>NZ_JYKZ01000097.1 GCF_001043005.1 Pseudomonas psychrophila
TGGAGCCAGGGCTTCGATCTGGTATTCAGGTCCGGGTTCACCGAAGGACCGGTGCAGTGGGGGCTGGATGCTTCCGGTCAGTATGCCTACCGCCTGGATGGTGGCGGCGGACGAGGCCCGGATGCCGTCCTGCCTTACGACGACAGCAAGGGCCGACCGGTAACCGATTACGGTCGAGCCGGCGTGACCGGCAAGCTCAGGTTCGCCAACACCGAGGTCCGTGTCGGTGAGCATCGACCCACGATGCCGGTGGCATACACCGACGACTCCCGGCAGTTGGTCACCACCTATGAAGGCGCGACCCTGGACTCAACGGACTGGGCCGGGTGGACACACAATGCGGGGCGCTTCTGGAAAATAGCGACCCGCGAGTCCAGCAATCGCGAGGATATCTATCTGTTCGGCGATACACCGCAACAAAGCAGCGACGGACTCAACTTTGCCGGCGCCCGCTATGACTTCAGCCCGACACTCAACGCTACTTACTATATAGCCCAACTCGAAGACATCTATCGCCAGCACTATCTGGCTGCGGCCCACACCACCCAG
>NZ_JYKZ01000098.1 GCF_001043005.1 Pseudomonas psychrophila
CTTCGAATTTGTAACGGTTGGGCTGACCCTGAATCAGTTTGATCAGCACCAGTGGGTCAACCGGCGTGTCGGCCGCAAACTCAATCCGCCCGCCTTGCGGGCCGGCATCGACTTTTTTGATGCCCAGATGCTCGGCCTGCAATTTGAGCAGGGTGATGCGCACCAGGTTTTTGGTCGGTTCCGGCAGCAGGCCGAAGCGGTCGATCATCTCGACCTGCAGATCCTTGAGGCCTTCTTCATCGCTGGCGGACGCAATGCGCTTGTAAAGGATCAGTCGGGCATGAACATCGGGCAGGTAGGCTTCAGGAATCAACGCCGGTACGAGCAAGTTGATTTCCGGGCCGCCACCCAGTGGCTGGTCAAGGTTGGGCTGTTCGCCCTTGCGGATCGACTTCACCGCGCGTTCGAGCATCTCCATGTACAGGGTAAAACCCACCGCCTGGATCTGGCCGCTCTGGCCGTCACCTAGCAGCTCGCCCGCGCCCCGGATTTCGAGGTCGTTGGTGGCAAGCACAAAGCCTGCACCCAGATCCTGGGTGTTGGCGAT
>NZ_JYKZ01000101.1 GCF_001043005.1 Pseudomonas psychrophila
CAATGCCAGGCCAGCCCCAGAAGCCAGCGCCAGAGTCAATCCGTTGCGTTGATATAACTTGCCCATCACCTGTGGCCATGCGTATTCGGCGTAGGTATCAAGGCGTACCTTGGCCATTGCCTTGGGTACATTGACCCCGAATTCATGGGGGGCGGCGTACTGGCAGGCGTGCAGACATGCACCGCAGTTGTGGCAAAGGTTCGCCAGGTAATGGATGTCCGCCTGAGTGAACTCCAGGCGCCGGGTCATCGCCGGAAATACCGCACAGAAACCTTCGCAATAACGACAGGCATTGCAGATGGTCATCTGTCGCTCGACTTCACTTTCGTCAAGATTCAGCACCGGGATCAAGTCGCCCGAGGCCTTGGGATCAAACAGTTGCATGCGAAGACTCCGTATTCACAGATGAAGCGCCAAAGCCCACTGCGGCGGCGGCTTGTACACCGGCTATGCGGCCGAACGCTGTACCAATGGCCATGCCGATACCCGCGGTATAGCCCTTGCCCAGCACATTACCGGCCATCATTTCTCCGGCTACGAACA
>NZ_JYKZ01000100.1 GCF_001043005.1 Pseudomonas psychrophila
GCACGCCGTATTGCCGTCGTGTCGCTGGCCGAGATCGTGGCTGAGCTAATGCGCTATCGCCACGGCATTGCCGTGGCCGGTACGCATGGCAAAACCACGACCACCAGCCTGCTTGCTTCAGTGTTCGCTGCCGGTGGCCTGGATCCGACCTTTGTGATCGGTGGCCGCCTGAATGCAGCAGGTACCCATGCACAACTGGGTACCAGCCGTTATCTGATCGCCGAAGCTGACGAAAGCGATGCGAGCTTCCTGCACTTGCAGCCGATGGTTGCCGTCGTTACCAATATCGACGCCGATCACATGGCGACCTACGAAGGTGACTTCAACAAACTGAAGAAGACCTTTATCGAGTTTCTGCACAACCTGCCGTTTTATGGATTGGCCGTACTGTGCCTGGACGACCCGGTTGTGCGTGAAATCCTGCCGCAGGTCAAGCGGCCGACCGTGACTTACGGCTTCAGCCAGGACGCAGACGTACGGGCGATCAATGTTCGCCAGGAAGGCATGCAAACCTTCTTCACTGTTCTGCGTCCGGATCGCGAG
>NZ_JYKZ01000099.1 GCF_001043005.1 Pseudomonas psychrophila
GAAGCCCGCCTGGAAAACCAATGGCTGCCCGAGCAACCTCGGCCATCGCGCAAAAGCCAGGGTTCAAAAAGGATCATCCGCACGCGCAAGCAAGGGATTTTGATTGGTGTCGCCAGGGCGCGAGCCTCAGAACGTGAGCCGTTGATTGTCGATGTGGGCGGGCCGGCGGCCGGCAGCACGCAGACGCAGCCCGGGACTGCGGAGTCAGGCTTGCCGACCCTGACCTTCAGGCAGTCGGAAGCTGACCGTTGGGAGGCTGTAGAGCGTCCCGTCGAGGCGGGTACGGCGCGGCCGCTGGCCACCATCAGAAACCGCTGCAATGAGCTGCTGGGCAAGGTCGACGAGAAGATTCAGCGGGTCAGGGGTTACGCCAGGCACTCCAGGTTTGCCTTGGAGCTGGAAGAAATCCTTGAGCGCGAAGCGCTGAAGCTGGATGCGCTGAGCCGCGAAATCGAGGCCGGCTTTGAACTCGAACCGGTGCAGGACAAACCCCGGCCCGGCACGCCTCAATCGTTGCACAAGCGCTTGCGCGAGGGGGCGCGC
>NZ_JYKZ01000102.1 GCF_001043005.1 Pseudomonas psychrophila
GCGTCCTGCTGAAACTCCAGTTCAGGCCCCAGCAACGTGCATTCCAGCGCCGCCAGGCCGGCCGGGTTGCCGACCAGTTGATTGGCTGCACTCAGGGCATACTGATCAAGGGCACCGGAAGGCGGAATCCCCAAGTGGTAATAGCCTTCGCGGCCCAGATCCTGTACCGAGGTGGCGAGACCTGGCTTGATAACCTTGATCATGGCAATACCTCCTGCAGCGATTTGGGGTAGCCGACCGGGTCGGCCAGAAACGCATCCAGCGAAAACTCCACCGGGCGAATCCGCAGGTCGAAGCGCCCCGCTTCCACTTCGGCCACGGCGTGGTCATAGGCCTCACGGTCCATGGGTTTGAACTGCACGATGTCACCTGGGCGAAAAAACACCATGTGTTCCTTCAGGTAGGCCAGGTTCTGTTCCGGGTCGTAGATCGGTGCCGGAGTAACGCCAAACATCTGATAGCCGCCGGCGCCGCGCACCGAGTAAATGCAACCAAAACAACCGCCGTGACCCAAGGTCAATTTCGGCGTGTCGGTGCGGG
>NZ_JYKZ01000103.1 GCF_001043005.1 Pseudomonas psychrophila
TTCTTGGGGTGATTCCAGCGCAGCAAGGCTTCCATGCCCAGCAGCCGTCCGGTACGCAAGCAGAGCTTGGGCTGGTAAAACACGTCGAGTTCGTTTTGTGTCAGGGCGCGCCGCAGGTTGTTTTCCACAAACAGCTTGTAGCTGGCTTCGGCATTCAAGGTCTCGGTAAACACTTGCACCTGATGCTTGCCGTTGGCTTTGGCCTTGTGCAGGGCCAGGCCGGCGTTGCGCATCAGGGTTTGCGGCTCGCGGCCATGCAGCGGCGCGCAGGCGACCCCGACGGAGCCGGTGACGCTGATCAACTGGTTGTCGACGAACATCGGCTTGTCGAGGGTCAGCAGCAGTTGGCTGGCTGTCTGCTGGCCGGTCTCGATAGTCGTGTCATTGAGCAGAACGGCAAATTCGTTACTGGCAAAACGCGCCAGGCCATCGCCGGGGCTCAGGCTGTTGCGCAGGCGGCGGGCGAGGCTGATCAGCAGTTTGTCGCCGGTTTGATGGCCGAGGCTGTCATTGATCCGCTTGAAGTTGTCGATGTCC
>NZ_JYKZ01000104.1 GCF_001043005.1 Pseudomonas psychrophila
TATTTACACTCAGTTGCCGTAAACAGGCAGCTTGGCGCAGATGGCTTTGACTTTCTCGCGAACGGCGTCGATAACGGCTTCGTGGTTGATGTCAGCCAGGATGTCGCAGATCCAGGTGGCCAGTTCACGGCACTCTTCGACTTTGAAGCCGCGAGTGGTGACAGCCGGGGTGCCGAAACGCAGGCCGGAGGTCACGAACGGGGAACGTGGATCGTTCGGTACGGAGTTTTTGTTCACGGTGATGAACGCTTTGCCCAGTGCGGCGTCAGCATCTTTACCCGAGATGTCCTGCTTGATCAGCGACAGCAGGAACAGGTGGTTTTCAGTACCGCCCGAAACCACGTCAAAACCACGCTCGATGAACACCGAGGCCATGGCCTGGGCGTTCTTCACCACTTGTTGCTGGTAAGCCTTGAACTCAGGTTGCAGGGCTTCTTTGAAGCACACGGCCTTGGCGGCGATGACGTGCTCCAGCGGGCCGCCTTGCGAACCCGGGAAAACAGCCGAATTCAGCTTTTTCTCGATGTCGGCGTTGG
>NZ_JYKZ01000105.1 GCF_001043005.1 Pseudomonas psychrophila
GCAGAATCTGGTCCATGGCCCCGGCAAACCAACCGGTGAACATGTAGTCGACCTTGCGCCCGACCTTGCCGTACACATACACAAACGCTGAATGCTCGAGCGTGACGCTGGCGGTGCCTTTATCGAGGTCGATGTCCTGGATCTTGAACAGGCCCCAGCCGCGTTGCGACAGGCGCTTCATGTAATGCTCGAACACCGCGACGCCTTCCAGGCCGTGGCATTCCGCTTCTTTTTCACACCAGTGCCAGGCGGATTTATAGCCGGCCTTGTAAAGAATTTCGGCGTAGGCGTCAGCGCCCAGCACCTCTTCGATACCCATGTGGTTATTGACGAAAAAGTGCCGGGGCACGTAAAGCATCGGCAAGGCATCAGAGGTCCAGATACCGGTTTCGCTGTCGACTTCGATAGGCAATTGCGGGGCGATTTTAGCCATGAAACAAAACTCCAAAAAAACTCGTTATGTCGTAGCAGCTGTCGAGCTTTAGCGAGGCTGCGTCGCGTGTCTGCAGGACAGCCCTCTGGGGCCACT
>NZ_JYKZ01000106.1 GCF_001043005.1 Pseudomonas psychrophila
AAGCCCGCCGTAGACTTTATCCTGGCGTCCGGCCATCCGGGCATGGACATAACGCGCCGCATCGTCGGCGCTGATAAAGAAAGGACTCAGCGCCCGCCGCTCAAACCCGCTGAAAGGCTGCCAGTGCGCATCGACACGGCCTTCGGTACTCCACACATCGCTGGTTTGCAGCACGCTCAGCTGGCCTGCACTGGCCAGCGAACGAATCAGCCCCTGAACGGTTTCGACACCGGCCAGCAGGTCGCGCAGGATAGACAGCCCGCCGCCTTCGGCTGCCGACAGCCGGGCAAACAGGGCGTGCTCGACAGCGAGGAAGGGCGACACAAACTCCAGCAAAGCCCCGTCGCGGGTCGCGATATACAGTGGCAAGGCGTGAGTCGCCCCCGGGCCGGCATGGGCCTGCGCCGCTGCAATGCCCTTTTGCAGGGCATCGGGGTGCATGAAGTTCTTGAACACGGCGGCCTGTTGCGCGGGTATCTGCGACGGGTCGCGGTAAAGACCATCGCAACCATAAAAACCGAAAGCGGA
>NZ_JYKZ01000010.1 GCF_001043005.1 Pseudomonas psychrophila
TCTGTACCTTTGCAGCTACCCTTTGGGCAGGCTTGAGCGCGGTGCAAAACGCGTCTCAAGCCTGTAAATGTGTAAACGATGTACCCGGTTAGATGTGTAAAGGATGTACCGGTCTCTACAGTGAGGGTGCTTTGGCGTATTACTTATCCAGCTGATCCAGCGCTTCTTGCAGTTCCTTGCGCGATTCGGCCAGCTTGTTTTTACGCTTGTCGATTTTTTCCGGATCGCCTTTCTTCATGGCTTTGTCCAGATCAGCCTGGCGCTTGCTGACTTCGTGCTTGGCTTCCAGCACCTTGTTTTCGCGTTCCTTGCGCAGGCCTGCGTCAGTGCAGTGCTCGGTAACTTCACTCAGGGCTTTTTCCAGGCCAGCAACCTGATTGCTGTTGCCGTGGGCACGAGCCTGCTCAAGTTGCAGGGTGATGGCTTGTTTCTTGGCAGCGCAACCGGTGAGTTCCGGTGCTGCATCAGCGGCCATCAACGGGGCAGCCAGCAGGCCGCAAACAGTAAACAGGGCGAGCGGTGAAAGTAATTTCATAAATAGCTCCATGACAAAAGATGACAATAAAAATCCAGAAAACCGAAGTGCTGCAATGGCTGGGGTCGCTAGTCAAAACCGGCAATCCCGGCAGCACGTAAAACTTCGCTTAAAACCTGTACGTTCGGATCACGAAAAAACGCGCTCAATTGTGTAGCACGCCGGGCGCCAATGCCAGGATGTGCCTGCCAGTCCTGAGGGCTGCGTGCGATCAGTGCTTGCCACGACTGCCCCAAAGGCGCGCCACCTGTGGGGGGCAAGCCCAGTGCTTTTACCCAGCGCTCGAACGATTGGCGCCGTGCGCCGTACAAACTGTCGAGCAAGCGCTCGCTGCTGCGTTCGCCGAAGCCGGCAATGTTAGCAAGCTGTGCGGCATCCAGGGTCAACCAATCGAGCAAGTTGTGTATTCGTCCGCTCTGGACCAGCCGGTTCCAGGTTCCTGGCCCGACAAATGGCAGTGCTAATGCCTTTTTGCTGCTTAGCCATACCAAGCGCGCCAAAAACTGGCTTTCGCACCCGGGGGTCGGTTGCCAGCAGCTCAGGGCGTGGTAGTTATCGGGGTTGGGGACCTGTATTTCAATGCGTTCGCTGGCGCGTGACACCACGCTGTCCAGGCGTGGAATGGTCATGCCCGCCAGGCTGATGGCGACCTGATCACCGGCTCGTATATCCAGGGTTTGCCAGCGTTGCAGGGAGCCGGCACTAATGCGTTTGATCCGGCGGTCGTCGAGGCGCACCGGGGTCAGCTCCAGCATCGGCGTGATACGCCCGGTACGGCCGATGTTGAACGTGACCTTTCGCACCTCGCTCACTGCCTGGACATGAGGGTATTTCCAGGCGGCCGCCCAGTTCGGCGGTTTGGGTTGCCAGCGTTCGGCAGTCGGGCGCTGGCTTTGGCGTAGCACTACACCGTCGCTGGCAAAGGGCAATGCTGCGTTGTACCACTGCTCGCGCCACTGCCGGGCGTGTTCGAAATGCTCGATTGGCTGGCTGTAGGTCTGGCTGTCGGTAAACCCCAGGGCGCTCAGTTGGCTGAGCCGCTCGACTTGAGATGCTGGCCCCTGGGGCCAGTCCCAGACAAACAGGCCGATCCCTTGACCCTGCTCCGGGCTCATCCGGTTACGTGCCATAAGCCCGGCAACGGTGCTGCGGGCATTAACGCTGCCCTCCTTGGCCTGCACGTGACCTTGCAGGCGCCAATACAGCTCGCCTTGCAGCACGGTATCGAGCGGTTGCGGCAACTTGAGGGGAATGGAGGGGATGAGGCGGGCCGAATGGGTCCAGTCCTGCCCCTGCCGGCCATCGCCCCGGCTGATGACATGGATAAGTTGGCCTTGTTGATAGACCAGCGTTACGGCTACACCGTCGACCTTGGGCTGGATCCATAAGCCCTGGCGGCCTTCTATCCATTGTTTTACCGCCTTTTCATCGGCCAGCTTGGCCAGGCCGGTTTGCACCACCGGGTGCGGCACCGGGCCGCTGGACGTGCGTAGCGGGTTATCCGCAGGTGCATCGGGAAAGCAGCGCTGCCAGTGTTCAAGACGGTTACGCGACTGGTCGTAGGCTGCGTCGCTGACCTGGGAAATACCCTGGCGATGGTAGCTGTCGTCCCAGCGGTTGAGTTGTTGTTTCAGGGCCTGATAGTCAGCCTCGACAGGGCAGGTATCGGCCTGGGCGTTAAAGGTCAGAAGGGCGAGCGCAAGCCCGCTGAAAATACGTAGTGTGGCCAGCATCGTGAGCGTCCTTGCCCGGGGTGGACGCTTAAGGCTAGTGGAGGATTTTCGAGGCGCGACCCAGGAGGTTTGCCGGGTATTTCCAGAGGCACCTCTTGCGGCGGGACAAGGCTTTCCCCCGTTGATCCGGGTGCATAAAAAAGCCCCGAACAGTCACCTGTCCGGGGCTTTTGGTGCAGCCGTTTGACTTACAAACCAGCGGCAGCGCGCAGCTCTTCAGCGCGGTCGGTACGCTCCCACGTGAAGGTGGTGAAGGTATCGTCGCCAACAGTCTTGGTCTGCGGCGTGCGACCGAAGTGGCCGTAGGCTGCAGTTTCCTGATACATCGGGTGCAGCAGGTCAAGCATGGTGGTGATGGCGTATGGACGCAGGTCGAATACGTCACGTACCAGCTTGACGATTTTCTCGTCGGAGATTTTGCCAGTGCCAAAGGTGTTCAACGAAATCGAAGTCGGTTGAGCGACGCCAATAGCGTAGGAAACCTGGATCTCGCAGCGCTCAGCCAGGCCGGCCGCCACGATGTTTTTGGCCACGTAACGACCTGCATAAGCAGCCGAACGGTCAACCTTGGATGGATCTTTGCCCGAAAACGCGCCGCCGCCGTGACGGGCCATGCCGCCGTACGTGTCGACGATGATCTTGCGACCGGTCAGGCCGCAGTCGCCCACCGGGCCACCGATGATGAACTGGCCGGTCGGGTTGATGTGGAACTGGGTGTCCTTGTGCAGCAGCTCGGCTGGCAGCACGTGCTTGACGATCAGTTCCATCACGCCTTCGCGCAGGTCGGTGTACGACACTTCAGGGTTGTGCTGAGTCGACAGTACGATGGCGTCGATGGCTACAACCTTGCCGCCTTCGTAGCGGCACGTCACCTGGGACTTGGCGTCCGGACGCAACCAGGGCAGCAGGCCGGATTTACGGGCCTGGGCCTGACGCTGAACCAACTGGTGCGAGAAGGTGATCGGTGCTGGCATCAGCACGTCGGTCTCGTTGCTGGCGTAGCCGAACATCAGGCCCTGATCGCCTGCACCCTGATCTTCAGGCTTGGCACGGTCAACACCCTGGTTGATGTCAGGGGACTGCTTGCCGATGATGTTCATCACACCGCAGGTAGCACCGTCGAAGCCGACGTCGGAGCTGGTGTAGCCGATGTCGGTGATCACATCACGAACGATCTGTTCCAAGTCAACCCAGGCCGAAGTGGTGACTTCGCCCGCGATGATTGCTACGCCGGTTTTCACCAGAGTCTCGCACGCCACACGGGCGAACTTGTCTTCAGCAATGATGGCGTCCAGCACCGCGTCAGAAATCTGGTCGGCGATTTTGTCCGGATGCCCTTCAGACACGGACTCGGAGGTGAAAAGGGAGTATTCGCTCATCTCGACGGTTTCCTAATATTTACCGATGGTGAGTGTCGCCAGTTGGCCGCTGAAAGTGGCGGACCTGAAGCTGGAAACCATTACGTAAGCCTACATAGAGGCTTTCCCCGGGAACGAGTCCCGCAGCGGTGGCCCAATGGGCCAGATCATCTTGTTCAAAACCCAGCCATAAATCACCGCAAGCCTCGCGGGCCCACGCCTGATTATGGCTGCACAACTCTGTTATCAGCAGGCTGCCGCCCGGCTGCAGCAAGGTTGCCAGTTGCTGAAGTGCTTCGGCCGGTGCGGCGAAATGGTGCAGGACCATGTTCACGACAACGCAGTCGGCTTGCAGCTGTGCATCGTGTAACGCGTCGGCCAGGATCAGGCTGACGTTGTTCAGTGACTCGCGTTCACAGAGCTGGCGGGCCAGCCCAAGCATGACCGGGCTGTTGTCCAGCGCGGTGACCTGATGGAAGCGGCGAGCCAGGTCGGGCAAGAAACTGCCATCACCGGGGCCGACTTCCAGGGCCGTGGCCGCTGGGCTGAAGCTCAGTTTGTCGAGCAGCGTCAAAACGCTGTCCCGGTATTGCGGCAAGCCGGCGATCAAATCCTGTTGAGCGCGAAACTTCTCGGCTACGCGTGAGAAAAAGTCCTGACTGGCGGCTGCACGTTGTGCATGTACTGCGCTGATTCGCGCTTGTACATCGACGGGCAAGGTCAGGTTGTCGACCTCTTCCAGCAGTGCAGCGTGCAATTTTCCGCCAGGTTGCTCCGTGTGGGGCAGGGCACGGCGATAAAAAATCGCATTGCCTTCGCGCCGTGTTGCAACCAGCCTGGCTTGAGACAGCACCTTGAGGTGGTGACTCATGCCGGATTGGCCGGTGGCAAAAATCTGCGTCAGCTCCAGCACACCAAACGAATCGTTGGCCAACGCACGCAGCACGTTGAGTCGCAGCGGGTCTCCTCCAGCCTTGCACAAGGCAGAGAGCTCGTCGCTATCGTCATGGCGGATTGAAGGCGCGCGTAAGTTCATGGGGCCGCAGTCTAGTTACCCCGTTCAGCCCCCGCAAGTTCAATATCGAAAAGTTTTGATATTGGTCGATAAGTGGCGCGTTTGTCGGATGGTGTGTGCTTATTAACGAAACGAAATGTCCGATCCTTAACAGGTTGAACGGTTAAGCACAGGAAAAACGCCTCTTGCGACTATCTGTCATTGCCCCGAGGGCGTTGCCTGAGGGAAAATGCTCGCCTTTTTTCCGTTTCGATTTAACTTTCAATACCCAGGAGAACAGCGATGCCCAGCCGTCGTGAGCGTGCCAACGCCATTCGTGCACTCAGCATGGATGCCGTGCAAAAAGCCAACAGCGGCCATCCAGGTGCCCCTATGGGTATGGCGGATATCGCCGAAGTACTGTGGCGCGATTATCTGAAGCACAACCCGAGCAACCCTTCGTTCGCTGACCGTGACCGCTTCGTGCTGTCCAACGGCCACGGTTCGATGCTGATCTACTCGTTGCTGCACCTGACCGGCTATGACCTGTCGATCGACGACCTGAAAAACTTCCGCCAGCTGCACAGCCGTACCCCGGGCCACCCGGAGCTGGGCTACACGCCGGGCGTTGAAACCACCACTGGCCCGTTGGGTCAGGGCCTGGCCAACGCTGTGGGCTTTGCCCTGGCAGAAAAAGTCATGGGCGCGCAGTTCAACCGTCCTGGCCACAACGTAGTTGATCACCACACCTACGTGTTTCTGGGTGATGGCTGCATGATGGAAGGCATTTCCCACGAAGTTGGCTCGCTGGCCGGCACTCTGGGTCTGAGCAAGCTGATTGCGTTCTACGATGACAACGGCATCTCTATCGATGGTGAAGTTGAAGGCTGGTTCACCGACGACACGCCAAAGCGTTTTGAAGCCTACAACTGGCAAGTGATCCGCAACGTTGACGGTCACGACCCGGAAGAAATCAAGACCGCGATCGAAACCGCACGCAAAAGCGACCAGCCAACGCTGATCTGCTGCAAAACCACCATCGGTTTCGGCTCGCCGAACAAGCAGGGCAAGGAAGATTGCCACGGTGCTCCACTGGGCAACGACGAAATCGCCCTGACTCGCCAGGCCTTGAACTGGACCCACGGTCCATTTGAAATCCCGGCTGATATCTACGCCGAATGGGATGCCAAGCAAGCCGGTGCTGCAGCTGAGTCCGAGTGGGACAAGCGCTTCGCTGCCTATGCGGCCGAGTTCCCTGAGCTGGCTGGCGAGTTGTCCCGTCGCCTGAGCGGCAAACTGCCAGCTGACTTCGATGCCAAGGCTGCGGCCTACATCGCTGAAGTCGCAGCCAAAGGCGAAACCATCGCCAGCCGTAAAGCCAGCCAAAACGCCCTGAACGCTTTTGGCCCTCTGCTGCCAGAACTGCTGGGCGGCTCCGCTGACCTGGCCGGTTCCAACCTGACTATCTGGAAAGGCTGCAAAGGTGTTTCGGCTGAAGACGCCAGCGGTAACTACGTGTACTACGGCGTACGCGAGTTCGGCATGAGCGCCATCATGAACGGCGTTGCCCTGCACGGCGGCCTGGTGCCTTACGGCGCGACCTTCCTGATGTTTATGGAATACGCCCGCAACGCCATCCGCATGTCGGCCCTGATGAAGCAGCGCGTGATCTATGTGTTCACCCATGACTCCATCGGTCTGGGCGAAGACGGCCCGACGCACCAGCCGGTCGAGCAACTGACCAGCCTGCGTACCACGCCGAACCTGGACACCTGGCGCCCAGCCGATGCGGTGGAATCCGCAGCGGCCTGGAAGTTCGCCCTGGAGCGCAACGACGGCCCGTCCGCGTTGATCTTCTCGCGTCAGAACCTGAACCACCAAACCCGTGATGCTGGCCAGATTGCCGACATCAACCGTGGTGGTTACGTGCTCAAGGACTGTGCAGGCGAGCCTGAACTGATCCTGATCTCGGCCGGTTCCGAAGTGGGCCTGGCCGTTCAGGCTTACGAAGAGCTGACCAAGCAAGGCCGCAAAGTACGTGTTGTATCGATGCCATGCACCAGCGTGTACGAAGCTCAAGATGCAGGCTACAAGCAGTCGGTCCTGCCGCTGCAGGTTAGCGCCCGTATTGCGATCGAAGCGTCCCACGCGGACTACTGGTACAAGTACGTGGGCCTGGAAGGCCGCGTCATCGGCATGACCACCTACGGCGAGTCGGCGCCTGCGCCTGCCTTGTTCGAAGAGTTCGGTTTCACCCTGGAAAACATCCTGGGTCAGGCTGAAGAGTTGCTGGAAGACTAAGTAACAAAGTGGCTGCCCTATTCGCGAGCAGGCTCGCTCCCACTGGGACTATGTAGATCCCTGTGGGAGGGAGCCTGCTCGCGAAAGTGTGAAGGATTCACCTTGGTAATCGAGAACCCCATGCCTCAACCGCGTCCTTACAAAGTTGCACTCAATGGCTACGGCCGGATTGGTCGTTGCGTCTTGCGTGCGTTGTTGGAGCGAGGAGCGAATGCCGGGTTTGAAATTGTTGCACTCAATGATTTGGCCGACATGGCCAGTCTCGAATATTTGACGCGCTTCGACTCCACTCATGGCCGGTTCCCCGGCGAGATACGGATCGAAGGCGACTGCCTGCATATCAATGGCGACTGCGTGAAAGTGTTCCGCAGTGCCACCCCCGAAGGGATCGACTGGGCTGCCTTGGGTGTTGACCTGGTGCTGGAATGTTCCGGCGTCTATAACACCCGCGCCGACGGCCAGCGCTTCCTGGATGCCGGGGCTCCCCGCGTGCTGTTTTCGCAGCCGATGGCCAGTGACGCAGATGTCGACGCTACCATCGTCTACGGTGTTAACCAGCACAGCCTGACCGGCGAAGAGCGACTGGTGTCCAACGCTTCCTGCACAACCAACTGCGGCGTGCCACTCCTGCGTTTGCTGGATGAGGCGTTGGGTCTTGAGTACGTATCGATCACCACCATTCACTCGGCGATGAACGATCAGCCGGTGATTGATGCCTACCACCACGAAGATTTGCGTCGGACGCGCTCGGCGTTTCAGTCGGTCATTCCGGTGTCTACCGGCCTGGCTAAAGGTATTGAACGTCTGTTGCCGGAACTTGCCGGCCGAATTCAAGCCAAAGCGGTGCGGGTACCGACTTTGAATGTGTCGTGCCTGGATATCACCTTGACCACGGCACGGGACACGGATGCCGCGCACGTTAACCGAATACTGCGCGAGGCTGCCACCAGCGGCCCGCTCAAAGGCTTGTTGGCCTACACCGAGTTGCCCCACGCCAGCTGTGATTTCAACCATGACCCGCATTCGGCCATTGTCGATGCCAGCCAGACCCGCGTTTCCGGCCCCCGGCTGGTGAACCTGCTGGCCTGGTTCGACAACGAATGGGGTTTTGCCAATCGAATGATCGATGTGGCAGAGCACTATTTGCACGTTACTCACCCAAAACCCGCTCTCTAACATTAGAAACTCAGGAACTGCGACCCATGACCGTGTTGAAGATGACCGACCTCGATCTGCAAGGTAAGCGCGTACTGATCCGCGAAGACCTCAACGTCCCAGTCAAGGACGGTGTAGTCACCAGCGATGCGCGCATCCTTGCTTCGCTGCCGACCATCAAGCTGGCGTTGGAAAAAGGCGCAGCGGTTATGGTCTGCTCGCACCTGGGACGTCCGACTGAAGGCGAGTTCTCGGCTGAAAACAGCCTCAAGCCAGTAGCGGATTACTTGAGCAAGGCCCTGGGCCGCGAAGTGCCGTTGGTCAGCGACTACCTCAATGGCGTCGACGTTAAAGCGGGCGACATCGTGTTGTTCGAAAACGTGCGCTTCAACAAGGGCGAGAAGAAAAACGCCGACGAGCTGGCCCAGCAATACGCCGCCCTGTGCGACGTGTTTGTGATGGACGCGTTCGGTACCGCTCACCGCGCCGAGGGCTCGACCCACGGCGTGGCCAAGTTTGCCAAGGTTGCGGCTGCTGGCCCGTTGCTGGCTGCTGAACTGGACGCCCTGGGCAAGGCGCTGGGCGCCCCGGCCAAGCCGATGGCCGCTATCGTTGCCGGCTCCAAGGTGTCGACCAAGCTTGAAGTGCTCAACAGCCTGAGCCAGATCTGCGACCTGCTGATCGTGGGTGGCGGTATCGCCAATACTTTCCTGGCAGCTGCCGGTCACCCGGTAGGCAAATCGCTGTACGAGCCTGATCTGCTGGACACCGCTCGCGCTATCGCCGCCAAGGTCAATGTGCCTCTGCCGACTGACGTGGTCGTGGCCAAGGAGTTCGCTGAAAGCGCTGCTGCAACCGTCAAGCTGATCGCTGATGTGGCTGCCGACGACATGATTCTGGATATCGGCCCGCAAACCGCCGCGCATTTCGCCGAGCTGCTGAAGTCGTCAAAGACTATCCTGTGGAACGGCCCGGTGGGTGTGTTCGAGTTTGACCAGTTCGGGAATGGCACCAAAGTGCTGGCCCAGGCCATTGCTGACAGCGCGGCGTTCTCGATTGCGGGTGGCGGCGACACGCTGGCGGCTATCGACAAGTACGGTATTGCCGATCAGATTTCCTACATCTCCACCGGCGGTGGTGCATTCCTTGAATTCGTCGAAGGCAAGGTACTGCCTGCCGTCGAAATTCTGGAAAGCCGCGCCAAAGCCTGAAGGTGTTTCAGGCCCTGAAAGGAAGCATGGACATGGTCAAGTTGTTACCGCTGTTGATGATCGTGGGCTTTTTGGCCGGTTGCGCCAGTTCGGGCAAGCCGACGCCCGAGGCTGCAACCCCTGAAGAGAGTGGTTGCTACCAGGCAGACTGGCAGGCGCAAAGCGTTCCACTGGTCAATAAACGCTCAGGTCCTGAAGCACTGGAAAAATACGAGTCGCCCAAGGCTTCACAAGAGCGTGGGTGCCCTTGATTTGATATGCGGTCTACTGGTGGGAGCGAGCCTGCTCGCGAAGACTTAAGCGCGATGAGGCACATATACCGAATTGCCTGCATCGCGAGCAGGCTCGCTCCCACCTTTAGGTCGAGCAGTTATAGCTGGAGCTGTATCGTTTCAGCTAAATCGGATTGGCAGAATGGGGCACAACCCCCGATCTGCAATAACTTGAATAGCAGCCGCCGCTACGGCAGGCTTGCACGATTAACGACCCTTGTCCGGGAGAGACACTCACAATGGCACTTATCAGCATGCGCCAGATGTTGGACCACGCCGCCGAATTCGGCTACGGCGTTCCAGCCTTCAACGTCAACAACCTTGAGCAGATGCGCGCCATCATGGAAGCCGCTGACAAGACCGACTCCCCGGTGATCGTTCAGGCTTCGGCCGGTGCGCGCAAGTACGCAGGTGCTCCATTCCTGCGTCACCTGATCCTGGCTGCAATCGAAGAATTCCCGCATATCCCGGTGTGCATGCACCAGGACCACGGCACCAGCCCTGACGTGTGCCAGCGCTCGATCCAACTGGGCTTCAGCTCGGTCATGATGGACGGCTCGCTGGGCGAAGACGGCAAAACCCCAACCGACTACGACTACAACGTTCGCGTTACTCAGCAAACCGTAGCGCTGGCGCACGCTTGCGGTGTATCGGTAGAAGGCGAGCTGGGTTGCCTGGGTTCGCTTGAAACCGGCATGGCTGGCGAAGAAGACGGCATCGGCGCAGAAGGCATTCTGGATCACAGCCAGATGCTGACCGACCCGGAAGAAGCGGCTGACTTCGTCAAGCGCACTCAGGTGGATGCCCTGGCCATTGCCATCGGTACTTCCCACGGCGCTTACAAGTTCACCAAGCCACCTACTGGCGACGTGTTGGCGATCGACCGTATCAAAGAGATCCACAAGCGTATCCCGAACACTCACCTGGTGATGCACGGCTCGTCCTCTGTTCCTCAAGAGTGGCTGGCGATCATCAACGAGTTCGGTGGCGACATCAAAGAAACCTACGGTGTGCCGGTTGAAGAAATCGTTGAAGGCATCAAGCACGGCGTGCGCAAGGTCAACATCGACACCGACCTGCGCCTGGCATCGACTGGTGCCATGCGTCGCCTGATGGCGACCAACCCGAGCGAATTCGACCCGCGCAAGTTCTTCGGCGCAACCGTAACGGCCATGCGTGACGTGTGTATCGCTCGTTACGAAGCCTTCGGTACTGCTGGTAACGCTTCGCGGATCAAACCGATCTCCCTGGAAGCCATGTACCAGCGTTACCTCAAAGGTGAGCTGAACGCCAAGGTCAACTAAGACCGGCGCGTACAAAAAAGCCCGCAGCGATGCGGGCTTTTTTGTGGGCGCGATGTTCATGCGGATCGGTGGATATGCTCCGGATCGACGCCATTTGCCCTGAGCAGCGCATCTACCAGCGAGCGGGACATTTCGACCGAGTGCACCAGGGACCACACCAGTCCGCGCTCTATTCCGCTGGCCAGCGCAGTGATTTCATCCGACACCTCTTCTGCGCTCTTGAGCATGAGCGAGACATGGGACAAGGCCTCTACCGCCCGAACATCAGGCAGCACGCCAAAGGGAGATCGAGGGCCGGTCTTGTGTGCCAGAGTAGGTTTGAGGCTGTCGAGGGAGACTGGCGGAGCCTGGAGCAGAACGTCGAGAATGCGCCGGGTAGCGTCATCGTGCTGATGATCATCGCGTTCTACGCGCGCGGGTTTTGGATCGTCGTGCGTCGTCTTTTTCATGTCGGTTCCACGGGGATCATCGGCGACTGGTGAAGATAGCCCTGCGACTTTCCGGGCTGCAAGCGGCGCTTGTGGGCATCAGGTTTTCTCGGAAGCGTCTGGCTTATTACAGTGTAAAAGTCTGACATGGGCGCCTTGAGGGTGAATTCGCTACACTGACGCACTTTTACGCTGTGCGTTGACGCCCCATGACCGTTCTCAAGTACCTCCAGGCCTACCCCCAGAACTTGCAAGAGCAAGTGCGCCAATTGATTGAACGCGATCAGTTGGGCAGCTACCTGAGTGAACGCTACCCGCAGCGTCATGCGGTGCAAAGTGACAAGGCGCTGTACACCTACGCGCTGGAACTCAAGCAGGAATACCTGCGCAACGCGCCGTCCTTCGACAAGGTGCTGTTTGATAACAAGCTCGACCTGACGCACCGTGCGCTGGGTTTGCATACCGCTATCTCGCGGGTTCAGGGCGGCAAGCTCAAGGCCAAAAAAGAATTGCGCGTAGCGTCGTTGTTCAAGGAGGCGGCGCCCGAATTCCTGAAGATGATCGTGGTTCACGAACTGGCGCATCTCAAGGAGTCAGACCACAACAAGGCTTTTTACAAACTGTGCGAGCACATGCTGCCGGGTTATCACCAGTTGGAGTTTGACCTGCGGGTGTACCTGACGTGGCGTGACTTGGCAGGAAAACCCCAACCCTGAACCCGTTCCCACAGAAAGCCAGCAATCATCCGCATCAGGAGTTCTGAATGGAAGTCAGCAAAACCAAAAGCAGCTTTTACCGGCGCTTGTACGTGGCCTGGTTAATCGATAGCCAGATTGCCAGCAGTGTGCCCGCTCTGACCGAGGTAACCGGCATGCCGCGCCGTACCGCGCAGGACACCATCGCGGCGCTGGCTGATCTGGATATCGTCTGTGAGTTCGAACAACAGGATGGTGCCCGCAACCATGCGGGGCGCTATCAGATTCACAGTTGGGGCCCAGTCGATAAAACCTGGATCGGTGAGCATCTGGTGCAGATCAAACAGGTGCTGGGTTATCCCTGAGGCGTGAGGCGCATGCCGATGTGCGGGATGTCATCTTCAAGATAGATTTCGCCTTCGGCGCGAAACCCGTGTTGCTCATAAAACGGCTGCAAGTGCGCCTGGGCGGACAAGAACACGGGCTGCCCCGACCAGTAATCTTCAATGCTTTCCAGGGCCTTCTCGATCAGGGTATGCCCCAGCTTTTGTCCGCGACCTTCAGGGGCAATGATCACGCGGCCAATCACTACGTCGCCGCCCTGGGATTCAGGGTCGAGCAGGCGCGCATATGCCACCAGCTGATCGTCCTGCCAACCCATCAGGTGCAACGTATCCCCGGTCAGGTCTTGCCCGTCGACGTCCTGATAGGCGCATTTCTGCTCGGCAACAAATACCTTTGAGCGTAATTCCAGAATGGCGTAGAGCTGTTCTTTGCCAAGGTCGTTGTGATGTTTGCAGAGCCAGTCAGTGGTCACGGTCTTGTCCTTGTTGGAGAGGTGATTAGCCGATAGTAGGCGTGATGCTGACTGGCGCCAAGTTCTAAGGTGCCTTGACCAAATGCGCCGCCAGGGTGCGCAACGGTCCGAGTTGACGGCAAATCAGCGCCAGCTGGGTTTGCACCAAACGCTGGTTCTCATCGATCTCGTCAGGCATCTGCTCAAGCTCGCTGGCCAGTGCCTCTTCATCATCACTCTGTACCGCCACCGCCTGCTTGGAAGCCAGGCCCTGTGCAATCTGGTCGATGCTGTCGGCAATCCTGCGTCCGGCCCCCTCGATCAACTGTTCGCGTACTTCCCCGGGCAACTCGGTGTCGCGGTGGGCGCCCAGGCCTGACAAATAACTGAGCAAGGTGTGCGACAGCACCAAAAAGCGGAAACCCATGTCGGCATCCTTACGGAAATGCCCAGGCTCCATCAGCATGTTGGCCAGCGTGGTCGACAGCGCCGCATCGGCGTTGTGGGCGTTACGGCGAGCGAGTCGATAGGCCAGATTGTCGCTTTTACCTTGTGCGTATTGCTGCATGATCTGGCGCAAATACTGGCTGTTGCAGCTCAGGGTATTGGCCAGCACCTGATTCAGGCGACGGCCCTGCCAGTCAGGCAAGAACAGGAACACCGCGGCAGCCGCAATTACGCTGCCCACCAAGGTATCGAACAGTCGTGGCAGGAACAGCCCATAACCGTCGCCCACCTGGTTGAAGCAAAACAGGATCATCAGGGTGATGGCGGCTGTGCTCAAGGTGTAGCGCGTGGTGCGGTTGATAAAGAACACCACCCCGGCCACCACGGCAAACATCGACTGCACCAGCGGGTTGGGGAACAGATCGAACAGCGCCCAGCCTACGGCCAGACCGATGGCCGTGCCGATGATGCGCTGGCTGAACTTGCGTCGGGTGGCGCCGTAGCTCGGCTGGCACACGAACAGCGTGGTGAGGATGATCCAGTAACCCTGGCTCGGGTGAATCCAGTGCACCATCGCAAAACCGATGCTCAGTGCCAAAGGCAAGCGCAAGGCGTGGCGAAAGATCAGCGACGTGGGTGTGAGGTGCTGACGCAGGCGCGACCAGACATCCTTGAGGTTGCGTGGCGAGCGGTCCAGCAAGCTGCTGTCGGTGGCATCCGCGAGGGTGTCGGGGTTGCTTGCGTCGCTCAACAAACGGTCGAGAGTCCCCAGGTTGGCAGCCAGCGCCCGCAGTGAACGCAGCAGCCCGCGCCAGGCCGGGTTGCTCTGAATACGCAAGTGCTCGAGGGAAGCGTGCAGGTCGCTCAGGGCCTCGGCAAAGCTGTCGTCATAGACAAACGGCTGGCGCAGCTTGATCGACTCCGACAGGCGCTGGCAGGCCACGCCTTGCTGGCGCAGCAGGCGTTGGCAACGAAACATCACGTCACTGTGGAAAAAGGCGTCGGCCAGGGCGTTGTAGGGGTAGTGCGAGGAGCTGGCGCGCTCGTGGATGTCCTGTGCCAGGAAGTACAGCTTGAGGTAGCGGCTGAGCTTGGAACCCGGTCGGGAGTTGCCGACCCGGTGCAGAATGATTTCTTTGGCAGTGTTCAGCGCGGCCACCACTCGACCGTTTTGTCGCGCCAGCTCCAGTCGGCCCGCTTCGACATCCAGCTTGCGGATAGGCTCGAACAGCGAGGACTTTATCTTCAGGTATAGGCCCAGCTCCCAGAACAACCGCGCCAGGCTTTGCTGCACCGGCTGGTTGGAAAACAGCGCCTGCCACAGGACCGACAGCATCCCGTACCAGGCCGCCCCCGCCACCAGCAGCAAGGGCTCGTGCCAGAAATTGGTGACTTCGCCACCACGCTGGTCGACGCCAATCATGGTGTACACGGCCAGAATCAGCGTGGCCGAAGCAATCGCCCCGTAGCGCTCGCCCAGCGCCCCGAGCATGGTCAAGCCGAAGCTCGCCAGCGCAAGCGCGCAGACCATTAACCAGGGATAGGGGAAGAGCAGTTCGACACTGAGCGCCGAGGCGGTGAAGCACACCAGCGTTACCAGTAAAGCGTTGAGCCGGCCTTGCCAACTGTCATCGGTCTCCGACAGCGCGCTGGCGATAATCCCCAAAAACAACGGGATCAGCAGCGACATTTCATCCTGATACCAGCAGAAAGCCATGCTGCCGGTCAGGGCGACAAACACCCGGACGCTGTAACTGAACTTGTCCAGTGCCCACAAGCGGCGCAGGGAATGCTGAAAGCTTTTCGATGACATGGAGGGGCGGTGCCTGGCTCGTGATTCGCTAACTTGAGCCAGATAAGACGACAGCGCAATGGCACTGTCACATCGAACACAAAATATTTTTAAAGCAGGCCCTGTAGCCGCTGCCGCAGGAAAACTTTAACCGTGGGAGCGAGCCTGCTCGCGAAGGTCGTTCGCGAGCAGGCTCGCTCCCACAAGAGCGGATTGACCGGCAAAAGAGTATCTACAGGGGGCAGGTCAGACGTACTGCGCCGCCGCATACCCCGAAGCCCATGCCCACTGAAAGTTGAATCCACCCAGGTGGCCGCTCACATCCAGCACTTCGCCCACAAAGTACAAGCCGGAGCTTTTCAGCGATTCCATGGTCTTGGAGGACACTTCACGGGTATCGACCCCGCCCAGGGTCACTTCAGCGGTGCGGTAGCCTTCGGTGCCAGCCGGTATCACTTTCCAGTTCGCCAGTTTGTCAGCCACGAGCGCCAGTTCACCCGGGGTGTACTGCTTCATGGGCTTGGACTCGAACCAGTGCTCGGCCAGCAGGTTGGCCATCTTCTTGGTGAAAATTTCACCGAGCAGAGTTTTCAGTTCGCTGTTGGGGCGTTCTGCCTGTTGGGTCTGCAACCAGCTCAGCGCATCGAGGTCGGGTAGCAGGTTGATTTCAACCGTGTCGCCCGTATTCCAGAACGACGAAATCTGCAAAATCGCCGGTCCGCTTAACCCCCGATGGGTAAACAGGATATTTTCCCGAAAGCTCTGATCGTTGCAGCTCACCAGGCAGTCGACTGACGTGCCTGAGAGTTCGGTGCAGATCTCTTTGAGCTGGTCGGTGATGGTGAATGGCACCAGGCCTGCCCGGGTGGCCAGCAAAGTGTGGCCAAACTGCTTGGCGATTTGATAGCCAAAGCCGGTGGCGCCGAGAGTCGGGATCGACAGCCCGCCGGTAGCGACCACCAGCGACTGGCAGTCAATCGGGCCCAGCGTCGTGTTGAGGCTGTAGCCGTTGTCGGTTTTTTCGATCTGCTCAACCGAGGTGTCCAGGTGCAGGCTGACGCCTGCTTGCTGGCACTCTTGCAGAAGCATTTCGAGAATGTCACTGGATTTGTTATCGCAGAACAGTTGGCCGAGTTTCTTCTCGTGATACGGCACGCCGTGTTTGGCGACCATCTCGATAAAGTCCCACTGGGTGTAGCGGGCCAGGGCCGACTTGCAGAAGTGCGGGTTCTGCGACAGGAAATTGTTGGGTTCGGTGTACATGTTGGTGAAGTTGCAGCGGCCACCGCCCGACATCAGGATCTTTTTGCCCGCCTTGTTGGCGTGGTCGATGAGCATGACCTTGCGCCCACGGCCGGCAGCCGTCAGCGCGCACATCAAACCTGCGGCGCCAGCGCCAATAATCACAACGTCGGTAGAGCGCAAAGCGGTGTCCTCACAAAATTTATAGTCAATCCAAACCTAATGTGGGAGCGGGCTTGCTCGCGATTGCAGCACCCCGGTGATTCAGCTGAACCGAGTTGTTTGCATCGCGGGCAAGCCCGCTCCCACATGTGATCGCCAGTGTTCAGGCGATCGCTTACAAAACCCGAACGCGCAGTACGCGGCCTTTGATTTTGCCTTCGCTCAAGCGCTGGGCAGCCTGTTTGGCCACGGTGCGGTCAACGGCCACGTAGGCCTGGAAGTCAAAGATCGCGATCTTGCCAACTTGGGCGCCGGGGATGCCAGCGTCGCCCGTCAGTGCACCCAGAATGTCGCCCGGACGAACCTTGTCTTTACGACCGGCACCGATCACCAGTGTGCTCATGGCCGGCAGCAACGGTGCGCCGCCCTGGGAGGTCAGGGTGTCCAGAGTTTCCCAGTTCAACGGAGCTTTTTGCAGCAGCTCAATGGCTTGGGCGCGGTGGGCTTCGGACGGAGCAACCAGGCTGATCGCAACCCCTTTTTCACCCGCACGACCGGTACGGCCAACACGGTGAATGTGGATTTCCGAATCACGGGCCAGCTCAACGTTGAGCACCATGTCCAGCGCGTCGATGTCCAGACCACGGGCCGCTACGTCGGTGGCAACCAGTACTGAAGTCGAGCGGTTGGCAAACATCGCCAGCACCTGGTCACGGTCGCGCTGTTCCAGGTCGCCATGCAGGCCAACAGCCGAAATGCCTTTGGACGTCAGATGGTCAACGGTTTCCTGAACCTGCTGCTTGGTGAAGCAGAACGCGACGCACGATTGCGGGCGGAAATGGCCCAGAACCTTGGTCACAGCGCTCATGCGCTCTTCAGGCGAGATTTCGTAGAAACGCTGCTCGATCTGGCTATCAGTGTGCAGCGCCTCGGCTTTTACTTGCTGAGGGTTGCGCATGAACTTGGACGACAGTTGCTTGATACCGGCCGGGTAGGTGGCCGAGAACAGCAGGGTCTGGCGACGCTCCGGGGTTTTGACAATGATGTCTTCGATGGCGTCATAGAAGCCCATGTCCAGCATGCGGTCAGCTTCGTCCAGTACCAGGGTGTTCAAACCATCCAGTACCAGCGAGCCTTTGCGCAAATGCTGCTGAATACGGCCAGGTGTGCCGACGATGATGTGCGCGCCGTGCTCCAGCGAACCGATTTGCGGGCCGAACGACACGCCGCCACACAGGGTCAGCACTTTGATGTTGTCTTCAGCGCGGGCCAGACGGCGAATTTCCTTGGCAACCTGGTCAGCCAGTTCGCGGGTCGGGCAGATCACGAGGGCCTGGCAGCCGAAGAAGCGCGGGTTGATCGGGTTCAGCAGGCCGATGCCGAAGGCGGCTGTCTTGCCGCTGCCGGTCTTCGCCTGAGCGATCAGATCCATGCCTTTGAGGATCACCGGCAAGCTCTGCGCCTGAATCGGCGTCATCTGGGCATAACCGAGGGAGTCGAGGTTAGCCAGCATGGCGGCGGACAGAGGCAGAGTGTTAAAAGCGGTGGCAATGGTGGTCACGAGACTGGCCTGCAAAACAAAATGTCGCGCAGTGTACCAGTCCCATAGCATTTGCCTGAACATTCTGGACGAGATGTCATCCAGTTCTGGTTAAAAAGTCACTTAATGTTCCAGCTCGTGCTCCGAATTGGCCTTGGGTTTACGTCCGTCTTGTGGTGACAATTGCAGGAAAATCGCCGCTGCCAGCATCGCCATGATACCGACTGTCAGGAAGGTCAGCTGGAAGGCACCGAGTACGGTGTCCACCCCGTCGCTGCCGCCATCTCCTGTGAAACCGCCGAGCAATGCCCCGGCGCAGGCCACGCCCAGGCTCAAGGACAATTGCGCAACCACCGACAGCAAACTGTTGCCGCTGCTGGCGCTGGCGTCATCGAGGTCGATCAGGGTGACGGTATTCATTGCGGTGAATTGCAATGAGTTGATGGCCCCCAAAACGGCCAGCATGGCCAGCAACAGCGGGTAAGGCGTGTGTTCGGTGACCAGGCCCATGCTGGCCAGCATCAGGCCCAGGGCAAAGGTGTTGACCGTGAGTACCGTGCGATAACCTGCGCGTTCGATCAGAGGGCGGGCTATCCACTTGGCCAGCATGGCGGCTGCGGCCAGTGGCAGCATGCTCATCCCGGCTTGTGACGGCGAGTAGCCCAGCGCCACTTGCAGCAGCAGGGGCACCAGAAACGGCAGGGCTCCGCTGCCCAGGCGGGCAAACAGGTTGCCCAGAATCCCCACTGCAAAGGTTTTGGTTTTAAACAGCACCGGCGAGAACAGCGGGTTGCTGATATTGCCCGCCCGTAACCAGTAAGCGGCCAGGCACGCCATGCCGGCGAACAGCAGCAACATCACGCGCAAGTGCGGCATGTGCAACTCGCCCAGCCCCTCCATCGCAATGGTGATGAAAATCATCGCGGCGCCAAACAGCACAAAACCCAGGCCGTCGAAGCGGGTGCGTTCGCTGCCGCGCAAGTCTGGAATGAAGTGCCATACCGCCCAGCACCCGAGCATGCCCACCGGCAGGTTGATCAGAAAAATCCAGTGCCAGCTCAGGTATTGCACCATCCAGCCGCCCATGGTGGGACCGATCAGCGGACCGAGCAGGCCGGGGATGGTGATAAACCCCATGATCCGTACCAATTCCGAGCGTGGGTAAGCCTTGAGCACCACCAGCCGTCCGATGGGCAGCATCAACGCCCCGCCCAGTCCCTGGACGATCCGTGCGCCAATCAATTCGTTGAGGGTGTTGGACAACGCGCAGAGCAACGAGCCGAAGCTAAATAGCAGGATGGCGCTGAAGAAGATTTTCTTGGTCCCGAAGCGGTCGGCGATCCAGCCCGAAGCAGGAATCAGCAGGGCGACGGTAAGCATGTAGGCAACGATCACGCCTTGCATGCGCAGCGGGTTTTCTTTCAGATCGCTGGCCATGTCGGGCAGGGCAGTGTTGAGAATGGTGCCGTCGAGCGACTGCATGAAAAACGCGATGGCCACAACCCACGGCAACCAGCGCAGGGTTTCAGGACTCAGAACCGGGCGTACGGGCATAAGACCTCTTTTTTATGATGAGCATTTTTTGTAGTCGCTGCCGAAGGCTGCGAAGGGTTGCTCAGCAACCCGTTTTCCGAGAACCCCGCGAACCTTCTCGCAGCCTTCGGCAGCGACTACAGGTATTACAACGTCAATGTCAGCTTCTTGACCAACGCACCCGGCAGCAGATTCGATGCAGTCTGGCGCTGGTCGTAGGTGCTGGC
This sequence comes from Pseudomonas psychrophila, assembly GCF_001043005.1. GTDB lineage: Bacteria > Pseudomonadota > Gammaproteobacteria > Pseudomonadales > Pseudomonadaceae > Aquipseudomonas > Aquipseudomonas psychrophila. Next base: position 19,726 of record NZ_JYKZ01000010.1, read on the forward strand.
CGACAGCAACAACTCACGATCTGCCGTCAGTGCCTCCAACTGCGAACCCAGCAGACTATAGACGCTGTCATCAAAACGCATGGTGTTGACCGGGGCCTTTATCTCGCCGTTTTCGACCCAGAAAGTGGCAAAGCGGGTCATGCCGGTCAGGCGTGCGGCCGGTTGGTCCGAGTAGTTCAAGTACCACAGGTTGCTGATGTACAACCCGGTGCCCAATTGCTTGAGAATATCGGCCTGTTCCAGCGTACCCGCCGCCATCGCCAGTGCACTCGGTGCTTCGCCCTCCGGCGCGCCGTTGACCTCAAGGCCATATTCGGCGGCACTGCGCGAACCCACCAGTTGCTGGTTGGCCTTGCCGTGCTTGACCAGGGACAAGTCCTGGCGCGGATACCCTTCGCCGGAAAACGCCGGGCTCAGGGACTGGCTGACCTGCTCGTCAAAAGACACCAGGGGGCTCAGGTGCGCATCACCGCCGTACAGCCGCTGCAATGGGCTGGATTTACTGGCCAGCGCCTGAGCCGAAAAGCCGCCCCAGCACAGCATGCTCATCACTTCTTCCAACGCTGCCGGGGCCAGGTAGGCCCGGTACTCACCGGGTGCCAGGGCATGCAGCGGACGATCCAGAAAGCTCAGTTGCTCACGGGCCAGTTGCATGCGCTGGGCGAAACGCTCGCTGTCCCAGTCGGCCCCGGCGTAGCTGGCTTTTACCGCTTGGCCGTTGCTGTGAAACAGGCTCCAGTCGAAGTTGAAACTGTTGGCCTGATGCCAGCCAAACGCACCTTCGGAGCTGGCGTAGCCGTAGCTGATCGGGCCGCAGGCATAAAACCCCACAAGGTCGACACCCGACGAAGCGCTGCGGATTTCTTCGAGTACCCGGGCGGTGTCCGGCAGTGGCTGGTCCTGCACGTTATGGCTGTGCCAAGGCTGTGGGTTCAGCAATAAATAAGGGTCTGCGGGCAACAACGGCAAGGTGTCACGCAACTGCTGCAAGGCTTCGGTCAGGCGCTGCTTGTCGACATCCAGCTCGCCGGCCAGGGTGAGGCTGATGTCCCCGTGGCGGCCGTCGTTGATCAGTTTCAGGCTCAGGCTGGCTTGTTGCACAAGCCCGGCCTGGCGCACCTTACCCTTGTTGAAACGAATAAATTCCGAGGCTTCGGCGTTATAGCCCAGGGTGAACCGCTCTGGCGGGCGAATCGCATTGCCCAGCCATTCAACCAACCCCTTGAACTGCTCGGCCTGACTCAATGGGGTACTCATCAGGCATCGCCTCCAAACACATCAATTTGATTGAACACACACGCGGGTGACGCATGCCCTACGCGGATCACCTGATTGGGTTCGCCCTTGCCGCAGTTCGGCGTACCCAGCACCTTGAAGGTACTGGCGTCGCCCACGGCGCTGAGGTTGCGCCAGAACTGATCGGAAATACCGCGGTAGTTGGGGTTTTTCACCACGCCCTTGAGTTCACCGTTCTCGATCAACTGGCCCCATTCGCAACCGAACTGGAACTTGTTGCGGGCATCGTCAATGGACCAGGAGCGGTTGGTAGCCATCAGGATACCGTTTTCGATACCGCCAATCAGTTGGGCCATTGACTGGTCACCAGGCTCGATATTGAGGTTGGCCATGCGGTCAATCGGCGGGCGGTTCCAGCCGCAGGCGCGGCTGTTGGCCACGCCTTCAAGGCCCGAACGAAATTGCGACAGCGCGCCGCCCAATGGCCGCAACAGCAAGCCTTCGCGGATCAGGAACTCCTTGTGCGCGGGGGTGCCATCGTCATCGAAACTGTAGCTGGCCAGCTGTTCCGGAATATCGGGGTCGAAGGTCACGTTCAGCAGTTTTGAGCCGTATTGCAGGCTGCCAAAGTCGCTGGCCTTGACGAAGCTGGTGCCTGCGTAATTGCGTTCGTCGCCCAGAATGCGGTCCAGCTCCAGCGGGTGGCCGATGGATTCGTGAATTTGCAGGATCATCTGGTCGGGCATCAGCAACAGATCGCGTTTGCCGATCGGGGCATTGGGTGCCATCAGCAATTGCAGGGCCTGGTCGGCGACCTTGGGCGCGGCACCGATCAACCCGCAGCGGCTGATCACGTCGGCGCCGCCTTGCTGACCGAAGTTTTCGCGGCCCAGGCTGCGGGTCTGGCTGTCGTTGCCGTCATAGGCGGTGACGCTCATCCCCGGGTAGACAAAACGCTGCGCCCGGCGCAGCTCGGCGCCTGCGCTGTTGAGGTAGATCTGCTCGACGTGATTGAGGCCCAGCGAAACGTCCCAGCTGACCAGCCGCTCGTCCTTGGGTACGGCAGCCGATTCTGCGCCCAGCAACTCAAAGCAGTCGTTGAGTGACGGAAATGCTTGATCGAGGTGGGGCGAGAAGTAGTCAGCGCGCTCGTGGGACACCGGCTCCTGGCTCAGGTCGAGCAGGGCGTAGGCAGCAATCAGGTGTGCCTGGGCTTCGGCACGTTCCAGGGCCGCCTGCAAACCCGCTTGCGACAGGTCATTGGTGGCGGCATAGGCTTCAACACCTTTGAGCCGTACCGTGAGCATCGCGCCCTGATCGTGATTGAATGAAGGAGGTTCTGCGACGTTCTTGCGTACCGACAGGTATTGCCCGGACTCGCGCACATAGCGTAGCGAAAAGAACTCTGCCCGGGTGTGCAACGCGCTAAAGCGTTGCTTGAGCTGAGGGTAAAAATCGAACATGCACTGACCTCCGAAAAACGGGAAACGTATCGAGGTTTGAAATTAGAGAGCGAAACGAGGCGACAGAGTAGGCCTGCGTTGAGGCCGGGGGCAAGCCGGGGGGAGATGAAACCAAAAACGACGACCAACCTGTAGCCGCTGCCGAAGGCTGCGATCGAGCCCGAAGGGTTCGCTCTTTTCAAAAGCGAAGGTCCTTCGGCCCTTATCGCAGCCTGCGGCAGCGGCTACACGGTGTTGTGTTTACTGCGCGGTACGGCTGACTTCACGCAGCGGCTTGCCGCGAACCGGCGCATCGCCTGCTACGTAGTAGTCGGCAGTGCTGCGCGGCAGTGGCTGGCGGCCACGGATCTTGTCGGCGATTTTCTCGGCAATCATGATCGTTGGCGCGTTCAGGTTGCCGGTAGTGATCAGCGGCATGATCGAGGCATCGACCACACGCAGCCCCTGCATCCCGTGTACACGGCCTTCGGCGTCTACTACAGCCATCTCGTCGGTGCCCATTTTGCACGAGCAGGACGGGTGGAAAGCGGTCTCGGCGTGTTCGCGGATAAAGGTATCCAGCTCTTCGTCGGTCTGCTTGTCGATGCCCGGGCTGATTTCGCGCCCGCGGAACGCATCCAGAGCAGGCTGTTGCATGATTTCGCGGGTCAGGCGGATGCCGTCACGGAATTCCTGCCAGTCTTGCTCGGCGGCCATGTAGTTGAACAGGATGCTCGGGTACTCGCGCGGGTCCTTGGACTTCACGTTGATCCGGCCACGGCTCGGCGAGCGCATGGAACCCATATGGGCCTGGAAACCGTGCTCTTTCACGCCATTGCTGCCGTTGTAGTTAATCGCTACCGGCAGGAAGTGGTACTGAATGTTCGGCCACTCGAATTCTTCGCGGGTACGGATAAAACCACCGGCTTCGAACTGGTTGCTGGCGCCAATGCCTTTACCCAGGAACAGCCATTCGGCACCGATAGCTGGCTGGTTGTACCAGAGCAGCGACGGGTAGAGCGAAACGGGTTGGGTGCACGCGTACTGCAGGTACAGTTCAAGGTGATCCTGCAGGTTCTGGCCAACGCCCGGCAGGTCGTGAACCACAGGAATGTCGAGGCTGTTGAGCAGCTCGGCCGGGCCGACGCCCGAGCGTTGCAGCACGGTTGGCGAGCCAATGGCGCCGCTGCACAGCAGCACTTCTTTGCGTGCGGTGGCCTGGATGCGAGTGTCGCTGTCGCCGACCATGTAGGTAACGCCCACGGCGCGTTTGCCTTCAAAGACGATTTTGTCGGTCAGGGCGTGGGTCACGATGGTCAGCGTCGAGCGCTGCTTGGCCGTGTCCAGGTAGCCGCGTGCGGTGCTGGCGCGACGGCCGTTCGGCGTCACGGTGCGGTCCATCGGGCCAAAACCTTCCTGCTGATAGCCGTTCAGGTCTTCGGTACGCGGGTAGCCGGCTTGTACGCCTGCTTCAACCATGGCGTGGAACAACACGTTGTTCCCGGCTTTTGGCGTGGTCACGCTGACCGGACCATCGCCACCGTGGTAGTCGTTGGCACCGATGTCGCGGGTTTCGGCTTTACGAAAGTACGGCAGGCAGTTCAGGTAATCCCAGTCTTCGAGGCCTGGCAGTTTTGCCCAGCCGTCGTAGTCCATCGCGTTACCGCGGATGTAGCACATGCCGTTGATCAGGGACGAACCGCCCAGGCCCTTGCCACGGCCACATTCCATGCGGCGATTGTCCATGTGTGGCTCTGGATCGGTTTCGAAGGCCCAGTTGTAGCGACGGCCCTGCAGCGGGAATGCCAGGGCGGCAGGCATCTGGGTACGGAAATCGAGACGGTAGTCCGGGCCGCCAGCTTCAAGCAGCAGCACGGTGACGCCTTGGTCTTCAGTCAGACGGGTCGCCAGGGTGTTACCGGCAGAGCCGGCACCAATGATGATGTAATCGAATTCTTGGGACATAAAATGCACCCTCTTTAAAGTTGTGGCAGAGCGAGTGGGAGCGGGCCTGCCCGCGATTGCATCAGCGCGGTGCAACGGGTGCACCGCGTCGCCTGCATCGCGAGCAGGCTCGCTCCCACAGGGTTAGAACACCGAAACGTAGTCGCCCAGCTCTACCTGTACCGATTTGACCTGGGTGTACTGTGCAAGCGAGCTGATGCCGTTTTCACGACCGATGCCCGATTGCTTGTAACCGCCTACCGGCATTTTTGCGTCGGACTCGCCCCAAGCGTTGATCCAGCAAATACCTGCTTCCAGTTGGTGAATCACGCGGTGGGCGCGGTTCAGGTCCTTGGTCACGACGCCAGCAGCCAGGCCGAACTCGGTGTCGTTGGCGCGGCGGATCACTTCTTCTTCGGTGTCGTAGGTGAGGATGCTCATCACCGGGCCAAAGATTTCTTCTTTGACGATGGTCATCTCGTCGGTGCAGTCGGTGAACACGGTGGGTGCCACGAATGCGCCCTTGGCCAGATCGCCTTGGGTCAGACGTTCGCCGCCGCACAGTACGCGGGCGCCTTCTTCTTTACCCTTGGCAATGTAGCCCAGCACACTTTCCATGTGAGCAAAGCTGACCAGCGGGCCGAAGTTGGTGTTTTCGTCTTCCGGATTGCCGATGCGGATGCGCGCAACGCGTTCCAGAATCTTGGCTTCAAACGCCGACTTCAGTGCAGTAGGGATAAACACGCGAGTGCCGTTGGTGCACACCTGACCCGAGCTGTAGAAGTTGGCCATCATCGCGGTATCTGCGGCGCGGTCTAGGTCGGCGTCGTCGAAAATGATCAGGGGCGACTTGCCGCCCAGTTCCATGGTCACGTCTTTCAAAGACGAGCTGGTGGCGCTGGCGGTGACTTTCTTGCCGGTGTCGGTGCCGCCGGTGAACGAGATTTTTTCGATGCGCGGGTGCTCGGTCAGCCAGGTACCGACTTCACGGCCACTGCCGGTCAGCACGTTGAACACGCCATCCGGCAGGCCCGCCTGGGTGAAGATCTCGGCCAGCTTGAGGGTCGTCAGGGAGGTGACTTCGCTTGGCTTGAAGATCATCGCGTTACCGGCAGCCAGTGCAGGCGCGGCTTTCCACAGGGCGATCTGGATTGGGTAGTTCCACGCGCCGATACCGGCCACAACGCCCAGCGGCTCGCGGCGGGTGTAAACGAAAGAGGTGGTGCGCAGCGGGATTTGCTCGCCTTCAATGGCGGGTGCAAGGCCTGCGTAGTATTCGAGTACATCGGCACCGGTCACGATGTCGACGTAACGGGTTTCGGAGTACGACTTGCCGGTGTCCAGGGTTTCCAGGGCGGCCAGTTCATCGTTGCGCTCGCGCAGGATTTCCACGGCGCGACGCAGGATGCGCGAACGCTCCATGGACGTCATGGCGGCCCAGATTTTCTGGCCCTTTTCAGCGCTGACAACCGCGCGCTCGACGTCTTCTTTGGTTGCGCGTTGCACTTGAGCGAGGACTTCGCCGTTAGCCGGGTTGATGGCATCGAAAGTAGCGTCGCTACCGGCGTCGGTGTAGCCGCCGTCGATGTAGAGTTTTTGCAGTTCGAAACGGGCCATAAAATCCTCGCAAGTGCATAAGTGGTTGGCGTTGATCGTGAGTCGGGTGCCATCTGATTGGGGCAACTCAAACTCATGACAGTTCAGGGGTTAAGCATTTATTGAGGCCTAACTCACCTGTTTCGCCAGTTGTAGATCCATGTATTCGTAGCAGATGCGTTGTGCCTGTTCGGTGTCGAACGCGTCTCCCGACAGGGCACCCCGCAACCATAGTCCATCGATGAGAGCTGCCAGGCCCCGTGCTGCATTGCGGGCCTGGGCCTGCGGCATTACGCGGCGAAACTGGCAGCACAGATTGGAGTACAAGCGGTGGTCGTTGATCCGCTGCAATCTGTGCAACGACGGCTGGTGCATGCTGGCGGCCCAGAAGGCCAGCCAGGTTTTCATTGCCGGGCCACTGACCTGGCTGGCGTCAAAGTTGCCTTCAACAATCACCTGCAGATGAGCCCGTGGGCTGTCATCGCTTAACGCCAGGCGGCGCTCGGTGACGTTGTCGATCAAGACGTTCATCAAGTACCGCATGGTGGCGGCAATCAGACCGTTCTTGTCTTTGAAGTAGTGACTGATGATGCCGTTCGACACACCGGCCAGACGGGCAATCAGCGCAATGCTGGCATCTGCCATCCCGACCTGATCGACAGCCGTCAACGTGGCTTCGATCAACTGCTGGCGGCGTATGGGTTGCATACCGACCTTGGGCATTTCGCAAATCTCCTTGGGCCGGCGAGCAGTGCATAAGCATCACTGAACGACAGCCAGTCTATTTTGTTTTGATTGAACGTTCAATCAACAAAGAATAAGCTCTGCGACAAATCGTCGCGATTTATGTCGTTTCCCTACGCATGAATGGCGCAAAACGACACGGTAAAAGCTCCGAAACCCTTGTGGGAGCGAGCCTGCTCGCGAAGGCTGTCAGCGATACGCACTCTAACGGAATAGGCGCGGTGCCCTTGATGCCTTCGCGAGCGGGCTCGCTCCCACAGACGGCATCTGTCTGGGCGGGTCCGGTTTTTTAGCGGTGTCTTTATATCACTCGACCGTTGGTCGTAATCCAACCCTTTGGTCGAGTGGTGCGTTGCCTTAAGTCCTTGTCTCGCACTGCCTGGAGCACCCGTGCAATGAGTTCTGCCTCTCTTATAAAGACCCCGCCGCAAAAGGTGACGGTCAATGGTTGGGTGTTTTACACCTCCACTGCCTTGATATTGTTGTTGACTGCCATTTTGATCATTGCCCCCGAAGAAGCGGGTCGTATCCTGGGTGTTGCCCAGGAATGGCTGTCGCGCAGCTTCGGTTGGTACTACATGGTGGTGATCGCCGCTTACCTGATTTTTGTGGTCGGTCTGGCGTTTTCGTCCTACGGCAAGCTGAAGCTGGGGACCAAGCAAGACACCCCGGATTTCAGCTATGGCGCCTGGGCCGGGATGCTGTTCTCGTCCGGGATCGGTATTTCCTTGCTGTATTTCGGCGCTTCCGAGCCGCTGGATCACTACTTCAACCCGCCTGAAGGCGTGTCGGGCAGCCATGAAGCCGCGCGTCAGGCGTTGCAACTGACCTTCCTGCACTGGGGCCTGCACGGCTGGGCGATTTACGCGCTGGTCGGCCTGGCCGTGGCGTATTTTGCCTACCGTCACAACCAGCCGCTGGCGCTGCGTTCGGCGCTGTATCCGTTGATGGGCGAGCGTTGGGTCAAAGGTGCTGCAGGCCATGCGGTGGACGGCTTCGGCATGTTCGTGACCCTGCTGGGGCTGGTGACCAACCTGGGCATTGGCTCGATGCAGGTGTCGTCCGGGCTTGAGAACCTGTTCGGCATGGAGCACAGCAATACCAATTTGCTGATCGTGATCATCGTGATGAGTACTGTCGCGACCATCGCCGCTGTGTCTGGCGTTGAAAACGGCATCCGCCGCTTGTCCAACCTGAACATCGTGCTGTTCAGCGGCTTGCTGATTTTCGTGTTGTTGTTCGGCCCCACCCTGCACCTGCTCAACGGCTTTGTGCAAAACACCGGTGACTACCTCAACGGTATTGTCATGAAAACCTTCGACCTGTACGTGTACGAAGGCGACAGCAAGAAAACCGAGGGCTGGCTGGGTCTGTGGACCTTGTTCTATTGGGCCTGGTGGATTTCCTGGGCGCCATTCGTCGGCATGTTTATCGCCCGTATTTCCCGTGGTCGCACCGTGCGTGAACTGGTCGCAGGCGTGCTGTTGATTCCTTTGGGCTTCACGCTGGCCTGGCTGTCTATCTTCGGTAACTCGGCACTGGATCTGGTGGTTAACCACGGCGCGGTGGAGTTGGGGAAAACGGCGCTTGAGCAGCCGTCGATGGCCATTTACCAGCTGCTTGAGCATTACCCGGCATCGAAAATCGTGATCGGCGTATCGATCTTTGTGGGCTTTGTGCTGTTCCTGACCCCGGCGGATTCCGGTGCGGTGATGATGGCTAATCTGTCGTGCAAAGGCGGCGATGTGGATGAAGATGCGCCGCACTGGCTGCGGATCTTCTGGTCCGCTGTGATCACCCTTGTGACCATCGGCCTGCTGTTCGCCGGTAACTTTGCCGCGATGCAAACCATGGTGGTGCTGGCTGGCCTGCCATTTTCGGTGGTACTGATCCTGTTTATGTTTGGCCTGCACAAGGCCATGCGTCAGGACACTCTGGTTGAACAGGAACAGGCTGAACTGGCTGCCCGAGGCCGTCGTGGTTTCAGCGAGCGTTTGACGGCACAAGACCTGCAACCGACCCAGGCGGTGGTGCAGCGCTTTATGGACAAACACGTGACTCCAGCACTGGAAGACGCGGCGGTTCAACTGCGCAGTCAGGGCCTGGACGTGCAAACCCTGCTGGGCAGTGCCAAGCGTTGCATGGGTGTACGGGTGGAGATGGAAGAAGGCAACCCGTTTGTCTACGAAGTCAGCCTGGATGGCTATCTGGCGGCACCGAGCGAGTCTGAACAGGATGAAGTGCGCAGTCGTTACTACCGGGCTGAGGTGTATTTGCACAACGGCAACCAGGATTACGACCTGATGGGCTTCACCCAAGAGCAGATCAGTCGTGACGTGCTCGATCAGTTTGAAAGCCATCGCCAACTCCTTGGCAGGGTGTATAGCTAAAAACAGTTGATAACCTCCTGTGGGAGCGAGCCTGCTCGCGAGGCTCTCGAGAGCGCTGCGTTGTTAAAGCTCTTCGCGAGCAGGCTCGCTCCCACAGTGTTTGTGTTTGCACGTCACCCCAGATTCTTGCCCAACAGCGCGTGATACAGCTCGGTATCGCCCAGTATTCCCACGACCTTCTGGTTATCGTGCAGCACCAGTTTGTTGCCCGTCTGGTAGCGGATTTGCAGCGCGTCGCGCATGCCAATTCCCGAATCAACCAGCGTCGGCCCACGGCCCAAACCTTCCACCGCCTGCCCTCTGCTCCAGCGTTGCAGTTCCACGGCTCCGGCTCCCTGGCGCACACCTTTGATGGTGTTGCCCTCCGCCAGATCAATCCACGAATCATCCCCCGGATCGATGCACACCGAGCCGTTGACGCGTTTGCAGTTGTCCAGCGTGCGCATCAGGCTGCGTCCGCAGAGCACGTTCAGAGGGTTGGTGTGCGCGACGAAAGTACGCACATAGTCGTCGGCAGGGTTGAGTACGATCTCTTCAGGTTTGCTGTACTGCACGATCTTGCCGTCTTTCATGATCGCAATGCGGCTACCCAGCTTGAGCGCTTCATCGAGGTCATGGCTAACAAACACAATGGTCTTGTTCAGCTTGTGCTGCAGCTCCAGCAGTTCGTCCTGCAAGCCCTGGCGGATCAAAGGGTCGAGGGCGGAAAAGGGTTCGTCCATCAGCAGAATATCGGCATCCATCGCCAACGCTCGCGCCAGACCCACCCGTTGCTGCATGCCGCCGCTCAACTCATCGGGTTTTTTGTTGCGCCATTGGGTCAGACCCACCAGCTCCAGCTTTTCATCCACCAGGGTACGTCGTTCTTTCTCGGGCCGGCCCTGCATCTCCAGGCCGAAGCTGATGTTTTCGCGCACCGTCAGCCAGGGCATCAGGGCGAACTTTTGAAACACCATGGCGATGCGTTTGGTGCGCATCATTTTCAGTTCGGCGGGGGTGCATGAAGCGATGTCGATCTGTTTGCCTTCGTGCTCCACATACAACTGACCACGGCTGACCGTATTGAGGCCGTTGATACAGCGCAACAGGCTGGACTTGCCCGAGCCGGACAAGCCCATCAGCACGCAGATTTCGCCTTTGTCGATGTCCAGGCTGGCTTTTTCGACGCCGACAATCTGCCCGGTTTTTTTCAGGATCTGATCCCGCGTCAGGCCTTGATCCAGCAGGCTGAGCGCCTCACGCGGGTCTTTGGCGAAGATAACGTCAACGTTATCGAAACGAATAATACTCATGCGTCGGCTCCTGTCTTGGCTTCCGGCTGTTTGCAGATCCGGTCGAGCATGATTGCCAGCAGCACAATGGCCAGCCCTGCTTCAAAGCCCAGGGCAATGTCAGCGGTATTGAGTGCGTTGACCACCGGCTTGCCCAGACCGTCGGCACCTACCAGGGCGGCGATAACCACCATCGACAGTGACAGCATGATGCATTGGGTAATCCCGGCGGCGATGCTCGGCATGGCGTGGGGCAGCTCAATGCGCGTGAGCAACTGGCGACGCGAGCAACCAAACGCCTTGCCGGCATCGAGCAGTTCATGGGGCACGTCACGTATGCCCAGATACGTGAGGCGGATGGGCGCCGCAATCGCAAACACCACGGTGGAGATCAGCCCCGGCACCACGCCCAGGCCAAACAGGGTCAGGGTCGGGATCAGGTAAACGAAGGTAGGCACGGTCTGCATCAAGTCCAGTACCGGGCGCATGAAGGTATAAACCATCGGCTTGTGCGCGGCGAGAATCCCTAGCGGCACACCGATGATTACGCACACAAAGGTGGCAAACAGCACCTGGGCCAGGGTTTCCATTGTTTCTTGCCAGTACCCCAGGTTCAGGATCAGCAGAAACGACATCGCGACAAAAACGGTGAGCCCCCATTTGCGCTGAATAAAATGAGCAAACAGGGCGATCAGGCCAATGAACACAAAAGGGTTGAACCAGGTCAGCGCAAACGTCACGCCGTGGATCATCGTTTCAAGTGTCAGCGCAATGGCATCGAAGGTGCTGGCGCCGTTTTGGGTCAGCCAGTCGACGAAGCTTGCGATGTACTCGCCCAGAGGAATTTTTTGATCAATCAGCATGGTAGTGAACGTCCGCATGCAGGGGAATTGAAACGGAGCCAGACGGGGTGGGCCGTCTGGCGCCCGCGATTACTTCGCGAGGCTGGCTTGAACGGCTGCAAGACCCGGTTTGCCATCTATCGTGGTGACACCTGCGAGCCAGGTTTCGAGCACTTGCGGGTTCTGTTTGAGCCAGGCCCGGGCGGCCACGTCCGGTTTGATCTTGTCGTCCAGGACCTTGCCCATCAGGGTGCTTTCCATGTCGAGGGTGAACACAAGATTCTTCAGCAACTGACCGACGTTGGTGCATTCCTCGCTGTAGCCCTTGCGGGTGTTGGTATAGATGGTCGCCTGACCGTAGTTGGGGCCGAAGAAATCATCGCCGCCGGTGAGGTACTTCATCTTGAAACGTGTGTTCATTGGATGCGGTTCCCATCCCAGAAACACCACATCAGTGCCACGGCGCTGAGCGCGATCTACCTGCGACAACATCCCGGCCTCGCTGGATTCCACGACCTTGAAGCCCGCGTCTTTCAAGCCGAACGCATTCTTGTCGATCATGGTCTGGATCATGCGATTGCCATCGTTGCCCGGCTCGATGCCATAGATCTTGCCGTCCAGCTCCTTCTTGAATTTTGGCAGGTCGGAGAAGTCCTTCAGACCCTTGTCATAGAGCGCCTGAGGGACGGCGAGGGTGTATTTGGCGTTCTCCAGGTTGGCCCGCACGGTTTCGACGGTGCCCGCTTCGCGGTAGGCCTTGATGTCGTTCTCCATGGTCGGCATCCAGTTGCCCAAAAACACGTCCATGTTCTTGCCATCGGCCAGCGACTTGTACGTGACTGGCACTGAAATCATGGTGGTTTTGGTTTTGTAACCGAGGGCCTTGAGGACTTCGCTGGTGACGGCGGTGGTGACAGTGATGTCGGTCCAGCCGACATCCGAGAAGTTGACCGTACTGCACTGATCCGGTTCTGCCGCCTGGGCGCAGACATGCAGACTCAGCAATGCAGCCAACAACAACGATGAGGAATGTTTCATGGAACAACTCCTGTGTGTCTGGGATGCGGTTTTCGATCGAAAGCCGCACGTATCAGTTGCGGTTGGGTGATGCCCGGCAGCGGTGTTGCCGACGCATCTTGCAATCGAGTCAGGACTGATCATGTAACAGCGAAAATCAAACGCCTACAGGGGGAGTCGCATCCAGTACAGGCAGGGTCGTATCTGATACTTGAGAGGTCGTATATAGACGTTTCATGAGTAAAAACTGCTTCTTTCATGCCTCTGCACCGTATAAAAACGTCGGGGGCGCTGGCAGGCAAAGGTGAGTCGTAGCTGGACGTTTTTGCAGATCGCAAACCCCCCATGATGCAAGCACACACCCTTAAGGTTCGTGCTCATGGCTATCAGCGTGTTTGACCTGTTCAAGATCGGTATCGGTCCATCAAGCTCCCACACTGTAGGCCCTATGCGGGCTGCGGCGCTGTTTGTGAAGGGGTTGCGCGAACGGGGTCAGTTGCAACAGGTACGCCGCATTGAAGTGCAGCTCTATGGTTCGCTGTCGGCTACCGGCATTGGTCACGGCAGTGACAACGCAGTGATCATGGGCCTGATGGGTGAGTGGCCCGATGCAATCGATCCGGCGCAGATAGGCCCGCGCATCACCGAACTTCATCAACGCCAGACGCTGCTGCTGGACGGGTACGTGCCGATCCCGTTTGTCTGGTCGCAAGACATGCGCCTGATCGACGAAAACCTGCCGTTCCATCCCAACGCCATGACCCTGGTCGCTGAAACCGAAACCGGTGAGCTGCACCGCGATACCTATTACTCGGTAGGCGGCGGTTTTGTGGTGGACGCTGCGCAAGCGGCAAGCGGTGTTCTGGACATGGACCGCACCGAACTGCCTTACGATTTCAACTCCGCCGTTGAGTTGCTCGATTTGTGCCGCACACACCATCTGAGTGTGGCGGCCTTGATGATGGCCAACGAGCGCACGTGGCGAAGTGAAGATGAAATTCGCTGTGGCCTGATCACACTGTGGCGCGCCATGCAGGACTGCGTTGAACAAGGCTTGAAACATGAAGGCATCTTGCCCGGCGGCCTGAATGTGCGTCGCCGCGCCGCCCGTCTGCACCGGAGTTTGCAGGAACTGGGCAAGCCCAATGTGATCGGTTCAACCCTTAGCGCCATGGAGTGGGTCAACCTGTTTGCACTGGCGGTCAACGAAGAAAATGCGGCGGGCGGGCGCATGGTGACCGCACCGACCAACGGTGCGGCAGGGATCATCCCCGCGGTGCTGCACTACTTTATGAAGTTCAGCGATGAAGTCAGCGAAGCCCATGTCGTCGACTACCTGTTGAGCGCAGCTGCGATCGGCATTCTGTGCAAAAAGAACGCGTCGATTTCCGGGGCGGAGGTGGGGTGTCAGGGCGAAGTCGGATCGGCCTGCGCGATGGCGGCGGCGGGGCTGGCGCAAATCCTCGGGGCGAGCCCCGAACAACTGTGCAACGCGGCTGAAATTGGCCTGGAGCACAACCTGGGTTTGACCTGCGACCCGGTGGGCGGGCTGGTACAAGTGCCGTGCATCGAGCGCAACGCCATTGCGGCGGTCAAGGCGATCAACGCGGCGCAAATGGCCTTGAGGGGGGACGGCCAGCACTTTATCTCCCTGGACCGCGTGATCCGGACCATGCGCGACACCGGGGCCGACATGCATGACAAATACAAGGAAACCTCACGGGGTGGCCTGGCTGTCAGTGCGGTGGAATGCTGATCCGTAGCAGATGAGCGCTTTTTCAGCGCACGCCGACCTCTTTTGGCGCACTCGTACTTTTCGTGACATTTGATTGCGGCCCTGTTTCTGCCCTCTTCCCACAAGTGATACCAATGTGCTCAACAGCGCAGGATCACGCCCTCGCAGACCTGCTCGCGCGGTGTTTTGGCACGAGCTGCCTAGACACTTTGCGACGTCGTTTTCAGGCTTTATTGAATAGCCATTCAAGTTTAGGCATGGCATTTGCGTTGTCATTTAAAAGCCCCGTTTAACGAGGGTAAAAACAAGAGCCTGCGCCTGGGGCCATCACCCGCTTTGTGTGAGGAGATACCGCGATGACGTCGTTCAACTCCGGGGTCCAACCCCAGAACCGTACGCCTCAATCCATCGGCTTTCTGCTGCTGGACAATTTCACGCTCATTTCCCTGGCTTCCGCGATAGAACCCTTGCGCATGGCCAACCAGTTGTCGGGGCGTGAGTTGTATCGCTGGAGCACCCTCAGCGCCGATGGCAGTCAGGTTTGGGCCAGTGATGGTCTGCAAGTGACTCCCGACGCAAGCATGCACAAGGCACCGGCGCTGGACATGGTGATCGTGTGTGGCGGTATCGGCATTCAACGCACCGTGACTCGCGAGCATGTGTCATGGCTACAAAGCCAGGCGCGCCAGTCGCGTCGTCTGGGGGCCGTTTGTACCGGCAGCTGGGCATTGGCGTACGCGGGTTTGCTCGATGGTTTTGATTGCAGCGTGCATTGGGAGTGTCTGGCCTCCATGCAGGAAGCCTTTCCGCGGGTTGCCATGAGCACACGCTTGTTTACCCTCGATCGCAGCCGCTTCACCAGCTCGGGCGGCACGGCACCGCTGGACATGATGCTGCACCTGATCAGCCGTGACCATGGTCGCGAACTGTCGGCAGCCATCTCGGAAATGTTTGTGTACGAGCGTATTCGCAACGAACAGGATCACCAGCGCGTGCCGCTCAAGCACATGCTCGGCACCAATCAGCCCAAGTTGCAGGAAATTGTCGCGCTGATGGAAGCCAACCTCGAAGAGCCTATCGATCTGGATGAGCTGGCGGTGTACGTCACCGTCTCGCGGCGCCAGCTGGAGCGCTTGTTCCAGAAGTACCTGCACTGCTCACCGTCGCGCTACTACCTTAAATTGCGGCTGGTGCGAGCGCGGCAACTGCTCAAGCAAACACCGATGTCGATTATTGAAGTGGCGGCTGTCTGCGGCTTTGTGTCCACGCCGCACTTCTCCAAGTGCTACCGCGAATACTTCGGCATTCCGCCACGGGACGAGCGCGTGGGTTCCAACACAGCGCAGCAGACCACCCTTGTGCAGATCCCGCAGTCACTGTTGCTGACCCCGCTGGCCGGGCCGATGTCCGCCTTAAATCAGGCGCGCAACGAATCGACGTTTGCCAGTGTGAGGTTGTAGCAAGCTGTTGTGGGAGCGGGCTTGCTCGCGATACAGGCACTGCGGTTCAACAGACAGATCGCATTTTCTGCATCGCGAGCAAGCCCGCTTCCATACGACTCAATGCAATTGCTTTTGCTTGAACGCCATCAGCCCTGGCAGCAGCTGCTGATCAATGGCCTGGCGTACCGCCGGCAAAATCGTGGCGCTGCCGGTGTAGAGTTTTTCGACCATGCCCTTCAAGGCGCGGGCGTTGGTTTCGTTCAGCCCGCATACCGCTGCCGTGCACGCCTGTTCGGCATTGCCCGACACCTCGAACCCCAAGGCACGCAGTTGGCCCAGCAGGTCCTGCTCATCAATCAAATCCGCGTGCATCATGATTTTTGTCCTTTATGAGGCGCGATTGAAGTTTGATTCTGGTAGGGCTTTGGCCAGTGGGCAAGGGTGGTTTGGCGATATGTCTGATATGCCTAAGAACAGGTCGTTTTAAGGCACGGGCAAGGCAATTACCCGCCCCACATGCTCTGGTCTCGGGAGATCACGCTGCTGGTCCTCGATGGCCTGCAGCAAGGCCAGCGAGTGCTCGCCAAACGGCGCTGAGCGCGGGCCCGCCAGGTCGACGTGCAGCAGCATCTGCTCATTGCCCGCCAAGGCTCGCTCATCACCGACCCGGTGCAGGCTGTGATAGACATGCAGGCGTTTCTTGTCGTGGCCGATCAGTTGGGTGCGTACTTCAACATGGGCGCCAAGCTTCACCTCGTGCAGGTAATTAAGATGCACCTCCAGGGTGAACAGTGAATGACCGCTGCTTTCTCGGTTCTGGCTGTCGAGCCCCAGGCGGTCCATCAGCGCATCGGTGGCGTAGCTGAAAATCAGCAGGTAAAACGCGTCGCGCAAGTGGCCGTTGTAATCGACCCATTCTTCAAGAATGGGGGTGCTGTAGGTGGTGAGGGTGGGCATGGGAACCTCGGTCAATCGTTGATGGCGATGCCATGTTTGAGTTTGGTCGCGTTAACCGCTTCCATCACGGCCAGCAGGCAGTCATCACGATAGCTTTCCAGCGCGCCAATGCTGTGGCTACCCAGTTGCTCAGTCGTGCCTTCGACCACATCGTCGATCAGTTTGTCGCTCAGTGCCGGTGCGGGCAAATACGTCCAGGGCAGTTGCAGGGCCGGGCCGAACTGGTTCATGAAATGCCGCATTCCGGCATCGCCACCGGCCAGGGTATAGGTCAAGAAGGTGCCCATGAACGACCAGCGCAAACCCGCGCCAAAACGTATGGCATCGTCAATTTCACCAGTGGTGGCCACCCCGTCATTGACCAGGTGCAGCGCTTCGCGCCACAAGGCTTCGAGCAGACGGTCGGCAATAAAGCCGGGGACTTCCTTGCGCACATGCAGGGGGCGCATGCCCAGGGATTGATAGACCTTGATCGCCGCCTGAATGGCCTCGGGAGCTGTTTTTTGCCCGCCCACCACTTCGACCAGGGGCAGCAGGTAAACCGGGTTGAACGGATGGCCGACAACACACCGCTGCGGGTGGGTGGAGGTTTCGTAGAACTCGCTGGGCAGCAGGCCCGACGTGCTGGAGCCGATCAAGGCATCGGGTTTGGCGGCGGCGCTGATTTTGCGGTGCAATTCGAGTTTCAGATCGAGTCGCTCGGGGGCGCTTTCCTGAATGAAATCAGCGTCGCGCACGCACTCTTCAATGGTACTGACAAACCGCAGTCGGTCCTGGGATGCACCTTCAGCGAGGCCGCTTTTTACCAGGGCTGGCCAGGCTTTGGCGACGCGTTTGCGCAGGGCTGCTTCGGCACCGGGGGCCGGGTCCCAGGCGACAACGTCAAGTCCGTGGGCAAGGGCGCGAGCGACCCAGCCGCTGCCGATGACACCGCTGCCCAAGGCAGCGAAGGTTTTGATGTCGGTGATAAAGGTCATGGTCTGTTCCTGGATAAAAACAAGGTGATGCCGTGGGAGCGAGCTTGCTCGCGAAGGCCCCAAGGGCGCCGCGATAACTCAGTTAACAGGCGGTATCGTTGACGACCTTCGCGAGCCGGCTCGCTCCCACAAGCAATGGTGCTTCGTAGCTGCTCAGCGGCGCTCTTTAAGGCCCATCTTCACCCGGCCTTCTGCCGGGCTCAGCACGCGGGCGCCAAGGCGGCTGAGGATCTCGGCGGCGCGCTCCACCAGTTGCCCATTGCTGGCCAGCACTCCGCGATCCAGCCACAAGTTGTCCTCGAGCCCGACCCGCACGTTGCCGCCCAGCAGCACCGCTTGCGCAGCCATCGGCATTTGCATGCGACCAATCCCGAACCCGGCCCACACGGCGTTGGCGGGCAGGTTGTCGACCATGGCCTTCATGCTGGTGGTGTCCGCCGGCGCGCCCCACGGGATACCCAGGCACAGCTGGAACAGCGGGTCATCGAGCAAACCTTCCTTGATCATCTGCTTGGCGAACCACAGATGGCCGGTGTCGAAAATTTCCAGTTCGGCTTTCACCCCCAGTTCCTGGATACGCTTGGCGCCCGCCCGAAGCTGTGCCGGGGTGGACACGTAAATCGTGTCGCCGTCGCCAAAGTTCAGGGTCCCGCAGTCCAGGGTGCAGATCTCTGGCAGCAGCTCCTCAACGTGAGCCAGGCGGGTCAGTGGCCCGACCAGATCAGTGTTGGGGCCAAACTCCATGGGGTTCTCGCCGGGGCCAATATGCAAGTCACCGCCCATCCCGGCGGTGAGGTTGACGATGATGTCGATGTCCGCCTCGCGGATGCGCTCCATCAGTTCTCGGTAAAGCGCCACGTCGCGGCTGAACTGCCCGGTTTTTGGATCGCGCACATGGCAATGCACCACCGTGGCGCCGGCCTTGGCCGCTTCTACAGCCGCCTCGGCAATTTGTTTGGGCGTAACTGGCACTAAAGGGCTGCGCCCGCTAGTGTCGCCGGCACCGGTGAGTGCGCAGGTGATGATGACGTCGTGGTTCATGGGGCATTTCCTTAAGGCGTAGAGCACCACAACGCAGCCATTGCGGGCTGCGCGGGCGGGCTCGGTGTTGAATTATTTAGCGCTGAGTTTCAGGTGTTCGGCCGCGGGTTTGCCATCCACGGTGGTGACGCCCTCAAGCCAGCGCTGCAGGTCTTGAGGATGGTCCTTGAGCCATTGGCGGGCCGAGACTTGAGCATCCTTATGGTCCAGCAGCGGCTGCATCATGCGGCTCTCGTCTTCGGCGCTGAAGGTCAGATTGTTGAGTAAACGGCTGACGTTGGGGCAACGGCTGGCGTAGTCCGGGGTGGTGACGGTCCATACCGTGGCCAGGCCCTCGTCAGGGCCCAGAGCATCTTCGCTGCCGGTCAGGTAGGTCATTTTTTGATTGATGTTCATCGGGTGCGGGGTCCAGCCGAAAAATACAATCGGCTCGTTGCGATTCACCGCGCGGGTTACCGCCGAGAGCATCCCGGCTTCACTGGACTCCACTAGCTGGAACTTGCCCAGACCGAACTGGTTTTTCTCGATCATGGCCTTGATTTGGGTATTGGCGCCGGAGCCCGGTTCGATTCCGTAAATCTTGCCACCCAGTTCTTTCTCGAATTTGGCAATGTCGGCAAAGCGCTTGAGCCCCTTGTCGGCCATGTAGGTCGGCACGGCGAGCATGGCCTTGGCATCTTTAAGGCTCGGCTCGGCCAGCACCTTGACCTGTTTGGCATCCACAAACGGAGCAATGCTCTGGTTCATGATGGGGTTCCAGTAACCCAGGAACATGTCCAGCCGGTTATCACGCATGCCGGCGAAGATGATTTGTTGTGAGGCGCTGGTTTGCTTGGTTTTATAGCCGAGACCGTCGAGCAGGGTTTGCGCCATGGCGCTGGTGGCGATCACGTCGGTCCAATTGACCACGCCCATGCGTACGTTTTTGCACGATGCATCTTCGGTAGCCAGTACGTAGGGGCTCAGTACCAACAGGCAACAGCTGATCAGTCGTTTCATGGGTGGGGCCTCGGCAGGTTGTTATTGGGGGATCGGCGTCTTTGTGCGCCGTGATGCCAAGGTACGCAGGCGGCGTGCTGCGCAACCGCACTGGGGCGACGTGGTTTTGCACTGCAGCGACCTGACTGTGTTTCAATCCGCTGAACCGATTTGCGAGCGTTCCTATGGCCCAGGATTTTTACTTCCTTCTGCTGCCCGGCTTTTCCTCCATGGGCTTTATTTCGGCCATCGAGCCGCTGCGGGTGGCCAACCGTTTTCGGGGCGAGCTGTATCGCTGGCATGTATTAAGCCCGGACGGCGGCGCAGTACCGGCGAGCAACGGCATGTCGGTGAATGCCGAAGGGGGGCTGGAGGGAATTAAAGCGGGCGCGACCTTGTTGGTGGTGGCCGGGTTTGATCCGCTGGCCCATGTCAGCCCGGCCCTCATTCAATGGCTGCGCCGACTGGATGCCGACGGGGTCAATGTGGGCGGGATCGACACCGGCAGTTTTGTGTTGGCCGAGGCGGGCTTGCTTGATGGCTACCGTTTGACCTTGCACTGGGAAGCGCTGGACGCCTTCAAGGAATCATGGCCTCAGTTGCAGGTCACTCAGGAGCTGTTTGAAATCGATCGCCGGCGGATCACCTGTGCGGGGGGCACGGCTTCAATTGACATGATGCTGGACCTGATCGGCCAGGCGCACGGCGCGGAATTGGCGATCCAGGTATCGGAACAGTTCGTGCTCGGGCGCATCCGGCCCCGCAAAGACCATCAGCGCATGCAGGTCGCCACGCGTTATGGCATCCACAATAAAAAACTGGTGCAGGTCATTGGCGAGATGGAACAACAAAGCGAACCGCCCCTGAGCACCTCGCAACTGGCGCTTGGCATCAACGTGACCCGGCGCCAACTGGAGCGCCTGTTCCGTTTGCACCTGAACGACACCCCGCGCAACTTCTACCTGGGCCTGCGCCTGGAAAAAGCCCGGCAACTGCTGCGCCAGACCGACATGAGCGTGCTCGACATCAGCATTGCGTGCGGTTTTGAATCACCGTCGTATTTCACCCGCAGCTACCGGGCGCGGTTTGGCTGCGCGCCGAGGCAGGACCGGATTGCCGGTATTACTTCTTGAGCAACGCCGCACACGCTGCCTTGAACGCTTCATGCTGATACTTGTTCAGCGAGGCGGGCAGATCGAAGGCGTGCTTTTTGTATTGGGCGTTGAGGGTTTGCGGGGATAGCAGTTGCACCTCGCAATCGTCCAGCAACTGGATAAGACCTTCAATCTTGAACGTGATCGGGCCACCGGCGAACTCACCCTTTTTGCTGCGTTTTTTGATCACGATCCGGGTGATGGTGTTGACCTTAACAAAGGCTGCAATCTGCGCCGCGAAGGCTTTGACGCTGGAGGCGTCTTCATCGTCGTCCAGGGCGATTTTCTTGGTGGCATTGGCCACATGCTCAAGGTCCTGGTTCGCGAGGGCAAAAATAGCTTCGCTGCCTTTGATTTCGATACCGCAAATAGTCATAAAAACCTGATCGATAAGTTGAAACTGTTCTTGTGGGAGCGGGCTTGCTCGCGATGCAAGCGACCCGGTCTTCAGGTTGGACCGCAGTGATGCTATCGCGAGCAAGCCCGCTCCCACACCCGGAAGGGGTCAATCCTGCCCGATCGATTCCAGAAATTCCGAACGGTCGTCGCTGATGCGGGCCATGCAGTCGTTTTGGGCGATGTTGAACGTTTCGGTGCCGGCCGTGGCCGGGAACACAGCGATCGCGCAATCGGCGTCTCGTTGGTGCAGCCACAGCGCCTGGGCAGTCTTGATCTTGCTGAGGATGTTATTGAGCTGAGTCGCATTGCTGCCGTACAGCGTCGTCATCCGTTGCTGAAGGGCTTCATAGTTTTCGGCCAGCAATTGCTCGGCGGCATTCTTGCTGTAGGCCGAGCACGCCAGCGTTTGCTGGTCGTTTTCTACCGCGTCGCACGGGTTGTAGTCGGCATCATCGGCCGCATAGGCGCCGCTGGTGATCAACGCCAAGGCCAGGAGGATCGATTTCATTGCGGCTTCCTAATCCATAGTTGGGGCGGATTCTGGCTTAAGCGTCAGCTAAAGAACAGTCACGCAGCATAGGCCATGACATTGGCGTTGCGCGCTTTGTCGTGGATTGACGCTTTCGGCAATTGCGCTGTCGCTTTTGCACCCGGCTGGTTTTGACCCCCGGCCTATGCTGGCCCCAAAGCGCCGGCAGACGATTCGGCGCAGCAAACGCCAATAAGGGGACGCCTGATGAGCCCAGCCGAGTTGCACGCCGACAGCATCGTTATCGACGGGCTGATCATTGCCAAATGGAACCGCGAGCTGTTCGAAGATATGCGCAAAGGTGGTCTCACTGCCGCCAACTGCACCGTTTCGGTATGGGAGGGCTTTCAGGCCACGATCAACAACATCGTCGCCAGCCAGACCCTGATTCGCGACAACAGCGATCTGGTCATCCCGGTCAAAACCACCGCCGACATACGCCGCGCCAAGGAACAGGGCAAAACCGGAATCATCTTCGGCTTCCAGAATGCCCATGCGTTTGAAGACCAGTTGGGCTACATCGAGATCTTCAAGCAGCTCGGGGTTGGCGTGGTACAGATGTGCTACAACACCCAGAACCTTGTGGGCACCGGCTGCTACGAGCGCGATGGCGGGCTTTCGGGTTTTGGTCGCGAAGTGGTGGCTGAAATGAACCGCGTCGGGGTCATGTGCGACCTGTCCCACGTAGGCTCGAAAACCTCGGAAGAGGTGATTCTGGAATCAAAAAAACCGGTCTGCTACTCCCATTGCCTGCCGTCCGGCCTCAAAGAACATCCGCGCAACAAATCCGATGCTGAACTCAAGTTCATTGCCGACCATGGCGGTTTTGTCGGCGTGACCATGTTCGCGCCGTTTCTGGCCAAGGGTATCGATTCGACCATCGACGACTATGCCGAAGCGATCGAGTACACGATGAATATCGTCGGTGAAGACTCGATCGGCATTGGCACCGATTTTACCCAGGGCCATGGTCAGGACTTCTTCGAAATGCTGACCCACGACAAGGGCTATGCACGCCGTCTGACCAGCTTCGGCAAGATCATCAACCCGCTGGGCATCCGCACCGTGGGCGAGTTCCCCAACCTTACCGAAACCTTGCTCAAGCGCGGTCACAGCGAGCGTGTGGTGCGCAAGATCATGGGCGAGAACTGGGTCAACGTCCTTAAGGATGTTTGGGGCGAATAAGCGCCCCGCCAGTTTTGCGTAGCAGCTGCCGAAGGCTGCGTCCGGCTGCGAAGCAGTCGTAAACCCGTACTGCACATTTTGCCTGTAAGAGCGCGGCGTCTGGTTTTACGACCGCTTCGCGCTCGGACGCAGCCTTCGGCAGCGGTTACAGGGTTACTCAATATTTGGAGTTTGATGTCATGGCTAAAATCGCCCCGCAACTGCCCATCGAAGTCGACAGCGAAACCGGCGTCTGGACCTCCGACGCCCTGCCGATGCTCTACGTGCCACGGCACTTTTTCGTCAACAACCACATGGGGATCGAGGAAGTCCTGGGGGCTGACGCCTACGCCGAAATTCTCTACAAAGCGGGCTATAAATCCGCCTGGCACTGGTGCGAAAAAGAAGCCGAATGCCACGGCATCGAAGGTGTCGCCGTATTCGAGCACTACATGAAACGCCTGTCGCAACGCGGCTGGGGCCTGTTCACCATCCAGGACATCGACCTCGATAAAGGCACCGCTACCATCAAGCTTGAACACTCCTGTTTCGTCTACGTGTACGGCAAGGTCGGGCGCAAGGTCGACTACATGTTTACTGGCTGGTTTGCCGGTGCCATGGACCAGATTCTGCAAGCGCGCGGCAGTGATATCCGCACCGTGGCCGAACAGGTCTATAGCGGATCGGAAGAAGGCCACGACCACGGCCTGTTTATCGTCAAGCCGTTGTAAGTCGAGGATCGGGATATGGCGTTCGAAGCAATGTTTGAGCCGATTCAAATCGGCAAACTGACCATCCGCAACCGTGTGCTCAGCACCGCTCACGCCGAGGTCTATGCCACCGATGGCGGCATGACCACCGAGCGTTATGTGCAGTACTACGAAGAAAAAGCCAAGGGAGGTATCGGCCTGGCGATTTGCGGCGGCTCATCGGTGGTAGCCATCGACAGCCCGCAAGAATGGTGGAGTTCGGTCAACCTGAGCACCGACCGCATTATCCCGCACTTCCAGAACCTGGCCGACGCCATGCACAAGCATGGCGCCAAGATCATGATCCAGATAACCCACATGGGCCGCCGCTCGCGCTGGGACGGCTTCAACTGGCCTACCCTGATGTCGCCTTCCGGCGTACGGGAGCCGGTACATCGCGCGACCTGTAAAACCATCGAGCCTGAAGAGATCTGGCGCGTGATCGGCAACTACGCCAGCGCCGCTGGCCGAGCCAAAAAGGGCGGGCTGGACGGAGTTGAACTGTCGGCCGTGCATCAGCACATGATCGATCAGTTCTGGAGCCCGCGCGTCAACAAACGCACCGATGAATGGGGCGGCAGCTTTGAAAATCGCATGCGCTTTGGCCTCGAAGTGCTCAAGGCGGTACGTGCCGAAGTCGGCCCGGATTTCTGCGTGGGCATACGTCTGTGCGGTGACGAATTCCACCCCGATGGCCTGAGCCACGAGGACATGAAGCAGATCGCCAAGTACTACGATGACACCGGCATGCTCGACTTTATCGGTGTGGTCGGCTCGGGTTGCGACACCCACAACACCCTGGCCAACGTCATCCCCAACATGAGCTACCCGCCGGAGCCGTTCTTGCACTTGGCTGCGGGGATCAAGGAAGTGGTCAAAGCGCCTGTGCTGCATGCGCAAAACATCAAGGACCCGAATCAGGCGACCCGGATTCTGGAAGGTGGCTACGTCGATATGGTGGGCATGACCCGCGCCCATATCGCCGACCCGCACCTGATCGCCAAAATCAAAATGGGTCAGGTGGACCAGATCAAGCAATGTGTGGGCGCCAACTACTGCATCGACCGTCAGTATCAAGGCCTGGACGTGCTGTGCATTCAAAACGCGGCCACGTCCCGGGAATACATGGGTGTGCCCCACATCATCGAAAAATCCACCGGGGTTAAACGCAAGGTGGTGATCGTCGGCGCAGGCCCGGCCGGTATGGAAGCCGCGCGAGTGGCTGCCGAACGTGGGCATGACGTGACCCTGTTCGAGAAAAAAGAGGCCATCGGCGGGCAGATCACCACGGCATCCAAGGCTCCTCAGCGTGACCAGATGGCGGGCATCACGCGCTGGTTTCAGCTGGAACTGGCGCGCCTGAAGGTTGACCTGCGCCTGGGCACGGCGGCCGATGCCGCAACCATTCTCGACTTGCGCCCTGACATCGTGGTGCTGGCCGTGGGCGGGCATCCATTTGTGGAGCAGAACGAACACTGGGGCGCTGCCGAAGGGCTGGTGGTGAGCAGCTGGGATGTGCTCGACGGCAAGGTCGAACCGGGCAAGAACGTACTGGTGTACGACACCATTTGCGAGTTCACCGGCATGTCGGTGGCTGACTTCATGGCGGACAAGGGAGCCCAGGTCGAGATCGTCACCGACGACACCAAACCCGGTGTGGCGATTGGCGGAACGTCATTCCCCACCTACTACCGCAGCCTGTACCCCAAGGAAGTGATCATGACCGGGGACATGATGCTGGAGAAGGTCTACCGCGAAGGTGACAAGCTGATTGCCGTGCTGGAGAACGAATACACCGGGGCCAAGGAAGAGCGCGTGGTGGATCAGGTGGTGATCGAAAACGGTGTGCGCCCGGACGAAGAGCTGTACTACGGGCTCAAACCGGATTCGCGCAACAAGGGTCAGATCGACGTCGAAGCCTTGTTCGCGATCAAGCCGCAGCCATGCCTGAGCGAAGCGGGGGACGGCTACTTGCTGTTCCGCATCGGTGACTGCGTGGCCCAGCGCAACGTGCATGCAGCGATCTATGACGCGCTGCGGTTGTGCAAGGATTTCTGATCCGATACCGAACCAATGTGGGAGCGGGCTTGCTCGCGAAAACAATCACGCGGTGTGTGAGATGCACCGTGTTGCCTGAATCGCGAGCAAGCCTGCTCCCACACTAGACCTGTGCGGTCTTTGGGAGCTTCACCATGCTGACAATCGTTCTCCCCATTCTGTTGTTCGCGGCACTGGTCCTCGCCTTGATCGGCGCCATCCGTCGAATGAACATGTGGCGCCGTGGCCGCCCGGCCAAGGTCGATTTGCTGGGTGGCCTGCTGGCCATGCCCAAGCGTTACATGGTCGATCTGCATCACGTGGTCGCTCGCGACAAATACATGGCCAACACCCACGTCGCCACCGCCGGCGGCTTTGTGCTGGCGGCGGTGCTGGCGATTCTGGTGCACGGTCTGGGGCTGCATAACCGCATCCTGGGTTATGCCTTGCTGTTCGCCACGGCGCTGATGTTTGTCGGCGCGCTCTTTGTGTTCAAACGTCGCCTCAACCCGCCGTCGCGCTTGTCCAAAGGCCCGTGGATGCGCCTCCCCAAAAGCCTGCTGGCGTTCTCCGTGAGCTTTTTTATCCTCACCTTGCCGGTGGCCGGTTTGTTGCCCGAAGGCTTTGGCGGCTGGGTGCTGGCGGCGATACTGGCCGTTGGTGTGCTGTGGGGCGTGTCGGAACTGTTCTTCGGCATGACCTGGGGCGGCCCGATGAACCACGCCTTCGCCGGAGCCCTGCATCTGGCCTGGCATCGCCGGGCCGAGCGTTTCGGCGGTGGTCGTTCCACAGGTTTGAAACCCCTGGACCTGAATGACCGCGCCGCGCCGTTGGGGGTGGAAAAACCCGAGGACTTCACCTGGAACCAGTTGCTCGGTTTCGACGCCTGCGTGCAATGCGGCAAGTGCGAAGCTGCGTGCCCGGCGTTTGCCGCCGGTCAACCGCTCAACCCCAAGAAGCTGATTCAAGACATGGTGGTTGGTCTGGCAGGTGGCACCGATGCACACTTTGCTGGCAGCCCGTACCCCGGCAAACCGATTGGTGAACACGGCGGCAATCCGCATCAACCCATCGTCAACGGTCTGGTCGATGCGGACACGCTGTGGTCGTGCACCACTTGCCGGGCCTGTGTCGAAGAGTGCCCGATGATGATCGAGCACGTGGATGCCATCGTCGACATGCGCCGTTTCCTGACCCTGGAAAAAGGTGCGACGCCTAACAACGGTGCTCAGGTGCTGGATAACCTGATTGCCACCGACAACCCTGGCGGTTTTGCCCCGGGTGGGCGGATGAACTGGGCAGCGGATTTGAATCTCGACCTGATGCGCGACAAGCCTTCGGTGGACGTGCTGTTCTGGGTCGGTGACGGCGCTTTCGACATGCGCAACCAGCGCACCTTGCGTGCCTTCGTCAAAGTGCTCAAGGCGGCGCGGATCAACTTCGCGGTACTGGGGCTGGAGGAACGGGACAGCGGCGACGTGGCCCGGCGCTTGGGTGATGAGGCGACGTTCCAGGCCTTGGCCACGCGAAATATCCAGACGCTGGCGCAGTACCGCTTCACGCGCATCGTCACCTGCGACCCCCACAGTTTTCATGTGCTGAAAAACGAATACGGCGCCTTTGGCGGTGACTATCTTGTGCAGCATCACAGCACTTACATGGCCGAGCTGATCGATGCAGGTCTACTCAACCTGGCCGCCGACACAGGGGGCAGCGTGACCTATCACGACCCGTGCTACCTGGGCCGCTACAACGGCGAATACGAAGCACCGCGTGCGGTGCTGCGAGCGCTGGGTATTGAAGTCAAAGAGATGCAGCGCTCGGGCTTTCGCTCCCGTTGCTGCGGCGGTGGCGGCGGCGCTCCGATTACCGACATCCCGGGCAAACAGCGGATTCCCGACATGCGCATGGACGACATCCGGGAGACCGGCGCCGAGCGCGTGGCGGTGGGTTGCCCGCAATGCACCGTCATGCTCGAAGGCGTGGTTGAGCCACGCCCGCTGATCAAAGACATTGCCGAGCTGGTGGCCGAGGCCCTGATTGAAGATGCGCCGTCCACCAGATCGACCCGGCGCGAAGCCCCGGAGGTGATCGCATGAGTGACATTATCCGCCGCGACCCACGCGCCGAGTGGATCGCCCGCAACCGGCTGCACCCATTGCACGCCGCCATGCAACCTCACCAGCTGAGCTGGATGGGGCCTAACGGCGTACTTCGCAAAAACGTACATGGGGTGGGTTTCATCGGCCCCAACGGCATCAAGCGCATCGACCGCAGTGGCGTGCAGCAGGGAGGTTCGAGCAAGCGTGCGGCCAGTACCCAGGAGCAACGGGTGCTGCATCAAGTGCCAGCGCCGGCGTTTTATATCGGCGTGGTACCGGACATGGTCGGTGGGCGCCTGAGCAGTCATGACCGCGACCTGTTGGGCCTGGCCCGGCAGTTGGCGGGTAGCGACGGCGCAGTGTTGGCGGTGGTGTTTGGCGAATCAAAAGAAACCGCCTTTGCCACGGCTGGCGTGGATCGGCTGCTTCTGCTCGACAGTGAAGGTTATGCACCGGAGCAGCAGGTACTGGAGTTGCGGGCTGTGGATAACCAGTTTGCACCCAGGCATTGGTTGTTGCCTGACAGCCGCAGCGGCGGGGCGGAGTTGGGTCGGCGCTTTGCCGCAAGCCTGGGCGAACGCCCGGCCACGCGGGTGTGGCAAGTCAAGGACGGGGCTTGTGTGGGACGCGCTGGCGCGGGCTTGCAAGACGTAGCGCAGCCATTGCCGCGCTTGATCCTGGCCGCCGCCGAGTGCGCCGAACCGGTCAGCGAAACCCGTCACGAGGCCTTGGAGGTGCAGTTATCCACAGCGATTGCGAGCTGCCTGCCACGGATTGAAGATTTGGGCGCGGTGGCGGTCGATCCGGCTGCGATACCCATGGCCGAAGCCGAATTTATCCTCAGTGGCGGTAACGGGATTAAAGACTGGGGACTTTTCCACAAGGCTGCCGTTGCCCTGGGGGCCACTGAAGGCGCTTCCCGTGTGGCGGTGGATGATGGCTTTATGGCCAGGGAGCGTCAGGTCGGTGCCAGTGGGGTTTGGGTCACGGCACGGGTCTACGTGGCGGTCGGTATCAGCGGTGCAATTCAACATCTACAAGGGATTGGCGCCTGCGACAAAGTGGTGGCGATCAACCTGGACCCCGGTTGCGACATGATCAAGCGCGCTGACCTGTCGGTGATTGGCGATGGTACGGCCGTACTTGAGGCATTGATTGTGGCTGTGGATAACTGGCGCAACGCATCTTCTGGGGGCGCGGGCTTGCTCGCGAATCAGGCGACCCGGTCTGCCTGATACACCGAGGCGATCCTGCGCAGGCAGCCCGCCCCCACATTGTCTGGAGATTTATTGATGAGCATCGCCACCGTTGCACTGGTTTCAATCGGCGCCCACCCGGCCTCAGGCCGCGCCCGCCGCGCCGAGCAGGACGCCCGCGCTGTCGAACTGGGCCTGGAGCTGGCTGGGGATAACTTGCATGTGCTGCACGCTGGCAATCCCCACGAGCCCGCCCTGCGCGCCTATCTGGGCATGGGGCTGGACGAGTTGCACGTGCTGGAGCAACCGGACGGCGCCGATGTGGTGCCGGTATTGCGCGATTACATTCGTGAAGCGGGGGTACAGCTGGTGCTGACCGGCAGCCAGGCTGAAACCGGCGAAGGTTCTGGCATGTTGCCATACCTGTTGGCCGAGCAACTGGGCTGGCCGCTGCTGGTGGGCGTGGCGCAGATCGAATCTATCCACAGCGGTGTGGCGCAGGTGCTGCAAGCCTTGCCTCGAGGGCAGCGGCGTCGTTTGCAAGTACGGCTGCCGTTTGTGATTACTGTGGATAACGCCGCCCCGAAGGCCCGGCAAAGCGCTTATGGCCCCGCGACCCGGGGTCTGATCAACGCGGATGTCGTTGAAGTCACGGTGGATGAGTTATCCACAACGGGTGTGCTGCAACCTGCCAAACCACGACCCAAACGCTTGAAAGTGATCAAGGCCAAAAGTGCTGCCGACCGCATGAAAGCAGCTACAGCCAAGGCCGCTGGCGGCTCGGGGCAAGTACTCAAGGGTGTGAGTGCCGAAGAGGGTGCCCAGGCTATTTTGAAGCTGTTGATTGAAGAAGGCGTCGTGCGCTGATACTTGCCCACAAAGTCTGTTAGCGCTTATGTGGATAAGTTGTTTGCTGTCCGCTAAGGCCTATATAAACCGTGGCTTACAGGCTTCTGATCAAAAAACATCCAATTCAGTGCTTTAACCACCGTCCAACCTCAAAACCCTTGAATAATCGGTGCCTTAAGGGGTTTTCCACAGTGAAACGAGGCGGTGCATAAGTTGCGCACAATCTCTGTTGGTGGATATGTGGATAAGGTGTTCGCGGCTGGCTACAGACCACGTGTTTCGTGGCTTACAGTACGCTGTACAAAAAACGATCAATTGGTCATTCGAGGATAACTTGTCCACTTCCCCACAATTGCTGTGGGTGTGCCTGTGGACAAGATGTTGGTGAAGGGCTGTGGGCCATAGCGCACAAGGGCTGTAGCCTTTTGTTCAAAAAATAGCCAATACGCAACTCTGTAGATACTCTGTTGTAGGTCAAGCCCTACTGTGGGAGCGAGCCTGCTCGCGAACGACCTTCGCGAGCAGGCTCGCTCCCACAGTTGCCGTTGTCCTGTAGCCGCTGCCGCAGGCTGCGATCGAGCCCGCAGGCCTCGCACCTTAAACAGCGAAGGTCCTTCGGCTCTTAACGCAACCTCCGGCAGCGGCTACAGGATCATTGGGCCACCACCCCTTTAAGGTACGCCGCTGGCGCCGCCCCCAGATTGTTCAGCAGCCGCTCGCTGTACCAGTCAATAAAGTTCACCACGCCAAACTCGTAGGTCTTGGAGTACGGCCCCGGCTGGTAGGCGATTGAGTTGATGCCGCGCTGGTTTTCTTCTGCCAGTTTGCGGTCCTGATTGTTGGTGGCGTCCCACACATTGCGCATGCGTTCCACGTCGTAGTCCACGCCTTCCACCGCGTCCTTGTGCACCAGCCATTTGGTGGTCACGACGGTTTCTTGCGCGCTGATCGGCCACACCGTGAACACGATGATGTGATCGCCCATGCAGTGGTTCCACGAGTGCGGTAAGTGCAGGATGCGCATTGAGCCCAGGTCCGGGTTTTTGATCCGTCCCATGAGTTTTGCACAGCCTTGCTTGCCATCCAGGGTCATGGACACGGTGCCCTTGAGCAGCGGCATGCGCACGATTCGGTTACGCAGGCCGAAACTGGCGTGTGCATAAGGGATCTTCTCGGCGTCCCAGGCTGCTGCCGAAGCGGCTACGTGATCCTTGAATGCCTGATCGGCCCGTGGATCGGTAACGTCGTCCCATTCCAGCAGGGTCTTGAGCAACTCGGGGTGCGACGCGTTGCAGTGATAACACTCGCGGTTGTTTTCGAGCACCAGCTTCCAGTTGGCTTTTTCCACCAAGGTGGTGTGAATCGCCACCTTGGTGTTTTCCATGTCGTAGGGTTCCATGTAGTGGTTGAGCGTGGTCAGGAACTCGTCGATGGCCGGCGGGTTCTCGGCCAGGCTGATAAAGATGTAACCCCCCGCGGTTTTGACGTTTACCGGCTTGAGGCCGTATTGCTTCATATCAAAGTCGGCGCCCATCTCGGTGCCGGCAAACAGCAGGCGTCCGTCCAGCTCGTAGGTCCACTGGTGGTAATGGCACACCAGCTTGGCGACCTTGCCCTTTTCACTGGTACACAGCCGCGAGCCACGGTGGCGGCATACGTTATGAAAGGCATGCACCTGACCTTCGGCGCCGCGAATCACGATGATCGGGTTTTTGCCCACTTGCAGGGTCAGGAAGTTGCCCTTGGCCGGGATTTCACAGGTCATGCCTGCAATCAGCCACTCCTTCTGGAAGATCTCCTGCATATCGATTTCGAACAGGCGCTCGTCGTTATAGAAGGGCTGCGGCAACGAAAAGGTTCGTTCGCGGTTCTGCAACATCTCGGCGGTGGCCTTGCGTGCGGGTTCCAGTGGATCGCCCAGGCTCAGGTTTGCGGTGACGTCCATCGTTGTAATCCTCATGGCCATCGTAGGTGGCCTAAAAGTGGCTGATCAGGGGTGCGACGCAAGGCAAAGCATTTGCTGTGGTGAGTGGCGCTGAGTGTGCGTTCGAAGTGCGCAGATGCCATATCTGCGGGCGACATGGCCAAATCTGTTTCCGACGCGCGAGCGCCTGTTTTCAGGGGCTGGTCGCCATAAGCATGTGAATGTCGCGAATAGATAAATGGCCGTCTCGGGGCATGCGCAGAATCGCCAGCAAGAGGCCGGTTGTCGGCCGTGGAGAAACCCATGTCCAACAGCTTTCTGAATCCGGTAACTACCCAGACCTGGGCCAACGGTCGACACATCGTGCGATGCGTCAAAGTGATTCAGGAAACCTGGGACGTACGCACCTTCTGTTTTATGGCAGACCAGCCGATTCTGTTCTTTTTCAAGCCGGGGCAGTTCGTGACTCTGGAGCTGGAAATCGACGGTGACCCGGTGATGCGCTCGTACACCATCTCCAGCTCGCCCTCGGTGCCTTACAGCTTTTCGGTGACCATCAAGCGCGTGCCGGGCGGGCGGGTGTCCAACTGGCTGCACGACAACCTGCAGGAAGGCCAGGAGCTGGCGGTACACGGACCGGTCGGGCTGTTTAACGCCATCGATGCACCGAGCCCCAAGGTGCTGTACCTGAGCGGCGGCGTCGGGATCACCCCGGTGATGTCGATGGCGCGCTGGTTTTACGACACCAACGCCAATGTCGACATGGTGTTTATCCACAGCGCCCGCTCGCCCAAAGACATCATTTACCACCGCGAGCTGGAGCACATGGCTTCGCGCATCGACAACTTCAGCCTGCACCTGATCTGTGAAAAACACGGGCTGGGTGAACCGTGGGCCGGCTATCGCGGTTATTTGAATCACAAAATGCTTGAGCTGATGGCGCCCGACTTTATGGAGCGCGAGGTGTTTTGCTGCGGACCTACGCCTTATATGAACGCGGTCAAGCGCCTGCTGGAGAGCAACGGCTTTGATATGAGCCGTTATCACGAGGAGTCTTTTGGCGCGACCCCGCCCGAAGCCCGGGCCGATGCGGTGGAGCAAGCCGAACAGGCGGCCGAGGCACCGGAGCTGGACCTGGCGGATTTGAACCAGGTGGAATTCACGGCATCCGGCAAGAGCATCCGCGTAGGCCCGGCAGAAACCGTGCATGCAGCGGCGGCCAAGCTGGGGCTGCTGATTCCCAAAGCGTGCGGCATGGGCATTTGCGGCACCTGCAAGGTGCTGAAGCTGGGGGGCGAGGTCGAGATGGACCACAACGGCGGCATCACCGACGAAGACGTTGCCGAGGGCTATATTTTGTCGTGCTGCAGCGTGCCCAAGGGCGATGTGCGAATCGAGTTTTAAGGGGCGCAGGCCACTTGTGGGTGCCAGTCGGGAACAAAGACTCTAAACCGGAGTCTTTAGGGGGCTCAAAGGCAGGTTGCCGCTAGCTTAGCCGGTGACTTTTCTTTATCGTACGCGCCCTTCGAAACTGCTTGAGAACACCACCATGATTGAGTCATCCCTTAGCAAACTGGAACAACTGGTCAGCGACCTGGTTCAACAAAAGCAAGAGCTGTTGGATACCAACGCTGCGCTGAACGCTGAACTGACCCAGGCCAAAGACGAAAACGAAAGCCTGCAACTGAACCTGATGGAACAGGAAGAGAAGCAAGGCGCAACTGCTGCCCGCATTCAGGCACTGGTTGAGCGCGCGAGCCCTGTCAGCGCATGAGCGTAGACAGAGACGGAGTAAATGTCGTCTCGATTTTGGGTAACGACTACACGATCAAAGCGCCTGAGGGGGAGCAACAAACCCTGATGGCAGCCACGGTCATGTTGAAAGCCGCCCTGGCCGACACGAAAAGAAAGTACCCGAGCTTGATCGGGGACAAATTGCTGGTGCTGGCGGCGCTGAATCTGTGTTCACAGCAGATTGAGCTCAAGCAGCAACACAAACAGGAACTCGACCGTTATCAAGAGCAAGTCAGCGCCACGGTCGATGTGATTGAGCGAACGTTAGGGCAATCCTGATACTTCGCAATACGATCACTCCCTGTGGGAGCGGGCTTGCTCGCGAGAGTCTCAGCGCGGTGGTTCAGACCAGCCGCGTTAACTGAATCGCGAGCAAGCCCGCTCCCACATTATTGAATGTTTACCCCGCCATCACTTCGCGAATATCCGCCGCCAATTCCCGCACTCGAGCCTCATCGGTGTCCCACGAGCACATGAAGCGTGCGCCGCCTTTGCCGATAAAGGTGTAGAAGCGCCAGCCCTTGGCGGTCAGTGCAGCCACGGCCGGTTCCGAGAGTTGCAGGAACACGCCATTGGCTTCCACAGGGAACATCAGTTCAACACCCGGAATGTCACTCACCAACTGGCTCAGTAACTGCGCGCAGTGGTTGGCGTGGCGTGAGTGTTTGAGCCATGCGTCGTTTTCCAGCAAGCCCACCCAGGGTGCCGACAAAAATCGCATTTTCGACGCCAGTTGCCCGGCCTGTTTGCAGCGGTAATCGAAGTCCACCGACAGGTTGTGGTCGAAGAACAGAATGGCTTCACCCACCGCCATGCCGTTTTTGGTGCCGCCAAAGCACAGCACATCGACCCCGGCTTTCCAGCTCAGGTCTGCTGGCGAGCAACCGAGGAAAGCACAGGCGTTGGAGAAGCGCGCGCCGTCCATGTGCAGCAACAAACCCAGCTCTTTGCAGGTGTCGCTGATGGCGCGGATTTCTTCAGGGCGATAGACGCTGCCGACTTCGGTAGCCTGAGTGATGGTGACCACCCGCGGTTTTGGATAGTGGATGTCTTTGCGCTTGAGGGCGATTTCGCGGATCGATTCTGGGGTGATCTTGCCGTTTTCAGTACGGGCGATCAGCAGCTTTGAGCCGTTGGAGAAGAATTCCGGCGCACCGCATTCGTCGGTTTCGACGTGGGCCGTCTCGGAACAGATCACGCTGTGGAAGCTCTGGCACAACGAAGACAGGGCCAGGGAGTTGGCCGCAGTACCGTTAAAGGCGAAATAGACTTCGCAGTCGGTTTCGAACAATTTGCGAAAGTCGTTGGCAGCGCGCAGGGTCCACTCGTCATCACCGTAAGAGCGTTGATGACCGTGGTTGGCCAGTTCCATAGCGGTCCAGACTTCAGGGCAGATACCGGAGTAGTTGTCGCTGGCGAATTGTTGGCTCTTGTCAGTCATTTCCCGGTTCCTTGGTCGAATTGTGTCGTGCACTTTATCCAAGATTTTGTCGGGTGCACAGGCACGACTCAAAGTGCGGAAAACCCTTACAAAAGAATAGCTCAAAGTCCTGCAATAAAAGTGTGGGAGCGGGCTCGCTCGCGATGGCATCACCCGGGTTTGCCAGACAAACCGCGCCGCCAGTATCGCGAGCAAGCCCGCTCCCACAGGGTTATGCGAAACCATGTCGTAAACGCACCATTGCGTGGCGTCCATAGGCATTTGATCTGCCTGCGCCAGCTCTACCATCTGGCTCAAAGGGCACAAGCCCCACCGAGACCAAAGGCGCGCTGGCGCTGGGAGACACGCAATGTTCAGCAAGCAGGATCAGATCCAGGGTTACGACGATGCCTTGTTAGCGGCGATGAATGCCGAAGATCAGCGCCAGGAAGATCACATCGAGCTGATCGCCTCCGAGAACTACACCAGCCAGCGTGTGATGGAAGCTCAAGGCAGCGGTCTGACCAACAAGTACGCCGAAGGCTATCCGGGCAAGCGTTACTACGGCGGCTGCGAGCATGTGGATAAAGTTGAGCAACTGGCTATCGACCGCGCCAAGCAGCTGTTCGGCGCCGATTATGCCAATGTGCAACCCCACTCCGGCAGCCAGGCCAACGCGGCGGTGTATCTGGCGCTGCTCAATGCAGGCGACACCGTGCTGGGCATGAGCCTGGCCCACGGCGGGCACTTGACCCACGGCGCCAGCGTCAGTTTTTCCGGCAAGTTGTACAACGCCGTGCAGTACGGCATCGACACCTCAACAGGCCTGATCGACTACGACGAAGTAGAGCGCCTGGCCGTTGAGCATCAGCCCAAGATGATCATTGCCGGCTTCTCGGCTTACTCCAAATTCCTCGACTTTCCGCGCTTTCGCCAGATTGCCGACAAGGTAGGCGCTTACTTGTTTGTCGACATGGCCCACGTGGCCGGTCTAGTGGCCGCCGGGTTGTACCCGAACCCGCTGCCGTACGCTGACGTGGTCACCACCACTACCCACAAAACCCTGCGCGGCCCACGCGGCGGGTTGATCCTGGCCAAGTCCAACGAGGCACTGGAAAAGAAACTCAACTCGGCGGTGTTCCCCGGTGGTCAGGGCGGCCCGCTGATGCATGTGATCGCGGCCAAGGCGGTGTGCTTCAAAGAAGCCCTGGAGCCGGGCTTCAAGACCTATCAAAAGCAGGTCATCGACAACGCTCAGGCGATGGCCGAAGTGTTTATCAAGCGTGGCTTCGACGTGGTCTCGGGCGGCACCGACAACCATCTGTTCCTGCTCAGCCTGATCCGTCAGGGCCTGACTGGCAAAGACGCCGACGCAGCCCTGGGCCGTGCTCATATCACGGTCAATAAAAATGCGGTGCCCAATGACCCGCAATCACCGTTCGTGACGTCGGGCCTGCGCATCGGTACCCCGGCAGTGACCACGCGCGGGTTCAAAGTGGCGCAGTGCACGGAGCTGGCTGGCTGGATCTGCGACATCCTCGATCACCTCGGCGATGCCGATATCGAGGCCGACGTGGCACGCCAGGTGACCTCGCTGTGCAAAGACTTCCCGGTTTATCGCTGAGCGCGTTTTTGGAGTAAACCCTATGCAACGGTATTCAGGCTTCGGCCTCTTCAAACACTCCCTCAGCCACCATGAAAACTGGCAGAAGATGTGGCGCACGCCGACCCCTAAAAAGGTTTACGACGTGATCATCGTCGGCGGTGGGGGCCACGGTTTGGCGACCGCTTACTACTTGGCCAAGGAGCACGGCATCACCAACGTGGCCGTGGTCGAGAAAGGCTGGCTGGGCGGCGGCAATACGGCGCGCAACACCACCATCGTGCGGTCCAACTATTTGTGGGACGAGTCGGCGCACCTCTACGAACACGCCATGAAGCTCTGGGAAGGCTTGTCCCAGGACTTGAACTACAACGTCATGTTCTCTCAGCGCGGCGTCTACAACCTGTGCCATACCTTGCAGGACATGCGCGACTCGGAGCGCCGGGTCAGCGCTAACCGCCTCAACGGGGTGGATGGTGAGCTGCTCAACGGCAAGCAGGTGGCGGACGAGATTCCGTACCTCGATTGCTCAAAAAACACTCGCTACCCGATCATCGGCGCCACCGTACAGCGCCGTGGCGGTGTGGCTCGCCATGACGCCGTGGCCTGGGGCTTTGCCCGTGCTGCGGATGCCCTGGGTGTTGATCTGATCCAGCAAACCGAAGTACTGGGCTTTCGCAAGGAAAACGGCGTGTGCATCGGCGTTGAAACCAGCAAGGGTTTTATCGGTGCCAAGCGCGTTGGGGTGGTGACGGCCGGTAACTCCGGGCACATGGCCCGTCAGGCGGGCTTTCGTCTGCCGATTGAATCCCACCCGCTGCAAGCGCTGGTGTCGGAGCCGATCAAGCCGATTATCGACAGCGTGATCATGTCCAACGCGGTTCACGGTTACATCAGCCAGTCCGACAAGGGCGACCTGGTGATCGGTGCCGGGATCGACGGCTACAACGGGTACGGCCAGCGCGGCTCGTACCCGGTGATCGAACACACCATCCAGGCGATTGTGGAAATGTTCCCGGTGTTGTCCCGGGTACGCATGAACCGCCAGTGGGGCGGCATCGTCGACACCACTCCCGATGCATGCCCGATCATCTCCAAAACCCCGGTGCCGAATCTGTTTTTCAACTGCGGCTGGGGCACGGGCGGCTTCAAGGCTACACCCGGCTCGGGCAACGTTTTTGCCGCCAGTCTGGCCAAAGGCGAGATGCACCCATTGGCTGCCCCGTTTTCCATTGACCGGTTCCACACCGGTGCCCTGATCGACGAACACGGCGCTGCCGCTGTCGCCCACTAACAGAGGAATTACCCATGCTCCATATCTTCTGTCCCCATTGCGGCGAATTGCGCTCCGAAGAGGAATTTCATGCCAGCGGCCAGGCGCACATCCCGCGCCCGCTCGACCCTGGCGCCTGCACCGACGCCGAGTGGGGCGACTACATGTTCTTTCGCGACAACCCCCGGGGCCTGCACCACGAACTGTGGAACCACGTCGCCGGTTGCCGGCAGTTCTTCAACGCCACGCGCAACACCGTGACCTACGAAATTCTTGAAACTTACCTGATTGGCACCCAGCCGCAGTTCACTGAACAGGCGGCGCCACTGACCACCACGGCCACCCGCGAGCAGGGAGAAAAGGTATGAGCCAGACCCATCGCTTGCCTAATGGCGGCCGCGTAGACCGCAGCAAAGTGCTGACCTTTACCTTCAACGGTCAACAGTACAAAGGCTATGAGGGCGACAGCCTGGCCGCAGCGTTGCTGGCCAATGGTGTCGACGTTATTGGTCGCAGCTTCAAATATTCCCGGCCTCGTGGCATCTATGCCGCCGGTGCCGAAGAGCCCAACGCGGTGCTGCAAATCGGTGCCACCGAAGCCACTCAGATCCCGAACGTGCGGGCTACGCAACAGGCGTTGTATCAGGGCCTGGTTGCCACCAGCACCAACGGTTGGCCCAACGTCAACAACGATGTGATGGGGATTTTGGGCAAGGTGGGCGGCAAGCTGATGCCGCCGGGTTTCTACTACAAAACGTTCATGTACCCGCAGTCATTCTGGATGACTTACGAGAAGTACATCCGTAAGGCGGCAGGCCTGGGCCGTTCGCCGACCCAGAACGATCCTGACACCTACGACTACATGAACCATCACTGCGACGTACTGATCGTCGGCGCTGGCCCTTCAGGCCTGGCGGCGGCACTGGCTGCAGCACGCAGCGGCGCCCGGGTGATCGTGGCCGATGAGCAGGAAGAGTTCGGCGGCAGCCTGCTCGACAGCCGCGAAAGCCTGGACGGCAAACCGGCCATGGAGTGGGTCGGCAAAGTCATTGCCGAACTCAAGGAGCTCCCGGGCGTGACGCTGTTGCCCCGGGCGACAGTCAACGGCTATCACGACCACAACTTCCTGACCATCCACGAGCGCCTCACTGACCATCTTGGCGACCGTGCCCCGATTGGTCAGGTTCGTCAGCGCATCCACCGTGTTCGGGCCAAGCGCGTGGTACTGGCTACCGGCGCCTGCGAGAGGCCGTTGGTGTACGGCAACAACGACGTGCCGGGCAATATGCTGGCAGGCGCAGTGTCGACCTACGTGCGCCGCTACGGCGTGGCGCCGGGTAAAAAACTGGTGCTCAGTACCAACAACGACCACGCCTACCGCGTTGCGCTGGACTGGATCGATGCAGGCCAGCAGGTGGTGGCTGTCGCCGATGCGCGCAGCAACCCTCGCGGCGCATTGGTCGAGGCCGCGCGCGCCAAAGGCATCCGCATTTTGACCGCCAGTGCGGTGATCGAAACCCGTGGCAGCAAGCACGTGACCGGTGCCCGTGTGGCCGCGATTGACCTTAAAACCAACAGTGTCGCCAGCCCCGGCGAATGGCTGGAGTGCGACCTGGTTGCCACTTCCGGCGGTTACAGCCCGGTGGTGCACCTGGCCTCGCACCTGGGCGGTAAACCGACCTGGCGCGAAGATATTCTGGGTTTTGTACCCGGCGAAGCTCCGCAAAAACGCGTGTGTGTGGGCGGCATCAATGGTGTCTACGGATTGGGCGACAGCCTGGCCGATGGTTTTGAAGGTGGCGTGCGTGCTGCCAGCGAAGCCGGTTTCAAAGCGGTGGAGGGTGTGTTGCCCAAAGCCCTGAACCAGCATCATGAAGCCACGCTGGCACTGTTTCACGTGCCTCACGAAAAGGGCACTGCACGGGCGCCGAAGCAATTTGTCGACCTGCAAAACGATGTCACCGCCGCTGCAATCGAACTGGCTACCCGCGAAGGTTTCGAGTCGGTTGAACACGTCAAGCGCTACACCGCGCTGGGCTTCGGTACCGATCAGGGCAAGCTGGGCAACGTCAACGGGCTGGCCATTGCAGCACGCTCGCTGAACGTCACCATCCCGCAGATGGGCACCACCATGTTCCGCCCCAATTACACGCCGGTGACGTTCGGCGCCGTGGCGGGGCGGCATTGCGGGCATATTTTTGAGCCGGTGCGTTACACCGCGCTGCAAGCCTGGCACGTCAAGCAGGGTGCCGAGTTTGAAGATGTGGGCCAATGGAAGCGTCCGTGGTACTTCCCGCGTAATGGCGAAGACCTGCACGCAGCGGTCAAGCGCGAGTGCCAGGCGGTGCGTGACAGCGTCGGTATTCTCGATGCCTCCACCCTGGGCAAAATCGACATTCAGGGCCCGGATGCGCGGGAATTTCTCAACCGCATCTACACCAACGCCTGGACCAAACTCGATGTGGGCAAGGCTCGCTACGGCCTGATGTGCAAAGAAGACGGCATGGTGTTCGACGACGGCGTAACCGCCTGTCTGGCCGATAATCACTTTGTCATGACCACCACCACCGGCGGTGCGGCCCGCGTGCTGCAATGGCTGGAAATCTACCAGCAGACCGAGTGGCCTGACCTGAAGGTGTATTTCACGTCGGTGACCGACCATTACGCGACGCTGACCCTGTCAGGCCCCAACAGCCGCAAGCTGCTGAGCGAAGTCACGGACATCGATCTGGACCGTGAAGCTTTCCCGTTCATGACCTGGAAGGAAGGCCTAGTGGGCGGTGTACCGGCGCGGGTCTTCCGTATCTCGTTTACCGGTGAGCTGTCGTACGAGGTCAATATCCAGGCCGACTATGCGATGGGCGTGCTGGAAAAAATCGTCGAGGCGGGCAAGCCATACAACCTCACCCCCTATGGCACCGAGACCATGCACGTGCTGCGGGCCGAGAAGGGTTTCATCATCGTCGGTCAGGACACCGACGGGTCCATGACCCCGGATGACTTGAACATGGGCTGGTGTGTGGGCCGTACCAAACCGTTCTCATGGATCGGCTGGCGCGGCATGAACCGTGAAGACTGCGTGCGTGACCAGCGCAAGCAGCTGGTGGGGCTTAAACCGGTCGACGCGACCCAATGGCTGCCGGAGGGCGCGCAACTGGTGTTCGATCCGAAGCAGACGATCCCGATGACGATGGTCGGTCACGTGACGTCCAGCTATGCCCACAACTCACTGGGTTATTCGTTTGCCATGGGTGTGGTCAAAGGCGGTTTGAAACGCATCGGTGAGCGTGTGTTTTCGCCTCAGGCCGATGGCAGCGTGATCGAGGCCGAGATCGTGTCTTCGGTGTTCTTCGACCCCAAAGGTGAGCGGCAGAATATTTGAGTGGAGCCCTTTCGCGAGCAGGCTCGCTCCCACGGGGAATGGTGGGAGTCAATCAACACAACATTGCTAACGGGTGATCCATGACCACAGCCAACGTATACCAACAACGCCCGGACTCGGGCGCCAAAGCCGAGTCATCGTTGCACCAGGCCAACCTCGCCGGTTTGATCGGCAAGGGCCGTAAAAATCCGGGTGTGACCGTGCGCGAGAAAAAACTGCTGGGCCATCTGACCCTGCGCGGCGATGCCAAAGACCCGGCTTTTGCCGAAGGCGTGCACAAGGCCCTGGGGCTGGAGTTGCCAGTGGCCCTGAGCCTGGTGGCCAAGGAAGACACATCGTTGCAATGGATGGGGCCGGATGAGTGGTTGCTGATCGTGCCCGGTGGCCAGGAATTCGCCGTGGAACACGCGTTGCGCGCAGCGCTGGCCGGGCTGCATATCTCGGTCGTCAACGTCAGCGGCGGGCAACAGCTGCTGGAACTGAGCGGGCCAAAGGTGCGCGAAGTGCTGATGAAGTCCACCAGCTATGACGTACACCCGGACAACTTCCCGGTGGGCAAAGCGGTGGGCACGGTGTTCGCCAAGTCGCAGCTGGTGATTCGCCACACGGCTGAAGACACATGGGAGCTGCTGATCCGCCGCAGCTTTTCGGACTACTGGTGTCTATGGTTGCAGGATGCAGCAGCGGAGTACGGGCTGAACGTCGAAGCGTAAATATGATCCTGCCTGCGCCTCTGTGGGAGCGGGCTTGCTCGCGATTGCAGCACCACGGTCATCCGGATGTACCGTGTTGTTTGCATCGCGAGCAAGCCCGCTCCCACACAGGTCGTGTGCGTTCCAATACCCATCAAGGAGCACCCCATGAGCCGCGCCCCTGATACCTGGATTCTTACCGCGGACTGCCCGAGCCTCCTGGGCACGGTGGATGCGGTCACGCGTTATTTGTTCGAACACAGTTGCTACGTTACCGAGCACCACTCTTTCGACGACCAGCGCTCGGCGCGTTTTTTTATTCGCGTGGAGTTCCGTCAGCCTGACGGTTTTGACGAGCACGCTTTTCGCGCGGGTCTGGCCGAGCGCGGCCAGGCTTTCGGCATGGCCTTCGAACTGACGCCGCCTCATCACCGGCCCAAAGTCCTGATCATGGTGTCCAAGGCCGATCACTGCCTCAACGACCTGCTGTATCGCCAGCGTATCGGCCAGTTGTCGATGGACGTGGTGGCCGTGGTCTCCAATCACCCCGATCTGGAGCCGCTGGCCAGCTGGCACGGCATTCCTTATCACCACTTTGCGCTGGATCCGGCCAATAAACCGGCGCAAGAAGCAAAGGTGTGGCAGGTGATCGAAGACACCGGCGCCGAGCTGGTGATCCTCGCCCGTTACATGCAAGTGCTGTCCCCTGAGTTATGTCGCAAGCTCGACGGCAAAGCGATCAATATCCACCACTCCCTGCTGCCCGGTTTCAAAGGGGCCAAGCCGTATCACCAGGCCTACGAAAAAGGCGTCAAGCTGGTCGGCGCCACGGCGCACTACATCAATAACGACCTGGACGAAGGCCCGATCATCGCTCAGGGCGTGGAGGTGGTGGATCACAGCCACTACCCCGAAGACCTTATTGCCAAAGGGCGCGACATCGAAGCCCAGACGCTGGCTCGTGGTGTGGGCTATCACATTGAGCGGCGCGTTTTCCTAAATGGAGGTCGTACGGTGGTGCTGTGAGGTTAGCGGCACGTTCTAAGCTGGATGCAGCAAGTAATCCCTCCAATTACAACAAGGGTGAATACGATGGCTGACAATCGCGGTGTGGTGTACCTGGGCAATGGCCAGGTTGAAGTGCAAAGCATTCCTTTCCCGAAGATGCAGAATCCTCAAGGCAAGCCCATTCATCACGGCGTGATCTTGCGTGTGGTGTCGACCAATATCTGTGGCTCCGATCAGCACATGGTGCGTGGCCGTACCACGGCGCAAACCGGGCTGGTCCTGGGCCATGAGATCACCGGCGAGGTGATCGAGGCCGGGCGCGATGTGGAGCATCTGAAAGTCGGCGATCTGGTTTCTGTGCCGTTCAACGTGGCATGCGGGCGTTGCCGCAGTTGCAAGGAGCAAAACACCGGCGTCTGTCTGACCGTCAACCCGGCCCGTCCCGGCGGTGCCTATGGGTATGTGGACATGGGCGATTGGGTCGGCGGTCAGGCTGAATATGTATTGGTGCCTTATGCCGATTTCAACCTGCTCAAGTTGCCCAATCGTGATGCGGCAATGGAAAAGATCCGTGACCTGACGTGCCTCTCCGACATCCTGCCCACCGGCTATCACGGTGCAGTGACCGCAGGCGTTGGCCCCGGCAGTACGGTGTACATCGCTGGCGCTGGTCCGGTAGGTCTGGCAGCGGCGGCTTCGGCGCGTTTGCTGGGCGCTGCGGTGGTGATCGTCGGTGACGTGAACCCGATTCGCCTGGCCCACGCCAAGGCTCAGGGGTTTGAAATTGCCGACCTGTCCAAGGACACCCCGTTGCACGAACAGATTGCCGACCTGCTGGGTGAGCCTGAAGTGGATTGCGCCGTGGATGCGGTGGGCTTTGAAGCCCGTGGTCACGGGCATGACGGAGTGAAACACGAGGCGCCGGCCACCGTGCTCAACTCGCTGATGGGCGTAGTGCGGGTGGCGGGCAAAATCGGCATTCCGGGGCTGTACGTCACCGAAGATCCGGGTGCAGTCGATGCAGCCGCAAAAATGGGCAGCCTGAGCATTCGCTTTGGTCTGGGTTGGGCCAAATCCCACAGCTTTCACACCGGGCAAACGCCGGTGATGAAATATAACCGCCAACTGATGCAGGCCATCATGTGGGACCGGATCAAGATCGCGGATATCGTGGGCGTTGAGGTCATCAGTCTGGACGACGCGCCACGTGGCTATGGCGAGTTCGATGCCGGGGTGCCGAAGAAGTTTGTGATCGATCCGCACCGGATGTTCAGCAAGGCTTAAAAGCCACAACTGACTGTGTAGTCGCTGCCGCAGGCTGCGATGGATTGCGCAGCGATCCTGCCTTGAAGGGCCTGCGGCCCTTATCGCAGCCTGCGGCAGCGACTACAGGTTGGTTTACAGTGTCGCC
Source organism: Pseudomonas psychrophila (assembly GCF_001043005.1). Lineage (GTDB taxonomy): Bacteria > Pseudomonadota > Gammaproteobacteria > Pseudomonadales > Pseudomonadaceae > Aquipseudomonas > Aquipseudomonas psychrophila. Next base: position 64,024 of record NZ_JYKZ01000010.1, read on the forward strand.
AGCGGCCCCTGATACAGCACGGGGCCGGTTGGCTGCCCGGTTGGTGAGCCGCCCTGCGGCTCAAGACTCACCGCCAGTACCACCGGGACCCTGATCAATTGCTGCTGGCTCTGGCTCAGGGCTATCCGACCATCACCATCCGCGGGGATCAGCCCCAGGGACACCGGTTTGCCCTCAACCGGAATCGCCCACAATTCCAGACTGCGTCCTGCCTCTACCGCGCTCAGCTCAAGCGGTCGAACCTTCAGGTAGTCGGCGTGGGCCTCGATCCGCAGGCCGGGCTGAGCCGTGCCGCTGAGCAGGGTGGCCTGGTACTGGACACTGTCGCGGTTGTAGAGCAGGCCCGCGGTCAAGACGATCAGCAACGAGCAGGCAACCGCCCCCAACCGCAGCCAGTTCCAGAACGGGCGCTTGAGCGGTACATGCAGTGTTTGCGGTTCAATGCGCGCCACAACGGCTTGCCACACATGCTCGGGCACGGGTTGCTCGACCAGGGGCTCGGTCAGTAGGGTGAGGTGGTTTTGCCAGCGGGCCAGTTCAGCGCGCAACGCCCCATCGTCCAGCAGCAAGTGTTCAAAGCGTTTACGGGCGGTGGGCGGCATCAGGCCGATGGCGTAATCGGCGGCCAGCGCACGGCGCCGTTCAGGGGTTTGATAGTTCATGACTCAAGGCACCTGCGCAGTCGCTCCATGCCCCGGCGGATCCAGGATTTGACCGACCCTAGCGGTGCATCAAGGGTGTGCGCCAGTTCGCTGGCACTCAGCCCCTGAAAATAGGCGATGGTGATGCTCTGGCGCTGCATGCCTTCCAGTCGTTCAAGGCAATGGCCAAGGGCGCTGGCCGCCCGGGCGCTGTCCAGTTGCTCGTGGGCGCTTGGGCTCTCATCGGCCAAGGCGTCTTGCTGCAGGTCACTCAAGGGCAGTTCGCGATGTTTGCGCAACTGGTCGATGGCCAGGTTGCGAGTGATGGTGATCATCCAGGTCAGGGGGGCCGACACGTGAGCCTCATAACGGGAGGCGTTGTGCCAGATGCGCACAAAGCTTTCCTGCACCACGTCTTGCGCCAGGTCGCTGCGGCCCATGCAGCGCAGTGCCACGCTGTGCAGGCGCGGCGCCACGGTGCGGTAGAGGGTTTCGAAGGCGCGGCGATTGCCCAGTGAACATTGGGCCAAGAGCGTTGCAAGGTCATCGGCATCGGTAATTAAAATAGCCACTCTCCCGTCAAACACAGTCAGGGCATCAGACCAGTCGTCGGTTGAGGTTAGTTCAGGCTGTGGGGTTGTTCCAATCATGTGGCACCTCTGTGTCCTGTATACGCAGGCAAGGACACAGCGGATGCAGCGGTTTTCAATTAAGATTGCGACCCGTTTGATCCGATAGTGGCACCTGGGAACATCTGCTGGGGTTTTGGGTCATAGACATAGTTTTACCGCTCTATTGCAGGCGGTTTTTTGGTTCTAGAGGTTGAAGCGATGAATAAGTTGAGCGGCGTGGCACTGGCAACATTGATGACCGTGGTCGCGAGCCCGGTGTTTGCAGGTTTCAGCCTGAGCGATGTGGCCAACGTGGCGGCGCAGGTGCAGGGTGCCAACGGCAATGGCGCGACCACGGACAAGTCCGCGCAAGCCGTACAAATGCTGACCAAGGTCAACGAGCTGGGTGTAAAGCCTGAGCAAGCGGCAGGCGGCATCGGCGCGATGTTGAGCCTGGCGAAAAACCAGCTGACCTCCAGCGACTACTCCGAGCTGACCGAGCAAGTGCCGGGTGTCAACAAACTGGCTGGCGCTGGTGCACTGGGCCAGTTGAGCCAATTGGGCGGCTTGCTGGGCAAGTCCAGCGGCGTGTCCGAGACTGCGACCAGCGCTGTCAGCAACGTGTCCAACACTGACCAGTTGAACAGTGCATTCACCGCACTGGGCATGCAGGACGGTATGGTTGCCAAGTTTGCGCCGGTTTTGCTGGAGTACTTCAAAGGTCAGAACGTCAGCACTTCGCTGCTGAGCAAACTGGGCAGCGCCTGGGGCGTTTAAAGGCTAGCCGCGCTCGGCACGCAAGGTGCTGATGCGCAGGTCTTTCTCGGTCCAGAGCTGGTTGACCCAGCTCTGGACATGCTCGCGAAACACCGGATCGTTTTCGTAATCACCCCTCCACAACGCCGGATCCAGCTCACGGGTCTGTATGTCGATAATCACTTTGGGCACCTGCCCGCTGATCAATTGCCAAAACCCCGGAATTTTTTCCTGTGGATAAACCACGGTCACGTCGAGCACGGCATCCAACTGTTCACCCATCGCCGCCAGCACAAACGCCACTCCCCCCGCCTTGGGTTTTAGCAACCAAAAGTAAGGTGAATGTTGCTGGGCGTGTTTGGCGGGGGTAAAGCGCGTGCCTTCAATGTAATTGACCACCGTCACAGGCTGGCGCTTGAACAGTTCGCAGGCGTCCCGCGTGATCTTGAGGTCCTGGCCCTTGAGTTCGGGATGTTTGGCCAGGAAGGCTTTTGAGTAACGTTTCATGAATGGATAATCGAGCGCCCACCAGGCCAGCCCCAGGAAGGGCACCCAGATCAGTTCTTTTTTCAGGAAGAATTTGAAGAAAGGCGTACGTCGGTTCAGGCTCTGTATCAGTGCGGGAATATCGACCCACGACTGATGATTGCTGATCACCAGATACGAGGTATTACGGCTTAGCCCCTCAGCGCCGCGTATGTCCCATCGGGTGGGCAGGCACAAGGCGAAAATGCGCTTGTCTATCTCTGACCATGTCTCGGCGATCCACATCACCGCCCGCGAGTTGAAATCGCGAAGGCGCCCCGGCGTCACCAGTTTGAGCAGGGCAAACAGCATCAACGGCCCGAACAGAATCAGGGTGTTGCACAGTAATAACAGGGTAACCAGACAGCCGGTGAGCAGGCGGCGCATAAGCAACTCTTGAACGTTTAAGGACTGGTCATGATAAGCAGACTGGCGTAGAACGCCAAATCAATGAGCCCTTCCGGCGCTGGCTTGCACCAGCAAAAGCCGTGTGAACCTACTGCCGGTATGTGGTCTAAACCGGACTCTTTAAAAGGAATGACCCGTATGAAGTCTGTTTTTGTGTTGCTGTCCGTATTGGCGTTGCCGGTGATGGCGGCCGAGCCGACCCTTTATGGGCGTTACGAATACATCAAGCTGCCGGAAATTGGCGAAACCCTCAAAGCCAAGATGGACACCGGCGCCCTGACAGCGTCGCTGTCGGCTAAAAATATCCAGACCTTTACCCGTGATGGTGACGAGTGGGTCCGCTTCCAGCTGGCGACCGAGGGCGCGAGCAGCAAGGTTTACGAGCACAAGGTTGCGCGTATCAGCAAGATCAAGAGCCGTGCCGATGAAGATGACGAGAAAGAGGTCCCGGAAAGCGCCAAGCGCCCGGTAGTCGATCTGGAGATGTGCCTGGGTAACGTCAAGCGCACCGTAGAGGTCAACCTTACGGATCGCAGCAGCTTCAACTACCCGCTGCTGATCGGCGCCAAGGCGCTGCGTGAGTTTGGTGCGGCGGTGAACCCGGCGCGTCGCTATACAGCGGACAAGCCTGATTGCTGAAAACCCGCGTTCTCGTCAGCGGCTAAAGATTTTGCTTGTCCCGATTCGTAGCAGTTGACGAGCTGTGCGAGGCTACGTCCGGCGGCGCAGCCGTCGTAAAGCCTGCTTCCACGGTTTATCAGGCATGCCGTGTGTACCGGTTTTACGACCGCTACGCGCTCGAACGCAGCCTCGCAGAGCTCGTCAGCTGCTACGCAACTTTCGCTCAGCGCTTGAGCAACCCGCGCACGCTGACCCACACCGGAATGCCCAAGCCAATCCAGCTCAGTACATCCCACGCGCCGTCACCTAATAGCGCGCTGAACAGTCCGGTCACGCTCACAAGTCCAATCGCCAGCGGGATAGAAAACACCTTCCAGAAGTTCGACCGACGCGGCCTCATCGAGCGTTCTCCTTGGCCGCACGTCGGCGTACCCACCACAGGTACAAGCCGCTGCCGAGTACCACAATGGTCAGCAGGTCGAGGGCTGCCCAAAGGATCTTCATCGGCATGCCGCCGTAGTCGCCAAAGTGCAACGGCTGGGACATGCCCATCGCATCCATGTACCACGGTCGTCCGGCCACGGCAGTAACGTCCAGGGTGCTCGCGTCGATCAAGACCGGTGTCAGCAGGTGCGAGGTCAGGTGGGTGCTGCCTTTCATGAACACTGCGTAATGGTGTTCGCTGGAGAACCGTGTGCCCGGGAAGGCGATAAAGTCCGCATTCATGCCGGGTGCTGCTTTGGCGGCAATGTCCAGCAACTGGCTGGCAGGGGCCAGCTGGGTCAGCGGTGGTGCATCACGATAGGGTTCGATCATGACGCCGAGGCTGTCATTGCGCCAGGCTTCGATAATCAGGTCGGCACACGCGCTGATCACACCGGTCACCCCCACCACCAGGGCCCAGGTCAGGGTCACGGCGCCCAGCAGGTTGTGCAGGTCGAGCCAGCGCAAGCGGGTGGACTTGTCGGTGCGCACGGTGGCGAAGTCGTGACGGCGCATGAACGGCAAGTACAGCACCGTCCCGGAGATGATCGCCAGCACAAACAGCAGCCCCATGAATGCCAGCAGCAGCTTGCCGGGCAGCCCGGCGAACATGTCCACGTGAAGGCGCAGCATGACCATCATGATCCCGCCATTGGCCGACGGAACCTCTATCGCCTCGCCCGTACGCGCATCGAGCATAAAGGTGTGGGACGAGTTCGGCTCGGTGCCTGCGGTGGCCGCCATGATGGCTACGACCGCGTTGGGTTCGTCTGCTTCCCAGCCGAAATACTGCATGACTTCGCCCGGGCGATGAGCCTCGGCGGCGCGCACCAGTTGTTGCAGATCGAGTGTCGGGGTGTCGGCGGGCAGTTCCTTGACCTGCGGCGCATCGCCCAGCAGGTGGTCGATTTCATGGTGAAAAATCAACGGCAAACCGGTCAATGCCAGCATCAGCAAAAAACCGGTGCAAATCAGGCTGGTCCAGGTGTGGATAAAAGACCAGCGGCGAATGGTTTTGCTTTTCATGAAGCTCCAAAACACTGCTGTGGGAGAGGCGGTGCGCCGCTCCTACAGGGACAGGTGACATAGCGCTTAGCGGATTACCACTTGTAGTTGACGCTGGCCATGACGTTGCGGCGGTCGCCGTAGTAGCAGTAGAAGCCATCGCAGGTCGACAGGTATTCCTTGTCGAAGACGTTGTTGGCGTTAACTGAAACCGTCGCACCTTTAAGCGATTTGTTCATTTTTCCCAGATCATAATGCACGGCAGCGTCATAGACGGTGTAGGCGTCGGTGTGGCCATAAGAGGCATCGGGCACATAGGCCATGCTGCCAATCGCAATGTTGTCGGTTTCGCCAATGTAGCGAGCGCCAAAGCCCACACCGAAACCTTCCAGTGTGCCTTGGTGCCACGTGTAGTCAGCCCAGATCGAGGCTTGATGCTCAGGCGTCAGTGGCAATGGACGGTTCTTGTCCAGCGGGTCGGACACCTTGGTCATTTTGGTGTTGGCGTAGGTGTAGGCGGCTGTCAGCTTCAGGTTGTCGTTGACGTTGCCCACCGCCTCCAGTTCCAGCCCGCGTACGTTGGCTTCGCCCAGTGGCCGGCTCACACCCAGGGTATCGCTGAGCACAATATTTTTGCGGGTCAGGTCGTATACGGCGGCGGTGAACAGCATGTCGCTGCCCGGCGGCTGGTATTTGAGACCCAGTTCATATTGCTTGCCGGTGCCGGGTTTGAATGCCTTGCCGCCAAACCCTCCTGGCTCGGCCTGGAACGATTCGGCATAGGAAACGTAAGGCGTAAAGCCGGAGTCGAACACATAACTCAGAGCCGCATTGCCGGTGAAGGCGCTGTCGTCACGCTTGTCGCGGGCATTGTTCTCGTTATGGAACGTGGTGTCAGTGTGCAGCCAGTCCTGACGACCGCCCAGGGTCAAGCGCCAGTTATCCAGCGCCATCTGGTCTTGCAGGTAAACACCTGTATCGCGGGTTTTCTGGTTGTAGTCGTTATAGGCCGTGTATTTGACGTTGCTGAAATCTTGCCCATAAATCGGGTTGATAATGTTGCTGGCTGGGGCTGAGCCATAGTCCCATTTGTAATTGGTATTGATGCGCTGATGGTCAAGACCAATCAAGAGGGCGTGTTTGATTACGCCGGTGTCGAAGTCGGCCTGGAAGTTGTTGTCGACAGCAAACTGGCTAATGTCTTCATCGACCACGTTCGCCCCGCGCTGCAGGGTTCCATCGTCTGCAACCGAGCCGTAATAGCCCCCGGCGGTAATGCCCTGGAATGCCAGGTCGCTTTTTGTGTAGCGCAGGTTTTGGTGGAACTGCCACACATCGTTGAGACGGTGTTCAAACGCATAGCCCAGTGCGTAGTAGGTCTTGTCGTAGAACTCCCATTTAGGGTCACCCAGGTTCTTGTGATATTTCACTTCGCCCGCAGGTGAGGACACTTTGGTGCCTTGCAGCGGCAAGAACTGGCTGGTGATGGCGGTATCGTCGCGATTGAACTGGCTGAGGAAGGTCAGTTTGGTGTCTTCGTCGATATTCCAGGTCAGGCTTGGGGCAATGTTGTAGCGTTTGTCTTCGTTGTGTTCGATGGCGGTGTTGCTGTCGCGAACTACGCCGCTGACGCGATATAAAAAGCGTCCTTCATCATCGATAGGGCCAGTGCTGTCGAAGCTGATTTGCTTGCGCTGGTAGCTGCCGACTTGAAGCTGTACTTCATGACTTGCGTTGTTTTCAGGGCGACGGCTGACCATGTCCAGCAAGCCGCCCGCCGGAGTTTGTCCATAGACCGATGAGGCAGGCCCGCGGAGCAGGGCCACGCGCTCCAAGTCCCAGGTTTCCAGTTTTGGCATGGCGTAGGTGCCTTTGGGCAACGCCAGGCCATCGAGAAACTGGGTCGGTTCAAAACCTCGCACTTTCAACCACTCTGCACGGCTGTCGCTGCCATAACTGCTGGCGGTGACACCGGGCATATAGCGCACGGCATCATCCAGATTCTGTACTGCCCGGTCCTGCATCTGGTCGCGAGTGGCGACGGAGATGGAACGAGGAGCTTCAACCAGTGATGTATCGGTCTTGGTGCCAGAGGCTGTGCGCTGAGCGAGGTAGCCATCCACCGGTCCCCAGGCACTTTCGTAATTGTCCTGGCCGGAGATGGTCGTTGCTTCAAGCGCCAATGCGCCCTGGGGCATTTCGATCAGAGTGAAGCTCCCTGCGTTGCCGGGCACCAACTGCAACCCGCTCCCCTGCAGCGCCTCACGCAATGCCGTGGTTGCCTCGAACGTACCTTTTACCGGGGCTGAGGTTTTACCGGCCAGCAAGGACGAGTCGATGGCCAGGGTGATGCCGGCCTGGCTGGCGATCTGGTTCAGGGTGGACGCCAAAGGGCCGGCGGGCAGGTTGTAGCTGCGCGCAGACGATGTCTGCTCGCCAGCAACCAGCGCGGTGCTGGTCAACGGGGCGCAGAGAGCGATGGCTACGGCTAACAGGCTGGGGCGCAAAAACGTGTCGAGGGAGCGGGACATTCGGCGGGTTCCTGAATGGAAATGTTTCTTTATGCCTATCTGCCGGATGAGAGTTGAAAAGTGATAGGGCTGATTGAAAATAATTTAGATTCAGTTCGCCGACGGCTTGGCACTGACGGTGACCCACCATGGGGTGCGTTGTTCGATGTGTACCGGCAAGGTCGGCAACAGGGCATTGAGCGACAACTCGATGTTGTTCAGCGGGAAGCTGCCGGTGATGCGCAGGTCAGCGACTTCGGGCTCTACGCCCAGATGGCCGCGATGGTAGCGGTTGAGCTCGCTGATCATGTCGGCCAGGCGCACGTTGTCGAGTACCAACATTCCCCGTGTCCAGGCATCTGCCCCGGGGCTGAGGGCGAGCATTTGGCCTAGACGATCGCGGTGCATCAGCACCTGCTGGCCTTCGCTGTAGAGGGTGCGCTCGGCGCTGTTTTCAGGGTGTGCCTCGACCCGCGATTGCAGAACACTCAGGCGAGTGCCCTGGTCTTCGCGCTTGACCATGAACCGTGTGCCCAGTGCGCGCAGGCTGCCATCGCGGGTTTGCACGATAAACGGTCGAGGATCGCCATGGCCGGTCTCAACCATGATCTCGCCTTCTTGCAGGATGATGCGCCGCGTCGTGTCATCAAACTGCACATCGATTGCGCTGTGGGTGTTGAGGTTGAGCAGCGTGCCGTCGGCCAGCCGTAACTGGCGCTGTTCGCCGGTGGCGGTGCGCTGATCGGCCATCCAGTAATCAATGGGCAGGTAGTTTTTACCGGCGAACAAGGCCACTCCACAGACCAGCGCAATACTGGCCAGGCCACTGCCTATTTTGCGCACCCGCTCCTGTACGCCATTGCGGGCATTAAGCAAGGCGTTGCGCGCAGGGATGCTGGTAGTGCTGAAGCGCTGATCGAGCATGCCCAGTTGTAGCCAGGCCCGGGCGTGTTCTTCGCTGGCGCTGTACCACTTGGCAAATTCAGCCTGTTCCACGGCACTGCCGCTGCCGCAATCCAGGCACAGTTGCCAGGCGATGGCGGCATCCAGCACGTGGGATGAGACCGGTTTGGCGTTGGCCTGGCTCATACCGGTTCGCCATAGAGGGCGATGTAGCACTGGCGGATACCTTGGGCCAGATACTGGCGTACACGGGGCACAGACACGCCTAGGCGTTCGGCGATTTCTGCGTGGGTCAGGCCATCGAGACGGCTGTGCAGGAAGGCTGCACGGGACTTGCTCGACAGCTTGCCCAGCAGACGGTCAATGGCCTTCAGGTCTTCAAGGATCAGTTGCTGGACTTCGGGCGAGGGTTGCTCGGCCTCGGGGATCAGCATCAGCTCGTTGAGGTAGGCCTGCTCCAGCGCGGCGCGGCGAAAATAGTCGAACAGCAGGCCCTTGGCGATGGCGGCCAGGAATGCCCGAGGCTCACGGGGAGCTTGCAGTTCAGGGCGGCCCAGCAGGCGCACAAAAGTGTCCTGGCTGAGGTCTTCGGCCCGCTGCGGGCAGGCCACGTTGCGCCGCAACCACGCCAGCAGCCAGCCGCGATGGTCGCGGTAAAGCGCTCCAACCAGCTCACTGTGTGGGTTTTGGACTGACGACAAAGACATCACCGACGGCAAGTTTTAACTAACGATAATTATTCGCGATTGTGTCAGAGGGAATGGTCCTACGCAATTGACGCTCATCGGATGGCAGACACGGAGCGGTAAAAACCATTTTTTGTAGGAGCGGGCTTGCTCGCGATGAAATCGCTGCGGTGTGTCTGATGGACCGGGTTGTTTGAATCGCGAGCAAGCCCGCTCCCACAGATTAAAAACTGTGCATCTGCTTGCGCCGCTGCCACTGGTTGAGCCGCTGTTGCAGGGCTTGGGGGGTATCGATGCCCTGAGTGCGGGCACGGCTGAAGAGGATCAACGCCAGTTCAGCGGTAGCCAGGGCGTCGGCGCTGGCGTTGTGGCGGTCTTCGACCTGGAGGTTGAAGTGGTTGATCCACTGGTCCAGCCCGGCTTCGCGCTGATTGACCTGCGGGCACAGCATTGGCGCCATGCCCGCCACATCCAGGAACGGGTGTTGCAAACGGTAGCCCAGGCTGTCCTTGAGGGCGCGTGTGAGCATGTGCTGGTCAAAGGGTGCATGGAATGCCAGCACCGGGCTGTCGCCCACAAAAGCCATGAAGTCGAGCAGGGCATCCGCCGGGTCGCTGCCTGCGGCAATGGCCGCTGGCCCCAGTTCATGCAACAACATGCTGGGGCTCAGAGGGTTGTCGGGGCGCAGCAGGGTGCGTTCAAACGCCTGGCTAAAATCAATGGCGCCGTCCTCAATGACCACTGCACCGATCGACAGCACCTGGTCGCGATTGAGGTTCAGGCCGCTGGTTTCAAGATCAACCACCACCCAGCGTTGCGTGCGCATTGGCGTGTCGCCCAATTCGGTTGCGGGCGGCAGTCGCATCAGGCGCTCATGCTGCTCAAGGCTGAGCACCGGTTTTTTACGTGGCAACAACCATGACAACAGGCTCATAGCTGATACCTCAGGGCCAGGCTGCTTTGCAGGCGCTGAGCCTGACGCAGGGCTTCACGCAGTATTCGGCGGTCCAGCTGGTTGAGGCTGTCAGGGTCGACCCGGTTGGAGTACGGGCGGTTTTCCCGGGTTTGCAGCTGGTGCTGTTGCATGCGGGTTTGCTGGATAAAGTGGTAGGCCTCTTCATACGCAGCCCCGTCCAGCGGTTCGATCACTTCCAGGGCGACCAGTTGGCGCAGACGTTCAAGGGTGTTGTTGGCTGAGACTCCGTTGGCCAGCGCCAGCAGGCGGGCACCATCCACGAAGGGCGTGAGGCCCTGGACCTTAAGATCGAGGGTGGCCTTGTCGCCACCTTTGCGCTCCAGCACGAACTCGCGAAAGCGCCCTACGGGCGGGCGATGACGCAGTGCATTGTCGGCCATCATGCGCTGGAACAGACGGTTGTCGGCGACTTGCCCGAGGATGCCGCGGCGCAGTTGCTCGCAGCCCTGTTCATCACCCCAGACCACCCGCAGGTCGAAATAAATGGTGGAGGCCAGCAGGTTTTCAGGCGTGGCTTCGCGGATAAAGGCTGCAAAACGGCGGGCCCACTCGGTGCGTGACAGGCACAGGTCGGGGTTGCCGGCCATAATGTTGCCCTTGCACAGGGTGAAGCCGCAGGCCGCCAGGTAGTGGTTGATCTGCTGGGCGATGGGCAGCAGGCGCTCGCGAATTTCGGCGGCCTGGGCGCCATCCTGGGCCTCGAACAGAATGCCGTTGTCCTGGTCGGTGTGCAGGGTTTGCTCGCGTCGGCCTTCACTGCCAAAACACAGCCAGGTAAACGGCACGCCAGGGTCGCCCTTCTCGGCCAGCACCAGCTCGATCACCCGGCACACGGTATGGTCATTGAGCTGGGTGATGAGGTGAGTGATCTGTGTGGAAGACGCGCCGTGCGCCAGCATGCGCTCCACCAGTTGGCCGATTTCGCCCCGCAGGTTGATCAGGGTGTCCAGCCGTGGGGCATGACGGATGGTGCGCGCCAAATGGACCAGATCGACCCGTTGCAGGGAGAACAGGTCGCGTTCTGACACGACGCCGCACAGGCGCTGGTCCTTGACCAGGCACACGTGGGCAATGTGCCGCTCGGTCATGGCAACCGCCGCGTCGAAGGCACTGTGATCCGGGCTCAGGTAGAACGGGTCGGGGGTCATGTGCAAATCGATGGCTTGCGCAAAATCTTCAATGCCATTGGCTACCACCTGACGCAGGTCGCGCAGGGTGAAAATCCCCAGCGGCGACTTGTGTTCGTCGACGATGACAATGCTGCCCACTTGCTGTTCGTGCATCAGGCGTACGGCTTCGCGCAGTGCGACGGTTGGCGCGCACGTTACGGGGTGGCGCATGGCCAATTCACCCAGGCGGGTGTTGAGCGAGTATTGAGTGCCCAGGGTTTCGGCGGCTTTTTGCTGAACCTGCTGATTGACCTTGTCGAGCAGGCTGCTGACGCCACGCAGGGCAAAGTCGCGGAACTCGTCGGACAGGCCAAACAGTTTGATAAATGCGAGTTTGTTCAGTTGCAGGCAAAACGTATCTTCAGCGGCGCGGTGTTCGGTGCGGGTGGCGCGCTCACCCAGCAAGGCGGCAAGCGGGAAGCACTCGCCGGCGGTGATTTCGAAGGTGGTCTGGGCTTCTTCGCGGCCCAGGTGGGTGCGTTCGCCCACCACACGGCCCTGTTTGACGATATAGAAGTGTTCCACCGGGCCGTCGGTCGGTCGGATGATGCTTTCGCCTGGGGCATAGAAGCGCAGTTGGCACTGCTCGACCAGATACGCCAGGTGAGTGTTTTCCATTTGATTGAAGGGCGGGAATCGCTGCAAAAACTGCATGGTGCCGTGAATGTTCTGTAACACCGCGGTTTTTCCTGCCTGGAGAAACGCATCCGATTTACTCATTACTGATACCGCATTGTTGGTTGTTAGTCGTTGTTGTTATGACCGGACAGGGCAGCGCCCCATGGCGTATTTCTATCCCTCATGCTCGGCGGTCTGCACGCGGGTGCCCATTGGACGTAAGTCTATGGGGGCTAATTTCTGTCGCTGACTTTGAAAAGTCTTACAGGTTTTTTGTTCATTATTTGTGCGGGAGGCTTGGAAATACCTATGGCTGAGTGCACATTGGTGAACGGTCAGGGATAACCGACTACGCTGTTAGGATATTTTGCCTACAGGTTGGCTTTAGAGAAGCGTATGACTGAGCACGACATTTTGACTGACGCCGAACGCGAGGCCTTGAAAGAGGTCATGTCGTCACCTGTTTCGGCTTCATCATGTGTGTTGATTGTCGAGGACGATCCAGTGGCGCGTGAGTTGTTGGCGGAGCTTCTGGAACTCAATGCAATCGAATGCCTCACGGCCAGCAACGAAGAGCAGGCGCTGGCGCTATTGGCATCGAAACCGATCAACCTGATGATCACCGACTTGCGGATGCTGCCCCACGATGGCTTGCACCTGATCCGCAAAGTGCGCGATTCAGATCAGGCTACCTTGCCGATCATCATCATGTCGGGTGATGCGAGTGTGCGTGATGCCATCGATGCCATGCATTTGCATGTGGTCGATTTTCTGCTCAAGCCGATCGATACCGCCAAGCTGCTCAAGCTGATCCGTCAGGAGTTGGGGATGTAAAATTTGTCTGCAACTCTGTGGGAGCGAGCCTGCTCGCGAGCAGGTTCGCTCCCACAGATAGCAAAAAGCCCCGAAATTCGGGGCTTTTTGCTATCTACGATGTTTACAGGCCGTTTTTGGCCTTGAACTCGCGACGACGACGGTGCAGCACGGGCTCGGTGTAGCCGTTTGGCTGCTGGGTGCCTTCGATCACCAGTTCGACTGCCGCCTGGAAGGCGATGTTGCTGTCGAAGTTCGGCGCCAGCGGACGATACAGCGCGTCGTTGGCGTTTTGGCGATCGACCACAGGCGCCATGCGCTTGAGGCTTTCCAGGACCTGGCTTTCGCTGACGATGCCGTGACGCAGCCAGTTGGCGATGTGCTGGCTCGAAATACGCAGCGTGGCACGATCTTCCATCAGGCCGATGTCGTTAATATCCGGCACCTTCGAACAACCCACGCCCTGGTCGATCCAGCGCACTACGTAGCCCAGAATGCCCTGGGAGTTGTTGTCCAGTTCGTTCTGGATTTGCTCCGGTGTCCACTGCGGATTCACTGCCAGCGGGATGGTCAGGATGTCGTCAACCGATGCCGGGGCGCGCTTGGCCAGTTCGGCCTGACGGGCGAACACGTCAACCTTGTGGTAATGCAGCGCGTGCAAGGCCGCGGCGGTCGGCGATGGCACCCAGGCGGTGTTGGCGCCGGCCAGCGGGTGAGCGATTTTCTGCTCCAGCATCGCGGCCATCAGGTCGGGCATGGCCCACATGCCTTTGCCAATTTGCGCACGGCCTTGCAGGCCAGTGCTCAAGCCGACATCGACGTTGTTGTTTTCGTAGGCCGAAATCCACTTCTCGGCTTTCATGTCGGCCTTGCGCACCATCGGCCCGGCTTCCATCGAGGTGTGAATCTCATCGCCCGTACGGTCGAGGAAGCCGGTGTTGATGAACACCACGCGCTCGCTGGCGGCCTTGATGCACGCCTTGAGGTTGATCGTGGTGCGGCGCTCTTCGTCCATGATCCCGACTTTGAGCGTGTTGCGTGGCAACTTGAGCACGTCTTCGATACGGCCGAACAGCTCGTTGGTGAACGCGGCTTCTTCAGCGCCGTGCATCTTCGGTTTGACGATGTAGACCGAACCGGTGCGGCTGTTGCTGCGCGTGGCCTTGCCGTTGAGGCTGTGGATCGCGGCCAGGCTGGTCAGCAGGCCGTCGAGGATGCCTTCGGGTACTTCGTTGCCGTCCTTGTCGAGGATCGCATCGATGGTCATCAGGTGGCCCACGTTGCGCACGAACAGCAGCGAGCGGCCGTGCAGGCTGACGGTGCCACCGTTTGGCGCGGTGTACTCGCGGTCCGGGTTCATGGTGCGGGTGAAGGTTTCGCCGCCCTTGGACACCTGTTCGCTGAGGTCGCCTTTCATCAGGCCCAGCCAGTTGCGGTAGATCACTACCTTGTCATCGGCATCGACGGCGGCAACGGAGTCTTCGCAGTCCATGATGGTGGTCAGGGCCGCTTCCATCAGTACGTCTTTGACGCCTGCGGCATCGGTCTGGCCAACAGGGCTTGCGGCATCGATCTGGATTTCGAAGTGCAGGCCGTTGTGCTTGAGCAGCACAGCGGTCGGAGCCTCGGCTGAGCCGTGGTAGCCGATCAGTTGCGCGGTGTCGCGCAGGCCGGTGCTGGCGCCGTCCTTGAGGGTGACCTGCAAGGCGCCGCCAACGATGGCGTAGCCGGTTGAGTCAACATGAGTGCCGCTGGCCAGAGGCGCGGCTTCGTCGAGAAAAGCGCGGGCGAAGGCAATCACCTTGTCGCCACGGACCTTGTTGTAGCTCTTGCCCTTGGTGGCGCCATCGGCTTCGCTGATGGCATCGGTGCCGTACAGCGCGTCGTAGAGCGAGCCCCAGCGGGCGTTCGAAGCGTTGAGGGCAAAGCGCGCATTCATGACTGGCACCACCAGTTGTGGGCCTGCCATGCGAGCGATTTCGTCATCGACGTTTTGCGTCGTTGCCTGGAAATCTGCGGCTTCTGGCTGCAGATACCCAATATCCTGGAGGAAGGCTTTATAAGCCACGGCGTCATGGGCCTTGCCGGCCTGAGCCTGGTGCCAGGCGTCGATCCGCGCCTGCAAATCATCGCGTTTGGCGAGCAGTGCTTTGTTCTTGGGTGCCAGGTCATTGATGACCTTGTCGGCACCGTCCCAGAACTGGTCGGCGGTGAGGCCGGTACCGGGGATAGCTTCGTTGTTTACGAAGTCGAACAGGACTTTGGCGACCTGCAGGCCACCGACGTGAACGTGTTCAGTCATTGCTTGCCTCACTCATTTTTATTTAAAGCCTGGAGCGCTTCTTAAAACACCGCGTGGCTCATGCTGGCGGGGTTGGACGGGGTATAGCAGACACCTTGGCGGACCTTGTTGCAAGTTATGTAGTGGTCGCCGAGGCATACTACATGATCAATTGCAGATGTGAAAATCAGACCAATCACGTCGTTCTGCGACCATTTTTACGCTATCGGTCACGCAGAAGAACAGGATGTTCTCAAGAAACAGGCAGGTTGTTCCAGATAATTCTAAAAACAGTACACAATTTGTGATTTTGAATCCCTTTTGCGGGAGTGCCTATACTCACTCGACCCCCCTAATAAGAGAGACCCCCGCCATGAACCATCTTGTGATAACGGTCTTTGCCCAGGACAAGGCCGGGCAGGTCGAGCGCATTGCTCAATGCATCGCCGAGCATGGCGGTAACTGGCTGGAGAGTCGAATGTCGCGCATGGCCGGGCAATTCGCCGGGATCCTGCGCGTAGGCGTGCCCGCCGAAGCGCACGATGAACTGGTCGATGCGTTGCAGCATTTGGGCAAGGAAGGGATTCGGGTGTTGATTGCCGAAAGCGGCATTGAGCAGTCCTGCACCTGGAAGCCCATCGCCATGGAGCTGGTAGGCAACGACCGCCCCGGCATTGTGCGTGACATCACCCGGGTGCTGACGGAGCAGGGTGTGAGCCTGGAGCGGCTGGTGACCGATGTGCGGCCCGCGCCGATGAGCAACGAGCCGCTGTTTCATGCCGAGGCTATTTTGGCGGTGCCTCTGACCTTGTCCCTGGATGTGCTGCAAAAACGCCTGGAAACCCTGGCGGATGAACTGCTGGTGGACCTGAAGTTCAGCACCGAAGAGTAGGCCCGCAGGTTCAGCTGCGCTGACGCATGCTGAACCAGGCATCGAGGCTGTACACCACCAGGCCGGCCCAGATAAATGCAAAGGCGAGCAAGGTACTTTCGGATAAATGTTCGCCGTAAACCGTGACCGCCAAAATCAATACCAGCGTCGGCGCGATGTACTGCATGAAGCCCAGGGTTGTGTAGGGCAAATGCCGAGCGGCGGCGTTGAAACACACCAGGGGTATCAGCGTGGCCGGACCGGCGGCTACCAGCAACCAGGCCTGCGAGGTGCTCCAGAAATCGGCATGGGCGCTGTTGGCCTCGGGGTGCAGCAGCAACCAGACGATGGCCACCGGGACCAGAATCCACGTTTCGACCACAAGCCCCGGCAATGCCTTGACTGGTGCCTGTTTGCGGATCAACCCGTAAAAACCGAAACTCAGCGCCAGCGCCAGTGACACCCAGGGCAGGCTGCCCACTTGCCATACCTGTTGCGCCACACCGATCACGGCCAGGCCTACTGCAACCCACTGCAGACGGCGCAGGCGCTCGCCCAGCAGCAACATGCCGAGCAGCACGTTGACCAGCGGATTGATGTAGTACCCCAGGCTGGCTTCGAGCATGCGGTCGTTGTTTACCGCCCACACATAGGTCAGCCAGTTGGCGGCAATCAGCAGGCCGCTAATGGTCAGCACGCCAATGCGTTTGGGGTTGTCGCGCAGTTCTTGCCACCAGCCGGGGTGTTTCCACACCAGGAGCAACAGCGAGCCGAACAACGCGGACCAGAGCACCCGGTTCACGATGATCTCGGCAGCCGGGACGCTGGCCAGCAGTTTGAAGTAGAGCGGGAAGATGCCCCAGATGACATAGGCGGTGAGGCCTAAAATATACCCGCGGCGCGGGTTGGCGGCTTGCATGCAGAATCCTTGCTTAGGCAACTAACAGACACAGAAGAAGCTGTGAGTGTAAGCAGGTTTTGCAGGCGTGTCCTGTGTGAGGTTGGACGTTTTCTGTAGTCGCTGCCGAAGGCTGCGAGGGGTGGCCGGCGCTCCCGGGAAAACGGGTTGCTTTGCAACCCTTCGCAGCCTTCGGCAGCGACTACAGTGTTCATCCGGCTTTCTTAAAACAGCTTCAGCGGCTCTTCATTCAATGCCGATAGCTGCTCGCGTAATGCCAGGATCTGGTCGCCCCAATAACGCTCGCTGCCAAACCACGGGAAGCTGTGGGGGAAGGCCGGATCGTCCCAGCGTCGAGCCAGCCAGGCGCTGTAGTGCATCAGACGCAAAGCGCGCAGCGGTTCGATCAGCGCCAGCTCACGGGGGTTGAAGTCATGGAACTCGCTGTAGCCGTCCATCAACTCTGACAGCTGGCCCAGGCATTCCTGGCGATCACCGGCCAGCATCATCCACAAGTCCTGCACCGCAGGGCCCATGCGGCAATCGTCGAGGTCGACGATATGGAACACTTCGTCGCGGCACATCATGTTGCCGGGGTGGCAATCGCCGTGCATGCGGATGTTGGTGTGCGGGGTAGCGGCGTAGACGTCTTCGACCCGCTTGAGCAGGTCGCGGGCGACCGACTCGTAGGCCGGGAGCAGGCTGCGCGGAATGAAGTTGCCTTCAAGCAGGGTGGTCAGCGAGTCGTGACCGAAGTTCTTCACGCCCAGTGCTTCGCGGTGTTCGAACGGCTTGGTCGCGCCCACGGCATGCAGGCGGCCGAGCAGTTGCCCGAGGCGATACAACTGATCGAGGTTACCCGGCTCAGGCGCGCGGCCCCCGCGGCGTGGAAACAGGGTGAAGCGAAAGCCTGCGTGTTCGAACAGGCTTTCACCGTTGTGAATCATGGGTGCGACCACCGGGACATCAAGCTCGGCCAGTTCGAAGGTGAAGCGGTGTTCTTCGAGGATGGCTTCGTTGGTCCAGCGTTGCGGTCGATAGAATTTGGCGATCAGCGGTTCCGAGTCTTCGATACCCACCTGGTACACGCGATTCTCGTAGCTGTTGAGTGCGAGCACACGGGCATCGCTAAGGAAACCGATGCTCTCGACGGCGTCGAGCACCAGATCAGGGGTAAGTGTTGCAAACGGATGAGACATGCTGACTCCTGCGCGCAGCAGGCTGCCGCGTCCGGCCATGCATGTTAACGCAGACCGGGAGGCTGAGGGCGATTGAATAGGCTCTGGCGGCTCATGTGGGAGCGAGCAGGCTCGCTCCCACAAGATTTTTTGTTATGCGCCGACGATGCCGCCGTCTTCCCGGCTGATGGCCATGACGGATGAGCGCGGTTTGCCGTTGGGCAGGTGCTCGGGGAAGGTGGAACCGCCATTTTCACCCGGGTGCTGAATCCCCACGAACAGGGTTTTGTGGTCGGGCGAGAAGCTGATGCCGGTCACTTCACAGCCAACAGGGCCGACCATAAAGCGACGAATTTCACCGCTGACGGGGTCGGCGCACAGCATTTGGTTGTTGCCCATGCCAGCAAAGTCGCCGGTATTGCTGGCATCGCCGTCGGTCAGAATCCACAGGCGCCCTGCGTCATCGAATCCAAGGCCGTCGGGGCTGTTGAACATGTTTTGCGGGTTGATATTGGCCGAGCCACCCTTGGGCTCTTTGCCGTGAACCGCCGGGTTGCCGGCCACCACAAACAGGTCCCAGTCGAAGGTGTCGGCGCCATGATCACCGTTGCGGGCCTTCCAGCGCAGAATTTGCCCGTAGACGTTTTTCTCGCGAGGGTTTGGGCCGCCGACCGGTTGCCCCTCTTCGCCGCGCTTGGCGTTGTTGGTCAAGGTGCAATAGACCTGGCCGTCCGTGGGGCTGACCACGATCCATTCCGGGCGGTCCATGCGACTGGCGCCGACGGTGCTGGCGGCCATTCGTGCCTGGATCAGCACTTGGGCCTGGTTGGCAAACCCGTTACTGGCATCCACGCCGTTTTTGCCATGGGTCAGTTCAATCCACTGACCGTGACCCTTGGGGCGATCAGGGTTGTTGTCGCCACCGTCAAAGCGCGCCACATAGAGCGTGCCGTGGTCCAGCAGGTCGCGATTGGCCTTGGGGTTCTGGTGGTTGATCTTGTCGCGGCTGATGAATTTGTAGATGAATTCGCCGCGCTCATCGTCGCCCATGTACACCACGGCGCGGCCGTCGCCGGTTTCGGCCAGGGCGGCGTTTTCGTGTTTGAAACGGCCCAGTGCGGTGCGTTTGACCGGTGTTGAAAGCGGGTCGAACGGGTCGATTTCAACGACCCAGCCGTGGCGATTCAGTTCGTTGGGGTTGAGCGCCATATCGAAACGAGGATCGTGCGGGTGCCAGTTGATGTCTTTGCTGGCCGCAACCACGCCATAGCGCTTTTGCGCGGCATCGAAGGTTTGCTTCGGGTCAGAGCTGCCGAAACAGTCGGTGAAGTTTTCTTCGCAGGTCAGGTAGGTGCCCCATGGGGTTTTGCCATTGGCGCAGTTCTGGAAGGTCCCCAGTGCACGGGTGCCAGTAGCGTCGGCCCGGGTGCGCAGCAGCTCATGACCGGCAGCGGGGCCGCTCAGGCGAATGGGCGTGTTGGCGTGGATGCGTCGGTTGAAGGGGGAACCCTGGACAAACTGCCAGCCGTCGCCCTTGCGCTGGATCTCGATCACCGACACGCCTTCAGTGGCCTGGGCCTTGTGCACTTCTTCTGCCGATGCGGGCGAGCCGCCATGGGGGAAGAGGTAGCGATAGTTGGTGTATTCGTTGTTGATCGCCATCAGGGCGCGGTTCGGGTCATCCGCGAAGGCGAACAGGCTCATGCCATCGTTGTTGTCGCCAAATTGTACTTCCTGGGCGCTGGCAGTGCCGTTGCCGGAAGGGTCAAACGCCGGGCCGTCGGCTTGCAGCGGCTGGCCCCAACTGATGAGTACCGAAGAGCGGTAGCCGGGTGGCAGGCTGATGGTGTCAGTGGTGGCCGCATTGATGCTGTCGAACCCCATCAGTTGGCTGTTGGCGGCGCTGACACCCGCTGCCAGGGCACTGCGGCTGAGCAGGCCGCCACCCAAAAACATGGCCGCGCCACACAGGGCGCCTGCACTGATAAAGCCGCGTCGACTCAGGCCAATGATCTGCTCAAGGTCGGTGGATTGGTTTTCTTCTAATAGGCTCATGGCTGGCTTGGCTCTGGACGGTTTTGGCAGACACCATAAGCAGCGGGTATGACAGGGATGTTTCAAGTCGAGGGGGCGAGGGGTGTTACAGCGCGGTACCCAGCAACACCAGTGACGGCGCAAATTGCACGTGGGCCTCGCTGCCTTCTGTCAGGCCTAGTGTTTCGAGGTGTTGTGGTTCGGTCAGGGCGCACAGGGTCTGGCCGCTGGGCAGGGTGATACGGACTTCGCTGGGGCCGTTGTCGGTGTGCAGGATCTGCTCGATCTGGCCGTGCAGGTCATTGTGCTCGGGGCTGGGGGGGTGTGTGGCGCCAAGCAGTTGCAGCCAGCCCGCTTTGATCAATGCCACGGCCTGGCTGCCGATCACCAGTTCCAGGCGCTGGGTGCTGTCACGTGTGATTTGCGCGCGAAGGGTCAGGCCGCCGGGCAGTTCCAGCTGGATCAGATCGTTATGGCCGTGGCTGAGAATGGCAATGACGGTGCCATGCAATTGGTTGCGGGCGCTGGTGCGCAGCATCAGGCGGCCCAGCAGGTCGAGGTCCTGAATGTCTTCGGCGGCGTCCAGCACCTGATTTTGCATCGCCTGCAAACGCTGATAAAGCCGCAACACCCGCTCACCGGCTACGGACAGTCGAGCACCGCCTCCGCCTTTGCCACCGATATTGCGCTCAACCAACGGGGTTTGCGCCAGGTTGTTCAGCTCATCGATGGCATCCCACGCGGCTTTGTAACTGATGCCCGCGCTTTTAGCGGCGGCCGTGATCGAGCCCTGTTCAACAATGTGCTGCAGCAGCGCAATGCGTTGCGGGCGACGGACCATGTGTTGAGCGAGCAGGGTGGGCAGGTGCATGACAGAAGATTCGCAAGGCAGGACGTGCCCGAAAAGTGCCTGCTCAACCGGGTGGCGTCAAGGAGGCCCGTCGGGTTTTGGCGTTCGGGCCAGACAATACACGTCCACGCGTCTGGCTCCGGCCTTAATCAGCAGTCGGGCCAGGCTTTCAGCCGTGGCACCGGTGGTCAGCACGTCATCGACCAGCGCCAGGTGCAACCCGCAGACCTGTACTCCGGGCGCGAGACTGAATGCCTGCAACAGGTTGCGTTTGCGGCCTTTGGCGTCCAGGGCTTGTTGCGCGGCCGTGTCCTGGGTGCGCAGCAGCCAGTGTTCGTGTCGAGGGATGTTCAGCGCAGCACCGAGCCACTGGGCGAGCATGGCGGCCTGGTTATAGCCACGCTGGCGCAGACGTTGGGTGGACAGGGGCACCGGCAGCAGGAAGTCGGGTCGGGGGCTACCCGAGTTGAAGTCATCGAGCAGCGATTGGCCGAGAAGTTCGGCTAAAAGTCGACCATAGGGCCATTTGCCGTGGTGCTTGAACCGGATGATCAGACTGTCGATCGGAAAGCCATACACCCAGGGCGCATGCACGTGGTCAAAGGCTGGCGGCTGCTTGATGCAATGGGCGCAGATCAGCCCCGCCATCGGTAATGGCAGCCCGCAACGCTTGCAGCTATCGCCCAACCACGGCAGTTCCAGCTCACAGGTCATACAAAGGGCAAAGGGTGTGCCGCAGAATTCGTCGCACAATAAACAGGTCTGGTTATTAAATAACCAGATGTAAACCTGCCTTATCCATTGTGGTTGACAGTTCATGTCACATCCTTAAACATGCCGACATCCGTGCCGTGCCTGAGGCGTTTGCCTCAGGTTCAAGTCTAAGCATAAACAAGAGAAACGCCGATGAGCGCCAGCAGCCTTGCCAACCTGCGACATGATTGGTCTTTAGCCGAGGTCCGGGCGATGTTTACCCAGCCCTTCAATGACCTGCTTTTCGAAGCGCAGACCGTTCACCGCAAGCATTTCAATGCCAACCGGGTACAAGTTTCGACGCTGCTGTCGATCAAGACGGGCGCCTGTCCAGAAGATTGCAAATATTGTCCGCAGTCTGGCCACTACAACACCGGCCTGGCCAAAGAGAAGTTGATGCAGGTGCAAAAGGTGCTGGAAGAGGCACAGCGGGCCAAGGCCATCGGCGCCACCCGTTTTTGCATGGGCGCAGCCTGGAAGCACCCGTCGGCCAAAGACATGCCCTACGTGCTGGAAATGGTCAAAGGGGTGAAGGCCATGGGGCTGGAAACCTGCATGACCCTGGGCAAGCTCGATCAGGAGCAAACTGCAGCGTTGGCCCACGCCGGTCTTGATTACTACAACCACAACCTCGACACCTCGCCCGAGTTCTACACCAGCATTATCACCACGCGTACTTACAGTGAACGCCTGCAAACCTTGAGTTACGTGCGAGATAGCGGGATGAAAATCTGCTCCGGCGGCATTCTGGGCATGGGCGAATCGCTGGACGACCGCGCCAACCTGCTGATCCAGCTGGCCAATCTGCCTGAGCACCCCGAGTCGGTGCCGATCAACATGCTGGTGAAAGTGGCCGGCACGCCGATGGAAAACGCGGAAGACATCGACCCGTTTGATTTCATCCGCATGCTGGCGGTAGCGCGGATCATGATGCCGCACAGCCATGTACGCCTGTCGGCAGGCCGTGAGGCAATGAACGAGCAAATGCAGGCACTGGCGTTTTTTGCCGGGGCCAACTCGATTTTTTATGGCGACAAATTGCTGACCACGGCCAACCCTCAGGCTGACAAGGACATGCAGTTGTTCAGCCGTCTGGGGATCTTGCCGGAGGCGGGTGAAGATCATGCTGACGAGGTGCATCAGGCCGTGATCGAGCATGCACTGCGAGATCAGAAATCCAGCGAGCAGTTTTATAACGCTGTGGTTTAACCCACCCCCCGTAGCAGCTGCCTCGTCCCTTCGGCAGCGGCTACGACCGCTCATTGAGGCCAGCATGTCTTTTGATTTAAGTGCCCGTCTGGCCGTTCGTCGTGCCGATAATCTGTACCGTCAGCGCCCGCTGCTGGAAAGCCCGCAAGGGCCGCAGGTGGTGGTCGACGGTCAGCCGTTGCTGGCCTTCTGCAACAACGACTATCTGGGGCTGGCCAATCATCCGCAGGTCATCGAAGCCTGGCAGGCCGGTGCTTCGCGCTGGGGTGTGGGGGGCGGGGCGTCGCATCTGGTCATTGGTCACAGCACCCCGCATCACGTACTTGAAGAGGCCTTGGCCGAGTTCACCGGCCGCCCGCGGGCACTGCTGTTCAGCAATGGCTACATGGCCAATATGGGCGCTGTCACTGCGCTGGTGGGGCAGGGTGACACGGTGCTGGAAGATCGCCTGAACCATGCCTCGCTACTGGATGCCGGTTTGCTGAGCGGCGCGCGGTTCAATCGCTATCTGCATAACGACGCGGCCAGCCTGGCCAAGCGTCTGGAAAAGGCCTGCGGCAACACGCTGGTGGTGACGGATGGCGTCTTCAGCATGGACGGCGACCTGGCCGACCTGCCTGCGCTGGCCCGTGAAGCCAGAGCCAAAGGTGCCTGGTTGATGGTGGACGATGCCCACGGCTTTGGCCCCTTGGGCGCCAATGGCGGCGGGATTGTCGAGCACTTCGGCTTGAGCGCGGACGATGTGCCGGTGCTGGTCGGGACGCTGGGCAAGGCCTTTGGCACCAGCGGTGCTTTTGTTGCGGGCAGTGAAGAGCTGATTGAAAGCCTGGTCCAGTTCGCCCGGCCTTACATCTACACCACCAGTCAGCCGCCTGCCCTGGCCTGCGCAACGTTGAAAAGCCTTGAGCTGCTGCGCACCGAGCATTGGCGACGTGAGCATCTGAACACCTTGATCGGCCAGTTTCGGCGTGGCGCCGAGCAAATCGGCCTGCAGTTGATGGACAGCTTTACCCCGATCCAGCCAATCATGGTTGGCGACAGTGGCCGGGCCGTTCGCGTGTCGCAGATGTTGCGCGAGCGTGGCTTGATGGTGACGGCAATTCGTCCGCCAACCGTACCCGCAGGCAGCGCACGCTTGCGTGTGACCTTGTCGGCGGCTCACACAGAAGCACAGGTGCAGCTATTGTTAAGTGCACTCGAAGACTGTTGGCGTACGTTGGAGCCAGATCATGCGTGATCGTTTGGTTTTGCTGCCGGGCTGGGGCCTGGGGGTTTCACCCCTGGAACCTTTGGCCGAGGCATTGCGCGCTCTGGACGAGCACTTGCGGGTCGAGATCGAACCGCTGCCGGTGCTGCTGTCTACCGACCTTGACGACTGGCTCGACGAGCTCGACTCGACCTTGCCCGACAACGTATGGCTGGGCGGCTGGTCACTGGGCGGGATGCTCGCCAGTGAGCTGGCGGCACGCCGGGGCGATCGTTGTTGTGGGCTGGTGACATTGGCCAGCAACCCGAGTTTTGTCAGTCGCGAGGATTGGCCCAGCGCCATGCCCGCGTCTACTTTCGAACCGTTCCTCAGCGGTTTTCGCGATGCCCCGAACACCACCCTGAAACGCTTTTGCCTGCTGTGCAGCCAGGGCTCCCCTGAGTCTCGGGCATTGGCCGGGCTGTTGTTGGGCGCAGCACCCAAAGCCCAGCCGGACACCCTGCTGGCCGGTCTTGAACTGCTGGGTAAGCTGGATACCCGCGGTGCCTTACAACGTTTCAGTGGGCCACAACTGCATCTGTTTGCCGGGCTGGATGCGCTGGTGCCGCTGCAGGCAGGGACCGATGTACTGGGGTTATTGCCCGATGTCGAAGTGGGTCTGATTGAACAGGCTTGTCATGCTTTTTTACTGGAGGCTCCCCACGAATTGGCGGCGGCTATCCAGGATTTTTTACACGAGTCGGGCGATGAATGATTTGAGTGTTGCGATGCTTGCGGCCAGCTTGCCGGACAAGCGTCAGGTTGCGGTCTCCTTTTCCCGGGCGGCTGCCAGTTACGACAGTGTCGCCGAACTGCAACGAGACGTGGGCCATGAACTGATCGCCCGACTGCCGGCCAACCTCGGCCCGCAGCGCTGGCTGGATCTGGGAAGTGGCACGGGTTATTTCAGCCGAGTGCTGGGTCAGCGTTTTGCCGATAGTCAGGGGCTGGCGCTGGACATTGCCCAAGGCATGCTGGCCTTCGCCCGGCCCTTGGGTGGTGCGCAGCATTTCATTGCGGGCGATGCCGAGAACTTGCCACTGCAATCCAATAGCTGCGATGTGATTTTCTCCAGTCTAGCGCTGCAATGGTGTGCGGATTTCAGGGCGGTACTGAGCGAGGCTCATCGGGTGCTCAAACCCGGCGGGGTGCTGGCGTTCGCCAGTTTGTGCGCGGGTACCTTGAGTGAGTTGCGCGACAGCTGGCGAGCCGTCGATGGTCAGGTCCACGTCAATCGTTTTCGTGAGTTTGAGACCTATCAACAGTTGTGTGCGGACAGTGGCTTGCAGGTGCTCGACTTGCACAAACAGCCTCATGTGCTGCACTACGCGCAGGTTCGCCAGCTGACCCATGAGCTTAAAGCCCTGGGGGCACACAATCTGAACCCAGGTCGCCCCGAAGGGTTGAGCGGCAGGGCGCGGCTTCAGGGAATGATGGGTGCCTATGAACAGTTTCGTCAGCCGCTTGGGTTGCCGGCGACGTACCAAGTGGTCTACGGCATTTTGGAGAAAACGCGATGAGCCCTGCGTACTTCATTACCGGTACTGATACCGATGTGGGTAAGACCACGGTGGCGGCAGGTCTTTTATATGCCGCCCGTGCAGCCGGGTTAAGCACTGCGGCAGGCAAGCCGGTTGCGTCCGGATGCGAAATCACACCGCAGGGCCTGCGCAATGCAGACGCGCTGGCGTTGATGGCCGAAAGCTCGATCAAGTTGAGTTATGACGAGGTCAACCCGGTAGCCTTTGAACCGGCTATCGCCCCGCACATCGCTGCGCGCGAAGCCGGGGTGGTATTGACGGTTCGTTCACTGCTGGAACCCATGCAGCACATTTTGGCCAGGCAGGCAGATTTCACCCTGATTGAGGGCGCGGGTGGCTGGCGCGTGCCGCTTTCAGGGCAAGACAGCTTGTCGGATTTGGCTCAAGCGCTGGATCTGCCGGTGATTCTGGTGGTGGGCGTGCGTTTGGGTTGCATCAGCCATGCGTTACTGACCGCCGAAGCGATTGCCCGCGATGGCCTGCAACTGGCTGGCTGGGTAGCCAATATCATTGGTCCGAAAACCTCACGCCTGGAAGAAAACCTCGCCACCCTGGCCGAGCGTCTGCCTGCACCCTGCCTGGGGCGAGTGCCAAAACTTAAATCGGCATCGGCGCAATCCGTGGCTGAGTATCTGCAACTCGATTTGCTGGACTGACAGCAGTTCCCACAAATCAATCCTCCTTTGACTACGAGCCGTCCTAAGACGAACGGCGGCTTCGCGCTGCTTGACAATAAATAGGCGTAAACGTATGTTTCAAACACCTGTTTGACCGCCATAACAAATCCACGCGGTTGTTCATCCCCGGATTCATCAGCAGAGGTTTATCGCTATGCCTGACTACAAGGCCCCCTTGCGTGATATTCGCTTCGTTCGTGACGAACTGCTCGGTTACGAAGCGCATTATCAGAGCCTGCCGGCTTGCCAGGACGCTACTCCAGATATGGTTGACGCCATTCTTGAAGAAGGCGCCAAGTTTTGTGAGCAGGTGCTGGCACCTCTGAACCGTGTGGGTGACATCGAAGGCTGCACCTGGAGTGAATCCGGCGTTAAAACCCCTACCGGCTTTAAAGAAGCCTACAAACAATTCGTTGAAGGCGGCTGGCCGAGCCTGGCCCACGACGTAGAACACGGTGGCCAAGGCCTGCCGGAGTCGCTGGGTCTGGCCGTCAGTGAAATGGTTGGCGCTGCCAACTGGTCGTGGGGCATGTACCCGGGCCTGTCCCACGGTGCGATGAACACCATTTCCGAACACGGCACCCCCGAGCAGCAAGCCACTTACCTGAGCAAGCTGGTTACCGGCGAATGGACCGGCACCATGTGCCTGACCGAATCCCATTGTGGTACCGACCTGGGGCTGTTGCGCACCAAGGCCGAGCCTCAGGCTGACGGTTCGTACAAGATTTCGGGCACCAAGATCTTCATCTCGGCCGGCGAACATGACATGGCCGATAACATCGTCCATATCGTTCTGGCCCGCCTGCCGGATGCACCGGCTGGCACCAAAGGCATTTCGCTGTTCATCGTGCCCAAGTTCAACGCTAACGCCGATGGCAGCATCGGTGAGCGCAACGCTGTATCCTGTGGCTCGCTTGAGCATAAAATGGGCATTCACGGTAACGCCACCTGCGTGATGAACTTCGACGGCGCCACAGGTTTCCTGATCGGCCCTCCGAACAAAGGCCTGAACTGCATGTTCACCTTTATGAACACCGCACGACTGGGTACCGCGCTGCAGGGCTTGTCCCACGCCGAAATCGGTTTCCAGGGTGGTCTGAAATACGCCCGCGACCGTCTGCAAATGCGCTCGCTGACCGGTCCTAAAGCGCCTGAAAAGGCAGCTGACCCGATCATCGTTCACCCGGACGTACGTCGCATGCTGTTGACCATGAAGGCATTCGCCGAAGGCAACCGTGCGATGGTTTACTTCACCGCCAAACAAGTCGACATCGTGAAATACGGCGTTGATGAAGAAGAGAAAAAGAAAGCCGACGCACTGCTGGCTTTCATGACGCCGATCGCTAAAGCGTTCATGACGGAAGTCGGTTTTGAATCCGCCAACCATGGCGTTCAAATCTACGGCGGCCACGGCTTTATCGCTGAGTGGGGCATGGAGCAAAACGTTCGCGACAGCCGTATTTCGATGCTGTACGAAGGCACCACCGGTATCCAGGCCCTCGACCTGCTGGGCCGTAAAGTGTTGATGACCCAGGGCGAAGCCCTCAAGGGTTTCACCAAAATCGTCCATAAGTTCTGTCAGAGCAACGAAGGCAACGAAGCGCTTAACGAATTCGTCACGCCTTTGGCTGCACTGAACAAGGAATGGGGCGAGCTGACCATGAAGGTCGGTATGGCGGCCATGAAAGACCGTGAAGAAGTGGGTGCGGCCTCGGTCGATTACTTGATGTACTCGGGTTATGCATGCCTGGCGTACTTCTGGGCTGACATGGCCCGTCTGGCGGCTGAAAAGCTGGCGGCTGGCACATCCGAAGAAGCGTTCTACAAAGCCAAGTTGCAAACGGCACGCTTCTACTTCCAGCGCATCTTGCCGCGCACTCGCGCGCACGTTGCCACCATGCTGTCGGGCGCTGCCAACCTGATGGACATGAAAGAAGAAGACTTCGACTTGGGCTACTAAGTCCTGACGGGTCATCCAAAAAGCCGCGTTCCCTTTGGGGCGCGGCTTTTTTGGTTTTTGGTGCTCCCCAAAAAAACCAGTGGGAGCGAGCCTGCTCGCGAAAGCTTTCGCGAACAGGCTCGCTCCCACATTAGATATGTTTTCTTGACTTATTTATTGATCGTGGTCACAGCATGACCCTATGTATCACTATCGTCGTTAAGCTAGACTGGGTCCTACATTAATCGCCGTATACAGATTACGAGGTTTGCCATGGCTGACTACAAAGCGCCCCTGCGCGATATGCGCTTCGTCCTCAATGAAGTTTTCGAGGTCGCTACACTTTGGGCGCAATTGCCTGCGTTGGCAGAAACCGTAGATGCTGAAACGGTAGAAGCCATTCTTGAAGAGGCGGGCAAGGTTACCGCTAAAAGTATCGCGCCCCTGAGCCGCAGCGGTGATGAGGAGGGTTGCCACTGGGACAATGGTGCAGTAACCACCCCGGCCGGTTTCGTCGATGCCTATCGTACTTACGCTGAAGGCGGCTGGGTCGGCGTCGGCGGTGATCCACAGTTCGGCGGCATGGGCATGCCCAAGGCCGTGTCGGCCCAAGTGGAAGAAATGATCAACTCCTCCGGGCTGTCCTTCGGTTTGTATCCGATGTTGACCGCCGGGGCCTGCGTATCAATCAACGCCCACGCCAGCGAAGAGCTGAAAGCCACTTATCTGCCGAACATGTACTCGGGCGTGTGGGCCGGTTCCATGTGCTTGACCGAGCCCCATGCCGGGACGGATCTGGGGATCATTCGTACCCGGGCTGAGCCGCAAGTGGATGGTGCTTACAAAGTCAGCGGCACCAAAATCTTCATCACCGGTGGCGAGCACGACCTGACCGAGAACATCATCCATCTGGTGCTGGCCAAATTGCCGGATGCACCTGCCGGGCCTAAAGGAATTTCGCTGTTCCTGGTGCCAAAATTCATGGTCAATGCCGATGGAAGCCTGGGTGATCGCAACCCGGTGACGTGTGGCTCGATTGAACACAAAATGGGCATTCAGGCGTCAGCCACCTGCGTGATGAACTTTGATGAGGCAGTGGGTTACCTGGTGGGAGAGCCTAACCGTGGCCTGGCTGCGATGTTCACCATGATGAATTACGAACGTTTGGGAGTAGGCATTCAGGGCCTTGCTTGCGGCGAGCGCTCGTATCAGAACGCCGTGGAATATGCCCGTGACCGCCTGCAAGGGCGTGCTGCAACCGGCGCACAAGCCAAGGACAAAGTGGCGGACCCGATCATCGTGCACGCAGACGTGCGTCGCATGCTGTTGACCATGAAGGCTTCTAACGAAGGCGGTCGGGCCTTTTCGACCTATGTTGCCAACCAGCTGGATATCGCCAAGTTCAGTGAAGATGCCACGGCCCGTGAGCGCGCCGACGGCCTGGTTGCCTTGCTGACGCCCGTGGCCAAGGCCTTCCTCACGGATCTGGGGCTTGAAACCACGGTGCACGGCCAGCAAGTGTTCGGCGGCCATGGCTACATTCGTGAGTGGGGCCAGGAGCAACTGGTTCGCGATGTGCGCATTACCCAGATCTACGAAGGCACCAACGGCATCCAGGCGCTGGATCTGGTGGGGCGCAAGATCGTGGGTAATCAGGGTGTTTACTACCGCCAGTACGCCGACGAAATCCGTCAGTTTATAGCCTCGGCTAACAGCGAACTGAACGAGTTCACCCAGCCATTGGCTGCGGCTTTGGACACACTTGATCAGTTGACAGCCTGGGTGCTGGACCGCTCGCAAAACAATCCGAACGAGATCGGAGCCGCGGCCGTCGAGTACCTGCATGTTTTTGGTTACACAACGTATGCGTACATGTGGGCACTAATGGCCAAGGCCGCGCTGGGCAAAGAGGCCGATGAAGCCTTCTATGTCAGCAAACTGGGGACTGCACGTTTCTACTTCGCACGTTTGCTGCCACGGATCGATTCTTTGAGTGCCTCGGTGAAGGCGGGCAGCGATTCGCTGTATCTGCTGGACGAGGCACATTTTTAAAAGGTTTAGTGAGTTGTAAGCATTTGCTTACATTACATGCTGACAATCTCCCATATCCCCGGATTGGATCCAGAGGTAATCTACTTTCAATGGACGTCGAGCAGGAAGCTCAAAGCAACAACAGGGACACGTAGGATTCTGCCAGGATGGCGGAGTGAAAAGGATGTCAGGGAAACAGTCTGCAAAACCCCGCCTCGGCGGGGTTTTCTTTTTTGTGCGTCAGAACTTTTACTTTGACGTTAGATCCCTCCGTAGCAGCCTCGCTCCGCGAGTCAGCTGCTACGCGGCTACAACGTTTGTTCATTGCTCTGCATCACATCCTCAAGCAGCGTGCGCAACAACCCCAATGTGGCTTGCTGACGCTGTACATCGCGGCACACCAGCCCGACCTTCAATGGCACTCTGGGCTCACTCAGCGGTTTCCACAGCAACGTCTTGTCATCATGTTGATGACGCGAGCGCCCCGGCAATACAGTGGCCAGTTTGCTGTGGGGCAGGCTGTCGAGTATCCCGGCCATGGTATTCAGTTCGGCCTGAACCTGCGGTCGGCGGCCCAGGTTGGCGAGTTGGGTTTGCCAGATCTGACGCACCTGAAACTCTTCCCCGAGCAGCAGCATCGGCAACTCAGCGGCCTGGCTCAGTGACACCTTCTTGAATTCACGCAGCGGATGATCAGCCGGGATGACCAGTTGCAGCTCGTCTTCGTACAGCATCATGCCGTGCAGTCCTGGCTGGCGGGGCGGCAGGTAGCTGATACCAATATCGAGTGAGCCATTGAGCAGGCGCCTTTCGATCTCGATACCAGTCAGTTCGTAAATCTGCACCACCAAATGGGGTTGGGCCTGGCGCACACGTTCCAGCATTTGCGGGACGAGGCTGGTGTGCACGGTTTGCAACACGCCGATGGCGATAGTACGCAGGGCCTGGCCCTGAAAATGGTGCAAGGCCTCCTTGGCCCGTTGCAAACCATCGAGCAGTGGCAATGCGTGGTTGTACAGCGTGTGCGCTGCAAGCGTGGGCAAAAGGCGTTTGCTGCTGCGCTCAAAAAGACTCACATCGAGGTTGTGTTCGAGCTGGCGAATCTGCTGCGACAGGGCGGGTTGCGAGATAGACAGACGCTCCGCAGCACGGCCCACATGGCCTTCTTCGTAGACCGCGACGAAATAACGCAGTTGCTTGAAATCCATAAGTAATACTTATCGAAAATACTTAAAAAACGAAATGGCTCAACGGCCCTGAGGCGCCTAGTCTACGCGCATTCCACAAGGCTCATCGAGCCAGAGATGCTGATGCGCAGCGGCGTTATACATAGGCAGGGCAATAAACCCATCGAGAGGTTTACCTTCTATATAAATAGCCGCAAGTTGCAAATCAAATCTGTTTATGGTCACAAGGTCCGCGTGCATGAACCTGTTTAACCTGCGTCGCCATTCCCCCAGCCTTGAAGAGATGGCTGCGCATTCTGCGCCCTCGATGTCGGGCAGCCACCCTTCCCGTGAGTACCTGATGCCCTGCGTTGAGCGCGAAGCCCACGTGTTTGTGCGCGGGCAAGGTTCGTGGATGTGGGACAGCGACAGCCGTGCGTACCTGGATTTTACCCAGGGCAGCGCAGCCAATAGTCTGGGCCACAGCCCGGCGGTGCTGGTCAAGGCGATGGCCGACCAAGCGCAATCGTTGATGAACCCTGGGGCGGGGTTTTTAAACCGGGGGATGCTGGATTTGGCTCAACGCTTGTGCGAAAGCACCGGCAGCGATCAGGTTCATTTTCTCAACACCGGGGCCGAGGCCAACGAGGGCGCGATCAAGCTGGCGCGTAAATGGGGGCAACTGCATCGCGGTGGCGCGCATAGGATCATCACGGCCAGTCGCAGTTGCCACGGTCGCAGTTTTGGCGCGATGTCGGCCTCAGGCAGCGCGACGGTGGATAACCGGTTTGAGCCGCAACTGCCGGGCTTTATTAATGTGCCGTTTAATGACTTGCCCGCGCTGCATGCGGCAGTCGACGCACAGACCGTGGCCATCATGCTGGAGCCGGTGCAAAGCGAAGCCGGGGTGATCCCGGCGACCGAGCATTACCTCAAGGGTGTTGAGCGGTTGTGCCGCGAATTGGGAATTCTGTTGATCCTGGATGAAGTCCAGACCGGCATGGGGCGTTGCGGCACCTTGCTGGCGGAGCAGCATTACGGCCTTCGCGCCGACATCATCACTCTGGGCAAGGGCCTGGGCGGCGGGGTGCCACTGGCGGCACTGCTGGCTCGCGGCAAGGCGTGCTGCCTGGCGCCTGGCGAGCTGGGTGGTACTCATCATGGTAATGCCTTGATGAGCGCGGCCGGTTTGGCAGTGCTCGACACACTGCTGGAAAAAGGCTTTTTGCAGCAAGTCCGCGACGCGGGGCAACATCTGCGCGAGGGTTTGGGCCGGTTGGCCATGAGTTATGCACAGGGTGAATTGCGCGGGCAGGGCCTGTTGTGGGGGCTGACCTTATCGGATGACTCGGCGCACGAGGTGGTCAAGGCGGCGCTGTATGAGGGGCTGCTGATCAGCGCACCGCAACCGGACTGCCTGCGCTTCACCCCGGCCTTGTGCGTGAGCAAAGGCAACATCGACGAAATGCTGCTGCGCCTGGCCCGAGCATTTGCCCGGGTGCGTACCGCGCAATTGCAGTGTCGCCGTGGGGTTGCCGTCTGATTGCAGCCGCCACACTGAATTCAAAGAACCGTCTCGCGGTATAACGCGTCGCCCTGTGCCTGATTTCTTCGGCATGGGGCGTTTTTTTTGCTTGTGGATAAGTAGTGACTGAACCTTTGGTCTGGCTCCGGAGTCGATTAGCGGTAGGGCTCGATTGAGCCCACCAATAATTGGGAGCTGTGTCCATGGACCTTATCAAAATCATCTTCGCCATCCTGCTTCCGCCGTTGGGCGTATTTATGCAAGTGGGTTTTGCAGGGGCTTTTTGGCTGAATATTCTGCTGACGTTGTGCGGTTACATCCCGGGGATCGTGCACGCGGTGTGGATTATCGCCAAGCGCTAGTGCGGCAACTGATTCGGGTGGAGCGGGCTTGCTCGCGTTCAGGCAACTCGGTCTATCAGGCAGGGTGAGTTGATGCTATCGCGAACAAGCCCGCATCCACGGGATCAGTGCGTCAATAATTGGCTGTAAAACAACCATTCCTGCTCCAGCGCGTGAGCCTGATTGCTGGCTTTGCGAAAGCCGTGGCGTTCGTCGGGGTAGTAATGGGCCTTGGCCGGGATGCCGTTGGCTTGCAGGGCCTGGAGCATGTCTCGGGTTTGCTGCGGTACGACCACAGCGTCCAGTTCACCCTGAAAGAAAATCACCGGCACGCTGATCTGGCTGGCGTGCAGTAACGGGGTGCGAGCCGCGTAGCGTTGGGCATCGCGCTCGGGATCGCCAATCAGCCAGTCCAGGTAATCACCCTCAAACTTGTGGGTGGCACGGGCCAGGGCCATCGGGTCGCTGACGCCGTACAGGCTGGCACCCGCCCTGAACACGTTGTTGAACGCCAGCGCGCACAGCGTGGTGTAACCGCCTGCACTACCTCCTCGAATAAACGCGTTGCCTGGGTCAATCAGTCCTTGTTCGGCGAGATAACTGACCACCGCGCAAGCGTCTTCGACATCCACCTCTCCCCATTTCAAGTGCAGGGCTTGCCGATAGGCACGGCCATAGCCGCTGCTGCCGCGATAGTTGAGGTCGGCCACGGCAAAGCCGCGCTGGGTCCAGTATTGAATACGCGGGTCGAGCATCGGGTAGCAGGCAGATGTCGGACCGCCGTGGATAAACACCACTAAGGGCGGTTTGATTTCACCCTGCATCGAGGGGTAGAAAAAGCCGTGTGCCTGGCCCGCGCCCGAGGGGTAGCACAGGGTTTGTGGGCGGCTGATGTGCTCGGGTGGCAGCGGCGCAACGCCACCGGCCAGCACGTCAACCTGGTGGTCGGTGCGGCGAATGCGGATCACAGCGGAGGGGTAGACGGGAGACGCGGCGATGCAATAGATAAACGCATCATCCAGTGCCAGGCTGCGAAAACGGCTGTAATCACCGGTGAAGTCGTCGATGTTGCCGTCAGCCGTGCGGATGCCCAGATGTCCAAAACCAGCCTCGGTCCAACTGGCCAGGTAGGCCTGCTCGCCCATCGGCAGCCAGGTACTGGCACCCAGTTGCCACGGCGCAGGCGCATGGTCGGCGTGGGCGCTTGGGGCTGGCACCAGGCCTTGACCCGACTCGGCCCAGGGTTGCCAGAACCCCGCGCGGTCGGTCAGGCAATGCAAGCGATTGTGTTCGTCGAAGCGCGGTTGTTGCAGCGATTCTTCAGCGAGATCACCCGCCAGACAGTGTGCGGGGTTCCAGCGACCTGCGGTTTGGCCTTCAGCCAGCATCAAGCGGGTCGAGGTCCACGGTTGATGCGGGCGACTCCATTCGACCCAGGCCAGGCGTTGTCCGTCAGGGCTCTGTGTGGGGGCCGCGTAGAAGTCGGCACCTTCGGCCAGC
Source organism: Pseudomonas psychrophila (assembly GCF_001043005.1). GTDB lineage: Bacteria > Pseudomonadota > Gammaproteobacteria > Pseudomonadales > Pseudomonadaceae > Aquipseudomonas > Aquipseudomonas psychrophila. Next base: position 98,789 of record NZ_JYKZ01000010.1, read on the forward strand.
ACCTGGCGTTCAAGGGTGCTCAGGTCGATGCTGACCAGCCGATGCTGATCGAGGTTTTCTTCAACGGCCAGCACCAGGCCCGCTGCACACTGCACGTCGCCATAACGGCAAGTGCCCTGGGTCAGGGGTTGTGGGGCCGTACCGTCCAGGGGTTGCAGGTACAGCTGTTGATCGGCTTCGTTGACGAACACCACGGCGTCATCACTCAGGCAAAACGCGCCACCGCCGTACTCGTAGACCCGGCTGCGTACGCTGAAACCATCGGGCGTCAGGCAACGGGCCTGGCCGTCGTGCCAATGCCAGATACGGCAGGCAGCATCTTGTGGTCGGTATTCGTTCCAGAACAGGCCCCGAGGGCCGACGCGCAATTCTGCGAAGTCGACCCCGGCGGCCACAGCGAGCGCGGCGCTGAACGGTTCAGCCTTTAGCGATGAGACGTGAGTTTCGTTCATTTCGGAAGGCCAATTGTTCGATGGTCTGGGTGGCGTGCTCAGCTTCTTCGCGCGCCTTGAGAATCAGGTCGTGTTGTGGCGATTTACTGCAGACAGGGTCTGCGTTGCTGGCGTCCCCGGTGAGCATAAAGGCCTGGCAACGGCAGCCACCGAAGTCCTTTTCTTTCTCGTCGCACGAGCGGCAAGGTTCGGGCATCCAGTCATAACCGCGAAAACGGTTGAAGCCAAACGAGTCGTACCAGATGTGCTGCATGGTGTGGTCGCGCACATTGGGGAACTCGACCGGCATTTGCCGTGCACCATGACATGGCAGGGCCGTGCCGTCAGGCGTTACGGTCAGAAAGATGCTGCCCCAGCCGTTCATGCAGGCTTTTGGACGTTCTTCGTAATAATCCGGGGTCACGAAAATCAGCTTGCAGGGATGGCCCTGGGCTTCAAGTTTGGCCCGGTACTCATTGGTGATGCGCTCAGCCCGGACAAGCTGCTCTTTGGTCGGCAGCAAACCGACGCGATTGAGCTGGGCCCAGCCATAAAACTGGCAGGTGGCCAGTTCGACAAAGTCGGCCTCCAAAGCGATGCACAGCTCGATGATGCGATCGATTTTGTCGATATTGTGCCGATGGGTGACGAAGTTCAGCACCATCGGATAGCCATGAGCTTTTACGGCGCGGGCCATTTCGAGCTTTTGCGCGAAGGCTTTTTTAGAGCCGGCCAGCAGGTTGTTCACTTGCTCGTCACTGGCCTGGAAGCTGATCTGGATATGGTCCAGTCCGGCTTTTTTGAAGTCGCTGATCTTTTGCTCGGTCAGGCCAATGCCCGAGGTGATCAGGTTGGTGTAGAAGCCCAGTTTGCGGGCTTCGCCGATCAACTCGGCCAAGTCCTGACGCACCAGCGGTTCACCACCGGAGAAGCCCAGCTGGGCCGCGCCCATCTCCCGAGCTTCGCGAAAGACCTTGATCCACTGCTCGGTGCTCAGCTCTTTGCCTTGCTGGGCGAAATCCAGCGGGTTGGAGCAATACGGGCATTGCAGCGGGCAGCGATAGGTCAGTTCGGCCAGCAGCCACAGCGGCAAGCCCACTTCAGGCTTGGGTGGCAGCGCCATGCGGCTGTCAGGCGAGTTCGATCCAGTGCTCTGCACGAGCGACCTCCATAAATTGCTCGATGTCTGCACCGAGCTCGGGTACGCCGGGGAACTGTTTGTCCAGTTCACCAATTATGGCCGCGACATCGCGCTGGCCATCGATCAGGCCGCCAATCAGTGCGGCGCTGTCATTGAGTTTGATCATGCCTTCGGGGTACAGCAGCACATGGCCTTTTTGCGCGGGTTCGTACTGAAAGCGGTAGCCGGTGCGCCAGGTCGGGATTTTGCTGCGATCGAAGCTCATAGGGTGATTCCTTTATGCCAGACCCGCTCGGTGGTCACGCTGTGATACGGCGGGCGGTCAAGCTCGTAGGCCATGGTCATGGCATCGAGCATGCTCCAAAGAATGTCGAGTTTGAATTGCAGAATTTCCAGCATGCGCTGCTGACCTTCCCAGGTGGTGTAGTGCTGCAGTGTAATCGCCAACCCGTGCTCCACGTCGCGCCGCGCTTGGCCTAGGCGGGTGCGAAAGTACTCATAGCCGGCCGGATCGATCCACGGGTAATGCTGGGGCCAGCTGTCGAGGCGCGACTGGTGGATTTGCGGCGCGAACATCTCGGTCAGCGAGCTGCTGGCGGCTTCTTCCCAACTGGCGCGGCGGGCAAAGTTGACGTAGGCATCCACCGCGAATCGTACGCCGGGCAGAACCAGCTCCTGGGAGCGCAACTGATCCGGGTCCAGGCCGACCGCCTGACCCAAGCGCAGCCAGGCTTCGATGCCGCCGTCTTCGCCGGGGGCTCCGTCGTGGTCTAGCAGGCGTTGAATCCACTCGCGGCGCACTTCGCGATCCGGGCAGTTGGCCAGGATGGCGGCGTCCTTGAGCGGGATATTGACCTGATAGTAGAAGCGATTGGCGACCCAGCCCTGAATCTGCTCGCGGGTCGCGCGGCCTTCGTACATCGCCACTTGATAGGGGTGGTAGATGTGGTAATACGCGCCTTTGGCACGCAGCGCGGCCTCGAATTCGGCGGTGGAGAGTGGGGCTTGGGTCACTTGTGTTCTCCAGTCATGTGGGAGCGGGTTTACTCGCGATGGCATCACTGCGGTTTGTCAGTCACACCGCGTCGTTTGTATCGCGAGCAAGCCCGCTCCCACAGGGGATGGGTGAATTATTACAACTCGATGCTCATGCCATCAAAAGCCACTTCAACGCCCCGACGAACCAGTTCGGCACGTTCGGCGGAGTCTTCGTCGAGGATCGGGTTGGTGTTGTTGATGTGGATAAGTACTTTGCGTTGCGCGGGCAATTGCTCAAGCACTTCGAGCATGCCGCCGGGGCCGTTTTGAGCCAGGTGGCCCATTTCTCGGCCCGTACGGGTGCCTACGCCACGGCGCTGCATCTCGTCGTCATCCCACATCGTGCCGTCCACCAGCAAGCAGTCGCTGCCCGCCATGATCTCCAGCAACGGCGCATCGACCTTGCCCAGGCCCGGTGCGTAGAACAGTTTGCCGCCGGTGCGCAGGTCTTCGACGATCAGGCCAATGTTGTCGCCCGGGTGCGGGTCGAAACGGTGCGGTGAATACGGCGGTGCTGCACTGCGCAAAGGCAGCGGGCTGAAACGCAGGTTGGGGCAGGCAGGAATGGTGAACGAGCCTTCAAGCTCGATGCGGTTCCAGTTCAGGCCGCCGTTCCAGTGCTTGAGCATGGTGAACAGCGGGAAGCCTGTGCTCAGGTCTTCGTGGACCATGTCAGTGCACCACACCTCATGGGGGCAACCTTCGCGCAGGCTTAGCAGGCCGGTGGTGTGGTCGATCTGGCTGTCCATCAGGATGATCGCGCTGATCCCGGTATCGCGCAGGGCCCGGCCCGGTTGCATCGGGGCGAAGCTTTGCAGTTGCGCACGGATATCGGGCGAGGTGTTGCACAGCACCCAGTTCACACCGTCATCGGAAATCGCAATGGAGGACTGAGTGCGGGCGGTAGCACGCAGGGTGCCATCACGAAAACCTGCGCAGTTGACGCAGTTGCAGTTCCACTGCGGGAATCCACCGCCAGCGGCGGAGCCTAGAATCTGGACGAACATGGCGTGTTCTCTTGCGATGCTGTAAATAAAAACGCCCCGGCGAACCGAGGCGTTGGGCTGCTCTGCTGGGCTCCTTTATTCAAGAGGCCGTGCAGATCAACGGCTTGCGAAGTACATGGTGACTTCAAAGCCAATGCGCAGATCGGTGTAAGCAGGTTTAGTCCAAGCCATTAGGTGACTCCTTCAGTGAGTGGGTGAATGGGTGTCTCTTGATTAGTCCAGCTCCCGAAGGAGTGGTTCAAACGCTTAGGTGGCTATGTTACTAAATTTGGCGGTTTTTGAACGCTCAATGTCGAAGAAAGCCCGTTACGTGGTTGGTAATGATCAGCTTCTCCCTTGATAAAACGTTTCAGTCGCAGGGCTTGTGGCCACGCATACCCAACCGCTTGCCGGCGAGTTAATGTGCTCGGCCGCTTTCAGTGTAGTGCCTTGATCCAGCGCCATAAGTGCAGTGTAGAGGGCTGTCAGGTAATCCGACGGGTGGCCCGCCAGTTTGGCTTGCCATAACAATTCACTGGCCTGGAACACGCCCAGGGCCTCGGCCGAGAATTGTTGTGCCAAGGCAGCACGGGTCTGGGTGAAAGATGTTTCATCCAGCGCCAAGATCAGATCCGGCAAATGCGCGAGGAAGTTCTCGATGTGCTCAAGGATTTGAGTCGTTGAGGCGTGAGGCGATTGCACCCCGAACAGCAGACCTGTTTTACCGTTGATTTGGCGCAGACCGCTGAATACGGCATAACCCAACTGCAACTCAACCCGCAGGCGTTGATAAAACGGGGTTTGCATCACGTGGGCTAGCATGCGCCAGGCGGCTTCGTCAGCCAGAGTGGCCTCGGGGGCCGGGCAAAACAGGATCAGCGCGTGTTCGCTGGAGTCGCAGGTTTCGGTGTGCCAATGGCGTTGAACCGGCTGCACGGGCCCGTGTGCCAGATGTGCATCCGGGGTGCCGGGAACCTTGTTCAGCACAGGGGTGATCAAGGCATGCGTGGCAGCGGGCAGGCCTGTTGCCAAACCGTCCCAGCGCGCCTCGGCCCAGCAGTGCTGCAGATCGTTGAGCGCTGACTCGCTCGCCGGTTGGCATAACTCGGGCAGGCGTTTAATCAGTTGGCGAATCGGCATCAAGGCGGCGTCTTGGGACAGGTTGCCCGACGGCACGGCCGAAGGTGCGCTGAGCACACGCAGTGCGTGTTCAAGAATGGCGGGCATCGGCTCGTGGAAACCGTACATCTTCAGCAACCAGTCATTACCTGACGCAGTCAACGAAACCTCAACGCCGGCTTGTTGGGCATCGAGCTTCAACGAGCGCAGGTTGTTGTCCAGTGTCGCCAGCAAGGCGTCAGCAGGCTTGGCGGGCAGGCGCCAGCGCAGGTAAATCACCGCCTCGCCGCTATGGCTGGGCACTGCGGTGCTGAAACTCATGGCGGACACGTCGCGGCGAGTGCGCAAGCGGTCCTGGGCAAAGGTTCGCAAGCCACGGTGAGCACTGGTTTGCCCGCGAATCAGGCCGGCGCTGACCGGCTCTTTCGCCGCTTGCAGATACGGATTAGGTGCAGGCAGTTGCCAAACTTGTGGCGATGACGGCAGGGATGCGGGTTGCATCTGTTCGAGAATTGCCTTGAGCGTTGTTACACCCTGATCCGACAGGCCGGGTACGCGTTGCTCACAATCATGGCGGGCCAGTTCCAATGCGCCACTCACCGCTTGCTGACGCTGCAGCAGCAGGAGGTACTCCTCACGCAGCGTTGGCCAATCCTGCTGTGCGCTGAAAAACGCCAGCCAGTCATGGAACGTGTCTCGAATCTGCATGGCCTGCAGGGCAATATCGGTGTCGGCTTTGAACTCAATCTGCAGCAGTGCCTGGCCATTGAAGTGATAGAGCGGCGTGGCTTTCAGGGTGTCGATCAATCCCTGTTCGCGTAATTGTGCGAGGAGGCCTTCGGGCTTGTCTGCGTTGATCCAGTGGCACAGAAAATCCAGGGCCGGGTCGGACTCCGGCAGCAACTGTTCGAAGGCGAACATCAGGCTCAGATGCTGGCCGTCGATGTGTTGATAGCGGGGCTCAACGCTGGACATCAGTGCTGGCGGGCAGACCTGCTGCAGGCTGTTGCCGGGGCGCAAATCGGCGCTGCACCGTTGCGCCAGGGCGATCAATTCATGGGTTGATAGCGGACCGCTCAGGCTCAAGGTCATTTGCCCGGTCTGATAGAACGTTTGGTAAAAGTCTTTTAGGGCTTGCTGGAAACTCGCGCGTGGCACGGGCAGGCTGTAGCGGTTGCCCGCATGGAATGCCCGCAGCGGGTGAGCCGGGTTCAATGGCTGAAACAGCTTCATCTCGCGCTGCGCCGAAATCTCGCGGGCCCAGGCAATGAACTCTGCGTGCAGTACTTCGCGTTCGCGAAGCTGGTCATCCAGAGCCATGCGCGGATGGGCGAGCATGTCGCACAAGCGCTCAAGCCCGCCGTCAAAGGCGCCCGGTGGCAGCTCGAAAAAGAAGTCGGTATGTCGCTCGCAGGTTCTGGCATTGACCTGGCCGCCGTGGCGCTGCACGTAAGCCATCAGGTTGTCTGTCGCCGGGAAGCGCTCGGTGCCCAGAAACAGCAAGTGTTCCAGGAAATGCGCGAGGCCGGGCCAGGCTGCGGGCACATCGTGGCTGCCTGCGGCAACCCGTAAAACGGCCGCGCAGCGCTTGAGACGCGGCTCATGGCGCACGCAGAGGGTCAGACCGTTTTCAAGTGTCAGACGTTGGGTGTGAGGGTGATTCAGCGCAGGCATGGGCACTTCCGGAACAGAGATGTGCTCATGCTAGCGGATTTAGCCCTTGCTCAGCTCGCGATAAAGTTCCGGGCGACGGTCCGCCAGGTAGACATTGCCGGTTTTGGCATCAGCCAGTTGCTGGCGATGCAAGGTCGCGACAAGCAGGGTTGGCTCATGCTCGGCCAGCGCAATTTGCTTGCCGTTGGGTGCGGCGACACTGCTTTGGCCGCAGTAGCGGATGTCGCCTTCATGCCCGCAATAGTTGGCGTAGGCCACATAGCACTGATTCTCGAAGGCACGGCAGCGCACCGTGACATCGGCGATAAAGTCGTAGGGCGCCATATTGGCGGTGGGCACCACAATCAACTCGGCACCGGCCAGCGCCAGGCGGCGGGTGTTCTCGGGGAACTCCAGGTCGTAGCAAATCAGCAGGCCAAGCTTCCAGCCATTGAGTTCAATGACCGGGAATGAGTCCGGGCCTTTGCTGAACATCGAGTGATCGAGTTCGCCGAATAGGTGGGTTTTACGGTAGTTGCACAGGCTTTTGCCGTGAGCGTCGATCAACTGCACGCTGTTGTAGATTTGCCCGTCTGCTCCGCGCTCCGGGTAGCCGTATGCAATGGCCGTGTCAGTGGCTTTTGCCAGTTCGCCAATCTGCTGGGCGGCGTCGCCGTCGTGGGTTTGCGCCAGTCTGGCCACGGCCTGGGCACCGATGTTGTAGCCCGTGAGGAACATTTCGGGCAGGACCAGCAGGTCGATGTCTTTGGCTTGATGCGCAATGTCATTTAAGCGCTGCAAATTGCCCGCAACATCCAGGGGCAGAGGCGTGCATTGGTAAAGGGCGACGCGCATGGGGTTCTCCTGGTCATTAACTCTGTAGAGACTCTGTTGCCGATTGGGGTACCCCTTGTGGGAGCGAGCCTGCTCGCGAAGGCCGTTCGCGAGCAGGCTCGCTCCCACCGTGAAGTTCCTTTGCCGCTGGCGCAAGTGGTGTTAATCAATCCGGCAATGCAATCGGGCCGATTTCGTGGAACACATCGCCCGGCCCGGGGTTGGCCGCGTGGGTGCTGCCGCCAAAGTGGGTCATGATGCCCCACACCGCGTTCAATGAAGTCTGTACCGCACCTTCCACCCAGGCCGGGGTCCACGACACGTCGTCGCCGGCAATAAAGATTCCCCGTTGCTCGCTGGGCATGTCCTGCTGCATGAAGTGCGCGTACATCCGCTGGTTGTAACGGTAATGCCCCGGCAGTGCGCCCTTGAAGGCACCCAGAAAGTGCGGGTCGGCTTCCCACGACACCGTGATCGGATCGCCGATGATGCGGCTGGCGATGTCCACTTTGGGGTAAATCTTTTTCAACGAATCGAGGGCCAGCTTCACGCGCTTTTCCACCGGGTGCGGAAGCATTTTCAGCGCATCGCTCATCCATGAATACGACAGGCAAATCACCCCCGGCTTGTCGTCACCGTTGTCGAACAGGTAAGTGCCGCGGGTCAGGCGATCGGTGAGGGTCATGCTCATCAGGTCGCGGCCGGTTTCGGGGTCTTTGTCTTTCCAGAACGGGCGGTCGACCATGACGAAGGTTTTGGAGGATTGCATGTAGCGCGTACGGTCCAGCGCCATCCACACTTTTTGTGAGAACAGCGACTCTTCGCATTCGATCTGGGTGGTCAGCAGCCAGCTCTGACAGGTCACCAGTACGGCTTCATAGGGGCGGGTGACCCCAAGTATGTCAGTGACGGAAAACATCCCGTCCTCTGAACGAGAGATGGCCTTGACCCCGGTACGTGGTGCGCCATGGTGTAGCGAACTCAGGCTGGTGCCAGTCGGCCAATGGGCGCAGCGCTCGGGTGCGTGACGCCAGATCCCCAGGGGTACTTGCTCAACACCGCCAACCACCAGATGTTGGTGGTCGTCGCAGTTGGTCATCACCACGCGAAAAATCTCGAGCATCGAGTTGGGGAAGTCCGAGTCCCAGCCACCGGTGCCGAACCCCACCTGGCCAAACACTTCGCGGTGCTGGAACGACAGCTTGGCGAAGGCCTTGGAGGTGGCTACAAAGTCATAGAAGGTGCGGTCGTCCCATAACGGAACCAACGTGTCCCACAGTTCTTTAAGGCGCGGTACGTCACGGTCACGGATGGCTTGCTGTATATCGCCAAAGCGCGAGCCTTCTTCCAGCGCGTCTGCCCAGGCGTCAGCTACTTCTTGAAACAGTGCAGGCAGGTCCGCCAGTTTTTGTGCGTAGAAGGTCTGGCCTTCAAGGTCAATCACGGTGCTGCCCGAGGCGGGTGTCAGCGGGTTGGGGAAGGGTTTGGTCTCCAGCCCCAGCTTGTCGACGTAGTGGTAAAAAGCGGTCGAGGAGACCGGGAAGCGCATGCCGCCCAGTTCGGCGATGACACCTTCGCTGCCTTCAAAGGCTTGCGAGCGCAGGCGTCCGCCCATCTTCGAGGCTTCATACACCACGGGTTTGAGGCCCAGTTTCATCAGCTCATAAGCCGCCACCATCCCGGCCATACCTGCGCCGACAATCGCCACCTCAGTTCCAAGCTTGTGTGCCGGGATGGTGCCCAGGCCCGCCGGGTGTTCGATCCAGTCATCGAAGGCAAACGGAAAATCCGGGCCGAAGATGGTGATGGGTTTTTTGCCGTCGTTAGGGTGGCGATTATTCTTGTTCATGGCTGACCTGGCTGGCGACTCACGCTTAACGTTGAGTATAGGAAAAGACAGGCACCATGATAGGGAGCGTGGAACACGGTAATAAGACGCAAACTGTCGTCGTTATGGCTTTTGTTTAGTCAATATGACGAAGTCAGTGGTCTAAATGACTTATCCTCGATCAACTTTGCTGCTGAGGATGATTGAGGTGGTGGTCTTCTCGACGCCCTCGACGCTGCCGATCTGATCAAGCAGTTGATCCAGTTGCTCGGGGGAGTCGCTGCGCAGCCAGGCCACGTAATCGAACTCGCCACTGACCGCGCACAGTTGCTGCACCTGGGCCATTGCGCTCAAGCGCCGCACCACCTCTTTGCCGGAGCGTGGCTGCACGGTAATCCCGACGTATGCCTGCAAACCGCCATCAATCAAGCGCTGCCCCAGGCGAACCCCATAACCGGTAATCACCGAGGTTTTCTCCAGTCGTGCCAGCCGTGAGGTCACGGTGGTACGCGCAATTCCCAACTGGCGAGCCAGCATCGCAACGCTTTCACGGGCATTGAGTTGCAAGGCCGCAATCAATTGGCGGTCGATTTCATCCAGCGCGGGAGGGCGGGTATCAGGCACGTGAAGCTCCAGTGGCAGGGGACTGATGGGCGGTCATGGTACAGGGCTGCGGAACCACTTTGCTGGCCCGCGAATTTTAGACGGAGCGCGGTGATGGTTGTCACACTTTGTCCAATCTGCAGGGATGTAGATGATTACGATTCTCTTTTAAGTTGAATCATAAGGACGCTTCATGCATTCGTCTCTTCGCTTTCACCCATTGCCCCTGTGGCTTCGTTTGGCCTTGGCTGCTGGCGCGTCCAGCACGCTGGGGACTGCTGCCCAGGCGGCAGATCCGCAAGCACTGACCCTTGATGAAATGGTCGTTACGGCTTCCGGTTACGAGCAAAGTATCGAGGATGCGCCCGCCTCGATCACGGTGATTGATGGGGAGACGCTTCGCCGCAAGTCTTATCGCGACCTCGGCGACGCCGTGCGTGATGTGGAAGGTGTCGTGGTCAACGGCGGGGCCAATGAAACGGACATCTCCATTAGAGGCATGCCGGCCGATTACACCCTGATCCTGGTCGATGGCAAACGCCAGAGCGCCCGAGAGTCGCGGGTCAACGGCAACAGTGGTTATGAGCAGAGTTTTGTGCCGCCGGCTGCGGCCATCGAGCGCATCGAAGTGGTTCGAGGGCCGATGTCATCGCTGTATGGCTCGGATGCCATTGGCGGGGTGATTAACGTGATCACCCGCAAAGTGTCGCCGCAGTGGGGCGGCTCTGTGGGCTACGACTACTCGGCGCGTCAGCACAGCGACCAGGGGAATGCCCGCCAGACTCAGTTCTACCTCAGCGGTCCGCTGAAAGAAGACTTTCTGGGTTTGCAGGTATGGGGCCGCTATCTGGATCGCCAGGCAGATGACGACATTGAGCAAACCAACGGTTTCAGCAATGCCGACCATCGTGACCTGACCGCGCGGCTGGCATTCACTCCGACGGTCGACCACGACATCCTGCTGGAGGCTGGAGCCACGCGCCTCAAGAACGGCGACGGCGTGAGCGCCAATTGGGCCACCCGCGAGCAAGAAAACAATCGCGATCACTGGTCGCTGTCGCACCAGGGCCGCTGGGGCTGGGCGACGTCGGACATGGCGCTGTTCCAGGAAACGTCCAGCCGTGAAGGCAAGGCAACACCTGCGCAAACGGATATCTACGGACGCAAGCCGGAGATCAAGAGCACCGTGTTCGACGCCAAGCTGGTGGTGCCCACCGCGCACAACGTCAGCTCCGTCGGCGTGCAGTGGAATGAAAGCCAGCTGACCGACTGGAACCAGGGCCTGGGTGATCGCGTCGACTACGAGTTCTCAGTGGTACAGAAGGCCGTGTTTGCCGAAAACGAATGGGCGATGACTGATACCTTTGCACTGACCACCGGATTGCGCCTGGACCATCACGAAGAGTACGGCACCCACGCCAACCCGCGAATCTACGGGGTGTGGCGCGCCACCGATAACTGGACCCTCAAGGGCGGTATTGCCCGTGGTTTCAAGGCGCCGGAGCTGCGGGCAGTGGTCAAAGACTACGCCTACCTGCGCCGCAACCGTTTCGTGATGTTCGGCAACCCGGACCTCAAGCCTGAGTCGAGCACCAACTACGAAATGTCCGCGCTGTGGTCCAACCGGGACAACGTGTCGGCAGGTGCGACGGTGTTCTACAACGACTTCAAGGACAAACTCTCAACCGTCACCACCGATGAGCGATGGAATGGCTACATCATCATGGATCGCGTCAACGTCGATAAGGCCGTGATCCAGGGCGTTGAGTTGACCGGGCAATGGGACGTCAACGACAGCGTTGTGCTCAAGGCCAACTACACCTACACCGACTCTGAGCAGAAAAGCGGCGCCAACGCTGGCGCGCCACTGGCGTTGACCCCTAAACAAAAAGCCAATGTACGCGGTGAATGGGTGGTGACTGATCGCGCCCAGGCCTGGGCGTCGGTCAGTTATTACGGAGAAGAAACCGGCAATACCCTGACTGACGAACCCGCGCCGGGTTACACCACGGCCGATATCGGCGGCTCTTACGAGCTCACCGACTCGATCACGTTGAACAGCTCCCTGAACAACCTCACGGACAAGCGTCTGGACGACGAAACCTACGGCACGGTGAACTACGGTCGCACCTTGTGGATGGGGGCTACGCTGAACTTCTGACCAGGGCCATCGGCAGCCTGACCACGGCGCACAGCCCGGCGGGCGGCCGATTCTCCAGCAGCAATTCGCCGCCATGGGCCTGCACACAAGCGCGGGCGATGGCCAGGCCCAGGCCGATACCGCCATTGTGCGAACCGTCGGCGGCGCCGAACTGTACGAAGGGTTCGAATACTTTGCTAAGCCATTCCTGCGGCAGGCCTTGGCCGTGATCGAGAATTTCCAGGCGCAGGGTGCCGTGGTCTTCCTGGTGCAGGGTCAACGTGGCATCCCCGGCATGACGCAGTGCGTTGTCGATCAGGTTGGTCAAGGCCCGCTTCAACGCCAGGGGACGGCAGGTGAGCATGATCGGCGCCGCGCCTGACCAGGTTACTGGCTGCTTCATGAGCCGGTAGCGCTTGGCCAGATCCTCCAGCATGTCATTCAGCACGATTGTCAGCGTGGGCTCCTGCACTGCATCGTCACGAACGAAGTTGAGGGTTGCGCCCACCATCGCACTCAACTCATCCAGGCTTTCGAGCATGTCCTCGCGGGCAGGGCTTTCTTCCAGCAGCTCCAACAGCAGTCGCAGTTCAGTGATGGGCGTGTTCAGGTCGTGGCTGAGCGCCGCGAGCATTCGAGTACGGCCTTCCACATGGCGGGCGATATTGGCTTGCATGGTGTTAAAGGCTGCCGTCAGGTCGCGTGCCTCTTGAGGGCCGGTCAGGGGCAGTGGCGCAATCCATTCCCCGCGGCTGACGCGTTCGGTCGCCTGGGCCAGGGTTTTGACCGGGCGCACCACGCGGCTGATACAGAACATCACGATCAACAGCACTGGCACTGTCGTCACCGGCAGACTGTACGCCAGCATGCTTCCCCATTCGTAGGCGCCTGCCGGATGCTGCAAGGCGTTGAGGTAGCGCCCGTCGGGCAACTCGATGCTGCTGCGTAGCCGCAGGGGCGCCCAACCGTCGGGGCTGAATACGTGTCCCCGGGCATGGCCGCCGGTGATCCGTTCCAGTTGCATGTCAACGCGCACATCCTGAGCCAATTGCAGTTGCTCGCGCAGGGCGTTGGCCATTCGTTGTTCTTCGGCGCGCATGGCGAAGGGTTCGACCTCGGCCTGCTGATCGATCCAGAACTGCGCGTCCGCGCTGGTGGTTGCCCCCAGCAACCGGTCGAAGACTTCGTCTTGCGCTTCCATGGCGACATGGTGCGCAGTCACCAAACGCTCCAAGCTCATGGTTCGCGACAGGGGATGAATCAACGCGCCGGTGTGTTGCACAAACAGCATGGCGATGGCATTGGAGGCGAGTAACGCGAGCAACAACAGTACGCTGAGTTGATGCAGCATCTTGCGGGGCCACAGGGCGCGCAGACGGCTCATGGCGCTTGCAACGTGACATCGGCCGCAAACAGATAGCCGCCGCCCCAGACCGTACGCAGCAACTCTGGCTCCCCGGTGCTGTGCGCCAGCTTGCGGCGCAGGCGACTGACCTGACGGTCGATGGCGCGATCACTGAGATCGCTGTCGGTCGCGGTGGTGAGGTCGATCAGGCGCTCTCGAGGTAGCAGCGTATTAGGATGGTCGAGAAACACCTGCAGCAGCTTGCTTTCGACCGTGCTGAGCACAATCAGCGTCTCTTGATCGCGAGTCAGCGTGGCGTGACTGGCGTTGTACAGCCAGCCTGCGAACAGATAACAAGGGCTCATTTTCACGGTGTTCGTCGAGCTAGCCTGCTTTGCTGCCGCGGGGCGGTGGCGACGTAACACGCTGTTGATTCGTGCTACCAGCTCCCTGGGCTCAAAGGGCTTGGTCACATAATCGTCTGCCCCAAGGTCGAGCCCACGCACCCGGTCGGCAGAGGTGTCCCGTGCGGTCAGCAGAATCACCGGAGTATCGGCGCGCCGATGCAGCCGGCTGCACAAGTCAAAGCCATCGCCATCGGGTAACGACACATCGAGAATGATCACGTCAAAAGCGTGTTGCTTGAGCAATTGCCACATGCCCGCAGCGTCCGCAGCTGTGCGCACATCGAACGTGTGCCGGCGCAGGTACGCAGCCAGCGGTTCGCGAATTTTGCGGCTGTCGTCGACGATGAGTACGCAAGGCGCCGTGTTCGAGGGAAGGGTGGTCATGGCGGGTTGAAACACCGGGATAATCAGATGGCAATGATACTACTAACGCTTCTCAGTTGTTTCTGTATGAGCGTCAATCCTTCTCAGCCTTACAGGCTCGCCCTGCAACGAGGGGAGTTGTAACCAGGTATTGAAGTGGCGATCGTCCTGTGGGTACTATTGAGAACAATTCGCACTTACATCTGGAAGACCGACCGGTGCAACCTCCTTCGACGAGCAAGTTGAGCTTTTTTTTCAGCGATCATCATCGTTGGCTGTTGCAGCATATCCAGCGGTATTTGCGTAATCACGCGGACGCGGAGGACACAGCCGCCGATACGTTTTGCCAGTTGCTGACGGCCCGGGTTGATCCGGACGGCATCGAGCAACCTCGCGCATACCTCTCGACCATTGCCCGGCGCCTGATTTTTGATCGGCATCGTCGGCGCAAGCTGGAGTTGGCCTACCTCGAACGCCTGTCTCTGTTGCCCGAAGCGCTGGCGCCGTCCCCGGAAGAACAAGCGCTGTTGATCGAAGCCCTGGTGGCCATCGATCGGGCGATTGACGGCCTGCCGATGCCGGTCAAGGCGGCGTTCCTCTACAGCCAGCTGGATGGCCTGAGCTACGTTGAGATTGCCCGCAAGCTTGAGCTGTCGGAGCGCACCGTCAGCCGTTACATGAAACAGGCTTTGCGCCAGTGCTATTTGAGCGAAGGCGCGTTATGAGCAAGCAGCGTCTTGATCCCGTCAGCGAGCAGGCGATCGACTGGATGGTGCGCCTGCGTGCCGGCGAGCCGAATGTTGCGCTGCAAGAACGCTTCAATGCCTGGCTGGCCCTCGACCCCGCCCATGCCCAGGCCTGGACTACGTTGCAGGAACGACTGGGTGCTTCTTTCGGTACCGTTCGCGCGCTTGATCGGCGGGTGCCCGGACAGGCGGGCGAAGCGCGCCAACTGTTGCTGCAACCCAAGGCTTCGCGCCGTGATGCGCTGAGGGTTATCGCGGGGCTTGGCTTGCTTGGCGGCGCTACCTGGGTCGGTGCGCGCAGCCCATGGGGAGACTCACTGCTGGCTGACCTGCACACCGGGCGCGGTCAGCGTCAGGACTTCACGCTGGCGGACGGCAGCCGCCTGAGCCTGAATGCCGAGAGCTCTGTGGACCTGCGCTTCGATAACCAACAACGTCTGGTGATCTTGCGCCACGGTGAACTGGTGATCCAGGTCGCTGCCGATCCTCTTCGTCCGTTGAGTGTGCGCACCGCAGAAGGTGAAATTCGCGCACTGGGCACTCGCTTCCTCGTGGCCCAAGAGCACGGCGCCACTCGCGTAGTGGTGTTGCAGCACTCGGTCAACGTGCGGTTGTTCGACGGCACGAGCCAAGTTCTACAGGAAGGCCAGTCAGCCATCTTGCAAGCCAGCCACATTGCCCCGATTACCGGTGATCAACATCATCGGGCCGATTGGTTAGTCGGGAGCCTCAATGTGCTGGACGACCCACTGGATCAGGTGGTCAACGCGCTACGCCCTTACAGTCGCGGTTTTGTGCGGGTGGCTCCCGAAGTCCGCAACGTGCGTGTTCAAGGGGTGTTTCCGTTGAACAATCCTGACCGGGTGTTCGCGGCACTGGCGGAAACGCTGCCGATTCGGGTTGATCGCTACAGCCCTTGGTTGACGTTAATTAGTGCGAAATAGTGGAGCCGGAGCGTTATTTTTGAAAATCGCTCTCATGTGTGTCTGGTTTTCATTTCTCGTCCCACCTATCTCCTGACACTTCCACATTTTCAGGAGAACGCTGTGTTCAACCCGTGGCCTCACCCCCTTTGCGTCGCCGTCGCCCTGGCAACGCTGGCAAGTTCTACGCTGGCTCAAGCTCAGGATCGGACCTTCAATCTGCCCTCCGGCCCGCTCGCCAGCACCCTGAATGCCATTGCCAGCCAGAGCGGACACATCGTTTCGCTGGAGCCGTCGCTGGTTAAGGGCAAACAGGCGCCAGCAGTGGTCGGCAAGATGCCCGCCGAGCAGGCGATGCAACAGGCACTGATGGGCAGCGGCTTGCAATTGCGCGTGACCGATCAAGGCAACTTCAGCGTCGAGCCGGCCATTGACAGCAATGCCGCGCTGCAACTGGGGGCTACCAACATCGTTGAACTCAGCACGGATGCCACCACTGAAGGGTCGGGCTCCTACACCTCACGGGCCGTGACCATCGGCAAGGGCACCCACACCCTCAAGGAAATACCGCAGTCGATCACTGTGGTGACCCGCAAGCAGCTGGACGATCAAGGTCTGACAGACCTCAAGGACGCGGCCAACAAGACCACCGGACTGGTCGGTGCACAGGGCGTGGGCAAAGGGATGATCCTCAGTTCGCGCGGGTTCCAGATCGACGACTGGCAATACGACGGTGTGCCGATCCCGCGCAACACCTATGCACTGGGCAACTGGGCAACCCAGGACCTGATCTTCTTCGATCGCATGGAAGTGCTGCGTGGCGCATCCGGTCTGCTGCAAGGCACCGGCAGCCCGGGTGGCGCGGTCAATCTGGTGCGCAAACGCGGGCAGATCGCCCCCACGGTGACCCTCACCGGCAAGGCGGGCTCCTGGGATCATTACGGCTTGCAACTGGACGCCGGCGGACCGCTGAACCAGACAGGCACGGTCCGTGGCCGCTTCGTGGCCGACCAGGACGACAGCCACTCGTTTGTCGATTCCGAATGGAGCAAAACCACCTCGCTATACGGTGCGCTGGACTTCGATTTGCGCGACGACACCACCCTGGGCTTGGCGGTCAGCCAGTCCAGCGGCGAGTCGCGTCCAATGGTCCGTGGTTTTCCGCGCTATGCCGACGGCAGGGCCATCGACCTGTCGCGCAGCACCTACACCGGCGCGAAGTGGAACCACTCCCAGATCGATGTCACCACCCTGTATGCGGATCTGGAACACAGATTCAACGACGACTGGGCCTTCAAGGTCGGCGCCGTGCGTCAGGCCGAGGGCAATAAAGCCAAGAACCAGCGGGTGCAATCCATCCAGCAGGGCTTGGCGGCTGATGGCAGCGGCGTGCAGTACGCCGACTTTTACTCGAACTTCGACTCCACCAAAGTCGGCCTGGACATGAACCTCACCGGCAAATTTGAAGCCTTGTCCATGCAGCAGGAAATCATGGTGGGCGGCAACTATTCGAAGTTGACCTCGGACGACAAATACGCGCGTACCTTCAATAACAGCACCGACACTATTTTCGGTATCGACCATGATCGGCCTGACATCAGCTACGAAAGCCTGATCAATGCTCCCCAAGGGCAGGGCACCCTGAGCAACTATGACATTCGCCAAAAAGGCCTCTACGGCAGTTGGCGAGTCAAGCCGGTCGACTCGCTGACCTTGGTGCTGGGTTCCCGGGTCAGTTGGTACGACTACAGCTACACGTATTGGACCCAGAAAACGTCCGGCATTACCGCCAACCCGGACAGCACCACCAACGAAACCGGGCAAGTCACCCCTTATGCCGGCATCGTCTATGACCTGAGCCGCGAGTGGGCCGTATACGCCAGCTACACCGACGTTTTCGAACCACAGACTGCCCGCACCGTAACGGGGCCTGTGCTCAAGCCGGTGATCGGTAGCAACTACGAAGTCGGGATCAAGGGTGAGTTGATGGACGGCCGGGTCAACACCTCCCTGGCGGTGTTCCGTTATGACCAGGAAAACCGTGCTGTCCTCGACCTGGCGTCGCCACAGATCTGCGACGGTTGGTACTGCTCGGTCGCCTCAGGGAAAGTGCGCAGCCAGGGGATTGAGGCTGAAATCAGCGGTGAAGTGACCGACAGCCTGCAACTGTTTGCCGGTTACACCTACAACACCACCCAGTACCTCAAAGACCCGGAAAACGAAGGCAAAATCTTCAGTTGGTGGACGCCCAAACACATGCTGCGGGTGTGGAGCAACTACCAGTTCAGCGGTGACTGGAATCGTGTGAGCACCGGCCTCGGCTTCACCGCCCAAACCCGCACGGTTGGTTACGACCACTCCGTCAACGTACCGGGCTACGCGGTATGGAATGCCCGAGTTGGCTACCAGATGACGCCGGAGATCGAACTGGCGATGAACGCCAACAACCTGTTCGACAAGACTTACTTCACTGCAGGCTATAACCAGCTCAACGGCAACAACAACTACGGTGATCCGCGTAACGTCATGTTCAGCGTTAAGTACACGCCGACGTTCTAATGCCACCCATCACGCGTGTGGACGGAGGTTCGATCTTGAAGCCGCGTGAAGCCCGGAAATCACAAACGCCAGAAACACGAAAGCCGCGCAGTGCGCGGCTTTGAGTATGGTGGGCCCAGTAGGACTCGAACCTACGACCAAGGGATTATGAGTCCCCTGCTCTAACCAACTGAGCTATAGGCCCTCAGTAGGCCGCGGATTATAACGACGGTTTCTCAGTAGTGCTATCCGAAAAATCTGAAATTGATATGCGAAGGAAGGTTGCCGCGAATTTTTCAGCCGATAGAGGGGCGCTGACGATTGCGCCCTGGATGTGTTCGCAACCGGCTTGGGCCAGAAAGGCACGCTGTGCCCCGGTTTCTACGCCGTCCGCGATGATGGTCAATTGCAAGCTGTGCCCCAGTGTAATGATCGCGTGAACGATAGCGGCGTCGTGTACGTCATCGGGCAGGCCCTTGATAAATGACGAGTCGATTTTCAGGGTGTCCAGCGGCAAGCGCTTGAGGTAGCTAAGGGATGAGTTGCCAGTGCCGAAATCGTCAATGGACAGTTTTACTCCCAGTTGCTTGAGTCGATGCAGGGCCTCACAGGCCTCTTCGGCTTGGCACGTTATGAAGCTTTCGGTGATTTTAAGTTGCAAGAAACCGGGTTTGAGCATGCAGGTGTTGAGCAGATGCTGGATGTGTTCCAGTAACCCGGGTTGGTGCAGTTGTGCACTCGCGAGGTTGACTGAGATTGCTCCAAATGGGGTG
Organism: Pseudomonas psychrophila; assembly: GCF_001043005.1. Taxonomy (GTDB): domain Bacteria; phylum Pseudomonadota; class Gammaproteobacteria; order Pseudomonadales; family Pseudomonadaceae; genus Aquipseudomonas; species Aquipseudomonas psychrophila. The sequence continues at coordinate 117,657 of NZ_JYKZ01000010.1, forward strand.
TATACCTGGTGCCATGAATGCAGTTGCTGGCAGGCGCGCTCAAGCATCCAGTCCCCGATTTGTATGATCATGCCGTTTTCTTCGGCCAGATGAATCAGGCGCTCATGGGGTATCTCTCCGAGAATGGGATGGACCCAGTGGAGCAATGCTTCGGCACCGACCAAGCTGAAGTCATCCAGGCTGATTTTGGGCAGGTACAACAGTGATACCTGGCCTCGCTCCAGAGCACGACGCAGTTCATGGCTCAGGACGACTCTGGCACTGGCTTGTGAGCCAAGGTCGTGGCTGTAGCGTTCGACGCGGTTGCGCCCTTTGAGTTTGGAGTGATACATCGCGAGATCGGCGTTTTTGACGAGTGTGGCGACGTCGTCGCCATCATCCGGGAATACGCTGGTGCCGATGCTGGCACTGATGAAAAGCTCGTGCTCGCCTGCGAGGAAGGGAGCGTTGAAACACGCAAGCAGCTTGTGGGCAATCATTTGCGCATCATTTGTTTGTTTGAGCCCGGGTAGCAAAATGATGAACTCATCGCCGCCCAGGCGGGCAACAGTGTCTACGTCACGTAGCTGTTCTTTGAGGCGGGTTGCGATGCCTTTCAACAAAAGATCGCCCACGGGATGTCCGAGGCTGTCGTTGATATTTTTGAATCGATCAAGGTCCAGAAATAGCACGGCACTACGTTGGCCGTTGCGTCTCTGGTCGGCGAGCACCTCGCACAACCGGTTTTCAAACAGTAAACGATTGGGAAGGTTGGTCAGCGGGTCGTGATGGGCCTGGTGGTCAAGGCGGGCCTGGGCATGCTTGAGGCTGGAAATGTCAGAAAACACCGCCACAAAGTGGGTGATCAGGTTGTCGCTGTTGCGCACGGCGCTAATGGTCAACCAGTTAGGGTAGATTTCGCCATTTTTGCGTTTGTTGCTGATCTCGCCCTGCCAGTTGTCTGCGTTCGACAATTGGTGCCACATGGCAGCAAAAAAGACCTTGTCGTGTTGGCCTGAAGCCAGGATTCGTGGTGTTTGGCCCAGCACTTCGCTTTCGCTATAGCCGGTGATTTCGGTGAAGGCCCGATTTACTGCGGTGATTTTTTGCTGGGGGTCGGTAAAGATGATGCCTTCGGCCGTACTTTCAAAGACGGTGGCCGTCTGCAAGAGTTTTTCCTGCATTTGGTGGCGTTCGGTAATGTCGTGAATGAGGGTCAGAATGCAGTCTTCAGCTCCGATGATCAGCGGGTAGCAGGAGATTTCACAGAGACGAATGTGTCCGTCTTTATGACGGAAGTTGCAGCTGAAGTCCCGTACAAAGCCGTCCTGTTCCAGTAGTCGTAGTACTTCGCGCCGTTGCTGAAAATCTACCCATAGATGCAAGTCAAACGTTGAGTGGTGCAAGGCGCTGGCATTGTCATAACCACTGAGACGGCTGAAGCCTGCGTTTATCTCTATCAGCAGGCCGTCACTTTTTCGGCTCACCAATAGGCCATTGGGTGAGGCGTGGAAAACTTTGACGAACTTTTCTTCGGATAACTGCAAGGCTTCTTCGGTCTGCTTCGTTTCGCTGATATTGATCATCAGGCCGCGCAGGACGATCTGCTGGTTGTGGGTTGTGATGCTGGCAATGTCGCGCAGCCAAAGTGTGTTGCCGTCTGCGGTAATCACGCGATAGTCCAGGCTGTGGTCGCAGTTGGCACTGACCTCTTTTTCACGGTAGGCCCGGGCTCGGGCCAGGTCGTCGGGGTGCAGGATTCGGTCCCAGAAACCCAGGCTTAGCCATTCGGCAATCGGATAACCCAGCAACGCTTCTGCCTGGGGAGAGACATAGGTATAGGTGTCGCCGTCCAGGCGCGCTTCCCATGCGATAGCCGAAAGGCTTTCAATCATTCCCCTGTAGTGATGCTCGCTGCTACGCAGTTCCTGCTCAAGGGATGTTCGCCGGGAAATTTCGGAGCTCAGGCGTCGATTGATGCGTACGACCACGAGCAGCACGATGATCAATAGCAGCGCGCCGGGGAGGACATACAGCAGCAAGGTGCGCCACAGTGCGCGATAGTCGCTTATGTTGCCGACCCAGTACTGCTGAATGCTTTCGGTTTCACTGGGGCTTATATCAGCCAGCACCTTGTCGAGCAGTTCGAGCAGAACGGTCTGACTTTTGGGTACGGCCATGGCCAGTTGGAAGCGATATGGCGTCTCCCCGCTGACGTAAAGGCCGTCGAGCTTGAGCTGGCGCAGGCTCCATACGCTGGAGGCCAAGTCACCAACCATGGCGTCGACCTGGTCAGTGGCCAGCGCCTGGAGAGCCGAACTGACGTTGGGCAGTGCAACGATATTCAAGTCCGGGTACTGCGCGCGCAGAAGCTCATGGGGGGCGTAGTTTTCAATGACGCCGACCCTGAGGCCGTAGAGGTCTTCGATATTTTTTGGGGCCGCGCCGCCCTTGTGGGCGAGGATAACGATGGGGAAGTCCAGATAGGGCCGGGTAAACGCAAGGTACTTTTGGCGTTCAGGCGTCGACATGATGCCGGGCAGCAAGTCGATTTTGCCCTCTTTGGTCTGCGCCAGTACTTCGCTCCAGCTAGGGGCGGCGACCGGTTTGAGGGTTATACCCAGCCGGTCGCTGATCAGACTGATGTAATCGGCGGCCAGGCCTTTGTAGTTGCCTTGCGCATCGCGAAATTCAAATGGCGGCCACGTGGTATCAATACCAAGGATCAGCTCAGGATGGTCTTTGAGCCACTGCTGTTCATCATCGGTGAGCGTCAGGGCGTTGGTGCCCGTGGTCCAAACGACAAGCGACAGTAGCAGGGTGGCCAGCAATCGTGACATGCGCGTCTCTTCAGTGCGCCTGGATGCATCCAGTGTAGTCGGGCTGTGGCAGGGGGAGGGTGCAGGAGGGGTTTTAGCTATAAAGCAAAACCCCCGGCAGGGCCGGGGGTTTTGTTATCACTCGTCGAGGAAGGAGCGCAGATGCTCGCTTCTCGTCGGGTGGCGCAGCTTGCGCAACGCTTTGGCTTCGATCTGACGAATCCGTTCACGGGTAACGTCGAACTGTTTACCAACCTCCTCAAGGGTGTGGTCGGTATTCATGTCGATGCCGAAACGCATGCGCAATACCTTGGCTTCACGGGCTGTGAGGCCGCCGAGTACGTCGCGTGTCGCTTCTTTAAGGCTCTCAACAGTGGCTACATCGATTGGCGACTGCATAGTCGAGTCTTCGATGAAGTCACCCAGATGGGAGTCTTCGTCATCACCGATCGGGGTTTCCATGGAGATCGGCTCTTTAGCGATCTTCAATACCTTGCGGATTTTATCCTCAGGCATTTCCATGCGTTCGCCCAGCTCTTCCGGGGTCGGTTCGCGACCCATTTCCTGCAACATCTGGCGGGAAATACGGTTGAGCTTGTTGATCGTCTCGATCATGTGCACCGGAATACGGATGGTGCGGGCCTGGTCGGCGATCGAGCGAGTGATCGCCTGACGGATCCACCAGGTGGCATAAGTCGAGAATTTGTAGCCGCGGCGGTATTCAAACTTGTCTACCGCTTTCATCAAGCCGATGTTGCCTTCCTGGATCAGATCGAGGAACTGCAAGCCACGGTTGGTGTACTTCTTGGCGATGGAGATAACCAGACGCAAGTTGGCTTCAACCATTTCTTTCTTCGCGCGGCGGGCCTTGGCCTCACCGATCGACATGCGACGGTTGATGTCCTTGATCTCGGCTATCTTCAGGCCGGTTTCTGCTTCCAGGGCAGACAGCTTTTGCTGGCAACGGATGATGTCCGGTTGCAGGCGACCAATGGCTTCAGCATATTTGCTTTTGCCTTTGGCCAGCGCGTCGCTCCAGCTTTCGTCGACTTCGTTGCCCGGGAACAGGCGCAGGAAATCGGTACGCGGCATGCGTGCATCACGTACACACAGCTGCATGATGGCGCGCTCTTGTGCACGCAGACGCTCCAGGGCGCTGCGAACACGCTCAACCAGGCCTTCGAATTGCTTCGGGACCAGTTTGATCGGCATGAACAGCTCTGCCAGTGCAACCAGCTCGGCAATTGCCTGCTTGCTGCCGCGGCCGTGCTTTTTCAGTGCCTTGCGAGCGATTTCCATCTGATCGGAAACGGCGCCAAAGCGCTGAGCCGCGATGATCGGGTCGGGGCCGCTTTCGACCTCTTCCTCTTCCTCGGTGGACTCTTCTTTATCGTCCTCTTCGTCATCACCTTCGGCTTTCACCTTTGGATCGACAGGAGGCGGCACTTCGGCTGCAGGAGGCGCAATGCCGTCGTCCGGGTCGATATAACCGCTCAGAACGTCGGACAGGCGACCACCTTCGGTGGTGACGCGAGTGTACTCGGAGAGAATATGGTCAACCGTGCCAGGGAAGTGCGCAATTGCGCCCATCACTTCACGGATGCCTTCTTCGATACGCTTGGCGATTTCGATTTCGCCTTCACGTGTCAGCAGTTCTACCGTGCCCATTTCACGCATATACATGCGCACTGGGTCGGTAGTACGACCAATGTCGGTCTCTACTGCCGCCAACGCGGCAGCTGCTTCTTCAGCAGCTGCTTCGTCGGTGTCGGCATCGGCCAACATAAGGGCGTCCGCATCCGGAGCACTCTCGTGTACGGGGATCCCCATGTCATTAATCATGCGGATGATGTCTTCCACTTGCTCCGGATCTGAAATATCTTCGGGCAGGTGGTCGTTGACCTCTGCGTAAGTCAGATACTTCTGCTCACGGCCGAGGGTGATCAACTCTTTGATACGAGACTGCTGTTGCGCTTTTCCGGACATAACACCCTATCCACTGAAGGTCTTGGCGGGCAAAAAACAAGCCGAGGATTATACCTTAGCTATGACCTCACGCGCCAGTTGAGGTCGGGTTTGATGCGGGATTATTGCGACTTAGAAGGTCGCGTAACTGATTTTTTTCTTCGCTACTTAGCTCGCCTTGACGTGCTTTTCGAAGAAGTTGCTCTAGATTTCGCTCGCGTTGGCGAGCTGACAAGCTAGTTATGGTGTCGAAAAACTGTTGTTCAAGGTTGTCGGCATCAATTAGCCATTCCTTTTCCAGCAGTCTTTGCAGCAAGCGGCCCTGTTCAGTGCCGTGCCAGCGGGACAGTAGCTGTATAGAGCTTAGCTTAGGATTTTTCTGTACGGCCTCTACCAGAGCAATCAATAGCTGGTTATTAGTCTGGTCTTCTGCAGCAAAGTGCCCGGCATCCTCAACTTTTTTGGCCAGTTGCGGATGGTGCAGCAGGGTGCGCAGGGCTGTCAGTGTAGGCGGTTCAACGCCTACGGGGATCCAGGCCTGCTCGCGCTCGCCGCCACGCTTGCCTTTTTTGTCCCAGGGCTTGTTTTCCCACTTTTTGCCGCCGGCACCAGACTTTTTCGGAGTCCATTCCTGTTGAGGGATGTACATGTCCGGTTGCTGGAAGTCGCCGTAGTCGGGCATTGCATCGTAATCAATGCCGGGGTCGTAAGTCGGTTGGACCTGGGGTTTTGCAGGTGCGTTTTGCGCCAGTTGACTGACTGTCTCGCTGGTGAGGCCGGTAATTTCGCTCAGGCGCTGACGCATCAAGGTCCGCAGGTTTGCGCCCGGGACTTTGTCGATCAGCGGTGCTGCCAGCGTGGCCATATGAGCTTTGCCTTCCAGCGAGCGAGGGTCAGCTTCTTCGGTTAATTGCTGGAAGAAGTAATCGGCCAGTGGCTGTGCGTGCTGGTTGATGCGGGCCTTGAAGGCGTCAGTACCTTCGGAGCGCACCAGTGTGTCCGGGTCTTCGCCTTCGGGCAGGAACAAAAAGCGTGCGCGCCGACCGTCCTGCAAGCACGGCAGTGTGGCTTCCAGTGCGCGCCAGGCGGCATTGCGGCCTGCCTGGTCGCCGTCAAAACAGAACAGCACGCTGGGCACCACGCGAAACAGGCGTTTCATGTGTTCTTCGCTGGTGGCGGTGCCCAGTGTGGCGACGGCATTGCGCAGGCCTTGCTGGGCCAGTGCAATGACGTCCATGTAGCCTTCAACCACGATGATTTCGTCGAGGCTACGATTGAATTTGCGTGCTTCGAACAGCCCGTACAGTTCCTGGCCTTTATGAAAGACCGGGGTTTCAGGGGAGTTCAGGTATTTGGGCTTGTCATCGCCCAGCACTCGGCCACCGAAGGCGATGATGCGACCACGACTGTCGCGGATCGGAAACATGACGCGATCGCGAAAACGGTCGTAGCGTTTGCCGGTCTCGGCGTTCTCCACCAGCAGGCCGGCATCGATCATCGCTTTTTGCTGCAGCGTGTCACTGCTTAAGTGCTTGTACAGGTTGTCCCAGCCTGGCGGGGCGAATCCCAGGCCGAAGTCGCGGGCGATTTCGCCAGTCAGGCCGCGGCCCTTCAAGTAGTCCACGGCTGCTTTGCGTGCTGGATGGATTTTTAAGGCCTGGCGATAAAAATCAGCCGCCGCAGTCAGAAGTGGGTAGAGCGGAGAGTCAGTCGGTTGCCGCGGTTTATGTGGGCGGCCGCTTTCTTCTCTCGGAATCTCCATGCCGGCGGCTTTGGCCAGTTCTTCGACAGCCTGGGGGAAGTCCAGATTGTCGTGGTCCATGATGAAGCCGAGGGCGTTGCCACCCGCGCCGCAGCCAAAGCAGTAATAAAACTGTTTGTCAGGGCTGACGCTGAAAGACGGGGTTTTTTCTTTGTGGAAGGGGCAGCAGGCAGTGTAATTTTTGCCGGCTTTCTTCATTTGCACGCGAGAGCTAACGACATCGACGATATCGGTACGGTTCAGAAGGTCGTCAATAAAGCTCTGGGGGATTAACCCGGCCATGGCGTTCTCGTCATCACTGCGCAGAAATAGGTCCGTATAAAAGGCTTGGTCATCGCGCGTGCAGGCGAATGCTCTGCTCGATCGTGGGGCGTCTGCTCAATTATTTCGGGGAAGTGTATCTGCCGAAACCCGTTCTGCTCATTTTAATCAGAGTGAGTGGGATCGATAATTTTTACGCTCTGAGTCCGGCACTGACCAATGGCTGGTCTCGGATAGCTCATAAGCAGGCACTGGAGAGGTGCCTTGGGCTGATCGTCTTTAAGGAAAATCAGAGAGGTGTGCTCGTCGGTAGCCTTGGAAGGCTCGTCAGTAAAGACGTGCACCGCTGGCTATTAGGCCAGGTCTGACGTGATGTAGCGCTTGTCGCGGTCGCATCTGCGGCCTTGACGATAAAGCATGTAACCTTCAACAACTGCCTACGGCCCGGCTTTAGGCCGGGCTTGGCAGAAGCGTGCTACGAACGTCTGTGTATTAGTACAGACGAACGGCGCGGCGCTGCTCGCGCTGAACTTTCTTCGCGTGACGCTTAACAGCAGCTGCTGCTTTACGTTTACGCTCAGAAGTCGGCTTCTCGTAAAATTCGCGGCTGCGAACTTCAGCCAGAACACCGGCTTTTTCGCAGGAGCGCTTGAAACGACGCAGAGCTACGTCGAAGGGTTCGTTCTCTTTTACTTTGACGGCTGGCATCCAGAGCTACCTTCATTCATTACCGGGGTCAACGTCTCAAGGCAAAATCGCGTTGGAAGACGTCGGTTTTTAAGGGTTGCGGATGTTAACCCCTCATCGACCGGAATGCAAAGCCTCTGATCGAAAACCGCTGGCCGGGGGCGGGAGTGGCGACTATTATGCGCGCCTTCGAATTTAGCCTCTACAAGGCGTAAACCCATGCTAGTACTGGGATTAGAAACCTCCTGCGACGAAACCGGCGTCGCGCTATACGACAGTGAACGCGGGCTTTTGGCCGATGCACTGTTCAGTCAGATCGACCTTCACCGCGCTTATGGCGGTGTGGTTCCGGAGCTGGCTTCAAGGGATCACGTCAAACGCATGCTGCCCTTGATTCGTCAGGTGCTGGCTGAGGCTGACTGCGTGCCTACCGAGATTGACGCGATTGCCTACACGGCTGGCCCGGGATTGGTCGGAGCCCTTCTGGTTGGGGCTTCTTGCGCTCAGGCGCTGGCCTTTGCCTGGGGTATTCCGGCCCTCGGTGTTCATCACATGGAAGGCCATTTGTTGGCTCCGATGCTGGAAGAGCAGCCCCCGGAATTTCCGTTCGTCGCTTTGTTGGTGTCGGGCGGTCATACGCAGTTGGTTCGCGTTGATGGCATCGGCCAATACGAGTTGTTGGGCGAGACGCTGGATGACGCTGCGGGTGAGGCGTTCGACAAGACTGCGAAGATGATGGGTCTCAACTATCCGGGCGGTCCTGAGATCGCTCGATTGGCCGCTCAGGGCGTTGCGGGGCGTTTTGTGTTCCCCAGGCCCATGACTGATCGACCGGGGCTGCAGTTCAGCTTCAGCGGCCTCAAGACCTTCGCCTTGAACACCTGGCAGCGCTGTGTCGCGGCGGGCGACGATACTGAGCAAACCCGTTGCGATATCTCCCTGGCGTTTCAGCAGGCAGTGGTTGAGACACTAACGATCAAGTGCAAGCGCGCGTTGAAGCACGCGGGGATGAAGCGTCTGGTGATTGCGGGTGGGGTGAGTGCCAACAAGGCGTTGCGTGTATCGCTCGAAAAAATGCTCGGCGATATGAATGGCAATGTTTATTACGCTCGGCCGGAATTTTGCACGGATAACGGCGCGATGATTGCGTTTGCCGGTTGTCAGCGCTTACAGGCCGGTCAGCACGAAACATTGGCGATCAGTGTGCAGGCGCGCTGGCCGATGGAGCAATTGAAGCCCCTGTAAACGCTGTGTCTGGATCGCACGTGAGGTTTTTTCACGGGCAATATTCAGAAATGCCGTTCGCGCCCAGCCATCAGGTCGCGTAAATTGCCGCGGTGGCGCCAGACAATCAGTGCCGTCAGGACGCTCATGGGTAGCAGGGCGGCAGGCTCTTGCCAGGCCAGCAATGGCAGGGTCAGGGGTGTGGCGATCAACGCGGCCAGTGAGCTGGTGCGGGTCAGTTGAAAGGTCAGCAGCCAGGCTGCGACCGCCAGCAATGCCGCAGGCGGGTAAAGCCCCAGCAGCATGCCTGCAGCCGTGGCGACACCTTTGCCGCCGCGAAAGCGGAAGTACGCAGGGTACATGTGCCCGACGACGGCGCAGATGCCGATCCAGGCCTGGTCTTGGAGCGAGAAATCCAGTTGATAGGCCAGCAGGACGGGTAAAAGCCCCTTGCACAGGTCGCCGAGCAAGGTCAGGACGGCAAGCTTTTTGCCAGCCAGACGCAACATGTTGGTTGCGCCTGCATTGCCGGAGCCACTCATTCGCGGATCGGGAGTTCCCGTCAGGCGGCTGAGCAAAATGGCAAAGGACAGAGAGCCGAGCAGGTAGGCGAGGGTCGCCAGTAACCAAAACATGCTAACTATTCCGGGCGAGGACGCCCTGATTCTAACGGGGCATTGCGCCCTTGTCGTGCTGCGGAGAAGAGTGCTTGGACAGAGTGTTTATCGAAGGCCTGGAAGTCGACACCGTAATTGGTGCTTATGACTGGGAACGTGGCATCCGTCAGTGTCTGCGTCTTGACCTGAGTTTTGCGTGGGACAACCGTCCGGCTGCCGCTGGCGATGATCTGACGCTGGCTCTCGATTATGCGAGCGTTTCCACGCGCATTCAGGTATTTGCCGAGCAAGCTCAGTTCCAGCTGGTGGAAACCTTTGCAGAGCGTCTGGCGCAAGTATTGATGAGTGAGTTCAATATTCCCTGGTTGCACCTCAAACTGACCAAGCCTGGTGCCGTTGCAGCGGCCGCCGGGGTTGGCGTGGAGATTGAGCGCGGATGTCGCTAACTCAGGTTTATCTCGGGCTGGGCAGTAATATCGAGCGCGAAAAACACTTGCTGGCGGGGCTTGAGGCTCTGGCTGATTTTTTGTGCGACATGCACTGCTCTGCGGTGTTTGAAAGTCAGCCTGTGGGTATCAAAAGCGGGCCGTTTTTCAATCTAGTGGTGTCGGCGAAAACCGATTTACCACTGATCGAGTTAAGTCGACGTTTAAAGCTGATCGAGGCTGATAACGGACGTTATGCTCAAGATCGCAAAGGGTTGCCTCTGGATATCGACGTGCTGTTTTACGGCGATCTGGTCGGTAATTTTGACGGGTTGACGTTGCCACGTGCAGAGATTCTCAAGAACGCTTTCGTATTGTGGCCACTGTCTTTGATAGCCCCAGACAAAGTGCATCCTGGTGTGGGCAAGCCTCTTGCTCAGATGTGGGCAGAGGCAAAGATCGATCAAGTGCTCGCGCCTGCTGCATTTGAGTGGCGGGGCGAGCAGTTAACGCCGCTGGAGATGCTTTCGCATCTGTAGCCGCTGCCGCAGGCTGCGATAAGGGCCGTAGGCCCTTCGATATTTCGGGGCTGCTTCGCACCCCATCGCAGCCTGCGGCAGCGGCTACAGAAGTTCTGAGTCAGTATTTTTCCGCAGCTTTGTAGGCCTGTAGCGCCTTGAGCCGCTCGTGCTTCAGTGCCTCACCCAGTTCGGGGCCTTTGAAGCCCTGCTCCAGCAGTGGTTGCACGGCCACGGCCAGTGCGGCTCGAGCTGCGCCGCGCAAGTAGTCAGCTTGCGGGTATGGTCGATTTTCCAGCCCCAGGCGCCCTCTGGCGTCCATCTCGCATGCCGCGATAAATTCCTCGAATCGCTGCGGGCGACGGTATACGTCAAAGCGCTGCAATAACTCCAGTAGCGTCGACGCCTTGAGCTCAAGAGCTCGATGGCCGTGGGTGTGGTACTCGCCCACCAGCACTGCCAGTTCCTGACAATCCCTCGGCACTTTGTAGCGATCATTTACGGCTTTGATCAGGCGCAACCCTTTGTGCTCGTGGGCAATGTGCCTTGGCCAGTCTTTCTCCGGTGTAAGCCCCTTGCCAAGGTCGTGCAGAAGGCAAGCCCAGCGAACGGTCAGCGGTTGTTTGTGCAGTGCAGATTGCTCCAGAACGCTCAGGGTATGAACGCCGCTGTCGATTTCCGGGTGGTGGGCAGGGGGCTGCGGCACGCCAAACAATGCGTTCACCTCGGGCAGCAGCACCTCGAGCGCGTCACAGCTACGCAATACTTCGATAAACACCTGAGGCTGGTCTTCCATCAGTGCGCGGGAAATTTCTTTCCAGCAGCGCTCCGGGGTCAAGGCTTGTAGTTCGCCGGATCTGGACAGTTGGCGCATCAGTTCCAGTGTCTCTGGTGCGATGCTAAAGCCAAGGCTCGCGTAGCGTGCGGCAAACCGGGCCACGCGAAGGACTCTGAGGGGATCTTCGGCGAATGCGGGGGAAACGTGGCGTAAAATACGCTCCTCAAGATCGCGCAGGCCATTGTAAGGGTCAGTGACATTACCAGCTTCGTCCTCGGCCATCGCATTGATGGTCAGGTCGCGACGTATCAGATCTTCCTCGAGGGTGACGTCTGGGCTGGCATGGAAGATAAAGCCCCCATAACCCTGACCACTTTTGCGCTCGGTGCGGGCCAACGCATATTCGTCGCCAGTTTTTGGGTGAAGAAATACCGGGAAGTCTGAGCCTACGGGGCGAAACCCCATGGATAGCATTTGCTCGGCCGTTGCGCCAACCACCACCCAATCAATGTCGGTGACAGGCTTGCCCAGCAGGCGATCACGTACGGCGCCGCCAACTTTATAGATCTGCATAAAAAACCTCCGTTAGCGCGACAGGATAGCGCGTGCGCGGCGTTAACGGAGGTCTGTGTGCGTTACAGGTGAATGGCGCCCATATCCAGTCGGCCGCGGTCATTGTCACCGTAATCGCCTCTCGGCGGTACATGATGAACTTTAACGACCTGTTCGCCCTGCAGTGTTTCAAGGTGGATATCGAAGCCCCACAAGCGGTGCAGATGTTTCAGGACCTCGTCGGTTGAGTCGCCCAAAGGTTTGCGGTCATGTTGCTGGTGGCGCAGGGTCAGGGAGCGGTCGCCACGACGGTCGATACTCCAGATTTGAATGTTGGGTTCACGATTGCCCAGGTTGTACTGAGCGGCCAGGGTTTCACGAATGATGCGGTAACCGTTTTCGTCGTGAATGGCGGGCACCAGCAAGTCGTCCTTTTGATCGTCGTCCATGATGCTGAACAACTTCAGGTCACGGATTACTTTGGGTGACAGGTATTGCAGGATAAAACTCTCGTCCTTGAAGCTGCTCATGGCAAATTTGATGCTTGATAGCCAATCGCTGCCGGCCAGGTCGGGGAACCAGTAACGGTCCTCATCGGTAGGGTGTTCACAAATGCGCCGGATGTCGCAATACATTGCAAACCCCAGTGCGTAGGGGTTGATGCCGCTGTAGTAAGGGCTGTCAAAGCCGGGTTGGAACACCACGCTGGTGTGGGAAATGAGGAACTCCATCATGAAGCCTTCGGTCACCAGGCCTTCGTCGTAAAGATCGTTCATCAAGGTGTAGTGCCAGAAGGTCGCCCACCCCTCGTTCATCACCTGCGTTTGCCGTTGTGGGTAAAAGTACTGTGCAATCTTGCGCACGATACGTACAACTTCGCGTTGCCAGGGTTCGAGCAGTGGAGCGTGTTTCTCAATAAAGTACAGGATGTTTTCCTGAGGCTCGTCGGGGAAGCGGGCATTATCCTTTTCGCTAAGTTTGTCTGCACTTTTAGGGATGGTGCGCCACAGATCGTTAATCTGCTTTTGCAGATGCTCTTCACGCTCTTTTTGGCGGCGGCGTTCCTCTTCGGCGGAGATCGGGTCGGGTCGTTTGTAACGGTCCACACCGTAGTTCATCAAGGCATGGCAAGAGTCGAGCAGGTCTTCAACCGCATCAATGCCGTGGCGCTCTTCGCATTGCATGATGTACTGCTTGGCAAACACCAGATAATCGATTATCGAGCTGGCGTCCGTCCAGGTACGAAACAGGTAGTTGCCCTTGAAAAAGCTGTTATGCCCATAGCAGGCATGGGCCACTACCAGTGCTTGCATGCAGATGGTGTTTTCTTCCATCAGATAAGCGATGCAAGGGTCAGAGTTGATGACGATTTCGTAGGCCAGCCCCATCTGGCCACGGCTGTAGGATTTTTCAGTGCTCAAAAAGTGTTTGCCATAGGACCAGTGGTGATAACCCAGCGGCATGCCCACAGACGCGTAGGCGTCCATCATTTGTTCGGCCGTAATGACTTCGATCTGGTTGGGATAGGTATCCAGCGCATAGCGCTCGGCCAGGCGGCCGATTTCACGGTCGTACGCCTGGATCAGGTCAAAGGTCCACTCTGAACCAGTGGAGATGGGTTGGCGTTTATTCTCTTTGGCGGTCATGTCACTAACCTGCGCTGGAAGAGTTCACGGAAGACCGGATAAATATCGCCGGCCGAGACCAGTTGTTGCTGTGCGAAGGTGTCAGAAAACGCCTCGCTGATGCGCTCATATTCGTACCACAAGGCCTGATGTTCACGCGGTGTAATTTCTACATAAGTGTAGTACTGCACGAACGGCATGATCTGGTTGATCAGAATGTCGCGGCAAATGGGTGAGTCGTCATTCCAGTTGTCCCCGTCAGACGCTTGCGCTGCATAAATATTCCACTCATTGGTGGGGTAGCGCTCGGCCATGATTTCCTGCATCAGTTTGAGTGCGCTTGAGACGATGGTGCCGCCGGTTTCCCTTGAATAGAAAAACTCCTCCTCATCCACTTCGCGTGCACTGGTGTGATGGCGAATAAACACTACATCGATCTTGTCGTAGTTCCGCTTCAGGAACAGGTACAGCAAGATGAAAAAACGTTTGGCGATGTCTTTCGTGGCTTGGGTCATGGAGCCAGAAACGTCCATCAGGCAGAACATGACGGCCTTGGAGCTGGGGTTGGGTTGCTTGACCAGCAGGTTGTACTTGAGGTCAAAGGTGTCGAGGAAGGGCACGCGGTGAATACGTGCGCTAAGTTTCTCGATTTCGGCCTCCAGGGCTTTGATATCGCCGAAATTATCGGGTTCTTCGCGTTTTAGCCGCTCCAGTTCGGCTTTGGCTTCCCTGAGTTTTGCCCGGCTGCTGCCAGACAGGGCAATGCGCCGTGCGTGAGCTGAGCGCAGGGTACGGATGATGTTGATGCGAGACGGGTTGCCCTCGTTACTGATACCGGCGCGCACCGTTTTAAAGGTGTCAGTTCCGGTCAGGTTGCGTTTGACCAGATTGGGCAGTTCAAGGTCTTCGAACATGAATTCGAGGAACTCTTCCTGAGTGATCTGGAACACAAACTCATCCATGCCTTCGCCGGAGTTGCCAGCCTTGCCTGGACCTCCGCCAGCTCCTGCTCCGCCTTGAGGCCGGGCAATGTGTTCGCCGCTGGTGAACTCCTTATTGCCAGGGTGAACAACGGTTTGCTTGCCACCGCGCCCATGGTGCAGTACCGGCTCATCGATATCGCGGCCGGGGATGCTGATTTGCTCGCCATGTTCCATGTCAGTAATGGAGCGGCGGCCCACGGCTTCTTCTACGGCCTTTTTGATGTGGTCACGGTAACGCCGCAGAAAGCGCTGACGGTTCACCGTGCTTTTGTTCTTGCCATTGAGGCGTCGGTCGATCACATAGCTCATTAGGCCCTCCGGGCAGCTTCAAGTTGTGAGCTGCAAGCTGCAAGTCCAGGCAATTGCGTGTGCCTGGTTCTTGCAGCTTGAGGCTTGAGGCTTACAGCTGCCTCACTGCGACTTGCGGACTCGCAGGTACCACTCGGAGAGCAGCCGTACTTGTTTGTCGGTATAGCCGCGTTCGACCATTCGAGTGACGAAGTCGTTGTGTTTTTGTTGGTCCTCTTTGCTCGCCTTGGCGTTGAAACTGATAACCGGCAGCAGGTCCTCGGTGTTGGAGAACATTTTCTTCTCGATCACTACGCGTAGCTTCTCGTAGCTGAGCCAGGTAGGGTTTTTGCCGTTGTTGTTGGCGCGGGCTCGCAGCACGAAGTTGACGATTTCGTTGCGGAAATCTTTCGGGTTGCTGATACCCGCCGGTTTTTCGATTTTTTCCAGCTCCTCGTTGAGGGCTACACGATTGAGGATTTCGCCGGTTTCCGGATCGCGGTATTCCTGATCCTGAATCCAGAAGTCTGCGTACAGCACGTAGCGATCGAAGATGTTTTGTCCGTATTCGCTGTAGGACTCCAGGTAAGCCGTCTGGATTTCCTTGCCGATAAACTCGATGTAGCGCGGTGCCAAGTATTCCTTGAGGAAGCGTAGGTAGCGCTCACGGGTTTCGGCCTGGAACTGTTCCTGTTCGATCTGTTGTTCGAGCACGTAGAGCAGGTGAACTGGGTTTGCGGCAATTTCGTGCGGGTCAAAGTTGAACACCTTGGACAGGATTTTGAACGCGAATCGGGTCGAAAGACCGTTCATGCCTTCGTCGACACCCGCGTTGTCCCGGTACTCCTGAATAGATTTGGCTTTTGGATCGGTGTCCTTGAGGTTCTCGCCGTCATACACCCTCATCTTGGAGTAGATGTTGGAGTTTTCTGGTTCTTTGAGACGTGAGAGGACAGTGAACTGGGCCAGCATTTTCAAGGTGTCGGGTGCGCAATGGGCCTTGGCCAGTGAGCTGTTGAACAGCAGTTTGTCGTAGATCTTCACTTCGTCACTGACGCGCAGGCAGTAAGGGACCTTGACGATGTAGATGCGGTCGATAAACGCTTCGTTGTTCTTGTTGTTGCGGAAGGTGTGCCACTCCGATTCGTTGGAGTGGGCCAGCAGGATGCCGGTAAACGGAATCGCCCCCAGGCCTTCGGTACTGTTGTAGTTGCCCTCTTGAGTGGCAGTCAGTAATGGGTGCAGCACCTTTATCGGTGCCTTGAACATCTCCACGAACTCCATCAGGCCCTGGTTGGACCGGCACAGCGCGCCCGAGTAACTGTAGGCGTCGGCGTCGTTCTGGGGGAATTCTTCCAGTTTTCGAATATCAACCTTGCCGACCAGAGCTGAGATGTCCTGGTTGTTTTCGTCGCCGGGTTCGGTTTTGGCGACCCCGATCTGGTTGAGAATCGAGGGGTAGAGTTTGACCACCCGGAACTGGCTGATGTCACCACCAAATTCGGCCAGACGCTTGGTGGCCCACGGCGACATGATGGTGCTCAAGTAGCGTTTCGGGATGCCGAAGTCTTCTTCGAGGATCGCACCATCTTCGGTGGCGTTGAACAGGCCCAAAGGCGACTCAAAGACCGGTGAGCCCTTGATCGCGTAGAAAGGTACCTTCTCGATCAGTTGTTTGAGCTTTTCGGCAAGGGATGACTTGCCGCCCCCGACGGGACCCAGCAGGTAGAGGATTTGTTTCTTCTCTTCCAGGCCCTGCGCGGCATGGCGGAAGTAAGAGACGATCTGGTCAATGCATTCTTCCATTCCATGGAAGTCTTCGAAGGCCGGATAACGACGAATCACCTTGTTGGAGAAGATTCGTGACAGACGAGAGTCGTTTGAGGTGTCCAGCAGTTCCGGTTCACCAATGGCCAGCAGTAGCCTTTCAGCAGCAGAGGCATAAGTGCTCTTGTCTTGCTTGCACAACTCCAGATACTCCTGGAGCGTGAGCTCTTCCTGGCGTGTGGATTCAAAGCGTTGTTGGAAGTGGCTAAAAATACTCATGACGTCACCTCGCTCGATACGTGGAGTCGGCGATAGATCGGTCAGTTCGAGTGCTGGCATGCAGCAGCATTTCAGCTGCTGTGTACCCCCCAGGACACCATCAAGGTGGCTAAGCCCTTGAAGTTACTACCGATGATCCATTCGCCGGTGTACCGGCTCTCCCCAGATTTGGATGGCCTGAGGTAAAGGATAGTTGGTAATCCGGGAGGTCAAGGCGAGATGCATGAATTGTTGCGCCAGACCGTTGGTCAGGCAGGGCGCCAGCCCTCTGATCACGGGGGCTAGCGCTGAAAAAAATATTATTCGGCAGTGCTCTGGGCCGTTTCGTTCGGATAAGTTGCGCGCCACAGTTCGAAGCCGCCATCCAGGCTGTAGACCTCGCTGAAACCCTGACTCACCAAATACGCCGCGGCGCTTTGGCTGGAATTGCCGTGATAGCAGGCAACGATCAGTGGGGCGTCAAGGTCGGCGTTGGCAATGAAATCATGCAGAGAGTGATTGTCCAGGTGCTTCGCGCCGCTGATATGGCTGGCGGCAAAGGCCTGTGGGTCACGCACATCAACAACGACGGCGCCTTGTTCACGCAAGGCCTGGGCCTGCTCTGGCGGGATACGTTTGAATTCGGTCATGGGAGATTCCTGTGGCCTGACAGCGGGCGCGGTTAGCCGGCGCCCAAGGGTTGGGAAGGTGGGGCGGTTTGCAGTGCGAGGGAGGGTGCCGCAATGGCCGGGTCGTCGCAATCGCAGATCAGACGCTGATCGGTATCGACATTGAGGAGGGTCATGGCCCCGCCCCAGACACAGCCAGTATCGAGTGCGAAGATGCCAGGCTCCTTGCAGTTGCCTTCCAGCGCTGCCCAATGCCCAAAGATGATCTTGAGCCCTTGGGTTTTGCGTTCGTTATAACTGAACCATGGCGCGTAGCCTGGAGGTGCGCTGCCGATGCCTTCTTTGCTTTTGAGGTCGAGCTTGCCTTCTCGGGTACAAAAACGCATGCGGGTAAAATAGTTGGTGATCACCCGCAGGCGGGTGACGCCAGTCAGTTCGTTGTCCCACTTGGCAGGGTCGTTGCCGTACATACCGTCCAGGTAAGGGCCGATGAGGTTGTCATCGCGCAAAGCATGTTCGACTTCACTGGCGCACTTTAGGGCTTTTTTCAGAGTCCACTGCGGCGGTATTCCTGCATGCACCAGTGCAATGTTGCGCTCGGCATCGTGGTGCAGCAAAGGTTGCTGGCGCAACCAGTTGAGCAGCTCATCGCAATCGGGAGCCAGGAGAATTTCACGCAGGGTATCGCCTTTTTTCAGGCGCTCGGCGTTGTGGCCCACGGCCAGCAGGTGCAGGTCATGGTTGCCCAGCACGCACACCAGTGATTCTCGCATGCGGTACAAAAAGCGCAGGGTTTCCAGCGATTCCGGGCCGCGGTTGACCAGATCGCCTACCAGCCAGAGCTTGTCTTTACCGGGGTCGAAGGCTACACGTTCGAGCAGGCGTTTGAGAGGCGTCAAGCAGCCTTGCAGGTCGCCAACGGCATACACCGCCATCAGTGCAGGGCCCCGGGTACCGCAAGGCGGAAGGGGGCAATGACGGCTTTGAATTCATGACCGTCTTCAGCGTGCATCAGGTAGCTGCCTTGCATGGTGCCGACTTTGGTCGTGATGACCGAGCCGCTGCTGTAGGAGTGTTCGCTGCCAGGTTCGATCGTGGGCTGTAAGCCCACAACACCTGCACCACGAACTTCTTCAACATGGCCATCGCCGTCGGTGATTACCCAGTGCCGGGACAATAGTTTTGCGGGTATTGAGCCGTTATTACGCACCGTGATGGTGTAGGCAAAGGCAAAACGCTGATGTTCAGGCTGCGATTGTTCTGGCAGGTAACGCGTGACGACGCTGACGTCGACCAGGTAGCGGGGATCGTGCATGCGAGAGGCCTTACTTGAAAGCGAAGACACAGTTCGGGATAAAACTGATGCCTGAGTCTAGGCCAAACAACGGGTACTAGGCCAGACGTGGCGTCTGGCAAGGTACCCGTTTTTCACGGCAATCAGTCGGCAGCGGGCGCTACGACAGGTTGTTCGCTGAGCTTGTCGGCCAAGCGTACAAAGGCGGCAAGGTCGAGTTGCTCGGGGCGTTTGCTGCCATCGACGCCGGCGGCTTCGATTTCATCGTTGCTGAGCAAGGCTTTAAGGGTGTTGCGCAGGGTTTTGCGGCGCTGGTTGAAGGCTTCACGCACCACGCGTTCAAGCAGTCGATGGTCCTTGGCCGGGTGTGGTAGCACTTCGTGCGGCACCAGGCGGACAATTGCCGAATCAACCTTTGGCGGCGGATTGAAGGCACCAGGACCTACGTTGAACAGGTGTTCGACGCGGCAGTGGTACTGGACCATGATCGAAAGACGACCCCAGTCGCCACCGCCCGGGCCGGCTGCCATGCGTTCAACCACTTCTTTTTGCAGCATGAAGTGCATGTCGCGGATCAGGTCGGCGTTTTTCAGCAGGTGAAAAATCAGCGGTGTGGAGATGTTGTACGGCAGGT
The DNA here is from genome assembly GCF_001043005.1 of Pseudomonas psychrophila. Taxonomy (GTDB): domain Bacteria; phylum Pseudomonadota; class Gammaproteobacteria; order Pseudomonadales; family Pseudomonadaceae; genus Aquipseudomonas; species Aquipseudomonas psychrophila. Next base: position 136,722 of record NZ_JYKZ01000010.1, read on the forward strand.
TGCCGACCACTCGCAGGGTGCGCGGTGCTGCGTTGAGGCTTTTGAAGTCGAACTTCAGCGCATCACCCTGGTGCAGAGTGAAGTTACTCATCCCTGCGAATTGCCGATTGAGGATCGGGATCAAGTCTTTGTCGAGTTCCACGACGTCAAGTTGGCCACCGCTGTTGAGGATGCCTTCGGTCAGGGCGCCCTGGCCCGGGCCGATCTCCAGCAGGCGATCGTCAGCCTTGGCGTGGATGGCGCGCAGAATGCGGTCAATTACGCCAGCATCGTGCAGGAAGTTCTGGCCAAAACGCTTGCGCGCCTTGTGTTGGTATTGCTCGTTCATATACGGGTCTCGGCCATCTGGTAGGCGGTTTCCAGGGCGACTTGCAGGCTGCCGGTGTCGATCTTGCCGCTACCCGCCAGATCCAGGGCGGTGCCGTGGTCGACAGAGGTGCGGATAATCGGTAAGCCCAGGGTGATGTTGACTGCGGCACCAAACCCTTTGTACTTGAGTACGGGCAGGCCTTGGTCGTGGTACATCGCCAGCACTGCGTCGCAGTGTTCCAGATATTTTGGGGTAAACAGAGTGTCGGCAGGCAGCGGGCCACGCAGGTCCATGCCCTCGCTGCGCAGGCGCTCCAGGGTTGGTTCGATGATATCGATTTCTTCATGGCCTAAATGCCCGCCTTCACCGGCATGGGGATTTAGCCCGCAAACCAGGATACGCGGTTGGGCGATGCCGAATTTTTGTTGCAGGTCGGCGTACAGGATACGGGTAACCCGCATCAGTCGCTCGGGGGTGATTGCATCGCTGACCTGACGCAGTGGCAAGTGAGTGGTTGCCAGAGCCACGCGCAGTCCGCGAGTGGCAAGCATCATCACGACTTGTTCAGTATGAGTCAGGTCGGCGAGGAATTCGGTGTGTCCAGAAAACGGAATACCCGCTTCGTTGATCACGCCTTTATGCACAGGGGCGGTGATCATTCCTGCAAAGTCGCCACTGACGCAGCCTTGGGCCGCGCGGGTCAGGGTTTGCAGCACAAAGGCTGCGTTAGCCTTATCCAGCGTGCCAGCGGTGACGGTGGCATTTAGGGGTGTATCCCATACGTACAAACTGCCTGCAGGTGCCGGTTGCTCGGGCCAGTTGCCAGGTTCTACCGGTAGCAGGCTGACAGCCACACCGAGCTGCGCGGCCCGCTCAATGAGCAGGTCGCGGCTGGTGATGGCGATCAGGGGGTGTGGCTGGTGTTGCGAGGCGAGCAGCAGGCACAGGTCTGGACCTATGCCTGCCGGTTCACCGGGTGTGAGGGCAAAGCGCTGTGTTTTCACTGCGTGGCCTGATCTGCGCTATCTGCTCCGTTAGCACCAGGGAGCTTGATTTCAACATAGGCTTCGTCGCGGATCTGACGCAGCCAGGATTGAAGCTCTTCGTCGTACTTGCGGTTACGCAAAGCGTTCATTGCCTGTTGCTCGCGTGCCTGGGTGGTGCTGTCAGTGGCGCGACGGCCAAGGACTTCCAGAACATGCCAGCCGTATTGGCTTTTGAATGGTTTGGACAACACGCCTTGCGGTGTGTCGGCCATGGCTTCACGGAACTCCGGAACCAGCGAGTTAGGATCAACCCAGTTCAGATCGCCGCCATTCAGAGCGGAACCCGGGTCTTCAGAGTAATTCTTAGCCAGTTCAGCAAAGTCTTCACCGGCGCTGATGCGCTCGTAAAGTTTATCCGCCAGCGCCTTGGTGGCCGCTTCGCTACGAATTTCGCTTGGCTTGATCAGGATGTGGCGAACATGTACTTCGTCCACAACCACTGATTCGCCGCCGCGTTTTGCGTTCAGCTTGAGAATGATGAAGCCGCCAGGCGTACGCACCGGGGGTGTAACGTCACCTACAGGCATCTCGCTGAGCATGCGGTCAAAAGGAGGTGGCAGTTGAGCCGCTTTACGCCAACCCATGTCGCCGCCTTCAAGTGCCGTGTCGCTGCCGGAGCGGGCGATAGCCATTTGGCCGAAGTCCGCGCCTTGCTTGAGCTTGTTGTAGACTTCTTCAGCTTGTTTGGCGGCGTTCTGGATGGCATCCGAGCTCGCGCTCTCAGGCGTTGGGATCAGGATGTTGGCCAGATTGTATTCTTCGGACATCTGCATTTTGCCCAGGTCCGACGCCAGGAAGTTTTTCACTTCCTGATCCGTTACCTGGATGCGCTCAGCCACACGACGTTGACGCACACGACTGATGATCATCTCGCGACGCACCTGCTCACGGGCATCTTCATAAGACAGACCGTCGCGGGCCAGGGCCTGACGGAACTGTTCGATGGTCATGTTATTGCGCTGGGCAATGGTGCCGATAGCCTGGTTCAGCTCTTCATCCGTGATACGGATTCCCGAGCGCTCGCCGAGCTGCAATTGCAGGTTTTCAACGATCAGGCGCTCAAGCACCTGCTGGTCCAGAACGCTGGCAGGCGGTACGCCCTGCCCGCGCTTGGCGATGGTTTGCTGAACTTCGTGGACACGCTGATCCAGTTGGCTCTGCATGATCACGTCGTTATCGACAATGGCCACCACTTTATCCAGGGGCTGTACCGCAGCGCTAGCTGCAGTACCCAGGAACAACGCGCCCAGCATTAGCGGGCGCAGACACTCAGAAAGCTTGATCTTCACGTTCACGATAACCTTGGATGCCTTTGTCGAGGAAGCTCTCTACTTTGGTGCCAACAACGCCACCGAGACCTTTCAGCACAACTTGGAGGAAGAGACCATGGTCGCCCTTCTCGTTAAGAGGGGCTGCTTGGGTGTACTCGTCGTTGGATACCCAATAACGGCTGATCAGACGAAGCTTCCAACAGCAATTGTCGTACTCGAAACCACCGAAGGCTTCCAGGGTACGGTTGCGGTTGTAGTCGTACTGCCAGCGGCTGATGGCATTCCATTGCGGCACGATCGGCCAGATAACCGAGAAGTCGTGCTGCTGGATTTTGTAGTAATCCTTGATGTAACCCGGTTCGCCCTTAGTACCGAAATCGCCACCGCCGACGGTCCACTTGCCGGTGTACTGGTCATAGCGAACCTGGTCGTTGCGATAGCGATAGCCGATGTTGACGACCTTGTTCGGGTTGTCTTCAGGTTGGTAGTGCATCATCGCACTGCCAGAACGCGGGCTGCGGGTTTCCGGATCCCAGTTGTAGTCGGCGGTTGCACGCCAGTCGCGGTTGAAGCGATAAGCGTATTCCAGCGCATAAGGAGACATGCCGGAGGTTGCGTCTTTGCGGTCGTCTTCAATACCAGGCAACTGAACCTTGCGGTCCTTGAAATAGTAGGCCTGGCCCACGCTGATACGTTGACGTTCAAAGCCGTTGTCTTCGATCAGGCGGCTGGTAAGGCCCAGCGACAGCTTGTTCTCGTCGCCGACGCGGTCAGTACCCGTAAAGCGATTGTCACGCCACAGCGAGGAGTAGCTGAAGGTGCTCTCGCTGGTGTCGAAAATCGGGATGTCGTCCTGATTGCGTTCAGGGACATACAGATAGAACGCACGCGGCTCCAGGGTCTGGCGGTAGTTGGTGCCGAACCAGTTGGTGTTGCGGTCGAAGTACAGGCCGCTGTCGACGCTGGCGATTGGCACGCTGCGGCTGACCGAACTGTCGAATTTATCTCCAGCAGCAAGTTGCCCTTTACCCTTGCCATCCAGATCCAGGTCGTACTGCGTATACATGTACTTGAGGGACGGCGTGAGGTAGCCATAACTCCAGTTCAGCGGCAGGCTGACACTCGGAGCAAGGTTCATTCGTGTGCCGTTGGCTCGAGCCAGGCCCGTTACGTTGTTGTCTAGGCGAGGATCTACTGTGCCATCTTCGTTGGTGTAGTTGCCGTTTTCGAGGCTGCGATCGAATCGAACCAGCTCGGTGTTGTAGGCAATGTTCAGGCCGCCCGGTTGCTGTGGCAGTGCACCATTGAGGGTGAGCTGCGGCAGCATGTTGTAAGGCGTGATCTGAGTAACGGTGGCCAGTTGATAGGCCTGTGCGTTCAGCCTGGCGGTGTAGCTGTCGCCACGATAGCTGACAGCACCTTGCTGATTCAGGTAGTCACGGCTTTCAACGCCGATCTGATCACTTTCCAGATCCTGGAAGTAATACGGGTCGCTGATCTTGGTGTAGTCGACTTCGGTCAGTACGCGGGAGTCCAGGCCGCCCTTGTGCTGCCAGTTGAGCATGTAGCGCTTGTCGGTGTAGTCGGTCTGGCGCTTGCGATCGTCGTTGTCGTCGTTGAGGTACGCGGCACCGAACTGACCTTCGCTGGACTCGGTCAGGTAGCGCAGCTCGCCTTCCATCAACAAACCGCGTTTGGTCATGTAGCGCGGGTACAACGTGGCATCGTAGTTCGGTGCCAGGTTGAAGTAGTACGGGGTCACGAGCATAAAGCCGGTGTCGGAGCTGCTGCTGAAAGACGGCGGCAGGAAACCGGACTGGCGGCGATCGTCGATCGGGAAATAAATGTACGGGGTGTAGAACACTGGAATGTCCTTGACCCGCAGTGTCACGTTGGTCGCCGTACCGAAACCGGTAGCCGGGTTCAACGTGATGTTATTGCCCTTGAGCTGCCAGGCGTTGCTGTTTGGCTCGCACGTGGTGTACGTACCGTCCTTGAGTCGGATGATCGAGTCTTCAGCGCGTTTTGCGTACAGTGCACTGCCACGAATGCGCGACTTGTGCAGCACGTATTCGGCGTTATCGACCTTGGCAGCACCCGTGTCCAGTTGAACATCGGCGTGGTCGCCGACGATCAGGGCGCCGTTGTCACGCAGACGCACCTTGCCATTGAGCTCGCCACGGCTTTCAGCCTGATACAGGCTGGCTTCGTCGGCTTCGATCTGCATGCTGCCCTGGCGCATGACGACGTCACCGGCCAGCGTCGCGATCTGCTCTTCCTGCTGATAGCGGGAAGCCTTGGCGCCGATAAAGGTCGGGGAGTCGCTTTTGCTGGTGGGGTCGTTCATGCCCGGACGGATGGGCTCTACGTACGAACCGGAGCAGTACGGACCGGTCTCGGCCAGTTGCGCTGCGGTCAGTTTGTCCCGTGGCACCCAGTCGAGATGGCTGTAGTCGTCACTGCGCGCTTTCAGCGCACGGCCTTTGGCCTCGGTCACCAGCGGGGCCTGTTTGACCTGCTCGCTGGTTTCACCGCTGGCACCGACAGCCCCGTCGGCATGCGCCGGACGCGGTGGCAGTTGCGCCACGCTGGTTTTTGGTGCGCAATCCCAGCCACCCGTAGCCGACACGGAACAGTCATACTGCTCCTCAGCAAAAGCGAACGGCGTGGCTAGAGGTTGCATGGCCAGCAAACTGCCGGTTACCAGCAACGGAAATTTTTTACGAAACGCGGGGGATTTCAATGCCATCTTATTAGTCCGGGCTTCCTGCGTGCCATCAGCCCGCGGTGGGGGACCGCACGCCTATCGATGGTCTGGAAAAGATTCTGGATAATAAAGCATGACCCGCTTGACGGCTAGCACCGTCGGAGACCCTTGTAATGCCTGACCAAGATGTACGCTTGCAACACCTGAAAGTTTGGCTGGATGAGCAGTTGGCAACCTTGTTCGCGAATGAGGGTTGGGGTCCTGTGCCCCCGGCCACGTTGACTGCTGCCAGTAGCGATGCGAGTTTCAGACGCTATTTTCGCTGGGAAGGCGAGGGTCGCAGTTTTGTCGTCATGGATGCGCCGCCGCCCCAGGAAAACTGCAAACCTTTCGTCGATATTGCCGATTTCTTGCGCACCTGCCAGATAAACGTGCCGAAAGTTCATGCTCAGGACCTCGATCGCGGCTTTCTTTTACTCAACGATCTGGGCAACAAAACCTTTCTCGACGTGATTAACAGCGCCAACGCCGATGAGTTGTTCAAGGACGCGATCGAAGCCCTGCTGGCCTTTCAGCAGTTGCCGATGGTCGAGCCTTTGCCCAGCTATGACGTGGCTTTGTTGCGCCGCGAGCTTGAGTTGTTCCCCGAGTGGTACGTACGGGCTCACCTGGGTGTTGACTTCAATGAACAGCAACTGTCTGCCTGGCAACGGATCAGCACACTGCTGATCGACAGTGCGCTGGCACAGCCCAAAGTGCTGGTACACCGCGACTTTATGCCGCGCAACCTGATGCTCAGTATTCCCAATCCTGGCGTGCTGGATTTTCAGGACGCCGTGTATGGCCCGGTGACGTATGACATCACCTGCCTGTTCAAGGACGCCTTTCTAAGCTGGCCCGAAGAGCGGGTGCGTGCCTGGTTGCAGGACTACTGGAAGCTGGCACTGCCCTTGGGTATCCCGGTGCAATCGAACTTTGAGGAGTTCCTGCGCGCCAGCGACCTGATGGGTGTGCAACGGCATTTGAAAGTGATCGGCATTTTTGCCCGCATTTGCCACCGTGATGGCAAGCCGCGTTACCTGGCCGATGTGCCGCGCTTCTTCTCTTATATAGAAGGGGTTTTGGCGCGGCGTCCTGAGTTGGCAGAGTTGGGTGAGCTGTTCGCCAGCCTTGGTCTCGTCAGTGAGGCTGATGCATGAAGGCGATGATTCTGGCTGCCGGCAAGGGCGAGCGCTTGCGGCCATTGACCTTGCACACGCCTAAACCATTGATTTGCGCTGGCGGTGTGCCACTGATCGAGTACCACTTGCGGGCATTGGCGGCCGCGGGCTTTACCGAGATCGTGATCAATCACGCCTGGCTGGGCCAGCAGATTGAAGATCACCTGGGCGACGGTTCGCGTTTTGGTGTCAGCATCCATTACTCCCCGGAGGGCGAGCCGCTTGAAACCGGTGGCGGGATCTTCAAGGCGTTGCCGTTGTTGGGGGATGAACCTTTTGCGGTGGTAAACGGCGATATCTGGACCGATTACGACTTTGGCGCCTTGCGTCAACCGCTGACGGGGCTGGCCCACCTGGTATTGGTGGATAACCCGGCGCATCACACTACGGGAGATTTCTGCCTGATCGGCAAGCAGGTTGAAGATGGGGTGTCGGGTGGCGATACGCTGACCTACAGCGGTATTGCAGTGCTCCACCCTGTGCTGTTTAAAGAATGCGCTGCGGGTGCATTCAAGCTGGCACCGCTACTGCGCAAGGCAATGGCCGCAGGGCAAGTGACGGGTGAGCGTTTACTCGGGCATTGGGTCGATGTGGGCACGCATGAGCGCTTGGCCGAGGTCGAGTCGCTGATTGAGGGCGCTCGCTAACATGCTATGGCCAGGGACTCTTGTTGGAGCCGGAGCGGGTTTTTTTATTGCCAGCATTCCGGGGGCCATGCTCGGTGCTTTATTAGGGCAAGCGCTGGACCGGCGCTTGCAACTGCACAGTTGGGCACACCTGCTTGAGCGCCTTGGCGCCCGGCCGGTGTTGCGCAACGATGAGCTGTTGTTTTTGCTGCTCGGTCGGCTGGCAAAAAGCGGTGGGCGAGTGGTGGACAAACATATCGAGCAGGCGCGGCTTGAAATGCGTCAGCTCGACATGGAGCCCGCAGCGCAGAAGCGTGCCATTGCCGCGTTCAATCGCGGCAAGTCCGGCAATGATTCGCTGCGTGGCTACCTGCGGCGTCTTAAAGCTCAGCCCCATGCGGCAGAAGGTGTGTTGCGGGCCTGCTGGCGGATGATACTGGCTGATGGCCGTGTTGCGCCCCAGGAACGAGAGTTGATTGCACTCTGGGGGGGCTGGCTGGGCTGGACACGGCAGCGGGTTCTGGCACTGGGGGGCGAATATGACGTCCATAAAAAACCGCTGGCGACTCGCGGCGGTACTTATCAGCAATCATTGAATTTGCTGGGGGTGACGGCCACCAGTGATCCTGAGCAGATCAAGCGCGCCTATCGACGGCTGCTCAGCCGTCATCATCCTGACAAGGTTGCTGGCACAGGTGCCAGTGCAGTTCAGGTGCGAGAGGCCACGGAAAAAACCCGTGAGCTGCATCAGGCCTACGCTTTTATTCGTGAACAGCGCGGGTTTTAGCGCCGTTCACTTATCCACAGGCTGCGGGCTGAGCCAGCCGCGAACTCGACGAAACAGTTGCTCCTGTTCGCCATCCCGGTTTCCTGGGGTGGCGAACAATCCCACTTGCTTGAAATTCGACCCGTTGGCGCGCTTGCTTGCCTGCACCCTTTGCAAGGCGGCTTCGCGGGCGAGTGGTTGGTCTTTATAGAAGATATCCAGCAGTGCCACGTTGAGGCCAGCTGTCAGTTGACTCAACTCTGACGTGGCCTGAACGGGGTTGCGAGCAGAAATCATGATCAGTTTCTGGATCTGGGCCGGATGCTTTGCGCTGATATAACGCGATGCCCAGTAGGCGCCCGTGCCATGGCCGAGCAAGACAATACTGCGCATGTTGTGTTGCTGGGCATAGGAAATAGCTGCGTCGATGCGAGCAAAGATGCGTTCGGCATCAGCTTCGTTCAAAGCATCTACGGTTTGAGCGGTCTCGGGCTCCGCATTTTCGGTGCCAGCACTGGCCGCCTGCTCGATGGGTTTGGCTGTGGTGCTGGCTGCTTTGCTGCTACTGTCTGTCGTTAATGACGTAGGAGTTTTTTCTGCTTCGACTTCTCGCGCCTGACTGGCTTCGCTTTGCATGTCCGGCAAGCTCAGACTCAAACTGGCCCAGTCGGCGTTCGGCAGCTTATTGCGCAGAGGGCCTACCACCAGCGGCCAGTCGGCGGTTTCGCCGGCCCCGGGGATGATGATTACCGCACCTTTGGGGGCGTTGCTATTGGCAGGTTTCCAGAGGGTAAGAAAACTGTCGCCCGGCGCTTGAAGCTGTTGCTGTTCGTGCTGCGGAACTTGTCGCTCAAGAGCGGCGGCGTCTTCCTGGCTGCGCTCGGGCAGCGGCTCACGCACGGCAGGTTTGGGCTGGGCCTCGGTTTCGGTTGCAAGCGCAGGCGAGGCGAGTGGCAACAACAGCGACAAGCACAAGGCCGGCAATGCCAGACGATAAGAAAACATCAGTTATTCCAGGCCAGAAGTAGTCCCGGCAGCGTAATGGGTTGATCAGTATTTGTCAGGGTGTGGGCGTTTAGATGAGACGTTTTTGCTATCTGTGGGTTATCGGCTGGTTATGGCTGCCCTTAATGGGCAATGCGGCGTCTGTGCCTGCGGCCCAACTGTCGGCGGATCAACGCGAGTGGCTGGCCCAGCACAAGGAACTTCGGGTGGGACTGGTCTTGCAGGCGCCCTATGCCAAGTTTGATCAGCGGTTGCAGCAGCTTTCGGGAGCCAACGTCGAGCTGATGAAGTGGCTGGCTCAGGCGCTGGATGTCGAACTGATATGGCGCAACTATCAGGACCTGGCACAACTTGAACAAGCTGCCCGTGCCGGAGAAATCGATCTAGTGCCCGGGTTGACCCAAACCCCCGCGGGTTTGCGGTTGTGGCAGTTTTCCGATCCTTACATGCGTGTGCCCCAGTTATTGGTGGGCACGCGCAATGGCACCGGTTCGGTGGATCTGGAGAGAGTCGACAGCCAGACCCGGGTCGCGGTGCGCATGCCCAGTGCCACGGCCGATTTTTTGCGCAGCAGTTACCCCGGCCTCAACTTGCAAGGTGTGCCTCTGGAGCGCCAGGCCCTGCAACTGTTGCTCAGTCAGCAAGCGACTTATGCCGTCATCGATGAGGCACAGCTCAGTCGTTTGTCTGTCGAACCGGAGTTCGCAGAGCTGGCCGTGGTGGGTGATGTAGGTTTGCCGCAGTTGTTGCGGGTGGCGACGCGCCGCGACTGGCCGCAGTTGGCCGGCATCGTTGAGCGCGGGTTGCATGCGATCCCGGCGCGGGACATGGAGCAACTGCACAGCCGCTGGCTGCAGCCCAAGTATCCGCATCTTGGGCCATCGCCCGGCTTTTGGCAGAACCTGAGCCTGCTGATGGGTGCGCTGTTACTGGCCAGCATGGCGATTGTGGTGTGGCAGCGTCGTCAGCAAACAGGACTGGAGCGCGCTTTACTCAGCGCACGTGAAGACATCGTCTTGCGTACGGCCAGCGCCCAGGCGCTACGCTTGAGCCAGTTCTCGATCGACCAAAGCCCGGTGGGTATTTTATGGGTCAACTGGGACAGTCACGTGCGCTATGCCAATCGGGCGGCGGAAGTCATGCTCGGCTACCAGCCGGGGGCTGTGCTGGATCGACCGTTAAGCGATTTTGAACCGGGCCTGAACATGGACCGCTGGCTGAATATGTGGCGGCGCGCGCGAAATCGAAAAGAGGGCGTGCACCGCAGTGAAACCCTCTGCGTTCGCGCCGATGGCAGTGAGTTTCCCGCCGATGTGACCTTGAGTTTTCTGCGTTTTCAGACGGCAGAATATTTGGTGGTATACCTCAATGACATCACTGAGCGGCACCGGGTGCAGGCCGCCTTGCAAGAAAGCGATGCGCGCTTACAGGGGATTGCCGCCAACGTCCCGGGGCTTGTCTTTCGTCTGGAACGCTCGTTGCTGACGGGCGAGTTGGACTTCCCCTACATCAGTGAAGGCAGCGAAAGCCTGGCCGGTTTTTCCCCGGCTACGCTGCGCCTGCGCGAGGTAGGGCTGCGCAGCCTAGTGCATCCTGATGACAGGGCTGATTACCATCGTGTGCAGGATCTGGCGTTGGACAGTGACAGTGACTGGTCATGGCAAGGTCGGATTTTGACCCGCCAAGGCGAGCAGCGCTGGGCCGAGATCAAAGCGATTACCCGTCGTCTGGATGATGGCACCGTAGTGTGGGACGGTATTGTCTGGGATATCAGCGAGAGCAAACGTATTGAACTCGAGCTGGACAGCTCCCGTGGGCAGTTGCGCGAATTGTCTGCGCACCTTGAAAGCGTGCGCGAAGAAGAGAAGGCGCGCATCGCCCGTGAAGTTCATGATGAGTTGGGGCAGATGTTGACGGTGCTCAAGTTGGAAACCTCGATGTGCGAGCTGGCGTATGCGCAGCTGGACCCAGGGTTGAATGAGCGGCTCAACAGCATGAAAAAGTTGATTGCCCAGCTCTTCCAGTTAGTGCGCGACGTGGCTACGTCACTGCGTCCGCCGATTCTGGATGCGGGTATCAGCTCGGCCATCGAGTGGCAGGCCAGACGCTTTGAAGCGCGTACGCACATCCCGTGTCTGGTTCAGGTGCCGGAGCACTTGCCGCCGCTTGGTGCGGCCAAGGAAGTGGGCTTGTTCCGCATCTTGCAAGAGGCTCTGACCAATGTGATGCGCCATGCCCATGCGCACACGGTTGAGTTGACCTTGAGTGTGGAGGGCAAGGATCTGTGCCTGAGTATCAGCGATGATGGGCAAGGCTTTGTGCCTGCGACTGGCAGGCCGACTTCCTTCGGCGTTGTGGGGATGCGAGAGCGGGTCTTGATGTTGGGTGGAACCTTGTTTTTGCACAGTGTTCCGGGGGAGGGAACGACCCTGATTGTACGCGTGCCCTTGGTTGATAAAAGTTGATGAGGAAATGCTCGTGATTCGTGTACTGGTAGCAGAAGACCACACCATTGTGCGTGAAGGGATCAAGCAATTGATCGGCCTGGCCAAAGACCTGCTGGTAGTCGGTGAGGCCAGCAATGGCGAGCAGTTGCTGGAAACCTTGCGTCATGTGCCATGTGAGGTGGTACTGCTGGACATCTCCATGCCGGGGGTCAATGGCCTTGAAGCGATACCTCGTATTCGGGCCTTAAACAATCCACCGGCGATTCTGGTGTTGTCGATGCACGATGAAGCGCAAATGGCGGCACGGGCGCTGAAGTTTGGCGCGGCGGGCTATGCCACCAAAGACAGCGATCCGGCACTACTGCTGATGGCGATCCGCAAGGTCGCGGCAGGAGGGCGCTACATCGACCCGGACCTGGCTGACCGTATGGTGTTCGAAGTCGGCCTGACTGATTCAAGACCCTTACATGCCTTGCTGTCCGAACGTGAGTTTTCGGTGTTCAAGCGCCTGGCCCAGGGCGTTAACGTCAATGACATTGCCCAGCAGCTGGCGCTGAGCAGCAAGACCATCAGCACCCACAAGGCGCGGTTGATGCAAAAGCTCAATGTCACGTCGCTGGCCGAACTGGTGAAGTACGCGATGGAACATAAGTTGTTGTAGCGTGACTTCGTAGCAGCTGCCGAAGGCTGCGTCCTGTTGCGCAGCGACCGTGAATCCTGAGTCCCGGGTCTGCCTGGCCCAGCGCGCTTTGCGGTTCTGCGACGACTGCATCGTCGAACGCAGCCTCGCTCCTTCGGCAGCTGCTACGGGATGATGTTTTGTGCTGGCATATCTGTTTACGACCCTGGTTGGCCGACCCCGGGCCCTGCTGCAGGGTTTGCCGCGCCTAACCGTTCTATTCACGACATCCCTGTAGGGCAATCCCTACCCAAAGCTTTCCAACCTCCTGATGTGAATCTCTCTTGCCTCCCGATTTCTGTGGGGTAGCCGCTTCTTTAGTCTTGGCCTACGGCAGTCCAAAACAAAAGGTGTGGTTATGAGTGAGGTCGGTGCAAGCGCTGGGGCGGATGAGATTCTGGTCAGCTTTCGTGGCGTGCAAAAGAGCTACGACGGTGAAAACCTGATCGTCAAAGATCTCAATCTGGAGATTCGCAAAGGCGAGTTCCTGACCTTGCTCGGGCCTTCCGGTTCGGGCAAAACCACCAGCCTGATGATGCTGGCCGGTTTCGAGACGCCCACTGCCGGTGAAATTTTGCTGGCCGGGCGCTCAATCAACAACGTGCCGCCACACAAGCGCGACATTGGCATGGTGTTTCAAAACTATGCGTTGTTCCCGCACATGACCGTGGCCGAAAACCTCGGCTTTCCCCTGTCGGTGCGCGGGTTGAACCGAACCGATATCAGTCAGCGGGTCAAACGGGTGCTGAGCATGGTTCAGCTCGACGCCTTCGCCCAGCGCTACCCGGCCCAGCTGTCTGGCGGCCAGCAGCAACGCGTGGCGCTGGCCCGTGCGCTGGTGTTCGAGCCGCAGCTGGTGCTGATGGATGAACCCTTGGGGGCGCTGGACAAACAACTGCGTGAACACATGCAGATGGAAATCAAACACCTGCACCAACGCCTGGGCGTGACCGTGGTCTACGTGACCCACGACCAGGGTGAAGCGCTGACCATGTCCGATCGCGTTGCCGTGTTTCACCAAGGTGAAATCCAGCAAATCGCTCCGCCGCGCATGCTCTATGAAGAGCCGAAAAACACTTTTGTTGCCAACTTTATCGGCGAGAACAACCGGCTCAATGGCCGCCTGCACAGCCAGGACGGCGATCGTTGTGTGGTCGAGCTGAGCCGGGGCGAGAAAGTCCAGGCCCTGGCGGTGAATGTCGGTCGTACAGGTGATCCGGTGACCCTGTCGATTCGCCCTGAACGTATCAGCCTCAATGGTTCCAGCGAGTCGTGCGCCAATCGGTTCTCGGGTCGGGTTGAGGAGTTTATCTACCTGGGCGACCACGTCCGGGTGCGCCTGGAAGTCTGCGGCATGAACGATTTCTTTGTGAAACAGCCGATTGCCGAGCTGGACCCCACCCTGGCTGTCGGCGACGTCGTGCCACTGGGCTGGCAGGTCGAACATGTACGTGCGCTGGACCCTCTCTTAGAGGCGAATTGATCGCCCCGGCTTCACCAACCCTGCACAGTGGAGAATAACAATGCATACATCCTTCAAGTTCACGGCCTTAAGTCTGGGCCTGATGTTTGCGGCCAATGCACTGGCCGCAACCGATCTGACCGTGGTGTCGTTTGGCGGCGCAAACAAGGCCGCTCAGGTCAAAGCGTTTTACGCCCCTTGGGAAGCCAAGGGCGAAGGCAAGATCATTGCCGGGGAATACAACGGTGAAATGGCCAAGATCAAGGCCATGGTCGACACCAAAAGTATCTCTTGGGACCTGGTAGAAGTGGAGTCCCCGGAGCTGTCCCGCGGTTGCGACGAGGACATGTTCGAACCGCTGGACCCGGCGCTGTTCGGCAATCCTGATCAATATGTCAAAGGCGCAATTCAGTCCTGTGGGGCGGGTTTCTTTGTGTGGTCCACTGTTCTTGCCTACAACGCCGACAAGCTGAAAACTGCACCGACCAGTTGGGCGGACTTTTGGGACACCAAAACCTTCCCGGGCAAACGCGGGCTGCGCAAAGGCGCCAAGTACACCCTGGAATTCGCGTTGATGGCTGATGGTGTCGCGCCCAAGGATGTGTACACCGTGCTGGCGAGCAAGGACGGTCAGAACCGCGCCTTTAAAAAACTCGATGAACTCAAGCCAAGCATTCAGTGGTGGGAAGCGGGCGCGCAGCCGCCTCAATACCTGGCTTCTGGCGATGTGGTGATGAGCTCGGCCTACAACGGTCGAATCGCTGCCGTGCAAAAAGAAAGCAATCTGAAAATCGTGTGGAACGGCGGCATTTACGACTTTGATGCATGGGCCATCCCTAAAGGGCTGGGTAAAGCCAAGGCGGACGCAGCGAAGAAATTCATGGCCTTCACCCTGCTGCCTCAACAGCAAAGCGTTTACTCGCAAAACATCGCTTACGGCCCGGCCAACAAGGACGCGATGCCATTGCTGCCTAAAGAGGTTCAGGCCGACATGCCGACAGCCCCGCAAAACATTGCCAACCAGGTACAGATCGACGTCAGCTTCTGGGCTGACAACGGTGAGCAACTGGAACAGCGCTTCAACGCCTGGGCTGCCAAGTAAGCAGACCTGATCTGCGGTGCGACCCATCGGGTCGCACCGCCATCGTTTAAAGTTTTTCGGAGTTCGCCATGGCCGTCGCCGTTCCCCTGAACGAGGTCTCCAGCCCCACCTTGAAGAAGCGCCTGGCGCATGCCGAGCGGATCAACCGCTGGAAGGCGCAGGCGCTGATTGCACCCTTGGTGATCTTTTTGCTGCTGGTGTTTCTGGTACCGATTGCGGCACTGCTCTACAAAAGTGTCGGTAACCCGGAGGTGGTCGAGGGTTTGCCGCGCACGGTGGTTGCCGTTGAAAGCTGGGACGGCAAGGGTTTGCCCGCCGAGCCTGTGTATAAGGCACTGAGTGAAGACTTGGCTGAAGCTCGCAAGAATCAAGTCTTGGGCGATCTGTCCAAGCGTCTGAATATGGAATTGGCCGGCTACCGTAGCCTGTTGATGAAAACCGCCAAGGCGCTGCCCTTCAAGGCTGCCCCAGAATCGTACAAAGATGCGATGGAAGGGATTGATGAGCGTTGGGGCGACCCGGCGTACTGGCAGGCGATCAAACGTAACAGCTCCAGCGTGACTGCGTTTTATCTGCTGGCGGCTGTCGATCATCGCATCGACGATCTGGGCGAAATCGCGCAGGCCACGCCTGATCAGTCGATCTATCTGGATATCTTCGCCCGTACCTTCTGGATGGGCTTTGTGATCACCTGTATTTGCCTGGTGCTGGCCTACCCGTTGGCGTACTTGCTGGCCAACCTGCCAACACGGCAAAGCAACCTGTTGATGATCCTGGTGCTGTTGCCGTTCTGGACCTCGGTGTTGGTGCGGGTCGCGTCCTGGATTGTGTTGCTGCAGTCGGGCGGCCTGATCAATAGCGCACTGATCAGCATCGGCCTGATCGACAAGCCGCTGGAACTGGTGTTCAACCGCACCGGGGTCTACATCTCGATGGTGCACATACTGTTGCCGTTCATGATTCTGCCGATCTACAGCGTGATGAAAGGTATCTCGCCTACCTATATGCGTGCAGCCATCTCACTGGGTTGTCATCCATTTGCTAGCTTCTGGCGGGTGTACTTCCCGCAGACTTATGCCGGTATTGGGGCGGGTTGCTTGCTGGTATTCATCATTGCGATTGGTTACTACATCACCCCGGCCTTGCTTGGCAGCCCGAACGACCAGATGGTCAGCTACTTCGTGGCGTTCTACACCAACACCAGCATCAACTGGGGTATGGCGACAGCATTGGGCGGCTTGTTGTTGCTGGCGACCGTCGTGTTGTACCTGATGTACAACTGGCTGGTCGGCGCCAGCCGCCTGCGTTTGAGTTAAGGAGAGCGCCATGCTGAGCCCCTACATGTCACCCGTTGAGCGGGTCTGGTTCTACAGCTTGCGCATTCTTTGCGGGCTGATTCTGCTGTTCCTGATTTTGCCGGTTCTGGTGATTATTCCGTTGTCGTTCAACTCGGGCAGCTTTCTGGTGTATCCGCTGCAAGGCTTTTCGTTGCACTGGTATCAGGACTTCTTCGCTTCAGCTGAGTGGATGCGTGCCTTGAAAAACAGCGTGATCGTGGCTCCGTTGGCCACCGTGCTGGCGATGGTATTTGGCACGTTGGCGGCGATCGGCCTGACCCGAAGTGATTTTCCGGGCAAGGCACTGGTGATGGCCCTGGTGATCTCGCCGATGGTGGTGCCAGTTGTGATCATCGGTGTGGCCAGTTACCTGTTTTTTGCGCCGTTGGGCATGGGCAACAGCTACATCTCGCTGATCGTGGTGCATGCGGTATTGGGTGTGCCGTTTGTAATCATTACCGTGTCGGCCACGTTGCAAGGTTTTAACCAGAACCTGGTGCGAGCGGCTGCCAGCCTGGGTGCTTCACCGCTGACCGCCTTTCGTCGAGTGACATTGCCACTCATTGCACCGGGGGTGATTTCAGGTGCGCTGTTTGCCTTTGCGACATCGTTTGATGAAGTTGTGGTCACCCTGTTTCTGGCTGGGCCTGAGCAGGCGACCTTGCCACGGCAGATGTTCAGCGGCATCCGTGAAAACCTCAGCCCTACCATTGCTGCAGCGGCCACCTTGTTGATCGCGTTTTCGGTGGTGTTGTTGCTGACGCTGGAATGGTTGCGCGGTCGCAGTGAGAAGTTGCGCACGGCGCAGGCTTAAACCCAGCAGGCATCCCACAAGGGGTAATCGCCGATCCGCGTGGTCAATTGGGCGCGGATCGGGTTTTTGATGAGGTAGCGGGCGATGTCTTTTATGTCCTCCTCTTGCCTGACTGCCCTGTCGTTATAGCCCTTTTGCCACAACCGTCCGCTGGATTGACATGCCTGATTGACCGTTACGCTGCTGCGTGATTTGAAGCGGCACATCAACTCGCCCAAGGTTTTACGGCGTAGCTCTACGAGCCAGTGGCAGTGGTCGGGCATGACCACCCAGGCTATGGACCTGACGATACCTTCGTCATGAGCTTGCCGAAACTGGTTCACCACAAGACGGCCCAGATGGAAGTCGGTAAAAACTGGCCGGCGTAGTTCGGTGACGGTGGTGAGTAGGTATATGTGGCCGGGCTCGGAGTAGCGTCCGATACGCAGGCGACAAGCGCTGTTTGAAATTGGCAATCCATTGCCCTCAGTTTTGGTTTTTTCTAACGCTAGATCAGCCATCGACAAGTTAACAAGCAAACACTTAACCGGATATTGCACTCTGCTACGGTTGGCATTGGGCCAATCATCGCGGTCACGGTGTGCGGCACATAGCCAGCGGTATACAATGCGCGCCACCGTGTTTAGCCCACTAAAAGGTGCGTCATGCAGCCCTTCGCTATTGCCCCATCGATTCTTTCTGCCGATTTCGCCCGTCTTGGCGAAGAAGTGGACAACGTACTCGCCGCGGGTGCTGATATCGTTCACTTCGATGTCATGGACAATCATTACGTGCCCAATCTGACCATCGGCCCGATGGTATGCGCCGCCTTGCGCAAGTACGGCATCACCGCCCCCATCGATGCGCATCTGATGGTCAGCCCGGTTGACCGGATCATCGGCGACTTCATCGAGGCAGGCGCGACCTACATCACGTTCCACCCCGAAGCGACCCAGCACATCGACCGCTCCTTGCAACTGATCCGCGAAGGCGGCTGCAAGGCAGGTCTGGTGTTCAACCCGGCGACACCGCTGGATGTGCTCAAGTACGTCATGGACAAGGTCGACATGATCTTGCTGATGAGCGTCAACCCGGGTTTTGGCGGGCAAAAATTCATCCCGGGCACGCTGGACAAGCTGCGAGAAGCCCGTGCGTTGATCGATGCTTCCGGTCGCGAAATTCGCCTCGAAATCGACGGTGGCGTGAACGTTGGCAACATCCGCGAAATCGCTGAAGCAGGCGCCGACACCTTTGTCGCCGGTTCAGCAATTTTCAATACCCCGAACTACGAAGAAGTCATTCAAAAAATGCGTGCCGAGCTTGCGTTGGCACGACCATGAGCCGTTTTGAGCAGCTACTCCAAGGTCAGTTGCCAAAGCTGGTGATGTTCGATCTGGATGGCACCCTGATTGATTCAGTACCGGATTTGGCTGTCGCCGTGGAGAGCATGCTGCTCAAATTGGGCCGCCCCCCCGCCGGCATTGAGAACGTGCGGCTGTGGATCGGAAATGGCGCACCCATGCTGGTGCGTCGTGCCCTGGCAGGCGACATGGACGGCAGCGGTGTCGACGACGCCGACGCCGAGCAGGCGCTGGAAATTTTCATGGAGGCTTACGATGGCGGCCATGAGCACACCAAGGTTTATCCCGGCGTACGCGAAAGCCTTAAGTGGCTGCAAAAGCAGGGCGTTGAAATGGCCTTGATCACCAACAAGCCTGAGCGCTTTGTTGCGCCTTTGCTGGATGAGTTGAAGCTGGGACGGTTTTTTCGCTGGATTATCGGTGGTGATACCCTGCCACAGAAAAAACCCGACCCTGCCGCGCTGTTGTTTGTGATGAAAATGGCGGGTGTTACTCCCGCCCAGTCGATGTTTATCGGCGATTCGCGCAATGACGTGCTGGCGGCAAAGGCTGCCGGTGTGCGTTGCGTAGCCCTGAGCTATGGCTACAACCACGGTCGACCGATTGAAGAAGAATCACCGGATATGGTGATTGGTAACCTGCAAGAACTGATAGCCGGTTGCTTAGATTCTACGCCTGAGATAACGTTGGGCAATTCTGCTTCCCCCTCTCGAAGAGACTCTATCGTGGTGGTCACTCGCAAACTCTGGATGAAAGTTATCAAGGCCCTGGCCCGTTGGCGTTGGCGCGCCTGACTTGAATCTGGCCGCACAGTCGGCACGTTTGCACACCTGACCGTTCTACCCTCAGACCACGAGGCACCTCATGATCCGCGAAGAATTCCTGCGTTTGGCCGATGCCGGCTACAACCGTATCCCCCTTGCACGTGAAACCCTTGCTGACTTCGACACACCGCTGTCGATCTACCTGAAACTGGCTGACCAGCCCAACTCCTATTTGCTGGAGTCGGTGCAAGGCGGTGAAAAGTGGGGCCGTTATTCGATCATTGGTTTGCCCTGCCGCACGGTTTTGCGTGTGCATGATCACCAGGTCAGCGTGACTCATGATGGTATCGAGATCGAGTCCTGCGAAGCTGAAGATCCACTGACCTTCGTTGAAGCGTTCAAGGCTCGATATAACGTGCCGACCATTGCCGGTTTGCCGCGTTTCAATGGTGGCCTGGTGGGCTACTTCGGTTATGACTGCGTGCGCTATGTAGAAAAGCGTCTGGGCAAGTGCCCGAATCCTGATCCACTGGGTGTGCCAGACATTTTGCTGATGGTGTCGGACGCTGTTGTAGTCTTCGATAACTTGGCCGGTAAGATGCACGCCATCGTGCTGGTTGATCCGTCTCAGCCTGAGGCCTATGAAGAAGGTCAGGCTCGGCTTGAGGCACTGCTCGAGCAGCTGCGTCAGCCGATTACCCCACGTCGTGGCCTGGACTTCACTGCACAGCAAGCAGCTGATCCGGTGTTCCGCTCCAGCTTCACGCAGAACGACTACGAAAAAGCCGTCGACACGATCAAGGACTACATCCTCGCAGGCGATTGTATGCAGGTGGTGCCGTCGCAGCGTATGTCCATCGATTTCAAGGCCGCGCCGATCGATTTGTATCGCGCGCTGCGTTGTTTCAACCCGACGCCCTACATGTACTTCTTCAACTTTGGCGACTTCCACGTAGTGGGTAGCTCACCGGAAGTGCTGGTGCGGGTCGAAGACAACCTGATCACCGTGCGCCCGATTGCCGGTACTCGCCCCCGTGGCGCCACCGAAGAGGCCGATCTGGCACTCGAAGAAGACCTGCTCAGTGATGACAAGGAAATCGCCGAGCACTTGATGCTGATCGACCTGGGTCGTAACGACACGGGCCGTGTCTCTGAAATCGGCTCGGTCAAGCTGACCGAGAAGATGGTGATCGAGCGTTATTCCAACGTGATGCACATTGTGTCCAACGTGACGGGCCAACTGAAAAGCGGGCTGACAGCGATGGACGCACTGCGGGCGATTCTGCCGGC
Organism: Pseudomonas psychrophila; assembly: GCF_001043005.1. Classification (GTDB taxonomy): domain Bacteria; phylum Pseudomonadota; class Gammaproteobacteria; order Pseudomonadales; family Pseudomonadaceae; genus Aquipseudomonas; species Aquipseudomonas psychrophila. The sequence continues at coordinate 156,908 of NZ_JYKZ01000010.1, forward strand.
GGGCACGTTGTCCGGCGCACCGAAAATCCGCGCCATGGAAATCATCGATGAGCTGGAACCGGTCAAGCGTGGTGTCTATGGCGGCGCGGTCGGTTATTTCGCCTGGAACGGCAATATGGACACCGCAATTGCCATCCGCACGGCGGTGATCAAGAACGGTGAGCTGCATGTACAGGCTGGCGGCGGCATTGTCGCTGACTCGGTCCCGGCCCTGGAATGGGAAGAGACGCTGAACAAGCGTCGTGCAATGTTCCGTGCCGTGGCCCTGGCCGAGCAAACCCCGCGGGATTGAACCTTGTGGCATCCATTGTGGGAGCGAGCCTGCTCGCTCCCACAAAAACTGCGGTGTTTTTAGAAGTTCAAGCTAATCCCGATATTGGCTCCCTGCTGAGCTACATCATCACTCTTCCTTACGTTGTAAGCCGCCTGCAGCATAAGGTCGGCGGTCAGCTTGTGGCTGATCCCCAGGCTGATGCGGTCAAGGTTGCTTTGCGGTGTATAGCCTTCGAGCTTGAAACTGTTGTTGGGCAGGCTATTAAGCGCGATGCTCAGGCGCTGAGTGGCATCCTGAAACTCATGCTCATGGGCGGCTTCGCCAAACACCCGGGTCTGGGCAGTGAACTGGTAGCTGGCGAGCAAGCCCGCGCCAATGCGACTTGAAACGAGTGTCTGCTCTTCGAAACTCAATGCGGTCGAGCGCCGTCCTTTTTCTTCATAACGGCTGACCTCTACTCGCGCGTAATCGGCGCTGATAAAAGGCGACAGGCTCCACGGAGCCGAGGCCTGTGCGATGTCATACCCCAGACGTGTGCTTAATGCCCGCAGGTGGCCGTCGGTTTGTCCTTTCTCCATCCCTTCGCTGGTGCCAAGGGCGAATTTTCGATTGAGGTCGTCGTAATCCAGTCTGCCCAGGGTCAGCGCGGCATCACCCCACCAATGATTGTGTTGGTATTGCGCAAATACGCTGCCCAGATAGCTATTGAGTTTGTAGTCCGATTCGTGGGCGCCCGTTTCGAGGCGTTGCCGGTAAAGTCCGGTCGCAACGCCCAGTCGCCAGTGTTCATCCAGTCGATAGCTGGTGCCGATATTGACGTTAAAGCCTCTGCCATCAGCACTGACAGAGGTGTTTTGCTCGTCAATACTCAAGCGTTGCCCACCCCCCGCGACGAACGCTCGCCATTGCCCTGGAGCTTGCCATTGACGGTTGTCGCTGCCCCACTGATTACGCAGTTGGTCTTGGTGGGCGTTCAGCGTGCCTTGTGCCATCACCGGTAGTAGCGTCACCTCCCACGGGGCGGCGAGCAATGAGTGGGCATAGTCGGCGATTAACCGTTGCCCTGCTTCGGTGGGGTGGACCGAGTCGTTGAATAACAGCCTGGCGGGATCGGGTGTCGGGCTGCTGATGCCGTACTGCGGGTTCTCTGTGCATTCGTCACCGCTGAAGCAGGTGCCCACGAGGTTGTGCCCGGTGGCCAGGCCAAAACGGAAAGGATCGGAGACCGCCTCACGGAACAAGAGCGGGATGTTGAGGGGGATGACTTCAGCATCTATCTGGCTGAGTTGATGGGCCAGTTCGGTGTTGAATGCAGCGCTGAGGTAGCTGCTGCCGGCCTGTGCAGGTGTGCCGTAAATGGCCGGGGTCAGGCCCAGGTCAGGCAACATCCAGACCATGATGTAACGCGCCCCGGCCTGTTGCAGGGCGAAGGCGCTGTCTGCCAGATTCTGCGCGGCTTTACCTGCCTCGGCGGGGTTTCTCACTCTCTCGTCAAGGAAGTCGTTACCGCCGCCGGAGATGAAATACAACGCTTTGGGGTCGGCTTTGAAGCCGTTTTCCACCAGGTAGCCGCGTCGGCTGCGCAATGTTGAGCCTGCCCCGAACCAGTCTCTGGGTACGGTTACTTTTGACACTTTGGTAATGGATTTGAATATCTGGTCAGTCCGATATCCGCCAACTGCCCAGTTGTTGCCATCGATGTCGCCGGTCATCGACGTCGACGGCGCAAGATCGCCGGGGGCGACGCCCAGCTTTGCTCCCAACAGCATCGGTGCAACAGGAGCATAGGCTTCACCCTTGAACTCCTTGTAAGTAGGCCCGGTGCGGTTGGTGAAGCGGGTGCTGTCGCCGACGGCGCCACTCAAGTCGATGTATTGCCCCGAGTCACTCAAACTGTCGCCGAACACGATCATCGTGGAGTAGGGGGTTGGGGCCGCTATTACGCGTTCGCTAACGAAGGACAGGATGCATCCCGCCAGGGGGATGAGGAGTGAAAGTCTGCGCATGAGGAGATCTTTTTTTATTGTTGGGAGCGCGGACACTATCAAAACAATTTGTATTAAGTGTTTCGTGTCAAATAAAGACACAAAGTATTGTCTATCTGTTTTGCCCCGTATTTGCTGCCCCGTGTTGCGCCTTCTGCGAGGCTACGTTACTGTGCCGGGACGTAGAAATGAGACCCTTCCTGTGTTGATCATCAGCAAACTCTTTATGCGAGTTCTCAAGGCCCACGGCCGTTGGCGTTGGCGCGCCTAATATTTCTCTGCCGGCCTCGCCGGACCTGCCCCTTGCGTTTTCATGAATGGCTGCCCCTCGGTTGGTGTGTTCAAACCAGCAACTGAAACTGCGGGCATAGCGTTCTGAAAACAGTTTTGAATGTCAGTGAATTCAGAGGTTTAGCAACATGCTGCTGATGATCGATAATTACGACTCTTTTACTTACAACGTTGTGCAGTACCTCGGCGAGCTGGGTGCAGAGGTCAAGGTTGTACGCAACGATGAATTGACCGTGGCCCAGATCGAAGCGCTCAAGCCTGTGCGCATTGTGGTCTCGCCGGGCCCCTGCACGCCGAACGAGGCGGGTATTTCCCTCGAAGTCATCAAGCACTTTGCCGGCAAGCTGCCGATCCTGGGCGTGTGCCTTGGGCATCAGTCCATCGGCCAGGCATTTGGCGGTGATGTGGTTCGTGCCCGGCAAGTGATGCATGGCAAGACCAGCCCGGTGTATCACCTCGATAAAGGGGTATTCCAGGGCCTGAACAATCCGTTGACCGTGACCCGCTACCACTCGCTGGTGGTCAAGCGTGAAACCTTGCCGGACTGTCTGGAACTCACCGCCTGGACTCAGCTTGAAGACGGCTCTGTGGACGAGATCATGGGCCTGCGCCACAAGACGCTGAACATCGAGGGGGTGCAGTTTCACCCTGAATCGATCTTGACCGAACAGGGTCATGAATTGTTTGCCAACTTTCTTAAACAAACCGGCGGCACGCGCTAAGGACTTCAAATGGACATCAAGACAGCCCTGAACCGTATCGTCGGTCATCTCGACCTGACCACTGATGAGATGCGCGACGTCATGCGCGACATCATGACCGGTCAATGTACCGAAGCGCAGATCGGCGCGTTCATGATGGGCATGCGCATGAAGAGCGAAAGCATCGACGAGATCGTCGGTGCCGTGACGGTCATGCGCGAGCTGGCTGACAAGGTTGAACTCAAGACCCTCGATGGTGTGGTCGACATTGTGGGTACCGGTGGTGATGGCGCGAATATTTTCAATGTGTCAACGGCTTCGGCGTTGGTGATTGCCGCAGCAGGCTGCACCGTGGCCAAGCATGGCAACCGTGCTGTCTCGGGCAAAAGCGGCAGTGCCGACTTGCTGGAAGCAGCCGGGGTATACCTGAACCTGACACCGGTTCAAGTCGCCCGTTGCATCGACAGCGTGGGCATCGGTTTCATGTTTGCCCAGTGTCATCATGGCGCCATGAAGCACGCCGCTATCCCGCGTCGCGATCTTGGCCTGCGTACCCTGTTCAATATGCTTGGCCCGCTTACGAATCCGGCCGGTGTGTTACATCAGGTGGTCGGCGTGTTCAACCAGGCTCTGTGCCGTCCGTTGGCTGAAGTGTTGCAGCGTTTGGGCAGCAAGCACGTATTGGTAGTGCATTCCCAGGACGGGCTGGATGAATTCAGCCTCGCAGCCCCCACCTATGTTGCAGAGCTGAAGAACGGCGAGATCACCGAGTATTGGGTTCAGCCTGAAGATCTGGGTATCAAGAGCCAAAGCTTGTTCGGTCTGGTAGTTGACAGCCCAGAGCAGTCGCTGGTGCTGATTCGCGATGCGTTGGGTCGTCGTAAAACTGAAGCGGGCCAGAAAGCCGCTGAAATGATCGTACTCAATGCGGGCGCCGCCTTGTACGCCGCGGACCTTGCCTACACTCTCAAAGAGGGTGTGGAGTTGGCCCACGACGCGTTGCACACCGGATTGGCCCGTGAAAAGCTCGAAGAGCTGGGTGCATTTACCGCGATTTTCAAGCAGGAGAATGAAGCATGAGTGTGCCAACCGTTCTGGAAAATATTCTGGCGCGTAAAGTTCAAGAGGTTGCCGAGCGTAGCGCCCGCGTGAGCCTGGCCGAACTTGAGCGTATGGCCGCTCTGGCTGATCCTGTTCGCGGTTTTGCCAGCGCGTTGCTGGCGCAGGCCAAGAAAAAACAACCTGCGGTGATTGCCGAAATCAAAAAGGCTTCACCGAGCAAGGGCGTGATTCGCGAGCACTTCGTGCCTGCCGAAATTGCCAAAAGCTACCAGTCGGGCGGCGCGACGTGCCTGTCCGTGCTGACCGATATCGATTACTTCCAGGGTGCCGACGCGTACCTGCAGCAGGCCCGTGAGGCCTGTACCTTGCCGGTGATTCGCAAGGATTTCATGATCGATCCGTATCAAATAGTCGAAGCCCGGGCTTTGGGTGCCGATTGCGTGTTGTTGATCGTGTCCGCTCTGGACGACGTGAAAATGGCCGAGCTGGCAGCTGTCGCCAAAAGTGTAGGGCTTGATGTGTTGGTTGAAGTGCATGATGGCGATGAGCTTGAGCGCGCACTGAAAACCCTGGACACGCCGCTGGTGGGTATCAACAACCGCAACCTGCATACCTTTGAGGTCAGCCTGGAAACCACGCTGGATCTGTTGCCGCGTGTGCCACGCGATCGTCTGGTGATTACCGAAAGCGGAATTCTTAACCGTGCGGATGTTGAGCTGATGGAAATCAGCGAGGTGTATTCGTTCCTGGTTGGCGAGGCCTTCATGCGTGCCGAGAATCCGGGCAATGAGTTACAGCGATTGTTCTTCCCTGAGCGTGCTGTAGCGGTAACCGGTTCGACACTGGACTGACTCGCAAAACTACCTGTGGGAGCGAGCCTGCTCGCGATGGCATCAGCGTATTTACCTGATAGACCTCGGCGCCTGCATCGCGAACAGGTTCGCTCCCACAGTCATTGTTGTTCTGCGCTCGAAAGGATTCGCATGCCTCTGATCAAACACCTCACCGTCGAAGCTGGCCTTAAGGCCGAGCAGGATTTGCTGGCCTCGGTTTGTGCCGGTGAAATGGAGGCGGGTGTGTTGTTCTGGCAGCCCACGGATCGGGCGTTGGTGATGCCGCGGCGTCTGAGTCGCTTGCCGGGTTTTGAGCAGGCCTGTATTGAGTTGGCTGCCAGTGGCTGGCCGATTCTGTTGCGTGAGACCGGTGGCGAGCCTGTGCCTCAGTCCGCCTCGACGATCAACATCGCTCTGGTCTACGCACCTTTGCGCAGTGAAGGCGATCACGGGCGCATCGAAACTGCGTACCGGCGCTTGTGCGAACCTATTTGTGATTTGCTGACACAGTTGGGCGGGACGGCATCATTGGGGGAGGTTGAAGGCGCATTTTGTGATGGCCGTTTCAACGTCAATCTCAATGCACGAAAACTGGTGGGTACCGCTCAGCGCTGGCGCCAGAGTCAAGGTGGGCAGCGACCTGTCGGTCTGGTACATGGTGCATTGCTGGTAAATAACGAACGTGAGTCGATGGTGGCAGCGGTCAATCGTTTCAATCAGCTGTGTGATCTGGAGCAACGCTGTCTTGCCGACAGTCACATCGCCTTGCACGAAGCGTTCGCTGCCCCTGATTTCTTTGAGCGCCTGAGTGCCAGTTATCAACAGATTTTGGCACCCTTGCTCAAGTCTTAGCGTGTGCCGAAGACCACCATGGTTTTGCCTTTGACGTTGACCAGGTTCTGTTCTTCCAGACCTTTGAGTACGCGTCCTACCATCTCTCGAGAACAGCCGACGATTCTGCCGATTTCCTGGCGGGTGATCTTGATTTGCATGCCGTCCGGATGGGTCATGGCATCGGGTTGTTTACACAACTCAAGCAGACAACGTGCAACCCTTCCGGTGACATCAAAGAATGCCAAATCACCGACCTTGCGCGTAGTGTTACGCAGGCGTTGTGCTATTTGGCCACTCAGCGCGTAAAGAATTTCTGGTTCTTGCTGAGTGTATTCTCTGAACTTTGGATAGCTGATCTCTGCAACTTCGCACTCGGTCTTGGCTCGAACCCATGCGCTGCGCGACTGCTCTTGCCCCGCTTGTTCAAACAAGCCCAATTCGCCAATAAAGTCTCCGCTATTGAGGTAGGCAATGATCATTTCACGACCTTCCTCGTCCTCAATCAACACTGTGACCGAGCCTTTGATAATGAAGAACAGGGTGTGTGAAGACTCACCTGCACAAATGATATTACTCTTGGCTGGATATCGTTTGCGTTGGCAAAAAGTCAAAAACTTGTCGAGGTTTTTGATCTTGGGTATGGGAGTAAGAGCAACCATGGTTGTATCCCGAGAAGCGTACACAGTAAGGGTTAAATCTATTTTTATATAGAGCGCTTTCTGGCTGGCGCCAGCGATTTGGCGCCAGCTTACCAGACAGGTTCTGTGCGGATTGCAGAATTTTCTGAGTGTCTGGCCAGAGAAACGCTTCAGTGCGGTGAGTTATCAGTTTCCGGCCCTGTGCTAAGCTGGCGCCCCTTTTAAAACAGTGGAGTCTGGGTGATGAAGGCACGCATTCAATGGGCTGGCGAAGCCATGTTTCTGGGCGAGTCAGGCAGCGGCCACGTCGTTGTGATGGATGGCCCGCCTGAAAGCGGTGGTCGTAATCTGGGCGTACGCCCGATGGAGATGCTGCTGCTAGGCTTGGGTGGTTGCAGCAACTTTGACGTTGTGAGCATTCTCAAGAAGTCGCGTCAGGCGGTTGAGAGCTGTGAGGCGTTCCTGGAGGCGGAGCGCGCCACCGAAGATCCAAAGGTTTTCACCAAGATCCATCTGCACTTTGTGGTCAAGGGCCGTGGTTTGAAAGAAGCCCAGGTCAAGCGTGCCATTGAGTTGTCGGCCGAGAAGTATTGCTCGGCCTCCATCATGCTTGGCGCGGCAGGCGTTGCCATCAGCCACGATTACGAAATCATCGAGCTGGGCTGAGCAGTGTTTCAGCCTTCAAGGCTGAGCCGGGTCGCCGTTACGCCAGCAGCATAAAAAAGGGCCTGAACTCAGCCCTTTTTTTATGCGCCTGTATTGCTCATGCGGTGGCCGCTGTCGAAGGCAAGAGGCTGCGATCAGATGCGGTACGTGCTTTTGGTCATGACCTTGGCCATCAGGCTCATGCCGAACTTGATCGGGGCAGGGAAGCGGAAGCCACCCGCATTGAGTGCAGACTCAGCGTGCTGCTCTTCGTCGATCCGCATTTGCTCAAGAATTGCCCGGGACTTTTCGTCCTCGGCCGGCAACTGCTCAAGGTGCTCGTTCAGGTGCTTGCACACCTGATCTTCGGTCGCCGCCACAAACCCCAAGCTGACTTTGTCGCTAATCAGGCCTGCGGCCGCGCCGATCCCGAAGGACATGCCGTAAAAAAACGGGTTCAGCACGCTGGGATGGCTACCCAATTGGCGGATGCGTTGCTCACACCAGGCCAGGTGATCGATTTCTTCATCAGCTGCATGTTCCATTGCTTCGCGCACGTGCGGGAGCTTGGCTGTCAGTGCCTGACCCTGATACAAGGCTTGAGCACAGACTTCGCCGGTGTGGTTGATGCGCATCAGACCGGCAACATGGCGAGTGGCCTGCGAGTCTAGCGGGTTTTCAGGTTTGACGATGGCCGGTGATGGCCGATGAGGCTGTCCGCTGAAGGGCAGCAATGTGCGCAGGGCGGTATCGGCTTGTAACAGAAGACGGTCAATCGGCGAGTAGTGACGTTGGTTAGTCATGCTTACCTCCGGAAAAAATCACGGCGGTCAGTTTACCCCAATCACAGGGGTAGCGTTTGCGTTGGATCATGGATGGAGGTGGGAACCGTGCGGCTCCCACGTCAAAGTCGCGTACCAATCAGCCCGGCGGCCAATTCATCTGGCGTTGACCCAACACGTGCATATGAATGTGGTAAACCGTTTGGCCACCCTTTTCATTGCAGTTCATCACCACGCGGAAGCCGTCGTCGCAGCCCAGCTCTTTGGCAAGACGTTGTGCTGTGAAGAGAATATGGCCGGCCAGCAGCTTGTCTTCTTCGGCCAGGTCGTTGAGCGTGCGTATCGGCTTTTTCGGGATAACCAGAAAGTGGACCGGTGCTTGCGGGGCGATATCGTGAAAAGCGAGCACTTGATCATCTTCATAGATGATCCTGGCGGGTATTTCACGGTTGATGATCTTGGTAAACAAAGTATCCAAAGCAGTGTCTCCGTGAGTGAAGTCCGGTTTGAGTGTACTCAGGGCAGTGAGTTACGCCCAGTCGTCGTTAGCGAGGGCAGTAGGATTTGTTGACCGAGGCGGCTATTTTCCGCGTCATCCAGCGAGGGATAACGCGCGGAAAGCGAGATAGCCAGCGGTTGCGACGTCCTGGAATGATGATCGCCTTGTTTTTATCGAGCGCCCGCACGGTGTAAAGCGCAACTTCTTCAGGACTCATGGCACCGGCACTTTGCTTGATGGGGTCGGTGTTCATTTTGGCCGCATCAAAAAAACGGGTTCGGGTGATACCTGGGCAAAGTACCGAGACCTTGATACCGGTTTTTTTCACTTCTTCGCGCAAGCCTTCTGAAAAATGCAGGACGTACGCTTTGCTGGCGAAGTAGGTGCTCAGCCACGGACCGGGCTTGAAAGCTGCAATCGAGGACACATTGAGAATCTGCCCGCCGCCCTGTACCGCCATCATGTTGCCAATGGCATGGCACAAGCGGGTGAGTGCCAGCACGTTAAGTTCGATCAGGTCTTGTTCGGCGCTCCAGTCATGGGCCAGGAAAGGGCCGCAAGTGCCGATACCCGCGCAATTGACCAGCAGGTCGATCTGACGGTCACCTTCTTCAAGCTCCAGCAAAAAGCCTGACAAACGCAAAGGCTCACCCAGGTCGCAGGCGCGGAACAATACCTCGACGCCAAAACGCTGGGTCAACTCAAGCGCAATGGTTTCCAGCGCATCCCGCTGGCGGGCCACCAAAATCAAACTGCGCCCGCGTCGGGCAAGAGCCTCAGCCAGAGCCAGGCCAATGCCGCTGGAGGCGCCGGTGATTAAAGCGTAACGGGTCATGCTGTTCTCCATTGCAACGGTACAGTCCGGTGACAATGATGTCCCTGGCGTTAACGCGTTCATTAAGGCGGGCAGTCTACATGCTGTTGCTGTTGACTGCGTTGATCAACGCAGTCAACAGGCCCAAAGCAAAAAGGGCGATCATTACGCAGATGCTCAGTCCAATCAGAAAGATGGTAATCGCGGCCAGAACATTCACTGCCCGGCTGTTCGGCGGTGGCGGTGGCCCGTATTTATTAGGGCCGGGTGTGCCAGGCATTAACAGCATCATCAGGGCCAGGACCAGATTGGCCACGGGTACCAAATGCAGCAACAGCATCCATGCGGACCAGTTGAGGTCATGTAAGCGCTGAGCGCTGATTCTCAGGCTGATGATGAAATAGGCCAGTGTGAGGGTTGCACCGCAGGTAATGCCAAGCGTGGGAGAGACCTTGATGGCGAGCAAAACCAGAAGTGATGTCACCATGGCGATGATGGTGATTACCATGCTCCAGGCCAGCAGTCGTAAACGCCCGATCCGGCCGCTGAACCCTGTTGGGTCTAGCACCGCGTACTGTTCTTGAGGTGTTTTGTTAAGGCTAAGCTCGGCCACAGTGGCTTCCTTGTCCGGAGAGGGTTAAAAAAACCCGCCGAGAATGGCGGGCTTGGTAATGTCAGTGTTGCGGCCAATGCTGGGCGAGCCTTGAAGTGAGGCTTTGCGCCTTGCGGTATTCCTCATCCAGGCGTGCGATCAATTGATCGGTTGTTGGCAGGTCGTGGATTTCTCCTACACCTTGGCCAGCAGACCAGACCGTTTTCCACGCTTTGGCTTCATCGGTCAGTGGTTTGAGTTTATTGCTTGCACCTGTTTCGTTTTTGCCTTGGAGTGCCGCGAGGTCGAAACCTGCATTTTCAAGACTCTGGCGCATAAAACTGGCGGGCACACCCGATACCGCCGGGGTGTGAATGATATCGGCGGCGCGGGATGCCAGCAGCATATCTTTGTAGGCGTCAGGTGCATGGCTTTCTTGGGTAGCGATAAAGCGTGTGCCAAGGTAGGCAAGGTCTGCCCCCAAAATCTGGGCTGCGAGAATCTCGTGCCCATGATTCATGCAACCTGCCAGCAGTACGGTCTTGTCGAAAAACTGTCGTATTTCGGCGAGCAATGCAAAAGGGCTCCAGGTACCAGCATGACCGCCAGCTCCTGCAGCGACGGCAATAAGGCCGTCGGCCCCGGCTTCAGTTGCTTTCTCAGCATGACGTCGGGTGGTGACATCGTGAAAAACCAAGCCACCGTAGCTGTGAACGGCATCAACGACCTCTTTGACTGCCCCCAGGCTCGTAATCACGATCGGCACTTTATGTTCGATGCAAATCGCCAGGTCTGCCTGCAGCCGTGGGTTGCTGTTATGCACAATCAGGTTCACGGCGTAGGGGGCAGGGTTATCCAATACGGCGAGTCCAGCTTCGATTTCTTCAAGCCAGGCCTTGAAACCACTGCTCTCGCGCTGGTTGAGTGCAGGAAAACTGCCTACCACTCCATTGCGGCAGCAGGCCAGGACAAGCTTGGGGTTGGAAATCAGAAACATGGGGGCTGCAACTACCGGCAGGCGCAAGCGTTGTTCAAGCAGGGCGGGCAGTGACATGGATAACCTCGGATCGTTAAGAAGTGAGTTTAAAACGGTTTGACCACGGCCAGAATTACGATCGCCAGCAGAAACACGACCGGTACTTCGTTGAACCAGCGATAGAACACATGGCTGCGTTTGTTCTCGCCGCGGGCAAAGCGTTTTACCTGCGCACCACACATGTGGTGATAACCGATCAACAGGATTACCAGCGTCAGTTTGACGTGCATCCAGCCCTGGCTGAAATAGCCGCTTGGGTTGAGGCTGATCAACCAGCCGCCGAAAATCAGGGTCGCAATCATTGCCGGGCCCATGATGCCGCGATACAGCTTGCGTTCCATGATGCTGAATCGCTCTTTGCTAACGCAATCGTCGCTTTGTGCGTGGTAAACAAACAGGCGGGGCAGGTAAAAGAGGCCAGCAAACCAGCAGACGATGCTGATGATGTGAAAGGCTTTGAGCCATAGATAAAGCATTTTTAGTTATTCCCAGGTTCACGGTAGATCAAATAGTAGTAGTAGAGCGCCCGGGAGTCACCTTGGCGGTTGTCGCAGGGGCTCGGTATCCCTATTATCGAGGGCTTTCCAGTGGTTTCGTTGAGGGCAGGTTATGGTCAAGGTCGGTATTGTCGGCGGCACGGGTTACACCGGGGTCGAATTGCTGCGTTTGCTGGCACAGCACCCGCAGGCTGAAGTGGTTGTCATCACTTCTCGATCCGAGGCTGGCCTGCCAGTTGCCGATATGTATCCCAACCTGCGCGGTCATTACGACGGCTTGGCCTTCAGCGTGCCGGACACTCAAACACTGGCAGCGTGTGATGTTGTGTTTTTCGCAACGCCTCACGGTGTAGCCCATGCCTTGGCTGGCGAACTGCTGGCTGCAGGCACCAAGGTTATCGACCTCTCGGCGGACTTCCGCTTACAGGATGCTGATGAGTGGGCCAAGTGGTACGGCCAGCCTCACGGTGCTCCAGAACTGCTGGAAGAGGCGGTTTATGGTTTGCCGGAAGTGAATCGCGAACACATCAAGCAGGCACGACTGATTGCAGTGCCGGGATGCTATCCCACCGCAACTCAATTGGGGTTCATTCCTTTGCTGGAGGCGGGTCTGGCGGATACCGCGCAGTTGATCGCTGACTGCAAGTCGGGCGTGAGCGGCGCCGGTCGTGGCGCGAGTGTGGGTTCGCTGTACGCCGAAACGTCAGAAAGCATGAAAGCCTATGCAGTAAAAGGTCATCGTCATCTGCCGGAAATCCGCCAGGGTTTGCGTCGCGCAGCTGGGAAAGACGTAGGCCTTACCTTTGTACCGCACCTGACGCCGATGATTCGCGGTATCCACTCCACGCTGTACGCGACCGTAGTCGACCGCTCTGTTGATCTGCAGGCGCTGTTTGAAAAGCGTTACGCCAACGAACCGTTTGTTGATGTGATGCCTGCGGGAAGCCATCCGGAAACCCGGAGTGTGAGGGGCGCCAATGTATGCCGCATTGCCGTGCATCGGCCACAGGATGGCGATCTGGTCGTGGTGCTGTCTGTGATCGACAATCTGGTCAAGGGCGCTTCTGGTCAGGCCGTTCAGAACATGAACATTATGTTTGGCCTGGATGAGCGTCTGGGCTTGTCACACGCTGGCATGCTGCCTTAAGGCAGCAGGTTTTAAGCGCCAGGCAGTCATTTAGGGGGGGCGTTTTATGAGCCTCTTCCAGACAGCAGCCTGGCGTTGCTACTTATGAATAGTTGACCGCTTTTCTAGGAGAAGCGGATAATGCGCGTCATCACGCATTATGGCGGCATAGCGCCGGGAGATAGTCAGCATGAGCGTCGAATCCTTCACCCCCATGGCTTTGCAATTCACCGAAGGTGCTGCGCACAAGGTGAAGAGCCTGGTCGATGAAGAGGGTAATGATCGTTTGAAGTTGCGCGTTTTTGTTACGGGCGGCGGTTGTTCCGGTTTTCAATACGGTTTTACCTTCGATGAAGAAGTGGCCGATGACGACACCCTGGTTGAGCGCGAAGGCGTAAGCCTGGTGGTCGATCCAATGAGCTTCCAGTACCTGGCGGGTGCCGAGGTGGATTATCAGGAAGGTCTGGAAGGGTCGCGTTTTGTGATCAAGAACCCTAATGCCACCACAACCTGTGGTTGCGGATCATCGTTCTCGATTTAAATGTGTCGTACAGGCTTCAAACTCAACGCCGCGTAGATTCGCGGCGTTTTGCTGTCTGCGCGTTGAGCTTAGCGTTCAGGCGGGGTAGATGGCGCCCAATATGCGCAGGCCGCGTGCGCCAGTGACGCTGGGGCGGTTGGTAGGGATGCTTTCCAGGCAGCAGTGCGCCAGCCATGCAAAGGCCATTGCTTCGACCCAGTCGGGGTCTACCCCTTTGACCTGGGTGCTGTTCACTTGGGCGGGAGCCAGTAAGTCTGCCAGTCGGGCCATCAATGCAGCATTGTGTGCGCCGCCACCGCATACCAGCAGTTCGTCAGTGTTCGGCTGAGCGGCGCGCAGTGACTCTACGATGGTCTGTGCGGTGAGCTCCAGCAAGGTTGCCTGAACGTCTTCGGCCGGGAAGGTCGGAAGGTTGAACAGATGCTGTTTCAGCCATGCCAGGTTGAACACCTCGCGCCCGGTGCTTTTCGGGCCTTTGGTCTTGAAGAAGGGATCGCTGAGCAGGGCATTGAGCAACAGTGGCTCAACCTTGCCGCTGGCTGCCCATTGTCCGTTATGGTCATACAGTTCACCGCGCCGCTCTTGTATCCAGGCATCTAGCAGTACGTTTCCTGGGCCGCAGTCGAATCCTGCAACGGGAGCAGTAGGAGTTATCAGGCTTAGATTGCTGAATCCGCCTACGTTCAGTACTGCCCTGCTTCCGATGTCAGCCGTGAACAAGGCTTCGTGAAAGGCAGGCACCAAGGGTGCGCCCTGGCCTCCGGCCGCTACGTCACGACGACGAAAATCACCTACGACGCAGATGTTGGTCAATTCGGCCAGGAGTGCCGGATTGCCGATCTGTACGGTGAAGCCTTGGGCGGGCTCGTGCCGTATGGTCTGGCCATGACTGCCGATCGCCCGGATATCTGATGGGGAGAGTTGTTGCTGAGCAAGGAGCGCGTTGACACCCTGTGCGGCCAGTTCTACCCAGTGATTCTCGGCGATTGCGCAGCGGGCCACTTCGTCATGGCCGCTGGCGCACAACCCCAGGAGCTCGCTGCGCAGCGCTTCTGGCATCGGGGTGTAATGGGTAGCGAGCAGAGTCATGCCAGGCTCGAGCTCTATAAGAGCGATGTCCATGCCGTCCAGGCTGGTACCGGACATCACACCTATATAGAGGGCCATTGCTTAGCGCTTGCTCGAGGCCAGGAGGGTGGCCTTTTCCTGGTTCATGCGGGCCATCAGTGGCTGGCTTTGTTGCAGGAAGCGGGTGCGTTCAGCTTTGGCAATCGGATCGGACATAGGCAGCTTCTGGCCCAGCGGATCAACGTGGACGCCATTGACCTGGAACTCGTAGTGCAGATGCGGACCGGTCGAAAGGCCGGTTGTGCCGATGTAACCAATCACTTGGCCCTGCTTGACCGAGCCGCCGGTTTTGACGCCTTTGGCGAAGCCCTGCATGTGACCGTAAAGCGTGCGGTAGGTGTTGCCGTGTTGAATGATTACGGTGTTGCCGTAGCCGCCACGACGACCAGCCAGCAGTACTTTTCCATCGCCGGTAGCTTTGATTGGAGTGCCCCGGGGGGCTGCGTAATCTACGCCTTTGTGAGCACGGATCTTGTTCAGGATCGGATGCTTGCGACCTGAAGAAAAGCGCGAACTGATGCGGGCAAAGTCTACAGGGGTGCGGATGAATGCCTTGCGCATGCTGTTGCCGTCGGCGGTGTAGTAATTGCTGTTGCCTTGCTTGTTGGTGTAACGAACCGCGGTAAAGGTTTTGCCGCGATTGGTGAAGCGCGCAGAGAGAATGTTGCCAGTGCCTACGGTTTTGCCGTTGATCACTTTCTGCTCATAGATCACTTCGAACTGGTCGCCTGGTCGGATGTCCTGAGCGAAGTCGATGTCGTAGCCAAATACCTTGGCCATATCCATCGTGGTGCTGTGAGGCAAGCCTGCACGCTGGCCAGAGACCGAAAGCGAGCTGCTGATTACGCCATGG
Organism: Pseudomonas psychrophila; assembly: GCF_001043005.1. GTDB lineage: Bacteria > Pseudomonadota > Gammaproteobacteria > Pseudomonadales > Pseudomonadaceae > Aquipseudomonas > Aquipseudomonas psychrophila. The sequence goes on from NZ_JYKZ01000010.1 coordinate 172,039, forward strand.
GCGTACGCAGTGCGCATGGTCGGTTGTGTGGTGACCCTGCGAAAGGTATAGCCCTTGGCGCTTTTATTGAGGGTAATGGTCTCAAGATCGCTGACCTGACTATGCAGTTTGTTCAGCTGCAAGCCGTCGGGACTCATCTCAAATTCGAGCTTTTGGCCATGCTTGAGCTGGCTGAATTGCTTGGCTTGCTTGTCGCTGGCCAGGACTTCATGCACAGAGGTAGGTGGCAGGCCAACCTTCTGGAACAAGGTTGAGAGCGTGTCGCCCTTGCTTACGATCACTTCGCGATGGGTAGGTGCGGCTGGTGCTTCAGGTTCGACTTTGGCAGTCGCAACCGGTGCGTTGTCCTGCTGTTCAATCTGTGCAAATGGCGATGGATTCGCTTCATTTGTGGCTTGAACGAGCTCGGCAGCGTCTTGATCTTGTGTCAGTTGTTCAGCAGGTGTTTCCAGCTCCAGATTTAGAGTTGTTCTTTTTGCTTCCACTTCGCTGGAGGGAAATACCAGCAAGGCCAAGCTTAAGAGAGCGGCGATACCACTTGCGGCGAGCAGGTGGGTCTTCGGATAAAGCGGTGGCGCTTTAGGCGGTTGACTGGTCATAGATGATTTTGACTTTGAGATAAAGGGTGAATTGGAAAAGATGACTGACACATTGAATATGAAATAACTGTATAAAATATAACCAAATCGCCCTTGAAGCAAGTCCGCGAGCTGTTCACGCGCGGATAGTCAGCCGTATGCCGGCCAGAACTTGTAATTAGTCCCTGATCTTGTATCGTTGGTTCCCTTTGAATTTGAGCCTTACGGGTCTGATATGAAGTCGGTTGAAGAGCAGCTAGCGCTAATAAAGCGGGGTGCCGAAGAGGTACTGGTCGAATCTGAATTGGTCGAGAAACTCAAGCGCGGTCAGCCGTTGCGTATCAAGGCCGGATTCGACCCGACCGCACCTGATCTGCACTTGGGTCATACCGTACTCATTAATAAGCTGCGCCAGTTCCAGGAGCTGGGTCATCAGGTGATCTTCCTTATAGGTGATTTCACTGGAATGATCGGTGACCCGAGTGGCAAGAGTGCTACGCGTCCACCGCTGACGCGTGAGCAGGTACTTGCGAACGCCGAGACCTACAAGACTCAGGTTTTCAAGATTCTTGATCCGGCTAAAACCGAGGTGGCATTCAACTCCACCTGGATGGATCAAATGGGGCCTGCAGACTTCATTCGTCTGACGTCTCAATACACCGTTGCTCGCATGCTTGAGCGCGATGATTTCGACAAGCGTTACACCACCAATCAACCCATCGCGATCCATGAGTTCCTTTACCCGCTAGTGCAAGGGTATGACTCGGTTGCATTGAAGGCGGACGTTGAACTGGGCGGTACAGATCAGAAATTCAATTTGCTGATGGGGCGTGAGCTGCAGCGCGGCTATGGTCAGGAAGCGCAGTGTATTGTGACAATGCCTCTGCTTGAAGGCTTGGATGGCGTCAAGAAGATGTCCAAGTCCCTGGGTAACTATGTGGGTATCCAGGAAGCGCCGGGTGTGATGTATAGCAAGCTGGTGTCTATTCCTGATGCGTTGATGTGGCGCTACTTCGAATTGCTGAGCTTTCGCTCGATGGACGAAATCCATGCGTTCAAGGCTGATGTCGAGGCGGGGGCTAATCCGCGTGATATCAAGATCAAGCTGGCTGAAGAGATCGTGGCTCGATTCCATGGCGAAGAGGCTGCTGCCAATGCGCACCGTGGAGCTGGTAATCGAATGAAGGATGGTGAATTGCCAGATGATTTGCCTGAAGTGGAGTTGACCGCTGCTGAGGATATGCCGATTGCGGCTGTTCTTAATAAAGCTGGGCTTGTTAAGAACTCAGCGGTGGCCAGAGATCTGCTGGGTTCGGGTGGTGTGCGTATAGATGGTGAGGTGGTTGATCGCTCCTATATATATGCACTGGGTTCTACCCACGTTTGTCAGGCTGGGAAGAAGGCTTTTGCGCGAATTACGCTAAAAGCTGAATAAGTAGGAAATTAGTGCTGGACGGCGCATTTTATTAGCCTATAATGCGCCCACTTCCGGCGCAGTCGAAACGGAAAACTCCTTGAGTTTCAATGAGTTGGATTAGTTTTCGGTAGTGTCAGCTTCAAGTCATCGAAGCAGGAAATGAGGTGTTGACAGCAGCGTGTAACGCTGTAGAATTCGCCTCCCGCTAACGAGAGATCGAAAGCGCAAGTGGTTGATGTTACAGAGGAAACTTTGAAAACATCTTAAAATAACCGCTTGACAGCAACAG
>NZ_JYKZ01000107.1 GCF_001043005.1 Pseudomonas psychrophila
TCCAGGGGAATACTCATGGACACCAAACTGCTCGATATCCTTGCTTGCCCTGTTTGCAAAGGCCCGCTCAAGCTCAGCGCCGACAAGACCGAACTGATCAGCAAAGGCGCAGGCCTGGCCTATCCGATCCGTGACGGCATTCCCGTCATGCTCGAAACCGAAGCCCGTGACCTGGACGTGCACGCACTGCATCAAGGTTTTTTGCGAGCAATGCGCCGTGCGGGTGGGATTCTGCAGTGCGATGCCCAGCTAAGCAGTGCCACTCGTGAGGGAGGGCACTGGAAACTGACGCTGGCCGACGGTCGTCAATTGCGGGCACACAATCTAGTGAACGCTGCAGGTGCCTGGGCCGACCAGGTGGCGCAGCAATGCGGGGTGAAGACGATTGGGTTGCAACCCTGCCGGCGTACCGCATTTACTTTCGACGGCCCTGAGGGCGTAGATTTTTCACGCTGGCCTGCGGTGATAGGAATCGACGAAAGTTTTTACTTCAAGCCGGATGCCGGTCAACTCTTAGGTTCTCCAGCT
>NZ_JYKZ01000108.1 GCF_001043005.1 Pseudomonas psychrophila
ACCGCCGTTACCGTACAGCCGCTGACATCATCGCCCACCGCAGGCAGCACGCCTTCACGGTAGCGTTTTAGCGGTATGGGCAGACCGGCATCGTAGGCCACGTCGCGCTTGCCCATGGCGATGACGGCAAACCCCGGCTCAGGCAGCGATTGCACCTGGGCCCAGACTTCCAGGGCCGGACGCAGGCCTTCGTGCAAGTCCGTGCGTCGATCCAGCACGCAACACTGCGCTGCTTTGTAAATGCCATGGTCGTGAACCACGTAACTGCCCGGGCGCAATACGCTCAAAAACCGCCCGCTGGCAGCTTCGGCTTCGAACGCCTCGGCAATCAGGTCGTACCAGGCCGACCCCGAGGCCGTCACAATCGGCCTGTCCCGCTCAAACGCGCCGTCGCGTTGCAATTCAAGCGCCAGGCGAACCAGCGAAGCTGCAAACTCGCGAATCCCGTCAACCGCCCGCTCACCGTGGATTACCCCTTCGTAGCCTTCAATACCGGTCAGGGCCAGGGCCGGGTGCGCCTTGATCGC
>NZ_JYKZ01000109.1 GCF_001043005.1 Pseudomonas psychrophila
AAAATAACCGCCCATTTTTTATTTATAATCTTTGTGAATTCAACTTCCGCCCAATCACATCCAGCAAATCACATCCATCTCTCAGCGGAATGGCCAGCAACAGTGCAAAGTCATGAAGCACAATCGCATCACTGCTGATCTCCTCCCGAAACGCAAGGTTCTCCAAAAACTGAGTCACCGCACGAATGCGGTACGCGGCGGCGTCATAGAGAACATCGAGGGGCGCTTGTGTGTCGATCAGCAGCGCGGGGATGGTTGAATCGTGGCCTGTCAGGGGCATGTATCTATTCATTTTTGGACTCTCTACTTAAGTGATGAATGCCATCACTCAAACGTCGCCAAACGAATGGGTGACAGCTGTACGCAGGTTGGCGAACCGGCAGTAGAGAAAACCGGCAGACCCGAAGGTCTCACGCGCACGGCCGTCATAAAACGACTTTGCGACGCTGACCAGTTCCGCTACCTGATAGACAACGTGCTGGCCAGCAAGGACGACCTGCGCCTGAGACTGGGCGTCACCCTCAC
>NZ_JYKZ01000110.1 GCF_001043005.1 Pseudomonas psychrophila
GATTGTCTGGTGCGTTGTATTAATGCTGCTGGCGTTCGGTATATGGGCCTATCTGTTTGAAATAGACGAGGTATCGACCGGTACCGGCAAGGTAATCCCGACCTCTCGCGAACAGGTTATTCAGTCGCTGGAGGGCGGTATTGTTGCGGAGCTCAACGTCTCCGAAGGGGATATCGTCAAGCAGGGCGAGATCCTTGCCAAGCTCGATCCGACCAAGACCGAATCCAACTTTGGTGAGAGTGCGGCCAAGTACCGGGCTTCGCTGGCCAGCGTGGCGCGGTTGCAGGCCGAAGTGAAAGGCGTAGCACTGAAGTTTCCTGATGAGCTCAAGGACTATCCGGCACTGATGGCCGCCGCACTGGCCAGCCACGTGACCTACCGCGACTGGGCGCGGGCCCCCACGATGCAACCCAACGAAACCAACAAGGGCATCAGCGTGGCCCGCAGCCGCCTTTCCGCCCTGCTCCAGCGCCCGTTGTATGACCTTGACCGTCTTGACCTGTCGGCCACCAGCACCTTGCA
>NZ_JYKZ01000111.1 GCF_001043005.1 Pseudomonas psychrophila
ACGAAGACACCCCGGGTTGTTTATTCAGGGTCTCACCCAAGCTGCCTTGCTGCTGCAAGGTCAGGTCATCCCCTTCCAGTACCGTGGTCGGTGAGGCGAGCTGGATGCTCCCCACGGGATTGCCGGTAATAACTTGGGGTTGCAACTCCAGCGCGTAGACCGGAGAGGAGATCAGCAGTGCGGTGGCCAGCGGCGTCAGGCGCAGGCGACGCACGTGACGGGGGAGAGCGGGGGATGACATTGCAGGTTCCTTGGCAGAGAGGGGGCGTTCAACGCAGGTTATGATATTAACTGTTGTTACAATATAACATCTCTTTTGTGATCGCCGAGCGGAACTTTTTTGCCAGTCATCAGCCATAGCTAAACTCAGTCGCGGGCGAATGCGCTTCCCCCTGAGCAAGTGCTCGGCTATGGTGCGCGGCTTTCCCTCTCTTGCTTAAAAAGGCTCGGCATGACTGAACCCAATAACAACCCATTGCATGGCGTGACGCTGGAACAGATCCTCACGGCGCTGGTAGCG
>NZ_JYKZ01000112.1 GCF_001043005.1 Pseudomonas psychrophila
GGCGCGCAAACATCCGCCGTAAGGCCTGGAAACCTGCGACTCCCCTTGGCCTGCCGCATTTGCCGCGGGTGCCCGATGCGGGTGCAGGCATGGGCCGGGTCGCATACGCGGATGCGCGCCAGCATCGGGATATTCTGCAATCTCTGGTACGGGCGATTAACAGTGCCCAGCACCGGATCTGGCTGGCCACGCCGTATTTCCTGCCCACCTGGAGCGTTCGTCGTTCACTGCGTCGGGCGGCGGGGCGAGGCGTCGATGTGCGGTTGCTGCTGACGGGGCCCCGAACGGATCATCCTTCAGTGCGCTATGCCGGACATCGTTATTACCCGCGACTGCTCAAGGCCGGTGTGCAGATCTTTGAATACCAACCGTGTTTTTTGCATCTGAAAATGGTGCTGATTGATGATTGGGTCAGCATCGGTTCATGCAACTTCGACCATTGGAATCTGCACTTTAACCTTGAGGCCAACCTTGAGGCTCTCGACCCCGGCCTCACCCAGGCGGTGGCGGCCAGTTTTG
>NZ_JYKZ01000113.1 GCF_001043005.1 Pseudomonas psychrophila
CTGACAACATCGTCAAGGGTATCGATGCTTCGTTGTGGGGCATGTTGTTCGTGTCGCTGTTCATTATCGCCATCTACCGCTTCTTCGGTGTGATCGCGACGGTGGCCCTGGCGGTGAACATGGTGCTGCTGCTGGCGCTGATGTCGTTGCTGGGCGCGACCCTGACCTTGCCGGGTATTGCCGGTATCGTATTGACGATGGGTATGGCGGTCGATGCCAACGTGCTGATCTTCTCGCGTATTCGTGAGGAAATCGCCGCGGGCATGTCGGTTCAGCGAGCCATCAATGAAGGCTTCAGTCGTGCGTTTACGGCGATTGTCGACTCCAACCTGACAACACTGTTGGTCGGCGGGATTCTCTTTGCCATGGGTACCGGGCCGGTTAAAGGCTTTGCGGTGACCATGTCCCTCGGGATCTTTACCTCGATGTTCACGGCCATCATGGTGACCCGCGCAATGGTCAACCTGATCTACGGCGGTCGGGACTTCAAGAAGTTGTGGATTTAAGGGGCTGCCATGT
>NZ_JYKZ01000114.1 GCF_001043005.1 Pseudomonas psychrophila
TGCAGATAACGACCCGAAGCTGGACTCATGGAGCCTGGACATTGACGCACCCTTTTATATGCAAGGGATGATCGAACTCATTGTCGTCGAGGACATCCATGGGCGTTATTTCAGACGTCCCGGAGGGGGGACCGTCGGTGGGGACGATCCAGGCCTTGATCGCGAGTACGCACGGGGGTGGGGCCCGGTTGGAGGAAACATTTACTCCATCAGCAGTATCGATTTGCCCAAACGGATATTCGTACGCTGGCAGTCCATTGTTGAGCAGAAAACCTACAAAGGCTGGGTCGACATTCCCGAGCGTGGCCGCAGCATCATGCGCGGCTCGACGGCACGCCGCTGTCCGGACTGGCCCGATTACCCTGCGAATCCCATGATTTCCGCCGTTCTAGGCGTTGCCCCGGGCGGGGTTATCCGAGTCTGGGCAAACGATAACTGCCTGAACGACAACCTGATCGCAGGTGCTCAAGCCGAGATTGAGCCGCTAGGGCCCTTCCAAGGGAAATCCAACGGCCGCT
>NZ_JYKZ01000115.1 GCF_001043005.1 Pseudomonas psychrophila
AACTCCACCAGCATGTGCAGGGCAATCAGTAGAGAGCCGGCCAGCAGCGAGGGCCAAAGCAGCGGCAAGGTGATCCGGAAAAACACCCCCCAGCGGCTCTGTCCCAGTGTACGGGCCGATTCTTCCAGGGCTGGGTCCAGGTTGCGCAGGGTGGCTGCGACCGGCAGGAAAATCAGCGGGTACTTGGACAGGCCCATGACCAGAATGGCTCCGCCCAGGCCCTCGAAGCTCGAGCTGAGCGAGACCCAGGTAAAGCTGCTGACGAACGCAGGGACGGCAAACGGCAAGCACAGGATCACGCCCCACAGGCGTCGTCCCGGCAGGTTGCTGCGCTCCAGCAACCAGGCCAGCGTAAGCCCGAGCAGTGCGCAGGTCACGGTGACGCCGACCATCAGCATCAATGTGTTGCGCATCAAGCCAAAGACATAAGGCCGCCACAACAGGTTCACCGCTTGTGCCCAGCCGGCCTCCCAGGTTTTGCTGCCGACATACCACAATGGCAACAGGCTTAAGCCCAC
>NZ_JYKZ01000116.1 GCF_001043005.1 Pseudomonas psychrophila
TGCTGGCGTTTTATGGCTGTGTCGCCTTGATGCAGATGAGCCACGGTCCGTATTACACCTTTCTGACCCTGCACCTTGAGAACCTCGGTTATAGCCGGGGTGTGATCGGTTTGCTCTGGGCCTTGGGGGTGGTCGCTGAAGTGCTGATGTTCCTGGCCATGCGCCGTATCCTGCTGAAGTTTTCGGTGCGTCGGGTACTGATGTTCAGCTTTATGCTGGCGGCATTGCGCTGGCTTTTGCTGGGTTCGTTTGCCGAGCATGTGGGGGTGTTGTTGCTGGCGCAATTGCTGCACGCGGCCACGTTTGTCAGTTTCCATGCGTCGGCCATGGCCTTTGTCCAGCGCAGTTTCGGCCCCGGTCAGCAAGGGCAGGGCCAGGCCCTGTACGCCACACTGGCCGGGATTGGCGGCGCGGCCGGTGCCCTTTATGCCGGATACAGCTGGAATACGCTGGGCCCGACTATCACCTTTAGTATGGCGAGCGTCGCAGCGCTGGCTGCAGCCGTTATCATTGCCGCC
>NZ_JYKZ01000011.1 GCF_001043005.1 Pseudomonas psychrophila
GCATGGGCTTCTCGCAGCATTCGGGGATGGTGATCGTGTGTGACGGTACCGACGAAGCGGCTGAGCGCATCGCCCGTGTCCTGCACAACGATCCGGCAACCGGCGTGATGCGCCACGCGGATGCGGGTTATGACATCGCCATCGACTGTGCGAACGAGCAGGGCCTGAACCTGCCGATGATTAACGGCTGACATTGGTCTTCTGTGGGAGCGAGCCTGCTCGCGAACGACCTTCGCGAGCAGGCTCGCTCCCACAAGGTTGCTAAAGATTTCTATAATTTTGGTTACACGCGTGAAGGAGTATTAACGTGCTTGAGTTAAACCTGATCCCCGGCCAACTGAGCCTTGCCCAACTGCGTGACATCTATCAGCAGCCGGTCACCCTGAGCCTGGACGAAAGTGCGTCGGTGCAGATCGATGCCAGCGTGGCGTGCGTTGAGCAGATCCTTGCCGAGAACCGCACCACCTACGGCATCAACACCGGTTTCGGTTTGTTGGCGTCGACCAAAATCGCCAGCGAAGACCTGGAAAACCTCCAGCGTTCTCTGGTGCTGTCCCATGCAGCCGGTATCGGCGAGCCGATCAGCGATGATCTGGTACGCCTGATCATGGTGCTCAAGGTCAACAGCCTGAGCCGTGGTTTCTCCGGAATTCGCCGCGTGGTAATTGATGCCTTGATCGCTCTGATCAATGCCGAGGTTTATCCGCATATCCCGCTCAAAGGTTCGGTAGGTGCATCGGGCGACCTGGCGCCATTGGCGCATATGTCGCTGGTACTGCTGGGCGAAGGCAAGGCCCGTTACAAAGGCGAGTGGCTGGATGCAGTGACTGCCTTGAAGCAAGCCGGTCTTGAGCCTCTGACCCTGGCGGCAAAAGAAGGCCTGGCCTTGCTCAACGGCACTCAAGTGTCGACGGCCTACGCCCTGCGCGGTCTGTTTGAAGGCGAAGACCTGTTTGCTGCCGCGATGGCGTGCGGCGGCCTGACAGTTGAAGCGGTACTGGGTTCGCGTTCGCCGTTCGATCCACGCATTCATGCTGCACGCGGTCAACGCGGGCAAATCGACGCCGCTGCGATTTACCGCGACCTGCTGGGCACGAGCAGCGAAGTGTCCGAGTCGCACAAGAACTGCGACAAGGTACAAGACCCGTACTCCCTGCGTTGCCAGCCACAAGTAATGGGCGCCTGCCTGACCCAGTTCCGTCAGGCCGCCGAAGTGCTGGGCATTGAAGCCAACGCGGTGTCGGATAACCCGCTGGTATTCGCCGAGCAGGGCGACGTGATTTCCGGTGGCAACTTCCACGCCGAACCGGTTGCGATGGCGGCAGACAACATGGCGTTGGCGATTGCTGAAATCGGTTCGCTGAGTGAGCGTCGCATCTCGTTGATGATGGACAAGCACATGTCGCAATTGCCGCCGTTCCTGGTGGCCAATGGTGGCGTGAACTCCGGCTTCATGATCGCTCAGGTTACGGCTGCGGCCTTGGCCAGCGAGAACAAGGCGTTGTCCCACCCGCACAGTGTCGACAGCATTCCGACCTCGGCCAACCAGGAAGACCACGTATCGATGGCTCCTTCTGCTGGCAAGCGTCTGTGGGAAATGGCTGAAAACGTCCGTGGCGTGCTGGCCATCGAGTGGCTGGCCGCGTGCCAGGGTCTGGATCTGCGTGATGGCCTGAAAACCTCGGCCAAGCTTGAAGTCGCTCGCACGACCCTGCGCAGCAAGGTCGCTCACTATGAGAAAGACCGTTTCTTCGCGCCGGATATCGAAGTCGCCATGAAACTGCTGGCTACTCGTTGCCTGAACGATCTGCTGCCTGCTCACGTTCTGCCAAGCCTGTAACCCCAAAAAAACGCAGAGGGTCTTATGGACCCTCTGCGTCTCTGTTTTCGCCGACAAAAATAATCAAGGACGCGAAATGCAAAACCAGACTCAAGGTTTGAAACGCGGGCTATCCGCTCGCCACATCCGTTTTATGGCGCTGGGTTCAGCGATCGGAACGGGTCTTTTTTATGGTTCAGCCGCTGCCATCCAAATGGCTGGACCTGCTGTGCTGCTGGCGTACCTGATTGGTGGCGCCGCCGTGTTCATGGTGATGCGAGCACTGGGCGAAATGGCCGTGCATAACCCGGTGTCCGGCTCGTTTGGCCAGTATGCAAGCACCTACCTGGGCCCCATGTCCGGCTTTATCCTGGGCTGGACCTATGCCTTCGAGATGATCATCGTGTGTCTGGCCGATGTCACCGCCTTCGGCATTTATATGGGCTTCTGGTTCCCGGAAGTCGCGCGCTGGATCTGGGTGCTGGGCATCGTGCTGCTGATCGGCGGCTTGAACCTGTGCAGCGTCAAAGTCTTTGGCGAAATGGAATTCTGGCTGTCGCTGCTTAAAGTTGCCGCCATCGTAGCCATGATCCTGGCCGGCTTCGGCATCATGCTGTTCGGGATCGGTACCTCTGGCAGCTCGGATGCTGTGGCCACAGGCATCAGCAACCTGTGGTCCTTCGGCGGCTTCATGCCTAATGGCGTGGGCGGTTTGATCGCTTCGTTTGCCGTGGTGATGTTTGCCTTTGGCGGCATTGAAATCATCGGCATCACTGCCGGCGAAGCCAAAGACCCGCAGCGTGTGATCCCTAAGGCGATCAACGCGGTACCGCTGCGCATCCTGTTGTTCTATGTGCTGACCCTGTTTGTGTTGATGGCTATTTACCCTTGGAACCAGATCGGTAGCCAGGGCAGCCCGTTCGTGCAGATCTTTGACAGCCTGGGCATCAGCTCGGCGGCCACCATTCTTAATATCGTGGTGATCTCGGCGGCGGTGTCGGCCATCAACAGTGACATCTTTGGTGCAGGCCGCATGATGTACGGCCTGGCACAGCAAGGGCAGGCGCCTAAAGGCTTTGCCAAAATCTCCCGCCATGGCGTGCCGTGGATGACCGTACTGGTGATGGGCGCTACGTTGTTGGGCGGTGTGGTGCTCAACTACCTGATTCCGGAAAACATCTTTCTGGTGATCGCCTCGATTGCCACCTTCGCCACGGTGTGGGTGTGGTTGATGATCCTGGTGACCCAAGTGGCCATGCGCCGCTCCATGACCCGTGAGCAAGTGGCCGAACTCAAGTTCCCTGTGCCGTTCTGGCCGTATGCGCCAATGGCTGCTATTGCATTCATGGTGTTTATTTTCGGGGTACTGGGTTACTTCCCTGAGACGCAGGCGGCACTGATGGTAGGCGCGGTCTGGATTGTCTTCCTGGTTGTGGCCTATCTATTGTGGGTAAAGCCGGCAGCGGGTCGGGCAGTTGAAGTGGCGCCCGAGCTTTCCTGAGTTTTTGATCATTGACGGAGTGACGCAATGAAAACCCTTTGGCAACACTGCAATGTCGCAACCATGGCCAATGGCACGTACTCGATCATCGAGGATGCCGCCATTGTCACCCGTGATGGCTACATTGAGTGGATTGGTCCGCGTCAGCAGTTGCCGACGGGCGAGTATGGACAAACCCATGGCCTGGAAGGGGCATGGGTGACGCCGGGGCTGATCGATTGCCATACGCACACGGTGTTTGGCGGCAATCGCAGCGGCGAATTCGAGCAGCGTTTGCAAGGCGTGAGCTATGCAGAAATCGCCGCTGCCGGTGGCGGTATTGCCAGCACCGTGCGTGCGACTCGTGCTGCCAGCGAAGAGGAATTATTTGCCAGTGCCCGTCAGCGTTTGCTGTGTTTGCTGCGCGATGGCGTTACCAGCGTCGAGATCAAGTCGGGTTATGGCCTGAGCCTTGAGAGCGAACGCAAAATTCTGCGTGTGATCCGTCGCCTGGGCACCGAGTTGCCGGTCACAGTGCGTAGCACCTGTCTGGCGGCCCATGCCTTGCCGCCGGAGTACAAGGACCGGGCCGACGACTATATCGAGCATATTTGCAACGAGATGCTCCCCGCGCTGGCGGCCGAAGGGCTGGTTGACGCCGTGGATGCGTTCTGCGAATACCTGGCGTTTTCGCCCACTCAAGTTGAGCGGGTATTCAAGGTGGCGCAGCAATTGGGCCTGCCGGTCAAATTGCACGCCGAGCAACTGTCCTCGTTACACGGCTCAAGCCTGGCGGCACGTTATCAGGCGTTGTCGGCGGACCATCTGGAATTCATGACCGAAGAAGACGCCATTGCCATGGCCGCCTCCGGCACCGTGGCCGTGCTCTTGCCCGGTGCGTTTTACTTCTTGCGTGAAACCCAGTTGCCGCCGATGGACGCCCTGCGCAAGCACGGGGTGAAAATCGCCATCGCCAGCGACCTCAACCCCGGTACGTCCCCTGGCTTGTCGTTGCGCCTGATGCTGAACATGGCTTGCACCCTGTTCCGCATGACCCCCGAAGAAGCCCTGGCCGGCGTCACCCAACATGCGGCGACGGCATTGGGTATGGGCGAGACCCATGGTTCGCTTGAGCCCGGCAAAGTGGCCGACTTTGTGGCCTGGAACATTGATCGCCCGGCAGACCTGGCCTATTGGCTGGGCGGTGATCTGGACAAACGCGTCGTGCGCAGCGGCGTTGACGTAACGCTTTAGGAGAAAAGGTTGTGGATAAGGTTCTGACATTCAAACAAGGCCGTGTGCCATTGCTGATCAGCATGCCCCACGCAGGCTTGAAGCTGACACCTGCGGTCAAGGCCGGGCTGATCCCCGAAGCGCAAAGCCTGCCGGACACCGACTGGCATATCCCACAGCTTTATGATTTTGCCACCGAGCTGGGTGCCAGCACCCTGGCAGCGGAGTATTCGCGCTTTGTGATCGACCTCAATCGCCCGCAGGACGATGCGCCGATGTATGTAGGAGCGACCACCGGGCTGTTCCCGGCCACGCTGTTTGATGGTGTGCCACTGTTTCGTGAAGGGCAGGTGCCTTCTGCCGCAGAGCGTGCAACGTATCTTGAGCAGATCTGGCAACCTTACCACCAGACCCTGGAGCAGGAACTGAAGCGCCTCAAGGATGAATTTGGCTATGCGCTGCTGTTTGATGCGCACTCCATTCGTTCTTGCGTGCCGCACCTGTTTGAGGGGCGGTTGCCGGACTTCAACCTGGGGACCTTCAATGGCGCCAGTTGCGATCCGACCCTGGCCCGCGACCTTGAAGCCATTTGTGCCGAGCATCCGGCCTACAGCCACATCCTGAATGGACGCTTCAAGGGCGGTCATATCACTCGCCACTACGGCAGTCCGGCGGACAACATCCATGCCGTGCAGCTGGAACTGGCCCAGTGCACTTATATGGAGGAGTTTGAGCCGTTCAACTATCGCGAAGACCTTGCGGCACCGACCCAGGTGGTGCTCAAGCAGTTGCTGGCGCGGATTATTGAGTGGGGTCAGCAGCGATACTCCAAGGGCTGAGTCGGGTGGTGTGGGAGCGGGCTTGCTCGCGATGCCAGCGCCGCGGTCTGTCAGTGAGGTTGCATTGATGCCATCGCGAGCAAGCCCGCTCCTACAGGGTTTAAGCAACAGCCAGTTATTCAACCACAGTGTTTTTAAGGGCATGCTCATTGCGCCCAATCGGGTTTATGATGCCAGAGGCAACATTATCCCGACCTCCCGGAGTGCGTAATGCAGACCTTGTTCCCGCAGATCAAACCTTACGCCCGTCATGAACTGGCGGTTGATGGGCCGCATGTTCTTTACGTAGACGAGAGCGGTTCGCCAGACGGCCTGCCTGTGGTGTTTGTGCATGGCGGGCCGGGTTCGGGTTGCGATGCCAACAGCCGCTGCTACTTCGATCCGGGCCTGTACCGCATCATTACTTTTGATCAGCGCGGTTGCGGGCGTTCAACCCCCCACGCCAGTCTGGATAGCAACACGACGTGGGACCTGGTTGCCGACATGGAACGGATCCGCCTGTTCCTGGGCATCGACAAGTGGGTGCTGTTTGGTGGCTCGTGGGGCTCGACCCTGTCACTGGCGTACGCGCAAAGCCATCCGGACAAGGTGCATGGACTGATCCTGCGCGGGATCTTTCTGGCTCGCCCTCAAGAAATCGAATGGTTCTATCAGGCAGGCGCCAGCCGGATCTTCCCGGACTACTGGCAGGACTATATAGCGCCCATCCCGCCGGAAGAGCGTCACGACCTGATGAGTGCCTTTCACAAGCGCCTGACAGGCAATGACCAGATTGCCCAGATGCACGTGGCCAAGGCCTGGTCGACCTGGGAGGGCCGTGCGGCCACCCTGCGGCCCAACCCGCAAGTGGTCGAGCGTTTCTGTGACCCTCACCGGGCATTGTCCATTGCCCGCATCGAATGCCACTACTTTATGAACAATGCGTTCCTGGAGCCCAATCAGCTGCTGCGTGACATGTACAAGATTGCCCATCTGCCGGCGGTCATCGTGCATGGTCGCTACGACATGATTTGCCCGCTGGATAACGCCTGGGAGCTGCATCAGGCCTGGCCGGGCAGCGAACTGCAGATAATCCGCGAAGCCGGGCACGTAGCTTCCGAACCCGGGATCACCGATGCATTGGTGCGCGCCACTGAGCAAATGGCCCGCAGCCTGCTCAACTTGCAACCGGACGAAGCATGAGGGGGTTGTTGCAGCGTGTCAGTGGGGCGCGGGTTGAGGTCGCGGGGGAGATTATCGGATCAATCGACCAGGGTTTGCTGGTGCTGGTCGCCGTCGAACCCGGTGATACCGAGGCGAGCGCCGCCAAGTTGTTGCACAAGCTGCTCAACTACCGTGTGTTCAGCGATGCCGAAGGCAAAATGAACCTTTCCCTGGCCGATATTGGCGGGGGGTTGCTGCTGGTATCGCAATTTACCCTGGCGGCTGACACCAAAAGCGGCCTGCGCCCCGGTTTCTCAACGGCGGCACCTCCTGCATTGGCCGAGGCCTTATTCAATCACCTGCTGGGGGAGGCCAAGCGCCTTCATCCGAGAGTCGAATCTGGCCGTTTTGGGGCAGATATGCAGGTGCATTTGGTCAATGATGGCCCTGTGACATTTCTGTTACAAATCTAAAACCCTTAAAAACCGTGTTTTCGTCTGAAAACAGGGGGTTTTAGCGAGAAATACTTGCTGACAGTGGATGCGTTGTAACGCGGGCTACTAGATAATCCTGCGCTACACAGAGACTAATCCGACGCATCTGGGGAATCATTCATTCCTTTGATGGTCGGAACAGTGCTCGCCAACCTGGCATTTAGATCGCTGGCCGTTGGTTTCATCATCTGTTTTCGGCGAGGTTTGCTCGTGATTGTTAGTCCATTATTTAATGCACCAAAAATGTCTGCCAAGCGGTTACGCAACGCACTGGTGACGGGCTCTGCGCTCTTTTGCTTGTTCGGTGCGGGTCAACTGTGGGCATTCAGTCTGGATGACGTGGCGGCTGAGGCTAAAACCCTCGCCGAACAGAAATACCAAGCGCCACGCAGCAATTTGCCAAAAGAGTTCCGCGACATGAAGTTCGCGGACTACCAGAAGATTCAATTCAACCGCGACAAGGCCCAGTGGGCGGGTGATAAAACCCCGTTCAAACTGTCCTTCTATCACCAGGGCATGCATTTCGACACGCCGGTGAAAATCAACGAAGTGACAGCCACCAAGGTCGAAGAGATCAAGTACGACTCCAGTCGTTTCGATTTCGGTGACGTCAAGTTTGATCCAAAAGCTACCGAGAACCTCGGTTGGGCGGGTTTCCGCGTGCTGTATCCGATCAATAAGGCGGATAAGCAGGACGAAATCATGACCATGCTCGGCGCGAGTTACTTCCGCGTTGTGGGCAAGGATCAAATCTATGGCCTGTCGGCCCGTGGTATGGCGATCGACACCGCATTGCCGTCGGGTGAAGAGTTCCCGCGCTTTACTGAGTTCTGGATCGAAAAACCCAAGCCCAACGATAAACATCTGGTGATCTTCGCTTTGCTGGACTCGCCACGGGCGACCGGCGCTTACCGCTTTACCCTGCGCCCCGGCGTAGACACGGTAGTGGATGTCAAAGCGCAAATGTTCCTGCGTGACAAGGTTGGCAAGCTGGGCATCGCTCCGCTGACCAGCATGTTCCTGTTCGGCGCCAACCAGCCGTCCAAAGTCCTCAACTACCGCCGCGAGTTGCATGACTCGTCTGGTCTGGCCATTCATGCCGGCAACGGCGAGTGGATCTGGCGTCCGCTGAACAACCCGAAACACTTGTCGGTCAGCAACTTCTCGGTCGAAAACCCGCGCGGCTTCGGCTTGCTGCAACGTGGCCGTGACTTCAGCCACTACGAAGATCTGGACGACAACTACGACAAGCGCCCAAGCGCCTGGATCGAACCGCAGGGTGATTGGGGCAAAGGCTCCGTTGACCTGGTAGAAATTCCGACCGCTGACGAAACCAACGACAACATCGTTGCGTTCTGGAGCCCGGAAACACTGCCAGAGCCACTCAAGCCGTTTGATTTCGCTTACCGCATGCACTGGACCCTGGACGAAGCTGCCCTGCATCCAACGGATAGCGCCTGGGTTAAGCAAACCCTGCGTTCGACCGGCGACGTTAAGCAATCGAACCTGATCCGCCAGCCAGACGGCAGCGTCGCGTATCTGGTGGACTTCGAAGGCCCGTCGCTCAAGGCCCTGCCAGAAAATGCCGCAGTACGCAGCCAGGTGAGTGTGGGTGACAACGCGGAACTGGTTGAGAACAACGTGCGTTACAACCCTGAAACCAAGGGCTGGCGCTTGACCCTGCGGATGAAAATCAAGGATCCGAGCAAGTCTACGGAGATGCGTGCAGCGCTGGTTCAGGACATCGAGCAAGCACCTGCGGCCAAGCCTGCAGCGCCTGCGGCCAAGCCTGCAGCGCCTGTGACTAAAGCTGAAAAAGCGGCGGCCAAGGCACAAGAGAAGAAAGACCACGCGGCCAAGGACGCCAAGGCCCCGGCGGCTGACGCTCCTGTAGCCACTCCAGAACCGGTGAAGACTGAAAAAGTGTTGACCGAGACCTGGAGCTACCAGTTGCCAGCCGATGAGTAATGCTCAGCCCCAACCGGCCTCGCTCAGCGAGTACCTGGCGCATTTGCCACTGAGCGATGAGCAGCGCGCGGAACTGGCGAGCTGCACCTCGTTCGCCGAGTTGCATGCGCGCCTGTCGGCGAAAACTGATGTCGATGCTGCTGAGGCCGCTCAGGCCTCGGTGGGCACGCGTCTGAACCTGAATTCGGCCGATGAGCTTGAGGAAGCAGAAATGCTCGCCCTCGACGCCAGCGGCCGGGTGATGCTCAAGGCCACGCCGCCGATTCGTCGCACCAAGGTGGTGCCGGAGCCGTGGCGTACCAACATCCTGGTTCGTGGATGGCGGCGCCTGACCGGGCGCAGCAATCCGCCTGCGCCGAAAATTGACGAGCGCGTATTGCCCAAGGCCCGCTGGCGTACGGTGGGTTCGATCCGCCGTTACATCCTGCTGGTCTTGATGCTGGGCCAGACCATTGTTGCTGGCTGGTACATGAAAGGCATCATGCCGTACCAGGGCTGGTCGTTTGTCGACCTTGAAGAAGTGTTGCACCAGCCGTTGACGCAAACGGCGCAACAAGTGCTGCCGTATGCCTTGCAGACCAGCATCCTGATTCTGTTCGGGATTCTGTTTTGCTGGGTGTCGGCGGGTTTCTGGACTGCCTTGATGGGCTTTCTGGAGCTGCTGACCGGCCACGACAAATACCGTATTTCCGGCAAAAGCGCCGGGAATGAGGCAATCCCTGAGCAAGCACGTACTGCGCTGGTAATGCCGATCTGTAACGAAGACGTAACCCGTGTATTTGCGGGCTTGCGGGCGACCTACGAATCGGTGGCGGCCACGGGCGATCTGGATCGCTTCGACTTCTTTATCCTCAGCGACAGTAACGACCCTGATATCTGTGTCGCAGAACAACAGGCCTGGCTGGATGTGTGCCGCGAAACAGAAGGCTTTGGGCGAATTTTCTATCGTCGTCGCCGTCGTCGTGTGAAGCGCAAGAGCGGCAACCTCGATGACTTCTGCCGTCGCTGGGGCGGCGATTACAAGTACATGGTGGTACTCGACGCCGACAGCGTGATGAGCGGTGAGTGCCTGACCAGTCTGGTGCGCTTGATGGAAGCCACGCCAGACGCCGGCATCATCCAGACCGCGCCGCGAGCATCGGGCATGGACACCTTGTATGCGCGCATGCAGCAATTTGCGACGCGGGTATACGGACCACTCTTCACTGCCGGTTTGCACTTCTGGCAGTTGGGTGAATCCCACTACTGGGGCCATAACGCAATCATCCGCATGAAGCCGTTTATCGAGCACTGCGCCTTGGCGCCGTTGCCGGGTAAAGGTGCTTTTGCGGGCGCGATTCTGTCACACGACTTTGTTGAAGCCGCGTTGATGCGCCGTGCCGGTTGGGGCGTGTGGATTGCCTACGACTTACCGGGCAGCTACGAAGAATTGCCGCCCAACCTGCTGGACGAACTCAAGCGTGACCGTCGTTGGTGCCACGGCAACCTGATGAACTTCCGCCTGTTCCTGGTCAAAGGCATGCACCCGGTACACCGTGCGGTGTTCCTCACGGGCGTGATGTCTTACCTGTCAGCGCCGTTGTGGTTCTTCTTTCTGTTGCTGTCGACCGCCCTGCTGGCAGTCAACACGTTGATGGAGCCGCAGTACTTCATGGAGCCGCGTCAGTTGTACCCGCTGTGGCCACAATGGCATCCGGATAAAGCCGTTGCGCTGTTCTCGACCACTATAGTGCTGTTGTTCCTGCCTAAACTGCTGAGCATCATCCTGATCTGGGCCAAGGGCGCGAAAGAGTTCGGTGGCAAGTTCAAAGTCACGCTGTCGATGCTGCTGGAGATGCTGTTCTCGATGCTGTTGGCACCTGTGCGCATGATCTTCCATACCCGCTTTGTTCTGGCTGCGTTCCTGGGCTGGGCTGCGACCTGGAACTCGCCACAGCGTGACGACGACTCCACGCCGTGGAGTGAAGCAGTACGCCGTCATGGTCCGCAAACCCTGTTGGGTGCGGCTTGGGCAGCGTTGGTGCTGTGGTTGAACCCGAGCTTTTTGTGGTGGCTGGTGCCAATTGTCGGTTCGCTGATGTTGTCGATCCCGGTATCGGTGATCTCCAGCCGGGTCAAGCTGGGCCTCAAGACGCGCGATGAAAGCCTGTTCCTGATTCCTGAGGAATATGCTCCGCCCCGTGAATTGTCGGCCACTGCCGAATATACCCACGAAAATCGCTACCACGCACTGCATGACGGTTTTGTGCGGGCCGTGGTTGATCCGCAGCAGAACGCACTGGCTTGCGCCCTTGCGACGTCGCGTCACCGTGAGGCCGAGCCGATCGAATGGCTGCGTACCGAGCGTGTGCGTCACGCACTCAAGGTGGGGCCTCAGGGTGTCAGCGACAAAGAGCGCATGGAGCTCTTGAGCGACCCTGTTGCTCTGGCACGCTTGCACGCGCTGGTGTGGAACGAAGGTCACGAAGGCTGGCTGAACGCCTGGCGAGAGTCGGTTGCCGCTGACCCTCACGCGCCGTTGTTGCCGTTACAGCCCGCGGCTTGATGTCAAAACAAACCCCACTTCGGTGGGGTTTGTGCTTTATGGGAGGCTCGCTCCCACAGTTGAGGTTTCTCGGTAGCGGATCCATCGCTCACACCCATCCTGCTTTTCTCTCGCAAAACTCGTGTCACAACCCCCAGTGAGTTAGCATCCGTTTTCGAATGGGTGAGTGCCCGGCTGTATTGGCTTTTTGAATCGAGCCTGCCGTTGGCCAACACCTTAATTGAGTAGGTGAGGGGGAGTTGATGATGAAGAAGTTTGTGTCGAAACTGCTGTTCGGTATCACTGCACTACTGGCGGTCAGCGCAGCCCATGCAGGCGCAATTGACGATGCGGTCAAGCGTGGCACGTTGAAGGTGGGCATGGACCCAACCTACATGCCATTTGAAATGACCAACAAGCGCGGCCAGATCATCGGCTTCGAAGTTGACCTGCTCAAAGCGATGGCCAAGGCCATGGGTGTGAAGCTTGAACTGGTTTCCACCGGTTATGACGGCATCATCCCGGCGTTGATGACCAACAAGTTCGACATGATCGGCAGCGGCATGACCCTGACCCAGGAGCGCAATCTGCGCCTGAACTTCAGCGAACCCTTTATCGTTGTGGGCCAGACCGTGCTCATTCGTAAAGAGCTGGAAGACAAGGTCAAATCGTACAAAGACCTCAACGACCCGCAATATCGCCTGACCTCCAAGATTGGCACCACGGGTGAAATCGTTGCCCGCAAACTGATGTCAAAAGCCCAGTACCACGGCTACGACAACGAGCCTGAGGGTGTTCTGGACGTTGTTAACGGCAAGGCTGATGCCTTTATCTACGACGCCCCTTACAACGTTGTGGCGGTTAACAAGTTCGGTAACGGCAAGCTGGTGTTCCTCGATAAGCCGTTCACCTACGAGCCGCTGGCCTTTGGTCTGAAGAAAGGCGACTACGACAGCATTAACTTCATCAACAACTTCCTGCACCAGATCCACGAAGACGGCACTTACGATCGCATCCATGACAAGTGGTTCAAAGACACCGCCTGGCTCAAAGACATGGAATAAGCGCTGATCGCATTCCGCTACTTTTGTAGCAGCTGCCGAAGGCTGCGTCCGGTTGCACAGCAGCCGTAAAGAAGCTGAATGCGGTTCAGATGAAAAACGGAGGCGTTCGATTTACGAGCGCTTCGCGCCCGGACGTAGCCTTCGGCAACTGCTACGGGCCTGGCTTTTCTCCTGACGGAACCTGAAAGTGATCAAACAAAAAAAAGTCCAGTGGCCCTGGCACGTATTGACCGTGCTGGTGCTCATCGGTCTGGCGGGCGCGTTGTATTACGCCACCTCTCTGATGTCCTACGAATGGCGCTGGAACCGCGTGCCGCAGTACTTCGCCTATCAAGCGGAAGAAGCCCAGCGGGCGGCTGAGCACTCGACCATCATCGAGCTGGTGCGCAAAGGCGACACTGCCGAAGTCGTGCTGCGGGGCGAGGATGGCAAAGAACAACGGGTCAGCGTTGCTGACAACAGCCTGCAATGGGTCGAAGGCGACGAGGTCGATGAAGGCGATGTCATTGGCGTTAACCGTCATTGGGCCGCAGGACCGCTGCTGTGGGGCTTGTGGACCACCGTTTGGCTGTCGCTGGTGTCTGGCGTATTGGGTTTGATCATCGGGCTGGCCACAGGCCTGTGCCGACTGTCGAATAACCCGACCCTGCGCGACCTTTCGACGTTGTACGTCGAACTGGTACGGGGCACACCGCTGCTGGTACAGATTTTCATCTTCTACTTCTTTATTGGCACTGTACTTAACCTGTCCCGCGAATTTGCCGGTATTGCCGCGCTGTCGTTGTTCACCGGTGCGTACGTGGCCGAAATCATTCGCTCGGGCGTGCAGTCCATCGCCCGGGGGCAAAACGAAGCGGCCCGCTCGCTGGGCCTTAACGGCAGCCAGTCGATGCGCTATGTAGTGTTGCCGCAAGCGTTCAAGCGGGTGTTGCCGCCGTTGGCCGGGCAATTTATCAGCCTGGTCAAGGACACCTCGCTGGTGTCGGTGATTGCCATTACCGAGTTGCTCAAAAGTGGCCGTGAGGTCATCACCACCTCGTTTTCGCCGTTCGAAATCCTGTTCTGCGTAGCGGGTCTGTACCTGTTGATCAACCTGCCGCTGTCGCATTTCGCCAGCCGGCTTGAGCGGAGGCTCGCGCAAAGTGATTGAAGTTCATGAACTGGTAAAAGTCTTCGACACCCGCGGCCACATCGTTCGCGCTGTGGACAACGTCAGCACCACTGTTGCCCAGGGCGAAGTCCTGGTGGTGATCGGCCCGTCGGGCTCTGGCAAGTCGACCTTTCTGCGTTGCCTCAACGGCCTGGAAGATTTTGACTCCGGCTCCGTCAGCATTGACGGTCTGGACCTGGCCAACCCTAAAACCGATGTGAATGCCTATCGGCGTGAAGTCGGCATGGTGTTCCAGCATTTCAACCTGTTCCCGCACATGACCGTGCTGGAAAACCTGTGCCTGGCGCAAAAGGTTGTACGCAAGCGTGGCAAGGCCGAGCGTGAAGCCAAGGCCCGTGCACTGCTGGACAAGGTGGGTATCGGGCAGAAGGCCAACGAGTACCCGTCGCGCCTCTCGGGCGGCCAGCAACAGCGGGTGGCGATTGCCCGTGCGTTGGCGATGGAGCCCAAGGTGATGTTGTTTGACGAACCCACCTCGGCGCTTGACCCGGAAATGGTCGGCGAAGTGCTGGACGTGATGAAGACCCTGGCCCGCGAAGGCATGACCATGGTCTGCGTGACCCACGAAATGGGCTTTGCCCGAGAAGTGGCGAACCGCGTGTTGTTCTTCGACCATGGCAAGCTGCTGGAAGACTCCGCCCCGGAAGACTTCTTCAACTCGCCTAAAGACCTGCGCGCCCAGGCGTTTTTGCGTCAGGTGCTGTAGTTCCGAAAGTGTGGGAGCGGGCTTGTTCGCGATGGCAGCGACTCAATCGCGAGCAAGCCCGCTCCCACAACAAGCCCGCTCCCACACAGGGTTGCGAGGCTGTTAAACCTTGAACCGCCCAACCAATGCCTGTAGATGTGTGCCCAGCCGCGCCAGTTCAACGCTGGACGCTGCTGTCTCTTCGCTCGCGGCAGCGGTCTGCTCTGACACGTCACGCACATTCAATACGCTGCGGTTAATCTCATCGGCCACCGCGCTTTGCTGCTCGGCCGCGGCCGCAATTTGCTGGTTCATGCCCTGAATCGTAGACACCGTGCGGGTGATGTTGCCCAGTGACTCGCCTGCACGGCGGGTCAGCTCAACACTGTTGTCCGTCAGGGCACGGCTATTGTCCATGCTGCTGGACACTTGCTGGGTGCCGCTTTGCAGACCGGCAATCAACTCTTCGATTTCTTCTGTGGATTTTTGTGTGCGCTGCGCCAGGCTTCGCACCTCGTCAGCCACGACCGCAAAACCACGACCTGCCTCACCGGCTCGTGCCGCTTCGATGGCGGCGTTGAGGGCCAGCAGGTTGGTCTGCTGCGCGACGGACTTGATCACGTCCAGCACGCTGCCAATCTTGTCGCTTTCGCGCTTCAGATGGCCCATCGCATCGGTGGAGTGACCGACTTCAATGGCCAGCTTCTCGATCTGGGCGATGGCTTGCGCGACCACGTTGTCGCCCTCGCGGGCCTGCTGGTCAGCAGCGACTGCGGCTTCAGAGGCTTCTTCAGCATTGCGCGCCACCTCTTGGACGGTCGCGGCCATTTCGTGCATGGCGGTGGCGACCTGATCGGTTTCGACTTTCTGGCTGTTAACCCCTGCGCTGGTTTGCTCGGTGACCGCCGAGAGTTCTTCGGCAGCGCTGGCTATTTGTGTCACGCCATCGCTGATCCCGCCAATCAACTCGCGCAGGCCCGCAGTCATTCGCTGTATGGCTTGCTGTAGCTGGCCCAGTTCGTCGCGGCGCTCGGTTGGGTGGTCGTGGGTCAGGTCGCCTGCCGCGATCCGCTCAACGGTCTTGAGCGTGCGTTGCAGCGGGATCACGATCTGGCGGGTAATAACCCAGGCGGCGATCATTCCCAGCACCAGTGCCAGCAGTGCGCAACTGATCAGCAGGGTGGTGGCCTGGCGGCTTTCGTTGTTGCGCTTGACCGTTTGCAGACCCGAGAGCTTTTGGCTCTGCTCGATCAGAGCATCCCCCTGCTGGTGCATGCGCTCTACCGCTTGATCTGCACCCTGGGAGCCTTGAATCAGGTCGGCGAAGGCACGTTTGTACTCGGCCACGGCGTTGAGTTGCTGCTCGACCAGGGTCAGGTCTTCGGGGGATACCAACTGTTGGTGCGACAACTCCAGAGCGTTATCCAGTTCGGTCAGTTGTCGGGTGACCTCGGCCAGGGTTTTTTCCTCGGGGTGACGCTCGTATTCAAGACGAGCAATACGCAGGTCCTTGGTCAGCCCGATGATCTTCGAGATATTGGCCAGCTTGTCACCCCGGTCTATCACCGAGACCAGGCCATTCCAGCCCGTTGCGGCAATCAGCAAGGTCAGCACCAGTACCAGCCCGAAGCCCAGGCTGAGTTTGCGTTTGACGCTTATATTGCCGAGCAATTGGGCCAGCCAACGGTACATGGTGATACTCCTTTGCTGACCGAGTTGTGTACTGGTCGTTATGGGTTATCAGGGCATCGGCGCGCCGGGGGAGAACTGAAGGGCAGAGGTTGAATGTGTGACGAACGTCGCAGGTGCTACCCCTGTGGGAGCGGGCTTGCTCGCGATGCAAACGACGCGGTATGTCTGAGCTACCCCGTTGATGCCATCGCGAGCAAGCCCGCTCCCACAAGTTTGGCCGTTAGAACAACCGGGCGAGCAGGGCGGTGACGGCGGTTTCGACCCGCAGGATGCGCGCACCCAGTTGCACCGGTTGCAGGCCTGCCTTGGCCAGCAAGTCGATTTCGTAAGGGATCCATCCACCTTCCGGGCCGATGCCCAGGGTGACCGCTTCATCCAGCCCGCGCGGGCAGGCCGGGTAATCCCCCGGATGACCAACCAGGCCCAGCGTGCCTTCGACCAATGACGGCAAGCGGTCTTCAACAAACGGCTTGAAGCGTTTTTCGATAATGACTTCGGGCAAGACGCTGTCCCGTGATTGTTCCAGCCCCAGGATCAACTGCTCACGAATCGCCTCCGGCTCCAGAAACGGTGTCTGCCAGAAGCTTTTTTCTACCCGGTAACTGTTGATCAGAATGACCTTGGGCACACCCATCGAGGCCACGGTTTGCAGCACCCGGCGCAGCATTTTCGGGCGCGGCAGGGCCAGCAACAGAGTCAGGGGCAGTTTGGCCGGGGGCGGCTGGTCAAGGCTGTGGATCACCAGTTCGGCTTCTTTGGCCTCCAGGCGAACCAGTTCGGCGTTGCCCATCAGCCCGCCGATACGGCCGACTCGCAGGCTGTCGCCGACAGTGGCACGGTGAACTTCCTGCATATGAGTCAGGCGTCGATCGCGCAGGATCACGCGGTCGGCGGCAATGAAATCAGCCTCTTCGAGGAGCAGCAGGTTCACGCTTGCGGCGCTGGCGGTTGGGCGTCGCTGTCAGCCGATGGCTCGTCCGGGTCTTCGCCGCGCTTGTTCTTGCTGACCAGGCTGCCAAACAGAATGCCGATTTCAAACAGCATCCACATCGGGATCGCCAGCAGGGTTTGCGAGAAGATGTCGGGCGGGGTCAGGATCATGCCGACCACGAAGCAGCCGATGATCACGTACGGGCGGATTTTGCGCAGATATTGCACGTCGACGATGCCGATCCACACCAGCAGCACCACGGCCACCGGGATTTCAAAGGCTACGCCAAAGGCAAAAAACAGGGTCATGACGAAATCAAGGTAGCTGCTGATATCGGTCATCATCGCGACGCCTTGCGGAGTGGCTGCAGCGAAGAACTTGAACACCAGCGGGAACACCAGAAAGTAGGCGAAGGCCATGCCGGCGTAAAACAGAAAGATGCTGGAGACCAGCAATGGCACGGCAATGCGCTTTTCGTGCTTGTAC
Organism: Pseudomonas psychrophila; assembly: GCF_001043005.1. Taxonomy (GTDB): domain Bacteria; phylum Pseudomonadota; class Gammaproteobacteria; order Pseudomonadales; family Pseudomonadaceae; genus Aquipseudomonas; species Aquipseudomonas psychrophila. The sequence goes on from NZ_JYKZ01000011.1 coordinate 17,530, forward strand.
AGACCGGGTGCGATAAAGCCCCAGATCTGGTGCAGGATCACCGGAATCGCAATAAACAGCGACACCATCATGGTCAGCTTGAGCGGGGTGAGGAACGGTGAGGCCACGTCGGTGGCGATCATCGTCGCGCCTGCCGGCAGGTATTCACGCAGCGGCGTGGAGACCAGGGTGTAGATCTGCTGGGTAAAGGCGAACAACCCGGCAAAGATGATGAAAATCGCCGCGATGCAGCGCAACAGGCGGGTGCGCAGCTCGGTGAGATGCGAAACCAGCGGCATTGGCTGGTCGTGTTCAGGCTTATCGCTCATGCGCTTAAGGGGCTCGCGGTGGCAGAGTGGGGTCGTGTGGCGCTGCCGGTTGAGGCGCAGGGTCGGACGCGGTTTTGCTCAGGCTCACGGGCGCGGGGGTCGCCGGCTCGACGGTCGCTGTGGTGGCAGGCGGTGCGGTCGGCGTTGACGGCTTAACGGCGTCCTGCAGCGGAGCCAGAATCTTCTTGGCTTGCTCTTCCATCGACAGGATATGTTCGTTGTGAAGCTGCCGACGAATTTCGTCAGCGCCGATTTCACGTTCAACTTCCTGTTTGATCGCGTTAAAACTACGTTTCAAGCGCCCGACCCACAGGCCCGCCGTTCGCGCGGCACCCGGCAAGCGCTCGGGGCCGAGCACCAGCAGGGCCACCAGGCCAACGAGCAGCAGTTCACTGAAGCTGATACCGAACATTAGTTTTGGCTCACACGTCTTTGCGGGTCGGCTCTTCGACTTTCTGCGCCTGCACGTCGATGGTGTGCGGCTCGTTCAGGGTCGAAGTGGTGTGTGGCTGCGGCGCGGCGGTTGGTTGCGCAGGCGGAACCACAGGCTCGGCTGGTTTTTCGTCGTCGTTCATGGCTTTGCGAAAGCCCTTGATCGATTCGCCGACATCGGTGCCCAGGTTTTTCAGTTTTTTGGTGCCGAAGACGAGGACTACGACTACCAGAATGACGATCCAGTGTTTCCAGTCAAAAATGCCCATGATGTGATCCTTAACAAAGTGATTTAGGCGGACGGCCGTGAGGCTTTTTCCACGTGGCCAGAGGTTCCGATACGACGCTCCAGTTCATCCAGTACGGCCTGAGGGTGCTGCCCTAACTGGGCCAGCATGATCATGCTGTGGAACCAGAGATCGGCTGTTTCGTAGATCACATCGCTGCAATCACCGCTGATGGCGGCGTCTTTGGCGGCGATGATGGTTTCGATCGACTCTTCGCCGACTTTTTCCAGGATCTTGTTCAGACCCTTGTGGTACAGGCTGGCGACATAGGAGCTGTCGGGGGTTGCGCCTTTGCGCGCTTCGAGCACTTGGGCTACGCGGCTCAAGGTGTCAGTCATGGGAGTGCCCTGCGTGGTAAATGGCGTGGGGATCTTTGAGCACCGGGTCGACGGTCTTCCACTCGGCATTTTCGTATACGCGGTAGAAGCAGCTCTGGCGGCCGGTATGGCAGGCGATGCCACCGATTTGCTCAACCATCAGGATGATCACATCGGCATCACAGTCCAGGCGCATCTCATGCAGTTTTTGCACGTGGCCGGACTCTTCGCCCTTGCGCCACAGCTTGCCACGGGAACGTGACCAGTAAATGGCACGGTTCTCTTGCGCCGTCAGGCTCAGGGCCTCGCGGTTCATCCAGGCCATCATCAATACGCGCCCGGTTTTGTGGTCTTGGGCAATCGCCGGCACCAGGCCGTCGCTGTCCCATTTGATCTCGTCCAGCCAGTCTTTCATGTTCGACTCCGACAACCTGCCTCAACCCTGTGGCTGAGGCCTGGTGATTTCACAGTTTGCCAGCCTCACCGAGAGCTGGCTATCGGCGCACGATCAGATACAAGCCCACGGCGATCATGATTCCGGCTGGCCAATAGCCCGCAGTGTGCAGCGGTCCGATACTGGCGAGCAAGGCGCCTGCGGCCAAATGTCCGGCGCCAATCAGGCGCAGGAACCAGCCGTCGCGGGATTCGCGAACGATCAATGGCTGGTTGTTGGCGTGGGGTTGCGACATGCGCTCCAGCAGGTCGCGGGTCATGCCGGCCAGATGCGGGATCTGCTCGACCTGACTGTGCAGGTTACGCAGCAGGGTCTTGGGGCTCACGCGCTCACGCATCCAGCGCTCAAGGAACGGCTGGGCGGTGCTCCACAGATCGAGGTCGGGGTACAGTTGACGCCCCAGGCCTTCGATATTGAGCAGGGTTTTTTGCAGCAACACTAACTGCGGCTGAACTTCCATATTGAAGCGTCGAGCCGTCTGGAACAGGCGCATCAGTACCTGTCCAAAAGATATTTCCTTGAGCGGTTTTTCGAAGATCGGCTCGCACACGGTACGAATGGCCGCTTCAAACTCGTTGAGTTTGGTGTGGGCCGGCACCCAGCCAGAATCGATGTGCAACTGCGCCACGCGACGGTAATCACGCTTGAAAAAAGCAAACAGGTTGCGCGCCAGGTAGTCCTGGTCCTCGGGGGTCAGGCTACCGACGATCCCGCAGTCGATGGCGATGTATTGCGGGGCCCACGGGTTGACGGTGCTGACGAAGATGTTGCCGGGGTGCATGTCCGCGTGGAAGAAACTGTCACGGAACACCTGGGTGAAGAAAATTTCGACCCCGCGCTCGGCCAGCATCTTCATGTCGGTGCGTTGATCTGCAAGCGCTTGCAAGTCGGTGACTTGAATCCCGTAGATACGCTCCATCACCAGCACTTTGGGGCGGCACCAGTCCCAGTAGATTTGCGGGACGTACATCAGGGGCGAGCCTTCGAAGTTGCGCTTGAGCTGACTGGCGTTCGCCGCCTCGCGTAACAGGTCGAGTTCGTCGTAAATAGTTTTTTCGTAGTCCGTAACCACGTCCACCGGGTGCAGCAGCCGGGCATCAGCGCTCAGGCGCTCGGCGGTGCGGGCCAGAATAAACAGCCAGGCCAGGTCAGAGCCGATGATCGGCTTGAGGCCTGGACGCACGACCTTGACCACCACTTCTTCGCCGGTCTTGAGCTTGGCCGAGTGAACCTGGGCCACTGAGGCCGAAGCCAGCGGCTGGATGTCGAAACGGCTGAACACTTCGCTGATCTTGGCGCCCAGCTGTTCTTCGATCAGTTTGACTGCCAGTTGCGGGTCAAATGGCGGTACGCGGTCTTGCAGCAGCATCAGCTCATCGGCGATGTCGGCGGGCAGCAGGTCGCGACGGGTAGAAAGGATCTGGCCGAACTTGATGAAAATCGGTCCCAAATCCTGCAGCGCCAGGCGCAGGGCCGCACCACGGCTGAGCTCCAGTTTTTTGCGCGGGAACCAGCGCCACGGCAGCGCGTAGCGCAGGGACAGCATCCACCACGGCAAGGGCAGGGCGAACAGCAGGTCATCCAGCCGGTAGCGAATGACGACGCGCTGGATACGAAACAAACGGCGTATGGCTAGCAGCTTCATGCGTTATCGCTGGAATTGAGGGATCGGGAAAGGCGCTCACAACGTGCCTCCAGCCGATCCAGGTCGAGTTTGATTTGGTCGAGTTCGTCAAAGCGGGCTTGCGCTTCACGTTCGCCGACCAAGGTACGGGCTTCTTCGCTCAGGTATTCGGCCAGATTCTGATTCAGGCTGGCGAATCCTTGCTGATACCAGTTGGCGCGGCTGCGCAGGTGACCACTGATCAACGCTGTGGCAACCGGCCCTATCCAGTTCGAGAGTTCGTACTCCCAATCGAGTTCCAGGTCTTGCAGCACTGCCGCCAGCTCCATGAGCACCGCGCTGTCGCCTTCAAGCTCGACTTCAGGGCTGTGCAAGATGGTGCTTTTGTCCTTGCTCAAGGCAAGGCGCAGCAAGCTTGTGGCTGGTGCTCGCAAGGTGCAGTCGGGTTCGGCCGCCCATTGGGTAGCCAGCAGCAGGCCTTCATCGCTGGGCAGAATAAACAGCCGCAGCGATGGGTTTGGGCAATCGACGGCAATCAATTTGCCGGTCAAGGGCCGCAAACGCGCCATGGCCGTGCTGTCCAGCCGCAAAACGCGGTTAATGCCGCTTTCGACGCCTGCGAGAAGGCCGCGCAGCAACATCAGGGCTTGATGCCGCGGTGCAGTGCGACGATGCCGGAGGTCATGTTGTGATAGGTCACGCGGTCAAAACCGGCCTCGACCATCATCGACTTCAGCGTCTCCTGGTTAGGGTGCATGCGGATCGACTCTGCCAGGTAGCGATAGCTTTCCGGGTCGTTGAGGATCAACTTGCCTACCATCGGCATGAAGGCAAACGAGTAAGCGTCGTAGACCTTGGACATCAGCGCGTTGGTCGGCTTGGAGAACTCCAGCACCAACAGGCGGCCGCCTGGCTTAAGCACGCGCAGCATGGAGCGCAGGGCGTCTTCTTTATGGGTCACGTTGCGCAGGCCGAAGGCGATGGTCACGCAATCGAAGTAGTTGTCCGGGAACGGCAGCTTTTCAGCGTCGGCCTGAACGAACTCAATATTGCCGGCCACGCCCTTGTCCAGCAGGCGGTCACGGCCAACCTTGAGCATGGAAGCGTTGATGTCGGCCAGCACCACTTGGCCGGTCGGACCTACCAGGTGGGAAAACTTGCGAGCCAGGTCACCGGTACCGCCGGCAATGTCCAAAACCTTGTTACCAGGGCGAACGCCGGACAACTCGATAGTGAAGCGCTTCCACAGACGGTGCATGCCGCCCGACAGAACGTCGTTCATCAGGTCATATTTGCCGGCTACAGAGTGGAAAACCTCGGCGACTTTCTCGGCCTTTTGGCTTTCCGGTACGTTTTTGAAGCCGAAGTGAGTGGTGGGTTCGGCATCGCTGCCTTTGCGCTGATCAGTCATATCGCTGTCACCAAAAGAGAATGCTGGCCATTCTAATCCCGGTGGCCGGCTTTGTCTTGGCGAGGGTGAATGTATAGTGGCGGCTTTATTTATCAGGAGCGACGCCATGGCGCGTATCAGCGTTGAACGTACCCATAGCCTGGGCCTTGAGGCCGCACGTGAAAAAGCTCAGCCACTGGTCGAGAAGCTGGCCAGTCAGTACGGCCTGACACCGACATGGGTGGGAGACACCGTAAAGCTCAAGCGCTCTGGAGTGAACGGTACCCTGCAAATCAGTGAAAGCAACGTCAAGGTTGATGTGGAGTTGGGGCTGCTGATGTCGGCGATGAGCGGCATGATCCAGTCAGAAATCGAACGGTCGCTGGACAAAGCCCTGTCGTGATCGTCACCGCCTCCCCGTCGTGATGTGCTCCGGCGGGTGGGTGCTGGAGTCCGCAGGCACAAGAATTTTTAGTGTAAGAATGTTCTAAATGCTGCCCGGTATTAGTTTGCGAAGTTTAAGCGAATTTTTTTTGTGGTTGATATAGAAGATTTTTTTATGTGCTGAGTTGCTTTTGCTGTTTTGGATTTATACAGGCTTTTACCTATTGTTGTTTTTATTAACATAAACAATAAGGTATTCCAGCATGACGTATCACGTGTGTTCCATCTCTTATAAAACAACGCTACCGGATGCCGTAATGGCGGAAAGGGTCAAGCGTGTTGCACAGTCTTTTGCATCTTCGCGAGGCTATGAAGTTGTCGCCGGCTCTGAGGGTGAACGCTATGTACTGCAAACGGCGTGTTCGCAACGAACGGGGTTTGTGACCGTCAGCCCAGGCTTGGTTCAGTTCTTTGTGTATGTGTTTGGTGCGCAAGAAGTGCTCGCTGAAGCCCATGCCGTAGAGGCTGAAATGGCAGCGTTGATGAACGGGGAGTTCAACGACTCGGAGCAGATTCCGGGAACGCTGTTAAAGCCCTTTAGAGCAGTGAAAGACATAGAGTTTCCTGATATCGATGAAGCCCTGCTTAAATTCGATTTATTCGAAGGGCTACCGGGTGCAATTAAACTCGGTTAGTAGGGCGCTAAACGGTGGTGCTCACCTTGAAACAAGCCGGTTTAACGTCTAAACCTGATGCAGGTGAGCACCTTTGTTCATCTTGATGATTCGACGATCCTGCTCACTGACGTCGCGACTAAACATTAAGGGGAACACGATGGCTGCTAAAAAACCGACGACCAAAGAAAACCACTCATGGGTAGGCAAGGTTGAAGAGTACTCACGCAAAATCTGGCTGGCAGGTTTGGGTGTGTATTCGAAGATAGATACCGATGGCAGCAAGTTGTTTGACACCCTGGTCAAGGATGGCGAAAAAGCTGAAAAGCTGGCCAAGGACGCCGGCCACAAAGTCGCCGAGGGTGTAAAGGCGTCGACGTCATCCGCCCGCTCCCGGGTTGAAGATGTTAAGGACTTGGCTTTGGAGAAATGGAGCGAGTTTGAAGAGGCTTTTGATAAGCGTCTTAATAGTGCCATCACCCGTTTGGGTGTGCCCAGCCGTGAAGAGGTCAAAGCCCTGCATGCCAAGGTTGAGACCCTGACCAAACATATTGAGAAGCTGACTGCGGCAGCGGTCAAAGTCACGGCCACCAAGGCTGCGGCTGCGAGCAAACCTGCTCCGGCAAAACCTGTGGTAAAGGCTGCGGTAAAACCAGCGGTTGCGAAATCAACGGCAAAACCTGCGGCAAAACCTGCTGTAAAAGTGGCTGCCAAGCCAACCGCCAAGCCCGCTGCAAAAGCTGTCGCCAAGCCTGCTGCCAAGGCACCTGCGGCGGCTAGCAAACCGGCACCTGCCAAAGCTGCAACCGCCAAGCCGGCAGCGGCCAAGCCCGTCGCCAAAAAGCCTGCTGCCAAAAAGCCCGCAGCGGCTGCTAAAACCCCTGCGGTTGAGACGGCGGCAACTACACCCACAACGTCTGCTTGATTCTGTAGCCGCTGACGAGCCGCGCGAAACTTCAACCGTGGGAGCGAGCCTGCTCGCGAAGATCATTCGCCAGCAGGCTCGCTCCCACGGGGGCTGGTAACAGGGCATCCACTGCAGCGTTTACAGCATCAGTTTGACCACCGATACCGCCGGATCGCGGGACTTGCCGGCTTTTTCCAGTTCTTGCAGGTAATCCGCCCATAGGTCTTGCTGACGTACACCGAGCTGATAGAGGTATTCCCAGGTAAAGAGCCCGCTGTCGTGTCCGTCATCGAAGGTCAGTTTTAGCGCGTATTGGCCTGCGGGCTCGATTTTGGTCAAGCCAACATTGATTTTGCCAAACTGCAGAATCGGATTGCCGTGACCCTGTACCTCGGCGGACGGGGAGTGCACGCGCAAAAATTCGGCAGGCAGGTGGTGCTCTTCGCCGGACGGGTATTTGAGCGTGAGGGTTTTGGAGGCTTTGTGCAGGTTGATGGCACTGGGGAGCATGGTCATAACCTTCTGTCATTGCACACACGCAGTAGCCGCTGCTGCAGGCGGCGATCGCCATTAGAGTTGGCGCAAGATCCGGAGATCGTTGAGGGCTTTCGCCTTATCGCAGCCTGCAGCAGCGGCTACAGGTGTTCGACTTACAAGATGTAGCGCGAGAGGTCTTCGTTCTCGGCCAGTTCGCCCAGATGGCTGTTCACGTATTCAGCGTCGATGCGAATAGGCTCGTCTTTCTGCGCGCTGGCGATATCACCGGCACTGAAAGACACCTCTTCGAGCAAGCGCTCAAGCAGCGTGTGCAGACGACGAGCACCGATATTTTCGGTTTTTTCGTTCACTTGCCAGGCAATTTCCGCCAGGCGCTTGATGCCTTCCGGCAAGAACTCGATGTTCAGGCCTTCGGTTTTCAGCAACTCGCGGTACTGCTCGGTCAACGAAGCGTGTGGCTCGCTGAGAATGCGCTCGAAGTCGCCAGGGGTCAGGGCCTTGAGCTCGACACGAATCGGCAGGCGGCCTTGTAACTCAGGTACCAGATCGCTTGGCTTGCTCAGGTGGAATGCACCAGAAGCGATAAACAGGATGTGGTCGGTTTTGACCATGCCCAGCTTGGTATTGACGGTGCAACCTTCGATCAGTGGCAGCAGGTCTCGCTGAACACCTTCGCGGGATACATCGGCGCCGCCGACATTGCCGCGTTTGGCAACCTTGTCGATCTCGTCGATAAACACAATGCCGTGCTGCTCGACAGCTTCGAGCGCCTTGGCCTTGAGTTCTTCGTCATTGACCAGACGGCCGGCTTCTTCGTCACGCACCATTTTCAGTGCTTCTTTGACTTTCAGCTTGCGATTCTTGCGCTTGCCTTTGCCCATGTTGGCAAACAGGCTTTGCAGCTGGTTGGTCATTTCTTCCATGCCTGGCGGCGCGGAAATATCGACGCCGGCAATGTCGGCAACTTCGATTTCGATCTCTTTGTCGTCCAGCTGACCTTCACGCAGACGCTTGCGGAACAGCTGGCGGGTGTTGGAGTCCTGCGGTACGGCGGCTTCTTCGCCGAACGTACGGGCAGGCGGCAACAGAGCGTCGAGGATGCGTTCTTCGGCGGCATCTTCAGCGCGGTGGCGAACCTTTACGATTTCCTGTTCGCGCAGCAGCTTGATCGCAGCGTCAGCCAGATCACGGATGATCGACTCGACGTCACGGCCTACATAGCCGACTTCGGTGAACTTGGTGGCTTCAACCTTGATGAACGGTGCGTTGGCCAGTTTGGCCAGGCGACGGGCGATCTCGGTTTTACCGACACCTGTCGGGCCGATCATCAAAATGTTTTTTGGCGTCACTTCAACGCGCAGCTCTTCGGGCAGTTGCATCCGGCGCCAGCGGTTACGCAGCGCAATGGCGACGGCGCGTTTGGCGTCGTCCTGGCCGATGATGTGGCGATTGAGTTCGTGGACAATTTCGCGGGGAGTCATGGACATGGTAGTTGGCGTTCCTCTAGCTAAAGTAAGGTTCACAAACGGGCTGGGATACCAGCCCGGCAGACGTCTTATTCAGCGAGGTCCTGCTCCTCAATAGTGATGTTGTGGTTGGTGAACACGCAGATGTCGCCAGCTATACCGAGCGCTGTTTCCGCGATTTCGCGGGCTGACAGATCGGTTTTCATCAGCAGGGCACGGGCCGCGGCCTGGGCAAATGCACCGCCCGAACCCATTGCGATCAAGCCATCTTCGGGCTCAACCACGTCACCGTTGCCGGTGATGATCAACGAAGCGTCTTTGTTGGCAACTGCCAGCATGGCTTCCAGTCGGCTCAGCGAGCGGTCGGTACGCCATTCTTTGGCCAACTCGACAGCGGCGCGAACCAGATGGCCTTGATGTTTTTCAAGTTGGCCTTCAAAACGTTCGAACAGAGTAAATGCATCAGCGGTAGCTCCGGCGAAACCGGCGATTACCTGGCCGTGATAGAGGCGGCGGACTTTTTTCGCGTTGCCTTTCATCACGGTATTGCCAAGAGAAACCTGGCCGTCGCCAGCCATAACGACTTTGCCGTGGCGGCGTACTGAAACGATGGTGGTCAAGGGAGAGTCTCCACGCAGCGGGGCGAAAATGCCTGATGGAAATACATATGGGGGTTGTAGCGGATTTTTCAACAGCGGGGAGGGAATGGGGATGAATGGGGGGCAGGATTTGACGAAGGTATTGTGGGAGCGAGCCTGCTCGCGATGACACCAGCGCGATTCAGCAGGAAAACCGCAGTGTCGGCATCGCGAGCAGGCTCGCTCCCACAGGGTTCAAAAACCTGTGGGAGCGATCTCGAATCAGCGTCGCTGTTGCAGCAGCAGGTTGTTGAATCCGCCACTGGCCAATTGTTTTTGGGCCACCGTCAACTGGTCGCGGTTGCTGAACGGGCCGACCAGCACCCGGTACCAGGTTTCGTCTTTTACCGTGCCGGCTTCAACCGTAGCGGTCTGGCCCAGCAGGATGATTTGCGCCCGCACCTTTTCAGCATCGGCCTGTTTGCGGAACGAGCCCGCTTGCAGGAAGAACTTGGTGACCGGCGCCGCCTTGGCGACAGGCGGCGCAGGAGGCGGTGTGATACCGCTCAGGGCTGCCTGGGCACGTGCGGTGTCGATTTTTGCAGCTTCAGCAGGCGTGACCGGTGCCAGCGGCGCGGTTTGCGGCGTTGGCAGGGTTTTCTCGGGTACGGCTTCTGGCGGCACGATCACTTCAGATTCGGGCAGCAAGGTATAGAAGTCGTACTTGGGCTTGGCCGGCTGAGTCGGGCTGGGCGCTGTTTTGTTGGCTTCAGCGGCTTTCGTGGCTTTTAGCTGCTCTTGCTTGACCCGTTTGACGTCGTCGCCCTGGCCAGGCTCAAGCTTCATCAAAAACACGATAAATGCGCCCACGGTCAGGCCGATGGCCATCCATAGCCAGCCCGGAATCGGCTTTTTAGCGGGTGCCTGATATCGACTGGCGCCGCGCTTGGGTGCAGGTTTTTTCTTGGCGGCCAACTTACATGCGCTCCAGAGTTTCCAGGCCCAGCAGTTCCAGGCCTTGCTTTAGGGTACGGCCCGCCAGAGCAGCCAGGCGCAAGCGGCTTTGTTTTTGAGCTTCGTTTTCAGCGCTCAGGATCGGGCAGTTCTCGTAGAAGCTGGAGAACAGGCCGGCCACTTCGTACAGGTAGGTGCAAAGGGTGTGCGGGGTGCCTTTTTCAGCAACGTTGTTCAGCACTTCACCGAACTGTGCCAGCTTGGCCGCCAACTCATGCTCTTGCGCCGCCTCAAGCACGATCTGGCCCTGCACTTCTTCGAAGCGTTTGCCCAGTTTGCGGAACACACCCGCGACACGGGTGTAGGCATACAGCAGGTAAGGTGCGGTATTGCCTTCAAAGTTCAACATCAGGTCGAAGTTGAAGCTGTAGTCGCTGGTGCGGTGCTTGGACAGGTCTGCGTATTTCACCGCGCCAATGCCGACGACTTTGGCGATGGCACGCAGTTCGTCTTCCGCCAGCTCCGGGTTTTTCTCTTTGACCAGCGTGTAGGCACGCTCTTTGGCTTCGTTGAGCAGGTCGACCAGTTTTACCGTGCCGCCATCACGGGTCTTGAAGGGGCGGCCATCGGCGCCGTTCATGGTGCCGAAGCCCATGTGTTCCATTTCCATCGGGTGGGTGATGAAACCGGCCTTGCGGGCAACGGCAAACACTTGCTGGAAGTGCAGGGCCTGACGCTGGTCGACGAAGTACAGGGCGCGATCAGCTTTCAATACGCCGCTGCGGTAGCGGATGGCTGCCAGGTCGGTCGTCGCGTAGAGATAACCACCGTCTGCCTTAACGATGATGACTGGCAGCGGCTCGCCGTCGGCATTTTTGAACTCGTCGAGGAATACGCACTGGGCGCCATTGCTCTCAACCAGCATGCCTTTGGCCTTGAGGTCGTTGACCACGTTGATCAGGTCGTCGTTGTAGGCGCTTTCGCCCATCACGTCGGCCATGGTCAATTTCACGTTCAACTGCTCGTAGATTTTCTGGCAGTGCGACAGCGAGATGTCCTTGAACTTGGTCCACAGCGCCAGGCAGTCCGGGTCGCCAGCTTGCAGCTTGACCACCAGGCCGCGGGCGCGATCGGCAAACTCCGGGGACTCGTCGAAACGCTGTTTGGCGGCGCGGTAGAAGTTCTCGAGGTCAGACAGCTCTTCGCTGGTGATCGGGTTCTCTTCCAGGTAGGCCATCAGCATGCCGAACTGGGTGCCCCAGTCGCCCACGTGGTTTTGACGAATCACGTCATCGCCCAGGAACTCCAGCACTCGGGCCACGCCGTCGCCAATGATGGTGGAGCGCAAGTGGCCCACGTGCATCTCTTTGGCCAGGTTGGGTGCCGACATGTCGACCACGGTACGCATGGCCGGGGTCGCTTTGCGCACGCCGATTTTCGGGTCGGCCAGGGCGGCGTCCAGGCGCGAAGCCAGGGCCTGGGTGTTCTGGAAGAAGTTCAGGAAACCGGGGCCTGCGATCTCGGTCTTGCTGATTTGCTCATCGGCCGGCAATGCCGCGATGATTTTCTCAGCCAGGTCGCGGGGCTTCATGCCCGCAGGCTTGGCCAGCATCATGGCGATGTTACTGGCGAAGTCGCCGTGGGTTTTGTCACGGGCGTTTTCCACCTGAATCGCTGGCGTCAGGCCTTCAGGCAACACACCTTCTGTGACGAGTTGAGCTAGGGCTTGTTGAATCAGCTGGCGAATGGTGTCTTTCATGGTCTTCTCTTTCGACCGCAAGCGCGGTAGCGCTTCAGTGCGCAGGTGGAAAAACTGGGTATTATCCGTTGCCAGACCGCCCTTGCCAACCTTGGCAGCCGGGTTATGGATATGTGGTGTACGGTTATTCCCTAATATTCTCCAAATCTGTGGGAGCGGGCTTGCTCGCGATAGCATCATCGCGGTCTTCCAGAGACAGCGCGTCGTCTGCATCGCGAGCAAGCCAGCTCCCACAGGGGATATTGGGTGCCTTAGTAAAGGTCTACCGGGTCAACGTCGAGCGACCAGCGAACCTGGCGACCGCTGGGCATTTGTTCAAGGGCCAGCAGCCATTGGCTGAGCAGTCGATGCAGCGGTCCCCGGGCGTTGGCTTGCAGTAGCAACTGGGCGCGGTAGCGTCCGGCGCGGCGCTCCATCGGTGCGGGCACCGGGCCAAGCAGTTCGATGCCGCTCAGGTTCAACTCGGCCAGCAGGCGCTCAGCCTCGGTGCAGGCCTCATCCAGAAAACCTTCCGCTTGCCCGGGCTTATGGGCTTCGGCACGCAGTAGCGCCAAATGTGCGAAAGGTGGCAACCCCGCAGCCCGGCGCTCGCTCAAGGCCTGTTCGGCGAAGGCGAAGTAACCCTGCTCGGTCAATTGGATCAGCAGGGGATGGTCGGCCAGATGGGTCTGGATAATCACCTTGCCGGGTTCTTCGGCGCGGCCGGCACGGCCTGCAACCTGAACGATCAACTGAGCCATGCGCTCGCTGGCGCGGAAATCACCGGAGAACAGGCCGCCATCGGCATCCAGAATCGAGACCAGCGTCACCCGGGGGAAATGGTGGCCTTTGGCAAGCATTTGCGTGCCGATCAGAATGCACGGCTGGCCCTTTTGAATCGTGGCAAATAGTTGGTTCATCGCGTCTTTGCGCGAGGTGCTGTCGCGGTCGACCCGCAACACGGGGTAGTCGGGAAACAAGATCCCCAACCGCTCTTCGGCACGTTCAGTCCCAGCGCCTACCGGGCGTAAATCAACCTTGCTGCATTGCGGGCAGTTGCGTGGCACGCGCTCGACATAGCCGCAGTGATGGCAGCGCAGCTCACCAGAACGCTGATGAACGGTCATGCGCGCATCGCAACGTTGGCACTCAGACATCCAGCCGCAGTCGTGGCACAACAGCGTGGGGGCAAAGCCGCGACGGTTCAGAAACACCAACACTTGTTGGCCAGCAGCGAGGGTCTGACCGATAGCTTGTTGCATCGGGCCGGATATCCCGCTGTCCAATGGTCGGCTTTTAACATCCAGGCGCAGGAAGCGCGGTTGTTTGGCTCCGCCAGCGCGCTCGTTCAGGCGCAGCAGGCCGTAACGGCCGGTGTAGGCGTTATGCAGGCTTTCGAGGGAAGGTGTCGCGGAGCCCAGTACGATCGGGATGTTTTCCTGTCGGGCTCGGACCAGTGCCAAGTCTCGGGCGTGATAGCGCAAACCTTCTTGCTGTTTATAAGAGCCGTCGTGTTCTTCATCGATGATGATCAACCCTGGGTTTTTCATCGGTGTGAACAGTGCAGAGCGGGTACCAATAATAATGTCGGCCTCGCCATCCCGTGCGGCCAGCCAGCTTTCGAGTCGCTCACGGTCGTTGACCGCCGAATGCACCAGGGCGATGCGCGCATTGAAGCGCTGCTCGAAACGGGCCAGGGTTTGCGGACCAAGGTTGATTTCAGGGATCAACACCAGCGCCTGCTTGCCCGCCTGCAGGGTTTCGCGGATCAATTGCAAATACACTTCGGTCTTGCCGCTACCGGTCACCCCGGCCAGCAAAAAGGCGTGAAAGTGATCGAAACCTGCACGAATGGCTTCGTAGGCAGCACGTTGTTCGTTGTTGAGCGGCAGTTCGGGTTGGGCCAGCCAATGTTCGTGGCGCTCGCTGGGCGCGTGACGTCGAGTTTCAACGGTGACCAGCTCTTTTGCCAGCAGCAGGTCGAGACTGTCCTTGCTCAGCATTAATTTGCTTAACAGCTGATGTGCCACGCCGTGAGGGTGCTGGGCGAGGGTGGCCAGGGCTTCACGCTGGCGCGGTGCGCGAGCGATGCGCGGGTCGTCCATTTTGGCCCCGGGGGCGATCTGCCAGAACCGCTCCTGGCGGGTTTCAGCCAGTTCGCCCTGGCGCAGCAGTACCGGCAGTGCCCAACTCAAGGTGTCGCCCAGGCTGTGTTGATAATACTGAGAGGTCCACACGCACAGCTTGAATAAGGAAGCCGGAAGCGGTGGCACAGCGTCGAGCAGGGCAATGGCCGGTTTAAGCTTGTCGGCCGGTACTTCGCTGTGATCGACCACTTCGACCAGAATGCCGATCATCTCGCGTCGCCCAAACGGTACCCGCAAGCGCATGCCCGGTTGTAATTGACTGCGCAGCACGCCAGCAGGCGCCCGGTAATCAAACAGGCGGCGCAAGGGGGAAGGCAGGGCAAGGCGCAAAATGGCGTTGGGCACGCGGGGCTCTCAAGTGATGAACGGCAAAGATGGCCCGGAGCCTAGCAGACAAAGCCCTGCGGGACTAAAACGCGGGGCACTGAAAGATGAATGATTTTTGGTGGAGCATGCTTGGCCGCTTGCGTCAATGCAAAGGTCTGGTATTATCGGCGCCCTAAATTTACGTGCGGTATTCAACAATGGTGTTGAGTGGCGGCACGCTAGCCCGAGGAATACCCCATGAAAGCCGATATCCATCCAGCGTACGAAACAATCCTGGTAACTTGCAGCTGCGGCAACAAGTTCGAAACTCGTTCGAACCTGTGCAAGCCACTGGGCACTGACGTATGCAACGAGTGCCACCCGTTCTACACCGGTAAGCAGAAGACTCTGGACATTGGCGGTCGTGTTGATCGCTTCAAGACTCGTTTTGGTGCTTTCGGCGCTAAAGCAGCAGCTCCAGCAGCAGAAGCAGAAAAAGCAGCCGAGTAAGGCTGATGACCTTGAGCAGCCTTTTTGGTCTGGTCAGGTTATTGAAAAAGGCGTCCCTTGCGGGCGCCTTTTTTGTGCCTGCGATTTGGTTGGCAAGCGCTTCGGCCGCGCCGCTTTGCCCGGCACCGGGTGCGGTTTCGTACGCGTTGGTGGATCGTGTGTCCGATGGCGATACGCTGCGCCTCGAGGACGGACGCAGCGTGCGTATGATCGGTCTCAATGCGCCTGAGACGGGTAAAAAAGGCCAGTCCGCCGAACCCTTTTCTGACGCTGCACGCAAGCGGCTGCAAACGCTGGTGGCGAAGAGTGATGGTCGCGTCGGGCTACTGACAGGCAAGCAGGCTCAAGACCGTTATGGGCGCACTCTGGCCCATGTGTTTGGTGCCGATGGCAGTAATCTTGAAGCCCAATTGCTTGCAGATGGCTTGGGGTATCAGGTCGCGATAGCGCCCAATGTCGCGCTGCTTGATTGTCAGCAAGAGGCCGAAAGCAGTGCGCGGGCAGCAGGTCTGGGCCTCTGGCGACAATCGCCGGTGCTGGCGCCGCAGCAAATCACCCGTTCGGGTTTTGCCCTGGTGGGCGGCAAGGTCAGTCAGGTGCAGCGAAATCGCGGTGGCCTTTGGATCGATCTGCAAGGCGGTTTGGTAGTGCACATTGCACCCAATCAACTGGCCAATTTCGACCAGGACAGCCTTGCCAGCCTGCAAGGTGCGCAGGTTGAGGCCCGGGGCTGGGTGCTGGATCGCTCACGGCGGGGAGGGCTTAAATCAGGCCAGGCACGCTGGATGTTGTCGTTGACTCATCCGGGGATGTTGAAAGTAGCGGCGCATTAAAAATTGTAGACAATTTTTAATGCGGATTGTGAACACTCTAGCCCTTGTGGGGCGCGGCTCTTGGGCCAAAGTCGTAAGGCAAAGCCCTTGACACTGCTGACTGGTCAGTCTTGTCGGGACTTTGCGACACGCGTATGCTCGGCGATTCGTCTGTCCAACAGCAAAAAAAGCGGAATGCCCACATGTCTGATTTGAAAACCGCCGCTCTCGAATACCATGCCCAGCCCCGTCCAGGGAAACTGAGTGTCGAGCTCACCAAACCTACCGCTACAGCCCGCGATCTAGCGCTGGCTTACAGCCCGGGTGTTGCCGAACCAGTCCGCGAAATCGCCCGCGACCCTGAACTTGCCTACAAATACACTGGCAAAGGCAACCTGGTAGCCGTGATTTCCGATGGCACCGCTATTCTGGGCTTGGGTAACCTCGGCCCATTGGCCTCCAAGCCTGTTATGGAAGGCAAGGGCGTGTTGTTCAAGCGCTTTGCCGGTATCGATGTATTCGACATCGAAGTTGACTCCGAAAGCCCACAGGCTTTCATCGACACCGTAAAACGCATCTCCATCACCTTCGGCGGCATCAACCTCGAAGACATCAAGGCACCTGAGTGCTTTGAGATCGAACGTGCTCTGATCGAGCAGTGCGATATTCCTGTATTCCACGATGACCAGCACGGCACCGCTATCGTGACCGCGGCCGGCATGATCAACGCCCTGGAAATCGCGGGCAAGACCCTGTCTGACGCCAAGATCGTTTGCCTGGGCGCCGGTGCAGCAGCCATCTCCTGCATGAAGTTGCTGGTGAGCATGGGTGCAACCATCGAAAACATCTACATGATCGACCGCACCGGCGTGATCCACTCCGGTCGTGACGATCTGAACCAGTACAAGGCAGTCTTCGCCCACGCAACCGAGAAGCGCACTCTGGCTGACGCCATGAACGGCGCAGACGTGTTCGTTGGCTTGTCGGGCCCCAACTTGCTGAGCGCTGAAGACCTGCTGCGCATGGCGCCTAACCCGATCGTGTTCGCATGCTCGAACCCTGATCCGGAAATCTCGCCGGAACTGGCTCACGCCACCCGTGACGACGTGATCATGGCGACTGGCCGTTCGGACTATCCGAACCAGGTCAACAACGTACTGGGCTTCCCGTTCATCTTCCGTGGTGCCCTGGACGTTCGCGCCAAGCGCATCAACGAAGAAATGAAAATCGCAGCGGCCAATGCTCTTCGTGAACTGGCCAAACTGCCAGTGCCACAAGAAGTGTGTGACGCCTACGGCGGTATCAAGCTGGAATTCGGTCGTGAGTACATCATTCCGAAACCAATGGACGTTCGCCTGATCACCCTGATCTCCGATGCTGTGGCTAAAGCTGCCATCGAGACCGGTGTAGCAACTCTGCCATACCCGAAGAACTACCCGCTCAAAAGCGTAGATGACGTCTTCAACGGCTAAGCCCGTTTAGCGTCACAACTTAAGCCCCGGCGCTGTAAAGCACCGGGGCTTTTTGGTTTCTGCAGCGCAAGATCTTGCAATGAGAGCGTAGGAAAACGGGATAAATCCGTACACTAAATAGGAATTATCTTACATAAAACCCTGCTGCCATCCGTTAGCGTCACTCCTTTGTTCTGAAGGGTGCTTTGTTCTGAAGTGTGCCTTCTGTGTCTATAGGAACCACGGATGCTCACTCCCTCGCGCCAGAAAAGTAAAAGCAGGACCCGTTTTCAATTAATTGACGAGCGAGGTGCAGGCGAACCCTATGCAGGGTTGGCCTATGAAGTTGTAGATCAGGAAGGAAGGAAGTACGGCGGCCATCTGGATGCCGCTGGAGCCGGTGAAGTTGGTAATCATCTTGTAGGGCCTGTTACCGTCATGTTCAGGCAGTTATATAGCGGTCGCAGTGAAATGTATGTGCGGCTAATGGATCGCACACATTACCCCCTCAAAATCACCGAGCTTCAGGTCAGGGCCGAGCACACCCGATTTCTCAATGAAAACGGCGCTCGCACTCAGCAAAAACCGCTCTGTATCGACACCTGTACCGATTACTTACAGGTCGAAGTTCGACATCTTGTCGAGCATGTTTCGCACTTGCCACCCGTGGTTGATTGCCACTATCCCCATCAGGGCGGCACGCTCGGCGTATCCCTGGCTGACGGTCGTCATACCTTGCTGGAAGTTCGCCCCTTGCGCGCCCTGTGCCCGCTGCTGTCTACCGATCCACAGTTTTGCGCGCTTAATCTCTACCAATTGGCATTGATGGCCACGTTGAGCAATTGTCCTTTTGAACACCCCGCAGGCAAGTCCCGAGTGACCACGCCCTGTGCGGAGTTGAACATGGGGGACTGGGAGGTCAGCCCGGAGCAATCCAAGTCCTATTACCCCTTGTATGAGGACGTTGCGTACTCCAGGCGATTGGAAACGGTGCCATTCGATCCTGTGCTGTACCCGGTCAATGACCCTGTTTGCGGGGCAGATCAGCAGACCCCTGCCGATGTTCATTTTCGCGGCGACATTCGTTTTGGTGCAAAAGGTACAAACGCACAAGCGTATGTGACTCATAACGAAAAAGTCATCTTGATTGCTGTTCGAGGTACCAGTTCGTGGGCTGACCTCTTGCAGGATGCTGATGTGCTTCAAGTGCCGTTTGAGGACGGTGAGGGCAAAGTGCATGGCGGTTTTTACGAGGCTGCCAGGCAGGTTTTTGAGCTTGCTGATGCTTACCTGGACAAGTTCTACGCAGGGCAAAAAGTATTGGTCTGCGGTCACAGCCAGGGTGGGGCAATTGGTTTGATTCTTTCGCAAATGCTGCGTTTGCGAAGGGCATGCGAGGTGCAGCTCTACACGTATGGTGCCCCTCGCGCAGCGGATGCGGCCTTCGTCAATGCGGCCAAGGGGCTGGTGCATCAGCGCATGGTCAATCATCAAGACCCGATTCCCAGTGTACCTGGCAGCTGGATGAACAGCCCGTTGTCAGCATATCGCGCGGGATCTGTGCTCAGCTTCACGAATGTTCCTGCAGGTTTTGGGGTGTTTGTGGCGGGCCTGAACCAATTGCTTGGTGAGCCTTACCAGCATCATGGAACCTTGCGTCACTTCATGCCGGTAGAGTTTGGGCAGGGACAAGTGTCGCATCTGATGTGGGAACCATTGAGCGATACCGTCAGCCAGCATGCTGTGAGCCAAGCGGTGCTTGAGCAAAAAAGTGCCGTGCCAGTATCAGACGGGTTGCTCAAGCAACTGGTCGACGTTGGCCAGCAGTTCATGGTGGACAGTTACATCCCGAGTTGCTGGGCCGTTTTGCGCCGAAACCAGCAAGCATTGAAAGCCCGTTGTTCGCTGGTAACGGAGCGAGAAGTGCTGTTTGTGGATCAGGCGTTTGAACACATCGCACAACAGCTGCGAGTTAAATACCGCGAGGAAATGACCCGTGTGGACAGCGTATTTGAAGAGCAGGTACGGGTCATGAATCTGTTGATGCGCGAGATGGACAATGTCCACAAAACCCGTGAGCGGCTATACCAGTTGAGGTTCAAGGTGCCCAGCCGGGGGGAGGTGTATGGCGGGCTTGCGCAGCACTGCGATGTCCTGTCTGAAAGCCTGGCGCGCTGGGAGGCTCACGGCGAGAGCACCCGTATCGATCAGTTGGCCATGGCGCCGGTTGAAGAAATGTTCGACGGGACTGAGCCCTTGCAGTACATGCTCGCCTGAGTGCCGTGAGGCAGCAGCAAGCGGCAAGTGCCTACTTGCTGCTTGCTGCTGACTTCGTCAGAAGAGATCGATTGGAGCCCCGTCATCAGCCGGCAGCGGACTGCCCGGCGCTACGCCGTTGCCCAGCTCGCTGTTGGTCGGCGGTGTGTCTTCGCTCTTGAACAGCTCGAAGTAGGCGCCAGGCGTTCCTGGAGAGGCAATACGGCCACTTAAAGGGTCAATTCGCAAGCTGAGGATGCCTTCCGGTTCAGGCTGCGTATGAGCAGGCTTGCCTTTGAGCGCGCCACCCATATAAGTCATCCAGATCGGCAGGGCTACGGTGCCGCCATATTCGCGACGACCGAGGCTTTCGGGTTGGTCAAAGCCGGTCCATACCGTGGTCACGTAGTCGGCGTTGTAGCCTGAGAACCATGCATCCTTGGACTCGTTGGTTGTACCGGTTTTACCCGAAAGATCGGTGCGACCCAGCGCCAGGGCGCGGCGGCCGGTACCGAGCTTGATCACGTCCTGCAACATGCTGGTGAGAATGTAGGTGGTGCGGCCGTCGACAATACGTTCGGCCACGGCTTGCGTCTCGACAGTCGGCAGGCCGGGTGCGGCGTTGATGGTGTCGATGGTCAGCGCTTCAGCTTCTGGCGGTACGTCTTTGCCGGCGGCTTTGGGCACGCTGGGCGGGTTGGCCACGAACAGGGTCTCGGCGTTGCGGCTTTCGATCTTGTCGATCAGATAGGGCGTGATTTTGTAACCGCCGTTGGCGAACGTGCTCCAGCCCGTGGCGATCTCCATGGGTGTCAAGGTTGCAGTGCCCAAGGCCAGCGACAGGTTGCGCGGCAGGTCCTGCTTGTTGAAACCAAACTTGCTGATGTAGTCGATGGTGCGGTCGACACCCAGGCTTTGCAGCAGGCGAATCGAGACCAGGTTGCGAGATTTGTACAGCGCCTCTCGCACGCGAATCGGGCCGAGGAAGGTGTTGGTGTCGTTCTTCGGACGCCAGACCTTGTCCAGGTATTCATCGACAAACACGATCGGTGCGTCGTTCACCAGAGTGGCGGCGGTGTAGCCGTTATCCAGCGCGGCACTGTAAATGAAAGGCTTGAAGCTCGAACCGGGCTGGCGTTTGGCTTGCATCGCACGGTTGTAGTTGCTCTGCTCGAAGGCAAAGCCTCCCACCAGTGAGCGGATAGCGCCGTTGTTCGGGTCTAGGGATACCAGTGCACCTTGCACGGTAGGGACCTGGCTGAACTTGTAGCTGCCATCAGTTTGCGGCTGTACGCGAATGAGGTCGCCGACCTGTGCGACATCCGAGGGCTGCTTGGGCATTGGGCCCATGCTGTTGGTATTAAGGAACTTGCGCGCCCATTTCATGGTGTTCCACGAAACGTGAACTTCGCCGGTGCGGGTCAGCACTTGCAGGCCGTCCTTGTCGACCTGAGTCACGATCGCAGGTTCCAGGCCGCTAATCGCCCGTTGCTTGGCCAGTTCCTGAGTCCAGACGGCCAGGGTCTTGCCCGGAAGGCGCGACTCGGGGCCGCGATAGCCGTGGCGCTGGTCATAAGCGATCAGGCCTTCGTGAACCGCAGTATTGGCGAGCTCCTGAAGGTCGCTGGGTACCGTTGTTGTTACGCGAAAACCTTCAGTGTAAGCCTCGCTGCCGTAGCGCCCGACCATTTCGGCCCGAGCCATTTCAGCGATGTAAGGCGCGCTGACTTCCGGGGTTGGCACGTGGTAGCTGGCGTTGACGGGCTCTGCGATGGCGGCTTCGTAGCTGGCCTGATCAATCTTGCCCAGCTTGTACATGCGGCCCAGGATCCAGTCGCGGCGTTCTTTGCTGCGTACCGAGTTGGCCAGCGGGTTAAAGCGCGAAGGGGCTTTGGGCAGGCCTGCAATCATAGCCATCTGCGCCAGGCTCAGGTCGCGGATCGACTTGCCGTAGTAGACCTGCGCAGCGGCTTCAATGCCGTAAGCACGGTTGCCCAGGTAAATCTTGTTCACATACAGCTCAAGGATTTCATCCTTGGTCAGCTCGCGTTCGATTTCCAGCGCCAACAGAATTTCGTTGGTTTTGCGTGAAAAGCTCCGCTCGCTGGACAGGAAATAGTTCTTCGCCACCTGCATCGTGATGGTGCTACCACCTGATTGTATGTGTCCGCTTTTTACCAGCTGGGTAGCGGCACGCATCAGGCTACTGGGATCGACCCCGTAATGATTGGCGAAGTTGTCATCTTCTGCAGAAAGCAGGGCATTGATGAAATTGGGCGGAATGTCGGCGAACTTGATCGGTGAGCGGCGCATTTCGCCAAACTCTGCGATCAACTTTCCGTCGCTGGTATAGACCCGTAAAGGAATCTGCAACTGGATGCTTCTCAACGACTCTACGGACGGCAAGCCAGGACTAAGATAGAGAAACGCGCCGCTCAACACGAGCAACAGCCCGCAGAACACAGCAACGAAAGACCACCCGAAAAACTTCAGCAGACGAATCAAGGCTTTTGGATTTCCAGATTAAGAAATGGGTTTGCACGTCAGGGTAGTGCGCAGCTGCGCCGGGTCGACGATACGGAAAAAAACGCCCGGCATTATAAGCATTTTTCGCTCATGGGCGTCATGAGCCGCATGTCAGAACAGGTTTTGAACGGATCTCATTTTTTACCCTCCGTAAGTGACGGATTGCATTAGGGAAAACAAAAGTGCCCGGATTTCTTCCTACAACACGCCATCGTTTCATCGGTGTCGATATCAGCCAGCAAGCGATCAAAGTCGTCGAACTGAGCCGTTCCCGGGGCAAGTTCATGCTTCAAGGCTATGCCATAGAACCGTTGCCAGCCGGGCTTACGGGGCATCAGACCGGCGCTGAGTCCAAAAGTGTCGTTCAAGCACTCCAGAGAGCGCTGGAAAAAGCTGCCGTTGTGACCAGTAATGCCATTGTCGGAATCCCCGACGGGCAAGTTATCTGCAAAACCCTTGAGGTCGAGGCGGGCTTGAATGAAATCGAGCTTGAACTTCATGTACGGCTGGAGGCGGAGCAACATATTCCTTATGCGCTTGAAGACGTGGCGCTGGATTTCGAAGTTCAAGGTTTTTCATCGAGCCATCCGGGACGGATCAACGTACAGGTGGCGGCGTGTCGCCAAGAAGCACTTGAGTGGCATCGTTGCGTTTTGACCAGTGCCGGTTTGACTCCACGAGTGGTCACAGTCCAGGCCCATGCCCTAGCACGTGGCGTTGAGGCCATGGCCCCAAACGTTGCGTTGCAAGATGCAGTAGCGGTGCTTGACCTTGCACCCCGTGCAATTTTTTTGAGCGTGGTGTGCCATGGGCAGGTGATTTATTCCCGCGAGTTGCGCCTTGAGCCGGAAGCTGCAGAGCAACATGGGTTCGAAAATACGATATCCGGGCATTTGGAGCGCGAGTTAGAGCTGTTTGCCCAGTCCGGCATTGAAGAGACTATCGCCATGATCATACTGGCTGGCGAGGCGGCAACGACCCCTGGGTTGAGGCAGTGTATTGAGACCCGGCTCGGTACGCCGACACGTACCGCCAATCCCTTTTCGACCATGAGCCTTGAGCCCGCGCTCGCACCTGAAGCCTTGCTCTGCGATGCTCCAGTATTATTGACTGCCTGCGGTCTGGCCTTGAGGGGGTTTGATTGATGGCGAAAATCAATTTTTTGCCCTGGCGCGCGTTATTGCGTGAAAAGCGGGGCAAACGGTTTTTGATGGTGCTGGCTGTACTGTCGGTGGGGACGGCGGCGGGTTTGTTTGCTGCTGACCAATTTATCGACAACCTGGTCGAGCAGCAGCTGGAGCGCAATGACTTGATCCGCAGTGCCACGTTCCAGCTGGACGGTCGCGCGGAGCAAATCGATCAGTTGAAAGTGCGCCGCGAGCAATTGCTCGAGCGCATGCAAACAATCGGGGCACTGCAGAGCAGCCGATCGAGCAGCGGGATTATTTTGGAGCAGTTGGCGCGCAGTTTGCCCGAAGGCGTACATTTCACCGACGTGAAAATGACCGAGGGCACCATCGTCATCACGGGGGTTGCCCAGTCCAATAACCTCGTCGCGCAGCTGATGCGAAATCTGGATGCTTCACACTGGCTGGAAACGCCTGAACTTAATGACGTCAAGGCAGATCCCGCCCATGCCGGGGGGCAAGAGCGTCAATTTCAGATGACGGTGCGCGAAGCTCGGCATGCACCTGCCGGGGGGCAGTTATGAATGCTGCGCTATGGCTGCAGAGCCTGCGCAGCTTTGACCTGCGGGAGCTGGACTTCGGAAGTCCGGGAACCTGGTCGCCAAAACGCAAAACCTCCGTGGCTTTGGCGTGGCTGGGGGTGATGTTTGTACTGGGGTATCCGCTGCTGCTGCAGCCCTCGGTTGTCCGGTTGCAACAGCAGCATGAAGCTCAAACCAAACTAAAAACCGAGTTTGAAGCTCGGGTTGCCCAGGTTGCGAACCTGGATGCCTACTTGAAGCAAATGCAAGGGCTGGAAGCTGCCTTTAGTGTGTTGCTCAAACAACTCCCTGCTCAGGCGCAAGTGCCTGGTTTGCTCGATGAAATTTCGCGACTGGGCCACCTCAATGGCCTGGCGATCGAGCAGATTCACTGGTTACCCGAAGTCCTCCAGCCGTTCTATGCCGAATTGCCCTTGCAGATGACCCTTGCGGGTGGGTACCACGAGTTGGGGCTCTTCGTCAGCGCCATGGCGAGCCTGCCACGCATCGTCACTCTTCATGATTTCGCACTTGCGCCGCTCAACGGCACAGGCGACGGTCAGTTGCGCATGACGCTGCTGGCCAGAACCTACCGCACCCATGATCAAGGACTGATCCCATGAGTGTTTGTTATCGACTGTTTGGTGCTGGATTGCTGGCGAGCCTGGCGGGGTGCGATAACCCGCAGAGCACCGGGGAGCTGCAACGGTATTTGCAGGCCACGCAGGCGCACCCGGGCACTGCCATTGAGCCGCTTCCCGAGATGAGTGCTGCACATGTGTTTACGTATGACGCGTTGACGTTGCGCAATCCTTTTCAAGCCGTATCCGGGCGCGGGGCTGGTGGTTGGCAGGCCAGCCTTGTCGGTGATGAACTTGACGGTGACCGGGTGCGGCAGTTCCTGGAAGGCTTCGACCTTGAGCAATTCGAGATGGTCGGGACGCTGTCCAATGATCTGGAAACCAACGTCTTGCTCCGGGCCAATGGCGTCATTCACCGCTTGAAAGTAGGTGATTACCTGGGGCGCAACAATGGCCAGATTGTCTCTGTAGGCACGGCTCAGGTTGAAGTGTTTGAAGTGATTTCCGATGGTCGGGGCGGTTGGCTGGAAAGGTCCCTGACGATCCCTCTAAAGCAACAGTCTTAACGGATAAACACCATGAAAAGGATTTCACCGGTCTGCGTACTGGCGCTATGGAGTGCGCTGAATTCGCAGGCAACGCTGGCGATTGCTACGCCTGCAGACACCCACCCCTCGTATGTCGGCGACACAATGTCCCTTAACTTTCAGGAGGTTGAAGTGCGCACAGTGCTTCAGCTACTGGCAGATTTTACGGGGTTCAATCTGGTGGTCAGCGACGCTGTTCAAGGCAGCATTACCCTCAACCTGCAGGACGTACCCTGGGATCAGGCGCTGGATCTGGTGCTAAAGAGCAAGGGTCTGGGCAAGCGCCTTGAGGGCAATGTGCTGATGATCGCCCCCTCTGACGACATCGCAGCGGGTGAGCGGCAAGAGCTTGAGGCCCGCAATCAACTGGCCCGACTTGCGCCTTTGCGCAGAGAATTGGTGCAGGTCAATTACGCCAAGGCAGCAGATATTGCCAAATTGTTCCAGTCGGTGACCGGCGCTCAACCTGGTAATGACGGGCAGGGCACTGTCACGGTGGACGAACGCACCAATAACATCATCGCCTTTGAGTCTGGAGAGCGGCTGGATGAGTTGCGACGCCTCGTGGCTCAACTGGATGTTCCGGTACGTCAGGTCATGATCGAGGCCCGGATTGTTGAGGCGGGCGTGGACTTCGAGAAAAGCCTGGGGGTTCGTTGGGGTGGAACACTGCGCAACGAAGGCCGCTGGAGTGCGGGCGGCATTACCCGCTCGGGCGGGTCAGAGGTCGCGCCCGGAAATCTGGGTGCGCCCTTTGTGGACCTCGGCGTTTCAGGCAATACCTCCGGGCTGGGTATCGCCTTTATCACCAACAATGTGTTGTTGGACCTGGAACTGACGGCCATGGAAAAAACCGGCAATGGCGAAATCATTTCTCAGCCCAAAGTAGTTACCTCCGACAAGGAAACCGCCAAAATCCTCAAAGGCACTGAAATTCCCTATCAAGAGTCCAGTTCAAGCGGGGCCACATCGGTATCGTTCAAGGAGGCCTCGTTGTCCCTGGAAGTGACGCCGCAAATAACCCCGGACAACAGCGTCATTATGGAGGTCGTCGTTACCAAGGATGAGCCCGACTACATGAACAGGGTTCAGGATGTGCCACCCATCAAGAAGAATGAGGTCAGGGCCAAGGTGCTGGTCAGGGACGGTGAAACCATCGTGATTGGGGGAGTGTTCTCAAATACTCAAAGCAAAGTAGTAGATAAAGTGCCATTTTTAGGAGATCTGCCGTATGTTGGCCGACTTTTCCGTAGAGACGTTGTCCTGGAAAAAAAATCCGAACTGCTGGTGTTCCTGACTCCGCGTATCATGAACAACCAGGCGATTGCTGTGAGTCATTGATTCTGTGAGAAATTTGATTCTTGTTGGGCCAATGGGGGCTGGAAAAAGCACCATCGGACGTTTGCTGGCCAAAGAGTTGCACCTGCCGTTCAAGGATTCCGATAAGGAAATTGAAGTGCGCTCGGGTGCCAATATCCCGTGGATCTTCGACAAAGAAGGTGAACCAGGCTTCCGCGATCGTGAAACAGCCATGATTGTTGAGCTGTGCCATGAAAATGGCATTGTGCTGGCGACCGGTGGGGGTGCCGTCATGCGCCCCGAAAACCGGCTGGCGTTGCGCAATGGCGGGCGAGTGGTGTACTTGCATGCCTCTATCGAACAGCAGGTTGCTCGTACTTCACGTGACCGCAATCGACCTCTGTTGCGCAATGCAAACCCGGAAAAAATCCTGCGCGACTTGCTGGCCATCCGCGATCCGCTTTATCGAGAAATTGCTGATCTGGTGGTCGAAACCGATGAGCGGCCACCTCGCATGGTGGTTCTGGATATTCTCGAGCGACTGGCGCAGCTTGCTCCTCGGTAGGGCCGCTGTGCCAGACCATTAAAGTGCGGTACGAAATGCGCTATCCTCGGCGCCAGCAAAGGCTATTGGGTCGCGTCAGAACAGGGGCGGCCATCACTTGATAATTGCGAAGCAGGTCGTCGGTGACCTGTTTCAACGCGGGGATTCATGCAGACACTGAAGGTTGATCTAGGCGAGCGTAGCTACCCGATTCATATTGGCGAAGGTTTGTTGGATCAGCCGCAGTTGCTGGCCCCCCATATCGCCGGCCGCCAAGTGGCCATTGTGACCAATGCAACGGTCGCGCCACTCTATCTTGAGCGCCTGACACGCAGCCTTGCGCAGTTCTCGGTCGTGCCGATTATCCTGCCCGACGGCGAGTCGTTCAAAAACTGGGAAACCCTGCAACTGATCTTCAGCGGCCTGCTCACTGCTCGCCACGATCGGCGTACCACGGTGATCGCTTTGGGCGGCGGCGTGGTGGGTGACATGGCAGGCTTTGCGGCAGCCTGCTACCAGCGCGGTGTTGATTTCATCCAGGTGCCGACCACCTTGCTGTCTCAGGTCGATTCGTCGGTGGGCGGCAAAACCGGTATCAACCACCCGCTGGGCAAGAACATGATCGGTGCTTTTTATCAGCCCAACCTGGTGCTGATCGATACCCAGACCCTCAATACGCTCCCGGCCCGTGAATTGTCTGCGGGGCTGGCTGAAGTCATCAAGTACGGACTGATTTGCGATGAGCCGTTCCTGACCTGGCTCGAAGACAACATGGACGCTTTGCGTGCACTGGATCAGGTCGCCCTGACCGCCGCAATTCAGCGTTCGTGCGCCGCCAAGGCTGAAGTGGTGGGGGCCGATGAGCGCGAAACAGGCGTACGCGCCACCCTTAACCTCGGTCATACCTTTGGTCATGCTATCGAAACCCATATGGGTTACGGCGTATGGTTGCATGGCGAGGCGGTAGCAGCAGGCACCGTGATGGCGCTGGAAATGTCCGCCCGCTTGGGCTGGATCAGCGATGCAGAACGTGACCGCGGTATTCGAATTTTCCAGCGTGCCGGTTTGCCAGTAGTACCGCCCAGCGAAATGACACCGGCCGACTTCATGCAACACATGGCTGTTGATAAAAAAGTGATCGACGGCCGCATGCGGCTGGTGCTGTTGCGTCGCCTGGGCGAAGCGACAGTGACTGACGATTACCCACAAGAGGTTCTCCAAGCCACGCTGGGTGCGGATTACCGCGCACTGGCTCAGCTTAAAGGTTAATAAGATCCCGATGACTAGTTTGCATGCCGACGAGGCGTTCCTCGGTCACTTCCAGCTCAACCACGACCCTTTTGCGCCGCGGGTACCGGGCTTCAAGTTTTTCCCTGCCCAGCGCAAGCCGGTGCTGGGGCAGTTGCATCACCTTGCCCGTTACAGCCAGTTGTTGCTGGTGGTCACCGGGCCTGAAGGCAGCGGCAAGACCTTGCTGCGTCAGGCACTGGTCGCGAGCACCAATAAGCAGTCTGTGCAGAGTGTCGTGGTGTCGGCGCGGGGTGTTGGCGATGCAGCTGGCATTTTGCACCAGGTGGCACAGACCCTGAATGTTGCACGCCCCGATGTGGGCTCCATTCTGGGGCAAGTCGTGCAATTGGCACTGACCGGGCAAGAAGTCTACTTGTTGGTCGATGACGCCGAGCAGCTGGACGAGTCGGCAATGGAAGCATTGCTGGCGCTGGCCGCGGGAGCGCCCGAAGGCCGTCCGCATGTGTTCCTGTTCGGTGAGCCGTCGATGATCGCCGGGCTGGAACAGTTGAGCGGTGATGAAGAACGTTTTCATGTCATCGAGTTGCAGCCCTATACCCTCGATGAAACCCGTGAGTATCTGGCCCAACGCCTGGAAGGTGCAGGGGCAGGAATCGAACTCTTTAGCGCTCAGCAGATCTCAGATATACACGAGAGCTCCGAGGGCTGGCCTGGCACGATTAACCAGGTCGCCCGCGATGCAATGATCGAAGCCATGATTGCCAGCCGTTCAGCGGTCAAGCGTCCAAGTATGGGGTTCAAGATGCCGAAGAAACACGTATTGGCCATTGGTGCAGTAGTGGTAGTAGCTGTAGCTGCTGCTGTATTGATACCGGGTCGTGGCAAGGCGCCTGTCGCGCCGGGTGCCGAACAGACACAACTGGGGCAGGCCGCTCCCAATGGCGGTGCCCAGCCGTCGGTTGATTTCGCAGGCTCTTCGCAGCCTATGCCGTTGCCGCTGGTGGGCCAGTCGCAGCCGGTCATGCGCGGCCCGTTGGCTGAAGAGGCCGGGGGTATCTCTGAGGGTGACGATGGAGGTGTTCCTGCGGTCGACGGTGGTGTTGCCTCGCCACCCACCGTCACCACCACTGCACCACCGGTTGGCGTGCCTTCAGGCCCGGCGCCAGTGGCGACACCGGCACCGACCGTGGCAACGGCCAAGCCAGCACCAGCTCCTGTCGCCAAGCCTGCTCCGGCCCCGGCAGCCAAGCCAGTGGTCAAGCCGGCCGAGAAGCCTGTCACTGTGGCGAAGGCTGCACCGGGCGGCAGCTGGTATTCCAGCCAGCCAGCCAACAACTATGTGGTGCAGATCGTCGGCACTAGCTCTGAAGCGTCTGCGCAAAATGTCGCTAAAGAACTGGGCGGCGATGCCCGTTATTTCAAGAAGTCCTTGAACGGCAAGCCGCTGTACGTCGTCACCTATGGCAATTTCCCAAGCCATGCCGCAGCCACTGCGGCAATCAAGAACTTGCCAGCGAAGACACAGGCTGGTAAACCTTGGCCTCGCACTGTCGCCAGCGTCCAAAAAGAGCTGGCTACAGCTCGCTGATGATCCGGCGACCTTACCCAGGTCGCCGTTCTAGCACATCAAATTCCTGCTTGTGCATGCGGGCTTTCCAAGCCGCATGCCTTGTGGTGTCTGCGCCGCGCAGCAGTCGACATCAAAAATGTTTTGACTAGCACGAGCAATCGCTTTAAACCTTTCATAAATGCGACACGAACTTACGGTTAATCGCCGCTAAATTTGTGGGTCTTTGTGACGGTGTGTAGAATGACCACCCTTTTGCCCCTGCCAAGCTGGCGTACGTTCAGCGCGGGGAGCAGTGGTTGAATTAAAAGAAATTTGCCCCTTTTTGGGGCAGCCTGGTGAGAAAGTGTCTATGAAAGCAGGTCTGTACCACCCCGATGAATTCAAGGATAACTGTGGTTTCGGCCTGATTGCCCATATGCAGGGCGAACCTAGTCATACCCTTCTACAAACCGCCATTGAAGCCCTGACCTGCATGACCCACCGCGGTGGGATCAACGCAGACGGCAAGACCGGTGACGGTTGTGGCCTGCTGATTCAAAAGCCTGACCTGTTCTTGCGTGCAACCGCCAAGGAACAGTTCGGCGCAGATTTGCCCAAGCAATACGCCGTCGGCATGGTGTTTTTCAACCAGGACCCGATCAAGGCCGAAGCGGCCCGCAACAACATGAACCGCGAAATTCTCGCGGCGGGTCTGCAATTGGTGGGCTGGCGCAAGGTGCCAATCGATACCAGCGTTCTGGGCCGCCTGGCACTGGAACGTTTGCCGCAGATCGAGCAAGTGTTTATCGCAGGCGACAACCTGAGCGATCAGGACATGGCGATCAAACTGTTCAGCGCCCGTCGCCGCTCATCGGTGAGCAACGCAGCTGACACTGACCACTACATCTGCAGCTTTTCCCACAAGACCATCATTTATAAAGGCCTGATGATGCCGGCGGATCTCACCGCCTTTTATCCGGACCTGAGCGACGAGCGCCTGCAAACCGCAATCTGCGTGTTTCACCAGCGTTTCTCCACCAATACCCTGCCGAAATGGCCGCTGGCTCAGCCATTCCGCTTTCTCGCCCACAACGGCGAGATCAACACCATCACCGGTAACCGCAACTGGGCCCAGGCCCGTCGCACCAAGTTTGCCAACGACCTGATCGGCGACCTCGATGAGCTCGGCCCACTGGTTAACCGCGTGGGTTCTGACTCCTCGAGCATGGACAACATGCTGGAACTGATGGTCACCGGCGGCATCGACCTGTTCCGTGGCGTGCGCATGCTGATTCCACCGGCGTGGCAGAACGTTGAAACCATGGACCCCGACCTGCGGGCGTTCTATGAGTACAACTCCATGCACATGGAACCGTGGGACGGCCCGGCTGGCGTTGTAATGACTGACGGTCGCTACGCGGTCTGCCTGCTCGACCGTAACGGTCTGCGCCCGGCACGCTGGGTTACCACCACCAACGGCTACATCACCATCGCCTCTGAAATTGGCGTGTGGGACTACAAGCCTGAAGACGTGATCGCCAAAGGCCGTGTAGGTCCTGGCCAGATCCTGGCCGTGGACACCGAAACCGGCCAGGTACTGGACACCGACTCCATCGACAACCGTTTGAAGTCGCGTCACCCGTACAAACAGTGGCTGCGCAAGAATGCCCTGCGCATTCAGGCCACCATCGACGACCATGACCACGGTTCGGCGTTTTACGACGTTGATCAGCTCAAGCAATACATGAAGATGTATCAGGTCACGTTCGAAGAGCGCGATCAGGTGCTGCGTCCATTGGGCGAACAAGGCTACGAAGCCGTAGGTTCGATGGGTGACGACACGCCAATGGCCGTGCTGTCCCAACGTGTTCGCACGCCATACGACTACTTCCGGCAGCAGTTCGCGCAGGTTACCAACCCGCCGATCGATCCGCTGCGTGAAGCCATCGTCATGTCCCTGGAAATCTGCCTCGGTGCCGAGCGCAACATCTTCCAGGAATCCCCGGAGCACGCTTCGCGCGTCATCCTCAGTTCGCCCGTGATCTCGCCTGCCAAATGGCGCTCGCTGATGAACCTCGACCTGCCGGGCTTTGAGCGTCAGATCATCGACCTCAACTACGACGAGAGCGTTGGCCTTGAAGCCGCTGTACGCAATATCGCCGATCAGGCCGAAGAAGCCGCACGTGCAGGCCGTACTCAGATCGTTCTGAGTGACCGTCACATCGCACCGGGCAAGTTGCCGGTTCACGCCTCGTTGGCTGTGGGTGCCGTGCATCACCGCTTGACCGAAAAAGGCCTGCGCTGCGACAGCAACATCCTGGTTGAAACCGCTACTGCCCGTGACCCGCATCACTTTGCGGTGCTGATCGGCTTCGGCGCCTCGGCGGTCTATCCGTTCCTGGCTTACGAAGTTTTGGGTGACTTGATCCGTACCGGTGAAGTCCTTGGCGACCTCTATGAGGTATTCAAGAACTACCGCAAAGGCATCACCAAGGGCTTGCTCAAAATCTTGTCGAAAATGGGCATCTCGACCATTGCTTCGTACCGTGGTGCGCAGCTGTTCGAGGCCATCGGCCTGTCTGAAGAAATCTGCGACCTGAGCTTCCGTGGCGTTCCAAGCCGCATCAAGGGCGCCCGTTTCATTGACCTTGAAACCGAGCAAAAGCTGCTGGCGGCCGAAGCCTGGAGCGCGCGCAAGCCGATCCAGCAAGGGGGCCTGCTCAAGTACGTGCACGGCGGCGAATACCACGCCTATAACCCGGACGTGGTGGCCACCCTGCAAGCCGCTGTGCAACAGGGCGACTACAGCAAGTTCAAGGAATACACCGCCCTGGTCGACAAGCGTCCAGTGTCGATGATCCGCGACCTGTTCCAGGTAAAAACCCTCGACACGCCACTGTCCATCGACGAAATCGAACCGCTGGACTCGATCCTTAAGCGTTTCGACTCGGCCGGCATCTCGCTGGGTGCCTTGTCGCCAGAGGCCCACGAAGCCCTGGCTGAAGCCATGAACCGTTTGGGCGCACGCTCCAACTCCGGTGAAGGCGGCGAAGACCCGGCGCGTTACGGCACGATCAAAAGTTCAAAAATCAAGCAAGTGGCCACTGGCCGTTTTGGTGTGACCCCGGAATACCTGGTCAACGCCGAAGTGCTGCAAATCAAGGTTGCCCAAGGCGCCAAGCCGGGTGAGGGCGGGCAACTGCCGGGCGGCAAGGTTAATGGCCTGATCGCCAAACTGCGATATGCCGTACCCGGCGTCACCCTGATTTCGCCACCGCCACACCATGACATCTATTCCATCGAAGACTTGTCGCAACTGATCTTTGACTTGAAACAAGTCAATCCCAAAGCGCTGGTCTCGGTGAAGCTGGTAGCTGAAGCGGGCGTAGGCACCATCGCCGCAGGCGTGGCCAAGGCCTATGCCGACCTGATCACCATCTCCGGCTATGACGGCGGCACCGGTGCATCACCGCTGACGTCCATCAAGTACGCGGGCGCTCCATGGGAGCTGGGCCTGGCTGAAACCCACCAGACCCTGCGCGGTAACGACCTGCGCGGCAAAGTGCGGGTACAAACCGACGGTGGCCTGAAAACCGGCCTCGACGTGATCAAGGCTGCGATTCTGGGCGCTGAAAGCTTTGGCTTCGGTACTGCACCGATGATCGCTCTGGGCTGCAAATACCTGCGTATTTGCCACCTCAACAACTGCGCAACCGGTGTCGCGACCCAAAACGAATCGCTGCGTAAAAACCACTACATCGGCACTGTCGACATGGTCGTCAACTTCTTCACCTACGTGGCTGAAGAAACCCGCGAGTGGCTGGCGAAACTGGGCGTGCGCACCCTCGAAGAGCTGATCGGCCGTACCGACCTGCTGGACATCCTGCAGGGCGAGACCGCCAAACAGCACAACCTGGACCTTACGCCCCTGTTGGGCAGTGATCACATCCCGGCGGACAAACCACAGTTCTGCCAGGTAGAGCGCAACCCGCCGTTCGACAAAGGCCTGCTGGCTGAGAAGATGGTCGACTTGGCCACGTCTGCCATCAACGACATGAGCGGTGCCGAGTTCGACCTCGACATCTGCAACTGCGACCGTTCGATTGGTGCGCGTATCTCGGGTGAAATTGCCCGTGCCCACGGCAACCAGGGCATGGCCAAAGCACCAATCACCTTCCGCTTCAAAGGCACTGCAGGTCAGAGCTTTGGCGTGTGGAACGCCGGTGGTTTGAACATGTACCTGAAAGGCGATGCCAACGACTACGTGGGCAAAGGCATGACCGGCGGTAAGCTGGTGATAGTCCCGCCTGTAGGCAGCATCTACAAAACTCAGGACAGCGCCATTGTCGGCAACACCTGCCTGTACGGGGCAACCGGCGGCAAGTTGTTCGCGGCCGGTACGGCGGGCGAGCGTTTCGCCGTGCGTAACTCCGGTGCTCACACCGTGGTTGAAGGTACAGGCGATCACTGCTGCGAATACATGACGGGCGGTTTCGTCTGCGTACTGGGCAAAACCGGTTACAACTTCGGCTCGGGCATGACAGGCGGTTTCGCCTACGTGCTGGATCAGGACAACACCTTCGTCGACCGGGTTAACCACGAATTGGTGGAAATCCAGCGGATCAGCGGCGAAGCGATGGAGGCATATCGCAACCATCTGCAACACGTGCTGGACGAATACGTCGAGGAAACCAATAGCGAGTGGGGTCGCAACCTCTCGGAAAACCTTGATGATTACCTGCGTCGTTTCTGGATGGTCAAGCCCAAGGCTGCCAGCTTGAAGTCGTTGCTTTCCAGCATCCGTGCCAACCCGCAGTGATATGCGCCTGAAGAGTTTGATGAGGTTTTAACAATGGCTGAACGTCTGAGTAACGACTTCCAGTTCATCGATGTCGGGCGCAAAGATCCGAAGAAGAAACTGTTACGTCAACGCAAAAAAGAGTTCGTGGAAATCTACGAACCCTTCAAACCCCAGCAGTCGGCCGAGCAGGCCCACCGCTGCCTGGGTTGCGGTAACCCGTACTGTGAATGGAAATGCCCTGTGCATAACTTCATTCCAAACTGGCTCAAGCTGGTGGCCGAGGGCAACATCCTCGCCGCCGCCGAACTGTCGCACCAGACCAACACCTTGCCCGAAGTCTGTGGCCGGGTGTGTCCGCAAGACCGCCTGTGCGAGGGTGCCTGCACCCTTAACGACGGTTTCGGCGCGGTGACCATCGGTTCGGTGGAGAAGTACATCACCGACACCGCGTTCGCCATGGGCTGGCGCCCGGACATGTCCAAGGTTGTACCAACCGGCAAGCGTGTGGCCATCATCGGCGCGGGCCCTGCGGGCCTGGGCTGTGCCGACGTACTGGTGCGTGGCGGTGTGACACCGGTGGTCTTCGACAAGAACCCGGAAATCGGCGGTCTGCTGACCTTCGGTATCCCGGAGTTCAAACTTGAAAAAACCGTCCTGAGCCACCGTCGCGAAGTGTTCACCGGCATGGGTATCGAGTTCCGTCTCAATACCGAAATCGGCAAAGACATCAGCATGGAAGAGCTGCTGGCCGAGTACGACGCCGTCTTTATGGGCATGGGCACCTACACCTATATGAAAGGTGGTTTTGCCGGTGAAGACCTGCCAGGCGTGCACGATGCACTGGATTTTCTGATCGCCAACGTCAACCGCAACCTGGGCTTTGAAAAATCGCCGGAAGACTTCGTCGACATGAAAGGCAAAAAGATTGTGGTGCTCGGTGGCGGCGACACGGCCATGGACTGCAACCGTACTTCGATTCGCCAGGGCGCCAAATCGGTGACTTGTGCCTATCGTCGTGACGAAGCCAACATGCCCGGCTCCCGTAAAGAAGTGAAGAACGCCAAGGAAGAGGGCGTGAAGTTCCTTTACAACCGTCAGCCGATTGCCATTGTCGGTGAAGGCAAGGTTGAAGGCGTGAAGGTGGTCGAGACCCGTCTCGGCGAGCCGGATGCCCGTGGCCGACGCAGCCCTGAGCCGATTCCGGGTTCTGAAGAGATCATCCCGGCAGACGCCGTGATCATCGCCTTTGGTTTCCGCCCGAGCCCGGCGTCATGGTTCGAGCAGTTCGAGATCCAGACCGACAGCCAGGGCCGCGTGATTGCTCCCGAGCAGTCGAAGTTCAAGCACCAGACCAGCCACCCGAAGATTTTTGCCGGTGGCGACATGGTGCGCGGCTCGGACCTGGTTGTGACCGCGATTTTCGAAGGCCGTACTGCGGCTGAAGGGATCATGGATTACCTGGGCGTGTAGCCCAATCCCCCTGTGGGAGCGGGCTTGCCCGCGATGGGATCAACCCGGTCTGCTGATCAATCGAGTTGTCTGCATCGCGAGCAAGCCCGCTCCCACAGTTGTTTCACCGTGTTGCCAAATACGGTGTTACACCGCGTCAAATCGCCCCGATAGATAAAAGGCACGGCACTTGCCGTGCCTTTTGCGTCCGTCTCTGAGAAAATGCCCCCACTTTTTTTCCGGATGCTGACATGACTGTTCTCAAGAATGACCGTTTCCTTCGCGCTTTGCTCAAGCAACCCGTAGACGTAACGCCTGTCTGGATGATGCGTCAGGCCGGTCGCTACCTGCCGGAGTACCGTGCCAGCCGCGCCAAGGCCGGCGATTTCATGAGCCTGTGCAAGAACGCCGAATTCGCATGTGAAGTCACCATGCAGCCTCTGGACCGCTTCCCGCAGCTGGATGCGGCCATCTTGTTCTCCGACATCCTGACCATCCCCGATGCCATGGGCCAAGGCCTGTACTTCGAAACCGGCGAAGGTCCGCGCTTCAAAAAAGTTGTCAGCACCCTGGCCGACATCGAAGCACTGCCGATTCCCGACCCGCAAAAAGATCTCGGCTACGTGATGAACGCCGTCAGCACCATTCGCAAAGAGCTGAATGGTCGCGTGCCCCTGATCGGCTTCTCTGGCAGCCCGTGGACCCTGGCCACCTACATGGTTGAAGGTGGCTCCTCCAAGGACTTCCGCAAAACCAAGGCCATGCTCTATGACACCCCGCAGGCCATGCACTTGCTGCTCGACAAGCTGGCGCAGTCGGTGACCTCCTACCTCAATGGCCAGATCATGGCCGGTGCCCAAGCGGTCCAGATCTTCGACACCTGGGGCGGCAACCTGTCGTCTGCGGCATACCAGGAGTTCTCTTTGGCCTATATGCGCAAAATCGTCAGCGGCCTGATCCGCGAGCACGAAGGCCGCAAAGTGCCGGTCATCCTGTTCACCAAGAACGGCGGTCTGTGGCTTGAAAGCATTGCCGATGCAGGCGCTGACGCCCTGGGTCTGGACTGGACGTGCGACTTGGGCGAAGCCCGTAAGCGTGTGGGCAACAAGGTTGCGCTGCAAGGCAACATGGACCCGACCGTGCTGTACGCCAACCCGGAGGCGATCCGCACCGAGGTCAAGCGCATCCTGGCCAGCTACGGCACCGGTTCGGGCCATGTATTCAACCTGGGTCACGGCATCACCCCGGAAGTGAAGCCGGAACACGCAGGTGCTTTTATCAGCGCGGTGCACGAGTTCTCGGGCCAGTATCACCAGTAAGTAACGCGCACAAAAAAGCCCGGGTCTCGATTGAGTCCCGGGCTTTTTTTATGCTGTGTTTCGGGGGTTATGCGCTTTTCGCATTCCCCGGCAGCACCGGCAACCTGGCCAGATGCAGCGATACCAGCAAAGCAATCAGCAGCATGCCGACGATAAACGAACCGATACCGTTCCAGCCTGCCAGATGCCAGAACACGCCACCCAGAGTACCTGCGACGCTCGACCCGGCGTAGTAGCTGAACAGGTATAGCGACGACGCCTGCCCCTTGGCCTTGATGGCCCGGCGGCCGATCCAACTGCTGGCCACCGAGTGCGCGCCGAAGAAGCCGAACGTGAACATCAGCATGCCGATAATCACAAACGTTATGGGCTCGAGCATGGTCAGCGCGATCCCGGCCAGCATCAGCACAATCACGGCCCACAGCACACGGCGACGGCCCAGCTTGTCGGCCAGCGCGCCAATCTGCGCGGAGCTGTAGATGCCCGAGAGATAGACAATGGACAACAAACCTACCAGCGCCTGATTCATGTTGTAAGGGTCAGCCAGCAGGCGATAGCCGATGTAGTTGAACAGCGTCACAAAGCTGCCCATCAGCAGGAAGGCTTCGAGGAACAGCCACGGCAGCCCGGCATCGCGAAAGTGCAGGGTGAAGCCTTCCAGCAGGCTGCGGGGGTTCATGGCACGGGGGCGGAAGTTGCGCGATTCGGGCAGGATTTTCACAAACACCATCGCGGCGGCCAGCGCCAGGCCTCCGATCACCAGCATTGCCGTGTGCCAGCTTACAAAGTCGATCAATACGCCGCTGATCAAACGCCCGCTCATACCGCCAATGGCGTTACCACCGATGTACAAACCCATGGCCAAGCCGATGTGCTGGGGATGAATTTCTTCACTCAAGTACGTCATCGCTACTGCGGCCAGACCGCTCAGCGACAAGCCCACCAGGGCGCGAGTAATCAGGACGCCTTCCCAGGTCGGCATCATCGCGCTGAGCAAGGTAAAGGCCGCCGCGGAAAACAGCGCAAACACCATGACGGGCTTGCGCCCAAAAGCATCGGAAATCGGTCCGGTGATCAGCAGACCAATGGCCAGCATCGCCGTGGCGACCGACAGGATCAGACTGCTTTGTGCCGCGTTGATCCCGTATTCATGGGACAGCACCGGCATCATCGGTTGCACACAATACAGCAGCGCAAAGGTCGCAAAGCCCCCCGAGAACAGCGCCAGCACCGTGCGCATAAACATCGGCGTGCCTTTCTCGATAAACACATCATTGAGTTGAGAGACAACATCATCCAGCGCGGATGGCGGGATTTCGTGGGCGAGCGGTGCAACAGCAGTTTTCACGGGGACCTCAAGTTGCGGTAAAGCCGAGCGGCAATGACAAAAGAATATAGGCCGCTAACGATTCTTTCCAATATATTGTTCGACCTGTTTGATAGGTTTTACGACTCAATGGAGCTTGTATGGAATTGCGCCATTTGCGCTACTTCATCGCCGTCGCCGAAGAGCTGCACTTCGGCCGTGCAGCGCAGTTGCTGGGTATCTCGCAACCGCCCCTAAGCCAGCAAATTCAGGCACTGGAGCAGGAACTGGGCGCGCGTTTGTTTGATCGCACCAACCGTCGGGTTGAGCTCAGTGAAGCCGGGCGATTGTTTCTGGAAGAGGCGCGACTGGTGCTGGCCCAGGTCGACAAGGCAGCCGATGTGGCCCGGCGTGCGCAGTTGGGTGAACTGGGCGAATTGAAGATCGGCTTTACCTCCTCGGCACCGTTCAATTCCAGCATCCCCCAGGCCATTTTTGCGTTCCGCCAAGCGTTCCCGGCGGTGCACCTGAACCTCAAGGAAATGAGCAGTCGCGAGGTGGCCGAGGGGTTGGTGGATGAGACCATTGAAGTCGGCATCATGCGTCCGCTGGCGTTGCCTGAGTCGTTAAGCGCCGTGGAGTTGTTTCGTGAGCCGCTGGTGGCGGTCATCCGCGCCGATCACCCCTTGGCTGAAGGCAGTGAGCATGGCTTGCAGTTGGCGGCGTTGGCGGATGAGCCTTTTGTGTTCTTCCCGCGCAGTTATGGCAGCGGTTTATATGCGCAGTTATTGAGCCTGGCGCGCCAGGCGGGTTTCAGCCCGCACTTTTCACAGGAAGCGGGTGAAGCCATGACCATCATCGGGCTGGTATCGGCGGGGCTGGGGGTGTCGGTGTTGCCGGCGTCGTTCCAGCACATGCGCATCAAGGGCGTGGTCTATCGGCCGCTGCTTGATCCGGATGCCAATACGGCGGTGTGGCTGGTGCAGCGCAAGGGTAATAACTCACCGATGGCAAATGCGTTCGCGGATTTACTGACCCGTAAAACGGTGGCCAGGGTTTAGGGCTTGCCCTCGATTCAGGCACTGCGGCTTTTCAGGCAAACCGTATCGATCCAATCGCGAGCAAGCCCGCTCCCACAGAGAACTGTGTTCAGGCCCGGGCTTGTCCGCGAGCAAATCCACATTCAGGTCGTGCCTAGCGGGCCATCAACTTATCCACAGACGCTTTGACCTGATGAATCAGATGCACCACTGCCAGCGCCACATCGCGGTTGAGGCCTTGCAGGTTATCTGCCGACGCATAGGCCGTGGCAATGGCGCAACGCAGCAGCTCTTCGGTGTGTTCGAGGGTTTGTTCGTGATCGTGTGTGTGAGTCATGGTTTATTTCCTCTCATTAAATAAGAGCTTTCACCATTTGCTTGCACACAAAGAGGGTGGCAGCTGTACGCGGGTGTGCAAGACCGGTCGAGAGGCACTTATTTCCGGCAGGCCCGAAGACCTCCCACGTACAGCCGCCATAAAATTAGGTTATTTGGCGGTGATAATCCAAGTTCCTTACTCGATTCGGACTTGCACGTCCGGTCACCCATGAGGAGTGACGAACCGCAGGCTAGCCATCGAAAGAGACAGGCGCAAGGCCCAGGAATTGTCTAGGAATAGTCCTGCGAAGGAAAGGGATCGCTCTCGCGCAAGGTCATCAATGGATCATTTATCGTGCGCTGGCGATAAAAGCAGTCAAACACGCGCGGTTGATTGCCAAAACCTGGAAGGAGAAAGACTTGTGACTGAGCATTTCACTCGTTGGGACAGTACCGAATTCCTTAAAACGGAAGAAGATATTGGGCACTATCTTGAAGCCTGCAGGGATGAAGCGGGTGATGATCCTGCCTTCATTGCCAAAGCCCTGGGCAGGGTTGCCAAGGCACGTGAGACTCTGAAGACCCTGGATAACCAGCCATCCCAGAGCTGGACAGACACCGTGCGATAACAGCAGTCTGTTTGTAAACAAGGCGCCGAAAGGCGCCTTTGTCATGTCTGAGGCTTACAACGGTTTTACCAGCGCCGCTTCAGACAGCTGTTTGGCCGTGCGTTCATTCTGGTTGTCCTTGAGGTCGCGCACGATATCGCGGTCCAGCAGGCGCACCCAGCGGATGTAGTTCTTGTGGATCTTGCCGTCCTTGTAGTCCAGGCCGCTGCTGTCGCGGTACTGGATACGGTAATGGTTGGCGCTGTACGGAATGTCGATTTCAGCGTGGTATTGCTCGCGCACGGTGATCTGCGCCTGCACCAGTTGCGGGGTGATTTTTTGCACCGTCCAGCCACGCCCGACCAGGGCTTTGACGATGGCTTGCTGCATCTGCGCGCGATCGCTGTGGATCGAGGCATGCAACGTGCGGTCCGGGTTCTGAATGGGTTTGTTGGTGCAGGACACGGTGCCCAGCAGGGCAAGGGCTATCAGGGTAATACGCAGCAAGTAAGGCATTCCATTGGCTCCAGAGGTGTTAAACCCAGCGACGGAAGATCAACGAGGTGTTGACCCCGCCAAAGGCAAAGTTGTTGTTCATCACGTAATCGTTGTGCATGACGCGCAATCCGTCGCGCAGGTAGTCCAGTTCGCCGCAACGGGGGTCGATTTCATCCAGGTTGAGCGTGGGCAGGTAGCGGTCGCTGTTCATCATTTCGATGCTGAACCACGATTCCAGCGCGCCACAGGCGCCCAGGGTGTGGCCCAGATAGCTTTTCTGGGAGCTGATGGGCATGTGTGTGCCGAACAGCTCGCGGGTGGCCAGGGTCTCGGCAATATCGCCCTGTTCAGTGGCGGTGCCGTGGCCGTTTACATAGCCGATGGCATCCGCACCAATCCCCGCGTCTTCCAGTGCCAGCTCCATCGCCCGGCGCATGGTGCTGACTTCCGGGCGGGTGGTGTGCTGACCGTCGGCGTTGCTGCCAAATCCGACGATTTCAGCATGGATATGCGCGCCACGGGCCAGTGCGTGTTCCAGTTCTTCAAGCACCAGCATGCCGCCGCCTTCGCCGATGACCAGGCCGTCACGGCCCTTGTCATAGGGGCGCGGGCTGGTGTGCGGTGCGTCGTTTTTCAGGCTGGTGGCGTAGAGAGCGTCAAACACCATGGCTTCGGTGGGGCACAGTTCTTCTGCACCGCCCGCGAGCATCAGGGGCAGGCGGCCGAACTTGATGGCCTCGTAGGCGTAACCAATCCCCTGACTGCCGCTGGTGCACGCGCTGGACGTGGGGATCAGGCGCCCGGTCAGGCCAAAGAAAATGCTGATATTGGCCGCCGTGGTGTGCGGCATCATGCGTACGTAGCTGTTGGCATTGAGGCCGTCCGCCACGGAGTTGAGCAGCATATTGCCGAATGCCTTGATCTCATCAGTGCTGCCGGTGGACGAGCCGCAGGCCACGCCCATGCGCCCGTCACGAATGATCGGGTTGCCCAGCAAGCCGGCATCCTGCAACGCCATCTCCGCTGCGCCAACGGCCAGGCGCGAGACGCGGCCCATGCTGCGCAATTGTTTGCGGGTCCAGTGCGCGGGCACCGCAAAGTCATCAATCGGCCCGGCCAGTCGTGTGTTGAGTTCAGTGAAACGGTCCCACTCGTCCATACGTCGAATGCCACTGCGCCCGGCCACACAGTTGGCTTCGATGCTGGCCCAGTCACTGCCCAGGGAGGTGATGCCGGCCATGCCGGTGACGACGACGCGCTTCATCAGCACAGGCCTCCATTGACGGCCAGCACCTGACGGGTGATGTAACCCGCTTCGGCCGACATCAAAAAGTTAACCGCCCCGGCGACTTCTTCCGGGGTGCCCATGCGTTGGGCGGGGATCATTTTCATCAGGTCTTCTACCGGTACGTTTTCGTCGAGCATGGCGGTGTCGATCAACCCCGGCGCAACGCAGTTGACGGTGATTTTACGTTTGCCCAGTTCGATGGCCAGGGCCTTGGCGGCGCCGATCAAGCCCGCCTTGGAGGCGCTGTAGTTGACCTGGCCGCGATTGCCGATCAAGCCCGATACCGAAGTGATGCAGACGATGCGCCCGGCAGCACGGCGACGGATCATGGGCATCATCACCGGGTGCAGCACGTTGTAGAAACCGTCGAGGTTGGTGCGCATCACGACGTCCCAATCGTCTTCGCTCAGGGCCGGGAACGCACCGTCGCGGGTCAGCCCGGCGTTGAGCACGACGCCGTAATAGGCACCGTGGGTTTCAACATCGGCTTCGAGTATGGCTTTGCATTGGGCGCGATCCGACACGTCGAATTGCAGCACTCGTGCGCTGCGGCCCAATGCCTGGACTTGTGCCATGACGGCGTCGGCTTCGTTGCGGCCACTGCGGCAGTGCAGCACCAGGTCAAAACCGGCTTGCGCCAGACGCAGGGCAATGGCGCGGCCGATGCCACGGCTGGAGCCTGTGACCAAAATGGACTCAGTCATGGCGGGTCTCCTGGGATGCTTGAGCAAGGTAGTTTTCAGCCTGGGGCGGACGGAACACGTTCAGGCGGGCGCTGGCATGAATGCCGGGGCCGGTGAGGTGGCACTCGAACACGCCCATGCCGTTGTCGTCTTCCAGCGAGCGCAGTGCGTGGATGTGCAGTTGGGCACCGAGGGGAAAGTGTTCGACGTTGCATTCAAATTTGCGGGTGCCGAGCAAAAAGCCCAGCTCCACGGGACGGTCTTGCAGGCGAGCGCGACAACCGGCGTAGGCAGCCACGCTCTGTGCCATCAGTTCAATACCGACCCACGCGGGCAGACTGCCGTCTTCGCGATTGAACAAGCCTCCTGCGTGCACGGTGAGTCGGGTTTGAATCTGCTCTTCATCAAACGCCAGTACCTGATCGATGAGGATCATGTCGCCAGCGTGAGGCAAAAGTTCGGCGAGCGGCCAGTCAATCATGGGGCGTCTCCGATAATAAGGCTGACGTTATTGCCGCCGAAGGCAAACGAGTTGCTCATCAGGCAGCGTTGTGGAGCCGGGGCCAGGGTTTGTCCGGGCGTTACCCAGCTC
Organism: Pseudomonas psychrophila; assembly: GCF_001043005.1. GTDB lineage: Bacteria > Pseudomonadota > Gammaproteobacteria > Pseudomonadales > Pseudomonadaceae > Aquipseudomonas > Aquipseudomonas psychrophila. The sequence continues at coordinate 60,970 of NZ_JYKZ01000011.1, forward strand.
AGCGCAGGCAGTGCCGGATCAGGCTGGCCGTCCCAGATGTGCGGGGGCAGGGCATCACCGTGGGTCAGGCTCAACCAGCAAAAGGCGGCTTCCAGTGCTCCGGCCGCACCCAGGGTGTGACCGGTCATGGGTTTGGTTGATGAACACGGCACGCCTTCGGGGAAGACCTGCGTCACTGCGTGGCTTTCCATCGCGTCGTTGTGCTGGGTGGCGGTGCCATGCAGGTTCAGATAACCGATGTGATCGGGCTGCAAACCCGCACGGCTCAGGGCCTTGTGCATGGCTTGAGCTGCGCCACGCCCGGAAGGTTCAGGGGCGGAAATATGATGCGCATCACTGCTGGCGCCCGCGCCGAGCAGGGCGATGGAGTGAGTGCCTGCAGGTTGCTTGCTCATCACAAACAGAACCGCCGCCTCACCGATGTTGATGCCGTGACGGTTCGCCGAAAACGGATTGCAGCGTTCATCCGACACGGCTTCCAGCGATGAAAAACCGTTGAGCGTGAGCTTGCACAGTGTGTCGACACCGCCGCACAGCACCACGTCGCACAGGTTCATGTCCAGCAGTCGCTGAGCACTCATCAGGGCACGGGCGCTGGAAGTGCAGGCGGTAGAAATCACATAGGTCGGCCCATTGATGTTCAGCCAGTCCGCCAGGAACGTGGCCGGTGCGCTCAGCTCTTGCTGCTGATAGGCGTAATCACTGGGGAACTGCTGATGTTGCAGGTAGTGGGCAATGCCCCGGCTGGCTTCATCGATACCTGAGGTGCTGGTCCCCAGCACTACGGCGATGCGCTCGCGGCCGAAAGTCTGAATCGCCTGTTCGATGTCGTCTTTGATCTGCAACGCGGCGTCGAGCAGCAACTGATTGTTGCGGCTGCTTTGCGGGTTGAGTTCAGCCGCGATTGCAGGCAGCTCGCCACTGACCGCGCCGAGGGTCATCGAGCGCTCGGGCACCCAGCCGCTCTGACGCTGCATGCCCGAGCAGTCACCGGCAAACAGCTTGCGCGCGACTTCATCGGGGCCACGTCCCAGTGAACAGACCACGCCCAGGGCATTGAGGTAAGCAGTCATGGCGCGGTCTCCAGGGGGGTGATCCGGTAGTGCAGATCGCCCTTCATATCGATGCGAAAGACCCGGGGTTGCAGGTACTGCACTTGCCAGCGTTGTTCCATGAATCGCAGGTCAGATTCGGATGTTGCCTGTGGATAATTATTCGACAGCTGCACCTCTGGCGTCAGTGCAAACAATAACGCCGCGAACAGCTCGCGGGCTTCGGGATTGGGCGGTAACAGACCATCGGCGTGCCAGGTGCCGTCCTGCAACAATTGACGTGCCAGCGGAATCCCAAGTGGGTCCATCAATGACCAGCGCAGCCCGGCCTCTTCTTGCTGGATCACCAGCAACCAGTCCTGACGCTGATCGGCCTGTTCGCGCTGGATATGCAACTGCATGGGCAAGTCCAGGGTTGGCGTGTGCCTGGGCAGCGGCAAGCTGGTGCAGCCAGCCAGTAACAGGAGCAAGCACATCCACAGCGCGACACCGATTCTTGTAGCCGCTGCCGCAGGCTGCGATAAGGACCGCAGGGCCTTCAAAAAAACGGGCCTGCTTCGCACGCCATCGCAGCCTGCGGCAGCGGCTACAGGATTTGCATGGATCATTGGGCCAGGCCTTGCAGGGGCTTGCGCGCCACCACGTTGACCAGGGTTTCTTCCCGCTGGCCCACCGGCTTTGGCTTGACCAAGCCCAAACGCTCCAGCAGGCCGAAGTCCTTGGAACGGCTCCACCACAGGTACGGGTACGACACGTTCCGGTCTTCAAACTCAAAGCCCTGGTCGCGGATCATTTCCAGGTATTGCGCCGCGCTTTTTTGCACGTGCATGGGGTGGCGGAACAGCCAGCGGATCACCCAGGTATCGATGTAGGCCTCGGTGGACTCGGCAAACAGCAAGTAACCGCCCGGTTTGAGCACCCGGTAAAACTCGGCCAGGGCCCGGTCCTGCTGCACCAGATGGTGGAAAGTCTGGTGACAGAACAGAATGTCGACACTGGCATCGGCCACCTCCAGCTCGGCGCAGTCGCTGCCGATCAGTTCAATGTCGATGCCCTGACGCCGGGCTTCTTCTGCGCTCAATTGCAGGCTCAGCGGATCGGCATCCAGGCCAACCAGACGCGTGGGGGTGAAGGTTTTATGCAGATACTGGAACGATTTCCCCTGGCCGCAACCGGCATCCAGAATCACCGGCGCGTTTGGCAGTTCTTCACTGAACAGGCTGCGCAGGTCATTGACCGCCACCCGCAGCACATGGTGCTGCCAGGTGTGGCTACGCAAAAACCAGAAGCCCAGACGGGTTTCTTCAACGTAGGTATCGCTCAGCGGTTTCATGGGGACTCCGTCGCGCAGATGTCCGACAGCATGCGCAAACGGCGCTTGGGTTCGCTGACAAACGGGTTGTTTTCGTCCCAGGCATAGCCCGCCAGAATCGAACAGATCATGCGACGAATCTGTGGCGAGCTGTCAGGGTGAAAAATTACGTCCTGGAAGGTCCCGGCGTACCAGCCTTCGACGTAGCAGCGGAAGGTATCGACACCGCGTTTGAGCGGCTCGGCAAACTCGGTTTGCCAGTCAACGGTTTCGCCTTGCAACTGTCGGTGCAGCACGCCAGCGGCCATGCTGGCTGAGCGCATGGCAATGGTCACGCCCGAGGAGAACACTGGGTCGAGGAACTCGGCCGCGTTGCCCAGTAGCGCAAAACCCGGGCCGTGCAGGGTTTTGACGTTGGCCGAGTAGCCGCCAATGGTACGCGCAGGAGTGTCCCACACGGCATTGGTCAGCACGCGCTGCAGGCTAGGGGTCTCGTCAATAAAGCTGCGCAGGCACTCATCGAGGTTTTCGCTGCGCCCTGCAAAATGCTCTGCTGCCGCGACTACGCCCACCGAGCAGCGGCCATTGCTGAACGGAATGCTCCAGAACCAGATATCGCGCTGGGTCGGGTGGGTGGTGACGAGGATTTTATTGCGGTCAAAACCGTCATCATCAATGCGGTCTTCAACGTGGGTAAAGACCGCCTGACGCACCGGGAAATTCGAGGGTGCTTCAAGATCGAGCAAGCGCGGGAGCACGCGGCCATAGCCGCTGGCGTCTAGGATAAAGTCAGTTTCGACCTGATAGCGGCTGCCGTCTTCGCGCTCAATGTCCAGCAACGGTCTGGCCCGTTCCACATCGGTGGCGATCACGGTCTGGCCGTAGCGGATTTCAACGCCCTGCAAGGCGGCCTGATCGGCCAGCAGCTTGTCGAAATCGGCGCGTTGCACCTGAAAGGTGGTGGGTTTGCCATTGCTGAACGTGTCACCAAAATCAAAGGCGCTGTACTGCTCGCCCCAGGCAAACGCGGCGCCGTTTTTCATCTGAAAACCGGCAGCTTGCACGGCTTGCAACATGCCCGCTTCTTCGACGAAGTCCAGGCAGTGCGACAGCAGGCTTTCACCAATGGAAAAGCGCGGGAAATGCTGGCGCTCGATGATCAATACATCGTGCCCCTTGCGTGTGAGCAAGGCCGAAGCGATGGCGCCGGACGGCCCTGCACCAATCACGACAACCTGACGACGTTCCATTTCTATTCCTGACACAGGCGCTCCTTGCCGGGTACTACGGCAGACTTCAAAGGGGGTTTACTCATGCCCGCCAACGCCGGTAACAGCGTGGCGATCAGGCTCATCAGCATCAGTGCAAAGTACAGCGCCGGGCTGATGAGCTGTTGTTGCAGCAGCAGGTTGAGAAAGACAATTTCGCTCAATCCGCGAATATTCAGTAACAGGCTTTCACGCCATTTGCTGGCCCCGGCAAACGACGGCGTGGCCCAGCTCACCCCGAGCCAGTTACCCAGCAGCTTACTGACCATCGGCAGGAGCAATAGTGCGGACAATTGCAGCAGGCTGATCTCGCTCAGGGCACTGTGCACATTGATCTGCACAATGCCGAACGTGAGGATCAGCGGGATCGCCAGCGTGGTCTGCAAGCGTTCCAGCCATACAGCGCTTAACGGCATGACCAGCGCCACCTTGAGCCACGCCATGCAGATCAAATACCCGACGCCGAAAATCAGTGCATTGAGGCGGTAATGCTCGGCCACCACCAGCAAGGCAAAAAAGCCCAGGCTGTAGCACAGCGGCTGACGGATGCGCAGGAGGTGTAGCAGCAGCGGCAGCAAGGCCCCGGCCAGCGGCAGGAGCAGGCTGCTCAGGTCCAGGCTGCCCTGGGCCAGGCCAAACAGGGTCCAGCACGTGAGGTCGATAAGGATCGCGCTTTGCACCAAGCGCCGGGTGGCAGCGGGCGGGTAATCAATGTGGCGCAAGTACAGGTACAGCACCGGGATCGCAGTGATGGCAAAGACCAGGCCCACCGCCAGCGAACTCAACCAGGGTTGCTCAGGCAGCAGCCAGACGGCGCAGGCCAGCCCGCAGGCGAAAGGCACAGCAAAGCTGGGCAGGGCGATTTTTACACTTTGGCGATCAAGGCGCAGATCAATCACGTCGCTCAAAATGGTGCCCAGCAACAGCGCAAAACTCAGGCTGTAGAGGCTTTTGAGCCACACCGGAGCAACCAGCTGTACGCCGCTGAGCTGCCAGTGCGGCTCGATCCAGAACAGCATCAGTAGCGGCAAGACGATGGACGCCAGCAGCAACTGGCTGACAATGGGGATCACGCCAAAGTGACGGCCCATCCGGGTTGCCAAGGCAAACAGGGCCAGGGCCAGCAGCCAGAACACGGCCGTCATCATTGGCTGTGCTCCTGTTTACCCGCCCACGGCGCAAGGATAAAACTGAATGCCAGCCCCAGACTTACGGACAAGCCGAAATTGCTGACCGCAGGCGTGCTCGACACCGCCAGCAGGCCGAACGACAGCCAAGTGGTCAGCGCCGCCAGCAAGGTCCCGAGCAGGCTGACGGCAGCACCGCCGATTTGCTCACGCATCAGGATCGCGTAATCGACGCTGATTGCCGTTACCAGCAGCAGGCCGAAGAGGCTGAACAGCGTCAACGGCTGCCCCAGCCAGCCCAGGCTGGCAAGGCTGCACAGCGCGGCCAGAAGCGGCAGTGCGACGATGCGCAATGCTCCGCCAAAACCGAAGGGTGCGATCAGCAACACTACGATCAAGGCACAGGACAGCAACTTCAATTCTGCGGCGCTGACTTGCGTTGCGGCAAAGACGTTATTCAAGTCGCCCAGGCGGTCGACCAGTTGAACGCCCGGCAGGTCCTGGGCTTGCACCCGCAGCAAGCTGGCACTGTTCAAACCTTGCAGGCTGACCATTGCGGCGACGCCTTCAGCGTTCTTGCCTAGCCAGAGTGTGCGCCAGGGTTCGGCCAGCGGACCGCTCAGCGCGTCATCGATATGTTGCTCGGGCAAGGCCTGCAATTGCACCAGTTCGGCTTGCAGAGCGGCTTCAGGTACACCGAGCTCCAGCAGGGGTTGCCAGTGTTGCGGCAGCTGTGACAGTGCACGGCGTAAGTGCTGTTGCTCGCTGGGCAGGCTGACCAATTGGTTCAGTGCCAGATAACCCTGCAACTTACCCATGTGCACCAACTGATCGAGACGCTCGACAAGGGCGGTTTGGCGCTCAAGCAATTGCTGCTCGTTGTCGGCCCGGACCAGGAAAAACTGGCTGGTGGGCTGATAACCGGTGATCCGTGCAATGGCCTGTGCTTCGGCCATCAATTGCGGCGGGGCGCCGACCCATTGGCGGATGTCGTTCTTGCTGGTCAGTTGCCACAGACCGGCAGCACAAAACGCCAGCAGTAAGACCAGCAAGGCAGGCGTAGGGAGGCGTTTGAGCAAGGCTTCGCGCACGTTGAGCAGCGATTGCGCAATACGCAGGGGCCATTGCGCAGGGCGCAGTTCCACGCCCTGGAGCAGCGCGGGCAGCAGGCATACGGCGCTCAGGTAGGCACCGACCAGGCCTGCGGCGGAGAAGATGGCGATTTGGGTCAACGCCGGAAACGGGGTGAAGGCCAGTGCCAGATAGCCGATGCAACTGGTGGCCAGGCTCAGGCTTAAACCGGGCAAGGTCAGGCGCAAAGCCGGCCAGCTGCGCCAGGGTTTGAGGCTCCAGCTTTTGGACAGGTAATGCAGCGGGTAATCCACGGCGACGCCGATCAGGCTGGAGCCCAGTACCAGCGTCATCACGTGCATGCTGCCAAAGAACGCGACGCAGGCCACGGCACCAAACAGCATGCCGACCAACACGGGCACAAACGCCAGCAGCACCCGCCAGCGTCGAAACGCCAGCAGCAACAGCAGCAGAATCCCGACGGTGGCGCCACCGCCGACCCAGGTGATTTCACGGGTAGCTTGCTGTTGTCCGCTGGCCGCGTAGAGCAAGCCACTGGCCGCGAGCAGTTGCACATCCTCGTGTGCGACTTGCTGGCGGCTGTGCTCAAGCAGTTCGGCCACCTGCAGCGGCAGCTTCATGTCAAAAGCATTGCCCTGGGTACGGGCGCGCAGCAATACCCAGTGTTTGCCGTCGGCTTCGGCAACCAGAGCGCCGCTGCCTATATCGAGTTGCACCGCCCCCCGCTGCGGCTGGCTGTTCTGGATGCGCCCGGTCAGGCCCAGCCAGTCGTCTTGACTCGGCACCAGGCTGAACCCGGTGAAAGGATCGAACAGTGCCTGCACGCGTTGCTGGATAAAGGCGTCGGGGTGCTCGATCAGTTGCGCACGGTCGGCTGCAGACAGCATCGCCAGTCGCCCGCGCAGCAGTTGATCACGCAGCGCCGGAAGGTCGGCCTGCAGGTTCCATTGCACCTTTTCAAACAGACCGCTGGCTTGCCACTGCTGGCCCAACTGCTCGGCCGAAGCGATGGCTTGCTGGCGGTCGCTACTGCCTACCAGCACCAGCATTTCGCGGTTCAGGGGCTCTTGCATGCGTTGTTCGGCGCTTAGCTCCAGCGCATCCGGGGAGTCCCCTGGCACCAGTTCCATCAGGTTGGCCGACAGCGGTGCGCCGTGACGCCATTGCCAGCCAGCGAGTGCAAGCACCGCCACCAGCAGGATCAGGAAGCCGCGGGGTAACCAGCGTTCACTGCGCAAAATCGAGCTGCTCCGATTCACTCAAGGGCTGGTTGCTGACGCTGTTGTGCATTTTAAGCAGCGTGCTATCGCCCTGGGTTTCTTGCAGTTCGATGCGTTGCACCACTTCGCCGCCGTCGATGTTGATCTGTTTGAACACTTGTTTGAGCAGCAGTGAGCGTGGGGTCAGGGTCAGCGTCCAGTGTGCGGGTTCGCCTTGCAGTTGCAGGTCGAAATCCCGCTGCAGGCCGCTGCTGTCGCCTTGCAGCACGGCGAGGAACAACCGGTTCTGCTCGGCGCCGGCGCTTTTGCCGGGCAGCATTTGCCAACTGGTGCCGTTACGCCGGGCGATGCCTTGGGCGGTGATGCGGTAATCCTGTTGCAACGGGGATTTGAGTTGCCAAAGCAGACCGTGATCTTTGGCGAGCACAAACGTACCGGTACTGGTCAGCGGCTTGGGCAGGGCGCGCAGGTGTTTTTCCTGGATGAAGTCGCCGTGGATCACCTGTGGCCTGGCCAGTTGTTCGCTGAGTTGTTGCAGGTCGAAGGCGTGGGCCAGAGGAGTGAATCCGAGTAACAGCACACACCCCAATGTGGGAGCGGGCTTGCTCGCGATGCAGGCGCTGCGCAGCGTCTGCCACACCGCGGTGATGCAATCGCGAGCAAGCCCGCTCCCACAGATGATCGCGCTCATGGCAGCATCCTCGCAACCGCTTCGGTAAAGCACTTGGGCGACACCAGTTGCATCTCCTTACTGGCGATCTCGACCGCCACCTGCACAGTCACCGCACGGGTCAGCCGTTCGCCGGTGGCCAGGTCGGTGATCAGGTAATTGACCTTCAGGCGGTTCTCCCACTCCACCAGGCTGGCGCGAACGTTGATGCGCTGGCCAAATGTTGCGCCGCGTACATACCGTAATTGCATGTCGATCACCGGCCACGCATAGCCCGCATCGAGCATCTGCGTGTAGTTGTGGCCGATATGGTCGAGCAGCTCACACCGCGCCACTTCGAGGTATTTGACGTAGTGGCCGTGCCACACCACGTGCATCGTGTCGATGTCGAAAAACGGCACCAACACTTCGGTATCAACGTGCAAAACGCCTTTGCTACGCATGCAGCCTCCAGTGTTGTTGGGCGATACGGCTCAGGCACAAGCGCAACTCGGCTTCCAGGGCACGGTCTTCGACCACCGGTGGGAAGTCCTCGGCCAACTCGGCGTGCATCTGTGCCAGTGCGGGTGGCAGCGGGCGTGCATCTTCGGCACGGCTACGCAGCCACACCCCCTGATTGGCCGCAAGCAAGGTGGCCGCGGCGACCTGTTCGGTCAGTTCCAGCACGCGGATCGCATCACGGGCAGCGATAGTGCCCATGCTCACTTTGTCCTGGTTGTGGCATTCAGTAGAGCGTGAGAACACGCTGGCCGGCATGGTGTTTTTCAACGCCTCGGCCGTCCAGGCGCTGGTGCCGATCTGTACCGCTTTAAAACCGTGGTTGAGCATCGCCCGCTCGGCTGTTGCGCCCGAGAGGTTGCTCGGCAGGCCGTGGTTGTAACGCACGTCCACCAGCAGCGCGAGCTGGCGGTCCAGCAGGTCGGCGACGTTGGCGACCAGAGTCTTGAGGCTGTCCATCGCAAAGGCGATATGCCCGCCGTAGAAATGCCCGCCATGCAGCACACGTTCTTCTTCGGCGTCGATGATCGGGTTGTCGTTGGCGCTGTTAAGTTCAATTTCGATAAACGAGCGCAGCCAGTTCAGGCTGTCTGCCAGCACGCCCAGTACGTGGGGCGCGCAGCGCAGCGAGTAGCGGTCTTGCAGGCGATGCAGGGGCGCTGTCGGGGCGTCGATGGCCAGGTCCTGGCGAATCCAGGCCGCCACCTGCATTTGCCCAGGATGCGGTTTGGCAGCGAACAGGCGTTCGTCGAAATGCTCAGGGTTGCCTTGCAGTGCCACCACGTTGAGCGCGGTGATGCGGGTAGCGAGTTTGAGCAGGTAATCGGCGCGGGCATAGGCCAGGCACGCGAGGCCGGTCATCACGGCGGTGCCGTTCATCAGCGCCAGCGCTTCCTTGGGCCGCAGTACCAACGGTGTCCAGCCAAGTTCCCGGTGCACGTCGGCTGCAAGGCGGCGTTCGCCCTTGAACAGCACTTCGCGCTCACCCGACAGCGTGGCGGCCACATAGGACAACGGCGTCAAATCGCCGCTGGCGCCCACTGAACCTTCTTCGGGGATCAGCGGCAGGATGTCGTGGGCGATGAAGGCCTGCAAACGCTCCAGTAACTCGATGCGCACCCCGGACACGCCGTGGCATAACGACTGCAGGCGGGCAGCGAGCACGGCGCGGGTGGCCTGGGCGTCAAGCAACTTGCCCAACCCACAGCCGTGAAAGGTGTAGAGATGACGTGGCAGCGCTTCAACATGCTCCAGTGGCACCGCCACCACGCACGAATCGCCGTAACCGGTGGTCACGCCATAGATCACGCCTTCCTTGTCCAGCAGCGAGTCGAGAAAGCGCGCGCCTTTTGCGATGCGTTCGCGGTAGTCAGCGTCGTCTTGCAGACGGGTCGGCGCCTGACGATTGGCCAGGGCCAGCACGTCTTCAATGCGCAACGGGGTTTGGCCGAAGGTTACTGGCTCATGCGGATGCGTCGTCATCGGTCTTCCAGAAAGGGTAAAAATTGAACCATTGTTGCGGCGCTTCGAGGCAGTAGTGCCCCAGGCGTTCGGCGTAGCGCGTGGCCCAGTGGGCGATCACTTGCTCGCGGTCGCTGCGCCGCCAGAGTACGGCGTCGGTGAAGGGTTCGAGGATGACCCGGTAGCGCCCTTCATGCTTGAGGCAAAACATCAGATTGACCGGGCATTTGAGCAACCCGGCCAACAGCCACGGGCCTTGCGGGAATGCGGCGGGGTGGCCGAGAAAGTCGACCTCGACATTGCGTGCGCCCTGCAGCGGCACTCGGTCACCAGCAATCGCCAGCCACTCGCCGTCTTCCAGGCGCTGATTGAGTTGCAGCATGACTGCCGGGTTGAGCTCACTGACCTGAATCAGCCGTAAATGGCTGGCCCCGGCTTCGCCCAGCAGGCGGTTGAAGTGTTCGGCGTGCTTGGTGTGCACCAGCACGTTCATGGTCACCTGTTCGCCCAGTTCGGCCAGTGCGCGACACACTTCGAGGTTGCCCAGGTGTGCGCCCACCAGCATCTGGCCGCGTTCGCCGCGTAACTGATTGCGCAGCAGGGCGGGGTCAATGATTTCGATATCTTCGATCTTGAGGCGGCCGTTCCACACGTCGAGCTTGTCGAGCAGGGCGTCGGCAAAGGCCATGAACTGCCCAAACACCCGCCTGCGGGTAGGTTGCAGGTCGTTTTGACCGCTCCAGTCGGCCAGCCGTTGCTGATACTGCCAGATGCTGCGCCGGGCGCGGCCACCGAACACAAAGAAGTACAGCACGATGGCGTAGAGCACCGGGCTGAGCAGGCGGCGGCCCAGCAGTTTGACGCCGAACGCAGTGAGCTTCATCAGCCGGAAACTGCCGCGCTCCTTGTGGTCAGCCCAATGCTGTTGAGGTTCGCTCATGCTTTACAGCGCCTCCAGAGGATGCTCGGCAAACGTATCAACATGCCAAAAAACAGCTTGGTATGCATGCCGGAAATCAGCGCGTTGTCATGGAACAGACGAAAGTGCGAGAGACCGTCCTGCGGGTAATGGACCTTGGTCGGCAGCCAGCGCATGGGCTGATTGCGCCACGCCAGACGCACCAGAATCTCAGGGTCGAAATCCATGCGCTTGCCCAGTTTGACCGTGTTGATCAGCGCCAGCGTCGGCGTGAGCGGGTAGATCCGAAAGCCGCACATGGAGTCGGGAATCTGCAGCGACAGGCTGTTGATCCACACCCACACGTGGGTCAGGTAGCGCGCATACAGGCGACCCTTGGGCACGCTGTCGTCGTACTGTGGATAACCGCAGATCAGCGCTTGGGGGTTTTGCTGTGAGATCTGCATAAAGGTCGCTACGTCGCGCAGGTCGTGCTGGCCGTCGGCGTCTACTTGCAGAGCGTGGGTGAAGCCCAGTCTCGCCGCTTCACGCAGGCCCGCCATGACCGCGCCGCCCTTGCCCTGATTGATGGCCAGGCGCACGAGGAAGATGTGCTCGCCCTGGGCAAGCTGTTCGAGAACGGCGCTGCACGCGGGGCTGCTGGCGTCGTCAACCAGCACGCAGGGCAAGCCGGCGGCGAGCAGGGCGTCGACCACGGCCGGAACGGCGGTTTCGTGGTTGTACACCGGGATCACGGCGCAGGGGTTATGCATGGGCGGGCTCCAGCACGATGCGACCACTGGAGCAGGGCGCCGTGGCGTTGCGGTAGGCGAAGTGCAGTTTGCTGCGCTCACGGTCAAAACGCAGGATCAGTTCGATGGCGTCGCCGGGGCGTACCAGTTGCTGGAACTTGAGCACTTCCATCCCGGCAAAACGCGGCGGCATGTCGAGCAACTGCTGACCCAGCGCCATCGCCCAATCCACTTGCACCACGCCCGGCAGCACCGGGGTTTTAGGGAAATGACCGCTGAAGTAGGCCAGGTCCGGAGGGATCGACAGGTTAAGTGTCCACTGGCCGTCTTGTTCGCTTTGGCTCAGTACTTCGGGCATTTTCGGCCGGGATGCCAGCAGTAACGTATCGATTTGCACCTGTGGCAGCTTGCCCTGGCTGTTGAGCGGCAACTGGCGCAATAAGCGCCAGCGGCGCGGCAAGGCCAGCGCCTCGCAGTGCTGGCTCAAGTGCTGGCGCAGGGCTTGAGTCAGGGCGCGACGACCGTGTTCACGCAACGCAAACAGGCCGCTGTCACTGAGTACCAGCAAGGCGCCCAGAGAAGCGCGGTTCTCGTTGACCACCCCCAGACGGGCTTCAGCCACCCAGTCGTGATTGACCAGTGCGTGTTCCAGCATTGGTAAGGAGATGCGTTTTTCTTCCAGTTTGACGATGCGGTCCAGACGCCCGAGCAGCTCGAAACGGCCATCGGCCTCGATGCGAGCCGCGTCGGCCGTGTGTTCTATGTGCCCCGCAGGTAAGTACGCCGAAGCGATCATCAGGGCGCCGTCTTCGCTCTGGCTCAGTTGCACATCGGCAAACGGTTGCCACAGGTTCGGGCCCTGACGCCAGGCAATACCACCGGTTTCGGAGCTGCCAAGGATTTCGGTCGGCCACTGGCCCAGACGCTCGAACAACGCGTGTGCCGCGTCTTCAGGCAAGGCACCGCCCGAAGAAAACACCCGGCGTACCGGGCTCAAGGCGGGCCAGTCCAGGTTGTCGGTCATGCGTTTGAGCAGGGCAGGGCTGGCGATCCAGGCGAATGACGCGTGCTCGCGACTGGCGCGCTGCATGTCTTCAGGGAACGCCAGTTGCTTGCGCACAAAGGTGCGGCCTGCGCACAGGGGCCACAGCACACGGAACAACAAACCATAAATATGCTGCGCCGCCACACTGGCGATGATGCACGCATCACCCAGATCTTCGCCCCATAACTGTTCCAGCGCCTGGACCTCGTTGGCCATCTGACGCAGGCTTTTGTCGATGCGCTTGGGCTCGCCGCTGGAGCCCGAGGTGCACAGGCTGAGCTGGCACGTGTCCAGATCCAGTGCTGCCGCAGGCAGTGCGTCGGCGTACAAAGCTTGCAGTTCGTCGTGTTGAGTTATCCACAGGTCAACCCGGCAATCCCAGCGCTGACGGGTTTGCGCTTGCAGGTCAGCGGGTAACAGCACGCTGACCCCGGCCCGCCATGCACCGAGTAAAGCCACTGCCAGGTCGGCGGCGTCTTCAAGATGGACAGCAATGTGCTGCACGCCACGCTGTTGCAGGCCACCGGCCAGGCGCAGGGCCTGCTCGCAAAGGCTGTCGTGGTTCAGCGCAGGGTCAACCGTGACGCGGCGTTCTGCGTGCCCCTTGAGCAATAGCTGCTCAAGTTTTATCCAATTCATGCCCGGCCTCTTACCTTTTGTCGTATCAGCCATTCAATGGCAAACAGCAGCCCCATCAGCCCGTAGGCGATCAGGCCGTTGTACAACGTCCACCAACTCAGCGGCGCCCACAGCGTCAGACCTGCTGCGACTAACCCGTTGAGCATGAAAAACAGGCACCAGACCTTGGTGACCTGCCGTGTGTAAACAATTGCGATCTCGGGCAACACCGGCTCGCGCAAACGCGCCAGGCGCTCGATCATCGGCGGCCCGAACTTCAGGCTAAGACCGAACAGGCAAAGCATGAAGGTACTGATCAGGACCGGGTACCAGCGCAGCAATGCCGGGCTGTTGAACAGAGCCAGCAGGCCGCAGAACACCAGTGCCACTACCGCCATCCACACACTGCCGGGGCGTCGCTCGCCGGTCAGGGCGCGGGCCAGCCACAGGCTGCCAAGCAGCAGCGCGAACTGCCATGGAGCGAAATGGGCCATGCCGAAATACACCGCAAAGGGGTACAGCAGGCCAGCCAGCAACAGCCCAAGCCCAATCAGTCGACTCATGCGTCCGTGTGAACCAGGCGGTAAACCGCCTCGACCACGTCATTGACGGTACGCACCGATTTGAATTCTTCAGCCGCGATTCTTTTGCCGGTTTTGCGCTTGATGTGGTCGATCAGGTCGACGGCGTCGATGCTGTCGATTTCCAGATCCTGATAGAGGTTGGCGTCCAGGGTGACGCGCTCGGGCTCAAGTTCGAAGAGTTCGACCAGGGCGTCGCGCAGGGTATTGAAAATGTCGTCACGGGTTTGCATGGTTCGGTCTCAGGCTGCCTGTTTGGCCGTGACAAAAGCCGCAAGGCTGGCCACGTTTGAAAAATGATTGCGAGTGTCTTTGGCGTCGGCGTCTATTTTGATGCCGTAGGTTTTTTGAATCGCCAGGCCCAACTCAAGCGCGTCGACCGAATCCAGCCCCAGGCCTTCGCCAAAGAGGGTTTGTTCATCGCCAATATCGCTGACGCTGATGTCTTCAAGGCCCAGGGCATCGATGATCAGCTGTTTAATGTCGCTTTTCAGATCGCTCATCTGTGGCGAGCTCCTTAATAAAGTAGTCATGCACGTAGTCATTGAGCAGGCGCGAGGCTTTAGGCGGCGGGCCCAGCGCAGTAAAGGTGTTTGGATCTATATCGGCACCGACCCGGAAACTGAAGTGCACGCGCCGATGGGGTATGCGGTACCAGGGTTCGGCCTTGGTCAGCGTGGTGGGGCTGACCTTGATCACCACCGGGGTGAGGATCTTCGCACCCCGCAGTGCTATCGCGGCGGCGCCGCGATGAAAGGCGGGTGTCATGCCCGGCTGCGTACGGGTGCCCTCAGGAAAAATGATCAGGGTCTGGCCTTCCTGCAGGGCTTGCGCGGCGTTATCGAGCATGTCGACGCTGCCATCATTGCTGATGTATTGCGTGGCACGCACGGGGCTGCGGGTAAACGGGTTTTGCCAAAGGCTCTCTTTGACCACGCAATTGGCATTCCTCACCAGACCGATCAAAAAAACCACATCGATAAGCGACGGGTGGTTGGCAATGATCATCTGGCCGGGGCGCCCGAGCCGTTCGGCACCTTGTACGTCATAGGTCAGCACGCCCATGCGGGCCATCGTGCGGATAAACAGCCAGAACAACCGGCTGACAGTTGCGCGAGCGCGTTCGCGGTGACGAACGGCGTCTCCCGGCAGGCAGCTGAGCACCGGGAAAATCACGATGCGCAGGCACAGGCAACCCAGGCCGAACAGTGCAAAGCTGATGGCCGTGGCGATCAGGCGCCAACTATAAGCATCGCGACGCTCGCTCACAGGCTGCGTTGCCAGTTCCATACGCGGTCTTTCCAGGCGTGCTGGAAGGACGCCTGCTCATCGAGCAGGTGGCGCAACAGGTTGAGGCTATGAGGCCACGGGGCTTTTTCGATGCCGGTGGCATTGGTGGCGAGGGAGATTTGCCATTGCATGCCAGGGGTCAGCAGCAGGCCGACGGCATAAGGGAAGGGCACATCATCAATCCACTGGGCATAGGCGTGTGGCGGTTGCTCTTCGGTGATGACCAGCAGTACGGCGGGCGCGCCTTCGTTGAGCAACGCACAGGCCTCGATCAGGCCGTGTTCCAGGCCATCTCCAGCTGCGGCAATGGCGGTCATTTCGCTTGTTTCGCCACGCATGATCGACCACAGCCCGATGACGGCGTTATGCACCGAAAGGCTGAATTGTGTCGGGGAAAGAGGCTGTTCGGCAGCGAGGTCGCTGAGGATGTCGAACGTGCGTGGGGTTTCGCCGTGACGTGAGGCGAATACCAGAGGCAATGCTTCATGGCCATCTGCCAGTGGCCAGCCGACGCTGAATGCCATGCGTGCCAAACGGCTAAGGCGACGACGTTGCATGGCGGGAAGAAACGAGACATCCGGTGCTGCATTGCTGGCGGGGAGTACGCTGGGTTGCTGGCTCCAGGCCTGCCAATCGGCCACGCTGTCGAGGCCCGGAGCCCAGGCGCGCCACGCGGCGATATTGAAATTGATCACTGGAGTTTCATCCCGCCTTTGCAGGCTTCCTTGATGCGAAAGTGGACATCAGTCGATGCCGCACCTAATACAGAGTGGCGACATTATCCCGGTGCAGTTGGCTTGTAGCAAATATTGCTTACACTTCAAGTATGTTTTTTGTGCGTTTTAGAAGAAAGGTGGTGTCTTTTTGCTTGTATTGGTCTACACGTAGGTCAAACGTGCTGCTGAAATCAGAATTGTTCGTAGGTCCTTGCAGATAAGCGTCTTTGAGCTGTAGTTCATTTCAGAGCAAGGTAGCTAAGCCGCGCAAAGGACATCTACACTCGGGTACTCATTGGTACACGGAGGTTTTGAAATGCGTCGCGTGGTGTTCAACCAAAAAGGCGGTGTGGGCAAGTCCAGCATCGCGTGTAACCTGGCTGCAGTCAGTGCCAGCGAAGGGTATCGCACGTTGTTGGTAGATCTGGATGCCCAGGCCAACTCCACTCAATACCTGACCGGACTGACCGGCGACGATATCCCCATGGGTATTGCCGACTTCTTTAAGCACAGCTTGTCAGCTGGAGTCGGCTCGAAGAAAAATCGTGTAGATATTTACGAAACACCCTTCGAAAACTTACACGTTGTGACCGCCACCGGCGAACTGGCCGATTTGCAGCCAAAACTTGAGGCCAAACACAAGATCAACAAGCTGCGAAAGCTGCTTGATGAGTTGGCCGAAGACTACGACCGCATTTATGTCGATACTCCCCCCGCATTGAACTTTTATGCAGTATCGGCGTTGATCGCCTGTGATCGGGTATTGATCCCATTCGATTGTGATAGTTTTTCCCGTCAGGCCTTGTACAGCCTCTTGGCTGAAATCGAAGAGCTCAAAGAAGACCACAATGAAGATCTTATGGTCGAAGGCATTGTGGTCAATCAGTTCCAGGCCCGGGCCAGCCTGCCTCAACAAATGCTCGACGAACTGATCGCGGAAGGGCTACCGGTGCTGCCGATGTACCTCAGCAGCTCCGTGCGTATGCGCGAGTCCCATCAGGCTTGTCAGCCTTTGATTCACTTCGACCCGCGGCACAAGCTGACCCAGCAGTTCGTGGAGTTGCACGATTATCTGGATCAGAACGCTTAAGCGTTGATGCCCTGGCTGCGCAGCCAGGCGGTCAGTTGCTGCAACGGCAGCGCACCGCTCTGGCGAGCGACTTCGCGGCCATTTTTAAACAGAATGAGGCTCGGGATCGATCGTATCCCTAATTGTCCGGCCAGTTGTTGATTGGTTTCGCTGTCAAGTTTGGCCAGTCGGCATTTACCGATCAGTTGGCTGGCGGCTTGTTCAAATACCGGGGCAAAGGCTTTGCACGGTCCGCACCACTCAGCCCATACATCCACCAGCAGCGGCAAGTCGCCCTTTATCTGGCTGGGGTAGTCGGTTTGTTTAAGATCGAAGGGCTTGGCGAGCAGCACCGCATTCTTGCAGCGCCCGCATTTGGGGTGCTCGCCGATGCGCTCTGCGGGAATACGGTTCAGGCCGTTGCAGTGTGGGCAGGGAATCAGCAGCGGTTCGGTCATTGGTCGTTCTCTACAAGGGGGCTCATGAGCGTGCAGTTCAGCAGATGATTGCTCAACCCGCCACTGGCGTCAGCGGCCAGATCCAGGGAATCACCAGCATTGCCACAATCAGCATCAGTACATTCAGCGGGATGCCGATGCGCAAAAAGTCGCTGAATTTGTACCCGCCTGCGTTATACACAAAGGTGTTGGTCTGGTAGCCAATCGGCGTGGCAAAGCTGGCGCTGGCAGCGAACATCACGGCCACCACGAAAGGCCGAGGGTCCACGCCCATCTGTTGCGCCACACCAATGGCAATCGGCGTCAGCAATACGGCCACGGCGTTGTTGGAGAGGATCTCGGTGAGGATGCTGGTCAGTAAGTAGACAAACCCCAGCATCAGCAACGGTCCGGCATTAGGGATCGCGGCCATGGTCTGGCTGACGACCAGGTTGATCAGGCCTACTTTTTCCATCGCAATGCTGATGGCCAGCATGCCGAAAATCAGGCTGAGGATTTTCCAGTCCACCGCCTTGTAAGCGTCTTGCACATCCAGGCAGCGGGTGGCGACTACCGTCACCGCGGCGATGAGTGCCAGTCCTTCGATGGGCATGACTTCCAGTGCCGCGAGAACCATCACGGCCAGGGTCGCAATGATTGCAATTGGCGCCTTGTCGCGGCGGTATGCGCGCTCCAGGACAGTATTGAGGCTGATCAAGTCGCCATTTTCGGCGAAGCGACGAATCTGGCTGGGTGTGCCTTCAACCAGAATCACATCCCCGAATTGCAGATGCAGGTCGTCGAGGTTGCCTTGAATGTTCTCGTCCTGACGATGCACCGCAAGCACCGCAATGCCGTAACGCGCCGTCAGGTCGAGGTCGCGCATGGGACGGTGGCTGTAGCGGGAATTACGGCCCACGATGGCCTCGGCCAGGATGACGTCGTGGTTGCTGATGGTTTCGAACGCATCGCCACGGTTGAAGGCCAGCACGCCGCTTTCGCGCAGCTCGACCACATTCTGTACTTGCCCGTGCAGCACCAGGCGATCGCCGCTGCGCAGTTGGGTGGTGGACTCGGGCGTCGAAAGCTCCTGCTCATCACGGAAAATCTTCAGGACTTGCAGACCGCTGCCGCCATTGAGGTTGGCTTCGGTCAGGGTTTTACCGATCACGGGCGAATTGTGGGGTACCAGCAGTTCGCTCATGAAGGTTCGCGTCAGATCCGGGCGCAACTGCTTGGACAGGCTGTCGCGATCAGGCAGCAAGCGGTTGCTGAAAATCATCAGGTACACAAAGCCCACGGCGGCAAACATCAGCCCGGCCTGAGTGATTTCGAACATGCCGAAGGGCGCGAGCCCGGCTTTGCGTGCAACCCCGTCTACCAGAATGTTGGTCGAGGTGCCGATCATCGTCAGCATCCCGCCCAGTACCGTGGCGTAAGACAGCGGGATCAGCAGTTTGGACGGCGAACTGTGGGAGCGCTTTGCCAGGGCAATCGCCACGGGTGTCAAAATGGCCACCACGGGGGTGTTGTTCAGGAAGGCCGAAATGACCAGTGCGGTGATCATCAGCCCACCCAGCACCCGCAGCGGTTTGTCGCCTACCAGGTTGCCCAGCCAATTACCCAGGGCATCAATGCAGCCGGTGCGTTCCAGCGCAGCCGAAAGCACAAACATGCAGGCAATCGTGGCAGGCGCCGAGTTGCTGAGCACGCTCAACACTTCGTGTGGCGTCAGTATTTGCGTGACCAACAGGGCGGCGACACCAATGGCGGCTACGACATCGGCGCTCCACTTCTCGCGCACAAACGACACCAAGAGCCACACCAGCAAAGCGGCAACAAACAGCAGGGGGAGCGAGTCCCAGGACATGGGTCTTCCTTAATGCAACGAATCTCGTATGAGGTATCGGTCAGGCCATAGCCGCCGCGCGGGCGTCACGATAATCAGGGTGAGTTAGTTCGTCTAAGACTGTTTGGGCAGGTTGTTATGCGATTTGGTTATGCAGACGCCGGGGGGACGTATTTGCTCATACAGTCCTGAGCCGGTTGTACAGCCTTTATCTAGGCTTTGAAGCGAGACAACCACAGCGCCATTTGTCAGGGCGTGAATATCGCACATTGCGATTATCTGATCCCTGACTTAACCTCCATAGCAAGATGCGATAGGGACGTTGCATGCGAGTGATAACAGCCAAGCGTATTTGGGAAGCGAAAGAACAATGGCCGCAATCGGCGAGCGCTCTCGATGAGTGGTACCGCAAGATCAAGGTTCTCAAACCCGAAGACTTTGCCGCGTTAAGGTCGTTTTTCCCTGCTACCGACAAGGTCGGTTCGTTTCACGTTTTCAATATTGGAGGTAACAAGCTGCGGCTGATCGCCGTGGTGCGTTATCGGGTACAGCGCCTCTACATTCGTCATGTGCTCGATCACAGTGACTATGACAAGGGCAATTGGAAGGAGTAAGAACTATGAACCCATTGATCACACAAGCGGCTGAGCACTGGAAATTCGTGGCGCCTCTACTGCGCAAACCGAAAAACGAAGCCGATTACGATGAGTTGGTCGCAGCCCTTGATGGCTTGACCGACTTGATTGGCGACGATGAGAGTCATCCCTTGATGAGCCTGGTGGACATCATCGGTGACTGGGTTGAAGCCTACGATCTCGAGCATCGGCCGATGCCCAAGGTCAGTGGTGTCGATGTGTTGCGCTCGGTGATGCAGGAGCACGGGCTGACCCAAAGCGACTTGCCGGGCGTGGGTACCCAATCGGTGGTGTCCGAAATCCTCAGCGGCAAGCGCCAGCTCAACGTTCGGCAGATACGCTGGCTGGCGGATTACTTCAAAGTGCCTGTGGATATGTTTATCTGAGGTTTTGCATCACGACGAGCAACTGATTTCCAGGTGTTTGCCCCACTCGGGCGGGCGTTCGGCATAGGCCTCCATGCCCGCTTGCTCGGTGAACGGCTGGGTCAGCACGTCATGCAGGCGTTGTACTTCGCTGTAATCCCCGGCTTGCGCTGCATCGATGGCTTTTTGCGCCAGGTAGTTGCGCAGGATGTAGAGCGGGTTGACCGCGTGCATGCGCTCACGCCGTGCGCTTTCATCACTTACGCCTTCACGGGCGACCCGGGCAACGTATTGCGCGGCCCACTCATCAAACCCTTTTAGGTCGACAAACTCGTCACGCAGGCGCGACACGGCCTGCTCTGCGGGTAAGTCGCCCAGGCGACGAAAGAACAGGGTGTAGTCGACGCTGCTGCCTTGCATCCGTTGCAACAGGGTTTCGATCAATAGTTGATCACCGTCTTCGGCGGTGGTCAGGCCCAGTCGGCGGCGCATCAGGTCGGTGTAGTGCGCTTGATACAGCGGCAAGTACAGCCCCAGGGTTTCGCGCAGGGCTTCAACGCTGATAAACGGCGTCAGGGCCTGGGCCAGTGCGCTGAGGTTCCACTGGCCGACAGGCACCTGGTTGCTGAAGGAATAGCGCCCTTCGTGGTCGGAGTGGTTGCAGACGAAGTTGGCGTCGAAGTCGTCCAGGAAGGCGAACGGGCCGAAGTCGAAGGTGATTCCCAGAATCGACATGTTGTCGGTGTTCATTACGCCGTGACAAAAACCGTATGCCTGCCACTTGGCAATCAGCTCGGCGTTACGCTCGACGATCTCGCGGAACATCGCCAGATAGGGCTCGGGTTGCTCCAGGCACTCGGCAAAGTGCAGGGCCAGTACATGCTCGCCCAACTGTTTTTGCTGCTCTGGGCGCTTGGTGTAGTAGAAATATTCGAAATGCCCGAAGCGTACATGGCTGGGCGCCAGGCGCAGGACCATGGCTGCGCGTTCCTGTGTCTCGCGCCATACCGGGGTATCGGAGCCGATCACGCACAGGGCGCGACTGCTGGGAATGCCCAGCGCGTGCAGCGCCTCGCTGGCGAGAAATTCGCGGATCGATGATCGCAGCACGGCGCGGCCATCGCCCATGCGCGAGTAGGGCGTCATGCCGGCGCCCTTGAGGTGCAAGTCCCAGTGCTCGCCCGCCTCGTTATAGACCTCGCCCAGCAATAGCCCACGGCCATCACCCAGTTGCGGGTTGTAGGAGCCGAACTGATGGCCCGAATAGATCATGGCGCGGGGTTCGGCGTCGGCCCACAAGGTATGACCGCCAAACAGTTGGGCGAACACCGGGTCCTGGGCGACCGCCGGGTCGAGGTCGAGCAGCGCCAACGCGCGATTGCTGACAGCTACCAGGCGCGGTGCGTCGATAGGCTCTGGCAGTACGTGAGTCGAAAACGCGTCACCCAGCCGAGCGAAGCGGTTATCAAAAGTCAGTTCGTCGAGGGCTTTCAATGACCGTCTCCAGTAAACAAAAAGTGATCTTGGCGTACATGCTCTGTGGGAGCGAGCCTGCTCGCGAAGATCTCAAGCGCGGACGCGCTATCTTTTAAAGCCTTCGCGAGCGGGCTCGCTCCCACACGTCATGTGTTGGTATGTCGCTGCGCTCAGTCGAGCTTGCCCAACTGCGGTTTTTGCGGCGGTGGAGTCGGCTCGGGCGGGATTTCAGGTCCCACTGGCACCAACTTGTACTCCTGACCCTGCAAGTTCTTGAGGTACACCTCCATCTGCTGGAACGAGATGTTGATCTGGTGGTTCTTGAACTCGCGGTTGATAAAGCGGTTCACTTCGTCGATCACCGGATTGCGGTCGCCCAGGTCACGTACGTGCATGCGCAGTTCGTGGTCCAGGGTGCTGGCGCCGAAGTTGAGGAAATACACGTGTGGCTCAGGGTCTTTGAGTACGCGCGGGTTCTCCTGGGCAGCCTTGAGCAGCAGGCTTTTCACCAGATCCAGATCCGAACCGTAGTCCACACCCAGTTTGAGGGTGACGCGGGTGATGGTGTCGGTCAGGGACCAGTTGATCAGTTGCCCGGTGATAAAGGTCTTGTTCGGGACGATGATGTCTTTGCGGTCGAAGTCAGTGATGGTGGTCGCACGAATGCGGATCTTGCTCACGGTGCCCGACAGGTTGCCGATGGTGATGGTGTCGCCGATACGCACCGGGCGCTCGAACAGGATCATGATCCCGGAGATAAAGTTGGCGAAAATTTCCTGCATGCCGAAACCCAGGCCTACTGACAGCGCGGCGACAAGCCATTGCAACTTGTCCCAGCTCACGCCCAGGGTCGACAGGGTGGAGACA
Source organism: Pseudomonas psychrophila (assembly GCF_001043005.1). GTDB lineage: Bacteria > Pseudomonadota > Gammaproteobacteria > Pseudomonadales > Pseudomonadaceae > Aquipseudomonas > Aquipseudomonas psychrophila. Next base: position 83,268 of record NZ_JYKZ01000011.1, read on the forward strand.
AAGCCCACGCCGATGATCACGTAGGTCAGCAGGGTGGTGGTGGCGTAGGCGCTGCCCTGGCCCAGGTCGAGGCGAGACAGCACCAGCACCTCCAGTAGCCCGGGCAGGTTGCGCGCCAGCGCAATACTGATGCCGATGATGACCAGCGCACCGATCACGTCGCCAATACTGATGGGCACCATGCTCATATTGGCGCCGCTGCCGCTGGTGTATTCGTACAGAGTGATGTTGTCGAGGTAGGAGAATACCGAGATCAAGTCGGCCCATACCCAATACAAGATGCCGATAAAGCCCGCCAGAAGGGCCAGACGAATCAGGCGCAGCGATTGCTGGTTGACCTGTTCGATGTCCAGCGTCGGCTCTTCAATGATGATGTCGTTGCCTTCGCCCGCTTCCTTGGCTGCCTGACGCTTGGCCAGTGCGCGTTGATAAGCCAGGCGCCGTGCCGCAACCGCCAGGCCGCGTACAAAGGCCGCTTCGACCACCAGCCAGAACATCAGCAGGTAGAGAGTGTTGATCAGGCGGTCGCTGAGTTTCAGCGCGGTGTAGTAGTAGCCAAAACAGACGGCAACGAACAATGCCAGTGGCAACAGCGCAAAGGCAAACCCGAGCAATTTGCGCAGGCGATAGGCTTTTGTCGCCGTCTCGAAGTCGTTGAGCAGCAGACGGCATAGCAGCCAGGCCATGGCGGCATAACAACTCAACACCACGAGGATGCCCAGTACGTCGTCTGCCAGTGCCGCGGGTTGTTGCTCGGCAAAAGCGACCACGGCCACCAGCGCCAGCACTACAAAGCCGAGCTTGCGAATCCAGTTTTGCAGGAACGAGACCAGGGATTTTTCCCAGCGAAAATGCAGTTCGGCCACGCCGCCAGGCGCCAGAATCCGGTAGGCCGTATAGAACACCAGCCAGGCTTCGGCCATCTGGATCAGCGCCGCGCCCGTATTGGCGTTCATGCCTCTGGCATCGGTTTGCAGGGCATAGCCGCACAGCGCCAGTGCCAGGGAAATGGGCATTGCCAGCAAAATATTGATCAGAATCGCCAGCGGCGTATGCCATTGGCTGTCGCGCTTGAAGTGGCCAATGTCCTGATGGATTTTGTTCAATTTGCTGTAGAGATAACTGCGCTTCCACAGCAGGGCGGCCACCACCAGCAGGAACGGCAGGAACAGTAGCGGCCTTTCTACCAGGCCTTCTGCCAGCTCGCTGACGCTGGAGCCCCAGGGCAGGGTGGTGACTTGCTGTTCAAGCTGGCGCGGGGCAGTTTCCAGCCACTCCAGATCCAGCGGTTTGTTGCTGGGAATCCAGAACATTTGCTCGTCCAGGGTGGAGCGCAAGCTCTGGGCGGTGCTGAGCAATTGTTTCTGGTTCAGTTGCAGCGTGATCGATTCGTTGAGCAGGGAGCTTAACTCGCGGTTCAGGCGGTCCAGCAGATCACTGCGGGTGTTGACCAGTTCAAGCAGGGTTTTGCGCAGCTGGGGAGTGACTTGATCGGCAGGCTGGGTCGAGAGCAGGTTGTCGACGTAGGACGTAGGGTTGCTGATCAGTTCCCGTTGCTGGTTGATTTCAAACTGGTACAGGCGAATATCGGCGATTTCGTCCGCCAGATTCTTGTCCATTTTCTGCAGGCGCGGCAGGGCCTGTTTCTGCTTATAGAGAATTTTGGACAGCAGCAAACTGCCCTTGAGCACGTTGATTTGCTCATCCAGCGCCTGGTCGCTTTGGGTGACGTTATCCAGTTGCTGCTTGGTTTCGAGGTTCTGCTGGGTGACTTCATTGAGGCGGTCGGTGCTGCGCAGCAGGTAGTCGGAAAGCTTGAGGTTGATCGCACTTTCAGTCGCCAGCAGGCTGCTGCTGCCGGACTTTTTAGCCTCGATGGATTGTTCGGTCACGGTCTGTTGCGACTGCGCCAGACGCTTTTGGTTGATCAGGGTTTGCAGCTCCTGGATTTCCTGATCCTGGCGCGTGGTTTTTTCCAGCAGCAGGTCGTGCTGGCTGCCGCTGAGGTCTTGCAGCAGGCTGTTGCCGGCCAGTTCCTGACGGCGCAGGGCGATCAAGGCCGTGAGCGAGGCGGCTTCGGCGTTGAGCTGGTTGCGCTGATCGGGGGTGAGCAATTTGCCATTGTCGCGCCCGGTTTTCAGGGTGTTGCTGATCTGCTGGATACGTGTCTGGCTATTGCTGATTTCGGCTTGAGCCCGCTCTGGTCGGGTTTGCGCCGCAATGCTCTGGCTGTTGGCGATGGCCAGTGCTTTTTGCAGTTCGCCTTGTTGGGTGGTGCGCTCAGCCAGCATTTGCTCCAGCTGCGGTACGGACAGGTCGCTGTAACGCTGGGCCACGGGTATGGCTTTGCTGGCCTTGAGGCGGGCCAGTTCACGCTGGTTTTCGCTGGTCTGGCGCGGCGCATTGCTGAGCTGTTGTTTGACGTCGTTCAGGCGTTGTTCGTAATCAGACTTGCTGTCCAGCAGGGTGAGCGTTTGCTGGAGCACCGCCTGCAGGGCTTTCTGGTCAGCGTCTGGCAGCTTGCGATCAGCAATTTTGTCCAGGCTTTGCTGCACCGATTCGGTGGTGGGCGGTTCGGCAGCGTGCAGCGTGCCGACACAAAGGCTCAGACCGAGCAGGACTGTTGCGATGAACGTGCGCAGAGTTGGCATAGATACCGGTCAGACAAAGGTCAGAAAGTTGGAGTTTAGAGGAACAGCCCGGGCCCCGGTGCACTTCCTTCGGGGAATCTGACGCCCACTTTGGCTATCTTGTTCCCGTCCATAACGGCGACAGTCCAAATGGTGTTGTTCCACTCCACCTGGTCGCCGACCACCGGCGCGCCGCCGACCTTGTGCGCAATAAAGCTGCTGAGCGGGATGTTGGGGTCGATGCCGTCCAGCTTCAGGCCGTACAACGCCGACACAGCGCCCAACTGGGCGTCGCCTTCGAGCACAAAGTCGCCAAAAAAGCGCAGATCCAGGCCGCGGCTCGGCGGCTGGCTGAACAGTTTGCCCAGGGCGGGCAAGTTGTGTTCGTGACCGATGACACAGAGTAAATCGCCAATTTCCAGGGTTGTGCTACCCGACGGATGGAGCAGTTTTTGATCGCGAAACAAGGCCGCGATCCGGGTACCTTCGGGCATTTTCAGTTCACGCAGGGCAGCTCCGATGCACCAGTTTTGTGCGTCTAGGCGATAAACAAACAGTTCCCACTCGCTGGTGACATGCACTTCAAGTGCCGAGCGGGAGACGGGCGCCAAGTCAGGCGGCACTGTCACTTTGAGCAGTTTGGCGACCCATGGCAGGCTGGTGCCTTGCACCAGGAGGGACACCAGCACGATAAAGAATGCCAGGTTGAAATACAGCTGAGCATTGGGCAGCCCGGCCATCAGCGGGAATACCGCCAGAATGATCGGCACCGCGCCGCGCAGGCCCACCCAGGCTATGAAGGCTTTCTCACGGCCGTGGAACGCCTTGAAGGGCAGCAGGCCAACCATCACCGACAGTGGGCGTGCGAACAGGATCATCCACAGGGCCAGGGCCAGGGCGGGAATGGCGATCGGCAGCAAGTCATGGGGCGTCACCAGCAGACCCAGAACCAAAAACATGCCGATCTGAGCTAGCCAGGCCATGCCGTCGAGCATATGCAAAATACCGTGACGGCTGCGGATCGGGCTGTTGCCGACCACCAGGCCGCACAGGTAGACGGCGAGGAAGCCGCTGCCGTGCAGGGCGTTGGTCAAGGCGAATACCACAAGTCCGCCCGCGATCACCAGAATCGGGTATAGGCCGTTGGCCAGATTGATGCGGTTGACCATTTGCAGCAGCAGCCAGCCACCGGCCAGTCCGACCGTGCCGCCGATTCCGAATTCGCGCAGCAAATCGAGTAGCAGCGTCCAGTGCAAGCGGGTCTCACCGCTGGCGAGCATGTCGATCAGGGTGACGGTGAGAAACACCGCCATAGGGTCGTTGCTGCCGGATTCGATCTCAAGGCTGGCCGAGACCCGTTCGTTCAGGCCCTTGCCTCCCAGCAGCGAGAACACGGCTGCCGCATCGGTCGAACCGACGATGGCGCCCACCAGCAGCCCCTGGATCAAGTTGAGGTTGAACAGCCAGGCGGCCATCAAGCCAGTCAGTCCGGTGGTGATCATCACCCCCACTGTGGCCAGCGACAGCGCGGGCCATAGCGCCACTCGAAAACTGGAGACCCGCGTTCGCAGGCCACCGTCGAGCAAAATCACCGCCAGGGCGAGGTTACCCACCAGATAGGCAGTGGGATAGTTGTCAAAAATGATGCCGCCGCCATCGACACCCGCCGTCATGCCTACCGCAAGGATGATGACCAGAATCGGGATGCCCAGACGTGAGGACAGGGAACTTACCAGAATGCTTGCACCTACCAGCAACGCGCCGATCAAGAACAGGCTGTTGATGGTTGTCGCATTCAAAGGCAGTACTCCAGAAAACTAAAAGGCAGGGCGCAAACGGCTCATGCAGTCTACGTGCCAGCGATTCTAACCTGCGTTATTGGCGGGCTGTCAAAAAGGTTTTGTGCGGGGTGGTTGTCTTCCAAATCCAAACAAGCCTCGCACGCTGCATCTGATGCTTTGGCGCAGTGTCTTTGCATTTCTGACATGGCCAGCAGCAATGGTTGGATACCGTCATGTGCGCAGTATGGTGGGTATCAGGGCATCTTCTGACGAAAATACGAGATGGGGACTGCATTTCATTGTTGGACTTATTCTGTCTACTTCCGCCTCAATTTAACTCTGCGGGGCGAAAAAATGCCGTCATCTCTATTGAAAAAAGATAATCCTGAGTCAGAAGAATCAACACCGGCTAAGAGTGTGCACACGTTCTTTGTGATTTCCGTGAAGAAATTCATGGTCCTGTATTTCATGACGATGGGGTTGTATTCGATTGTCTGGTTTTATGAACACTGGAAGCACTATCGGTTGGCGACTGGGGTCAAGGTCTGGCCGGCAGTTCGTGCTTTTTTCGGGGCGTTAATGATTTTCTCCTTGTTCTCTAAAGTCCAAAAGTCACTAAGTGAGTCGGGACGAGCTTACGAGTGGTCCCCAGTCGTGCGTGGAACATTGATTTTTGCCATTACAGTCGCGTGCATTATTTCTTCAGTGATAGGTAATGCCACCTTTATTCCTGCGTGGCTAGTTGTCGCCAATGTCATGATCTTAGGCGTATTCGGTTTTTTGCTGGCAGGTGCCCAGAGAGCTATCAACTTTTTGGAAGCCGACCCCGAAGGCCATAGTAATTCGACCTTATCGTTTGCCAACGGAATCTGGGTAGGGGTGTTTGGCTATTTTTGGTTAGGTTGGATTTTCATTTTTTTCACCGCGATGAATCTCGAGGCCTGAGCCTTCTTTACGTTCGCAAAGCCTCAACCCATAAAAAAACCGGGCAACCCCTTCGGGTGCCCGGTTTTTTAGTGCCTGCTCAAACCATCAGCCGATGGTCATCAGGCTCGCGTTGCCACCAGCAGCAGCGGTGTTGACGCTCAGTGCGCGCTCGATCACCAGGCGCTCCAGGGCGATGTTGGTTTCGCCTTGGGACAAGCCTTGCACACCCACGATGGCACCTGCGCGCTGGGCCACTTGCTGGCACACGTCACGCAACTGATCGCAGTCGCCGTGGTGCAACACGGCGTCGAAGATCACGTCGTCCTTGGTCCAGTCAGCCACCAGCGTGATGCGTGCTTGCACCTCTTTTGGCAGGCGGGCGTACAAGGCCTTTGCCAGTTCGCTTTGCGGCAGTACGGCGGTGCTGCCCACAGCCAGTACCGCAGCCAGTTGGGTCAGCAGATCGCTTTCGACTTCAGCCAGGCACAGCACGTGTTCGCGCGGCAGAATGGCGTAGCTGTTGCGTTCGCCGGTCGGGCCGTTGAGCAAGCGAGTGATGCCGCTTTGTGAATGCGCAGCGTACTCGGTGCACAGTTCTGCCAACGCGGGTTGCTGGTTGCCGGTTGCCCAAGTTTGCAGGGCGCTGAGTGGTTTGCTCAGGGCTTCGCGGGCCTGGGTGTCCGGAGCGCTGATGGCATCGACCTTGGCGAACGATTGCTCGATTGCATTGCCCGGACGGGTAGACAGCAGGCGGTACAGGTACAGCGGGCCACCGGCTTTCGGGCCTGTGCCCGACAAGCCTTCGCCGCCGAACGGTTGCACGCCGACCACAGCGCCTACGATGTTGCGGTTGACGTAGACGTTACCGGCGTTGACGTTGTTGACCACTTTGGCAATGGTTTCGTCGATGCGGGTGTGTACGCCCAGCGTCAGGCCGTAACCCGAAGCGTTGATCTGTGCGATCAGTTGGTCGATGTCTTTGCGCTTGTAGCGCACCACGTGCAGCACCGGTCCGAAGATTTCACGCTCCAGCTCGTCGAAGCTTTCGAGTTCAATCAGGGTTGGCATGACGAAGGTGCCACGCTTGCACTCTTCGATATCGGCAATGGCCATCTGGTAAACAGTGCGGCCTTTGTCGCGCATGCCCTGGATGTGTTGCTCGATCCCGGCCTTGGCTTCGGCGTCGATCACCGGGCCAATGTCTACGTTCAGGCGCTCAGGGTTACCCATGCGCGATTCGGCCATGGCACCTTTGAGCATTTCGATGACGCGGTCTGCCGAATCTTCCTGCAGGCACAGTACGCGCAATGCGGAGCAACGCTGACCGGCGCTGTCGAAGGCTGAGGACACCACGTCGATAACCACTTGTTCGGTCAGCGCCGAGGAGTCAACGATCATGGCGTTCTGGCCGCCGGTTTCGGCGATCAGCGGGATAGGACGGCCTTGAGCATCCAGACGGCCTGCCACGTTGCGTTGCAGCAAGCGTGCAACTTCGGTGGAGCCGGTGAACATCACGCCTTTGACCCGATCGTCGCCGACCAGGCGCGCGCCGACCGTTTCGCCGCGACCTGGCAGCAATTGCAGCACGCCTTGCGGGATGCCCGCTTCGAGCATGATGCGCACAGCTTGAGCCGCTACCAGCGGTGTTTGTTCCGCAGGCTTGGCCAGTACCGGGTTACCGGCAGCCAGTGCCGCAGCTACTTGACCGCTGAAAATGGCCAGCGGGAAGTTCCACGGGCTGATGCAGACCACCGGACCCAGCGGGCGGTGGGCATCGTTGGTGAAATCGTTGCGAGCCTGTACCGCGTAGTAGCGCAGGAAGTCGACCGCTTCGCGCACTTCGGCAATGGCGTTGGCGAACGTCTTGCCCGCTTCACGGGCCAGCAGGCCCATCAGTGGCTGGATCTCGGCTTCCATCAGGTCCGCGGCGCGTTCCAGGATCGCAGCGCGTTCAGCAGGCGGGGTGGCCTGCCAGATCGGCGCGGCGCTCAGGGCGCACTGGATAGCGTTGTCGGCATCTTCAACGGTGGCTTCTTGCACATAACCGACCACGTCACGCAGGTCTGCCGGGTTGAGGACAGCCGCAGGCGTTTCGCTGCTGGAATCGCAACCGAGCATCGGCGCGGCTTTCCAGTCGTTGTGGGCCGTGGCCAGCAAGGCACAGGACAACGACGCCAAGCGGTGTTCGTTGGACATGTCGATGCCGCTGGAGTTGGCGCGTTCGCTACCGTACAGGTCACGCGGCAGCGGGATACGCGGGTGCGGCAAACCGAAGCCGCCTTCCGCTGTCGCCATCTGCTCGATCTGGCTCACCGGGTCGGCCACCAACTGGTGGATCGCGATCGTGTGGTCGGCGATGCGGTTAACGAACGAAGTGTTCGCACCGTTTTCCAGCAAGCGACGAACGAGGTAAGCCAGCAGTGTTTCGTGGGTGCCAACTGGAGCGTACACGCGGCACGGACGGTTCAGCTTCCCTTCGGAAATTTTACCTACAACCTGTTCGTAGAGCGGCTCGCCCATGCCGTGCAGGCATTGGAATTCGTACTGGCCAGGGTAGTAGTTCTGACCCGCGATGTGGTAAATCGCCGACAGCGTTTGGGCGTTGTGAGTGGCGAACTGCGGGTAGATGGCTTCTGGCACGGCCAGCAGCTTTTTCGCGCAAGCGATGTAGGACACGTCGGTGTACACCTTGCGGGTGTAGACCGGATAGCCTTCCAGGCCTTCAACCTGAGCGCGCTTGATTTCGCTGTCCCAGTAGGCGCCTTTCACCAGGCGGATCATCAGGCGATGACGGCTGCGGCGAGCCAGGTCGATCACGTAGTCGATCACGTACGGGCAGCGTTTCTGGTAAGCCTGGATCACGAAACCGATGCCGTTCCAGCCAGCCAGTTGCGGCTCGAAGCACAGGCGCTCCAGCAGGTCGAGGGAGATTTCGAGGCGGTCAGCTTCTTCGGCGTCAATGTTGAGGCCGATGTCGTACTTCTTGGCCAGCAACGTCAGCGACAGCAGGCGCGGGTACAACTCGTCCATCACGCGCTCGTATTGGGCGCGGCTGTAACGCGGGTGCAGGGCCGACAGCTTGATCGAAATACCCGGGCCTTCGTAAATGCCACGTCCGTGGGAGGCTTTACCGATCGAGTGGATGGCTTGCTCGTAGGACGCGAGGTATTTCTGGGCGTCATGTTCGGTCAGTGCAGCTTCACCGAGCATGTCGTAGGAATAACGAAAGCCCTTGGCTTCAAAGCGCGTGGCGTTGGCCAGGGCTTCGGCGATGGTTTCGCCGGTCACAAACTGCTCGCCCATGAGGCGCATGGCCATGTCGACGCCCTTGCGGATCATCGGCTCGCCGCTTTTGCCGATGATGCGGCTCAGGGAGGAGGTCAGGCCTGCTTCGTTGTGGGTCGACACCAGCTTGCCGGTCAGCAGCAGGCCCCAGGTCGCTGCGTTAACAAACAGCGACGGGCTGTTGCCCAGGTGCGGGTGCCAGTTGCCGGTGCTGATCTTGTCGCGGATCAGGGCGTCGCGGGTGCCTTTGTCCGGAATACGCAACAGCGCTTCGGCCAGGCACATCAGGGCTACGCCTTCCTGGGACGACAGGGAGAACTCTTGCAGCAAGCCTTGCACGATACCGGCACGGCCACCGGCGCTCTTCTGATTGCGCAGTTTCTCGGCAATCGAGGCAGCCAGGGTTTGTGTGGCTTCTGCCATCGGTGCAGGCAGGCGCGCTTGCTCGAGCAGCATTGGCACGACTTCTGGCTCCGGGCGACGGTAAGCAGAAGTGATTGCGGCACGCAGTACGGACTGGGGCAGGATGCTTTCTGCAAACTCCAGGAAGCACTGATGTGCGTGATCGGCTTGCACGTCGTCGGCGTCATCGCTGGCGTTGCCAGGGATGCCGCTCAACTCGGTCAGGGTTGCACCACCCTCGAGTTTTTCCAGGTAATTGAAGATTGCCTGCTTGATCAGCCAATGTGGCGTGCGATCAATCGAGGTCGCGGCAGCCTTGAGGCGCTCGCGGGTAGGGTCGTCAAGTTTGACCCCAAGGGTGGTGGTAGCCATATTTTTATCCTCATGGGTGCCACATTTGCGTGGCAGCAGCTGGCGGCAAGATTAGCGCTGCGCTGAAAGAGGTGCAACCTAGTGCAACCCGTTTTTTTGCGGATTGTTCTACGCTTCGTCAGGATTTTTTGAATGGGAAGAGAGCGGAGCACTGGTGTGGTGCTTTTTTATTGGTTTTGCGCTGTTTTTGCTCCGAAAAGGAGCAAAAACACCGAATTAAGGCGAAAAGGCGACAAGGTGCAACTTGGGCGGTAGAAACTGGTTGCACCTTATTTGCTTTGTTGCATAGCATTCGCGCCCAAGGTGCAACCTCCTACTAAGATGGGTTCATCGGCTGATGGATTTCCTGGGGAAACATCAGTCATAAATGCGCGGCAAGGTTGATCGTCTCAAACAGGACGTTTGTGAGCGTACGGCCAGACCGCCGCTAAACATAAAAACAATGCCAGGGCTTTATCAATGAGTGTTAGTAACCCAACCCTGATCACGTTCGTGATCTATATCGCGGCAATGGTGCTGATCGGCCTCATGGCCTATCGCTCCACCAACAACCTTTCTGACTATATTCTCGGTGGCCGTAGCCTGGGCAGTGTTGTCACTGCATTGTCTGCTGGCGCTTCCGACATGAGCGGCTGGTTGTTGATGGGTTTGCCAGGCGCGATTTACATGTCCGGTCTGTCGGAAAGCTGGATCGCCATTGGCTTGGTGGTCGGTGCTTATCTGAACTGGCTGTTTGTTGCCGGTCGCCTGCGGGTACAGACCGAGCACAACGGTGATGCGCTGACCCTGCCGGATTACTTCTCCAGCCGTTTTGAAGACAAAAGCGGTTTGCTGCGGATTATTTCGGCCGTCGTGATCCTGGTGTTCTTCACCATTTACTGCGCGTCCGGCATCGTGGCCGGTGCCCGTCTGTTTGAAAGCACGTTCGGCATGTCTTACGAAACAGCCTTGTGGGCCGGCGCTGCGGCGACCATTGCCTACACCTTCATCGGCGGCTTCCTGGCCGTGAGCTGGACTGACACCGTTCAAGCCACCCTGATGATCTTCGCGCTGATCCTGACGCCTATCATCGTGCTGCTGGCCACTGGCGGCGTAGACACGACCTTCCTGGCCATCGAGGCCAAAGACCCTAGCAACTTCGACATGCTCAAGGGCACGTCCTTTATTGGCATCATTTCGTTGATGGGCTGGGGCCTGGGTTACTTTGGCCAACCGCACATCCTGGCGCGTTTCATGGCCGCTGATTCGGTCAAGTCGATCGCCAAGGCGCGTCGCATCTCCATGGCCTGGATGATCCTGTGTCTGGTCGGTACGGTTGCTGTGGGCTTCTTCGGTATCGCTTACTTCTCGGCACATCCGGAAGTGGCAGGTCCTGTGAATGAAAACCCTGAGCGCGTGTTCATCGAACTGGCCAAATTGCTGTTCAACCCATGGATTGCCGGTGTACTGCTGTCGGCCATTCTGGCTGCAGTAATGAGTACCCTGAGCTGCCAGTTGCTGGTGTGTTCCAGCGCCCTGACTGAAGACTTCTACAAATCCTTCCTGCGTAAAAATGCGTCCCAGGTGGAGTTGGTGTGGGTCGGTCGTGCCATGGTTCTGCTGGTTGCACTGATCGCCATCGCCCTGGCGGCCAACCCTGAAAACCGTGTTCTGGGTCTGGTGAGCTATGCGTGGGCAGGCTTCGGTGCTGCTTTCGGTCCGGTTGTACTGATCTCGGTAATGTGGAAAGGCATGACCCGTAATGGCGCATTGGCCGGTATTCTGGTCGGTGCCATCACCGTGATCGTGTGGAAGCATTTCGAACTGTTCGGCCTGTATGAAATCATCCCGGGCTTCATCCTGGCCAGCCTGGCCATCGTACTGGCGAGCCTGATGGGCAAAGGCCCGACCAAGGGCATGGTTGAGCGCTTTAATGCTGCTGAGAAAGATTTCCAGCAAAACCACTGATCGGGCAAGCGCATGCGCTGACCTGAAGGTGTTCTGAAACGGCCCGTCTCCTGGTGAGACGGGCCGTTTTTTTGTTTGTGCCTTATTCACCGTATCTCGGAAAAACGGCCTGCCACCTGACGTCAGGTTACGTACAAGGTAAACTTCGCCCCCTGCGCAGGAGCAACCATGAACTATCGTCACGCCTTCCACGCCGGCAACCATGCCGACGTCTTCAAACATATCGTCTTGACTCGCCTCATCGCCCTGATGTCGCGCAAAGAGCAGCCTTTTGCCTACCTCGATACCCACGCCGGTATTGGTCTGTACGACCTCAAGGGCGATCAGGCCAGCCGTACGGGTGAGTATCTGGAAGGCATCGCACGGTTGTGGGGCCAGAAAGACCTGCCTGCAGTGACTGATGACTACATGCAAGTGCTGCACAAGATGAACCCGGATGGCGAGTTGCGTTATTACCCGGGTTCACCGGAGTGGGCGCGTCGCTTGACCCGTTCCCAGGACCGCGTGCTGTTGAACGAAAAACACCCCGAAGACGGTGTGTTGCTCAAGGACAACATGAAAGGCGATCGCCGCGTCGCCGTGCATTTGGGCGAAGGTTGGCATGTGCCGCGGGCGCTGCTGCCGGTGGCCGAGAAGCGTGGGTTGATGCTGATTGACCCGCCGTTCGAGAAGCTGGACGAGATGAAGCGCTGCGCTGAATCGTTGAAAGACGCGATCAGCCGTATGCGTCAGACCGTGGTAGCGATCTGGTACCCGATCAAGGACAAGCGCCAGCTGCGCCGTTTTTATCAGGACCTGGCGGGTTCAGGCGCGCCGAAGTTGTTGCAGGTAGAGTTGTTCGTTCACCCGCTGGACACGCCCAACAGCCTCAATGGCTCGGGTTTGGCGATTGCCAACCCGCCTTGGGGGCTGGAAGAAGAACTGCGTGAGCTGATGCCGTGGCTGGCCAAGAAACTGGGGCAAACCCAGGGTGGCTGGCAAATGGAGTGGTTGATCGCGGAAAATAGCTGAAAACCAATGTGGGAGCGGGCTTGCTCGCGATCGAGGCGATGCGGTGTAACAGAAACACCGGGTCGCTTGCATCGCGAGCAAGCCCGCTCCCACCGTTTTTTGTGCTACATCAAATCGGGCAAGTCACGCCGGTACCGCCAATGCCGCAGTAACCTTGTGGGTTCTTTGCCAGGTATTGCTGGTGGTACGCCTCGGCGAAGTAGACCGTTGGCGCCTGCTCAATTTCAGTGGTGATGGTGCCCAGGCCTGCCTTGTCCAGTTCAGCCTGGAACACTTGCTTGCTGGCCAGTGCTTCGTCCAGTTGCTCAGGCGTGGTGCAGTAGATCACCGAGCGGTACTGGGTGCCGATGTCGTTGCCCTGGCGCATGCCCTGGGTCGGGTTATGCAGTTCCCAGAACATTGCCAGCAATTGCTTGTAGCTGACGATTTCTGGCTCGTAGACCACCAGCACCACTTCGGTGTGACCGGTCAGGCCCGAGCAGACCTCTTCGTAAGTCGGGTTCGGCGTGTAGCCGCCCGCATAGCCCACTACGGTGCTGACCACGCCTTCACGTTCCCAGAACTTGCGCTCTGCACCCCAAAAGCAGCCCAGGCCAAAAATCGCAAAGTCCACATTCTTTGAAAACGGGCCCAGCAGCGGTTCGCCGGTGACGTAGTGGGTTTCCGGCAACTGTACGTGTGTGTCGCGGCCCGGCAGGGCTTGTTCTTTAGTAGGGAGCACGTTTTTATTCACCAGGATTTCCGAGCGCAAGACCATGGTTCAAGTCCTCTCAGTCAGAGTGTAGGAAGCCGCTAGTGTGCCCGAGTGTCGCCGCGCTGTCAGGCCGCGGGGCCACGCGGGTAGCGTTTGAGTTTTTCAATCAGTTCGCTGCCGGGGATCGGGCGATCGAACAGATAGCCCTGGCCCACATCACAGCGATGGCGGCGCAGGAATGCCAACTGTGCAGCGGTTTCAATGCCCTCGGCAACCACTTTGAGCTTGAGGTTGTGGGCCATGGCGATCACGGCTGAGGTGATCTCCATGTCGTTCTGGTTGTCAGGAATGTCTTTGATAAAGCTGCGATCGATCTTGATGATATCGATCGGGAATTTCTTCAAGTAGCTGAGCGATGAATAGCCGGTGCCGAAATCGTCCATGGCCAGGGTCAGACCGAGCTTCTTTAACTGATCGAGTTGCAGTCGGGTGTCGTCGGTGGCCTCCAGCAGCAAGCCTTCGGTCAGTTCCAGCTCCAGCAGTGCGGCCGGGAGCTGTTCTTCCTTGAGGATGCTGGCAATTGAGGCCACCAGGTCCGGGTCGGAAAACTGCTTGGGTGAGACGTTGATCGCCACTTGCAGATTACCCAGCCCGGCCAGGCTCAGTTGCTTGCTCATTCGACAGGACTGGCGGGCGACCCATTTGCCGATAGGAATGATCAGCCCTGTTTCTTCGGCCACGCTGATGAACTGGTCTGGGCGGATCATTCCGTTCTTGGGGTGGTTCCAGCGCAGCAGGGCTTCCATGCCCAGCAATCGCCCGGTGCGAAGGCACAGCTTGGGCTGATAAAACACTTCGAGTTCATTTTGCGTGAGGGCGCGGCGCAGGTTGTTTTCGACAAACAGTTTGTAGCTTGCTTCGGCATTCAACGCTTCGGTAAACACTTGCACCTGATGCTTGCCGCAGGCTTTGGCCTTGTGCAGGGCCAGCCCGGCGTTGCGCATCAGGGTTTGCGGGTCGCGGCCGTGCAAGGGCGCGCAGGCAACCCCGACCGAACCGGTAACGCTGATCAGTTGGTTGTCGACGAACATCGGTTTGTCGAGGGTCATCAGCAGTTGGCTGGCAATCTGCTGACCGGTCACCAGGTCAGTGTCGTCCAGCAGCACCGCGAATTCATTGCTGGCAAAGCGCGCCAGGCCGTCGCTGGGGCTCAGGCTGTTGCGCAGGCGGCGGGCCAGGCTGATCAGCAGCTTGTCACCGGTCTGATGACCGAGGCTGTCATTGATGCGCTTGAAGTTGTCGATGTCCACCAGCAACAAGCAAACCTGTGTGCTGCTGTTGCGGGCGAAACGTTCATCGAGGCTGCGGATAAAAGACGGACGATTGCCCAGATTGGTCAGGTTGTCGGTGTAAGCGAGGCGCTCGATGCGCTGCTGCGCCAGTTTGGCATCGGTGATGTCTTCGTAGATGCCGATGTAATGGGTCAGTTCCCGGTTGTCGTCATAGACCTTGGAGATCGACATCTGGCCCCAGTAGGGTTCCAGGTTTTTACGCCGACTTTTGAACTCACCCTGCCAGCTGTTGCCATTGCTCAGGCTTGAATGGGCATCGAAGAGTAACTCGCTGAGGTTTTCCAGCGCGGGCAGCTCGGACAGCTTGTGGCCCTGGACTTCTTCGGTGCTGTACTGGGTGATGGCGGTAAAACTGGGGTTTGCGTATTCCACCACGCCGTCGCAGTTGACCAGCAAAAAAGCGTTGGCACTTTGCTCGACCGCGCGCTTAAACAGGCGCAGGGCGCTGGTGGCGGTACGTCGATTATGGTTGTTGATGACCTGGGCAAACTGGTCGGCCAACTCGCCGGCAAAGGCGATTTCATCCGCCTGCCAAACGCGGGTCTTGCCCACTTGCTCCAGGCACAGCACGCCGACTACCTGCCCATCGATGCGTATGCCCGCATCGAGCATGGCGCCGGGTTCGCAGGGCCCTAAATTTGCCACCAGTTCGCGGGTTCGCATGTCGCGATTGGCGTTCGAGGCGTCGATCGAGCGGCTGGTGTGCAAGGCTTCGAGGTAGTCGGGGAACAGACTGGCGTCGAAGCTATCTTGCGCGATATGGGCCTGAGTCTCGCGTTGGAAAGCCGAAACCGGCAAAAACTGATTGCCTTCAAGGTTCCACAGGCTTGCTCCATCGATTTGATAGATGTCGCAGGCGCTGCGGGTGATCAGTTCGGCGGCTTCTTTGAGCGAGTTGTGCTGGCTGTAGCGGTGGCGAGCCAGGCGCAGGATCAAGTCTTGCTGGGCGCGTACGCGTTCCAGGTGCTGGAGTTGATCGTGCTGGGCGCGCTGGTTGAGTGCCAGTGCGATTTGCAGGCGGCTGTTTTGAGTCTCAAGCTCAGCTACAGGAGCTGGCAACGGGCTGGCAGCGCTGTCTTCAATCGCCAGCAGGTAGCCCCGCAAGAAGTGACGGTTGTGCTGTTTGTACGCTTCGCCCAATTCCATCAGGTTCAATGGGCCGAGAGTGGTGTGCAAGGTGTAATGCACCACGTAGTGGTGGCTGGTTCTGAGTTGGTGCTCAATGGCATCGTGCAGTCGATAGCGTGCTTGAGGCTCCATCAAGCTGGCGTAAGGCGAGCCAACCAGCGCGCACAGCTCTGCCGCGGGCACACCGAATTGGCGTTCGCAGTGAGGGTCGATGTAGAGCATGGCCCAGCTGGCTTCATTCAGCCGTTCGAAACGCAGCATGCCAAGCCTGGAAGGCACTGGGAGCTGGGTCACGACCTCGGCTGCCATCCGCGGGGCAGCATCGGGTTGGCTTTTCATTAGGGCACTCGCTTCACAAATGCGGATTGCGCACGGGCTGTCACCCTGTTTCTGTGGTTTGCGGCAAGGTTGCATCATGCTCATGGCGCTGACAAGCGAACATAAAGGCTAAGTGCTATAGGTGCTTATCGGCCGGCCGGCAGATTTCTGCAGGCCGTACGACAAGGTTTAGCAGTTATGTCAGCGTAATGATCGTTGACTCGATGATTCGACCATTTTTATTGTGAAAATCGACCTTGAGCTTCTGGCCTTCAATGGTCAGGCAAGCGAAGTTGTCCTCACTCACTACGCGGCTGGTGAGCTTGAGTGTGTAAGTACCTGTGCCGACCGTCGTCAGGGGGCCGTTGACGACCAGATCACTGGCTTTGGCATACGGCAGCAACTTGGTATTGCACAAAGGTGAGGACACGATGCTGTGCACGACAAACCCCGGGTTTTTGCTGTGGGTCAGTTGGCAGGTGAGAGAGCCGTGAATGTCACCGGAAATGAAGACCACGTTTTTGATGGCGTTGGCGCGAATGGTTTCAAGAATCCGGTTGCGCTGCGCCGCGAATGCCTTCCAGCCATCATCGCCGCGTTGTTGATCGGGCATGAACATCACGCTGCTGACGATGAACTTCACCTTGGCAGTGCTGTTGATCAGCCATTTCAGCAGTGCGTATTCCTGTCGGGTGCCGATCATGCTTTTGGCGTTGCCAGACAGCGTGCGCTCAGTACGGCAGTCCATGACAAACCAGTCGATATCGCCATCGCCAAACCAATACCAGTAGCGGCTCAGGTCCCGGTTGATGCGCCCGTTGGGCAGCAGGTCGTGTGCCGGGCCGTGGCTGCATTGATAGATCTCATAAGCCGTCATGGCATTGTTATAGAGCTCCCGGTCGGCACTGCTCTGATTGGCTGGCCAGTTATCTTCGATTTCGTGGTCGTCGAGAATCATGTAGGTCGGCGTGCCCGACATCAGATTGCGGATATGGGGTTGGGAAAACGCCGCTTGGTATTTTTTGCTGATAGCGGCGAACTCGCGGTCCGGCAACAGGACATTCAGGTCGTCGACATACACCTGATCACCCGTCATCACGACGGCATCCAGAGGGTTCTGGCGGTTAAGTGAGCTGATGGCGCTAAAAATCGCGTCGCCCAACTGTGGTGCCGAAGGTATGCCTGCTGTAAGTCTGAGGTAACGGCATGAGCCTGAAACGTAGCGACGTACACGGTTGGGTTGGTTCGACGTGGTCTTGAAGGTGTAGAAATTTGACGGCCAATTGAGCGGGGTCTGGGCAACGGTTTCGGGTGTGTGGTCAAGGCGAGTGGTGGAGAACCAGCCTGCTTGGTACTCATAGCGGGTATTTGAGCCTAGCCCGCTCAGAATCAGGGTGTCGGACATATCGAACTCAGGGCTCAGCCTTGAATACACGCCTGCGGACCACTGGCTCTCACCGGCCTTTCGATGGCGGATACCCGCGAATACGGCGTTGTTTTTATCGGATGCGCCGCGCACAAAAATACGGGCGTGTTGGGCAGTGGTAAATCCCAGAATCGGGCCAACGGTCGGTCTGTTCACATCGAAATCCTTTCTGATGTAAGGCGAAATTGATCGCGTGGTTAAAGTCCTTTGGTTAACCGTAGAAGTCCACGGGGAGGCGACCCACTCCTGGATTCCGCATGGGTTGTAGGGCGGGGGAGGTACGGCTGGTGGGAGATTGTTTGTATGGGAATGGCTAAATCGCAGGCAAAAAAAAGCCCCGCCAAATGGCGGGGTTGAGGTACGAGCGTGGCGCTCGGAAAACAGTGCGCTACCCCGGCCTTCGGTGAGGAAGGCCGGGGCGTGGCTTACAACAGGATAGTGCGGATGTCGCCCAGCAACTGGCTCAGACGCTGGGTGAAGCGTGCAGCAGCAGCGCCGTTGATCACACGGTGATCGTAGGACAACGACAGAGGCAGCATCAGTTTCGGCTGGAAGGCTTTGCCATCCCAGACCGGCTGGATGGTTGCCTTGGAAACGCCGAGGATCGCCACTTCCGGTGCGTTGACGATCGGCGTGAAGCCGGTGCCGCCAATGTGACCGAGGCTGGAAATGGTGAAGCACGCGCCTTGCATGTCGTCTGCGGTGAGCTTCTTGTCGCGGGCTTTGGCAGCCAGCGCAGCCGCTTCAGCCGCCAGTTGCAGCAGGCTCTTCTGATCAACGTTCTTGATCACAGGGACCAGCAAGCCATCCGGGGTGTCTACGGCAAAGCCGATGTTGACGTACTTCTTGCGGATGATCGCTTTGCCGCTAGGCGCCAGCGAGCTGTTGAAGTCTGGCATTTCCTTGAGCAGGTGCGCGCAGGACTTGAGCAGCAGAGGCAGTACGGTCAGTTTCACACCAGCTTTTTCTGCGACGGCTTTTTGCGCGACGCGGAAGGCTTCCAGCTCAGTGATGTCAGCCTGATCGAACTGAGTCACGTGCGGGATGTTCAGCCAGCTGCGGTGCAGGCTCGACGCGCCGATTTGCATCAGGCGAGTCATGGCCACTTCTTCAACTTCGCCGAAGCGGCTGAAGTCCACGACCGGGATCGGCGGAATGCCAGCACCACCGGTTGCACCGGCGGCAGGAGCTTCCTTGGCCTTCTGCATCATGGTTTTGACGTAAGCCTGCACGTCTTCCTTGATCACACGGCCGTGTGGGCCGCTCGGGCTGACGGCACTGAGCTCAACGCCGAACTCGCGGGCCAGTTGACGCACGGCAGGGCCTGCGTGAACTTTGGCACCCTTCGGCGCAGGCGCGGCGGCCGGGGCAGGTGCTGCCTCGGCTTTTGCAGCGGGTGCCGGAGCAGCAGCAGGGGCTTCAGCTTTTGCCGCAGCCGGAGCAGCAGCCTGGGCTGGAGCTGCAGGCGCAGCAGCGCCGGCAACCTTGAGTTTGAGGATGAAGTCGCCAGTGCCGACTTCGTCGTCCAGCTTGACCGAAATGCTCTCAACCACACCGGCGGCTGGCGATGGAATTTCCATGCTGGCCTTGTCGGATTCGAGGGTGATCAACGATTGATCAGCCTCAACGGTATCGCCGGCCTTGACCAGGACTTCGATGATTTTGGCCTTGCCCGACGAGCCGATATCCGGGACATGGATGTCCTGGATGGTGGCAGCGGCAGGTGCAGCCGGGGCCGCAGGGGCCTCGGCAGCAGGGGCAGCAGCAGGTTTTTCAGCCGCAGCCGGAGCTTGGGCCGCCGCCGCCGGTGCTGCAGCTTCAGGCGCCGCAGCGGCGCCCTCGGCTTCCAGTTCCAGCAGTTCGTCGCCTTCTTTCAAGCGGTCGCCCAGCTTGACCTTCAGGCTTTTGACGATACCGGCTTTAGGCGCAGGGATTTCCATGCTCGCCTTGTCCGATTCCAGCGTCAGGATGCTCTGATCGGCTTCGATACGGTCGCCGACTTTTACAAACAGCTCGATGACTTCACCGTCGCCGCTGCCGATGTCAGGTACTCGAATGAGTTCGCTCACAAATATTCTCCTCAGCAGTCCAGTGGGTTGCGTTTTTCCGGGTTGATGCCGAACTTGACGATTGCTTCTGCAACCACCTTAGGTTCGATATCACCACGGTCAGCCAGTGCTTCCAGGGCTGCCAACACCACGAAGTGACGGTCTACTTCAAAGAAGTGACGCAGTTTTTTGCGGCTGTCGCTGCGGCCGAAACCGTCAGTGCCCAGCACTTTGAATTCCTTGACCGGTACCCACTGACGAATCTGTTCAGCGAACAGCTTCATGTAGTCGGTAGAGGCAATCACCGGACCTTTACGGCCAGTCAGGCACTCTTCGACGTAGCTCAGCTTAGGCTTCTGGCCCGGGTGCAGGCGGTTGCTGCGCTCAACGGCCAGGCCGTCGCGACGCAATTCGTTGAAGCTGGTAACGCTCCATACGTCAGCGCCGATGTTGAACTGTTCACGCAGGATGATCGCCGCTTCACGGACTTCACGCAGGATGGTGCCGGAGCCCATCAGCTGAACGTGGTGTGCCGCTTCCTTGGTGTCTTCCTCGAGCAGGTACATCCCTTTGACGATGCCTTCCTCGACACCGGCCGGCATGGCTGGCTGCTGGTAAGACTCGTTCATCACGGTGATGTAGTAGAAGACGTCCTGTTGCTCTTCGGTCATCTTCTTCATGCCGTCCTGAATGATCACCGCCAGCTCATAGCCGTAGGTTGGATCAAAGGTGCGGCAGTTCGGGATGGTACCGGCCAGGATGTGGCTGTGACCGTCTTCGTGCTGCAGGCCTTCACCGTTGAGCGTGGTGCGCCCGGCGGTGCCGCCGATCAGGAATCCACGGGTGCGGCTGTCGCCAGCGGCCCAGGCCAGGTCGCCAATACGCTGGAAGCCGAACATCGAGTAGAAGATGTAGAACGGCAGCATCGGCTGGTTGTGGTTGGAGTACGAAGTACCGGCAGCGATGAAGGAGCTCATGGCGCCTGCTTCGTTGATGCCTTCTTCGAGGATCTGACCTTTTTTGTCTTCGCGGTAGAACATCACCTGGTCTTTATCGACTGGCTCGTAGAGCTGGCCGACGGACGAGTAGATGCCCAACTGACGGAACATGCCTTCCATACCGAAGGTACGGGCTTCGTCCGGGATGATCGGAACGATGCGCTGACCGATTTCCTTGTCCTTGACCAACTGCGCCAGGATGCGCACGAAAGCCATGGTGGTGGAAATTTCACGGTCGCCGGAGCCGTCAAGGATGGCCTTGAGGGTGTCCAGAGGCGGGGTCGGAATGCTGGTGCTCATTGCGCGGCGCTGAGGAACGAAGCCACCCAGTGCAGTGCGGCGCTCGCTCAGGTAGCGGGCTTCGGCGCTGCCTTCTTCTGGTTTGAAGAATGGCAGGTTTTCGATTTCGTCGTCTTTAACCGGGATGTCGAAACGATCGCGGAACAACTTCAGGCTTTCAACATCAACTTTCTTGGTGTTGTGCGCCGTGTTTTTCGCTTCGCCGGCACCGGTGCCATAACCTTTGATGGTCTTGGCCAGGATCACGGTTGGCTGGTTCTTGTGGTTGACCGCTTCGTGGTACGCCGCGTAGACCTTGTACGGGTCGTGGCCGCCACGGTTGAGTTTCCAGATCTCGTCGTCGGACAGATCAGCAACCATCGCCTTGAGCTCTGGCGTGTTGAAGAAGTGCTCGCGTACGAACGCGCCGTCTTTGGCTTTGTAGTTCTGGTACTCGCCGTCGATGACTTCGTCCATGCGACGTTGCAGGATACCGTCGACGTCTTTGGCCAGCAGTGGGTCCCAGAAACGACCCCAGATGACTTTGGTCACGTTCCACTGAGCACCGCGGAAGACGCCTTCGAGTTCCTGGATGATCTTGCCGTTGCCGCGAACCGGGCCATCAAGGCGCTGCAGGTTGCAGTTGATAACGAAGATCAGGTTGTCCAGGTTTTCACGGCCAGCCAGGGAGATTGCGCCCAGGGATTCTGGTTCGTCGCACTCGCCGTCGCCCAGGAAACACCAGACTTTTTGCTTGCCGGCCGGGATGTAGCCGCGGGCTTCCAGGTACTTCATGAAGCGTGCCTGGTAGATCGCCTGGATCGGGCCAAGGCCCATCGATACAGTCGGGAACTGCCAGAAATCAGGCATCAGCCAAGGGTGCGGATAGGACGACAGGCCCTGACCGTCTACTTCCTGGCGGAAGTTGTTCATTTGTTCTTCGGTGATCCGGCCTTCCATGAACGCACGGGCGTAAACGCCTGGCGAGGTGTGACCCTGGAAGTAGATCAGGTCGCCGCCGTGTTCGTCGGTCGGGGCCTGGAAGAAGTAGTTGAAGCCGATGTCATACAGGGTTGCGCTGGAAGCGAAGCTGGAGATATGACCGCCCAGGTCAGAATCTTTCAAGTTCGTGCGCATCACCATGGCCATGGCGTTCCAGCGAACCAGCGAGCGAATGCGGCGTTCCATGAACAGGTCGCCAGGCATGCGTGCTTCGTGGGTTACAGGAATCGTGTTGCGGTAAGGCGTGGTGATGGCATACGGCAGCTGCGAACCGGTGCGGGTAGCGAGCTCACCCATACGGGTCATCAGGTAGTGAGCGCGGTCTTCGCCTTCTTTGTCGAGAACCGATTCCAGGGCGTCCAGCCATTCCTGGGTTTCGACGGGATCGAGGTCTTGCATGGCTTGCTCCAGGGCGGATAGGCTTCCAGAATCGGTTGCCTGAGTTTGCGACTGGCCTTGTGGGCAGACGACATAAATTCTTGGATGGCCGGAGGTTGGTTCCAGCGGCGTGTAGTTTTACTACAAATCGTCGGCCATTTCAGCCTTTCAAGTGTAAGACTCAGTAGTAAAACTACAGGATTGGTCCTGATAGCCATCTGTTTGGTTGTGCGAAAAATCGATATTGTTGGTGTGTTTCTCGTTATTCAGCCTGAGAGATGCAGGCTGGATGCTAAACAATATGCGCTTACAGCTATTTATAACCTTTGTTCGACAGTCGGATTAAACCGCTGTTTCTTCCTGTCACCGTACTCGGCAACACCATCGCCGATCAAGGATAGACCATGAGCCTTCCGTCGCTTGCACCAATTCCCGGCCTTTTACAGTCACTGGCCAGCCGTGCCGAGCAATCGTGGCGCACGGCGGTTGCCGGGCTTGAAGGTGAGCAGGGGCTCGATGACTGGTCGGCCCAGCGCTGGCTGGCGTTCAGTCGGGTCAGTGCCGCGAGTGACTTCTTTATAGAACAGTCATTGCGTGACCCTTTGATGTTGCTAGAGCTGGTGGGCTCGGGTGAACTGGACCGCAGTTTCGCCCCCGGCGAGTTGTGTGCCCAGATCAGCGTCGCCGCTCAGGCTGCAACGACTGATGACGAACTGGGCCGCGCACTGCGCCGCCAGCGTACCCGTCAACAGATCCGGATTATCTGGCGTGACATCAACCGCCAGGCCGATTTGATTGAAACCTGCCGCGACCTGTCGGACATGGCCGATGCCAGCATCGATCAGGCCTATCGCTGGTTGTATGTGCGCCATTGCCAGCAGTTCGGCACACCCACCGGGCATCGCAGCGGCGAGCCGCAGCAAATGGTGATTCTGGGTATGGGCAAGCTCGGGGCCGTTGAGCTGAACTTGTCTTCGGACATCGATCTGATCTTCGCCTACCCCGAGGGTGGCGAAACGGTGGGTGCCAAGCGCCCGCTGGATAATCAGGAGTTCTTTATCCGTCTGGGCCAGCGCCTGATCAAGGCCCTGGACCCAATGACCGTCGACGGTTTTGTGTTCCGCGTCGATATGCGCTTGCGCCCGTACGGCTCATCCGGCGCCCTGGTGCTGAGCTTCAATGCGCTCGAGCAGTACTACCAGGATCAAGGCCGCGACTGGGAGCGTTACGCGATGATCAAGGCGCGGGTCGTGGCCGGTGATCAGGTGATGGGCGCACAGCTGCTTAGTTTGCTGCGTCCGTTCGTGTACCGGCGCTACCTCGACTTTTCGGCGATTGAAGCGCTGCGCACCATGAAGCAGCTGATCCAGCAGGAAGTACGGCGCAAAGGCATGGCCGACAATATCAAGCTGGGGGCGGGCGGGATTCGTGAAGTCGAATTTATCGCTCAGGCGTTCCAGCTGATCCATGGCGGTCGCGACCTCAGCCTGCAGCAACGCCCGCTGCTGAAAGTGCTGACCACCCTGGAAGGCCAGGGATATTTGCCGGCCGAAGTGGTCAGCGAACTGCGCGAAGGCTATGAGTTCTTGCGCTACACCGAACACGCGATCCAGGCCATTGCCGACCGCCAGACCCAAATGCTGCCCGACACCGAACAGGATCAGGCGCGTATTGCTTTCATTATGGGCTTTGACACCTGGGCTGCATTCCACGAGCAATTGATGACGTGGCGTGGGCGCATCGACTGGCATTTCCGTCAGGTGATCGCTGATCCTGACGAAGAAGAGGTCATCGACGAAGGCGAATTGATCGTCGGCGGCGAGTGGCTGCCGCTGTGGGAAGAAGATCAGGACGACGCCGCTGCCTGTGCCCAGCTGGAAGAAGCCGGGTTTGTGGATGCCCCCAAAGCCTTGAAGCAATTGGCGGCCCTGCGTTCCAGCCCGCAATTGCGCGCCATGCAGCGCTTGGGGCGGGAGCGTCTGGATGCCTTTATCCCGCGTTTGCTGGCCCAGGCCGTTGAGCACGCCAATCCCGATCTGGTGCTGGAGCGGGTGTTGCCGCTGGTCGAAGCGGTGGCCCGGCGCTCGGCTTATCTCGTGTTGTTGACCGAAAACCCCGACGCCTTGCGGCGTTTGCTGACCCTTTGTGCCGCAAGTCCGTGGATCGCCGAACAAATCACCCGTTTCCCGTTGCTGCTCGATGAGTTGCTCAATGAGCGTCGACTGTTCAAACCGCCCTTGGCGCCAGAGTTGGCGGCCGAGTTGCGCGAGCGTCTGACACGCATCCCGGAGGACGATCTTGAGCAGCAGATGGAGGCCTTGCGTAACTTCAAGCTGGCTCACCGTCTGCGAGTTGCGGCATCGGAAATCGCAGGCAGCCTGCCTTTAATGAAAGTCAGTGATTACCTGACCTGGCTGGCCGAAGCGATTCTGGAGCAAGTGCTGGCGCTGGCCTGGCGTCAGACGGTGGCCAAGTACGGCACGCCGCAGCGCACTGACGGCAGTTTGTGCGACCCCGGCTTTATTATTGTTGGCTACGGCAAGGTCGGCGGTATCGAGTTGGGGCATGGCTCGGATCTGGACCTGGTGTTTATCCACGACGGTGACCCGAATGCCGAGACCGACGGCGCCAAACCTATCGACGGCGCGCAGTTTTTCACCCGGTTGGGGCAGCGCATCATCCACTTGCTGACGGCCCAGACCAACTCCGGTCAACTGTATGACGTCGATATGCGCCTGCGTCCCTCAGGTGCATCGGGATTACTGGTCAGTTCCCTGGGCGCTTTTGAGCGTTACCAGGAGAGTGAGGCATGGACCTGGGAGCATCAGGCGCTGGTGCGGGCACGGGTGCTGGTGGGCTGCAAGCAGGTGGGCAGTGCGTTCGAAAAAGTCCGTGCCAGCGTGCTGGGACGTGAACGCGACTTGCCCACCTTGCGCCAGGAGGTCAGCGAGATGCGGGCCAAAATGCGTGGCAACCTTGGAACCCGGATAACCGCTGCCGGAACAGCTGAAAACGCCTTCGAGGCCACGGTGCCGTTCGACCTCAAGCAGGATGCCGGAGGTATCGTCGATATTGAATTTATGGTGCAATACGCGGCCCTGGCGTGGTCCAGGGAACATCCGGCGTTACTGCGCTACACCGATAACATCCGCATTCTGGAAGGGCTGGAACAGGTCGGGCTGATGCCCGCCACTGATGCCAGCCTGTTGCGCGAGGCCTACAAGGCTTTTCGCACCGTCGCCCACCGTCAAGCCTTGCAAAAAGAGGCCGGCGTGGTCACGGGGGACCAGCTTGTAGTCGAACGTCAACACGTGCGGCGCATATGGTCCGAGCTGGGATTGAGCTAGCTTGCTGGCTTAAGTACAGAGTTAAAGCTGTAAGAACGTATCCGGCGGGTCCATAAGCCCCGTCCAATTTGCCTGACGCCTCGTGGCGCGGGTGCTGGATTCTTTGAGGAGCGTAATGATGTCGATGGCTGATCGTGATGGTGTGATCTGGTATGACGGCAAGCTGGTGCCGTGGCGTGATGCTACGACGCACGTGCTGACCCATACATTGCACTACGGCATGGGCGTGTTTGAAGGTGTACGCGCTTACGAAACCCCGCAGGGCGCGGCGATTTTCCGCTTGCAGGCACACACTGACCGCCTGTTCGACTCGGCCCACATCATGGGCATGAAGATCCCGTTCAGCAAAGACGAAATCAACGAAGCGACCCGTATTGCGGTGCGTGAAAACAACCTCGACAGCGCCTACATCCGCCCGATGGTGTTTTACGGGTCCGAAGCCATGGGCCTGCGCGCCACTGGCCTCAAAGTCCACGTAATCATCGCGCCATGGAGCTGGGGTGCCTACATGGGCGCCGAGGCCCTGGAAGTCGGGATCAAGGTGCGTACCAGCTCCTTTACCCGTCACCACGTGAACATCTCCATGACCCGGGCCAAGGCCAACGGTCACTACATCAACTCGATGCTGGCCCTGCAGGAAGCGATTTCCGGCGGTGCCGACGAAGCGCTGTTGCTGGACCCGGAAGGCTTCGTGGCTGAAGGCTCGGGCGAGAACGTGTTCCTGGTCAAGGATGGCGTGATTTACACCCCGGACGTGACGGCGTGCCTGAACGGCATCACCCGCAGCACGATCCTGACCCTGGCCACCGAGCTGGGTTACAAGTTTGTTGAAAAACGCATTACCCGTGACGAGGTGTATATCGCCGACGAAGCGTTCTTTACCGGTACTGCGGCTGAAGTGACGCCGATTCGTGAAGTCGACGGGCGTCATATCGGTATCGGCCGCCGTGGTCCGATCACCGAAAAACTGCAAAAAGCCTATTTCGACCTGGTGACCGGCAAGACAACGGATCACCCAGAGTGGCGTACACTGGTCAAATAAAGCGATATGGCACTACAGCAGGGAGGCGAATGCCTCCCTTGCTTGTTTATGGAAACTTATGAATATTTTGATCGTTGGGCCCAGCTGGGTCGGTGACATGGTGATGGCGCAGACACTGTTTCAGTGCCTCAAGCAGCGCCACCCGCAGTGCGAAATCGATGTGCTGGCCCCTGAGTGGAGCCGGCCCATCCTTGAACGCATGCCTGAAGTTCGCAAGGCCTTGAGCTTTCCGCTCGGCCACGGCGCGCTCGAACTGGCCACGCGACGCAAGATCGGCAAGTCCCTCAAGGGCCAATACGATCAGGCAATCTTGCTACCCAACTCGCTGAAATCAGCTCTCGTGCCGTTCTTTGCGGGAATCCCCAAGCGCACCGGCTGGCGTGGCGAATTTCGCTATGGCGTGCTCAACGACGTGCGCAAGCTCGACAAAGAACGCTACCCGTTGATGATCGAGCGCTTCATGGCGCTGGCCTATGAGCCAGGGGCGGATCTGCCCAAGCCTTATCCGCGCCCGGCCTTGCAGATCGATCCGCAAAGCCGTGCCGGCGCACTGGCAAAATTTGGCCTGGAACTGGACCGCCCGGTGCTGGCGCTGTGCCCGGGTGCCGAGTTTGGCGAGTCCAAGCGCTGGCCGTCCGAGCACTACGCCAAAGTTGCCGAGCAAAAGATCCGCGAAGGCTGGCAGGTGTGGTTGTTCGGCTCCAAAAACGATCACGCTGTGGGCGAAGACATCCGCTCGCGGTTGATCCCGGGGCTGCGTGAAGAGTCGGTCAACCTCAGCGGCGAGACTTCGCTGGCCGAAGCCATTGATTTGCTGTCGTGTGCCGACGCCGTTGTGTCCAACGATTCGGGGCTGATGCACGTGGCTGCCGCGCTGAACCGTCCCTTGGTGGCGGTGTACGGCTCCACATCGCCGGGCTTCACCCCGCCGTTGGCCGACAAAGTCGAAATCGTACGCCTGGGGCTCGATTGCAGCCCATGTTTTGATCGCACCTGCCGCTTTGGCCACTACAACTGCCTGCGCGAGTTGATGCCGCAGCCGGTGGTTGAAGCCTTGCAGCGTTTGCAGGGCTCACCGGTCGAGGTCAACTAGGTGCGCGTTCTGTTGGTCAAAACCTCATCCCTTGGGGATGTGATCCATGCCTTGCCTGCGTTGACCGATGCGGCGCGGGCGATCCCAGGCATCACCTTTGACTGGGTCGTGGAAGAAGGCTTTGCCGAAATCCCTACCTGGCACCCGGCGGTGGGCAAGGTCATTCCGGTGGCGATTCGCCGCTGGCGCAAAAATATCTGGGAAACCATCAAGAGTGGTGAGTGGCGATGCTTCAAGCAAAGCCTGCGTGCCGAAAAATACGATCTGGTGATCGACGCTCAAGGCCTGGTCAAAAGCGCCTGGCTGACCCGTTACGTGAAAGCCCCGGTCGCCGGTCTTGATAAAGACTCAGCCCGTGAACCCTTGGCCAGCCGCTTTTATCAGCGTCGTCTGGCCGTGGCTCGTGGGCAGCACGCGGTCGAGCGTTTGCGTCAGCTATTTGCCGTGGCGCTGGGCTACGACCTGCCAAAAGGGCTGGGTGACTACGGCCTCGACGTCGAACGCCTGGTTGAATTACCGCGCAAGAAGCCTTACGTATTGTTTTTGCACGGCACCACGTGGGACACCAAGCACTGGCCCGAAGTGTACTGGCGCGACCTGGCCCTGCGCATGGGCCACATGGGTGTCGAAGTCCGCTTGCCCTGGGGTAACCCGGCTGAAAAGGCCCGCGCCGAACGCATCGCCGACGGCCTGAGCAACGCAGTGGTGCTGCCCAAGCTGAATCTGGCGGGGGTTGCCAAGGTACTGGCCAGTGCTAGCGCCTGTGTGGCGGTCGATACCGGGCTGGGGCATTTGGCGGCGGCACTGGATGTACCGACCATCTCCCTGTTTGGTCCCACCAATCCGGGCCTGACCGGTGCCTATGGCAAGGTGCAAATCCACCTGGCCAGCGATTTTCCGTGCGCACCGTGCCTGCAGAAAAAATGCACCTACACTCCGACTGCACAGGACCAGCAGCGGTTTGATCTGAAAAACGAGTGGCCGTTGTGCTTTACCCGTTTGAACCCTGAGCGTGTCGCGAGTCGATTAAGCACGTTGTTACTGGCTGAGGAACTGCGCTGATGCAACTGGCTTTTGTGCTGTACAAATATTTCCCGTTTGGCGGGCTGCAACGCGATTTCATGCGCATTGCGCTGGAGTGCCAGAAACGCGGCCATCAAATTCGCGTCTACACCATGATCTGGGAGGGTGACATTCCCCCCGGTTTTGAAGTGCTGGTGGCGCCGGTCAAGGCGTTCCACAACCATACCCGCAACGAAAAAATGCTCGCCTGGATGCAGGCCGACCTGGCCAAACGCCCGGTGGACCGCCTCGTCGGCTTCAATAAAATGCCGGGGCTGGACGTGTACTACGCGGCCGACGGCTGCTTTGAAGACAAGGCGCAAAACCTGCGTCATTCGTTTTATCGCTTTTTCAAGCGTTACAAACACTTTGCTGAATACGAACGGGCGGTGTTCGACAAGAACGCCAAGACTGAAATCCTGATGATTTCAGAAGTCCAGCAGCCGCTGTTCATCAAACATTACGACACCCCGCCGCAGCGATTCCATCTGTTGCCACCGGGCATCGCCCTGGACCGTCGCGCGCCTGCCAATGCCGCAGAGATTCGCGCCGATTTTCGTCGTGAATTCAACCTGTCTGACGACGATCTGCTGCTGGTGCAAATCGGCTCCGGGTTCAAGACCAAAGGCGTTGATCGCAGCCTTAAAGCACTGGCAGCCTTGCCTGCCGAGCTTAAGAAGCGCACCAAGCTGTTTGTAATCGGTCAGGACGATCCCAAAGTCTTTCAATTGCAGAGCGCCACGCTGGGGCTGGGCGATCACGTGCAGTTCCTCAAGGGGCGCAGCGACATCCCTCGCTTCTTGCTGGGCGCGGACCTGTTGATTCACCCGGCCTACAACGAAAACACCGGCACCGTGCTGCTTGAAGCCCTGGTGGCGGGTTTGCCGGTACTGGTCAGCGCCGTCTGCGGCTACGCCCACTACATCAGCGACGCCGATTGCGGCCGGGTACTGGACGAGCCGTTTGAGCAGGCGCAACTCAATGAATACCTGACACACATGTTGTCCGACGATGCTGCGCGCGCGGCCTGGAGCCAAAATGGCCTGGCCTACGCGCAGACGGCCGACCTCTACAGCATGCCGCAGCACGCTGCGGATGTGATTCTGGCGGAGCAACACTGATGAAACTGATTCTTGCCGAACCGTTCAAGAGCTTGTGGGCAGGACGCGATGCGTTCACCGAAGTCGAGCGCCTGGAGGGCGAGGTTTACCGCGAACTGGATGGTCGACGTACCTTGCGTACAGAAGTCGAGGGCCGCGGTTATTTTGTGAAAATCCACCGTGGCATTGGCTGGGGTGAGGTGTTCAAAAACCTGCTCACGGCCAAGCTGCCAGTGCTGGGCGCGGGCCAGGAATGGCGGGCAATCAAGCGCCTTCACGAAGTCGGCGTACCTACCATGACTGCCGTCGCGTATGGCGAAAAGGGCAGTAACCCGGCGCAGCAGCACTCGTTCATCATCACCGAAGAACTGGCGCCAACGGTCAGCCTCGAAGACTTCAGCCTCAACTGGATCAAGCAGCCGCCACAGCCAAACCTAAAGCATGCGCTGATCGCCGAAGTGGCGCGCATGACGGGCATGATGCACCGCGCCGGGGTTAACCATCGCGACTGCTATATCTGCCACTTTTTGCTGCACACCGACAAACCGGTTACAGCCCAGGCCTTTCGTTTGTCGCTCATTGATCTGCACCGGGCTCAGGTTCGACCGGTCATCAGCAAACGCTGGCGCAACAAGGACCTGGCTGCACTGTATTTTTCTGCACTGGATATCGGCCTGACCCAACGGGACAAGCTGCGTTTCCTGCGGGGTTACTTCCAGATGCCGCTGCGTCAAACCCTTCGCGAAGAAGCCCGCCTGCTGGCATGGCTGGAAGGCAAGGCGAGCAAACTCTACGAACGCAAACTGCGTTATGGGGATGCACTGTAATGGCGGGTTGGAATCTTGAACCCGCTTACAGCGCACTGGCGTCTGATTTTGGCAGTCTGGAAGCGGTATTTGCCCTCCAGGGCGAGCACCTGACCCGCGATCCTCTTTCGGAAGTGATCCGTGTGCAGCGCGATGGCGTCAATTATTACGTCAAGCGTTACACCGGTGCGGGCAAGGGCTTGCGCCGCTATTTGGGCCGCCCTCGGGTCAAATCCGAATGGCAGAACCTCAAACGCTTCGACAAGTGGGGCATTCCCACCGCCGAAGTCGTGGCCTGGGGGCTTGAGCGCAGTGGCTTTGCCTACTCCCGTGGCGCCATGATCACCCGTGAACTGCCCAATACCCGCGATCTGTCCGAACTGGCGGACCACCATGATCCCCTGCTCAAGGACCGTGCCTGGGTCGATTGCGTCAGTCGCCAGTTGGCGAAGTGCACCCGGATCATGCACAACCATCGTTTTACCCATAACGATCTGAAGTGGCGAAACCTGCTGGTCGACGATCAGCCCAAGCTGTTTTTGATCGACTGCCCGAACGGTGACTTCTGGCGCGGTTTCTGGCTCAAGTACCGCATCACCAAAGACCTGGCGTGCCTCGACAAAGTGGCCAAGTACCATTTGTCCTACACCCAGCGTTTGCGTTTTTATTTCCAATACACCGGGCGCACTACGCTCAATGCGGCGGACAAGGAGCGTGTTCGTCATATCGTGCGTTTTTTTGAGGGCCGGGAATGACTGATTTTTTAGCGGATGCGGACCGGGCTTTGCTTGAGCGCAACGGACTGGCTGACTTCGATGCGCTGTGGGCTGTGCAACTGGAAGCCGTGGACGAGCCCAACACCAGCGGCGGTGGCTGGAGCAGCGTGTTTCGCATGGACCTCGAAGGCCAGGGCTTTTACCTCAAGCGTCAAAGCAACTACCTGACCCGTACCCTGCACCGGCCATTGGGCGAGCCGAGCTTCGCACGAGAATTTCGTAATATTCAGCGTTATCAGCACATGGGTATTCCCGCGCTGGAAGCGGTGTTTTTTGGCGAGCGAAAAGTGCCTGGCGAACATCGCGCGGTGCTCATGACCCGTGCGCTGGATGGCTGGAATGACCTCGATTCGTTGCTTGAACAATGGCCGCAATTGACCACTGAGCAGCAGCAGGCAATTTTGCGTGAATGCGGCCTGTTGGCGCGTCGCCTGCACGCTGCGCGTCAGGTACATGGCTGTTTTTATCCCAAGCACATCTTCTTGCAGGCCGATGGCTCGGGTTATCGCGCCCAACTGATCGACCTGGAGAAAACCCGCCCCTTGTTGCTGGGCCAGCGTGACCGGGTCAAGGACATCGAACCGTTGCTGCGTCGAGCGCATGCCTGGAGCGATGCCGAGGTGCGGTTCTTGCTCGCGGCCTATCTGGATCAGCCTGTCGACAGCGGTTTGGTGGATGCCTGGCTGGCGCGGCTGAATGTGCGTCGCAGCCACAAGGAGACTCGCTGATGCGTTTGTCCGAATTGCAAAAAGCCGGCCGGTCGCCCGGTTTGCCGCTGAGCATTGACCTGGCCGATGCTGCCGGGCCTGCACAGTTGCAACTGCTGACGTTGCTGCGGGTATTACCCGGGCAGCGTTATGTGGGGGCCGGCGTGTGGCGCGGGCGTACAGTGCTGGCCAAGTTGATGGTGGGTAGCAAGGCTGCGCGTAACTTTCAGCGAGAACTGACGGGTGTGCGCCTGCTGGCTGATCAAGGTTTGACCACGCCGCAGCTGCTGGCCGATGGCTTACAGGAAGGCGAGGGCGGCTGGTTGCTGTTCGAGTTTCTGGAGCATGCCCAGAGCCTGGGTGACGCTTGGGGCGCGGTGGAGTCGTTGCCGGTTCTGGCGGACGAACAAGTGGCCGTACTGGCCCAGGCGTTGGCCGCTATTGGTCAGATGCACCTCAAGGGCCTGTGGCAGGAAGACCTGCACCTCGACAACCTGCTGCGTCAGGACGGCAAGCTGTACCTGATCGATGGCGCGGGTATTTGCGTCGAAGAAGCGGGCAAGCCACTGTCGCGGCAAAAAGTCCTGGAAAACCTCGGGGTGTTTTTTGCTCAATTGCCGAAAAGCCTTGAGCCGTTTATCGAAGAATTGCTGGTGCATTACCTGTTGAGCAATGGTGAACACGCCTTGCCGCTAGAGGCACTGCTCAAGCAGATCGAGAAGGTTCGTACCTGGCGGCTCAATGATTTTTTGAACAAAGTCGGTCGCGACTGCTCGCTGTTCAGCGTTCAGCGTAACGCCTTCGTCTTGCGTGCGATTCGCCGTGAAGAAGAGGCCGCGATGCTGCCTGTACTGGCTAATGCCGATGCCTTGCTGGATCAGGGGCATTTGTATAAAACCGGCGGTGCAGCCAGTGTCGGCAAGGTTGAAGTGGCGGGCCGCACTCTGGTGGTCAAGCGGTACAACATCAAGGGCTTTGCGCACTGGCTCAAACGCTTCTGGCGTCCGAGCCGTGCGTGGCATTCATGGCGTGAGGGCAATCGACTGGCATTGCTGGGCATTGCTACGCCTAAACCGCTGGCACTGCTGGAAACCCGTTTTCTGTGGTTGCGCTCCAAAGCGTATCTGGTCACCGAGTATCTGCCGGGCCCTGACATCATCGAGCGTTTTGCGCCGTATGTTGAGCAAGGTGACGCGCCGGAATCCGAATTGCAGGCGCTGGATCAGTTATTTGCCGACTTGATCCGCGAGCGCATCAGTCACGGTGATCTCAAGGGGCATAACGTGTTCTGGGACGAGGGGCGCTGGGCGCTGATCGATCTGGACTCCATGTGCCAGCACGCCAGCCTGAAGAGTTTCGCCACCGCGTACGCCCGTGACCGAGCGCGCTTCATGCGCAATTGGCCGGTGAGCAGTACGTTGTATCAAGTGATAGAGGGGCGGTTGCCCAAAGACCTTGGCTGAAGCGTAACCAAGATTTTGTGTGGGGGTATTGTCTGTGGGAGCGAGCCTGCTCGCGAATGCTTTTCGCGAGCAGGCTCGCTCCCACAGGGATGGTGTTATGGCTTCAGAAGCTGTACTGCGCCCCGGCTCCGGCATACCACGACCGTCCTGGCGCGGCCTCGTAGAAGCGGCTGTTGCCGTCCGCCACAATCACCGAACCCACATATTGGCGATCCAGCAGGTTGTCCAGACGCAACGTCTGGTGAAAGGTCCAGTGCTCGACCTTCTGCTCAAACTTGGCCCGCCAGTTGAACACGCTGTAGGCCGGTGCCGCCTTGGCGGAGTTGGTATCTTCGACATACACCTTGCTGCGATACATGCCTTCGACGGCGGTGCTGAGCCAATCAACCGGCCACAAGACTTTCTGTGGGGGTATTGTCTGTGGGAGCGAGCCTGCTCGCGAATGCTTTTCGCGAGCAGGCTCGCTCCCACAGGGATGGTGTTATGGTTTCAGAAGCTGTACTGCGCCCCGGCTCCGGCATACCACGACCGTCCTGGCGCGGCCTCGTAGAAGCGGCTGTTGCCGTCCGCCACAATCACCGAACCCACATATTGGCGATCCAGCAGGTTGTCCAGACGCAACGTCTGGTGAAAGGTCCAGTGCTCGACCTTCTGCTCAAACTTGGCCCGCCAGTTGAACACGCTGTACGCCGGTGCCGCCTTGGCGGAGTTGGTGTCTTCGACATACACCTTGCTGCGATACATGCCTTCGACGGCGGTGCTGAGCCAATCAACCGGCTTCCAGTTGACCTCGGCAAACAGTGTGGTCTGTGGTACGCCGGGCAGGTAATTACCTTTGTCGACCGTGCCTTTGGTGCTGGCAAAGTCACTGTCGTAGGTCGCTTGCAGGCGGGTATAGGCGAGGGTTGAGGTCCAATGCTCGGCCAGCTGGCTTTCGATGCCCAGCTCAAAGCCGCGGCGCAAGGTGCGGCCGGCGTTTTGGTAAGTGGTACGACCGCCAGTATTGCTTGCAACCACCAGCTCATCTTCAGTGGTGATCTGGAATACCGCCGCATTGATTCGTGTGTTGTTTAGCTGGGCTTTCAGGCCCATCTCGTATTGAGTGCTTTCGGAGGGCTTGAGGCCGAAGTTAAAGCCCCGACCACTGGGCGAGTACGCCAACTCGGCCTGGGTCGGCGTTTCAAAGCCCTTGCCCGCGCTGACATAGCCATGCAGCTCAGGAGTGAAGGCGTACATCACGCTCATCGACGGCGTGGCTTTCTCATAGCGTTTGGTGCCGCTGTCGTCGCCGTTGCTCAAAAATTGATCATCGACGTCCATCTCCATGGTGCTGTAGCGCAATCCGGCCTGCACGGTCCAGTTGTCCAGCGCCCAGTTGGCCTGCACATACGGGTCTAGGCTGCGGGCAGTGTCCACTTCGTCGCGCACCAGCGCACCTTTGACCCCCAATTGGTTGCCAATGTAGTTGTTGTATCCGTGACGGCTGTCCTGGCTCTGGTCGAAGTCCAGGCCGCCGATCAAGGTCAGGTCACCCGGCACGCCATACACCGGTTGCATCCAGCGCAGGCTGCCGCCGTAGAACTTGCGATCGAATTGAACGACGCCACCGCCCTGTTCGTTGCCTGGTGTGCCTTTAGGAATCGCCAAATACTGAATCACGCTTCGGGTGCCGGTGTAGGCATTGACCTGCAGGGTCGCGTCGCCGATATAGCGCTCGTAGTTCATTCCCAACTGCTGATGGTCGATGCTTTTGCGGGTGTTGTAGGTCAGGGCGTTGGGCGTCACGGAGCGCGGGTCGGCCTTGTAGGCGGCCCAGCTTTGGCCCAGCGGGTCTTGCGTACCGTTCTGCTCAAGGCTGCTGTAGATCAACGCCAGCTTGCTGTCTTCATCGGGTTTGAGGTTGAGCTTGGCGAAGGTCTGGTCACGGCGGGCGGCGCTGTGGTCGCGGTAGCCGTCGGTGTCCATGCGCGAGGCATCAAGCACAAAGCCCACGTCATCGGTGGCGCCCTCGGCGGTGAGGTGGTTTTTACTCAGGCCGTCGCTGCCGACTAGCGTTTCGGCGCCAATACGCGGCGGGCCTTCGCCGTCACGGGAGAACATCTGGATCACGCCCCCGGCGTTACTGCCATACAAGGTGGCTGCCGGGCCGCGCAGAACTTCAATGCGTTCGGCCGTGTCGAGGTTGAAGGTCGCAGCCTGCCCCTGACCGTCCGGGGTGCTGGCGGGAATGCCATCGGCAATCAGTTTGATGCCACGTACGCCAAACGCCGAGCGGGCGCCAAAGCCCCGGGATGATATTTGCAGGTCCTGGGCGTAGTTCTGACGGTTTTGCACCACCAGCCCTGGTACGCGGGACAGCACTTCGGAAGCATTGATGCCTAACTGGCCATCCTTGATGTGTTCCTGATTGATGCTGTCGACCGAGTACGGCAGGTCAAAACTGGGGCTGGCGCTGCGCGAGCCGGTAATGACGCTGGGGTCCAGTTCCAGGGTTTCGGCATGGACCAGGGGCGTCAGGCAGAGGCCTGGCAGCAGGGCCAGGTGAGCGGGTACGAAATATTTCATGGGCAAATCGGGGTTCCGTGTGACGCGACCCGTCCAGGGCAACGGGGATGAGGCTAGCAGAGGGCGCGCAGTTTAGCGGCTGAGGTGGGGATATCCAGTAAAACAAGCACAAGGACATGCCAGGGCATCCTTATGCTTGGGAGTTTTGAGTCTGAGACGTCGCGTTACTGCACGTGCGTCATGTTGATGTCTTGCAAGGCATGGATCAGGTCTTTGAGCGTGTCATAACGTTTTTGATGGAGGGTCGGCCAACTGTCGCGCTCGATAAACAGTTGCCCCCCGGGGTCGGTCTGCAAGGGGGTGTGAATGATTTCGTGGCTGCTGGAGCGATGAATCAACTGCGCGCCGTTGGTTGAAGCATTCTCAAACCGGAAATAGCCCGGGTCTTTGAGCCGGGTAGTGGTTTGCGCCAGAGAGAGCGCAGGGCGTTTGGGCTGTCTGCCCGGTGTATCGATTTGCAGCCAGTAGTCATTTTTCAAAAACACGTAATTGTCATGTGCCATGACCGGCGGGATGATTTCCCCTATGTCCTGACGCAAGCCAAGGCTGGTGCCCGGAGCCGTATCCGAAATCCGCACACCCACAACGCCCTCGAGTTCGGCCAGCCCCGGAATGCCTTCAAACGTGTTGGCATGAGAATTACCCGTGAGGGCAACCCATTTGTGCTCCCCGGTGCGTGCCTGATGGGCACGAATCGTGCGCGACGCAAAGTAGCTGAACGTTTCATAGCGGGTCAGCCAAGGCGTTTCGCTTGGCGTGCCTTTAGGGAAGTAACTGGCCGAGCAATCAATGGCGACAATCTGGATGCCATGCTGTCTGGCCTCACGCACCAGTTGGCTGAATGTGTAGGTGCTGTTGGGATCAAGGCGATGGCCTAGGTCCTGACTCTGTAGAAACCTGTCCAGCTTCAAGGGCATTTTTCCGGTTTGGAAGTAGTCATCCAGAAGGCTTTGGTGCAAGTCGCTTTGCAGGTGTTCCATGTAGAGTGTTTTTACATCGCTCGCGGACAACTGGGCCATGTGTTCAATCAAGATTTTTTTGCCCGATTGATGGGCGTGGGTTTCACCCCAGACGATGCCATCCGAATGCTCGAACAAGTACTTGAGCAGATCTTGCTGCGTGACGTTGCCTGCCAGTACCGGGCGAGTGACGCGGGGTTTTGCAGGTTTTGTCAGGTACCAAGCTTTTGCATCCGCCAGCAGTTTGACCCTCAGGTTGATGAACGCCCGATTCGCCGCGCTGTGATGGGAGGTGACATCCATAAATGCGTAGTCGCCATCCAGGGCGGCGCGGTAGTTGGCGATGATGTCGCCCAGTGTTTCCCTGTATTCACCCGGCATGTCGTAGTCGCTGTATTTGACCGCAGGCGGGTCGATAGCCAGCCCAGTATGATCGCGGACCAATGGCTCCCAGCGCTTGCTGTTGTCCGCCAGTGTGTGCTTGATTTCCCAGCGCCCGGCGGTGCGTCGCACCTTGTAAGTTGCGCTGGCTTCGCTGTGCGAGCCCCGTGGTAGTTGCAAGTACCAGGTGCGCCCCAGCCAGCCGCTATAGACCTCAAATACAATGCCGTTTTGTTGGATGTAACGCATGTTGCTCAGCCGGTAGATGCCTTGCTCGTCAGGGGTGTGACGGCTGAGGTCGACGCCACTGATTCGTGCGCGCTCTATGACGCGTTCAATTCCAGGTTTTTGCTTGAGCAAGGGTGCGGTCAGGTCGGCATCCCAGAGGCCTGCCGAGAGTTGGCGCAGGGGGATGCGGTACGGCGCGTCAGGTTTGCGTTCATCCACGGCGCGCCAGAGTTCATCGAGGTTGTCGTACCGGCTACGGTAAAGATTGCCGTGGGAGTCTTTGGTGTAGTGGGTGGTCTGTCCATTGCTGGCGAGCGCCTCGTAGACCCCGGCACCGTATGTGTCTCCGGTACGCAGCCTTAGCCCGACACCAGGGGCTGTGCTGGCGCCCCCTGGACTCAATGAGGGGGAGGGCTGCTTGATACGCTGGCGGATCGTTTTGCCGAATATTGCAGAGCCGGTGAAGTCTGACGCTGCATCAGTCAGGTGAGTGATGGACTCTAAGAAGTGCAGCAACGCTTCGTTTTTTTCGTCTCGTTGCAGGGCGTCGAGGCCTCTGAGGATCTGATGGATAAACCGCGCCAGTACGATGGGCAGCAACACCTTGATCGGTAGCGCGAACGAGATGATATCGATTGCCGTCAGCGCTGCGTCGGTTGCGGTGCTGACGTTGCTTTCCCAGGTCGAGGTTGTCTGCTCGTCGGCATCGTGAATGGCATGCAGGGCTTCGGTGTCGTAAGACGTTTCGAACAGGTTAGGGCTGATGGCCTGCAGTTGCAGGTGGCTGTCGGTCAGGCCCTGGATGAGCAGCGGTTTGATATAGGCCTGTTGTGCTGCCGTTACGCGACGCAGCAGGTAGCTGCGCCATTGAGGGCGTGACAGCATCTGGCCCAGCTCATTGCGTGAGTTGGCGATCAGGAACCAGCGGTTCTCTGAGGCGTCGGGGGTGTAGCACAGCAATTGTTGCGAGCCGGTTGAACTGAAAACCAGGACCCCCGGCAGTGGTTTGTAGCGCAGCATCAGCAGATGGACTTTGACCTGCGCACCGTTGACACGCGGGCGGCTGCTTTCTGCTGGGTGCTCCAGCGCGGCCCTGACCCACGCCGCCTGATCGGCGCTCAGAGTGCCCGACAGTCTGGCTTCGAGCAGGTCCAGGCTCAGCTGTGCTTGCTTGAAGGCGACGTAACGCTCCTTGCGCCACTGGGCCTGTCTGGAGTTGACCAGCAGGTCGTTGAGCCTTTTTTTGTAGTGCTCGCCGATGTCCAGTTGGCGCACCAGGGCTTTGAGGTAGCTGCTGTTCAGCACCGGATGCCTGTTGCCCGCGCCATCCTTGACCTGTGCAGTCAGGGCGAAGGTCAGATCCCAGATGCCGACGTTGGACAACGCCAATTCGCTCAGGCTGCGCCGGGTGGTGTGGTAGCTGATGGCCGGTCCCGTCCTGTCCAGGCTCACCCCGGCAGCAAACCCGGAGCCGCCAGTGGGGTTGATCAGCGGGCCGGTGCGTTGGGCCTCTGTGGTCGAGATAAAAATATCGTCGGGGTCTACGTCCATACCGTGGTCTTTTTTGATCTGTTGTCGCAACTCAAGGCGGGCATAACCTAGCAATGTGTGTTTACGCCCGATTTCACCCAGGGGGCGGGCGTCGTCGGTCTCGGCCGCCTGGCGTTGGTGGTTCAAACGCTCAACCGCCAGCCGCCATTGGGTTTTGTCTTCCTCCGAGGCGTTTTTCAACCAGTCGGGCAATTGCCTTTCCACCAGTCGGGTGTAGCGGTTTCGCACAATATTGGTTGGATTGAGGGGCAGGCTTGAGTTCAGTGACTGGTCGATAGACTCGGATAACAGATCGAGAGACGCGTTTTGCTTCAGGGTGCGTGCCACAGACCAGGCATGGCGCAGGTCGTGTTCTTGTTTGTGGATCAATTGATTGCAGTAGAAGGTGGGTACGTCATGGTCCTCCACCGGGTGGTAGCTCACGTCCTCATGAGCCATGGCCGACATGCGCTGCTCTGCCAGTACGCAATCGAGCAGCGCCTCGCGCTGGTAAGGGTCTTTGAGCCGGGCGCTCAGTTCATGGGTAAGCGCGGCGATTGAGTCGAACTCTTGCAGACCGCTGTTGGGCAGGTAAAACACGACGGTGTGCGGGCTGGCGTCTTGAACCGCACGGATGTCCCGGGGGTCGGCAGAACCCAGGGGGAGATTTCTGCGGGTGATCACGAATGCGCCATGAAGGGGGCTGGGGTTTTGGGGGGCAGGGCCGGTGAATGCCAGCGTATAAAAGCCGTAGGCGCTGGGGCTTTGTTGCGCGGATGGCAAGTTGGTATCAGGTAAGAGCTGGTTAATGGCTTCCATCGCGTTGGGGCTAAGGGTGGTGTCTGTGTGGCGTACGGTAGCTTCGGCCCGGATCAGTTTTTGGGCCAATTGAGCCAGCCAGTCTTTCGGGGTCAGCGCGTTGAGATCGTCATGAGGCGTTCGCCAGAAGTCATTCAAGGCATCCCTCACACACAGTTCTGGGGAGCGGACTACAAACTCAAGGTACTTTTCAAGCTCCGGGATGGTGATGCCGCTGGCAAGGTCCTGGTCGTCCAGGGTGTAGGCGTCTGTGTAAATCCGCGACGAACCCTGGACGAAGGTCGGAACCTTTGCGGTTTGATAACACTGGTCTATGAGGGCGGTCACGGACTGGCTGACGATGGTCGGAAGCTGCCCGGGTTCGGGCACTGCTTG
The DNA here is from genome assembly GCF_001043005.1 of Pseudomonas psychrophila. GTDB lineage: Bacteria > Pseudomonadota > Gammaproteobacteria > Pseudomonadales > Pseudomonadaceae > Aquipseudomonas > Aquipseudomonas psychrophila. The sequence goes on from NZ_JYKZ01000011.1 coordinate 123,499, forward strand.
TGCATTGAGAAAGAGAAAGTCTGTGCAAGTGTCAGCGGGAAGGTGCGGGAAAAACATCCGCAAGCGGTGATCCAGTGACAGATCGAGGTTGGGGAGGGCATTGCGCAGCAAAAGCAGTTCGTGTGCTGCATTTGTCAGGTTTTCGAGGGGGGTAGGCATCTTGTATGTCCTGTGAGTTGACGCGTACGTCGGTGTAATCACAGGAAACCCCCAAACGTTCAGGGGCTGGGCTTACATAGATCTAGAATTGGTTGTTGGCGGACTCTGGTGTGAGGCGTGGCAAATCGCGCTGGGTCATTTGCGGTGTCTTTACGCTATAATCCCGCTCTTTAGCTGTTTCTCGCCTTGCGGGGGACGCATTAATTTTTCAGGCGCCCGCCGCCTGCCTGCATTCAAAAGAGGCCCAACCTGTGGCATTGACGATTCTTGGCCTGTCCGGCGCCCTCAGCCATGATCCCTCCGCAGCCCTCTATATCGACGGCAAGCTGGTAGCGGCGGCTGAAGAAGAACGCTTCGTGCGTGATAAGCATGCAAAGAACCGCATGCCCTACGAGTCCGCGAAATTCTGCCTTGAGCAGGCGGGTATCAAACCTTCCGACGTTGACGTAGTGGCGATCCCGTTCGCGCCGATCAGCTTGTTCGGCAAGGCACGCTGGCATTACGCCAAGCGCTACTGGTACGCCCCGGACCGCGCCCTTGACGCGATCCTGATGGGCAACCGTCGCTACAAACGCTATCGCAACAAAATCGTGTTCTGCCTTGAGCAACTGGGTTTCGACCCGAAGAAAATCAAGATCGAACCGGTTGAGCATCACCTGGCCCACGCTTCCAGCGCCTACCACTGCTCGGGTTTCAAAGAGAAAACCGCGATCCTGGGTATCGACGGCAAGGGCGAGTACGCCACAACGTTCTTCGGCTACGGCGAAAACGGCAAGATCACCAAGATCAAGGAGTTCTTCGATCCGGACTCCCTGGGTGGCCTGTACGGCGCGATTACCGAGTTCCTCGGTTTCGAGATGCTGGACGGTGAGTTCAAGGTCATGGGCATGGCGCCGTACGGCGACGCCAGCAAATACGATTTCTCGCGCCTGGCCTCATTTGAAAACGGCGAGCTGGTGATCAATACCGAATACGCCAACGTGATCGGCCTGCGTCGCTACAAAGAGAAAGGCAAGGGGTTCTACTTCTCGCCAAAACTGATCGAGTGGCTGGGACCAAAGCGCGAAGGCGATATCGCCGACGAGCCGTATATCCACTACGCGGCCAGCATGCAGGCGCTGTTTGAAAAACTGTCGCTGCAGATGATCGATTACTACCTGGGCGACATTCTTAAAGAAACCGGCAAGATGGCCTTTGCGGGCGGCTGCGCGTTGAACGTGAAGCTGAACCAGAAAATCATCGCCCGTCCTGAAGTCAAAGAGCTGTTCGTTCAACCTGCCTCCGGCGATGCCGGCACCGCTGTCGGCGCCGCTGCTTACGTGTCTCACGCTCGCGGCGTGCCGGTCGAGAAGATGGAACACGTCTACCTCGGCCCTGCCTACAGCAACGAAGACGTGATCGCAGCCTGTGCCCGTCACCCTGGCAAGCCTGCGTATCGCAAGATCGAGGGCACCCCGGAGAAGATCGCCAAGATCATGGTCGACGGCAACCCGGTGGCCTGGTTCCAGGGCCGCATGGAGTTCGGTCCGCGTGCATTGGGCGGTCGTTCGATCATCGGTTGCCCGAGCAGCGAAGGCGTGGCTGACCGCATCAACGAACAAATCAAGTTCCGCGAGCGCTGGAGGCCTTTCTGCCCGTCCATGCTCGACACCGTTGGCCCGCAGATGATCAAGGTCGATCACCCGGCACCGTTCATGACCTTCACCTTTGAAGTGTCTGACGAATGGAAAACCCGCGTGCCAGAGGTTGTCCATGAAGATGGCACTTCCCGTGCCCAGGTGCTCAAGCGCGAATACAACCCGCGTTACTACGACATGATGAAGGCGCTCGAAGTGCTGACCGGTAATGGTGTGTCGCTGAACACGTCGCTCAACCGTCGCGGCGAACCGATGGTCTGCTCGCCGACCGACGCGCTGAACATGTTCTTCGGTTCCGATCTGCAGTACCTGATCATGGAAGATATTTTGGTAGTTAAAGACGGCGCCGAGACTTATGAATCGCTCGACTGAGCGTCATGTGCTGCAGTTCTGTCACGGCTATGACGGGCCGTTCCTGGACTGCGCGCGCCAGTACGCCAGCCTGTTTTCCGGCACCGGGTATAAGGTCACCACGGTCTTTTTGACCGGGGCGGCCGACCCTGAAGTGGCAGCAGGCTGCGATTCTGATGAAGTGCTGTTTATGGAGTTCAGCTCAAAGGCCATTCGTGGCCTGAAGCTGGGCGCCATCGCGAAGCTGCGCAAGATCGCAGCTTCGCGCAATTTCAGTTTTTGCATCGCCCACCGCTTCAAGCCGATATATATCGCCTTGTTGGCCACTGGTTTGCCGGTGATTGGCGTACATCACGCATTTGGCGACTATGAGCGGCGCAGTCGCAAACTGTTCGCTCACCTGTTTCGCAAGCGCCTGAGCCTGCTCGGTGTGTCAGACGCGGTGCGCGACGACATGCGCAAGTGTTTGCCCAAGTGGCCGACTGGCCGTATCAACACGCTCTATAACCGCATCGATATCGATACCGTACAAGCCGACCAGTTGTCTGGCACTCCGGCGCGTGAAGCGTTGGGGTTGTCGGTTGACGGTTTTATTGTCGGTAACGTCGGCCGTCTGCATCCGGACAAGGACCAGGCTACGCTGATTCGTGGTTTTGCCAGTGCATTGCCCAACCTGCCTGCTGACAGTCAGTTGGTGATCATGGGCAAGGGTCGTCTGGAGCAGGATCTCAAAGAACTGGCCCACGAACTCGGGGTCGGCGGGCAGGTGCTGTTTTTGGGCCAGGTGCCCGATGCACGGCGTTATTTCCGGGCCTTTGATGTGTTTGCGTTGAGCTCCGATCACGAGCCGTTCGGCATGGTGCTGCTTGAAGCCATGGCGGCAGGCGTGCCGTTGTTGGCGACGGCTTGTGGCGGTGCAAAAGAAGTCGTCGAGGGTGTGGGTATCCTGTTTCCACTGGGCGATGCTGAGCATCTGGCCCAAGGCCTGCAACACTTGGCGCAACTCAATGATGAGCAGCGCCTGGCGTGCGCAGAGCTGATGCTGGCACGCTTGCATGAGCGTTTCAGCGATGAAGCGGTGCGCGATACCTTCTGGCGCTTGGCGCAAGTCACCGATCTGACTGCGGAGTCCTGATGCTCAATCGATTTCAAGGCTGGCGCGAGCGCAGCTGGAGCGTTGTCGATGCTGACACCTATGCCAATGCCTGGCAGCGCTTTGGTGGCAGTGTTGCCACCCATCCGCTGGTGGTTGAGCGCCTGGCGCAGTTGGCGGGTATCCCGGTGCGGTATCTGGCCTGGGAGCAAGACGGCGAGCTGAAAGCGGCGATCCCGACCTGGGGACGCGATCTCGCCTTGTCCAAGGATGTGCTCAAGCGTCACGGTAAAAAAGGCCTGTTCGACCTGGGCAATGCCGAGCTGATCCTGCCCGCTGCTGCGGATGCTCAAGCGCCTTTGCGACATCGTGGGCGTTATCTGTCCCAACTCAATGAGGGCCGTTTCAGTACGCTCAAACCTCAGGCCGAGCAGTTGGCCATGGCCCGCACACCCGAAGAGCTGTCGAAAAAATTCCGCTATAACCAGCGCCGCGAGCTGCGTCTGCTGGAAGAGGCTGGCGGCGTTGTGCGCCCGGTTTCTGAGTTTTCCAGTGCAGAGCTGGCGAGCATTTATTGCGATTTATTCCTGCGGCGCTGGGGTTTTGTTGCCACCGGTGCGGAGCGCATGGCCGAAGTGATCGAGCTGTTGCGTGAACTGTTGATCGGTTCGGTGATTTTTCTCAATGATGCGCCGATAGCCATTCAACTGGTGTACCGGGCCGAGTCGCCAGAGTGGATCAGCGTCGAGTACGTCAATGGTGGCGTCGACCCTGAAACCCGGGAATTCAGCCCCGGCAGCGTGTTGAGCTTTATCAATACCCAAGCCGCCTGGGAGCAGGCCCGTAGCGTCAACAAGCCTTTACGCTTCTCGTTTGGCCGAGCCGATCGCGAGTACAAAGAGCGTTGGTGTAACCCGGTGCCTGTGTTCAAAGTCTGAAACATACGCACATAAACCTTGTGGGTGCGGGCTTGCTCGCGATGGTATTACTGCGATTTTTTTTACATGTCGTAGTGCCTGCACCGCGAGCAGGCCCGCCCACGGGCGTTCAATCACAAGAGCCAAGTCATGAGCCAGCCCATGAGTCGCAAGCAACAGCTCCTCAAGCGTCACCGGCGCAACAAGCGTATTAGCCTGCTGATTGGCCTGCTGGTGCTGATTGCCAGTGGTGTGGTGTTGGCCTGGTGGCTGGCGCCGGTGTTGGCGGTGCTGGGTTGGGTGGCTCACGAAGCCTGGTTTGCCGATCACTTGTTCTATTCGGCCCAGGACGATTACCGGTACAACTTTGCGCCCGACACTGAGCACCCGGTGGTTCGCCTTGTGGGTGACAAGCTGGTTGTTGATCAGCCGCTGATGCTCGATGGCGATGAAACCCTGATTCTGGCAATCAAGATTAAAAGTGGCTGGCTGGGGCGTTTTTTCGATCCGTATGTACAGCTGTCGGGCGCAGAGCCAGCAGACCGGCAAACCTTTGAACGTGGCGTCAACGGTCTGCGCTATCTGAATTTAAGCGGCTGCGGCTCGGCTCTGGTCGGTGGGAGACTGCATGTTCGCGGTCGTTTTTGCCGCGCCCTGGGTCAGCCTGAACTCTGGGTTTTCCGCCAGCCCGATTATCGCGATCAGCGCGTGATGGTGATCGCCCCCCACGCCGACGACGCTGAACTGGCTGCTTTCGGGTTGTACAGTCAGGCCCGGGAAGCCTGGATTGTGACCCTGACCGCGGGTGAGATCGAAGCCGAACATTATCAACAGATGGGTCTGGAGCGCGCCGCCGCCGCACGTCTCAAAGGCCGCTTGCGTGCCTGGGACAGTATGGTTGTGCCGCGTTGGGCCGGTGTGCCTGAAGGCCGTTGCGCGCAACTGGGGTATTTTTGCCTGCAATTGCCCGCCATGCGGGCTGCCCCCGATCAACCGATGGCTTCGCGAGAGGCTGACTTGAGCGACACACGCGTGTTCCGCCAGTTCAACCCGTTCCCGCTGCCCGGTGATCTGGATGGCGCACCGACCTGGAATAATCTGCTGGCGGACCTGCGGGCGTTGATCCTGCGCGCTCGCCCAGAAGTGGTCGTGCTGCCGCATCCGGCAATCGATCCGCATCCAGACCATATCTGTGCCCACGCCGCCGTCATAGAAGCCCTTGAGGGCCTGGCGTGGCAGCCGACCACCGTGCTTGGCTACGCCAACCATCTGCATGACAACGATCGTTGGCCGATGGGCAACAGCGGGGATGGCATTGCCTTGCCGCCGGTGTTCGATGCCTCCCTCAGCCTGCGCCCTTGCAGTCTGGCGCTGAACCTGGAGCAGCAGCGAGACAAGGCCATGGCGCTGGGCATGATGCATGACCTGCAGCCCCGAGCCGCACTCAAGCGCAGGCTGCGGCGGTCGATACAGCAGCTCTTGGCAGGCAGAACGCCATCACCTTATGGCGAAAATGAATTCTTTCGCAAAGCGGTTCGGCGTCATGAACTGTTTTGGCGACTCAAATAATAAGAACACAGTAAGCAGGGCCATAGCATTGGTTCTAATCTCGACCTTTACATTGAGTTCCTCGTGATAAAACCATCACCGCGTATTTTATTTGTGATCCCTTACTTCGGCCGATGGCCGTTCTGGATCCCTTTTTTCCTCGAAAGTTGTCGGCACAATCCTGATATTGACTGGCTGTTTTTCAGTGACTGTGGGGTACCTGAAAACCTGCCGGCCAACGTGACCATTGAACCCATCAGTTTTGCCGATTATTGCCATAAGGTGTCGGAGCGCCTGAAGATCGATTTCTCGCCCAAAGACGCCTATAAGCTGTGTGATATCAAACCGGCGCTGGGCTATATCCATGAAGACCGCCTGCAGGGCTACGACTTCTGGGCCTTTGGCGACATTGATCTGATCTACGGGGATTTGCGCAGCTATTTCACCGCCGAGCGTCTGGCGCGTTATGACCTGTTTTCCACCCATGAGCGCCGAGTGGCTGGCCATTTGTGCTTGCTGCGCAATACGGCTTGCAAGCGCGAACTGTTCATGAGGATCAAGGACTGGCAGCAGCGCTTTACGGATGACCAGCATCATGCGCTGGACGAAGGGGCTTTCAGCCGGATTTTCCTGTGGCGCAAAAATCTGCCAAAACCGCTGTTCGAGCTGGTGGGCCAATTTAATCCACTACGCCGTACCAGCGAATTCACCGAGGCATTCAGCACCCCGGGCGGGTGCATCAAGTGGCATGACGGTACTGAGAACTTCCCGGGCAAGTGGTTCTGGATCAACGGCAAATTGAAAAATGATCGTGACGGCGACCATACCTTTCCTTATTTTCATTTCGTGTGCTGGAAGCGTAATGAGTGGGCGAAGCTGCCTGCTCCTGATCCAGTTGCAATCCAGCGTCTTGCTGCAGAGCCGACCTGGGTTATTGATGCCACCGGGTTTCACCGGGGAGACTTATGAAGCGTTCCAAGGTTTTGCAATTGCAGCCCGATTACAACGTCAAATCCCATGACTTTGCCGATCTCGCCGAGCAGATCGTGCGCGCGCTCCCCCGTGAGCGCTACGAAATCACGGCGGCCTTTTTGCGTGGGCGTCCGGGTCCGGGTGAGCCGGTGAGCAAGGCTGATCACTCGGTGTATTTCGAATTCAGCGACAAATCGCTCAAGGGTATGCGTCTGCGCGCCATGTGGGCGTTGTATAAGTTTTGCCGTAAAGAGCAGTTTGATGTGGTGATTTGCAACCGCTTCAAGCCGGTAAATATGATGCTGCAACTCAACCGCTGGCTGAAGATCCCGTTGTGCGTGGGCATTTCACACGGCTTTGGTGAGTACGACCGCTTCTATCGTCGCAGCCAGGCCAAGCGCCTGATCGACAAGGCATGGCGCTTTGTCGGCGTGTCGCCTGCGGTCAAACAGTATCTGCTCGACTGCAAGTGCGGTTTCACCGAGCAAAATACCGTGGCCATCACCAATGCTATCGACATTGAACAAGCTGAAGCCCTGCAACTGCCACGCCAGCAGGCCCGTGAAAAACTCGGTCTGGACCAGGATGCCCGGATGATTGGGGCACTTGGACGGTTGGTCCCGATCAAGGGCCATCGTTTCTTGCTGCAAGCCTTCGCCGCCCTGAAAGACAAATACCCGACCGCGCAGCTGGCAATCATCGGCGCCGGGCGTGAAGAGTCGCGCTTGCGCGACCAGATCGAGCAGTTGGGCCTCAATGGCCGTGCGCATCTTCTGGGTTTTCAAGAGAACGCACTGCAGTACGTGCGCGCCTTTGACATCTGGACCATGCCTTCGCTGGCTGAAGGCCTGGGGTTGGCATTGCTTGAAGGCATGAGCGGGCATTTGCCGGTGATCGCAACCCATGTGCCGGCGATGTTGCCGCTGATTGAAGGCGCCGGTGGCCTGGCCGTGAAGCCCAGCGATGTGGCAACACTGACCGCCGCGCTGGATGAATACCTGGCCTTGTCGGATCAGGCACTGCAGGCCAAGGGCGAACAGGCATATCGCTACTTGCAGGAGCACCACGACATTGAAGTGTTCCGTCAACAGTATCTGGATTTGATCGACTCTGGCTTGAGCCAGGCACGCAAGGAGCACCCATGACAGATTCGCAACCCTTGGTAACGGTGATCATCGCCTCTTATAACCACGGGCCTTATATCGAGCAGAGCATCCAGAGTGTTCTGGACCAGACCTATCCCAATATTGAGTTGTTGGTGATCGATGACGGCTCGCCCGATGACAGCGTGGAGCGCATTGAGCGCTTGCAGGCGGTGCATGGTTTCGACTTTCGGGTACAGCAGAATCAGGGGCTGACCAATACCCTTAACGGCGCTATTGCCCGCGCCAAGGGCAGTCTGATTGTGCCGTTCGGCTCCGATGACATCATGATGCCGGACCGCATTGCGGTGCAGGTCGCGTATATGGATGGCAAGCCCGAGGTGGGTATTTGCGCGGGCAATATCGAGTTGATCGATGCCCAGGGCAACCCCTTCCCGGAGAAGCGCCAGCGCCGGGATGTGCCGTTCAGGCGTCTGGATTTCGATGACATGTTCCTTGAGCGCAAACCGTATCCGCCAGCGCCCACCCTGATGATCCGCCGCGAAGCGCTGGACAAGGTGGGGGGGTTTGACCCGAGCATTCGCCTTGAAGACCTGTACATCGAGCTGAAGATTACCCATGCCGGGTACTTTATCGACGGTCTGAACGTGGTGATGGCGCGCTATCGCAAGCACGCCACCAACTCCTACAAGAACCATCGCTTCATGATCGACAGTATTTTGCGTATCTATGCACTGTTCAGTGATCACCCGCTGTATGACGAGGTGCGCTACAAGTTTCTCAACTCCATGTTCCTGAAAACGGCCAATCGCAATCGTGCGCTGGCCCGTGAGTTGTTGGCCCAGATTCCGTTCAAGCACTGGACGGGTAAGACCTGGCGAGGCTTGGGACGGTTGTATTTTTCGCCGCTGGAAAAAGACTGAGACGGGAGGGCGTGCGTCTAGGGCTGGATTGAACGATGTTGGGCGAAGCGTGCGATCTGTCCATGACCTAACCGTTTAGAACGGCATCCGTGGGGATGGGGTGGTGGGCAGTGATGGGTGGCTGTGCTCCAACAGGATCTTGCTGTCGGGTGTAACGATGGGTCACGCATGATGTAGAGCTGTATACGGTTCTGGTCAGGAGCACCTGAAGGTGCTCCCCCTGATGCATCAGGTTGCCGCTTGTACCTTGATCTGCTGGCTAAGGCTGTTAACGGCCACAGGATCAGCCAAGCTGGCATAGCCGTCGAGTAGCGCCTGCAGCTGTTCTTCGAACAACCAGCGACGATCTTCAGGATAGCGCTGCATGTGGCGCAGGTTGCGCTTGCGCAAGGCGATCCGGAGCGATGAAGGGTAGATGTGCATGTCGGCGATATCGATCAGGGCGAATTCACCATCGTCCATCAGCAACACATTACCCAAGTGCAGCGAGCGGAAGTAAACGCCCTTGCCATGCAGGACCGCCAGGAACTTGCCGAAACGCTCAACCAGTGCCTGGCGAACCGCAGGCGATCCCATCGATTGCATCACCTGACGCAGGGTTTGGCCCGGTAGCGGCTGATAGAGCACAGCAGTGCTGCCGTCAGTCAGTTGATACAGGTCCAGGATTTTAGGTGCTGCAATCCCCATGTCCTGCAAGCGCTCGCTGTTTACGGCAAAGCGCTCGGAGTACGGGTTAAAGCTGCCGGACGTGTAGCAGCGACGCCCGCGGAACAGCTTGAGGAAGTTACCGTTTTCCAGGCGCAGGACTTTTGGCCCCAGACCATCTTCTTCAATGACGTGTGCATGGGCCTGAAGGGTGTCCAGAGCTGCCCGGGAGAGGCTGCGAACAGGCCGGTCACGCAGGGTCTTGAAGCGCTGGTTGATGCTCAGTGCAGCAATCAGGGCCAGCGGAATCCACAGCAGGTACCAGTGTTCTTTGGGCCTTGGCAATATGCCGCCGCCTTCAGTCAGGCCGGCCCCGATGCCGTACACCAGCCAGGCAGACGCCAGGATGAACAGCGGTTGCACGCGATGGCGCCAACTGCTGTACAGCCCCCAGACCTGCATGAACAGCCAGGGCGTGAAGCCCAGAATGCCGGTGTAATAAAGCACACCCAGGGCGAAGTTGTGAGGTTCGCTCAACAGTAAGCCCGCACCCGGATCCAGGCTCAGAGTCGATTCGTAACCATGCCCGATCCAGGGCATCAGCTTGATCTGCTCAAGCACCAGTTGCCACAGCTCAAAACGGAATGAGCTGCCGCGGCTCATAATCATCTCGGAGAACAGTGCTATCACCACGACTCCACCCGCGATGAGCATGCTCATCAACGCCAATGAGCGACGGTTCCAGCAGATAAAGCTCAACCACACCATGGCCATGACCACTGCCACCAGGGGGGTTCTGGAACCGGTGGCCAGCAGTGCTGCGAACATGATGGTAAAAGCAGGGATCGCGATAAACAGGATCTGCGGGCGTTTGCAGGTCATGCCCAGGGTGAGCCAGTAAATGCAGAAAAAGCCGAAAGCGTGGGAGCTCAGCAGTGGATTGTCGAACGCTCCCGCCCCCACCATCCGATCTTGCGGGGCGAAATGGCTGATAAACATGTACAGGTTATAGACGGTCGCGACCAAGGCGATGATCGCCGCCGCGAAGAACACCGGCTGCAGGCTTTCACTGCGGTATCGGGTCAGCAGCGTGCAGCCCCAGAACAGCATCAGCAGGTGCAGGGCCGGCTTGAGCGAGCCCAGGAAGTCTTCTTCGCCGTTAGTCCACATCAGGCTGGCCATCGCCCAGGCGGCAAATAGCATGAAGCCGAGGACTATCGGGTCACGCAGGATTTCTTTCAGCTCCCTGGGCCGCAAGATAATCGCAATAAGGGTCGGAATACTGAACAGGCCGTAATACAACTTGTGATGCAGACTGCGCCCGGGCAGGAAATAAAGGTCGGAGAGGAGTAATAAAAGGCCGACAGGGAGTAGCCACAGGCAGATGAAATCAAACACCCGCTGCTTTGAATAATTTAAGTAACTGAATTGCATGCTGAAAGGTTCATTCCAGGTTTTGGACGGCCATACTAGCGTACTGGCCCTGAAGTGTCGTTTTTACTGCCCTGCGAGGCCGGGCTTCAAGCGGCAGTCAGTACACCAGAGAAGCTGTGATAAAGTCAGCTTCCTTTTTTACTAACCGCCGCGTGATATGACCGAATCCAGCCCCAGCACAAGCGAATCGAGCTTGAAGATATATCTGCGCCTGCTCAGCTATGTCCGGCCTTATGTCGGCCTGTTCCTGCTGAGCATCCTCGGGTTTCTTATTTTCGCTTCGACCCAGCCAATGCTTGGTTACATCCTCAAGTATTTCGTCGATGGCCTGTCCAATCCGGACGCAGTGCTGTTTCCCACTATTCCTTATTTGCGTGATCTGCGCCTGTTGCAGGTCGTGCCGATACTGATCGTATTGATCGCCGCATGGCAGGGCCTGGGCTCCTTCCTGGGCAACTACTTCCTGGCCAAGGTGTCATTGGGCCTGGTGCATGACTTGCGGGTCCAGCTGTTCAACAACCTGCTGGTACTGCCCAATCGCTACTTTGACAAGCACAACTCCGGCCATCTGATCTCCCGTATCACCTTCAACGTGACCATGGTTACTGGCGCTGCCACCGATGCGATCAAGGTCGTTATCCGTGAAGGCATGACCGTTGTGTTCCTGTTTGGCTCGTTGCTGTGGATGAACTGGCGCCTGACGCTGGTGATGGTTGCGATCCTGCCGCTGATTGCAGTCATGGTGAGTACGGCCAGCAAGAAATTCCGCAAGCAAAGCAAGAAAATCCAGGTGGCGATGGGCGACGTGACACACGTCGCCTCGGAAACCATCCAGGGTTATCGCGTTGTACGCAGCTTTGGTGGTGAAGCCTACGAGCAAAAACGCTTTCTGGAAGCCAGTCAGAGCAACACTGACAAGCAACTGCGCATGACCCGCACCGGGGCGATTTATACCCCGATGTTGCAACTGGTCATCTACGTGGCCATGGGCGTCCTGATGTTCCTGGTGCTGTACCTCCGCGGCGATGCCTCGGCAGGCGACATGATTGCCTACATCACCCTGGCAGGTTTGCTGCCCAAGCCGATTCGTCAGCTGTCTGAAGTCAGCTCGACAATCCAGAAGGGTGTGGCCGGCGCTGAAAGCATCTTTGAGCAACTGGACGAACAACCTGAAGTCGACACCGGCACTGTTGAGCGCGACCACGTCAGCGGTCGTCTTGACGTGCGTAACCTCAACTTCACCTACCCTGACACAGACCGTCAGGTGCTCAAGGACGTGACTTTCACGGCCGAGCCGGGGCAAATGGTGGCGCTGGTGGGGCGTTCCGGCAGCGGCAAGTCGACACTGGCGAACCTGATCCCGCGCTTCTATCACCACACGTCGGGCGAAATTCTGCTCGATGGCGTTGATATCGAAGATTACCGCCTGCTTAACCTGCGTCGACATATTGCCCAGGTGACTCAGCATGTGACCCTGTTCAGCGACACCGTGGCCAACAACATCGCCTATGGCGATCTGGCAGGTGCTCCCCGTGCCGATATCGAAAAAGCCGCGCGTGATGCCTACGCGATGGACTTTATCGAGCAATTACCGCAAGGCCTGGACACTCAGGTCGGCGAGAACGGCGTGCTGCTTTCCGGCGGTCAACGCCAGCGTCTGGCGATTGCCCGGGCGTTGCTCAAAAACGCGCCGTTGCTGATCCTCGATGAGGCCACCTCGGCGCTGGATACCGAGTCTGAGCGTCATATCCAGGCAGCCCTCGACCACGTCATGAAGGGTCGTACTACCCTGGTGATCGCTCACCGCCTGACAACCATCGAGAAAGCCGACCTGATCCTGGTCATGGATCAGGGCCAGATTGTCGAGCGCGGCACCCATGCCGAGTTGATGGCGTTAAACGGCTACTACGCGCGTCTTCACTCAATGGGCCTTGATGCCCCGCAAACCTCTGGCGATATCGCCTAGCATTGTGTAGCCGCTGGCGAATACTTCGGCAGCGGCTACACAACACTTTCGCTTTGCCTGATTCTCATTCGCTGCGATTAATACCGTGAACTGACCTGCGTTCACCCTGTGTTAATATCGCGCCCCTGTTCATTTTGTATGTGGGATCTCCATGAAGTTGTCCATGCCGCGATTCGATCAAGCCCCTGTCTTGGTGGTAGGCGATGTCATGCTCGACCGTTATTGGCATGGCGGGACCTCACGGATTTCCCCTGAGGCGCCGGTGCCGGTGGTCAAGGTCGAGCAAATCGAAGACCGTCCAGGCGGCGCTGCCAACGTTGCGCTCAACATTGCCGCACTGGGTGCGCCTGCCTCACTGGTCGGTGTGACCGGCGACGATGAAGCCGCCGACAGCCTGGCCAATCGGCTTGAAGGCGCCGGTGTTCGTGCACTGTTCCAGCGTATCGCGCATCAGCCGACCATCGTTAAGTTGCGGGTCATGAGCCGTCACCAGCAACTGCTGCGTATCGATTTCGAAGAGCCGTTCGCCACCGACGCCCTGGCGTTGGGCGCTGAAGTTGAAAACCTGCTCGAAGGTATCAAGGTGCTGGTGCTGTCCGACTATGGCAAGGGCGCCTTGAAAAACCATCAGGTGTTGATCCAGGCCGCACGTGCCCGAGGCATTCCGGTGCTGGCTGATCCCAAGGGCAAGGACTTCTCGATCTATCGTGGCGCAAGCCTGATCACGCCCAATCTCAGCGAGTTCGAAGCTATCGTCGGTGGCTGTACCGATGAGGCCGATCTGGTGGCCAAAGGCGCCAAGCTGATGGCAGATCTGGATCTGGGGGCCCTGCTGGTCACCCGTGGCGAACATGGCATGACCTTGTTGCGTCCGGGCTTTGCGGCCATGCACTTGCCCGCTCGGGCTCGTGAAGTGTTTGATGTGACAGGCGCTGGCGATACCGTCATTTCGACCCTGGCCGCAGCCATTGCTGCCGGCGAAGAACTGCCCCACGCCGTGGCGCTGGCCAATCTGGCGGCCGGTATTGTGGTCGGCAAGCTGGGTACGGCCGCTATCAGTGCGCCGGAACTGCGCCGGGCGATTCAGCGTTCCGAAGGTTCGGAGCGTGGTGTGCTGAGTCTCGATCAGCTGTTGCAGGCCATCGAAGATGCGCGGGCCCACAACGAGAAAATCGTCTTCACCAATGGTTGCTTCGACATCCTGCATGCCGGTCATGTGACCTACCTGGAACAAGCGCGGGCCCAGGGCGATCGCTTGATCGTGGCGGTCAACGATGACGCTTCCGTGAGTCGCCTGAAAGGCCCGGGGCGCCCGATCAACAGCGTTGACCGGCGCATGGCCGTACTGGCTGGCTTGGGCGCGGTGGATTGGGTGATCAGCTTCCCTGAAGCGACTCCGGAAAACCTGCTAGCCCAGGTCAAGCCGGATGTGCTGGTCAAGGGCGGCGATTACGGGATCGATCAGGTGGTCGGTGCCGATATCGTGGCGGCTTATGGCGGTACGGTAAAAGTGCTGGGGCTGGTTGAAAACAGCTCGACCACGGCGATTGTCGAGAAAATCCGCGGTCAGTAATTACCCGGCAGATGCACTGTGGGAGCGGGCTTGCTCGCGATGAGATCGACTCGGTTCTTCTGACAGACCGAGCCGCCTGTATCGCAAGCAAGCCCGTTCCCACATGTGCAGAGCGCTGCGCTCAAGCCTTCTTCACGACCTTCCTGAAAATCTGCCGCGCCTTACCGGTCAGGCGCTTGAGCCTGGACTCCGGTGTCGGCGGGCTCAGGCCTTGCTGCTTGACCCAATCTTTCCAGTGAATCCGTTCGTCGTGTACCACCCAGCCGTCTTGAGGCGCAAAGCTCTCGGCCAGACGCACGCCCCGGGTACTTGCGGGGTGCAGTTGGTCTTTGGTGAGTGTGTACAGTTCGGCGCAGGGCTGGCCATCGGTCAGCGGGATCAGGTACAGGTCCGGGCGCTTGCGATCAAGGCGCGCGACCAGTTGATCACCTTCCAGTCGCTCATCGACATGAAACAGGCTCAGGGACTTGGCCTCCTTTGGCACTTCCAGGCGCAGGTCGTATATCAGCTGCAGTGACGCCGTCGGTAAATGCACGTAGGTTCGTGGCCGCTCGAGCAGGGGCTGGCTGCCACAGCGTACGGGCCGCGCTGCGCCAGACAGCGGCGTGAGGCGAAAGGGCAGGGCTTCACGGTAATGCAGGGCGGCGGCATAGGGCGCCGGTAGCCATGTTTCGTTGAAGCGTCCGCTAAGCCAACCCTCGGGGGTTTCCAGCAAGCATTCTTCGGCAATTTCCTGGATGGCGGTGTGCAGGGGCAGGTTGACCTCATGGGCGGGGACATAGCCCGAGATCAGCTTGAGCACCACATCGCCCCGATCCTGACGGCGTTGGCGCACCAACACCCAGTAATCGCGGCCTTGCCAATGCAAGGTCAGGCGTACCGATACGCCAAGATTCGCCAGTTCCAGTGAAAAACGCTCACTGTTAGCCACTTTCACCGGTCGGCGTTTTTGCAGGGTTTGCGTGAAGTTCAGCGGCATCCCGACGCTTTGATAGCTCAAGCCTTCAGGCGTGGCCTCGACAAACAACGGCAGGGTTTTGAAGTCGCTGGGGTTCTTGCGGATCAGCATGCGCGGCATCTCGGCTCCTTCTTGCGTCGGGGTCGGCCACATCGGCGGCTTCAGGTTTTACGCAGTACCTGCGCAACAGTCGCCACGTTATGGGCCAGGTGCAGCGGATTGATGGTACCGACAATAGCACTGGCAACTCCGTGATGGCCAAATACCAATTCGAAGCTGGCGCGCACCGGATCAACCCCCGGGCTCAAGCACACATGTCCACTGGCCAAGGCCTTCTTAACCAGAATGGCCTTGCCGTGGGCTGCGGCGTAATCGATAACCGGCAGTTCGGCTTGCTCATTGAGGTTGAAGGTGACCATCGCGCAGTCGCCTGTTTCCAAGGCCTTCAGCCCGCCTTCGACGGTTTTACCTGACAGGCCGAAGCCGCGAATCTTACCTTCGCTTTTCAGTTCGGACAGGGTCTCGTAAACCTCGCACTCATTGAGAATCGCAAGGTCATTGCCATCAGAGTGAACCAGCACCAGGTCGATGAAATCCGTTTCCAAACGTTGCAGGCTGCGCTCCACCGAGCGCCGTGTATGAGCCGCGCTGAAATCGTGGCTCGACTGGCCGTCGACGAACTCTTCGCCCACTTTGCTGACAATCACCCAGTCTTGACGCTGGCCGCGCAAGAGCGGGCCCAGGCGTTCTTCACTGCGGCCGTAGGCGGGCGCAGTGTCGATCAGATTGATGCCCAAATCACGGCTGAGCTTGAGCAGCATCCGCGCTTCGTCATCATCCGGGATCTGAAAACCGCTGGGATACTTGACCCCTTGGTCGCGGCCCAGCTTGACGGTGCCAAGGCCCAGTGGCGAAACCAACAGGCCGGTACTGCCCAGCGGGCGATGAAATGCGTGCAGGGTTGGCTGGCTCATGACAACAGTTGCTCCCAGGCTGTTTTGCCCAAAGGCGGGCGCGGTAACTCAGGCAAGGCCGGGGTATTGCCCGGCTTGATACCGTCGTTCTCCAGTGCCTGCATCACACGATCCGAGAAGTCAGGCGCCAATGCCAGCTTGGTCGGCCAGCCCACCATCAGGCGGCCTTGATCCGCAAGGTAGGCGTTGTCCGGGCGTACAAGGCCCGACTGCGCAGGCTCGGCGCGGTTGACCCGCAACGTGGCCCATTGCGCCTGGCTCAGGTCGACCCAAGGGAGCAAATTGCCCAGTTCCTTTTGCGCAACGGCAATTTGCTCGGCAGGTTCGCGGGCAACCCCATCGGCTTCGGCGATGTCACCGCCCAGGTACCACACCCACTCGCCATCTGCTGCCGGGTGTGTGGTCACGGTAACGCGCGGCTTGGGGCCACCGCCCAGGCAATGGGCGTACAGCGGCTTGAGGCTTGGGCCCTTGACCATCACCATGTGCAACGGGCGCAACTGTTGGGCTGGAACACTGATGCCGGCGCTGGCCAATAGCTCGGCATTGCCTGCGCCCGCACTCAATACGATGCGCTGGGCATGAATGTCGCGTCCGTCGACCCGCAGGCCGATCAGTTCGTTGTTTTCAAACAGGGGTTCAATGTTCTGGCCAGCCAGCAGGCCGTCACCCGCCAACTCCGCCAGACGCTCGATCAGGCTCGGAACATCGACCACCAGCTCTGCCAGGCGATAGACCTTGCCCTTGAAGCGCGGATCTTGCAGAGCAGGGGGCAATTGGTCGCCTTTGACCTGATCGACCCGGCCACGTACGGCCTTGCTGGCAAAGAAGCTGGTGAGATTGCCCGCCAGGGTACCGGGCGACCACAGGTAATGGGCTTCGGAGAGCAGGCGCACGCCGCTCAGATCCAGCTCGCCATTACCGGCCAAGGCTTCACGCCAGCGCCTGGGCATATCGGCGATGGCTTCCGAGGCGCCGGTCAGGGCCCCATGTAGCGCGTATTTGGCGCCGCCATGAATAATGCCCTGTGATTTCACGCTCTGACCGCCGCCCAGGCTTTCACGTTCAACCACAATCGTGGAGAACCCCTGACGTCGAAGACGGGCATTGAGCCAGAGGCCGGCAACACCAGCGCCGACAATCAGCACGTCGGTGGAAATAACAGATGGCATGAGCGACCTCAGCGTTTAAAGACAAAGACCGCAAGTATACAGTCTGATCTTCAAACTGGCCTTGTAGAGGCACTCACTTGGCTGCGCACTGTGGGAGCGGGCTTGCTCGCGATGCGGGCGACGCGGTTTACCTGACAGGCAGTGTTGATTTTATCGCGAGCAAGCCCGCTCCTACAGGTGGAAGGGTTAGTGCCCCACAGTTTTGGAAAACAGCTGGATAACGACCACGCCCAGCACAATCAGGCCCATGCCGATCATTGCCGGAATGTCGAGTTTCTGCCCGTAGATAAACAGTGCAGCGATGCTCACCATCACAATCCCCATGCCCGCCCATACGGCGTAAGCCACGCCTACGGGGATGGTGCGCACGACCAGTGTCAGCATCCAGAACGCCGTGGCGTAGCCAGCAATGACCAGAATCAGTGGCAGTGGAGTACTGAAGCCTTTGATCGCCTTCATGGAGACGGTTGCAATCACTTCGGCGCAAATGGCGATGGCCAAGTAGTAGTAGGCGTTCATGGGTGGAGTCCTGAGTGTGGTGCGGGGCAATTTAACAGTAAGGCATTCTAGTGAATGTAAAAGTGTGTAGTACGTTTCGATTACGACAGGTGCCGGGGGTATTTCGACACCGCAGGCGTGATGCAGTGCCATCATCGTGATTACCGTTTTCAAGTAAACTCCGTGCCCATGAATAGAACTCTCTACACCTTGCTGTTTCATCTGGGGCTGCCGCTGGTGGCGATTCGCTTGTGGTTACGGGCACGCAAGGCACCCGCGTATGCCCGGCGCATTGGCGAACGTTTCGCCATGAACTTGCCGGCCATGCAGCCGGGCGGGATTTGGGTGCATGCCGTTTCGGTGGGTGAGAGCATTGCCGCCGCACCCATGATTCGCGAGCTGCTCAAGCGTTATCCACAGTTGCCGATCACCGTGACCTGCATGACGCCGACCGGTTCGGAACGGATCCAGGCCCTGTTCGCCAACGAGCCGCGAATTCAGCATTGCTACCTGCCCTACGATTTGCCGTGGGCGGCGGCGCGGTTTCTGGAGCGGGTCAAGCCCAAGCTTGGCGTCATCATGGAAACCGAGTTGTGGCCCAACCATATCCACCAGTGCGCCAAGCGCGGTATCCCGGTGGCGCTGGCCAATGCCCGGTTGTCCGAACGTTCGGCCAAAGGCTATGCGCGGTTTGCCGGGCTGACCCGGCCAATGCTTGAAGAAATGAGCCTGATCGCCGTGCAGACCGAGGCCGAGGCCGAACGTTTTCGGCTCCTGGGCGCGCGACCTGAATGTGTTGAGGTCACTGGATCGATCAAGTTCGACTTGAGCATTGACCCTCAGCTATTGATCAAGGCCCGTGAGCTGCGCGAGCAATGGCAGGCGCAAGAGCGTCCGGTATGGATCGCAGCCAGCACCCACGAGGGCGAAGACGAGATCGTGTTGGCGGCCCATCGTCAATTGCTGGCCAGTTACCCCAATGCGCTGCTGATTCTGGTGCCGCGTCATCCTGAACGTTTCAATTCGGTATTCGAGCTGTGTCGGCGCGAAGGGTTTGCCACCGTGCGCCGCTCAAGTGGCGAGTCGGTTGAAGCTCAAACCCAAGTGCTGCTGGGCGACACCATGGGCGAGTTGCTGTTTTTATATGCCTTGGCAGACAGCGCCTTTGTTGGCGGCAGCCTGGTACCCAACGGCGGGCATAATCTGCTGGAGCCGGCTGCGCTGGCCAAGCCCGTGCTGAGCGGGCCGCATCTGTTCAACTTCCTCGAAATTGCCGCCAAACTGCGCGATGCCGCAGCCCTGGAAGAAGTTGATGATGCTCAAGGTCTGGCCGTCGCAGTGCAGCGCCTGTTTGAGTTGCCGCAAGACGCGCAGCGCATGGCGCAGGCGGGCCTCAAGGTGATGCAGCTCAACCAGGGCGCCTTGCAGCGTTTGCTCGACGGCCTGGCGCGCCTGATAGCGCGCTGAGCGGCCCCTCTAGCCTGCGGGTTATTGGGCCACTGGCAGAAACCAGCGTTCTGCCAGTGACCGGCCGATTTGGCCACGGTGGACGTTGACAATGGCCTGCCCGCTTTTAGCGTTGGCCAGCTGCGACCAATAACTGAGCGTGCGCTGTGCTTTGGTTTTCAAGTGGGCGACGGTGTAGTCCTGCTTCGCAGTGTCTGCCTCGGCATAGTGAAAATGGGCATACCACAGCGGATAACCCTTGCGGTCGTTGATGGCATATTCCTGGATAAAGTCCCGACGTTCGCCCGTTAACTGGATGCGCCTGCCGAGAGCGGCGATCTGGACCCGTTCCTGATCAATCAGGTAGTGCAGGTTGCCGTGTGTGGGTGGTAGTTGCAGGCTCAATTGAATGCGCATTGCCCGGCCTTCGTCGATCATTTGCCGGGCAGCCCTGCGCAGGGTGTCCATCAGGGTTTGATCGTCCGCCAGTCGTGAGGCCGGGGGCAGGGTCTGAAGGCTTAGGTGCAGTTCGGTTGCCAGGTTGTCGAGCTTGCGAGCCTGGTAAGTGAGTAGTTCTTCGACTTCCTGGGGGTGCCGGGAAAGGGTCTTGTACTGCCGGGCTTTGTCCAGATACCCCGCGAACGTGGCCAGCAGTTTGCGAGCGTCCCCCTTGATGACATTGAGCGCTCGAGTACTGGCAGGCGGCGAAGGACGTTCGGTCTTGATCTGGACCCATTCGTCCCCGTGTTGCAGGTAGGTCGACAGCAGTTGCCGGTCGTAATCGGAGCGGACTTCGATCACCTCATTTTGCCATTCGCTGTCTGCGGGTCTTAGTTCACCAATCAATTTGCCCTTGCCGCGTACGCTGATCATCTTTTTTGGACGCATGCCGGCTGCTGACGGCATGCGTTTACGGGGGTTTTTTCCACTGGGTTTAGCAGGAGGCCTGATCTCGGTAGCCAGTTGCTTAGTCGCCTCCTGGTACAGATCTGTCAGGAGCGTGTGCAGTTGATTGAAGTACTCGGGCTCCAGTTCATCGGCATACAGCAGGCCGATGCCCTGCACCGTATCCAGGGCCTGGCCGTACTGCTCAGCGAGGCTACCCAGTATCTCCAGGCGTTTGCTGGCCTCGAACTCTAGGGTGTTGAGCTGGTTGTGGGTGTAGATGTGCTCCTTGAGAGGGTCGATGGCGTTGTCGAGGCTGTCTTCGATGAGGCTGCCTGCCGCAAGCCTTGAGCTGGCGAGTTTCAGGCAGTCGAGCTGGAAACCCTTGAGGGTCAGGCTTGTGTGCCCGCCGACGGGTAGCCCCCGGACCAGCTCGGTGGCAGTTGCAACCCCCGCGTCGCCGAGGCTGAACAACTGATCCAGATAGCCATCTCTTTGCTCTATACGTTCGATGGTGTGTTCGTTGAGGGCTATTTGTTCCCGGATGGACGCTATAAACCCTTGCGGGTCTTCAACCGCTGCCGCCTCAAGGTCCGGCCCCGGAGTGGTGAACTGCGGCCACTTTGCAATCTGCGCCGCCTGTTCACTTGCCGAAATGGACAAGGAAATTGAGCGGTTGTAGAAGGCCTTCTCCAGCATCGAAACTATGATCGTTTCGTGAAACGGTATTTTCAGCTCGATGCGTTCCTGAGCCGTGGCCAGCAGTGCCTGGTACTCGCTCAATTCAGCATGCAGGGCGGTGCCAAGCCTGTCGCGAAAGGCGGCGACTTGCTCAGCACTGAAGCGAGGCTCCGCCATCGCCCTTTTGAGCGCTGCATGGGTAATCTCAACAGTTTTTTGCAGCGGAGCCTCACGGGGAAAAAAATCACTCATTTGGGCCTCCAGTTCGCGAATGCGCTGCGCTTTGTGCTGCTGCAATGCCGCGATCCGTTTGGGCGGCATCCCCCCGAGCAAGCGCAGGCGCAGATCCAGTGACCAGTTGCCGTGGCTGTCCGACTTGAGGCCTGGGCCGTGATGGTTGATATCGGCAGCTGAAACGATAACCGCCACGCCTGGGGGGGCGACATCAACGGGGTACAGGCCCTGTTCGATCAACGCATGCCAAGTCTGCCCAATGCGGTAGAGGCCTTTGCTCGGGCCACTGGCCTGAGGGGGAGGCAGGATCGCTGGCTGCAATACTTCAAAGGTCGCCAGCTGCTTGCGCTGGCTGGGGGTGAGGCGGTCATGGGCGTTGGCAAAGCTGAAGTCCAGCACTGTGCTGTCCGCATCGGGGTATTCGCCGGGCAGGGCGGCGATGCCCGTAACAACATTGGGCGGTGAAGGCTCCGGCCAGACCTCCCGGATACGGATTGGGGCCCGTGGCCTCAGCACTTGCGCCATCAGCCCTTCGGGCAAAGGTGCAAGCGGCTGCACAACGGTCAGGGACTGGTGGAGCAGCAACAGGCACAGATTGAACAGCACATCGGCTGCTGCCAGTTCGCGGGTCGCCGGGTCACTGCTGGTGAGTGCGGGGATGTCCTTGCTGGCAAGGCTGGCCAGGCTCATTAACCCGGCGGTAAGCATGACGGCGGGAGGCCCGCCAGGTAGTAGCAACAAGGCGTTGAAAACCAGGCCGCCCCCTTCGATCAATACGCGCCAGCGGCTTTCCTGATTGGACACCGAGTCGATGTTCGCCTGTTCCACCAGCGCTCGGGCATTGCTGCCATACAGAAACTGCATCAAACGACCGTTATGCAGGTATTGCAGCAATTCGTCGCTGCTGGCGTTGATTGCCAGTTGTGCAGGGGCGGGTGTTTGAATCGGGGCGAAGTCACTGCCCAGGCCAAAGCGCACGTAATGAGGCTCTTTGAAACCACCGTTGTCGTAGATCGGGCGGGCAAGGTCGCTCAACCAGGTCAGTACGCTGGATTGCAGTGGCGAGGGTTCGGCGATCGCGTCCAGCAGGGCTGTGCGGGTCGTGAATTCCAGCAATGAGGGTGAGTAAAACGGACGGTACAACACATGGGGGCCACGCTCGGCATCGGCAGGTTCGATGATGAACATGTTGCTCGCCCTATCAGGCAGCGCTTGCGGGTGGCGCACCAGCGCCAAGTGCCGAATGACCACCGCCGTGCCCTCGACCTTTTGCGCGTCCACGCTGGTCTGCAGCACTGCTGCCACATAGCGTGCGCCGAGCGCGGTCATGCCATTCTCTTGTTTGAGGCTCAGCTCCAGCGCTTCCAGCGCAAGCTGCCCGCTGAGGTGGACGGCAAACAGTTTTTCGCGAGTTTGCGCCTCGGTTGTGTTGCTCAGCAGCCTGTCTTCAAGATGCCTGGGGTACATCTTGCCGATATCCACTTTTTCGATCAGTCCGCCGCGTTGGGTGATGTAGTCACGTGTCAACCAGGCGGGCAACTCAAGGCCCTGACGATGGCGCAGGCTGAGTCTGCCTGTGGGTCGACCGAACAGGTTCTTCAGGGCCAGTTCGGTCAGGCTCATGGTGACGGGCTCCACAATGCCCGCAGCGCCTGGCAATCCTGCAGCCGTCAGAAAAGTCAGCTCAATAGCGTCGGGATTGAAGAGATCCTCGCTGGCCTGGACAGGAACGCCCGGCTCGAAACGCTGCTGGTCGATGCGCATCTGTCGCTGCAGCGCATCGACGGCGTACCCGTGAATATCGTTGATGCCAGAGAGGTAGGTCTGACCTTTGCCGATTTTTTTGGCGGTAGACAGGGCCAGGCTGTATTGGCGGTAGCGGGCTTTGTCGCCAGCGCCAGCGTTGCTTAGCCAGGTAGGCAGATGTCTGTGAAGGGTTTGAAGGCTGTGCAGGTCGGTTTGAGTGCTCCCGACAAAGAACTGCGAGGTATCGGTGATCGCCTGGTAAACCGTTTCCAGTGCCTGCCAGCCGATATGGGCAGGCAACTTCAGCGCGCCTGTGCGCTCCAGTTGCCGGTTCAAAATGGCAGCGGCCCCAGCGTCGAAAACATTGCCCTCAAGCTCAAAATGCTTGAAACGGATTTCCTTGACGGTGAAGGCGCGACTGATCTGCCTGGCCCAGGCGCGGCTCAATGCGCCCAGATTTTTGTAGGGGAGCGTCTTGCCATCAGGCCTGCACAGCAGCACTTGATCCCGGGTTGCCAGAACAATCCGTGAGCTGAGCCCCGAGTGGACCACGCCCGCAGTGAGCAAAGTGGCTTGGAGCCAATAGGCGCGAACGGCGTTTTCTGCGAACAGGCGGACTCGCTCTTCATGGTCCGGGGTGGTGATGACCTGATTAAGTGCCGCAAGGGCGCTGGGTGTCAGGTCTGTTTGCTGGAGTGAGCCAATCGTCAGAGTGTCCTTGAGTACATCACTGAGCCACTGCCAACGACTGATTCCGGTATCGGCATTCTGTGTCCAATACGTGTTCAAGGCATCTTGCAGGCCGATGGGCAGGCGCCAGCTGAGCTCCTTTATCAGCGTCTCGATGACCTGCATATCCAGCTCGCCATCCTCTGGCTTGAGCCATTCGGGGGCGTTATCGGTCAGGTAGAAGGGCTGTGTGTTGACGGGGCTTAAATCAAGTTGCGCAGCGCTGCCAAGGTAATCCAGCACCTTGGGCATCAACGGCTCCAGCGTCCAGCCGCCCCCTGGCCTGGGCACGGCCAGCCGGGTGCGTTCGAGGTCGATCTGGAGTGAGGGATAGCGCTGCGCAATGGCCTCGGCGAGCATGTGCCGGGCGCTCGCTTCGAGCGCGGGTGGGTGGGCGAACTGTGCCCGTACTGCGTTTTCGGCAGGGGCGAGGCGTAGAGCCGGGACTGTAGGCATAAACGTTCCTGTGTTGAGTTCCAAAAGGTCACACGACCGATGCCGTATTAACTTCTGGTGCTCTCAAGGAACGGTGCTAACTGGATATATCAGTGGATCACACCGCTGTGGCAGCGCACTTGGTGGCGCTTGGTGCGCCGCGGTCTACTTGAGAGACCGCGTGCAGGAGTGTGGGGTTATTCAATTGCCCGGTGAGCGCAAATTGGCTTCGGCGGCCTTTGCCAGATCCGGCGGCAGGAAGTCCTTGTCCGGGTTGTAGTCGGCTTTGAGGTAGCGCGAGAGCGCTTCCAGATCACCTGGGTTCAAGGTGCCCGCTGCCTGCTTGAGACGCAGGTTGTCGAGGATGTAGTCATAACGGCTGTTGTTGTAGTCACGCACCGAGTTGTAGAGCTGGCGCTGGGCGTCGAGCACGTCGACGATGTTGCGCGTGCCCACCTGGTAGCCGATTTCCGTGGCTTCCAGTGCGCTCTGGTTGGAGATGATCGACTGTTTGCGCGCTTGCACCTGCTCAACGTCGGTGTTCACTGCACGGTGCAGGTTGCGGGTGTTTTCGACCACCTGGCGACGCAAGGCCTCGCGCTGCTGCTCGGTCTGGTCCAGGCGCGAGTACGATTCACGCACCTGCGAGCTGGTCAGCCCACCGCTGTAGATGGGAATGTTCAGCTGCACGCCAATGCTGCGCTGCGATACGTCGCCGCCATAGCGTTGGTTGAGGGCGTTGGGGTTGCTCAGGCCAAAGGCATCGTTGTCCCCGGTCTTGTACTGCGCAACGGCATCCAGGGTTGGCGCGTGGCCAGCCTTGCGCTGCTTGAGGGTTTCTTGGGCGGCATCCACCGCGTAATTGCTGGCCAGCAGGTTGAGGTTCTGCTGCGCGGCCGTGTCGACCCAGGATTTGGCGTCATTGGGCATCGGCGGCAAGATCGGCAAGGTGTGGCGCATGCCTTCAATCGCGTTGTATTGACGGTTGGTCAGGGTCACCAGCGCTTCAAAGGCGTCTTCTACCTGACGCTGGGCCAGCATCCGGTTGGCCCGAGCCGTGTCGTAACTGGCCTGGGATTGCAGCACGTCGGTCTTGTCCGACAGGCCCACGTCAAAGCGCTCGCGTGACTGGTCCAGCTGGCGCTTGAATGCGGCTTCTTCAGCTTTTGTCGCGGCCAGTGTGTCCTGGGCACGCAGTACCGAGAAATAGGCGTTGGCGCTTTGCAGGATCAAATTTTGCTCGGTGGCCGAGAGTTGTAGCGCGGCTTGTTCGTTGACCGATTCGGCGGCTTTTAACTGGAACCAGCGGTCAATGCGGAAAATCGGTTGTGCCAGCGTGGCCTGATACACCATGGCGCTGCGGGTCGTGGTCAATGACGGCTGGTCGATGGCAGTGCGCACGCTGGTCGACTCGGCGCCGCCGGACAGGTTGGGCAGCAAACCGGCGCGGGCCTGGGGCACCACTTCCTTTTGGGCCGCGTAATTGGCGCGGGCAGCAGCCAGATCAGCGTTGTTGTCTACCGCTTCGTGGTAAACGCTGAGCAGCCCGTTTTGGTTGGACAGTGGGGCGGTTGTATCCAGAGCCATTGCGCTGGTCGCCCAAGACACGGCTATAGCCAGTGATAGTTTGCGCAGCATGAGCGATCCCTAGTTCAAGGTTGCGAAAAATAAGTGCCCGAGCCCGATTCGCGGTTTCAAGCCGTAGCGAGTGTAGTAGTGGTGGCACCTTGCAACAATGCCATTGTTGCGCCTTTCATCACTGCATTAATTGTGGGATTGGCGTTCTGTCTCACTCTTGTCTAGACTGGCCGGGTTCTTGTCGGGGTGCCTTGCTATGAGGCTGAGATCGAATAATTTCGGATCCCGTTGAACCTGATCAGGTTAACGCCTGCGTAGGGAACAAGATTTCTCGTCTCCCGGCGAGTCCTCTTGAGTGCTGTCCGGGATCAATTGGTCAAAAAATGATCAGTTGTTCGAGGCCGCCACTCAGCACCCAGTCCTTGGGTGCATCCGTACATTTTTCAGGTTCTCCCTCCGACAATCCGCCTGGATGCAGTCTGGAGAGCCGTGATGAGTACAAAACCAAAAAACGCGATCAACCTCAGTGATTCGGCCAAGGTCGATGAGCAGTCGGTCAAGCCGTTTACCCGCTCGCAAAAAGTCTACGTACAGGGTTCGCGCCCGGACATTCTGGTGCCGATGCGTGAAGTCAGCCTGGATATCACCCCCACCGATTTTGGCGGCGAAGTGAACGCCCCGGTATTGATCTACGACACCTCGGGTCCGTATACCGACCCGTCTGTTCAAATTGACGTGCGCAAAGGCCTGGGCGATGTGCGTTCGGCCTGGATCGATGACCGTGACGACACCGAGCGCCTGCCGGGCCTGAGCTCGAACTTCGGGCAAATGCGCCTGGACGATGCCGAGCTGACCAAACTGCGTTTTGCCCACGTTAAAAACCCGCGTCGGGCCAAGGCCGGTGCCAACGTCACCCAGATGCACTATGCGCGTCAGGGCATCATCACCGCCGAGATGGAATACGTCGCCATCCGCGAAAACATGAAGCTGCAGGAAGCCCGGGCGGCAGGTCTGCTGGATCAGCAGCACCCTGGCCACAGCTTCGGCGCCAGCATTCCCAAAGAAATCACTGCCGAATTCGTACGCGAAGAAATCGCTCGCGGTCGCGCCATCATCCCGGCCAACATCAACCACGTTGAGCTGGAGCCGATGATCATCGGCCGTAACTTCCTGGTGAAGATCAACGGCAACATCGGCAACAGCGCACTGGGCTCTTCGATTGAAGAAGAAGTGGCCAAACTGACCTGGGGTATTCGCTGGGGTTCGGACACGGTCATGGACCTGTCCACCGGCAAGCACATCCACGAAACCCGCGAGTGGATCATCCGCAACTCGCCGGTCCCGATCGGCACCGTGCCTATTTATCAGGCACTGGAGAAGGTCAACGGCGTGGCCGAGGACCTGACCTGGGAGCTGTTTCGCGACACGCTGATCGAACAGGCCGAGCAGGGCGTTGATTACTTCACCATCCACGCCGGCGTGTTGCTGCGCTACGTGCCGCTGACCGCCAAACGTGTGACCGGCATTGTGTCCCGTGGCGGTTCGATCATGGCCAAGTGGTGCCTGGCGCATCACAAAGAGAACTTCCTCTACACCCATTTCGACGAAATCTGCGAAATCATGAAGGCCTACGACGTCAGCTTCTCGCTGGGCGACGGCCTGCGTCCGGGCTCGATTGCCGACGCCAACGATGCCGCCCAATTCGGTGAACTGGAAACCCTGGGTGAGCTGACCAAGATTGCCTGGAAACACGACGTGCAATGCATGATCGAAGGTCCGGGTCACGTGCCGATGCAGTTGATCAAGGAAAACATGGACAAGCAGCTGGAGTGCTGCGACGAGGCGCCGTTCTACACCCTTGGCCCGCTGACCACCGACATTGCACCCGGTTACGACCACATCACCTCGGGCATCGGGGCGGCCATGATCGGCTGGTTCGGTTGCGCCATGCTTTGCTATGTGACCCCCAAGGAGCACCTGGGGTTGCCGAACAAGGATGACGTGAAGACCGGGATCATCACTTACAAGATTGCAGCCCACGCCGCCGACTTGGCCAAGGGCCATCCGGGCGCACAAATCCGTGATAACGCCTTGAGCAAGGCGCGGTTCGAGTTCCGCTGGGAAGATCAGTTCAACCTTGGCCTGGACCCGGACACCGCGCGTTCGTACCACGATGAAACCTTGCCCAAGGACTCGGCCAAGGTCGCGCATTTCTGCTCCATGTGCGGGCCGAAATTCTGCTCGATGAAGATCACTCAGGAAGTGCGCATCTACGCCGCCAACCAGCGCATCGATGCCATCGACGTGGAGGTTGCCAAGGGCCTTGCCGAACAGGCCGAGCGCTTCAAGCAGGAAGGCAGCCAGCTGTACAAAAAAGTGTGATGTGAACCGAAATCCCTCGTAGCAGCTGCCGAAGGAACGAGGCTGCGTCCGGCGGCGTAGCCGTCGTAAACCCCGAAACCACGGTGTGTCAGGCACACCTTGCACTCAGGAATTACGATCGCTTCGCAATCGAACGCAGCCTGCGGCAGCTGCTACGGGTCAGTGTTTGTCCTTCTCTTTGAGATTCAACCCTTGAACACACCCGGCACCTATTCCCCCGACCGTGCTGTCCCTCAGGACAGGCGCGCGTTCGGCGGTCGAGATTTGTTTTCCCTGTGGTTCTCCCTCGGCATTGGCCTGATGGTGTTGCAGACCGGTGCGTTGCTTGCGCCGGGGCTGGGGCTTTCGGGTTCGTTGCTGGCGATTTTTCTCGGCACGCTGGTGGGCGTGTCGTTGTTGGCTTCGGTCGGTGTGATTGGCAGCGATACCGGGCTGTCGTCCATGGCTGCGCTGAAACTTACCCTCGGCAGCCGGGGCGCCATGCTCCCGGCCGTACTCAACGTGTTGCAGCTGATCGGCTGGGGCTCGTTCGAAATCATTGTGATGCGCGATGCGGCCAGCTTGCTGGGTGCCCGGGCTTTCAGCGAAGGCAGTGTGCTGAGTAATCCCTGGGTGTGGACGCTGTTTTTCGGCGCCCTGGCCACCTTGCTTGCGGTCAGCGGGCCGCTGACCTTTGTGCGCAAGGTCTTGCGCAAATGGGGCATCTGGCTGCTGCTGGCGGCGTGCATCTGGTTGACCTGGAACCTCTTGGCCAGGGCCGATCTGCCCGCGTTGTGGGCCCAAAAGGGCGATGGCTCTCTGCCATTTGCTGTGGGGTTTGACATTGCCATTGCCATGCCGCTGTCGTGGCTGCCGTTGATTGCGGATTATTCACGCTTCGGCAAACGCGCTAAAAGCGTGTTCGGCGGCACGGCGCTGGGCTTCTTTATTGGCAACGTATGGTTGATGAGCCTGGGCGTGGCCTACACCCTGGCATTTGCACCGAGTGGCGAAGTCAATGCGCTGTTGTTGGCGCTGGCGGGTGCGGGGCTGGGCATTCCACTGCTGCTGATCTTGCTCGACGAGTCCGAAAACGCATTTGCCGACATTCACTCGGCGGCGGTATCCGGTGGGATGTTGCTGGGTTTGAAAGTCGAGCATCTGGCCTTGGCTATCGGTGTGCTTTGCACCTTGATTGCCTGCTTTGCGCCGCTGGCGCAGTACCAGAACTTCTTGCTGCTGATTGGCTCGGTGTTCGCGCCATTGTTCGGGGTGGTCCTGGTGGATCACTTTATTTTGCGCAAGCGCAGTGCTCAGGTGGCGCCCACCCTGCTGCGCTGGCCAACCTTGCTGGCCTGGTTGGGCGGGGTGGTGACCTATCACCTGCTGGCGAACTTTATGCCCGATGTGGGCGCGACGTTGCCGGCGTTGCTGCTGGCCGGGGTGTTGCAGTGGGTGTTGGGACGTAAACGCTAAAAGCCCCTCACCCCAACCCTCTGGGAGAGGGTTGGGGTGAGGGCCGCTCTGGTTTAGCCCTTAGCCGGGAACCACTCAGGTTTCAGAATCCCGTTAAGGCGCGAGTACGGGATCTTCAGTTCAACATGACCTTCAGAGTACGGCGCAATGCTGTACACGTCGTACTTAAGGACCACGTTGTCCTTGAGCAATGCCACATGCGGGGTTTTCTGGAACGGCCAGTTTTTAACGTATTCCGGATCGCTGCTGTAATGGCTGTTGATCAGCCAGTTGTTGTGGGCCACTTTTGCGGCGCCCCAAAAGGCTTGCTCCTGACCCGGCAACAGCATGTCCTGCAAGGTCACTTCTCTCTGTTCCTTGCGCGAGTAGTTGATAAAACCGCGCCCCGGCATGCCATGAGCGCCGCCGGTGTCCAGGTAGCTGGACAGTTCGACAATCAACAGACCGTCATGCTCCTCGCGTACCTTGGCCTGCAAGTAGGTGCTGTTGCGGCTGTCTGCCGTGCGCAGGAATTGCTCGCGATACGCGTTGAGCGATGGCGCCAGTTTGTCGTCGGGCGAGTTAACGGTCATTTTCAGCAGACGGTTTTCGATCAGCGCGTCAAGGTTGGGAGCATCGGCAAAGTGCAGGGTGTCGATATTCACCAGCGGGCAGTCCTGGCCGGTGCAGCCGGATTTGACCTGCTCCGAAGCGTCATTGGTAAACGCCAGCGGCTTTTGGGCCGAAGGTTGAAACACGCTTTGGCAAGCGCCCAGGGTCAGGGCGATGCAAGTCATGGAGGCAAACTTTAAAAGCGACATGGTCGTCCTTCATTGTCGAAAGAAAGAGAAAATTATGGTGGTTCGACTGCCAGCATAGGCATCGGTTCGCCACTAAGCTCAATAGAGTCAATTAGAGTTGTTTTGCAGGCGATCCGTCTATCCCCGCGTCATAAAAGAGGCTGCATCCGCAGGCGCAGGCGCGTTAGGATGCGCGATGCCGAGGGCCACCCCGGTGAAATTCGCCAGTAAGGGGTTTGCAATGACTGACATCACCAAGGCCATGCCAAGTGCCGTTGAGATCGTAAAACGCGAGAACGGTTATCAGGGTTTTTACAAACTTGATCGAGTGCATCTGCGTCACGAACTCTTTGCCGGTGGCATGAGCCGTGAGATCAGTCGCGAAGTGTTTGTGCGTCATGACGCGGTCTGTGTGCTGCCTTATGACCCGCAGCGCGATGAAGTGGTGCTGATCGAGCAGTTCCGGGTCGGGGCCATGGGCAAGACCGAAACACCTTGGTTGATCGAACTGGTCGCCGGGCTGATCGACAAGGCCGAAGTGCCTGAAGAGGTCGCTCACCGTGAAGGCGAAGAAGAAGCAGGGATTACGTTTTCGTCACTGTGGCCCATCACCCGCTATTTCCCTTCGCCGGGTGGCAGCACCGAGTTTGTTCACTTGTTTCTGGGGCGTTGCAGCACCGTGGGTGTGGGGGGCTTGCATGGCCTGGAAGAAGAGGCAGAAGATATTCGTGTAACGGTATGGGCGTACGAAGATGCGCTGCAAGCTGTACGTGATGGACGTATTTCCAATGCAGCGAGCATTATTGCCCTGCAATGGCTGGCGCTTAATCGCGCTGAAGTGAGGGGGTTATGGTCGTAAATGGGGTTCGCGATCGTTATCGAGTCGACCTGATCGGTTTGCAGGCTGCCTGCGAGGCCAACTATGCGCGTCTGATGCGTTTGTTGCCTGACATGCGCGAGCAACCCGGCCCGCGTCGGATTGCCGTGACTCAGGGTGACCAGATGTTGGGCGTGCTGACGCTTGAGGTGATCCTCGATTGTCCGTACACCAGCACCCTTCGCATACGCCAGGAGCACAGCTTGCCCTGGTTGCCGGTGCCCGAGTTGCAGGTGCAGGTGTATCACGATGCCCGCATGGCTGAAGTGGTCGCCGCCGAGCATGCCCGGCGTTTTCGCAGTATCTACCCTTACCCCAACATCGCCATGCACCAGCCCGATGAAAAAGCTCAGCTCAATGTGTTCCTGGGTGAGTGGCTCAGTCACTGCCTGGCGTGCGGGCATGAGTACGCAGAAGTGCGCTGAAATCTGTCGAAACCGTGCTTGCCCGCCTGGCCGGTCGCGTCGTCTGAATCGCGAGCACGCCAACGCTCACAGAAAGCTGTGCCGATAGACCGACATAGATACAGCTGCCACTACACTTGAAGTGTCTGGTGGCATAATCGTGCCCTTCACTGAGCCCTCTGCGGGAGAGTCGCCTTGCCTAATGTATCCACGCTGACCACCGAAGATCCGGTGCTGCTGGTGCAGCTGTCTGACAGCCATTTGTTTGCTGATGCAGACGGTTCCCTGCTCGGGCTCAAGACCGCGCAAAGCCTGCAACAGGTGATTGATCTGGTGCGCACCGAACACCCCCGGGTCGATGGTGTGCTGGCCACCGGCGACCTCACCCAGGATGGCAGCGTCGAGGCTTATCAGCACTTTCGCAGGATGACCGCGCAACTGGCCCCGTTTGCCCGCTGGCTGCCCGGCAACCACGATCAAGTGCCACAGATGCGCGAGGCTGCTGTGCAAAGCCGTCTGCTGGAACCTGTGGTTGATGTCGGCAATTGGCGCATTACGTTGCTCAACTCGGCAGTGCCCCATTCAACACCCGGTTATCTGGAAGAGGATCAGCTGCAACTGCTGGCGCAATCCTTGAGCGAGGCTCCCGAACGCCATCACCTGGTGTGCTTGCACCATCATCCGGTCTCGGTGGGTTGCCAGTGGCTTGAGCCGATAGGTCTGCGCAACGCCAAGGATTTCTGGTCGGTGCTGGACCGTTATCCGCAGGCCCGGGCGGTGCTTTGGGGGCATGTTCATCAGGCGTTCGATCAGCAGCGCAATGAGGTCAGGTTGCTGGCATCGCCCTCGACGTGCATCCAGTTTGCAGTCGCCAGTCCTGAGTTCAAAGTCAGCAACGAGGCGCCGGGTTATCGCTGGTTGCGCCTGCAGCCGGATGGCACGTTGCAAACCGGCGTGTCGCGCCTGGCTGATTTCACGTTCGAGCCGGATTACAGCGCCAACAATTACTGAAATATCTTGAAGCGAGTCATTGCCCTTGAGTCAGGCTAAACTGCGCGTCTTTCTTGATGCTGTGTTCAGCTTAATGTGTCTTCGGGGGTCATTGCATGTCGGGTTCCATCTTGTATATCCACGGGTTCAACAGTGCCCCCGAGTCCAAGAAGGCCACACAGTTGATCTCGGTGATGCAGCGCATGGGGCTTGCCGACCAGCTGCGCGTGCCAGCCCTGCACCATCATCCGCGGGAGGCCATGGCCCAATTGCAGGCCGCAATCAGTGAGCTGGGCCGCCCATTGCTGGTCGGAAGCTCGCTCGGCGGCTACTATGCGACCTGGTTGGCCGAACAACATGGCCTCAATGCCTTGCTGGTCAACCCGGCCGTCAGCCCGCATCGGATGTTCGACGGTTATCTGGGCATGCAAACCAACCACTACAGCGGCCAAACCTGGGAATTGACCCACGATCACGTTCAAGCCCTGGCCGATCTCGAAGTGGCAGCACCCCAAGACCCTCAGCGGTATCAGGTGTGGTTGCAAACGGGCGATGAAACCCTGGACTACCGCTACGCTGAAAAGTACTACGCAGCGTGTACATTGCGTATTCAGGCGGGCGGTGATCACAGTTATCAAGGTTTTGCGCAGCAGTTGCCTGATCTACTGAATTTTGCCGGGATTGGCACCGAACAGTTTCAAACCATCGACTTTGCGGCCCTCTAAGGCGCCCGTCGAATGGCCCTTATTTTTCACTTACGACTAACGACGAGACCCTATGGCCACTCCCAGCGCTAGCTCTTATAACGCCGACGCCATCGAAGTCCTCTCGGGCCTCGACCCGGTGCGCAAACGCCCCGGCATGTACACCGACACCAGTCGGCCCAACCACCTTGCCCAGGAAGTCATCGACAACAGCGTTGACGAAGCCCTGGCCGGTCACGCCAAGTCGGTGCAAGTTATCCTGCACGCCGATCACTCGCTGGAAGTCAGCGATGACGGGCGCGGCATGCCTGTGGACATCCACCCTGAAGAGGGCGTGTCAGGTGTCGAGCTGATCCTCACCAAGCTCCACGCGGGTGGCAAGTTCTCCAACAAAAACTATCAGTTCTCCGGCGGCCTGCACGGCGTGGGGATTTCGGTGGTCAACGCGCTGTCGACACTGGTTCGGGTCAAGGTCAAGCGTGACGGCAACGAATACCAGATGACCTTCGCCGATGGCTATAAAGCGACCGATCTGGAAGTCATCGGTACGGTCGGCAAGCGCAATACCGGCACCAGCGTGTACTTCGCGCCGGACCCGAAATACTTCGATTCGCCAAAGTTCTCCGTCAGCCGCCTCAAGCATGTGCTCAAGGCCAAGGCCGTACTGTGCCCGGGGCTGCTGGTCAGTTTTGAAGACAAAAACACCGGCGAAAAGGTCGAGTGGCATTACGAAGACGGTCTGCGCTCCTACCTGGTCGACGCAGTCAGCGAGTTTGAACGCCTGCCGAATGAACCGTTCTGCGGCAGTCTTGCCGGTAATAAAGAAGCCATCGACTGGGCGTTGCTGTGGCTGCCTGAAGGCGGCGACAGCGTTCAGGAAAGCTACGTCAACCTGATCCCTACGGCTCAAGGCGGTACTCACGTCAACGGTCTGCGTCAGGGCTTGCTCGATGCGATGCGCGAGTTCTGCGAGTTCCGCAGCCTGCTGCCTCGTGGTGTCAAGCTGGCCCCCGAAGACGTGTGGGAGCGCATTGCGTTCGTGCTGTCGATGAAAATGCAGGAACCGCAGTTCTCGGGGCAGACCAAAGAACGTCTGTCCTCCCGTGAAGCGGCGGCATTTGTATCGGGCGTAATCAAGGACTCCTTCAGCCTGTGGCTCAATGCCAACCCCGAGCTGGGCATGCAACTGGCTGAGCTGGCAATCAACAACGCCGGGCGCAGGCTCAAGGCCAGCAAGAAGGTCGAGCGCAAGCGGATTACCCAGGGGCCGGCCTTGCCGGGCAAGCTGGCCGACTGCGCCGGGCAGGACCCGATGCGTTCTGAACTGTTTCTGGTGGAAGGTGACTCCGCAGGCGGCTCGGCCAAGCAGGCGCGAGACAAGGAATTCCAGGCGATCCTGCCGTTGCGCGGCAAGATCCTCAACACCTGGGAAGTCGACGGCAGCGAAGTCCTGGCCAGCCAGGAGGTACACAACATCGCCGTCGCCATCGGTGTCGATCCGGGCGCGGCCGACATGAGCCAATTGCGTTACGGCAAAATCTGCATCCTTGCCGACGCCGACTCGGACGGTCTGCACATCGCCACCTTGCTGTGCGCGTTGTTTGTTCAGCACTTCCGTCCGCTGGTGGACGCCGGTCACGTTTACGTGGCGATGCCGCCGTTGTACCGCATTGACCTGGGCAAAGAGATTTTTTACGCCCTCGATGAAGCCGAGCGTGATGGCATCCTTGACCGACTGGTCGCCGAGAAAAAACGCGGCAAGCCACAGGTCACGCGATTCAAGGGTCTGGGTGAGATGAACCCGCCGCAACTGCGCGAAACAACGATGGACCCAAACACCCGTCGTCTGGTGCAACTGACCCTGGACGATTTTGCCGCGACCTCCGAAATGATGGACATGCTACTGGCCAAGAAGCGCGCTGGTGACCGCAAGACCTGGCTTGAATCCAAAGGTAACCTGGCGCAGGTGCTGGCCTGATGCGCAGTGCCTTGCTGGGCTTGCTCTGCCTGGGTACTGCGCCAGTAATGGCTAATACGTGGCCAGCATTGGTCATGCAGTCAGAGCATCCGGTAGAAGGCATGCGAGGTGGCAATCTGTCCGGCCTCGCGCTGTGTTCGGGTGAGTTGTTGGCGGTCTCTGATCGTGATGATGATCAGATCTACCGCCTTGACCAGCGCTACGCCGAGTGGCAAGCCGAGGCTCTGAACATTGATGCTCCGCCACCACCCGAAAGCGGTTTGCCGTGGGGTGTGCGCATGATGGGTAAAGCCATCAGCCCGTTGCGCGGTGGCGATCTGGATTTTGAAGGCATCAGTTGCGACGACGCGGGCAACCGTTACGTGGTGAGTGAGGCCCATGCGGCGGTGTTGCAAATCCCACCGGCGGGTGCACCGGCGTGGCTCAAGATCGACCCTTCATTGGTGCGTCAGGCCCGAGCCAGCGGCATGTTGCTGCATTTCAATGCGCTGTTTGAAGGCATCGCCGTCAACCCGCAGGGCAACCAGATCTGGCTGGCGGCTGAACGCGAGCGCCGCGGTTTGCTGACCATCCGTAAAAAGCAAAGCGTGTGGGACTGCGAGAACGGTTGTGTATTGATGAGTGAAGGTGGCTTGGAGCAGGCACCGCCTCAACTCAAGGCCAAGGCGCAGCAAAAGGACTTTGCCGACCTGGCGCTGTTTGAGGGCAAGCTGTTTACCCTTGAGCGCATGGCCTACCGCATTTGTCGTCGTACCCTGGACACAGGTGAAATTGAACGTTGCTGGTCGTTTGCCAATGATGCATTGGCCGACGCGCGGCTATATAACAGCGGCTATGGCAATACCGAGGCCTTGAGCCTGGATGCCCAAGGTGCCTGGATCGGTGTCGATAACGGTAACCATATACGCGCCGATGGCGAGAAACGCCCCATCGTCTGGC
Source organism: Pseudomonas psychrophila (assembly GCF_001043005.1). Classification (GTDB taxonomy): domain Bacteria; phylum Pseudomonadota; class Gammaproteobacteria; order Pseudomonadales; family Pseudomonadaceae; genus Aquipseudomonas; species Aquipseudomonas psychrophila. The sequence continues at coordinate 159,664 of NZ_JYKZ01000011.1, forward strand.
GCTTTGCTGCCCCGCAAGGTGGCTGGAGTGCCAAATCATGAGCGAGCAAGCGCCGGGTAAAGGTGTGGGTCGAGTCTTTATGATTGTGGCCTGGTGCGCCGGTTTGTACCTGGCCGCGCAATTTTTCGGGCGCTGGGAACAGCGTCAGGAAAACCCCAATACCGAAGTCTCCTCGCAACAGGGCGAGGGTTACATCGAAGTCAAACTGCTCGGTAACGCGCAGGGTCACTTTGTTGCCAGCGGCCGGATTAACAACGTGCCAGTGGAATTTTTACTCGATACCGGCGCCACCGATGTGGCGGTGCCGATGGAACTGGCCAGACAACTGGCCTTGCCCAAGGGGCTGGCGGTGACACTCAACACCGCCAATGGTCGCACTCAGGGCTATCAGACCCGCATCGACCGCCTGCAACTGGGTGCCATTGTGTTGCGCGACGTGCGTGCAGTGGCTGCTCCAGGGCTTGAAGGCGAGCAGGTGCTGTTGGGCATGAGTGCGCTCAAAAAACTTGAATTTACCCAGCGCGGCGGCACCATGCTGCTGCGCCAGACAACGAATTGAATGAGGTCCGCATGAGCGACTCCCTTGATCTCAGCCTGGACGGCGTAGAACGCCGGTCATTGGCCGACTTCACCGAACAGGCCTACCTCAACTACTCCATGTACGTAATCATGGACCGGGCCTTGCCGCACATCGGCGACGGCCTCAAGCCCGTACAGCGGCGCATTGTTTACGCCATGAGCGAGTTGGGGCTGGACGCTGACTCCAAGCACAAGAAATCGGCGCGTACCGTCGGTGACGTACTCGGCAAGTTCCACCCCCACGGCGACTCGGCGTGCTACGAGGCGATGGTGCTGATGGCTCAGCCGTTCAGCTACCGCTACACCCTGGTCGACGGTCAGGGCAACTGGGGTGCGCCGGACGATCCCAAGTCGTTCGCGGCCATGCGTTACACCGAAGCACGTTTGTCGCGTTATTCCGAAGTCTTGCTCAGCGAGCTGGGCCAGGGCACGGCGGACTGGGTTCCCAACTTTGACGGCACCCTCGACGAACCGGCGGTTTTGCCTGCGCGTTTACCAAACATCCTGCTCAATGGCACCACCGGTATTGCCGTGGGCATGGCCACTGACGTGCCGCCGCACAACCTGCGTGAAGTCGCCAGTGCGTGCGTGCGCTTGCTCGATGAGCCCAAGGCCACGGTTGAACAGCTGTGCGAGCACATCCAGGGCCCGGACTACCCGACCGAGGCCGAAATCATCACTCCGCGTGCCGACCTGCTGAAGATCTATCAGACGGGTCGTGGCTCGGTGCGCATGCGGGCCCTGTATCACGTTGAAGACGGCGACATTGTGGTCACCGCGTTGCCGCATCAGGTCTCGGGCGCCAAGGTACTGGAGCAGATCGCTGCTCTCATGCAGGCCAAGCCTACCAAGCTGGCAATGGTCACCGACCTGCGCGACGAATCTGACCACGAAAACCCGTGCCGTATCGTGATCATTCCGCGCAACAACAAGGTCGACCTCGACGAACTGATGCAGCACTTGTTCGCCGTGACTGAGCTTGAGTCCACGTTCCGGGTCAACATCAACATCATTGGTCTGGACGGCAAGCCGCAGCTGAAAAATCTGCGCGCCTTGCTGGTGGAGTGGCTGGAGTTCCGGATCAATGTCGTACGCCGCCGCTTGCAGTTCCGCCTCGATAAGGTCGAGCGCCGCCTGCACCTGTTGGACGGTTTGCTCACCGCCTACCTGAACCTCGACGAAGTGATTCATATCATCCGTACCGAGGAACACCCCAAGGCCGAGCTGATTGCACGCTTTGCCCTAAGCGAAATCCAGGCTGACTACATCCTCGACACGCGCCTGCGCCAATTGGCCCGCCTTGAAGAGATGAAGCTGCGCACCGAGCAGGATGCGTTGCGTAAAGAACAAGCCAAGCTGCAAACCTTGCTGGGCAGCGAAACCAAGCTGAAAAAGCTGGTACGTACCGAGTTACTGGCCGATGCCGAAACCTATGGCGACGACCGTCGCTCGCCAATCGTGTCCCGTGCTGAAGCCAAGGCCTTGTCGGAAAACGAGTTGGTTCCTACCGAAGCGGTCACTGTTGTACTGTCGGAAAAAGGCTGGGTTCGTTGCGGTAAAGGCCACGACCTTGACGCTACCGGCCTGTCCTATAAAGCAGGGGATGGTTACAAGACTGCCGCTGCAGGGCGTTCCAACCAGTTTGCGGTGTTTATCGACTCCACGGGGCGAAGCTATTCGGTGGCAGCGCACACCTTGCCTTCGGCCCGTGGCCAGGGCGAGCCGCTGACCGGACGCTTGACCCCGCCGCCGGGCGCGACCTTCGAATGCGTGCTGTTGCCTGAAGACGATGCGCTGTACGTTATCGCCTCCGATGCCGGTTACGGTTTTGTGGTCAAGGGTGAAGACCTGCAAGCCAAAAACAAGGCCGGTAAAGCGCTGCTCAGCCTGCCGAAAGGCGCTCAGGTGATGCAACCGCGGCCGGTGTCGGATCGTGAGCACAACTGGCTGGCGGCGGTGACCACTGAAGGTCGTCTGCTGATTTTCAAAGTCAGCGACTTGCCGCAACTGGGCAAGGGCAAGGGCAACAAGATCATCGGCATTCCCGGCGACCGAGTGGCGAACCGCGAAGAGTACGTGACCGACCTCGCCGTGCTGCCAGACAACGCCACGCTGGTATTGCAGGCGGGCAAGCGCACACTGTCACTCAAGGCGGATGACCTGGAACACTACAAGGGTGAGCGCGGTCGTCGGGGTAATAAACTGCCCCGTGGCTTCCAGCGTGTGGATGCCTTGTTGGTAGAAACGCCCAATTAAGGCTGTTTAGCGTGCCCGATCTGCGTTTTTACGCGCAGATCGGCGCGACAGCGCTGGAGTCAGGTCCAATATTCGCGGATGATATGCCGCGTTTGCGGCACGGCTTAATGGCAATGTGCTTTGCGAACCTTTCGAGAATCACACTGCGGCTGGCCCTATGGCGGCCACCTGGATGGAATGATGAACGTTCTACGCCTTCCTATAATTGCGTTGCTGACCGGTGTGCTGGGTCTGGCGGGGTGCACAACGCACCAGCCAGCGGCCTTGTACCAGCTGGACAGCGGCGCCCCAGGCCAGCCCGCGCAAAGCGCCGGCATGGCCGTGGTGCTTGGCCCGATCAGCGTGGCCGACTACCTGCAACGTGAAACACTGCTGCAACGTCAACCCGATGGCAGCCTGAGTGCAGCCACCGATGGTCGATGGGCTGGCAGCCTGTCTTCAGACATCGACCAACTGCTGGTGCGCCAGCTGGCGTGGCGTCTGGACAGCCAGCGTGTCGTCCTGTCGCCGGCCACTGCGGGCTTCAGTCCGGATGTGCAGGTGCTGTTGTCGATCACTCGCCTGGACTCGGGCAAGAATCTGCCTGCGGTACTGGATGCGCAATGGCGTTTGATCGATCGTCGCGGTCAGGTGCGTGACAACCGCATTGTTCACCTGGAGCAGCCACACTCGGGCTCCACGGCTGATCAGGTCAAGGCTCAAGGGCAACTGCTGCAACAGTTGAGTGAGCAGTTGGCGGTGGCGCTCAAGCCATTGGCCAATCAGCCGCCGCTGGTTGAGATGCGCAAGCCCGAGACCAAGGCTGCACCCAAACAGAGCGCCGAGAAGCCCCGGATCCCGATGGCTGCACCGATTCGTACGGATATGGAAGTGTTCCGCTTCTAAACCCTGACAAAAAACAAAAAATCCCGCCTATGTGTGCGGGATTTTTTATGGAAGGTCAAAAGCCCCTCACTGTAGAGACCGGTACATCCTTTACACATCTAACCGGGTACATCGTTTACACATTTACAGGCTTGAGACGCGTTTTGCACCGCGCTCAAGCCTGCCCAAAGGGTAGCTGCAAAGGTACAGATCCCAC
>NZ_JYKZ01000117.1 GCF_001043005.1 Pseudomonas psychrophila
CCTATCGTGGGGGTAGTGCTCGACGGTTACAGCTTTAATTTGCAACCGGCACGCGTCGGTTGGCTGGTGGCCATCGTGATGGTCGGGCGTTTTGCCCTCAGCCTGTTTTTGCAAACGGCCAAAGGTTTGAAAATCCTTCAGGGGTTTGAATCCAGCGGCTCCGGTGTGCATGTATTGCCGCCTGACTATAAAACGCGTCTGCGCTGGATTGTCCCGCTGCTGATCGTGATTGCCATAGTGTTTCCGTTCTTTGCCAACAAATACCTGCTGACGGTGGTGATTCTCGGTCTGATCTATGTGCTGCTCGGCCTGGGGCTGAACATCGTGGTCGGGCTGGCAGGGCTGCTCGACCTGGGTTATGTCGCGTTCTACGCCATCGGCGCTTATGGTCTGGCGCTGGGTTACCAGTATTTGGGGTTGGGCTTTTGGACGGTGCTGCCGCTGGCGGCGATTGCGGCAGCGATGGCGGGGTGCATCCTGGGATTTCCGGTATTACGAATGCATGGGGATTACCTGG
>NZ_JYKZ01000118.1 GCF_001043005.1 Pseudomonas psychrophila
AGAGCGCTGCGATCCAGCTCGGGTCTTGGAACAGACGCCCGTTGCTGAGTACATGAATGGATTTCTGTGGCAAAACGGCTTTGCACTTGGCCAGGATTTCCAGCAGGCCGTCGCGATAAAGCGTTGGTTCTCCACCGCTGATTCCCAGATTTTCTTCGCCCGGGTCCATCAGGCCGATCAGCCGTAGGTTCTCCTCGATGTGCCAGCGGTCATCGATATCTTTGGGCGGCTGCGAGCACATCAGGCAGAGGCTGTTGCAACGATCGGTCATTAACAGCAGGTTGCTGTCTGAGCCTCGTCGATAGAGCACTCGCACCAACGCGTTGCCGGGTGTGATGGCAATGACATCGCCGGGCTGCACGACATCCGCATCTTTGGGGGTGTGCAGGTATGGCCGCGCGCAGTCGAAGTCGCCGATCAATGGCTCCGGGATCAGGAATCCACCCACTGGTAATGAGAGCAGATGCGGGCTCCGTAGCCGTTCTTCGTTTGGCAGCCAAAGCAGCAGGTCACCGA
>NZ_JYKZ01000119.1 GCF_001043005.1 Pseudomonas psychrophila
CACGCCCCTGCTCGCGTAAACTTGCGCGCTTTCGCGGCCCGACAGGCTGCATATTCCTCTTAATTCAAAGGTGCCCGCCATGCCTTGGCTGCAAGTACGCCTCGCCATCAGCCCGGAACAAGCCGAAACCTACGAAGACGCTTTCCTCGAAGTCGGCGCTGTTTCGGTCACGTTCATGGACGCCGAAGATCAACCGATCTTTGAACCTGAACTCAACACCACCCCACTGTGGTCGCACACCCACTTGCTGGCACTGTTCGAAGGCGGCACCGAAGCCAAACTCGTTCTGTCCCATCTGGAACTGCTGACCGGCTCGCCCTTGCCCGAGCACCACGCCGAAGTCATCGAAGACCAGGATTGGGAACGCAGCTGGATGGACAACTTCCACCCGATGCGCTTCGGCCAGCGCCTGTGGATCGTACCCAGCTGGCACGCAGCTCCCGAGCCGGGCGCCGTGAACCTGCTGCTCGATCCGGGCCTGGCGTTTGGCACCGGCACCCACCCGACCACCGCG
>NZ_JYKZ01000120.1 GCF_001043005.1 Pseudomonas psychrophila
CCTCCAGCACATAGCTGCTACTCGCCATCACAGGTAGCCACTTGAAGGTCTTGATACGTGACCAGGGCAAGGGGCCATGCTCGAGTTCATCGACTATCAGCAATTCCAGCGGCTGGGCATCCGGGCCGGAAGCGTCGTCTTGTACGTTGACTCGATAGCGTGCCGTGCTGCTATAGAAACGACTCTCCAGTGAAACCAGCTCGACAGTACCGTGGACCGAGGTACCCTCCAGTTGCGATGCAAGCTCCTGATTGGCCTTCTGAATCGACGCCTGTAAAACGCTTTCAATTTTGGTCCCGGTGTACCACGCGCCAGCCGTGCTTATAACGCCGACGACAACGACAATCCCTACCAATACGCCTAAAGGTTTTTTCATCAATTGACCCGTTCAATGTCCGTTCTGTTGAAAGATATGCGGTCTTTGCTGAACCCGTCATGGGCCGAAAAGTGGGTGCAGGTTAACACTGGCTGTTAGCCAGAGGCGGCGGCTGTAGAGCGCAAGAATCGAG
>NZ_JYKZ01000121.1 GCF_001043005.1 Pseudomonas psychrophila
TGGCGACATCTTCACAGGCCAAATTGAAAATTTCACCGGTCGGTGAGTAACCCAATGGCGAAAGCAGCACGATCGAACGCTCATCCAGCAAGCGATTGATGCCCTTGCGATCAACCCGGCGCACTTCGCCGGTGTGGTGATAGTCCACACCATCCAGCACCCCGATCGGGCGTGCGGTGACCAGGTTGCCGCTGGCGACACGCAAGCGCGACCCTTGCATCGGCGATGACGCCATGTCCATCGACAAGCGCGCTTCAATCGCTATGCGCAACTGGCCTACGGCGTCGATCACACATTCCAGGGTCGGTGCATCGGTGATGCGCATGCCCTTGTGGTAATGCGGAACCAGACCCCGGGCTTCGAGGCGGCTTTCGATTTGCGGGCGCGAACCATGGACCAGCACCAACCGCACACCCAGGCTGTGCAACAGCACCAGGTCGTGAACGATATTGCCAAAGTTGGAATGCGCCACACCGTCGCCGGGGAGCATGACCACGAAAGTGCAATC
>NZ_JYKZ01000122.1 GCF_001043005.1 Pseudomonas psychrophila
CGGATGGCGCGGCAACCGTGGCCGAGACGGCAGCCTCGGTGACAGGTACGGCGGATGCCTGCAGCGCATCGCTGCTGAATGCACCTTTGCCATGCAACTGATCCAGTAACGCTTCAAACTCATCGTCAGTGATTTCATTGCCAGCTTCGGCGGGCTCTACCGCGGCGGCAGGTACCGCATCGGGTACCGTGTCCGCCACGGTGTCCGCAGAGAAACGCCCCTTGCCGTGCAACTGATCGAGCAGCGACTCGAACTCGGCATCGCTGATGTCATCACTGGCGGCGATGGCCGGGGCATCGGCCTTGATTGCATTCAACGAGTCCAGAAGCAACTCGAACTCGTCATCGGTGATATCGCTGCTGTCGCTGGTCACAGCCGCTGCGGGTTGCGGTTCAGGCACCACCAGCGCTGCAGGTTCTGCCAGGCGCGCCAGTGCCGCCAGCAACTCGGGCGTTGCCGCCGTGACCGGGCTGCGCTCGCGCACTTGGGTGAACATGCCATTGACG
>NZ_JYKZ01000123.1 GCF_001043005.1 Pseudomonas psychrophila
CCACAGTGTCATGATCGATGATCACGAAGTGTTTGCTGACCTTCCCACCTCCATGGGCGGCGAAAGCTCTGCGCCTTCTCCCCACGATTACTTCGATGCTGCGCTGGGTGCCTGCAAGGCCTTGACCCTCAGGCTGTACGCGCAGAAGAAGGACATTCCGCTCACCGGGGTGACGGTGGAGGTTAAGCACGATGCCAGTGAAGAGCAGCAAGGCAAGTACGCCCTGCACGTCAAGCTGACGCTCAAAGGGGTATTGACGGATGCACAGCGCGATGAACTGCACCGTGTGGCCGACAAGTGCCCACTGCATAAATTGATGACAACCGCAGATGTCACCATCGAAACCCACCTGTCTGAAGGTGCTTTCAGCCAGTAGGAAAAGAGAGTCCGCTGCCAGCACTGGAGCGTTGGGTTATGCTCAACGCTCCTTCCTTCCAGGAACAGCGTCATGCCACCACTGACCATTATTCGTCCTCGTGCCGAAGAGGTTGAAGGCCAACCCATCT
>NZ_JYKZ01000124.1 GCF_001043005.1 Pseudomonas psychrophila
TGGAAGAGCGTCGCTACGAAGCTGAACAAAACGACGAACCGTTCGACTGGAACCAGGAAAAACAGCTGATCGCGCTGCCGACCACACAGGACAGCACACAGCACTGATTGCTCGCTGATTCTCAAGGCCCGCCCGGTTTAGCCCGGCGGGCCTTTTTTTGTTTTGAACACCGGTTGCTTTAAAGCAGTTCGGCCTATGCGCACCCAATAGCAACATGAGCTTCAATCCTGTGCCGACTCAATCAACTGGCGTACGGCGGCGCTGCACAAAACGGTCGACATACTCATCGGCCGGCGACAGCAGAATCTCTTGGGGCGTGCCCACCTGAATCAACTGACCGTCCTTGAGGATGGCAATCCGGTTGCCAATGCGCAGGGCTTCGTCCAGATCATGGGTAATAAAGACGATGGTTTTTTTCAGCGTACGCTGCAGCTCAAGCAACTGGTCCTGCATTTCAGCCCGGATCAAGGGATCAAGCGCGCTGAAGGCTTCATCCATCAGG
>NZ_JYKZ01000125.1 GCF_001043005.1 Pseudomonas psychrophila
TCACCATTGCCTGCGGTGCGGTATCGGGTTTCCACGCACTGATCTCCTCGGGCACCACGCCCAAGCTGCTGGATAACGAAACCAACGCGCGCTACATCGGTTACGGCGGCATGTTGATGGAGTCCTTCGTGGCCATCATGGCGATGGTTGCCGCATCGGTGATCGAGCCGGGCGTGTACTTCGCCATGAACAGCCCGGCAGCCATTGTCGGGTCCGATGTTGTCGGTGTAGCGCAGACGATCAGCAGCTGGGGCTTTGCCATTACCCCGGATGCCCTGACGGCTCTGGCCAAAGACATCGGTGAAACAACCGTTCTTGCACGTGCCGGCGGCGCGCCAACCCTGGCAGTGGGCATCGCACAGATCCTGCATAACGTGTTGCCGGGCGAAAACACCATGGCGTTCTGGTATCACTTCGCCATTTTGTTCGAAGCCCTGTTCATCCTGACTGCAGTCGATGCCGGTACGCGTGCCGGTCGTTTCATGCTGCAAGACCTGCTG
>NZ_JYKZ01000126.1 GCF_001043005.1 Pseudomonas psychrophila
CTGGTGGGACAGCAAGTGAAAGTGCAGCCCCTTGAGCTCCAGAGACGGCTCTTGTTGCAATAATTGAAGGGCGCTTGCGAGGCCTTCCTCATCCAGTCCGAACGGTGTGGGTTTGCCTCCCATGACCAATCGGCTCTGGGGTGCCCGGGCCAGCTTCAGGTTAAGCCGGAGCATGACCGGCGCCCGCTCGCCGCGTTGGCGTGCGATGCGTGCCAGGCTGCGCAGTTCGGTTACGCTCTCCACATGAAACGCTGAAATCCGGTATTGCAGGGCAAGGTCCAGCTCGTGATCGAGTTTGCCGGGGCCGCCAAAGATCAGCGGCTGGTCGGGGCACTGCTCATGCAGCCACGTCAGCTCGCCCCCTGACGCTGCCTCGAAACCGTCCACCCACGGCGCAAGGGTTTTCAGCACCCGTGCTTCCGGGTTGGCCTTGGCGGCGTAGAACAATTCGCAGTTCTCGGGCAGCACCTGACGCATGGTCCTTACATGCTGCTCAAGGG
>NZ_JYKZ01000012.1 GCF_001043005.1 Pseudomonas psychrophila
GGCCAGCGGCGATCACATCCCAGGACGGTGTTTCCAGCTTGAGCTTGACCCCTAGCCGTTGCGCCACGGCCTTGGCGACATCCACGTCAAACCCGTCCAGTTGGTTCTGATCATTGAGAAAGGAAAACGGCGGATAGCTCTCCATCAGCACGCCCGTCATCTCCCCTTTTTGGGTCACGCGATCCAGGGTGGGACCGGCAAAAGCCGTGGCACAGGTCGCAAGCAGTGCGAAGCCGAGAGGGAAGAGCGCCATAGTTTTCAAAGACCAATACTCCAATCATTTCAAAGTCATTTGAATAGATTAAAACGTACTATAAATCTCATTTGTACGTGTTTTATGGAATAAAAACCTCGCTTCGAGCTATATCGGGCACACACCGAAAGCCTCGCCAAACGGGCTTCCCACTTCGAGGCTTATCTGAGGGGTTAAACCAGACCGGGATGACCCTTTGCTTTGGCTTGTGACCGCGATATTCGCAACACGGATTCAACTTCCCTCGCGGTGCTATTGCATAACCGTCAAAGTCCGGTAGAACCTTGATGATCAGCGCAAGAACGTGCAGAGACTTGCCACCGATTTCGGCAATTGAAGGAAAATCATTATGGATATGGAAAAACTAAAGACGTTGTTGAAACCCTGGCTCTCGGCAGAGACATGGCACAGCGGGGATCCATTGGACGATCAACGCTTTCACCTGGCGTTAAAAAGCGCTTTCGATGAGTTCGGTGTACACATCAGTTCAGATGACTTTCAGCAGGCCATTGTGCTGTGCCTGCATGAGTACCGACCCAGGGATGTCACGTCATTTGAAAACGATGTCGAAGAGTTCGCGCAACGCGGCGAAGACATCGCCAGCTACCTGACCGACCTCAAGCCACATTGATTCTCCCGTCTGTTCACTGTGCCAGTCGCTCCCGGCACATCGCCGGGAGGTCACACCTCCAAGGCTCGGCGTGGGCAAATCGCTCATTGCCTTTTGTGAAAGCGCCGGCCACAAGCGTGGCATGCATGCCGTGCAGCTTTATACCAATGAGATGATGGCCGACAATCTGTTGGTCTACCCCAGACTTGGGTATGCAAACGTTGGGCAACGCACTGAAGACGGCTTCAAGCGCGTCTATTTCGAGAAGTTGCTCACGCCGCCAGACTTGATCTGATTTGTGCGGCAGCAAACGATCAGGGATTCAAATAACTGTTTCGCGGGACACTGACATTGGAATTAAGACAGCTGCGCTATTTCGTCAAAATCATCGAACATGGCAGTCTCGGGCGTGCGGCACTGGAACTGGACGTTGGGGTGTCAGCCCTCAGCCAGCAGATCTCAAAGCTCGAAAGCGAGCTGTGCACCCGCCTTCTTAATCGCACCACCACTGGCGTGACGCCGACAAGCGCCGGCCTTGGTTTTTTACACCACGCCCAACTGACACTGCGCCAAGCCGAAAACGCCATTATGGCGGCCCATCGCGGGCGAATGAGTGGCTACGTGAGCGTGGGCCTGCCACCCACCACCGCCACAGTGCTCGCCCTGCCGTTGATCAACGCAATGCGTGCCCGGTATCCAGACATACAACTGCACCTCGTAGAAATGCTCTCCGGGCACCTGGCTGCACAGCTCAACGCCAGACAAATTGACCTGGCCATTCTGTTCCAGCTCGAAGGCGGTAAACGCTGGAGCGTGACTCCCCTGCTGGACGAAAAGCTGTTTGTCATTGCCTCCCCCACTCTGCCCCAAGCGCCTTGTGGTGACAGCGTGCAGCTGGCAGACCTTGGTGGCTTGCCGCTGGTCATGCCCAGTGCGCAGCACGGTTTGCGTACGGCCTTGGTGAGCGCGTTCGAGCGGGTCGGTTTAACACCCAATGTCATCATGGAAGTGGACGGACTCGCCGTTCTGATGAACGCCGTCCGGGCCGGTCATGCTGCGACCATTCAACCGGGAGCCGCAGCGGCATTGAAAGACGAGTCCGGACTCTCACTGGTCAGAATTGCCGATCCCCATGTGGGACGACGCAACCTTCTGGCCACATTGGCTGACGACGAATTGTCGCCGGCTGCGCTGGCAACCCGGTTGGTCATGGTCGACGTAGCGCGGCAACTGGTTGTCGACAAACAGTGGCCGGGAGCAACGTGGATTGAGGAACAGGACGCTTAATCCCGGGTTCAGCCTCAAGTTGAGCGGTATCGTGTAAAGGCCAAGCCTTTAGCAAAACTAAACACCCCGCGTCAAAAGCAGCCTTTCGGCCCTCCCCCCCCCGCCTCTATCGTGCCCTCAACTCGCAAGGAGCACTTCGTTCCCGCCTCCTTGCAAATCGAGGAGCGATAATGATCGATGTTTTAATCGTGGGGGGTGGCAACGCAGCCTTGTGCGCCGCTCTAATGGCGCGAGAAGCTGGCGCCAGCGTGATGCTGCTGGAAGCCTCTGCGAAAATCTGGCGCGGGGGTAACTCACAACACACCCGCAACTTGCGCTGCATGCACGATGAGCCGCAGGACGTGCTGATCGATGCCTACCCGGAAGAAGAGTACTGGCAAGATCTTTTGAAAGTCACCGGCGGTATTACGGATGAGAAACTCGCGCGCATCGCTATCCGCGCATCGTCCACCTGTCGCGACTGGATGCGCGCTCACGGCGTGCATTTTCAGCCCCCATTGTCTGGCGCACTGCATGTGGCGCGTACCAATGCTTTTTTCATGGGTGGCGGCAAAGCATTGATCAATGCGTACTACCGCAGTGCCGAACGCCTGGGTGTAAAAATCCGCTACAACGCTCAAGTGACCGACATTGAGCTGGACGACGACAAGTTCGTCGCAGCCCACATTGGCGAGCACCTGGTTGATGGCCAGCCTATGGCGGCTGAACGCATTGAAGCCCGGGCGTGCGTGTTGGCCAGCGGTGGTTTCGAGTCCAACCGTGAGTGGCTCCGCGAAGCGTGGGGCCAGAACGAACGCGGTGAGTGGCCGTCCGATAACTTCCTGATCCGTGGAACCCGATTCAATACCGGCGTTGTGCTCCGGCGCATGCTTGATCTGGGCGCTGATGTGATCGGCGATCCGACCCAGGCCCACATGGTAGCAATTGATGCCCGCGCGCCCCTGTACGACGGCGGCATCTGCACACGTATCGACTGCGTTTCGCTTGGGGTGGTAGTCAATCGTGATGGCGAACGCTTTTATGACGAGGGCGAGGATTTCTGGCCTAAGCGCTATGCGATCTGGGGGCGCCTGGTCGCCAGACAACCAGGCCAGCAGGCGTACTCGATCATCGATCAACAAGCCATCGGCCGCTTCATGCCGCCCGTATTCCCCGGGACCACAGCCAATACTCTGCAGGACCTGGCCCGCCAACTGAACCTGCCTCAAGAGCAATTCGTCAAGACCGTCGAGGACTACAACAACGCCTGTCGCGTCGGCACGTTCGACCACACCGCGCTGGACGACTGTCACACACAAGGGCTGACACCTGCCAAGACCCATTGGGCAAGGCCGCTGGTCAAACCACCTTTCTATGCCTACCCGCTGAAACCGGGTGTCACGTTCACCTACCTGGGCCTTGCAACCGACCACACCGCCGCCGTGCATTTCAACGGCAAGGCGAGCCCCAACCTGTTCGTAGCCGGAGAAATGATGGCCGGAAATGTTCTGGGCAAGGGATACACCGCCGGCATAGGCATGGCCATCGGCACTGCGTTCGGCCGTATTGCCGGTGTGCAAGCGGCGGCCTCGGTGGGCTTTGGCGCTTCATCTGCGAACACGGAGTCTCGACATGCAACTGTTTGATCCCAACGCGTCGGGCGAGCTGATACCGGCCCTGAACCTTGACGAAAGTGAAGTCCAGCGGCAGATGACCATCTGCAATGCCTGCCGTTACTGCGAAGGCTTCTGCGCGGTTTTTCCGGCAATGACACGGCGCCTGGAGTTCACTCAGGCGGATATTCATTACCTGGCAAACCTGTGCCACAACTGCGGCGCATGCCTGCACGCCTGCCAATACGCCGCCCCCCATGAGTTCGAGGTCAATGTCCCGAAAGCCATGGCCAAAGTGCGGCTTGATACCTACGCCGAATACGCGTGGCCACGGGCGATGGGCAAGTTGTATCAGCGCAACGGGTTGACACTGGCGCTGGCATCCGGAGCGGGCCTGGCACTGTTTTTATGCCTGACACTGATGATCATGGGCAACCTGTTCACCGCGATCCCTGGAGGCAACTTCTACGGGATTTTCCCGCACAACACCCTGGCGCTAATGTTTGGCGCAGTGTTCGGTTTTGCGGTACTTGCGCTGACCCTGGGAGTACGGCGCTTCTGGCACAACATCTCACCGCCTGCAGCCTCCCTGCCGTTAAAAACCTCAGCGGCGCTGGAGGCGACGGCCAACGTTGCTCAACTCAAATACCTGGACGGCGGTCATGGTCAGGGCTGCAACAACGCCGACGATACATTTACCTTATGGCGCCGCCGGTTTCACCACCTCACCTTCTACGGCTTCATGCTGTGCTTCGCAGCAACCGGTGTCGCCACGCTGTATCACTATCTGCTGAAGTGGTCGGCGCCTTACCCGGTGTTTAGCCTGCCCGTGATGCTGGGCATTGTCGGTGGCATTGGCCTGCTGATCGGTCCCGCAGGTCTCCTTTGGCTGAACCTGCGCCGCAACCCTGCCCACGGCGACGAGAAACAAAAACCCATGGACCTGGGCTTCATCGCCCTGCTGTTTCTGGTGAGCGCAAGCGGCCTGGCGCTCCTGGCGTTTCGCGAAACCAGCGCATTGGGCTTGATGCTGGCTATCCATCTCGGGCTGGTCATGGCGTTTTTCCTGACCATGCCCTACAGCAAGTTTGCCCATGGAGTCTTCCGCAGTGCAGCGCTGCTCAAACACGCCATCGAAAAGCGTCAACCCAACCCGATTAACGCCGGCAGCGACTGACGGTCAGGTCACTCATTCCAATAACAATAGTGAGCACAACGGTAGCCATGATGAAAACTACAACGACAACAACCCGCGCCAAGGGGTCAAAACTGGGCGCCATCTTGCGGGTCACCAGCGGCAACTTTCTTGAACAGTTCGACTTCTTCTTGTTCGGGTTTTATGCGACCTACATCTCCCGGACGTTCTTTCCTGCTACCAGCGAATTTGCCTCGCTCATGATGACCTTCGCCGTGTTCGGCTCAGGCTTCCTGATGCGTCCGCTGGGTGCGATTGTGTTGGGGTCTTACATCGACAAGGTGGGCCGTCGCAAAGGGCTCATCGTGACGCTGTCGATCATGGCGGCCGGTACTGTATTAATCGCCCTGGTACCGGGCTATGCCAGTATCGGCATAGCGGCTCCGATTCTGGTGTTGTTGGGCAGGCTGCTACAGGGCTTCTCCGCCGGCGCGGAAATGGGTGGTGTTTCTGTGTATCTCGCGGAAATAGCTACACCGGGGCGCACCGGTTTTTACACCAGTTGGCAATCCGCCAGTCAGCAAGTTGCAATCGTCGTCGCAGCTGCATTGGGCTACACGATCAACGCCACCTTGCAGGCCGCTGAAATCGCCGATTGGGGCTGGCGCATTCCGTTCTTTATTGGCTGCGTGATCATCCCGTTCATTTTCATTATTCGCCGCTCCCTGGAAGAAACCGAAGCCTTCACGGCACGCCACCATCGGCCAACAACCCGCGAGGTTTTTCGCTCGATGCGTGACAACTGGCGTACCGTTCTGGCAGGCGGCTTGCTGGCGTCCATGACCACAACCACGTTCTACCTGATCACGGTTTACACCCCAACGTTTGGCAGAACCGTACTGAACCTGAGCACCACTGACAGCCTGGTGGTGACTCTGCTGGTGGGCATCAGCAACTTTTTCTGGCTGCCTGTGGGCGGCGCACTCTCTGACCGTATCGGGCGTCGGCCTCTGTTGCTGGCGATTTCCTTGCTGTGCATCTTCACCGCCTACCCCGCCATGCACTGGCTGGCGCAAGCCGCCAGCTTCGAACGACTGCTTGCTGTTCTGCTGTACTTCTCATTCTTCTTCGGTATTTACAACGGCGCCATGGTCGCGGCACTGACCGAAGTGATGCCACAAAACGTACGTGTGGTCGGGTTCTCCCTGGCCTTCAGCCTGGCGACTGCGGTGTTTGGCGGTTTCACTCCGGCAATCTCGACCCTGCTTGTTCAGGCCACCGGGGATAAGGCTTCACCTGCGTACTGGTTGATGTTCGCGGCAGTGTGCGGATTTACAGCGACAACGATTCTTTATCGTCGGCAAAGATCGTTAGCGGTCAGCGTCGTTTAGCACCGGCTCGATGCGTGTCACTCATTCACAGCGGGAGCTGGGTCTGAGTGACATTGGGTCGGTTAGCACGTTTCGTTTCGGGCAGCCGCTTCTCCATCGGCTGATAGACCAACCCTGCGAGCGCCCCCACGCCCCCACGCCCCCTGCAAGTGTGAATCCGTAGCTTTCATAGGCGGTTATCGAAGACAGCGATGCATGGACGGTCACTGATTCACCTCTGGCCTGCTCCAGCGCCGCACTCATCCTGGGCAGTATCTACCTTGCCCTTGCGATTAACTCGCCTGCTCCAACGCTGAAAAAAGGCTTACATATTCCAATGAAAGCTTATGCCGTGGCGCCAAGTGAATCATGGGCACAGACGCCTCATGGGACTCACGCATTTTGATTGTGCTGCTCAAATAGTTGGGCAATACAGGCATACCCTCCGCTATCAATTCGTCGATAAGCTGGCGGTGCAAACTGGCGCGCCCTACAAACTGGTTGACCACCACGCCCTCGACGACCAACGATTCATTATGGTCAGCCTTCAATTCGGCCACTTGCGCGATGACGCTGTAAAGCGCCTGACGGGAAAATTTGTCGCAATCGAAGGGAATCAACACACGGTCGGCGGCGATCAGCGCACTGTATGAGTAGAAATTAAGCGTGGGCGGCGTATCGATATAAATACGCTCGTAATCCTGCGAAAGCTCGACCAACAAGCGGCGCAGTTTATTGACCTTGAATTTCGACTCGAGCTTTGACTGGAGCTCAGCAAGCTCACCATTAGCCGTGACCAAGTGCAGGTTGTCATAGTGCGTTTCAGTGATTGCGACTCGATTCTTTTTGCTGGCGGGGCCACTGGAGAGGGTTTGCTTGAAAAAGTCGGCAATCCCCATAGGGATATCATCACCTGAGAGCCCCGTCAGATAGTGGGTGGCATTAGCCTGATGATCGAGATCCACGAGGAGCGTGCGATAGCCTTCAGCAGCACTGACAGCTGCCAGATTGCAGGCAATGCTGGATTTGCCAACGCCCCCTTTCAGATTGAATACAGCGCGGCGCATAAGACAGATACCCTGAGAAAAACCTCCCCTGATAATAAGAATGAAATATTTCAGTAATGTTTCTACGCGACAAAATGTTTCAAGTTTAAGACAGGCCAGTTTCCATTGCCGGTTCAAGGGAAAGCCTCAGGCCAGAGCATGGCATGATTGAACAATCGGCGGGTTCATGGCAGCCAGGCGGGTGAGTCAGCGCGTACGCGCCAAGCCTTCCTGGATCAATCGCCGGGTGCGCGCTCAGCACCTTAGCGCTTGAACTCAACGCAAAACCCAGATCTGGATTGACGGGTTTTACCGATATTTTTTGGAACTTTTTTTGGACGGGTTACATCAAAGCGCCGTTCAATATTTTTATCTACGTCATGGAGACATTCTCGAATGCTTACTGCAAAACTGCTGCGTCACACCTGTGCCCTCGCGCTGTTCAGCGCACCATTGGCAGTGATGGCCGCCCCAAGCACCGACCCCCTCTTCACTATCGGCCTGCTGGGCTCCTACAGCGATTTCAAGTTTGAAGGCGGTCGCGAGTCCGACAAGGAGCATTTGGGCCAAGGCGGTGTGTTCGCTAACTTCGGCAACAAGATGACCGCCGAATCTGGTTTCATCTACCAGATCGGTGGTGAAGCCAAATACAGCAAAAAGAATGACAACAAGCTCAAGGAAGCCCAAGCCGACCTGGACCTGGGCTGGCGTGCCGCGCTGGATGCGCGCAACTTCGTTGACGTGATCGTGGGTGGCGGCTACAGCTGGACCCGTTTCGAGCCTGAGATCAACGATCTGGACACCAAGCTGACCCTCAAATCGCCGTTTGCCAAGGCAGCACTGGGTTACAACCACCAGTTCGACACCTCCACCCTGCGAGTTGAAGTGGGTGCCCGTCACTCCATGGGGGGGCGCGCACGCATTAAGGTCGACGACTTCGGCAGCGACAGCGTCGACATGAAAGACCGTACCAACCCGTACGCGGAAGTTTCGCTACTGATGAACCAGAACGGTGACATGCCGATCAACGCGGGCGTGTACTACACCCGTACCGAGTACAAGATCGACGAAGATTCGCCGGTGGCCGACAACACCAAACTCAAGCGTGACGAGTTCGGCGTGAAGGTCGGTCTGGCGTTCTGATTTTTATAGCAGGCCTCGTATCATCGGGGCCTGCACCCGCCCTCGCACTTTGGCACAGGCCTGACAGGTCAAAAGCGCGATCAGTCCCTGGTCGCCGTAGCCGATAATTCTTTGAGCATGCGCAGAGCCAACCGAGTTCTAGTGAGGCCATGAGCCACGCCGCCGGAACAGGTGGTGGCTTATGCTCTCTTGGCACTACGAGAAGTCGTTTTGCAAATCGCAGACAACAAAAAAGGGCCCACCTTTCGGTGAGCCCTTCTAGACCGCCCAGCAGAGCGGATTTTGTTTGGTAGGCGCGATTGGACTCGAACCAACGACCCCCACCATGTCAAGGTGGTGCTCTAACCAACTGAGCTACGTGCCTGCTGTGGGGTCGCATTCTATAGATTTGCGGAGGGGTGTCAACACCTTTTTTGCAGCTAACCCTATGAATAGTCGAATTTTTTATTTTCCCCACAAAAAAGCTCATCTGCCAGTGGCTGGCGGGGGGATTTCAACTCAGGTAGCATCGGTCGCACTCGTAAAAAATATAAAACAGAGGCTGCAGAATGTCGAACACTCCCTATCCCCAGTCCTACTATGCGGCTTCAGCTAATTCGACTCCTGAGCGCCCTGCCCTGCAGGGTGAGGTTGAGACGGATGTCTGTGTGATCGGCGCCGGCTACACCGGACTGTCGAGCGCGCTGTTTTTGCTGGAGGCCGGTTTCACGGTCACGGTACTGGAAGCCGCGAAGGTGGGGTTCGGCGCTTCGGGGCGTAATGGCGGCCAGATCGTTAACAGCTATAGCCGCGATATCGATGTGATCGAGCGCACGGTGGGTGCCAAGCAGGCGCAACTGCTGGGGGATATGGCCTTTGAGGGCGCCAAGATCATTCGTGAACGGGTGGCCAAGTATCAGATCCAGTGCGATTTGAAAGACGGTGGGGTGTTTGCTGCGATCACTGGCAAACAGATGGGCCACCTGGAAGCTCAGAAGAAGCTTTGGGAACGCTATGGCAACACGTCCTTGGAACTACTGGATCAGCGCCGGATCCGTGAAGTGGTTGCCTGTGACGAATATCAGGGCGGGCTGCTGGACATGAGTGGTGGGCATATCCACCCGCTCAACCTGGCACTGGGTGAGGCAGCCGCCGTCGAGTCACTGGGCGGCAAGATTTACGAGCAGTCACCTGCGATCCGTATTGAGCGCGGTGCCAACCCTGTGGTTCATACGCCTCAGGGTAAGGTCAGGGCCAAGTTCATCATCGTTGCGGGCAATGCTTATCTGGGCAACCTGGTGCCCGAGCTGGCCTCCAAATCCATGCCCTGCGGCACGCAGGTCATCACGACCGACCCCCTTAGCGAAGAGCTGGCCAAAACGCTGCTACCCCAGGACTATTGCGTCGAAGACTGTAATTACCTGCTCGACTACTATCGCCTGTCCGGTGACAAGCGACTGATCTTTGGTGGTGGCGTGGTGTATGGCGCGCGGGACCCGGCCAATATCGAGGCGATTATCCGGCCAAAAATGCTAAAGGCCTTCCCGCAGCTCAAGGATGTGAAGATTGATTACGCCTGGACGGGTAACTTCCTGCTGACATTGTCGCGCTTGCCTCAGGTCGGACGTATCGGTGACAACATCTATTACTCCCAAGGCTGCAGCGGTCACGGGGTGACTTACACCCATCTGGCCGGCAAAGTGCTGGCCGAAGCCCTGCGCGGTCAGGCTGAGCGCTTTGATGCCTTTGCCGACCTGCCTCATTACCCGTTCCCCGGAGGACAACTGCTACGTACACCGCTGACCGCTTTGGGTGCGTGGTACTACAGCCTGCGGGACAAGTTTGGTTTTTGACTGTCATTGAGTGCCTTCGCGAGCAGGCTCGCTCCCACTTCAACTTCGGCGCCCACAGAGTTCGAGCCGTGCTGGGATTATTGTGGGAGCGAGCCTGCTCGCGATGCATACCCGCGCAAATTATGGGCGGGACTCCAGGGTCTTGATGGCTCTGGCCCCTGCCTGTTCCTGACCGGAGCGGGACAGGTCATTGGCCACTTTCAACCAGCGGGCCTTGTCGACATTGGCCGGTAATTGTGTCGGCGACAGGATCAACACCGCCCAACCACCCGCATCCTTCCAGGCTGACTCGAACGTATCGAAGTCCATAAGGCGTCGCCGCTCCATGCCTGCCCGCAACAGCACCGTCCCCTTGGCGCGGTTGTACCCTACAAGCATCCCGTAGCGCGGTTCTGTCCAGAGTGTTCCGTCATTGAAGCGCAACATGACCGGATAACCTGCCGCCACTTGGGCCAATAATGCATGCAAGGACGTGTCCAGCGGGTAAACCATCAACCCATAGCCAGCCGCCAGTTGTTCTATGCTGCCTTGCAACGACGCCTCGGCCTCCGGCAGTTTCAGCGGCTTGACCAAAAGCCCCGGGGTGATTCTGATCCGTTGCTCGCCGAGCATGCCGGCCAATGTCTGCGGGGCACCTTGATTGGCATTACCGCGAAAAAAGGGCACGCCATTGAGCTCGACTCGCTCAGGCAAACGCCGAAACTCGGGCGATTCGACACTGGCACACCCTACAATCGCCAACGCTAACAACGCCGCCAGCCACTTTCGCGCTGATATCAATCCAGTTACAGCCTGCATATTCCCTCGCCTTGAATGAACGCCAGACCGTAAGGACTGCCATGGCCGACGATCATAGGGCGCCAATAAGGCGAGGTATAGCCTTAAGCCACAGCCCAATCGTCGAGATAGAGCAAATCTGTTAGTCCAACACGACCTTCGGTCAATAGACTGCAACACTGCACAGACTAGACTGTCCACTGCTTAGCGTGTGTTTGAGCCCGTAGGGGGCAAAGGAGGCACTGATGAGCCCGATACTCACTATTTTCCTGCTGATCACAGGCTGGCTGGCCGTTGCCGGTGCCATGCTCTGGGGCCTGATGCGCATCAGTCGCCATCACCACCCGCAGGTGCAGGCCAAACCGCTGGACACCCCTGAAAAACTGGTGGTTGGCGCAGCAAAAACCCATTAGCACCTACTCAAACAGGGGGAGCTAATGGGCTTTTGTACTTCAGAAACTCAACGCTACACGTTGAAATACTTGGATATCCGCGCTGCAAAAGTTATCGGCTGAATACTCGCTTTTGAACTCCAGCTTTTGAATCCCGCAAGTAATTGACTTAACGCTGCTCGGAAAGCTCTACGCGCCCATCACAACTCACAATAGCAATCATTTGTCTCGCGTCTGAAACGAAGGGCACAGACCACCAGTTGTTGTGACTGTCGTAAATTGCCTCACCGTCTGGCTGGTAATGCGCAATCCCACCCTCCCCCGGATTACGCTCTAAATGACCTTTGATGGAGTTGTCAAAAAAGATACGGTCTGCCTCTGGGCAGGAGACATCGGAGTTATCCCCACACCCTTGAACAAAGATCGTCATTATTAGTACAGCGACTCTGGAGGCGCTCATCCACAATCCTCCCATTTTATTTCCTGCCCTTTAATTTGATAGGTTGAGTGATGTGAAAGTTGAATACCCTTTGCTGGCTGGCTGAGCGCCGATAAAGGTAGCGCCTAACTGGAGAGCATCCGACATAATCAAACTCCTTAAATGCTAATGATTAGCATTTAAGGATCTGCACAGTACACAATCAAACCACCATTTAATACTGGATGTTTACACATCAGGTACATCAGCCCCCATACGGGTAGTCACAGCGGTCAACGTAATAAGTTACTAATAGCTTGTTATTACTTGACTCATTACATCCCCAAAACGCTTAGACGCACACGGCTCGATAAACACAAAACTGGAAAGCGGTTATATCGGATTGTGAGGCAGACCCAGGATTTGAAAGTTCCCACAAAAAAGCCGCCCACCCCATACAGGGTGGACGGCTTTTTAACAGCAATGTCCGCTTACTTCACCAGGGCAGCCTGACGTTTTTCTCGTACCCGCCGCGCCAGAATGTTGAGTGTTTCAACAGTGGCCGAGAATGCCATCGCCGCATACACATACCCTTTAGGTACATGGGCGCCAAAGCCTTCGGCGATCAGGGTCATGCCGATCATGATAAGGAAGGCCAGCGCCAGCATCACCACGGTCGGGTTGTCATTGATGAACTTGGCCAGAGGCTCCGAAGCCAGCAACATCACCAGCACTGCCACTACAACTGCAATCACCATGATCGGCAAGTGCTCGGTCATGCCTACGGCAGTAATAATGCTGTCGATGGAGAACACCAGGTCCAGCATCAAGATCTGCCCGATAGCCGCGGCAAAACCCAAAGTGACTTTCGAGGACACGCTCTCGGTTTTTTCTTCCGCCTGCGGAGTCATGCTGTGGTGGATTTCGCTGGTTGCTTTCCACACCAGGAACAAACCACCGGCAATCAGGATCATGTCCTTCCACGAGAAGGCCTTGCCCAGTACTTCAAACACTGGCGTAGTCAATTGAACGATGTAGGCAATGGTACCCAGCAAGCCCAGTCGCAGAATCAGTGCCATGCCAATCCCTATGCGACGGGCTTTGGTGCGGTACTGCTCTGGCAGTTTGTTGGTCAAAATCGAGATAAAGATCAGGTTATCGATGCCCAGCACGATTTCCATCACAATCAACGTGGCTAAAGCGACCCAGGCTGCGGGGCTGGCAGCCAGTTGTAAAAGATATTCCATAAGTGTGCTCGGACTCTGCAGTAAGACTGGTTAGATAGCTTTGGACGATTCTTCGTTTTCTTGCTCAGGCTTTTCTTTTTCAATCAGCCCACCCGTGGCATCACTGAGCGCTTGTTCAGCTGCTTTGTGGGTGTCATCAATTGCCTGTTTAGCGGATTCAGCAGTCTTGCTCAACATTTGTTGCGCCGCTTTTTCAGCCTGATCGCAACCGGTCATGAGCAACAAGCCTGCCGACAATAGTAGTGCAACACCTGATTTTTTAATGTTCATGATCTTTTTCCTCTCTAAACCGACGACCACCTGGGTGGCTTGCGCATGACGCGGGATTCTAGAGAATCAAACACTTCAGTAAAATTCGTATTTATAAGCGCTATACTTCGTTTTTTACGAAGTGTTGCAGCGCTGATGCTTAATTACCGTCAACTCCATTATTTCTGGGTCGTGGCCAAAACCGGCAGCATCGTTCGCGCCTGCGAGCAACTGAACCTCACCCCGCAAACCATCAGCGGGCAAATCAGCCTGCTGGAAGACACCTACGGCCTGCCCTTGTTTCAAAAGGTCGGGCGCCAACTTGAGCTCACAGAGACCGGGCGCCAGGTGTTGCCCTATGCCGAGCAGATCTTTCAAGTCGGTATCGAGCTGGAAAGCATGCTGCGCATGGCGCCCAAGGAGCAGCAGATTCTGTTTCGGGTAGGCGTGGCCGATGTGGTGCCCAAGTCGATCGTGTATCGCTTGATCGCTCCGACCATGGAACTGGATGAGCCGATCCGTATCACCTGTCGTGAAGACAAGCTGGACCGGCTCCTGGCAGACCTGGCCATTCAACGTCTGGATCTGGTGATTTCCGACAGCCCGATGCCCTCCCACCTCGACATCAAGGGCTTCAGTCAAAAACTGGGCGAGTGCGGCATCAGTTTTTTCGCCACCCCTGCCCTGGCCAAGCATTACTCAGAAAACTTTCCGCAGTGCCTGCAAGGCGCGCCACTCCTGATTCCTGGGCCCGAAACCGTGTTGCGTAGCCGCTTGCTGCGCTGGCTGGCCGAGCAGCAGATACAGCCGCGGATCGTCGGTGAGTTCGATGACAGTGCACTGATGCAGGCTTTTGGCCAATCCGGGATCGGCGTATTCATTGCCCCCAGCGTGATTGCCCAGGAAGTGATACGCCAGTTTGACGTTGAGTTGATCGGCCATACCGAGGCTGTGACCGAATCGTTTTACGCCATTACCGTCGAGCGAAAAATCCGCCACCCCGGCATCGTTGCCATCACCGAGGGGGCCCGACGCGAATTGTTTACCCCGCGCTGACGCAAACGGGGCGCACCTTTGCGGTCATCAGCAGCAGCGCCAGCAAAATCGAGATCAGGATAAACCCGGCAGCGGCAAACCCAAGGCTGCCCAAACCATAGTTATCTATCACCCGACCACCGACCATAGCCCCCAGGCCAATACCCAGGTTGGCCCCGGCGATATTCAACGACGCCGCAAATGCCGGGGCATGGGGCGCGACTTTCATCAAGCGCACGTGGCTGACCAGGAACATTGCCGCCTGACTCACGCCCCAAATGCCCATCGCCGCCGCCAGGGCCAGGGTTGAGTGAATGCTGGGCACCAAGGCCACCAGCCCCCCGATCATGAAGGCACAAAATACCATCGAGGCAATCAGCGGATGGCGATCGACCATGCGCCCGCCCAACGAGTTACCAATCAAACCGACCGCACCAAAGCCCATCAGGCACCAGCCCACCAACGTCCCGTCAAACCCCGCCAGCCGCTCAAGGATGTCCGCCAGATAGGTGTAAGCGGTGAACATGCCGCTGAACACCAGCACCGACAACACGATATGGCCGATCATCAAAGGGCTGCGCAACAAGCCGAATTGCGACCTGAGGGTGACGGTCTCTTTGACCACACGGGTGTTTGGCAGGTAAATCCACAGCAGCATGGCCTTGGCCAGCGCAACCACAGCCAGAATGGCGAAGGCACTACGCCAGCCCCATGCATCAGAGATCAAGGTGCCTACCGGAATGCCAAATACCGTCGCACAGACAATCCCGAACCCGATTTTGGCAATCGCGCGCCCGGCATAATCCGGACCTACGATATCCACTGCCGTTTCACTGGCCAGGGCCCAGAACACCGGCAAGCCCAGTGCCGGCAACAGCCGCGCAAAGGCCATCACCCAAATATTCGGCGCCAGCGCCGCCACGGTGTTGGCGAAGGCGAACATCAGCAAAATCGAGATAAACAGCGGCTTTCGCGGAAAACGTGCAAACCAGGCGGTCAAAAACGGGCCAAGGGCGGCCACCGTAAAGGCAAACAAGGTCACCAGCAGACCGGCCTGGGGCACGCTGACATCAAGGTCGCGGGCAATCGAAGGCAGCAGGCCGACGATCACAAACTCAGTAGTGAGCACAGTAAAGCCGGCCGCGGACAGCAGCAGGATGGGCAACAGCATGAATAACTCCAGAGACAACGAGACCAGCGAAAGCCAGAAAGGCACGCTGATTTGAAGAAAAGTAGGGGGATACGCAATGTTAACAGAATGATTCAACCCTAAGCCATGTTGCTCGGGACGCGTTCTATCGCCGATGTGGCAGATTGCCCCTGCGTAGGAAAGCACCTACATCTCTATGATAAAGTTAGCCTTCCCGCCGACTTGCGTCGATCAGCCCGCCCGTTTGCCGCTGATCGCCCCATGGTTTTTTCAACGCACCACCCAGAACAACTAGAGAAACCCTATGACTGATGCTCCACCTACCTTGCTGCAGAAGCTCAAGGGCACCAGCCTGGTGACCCAGATTGTGATCGGTCTGATCGCCGGCATTTTGTTGGCCTGGCTTGCGCCTTCCGCAGCGCTCTCGGTGTCCTTTATCGGCAAGGTGTTCGTCAGCGCCTTGAAAGCCGTTGCCCCCATCCTGGTGTTTGTTCTGGTCATGGCATCGATTGCCAACCACAAACACGGCCAGGAAACCCACATCCGACCCATCCTCGTTCTGTACCTGTTCGGTACTTTTGCCGCTGCGGTCGTGGCCGTTATCGCCAGCATGCTATTTCCGTCCAACCTGGTGCTGGCCACTGAAAACATCGCCATTGCCGCACCCGGCGGTATCAGCGAAGTGCTGCAAAGCCTGCTATTGAGCGTGGTAGACAACCCGGTCAACGCACTGATCAACGCCAACTTTATCGGCATTCTGGCGTGGGCTATCGGGATGGGGGTTGCCATTCGCCATGCGGGTGACACCACCCGTACCGTGCTCAGCGACCTGTCCAACGGCGTCACGCTGATCGTGCGCGTGGTGATTCGCTTTGCACCACTGGGCATCTTCGGACTGGTGGCTTCAACACTGGCGACCTCGGGTTTCGGCGCATTGCTGGGCTACCTGCACCTGCTGACGGTGCTGATTGGTTGCATGCTGTTTGTGGCGCTGGTGGTCAACCCGCTGATCGTGTTCTGGAAGCTGCGTCGCAATCCGTATCCGCTGGTATTCCTGTGCCTGCGCGAAAGCGGGATAACCGCCTTCTTCACTCGCAGTTCGGCCGCCAACATTCCGGTGAACATGGCGCTGAGCGAACGCCTGGGCCTGCACGAAGACACTTACTCGGTCTCCATCCCGCTGGGCGCAACCATCAACATGGCGGGCGCGGCGATCACCATTACGGTGCTGAGCCTGGCCGCAGTCCATACATTGGGCATTGAGGTCGATATTCCGACAGCCATCCTGCTCAGTGTCGTGGCAGCCATTTGCGCCTGTGGCGCATCGGGTGTTGCGGGAGGTTCGCTGCTGTTGATCCCGTTGGCGTGCAGCCTGTTCGGCATTCCAAGCGAGATTGCGATGCAAGTCGTGGCGGTGGGCTTCATCATCGGCATCCTGCAGGGTTCGGCAGAAACCGCGCTCAACTCGTCCACTGACGTACTGTTTACGGCTGCGGCCTGCATGGCCAAGGAAGACTCAACCCTGCAGCAGGGCTGAGTCAATCAGCAAAACCTGTGGGAGCCGGGCTTGCCCCGCCTCCACAGGTGATTTGCTTAGAACGCGCCCATGTAGTCGCGCTTGCCGACTTCAACGCCATTGTGGCGCAGGATCGCGTAAGCAGTGGTCACGTGGAAGAAGAACTGCGGCAGGCCGTAGGTCAGCAGGTAAGCCTGGCCGGTAAAGCGTTTTTCTTTCGGAGTGCCCTGACGGGTGATGATTTCGATGCCTTCCTTGCCGTCGATTTGCTCAGGCTTGATCCCGTCAACAAAGGCCAGCACCTTGCTGATCAGTGCTTGCAGGTCAGCAAAGGTCACTTCGCTGTCGTCGTACTTCGGCAATTCGATTTCAGCCAGACGGCCCGAAACACCCTTGGTGAAATCAACGGCGATTTGAACCTGACGCACCAGCGGGAACATGTCCGGCGCCAGACGCGCTTGCAAAAATACGCTTGGCTCGATGTTCTTGGCCGTCGCGTGAGCTTCAGCCTTGGTCAGAACACCGCTCAGGGCGTTGAGCATTTGCTTGAAGACAGGAACGGAAGCGGCGTACAGAGAGATAGTCATGAAAGTCTCGACAGTCTGTGGGCGGGATTGGATGTGCGGCGATTATAGACACGCCTGTAGTCATCTGGTGTATGAAGATCAACCATAAGGCAACACCCGGGAAACACACATGCCCTCTACACATCCTGGCACTCCTCCCGCGACAACCCTGCCGGACCCGGTTCAGGCGCTTTATCGCAAGATCACCCGCAAACTCATTCCCTTCCTGTGCTTCTGCTATCTGGCCGCCTACCTGGACCGGATCAATATTGGCTTCGCCAAGCTGCAAATGCTGGGCGATCTGCAGTTCAGCGAAACGGCTTTTGGCCTTGGCGCCGGGCTGTTTTTCGTCGGCTACATCATTTTTGAGGTGCCGAGCAACCTGGCCCTGGAGAAAGTCGGCGCCAAGATCTGGATTGCCCGGATCATGATCACCTGGGGCCTGCTTTCGGCCTGCACCATGCTGGTCACCACCCCTACCCAGTTCTATATCGTGCGCTTCTTGCTGGGTGCGGCCGAGGCCGGATTTCTGCCCGGCGTTCTCTACTACCTGACGACCTGGTTTCCGACTCACCGACGGGGCCGCATCATTGCCCTGTTCATGATTGGCATGCCGCTCTCCAGCGTGATCGGCGGGCCGCTCTCGGGCTGGATCATGGGCGCGTTCGACAACACGGCAGGGCTCAAGGGCTGGCAGTGGCTGTTTATCATCGAAGCGATTCCCAGCGTTTTGCTGGGTATTCTGACGTTCTGGGCCCTGCCCAACAGCCACCACACCGCTAAATGGCTGAACGACAAAGAAAAAGCGCTGCTTGAAAACGAGCTGCGCCAGGATGACGCCGAAGGCAAAAACAGCAAGCACAGCTTTCGCGACGGCTTTTTCAACCTCAAGGTCTGGATGCTCGGGGGTATCGACTTCTCCATCCTGCTCAGCGCCTACGCCATGGCTTTCTGGATGCCCACCTTCATTCGCAATGCGGGCGTGGCCGACAACTTCCATATCGGTGTACTGACCGCCCTGCCCAGCGCCGCCGCCCTGATTGGCATGCTGTTGATTGGCGCAAGTTCAGACCGTCATCGCGAACGTCGCTGGCACATCATCGTGCCTTTTCTGATCGGCGCGGCGGCCATGGCCGGCACGACCTTCTATAGCCATAACGTCTTTGCCACGGTTTTACTGTTCGCCATTGCCTCGGCCGCCATCATCGGGGCCGTACCGGTGTTTTTCAGCTTGCCGGCGACCTTTCTCAAAGGGCGGGCAGCGGCCACGGGATTTGCCCTCGCGTGCTCGCTGGCCAATATCGCCGGCCTGGTGAGCAATTCGCTGATGGGCATCGCCATTGACGTGACCGGTAGCGGTTCAGGAGCGCTTTGGTTCTTCGCAGGCTGTCTGCTCCTGAGCAGCCTGCTGGTGATCGCCTTGCCAGCGAAACTGGTCAACCGCTGACACGCGACTAGGAACGCCTGTGGGAGCGAGCCTGCTCGCCCCCACAGCGCGGGGCTTACATGGCAGTCGCCCTGCCGCGCAAAAGACTCCACAATGGTCGCTGGCAACGGTTACTCAATTTGGAGAAGAAAATGGAAGTTCCCGCTAGTCAGCTCTCAGAAGACACTCAAATCGAATCTGACACCGGACCTCTGCTCAACAGCATCGAGATCCGCATTCTCGGCTCCCTGATCGAGAAACAGGCCACCAACCCTGAAACCTACCCTCTGACGCTCAACGCGCTGGTACTGGCGTGCAATCAGAAAACCAGCCGTGAACCGGTGCTTAATCTCACTCAAGGACAGGTCGGACAAAGCTTGCGCGCCCTGGAAGGCCGCGGCTTTACCCGATTGGTGATGGGTAGCCGTGCTGACCGCTGGGAGCATAAGGTCGACAAGGCGCTGGAACTGGTGCCTGCGCAAGTGGTTCTGCTGGGCTTGTTGTTTCTGCGGGGCCCGCAAACCCTGAACGAGCTCTTGACCCGCAGTTCGCGCATGCACGATTTCGAAGACATAGAGCAGGTGCAGCACCAGCTGGAACGTCTGATCGCCCGCGATCTTGCGCTGCTGGTGCCGCGCCAGAGCGGCCAGCGCGAAGACCGCTACATGCACGCGATGGGGGATCCGGCTGACATCGACACACTCATGGCTAACCGTCAGCAGCCTGCAGAGCGCAGCAGTGGCTCCATGGTATCGCTGGAGCGCTTTGAAGCTCTTGAAGCGCGCATCGCAGCCCTTGAGGCTCGCCTGGCAGACCTGGAATAAAGCGGATGTCGGGCGAGGTCACTCGCCCGACCCTGCCATCAGCTGCGGGCAAATGCCACCGCTGCCTGGAACTGCTCGGCACTAGGTCGAACACCGGTGTACAGCACGAACTGTTCCAGTGCCTGAATCGCAATAACCTCCAGCCCCGTGATCACCTGCTTGCCCTGAGCACGGCCACGGACGATCAATGGCGTTTCTACCGGAATCGCCACCACATCAAAGACAATATCGGCGCGATCGATGGCATCTGCTTCAAAGGCCAGATCTTCGGCTTCTGCCCCGCCCGCCATGCCCACCGGAGTGACATTGATCAGCATCTGGGGCCTGTGTGCGGCCAACTCCGGCTGCCACTCGTAACCACAGCTTGCCGCCAGCGCCCCCCCTGTCACCTCGTTACGCGCCACAATCAACCCATTGCGATAGCCACCGTCGCGCAATGCCGAGGCAACGGCCTTGGCCATGCCACCACTGCCACGCAATGCAAAAGTGGTGTCCTTAGGAACCTTGTGACTGTCGAGCAATTGCGCGATGGCAATGTAGTCCGTGTTGTACGCTTTGAGGTGACCATCGGTATTGACGATGGTGTTGATCGACGCGATGGCCCGAGCCGAGGCGTCCAGTTCGTCCACCAACTCAATGCACGCTTCCTTGAACGGCATGGACACACCGCAACCTCGAATCCCCAGGGCACGGATACCGGTCACTGCTCCCTTGAGGTCTTTGCTGCTGAACGCCTTGTAGTAAAAGTTCAGGCCCAGTTGTTCGTATAGATGATTATGAAAACGCAGTCCGAAGTTCCCCGGTCGACCCGACAGCGATATGCACAGCTGGGTGTCTTTGTTCGGATTCATTTGCATGCTCATCTCCTTGCTGAATGCTTTTAGATGGACGGCACAAGCCGTACCGGAAGTTTTGCTGGATCATAGTGCAGTTGCGAACGCTGAAACGTCTCAGCGCCCGCAGACCTTACACAAAATTTACCAACGCGCTTCGCAGTTTTTAATAAAACACGGTCTTAACGTTATCCCCGCAATTATCCGTGGTCTGGTGCAGGCCGAAAGTCGGGGCTGAAATTCGAGGAATCGTCATGATGCGTACCATCCCCAAAGTTGCTTTGCTTATCGGCGCCCTGGCTGCCTCTGGGCAGGCATCCGCTCATGGCGGTTGGGGTGCCGGACCTGCCATTTTTGGTGCGGTCGTCGGCGCCGCGGTTGTGGGTTCGGTCATTGCAGGCCAGGAGCAGCGCCCGGTGTACGTGCAACAACCGGTCTATGTCCAGCCGCAACCTGTTTACGTTCAGGCCCCGCCGGTCTACTACCAACCGCAACCGGTGTATGTCCAACCCCCTCAGCCTGTCTATTACGAGGGCTACTACGGTCGGCCGCACCCGGCCTACTATGGCCCGCCACGTGGCTATTACGGCCCGCCGCGCTGGTAGTCCCGGCGCAGGCAAGCCGGCAGGCTTTTTGCAGCTGTCGGTGGGTCCGAATAGACAATGTGAATGTCGCTGATGAGACACCGTACTGGCCCGGACTGCGGCATGATGGAGCGCCATTGGCGCGATCATCGGCACATTAATAAAAACAAGGACGGCCTCTATGCCTACACAAAACCCGCACCACATCGTAGGGCTCTGCACTTCAAGCAAGGTGTACAACACCCTGACCGAGCTCAAACAGCTCGAAGGCCATCGCACCGCCAAGCTGGTCTCACTCCTGGCCCAGCATCTGGTGCGCGAGGGATTACTGAGCGATCAGGAAGTCATGCACATGCTCGATCAAGTGGTTGACTGACACCTCATCGCCATCAATGACGACTATCACGCGCAATGATTTTTTGCGCAGCGGCCCAGCCCGTAAGGTAGCGACATTGTTTGAAGGAGGTGTTTATGCCCAAGATTCATGTCATGTCGGTCATCGGTAGCGCAGTACCCGCTCCGCTTCGCGCGCACGGCCTGCTGGCGTGCTGGTATGTGGTCAGTGACGGCGTTGCCCTCAGCGGCCCCTTTACCTCCCGTGCCGCCGCGCAAATCAAAGCCACCAGCGAAACAGATAGAACAGCGCCGCACTCAACGCGACACTGAGCAGGACGTTACGGCTCCAGAGCATGACCCCAATGGTGCATAGCCCGGCCAACAGGTACGGGTTGCCCGGGCTCAGGTCGACCCCGTGATCCTTGACGAAGATGATTGGCCCGCAAATCGCTGTCAGCATCCCCGGCACCGCGAATCCCAAAAATTCCTTTACCCCGCGATTCAAACGAATCGGCAACCGCGGCTCCAAAAACAGGTAGCGGTTGAAAAACAGTATCAGCGTCATCCCGCCTATGATTGCCCAAATCATGCCCAGTACCCTCCCAGTCGCTTGCACAGATAGCCTGCAACCATGCCCGACAGCCCTGCCAGCACAATGGCCGACTCCCAACCCCAATAACTGAACAGCACCACGGTCAGCAACGACACTGCTATGCAGACGATTGTCGGAAAGTTGCGAACGATGGGTGTGATTAACGCAATGAACGTCGCGGCAATCGAGAACTCCAGCCCCAGTTGATCCAGCCCCGGGATACTCTTGCCCAGCAGCACGCCCAGAAGGGTGAAAATATTCCAGCCCACGTACATGCACAGCCCAACGCCCAGTGCGTACCAACGATCGAACGTCTTCTGGTCAAACGGGCTGACCAGGGCAAAGAACTCATCGGTCAGCAAAAAGCCCAGCCCCAGACGCCATCTCGGTTCGAGTGGCGCCACCAGCGGTCGCAAATGCATGGCATAGAGCAAATGTTGCGAGGTCAGCAGCAAGGTAGTCACCAGGATTGAAATCACACTCGCCCCTCCCTTGATCATGCCGATCGCCACCAATTGCGCCGCACCGGCAAACACAAAAAGCGAGAGCCCCTGGCTTTGCGCGGGCGTCAATTGGGCATCGATGGCCGTGGAGCCGGCCAACAACCCCCAAGGGGCACACGCCAGCGTGAGCGGAAGACAGGCCATGGTGCCGCGCACAAACGCGGTTCGAGCAAGGGAATCAGACATAACAAACATTCCGGCAGTAAGCAGCGGCAAAGGGTCGCAACTTGACTGACGAAAGTCTTGAACGATCTTGCTCACAGGCCCTCAAAACTTTACGCGGGCTCCTTGAGACGCCCCGACGCGTTTGACGAGAGGCCGATCCTGGTCTTTAGTCAGCCGCATTCAAGTGACGTTAATTCCGATCAACCGCTGCCACGAGGAACCACCATGAAAGACCTGAAATCCGCCAAGGAAAGCAGAAAGGCCGATCTGCGGACACCTACGGCATTAAGCGAAGAAGCCTGCATCAACATTGCAGCCGAAGTGAATGCCCTGCTGGCTGATACCTTCGCCATTTACATGAAAACCAAGAACTTCCACTGGCACATGTCCGGTCCGCATTTCCGTGATTTCCATCTGCTGCTGGACGAGCAAGCCGATCAAATCTATGCGACCACCGACGCCATTGCCGAACGCGTACGCAAGCTGGGGCGCACGACGCTTCGCTCGATTGGCCATATTAAAAAGCTCCAGCGCCTGCTGGATAACGATGCCGACTTCGTCACTCCGGAAGACATGCTGGCAGAGCTGCGCGAAGACAACATCCAACTGGCGGCCTACATGCGTGAGACTCACGACATGTGCTCCGAACTCGGGGATGTAGCCACCACCAGCCTGCTGGAAAACTGGATCGACGAAGCCGAACGCCGCGTGTGGTTCCTGTTCGAGTCGTCGCGCACTAAATAACCGGCAAATTTTGTAGGAGCGGACTTGCTCGCGATACAGGCGACGCGGTTCGGCTGGAGCACCTGCTCGATGCCATCGCGATTAAGCCCGCCCCCACATGAACCATGAATTTTGTTTCACAGTCTTTGAGTGCAGCGAGAGGTATATTCACTGCGCTCATTGCTCATTCAATGAACCCCTTGGCCCGCACCTCCCCCAGCGGGCTTTTTTTTGCCTGTCAAACGCCTTGCTGGAACACCAGCGCTTTCAAACCGCATTCGGTATCGGCATCAGGGAACTCCGGGGGGTTATCCAGGCGCTGGACAAAACGCAGGCCGGGCGCATCACGGGTGACGCCATCGATCAGAAAGTCCGAACCCAGTGCAGGGTCGTTCATGCACGCCAGGACCGTGCCGTTTTCGCTGAGCAATTCCGGCAAACGGCGCACTACGCGCTGGTAATCCTTGGTCAACAGGAAGCTGCCTTTCTGGAACGACGGCGGGTCGATGATCACCAGATCGTAAGGACCGGTGCTTTTCACCTTGCCCCAGGACTTGAACAGTTCATGCCCCAGAAACGTCACCTTGCTCATGTCGTGCCCGTTCAACCGATGGTTGTCGCGGCCACGGCTCAGCGCTGCACGTGACATATCGAGATTGACCACATGCTCGGCGCCACCTTCTATCGCGGCCACTGAAAAGCCGCAGGTGTAGGCAAAAAGGTTCAATACCCGTTTGCCCCCGGCGTTGGCCCGCACCCAGTCACGGCCGTAGCGCATGTCCAGGAACAGGCCGTTGTTCTGCTTGCGGCCCAGGTCCACCCGATAGCGCAACCCGCCTTCCGTCAGCGTCCACTCATCAACCGCCTCACCCACCAGCCATTCGGTGTCGCTCTGCAGCGTATAGCGATGTTGCAGCACCAACGTGTGTGCGCCGCTGGCTTGCCATGGGGGTGACTGCACGAGAGTCATCAACAGTTGCTTCAAGGCGTCCAGCTGCCCGGCATCGGGCTCCTTGAACAGCGAGACCAGTACCACGCCTTGCAGCCAGTCCACCGTCAACTGCTCAAGCCCCGGCCAGCAACGTCCGCGCCCATGGAACAAACGTCGGGTTTCATCGGGCGCAGCCTCAAGAGCAGTCAATAGGTGCAGATGCAGAGTGGTTAACGCTTCAGGAGTCATCAGGCCGGCCGGTCAATTTCAAGGGCCGGCATTTTACACAATTGCATCGCCCTGCCTAACCTGCACAACTCGCTCATGCACCCGTAACCGCCCTTCCTGAAAAACTTAAAATTATCGTTTTACAATCATTTATTATCGAATTACGATACTTCCACCGCAAAACACCGCCTACCGTTTCTGCGCAGAATCCGGGCACTTAAAACCATCAGTACGACAGAAGGACTTTTAGATGAAAACTGATCACTTGGCCGATCGCAGCCGAATCCTGGCAACAGCCACTCTGGCACTCGTCGTGACCATGCTGCTGGCCAATATCGCTTACTGGATTTTCCCCAACGTCATTGGCACCTATGTCGGCGGATTCAGCCTCAGCGCCATGAGCAAAACACTGAATGCAGACATTCTTCAGATGCCCTGGTGGCAAGTCGCAGGTGCAATCGTGCTCTCCAGTATCCCCCTGCTGATACTGGCCAAGGGTTTGCTGGCACTGCGCAGCCTGTTTCTGGCCTACAGCAACGGGGAATACTTCTCGGCAGAGTCGGCTGAACTGTTGGGCAAAGTTGGCAAAAGCGTCTCTTTGTGGGTGCTGGCTTGCCTGCTGCTGACACCGGTCATGAGTGTCTGGATTACATTTTTGCGCCCTGCTGGCGAGCGTTTGCTCACTATCAGCTTTGAACCGTCGCATCTTGTTGCCTTATTCCTCTCCGCTTCTCTTATGATCATCGCCCGCAGCCTATACAACGCCTGTTCGTTGGCTCGTGAAAATC
Organism: Pseudomonas psychrophila; assembly: GCF_001043005.1. GTDB lineage: Bacteria > Pseudomonadota > Gammaproteobacteria > Pseudomonadales > Pseudomonadaceae > Aquipseudomonas > Aquipseudomonas psychrophila. The sequence continues at coordinate 25,552 of NZ_JYKZ01000012.1, forward strand.
AGCAGTTTGTTTAAGAGGCCAAGATGCCGATCGAGATTAAGCTGGACGTGATGCTGGCCACCCGCAAGGTCAAATCCAAAGACCTCGCGCAGAGGGTCGGTATCACCGAGCAGAACCTGTCACTGCTCAAACAAGGGAAGGTAAAAGGTATAAGGCTCGCCACCCTGGAGGCTATTTGCATAGCGCTGGATTGCCAGCCCGGAGACCTGCTGCATTATCGAGCCGAATCGTAAAACTCCCGCTCACGCCTGTGGGGCCACCGCCCCACAGGCGTTGTACTTGGCCCCGCCTCCAGCGTTACTGACTGCTCGCCACCTCCAGGGGCCGGGTCAAACGCTTACTCTGTTCAGCCAGCCAACAGCTTTGCACTGCTAGGCTCGCCCGGGCACGAATCCCTGCTTCGCCAGCACTTGCAATTGACGTCTGCCAATGCACTGGCGCCTCAAAGCCTCATCCACGAATATTCGCTGATAAACCCTTCGAAATCAGGCATTTCTGCCGCTATTGATCCATACTGACAAAATGTAACGTTATGTGTGTAACAGCCGTTGCAGCCAGGTAATTCCCAACCATCCTTGAGTCATTCTGCGTGAAAATTCATCTTTCTATTTTAAGCCTGTGTTTAGTTCTGGCAGGCACCAGCGCCTCTTCAATCGCCGCAGCGGCTGAAAGCATTTCGGCCCCAAGGGATACCTCACAACTGCATATCGCCTCAGGCAGCGCGATGCTGATCGACCTGCAGACCAACAAGGTCATTTTTGCCAGCAACCCTGACGCCATCGTCCCCATCGCTTCCGTGACCAAACTGATGACCGCCATGGTGGTGCTGGACGCCAAGCAGTCGATGGATGAATACATTTCGGTCAACATCAGCGACACCCCAGAAATGAAAGGCGTGTTTTCGCGGGTCAAGATTGGCAGCGAGCTCTCGCGTCGCGAAATGATGCTGATCACCCTGATGTCATCGGAAAACCGCGCGGCTGCCAGCCTTGCCCATCACTATCCAGGCGGTTATGTGGCCTTTATCGCAGCCATGAACGCCAAGGCCAAAAGCCTGGGCATGATGAGTACCCATTACGTTGAGCCGACCGGCCTGTCGATTCACAACGTGTCCACCGCCCGCGACTTGAGCAAACTCCTGGCAACGGCGCGGCACTACCCGATGCTCAGCCAGTTGAGCACCACCAAAGAAAAAACCGTGGCGTTCCGCAAGCCCAACTACACCCTGGGCTTTCATAACACCGATCATCTGGTCAATAAGGACAAGTGGAATATCAAGATCACCAAGACCGGCTTTACCAATCAAGCCGGCCACTGCCTGGTGCTGGTAACCGAGATGGGCAATCGCCCGGTTTCGCTGGTGATTCTGGATGCCTTTGGCAAATACACCCACTTCGCCGATGCAGGGCGGATTCGCAACTGGGTTGAAACCGGTAAAAGCGGCAGCGTGCCCGACGTAGCCTTGCGCTACAAAGCCGACAAGAACCTGCAAAAACATCAGTTGACCGCAGGCCAGGCAGGAAAGTGATATTCAAGACGTAAATTGCAGGCACTTGCCCCGGGGAGAGATCGGGGACAAATGCCTGCGTACTGCACCTATCATGCACGCGGATAAAAAGAACCCCGCCTGAAGACGGGGTTCTTTGCTAACGCGTGCTCAGATCAGTGTTGCAGAGCAGGCTGCGAATCCCCATTGATCGGGATACGTTTGGCTTTTGCCTCTTCCGGTACCACCCGCTGCAGGTCGATGCTGAGTAAACCGTTGCTCAGGTTTGCACCTTTGATCTCGATATGGTCGTCGAGACGGAAGGACAATTTAAATGCCCGCTGTGCAATGCCTTGATGCAAGAAGGTCACGCCTTCTTCGCTGGTACTTTCACGTTTGCTGCCGCTTACGGTCAGCACACCTTTCTCTACTTGCAGGTCCAGATCATCTTGCTGGAAGCCTGCAGCTGCAACCACGATGCGATAGCTGTCCTCACCCCGTTTTTCAACGTTGTAAGGTGGGTAGCCGCCGCTCGAATCATTGCGCAAAGCGGTTTCAAACAAATCACTAAAACGGTCAAAACCGACAGAATTACGGAACAGTGGCGCCATTGAAAATGCGTTGCTCATAATTTCATCCTCCTGATTTCAGCGAGATTTAGTTACGCGACCCGGTTTCGGCATCGCGTACCCCTTAAATAGGGACCGTCAAAACCGTTTCAAGGGTTTTTCTGAAAATTTTTTTTCAGCCGTTTCAGGCAGCGTCTGCTGGCGGGTTGTTGACCAGATGGCGGACCTTTTCACAGTCGGTCTCACGACGCATGGCATTGAACAATACGACCGCTTCGGGATAGTTGCGCGTCAGCATGGCCAACCACTGCTTCAGGCGCCCGGGGGCTGAGCGCGGCGTCAGCTGAGCCTCGGCCTGAGCCCAGAAATCGCGGATCATGGGCTGCAAGTCAGCCCAGGTCATCGGCACCACTTCAACACCGGCACGGGCTGCGGCAATTTGCCGGGCCAGATCGGGGCGCGACACCAGGCCGCGACCCAGCATGATGTCTTCGGCACCACTGATTTCGCGGCAACGGCGCCAATCTTCAACCGACCAGATATCGCCATTGGCAAACACCGGCACCTTCACCACTTCCTGTACCTGGGCGATGTACTCCCAATGGGCAGGCGGCTTGTAGCCATCCATCTTGGTCCGCGCGTGCACCACGATCTGGCTTGCGCCCCCTTCGGCCAGGGCAATCGCGCACTCATTGGCGCTGTCTGGCGTGTCAAAGCCCAGACGCATCTTGGCGGTCACCGGGATATGCGCAGGCACGGTACGTCGTACCTGCAGCAGGATCGCGTGCAGCAGTTCGGGCTCTTTGAGCAGCACCGCACCGCCACGGGACTTGTTCACAGTTTTGGCCGGGCAGCCAAAATTGAGGTCAATCACTCCGGAGCCCAGCTCAACGGCCAGCGCCGCGTTGTCGGCCAAACAGGCCGGATCAGAACCCAACAACTGAACGCGCAACGGAACGCCGGAACGCGTCTGGGCACCGTGCTGCAGTTCGGGGGCGAATTTATGGAAGTAGGCTTCTGGTAACAACCGTTCGGTGACCCGAATAAATTCGGTCACACACCAATCAATACCGCCGGTGCGGGTCAGGACATCACGCAGGATGTTGTCGACCAACCCCTCCATCGGCGCCAAAGCAATTTGCATGGGTGACTCTCATAAAAAACGTGCGGCAGTTTACGCCGTTCTGTAGGCAATCGGTATGAGCAGGCGCTGCTGATCAGGCTGTCACGACAGCCGGGCCATAACCTTCAAGGAACTCGGGCGGCAAGCGCTTGGCCTTGCCGGTGGACAACTCGATGCAGACAAAGGTGGTTTGGGCGCGCAGCAAGGTCACGCCATCGCTGGGGCGCACGAGCTGAAAGTGTCGGGTCATGCGCAAGCGCTGGTCACAGTCGACAATCCAGGTCGCCAATTGCAGCTCATCGTCTTCGTAGGCGCTGGCCAGGTAATCGATTTCATGCCGGGATACCGCCATGGCGCGGTCAAGACGACGGTACTCGGTGAGGTCCAGCCCCAGGCGCTGCGAATGGCGCCAGGCACATCGTTCCAGCCAGACCACATAGGCCGCGTTATTGGCATGGCCGAACCCGTCAATGTCTTCGGCCTTAACGTGCAGGTCAATGATGAACGGTGCTGCCAAATCCCAACTCATGCCTTGTCTCCCTGTAAACAAAAAAGGAGCGCAGTGTAACGCAGAGGTGGCACCAGCAAGCTTCAAGGCGAGGAATATAAAAACTGCAGACAAACAAAAGGGTCATTCAATAATCGAATGACCCTTATAAATCCCGCATAGCGGGTAATCGTGGCGTCCCCTAGGGGACTCGAACCCCTGTTACCGCCGTGAAAGGGCGGTGTCCTAGGCCACTAGACGAAGGGGACACAAACCCTTCTAACAGTGATCAGCACTCGGTGCTGATCGATTCAATGCCAGTGTGGCCCGACATTGAACTGTAAATTGGTGGAGCTAAACGGGATCGAACCGTTGACCTCTTGCATGCCATGCAAGCGCTCTCCCAGCTGAGCTATAGCCCCGATTTATCGCCTGGCGGCGGAGCATCACCGAAGTGCTGCTTCTGTAAAACTGGCGTCCCCTAGGGGACTCGAACCCCTGTTACCGCCGTGAAAGGGCGGTGTCCTAGGCCACTAGACGAAGGGGACACAAACCTTCTAACTGATCAGCGCTGAGTGCTGATCGATTCAATGCCGGTGTGGCCAGACATTGAACTGTAAATTTGGTGGAGCTAAACGGGATCGAACCGTTGACCTCTTGCATGCCATGCAAGCGCTCTCCCAGCTGAGCTATAGCCCCAGACAGTCAACGCAGCGTGTTATTGCTGCTTGTTTCATGTTGCTGTGTGGACGGGGCGCATATTAAGACTGGATCGGTAGGCTGTCAAACTTATTTTCAAAGTTTTTAAAAAAAATTTGCCGTGAGAACAACCACTTACCTTCCCTGCCCCGTAAATACTGGCCCAAACCCATCTAGACGCTTTTGTAGAAGCGGGCTTGCTTGCGATGGGAACGACGCGCAGTGCCAGGCAATACGTGTCGATACCATCGCGAGCAAGCCCGCTCCCACAGAAAAAAACCGCCTGCGATGATTAATTCAGCGCGTTAAACAGCTTTTCCCACTCTTTGTTTTCTTTCTTCGAAACGCCGCCCAGCAGGTCCAGCGCCTGGCGCAGACGGAAGCGGGTCAGGTCCGGCCCCAGAATTTCCATGGCGTCCAGCACCGACACCGAGCTTGCTTGTCCCGTGATCGAAGCGAACATCAGCGGCATGGCATCACGCAGCTTCAGCTCCAGGGATTCAACCACCGTCTGGATGCAACCGGTGATGGCGTCTTTTTCCCACTGACGCAGGCTCTCAAGCTTCCACAGAATCAATTGCATCAACTGACGCACTTGTTCGTTGGACAGCTTCTTGTGCTCAAACAACTTGGCATCGAGTTGCAAGCCACCCGAGAAGAAGAACCCGGCCAATGGCGCGATCTGGCTGAAGGTCTCAACACGACCCTGAACCAGCGGGGCGATCTTCATCATGTACTCAGGGTTCAACGCCCATTGCTGAACGCGGCTGGCGAACTCTTCCAGCGGCAGGTCACGCAACCATTGGCCGTTGAGCCAAGACAGCTTCTCAACGTCGAAAATCGGCCCGCCCAGCGAGACGCGGGACAGGTCAAAGTTATCAACCATTTCCTGCAACGAGAACTTCTCGCGCTCGTCCGGCATCGACCAGCCCATGCGACCCAGGTAGTTGAGCATGGCTTCAGGCATAAAGCCCATGCGCTCGTAGAACGTCACCGAGGTTGGGTTTTTGCGCTTGGACAGCTTGCTCTTGTCCGGGTTGCGCAGCAGCGGCATGTAGCACAGTTGCGGTTGTTCCCAGCCGAAGTACTCGTACAGCAGGATCAGCTTGGGTGCCGATGGCAGCCACTCTTCGCCACGCAGTACGTGGGTGATGCCCATCAAGTGATCGTCGACCACGTTGGCCAGGAAGTAGGTCGGCAGACCATCGGTTTTCATCAGCACTTGCATGTCCATGCGATCCCACGGGATCTCAACATCGCCGCGCAGCAGGTCTGGCACTACGCAGACGCCTTCGGTAGGCACTTTCATGCGGATCACGTGCGGTTCGCCAGCAGCCAGACGGGCCGCCACTTCTTCTTTGGACAGCAGCAGCGCACGACCGTCGTAACGAGGGGTTTCACCCTTGGCCATTTGCTCGGCGCGCATCTGGTCCAGCTCCTCGCTCGTGCAGAAGCACGGGAAGGCATGACCCATATCGACCAGTTGCTGGGTGTACTTCTTGTAGATCTCGCTGCGCTCGCTTTGACGGTACGGGCCGTGTGGGCCACCAACGTCCGGGCCTTCGCTCCAGGTGATACCTAACCAGCGCAAGGCATCGTAGATCTGCTGCTCGGACTCGCGGGTAGAACGCAATTGGTCGGTATCTTCGATCCGCAGGATAAATTCGCCGCCATGCTGCTTGGCAAAGCAGTAGTTGAACAAAGCGATGTAAGCGGTGCCGACGTGGGGGTCGCCGGTAGGCGATGGCGCAATGCGCGTGCGAACGGTGGTCATGGGCGGTCTCGAAGTGGAGATAAAACAAAGGGCGAATGGTAACAGGCCGAGACGGCTTGGCTCCAGCGCAGCAGGCCAACAAGGTCACATCCCCCGCCCCACGGCTCAATACAGCGAAAACAGAGCACCTGCATCAAGCTCGATAAAAAGAAACCGCCCGGCAGAGATGCTAACCTCTGGCCACGCTCTAATCCCCTTGGCCGGAGTCCTCTATGGCCCATGTCGTACTGGTGTTGGTTGAAACGGTAAATGACTACTTGCCACTGCTTGAGCGCGAAGGTTTCGAGCTGATACTGGCGCCCACACCGTCCAGCCGCGCCGAAGCCATTGCCGAGCATGGCGCACGGATCAACGCGGTGCTGACCCGTGGGCCGCTGGGTTTATATGCCGAAGAGATCGCCGACATGCCTTCGCTGCTGATTATCTGCGTGATCGGTGCCGGTTATGAGCATGTAGACCTGCAGGCCGCCAGCAACCGCGGGGTAGTCGTCACCAATGGCGCCGGCGCCAATGCCTCATCGGTGGCCGACCACGCGATGGCGCTTTTACTGTCACTGGTACGCGGCATTCCCCAGGCCGATGCCGGCATCCGTCGCGGTGAATGGAACAAGCTGCGCCAACCTTCGTTGGCGGGCAAGCGCATGGGCATCCTCGGCCTGGGCGCAGTGGGCATGGCCATTGCCAAACGTGCAGCCAACGGGTTTGACATGAGCATCAGCTATCACACCCGCCAGGAACGCCACGACATGCACTACACCTACTGCAAAAACGTGATCGAACTGGCCAGTTCGGTAGATTTTCTGATCGTTGCCACACCCGGCGGTAGCGAGACACGACACCTGGTCGATACAGCCGCGCTGTATGCCCTGGGCCGCAACGGTTACCTGATCAACATTGCCCGAGCCAGCGTGGTCGACACCCAGGCCCTGATCGATGCCTTGGCCAAAGGCAAAATTGCCGGGGCCGGGCTCGATGTTTTCGATGATGAACCAGAAGTACCGGACGCACTCAAATTGCTCGGCAATGTGGTAATGACCCCCCACATGGGCGGCCAATCACCGGAAGCCGCTGAGGGCACCGTGCAAATGGTGGTCAACAACCTGCTCGCCTTCTTTGCCGGGCAACCCGTATTGACCCCGGTACGGTTACCCGAACCTCAATAAGTACGGAGTTTAAATTAAGCCCCCAGCAGCTCGTTATACACAACGACTCCTGCTTATTGAGGTGCTGATATGTCCCCCGCTGCCGCCCTGGTACACAACCTGCGCAATCGACTCAGTAAACCCACCGCCTACCGGCTGTTCGATATCCAGCTCAAGCGCCGCATCACCTTGAGCCCCTCGCTGACACGCTTTGTGTTCGGTGGCAGCGACGTAGCACTGATGCGCACCCTGGCACCCGATCAGCGAGTCAAGTTGTTGTTCCCCAGCGCCAATGGCGAGCCCTCCAACCTGCCAAAACAAGGGGATTGGCGGGCGCCCCTGCGCGACTTGAGCCCCGAACGGGTGCCGCCCATGCGCTCCTACACCATTCGCAACCTGCGCCTGGAGGCAGGCGAACTGGATATCGACTTTGTCCTGCACGGCGTCACCGGCCCCGCCACACGCTGGGCGACACAGGCCAAAGCGGGTGCCCCCCTGCAAATTGCGGCCCCTAATGCCGCCTATACGGACGACCCGGGCGGCTATGAGTGGCAACCGCCACAAGGCATGCGCAAAGTGCTGCTGATCGGCGACGAAACTGCGCTGCCCGCCATCGCCGGCATCCTCGAAGAGCTGGCACATCACCCCGACACCCCTCAGGTGCAGGTTTTTATTGAAGTACCCGAAGAATCCGACTGCCAAAACCTGGTCTGTGGCCCGAACACCAAAATCCACTGGCTACCCCGTGCCAGCCTGGGCAAGCAGCACGGTGACGGCATGATCCTCGCCGCCCGTGAACTGGCCAGCCTGCCGCCCCGACGCCTGCAGGCAAAGGCTTGTGCTGTCCTGCAAGAACTTGATCTGGACAACCAGCGCCTCTGGGAACGGGCCAGCGCCAGGCACAACGAGTTTTATGCCTGGGTGGCTGGAGAATCGACGGCGGTGATGGCGATCAGAAGGTTTTTCATCCATGAATGCGGCATGGACCGCAAGGCTTTGACCTTGATGGGTTATTGGAAGCTGGGACGGTCATTGGGCTGATACTGGCCCTTGTAGCAGTTGCCGAAGGAACGAGGCTGCGTTCGGGCGCGTAGCGATCGTAAAACCTGAGTCCGCAGGGTATCTGACAGGCCGCATGCATTGATTTCACGACGGCTACGCCGCCGAACGCAGCCTCGTTCCCTCGGCAGCTGCTACGAAAATTTGCCCCCCTCAGCTCGCAGCAGAGCATTTACTGGAACGCATGAAACATTTTATTACAAATACAGCTTCGGGTTTTACTCACCTCATTCGTCCTACATGTATAAGAGATCGCTTCTCAATGGCGATTACACACCCGCCCTACCCCCGAGTTTGCCGTTTCCCATGTCCAAAAAGTCCCGATCCAAACTCTGGTTTCTGGTTCACAGCTGGTTGACCCTGCCTATATGGTTCTTCGTCCTGATTGTCTGCGTGACCGGCACCTTGGCCGTGGTCAGCCAGGAAATTGTGTGGCTTGCCACCCCTGAAGCCCGATCCACCCAGCCGTTTGATGACGCTCCACTGCTGACATACGAGCAGGCGCTGACCGCCATTCACAAGGCCGAACCGAACCTGGCCGTTCAGTCGATCAGCCGCCCGGATGAGTCGCACTTTGCCCTCGTGGCCCGTGTGGTGTACCCGGACGGCCGCTCGCCATCGCTGTACATCAACCCGTACACCGGGGCGATCCAGGGGGAAAGCCCCAGCTTTGACTTCCAGGCCTTTACCCGCGCGTTGCACGGCTGGTGGTTGGTGCCGTTCACCAATGGCTTCAGTTGGGGCTGGTATCTGGTGTCGTTCCTCGGCCTTCCATTGCTGGGGTCGCTGATCACCGGCCTGGTGGTCTACAAAAAATTCTGGAAGGGCTTTTTTAAACCCAACCTGCGTTTCAATCATGGTGCACGCATTTTTTGGGGCGACTTCCATCGCTTGTGCGGCATCTGGTCGATCTGGTTTATTGCGGTCATTTCCATCACCGGCCTGTGGTTCTTGATTCAGGCCTTTATGTTCGATAACCAGATTTCGATTTCGACCGCTGGCAACCCGCCTGTTGTGGCGCGCCAGGACGTGCCGATCATGCCTGACGGCAAGCCCGCACCGCAGATCAGCCTCGATCAGGCAGTCAAGATTGCCGCCGAAAGAATTCCTGGGCTGGAAGCGAGTTTTGTCAGCCTGCCGAGCAATGCCTACGGACACATCGAGGTCGGCGGCCCGGGCTGGTATCCACTGCTGTTCCAGACAGCAGAAATCAACCCGTATAACGGCGCGATCGAAGGCTCGCGAATGATTGCCGACCGCTCCGGGCTGGAGCTGGTCACCGAGTCCATGCGTCCGCTGCACACCGGCGATTTTGGCGGCCTGTGGGTCAAGCTGATCTGGTTCTTCTTCGGCCTGATCCTCAGCATGATGATTCTGAGCGGCCTGCTGATCTGGACCAAACGCACTGCGCTGGCCACCGCCAATGCTTTCAAGCGCAGCGAGAAATCACAGCGCGCACCCGCCAAAACCCAGACCGCCACGGCGCATAGCCAACAGCCAGAAGAGGCCAATGTATGAGCAAGGCAGTGGCCGCACAGCCCTCCACCACCCTGGGCCGGTGGTGGCACAAATGGCGCTTTCACATAAATGTCCTGCTGTTGTTGGTGCCGCTGGGCTTCATGCCCAAGTACTTCGCAGATGCCTCGCTGTTTCGTGGGGACAGCGGCTTGGGCGAGCGTGAAATCGGCATCGTACAAGTCGGCCCCTGGAGCCTGAAACTGGCTGAGTTTCGCAACGAAGCCCCGCGCCCTGATGGCCCGGCCGGCTATATGAAGAGCTTTAACGCGGCCCTGTGCGATACCTGCATCGATCAGGTCAAGGCCGCCTACCTGCGAATCGGCAAACCTCGCAGCCTGCGGGCCGCTGGCGTAATTTTCTTCGGTACGCCCTACCGTATGGGCGCCACCATGCCGATCCCGGATCGCACCAAAGCCGACGCCGAGCTGTGGATCACCCTTGAGGGGTGGGACGGCTCCATGCATCAGGCCTCCATTCCCCTGAGTCAGGCCTCACCGGCAACGGTGGCCTGGCTGGCCCAACGAGGAACCAAATAATGCCTTCGCGCCTGTTTAAAAAACCTGCCCTGGCGGCAGGATTTATTGCGTTGCTCGGTGTCTGCAACCAGGCACTGGCCCACAACCCGATGTGTGAGTGCAAAGCCGTGGAAGACGGGCAAATCCGTTGCACAGGCGGGTTCTCCGACGGCAGCGGCGCACCGGGAGTGACCCTGGATGTGATCGGCTACGACGAAACCATCCTGGTGCCCGGCAAGCTGGGAGCGGATTCAACCCTGACCTTCAAGCGTCCCGATTCCGAGTTTTATGTCCTGTTCGACGCCGGCCCCGGTCACATCGTTGAAATCGACCAAGCCGATATCGAGGCCCCATGAGCACTCAAGTCGTGCGTCCGGCCGGGGCCGGGCATGAAACCCTGTATGTGCTGCTGTTGTGCCTGTTGATTTTGACTGTAGCCGGCTCCGTGGTGGCCTGGCGTCACGAGTCGCAGGAGATTACTTCGGTGGCCGCCCATCAACTGGATGCACGACGGGACCTGACCGCTGCCGAACAAGGTATCTACGCCGACCTGCGGGTCACCCTGGATGAAATCCAGTTGCTGCGCGAAGAGTCCAGTGCCCTGCCCCAACCCGCTCAACTGGCCGAAGAAGGCTTTGCACCCTTTGCCAGCGATGCCAGCTCCGTGAGCCGTGGCAACCATGCCTGGCAATTACTGGGCGAGCAGGCGTATCTGGGCACCAGCCCCAACCCTGAGGTGGCGGGTTCGTTCTTGATGCGCATCAGCTCCCAGCCGGATATATGGCTCAACCGCACTCCCGACGTAAAAGCCCCCACCGACTTCAGCGATGCCGCCCTTAACCAAAGTGGCTGGCAGCAAGTGATCGCGCAATTCGATGCCGGGGTTACACGCCAGCATCGGCACTGAACCCACCGCTTGACCTGAGAGAAGACTGCTCGCCATGTCGATTTCATCTGTTGTGCGTCGCCGCACCGTGCTACTGGCCGCCCTGTTTACCTTTTGCCTGTCACCACAGGCCTTTGCCGACGCCCCGGCCCCGCTGGCCAAGCCGTTGCGTATTGGTATCACCCTGCACCCTTACTACAGTTACGTGGCCAATATCGTCGGCGACAAAGCCGAAGTAGTGCCGTTGATTCCCGCAGGCTTTAACCCCCACGCCTATGAGCCCCGGGCTGAAGACATCAAGCGCATCGGCACACTGGATGTGATCGTGCTCAATGGCGTGGGTCATGATGACTTTGCCGACCGCATGATCGAGGCCAGTGAAAAACCGGACATCCCGGTAATCGAGGCCAACCAGAATGTTCCACTGCTGGCAGCCACAGGCAACGCGGCTCGCGGCGCGGGCAAGGTGGTCAACCCGCACACGTTCCTGTCGATCAGCGCCTCGATTGCCCAGGTCAATAACATTGCCCGCGAACTGGGCAAACTCGACCCGACCAACGCCAAGACCTACACCGCCAATGCACGCGCCTACGGCAAGCGCCTGCGCCAAATGCGCGCGGACGCCTTGGCCAAGTTGACCCAGGCACCGAACGCCGACCTGCGCGTAGCCACAGTGCACGCGGCTTACGACTACCTGCTGCGTGAGTTCGGCCTGGAGGTCACCGCCGTGGTTGAGCCTGCCCACGGCATAGAACCAAGCCCCAGCCAGTTGAAGAAAACCATCGATCAACTGCGCGAGCTGGATGTGAAAGTCATCTTCTCCGAGATGGACTTCCCTTCCACTTATGTGGAGACCATTCAGCGCGAGTCAGGGGTCAAGCTGTACCCGCTGTCGCATATTTCCTATGGCGACTACAGCGCTGACAAATACGAAAAGGAAATGACCGGCAACCTCGATACCGTGGTCAGGGCCATTCAGGAGGCCGGAGCATGACCGCCGTTGAACCCTTGTCAGTTGCAGTCTGCGGGCCAGGGGTCGAGTTTGATCAGGTGTCGCTGACCCTGGGCCGAACGCCCATTCTGGATCATGTCAGTTTCAGTATCCGCCCCGGCAGCGTGCATGCACTGGTCGGGCCTAATGGCGGCGGTAAAAGTTCGCTGATCAAAACGCTGCTGGGGCAAATGCCCCATCAGGGTCGCCTGTGCCTGAACTGGCCTGGCGAGCCGGGACTGATCGGCTATGTTCCCCAGGCGCTGGAATTCGATCGCGGGCTGCCAATGACCGTCGATGATTTCATGGCCGCCATGTGCCAGCGCCGTCCAGCGTTTATGGGCTTGTCGCGCAAGGTGGCTCCCGCCATCGGTGAAGCGCTGGAGCGCGTGGGCATGCAGGACAAACGCAAGCGGCGCATGGGCGCACTGTCCGGCGGCGAGCGCCAGCGCGTGTTGTTGGCACAGGGCCTTATCCCCGCACCGCAGCTGCTGGTACTGGACGAGCCCATGTCGGCGCTGGACGAAGCCGGTGCACGGGTATTTGAGCGTTTGCTGACTGACTGGCGTCAGGCCGGGGTCACGGTGGTATGGATTGAACACGATTTGGCCGCCGTAAAACGCTTGGCAGAACGCGTGACCGGACTCAATCGCCAGGTGCTGTTCGACGGCCCGCCCGAGCAAACCCTGAGCCCCGAACGTCTGCTCAACCTGTTTTCAACCCATCCCAAGGCTCACGGGAGCGCCCTTTCATGAGTTACGAAGCGTTCCGCTTGATGGTTCAGGGCTGGGCTTCTGCGGGCTATCTGCCCGAAGTGCTGGCTTACGGTTTTGTGGTCAACGCCTTGCTTGCCGGTTTGCTGATTGGCCCGGTGCTTGGCGGGCTGGGAACCCTGGTCGTGGTCAAACGCTTCGCGTTTTTTTCCGAAGCCGTGGGGCATGCCGCGCTGACTGGCGTGGCCATCGGCATCCTGCTGGGTGAACCCTACACCGGGCCTTACGGCAGCCTGTTTGGCTATTGCCTGCTGTTCGGGATCTCGCTTAATTACCTGCGCAACCGTACCGGCCTGGCCCCGGACACACTGATCGGGGTGTTCCTGTCGGTGTCATTGGCACTGGGCGCCAGCCTGCTGCTGATTCTGGCGGGCAAGATCAACGTGCATATCCTCGAAAACGTGCTGTTCGGCTCCGTATTGACGGTCAACGGCAACGATTTGCTGGTGTTGGCGGTGGTCGGCGCGCTGGTGCTGGGCCTCAGCCTGCCACTGTACAACCGCATCATGCTCGCCAGTTTCAACCCGCAACTGGCCGCTGTGCGCGGGGTCGCTGTCAAAGCTTTGGACTACCTGTTTGTAATCCTCGTAACGCTGATTACCGTAGCCGCCGTAAAAGTCATTGGTGCGATTCTGGTGGGCGCACTGCTTGTGATTCCGGCCGCTGCGGCGCGTTTGCTCAGCCAGTCGCTTAAAGGTTTTTTCTGGATTTCAGTGTTGATCGCCACCGTCAGCACCCTGTGCGGCATCCTGTTGCCCATCGTGTTTGACCTGCCGATTCCGTCCGGCGCCGCAATTATTTTGATGGCCGGTATCGCCTTCGCTCTCGCCGCCATCGCCCGCGGCGTGGTGCCCAGCCTAAAAGGGAATATTGGATAAATGTTCACTCTGCGCAAACTCGCACTGGCCCTGGCCATCACCGGCCTGCTCAGTACTCCACTGCTGGCAGCCGACACTGCAACGCAACCGGTGCGCATCCTCGCCAGCCTGCCGATCACTTACGGGCTGGGCGAGTTGCTGCTCAAAGACAGCAACGTGACCCTGGAGCGGGCCGCTGCGGCCAATTTGCCCGGCAGCCGGCAGAGCGCCTATTTCAGTGGTCGCGGCGCTCCGGCCCTGCACAAACTGGCCACAAACGCAGATGCCGTGATCGGCCTGCGCTCTGTGTGGAGCGATGACCCGCTGTACCCCATGGCACGGCGCAGCAATATCCGCATTGTTGAAGTTGACGCTGCGCGACCAGTGGACGGCAGCCTGCCGGGCATTGCTGTGCAACCGGGTGTTCACAGCGATGGCCTGAACAGCCAGCCGTGGCTGACCAGCAACAATATGGGACGCATGGCGGACGTGATCGCAGCCGATCTGGTGCGGTTGGCACCGGATGCCAAGCCAAAGATCGAGGCCAACCTGGCAGGTCTCAAACAGCGTTTGCTCAAGCTCAGCGCCGACAGCGAAGCACAGCTGGCCAAGGCTGATAATTTGGCCGTGGTGAGTTTGTCGGATCGGCTGGACTACTTGATTGGCGGGTTGAATCTGGAACGGGTTGAGGTCGATCACAAAGGCGATGAGACCTGGACCCCCGAGTCGCTGCAAGCGCTGACCCAAACCCTGAAAGACAATGAGGTAGCGCTGGTGCTGGATCACCGTCAGCCGGCAGCTGCGGTGAAAGCTGCGATCGCCGAAGGTGGCAGTGAACTGGTGGTGGTGACCGCAGATGGCGCTGACCCAGTGGCCGAGTTGCAAGACACTATCGACGCCATTGTCAAGGTGCTGAGCCACAGCTGAACCTGGTTGGTCACCTGGCGCGTTGCGACGCTTGCAGCGCGCCCTGCCAGTTCGCAGCAACTGCCGAAGGCTGCGTTCGGCGGAGCAGCCCTCGCAAAACAGGCCCCTGCAGTGCAGCAGACAATTCCCGGGTTCAGTTTTACGGGTGCTCCGCCCCCGGACGCAACCTCGCTCCTTCGTCAGCGGCTACGGGCCTTGTATCCCCAAGCCATGAAAAACGCGATTACTGCGTCTCACAAGCCTGACTCTCGGCCTCCTGCTTGTTGCGGCGAACAGAGCGATACCCCACAGCCAGCAGCACGAACCAGACGGGCACCATATACAGCGCCTGACGGGTGTCGGTTTCCAGAGCCAGCAGTACAAGGATAAACACGAAGAAAGTCAGGCAGACCCAGACCATGACCTTGCCACCGGGCATTTTGTATTTCGATGCGCGGTGCAAGTGGTCACGCTTTTTGCGATAGGCCAGATAGGACAGCAGGATCATGGTCCAGACAAACATGAACAAGGTGGCCGATACCGTGGTGATCAGGGTGAAAGCCTCCATCAGGTTGGGCACCACATAGATCACCAGCGCTCCCGCCAGCAAGCAGATGCAGGAGAAAATCAGGCCGTTTGAAGGCACCGCTCTGCGCGACAGACTCTTGAACTTGCCCGGGGCATCGCCATCCATTGCCAGGCCAAACAGCATGCGGCTGGTTGAGAACACACCGCTGTTGGCCGAAGAGGCCGCAGAGGTCAGGACCACGAAGTTGATGATGCCGGCGGCGGCGGGCAGACCGGCGAGCATGAAGAGCTCAACGAAGGGGCTCTTGTCGGCCACAACATCACGCCATGGCGTAACGGCCAGAATCGCGATCAGCGCAAACACGTAAAACATAATGATGCGCAACGGAATCGAATTGATCGCACGGGGTAGATTGCGCTCCGGGTTTTTGGTTTCTGCGGCGGTGGTGCCTACCAGCTCGATGCCGACAAAGGCAAACACGGCAATCTGGAAGCCGGCGAAAAAACCCATCACGCCGTGGGGGAACATTCCGCCGTCATTCCACAGGTTGGCCAGGGATGCCGAGTTGCCAGTCGGTGACTGGAACGCGGTGGTCACCATATAAAGACCGGTGCAGACCAGTGCGCAAATGGCCACGATCTTGATCATGGCAAACCAGAACTCCAGTTCCCCGAACATTTTTACCGTGATCAGGTTCAATGACAGCAGCAGCGCCACGCAGCCGATAGCGGGCAACCACAGGGGGATATCCGGGAACCAGAAGTGGGTATAGCCAGAGATGGCGATCACATCGGCGATGCCCGTGACGATCCAGCAGAACCAGTAGGTCCAACCGGTAAAGTAACCCGCCCTGGGGCCCAGCAGGTCGGATGCAAAATCGATGAACGACTTGTACTTGAGGTTGGATAACAGCAGCTCGCCCATGGCGCGCATCACGAAAAACAGCATAAAGCCGATGATCATGTAGACAAATATGATGGAGGGGCCTGCGAGGCTGATGGTCTTGCCCGAGCCCATGAACAGACCGGTACCGATGGCTCCGCCAATGGCGATCAACTGGATATGACGATTGGACAGGCTGCGCTTCAGTTCTGGTTCTTCTGTGGCAGGTTGGTGATTTTGCATGAATCATCCTCTTATTGTTCTTGTACGAGGTCCTCACACCAGACAAACATCATGTTCACCCGATGTTCTGTGCCAGCCTCGTACGAGCAGTCAAGTGGGCCGTTTATGCGCCGTAGGGGTCTGTTAATCCAGAATGGAATCACGCCACCAAAAAGCGGTCTGTGGGTGATTCGGTAAAGCGCGGGTACTGTAAACCATGGCCCAATTGAAGTTGTAACAAAATCAGTACATTGCAGCGCATTCTAACCGTCAGGCCATTATGGGAGCGGGCTTGCTCGCGATGGCATCATTGCGACTGGCCTGGCAGACCGCGTCGCCTGCATCGCAAGCAAGCCCGCTCCAGCTCCCTTAAAGAGTGCTTTTCAACGGCATTCGCAGTTCAACCCGCAAACCATCGGACTGACTGTCAAAAGTCAGTTCGCAGCGGCAACGCTCGACAATCGCTTGCACGATCGCCAGGCCCAGCCCACACCCATTGCTGTTGCCATTGCGCCAGAAGCGCTGGGTCATGTGCTGCAATGTTTCGGGGGCTATGCCGGGGCCGTGGTCGCGGACCACGAAGTTTACGTGCGAGCCCTCAACGGCAACCGTCAATTCCACCTGGGTGCCGGGCGGGGTATGGCGCAAGGCGTTGTCCAGCAAGTTACGCAGCGCTGCAATGGCCAATACCGATGGAACTTCAAGCGCCGTGGTCGGGAGGTCTGGCGGAAGATGCAAGCGGATGTGTTCACCACCGGCACTGGCGGCATCATGAATCGCCAGGCGCGCCACTTGCTCGGCCGAGCAATTGACCCCGTCATCAAATGACAGGCTGCCTTCAACCCGCGCCAGCAGCAGCAATTGCTCAAGGGTTCGGTGCAAGCGGTCGGCACCCGCTTCGGCATGGGCCAGTGATTGTTCGCGGGCCTGGCCATCGGTCATGCGCGCTACTTGCAGGTGGGTTTTGATCGCAGTCAGCGGGCTGCGCAATTCGTGGGCCGCATCGCCGGTGAGGCGCCGCTCACGCTCGATGGTCTTGGCAATACGCGCGAACAGCTGGTTCTGCGAATCGAGCAGTGGTTTCAGCTCACTGGGCAATGGCGTGATGTTCAGCGGTTGCAATGAGTCTGCATCGCGGCGCATCAAGGCATCGCGCATCCGGTTGAGCGGCGCCAGCCCTTGGCCGATCCCCAGCCACAGCAACAATAGACACACCATCAGCGCCATGCCCACGGGCACCGATGCCGCCAGCAGGACCGACAGGTTCAGTGCCTCGCGCTCGACCTGACGATCCGCGGTGGTAATACGCAGATCACCGCGATCCAGGGTAAAGGTGCGCCAGGCGGCGCCGTCGATAATCTGGTCATGAAACCCTGCCGATTGTGACTGCATCGGCTGGTCCGGATTATTGTGGCTACGGGCCAGGATCTCGCCGCGCAACGAACTGACCTGACAGGCCATGCCGCCGGGCACGGTCAGTTGCTCGGCACTGAAATGGGTGCCCTCGCCTTTTACCGGCAATTGCGGCAATTGCTCCAGCAACCCCGCTACCATGCGCGCCGAAGCCACCAGCCGCTGATCGAGGGAAAACATCATTTGCTGGCGCAGGTCGCTGAGCATCCAGGCCGCAGCCAGGGCCCAGACCAGAACAAATGCCGAGCCAATAGTCAGGCTCAAGCGCAGGCGCAGACTCATCATGCTTCTGACTCTGCGCCATCTGCATGTCCCAGGCGATAGCCCAGGCCACGTACGGTTTCAACGATGCCGTTGCCCAATTTACGTCGCAGGTGATGGATATGAACGTTCAGGGCATTGCTCTCCAGTTCGTCACCAAAGCCATAAATACTGTCCTTGAGCTGCTCACTGGACAGTACCCGCCCACGGTTGTGCAGCAAGGCTTGCAACAGCGCCTGCTCACGGCGGGACAAGTCGACTGGTTGACCCGCCAGCAAGGTCACGCGACTGCTGGGGTCGTAACTCAGGCTACCGTGCTCGATCAGGTTGACGCTGCGACCTGCAACCCGACGCAGCAACGTGTGCAGCCGGGCTGCGAGTTCACGCAGATCAAAGGGTTTAAGCAGGTAATCATCGGCACCGGCCTGCAGGCCGTCGACACGATCGGTCACCGAGTCACGGGCAGTCAGAATCAGTACGGGCAATTCGAGCCCCTGCTGGCGCAACTGCTGCAGCAGCTTGAGGCCGTCTTCGTCGGGCAAGCCCAGGTCAAGCACCATCACATCGAACTCGGCGGCCTTCAACATGGCCCGCGCCGCACTGGCCGTGCCGACGTGCTCAACCGTCAGGCCCTGAGCCGTCAGCCCGGCCTTGATGCCGCTGGCGATCAGTTCGTCGTCTTCGCAAACCAGTACATGCATGCTGATACCCGCTTAAATGAGCCGATTAAAAGGTCATGGGATTAAGGGCCGATTATGCCGTGTACACCGCGATGTGCATCGGTTAATGATCGGTTAATCGCAGGAACACACTGTAGCTGCACTTGAACTTGCCCAAGGCTTTACCCATGCGTTTGCTGCTGTCCTTTCTATTGATGTGTTTGGTCGGTGTGGCTCAGGCCCAGACCGCGAACAATCCGTTTGCACAGCCTGACTTTCTACCGGTCAACAAAGCCTTCACATTCAGTGTCGAGCCATTGCCTTCAGGCGAAACCCGCCTGCAATGGAAAATAGCCGATACCTATTACTTGTACCAAAAGCGCTTCAAGTTCGACGGGCTGGATCCGGCAAAAACGCCCGTACTGCCCCAAGGTCTGGAACACAGCGATGAATTCTTTGGCGCCACCCAGGTGTATCGCAACAAGGTTGAGATACTGATCCCTGCAGGCGCCAGCGGTCAGGTCAAGGTCAGTTGGCAAGGCTGCGCCGATGCGGGTCTGTGTTATCCACCACAAAGCCAGACGGTTGATCTGGGCGGTGCGCAGCCTGTGGCCGCACAAGGTCAGGCGCAAGACCAGTCACTGGCTGCCAGTTTGCAGCAACGCTCGCTAGGCTGGAGTTTGTTGCTGTTCTTCGGCCTGGGCCTGTTGCTGGCCTTCACTCCATGCTCACTGCCGATGCTGCCGATTCTGGCAGGGCTGGTGGTAGGCAGCGGTGCCAAGGCCGGGCGCGGTTTTGCCGTGGCCGGCAGTTATGTGATCAGCATGGCGCTGGTGTATGCCGGACTGGGGGTGCTGGCTGCCCTGCTGGGCGCCAACTTGCAGGCCCTGCTGCAACAGCCCTGGCTACTGGGCAGTTTTGCCGCGCTGTTTATCCTGCTGTCGCTGCCCATGTTCGGCTTTTTTGAGCTGCAATTACCCGCGGCTCTGCGCGACCGCCTTGAAACCGCCGGGCGTGGCCGCAAGGGCGGCAGCTTGATCGGCGCAGGCATTCTCGGTGCCCTGTCCGGCTTGCTGGTCGGCCCCTGCATGACCGCACCACTGGCCGGTGCCTTGCTGTATATCGCGCAAAGTGGCAATGCCGTTCAAGGCGGCCTGGTGCTGTTTGTGATGGGCCTGGGGATCGGCGTACCGCTGTTGCTGCTGGTTACCGTGGGCAGCCGCTTCCTGCCCAAGCCCGGTGCCTGGATGAACCTGATGAAAGGCCTGTTCGGCTTCCTGTTCCTGGGTACCGCATTGCTGCTGGTACGCCCGGTACTCGATGAGTCCTTGTGGGTCGGCCTGTGGGGCGTGCTGCTGATCATTCTGGCGTGCACCCTGTGGCAACAGGCTCAGACGTTCCTGCGCGCCAAAACCCTGTTCAATCCGTTAAGCCTGCTGGCGGGCCTGTGGGGTTGCCTGCTGTTGGTGGGCGCGGCCGGCGGCGGTACCGATCTGTGGCAACCATTGCAGGTGTACACCGCCAAAACAGTGGCGGGCGCCAGCACTGCAAGCGCTGCCCACGATGCGTTTATCACCATCAAGGACCCCGCCAGCCTGGACCGTGAACTGGCCAGCGCCAAGGCCGATGGCCAGTGGGTGATGCTCGATTACTACGCCGACTGGTGTGTGTCGTGCAAGGTCATGGAGAAGCAGGTGTTCGGCAAACCCCAGGTGATGGAGGCATTGCAAGGTGTGCGCCTGTTGCGTCTTGACGTGACCGCCGATAATGTCGCCAGCCGCGAACTGCTCAGCCGCTATCAAGTACCCGGCCCGCCCAGCTTTGTCTGGATCGGCCCCAACGGTATTGAGCGTCGCGGGCAACGCATCACTGGCGAAGTCAACGCCCAGACCTTTTTGAATAACTGGAACGCCACTCGGGAACTCCTCTAAATGCTGACCCTGACCATCGGTTCGTTTGCGCTGGCCATCAACCACTTGCTGCTGATTCTGGCCCTTGCCCTGGCGACACTGGTGGGGTGGCGTGTGGCCAAGCGCGGTGGCGAAAATCCCGAGTCAGTGCTGTTCAGCCTTTTTTTACTGGGCTTGCTGACGGCGCGCATCGGTTTTGTCGTCAGCTATTGGCGCTACTTCAAGGACGACCCGCTGCAAGTCCTGGACTTGCGTGACGGCGGATTCTTGCTGTGGCCGGGGCTGATCGCCGTGGTGGCCGGCGCGGTCATCTGGGGCTGGCGCAGGGTCGGCTTGCGTCGGCCACTGGGTTGGGGGCTAGGCAGTGGCCTGGCGTTCTGGCTGCTTGCCAGTCTCTCGTCCAATCTTTATGAACAAGGCACACGGCTGCCCGAGTTGGTGTTGCGCAACGCCGACGGCGAGTCGGTGCAATTGAGCAGCTATCAGGGCGGCCCTCTGGTGATCAACCTGTGGGCCACCTGGTGCCCGCCATGCCGGCGCGAAATGCCGGTATTGCAAAACGCCCAGCATCAGCATCAGAACGTAACGTTCCTGTTCGTCAATCAGGGCGAGAGTATGCAGAGCGTCAGCACCTTCCTTGAAACCCAGGGCCTGAACCTCAGCAACGTGCTGTTCGACAGTGGCGGCCAGCTGGCGCAAAAAGTCGGCTCAATGGCACTGCCGACTACGCTGTTCTACAGCGCTGAAGGCCGGCTGCTGGGCAGCCATTTGGGCGAGTTATCCCAAGCCAGCCTGGCCCGGGCCATGGAGCCTTTAAACCTGAACAATTCAATGTCGGCCCAACAGGCCGACCCTGCAAGGAATGAGCAAAAATGTTTAACCGCAAACTGCTAACCCTGAGCATGACCGCCCTGCTGGGCGCCGCACTTTTGCAATCCCCTGTGTTGCAGGCTGAAGAGCTGCCGCCGGCGATCAAGAAGATTGAAGCCAAAGGCGCAAAAATCATTGGCAGTTTCGATGCTCCCGGCGGTTTGCGTGGCTATGCCGCCCAGTACCAGAACCGTGGCATGGCGCTGTACCTGACCCAGGACGGCAACGTGCTGGTGGGCAATTTGTATGATGCAGACGGCAAGGACCTAAGCCTGGCTCCGTTGCAAAAACTGGTTTACGAACCCATGGCCAAGCAAGTTTGGGCTGAAATGGAAAAGAGTAACTGGATCGCTGATGGCAAAAAGGATGCACCGCGCATCGTTTACCTGTTCAGCGACCCGAACTGCCCGTACTGCAACATGTTCTGGGAACAAGCCCGCCCGTGGGTTGATTCGGGCAAGGTGCAATTGCGCCACATCATGGTGGGCATTATCCGCGAAGACAGCCCGGCCAAATCTGCCGCCCTGCTGGCCGCCAAGAACCCTCAGCAAGCGCTGCATGATCACGAAAAAGCCGGCAAGGCCAGCACTCTCAAGCCATTGACCAAAATCCCGGCCGATGTTCAGGCCAAGCTGGATGCCAACGCACAGCTGATGGAGGAGCTGGATGTGGCAGCAACCCCGGCGATTTTCTATCTGGACCAACAAGGCAACCTGCAACAGCAACAAGGCGCGCCGTCGCCGGAAAAACTGGTGCAGATTCTCGGTCCCAAGTAAAACCCGCTGGCTGTGCCCTTTGGAACACAAGGTCACAGCCAGCACCAACACCTGCGTGAGGCATGTCTCAGTTCGAGCTTTTCAGTGCTATTAGTTCTATTTCTCAATTGACAATCATTATCATTAAGCCTAGTTTGTGAACAGCTGTGTAGGACGCTTCCACGAAGAGCGCCTCACTCAATCATTCGCAACAGGTGATCTCCATGACGGAACAAATGTCCACAGGCAAGTGCGACTCACCCTTACTTCAAGCCTTTGTTGATAACCGACTGGTCCTGGTCAAAATCGCAGCACGCATCACCGGTTGTCGATACAGAGCTGAGGATGTCGTGCAGGATGCTTTCTTCCGTCTGCAGTCCGCCCCCCAGATCACCTCTTCATTCAAGGCGCAGCTCAGCTACCTGTTCCAGATCGTGCGCAACCTTGCGATTGATCACTACCGCAAGCAAGCGCTGGAACAGAAATACTCGGGCTCAGAAGAAGAAGGCCTGAACGTGGTCATCCACGGCGCCTCCCCGGAAACTTCGTTGATCAACTTCTCAACCCTGGAGCACATTGCGACCGCTCTGACCGAACTGCCGAGCCGCACGCGCTATGCATTCGAGATGTATCGCCTGCACGGTGTACAACAAAAAGACATTGCCAAGGAGCTGGGCGTGTCGCCAACGCTGGTCAACTTCATGATTCGCGATGCCCTGATTCATTGCCGCGAGGTATCGGGAACATACCCCGATACCTATGCGCGACGCTGATTCAGGCCACTGCCGTTTGCACAAACACATCGTGCGTCCGGATTTACCTCAGCGGCTCCTGTAGCCGCTGCTCAACACTGCGATCGACGGCAAAGCTGCCGCGCCATCACCTCCCCCTTCCCGGATCAATCGTTACATGGCAACCACGTCAATTTGGTAGGGCCCAAAAATGGCTCTCAACTGCCCGCTGTCACGAAGATTGTTCAACATTTGCGCGAATTCCTGACTCTTGATCGGAGCATCGAGCCGCAACAACGCGTAGTGCCGATAGACCTGATCGACACGCTCGGACACCATAATCTGTGATTTGACCTTAGGGTCGTAGCGCTGGATGTCAATCAGGTTGGAACGCGTCATCAATGCAATGTCTGCCCGCCCGCGCAAGACCATCAACAAGTTGCTTTCGTGGGAATAGGTCAGGGTTGCGCTGAAGGTATTGGTAAGGAATTTCGGTGCTGAGTTGAACCCGGCAAAGGCATAGTGATAGCCGCTGAAGAGCGCAAGCCGCTTGCCGCTCAGGTCATCAAAATAACGTTGCGCGCGATCAGGGTTCTGCCTGGCCACAAACACTTCTGCGTCTTCGAGGCCCATGTCCACGGCCGTGTACGAGAGCTCCTGCCAACCCCAGGCCGGGTTTTCGAACATCATCATGTCCACCCGCCCCCGCTCAAAATCACGCACGCGCCTCGGGATCGAGCTGGGTACCAGAACAAAGCGGTAGTCGCTCTGGAGCTGGTTGAGGGCGTTGAGCAATTTGGACAACAGACCGGTATCGGCACCGCGCTCCGGGCGTACGGTATACGGCGGAAAATGCGCAGCTCCGACCCTGATTTCCTGGGCGGCCCAAACCGGCGTTAGCCAGATTATGCCGAGGGTCAGCAACACACTATGAGCCAACTGAATCGGCGAACACTTCAAAACCATACACATCCCGCGCCGCCCATGGCTGGAACTTATTGATCGACACACGACCTTAGATCGAGCACGCACACCATTGAAGCGCATATAGACTAGCAAGCAAGCGGTCCACTGGCCCACTACAAAATAACCGTGCGGGTCAGTGTTTTAGCTACGCTCCCACTTCAACGCCGATGCTGTTAAAGGAAGCTGCACATGCCTCACTGGCTGGTAATTGATCTGGAAGCCACAACCGATGATGGCGGCTGGCCCCTGGAGGAAATGGAAGTGATTGAAATCGGTGCCAGCGTGGTCACCCGCGCAGGCCGGGAGGTCGATCATTTTCAGCGTTTCATTCGACCACAACGTCGGCCGTTGTTGACCCCTTTTTGCCGTCAACTGACTCGCATCACCCAGGCCAACATTGACACCGGTGCACCGATGACGGTGGTCTGGGAGCAGTTCGAACGCTGGCTGGGCCAACATCTACCCAAACTCGAAGGCTGGGCCAGTTGGGGCGACTACGATCGCAAACAGCTGGAGCAGGAATGGCGCCAGAAACAACTGGGCAGTGCCCTGCTGCAATTGCCGCACATGAACCTCAAGCAGCAATTTGCCCAGGCCCGTCAGTTAAAGCGTGCGCTGGGACTTAACAGCGCACTGCAACTGGCCGGAATGCAGTTCAGTGGCCAGCAACATCGAGCCTTGGAAGATGCGCGAAATACTGCACGTTTATTGCCTCTGGTGCTCAAAGGCTGACGGCCACAAAAGGGCGTGACGGGATAAAACGGCTTCTGCATACTGGCCAGCCCTTTTTAGCCCATTCCGAGGAATCGCCATGTTTAAAGTCAACGAATACTTCGACGGCACCGTCAAGTCTATTGCCTTCGCACAAACCGAAGGCAAGGCCACCATTGGCGTCATGGCTGCGGGCGAATACGAATTCGGCACGGCCGAGCGTGAAATCATGCACGTGGTTTCAGGTGAGCTGAGCGTCAAGCTGCCGGGCAGCAACGCATTTGAAACATTCAAGAGCGGCAGCCAGTTCAACGTACCGGCCAACAGCAAGTTCCAGCTCAAGGTTGCGGTAGATACTGCCTACCTGTGTGAGTACCGCTAAGGCCCTGCACATTCCCCTGTAAATACTCTGTCACCGGTCAAGGCCCTCCGTGGGAGCGAGCCTGCTCGCGAATGATTTTCGCGAGCAGGCTCGCTCCCACGGTTGAAGTATCTCAAGCCATCGCCCCTCGGCAGCTGCTACGGATCTCTTTTCACATCCCTACATTGAACTGCAACGCCGCCAGTCGCGCATACAGCGGATTACTGGCGATCAACTGTGCGTGAGTGCCAATGGCAACCAGCTTGCCCTGATCCATTACCGCGATGCGGTCGGCGTTTTGCACGGTGGCCAGGCGGTGAGCAATCACCAGCGTCGTTCGGCCTTGCATCAGGCTGGGCAATGCCTCTTGGATCAAGTGTTCGCTCTGGGCATCCAGGGCACTGGTGGCTTCGTCCAGCAACAAAATGGGCGCATCGACCAGCAGCGCCCGGGCAATAGCCAGACGCTGACGTTGACCGCCCGACAAACCCAGACCGCCGTCACCCAAGTGGGTTTTATAGCCCTCGGGCATTTGCAGGATGAAGTCGTGGGCATGGGCAATTCGCGCGGCGGCTTCAACTTGCGCATCACTGGCGCCAGCATTGCCATAACGGATGTTGTCTTCAATGGTGCCGAAAAACAGGGCCGGGGTTTGCGACACCAGGGCAAAGCAACGACGCAGGTCGTGCGGGTCTAGCTGGGTGATGGGCTGCTCCTCCAACAAAATCCGCCCTTGCTGGGGATCGTAGAAGCGCAGCAGCAGGTCGAACAACGTCGACTTGCCCGCTCCTGACGGGCCGACCAGCGCCAGGGTCTCCCCTGCATTGACCGACAGGCTCAGACCATCAATGGCATAACTTTCAGGCCGCGACGGGTAGGCAAATCGCAGGTCTTCAAGCCGCAGATTGCCGTCCACCCGCTCAGGCAACACTCGTAGATCCTTGTCCGGTGCCAGGATCAGGCTTTTTGCCTGCAGCAGTTCGGCAATTCGCTCCGCCGCACCTGCCGCCTGTTGCAACTCGCCAATAACTTCGCTCAGGGTGCCGAACGCGCTCCCTACAACCAAGCTGTAAAACACAAAGGCTGCCAGCTCGCCACCGGTGATGCGCCCTGCGATGACGTCCATGCCACCGACCCACAGCATCACCCCCACAGCCCCCAGCACCAGCAGGATCACCAGCGTGATCAACCATGCCCGTTGCAGAATGCGTTTGCGTGCAGTGGCAAACGCATGCTCAACGGTGCTGGCAAAACGCTGCTGATCCTGCTGTTGGTGGTTGTAGGCCTGGACCGTCTTGATTTGGCCCAAGGCTTCGGCGACATAGCTGCCGACATCCGCTATCCGGTCCTGACTCTGGCGCGAGAGGCTGCGCACCCGACGGCCAAAAAACAGGATGGGCACCAGCACCAGAGGCAGGGCGACCACCACAATACTGGTGAGTTTGGGGTTGGTGACAAACAGCAGGACCACGCCACCCACCACCATCAGGCTGTTACGCAAGAACAAGGACAGCGAAGAACCAATCACTGACTGCAGCAAGGTGGTGTCGGTGGTCAGTCGTGACTGGATTTCAGAACTGCGGTTGTTCTCATAGAACCCGGGGTGCAAGTCGATCAGGTGATTGAACACCTGGCGGCGAATATCGGCGACCACCCGCTCACCGATCCATGACACCAGATAAAAACGTACAAAAGTGCCCACGGACAAGCCGAGCACCAGCACCAGAAAAAAACCGATGGACTGGTTAAGCAGATGGGGGGACTGAGTCATAAAACCCTTGTCCACCAACAAGCGAATGCCCTGCCCCATCGACAAGGTGATCCCCGCTGTGACAATCAGGGCCAACAGGGCGCCAAATGCATGCCAACGATAGGGGGCAATGAAATGGGTGGCCAGACGAATGGCACGACGATGACGGGACGAAAGCATGGGAGGGGTATCCAGAATGAGGATCAGCGTGAAAAGCCTTACACAGCCTACAACGAAGTTCGGCTTATCTTGGTAAACCTTTCTCACTCGTCTTGAATATGACCTGCAACAGCAAGCCCTAGGCAGTAATGTTCTAAAGTCGGGGTGGAAGTTTCAGGATATTTCTGTTGGACTGGGCTGGTGGCCAAGTTTGTAACAGCTTGGTCATTAAACGGATCTACAGTATCGCTACACCCTGATGAGGAGACAGGCCATGGATTTGCAACAGAACGCTCAAGCCGTACCGGTGATTCGCACCCAACCACAGCAATCTCTGGGGTGCGCGTTTATCGACGAGAATGGTCAGGAAATCTTGATCACTGAAGCGATGATTCAGGACGCCTGCCACGAACTGGAGCAACGCCTGGTCAAGCCTGTGCACAAGGACTGATCCTCTGTGACAGCGGGCAACCGTGCGATGGCATTACTGCGGTTTACCGGACAGACCGCACCGTTTGCATCGCTGACCAGCCAGCTCCACACATGAGATAGCAACCCAAGAATGACTGACCGGCCTTATTGCATAAGGCCGGTTTTTTTATGCCCTGACTCTTTAGACAGGCACCGCACCCAAGGCCTTTACCAGTTGATTCAAGGCCACTGACTCACCCTCGATATGCACAGGCAGGCCTTCGATTTCGCGGCGAATCGGGTAGTGCTTGCGCAATGCATCGAACGCCAGCTTCTGCTCCTGGACACTGCCGATCAGGCTACGACGAAAATCCGCATCGTCACGGCGCGGGTCGTACACACCGCGACAAATCATGGCCATGGCCCAGCCAGGATCGCTGTCGGCATTCAGTTCAACCTTCGCCAGCCATGGAGCGGGCAGCAGGTCGGCGAGTTTGACCTGCGGGGTATGCCCCAGAAAATCACATAACGCCTGATAAACCTGCGCAGTACCACGCTGCTTGCCATCCAGGCTGTACCCGGCAATGTGTGGAGTCGCCAGTACGCACAGGTCAGCCAGTTCGACGTCGACTTGCGGCTCGCCCTCCCACACATCCAGCACTGCCTGCAGGTCTTCGCGTCGGGTCAATACTTCGCGCAGCGCCGCGTTATCAACGACTGGACCGCGGCTGGCGTTGATCAGCCAGGTGCCCGGTTTCAGTTGCTCCAGACGTTGCTGATCGAGCAAGTGCCAGGTCGGGTAGTCGCCGGTTTTGCTTAGCGGGGTGTGCAGGCTGAGTACATCACACTGCTCGATGATCTGTTCGAGGGTGACGTAATCACCTCCTTCACAGGCCTGACGCACGGGGTCGCAAACCAGTACGTTGAGGCCCAGAGCACGCAGAACGTTGACCAGACGACCGCCCACTTCACCGGCGCCGATCACACCGTAGGTACGCCGGGTCAGATCGACACCTTCAATTTCGGCCAGGGTCAACAGGCTGCCAAGCACGTAATCGACCACACCACGGGCATTGCAACCGGGGGCGCTGGACCACTGAATACCGGCTTGCTGAATGTAGTCGAGGGCCAGGTGATCGGTACCGATGGTGCATGTGCCGACAAACCGCACCGCGCTGCCTTCAAGCAACTCACGGTCCACTTTGGTCACCGAACGCACCAGCAGGACGTCTGCATCGTGGACGTCTGCGCGGCTGATCTGACGCCCCGGCAAACGGCGTATTTCACCGAAGTCAGCAAAAAACTCTTCGATCAGCGGAATATTTTCGTCAGCAACAATCAACATGGCAGGCTCCTTTGGCGGAGTGGCAGTGTAGGCGTTGTTACGCTGAATGGGCCAGCCAAGCGTGGAAGGTACTTACGATCATGCTTACAAAGCTCCTACAACTCAGTGTTTTCTGACCTTTTGGTCAAGCGTACAATCGCCAGCTTTGCGCGTTAAACACTGTGGATGCACGCTTGTGAACTCTGTCACTCATACCCCCCCTTCTACCGCTGTAAGCCGCCCGGCCCGGGTTCGTACAGAAGTACGCGCACTCCTGGCGCTGGCGTTTCCGATCATCATTTCGCAAATCGCCACCACCGCCATGGGGTTTGTCGATGCGGTGATGGCCGGGCGTGTCGGTCCTCGGGATCTGGCTGCCGTGGCGCTGGGCAACTCTATCTGGGTCCCGGTGTTTTTACTGATGTCGGGCATTTTGTTGGCCACCACCCCCAAGGTGGCACAGCGTTTTGGCGCGGATGCTCACAGTGACATTGGCCCGATCGTGCGCCAGGCCCTGTGGCTGGCGCTGATCACCGGCCTGTGCGCGGCCCTGATTCTGATCGGTGCCGAGCCACTTTTGCATGCGATGAAGGTCGACCCTGACTTGATCGACCCGAGCATGGGCTATTTATACGGGATCGCCAGTGGCATGCCGGCCGTTGGGCTGTATTGCGTGTTGCGCAACTTCAGCGATGGCCTGGGTAAAACCCGACCAAGCATGGTGCTGGGGCTGAGTGCACTGGCACTCAATATCCCGATCAACTACATCTTCATTTATGGTCACTTTGGCGTCCCGGCCATGGGCGGCGTGGGCTGTGGCTGGGCGACGGCTATTGTGATGTGGTTCATGGCCATCGGTATGGTGGTCTGGACATGGCGTGGGGCAATCTACCAGTCGAGCAAGGTCTACAGCCATTTTGAATGGCCCCAGTGGGCGATTCTCAAGCGCTTGCTCAGCGTGGGCTTGCCGATTGGTATCGCGGTCTTTGCCGAGTCGAGCATTTTTGCGGTGATTGCGCTGCTGATCGGCAGTTTGGGTGCAACCGTTGTAGCGGGCCATCAGATCGCATTGAACTTCAGTTCACTGGTTTTCATGATTCCGTATTCGCTGGGCATGGCCATTACGGTGCGTGTAGGCCAGGCCTTGGGCCGCCAGCAACCTCGTGAGGCACGGTTTGTGGCTGGCGTCGGCATGGGCACCGCCCTGGTCTGGGCGGCCATTTCCGCCAGTCTGATCCTGCTGCTGCGTGAGCAAATTGCGACCGTCTATACCGCCGATCTAAGGGTGATCGAGGTGGCAACCATGCTGCTGATGTTTGCCGCGCTGTATCAGTTTTCAGACGTGATCCAGGTGACGGCCGCCGGCGCATTGCGCGGCTATCAAGACACGCGGGTGACGATGGTCTTGACGTTGTTTGCGTATTGGGGGATTGGTCTGCCGGTGGGCTACGCGCTGGGGCTGACGGACTGGTTTGGCGCAGCCAATGGCCCGAGCGGGCTGTGGCAGGGTTTGATCGTTGGCCTGACCTGCGCCGCGCTGATGCTTGGCGTGCGGCTGGCGCGCAGTGCGAAAAAACATATTCGCCGCAGCGCCTGACGTGTGGGAGTGAGCCTGCTCGCGAACGCCTCAATGCGGCGACTTTCGCGAGCAGGCTCGCTCCCACGGTAGCAACCTGAACGTTTAATCCTGCTTCTTGCGGATCCAGTACAGGTACTTGCCCGCCTCTTCCTGTTGCCCCACCAGTTCATGGTCCAGAAACACGCAGAACTTGGGAATGTCACGGCGAGTCGAGGGGTCGGTGGCGATGACTTTCAACAAGCCACCCGGCGCTAGATCGCGAATGTGTTGGTGCAGCATCATCACCGGCTCAGGGCAGTTGAGGCCGGTGGCATCCAGAGTGCCGTCAACCGGCAGGTCAGTAAAACTCATCAGTTACTCCCGAATCAGCGAGATTTAGGTTTTTTAACGTCCAGTCGACGCAAATGGCAGGTCACTTCTTCACGGTCGTGATACAGCTGCTTGCAGCCGATTTCAACCTGGATGCCACGAGCCTTGAAGCCGTCTGCAATCCGGTCGAGCAAGCGACGCACTTCGGCATAACGCTGCTTCATCGGCAGTTTCAGGTTAACCACCGCTTCACGGCAGTGACCTTCACCAATCCACTCTTCAAGCATCGCAGCATTGCGCGCCGGTTTCTCGACGATGTCGCAGACCATCCAGTCCACCGGCTGCTTGGGCTTGAAGGTAAAGCCATCGGCCATCAAGTGCTGCACCAGGCCGGTGTCCATCAGGCTTTCAGCCATTGGGCCGTTGTCGATGGCGGTCACGATCATGCCGCGATTTACCAACTGCCAGGTCCAGCCACCCGGGGCAGCGCCCAGGTCAACGCCGGTCATGTCGCTGTGCAAGCGCTCATCCCACTGATCGCGGGGGATAAAGTGATGCCAGGCCTCTTCCAGCTTGAGCGTCGAACGGCTCGGTGCCTCACGGGGGAACTTGAGGCGCGGAATGCCCATGGGCCACATGGCTGAGTTGTTGGCTTCTGCCAGTCCTAGGAATACTTCGCGGCCACTTTTAAAGGTCAGCAGCAGACGCGGCTTGTGCGCGTCGTCTTCAACCAGCTTTCCGGCCTTGATCAACGCCTTGCGCAGATGGGCATCAAACTTTTTGCAGAAATTGGACAGCTCTTTACCGTCATTGGTATCGACTATTTCCAGCCACAGACTGCCGCACACCGGAAAGTCCGCCATGTGCTCAAGGATAACGCTGATGCGGTCGGTTTCCGGAAGATCGACAAAGCCGCCACGGGCCCATTGGCGCGGGAAGATCAGCTCGGCAAAACGCAAACCTTTCATCAGGCGTTCAGCGCCGCCTTCTTCGGTGCACACAAATTCGGCGCAGGCAGTGCTCGGCTTGGCCTTGGCATAGCCAGACACATTGAGACGGGCGGCGTGTTCGGCAATTTCCGAGCAGACTTCGCCTTCAAACCCGGGCCGGCAGTGCATAAAAACGGTGTTCATTGAATTACTCCTGGGCAGCGGGCAGGAATTGGCCGGCTGCGCATCCTTGATTTGGCGCAAGGACTGTCACGAAAAGGTCGGCATGATAGCCGAGTTCGGAACCTTGAACCCGCAAAGACAGTCCAGTTATTAGCCAGAGCCCGGAATCAGAGCTAGGTTTGAAGCTCTGTTTATGCAACGTGATCCGTCTAAAGGAGTCATTTCATGTCCTCCCTCGATAGCCTGAATACCCTAGCCACATTAAAAGTCGACGATAAGACTTATCACTACTTCAGCCTCCCGCTCGCCGCCAAATCTTTGGGCGACCTGAGCAAGCTGCCAATGTCGCTCAAAGTGTTGCTGGAAAACCTGCTGCGCTGGGAGGACGGCAAAACCGTTACCGAGCCCGACCTCAAGGCACTGGCCGCATGGCTCAAGGAGCGGCGCAGTGACCGGGAAATCCAGTACCGCCCTGCCCGGGTGCTGATGCAAGACTTCACCGGTGTCCCGGCCGTAGTCGATCTGGCCGCCATGCGCGCCGCAATGGCCAAGGCGGGTGGCGATCCGCAGCGTATCAACCCGCTGTCCCCCGTGGACCTGGTCATTGACCACTCGGTGATGGTTGACCGGTTCGCCAGCGCCAGCGCCTTTGAGCAAAACGTCGACATCGAGATGGAACGCAACGGCGAACGGTATGCGTTTTTGCGCTGGGGGCAGAATGCCTTCGATAACTTCAGCGTCGTCCCGCCCGGCACCGGGATTTGCCATCAGGTAAACCTGGAGTATCTGGGTCGTACGGTCTGGACCAAAGACGAAGACGGCCGCACGTATGCCTTTCCAGACACGCTGGTAGGCACCGATTCCCATACAACGATGATCAATGGCCTCGGCGTATTAGGCTGGGGCGTGGGCGGGATCGAAGCTGAAGCTGCAATGCTCGGCCAGCCCGTGTCGATGCTGATCCCCGAAGTGGTGGGTTTCAAACTCAGCGGCAAACTCAAAGAAGGCATCACCGCTACGGACCTGGTACTGACCGTCACGCAAATGCTGCGCAGCAAGGGCGTTGTCGGCAAGTTCGTGGAGTTTTACGGTGATGGACTGGCGGATCTTCCTCTGGCGGACCGCGCCACCATTGCCAACATGGCCCCGGAATATGGCGCCACCTGCGGCTTTTTCCCAGTCGATGAAATCACCCTGGACTACCTGCGTTTGTCCGGGCGCCCAGAAGCCACCGTCAAATTGGTCGAGGCCTATTGCAAGACCCAGGGTTTGTGGCGCACAGCAGGTCAGGAACCGATATTCACCGAAACCCTGGCACTGGACATGAGCACTGTAGAAGCCAGTCTGGCCGGGCCAAAACGCCCGCAAGACCGGGTTTCGCTGCCCAATGTCGGCCAGGCCTTCGACGAGTTTCTCAGCCTGCAATTCAAACCCGCCAATAAAGAAGAAGGCCGCCTTGAAAGCGAGGGCGGTGGCGGTGTGGCCGTGGGCAATGCGGACTTGATCGGCGAAGCTGACTACAGCTTTGAGGGTCAAACCTATCGTCTGAAAAACGGCGCCGTGGTCATTGCAGCCATCACCTCGTGCACCAACACCTCGAACCCGAGTGTGATGATGGCCGCCGGATTGGTGGCCA
Organism: Pseudomonas psychrophila; assembly: GCF_001043005.1. GTDB lineage: Bacteria > Pseudomonadota > Gammaproteobacteria > Pseudomonadales > Pseudomonadaceae > Aquipseudomonas > Aquipseudomonas psychrophila. Next base: position 58,887 of record NZ_JYKZ01000012.1, read on the forward strand.
AAAAGGCCGTCGAAAAAGGCCTGAAGAGCCAGCCCTGGGTTAAGACCTCATTGGCACCGGGTTCCAAGGTAGTGACCGATTACTACAAAGCCGCGGGCCTGACCCAGTACCTCGACCAACTGGGTTTCGCCCTGGTGGGTTATGGCTGCACGACCTGCATCGGCAACTCAGGGCCATTGCCCGAGCCCATAGAAAAGGCAATTACCCAATCCGATCTGACCGTGGCTTCGGTGCTGTCAGGCAACCGCAACTTTGAAGGGCGCGTACATCCATTGGTGAAAACCAACTGGCTGGCCTCCCCTCCGCTGGTGGTGGCGTATGCCCTGGCGGGTACCGTACGTATCGATATCAGTCGTGAGCCACTGGGTACAGGTAACGATGGCCAGCCGGTGTTCCTGCGCGATATCTGGCCCAGCCAGAAAGAAATCGCCGACGCCGTGGCCCAGGTCACGACCGGTATGTTCCACAAGGAATACGCCGAAGTGTTTGCCGGTGATGCCCAGTGGCAAGCCATCGAAGTGCCGCAAGCCGCGACTTATGTCTGGCAGGCTGATTCGACCTACATCCAGCATCCGCCGTTTTTCGACAACATCAGCGGACCTTTGCCGGTGATTGCTGACGTCAAGGCTGCGAATATTCTGGCACTGCTGGGCGATTCAGTGACCACCGACCACATCTCACCCGCCGGCAACATCAAGGCGGACAGCCCCGCCGGCCGTTACCTGCGTGATAAAGGCGTCGAGCCCCGTGACTTCAACTCCTATGGCTCTCGACGCGGCAACCACGAAGTCATGATGCGTGGCACCTTTGCCAATATCCGCATCCGCAACGAAATGCTCGGTGGCGAAGAAGGCGGCAATACGATCTACATTCCCACCGGCGAGAAAATGCCGATCTACGATGCGGCCATGCGTTATCAGGCATCCGGCACACCGCTGGTGGTGATTGCCGGTCAAGAATACGGTACCGGCTCCAGCCGTGACTGGGCGGCCAAAGGCACTAACCTGCTGGGGGTCAAAGCGGTGATTGCTGAAAGCTTTGAGCGTATCCACCGCTCGAACCTGGTCGGCATGGGCGTTCTACCTTTGCAGTTCAAGCTCGATCAGAACCGCAAGAGCCTGAACCTTACAGGCAAGGAGACCCTGGATATTCTGGGTCTGACCGGCGCCCAATTGCAGCCACGGATGAACGTGACGCTGGTGATCACCCGTGAGGATGGCAGCCAGGAAAAAGTCGATGTGCTCTGCAGGATCGACACGCTAAACGAAGTGGAATACTTCAAGGCAGGCGGGATTTTGCACTATGTATTGCGTCAGCTGATTGCCTCTTAGTCACACTTCAACCTTGTGGGAGCCTCCTCGCGATAGCATCACCGCGTTAATCCTGTGAAACGTATTGCATGCATCGCGAGCAGGCTCGCTCCCACAAGTGCCCGAATCGTTATACTGCCGCGCCCCGGACTGGATCCGGGGTGTTTTTTAACGATTCCAAGGATCTTCATGATTGTTCTGCCATGGCCTTATCTGGCACTTCTGACCCTCGGCTACGGACTTGCCCTGAGTTATGGGCAACTGGGTGTTCAAACCCTTATAGCCATTGGCCTACTGACCCTCAGCGGGCTCGCCGTTCTCCAACGCAAAAGCCATTACCTGCGCTATGCCGGACATGCACTGTTTGTAGTGCTGGCTGTGGCGCTGGCCCTGCATTGGCTACCCGGTTTTCATAACGGCCGCGCCATCAACCCGGCAAGGCTGACGCCGGATGCCGTGCCATTCTCGATGTACTTCAACCTGGACAAGCCGCTGATTGGTGTCTGGCTGCTGCTGGTGTGCCCATGGATCGCGCCCCGCTTTGCCTGGCGCGCATCCCTGGGCGCCACGTTGATGGGCCTGGCGCTGGCAGCCAGTATGGCGTTGGGCGGTGCAATGCTGCTGGGCATGATCACCTGGGCACCCAAATGGCCACATCAGGGCACCCTCTGGCTGCTGAATAATCTGCTGCTGGTGACACTGGTGGAAGAGGCTCTGTTTCGCGGTTATATCCAGGGCGGATTGAGCCGCAAACTGAAAATGCTGCCCTATGGCCAGACGGTAGCGCTGGTCGCCGCCTCGACCCTGTTTGGCCTGGCGCATGCGGCTGCCGGCTGGCAATGGATGTTGTTGGCGGGGCTGGCCGGGGTCGGCTATGGCCTGGCTTACCGCTTTGGCGGACTGGGCGCGGCAATTGCCACCCACTTTGGGCTCAATGTGCTGCATTTCGTGTTTTTTACTTACCCGATGCTCACGCCCTGACGGTCTGCATCAGCCGTGACGGGTTGTTCGCCGACAACCCGACACGTGAAATATAAATTAAACAATTTCTTGCCCATGCCGACAGCCTGTCAAAGTCTTGCGGATTGAAACGACATGCGTAACAACCAGCCCATCACTCAACGCGAACGCACATTCCCCGCGCAACAACGGTTGATCTCCACGACCGATGCCAAAGGCGTCATTTCCTATTGCAACGATGCTTTTGTCGAGATCAGCGGGTTTTCGCGTGAGGAGCTGATACGCGCACCGCACAATCTTGTGCGCCATCCCGACGTGCCGTCTGCCGTGTTCGAGCATATGTGGAGCACCCTGAAAAAGGGCGCGCCGTGGATGGGTATCGTCAAGAACCGCTGCAAAAATGGCGACCATTACTGGGTCAATGCGTATGTCACCCCGATCTTCGAGAACGAACGCGTGGTGGGCTACGAGTCGGTACGGATCAAACCGACCGCCGAACAGATCCGCCGTGCCGAAGGCCTGTACTCACGCCTCAACCGGGGCAAATCGGCCGTGCCGCAGCGTGACAAGTGGCTACCGGTGCTGCAGGACTGGCTGCCTTTTATTCTGGTCAGCCAGTTGAGCTTCATGATTGGTGCCCTGCTCAACTCCAGCTGGGGATTTGCCCTGGCAGCCGTGCTATCGATCCCGCTGGGATTGCTCGGCCTGAGCTGGCAACAGCGCGGGATCAAGCGCCTGTTGCGCCTGGCCGAACAAACCACGTCCGATCCGCTTATCGCCCAGATGTACACCGACAGCCGTGGCCCGCAAGCGCGTCTGGAAATGTCCATCCTGAGCCAGGAAGCACGCCTCAAAACCTGCCTGACCCGCCTGCAGGACACTGCCGAGCATTTGAGCGGGCAAGCCCGTCAATCCGACATCCTGGCGCACAAGAGCTCTGTCGGGCTGGAGCGCCAGCGTGTAGAAACAGAACAAGTGGCAACTGCGGTCAATCAAATGGCCGCGACCACTCAAGAAGTTGCCAGCCACGTGCAACGCACTGCGGACGCCACGCAGGAAGCCAACCGCCTGACCAGTCGCGGCCGAGATATTGCCGGTGAAACCCGCGAGGCCATTGAACGCTTGTCGGTGGTGGTAGGAGAAACCGGGGCCACGGTCACGCAACTGGCCAAGGACAGCGACGAGATCGGCGGCGTGGTTGATGTGATCAAGGGCATTGCCGACCAGACCAACCTGCTGGCCTTGAACGCTGCAATCGAAGCCGCGCGGGCGGGCGAAATGGGTCGCGGCTTTGCCGTGGTGGCTGACGAAGTGCGCCAATTGGCACAACGTACCAGCACATCAACCGGGCAGATTCACAGCCTGATTGCAAAGCTGCAACAGACTGCCGCCACTGCCGTGCAAACCATGAACGCCGGGCACCGTCAGGCTGAGGAAGGGGTGGCCCGCGTGCTGGAGGCGGACAAGGCCCTGGTGGGCATCAGCGAAGCGGTGGCCAATATCACCGACATGACTGCCCAGATCGCCGCCGCGACCGAAGAGCAAAGTGCAGTGGCTGAAGAAGTCAGCCGTAACATCAGCACCATTGCCGATCTCGCGGACCAGACCTCCGAGCAGGCGCAGCACTCGGCGCTGTTGAGCGAAGAACTGAGCCAGACCGTAAACAGCCAGTACTCGCTGGTAGCGCGGTTTAACCGCTGACCCTTGTGGGAGCGAGCCTGCTCGCTCCCACAAATCGTTCAAGGTTGCTGCAACCACCGCGCTATCTTGTCTGCCGCCGCATCCAGATGCTGCTCATGGGTCAACCCCGAAGCCTTTAATGGCTTCAGGTCGTGATCCCCCGACACGAGCCACGACACTTCAATACCCGGTGCCAGCGTGTAGGCCTCCACCGCCTCCCGGTTGCCCAGCGCATCACGCTCGCCCTGCACAATCAGAGTCGGCGTTTGCAGTTCAGCCAAGTGCGCCACACGCGGTTTTTCCGGTTTGCCTGCGGCATAAAACGGATAACCCAGGCACACCAGAGCGTGCGTCTCTAGCTCATCAGCAACCAGACTGGCCATGCGCCCGCCCATCGACTTGCCGCCGATGGCTAATTGCCCAGCGACATGCCGTCGCACCTCGGTAAATACCTCATGCCAGCATTCAAGCAATTTTGCCTGCTGATTGGGTGGCCTTTTACCACCATCTAGCCGTCGCTGAGCCATGTACGGGAACTCGAAGCGCAACACGCTCACCCCGCGTGCAGCAAGGCGCTCAGCCATGCCTGTCATCCAGGCACTGTCCATCGGAGCCCCCGCACCGTGGGCCAGAATCAGCGTCATGGATGAGGGGGTTGGCGCGCCATTCCACAGCCAGCCCCGCTGTTCCACGCACTTCAGCCATTGATCCCCGTCAATACCGTCCTTGCCTGCTACACCCATGCTTGCCTCGCTTTTAGTCTGCCTATAACTCCAGGCGTGCCTTTGTATTCGCCTGAACCGTGGATGGGGAACCATGAACACTTCTACAAGTACCGCCTACAACTACAAGGTGGTCCGCCAATTTGCCATTATGACGGTGGTTTGGGGCATCGTCGGTATGGGGCTCGGGGTATTTCTCGCCGCGCAGTTGGTCTGGCCAGAACTCAATTTCAATTTGCCTTGGACCAGTTTTGGGCGCCTGCGCCCTTTGCACACCAACGCGGTCATTTTTGCCTTCGGTGGCTGCGCCTTGTTCGCCGCCTCGTTCTACTCGGTGCAACGCACCTGCCAGGCCACGCTGTTCTCGCCCAAGATTGCGGCGTTTACCTTCTGGGGCTGGCAACTGGTGATTGTGCTCGCAGCCATCAGCCTGCCGCTGGGTTACACCAGCTCCAAGGAATACGCAGAGCTGGAGTGGCCGATCGACATTTTGATCACCATCGTATGGGTCGCTTACGCCATCGTGTTCTTCGGCACGATCATGAAGCGCAAGACCAAGCACATCTATGTAGGCAACTGGTTCTTCGGCGCGTTTATCGTGACCGTGGCCATTTTGCACATCGTTAACAATCTGGAAATCCCGGTCAGCTTCACGAAGTCCTACTCACTCTACGGTGGCGCCACTGACGCCATGGTGCAGTGGTGGTACGGACACAACGCCGTGGGCTTTTTCCTGACGGCGGGCTTTTTGGGGATGATGTACTACTTCGTGCCGAAACAGGCCGAACGTCCGATCTACTCCTATCGCCTGTCCATCGTGCACTTCTGGGCGCTGATCACCTTGTACATCTGGGCCGGCCCCCACCATTTGCACTACACCGCACTGCCGGACTGGGCTCAGTCGCTGGGCATGGTGATGTCGCTGATTCTGCTGGCGCCAAGCTGGGGCGGCATGATCAACGGCATGATGACGCTCTCGGGGGCCTGGCATAAGTTGCGCAGCGACCCGATCCTGCGCTTCCTCGTTGTGTCACTGGCGTTCTACGGCATGTCGACCTTTGAAGGACCGATGATGGCAATCAAGACCGTCAACGCCCTCTCCCACTACACCGACTGGACCATCGGTCACGTACACGCCGGCGCCCTGGGTTGGGTCGCGATGATTTCGATCGGTGCGCTGTATCACATGATCCCGAAAATCTTCGGCCGCCCACAGATGTACAGCCTGGGCCTGATTAACGCTCACTTCTGGCTGGCCACTATCGGCACCGTGCTCTATATCGCATCGATGTGGGTCAACGGCATCGCTCAAGGCCTGATGTGGCGCGCAGTCAACGAAGACGGAACGCTGACTTACTCCTTCGTCGAAACCTTGGTGGCCAGCCATCCGGGGTATGTCGTGCGACTGGTCGGTGGTGCGATCTTCTTCAGCGGCATGTTGCTGATGGCTTACAACACTTGGCGCACCGTGCGTAACGCCGAGCCCGCTGAAGTCGTAGCCGCCGCGCAGATGGCCTGAGGAGTTGGCAATGAAACACGAAGTCGTTGAAAAAAATATCGGCCTGATGCTGTTGCTGATGATTCTGTGTGTGAGTGTCGGCGGCCTGACGCAAATCGTCCCGCTGTTCTTTGAGGACGTGACCAACACCCCGGTGGAAGGCATGAAGCCGTACACCGCACTGCAACTGGAAGGTCGCGACATCTACATACGCGAAGGCTGCGTGCAGTGTCACTCGCAGATGATCCGTCCATTCCGTGCCGAGACCGAACGTTATGGTCACTACTCGGTTGCCGGTGAAAGCGTGTGGGATCACCCGTTCCTGTGGGGCTCCAAACGTACCGGGCCGGACCTGGCCCGCGTCGGAGGCCGTTACTCGGATGACTGGCACCGCGCGCATTTGTACAACCCGCGCAACGTCGTGCCCGAGTCGAAAATGCCAGCGTATCCATGGCTGGTGGAGGCTGCGGTAGACAGCAGCCATACCGAGAAAAAACTCGACGTGATGCGCACCCTGGGCGTGCCGTACACCGACGAAGACATCGCCAATGCCAAGCAGTCGGTACAAGGCAAAACGGAGATGGACGCGTTGGTGGCCTACCTGCAAGTGCTCGGCACTGCCATCAAGAGCAAGAGGTAAGTCATGGTCTTCGAGATGAGTAGTGGAATGATTCGCGGCTTGGGTACCGTGGTGGTGGCCGTGGCGTTTATCGGTCTGGCGTTGTGGGTGTTCAGCCCGCGACGCAAATCGGAGTTTGAAGACGCGACCTTACTGCCATTCAAGGACGATCCAGAGGCGATTCAACACGTCGAGCAAGAACAAGCGTCTAGGAGTAACAAAGCATGACCACCTTCTGGAGTCTCTATATATGCGTGCTGACCATTGGCACGCTGATCGGCCTGACCTGGCTATTGGTCAGTACGCGCAAGGGTGAAACCAAAAGCGATACCGTCGAGACCATGGGCCACAGCTTCGACGGCATTGAGGAGTACGACAACCCGCTGCCGCAATGGTGGTTCATGTTGTTCGTGGGCACGCTGGTGTTTGCGGTGGGATATTTGATTCTTTACCCGGGCCTGGGCAACTGGAAAGGCCTGCTGCCGGGCTATGAAAATGGCTGGACCGGCGTGCATGAGTGGGAAAAGGAAATGGACAAGGCTGACGCCCGTTTCGGACCGATCTTTGCCAAGTACGCCGCCATGCCCGTAGACCAAGTCGCACAAGACCCTGCTGCACTGAAAATGGGGGGGCGCCTGTTTGCCTCCAACTGTTCGGTGTGCCACGGCTCGGATGCCAAAGGTGCGTTCGGCTTCCCGAATCTGGCCGACAACACCTGGCGCTGGGGCGGCGATGCCGACACTATCAAGGCCACCATCATGGGCGGACGCATCGCTGCGATGCCGGCCTGGGGTGAGGTACTGGGTGAATCCGGGGTCAAAAACGTGGCCGCCTACGTACGTCACGATCTGGCCGGCCTGCCTTTGCCGCAGGACGCCACCCTGGATCTGGCGGCGGGCAAGCAAGCCTTCGATACCACCTGCGTGGCGTGTCACGGTGCAAACGGTAAAGGCATGCCAATGATGGGTGCGCCGGATCTGACACAACCTGCCGGCTTTATCTACGGCACCAGCCTGGCACAATTGCAGCAAACCATTCGCCACGGGCGTCAGGGTCATATGCCTGCGCAAAACGAGTTGCTGGGCAACGACAAGGTACAGCTGCTGGCGGCATACGTGTTCAGCTTGTCACATGGTAATCAAGAGGAAAAAACAGCCGAATAATTACCAGACATTTCCTGCCGCATCATTTTGGTGCGGCAGTTCCCGCCTCAAAGCGCGACCAAGTGTCGCACCTCTTTTTAGTCCGCCATTGCTCTCCCGCCATTCAGGACTAAGCTCTTGTCTTGCGTGTTCGGGATTTTCCCGGCGCTACGTCAAGTGAAATTAATCGGTAGGTTGAAGGGCACTGTTACGGGCCACACTAGTGGGTTTACAACGGCTGTCGTCCATTGCGAAGTTCGCCATGCTCTCGCCATGCCTTACCCCCAGTTGAACCTGCCCGCATCTCCCCCTTGGATTTTGCCCTCCGTGCGGCATTTTAGAGAGGTCCGTTTGACCTTACTCCCTGCATGGAAAGGCCGCAGAATAAGCCTTGGAAAGCATTGACCGGGGTCATGCTTCGTTGCAATACCCCTACGCTTTATACATACTTGCGACCGATTTTTATCCTAATAAAACACCTAAACCGTGGAACCTTAGAATGAGCACAGCAATCAGTCCGACTGCTTATAACTATAAGGTAGTCCGCCAGTTCGCCATCATGACGGTGGTCTGGGGGATCCTTGGCATGGGGCTCGGGGTTTTCATCGCGTCACAGCTTGTGTGGCCTGAATTGAACCTTGGCCTTGAATGGACGACCTTCGGCCGTCTGCGCCCCTTGCATACCAACCTTGTGATCTTTGCCTTTGGTGGCTGTGCATTGTTTGGCACCTCTTATTACGTCGTGCAGCGCACCTGCCAAACGCGGCTGATCTCTGACTCGCTGGCCGCGTTCTCCTTCTGGGGTTGGCAGGCCGTTATCATCGGCGCGATCATCACCTTGCCGCTGGGTTACACCACGAGCAAAGAATACGCAGAGCTGGAGTTGCCTCTGGCTATCCTGCTGGCAATCGTCTGGGTGGTGTACGCCATTGTGTTCTTCGGAACCATAACCAAGCGTAAAACCAAGCATATCTATGTCGGTAACTGGTTCTACGGTGCCTTCATTCTTGTGACTGCAATGCTGCACATCGTCAACCACGCATCCCTGCCGGTGAGCTTCTTCAAGTCCTACTCGGCATACGCCGGTGCGACTGACGCCATGATCCAGTGGTGGTACGGACACAACGCTGTAGGTTTCTTCCTGACTACTGGCTTCCTCGGCATGATGTACTACTTCGTGCCGAAACAGGCCGAGCGTCCGATCTACTCGTATCGCCTGTCCATCGTGCACTTCTGGGCGCTGATCACCCTCTACATCTGGGCAGGTCCGCACCACTTGCACTACACCGCCCTGCCGGACTGGGCCCAGTCGCTGGGTATGGCGATGTCGATCATTCTGCTGGCTCCAAGCTGGGGCGGCATGATCAACGGCATGATGACCCTGTCGGGCGCATGGCATAAATTGCGCACTGACCCGATCCTGCGATTCCTCGTTGTGTCCCTGGCCTTCTACGGCATGTCGACCTTCGAAGGCCCTATGATGGCAATCAAGACCGTCAATGCGCTTTCGCACTACACCGACTGGACCATCGGCCACGTTCACGCGGGTGCACTGGGTTGGGTTGCGATGATTTCGATCGGCGCCATGTACCACATGATCCCGAAAGTCTATGGCCAAAAGCAGATGTACAGCACCGGCCTGATCAACGTGCACTTCTGGCTCGCGACCATCGGTACCGTGCTTTACATCGCTTCGATGTGGGTCAACGGCATCACTCAGGGCCTGATGTGGCGTGCAATCAACGACGACGGCACGCTGACCTACTCGTTCGTCGAAGCGCTGCAAGCCAGTCACCCGGGCTTTATCGTTCGCGCCCTCGGCGGTGCCATTTTCGCCAGCGGTATGCTGTTCATGGCCTACAACGTGTTCCGCACCGTACGTGCGTCGAACCCGGCAGAAGCTGAAGCGGCGAGCAAGATCTCTGTAGTTGGAGCCCACTGATGAAGCACGAAACAATCGAGAAGAATATTGGCCTCATGGCCTTCTTCATGGTCATCGCCGTGAGCATTGGCGGCTTGACCCAAATCGTTCCGCTGTTCTTCCAGGAAGTGACCAACACTCCGGTTGAGGGCATGAAGCCTCGCCCCGCACTGGAACTGGAAGGCCGTGATATCTACATCGCCAACGGCTGTGTCGGCTGCCACTCGCAGATGATCCGTCCGTTCCGTGCCGAAACCGAACGTTACGGCCACTACTCGGTCGCCGGTGAAAGCGTGTGGGATCACCCGTTCCTGTGGGGTTCCAAGCGTACCGGCCCGGACCTGGCCCGTGTCGGCGGTCGTTACTCCGATGACTGGCAGCGAGCGCACTTGTACAACCCGCGCAACGTTGTGCCTGAGTCGATCATGCCCGCGTACCCGTTCCTCGTAGAGCGCAAGCTGGACGGCAAGGACACCGCGAGAAAAATGGAGGTCTTGCGCGACCTCGGCGTTCCTTACACCGACGAAGACATCGCCGGTGCCAAGGATGCCGTGAAGGGCAAAACTGAAATGGACGCACTGGTGGCTTACCTCCAGGGCTTGGGCACCATCATCAAAAGCAAACGGTGATCTGAATGGATATCGGGATGATTCGTGGCCTGGGCACTGTCGTCGTGATGGTGGCTTTTATCGGTTTGGCCTTGTGGGTATTCAGCCCGCGACGCAAGTCAGAATTTGACGACGCTACCTTGTTGCCGTTCAAGGATGATCCCGAAGCCATCAAGCACGTCGAGCAAGAGCAAGCTTCTAGGAGTAACAAAGAATGACTACGTTCTGGAGTCTGTACGTTACAGTCCTCACTCTGGGTACCATCTTCGCCTTGACCTGGCTGTTGCTGGCCACCCGCAAGGGCCAGCGCAGCGAGCAGACCGACGAGAAAGTCGGGCACGCTTATGACGGGATCGAAGAGTACGACAACCCAATGCCTAAATGGTGGTTCATGCTGTTTGTCGGCACCGTCATTTTCGCCCTCGGTTACCTCGTTCTGTACCCGGGCCTGGGTAATTGGAAAGGCCTGTTGCCGGGCTACCAGTACCTAGACACCAAAGAGCAAACCCAGTTTGCCAATGGCCAGACAGGCTGGACCGGCGTTCATGAGTGGGAAAAAGAAATGGCCAAATCGGACGCCAAGTTCGGCCCGATCTTCGCCAAATTCGCTGCCATGCCCATTGAAGAAGTAGCCAAGGATCCGCAAGCACTGAAAATGGGTGGCCGTCTGTTCGCATCCAACTGCTCGGTGTGCCACGGTTCTGACGCCAAGGGCGCCTATGGCTTCCCGAACCTGACCGACGCCGACTGGCGCTGGGGCGGTACGCCAGCTGACATCAAGACCACCATCATGGCCGGCCGTCACGCCGTCATGCCGGGCTGGTCCGAAGTGATTGGCGAGCAAGGCGTCAGCGACGTAGCTGCCTACGTACTGACCAACCTGGACGGCCGTAAATTGCCGGAAGGTGCAAAAGCCGACCCTGCCAAGGGCAAAGAGCTTTTCGCTACCAACTGTGCGGTTTGTCACGGTCCTCAAGGTAAAGGCAATCCGCTGATGGGCGCACCTGACCTGACCCATCCGGGGGCGTTCATCTACGGTTCGAGCTTCGCTCAACTGCAGCAGACCATCCGTTACGGCCGCCAGGGCCAGATGCCTGCACAGGCTGACCTGCAAGGGAACGACAAGGTTCACTTGCTGGCCGCCTACGTTTACAGCCTGTCCCATGGCGATGAAGCCAAGGCAGACGAATAACGCAGACGTCTGAACGCAGCAAAAAATGGCCCCGCCAACGAGAGTTGGCGGGGCCATTTTGTTTCAGGATCCGGCAAGCTGTTGCAGCGTCCGCCCAAAAGGTAGTAACGTTTCTACATTGTATTTTCAGGGGAGGAACAGCCCATGTCCATCACGACCATTTCAAGCCGCGATTTCAACCAAGACACAAGTGGTGCCAAAAAAGCAGCCCAGGCTGGGCCGGTTTACATCACCGATCGTGGTCGCCCCGCCCATGTACTGCTATGCATGGAAGAGTACCAACGACTGACCGGACTGAACGCCAGCATCGTCGACCTGCTCGTCATGCCAGAGCCAGCGGTCGAATTTGAACCCGAACGCGCAATCATCACCCCGCGCCCAGTGGACTTCTAATGTTCCTGCTCGATACCAACGTCATCTCTGAACTGCGCAAACCCCAGGCCAATCCCAACGTGGTGGCCTGGGCCAGCACTGTCCCAGCCTACAGACTGTACATCTCGGCGATTAGCCTGCTAGAAATCGAAACCGGCATCCTGCGCCTGGAGCGGCGTGACCCTACGCAAGCCGTACCGTTGCGCAACTGGCTGGACAACCATGTCATCCCTGCCTTTGCCGGGCGCGTACTGTCAGTCGACGGCAGCGTTGCCCGACGATGCGCCCGCCTCCACGTCCCTGACCGCAGCAATGAGAGCGATGCCCTGATCGCTGCCACGGCATTGGTTCATGACATGACTGTCGTCACCCGCAATACAAAGGACTTCGCCTTCAGCGGCGCCGCCCTGCTCAACCCTTGGGAGCTATGATTCAAGGCTGCGCGCAACTCACCTGCCGCCTTAAGTCAATTGATCTATGTCATGACTTGTTACAACTCCTATACCAACTTCTTCTTTTCCGGAACGCGACCAAAGGTCGCACCCTTGAGCTAGAGTCACAGGCGTATCATTACGTTACTGCAACACCTTCTGACCGCGGTCGGCATGTACTGACCGAGGCATTTTCCACTGCCGTGGGACGCACTAATGAGCAATCAGATTCCTGTACACGACGTCACTCCACCTGCCAAAAAAACCACTGAAAGCACCGATCTGTACGCAGCCCGGGAAAAAATTTACACCCGAGCCTTCACCGGTCTTTTCCGCAACCTGCGTATCGGCGGCGGAGCCCTGTTGTTTCTGCTGTATTTCGGAACGGTGTGGCTCAACTGGGGCGGTCACCAGGCGGTCTGGTGGAACCTTCCGGAGCGTAAATTTTTTATTTTTGGCGCCACGTTCTGGCCACAGGATTTCATCCTCCTGTCCGGGCTGTTGATCGTCGCCGCCTTTGGCCTGTTTTTTATTACCGTGTACGCCGGGCGCGTGTGGTGCGGCTACACCTGCCCGCAAAGCGTCTGGACCTGGGTGTTCATGTGGTGCGAAAAGGTCACTGAAGGTGATCGCAACCAACGCATCAAGCTCGACAAGGCGCCGATGAGCGCCAACAAGTTTCTGCGCAAGCTGAGTAAACACAGCCTGTGGCTGTTGATCGGCTTTGTCACCGGCATGACCTTTGTCGGTTACTTCTCGCCGATTCGTGAACTGGTCATCGACTTCTTCACCGGCCAGGCCGATGGCTGGGCGTACTTCTGGGTCGGCTTCTTCACCCTCGCCACCTACGGCAACGCAGGCTGGCTGCGTGAGCAAGTGTGTATTTACATGTGCCCGTACGCCCGTTTCCAGAGCGTGATGTTTGATAAAGACACCCTCATCGTGTCGTACGACCCGCGTCGCGGCGAAGTCCGTGGCCCGCGTAAAAAAGATGCGGACTACAAGGCTCAAGGCCTGGGCGACTGCATCGACTGCACCATGTGTGTGCAGGTATGCCCCACCGGGATTGATATTCGTGACGGCCTGCAGATCGAGTGCATCGGCTGCGCCGCGTGTATCGACGCCTGCGACAGCATCATGGACAAGATGAACTACCCGCGCGGCCTGATCAGCTACACCACCGAACACAACCTTTCGGGCCAGAAAACCCAAAAGCTGCGGCCGCGCCTGATTGGCTATGCCCTGGTGCTGCTGACCATGATGGGGCTGCTGGCTGCTGCATTCTTTACCCGCACACTGGTTGGTTTCGACGTCAGCAAAGACCGCGTGCTCTACCGCGAAAACGCTGAAGGCCGCATTGAAAACGTCTACAGCCTGAAGATCATGAACAAAGATCAGCAAGACCACACCTATGTGCTGGACGCCACCGGCCTGCCCGATCTCAAGCTGCAAGGCAAACGGGAAATCAAGGTCGCTGCAGGCGATATCGTCAGCCTGCCGGTGGAGTTGTCGATTGCCCCCGAGAAGCTACCGTCCAGCACCAACGAGGTGTTCTTTATCCTCAAGGATGCCGACAACAACGACATCAATGTTAAAGCCAAGAGCCGATTCATCGGCCCACAAATCAGATAAGAGAATTCGACATGCCCGCAGCAAAGCCCTCCAGCCCCTGGTACAAGCATCTTTGGCCGTGGATCATCATTGCCATCCTCGCCTGCTCGGTGACCCTGACCCTGTCGATGGTCACCATTGCCGTGAACAACCCGGATCATCTGGTTAACGACAATTACTACGAGGCCGGCAAAGGGATCAACCGCTCGCTTGATCGCGAGCTGCTGGGCCAGACCCTGCAACTGAAAGCCAAATTGCGTCTGGACGAGATGACCGGCGAAGTGGTGCTGTTGCTTGAAGGCAACAGCAAACCGCAGGTTCTGGAACTGAACCTGATCTCCCCGACCCAACCCGAGAAAGACCGCAAGATCAGCCTGACCCAGAGCGAGTCGGAACCAGGACGCTACATCGGCCAGCTGGATGACAAGATCGAAGGTCGCCGCTTTGTCGAATTGATGGGCGTTGAAGACGGCCAAACCTGGCGCCTGTTTGAAGAAGAACTGGTCGGCCACGACAAGGATCTGTTGTTGGGTGACGAGCCGCTGCAAGGCGCTGAAGACCACAACAAGAAGTAACCTCTTCGCGGTCAAGCCCGCGGCCACAGATGTGGCTGCGGGCTTGACCGCGATGACGTATTTCCCGGCGCCACCACACCGCGATAGACCGCCATGACCTCTCCCGTACCTTGCTATCACTGCGCTTTGCCCGTCCCGCCAGGCAGTCGGTTTACTGCCGTTGTTCTTGGTGACGTTCGCGAGTTTTGCTGCCCGGGCTGCCAGGCGGTGGCTGAAGCCATCGTAGCCGGCGGCCTTGAAAGCTATTACCAGCACCGCAGTGGAGCTTGCGCCAACCCCGATGCCCTGCCCGTGCAACTGGTAGAAGAGCTGGCACTGTATGACCGCCCTGACGTGCAAAAGCCTTTTGTGCGGCACGAGGGTGAACAGGCCGAAACCACTCTGCTGATCGAAGGCATCAGTTGCGCAGCCTGTGGCTGGTTGATTGAAAAACACCTGCGCCTTTTGCCTGCCGTGGGCGAAGCCCGTCTCAACCTGTCCAACCACCGGCTGCACGTACGCTGGGACCAGCGCCAACTGCCGCTGAGCGCGATACTGAGCGAGCTGCGGCATATCGGCTATGTCGCGCACCCGTATCAGGCCGATCGCGCCACTGAACAGCTTGCCAGTGAAAACCGACTGGCCTTGCGCCAACTGGGTGTCGCCGGACTGCTGTGGTTTCAGGCGATGATGGCAACCATGGCCACCTGGCCCGAATTCAATATCGACCTCAGCCCCGAGATGCATACCATCTTGCGCTGGGTGGCGCTGTTCCTGACCACGCCGATTGTGTTTTACAGCTGTGCTCCCTTCTTCAAGGGGGCCATGCGCGACCTGCGCACCCGTCATCTGACCATGGATGTGTCGGTGTCCCTGGCCATCGGCGGCGCTTACATCGCCGGAATCTGGACGGCCATCACCGGTGTCGGTGAGCTGTACTTCGATGCGGTAGGCATGTTTGCCTTGTTCTTGCTGGCCGGGCGCTACCTCGAACGCCGAGCCCGCGAGCGCACTGCGGCGGCCACCGCACAACTGGTCAATCTGCTGCCCGCCTCCTGCCTGCGCCTGGCTGACGACGGCCAAAGCGAACGCATCCTGCTGACCGAGCTTAAGGTCGGCGACAAGGTACTGGTGCACCCCGGCGCGATTCTTCCGGCAGACGGCCAAATCCTTGATGGCCAATCAAGCGTCGATGAGTCCCTGCTCACCGGCGAGTACTTGCCGCAGCCACGCCGTATAGGCGACGCCGTGACGGCGGGCACCCTGAATGTCGAAGGCGCTCTGACCATTGAAGTCACAGCCCTGGGCCAGGACACACGCCTGTCCGCCATCGTGCGCTTGCTGGACCGCGCCCAAACCGAGAAACCACGCCTGGCCGAAATTGCCGACAAGGCCGCGCAATGGTTCCTCCTGTTTTCGTTGATCGCTGCTGCCGCGATCGGCTTGCTGTGGTGGCAACTGGACCCGTCACGGGCCTTCTGGATTGTCCTGGCGATGTTGGTGGCCACATGCCCTTGCGCATTGTCCCTGGCAACGCCCACTGCACTCACCGCCGCAACCGGCACGCTGCACAAACTGGGACTACTGCTGACCCGTGGCCATGTGATTGAAGGCCTCAACCAGATCGACACCGTGATTTTCGATAAGACCGGCACACTGACCGAAGGCCGTCTGACGCTGCGGACCATTCGCCCCTTGAGCGACCTGGACAGCGATCAATGCCTGGCCCTCGCCGCCGCCCTCGAAAATCGCTCCGAACATCCGATTGCCCGTGCTTTTGGCCGCGCGCCGCAAGCCGCCGAAGAAGTCCACAGCACTCCAGGCCTGGGCCTTGAAGGACGGGTTGGCGAACAGCGTTTGCGCATCGGTCAGCCCGGGTTTGTCTGCGAGTTGAGCCAGTGCCGGGTCCCGGCCATGCCGGATGAGCCTGGGCAATGGTTATTGTTGGGTAATACCGAAGGTGTACTGGGCTGGTTTGTTCTGGATGACCGCCTGCGTGATGATGCTCCCGCGTTGCTGGCTGCGTGCAGGGCACGAGGCTGGCGTACGCTACTGCTCTCGGGAGACAGCTCGCCGATGGTGGCCAGCGTGGCTGGCGAACTGGGCATCGATGAAGCGCGAGGCGGATTACGCCCGGATGACAAACTGCAAATTTTGCAACAATTGCATGCACAGGGGCGCAAGGTGTTGATGCTGGGGGACGGGGTCAATGATGTCCCGGTACTCGCTGCGGCCGATATCAGCGTGGCAATGGGATCGGCCACGGACCTGGCCAAGACCAGCGCCGATGCGGTACTGCTCTCTAATCGCCTGGGCGCACTGGTGCAAGCCTTTAGCCTGGCTAAACGTACTCGACGGGTGATCATCGAGAACCTGTTGTGGGCTGGCCTGTACAATGGCCTTATGCTGCCATTTGCCGCACTGGGCTGGATCACACCGATCTGGGCCGCCATCGGCATGTCAATCAGCTCGTTGACCGTGGTGCTCAATGCCTTGCGCCTGACGCGCATGCCTGATCAGGCACATACTTCGGCCACGCCACACACCCGCCCGCATCCGGCCTGAACCGGTCGCCTGGAGCCTATATGCCAGCGCTATACGTCATGATTCCTGCGGCCCTGCTGATTGTCGCCATCGCCATCTACATCTTTTTCTGGGCCGTGGACAGCGGCCAGTACGACGATCTGGACAGCCCCGCCCACAGCATCCTGTTCGACGACCAGGACCCGCAACACACCGCCGCCGTCGAAGAAGCCAAGAACCAGCACCCGGAGTCGATTACCGACAACCACAACAAAACCCCGCCCCATGCTTGAGTTAGCGCCACTGCTGGTCTCGGCGGTCATTTTGGGCCTGCTTGGCGGCGGGCATTGCCTGGGCATGTGTGGCGGCCTGATGGGTGCGCTAACCCTTGCCATTCCCAAAGAGCAACGCAGCCGACGCTTCAGGCTGCTGCTGGCCTACAACCTTGGGCGAATTCTCAGCTATGCCACTGCAGGATTACTGCTGGGGCTGGCGGGCTGGGCAGTGGCCAATAGCCCCGCAGCAATGTTCATGCGCATCCTGGCCGGACTACTCCTGATTTGCATGGGCCTGTACCTGGCCGGCTGGTGGAGCGGCCTGACCCGAATCGAAAGCCTGGGGCGCGGCCTGTGGCGGCATATCCAGCCCGTGGCCACCCGTTTGTTACCCGTGTCGAGCCTGCCGCGGGCATTGCTGCTGGGTGCGCTCTGGGGCTGGCTGCCCTGCGGATTGGTGTATAGCACGCTGATCTGGTCCGCCAGTCAGGGCAGTGCGATCGACAGTGCATTGCTGATGCTGGCGTTTGGTCTTGGCACATGGCCCGTGTTGCTGGCCACCGGCCTTGCTGCCGAGCGGGTCACTGCACTATTGCGCAAACGCAGCGTGCGCATGGCCGGGGGGCTGCTGGTCATCCTGTTCGGCATCTGGACCCTGCCCGGCCCGCATCAGCATTGGTTGATGGGGCATTAGCTTCGAGCACCTTCCATCCGCAATCACAGCCCTTGATGCAAATCAAGATGCAACATCGACTCACCCCCTAGACTCTTGGGCATTGCCAGCCATCCCAGGGGAATGCCCGCATGCTCGACGCCATTCGTTGGGACCCAGATTTGATCCGCCGCTACGACCTGGCGGGTCCGCGCTATACCTCGTATCCGACCGCGATGCAGTTCAACAATCAGGTCAGCCCGTTCGACCTGTTGCACGCGCTGCGCGAAAGCCGAAAGGCGCTGCGCCCGCTGTCGCTGTATGTACACGTGCCGTTCTGCGCCAACATTTGCTATTACTGCGCCTGCAACAAGGTCATCACCAAAGACCGTGGCCGGGCACAGCCTTACCTGCAAAGGCTTGAGCAAGAAATCCAGATGATTGCCTGCCACCTCGATCCGAAACAAAAGGTCGAGCAACTGCACTTTGGCGGCGGCACGCCCACCTTTCTCAGTCACGATGAGTTGCGCCATCTGATGGCTACGTTGCGCCAGCACTTCAACCTGCTGGACGACGACTCAGGTGATTACGGCATCGAAATCGACCCGCGGGAAGCCGACTGGTCGACCATGGGTCTGTTGCGTGAACTGGGCTTCAACCGTGTCAGCATCGGCCTGCAAGACCTCGATCCAGACGTACAGCGAGCCGTCAATCGCCTGCAAAGCCTGGAGGAAACACGGGCGGTGATCGAAGCCGCACGCACCCTGCAGTTTCGCTCGATCAATATCGACCTGATCTACGGCTTGCCCAAGCAAACCCCCGAGGCCTTTGCCCGTACGGTTGACGAAGTAATCAGCTTGCAGCCGGATCGCCTGTCAGTGTTTAACTACGCCCATTTGCCTGAACGCTTCATGCCTCAGCGCCGGATCAATACGAGCGACCTGCCTTCGCCTGCCGCGAAATTGCAGATGCTCGAACGCACCATCGAGCAATTGACTGGCGCCGGCTATCGCTATATCGGCATGGATCACTTCGCGCTACCGGACGATGAACTGGCAATCGCTCAGGAAGAATCAACCCTGCAGCGCAACTTTCAGGGCTACACCACCCACGGCCATTGTGACCTGGTCGGGCTTGGCGTCTCGGCCATCAGCCAGATTGGTGACCTGTACTGCCAGAACGACAGCGACCTGGCCAACTATCAGCACACCCTCGCCAGTGACCAGCTCGCCACCCACCGTGGCCTGCTGTGCAATCAGGATGATCGCATCCGCCGGGAAGTGATCCAGCAGATCATTTGCAATTTGCACCTGCCGTTTGCACACATCGAGCAGGCCTTCAATATCGACTTCCGGGGGTATTTCGCACACCAGTGGACGATGCTCGAAACCATGGCGGCGGACGGGCTGATTGCTCTGGACGATCGGCAATTGACCGTATTGCCTGCCGGTCGGTTACTCGTTCGTTCGGTGTGCATGGTGTTCGATGCCTACCTGGAGCAGCAAACACGCCAGCGATATTCGCGGGTGATTTAAGGTCTCGAACACGGCCTCTATTGCATGAGATGAGTGCACTGGTGTGGTGCGGCTGGCCTAGCCTCCCCCACTGGGTTACCCTTGCATCTTATGTGTGTTTTCCTACAAGGATTTAAGAAATGCCCGAGCCAGTAAAAGTGCGCGCTCATAGCCAGGCCCAATGCAAGGACTGCAGCCTGGCACCTCTCTGCCTGCCACTTTCGTTGGACCTGGAAGACATGGACGCGCTGGAAGAAATCGTCAAGCGCGGGCGCCCACTGAAAAAAGGCGAGTTTTTGTTTCGCCAAGGCGACACGTTTGGCTCGGTGTACGCAGTTCGATCTGGCGCACTGAAAACGTTCAGCCTGAGTGACAACGGTGAAGAACAAATCACTGGTTTCCATCTGCCAAGCGAACTGGTAGGCCTATCCGGGATGGACACGGAAACCTACCCGGTATCGGCTCAGGCGCTGGAAACCACTCCGGTGTGCGAAATTCCTTTCGAACGTCTGGACGAGCTTTCTGTGCAACTGCCCCAGCTTCGTCGCCAACTGATGCGCGTGATGAGCCGCGAAATTCGCGACGACCAACAAATGATGTTGCTCCTGTCGAAAAAAACGGCCGACGAACGTATTGCGACCTTTTTGGTTAACCTGTCAGCCCGCTTCCGCGCCCGTGGTTTCTCGGCCAATCAATATCGCCTGAGCATGTCGCGCAACGAAATCGGCAACTACCTGGGTCTGGCCGTAGAGACTGTGTCCCGGGTGTTCACACGCCTGCAGGAAAACCAGCTGATCACAGCCGAAGGCAAGGAAGTGCATATTCTTGACCCGATCAAGTTGTGCGCCCTGGCAGGTGGTTCGCTGGAAGTCTAAAGCGGCTTGAGGGGTTATACTGGCGCGCTTAACGCACGCCAGGACACCTGATATGGTCTTCGACGATTTTTGCCTCAAATCCCTGATCCGCCCGGTAGTTGATTTTCCCAAGCCGGGCGTCATCTTTCGCGATATTACCCCGCTCTACCAATCCCCCCGCGCCATGCGCGTGATCGCCGACAGCTTTATCGAGCGCTACGTCGAGGCTGACTTCAGCCACATCGGCGCCATGGATGCCCGCGGCTTTTTGATCGGCTCGGTGCTGGCCCATCAGCTCAACAAACCGCTGGTCCTGTTTCGCAAACAAGGCAAATTGCCCGCTGACGTTTTGGCCGAAGGCTATCAGACGGAATATGGCGAAGCATTTCTGGAGGTTCACGCCGACAGTTTGTGCGAAGGCGACTCGTTGCTGATCGTCGATGACTTGATCGCCACCGGCGGCACCCTGATCGCCGCTGCCAATCTGGTTCGCCGCATGGGCGCTCAGGTATTCGAAGCGGCAGCGATTATTGATCTGCCTGAACTGGGCGGCTCGCAGCGCCTGCAGGATTTGGGTGTACCTACCTTCTGCCTGACCGAGTTTTCACTGACCGAGTAATACCGGCACATCACCCGTGGGAGCGGGCTGGCTCGCGATGCAGACACCGCGGCATTCAGTTGAACCGCGCTGATGCCATCGCGAGCAAGCCCGCTCCCACAGGCGTCACCCCCGGCAATCCCTATCAGAGCGTAATCGGTCGACGCCCCGAGAACGAGTGAGCCAGCGTGCCGCCATCGACCAGCTCAAGCTCCCCCCCCAACGGCACACCATGCGCGATACGTGAAGCGATCAGGCCTTTATTGCTGAGTAGTTGAGCAATGTAATGGGCAGTTGCTTCGCCTTCGACCGTAGGATTGGTCGCCAGGATCACTTCTGCAAAGGTGCCCTGCTCTGCAATGCGCGTCATCAATTGCGGAATGCCAATCGCCTCTGGCCCCAAACCATCCAGCGGCGACAAGTGCCCCTTGAGCACAAAGTAACGTCCGCGATAGCCGGTCTGCTCAACGGCATACACATCCATCGGCCCCTCGACCACGCACAGCAACGTGTCATCACGGCGCACGTCGGCACACTGCGGGCACAGATCGTCTTCGGTGAGGGTTCGGCACAGACGGCAGTGCCCAACGCCGTCCATCGCCTGGGTCAACGCCAAAGCCAGACGCGAGCCGCCACTGCGATCACGCTCAAGCAATTGCAGAGCCATGCGCTGCGCGGTCTTTTGACCCACACCCGGCAAGGTACGCAAGGCATCGATCAGTTGGCGAATCAGGGGGCTGAAGCTCATAGGGAAAGGTCCGACAAAACAACGAGACGCGGTTTATACCCGCGGTGTGGGATGACGTCAAATGCCCGTAAAAAAGGCAAAAAAATGCCAGGTTCAGGGCCTGGCATTCTAGAGCGCCTTAGAACGGCAGCTTCATGCCCGGCGGCAGTTGCATGCCGGCGGTCACGCCAGACATTTTGTCCTGGCTGTTTGCTTCGATCTTGCGAACGGCGTCATTGACCGCAGCGGCGAACAGGTCTTCCAGCACTTCACGGTCGTCTTCGCTGACGCCTTCCAGCAGGGCCGGATCGATGCTTACACGCTTGATGTCGTGACGACCGGTCATGACCACAGTCACCATATCGCCACCGGCCTTACCGGTGACTTCTGCATTGGCCAGTTCTTCCTGCATCTTGGCCATTTTTTCCTGCATCTGCTGCGCCTGCTTCATCAGGCCGGCCATGCCACCTTTCATCATGGGAATCACCTCAAACGTTATTTGGACAATGCACCCGCAATCACTACGACTGCGGGTTGTAAGTATTTATTCTGGCGTTGCTAAGCCGGGGCCTGGGCAACGTCTACAGGTTGAATCGTATCGTCTCGGACTGCCGCGCCGAACTGCTCGATCATTTGCTGGATCAGCGGATCGGCATAGATCGACTCTTCTGCCAGTCGCTGACGCTCTGCACGAAAACGCGAAGCAGCCTGGGCCGGGGTTTCCTGTTCCGGCTTGACCAGCTCGATAGTCACTTTGAGCGTGCGTTGAGTGTACTGGTTCAACGCATCGTTGAGTCGGCGCTGCTGGGTCAGGTTAAAGAGCGCACTGTGAGCCGGATCCAGGTGCAACAGCCAGTCATCCCCGTCAACGGCGATCAAGGTGCAGTTGGCGCCAATGCTGGCGGTCATGCCCGATACCGGTAATTTGGGGAACATATTCAGCCATTCAAGGGCCAGCCCGGTCGCAGGCATTGCGGCAGGCAAGGGCTCGGGTTCCGGCGCAGGCTCAGCCGCGTGCTCGCTGGCCAGTTCGTCGAGGTAGCTGTACGCCGCCGAATCCATGTCCGGCTCGATATAGTCTTCGTCCAGAGGCGGCTCGTCGTCACGATCCATTCCCGTCAGGGCCGCATCAACCTGTTCAGGCGTCGGATCGGGGATCGGTGCTTCGCTCCACTGCGGCGCGTCTGGTACCACGCTGTCAGGTGTAGGCAGGGGCATCGGCGGTAACTCAGGCGGCTCGCCGACGGTGTCCAGCACCGACTCAGGAGCAGCCTCGACCTCAATCACCGGAATTGACGGCTCGTTCCAGGGTAAGTCCTTTTCTGGCACGACAGGCGCCTTGGGAGGCTCCACAGGCGCAGGAGCGATCACTGGCTCTGCAACCTCGACAACCGGCGTGGGCGCAACAGCAGGCGCAATGACTACTGGCGCAACAGGTGTTGCAGCCGCCAGGGTTTGAGTGGAATCAACTGTGGCCTGGCTGATCCCCACTGGCTTTAGCGGCTGACTCGGCACATTGCCGGTGTCCGCTGGACGGAAGGCCAGCATTCGCAGCAGGACCATTTCAAAGCCACCACGCGGGTCTGGCGCCAGCGGTAAATCGCGCCGGCCAATCAGGCCCATCTGGTAATAAAACTGGACGTCTTCGGCCGGCAACGCTTTGGCCAGGGCCAATACGCGGTCGCGGTCGCCGTGACCATTGTCGACGCCATCCGGCAATGCCTGGGCAATGGCAACACGGTGGAAAACGTTGAGGATCTCGGACAGGACGCCATTCCAGTCCGGGCCCTGCTCGGCCAGATGGCGCACGGCTTCAAGCAGCGCCCGAGCATCGCCTTCGATCAAGGCATGCAGCAGATCAAATACCTGACCGTGGTCGAGGGTACCGAGCATAGCGCGCACATCGCCCGCCAGGACCTTGCCCTCACCAAACGCAATGGCCTGATCGGTGAGGCTCATGGCATCACGCATCGAGCCATCGGCCGCACGGCCCAACAGCCACAGCGCGTCATCTTCGAATGGCACGTTTTCAGCACTGAGCACGTGGGTCAGATGCTCGACCACACGCTCGGGCGTCATGTTTTTCAACGAGAACTGCAGGCAACGCGACAAGATCGTGGCCGGCAATTTTTGCGGATCGGTGGTCGCCAGGATAAATTTTACGTAGGGCGGCGGTTCTTCGAGGGTCTTGAGCAGCGCATTGAACGAATGGCTGGAAAGCATGTGCACTTCGTCGATCAGGTAGACCTTGAAGCGCCCACGGCTCGGCGCGTATTGCACGTTGTCGAGCAGTTCGCGCGTGTCCTCTACTTTGGTTCGGCTGGCCGCGTCGATTTCGATCAGGTCGACAAAACGCCCTTCATCGATCTCGCGACACACCGAACACTCGCCGCAGGGGGTCGAAGTAATACCTGTTTCACAGTTCAGGCATTTGGCGATGATCCGCGCGATGGTGGTCTTGCCGACGCCACGGGTACCGGTAAACAGGTAGGCATGGTGCAGGCGCTGACTGTCCAGGGCATTGATCAGAGCCTTGAGCACATGGGTCTGGCCGACCATTTCGCGGAACGAGCGCGGACGCCATTTACGTGCAAGAACCTGATAACTCATTGATAACCGTCGCGTCTGAAAAGCGGAAGGGGCTAATGCTAGCGGAGCAAGGCCAAAATTGCATCCGATGAGCACTTTTAACTGCTCGCAGCCTATGCAGAACAGGTTTTACCCACGCACGGCAACACGCCGACAGTTCAGCAGAATGCCTGGAGAGACAGGATCACACGATTGGAATTTTGACTAAAACCCTGCAGAACTGAGGATTTTTAAAATGGAGGCAACCCCACCAGCCACACCCCGGCACACAATGTTCCCGCTGTGGCTGCTTCCTTCCGGATCTGACCAGGTTCACGGGTAATCGTTGCGGGGGGACCGATAGGGTCACCATAACAACATCCGCCTAGCAGCGAACGGCGCCATTGTACCTGTCTGAGAAAAACTTACAACCGCTGCTGCAATAATAAAAAAATGAATGGGTTCAAGTACTTGGATTCGGGAGTGCGCTCGCACTCTATAGTGACTCTGTTGCAGTTCTAGCAGGGGTAGCAGCTGCCGAAGGAACGAGGCTGCGTCCGACGATGCAATCGTCGTAAACCCGTTCAGCATGATGTATCTAAAACACCAAAGCTGAATGGTTTACGACTGCTACGCAGCCGAACGTAGCCTCGCGCTGCTCGTCAACTGCTACTAGGGCTTAGTCGCGAGCCCCTGCTCTTTCAAAAAGGCCACAAAAGCTTCTTCATCCAGCACCTTGAGCCCCAGCTCATTGGCCTTGACCAGCTTAGAGCCAGCCCCTGGCCCTGCGACCACGTAATGGGTCTTGCCAGAAACCGAACCTGAGACCTTGGCCCCAAGACTCTCCAGCTTGTCCTTGGCAACATCTCGGCTCATCAACTCCAGCGAACCGGTCAGCACCCATGTCTGACCCGCCAGTGGCAAGCCCTCAACGATCTTCTTCTCACTCTGCCAGTGCATGCCGAAATCCCGCAGTTGCGCTTCTACTTCCAGCGCCAGACGGGCATTTTCGGGATTATCGAAAAATTCACGTACCGCCTTGGCCTGCTTTTCGGGCAAGGCCTGACGCATATCGAGCCAGTCCGCATGGATCACGCCTTCGAGCGAGCCAAACTTCTCGGCCAGCTTCTGTGCGCCACCCGGTCCTACCGAGGGAATGTGCAGCTTGTCGATCAGACCGCCCAGCGTCGCACTGGCCGCGAATTCAGCCCCCAAATCGCCCTGATCCTGCAATTCCAGGCCACGCTCCAGCAATTGAGCAATCACCTGCTGGTTATGCGCATCGCTGAAGAAGCTGTGGATTTCGTGCGCCACTTCGAGTCCGACATCAGGCAAGTAGGTCAGTACTTGAGGCAAGGCACGCTGTACGCGATCCAGAGAGGCCAGGGAGCGGGCCAGGACCTTGGCCGTCTCCTCACCGACATCAGGAATACCCAGCGCATAGATAAAACGCGCCAATGTCGGACGCTTGCTGTCGGCAATGGCCTGGAGCAGGTTCTTGCTCGACAACTCGGCAAAGCCTTCGAGGTCGACAATCTGTTCGAAAGCCAGGGTATAAAGGTCGGCGGGCGAACTCACCAGCCCCTCGTCCACCAACTGCTCGACGCTTTTTTCGCCCAGGCCTTCAATGTCCATCGCACGACGCGAGACAAAATGAATAATCGCCTGTTTGAGCTGGGCACCGCAGGCCAGACGTCCGACGCAGCGATAAACCGCACCCTCGGTGATGGTTTCACGCCCCTTGCTGCGTTTGATCAGTTGCGTGCGCTCAACATGGGAGCCACATACCGGGCAGCTTTCAGGGATCTGCACCGCACGGGCATCTTCAGGACGACGCTCGAGCACTACCTGCACCACCTGCGGAATCACGTCGCCTGCACGGCGAATAATCACCGTATCGCCAATCATCAGCCCAAGACGTGCTACTTCATCCATGTTGTGCAGGGTCGCATTGGAGACAGTCACGCCGGCCACCTTGACCGGCTTGAGGCGAGCCACGGGCGTTACCGCACCCGTGCGCCCGACCTGAAACTCCACATCCAGCAACTCCGTCAGCTCTTCCATCGCCGGGAACTTGTGGGCAATCGCCCAACGTGGCTCGCGAGCCCGAAAGCCCAGCTCACGCTGCGATGCCAGGTTGTTAACCTTGAACACCACACCGTCGATCTCATAGGGCAGCGCAGCACGGCGCTCGCCAATATCACGGTAGTAATCCAGGCACTCGGCAATCCCGCGGGCCAGTTTCAACTCGTGGCTGATGGGCATACCCCATTGCTGCAACTGCTTGAGATTGCCTATATGGGTATCAGAGAATTCCTCGGAGACTTGTCCCAGCCCATAACAGCAAAACTCCAGCGGCCGACTGGCGGTGATCTTAGAGTCCAGCTGGCGCAAGCTGCCCGCCGCCGCGTTACGAGGGTTGGCAAAGGTCTTGCCGCCAACAGCGAGCTGAGTCTCATTGAGGCGCTCAAAGCCTGCCTTGGACATGAACACCTCGCCACGTACTTCCAGCACCGCAGGCCAGCCGCTGCCATGCAGCTTGAGGGGTATATTGCGCACGGTGCGCACGTTGACGCTGATGTCTTCACCCGTGGTGCCATCACCTCGCGTAGCGCCACGCACCAGATTGCCATCCTGATACAGCAAACTGACCGCCAACCCGTCCAGCTTTGGCTCACAGCTGTACTCAACTTCGGCGCCACCGCCAAACAGATCCCCTGCAGGCAGGTCCAGACCTTCGCTGACACGGCGATCAAACTCACGCATATCGGTTTCATCGAAGGCATTACCCAAACTCAGCATGGGCACTTCGTGACGCACCTGAGTAAAGGCCGACAAGGCCGCACTCCCCACGCGCTGGGTCGGCGAGTCGGCAGTCACCAGCTCCGGGTGTTGGGCTTCCAGCGCTTTCAACTCATGAAACAGGCGATCGTACTCGGCGTCCGGAATGCTCGGTTCGTCCAGCACGTGGTAGCGATAGTTGTGCTGATCCAGTTCAGCGCGCAGCTCTAAAATGCGGGTATTGGCGGCGGTCATGGGGTGTTCTCTCACAAAGCAAAAGAGCAGCCGAGGCTGCTCCTTGTATTATTCATTCTGCATGTGTGCGGGAGCAAGCAAGCCGGCCCCCCACATGTTCAGCGTTTTTGAGTCAGGGCGCGACGCTCGAATTCAACGATGCGCTGGCGGTAGTGCTCAATGGTTTGGGCCGTCAACACACTGCGCTGATCGTCTTTAAGCTCGCCATTGAGCTCCTGGGACAACTTGCGTGCTGCAGCAACCATCACGTCAAAAGCCTGTTTGGGATGACGCGGACCAGGCAACCCAAGGAAGAAGCTCACAGCTGGCGTACTGAACAGATCAATATCATCCAGATCGAATACACCCGGCTTAACCGCGTTGGCCATGGAGAACAGAACTTCGCCATTACCGGCCATGCTTTCGTGGCGGTGAAAAATATCCATCTCGCCAAAACGCAAACCGCTTTCAAGGATGTTCTGCAACAGTGCCGGGCCTTTGAACCCTGCAGGGTCACGACTGATCACGCTGATCACCAGGACTTCTTCAGCGGCCTGCTGTGGTTGTGACTCTTTGGCCTCAACGGCCGACACGGCAGGAGCCGAACGAGCACGCGGCTTGGTTTCTTGCGCAAAATCATCATCGCGGGCGCTGATGCTTGGGCCGTCATCCAGATCAAGATTGAGGTTCAGGTCACCCTGACTCGGCTCACCGCCACGCTTGCCACGCTTGGCACCTTTATCACGCGCCGGCATGCTCACGGATGGCAGGTCGTGCTCGTCAAGCAGCGGCTCTTTATGATTTGGGGTATCAAGAACCCGTGAAGGGCCCAGAAGCTCGGGGCTGGTATCGTCGTCAGGGGCGTTGGAAAAGCTGCGATCAAGACGAAATTTGAGCTTCCCCTTGCCACCGCGCATACGGCGCCAGCCATCAAAAAGAATACCGGCGATAACCACTATGCCGATGACTATCAGCCACTCGCGCAGACCGATTTCCATGTAATCCCGTGCCCCTAAAAAATGATTCTATGAAGAAGAGCCTAAAGCCCTTTAAAACGTGGCGCCAACTCTATGTTCTGAATGGCGTTTTACCCACGTACAAAAAAATTAGACGTTAAATTAACACGACCAAAGATAACTTTACACCGTCTGTCGCATTGAGCTATGCCCATATACCCTTCGACTTGTGAGTCATATCGGTCAAATAGTTGATATTTCTCTTACAAGAAGAAAAAAATCGTCCTACATGCTTATAGCTCAAGCATCGACCATTGCCATCGCCTCCTCCACATCAACCGCTACAAGACGTGAGCAACCCGGCTCATGCATCGTTACGCCCATCAACTGATCAGCCATCTCCATGGCAATCTTGTTGTGGGTGATGTAGATGAATTGCACGGTCTGCGACATCTCTTTCACCAAGCGTGCGTAGCGGCCTACGTTAGCGTCATCAAGCGGTGCATCGACCTCGTCGAGCATGCAGAAAGGCGCCGGATTGAGCTTGAAAATAGCAAAAACCAATGCCAAAGCCGTCAAAGCCTTCTCGCCACCGGACAGCAAATGAATGGTGCTGTTCTTCTTGCCCGGTGGCCGCGCCATGATTGTTACCCCTGTATCGAGTAAATCTTCGCCCGTCAGTTCCAAATAAGCGCTGCCGCCACCGAAAACTTTTGGGAAAAGCGCCTGTAATCCACCATTTATCTGATCAAAGGTGTCTTTGAAGCGGCTCCGGGTTTCTTTGTCGATCTTGCGGATGACGTTTTCCAGGGTATCGAGTGCCTCGACCAGATCGGCATCCTGAGCATCAAGATAACGCTTGCGCTCCGATTGCTGCTGGTACTCATCGATGGCCGCGAGGTTGATCGCGCCCAAGCGTTGAATCCGCGCGGCAATGCGCTCCAGCTCCTCTTCGGCCTGCTGCTCGTTGACCTCGCTGTTCAAGGTGGCAAGCACCCCATGCAAATCATAGCCGTCTGCCAGCAACTGGTCCTGTAACGCCGTACGGCGCACAGTCAGGGCCTGCCACTCCATACGCTGCTGTTCCAACTGACCACGAATCAGCTGCGATTGTTGCTCAGCCTGATTGCGGCGCTTCTCAGCGTCGCGCAGTTCACGGTCAGCATCTTCCAGCGCGGTCTGGGCAATTTTGAGCTCCTCATCCACGGTCAGGCGCTTGTCGAGCAACTCTTCAAGTTTGAGACGCAACTCTTCGAGAGGGGCTTCCCCCTCCTCCAGATTGAGACTGAGCTGCTCGCGCTTTTCAGCCAGGCGTTCAGCCTGCAGTTGCAGCCGCTCAAGTGCCTGACGGGTCGAATCATGCTGCGCTTTAAGCGAGCCCAAACGAACCGCTAACTGGTGCGCGTGATCTTTATGCTGACGGGCATCCTGACGCACGCGATCAAGACGCTCGCGCAGGCTGTCACGCTGGGCCAGCAATAATTCGCGCTGCTCCGTGTCGGTGGCCATTGCGTCCAGCGCGTCCTGCAAGAGCAGGCGAGCCTCGCCCACCTGCTCATGCTCAAGGGCACGCTGCTCACCCAACTCGGCCAGCTCTTCGTCCAGACGACGACGGCGCAAGGTCAATTGCTCGACCTTAGCCTTGCTGGCAGAAAGCCTGGCTTTAATCTCGCCCTGCTGACGCCCTTCATCCTGCAAGCGACGGCGGACCTGCTCACGGGAGTCCTCCTGGGTGAGCTGTTGCTCTCTCAGACGCTGAAGCTGCTCTTCGAGCGTGGCAAGCACCGCCTCGCGCTCATCGCGCTCAAGCCCCAGACGCTGGATTTCTTGACCCCGCGCCAGGACGCCACTTTCGGCTTCACTGGCACGGCGCACCCGCAAAAAGTGACGACCAACCCAATAGCCATCACGACTGATCAGGCTTTGACCGTCGACCAATTGCGCACGCAAGGCCAGCGCTTGCTCAAGGGTCTCGACCGGTTTGACCTGGGCCAACCAGGGCGCCAGATCAAAATCGGCCTCAACCTTATCGAGCAAGCTGCCCGCCAAACGAGATTCCTGAGATCCGCCACTGAACAGACGCAAATCCCCTTGGGCAAAGCCGCCCAGGTCCAGCCGTGAGAAATCGTCGACCAACACGGCCTGCAAATCTGCACCCAGCACAGTCTCGACCGCCAATTCCCAACCGGCCTCAACCCTCAAACCTTCAGCCAGACGCGGCTGCTCAGCGAGTTGCTGCTCACGCAGCCATTCACCTGCACCGGTACCGGGATCGAGCGCGGCCTGTTGCAGGGCCTCAAGGGAAGCCAGTCGACCGTTGAGCCGCTGCAGCTCGCCCTGAGCCTGTTGTTGATTCTGCATCGCCTGGTGCAAGTCGTGGCGCACTTGCTCCAGGCGTTCTACCAGTTGCTCTTCGCTGGCGTGTAATGCTTCCTGGGTCAGCTCGCTGGTAGCCAGTTGCTCACTAAGCTCGAGGATCGCCGCATCTTCAGGGTCTGCCGCGAGCAAGGCGCGCTCTTCAGCCAAGCGGCGCTGACGCTCTGCGACGCGTTCCATGCTGGTCTCCAACTGCTGGATACGGGCCTGAAGCACTTCGGACTGGCGCTGCGGCTCGGCAGAGCGCTGATTGAAACTGTCCCACTGCTCCTGCCAACCGTGCATGCTGTGCTCGGACACCTCAAGCGCAGCAGCGGCCTCTTCCGCAGCGGCGCTGGTCAGCTCTTGCTCGGGCTCAAGCAAGTGCAGCTCTTCACCCAGTGTGGCGAGCATCGTGCGGTCATGCCCCAGATGGGACTCGGTTTCCAGACGCGAGCGCTCGGCTTCGCGCAGGTCATCCTGCAATTGGCGCAAGCGTTGCTGACCGTGCTGAATGCTCTGCTCGACGCGAGCGATATCACCGCCCACCGAATAGAAGCGACCTTGCACCAGATTAAAGCGCTCTGACAGATCGTGGTGCCCGTCACGCAGACGCTCGATGCTGGCATCGGCATTGCGCTGATCGGCCACCAAGGCTTCAAAGCTGACTTCCTGATTACCAATGACCGCTTCGCGCTGCCCCACCTGCTCGTTCAGCGCCTGCCAGCGCAAGGCCGACAGCTGCGCCTTGAGCTGACGCTCCTCGGCCTTGTACTCCTGATACTTTTCGGCAGCCTGGGCCTGACGATGCAAGCGCTCAAGCTGACGCCCCAACTCGTCCCGCAGGTCAGTCAGACGCGCGAGGTTTTCGTGGGTACGGCGAATACGGTTTTCGGTCTCGCGGCGACGCTCCTTGTACTTGGAGATGCCAGCCGCTTCCTCGATAAAGTTGCGCAGGTCTTCAGGCTTGGACTCGATCAACTTGGAGATCATGCCCTGCTCGATAATCGAGTAGCTGCGCGGTCCCAGGCCCGTTCCGAGAAAAATATCGGTGATGTCACGACGACGGCATTTGGTGCCATTGAGGTAATAGGTGGTCTGGCTGTCACGGGTGACTTTGCGTCGAATGGAGATTTCGGCGTAGGCCGCATATTCACCCAGCAGCGTGCCGTCGGAGTTATCAAATACCAGCTCGATACTGGCCTGACTCACCGGTTTACGGGTGGTAGAACCATTGAAGATGACATCCGTCATCGACTCGCCACGCAGGTTTTTGGCCGAGCTTTCGCCCATTACCCAACGTACGGCATCGATGATGTTCGACTTTCCGCAGCCGTTAGGACCTACAACCGCAGCCATATTGCTGGGAAAGGTAACCGTGGTCGGGTCTACGAAAGACTTGAAGCCAACCAGTTTGATACACGTCAGGCGCACGCTCAGGCATCCGTCAAGGCAGACAGCACCAACGCACAACTGCGCTGGGCATAGTTGCTCAGCACCACGCGGATTTGCACCAGATCACGAGCCAGTACGGCTTCGAGCAGCTGCGCAAACAACGCCAGATACTCGCTCATCTCAGCCTTGCGCTGATCCAGCGCCAGGTAATAGGCGCGGCTCATGGCCGGATGGAGGTTCTCGACGGTTTCCTGCAAATACGGATTGTCGGCAAACGGGTATGCCGCACGCATTACATTGAAGCTGTCTTCAACGAAGCTGCTGATGTCCTGGCGTTCGTAGCTGGCAATCAGACGTTGCTGGATTTGCAAAAACGGCCCCAGATCGGCCTGCACGGCCCAACGCTGGGCAACGGCATTGCCGAGCAGGATGTACATCTCGCTCATCAACGTGCACAGGCTCTGCACCTTGTGCGCGGTGAGCTCGGTCACGTGGGCGCCACGTCGTGGAAGGATGGCGATGAGATGTCGCCGCTCAAGGATCAACAACGCTTCGCGCACAGAGCCACGGCTGACATTTAGCGCCAGCGTCACTTTCTGTTCTTGAATGCGTTCCCCAGGCTTGAGCTCGCCGCGAATGATGCGTTCGGCGAGGTGGTGAGCGATTTGCTCGGCGAGGCTGTCCGGCGCCTTGAACGTCATGTTTTACCTTCAAAATCTTTGATCAGTGCAGGCGGCGCAGTGTAACGCACTTGGTGTGTGCTCGCGCAGCGCTTCAGGGGCCGAATATGGCACGAAATAAGCAAATAAATCCCGTGGATTCAAATCACAGGGATGCCTGATCTCTATTTCTTGACCCGCAGGTCAGCTTTAGCTAAATTCAGTACATCCCGCGTTACAACAATAATGATTATGCGAGGCCTTCCGTGATCCAGTTCCTACTCAATCAGACGCTGCGCACCGAGCACACGCTGGACCCCAATTTAACCGTGCTCAATTATTTGCGTGAACACCTGAACAAATCCGGCACCAAAGAAGGTTGCGCCAGTGGAGACTGTGGCGCCTGCACCGTCGTGGTCGGCGAACTGCACACGGACGACCGGGGCCTTGAACGTGTGCGCTATCGCAGCCTCAACTCCTGCCTGACATTTGTGTCTGCGTTGCACGGCAAGCAACTGATCAGCGTCGAAGACTTGAAGCACAAAGGTCAACTGCACAGCGTGCAACGGGCGATGGTCGACTGCCACGGCTCACAGTGCGGTTTCTGCACGCCGGGTTTTGTGATGTCACTCTTCGCCCTGCAAAAAAACAGCACCGGCCAGCCTGACGGCCATCAAGCCCACGAGGCACTGGCGGGCAACCTGTGCCGCTGCACCGGTTACCGGCCGATCCTGGCCGCCGCCGAACAAGCCTGCGGCGTTCAGCAATACGATCAATTTGACGCGCTCCAGGACGACACTATCGCCCTGCTCAAGTCTATTTCGCCCACCCAGACCGGTGAACTGAACAGCGGCGACAAACGTTGCCTGCTGCCCTTGACCATCAGCGATCTGGCCGAGCTGTATGAGTCCCAACCCCAGGCCCGCCTGCTGGCGGGGGGCACCGACCTGGCCCTGGAGGTCACCCAGTTCCATCGCCCGTTGCCGGTCATGATTTACGTCGGCAACGTGGCCGAAATGAAGCTCATCGAGCGCTTCGAGGATCGTATTGAAATAGGCGCAGCCGTTTCGCTGACGGACGCTTACGGCACGCTCAAGGCCGAATACCCGGACTTCGGCGAACTGCTGCAACGCTTCGCCTCGCTGCAAATCCGCAACCAGGGGACCTTGGGCGGCAATATCGGCAATGCCTCGCCGATTGGCGACTCACCGCCGCTGCTGATTGCTCTGGGCGCACAGCTGATACTTCGCAAAGGCCCGACCCGCCGCACGCTGGCGATTGAGGACTACTTCATCGATTACCGGATAACGGCGCGCCAGGAAGGGGAATTTATCGAAAAGATCATCATTCCCCGCGCCGACGCCAACCATTCATTTCGCGCCTACAAAATCTCCAAGCGTCTGGACGACGACATCAGCGCCGTGTGCGCCGCATTTAACCTGCGTATCGACAACGGCGTGGTGACCGGGGCTCGCGTTGCATTCGGAGGCATGGCCGCCACCTCCAAACGCGCCAACGCCTGCGAAGCCGCCTTGCTCGGCGCAGACTGGAACTCAACCACTGTTGAGCGCGCCTGCACAGCATTGGCCACTGATTTCACCCCGCTGTCGGACTTTCGTGCCAGCAAGGAGTACCGCCTGCTGAGCGCCCAAAACCTGCTGCGCAAATACTTCATCGAACTGCAGGCACCACTGCTTGAGACGCGGGTAACAGCTTATGTCTAACCATCACACGAATGAGCCGACCCAGGCCGAATTGACGGCCCTCTTCCAACAGGACCTGAAAACCGGTGTAGGTCGCAGCGTCAAGCATGACAGCGCCGAAAAGCACGTCTCGGGTGAGGCGCAGTACATCGATGACCGGCTCGAATTCCCCAACCAGTTGCATCTTTACGCACGCCTGTCAGATCGGGCTCATGCCAAAATCATCCGCGTTGACACTACGCCCTGCTACGCCTTTGAAGGCGTGCGCCTGGTCATTACCCACGAAGACATTCCCGGCCTCAAGGACATCGGCCCGCTGCTGCCCGGCGACCCGCTGTTGGCCATCGACAAGGTGGAATATGTAGGCCAGGCAGTGCTGGCGGTTGCTGCCCATGACCTCGATACGGCGCGCAAGGCGGCAATGGCCGCCATTATCGAATACGAAGACCTGGAGCCCGTGCTGGATGTAGTCCAGGCCCTGCGCAACAAACACTTCGTGCTGGACACCCACACCCATGAGCGCGGCGACTCAATCAACGCACTGGCCGCAGCTGAAAATCGCCTGCAAGGCAGTTTGCATATCGGCGGACAAGAACACTTCTATCTTGAAACCCAGATTTCATCGGTCATGCCCACCGAAGACGGCGGAATGATCGTGTACTGCTCCACGCAAAACCCCACCGAAGTGCAAAAGCTGGTAGCTGAAGTACTGGATGTTTCGATGAACAAAATCGTCGTCGACATGCGGCGCATGGGCGGCGGTTTTGGCGGCAAGGAGACTCAGGCCGCTGGCCCCGCTTGCATGTGTGCGGTGGTGGCGCGCCTGACCGGGCAGCCCGCCAAGATGCGCTTGCCACGGGTCGAAGACATGTTGATGACCGGCAAGCGCCACCCGTTTTACATCGAATACGACGTTGGCTTCGACGCCAGCGGTCGTCTGCAGGGCATCAAGCTGGACCTGGCGGGGAACTGCGGTTGCTCACCGGACTTGTCCAACTCCATCGTCGACCGCGCCATGTTCCACGCCGATAACGCCTATTACCTTGGCGATGCAACGATCAATGGCTATCGCTGCAAAACCAATACCGCGTCAAACACGGCCTATCGCGGATTTGGCGGCCCACAAGGCATGGTCGCAATCGAAGAAGTCATGGACCACATTGCCCGCCATCTGGGCCTTGATCCACTGGACGTGCGCAAAGCCAACTACTACGGCAAAACCGAACGCAATGTGACTCACTACTACCAGACCGTGGAGCACAACCTGCTGGAAGAAATGACCGCTGACCTTGAGGCCAGCAGCCAATACGCCGAGCGCCGGCAAGCGATCAAGGCATTCAACGCCAACAGCCCGATCCTCAAAAAAGGCCTGGCACTGACGCCGGTCAAGTTCGGTATTTCCTTCACCGCCAGCTTCCTCAATCAGGCGGGTGCACTGATTCACATCTACACCGATGGCAGCATCCACCTCAACCACGGCGGCACCGAGATGGGGCAGGGCTTGAACACCAAGGTTGCACAAGTGGTGGCCGAGGTATTTCAGGTGGATATCAGCCGCGTGCAGATCACGGCTACCAACACGGATAAGGTTCCGAACACCTCGCCTACTGCAGCGTCTAGCGGGGCGGATCTCAACGGCAAAGCCGCGCAAAATGCTGCGCAAACCATCAAGCTGCGGCTGGTTGAATTTGCCGCCGGCAAGTATCAGGTCGACCAGCAGGAGGTTATTTTCCACAATGGCCAGGTGCGCGTTGGCGAGCAGGTCATCAGCTTTGAAACCTTGATTCAGCAGGCCTATTTCGGTCAGGTGTCGCTATCGAGTACCGGTTTCTATAAAACCCCAAAAATCTTTTATGACCGTACTCAGGCTCGCGGACGGCCGTTTTACTACTTTGCCTTTGGTGCGGCCTGTGCCGAAGTGATCGTTGACACCCTCACCGGCGAATACAAAATGTTGCGCACTGACATCCTGCACGACGTGGGCGCCTCGCTGAATCCCGCCATCGACATCGGCCAGGTTGAAGGCGGCTATATTCAAGGCGCCGGGTGGCTGACCATGGAGGAGCTGGTGTGGAACGCCAAAGGCAAGCTGATGACCAATGGCCCGGCCAGCTACAAGATACCGGCCGTGGCAGATATGCCACTGGACTTGCGCGTCACGCTGGTAGAAAACCGTAAAAACCCTGAAGACACCGTCTTTCACTCCAAAGCCGTCGGCGAACCGCCGTTCATGCTCGGTATCGCGGCCTGGTGCGCGATCAAGGACGCCGTGGCGAGTTTGGCCGACTACCGCGCACAACCCGCCATCGACGCGCCCGCTACGCCGGAGAGGGTCCTGTGGGGCTGTGAGCAAATGCGCGAACTCTCTGTAGCGGCGGCGGCAAGGTGCGAAGAGGCACACAGTCATGAATAACTGGATCAGCGCCCTGGCGCAGTTGCAGCTGCAGGGAGAGCCCTGCGTGTTAGTCACCATCATCGAGGAGCAAGGTTCGACCCCGCGCAATGCCGGCTCAAAAATGGTTATCTGCGCCGATCAAACATTCGACACCATTGGCGGTGGCCACCTGGAATACAAGGCCATGGAAATCGCCCGCCAGATGCTCAATAGCGGCAAGCAAGACACCCATCTTCAGCGCTTCAGCCTGGGCGCCAGCCTGGGCCAGTGTTGCGGTGGGGTGGCCGTGTTGCTGTTTGAACCCATGGGCCAGGTGCAGGCACACATCGCCGTGTTTGGCGCAGGGCATGTGGCCCGGGCCCTGGTGCCCCTCCTCGCCAGCTTGCCATGCCGGGTGCGCTGGATCGACTCGCGGGAACAAGAATTCCCGACATTCATCCCCCAAGGCGTGCAAAAAATCGTCACCGACGAGCCCGTCGACGAGGTGCAGGATCTGCCAGCGGGTTGCTACTGCATCGTCATGACGCATAATCACGCCCTGGATCTGGAACTCAGCGCTGCCCTGCTCAAACGCAATGACTTTACCTACTTCGGCTTGATTGGCTCTAAAACCAAACGCGTGAAGTTTGAACACCGTCTGCGTGATCGGGGTATTAGCGCGTCACATTTGCAACGCATGCGCTGCCCGATGGGCTTGAGCGAAGTCAAAGGCAAACTGCCTGTCGAAATCGCGATTTCCATTGCAGGCGAAATCATCGCCACCTACAACACCCACTTCGGCCAGCACAGCGCCGGAGCCGACACCGCGTCATCCGAATCCATTAAACAATTACTGCCGTCTTCACGACGCAGTCATGCCACACACTGAGAATTATCATGACCTGTAAAGCCTATCGCGCCGCCATTTTGCACAGCATCGCCGACCCCGCCGACGTCGGGATCGAAGCCTCCTATGAGTATTTCGAAGACGGTCTGCTGGTGGTCGACAACGGGCAGATCAAAGCGGTCGGGGCTGCCAGCGAACTGCTTGCAACACTCGCTGATGACATTGAAGTCACCGAATACAAGGATGCCCTGATCACACCGGGCTTTATCGATACACACATCCACTTTCCACAGACCGGAATGATTGGCGCCTACGGCGAGCAATTGCTCGACTGGCTCAACACTTACACCTTCCCGTGCGAAAAACAGTTCGCCGACAAGGCACATGCAGACGAAGTCGCCGATATTTTCCTCAAGGAACTGCTGCGCAATGGCACCACCACAGCGCTGGTGTTTGGCAGCGTGCATCCGCAATCGGTCGATGCCTTGTTTGAAGCTGCCCAGCGACTGGACCTGCGCCTGATCGCCGGCAAAGTGATGATGGACCGCAACGCCCCCGACTACCTGACCGACACCGCCGAAACCGGCTACAGCGAAAGCAAGGCGCTAATCGAGCGGTGGCACGGTAAAGGCCGCCTGCATTACGCGGTTACCCCGCGCTTTGCGCCCACCAGCACCCCTGAGCAATTAACCCTGGCGGGCAAGTTGCTTGGCGAATATCCGGATGTGTATCTGCATACCCATATCAGCGAGAACCTTCAAGAAATCGAGTGGGTCAAATCGTTGTTCCCTGAGCGCAAAGGCTATCTGGATGTGTATGACCACTACCAACTGCTGGGTGAGCGTTCCGTGTTTGCCCACGGGGTGCATTTGTGTGACGAGGAATGTGCACGACTGGCCGAAACCGGGTCGGCGGTGGCTTTCTGCCCGACGTCCAACCTGTTCCTGGGCAGCGGCCTGTTCAACCTGCCGATGGCCGAGAAGCACAAACTCAATGTAGGCCTGGGGACGGATGTGGGTGCGGGTACCAGCTTCTCACTGCTCAACACCCTTAACGAAGCGTACAAGGTCATGCAATTGCAAGGCGCTCGTCTGGATCCGTTCAAGTCCCTGTATCTGGCCACCCTGGGCGGCGCGCGGGCGCTGCGTCTGGAAGACCGGATCGGCAACCTGCAACCGGGCAGCGATGCTGACTTCCTGGTACTGGATTACAACGCAACACCACTGATGAGCTATCGCCTCAAGCAGTCAAAAAACATCGCTGAAACGCTGTTCGTCTTGATGACCTTGGGCGATGACCGCACCGTTCAGCAAACCTATGCCGCGGGCCGCCTGGTGCATCAGCGTTGAAATAACGGCTACTTTGACCTGCACACACTGTTGCAGGTCATAGAGAGTCAAATCCTTGTAGCCGCTGCCGAAGGAACGAGGCTGCGTTCGGCGGCGCAGCCGTCGTAAACCCTGAAAACCGGGTTTAACTGATACACCGCAGTATCAGATTTTACGACGGCTGCGCCGCCGAACGCAGCCTTCGTTCCTCGGCAGCTGCCTTGCAGACACGTGGCCACACGACTGCAATGAATCTTAGAGCTTGGCAGCAGGTCGAGGGCTTTTGCCCTTGGTTTGCAGCAAGTGCGAGAACACCGCGTGCAGATCATCCGAGGCACTTTCTTCGTCGAGGTTGAGCTTACTGTCGATGTGGTCCATGTGATGCATCATCAAGTGCACGGCCTGGGCAGCATCACGGGCTTCAATGGCATCGATCAATTGCATGTGTTCGTCGTAGGAGCAGTGCGAGCGGTTGCCACTCTCGTATTGGGCAATGATCAACGAAGTCTGCGATACCAGGCTGCGCTGAAAGCTGATCAACGGCGCATTCTTGGCCGCTTCAGCCAGCTTCAGGTGGAACTCGCCAGACAAGCGGATCCCCGCACCACGATCGCCTCGTGAAAAGCTGTCGCGTTCGTCCTGCACCATTTTGCGCAGTTGCAACAAATCGTCTGCAGTCGCATGGACCACCGCCAATTCAGTAATGGCCTTTTCAACCAGCCGCCGGGCCAAAAATACCTGGCGTGCTTCTTCTACGCTCGGGCTTGCGACCACCGCTCCACGGTTGGGCCGCAGCAGCACGACCCCTTCATGAGCTAGGCGCGACAATGCACGACGAATGATGGTGCGGCTCACCCCGAAGATTTCGCCCAGTGCCTCTTCACTCAACTTTGTGCCAGGCGCCAGACGCTGTTCGAGGATCGCCTCAAAAATATGCGCATAGACGATATCGTCCTGGGTTCCACTGCGGCCGGCCTTGCCTGAGCGGGATTGTTTCTTGAGAGGCTGCAACTGTTCGTTCATGGGTACTCGTGTGGGGAAGCGGCGGCGGATGAAGTTACGTTAATACGTAAACGGGCGTCGCTGACTGGGAATTAATGCAAAAAGCAAGGCGCATTGTACACAAGCCAGAGTGCCAGTACGACTGTACGGTCATTTACGACCCCGTCTGTATCGCAATGAAATGTGACATTTGCGTTTAGGCTTGCGCCTTGCTCGAACTCTTATCAAGAACAAGGAATAGCGTTCCATGACTGACGCCACGCAGCCGCGACTGCACCCTCTGGCAGACACCTCTCCCTCGGCTGTGGTCGCAGGGTTTATCGCCATGATGACCGGTTACACCAGCTCTCTGGTCCTCATGTTTCAGGCAGGCCAGGCAGCGGGACTCACCAGCGGGCAGATTTCGTCATGGATTTGGGCGCTATCGATCGGCATGGCAATTTGCAGCATAGGCCTGTCTTTGCGTTATCGCACCCCGATTACCATTGCCTGGTCCACACCAGGCGCTGCGCTGCTGATTACCAGTCTGGGCGGTGTCAGTTACCACGAAGCCATCGGTGCCTACATCACCTGTGCGGTGCTGGTCATTATCTGCGGCATGACCGGCAGCTTTGAACGCCTGGTCAAACGCATCCCCTCGTCACTGGCAGCCGCTTTGCTGGCAGGTATTTTGTTCAAGATCGGCAGCGAAATCTTCGTCGCAGCGCAGCACCGAACCGGCCTGGTCATTGGCATGTTTTTCACTTACCTGATAGTCAAACGCCTGTCGCCCCGCTATGCAGTGTTGGCGGCACTGGTGATTGGCACTCTGATCTCGGGCTTGCTAGGGCTCCTTGACTTCAGCGGTTTTGCGCTCGAAGTGGCCGTCCCGGTATGGACAACACCTTCGTTCTCACTGGCTGCGACCATCAGCATCGGTATCCCGCTGTTTGTCGTCGCCATGACGTCGCAAAATATGCCCGGCATCGCCGTTCTGCGAGCCGATGGCTATAACGTGCCCGCTTCACCGCTAATTACCACCACCGGTGTGGCCTCATTGCTGCTGGCACCTTTTGGCTCCCACGGGATTAACCTGGCTGCGATCAGTGCCGCAATCTGCACCGGCCCTCATGCTCACGAAGACCCTAAAAAGCGCTACACCGCAGCCATGTGGTGCGGGATTTTCTACGGCATCGCCGGCGTTTTTGGCGCGACACTCGCCGCGCTGTTCGCAGCCTTGCCCAAGGAGTTGGTGCTGTCGATTGCTGCATTGGCCCTGTTCGGTTCAATCATCAATGGCTTGACCATTGCGATGAGTGAATCCAAGGAGCGTGAGGCGGCCCTGGTTACCTTTATGGTCACAGCATCGGGCATGACCCTGTTCTCGGTCGGTTCGGCTTTTTGGGGAATTGTCGCGGGGGTGCTGACCCTGGTGATCCTGAACTGGAAAGCGCGCTAATAACACGCTAGGAACCTGCGGACCGGGCATATCCTGGGTTCGCATTAAATCGCCAACGCACCGCCATCTATAGCCAACGAATGCCCCGTGGTGAACCCCGCGCCGTCCGAGCACAAGTACAGGACGGCACTGGCCACTTCCTCGACTTTACCGATACGCCCTACTGGATGAATGGCTGCGGCAAACTCGGCCTTGCGCGGATCGGCTTCATGGGCGCGCCGGAACATATCGGTATCAATCACCGCCGGGCACACCGCATTCACCCGAATATGCTTTTTCGCATATTCAATGGCGGCTGATTTTGTCAGCCCAATGACCGCATGTTTGGATGCCGAGTAGATGCTCATTTTTGGCGCAGCCCCCAGCCCGGCAACCGACGCTGTATTGACTATCGCCCCGCCACCCTGAGCCAGCATCAGCGGTAACTGATATTTCATGCATAACCAGACACCTTTGACGTTCACCCCCATGATCGCGTCGAACTCATCCATCGTGCCGTCAGCCAGGCGACCTTGCTCGATCTCGATCCCTGCATTATTGAAGGCATAATCCAGCCGACCGTAGTAGCTGATGACCTGCTCCATCAGCTGCTTGACCTGCTCCTCGACTGTGACATCGCAGCGTACAAATACAGCGCTGCCACCCACCGCCTTTATCTGCTCGACCGTGCATTCACCGCCTGTCACATCCAGATCGGCCACCACCACTTTCAAGCCTTCGCCGGCAAACGCCAAGGCCGTGGCACGACCGATACCAGCTCCTGCGCCCGTAACCACCGCTACTTGTCCGGTAAACGTCATGCCCATTATTTTTATCCTCTCAAGGGTGCACCTGCACTGTGAACCGTTCAAATGCAGTGATCGAGTTATTTATCCGAGTGATATAAGCCTGCCTATGAAGATCACCACCACTGATAAAAACCTATTCGTAAACCTGCATTCACTTGCCCTGAAGCTGAAGAAGGTCTATCAACAGACATCTATTTCAAAGGGGTTATTGCAATGACTGACCAGACAAACCGCCAATTTCTGCTCGCCAAACGTCCATTCGGTGCACCAACCCCTGACACATTTACGTTCCAG
Organism: Pseudomonas psychrophila; assembly: GCF_001043005.1. Classification (GTDB taxonomy): domain Bacteria; phylum Pseudomonadota; class Gammaproteobacteria; order Pseudomonadales; family Pseudomonadaceae; genus Aquipseudomonas; species Aquipseudomonas psychrophila. The sequence goes on from NZ_JYKZ01000012.1 coordinate 101,372, forward strand.
AGCGTTGCGGTAGTGCAACCAAAAGAAGGCCAGATCTTGGTCAAGAACGAATACCTGTCCCTCGACCCGGCCATGCGCGGCTGGATGAATGAAGGCAAATCCTATATTCCGCCCGTGGCTCTTGGTGAAGTCATGCGGGCCCTGGGTGTAGGTAAAGTCATTGCCTCCTCCCACCCTGGTTTTGCCGTTGGTGATTACGTCAACGGCGCCTTGGGCGTACAGGATTACTTCGTGGGTGAGCCACGCGGCTTCTATAAAGTAGACCCCAAACTGGTTCCACTGCCTGTGTACTTGTCCGCTTTGGGCATGACCGGCATGACGGCTTACTTTGCCCTGCTCGAAGTCGGTGCACCTAAAACGGGTGACACGGTGGTGATTTCTGGCGCAGCAGGCGCAGTCGGCAGCATTGCCGGTCAAATCGCCAAGCTTAAAGGCTGCCGTGTAGTCGGCATTGCAGGCGGGAAAGAGAAGTGCGCGTTGTTGACCCAAGAGTTGGGCTTTGACGGCGCGATCGACTACAAGAACGAAGATGTTATCGCGGGGCTTAAACGAGAATGCCCTAACGGCGTCGATGTATTTTTCGACAACGTCGGCGGCGATATTCTTGACGCCGTGCTGAGTCGCCTGAACTTCAAGGCTCGCGTCATCATTTGCGGTGCAATTAGTCAGTACAACAACAAGGAAGCCGTGAAAGGCCCGTCCAACTACTTGTCACTGCTGGTCAATCGCGCACGCATGGAAGGCTTTGTAGTGATGGACTACTCCGATCGCTATACAGCAGCCGGGCAGGAAATGGCGGGATGGCTGGCCAAAGGCCAACTAAAAAGCAAAGAACATATTGTTGAAGGGCTTGAAAGCTTTCCGCAAAGCCTGATGAAACTGTTTAGCGGAGAAAACTACGGCAAGCTGGTGTTGAAGATCTGAATCCAAAGTGTGCCTCGGGAGCTGGCTGACCAGCCCCCGAGCAACTCGTTAAGCCAGCTCGGCGACCACTGCAGCCAGTGCTTTGGCCGGATCAGCCGCCTGGCTGATTGGACGACCGATCACCAGGTAATCAGAGCCAGCATCCAGTGCCTGGCGCGGCGTAAGGATACGGCGCTGATCATCCTGAGCGCTGCCTGCGGGACGAATACCCGGGGTTACCAGTTGCAGAGTCGGGTGCGCAGTCTTCAGCGCTTGTGCCTCCAGAGCAGAACACACCAAACCATCCATCCCGGCCTTCTGCGCCAGGGCTGCCAGACGCAACACCTGTTCTTGAGGCTCGATATCCAGGCCAATGGCAGCAAGGTCCTCTCGCTCCATGCTGGTCAACACCGTTACGCCAATCAGCAGAGGCTGCGGGCCAGTACGCTTGTCGAGCACCTCTCGGCAGGCAGCCATCATGCGCAAACCGCCCGAGCAGTGCACGTTAACCATCCAGACGCCCATTTCAGCAGCCGCTTTAACCGCCATTGCCGTGGTATTGGGGATGTCGTGAAACTTGAGATCCAGGAAAACCTCGAAACCCTTGTCACGCAGAGTCCCGACAATTTCCGAGGCGCAACTGGTGAAAAGCTCTTTGCCTACCTTGACGCGGCACAACTTTGGGTCCAATTGATCAGCCAGCTTCAGTGCGGCGTCACGCGTAGGGAAATCCAGGGCGACGATAATAGGAGTCTGGCAGTCGGACATTAGCGGGTTCTCAGGCTGGTCGAAATCGGCGCGCATTGTAGCGGAACCAGCCGCTAACCGGCACCCGATGATCGTAAATTCATGATTATAGTCATTACCGGGGTAATAACGCGCGCTACTGTATAACCGGCCTACAATGGAACGAGTAGACACTTACCGACTCAATATCATAGACAGCTATCCACTGCGCAATCCTTGCCCAGTGAAGTTCCAACCAAGGAGAACACTATGCCCTGGTATGCCTGGTTAATACTGATTGTCGCCATCGGTGCCATCGTGGGCGGCCTGATGACGCTGCGTGACACCGCCAACAAAGTTGAACTGACCGACGAGCAACGCAAGCGCGTAGCTGAACGCAATGCAGAAATGGACGCCAAAGAATCGAAGGATCGATAAACACCTGATTCAGTCAGGGCCTGCATCACAAAGAGTGAGTTTCCAAGGGCAAAAACCTACGCACAATTACATGAATGCCCAATGCATCGCCTTTGAGCTCAACGCTATGATGGTCCATTGCATAAAGAGACACGTGTCATGCGCTACTCACAAGATCATAAAGCCCAAACCCATCAGCGCATCGTCAAAGAAGCATCCGGTCTCTTTCGCAGAGACGGCATTGGTGCAACGGGCCTGCAGCCCCTGATGAAATCCCTGGGCCTCACACACGGCGGTTTTTACGCCCATTTCTCATCCAAAAACGACTTGGTGGAAAAGGCATTGCAACACGCCGCTGGCCAGGTTGACGGTATATGCGCCGAGCTGTTCAGCCAGCCACGACCCCTGCATGCATTCATTGATGCATATTTGTCCGAATGGCATCTGACCTCCCCTCAAGAAGGCTGTCCATTGCCGACCATGTCTGCAGAAATGGCACAACAGGGGCAGGCTAGCGCAACCACCGATTACGTGATCGATACCAGACTCAAACAGATCCAGGCCACACTGCAAGGGCCAGACGCCGAAGACCAAAGTATTGTGATTTTCGCGACTCTGGTAGGAGCACTGGTTCTCGCGCGCGGGGCTGAGAACACTGCGTTAAAGGAAAAGATCCTCGACGTGACGCGTAGCGCCTTGAAGCAATCAACGTCAGACACATGAATACTTTCGTCAGAACAAAAAAAAGCCAGTCAGTGACTGGCTTTCTTCGTTCAACTGCCTGACTTACTTGACCGCCACCTTATTGCGATTCTTTTCAAAGATAGCTTTGCCTATGCCTTTGACTTCAAGCAACTCATCCGCGGACACGAACTCACCATTAGCTTCGCGATAAGCCACGATCGCCTTGGCTTTAACAGCGCCAACGCCAGAGAGCTCACGTTGAAGCGTTACCTCATCAGCGGTGTTGAGATTGATCGTCACCACCTGTGCGCCCGACTCGACTTGCGCAGCTGCAACCGGCTCAGTTGCTTCTACCGAGGGAGCAGCATGAATCACGCTCGAAAAACCCACCATCAACGCCAAAAAGATCGAAGAGATAAAAGCGATACGCATAAGTGACACTCCATTACAGCGTTAAGTTGAAAACAGCTCTCCTGAGCTGTATTCCAAACGTAGGCGATGTGAATCGAGTGTCAAAAATCAGTGCATTGCAGAGTATGTAGTCAAGTTAACTCACTGCGGCGCTGCTGATGAATCCAGTCCACAATTTCACCTTCTGGCGCATAGCCACTGACGGTCTCACGTAGCAACTGGCGAACCCGGACATAATCATCCTTATCTACCGCATCAAGCAGTTGAGACAACCGCTGCTTCAACTCATCCCACGGCAACATGTCCTCGTTAGCGCACATAATCATGGGATGCCGGGTCGCGACTACGTTGTCACCAATCAGTAACTCTTCGTAAAGCTTTTCGCCGGGGCGCAAGCCAGTGAACTCAATTTCTATGTCGCCATGCAGGTTTTTATCGGAGCGAACACTCAAGCCTGAGAGATGAATCATCTTCTCGGCCAACTCGACAATACGCACAGGTTCGCCCATGTCCAGGACAAATACATCGCCCCCCTGCCCCATTGAGCCCGCCTGGATCACCAGTTGCGCGGCCTCAGGAATAGTCATGAAGTAACGAGTAATCTTGGGGTGGGTCACTGTCAGCGGGCCACCGGCCTTGATCTGCTTGTGGAAAAGCGGAATCACCGACCCGGAAGACCCCAGCACATTACCGAAACGAACCATAGTGAAGCGGGTCTTGTTAACCCGTGACACATTAGCGGCATCGTCAAACAATACCGGCGCAATCTCGCGACTGAGCGCCTGCAACGTCATCTCGGCCAAGCGCTTGGTACTGCCCATCACATTGGTCGGTCGCACGGCCTTGTCAGTGGAAATCAGCACAAAGTTCGCGACACCGGATTGCAGCGCCGCCTGGGCGGTGTTGAGCGTACCCATAACGTTATTGAGCACGCCTTCGGCAATATTGTGCTCAACCATGGGGACATGTTTATACGCGGCTGCGTGATACACCGTATCGACATGCCACGTCTTCATCACGTCCAGTAACTTATGTGAATTACGCACTGAACCCAAAATCGGTAGCACTTTCACTGAGAGGGACTCGCGACTAACTCGCTGGTCCAACTCGCCAAAAATGCTGTAAAGATTAAATTCACTGTGCTCGTACAAAAGCAACATCGTCGGTTTCAGGGCCAGAATCTGACGGCACAACTCCGATCCAATGGAACCACCCGCCCCGGTTACCAGCACGCACTGACCTTTAATGCAGTGTTCCAGCAACTCACCTTGGGCCGGTACCGGATCGCGACCCAGCAGGTCAGCGATGTCCACTTCCTGAATGTCATCAACTTTGACCCGGCCACTGGCCAGATCCATAAAGCCGGGAACACTGCGAACGTGGAGCGGAAAACCCTCAAGCAAACCCAGAATTTCACGCCGCCGACCACGGGACGATGAAGGAACAGCCAACAGAAGCTCCTGGGCTCCCGTACGATCAATCATCTGCTGAATGTGTTCTGGCTTGAAGACCTGCAAGCCCGAGATGATGCGATCAGAAATACCCTCATCATCATCAATGAACGCCACAGGCCGCATCGCCCGCCCCATTCGCAAGGCTGCAACCAGCTGATTACCGGCTGCACCGGCACCGTAAATCGCTACACGCGGCAGGCCATCGTCACGACTGGTGAATGGCACATGCTGAGCAGCCGAGAACCAGTCACCCAAAAAGTACTGACGCATAGCTAGGCGCAAACCACCGAGCATCACCAGACTCAGCCACCAGTAGTTAAAAATGATCGAGCGCGGGACGACATTGGCGGGGGTGCTGTACCAGTACATCACCACTGCCAAAACCAACGACGAAAGACTGACGGCTTTGATAATAGCGATCAGCGCATCGTTGCCGAAATACCGCATCACGGCGCGATACATGCCAAAGCGAATAAAAAAGGGGATGGCAACTATTGGTGCGGCTACAAACAGCCAAAAGTGCAATATGACCGGGTTGATCATCTCGTCGATGCCAAGACGTACAACGAACGCAAGCCACAAGGCAATCCAAACGAGTACTACATCTGTGGTGACTTGAATTACGCGTTTTTGTCGCCGAGAAAGGTTGAGTAAGTACGCTCGAATTTTATCCATAAATCCCATGACACCTTTGTTGCTCTAAAAAACCATCAGCCCTTTGCGGCCCGGTACTCCGAACCAACACCGCAAGGTTACACCTCACGCCAACGAAGCTTGCTGAACAACCTCGCTGATTACTTTGCAGGTCAACTCGATTTCTTGCGAGGTCAATGTTGGATGAACCATAAACATCATACTCGTGTCACCCAGTTCTCTCGCATTAGCCAGACGCTGCACAGGACGCCAGTCAGTATTGTCGAAAGCTTTTTCCAGATAAACCTCTGAGCATGAACCGGCAAAGGCGGGCACACCCCGAGCGGCAATTTCATTGAGAATCCGGTCTCGGGACCAGTCCGACTTGAGACAATGAGGGCGTACGAATACATAACATTTATATGCTGCGTGGACCGCATCGTCAGGCAACACGGGAACGCGCAGTGCCGGAAGCTGCTGTGCAACTTTCCAGATAGCCTGGGCATTACTCAGACGAGCGCGGTGCCAATCCTGCATGCGACGCAACTGAATACGACCGATCACGGCCTGAACTTCAAGCATCCGCCAATTGGTACCAAAACTTTCATGCAGCCAGCGAAAGCCAGGAGCATGCTCACGCTCGTAGACAGCTTCCCAGCTCTTACCATGGTCTTTATAAGCCCACATATCGGCCCAGAGCTGACGATCGTTAGTGGTGACCATGCCGCCCTCACCGCCAGTGGTCATGATCTTGTCCTGACAGAATGACCAGGCGCCAATATGACCAATAGAACCGACGGGACGACCTTTATAGTGAGCACCGTGAGCCTGGGCACAGTCTTCAATTACTTTCAGGCCATACTCGTTGGCCAAGGCCATGATCGGGTCCATATCACATGGCCATCCCGCCAAATGAACGCAGATCAATGCCTTGGTACGAGGAGTCAAAACCGCCTGGATGGTTTGCGCTGAAAAATTCTGTGAATCCAGATCAACGTCAGCAAAAACGGGTATCGCACCTGCATTAACAATGCTCGAAACCGACGCGAGGAAAGTACGTGGCGTAACGATAACCTCATCCCCGGCACCTATTGCGAGTGCTTTCAATGCCAGATCAAGAGCCACGGTACCATTAGCCAGGGCAACGGCATAAACAGTGCCCGCCCATTCGGCGAACTCTTTTTCAAAAGATCGTGTCTCTTGGCCTGTCCAGTAATTGACCTTGTTAGACAAGATGACATCACGTGCGGCGTCTGCTTCTTCTTCCGTGAAAGAAGGCCAAGGAGAAAATGGGGTATTCAACACAATTCAGTTCCCATAATTTTTAATGTTATGAAAGTCAGCCCACGTCTGCCCGGGATGAAATAAACCAGCTACGAAGGAATACATTCTCGCGATTATTATTTTGACAAAGCTCTGGCAGGTACACCGACGACAGTCACACCATCAGTAATATTGTTGACCACTGCGGCGCCGGCACCAACCGTGACCTTGGCCCCTATGCTGATCTCTTGCCTGACGCAGGCACCAATTCCAATCCAGCTCATACGCCCAACCTGCACAGCCCCCGCAATTCTCGCGCCAGGACTGACATGAACACAGTCATCTAAAACACAATCATGATCAATACTGCAGCCCGTATTCAAGATAGCGCCATCGCCAATCTTAACACCGGCATTTACAACAACCCCTGCAAAAGCGACGACACCCGCTCCAAGAGTAGCGTATCGACTGATCGTTGCCGATGGATGGACCAAAGAGTCACAAACAATACCGCCCTTGCTCAACTCATCCATTTTTAAGCGTCGAATTTCATTATTACCGATAGCGACGATGACACCATCAAATTCATGGAAGCGTGCTAAAAGCGTCTGTGTATCACCAACGACAGCCCAATGACCCGCAAATTTAGTGGAGGGCCAGTTGTCATCAAAAAACTCTATGTCTGTCCAGCCGCAGCATTCGGCAGTATCGGCCACAACTCGCGAGTGACCTCCAGCTCCCAGGATTGCAAATTTTCTGGGGGGCTTCTCACCCAAAAACTTTGACATGGTTACCTCACCCTCAGCGCTTATTCCTTCACGCACAAAAACCTTTTTAAGGGTCAAGGCAATAATCTTGCAATCCAGCCAAAATGACTGATTTTCAACGTACCAAATGTCGTATTGAAATTTTTGTTCCCAGCTTATGGCATTACGACCGTTGACTTGTGCCCAGCCAGTAATACCGGGCTTTACATCATGACGACGGGCCTGGGCAGGACTATAAAGCGGGAGGTATTCCACCAATAAAGGTCTCGGTCCCACCAGACTCATGTCACCTTTCAATACGTTCCAAAGCCCTGGTAATTCGTCAAGACTGCTGGAACGTAAAAAACTACCCAACCGTGTCATTCGAGCGCTATCCGGCAGCGGGTTACCTGAGTGATCAAATGCATCACGCATGGTTCTGAATTTAATCATTTCGAAGAGTTTGCCATTCAGACCTGGTCGTACCTGACGAAAAAGAACCGGGGATCCAAGATAGCGCCTGACTAACCAAGCAACAAAAAGCAAGATGGGAAATAATAAAATCAATGCAACCATCGAAACAACAACGTCAAATAAACGCTTGAGCATATACCTCACCTGCACCTTGTCTAACTCTCAGCCATCAATAGGGTGATCAAGAACAATATTCTATTTCTTAGCAAGAAAGTTAAAAGCCTTCGAAAACTTTAAGACCCCTTGGTCAAGCGATAAGTGTTTACGATAAAAATCATGCCCTTTTTGAGACATCAGTGCGAGTTCTTCAGCGCTGGAATTCAACAGTAATTCAACACCTGAGACGAGAGAATCTACATTCTCGGACTCAACCACTACGCCACAACCACTCTGTTTTACAAGTTCGGCAGCATCACCATCAACAGCCATCAATAATGGCCTGCCAACTGCCATATAAGCCTGCGTTTTAGAAGGAATAGTGATTTTGAATAAGGGGTCTTTTTTAAGGTGCACCAAAAGGGCATCGGCAGCTTTCAGATAGCCTCCGACTTCCGCCATCGGAACAGCAGGTAAGAAAGTAACGTTTGTGAGTGACTTCTCGATAGCGATTCTTTTTAGAGCATCAACTTCAATCCCCCCACCAAGAAATATGAATTCAACAGGCCTGCTACGCGATTGCAAGGTATACGCCGCATCCAAGACGGCATCCAGTGCTTGAGCTTTGCCCATATTTCCAGCAAAGAGGATACGAAATCTGGCGTTATCAGAGAAACAAATAGGGGTTTCTGCACTGGCGGTGATTTGCTCTTCGGCGCACCAATTATAAATAACTTCAATCTTATCTTCTGGCACCCCCCGCTCAATCAAGACCTTTTTAAAGCCAGGCGAAAGCACCACTAGCTTATCAACATGCCTATACACCCAATCACAAACTTTAGACACAACACCTAGTAGTTTGTCATTAGAGAACATACCGGTTGCTTTGAGTGTGTCCGGCCACATATCCTGAATATCGTACAGTACAGGTACACGACGAAAAAAACGGATAATCGAGGCTGCTATACCCACCGTCAGGGGTGGATGGTACGCATAAATAACATCTGGACGTTTCGCGAAGAACACACCATAAAAAAGACTGGCTGCAGCAAAGCTCACATAATTGAAAACTCGACCAATGCCGCTTTGTCCATGGCTAGGGTACAAAGGAAGCCGAGTTATTTTAACGCCATCAATGAATTCTCTTTGAAACAACTTCAGCTTAAATCCTGGATAGATTTTGCCACCAGGATAATTAGGAAATCCCGTTACCACCTCGACTTCAAATCCTTGCTTGACCAACGCCCTTGCAAAAACAAGTCCTTTGAATGTGGGTTCGGGATCAAACCATTGAGTCAACAGTAAAACACGGACTCCCATTTATTTAATACCTCTTCCAGACCACACGCATGACATAGTCGCGATAGCTGTGAATGATACGAACAATTTTTTCGGCGACATTTGGCATGCTGTAATCTTCTACCAGTCTAAACGACCGCGCTGCGCCACGTTGCTGGGTGCGCAGCAACTCCAATGCTTGCATAACCCGCTCAACCTCCAAGCCCACCATCATCACCGCAGCCTCCTCCATTCCTTCTGGCCGCTCATGAGCTTCACGCAAGTTGAGCGCCGGAAAATTGAGAATTGACGATTCTTCATTAATCGTGCCGCTATCGGACAAAGCCGCTTTAGAATCAAGTTGCAGTTTGTTGTAGTCTTTGAAGCCCAACGGTTTAAGCAGACGCACATTATTGTGAAATGTGACGCCCATGGCATCTACGCGTTTTTGAGTCCGAGGATGAGTAGAGACAATCACCGGATAATCATAATGCTCGGCTACTGTGTTCAAAACATCAACGAGCTTCAAAAAATTCTTATCAGAATCGATATTTTCTTCACGGTGCGCACTGACAACAAAAAACTTGCCTGCCTCAAGACCTAATCGCTCAAGTACATCAGAGGCCTCAATACCTGGACGATAGTAATTCAGCACCTCAAACATTGGACTGCCAGTCTTTATTACCATATCTGGCGACAGGCCTTCACGGAGCAAATAGTCACGCGCAATCGTGCTGTAAGTCAGGTTGATATCAGCGGTGTGATCGACTATACGTCGATTAATTTCTTCAGGGACACGCATATCAAAGCAACGATTACCCGCCTCCATATGGAACGTAGGAATCTTACGACGCTTTGCTGGAATAACAGCCATACAGCTATTAGTATCGCCCAAAACCAGAAGTGCTTCGGGCTCAACTTCAGCCAGTACACGGTCAACGGCAATGATGACATTACCGATGGTTTCGGCACCGGTGCTACCTGCTGCGTTTAAAAAATAATCAGGCTTACGGATGCCGAGGTCATCAAAAAAAATCTGATTAAGTTCATAGTCGTAGTTTTGACCTGTATGAACCAGTATATGTTCACAGCTAACGTCCAATGCAGCCATCACTCTGGACAGGCGTATGATCTCAGGACGCGTACCGACAACAGTAACTACTTTCAATTTTTTCATGACAAACTCTGATTAAAATATATTTAGGCTTTGATACCAACAGGCATTGTGTAAGTATCCGGGTGTTGACGATCGAATATTTCATTCGCCCAAAGCATGACCATCATTTCATCACTGCCAATATTGGTGACATCGTGAGTCCAGCCAGGAACAGTTTCAACAATCTCTGGTTTCTCACCGGAAGTGAACAATTCGTAGAATTCACCTGATACAACATGACGAAAGCGAAAACAGGCTTCGCCCTTGATAACCAAAAACTTTTCAGTTTTTGAGTGATGGTAATGTCCACCTCGCGTGATACCTGGGTGAGCCGTAAAATAAGAAAATTGACCCGCGTCACGCGTTTTTAGCATCTCCACAAATACACCACGAGCATCTCCATATTTAGGAACCTCGTAGGTAAATTGCTCAGGAGGTAAATAGCTTAGGTACGTCGAATAAAGTGCTCGTGTCAGCCCTGACCCTACTGCCTCCGTGATCAAACTATGGCGGCTATCACGAAATGCAACGAGCTGATCAGCCAACTGCCCAACCGTTATCGAATATGCAGGTTCAACTGCGACAAAAGGAGTGCCATGATTTACTCCCTCCATAACGGCAATGAAATGAGCAATGACATCGTCAATGTAGACTAGATTAATAACTGCATCAGGGTTGTTAATCTGAATTGGTAGATTGCGCGAAATATTGTGGCAAAAAGTGGCTACTGCCGAGTTGTAATTAGGCCGAGCCCATTTACCGAACACATTTGGCAAACGAAATAGATGTACCGGTATATTTTGTTTGTCAGAGAAATCCATGAGCGCATTTTCAGCTGCTAACTTACTGATGCCGTAGTCATTCTCGAGTTCTGCTTGGCTTGAAGACGTATAGAGAACGGGTATCTTCCGTCCGCTTGCAACTATTCCATCACACACGGCCTGTGTAAGATCCACATTGCCGGATTTATAATCATTGGGGTTTTCGGGTCGATTAACGCCTGCAAGGTGAAACACGAAGTCCGCTTGCAAAAGCATCTCCTTCAACGAGAACAAGTTGTCCTCCCGGGAGAAGCGTAAAACCTCTATATCCTTGCGTTCGCACAGCTGAACGTACAAATTTTGTGCAATAAATCCATTAGCCCCTGTGATAAGAACTTTCATAGCTTACTCCTCGGGCGCGACGTGTTCGCCACGTTGGATAGCCTGCATAAATGATAGCTTTAAAAGCAACCGCTGCATGCCATCGACATCAAGCCGTTCGGTATTATGAGAGTTGTAATCTTCCATTCTGGATATTTTTTCTTCGCCCTGCTCAACATATTTACTATAGTTCAGGTCCCGCAAATCCGGCGGCACCCGGAAGTACTGACCGCGGTCTTCAGCGCACGCCATTTCTTCTCGACTAAGAAGCGCTTCAAATAATTTTTCACCATGGCGAGTACCAATGACCTGGATAGGATGCTCTGGCATGCCCATCATAGTAATCAACGCGCGCGCCAAGGTTTCGACAGTGGCTGCCGGTGCCTTCTGAACAAACAAGTCACCGTTATTACCGTGTTCAAATGCGTACAAAACAAGATCAACCGCATCCGCCAAAGTCATCATGAAACGGGTCATATTCGGATCAGTAATCGACAGTGGTTTTCCCGCTCGTATTTGTTCAATAAAGAGGGGAATCACTGAGCCCCGGGAAGCCATGACATTACCGTATCGAGTTCCACAAATGACCGTTTTGCTTTCATCGACATTTCTCGATTTAGCAACCATCACTTTTTCCATCATGGCCTTGGATATACCCATGGCGTTAATGGGATACACCGCTTTATCAGTGCTAAGACAAACCACACGCTTAACTTCATTTTGAATGGCAGCTTCAAGCACATTATCAGTGCCTATGACGTTGGTCTTGACCGCCTCCATGGGATGAAATTCACAAGAAGGTACTTGCTTCAGTGCCGCCGCATGGAAGATATAATCAACACCTCGGGTAGCATTCAACACACTTTGATAGTCGCGAACATCGCCAATATAAAATTTTAACTTGGCGTTATTGTAATGCTTGCGCATGTCATCTTGTTTTTTTTCATCACGGCTGAAAATTCTTATTTCAGCAATACCACTGTCTAAAAAACGTTTGAGAACAGCGTTACCGAATGACCCAGTGCCGCCACTGATTAATAATTTTTTTCCTGAAAAATTTTTCACAGCCTATCTTCCTAAAGGGATGCACTATTTTGAAACCATGCACTGCTTGTACGCAGTTATTGCGCTCAACTGATTCGCCCTGACACAGAGACAGGAACAATAAATTCAAAATAAGCATGATTTGAGTTTGATTTGAAAAGTATAGCGCCTTACCGGTATATTAAGTAATACTTGCAAAGCCGTCCCCGAAATACACAACATTGCTTACAAACAAGAGACCCTTATAAAAAAAGTACAAACCTGTTATAACAATACCTACATTAATTCCACGATTAACCTGAAGAGCATAAAATACAAAAATGAAATAACTAAAAATAACAATACGCTCCTCACCTATCAAATACGCACACAAGACCAATGGTAACGAAGCCAGCAAGGCTTCAAGTTTTTTGTCACCGGCATAGCATACGGTTAACAGCGTAAAGAAAAGAGGCTTCAATATTGCCCCGCCCCCTCCCCAAAGATCATAATAGACAAGAAACTTGGATAAGATATGCTCTCTCAATACGAACAACATTCCAAGCATCAACATTATCAAAAACATCAACGACACGAACCCGTAACCGATACGACCTTGAGAAAACTCGCTTAAGACCGTATTGAACCTCCTAACTTGGGCAGACAAGAGAATTATTAAAACTTGCACGTGTGACATAACTGAAACTGCTAAAAATAAAATCTTCCAAAGGCCGGAGGCACTATACGCAATCAAAAAAAACAACAACGACAACTTAAGTCGTTCCGCAGAAAAAGCAAGAACAATGAGGTAAAAATTAAAATACACCATGGGAAACAAAACACGACTCACGTCATGCCTTAGTAGCCATGAAAAAATTTGCTGAAATAGAACGAAATTCAACAATGAAAACAGTACATCTTTCTGTAGGACTGCCGAAAAAAGATAAGTCAACAAGAAATAACCTGCTTCACTTGTCCCCAGGGTCTTTTTATAGAAAACGAAACCCTCCACAAAGGACATATCAGAAACACCACTATAAAACTTCCTATAGAATTCCTGATCACCTGATGTAAAAAAAGGAAACATAAAAAGACTAAAAATTAAAACAGGTAAAGCCCAAGCAGCAGCCAAAGTTCCATGTGAAAAATATTTCATAGCACCACACATTACTGCTTATGATTATTAAACAAGCTGCAACCTTCTACTCTTTATGGTTATTTCAACGTCCCTTGCTCTCTACGTGTTGAAAACGTCTTATCATCGAAAAATGAATGTTTAATCGCACATATTAGAAAAGAAAATAACCCGACACTATTCACATAGCGCTGATCTTTAAATAATTTTAAATTCATATTTGAATTTTCTAGTGCAATAAACCCATCAACAGTTTGTTCGATACTAAAAGAAGTCGACTTGACTTTACATGCCATCGCTGCCGTTTCCCAACTTTCAGCACTAAGCATTAGCTGAATCAAAACATCCTTGATCGATCGAGTTATTTGGTTGGTGTCAAATTCATTATATGAAAGCCCCTTAATATCACTCAACAACCCATAGGTTATTGGTTGATCGGTCGACTCAATGCCAATGATCGCAGGTACACCCAAGGCAGCAGCCTCTAGAATAGCTGTACCGCTACCAACAAATGCCAATGCACCGTCTAGAACCCTCGGAATATCTTCGTATGCAATGCTTCCTTTAAACTGAACAGCAGACTCCAACTTTAAGTAGGACACCAGCTTTCGTAATTCAGGTTCATATTCACCCGTACCGTATATCTCGTATACTAAATCCGGACGGATCTTGCTCAGCTGAGGCAACAAAGAAATAATATGCCGGTTATATGATTTGAATGCATATAAATTCCCAATTGACACTAAACGGTTAGAATCAGCCTTTCCTAATAACTTAACCTCTGCCCTTGGCATCTCTATGCCTATAGGAACAATGGTAGATTTTGAATAGTCATTGTCGAAAAACTTTTCATATGAAGAGCGATTTTTCTCGTTAAAAAAAACTATACTCTCTGGCGGAAGTAGCCCAAACAGCATTTTTGCATTTTTTGCAAAATAATATGGAACGCCATCAAACATGACTTCATTCTGATGGTAGATACCGAAAGATATTTTAAACTCAACGTTTAGAGCATCCAAACATCGCTTAACAAAAAGCAAACCGAAAACACCCATAACGTGCACATGCCCATTATAGATATTTACGAGATTTAAAATTTTCGAAAAATTCAGAGGAGCAAAAATACCCAGTGGAGAGTACATTAACGGCACGTAGACTTTATGTACAATATCTTTTAGGTAGTAAACGTCTGCGTACTGAGCAATACTTTTCTGTAGCCCATCATTCACTTTATCCATCAGAACTAAAACGCCAATCCTCCTATTTCTTTTTTTAAATTCCCTTGCCACTCTCAAAATAAAAGTTGTGCCACCGTTAAGTTCTAAAACATTAGCTACTAGAAGCATTGACTTTCCTAGGCAAGGGTGAACCCTTCAGATAAATACCAAAGCACACTGTAGAGAGCGCAAAATAAATAATATATGAAACGGCATAAGCAATCATAACCGCCCTAATATCCCCATAGAGGTGCAACATCAGCATTGAAAGCAACAAGAACAAACCATTCTGCACGAGTTCGGCCGCAATATAAATTTTTGTCGCTGCCTTGGCAACAGCCACAAAACCGATTACGTAGGATGAAACTCTAAACAGATCACCGAGCAATTGAAAAATCACAACATCACCCAGCGAATTGAAACTATCTGCCAGGATGAGAGGAATTAGAAAGTTACGCCCCATATAGAATACAGCTGCACCAACACTGAACAACATCGCCATCAAAATTAAATACTTGAGCGTAATACGACCAATAGTTTTCCTATCATCAAGCCGCGAGATAGTCGGTACAAAATAGTACGCTAGAAAAACCGTAAAGAAGCCAAGATAAGCGCCTGAAAGTTTAATAGCGCCTTGCCAGATCCCCGCTGAGGTATACCCCGCCGAATCGATTAAAACATGCCTTATAATCATTTCCACCACAGGGAAAGTTAAGGCACTTGTCAACATCATCACCGTAAAGGCTGATAGACGTGTAAACTCGATTAATTTGAGTTTTCGTATTTTCACTTTTCCGAAAAAAGCTGACCTGCAATAAAAATAAAAAGCCGGCCCAAAGGTAATTACATACATAACGAGAACTGAAAGTATCGCACCAACTAAACCAAACTGAACCACAAGACTCCATATGATAGGAACAGCCAGGGCACTCCCTATAATTTGTATCTTAGAATAGACCTCTGTTTGCATCAGCCCATTACTAACGCCAATAACCAAATTTACAAAAGCAAACAAAGGTTGAATACATGCCAGTGCAATAATGACCCAATACATACCGGGGTCATTGAAAACTACTACAGCTAAGGATTGGGAGAAAATTACGCCAAGACAAAGAAAAACACCACAAAAAACTGCGGAGTAGGTTGTCGCGGTAGACAAGAACCGCAAAAGTTGTTTCGGACAGGATGCATATTCTGCCACATACTTAATAACTGCGTTGGTAATCCCTCCTCCAGCGACCATATAAACCATGGTCGACATGCTCATAAATTGGCCCAACTGCCCCATGCCATCTGCGCCAAGATAGAAAGCTATTATTTTAATCAGCACTAATCCCATGACGATTCGGGACAAGTGAGCACAGCTTGTTAAAATGGCACCATTCAATACCTTCATGGGCGTTTAGATTTCAGCTAGCACAGTTGCAGCAGCACGAATTACCTGATTACGCTCTTCTGGCAACATACCACCCCACATCGGGAGCCTGACCAGCTTTTCACTTTCAGAGGTCGTGAACTTATCAACCCCTGACAAGGCAGCACACCGTTTACCACAAGGCGAAGAGTGCAGAGGTACATAGTGAAAAACCGTCATTACATTACGAGCTTTCATCCCCTCGATGAATTTCGTTCTTGCGCCTAGGTTCTTTAACTTTATGTAAAACATATGTGCATTATGTACACAGCTTTCCGGAACACTAGGTAGCTCTACCTTATCAATAAATCCCGCAAAGGCCTCATAGTATATTTTCCACGTCCGCAGCCTGTCTTCATTGACTTCTGTTGCGCATAATAGCTGCCCATACAGATACGCCGCTTGTAATTCAGAGGGCAAGTAACTACTTCCAATATCGACCCATGTATACTTATCGACCATCCCCCTCCAAAACTGCCCCCTATTCGTACCTTTTTCCCGTATTATTTCGGCCCTATTTACTAGCGATGTATCATTAATAATGAGCAAGCCACCCTCCCCTCCACTTGTATAATTTTTAGTTTCGTGAAAGCTGTAGGTTCCCAAGTGACCAATGGTTCCAAGTGGTTTCCCCTTATAGGTCGACATCATCCCCTGTGCCGCATCTTCAATTACATAAAGCCCATGACGAGTTGCGATAGCCATTATCGCGTCCATCTCACACCCAACACCTGCATAATGAACTGGAACAATAGCTCTGGTTTTATCTGTGACGGCCGCTTCAATCAAGGTTTCATCTATATTCATAGTATCTGGCCTGACATCGACGAATATGACCTTAGCACCACGCATAATAAACGCATTCGCCGTACTGACGAATGTATAACTTGGCATAATGACTTCGTCGCCAGGTTGAATATTAATAAGAATGGCAGCCATTTCCAGAGCGTGAGTGCACGAAGGCGTCAAGAGCGCTTTCGCGCAGCCCAGATGCTCTTCGAACCATCGATGGCAAAGTTGACCAAATTCGCCATCGCCAGACATTTTAGCGCTACGCATAGCGGCAGTAACGTATTTATCTTCATTACCAGTATAAAGAGGTCTATTAAACGGGATCATTATTTTGCTCTTTTAGAAATTCAACTTCTAACAATAAAAGATCTTTTTTTCGCTCTTTTATTCGCTTGGCCGGCACACCTGTATATATCCCCCATACGTCAGTGCTCTTGGTGACTAATGCCATGGCACCTACAGAACACCCTTCTGCAATGGTAACGCCAGGAAGGATAGTTGAACCCGCACCAACTATCACATGACGCTGCAACAAAACAGCTGAGAACTTCTCATTTTTATATTTCTTGGGGATTAAAGAATTAGTTAACGTTTCGCCTGTATAATCATCTGACTGAGAGAATATTTTCACACCATAGGCCAAGGTGCAGAAATCCTCAAAAATAATGCCTGCCACCCCACCCGCGACCAAACACATAGGGGTGATGTGATTATACTTTCCAATTTTAACCTTTCCAGAAATCACACAAAAATCATCAATCCGGGAAAAATCACCGATTTCAATCTCGCAAGCATTATAGATACTTGCCTTATCACTGATTTTTACGCCCTGCCCTAGACTTTTGAATCCAGATGAGTGGAGTTGCTCTTCCGTCAGGTATGACATTCATTCACCCTATGTGCCAAGAGAACCTTGGAGGCTACCGCTCGATAACTGTGCTCAGATTCAAACAGGTGCGATATTATACCTTACAAGCACTCATTATCATTCACCTACAAGCACAGCCACACAATCAATCATCGCAATGATCTTATTTTAAATGACAGACTCAAGAGTTAACGCTTGAGAATCTTTTTCGCTAATCTTAAATCCACCTAAATCCGGCCATTTAATGTTCAAAGCGGGATCACTCCACAAAATGGTTCGCTCGGAATCCTTGTGATAATAATCCGTAGTCTTATACAAAAAATGTGTATCGTTTTCTAGTGCTACGAACCCATGCGCAAAACCTTCTGGAATCCATAACATCAAATTATTGCTACAATTCAACTCAATTCCGAACCACTGCAGGTAGGTTTTCGATGACTTTCTTATGTCGACAACCACATCGTATGCAGCGCCTCTTACGACCCGCACTAACTTCCCTTGCGCATACGGCGCTGCTTGAAAATGCAACCCCCTCAAGACAGATTTAGATGAGCACGAGTGATTATCCTGTACAAAAGCTTTAGGCATGGAAAGATTCAAAGACTCTAAACTTTTATAGAAATCTCTTTCGTTAAAGGTTTCCATAAACCAACCCCGTGAATCCTTGAAAATAACAGGTTCTATGACCAGCACATCCGGAATATTGGTTCTCGTGATTTTCATCTTTATTTAGCTTCCAAGAACATATTCAACAGATACTGTCCATATCCTGTCTTTTCAAATTTCTTTCCCTGAAACTCTAGCATTTCGGGTGTTATCCACCCCTTATTGAAAGCAATTTCCTCCAAACAAGCCACTTTCAAGCCCTGACGCTGTTCGATGGTATGCACGAAGTGACTGGCCTCCAGCAAAGACTCATGAGTACCGGTATCCAGCCATGCGAAACCACGTCCCAGCATTTCAACCGTCAGACTGTTTTGCTCAAGATAAGCGCGATTGACGTCAGTAATTTCAAGCTCTCCCCGCGAAGATGGCTTGATATTTTTTGCAATTTCCACCACTTGATTATCGTAGAAATACAACCCTGTCACCGCGTAGTTGGACTTGGGTTTTGCTGGCTTTTCTTCAATGCTCAGTGCACGGCCTGTGCCATCAAACTCAACAACACCAAAACGCTCCGGGTCCGAAACATGGTAGCCAAAGACGGTGGCACCTGTTTCCTGGGACATAGCGGAGCGCAGGTTGCCAGAAAAATTCTGGCCGTAAAATATGTTGTCGCCGAGGATCAAGCAGACCGGATCTTTGCCAATGAACTCTTCGCCAATGATAAAGGCTTGTGCCAATCCATCGGGGCTAGGCTGCTCGGCGTAGCTCAATTCAATACCGTATTGACTACCATCACCCAGCAGTTTTTTGAAGCAAGGTAAATCTTCTGGTGTTGAGATGATCAAGATTTCTTGCATACCCGCCAGCATCAGTACTGACAGCGGATAGAAGATCATTGGCTTGTCGTAAATCGGCAGCATCTGCTTGGACACACCCAGCGTGAGTGGATGCAGACGCGTACCTGAACCGCCAGCGAGGATGATGCCTTTGCGTTTGAGGGAGGTCATTGTTAAAGCACTTCCTTAACTATTGGGGTGCATCGCCTGTCATTCATACAGGTGATGACTGAATTCGTTTTTTTACAAAACACGCTACCGCCCCAGGATTCATCGTCAATTTCCTGAGAACGCGTTTTGTTTTTTTGCCCCGGCCATGACCAGAGTTTTTTATTTAACGGTTAGTGATACTCGCCAAAGGCAAACTGATCTGTTGCTGACGATTCATTAAATTGATAAGCAAAATAACTCTTTCTTCGCCATCCATAGTCATGAATATGGATTCAATGCCTGCAAAGCCTTGATCAAGAATGGTGACTTTTTCACCGGGCTTAAACGCGGTGATGATGTGGCTGTCTGCACGATCTTGTAGTTGCGCTACCAACTCATGACTGACAGCCAGGGGGCGGCCGCCAAAGGCGACAACACGCGCTACGCCGCGCGTAGAACGCAAGGGAGCCCAGTTGGCACCTTGAGGCATATGAATAAAAAGATAACCCGGAAAGAGGGATTCCTGGACGTGCTGCATCTGGCCGCGTACCAGTCGTTCGCGTCGGCAGGCGGGACGTGAGCACTCATAGCCCTGTCGCAGAAGGTTTTCCTCTGCACGCTCGTCCTGCCTGGGCTTGCATTGCACCAGATACCAGTCGCCGGGCCCGGATGCGACGGGGTCCTGGGTTACTGCGCTGCTTGTCATGTGCATGGGTCATTCATTAATAGGTTCTTCCGTGTTTACCATCGTGCAGCGCATGCGCCAATGGCCGCAATTGGGTTCTGATCATCGCTACGAGGTTGATTCGCAGCAGGGCCATTAGCCCGCAGTGGCTTATACATCGTCGTATTTTTTGTACAATCTATACAGCCCTGCTAGCTCTGTAGCTAAAATTCGTTTTGCTTCTCTTTCACTACACATCAAACGTATCTGCCCCGGTCATTTGCCAAATCCGGAGACAAAACTGCGCACGTATGCTGATCTGCATAGCTGAACAACCACCAAAAGTGCAATCGCCTGCACGAATGATACAGCGCTCCTCCCCCATTTCAACAAAACCGACTTGCGGGCCATACTTTTGTATCGCCACGCCGGTGTTCCTCATGCCTGAATGCCAGTAAAGACCACATTATGCCTTCGGTTACTCAGCTTGACCTTGAGGTATAGTTGACTATGCGACCACTGGCTCATATCCCGCCAGTAGTAATTTCGAGGGCAAGGAAATGTGCAC
The DNA here is from genome assembly GCF_001043005.1 of Pseudomonas psychrophila. Classification (GTDB taxonomy): domain Bacteria; phylum Pseudomonadota; class Gammaproteobacteria; order Pseudomonadales; family Pseudomonadaceae; genus Aquipseudomonas; species Aquipseudomonas psychrophila. Next base: position 122,028 of record NZ_JYKZ01000012.1, read on the forward strand.
TTACTCCCTTACCCCGATACAAGCCGAATGTTCAAAAGGCGTCCAGAGTTTCCGACGATCTCAGAGTATTGTGCGTAAATTGCGTTTTCTAGCTACTCTCTCTGATCAGGGACAAACACTGCCAATTGAATAGCAGCCATGAGCACATGGTTTGCAGGTATCCACTTGATAATATGACTCATATGACTCAGCTTGCGACGACCGGATGGAAAACCATATCGCACGCCGACCATTAATATTCGCTAAATTTACCAGTTTGCTCTGTTAATTTACGGCAAGACCGTCAATACGTATGCCTGAAACCTAGGCGAAGTCAGTCATACATTCACGCTTACCACGGCACACGGAACTGCATTCGCATTGTTTATTTGAGATGCCATGCAGCTTTGGACAAGGTGAGCATTCTCACCTGATTAGACAATGTTCTGCTGGAACATAAAGATTGCTTGATCACTAAAAAATTACAGTCTCAATTAAGCGAAACGCTTGAGCACAAAAGCAAGCACCTGAGACCCAGAAAAAAGGTTCCCGGTACTCAATCAAGGACACCTAACAATACATACAGTCAACTTGTAGGAAATATCTTGTATTGCACGTTTATATTGATCGCGCACCTTAAATTTCGTTTACCAGTCAGCGCGCAAGAGCCTCTCATATTAACCCTATGAGAGACCTCTAAAGCGATCTCAGGACTCGACCAACACCTTGCGCTTTAATCTGGCAGCTTTGCGCCTGAAGGCCAAAAAACCCATTGCCGGCCCAATCGCCATACCTACCAGCAAGGCACCTATAAAAAACAGCGATTGCGGCAGCTGAGCAGTGTGCCAACCCAAAAAGACCAATGCCGTGGGCTGCTGGTTTTCGAGTATGAAGATCACAATCCCGAAAATTATGATCAGGGCAAGCACCACTAACACTGCACGTTTGACGCTACGCATCGGCAACTCCTGTTCCCTGAAGGATTAAATGTCGTCTTCCTCATCTTCATTGACTCGATCCCGTAGCTCTTTGCCCGGTTTGAAATGAGGAACAAATTTTCCATCCAGACTGACTGACTGACTGGCCAGTCTTAGGATTGCGACCAACGCGGGGTGCTCGATAATGCAGCGAGAAGCTGCCAAAACCACGGATTTCGATCCGATCACCGGTCGCCAAGCATTGGGACATTTGTTCAAGCATAGTCTTGATGGCCAACTCTACATCCTTGGATGAGAGCAGCCCTTGATGGGTGACAATTCGTTCGATCAACTCCGACTTCGTCATATTTTTCCCTTCTTTTTCAAGCAGCTAGATCAGCGCTTCAAAGGTTTTAGCATGATCAATTGATTTTGAACAGCCCAGGGATTGACTTATCTTTGCAAACATCGACCCCCTCTCAAGACACCCATCAGGCTTAAGCCATAACCATAGTCGACAACAACCCCCTTCCAGGACCTCTCACAGCTCGCGCGACATATACGCGCGTTCTTCCTAGGCCAGCGCATGGGCGACCAGTAGCCGCGCCCACACAGGAAATCATGAATGAATGGATTTTCCGCACTTAAATCGCAGGCACAAAAAAGGGCGACCGAAGTCGCCCTTTTTAATGGTCAATCAGAACTTAGTTCTGTTTTTCCATTTGTGCACGCAGCAGGTCGCCCAAAGTGGTCGGACCAGCAGCGATCTCAGAGGTAGCTGGCTTGTCGCGCAGGCTCTGGATTGCTTCCTTCTCGTCTTCAACGTCTTTCGACTTGATGGACAGTTGGATTACGCGGCTTTTGCGATCAACGCTGATGATCTTGGCTTCTACTTCTTCGCCTTCTTTCAGAACGTTACGTGCATCTTCGATGCGGTCACGGCTGATTTCGGACGCTTTCAGAGTAGCTTCGATATCGTTGGCCAGAGTGATGATGGCGCCTTTAGCGTCAACTTCTTTCACGATGCCCTTAACGATTGCGCCTTTGTCGTTCTCTTGTACGTACTCGGAGAACGGATCGCTTTCCAGCTGCTTGATACCCAGGGAGATGCGCTCACGCTCTGGATCAACAGACAGGATAACGGTGTCAAGCTCGTCGCCCTTCTTGAAACGACGTACGGCTTCTTCGCCAACTTCGTTCCAGGAGATGTCGGACAGGTGAACCAGGCCGTCGATGCCGCCGTCAAGACCAATGAAGATACCGAAATCGGTGATCGACTTGATAGTGCCGGAGATTTTATCGCCCTTGTTGAACTGGCCAGAGAAATCTTCCCATGGGTTAGATTTGCACTGCTTGATGCCCAAGGAGATGCGACGACGCTCTTCGTCGATGTCCAGAACCATAACTTCCACTTCGTCGCCGACTTGTACGACTTTCGAAGGGTGGATGTTTTTGTTGGTCCAGTCCATTTCGGAAACGTGCACCAGACCTTCAACGCCTTCTTCCAGCTCTGCGAAGCAGCCGTAGTCAGTCAGGTTAGTTACACGAGCGGTAACACGAGTGCTTTCTGGGTAACGGGCTTTGATAGCAACCCATGGATCTTCGCCCAGCTGCTTCAGGCCCAGGGAAACACGATTGCGTTCGCGATCGTATTTCAGAACCTTGACATCAATCTCGTCGCCAACGTTGACGATTTCGGAAGGATGCTTGATACGCTTCCAAGCCATGTCGGTGATGTGCAGCAGGCCATCGACGCCGCCCAGATCGACAAATGCGCCGTAATCCGTGAGGTTTTTAACGATACCTTTAACTTGCTGGCCTTCTTGCAAGGATTCCAGCAGAGCTTCACGCTCAGCCGAGTTCTCTGCTTCAAGAACGCTGCGACGCGAAACAACAACGTTGTTGCGCTTCTGGTCAAGTTTGATGACCTTGAATTCCAGCTCTTTGCCTTCCAGGTGCGTGGTGTCGCGCACTGGACGAACATCAACCAAAGAACCTGGCAGGAACGCACGGATGCCGTTAACGTCGACAGTGAAGCCGCCTTTAACCTTACCGTTGATAACGCCCTTGACCACTTCTTCTGCTGCGAAGGCTGCTTCCAGAACGATCCAGCATTCAGCGCGCTTGGCTTTTTCACGGGACAGCTTGGTTTCGCCAAAGCCGTCTTCGACCGCGTCCAGCGCAACGTGAACTTCATCACCGATGTTGATGTTCAGTTCGCCAGCGTCGTTGTGGAACTGCTCCAGCGGGATGAGGCCTTCAGACTTCAAACCAGCGTGAACGGTAACCCAACCAGCTTGGTAATCGATATCAACGATGATAGCGGTGATGATCGAGCCAGCCTGAAGATTCAGGGTTTTTAGGCTTTCTTCAAAGAGTTCTGCAAAGCTTTCGCTCATTTTAATTCCTGTTGATCAAGGGCGAAGGAATACGCCCATCTGCCACATTCCAGACAATGTGGGTTACGTTTATATAAAAGAAGGCACGCAGGACTATTTCTGGTCTCCTGCACGCTTTCTTGGTCATCAGGCAATATCGCGAAGTGCGATTTCACTCATGATGCGTTCCAGCACCTGCTCGATGGATAACTCCGTAGAGTCCAGCTGTATGGCATCAGCCGCCGGTTTTAGCGGGGCTATTGCACGCTGCGTATCACGCTCATCGCGGGCACGAATCTCATCTAGCAGACCCGAGAGACTAACATCATCGCCCTTCGCCTTCAACTGCAAGTAACGGCGACGGGCTCTCTCTTCAGCGCTAGCCGTCAGAAAAATCTTCAACGGGGCATCAGGAAATACCACCGTGCCCATGTCACGACCATCGGCAACCAGGCCTGGAAACTCCTGAAAAGCACGCTGTCGCTGCAATAAAGCATCCCGAACAGCCGGCAAAGCCGCGACTTTCGAGGCCCCAGCTGCAACCGCCTCACTGCGAATGGCGTGAGTCACCTCATCACCCTCCAGAATGATGCGAGCTGGCTTGCCGTCGGTCGCCCCGACGAACTGCACATCAAGATGCGCCGCCAATTTTTCCAGTAGCGCCTCATTGTCGAGTGCAACACCGTGATTACCTGCAGCAAACGCCAGCAAGCGGTACAAGGCACCGGAATCCAGCAAGTTCCACCCCAGGCGCTTGGCCAGGATCCCGGCAACCGTACCTTTACCGGAACCGCTAGGACCGTCGATGGTAATGACCGGTGCCGAAACCATCACGAGTTCGCCTCTTCAGCTACACGCATACCCACTTGCTTGCACAGCGCAAGGAAGTTCGGGAACGAGGTCGCCACGTTAGCGCAGTCGTGAATACGTATTGGAGCGGTCGCACGCAACGACGCCACGCTAAAGGCCATCGCAATACGGTGATCGCCGTGACCATGAACCTCACCGCCACCGATAGTGCCGCCATCAATGATGATGCCATCTGGTGTCGGCTCGCACTTCACACCCAGCGCCAGCAAACCATCCGCCATCACCTGAATCCGATCAGACTCCTTGACCCGCAACTCTTCTGCGCCACGCAGGATCGTACGACCCTCGGCAACCGCAGCCGCCACGAACAGCACCGGGAACTCATCAATCGCCAACGGCACCAACTCTTCAGGAATTTCGATCCCTTTCAGCTTGGCGGCACGCACACGCAGATCAGCTACTGGCTCACCGCCCACCTCCCGCTGATTCTCAAGGGTGATATCGGCCCCCATGAGACGCAAAATGTCGATAACGCCAGTACGGGTGGGATTGATACCTACGTGCTCAAGCAGCAGATCCGAGCCTTCGGCGATCGAAGCAGCCACCAGGAAGAACGCCGACGACGAAATATCGCCCGGCACTTCAATATGTGTCGCGGTCAGCTTATGGCCCGACTCAACCGAAGCAGTAGGACCATCAACCGTAACCGGGTAGCCGAAACCTTGCAGCATGCGCTCGGTGTGATCGCGAGTCGGCGCAGGCTCGGTGACCGAAGTCTTGCCTTCTGCGTACAGGCCCGCCAGCAACAGGCAAGACTTAACCTGAGCACTGGCCATCGGCAAGGTGTAGCTCATGCCTTTCAGAGCGTGACCACCGCGGATAGTCATTGGCGGACGACCTTCAGCTGCGGTCTCGATCACGGCGCCCATTTCGCGCAGTGGGTTGGCTACACGATTCATAGGCCGCTTGGTCAGGGAAGCGTCACCGGTCAGGGTAGTATCAAAGCTTTGCGCGGCCAGCAGGCCAGACAACAGACGCATCGAAGTACCCGAGTTCCCCAGATAAATGGGGCCCGGCGGAGCTTTCAAGCCATGCAGGCCAACTCCATGAATGGTCACACGACCATGGTGGGGGCCTTCAATGACCACTCCCATATCGCGGAATGCTTGCAGCGTTGCCAGGGCATCTTCACCCTCAAGGAAACCTTCCACCTCGGTTGTGCCTTCGGCCAAGGAGCCGAGCATGATCGAGCGGTGAGAAATGGATTTGTCGCCTGGTACGCGGATCCGGCCAGTAACTTGACCACCAGGATTTGCCAAAAAAATCAGATCGTTGGAATTCATAGCGTCCACATATGCCCGGCGGGCCAGGATTTTACTGAAATGCTCGCGGGCAACCCGGGCGCGTGTAAAGACGCCCAACAATTGATGCCCATCCCCTGCATCGACCGCGTCGCGCAAAGCGTCGAGATCACTGCGAAATGTATCCAATGTGCGCAGCACCGCCTCACGATTCGCGAGAAAAATGTCATGCCACATTACCGGGTCGCTACCCGCGATTCTTGTGAAATCACGGAAGCCACCCGCTGCGTAACGGAAGATATCCAGATTCTCGTTGCGCTTGGCAAGAGAGTCCACCAGCCCGAAAGCAAGCAAGTGAGGCAAATGGCTGGTTGCAGCCAACACCTCGTCATGGCGCTCGACCTGCATATGCTCAACATCTGCACCCAGGGCGCGCCACATTTCATCGACCAGGGCCAGCGCATCAGCATCGGTTTGGGCCACAGGCGTCAAAATAACCTTGTGGCGCTCAAACAAGCTGGCGTTCGAGGCCTCGACACCGCTTTGCTCAGAGCCGGCAATAGGGTGACCCGGGACGAAACGCGCGGGCATACCACCAAATGCATGTGCGGCAGCACGCACGACATTGCCCTTGGCGCTGCCCACATCCGTGATCACTGCCTGACCAAGGTCCATGCCAGCCAAAAGGCCAAGCATTTTCTCCATGGCCAGAATCGGTACCGCCAACTGAATCACGTCAGCGCCTACACAGGCAGTTGCCAGATCCGCCTCACAACGATCGACCACGCCCAACGCCACAGCCATGGCACAGGACTCGGGATCAAGATCAACACCGACGACTTGCGCGCACAAACCGCTCTCACGCATCCCTTTGGCGAAAGAACCGCCAATCAGGCCCAGGCCGACAACGACCAAGCGACCGATAACAGGTTTAACAGATTGCACAGACATTACATCAACCACGAGCAAGAACCTTGGCCAGCGCCTCAAGCAAACGGATATTCTCCGCCGGCAAACCAATAGTGATACGCAAATGGTTCGGCATGCCGTAGTTGGCGACCGGACGCACGATCACCCCTTCGCGCAACAACCCCTGATAGACGGGAGCCGCCTCACGACCGAGGTCCAGAGCGATGAAGTTGCCCTTGGATGGAATCCAGCCCAAGCCCAACTCCCGAAATCCGTCCTGCAACTGCTGCATCCCGGCCTCATTTAGCCGTCGGCTTTGAGTCAGGTAATCCGTATCTTTCAGGGCCGCACACGCGGCGGCCAAAGCCAGGCTGTTGACGTTGAATGGCTGACGGACGCGATTCAGCACGTCAGCAACCACTGCAGTCGACAGGCCGTAACCCACTCGCAGGGCGGCCAGACCATAAGCCTTGGAGAACGTGCGCGAAACGAGCAAGTTGGGATACGCCGACAAAAACTCCAGACCGTCCGGCAGATCACCGCCTTGGGCGTACTCGATATAGGCTTCGTCCAGCACCACGAGGACGTGCTCGGGAACATCCTGCAAGAACTCGTTCAGCGCATCGACGCCAAACCAGGTTCCGGTCGGGTTGTTCGGGTTGGCAATGAACACCACACGGGTATTGCTGTCGATAGCGCCAAGCATGGCAGGCAAGTCATGCCCCCAATCCTTGGCCGGTACGACCCGTGCCTGCGCGCCCACTGCCTGGGTAACGATCGGATAGACCGCAAACGCGTGCTCACTGAATACGGCGTTCAGGCCTGGCGCCAGATAAGCACGAGCCACCAGCTCCAGAATATCGTTCGAACCATTGCCCAGCGTTACCTGATCCAGCTGCACTGAGCACAGTTCAGCCAGCAGGCTCTTGAGCGCAAAACCATTGCCATCCGGATAGCGTGTCAGCTCTGCCAACTCGGTGCGAATGGCTTCGAGCGCCTTGGGGCTCGCACCCAAAGGATTTTCGTTACTGGCTAGCTTAACAATTGTGGCCGGATCAAGATCCAGTTCACGCGCCAGCTCATCCACAGGCTTTCCCGGGACGTAAGGCGAAAGTTGTTGCACGCCCGGCTGTGCCAGGGCGAGGAAATCACCGCTCATGTTTTATCGCCTCAGAGAACCGCTTTCGGGTAAGAACCCAACACTTTAAGCGCTACAGCTTCTTGACTGATTTGCTCCAGGACACTTTTAACCAGTGGGTCGCGGTGATGGCCAGCAAAGTCGATAAAAAACACATAGGTCCATTTACCGCTACGCGAAGGACGCGTCTCAATGCGCGTCAGGTCGATCCCGTTTTCATGAAACGGAACCAACAATTCATGCAGCGCACCAGGACGGTTGCTCATCGAAACAATGATTGAAGTCTTGTCGTCGCCGGTAGGCGGGACTTCCTGACTGCCGATCATCAAGAACCGCGTGGAGTTATCCGGACGATCTTCAATTTTTTCGGCAAGCCGGGTCAAACCATACAGCCCTGCAGCCATATCGCCTGCAATCGCGGCAGAGTTCCACTCCCCCTTAACCCGCTTGGCAGCCTCGGCATTGCTCGACACCGCAATACGCTCGACATTCGGGTAATGCGCATCCAGCCACTTGCGACACTGAGCCAGCGACTGCGCATGGGAGTAGATACGGCTGATACTGTCAGTCTTGGTATTTTCACCCACCAGCAGGTGGTGGTGGATACGCAGCTCGACTTCGCCACAGATCACCATGTCATGCTCAAGGAAGCTGTCGAGCGTGTGGTTGACCGCGCCTTCGGTGGAGTTTTCCACCGGCACCACACCAAAATTCACCGCACCCGCTGCAACTTCACGGAACACTTCATCAATGGCGGCCATTGGTTTGCTGATGACCGCATGACCAAAGTGCTTCATCGCGGCGGCTTGGGTAAAGGTGCCTTCCGGGCCGAGATAAGCCACTTTCAGTGGCTGCTCCAACGCCAGGCAAGAAGACATAATTTCGCGAAACAGTCGCGCCATCTCTTCGTTGCCCAACGGGCCTTTATTACGCTCCATGACGCGCTTGAGCACCTGAGCCTCACGCTCAGGCCGGTAAAATACCGGCACTTCGCCTTCAGCCAACGAAGCCATTTTGACTCGCGCCACTTCCTGGGCGCAGCGCGCGCGCTCGCTGATCAGCTCCAGAACCTTTTCGTCCAGGCTGTCGATGCGCAGTCGTAGCGCCTTGAGTTCTTGTTCGGACATTAGCCGTGTTCCTTTTCGAACTCTGCCATGTAAGCCACCAACGCATTAACCGCATTGATATCCACAGCGTTATAGATCGAAGCACGCATCCCACCCACCGAGCGATGCCCTTTGAGGTTCAGCAGCCCACGCGCCTCGGCACCCACCAGGAATGGCTTGTCCAGACGATCATCCGCCAGACGGAACGGGACGTTCATCCAGGACCGGTCAGACACATTGATCGGATTACTGTACAGACCACTAGCGTCGATGAAGTCGTACAGGGTGCGCTTTTTGACTTCATTAAGCTTGCCGATAGCCTCAACACCACCCTGCTCTTTCAGCCACTCGAACACCAGGCCGGACAAGTACCAAGCCAGCGTTGGCGGCGTGTTGTACATCGAGCCGTTGTCGGCTGCGACCTTGTAATCGAGCATGGTCGGGCAGATCGAACGCGCACGACCCAGTAGGTCCTCACGAATGATGTTCACCACGATGCCGCTCGGACCAATGTTTTTCTGGGCGCCTGCGTAGATCATGCCGAAACGGGAAACATCTACCGGACGCGACAGAATGTCCGAGGACATGTCTGCGACCAGTGGCACATCGCCCGTTTGCGGAATCCAGTCGAACTCCAGACCGCCAATGGTTTCGTTTGGCGCGTAGTGAACGTAGGCCGCGTCTTTGGACAGGTTCCACTCGTTCTGACCGGGAATCGCAAAGTAATCGTAAGGCTTGGCGCTGGCTGCCACGTTGATGTGACCGAAACGCGAACCTTCTTCAATGGCCTTCTGAGACCAGATACCGGTATCGATGTAATCCGCCTTGCCATTTTCAGGCAGCAGATTCAGCGGAATCTGAGCAAATTGCTGGCTTGCGCCGCCTTGCAGAAACAGGACTTTGTAGTTCGAGGGAATAGACAGCAGGTCACGCAAATCCTGCTCAGCCTTGGTCGCAATGGATACGAACTCATCGCTGCGATGGCTCATCTCCATGACCGAGAGGCCCTTGCCATGCCAGTCGAGCAACTCGGACTGGGCACGCAACAGGACAGCTTCAGGTAGCGCAGCAGGACCTGCGCAGAAGTTATAGGCTCGTTTGCTCACTTCCACTCTCACTCTGATTTGGTGGTCACGCAATAAATCAACACTCGACACATTGTTATTTGTAGAAGCGGGCTTGCTCGCGATACAGGCAGTAATGTCTATCTGATATACCGCACTGATGCCATCGCGAGCAGGCTCGCCCCCACAGTGTCACGAACTTTCATTCTGGACATACAACAAGGGGGCGAATTCTCATCCGCCCCCCTGTGTGTCCGCTTATTGCTGCGGCTCTTCTTCGTCAGCGCCAGCCTCTAGCGGCTGCTCGTCGTCAACGCCATCGATGATGGCCTCACCGTCGAACTCTGCACCGCCTTCACCCTCACCTTCAAGCTCTTCACCTTCAACTTCCGAAGGTTCCTGAACCCGCTCAAGCCCTACCAGCGTTTCATCACTGGCAAGCTTGATCAAGGTGACGCCCTGAGTGTTACGACCCAGGCTCGACACTTCGTCGACACGGGTACGCACCAGAGTGCCCTGATCGGAGATGAGCATGATCTCTTCGCCGTCCTGCACCTGAACCGCACCGACCAGACGGCCGTTACGATCGTTGCTGACCATGGCGATAACGCCTTGACCGCCACGCTTGTATTCAGGGAACTCACTGATCGCCGTGCGCTTGCCATAACCACGCGCCGAAGCGGTGAGGATCTGGCTACCTTCTTCAGGGATCAGCATCGAAATCAGCTTCTGACCTTCTGGCAGACGCATGCCGCGCACGCCGCGAGCAGTACGGCCCATGGCACGTACATCGGACTCTTTGAAACGTGTCACCTTGCCACCGTCGGAGAACAGCATGACTTCGCGCTCACCATCGGTGATCGCAGCGCTGATCAGCACGTCGCCTTCGTCCAGTTCCAGCGCGATCAAGCCAACGCTGCGCTGACGGCTGAAGGATTCCAGCGGGGTCTTCTTCACGGTACCGTTAGCGGTTGCCATAAAGATGAAGTGACCTTCGGTGTATTCCTCAACCGGCAGCATGGTGGTGATGTACTCACCCTCACCCAGCGGCAACAGGTTGACCAGCGGACGACCACGGGCCGCGCGGGACGCTTCAGGGATTTCATACGTCTTGAGCCAGTACACCTTGCCTTTGCTGGAGAACAGCAGCAGCGTGGTGTGACTGTTGGCGACCAGCAGATGAGCGATGTAATCCTCATCCTTGACGCCAGTAGCCGATTTACCTTTACCGCCACGACGCTGGGCCTGATACGCAGCCAACGGCTGGGTCTTGGCATAGCCACCATGGGAAATGGTTACAACACGCTCTTCTTCCGGAATCATGTCACCCAGTGTCAGGTCAAGACGGTGATCCAGGATTTCAGTACGGCGCACATCGCCGTATTCAGCACGAATGACTTCCAGTTCCTCACGGATCACTTCCATCAAGCGCTCGGCGCTGTTCAGGATGCGGATCAGCTCACCGATCTGGTTGAGGATTTCCTGGTACTCGGCCAGTAGCTTCTCGTGCTCAAGGCCGGTCAAACGGTGCAGGCGCAATTCAAGAATCGCCTGAGCCTGCTCTGGCGACAGGAAGTACTTGCCTTCGCGCAGGCCATATTGCGGATCAAGGTTGTCGGGGCGGCACGAATCGGCACCGGCACGCTCAACCATGGCTACTACCGCACTCGACTCCCAAGGCGTGCTGATGAGAGCTTCCTTGGCTTCAGACGGGGTTGGCGAGGCCTTGATCAGCGCGATGACCGGGTCGATGTTGGACAGGGCAACCGCCTGTCCCTCAAGAATATGACCACGTTCACGGGCTTTGCGCAGTTCGAAAACAGTACGGCGGGTAACTACTTCACGGCGGTGACGAACGAACGCTTCCAGCAGATCCTTGAGGTTAAGGATGCGTGGACGGCCGTCGATCAGCGCAACGATGTTGATACCGAAAACACTTTGCAACTGGGTCTGGGCGTAGAGGTTATTAAGGATAACCTCAGGCACTTCACCGCGGCGCAGTTCGATCACGACACGCATACCGTCTTTATCAGACTCGTCGCGCAGCTCGGTGATACCTTCGAGCTTCTTCTCTTTAACCAGCTCGGCGATCTTTTCGATCAAACGCGCCTTGTTCAACTGGTAAGGAAGTTCAGTGATCACTATCTGCTGACGACCACCGACCTTGTCGATGTCTTCGATCATCGAGCGGGCGCGCATGTAAATACGGCCACGACCGGTGCGATAGGCTTCGATGATGCCGGCGCGACCGTTAATGATCGCAGCGGTTGGGAAGTCCGGGCCCGGAATGAACTGCATCAGCTCATCAATGCTCAACTCCGGGTTATCGATCAGCGCCAGGCAACCGTCGATGACTTCACCCAGGTTGTGCGGGGGAATGTTGGTGGCCATGCCCACAGCGATACCGCTGGAACCGTTGACCAACAAATTGGGAATTCGCGTCGGCATGACGGCCGGGATCATTTCCGTGCCGTCGTAGTTCGGCACCCAATCCACGGTTTCCTTGTGCAAGTCGGCCAGTAGTTCGTGGGCCAACTTGGTCATGCGCACTTCGGTATATCGCATCGCAGCCGCATTATCGCCGTCGACCGAACCGAAGTTGCCCTGACCGTCTACCAACAGGTAGCGCAGGGAGAATGGCTGAGCCATTCGAACGATGGTGTCATAAACAGCGGTATCACCGTGCGGGTGATACTTACCGATTACGTCACCGACCACACGGGCAGATTTCTTGTACGGCTTGTTCCAGTCGTTGTTCAGTTCGCTCATCGCAAACAGCACACGCCGGTGCACGGGCTTCAAGCCATCGCGTGCATCAGGCAGTGCTCGCCCGACAATTACGCTCATCGCGTAGTCGAGGTAGGACTGTTTCAGCTCGTCTTCGATATTGACCGGGAGGATTTCTTTGGCCAGTTCGCCCATGAGAAGCCTGATTCCTTTTTCGGGTGAAACTTCGCCACATCCATTCGGGACGAACGAAGCTCGCCGCCGCTGGCCACGTGCCACGCAACGACTTACGACAAATCAACAAGTTATGTCACGGATTTGCGCAGTAAGGGCAACCCTTGCGGGCTACCCTGGAAACCGCCGAATGTTATCACAATCGCCGCCACGCACCTATCCCTCAGATGCGCATGGAATGACGCGTGTCGGCCTGAAGGGGCTCAGAGGGGCTCTGAAGGGGATTTGAGTGCCTGAATACTACAAAAGAACGCAAGGTTTCGTAGCAGTTGATGGGCAGCGCGAGGCTACGTCCGACTGCAAAGCAGTCGTATAACCGGACACGGCCTGGGCCCTGCACCCGCGGCTACAGGCTAGCGCCTCAATGCAACCGCTTGCGGCACATCAATTGAGCCATTTTTGCCGCATCCGGACGCTCAACCACGCCCTTCTCGGTAATGAGAACATCGATAAGGTCCGCAGGCGTCACATCAAAGACCGGATTGAATGCCGGCACATCGGCACCCACCCGCTTGCCACCCACTTCCAGCACTTCGCTGCTGTCACGCTCTTCAATAGGAATGTCATCACCCGAGGCCAGCTCCATATCGATCGTCGAGCTGGGGGCCACGACCATAAAGCGCACGCCATGGTGCATGGCATTAACCGCCAGCTGGTAGGTACCTATCTTGTTTGCCACATCGCCGTTGGCCGCAATTCGGTCAGCCCCCACAATCACCCAGGTCAGGCCTTTAGTTTTCATAATGTGTGCCGCCGCGGCATCCACATTGAGTACCACCGGAATACCCTCATTGGCCAGCTCCCACGCGGTCAGGCGCGAGCCTTGCAACCAGGGCCGGGTTTCGTCGACATACACCTGCTCGATCATGCCCTCCAGCCAGGCAGCCCGGATCACCCCCAGCGCCGTACCAAAACCACCGGTGGCCAACGCACCGGTGTTGCAGTGGGTCAGTACAGCCTGCGCATTGCCTTGATGGCGGCGGATCACATCGACCCCCAACTGCGCCATCGTCAGGTTGGCTTCACGATCACTCTCTTGAATGGCGACAGCCTCGGCTTCAAGCACCTGCAAGACATCTATACGGGTTTTGGCACGGGCCAGCCGGTCACGCATGCGATTCAACGCCCAAAACAGATTCCCCGCGGTAGGACGCGAGTCTGCCAGCAGGGTGAAATCCTCCTCGAGCGCAGCCAACCAGTCACCACCCTGCGCCTTGCGCACACGGGCAGCCAGCACTACACCGTAGGCCGCGGCGATACCAATCACCGGGGCACCCCGCACGACCATATCGCGAATCGCTTGAGCTACACCCTCAACACGGGTGTACGCCAGCCAGTTCTCTTCAAGGGGCAAGCTGCGTTGATCCAGCAGATACAGGGCGTCGTCCCGCCAATCGATGGCCTTAACCTTTTCCGCAGCCAACAGTCGATCGCGCATGCCTTACCCCATCACCCAGAAACAAAGCTGCCGATTATAGCGAGCCCACCCTTAAGACGCTCGGGTATACTTCGCCTCCTTTTGCAACGCACTGGAAACTGTTTTCGATGCCGACCCCGACCACCCCCCTGGACTTATTGCTGCTACCCACCTGGCTGGTGCCTGTAGAGCCGGCCGGTGTCGTACTCAAGGAGCACGGCGTTGGCATTAAGGACGGTCGCATTGTTTTCATAGGTCCGCGCCAGCAAGCCCTTAAGTTCACGGCCACCGAAACCCGAGAGCTGCCTGACATGCTGCTCAGTCCGGGACTGATCAATGCCCACGGCCACGCGGCGATGACATTGTTCCGCGGCATGGCTGATGACCTTCCACTGATGACCTGGCTGGAGCAGCACATCTGGCCCGCCGAGGCCAAGTGGGTCGATGAAGACTTCGTGCGCGACGGCACCAACCTGGCGATCGCCGAGCAACTCAAGGGCGGCATCACCTGCTTCAGCGACATGTATTTTTTCCCGAAAATCGCCAGTGAGTGTGTCCACAAGAGCGGCATTCGTGCGCAAATCGCAATCCCGATTCTCGACTTCCCGATTCCCGGCGCCAGCAACCCAGACGAATCCCTGCGGCAGGCGGTCGAACTGTTCGCTGACCTGAAGTTTCACCCGCGGATCAAAATTGCTTTTGGCCCCCATGCGCCCTACACCGTCGGCGACGAAAATCTGGAAAAAATCCGGGTGATCGCCGATGAACTGGACGCCGCCATTCATATGCACGTCCACGAAACCGCCTTTGAAGTGCATCAGGCCGTCGAACAGCATGCCGAGCGCCCCATCGCCCGCCTCGCGCGTCTGGGCTTGCTGAGCCCGCGCTTCCAGGCGGTGCACATGACCCAGATCAGCGATGACGACCTGGCTATGCTGGTAGAAAGCAACTCCAGCGTGATTCATTGTCCTGAGTCCAACCTGAAACTGGCCAGCGGCTTCTGCCCGGTAGAGCGCTTGTGGCAAGCTGGGGTCAATGTGGCGATCGGCACCGACGGCGCCGCCAGCAACAATGACCTCGACCTGCTTGGTGAAACCCGCACGGCAGCCTTGCTGGCCAAAGCTGTCGCGGGCTCGGCCACTGCGCTGGACGCACACCGCGCTCTGCGCATGGCAACGCTCAATGGCGCTCGCGCCTTGGGCATTGAAAGCGACACCGGCTCTATCGAAGTCGGAAAAGCCGCTGACCTGGTTGCATTTGACCTCAGCGGAATGGCCCAACAACCGATCTATGACCCCGTCTCACAGCTGATTTACGCCACTGGCCGCGATTGCGTGAAACACCTGTGGGTTGCAGGCAAACACCTGCTGGATGATCGGCGCCTGACCCGACTGGACGAGCAACAGCTCGGCGCAACAGCCAGGTCCTGGGGCGAACGCATAAGCGGCCATACTCATTGATTCAGTACCTTCGGGCCTGCGCCCGGAGCTTTACCAGATTATTAGGCTTTAGAGGATTTACCCATGAGCAACGTTGACCACGCCGAGATCGCCAAATTCGAAGCGCTCGCCCATCGCTGGTGGGACCGTGAAAGCGAGTTCAAGCCGCTGCACGATATCAACCCGCTGCGCGTCAACTGGATTGATGAGCGCGTGCAACTGGCAGGCAAAAAAGTCCTCGATGTAGGTTGCGGAGGCGGCATTCTCAGCGAGTCCATGGCTCAGCGCGGCGCAACCGTGATGGGCATCGATATGGGCGAAGCACCATTAGCCGTGGCGCAACTGCATCAGCTTGAATCTGGCGTGAGTGTTGAATACCGCCAGATCACCGCCGAAGACCTGGCCGTCGAAATGCCAGAGCAGTTCGATGTGGTCACCTGCCTCGAAATGCTGGAACACGTTCCTGATCCTGCCTCAGTGATTCGCGCCTGCTACCGCATGGTCAAACCCGGCGGCCAGGTATTTTTCTCGACCATCAACCGCAACCCTAAATCCTATCTGTTCGCGATCATCGGCGCTGAATACATCATGAAGCTGATCCCCCGCGGGACCCACGACTTCAAGAAGTTCATCCGCCCTTCCGAACTGGGTGCCTGGAGCCGTCAGGCCGGCCTGAGCGTCAAGGACATCATCGGCCTGACTTACAACCCGCTGACCAAGCACTACAAACTGGCCGCCGATGTTGACGTCAACTACATGATCCAGACCCTTCGCGAGGAGTAACACATGCGTTTAAGAGCAGTTCTTTTTGACATGGACGGCACCCTGCTCGACACCGCGCCGGACTTTATCGCGATCTGTCAGGCCATGCGGGCAGACCGCGACCTGCCCCCCATCGCCGACAAGCTGATACGCGACGAAATTTCCGGGGGGGCGCGTGCCATGGTAGCAGCGACGTTCAGCATGGACCCGCTGGCGCCAGGCTTCGAAGAATTGCGCCAGGAGTTCCTTGAGCGCTACCAGCTCGATTGCGCGGTGCACACCAAGCTGTTTGATGGCATGGAAGAGTTGCTGGCCGATATCGAAAAAGCGCATCTGGTGTGGGGCGTCGTCACCAATAAGCCTGTACGTTTTGCCCAGCCGATCATGGAGCGACTGGGCCTGGCGCAACGTTCGGCCCTGCTGATCTGCCCGGATCACGTCACCCACAGCAAACCTGACCCCGAGCCGCTTATCCTGGCCTGCAAAATGCTGGACCTAGACCCGGCCAGCGTCCTGTTTGTCGGTGACGACCTGCGCGATATTGAGTCCGGACGGGACGCCGGAACCAAAACTGCTGCCGTGCGCTTTGGTTACATCCACCCCGATGACAACCCCGACCACTGGGGTGCCGACGTGGTAGTCGATCACCCGAGCGAGTTGCGCAAAGTGCTGGATAACGCGATGTGCAGTTGCTGAAAAGCGCCCGCTGACGATCTTCGTTTTTTGTTGAGGTTTTATATGTTTGATTATTCCGCCCGCCCCAACCTGCTTCAGGATCGGGTCATTCTGGTCACCGGCGCTGGTCGTGGCATTGGCGCTGCGGCCGCCAAAACTTACGCAGCACACGGCGCGACCGTACTGCTGCTGGGCAAGACCGAGGCCAACCTGAGCCAGGTTTACGATGAAATCGAAGCCGCTGGCCATCCTAAACCAGTCGTCATCCCGTTTAATCTCGAAACCGCGCAGCCCCATCAGTTCGATGAACTGGCTGCCATGATCGAGAACGAGTTCGGCCATCTTGACGGTCTGCTGCACAACGCTTCGATCATTGGTCCGCGCACGCCGCTGGAGCAGTTGTCAGGCGAGAACTTCATGCGCGTGATGCACATAAACGTCAATGCCATGTTCATGCTCACCAGCACCCTGCTACCACTGCTCAAGCTTTCCCAGGACGCCTCGGTGATCTTCACCTCCAGCAGCGTCGGTCGCAAAGGCCGCGCCTACTGGGGCGCTTATGGCGTATCGAAGTTTGCCACCGAAGGCCTGATGCAAACCCTGGCCGACGAAGTCGACGCCGTCGCCCCGGTACGCTCCAACAGCATCAACCCCGGCGCGACCCGTACCAGCATGCGCGCCCTGGCATACCCGGGCGAGAACCCTGAAAACAACCCGGAACCGCACGCAATCATGCCGGTTTATCTGTACCTGATGGGCCCGGACAGCACCGGCATCAACGGCCAGGCCTTCGACGCTCAGTAACAGGTCAACAAACAAAAACCGCAGCCTGCGTGTGAATGCAGCCTGCGGTTTTTTTTACACATGGAATCTCAGACTGGGCCTTTAGCTCTCAACCAGCTCCCGGCGCACACGCACAGCCGGTGCTGTGTCGAGCTGCAAACAACTTTGCAAAAACAGGTACATGTAGTCGTAACTCTTGCAAATCGCCTTGCGCAGGTCGTCGATCAACTCCTCGCTCGGGTTCATCCCGGCCAAGGTACACACGATTTCCAGCGCTTCCCAAGGATGCTCGTCATCATACTGAGCATGCATCTTGAGCCATTTCATCGTGCGCTTGCGCCCCTCCAGCGGGAACGACTCTTCGTAGATATTCTTTGAGCACACTGCCGCCGCCCACTCACCCACCGCACCTTCAATGGCGTAATTGGTCGCCGCCATAGCGACCGCCAGTGAGTCCGTCGCGCAGGTATGCCAGCACCAATCGTTCAATGCCTGGAATTCAGCGGGAATGTCTTGCGCGTTCAATTCTTCAAGGCTCACGCCATGCGCCCGAGCCCAGTACACCCAGTAATCGGCATGATTGAGTTCGACGCGGATATTGCGGATCAACCAGCGACGCGCCATGTCCTCACCCGGGTGACGCCCATAACGGGTTTTCCCCAGGTTACGCCCCATGTACAACGAAAACTGCTCAACGACCGGCCAGCCGCCTATCAGGTACGTTCGCATGGCCCGGGGACTTAGCGTGTTATCACGCATGCGTTTATATATTTCATGCCCCACAGCACGGCGTTTACTCTCGCTGCAATCGCGAATCAACTGCTGCGCCCACTGTGGATAACTGGCCTCTTCCATGAGAGGCCCTGTTCGGTTAAATACAGTAATCACAATCCAAATCCTTTTTGAGAAGAGACTTTAGAAAAGGTACAACATATCAACGTAAAGTTCCCGGCGACTTCAATGTCAACGATCTGGAACGCACAGGGCGCTGTAATAAACTGTCAAAGGTAAACAGCTGCGGGCGCTGAACTATATAGCCCTGCGCATAATCAACTCCGATTTCAATCAACGCCTGCTCTATTTGCGTACTTTCAACAAACTCGGCAATGGTGCGTTTTCCCATGACATGGCCAATATGATTAATAACTTCAACCATGGCCCGGTTGATAGGGTCATCCAACATGTCTTTGACGAAGCTGCCGTCAATTTTCAAAAAATCGACGGGCAAATGTTTCAAGTAAGCAAACGAAGACATACCGGCACAAAAGTCATCTAACGAAAAATGACAACCCAACGCCTTGAGATCATTAATAAATCGAATCGCACTGCCCAAGTTTGCAATGGCGCTGGTTTCGGTAATTTCAAAGCAGATAAGCGTGGGCGACACTGCGTAACATTCAAATTGTTCGTGCAGAAATGCCAGGAAATCGTCATCCCCTATGGTCGAGCCTGACAAGTTGATGGCGCACATCGCCATGGGGCGCCCGCCCGACTGGGCCGAACATTCAGAAATGATCCTGAATACATTTTCGACCACCCAGCGATCTATCGAGCTCATCAAACCATAACGCTCGGCGGCAGGAATAAAACTGTCAGGCAGAACCATTCGCCCGCTCTCGTCCTTCAATCGCAACAGGATTTCAATGTGCCCACTGCCTTCCTGAGCCCCCCCCAAGGGAGTGATTTCTTGTGAATACAGTCTGAAGTGGTTCTCTTCCAGGGCTACGTGCAGGCGCTGCACCCAGGCCATCTCTCCAAAACGCAAAGACAGCTCAGTGTCATCCACCTGGTAAACCTGTACCCGATTACGGCCCTTTTCCTTGGCCATGTAACAGGCCATATCTGCAGCACGCATCAATGCCTCCAGGGTCACGGGGGCTTGATGGATGTGGACCAGACCAATGCTGATGGTGCTCATGAACGGTCGCCCCTTCCAGGCGAAATGCAGACTTTGCACCGATTGGCGCAAGCCTCCCGCTATTTTTTCCGCCATGTCGACCGGACAGTTTTCCAGCAAAATGCCGAACTCATCCCCTCCCAATCTCGCCAGGGTGTCGCCTTCGCGCAATCCGGTTCGCAGCAGCACACATATGTGACGTAGCAACTCGTCACCTGCCGCATGACCGCAGGTGTCATTAACCAGCTTGAACTGATCCAGATCGAGAAACATGAGTGCATGCCGGCCCTGTTGTCGGCCCAGATTCTTCAGTACCAACTCAAGGCGGTATTCGAACTCACGGCGATTGGCCAAACCGGTAAGTGCATCGTGGGTTGCCTGCCAGGATAGATTGGCGATGTATTGACGCTCCTGGGTCATGTCATGCAGCACCAGCACCGCGCCGCTCACCTCCCCGGCGTGAAGGATTGGCGCCCCCACCAGCGTGACCGCGACGGTACTGCCGTCCATTCGTTGAATCTGCCTGGAATGCTCGCGATTGTTGCCCAGCTGGCCGCTGAGAATACGTTCAATCAGCTTCAAACCGTCATCCTGATCATTGTCATCCAGCAACTTGAACAACGCCGCCAGGGTAACGCCTTGTGCCTGCTCGGACTTCCATTGGGTCAGTTGCTCCGCCGCCGGATTCAAGTAGGCAATAGCACCATTCACGTCGGTCGTTATGACCCCGTCGCCAATGGACTGAAGCGTGATTTGTGCCCGCTCTTTTTCCAGCTGCAGCGCTTCAGCAAATGCACGGCTCTGAGCCAGCACTTTATGAGTTCGTATGAGCACCAGAAGAATCAGCCCCAGCGCCGTGGCTAGATTGATGGCTACCAGCAACTGCCAGATAAAACGTGAGCCTTCACCCAGAGCATCGCTGAAGGCCTTGGCTGCGGGGGCAATTCCTTCGTTGATGGCAAATATATTGTCCTCCCAGCGTTTTACGTCCGCTTCGCTGGCCTGACCCTCAAGCAATGCGCGATGCATTTCTTGAGCCAGTTCATCGAGCTGAATCAGATAAGCATCACCCTGGGTCCACTTCTCGATGGCCGTTTTCATATAACTGACGTTACGAAAGTATCGATAGAACCAAATGATGCTGGAGACATCTTGCTCGCTGTTGCCACCTTGCAGAATGCCTTCACGGGCAGAGACTACATCAGGGGGAGATTGATCCATCGCAAGCCGTAGTGTGTGACCGCCTTGAGGGACACTTATTGCCTGCTGAAATTTTCTGAAGTAAACAGGGTCTTGCGTATCGGAATACAAGTGGAGGAAGTAGATGGCGTCTTTTTGACCCTTGGACCACAAACTTTCGCCCCCCACGTAACTGCGCACCGCAGAGAGCATATACAGACTCACGCACCCCAATAGCGCCTGGAAAAGCACGACGGCAATAAAGGGCCAAACAATGCCCAACAAGCGTGGCGTCCCATGGGGGCGTTTAAGTTTCATGAGTTTCCTTGCTTCATGGCGTCAGATGAAAACCAGAGAGAAAATCTCACTACAAATCAGCCTAGGCCAATTTTCAAAAACTTGAGCAGTCCGTATTGCCCCAAACCGACAAAAATCCGAACCTGGGCAGCCCCCCACCCTTAAACGACAACCGCCTGTATCAAGTCTGTTGCAGATGCCCGTAAAGTTTGGCGTAAAGCCCTCCCTCTGCGATCAATTGCTGGTGATCACCCTCTTCGGCAATGCAGCCGCCATCAAACACCAGCACCCTGTCTGCTTGTTTTACCGCAGACAAACGATGAGCGATGATTAAAGTAGTACGACCACTCAAGAATTTTCCCAAAGCGTGATGCAAGTTGTATTCGGTGGCGGCATCCAGGGCGCTGGTCGCCTCGTCCAGAATCACCACCTTGGGCTCGGCCAGCACCATCCGCGCAATCGCCAGACGCTGGCGCTGACCACCCGACAATCGCACGCCTGAGCGCCCAACGATGCTGTCCAACCCTTGAGGCAGCGTACGAATAGTGCCATCGAGCTGCGCGATTTCCAGAGCATGCCAGCACGCCTCATCCGTTCGCTCGCGGCCCATTGTCAGATTGGCGCGCACGGTATCGTTAAACAACGACGGATGTTGCAGCACCACCGCGACATGTTCACGAATGGTCTGCAGGCCTATTTCTGGCTGACTCGCCTCTGCAAAGTGAATGCTCCCCGACTGCGGCGTATACAGGCCCAGCAGCAATTGCACCAAGGTACTCTTGCCGCCGCCGCTGGTGCCTACAATCGCTACCTTTTCTCCCGCAGCGATGGTCAGGTTCAGATGATCCAGTACCTTTTCATCCCCATAGCTGAAGCTCAGGTCACGCACTTCAATGCCAACGGTCTGACGCCCCAGAAACGGATTAACGCCTCCGGGATATTGCGGCTCGTCGCTGCGCGCCAGTAACTGGTTGATTCGCGTGACGGCACCATCGGCGGCGTAAAAGGCATATTGCAAATTAAGCAACTGTTCAACGGGCCCGATCATGAACCACAAGTAGCTGAACACTGCGAGCATCTGGCCAATCGACAAATCCGAAAACAGCACCGTGAGCATCGCGGCAGCGCGAAAAATATCGATACCAAACTGGAACAGCAATCCGCTGGCACGATTTGAGGCATCGCTCTTCCATTGCGAAGCCACGGCAAAGTCCCGAACCTCCCGCGCACGCAACCCCAGACGACCGAGGAAAAAGCCCTGGCGGTTACCCGCTCGTACCTCCTGAATGGCGTCCAGTGTCTCGCTCAATGCTTGAGTGAAACGCGCCGTGCTGTCGTTTTCGAGTTTTTTCAGGTGTTTGACCCGCTTGCCCAGCTGCACCGTGGCGTAGATCACCGGCGGGTTGAACAGCAAGATAAGCAGGGCCAGTTGCCAGTGCATCCACAGCAAAATCGCCGAAGTGCCCACCAGCGTGAGCATGGCCACCAAAAAGCGACTCAAGGTTTCGCCGACAAACTTGTCGAGGGTTTCGAGATCGGTGACCAGATGCGTGGTCACGGTCCCGCTGCCGAGGTTTTCATACTCAGCCATTGATATTCGCTTCAAGCGCTCAATCAGCCGCAGGCGAATGCGAAACACAATGTCCTTGGCCAGACGCGAAAACAGCCGGGCCTGCAGGACGTTAAACAAAAGCGCCCCACAGCGCAGCATCAGGGTAATGGCCAGCATGAGGCCAATGTACCCCGCCGCACCTTGCCAGGCAGCCGGTAGCCAATGGTTCATGATTTTCAGCGCTGCATCACCGTTACCCAGCAGCACTTCGTCCACCAGCAAAGGCAGAAGCAAAGGGATGGGAACGCTGCACAACGTAGCCAGCACGGCCACGCCGTTAGCAATCCACAGTGCTTTTTTGTGGCGCAAGGCCAGACGACGGATTTCAGCCCAGGTCAGGCGATCCGTCACCGGGGACGAGGACTGCACCCCAGAAGGATCAAACACGCGTAGCGCGTTCTAGCCAACGGGCAAGCAGGTCAGACAGAGGTTCAAGCGGCTGATAACCGTTGGTCAATAATGCCAGCTGGCCGTTACGCTCGGCGAGCAAAGTGGGAAACCCGGCAATTCCCAGGTCTTGCACCCAGGTAAAGTCGGCGCCCGTTGCCGTGTGTTGTTCGGCCGAGTCAAAAGCGGCGGCAAACTCGATACGTGGCACCCCTGCCGTTTCGGCAAGCTCAACCAGCACGCTGGCCTGGGTGACATCGCGGCCTTGCACATAAAAGGCCTGCTGAATCAGCTTGACCAACCTCCAGGCACAATCGGGGGCAAGACTGCGTGCTGCCACCACTGCTCGACAGGCAGGCTCGGTGTCATAGACAAAACCGTCGGGCAATGCACCGTCAAAATTGAAGGATTGCCCGGTGGCCTCTGTGACTGCCTGCCAATGCTCAAGAATGTAGCGCCGCGTGGCGGGCTCAAGGGCCGAGCCACTGCCGGTACGCAATCCGCCTACCACCAGGTGCAACTCGACGCCTGCGGTCTGGGCCTGCTCAACCAGGGCCTCAGCGATGGGCGAAAAGCCCCAGCACCAGGAGCACATAGGGTCCATCACATAGAGCAGGCGTGCGCTCATCTTAAACCTCGGCAGGTTTACGGTAGTTGTGGCCAATCGGGTGCGGCTGATTGCGCGCCTTGGCCAGATCGATCTGCTTTTGCCGATCAATAGCGCTACGACGGGTTTTTTCGCTCAACGTGTCCCAGCAATGCGGACAGCTGATACCGGGCTGATAGTGCTCCGACTCGCGATCCGCGATGCTGATCGGCGTGCGGCAGGCATGGCACTGGTCGTATTCGCCGGCGCTCAGGTCGTGGCGCACCGTGACGCGGTTATCGAACACAAAGCAGTCACCCTGCCACTTGGTTTCTTCCTGCGGCACTTCTTCGAGGTACTTCAGGATGCCGCCTTTAAGGTGGTAAACCTCGTCGAAACCCTGGCTGAGCATGTAGCTCGACGCTTTTTCACAGCGAATGCCGCCCGTGCAGAACATCGCGACTTTCTTGTGCTTGGCTGGGTCGAAATTGGCTTTGATATAGTCAGGAAATTCGCGAAAGCTGGTGGTTTTCGGGTCAATGGCGCCTTCAAACGTACCGATCGAGACTTCGTAATCGTTACGGGTGTCAATCAACAGCACCTCTGGATCGCTGATCAGCGCATTCCAGTTCTCGGGGTCGACATAGGTTCCGACTTTCTTGTTCGGATCCACGCCTTCTACGCCGAGGGTAACGATTTCTTTCTTGAGCTTGACCTTGGTCCGATAGAACGGCTGGTCATCGCAGTAGGATTCTTTATGGTCGATATCGACCATGCGCGGATCGTTCTTGAGCCAGGCCATCAGCCCATCAATGCCTTCACGAGTCCCGGAAACCGTGCCGTTAATGCCTTCTTCGGCAATCAGCAGGGTGCCCTTGATACCATTGGCGACCATGGCGTTGAGCAGCGGCTCACGCAGTGCTACGTAATCTTCAAGTGTGACGAATTTGTACAGTGCAGCGACAACAATTGGCGCGGTCATCGTGATTCTCTCCAGGTGGCTACCCTCGCAAAGGGTGAACCGGGCGCAAAAAAAACGCGCCGGCTAAGCGGCGCGCTGCGGATTCTAGCAAAAAGACGACTTAGTGCCCACCGCCAGCACAGGTCGGCGAAGCCGGGGCCGTGCCGATTTTCGCCCATTCTTCAGGCGTGTACGTATGCAAGGCCAGCGCATGGAACTCGCCCATCAGGTCACCCAGGGTGGCGTAGACCTTCTGGTGACGCTTGACGCTGTTGAGCCCGGCGAACTGCTCGCTGACCACCACAGCCTTGAAGTGGGTCTGCAACCCTCGACTGTGCATGTGGCTTTCATCCAGCACACTCAGGTGCTCAGGTTGCAACGCGCTGAGCGTCGATTCGATACGTTGCTGCATGTCCATTCAGGCTCCGCTTACTTCTTCTTGGCCGGGGCCGCTGCTGGCTCCAGCTCGGCGGTCATGTCGGCCAACAGCTTGTTGACGACCGGCACTGCGCTTTCCAGTTTGGCCTGGGTCATTTGTGCCGATTGCTGAGTCAGCTGCGGCATTTTTTCCAGGACTTTCTTGCCCAGTGGCGACTGGTAGAACGCTACCAGATCCTTGAGTTCGGACTCGCTGAAGTTGGTGGTGTACAGCTTGACCATGTCCGGCTTGAGTTTATTCCAGCCGATGGCCTGGTCCAGGGCGGTGTTGGCTTTGGCCTGGTAGGTTTCCAGCAGGGCTTTCTTGGAGGCTGGCGCTTTGGTTTGCTCAAAACGTTGAGCAAACATTTGCTGCACTTGCATATACACCGGGGTACCCAGCTTATCGGCATGTGCCAGTTTCAGGAACGTTTCAGCACTGGCAGCGTGACTGGCTGCATCGGCGAAAACCTGGCCGCTGGCGCAAACCAGAGCAACCGCTGTACAGATGGCGCGAAGACGGGTCATCGAGTTTCCTTTTCTAGCAAGCGAGGTTGAACCCCAAGGGCGGCCATTCTGCGCCTAATAAAGTGTGTCACTCAACCCCGAGACTGATAGACGTTCTCATCACCTGACCAAAAGCATTAAAAACATCAGATTGAACCCCCGCTGCAAACCAGCGCCTAAGCTGTCTGGTCAGACCTATAGGAGAATGAGCTGATGAGCCGTATCGAAACCGACAGCCTGGGTGAAGTAAATGTGGCCGATGAGGTTTATTGGGGCGCTCAGACTCAACGATCGCTAATCAACTTCGCCATCGGCAACGAAAAGATGCCGCTGGCCGTGTTGCACGCCCTGGTGCTGATCAAAAAAGCTGCTGCCCGGGTCAATAACCGCAACGGCGACCTCCCCGCCGACATCGCCCGGCTGATCGAACAGGCCGCCGATGAAGTACTCGACGGTGAGCACGATGATCAGTTCCCGCTGGTTGTATGGCAGACCGGCAGCGGCACACAAAGCAACATGAACGCCAACGAAGTGATCGCCGGGCGCGCCAACGAACTGGCTGGCAAAGGCCGCGGCGGCAAATCCCCGGTCCACCCCAATGACCACGTCAACCGCTCGCAAAGCTCCAATGACTGCTTCCCGACCGCCATGCATATTGCTACCGCCAAAGCGGTTCACGAGCAGTTGCTACCCGCGATCAGCGAACTCTCAGGCGGGTTGGCCGAGCTGTCGGTACGCCACATGAAACTGGTTAAAACCGGCCGTACTCACATGATGGACGCAACGCCCATTACCTTTGGCCAGGAACTGTCAGCCTATATCGCCCAACTTGATTACGCCGAACAAGCCATACGCTCGGCTATACCCGCGGTGTATGAACTGGCGCAAGGAGGCACAGCGGTAGGTACCGGACTCAACGCCCCACACGGCTTTGCCGAAGCAATTGCCGCTGAAATCGCCGCCTTGTCCGGTCTGCCATTTGTCACTGCGCCAAACAAATTTGCCGCATTGGCGGGGCACGAACCGCTAACCACCCTCTCGGGCGCACTCAAAACCCTGGCCGTTACCCTGATGAAACTGGCCAATGACTTCCGTCTGCTGGGATCAGGGCCGCGTGCCGGGCTGGCAGAAATCAAGCTGCCTGCCAATGAACCGGGCAGTTCGATCATGCCGGGCAAGGTCAACCCGACCCAGTGCGAAGCCCTGTCGATGCTGGCCTGCCAGGTGATGGGCAATGACGTGACCATCGGCTTTGCTGCAAGCCAGGGGCACCTGCAACTGAACGTCTACAAACCGGTGATCATTCACAACCTGCTGCAGTCGATCCAGTTACTGGCGGACGGTTGCGGCAACTTCCAAAAACACTGCGTCACCGGCCTTGAAGCCGACGCCGGAAAAATGGCCGAGCATCTGGAGCGCGGCTTGATGCTGGTCACAGCACTCAACCCGCATATTGGCTATGACAAGTCGGCTGAAATCGCCAAGAAAGCCTATGCCGAAGGGTTGACCCTGCGCGAAGCGGCATTGGAACTGGGTTACCTGACCGATGCCGAGTTCGACCAGTGGGTGCGCCCGGAAAATATGCTGGGTACTGGCAAGCACTAGGCCATAGGTCTTCTCGTAGCCGAAGAAACGAGGCTGCGGCTACAGGACAAGTGCAACTGTGGGAGCGAGCCTGCTCGCGAAGGTCGTTCGCGAGCAGGCTCGCTCCCACAGTAGGGCTTGACCTGCAACAGAGTATCTACAGGCTTTTCCTATTTTTTACGCTTTTTGTCGCTCTTCTCGAACGCTGCTTCCAGAGCCTCGTTGATCGTGCGCAACACCTTGACCCGCGCCCAGCGCTTGTCATTGGCTTCTACCAGTGTCCAGGGTGAAACCTCGGTACTGGTGCGATCAACCATGTCGCACACTGCCTTGCGATACACATCCCACTTCTCGCGGTTGCGCCAGTCTTCTTCAGTGATTTTGAAGCGTTTGAACGGGATCTCTTCGCGCTCATGAAAACGCTCAAGCTGTACATCCTTATCGATCGCCAGCCAGAACTTGACGACAATCACGCCCGCATCGCGCAATTGCTCCTCGAAATCATTGATTTCTCCATAGGCGCGCATCCAGTCGGCCGGGGTGCAAAAGCCCTCGACCCGCTCAACCAGCACCCGCCCGTACCAGGAGCGATCAAAGATGGTGAACTTGCCACGGCCCGGAATCTGCCGCCAAAAGCGCCACAAATAGGGCTGTGCGCGCTCATCTTCAGAAGGCGCCGCAATCGGCACGATGCTGTACTGGCGCGGGTCGAGTGCCGCCGCCACACGCTTGATCGAACCGCCCTTGCCTGCCGCATCGTTGCCTTCGAATACCGATACCAGCGCATGTCGACGCATCCGTTTGTCGCGCATCAACCCCGACAGGCGCGCCTGCTCGGTGATCAACTGCTCCTGGTAATCGTCTTTGTCCAGATGCTGCGTCATGTCCAGACAATCGAGCAGGCTCAAACCGTCCTGGGCTTCAGTCAACGGGGCGACGTGGGTGGCGCGGGCTTTGGTCTTGGCTTCACTCAGTGCGGCTTGCAGACCTTCGAGCAAAATCTTGCCCACTGTCAGGCTGCGATAATACGGATCCACACCTTCAACGATGTTCCAGGGGGCATAGTCGCGGCTGGTTCGACGAATCACACGCTCGCCAAATCGTACAAAACGATCGTAAGTTTCTGACTGTTGCCAATCCAATGGACTGATACGCCAGCTGTGCAGCGGGTCATCCTTGAGTGCTTTAAGGCGGGCTTTCATCTGTTTTTTCGACAAGTGAAACCAGAACTTGAAAATCACCGCCCCTTCGTTGCACAGCATTTTCTCCAGACGTTCCGCACCATTGATCGCCTGATCGAGCACGGCATCCTTGAAGCGGCCATGAACCCGGCCCTGCAGCATCTGGCTGTACCAGTTACCGAAGAACACCCCCATGCGGCCCTTGGCGGGCAATTGCCGCCAGTAGCGCCAGGCAGGCGGGTGAGCCAGCTCCTCATCCGTCTGGCTGTCAAACGTGCGCACTTCGATCAGCCGCGGATCCATCCATTCATTCAGCAGCTTGACCGTCTCGCCTTTGCCGGCGCCTTCAATGCCGTTGATCAATACGATGACCGCAGAACGCTTCTGCTGGTGGAGCTCGTATTGAGCCTCAAGCAACGCTTCGCGTAAGGCGGGAACTTCACTGTCGTAGGTTTCTTTATCGATTGCATGACCGATTTCAGCGGATTCGAACATGGAAAGCTCCCTGGCAAGATTTCACAAGCCTAGCGGATTGCGTCTAAACGTGTAGGAACATCCCTCACAAAACTGTCATGGATCAGTCGCGCCGCTACTGTTCAGCTAGAATGGCCGCCTTGACGTTGCCGAGCCGCACATGACTACTGAAATGCCCAATGCCCAGATTGACTGGGATGACCAAGGTCGCCCCCATTCGCGGGTGTTTGATGACGTGTATTTTTCGGACAAGTCCGGCCTGGAAGAGACGCGCTATGTCTTTATCGAACAGAACGCACTTGCAGAGCGTTTCCAAAACCTGCCGGCCAATGGTCAGTTGGTTATTGGCGAAACCGGTTTCGGCACCGGCCTGAATTTTTTATGCGCCTGGCAGTTGTTTGAACAAAAAGCACGGCCCGACGCCCGCCTGCACTACATCAGTGTCGAAAAATACCCGCTTACCCGCCAGGACCTGCAGCGCGCCCTCGCCCTGTGGCCCGAGCTGACGACGTACAGCGAACAACTGCTTGCGGCCTACTTTGCGATTCACCCGGGATTCCAGACCCTGAGCCTGGCCAATGGCCGGGTCACCCTCACGTTGTTGATCGGTGACGTGCTCGAGCAACTGCCGCAACTGGACGCGCAAGTCGACGCCTGGTTTCTCGATGGCTTCGCTCCCGCAAAAAACCCCGATATGTGGACGCCCGAACTCTTCGCGCAACTGGCACGCCTGGCCGCTCCCGAGTCCACCATCAGTACCTTCACCAGCACCGGCTGGGTGCGCCGGGCGCTGAACGAGGCCGGCTTCAAGATGCGCCGTACTCCGGGCATCGGCCATAAATGGGAGATTCTGCGCGGCACTTTTGTTGGTTTGCCTGAAAACGTAACTGCAACATCCGGCGTCAAACCCTGGTTTGCCCGCCCGCCGCAGGTAAAAGGCCCGCGTAAAGCCCTGGTCATTGGTGGTGGCCTGTCAGGTTGTGCCAGTGCCAACAGCCTCGCTCGTAGAGGTTGGCAGGTGGTTTTGCTGGAGCGCCATGAGCGACTGGCCAAAGAGGCTTCAGGCAACCCTCAGGGCGTGCTGTATCTCAAACTGTCGGCGCACGGTACAACCCTGTCGCAACTGATTGTCAGCGGATTCGGTTACACCCGTCGCCTGCTGGAAGGCCTGCAACGCGGGCGTGACTGGGATGACTGCGGCGTTCTGCAATTGGGTTTCAATGCCAAGGAGGCCGAACGTCAGGCCCAGTTGGCCGCGGCCTTCCCGCCTGCGCTGGTGCATCTGGTGGATCAGCCCCAGGCACAGGCACTGGCCGGGATAGAACTGGCCCACGGTGGTCTGTTCTACCCTGAAGGCGGCTGGGTTCACCCGCCTGCGCTATGCCATTACCAGACCTTACACCCCAATGTGCACGTATTGACGCACCATGACGTGCTGCAACTGCACAGGGTCGATGACCAGTGGCAGGCCTGCCAGGACGACAAACTGCTGGCCCAAGCGCCGGTGGTGATTCTTGCAGGTGCCGCAGAGGTCAAGCGCTTCCCGGCCAGCAGCGGTTTGCCGCTCAAACGTATTCGCGGGCAAATCACCCAACTGGTAGAAACCCAACACAGCGCCGTGCTTAAAACCGTGGTCTGTGCCGAGGGTTATGTTGCCCCGGGCCGTCTGGGCGAGCATACGCTGGGTGCCAGTTTCGACTTCCATAACGAAGACCTGACCACCACCCCCGAGGGGCACCAGGGCAACCTCGACCTGCTGCAGGAAATATCCCCGGACATGGCCCAACGCCTTGGCGATGAACAACTCGACCCGCACACCCTGCAGGGCTGGGCGGCCTTTCGCTGCACCAGTCCCGACTATTTGCCGATTGTGGGCCCATTGACCGACCCGCAGCAGTTCGCAAGCGCCTATGCCGTATTGCGCAAGGATGCCCGCCAAGTGCCAGACACGCCTTGCCCCTGGCTTGCAGGCTTGTTCGTCAACAGCGGCCACGGTTCCCGCGGGTTGATTACCGCCCCCCTGTCGGGCGAGCTATTGGCTGCCTGGATCACCCATGAGCCCCTGCCCGTGCCACGGGTTGTCGCCGAGGCCTGCCTACCAAGCCGGTTCGGGCTGCGGGCGCTGATCAAAGGGCTGTAGATTCTTCTCCTGAACGTTCAAGGGCATCCAGCAGGGCATTGGTTTTTTCCAGACACCAGGCATCGACCACCCCGTCCATTTGATGGCGAATTTCTGCCACCCTGCGCAAATAGCGCTCATCGGTCATCTGCGGCGAGTTCAACAACAATTCGCCCAGACTGTCGAAATGGGGTTTGGTCAATGCGCTGTATTGCGCCTTGCTGGTCTTGATCAAGTAGTCCTTCCAGAATTGCTGGGTGCTGATAAACGTATTCAACTCCGGGGTTCTTTCAGCATTTTCGACTTCGAACTTTGCTACTTCGAGATCTGCCTGCGTCACTCCTGCCAGCCTCCCAAAGGACATGTTTCTCGGTTGTCCCGGCAGATCGAGGTCTGCGGCCAGGCCGATGCGATAGGCAAGATGCACCTCCAGCTCATCGGCGGCTTCTCCCGCCGCCAGCTGTCGATTGAAATGCGCGGCAGCAATTTGCGAGAGCTTATGCAGCCTGAACTGTTTTTTGCCCAGCGTTAACAATTGCCCCACCTCAAGCGAGGCATCCCGCGAAACAGCGGCCAGCTCCATCTGGACTTCCATGGCACTGAAGATAAAAGCCACGCTGTCTGAACAACTGCGCGGGGAAGCCGCTATATCCAGCACGTCACGGCGCAATACACTGCTTTCATTGGCGGCCTCGATCATTTCCCACACGCGTCGGCTGAGGTCGTGCCGCACGCTCTGGGCGTCCGCCGTCGAGGTCAAACGACTGATCACCACAAAAAAATCATCGGCGGCGGGTTCGGCGCGCAAAGCGTTCCACAATAACTCTCGCCTCCGGCGCTCTTGGGACGTAATACCCACCGTCCAAAACTCGAAGGCTGCGGCCTCACTCATCAGCTCTTCGCTTCTGATCCCCATGCTGCTGCCGCCTTGCATCACGTTACGCGCCAGGCGCAGGCGACTGGCCGCAGACAGTGGGTTACCGGACAACGAGATATGGCGCGTAAAGGTTGGCGAGGCCAGGTAGACATGCTCGGGTATCTCGGTGATACGGTTTTCTCGCAAGTCGGCAGACTCCAGCAGTGGCCTGGAAATAAGGCCTTGAGGCCACTGATCAAGCCCTGAGCGACGTAGATACACCCGGCGCAAATAGGCCAGGCCATTGAAACTCAGGAGTGGACCCAACACGTTGTCGTTGAGATTGAGCACTTCCAGCCGGTTCAACGTACTTAAGACCTCCATATTCTCAGCGCTCATGTACAACTGGTTACGCGCCAGGGACAAGCGCTGCAGGTGGGGCAAGTGCATTAGCTGAGCCGGAAAACGGGTCATGCGGTTGTTGTCCATTTCCAGCGACACCACCCCGCTGAAGTGCTCAAGAAATGAACCGGCGATATCTCTGCAGTCCATATTGCTTAATTTGAGTTCACGCACATGACTGAAGTCAGCCAGGTCTGGCAGTGCGGGCAGGCTGTCCAACCGAAAACCGCCCAGGTTAAGGCTGTAAACCTCATCGGGATTGGCCCAGGGAAGATGCTTCGGGCTTTTATGCCAACTGCGCTGAATCAGAACCGCGATCTGGTACCTGTCTTCCGAATAATCGTGGACGGTGTTGGTCACCAACTGCTCAATGGGCGTGGCATTGATCCAGCGTTGCAAGCTCTGCACCAGCGCCAATCGCTCACGTTTGCGCTGACGTAGGACATTCAGAGGGTCGAGACCCCGTTCTATCAAACCATCGAGGTAAATCAGCACCTGTTCATTATTGATGTCCGGGTAAATATCGCGAACCCGCCGTTGAAGCGCTGCAGAGTACCCACCAGGGTCCAGCCCGCATAACGGATAGCCGGTTTGGCCGCTCGGCAGCGTCACCGGTGGCTTGAAAACGGGTTTGATCGGCTGCATGCCCAGTACCCCGGCAGACTCTTGACGGGCCTGCGCGGCCAGCTTGCCCAGCGCCGCATTGAATTGCGTAGCATCTGCCGGCAAGGCAAAACCCATTGCCAGACGCTCATCAGGGGTCAGAGACGTAAACAATGCGTTCAACAATGGCACTGGCCCGCCCGGCTCCAGTACCTGCATCGAACCTCGCGGTGTGTAGCGCTGATAGCCCTGGGCCGTTTTGACCAGTACCCGCGCGCCCTTTGCCTCAACATTGCCCCATCGATGGGTGACAGTGCCCAGTAGCGAATTCTCTCGAATCTCCAGGGTCGCGTCGGCGGGCAGGCCGTGCAGTCGCGCCAGAAAATGCAGGGTTAAGTGATCGGTGTCGGCGCCGGCCAGAAACGGCAGGTAAAAACCCTCCAGGGCCCGATTGATCCGGCTCTCCCTGAGGTACAGGCGCGCCATTTCGCCCAGGGCCAAGGGCACCTTGGCGGTACGCAATAGTTCACGCTGGCTATCAGTGGCAGATTCGACCAAGTTTTGCGCCACAGAACGCGGCAGCCCCGCAAATGCCCTTTCAATAGGGATGGCTTGGGGCGAAGTCGAAACATCGAATTGACCGTAGAGATGACCAAAGACCGACGATCTGTTATCCCGCGCATAGGCTCCCATTGCCTGCGCCAACCGCTGTGCAACATCACCTGAAGTGCTCCCCTCTTGCCCCAACAACCCATTGATCTCTGTTTGCGACAACGCCCCCAGCACAGTGTCCAGCAACGTGCCCTGCTCAAGCATCGCAGGCGTCAGGTTGATCCGGGCCACGCTGCTGCCAGCGTGCGCCAGGCTGCGCCCCGAACTGTCCGCCATGGCCAGCCCTTTGCCCACAGGCCAGCCCGGCATCAATGGCAGTAGCTGCAACTGCAGATCAGCCCAGCGCTGGGCGTTGTACTCATGGGTACTCATCTGCTCGATAAACGCCGTGATCTGCCGATCGATTTCAAAGCGTTTGAGGCTGATCCTCAGCAAGGGCGGTGGCGCCAGGTTGTGCAGATGAACGCGACGCAATAACCCATGCGGCGTGTCAGTCAATAGCCGCACGTGCTCCAGGCTTTGAGCATCGAGTGACACCGCCGGACCACCCAGGCGCCCCATCAATGTCGCGCTGGCGTCCCATTCCAGCGGCCGCTCATGGGCATGCTGCCAAGCCCCTTGGCGGTTATGCAGCAATGCCGGCTTGAAAGCGGTTGGCCGTGCGGGGTGGGCAATACGCCATTGGTTAAGACTGGAATCAAATTCAGCCCGGTAGTGCTTGCCATTCACTTGCACACAGTCAGCGCCCTGGTACTTAAAAAAGCCCTGGGCGTCTGCCCTATGCTGCCGTTCACCAGCGGTCTTATGCTCATAGGGTTCCAGCTGCTTGTTCCACAGCCTTGCGCTGCCGTCATCGCGCAGGATGGGCTCAAAGCCTTCGAAGTGGTTTCTGGTGGCCTGACTGAGGCGACTGGCCAACGTACCCACGGCAGCAGCGCCCACGGCAATCGCCCCGTTGACGGCAATATCCCTGGCGACATTCAACAGATGCTCACGGGCATGATCGACATCGCCGTGCGCCCAATCCTCCACCCCCTCATACACTTCCTTCAACATTTGGCCGATGGCTACCGCCAGCATCACGTCCCCCAGCACCGGAACAAACAGGGCTGCAACGTTGATCAATAACAAGCCGGCATTTTTATAGGCTTGCCAGCGAGCTTCACGCTCTTGCTGGTCCAGAACCCCTGTTGGCACCGCCAGCACTTGCGCGTCGGCAAACATGTTCTTGAGTTGCACCGAGGTCAAATACTGCGCAGCGCTCATGCCTAGAGGCGCCGCCGTCAGGAACAGTACCTCAGGATGGGCTTTGACCTTTTGCATAAACCCGGCACGGTCCTTCAAGGCGACAAACCGTGCGAAAAAATCGGCATAGGCCGGGTCACGCAGGCGATGCTTCAATTCATCGGTAAAAACCTGAAGCGTACTGAATTCGAAAAAAGGCGCGACAGGATCGTTGGGGATATACGCAATCAGGCGTTGGCCTGGATGCAGCAGCAACGAGTCCGCAGAAAAAATAACGACCCCGTCGATGACGGTGTCGAGTATTGACATCGAGCTGTGAAAGATCGGCTTGCCGTCCAGTTGCACCGATGCTGTAGAGGCGGCATCAGTGGCCAAGGCCAACATTGCCAGCAACGCACTGTAGGCTGTCTGGCCGATGTTCTTTTTGAGAAATGCGATATGCGCATCCACCTGCATGTCGCTGGTTTTGAGTTGCCGAAGATTCCTCTCAGTGGCCAATTGTGTAGCGTTCGGGCTCTGGATGCCGGGAGCTGCAACCCCGAGAAACCATTGCAAATACAGCTGGTATTTAAGGCCCAGGTCCAGCCTGCGACACAGCGCTGCGATCTCATGAGGCAGGATTGGGCTGGGGCGCGCAGGGTGTCCACCGTGCAGGATCTTGCTTTGGGGATGGAACCCGTCAGCCTGGGATTCATCCACAGAAAAGTTTTGCAACGCGGCCCATAACAGCGTTTTAGGCTCATCGCGCACGGTGGTGTGACGCACTGTCAGCAGCAGTGTGTTGTCGGTCACCACGTGCACATGCACGGCGGCAAGATAGTCGCGATGAATATCCAGCGACGGGCCGAACGCGTACATCACCTCGGCCGCCAGAAGCGTCCCGCAATACGTTTCGACGCTTTG
Source organism: Pseudomonas psychrophila (assembly GCF_001043005.1). Lineage (GTDB taxonomy): Bacteria > Pseudomonadota > Gammaproteobacteria > Pseudomonadales > Pseudomonadaceae > Aquipseudomonas > Aquipseudomonas psychrophila. The sequence continues at coordinate 157,489 of NZ_JYKZ01000012.1, forward strand.
CAACTCGCTGAATTTTTTGCCTACCCGGCCATGCCACAGCCGGCTTTGGGCCATGGCGGCATTCAACGCATCAATGATGTCGGGAGGTGCGTCCAGCAGCCATCTGGGCATGTGGCTCTGAACCAGTTCCAGCGGTTCAAGATCGCTGAGTGTGCTCTGGCGCGCTTCCAGAGGGGGATAACGGTCGGTGCGTGTCATCTTCGAATGTCCAGGTGGGTGACCAAAATGAGTCGTCCAACCTAGCGTCACGCCTGTACCGAAAACCCATAGATAACTATGGGTTGCCCGCAACCTTGGGCCGCATGCAGCCCCATGCGTCATCGACCTCTTGTAAGTTTTATTGAACGATCCGGGTCTCAGTTACTCGATAAAACACGGTCATTTATCGCGCCGCGGGTGTTTTTTGCCCCGCGCCGCACGGGCTGGCGATGCGGCCAAGCGCTCCATCCCCCTTTAAAACCGGGCCCAAGCGCTACGTGGCGTCCCGCAAAGACGCTGACTCAACCTGTAGCACCACATGCCGAAATACCAAGGATTTAAACACCATGTGCGGATTAGCTGGAGAGTTACGTTTTGATCAACACCCTGCCGACCTGGCAGCCATCGAACGCATTACCCACCACTTGGCCCCCCGCGGGCCTGATGCCTGGGGTTTCCACAGCCAAGGGCCGATAGCTCTTGGCCATCGCCGACTGAAAATCATGGATTTGTCAGACGGCTCCGCTCAACCGATGGTCGACAGCCAACTGGGCCTGTCGCTGGCGTTTAACGGCGCGATCTATAACTTCCCTGAATTGAGAGCCGAGCTTGAAACCCTGGGCTACTCCTTTTACTCGGACGGTGACACCGAAGTGCTGCTCAAGGGCTATCACGCCTGGGGTGAAGCGCTGCTGCCAAAGCTCAATGGCATGTTTGCCTTTGCCATCTGGGAGCGCGATGCCCAGCGCCTGTTCATCGCCCGCGACCGTTTGGGGGTGAAGCCGCTTTACCTGTCGCGTACCGGTGAGCGCCTGCGCTTTGCGTCCACCCTGCCCGCGTTGCTCAAGGGCGGTGATATCAATCCGATGCTTGATCCCGTCGCCCTCAACCACTATTTGAATTTCCATGCTGTGGTGCCCGCACCACGCACGTTGATTGCCGGGATTGAAAAGCTCCCTCCAGCCACTTGGCTGCGTATTGATGCCAACGGTCACACCGAGCAGAAAACCTGGTGGACCCTGCCCTACGGCCCCCATGCCGACGAGCTGGATTTAACCCTCGAAGACTGGCGCGACCGTGTACTCGATAGCACCCGCGAAGCTGTGGCTATTCGCCAGCGCGCGGCAGTGGATGTCGGCGTACTGCTCTCGGGCGGTGTTGACTCCAGTTTGCTGGTGGGTTTGTTGCGGGACGTGGGCGTACAGGACTTGTCGACCTTTTCCATCGGGTTTGAGGACTCGGGGGGCGAGCGCGGCGATGAATTCCAGTACTCGGACTTAATCGCCAAGCATTACGGCACACGCCATCACCAACTGCGCATTGGCGAACACGAAATTATCGATCAATTGCCCGCTGCATTTCGCGCCATGAGCGAACCGATGGTCAGCCATGACTGCATCGCGTTTTACCTGCTGTCGCGCGAAGTGGCCAAGCATTGCAAGGTGGTACAGAGCGGTCAGGGCGCCGACGAATTGTTTGCCGGGTATCACTGGTACCCGCCTGTCGATGCCGCAGACGATCCTTATGCCGCTTATCGCGAAGCGTTTTTCGATCGTAGCTATGACGAATACAAAGCCACAGTGCAGCCGCAATGGCTGACGGCCAATGATGCGGCCGGGGATTATGTGCGCGAGCACTTTGCCCAGCCCGGCGCCAACGCCGGGGTGGACAAAGCCCTGCGACTGGACAGCACGGTGATGCTGGTGGATGACCCGGTCAAACGGGTCGATAACATGACCATGGCCTGGGGCCTTGAAGCCCGTACACCGTTTCTCGATTACCGCCTGGCCGAACTCTCGGCACGCATTCCGGCGCGCTTCAAATTGCCGGACGGCGGCAAGCAGGTGCTCAAGGAAGCGGCGCGACTGGTGATCCCAAGCGAAGTGATCGACCGTAAAAAAGGTTACTTCCCGGTACCCGGCCTCAAGCACTTGCAGGGTGACACGCTGAACTGGGTTCGCGATCTGCTGCTGGACCCCAGCCAGGATCGCGGCCTGTTTCAACCGGCCATGCTTGATCAACTGCTGACCAACCCGCAAAGCCAGCTGACGCCTCTCAACGGCTCCAAGCTCTGGCAACTTGCAGCCTTGAACCTGTGGCTGAGCGAACAAGGAATCTGATCGATGAAACCCCTCGCTACGGCTTACAGTCAGCGTTTGTTGCGTGGACAAACACCGTCCTACGAACGTCTGCAAGCGCGCTTTGCCGAAGACGGCAGCTCACTCGGTGCACAGCCCGTGGCCGTGCATTGCGGCTGGGGTCGGCTGCTGATCGGGCATACCTTCCCCGACCCCGCCACCCTGGCCAACGAGTTGCTCAACGAACAACCCGGTGAGCGTGATATCGCGCTGTATGTGGCAGCTCCGCAGCAAGTATTGGCCCAGTCGCCCCAACAGCTGTTTCTCGACCCGTCGGACACCTTGCGCCTGTGGTTCACCGACTACCGCCCGGCCACCCGTGTATTTCGCGGTTTCCGGATCCGTCGCGCGCAAAGCGAAGCGGACTGGAACGCGATCAACACGCTGTATCAGGCACGCGCCATGCTGCCCATTGACCCCACATTACTCACCTCCCGCGATCAAGGCGGGCCGGTGTACTGGATGGCCGAGGATGAAGACAGCGGCGCCGTGATTGGCAGTGTCATGGGCCTGAACCATCACACTGCGTTCCACGACCCGGAAAACGGCAGCAGCCTCTGGTGCCTGGCGGTAGACCCCCAGTGCTCGCGGCCCGGTGTAGGTGAAGTGCTGGTACGGCATTTGATCGAGCACTTCATGAGCCGTGGCTTGAGCTACCTCGACCTGTCAGTGCTGCACGATAACGCTCAAGCGAAAAGCCTCTACAGCAAGCTGGGCTTTCGTACCCTGTCGACCTTTGCCATCAAGCGCAAAAATGGCATCAATCAACCGCTGTTTCTCGGCCCTGGACCCGAAGTCGGGCTCAATCCCTATGCCCGGATTCTGGTTGAAGAAGCCTACAAGCGCGGGATTGATGTGCAAATCGACGACGCGCCTGCCGGACTTTTCACGCTCAGCCACGGCGGACGACGGATTCGTTGCCGCGAATCCCTGAGCGACCTGACCAGCGCTATCAGCATGAGCCTGTGTCAGGACAAATGCCTGACCCACAAGGTGTTGCACCAAGCCGGATTGAATGTGCCCAGCCAGCAACTGGCCGGTAGCGCCGACGACAATCTGGACTTTCTTGAGCAGCACTCGCGGGTGGTGGTCAAGCCTGTGGATGGCGAGCAAGGCAATGGCGTGGCGGTGGATCTGGACAGCCTCGAAAAGGTGCAAGTGGCCATCGAGGCTGCGCGGGCATTCGATAGCCGTGTGCTGCTTGAAAGCTTCCACGAGGGGCTCGACCTGCGAATTGTGGTGATCGGCTTTGAAGTTGTCGCAGCCGCCATCCGTCGCCCGGCTCAGGTGACGGGTGATGGCCTGCACAGTGTGCAACGACTGATTGAGGCTCAAAGCCGACGCCGACAGGCCGCCACTGGAGGTGAAAGCCGGATTGCGCTGGACGCAGAAACCCTGCGCACCGTGCAAGCCGCTGGCTATGAATACGACAGCATCTTGCCAGCAGGCCAGGTGCTCGCCGTACGCCGCACTGCCAATCTGCATACCGGCGGCTGCCTCGACGATGTGACCGCCGTGTTGCACCCGGTGCTGGCCGACGCGGCCATCCGCGCCGCCCGGGCGCTGGATATCCCCGTGGTCGGACTGGACCTGATGGTGCCTGCCGCCGACCAGCCCGAGTACGTATTTATCGAAGCCAACGAACGGGCTGGGCTGGCCAACCATGAGCCGCAACCGACCGCCGAACGTTTTATCGATTTACTCTTCCCCCACTGTCAGCCTGCTCTCTAGCTGACCGGCCCTCAGGAGCTTTTATGAATCGCACCCTCCCTGAACCCGACCTCGATTACCTGCAACGGGTATTGCTGGAAATGCTCGCTATCCCAAGCCCCACCGGGTTTACCGACACCATCGTGCGCTATGTCGCTGAACGCCTCGATGAGCTGGGGATCCCCTTCGAGCTGACCCGGCGCGGCACTCTGCGCGCCACCCTCAAGGGTCAGAAAAACAGTCCGGACCGGGCCGTTTCGGCACACTTGGACACCATCGGCGCCAGTGTACGGGCGATCAAAGACAATGGCCGCCTGGTTCTGGCGCCCGTAGGCTGCTGGTCCAGCCGCTTTGCCGAAGGCAGCCGGGTCAGCCTGTTCACTGACAATGGCGTGATTCGCGGTAGTGTCTTGCCGTTAATGGCTTCCGGCCATGCTTTCAATACCGGCGTGGATGAGTTGCCGATCAGCTGGGACCATATCGAGTTGCGTCTGGATGCGTATTGCGCAACCAGGGCCGACTGCGACTCACTGGGGATCAATATCGGCGACTACGTGGCCTTTGATCCGTTGCCGGAGTTCACCGAAAGCGGCCATATCAGCGCGCGGCATCTGGACGACAAGGCCGGGGTGGCAGCACTGCTCGCCGCACTGAAGGCCATTGTGGACAGTGGCGAGCAACCGCTGATCGACTGTCATCCGCTGTTCACCATCACGGAAGAAACAGGCAGTGGCGCGGCGGCGGCATTGCCATGGGATGTAAGCGAATTTGTGGGGATTGATATTGCCCCGGTAGCGCCGGGCCAGCATTCAAGCGAGCATGCTGTGAGTGTGGCGATGCAGGATTCTGGCGGGCCGTATGACTATCACTTGTCGCGGCATTTGCTGCGCTTGGCCAGCGATAATGAACTGCCAGTGCGACGAGACATGTTCCGATACTACTTCAGCGATGCCCATTCGGCCGTCACCGCCGGGCATGACATCCGTTGCGCCTTGCTGGCGTTTGGTTGCGATGCGACCCACGGCTACGAACGCACCCATATCGACAGTCTGGCGGCGTTGAGCCGATTGCTGGGCGCTTACATACTGAGCCCACCGGTTTTTGCCAGCGATGCGCAGCCTGCGCAAGGCTCACTGGATCGCTTCAGCCATCAGATTGAGCACGATGCACAGATGGAAAGCGACACACGAGTGCCGTCGGTGGAGAGTCTGGTGGGGGATAACCGGAACTGAGGCAAGGTCAAAAGCCCCTCACCCTAGCCCTAGCCCTCTCCCACGGGAGAGGGTTGGGGTGGGTAGAAACCGAGTACATCGTTTACGTTTAAGACCGGGTACATCGTTTACAGGTATTAATCATGGTCAGGAGGTACTGACCATGCCCTGGAAACGAGAGTCCGTAATGGATCAGCGAGTTAAATTA
>NZ_JYKZ01000013.1 GCF_001043005.1 Pseudomonas psychrophila
ACGTAGCTGTAGATCTCGGTATACGGCGGGATTGCGACGTCGGCTTCAGCAAAGCTGATCTTCAACACAATGAAGAACGGCAGCATGAAAAACAAAAACAGCCACAGGAATGGAATCCCGATGACCACATGACGGCCACCGGGGGTTATTCGTTGCAGTCGGCGTTTAAGCTTTCGCATGTTCATGAGCGAAGTACCACGCCGCTGTCGTCTTCCCACCACACGTAGACTTCGTCATCCCAGGTAGGACGCGCGCCACGGCGCTCGGCGTTGGCCACAAAGGACTGCACCAGCTTGCCGCTCGGCAGTTCAACGTAAAACACCGAGTGACCGCCCAGGTAGGCGATGTCATGCACCTTGCCGCGCGACCAGTTGTACTCACACGCCGGTTTCTCGGTGGTGACGAGCATTTTTTCCGGGCGGATGGCGTAGGTGGTGTGTTTGTCTTCCACCGAAGTGCTTACACCGTGACCGACGTAAATGTCGTTCTCCAGTTCCGGGCACTTGATGCGCGCATAGCCTTCAGCGTCGTCGACCACTTCACCGTCGAACAGGTTGACGTTGCCAATGAACTCGCACACCAGACGGCTGACCGGTGTCTCGTAGATGTCGATCGGGCTACCGATCTGGGCAATCCAGCCCAGGTGCATGATGGCAATGCGCTGGGCCATGGTCATGGCCTCTTCCTGATCGTGGGTCACCATGACGCAGGTCACGCCGACGCGCTCGATGATTTCCACCAGCTCAAGCTGCATCTGCGAGCGCAGTTTTTTGTCCAGTGCGCCCATCGGCTCATCGAGCAGCAGCAGTTTCGGGCGCTTGGCCAGTGAGCGGGCCAGGGCCACACGCTGACGCTGACCACCGGACAACTGATGGGGCTTGCGCTTGGCATACTGGCTCATGTGCACCAGCTTGAGCATTTCGCCCACGCGGGCATCGATCTCGGCATTGGACATTTTGTCCTGCTTGAGGCCGAAAGCGATGTTCTGGGCCACGGTCATGTGCGGGAACAGCGCGTATGACTGGAACATCATGTTGATCGGCCGCTCGTAGGGCGGCATGTCAGTGATGTCTACACCATCGAGGAAAATACGACCCTCAGTTGGGCGCTCGAAACCGGCGAGCATGCGCAGCAAAGTAGATTTGCCCGATCCCGATCCACCGAGCAGGGCGAAAATTTCACCCTTGTTGATTTCCAGGGACACATCGTCCACGGCAATCGTCTCGTCGAATTTTTTCGTGACCCGGTCGATTTTGACCAGCACCTTTTTAGGTGTCTGGTCGCCCTCGAGGGCTTTCTTATAGGCGCCGGAGGCAACAGCCATTACGAAACTCCCAACAAATTTAGCAGCCCAACCCAGATAGTCGGGCCTTGGATAGGTGGTCTTGCGAGATTACTTGCCCGTCTTGACCTTGGTCCACGTACGCGTCATCAGACGCTGTATTTTCGCAGGCAACTCGGTTGAGACGTATGTCTTGTCCAGCACCGCCTGAGTGGGGTAAACCGCTTCATCGCTGCGAATGGACTCATCCATCACCTTGTCGGACGCAGGATTGGGGTTGGCGTAACCGACATAGTCGCTGACCTGTGCAATCACTTCAGGCTTGAGCAAGTAGTTGATGAACGTGTGGGCCTCCTTGACGTTGCCGGAGTCCTTGGGGATGGCCAGCATGTCAAACCACAGGGCGCCGCCTTCCTTGGGCACGATGTAGGCGATGTTCACGCCCTTTTTTGCATCCTCGGCACGCGCCTTGGCCTGGAACACATCACCGGAAAAGCCAATCGCAACACAGATGTTGCCGTTGGCCAGGTCGGAGATGTATTTGGAAGAGTGGAAGTAGGTGACGTATGGACGCACCGACATCAGGGTTGCTTCTGCCTTTTTGTAGTCCTTGGGGTTGGTGCTGTTGGCATCCAGGCCCAGGTAATTGAGTACGGTTGGCAGCATTTCATCAGCCGAATCCAGGAAGGCTACGCCGCACTTGGACAGCTTCTTCATGTTCTCGGGTTTAAACACCACATCCCAGGAGTCGATGCTATCGACGCCCAGTGCTTCTTTGACTTTATCGACGTTGTACCCAATGCCATTGGTGCCCCACAGATACGGCACTGCATATTGGTTACCCGGGTCATTGGCCTGAAGGCGCCTGAGCAAGGCCGGGTCGAGGTTGGAATAGTTCGGCAGCTGCGACAAGTCGAGCTTCTGAAACGCGCCCGCCTTGATCTGCTTGCCCAGGAAATGGTTAGACGGCACGACCACGTCATAACCGGTACGCCCGGCCAGCAGTTTGCCTTCCAGGGTTTCGTTGGAATCGAAGACGTCATACACGGGCTTGATGCCGGTAGCGGCCTCAAAATCAGCCAGCGTGTTCGGCGCGATGTAGTCCGACCAGTTGTAAATATGCACCGTAGGTGCCGCTTGCACGCTGACGGCGAGCGTCAAACCGGCCCCGACCAACAAGGTCTTGCGAAACAAAGATATAGACACGTGATGGTCCTCTAAATAGGTGGGCCTGAGTTGCCCGCGTCACACGGCAGTCGAACCGCCAAAGACAAAACCGGCGCGCAACTTACCCTCGATAAACCGACACAGCAAAGTTTTCCGCGATTAATTACCGTAAAGCCCTGATTTGTATCCGTTTAAACCAAATTTTGTAGCCGCTGCTTCAGGCTGCGAGGGGATCGCGGGGCCTTTGGGACAACGGGTTGCTACGCAACCCTTCGCAGCCTTCGGCAGCGACTACACAGCGCTTGGTTATTTACCGGACTTGATCTTGGTCCAGCTGCGCGTCAGCAAACGCAACGTTGTAGGCGGCAAATCGCTGATTGCGTACAGCTTGGCCTTCACTTCATCGGACGGGTAAATGCTCGGGTCGCCAGAGATGTCTTTATTCACCAGTGGCGTTGCAGCCTTGTTACCGTTCGGGAAACGCACGCTGTTGGTGATCTCGGCCATGATTTCTGGCTGCATCAGGAAATTCATCCAGGCGTAAGCGGCGTCAACGTTCTCGGCATCCTTGGGAATGGCGACCATGTCATAGAAACTGCCAGCACCTTCTTTAGGTATCACGTACTTGAGCTTGACCTTGTCGCCGGCCTCTTTGGCACGGGAGATGGACTGCTCAAGGTCACCCGAGTAACCCACCGCGACACAGATGTTGCCGTTGGCAAGGTCGGAGATGTACTTGGAGGAGTGGAAGTAGCCAACCGAAGGACGAATTTTCAAGAACAGCGCTTCGGCTTCAGCCAGTTGCTTCTTGTCTTGGGAATCAGTCGGGTAGCCCAGGTAGTGCAGGGCGGCCGGGATCATTTCGGTCGGCGAATCGAGGAAGCTTATGCCGCAGCTCTTGAGCTTGGCAGCGTTCTCGGGCTTGAACAGCACGTCCCAGGAATCGATGGTGTCGACGCCCAAAGCAGCCTTGACCTTCTCAGGGTTGTAGCCAATACCGATGGTGCCCCACATGTAGGGGAACGCATGTTTGTTGTCTTTGTCGCTGGCATCGCCAACGGCCTTGAGCAACGCAGGATCGAGGTTTTTCCAGTCAGGGAGCTTGGAACGGTCCAGCTCCTGGTAAACCCCGGCCTTGATCTGCTTGGCCAGGAAATTGTTGGATGGCACGACGATGTCGTAGCCGGACTTGCCCGCCAGCAGTTTGGCCTCAAGGGTCTCGTTGCTGTCGAACACGTCGTAGACCACCTTGATTCCGGTTTGGTCTTCGAATTTTTTAACGGTGTCAGGCGCGATGTAATCGGACCAGTTGTAAATGTGCAGAACCTTGTCCGCAGCTTGAGCTGCCCCAGCCATCACACCCATCAAGGAGAGAGCGAGAAGTGTCTTGCCAGCTTTTTTAAATCCGGATGCCGTCATCTGTAATGCTCCAATTGTTCTTTTAAACCACCGATTCAGCGACCTGATCTCAAGGTGACTAAAGCCGGAGGCTAGTCTGGCAAGATCTGGGGCAGGCTTTCAAGGAAAGAGCCTTGATTCTTAAGGCCCTGAGCGCAATTGCCTACTTTAAAACCGAAGTTGTCTTGCGCCCAAAGCCTAGCAGTTAACCTTGCAATGTTTCCAAGGTCAGATCCAGGCACTTACGCGCCTTGGTCACCAGTTCGTCGATCTCGTCTTTGCTGATCACCAGTGGCGGCGAGATGATCATGGTGTCGCCGACGGCACGCATGATCAGACCGTTAGCGAAGCAGAATTGGCGGCAGATCATGCCAACACCACGGCCTTCGTAACGTTTGCGGGTGGCTTTGTCCTGCACCAGTTCAATGGCGCCCAACAGGCCTACACCACGCACTTCGCCCACCAACGGGTGATCGTTCAGTTCACGTAAACGCTTTTGCAAATACGGTGCCGTTTCGGCGTGAACCTTCTCGATAATTTTTTCTTCGCGCAGGATGCGGATGTTTTCCAGTGCCACTGCTGCCGCTACCGGATGACCCGAGTAGGTGAAGCCGTGGTTGAAATCGCCACCTTCGTTGAGCACGGCAACCACTTCGTCGCGCACGATCAGGCCACCCATCGGGATGTAGCCCGAGGTCAGGCCCTTGGCGATGGTCATCATGTCCGGCTTAAGGTCGTAGAAATCGCTACCGAACCACTCGCCAGTGCGACCAAAACCACAAATCACTTCATCGGCAACAAAGAGAATGTCGTACTTGGCCAGGATTTCCTTGATGCGCGGCCAGTAGGTGGCTGGCGGCACAATTACGCCGCCCGCGCCCTGGATCGGCTCGGCAATAAAGGCACCGACAGTGTCGACGCCCAGCTCGAGGATTTTTTCTTCAAGCTGATTGGCTGCCCAGATGCCGAACTCTTCCGGGGACATGTCGCCACCTTCACCGAACCAGTACGGTTGAGCGATGTGGGTGATGCCCGGGATCGGCAAGTCGCCCTGTTCGTGCATGTAGGTCATGCCGCCCAGGCTGGCACCGGCCACGGTGGAACCGTGGTAGCCGTTTTTGCGGCTGATGATGGTTTTCTTGTTGGGCTGGCCCTTGATCGCCCAGTAGTGGCGAACCATACGCAACATGGTGTCGTTGCCTTCAGAGCCTGAGCCGGTGAAGAACACGTGATTCATGCCTTCAGGCGCGATCTCGGCGATGGCTTTGGACAGCTCGAGCACCGGCGGGTGCGCGGTCATGAAAAACAGGTTGTAGTACGGCAGTTCGCGCATTTGCTTGCTGGCGGCTTCAGCCAGCTCGTCACGGCCATAACCGATGGCAACACACCACAGGCCGGCCATGCCGTCGAGAATCTTGTGACCTTCGCTGTCCCACAGATACACGCCCTTGGCGTGCGTGATGATGCGTGGGCCAACTTCCTTCAACTGTTTGAAGTCGCTGAATGGTGCCAGGTGGTGATCGTTACTCAGTTGTTGCCATTGAAGGGTTTGCGGGTTCTTGTTAGTCATACAGCTCTCCTTTTATTCAGTAGAGGAGGGGCGCGCCTCCAAGGCGCAGCCCCTCGGCGTGTCAGACGGCGAACAGCAGGAATTCCCGCTCCCACGAACTGATGACGCGCTTGAAGTTTTCATGCTCGGCACGTTTGACGGCCACGTAGCCTGCAATGAACTTGGTGCCCAGGTACTTCTCGACAGTCTTGCTGCTTTCCATGCGGGCCAATGCCTCTTCGAGGGTCAAAGGCAGACGCAAATTACGACGCTCATAACCACGGCCCACTACTGGTGCGCTCGGGTTGATGCCCTCGACCATACCGATGTAGCCACACAGCAAGCTGGCCGCAATGGCCAGGTACGGGTTGGCGTCGGCGCCCGGCAAACGGTTTTCAACCCGGCGGTTTTGCGGGCCTGCATCCGGCACACGCAGCCCCACGGTACGGTTCTCTTCGCCCCATTCCACGTTAACCGGTGCCGAGGTGTCCGGCAGGAAGCGGCGGAAGGAGTTCACGTTCGGCGCGAACAGTGGCAGCAGCTCTGGAATGAACTTCTGCAACCCGCCGATGTGATTGAGGAACAACTGGCTCATGGTCCCGTCTTCATTGGAGAAGATGTTTTTGCCCGTGTTGATGTCGATAATGCTCTGGTGCAAATGCATGGCGCTGCCAGGCTCACCGGTCATGGGCTTGGCCATGAAGGTGGCGGCTACGTCGTGCTTGAGCGCGGCTTCGCGCATGGTGCGCTTGAACACCAGAATCTGATCGGCCAGCGACAGTGCATCACCGTGACGGAAGTTGATTTCCATCTGCGCCGTGCCGTCTTCGTGGATCAGCGTGTCCAGATCCAGCTCTTGCAGCTCGCACCAGTCATAAACGTCTTCGAACAGCGGATCGAATTCGTTGGCCGCTTCAATAGAGAAAGACTGACGACCGGTTTCAGGGCGACCGGAGCGACCAATCGGCGGCTGCAACGGATAGTCCGGGTCGTCGCTGCGCTTGGTCAGGTAAAACTCCATTTCTGGCGCCACAATCGGCTGCCAGCCGTGGTCGGCGTAGAGTTTGAGGACCTTTTTAAGCACGTTGCGCGGCGACAACTCAATCGGGTTGCCCTGCTTGTCGTAGGTGTCGTGAATCACCTGAGCGGTGGGCTCAATCGCCCACGGCACCATAAACACTGCGTTCTGGTCAGGACGGCAGATCATGTCGATATCGGCCGGGTCCAGAAGCTCGTAATAGATGTCGTCTTCGACATAGTCGCCCGTTACGGTTTGCAGCAGGACGCTTTCGGGCAGGCGCATGCCTTTTTCAGCAATGAACTTGTTGGTCGGCGAAATCTTCCCGCGAGTAATCCCGGTGAGGTCGGCGATCATGCATTCGACTTCTGTGATCTTGTGGTCTTTCAACCAATCGGTGAGCTGGTCGAGGTTGTTACTCATAAATGCCTCTGGGCTGAGTGTCCTGACTTGAATAAGTCAGGCGTTTACTGACGCATCCGCGTCGCGTTGTGTTGCGCGCCTTCTGCAGGCATCTCCAAATGCCTGGAAGAGGGCGAGATAATTCGGGTTAGAGCTTACCTGCCATTCGGGGTGCCACTGAACCGCTAAAGCAAAAGCCTTGCCGCCCTCCACCGACACCGCCTCAACCAGACCGTCCGGGGCAATCGCTTCAACCCGCAGGCCCGGCGCTACACGGTCGATGCCCTGGGTGTGAATCGAATTGACCTCGAACTCCGCCGGCAAGCCCAGGCCTGCCAGGATGCCGCCGGGTTGAACGTGCATGGCGTGGCTCGGCGCGTATTGCACTTCAACCGGGGCGCTGGGATCTTCGCGATGCTCAATAAAGCCTTCGACTTCGTGCAATTTCTGGTGAAGTGAGCCACCCAGAGCTACATTCAACTCCTGAAAGCCGCGGCAAATGCCGAGCACCGGAACGCCAGCCGCCAGTGCAGCACGAATCAAGGGGAGGGTAGTGCGATCACGGTCAGGATCATGCAGCGTGCCTGGCACGCTGGCCGAACCGCTATAAAGATGGGGTTCAATATTGGAGGGCGACCCGGTAAAGAGGATGCCGTCCAGACCGTCAAGAATATCGGTCGGATCAATCAGTTCCGCCAGGGACGGAATGATCAGAGGCAAGCCTTTGGCAGCCACTGCAACTGCTCGCACGTACTTATCGCCAGTGATGTGATAAGGATGCAAACCGATCTGCTTGGTGCAGGCGGTAACGCCGATTAACGGCAGGCGTGACATGTAACACCCCGGTATTATTGCTGTTATGGGTTTGAATCGAGCTTAGCCTTGTTCATTTTTTTACACAACACCCCCGTAAAAAATACAACACGGCCCGCTCAAGCCTGCGGTCGGCAACAATTGAAACAGGGCAAACACGCCCCAAAAAGCGTCAAAAATGGCCTTTAGGCGCTTTTTCAGGGCAAAAAAGAGGCTGCTTGACTTCGGTATGCCGTTCGGGTTGACTGAATCCCGTAGCGCTCAATGATTGATATTTTTAACAACAAAGGTGTTGCATCATGTCGGTACCCCCGCGTGCCGTTCAGCTTAACGAAGCGAACGCGTTCCTTAAGGATCATCCTGAGGTTCTGTACGTAGACCTTCTCATTGCGGATATGAATGGTGTGGTGCGCGGTAAGCGCATCGAACGCACCAGCCTGCACAAGGTCTACGAGAAAGGCATCAACCTGCCGGCCTCTCTATTTGCCCTTGATATCAACGGCTCAACGGTGGAAAGCACCGGTCTGGGTCTGGATATCGGTGACGCAGACAGAATCTGTTATCCCATCCCCGACACCCTGTGCAACGAGCCGTGGCAAAAGCGCCCAACCGCGCAACTGCTGATGACCATGCACGAACTTGAAGGTGAACCATTCTTCGCCGATCCACGTGAAGTACTTCGCCAAGTTGTTACCAAGTTTGACGAAATGGGCCTGACCATCTGCGCGGCTTTCGAGCTGGAGTTCTACCTGATTGACCAGGAGAACGTTAACGGTCGCCCACAGCCTCCACGTTCGCCGATCTCCGGCAAACGTCCGCACTCGACTCAGGTTTACCTGATCGACGACCTCGATGAATACGTCGACTGCCTCCAGGACATTCTGGAAGGTGCCAAAGAGCAAGGCATCCCGGCTGACGCCATCGTCAAAGAAAGTGCCCCGGCGCAGTTCGAAGTGAACCTGCACCACGTTGCCGACCCGATCAAGGCCTGCGACTACGCGGTACTGCTCAAGCGTCTGATCAAAAACATCGCCTACGACCATGAGATGGACACCACGTTCATGGCCAAGCCTTACCCGGGCCAGGCGGGCAACGGACTACACGTTCACATATCGATTCTGGACAAAGAGGGCAAAAATATTTTTGCCAGCGAGGATCCCGAGCAGAACGCCGCATTGCGTCATGCGATCGGCGGTGTGCTGGAGACCCTGCCAGCGCAGATGGCCTTCCTTTGCCCGAACGTCAACTCCTACCGTCGTTTCGGCGCACAGTTTTACGTGCCGAACTCGCCGTGCTGGGGCCTGGACAACCGTACTGTGGCGATTCGCGTCCCCACTGGCTCGTCCGACTCGGTCCGTATCGAACACCGGGTTGCCGGTGCCGATGCCAACCCGTACCTGTTGATGGCCTCTGTACTGGCCGGCGTTCACCACGGTCTGACCAACAAGATCGAGCCGGGCGCACCTGTCGAAGGCAACAGCTACGAGCAGAACGAGCAAAGCCTGCCAAACAACCTGCGCGATGCGTTGCGTGAGCTGGATGACAGCGAAGTCATGGCCAAATATATCGACCCGAAATACATCGATATTTTTGTCGCCTGTAAAGAGAGCGAGCTGGAAGAGTTTGAACACTCCATCTCCGACCTCGAATACAACTGGTACTTGCATACCGTGTAAGCGATTGCAGTCCAAAAGAACGCCGCAGGCCTCACCGCCTGCGGCGTTTTTTTATGGCCGCCAGGGTCGTACAATGCGCACTGCCCCGCAGGAGACACCCATGACGCGCCTTGCCACACCTCGAAAGTCACGCGCTCGCAGTCAGCTGCGGATCGATTCAATACTCACTGCTGCCCGCACACTGCTGGCAGAAGAAGGGGTGTCCAGCCTGTCGATTTACAGCGTGGCCGAACGCGCTGAAATCCCGCCGTCATCGGTCTATCACTTTTTTGCGGGAGTGCCCGCGCTCCTCGAAGCGCTGACTGGTGATGTACACGCCGCGTTCCGCGCCTGCCTGCAGGCGCCGATTGAGCATGACGCGCTCAATGGTTGGGGGGATCTGTCGCGCATCGTTGAGCAGCGCATGCTGACGATCTACAGCGAAGATGCAGCGGCCCGACAACTCATCCTGGCCCAGCATGGTCTCACCGAAGTCACTCAGGCCGACCGCCAGCACGACCTTGAACTGGGCCAACTGCTGCATGACGTATTCATGCGTCATTTTGAGCTGCCAGCACTGCCACAGGACGTCGACGTATTTGCCCTGGCAATGGAGTTGGGTGACCGCGTGTATGCGCGTTCGATTCAATTGCACGACTGCATCACCCCGCGCATGGCCGAAGAAGGGATGCGCGTGGTGGATGCTTATCTGGGACTGTACTTGCCGACTTTTTTGCCGAAACGTGTAAGCCCGTCAAACACCTGACCGTAAGCCTGCATCCACTCTTGTGAGATTGCCTTTGTGGGAGCGGGCTTGCTCGCGATTGCATCGACTCGGTTCATCGAGAGACCGCACCGCCTGAATCGCGAGCAAGCCCGCTCCCACAGAAGTGGATGAGCGGCTCAGAACGGCGCATCACCCAAAATGGTCGCACGATGCATCACACGGCGATTGGGGCGGTAGTCGTCCACGGCGTAATGCTGGGTCACGCGGTTGTCCCAGAAAGCCACGTCATTTTCCTGCCAGCGCCAGCGAATGGTGTATTCCGGGCGGGTGGCATGGGCGAACAGCAGCTTGAGGATCGCTTCACTTTCAGCCTCTGAAAGTTCGTTGATCTTCGTGGTGAAACCTTCGTTGACGAACAGCGATTTACGCCCGCTTACCGGGTGCGTGCGAATCACCGGGTGCGACAGGGGCGGATTGTTTTTACGGGTGAGTTCCCAACGTGCCAAATCTTCCGGGGTCGATCCAAAGCGCTCCAGCGGGAACGACTTGGTGAAGTCGTGAGTGGCCGTCAACCCCTCCAGCAGCACCTGCAGCGGCCTGGACAACCCTTCAAACGCGGCGATTCCGGCCGCCCACAACGTATCGCCACCAAAGGCTGGCAGTTGCTTGGCACTCAATACCGCGCCCATGGCCGGCGTCGGCAAAAAGGTTACGTCGGTGTGCCACACCGCGTTATCGCGCACGTCGGTCACGGCCGTGTCCAGCACCAGCACTTCTGGCTGCTCCGGCACGTTGGGATAAATCGGATGAATATGCAGATCGCCGAAGTTGGCGGCAAAACGTGCCTGCTGCTGGGGCGTAATCGACTGATTCCTGAAGAACACCACATGATGCGCCAACAACGCTTGCTCGATGGCATCACGGTACTCAAGGCTCAGGGGTTGAGTCAGGTCGACGCCGTCAATCTGGGCGCCCAGGGCAGAGCTAATCGGGGTAATGGTCAGGCTCATGATCTGTCTCTTTATCAGCGCGCCGATTAATCAGCGTCGAGTTCTGTTAATTAGTGAGCCTGGCCGTGCCACGGCACCAGCTTGCGTTGCAGGGCGCGCAGGCCCATTTCCATGGCAAAGGCGATGATGGCGATCACCAGAATCCCCAGCACCACCACATCGGTGACCAGAAATTGCGCGGCGGACTGCACCATGAAGCCCAGGCCACTGGTGGCGGCGATCAACTCGGCGGCCACCAGGGTCGACCACCCCACGCCCAGACCAATGCGTACTCCGGTCAAAATATCCGGCAAGGCACTCGGCAAAATCACATGGCGAATCAGCTGCCAGCGCGTGGCGCCCAACGACTGCGCCGCACGCACTTTGGCCGGGTCGACCGTGCGTACGCCCGTCGCGGTAGCAATGGCAATCGGGGCAAAAATCGCCAGGTAAATCAGCAATACTTTCGACAACTCGCCAATGCCGCACCAGATCACGATCAGCGGCAAATAGGCCAATGGCGGAATCGGGCGGTAGAACTCGATCAGCGGGTCGAAAATCCCCCGCGCAATCCGGTTATGACCAATGGCGATACCCACCGGCACTGCCGTCAGAATCGCAAAGCCCAGCCCCAGCCCGATACGGCTCAAACTCGCGCCCAGGTGTTGCCACAGGGTGGAGTCCATATAGCCAGCGGTCGCGAGCAACCAGCCTTTTTGCAGCACGGCAGAGGGCGGTGGCAAAAACAGCGGCTCGATCCACCCGCCCGCAGTGACAGCCCACCAGACGGCGATCAGAGTGACGAGGGTCAGGACGCTGATCCAGCGCGTGCTCAGGCTGCGTTTAACCGGGCGCGGTGCGTGGGGCACAGCAATGGGGGCGCCAGTAACGGCTTCATAACTGCTCATGCGCGCTCCTGCCGCTGGGCGGCACCGCGTTGTGAAAACACGCGCTCAAGCACATGTTCACGGGTTTCGATAAAACGAGGGTCGGACTTGATCGAGCGGGCAGACTCGCCCGCGTTGTAGCGCTGGCCAAAATCCAGGGTCAGCCGTTCAACAATGCGACCCGGGTTAGGCGCCAACAAGATCAAATCCGTGGCCAGAAACACCGCTTCTTCAATGTCGTGGGTAATCAGGAAAACGGGTTTGTCAGTGCGGCGGCACACTTGCAGCAGCAGCTCTTGCATCTGCTCACGGGTAAAAGCGTCAAGCGCACCGAACGGTTCATCCATCAGCAGCACGCGCGGGTCGGCAGCCAAAGCACGGGCAAGGCCCACGCGCTGTTTTTGCCCGCCCGATAGCTCCCACACCCGGCGACTCTCAAAGCCGGACAAATCCACCAGCGCCAGCATTTCACGCGCCCGGTCTTCACGTTTGTTGCGCGGCACACCGGCCAGCTCAAGGCCAAAGGCTACGTTCGCCAACACGTCTTGCCACGGCAGCAGCACGTCGTCCTGAAACACCACCCCGCGCTCGGCACTGGGGCCTTGAACCGGAGCGCCATCCAGAGTAATTCGACCCCCGCTGGGCTCCACAAAGCCTGCAATCAAATTCAGCAACGAGGTTTTACCGCTGCCCGACGGGCCGAGTGCGACCAGCAGTTGTTGAGGGCCCAGGCTGACGGAAATGTCCGACAGCACCGGCTCAGCGGCGCCTGGGTACTGTGCGCTGATGCGCTCCAGCGATAACAAGGCCATGACGGTCGACTCCTCAGCGGCGTTGATTATTGAGTAACAAAAGTGGCGTTGACCGACGGCGCGTAGTCCGGCAGTACAGCGTCGACCTTTTTCTGCTCTTTCAAGAAAGCAGCGGTGTCGGCCAGGGCTTTGGTAGTGGGTGCGCCCAACAACACGACCTGATCTGCGGCCAGCGGGTACACGTTGCCTTGCAGCAGCAGAGGGATATCCGTTGCCTTGGCGCCCGAAAGCTTCACCACTTTGTCGATGTTGCTCTGATTGGCCAGCCAGGCTTTTGGATCCTTGTGGTAGTCGGCGTAGGCGTCCAGCGTCACCTTGGCGAACTGCTTGACCACTTCAGGGTGCTTGGCGGCGTAGTCCTTGCGCACGATCCAGGCATCAAAAGTCGGTGCGCCGAGCTTGCCCAGCTCACCCGAGGTGATCAGCACCTTGCCGTTTTCCTTGGCCGTGCCCAATGCCGGGTCCCACACGTAGGTGGCATCGATATCGCCACGCTTCCAGGCAGCCACGATGGCCGGTGGTGCGAGGTTCAGAATCTGTACTTTCGAAGGGTCGATGTTCCAGTGTTTCAACGCGGCCAGCAGGCTGTAATGGCCGGTGGACACAAAGGGTACGGCCACTTTTTTGCCGACCAGATCCTGCGGGCCGTTGATCCCCGAACCATCGCGGGCGACCAAGGCTTCAGAGCCGCCCAGCTGGGTGGCGATCAAAAAGGTTTCAACCGGTACGTTGCGAGTCACCGCGGCCGTCAGCGGGCTAGAGCCCAGGTAAGCAATCTGCACATCCCCCGAGGCGATGGCGGCAATGATGTCGGCGCCGTTATCAAACTTGCGCCAGTTGATCTTGGCGCCCGTGGCTTTCTCGTAAGCACCATCGGCCTGGGCGACCTTCGCCGGGTCCACCGTGGTTTGGTAAGCCACGGTGACATCCGTGCTGGCAGCCTGCGCAAAGAAGCTGGCACCCGCCAGAGACAGAGCAGCCAATAGGCGTAGGGGAGAATGCAGTTTCATCAGGAAGCTCCTCGGCAGGCGGCCGGATATCGGCAGAATGCGAGGTTAAATGATCTAAGAAACACTAAATAAATAACTTTTAAGCATTAGCTTATGTAGTTCCGCCACCTCTCCAGCCGTAATCGTTCACCAACTGATACGGCCTTTTGACCCGGATGTGATCGGGTCAAGGGTTTAAGAACCAAACGCTATTAAAAGATTCATGAAATTATGTTTAGGAATTAGACGAAAGACCGATAGCATTCCTATTCGTGCGCGTAGGAAATATCCTTCTTTATGCCTGTTTGATCTGAAAAGGTTAGAAATAATTCTTTTTAGGTTTATAAAATAGCCATTAATCTGCGCACAAACGACGGAAGACTAGACAAAGGTCGTAGACACGATTGGTTACGATTGACTTGCCAGTCACCGTCTGGCGCTAATCGCGCATCTGAAGCACCCAGACATCAGATCCGGGGCTAAAGAAATACAAAAATTAGAAACGCAAAGGAGCAACACAATGAACAAGTCCACCTTGGCCATCGCTGTGGCCGTAGGGTTGTTGGCACAACAAGCAAGCGCTGCTGGCTTCATTGAAGACAGCAAGGCCACGCTGAAACTGCGTAACTTCTACATCAACAACGACAACCGTGATTCGGGTGCGCCGAAAAACTCCAACTACACCGCTGAGTGGGGCCAAGGCTTCCAGCTGGACTTCACCTCGGGTTTCACCCAGGGCACAGTCGGGTTTGGTGTGGACGCCATTGGCCTGCTGGGCGTCAAGCTTGACTCCAGCACTGCCAAACACGGCAACCCAACCGGTCTGAATGCTGGCGGCTCGGTATTCCCAAGCGACGGCAACCATGCTGTAGACGATTTCTCCAGCCTGGGCCTGACCGCCAAAGCCAAGATTTCCCAGACCGAACTGCGCATCGGTACCCTGCAGCCAAAACTGCCGGTTATCGTCAGCAACGACGGTCGTTTGCTGCCGCAAACCTTCCAGGGTGGCCAGATCACCTCCAGCGAGTTCAAGGACCTGACCTTCACCGGCGGCCAGATCGAACACGCCAAGGGTCGTAACTCCAGCAACAACGAAGGCCTGTCGATTGCAGGCGCCAACGGTGGCTCGAACTACAACACCGGCAAGTTCGTTAACAAGTTCTACTACGGCGGCGTGGACTACAAACTCAGCAAAGACCTGTTGCTGCAGTACTACTACGGCAACCTGGAAGATTTCTACAAGCAACACTTCCTGGGTCTGGTTCACAACTGGTCCATCGGCCCGGGTGTGTTGAAATCTGACCTGCGTTACTTCAACAGCTCCGACGACGGCAAGAACGGTAACGATCCTGATTACTACACCACCGGCAGTTATCAGAGCCAAGCCAGCGGCAAGGGCAAGGTTGATAACAACCTGATCAGCGGCCTGTTCCTGTACACCGTTGAAGGTCATACCTTCGGTGGCGGTTACCAGGTCAGCAACGGCAGCAGCGACTTCCCGTTCCTGAACCAGGGCGACGGCGCGTCGGCTTACATCCCGACCGACATGCAGATCTCGAAATTTGCCCGTGCTGGCGAACGTACCTGGCAGGCACGCTACTCGTATGACTTCGCTAAAGTGGGCGTTCCTGGCCTGACGGCGGGCGCGGTTTACCTGCGTGGCGATAACATCGACACCTACAACGCCAACCGTGTGCAGACCAGCAATGGCGCTTCCGAATGGGAACGCGATATCACCGTGGCTTACGTTATCCAGGAAGGCACGCTGAAAAACCTGGGCTTCATGTGGAAAAACGCCATGTGGCGCAACGACATTGCCAGCCAGCGCGACCAGGACGAAAACCGTCTGATCGTCAGCTACTCGATCCCGTTGCTGTAAGCCGGTTGTAGATCAAAGGTTAGAAAAATCCTGCCCGGCGCAATGCCGGGCAGGGTGTTTACCGAAGACCTGAACGGTCAATTCGCAACACATTCAAATGTCGCAGCTCCCTGCCGCTCCCCTTGCCTAAACCTGAGTCCAGAGTGGACCCGGGGCTTTGTTGCGTCCAATGAAACAGTTTTTAATATTCCTTTATGACCTAACTAAATCGATATTTATTCTTTTTAATTAGCTCGTGACGCAGGCAGAGTAAAGCCATCACGCCCTGCCATTCCCTATAAAAAGGAGCTGCACCATGAGCCTCAGACTCGGCGATATCGCCCCCGATTTCGAACAGGATTCCAGCGCTGGCAAGATTCACTTCCATGAATGGCTGGGCGACAGCTGGGGGGTGTTGTTCTCGCACCCGGCCGACTTCACACCGGTGTGCACCACCGAACTGGGCTTTACCGCCAAGCTCAAGGATGAGTTTGCCAAGCGTGGCGTCAAAGCCATCGCGCTGTCGGTAGACCCGGTGGACTCGCACCACAAGTGGATCGAAGACATCAACGAAACCCAAAACACCGTAGTCAACTTCCCGATCCTGGCCGATGCCGACCGTAAAGTGTCCGACCTCTACGACTTGATCCACCCCAATGCCAGCGACACCCTGACTGTGCGCTCGTTGTTCGTGATTGATCCGAACAAAAAAATCCGCCTGACCATCACCTATCCGGCCAGCACCGGGCGCAACTTCAACGAAATCCTGCGGGTGATCGATTCGCTGCAACTGACCGACAACTACAAGGTAGCGACCCCGGCCAACTGGCAGGACGGCGACGACGTGGTGATCGTGCCCTCGCTCAAGGACGAAGACGAGATCAAGAAACGCTTCCCCAAGGGCTACCGCGCCGTGAAGCCCTACTTGCGCCTCACGCCGCAGCCCAATAAGTAATGTGAATGTCATCCCTTGTGGGAGCGGGCTTGCTCGCGATCAAGGCGCTGCGGTTTTTCAGATGCACCGCAGCGATCCCATCGCGAGCAAGCCCGCTCCCACACAACCAGTGTCTTCAGCAGGGTTTCTGGCCGTTTCGACGGCCTTTTTTTTGCGTTTCGTTTAACACAATCGCATATGCATTTTAAGAATAAACAAATGAATAAATATGATTTATAGATATATAAATCACCTGTTAAGGTCTATTCACTCAAGCGAAAACGCTGACAGCGAATTGCACAAATTCATTCAAGGAAACGCCTAGATGCTGGTCGTGACACTCGGAGGAAGCCCAAGCCAACGATCCCGTTCGGGAGTGTTGCTGGATCACGCCAAACGCTGGCTCAACCAGCAAGGCGTCGAAGTGGTGAGTTATCAGGTACGGGATTTTCCGGCCGAGGACTTGTTGCACGCACGTTTCGACAGCCCAAAAATTATCGACCTGCTGCAGCAAATTGAAAACGCCGACGGCCTGGTGATTGCGACTCCGGTTTACAAAGCCTCGTTCAGCGGCGCACTGAAAACCGTGCTCGACCTGCTGCCCGAACGTGCCCTGAGCCACAAAGTGGTGTTGCCCATCGCCACCGGTGGCAGCATCGCCCACATGCTGGCCGTGGACTACGCACTCAAGCCCGTACTGTCGGCGCTCAAGGCCCAGGAAATGCTGCACGGCATTTTTGCCGAAGACAGCCAGATTGCTTACGGCGAAGGCGGCGCACCCGCGCAACTGGTGCCGGTGCTGGAACAGCGTATGAACGAATCGCTTGAGCAGTTTTACAGCGCTCTGGCACGCCGCCCCAAGCCACTGGACCCCAGCATCCTCAACGAGCGCCTGGTCACGGCTCGCTGGAGTATCTGAGCCAACACATTACTCAACTGTGGGAGCGAGCCTGCTCGCGAAAAGATCGCTGCGGTGTATTAGAAAAATACATCGCCTGAATCGCGAGCAGGCTCGCTCCCACAGATAAAGCATCACCCTTCACCTTACTGATCCGCTAACGGCTCGGCAGGTGCTACCCGAATCTCGAACCTCAAAAGGAGAGCGCCATGCGCCCTGTCATTTTGCGTCGTGGTCTGGTCGCACTGTTAGCTGCGGCTGTGTCCTTCAGCGCTGTTACCCAGGCTCAAGCCGATACCTTGCGCATCGGTTACCAAAAATACGGCACGCTGATGCTGCTCAAGGCTAAAGGCACGCTGGACAAGCGTTTGGCCGAGCAGGGCGTTGACGTGCAATGGACTGAATTCCCCGGTGGCCCGCAGCTGCTTGAGGGCCTGAACGTAGGCTCCATCGACTTCGGCGTAACCGGTGAAACCCCGCCTGTTTTCGCCCAGGCAGCAGGCGCCGACCTGCTCTACGTGGCCTACGAGCCGCCAGCCCCGACCAGTGAAGCGATTCTGGTGCCCAAGGACTCACCGATCACCTCGGTCAAAGACCTGAAAGGCAAAAAGGTCGTACTCAACAAAGGCTCCAACGTTCACTACCTGTTAGTGCGAGCCCTTGAGGATGCGGGCCTGAAATACACCGATATCCAGACCGTGTTCCTGCCACCTGCCGATGCCCGCGCGGCGTTTGAGCGTGGCAGTGTCGATGCCTGGGTGATTTGGGACCCGTACCAGGCCGCGGCCGAACAACAGCTGCAAGCGCGCACCCTGCGTGACGCCAGCGGCATCGCCGACAACCACCAGTTCTATCTGGCCACCAAGCCGT
This sequence comes from Pseudomonas psychrophila, assembly GCF_001043005.1. Lineage (GTDB taxonomy): Bacteria > Pseudomonadota > Gammaproteobacteria > Pseudomonadales > Pseudomonadaceae > Aquipseudomonas > Aquipseudomonas psychrophila. The sequence goes on from NZ_JYKZ01000013.1 coordinate 18,249, forward strand.
ACGCCGAACAGCATCCCAAGGTGATCGAAACCCTGGTCGATGAAGTGCGCAACATTGGCGAATGGGCCAAAGCCCACCCTGAAGACGTGACCGAACAAGTCGCGCCGCTGCTGGGCTTGTCACCAGAAATCACCCTCACGGCGGTCAAACGCCAAGGCTACGGCGCGCAGTTCTTGACCCCCGAAGTGGTCAACGCCCAGCAAAAAATTGCCGACAGTTTTTACCAGCTCAAGCTGATTCCCAAGCCGCTCGTTGTGAAAGACGTGATCTGGACGCCCCCGGCCAATCTGGCCAAAGCCAACTAACGCTTGCTGCCCCCATTTAGGAGACCACTCCATGAGCCTCAATATTTTCTGGTTCCTGCCTACCCACGGTGACGGCCATTACCTTGGCACCTCCGAAGGCGCTCGTGCCGTTGACTACGGTTACCTGCAACAAGTCGCACAGGCCGCAGACCGCCTGGGCTTTGGCGGGGTGCTGATTCCGACAGGGCGTTCGTGCGAAGACTCATGGCTGGTAGCGGCAGCGCTGATCCCCGTGACCCAGCGTCTGAAATTTTTGGTGGCACTGCGCCCGGGCATTGTTTCGCCCACCGTGGCGGCACGTCAGGCCGCGACCCTGGACCGTCTGTCTGGTGGCCGCGCGCTGTTTAACCTGGTAACCGGCGGCGACCCCGAAGAGCTGGCCGGTGATGGTTTGTTCCTCAGCCACGAAGAGCGCTATCAGGCTTCGGTGGAATTCACCCGCATCTGGCGTCGTGTGCTCGAAGGCGAAACCGTGGACTACGACGGCGAACACATCACCGTCAAAGGCGCGAAATTGCTCTACCCGCCAATCCAGCAACCGCGCCCGCCGCTGTACTTCGGTGGATCGTCGGAAGCTGCGCAAGACCTGGCTGCCGAACAAGTTGAAATGGTGCTGACCTGGGGCGAGCCACCGGCCGCCGTCGCCGAAAAAATCGAACAGGTACGTGCCAAGGCCGCCAAGCTGGGGCGCACCGTACGCTTCGGCATTCGTCTGCACGTGATTGTGCGTGAAACCAACGAAGAGGCTTGGAAAGCCGCCGACAAGCTAATTTCGCACCTGGACGACGATACCATCGCCCGCGCTCAAGCCTCGCTGTCGCGCTTCGACTCGGTCGGCCAGCAACGCATGGCCGCCCTGCATGGCGGTAGCCGCGACAACCTTGAAGTCAGCCCCAACCTGTGGGCCGGCGTGGGCCTGGTGCGTGGCGGTGCCGGCACGGCACTGGTCGGTGACGGCCCAACCGTGGCTGCACGGGTTCAGGAATACGCCGATCTGGGCATCGACACGTTCATCTTCTCCGGCTACCCGCACCTGGAAGAGTCGTACCGCGTGGCTGAACTGCTGTTTCCGCACCTGGATATCGAACGTCCGGAACTGCCAAAAGGCGCAAGTTACGTAAGCCCGTTTGGCGAAATGGTCGCCAATGACATTCTCCCTAAAGCTGCGTCGCAGAGCTGAAGTCGCCATGAGTTCAGGCAAGGCCTTGGGCCTCAATAAAATCGGTCACACCCTTGCGCCCTGGGCCTTGCCTGTGTTGCTGCTGGCGGTGTGGCAGCTGTCCGTGTCGGCGGGCTGGTTGTCGACACGCATCCTGCCCGCTCCCAGCGCCGTGATCGCGGCCGGGATCGAGCTGGTTCGCAGTGGCGAAATCTGGAAACACCTGGCCATCAGCGGCTGGCGTGCCGGGTTGGGCTTTGCCATCGGCGGCAGCATCGGCCTGGCGCTGGGCTTTATCACCGGCCTGTCGAAGTGGGGCGAACGCCTGCTCGACAGCTCGGTGCAAATGATCCGCAACGTGCCGCACCTGGCGCTGATTCCGCTGGTCATCCTGTGGTTCGGTATCGATGAGTCGGCGAAGATATTTCTGGTAGCACTGGGGACTTTATTCCCGATCTACCTCAACACCTATCACGGCATCCGCAACGTCGACCCGGCGCTGGTCGAGATGGCGCGCAACTACGGGTTGTCCGGTTTCAGCCTGTTCTGGCAGGTGATCTTGCCGGGGGCGCTGCCTTCGATCCTGGTGGGCGTGCGCTTTGCCCTGGGCTTTATGTGGCTGACGTTGATCGTGGCCGAAACCATCTCCGCCAGCTCCGGCATCGGCTACCTGGCGATGAACGCCCGGGAGTTCTTGCAAACCGACGTGGTGGTGCTGGCAATTGTTTTGTACGCCGTGCTCGGCAAGCTGGCCGATACCGCAGCCCGTGGTCTGGAGCGCATCTGGTTGCGCTGGCACCCGGCGTATCAAGTCGTTAAAGGCGGTGCAGCATGACAGCTCAACAACCTCCACGTTTGCGCCAGGGCATCCCGCTGGCCATCAACGGCCTGCAAAAAGCCTTCGGCGAGCGGCTGGTGCTGCGAGATATCAATCTGCACATCCCGGCGGGGCAATTTGTCGCCATCGTCGGGCGCAGCGGTTGCGGCAAAAGCACCCTGATGCGCCTGCTGGCCGGGCTCGATCAACCCACCGCAGGCCAATTGCTGGCCGGTAGCGCCCCGCTGCAAGCGGCCCGTGAAGACACGCGACTGATGTTTCAGGAGGCGCGCCTGCTGCCCTGGAAAAAAGTCATCGATAACGTAGGCCTTGGCCTTAAAGGTGACTGGCGCCCCAAAGCGCTCAAGGCACTGGAAGAAGTGGGCCTGGCCGAACGTGCCAATGAATGGCCAGCAGCACTGTCGGGCGGGCAAAAACAGCGTGTGGCCCTGGCCCGCGCCCTGATCCACCAGCCGCGCTTGCTGCTGCTCGACGAACCGCTGGGCGCACTGGATGCCCTGACCCGCATTGAAATGCAGGACCTGATCGAACGCCTGTGGCGCCAGCATGGTTTTACCGTGCTGCTGGTGACCCACGACGTCAGCGAAGCCGTCGCGATTGCTGACCGTGTGATTTTGATTGAAGACGGGCAGGTGGGGCTGGACCTCACCGTCGATCTGCAACGCCCTCGGGTACGCGGCTCGCACCGTCTGGCTGCACTGGAAACCGAAGTACTGAACCGTGTTCTCGCACTGCCTGGCTCGCCACCTGAGCCAGAACCCGTTGCACCGCTGCCTACGCAACTGCGCTGGGCGCAATAAAACCACTTTTAATCCCAAGACAGGAATCGACACCATGACCATTAAAGCCATCAACGTTCGCAACCAGTTCAAAGGCCACATCAAGGAAATCGTACTGGGCGACGTACTGTCTGAAATCGACGTACAGACCGCGTCAGGCATCGTGACCTCCGTCATCACCACCCGCTCGGTCAAAGAGCTGGAACTGGTGGTCGGCAGCGAAGTGATTGCCTTCGTAAAATCCACCGAAGTGTCCATCGCCAAGCTGTAAACCGTGGTTTATCCACAACCCCGAAAGGTGTGAGCCCTTCGGGGTTTTTTGTGGGCAGTTGGTACGTGCAATCAGGCATCGCGCAGCGCCAGCACCCCCAACACATCACAGCCTTGCTGCAACAACAAAGACGACGCCTCGCACACCGCGCTTAAATCATGGGGGTCATGGCTGTGGCCGCTCATCAGCGATAAACAGCGCAACAAATTCTTGGCCGCCTGAATGCGCTGCTCGGCACAGGCCAGCAGGGCAGGTACAGAGGCGAGGGAGTCGATTAACAAAACGGTTGAACCGACGGGGTTGTCGGTTTGGGGATGTAATGCGTCATGGTTGAACTCCAATAATTTGAGGAGCCACTCCGATCAGCTTGCACGCAGAAAGAAGGTGGCAGTTGTGCGCGGGTGTGCAAGACCGGTTATTGGGACCCGGCAGACCCGAAGATCTCCCGCGCACAACCGCCATAACGCCGATTGCAGGCGCAGAGCCTACCAAGCGATATGAAAAGTTGAAATCCAATAATCAGGCTTGCACGCCTGATCGCTGATTTTTCAGCGACGGGGCGGACTATAGGCAGCCCGCCTGGGGCATCACAATGGGGTGCAGAGCGTGAAAGCCCGATCCCACACAAGTGCGCGAAGGGTCTGTAAATACCGACCTTAGCTGTGGGAGCGAGCCTGCTCGCGAAGGCCATTCGCGAGCAGGATCGCTCCCACACACACCTTCGGTTTTTTCGAGTGCAAACTGCACTTTTTCGTGGACCCAAGGGCAGGGCCCGCCCATTGCAGGCGGGCCCTGGCTGTCAGCGCACCAAATGCAAAAACTGCATATGGCGTTCGTACTGATCGAGGATGTCGTTGATGATTTGCTCTTTGGTGTAGCCCGTCAGGTCGTAATCCTGACTGCCTTCGGCCAAATGCACTTCAGCGCGGTAGTAACGACGATTGCGCAGTTGCTCTTTTTTGCCAAAACCACCACGGGCAAAGGACGGCGTGAAGTAGCCGCGCATCTGCACCTGGTAGATGAACGGATGTTCATCGCCATGGCCGATTTCCAGGCTTACGTTGTCGTTGGCCGGGTCGGGCTGGGTGACGACATTCAGGCCTTTTTCCAGGAACACCGCGCTCACTTCTTCAATCGCCGGGCGCACGGTGGTATCCATAAAGCGATACACCTCGTCACGGGACGGGAAGTGCACGGCCTGACTCAGGCGCTGACGCCAACCACCGCGACGCGAGTGCGAAACCGGCGCCAGGGAGTGCATCTGCGCGATTTGCTTCTGCGACTCAAGGTAGAACGCCTTGTGCAGGCCCCACATCATCAGCAGCAAAATCAGCGAGAACGGCAGCGACGTGAGCACCACCGCTGACTTGAGCGCATCGATACTGCCCGAGAACAACAGCGCACTGGTGACCAGCGCGGTCATCGCACCCCAGAACACCCGCAACCATTTAGGACCATCTTCGTCAGCGTTATTGCCGCGCGCCGAGAGGGTGGACAGCACCACGGTGCCGGAGTCGGCCGAGGTCACGAAGAACACAAAGCTGATAAACACCGTCACCGCAATCACGGTCCGGCTCCACGGGTAGGTCTCCAGCAGCAGGTACAGCGTGCGCGACGGGTCGTCGATAGCCGACTGGCCGAGGGCAACCATGCCGTGGTTGAGCACCTGATCAATGGCGCTGTTGCCGAAAATCGACATCCACGCCAGGGTGAAGCCCAGTGGAATCAGCAGTACGCCAAACACGAATTCGCGGATGGTGCGACCACGGGAAATACGCGCAATAAACAGGCCCACAAACGGCGACCATGCGATCCACCAGGCCCAATAGAACACGGTCCAGCCGCCCAGCCAGTCGCTTGGTTTGTCATAGGCGTACACGTCGAAACTCTTGGTCGGCAACGCGCCCAGATAGTCACCGATGTTTTGCACCAGGGTGTTGAGCAAATGCTGGGTGGGGCCTGCGAACAGCACAAACAGCAGCAGCGCGCACGCCAGCAGCATGTTGATGTCGGACATCACCCGCACGCCTTTGTCCACGCCCGCAATGGCCACCAAAATGGCTGCGCCCATCATCAGCGTGATCAGCCCTACTTGTACCCATTGGGTGTGAGGCAGGCCGAACAGGTAATCGAGCCCGGAATTGAGGTGAAGCACCCCAAAGCCCATGTCGGCGCCCAGACCAAATACGGTGGCGATGATGCCAAAGCCATCCACCGCATAGCCGATAGGCCCGTTGATGCGCTTGCCGATCAGCGGGTACAGCGCCGAGCGCAGCGCCAGCGGTAAGTTGTGGCGGTAGGCGAAGTAGGCCAGCGCCATGCCTACAAAGGCGAACACGCCCCAGCCATGCAGGCCCCAGTGCAGGAACAGCAACTGCATGCCTTGGCGCGCAGCCTCTGACGTGCCGGCCGGGCCTTGAGGCGGGGCGAGCATATGGGTCAGGGGTTCGGACACACAAAAGAAAAATAGCGTGATGCTGATCCCGGCGGCGAACAGCATGCCCGCCCAGGACAGGTAACTGAACTCGGGTTCGTCGTGGTCGGCACCGAGCTTAATCTTGCCGTAGCCGGACAAGGCGGTGACGACCACGAAGATCAGATACAGGGTCATCGCTAACATGTAGTACCAGCCGACCGTATTGGCCGCCCAGTTTTGTGCTGCCAGCAGCCATTCCCCGGCGGCTTGCGGCATGGAGATAACCACCAGGCCAAAGATCAGGATAAACACGGCGGCAAAGTAAAATACCGGTGGGTTCATGCGGATCGAAGACGTTTCAGGCGTGATCGGTACACTCATTGGATGTGCACCTTATAGAGATAAAACGGGATCAAAAAGAGCGGATTCGGCAAGGGTTAGCCTCCTGTTGTGAGCGGGCAGCGGACCACCGGTTTAAGTTGAACGAGCATTCAAGTTAAACATGGATGGCCTTTCAGCACTAATCGCTGCCCACGGCTACACGTCTCATACGTTAGCTCATGACTGGGTATGACACATGGCCATGATCAACGTTCAGCCGTTGTGGGGTGGGGCTGTCAGGGGGGGGCGACGGCAAAAGAAAACGGGGTTTTCGAGCGCTGAAAAAAAAATCCAAAAAAAGCTCGCAGAAGCGCAGTGATCAAAAAATAGACTGATTTAGACGTCGATCAGTAGCGCCTCAGGAAGAAAGTACCGACGAATTTGCAGCAGGGGGGGAACCCCATTGATTGAAGTGGTCCCAGAGACTTATCTCGTATTCGCGCCCGCAATCTACAAGCACCAATACGAACAAACAGAGATTCACAAAGAACACCTGATAATGTTACCCGATGACAGTTATCGAAAATTTAAGACTACAAACACTCTATTTCATACATCGAAATTAACATTAGAACCTAGATAAAAATCAATCGATAGAAAAATAATTCTTTCTTTCAACGGATATTTATATCAACTTAACTTTTCAATGTCTCTGCCGATGGCTCATCGGGAGTTATCGTCGAAAAATTAACGGCCACTGCTTCTTTAATTTCACCCTTTTGAGTAAAACCACTGACACCTACAATATCATTACCATTTCGAGCATCTGCTAATGGCCTTGTATAGTTCAGATCAATCTGTGAAATACTTAACTCGTCCAGCGAATGTAACTCGCTTGTACTAGTCGACTCAATGCTGCTTTGGCCATCATGATTGGCATCAACCCAAACCCTCACATCCCCCCAGCGTTCATCCTGGTTATCAAACTTAAGGTCTTTGTTGCTATCCAGGCTGCGCAGTGCATCAAATGCATTATCAAAGGTTTTTTTACTCGGAGAATCACGGCTTCCTTGTTCGGCACCAAAATACTCTGACATCAACTCCGAGACATTATCAATTTTTCCGTTGCCATCAAGGTCCCAAAACAACCATACCCTCGTCAGTACTGCTCCACCCCGTTTGCAGCTTCTCGCCATCGTTGTTCATGTCGAAATGAACAGGAGAGGTATGAGGGTTGGTGAGTTTTACTCCGGCCCCACCCAGATCCAAAATCAAAGGGTCTACTTTGTTTTCTAAGGCGCATTTCATTCTTGCAATTTGTTCTGGCGTTATATAGTTGAGACCTCCAACACTTTCCAAGGAAATATCAACATTAGCAACTGGCCTTTCGATATTTGTCACAGGTACCCCTCCGCCTGTGCTGTAGCCGTTCGATGCAGAAGTAGCGCCACCTGCCCACCCACTTCCGCCACTGTCAAGACTACCAGCCGTACCGTTACTTATACCGCCACCAGGAACTACAGGCAGTGAAATATCAACGTCTACACCTTTTACTAATAAATCTTCAAATACTATCTTTATTACAATAGGTATAATCATTGAGGCATTGCCAAAATACTTTTCGAAAATCATCCCAATAGCAGCGGCATTTTGTATAAATACCGTGGCATAATTTTCCATTTGCTCTAAAAAGTTACGGCCCGGAATCTCAACGTAATTATGCCCTAGTCCACCGCCCCACACAGGAAACTCATCACCGAGCGTCCCGGCCCATTGCCATGGTTCCAAGCCCAAGCCTTCAACTGCGGCTTGTACGTCTCTTTTGATCACCTCTTTAATTGGCAAAATACCTTTAGCATAAATAAAATCCGCAATAACTTGGTGAGCTAATCTGTCAGAAGCATTTTTATACATACGCGAAGTGAATTTCCTTCCGGAGCGCTCAACTGCATATCGCATGGAATTGGAAACCAGTTCGCTTACAAAGCTCCCATCAATATTATTGATAGATTTTGCAGCCATAAGCCAGTTAGCCGTCATCAACATCTGGTCTCTCACTTCGCCATCGGCGTGGTTGGCAATGGCTTTTTGAGCAACATTATATAAGTACTGGTATCCTCCCGGGTAGTCTTTCACGGCGAGTCTACGTTCCAGGTATTTGATATCCGCGGGTGTCAGAGGTATTTGCACCATATTGGCGCCTCCTTAATTAATTAAAAAACGATCCAGAAAACTCAACACAAAATTATCGACATCTTTAAGGTCGGAAATCTCACGATTAAACAAATAGTCAACCCCAAAAATATTTTTGTACGCTCTTTTTCCCACATAAATAAGGTCCCACTCATGTATGTAAGCATTGCTTCCATCACGGCCCGCGACTCTATACATCTTCTCACTACCCTCTAACAGTTCAACCCCATCAAAAGACGCAATGGTTTTTAATGTTCGGGTGACTCGATTTATATCAAACGGAGGAACGGATATAGGAAATAGAACTAATACCATTACATTGTTAGATTTATTTTTATAGTCAACCAACTTCATGGACGGATACTCAACTCGAAGAGTAACCACGGTTTCACGGTTAAAATCAATAAGCTCACAATCCTCATCCGAAACATCAAAGGAAAAAACACTGATATTCGTTTTTTTATTAACAAACGTGCAAGCTGCATGGGTGGGCATTGAGCCCCAAGCAAACACCAGTGATATAAGCCCACCTAGAAGATATCTACGCACTACCAGCCTCCAATATTACTGATGTATCGCCTTATCCACAGGAGGATTAAATACAGCCACCAGAAACATTTAATCTCCAGAGCACAGCGCGAAACATGGTTTTGGACGTGTTATTTCCATACACCATCCAAGATTCAATATTAAAAATCTTATCGCCCTGAAAACTTTAGGCCTTGTACCAAAATATGACCACAGCGAAGCCGCCGTACTTAATGTCGGATATTTCCGTAACTAAAAATAGTATGTAGGAGAGGGTTAAACCGGGCGCTGAACTGCGCGCCCCCGTTTAAAACACAGACAAATCCAGCGGCCGAATCGCGCCCATCCAGATCGCATGGTCGGTGTGGTCGCGCAGGTCATTGCCGGTATCAGGGTGCAAGAACACCACCAGTCCGTTGCGGTTGAGCGCCAGCCACGGCAGGACGATGCCGATGAGCTCCGGGCCGAACGCCAGCTGGCAGCTCCAGTCCGGATGCGGGCCGACCGGGCGTTGGTGGACGCGGCCCATGGTGACGCCAAACAGTTGCCTGGCCTCTTCGCATAAAGCTCGCGCCTGATCGATGGTCGAGGCGTCGAAGTAGACGTGGGCGTGGTAGCCCTTAATTCGTTGCATAGGGGGCCTCGTGTTAAAGGATGCATTTAATTGGGTCACTGGCTTGCACCCGCATTCTGCTCCGCCAGCATCCAGTCGACAAAGACCTGGACCAGCCTGCCACGCCGTTTTCGGGCAGGCATCACCGCGTAATAGCCAAATTCCGATTGAGCCGACTCGGCAAACGGGCGGCACAGCACACCCTGCTCCAGCAAGTTATCCACAAGGTGCTTCCACCCAATGGCCATGCCTTGCCCGGCGATGGCGGCCTGAATCAGCAGCGTGTAGTTGTCGAACCGTAGCTGGCCCGGCGCAGGCGCCTGCCCAAGCTGGAGGGCGTCAAATAGCCGATACCAGTCGAACCACTGGCGAGCATGTTCACCGCGCAATTGCAGCAAGGGGAAATCGCCCAGGGCCTGAGCCGCTAGCGGCAGCGCCTGGCCGGACAGCAAGTGCGGGCTGCACACCGGGAATACTTCTTCGTTGAACAACCACTGGGACTCACCCTGAGCAAATCGCCCCTGGCCAAACACTACTGCCACGTCGATATCGCCATGCAGGGCGTCATGACTACGCTCGCGGGTAATCAGACTTACATCAATGTGTGGGTAAAGCCCGTGAAAACGCGGCAGACGCGGCATCAACCAATACGCCGCAAAGGCAAAGTCGGTGGCGACTTGCAGCACTTCACGGGCAGGTTGTTCACGTAACGCCTGCAAACCTGCGTCGATTTGTTGCAAACCCGCCTGAACATGCAAGAACAGGCCAAGGCCCGTCTCGGTCAGGGCAATGCCGCGATAGATTCGATCAAACAAGCGAACACCCAAGCGCTGTTCCAGCCGTTTGAGTTGCTGGCTGATGGCTGGCTGGGTAGTACCCAGTTCCTGTGCCGCGGCGGTAAAACTGCGATGTCGGGCTGCCGCCTCAAAAGTGCGCAGCAGGTCGAGGGACACATTACCCAGCGCTTCATACATTAGCTGTGCTTATCCGAGTTATTGCGGTGCATGGGTTTTACCACGACAAACGTGGCCTTCATGCTGCTTGTCAGCACTTTCGCATAAATTATTGAAAGGCCGCCCCCTTATGTCGCGCAAAAATATCCTGTTCATCATGGCAGACCAAATGGCCGCCCCGTTGTTGCCGATTTACGGCCCGTCCCCGATCAAACTCCCGCACCTGAGCCGTTTGGCGGCTCAAGGCGTGGTGTTCGACGCGGCGTACTGCAACAGCCCGCTGTGCGCGCCGTCGCGCTTCACCCTAGTCAGCGGCCAGCTCCCGAGCAAAATCGGCGCCTACGACAACGCGGCGGACTTGCCCGCGGATGTGCCGACCTATGCACACTACCTGCGCCGTTTGGGTTATCGCACGGCACTGGCGGGCAAGATGCACTTTTGCGGGCCCGATCAATTGCATGGCTATGAGGAGCGCCTGACCAGTGATATTTACCCCGCCGACTATGGCTGGTCGGTCAATTGGGATGAGCCGGATGCGCGGCCCAGCTGGTACCACAACATGGCCTCGGTGCTGCAAGCCGGGCCGTGTGTGCGCACCAATCAGCTGGATTTCGATGAAGAAGTGGTGTTCAAGGCGCAGCAATACCTGTTCGATCACATACGTCAGGACGGCGATCAACCATTTTGCCTGACCGTGTCCATGACCCATCCACACGACCCGTACACCATCCCCAAACCGTTCTGGGATATGTACTGCGACGAAGAGATTCCGCTACCCGAAACCCCGCCACAAGCCAGCCTCGACCCGCACTCGCAACGCCTGCTCAAAGCCTACGATCTCTGGGACAAGCCGCTGCCTGTGGATAAGATTCGCGACGCCCGCCGCGCGTATTTCGGCGCGTGCAGCTACATCGACCACAACATCGGTCGACTGCTGCAAACCCTTGAAGACACCGGGCTGGCAGATGACACGGTGATCGTGTTTTCCGGCGATCACGGCGACATGCTGGGCGAGCGCGGGCTTTGGTACAAAATGCACTGGTTCGAGATGGCCGCACGGGTGCCGCTGGTGGTGTACGCACCGGGGCAATTTGATGCGGCGCGCATTGGCGCCGCCGTATCGACCGCCGACCTGCTGCCCACCTTTGTCGAACTGGCGGGTGGCACGCTGGAGGACAATCTGGCGCTGGACGGTCGTTCGCTGGTGCCTCATCTGCGCGGCGAAGGCGGGCATGACGAAGTGTTTGGCGAGTACATGGCCGAAGGGACCATCAGCCCGTTGATGATGATCCGCCGTGGGGCCTACAAATTTATCTACAGTGAAGACGATCCTTGCCTGCTGTATGACCTGCACAACGACCCGCGTGAACAGCAAGAACTCAGTCAGTCACCCGGGCATCAGGCGCTGTTCAGCGCATTTTTGGCCCAGGCACGGGCCAAATGGGACATCCCCCTGATTCACCAGCAAGTGCTTGCCAGCCAGCGTCGCAGACGACTGGTCACACAAGCGCTGGCCACAGGCAAGCTCACCAGTTGGGATCATCAACCGTGGGTCGACGCCAGCCAGCAATATATGCGCAACCACATCGACCTCGACGACCTGGAGCGCACGGCACGTTATCCACAACCCGGCAGCTTGAACCCGGCAGGGTTAAACGACACTCTGCCCAAGACCGATATCTGAAGAGTCCTACATGGCCTGGCCCAAACTCACACACTTATTGCCCTTCTTAAGCTGGCTGCCCAAGCAAACCCGCGCCAGCGTCAGCCGCGATGCAGTGGTGGGGCTCAGTGGTGCAATTCTGGCGTTGCCGCAGTCCATCGCCTACGCCCTGATCGCCGGCTTACCGCCCGAGTACGGGCTGTATGCGGCCATCGTGCCGGTGATCATCGCTTGCTTGTGGGGTTCGTCGTGGCATTTGATTTGCGGCCCTACGGCGGCAATTTCCATCGTGCTGTTTGCCAGCGTCAGCCCGCTGGCGGTGCCCGGCACTCAGGATTACATCGGCCTGGTCCTGCTGCTGACGTTTCTGGCCGGGGTGTTTCAGTGGCTATTGGGGGTGCTGAAGTTTGGCGCGCTCGCCAATTTTGTCTCGCATTCGGTGGTGCTCGGTTTCACCCTGGGCGCGGCCGTGGTGATTGGGCTGGGCCAGTTACCGAACCTAATGGGCCTGGACTTACCGAGCAGGGCTACCGCTCTGGACAGCCTGTTGACGCTGCTTGCCCATGTTCGCCAATTCGATCCCGCCTCACTGGGGCTGGGGGCGGGCACCTTGGCACTGGGTATCGCGCTCAAACACTGGCTACCACGCTGGCCCACATTGCTGATCACCCTGGTGCTCGCCAGCCTTGCAGTGTGGCTGTTGCCGCAGGTGTTCGGGCATGTCGAGCGGGTGCAATCGTTTGTGGGCCGCTTGCCGCCCTTCAGCCCGCTCCCCCTGGATGTGGACACCTTCTTGCGCTTGCTGCCGGGCGCCGTGGCGGTGGGCATGCTGGGGTTGGTGACCAGCTTGTCGATTGCCCGCTCGTTAGCAACACGTTCGCAGCAGATGCTCGATGCCAATCAGGAAGTGCGCGCACAAGGCCTTTCCAACGTGGTGGGCTCGCTGTTCTCGGGGTATTTGTCGTCGGGTTCCTTTACACGCTCGGGGTTGAGCTACGAAGGAGGAGCCCGTTCACCGCTGGCCGGGGTGTTTTCAGCGCTGTGGGTGGCGTTGTTCGCCGTGACCGGGTCCAAGCTGATTGCGCACATTCCGATCCCGGCGATGGCAGGGAGTATTTTGCTGATTTGCTGGGGGCTGGTAGACACGCGAGGTATTCGGGCGCTGTGGCGGGTAAGCCGCGCCGAGTTCGCAGTGATGGCGCTGACCTGCGTCGCAACCCTGTTGCTGGAGTTGCAAACAGCAATTTACGCCGGGGTGCTGGCCTCGCTGTTTTTCTATCTCAAGCGCACCTCGCGCCCGCGCATTCAACAATGGCGCGAGGGCGACGAAGAGGTGTTGCGGGTTGGCGGTTCGATCTTTTTCGGCGCCGCCCATTACCTGCAAGTGCGTTTGCAGCGCACCCAGGGCCGGCGGGTGGTGATCGAGGCGCAGCACATCAACTTTATCGATTATTCAGGGGTTGAAATGTTGCATCAGGAGGCTCGCAGGTTACAGGGCCTGGGGCGCAGTTTGACCTTGCGCCGGGCGCGGGCGCAGGTGGTGGAGGAATTGAAAAAACTGGAAGGTGCGGATAAATGCCCGATTCTGTTTGAGGCCTAAGGTCGGCCCTCAGCCCAACCCTCTCACGAAGGGATGGGCTGAGCGCTTGCTTTACAGCGCCAGCAACCTGCGCAACTCGGCCAACGCCGGAGCCGTATCAGGGCGCACACCGCGCCACAGGTAGAACGCTTCGCCCGCCTGTTCGGCCAGCATCCCCAGACCGTCCATGACCTGACCTGCGCCATGCCCGGCGGCCCAGACGCAAAACGGCGTGGGTTCCTTGCCGTACATCATGTCGTAGCACAGGGTTTTACCCGGCTCGATCAGGCTGCTGGCAATGGGTGGCAATTCACCGCTCAAGCTGGCCGAGGTGGCGTTGATGATCAGGTCGACCGGCTCGTGCAACCAGTCAAAACCGCTGGCCGCTACCGGGCCCAGGTCGCTGAACAGTTCGGCCAGCAACTCGGCCTTCTCAACCGTGCGATTGGCGATGGTCACAGAAGCCGGCCCCTCGGCCAGCAAGGGTTCCAACGCCCCCCGCACCGCACCGCCTGCGCCCAGTACCAGGATGCGTTTGCCCTTGAGGCTGAAACCGGCATTGACCGTGAGGTCGCGTACCAGACCTGCACCGTCGGTGTTGTCCCCCAGCAAGCTGCCATCTGCCTGCTTGCTCAGCGTGTTGACGGCACCTGCACGGTGAGCGCGGGCCGTCAGTTTATCGGCCAGCCGGTAGGCGTCTTCTTTGAAGGGCACCGTCACATTGGCGCCACGCCCCTGAAGGAAGAACTCCGTCGCGCAGCCAGCAAAATCATCCAGTGGCGCGAGCAAGGTGTCGTATTGCATGACCTGACCGGTTTGTTCGGCAAACAGGCGATGCAGTACCGGGGATTTGCTGTGAGCAATCGGGTTACCAAAAACGACGTAACGGTCCATCAGGCAAACTCCTCGGGCAATGTCAGGCGTTGGCTAACCAGTCGCGGTCCTGCAAGAAGTAGTCGGTAAGACGCGCCTCCGGGCTGCCCGGCTCGGCTTTCCAGTCGTAGCCCCAGCGAACTTGCGGCGGCAGCGACATCAGGATCGACTCGGTGCGACCGCCCGATTGCAGGCCAAACAGGGTGCCACGGTCATAGACCAGGTTGAATTCAACGTAGCGGCCACGGCGGAACTCCTGGAATTCACGCTGTTGGGCGGTGTATTCGTCGTTTTTGCGACGCTGGACGATTGGCAGGTAGGCGTCGATGTAGGCGTCGCCAATGGCACGAATAAAGGCGAAACAGGTGTCGAAATCCCACTCGTTCAGGTCATCAAAAAACAGGCCGCCGATGCCGCGCGGCTCATTGCGATGCTTGATGTGGAAGTAGGTGTCGCACCAGGCCTTGTAGCGCGGGTACACGTCGGGGCCAAACGGCGCACACGCCTGCTCGGCCACACGGTGCCAATGCACGCAGTCTTCTTCAACGCCGTAGTAAGGCGTGAGGTCAAAGCCGCCACCGAACCACCAGACCGGCTCTTCGCCCTCTTTTTCAGCGATGAAAAAACGCACGTTGGCGTGGGACGTGGGTACATGCGGGTTGTGCGGGTGGATCACCAGCGACACACCCAAGGCTTCAAACCCACGGCCCGCGAGTTCAGGGCGATGGGCGCTGGCGGATGGCGGCAAGCCGCTGCCAAATACGTGGGAAAAGTTAACCCCGCCTTTTTCAATCACATGGCCGTTTTCGATCACACGGGTGCGACCGCCGCCGCCCGCCGGGCGCTGCCAGGCGTCTTCAATGAATTGCGTGCCGCCGTCTTCAGTTTGCAGTGCGTTGCAAATGCGGTCTTGAAGGTCGAGCAGGTAGGCTTTTACAGCCTCGGTGCGAGTAGTCATGACATCACCTTAAATCGGGCAAAGCGACGCGGCACTTCGTTCTGAGCGGGGCCGGCGGCAAAGGGCCGCTAGCATAACACCGCACCCCGCATCACCGCTGTTGACGAAGGTCACGCTTAAGCGTTGGATGGTGGCTTCGTGAAATGAGCGAGGACAATGCAGATGGCTAAACGTATCCAGTTTCGGGCCCACGGTGGCCCTGAAGTGCTTGAGTATGTCGACTACCAGCCCGCCGAGCCGGGCCCGCAGCAAGTGCGGGTACGCAATCAGGCCATCGGTCTGAATTTCATCGATACCTATTACCGGGGCGGCTTGTACCCACTGGCTGAACTGCCATCCGGGCTGGGCAATGAAGGCGCGGGGATCGTTGATGCGGTGGGCAGTGACGTGCACACCGTTAAGGTCGGCGACCGCGTGGCTTACGGAACCGGCCCGCTGGGGGCGTACAGCGAGCTGCATGTATTGCCCGCCGCGAACGTGGTGAAGCTGCCCGACGACATTTCGTTTGAACAGGCCGCCGCCGTGATGCTGAAAGGCCTGACTACGCAGTACTTGCTGCGTCAGACCTACGAGCTCAAAGGTGGCGAAACTATCTTGTTTCATGCCGCCGCCGGTGGCGTCGGTTCGATTGCCTGCCAGTGGGCAAAAGCGCTGGGCGTGAAGCTGATCGGCACCGTCAGTTCAGCCGAAAAAGCTGCACATGCCAAAGCGCTGGGCGCATGGGAAACCATCGACTACAGCCATGAAGATGTGGCCCAGCGTGTACTGGAATTGACCGACGGCAAGAAGTGCCCTGTTGTGTATGACGGCGTAGGCAAAGACACCTGGCTAACCTCGCTGGACTGCGTGGCACCTCGCGGACTGATGGTCAGCTTTGGTAATGCCTCTGGCGCAGTGACGGGGGTGAACCTGGGGATTTTGTCGCAGAAAGGTTCGCTGTACGTCACCCGGCCGACACTGGCCACTTACGCCAATAACGCCGAAAACCTGCAAACAATGGCCGATGAGCTGTTTGAGATGATTCGCAGTGGCAGCATCAAGGTTGATATCAGCCAGCGTTTTGCGCTGAGTGATGCGGCCAGGGCACAGACCGAGTTATCGGCACGCCGTACAACGGGCTCAACGATTTTGTTGCCTTAATAAAAACACCTCGATTGATCACTCCCTCGTGGGAGCGAGCCTGCTCGCGAAAGCCTCAAGAGCGCCGCGTTTATCCAGTGAACGCGCTATCGTTAAGGACCTTCGCGAGCAGGCTCGCTCCCACAAGGATGGGAGTGCTTTTTAAGACGGGCGAACCACCTTGCCGGTGGCCAGGTCGCGGATCAGGCTCGGGTTTTTACGCCCGCCCAGGTTACCGCCCAGTACATGATCAATTTGCCCACGGAAATACTGCTCAACTTTTAACCGAGTACGCGCAGCCGGCAAGCCCGCGGGGTTGGCCGAGGTCGATACGATCGGCCCCACCAACGCACAGAGCTCACGCACCAGTGGGTGATCACTCACGCGAAGCGCCACGGTGTCATGAACACCGGTGATCCACTTGGGCAACAAGCCCTGATGGGGCACCAGCCAGGTGTTCGGCCCCGGCCAGGTGCTGGCCATGCGGTCGATCCATTTCTGGGGGAAGTCTTCAAACAGAAAGTCGAACTGGTGAATGTTGTCTGCCACCACAATCAGGCCTTTATCCACAGGCCGCGACTTAATCGCCAGCAACCGCTCGACCGCTTCCTCATCCCACGGGTCGCAGCCCAACCCCCACACCGCCTCGGTCGGATAGGCAATTACCGCGCCTGCGCGAATGGCTCTTGCAGCTTGTTGGACGCGCCAGGTGCTGATCATCGAATGTCTCCAGATATGTGCTGCGCGCAGTGTACTTAGCTGGGGCGCGCAAACCAACGCCCGCCCTCCAGCACCACATGCCCTGCCAGTTCAAGTTCGGTCATAGCAGCCAGCAACCGGGGTAAATCCCAGCCACTGGCATTAACCAGCGCTTCGCTGGTTTGAGGCGCTGCCTGCAACAATTGCACCAGTGGATGACAGCTTGGTGTAAACAAATCTGTAGTAGATAGCGACATTGAGCGCCAGCCCCGCAGGCCTTCCAGAATATGTTCGACGGTTTCGACCAAGGTGGCGCCATCGCGGATCAACTGATGACAACCCCGTGCCCCCGGGTGGTGGATTGAACCGGGCATGGCGTACACCTCGCGACCTTGTTCGGCCGCCAGACGAGCAGTGATCAGCGAGCCGCTGGCCACACTGGCCTCGACCACCAGCACGCCAAGGGATAAACCACTGATGATGCGGTTGCGCCGCGGGAAATTGGCCGGTAGTGGTCCGGCGTCCAGAGGGAACTCCGAAACCACCGCGCTGCCGCTGGCAATCATTGCGTCTGCCAAGGCGCGATGGCGCTGTGGATAAAGTTTTTGCAACCCCGTGCCCAATACACCCACCGTCTGTCCGCCAACCTCCAGCGCCGCTTGATGTGCGGCGCCGTCTACCCCCAGCGCCAGCCCGCTGGTAATCACAAAACCAGCTGCGGCAAGGCTGCGAGAAAAGGCTGCGGTGGTGTCCAGACCCGGCCGTGAAGCACGCCGGCTACCGACCATCGCCAGCTGCGGTTTTTCCAGAATAGTAGGATCTCCGGCCACGAATAACAGGGGTGGCGCATCACTCAGTTCACTCAATAACGCAGGGTAATCGGCCTGATCATGAAGCAGCACATGGTGGCTGGAGCGCTCAAGCCAGCGCAATGCAGCGCTGGCACCGTCACGAACTTGCGGGCTGCGCCGCGCTTGGGCACAGGCTGTGGGCAGTCCCAATGCCTGCCAGGCACTGGCAGGCGCACTGAGCGCCGAACTGGCCGAACCGAAGGCGCTAAAAAGGGTGTAGTAACGCCGTGGCCCAACCTCGGGCAGGCGGTGCAAACGCAAACGGGCTTCGAGCTCTGCTGGGGATATTTCTGACAGCGACATGGGATCATCCTTGATCGGTTATTCCATCTGGACATAAGGCACAAGCTGTGGATAAGTCTGTTGACAAGTTGTTTAGCAAACTATGGAAACGGCAGGATTGAGCACCCGGTTCAGGATTGAAATCGTGCGTGGAAACCCAACATTAGTTGAACGCCGCCAAGAGGCTGATCACACAGGTTTCAAATTGAGACATGCACCGCCCAGCTGTGCGTGCAGCCCGGCAGCTAGTCGTTTCATCCGCGGGTGAATCCCTTTATTATGTGCGCTCGCGTGAAACGCCAGAGCCCGAGCGGGTTCTCTCTGAAGGAGACGTTTTGCACAGGTTGCTCGAGTCCACAGGACCCACCTGACAACCGTTTTTGAATCTTTCACACAGTGCACCAATCAAACTTATGGCTATTTTGAACATCCTCGAATTCCCAGACTCGCGTCTGCGTACCATCGCCAAACCCGTGGCGGTTGTGGACGACGAAGTCCGTCAGTTGATCGATGACATGTTTGAAACCATGTACGAGGCGCCGGGTATCGGTCTGGCGGCTACCCAGATCAACGTGCACAAACGCATCGTGGTCATGGATCTGAGCGAAGACCGCAGCGAACCCATGGTGTTTATCAACCCTGAGTTCGAAATCCTGTCCGACGAGATGGGCCAGTATCAGGAAGGCTGCCTCTCGGTACCGGGTTACTACGAAAACGTTGATCGCCCGCAGCGCGTCAAGATCAAAGCGCTGGACCGTGACGGCAAGCCTTTCGAAATGATTGCCGAAGGCCTGCTGGCCGTGTGCATTCAGCACGAGTGCGACCACCTCAACGGCAAGCTGTTCGTCGATTACCTGTCTACGCTCAAGCGTGACCGGATCAAGAAGAAGCTGGAAAAACTGCACCGCCAGAACGCTTGATCGACCCCGAGCGGACCTATCCCGGACAACACTCTCGTATATGCAGAGATCCGATGTGGGAGCGGGCTTGCTCGCGATTAAGGCGACGCGATTTTCACAGAGATCGAGTTGCTGTCATCGCGAGCAAGCCCGCTCCCACATTAGAAATGAGTCAGCCTGACCTTCGCGGGCTCAATGCCGCTTGTTCCCGCGCCCCCTATTCCAAGTGAGTAATCCATGACTGAGCCACTGCGCATCGTCTTTGCTGGCACCCCAGAATTCGCTGCTGAACACCTCAAGGCGTTGCTGAGCACCCCTTACGAGATCGTCGCGGTTTACACCCAACCGGATCGCCCGGCCGGGCGTGGGCAAAAGCTGATGCCAAGCCCGGTCAAGCAGCTTGCCCTGGAGCACAACATCCCGGTCATGCAGCCGCCAACCCTGCGCGCCCCAGAAGCTCAAGCCGAAATGGCCGCGCTCAAGCCGGACTTGCTGGTGGTGGTGGCATACGGGCTGATCCTGCCTCAAGTGGTGCTGGATATTCCGCGTCTGGGCTGCATTAACAGCCACGCGTCCCTGTTGCCACGCTGGCGTGGGGCGGCGCCGATTCAGCGCGCCATCGAAGCGGGCGACAGTGAAAGCGGTGTGACCGTGATGCGCATGGAGGCGGGTCTGGACACCGGCCCCATGCTGCTCAAGTCTGTCACCCCGATCACTGCCGACGACACCGGCGGGAGCCTGCACGACCGTCTTGCAGAGCTGGGCCCACCGGCCGTCATCCAGGCCATTGCAGGCCTGGCCGCGGGCACGCTGCAAGGCGAAGTGCAGGACGATACCCTGGCGACCTACGCTCACAAGCTCAATAAAGACGAAGCACGCATCGACTGGAACCGCCCGGCTGTTGAGCTGGAGCGTCTGATTCGCGCCTTCAACCCTTGGCCAATTTGCCACAGCACGCTCAGTGGCGAAGCCCTTAAAGTGCTGGCCGCGACGGTTGCTGACGCCACAGGCGCGCCAGGGCAAATTATTGCGGCGAGCAAAGACGGCCTGATCGTCGGCTGCGGTGAAGGCGCGCTGTGCCTGACACGCCTGCAATTACCTGGCGGCAAAGCGCTGAACTTCAGTGATTTTTTCAACAGTCGCCGTGAGAAATTCGCTGTCGGCATCACCCTCGGTCAAACGGAAAACGCGCAATGAACCCTCGTCTGGCCGCTGCCAAGGCACTGACAGCAGTGTTGAACGGCAAAGCATCGCTCAACAGCTCCTTGCCGCTGCAACTGGACAAGGTAGAGGTTCGCGATCGCGGCCTGACTCAGGACCTGGCATTCGGAACCGCGCGCTGGCAGCCGCGCTTGTCGGCGCTGGCCAACAAATTGCTGCAAAAGCCGTTCAAGGCCGCCGACGCCGATGTTGAAGCGCTGCTGTTGGTGGGTTTATATCAACTGCTCTACACCCGTATTCCAGCCCACGCTGCCATCGGCGAAACCGTAGGCTGCGCCGACAAGCTGAAAAAACCATGGGCCAAAGCCCTGCTTAACGCCGTACTGCGCAACGCCCAGCGCGAGAGCGGAGCCTTGTTGGCCGAACTTGAGCATGATCCGGTGGTGCGTACCGCCCACCCACGCTGGCTGCAAAAATCCCTGAAGGCCTTTTGGCCTGAGCAATGGGAAGCCATTTGCGCGGCCAACAACGCCCATCCGCCGATGATTCTTCGGGTTAACCGCCGTCATCACAGCCGCGATGCGTATCTGCAACTGCTGGTCGAAGCCGGTATCGAAGCCCAACCGTGCGTCTACAGCCAGGACGGGATCGTACTGGCCCAAGCGTGCGATGTGCGCAACCTGCCAGGCTTTGCCGAGGGCTGGATCAGCGTGCAGGACGAAGCTGCGCAACTGGCCGCTGACCTGCTGGACCTGGCGCCGGGCCAGCGCGTACTTGACGCCTGCTGCGCGCCGGGCGGCAAAACCTGTCACATCCTGGAAGTCGAACCTGCACTGGCGGGCGTGGTGGCGGTCGATCTCGAAGCCAAGCGTCTGGTGCGTGTGCGCGAGAACCTTGAGCGTCTGGGGCTGAGCGCCGAGCTGATTGCTGCCGATGGCCGCGACACCGCCACTTGGTGGGACGGCAAGCCGTTCCAGCGCATCCTGCTCGATGCGCCGTGCTCGGCGACCGGCGTTATCCGCCGTCACCCGGACATCAAGCTGACCCGCCAACCGGACGACATTGCCGCACTCGCGACCTTGCAAGGCGAACTGCTGGACGCGATGTGGCCAACGCTGGAAGTCGGTGGCATCTTGCTCTATGCCACGTGCTCGACATTGCCGACTGAAAACACCGACGTGATCGAAGCCTTTCTCGCCCGTACCCCGGGTGCCCGAGAGCTGGATATCGCCGGGCAGTTCGGCATCAAGCAACCCCACGGCCGCCAGTTGCTGGCGCAAGAGGGCGGGCATGACGGCTTCTACTACGCCAAATTGATCAAAATCGCTGCCGCTCGCGGCTAACTGATTAGGGATTGCAGGCATGAAAATCATCATCCTCGGCGCAGGCCAGGTCGGCGGTACGCTGGCAGAACATTTGGCCAGCGAAGCCAATGACATCACCGTGGTCGACACCGATGGTGAGCGCCTGCGCGACCTCGGTGATCGGCTCGATATTCGGACCGTGCAAGGCCGAGCCTCGTTGCCCAACGTGCTGCGTCAGGCAGGGGCGGATGACGCCGACATGCTGGTGGCGGTCACCAACAGCGACGAGACCAATATGGTCGCGTGCCAGGTGGCCTACACGCTGTTTCATACCCCGACCAAAATCGCCCGGGTACGCGAGGCGGCTTATCTGACACGCGGCCAGGAGTTGTTCGATAACGACGCCATCCCGGTCGACGTATTGATCAGCCCTGAGCAGGTAGTAACCAATTACATCAAGCGCCTGATCGAGCACCCCGGTGCCTTGCAGGTTATCGACTTTGCTGAAGGCAAGGCGCAACTGGTGGCGGTCAAGGCGTACTACGGCGGCCCATTGATTGGTCAGCAATTACGCCAGCTACGCGAGCACATGCCGAATGTGGATACGCGAGTAGCGGCGATTTTCCGACGTGATCGACCGATCACTCCCCGTGGCGATACGGTCATTGAGGCTGACGATGAGGTCTTCTTCATCGCCGCCAAGGCCAACATTCGCGCAGTAATGAGCGAAATGCGCCGTCTCGACGAAAGCTACAAACGCATTGTGATCGCCGGAGGCGGACAAATCGGTGAGCGTTTGGCCGAGGCGATTGAAAGCCGTTATCAGGTCAAGATCATCGAGATGAATCCGGCACGTTGCCGCTATTTGTCCGACACCCTCGACAGCACTGTGGTGCTGCAGGGCAGCGCTTCAGACCGCGACTTGATGCTCGAAGAGAACATTGCGGACGCCGACGTATTTTTGGCCCTGACCAACGATGACGAGGCCAATATCATGTCCTCGTTGCTGGCCAAGCGTCTGGGTGCAAAGAAGGTGATGACCATCATTAACAACCCGGCCTACGTGGATCTGATCCAGGGTGGCGAAATCGATATCGCTATCAGCCCGCAGTTGGCCACCATCGGTACCTTGCTGGCCCACGTGCGCCGTGGCGATATCGTCAGCGTGCACTCATTGCGCCGGGGAGCGGCCGAGGCGATCGAGGCGATTGCCCACGGTGACTCCAGGTCGAGCAAGGTGATTGGGCGCAGCATCGGCGAAATCAATCTGCCACCGGGCACGACAATTGGCGCGATTATTCGCGACGAAGAAGTACTGATTGCCCACGACTCTACTGTGATCAATGCCGGCGACCACGTGATCTTGTTCCTTGTGGATAAAAAGCATATTCGCGACGTAGAGAAGCTGTTCCACGTGGGCTTGAGTTTTTTCTAAGGAGTCAGGGATGCTGGAATCACTGGAAAAAATGCTGGGCAAGGGTGTGGATAACTCATTGCTGCGCTTTGGCCTGGGCAAGGGTTATCTCGACCTTGGGGATAACCTCAAGGCGGCGGAGCACCTGCAACGTTGTGTGGCGTTTGACCCCACGTATTCGGCCGCCTGGAAGCTGCTGGGCAAGGCGCAGTTGGCAGCCGGTGATCGTGTTGCCGCGCGTACGGCGTGGGAGCAGGGGATTGCAGCAGCCCAGGCCCATGGCGACAAACAGGCCGAGAAAGAAATGACTGTGTTTTTGAAGAAGCTGGATAAAGCCTCATGACACTGCAGATCTAATGTGGGAGCGGGCTTGCTCGCGAATATCGTTAAATACTCGCGGCGCTCATAAGACCTTCGCGAGCAGGCTCGCTCCCACAAGGTTTTTCATCCGTTTCAGTACCAGCGCGCCTCACCCGGCGGACGTTTTTTAAAGCGTTTCATGCTCCACATGTACTGGCTCGGGTACGCCCGCACATATTTCTCGACCACCTTGCTCATGGCCGCGCACGAGGTTGCTGTGTCGGTGCTGTACATCTCTTCGGGCGCCGCTTCCAGAATCACTTTGAAACCCGAGCCATCCGGCAGGCGCAGTGCGTGCAGAAACACGCCAACTGCCTTGCCGCCCGCCAGCATGTTGGGGACAAACTTGCTGGTCAGTGCCATGGTGCCCAGAAATGGCACAAAGATACCGGCGGATTCTGCGGGCTCCGGGTCGGCCGGAATACCGACCTGACCGCCTTTGCGCACTTCCTTGATGACACTCAATATGCCTTCTTTGGTCGATGCGGCCACGCGGTTGCCCAACTGCACCCGTTGTTTTTGCAACAACTCGTCGACGGCCTTGAGCTTGGGCGGGCGATAAAAAATGATCGGTTTGCACTGGCTGCAATAGAAGTGGTTGAGCACTTCCCAGTTGCCCAGGTGGCTGGTGATGCCGACTACGCCCTTGCCCGAGGCCAAAGCATCCTTAAGGACGTCCAGGCCTTCGACTTCCCGCACCAGATCAATGGAGCGCTGGGCTGGCCAGATCCAGGCACACGCGCTCTCGGTCAGGCTTTTGCCAATGTCCTTGAGGCTTTGGCCCACCAGTTGCTCGCGGGCGACCGGGTCCATCTCGGGGAAGCACTTGGCCAGGTTGATACGCACGACATCGCGCGATCGATTGGGCAGTTTCCACATCAACCAGCCGATGGCCGATCCCACGCGCTGCACCGCGCCCCACGGGAGCATGGCAAACAATCGCAAAGCCCCGACCAGCAAGGCGCCTTTAAACTTTTCCACAGGGTTTTCCCATTCAAAACAAAACGGCTTTGTAGTCGCTGACGAGGTACGAGGCTGCGATGGGTTGCGCAGCAGCCCCATTGTTGAAGGTCCTTCGGACCTTATCGCAGCCTTCGGCAGCGACTACAGGATTTAATGCAATAGGCCAGCATTCTAACCGCCGTTTGCCAGTTCGGCGTAACGGTCGCAATAGGTGGCGTGGTCCATGACCATGCCGCTGGCCTGCATAAAGGCGTAGCAGATGGTCGGGCCGACGAACGTAAACCCGGCTTTTTTCAGGGCTTTGCTCATGGCCTCAGCCTGCGGCGTAACCGCCGGGAATTCATGGCGTTCAGTGAAGTGGTTGATCTTCGGCTTGCCCCCCACGAACGACCACAAGAACGCCACCGGGTCCTCCAGCGCCAGCCAGGCCTGGGCATTGCGCCGTGCGCCAGCCACCTTGAGACGGTTGCGGATGATCCCCGGATCTTGCAGCAATGTTTCTATTTCTGCGTCGCTCATGATCGCCAAACGTTGCACATCGAAGCCGAACATGACCTTGCGATAATGCTCGCGCTTCTTTAAAACCGTGATCCAGGACAAACCCGCCTGGAACCCTTCGAGCAATAACAACTCGAACAGCCCATGCGCGTCGCGCAACGGCACGCCCCACTCTTGATCGTGATACGCCACATACAGCGGGTCTTCTGAACACCAGAAACAACGTGCCATATAGGCTCCAAAGGGTGGAGGCGCGACCGAATCGGGTATACTCCCGCTCTTTAAATCGCAGCCCAAGAAACAGGTGAATTTGTGAGCCAGCCTACGCCAGCAGTGCGTACCTTCCAAGACTTGATCCTCGCCCTCCAGCAATACTGGGCCGAGCAAGGTTGTGTGGTGCTTCAGCCCTACGATATGGAAGTGGGCGCCGGCACATTCCATACCGCCACGTTTCTGCGCTCTCTGGGCCCGGAAACCTGGAACGCCGCTTATGTGCAGCCCAGTCGTCGCCCGACTGACGGCCGCTACGGCGAAAACCCGAACCGTTTGCAGCACTACTACCAGTTTCAGGTGGTACTCAAGCCTAATCCGCCAAATTTCCAGGAGCTGTACCTGGGCTCGCTGAAACATATCGGCCTGGACCCTCTGGTACACGACATTCGTTTCGTCGAAGACAACTGGGAATCGCCAACACTGGGCGCCTGGGGTCTGGGCTGGGAAATCTGGCTGAACGGTATGGAAGTCACCCAGTTCACCTACTTCCAGCAAGTAGGCGGTATTGAGTGCTACCCGGTAACTGGCGAAATCACCTACGGCCTTGAGCGCCTGGCGATGTACCTGCAGGGCGTGGATTCCGTCTATGACCTGGTTTGGACTGACGGCCCGTTCGGTAAAGTGACCTACGGCGACGTGTTCCATCAAAACGAAGTCGAGCAATCGACCTACAACTTCGAACACGCCAACGTCGACAAGCTGTTTGAGCTGTTCGATTTCTATGAAAGCGAAGCCAAGCGCCTGATCGAGCTGGACCAGCCGCTGCCGTTGCCAAGCTACGAAATGGTGCTCAAGGCGTCCCACACCTTCAACTTGCTGGATGCTCGCCGGGCCATTTCCGTGACCGCGCGTCAGCAGTACATATTGCGTGTGCGTACCCTGGCCCGTGCCGTGGCTCAGGCCTATCTCGAAGCTCGCGCCAAGCTGGGCTTCCCGATGGCTCCACCTGATTTGCGTGATGAAGTGTTGGCTAAGTTGGAGGCTGCACAATGAGTGCTCAAGATTTTCTGGTTGAACTGGGCACTGAAGAACTGCCGCCAAAAGCCCTCAATACCCTGGCTGATGCGTTTCTCGCCGGGATTGAAAAAGGTTTGCAAGGTGCAGGTCTGAACTTCAGCGCGAAAAAGGTATACGCCGCGCCGCGTCGCCTGGCCGTGCTGTTGACCCAGCTCGAAACCCAGCAACCGGACCGCAGCATCAACATCGACGGCCCACCCCGTCAGGCAGCCTTCGATGCTGAAGGCAACCCGACTCAGGCAGCCCTCGGCTTCGCCAAGAAGTGCGGCGTTGAGCTGAGCGAAATTGATCAGAGCGGTCCTAAACTGCGCTTCAGCCAGGTCATCGTCGGCAAGCCGACCGCCAGCCTGCTGCCAACCATCGTCGAAGACTCGCTCAACGACCTGCCTATCCCCAAGCGCATGCGCTGGGGAGCACGCAAGGTCGAGTTCGTGCGTCCAACCCAATGGCTGGTCATGCTGCTGGGCGATGAAGTGATCGACTGCACGATCCTTGCGCAAAAATCGGGTCGCGATTCCCGCGGACATCGTTTCCACCATCCGGAAAACGTCACCATCACCGCGCCAGCCAACTATCTCGAAGATCTGCGCAAAGCCTATGTGCTGGCAGACTTCAATGAGCGTCGTGAGCTGATTTCCAAGCGTGTAGCCGAGCTGGCGACCATGCAGGAAGGTACTGCAATCGTGCCGCCAAGCCTGCTCGACGAAGTGACCGCGCTGGTTGAATGGCCGGTGCCACTGGTGTGCTCGTTTGAAGAGCGCTTCCTGGATGTGCCGCAAGAAGCCCTGATCACCACCATGCAGGACAACCAGAAGTATTTCTGCCTGCTGGACGTTGATGGCAAGTTGCTGCCGCGTTTTATTACCGTGGCCAACATCGAGAGCAAAGACCCGCAGCAGATCGTCTCGGGTAACGAGAAAGTGGTTCGTCCACGTCTGACTGACGCCGAGTTCTTCTTCAAGCAAGACAAGAAGCAGACACTCGAGAGCTTCAACCTGCGTCTTCAAAACGTGGTGTTCCAGGCTCAACTGGGCAGCGTTTACGACAAGGCTGTACGGGTTTCCAAGCTGGCGGCATTCATTGCCCCGCGCATTGGCGGCGATGCTTCGCGCGCAGCCCGTGCCGGCTTGCTGTCCAAGTGCGACCTGGCCACTGAAATGGTCGGTGAGTTCCCGGAAATGCAAGGCATTGCCGGTTACTACTACGCGCTGAACGACGGCGAACCAGAAGACGTTGCATTGGCGTTGAACGAGCAGTACATGCCCCGTGGCGCTGGCGCTGAG
Source organism: Pseudomonas psychrophila (assembly GCF_001043005.1). Lineage (GTDB taxonomy): Bacteria > Pseudomonadota > Gammaproteobacteria > Pseudomonadales > Pseudomonadaceae > Aquipseudomonas > Aquipseudomonas psychrophila. The sequence goes on from NZ_JYKZ01000013.1 coordinate 45,821, forward strand.
TTGCCAAGCACCCTGACCGGCGCTGCAGTGGCCATCGCTGACAAGCTCGACACCCTGGTGGGGATTTTCGGCATCGGCATGTTGCCGACCGGCAGCAAAGACCCGTACGCGCTGCGTCGTGCTGCCCTGGGTATCTTGCGGATTCTGATCGACAAGAAACTCGACCTCGATCTGACTGAAGCGGTGAACTTCGCTGTCAGCGCATTCGGTGCCAAGATCAAATCGGCCGGTTTGGCTGAGCAGGTACTGGAATTCATCTTCGACCGCCTGCGTGCGCGATATGAAGACGAAGGCGTGGATGTAGCCACTTACCTGTCGGTGCGTGCACTGAATCCAAAATCGGCGCTGGACTTCGATCAACGTGTGCAAGCCGTGCAGGCGTTCCGTCAATTGCCGGAAGCCGCTGCACTGGCCGCCGTGAACAAGCGTGTATCGAACCTGCTGAGCAAGGTTGAAGGCACGGTTTCGACTCATGTTGAAGCCCGCTATTTCGACAATGCCAGTGAATTCTCGTTGTTCTCGGCCATCCAGAAGGCCGACGAAGCGGTACAGCCAATGGCTGCTGCCCGTCAGTACAACGAAGCTCTGACCCGTCTGGCCTCCCTGCGCGAGCCGGTGGATGCGTTCTTCGAAGCGGTGATGATCAACGCTGAAGACGCGAGCGTGCGGGCTAACCGCTACGCATTGCTGGCGCGTCTGCGCGGCCTGTTCCTGGGCGTCGCCGATATTTCACTGCTGGGCTAAGGGGTTACCGTTGAAACTGCTGATTCTCGATCGGGATGGAGTGATCAATGTCGACTCCGACGCTTACATCAAGTCAGTCGAGGAGTGGATTCCACTGCCCGGCTCGATCGAGGCCATTGCGCAGTTGAGCAAGGCCGGCTGGACAGTCGCCATCGCGACCAACCAGTCCGGCATTGCACGCGGCTATTACGATGTCGCCACGCTGGACGCCATGCACGCCCGTTTACGGGAGTTGGTGGCGCAGCAGGGTGGTGAGGTCGGGTTAATCGTTTATTGCCCGCATGGTCCCGACGAAGGCTGTGCTTGCCGCAAGCCCAAGCCGGGCATGCTGCAGACGATTGCCGCGCATTACGGCGCTGATTTGACCCAATGTTGGTTTGTCGGTGACAGTTTGGGTGACTTGCAGGCTGCGCAAACCGTCGATTCTCAGCCCGTTTTGGTAAAAACCGGAAAAGGCCTACTAACTTTGGCCAAAGAACTACCGGTTAATACCCTAATATTTGACGATCTGGCGGCAGTTGCCGCAGAACTTATCCACAAATAGAGCAGGTTTGAACACGCCCCATCACTTTACGTGTTGGGTTGTTCAGTCGTGCTTTATCCGCATCGGTAAAAGTCGCTATGTCGATCCTGCAGGCCATCAGAACCTTCTTCTTTTACCTGCTGCTGGGCACCAGCTCTCTGCTGTGGTGCTCGCTGAGCTTTTTTGTCGCCCCCTTTTTACCGTTCCGTGCGCGTTATCGGTTTATTAATGTGTACTGGTGCCGCTGCGCTCTGTGGCTGACGCGAGTGTTTTTGAACATTCACGTCAACGTGACGGGTGCTGAAAACATCCCGCAACGACCTTGCGTGATTCTGGCTAACCACCAAAGTACCTGGGAGACCTTCTTCCTCTCGGCCTACTTTCAGCCGTTGAGCCAGGTCCTCAAGCGCGAGCTTCTGTATGTACCGTTCTTTGGCTGGGCGATGGCGATGCTGCGTCCGATTGCCATCGACCGTGACAACCCGAAAGCAGCGCTCAAGCACATCGCCAAAAAAGGTGATGAGCTGCTCAAGGACAATATTTGGGTGCTGATCTTTCCGGAAGGGACCCGCGTACCGTTTGGCCAGGTGGGCAAGTTTTCCCGTGGCGGCACGGCTCTGGCGGTCAACGCCGAGTTACCGGTACTGCCGATTGCCCACAATGCTGGCAAGTACTGGCCTAAAACCGGCTGGGCTAAAAAGCCCGGTACGATTGAGCTGGTCATTGGCGAACCGATGTACGCCAACGGCACTGGGCCACGGGCGATCGCCGAGCTGAACGACCGTGTTCAAGCCTGGAACGAACAGGCTCAACGAGACATGGGTTCACTGCCTCCAGTGGCTGCGCCAATCGCCGCCGCTGTGGGTCAGTAAAATTGTGGATAAGGTGTGCACAAGATTTTGATAATTTCCAAAAAACAGTCGTAAGTTAATGATTTAAATCGTTATTTCTATTTATGACTTTTTGTCGAAAAACGTGCATAAGTTTTTCTCGGAGCATAAAAAAACCGGCTTATTCCAGCCGGTTTTTTTGTGTCTGACATCTGACTGACCGCCGTGGTGAAATCGCGGACAAGTCCCGCTCCCACCGATCAATTCTATGGGGGCGGGCTAGCTCGCGATGGGCTAAACCTTGTCGATGTTCACGTTCCTGGTTTCCTTGAGGAAGATCATACCCACCACCAGGCTGACCCCGGTAATCACCACCGGATACCACAGCCCATAGAAGATATCCCCGGTAAAGACCACCAGCGCAAACGATACCGTTGGCAGAAATCCGCCAAACCAGCCATTACCAATGTGGTAGGGCAGAGACATGGAGGTGTAGCGGATACGGGTCGGGAACAGTTCGACCATCACTGCAGCCAGCGGGCCATAGGTCATGGTGGCGATGAGGGTCAGCAATACCATGATCAGCACGACCATCGGCTGGTTAACCGAACTCGGGTCCGCCTTGGCCGGGTAGCCCGCTTCAGTGACCGCCGCGCGCATGGCAGCTTCGTCAAAACCGCTGATTGTCTTCTCGCCCACCGAAACCTGTACCTCGGTGCCTGCTGCAACCGACTGCGAGGTGTACGGCAAACCTTGTTTCACAAGGAAGGTTTTGACCTTGTCGCACGGGCTGTCAAAACGAGCCTTGCCCACCGGGTCAAACTGGAAGGTGCAGGTGGCCGGGTCGGCCATCACCACAATCGGTGACTGACGGCTGGCCGTATCAATCTGCGGGTTGGCGTAGTGGCTCAATGCTTTGAACAGTGGGAAGTACAGCACTGTGGCCAGCAACAGGCCGAGCATCAGGATCGGCTTGCGCCCCACCTTGTCCGATAGCCATCCGAAGAAGATAAAGAACGGTGCACCGATGATCACGCTGATAATCAGCAACATGTTGGCCTGGGCCGGGTCAATCCTGAGCATTTGCGTGAGGAAGAACAGCACATAGAACTGCGCGGTATAGAAGGTCACCGCTTGGCCCGCGTTGATGCCGAACAGCGCAATCAGAACAATTTTAAGGTTTTCCCATTTACCGAACGACTCGCGGATCGGCGATTTACTGGTTTTGCCTTCAGCTTTCATTTTCACGAAAGCGGGCGACTCGTGCATGCTCATGCGAATCCAGGTCGAGATGCCCAGCAGCACGATGGACAGCAGGAACGGCAGGCGCCAGCCCCACACTTCAAACTGATCACCGGTCAGGTAACGGCAGCTCAGTACAACCACCAGCGACAGCAATAAGCCCAATGTTGCGGTGGATTGAATCCAGCTGGTGTTAAAGCCGCGTTTGCCGGGAGCTGCGTGCTCTGCCACGTAGGTGGCCGCACCGCCATACTCACCCCCCAGCGCCAGCCCTTGGAGCATGCGCAACAACACGAGCATGATCGGGGCCGCAATGCCGATACTGGTGTAGGTCGGTAACAGGCCGACGGCAAAGGTCGATAAGCCCATCAGAATGATGGTCATGAGGAAGGTGTATTTACGCCCGATCATGTCGCCTAATCGGCCAAAAACCAGTGCTCCGAAGGGTCTGACCAAAAAGCCGGCGGCGAAGGCCATCAAGGCAAAAATGAACGCCGTGGTGTCGTTTACACCCGCAAAGAACTGCTTGCTGAGCACGGTTGCCAAAGCGCCATACAAGAAAAAGTCATACCACTCGAAAACCGTCCCGAGGGATGACGCAAATATGATCTTTCGTTCTTCACGACCGGTTGTTCCCTTGGCGGGAGCCGCTTGTTCTGCAATTGCGTCTGACATGTTCAGTGTCCTCAGCCCTGTTGGGCCACAGTGATTATTGTTTTTGTCCACTGCCGGTTCCGGATGACTGCGCCCGAAACCACGATCGCACTCAGGCGACCGGTGTTGCTACCGCGCGATTAACGTCTGTTGCGTGCTCCAGTGAGTCAAGCGACGCCTGCAGGATTAACTGCGCGGCTTTTTCGCCAATCATCAAGGTCGGAGAACACGTATTACCCGACACGATGTTAGGCATGATTGAAGCGTCGGCCACCCTCAACCCCGATACGCCATGGACGCACAACTGAGCATCGACCACTGCTTCGGCGTCCTGGCCCATGCGACAAGTGCCTACAGGGTGAAAAATAGTCGTACCGATGCGGGCGGCAGCTTCGTACAGCTCTTGCTCGGTTTGCAGGTCCTTACCAGGCAGGTACTCCTCTGGCGTAAACGCCTGCAAGGCAGCACTGGCCACGATGCGCCGGGTCAGGCGAATCGCATCCGCTGCGACCTTTAAATCGTCAGGATGACTCAGGTAATTGGGATCAATCAGCGGCGCATCATCGGGATTGGCAGAGCGGATATCGACCCGGCCACGACTCTTTGGCCGCACGTTGCACACTGAAGCCGTGAAAGCGGGGAAGGTGTGCAGCGGCTCGCCAAAGCGCTCAAGGGACAACGGTTGAACGTGATACTGCAAGTTGGCCGAGGGTTGATCGGGATCGGACTTTACGAACGCGCCTAACTGACTGGGTGCCATGGCCAATGGGCCGCTGCGGTCGTAGGCATATCGCAGGCCCATGCCGACCTTGCCCCATAGGCTGTTGGCCACCTGATTAAGGGTGCGCGCCTTGGTCAGTTTGAATATCAGGCGCAATTGCAGGTGGTCCTGCAGATTGCCGCCAACACCGGGTAATTCGTGCAGCACCGTTATCCCCAGGCTTTCAAGCAGGGGCCGTGGGCCAATACCCGAGCGCTGCAAGATACCCGGAGAGCCAATGGAGCCCGCACACAAGATAATCTCGCGACTCGCCGCAAAGGCATGTTCAGTGCCTTGCCAGCGTGCGCTGACCTGCGTCGCACGGCCATTCTCAAGCAGCACTTTATCGACCTGAACATCGGTCAGAACAGTCAGGTTCGGACGTTTAAGCACCGGCCGTAAAAAAGCCTTGGAGGCATTCCAGCGCACACCGGACTTCTGATTAACCTGAAAGTATCCACAGCCCTGGTTATCACCACCGTTGAAGTCGCTGACGCTGGCAACTCCGCTTTCGGCGGCTGCGCTTCGAAAGGCATCGAGAATCGGCCAAGTATAACGCTGTTGCTCCACTCGCCATTCGCCATCGCTGCCATGCAGATCGGAGTTGCCGGAAAAGTGTTTTTCACTGCGCTTGAACAGAGGCAGGACGTCTTTCCAGGACCAGCCCGCATTGCCTTGCTCGGCCCAGCGGTCGTAATCACCTGCTTGGCCACGCATATAGATCATGCCGTTGATCGACGAACTGCCGCCCAACACCTTGCCACGCGGATAGCTCAGGCTACGGCCTTGCAAGCCGATCTGCGCCTCGGTTTTGAAACACCAGTCGGTGCGTGGGTTACCGATGCAATACAGGTAACCCACGGGGATATGGATCCACGGGTAGTTATCTTGCCCACCCGCTTCGAGTAGCAACACGTTGTGACGTGGATCGGCAGACAGCCGATTGGCCAGCACTGAACCCGCAGGTCCGGCGCCCACAATGATGTAGTCGTACACCTTACTGGCTGATGGCATTGATCACCTCGCCTTTATTGTTCTTGTCCTACACCATCCTATTGATTAATTTCGAGTTTGAAACGCGTGATTTCACCCATGGCTTGTGCGTTTTTGCACAGCTCAATATCAATAGTGCTTGGGGGCTGACATGTTCGACTGGAATGACATGCGATATTTTCTTGAGCTGCAACGCAGTGGTCGCTTGCTCACCGCCGCCAAACGCCTGAACACGACCCACAGCACTGTCGCACGGCATATCGAGAGCATCGAGCAGCACCTGGGCGCGGCGCTGTTTGTGCAACATGCACAAGGTTACGAACTGACGCCCGCAGGCCAAGCGCTGCTCAAACACGCAGAAGCCATGGAAAACGTCGCATTGCTGGCGCAAGAGGAAATTACCCAGGCCATCGCCCCCATGGGAAAGATCCGCCTGGGGGTCACTGAAGGAATAGGGATCATGTTCATCACGTCGCGGTTACGCGGGTTGTTTGAACGCTACCCAGGGCTGGAAGTGGAACTGGTGGCGGTGCCACGCTTTGTCAGCATCCTCAACCGCGAGGCAGAAATCAGCATCCACCTGGATCGACCCAACGCTGACCTGTTGATAACCCGCAAACTCACCGACTACCGCCTGGCGCTCTATGCCAGCCGCGTTTACCTCGACAAGGCGCCGCCCTTGAACAACCGTGATGACCTGGCCAATCACTACTGGATCGGCTACGTCGACGATCTGCTGTTCAGCCAGGAGCTGCTGTTTCTCAACAACTTTTGCCGCACCCCGACCGTGACCTTTCGCAGCACAAGCGTCATTGCCCAGCAACAAGCGGCCCGAGCAGGGCTCGGTATCGCCGTACTGCCCAACTACATGGCCAGTAACGACCCGGAGCTGGTGCGTGTATTGCCCGAGGAATCAGTGCAACGCAGCTACTGGATCAGCACCCGCCGTGAGCTGCACAAGTCGGTAAGGTTGAGGGTTGTTTGGGATTTCTTGCTGGAGTTGTGCCAAGAAGAGCAGGGGGTTTTGCTGGCGCCATAGAGAATTTTTAAACCAAAAAAAGGCCAACGCTAAGCGTTGGCCTTTTTTGACTGCACTACACCACCATCAGAAGTCCAAATTGGACACTGCCAGTGCGTTGTTCTCAATGAACTCACGGCGCGGTTCTACGGCGTCGCCCATCAAGGTGTTGAAGATCTGATCGGCGCCGATCGCGTCTTCGATGGTGACTTTCAGCATGCGGCGCACGCTTGGGTCCATCGTGGTTTCCCAGAGCTGATCCGGGTTCATTTCACCCAGACCTTTGTAGCGCTGGATGGTGTGACGCTTGGTGCTTTCGGCCATCAACCAGTCCAGTGCTTCTTTGAACTCCGTGACAGCTTTTTTGCGCTCACCACGCTGGATGTACGCGCCTTCGTCCAGCAGAGTGCTCAATTGAGCGCCCAGGGTGACTACGGTTTTGTAGTCGTTGCTGCCGAAGAAGTCGCGGTTGAACGTGATAAAGGTCGAGTGGCCGTGGGAGATCAATTCGACCTCTGGCAACCAGACATTACGCTCACGGTCTTCGCGCAAGCTGGCTTTGTAGACCAGACCCGATTTTTCAACCAGGCGCAAACGCTCTTCATACTTGGCCATCCACTCTTGCATGGCAGTGTGGTCGCCCAACTGCTCAAGGGTAACGGCCGGCAGGTAGATGAAGTGCTCGGTCAACTCCTGAGGGTACAGGCGCGACAAACGCTTGAGGGTCTTCATTACCATGCGGAAGTCGTACACCAGGCGCTCCAGCGCCTCACCCGAGATGCCAGGGGCTTCATCGTTCAAGTGCAGGCTGGCATCTTCAAGAGCCGACTGGGTCATGTACTCTTCCATGGCCTCGTCGTCTTTGATGTATTGCTCTTGCTTGCCTTTTTTCACTTTGTACAACGGCGGCTGAGCGATATAGATATAGCCACGCTCGATCAACTCCGGCAACTGACGGAAGAAGAAGGTCAACAGCAGGGTACGGATGTGCGAACCGTCGACGTCAGCATCGGTCATGATGATGATGTTGTGATAGCGCAGTTTGTCGATGTTGTACTCATCGCGGCCAATGCCACAGCCCAGAGCGGTGATCAAGGTGCCTACTTCTTGCGAAGAGATCATCTTGTCGAAGCGGGCTTTCTCAACGTTGAGGATTTTACCCTTCAACGGCAGGATGGCCTGGGTACGACGGTTACGACCCTGCTTGGCGGAACCGCCAGCAGAGTCACCTTCGACGAGATACAGTTCGGACAGCGCCGGGTCTTTTTCCTGGCAGTCGGCCAGTTTGCCGGGCAAGCCTGCGATGTCCAGCGCGCCTTTACGACGGGTCATCTCACGGGCTTTGCGCGCGGCCTCACGGGCACGGGCGGCGTCGATCATCTTGCCGACAATCAGCTTGGCTTCGTTCGGGTTTTCCAGCAGGAAGTCGGAGAAGAACCGGCCCATTTCCTGTTCAACAGCGGTCTTCACTTCGGAAGAAACCAGCTTGTCTTTGGTCTGGGAGCTGAACTTCGGATCCGGCACTTTCACCGAGATGATTGCGGTCAAACCTTCACGAGCGTCATCACCGGTGGTGGCGACTTTGTGTTTTTTGGCCAGGCCTTCAGCTTCAATGTAGGTATTGAGGTTACGCGTCAGGGCAGAGCGGAAGCCCACCAAGTGCGTACCGCCATCACGCTGCGGAATGTTGTTGGTAAAGCACAACAGGTTCTCGTTGAAGCTGTCGTTCCACTGCAAGGCGATTTCTACGCCAATCCCGTCTTCACGCTGAACACTGAAGTGGAACACCTGGTTGACCGGCGTCTTGTTGGTGTTCAGGTAGTCAACGAATGCACGCAGACCACCTTCGTACTTGAACAACTCTTCCTTGCCGCTGCGCTCGTCCTTGAGGACGATACCCACACCGGAGTTCAGGAAGGACAGCTCACGAATACGCTTGGCCAGGATGTCCCAGCTGAAGTGGATATTCTTGAACGTCTGGTCAGACGGTTTGAAATGGATCTGAGTGCCGGTGGTTTCGCTCTCGCCAACGATGGCCATCGGCGCCTGAGGAACACCGTGGACGTAGGTCTGTTCCCAGATCTTGCCGCTGCGACGTACCGTCAGGACCAGCAGTTCGGACAGGGCGTTTACCACCGAAACACCTACACCGTGCAATCCGCCGGATACTTTGTAGGAGTTGTCATCGAACTTACCGCCGGCGTGCAGTACGGTCATGATGACCTCGGCTGCAGAGACGCCTTCTTCTTTATGCACATCCACCGGAATACCGCGGCCGTTGTCGCGCACCGTGATGGATTCGTCCGGGTGGATCGTGATGGTGATGTCGTCGCAATGGCCAGCCAGCGCTTCGTCGATAGAGTTGTCGACTACTTCGAACACCATGTGGTGCAGACCGCTGCCATCGTCAGTATCACCAATGTACATACCGGGACGTTTGCGTACGGCATCAAGGCCTTTCAGCACTTTAATGCTCGTTGAGTCGTACGTGTTTTCTTCGCTCAATGCCTTCACTCCCGATGGTCGTGGGTCTGGGTGATACAGCCCTGTTCCACGTGGAACAGGGCAACTGGCGTTTCCGTCTGCCAGCCTTCCCTCAATAATTCGTGGTCTACACAGGTAATGAATACCTGGCAGCGTAAGTCTTCCAACAAGCGACACAGTGCGTTGCGATGCTGCTCATCCAGTTCGGAGGGCAAGTCATCTACCAGATAAATACATTGGCCACGCCGGGCTTGGCTGACCAAGTGCCCTTGAGCGATACGCAGCGCGCAAACCACCAACTTCTGCTGCCCCCGCGACAAGATATCTGCCGCGTTATTCACGCCCAGCTTAAGGCGCAAATCAGCACGTTGTGGTCCGGCCTGGGTATGCCCCATTTGCTGGTCCCGGTGGACAGACGCAGCGAGTACTGCACTCAACTCCCGGTCTTTGTCCCAACCACGGTAATAGCTCAGCGTTAACCCTTCGAGATCAAGTAGCTCACTCAAGGTCTGCTCAAAGACTGGTTTCAAGGCTTTGATGTAGGCGCGGCGGTATTCATCAATTTCAGCACTGGCCAGGCACAGTTCCCGGTCCCAGGCCGCTTGTGAAACGGCGTCGAGTGTACCATGCCGCAGCCATGAGTTCCGCTGCCGCAGGGCCTTCTGTAGCCGCTGCCAGGTCGACATGAAGCGAGGTTCGACATGGAACACGCCCCAATCGAGAAACTGCCTACGGATCTTTGGGGCACCTTCCAGCAGGCGGAAGCTATCAGGGTTAATCAATTGCAACGGCAGGATCTCAGCCAACTGCGCTGCACTGCGCGCATTTTGACCGTCGATACGAATCTGGAACTCCCCCTGCCGGTCCCGTGAGATACCGAGCGCGCTGTGCCCGCCTTCGGCCAATTCAACCTGACCAAAAACCGTACAGCTTTGCTGCTCGTGCTGGATCACGGGATTGAGCCGCACACTGCGAAACGAACGTGCCAGCCCCAGCAAGTGGATGGCTTCCAGCACGCTGGTTTTTCCGCTGCCGTTGGCGCCGTACAGGATATTGATGCGGGGAGAGGGGGAGAAGGTCACCGGGTGCAGGTTACGCACCGCGGTGACTGTGACACGACTGAGGGACATCTAGCGTGGGCTGTGCATGGTTACAGGCGCATCGGCATAACAACGTAGGCCGAATCGTCGTTGTCCGACTCCTGCACCAGGGCGCTGCTGTTGGAGTCCGACAGGATCAGACGCACTTGCTCAGTGGTCATCACACCCAGCACATCCAGCAGGTAGCTCACGTTGAAGCCAATTTCCAGCGAGCCGCCGTTGTACTCGACGCCTACTTCCTCTTCTGCTTCTTCCTGTTCCGGGTTGTTGGCCTGGATTTTCAGTTGACCATTGGCCAATTGCAGACGGATACCACGGTACTTTTCGTTGGACAGAATCGCGGTCCGGCTGAACGCTTCACGCAGTGCCTGACGGTCACCGATAACAACCTTGTCACCACCTTTAGGCAGCACACGCTCGTAGTCGGGGAACTTGCCGTCAACCAGCTTGGAGGTGAAGGTGAACTCGCCGGTAGTGGCACGGATGTGGTGTGCCCCCAGAACGATGCTCACTTCGCCGTCCGGCTCGGTCAGCAAGCGCGCCAGTTCAAGAATACCCTTGCGCGGCACAATCACTTGATGACGGTCTGGCTGGCCGATATCAGCTTTCATCGAGCACATGGCCAGACGGTGACCGTCGGTTGCCACCGCGCGGATGATGCCGGCCGACACTTCCAGCAGCATGCCGTTGAGGTAGTAACGAACATCCTGCTGCGCCATGGCAAAGCTGGTACGTTCGATCAGGCGCCGCAGTTTGCTCTGCTGCAAGCTGCACGTCAGCGAGCCCGGGCCTTCTTCAACCGACGGGAAATCGTTGGCTGGCAAGGTGGACAGGGTAAAACGGCTACGGCCTGCCTTGACCACCAGCTTGTTGTCATCGAGTTTGATGTCGATCAATGCATCGTTGGGCAGGCTTTTGCAGATATCCATCAGCTTGCGCGCAGGCACGGTGATTTCGCCTGGTTCGGCCGGCTCTTCAAGTTGCACTCGACCAACCAGTTCGACTTCAAGGTCGGTACCGGTCAGCGACAGTTGCTGGCCTTCGACAACCAACAGCACGTTGGACAATACCGGCAAGGTCTGGCGGCGTTCAACGACGCCTGCGACCAGTTGCAGGGGTTTCAACAGGGCTTCGCGTTGAATGGTGAAATGCATGGTCTAGTCCCTTGCCTTATTAAGCTGCGCTGGTGTCATCAGGTTGTCAGTGTACGCAGCAGGTTCTTGTAGTCCTCGCGGATGTCCGCGTCGGATTCCTTAAGTTCGTTGATCTTGCGGCATGCGTGCAAGACCGTGGTGTGATCGCGACCGCCAAACACATCGCCGATTTCCGGCAGGCTGTGATTGGTCAGTTCTTTGGACAATGCCATCGCCACCTGGCGTGGTCGCGCAACCGAGCGCGAGCGACGCTTGGACAGCAGGTCCGAGATCTTGATCTTGTAGTACTCAGCCACTGTGCGCTGGATGTTATCCACAGAGACGAGCTTGTCTTGTAGCGCCAGCAAGTCTTTGAGCGATTCGCGGATCAATTCGATGGTGATGTCGCGACCCATAAAGTGCGAGTGAGCGATAACGCGCTTAAGCGCACCTTCGAGTTCTCGCACGTTTGAGCGAATGCGCTGAGCAATAAAGAACGCGGCATCGTGAGGCAGATCGACCTTGGCCTGGTCGGCCTTCTTCATCAGGATCGCAACACGGGTCTCAAGCTCTGGTGGCTCGACGGCTACCGTCAAACCCCAACCGAAGCGGGACTTGAGACGTTCTTCAAGGCCTTCGATTTCCTTGGGGTAGCGGTCACTGGTCAGAATCACTTGCTGACCACCTTCAAGCAGGGCGTTGAAGGTGTGGAAGAACTCTTCCTGGGACCGCTCCTTGCGCGCAAAGAATTGAATGTCATCGATAAGCAAGGCATCTACCGAGCGATAGAAGCGCTTGAACTCGTTGATGGCGTTGAGCTGCAAGGCTTTAACCATGTCAGCTACAAAACGCTCGGAATGCAGGTACACGACCTTGGCATTCGGGTTCTTCTTTAACAGGTGGTTGCCCACCGCGTGCATCAAGTGAGTTTTACCCAGACCAACGCCGCCATAAAGGAAGAGCGGGTTGTAACCGTGCTTTGGGTTATCCGCCACTTGCCACGCCGCAGCGCGAGCCAGTTGGTTCGACTTGCCCTCAACGAAGTTTTCGAAGGTAAAGGTACGGTTCAGGTAGCTGGTGTGCTTGAGCGCACCCTCGACTTGAACGGTGCGCTGCTCGGCGCGCACTGGCGCTTGCTGCGAGCTGGCCCCGGCCATTGGGTCGAAGCTGGCACGCGAAGGCTCTTCGCTGGCATGCCCGGACTGTTTTGGCGCTGGGGCTGGGGCAGGTGCAGCTGTATTGGCAGGTGCGCTGGGCGCCGGGGCATGAGATGCCGCTGCAGCCAATGGCGCATTGGGGGCAGCACGAGGCGCCGAGCTGCGTTTGCTGCCTATTAACAAGGACAACGAAGGCGCCATGCCATTGCTGTGCTCGTTCAACAGTTCAAGCAAGCGGCTCAGGTACTTTTCGTTGACCCAGTCGAGAACGAATCGGTTGGGTGCATACACACGCAACTCGTCGCCTTCGGCTTCGACCTGTAGTGGACGGATCCAGGTGTTGAATTGCTGGGCAGGCAGCTCATCGCGCAAAAGCTCCACGCACTGCTGCCAAAGTTCCACTGACACGGATATCCCCTAAGTTGAAAGCCGGTGAGGCAAAAACAGGCGCCATTGTAGCGACCACCGCCCCACTTATCCACATGTAGGTGAGCTGCATATAAGGAGAGATCGGGCTTTTCGCTGTGAACAAAGCGACAAATGGTATGTGCATAAGGTCTGTGGATAAGCGGGCCTAAGCCCGTTGCACAAGTGGGGTCGAAACTCTGTGCATAACTGGCCTGTGGATAAACAGGCCTTTAATGCACAGCTTATCCGCGGGTGCAGCACAGGCAGAGCACGGTTTTTGGACAACCTTTCTGATCGCTGAAAGCCTTGATCTACAAGGGCTGCATTAAGTTATCCACAGAAAATGTCTCCTATAAGAGTAGTTACATCTTTAAAAGAGCTTTAAATACTTCATTTTTTTATTTCTATAGTTGGCAGGCTAAAGGCTTGTGCATAACGCCAAACATCTATTTACCGGTAAACGCTGGTTGGAAATTGACCTATTGGCTTGCTTTCTCTAGAATCGCCGGTCTCTTAAAACGGGGGCCATTCCGGCCCGTTGTGGACGAACCAGGTAGCACGACATGAAACGTACTTTCCAACCAAGCACTATCAAACGCGCCCGCACTCACGGTTTCCGTGCACGCATGGCTACTAAAAACGGCCGTGCAGTCCTGTCGCGTCGCCGCGCCAAAGGCCGCGCACGTCTGGCAGTTTGATAATCAGACAATGGTGGTGAGTCAGGACTTCAGTCGGGAAAAGCGGTTACTCACTCCCCGACACTTCAAGGCAGTCTTTGACTCCCCCACCGGCAAGGTTCCGGGGAAAAACCTCCTGCTCCTTGCGCGTAGCAACGATCTTGATCACCCCCGCCTGGGGTTAGTAATCGGGAAAAAGAGCGTAAAGCTCTCCGTTGAGCGCAATCGCCTTAAGCGTTTGATGCGTGAATCGTTTCGTCTCCACCAGGATTTACTGGTTGGTTGGGATATCGTTATCGTCGCGCGCAAAGGTTTGGGTGACGTAGAGAACCCCGAATTGATTCAGCATTTCGGCAAACTCTGGAAGCGTCTGGCCCGTAACACGCCAGTTCCAGCAGTTAAAACCGAAACTGTAGGGGTAGGCAGTCCTGATGCGTAAACTGGCGCTCGTTCCGATCCAGTTTTATCGCTATGCCATTAGTCCTTTGATGGCCAGCCACTGCCGTTTCTACCCCAGTTGTTCCTGCTACGCGTTGGAAGCCATTGAAAATCATGGCCTTCTGCGCGGCGGCTGGCTGACCTTTCGTCGTTTAGGTCGCTGTCACCCGTGGAATCCCGGTGGTTACGACCCGGTTCCGCCTATCCCTACCTCCCGTTCTTCTTGATGGCCGAGTAATCATGGATATTAAACGCACGATCCTGATCGTCGCTCTAGCAGTCGTGTCCTACGTTATGGTTCTGAAATGGAACCAGGATTACGGCCAAGCTGCCCTGCCGACTCAGAATGTTGCCGCCAGCAGCACCACCGCGCCGGCTTTGCCCGACACGGTTTCAGGTAACAACGCTTCAAACAGTGCCGATGTACCCAGCGCCAATACAGATACCAGCACACCGACTGAAACTCCGGTGGCTGCAAGCAAAGACCTCATCCACGTAAAAACGGATGTTTTGGACATCGCGATCGATCCACAGGGTGGTGATATTGCCCAGTTGCGTCTGCCGCTTTATCCACGTCGCCAGGATCACCCGGATGTTCCTTTCCAGTTGTTCGATAACGGCAACGAACGCACCTATCTGGCACAAAGTGGCCTGACAGGCGTTGATGGCCCGGACGCCCGTCCGTCAGGTCGTCCTGTTTTCAGCGCTGAGAAAAAGACTTTCGAACTGGCCCCAGGCCAGGATCAACTGGTTGTTGATCTGAAGTTCAGCGAAAACGGCATCAATTACATCAAGCGTTTCACGCTCAAGCGTGGTTTGTACGATGTACAAGTCAGCTATTTGATTGATAACGAGAGCAGCAAGCCGTGGAGCGGCAACCTGTTCGCGCAATTGAAGCGTGACGCCAGCTCCGATCCTTCTTCCAGCACCGCCACCGGTACTGCCACCTACTTGGGCGCTGCCCTGTGGACAAGTGCAGAGCCGTACAAAAAAGTGTCGATGAAAGATATCGACAAGGCTCAGTTGAAAGAAACAGTTCAAGGTGGCTGGGTTGCCTGGTTGCAACACTACTTTGTGACCGCGTGGATTCCTCAGAAAGGCGATAACAACGTCGTTCAGACCCGCAAAGACAACCAGGGCAACTACATCATCGGTTTTACTGGCCCAACCTTGACCGTTGAGCCGGGCAAAACTGCTGAAACCAGTGCTACGTTGTACGCCGGTCCAAAAAGCCAGGGTGTGCTCAAAGAGTTATCCCCAGGTCTGGAACTGACCGTCGACTACGGCATTCTGTGGTTCATTGCCCAGCCTATTTTCTGGCTGCTGCAACATATCCACAGCCTGGTCGGTAACTGGGGTTGGTCGATCATCTTCCTGACCATGCTGATCAAAGGGATCTTCTTCCCTCTGTCGGCCGCCAGCTACAAGTCGATGGCTCGTATGCGCGCCGTGGCACCAAAACTGGCTGCTCTGAAAGAGCAGTTTGGTGATGACCGCCAGAAAATGTCGCAAGCGATGATGGAGCTGTACAAGAAAGAGAAGATCAATCCACTGGGCGGCTGCTTGCCGATTCTGGTGCAGATGCCGGTCTTCCTGTCCTTGTACTGGGTACTTCTGGAAAGTGTTGAAATGCGCCAGGCGCCGTTCATGCTCTGGATTACCGATCTGTCGATCAAGGACCCGTTCTTCATTCTGCCGATCATCATGGGCGCAACCATGTTCATCCAGCAGCGTCTGAACCCGACTCCGCCGGATCCGATGCAGGCCAAGGTGATGAAGCTGATGCCTATCATCTTCACCTTCTTCTTCCTGTGGTTCCCTGCTGGTCTGGTGCTGTACTGGGTTGTGAACAACTGCCTGTCCATCGCTCAACAGTGGTACATCACCCGTAAAGTTGAAGCTGCTACCAAAAAAGCAGCCGAGTAACTTACTCTGGTGAGCACCACTCAAAACGCCCCCTAGTGGGGCGTTTTGCTATCCGTTACTTTAGTTTTGAGGCCTGTATTATGAGTGTTCCGGCTGAAACCATTGCCGCAGTAGCGACCGCCCAGGGCCGAGGTGGTGTGGGAATCGTGCGTATTTCCGGCCCGCTCGCCAGTGTTGCGGCGAAAGCGTTCAGTGAACGTGAACTGAAACCTCGCTACGCCCATTACGGCCCGTTTTACGGCGAAAACCGTGAAGTGCTGGATGAAGGCATTGCGCTGTATTTCCCGGGGCCCAACTCGTTTACCGGCGAAGACGTGCTGGAATTGCAAGGCCATGGCGGCCCGATTGTTCTGGATATGTTGTTGCAGCGCTGCATTCAACTGGGGTGCCGTCTGGCTCGTCCGGGGGAATTCAGCGAGCGGGCGTTTCTGAATGACAAACTCGACCTTGCCCAGGCCGAAGCAATTGCCGACTTGATCGAGGCAAGTTCTGCACAGGCTGCACGTAACGCATTGCGTTCCTTGCAGGGCGCTTTCTCACAGCGTGTGCATAACTTGACCGAGCAATTGATCGGTTTGCGTATCTATGTCGAAGCGGCGATTGATTTCCCGGAAGAAGAAATCGACTTTTTGGCTGATGGCCATGTACTTGGAATGCTGGATAAGGTTCGCGAAGAGTTATCCACCGTTCAACGGGAGGCCGGACAAGGCGCCTTGCTGCGCGATGGCATGACCGTGGTTATTGCGGGCCGTCCCAACGCCGGCAAGTCGAGCTTGCTCAATGCCCTGGCCGGGCGTGAAGCGGCCATCGTGACCGAGATTGCCGGTACCACCCGGGACGTGTTGCGTGAACATATCCACATCGATGGCATGCCGCTGCATGTGGTCGACACTGCAGGTCTGCGAGACACAGACGACCAAGTGGAGAAAATCGGTGTGCAACGGGCACTCAAGGCCATTGGCGAAGCTGATCGGGTGCTGTTGGTGGTCGATGCCACTGCACCGGAAGCGGACGACCCGTTTGCGCTATGGCCAGAGTTTCTTGAACAGCGTCCAGATCCGGCGAAAGTGACCTTGATCCGTAACAAGGCAGACCTGAGCGGCGAAAACGTTGCGCTGCAGGTGTGTGACGATGGCCACGTTACGATCAGCCTAAGTGCGCGATCAACGGAAGGTCTGGACTTGCTGCGTGAACACCTCAAAGCCTGCATGGGCTACGAGCAAACGTCTGAAAGCAGCTTCAGCGCACGTCGTCGGCACCTGGAAGCGTTGCAGCACGCAAGCAAGGCACTTGAACACGGCAGGGCGCAACTGACCCTGGCGGGCGCAGGGGAGTTGCTGGCTGAGGATTTGCGCCAGGCGCAGCATTCGCTGGGCGAGATAACTGGAGCCTTCAGCTCGGACGACTTGTTGGGACGGATTTTCTCCAGCTTCTGTATAGGCAAGTAACAGAACACTACTGTAGTCGCTGCCGAGGAACGAAGGCTGCGAGCGGTTTTCAGGCTATCGCAGTCTTCGTTCCTCGGCAGCGACTACAACGTGTCACACTGCTACAGTTATCCACATTCCACCGAGGTGTTAGTCCAATGCGCCATTGATGCCGCCGCGATGCTTGCGGCCAGTTCTTGACTCCCCTGCAACAGGGGGTAGATCTGTGCATCTCTGGAGTGCGTATGGCTCTCGTTACCTGTGTAACGCTGGAAAGCGTTTCTTATCACCTGCCCGACGGCAGTTCCCTGTTCACAAACCTTGATCTGCATATCGACCATCGCCGTACAGGTCTGGTGGGGCGTAATGGTGTGGGCAAAAGCCTGTTGGCACGCCTGATCGCTGGGCATATCTCCTCCTCCACAGGCCGTTGCACACGTAGTGGCACCGTGTATTACCTGGCTCAGCACGTTAGCCCCGAACCCGGTCATACCGTTGCCGACCTTGCCGGTGTACGGCCCGTTATCAGCGCCCTTGAGCGAATAGAGCAGGGCAGCACTGAGCAAGCGGACTTCGATTGCATCGGCGAGCGCTGGGGCATCCGTCAGCAACTGCTCGACCAGCTGGCCCAAAACAATCTTGCACACCTGACGCCCTCAACCCCTGCTTCAGCACTCAGTGGGGGCGAAGCCATGCGCGTGGCCCTGATGGGCGCTTTATTGTCTCAAGCCGACCTGTTGATACTGGATGAACCCACTAATCATCTGGATCACCAGCACCGTCGTGCGCTCCATGAGCAGTTGCTGAACTGGCCCAACGGCTTGCTGGTGATCAGCCACGATCGCGATGTGTTGGAGCACATGGAGGTTATTGTTGAGTTGTCTTCCATGGGGCTCACCCGTTATGGCGGTGGTTTTTCGTTTTATACACAGGCAAAAGCCGAGCAACTTCGAGCGGCGCAGCTACAACTGGCGTCAGCCAAGCTTGAACGCAAGCGACAGGAACAGGCCCTGCGTGAACAAAAAGAGCGTCTGGAACGCAGTCAATCCCGCGGCCATAAACAGGCCAGTGATGCTAATCAGGCCAAAGTTTTGCTGGGCCGGCAAAAGGAACGCAGCCAGGCGAGCAGCGGCAAACTGCGGGTACAACAGGACGCGGCACGGGAACAATTGTCTGCTCAAGTGCGCCAGGCCGCGAGTCAGGTAGAAGAGCAACAGGCCATCTTTGTCTACCCGCCTCAAGCTTGCCAAAGCGCACCGGTGCAAATCGCTGAGTTGATCGATGCTCGTCTGCCACAGGGAGCTGAGCATTTACGCTCGATCAATCTCACGCTGACTCGTGGCCAGCGTATTGCCCTGGTGGGGCCGAACGGGTGCGGCAAGTCGACCTTGCTCAAGGTACTGGCCGGTCAGCTTCCGGTTGTTTCAGGTCAGGCCCGGACCTTCGTAACAACCGCTTATCTCGACCAGCACCTGGGACTGTTAAAGCCCGAACGATCAGTTCTTGAGCAGTTGCAGTCCCTCAATCGGCAGCTCAATGAAGGAGAATTACGCACTCGGCTGGCGCAATTGGGCCTCAATGCGGATCGAATCAACCTGCCATGTAACCGGCTGAGTGGCGGTGAACGCCTTAAAGCCGCGATGGCATGTGTGTTTTATGCCGCGTCCCCGCCACAGCTGTTGTTACTCGATGAACCCGCCAATCACCTGGATCTGCCTTCGGTTCAGGCGCTGGAGAGCATGCTCAAACAGTACTCGGGAACTCTGGTTGTCACCTCCCACGATGAGGTGTTCCTGACTGCAATTGGAGTTACCCACAGACTTGAGGCATCACCCACAGGCTGGCTGATTACGCTTCAATAACGGCGCTGGCTTGTACCGTTTATCACTTTAATCACTGACCGATCGTCCAACCGCTTGATGGATTGACCATTCAAGCGGTTTTCGGCTGCCTGTTTATTGACCAAAAACCCTCTAAATCGTCGAATAAGCTCTGTGTATAACTAGCCCTCAGGTCAGTGGGTAAGTAGGCCTGAAAACTGAAGATAACCACCCCTGTGGATAACCATATGTTTTACCCACAGGCTTAAAGCACTTATCCCAACCCCTTATCGGTGCATAACCACAGACTTTTGAATCTCTGTACAGTATGTAAAATATGGCCTGCAGCAATCTATCCACAGAAAAGTGGTTCAGTAGAAATAAACATAAAAACAAAGCTTTATAAATTTCTTCTCTATTTATTTATCTATCTTGCCCTTATCCACAGCTGGTTAAATTTTGTGCAAAGGGTTCTTTAAGAAGGGCGAAGTCCCTATACTTCGCGGTCTATCCAAAAAACCCCTAGTAACAGGCACGAGGTGCGTGGTGAATTTCCCTTCCCGTTTTGCAGTGATCGTCATCGGCGGCGGTCACGCCGGAACCGAGGCTGCACTTGCTTCAGCACGCATGGGCGTAAAAACCCTGCTGTTGACCCACAACGTGGAAACCCTCGGGCAAATGAGCTGCAATCCTGCGATTGGCGGGATTGGTAAAAGCCATCTGGTTAAAGAAATCGATGCCCTTGGCGGCGCGATGGCAATGGCTACCGATAAAGGCGGCATCCAGTTCCGTGTACTTAATGGGCGTAAAGGCCCGGCTGTGCGGGCAACCCGTGCACAGGCCGACCGGATTCTGTACAAGGCGGCGATACGCGAAACGCTGGAAAACCAGCCCAACCTGTGGATATTTCAACAGGCAGCGGATGACCTGATCGTTGAACAGGATCAAGTGCGTGGCGTAGTGACCCAAATGGGTCTGCGTTTTATGGCGGATGCCGTGGTTTTGACCACAGGCACCTTCCTCGGTGGACTTATCCACATCGGGATGCAGAATTACTCGGGCGGCCGAGCCGGTGATCCACCTTCGATCGCTTTGGCACACCGTCTGCGTGAGCTGCCTCTGCGAGTGGGTCGCCTGAAAACCGGTACACCACCGCGGATCGATGGTCGCTCTGTGGATTTCTCGGTCATGACCGAGCAACCAGGGGATACACCGATCCCAGTGATGTCGTTCATGGGCAACAAAGAACAGCATCCGGCTCAGGTCAGTTGCTGGATTACCCATACCAACGCCCGCACACACGAAATCATCGCGTCCAACCTCGATCGCTCACCGATGTACTCAGGTGTAATCGAAGGGATTGGCCCGCGTTACTGCCCGTCGATCGAAGACAAAATCCATCGCTTTGCCGACAAGGAAAGCCATCAGGTCTTCATCGAGCCGGAAGGTTTGACCACACACGAGCTGTATCCGAACGGGATCTCCACCTCCCTGCCGTTCGATGTGCAAATCCAGATCGTGCAATCGATTCGCGGCATGGAAAACGCCCACATCGTGCGGCCCGGCTACGCCATCGAATACGACTACTTCGATCCGCGCGACCTGAAGTACAGCCTCGAAACCAAAGTGATTGGCGGTTTGTTCTTTGCAGGACAAATCAACGGCACTACCGGTTACGAAGAAGCCGGTGCTCAAGGTTTGCTGGCTGGCGCTAACGCGGCATTGCTCGCACAGGGCAAGGAAAGCTGGTGCCCGCGTCGCGATGAGGCGTACATCGGGGTATTGGTCGACGACCTGATTACCTTGGGTACTCAAGAACCGTATCGGATGTTCACATCCCGTGCCGAATACCGCCTGATCCTGCGCGAAGACAACGCTGACATGCGCTTAACCGAAAAAGGTCGCGAGTTGGGCCTGGTCGATGACGCCCGTTGGGCTGCTTTCTGCACCAAGCGTGAAAGCATCGCGCAAGAAGAACAGCGACTGAAAAGTACCTGGGTTCGCCCGGGCACTGAGCAGGGCGATGCCATTGCTGCCAAATTCGGCACACCGCTGACCCATGAATACAATTTGCTCAATCTGCTGACCCGTCCTGAAATCGACTACGTCGGCCTGGTTGAAGTGACCGGGCAGGGCGCCGAAGATCCGTTGGTCGCCGAACAGGTTGAGATCAAAACCAAGTACGCCGGTTATATCGATCGTCAACAAGACGAAATTGCCCGTCTGCGCGCCAGTGAAAATACCAAACTGCCTGTGGATATCGATTACACGAACATCTCCGGGCTGTCGAAAGAGATCCAGAGCAAGCTTGGCGCAACCCGCCCCGAGACCCTGGGTCAGGCTTCGCGTATCCCCGGCGTCACGCCGGCGGCGATTTCCCTGTTGATGATTCACCTGAAAAAGCGCGGCGCTGGCCGCACGTTGGAGCAAAACGCTTGAGTTCGCTGGTTACCGCACAACACGCCGAAGAGTTATCCACAGGTGCACGCCAGTTGGGCGTTGCACTGACCGAAAGCCAGCACCAGCAATTGCTGGGCTACCTGGCCCTGTTGATCAAATGGAACAAGGCCTACAACCTCACGGCTGTGCGTAACCCGGACGAAATGGTTTCACGCCATTTGCTCGACAGCCTCAGTGTGATGCCCTTCATCGAAAACGGCCGTTGGCTGGATGTGGGCAGCGGCGGCGGCATGCCGGGGATTCCCCTGGCGATCCTGTTTCCCGAGTCTCAAGTGACCTGTCTGGACAGCAACGGCAAGAAAACCCGTTTTCTGACCCAGGTTAAACTCGAGCTCAAGCTGGATAACTTGCAAGTTATCCACAGTCGCGTTGAGGAGTTTCAGCCAGAGCTGCCATTCAATGGAATTGTTTCCAGGGCTTTCAGCAGCATGGAAAACTTCAGCAACTGGACGCGCCACCTGGGCAACAGCGAAACGCGCTGGTTGGCAATGAAGGGCGTTCATCCTGCCGATGAGCTGGTAGCATTGCCGTCTGATTTTCGTCTAGATAGCGAACACGCCTTGACCGTTCCAGGTTGCCAAGGCCAACGCCATCTGCTGATACTGCGCCGCACGGCATGATTGGGAACGCAAGCAAGAATGGCTAAGGTATTCGCAATAGCGAACCAAAAGGGTGGTGTGGGTAAAACCACCACCTGTATCAACCTCGCAGCATCGCTGGTCGCGACCAAGCGCCGCGTGCTTCTGATCGACCTCGATCCGCAAGGCAACGCGACCATGGGTAGCGGTGTGGATAAACACGGTCTCGAGAATTCGGTCTACGACCTGTTGATCGGTGAATGCGACCTGGCTCAGGCCATGCATATCTCCGAACACGGTGGTTACCAGCTCCTGCCCGCTAACCGTGATCTGACGGCAGCCGAAGTTGTATTGCTCGAAATGCAGATGAAAGAAAGTCGTCTGCGCACTGCACTGGCGCCGGTTCGCGAGAGCTACGATTACATTCTGATCGATTGCCCGCCGTCGCTGTCGATGCTGACCCTGAACGCTCTGGTTGCTGCCGATGGGGTCATTATCCCCATGCAGTGCGAGTACTTCGCACTCGAAGGCTTGAGCGACCTTGTGGATAACATCAAGCGCATTGCCGAGCTGCTGAATCCGAACCTGAAAATCGAAGGCCTGCTGCGGACCATGTACGACCCGCGCCTGAGCCTGATGAACGATGTATCGGCTCAGCTCAAGGAACACTTCGGCGAGCAGCTCTACGACACGGTGATTCCGCGCAACATTCGTCTGGCCGAAGCCCCGAGCTACGGCATGCCAGCATTGGCCTATGACAAAAACTCCCGTGGCGCGATTGCTTACCTTGCCCTGGCGGGCGAGCTGGTTCGTCGTCAACGTCGTACCACCCGCACGCCTCAGCCAACTTAAGGAAATCCTATGGCCGTCAAGAAACGAGGTCTCGGACGCGGACTGGATGCACTCCTGAGTGGTCCAACGGTCAGCTCGCTGGAAGAGCAAGCGGTCAAGGTTGATCAAAGCGAACTGCAGCACTTGCCTCTGGATCTGATCCAGCGCGGCAAGTATCAGCCTCGTCGTGACATGGATCCTCAGGCGCTTGAAGAGCTGGCCAGCTCGATCAGGACTCAAGGCGTCATGCAGCCAATCGTGGTTCGCCCGATTGATGGCAACCGTTTTGAGATCATCGCCGGTGAACGTCGCTGGCGCGCGAGCCAACAGGCAGGCAAGGACACCATCCCGGCGATGGTGCGCGATGTGCCGGATGAAACCGCCATCGCGATGGCGCTGATCGAAAACATTCAGCGCGAAGATCTCAATCCGATTGAAGAAGCCGTCGCCTTGCAGCGCTTGCAGCAAGAGTTCCAGCTGACTCAGCAACAAGTCGCTGACGCCGTGGGTAAGTCCCGCGTGTCTGTGGCTAACTTGTTGCGATTGATTTCCTTGCCGGAAGTCATCAAAACCATGTTGTCCCACGGTGACCTGGAAATGGGTCATGCGCGGGCATTGCTCGGTTTGCCTGAAAATCAGCAGGTTGAAGGGGCGCGACACGTTGTCGCACGAGGCCTGACAGTACGTCAGACCGAAGCTCTGGTTCGCCAGTGGTTGAGCGGCAAACAAGAGCCGGCTGAACCGGTTAAACCAGATCCGGACATAGCCAGGCTCGAACAGCGTCTGGCTGAGCGCCTAGGCTCTGCGGTGCAGATTCGCCACGGAAAGAAGGGAAAAGGCCAGTTAGTGATTGGTTACAATTCTCTGGATGAGCTTCAAGGAGTGCTGGCTCACATCCGCTGAAACAATTCCCCATGTAGCGTGCAGTCGGAAATCACTACCTGACAGTTGAATAGGGGCTTAAGCGCCCCTATACTCTGCGCGCATTTTGTCGGCACAAATTATGCCAAGTTTTTTGTTTTTGGTAGCCGACCTTTGAGGAGCAGTTGTGATGGAAACCCGCACGCCAAACCGCTTGCCGTTCCATCGCTTGGCGGTTTTTCCGGTTTTGCTGGCTCAATTTGTCGTTTTATTGCTGGCTGCTCTGGGGCTCTGGCAATGGCATGGAGTCGTCGCCGGATATTCAGGACTCTGCGGAGGCCTGATAGCTTTGCTACCCAATGTGTATTTTGCTCACAGGGCTTTTCGGTTTTCCGGCGCCCGAGCAGCGCAAGCCATCGTCCGGTCGTTTTACGCCGGCGAGGCGGGCAAGTTAATTTTGACGGCAGTGCTGTTCGCGCTGACGTTTGCAGGTGTGAAGCCATTGGCGCCGCTAGCAGTATTCGGCGTCTTCGTGTTGACCCAACTGGTCAGCTGGTTCGCTCCCCTGCTAATGAGAACAACACTTTCGAGACCTTAGGGCGTTTGAGGCAACCATGGCAGAAACAACCGCTTCGGGCTATATCCAGCACCACTTACAGAACCTGACCTTTGGGCAGCTACCTGATGGCGGCTGGGGCTTTGCTCACACCGTTGCAGAAGCTAAATCAATGGGTTTTTGGGCGTTCCACGTCGATACTCTCGGCTGGTCGCTGTTTGTTGGTCTGGTCTTCATCCTCGTATTCCGCATGGCGGCCAAGAAGGCAACTTCCGGTCAACCAGGCGCACTGCAGAACTTCGTTGAAGTACTGGTGGAATTCGTTGATGGCAGCGTTAAAGACAGTTTCCACGGTCGCAGTGCAGTTATCGCACCGCTGGCGCTGACCATTTTCGTTTGGGTGTTCCTCATGAACGCCATCGACCTGGTTCCGGTTGACTGGATTCCTCAGTTGGCGATCCTGATCACCGGCGATGAGCACTTCCCATTCCGTGCCGTACCGACGACTGATCCAAACGCGACCATGGGCATGGCCCTGTCGGTATTCGCGTTGATCATCTTCTACAGCATCAAAATCAAGGGTATCGGCGGCTTTATCGGCGAACTGACCCTGCACCCGTTTGGCAGCAAGAACATTTTTGTTCAAGCGCTGCTGATTCCGGTGAACTTCCTGCTCGAATTCGTGACGTTGATTGCCAAGCCTATTTCGTTGGCTCTGCGTCTGTTCGGCAACATGTACGCTGGCGAACTGGTGTTTATCCTGATCGCCGTAATGTTCGGCAGCGGCCTGCTTTGGCTTAGCGGTCTGGGCGTGGTGCTGCAATGGGCGTGGGCTGTATTCCACATCCTGATCATCACCTTGCAAGCGTTTATCTTCATGATGTTGACCATCGTCTATCTGTCGATGGCACACGAAGATAACCACTAAGATCCGCTTCGGCGAGTCTGGTGCTCCTCTCACCTCAGGGTGAGAGAGCATCGCAAAATGATTTTGTTTTACCGCTTTAATCTAAAAAACCTAAACCATACGACGTAAAAGTCGGGAGGAAAGATGGAAACTGTAGTTGGTCTAACCGCTATCGCTGTTGCACTGTTGATCGGCCTGGGCGCACTGGGTACCGCAATTGGTTTCGGCCTGTTGGGTGGCAAGTTCCTGGAAGGCGCAGCGCGTCAACCAGAAATGGTTCCAATGCTGCAAGTTAAAATGTTCATCGTTGCCGGTCTGCTCGACGCCGTGACCATGATCGGTGTTGGTATCGCACTGTTCTTCACCTTCGCGAACCCCTTCGTTGGTCAACTCGCTGGCTAATCACTCGAATTTTCGAGTTGATTAGAGTGATGGACAACGAACGAGCGAGGTGTTGGCGTGAACATTAATGCAACCCTGATTGGCCAGTCCGTTGCGTTCTTCATTTTTGTACTGTTTTGCATGAAGTTCGTGTGGCCTCCGGTCATCGCGGCATTGCAAGAACGTCAGAAGAAGATTGCGGCTGGACTGGACGCTGCTAACCGAGCAGCTCGCGACCTGGAGTTGGCCCAAGATAAAGCGGGTCAACAACTGCGCGAAGCTAAGGCTCAAGCAGCTGAAATCATTGAGCAAGCCAAGAAACGCGGAACTCAGATCGTAGACGAAGCCCGTGAACAGGCTCGCGTTGAAGCTGACCGTGTGAAGGCTCAGGCTCAGGCCGAGATCGAGCAGGAACTCAACAGTGTCAAAGACGCGCTGCGCACCCAATTGGGTAGCCTGGCCGTTGAAGGCGCTGAGAAGATCCTGGGTGCCACAATCGATCAAAACGCGCACGCGGAGCTGGTTAATAAACTGGCTGCTGAAATTTAAGCGAGGGCGATCATGGCAGAATTGACCACGTTGGCCCGACCTTACGCTAAGGCAGCCTTCGAGCACGCCCAGGCCCACCAGCAACTGGCCTCTTGGTCAGCCATGCTCGGCCTGGCTGCAGCAGTGTCGCAAGACGACACTATGCAGCGCGTGCTCAAGGCCCCGCGACTGACGAGCGCAGAAAAGGCCGCCACGTTTATTGACGTGTGCGGCGACAAGTTCACTGTAGAAGCACAGAACTTCATCAACGTCGTTGCCGAAAACGACCGTCTCCCGCTATTGCCGGAGATTGCCGCTCTGTTTGACCTGTACAAGGCTGAACAAGAGAAGTCGGTAGACGTAGAAGTGACCAGTGCTTTTACATTGGACCAAGAACAGCAAGACAAACTCGCCAAGGTTCTCAGTGCACGACTCAACCGGGAAGTGCGCCTGCAAGTTGCGGAGGATGCCAGCCTAATAGGTGGTGTCATCATCCGCGCCGGCGACCTGGTTATCGATGGCTCGGTTCGCGGAAAACTCGCAAGCCTTGCCGAAGCATTGAAATCTTGAGTTTGAAGGGGCAGCAGAGCAATGCAGCAACTCAATCCTTCCGAAATAAGTGAAATTATCAAGGGCCGCATCGAAAAACTCGATGTGACCTCCCAAGCCCGTAACGAAGGCACTGTCGTCAGCGTATCTGACGGCATTGTGCGGATTCACGGTCTGGCCGACGTAATGTACGGCGAGATGATCGAGTTTCCGGGCAGCGTCTTCGGTATGGCTCTCAACCTGGAGCAAGACTCTGTAGGTGCCGTAGTATTGGGCGCATACACGACTCTGGCTGAAGGCATGAGCGCCAAGTGCACTGGCCGCATCCTGGAAGTTCCGGTTGGTAAGGAACTGCTGGGTCGCGTTGTCGACGCACTGGGTAACCCAGTTGATGGCAAAGGTCCACTGGGCAACACCGAGACTGATGCAGTCGAGAAAGTTGCTCCGGGCGTGATCTGGCGTAAGTCGGTAGACCAGCCTGTACAGACTGGCTACAAGGCTGTCGATGCCATGATCCCTGTCGGCCGTGGCCAGCGTGAGCTGATCATCGGTGACCGTCAGATCGGTAAAACCGCTCTGGCGATCGACGCGATCATCAACCAGAAGAACAGCGGCATTTTCTGTGTATACGTAGCGATCGGTCAGAAGCAATCGACTATCGCCAACGTGGTTCGCAAGCTGGAAGAAAACGGCGCGTTGGCTAACACCATCGTCGTTGCTGCCAGTGCTTCCGAATCCGCAGCGCTGCAGTTCCTGGCACCGTACTCCGGTTGCACCATGGGCGAATACTTCCGCGACCGCGGTGAAGACGCACTGATCGTTTATGACGATCTGTCCAAGCAAGCAGTGGCTTACCGCCAGATTTCCCTGCTGCTGCGCCGTCCACCAGGCCGTGAAGCTTACCCAGGCGACGTGTTCTATCTCCACTCCCGTCTTCTGGAGCGCGCATCCCGCGTTTCCGAAGAGTACGTAGAGAAGTTCACCAACGGCGCAGTGACCGGCAAAACCGGTTCCCTGACCGCACTGCCGATCATCGAAACCCAGGCTGGCGACGTTTCCGCGTTCGTTCCGACCAACGTGATTTCCATCACTGACGGTCAGATCTTCCTGGAATCGGCCATGTTCAACTCCGGGATCCGTCCTGCAGTGAACGCCGGTGTTTCGGTATCCCGTGTGGGTGGTGCCGCTCAGACCAAGATCATCAAGAAGCTGTCCGGTGGTATCCGTACCGCTCTGGCTCAGTACCGTGAACTGGCAGCATTTGCCCAGTTCGCATCTGACCTGGACGAAGCGACCCGTAAGCAACTTGAGCATGGTCAGCGCGTTACCGAGCTGATGAAGCAGAAGCAATACGCACCAATGTCGATCGCTGACATGGCGCTGTCGCTGTATGCCGCTGAGCGTGGGTTCCTGACTGACGTCGAAATCACCAAGGTCGGTAGCTTTGAACAAGCGCTGATTGCTTACTTCAACCGCGATCACGCCGAGCTTATGGCGAAGATCAACGTTAAAGGTGACTTCAATGACGAAATCGATTCTGGCATCAAAGCCGGTATCGAGAAGTTCAAGGCCACCCAAACCTGGTAAGCCGCAGCGGGAGCCGCAAGGCTCCCGCTTGCTAACCTGATAGGTGTTACATGGCAGGCGCAAAAGAGATTCGCAGTAAGATTGCGAGCATCAAAAGCACGCAAAAGATTACCAGCGCCATGGAAAAAGTGGCGGTCAGCAAAATGCGCAAGGCACAAATGCGCATGGCTGCTAGCCGTCCTTATGCGGAGCGTATCCGCCAGGTTATTGGGCATTTGGCTAACGCCAACCCGGAATACCGCCACCCATTTATGATCGACCGCGAAGTTAAGCGTGTGGGTTATGTGGTTGTGAGCAGTGACCGTGGTTTGTGCGGTGGTTTGAATACCAACCTGTTCAAGGCTTTGGTCAAGGACATGGCGGTAAACCGTGAAAACGGCGTCGAGATTGATCTGTGCGTGGTCGGCAGCAAGGGTGCGGCATTTTTCCGTAACTTCGGCGGTAACGTCGTCGCTGCTATCAGCCATCTGGGTGAAGAACCGTCGATCAATGACTTGATCGGCAGCGTTAAGGTGATGCTGGATGCTTACCTGGAAGGCCGTATTGACCGCCTGTCCGTGGTATCCAACAAGTTCATCAACACCATGACGCAACAGCCTACTGTGGAGCAGTTGATTCCACTGGTGGCGACCCCGGATCAAAAACTCAAGCACCACTGGGACTATCTCTACGAACCGGATGCCAAAGAGCTGCTAGACGGCTTGATGGTGCGCTACGTGGAGTCGCAGGTGTACCAGGCGGTGGTCGAGAACAGTGCAGCTGAACAAGCTGCGCGGATGATCGCAATGAAGAACGCCACTGATAACGCCGGTGACTTGATCAGCGATTTGCAGCTGATCTACAACAAGGCGCGTCAGGCTGCGATCACCCAAGAGATCTCGGAAATCGTCGGCGGCGCTGCCGCGGTTTAACGGTTCAAATATTCAGAGGATCCAGCTATGAGTAGCGGACGTATCGTTCAAATCATCGGCGCCGTGATCGACGTGGAATTTCCACGCGAAAACGTACCGAGCATCTACAACGCGCTGAAAGTACAAAGCGCGGCCGGGACCACTCTGGAAGTTCAGCAACAGCTGGGCGACGGCGTGGTTCGTACCATTGCGATGGGTTCCACCGAGGGCTTGAAGCGCGGTCTGGAAGTCACCGACACTGGCGCAGCCATCTCCGTTCCAGTCGGTAAAGCGACTCTGGGCCGGATCATGGACGTTCTGGGCAACCCAATCGACGAAGCTGGTCCGATTGACACCGAAGAGCGCTGGGGCATTCACCGCCCTGCACCGTCCTTCGCTGAGCAAGCGGGCGGCAACGACCTTCTGGAAACCGGCATCAAGGTTATCGACCTGATCTGCCCGTTTGCAAAAGGCGGTAAGGTTGGTCTGTTCGGTGGTGCCGGTGTAGGCAAAACCGTAAACATGATGGAACTGATCCGTAACATCGCCATGGAACACAGCGGTTACTCTGTGTTTGCTGGTGTGGGCGAGCGTACCCGTGAGGGTAACGACTTCTACCACGAGATGAAGGATTCCAGCGTACTGGACAAAGTAGCACTGGTTTACGGTCAGATGAACGAGCCGCCGGGTAACCGTCTGCGCGTAGCACTGACTGGCCTGACCATGGCCGAGAAGTTCCGTGACGAAGGTAACGACGTACTGTTGTTCGTTGACAACATCTACCGTTACACCTTGGCCGGTACTGAAGTATCCGCACTGCTGGGCCGTATGCCTTCGGCAGTAGGTTACCAGCCGACTCTGGCTGAAGAGATGGGTACTCTGCAAGAGCGCATCACTTCGACCAAGAACGGTTCGATCACTTCGATCCAAGCGGTATACGTACCTGCGGATGACTTGACTGACCCGTCGCCTGCGACCACTTTCGCCCACTTGGACGCCACTGTTGTATTGTCCCGTGACATCGCCTCCCTGGGTATCTACCCAGCGGTCGATCCACTGGACTCGACTTCGCGCCAGCTGGACCCGAACGTAATCGGCCAGGAACACTACGACACCGCTCGCGGCGTTCAGTACGTGTTGCAGCGTTACAAAGAACTGAAGGACATCATTGCGATCCTGGGTATGGACGAGCTGTCGGAAACCGACAAGCAGTTGGTATCTCGCGCTCGTAAGATCCAGCGTTTCTTGTCTCAGCCGTTCTTCGTGGCTGAAGTCTTCACTGGCGCTTCGGGTAAATACGTTTCCCTGAAAGACACCATTGCTGGCTTCAAAGGCATCCTCAACGGTGACTACGACCACCTGCCAGAACAAGCGTTCTACATGGTCGGCGGCATCGAAGAAGCGATCGAGAAAGCCAAAAAACTGTAATCCCGGCGCCCGGTAACGGGCGCTAATCAGGTTGAGGCAAGCAGATGGCTATGACAGTCCATTGCGATATCGTCAGTGCGGAAGGAGAAATCTTTTCCGGTCAGGTCGAGATGGTGATTGCGCACGGCAGCCTGGGTGATCTTGGTATCGCCCTGGGTCACGCTCCGCTGATCACTGAGCTCAAACCAGGTCCGATCCGCCTGATAAAGCTGGGTGGGGAAGCCGAGGTGTTTTACATCTCCGGTGGTTACCTCGAGGTTCAGCCGAACATGGTCAAGGTTCTTGCCGACACTGTGCAACGTGCTGCCGACCTGGATGAAGCCTCCGCTCAGGAAGCCGTTAAGGCTGCCGAGAAGGCCCTGAACGAAAGAGGCGCAGAATTCGATTACGGATCTGCTGCTGCACGACTGGCCGAGGCTGCAGCTCAGCTGCGCACCGTCCAGCAAATCCGCAAAAAGTTTGGCGGCTAAGCCTCCTGCTTCATTGTGTGATTGATTAAAAAGGGTAGCCTCGGCTACCCTTTTTCTTTTTCCGCGAAATACTTTTTGGTCGCAACCGCTGACCACCCAGGATTGGTAGCCAGTCATGTCTCTCGATATCGTTATTCTCGCTGCAGGTCAGGGCACCCGCATGCGTTCATCCCTGCCCAAGGTTTTGCACCCCGTGGCAGGCAACTCCATGCTCGGCCATGTTATCCACAGCGCTCGTCAGCTCAAACCGACCGGTATCCACGTAGTGATCGGTCACGGTGCCGAACTGGTCCGCGAGCGTCTGGCCGCTGATGATCTGAACTTTGTGCTGCAAGACAAGCAATTGGGAACAGGCCATGCCGTGGCCCAGGCGCTGCCATTTTTGACTGCGCAAAATGTGCTGATTCTTTATGGGGATGTACCACTGATTGAAGTCGAGACCTTGCAGCGTTTGCTCAAGCAAGTCGGCCCTGAGCAACTGGGCTTGCTGACCGTAAACCTTGCAGACCCGACCGGTTATGGTCGGATCGTGCGTGACGCTAACGGCAAGGTCAGCGCCATCGTAGAGCATAAGGATGCGACCGAAACTGAGCGTGCCATCACTGAAGGCAATACCGGAATTTTGGCGCTGCCGACCCAGCACCTGGGTAACTGGATGAGCCGCCTCTCGAACAATAACGTCCAGGGCGAGTATTACCTGACCGACGTGATTGCGATGGCGGTGAACGATGGTTTGGTCGTGGCTACCGAACATGCCCACGACCCGATGGAAGTGCAGGGCGCCAACGACCGCAATCAACTCAGTGAGCTGGAGCGTCATTACCAGCTGCGTGAAGGTCGTCGCCTGATGGCATTGGGTGTGACCTTGCGTGACCCGGCTCGTTTCGACGTGCGCGGCGAAGTGACTGTAGGCCGTGATGTGCTGATCGACATCAACGTGATTCTCGAAGGCCGTGTGGTCATTGAAGATGATGTGGTGATTGGTCCTAACTGCGTGATCAAAGACAGCACTTTGCGCAAAGGCGTTGTAGTTAAGGCCAACAGTCATATCGACGGTGCCGTGATGGGTGAGAACAGCGATGCGGGTCCATTCGCACGTTTGCGTCCGGGTAGCGTGCTGGATGCCCGTGCTCATGTGGGTAACTTTGTCGAATTGAAAAATGCCCATCTCGGTGAAGGTGCCAAGTGCGGTCATCTGACATACCTGGGGGATGCCGAAGTGGGTCCGCGCACCAACATTGGCGCGGGCACCATCACCTGTAACTACGATGGCGCCAACAAGTGGAAAACCGTGTTGGGTGCGGATGTGTTCATCGGTTCGAACAACTCTCTGGTTGCGCCTGTGGATATCTCCAACGGTGCAACCACCGCAGCGGGTTCAACCATCAACCAGAATGTGGCCCCTGAGCAACTTGCGGTGGGACGTGCGCGCCAGCGCAATATTGATGGCTGGAAGCGTCCGGTAAAGCAGCCAAAGCCTTGATTTTAACTTATCCACAGATCAACCTGGCGATCTGTGGTTATCAACAAGTCATCCTATAACTGTTTTAAATCAATAAGTTACCTAAAGCCTTATCTGCATCCTGTGGATAAGGCTTTATTGTTTCCGAGTTGAAATCACGTTTTTAGCCCATTAATACAGGCCGATATCGAGTTATTCACAGAAAATAACCTGCAACATTTCCTTGACGGGGATTTCGAGATAAGGTTTCATTGCTTTCGTTATCTTTCGAAACGAAACTTAAGCCGTTATGTCCAAACGCAATACACCACAACGCAGACACAACATCCTGGCCATGCTTGCCGAGCAAGGCGAAGTCAGTGTGGATGAACTGGCCAAGCGCTTCGAAACCTCCGAGGTTACGATTCGCAAGGATTTGGCTGCACTCGAAAGTAATGGTCTTTTATTACGTCGTTACGGCGGCGCCATTACCATGCCGCAAGAACTGGTCAGTGATGTACCCCAACCCGTTTCTCTTTATAAGCAAGCTATTGCCCGTGCGGCAGTTGGCCTGATTAAAGAGCACGCGCGCATCATCATCGACAGCGGCAGTACCACCGCCGCGATGATTCCACAATTGGGCCTGCAACCTGGCCTGGTGGTGATGACCAACTCCCTGCATGTCGCCAATGCACTCAGTGAACTTGAACACGAGCCGGTGCTGTTGATGACCGGGGGCACCTGGGACCCGCACTCTGAGTCCTTTCAGGGTCAGGTTGCCGAACAGGTGTTGCGATCCTACGACTTCGATCAACTATTCATCGGTGCTGACGGCATAGACCTGCAGCGCGGCACGACAACTTTTAACGAGTTGTTGGGTCTGAGCCGGGTCATGGCTGACGTCGCACGTGAAGTGATCGTAATGGTCGAGTCAGACAAGATTGGTCGCAAGATACCCAACCTGGAGCTGCCCTGGAGCAGCGTCCATACCCTTATTACCGATGATCGCCTGCCGCTTGAGGCACGCGAACAGATTCAGGCCCGGGGCATAACATTGTTATGCGCGGCCCTAAGCTAGGAGAATTTTATGTGCGGAATTGTAGGCGCAGTCGCTGAACGCAATATCACGGCCATTCTGCTTGAAGGCCTGAAACGACTTGAATACCGTGGTTACGACAGTGCTGGTGTTGCTGTTTTCACCAACAATGGCACCCTGGAACGCATGCGCCGCAACGGTAAAGTTGCAGAACTTGAGCAAGCGCTGGCCGGTGAACCATTGGCAGGTCGTCTGGGCATTGCCCACACCCGCTGGGCAACTCACGGCGCGCCGTGCGAGCGTAACGCTCACCCGCATTTCTCCGGCTCCGATCTGGCCGTGGTGCACAACGGCATCATCGAAAACCATGAAGCCCTGCGCGAGCAACTCAAAGGCCTGGGTTACGTGTTCACCTCGGACACTGACACTGAAGTCATTGCTCACTTGCTTGAGCACAAACTCAAAGCCAACCACGACCTGACCGCGGCTCTCAAAGCCACCGTTAAAGAGTTGCACGGTGCCTATGGTTTGGCCGTGATCAGCGCCAAACAGCCGGATCGTCTGGTTGCAGCCCGTAGCGGCAGCCCGCTGGTGATTGGTTTGGGTCTTGGGGAAAACTTCCTGGCATCCGACCAATTGGCATTGCGCCAGGTAACTGACCGCTTCATGTACCTGGAAGAAGGCGACATCGCTGAAATCCATCGTGACAGTGTTCAGATCTGGGATGTCGATGGCCAAAGCGTTCAGCGCGAAACCGTTCAGTACAGTGATGGTGCTGAAGCCGCTGACAAAGGTGAATACCGCCACTACATGCTCAAGGAAATCCACGAACAGCCAGCCGTGGTGCAGCGCACCCTGGAAAACCGCTTGGGTCAGGACCACGTACTGGTTCAAGCCTTCGGTCCACAAGCTAAGGAATTGTTCGCCAAGGTTCGCAATGTTCAGATCGTAGCCTGTGGCACGAGCTATCACGCCGGCATGGTTGCGCGTTACTGGCTTGAAAGCCTGGCCGGTATTCCGTGCCAAGTCGAAGTGGCGAGCGAATTCCGCTACCGCAAAGTCGTCGTTCAGCCAGACACCCTGTTTGTTTCGATCTCGCAGTCGGGCGAAACCGCAGACACTCTCGCCGCACTGCGAAATGCAAAAGAACTGGGCTTCCTTGGCAGTCTGGCGATTTGCAACGTGGGCATCAGCTCGCTGGTACGTGAGTCTGACCTGACGCTGCTGACCCAAGCCGGTCGTGAAATTGGCGTGGCTTCCACCAAAGCGTTCACCACCCAGCTTGTGGGCCTGTTGCTGCTGACCCTGTCCCTGGGCCAGGTTCGCGGCACCCTGGAAGCAGGCGTTGAAGCTCAGCTGGTTGAAGAGTTGCGTCGTTTGCCGGCACGTTTGGGCGAAGCCCTGGCGATGGATTCGATTATCGAAAAAGTGGCTGAATTGTTCGCCGACAAACACCACACCCTGTTCCTGGGCCGTGGTGCTCAATTCCCGGTGGCAATGGAAGGTGCACTCAAGCTCAAAGAGATTTCGTACATCCACGCTGAAGCGTATCCAGCGGGCGAGTTGAAGCACGGCCCTCTGGCGCTTGTGGATAACGACATGCCGGTAGTAACCGTTGCACCGAACAATGAATTGTTGGAAAAACTGAAATCCAACCTTCAAGAAGTTCGTGCCCGTGGGGGTGAACTGATTGTGTTTGCTGATGAACAGGCAGGCATGACCAATGGGGAAGGCACCCATGTGATCAACATGCCGCATATCCACGATGTGCTGGCGCCGATCCTCTACACCATCCCTCTGCAATTGCTGTCGTACTACGTAGCTGTGCTCAAAGGCACTGACGTAGACCAGCCACGTAACCTAGCTAAATCCGTCACCGTGGAATAAATCCTACCGCGACAGTGGGTATCATTTCTCTAAATCCAGTAGTACTGGATTTAGAGAGTTAAAGCTGTCGCAGGAGCCAGCTCAGTCAGTCCTGCGGCTGCCTGCTTTTCACAACTTGACCATCCAACGGGCCGCTCAGGTACGCAAGGCCAGGCTCCCATCCTTTTGGGGGCCTGACGTCTTATGGACGAACACTGAGCACAAGGCGATTACAGGTGGAAATGACCCGCCGCCTCCGGCTGGTAAAGCACTTTCCTGATCTCAATTCGGCGAGTCCGATCAGAAATTCGCCAGTCGATGGTATCCCCCTCCTGATAGCCCAGGATGGCGGCGCCGATGTCGGAAGACACGGAATGCCTCCCGGCGTTACTGTCCGCGTCTTCAGGGTAGACCAAGGCCACTTCGATCTCTTCGTCGTCCAGCTGCAGCAAAGCCCTGGAGTTCATCGTCACGACATTGCACGCCACCTGTTGTGGCTTGACGACAATGGCTCGCTCAAGCTCATGTTCGAGTTCAACAACAGCCGGGCCTTGCTCGAGTGCGATGAGACTCTCGAGCCTGGCCTTGTCGATTTCAGTGATGTAGATCCTGGTGGAGTCGTCAACGGCACCTTCGCGCAAGAGTTGGAGATAGCGCCCTGCTGTCATCGAAAATGACTTCAATGTCGGTGTTTCGCTCTCAAGCACAAAGCCGCTGCGCAGAAAGGCTTTCAGCGAGCGTGCGTTGTCAGGGTGGATCTTGGCGATGAGTTTCTTTGCCCGCATGTCGAGAAAGGCCAGTTTCATGCCTTCGCGGATCGTGCGAGCGCCAAGATTTCGGCCCCATTTGTCGCTGTTTCCGATGACCAGGACTATCTCGCAATTTGAGCCGGTCTTGATTAGACGGACAAAGCCCACCGGAGCGTCATGCCGGTCATAGGCCATGAAGAATCGGCCGCCCTGGTTGAATAGATGGGTCAGGATCGGCAATTGAGTTCGATCGATCACTTGCTCGATGGAGCGGGAGACGTGACGCGAATCGCTCAGATAGCAGGTGACGCGCTCATCCTCCAACCAGTCCATCAGCGTCAGCGCGTGCGCCCGAGTAATTTCAGGGCACAGCGAAATGAAAGGCTTGTTCATCTTAACCACACTTATTTGTAAAAGTTGGAAGCCCTTCATGGTTATGGTCATGACGGTTCTTTCGGCAACCGGCTATTTTAAGACATAACGCGGGTAAAGCCGAACCCGAACCCGTTGAACGCTCAAGCCTTGATGAGGCCGACTGTCAATCACAATGATCAG
Organism: Pseudomonas psychrophila; assembly: GCF_001043005.1. Taxonomy (GTDB): domain Bacteria; phylum Pseudomonadota; class Gammaproteobacteria; order Pseudomonadales; family Pseudomonadaceae; genus Aquipseudomonas; species Aquipseudomonas psychrophila. Next base: position 82,828 of record NZ_JYKZ01000013.1, read on the forward strand.
CGATGCATCGTTGTGTCCTTTAATCCCCCCCAGAGACTCATCAAATGTATGTGGATGTCTTGTCATTACTGGGTGCAACAGTTCTAATTCTCAGGATTCACACCCACTCGACCCGCGCTGCGGGTCGAATTGTTTCTGGCCTGTGGATAACCTCAGCAAGGAGGCGGCATGCTGTACACCAATGCTCTGAGACAATTGGATATGCAGGATATTTCGATTGTTTTGTTGTTGATCGAAAACCGCAGCGCCAAGCGGGTTTCAGAAATCTTGAATCTCAGTCAGTCGAGTATCAGTTACAGCCTGAAAAAACTCAGACACTGTTTCGACGACAAACTGTTCGAAAGCAGTGAGGGCGCCATGCAGCCGACGGCGCGAGTGCTGGCCATGAAGCCTTATCTGCAAAGCATCATGCAGTGCATTAACCAATGCGCCAAAGAGGGGGCCGAGCAGAGCGGCGCGCCGCGTCAGTGGAACATCACGGCCCCGGAATACTTTGAAATCCTGATGTTGCCCACGCTGTTGCAGCAAGCACGTTCAACCGGGCACAACTGGTCGTTGAGCGTGAGCCGTTTGGGCAGGGATCTGCCGATCAACGACATGTTGTCCTCGGATATCGACGTGTGCTTTGGCTTCGGCCCCGGGTATCACCAGCGCCATCCGTTGTTGGGGTACCGCAGCCTCAATGAAGATTCTTTTGTGTGTTTGTCCAGCGTGCCAAAACACCAACCGAAAACCGCTTTGGGTATCGATGAGTTTTGTGAAACACCACAGGTATTCCCGACACCGTGGTTATCGGAAAAAAACATGGTGGATGGCTGGTTGGAAAAACAGTCGCGCAGGAGAAATATTTTTACCCGTGCCAATTCCTATCACGCGGGAGTCACTATTTTATTGGCCGTGCCCGCGCTGATCGTGATTCCGAAAAAAATAGTTGCGACGTTAAATGTACCGCCAAAAATTAAAGTTCTCGAACCGCCAGCAGGCTTTCCAACCTTTACTCTGGACATGATCTGGAGCCGTGAAAGAAATATCCACAGCGACTTTCATCAGTTGGAAGCGTTGATTGAAAAAATAAAAATATAAATTACAGCTCTGCAGTTCAACCTGTGTGAGCTGTGGTGGGCTATACCTTCCCACTGTTAAATCGCAAGGTGGTGTGCGGCCTTGAACTGAAAAGGAATATTCGATGTTTAAACAATTTTTCAAACCCGTGCGCACCAGCGCGTTTTTTTTACTTTCATGCCTGGCAGCTTCAGTTGCCTGTGCAGGCGATAAAACCAGTTACCCCGATGCTTCCGCCAGCGATCCGGCAAAGATGGGCTGGATGATCGGCGCACCGCCACCCCCTGATCGCATCGTACGTTTTGCCGATGGCAGTTACTTCCAGTTTCCGGCCATGCGCTGGAGTGTTTCAAATTTTCGCCAATTGATGCCCACCACCAATGTTTCCCGTGGCTTGGGTGATCCCGTTCCGCTGGCCAGCGCCTTGCGTACGGATATCGACGGTTTGACCTTTGTACCATTGGGCAGCAAGCAACCGATGACATGGGAGCAATCCTTGGCCGCGAACTACACCGACGGCATCGTTGTATTACATCGCGGAAAAATTGTGTACGAGCGCTATTTTGGCGTCCTGAACCCTGAAGGCCAGCACGCCGCAATGTCGATGACCAAGTCGGTGGTTGGCACCATGGGCGCGATGCTGGTGGCTGATGGCACACTGGATGCCAATAAGAAAATCGCAGCGTATGTGCCGGAGTTGGCCTCGTCGGCTTTTGGCAATGCCACCTTGCGTCAGGTGCTGGACATGACCACGGGGCTCAAATACAGCGAAGATTATGCCGATCCCAATGCCGAAGTCTGGAAGCACGCACAGGCCGGTAACCCGCTGCCTAAACCCAAGGATTACACCGGCCCGCAAACCTATATGGAGTATTTACAGACGGTTCAGCCTGAAGGTGAGCACGGTGAGGCCTTCGCCTATAAAACAGTGAATACCGATGTACTGGGCTGGGTGATTGCGAGGGTGACCGGCAAGAATGTTGCGCAATTATTGTCCGAAAAAATCTGGCAGCGCATCGGTGCTGAACAAGCGGCTTATTTTACCGTCGATTCAATCGGTACTCCGTTCGCAGGCGGCGGTCTGAATACCGGACTACGGGACATGGCCCGGTTCGGCGAGATGATCCGCAACAACGGTCAGTATCTTGGGCAGCAAATCGTACCCAAAGCGGTCGTCGATGATATCCGTGCCGGTGGTGATAAAGCGGCCTTTGCCAAGGCCGGTTATGACCTGCTCAAGGGCAGCAGCTATCGCAACATGTGGTGGGTAACGCACAACACCGACGGCGCCTTTATGGCTCGCGGTGTTTATGGTCAGCGTACCTACATCGACCCGAAAGCCGAGATGGTGATCGTGCGCTATGCCTCCAATCCGATTGCCAGTAACTCCGCAAACGATCCGGTCACCATTCCGGCATTCGAAGCGCTTGCCAAACAGTTGATTGCTCACCCCGAGTGATTGCACTGACGGGGTGAGGGAGCAGGTTTGCTCTCGTTCACCTCACCCCTGTTTTTGGATACACCGGGTTGCCTGCATCGCGGGTAAGTCCGGCTCCCACAGGATTTGCGCGCTCTATCCAGCAAAGATGAAGAATGCGTAAGCTGGACAAAAGTTTCATCATTTCTGCGATATCGTTACTAGATATTTCATAAGTGAGAATGTCCATGCGCGTCGATTTAGATGCCGAGGAGGGTGGCCTTGAGTCTCTACCTCGATTTCAAAGCGCCGGCGTTCAGGCTCGTCAGCTTTATCGGTCAGGGTTTTTACTGGCTGCTTTAGCGATCATGGCCTGGGCGCTGGCGTTTTTTATTGGTCTGTTTTCGTCGCAGTCGCTGTGGCCTGTACTACTGGGTAACAACGCAGCAGCCATGCTGGTGCTGGCGGCAGGGGCTCAATCGGCCTACTGGGTTGCGAGTTGGCGCCAGGCTGCCCTCCACACGGTCCCAGATGTGACCGAGCAGGTACCGGATCTACAAATGAGCGGTATCGACCGCTTGAGCCAACGATTTACTGCCGGGATGCAACATGTGCTGGCCACTATCGGTGCGCCTGTCTTATGGCTCGCCGGGCTGGGCGCCACGGCCTGGTGGAGTGTGCAGCACACCTGGAACATGGCACTGCCGGGTGTGGCGTTGGGTACCTGGGGCAGCATCGGTGCAGGCGTTGCGGTTCTAATGGCGTTTGCGTTGCTTGTGTTCGAGCGGTATCTGGCGCAGCAACTGCCCGCTCAATGGCCTGAAGCCCGTTGGCTGGCACCGCTGGTTCGCGTGCCCATCCTGACGTTATTACTGAGCGCCTTATGCCTGTTATTCAGTAGCGACGATGCGTTATGGCCATCCCGTTTAGCCGTATTGACAGGACTGTTGCCGGCGGCGGTGGCCATTGAGTACGTCTTGCGTGCTGTGGCGGCGCTGTTCAGTCCGCGTCGCGACACGTTTGAACCCCGCATGATTGCGCAAAGCTTTGTCGCGGGCATGTTGCGTTGGCCCCCTCAGCCATTATTGGCGCTGCAACTCGAACTGCATAACCGCTTTGGCATCGATCTGCGCCAGATCTGGGCGTTTACGTACATGCGTAAAGCGTTCTTCCCGGTGCTGGCGGTGGTTATCGTGACCGGCTGGGCACTGAGCGGTGTGAACGAAATCCCGCTGCAAGGTCGCGGCATTTATGAGCGCTTCGGTGAACCGGTCGACGTGTTGGGGCCGGGTTTGCACGCAGGTTTGCCGTGGCCTTTGGGGCGGGTGTTGACGGTCGAAAATGGTGGGGTACATGAACTGGCGACTAGCACCGAATCGTCGTCCGATCCGTTGCTCACGCCTGCTGATGGCTTGCCTCCACTTAGCGCCAATCGGTTGTGGGACGCCACCCATGTGAACGACAAGTCCCAGGTGATTGCCAGCGACAGTGGCGACAAGCAGGGCTTTCAGATCGTCAACATGGACGTCCGTTTTGTGTACCGCATTGGGCTGAGCGACCATGCCGCCATTGCGGCTACTTACCACAGCAATGATGTACCCACGCTGATCCGCAGTACCGCGAGCCGCATTCTGGTACACGACTTTGCCTCGCGTACGCTCGATGGTGTGCTCGGTGAGCAGCGCAGTGCGTTGGCCGATGATATCGGTCGTGCCGTTCAAGCCGATCTGGATTCCCTCGACAGCGGCGTCGAAATTCTCGCCACTGTGGTCGAAGCCATCCATCCCCCGGCCGGTGCAGCCAATGCCTATCACGGTGTCCAGGCTGCACAAATCAGTGCCCAGGCCCTGATTGCCCGGGAGCGGGGGGCGGCGAGCGAGCAAAGCAACGTCGCGCAATTACAGGCCAGCATCTTGCTGGACCAGGCCCATGCGCTGGCGCGTGAAGTAAACGCCACCGCACAGACGGCTGACCTGCGCTTTGGCGCCGAACAAAAAGCCTACGCCAGCGCCGGCCATGCGTTCCTGCTGGAGCAGTACTTGAGCCAATTAAGCCTGGGGCTGAACAACGCCAAATTGCTGATCCTCGACCATCGCCTCGGGGGCAGCAGCACGCCGACCCTCGATCTGCGTTCTTTCACGCTGCCGGCCGATCCTGTCGCGCCGCGTAAAGTTGCTCAGTAAGGAGCTTTCTTGTGTCTCAATCTCATGATCACAACGGCCATCATCATGGCTGTGCACACCACGGCCATCACCATCATGGCGACGCCCACGAGCCGAGCCCGTTCCCGTGGAGACGCATGGGTTGGGCGGCGCTGCTGGTGCTGTTCGCCATGGCCGCTGCAAGCCTGGTGCAAGTACGTTCTGGCGAAGCCACGGTCATCACCCGCTTTGGCAACCCGGCCCGGGTGCTGCTGGAACCGGGTTTGGGTTGGCGCTGGCCGGCACCGTTTGAAGTCAGCGTGCCGGTAGACTTGCGTCTGCGCACCACGTCCAGTGGCCTGCAAGACGTGGGCACCCGCGACGGTTTGCGGATTATTGTGCAAGCCTACGTGGCCTGGCAGGTACAACCTGATGCCGAGAATGTGCAGCGCTTCATGCGTGCCGTGCAAAATCAGCCGGACGAAGCGGCCCGGCAGATTCGCACTTTTGTCGGCTCTGCACTGGAAACCACAACCGCTAGCTTTGATCTTTCAAGCCTGGTGAATACGGATGCCAGTAAGGTCAAGATTGCCGATTTTGAAGCGCAATTGCGCCAGCAGATCGAACAGCAGCTGCTCAGCACTTATGGGGTACGCGTGCTGCAAGTAGGCGTGGAGCGGCTGACATTGCCGTCGGTCACGCTCACGGCCACGGTCGATCGCATGCGTGCCGAACGCGAAACAATTGCCACTGAGCGCACCGCTGTGGGCAAACGCGAAGCAGCGCAAATTCGTTCAGCAGCCGAGCGCGATGCGCGAATTCTCCAGGCCGATGCCGGCATCAAAGCTGCTGACATTGAAGCCCAATCCCGGGTCGAAGCCGCTCAGATTTACGGCCGGGCCTATGCCAGTTCGCCTGAGCTGTACAACGAACTGCGCTCCCTCGATACGCTGGGCACGATGGTCAATCCGGGCACTAAAATTATTCTGCGCACCGATGCCGCACCGTTTCGAGTATTGGTAGACGGGCCACCCAAGCTGGATACCAAGACTGGATCACAGCAATGAGCCACCCATCTGAGCAGACAAAAAAAGCCAGCAGCCCGTGGCAGCAAGCCGGACGGCTGGCTTTTTTGGGCCTGTACGCGGTTACGATTTTCGCCGCTGTGGCGTGGGGGGGTTCTAACGTGCGCCAGATCGATCCGCAAAACCGCGCTGTGGTGTTACGCCTGGGCGCGCTGGACCGTATTCAAAATGCCGGTTTGCTGTTGGCGTGGCCAAGGCCTTTCGAGCAAGTAGTGATCGTTCCTGCTGCAGACCGTGTGAGTGAACGCCGGGTACAAAACCTCCTGCGTTCTGATGCTGCGCTGCAGGCAGACCGGGTGGCTACGTTTGCTACGCCGATCAACGATGCGTTAGCCGGCTCCGGGTATTTGCTGACCGGCGATGCGGGTGTGGTGCAACTGGATGTGCGGGTGTTTTACAACGTCACCGAACCCTACGCGTTTGTGCTGCAAGGTGAACACGTCCTGCCAGCGCTGGATCGATTGGTGACCCGTAGCGCGGTGGCCCTGACGGCTGCTCGCGACCTGGACACCATTCTGGTGGCACGTCCCGAACTGATCGGCAGTGACAGCCAGGCGGCGGAACGCCGCGAGCGTTTGCGCGGTGATTTGGTGCAGGGCATCAATCAGCAACTTGCAGCCCTGAGTGCGACAGGCCAGAGCCTGGGCCTGGACGTTGTGCGCGTTGATGTGCAATCCAGTTTGCCGGGGCCTGCAGTGAATGCCTTCAACGCGGTACTGACGGCCAGTCAGCACGCCGAACAAGCGGTGGCAACAGCCCGTAATGAAGCTGCCAAAGTTACCCAGTCCGCCACGCAACAAGCTGACCGCAGTGTCGAGCAGGCCCAGGCTCAGGCCAGTGAACGTTTGGCCCGCGCTCAGGCGGACACATCCACCATCATCAATTTGGCCAAGGTGCAGCGGGCCGGTAATGACCCGGGCTTGATGCTACGTCTGTACCGCGAACGCATGCCGCACATTTTGGGGCAGGCCGGTTCTGTCACCAGCGTTGACCCTAATGATGATTCCCGCCTGATTATTCAGGGAGCCGAACAATGAGCACGTCCGCGACACAACCTGCCGTCAGCCTGCTGTCCGGCGCCGAGCAACGCAGCGCAGCGCGCCAATTGACCCTGGCCATGCTGGCGCTGGGCTTGTTGGGTTTGGGGTTGGTATGGCGCTGGTTGCTGCCGACACAAATTGGCGTCAGTCATTTACTGCTTGGTGTCGCGTCACTACTGGTGGCTATACCGGTGATGCGTTCGGCCTGGTACAGCCTGCGTTATCCAAGCCTGCACGGGATCACTGACCAGTTGATTGCTTTGGCCATGCTCGGAGCCTGGGCTACGGGAGATTTACTGACGGCGGCCCTGTTGCCGATCATCATGATTTTTGGCCACGTACTTGAAGAGCGCAGTGTGATCGGCTCACAGGAAGCGATCCACGCATTGGGCAAACTGACCCGCAGTCAGGCGCGTTTATTTCAGGCGGACGGCAGTTTGCTGGAAGTCGACAACGCCACCCTCAAGAGCGGTGATGAGGTGGAGGTGCGCGCCGGTGACCGAGTGCCCGCCGATGGTGTGGTGCTGACGGGGCAGGCCAGTCTCGACACCGCCTCGATTACCGGGGAGTCGGTGCCGCTTGAGGTCAGTAGTGGCATGCCGATCTTTGGTGGTGCGATCAACCTGGATGGCTTGCTGCGTGTTCAAGTCACGCGTACTGGCGAGGAGTCGACGCTGGGCAAGGTCATCGCCCTGATGCAAAACGCCGAGCGCGCCAAGCCACCGATTACCCGATTGCTTGAGCGCTATGCCGGTGGCTACATGGTGTTGGTATTGATGATTGCAGCCGTGACCTGGTTCACCACCAACGACGCTCAGGCGATGCTCGCAGTGTTGGTAGCAGCATGCCCTTGTGCATTGGTGTTGTCGGCACCCGCCACGGCGATTGCCGGAATTGCCGTCGCTGCGCGTCACGGCATTCTGATCCGCAGCTCGGCATTTCTCGAAGAGTTGGCGGACCTCACTTCGTTGGTGGTGGATAAAACCGGAACCCTGACGTACGGCACCCTGCGCTTGCTGGCTATTGAGACCGACGTCGCCGAGCAACAACCGCTGTTGCAACTGGCCGCCAGTTTGGGTGCAGCCAGCAGCCACCCGGTGAGCCGGGCCTTGGCCGCAGTGGTGAGTCACGAGCAGATGCTCACTCTGAATGACGTTCGCGAGCGTCAAGGGTTGGGCGTCGTGGCGACCACCGAGCGGGGTGAAGCCGCTTTGGGCCGCCCTGAGTTATTAAGCCAGTTGGGTATCTGCACGACCTCCGTGCCGGAGCACGACGGGCCCATTGCCGGGCTATCGCTCAATGGCAACTTTCTGGGTTGGTTGCTGCTGGCGGACAGCATCAAACCTGAAGCCCGGCAGGCGTTGAGCGAACTGCGCGAGCTTGGGCTTGGGCGTCAGGTGTTGCTGACCGGTGATCGCCAGAGCGTGGCTGAGCAGTTGGCACATACCGTCGGTATCAGCGAAGTTCAGGCGCAGGCACTTCCCGAAGACAAACTTGATCGCGTTTTAAGTGAAATCGACAACGGTTTTCGGCCCATGGTGGTAGGTGATGGCATCAACGATTCGCTGGCGCTCAAGGCCGGTGTGGTCGGGGTTGCCATGGGCGCAGGCGGGGCGGATATCGCGCTGGCGTCATCGGACATCGTGTTGATAGGGAGTGACTTGCGGCGGCTGGGAACCTGCGTGCGCCTGAGTCGCGAGTGTCGTCATACGTTGCAGGTCAACGTGATCATCGGTTTGGGCTGGACCCTGGCCATCGTGGCTGGCGCGGCGTTTGGCTGGCTGGGTGCGGCCGGCGCAATGATTGCTGCCGTGTTGCATAACCTCAGCACGTTACTGGTATTGGGTAATGCAGGGCGTTTGTTGAGGTTTCATGAGCCTTTGGTGGCGCTTAAGCCTCCCGGGGCATGATTTAGATAAGGGGGCTGTACCCGCTCTAGTGCACACCTCTGGTCCATGAAACTGACAGCGTACGTTATTCGTCTAACCTATAGTTTTGATATCTGAACTGAAGGAGGAACACAGATGCTCGCGCAACTTCCGCCGGCCTTACAGAAACTTCAACTTCCATTACGGCTAAGGCTGTGGGACGGTCACGAGTTCAATTTTGGCCCGACACCCAGCGTCACGATTGTGGTCAAGGACCCAACCCTGGTGGCTCAATTTACCCATCCCAGTCTGGACCTTCTGGGCAGTGCTTTTGTTGAGGGTCGGCTTGAACTGGAAGGCTCTATCAGCGAAGCCATTCGCGTGTGCGATGAATTGAGTCAGGCATTGTTGGACGATGAGGACGACACTCCACCGCCTCGCGTTCATCACGACAAAGCCACGGATGCCGAGTCCATTTCGTATCACTACGATCTCTCCAACGACTTCTACCAGTTGTGGCTCGACCGCGACATGGCCTATTCCTGTGGGTATTTCGAAACCGGGGAAGAGAGCCTGGATGAAGCACAGCAAGCCAAGTTCCGCCTGCTATGTCGCAAGCTGCGGCTCAAACCCGGCGAATATTTATTGGATGTTGGTTGTGGGTGGGGCGGGCTGGCGCGTTTTGCCGCGAGGGAGTACGGGGTCAAGGTATTCGGAATCACCCTGAGCAAAGAGCAACTCACATTGGCTCGCGAGCGGGTTAACGCCGAAGGCTTGCAGGACAAGGTTGATCTGCAACTGCTGGACTATCGGGATCTGCCCCAAGATGGGCGGTTCGATAAAATTGTCAGCGTTGGGATGTTCGAACACGTGGGGCACGCCAACCTTCGCGAGTATTGCGAGATTCTGTCCAAGGCCGTGCGTGAGGGCGGACTGGTGATGAATCACGGGATTACCTCCAAGCACACCGATGGTCGTCAGGTAGGACGGGGAGCAGGAGATTTCATCGACCGTTATGTGTTCCCCAACGGGGAGTTGCCGCATCTGTCGATGATGACTGCCGAGATCAGCGAGGCGGGACTGGAAGTGGTGGATGTCGAAAGTTTGCGCCTGCATTACGCGCGCACACTGGAGCACTGGAGCCAGCGTCTCGAGCAAAACCTTGAGGCTGCAGCCAAACAAGTACCGGAACAAGCGCTGCGTATTTGGCGGCTGTATCTGGCTGGGTGTGCCTATGCCTTTGCTCATGGGTGGATCAACATCGACCAGATTCTGGCGACCAAGCCACATGCCGATGGCTCGCTGGAGCTGCCACCGACCCGAGCGGATATTTATCGCTGACAGCTTTTTACAAAGTAGAGAAAAGGCCGTGACGTCAACAGACCACCCTGGACTGGAGCGTCACGGCCTTTTTTATAGAACAGGCGAAACCAGGCGGGCGATTCGCATGCCCAGTTGCTGCAATCGATGTGTGGCCTTGATATCCGCTTCAGTGATTTCGCGGGCCAGCGCGAAGTCATCGAGCAGCATATGCTCGACCTCTCTGGCGAACGCTTCGTCGACCGTAAGCAGCATCACTTCAAAGTTGAGACGGAACGAACGGTTGTCCATATTGGCACTGCCAATGGCGCTGATTTCGTCATCCACCAACACCACTTTTTGATGCACAAAACCGGGTTGATAACGGAAGATCCGCACGCCTGCGTGAACCGCTTCGAAGGCGTAAAGGCTGGATGCTGCATACACAATTTTATGGTCCGGGCGCGAAGGTATCAGGATCCGTACATCGACACCCCGCAGTACGGCGAGCCTCAAGGCTGAGAACACCGCCTCATCGGGAACAAAGTAGGGGGTCGTAATCCACACCCTGTGATTGGCGGCATGGATGGCTTCCACGAAAAACAACGAACAGGTCTCGTACGGATCTGCAGGACCGCTGGCCAGAAACTGGCAGAGTACGCCACCGTCCGGATAGCTTTGAGGCAGGATCAGGGGGGGCAGTTTGCGCGCAGCCCAGAACCAGTCTTCCGCAAAGGACTCCTGCAGGCAGGCCACCACCGGTCCGGTGACCTCGACATGGGTATCGCGCCATGGAGACAACGGTGGCTTCGCCCCAAGGTATTCATCCCCTACGTTGTGCCCTCCAACAAAGCCCCGCACCCCGTCTACAACGACCACTTTTCGGTGGTTGCGAAAGTTCACCTGGAAGCGACTGATCCAACCGCCATGTGTGGCAAATGCATACGATTGAACACCGCCTGCGCGCAAAGACTCGGCATAACTGTTGGGCAGGGCATGACTGCCGATACTGTCATAGAGCAGATGCACCGCGACCCCTTGAGCTGCTTTTTCCAGGAGCAGTGCATGCAGCTTCATCCCCAACACATCGTCGTGAACGATGAAGAACTGGACCAGCACGACTTCTTTTGCTGCGCGGATGGCTTCAAAAATAGCGTCGAATGTAGCTGTGCCGTTGATTAACAAACGCACGTTGTTGTTTGCCAGGCAGGGCATGCGCCCCAACCTGGGCATCGCCCGTAACGAGGCATAAGCTTTTGAGTTGCGTGCAGCGAGTGCTTCTTCAACCCAAGGTCGCCAGCTCAGGTGAGTGATGGCTTCGCGCATCTCCTGATTGGCATCACGCCGGGCGCGAATGTAATCGTCAAACGTACTGCGCCCAAAAATCAGATACGGAATGAGTGTGAAGTATGGAATGAAGAACAATGACATGGCCCAGGCAATCGAGCCTTGGGCCGTCCTGACGGTTAAGACCGCATGTACGGCAGCAATCAAGCCTAAGCTGTGGATTAATAAAATCAGATAACCAAATACGTGCGGGCCTAGATAATCCATGCGTATCCTTGCTCCTCAATGTTCAATGCAAATGACAGACTGACCACGTTCTGTTGTGAATGTCCCTGTTTAGGGTGTTGGTTGCAACACTCGCCCTTTTTCGACGTCTAACGCTGACAATTGCGTAGGAGTTATTTGATGAATGTTCGTCTGCTTGGGTTGTTCATGGCCTGTGGTTTGTCGATCCCGGTGGCTCAGGCCCAAATGCTGCAGCCTGGGCTTTGGGAGCTCAGCTCCAGCAATATGCAGGTAGACGGCCAACAATTACCTGAACTGCAGGTAATGTTAGGCCAATTACAGAATATGCTGACCCCGGAACAAAAAGCCCAACTGGAGAGCCAGGGGCTAACCATGGCGGGTAAAGGTGTTCGTGTCTGCCTCACCCCTGATCAAGTGAAAACAGATGACATCCCGCTGACGGATCCCAAGTCGGGATGTAATCAGCAGATCACTGAGCGTAGTGGAAATCAGTGGAAGTTTCGCTTTAGTTGTCCAAAAGCCCAGGGCGCAGGTGTGGCAACTTTTGCCAGTGATCGTGAGTTCACCACCCAAGTTAATGGCACCTTTAACGCGACCGGGATTCAGCAGAAGGGCAGCATGGATACCCGTGCTGTCTGGTTGGGTCAAAACTGTGGAACAGTCAAACCGCGCACTTGATTAGAACTCGTTTTGCAGCGCTTTATAGCCGCGCACCAGATCGACATTGGTGCGGGCTACATCTTCTGAAAACTCCGATGCACTGACACTGACCGGGGCAAATTGGCTCAGGTCAGTGTTTGGCCCGATACGGGTCGTGGACGGTACGTAAAAATTATCCGGCAGGTCGCGGCCATCGACGACCGAGTTATGCCGTACCACACACCCGTCCCCCAACTCGCAATTGAACAGCACACTGTTGAAACCGATAAACACTCGATCACCTACACGGCAGGGGCCGTGAACGATGGAGCGGTGTGCTATCGAAGTGCTCTCACCAATAGTGACTGCCGCACCGGACTTCGAATGAATCACCACCCCGTCCTGGATATTGGAATTGGCACCGATAGTGATCGCAAGCATGCCACCCTGACTGTCCACCTCGTCGGCGCGTATCACGGCATATGGCCCGACAAATACGTTTTCGCCAATGACTACCTTGCCGCAAATAATCGCGGTTCTATCGACGTACGCTGACTCAGCAATCTGGGGTAAATCACCGGACGGGTTCTTGCGGATCATCGTGTTCTCCAGTTCCAGTGACTCTCGGCCACGGCATCATGGCTATGCAAACTTTCGGCGTGTACCACTTTTAAGTTGAAGCCTTTAACGCCTGGGACAACCTTTAAAGCGACATTCAGTCGGCGTGCTGCATCCTCACAGAACATCAGGTTTTGACCATTTGCTAACGCGAAGGCTTGTTCATCCGCACGCTTCACTGCCGTTTGTACGGCGGTACCCAATGCGCCTTCTGCTTCATCGATAAGCATGTTGATCGGGAAATGCTGCAGTTCAGTGCTGAGGAGAGTCTGCAAATAGGCGGTGCTGCGCTGGCTATGGGGTGTTGCAACAATGCCCTGCGCACTGCCAAGCCAGGTTAAAACTTCGGCGTGTTGGAGTGGTTTGTTGGCGAAGTCATTGACGAATTGTTGCTGGATTAACTGCCTGGCCAATGCCGCTGAGCACGGGCAAGTCGATGAGTAATCCACCTCAATTTTTAGTTCCACGTGGAACATTCCGTTTTTCAGAGACGCATCGATACTCACTGGGTAACTCTTCCAACCACTCAAAGGGCTGACTAAAGCGGGGCGTTTAAGCAGTACGTGGGTGTGAATTCGCAGGTAGGCGCAGATCGATAAATCGTCATGGCTATCGAGAAATTGCTGCAAAACTTTTTTAAAAACGAGAGGGTTCAGGTCCTGCGACTCGAGTACTTTTAGCGCTAAATAAAGTCGCGACATATGAATCCCACGGGCTTCACCGTCATCCAGGCTCACACCTGCATCGGCTGTTGCGGTGAGTCTCTGACCGTCAATCACAACAGGCAGCGCAATACCGCACATTCCAACCCATTCTAGTGGGACAGCTTGTCGGGCGTTTTGTGACGCAATGTCGGGAAGGGTGAGGGCATTCATAGGGGCTTCCATCGAGGGAGTGGGTGTTTTGTTACTTAATAACAATTTTAATACTTTGTATTGTTATAATGTATCACTATCGACGATCGAAAATGATCGAGCCAACAAGCGGGCGCTTTGACCTGCCAATCCTGATGAGGAACTCCCATGCCTAAACGTCTGCCGGTGACAGTGCTGTCCGGATTTCTCGGAGCAGGAAAAAGCACCCTGCTAAATTATATTTTGCGTAACCGCGACAACTTGCGCGTGGCGGTGATCGTTAACGACATGAGCGAAATAAATATTGATGGCGGAGCCGTTCAGCGCGACGTGACCTTGAATCGTGCTGAAGAAAAACTCGTCGAAATGAGCAATGGCTGCATCTGCTGCACCCTGCGGGAAGACTTGCTGGAGGAGGTCAGTGCATTGGCAAAGGACGGACGATTTGATTATTTATTGATCGAATCGACGGGTATTTCAGAGCCTCTGCCAGTGGCCGAAACCTTTACTTTCCGTGACGAAACGGGCCAAAGCCTGGCTGATGTTGCCCGTCTGGACACCATGGTCACGGTGGTGGACGGCCTTAGTTTCTTGCAGGATTTTCAAGCCGCAGAGAGCCTGGACTCACGGGGCGAAACGCTTGGAGAATCCGACGAACGGTCAATTACTGATTTATTGATTGAGCAAATCGAGTTCGCTGACGTTATTTTGATCAGCAAAATTGACCTGATCAGTCGTGCCGACAGGCAGGAATTAATCGCCATTTTGCAGCGCCTGAATGCTCAGGCAGAAATCATTCCCATGGTCATGGGTGAAGTTCCGCTGCATAAAATTCTCGATACCGGACGCTTTGATTTTGAGCGTGCGGCGCAGGCACCCGGCTGGTTGCAAGAATTGCGCGGTGAGCATGTACCTGAAACCGACGAATATGGCATTGCTTCCAGCGCCTACCGCGCTCGTCGTCCGTTTCATCCCGAGCGTTTTTATAATTTTATCGAGCGTCCCTGGACCAACGGCAAGCTGCTGCGCTCCAAAGGCTTTTTCTGGCTGGCCAGCAAGTATCAGGAGGCGGGCAGTTGGTCCCAGGCAGGCGGCCTGATGCGCTATGGATTTGCCGGGCGCTGGTGGCGCTTTGTACCCCGTGACCAATGGCCGCACGATCCGCAAACCCGAGCGGAAATTCTTCAAAAATGGCTGCCAGACACTGCAGATTGCCGTCAGGAGTTGGTGTTTATAGGCCAGCACATCGATTTCTCCCTTCTCACGCTTGAACTCGACGCCTGCTTGCTCAGCGATGCTGAGATGGCATTGGGGGAAGCGAGCTGGAAACAACTGAATGATCCGTTTGGTGAATGGCATGAAGAGGTGGCTGCATGATGAACGCTTATGCCCCTACAGCGCTGCCTTTGACCCATCAGGCCTGCGGGCAAACCCCGGAGGTCATGACGAAGATTCTCGACGAAAACGTCAATCTGGCCCTCTGGCAGCGTCAGTTGCCTGTGCATATCGTTGATTTCGGGGCTCTATTGCTTTCGCTTGATGAGCCATTGGCTGACGCCATTGTTGTTGAAATGCCCAATGAAAAAACTCAGCCCAACCTGCAGGGGCTTGCCTCAAGGTTCAATGATCTGGAGGGCTATACAGGCTTCATTGCCGATGTTTCCTGGCTGGTGAGTGCCTATGCGTGCCTGTTGGGCGCAAAACGCATTGGGCTGCGTCTCAGGGCGCTGGATAAGGCCATGTGCCCACGATTTCATGTGGACCACGTACCTGTGCGACTTATTACCACTTATGCGGGAATTGGCAGCCAATGGTTGGAAGAGGGTGTGATGGAGCGTTCGCAGCTGGGCCATCAGCAGGCCGAGCCAACCCGGGCGGGGTTGATCCAGCAAGTCAATGCCGGTGAGGTAGCTTTGCTCAAAGGCGAAAAGTGGCAGGGCAATGAGGGTGCGGGCTTGATTCATCGTTCGCCAGCATTGGCGCCGGGCGAGCGCCGATTGATTTTGACCCTCGATTGGCTGGCCTGAGGCATATTGCTGCTTTGATCCACACAGAAGCTGGCGATCATGTTGCAGAACATACCCACCCACGTGATTGCCGGGCCACTCGGCGCCGGCAAAACCAGTCTGATCCAGCACCTGATGGCGCAAAAACCCGCCCACGAGCGCTGGGCAGTGTTGGTGAATGAATTCGGTCAAATAGGTTTGGATGCGGCCCTGATGAGTCAGGGAGACGATGCAATTGCCATTGCCGAAGTGGCGGGCGGTTGCGTGTGCTGCGTCAATGGCGCGCCTTTTCAGATCGGCTTGAGCCGTCTATTACGCAAGGCTCGCCCCGATCGATTGTTTATTGAACCTTCCGGTTTGGGTCACCCCGTACAGATTTTGAAGCAACTCAGTGAGGCGCCCTGGCTGGGTGTTTTGGCGCTGCAGCCGTGCGTCATGGTGCTCGATGCACAGGCCTTGGCCCAAGACAAACCTTTGCCCGAAACCCAGCAAGAAGCCCTGAAAAGTGCTGGTTTAGTGGTCATGAATAAATCTAATAGTGTCCCAAATGAGCAACGTGAGCAGATTGCATGCAGCCTGCCAAAGTGCCCTGTTTTATGGGTCGAGCATGGCCGCATCCCTTTAAATACGCTGCCTGCAGCCTGTATGAATGATTCTCATGCTGTGGATAACTCTTTGATTTATAAGGATTTTAATCAAATCGGCAGCGTCTTATCAGACCCTCTCACGCCCATTGTAATGACTCAGCTTCAGCCCGAAGCCTGGAGTGTGGGGTGGCGTTGGCATGCCTCTCGACAGTTTGATTTGGGTTTGCTGCAGCTGTGGCTTGAAAGCCTCAATTGGCGCCGTGCCAAGTTGGTCATTCATGGCTCGGCGGGCTGGTTTTCAAGTAATTCTGTGGATAACTCGATCGCTGAGTGGAAACCGAGTGAGTGGCGCAGGGATTCACGCCTCGAATTAATCTTTGATCACCCCCAAGACCTGGATTTGCTTCGCTCGGGGCTGGAAAACTGCCTGAAAAAGGACGTTTTTTAGGGAGTGGGTGGACGGCGAGAGCAAGAAAGCGGGACGTTTTACCTGATTCTGTGCTGGTAAAATTGTCCTACAAGGTTAAGTGTGCGCATTGATTTCCCTTGGCTAAAAACCATGAGAAGTGTCTATCTCAATGGTTTTAGCCTGTTTTGCAGGGAAGTTATCCACAGGTGCTTTGCAGGTGAGGCGTGTGAGGGGGCTCAGTGGCGGGTCTTGCTGTGTTCCTGACGCCACTGGCTGAGCTCAATCACTTGAGCGCTGGGAATCTCGCTTGGCTCAGGCTCGGTTTGGAACGGATAGGGCGGCAGTTCGATTTTTGCGCTATGGGCACCGAACTGGGTAATGGTCCCGGTATGACGCTGATCCCCAGTGACCGTGAATTCGAAGTTATACACACGGGCCAGGCGTTTGTTGCCGTTGGCATCGGGTATCAAGCCGATTTTTTTGAGTGCCACGTTTTCATCCAGCAACTCGATATCGAGATTTTTGCAGTGCTGTTTGACGCGTTCCAGCGCCCGCTCGCGCAAACCGTGGTTGTGCCATAGCCAGGCTGCGCCAGTGGCCAGCAGCATCAGCACAAACATATTTCCTAAGGTCAGCATTACATGTGCTCCAACAGATTGTGCTCAGCTTAACTGCGTCTTCAACCTGTCGTACAGGCCGCGTTTCGTCGCATACTGCGTGGCTTGAATCCACCCGTAGTCTGGAATCCGGCATGAAACGTACACCTCATTTACTAGCCATCCAATCCCACGTGGTTTTCGGCCATGCCGGCAACAGCGCAGCCGTTTTCCCTATGCAGCGTGTGGGGGTGAATGTCTGGCCTCTGAACACGGTGCAGTTCTCCAACCACACTCAGTATGGTCAGTGGACAGGCGAAGTGTTGGCTCCTGAGCAAATTCCTTCACTTGTTGACGGAATTGCCGCCATCGGTGAGCTGGGCAACTGTGATGCGGTGTTGTCCGGTTACCTGGGCAGTGCGGCTCAGGGGCGAGCAATTTTGAGTGGCGTGGCGCGTATCAAGGCAGTTAATCCCCATGCGCTGTACCTGTGTGACCCGGTGATGGGCCACCCGGAGAAAGGTTGCATCGTCCCCCAGGAGGTCAGTGATTTCCTGCTTGAAGAAGCTGTCGCGATGGCAGATTTTTTGTGCCCCAATCAGCTGGAACTGGACAGTTTTTGCGGTCGCCATCCGCAATCGTTGTTTGACTGCCTGGCGATGGCCCGCAGCCTGCTGGCCCGCGGCCCTAAAGCGGTGCTGGTGAAGCATTTGTCATATCCCGGCAAGCCGGCAGAAAGTTTTGAGATGCTGCTGGTAACGGCAGAAGGGAACTGGCACTTGCGCCGTCCATTGTTGGCCTTCCCGCGTCAGCCGGTGGGTGTGGGCGATCTGACGTCAGGATTATTTTTAGCGCGGGTATTGCTGGGCGACAGCCTGCTGGCTGCTTTTGAATTCACAGCAGCGGCGGTGCACGAGGTGCTGCTGGAAACCCAGGCCTGTACCAGCTACGAATTGCAGCTGGTCCGGTCCCAGGACCGCATCGCTCATCCGCGTGTGCGGTTTGAGGCAGTGCCGATCAGTTTGTAAGCATATTCGGTTTTTTTGTGGGAGCGAGCCTGCTCGCGAACGACCTTCGCGACCAGGCCCGCTCCCACAGGTCATTTACACCGTCTCGTCTTTCAACTCACGATAACGCTGCTCCAGTTCCTGACGGATCTGGCGACGTTGCTTGCCCTGAATAAAGCGACGTTTGTCTTCACTGTTCAACGGCTGTAGCGGTGGTACAGCGGCCGGTTTACGGTCGTCGTCCACGGCTACCATCGTGAAGAAACAGCTATTGGTGTGGCGCACTGAGCGTTCACGGATATTTTCGGTTACGACCTTGATGCCAACTTCCATCGAGGTGTTGCCGGTGTAGTTGACCGATGCAAGAAAGGTCACCAGCTCGCCGACATGAATCGGTTCGCGAAAAATAACCTGATCCACCGACAAGGTGACCACATAACGCCCCGCATAGCGGCTGGCGCAGGCGTAAGCGACTTCATCGAGGTACTTGAGAAGGGTTCCGCCGTGAACATTGCCAGAAAAATTGGCCATGTCCGGGGTCATCAAGACCGTCATCGACAGTTGGGCGTTTCCGGGTTCCATAGCAGCAGGCTCGTGGTTGTGTTGCAGCAGTGAAATGGGTATCTCTGAGGATACTTGTCGATTTTTGAAACAGTTATTAACGGGACGTTGCCGTTTTGACTGCCGTCACGCCCATATCCATCTGTTTCCATATATTGCACCGCCTTTCTGCTGGAAGTCGCGGTGTTAACCTGCAAAAGCCCATTAGTCGGGTAATTCCTACATTTTAAACGGTCGATACGCACAGCCAAACAGGCGGCGTCTGTCGTCTTGTTGTCTGGTGACAATTAAACAAGGAGCGCCATGCCATGCATGCCATCAGTTTTATTCAGGATCTGGCAGTCATCATGCTGGTTGCAGGTGTGGTGACGATTCTTTTTCACAGGTTCAAGCAGCCGGTGGTGCTGGGGTACATCGTTGCGGGATTTATTATTGGCCCGCACACCCCGCCGTTTGGCCTGATCCACGATGAAGAAACGATCAAGACCCTGGCCGAGCTGGGGGTTATTTTCTTGATGTTCTGCCTGGGGCTGGAGTTCAGCCTGCGCAAGTTGTTCAAGGTCGGAGCCACTGCCTTTATTGCAGCGTTTATGGAAATTACGCTGATGATCTGGATCGGCTACGAAATTGGCCGCTGGTTTGATTGGAACACCATGGATTCGCTGTTTTTAGGCGCAATTCTGGCCATTTCGTCGACCACCATCATCGTCAAAGCCCTTAACGACCTGAAAATGAAGAACGAGCGCTTCGCACAGCTGATTTTTGGCGTGCTCATCGTTGAAGATATTTTAGGTATCGGAATCATTGCGCTGCTGTCGAGTATCGCTGTCAGCGGCAGTGTCAGCCCCGAAGAAGTTTTTTCGACGGTCGGTAAATTGTCGTTGTTCATGATTGTGGCGCTGGTTATTGGCATTTTGCTGGTGCCGCGTGTGCTGGCCTATGTGGCTAAATTCGAAAGTAATGAAATGCTGCTGATCACCGTGCTGGGGCTGTGTTTTGGCTTCTGCCTGCTGGTGGTCAAACTGGAATACAGCATGGTGCTCGGGGCGTTTTTGATCGGGGCGATCATGGCCGAATCCCGTCAGTTGCTGAAAATCGAGCGCCTGATTGAGCCGGTTCGTGATTTGTTCAGTGCGATTTTCTTCGTCGCCATCGGGCTGATGCTCGACCCGGCAATCCTGCTGGAATACGCGGTGCCAATTGTGGTGATCACCATTGCGGTGGTGCTGGGCAAGATGCTGTCCTGCGGGCTTGGAGCATTTATCGCAGGTAATGACGGACGCACATCACTGCGAGTTGGGATGGGGCTTTCTCAGATTGGGGAGTTTTCTTTCATCATCGCGGCACTGGGTATGACATTGCAGGTCACCAGCAGCTTCCTGTACCCCGTAGCGGTGGCTGTGTCCGTATTGACGACCCTGATGACGCCTTACTTGATTCGCGCCGCAGACCCGCTCTCGCTCAAGCTGGCACAGGTGGTGCCTGGTCGTGTGTCACGGGTGTTCGGGCTCTATGGCGAATGGCTGCGCAGTATTCAGCCGCAGGGAGAAGGGGCCTTGTTGGCCGCGATGATCCGAAAAATATTGATGCAAGTGGGCGTTAACCTGGCGCTGGTCATCGCTATTTTCTTCGCGGGTGGTTACTTCGCCCCCCGGATCGGCCGTTTCTTGCAGGGCTGGATCCTGGAGCCGAGCTGGCAAAAAGGGATTATCTGGGGCGTGGCCTTGTTGCTGTCACTGCCGTTTTTGATTGCGGCGTATCGAAAGCTCAAAGCGTTGTCGATGCTCCTGGCGGAGATGGGGGTCAAGCCGGAAATGGCCGGGCGCCACACTCAGCGCGTGCGTCGAGTGATCTCAGAAGTGATCCCGATCTTGTCGTTGCTGGTGATCTTTCTGCTGTTGTCAGCATTGTCAGCGAGCATCTTGCCCACCAATGAGTTGCTGATCGTAATTGCAGTGGTCGCGGCGGGGGTGGCTGCGCTGTTGTGGCGCTGGTTTATCCGGATTCATACGCGCATGCAGGTTGCACTGCTGGAGACGCTGGATAACCACAAGGAAGGGGGGCACTGACAACCCGCTGACCAATGGCTGGAAAGCGGGTATCAAGCAGGTATCAGCTTTCCAGCCAGACGTCGCGCGCCCAGTGCCAGACCGATTCCCATGTTTCTTCGGTAACGAGTTCTTCTTCGCCGGACCACAGCACCACGGTGCCGTCTTCTTCTACGCAGTAGTAGTCGTCACCGTCCTGGCAAATAGGGATCAAGCTGCGATCAACGCCGGCATCCCAAGCGTTGGCTGCCACTTCCGGCAGGTAGGTGTGTGATTGTGGATCGGTCACGGTGACCGGCTCCAGGCTGCCATACACCACGTCACTGACGGTCAGCAGAAACTCTCTGAAGACAAACGGGATATCAATGAACAGCTGTTCTTCGATTTCCACCAACTGGTCTTCTTCAGGCAGTTCCAGAGGAACTGGTACAGGCTCGTTTTTTTCGCGTAGCTCTTCAATGATCTCTTCCACGACCTCAATCCTCATGCTCTATGGCGCGGTTTATATGACGCGCTTTATACAGTAGCTCGTTATAAGTGCAATCGTGAAATGCAAAGCCCCGGACAAGTCCGGGGCTTTGGTTAACGCATGTGTTACTGGCGGGATCAGCCGTTCTGGCGGATACCTGCTACCAGCCAAGGCTGGTTGTCACCTTGCTGACGCTCCATGTTCCAGCTTTCGCTGAAGGCTTCGCCCTGGTCAAAGCGCGAGTTTTTCGACACGCCGCTGAAGGTCAAGGTTGCGATGGTTTTGTCTGCACGATCATCCAGGCCGTCCAGTTGCACGGTCAGGTTGTCGATGTAGGTGGACTGGAAGCCATCGCCCAGCTCAGCGCGTTCACGCTTGAGGAAGTCGAGCATCTGCGGGGTTACGAACTCGGCGATCTTGTCCATTTCGTTGGCATCCCAGTGTTGTTGCAGGGACTGGAAATGGTTGCGCGCAGCTTCAAGAAAGTTCTGCTCATTGAACCAGGCCGGTGCATTGATCACCGGACGGGCCGCAGGAGCAGCCGAACCGCCACCGAAGAACGACGAAGGTGCAGGCTTGGCGTCAAAGGCTTCGCGTTGCAGTGGAGCGTGACCTGCAGGGGCCATCATCTCGGATTGTTGCTTGCGACGACGGGCCGCGATAAAGCGGAAGATCAGGAAGGCGATGACCGCCATGATCAGGATGTCGAAGAACTGCATGCCCTCGAAGCCGCCGCCCATGAACATGGACGCCAACAGGCCGCCGGCTGCGAGGCCAGCCAGAGGGCCGAGCCAGCGCGAAGCACCACCGGCTTTAGCGGCGGCGCCTGCAGCACCGGCAGCTGCGGCAGGAGCAGCAGCTGGAGCGGCCTGACGCGTTTGGTGGCTAGGCGCTGCACCAGCGCTTTTGCCGCCGCCGAAGCGCTTGGCGTTCGCGTCGAGGCTCATCGTCAAACCGATGCACAACGCCATGGCGATGCTAAGAAAACGTTTCATAAGGGGTTCCCATTTGTGGATACACGCGCGCCATGTTGCACAGGTGAGGTGTGACTGGCTAGGCGTGAAGTGTTTCGGGCTTTTTCCTACTTATCTGTAAGAGACAGATTTTTTTACTGTAGGACGCATTGATGTGGGAGCGGGCTTGCTCGCGATTCCCGGCACTCGGTGCATCTGATACACCGAGGTGCTGCCATCGCGAGCAAGCCCGCTCCCACCGTTATCTATCAATCCAGCCTATTCCCGCAAAGCTGTCGGGTTGCTGTCAGACCGCTTCAAGTTTGGCGTAACCCATCATCAGCCACTTGCTGCCTTCCGAGAAGTTCACTTGAACCCGGGCCTGTGCGCCTGCGCCTTCGAAGTTGAGGATGACGCCTTCGCCGAAGACTGCGTGCTTAACCATCTGGCCGAGTTTGAATTCGGTCTCTGGGATCTCTGAGCCACCAAACAGGTTGCTGGCGCTCTGCTTTTGACCTCCACCGAAAGGACGGCTGACGCTGTTGGACAGTCGAACTTCTTGAATCAGGCCTTTAGGCACTTCTCGCACGAAGCGCGAAACCTTGTTGTAGGTCTCGCTACCGTACAGGCGTCGGGTTTCAGCGTAAGTCATAACCAGATTTTGCATGGCGCGGGTAATACCCACGTAAGCCAAGCGCCGTTCCTCTTCAAGGCGACCGGGTTCTTCCAGGCTCATCTTGTGGGGGAACAAGCCTTCTTCCATGCCTACCAGGAACACATACGGAAACTCTAGACCCTTGGCGCTGTGCAGCGTCATCAGCTGGATACCGTCTTCATGCTCTTCGGCCTGGGTATCGCCTGCCTCCAGTGAGGCATGGCCGAGGAAGGCGGCCAATGGCGACAGCTCTTCGTCTTCGTCGTTGCTTTCGAAGTTGCGCGCCGCGCTGACCAGTTCCTCAAGGTTTTCTACCCGGGCCTGGCCTTTTTCACCTTTTTCCGCCTGGTGGTAGGCAATCAGCCCACTCTGTTCGATCACCGTTTGGGTCATCAGGTGCAGAGGCATGTCCATGACTTTTGCCGCGAGGTTATCGATCAGTTCGATAAAGCCGCTAATGGCACCTGAAGCCCGCCCCGGGAGAGCTTTGTTGGCGATGAGCTGGCGCATGGCCTCCCACATCGACACATCGCTGTGACGTGCGTGCTCGCGAATGGCTTCGACGGTTTTTTCGCCGATACCCCGAGCCGGTACGTTAATGACCCGCTCCAGCGCCGCATCATTGCCACGACCTTCGAGCAGGCGCATGTAAGCCATGGCGTTTTTGATTTCTGCGCGCTCGAAGAAGCGCTGGCCACCATAAATGCGGTACGGAATACGTTCGCGCAGCAACGCTTCTTCAAGCACCCGCGATTGGGCGTTGGAACGGTACAGAATGGCGATATCGCTATGGGCCAGGCCGGTTTTAAGGGCGCTCTCGATGGTCTCGACCACGTAGCGCGCCTCATCGTGTTCGTTGAAGGCGGCGTACAAATTGATTGCTTCGCCTTCACCGCCGTCCGTCCACAGCTCTTTGCCCATACGGCCGCTGTTGTTGGCAATCAAGGCGTTGGCCGCTTTGAGGATGCCTGCCGTGGAGCGATAGTTTTGCTCCAGGCGAATAGTCTCGGCATCCGGAAAGTCGGTTGAGTACTGGTAAATGTTCTCGATTTTCGCGCCGCGCCAGCCGTAGATCGACTGGTCGTCATCGCCTACGACCATCAAGCTGTCGCCGCCTTGGGCCAGCAATCGCAGCCAGGCATATTGAACGGCGTTGGTGTCCTGGAATTCGTCCACCAGAATGTGGCGGAAGCGTTTCTGGTAGTGCGCCAACAGACCAGGGTTGTCGCGCCACAGGTCAAGGGCCCGCAGCAGCAGCTCGGAAAAGTCGATGACACCGGCACGCTGGCACGCGACCTCATAGGCCTCGTAAATAGTGCGCATGGTGGCCAGGAACAAGTCGCCGCTGGCCTGGATATGTTTGGGGCGCAGGCCTTCGTCTTTTTGGCCGTTGATAAACCACTGCGCCTGACGCACTGGCCAGCGCTGCTCATCCAGCCCCAACTCACGGATCACGCGCTTGACCAAGCGTTGCTGATCATCGCTGTCGAGGATTTGAAAGGTCTGGCTCAGCCCGGCTTCTTGCCAGTGGGCCCGCAACAGGCGGTGCGCCAGCCCGTGGAAGGTGCCAACCCACATGCCCGCCGGGTTGATACCCATCAGCTGCTCGATGCGGTGGCGCATCTCGGCGGCGGCCTTGTTGGTGAAGGTCACCGACAGGACTGAGTGGGGTGACGCGTTCTCGACCTGGATCAACCAGGCGATACGGTGCACCAGCACACGGGTTTTGCCGGAACCTGCGCCGGCCAGAACCAACTGACGCCCAACACTGGCCGTGACGGCCTGACGTTGGGCATCGTTGAGAGAATTTAACAAGAGAGAGAGATCATCGCGCATCGGGGCATTTTAGGGGCTGTTGGCGTTTCATTGCTAGCCACGTAGCGGTCTTGGGCCGAGCGGTCAAAAAGCCTGCCGGTAAATGTACCCAGCCGGTTTCAGCTATTTAATACGGTGTGCGTTTGGTCGCGGGCATAGCTTGTGTATGCTCGGGCGACTTTTTGGCCCCTCTACTGATAAGAATTTCGCCGATGGTTCAGAGTTTAAATTCGCCGGGAATTTTTTTCGGCCTAGGGTTCGGTATTTTTCTGCTGGTGAGTGGTCTTGGTTGGCAAGTAAAACGGATCAATCAGCGTCAAAAGGCTCAGCGCTTGCGCCATCAAGGCCTTTTCGAAGACTTGCAGCAAGCCAATGTCCGCAGTGAACAACTGAACTCTGAGCTTTTGCGCGAAGTAGAGCTGCGCCGTCTCGTTGAGGCACGGGTGCGCCGCCTTGCCCATTTCGATGAGCTAACCGGGCTGGCCAACCGCCTCTTGTTCAAGGAGCGACTGGAAGAGGCCAGTCAGCGAGTTCGCCAGGGCTCGTGCAACCTCACGTTGCTGCACATCAATCTCGATCGTTTCAAATTGCTCAATGACAATCTTGGGCACGATCTGGCTGATCATGTGTTGCAAAAAATGGCAGAGCGCATAAGCAAGGCCTTGCCTGAGGCCGACACCATTGCGCGGCTCTCGGGTGATGAGTTTGCCGTGCTGTTTGATGCGTACAGCAGCCTGACCAGTCTGGCGCGGGTAGCGACCCGGCTGCTGGAAAGGCTCGGCCGGCCACTGTTGGTTGATGGTCATGAGTTGATCATCAGTGTGTCCATGGGCATCAGTCTGTTACCGGGCAGTGCACGTGACATCACAACCCTGGTCCATCAGGCCAATAAAGCCATGCGCCAGGCCAAGCATCTGGGCGGCGGTACTTTCCAGTTCTACAGTCACAGCCTGCAACACAGCACCCTGGAGCGCTTGCAGCTGGAAAGTCAGCTGCGAAAAGCCATTGCCCTGGGCCAGCTGGATGTTTTTTATCAACCCAAACTCTGTCTGGCGACGGGGCGCCTGCACGCTGCTGAAGCGCTGGTCCGCTGGGATCATCCGCAGTTGGGCAGCGTCCCTCCGAGCGACTTTATCGCCTTGGCCGAGGAGACCGGCCTGATCAGCGCCATCGGAGAATTCGTGTTGCGCGAAGCCTGTCGGCAAGCCTGTGAATGGCAGGGCACAGGGCTGGCGCCGATACGAGTGTCGGTGAACCTGTCGGGGCATCAATTACGCCAGGGCAAGCTGGTCAGCCTGGTG
Source organism: Pseudomonas psychrophila (assembly GCF_001043005.1). GTDB lineage: Bacteria > Pseudomonadota > Gammaproteobacteria > Pseudomonadales > Pseudomonadaceae > Aquipseudomonas > Aquipseudomonas psychrophila. Next base: position 108,791 of record NZ_JYKZ01000013.1, read on the forward strand.
CGTCAGGTGCTCGAAGAAACCGGCCTGGCGCCGCACTGCCTGGAGCTTGAGCTGACAGAAAGCCAGTTGCTCGACAATGTTGAATACGTCATCGCGACCTTCCAGCAATTGCATGAGTTGGGGGTGAAGCTGGCGATTGATGATTTCGGTACCGGTTATTCATCCCTCAGTTACCTCAAACGCTTTGCAGTGGACTACGTGAAGATCGATAAAACCTTTATTCACGGCCTGGGACGCTGCAGTGAGGACGAGGCCATCACGCTTGCGATCATCTCCATGGCCCATAGCCTCGACCTCAAAGTAGTGGCCGAAGGTGTCGAAAACGAGGCGCAGCTGGCATTTCTCAAGGCTCGGCGGTGCGATGAAGTGCAGGGTTACTTGATCAGTCGTCCGGTGAACGCTGCGTACTTTGGCGATTTATTGCGCACTGGTGTAGTGGATTTGTAGTGCCAAAAAGGGCTACATCGCCCTGAAGCTGCATGAATCAAGGGAAAGAGAAGGGGAAGACAGGGTGTATTGGGTGGGCAGAAAGCGAATTCTTGTAGTATAACTACAAGAATGCTACATCCCCGGCGCCCGCCGCTTACAGACCGAGTCCTGCCCTTTGAACCTGCTGCAACATATTGCCCAGTCACGCCACCTGTTACGTAAATCGGAACTCAAGGTCGCCGATCACGTGCTGCTTGATCCTGCGGCTGTAATGCACAGTTCCATGGCCGACCTTGCCCACAATGTCGGCATCAGTGAGCCCACCATCGTGCGCTTTTGCCGGGCGATTGGCTGTTCCGGGTTCCAGGACTTGAAACTCAAGCTGGCGCAAAGCCTGGCAGCAGGCGCCAGCTTTGGTCAGTTCGCAATCCATGAAGACGATTCGGTTGCGGACTACAGCCTGAAAATTTTCGACACCACGCTGCACACCCTGATGGAGGTGCGCGAGAAGCTTGATCCCGCCGCCCTGCAGCGTGCGGTGACGGCCATGTCGCAAGCGCAGCGAGTCGAGTTTTATGGTTTCGGTGCCTCGGGTGCCGTTGCGGCAGATGCCCAGCACAAGTTTTTCCGCCTGTTACTGACAGCCGCGGCGTACTCCGACCCGCACATGCAGGCGATGTCGGCTGCGACCTTGAAGCCTACCGACGTGGCAATTTGCATCTCCCAGTCGGGCCGCTCCAAAGATTTGCTGATTACGGCCAATCTGGTGCGTGAAAGCGGCGCGACCTTGATCACCTTGTGTCCGAGCCAAACGCCGTTGGCGGAGCTTGCGACCGTCAATCTGGCGATCGATGTGCACGAAGACACCGAAATCTATACCCCGCTGACTTCGCGTATCGCTCACCTGGTGGTGATTGACGTGCTGGCGATGGGCGTTGCCATGGCCCGCGGCCCGAGCCTGGTCAACCACCTCAAAAGCGTCAAGCGCAGCCTGCGCAGCTTGCGCTTGTCGCCAAAGTCGCTGAAAAGCCACGAAGATTAATTGTGGGAGCGGGCTTGCTCGCGATGGCATCGCTGAAGCTTTCCTGACAGGCCGCGTTGCCTGAATCGCGATCAAGCGCCCTCCCGCACAGTACTCATATTCAGCCTTCATCCCCCTGTCATCCCATCTTCGCCAAGTCGTCACAAACAAAGTGCATCTTGAAACTCCCGTACACGCCTTGGGAGACTCGAAATGGCTCAGCCTTACGAAGAACGCAATAGCGCCGTCAAAACCCGCCGTCAGCAAGAAGACCAGCGCCGCATGGCCTTCCGTCGAGCGATTGAAGAGCATACGAACCAGCGCCAGCTGCGTCTGGAAACCTCTGACTACCCGGATCTTGGCGCCATCAACTATTGGCAGGCAGCGTCGGCAAGTGACCGTCGAAGCGCTCAACCAGCTCGCTGATTTGCAGGCGCTCACTGCGAATAAACCCCAGAAACGCATGGGCCACCGGTGACAGGCGCTTGGCTTTGGCCTGCACCACGCACCAACTGCGATACAGCGGCAACTCTTCGACCGGCAACTCGCGCAACAGGCCGGTTGCAAGCTCCAGGCTGACGGCGTGGCGTGTTAACAGCGCCACGCCCAGTCCGGCCACCGCACACTCGCGTTGAGACTCATTGGATGACACTTCCAGCGTTTGACTGAAGTGAACGCGCTTCTCCTTGAAGTACTCCTCGCACGCCAGGCGCGTGCCCGAACCCTGCTCGCGCATCAGCAAGGTATAAGGCTCCAGGTCCTGCAAATGCAGGGGGCCACGACTGCACAGCGGGTGGTCTACCGGTGCGACGGCAACAATCGGGTTATTCAAAAAGGGCAGAAACTCCAGGCCCATGTCCTGCGGCACCATCGACATGATCACCAGATCGTCGCGGTTATCCGACAGTCGACGAACGGCTTGCGCCCGATTGACCACCGTTAGCTGCAAATTGACCTCCGGGTGCTGGCGCTTGAACGCAGCAAACAGGTGCGGCACGAAATACTTTGCGCTCGATTCAACCGCCAACTTCAGCTGACCTTGCAACGACCCGAGCATGTCCGAGAGCTGCATGTCGAGGTTTTCAAGGCGCCCGAAAATATCCCGGCTGGCCAACTGAAGCGCTTCAGCCGCCTCGGTCATGTACAGTTTTTTGCCTACGTAATCGAACAAAGGCTGACCAATCAGCTCTTCAAGCTGACGAATTTGCAGACTTACGGCGGGTTGTGTCAGCGACATTTCTTCTGCAGCGCGGCTGTATGAGCGCAAATCACAGACTTCGTTGAACACCTGTAATTGACGAAAAGTGATACGCATCAATGACTTACGCATTTTTATAAAAGTATCCGAAGCGGCAAGTTGATTAACTATAAGTTGTTACTTATGCACGACCCAAGAATTATTGATTTTTGTTTATTGCTGCGTGGGTCTAGTGTGGCGACACAACGGTTCAGACACATTTGGACACGTGCCGACCTGGTCTAGCAGGTCGTTTGTTCCATGGGCTTTAGGGAAAATCCAAGTGATAAAAAAGATCCTGATCGCCAACCGCGGAGAAATTGCCGTCCGCATCGTGCGTGCCTGCGCCGAGATGGGTATTCGTTCCGTGGCGGTCTATTCCGAAGCGGATCGACATGCCTTGCACGTTAAACGTGCCGATGAAGCCCACAGCATTGGCGAAGACCCGCTGGCCGGTTATTTGAACCCGCGCAAGCTGGTGAACCTGGCTGTTGAAACCGGTTGTGATGCCCTGCATCCCGGTTATGGTTTTCTGTCAGAAAATGCAGAGCTGGCTGATATTTGCGCCGAGCGCGGAATCAAGTTCATCGGCCCGTCCGCTGAAGTCATCCGCCGCATGGGCGACAAGACTGAAGCGCGTCGCAGCATGATCAAGGCCGGCGTGCCGGTCACGCCCGGTACTGAAGGCAACGTTGCCGATATCCACGAAGCATTGCTCGAAGGCGAGCGCATTGGCTATCCGGTCATGCTCAAAGCCACCTCGGGTGGTGGCGGACGCGGGATTCGTCGCTGCAACAGCCGTGAAGAACTGGAGCAAGCCTTTCCTCGAGTGATCTCTGAAGCCACCAAAGCCTTTGGCTCGGCAGAAGTGTTCCTGGAAAAGTGCATCGTTAACCCCAAGCACATCGAAGCGCAGATCCTCGGTGACAGTTTTGGCAACGTAGTGCATTTGTTTGAGCGCGACTGCTCGATCCAGCGTCGCAACCAAAAGCTCATCGAAATTGCCCCAAGCCCTCAGCTGACCCCGGAGCAGCGCGCCTACATCGGCGACCTGTCGGTACGCGCCGCCAAGGCGGTGGGTTACGAGAACGCCGGTACCGTGGAGTTCCTGCTCGCCGAGGGCGAGGTGTACTTCATGGAGATGAACACCCGGGTGCAGGTGGAACACACCATCACCGAAGAAATCACCGGCATCGACATTGTTCGTGAACAAATTCGCATCGCCTCCGGCCTGCCGTTGTCGATCAAGCAAGAAGACATCCAGCACCGCGGTTTTGCCCTGCAGTTCCGGATCAATGCTGAAGACCCGAAAAACAACTTCCTGCCCAGCTTCGGCAAGATCACCCGTTACTACGCGCCCGGCGGTCCTGGCGTGCGTACCGACACGGCGATCTACACCGGCTACACCATCCCGCCGTATTACGACTCCATGTGTCTGAAGCTGGTGGTGTGGGCCCTGACCTGGGAAGAAGCGATGGACCGTGGTTTGCGCGCCCTCGACGACATGCGTCTGCAAGGGGTCAAAACCACCGCCGCGTATTACCAGGAAATCCTGCGTAACCCGGAATTCCGTAGTGGCCAGTTCAATACCAGCTTCGTAGAAAGCCATCCAGAACTGACCAACTACTCGATCAAGCGCAAACCCGAAGAGCTGGCCCTGGCCATCGCTGCCGCCATTGCCGCCCACGCAGGCCTGTGAGGAATATTTTCATGTCCAAGAAGATCTTTGTAACTGACACCATCCTGCGTGACGCCCACCAGTCGCTGCTGGCTACCCGCATGCGCACTGAAGACATGCTGCCGATTTGCGACAAGCTCGACAAAGTCGGCTACTGGTCGCTGGAAGTCTGGGGCGGCGCCACTTTTGACGCTTGCGTACGCTTCCTCAAGGAAGACCCGTGGGAGCGTCTGCGCCAACTGCGTGCCGCCTTGCCTAACACTCGCCTGCAAATGCTGTTGCGCGGCCAGAACCTGCTTGGCTATCGCCACTACAGCGATGACGTGGTCAAAGCCTTCGTCGCCAAAGCTGCGGTCAACGGCATCGACGTGTTCCGCATTTTCGACGCCATGAACGACGTCCGTAACCTGCGCGTCGCCATCGAAGCGGTCAAGGCTGCTGGCAAGCACGCTCAGGGCACCATCGCCTATACCACCAGCCCGGTGCATACCACTGAAGCGTTTGTGGCCCAAGCCAAGCAGATGGAGGCCATGGGTTGCGACTCTGTTGCAATCAAGGACATGGCTGGTTTGTTGACCCCGTTCGCCACTGGCGATCTGGTCAAGGCGCTGAAGGCTGAAATCAGCCTGCCAATCTTTATTCACTCCCATGACACCGCGGGTCTGGCTTCGATGTGCCAGCTCAAGGCGATTGAAAACGGCGCCGACCACATCGACACCGCCATCTCCAGCTTTGCGTGGGGCACCAGCCACCCGGGTACAGAGTCGATGGTAGCGGCCCTCAAAGGCAGCGAATACGACACCGGTCTTGACCTGTCATTGCTGCAGGAAATTGGCTTGTACTTCTATGCGGTGCGTAAGAAGTATCACCAGTTTGAAAGCGAATTCACCGCAGTCGACACCCGTGTTCAAGTCAATCAGGTGCCAGGCGGGATGATTTCCAACCTTGCCAACCAGCTCAAGGAACAGGGCGCCCTGAACCGCATGAGCGAAGTGCTGGCCGAAATCCCGCGTGTTCGTGAGGACCTGGGCTTCCCGCCGTTGGTAACGCCGACTTCGCAAATCGTCGGCACCCAGGCGTTCTTCAACGTGCTGGCTGGCGAGCGCTACAAAACCATCACCAACGAAGTGAAGCTGTACCTGCAAGGTGGTTACGGTAAGGCGCCGGGCGTGGTCAACGAGCAACTGCGCCGTCAGGCTATCGGCAACGAAGAGCTGATCGATGTACGTCCTGCTGACCTGCTAAAGCCAGAAATGGTCAAGTTGCGTGCTGAGATTGGTGCTTTGGCCAAGTCGGAAGAAGACGTACTGACCTTCGCCATGTTCCCGGACATCGGCCGCAAGTTCCTCGAAGAGCGTGCTGCAGGCACCTTGGCTCCGGAAGTCTTGCTGCCGATTCCTGAGGCGGGCGGCGTCACCAAGGCAAGCGGTGAGGGCGTGCCGACTGAATTCGTGATCGACGTACACGGCGAAAGCTACCGCGTTGATATCACCGGTGTGGGCGTCAAGGCAGAAGGCAAGCGTCACTTCTACCTGTCCATCGACGGCATGCCGGAAGAGGTGGTGTTCGAGCCGCTCAACGAATTCGTGGGTGGCACTTCGAGCAAACGCAAGCAAGCCAGCGAGCCGGGCCACGTGAGCACTGCAATGCCGGGCAACATCGTTGATGTACTGGTTGCTGTAGGCGACGTCGTCAAGGCTGGCCAGTCGGTACTGATCACCGAAGCGATGAAAATGGAGACCGAAGTTCAGGCCGCCATCGCTGGCAAAATCGTCACCATCCACGTCATTAAAGGCGACCGCGTTAACCCGGGCGAAATTCTGATCGAAATCGAAGCCTGATACCGCCTTTGATACAAACGCTTTAAACCTCGGGGGAGCATGTGCTCCCCTTTTTTTTCGACTGACTTTTTATATCTGTATTTTAATGCAGGCGGATGATCCGGCAATCGCCTTTATCTGCATTAAAATGCATTGTCTGGGCGAGAAAAATAACTATAACTGCACTATATTGCAGGTAATGGTTTATTCGATTGTTTGATATGCATTGAATTGCAGGTGCGAGCATGTTTCAGCTAACCCTTCAGCTCTACCGTGCCGGTCAGTGGCATGACGCGATGACGCTGGCTTTTTCTGAGCCGAATAAAGGGCTCGATGGCCCTTGCCGCTTTGGCTACAAGCAGAAGTACCTGATGCAAAACCTGGAGGCCATTGAAAGCCCCTTTCTTTGCTCGGTGAGTGCGTGTGTGCCCGTTGAGTGGGATACGCACATGCTGAAAAAGGCTCCCGCCTTCCTGCACGATATTGCCCCGGCCGGGGCTGCGAAGAAAATCCTGATCAAGCAAATAGGGCGGGAAAAACCTGAGGACTTGAGCATTGATTTGTTTTTGCTTGGCCGCAGCACACCTGCGCCGATAGGCCATCTGCGGATTAAAGAGTCGTTTGAGCGGCTTGATACCCATGCGGCGCTGGGCTTCTCTCGCCAGGACGTGATCGATCGTGACAACAGCTTTCTTGAGTACGCCCACGAGCAAGGAGCTGCGATTGGCGGCGCAACAGGGGCGGGTGGCGAAGCGCCAAAACTGCTGATGTCTGAAGGCGCGGATGGCTTGTTGTATCCCGACGCTACCCTGGCGGACCCTGACGTCAGGCAGCATTGGTTCATCAAGTTTGCTCGCAACAAGGGGTTGGAGCTGGACTGCGACATTTTGCGCAGCGAATTCATGTACTACAAAGCCTTGCAGGCATTGGGTATCGAAACTGTTCCAGCTCAAGGGCTGGCGCTGGAAGAAGGGCGAAAGCCGAGCCTGTGGATGCAGCGCTTTGACCGCAAGGTCACTGGGCAAGGCGTCGAGAGGCTTGCTGTGGAGTCTGTCTATTCTCTTGCCCAGGTCACTGAGCCCGGCAGCGACATGGCTCACGTCGAAGTGCTTGAGCGGTTGGCAGCGCTTTGGAAGCATGCTGGCCAGCAGGATCAGATCCCTGATCTGGTGGCTGAATACTTGCGCCGCGATCTGCTAAACAAAATCCTCGGCAACAGTGATAACCATGGCCGCAACACCGCGATTATTCGGGGTGTTGATTCATTTCGCCTGGCGCCTGTGTATGACCTGGCGCCCATGGTGATGGATGGTGAAGGTATTACGCGTACAACCAAGTGGTCGCGGGAGGTTGAGCGTGCAGGGCAAATTGATTGGCGAGGCGCCTGTGAGTCGCTGAGCGCGATTATTGATCCGGATATGGCGTATCAGCGTTTGCGCACTGACGTAGAGCCGCTGCGGGCCTTGCCTGATTTGCTTCGCGCTGAAGGTTTGCCGGAAATGACAATGAACCATCCACAAATAGCGCTTAAAAACCTCGACCAGCGATTGCGCGAGTGGGGCTTGAAATGACCCTGACTATTGATGCGCGTCAGCTGATGATCGAAAGCATTGAGGCTGATCTGGCTCAGGGCAAGATCACATTAGGCGAAGCGGTAAAGCGATTCAGGGTGGATGTCACCCGGTTGCAGCAAACCCAATTCGCCCGCATGTGCAAAATCTCGGTTCGAACCTTGATTCAAATCGAACACGGCGAAGGTAACCCCACACTTAAATCCCTGAATGCTGTGTTCAAGCCTTTTGGGTTGCAGATGGGAGTTGTCCGGTTACCTCGCAAGTTTTAACCCCTTCTGAACGCAAAAACGCCCAACAGTCCTTGTTGGGCGTGTTGATCAAATTTTATACAGTTGATGCTCGGCATTCTTCCAGGGTCTTTATTTGGCCGCTTTCTGGTTGGTTATCCAGTGCCAGCCATTTTTCGAAGCCTGCTGCTATAGAGGGCCATTCCGTACTGATAATACTGTACCACGTGGTATCACGATTCTTGCCTTTAACCACCATATGCTGGCGGAAGACGCCTTCGTATGTGTACCCCAATCGTACTGCTGTACGCTTTGAGCGCGCGTTGTCGTTGTTGCACTTCCACTCCAGGCGTCGGTTGCCCAATGCGAAGGCTTCCTTGGCCAGCAGGTAGACCGCTTCGGTACTTTTTGGCGAACGCTGCATGGGGGCGCCAAAGGTCACGTGGCCGATCTCGATACGCCCGTGTTCCGGGACAATGCACATCAGGCTGATCAAGCCTTGTGCCTCTGCGCTCGACTTATCAATGACGGTATAAAAATGTGGATCACGACTGGCAGCATGGTTGTGCAACCAGGTATCAAACGTCGGACGTTCATTGAAGGGCCCGTAGGGTAAGTAGTCCCAAAGCTTGGGATCCGCCTGCGGTCCTTGTAAGGCTAGCCATAGTTCATCGCCATGCCGTGCCGGGTCGAGCTTTTCCAGACGAATGAATTGCCCTTCAAGGGTTCGGGTATCGGGTGTTTTGGCCGCCAGCCAGTGTTCTAGAGAGTCGGGCATTGCGCGTTCCTTAGTTATGACAAGGTTTTGCGAAACTGAATAAAGCCAGGGCGCTCGGCAATGCGCTCATACAGCTGAATCGCCGTGGTGTTGGTTTCCTGGGTCATCCAATAGACTTTGGCACAGTCTTTATCGCGCGCGACGGCATATACGTGCTCGATCAGTTGGCGGCCCACCCCTTTGCCGCGCACCTGAGGGCTGACAAACAGGTCTTGAAGATAGCAGGCGTTTTTAATGCTCCAGTTGGTGCGGTGATAAACGCACTGGACCATGCCTACGGCTTTATCGTCCTGCCAGGCAAGGGCCAGGGAAGTCGGTTCTGCTGGATCGAAAAAGCGTGCCCAGGTGGTTTGGGTGATCTCGTCGGACAGTTCGGTTTTGTAGAAGCGTAAATACGCCTCCCAGAGGGGGAGCCACTGTGCGTGATCGGCAGCGGTTGCGGGTTTTATCTGGATTTGAGTCATGGGCGCTATTCCTTGGCCATTAAGTGAGCGAGTGCGTGGTCTTGCGGGTTGCTGTTGGCCAAGAGTCCCTTGCGTACGCCCGCTTGGTCGGTAGCGTCGCGGTTCTGGCTGAGTTTACGTTTGCCGTCCAGGCGGGTGATGGGCAGGCGAAAACCCACAATGGCCTTGAGCATGCTGTCGATGTAGTCCGCGGGTGCATCACTGACCGACCAAGGGTCAGAGCGGTCTGCTTCGTGCTTGTTGCTCAGGCGGCTGACCAGCGCCAGTAAACGCTCGGCATCATCGAAGACCTCTGCTGTGCCATAAGCGTGCACGGCGAGGTAATTCCAGGTGGGCACTGCTTTGCCGTGCTCAGCCTTGCTGGGATAGAAAGACGGGCTGATGTAGGCCTGTTCTCCGGCGAAAATCACCAGGTTCTCTACCCCTTCAGCCAGAGCTTTGCAGTGCGGATTGGCACGGGCAAGGTGGCCGTACAGCGTGCCGTAGGGCCCTTCATCGGGGTTCAGCAGTAAAGGCACATGACTGGCGATCAAGCCTTGGCTGGCGTGAGTAACGAGCACGGGCAGGGGCGTGGCCAGCATTTGCTGATGCAGGATTGGAACGTCGTCTACTGCGAAGGCGCGGGGAACGTACATAGAAATTATCCTTGGCGAATGGCTTCATCCTAGGCAGGCTATTGGTTTGTTGTAAGAGCCATTAATGGTCATTTTCATAGGTCCAATCTATGACGGATTCAGCGCTTTCAATCGCCTTCAACCCAGCCGGAATTGAGCTTGATCCGAAAAAAGGCCTGAGTCGCCAGCTGTATCAGGCATTGCGCCAGCGCGTGCTGGATGGACGCTTGAGTGGCGGTGCGCGGTTGCCCGCCAGCCGCGATCTGGCCTGCGCCCTGGGTATTTCCCGAAATAGCGTGGTACGGGCCTATGACCAGTTGTATGCCGAGGGTTTTATTGAGGGGCGAGTAGGGGACGGCACTTACGTCGCAAAACTGCCTGAAAAAGCACTACCGATAAAAAAGTTGTCCACCAACTTGTCCACAGGGTTTTCAACAGGCTTACCCACAGGTTTATCCACAAAACAGGCTGAATTACCTGTAATTACATCCAGTAAAGTTATCCACAGCACAGCCCTGAGCAGGGTCGCAAAGCACGCATTGGACCTTCCTCCCAGCGGTGTTCCGCGTGCATTTCGAGTGGGCGTCCCGGCGTTTGACTTATTCCCTTTCGAGGTATGGAGCAAGCTACAGGCGGCTTTTTGGCGTAAGCCGGACTTGCAGCAACTGTGTTACGGCGATCCGGCTGGGGATGAGCGTTTGCGTGGGCTGATTGCGGCGTACTTGCGCACTTCGCGGGGTTTATCGTGTGCGGCTGATCAAATTTTGATCACTAGTGGCGCGCAGCAGGGGATTAGCCTTTGTGCACAGCTGCTGGTAGAGCCGGGCGAGGGGGTGGCTGTGGAGAACCCTGGCTATCGCGCAGCTGCGTATGCGTTTGCGATTGCCGGAGCCCATGTGCAGGGTGTGGCGGTGGATCAGGACGGTATGGATTGTTCGGAATTGGCGCACTTGAACAACTGTCGACTGGCCTACGTGACCCCCTCTCATCAGTACCCCAGCGGTGTCACCTTGAGCCTGGCCCGGCGTTTGGAGCTGCTGGCCTGGGCTGAGCGCACCCAGGGCTGGATTGTCGAAGACGACTACGATGGCGAGTACCGCTACAGCGGTGCGCCGCTGGCGCCGTTGGCGGCATTGGACCGCAGTGGTCGGGTGATATATGTGGGCACATTCGGCAAGGTGGCCTTTCCGGCGCTGCGCCTAGGGTACCTGGTGCTTCCCAAAGGCTTGACCGAACCGTTTGCCCGGCGCCGCTCTCTCGATATGCGCCATTCGGAAGTCAGCACCCAGGCGGTGATGGCTGAATTTATGGCATCTGGGCATTTTCAGCGGCATATCCGCAGGATGCGTCGCGCTGCCTTGAGCCGGCGCGATGTGTTGTTGGCAAACTGGCCCCATGAGCTGGCAGGAGTGGGGCCGATGCCGGCAATAAACGCGGGGTTGCACGTTGCTGTGCCGGTGAGCAGTTTTGCGCGTGAGCAGGCACTGTTGGCGCAGGCCAAAGCGGCAGGAGTGGAAATCAACGGGTTAAGCAGTTATTGGCAGCAAGACTCGATTGAGCCTGTGGATAAAAGAGCGGGGCTGGTGCTGGGGTTTGCAGCGGTGCCCGAAGTGGAGATCAAGGCGGCGCTGGAGCGGCTGGGCAAGGTGTGGAATTGAGGAGCATGCTGCGGTTGCTCTGTGGGAGCGAGCCTGCTCGCGAAGGTATCAAGATCGTTGCGCTTAGCTAGTCAGCACGCGCTATCGTTAACGAACTTCGCGAGCGGGCTCGCTCCCACCGGGGATTATGCGTCGTTCATGCGTTCAAACCCTTCAAGCACGTTCACCGCATTCACGCCGATTTCCTCAACGGCGTAGCCGCCTTCCATCACAAACAGAGTCGGTTTACCCAGGCGTGCAATGCGTTCGCCCATGCGCAGGTAGTCCGGACTGTCGAGCTTGAACTGGGAAATCGGGTCATTCTTGAAGGTATCCACACCCAGCGAAACCACGATGACGTCAGCGTCGTAGCCTTCGATTTCGCCGCAGGCCAATTCAAGTGCTGCGCTCCAACGATCCCAGGCTGAGCCCGCGGGTAGCGGGTAGTTGAAGTTGAAACCTTCGCCCGGCCCCTCACCGAGTTCATCTTCATAGCCCAGAAAGAACGGAAACTCGGCTTCAGGATGGCCATGAATCGAGGTGAACAGCACGTCGCTGCGTTCATAAAAAATCGACTGCGTGCCGTTACCGTGGTGGTAGTCCACGTCGAGAATCGCCACGTTGCGTCGGCCCTGATCCAGAAACGCCTGCGCGGCAATGGCAGCGTTGTTCAGGTAGCAGTAGCCACCCATCAAATCGCTGGCGGCGTGATGGCCGGGTGGTCGGCACAAGGCGAAGGCGCTGTGGGCACCGCTCTGGATTTCGGCCTGGGCGGTCAGGGCCACTTGCGCGGCGCTGTAGGCCGCCTGCCATGTGCCGGCGGTAATGGGCGCACCGCCGTCGAAGCTGTAATAACCAAGCTGGCCGTGAAGGCTGGTGGGTAAAACGGCGCGCAGGGTACGGGCTGGCCAGGTGTAGGGCAGCAAGTCGCCATCGCGGCCATGCTCGGTCCAGCGAGCCCAGGCACCCTGAAAAAAGTCCAGATAGGCTGCGCTGTGGACCCTCTCGATCGGCCCGCGACCGAAGTCTTGTGGCGCGCGCACCGGCCCGAGTTCGCGGGTTTGCACGCGCTGCAGGATATGGTCGGCACGAGAGGGCATTTCAAAGCAGGGCATCAATTGCCCGTCCATCAACTCACAGCGGCCATGATGCAGGTGATGATCGTCCGAGTAGATCGTCAGCATGTTCTTGTTCTCCCAAGGCTTGAGCGGTGGCCTACAGTCTTGCGGCGCAAGGTGTTTGAGAGAACGGCAGGAGCGGCCAAAAGGAGATGGATATGGCCAAAATCACTGACCGAAATTCGCCCCTGAGTCAGGCGCGGAACTGGCTGGGCGCGACCCCGCTCCAGCGTATGAAGGCATGACGAAAGCTTGCGGTTTCACTGAAGCCCAAGGTTTCGGCAATGCGGTAAATGGGCCACTCGGTTTCGTTGAGCAATAACTTGGCCCGCTCGAAACGCAGGTCATCGAGGAGCGTCTGATAGCTGCAGCCCACATCGTGCAAATGACGACGCAGGGTACGTGGCGAGCAGTTCATTTGTTCAGCCAGCCCCTCAAGCCCGGGGGCGGCGTGCAGTTGTGCGGCAAGGAGTTTACGGATGCGTTCCAGCCAGGTTTGCCGCCCGGTGAACTCCAGGTTTTGTTTACGGCAGCGCTCAGCCATCGCCTGATGAGTGACGGCATCGGCCAGGGGCAAGGGCTGGTCGAGCCAGCTTTTGGCGAAAGCGAAAGCATTGCTGTCGGCCTCGAACAGGCGAGGGCAATCGAAGCTTTGCCCGTAGCTGGCGTGGTAGTCGGGCGCGCTGTGGGCAAAACGTGCACCCAAGAGTGGCAACGGCTGGCCGAGCAGGTCTTCACAAATGACCTTGAGTGAAACCAGGCATAACTCGGTGTTGAACACCGCCAGTTGTGGGCCTTCTGCATAACCATTGGCGCAGAACCACACCTGTTCACCTTCGACCTCAAGGCTGAGTTCAAAAAGTGTTCCCAGCAGCGCCGGATAGCGTAAAGCCAGACGCAATGCGTCACCTAAGGTGGCACTGGTCAGTAGGGCGTAACCAAGCATTCCATAGGACGACACATGCATCCGCCGGCCCAGTTCCAGGCCGATTTCGCGGCGCAAGGCGACGGCGTTGGCACACACGCGCATCTCTTGGTTGGTGGTGATGCGTGTGTCTGCGCGGCTCAAATCCGCCGCCCGGATGCCGCTGCCCGCCAACAACGCTTCGCTGGACAAGCCTTCGGCATTGAAGGTGCTGAGCACCAGCGAAACGGCGTTGAGGGTAGTGAGATGAGAATGCAGCATGCTGGCTTCCTGCGTGAGGGTGCAGGAAACCAGCAAGTTGTGTGCCGGGGCGGGCGCGAACCTGCAGCCGCTGCCGCAGGCTGCGATAAGGGCCGCAGGACCTTCAATCAAGGCGGGCCTGCGGCAGCAGCTACACGTCGATCAGGCCAGCTCCCCGCACACGTCCAGCTCGATCAGGCGACGCACTTCAGCCAGTGGCAAGTCTGCACCGAGCAAGGCATGCAGTTTGCCGAACACGGCCTCACGGGTCATGCCTCCCCCTGATAGCACGCCGACCCCGCGCAGACGGCTGCCTGCTTCGTACACGTCCAGTTCCACTCCGCCTTCATGGCATTGGGTGATGGCCACCACCACAATACCGTTCTCCTGTGCCCGTTGCAGGCTGGCGAGGAAGTCCGGGTTATCGCTGGGACCCGTGCCGCTACCGAAGCATTCGATCACCAGCGCTTCGATTCCGCTGTTGAGCAGTGCGTCGAGTTGGGCTGCGCCAATGCCCGGTACCAGCGGCAATACACCCACGTTGGCTTCGTGCTTTGGATGGTTGTAGACCAGTTCGCCCGGCAATGAAGTGGCCTTGGCCACACCGCCGTTGCGCGTCAGTGCCACAAACGGGTTGCGCCCAAAGCTGCGTACCTTGGCGCAACGTGTCGGGGCCATCAGCTTGCCGTGGAAGTACAACTGAACACCGTGAGGCTGGCCTTGGCCCAGTGCCTGCAGTGCACCGCTGACGTTTTCCCAGGCATCGCTGTCCGGTACGCCTGCTGGCAGCATGGAGCCCGTGAACAGCACCGGTGCTGGCAAGCCCAGCAGCTGAAAGCACATGGCCGCCGCACTGTAGGCCAGCGTGTCAGTACCGTGCAGCACCAGGACGCTATCGCAGCCATCCTGTTCGATGGCTTCGATGATCGCGCTACGCAGGCGCAACCAGTAGGCCGGCGTCATGTTGGCGCTGTCGATCAGCGGGCTCATCTCGCGAAAGGACCACTGCGGCACTTTCAGCGCCGGTTGGCTGGCGAGGTGCTCGCTCATGCGCGCTTCAAAACCCGATGCAGGTGCCAGGCCGCTGGCGCTGGCTTGCATGCCGATGGTGCCGCCGGTGTAGAGCACCATGACGCGTTGGGAAGGGTGGTGAGTGGCTGCGGTCATTGTTGAGTCCCCATAAGCAAAAACGCGGCGGTTCTGGAGAACCGCCGCGTCAAGTATCAGCGTTTTGTTTCTTCGACCTTGGCGGCCGGTTTTGGCGGCCAGGCTTTCAGGTCCAGATCCAGATCCGAGAATTTACTGGAATCGAACACCGGTGTCTTGATCCCCGCACGGCGCTGGTCATCGTAGTCCTTGAGCACGCGCATGCAGATCTTGAACAGCATCGCCAGGGCAACCAGGTTAACGAAGGCCAGCATGGTCATGGCGATGTCGGCGAACGCAAAAACGGTTTGCAGGTTTTCGATCGAGCCCCAGAAAATCAATACCAGTACCAGAACGCGGTAGCCGATCAGCGCCTTGCGGCTTTCACCGACCAGAAAGCGCAGGTTGTTCTCGCCCAGGTAGTAGTTGTAGAGCATCGAGGTGAACACGAACAACGCCAGTGCCACGCTGATAAACACACGGCCCCATTCGCCGACCACGGCCGCCAGGGAGTTCTGGGTCAGGGCAATACCGTCGCCTTCAAAGCCCGGGGTATAGAAGCCCGACAGCAAGATCAGCAAGGCGGTGCAGGTGCAGATCACGAAGGTGTCGAGGAATACGCTGAACGCCTGAACTACGCCTTGGGCGATCGGGTGTTCAACATCGGCCACCGCTGCCACGTTCGGGGCGCTGCCCAGACCGGCTTCGTTGGCGAATACGCCACGTTTGACGCCCATCACGATCGCGCTGCCGATCAGACCGCCAAACACCGGATCGAGGCCGAAGGCGCTCTTGACGATATGGCCCAGCATCGCAGGCACGTGGTCGAATTGCAGCACGATCACATACAGGGTGACCGCGATGTAGGCCAGGGTCTTGACCGGAACCAGCAGGTCGGCCACCGAAGCGATACGCTTGATACCACCGATAAACACCAGGCCCAACAGAATGGCGATGGCCAGGCCTGAGTAACTGACATCGAAACCGAAGGCATCTTGCAGCGAGTGGGTGACGGCATGGGCTTGCAGGCCCATAAAGGCAAAGCCGAAAGTGATCAGCAGCAGCACGGCCATCAGTTGGCCCATCCACAATTTGCCCAGGCCATGCTTCATATAGAAGGACGGACCGCCACGCAGTTGGCCTTCAGCGTCGCGACGCTTGTACAGCTGGCCCAGCGAACACTCGATCAGGCTGCTGGACATGCCGACCAGTGCGGTGACCCACATCCAGAACACGGCACCCGGTCCGCCCAGGGTAACGGCAATGCCGACACCGGCAATGTTGCCCGCGCCTACGCGGCCGGCCAGGCTCAGCATCAATGCCTGAAACGAGCTCAGTTCACCGGCGCTGCTGCGCAGGCTGTCTTTGAATACCGAAAACATGTGCAGGAAGTAACGAAACTGAACGAAACGCGAGCGGATCGTGAAGTAACCACCGAGCCCGACCATAAGCACGATTAGCACTTTCCCTGAGAGGAAGTCATTGATGACTTCAAGCATGGATTATTCCTCGCTGTTTTTATCTGATGGCAACACGGGCGGATCGAAATATCGCGTTACACCTGCTTGAGCAAGGCATAAACGTAGGCGATCAATGAGACCCTGGCCATGTTGCTGCTTGGTTTACGATGCTGTTTCCGTGCTGGCGATGGCCAGCTGGTGCTGGGGCCGGGCACAGGAAGAGGGGCGGCACTATACCTAGGAGCGCAGGAAGCGTCTGCATAAGTGATTGATTTTTCATGTGCGAGTCGTCTTAAAAGGCATCAGTTTGTGTCCGATTTGCCCTTTTTTCAGGCAAAAAAAAGGGCCTGCAGACGTATCTACAGGCCCTCAAAAGGTGAGAGGTGTCTAGTCCCTCGACCTGGTGAGCGTTGAGCGTGTTACAGCATCAGGCCTTGAGGGGCACCAGACGCGGAGCAATCATGTTTTCCGGGCGCAGGATGTCGTCGAGCATGGCGTCGTCGAGCAAACCTTCTTCGCGCACCAGTTCCAGCACGCCGCGTCCGCTTTCGAGGGCGATACGGGCGATGCGGGTGGCGTTTTCATAGCCGATGTACGGGTTCAGTGCAGTGACCAGGCCGATCGAATGCTCGACCAGTTCACGGCAGCGTGCTTCGTTGGCGGTGATGCCGACGATGCAGTGCTCGCGCAGCATGTCCATGGCGCGTTGCAGCAGGCGGATCGAGTCGAAGATCTTGAAGGCGATCAGCGGCTCCATCACGTTCAGTTGCAGTTGACCGCCTTCGGCAGCGATGGTCAGTGCCAAGTCGTTACCGATGATCTGGAACGCAACCTGGTTAACGGCTTCCGGGATAACCGGGTTGACCTTGCCTGGCATGATCGAGCTGCCTGGCTGACGTGCTGGCAGGTTGATTTCGTTAATGCCGGTACGTGGACCGCTGGAGAGCAGGCGCAAGTCGTTGCAGATCTTCGACAGCTTGACCGCGGTACGCTTGAGCATGCCGGAGAACAGAACGAAGGCGCCCATGTCGGACGTGGCTTCGATCAGGTCGGCAGCCGGTACCAGCGGGTGACCGCTGATGGTCGCCAGGCGGTTTACGGCCAGCAACTGGTAGCGCGGGTCGGCGTTGATGCCGGTACCAATGGCGGTGCCGCCCAGGTTCACTTCGGTCAGCAACTCTGGCGCCAGTGTTTTCAGGCGGGCCAGGTCTTCACCCAAGGTAGTGGCAAACGCACGGAACTCTTGACCCAAGGTCATCGGCACGGCGTCTTGCAGTTGGGTACGGCCCATTTTCAGCACGTGGCTGAACTCAACACCTTTGGCGGCGAACGCCTGGATCAGGCTGTCGAGGCTGGCAAGCATGGCGTCGTGACCCAGCAGCAGACCCAGGCGGATCGCAGTCGGGTAGGCGTCGTTGGTCGACTGCGCCATGTTGACGTCGTTGTTAGGGTGCAGGTACTGGTACTCGCCCTTCTGGTGGCCCATGGCCTCCAGCGCGATGTTGGCGATGACTTCGTTGGCATTCATGTTGGTTGAAGTGCCAGCGCCGCCTTGAATCATGTCCACCACGAACTCTTCGTGGAAATCGCCGCGGATCAGGCGGGCACAGGCTTCGCTGATGGCAGCGTGCTTGGCGTCGCTCAGATGACCCAGCTCGCGGTTGGCGTCAGCGGCGGCTTGTTTAACCATTGCCAGGCCCACAACCAGCTTCGGGTAGTGCGAGATCGGGACGCCGGACAAGCGGAAGTTATGCACCGCTCGCAGGGTCTGGATGCCGTAGTACGCTTGAGCCGGTACTTCGAGTACGCCAAGCAGGTCTTTTTCGGTACGGAAAGATGCAGCGGAGGACATGATAGAAATCATCTCGATAAGAACCCGGTCTGGGCCGGAACGCTGCGAATCCTAGGCCTGCAGACTATTTTGGGCCAATGCCTTTAAACACTATCCTATGCAGAAACGGCATAATGACGACGTGACGCGACGGCTGCGTTGAACGTGTGACCCAATTTGGTGCGCGTCCGGGAGGACTCGATGAATCTTGAAAGCAAATGGCTGGAGGACTTTAGTGCCCTGGCTGCGACCCGCAGTTTTTCCCAGGCGGCAGAGCGTCGTTTTGTGACCCAGCCGGCATTTAGCCGACGTATTCGCAGCCTCGAAGCAGCACTGGGGCTGACGTTGGTGAATCGTTCCCGCACCCCGGTGGAGTTGACTGCGGCCGGTCAGCTGTTTTTGGTGACGGCGCGTACCGTGGTCGAGCAACTCGGTGAGGTGTTGCGTCACTTGCATCACCTCGAAGGTGGGCAGGGCGAGGTCATGCAAGTGGCCGCCGCGCACTCCCTGGCGCTGGGTTTTTTCCCGCGCTGGATCGCCCAATTGCGCAACGAAGGGTTGAACATTGCCACGCGGCTTGTTGCGACTAACGTCGGAGACGCGGTGCATGCTTTGCGCGAGGGCGGATGCGATTTGATGCTGGCTTTTTACGATCCAGATGCGGCTTTACAGATGGACCCGGAGATTTTTCCGTCACTGCACTTGGGTAACACCGAAATGCTCCCGGTGTGTGCGGCCGATGCGGACGGCAAGCCGCTGTTTGACCTGGAAGGTGAAGCCAGCGTGCCATTGCTGGCGTACAGCGCCGGAGCGTTTTTGGGGCGCTCGGTGAATTTGCTGCTGCGCCAGCGCAGCCTGCGTTTCACCACTATTTATGAAACGGCCATGGCGGATAGCCTCAAGAGCATGGCGCTCGAAGGGCTGGGCATTGCCTGGGTGCCTCATCTAAGTGTGCGCGCCGAGCTGGCGCGGGGTGAGCTGGTGGTGTGCGGCGGCCCACAATGGCACGTGCCACTGGAGATTCGCCTGTATCGCTGCGCCCTGGTGCGCAAGGCCAACGTGCGGTTGTTGTGGCGCAAGCTGGAGAACCCTACCGGTCAGACACCAACGCCGACCTGACCCGAATGCGGTATGACCTCAGCTGTGGGAGAGCCTGCTCGCGATCGCCTTAAGACCGTCGCGATTAACCCGTAATCACGCGTTATCGCTAACGGCCTTCGCGAGCAGGCTCGCTCCCACAGAGGCACCGCTGGCTCAAGTGAACAGCATTATGACCTGAGGTGGTTTTTTTGCCTGACCTTAGAGTCAATAAAACCGGGCTGTCGGGCCGTTTTCAGGGTGCAAGACAGATGGTCGCCAAAGGTGCTGTCAAACCACCTCTTTGCGGTATACTGCGCGGCCTTCGGCTGGCTTGACCGGCCTTAATTCCTATAACAAGCCACGTCGGATCCTCCACGTGGCTTGTTGTTTTTTGACGCGCCTGCGGGCGCCCAAGAGAAGAGGCGCGACGATGAGTGCACTGGTAGGCGTGATCATGGGCTCCAAGTCCGATTGGTCCACCCTCAGCCACACCGCCGATATGCTGGAAAAACTCGGCATTCCTTACGAAGTGAAAGTGGTCTCTGCCCACCGCACTCCGGATCTGCTGTTCCAGTATGCCGAAGAGGCCGAAGGCCGCGGGATCGAGGTCATCATCGCTGGTGCCGGTGGTGCAGCCCACCTGCCAGGCATGTGTGCGGCTAAAACCCATTTGCCAGTACTGGGTGTTCCGGTGCAGTCGGCCATGCTGTCGGGCGTCGACTCGCTGCTGTCGATCGTACAAATGCCAGCAGGCATCCCGGTTGCAACCCTGGCCATCGGCAAGGCGGGCGCGATTAACGCGGCCCTGTTGTCGGCGAGCATCCTGGGTGCCAAACACCCGCAGTTCCATACCGTTTTGAAAGCATTCCGTGCTGAACAGACAGACAGCGTGCTGGACAATCCAGACCCGCGCGTAGCCTGAGGTTTCTGACGATGAAAATCGGTGTAATCGGTGGCGGCCAACTGGGCCGCATGCTGGCCTTGGCGGGCACTCCGCTGGGCATGAATTTCGCTTTCCTTGACCCGGCTCCCGATGCCTGCGCAGCCGCACTGGGCGAACACCTGCGTGCGGATTACAGCGACCCGGATCACTTGCGCCAACTGGCCGATGAAGTCGATCTGGTGACGTTTGAGTTCGAAAGCGTTCCGGCTGAAACCGTGGCGTTCCTGTCGCAATTCGTCCCGGTGTACCCAAGTGCCGAAGCATTGCGCATTGCGCGCGACCGCTGGTTTGAAAAGAGCATGTTCAAGGACCTGGGCATTCCGACCCCGGCGTTTGCCGACATTCAGTCCCAGGCTGATCTGGACGCTGCGGTGGCCACCATTGGCCTGCCTGCGGTGCTCAAGACCCGTACCCTGGGTTACGACGGCAAGGGCCAGAAAGTGCTGCGTACCCCCGCGGATGTAGTGGGTACATTTGCCGAGCTGGGCAGTGTGTCGTGCTTGCTGGAAGGTTTTGTACCGTTCACGGGCGAAGTGTCGCTGATCGCTGTGCGCGGTCGTGACGGTGAGACCCAGTTCTACCCGTTGGTACACAACACCCACGACAGCGGCATTCTCAAGCTGTCGGTTGCCAGTACGAATCACCCACTGCAAGCATTGGCCGAGGATTACTCCAGCCGTGTACTCAAGCAGCTGGATTACGTTGGCGTGATGGCGTTCGAGTTCTTCGAAGTCGACGGTGGCCTCAAGGCCAACGAAATTGCTCCGCGTGTGCACAACTCCGGGCACTGGACCACTGAAGGCGCCGAGTGCAGCCAGTTCGAAAACCACTTGCGGGCCATCGCTGGCTTGCCGCTGGGTTCGACGGCCAAGGTGGGTGAAAGCGCCATGCTCAACTTCATCGGCAGCGTGCCGCCGGTTGAGAAGGTGATTGCGATTGCCGACTGCCATTTGCATCACTACGGCAAGGCGTTCAAGGTCGGGCGCAAGGTCGGTCACGCCAACCTGCGCTGCGCCGACATGGCGACTCTGCAAGCGCAAATCCTCAAGGTTGAAGCGCTGATCGACGAAGCGTAAATCGCTTTCGCCGGGAACCATTGGGTTGTCACTGCTCTCTGATGGCGTGATGCCAAAGTGCTGACTAGGCTTTGGTATAACGCCATCTAAACGAGAGGAAGCGCCCATGGGCATCATCGGAACCATTTTCATCGGCTTGATCGTTGGCCTGCTGGCTCGTTTCCTGAAACCAGGTGACGACAGCATGGGCTGGATCATGACCATCCTTCTGGGTATCGGCGGTTCGCTGGCGGCTACCTATGGTGGTCAGGCACTGGGTATCTACAGGGCGGGTGAGGGTGCCGGCTTTATTGGTGCGGTGGTTGGTGCAGTGATCTTGCTGGTGATCTACGGCATTGTGTCGAAAAAGTCCTGATTAAACGCTTTGGCTCTCTCTGCGCGAACCGCAGAGGGAGCTAAACTGCGCGCGTTTAACTCCTCTTTCATTGAGCCTTTCATGCGCCGTCTTCTACTGACTTTTCTTTTGCTGGGCTCAGGCCTGGTACACGCGGCAGAACTGCCCGAAACCGACTGGCTCGAACTGATGCCCATGTCGGACCAAAAAGCCCTCGAACAAATGCCCGAAATTGACCATGACTCGCCCGAGGCCAATGGTACGTTTACTGACAAGGGTGGCTTGAAGCAGAGCAAGGGTTTGCCGGCCGTGATGTATTCCAGCAAAACTGTTGCTGGCATGAACGGCAAAAATATCCGTCTGGGCGGTTATCCCGTACCTCTGGAAACAGATGCCAAGGGGCGTAGCACGTTGTTTTTCCTGGTCCCTTACCCGGGGGCCTGCATCCATGTGCCACCTCCGCCGCCGAATCAACTGGTGCTGGTGCGCTATCCCAAAGGCCTGAAGCTGGATGACATCTACACGCCGCTGTGGGTCATGGGCACGCTGAAGGTCGAGAAGGTCAGCAATGACCTGGCCGATGCGGCTTATGCGCTGGATGCCAGCAAGGTGCGGGTGGTGGTCGAGGAAGATTTGTAGGTGGCAGATTAGTTGTGGGAGCGAGCCTGCTCGCGAAAACGATCTTCGCGAGCAGGCTCGTTCCCACAAGGTGTATGTGTATCAGACCTTCAGGCGCTTGCTCGCAATGCTCACACCCAGCGTATGGCTGGCGCCTGGCTCAAGGGTGATCACGTCATCCATCACGTTGGCGGTTTCGATGCACAGCATGCGCTGCCAGCCATCTGCTGCCATGTCCTTGAAGCTGGCGGTCTTGTCGATCCAGGGGTTCCAGATCACGGCTGTGCGTGAGCCTCGGCTGGTCAACTCAAGAGTGCGTGACCAGGCGGGGTCAACGATGCTCAGTTGCTGCGGGGTGTCGAGGTAGATACGGTCGGTTTCGCCGCTGAAGGTCAGGTCGCCCGACTGCTTGATGTGTTCCCAGTCTTTGAGGGTATCGATGTAGGTCAGGCCCTCGACCCCTTGAACCTGAACCTTGCGTACGTCGCTGACCGCGAAGTAACTGTGCAGCGCCTGGCTGATGCTGACCGGGATGTCGCTGCGGTTATGGCTGGTGAGGCTGATGTGCAACTGGGTGTCGAGCCGAATGCTCAGGGTGAGTGCCACATCGTGGGGCCAGCCGGGCAGGCCGCCCTCGATGTGGGGCAAGCCCAGTTCAATATGCAGCGCTTCGCCCGCATCATCGATCTCCAACACTTCCCATTCGCGGGTACGTACCAGGCCGTGGGCGGTGGCGGGTTCATCGCTGTGGCGCATGGCCTGCACGCTTTGCGGGTTAAGCGCCAGATTGCCGAACCACGGCCAGCACACAGGCACGCCGGTACGAATGCCTTTGCCCTGCTTGTACTGCGCTTTTTCGTTGAGCCAGATAATCGGGGGCTCATCGCCTATCTGATAGCTGAGTACCTGCGCGCCCTGTTTGGCGATCAACAGTTGTGCCTGACCATGCTGGAAGTGCCAGCACTCCAGTTCATCCAGGGTGACTGACTCAATGTGATGCATGGCAGGCTCTCTATTTCAGGGGCAAAGGCAGCAATGGGCAGGCAAATCGCGCAAGTTTTAGCGGCGCGGCGGAACGGAGCGGGTACGACCGCTGCCATCAATGGCAACAAATACAAAGACCGCTTCGGTCACTTTGCGCCACTCGCTGGACAACGGGTCGTCACTCCACACTTCAACCATCATCTGGATCGAGCTGCGGCCGATCTCCAGTGCCTGGGTGTAGAACGACAATTGCGCGCCAACGGCCACAGGCACCAAAAACGCCATGCGATCAATCGCGACAGTGGCTACACGGCCACCTGCAACCTTACTGGCCATTGCGGTACCGGCGAGGTCCATTTGTGAAACCAGCCAACCACCGAAAATATCACCGAAACCGTTGGTTTCCCGTGGCAAGGCGGTGATCTGCAAGGCCAAGTCGCCTTGGGGGATTGGATCTTCTTGTTCGAGCTCTAGCATGCCTAAGGGCCTCTGACCCGTGATTCTTCATGAGTACTGCGGGTGAAAAAGCGTCTTTAGAAAAACGATTCAGCCCGAACATACTACGTTCGTCACGTTCTTCATAAGCCGCGCCATGGGGAAACGCTGCAAAACCGGCTGAAGTCGTCCAGCAGGACGTTTTCGTACAGTCACTTGAGAAGTTACCAAGTGTTTCTTTCTGTTGTGAGTATATCGGGCGATGACTCAGCCGACGACCTTCAGATTCTGCTTTTTGAGGGCGCTGCGCGTCTAGCTCTGTGCTTTTGCAAACAATTTGTTATCTTTCAAAACCTGCCCAGCCCCTGCCGGCGAAGTTGCAGCTTTTGCCGAGCCTAATAAGAGAAGCATTACCCCATGATCACAGAGCCTTCCAGTGCTGCACCGCCTTCACGGCCGTTGACCCGTAATGACTACAAAACCTTGTCGCTGTCTGCCCTGGGTGGTGCGCTGGAGTTTTACGATTTCATTATTTTTGTATTTTTCGCCACCGTGGTCGGCAAGTTGTTCTTCCCGGCTGACATGCCGGAATGGCTACGCCTGATGCAAACCTTTGGCATTTTTGCCGCAGGTTACCTGGCGCGCCCTCTAGGGGGCATCGTCATGGCGCACTTTGGCGATCTGCTGGGGCGCAAAAAGATGTTCACCTTGAGCATCTTCATGATGGCCGTTCCGACCTTGATCATGGGGCTGCTGCCAACCTATGAGCAGATTGGCATGTGGGCGCCGATCCTGTTGCTGCTGATGCGCGTGATTCAGGGCGCCGCCATTGGCGGTGAAGTGCCAGGGGCCTGGGTATTTGTGGCCGAGCACGTACCGCCACGCCATGTGGGCTATGCCTGCGGCACCCTGACCTGCGGGCTGACGGCGGGTATTTTGCTGGGTTCGCTGATGGCGACTGCCATTAACACGATCTATACACCGGCTGAAGTCTCTGATTTCGCGTGGCGGATTCCGTTCCTGATGGGCGGTGTGTTCGGGTTGTTCTCGGTCTACCTGCGTCGCTGGTTGCACGAAACCCCGGTGTTCGCCGAGTTGCAACTGCGCAAGGCGCTGGCCGCTGAAGTCCCGCTCAAGACCGTATTGCGTGATCACCGCGGGGCGATAGTGATCTCTATGCTGCTGACCTGGCTGCTGTCTGCCGGGATCATTGTGGTCATTCTGATGACGCCGACAGTACTGCAAACCATCTACGGTTTTTCTGCGACCACCTCGTTGCAAGCCAACAGCCTGGCGATCGTCTTTTTGAGTTTGGGTTGCATTGCCTCGGGCGCTCTGGCTGACCGTTTTGGTGCAGGCAAAGTGTTTGTGGTGGGTTGCGCCGGGTTGCTGATCACGTCATGGACGTTCTATCACAGCCTGCTGCAACACCCTGACTGGCTGTTCCCGTTGTATTCCCTGAGCGGTTTGTTTGTAGGCACCATCGGCGCCGTACCCTATGTGATGGTCAAAGCGTTCCCGGCTGTGGTGCGGTTCAGTGGTCTATCGTTTTCCTACAACCTGGCCTACGCCATCTTCGGCGGCCTGACCCCGATGGCCGTGACCCTGTTGCTCAAGGAAAGCCCGATGGGACCCGCGTATTACGTGGCAATCATTTGCACGATGGGCTTGGTAGTGGGTGCTTATCTGTGGAAAAAAGGACGCTGATCGATTCCTTGTCTGTCATGACGTCTCGCTAGCCTCTCCCCGAAGGCCATCATTTGTAACGAATGATGGCCTTTCATCTAATTGTCACAATCGGTTCATAGAGTAGTCACATGGCCTGCAGATACTGGCCCCCGATTCATCTAACCCCGTTTGTTAGGAGTAAGGCATGAAACTGAAGCGTGTTATGGCGGCCCTGACTTTTGTTGCCGCAGGCGTTGCAACTGCCAATGCGGTTGCCGCTGGTGTTGACCCGGCTATTCAGCCCTATGTGAAGACAACTGGTGTATCGGGCAACCTGTCCAGCGTTGGTTCTGACACCCTGGCGAACTTGATGACCTTGTGGGCTGAGGCTTACAAGAAAGAATATCCAAACGTGAACATCCAGATTCAAGCTGCCGGTTCTTCGACCGCGCCGCCTGCGATTACTGAAGGCACCGCTAACCTGGGCCCGATGAGCCGCAAGATGAAAGACAACGAACTGGCTGCTTTCGAGCAGAAGTACGGCTACAAGCCAACCGCTATCCCGGTGGCAGTGGATGCCCTGGCCGTGTTCGTGCACAAGGACAACCCGATCAAGCACATGACCATGGAGCAAGTAGACGCTGTCTTCTCGTCCACGCGTCTGTGTGGCGGCAAGTCCGACATCAAGACCTGGGGTGACCTGGGTGTGACGGGCGACCTGGCGAACAAGCCGGTGCAACTGTTTGGTCGTAACTCGGTATCCGGCACTTACGGTTACTTCAAGGAAGAAGCCCTGTGTAAAGGTGACTTCAAGCCTAACGTGAACGAACAACCGGGCTCTGCCTCGGTAGTTCAGTCGATCAGCAGCTCGCTGAACGGTATCGGTTACTCGGGCATCGGTTACAAAACCGCCAGCGTGAAGACCGTGCCTTTGTCTAAAAAAGGCAGCACCGAGTTCGTCGAAGACACCGAAGAAAACGCACTGAACGGCAAATACCCGCTGTCGCGTTTCCTCTACGTGTACGTGAACAAGGCGCCGAACAAGCCGTTGAACCCGCTGGAAGCCGAGTTCATCAAGCTGGTTCTGTCCAAGCAAGGTCAGGAAGTGGTTGTCAAAGACGGCTACATCCCTCTGCCAGCCAAAGTCGCTGCCAAAGCTTTGGCTGACCTGGGCTTGAAAGAAGGCGGCGCTGACGTCGCGAAGAAGTAATGGCTATGTAGTCGCTGCCGAAGGCTGCGAAAAGGATCGCGCAGACTTCAGATCAACGGGTTGCTGCGCAACCCTTCGCAGCCTGCGGCAGCGACTACAGGGTTATTTCACTTCTGCTTCACCTCATTTTTTCACTCCGCTGCCGGAACCACTGGGCGGCGGATTTTTTGCGTCACTGCTTTGTCATCTTTCTGTCATACAGGACCGCTAGGGTGTGCGCATGAATGATCTGGCCAATTCCCCAATGACTACGACATCCGCTCCCAAGCGCATTGATTTCAATACGCCTGAACTGCAGCGCAAGCGCCGTATCCGCGCGCTTAAAGACCACTTGACCCGCTGGTATGTATTTATCGGCGGTCTTGCCGTGCTCGGCGCTATCACCCTGATTTTCTTCTTTCTGGGCTACGTGGTTTATCCACTGTTCCAGGGCGCCGACCTGAATGCCAAACAGGCGATTACGCCGGTCTGGATGCAGGACGCCGGCAAGCCGCTGATGATCTCCGTTGAGGAGCAGAATCAGGTGGGCATGCGGGTATCCGACAAGGGCATGGTGCTGTTCTTCAATGTGAAGAACGGCGAAGAACTGACGCGGGTTAACTTGCCGCTCCCAGCTGGCACGCAAGTGACTTCGCTGGGCGAAGACCAGCCGGGTAACCCGGTGGTAGCCTTGGGCTTGTCCAATGGCCAGGCGCTGGTGTTTCGCCACACCTATCGCGTCAGCTACCCGGACAACAAAAAGACCATCACCCCTGCGATTGAATACCCCTACGGGGAAACCCCCGTCGTGCTCGATCCGCAAGGCCGCGCACTGGATCACGTTAACCTCAGCGTGAACGATTCGACGCTGGTGCTGGCGGGTTCAACCGGCGCGCAGTTGCATGTGGTGTCGTTGGCCAGCGAAGAAAACATGATGACCGGTGAGGTCACGAACTCCGAGACCCGCATCGATCTGCCGCAGATGACCAATCAGGTTAAAGCGCTGTACATCGATCCGCGTCAGCAGTGGCTGTATGTGGTCAATGATCGCGCCCAAGTCGATGTGTTCAGCCTGCGCGACAAGAGCCTCAACGGTCGCTACAAACTGTCTGAGGACGCGACCACAGAGATCACGGCCAGTGCGCAGCTGGTGGGTGGCATCTCCCTGATATTTGGCGATTCCAAAGGTGGTCTGAGCCAGTGGTTCATGGCCCGCGATCCGGATGGCGAACAGCGCTTCAAGCCTATCCGCAGCTTCCAGATGGGCACTTCGCCGATTGTTGAAATCACTGCCGAACAACGTCGCAAGGGCTTCCTGGCCCTGGATGCGGCGGGTGAGATCGGCGTGTTCCACAGCACCGCGCACCGTACCCTGCTGGTCGAAAAAATTGCCGAAGGCCCTGGCATCATGGCGTTGTCGCCGCGGGCCAACCGCATCATCGTGGAAGAGGGCGGCAAGCTGCTGCCACTGACCTTGAAGAACCCGCACCCGGAAGTGTCCTGGAGTGCGCTGTGGAGCAAGGTCTGGTACGAGAACTACGACGAGCCTAAATACGTCTGGCAATCGACCGCCGCCAACACCGACTTCGAGCCGAAGATGAGCCTTGCGCCATTGACCTTCGGTACGTTGAAGGCTGCTTTCTACGCCATGTTGCTGGCTGCGCCTCTGGCCGTTGCCGCTGCGATCTACACCGCTTACTTCATGGCTCCGAGCCTGCGCCGCAAGGTCAAGCCGGTTATCGAGCTGATGGAAGCCATGCCAACGGTGATTCTGGGCTTCTTTGCCGGTCTGTTCCTCGCACCGTATGTCGAAGGGCATTTGCCGGGGATTTTCAGCCTGCTGATGCTGATGCCGATTGGTATTCTGGTCGCCGGGTTCACCTGGAGCCGTCTGCCTGAGTCGATCCGCCTGCGAGTACCGGATGGTTGGGAAAGCATGATTCTGATCCCGGTGCTGCTGTTTGTGGGCTGGTTGTCGCTGTACATGAGCCCGTATATGGAAGCCTGGTTCTTTGGCGGCGACATGCGGATGTGGATCTCCCACGACCTGGGCATCACCTACGACCAGCGCAACGCACTGGTAGTGGGTCTGGCTATGGGCTTTGCAGTTATCCCCAACATCTACTCGATTGCTGAAGACGCCGTGTTCAGCGTACCTCGCGGTCTGACCCTGGGTTCGCTGGCGCTGGGTGCCACGCCGTGGCAAACCATGACCCGCGTAGTGATCCTGACGGCCAGCCCGGGGATCTTCTCGGCACTGATGATCGGTATGGGCCGTGCGGTTGGCGAGACGATGATTGTGTTGATGGCCACCGGTAACACCCCGGTCATGGAAATGAACCTGTTCGAAGGCCTGCGTACCTTGGCGGCAAACGTGGCGGTGGAAATGCCGGAGTCGGAAGTGGGCGGTAGCCATTACCGCGTGCTGTTCCTCTCGGCCCTGGTGCTGCTGCTGTTCACCTTTGTCATGAACACTCTTGCCGAGCTGATCCGTCAGCGTCTGCGCAAGAAATATTCGTCGCTTTAAGGAAGGTAGAAGTCTGTGAAACAGAACTCCCTCAAAGGCTGGTTCAAGAGCGGCGCTCCTGGCGTCTGGATCAGCGGTGGTGCGGTTTCCATCGCCGTCATCATGACCATCGGCTTGCTGTCGGTGATTGCCGTACGTGGCCTGGGCCACTTCTGGCCTGCTGATCTGATACACGCTGAGTACAACGTTCCAGGCGATACCCATCACCTGGTGGTTGGTGAAGTGGTGCAAAAGGAAGAGGTGCCCCGCGAGCGTCTGAAAAGCGCGGGTTTGCCAGTCCCGGAGCAAGGCCCGGAGTTCATGACTCGCGAGCTGATCAAGGTCGGCAACCGTGACTTGAATGGCAACGACTTTACCTGGGTGGTCGGCGAGTGGCTGACTAACCAGAGCACGCCGCCAGAGCTGATGGCCATTGAGCGTCGTGAGTGGGGCAACTTTTACGGTTACCTGGTTAACGTGAAAGAAAACGGCAAGGTGGTGGCAGAAGGTGCCGCCGCCTGGCCAGAGCTGCAAGCCCGGGTCAAGCGTGTGAATGATCTGGCGGCGCAACTCAGCCAGCTCGAGAAGAAAGACATCGGTGCGATCAACTATGGGCTTGAGCGCATCCGTCTGCAGGGTCGCAAGCTGGAACTGGACGGCAAGCTGACCCCTCAGGCACAAGCGGACATGGACGCTGAACGTGCCGAGCTGAATGCCCGTTACAAAGCGATTGAAGATCGTCTGGGCGAGCTGCATGCGCAGTTCAATCGCGACAGCCTTACGGCCCGCGATGCCAATGGCAAAGAGCTCGTGATCGACATCGGCAAAGTGGTCAAGGCCTACCAGCCGAACGCCATGAACAGCTGGCAAAAACTGGCCATGTATTTCAGCAACATTTGGGAGTTCCTGAGCCAGGACCCGCGTGAAGCGAACACCGAAGGCGGTATTTTCCCGGCGATTTTCGGCACCGTGATGATGACGTTGATCATGGCCGTGATCGTGACTCCGTTTGGTGTGCTGGCGGCGGTTTACCTCCGTGAATATGCCAAGCAAAACACCCTGACCCGGGTGATCCGTATTGCGGTGAACAACCTGGCGGGTGTGCCGGCCATTGTTTACGGTGTGTTTGGTCTGGGCTTCTTTGTGTATGTGTTGGGCGGCTCGGTTGACCGTTTGTTCTTCGCTGAAGCATTGCCTGCGCCGACTTTTGGTACACCGGGCCTGATGTGGGCTTCGTTGACGCTGGCGCTGCTGGCGGTGCCAGTGGTGATCGTGGCCACTGAAGAAGGGCTGGCGCGTATTCCGCGTACCGTTCGCGAAGGTTCGCTGGCGCTGGGTGCGACCAAATCCGAAACGCTGTGGAAGATCGTGCTGCCGATGGCCAGTCCGGCCATGATGACGGGCATGATCCTCGCCGTGGCTCGTGCGGCCGGTGAAGTGGCGCCGCTGATGCTGGTGGGTGTGGTCAAGCTGGCACCTTCGCTGCCTCTGGACGGCAACTATCCGTACTTGCACCTTGACCAGAAGATCATGCACTTGGGCTTCCACATTTATGACGTCGGCTTCCAAAGCCCGAACGTCGAAGCTGCCCGCCCGCTGGTCTATGCCACGGCGCTGCTGCTGGTACTGGTAATCGCGACCCTGAACCTGTCGGCGGTGTGGATTCGTAACCATCTGCGCGAGAAGTACAAGGCGCTGGAAAGCTGATAGACACATAACCTGTGGGAGCGAGCTTGCTCGCGAAGGTATCGCCAAGGTTTCAAGGTGGAACCGGTTACCCGAATCGCTGGCAGGCCAGCTCCCACAGAAGAAGCCCGGTTACTGAAAACCGAAACGAATTTTTAGCGTATGGAGCAACCCATGCAGCATGAATCCTCAACCCACGGCATCAACATGTCAGCCTTGGGTCGCACCAAACAAAGCTTGAACCTGGAAAGCGAAGAAGTCGCCATTGAAGTCCCGGGCCTGAATCTTTACTACGGCGAAAAACAAGCGCTGTACGACGTGTGTCTGAATATCCCGAAACAACGGGTAACGGCGTTTATCGGTCCGTCGGGCTGTGGCAAGTCCACGTTGCTGCGCACCTTCAACCGCATGAACGACCTGGTAGACGGTTGCCGCGTCGAAGGCGAGATCAACCTGTACGGCAACAACATCTACCGCAAGGGCGAGGATGTCGCTGAGCTGCGTCGTCGCGTCGGCATGGTGTTCCAGAAGCCAAATCCGTTCCCCAAAACCATTTATGAAAACGTGGTTTACGGCCTGCGGATTCAGGGCATCAACAAAAAGCGCGTGCTCGACGAGGCCGTTGAATGGGCACTCAAGGGAGCGGCGTTGTGGGATGAGGTCAAGGACCGCCTGCATGAATCGGCACTGGGGTTGTCGGGTGGCCAGCAACAACGTCTGGTGATTGCCCGTACCATCGCGGTAGAGCCTGAAGTGCTGTTGCTCGATGAACCGTGCTCGGCACTCGACCCGATCTCGACGTTGAAAGTCGAAGAGCTGATCTACGAACTCAAGTCCAAGTTCACCATCGTGATCGTGACCCACAACATGCAGCAAGCAGCTCGGGTTTCGGACTACACGGCGTTCATGTACATGGGCAAAATGGTTGAGTACGGCGACACCGACACGCTGTTCACCAACCCGGCCAAGAAGCAGACCGAAGACTACATCACCGGGCGCTATGGCTAGTTTGAGCGGTAGTGACCGTTCGACGTATCGACAATTTGGCTAGCCGCTTACAGCGCGCAGCTCACAGCTTTTGCGGAGCAGAACCATGATTTCAAAGGATGGCCTCACCCATCACATTTCCGCGCAGTTCAACGCGGAACTCGAAGACGTGCGCAGCCACCTGCTGGCGATGGGCGGCCTGGTCGAGAAACAGGTCAACGATGCAGTGACCGCGTTGATCGAGGCCGACTCGGGTTTGGCTCAGCAGGTGCGCGAGATTGATGAACAGATCAACCAGATGGAGCGCAACATCGACGAGGAGTGCCTGCGCATTCTGGCCCGTCGTCAGCCTGCGGCGTCTGACTTGCGTTTGATTATCAGCATCTCCAAGTCAGTGATCGACCTTGAGCGCATCGGCGACGAAGCGACCAAGATCGCCCGCCGGGCTATCCAGTTGTGCGAAGAAGGTGAGGCACCACGGGGTTATGTCGAGGTGCGCCATATCGGCGATCAGGTGCGCAACATGGTGCGCGATGCACTGGACGCCTTTGCCCGTTTCGATGCCGACCTTGCACTGTCGGTGGCCCAGTACGACAAAATCATCGACCGCGAGTACAAGACTGCACTGCGTGAGCTGGCCACTTACATGATGGAAGATCCGCGCTCGATCTCGCGGGTGTTGAGCATCATCTGGGTACTGCGTTCGCTGGAGCGTATCGGCGACCACGCCCGTAATATCTCGGAACTGGTGATTTATCTGGTACGCGGCACCGACGTTCGACACATGGGCCTCAAGCGCATGCGCGAAGAAGTTCAGGGCACGGGTGCCGATAACGCTAATGTTGCGACGCCGCCTGACGATAAGTAAGACAGCCTGAACTAAAAACGCCCGGCTCATTGCCGGGCGTTTTGGTTTTCAGGCGTTCATATCCAAGGAGCAGTCGATGAGCAAGGTGAGTGTGCTGGTGGTGGATGACGCGTCGTTTATTCGTGACCTGATTAAAAATTGCCTGCGTAATTATTTTCCGGGCATCAGGATCGAAGACGCCGTCAACGGCCGCAAAGCCCAGACCCTGCTGACCCGTGAATCATTCGATCTGGTGCTGTGTGACTGGGAAATGCCAGAGATGTCCGGCCTTGAACTGTTGAGTTGGTGTCGTGAGCAGGACCAGCTGAAAACGCTGCCCTTTATCATGGTCACCAGCCGTGGCGATAAAGAGAACGTGATCCAGGCTATTCAGGCCGGTGTTTCGGATTTCGTCAGCAAGCCTTTTACCAACGAACAGTTGCTGTCCAAGGTGAAGAAGGCGTTCACCAAGGCAGGATTGCTCGACTCGGTGATGGCCAGTGCACCGACGCGCATGAACTCGGCGTTTGGCAATGATTCGCTGAATGCACTAACTGGAGGCAAGGCGCAGGTGGTAACCCCTGCACCGGCGGCCCCTGCACCGCGTCCGGCCCCAGTGCCTGCGCCGGCACTGACAAGCCGTGGCCAAGGACAACTGCGGTTACCCAGCGGCACACAGGTCTGTGTGATCAAGGCCCTGAGCCTTAAGGAGGCGCTGCTGGTGGTGCGTCGTGGCGAAGTGCTGCCTCAGGTGCTGGACAGCGCCGTATTGGACCTTGAGCAGGGCGAGAGCGCCGAAGTGGCGCGTTTGAATGGTTATCTGCATGCCATCGTGGCGTATGAGCCAAAACCAGACAGCGCCTGGCTGCAACTGACCTTTCGCTTTGTCGATCAGGATGCCGACAAAATGAACTACCTGTCACGATTGATTGCCCACGGCACGGCACAGAAGCATTTTGTGCCGGGTGCGTGAAGTGCCCTTGTGGGAGCGGGCTTGCTCGAGATGTGGACGCCGCGGTTTTTCAGTCGAACCGCGTCGATACCATCGCGAGCAAGCCCGCTCCCACACGTCATATGTGGATCAGGGCAGCTGCAACCCGCCCGATGCCTTGTGGATTGCCCGCAGGTGTTCACCGATCTGTTTGACGTTGGCTTCAGTCGCCGCTATTTCGGCGGCGCGGGAAGGCTCCAGCAGGCTGCGCACCTCCTTGTCCAAGTCGGTAGTCAGGCGCAGTAGTTGCTGTTGGCGCTGACTGCTTTCGGACTCGAGCATTTCCCATTCTTTGGTTTGCGGCAGGCCGTAGCCGCCGCTGCCGAGCAGTTCGGCCGGGCGGCTGAGGAAGCCGCTGCTGGCGAGGATTTCCTGCAAGGTCTTGTTGGCCTTGTCCATGCCGCCATCCTTGAGCCCGCGTGCGCCCAGGTACTTTTGTTTGACCTCGTCCTGTGCCAGCAGCAGTTGTCGGCGAAAGCCGGCTTGCTCAAGAAGTAACAAGGCGGCGCTGGCGCGCAAGTCGGCTTGCGCGATCCATGGGCGGCGTTCGTTCGCGTTCAGGGCCAACCAGTCTTCGACGGTGGTTTGCTTGATCGGCAAGCGGGTCTTGAGTACGTCGAACATTGCTTGGTAGCGATCACGGTAGGAGTCAAAGCGATAACCCAGGCGTAGCGCCTCTTTGGGATCGTCCAGCACGCTGGTGTCCGCCAGGCCACGACCCTTGAGGACGTCGAGCAGACCATTGGGCACGATGCTGTCCAGGCCCTTGAGTTGGGCATTGTTGCTGCCGCTGCGCAGCAGTTTCAGGGTCTCGACAGCGCAGTTGTTGGAGATGAAGTAGTAGTCGCCGTCATAGCTCCAGTGCATTTCGGCGGCGTGCTCAACCACTTCCTCGATTTCCGGACGGCTCAGTTTGAGCGGTACGGAAGCCAGGCTGCGCAGTTCGGTTTTGGTGTATTCGTCAATCACCTGGGCCAGCGGCAATACAAACAGCCGTGAAGGATAGGCACCGGTCAGGCCGTCCCAGCTTGAAAGCTGTACGTCATTGACGAACGCCCGGTAGGACAACACCAAGTGTTCTTGTAGGTCGAGTCGGCAGTCCGGCCCGCGTGGGCGTCCTGGGGCGCAGATCACCAGGCGGAGCATACTGTGGCCCCAACGGCTGGCCCATTCCTGATTGGCTTCGGCCAGCAGGTAGTCGACGGCGTAGACCCGCTCAGGGTCTACGGTGCCCAGCGGTGTTTTGGCGAAATCGTTGCCGGCATTGAGGAAGGCAAAGCCTTTGGGGCACTCGTCCTTGACGGCGGGTGCCCAGCCGAAATGCTCTTTGTAGTAGCGATACAGCGCCGGTCGGCGGCAGGCATAGGCCGGGTCGAGGAGGAAGTACTCCATGTTGACCGCGACAAACTCCTTGGGGCTGCTGATTTCGTACAGGTCGGGGCTGCGCACGACCTGGTGGTTATCTTGTTCGCGCTCGCCCCGGCGACCCACGTATTGCTGCCAGCCGGCCAGGTCGAGCAGGCGCGGGTCATCACTGAGGGTGAAACGGCGTTCGGTCTGCCCGCGACATTGATCAGGCAGGCCAATCAGGCCGGTGTTGCCGTTTTGACGGGTGCAGCGGCGGATCAGCGTGCGCTCGGGTGTGGGCCAGAGGCGGGCGCGGTCGTAGATGTGGGTGATTTCGTGCAAGACGGTGGCGAGCATTTCACGGCGCACGGTGCCGTGTGGACGGTTGGTCTGCCGGGTCGCGGCCGAGCCATCGGTCAGCCCTGCCAGGAGCGTGCGATTGAGGTCCAGCTCGGAGGTCAGCGATGCCTGGCCGTAGGCGTTGCTGGGCATGTCATCGGTCCAGCCCACCAGAATTTGTCGGTCCAGTTGTTCGATAAAACGCGGTGGCAGGCTCTGCATGGCCTCATCCAGCAAGGCCTGGCTGGCCTGTTGCTCGGCCGGGCTCAGGCCTTCGGTCTTGAGTTGCAGATGCAGCGCGGCCTGGGCACTGCTGGCGATCAGCAGCAGGCCACAGGCGGCTAACCAGCGCGTTAGCGACCTCACAGTGCGAGGATGGCTTCGGCGAGATCCTGGTCACTGGCGTTGCGTGCTTCAGGCACACGGTCACGCAGGGTGCTGAAGGCAGCTTCCAATTGTACGCCGCGAATATCGCCTTGGCTGGCGACGAAGGTAGCCGCGTCGTCGTGGGCTTCACGCACTACTTTAGAGTCGCGGATAGAGGTGGTGGTATCGGACGTGAAATCGATGGTGCGGCCAAAAGCGCGCACGATGATGTTACTGGTCTGCACGACGGTTTGTGCCTGCGCCACATCGGCGAGCAGCAAAAGGCCAAGGGTGGCGACAATTAATGGGCTGCGCATGACGTATCTCCAGGAAAAGCGGGTATTTATTGGACGAGAATTGTGTGTGCCAGTTCAAGGTCGCTGGCATTCAATTTTGGCGTGTTTTGGCGCAGATAGCGCAAGGCAGACTCCAGCTGCGCTCCTCTTGTCTGGCCATCACTGGCAATAAAGACGGCGGCATCATCCTGGGCGGCACGTATCAATTTTTGATCAAAAGGCGCGGACGTCACTTTACTGGTGACGTAACCACTGAGCACCACATTCTGGGTGGTCATGTCGAAGGCGTTGGCTGATTGAGTCCAGCAGAGAGCAAGTAGAACGGATAAGGAAAAACGCATGGGTCTCGAGGCTGTTTGAATGAGCGTCAAGGCTAGCGTAATGGGCGGGGCAGGGCCAGCGCGGGGGTGTCTTTGTGGGAGCGGGCTTGCTCGCGATGGTGTCGACGCGTTTCAACTGAATGAACGCGCCGCCTGCATCGCGAGCAAGCCCGCTCCCACAAGAGCTGACCCGTTATGGCGTCACTTACATTCAGATCGTCAAAATGGCCTGGGCAAGCTGGGCATCGGTGGCCTGCAATTGCGGAGCTTGCTGGCGAATGGCTTCGAAAGCGCTTTCGAGTTTCACGCCACGGATAGTGCCTTCGCTGGCAACAAAGCTGGCAGCGTCGTCACGGGCGGCACGTACGATTTTGTTGTCACGAAACGAGCCTGTGGCGTCAGATGTCAGATCGGTCGTTGCCTTGAGGGTGCCCACAATGCCATCGGTCGTAACGATGAAGCTTGTGGCGTTGGCGCTTGCAGCAACGGCCAGCAGAGCCGCCGCGCTAAGTAGGCGAAGTGTGGACATGGTGAGACTCCTGGATATGAACGTATGAAAATAGTCGGTTATGGACCGAATAGTAGGCTGAGGGCTGCGCTAGGCATAGGAAGTTTTACTGGGTTCTGTGGGCAAAGTGCTCTAGATCAGGCATTGCGCTAACTGTACTTGTCGATTTTATGCATTTTAAAACTGTACCCGTCGCAATGCTGGTACTCAAACCCGGAGCCCATAAACGACAAAACCCGTCAGCGGTTATCCGCGACGGGTTCTGTTTTTTCAATTCAGGTTGCTGGCAGTGGACCGGTGGTCAGGGCCAGCGAGCGCTGGTTAGCGCCAGAACGGCTTGCTCAACTCTTCGTAACGCTGTGCTTCGCTAATACCGGCATCAGCCAGAAGACGCGAGTCCAGTCGAGCCAATTGATGGCGGCTGGAGATGCGGCGCTGCCACAACATCAGGTTGGCAAGTACGCGCAAAGGCATGGAAGCCTGGGTGTTTACAGAGTTGCTTTCGCTGAACAGTTCGGAACTGAGTGTACGTTCCATGGTGTCATCCTTCCGCTTATGGCGGCATTGGCTAGTGGTTTAACTGATGCCAATGATCCTCCTCTTTGTCCATGGTCTCTAGATACAGTTCACCTGTATTGCGATGGGCCAGTTAACTGTTTACAGGGGCTGTACTGGCACAAATGAGTGCAACTGTACCTGTGCGCACCTAAGTAGTGCATAAATGGCAAAATTCGTAAGAAAGACAGGCTTAACAGGTATAAATAGACCAGTACAGCAGTACAGTTTTTGAAACTCCAGGCATAAAAAAGCCGCTGACGAAACAGTGTTTACGTCAGCGGCTGTCTAGCTCGCGGGTTACGGGAGCATTTTTCCGGTTTCTTCCAGGTTGATATGCCAGCTCAGGGCTTCACGCAGGATGTGCGGCGTGTGGCCACCTATCGCGCATGCCTTGGAGAAGTAATCATTGAGGGCTTCACGGAAGTCGGGGTGCACACAGTTGTCGATGATGACGCGTGCGCGCTCGCGCGGTGCCAGGCCACGCAGATCGGCCAGGCCCTGTTCGGTCACCAGGATGTCGACATCATGCTCGGTATGGTCGACGTGGCTGACCATTGGCACAACGCTGGAGATTGCGCCGGCCTTGGCAATCGACTTGGTGACGAAGATCGCAAGGTGCGCGTTACGGGCGAAGTCGCCCGAGCCGCCGATGCCGTTCATCATCCGCGTGCCGCAGACATGAGTGGAGTTGACGTTGCCGTAGATGTCGAACTCCAGTGCGGTGTTGATACCGATGATGCCCAGACGACGAACCACTTCAGGGTGGTTGGAGATCTCTTGCGGACGCAGTACCAGTTTGTCCTTGTAGCGTTCCAGATTGCCGAACACGTCCGAGTTGCGACGTTCCGACAAGGTGATGGAGCTGCCCGAAGCGAAGCTCATCTTGCCCGCGTCGATCAGGTCGAAGGTCGAATCCTGCAGTACTTCAGAGTACATGGTCAGGTCTTCGAACGGCGAGTCGATCAGGCCGCACATCACGGCGTTTGCAATGTTGCCGATACCCGCTTGCAGCGGGCCGAGCTTGTTGGTCATGCGGCCGGCTTCGACTTCCTGCTTGAGGAAGTTGATCAGGTGGAAGGCGATACCGTCTGTTTCGCTGTCAGGCTCGGATACGGTGGATGGCGAGTCGGGCTTGTTGGTAATCACGATGGCGACGATTTTTTCTGCCGGGATCGGGATCGCGGTGCTACCGATGCGATCGTCGACTTTCACCAAGGGGATAGGTGTACGCGTCGGACGGTAGGTCGGTATATAGATGTCGTGCAGACCTTCCAGGTTCGGGTTATGCGCCATGTTGATCTCGACGATCACTTGCTTGGCGAAGATGGCGAAGCTGGCAGAGTTGCCTACGGAAGTCGTCGGAACGATATGACCTTGCTCGGTAATAGCGACGGCCTCGATGACTGCGATGTCTGGCAGCTTGAGCTGATTGTTACGCAGTTGCTCAACGGTTTCGGACAAATGCTGGTCGATAAACATGACTTCGCCAGCGTTGATGGCCTTGCGCAGAGTGCTGTCTACCTGGAATGGCATGCGACGTGCCAGTACACCGGCTTCGGTCAATTGCTTGTCCAGGTCGTTGCCCAGGCTTGCGCCGGTCATCAGGGTGATTTTCAGCGGTGACTTTTTGGCCCGCTCAGCCAGGGCCTGCGGGACGGCTTTGGCTTCACCGGCACGGGTAAAACCGCTCATGCCGACGGTCATGCCGTCTTGGATAAGGGCGGCGGCTTCTTCGGCGCTCATGACCTTATCGTGCAGGGAGTTCAGGCGAATACGTTCACGGTACATGGATTGTTATCTCGGGCAACGGAAGCAAGAGGCGCAGTCTATTCATTTTCAGAGCCTTTCGTCCCGCTACCATGGTCGAATGCCAGCGGCCGATTTAGAGCCTTTGGTCGGGTTCCTTGGAAAAAGAAAAACCCCGGCCAATACAGCGCCGGGGTTCTCGATATTGCGGTGATGGTTGATGTTACTCGACCGCTTTAACCATATCTTCAATAACCTTCTTGGCGTCGCCGAAAACCATCATGGTTTTATCCAGATAAAACAGTTCGTTATCCAGGCCTGCATAGCCGCTGGCCATGGAGCGTTTGTTAACGATGACGGTTTTGGCTTTATAGGCTTCGAGGATCGGCATGCCTGCGATCGGCGATTTTGGATCGTTCTTTGCCGCCGGGTTGACCACGTCATTGGCGCCTAGTACGAGCACCACGTCAGCCTGGCCAAACTCGGAGTTGATGTCTTCCATTTCGAACACTTGGTCGTAAGGCACTTCGGCCTCGGCCAGCAGCACGTTCATATGGCCTGGCATACGGCCTGCAACCGGGTGAATCGCGTACTTTACGGTCACACCGCGGTGGGTCAGTTTTTCAGTCAGTTCTTTGAGCGCGTGCTGTGCCCGGGCAACCGCAAGGCCGTAGCCTGGAACGATGATCACAGTATCGGCGTTCATCAACAGGAAGGTGGCGTCGTCAGCCGAGCCGGATTTCACCGGACGGGCCTCTTGCGTGCCGGCTGGGCCGCCAACGTCTGTTGCGCCACCAAAGCCGCCGAGGATCACGTTAAAGAACGAGCGGTTCATCGCCTTGCACATGATGTACGACAGGATCGCACCCGAAGATCCTACCAGCGAGCCAGCAATGATCAGCATCGAGTTGTTCAGCGAGAAACCGATACCGGCGGCTGCCCAACCTGAGTAGCTATTAAGCATCGATACCACGACCGGCATGTCGGCGCCGCCAATCGGGATGATGATCAGCACACCCAGTACAAATGCCAGAGCCAGCATCAGCGCGAATGCGTTGAGGTTGCCGGTCAGCATAAAGGTAATGCCCAGAGCCAGCGTAGCCAGGCCAAGCGCCAGGTTCAGCTTGTGTTGGCCGGTAAACTGTACCGGTGCGCCCTGAAACAGACGGAACTTGTATTTACCCGAGAGCTTGCCGAAGGCGATCACCGAACCGGAGAAGGTGATTGCACCAATGGCTGCGCCCAGGAACAGCTCCAGGCGGTTGCCTGCCGGGATGGCGTCGCCCAGGTGCTTGACGATACCCAGCGACTGCGGTTCGACCACGGCTGCGATGGCAATAAATACCGCAGCGAGGCCGATCATGCTGTGCATGAAAGCGACCAGCTCAGGCATTTTGGTCATTTCAACGCGTTTAGCCATGATCGAGCCAGCAGTACCGCCGACCAGCAGGCCGACAATCACGTAGCCGATGCCAGCAGTCGCGATCTCTGCGCCCAGTTTGTAGATCAGGCCGACCGTGGTGATGATCGCCAGACCCATGCCGAGCATGCCGAACAGGTTGCCGCGACGTGAGGTGGTAGGGTGCGACAGACCCTTGAGTGCCTGGATAAAGCAGATTGATGCAACCAGATACAGAACAGTGACCAGGTTCATGCTCATGGCTTGCGCACCTCTTCTTTGGCTTTAGGTGCTTTCTTCTTGAACATTTCCAGCATGCGCCGGGTGACCAAAAATCCACCGAATACGTTTACGGCCGCCAGCGCGACCGCCAGGGTGCCCATGGTTTTGCCCAGTGGGGTAACAGTCAGTGCCGCAGCAAGCATCGCGCCTACGATCACAATCGCCGAAATGGCGTTGGTAACGGCCATCAAAGGTGTGTGCAGCGCAGGTGTCACGTTCCAGACCACGTGGTAGCCCACATAGATGGCCAGCACGAAGATGATCAGGTTGTAGATACCGGGGGAGATGAACTCTTCCATTATTTTTATCCTCAGCCGTTTTTGCGCACGACTTGACCGTCGCGGCACATCAGGCACGCGGCGACGATGTCGTCTTCAAGGTTGATCTGGAACTGTCCTTCGGGGGTGAAGACCAGCTTGAGGAAGTCCAGCAGGTTGCGGGCGTAGAGCGCCGAAGCGTCTGCGGCAACCATGGCGGCAAGGTTGGTGTGGCCGACGATGGTGACGCCGTGTTCAACCACTACTTGATCGGCAACGGTCAGCGGGCAGTTGCCGCCTTGTGCGGCAGCCAGGTCGATGACCACCGAGCCGGGTTTCATCTGGGCTACGGTTTCGGCGCTGAGCAGTACCGGAGCTTTACGGCCCGGGATCAGTGCGGTGGTGATCACGATGTCTGCCTGCTTGGCGCGTTCGTGAACGGCCTGTGCCTGGCGTTGCATCCAGCTTGCAGGCATTGGACGTGCGTAGCCGCCTACCCCAACGGCGCACTCGCGCTCTTCGTCGGTTTCGTAAGGCACGTCGACGAACTTGGCGCCCAGAGATTCGATCTGCTCTTTAACGGCAGGTCGTACATCGGAGGCCTCGATCACTGCGCCCAGGCGCTTGGCCGTGGCGATTGCCTGCAAGCCAGCAACCCCTGCGCCCAAGATCAGCACGCGAGCGGCCTTAACGGTCCCGGCAGCGGTCATCAGCATCGGCATAAAGCGCGGATAGTGGTGAGCGGCGACCAAGACGGCTTTATAGCCGGCGATGTTGGCCTGGGATGACAGAACATCAAGACTTTGCGCGCGGGAGGTTCGGGGGGCGGCTTCGAGAGAGAAGGCGGTGATCCCGCGCTCGGCCAGTTTGGCAATGGTTTCATTGCTGAACGGGTTGAGCATGCCAATGAGCACGGTGCCGGTTTTTATCAGGGCCAGTTCGCTATCGCTTGGGGCGACAACCTTGAGAATCAGCTCTGCGCCGAAAACATCTGTTGCGTTGCCAATAGTCGCGCCAGCGGCTTCATAAGCACTGTCAATAACACTGGCACTAATGCCCGCGCCGCTTTGAACAGTCACCTTATGGCCTTGGCCGATCAGCTTCTTGATGGTTTCCGGGGTTGCAGCAACCCGCGTTTCACCCGTATGGGTCTCGAGAGGAACACCAATGTGCACGTCAAATCTCCTGCGTGATCTTTTATAAGAAAGCCAGCGCACTACGGATGGTGCGACTGGGGCGGCCGATCAGCACGATCCCACCAAAGTATGGGTGGGGCGGGGCATTCTGCTGGCAATTTTTTTACCCTTCAAGAACTTATGGAGGGTGACGAGATTTAAACTACAAGTCATGCAGTGACCGAATGTCGCAATGGTCGGCTACATGCCTTTAAATACGGGGCTTGCAGAGGAATTGAGTGTTTTTTGAGTTTTTTTCACATTTCTTTTAGTTATCGCTGCATAACTTTGAGAAATACCCTGTAGGCCGCGTGGTTACTGGCTTACAGGAATGTCCAGTTAGACAAAAGTCCAGAGTGTTTAAAGGCGACATTTACTTATATATGTAGCGCTTATTTGTATGGCGCTACATAGTTTATTTGGACTATGCGGGACTTTCAAATCAGGCTGTAAGTCGCGGCCTGATTGATCAGCCAGTCTCTAAAAGCTTGCAGTGAGGCTGACTCAATTTTGCGTTCGGGGATCATCAGGTAGTAAGCCTTGGTGCTGAGCAGGGCGCTCTCGTTGGCAATCACCAGGCGTTTTTCGGCCAGTTCGCGCTGAATCAGAAACGGGGGGATCAGGGCAGCGCCCATTTCATGCATGGCGGCCTGAGCCAGCATCGAGAACAGTTCATAGCGTGGCCCAGTCATGTCGCGGGGCACGGTCATGTCTTGTGCGTTGAACCACTGGCGCCACGCGTAGGGGCGAGTGGTTTGCTGTAGCAAAGGAACTTCGGCGAGAGCGTGCGGGGTGAGGCCCTGGTGTGTACCCAGTAGTGTAGGGCTGCATACAGGTACTGGGTTCTCGCCCATCAGTCGGTAGGACGAAGTGCCTGACCAGTCGGCATCGCCGAAGT
This sequence comes from Pseudomonas psychrophila, assembly GCF_001043005.1. GTDB lineage: Bacteria > Pseudomonadota > Gammaproteobacteria > Pseudomonadales > Pseudomonadaceae > Aquipseudomonas > Aquipseudomonas psychrophila. The sequence goes on from NZ_JYKZ01000013.1 coordinate 151,825, forward strand.
AGATGGCGGCATCAAAGTCGGTATCGGCAAACAGAAAGGGGCGTGTGCGGTTGGTCAGGTTTACCGTGACGTCCGGGTGTTGCTGCTGAAAGTCCTTGAGGCGAGGTAATAGCCATTGCGTCCCGAAAGTGGGCACTACGGCCAGCTCAATCACATTGGCGCCCTGCTGGCCCATGACCGACAGTGTGTCCCGTTCTACCGCATCCAGCTGGGTTGCTATGCGTCGACTGTAAGAAAGGCCTGCCTCGGTCAGTTTTACGCCGCGCTTAGAGCGTCGGAAGAGTTCAACGCTCAGGAATTCCTCCAGGCTGGCAATCTGTCGGCATATGGCCCCTTGAGTGAGGGAAAGCTCGTGCGCAGCTTTGGTAAAGCTTTCGTGGCGTGCGGCCGCTTCGAAGCTGATCAGGGCTGTTGTGCTGGGGATCTTGCGGCGCATGTACGGCTTCCTCACTAAATGCAGTCAGAAAAGGCTTTTTATCGAGTTACGGAGTGAGAAATTATCACAGGATGGTGCTGAATCCTCGTTTGTCCTTCTATATAGAAGGGGTCTAGGATCGGCTCACGACATTTTATCTATTACGCGAGGGTTCTCTCATGGCGGGTAAAGCAAGCTTCAACTGGATTGATCCACTGTTGCTGGATCAGCAGCTCACTGAAGAAGAGCGCATGGTGCGTGACAGTGCTGAGCAGTTCGCTCAGGACAAGTTGGCGCCACGTATTCTTGATGCTTTCCGTAATGAGAAGACTGACCCTGCGATCTTTCGCGAAATGGGCGAAACCGGTTTGCTGGGTGCGATGATTCCTGAGCAGTACGGTGGTAGTGGCCTTAATTACGTCAGCTACGGCCTGATCGCTCGTGAGGTGGAGCGGGTCGATTCGGGTTATCGCTCGATGATGAGTGTGCAGTCTTCATTGGTAATGGTGCCGATCAATGAGTTCGGTACCGAGGCGCAGAAGCAAAAGTATCTGCCCAAGCTGGCCTCTGGCGAGTGGATCGGTTGCTTTGGTCTGACAGAGCCTAATCACGGCTCTGACCCGGGCGCGATGATTACCCGTGCCCGTTCGGTTGATGGCGGCTACAGCCTGACGGGCAGCAAGATGTGGATCACTAACAGCCCGATCGCCGATGTGTTTGTGGTGTGGGCGAAAGATGATGAAGGCGACATTCGTGGCTTTGTTCTGGAAAAAGGCTGGAAGGGTCTGACTACGCCTGCGATTCACGGCAAGGTTGGCTTGCGTGCGTCCATTACTGGCGAAATCGTGATGGATAACGTGTTTGTGCCGCAAGGGAACATCTTCCCGGATGTGCGTGGTTTGAAAGGTCCTTTTACCTGCCTGAATTCGGCTCGCTACGGCATCTCTTGGGGAGCGCTGGGGGCTGCAGAGTTCTGCTGGCACACGGCGCGTCAGTACACCCTGGATCGTCATCAGTTTGGTCGGCCTTTGGCTGCAACCCAGTTGATCCAGAAAAAGCTGGCCGATATGCAGACCGAGATTACGTTGGCCCTGCAGGGTTGCCTGCGTTTGGGTCGGATGAAGGATGAGGGGACTGCGGCTGTTGAGATTACGTCGATCATGAAGCGCAATTCATGCGGCAAGTCGCTGGACATCGCGCGTATGGCCCGCGACATGCTGGGCGGTAACGGTATCTCGGATGAATTCGGGGTTGCGCGCCATCTGGTCAACCTGGAGGTTGTGAACACCTACGAAGGCACGCATGACGTGCATGCCTTGATCTTGGGTCGTGCGCAGACCGGCCTTCAGGCGTTCTATTAACAGGAGCTCGGCTCATGGGTGCTTTATCGCATTTGCGGGTGTTGGATTTGTCTCGGGTGCTGGCGGGGCCGTGGGCCGGGCAGATACTGGCGGACCTTGGAGCCGAGGTTATCAAGGTTGAGCGCCCGGGCAATGGTGATGACACGCGCGCGTGGGGGCCACCCTTTCTCAAGGATGCTTACGGTGAGAGTACGGGGGAGGCGGCTTATTACTTGTCTGCCAATCGCAACAAGCAGTCAGTCACTATCGATTTCACCAAGCCTGAGGGGCAGCAGCTGGTTCGTGATCTGGCCTCCAAGTCCGACATACTAATTGAGAACTTCAAGGTGGGTGGTCTGCAGGCGTACGGTCTGGACTATGCGTCGCTCAAGGTGTTGAACCCTGATTTGATCTACTGCTCGATTACGGGGTTCGGTCAGACCGGTCCCTATGCCAAGCGGGCGGGTTATGACTTTATGGTCCAGGGGCTTGGTGGTCTGATGAGCCTGACGGGAAGGCCTGAGGGTGATGAGGGTGCGGGACCGGTTAAGGTTGGGGTTGCGCTGACCGATATTTTGACCGGGCTATATTCGACCGTAGCTATTCTGGCTGCCCTTGTCCATCGCCAGCATGAGGGTGGCGGGCAGCATATTGATATGGCGCTGCTGGACGTGCAGGTAGCTTGCCTGGCGAATCAGGCGATGAACTATCTGACTACGGGCGTTGCACCGCAGCGCCTGGGCAATGCTCATCCTAATATCGTTCCTTATCAGGATTTTCCGACGGCAGATGGAGACTTTATTCTCACGGTAGGTAACGACAGTCAGTTCCGTAAATTTGCTGAAGTGGCAGGTCGTCCTGAGTTGGGTGGGGATCCGCGCTTTTCCACTAATAAGCTGCGTGTTGCTAATAGGGCGGAGTTGGTGCCGCTTATCAGGCAGCTAACTGTTTTCAAGACTACAGCTGAGTGGGTGGCGCAACTGGAAGCGGTTGGTGTGCCCTGCGGGCCGATCAATGACCTGGCTCAAGTGTTTGCTGATCCTCAGGTGCGTGCTCGAGGGTTGGCGATGCAGTTGCCACATGCGTTAGCGGGTCTTGTGCCGCAGGTGGCAAGCCCTATCCGGTTGTCCGAAACGCCAGTGGAGTACCGCAATGCACCTCCTTTGTTGGGTGAGCATACTCAGCAAGTGCTGGAGCAGGTGTTGGGGCTGAAGTCGGGAGCGGTGGAAGCTTTGCGGCGGTCTGGCGTGCTGTAGCTATATAGAGGGGTGCGTCAGCACCCCTCTATATAGGTGTATTTAGGGGTATTTGAAGTTTATTGATAGTTTTACTCAATTAGCCCTTGACTAGGATTTTTAGCGGCCTATAATTCGTCCCACTTCCGGCGCAGTTGAAACGGAAAACTCCTTGAGAATCAATGAGTTGGATTGTTTTACAGTGTTAGCTTCAAGTCATCGAAGCAGGAAATTAGGTGTTGACAGCAGCTTGTAACGCTGTAGAATGCGCACCTCGGTTCAGCGAAGGCTAAACCAACCGCTCTTTAACAACTGAATCAAGCAATTCGTGTGGGTACTTGTGGAGTCAGACTGATAGTCAACAAGATTATCAGCATCACAAGTTACTCCGCGAGAAATCAAAGATGTAACCAACGATTGCTGAGCCAAGTTTAGGGTTTCTTAAAAACCCAAAGATGTTTGAA
>NZ_JYKZ01000014.1 GCF_001043005.1 Pseudomonas psychrophila
CCCGTACGGCCCTGAACGTGATCGGTAACGCCCTGGCGGTACTGGTGATCTCCCGTTGGGAAGGCATGTACGACGACGCCAAGGGCGAGCGCTACTGGAACTCGCTGCCGCACTGGCGCAGCAAAGAGGCACTGCCAAAAGGCGAGTAATCGTCACGCGGTAGTCGCACTTGAACAAACCCCGGACTTGTCCGGGGTTTGTTGTTTCTGGGCCTTGGCCGCTATCATTCGCTCCATCTTCCAGGAGTTTTCTCGATGCTCAACGGCCTATGGCTCAGCTTTTTCGTCGTCGCCATGGTGTCGGCACTTGCCCAATGGCTGGTGGGGGGTAATGCGGGGATCTTCTCCGCGATAGTCGAAAGCATCTTCGCCATGGCCAAATTGTCGGTCGAAGTGATGGTTTTGCTGTTTGGCACCCTGACCTTGTGGCTAGGTTTTCTGCGGATCGCCGAAAAAGCCGGCATCGTCGATTGGCTGGGCAGGGCGCTGGGGCCGCTGTTCAAGCGCCTTATGCCTGAGGTCCCGTCCGGTCACCCGGCGCTGGGGTTTATCACCCTGAACTTCGCCGCCAACGGCCTGGGGCTGGACAATGCGGCCACGCCCATTGGCCTGAAGGCCATGCGGGCGCTGCAAGAGCTCAATCCGAGCCCGACCAGTGCCAGTAATGCGCAGATTCTGTTCCTGGTGCTCAATGCCTCGTCCCTGACCCTGTTGCCAGTCACCATCTTCATGTACCGCGCCCAGCAAGGCGCCCCCGACCCGACGCTGGTATTCCTGCCAATACTGCTGGCGACCAGCGCATCGACGCTGGTCGGCCTGCTTTCAGTGGCCGTGATGCAGCGCTTGCGGTTGTGGGATCCGGTGGTGCTGGCGTATCTGGTGCCCGGCGCGTTGATCCTTGGCGGCTTCATGGCGTTGTTGGCGACCCTGTCGGCCACGGCCCTGGCCAGTCTGTCGTCGATCCTTGGCAACCTGACGCTGTTCGGACTGATCATGTTGTTTCTGGTGATTGGTGCCCTGCGCAAGGTCAAGGTGTACGAAGCGTTTGTCGAAGGGGCCAAGGAAGGCTTTGACGTGGCGAAAAACCTGCTGCCGTATCTGGTTGCGATGCTATGTGCAGTGGGTGTGTTGCGCGCTTCCGGAGCCCTGGATTTTGGCCTGGACGGCATCCGTCATATGGTCGAATGGTTGGGCTGGGACACCCGTTTTGTCGACGCGTTGCCAACGGCGATGGTCAAGCCCTTCTCGGGGAGTGCCGCTCGGGCGTTGCTGATCGAAACCATGCAGACCCAGGGCGTGGACAGCTTCCCGGCGCTGGTGGCGGCCACGGTGCAGGGCAGCACAGAAACGACCTTCTATGTACTGGCGGTGTACTTCGGTGCCGTGGGTATCCAGCGAGCCCGGCATGCAGTGGGCTGCGCCTTGCTGGCTGAGTTGGCGGGCGTAGTGGCCGCGATTCTGGTGTGCTACTGGTTCTTCGGCTGATCCGTAGCAGTTGACGAGCGGAGCGAGGCTACGCTCGGCGGCGAAGCCGTCGCAAAATCAGACACTGCGGTGTGCCCGTTTAATCCTGTTCTCAGGGTTTTCGACGGCTTCGCCGTCGAACGCAGCCTAGCGGCTACGGTTGTTGAGTCGAGGGGGTTTTACGCCACACACTCACCAGCCACGGCTGCTGGTCGCGGGGTAAGCCCGCCGGGCGATAGTAGTGCTCCAGCTCAACAAAACCGGCAGCCGTCAGCATGGCTCGCCAGTTTTCCAGATCGTGATACGCGCCATAGCGCTCACCGTTCCAGCCTTCGCGGTTGTCGCCCCGGGGGTTAGAGCTGAGGAGCACGCCGCCGGGTTTCAAGCTGCTGTGCAGTTTGCCCAGCACTTGCCCCAGTTCCTGGGTAGGAACGTGGAACAACGAAGCATTGGCGAAAATGCCGTCGAAGCGTTCAGGGGGCAGGTCGAGCTTGAGAAAGTCCTGGTGCCACACTTCGCAGCCGCTGTCTTCGCGGGCCATTTGGGTGAAGCGTTCGGTGCCGTCCAGCCCGACTGCGACATGGCCCAACCGGGTGAAGGTTTGCAGGTCGCGACCCGGGCCACAGCCAAAGTCCAGAATCGAAAACGGCAAACTGCCCTGGATGTGCCGCAGCAGGGCGTCGATGTTCTGGCTTACATCGTGGTCGCGGGTGCCATCACGAAAGCCTTCAGCACTCTGTTGATAGTGGCCAAGTGTGGTGGCAGCAATCTGTTCGAGGGTCTTTGGGTCGAGGATCATCGCAGGCTCAGTCGGCGTCAGTCAGACCGCCGACTATACCTCAGCGTTTGTTCAGTGCCAGGGCCAGGCGGTCGCCGCCGAGCTGAATCACGGCCACCAAAATCACCAGCAATACGATTACGGTCAACATCACTTGCGAGTCGAAGCGCTGATAGCCATAGCGGTAGGCGATGTCGCCCAGGCCGCCGGCGCCGATCGCGCCAGCCATGGCCGATGAGTTGATCATGGTCACCAGGGTGATGGTGAAGCCGCCGACGATTCCGGGTAAGGCTTCGGGCAAAAGCACGTGCCAGATGATGTGATGACGCTTACAGCCCATCGCCTGGGCAGCTTCGATCAATCCATGATCAACTTCGCGCAGGCTGACTTCAGCAATCCGGGCAAAAAACGGCGTTGCCGCGATGGTCAGTGGTACGACCGCAGCCCAAACCCCGTAGGTCGTACCCACAATCAGGCGGGTAAACGGGATAAGAGCCACCATCAAAATCAGAAAGGGAATTGAGCGAAAAAGATTGACGAATGCGCCCAATGCCTTGTTCAGTGCAGGGGCTTCGTAAATCCCGCCCTTGCCGCTGGTAACCAGAATCACCGCCAGCGGGATGCCCAGGATCAGTGCGATCAGCGACGACACGCCAACCATCAAAAAGGTGTCGATCACCCCCTGCCATAAACGATCAAATCCCATAACCCACCACCTCGACCTGTTGTGCCCATTGACCGGCTCGCTTGCGCAGCTCGTCTGCGCCCAGCGACGTGCTGGTCACGCTGAGCAGCAGTTGGCCCAGGGCATGGCCCTGGATGTGCTCGACACCGCCCTGCAGCAGCCGCACCTGCCCTCCGAGGGCGCTGAACAACGCGCCCAGATCAGGCTCCTGCGCCTGGCTACCCGTGAAGCGCAGACGCAAGATCACGCTTGATTGGGAAGACAGGGGCTGCGCCGTAATGCGGTTTTGCAGCGCTTCGGGCAGGGTGTTTTGCAAAGGGGCGAGCAGGGTTTTGCTGACATCGTGCTGCGGGTCGCCAAACACTTGCCACACCGGCCCTTGCTCCACCACCTGACCTTGCTCAAGCACCACCACGCGGTGGCAAATGTCCCGGATCACCGCCATTTCATGGGTGATGAGGATGATGGTCAGGCCCAGGCGGTGATTGATCTCGCGCAGCAAACCCAGAATCGACTGCGTGGTTTCGGGGTCGAGTGCCGAGGTGGCTTCGTCGCAGAGCAAGATCGCCGGGTCGTGAACCAGTGCGCGGGCAATGCCTACCCGTTGTTTCTGCCCGCCCGAGAGCTGCGCTGGATAGGCCGTGTGTTTGCCTTGCAGGCCGACCAGCTCCAGCAGCTCACGGACTTTCTGCTCGCGTTGCAGCTTGGGAACCCCCGCCACCTTGAGTGGCAGTTCAACGTTCTGCCACACGGTCTTGGCCGACATCAGGTTGAAGTGCTGGAAAATCATACCGATCTTGCGCCGCAGCGCGACCAGTGTGTCTTCGTCAAAACCGGCGATATCCACCTGGTCAATCAGCACGCGCCCGCTGCTGGGGTGTTCGAGGCGGTTGATGGTGCGAATCAGCGACGACTTGCCCGCGCCGCTGCGGCCAATAATGCCGAATATTTCCCCCCGTTGAATCGCCAGGTCGATGCCTTTGAGGGCATCCACCGGGCCCTGGCGGCCGTCATAGGTTTTGCCGATACCGATAAAACGCACATGGGCGTGGCTCAACTCGGGGTGCAGCTCGGTGTGGTTCGCGCTGGGCTGCGGCTGATCGAGCCGCTCGCGAGCAATAGCCACGCTCATGATCAGCCTCCCCAGCCGGGCTGGTACAGGTTGCCGTAGGTTTTATCCAGTTGGGCCTTCACCACAGGGGAGTGCTGGTAAATGTCGATGAACTTGGCCAGACGCGGATCGTCTTTGTTTTTAGGCTGGATCACGAACTGGATCACGTATTCGGGGTGGTCGATGCCATCGAACAGCAACGCCGACTCTGCATCGAAGGTTTTGGCCAGGCGGATATAGGCCGGATACCCCTGCACCAGATCAGCATCGTCGTAGGCACGTACCAGTTGCACGGCCTCGACCTGCAGGATCTTGATCTTCTTCGGGTTGGCGACGATGTCATCTTCGGTGGCCTTGTAGCCCACCCCGGGCTTGAGGGTGATCAACCCGGCCTTGGCCAGCAGTTGCAGGCCGCGGCCGCTGTTGATCGGGTCATTGGCGATGGCGACGGTGGCGCCCTCAGGCAAGGCGTCGAGGCTTTTGTACTTTTTCGAATACAGGCCCACGTTGTTGATGATGCCTTTGGCATATGGCGTCAGGTCAAACCCGGCGGCGGCCTTGGCGTTTTCCAGAAACGGGATGTGCTGGAAGTAGTTCACGTCGATATCGCCGCTGGCCAGGCTGACGTTAGGCGCGATCCAGTCGGTGAACTCCACCAGCTCAACCTTGAGCCCTTGCTTGTCGGCCTCGGCCACAGCGGTTTCCAGCGGGATGGCGAAGGCGGCTGTGGTGCCGACCTTGAGTGGCTTGTCGGCTGCGTGGATGAAGCCGCTAAACAGCCCGAGGGCCAGAACCAGTGCGTGTTTTTTGTTCATGATCATTGCCCAGTCAAAGAGTCGGAATTCGAGTTTTGTGGGAGCGAGCCTGCTCGCGAAAGTGCGGCAGTCCTGCAAGCTTCGCGAGCAGGCTCGCTCCCACAACAAAAAAGGGTTATGGGTTGTGCCTGTAAGCCGCACCCGTATGGCGTTGCGGCAAGTGCGCATCGCCGTCGACAAACAGCTTTTGCCGCAGGCTGCCGGTGTCATACGCGGTTTTGTAGGAACCCCGGCGTTGCAGTTCGGGGACCACCAGGTCGATAAAATCGATGTAGCTTTCGGGGGTAACGATGCGGGTCAGGTTGAAGCCGTCGAGACCGGTTTGTGCGATCCACGACTCCAGTTCGTCGGCCACCTGTTCCGGCGAACCCACCAGGGTCATGTAACGACCGCCCAGCGCGTGTTGTTCGAGCAATTTGCGTCGGGTCCAATCGTTGTTTTGAAGCACTTTGGTTGCCGACTGGATCGCGTTGCTCTTCACGTACTGGATCGGTTCGTCCAGTTCGTAGTCGGCAAAGTCGATGCCCGTAGAGCTGGAAAAATGCGCCACGCCTGCTTCGGCGCTGGCATAGCTCAGGTACTCGTCACGCTTGGCCTGAGCCAGTTCTTCGGTAGGTGCCACGATCACGTTAAGGCCCATGAACAGCTTGATGTCGTCCGGGTTGCGACCCGCTGCCACGGCGCTGGCGCGCACCTTGTCGACCTGGGCTTTGGTGGCGGCCTTGGTCTGGCCGCTGATAAACACGCATTCGGCATGGCGCCCGGCAAATACCAGCCCGCGATCCGAACTGCCGGCCTGAAACAGCACCGGCGTGCGCTGAGGCGACGGTTCGCAGAGGTGATAACCCTCCACTTGATAGAACTCACCGTCGTGTTTGACCTTGTGGACCTTGTCAGGCTGGGCGTAGATGCGCTGCACCGGGTCATTGAGCACGGCGCCGTTTTCCCAACTGCCCTCCCACAGTTTGTACAGCACCTCCAGGTACTCATCGGCCTGATCGTAACGACGGTCGTGTTCGACTTGCTCGGTCAGGCCCATGGCCTTGGCTGCGCTGTCGAGGTAGCCGGTGACGATATTCCAGCCCACACGGCCCCGGGTCAGGTGGTCAAGGGTCGACATGCGCCGTGCGAACAAGTACGGCGGTTCGTAGGTCAGGTTGGCGGTCAAGCCAAAACCGAGGTTTTTAGTGACTGCGGCCATGGCCGACACCAGCAGCAGCGGGTCGTTGACCGGGAGCTGGATTGCCTCTTTGAGGGGCACATCAACCGACTGTTGATAAACGTCGTACACGCCCACGATGTCGGCGATAAACAACCCGTCAAACAGTCCTCGTTCCAGCAACTGAGCCAGTTCTGTCCAGTACTCCAGGGTGTTGAAGGTGGTCGAGTTGTCCCGTGGATGGGTCCACAGCCCGTGATTGATATGGCCAATGCAGTTCATATTGAAGGCATTGATCAGGATCTTCTTCTTACTCATCAAATGGTCCCCCGCAGTGGCGGGTTGGCATCGTTGAGGTAGTAGTTGCCCACGGCGTGATACTTCCAGCGAACCGGATCGTGCAGGGTATGGACGCGAGCATTGCGCCAGTGCCGGTCAAGACCGTGCTCGGCCAGGGTGGCCTGGCTGCCCGCCAGCTCAAACAGGGTGCTACCGGCGGCCAGGGAAATTTCAGTACTAAGGGCTCGCGCTTCCGCGATGGCGATCGAGGCGGCGGCCACGGTGCTGGCGTTGGTATCGTTCTGGGCGCTGTCGAGCAATTCCCCGGCCCGCTCCAGTAGAGCTTCGGCAGCATGCAGGCGCACACTCAAGTGGCCGAAGCTTTTCAGGGTCAGGGGGTCTTCGCTGGCGATATCAGTGGTGGCGTCGATCCACGGCCGGGTTTTGGTGCGCACAAAATGCAGGGCATCTTCAAAGGCGGCACGGGCGATACCGGTGTCGATGGCCGCGTGCAGAATCTGAGCCAGCGGGCCGACCGGGGTCGGGCGCTCAAATGCGCTTTGAAACGGAATCACGTCCTGTGCTGCGACCAGTACGTTGTCGAACACCACCGAGCCGCTGCCCGTGGTGCGCTGGCCAAAGCCGCTCCAGTCGTCGATCACGCTCAGGCCGTCGCTGTCGCGGTGGACAAATGCCAGGTGCTGGATACCGTTATCGTCCACCACCGAGGTAGGAATCCGCTGCGCATACAGTGCGCCGGTGGCGTAGAACTTGCGGCCGGTGATGCGATAACCGTGTTCGGCCTTGGCCAGGTGGGTGGTGCGATCAAAGGCAGTCTTGGTGCCGATTTCGGCTAGGGCATTGCCGAAGCGTTGCCCGGCCAGCACTTCGGCATATAGCCGCTGTTTTTGTTCGTGCGTGCCATTCACCCGCAGGACTTCAAGGGCATAAAAGTGATTTTGCGGGATTTGCCCCAGCGAGGCGTCGGCTGCAGCGATCAACGCAACCACCTGGGCCAGAGCGACATTGGACACGCCGGCGCCGCCATAGGCCTTGGGCACGGTGATGCCCCACAGGCCGGTGTGGGAAAACAGTTCCAGCTCATCAAAAGGCAGGCGTCGCTCACGATCGCGCAGGGCGCTGTCGCGCTTGAAATGCGCCGCGAGTTCACGGGCTACGCTCAGGGCCTCGGCATCGCTGTGGATAACCGGGACCTGTTTGGATATCAGTGACATGGGTGTCTCCAGGTTCAGATCCAGGAATGCCGGGCAGGCAAGGTGCCGTTGAGGCGGTAAGCGCCAATGGCGTGGTACTTCCAGCGCACCGGGTCGTGCAGGGTATGCACCCGGGCGTTACGCCAGTGGCGATCAAGGTTGAATTCGGCAAGGCTGGCGCGGCTGCCGGCCAGTTCGAACAGTTTTTCGCTGGCCAGTAACGACAACTCAGTGGTCAGTACCTTGGCTTCGGCCACTGCAATGGATGCGCGGGCGGCGGCGGGAGCATCAATCGGGGCGGCGCTGACTTCATCGAGCACTCGCCCGGCTTTGCGCAACAAGGCTTCGGCTGCGTGCAGTTCAATGTGTAACTTGCCGATGTCGGCGATCACGTAGGGGTCGTCGCTGTTGCGTTCTACTTTGGCGTCGATCCACGGACGAGAGCGCTCGCGCACAAAACTGATGGTGTCAGCGATGGCGCCACGGGCGATGCCCAGATCGATGGCCGCCTGGATCAACTGCGACACGGCGCCTTGAATATTGGGGGCATCATTGAGGCGCGAACTGTCGATCACCAGTCCGGCTTCAACCCGAACATTGTTGAGCAGTACGGTACCGCTGGCGGTGGTGCGCTGACCAAAGCCGGACCAGTCATCGACGACGCGCAAGCCCGGTGTGCCGCGACGTACAAAGGCCATGACCTGCTTGCCGTCATCGTTGATTGCCTTTACTGCAATCCAGTGGGCGAACAGGGCTCCGGTGGAGTAAAACTTCTGGCCGTTTATGACGAAATTTTCGCCATCGGCGGTGATCCGGGCCTTCAAGTCGAGGGTATTTTTGCTGCCGCGTTCCGGCCCGGCATTACCGATGCGCCAGCCTTGCAGCACGCTGGCGAACAGTTGGTCTTTTTGCGCCTGGGTCGCCGTGGCGGCAATCAGGCTGAGAATGCCCACCTGATTCTGCGGAATCTGCCCCAGTGCCGGGTCTGCGGCCGAGATGATCGCGAATACTTCAGCCAGGGTCACGAATGACACCTTGGGTCCGCCAAATTCGCGGCCGATGGAGATACTTCCCAGGCCGCTACGGGTGAATTCTTCGATCAGTGACCAGGGCAGTTTGCGCTGCTGGTCGCGCTTGGCCGCGTCCTCGCGGGCGCTGGCAGCCAGGGTGCGGGCAGCTTCAAGGGCTTCGTTGTCGGAGCGCAGAACATGCGTTGCCAGCAACAGAGGCGCGACATCCTGGTCGCTTTGCAGGTGTGCAGTGGCCAAATTGGACATTAGTACCGCTCCTTGGCTGCACTCAATGCCCTGGCGTTATGCACAAGGGTGATTGTTTTACGGACCATACCTACCTCACGTTTCATGGGAGCGCCGCTTGAGCGGCGCGAATAAAAGCAGAGAGTCCGGTGGTCCGGTCTATATACCCTAATCGAGTATAAAAATTAAAAGAACTAACTTTTAGGAATATGAATAGATGATTCCATTGCGTACCCGACCTTAGCCCCTCCAGGTGGTGCGAGGCTCTGCGGCGCGCAGTACCTCGCTTGCAGCGGGCTTGAGGTAGAGTTTTGGGGCGCCCACCTTGAGGATTCGTGCGGGTGCCCACCGCGAATTGTTGCCGGCACGATCAATCACGCAATAGGTGACCTCCAGTTTGGAGTCTTCACCGGCTTCTTGAATGATGTGCGGTGGGACGAATACGCTTATGGGCTTGTCGACATCGACCTGGCGCAGTTTGGGCAAGTCCAGGCGTACGTCGCCCCACAGCAGGGTGATTGCGTCTTCACAGGCCATGTTGCGGTAGGGTTCGATGGTCACGGGCACACCGCGCTTCATCTGGCTGGGGTTAACCCCGTAACGCTGGATGGGCTCGGGAATGATAAGTGCAGCGAGCCCTTGATTTTCATCGCCGATGGCTTCCCCGCCAGGGCAATCAAGTTTGACAAAGACCTTGAGCTGGGCAGAAAGAGCTGGGGTACTGCCAATATGCATGACGCGATAATAAAGACGCGCCGAGCCATTTTGGATAAAACTTTGAGGCACTCTTAAAAAAACAGGTTGGCCAATGTCTGCCCTCGATACCTGTTGCGAGGTGACATAGCAGCCGTCCCAAAATAATTCAATAAGGTCGCCTTCTCCCATGTTTTTATAAGGCATTATTGTAATAAGCAAGTGTTCAGCGGCGCGTGCGCAAATAGTATGTTTGTCAGGGTTTGAAAGTGCAGGAGGCGCAAGTTTGTTTATGCAGGATGTAAAGGGCATATATGAAAGATTCCTTTCTGGCTGGTAAATCTGCGATAGACGCCTGCAAGGGTTTAGCCCCGGGGCTGGCGCCGAGTGATGCAGACCCCGTGATGAAGTGGAATAAAGAGCTGGCGTTAACGGCACAATAGACATTCTATATAACTACTGTGAGAGAACAGCCGGGCCGGTTGTTTTATTAGATAAGAGGCTAGAGGTAGGAGTGTCAAGGAAGAATGGAGCGTGTGTGAATGTCGTTGAGTTATTCGGAAACATCCTACTGATAGTGCGTGTAGGTAATGGAAAGAGAGTGGTAGTGGGTCGGTATTAATGGACGAGTGGTTTATAAGTAAGTGGATGGATCCCTGTTTTTAATAGGGGCAAAGTATCTGCGCTGACCCAGTCACAACACTCGTTCAATCAGTAAGGGTGAGTGGCATCAGATTTTTTGGCGTTTTTACCCTTTATTTCACACGCCTTTTGCATAATATTGCGCGCGAGGCAGCCGGTTTGCCCGCTTTGTGATATCTAGAATTAGCCAAATTTCTCGGAAGCCCATTCAAATGGCAACAGACCCTCAACTGATCCCGCCTGTTCCTCGGACCTCTCGCTTGCGCATGCGCTGGTACTCCTGGCTCTTGCTGGCGGGTGCGCTGCTCTATGGTTTAGCGTCGATCATGCATTGGGATGATCGCGGTGCACTGTGGGTGCTGGAGCGATTTGAAAGTTCCTCCGAGCAGAACGAAAGTGTGTGGTTGCCAGACTACACGGCGGTCATAGATGCCAAAGTGTTGCCGGGGATGGAAAAGGATGAAGCCTCAGATCTGGCCTACAACCCTTTGAGCAAAACGCTGTTTTCGGTGATGGGCAAGAATCCGTTTCTGGTGGAGCTGACCCTGGATGGCGATGTGCTCCGTAAAATCCCGCTGGTGGGCTGGAGCAATCCTGAAGGTCTGACAGTGATGGAAAATGGTCTGCTGGCCATTGTTGACGAGCGCGAGCACATGTTGAGCATCGTGAACATTGATGCCAACACCACCACCCTGAACATTGCCGACTTCCCCAAGTACGACCTGGGCCCTTCGAAAAACCAGAACAAGGCTTTTGAAGCCATTGCCTGGGACCCGCGTCGCCAGCAATTGTTGCTGGGCGAAGAGCGTCCGCCGCAATTGTTTGTCTGGAAAAGCGATGGCGGCCAGATACTGACCGGTAGCAAGCAGAAAGTACCCAGCGATGAGCTGGACCTGCGCAACCTGTCCGCCTTGAGCGTTGACCCGCGCACCGGTCATACACTGGTGCTGTCGGCAGATTCGCACATGCTTCTGGAGCTCGATGAACTGGGCGAGCAAGTCAGTTTCATGACCTTGCTTGGTGGTTTCAACGGCCTGAAGAAGACCATTCCCCGGGCTGAGGGAGTCGCGATCGATGAGCATGGAACGCTTTATATGGTGAGCGAGCCGAACCTGTTCTATCGCTTCGAGAAGAAGACCCCGTAACCGGCCAGTTTTACGCGAGACACGGGATGTATTGAGGTTTAAGGTTGAATTCAGGCAGTCGTGGTATTTCTCCTGCCTGTTTTTTCTAGAGTTCGACCTCAATGCGCCGTGTCAGACGTCCTACCGCTCTTTTTCTATGTGTATTGCTGGTGGCTCTTGTGGCTGCCGGTTTTGCCGCGCAACACTTTCGTCTGTTCGAACGTACCTGGTTTCAGGTCAGCCAGCTGTGGCAACCCAGCGATCCGGGCGCGATCAATCTGGGCGAATATCACGCCGTGCTGCAAGGCAAGGTGATTGAAGGGCTTGAAGACGATGTCTCGGCTCTGACCTACGATCCGCTGCGTAAAAGCCTGTTCACCGTAACCAACAAAAAAGCCGAGCTGGTTGAACTGTCCCTCGATGGCCGACTCCTGCGGCGCATTGCGCTGGTGGGGTTTGGCGATGCCGAAGCGGTTGAATTTATTGGCGAGAACACCTACGTCATCACCGATGAACGTCAACAGCGACTGATCAAGGTAAAGGTCGATGACAGCACCCAGGTGCTGGATGCCAAGGATGCGGAGCAACTGACACTGGGGATTAACCTGTCGGGCAATAAGGGCTTTGAAGGCCTGGCCTACGACTCTGTGGGCAAACGTTTGTTTGTGGCGAAGGAGCGTGACCCGATGCTGATTTATGAGGTACGGGGGTTTCCTCAGGCCAACCCACAGCAACCTTACGCCACTCATGTGGTGACCAACCCGCGACGTGATGCGCGATTGTTTGTACGGGACTTGTCGAGTTTGCAGTTTGACGAGCGCACCGGGCATTTATTGGCGCTGTCGGATGAGTCCAAGTTGTTGCTGGAGCTGAATCTGGAAGGGCGCCCAATCAGCGTGTTGTCGCTGAAAAAAGGGCGTCATGGCCTGAAGAAATCAGTGCCGCAGGCTGAAGGTGTTGCCATGGACGAAGACGGGACGGTGTACGTGGTGAGTGAGCCGAATTTGTTTTACGTGTTCAAAAAACCGTAGGCGCGCCGCTATCACGTAGCAGCTGCCGCAGGCTGCGTCCGGCGGCGTAGCCGTCGTAAATCCGGATCGCGTGATCTTATTTTCAAACCGCGTGATCAGAATTTACGATCGCTTCGCAATCGGACGTAGCCTCGTTCCTTCGGCAACTGCTACGGGGGGGTGTTACTTGCTCAGGGTTTTGACGCCTTCAGGCGTACCCAGCAACAGCAAGTCTGCCGGGCGAGCGGCGAACAGGCCGTTGGTCACGACGCCGACAATGGCGTTGATCTGACGCTCCAGCTCAACCGGGTTGACGATCTGCATGTTGAATACGTCGATGATGATGTTGCCGTTGTCCGTGACTACGCCTTCGCGGTACACCGGATCGCCGCCCAGCTTGACCAGTTCGCGGGCTACGTGGCTGCGAGCCATCGGGATCACTTCAACCGGCAACGGGAACGCGCCCAGCACCGGAACCAGCTTGCTGGCGTCGGCGATGCAGATAAAGGTCTTGGCCACGGCTGCCACGATCTTCTCGCGGGTCAGGGCTGCGCCACCGCCCTTGATCAGGTTCAGGTTTTCGTCGCTTTCATCAGCGCCATCCACGTAGAACTCCAGGTCGCTGACAGTGTTCAGTTCATACACTGGAATGCCGTGGCCCTTGAGGCGGGCTGCAGTGGCTTCGGAACTGGCCACGGCGCCGTCGAATGCGCCCTTGTGTTGGGCCAGGGCGTCGATGAAGCAGTTGGCCGTGGAGCCGGTGCCGACCCCGACGATGCTCTTGTCATCCAGTTTTGGGAGGATGAAGTCGACTGCAGCCTGGGCTACGGCCTGTTTGAGTTGATCCTGGGTCATGCGGGCTCCGGGGCGGGAAGGGTAAACAGAAGGGTTGCGAGTATAACCCAAGCATTTAAAACCTTTGGAATCGTGTGGTCGGCTGCGCAAACGCTGGGTTAGACTCCTTGGTCCCTGCCAACCCGCCCAGTGAAGCTTTCCGATGCTCGAACAGTACGTTAAGAAGATCCTCACCTCGCGCGTTTATGACGTTGCCGTAGAAACCCCATTGCAGCCGGCCAATCAGCTGACCGAGCGGTTGGGCAACCAGATTTTGCTCAAACGCGAAGACTTGCAGCCGGTGTACTCGTTCAAGATTCGTGGCGCTTATAACAAGCTGATGCACCTGACCGACGCCGAGCGCGCGTGCGGTGTGGTGACGGCCTCTGCGGGCAACCATGCCCAGGGCCTGGCCCTGGCAGCCAAGGTGCTGGGTGTCAAAGCCACAATCGTCATGCCCAAAACCACTCCGGAGATCAAGGTCGAAGGTGTGCGCTCCCGGGGCGGCATTGTGGTGTTGCACGGTGACTCCTTCCCGGAAGCCCTGGCCTACTCGCTGCAATTGGTCGAGCAAAAAGGCTACGTCTACGTCCATCCCTATGATGACCCGCATACCATTGCCGGGCAGGGCACCGTGGCGATGGAAATTCTGCGCCAGCACCCGGCGCCGCTGGATGCGATTTTCGTCCCGGTGGGCGGTGGCGGGCTGATTGCCGGTATTGCGGCCTACGTGAAATACCTGCGTCCGGACATCAAGGTCATTGGCGTCGAGCCCGATGACTCCAATTGCCTGCAAGCGGCGATGGCGGCAGGCGAGCGCGTGGTGCTGCCGACGGTGGGGATTTTTGCCGACGGCGTGGCCGTTGCTCAGATTGGCCAGCACACCTTCGATATCTGCAAAGACTACGTCGACGAAGTGATCACCGTCAGCACCGACGAGATCTGCGCAGCCATCAAGGATATCTTCGACGATACCCGCTCGATCACCGAACCTGCCGGCGCGTTGGGCGTGGCCGGGATCAAGAAGTATGTTGAGCAGCGCGGCGTTCGCGGCCAAACCCTGGTGGCGATCGATTCCGGGGCCAACGTCAACTTCGACCGCCTGCGCCATGTGGCCGAGCGTGCCGAGCTGGGTGAAGGTCGTGAAGCGATCATCGCGGTGACCATTCCCGAAGTGCCGGGCAGCTTCAAAGCGTTTTGCGAAGCGATCGGCAAGCGTCAGATCACGGAATTCAACTACCGCTATCACACCGGCAGCGAAGCGCACATTTTCGTTGGGGTGCAGACCCATCCCGAAAACGACCCGCGCAGCGCGCTGCTGGCCAGCCTGACTGAGCAGGGTTTTCCGGTGGTCGACCTGACCGAGAACGAACTGGCCAAGTTACACATTCGGCACATGGTCGGCGGGCGTGCGGCCAAGGTCAGCGACGAACTGTTGTTCCGTTTCGAGTTCCCGGAACGCCCGGGTGCGCTGTTCAACTTCCTTAACAAGTTGGGCGGTCGCTGGAATATTTCGATGTTTCACTACCGCAACCACGGTGCAGCCGATGGTCGGGTCATGGCCGGTCTGCAAGTGCCTGCCGACGAACGCCATCTGGTGCCGGCGGCACTGGCTGAAATCGGTTACCCGTACTGGGATGAGAGCGATAACCCGGCCTATCAACTGTTTCTTGGCTGATAGCCGCTACGCTGATTGAACGGCTCAAGGGATTAATCATATGGAAACGTTCACAGCCTTAAAACTGCTGCATGGCGTGTCGACACTGCTGCTGTTTGTCAGCGCCATTGCCTTGCTGGTCCTGGTTATTCGTCGTTGGCGGGCAGGGGATAAAAACCTGTCGGGCGGGGTGGTACAGCGGCCATGGAGCTTCGTGTGGGCGTTGATGGGGCTGTGTTTGCTGGCGTTGCCGGTCAGTGGCTGGTTTCTGGTGCACCTGGCCGGTTGGCCGCTGAGCCAGATGTGGTTACTGGCGGGCAGTTGCCTGTATCTGCTGGGCAGCTTGAGCTGGTTGTGGCTGGTGGTGCGCCTCAATCGCCTGCGGTTGGGGCGAATGGCCCGGTATCCGGGGTTTACCCTGGTTTTGGCGATTTTTTGTGCCATCTGCTTTATTGCGATTGCCGGGCTGATGGGCGCCAAGCCGGTTTAAGCACACTTGCTTGTGTGGGAGCCAGCTTGCTCGCGATGGCATCACTGCGGTCTTGCAGAAAAACCGCGGCGATCTTATCGCGAGCAAGTCGAATCGTCGCACCGCCGCTCCCACAGGTTGTGTGTCAGTCGCGCAGCGAGATGACTTCCCAGCCACGCTTGATGGCTTCAGCCCGCAAGTTCGGATCAGGATCGACTGCCACTGGATGGTCAACCTGCTCCAGCAACGGCAAGTCATTCATCGAGTCGCTGTAGAAGTAGCTGTCTTCAAGGCTGTAGCCGTTTTCTGCGATCCAGCGGTTCAGGCGCGTCACCTTGCCTTCACGGAAGCACGGCACGTCGGTGCTGCGCCCGGTGTAGCGGCCGTCGACGATTTCGCATTCGGTGGCAATCAGATGTTCCACGCCGAGTTTTTGGGCAATGGGAGCCGTGACCACACGGTTGGTGGCGGTAATGATTACCAGCGTGTCGCCCGCTTCGCGGTGCTTGGCCAGCAAGTCCAGGGCCTTGGGCAGCATCAATGGCTCAATGCAGTCGCGCATGAATTCGCGGTGCCACTGATCCAGTTGCGCCATGTCATGGCGGCCAAAGATTTCCATGCTGAAATTAAGATACGCGGCATTGTCGAGCTTGCCGGCCAGGTAATCCTGGTAGAACTCGTCGTTGCGCGCCTTGTAGGCGTCGCCATCGAGAATGCCCCGTTGGCACAGGTAGTCGCCCCAGGCGTGATCGCTGTCACCGCCCAGAAGGGTGTTGTCCAAGTCGAATAAAGCCAGACGCATTGAGGTTACCCGTTGAGTTGCCTGAGAAAAGGCCACAAGAATACGGTCTTTTAATAAGAGTGCACATAAGGCAGGAAGGCGCGTTGCTGCTTTCACAACCTTTGTGGAACAATGCGGCGACATGCGTTTGCGAGGTTGTTGCCGTGATCGACCCCGATGGTTTCCGCCCTAATGTCGGGATTATTCTGACAAATGACGCTGGTCAGGTACTTTGGGCTCGCCGTATCAATCAAGACGCCTGGCAGTTTCCACAGGGAGGTATCAACCCTGATGAGACGCCGGAAGACGCCTTGTACCGTGAGCTGAACGAAGAAGTTGGCCTTGAACGCGAAGATGTAGAAATACTCGCCTGCACGCGAGGCTGGTTGCGTTATCGTTTGCCGCAACGACTGGTGCGTACCCACAGCCAACCGCTGTGTATCGGCCAGAAGCAAAAGTGGTTTTTGCTGCGCCTGGTCTCTAACGAGCAGCGGGTGCGGATGGATTTGACCGGTAAACCGGAGTTCGATGGCTGGCGTTGGGTCAGTTATTGGTACCCGTTGGGCCAGGTGGTGACATTCAAGCGCGAGGTCTACCGTCGCGCTCTCAAAGAGCTTGCCCCGCGCCTTTTAACGCGCGCCTGACACGGAGTTCGACCCCGAGCCATGCTCAATACGCTGCGCAAGATCGTCCAGGAAGTTAACTCCGCCAAGGATCTCAAGGCGGCGTTGGGGATTATTGTGTTGCGCGTCAAAGAGGCCATGAGCAGCCAGGTCTGCTCGGTCTATTTGCTTGATCCAGAGACCAACCGCTTTGTCCTGATGGCCACCGAGGGCTTGAACAAGCGCTCGATCGGCAAAGTCAGCATGGCGCCCAACGAGGGCCTTGTCGGTCTTGTGGGCACCCGTGAAGAGCCTCTGAACCTCGAAAACGCCGCCGATCACCCGCGCTATCGCTACTTTGCCGAAACCGGAGAGGAGCGTTATGCCTCTTTCCTGGGTGCGCCGATCATCCACCACCGCCGTGTGGTCGGGGTTCTGGTGATCCAGCAAAAAGAACGTCGTCAGTTCGATGAGGGCGAAGAAGCCTTCCTTGTAACCATGAGCGCCCAATTGGCCGGGGTTATTGCCCATGCCGAGGCTACGGGGTCGATTCGCGGCCTGGGACGTCAGGGCAAGGGCATCCAGGAAGCCAAGTTCGTCGGCGTTCCGGGTTCTCCGGGTGCGGCGGTAGGTACAGCGGTGGTCATGCTGCCACCGGCGGATCTGGACGTGGTGCCCGACAAGGCCATCACCGATATCCCTGCCGAAATAGCGCTGTTCAAAACAGCCCTCGAAGGCGTGCGCAACGATATGCGCGCCGTTTCGAAGAAGCTCGCCACGCAGTTGCGCCCCGAAGAGCAGGCGCTGTTCGACGTGTACCTGATGATGCTCGACGATGCGTCGCTGGGCAGCGAAGTCAAAAATGTCATCAAAACCGGTCAGTGGGCTCAGGGCGCGTTGCGCCAGGTAGTGACTGATCACGTCAACCGTTTTGAATTGATGGACGACGACTACCTGCGTGAGCGTGCGTCCGATGTGCGCGACCTTGGTCGCCGCCTGCTGGCCTATTTGCAGCATGATCGCCAGCAAAGCATGGTCTACCCCGACAACACCATCTTGGTCAGCGAAGAGCTGACGGCCACCATGCTTGGCGAAGTGCCCGAGGGCAAGCTGATTGGTTTGGTGTCGGTATTGGGCTCGGGCAACTCCCACGTCGCCATTCTGGCCCGGGCCATGGGCATTCCTACGGTCATGGGCCTGGTCGATCTGCCGTACTCCAAGGTCGACGGCATCCAGATGATCGTCGATGGCTACCACGGCGAGGTCTACACCAACCCCAGCGAGGTGCTTCGCAAGCAATACGCTGAGGTTGTCGAAGAAGAACGCCAGCTGTCCCAGGGCCTGGATGCCCTGCGTGAACTGCCGTGCATCACCCCTGACGGGCATCGCATGCCGCTGTGGGTCAACACCGGCCTGCTGGCCGATGTGGCGCGTGCGCAGCAGCGTGGCGCCGAAGGTGTAGGTCTGTACCGCACCGAAGTGCCGTTCATGATCAACCAGCGCTTTCCCAGCGAAAAGGAGCAGCTGGCGATTTATCGCGAGCAACTCGCCGCCTTCCATCCGCAGCCGGTGACGATGCGCAGCCTGGACATTGGCGGCGACAAGTCACTGTCGTACTTCCCGATCAAGGAAGACAACCCGTTCCTCGGCTGGCGCGGGATTCGCGTGACCCTCGACCACCCAGAAATCTTTCTGGTTCAGGCCCGGGCCATGCTCAAGGCCAGCGAAGGCCTGAACAACCTGCGTATTTTATTGCCGATGATCTCCGGCACTCACGAACTCGAAGAAGCCTTGCACCTGTTACACCGTGCCTGGGGTGAAGTGCGTGACGAAGGCACCGACGTGCCGATGCCGCCCATCGGCGTGATGATCGAAATCCCGGCGGCGGTGTATCAGACCAAGGAACTGGCGCGCCAGGTGGACTTCCTGTCGGTAGGGTCCAACGACCTGACCCAATACCTGCTGGCGGTGGACCGTAACAACCCACGGGTTGCGGATTTGTACGACTACCTGCACCCGGCCGTGCTGCAAGCCCTGCAATCGGTGGTGCGCGACGCTCACGCTGAAGGCAAGCCGGCGAGTATCTGCGGTGAAATGGCCGGTGATCCGGCGGCAGCGATCCTGCTGATGGCGATGGGTTTTGACAGCCTGTCGATGAACGCCACCAACCTGCCAAAAGTGAAGTGGATGCTGCGCCAGGTCAGCCTGAGCCGCGCCAAGGAACTGTTGGCTGAAGTGATGACCATCGACAACCCGCAGGTTATTCGCAGCACCATCCATCTGGCCCTGAAAAACATGGGCCTGACGCGCATGATGAACCCGGCGGCAATCAAGCCGTATTGAAAGCCTCTCACCCTCCTGTGGGAGCGAGCCTGCTCGCGAAAGTCTCAAGAACACAGCGTTTCAAGAGCCTTCGCGAGCAGGCTCGCTCCCACAGAGTGGGTGTTTCGTCACACCGCCAATGTCACTTCCCCCAGCCGCCCCCCCAGCGGCCCGAAACTGTGTTCCACCACCAGCCTTGAGCCGTCAGCATTAATGATCAACGCCGTGCTGGCGCGAGTGCCGTAGCTGGGGCTGCTGATGAACACGCTCGACAGCAGACTTTCTGTGGCCAGGCCTACGCCAGTGTCTGGCAGATCGCTGAAGGGCGCGGTTTGCGGGTCTTTGAGCAAAGCCAGCAGTGCTTGCGGCTGCGGGTTGTCGAGTACCTCGGCCAACGCTGCCTTGGCCTTGACCAGCTTGGGCCAGGGAGTGTCCAGCCCGGCATTGGACAAACCGTAAATACCCTCGCTCAGCGGTTGTGGCGCCAGATCTTTGGAGTTGAAATGCCAGAGTTGATCTCGGGTGCCCAGGAGTAGATTAAAGCCGGCATATTCGACAGAACGTCGCCCAACTTGCGTGAAGTACTCTGCAATGGACTGGTTGCCAGTCAAGAAGTCCGCCACCAATTCACCTCGGGAACGCCGCGAAGGTGGCTTGTGGGGTTCGCGGATATTGGTCAGTGCTGCAAAGCGCCCGTCAGCACCAATCCCCAGCCAGGTTCCGCCCGCCTCAAGGTCGCGGCCAGCATACACCTGGGGCGTATTGGCCCATTGGGCAAAGGGTTTGGCGGGGCGCGCATAAAACTCATCGCGGTTGGCCGCAACGACCAAAGGCTGTGCATGGCCGGGGCGCCAGGCGAAGACAATCAGACACATGGGCAGTCCTTAATGTTTTTTTAATCACTCTACTTATAGATTGCTCAGGCCGCTCGCGCCATACCGTGCAGCGCAGTGGAGCCAAAGCCCTTGCTCCGTTACCATGCGGATCAAATTTGGGGGGGCGTCATGGAATTTCTGCTCTATCTGGTGCTGGGAGGTTTTGCGGGCGTGCTGGCTGGGCTGTTCGGGGTCGGTGGCGGAATCATCATCGTGCCTGTGCTGGTGTTCAGCTTCACCTTGCAAGGTTTTAACAGCGAGGTGCTGACCCATCTGGCCGTGGGCACGTCATTGGCCACGATCATATTTACCTCGATCAACTCGATTCGTGAGCACAACCGCAAAGGCGCCGTGCGCTGGCCGCTGTTTGTCTGGATGACATTGGGCATTCTGATCGGCGCGGGTATTGGTGCGATCACGGCAGAAGCGATTGCCGGTCCTCACTTGCAGAAAATCATTGGCGTGTTCGCCTTGTTGATTGCCCTACAAATGGCCCTTGGGTTGCAACCCAAGGCGAGTGGCACGGTGCCTGGCAAGTTCGGTCTGACCCTTGCTGGGACCGTGATTGGTTGGGCTTCGGCGATATTCGGTATTGGGGGTGGCTCGTTGACCGTGCCGTTCCTGAGCTGGCGCAGCGTGCCGATGCAGCAAGCCGTCGCCACCTCGGCGGCCTGCGGCCTGCCGATTGCGCTGGTGGGTGCATTAAGTTTCATGATCATTGGCTGGCATAACCCCGACCTGCCCGCGCATAGTCTCGGTTTTGTTTACTTGCCGGCGCTGCTCGGGATTGCCCTGACCAGTATGTTTTTCGCCCGTTTTGGTGCGCGACTGGCCCACAAGCTTTCGCCACGCCTGCTGAAACGGCTGTTTGCCGCACTGCTGTTTTGTGTCGGTTTGAGTTTCCTGATCTAACAAGGAGTCGCAATGCTGCCTTACCCGCAGATTGACCCGGTGGCCTTGGCCATCGGCCCGCTGAAAATCCATTGGTATGGCTTGATGTACCTGATCGGCATTGGCGCAGCCTGGCTGATCCTGTCGCGACGGCTCAACCGCTTCGACCCTACCTGGACCAAGGAGAAACTCTCCGATCTGGTGTTTTGGGTGGCCATGGGCGTGATTGTCGGTGGTCGTTTGGGTTATGTGCTGTTTTACGACCTGAGCGCCTACATCGCCAATCCGCTGCTGATTTTTGAAGTGTGGAAAGGCGGCATGGCGTTCCACGGTGGCCTGATCGGCGTGATGCTGGCGGTTTGGTGGTTCGGCAAGCGCAACGGAAAGTCGTTCTTCCAGATCATGGACTTCATCGCCCCTGTGGTGCCGATTGGTCTGGGTGCCGGGCGTATCGGTAACTTCATCAACGCCGAACTGTGGGGCAAAGCCACTGATGTACCGTGGGCGATGATCTTCCCTACCGATCCGCAGCAACTGGCGCGCCATCCGTCGCAGCTTTATCAGTTTGCGCTGGAAGGTGTGGCACTGTTCCTGATTCTTTGGCTGTACTCGCGTAAACCTCGGCCAACCATGGCGGTTTCCGGGATGTTCGCCCTGTTCTACGGCATCTTCCGTTTTATCGTCGAATTCGTCCGTGTGCCGGATGCTCAACTAGGCTATCTGGCGTTCGGCTGGGTGACGATGGGGCAAATTCTCTGCATCCCGATGATTGCGGGCGGCCTGTTCCTGATCTGGTGGGCTTACCACCGCGATCCAGCGGCTAACAAAGCTGCGCTTTAAATTCGAATGGCAGGGCGCACAACGCCCTGCATTCAAACGGTAGGAAAACCATGAAGCAATATCTCGACCTCGTTGCCAACGTCATCAAAAACGGCACCCTGCAAGCCAACCGCACCGGCGTGAAGACCATCAGTCTGCCGGGCGCCATGTTGCGCTATGACCTGAAAGAAGGTTTCCCGGCCATCACCACCCGTCGCATGGCGTTCAAATCCGCGATTGGAGAGATGTGCGGTTTCTTGCGTCCGGTCAACAACGCTGCCGATTTCCGCGCACTGGGTTGCAAGGTGTGGGACCAGAACGCCAATGAAAACGCCCAGTGGCTGGCCAACCCGTTCCGCCAGGGTGAAGACGACCTGGGCGAAATCTACGGTGTGCAATGGCGCAAATGGCCGGCTTACAAGCAAATCGAGCGCAGCAACCAGGCGGCTATCGAGTTGTGCCTGAGCCAGGGCTATCGCCAGATTGCCGAAGGTGAAGAGGACGGTCAGGCCTACGTGGTGCTGTACAAGGCCATCGATCAGGTGCGCCAGTGTGTCGACACCATCATCAATGATCCGGGCAGCCGTCGTATTCTGTTCCACGGCTGGAACTGCGCCCAGCTCGATGAAATGGCCCTGCCGCCGTGTCATTTGCTGTACCAGTTCCACCCCAATGTCGAGACGAAGGAAATCTCCCTGACCCTCTACATCCGCTCCAATGACCTGGGCCTGGGCACGCCGTTCAACCTGACCGAAGGCGCTGCTCTGCTGAGCCTGATCGGCCGCCTGACCGGGTATACGCCGCGCTGGTTCACCTACTTCATCGGCGATGCTCATGTGTATGAAAACCACCTGGACATGCTCAATGAGCAGTTGACCCGCGAACCCTTCCCGATGCCAAAACTGGTGATCTCGGACCGTGTGCCTGAGTTCGCCAAGACGGGTGTATATCAGCCAGAGTGGCTGGGCCTGATCGAGCCGAGTGACTTCAGCCTCGAAGGCTATCAGCACCACGCGCCCATGACCGCGCCGATGGCGGTGTAACTGCATCCCTGTGGGAGCGAGCCTGCTCGCGAAGGTCTTGTTGAGGTCTTCGCGAGCAGGCTCGCTCCCACAAAGGGAGTGGTCTATTTGCTTTAATGCCCGTGGCTTCTGCCCACATGGCTTGGCTCACCTTCCGGTGCGCTGACCGAGCCGCTGACTTCCAGCTGCTGCAAGATCCCGCAATGTTCCCCGTTGGGCCCCTCGCCACATCGCTGGCGCAGGTCGAGCAGTTGTGTCTGCAAGGCCAGCAAACCGTCGATTCGCGCCTTGACGTGATGAATATGCTCATCAATCAGCGCGTTCACGCTTTCGCACTGGTCCTGCGGGCTGTCGCGCAGATTGAGCAGGCTGCGGATCTCTTCAAGGGTCATGTCCAGGCTGCGGCAATTGCGGATAAACGTCAGCCGCTCCACGTGCGCTTGGGTGTACAAGCGGTAATTACCTTCACTGCGCGCTGGCTCCGGCAGCAACCCTTCGCGCTCGTAATAACGGATGGTTTCGACCTGACAGTCGGTCAATTTCGCCAGTTCACCAATTTTCATCGCGGTTATCTCCGAAAGGTTGCTTGACCCTATAGTGGCTACAGGGTCTTTACTTGGCAACAGGCACCTTTTCCGGACGCAACCCGATGAGCGATTCCATTCACACCCCGCACAAGCATCCCCACGATCATGATCACGACCATGGCGCGAAGCATGACCACGCCAGCCATGCCCACAGCTGCTGCTCGACCGCAGCGGGGCCAAGCGTAATCAAGCTCGGCGCCACCCCCACGGCGGGCTCGCGGTTGAGCAACTTTCGCATCGAAGCGATGGATTGCCCCACCGAGCAAACGCTGATCCAGAACAAGCTGGGCAAGCTGGCGGGTGTGCAGCAACTGGAGTTCAACCTGATTAACCGGGTGCTGGGCGTGACCCACGACCTTCCGTCGACCGAGCCGATTATCGCGGCGATCAAATCCCTTGGCATGCAGGCCGATCCTATTGAGTCAGGGGCAGAGGCGGCCCCGGCTGCACCGCCCGCGAAAAAACACGGGTGGCCGCTGGCGGTGGCCGGTGTGGGCGCACTGGCGGCTGAAGTGCTGCATTTCACCGATGCAGCGCCCACGTGGGTCATCGCACTGGTGGCGCTGGTGTCGATCCTCAGCGGCGGCCTCACCACCTACAAAAAGGGCTGGATTGCCCTTAAAAACCTCAACCTGAATATCAACGCGCTGATGAGCATCGCCGTGACCGGCGCGGTGTTGATCGGCCAATGGCCAGAAGCTGCCATGGTGATGTTCCTGTTTACCGTGGCCGAGTTGATCGAGGCCAAATCCCTCGACCGCGCACGCAATGCCATCAGCGGACTGATGCAAATGGCGCCGGACAAAGCCACCGTGCAGCAGGCGGATGGCACCTGGGTTGAGCGTGAGGTCAAAGACATCGCGCTTGGCGCCATCGTGCGAGTGCGCCCCGGCGAGCGAATCGGCCTGGACGGCGAAGTGATCGCGGGCAGTTCTACCATCGATCAGGCGCCGATCACCGGTGAAAGCCTGCCGATCGAAAAAACCGTGGGCGATAAAGTGTTTGCGGGCACCATCAACCAGGCCGGTGCCCTGGAGTACCGGGTGACGGCTGCGGCCAACAACTCGACGCTGGCGCGGATCATCCACGCCGTAGAGCAAGCCCAAGGCTCACGGGCGCCGACCCAGCGTTTCGTCGACAGCTTCTCGAAAATCTATACCCCGCTGGTGTTCGTGTTCGCTTTGGCAGTGGCCGTGATCCCGCCCCTGTTGATGGGCGGCGTATGGTACGACTGGATCTACCGCGCTCTGGTGTTGCTGGTGGTGGCGTGCCCGTGTGCGCTGGTGATCTCGACTCCGGTCACCATCGTCAGTGGTCTGGCTGCAGCGGCCCGCAAAGGGATTTTGGTAAAGGGCGGTGTGTACCTGGAAAGCGGCCACAAACTCGACTTTCTGGCCCTCGACAAAACC
This sequence comes from Pseudomonas psychrophila, assembly GCF_001043005.1. Classification (GTDB taxonomy): domain Bacteria; phylum Pseudomonadota; class Gammaproteobacteria; order Pseudomonadales; family Pseudomonadaceae; genus Aquipseudomonas; species Aquipseudomonas psychrophila. Next base: position 24,498 of record NZ_JYKZ01000014.1, read on the forward strand.
GGCACCATCACCCACGGCAAGCCGGTTCAAACCGACTACCTGCCCCTTGATCCGTTGGTCGCCGACAGCGCCGTAGTGTTGGCCGCGAGCTTGGCCTCGCGCTCCGATCACCCGGTTTCACTGGCCGTGGCCACTGCGGCTGTGGATAAAAAACTGCAACTGAGCGCTGTGGATAACTTCGCCGCCCTGGCCGGTCGCGGCGTGCGTGGTGAGATTGACGGCAAGCTTTACCATTTGGGCAACCATCGTCTGGTGGAGGAGCTTGGCCTGTGCTCGCCTGCCCTTGAAGCAAAACTCTTTGCGCTGGAAGAACAGGGTAAAACGGTCATCTTGCTGTGTGACAACTCAGGGCCGATGGCGCTTTTCGCGGTGGCAGACACCGTCAAGGAAACCAGTCGCGAGGCGATCCGTGAGTTGCATGAACTGGGCATCAAAACCTTGATGCTGACCGGTGACAACCCGCACACCGCCAGCGCCATTGCGGCCCAGGTCGGCATCGACGAAGCGCAAGGCAACTTGCTGCCGGAGGACAAGCTCAAGGCAATCGAAGCCCTGTACGCAAAAGGTCATCACGTGGGCATGGTGGGTGACGGGATCAACGATGCCCCCGCACTGGCCCGTGCCGAGATCGGTTTTGCGATGGCCGCAGCCGGCACAGATACAGCGATTGAGACCGCAGATGTTGCCCTGATGGACGACGATCTGCGCAAAATCCCCGCATTCATTCGTCTGTCACGCCAGACCTCCAGCATCCTCAAGCAGAACATTGCCCTGGCATTGGTCATCAAAGCGATCTTTCTTGCGGTAACCTTCATCGGTATGGCCACCATGTGGATGGCCGTGTTTGCCGACATGGGCGTCAGCCTGTTGGTGGTATTCAACGGTTTGCGCCTGTTGCGCAAATAGATCAAGAGAGGCCGTTGTGCTGAGTGCCGAGCTGAAAGCGTTTTACCGGGTGGCCCAGTTGGGCAGCATTACTCTGGCCGCAAAAAAGCTCGGGCTTAGCCAGCCGACCGTGACCACGCAGATCCGCAACCTCGAAAGCCAGTACGCCGTGGAGCTGTTTTACCGTGGCGGCCGGCGCCTGACCCTCAGCGATGAGGGTGTGCGCTTGCTGCCGATGGTCAAGGCACTGCTCCAGCAAGAAGCCGACATTGAGTTCTTTTTGCGCAACAGCGGTCAGGGCGTGGGTACTTTGCGCATCGCCGCCACGGCACCGTATTACATCCTCGACCTGGTCAAAGCCTTTCGCGAACGCTTGCCGCAGATCGAAGTGTCGGTGGACATCGGCAACTCCCGGCAGGTGCTTGAAGCGCTGGATGAATACCGGGTCGACATCGCCGCTTCGTCGCAGTTACTGGAGGACCCGCGCCTGATTCGCCGCGTACTCGGCACCGATCCGCTGGTGCTGGCGGTGCATCGCAATCACCCGCTGGCCAAGCTCGAACACGTGCCATTGAGTGCGCTGGCCGGGCATTGCCTGTTGATGCGCGAACAGGGCTCGACCACGCGCAAGCTGACAGAAGAGCTGCTGGCCAGCGCCGGTGTGAGCTTTGGCCCGTTGCTGGAGATTGGCAGCCGGGAGTCGATCCGCGAGGCGGTATTGCGCAATATCGGTATCAGCATCATCGCCCGGCAAGAGGTGCCCCACGATCCGCAGCTTCGGGTGCTGACCCTGGAAAATGCGCCGGTCATCCACGAATACCTGTACTGCCTCAAAGAGCGCAAATCGGCGCGTTTGCCCGCGGCATTTCTGGGGCTGGCGCAGGAAATGGCCCCGGCCTGACCACAACCACTGTGGGAGCGGGCTTGCTCGCGATGCAGACGATGCGGTCTGTCAGGCAAAATGCGGTAAGACCATCGCGAGCAAGCCCGCTCCCACAATGACCCTGCACCCATACCCAAATCCACCAATACCACTATCGGCAGCTTTGGCCTTGCTGCCACATCTTGTACGCATTGCGTCTCTAGGATGGCCCCCATCTGCTTGATGAGGTGCATCCATGAACAGCTCGAACGCAACCGCTTTGACCCAACCCGGCGTACCGATGAGGGTGCGTAATGTCAGCAAGCGCTTTGGCGCCTTTACCGCGCTGGACAACGTCTCGCTGGACGTGGCCGCAGGCGAGCTGGTGTGTCTGCTTGGGCCTTCCGGCTGCGGCAAGACCACACTGCTGCGCTGCATTGCGGGGCTTGAGCGTCAGGACGACGGCGCGCTGTATCTGGGTTCGCGCGATGTGTCTGAACTTGCGCCTCAAGCCCGGGACTACGGGATTCTGTTCCAGTCCTACGCGCTATTTCCCAACCTGACCGTTGAAGCCAACATTGCCTACGGCCTGGCGGGCAGCCATCGCGATGTGGTGCGCAAGCGGGTTGGCGACATGCTGGAACTCGTGGGCCTGATCGGCAGTGAAAAGAAATTCCCGGGGCAATTGTCCGGCGGCCAGCAACAGCGAGTTGCCCTGGCCCGCGCCTTGGCACCATCGCCGTCCTTGCTGTTGCTCGACGAACCGATGTCGGCACTGGATGCCCGTGTGCGTGAGCACTTGTGTACCGAGCTGCGCCAACTGCAGCGCAGCCTGGGGATCACCACGCTGATGGTCACCCACAACCAGGACGAGGCCATGTTGATGGCCGACCGCATTGCCGTGATGAATAACGGCAAGGTCGAGCAATACGCCACTCCGCAAGAAATCTACGACAAGCCCGCCACTCCGTTTGTGGCCGAGTTTGTGGGGCAGGGCAACTGGCTACCGTTTCAACGCAACAGCGCCAGCCACGCTCAGGTCGGCGGGATGAACATGCGCCTGGCAGACGATGCCGGGCGTGCTTCATCGGGCCGTCTGTTTTGCCGTCCCGAAGCTATCAGCGTCAACCCGGTGCTGCATCAGGAAAACCTGTTCCCGGCGCGAGTGCGAGAAATCACCTTTCTGGGCAACCGGTGCCGCATGAGTTTTGAACTCAACCACTTGCCGGGCCATGCACTGACTGCCGAAGTCGGCAGCCAGGACTTGCCACGCCTTGGCGCCCCGGACATTTTTGTCGCCCTGCCGCCGGGCAGCCTGCAGGTGTTTGCCTGAGATGGCCGGCCAATTGACCTTGCCGTTACCCGGCAAAGTGACCCGCAAAATCTCGAAGGCGGAGCGTGGTGACCGCATCTTCGTCGTGGGCGGCAAGCTGCTGTTACTGCTGCTATTGGGCGTCGCGGTGCTGATGCCGTTGCTGGCGATCTTCTGGCGCGGGTTCAGCGCTGAAGATGGCCAGGGCGGCGGTTGGATCGCCGCCCGGGAGCTGGTCACCAGCGAAAATTTTCACTGGTTGGTGGGCAATAGCCTCAAGGTTGCGCTGAGCGTCGCGGCAATTGTCGTACCGTTGGCTTACCTGTTTGCCTACGCCCTGCAACGCACCATGATCCCCGGCAAACGTATCTGGCGCGGGATGTCGCTGTTGCCGCTGATGGCTCCGTCGATGTTGCCGGGCATTGCGCTGGTTTACCTGTTTGGCAACCAAGGCATGTTGCGCGGGCTGATTTCGGACAACATCTACGGCTTCTGGGGGATCGTGCTCGGTGAAGTGATTTATACCTTCCCTCACGCGTTGATGATTTTGCTGTCGGCCTTGTCGCTGGCAGATGCGCGCTTGTTTGACGCGGCATCGAGCATGGGCGCCGGGCCCTTCAAGGCCTTTCGCAGCATCACCTGGCCGGGCACCAAACAGGCGGTGTTCGCCGCGTTCTGTCTGGTATTCACCCTGACCATCACCGATTTTGGTGTGCCCGTTGTAGTGGGCGGCGACTATCAAGTGCTGGCGCTGGAAGCCTACAAAGCCGTGGTCGGTCAGCAGCAATTCGGTCGCGGTGCGCTGATCGGCATGGTCTTGCTACTGCCTGCGCTGTTCAGCTTCGGGGTCGATGCCTGGCTGCGCCGCCAGCATGGCGACTCCATGAGCGGCCGCGCCCAAGTGTTCAAGCCAGTGCCTTCCAAAGTGCGTGACCGCTGCTACCTGACCATCGTGCTGCTGATCTGCGCCATTTTGCTGCTGGTATTCGGCATGGCGGTGTACTCGTCGCTGGTCAAGTTCTGGCCGTACAACCTGTCCTTGTCGCTCAACCACTACCAATTCAACGACACGGCCGGTGGTGGCTGGCTGGCTTATCGCAACAGCGTGACCATGGCGGTGTGCACGGCCTTGATCGGCAGTGCAGTGATCTTCACCGGTGCCTACCTGATGGAGAAAACCAAGGGCCAGAAAGGACTCAACCTGGCCCTGCACATGCTCAGCTTTGTGCCGATGGCGGTGCCCGGCCTGGTGCTTGGCCTGGGCTACGTGTTCTTTTTCAACTTGCCCGGCAACCCGCTTCACGTGCTCTACGGCACCATGACTCTGCTGGTGGTGTGCACCATTGCTCACTATTTGACCACCGCCCAAATGACCGCCACGACGGCACTGCGTCAGCTCGATGGCGAATTCGAAGCCGCCGCGCTGTCGCTCAAAGCACCCCTGTATCGCCATTTCTGGCGCGTCACCGTACCGATCTGCCTGCCGGCGCTGCTGGACATCATCCGCTACCTGTTTGTCTCGGCGATGACCACCGTGTCAGCGGCGATCTTCCTCTACAGCCCCGACACCATCCTGGCGGCGGTGGCGGTACTGAACATGGACGACGCCGGCAACGTTGGCGGCGCGGCGGCCATGTCGACCCTGATCCTGTTCACCTCGGTAGGTGTGTCCCTGCTGCTGGCCTGGGCTTCACGCGGGTTGCTGCGTCGCTCCCAGGCCTGGCGCCAGGGCGCTCCGGCTCAATGATTCGTGCCCTCTCAATCCTGCCCCTACAACCATAAAGGAACCGCACCATGTTCAAGCCACTTGCTCTTGCCGCTGCTGTCCTCACCGCTTTTAGCTTCAATGCGTTTGCTGCCAAAACCGAGCTGACCGTGTACACGGCCCTCGAAGCCGAGCAGCTCAAGACCTATAAGCAGGCTTTCGAGAAGGCCAACCCGGACGTTGAGATCAAGTGGGTGCGCGATTCCACGGGCATCATCACGGCCAAGCTGCTGGCCGAGAAAGCCCGCCCACAAGCCGATGCCGTCTGGGGCCTGGCGGCTTCCAGCCTGGCGATTCTGGATCAGCAAGGCATGCTGCAAAGCTACGCCCCCAAAGACCTGGCCAAGATTGGCGCCAACTATCGCGATACGGCCAATCCGCCCGCCTGGGTGGGGATGGACGTGTGGGCCGCGACTATTTGCTTCAACACCATCGAAGCCGAGAAGCAGGGCCTGACCAAGCCGGTGAGCTGGCAAGACCTGACCAAGCCTGAGTACAAGGGCAAGATCGTCATGCCTAACCCGGCTTCGTCCGGCACCGGTTTTCTGGACGTAAGTGCGTGGCTGCAGACCTTCGGCGAGAAGCAGGGCTGGCAGTACATGGACGACTTGCACCAGAACATCGGCCAGTACGTCCACTCGGGCTCCAAGCCGTGCAAGCTGGCGGCCTCGGGTGAGTTCCCGATCGGTATTTCGTTTGAATACCCGGCCGTGCAGCTCAAGCGCCAGGGCGCACCGCTGGACATCGTGTTACCAAAAGAAGGCCTGGGCTGGGAAATCGAAGCCACTGCCGTGATCAAAGGCACGCCGCATGAAGAGGCAGCCAAAAAACTGGCTGACTTCTCCGCCAGCCCGGCAGCGATGGAGCTTTATAAAGAAAATTTTGCGGTACTCGCTCAGCCGGGCATCGCCAAGCCACAAACCGAACTGCCAGCCGACTACGAGCAACGCCTGATCAAAAACGACTTCGCCTGGGCCTCCAAGAACCGCGACAGCATTCTGGCCGAATGGCGCAAGCGCTATGACGGCAAGTCCGAGAAAGCGGCGCAGTAGTTTTATAGCCACAAAAGACCTGTGGGAGCGGGCTTGCCCGCGATTGGATCGCTGCGGTTGGACAGCCGCACCGCGGCGTTTGTATCGCGAGCAAGCCCGCTCCCACAAGGGAAGTGAAGTTGCCCTTCAGGACATCGTGATGACTCAACCAATCCTTATCGTCGGCGCTGGCATTCTGGGCTTGTCCCATGCCTACGCCGCTGCAAGACGCGGGCTCAAGGTGCGCGTATTCGAACGCACCGCTACGCCCTTGGGTGCGTCGGTGCGCAACTTTGGCCAGGCGCTGGTCACCGGCCAGCCACCCGGCGTGATGCTCGACCTGGCCCGGGCCAGCCGCCCTATTTGGGCCGATTGGGCGCAGCGCGCGGGTTTTGACCTCAAGCGTAATGGCTCATACCTGTTCGCTCGAACCGAAGCCGAAGAACACTTGCTGGATGCTTTCTGCCAAGGCCGCGCCCGTGAATTTGGCTATCGCGTCGAACTCTTGCGCGGTGCAGAAATGGACGCGCTGTACGGCGGTCAATTCAGCCATCACCGTGCCGCACTGCATGGGCTTGACGACCAGCAGGTCTATTCACGGGAAGCCATTGCGGCATTGATTGCGTATTTGCAGCGTGACTTGGGTGTCGAGTTTCATTTTTCGACCCTGGTGCGCGATGTCGAGCCCGGTCAGGTCCACACCACGGCGGGGAGCTTCAAGGGCTCGCACGTGATTGTGTGCTCGGGTCACGATTACCTGACGTTGCTGGCTGAGCCGCTGGCCAAACTCAGTCCGCAGATTTGCCGCCTGCAAATGCTGCGCGTGCGACCCAAGGTCGATTTGAAGCTGCAACACGCCCTGCTGACCGGGCTGAGCTGTGTCCATTACGGTGCCTTTGCCGACTTGCCGCAAGCCGCGGCGGTGCAGGATGAAATCCTGCGAGGCAGCCCCCATCTGGATCAGCACGGCATTCATCTGTTGGTCAGTCCAACGCCTTATGGTGATCTTATCGTCGGCGATTCTCACGATTACGGTCGCGATCCGTCACCCTTTAATGGTGAACAGGTCGATAACTGGATGCTGCAACTCTGCGAAGAAACCCTGGGCTGTGAAGTCAGGGTGGTCGAGCGCTGGCAGGGCGTCTATGGTGCGAAAGGAGCCAAGCCGTTCTCCTGGTTGGAGGTGGCGCCGGGTTTGAATGCGGCGCTGATGCACACAGGTGTGGGCATGAGCGTGGGCCCGGCAATGGCCGAGGGCAATATCGCCCGGATGCTGGAGGAGAGGTGATGACACACGCACAGCAAGTGGTTGAAGACATTTTTGGTTTGTATCAGCAATACGGCACAGACGATTACATCGGCGAGCCGGTGTCGCAAATCGAGCATATGTCCCAGGCCGCGCAGCTTGCGTTGGATGAGGGCTGCGATGATGAAGTGATCCTGGCGGCGTTCTTTCACGATATTGGGCACTTCTGTGTCAATGATGCAAAGAACATGGGCGGATATGGTGTGGTCAGCCATGAGTTGGTGGGCGCCCGCTATTTGCGCCGTGCAGGCTTCAGTGAACGACTGGCCAAGCTGGTGGAGTATCACGTGCAGGCCAAGCGCTACCTGACTTTGCGGCAACCAGGCTATTACGACCTGCTGAGTGAAGCCAGTATCCGCACGCTGGGGTATCAGGGCGGAGTGATGAGCGAGGCCGAGGCGGATGCATTCGAGCAAGATCCGCTGTGTGCGTTGAGCCTGCGCATGCGGGTCTGGGATGAGCAGGCCAAGGAAATGCACGTGCCACTGATCGACCTGCAACTCCTCAAGAACAAGGCCGTCCGCCTGTTAGAGGCTTAAGCACCCATTCTTGTGGGAGCGAGCCTGCTCGCGAAAAAAACGACGCGGTGTATCAGCGATCCAATCGCGAGCAGGCTCGCTCCCACGGGGGTTGAGTCGGTACTTAGATCTGCCCGGCCAACGCCTCGATCTGCTCCTGGCGCTCAGCCTGGTTCAGCTTCGGATGCGGGTTCAGAGACGACCATTGCGGGTGCGCACGGGCTTTGTTCAGGGCTTCGGGCAATTTGCCCTCGCGCCAGGTTTTGTCCTGTGGGGTGGCGACCTTGATGCTGTCGACAGCGGCATGCCCGCGGGCATTGAGGGCGTGCAGCAATTGCCGTTGGCGCAAGGCCAGCAGGCGCAGCACGCTGTCGTCCACGGTCAATTCACGCTGGCCCTTGAGTTTGCCCAGCAAGCGGCTGCCATAGCTGCGTGCGGTCTGCAGCGCACCGCCGGCAATGGCGCCGGCCAGTGCGGCCGCACCCAGGGTCAGGCCACCGACCATCAGGTCCACACCGGCCCCGGCCGCCGCGCCTGCAGCAATCCCGCTACCAACCCGCACACCCAGTTGCTTGAGGGTCTCAGGGTTGAACAAGTCATCGCCCCAACGTCCGTCGAGCAACGGCAAATCACTGGCCGCCGCATCGCTGGTACGAAAGCCATACAGTTTGAGCATGGCTTCAACGCAGCGCTGCTCACGCTGGCGGATCGCTTCACGCAGTTGCTGGATGGCCTGTTGTTCGGCGGCTTTTTCGCTGACTACGCTGCGACGGCACGCGGCGCAGTCGATCAATAATTCGGCGATCAAGCGCAGCGCACTGTGCTTGCGGGCTTCACGTTGAGCCTCCTGGTCTGTAATCAGTCGCTGCAACGCCTCCCGTGAATGCTCCAGCAGCAGGGCCAGGCTTTCATACAAGCGGCGCTCGCCATCTTCGGGCGGGGCCACGCTGTCAAACCGTACCAGTGCATGTAAACCGAGGCGTGCTAGGGCTTCGCGCCACTCCGGTTCGCGATGCTGCGGGCTGCTGACAAAATTGAGTACCGGCAGCAGCGGCCTGCCGCAACTGGCCAGCACACTGAGTTCGTCGCGGTACTTGGCCAGTACCGGCTCGCGGGCGTCGATCACATACAACCCCGCGTCCGATGCCAGCAGTTGGCGCAGTACCTTGGCCTCCTGCTCGAAACGCTGGCGCGCCTCACTGCCTTCGAGAAACCGCGCCACCCGCGCGGGGCCATCCAGGCGTTCGCCGGGGTGGTCGAGGCGTTCCAGGTAGTCGAGCAGGGCGATGGCATCTTCAAGCCCCGGCGTGTCGTAGAGCTCCAGCAGGGGCTCGCCGTCTACCGATAATCGCGCACCTTCGACATGGCGCGTGGTGCTGGGGCGATGGGACACTTCGCCAAAGCCGACATCCCGGGTCAGGGTGCGCAGCAATGAGGTTTTGCCGACGTTGGTGTGGCCGACTACGGCCAGCGTGAGTGGCTTAGTCATGGCCTGTCTCCAGCCAGTTCAAGGGCGCGCTGGCGGCGAAAGGCAGCCCCAGTTGTTGCAGCGCGGTGTGCCAGTCGCCCAGGCGGTCGGCGTCCAGCGCCTGACCGGGCGGGGCTTGCAGCAGCCACACGCGGGTTTCGCTGGCACTGCGCGCCAACTCGCCGATCAGCGCCAGGCTGCCGCGATCCGGCGAGCGTCGCGGGTCGCAGGCAATGGCCAAGCGGGCCGGGGGAAAGCGGGTCATTTGTTCGAGCAGTTTTTGCCGGGACTCGCGACTGTCGAGAATGCCCGCGTCCTTGACCGTGGCAGGCAATTTGGGTGGCCACGGGTGCTGGTCGTCCAGCTCAATGGCCACGATCAATGCGCCATCGGTTTGCAGGTCGCTGTGCCCGGCCTGCACGTTGTGCAATTGCTCAGGTGCAATGTCGTTGACGCCCAGACGCTCACTGCTGGGCATCAGGCGTTCGCGCAACTGGCTGTAACCGGGCAAGTTGAGATCGAGCTGCAATGCGTTGCGTCCGCTTTTCCAGCGCCACAGGCACAAGGCTGCCAGGAGCAGGCGTGGAATCACGCCGTAGATCAGCACCACGCCGACCAGCCAGACCGCCCATGCCTGGCGCACCAGTTCGTTGTTGTAGAGGCTGGTGTCGTTGCTGATGCGGATCATTTCCACGGTCGGTACGCCAAACCCCAGCCAGTGGGGCAGTGCGCCAAGGGCGCGGGTGGCGGCGACAAATACGTCGGCACCGAGGATCGTGGTTTCCCAGATGAATCCGTAGCGGCGAGTAGCCATAAGCAACAGCATCATCGCCAGCGCGCTGAGCATCGCCAGCAGCCACAGGCCATTGACCAGTGTGCCGAGCGCCCATCGATTGAGTTTGCGTCGTTGCAACAACAACAATAATGCGGGGGCCAGTTGTGCGGCCTTGGCGTCACGGGCGAGCTTTTCACTGAGCCACAACCACAGGCGGCCCAGGCTCGCGCCGTGGTTACCGGCAAACAGCAGACCCATCACCCAGCTCAATAGCAGGATCAGGTTGAGCCCCAGCAAACTGCCCAGTGCCCAGAACACATTGACCGGGGTTTGCCCGTCGCCCAGGGCCGCGAATGCAAGACCGGCGCCACTGAGTACGGCGAGTACCGCCAGCACCAACAGCGCCAGCCTTGCACCTTGCAACCAGTGCTGCATGGCACTGAGCAAACCATCCCGTTCGGCCAGCCACAGGGCGCGGTTTTGCAGGCGTGTGGATAAGTCGCCCGCCGAGGTTCGGGCACGGCGATTGGCTTCAAGGTCGTCCAGCGGGCCTGCGTGTTCTTCGCGCAGGCGCACGGTTTCGGTCAGCCAGAGGCGTTGTAAGGGGGAAAGTTGAGTCACGCGACATTCCATTCAAGTGAACAAAGAGCATAACCGCTGTTAGTCAGGCGGGGTACTGTCGGCGCGGGCCGCTCTGGTATCCTCGGCGCCATGAAAAAATCACTCCCCCTTAGTCTGATCGCGGCACTCGCTGAAAACCGCGTGATCGGCGTCGACAACAGCATGCCGTGGCATTTGCCTGCGGATTTCAAATACTTCAAGACCACCACCCTGGGTAAGCCGATCATCATGGGTCGCAAAACCTGGGATTCGCTGGGACGCCCGTTGCCGGGTCGCTTGAACCTGGTGGTCAGTCGTCAGACCGATCTGCAGCTTGAAGGTGCCGAGGTATTTGCCTCCCTTGAGGCCGCTGTTGAGCGCGCGGAGCAATGGGCAACCGAGCAGGGTGTCAGCGAAGTGATGTTGATTGGCGGTGCGCAGTTGTATGCCCAGGGTCTGGCGGATGCCGACCGGTTGTACCTGACGCGGGTGGGGATGAGCCCGGAAGGCGATGCGTGGTTCCCTGAGTTTGATCAGGCGCAGTGGAAGCGGGTGTCAGAAGAGCTGCACGAGGCGGCAGATGACAAACCGGCGTTCAGCTTTGAGGTGTGGGAAAGAATTTAAGGCAACCCATTACCCTGTGGGAGCGGGCTTGCTCGCGATTGCATCACCGCGTTGGTAAAGACAAATCGCGTTGCCTGAATCGCGAGCAAGCCCGCTCCCACAAGAGTGGGCGCGGGGTCAGTCAAGTGTTACGCGTGCGCCAGATCACCGTGATCGTCTTCAGCCAGAATGGCCTTGTCGGTCTGGTGCAAAATCTGGCTGGTCACCGTACCGGCAACCATAGAACCGCTGACGTTCAGCGCCGTGCGACCCATGTCGATCAACGGCTCAACTGAAATCAGCAACGCCACCAATGACACCGGCAGGCCCATCGCGGGCAATACGATCAGTGCCGCGAAGGTCGCACCACCGCCCACACCGGCCACCCCTACTGAACTCAAGGTCACGATCGCGACCAGCGAAGCTATCCACATCGGGTCCAGCGGGTTAATGCCCACGGTCGGGGCAACCATTACCGCCAACATGGCCGGGTACAGACCGGCACAGCCGTTCTGGCCAATGGTCGCGCCAAACGAGGCGGCAAAGCTGGCGATGGAAGACGGAATCCCCAGGCGACGGGTTTGCGCTTCGATGCTCAGCGGAATGCTGGCCGCGCTCGAACGGCTGGTGAAGGCAAACGTCAGTACTGGCCATACCTTGCGGAAAAAGCGCAGTGGGTTAACGCCGGATACCGACAGGATCACGCCGTGAATCACGAACATCAGTGCCAGGGCGATGTAGGACACCACCACAAAGCTGCCCAGTTTGATGATGTCTTGCACATTGGACATGGCGACCACTTTGGTCATCAGGGCCAGCACGCCGTACGGGGTCAGTTTCATGACCAGGCGCACCAGACGCATCACCCAGGCTTGCAGGGTGTCGATGGCGCTGATGATCTTGCCGCCTTTTTCCGGCTCGTCCTTGAACAGTTGCAGTGCAGCAATGCCCAGGAAGGCCGCGAAAATCACCACGCTGATGATCGATGTCGGCTTGGCTCGGGCCAGGTCGGCAAACGGGTTTTGCGGGATAAACGACAGCAGCAACTGCGGCACATTCAAGTCTGAGACCTTGCCCGCGTAGTCGCTCTGGATCACTTGCAGACGGCTCATTTCAGCTGCGCCCGCTACCAGGCCATCGGCGGTCAGGCCGAACAGGTTGGTCAGGCCGATGCCCACCAGCGCTGCGATCATGGTGGTGAACAGCAGCGTGCCGATGGTCAGGAAGCTGATTTTGCCCAGAGATGAAGCGTTATGCAGGCGGGCCACAGCGCTGAGGATCGATGCGAATACCAGCGGGATCACGATCATTTGCAGCAACTGCACGTAGCCGCTGCCAACCAGGTCGAACCAGCCGATGGAGGTTTTCAGGGTAGGGCTATCGGAGCCGTAGGTCATGTGCAGGCACAGCCCGAAGACCACGCCGAGAACCAGCGCCAGCAAGACTTTTTTCGCAAGGCTCCACGCGGTGTGGCGGGTCAGCGACAGGCCGAACAGCAACGCGAGGAACACCAGCAGATTGAGGATCAGCGGGAAATTCATGAAAGCTCCGAGGGGACGACTTGTACCAGTATTTGTGTGCTGCTATTTCGAACCGGAAATCGTAACAGGTTGATATATCTACAAATATACCGTTGTGGAATGGATACCTAGGTTTTTGGAATAAGCCGCGTGGCGCATTCAAGACGCTGACAGTCGTGTCCAAGTCAAAAACTGTCATACAGGTTTGTTAGCTTCGATGCCTTTGACGTGGAGCATAGCTGATGAAACTGACCGCCAAGTTGATCGCTGCAACCCTGTGTCTGGGCCTGACAGGCCAGGTGCTGGCCACAGAATTGAAACACTGGCCCGCTGACCAGGCCAAGCAACTGGAGGCCATGATCGCCGCCAACGCGAACAAGGGTAACTTCGCGGTCTTTGACATGGACAACACCAGTTATCGCAACGATCTGGAAGAGGCCCTGCTGCCGTACATGGAAAACAAGGGCCTGATCACCCGCGAGAGCCTCGACCCGTCACTCAAGCTGATCCCGTTCAAAGATACCGCTGACCATAAAGAAAGCCTGTTCAGTTACTACTATCGCCTGTGTGAAATCGACGACATGGTCTGCTATCCGTGGGTGGCCCAGGTGTTTTCCGGCTTCACCCTGCAACAGCTCAAGGGCTATGTGGACGAGTTGATGGCGTCGGGCAAGCCGGTGCCGGTGACTTACTTTGAAGGCGATGTGGTCAAGAGCTCCCAGGTTCAACCGCCCAAGGTGTTTACCGGTCAGGTTGAGCTGTTCAACAAGCTGATGGAGAACGGCATCGAGGTCTACGTGATGACCGCCGCCTCGGAAGAGCTGGTGCGTATGGTCGCGGCGGACCCCAAGTACGGTTACAACGTCAAACCGCAGAACGTGATTGGCGTGACCACCTTGCTCAAGGATCGCAAAACCGGAGAGCTGACCACGGCACGCAAGCAGATCAGTGCGGGGACCTATAACGAAAAAGCCAACCTTGGGCTGGAGCTGACGCCTTACCTGTGGACGCCGGCAACGTGGATGGCGGGCAAGCAAGCGGCGATCCTGACCTATATCGATCAATGGAAAAAACCGGTGCTGGTGGGCGGTGATACGCCATCCAGTGATGGTTACATGCTGTTCCACGGTGTGGACGTGGCCAAAGGCGGGATTCACCTGTGGGTCAACCGCAAGGACAAATACATGGCGCAGCTGGAAGGCATGATGGCCAAGAACGCAGCGGCCCAGGCCAAGGAAGGTTTGCCGGTCACGGCGGACAAGAACTGGGTGATCGTCAAGCCTGATCAGATCCAGTAACCGAGTTTGCACAAATGTTCATTGTGGGAGCGAGCCTGCTCGCGATTGCGCACTAAACCCGCGATATCGCTAACGACCTTCGCGAGCAGGCTCGCTCCCACATAGTGGGGTTGGGCATAAAAAATCCCGGCACCTGGCCGGGATTTTTACTGTTGCGCGGTGGCTTACGGCACCAGCTTGTCCAGCAACGCTTTATCACGCACCGCGCCCTTGTCGGCGCTGGTAGCCAGCAAGGCATAGGCCTTGAGGGCGGTGGTGACTTTGCGTGGGCGGATTTCTACCGGCTTCCAGCCTTTCTTGTCTTGCTCTGCACGGCGTGCCGCCATTTCTTCGTCGCTGATCATCAGGTTGATCGAGCGGTTTGGAATGTCGATCAGCACTTTGTCGCCGTCCTGCACCAGACCAATCGCGCCGCCAGCAGCCGCTTCCGGTGAGGCATGGCCGATGGACAGACCCGAAGTGCCGCCCGAGAAGCGGCCATCGGTGAGCAAGGCACACGCTTTGCCCAGGCCTTTGGATTTCAGGTAGGAGGTCGGGTAGAGCATCTCTTGCATACCCGGGCCGCCCTTTGGACCCTCGTAACGGATGATCACGATGTCACCGGACTGCACTTCGTCAGCCAGAATGCCGCGCACGGCACTGTCCTGGCTTTCGAAGATCTTGGCGTTGCCTTCGAACACGTGAATCGACTCGTCGACACCCGCGGTTTTGACCACGCAGCCATCCAGCGCGATGTTGCCGTACAGCACGGCCAGGCCGCCCTCTTGCGAGTAAGCATGCTCGACGCTTCGGATGCAGCCGTTTTCGCGGTCGTCGTCCAGGGTTTCCCAGCGTGTGGACTGGCTGAACGCAGTTTGCGTCGGGATGCCGGCCGGGCCTGCCTTGAAGAATGTGTGTACGGCTTCGTCGTCAGTCTGGGTGATGTCCCATTTGGCGATGCCTTCAGCCAGGGTCTTGCTGTGTACGGTCGGCAGGTCGGTGTGCAGCAGGCCGCCACGGGCCAGCGAGCCGAGGATGGAGAAAATGCCGCCAGCGCGGTGCACGTCTTCCATGTGGTACTTCTGGATATTCGGCGCCACTTTGCACAGCTGCGGCACGTGGCGCGAGAGGCGGTCGATGTCTTTCAGGTCGAAATCGATCTCGGCTTCCTGGGCTGCGGCCAGCAAGTGCAGGATGGTGTTGGTCGATCCGCCCATGGCGATGTCCAGCGTCATGGCGTTTTCAAATGCCTTGAAGTTGGCGATGTTGCGCGGCAGTACCGATTCGTCGTTCTCGACGTAGTACTGGCGGCACAGGTCGACGATGGTGCGGCCAGCCTGCAGGAACAGTTGCTCGCGGTCGCTGTGGGTCGCCAGTGCTGTGCCGTTACCCGGCAGGGCCAGGCCCAGGGCCTCGGTCAGGCAGTTCATCGAGTTGGCGGTGAACATGCCGGAGCACGAACCGCATGTCGGGCAAGCGCTGCGCTCGTACTCGGCAACCTTCTCGTCAGAAGCGCTGGAGTCGGCCGCGATGACCATGGCGTCTACCAGGTCCAGGCCGTGGCTGGCGAGCTTGGTTTTGCCTGCTTCCATCGGGCCGCCGGAAACGAAAATCACCGGGATGTTGAGGCGCAGCGAGGCCATCAGCATGCCAGGGGTGATTTTGTCGCAGTTGGAAATGCACACGATGGCGTCGGCGCAGTGGGCGTTGACCATGTACTCGACGGAGTCGGCGATGATCTCGCGGCTCGGCAGCGAATACAGCATGCCGTCATGGCCCATGGCGATGCCGTCGTCTACGGCAATGGTGTTGAATTCTTTGGCAACGCCGCCAGCGCGTTCGATCTCGCGGGCAACCAGTTGGCCCATGTCCTTTAGGTGGACGTGGCCGGGTACGAACTGGGTAAAGGAGTTGGCAATGGCGATGATCGGCTTCTTGAAGTCGGCATCTTTCATCCCCGTGGCGCGCCACAAAGCGCGGGCACCGGCCATGTTGCGGCCGTGGGTGGAGGTTTTCGAACGATAGTCAGGCATGGAACAACTCCGGGCGGCTAATCAGGTAACAAACAGGGAAGTGAGCTTCTAATGGTTGCGGGTCACACAGAAAATGACTACGTATCCGCAAGCTGCCGTAAACGCTGCGGGATCGCCGCGCGCCTGGGCCTGAGCTCATAAACCCGCCGGGGATGATTGGCGATGAATCCGTCGATTCTACACGGCTGGCGGCCGGAGGGAATGGGCCAGACGGTTGCTCCAGAGTACAAACAGGCAACTGGCAGCCGTACGCGGGTAATCAGCCTTGGTATGTAGGTGTCGAGTCATGCAGCAGGAAGACTGAGGATTAGGTGCAGTGAGCAATTACTAGGCATCGAGTAAGACCAAGACGGTCTTTATGCAGGAAAAGACTATTTTAAAGGGTGGCAGGACCGTTTCATGGGATTCAAGTAATAGTGTGTGATTGGTTTTTCAGTGAGGACTCTAAATGCTGACGCTCGAACGCTCCGTCATGACGTATCTGGCCATCGGTCTGGTGCAAGGGCTGTTGCTGTGGCTGGCCACTTCCATGGGTGATCCCGGTGCGTGGTATGGGCTGATAACGGCGGTGCTGGTGGGCGGCGTCAACCTGTTGCTGCTGGGCGAGAACACTCGCCATCGTGGCACGGCATGGCTAGTGGTGGGGCTGACGGTCGTCATGACTGCGATCAGTGCCTGGGTATTTTGGGATGGCGATGAGTATTGGCGCCCGGGCAGCTGGCTGGCCGGCAGCTGGAGCTTTTTTGCCGTAGTGATTACTTATATCTGCACGGTTTTCATTCTGAGCTGGCCAACCCGCGAAGGGCGTTACCCTCGCTACGAAGACCTGTTTCGCCATGCCTGGGACACGGTGTTTATCGTCTTGCTGGGGCTGCTGTTGAATGCGGTGTTCTGGGCATTGCTGTGGTTGTGGGGCGGCTTGTTCAAAATGCTCGGGATTGTGGCCCTCAATAAATTGTTCTCCACCGAGGGTTTTATATGCATCAGCTCGGCGATGGTATTTGCCCTGGGTGTGCATATGGGCCGCGAAAAAGAACGGGTCATTGGCCTGCTACGGGGAATTGTGCTGACTCTGTGCCGCTTTCTGCTGCCATTGAGTGCACTGATTGTGATTGTGTTCACCTTCGCGTTGCCCTTTACCGGGCTCGAGCCGATCTGGGATACGGGCTATTCGACGCCGATCATGTTGTGGCTGGTGGCGGTCAATCTATTTTTGCTTAATGGCGTGTTTCAGGATGGAACCCAAGGCAGTGGTTACCCGACGTGGCTGGTGCGAGTGGTAGACCTGTGCCTGTTGTGCTTGCCGGTGCTGGTGGTGTTGGCGGGGTATTCGACATGGCTGCGCATCGAGCAATACGGCCTGACGCCGTCGCGGATTCTGGCAATGGTGTTGGTGCTGGTGATTTTTATTCACAGCGTGGCGGCGCTTTTGGCCGTGTTTGTCTCTCGATCAATCTGGCTGGGCAGTCTGCGCGTCAGCAATCCGGTGATTGCGCTGCTCTGCGTGGTGCTGTTGCTGGCGATGCACACGCCGTGGTTCAGCCCACTGAAGATGAGCGCGAACAATCAGGTGCAGCGCTTGCTCAGTGGCCGGACGGCGGTGGATAACTTTGATGCAGACACGCTGCGCAATCGACTGGGGTCAGAGGGCAAACAGGCGTATGACGCGTTGCTGGAGCAAGTCGAACAGGGGTTGGTGTTGGCCGAGCCTGGTCGCCAAGTCTTGTTGAAACGTCTCAAGGAGGTGAGCGCGGGCAATGGTCCAACAGGGTCGGAGCGACTACTGGAGTGGATTGGGCCCAAGGTCGAGGGCAGCGAGCAGTTCTACGACAAGCGATTCAACGGGCAGTTATGCCTGGCACCAGGTTGCGCGTTATGGGCAGTGGACCTGGATCAGGACGGCCAGCCAGAGGTGCTGCAATTACCCAAAAACAAGTGGTCAGAGCCCCTGTACTTCTTTAAGCGTGACGCCCAGGGCAACTGGCAGCGCGTCGGTACTTATGCTGGCGGTGGGGAAAGCTCGCTGGAGTTGATCGAGAAGATCCGTCAGGGCAAGGTGAAGGTGGTGACGCCGCGCTATCAATCGTTGCAGATTGACGGGGTGGAGCTGAGCCCGACGCTGGACAAAAAGTGAACACCGGACTCGTGTGACCATAACGGTGGGAGCGAGCCTGCTCGCTCCCACCGGGGCTAATGCGCCAAATCAGCTGTTAGGCAGCAAACGGCAGGTGATGCTCTTGATGTAGCGCGTTTCGTTGATGGCTGGATGTACCGGGTGATCCGGGCCCTGGCCGCCGCGTTCCAGCAGCTGGATGTTGCGGTCCAGATGCCGGGCGCTGGTCAGCAGAATGTTTTGCAGGTCGTCTTCCGGCAGGTGCATTGAGCACGATGCGCTGACCAGAATCCCGTCCTTGGTGAGCAGGCGCATGGCTTGTTCATTCAGGCGACGGTAGGCACCTTCGCCGTTCTTCAGGTCTTTTTTGCGTTTGATGAAGGCCGGTGGATCAGCAACGATCACGTCGAAACGCTCTTCGTTGGCCTTGAGTTCCTTGAGGGCTTCAAACACGTCGCCTTCCATGCAGGTAACGCGTTCGGCAAAACCGTTCAGGGCAGCGTTGCGCTCAACACCGTCCAGGGCGAACGACGAAGCGTCGACACACGTGACTTCGCTGGCGCCGAAAGCAGCGGCCTGAATACCCCAGCCACCGATGTAGCTGAACAGGTCCAGGACCTTTTTGCCTTTGACGTAAGGCGCCAGGCGGGCACGATTCATGCGGTGATCGTAGAACCAGCCGGTTTTCTGACCGGTCATGACCGGGGCTTCGAACTTGACGCCGTTCTCTTCCAGGGCAACCCACTCCGGCACCAGGCCGAACACGGTTTCGACGTAACGCTCAAGGCCTTCGGCGTCGCGGGCAGCCGAGTCGTTCTTGAACAGGATGCCGCTTGGCTTGAGGACTTGTACCAGTGCTGCGATCACGTCGTCTTTGTGCTGTTCCATCGTGGCCGAGGCCAACTGGACCACCAGGATATCGCCGAAACGATCGACTACCAGGCCCGGCAGCAGGTCTGAATCGCCGTAAACCAGGCGGTAGTAAGGCTTGTCGAACAGACGGTCGCGCAGGGACAGGGCCATGTTCAGGCGGTGAACCAGCAGCGATTTGTCCAATGGCAGCTTGATGTCGCGCGACAGCAGGCGTGCACAGATCAGGTTGTTGGGGCTCATGGCAACGATGCCCAGCGGCTTGCCGCCGGCGGTTTCGAGTACCGCTTGGTCGCCGGCCTTAAAACCGTTCAGCGGTGTGGCGGCTACATCGATTTCGTTGCTGTAGACCCACAAGTGGCCGGCGCGCAGGCGTCGATCGGCATTGGCTTTAAGGCGCAGGCTTGGCAGGGACATGACGTCGCTCCGGGTATTGAAAAGGGCGCGATTATAGCCTTAGACGTAACCTTGGGGCTTGGCTGATTCACCGCATTGCGTCGGATCGCGGAGCTGGTAACGCAGAAATTTCCGTTAGAATCGCCAGCTCTTCCAGAGTACGGAGCCCCCATGCCTGAATTACCTGAAGTCGAAACCACCCGACGTGGCATCGCCCCGCATCTTGAAGGGCAGCGGGTCAGCCGGGTGATTGTGCGCGAGCGCCGTCTGCGCTGGCCGATCCCCGAAGACCTTGATGTGCGCCTGTCCGGGCAGCGCATTGTATTGGTCGAGCGCCGGGCCAAGTACCTGCTGATTAACGCTGAGGTGGGGACGCTGATCAGCCATTTGGGCATGTCCGGCAACTTGCGACTGGTGGAAGCGGGTCTGCCCGCCGCCAAGCATGAGCATGTGGATATTGAGCTGGAGTCCGGTCTGGCCTTGCGTTACACCGACCCGCGCCGGTTTGGGGCAATGCTCTGGAGCCTGGACCCTCTTAACCATGAACTGCTGGTGCGCTTGGGGCCGGAGCCGCTGACGGACCTGTTTGATGGCGATCGACTGTTTCAGCTGTCGCGCAAGCGTTCGATGGCGGTCAAGCCGTTCATTATGGATAACGCGGTGGTGGTGGGCGTGGGCAATATTTACGCGACCGAAGCCTTGTTTGCTGCAGGGATTGACCCGCGCCGCGAGGCCAAGAGTATTTCCCGGGCGCGGTATTTGAAACTGGCGATTGAGATCAAACGGATTTTGGCCGCCGCCATCGAGCGCGGAGGCACTACCTTGCGTGACTTTATCGGCGGTGATGGCCAGCCCGGTTACTTTCAGCAGGAGCTATTTGTATACGGGCGTGGGTATGAACCGTGCAAGATTTGCGGCACTGAGCTGCGTGACGTCAAGTTGGGTCAGCGTGCCAGCGTGTTTTGCCCGCGTTGCCAGACGTAGCCGCCAGTCGTGCGCTGAACGCTTGTGGGAGCGGGCTTGCTCGCGATGCAACCACCTCGGTCGAACGGGTCGACCGCAGTGAATCTATCGCGAGCAAGCCCGCTCCCACACAAATCGCATAGACGATGAATCAGGCCTTCCCGGTAATTGCCCGGTACTTTTCCATCAGCTGTTCTTCGGTTTCCGGGTGGGTTTCATCCAGCGGGATGCAGTCAACCGGGCAGACTTGTTGGCATTGCGGTTCATCGTAGTGACCAACGCACTGGGTACACAGGTTGGGGTCGATCACATAGATCTCTTCGCCCTGGGAAATGGCAGCGTTCGGACACTCGGGTTCGCAGACGTCGCAGTTAATGCAATCGTCGGTGATGATCAGGGACATGGGTACTCCGGCCGGGGCGGTTGGCCCGGGCAACTGAAATCGAATGCGGCAATTGTGCCGCATTGGCGCCCGCAGTGCACGCGGGCGCCGCTTCAGTGGTTATTTCTTGCGAAAACGCTCGGTCAGGGCATCAGCTACCGCCGGGTGCACAAATTTGTTTATATCACCGCCCAATGCCGCGATTTCGCGCACCAATGTCGACGATATGAACGAATAACGCTCTGACGGCGTGAGGAACAGACTTTCGACATCGGGGGCCAGTTGGCGATTCATGTTCGCCAGCTGAAACTCATATTCGAAGTCCGACACGGCACGCAGGCCACGCAGAAAGACATTGGCATTCTGTTCTTTGGCGAAATGCGCGAGCAGCGTCGAGAAACCGACCACCTCTACATTGGGCAGGTGTTTGGTGACTTGACGAGCCAGCTCCACACGCTGTTCCAGAGGGAATAGCGGGTTTTTCTTGGTGCTGGCAGCGACAGCAATAATCACGTGATCGAACAGGCGCGAAGCGCGTTCGACCAGATCGCCATGGCCCTTGGTAATAGGGTCGAATGTACCTGGGTACAACACTCGGTTCATCGCGTCGTCCTGGCGGGAATCCGTTGGGGAGTCGGATGGTATCGCAGCATTACCGGTCGGCCAAGTCGCCATTCGAAGAAGAAAGCACTATAGACGCGACGAATTAACTGCTTTTTCATGAACTTTTGAGGCGTTCGGCCAATTGGGTCGCGAGTTTTGCCGTCAGTCCGTACACCGATAATTGTGGGTTGGCGCCAATGCTGGTGGGGAATAAAGAGCCGTCGTGGACCGATACATTGCGCAATTGATGATGGCGGCCGAGGCTGTCGGTGACGGCCATTTGCGAATTCTCCCCCATCGAACATCCGCCCATCACATGGGCACTGGCCAGGCGAGTTCGATACAACTCAAGGCTCAAACTGTCGATCTGGTCACGAGTTTCGCGAAGGCTGGTCATGTAGCGCGCATCGCTGTGCAATGGCATGACCGCGCTGGCGCCCGCCGCAAACTGGATTTCGGCCATGCTGTGAAAGGCGCGCTTGAGCCCCTCCCAGCCGTAAGGCGTGAGGGTGTAATCGAGTACCGGGCTGTCATCGCTGCGCAACTCGACACTGCCCCCGGGGCTGTCGGGATGAAAACCGTCGCGCATCAGCGCCAGCATCATGTGGGTATTGGGCAGTTTGGCCATTTGTTCAGCGCTGCTCTGACCAAAACCTGCAAACAAGGTGGAGGCCAATGCCGGGTGCAGCGGCGGTACTTCCAGTTTGTAGCCCATAGGGCCTTTGGGGCCGTCTTTCCATTGAAAGTGATCTGAGTAAATTGATTGCGGCGCACCGTAGAAAGGATTGATTGCAGTAGGAAATTGCGCTGCGGAGAAGTTGACCAGATGCAGAAACGTCCGCTTGCCCAGACGTTTGTGCGGGTCGGGTGCATTGGAGCGCATCAGCAGGCCGGGCGTGTTGATGCCACCGCCTGCCAGCACGTAATGCCGCGCCTTGACCGTTATTTTGTGACCATTGGGGGCCACGCATCGGCTGTCCATGGCCTGGCACTCCAGGCCGGTGACCTGGTCGCCACTGATCAACAGGCGCTGAGCACGGGCCAGGTACAGCAGTTCGCCGCCGTTTTCCAGGGTTGCGGGAATGGTGGTGACGAGCATCGATTGTTTGGCGTTGGTCGGGCAGCCCATGCCGCAATAGCCCAGGTTCCAGCAGCCCCGCACGTTGCGGGGGATCACATGCCAGCTGTAGCCGAGCTTTTCGCAGCCGTTGCGGATCACTTCGTTGTTGGCGTTGGGCGGGACTTGCCAGGGCGCAACACCCAGGCGCTGCTCCATCTGCTCGAACCAGGGTGCCATCTGCTCTTCGCTGTGGCCTGCGACTGCGTGCTCGCGGGCCCAGTGTTCCAGGGTGGGCGCCGGGGTGCGAAAGCTTGAGGTCCAGTTGACCAGCGTGGTGCCGCCCACGGCCCGGCCTTGCAGAATGCTGATGGCGCCGTCCTTACTCATGCGTCCTACGCCTTCTTGATACAGGCTGGCGTAGGCCTCGTTCTCGAGCAATTTGAAATCGCTGCTGGTCTTGAGCGGTCCTTCTTCGATCAGCAAAACCTTGTAACCCGCTGCGCTGAGGATTTCAGCCGTGGTGCCGCCGCCTGCGCCACTGCCGACGATGGCGACGTCTGCCTCCAGTGTCAGGTCGCCTTCCAGTTGCGAGCCATCATGGGTTTTCCAGCCTCGGGCCAGGCCTTCGCGGAACGGATCGGTTACGGGCATCAGGGATTACTCGACATGAGTGCGGGATCTTGAGTGTTTTTTATATTTTTGGCGGGCCCGGATAGCCGCAGGCGGCCCATGATTGCGGGCACTCGTACCAACTCATCATGACCAACTGCACCAGCGAGCCATGACCCATTTTCAGCAAGCCCAGGCTGCTGTTTTGCCAGCGCTGGAGAAAGTGCCGGATCTGCTCGGGGCTGGCGTTTTCCCAGCGGCCCCAAACCCCGGTCAACGGGCCGCGTGTTACGGGCATGGCCAGTACGTCGAGCAGTTGTTGGGTGAGGCTGAGCAGTGCGGGAGACAAGTGGTTGAGGTTGTCGTCCAGAGTGTTCAGCGTGGCCTTCGCAGCGTCGGGCATTGAGGATGCAGGCACGCTGCCAGCGAGCATGACCGGGATCAGTGCGCGTAAAAAAGCCAGGTCACTGCTGCGCAACACCGCAAAGCCGCTGGCACTGCTGCTGGCCGAGCAGCCACTGAGGCTGGCGCTAAGCCCCGCAGTCGCCAGAAATGCACTGGCACACGCGCCTACTTTCAAGACCCCGCGGCGTGAAAGCAGGGCGTTCTCGACACTGAGTACAGGCATGGCCAAGGCTCCGCTAGCGGATGAACAGTTTCTGGATCAGGCGCACCAATTGCCTGCCGTAAGGCGGATAGATCATCAGCGAGCTGTTCCAGCGCTGTTTGACCAATACCCCTTTGGCTTTGCTAAAGGTCAGAAAGCCTTCGTGACCGTGGTAATGGCCCATGCCCGAGTGCCCGACCCCTCCAAAAGGCAGGTCGTCGATGGCCACGTGCAGCAGTGTTTCATTGATACTGACACCGCCCGAGTGGGTGTGCTGGATGACGCGCTGTTGCTCGGCCTTGTTGTAGCCGAAGTAATAAAGCGCCAAGGGGCGGGGTCTGGCGTTGATGTACGCCAATGCCTGATCCAGATGGGTGTAGGTCACGACGGGCAACAGCGGGCCAAAGATTTCGTCCTGCATGATCTGCATGTCGTCGCTCACTTGCAGCACCAACGTGTGGGGCATGCGCCGCCCCTGACCCTGTTCATACAACGGAACCAGACGCGCGCCCTTGAGGGTTGCATCGGCCTGCAACCGTTCAAGTCGTGCCAACTGGCGTTCGTTGATGATTGCGGTGTAGTCCGGGTTGTCGGTCAGGGTTGGATAAAAACTGTGGACCGCCTGGCGGTAGGCCTCGACAAAACCGTCGACCCGATCCTGGGGTACCAGCACGTAATCCGGGGCGATACAGGTTTGTCCCGCGTTCAGGGTCTTGCCCCAGGCGATGCGCTGGGCTGCGTCTTTAAGCGGTACATCGGCCGACACAATGGCGGGGGATTTGCCGCCCAGCTCCAAGGTGATGGGGGTCAGGTTTTCAGCGGCCGCGCGCATCACCTGCTTGCCCACATGGGTGGAACCGGTGAACAGCAAGTGATCAAACCCCAGGCTGGAGAACGCTACAGCCACATCGGCTTCGCCCAGCACCACCGTCACCATGTCTTCGGGAAAGATGCGCCCCAGCAAATCCTTGAGCAAACGCCCTGTGGCCGGGGTGAACTCGCTGAGCTTGAGCATGACCCGGTTGCCGGCGGCCAATGCCCCGACCAAAGGGCCAATTGCCAGGTACAGCGGGTAGTTCCACGGCACGATAATTCCGACCACGCCCAGTGGCTGGTACACCACCTTGGCGCTGGCGGGTACAAACATCATGCCGACGCTGCGCGCTGAAGGTTTCATCCAGCGTTTGAGGTGTTTTAGGGTGTAATCAATGCTGTGAAGGCAAGGCATCAGCTCGGCAAACAAGGTTTCGTCCGGACTGCGGTGGCTGAAATCCTGACTGAGGGCGTCGATTAAGACTTCACGCTCGGCACTGAGCAGTTGGCGCAGACTTTTTAACCATTGCTGGCGTTGCGCAAGAGGTGCAAACGGATGGGCTGCGTAGGCCTGGCGCTGTTTGTCGAGCAGTGAATTGAGCTCATCCTGAAGGGATGAGATGTTGTGATCGTAGGCACTGTCGACAGACATGGTTGCTCCAGGCGTTTTTTCTATGGGTTTTTATCGTTGGAGAGCAGTGATGTTTTTAGAGCTTGTGCTCTAAGTTGTCAATCGCCGGGCCTGTCACCCGTGTTGTTTATCGATTCAAGGTTAGGCCGTAAGATGCCTTTCGTTTTTAATTTAAGCGCAAGCCCATGGCCATACGACTAAAAACCAGCCAGCGCATCGCCAATAGCAGCCTGGAGCTTTTTAACCAGCTGGGCGAACGCAGTGTCAGCACCAACCACATTGCGGCCCACATGGAAATTTCGCCGGGCAATCTGTATTACCACTTCCCCAACAAGCAGGCGATTATCTCGGTCTTGTTCAGCGAGTACGAAGCGTTGGTGTTGAGTTTTCTACACCCGCCAGAAGGGCGTTTGCCGACCGTTGCCGACAAGCGCCATTATTTGCAGCAACTGCTGGATGCCATGTGGCGCTATCGTTTTTTGTACCGCGACATTGAGCATTTACTGCACAGTGATTCGGAACTGGCCATCCGCTATCGACGCTTTTCACAGCACTGCCTGGCTCAGGCGCAGGCGATCTATGCCGGATTTGTCGAGGCCGAAATCTTGCGTATGACCTCCCAGCAAATCGAATCCTTGAGCCTTAACGCGTGGATTATTCTTACCTCGTGGGTCGGATTTTTATGCACCACCCGTGAGAACAGTGAGCAGCTCAGCGAGCAGGCGATCAAGCGTGGTGTGTATCAACTGCTGGTGCTGGAGGCGGGGTTTGTCACCGACCAGGCCCGTGAAGCAGTCGATGACCTGATCAAGGAATATTACGTTCCCCTGGAACATGCGCTGTACGCTCAATAACTGCATTTCACCCCCCCTCAGGAGTTCACTATGCCCGTTGCGCAACTGATCAGCCCTCACGCCCTGAATGAACGTCAGGCGCAGCCCGGTCTGGTTATCCTGGACTGTCGCTTTGCCCTGGAAGACCCGGATTATGGCCGTTGCAGTTATGCCGAAGGGCACATAGCCGGCGCACAATTTGCTGATCTTGAGCGCGACCTGAGCGGTCCGGTGATCAAAGGCGTGACAGGTCGTCACCCGTTGCCCGACCCGCGCACCCTGGTGGAGCGACTGCGGGTCTGGGGCGTAAATGCCGACAGCGATGTGGTGCTGTATGACGATGGTCCCGGTGCCTTTGCTGCTCGGGCATGGTGGTTGCTGACCTGGCTGGGCAAGCGTGACGGCGTATTTATCCTGGATGGCGGCCTCAAAGCCTGGCATGGAGCGGGATTTCCCCTGAGTCTGGATGCGGCCCCGACGTTGCGCGGTACGTTCGAAGGTAAACCTGACAGCCATATGCTGCTCAGTGCTGAGCAACTGCAAAAGCGCCTTGGCAAACCGCAGATGACCTTGATCGACGCCCGTGCCCAGACGCGCTTTCGTGGCGAGGTCGAACCCATCGACCCGGTGGCCGGGCACATTCCCGGCGCGCAATGTGCGGCGTTCAGTGAAAACCTGGATAGCACGGGGCGTTTTTTGCCTGCCGAGCAGCTCAAGCAACGGTTCGCCGAAAAACTCGGGGATCGTTCGCCCGATGAGCTGGTGGCCTATTGCGGATCCGGCGTGACGGCGTGCCATAACCTCTTTGCATTGGGGTTGGCGGGCTATCCGTTGGGCAAGCTCTATGCAGGTTCGTGGAGTGAATGGATCAACGATCCAGCGCGTGGCATTGCTACTGGCGATTGATTAACCGAGGGCGGTTTAGTGTGTGGGAGCGGGCTGCAATCATCAGCGGTCCGAGTTCGCACTGGCTAAACGATACGCGCCTGGGCCTACACCGTAGACCTTTTTGAATTGCCGACTCAGGTGGCTTTGGTCGGCAAACCCCAATTGTGTCGCCACCTGCAATGGCAAACAGCCCTGTTGTAACAGGGCTCGGGCATGGGCGATGCGCTGCTGCATCAGCCAGGTATGAGGCGGCATGCCAGTGGCCCGTTGAAATACCCGGGCAAAATGGAAGGGTGACAGGTTGACTGCCGCTGCCAGCTCTTCAAGTGACGGCGGCTCGGCCAGCCGGGCGTTTAGCAGTTCTTTGGCCCGACTCACGGCGCGATGCTCGACCCCGGGCTTGGCCGGCATCGGCAGGCGGGCATGGCGATTGAGCAGTGCGAGCATCATCTGGCGCCACGCGGTTTGCTGTTGCAGTGCGCTGACTGGCCCTTCGAGCAACTGATGCAACTGGAACAACCCGTGGAACAGGTCGCTGTCGTACAGAAGCGTGTCATTGAACGTCGGCAAGTGCGTGGCAGGCAGTTCCAGTTCCTCCATCAACTGGTGTATTTGTGCGTTGTCCGGGTAGAACGCCCGATAGCGCCAGCCAGCCTCGTGGCCTTTGTGGCCATTGTGAACTTCGTCCGGGTTGATCAGGACCAGCGTGCCAGTGGCTGCCAGGTGTTCGGCGCCCCGGTAGCGATAACGCTGAGCTCCCGCGACAATCATGCCGATCACAAAACCATCATGTACGTGGGGCACGAAACGGTGCTCGATGTAACGCGCCGTGAGCAGTTCGACTCCGGTCAGAGGCGGTGTTTGCCAGAAGCGGATCGACTCACCCTGCTCGGCGTCCACTACTCGGACTCAAGCCGCAGCGCGGCCAGCCATTGCGGGATCCGTCGTTCAAGGTAGTAGCCGGGTTTTCCTGGGGTGCCTTCCAAAAACCCGACATGCCCGCCCTTGGGGTGCAGTTCTAGTTGGGTGGTGGCCGACAGTTCGCTGGTCTCGGGGATGCTGTGCTTGAACACGAACGGATCGTCCGTGGACTGGATAATCAGCGTGGGGGTGTCGATGGCTGCGAGGAAGTAACGGCTGGAGGCGCGACGGTAGTAGTCATCGACGTTGAGATAACCGTTAAGCGGTGCCGTCACGCGGTCATCGAATTCCCAGAAAGTGCGCATTTTGCTCAGCGCTTTTACGGAGCCCAGCTTGGTCAGGCTGGCCAGGTCTTCGTGACGGGCGTCGAGCTGAAAGCGGTGCTTTTTGACTTTGACGTAGGCCAGCATCTCGCGCATGAAGTGAGCCTGATAGACCCTCGAAAACCCGAGGCCGATCCGGTCGGCACACTGGTCAAGACGAAACGGTACCGACACGGCGACAGCGCCTTGTAGTCCACTTTCGGAGCCGCTTTCGCCCAGATACTTGAGCAGCACATTGCCACCCAGCGAATAGCCCACGGCGTACAGGGGCGCCTGCGGATGGGTGGCGCGTATATGCGCCACGGCCTCGGCCAGATCTTCGCTGGCGCCTGAGTGATAGCTGCGAGCCAGCAGATTAGGTTCGCCCGAGCACCCTCGCCAGTTCAGTGCAGCACTGGTCCAGCCACGGGCGGCAAGGGCGTTTTGCAGCCCAAGGACGTAGTGCGAACCCGATGAGCCGGTCAGGCCATGCAGCACCAGAACCACAGGTGCCTGGGGGGAAGGCGTGCCGTGCCAGTCCAGATCGAGAAAGTCGCCATCCTTCAACCACAAGCGTTCACGCCGATGCTCAATGACAGGCTTGGTGCGCCATAACGGGCCCCATAACGTCTGGATGTGGGGATTGCCCAGACCCAACGCCGGGGTAAACGGCTTGGAGGGTGAATCATGGCTGGCTGAAAAAGGCACTGTGGTTCTCATCGGGTGACGGGTACGGCGGGTGTCTAAATTGCCATATCAGAGCCCTGCACCCAAGTGCTGAGTTATCTGATGGCTGGCATGCAACTGTGCGCCATCGAAGCTTCAAGCGCCATCACGTCCGGCAAAGGCAACTGCTCAGCGCGTGGCCCGACGGTCACGCTGACCCAGCCGTCGGCACTGAAGTGCCGGTTCATCGCCGCTTTTATCTGTTCGGCGGTCAGGGCCTGAATCTGTCGGGTTTTATAGCCGAAGGACAGAGGATGGTTAAAACGGCCGATCATGGACAGCTCGTTTCGCATCGCCAGATTACTGGCCGTGAGCTGCGGCAAACCCTGCAGGAGGGATTGTTTTATGTTGTCCAGATGCGATGCATCGGGACCGTCTTCCAGATAGTGAGCAAACAGGGTTTTGATGTGGTCCAGTGCGCTTTGACTGTAGTGCGAAGGGGTATTGAGGTTAATGGTCCAGGTGGCGGGTCCCTGTGCAGGCGGGATATCTGATAACACGCCATAGGTGACGCTGCGCTCCTCTCTTAAGTACTGATTAAGGATCTGGTCGAAAATAGTATGCCCGGCGAGCACAGCCACCCCGTCCGGGTGCTGAGCGGGTGGAGCGGACTGAGCCAGCATGATCAAGGTCTGGGTAGCCTCAACTTCGATATGCAGCGTTTTGCCAGTGCTACTCGGGCCGCTCGAAGGCGGCTGATCAGGCAGTGCCGGTCCGGTGGGCAGGGCATTGGCCAGCGAGCGACTGAGGCGCTGCGCTTGTTGCGGGGTGAGGGCACCGACGATCACGATCTGAGCGTTGGCGGCCGTGTAGGCGCGGCGATAAAAAGCCTTCAGTTGTGCCTCATCGATGCGCTCAAGACTCTCGGCCGTACCGTACGTCGAGCGGGCACGGGGTTGCCCTGGGTAGAGCTCGTTGTTGATCAGCGTCAGTGCGCGAGAATGTGGGGTTTCCCGTTCCATTTTGAGCTGGATGAGCATTTCGTTTTTGACCCGGCGCTGACCTGCGACGGTAAAGCCCGGGTTAGCCAGCATCTCGGTGAACAGTTGCAGGGCCGGCTCGCGCAGGTGCGGTGCACTCAAGCTGCGTAGGGTGAAAAAGCTCTGTTCTTGGCTAATGCCGTTACTCAGTTCAGCACCGAGGCGGTCAAAGCCATCGGCCAGTGCATTGGCACTCTTGAGTGTCGAGCCTTCGTTGAACAGGCTCAGCACCATCGCCGCCAGGCCAGGTAAATCACCCTCCTGATTGCTGCCTGCCGCAAAGCTGATGTGCACATCGATCATGGGCAGTGAGTGGTTTTCGACAAACAGTACCTTGGTGCTTTGCGCCAGCCGCCAGGCTTCGATCGTTGGCACGGGTGTAACGGTGGCAGGCGGACTCAGTTCAAGCAGCGATTGCAGTTGTGCGGGCTGTTCTTGCGCAAGGGCTTGCCCGGTGACAGTGACAAGGCTAAGCAGCAGTCCGGCAGCGATGAGTAGGGGCTTATTCATGGCGAGCCTCCTCGGGCAACACATGACTGATGGTTAACCGGTCGCGGGTGAGGAACGTTTTCGCTGCTTGCTGGATGTCTTCGGGGGTAATTGCCTTCAACGTCTCCATTCGTTGCTCGACGTGTGCGGATGACAACCCTGCAATGTCCAGCTCACCCAGATAAGCGGCCTGGTTTTGCAGGTCATCGCGACTGAAAACATGCCGTGCAATGATCCGCGTCCTCGCTCGCTCAAGGGTGTCGTTGGAAGGCGGCGTATTTTTCAACGTGTCGATCACGGCCCAAATCTGCTCCTGAACTTCGTTCAGCGGTTTCATTTTTTCAGGATTGAGGGCTGCGACGAGGGTGAACAGGGCATCACCGCGTCTAATGCCGCTGTAATGCGAACCGACGGCGATCAACAGTTCCTCGTCGTGTCGTAGCCTGCTTTTGAGCAGTGAGCTATCGCCGCCGCCGAGCAGTTCACTGAGCAGTTGCAGTGCCGGGGCCGTGCGGGGGTCGGTTTGCGTGCTCAGGCTAGGCACGTTGAATGTCATGCTCAGGTTCGGGATTTGATGACCGATGTACTGGGTAATGCGACGCTCGCCGGGGGTGGCCAGTTCGAGCGGGAGTTTGGCTACAGGTAATTCTCGTCGGGCAATAGGGCCGAAGTAGCGGGTGGCCATGGCCTTGACCTGATTGACGTCGACATCACCGACGATGATCAACGTGGCGTTGTTGGGTGCGTACCAGCTGCGATACCACTGCTTGAGTTCGTCGACCTGCATGCGCTCGATGTCGTGCATCCACCCGATTATCGGGCTGCCGGAACCACTGGAAGGAAATGCCAAGCGCAATGGCAACTCAAGCGCCCGTTGCTGCGGATCATTGTCGACGCTTTCGCTGCGCTCGTTTTTGATGATTTCGCGTTCCCCCTCCCACTGCGCGGCGGACAGATGTGCAGTGCTCATTTGGTCTGCCATGATTTCAAGCGCGACAGCCAGCGCGTGGGGCGCCAAGGTTTGATAGAAGACGGTCGCATCATGTTGAGTGACCGCATTGTCGGTGGCACCCAGGCTTTGAAATATCTGGTCTGACTGCGCCGGGCAGAGTTTGCTGCTGCCTTTGAAGACCATGTGTTCAAGGGCGTGGGATAGCCCGGATTGGCCCGCGGGCTCATAGCTTGAGCCCACTCGATACCAGAGCTGAGAGTGAACCACAGCGCTGCGGTGGTCTTCGTGCACGATGACCTTGAGGCCGTTATCCAGTGTGAATCGATGGGTCGAGGGTTCGCTGCTGGCCAAAGCCATTAGCGGTTGCAGCATGAGACCGAGTGCTACCCCGGCAAGGGAGTGTTTCATGGGGGGTGTCCTGACGATTGATCGTCAGAGCAGCCTGGGCTTGTAAGGGCAGGAGAGGGCGTTACATAGGTATGGGGTGTTTGAAGGCGCGCAGGTGAACCCTTTGATCCGGCCAAGCTTTTTAGCGAGAAACACTTAGCTAATGCTTGACCGGCAACAGAGTATCTACAGGACAACGGCAACTGTGGGAGCGAGCCTGCTCGCGAAGGTCGTTCGCGAGCAGGCTCGCTCCCACAGTAGGGCTTGACCTACAAAAGAGTATCTACAGGTTATTGTGCGGGCGCAGCCTCACGCTGCCACAGGGCGTAGTTCACGCCCCCGGCTTTTTGCTCGCGGTGCAGGCGCCAGTTGGCAGGCAGGCTCAGTTCCGATGGGCGTACTTCGCTTTCGGTGTAAACCCAGGCCTCATCGGCCAGCCAGCCGCGTTGCTCCAACAGGTCGCAGGCAGGCTTGAGCAGGTCCTTGTTGAACGGCGGGTCGAGGAACACCACGTCGAACGTGTCAGTTGCAGTCGCGTCCAGATAACGCAGGGCGTCGGTTTGCTGCACTTCGCCGACGGTGCAACGCAGGATGCCCATGTTCTCGCGAATGTTGGAAATCGCATCGCGGTTGCTGTCCAGTGCCACGCCTTTGGCTGCGCCGCGGGACATGGCTTCAAGGAACAACGCGCCGCTACCGGCGAATACGTCGAGTACCTTGGCGCCGCCGATGTGCGGGGCCAACCAGTTGAACAGGGTTTCACGCACGCGATCCGGTGTCGGGCGCAGGCCCTCTACATGAGGAAAGTCGAGCTTGCGGCTGCGCCATTCCCCGCCAATGATGCGTAACTGACCCGCACCTGAGTGCGATGTGTTTTTTGGCTTTGCCATTAATGCTCCGGAACCCCAAGAGGTTGCTCTGAAGGTTTATCGGTAGGAGGTGGCAGTGGTTTTTGCGGCACGGTTGGGCCGGCGGTCACTACGACCATTTTGTCGGCGCTCAGGTGCTTGTTCATGGCGGCCTTGACCTGATCGGTGGTCAGGTCCTGGGATTTCTGCATGAAGGTTTCAAGATAGTCCAAAGGCAAATCATAGAAGCCCATTGCGCCAAGTTGGCCGACGATGGCTGAGTTGCTGGCAGTGGACAGCGGGAAGCTGCCAGCCAGTTCACGCTTGGCATCGTCGAGTTCTTTTTGCGTCGGACCATTTTTCAGGTAGTCGGCCAAAATGTCTTGCACCAATTTGAGCGTACCTTCGCTCAATTCGGCACGGGTTTGCAGGTTGATCATGAACGGGCCACGAGCTTGCATCGGGCTGAAACCGGAATACACGCCGTAGGTCAGGCCGCGTTTTTCACGTACTTCAGTCATCAGGCGCGTGCCGAAACCGCCACCACCCAGGATGCTGTTGCCCAAAGCCAGTGCGGCATAGTCGGGGTCGTCACGGTCAATGCCCAGCTGAGATACGAGCAAGTGGGTCTGCTTGGACGGGAACTCGATATGGGTTGCACCAGGTTTTGGCTCGCTTGGTTGAACTGTTTTTGCAACGGAAGGGCCTTTAGGCAGCGCGGCCGAAACCTGGGCTGCGATGGCTTCGGCTTCAGCGCGAGACAGGTCGCCAACGATCGCGATAACTGCGTTGCCAGCGGTGTAGGCTTTGTTGTGGAAGGCCTTGAGCTGGTCGATTGTAATCGATGTGATGCTCTGGGCGTTGCCATCACTGGCGTGTGCATACGGGTGATCGCCGTACAGGCGCTTGAACAGCTCATCGCTGGCCAGTTTGCCGGGATTTTGCTTCTGGAATTCAAAACTGGCGAGCAACTGGTTTTTGATCCGCGCCAGGGAGTCAGCCGGGAATGTAGGCTTGCCCACCACCTCGGCGAACAAATTGAGCGCTGGAGTGCGCTTGTCCACATCGCTCAGGCTGCGCAGGGAGGCAACGGCCATGTCGCGATAAGCGCCATTGCCGAAGTCGGCCCCCAGGCCTTCAAAACCTTGAGCGATGGCGCCGACATCTTTGCCGGCCACGCCTTCGTTGAGCATGGCGTTGGTCAGCAGGGCCAAACCGGGGGTGTTGTCGTCCTGGCTGCTGCCGGCGGCGAACGTCAGGCGCAGGTCGAACATCGGCAGTTCCCGGGCTTCGACGAACAGCACTTTGGAGCCTTCGGCGGTTTTCCAGGTTTGCACGTTCAGTGCTCGGTGGCTGGGCGCCTTGCCGTCGAGTTCGGCCAATGACTGGAGCTTTTGCTCAGTCTTGGCCTTGTCCAGCGCCTGGCTGGCAACCGATTGATCGGGATTGGCGAAAAAGTAGCCGAGTGCGCCGACCAGTACGGCGGCGCTCAGACCGAGCAGTGCGTAGCGGGGACCTTTACGCTCACTCATGGGTTTTCTCCTCGGGCAGTACATGCGCAACGCTGAGGCGCTCGCGAGTGAAATAGGTGCGGGCCGCCTGCTGGATATCAGCCGGAGTGACCTTTTGCAGATCAGCCAGCTCCGAGTCCATCAGCTTCCAGGACAGGCCGACGGTTTCAAGTTGGCCAATCGAGGTGGCCTGACTGGTGATCGAGTCGCGCTCGTAGACCAGGCCGGCAATCACCTGGGCACGCACGCGCTCAAGCTCTTCAGTAGTCGGCGGGGTCTTTTTCAGGTCGTCCAGCAAGCGCCACAAGCCCGCCTCGGCCTGGGCCATGGTGACTTTTTTCTGGCTGTTGGGCATTGCCGAAAGCATGAACAGGCTGTCGCCACGGGTGAAGGCGTTGTAGCTGGACGATGCGCCGGAGACCAGTTCTTCACCGCGCTCCAGTTGAGTCGGCATGCGTGCGCTGTAGCCACCGTCCAGCAGCGCTGAAATCAGGCGCAGCGCGTTGGCGGTGATCGGGTCTTTGGCTGTCGCAATGCTTGGTACGTTAAAACCCAGCATCAAGCTTGGCAGTTGGGTCTGTACGTGGATCTTGAGCAGGCGCTCCCCGGGGGTTGGCAGCTCCAGCGGGATCTTGGCCACAGGGATCTCGCGTTTTGGAACAGGGCCGAAGTAGCGCTGGGCCAGGGCTTTGACTTCATCCGGAGTCACGTCGCCGACCACCACCAAGGTGGCGTTGTTGGGCGCATACCACTCTTCATACCATGCACGCAGCTCGCCAACGCTCATACGCTCAAGGTCCACCATCCAGCCGATGGTCGGTGTGTGGTAACCGCTGGACGGGAAGGCCATGGCGCTGAACAGCTCATAGGCTTTGCTCATGGGCTGGTCGTCGGTGCGCAGGCGGCGCTCTTCCTTGATGACCTCGATCTCGCGCTTGAACTCTTCAGGCGGCAGGCGAAGGCTGGCCATACGATCGGCCTCAAGTTCAAAGGCCACGCCCAGGCGGTCACGGGCCAGTACCTGGTAATACGCGGTGTAGTCGTCACTGGTGAAGGCGTTTTCCTGGGCGCCTAGGTCGCGCAGGATCAACGAGGCTTCACCGGGGCCGACCTTATTACTGCCCTTGAACATCATGTGCTCAAGGGCATGGGACAGACCGGTCTTGCCGGGTGTCTCGTAACTGGAACCCACTTTGTACCAAACCTGGGAAACCACGACGGGCGCACGATGGTCTTCGCGCACGATGACTTTAAGGCCATTGTCCAGGCGGAATTCGTGGGTAGGTTGCGGTTCGGCCGCCAGGGCCGAAAGCGGAAGTAAAACTGTGCTGAGCAACAGGCCAGCAGCGCGGCGGGCTAGATTCATTCGTTTTTTAACCTGTTGGGCTACCTGCTCGGCCTTAGCGTCTGCAGGTGAGGAGGTGCTAGGATACTGATCCGTTTTACTGGCGGCCACGCCTATCAGGCCATTGACGATCAGACTAAGGTTGATCGGGCAGTATAGGAGCCCGCTTGGAAGTGTGGATGGATCCCGGTAAATTTCGCTTTTTTGCCGACTTTCCCGTTCCAGACCCGAGTTAATACGAAGTGTGTGAGGTGTGCTTTACCCTCTAAACAAAGTTGCGTGCGAACAAGCTGACAAAATTACAGTCTGTTTCACACCGAATATTATTTGCCGGGGCGCCACAGTGGCGCGTCGCTACGATGAGATAGCCGTCCTCCATGTTTGGTTCCAACGACGACAAGAAGAACCCAGCTGCGGCTGGCGAGAAAAAAGGCCTGTTCGGATGGCTGCGCAGAAAGCCGCAGGAACCCGTCGTGGAACAGCCCGCGCCTGCTCCTGAAATAACCCCTGAGCCGTTGATTGAGGCCGCTCCTGTGGTCGTCGAGGCAACGCCTGAAGTGGTTGTGGTGGCTGCAACTCCAGCGGTTGAACCGGCCCCTGCGCCGACGCCATGGCCGCCGCTGCCTGTTCCTGAAGAGCCGGTTGCACTGGTTGCAGACGTGCAGGCACCGCATGTCGTGCCGCCGATCCCGGAGCCTGAGGTCGTTGTTCCCGAGCCGGTGATTGCCCCTGAACCTGTGGTCGAAGAGCCCGAGGTGGTTGAACCCATCGTTGAGCCAGAGCCAGAGCCAGAGCCAGAGCCAGAACCGCAACCAGAGCCTGAGCCAAAACCAGAGCCAGTTGTTGAGCCGGTCATCGTGTCCGCTCCGGCGGTTGCTGTTTCTGCTCCGGTGACAACGCCGCAGCCTGTCATTGAAGCACCTGTTCCAGCGATAGCTGTTGCAGCTGAGCCAAAAACCGGCTTCTTCGCCCGCCTTAAACAAGGTTTGTCCAAGACCAGCGCCAGCATTGGCGAAGGCATGGCCAGCCTGTTTCTGGGTAAAAAAGCCATTGATGACGATTTGCTCGAAGAGATCGAAACCCGATTGCTGACCGCCGATGTGGGCGTTGAAGCAACGTCGGTGATTATCAAAAATCTGACGCAGAAGGTTGCCCGCAAGCAACTGACCGATGCCGACGCACTGTACAAGTCGTTGCAGGACGAGCTGGCGGCCATGCTCAAACCGGTTGAGCAACCGCTGAAAATCGAATCGCAAAACAAGCCTTTTGTGATTCTGGTAGTGGGCGTCAACGGCGCGGGTAAAACCACCACCATCGGCAAGCTGGCCAAAAAGCTTCAGCTTGAAGGCAAGAAAGTCATGCTGGCTGCTGGCGATACCTTTCGCGCCGCCGCCGTCGAGCAGTTGCAGGTGTGGGGCGAGCGCAACAGTATTCCGGTGATTGCCCAGCACACTGGTGCTGATTCGGCCTCGGTGATTTTTGACGCCGTGCAGGCAGCCAAGGCCCGAGGCATCGACGTATTGATCGCTGACACCGCCGGTCGCCTGCACACCAAAGACAACCTGATGGAAGAACTCAAGAAAGTTCGCCGGGTTATCGGCAAGCTCGACGCAGACGCCCCGCACGAAGTGCTGTTGGTGCTCGATGCCGGTACAGGGCAGAACGCTATCAGCCAGACCAAGCAGTTTGATCAGACCGTTGCGCTCACAGGCCTGGCGCTGACCAAGCTGGATGGCACGGCCAAGGGCGGGGTGATTTTCGCCTTGGCCAAGCAATTCAACATTCCGATTCGTTTTATCGGTGTGGGTGAAGGCATTGATGATTTACGTGATTTTGAGTCCGAACCCTTTGTCCAGGCTCTATTTGCGGAGCGGGAGCGTCCATGATTCGTTTCGAGCAGGTCGGTAAGCGCTATCCAAATGGACACGTGGGCCTGCACGAGCTGAGCTTTCGGGTCCGTCGAGGGGAATTCCTCTTTGTGACCGGCCACTCCGGCGCAGGTAAAAGCACGCTGCTGCGCCTGCTGCTGGCGATGGAACGTCCGACCACGGGCAAGTTGCTGCTGGCCGGGCAGGACCTGGGGCAGATCAGCAACGCGCAGATTCCTTTCTTGCGTCGCCAGATCGGCGTGGTGTTCCAGAACCATCAGCTGTTGTTTGATCGTACGGTGTTCAATAACGTCGCCTTGCCGTTGCAGATCCTCGGGTTGTCCAAGCCTGAAATCGCCAAGCGGGTCGACTCAGCGCTGGAGCGTGTTGCGCTGTCGGACAAGACCGACCTGTACCCGGGTGATTTGTCCACCGGCCAGCAACAACGCGTCGGCATTGCCCGCGCCATCGTTCATCGTCCGGCTTTGCTGCTGGCCGATGAGCCCACGGGTAACCTCGATCCGCGTCTGGCGGCGGAAATCATGGGTGTATTTGAAGACATCAACCGTTTGGGCACCAGCGTACTGATCGCCAGCCATGACCTGGCACTGATCGCACGTATGCGCCACCGCATGCTGACGTTGCAGCGCGGGCGATTGATTGGCGACGGGGAGGCCGCCGTATGAGTGCGACACGCAGCTCCAAAGTGTCAGAGCGCGTAGCGCCCAAGGCTGCCGACCCGCAGCCGCCGAAGAAAAAACACGATGATGACGATGGTCCGACCTTCGCCATGTTGTTTCACGCCTGGGTTGAGGCCCATCGCGCAAGTTTGCTCGATAGCCTCAAGCGTCTGGGCAAGCAGCCCATTGGCAGCTTTTTTACCTGTCTGGTGATGGCAGTTGCCCTGAGCTTGCCCATGGGCCTGTCGTTGTTGCTTAACAACGTCGAGCGTCTAGGGGGTTCGTGGCAGCGTGCGGCGCAAATCTCTCTGTACCTGCAGATGGATGCCAGCAGCGAACAGGGTGAAAAACTCAGCGATCAGATAAAAGGTATGGCTGGGGTGGCTGACGCAGAATTTATCAGTCGCGAAAAGGCCCTTGAAGAGTTCCAGCAGCAATCAGGGCTGGGCGAAGCGCTTAAAGAACTGCCCGATAATCCGTTGCCGGGCGTGGTGCTGGTGACCCCGGCAGAGGTCGATAAGGCCACTCTTGAAGCCCTTCGCGAACGTCTTGCGCAGCTGCCGAAGGTGCAACAGGCGCAACTTGATCTAGTCTGGGTCGAGCGGTTGGCGGCCATCCTGAAATTGGGTGATCGTTTTGTGTTTGGCTTGACGGTATTGCTGGTGTCGGCTTTGCTGCTGGTTATCGGTAATACGATTCGTTTGCATATTGAGAACCGTCGCATCGAAATCGAGGTGATCAAGCTGGTCGGTGGTACTGACAGCTATGTGCGCAGGCCATTTCTTTACATGGGTGCGCTTTACGGTTTCGGTGCGGGAGTGCTGTCCTGGGGCGTTTTGGCATTCGGTTTGAACTGGCTTAACGACGCGGTGGTGGGATTGGCCGGCTTGTACGGCAGCAATTTTGCTTTGGCGGGTGTGCCGGTAGCCGATGGTCTGTCTCTATTGCTTGGCGCGGTGTTGTTAGGGTATATCGGTGCATGGATTGCAGTAGCGCGTCACTTACGTGAGCTTTCGCCCAAGTAGTGTCTTTACACCTGTTGACCTTTTCAGCTTTTTTTGGGAACTTTTTTCCAGGTTTCCGGTCAACTTTCGCAGTGCTGAACTGCACGAGTTATGTGAGACGGAGGTTTTTTCGTATGACCACTTCTTTGCAACCTGCGTATGCGTTGGTCCCTGGTGCGAACCTTGAGGCCTATGTAAACACGGTGAACAGCATTCCACTGCTGACACCGGAGCAGGAGCGTGAACTGGCCGAGAGTCTCTACTATGAGCAGGATTTGGGGGCGGCTCGGCAGATGGTGCTCGCCCACCTGCGTTTTGTTGTACACATTGCCCGTAGTTATTCGGGCTATGGCCTGGCTCAGGCTGACCTGATCCAGGAAGGTAACGTCGGCCTGATGAAGGCGGTCAAACGCTTTAACCCTGAAATGGGCGTGCGTCTGGTGTCGTTCGCCGTGCACTGGATCAAGGCAGAGATCCACGAGTTCATTTTGCGTAACTGGCGGATCGTGAAAGTCGCGACCACCAAGGCTCAGCGCAAACTGTTCTTCAACCTGCGCAGCCAGAAAAAACGTTTGGCCTGGCTGAACAACGACGAAGTTCATCGTGTGGCTGAAAGCCTCGGCGTAGAACCTCGTGAAGTGCGGGAGATGGAAAGCCGCCTGACCGGTCATGACATGGCCTTCGACCCGGCAGCTGAAGCTGACGACGACAGTGCATTCCAGTCGCCAGCCAACTACCTGGAAGATCACCGGTACGACCCGGCGCGCCAACTGGAAGATGCTGACTGGACTGATAACTCCACCAGCAACCTGCATGAAGCGCTGGAAGTGCTGGATGACCGCAGTCGTGACATTCTGTATCAGCGCTGGCTGGCTGAAGAGAAAGCCACGCTGCACGACCTGGCACAGAAGTACAACGTGTCAGCCGAGCGGATCCGTCAGCTTGAAAAAAGCGCGATGAACAAGCTCAAACTGTCGATTGCCGCTTAACCCGGCCCGACAAAAAAACGCCCCGGTTCGCAAGAGCCGGGGCGTTTTTGTGTGTGTTGCAGTTGCGTTCATTCTACGGCACAGCCCGCTCCCACAAACTCATGTGCAGCTTCAGTCAGCCCACGGCGCCTTGCGCGAGTTGTTCAGGGTGTCGAGGTAGCTGTCCCCGCCTAACTGTCGCATTTGCTGGCGAATCCAGCCTGCACGGCGGCTCACGTAGGTGCTGGGGTGGCTGGCGCTCCAGTTCAGCGGGCTGGGCAGCACTGCCGCCAGGTAGCTGGCCTGCTGGGCTGAAAGGTTCTTGGCACTCACGCCAAAGTGATGGCGGGCTGCCGCTTCTGCGCCGAACACGCCTTCATCCCACTCTGCACTGTTGAGGTACACCTCAAGAATCCGCTGCTTGGGCCAGAGTATTTCAATCAGCCCGGTAAACCAGGCTTCCAGCCCCTTGCGTAGCCAGCTGCGACCCGACCATAAAAACAGGTTCTTCGACACTTGCTGGCTCAGTGTGCTGGCGCCGCGCAATGTGCCGCCTTGCTCGTTGTGGACCAGGGCTGCCCGGATTGCACCGAAGTCGAAACCCCAGTGCTCGGGGAATTTTTGGTCCTCGCCCGCCATGACCGCAACTTTGAGGTCATTGGAGATTTCATCCCAGGGACGCCAGCTGCGCTGCAGGTCGATGGGCTCTGCATCGAACCACGACTCGACCTTGCGCTCCACCATCAGTGCAGTGCCGGGGGGTGGCACCCAGCGAAACACCAGCACCAGTAATGCGCTGCCCACTGCGAACCAGAGCAGGGCTTTAAGAAAGCGATGAACAAGAAAACGCAGCATAGATGGCTTGGCCGAACCCGTTGAGCGGGCCATTATACAGACCCTGCGCCATTCGATGATCCTGACTGGAGTGACCCCATGCTGCGCACGTTTTTGATGCTTGCCGCTTTCTTCGGCTTTACCGGTGTTGCGCTGGGCGCGTTTGCCGCCCACGGCCTGAAAGGTCGCTTGACAGAGCAGTATCTGGCTATTTTTCATACAGGCGTGACCTATCAACTGGTCCACACCCTGGCCCTTTTCGGCGTAGCACTGCTTGCCACCCACCTTCCCGGACGCCTGGTGACCTGGGCCGGTCTCTGTTTTGCCCTCGGGATCGTGCTGTTCTCCGGCAGCCTGTACCTGTTGACCATGACCGGCATCAGCAAGCTGGGGATCATTACGCCCTTCGGTGGACTGGCATTTTTGGCCGGTTGGCTGTGTTTGGGGCTGGCCGCCTGGCGCCTGAGCTGAGCCCACAAGATGAATGGCTTGGGTCGGCCTGACTGATCGGGCTAGAATGCTGGCCCCTTAAAATGAAGGCAGCGTCGCGCATGCTCATTCAGTTGAACGGTGAATCCTTTGAACTACCGGACGGTCAGACCGTTGCGGACCTGCTGGCACTTCAGGAGCTGACCGGCCGTCGCGTTGCTGTCGAGCTTAATCTGGACATTGTCCCGCGCAGCCAGCACGCCGAGACGGTACTCAAAGCAGGCGATCAGGTTGAAGTGGTGCACGCCATCGGTGGCGGCTAGTTTTCTGCCCCGCCCTTCACGCTCGCTCCACAGTGCACACAATTAAAGAGGATTCCCGATGAGCAACGTTCGTAGCGACAAGCCTTTTACCCTGGCAGGCCGTACTTATCAGTCGCGTCTGCTGGTGGGCACGGGCAAGTACCGTGACCTTGAAGAAACCCGCCTGGCCATCGAAGCCTCGGGTGCAGAGATCGTTACCGTTGCTGTGCGCCGTACCAACATCGGTCAGAACCCGGGCGAGCCGAACCTGCTCGACGTGCTGCCGCCGGACCGCTACACCATCCTGCCGAACACCGCCGGTTGCTATGACGCGGTAGAAGCTGTGCGCACCTGTCGCCTGGCCCGTGAGCTGCTCGACGGCCACAAGCTGGTCAAGCTCGAAGTGCTGGCTGATCAGAAGACCCTGTTCCCCAACGTCATCGAAACCCTCAAGGCCGCCGAGATTCTGGTCAAGGATGGTTTTGACGTCATGGTGTACACCAGTGATGACCCGATCATTGCCCGTGAGCTTGAAGCCATGGGCTGTATTGCCGTGATGCCGCTGGCTGGCCTGATCGGTACAGGCCTGGGGATCTGCAACCCCTACAACCTGCGCATCATTCTTGAGGAAGCAAAAATTCCGGTGCTGGTCGATGCGGGTGTGGGTACTGCCTCCGACGCGACCATTGCCATGGAAATGGGTTGTGAGGCGGTGCTGATGAACTCGGCCATCGCCAACGCCCAGCACCCTATCATCATGGCCGAAGCCATGAAGCACGCCATTGTGGCGGGCCGTCTGGCGTATCTGGCCGGGCGCATGCCGAAAAAACTCTATGCCAGCGCCTCTTCGCCGCTGGATGGTCTGATCAAGTAAGAGCCACTGATGACTGAATCACTAGACACCCCAATCCCGGAAGAAGGCGAAGATCGCCAACACCGTCGCATCAAGAGTTTTGTGATGCGCGCCGGGCGCATGACCGAAGGCCAGCAACGCGGCCTCGATCAAGGCACGCCGCTTTATGTACTGCCGCTGGCTGACGCGCCGGTCGATTTTGATCAGGTTTTCGGTCGCTCCGCGCCGCGTACTCTCGAAATCGGCTTTGGCATGGGTCACTCCCTGCTGGAAATGGCTGCTGCCTCGCCTGAGCAGGACTTCATCGGGGTAGAGGTTCACCGCCCGGGTGTCGGCGCGCTGCTTAATGGCGTACTGACGCAAGGCCTGACCAACCTGCGGGTTTACGATTGCGATGCAATCGAAGTGCTGACCCGTTGCGTGGCTGACAACAGCCTTGACCGTCTGCTGCTGTTCTTCCCGGACCCTTGGCACAAGAGCCGTCACCACAAGCGCCGGATCGTGCAGGCGTCCTTCGCTGAACTGGTGCGCTCCAAGCTCAAGGTCGGTGGCGTGCTGCACATGGCTACCGATTGGGAACCGTATGCGGAATATATGCTGGAAGTGATGAACGTCGCGCCGGGCTACCGCAACCTGGCCGAGGACGGTCTGTGTGTGCCGCGTCCAGCAGAGCGTCCGGTGACCAAGTTCGAACGCCGCGGCGAACGTCTGGGTCATGGCGTGTGGGACTTGAAGTTCGAAAAGCTGGCGTAAGCGGTTTTTCTGATACCGGCCTCACCCTGCTTTGGGGCCGGTCAAGATGTGGGAGCGGGCTTGCTCGCGATGCAGACGGCGCGGTCTACCTGCAGACCCCGGCGATACTATCGCGAGCAAGCCCGCTCCCACAGCAGTTATGTGGTCTCAGCGCCGATCCGCCACAACCCCGATCAACACCAGCACTACCAACAACACCGGCGCCAGACTGTAGTTATTAAATTGACTCAGACCGCGCTCGACCCACGGTGTAGCGTAGATCAAGGCAGCGCCGCTGCCGATCAGGCAAAGCAAGGCCATCAGCGGTACGCGCAAGGCGCCCGCGATACTGCCCAGACGCTGTTCGACCCAGCCCTTGAAGTCGGCGCCAAACAGCACCAGCACGCAGCCGATCAGGGCCAGAGCGATTTCTGAAAGGTGACTGCGGCTCCAGCGCGACACGGTGGCAAGCAGGTCAAGTACCAAGTCCATTCGAGTTCCTTAAGTCAAAAAGTGCTGCAGCAAGTCGTTGAGAAACAGCTGGCCTCGGGCGGTAGCCGCCAGTCGTGACGGTTCGACCTGCAATAAGCCACTTTGTTCTGCTTCTTTGCGTCCAATGTTCAGGCTGTCGAGGGGTAGTCCGGTGCGCTGAGGGTAGAGCGCCGAGTCAACGCCATCAGTCAGACGCAAGGCGTTCATTAGAAACTCGAAGGGTAGCTCTTCGGCTGTAAGGGTTTTCTCGCCTGCTTGAAAGTTTTTAGCTGGATTCAGGTAATCCTTCGGTAGACGGGTTTTCCAGGTACGCACGATACGGCCATCGGGATGGCTCAACTTGCCGTGGGCGCCGGCGCCGATGCCGATAAAGTCGCCGAAGCTCCAGTAGTTGAGGTTGTGCCGCGCCGGCCGACCGGGCTGGGCATAAGCCGAAACTTCGTACTGGGCGTAGCCGTGTTCGGCGAGCAGCGCCTGACCGGCTTCCTGGATATCCCACAAAGTGTCGTCTTCAGGCAGGACCGGAGGCTGGTTCCAGAACACTGTGTTGGGCTCCAGTGTTAGCTGATACCACGACAGGTGCGTCGGCTTGAGTGCGATAGCCTGGCGCAGGTCGCTCAGGGCGTCCTCCAGCGACTGATCGGGTAAGCCGTGCATCAAGTCCAGGTTGAAGTTATCAAAGCCCGCCTGGCGCGCCATCCCGGCTGCACGCACGGCCTCGTCACCGTTGTGGATGCGGCCCAGTGCCTGCAGTTTTTCCTGCTGGAAGCTCTGGATGCCAATCGACAGGCGATTGATCCCCAGCTGGCGGTACGCCACGAACTTGTCCTGCTCGAATGTACCGGGGTTGGCTTCCAGGGTGATTTCAATGTCGCTGGCAAACGGGATGCGCGCTTCAACGCCTTTGAGCAGGCGCCCTAGCGATTGCGCGCTGAACAGGCTCGGTGTGCCGCCGCCAAAGAAAATCGAGCTCAGCTCTCGGCCATAAACGGCCTGCAAGTCCTGATCGAGATCGGCCAGCAGCGCGTCGACGTATTCGTCTTCGGGCAGCACGGGGCTGGCGGTGTGGGAGTTGAAGTCGCAATACGGGCATTTGCGCACGCACCACGGAATATGGATATACAGCGACAGGGGTGGCAATTGGCTCAGCGGTGCGCGTGGCGCCTGCTGGGT
The DNA here is from genome assembly GCF_001043005.1 of Pseudomonas psychrophila. Classification (GTDB taxonomy): domain Bacteria; phylum Pseudomonadota; class Gammaproteobacteria; order Pseudomonadales; family Pseudomonadaceae; genus Aquipseudomonas; species Aquipseudomonas psychrophila. The sequence goes on from NZ_JYKZ01000014.1 coordinate 69,017, forward strand.
AAAGCCAGCCGCGCCCAGGTAGAGCGGCTGTGGAGGTGTGTCGTGGGTCATTTCAGGCCCAAACGCTGACGCAGAAGAACCATGGCCCGGGCACGATGGCTCAGCTGGTTTTTCTCGCTCGGGCTGAGTTCGGCGCTGGAGCAGTTGCGCTCCGGTACCCAGAACAGCGGGTCATAGCCAAAACCGTGTTCGCCGCTGGCGGCAGGCAGGATGCGCCCGTGCCACAAGCCTTCGCAGATAATCGGTAGCGGATCATCGGCATGACGCACCAGCGCCAGCACGCAGACAAACTGCGCGCCGCGCTCGGCTTCAGGCACGTCCTTGAGGGCTTCAAGCAGCTTGGCGTTATTCGCCGCGTCACCTTTGCCATCGGCAAAACGCGCCGAGTAGATGCCCGGTGCACCGCCCAGAAAGTCCACCGCCAGCCCCGAATCGTCGGCCAGTGCCGGCAAACCCGAGATGCGCGCCGCATTGCGGGCTTTGAGAATCGCGTTTTCAACAAACGACAAACCGGTTTCATCCGGTTCGACGTTGCTGAACTCTCCAATCGAGCGCAACTGCACCGACTCGCCGAGCATGGCCTGAAGTTCTTTGAGTTTGCCGGCGTTGTGGCTAGCCAGTACCAGTTGCGTGAGGTTCATCATTCGATTGGAGCGACCATTTGAGAAAATTGGATGGTTTCAGAGGTTGCGCCGCCCGCCTTCACATCCACCTTGAAGGAGAAGGTTTGCGGGCCGGCCACCGGGAACTGGGCCAGATAGTTGATTTCGCCGTTCTTGCCCACCTGCCGGAACGTCAGCGGTGTCGGTTTACCATCGCCACTCTGGACCGTGCCCTGAACGTTGGCTGCAATGTTTTTGCCGCCCTTGTTCAGGGTTATGTTCAGTACCGCATTGGTTTTGCTGCGGGTGACTTGAACTTCATTGGCAATTTGCGGCGTCAGGAAAGTTGACGGGAACGCGTTGTAGTACACCGTTGTGTCGCCAAACGTCTGCTGACGCTGGGCAGATGCACCATCACTGGCCAAAGCCTGCATGCCAAAACACATTGAAAGCAGTAGTAATCCAATACGACCCATTTTCACTCTCCTTGAACTTGCTGGTTTAAACCGCGACCTGATGATCCTGAAGGCCAGGGCTGCTGACACGATAAATGCCAATCTCGCCCAACAGGTTAGGCCATATCTTGCTTGCCCACCCGTGCCGGTGTTGCTGGTCGACTGCGAGGCGGTTGATCACTTGGGCTTCACGACCACGGCATAGCGCTTCGAAGTCTTCGAAGGTGCAGAAGTGGATGTTTGGCGTGTTGTACCAGGTGTAGGGCAGAAAGTCGGAAACCGGCATCCGTCCCTTGCTGGCCAGGTACCAACGGCAGCGCCAGTGACCGAAGTTGGGGAAGGTAATGATGCACTGACGACCGACGCGCAGCATCTCGTCGAGAATCCGGTCGGGGTAATGCACGGCTTGAAGCGCCTGAGTCATGACCACGATGTCGAAACTGTTGCTGGCGAAGTTGCCCAGGCCTTTGTCGAGGTCTTGCTCGATAACGTTGATGCCCTTGGCGACGCACTCGGCGATGTTGTCCGGGTCGTTTTCCAGGCCGTAGCCGGTGACTTGCTTGTTGTCGCGCAGCCAGCTCAGCAGTTCACCATCACCACAACCGAGGTCGAGCACGCGGCTGCCGGCGGGGATCCAGTCTTGGATGATTTCCAGGTCGGCTCTCATGGCGTTCTCACAGTTCTATTCGGTTCATGTAATTGCTGAAGGCTTGCAGGTAGCGCGGGATCGGGATCAGGAAGGCGTCATGGCCCTGCGGAGCGTCGATTTCGAGGTAGCACACGTCTTTTTTCGCGGCCATCAGTGCATCCACCAGCTCCCGCGAACGGGCCGGCGAAAAGCGCCAGTCGGTGGTGAACGACATCACGCAAAAGCGCGCCTTGGCCCCGGCAAAGGTTTTAGCCAGGTCGTCATCGAAATTGGCCGCCGGGTCGAAGTAGTCCAGCGCCTTGGTCATCAGCAGGTAGGTATTGGCGTCGAAACGCCCGGAGAACTCTTCGCCCTGATAACGCAGGTAGCTCTCGACCTGGAACTCGACGCTGTGGAAGTCGTAGTTGAGGTTTTCGTTTTTCAGGCCTCGGCCAAATTTTTCACCCATCGAGTCATCGGACAGATAAGTGATGTGCCCTACCATGCGTGCCAGCATCAGGCCGCGCTTGGGGATCACGCCTTTTTCCTGGAACGAACCGCCGTGGAACTCAGGGTCAGTGAGGATGGCCTGACGGGCGACTTCGTTGAACGCAATATTTTGCGCAGACAACTTGGGTGCTGAGGCAATCGCCAGGCAATGGCGCAGGCGATCCGGGTAACTGATGCTCCACTGCAGTGCCTGCATGCCGCCCAGGCTGCCACCGATTACGGCAGCCCACTGGTAGATCCCCAGCCGTTCGGCCAGACGAGCCTGGCTGTGGACCCAGTCCTCGACGGTCAATACCGGGAACTCGGCGCCAAACGGGCGACCGGTCTCGGGGTTGATGCTGCTGGGGCCGGTAGAGCCGTTGCAGCCGCCCAGGTTGTTCAGGCTGACGACGAAGAACTTGTTGGTGTCGATAGGCTTGCCGGGACCGATGCAACTGTCCCACCAGCCGGGCTTGCGATCATCGGCGCTGTGATAGCCCGCCGCATGATGGTGCCCTGACAGCGCATGACAGATCAGTACCGCATTACTGGCGGTGGCATTGAGCTGGCCGTAGGTTTCGTAAATCAGGTCGTAGGCAGGCAGCGAGCGGCCGCAGGCTAACGCCAGGGGCTCGTTGAAGTGCGCCGTTTGCGGCACAACCAGACCAACGGAATCGGGGGGAAAGGCAGCTGGCATCGACCCTGCTCTCATTTAAATGAGGCGTAAGTCTAATGAGCGGGGGACCCAGCAGCAAGGACAAGAAATTCCGTAGCCGCTGGCGAAGGAACGAGGCTGCGTTCGGCGGCGAAGCCGTCGTAATTTCAGGTAATGCGGTGTGTCAGTTAAAGAGGACATGCTGGTTTTACGATCGCTTCGCAATCGAACGCAGCCTCGTTCCTTCGCCAGATGCTACGAAAGTGTGGGCCTGGCCAGCCCCGGCAGGTCCGGCAGTTTTTTCGGGCCGTGCAAGCGCACCCGTTTCTGACGGTTCAGTTCGCCGCTGATCAGGCTTACCTGGCTTTTGGAGATGCCAAACGCCTTGGCCAGAAAAGCCATCAGGTGGGCATTGGCCTTGCCTTCAACCGGAGGGGCGGTGAGGCGGATTTTCAGACGGTCACCGTGCAGGCCGGCAAATTCATCGCTGCTGGCCTTGGGTTGCAGGTGACAGTCGAGAATCAAGTCCTCGCCGTCCCAACGGAAGTAGCTCATCAGATCAGGCCGAACAACACGACCGGCATCCCGACGTACATCGCCAACGGCGGGATCACGTAGCTCTGGATCAATTGAATCACCATAAATGCCAGGATCGGCGAAATATCCAGGCCGCCCATGCTCGGCAGAAAGCGGCGGAACGGTGCCAGGGCAGGCTCGGTGATCTGGTTGACCAGTTCAGCGCCCGGGCTGGTGCTGCCCGGCGCAACCCACGACAGGATCACGCTGATGATCATGGCGAAGAAGAACACCTTCAAAAACAGGGCCGTCACGCCAATGATGGCCCAGAGCAGCAAGCCCAGTATGTTGAACGACATGTAGCTGAGCGTCAGTACCACGGCGAAAATCACCATCTGCACGACGATAGCCAGCACCAGCGAGGACATGTCCAGGCCGAACAGGCTTGGAATCACCCGGCGCAGAGGCTTGAGCAGAGGCTGGGTGGCCTTGACCGTGAACTGGCACAGCGGGTTGTAGAAGTTGGCGCGCACCAGCTGCAGGATGAATCGCAGCAGTACGATCAGCAGGTAGAGGCTACCCAGGGTTTGAATTACGAAAATGGCTGCGCCATTTAGTCCTGACATCATGTGCTCCTTATTGACCCAGTTGTTCGGCCATTTCGGCCGAGCGGTGCGCGGCGGCACTCAATGCTTTTTCGACTGAGGCTGCGAAGCCGTCGGCCTGGAATGATTTGATTGCAGCTTCGGTGGTCCCGGCTGGCGAGGTGACGCGGCGGCGCAGCTCAGCGGCGTCGACGTCGCTGCCCACGGCCATGTGCGCGGCGCCCAGAGCAGTCTGCTCGGCAAGCTGCTTGGCGACTTCGCGGGGCAGGCCGAGCTTGACGCCAGCATCAGTCATCGCTTCGATCAGCAAGAAGAAATACGCCGGGCCGCTGCCGGACACTGCGGTCACAGCATCGATCTGTGCTTCGGTATCAACCCACAGCGCAATGCCCACAGCGCTCAACAGTTGCTCGGCCAGTTGGCGTTGCTCGGTGCTGACGTCGGTCGTGGCGTACAATCCGCTCACGCCTTTGCCCAGCAGCGCGGGGGTGTTGGGCATGCAGCGCACCAGCGGTTGACTGCCCAGCCAGTTGAGCATGCTGGCGCAGGTAATACCGGCGGCAATCGATACCAGCAACTGGTGCGGCAGAAGGTGCGGGCGCAAGGCCTGGCACACGGCTTTCATGGCCTGTGGCTTGACCGCGATCACAATCACATCGGCGTCTTGAATGGCTTGGTCGTTATCGGCAAACAGTTCGATACCGTGCTCGGCGGCTACTTTGGCCCGGGTCTCGGCACCGGGATCGCTGGCGCGGATCTGTGCTGCATCCAGACCCTTGGCCAGCAGGCCGCCGATCAGGCTGGAAGCCATGTTGCCGGCGCCGATAAAGGCAATACGCGTTTTGCTCATAACCGATCCTTTTAATAAATGAGAGAGGCCCTTTCAGGCCTGGCCGTAGTCGCGGGCACCAAACAATGCGGTGCCAATACGCACCCAGGTGGCGCCTTGGGCAATAGCTGACTCTAGGTCGTGGCTCATGCCCATCGAAAGCGTGTCGAGCCCCATGTTCAGGCTCTCTTGCAGCGTGCGGACCGTCGCAAAGGCGGCGTCCTGCTCGGCGCGGTCTTCAGTGGGTTCCGGAATCGCCATCAAGCCGCGCAGTTTCAAGCGTGGCAGCCCGCTGATAGCGGCCGCCAGCGCAGGCAAGTCTGCCGGGTTACAGCCCGACTTACTGGCCTCGCCACTGACATTGACTTGAATGCAGATATTGAGCGGCGGCAAGTCTGCCGGGCGTTGGTCAGACAAACGCTGGGCAATCTTGAGCCGGTCCACGGAATGCACCCACGCAAAATGCTCGGCGATGTCGCGCGTCTTGTTCGATTGAATGGGGCCGATGAAGTGCCAACACAAGGGCAGGTCGGCTAATTCAACCTGTTTGGCGCGGGCTTCCTGCAGGTAGTTTTCGCCAAAGTCGCGAACCCCTGCGGCATAGGCTTCACGCAGTGCGGCGGCAGGTTTGGTCTTGCTGACAGCGAGCAGGTGAATGCTCGTTACATCACGTTGCACAGCCAGGGCAGCTGCACGAATGCGTGCCTCAACCTGCGCAATGTTGCCTGCTATCGTGGACATTCGTTTAAGCCCGCCGTTGTGAAAGTCTGCGGCATTCTACTGGAATTGGGAGGGGGGATGGATATCGCCGACCTGTTGGCGTTCAGCGTCAATCACGGGGCTTCGGACTTGCACCTGTCAGCTGGCGTGGTGCCGATGCTGCGCATAGACGGTGACATGCAGCGCTGCGATTTTCCGGTGCTGGGGGCAGATCAGGTGCGAGGGCTTGTTCACGGCATCATGAGTGAAGCACAGCGCCGCGGGTTCGAGGCGCACCTCGAAGCCGATTTTGCGTACGCCTTGCCGGAGCTGGGCCGCTTTAGGGTCAATGCTTTCGAGCAGCAGCGTGGCCCCGGGGCGGTGTTTCGGCGCATCGGCCAAGAGGTGCCCAGCCTTGAATCGTTGGGTCTGGGTGACGTATTCAGTCAGCTCTGTCATGCCCCTCACGGGCTGGTCCTGGTCACGGGGGCGACGGGTTCGGGCAAAACCACCACCCTGGCGGCAATGATTGATCACCTCAATCGCACCTGCCAACGGCACATCCTCACCCTTGAAGACCCCATCGAATTTATCCACGAGCCGCGTCAATCCCTGATCAGCCAGCGTGAGGTGTATCGCCATACCCACAGTTTTGCAGCTGCCTTGCGTTCGGCCATGCGTGAAGACCCGGATGTGATCATGCTGGGCGAGATGCGTGACCTGGACACCATAAGGCTGGCGCTGACCGCGGCCGAAACCGGGCATCTGGTGTTAGCCACATTGCACACATCGTCGGCGGCCAAGACCGTCGACCGTATGGTGGATGTGTTTCCAGGCGACGAAAAGGCGATGGTGCGGGCCATGCTTTCAGAGTCACTGCAGGCCGTGGTTTCCCAGACGCTGGTGAAAAAAATAGGCGGGGGGCGTGTGGCGGCTCACGAAATCATGTTGGCGACGCCTGCGATTCGACATCTGATTCGGGAGAACAAGGTGGCGCAGATGGTTTCAGCAATCCAGACCGGCGCAGCGGTGGGCATGCAGACGCTGGAGATGGGTCTGAACCGGCTGAGAGAGCAGGGGCAGACGCAATAACGGGGTGGGGGTGTTGTTTCTGTGGGAGCGGGCTTGCTCGCGATCCAGGCGGCGCGGTTCAGCGGGTGAACCACATCGCTCCCATCGCGAGCAAGCCCGCTCCCACAGCTTTAGCGTTGCACAACCTGCAGCGGGGTTTTCTCTTTAGGTAATACGCGCTTGGCGACCACGTAGTGGCTCTGCCAGTAAGGCTTTTTCAGCGTGTCGATAGTCACCGACTTGCCGCGACGCGGGGCGTGGATAAACCGGTCGTTGCCCAGGTAAATGGCAACGTGGTTGACCTTGCGGCTCTTGATGTTGAAAAACAGCAGGTCGCCAGGCTTCAAGTCCTTGCGTTCGACCTTTTGACCATGACCGCTGGCCATTTCGCTGGAGGTGCGAGGCAAATCGACTGCCGCAACGTCATTAAAGGCGTATTTGACCAGGCCGCTGCAGTCAAACCCTTTGCTTGGGCTGCTGCCGCCCCAACGATAAGGGGTACCCAACACGTTTACAGCGCGGCTCAGGACCGTGCTGCTTTGCTTGTTGGCGGCTGCCAGGGAAGCGGTCGCAATTTTGCCTGGGGCTTTGCGGTGGGCTTTACTGGTTGCAGGACGTGCTACGGTCTTGCTGTTAGAGGCAACGTAAGTGGCGCCCGCAGATGATTTTGCGGTGTAGCCAGTGAAGCCTGAAGGAAGATGTTGCTCACGATTGGTGGCGTGGGCGGCCAGTGGCAATAATAGGCAAATGGTTAGCCATGTCTTGAATATAGGACGCATTCGGCAGGGCTCAATGGTTGTAAACGCGAAACTTTATAACAGCTTTTTTGTCCTTTCTCAGGCCATTTGTCAGTTGGACTATGGGGTCAAATTCCGCAAACGTGGTGGCAAATTGTCACATGAGAAGGGTACAGGTCAGGTCCTACAAGGCTTTGCGCCATTTCTTGTAAGACACTTTTACCTTTTGCACGACAGTAAAAAAGTCACAAAAAACTTCACAATATTTTTCTATCAGCAGCACAGAGGGCATTTATGAGCGGCTATCGAGACGATATACAGCGCGATACTCACAGCAAAGTGCTGGGCTACCTGCTGTGGATTTTTGGTTTTCTGGGAGCGCATCGCTTCTATTACGGCAAGCCGGTGACCGGGACGATCTGGTTTTTCACCTTGGGCTTATTGGGAATTGGCTGGTTGATCGACTTGTTCCTGATCCCGAGCATGGACCGTGAAGCTGACTTGCGATTCACCTCAGGCGACACCGACTATAGCGTGGCCTGGATTCTGCTGACGTTTCTGGGGTTGTTCGGCGTACACCGCATGTACATGGGCAAATGGATCACAGGGATCATCTACCTGTTTACCGGCGGTTTGTTTCTGATCGGTATCCTGTATGACTTCTGGACCTTGAATACCCAGATCTCGATCAAGAACGCAGAGCGTCGTTAACTCACAAGCCCTGCCCCTGTGGGAGCGAGCCTGCTCGCGAATGATCTTCGCGAGCAGGCTCGCTCCCACGGCGACAGATTATGTGCAGCGCGTTAGCCTTCGTAACTGATCCGGCCATCCACCAACGTGTACCGCACGGCACTCGGCAGGCAATGGCCGAGGAACGGGCAGTTGTCGCCTTTGGAAAGCCATTTTTCACCGACCAGGGTCGAGGCCGCCGGGTCAAACAGCACCAGATCTGCAGCCGAACCCACCGCCAGTTTGCCGGCCGGCAGGCGCAGGGCCTGAGCCGGGCCTGCGCTGAGGCGAGAAAGCAGTGTCGGCAAGTCCAGCAGGCCGTCTTCTACCAGTGTCATCGCCAGCGGCAGCAAGACTTCAACACTGCTCATGCCCGGCTCGGTTGCGCCGAACGGTGCCAGTTTAGCGTCACGCTCGTGGGGCTGGTGATGGCTGGAGATGGCTTGCACCACACCCGACTTCACTGCCTCGCGCAGGCCCTCGCGGTCGGCACGGGTGCGCAACGGCGGTTGCACGTGGTAAACGCTGGAGAAATCCTCCAGGGCCTCATCCGTCAAAATAAGCTGATACAGCGCCACATCGGCGGTGACCTTGAGGCCGCGTGCCTGAGCCTGGGCGATCAGGGCTACGCCCCGTGCGCTGGTCAGTTGGCTGAAGTGGGCGCGCACGCCGCTTTGTTCAACCAGCAGCAGATCGCGGGCCAGCGCCACGGTTTCGGCGGTTTCCGGAATGCCCGGCAAGCCACGGAACGCGGCCATCGCGCCGTCGTGGGCAATACCGCCTTCGGCCAGATCACGGTCCTGGGAGTGGAAAATCACGGTCAGGTCGAAAGTGGCTGCGTATTCCAGTGCCCGGCACAGGGTGCGGGTATTGGTGAAGCTGTTAAGGCCATTGCCAAACGCCACACAGCCCGCGTCGCGCAAGGCGATCAACTCTGCAAGCTGCTCGCCCTCCAGGCCTTTGCTCAGTGCACCAATGGGGAACACTTTGCAGTTGCCGGCTTCGCGGGCGCGGTCAAGGATCAGCTCGGCTACCGCTGAGGTATCCAGGACCGGTTTGGTGTGTGGCGGGCAGCACAGGCTGGTAACGCCACCGGCTGCTGCCGCGCGGGTTTCGCTGGCAATGGTGCCTTTGCGGCTGTAACCCGGCTCGCGCAGGGCAACGTTCAGGTCAACCAGCCCCGGCGCGGCCACCAGGCCTTTGGCCTCAATGGTCTTTGTCGGGGCGAAACCGGTTGGCGCTGCGCCAATGGCAACGATCTTGCCGGCTTCCAGGTGCAGGTCAGTCACTTGATCCAGCCGGGTGGCCGGATCAATTACACGGGCGCCGAGAATGCTGAGCTTCACTGGGCGTTCTCCTGTTCGAATTGGCGCTGGGCGGTTTGCCCGCTCATGGTCATGGACAACACCGCCATGCGTACGGCAATGCCGTAGGTCACTTGATTGAGAATCACCGAGTGCGGGCCATCGGCCACGGCGGATTCGATCTCGACGCCGCGGTTGATCGGGCCCGGGTGCATCACGATGCAATCGGGCTTGGCGCCGGCCAGGCGCGCAGTGGTCAGGCCGAACAGGCGGTAGAACTCGCCTTCGCTCGGCAGCAGGCCGCCGGACATGCGCTCGCGCTGCAGGCGCAGCATGATCACCACGTCGACGTCTTTCAGGCCTTCGGTCATGTCGGTGTAGACCTTCACGCCGTATTGCTCGATGCCGATCGGCAGCAGGGTCTTGGGCGCAATCACGCGGATGTCAGGGCAACCGAGGGTCTTGAGGGCGATCATGTTTGAACGCGCCACCCGTGAGTGCAGGATGTCGCCGACGATGGCCACCGAGAGGTTTTCAAAGCCACCCTTGTGCCGACGAATGGTCAGCATGTCGAGCATGCCCTGGGTCGGGTGCGCGTGACGGCCATCGCCGCCGTTGATGATCGCTACTTGCGGGCACACATGCTCAGCGATGAAGTGGGCAGCGCCGGAGTCGCCGTGGCGCACCACGAACATGTCCGCGGCCATGGCTTCAAGGTTGCGCAGGGTGTCGAGCAGGGTTTCGCCCTTGCTCGCCGACGAAGTCGACACGTTGAGCGTGATCACGTCAGCAGACAGACGCTGGGCGGCCATTTCAAAGGTGGTGCGGGTGCGAGTGGAGTTTTCGAAGAACACGTTGCACACGGTCTTGCCGCGCAGCAACGGGACTTTTTTCACCGCTCGGGCGCCGACTTCGAGGAACGAGTCAGCGGTGTCGAGGATTTCAGTCAGCAGCTCACGGCGTAAACCGTCGAGCGACAGAAAGTGGCGCAGCTGGCCCTGATCATTGAGCTGCAGCGGGCGCTTGGCGTCTGTAGGCGTCATCGCAATGGTCTCTTAGAGGGCTAGGTCTTGAAGTTCGAGTGTCAGGGGGGCCGGGCCGGACAATTTTACTCGCTCGCTCGGCTTGAGGCACAAGGTCGCCCCCACCACGTCAGGCCGGATCGGCAGCTCCGCCGCGTCCAGGTCCAGCAGGCTGACCAGCGTCACGCTGGCCGGACGACCATAGTCGAACAACTCGTTCAGTGCCGCGCGGATGGTACGACCGCTCATCAGCACGTCGTCGATCAGCACCAGATGCTGGCCTTCGATTTCAAACGGCAGTTCAGAGGGGCGCACTTGCGGGTGCAGGCCGTTCTGGCTGAAGTCATCGCGGTAGAACGAGACGTCCAGCGTACCCAGTGGAGCATCGCTGTTGAGTGCTCGCAGCAGCGCCTGGGCAACCCAGATGCCGCCAGTGCGGATACCGATAAAACGCGGTTCGGTGATGCCGCGACGGGCCAGATGAGCCTTGAGATCAAGGGCCATCTGAGAGATCAGTTCAGCGGGAACAGGCAGGATCATGGTGGCTCCTTTAAAGGCCCGCGCAGCAAAGCGTGCAGCGGCGGGCGCAAACAATGGGGCAGGTCGAGTGATTCAAGCGCCGGGTCAGTCTTGGGATTGAGCCGGGTTTTCGTCGAGCCAGCCTTGCAGCACCAGTTTGGCGGCGATGGCATCAACGGGGTTGTCGCGGTAACTGCCGCGCTGACCGCCCTGGGCCCGGCGTTCGCCCTTGGCCTCGAAGGTGGTCAGGCGTTCATCATGGGTATAGACGGGCAGATTGAAGCGGCCATTCAGACGGTTGGCAAATTTTTGCGCACGGGCGCAGAAGTCGCTTGGGGTGCCGTCCATGTTCAACGGCATGCCGACCACCATTGCGTCTGGCTGCCATTCCTTGATCAGCTTTTCAATTTCTTCCCATTTGGGAATACCATTTTCAGCTTTCAAGTTGCACAGCTCACGGGCCTGGCCGGTAATCATCTGGCCGACAGCGACGCCGATGGAGCGGGTGCCGTAATCAAAGCCCAGCAGTAAACGAAGGCCGGCCATCAGGAATGGCCTGCTTGAGTGCTTAACAAATTGAGGTTAACTCCGAGGTGTTTGGCGGCCGCGTCGAGGCGCAGCTCGCTAGGGGTTTCAAACAGGATGTCAGCGGCATACGGACAGGTGAGCCACGCGTTGTCGACCAGTTCGGCTTCCAGCTGACCCGCTTCCCAACCGGCATAGCCCAGGCAAATCAGGCTGCGATTGGGGCCGCGACCGTCAGCAATGCTGAACAGCACATCGGCTGACGTGCTGAGGGCCAGTCCGTCGTCCAGCTCGACTGTGGCGTCAAAGCTCATCCCTGTGGGGTGCAGGACAAATCCCCGATCAATCATCACCGGCCCACCGCCGTAGATCGGAACGTGCTGGCACAGGGGCGAGGAGGGTTTTTCAGGGCGCAACTGCTCAAGAATATCCGCCAGGCTGAGCTCCAGCGGGCGATTGATCACCAGGCCCATTGCGCCACTGGCCGTGTGCTCGACGATGTAGGTCAAGGTGTGGGCAAAGTTCGGGTCGGCCATGTGCGGCATGGCGATCAGGAATTGATGCTTGAGGTAAGTCGGTGCGTGGTTTTTCATGAGTCTTAGTGTGGCGCTGGCAACGTGAACTGACAAGTTTGAAGCTTAAGATTACTGGGTCTTTGTGGGAGCGGGCTTGCTCGCGATACAGGCGGCGCGGTTTAACGGTAAAACGCAGCGCTCCAATCGCGAGCAAGCCCGCTTCCACAGCTGCCCTGTGTATCAGTTGCTCGAAAGCCGGTCGCCCTGGGCAAACTTCCAGGTGCGGATGATTTCGAGCCGGTCGATGTCCGCCAGGTCGCCCGTGAACGGTGCAAAGGGGGCGGCCAGGCGCACGATGCGTTGTGCCGCCTGATCCAGTAGCGGCTGGCCCGAGGACTCAAGTACCAGCACTTCATGCAGCGAACCGTCCCGATTGATCGACACCAGCAGCCGCAGCTTGCCGTAGATTTTTTCGCGCCGAGCCTGTTCGGGGTAGTTCAAGTTGCCGATGCGCTCGATCTTCTTGCGCCAGTCCTCTTTGTACCAGGCGCCTTTGTCGCGCATGGTCGAGGCCGCGCTCATGCGGTAGATCTTCGGGCGCTTGGCATACAGCTGTTGCTCGTTGGCCAGTTCGGCCTCCAGGCTGGATATCTCGCTGGACAGCTGTGAGCTGTCGAACGTTGGAAGGCTGGCCTTGGGCGCCGCTTCGGTTTTGACCTTCTGCGGCTGGCTCGGGGCTTTTTTGGGCGTTGGCGCCACGGTGGTCACGGCTGCCTTGGGCGCGGCCTGGGTTTGCTCGGGCTTGGCGGCGGGCGGCGGGGTGACCTTTTTGACAGTGTTGTCCTGGAAAGGGGCGATTTCAGTGGTCTTGGGCACGGCTTTTTTATCCAGTGTGCCGCTGCCTTGCTGATTGTCCTGCGCTAAAAAGTCCGCTTTCTCCGGGGCTTTTTCGCTTTTGAATGTGGAGAGCGTGATCTCCAGGGTTTTACTGATCTGTTTGGGTTCGGTCATGCTGAACCCCACGCCCACAATCACTACGATATGAATCAGCGCCGCCACAAACAGGGTAAATCCAAGGCGATCGGCCGCCCGCACGCCTTTATGGCTGAGTTCGGGGGGGAGGTCGCTGGGGAGTGTCATGGCAAAAAGACCAACATCGCGGGTTTCACAGGGGGGGCATGATACCGCAATGTTGGCCTATTACTGGGTGTTGCAGATCAGCGCGCGGCGAGCTTGCGCTCAATCGCATCCATCAGCAGGGCGCCGATATGGGTGCCGAATGCGTTGTCGATCTCGCGGATGCAGGTCGGGCTGGTCACGTTAATTTCGGTCAGGTGCTCACCGATGACGTCCAGACCGACAAACAGCAGGCCTTTTTCACGCAGCGTCGGGCCTACCTGAGCCGCAATCCAGCGGTCCTTGTCGCTTAGCGGGCGGGCTTCGCCACGACCGCCAGCAGCCAGGTTGCCACGGGTTTCGCCAGCCGCCGGGATACGCGCCAGGCAATACGGGACAGGCTCGCCGTCGATCATCAGGATGCGTTTGTCGCCGTCCTTGATCGCCGGCAAATAGCCCTGCGCCATGATTTGCTGGGTGCCGTTGGCGGTCAGGGTTTCGAGAATCACCGACAGGTTAGGATCGCCCACGCGGTGACGGAAAATCGACGTCCCGCCCATGCCATCCAGCGGTTTGAGAATCACGTCACCGTGCAGGGCGGCGAACTCACGCAACACATCGGCGCGGCGGCTGACCACGGTGGGCGGCGTGCACTGGGTGAATTGGGTGGCGAACAGTTTTTCGTTGCAGTCGCGCAGGCTTTGCGGCTTGTTGACGATCAGTACGCCATCACGCTCGGCTTGCTCCAGCAGGTAGGTGGAGTACACGAACTCCATGTCGAAGGGCGGGTCCTTGCGCATCAGGATCACGTCCAGATCGCTCAGGGCCGTGTCGGTCTCGGCGTCCAGCTCAAACCATTTTTCAGGGTTGGCGAACACCTTCAGCGGCTTCATCCGGGCGCGCGCTTTGCCTTCATTCAGGTAAAGGTCTTGCTGTTCCATGTAGAACAGGGTCCAGCCGCGCTCCTGGGCGGCCAGCAACATGGCCAGCGAGCTGTCCTTTTTATAGGAGATGCCCGCAATGGGGTCCATGACAATCCCGACTCGAACGCTCATGGCAAATTCCTCAAATGAATAGTGGTCGCAAAGGCTCTGAAAAGTGGCGCCAGAGTGGCGCTCAGTGTGGCCCCGGTCAAGGAAAAACCACCTGCTCCAGCCTGCCTTGGGCCGTTCGATAGATTGACGGTCGTGACTGTGCTAAAAAGGCTCGCACAGTGCTTTCAGCCCTTGTCCATCAAGGAGTTGGGGTTTTAAGTCGCACAGTTGTAACAAAATGGGTCGCCGTGGCGATGGTAGAGCACATATGGAAAAGCATTCCAGCGCCTTGAAGGTGATGGTGATCGACGATTCGAAAACCATTCGCCGCACCGCCGAAACGCTGCTGAAAAACGTGGGCTGCGAGGTCATTACCGCCATCGACGGTTTCGACGCGCTGGCCAAAATTGTTGACCATCATCCGCACATCATCTTTGTCGACATCATGATGCCGCGCCTGGATGGCTATCAGACCTGCGCGCTGATCAAGAGCAACCGGGCGTTCAAGTCGACCCCCGTGATCATGCTGTCATCCAAGGACGGCCTGTTCGACAAGGCCAAGGGCCGGATTGTTGGTTCTGATCAATTTTTGACCAAGCCTTTTAGCCGCGATGAATTGCTGAGCGCAATCAAGGCCCATGTGCCAGCCTTCAACATCGTACAAAGTGCTCAATGAAGCCCGGCCAGCCGGCCAACCACCTTATAAATGGGGAACACCATGGCTCGCATTCTGATCGTCGATGACTCGCCGACTGAAATGTACAAATTGACCGGCATGCTCGAAAAGCACGGCCACGTAGTGCTCAAGGCTGAAAACGGCGCCGACGGCGTTGCCTTGGCACGTCAGGAAAAGCCCGATGTCGTGTTGATGGACATCGTGATGCCGGGCCTCAATGGCTTTCAGGCCACACGCCAGCTGACCAAGGACCCGGAAACCAGCCACATTCCGGTTATCGTTGTGACGACCAAGGATCAGGAAACCGACATGGTCTGGGCACAACGACAAGGGGCCAAGGGCTACCTCACCAAGCCGGTCGATGAAGAGCAACTGATCCTCAAGGTCAAAAAAGTCCTGGAAGAAAACCCTCCTAAATGACGGCCGCCTTATGCCTGGCTCACTGACTGCCTTCGAACTGCTGCTTGAAATTGACCAGCGCTGTCGCCAGCTGGCGGCGGGCCTGGTGCCTGCGCAAGCGCAGCTCGATACCTGGAGCGGCATTGGTTTTCGAATCGGCGAGCATTGTTTTGTGGCGCCGATGGGCGAAATTGCCGAAATCCTCCATGAGCCGCGATTCACCTTGTTGCCCGGTGTAAAGCCCTGGGTCAAGGGCGTGGCCAATCTGCGCGGTCAATTGCTGCCGATCATGGATTTGTGCGGCTTTTTCGGGGTTGAGCTGTCGCCCTTGCGCAAACAGCGCCGGGTGCTGGTGCTGGAATATAAAGACGTGTTTGTCGGGTTGCAGGTGGATGAGGTGCAGGGCATGCAACACTTTGCCCATGCCGACCTCAATGCCGATACGCACGCGTTGCCTCATCCGATGTTCGCGCCTTATGTGCAGGGGCATTTTGCGGGTGAACACCCTTGGTGGGTTTTTAGCCCTTTTGCCCTGGCTCAGGCGCCGCAATTCTGGGCGGTGGCCGTGTGAACAGACCTCACGCTTTAAAACGGGATCTCAGGACCTGATTGATGACCACAGCCAATACCGCTAAACCAATGGAAGGGTCGCGCAGTCGTTCGCAGATCATCGTGCTTTTTATCGCCCTGATTGTGTTCATCATGCTGTTGTTCGCCAACTTTGCTTACCTCAACACCCAATCCAATTACGACAAGCAATACATCAGCCACGCAGGTGAGTTGCGGGTCCTGTCCCAGCGTATCGCCAAAAACGCCACCGAGGCCGCAGCCGGTAAAGCTGCCGCGTTCAAGTTGCTGATCGATGCGCGAAACGATTTCAGCCAGCGTTGGGGCTATCTGAAAAAAGGTGATGCGGTGACGGGTCTACCTCCCGCACCGCCAGCCGTGCACAAGGAAATGCAGGCGGTACAGCGTGACTGGGAGCTGTTGCTGAGCAACGTCAACGCCATTTTAGCCAGCGAGCAAACCGTACTGTCGCTGCATCAAGTGGCCGCGACACTGGCCGAAACCGTGCCGCAGCTGCAGGTCGAATACGAAAAAGTCGTCGAAATCCTCTTGCAGCGTGGCGCGCCGGCCAGCCAGGTGGCGCTGGCGCAGCGTCAGTCATTACTCGCCGAGCGGATTCTGGGTGCAGTGAATACGGTGTTGGCCGGCGATGAAAATGCAGATCAGGCCGCCGGTGCTTTTGGGCGTGATGCCAACCGCTTCGGGCAAGTGCTGAACGGCATGCTGGAAGGCAATGACGGGATGAGGATTACCCAGGTCGAAGACAAGGATGCCCGCGCCCGCTTGCAGGAAATTTCCGAGCTGTTCCAGTTTGTGTCCGGTTCAGTGGATGAAATCATTGAAACCTCGCCGCAGCTGTTCCACGTACGGGAAGCCGCAAACACCATTTTCAGCCTGTCACAAACCCTGCTCGATGAAGCGTCGACCCTGGCCAACGGCTTTGAAAATCTTGCCACCGGGCGCTCTCTCGACATCATTGGCGGTTACGTACTGGGCTTGCTGGCACTGGCATCTATCATCCTGATCGGGTTGGTGATGGTGCGCGAAACCAATCGCCAACTGCGTGAAACGGCTGAAAAGAACGAGCGAAACCAGAACGCGATCATGCGCTTGCTGGACGAAATTGCCGACTTGGCCGACGGTGATCTGACGGTGACGGCCTCTGTCACCGAAGATTTTACGGGGGCCATCGCCGACTCCATCAACTACTCGATCGACCAACTGCGCGAACTGGTGGCCACGATCAACCACACAGCAGGCCAGGTCGCGGCCGCCGTGCAGGAAACCCAGGCCACAGCCATGCAGCTGGCCGAGGCCTCTGAGCATCAGGCCCAGCAAATTGCCGAGGCTTCGGGAGCCATCCAGCAAATGGCCCACTCCATCGATCAGGTGTCGGCCAACGCGTCGGAGTCTTCTGCGGTGGCGGAGCGCTCCGTGGCGATTGCCAACAAGGGCAATGAAGTGGTGCACAACACCATTCATGGCATGGACAACATTCGCGATCAGATTCAGGACACTGCCAAGCGGATCAAGCGCTTGGGCGAGTCTTCCCAGGAAATCGGCGACATTGTCAGCCTGATTGATGACATTGCCGATCAAACCAATATTCTGGCGTTGAACGCGGCCATTCAGGCCTCGATGGCGGGTGACGCCGGTCGCGGGTTTGCCGTGGTCGCCGACGAAGTACAGCGTCTGGCCGAACGTTCCTCGGCGGCTACACGGCAAATCGAAACCCTGGTGCGGGCCATTCAGGCCGACACCAATGAGGCGGTGATTTCCATGGAGCAAACCACCACCGAGGTGGTGCGGGGTGCCCGTCTGGCCCACGACGCCGGTGTGGCGCTGGAGGAGATCGAAGGCGTGTCGCAAAACCTGGCGGACCTGATTCAAAGCATTTCCAACGCCGCACAGCAGCAGACCACGTCGGCAGCGCAGATTTCCCTGACCATGAACGTCATTCAGCAAATCACCAACCAGACTTCGTCTGGGTCCACTGCGACCGCCGACAGCATCGGTAATCTGGCCAAAATGGCCAGTCAACTGCGGCGCTCGGTATCCGGCTTCACATTGCCCGCACCGCCAAAAGACCTTGGGCCACAGTAATGCGCTGCAATTCTGAATGGAGTCGTTATGGTTGACCGGCACGACTATGTGGCTCTTGAGTGGGTCAAAGGCGAAATTGCTCACACACTGAAACAGGCCCGAGTGGCACTGGATGCCTACGCGCAACAGCCTGCCGCCCACACGCTGGAGCAGTGTCTGGCCTGTATCCATCAGGTGCATGGCAGCTTGCTGATGGTCGAATTCTACGGCGCAGCCTTGCTGGCTGAAGAGATGGAGCAACTGGTTGTTGCCTTGCGAGAGGGCCGCGTCAGCCAGCTTGAGGAAGCCCTGCGGTTACTGCAGCAAGCGTTCAGCCAATTGCCGTTGTACCTGGACCGTGTGCACAGCGCCCGACGCGATTGGCCATTGGTGGTGTTGCCATTGCTCAATGACTTGCGCAGCGCCCGTGGCGAAGCCCTGCTCTCGGAAACCAGCCTGTTCAGCCCGCCCTTGCAGGTATTGCCCCCACTGGACCAGACCGCCCTGGCCCGTTTGCTCCCGGCTGACTTGCCCCGTGAGCTGCGGATTCTGCGGCATACCCTGCAGACCGCGTTTCTGGGTTTGCGCCGTGGGGAGGCCGTGCAGGCCAATCTGGAAATAATGGCTGGCGTGTTCGCGCGGCTTCAAAGCCTGTGCCTGGGGTCGCCTCTCAACGCATTGTGGAAAATAGCCGCAGCCCTGGTCGACGGCATGCTTAAAGGCCGCGTGCCCAACAGCCCGGCTCTGCGCAGCCTGCTTAAAAAGTCTGACAAGGAGCTCAAGCGCCTGCTGGAGCAGGGCATCGAGGCCATTAACCAGCCTGCGCCCGAAGAACTGCTCACCAGCCTGCTGTTTTACATCGCCAAGGCCGAGCACCCGACTTCGAAAATGCTCGCCTTGAAGAACCATTACGAACTGGACCAGGCCATGCCCGATGCGGCGATGGTCGATGAGGAGCGCGCGCGATTGGCGGGCCCTGACCGCGACGCGATGCGCTCTGTGGTCGCGGCCTTGTGCGAAGAGCTGGTGCGGGTCAAGGAACGCCTCGATCTGTTTGTGCGCAGCGACCGCTTGCACGTCTCGGAGCTGAGCAGCCTGATGGCACCGTTGCGTCAGATCGCCGATACCCTGGCGGTGCTGGGGTTTGGTCAGCCGCGAAAAGTCATCATCGACCAACTGGCGGTGATGCAGAGCCTGGCCCAGGGCCAGCGCGAGCCTACCGATGCGGTGTTGATGGATGTCGCGTCGGCCCTGCTTTACGTCGAAGCCACCTTGGCTGGCATGGTCGGCAGCGTTGAGCCTTCGCAGCGCGAAGAAAGCCGTTTGCCCACGACCGACTTGATGCAGATCCATCAGTTGGTGATCAAGGAGGCGCGCATCGGCCTTGAGGACGTCAAGGACCTGATCACTGACTACCTGACGGCAGGCCACGACCGCGTGCACCTGGAGCCACTGCCCGCATTGCTGACACAAATTCGTGGCGCGCTGGCGATGATCCCTCTGAGCCGCGCAGCCAGCCTGCTGCAAGCCTGCCATGACTATCTGTGCGAGCGCCTGCTGCAGGGCCCGGACACGCCCACCGAGCAGCAACTGGATCATCTGGCAGAAGCACTGACCAGCATCGAGTATTACCTCGAACGTCTGGCCCAAGACCCGGGTGCAGCGGGTGAACGGGTGCTGGATTGGGCCCAAAGCAGCCTGGCCAGGCTGGGTTATGTCCCGGCTGTATCCCCCGCTACCTCGCTCGATGACGTGCCCGGCCCGGCAGAACAACAGCAGATGCCGGATCTGCAGGCACAAAGCCTGGCCGACGTGCTGGCGAGTCCGCTGTCTGCGCTCAATCCGCCTGCCCGGCACATGCCCGCCAGTTTGCTGCCACCGCCGGTTGATGAAGAACCGCTGGATGAAGAATTGCTGGAAGTCTTTCTGGAAGAGACCGACGAAGTACTGATCACCCTGCACGATTGTTTGCCGCAATGGGTCGCCAATCCGGCGGACAGCGCCGCACTGGCTGAACTGCGGCGCGGCTTTCACACCCTCAAGGGCAGCGGGCGTATGGTGCGTGCGCTGGTGCTGGCGGAGTTGGCGTGGGCGGTCGAAAACCTGCTCAATCGGGTCATTGAGCGCAGCGTGGCACCGTCCCAGGAGATCTATCAACTGCTCGAAGACGTGCTGGTGATGCTGCCCGAGTTGATCCAGGCGTTTGCCGAGCAAAGCCAGCGTCAGCGTGAAGATGTCGACCAACTGGCCGTTCGGGCACAGCGCCTGGCCAAAGGTGGGCCGCAGCCGCTATTGATCGCGCAGGACACCAGCCATTTCGACCCGCAGCTGCTGGACATCTTCCGACAGGAAGCGCAAACCCACCTTGAGCGTCTTGATCGTTTTCTGGATCGGGCCCAAGAGCAAATGCCGCTGTATGCCAGCGACGATTTACAACTGGCCATGCACACCCTTAAAGGCAGCGCGCACATGGCGGGCGTGGTGCACATGGCCGAACTGGCTGCACCACTCGATCATCTGGTCCGTGAATACAAGGCCCATCATCTTGCCCTTGGGCAGGATGAAATCGAGCTGTTGAGGGAGGCCGACGTCTTGATGCATCGCGGCCTCAAGCAGCTTGATAGCGACCCGCTGGCCGACATCAAGGGCGCCCGCTCACTGATCGAGCGCACCGAGCGCCTGATAGCCACCCGCCTTGAGACCCTGCTCAATACGCCCACCAGCAGTTGGGTGACCCAGCGCGACCCGCAACGGATTACCGAGTTTCTGGGCGAGAGCATGGACATTCTGTTTGATGCCGAAGACCTGCTTAAAAACTGGCATCAGAACCCCCAGCAGCGCGAGGGGCTCGATACCCTGTTGGACCAACTGACGGGCCTGGCCCAGGCCGCACACGTGCTTGACCTGCAGCCCATTGATGCATTGTGCGAAGCCTTGCTCGACCTGTATGGGGCTGTTGAAGAAAGCAGCCTGGCGGCCAGTGAACGGTTCTTCGAGGCGGCCGATGATGCTCAGGAAGGGCTGATCAACATGCTTGATCAACTGGCGGCGGGGCAGGAAATCATCCCGCAACCGGAGCTGATCCAGACCTTGCATGCGCTGCTGCACGAAGGGTTGGCGCCTGATGCCACGGGGCTGATACGCCGTGATGGCGGCCAGACGCTGGACATCACCGAGCTGGGTGCCGCCACCGAGCAGTTGGGCGCGGGGCAGGACGATGATGTCGACGAGGAAATTGTCGAAATCTTTCTCGAAGAGGCGGTGGATATTCTCGACAGTGTCGGGCAGGCCTTGCAGCGCTGGCTGAGCGCCCCCGACAGCCTGGCGTCCCTGACGTCCTTGCAGCGCGACTTGCACACCCTCAAGGGCGGGGCGCGCATGGCCGGGATCGAGCCCATTGCCGATCTGGCCCATGAGCTGGAGCACTTGTACGAAGGCCTGCTGGACCGGCGCCTGAGTGAAAGCCCGGCGTTGCGCCGCTTGCTTGAGCGCAGTCATGAACAACTGGCGCAGCTGCTTGAGCAGCTCAAGCACAAGCAGCCGTTGAGCGAGTCTTATGAACTGATCGAAGCTATTCGCGGATTTCGTCTTTACAGACATTCGCCTGTGGAGCCGAACAACACCGAAGCCGAGCCCAATGTCGCACTGAACACGGGCGACCCTGAGTTGCAGGATATTTTCCTCGATGAAGCTTTCGACATCCTTGAAAGCTCGGGCACGGCGTTGTCGCGATGGCAAGCCGACCCCCAGAACCACCTTGAAGTCGAAAACCTGCTGCGTGACCTGCACACCCTCAAGGGCGGCGCGCGGATGGTTGAGGTCGCTGCCATTGGCGACTTTGCCCACGAACTTGAGACTCTCTTCGAAGATATTTCAGTGGGCTTGCTGGCACCCAATGCCGAGTTGTTTGTATTGCTTGAGCGTTGCCATGACCAGTTGGCGCAAATGTTTGATGCGTTGCGCAGTGGCCAGCCGCTGCCTTCGGCCCAGGCCCTGATGGAGAAAATCCGCAGGATTGAACGCAACACCCGGCAGGAAGCCTCCGCAGCGACCAAACCGGAGCCTGTGGCGCCGCCATTGCCCGAAGGTGAGCGCACGGGGCTGGACACCCTCAAGGTGCCAGCAGAGCTGCTGGAAGACCTGGTCAACCTGGCGGGCGAAGCCTCGACCATTCGCGGGCGCGTTGAGCAGCAGGTCAACGATGGCCAGATCGCCCTCAACGAAATGCAGACCACCCTTGAGCGGATGCAGGACCAACTGCGTCGTCTCGACAGCGAAACCCAGGGCCGTCTGCACAGTCGCTCGCACACCGAAGCCGATGGCGTGGCTTACGACGAATTTGACCCGCTGGAGATGGACCGCCATTCCCTGCTGCAGCAACTGTCCCGCGCGTTGTTTGAATCGGCCTCGGACTTGCTCGACCTCAAGGCCACCCTGGCGGCACGTTATCAGGACGCCCACGGCTTGTTGCAAAAACAGGCGCGGGTAAACACCCAATTACAGGAAGGTCTGATGGGCACCCGTATGGTGCCGTTCGAGCGCGTATTGCCACGCCTTAAGCGGGTCGTGCGTCAGGTGGCCAGTGAGCTGGGCAAGCAGGTCGAATTCAGTGTGATCAACGCTGAAGCCGAAATTGACCGCAACGTGCTTGAGCGCATGGTTGCGCCGTTGGAGCACATGTTGCGCAACGCGGTGGACCATGGCCTTGAACCTGCAGACATCCGTCACGCCAGCGGCAAGCCGGAGCAGGGGTTGATCAGTCTGGAACTGTCGTACGAAGGTGGCGACGTGGTGTTCGACATGCATGACGATGGTGCCGGTGTACCGCTTGAAGCCGTGCGCCGTAAAGCCATTTTGCGGGGCCTGCTGGACCCGCAGGTGACGATCAGCGACCGCGAGGTGTTGCAGTTCATCCTGCAGCCGGGTTTCTCCACCGCAGAAAAAATCACTCAGATCTCCGGGCGCGGCGTCGGTATGGACGTGGTCCACGAAGAAGTGCGCCAGTTGGGCGGCAGCATGACCATCGACTCGGTCGCCGGGCAGGGCGTGCACTTTCAGATCCGCCTGCCCTTCAGTGTCTCGCTCAACCGGGCGCTGATGGTGCAATGCGCCGACGAGCAGTACGCCATTGCGCTCGACACTGTCGAAGGCATCGTGCGGGTCATGCCCAATGAGCTGGAGGGGTATTACCAGCTCAACCCGCCGCTGTACCACTACGGTGGGCAAACCTACGAGTTGCGTTACCTGGGCGAGCTGCTGCAAACCGTGGGCAAGCCCAAGCTTGTGGGCGAAAGCCATTCGTTGCCGGTGCTGCTGGTGCATTGCCAGGATCAGCGCGTGGCGTTGCAGGTCGACGCGCTGGATGGCTCACGAGAAATCGTGGTCAAAAGCCTCGGCCCGCAATTTACCGGGGTGCAGGGGTTGTCGGGTGCGACCATTCTGGGAGATGGCCGGGTAGTGCTGATCCTCGATCTGCTGGCCTATATTCGCGCCCACCAGGCGCGTCAGCCGTTGCAGCGGGCGCATCACGAAGCGGTCGGCGCGCTGGAATTCACCCCCGCCGTGCGTCCGACGCTGGTGCTGGTGGTGGACGATTCGGTCACCGTGCGCAAAGTCACCAGTCGGCTGCTGGAGCGCAACGGCATGAACGTTATCACCGCCAAGGATGGGGTCGATGCCATGAGCGTACTTGAAGAGCACATCCCCGACCTGATGCTGCTGGACATCGAGATGCCGCGCATGGACGGCTTTGAAGTTGCCACCCGCGTGCGCAACGACCCGCGCCTCAAGGACCTGCCGATCATCATGATCACCTCGCGCACCGGGCAAAAACACCAGAACCGTGCGATGGCTATTGGCGTCAACGACTACCTGGGCAAACCGTATCAAGAGTCGGTGTTGCTGGAACGCATCACCTACTGGAGCAAGTTTCATGCTTGATCATCGAGTGGGTAGCCTGACCGGCTTGCTGCTGCCGCTGGCCGACCGCTACCTGCTGTTGCCCAACATCGCCATTGCCGAGCTGATTGGCTGGCAGCGCGGCGACCCCAGCAGCGACTCACCACCCTGGCACCTGCGCCAGATCACCTGGCGCGACCACGAATTGCCCTTGATCAGCTTTGAAGCCGCCTGCGGCAATCCCATTGTGATTGGTGATCGAGCTCGTATCGTCGTCCTCAACACGCTGGGCGGCGACCCTCATCTGAAATTCATCGCCATGGTGGTGCAAGGCATTCCGCGCTCTTATCGCCTCGACAGCCAACTGAGCTTTGTCGACGTACCTCTCAGCCCGCTGGAGCGTGCGGCGGTGCAAGTGGGGGACCATGTGGCGAAAATCCCGGACTTGCTGGCGCTGGAGAAATTGGTGCGCGGGGGATAACGCCTGTAGATACTCTGTTGCCAACCGGCCTGTTTAGAGAAATGTGCTTCGCTAAACAGGTCGGCCTGTAGGCCGCCTCGGCGGGCCGTTGATCTTGTTTTTGCAATGGTTTTTGATCTGCCTGCCCTTCGGGAGGCCGAGCGCAGCGAGGGCCGTACGCTGGGGCAAGGCCCAGTCTCGGAAACGTCGGGCAAGGGAAAGGGATCGCTCTTATAAAATCCGCTTTTATGGGGCACATTTGCCCGTGATTCAAACACTGCGGTCTGCCATTCAAAGCGCAGTGAGGCCATCGCGAGCAGGCTCGCTCCCACAGAGGCTGAGCAAGGCTGGTTTTCGACGATCGCCGCATTGCCCTTTAACTTCGCAACCTTGACCCTTATCTAGTAACCGGGTGACACAGTCGCACTGTCAGTTCTTGAGGATGTTGCACATGTATCACGGTGAAAAGCTCAACGCCTGGACCCATCTGGTGGGTGCGGTTGCGGCAGCAGTGGGCAGTATCTGGTTGTTGGTAATGGCGTGCCTCGATGGCAGCCCGCAGAAGATTGTGAGTGTGGCGATTTATGGTGTCACGCTGGTGTTGTTGTACAGCGTATCCACCGTGTACCACAGCGTGCGCGGGCGCTCAAAGGTGATCATGCAGAAGTTCGATCACCTCTCCATTTACCTGTTGATCGCGGGCAGTTACACGCCGTTTTGCCTGGTCACGCTGCACGGGCCGTGGGGCTGGTCGCTGTTCGGGATTGTGTGGAGCATGGCGGTGATCGGCATGTTGCAGGAGATCAAGCCACGCTCCGAGGCGCGCATCCTGTCTATCGTGATTTACGCGGTGATGGGCTGGATTGTGCTGGTGGCCGTCAAGCCGTTACTCGCGGCGCTGGGCACCGCGGGCTTTATTTGGCTGGCCACGGGCGGAGTGATGTACACCGTGGGGATTATCTTTTTTGCCCTGGATCATCGTCTGCGCCATGCCCACGGCATTTGGCACCTGTTCGTGATTGCCGGCAGCCTGCTGCATTTTGTGGCCATCGCGCATTACGTCATCTGACTCAGGGCCGCTGAGCGTCTGGCGTGGGTTTTTTGGTGTCGCTGCGCACCTGCGCATGACTGATCAGGGCAAAGATAAAGCTGCCTCCGATGATATTGCCGGCCAGGGTCGGGCCGGCGAAGATCACCCAGAAGTCCTTCCAGGGCAGTTCGCCGGCGAACACCAGATACGACACTTCAGCCGTACCAACCACAATGTGGGTGAAATCGCCCAGGGCCATCAGGTACGTGATGAGGATGATGATCCACATCTTTGCGCTTTCCATGGACGGGATCATCCAGACCATGGTGGCGATCATCCAGCCCGAAATGATGCCCTTGGCAAACATCTGACTCGCGTCGTTCTCCATGACCTTGCGGCCAATTTCAAGAAAGGCCTTGTCGGTCTGGGTGTCGAAAATCGGCAGGTGCAACATGACGTAGGCCACCAGCAGAGTGCCTATCAGATTGCCGACCAGTACCACTGACCACAATCGCAACAGGCGGCCGAAATTGTTCAGGGTGGGTTTGCTCATGATCGGCAGTACGGCGGTGAGGGTGTTTTCGGTGAATAGTTGCTGGCGGGAGAGGATGACCGCTAAAAAACCTGCGCAGTAGCCGAAACTGGCGATGACCTTGAAGGCTTCGCCGCTGGGCAGTCGAGAGTTGAGCAAACCCATGGCCATAAGCGACAGGCCCATGGTGAGCCCGGCAGCCAGGGCCGACCAAAACAATGCAGCGATGCTGCGCTCCAGTTCCTGATCGCCCTGCAAACGAATGATTTCGTGCAAAACGGCAGCGCGTGGTGGCTGGTTTTTGGTGACGTCGTGCTCTTCTTCAGCCGACAGGTTGGGGGTCTTGCCGGATTTTTTCGTGTCCATGAGCTTCATGACCGTTGCGTGTTTAAAGATACGACACGCATGGACTGTAGCTGTTCACTCAAAACCTGTAGTCGCTGCCGAAGGCTGCGATGGGGCCGATGGGCCTCCAATTAAACGGGTTGCTGCGCAACCCTTCGCAGCCTGCGGCAGCGACTACACAGGTCAGGCATCACGCCTGCTCGTCATCCTGAAACTGGTCTTTGACGTATCGGATCTCGGTGCGTCCGTGGGGTGCCGGCAGGCCGTCCTCGCCCAGGTTGACGAAGACCATCTTGTCGACCGTCAGGATGCTTTTGCGAGTGATCTTGTTACGCACTTCGCAAGTCAGGGTGATGGAGGTACGTCCGAATTCAGTGGCGGTGATGCCCAGCTCGATGATGTCGCCCTGGCGTGAGGCACTGACAAAGTTGATTTCGGAGATGTATTTGGTGACCACGCGCTGGTTGCCCAGTTGGACGATGGCGTAAATCGCGGCTTCTTCGTCGATCCAGCGCAGCAGGCTGCCACCGAACAGGGTGCCGTTGGGATTGAGGTCTTCGGGTTTAACCCATTTACGGGTGTGAAAATTCATATTCGCTCCTGACCGTCTTGCCTTAGATGCCGGCCATGATGTCAGACCACGGCACTTAGCTCTATTAACCTTGGACTATGGTCTCGATAGGGTCAAAGAAAAAGCCTTGGGATCACTTGCCCGGATGGCTATAATAGCCCCCGCTTCAAAACGGTCATTTCTACCCAGTACCGTTCCCGCCACCTGTCCGAGGGGCGCTGCAGCAGGTTCAACCTGTCAGGCTCGGATGGGGCGTTGTTTGTTCAGGGTCCCCTGTTCAGGCACTAAACGCACAACGGCGCCCATTCGCGATTAAACGAATGGAGGCTCTTGATGAGCGCTGTAAACACGCCTGCAGGTTTTACCGACTATAAAGTCGCTGATATGTCCCTTGCCCAATGGGGCCGTCGCGAAACGTTCATCGCCGAGTCCGAAATGCCAGCCCTGATGGGTCTGCGCCGCCGTTATGCAGCAGAACAACCGCTCAAGGGCGCGAAGATTCTGGGCTGCATTCACATGACTATCCAGACTGCCGTACTGATCGAAACCCTGGTTGCCTTGGGTGCCGAAGTTCGTTGGTCCTCGTGCAACATCTTCTCGACTCAGGATCAGGCTGCCGCCGCTATCGCTGCTGCCGGTATCCCAGTGTTTGCCTGGAAAGGCGAGACTGAAGAAGAGTACGAGTGGTGCCTTGAGCAAACCATCCTCAAAGATGGCGAGCCTTGGGATGCCAACATGATCCTCGACGACGGCGGCGACCTGACCGAGCTGCTGCACAAGAAATACCCGGCCATGCTGAAAAAGATCCACGGCGTGACTGAAGAAACCACTACCGGTGTACACCGTCTGCTGGACATGCTGGCCAAAGGCGAGCTGATGATCCCTGCGATCAACGTGAACGACTCGGTCACCAAAAGCAAAAACGACAACAAGTACGGCTGCCGTCACAGCCTGAACGATGCCATCAAGCGTGGTACTGACCACCTGCTGTCCGGCAAGCAAGCGCTGGTCATCGGCTACGGTGACGTGGGCAAGGGTTCGGCCCAGTCCCTGCGTCAGGAAGGCATGATCGTAAAAGTGTCGGAAATCGACCCGATCTGCGCCATGCAAGCGTGCATGGACGGCTACGAAGTGGTTTCGCCGTTCATCAACGGCCAGAACGATGGTACTGCTGCCAGCATCGACGCGGCACTGCTGGGCAAGATCGACCTGATCGTGACCACCACCGGTAACGTCAACGTGTGCGACAAAAACATGCTGGCTGCGCTGAAAAAACGCGCCGTAGTGTGCAACATTGGTCACTTCGACAACGAAATCGACACTGCTTTCATGCGCAAGAACTGGGCATGGGAAGAAGTGAAGCCACAGGTTCACAAGGTTCACCGTACTGGCCTGGGCGAATTCGACCCACAGAATGATGACTACCTGATCCTGCTGGCCGAAGGTCGTCTGGTTAACCTGGGCAACGCCACAGGTCACCCAAGCCGCATCATGGACGGCTCGTTCGCCAACCAGGTTCTGGCCCAGATCTTCCTGTTCGCCCAGAAGTACGCTGACCTGCCTGCCGAGCTGCAAGCCGAGCGTCTGACTGTAGAAGTTCTGCCGAAGAAGCTGGACGAAGAAGTGGCCCTGGAAATGGTTCGCGGCTTCGGTGGCGTTGTAACGCAACTGACCAAGACTCAGGCCGACTACATCGGCGTGACCGTCGAAGGCCCGTTCAAGCCAGACGCTTACCGCTACTGATTAAAAAAGGCGGTCAGGCTTGCACTGACCGCCTTTTTTTTGTGTGAAAGTTCAGCGTCAGGGGGCGTTATAAACCCCCCTTCGCGTACGCAAGGGTATTCCCATGTCTCAAGACCGTCGTTTCAGCTTCGAGTTCTTCCCGACCAAGACCGATGCTGGACATGAAAAGCTGATGAATACGGCTCGCCAACTGGCGACCTATAACCCGGATTTTTTCTCCTGCACCTACGGTGCCGGTGGCTCGACCCGCGACCGCACGATCAATACCGTGCTGCAGCTGGAGAGCGAAGTAAAAGTGCCTGCTGCACCGCACCTGTCGTGCGTGGGTGACAGCAAGGCCGATTTGCGCGGCCTGTTGGCCCAGTACAAGGCTGCAGGTATCAAACGCATTGTTGCACTGCGTGGCGACCTGCCTTCGGGTATGGGGATGGCCAGTGGTGAACTGCGTTACGCCAATGACCTGGTGAGCTTCATTCGTGAAGAAACCGGTGATCACTTCCACATCGAAGTGGCCGCGTACCCGGAAATGCACCCACAAGCGCGCAACTTCGAAGACGATATCAACAATTTCGTGCGCAAGGCCCATGCGGGTGCTGACAGTGCGATCACCCAGTACTTCTTCAATGCCGACAGCTACTTCCGCTTTGTCGAGCGTGTTGAAGCTGCAGGCGTGATGATCCCTGTTGTGCCGGGCATTATGCCGATCACCAACTACAGCAAGCTGGCTCGATTCTCTGACGCTTGTGGCGCAGAAATCCCACGCTGGATTCGCAAGCAACTTGAAGCCTACGGCGACGACACGCAGAGCATCCAGGCGTTTGGCGAGCAGGTGATCAGCGAAATGTGCGAGCGCCTGCTGGATGGCGGCGCCCCGGGGTTGCACTTCTATACCCTGAACCAGGCTGATCCTAGCCTGGCGATCTGGAACAACCTGAAGCTGCCGCGCTGATCCACCATTGTGGGAGCGGGCTTGCTCGCGATGCATACGACGCGATCCCTTGAAAGACCGCAGCGATACCATCGCGAGCAAGCCCGCCCCCACGCGGGTTTAAAACCGTTCAGCAGCATGAAATCGGCGCGCCGTGATTGCTCTGTTATACTCCGGGCTTTCCGCCAGGCTTACGCCCGGCCGCTCGTCCTTGTACAAGCCACTCAACCCCGCTACTGCGCAGCTCTTGCCCGCGCGAGCGGTGCGCATGAGCCTTGTGGACTGGAGCAGGACCGGACGGGATTGCGTCATCTTAAACGCCATTCACGCCAGGCAAGACTATCCCTTTGGGCCAAGCCCTAACTAGAACAGGATTTCTCATGTCCTTTGCTTCCCTCGGTCTCTCCGAGGCTTTAGTCCGCGCCATTGAAGCTGCGGGCTATACCGAGCCTACTCCGGTGCAACAGCGGGCCATCCCCGCCGTGTTGCAAGGTCGCGACCTGATGGTTGCGGCTCAGACAGGTACTGGTAAAACCGGCGGCTTCGCTCTTCCGATCCTGGAAAAGCTGTTTCCCAATGGCCACCCGGACAAATCCCAGCGCCACGGCCCACGCCAACCACGCGTGCTGGTCCTGACTCCTACCCGCGAACTCGCCGCCCAGGTGCACGAGAGCTTCAAGCTCTATGCCCGCGACCTGAAGTTCGTCAGTGCTTGCGTGTTCGGCGGTGTGGGTACCAACCCTCAGGTCCAGGCTCTGGCCCGCGGTGTTGACGTACTGGTTGCTTGCCCGGGTCGGTTGCTCGACCTGGCCGGTCAAGGCAGTGTTGACCTGTCCCACGTTGAAATACTAGTGCTCGACGAAGCCGACCGCATGCTCGACATGGGCTTCGTCCATGACGTGAAAAAAGTCCTCGCGCGTCTGCCGTCCAAGCGTCAAAACCTGCTGTTTTCGGCGACGTTCTCCAAGGACATCACCGATCTGGCCGGCAAGCTGCTGCGTAACCCGGAACGTATCGAAGTTACGCCACCCAACACCACGGTTGAGCGTATCGAACAGCGCGTTTTCCGTCTGCCTGCCACCCACAAGCGTGCCTTGCTGGCGCACTTGATCACTGCAGGCGCCTGGGAACAGGTTCTGGTCTTTACCCGTACCAAGCACGGTGCAAACCGTTTGGCCGAGTACCTGGACAAGCACGGCCTCAGCGCTGTGGCCATCCACGGTAACAAGAGCCAAAACGCACGAACCAAAGCCCTGGCCGACTTCAAAGCCGGTGCCGTTCGTATTCTGGTAGCGACCGATATCGCCGCTCGCGGCCTGGATATCGATCAGTTGCCACACGTGGTCAACTTCGAACTGCCAAACGTCGATGAAGATTACGTTCACCGTATCGGCCGTACTGGCCGTGCCGGTCGTTCGGGTGAAGCGATCTCGCTGGTTGCTCCGGACGAAGAAAAACTGCTGAAAAGCATCGAGCGCATGACCCGCCAGAAAATCGCTGATGGCGATCTGATGGGGTTTGACTCCAGCAGCGTCGAGGCCGAAAAGCCTGAAGTCCGCGAGCGTCCGGATGTACGTAACCCGCGCAACACGCCGCGCGGTCCACGTGGCGACGGTCCGGGTAACCCGGGCGGTGGCGGCGGTCGTAAAGACAAAGGCAAGGAAAAGAGCAAAGAGAAGCCGGCTGCTGCTCGTGGCGAACGCCCAGCTCGTGAGCAAAAGCCACGCGAAGCTCAGCCTGCCCGTGAACAGCGTCAGCCAGCCCCTCGTTCAGACGCCAATCGTGCGCCGGACGAGTTCCGTGATGACGATGTGGATAACTTTGGTAACCGCGCTGATTACGTCAGCCCGTACCAGAACAAAAACAACCAGAGCCGTGGTCGCCGTCCGGGCGCTCCTGCAGCGGGCACTGGTTCGGGTGCAGCACCTGCCGCGCGTACCGGTGGCCGTCAAAACGCCCCGCGTACCGGCACCGGCGCGAGCACTGGCACCCCGCCAGCCAAGCGCAGCGGCCCACGCAGCGGCGCTCCACGTGACGGTCAGGCCCGTCGCGAAAACCGTCCGGCCCGTGACGATGCCCGCCAAGAGCCAGCGGTTAAAGGTCCACGGGAGAATCAGCCGAAGATCATGCACAAAGAGTCGAAAAGCGATCGCTTCCCGACGCCTGAGCAGCTCGATCAACTGCCGAACCGCCCTCGTGGCGAGAAGCCGGCACTGCTGACTCGCAACCGCTAAACACTGTGAGAGCGGGATTGCTCGCGATGGCAGCAACGCGGTCTATTGGTTAGAACGCGTTACCAGTCTCGCTGGCGAGCCAGCTTCCACAGATAAGAAGCGCAAAAAAACGCCCCGGCTTTCGCAAGCCGGGGCGTTTTTTTTAGCCGTGTAAAAGCGCTATTACTTAGCCTTCACGCCTTCCAGCGAGATGTCCAGGGTCAGCGTCTGATCCTTGCCTGGAGATTTAATGCCGAAGTCGTTCAGGTTCACAGTGGTGGTCGCGTTAAAGCCAGCGCGTTCGCCACCCCATGGATCCTTGCCTTCGCCGTTGAACGTTGCCTTGAACGTTACTGGCTTGGTCACGCCGTGCAGGGTCAGGTCGCCCGTCACGTCAGCTGTCTTGTCGCCAGTCGGGACAACTTTGGTCGACTTGAATGTCGCTTCCGGGTACTTGCTCACGTCCAGGAAGTCTTTGCTGGCGATGTGCTTGTCACGTTCTGCGTGGTTGGAGAATAGGCTGGCGGTTTTCAGGGTGACATCAATTTTGCTGTCGGCAGGCTTGGCTGCATCCCACGAGAACGTACCGCTCCAGTCCTTGAAAGTACCGTGAATGAAGCTGAAGCCCAGGTGGCTGACTTTCCAGTCGATAAAGGCGTGCTGGCCTTCC
The DNA here is from genome assembly GCF_001043005.1 of Pseudomonas psychrophila. Lineage (GTDB taxonomy): Bacteria > Pseudomonadota > Gammaproteobacteria > Pseudomonadales > Pseudomonadaceae > Aquipseudomonas > Aquipseudomonas psychrophila. The sequence continues at coordinate 101,181 of NZ_JYKZ01000014.1, forward strand.
TTGTCGATGGTGTAGTCAGCAGCCATGGCCTGACCTGCGGTCAGCAGTGCAGTACCGAGAGCGAGCGCAGCGAGGGTCTTTTTCAACATGCTTTCTTTTCCTTTTGAGTTGAGGTCGAGCATCAGGCTTTGCGTCCCAGCATACGAGTCAGGGTCGCATCACGATCAATAAAATGGTGTTTCAAGGCTACTAGACCATGAAGACCTGCAAAAATCACCACGGTCCACGCCAGGTATAAATGCACGACACCCGCCACATCGGCCTGGTCGGGCAGGTTGGAAATCAGTGCAGGTACTTCAAACAGCCCGAAGACCGGGATGCCCACGCCTTCTGAGGTAGAAATCAGATAGCCCGCGATCATCACGGCAAACAGGCTCACGTACAAAAACCCGTGACCGAGCTTAGCGCCGATACGCGTTGCCCGACTGTAACTGGCCAGTGCCGGTGGGGCCGGGCTGATCCAGATCCATAGGACACGCAGCACCATCACGGCGAGAAGTGTCAGACCAATGCTTTTATGCAGGTCGGGTGCCTCTTTACGCCATGGGCTGTAGTAATCCAGACCGACCATCCATAAACCCAGGGCGAACAGTCCGAACACCACCAACGCAACAGACCAGTGCATGAAAATGCTCACCGCACCATATCGGGAAGAAGAGTTACGTAGCTGCATTGCCAACATCCTGTAGGAACTTGGATCTAAGACTAATGGTTTACCTATCGATTGAAAGCGCATTTTTTAGCTGCAAGGTATCGATAAATACGATGTGTAGCCTGTGGGGCAATAGTTAAGCAAACGTTAACAATATTTAGTGTTGTTCTTGTGTGTCTGCAAGCGTCTTAGCGTTGCATGAATTTGTAATAGGTTGTGACGCGCCTGCGGATTGCATAGGCTTGCGCGATTGTTTACCCGCACATGTCGGGAACCAGCGCCAGGAGAGTGGAAATGGGCCTGAATAATCAGTGGATGCAGCGCGACCTTGCCGTGTTATGGCATCCCTGCACCCAAATGAAGGATCACGAGCAACTGCCGTTGATCCCGATCAAGCGCGGCGAAGGCGTGTGGCTCGAAGATTTCGAAGGCAAGCGTTACCTGGATGCGGTGAGTTCCTGGTGGGTCAACGTGTTTGGCCACTGCAATCCGCGTATCAACCAGCGCATCAAGGATCAGGTCGACCAGCTGGAGCACGTGATCCTTGCCGGTTTCAGCCATCAGCCAGTGATAGAGCTGTCCGAACGCCTGGTGAAAATGACGCCAGAAGGGCTGACCCGTTGTTTCTACGCCGACAACGGTTCGTCGTGTATCGAAGTTGCGCTGAAGATGAGCTTTCACTACTGGCTCAATCGCGAACAGCCGAACAAAAAACGTTTCGTGACCCTGACCAACAGCTACCACGGCGAAACCATGGCGGCGATGTCGGTGGGTGACGTGCCGTTGTTCACCGAAACCTATAAGGCATTGCTGCTGGACACCATCAAGGTGCCTAGCCCCGATTGCTACCTGCGCCCTGAGGGCGTGAGCTGGGAAGAACATTCGCGCACGATGTTTCTGGCCATGGAGCAGACGCTGGCCGAGCACCACGACACGGTTGCGGCGGTGATCGTTGAGCCACTGATTCAGGGCGCGGGCGGTATGCGCATGTACCACCCGGTATACCTCACGCTGCTGCGCGAGGCCTGTGACCGCTACGGTGTACACCTGATCCTCGATGAGATCGCCGTGGGCTTTGGTCGCACCGGGACGATGTTTGCGTGTGAGCAGGCAGGTATCACTCCGGACTTTCTGTGCTTGTCCAAGGCACTAACCGGTGGCTATTTGCCGTTGGCTGCCTGCGTCACCACGGACGAGGTGTACAGCGCGTTCTATGACGACTACCCGACCTTGCGTGCCTTTCTGCATTCCCACAGCTACACGGGCAATCCACTGGCCTGCGCAGCGGCTTTGGCGACGTTGGATATCTTCGAAGAAGACAACGTGATCGAGAACAACAAAGCCCTGGCTCAACGCATGGCCAGCGCGACGGCGCATCTGGTTGACCATCCCCATGTCTCGGAAGTACGTCAGACCGGTATGGTGCTGGCCATTGAAATGGTCCAGGACAAAGCCAGCAAAGCGGCTTACCCGTGGCAGGAACGTCGAGGCCTGAAAGTCTTTCAGCACGCACTGGAGCGTGGCGCGCTGTTGCGTCCACTGGGCAGCGTGGTGTATTTCTTGCCGCCTTACGTCATCACCCCGGAGCAGATCGACTTTTTGGCCGAAGTGGCCAGCGAAGGCATCGATATTGCGACCCGCAACGATATCAGTGTGGCCGTGCCGTCGAACTTTCATCCGGACTTCCGCGACCCGGGCTAAACCGGGCCGTACTTATATCTACTGTGGGAGCGAGCCTGCTCGCTCCCACAGTCAGTAGTTGAACTTTCAGAGAATTTACATGAGATTGTCCCGCTTCTTTATCGACGCTCCCTTGAGCCTTGGTGAGCATGAGTTGCCTGAGGCCCAGGCGCATTACATTGGCCGCGTGCTGCGCATGGCCGAGGGCGATGCCCTGCAAGTGTTCGACGGCTCGGGCCAGGAGTTTTCAGGGCGCTTGCTGGAAGTCGGCAAAAAACGCGTGCGCGTGCTGCTGGACGAAACCTTTGCGGGGCAAGTCGAATCACCCTTGGCCATCCATCTCGGCCAGGGCTTGTCCCGTGGCGAGCGCATGGACTGGGCGATTCAAAAGGCCACCGAGCTGGGGGTGACTGAAATCACGCCGATCATGAGCGAGCGCTGCGAAGTGCGGCTCAAGGACGAGCGCGCCGACAAGCGCCTGGCCCACTGGCGGCAAGTGGCGATCAGTGCTTGTGAGCAATGCGGTCGTTCACGGGTACCGGTGATTCATCCGCCGATGATGCTCGGCGACTGGATCAAAACCACCGAAGCGGATTTGAAGCTGGTATTGCACCCGGTGTCAGAACCCTTGGCCAGCCACGAGAAACCTACGCGCCTGGCGTTCTTGATCGGCCCGGAAGGCGGCCTGACCGACAACGAAATCGACCTGGCCCAAGCCGCCGGCTACCAGCCTGCACGCCTTGGCCCACGAGTACTGCGCACCGAAACCGCCCCGGTTGTAGCCCTCGCTGTGGCGCAGCAGTTGTGGGGTGATTTCTAAGTCAGCCTCAGCCCTTTTTTGCTTTTGTGGGAGCGGGCTTGCTCGCGATTGGATCGACGCGGTTATCCAGATAAACCGCGGCGCCTGCATCGAGAGCAAGCCCGCTCCCACAGAGGGGTGTGTTAAAGCAGCACGCGCCTGAGTGCAGCAGGCGCGTCTTGGGACAGCTGGTTTGAAGGTGAGGGTGTAACGGAAGACTTTTTTTGACGCCCTTACTCCACCGGATCACTTACAGGCTTGGCGATGATTTGTTTCAGCTCGGCGGTCATCGGGAACTCAAGGTTCAGGCCGTTGGGCGGGATTGGTTGTTCGAACCAGCGCTGGTAAATGCTGGTGATCTCACCGGACTGATACAAGTCAGCCAGTGTCTTGTTCACCACCGCCAGCAACTGCGGATCGTCCTTGCGCACCATGCAGCTGTAGATTTCCCGGGATTGCTCATCCCCTACAACCACCCATTTGTGCGGATCACGGGCCTTGGCGCGTTCGCCGTAAAGCAGCGCGTCGTCCATGTAAAACGCTACGGCACGGCCGGTTTCAAGCATCTTGAAGGCTTCACCGTGGTCTTTTGCGCTGATTACGTTCATGCCCATCTTGTGGTCGGCGCTGTAGCTTTTGATAAAGCGCTCGTTGGTGGTGCCCGCCGTGGTCACGACGTTCTTGTCGCGCAAGTCATCGAAGCCTTTGATGCCGCTGTCTTTAGCGGTCAGCAACTGGCCTTTGACGTAGATAAACCCATACGAAAACGCTACCTGCTTTTGTCGCTCGGCGGTCACACCGGTTGAGCCGCATTCCAGGTCCACGGTGCCGTTCTGCACCAGCGGGATTCGGGTTTGCGAGGTCACCAGGTTGTATTTGACCTTCAGCGGTTTATCGCCCACTTGTTGCTGGATACGTTCGACGATTTTGTTCGCCAACTCCACCGAATAGCCCATCGGTTTGCCGCTGTTATCCCCGACATAAGAAAACGGTACCGACGCATCGCGATAACCCAGGGTAATACTGCCGGAGTCGGCGATTTTCTTTAGGGTGCCCTGCAAGGGCGTCTCATTGGCTTGCACGGTATGGCTTATCAACAGGCCCAGCGTGCAACTGATCAAGGTAAGTTTTTTCATGTTGTTGTTTTCCCTTAAAACAGATTAATGACGAACAGCAATCACGCTTATTTCCACCAACACCTGAGGTCGCGCCAGTTCGGCTTGCAAGGTGGTGCGGGTGGGCGCCTTGCCTGCCGATAGCCAGGCTGACCACACAGCATTCATGGCGGCAAAGTCGCGCTGAATGTTTTGCAGGTAAATAGTCGCGTTAAGGATGTGATCCTTGTCGCTGCCGGTTTCGGCCAGCAAAGCGTCGATTTTGCTCAAAACCTCTTGAGTCTGCGCCGTGATGTCCTCGCTTTGCGTGGGCACTTGTCCGGACAGAAATACCAGTGCCTCGAACGTCGCGGCGGCGCTCAAACGGTCATTGCTGTTGATGCGGTGGATCGTCATCAGGCTTTCCTTCTGGTTGGGGTGCCGCACTCAGGCAGCCAGGCCTTGCAGGTCAATGGACGTCTTGCGTTGTGCAATCAGCTCGCTCAGCAAACGCCCGCTGCCACAGGCCAGGGTGAAGCCCAGTGCGCCGTGGCCCAGGTTGAGCCACAGGTTGCGATAGCCGCTGGCGCCCAGGATGGGCACGCCACTGGGGGTTGCAGGACGCATGCCGGCCCACTCGATCGCGTCGGCATAGTTTCCCGCCTCCGGGAAAGTACTGCTTGCCAGCTGGCGCATTTGCGCCAGGCGTTGCGGGTCCGGCGAGGGGTCGAAACCGACAATGTCGACCATCGCGGCAATGCGCAGTTGTTCGCCGATGCGGGCATAAACAATTTTGCGGTCGTAATCGGTGATGCTTACGTGCGGTGCTTTTTGCGGGTCAGCCAGTGCCAGCGTGAGGCTGTAGCCCTTGAGAGGGTACAGCGGCAGGCTCAGCCCCGGCAGGCGCAGGGCCGGGCTGTTGTGCCCCGCTGCGAGCACAAGCTGATCCACTTCCAGCACCTCGTCGCCCATTTCCACCGCCTTTACTTCACCGTTGGCGTGACGAAGACGGGTGACGGTTTTACCCAGCATGAATGTGCAGCGGCCACTGGCTTTTAAGCGGGCGACCAGTTGTTGGCAGAACGCGTGGCAGTCACCGACCTCTTCGCTCGGGGTGTAGATTCCACCCACAAATGCCGAGCCCTGCAGGCCGGGCTCCAGGCTGGCGCATTCGCTGGCTGACAGCGCGTGTTGAAATGAACTGTGGATAACTTTTTTGCGGGCTTTGTCGAAATTGGCGCGCTCACGAAACGCTACCAGTTTGCCGTTGCGCTGCCAGGCGAAACCGTCCAGCTGATCCTCTTCGCGCCATTGCTGCAAAGTGGCCTGGCTAAGCAATGCCAGGCGCAATAAATGCGCGCCATTGCGCTGGTTCACCGAACCCCGGCACGCCGCAATAAACGATGCCAGCCAGCGCCATTGGGCCGGGTCCATGCGTGGGCGCAGCTTGAGTGGCGAGTCACCGCGCAGCATCCACCCTACCGCTTGCAAGGGCACCCCGGCGTCGGCCAGCGGTGCGACATAGCGATAGGAAAGCTGGCCGCCATTGGCAAAGCTGGTCTGGCTGCCCAGGGTTGGCTGGGCCTCGATCACGCTGACTTCAAAGCCGTCGCGCACCAATGCATACGCCGTTGCCAGCCCGATAACGCCCCCGCCGATGATGCAAACTCGCTTTGCCATGTCAGTCCTTAGCCCGCTGTTGAACAGGCTTCAGGTTAGGGGCAGGTGACAGGTGGCGAACAATGAATAAAGATGGTCCTCCCATAAACAAAGGTTATGGACTGCTGCCATGCGCTTGCGTCATATCGAAGTGTTTCAGGCGATTCGTCAAACCGGATCTGTGAGTGCCGCGGCGCAACTGCTGCATGTCTCGCAGCCTGCGGTGAGCAAGGTGCTGCAACACGCTGAACAGCGGTTGGGGTTCCCGCTGTTTTTACGGGTGCGCGGCAAATTGCAGCCCACCCCCGAGGCGCTGTTGCTGGAGCGCGAAGTCGACAAGGTGACCGAGAGCCTGCAAGGCGTGCAGCGTCTGGCTGAAAGCCTGCGCCGGGAGCCGGGGCATCGTTTGCGTATCGGCAGCACGCCGGCGTTGGCGTTGTCGCTGTTGCCGCCAGTGATCAGCGAGTGGACCCGTCGTTATCCCGACATCAACTGTGAGCTGGCCAGCGCCCATAGCCGTGAGCTGGTGCAAAACCTGTTGATGCGCGAACTGGACGTGGCCCTGACTTTCAAGCTCCCCGACCATCCGGGGCTCAAGGCTCGGGCGTTGGCCCACGGTGTGCTGGTAGCGCTGGCCCCGCGAGGTTACTGGGCGGATGAAAGCGAAGGCGTACCGTTGGCGCTGGATGAGTTGGCGGATGCGCCGCTGATCGGGCTGAGCAGTGCCGATCCGCTGTTTGCACGTCTGGACAGCTACCTGCAAGCCGTAGAGCCGCCGCCACGCATCAGCATCGCGGTACAGACCTATTCGCTGGCGCGGGCGATGGTGGAGTCGGGTGCGGGGTTGGCGGTGATTGATCCGTTTACGGCGTTGGGCGCTTCGCGGGCGAGCACCTTGGTCCGGCCATTGAGCCCGGCGCTGCCGATAACGCTGTACGCGTTGACCCGAGCGGACGAAGCCCCGGCGCATACGCTGGAAGGGTTGCTGCAACTGTTCGCTGAGCGTGCCAGCGAGCAGTTGCAGCGGTTGGCGGGTGGCTAACGGCATTTAAAAATTGTGGGAGCGAGCCTGCTCGCGAAGATCATTCGCGAGCAGGCTCGCTCCCACGGTTAAAGTCATGCTTTATTTGGGCAGTGCGTACACCACCACCTGATCCCCCACCTGATCTTTCATGATCGAGTTGCCGCCCGCCACAAACGCCACATATTGCCGGCCTTTGTATTCATACACGGCGGGGTTGGCGACTGCGGGTGCCATGACAATGTCCGACCACAGTTCCTTGCCGTCCTCCAGCGCATAGGCACGAACCTTGGCATCCATCGAGGCGCCAATAAACACCACGCCACCTGCGGTCACTGCCGGGCCACCAATGGTCGGTGAGCCCATGTCTTCAGGCATGTACCAACCCCACTGCTGGACGGCGCCCATCGGACGACGCCATTTCACGTCACCGGTGCGCATGTCGATTGCCACGATTTCACCGAAAGGCGGTGCCCAGCACGGCATGCCTGCCCAGTTCTGCGCGTTGAGCAGGCTCATGCCATAAGGTGCGCCGATCTGTGGGTAGAAGCCGTTTTCGTTGCCTGCAGTTTTGGGCTGTTTATCGTATGAAGCGCGGTCCCACAGCTTGATCATCTGCACGATGTGCGAGGTGTTCACAATGGCGACCTGGCTCACCGGGTCAAACGCTACACCGCCCCATTGCACGCCACCGGCACTGTCCGGATAGGCCAGTACGCCGTTGCCTTTGGTGCTGGGTGGCGAGTACATGCCGTTGTATTCCAGGCCGTCCCACATTTTCGTGCACTGACCAAAACCGACAATGTCGGCGATTTTCCAGATCGCCGGTTTTTTGGATTGATCCATCAACGGGGCAGGCTTGGTGGGGAACGGTTGGGTGGGCGAGTAGACCTCCCCGGCGGCATCACCCTGAGGTACCGGGCGCTCTTCAATCGGCCATACGTCCTCGCCTGTGCGGCGGTCAACGGTGAACAAAAAGCCCATCTTGGTCGCTTGCACCAAGGCCGCAACAGGCTTGCCATCGACAGTGATGTCCATCAGCGTCGGAGCTGAGTTGATGTCGTAGTCCCATATGTCGTGGTGAACCCATTGACGAGACCACACGACCTTGCCGGTATTGATATCCAGTGCGGTGGTGGAAGTGCCCAGCGGAATCGGTTTAGTCCGGTTACCGCCCCAGTAGTTGGGTGAAGGCGAGGACACGGGGATGTAGAGCAAGCCCAGCGCCGGGTCATAAGACATTGCGGTCCAGATGTTGGCGGTACCGGTTTTGCCTGCTTCTTCTTCCGGAATTGGCTTGAATTCCCACTCCAGTTCGCCCGTGCGGGCATTGAGGGCAAACAGCGAGCCTGGGGACTCGACCTCATATTCCCAGTCTTTACCGGCCCAGCCCACGATCAGCTTGTCACCGATGACAGTGGGTGGCTGCAGCTGCGACAGCGGCCATTTCGCATTCATGGTGTTCCATTGGTTGACGTCCACCACACCGTTTTTGCCGAAGCCTTCGCACGGCTTGCCGGTGTCGGCATCCACCGCATAGAGCTGGGCAGTCATGTTGCCCAGGTACACCATTTTTTGGCAGGCCACACCCTGTTGCGGGGCTTTTTCTTGCCAGTAGGCCACGCCTCGTGATTTCAGTGCAGGCTGGGTTTCGGCGACCAGTTGCGACTTGGTGTCATAGGTCCACTTCTCTTTGCCGGTCTCGGGCTCAAGGGCGATGATCCGGTAAAAAGGCGTGCCGACGTACAGCGTGTCATTGGCAAAAATAGGTGTGGCAGACCATACCGATGGCGGGATTTTGCCCGTCCCGGTAGACATGTCACCCGTGAAGTACTCCCAGACTTTGGTGAGCTTGCCGACGTTGTCCTTGTTGATTTGAGTCAGCGGCGAGTATTTTTGCGAACTCAGTTGCCCGTGGAAGCTGTCCCATTCCTTGCCGCTCGGGATCGGAATTTTTGCGTCCTCGGCAGAGATGTTGGACGGCGCCAGCAAAGGCGGTGGAACGGTGTAGGTGTCTTGCGCGTGAACGCTGGAAACACCCGCCAGCAAGCACAACGCCGGTGCTGTCAAAAACTGTCTTTTGATCCCGCTCATATCGCGCTCCTTGTTGGCTTGCCGGCAAAGGTTTCAATGACAACACCCACGGCGTAGATCGCCAGAACGGCTGCTGTCCACCAACCGTGCAGAAGGCACGCGGCAAAAATTGTCCCGATGACACCCACCCACGCTAAAAAGAGGACGAAGTTACGCAGGCCTCCAGCCTTGGCTTGAGCCAGCACCACCCCCAGAATAAACAGTACAAACTCGGCAAGCATCGCTGTCATTGCGCCCCCGGAATCGGTCACGCCGGACAAGGGGGTGAAGAATCGCCAGGCCGTAATGGCCAGGGCAATCAATGCCGTGATGATCATGATGTTGGCGCCTAGATGGCGCCTGGGTGGTGCGTAGGCAGCAGAAGTGCTCATCCCGTTCTCCTTTTCGTGTCATGCCTTAAGGCCTCAGGAACGTGAGTGTAGCCAAGGCGTGGAAAAACACCGGGATGCTGCGTTAAGCACTGATCCGTAGCAGCTGCCGAAGGCTGCGTTCGAGTGCGAAGCAGTCGTAAAACCTGAGCGCCCGGTTTACCTGAAAGACCGTGCAACCTGAGCTTGCGACGACTTCGTCGCCGGACGCAGCCTACGGCAGCTGCTACGGAGTCTGTACGCCCCAAACGGCTTCGTTGGGGCTAACAGTTTTAATGGGCTTGGCTGCCTTCAGCCTCCACCGGGGCATCCTTGGTCACACGGCGGACCAGTTTGCCAATGGTCAAGCCCTGGAACAGGATCGAGGAGAGCACCACGATGTAGGTGATACTCAGGATCAGATCACGCTCCGGGCCCAGCGGTAATGCCAGGGCCAGCGCCACCGAAACACCGCCGCGCAGGCCGCCCCATGTCAGGATGCGGATGGTGCCGCGTGGCACGGTGCGCCAGCGGCGCAGCAGGACAATGGCCGGGGCCACGGTCAAAAGGCGTGAAAGCAAAATGGCTACGGCCAGAACGCTGGCCGCCAGCAAATGCAGCCACGAGAAGGGCAGAAGCAACAGTTCCATGCCTATCAGCGCGAACAGCAGCGCATTAAGCATGTCATCCAGCAACTCCCAAAAACCGTCCATATAGCGACGGGTCATCTCGTTCATGGCCTTGTTGCGGCCCAGATTACCGATGATCAGACCGGCGACCACCATCGCGATCGGCGCCGACACATGCAGCTCACTGGCCATGGCCGAGCCACCTATCACCAGTGCCAGAGTCAGCATCACTTCGATCTGATATTGCTCGATGCTCTTGATCATCCGGTACACCAGATAACCGATCAAACCACCGAACACCACGCCACCGATGGCTTCGTGAACAAACAGCATGGCCGTGGCACTCAGGCTCGGGGTTTCACCCAGTTGCACGATGCCGAGCAACACGGTGAATACCACAACAGCGGTGCCGTCATTGAACAGCGACTCGCCCACAATGGTGGTTTTCAGCGGCTTGGAGGCGTTGGCGGTACGCAGTACACCCAGCACGGCAATCGGATCGGTGGGGGAGATGAGTGCGCCGAACAACAGGCAGTACAAGAAGCTGATATGCCAGCCGAACAGGGCGAAAATCCAGTACGCCAGGCTACCGATCACGGTGGTAGCGATCAGGACACCGACGGTCGCCAGCAGGCCAATCGGCCAGCGATAGCTGCGCACATCATTGATATTGACGTGCAGGGCGCCTGCAAACAGCAGGAACGACAGCATCCAGTTCATCAGCAGATCGCCAAAGTCGATCTGGCCGATGAGCTCCTGCACGCGTTCTTCGAGGCCCGGGTAGCCGATAAAGCTCAAGCCTTGCAGTAGCAACGAAAACATAAGGGCGGTGACCATCACGCCAATCGTCGGCGGCAGGCCGATAAAGCGGAAGTTCACGTAAGTCAGTAGTGAGGTCAGGCAGATAAACGCAGCAACAAGCTCAAGCATCCGGGATCCTGTGGTGGCGAGAGTGAATGGAAACCCGATCAGTTCGGGCTATGTTTGGATGCAGGCGCGGGCGTCAGGGGCACATCCCCGGGGTGTGGCAAATGGGCGCGACGTGCGAGGTCATTGACCACGCAGTTGCACTGAGGTTGCATGTGCGCTCGGGCCACTCACAACAAGGAGTCTGCGGTGCTGGCAACGGTGTTGGTGTTGGTCGCGGCGGTGTTGCACGCGATCTGGAATACCCTGATCAAGTTCAGCGGTGAGCGTTTGCTGGTCATCGCCTGTATGGACACAGTTGCGTTAGTGGTCGTGGCAGCACTGGTGGGCTTTGCGTCATGGCCACCGCAGGAAATCTGGCCGTGGATTTTGGCCTCGGTGTTATTCGAACTGGTTTATCGGGTGCTGCTGATTCGCGCCTATCGGGTGGGAGATCTGGGGTTGGTGTATCCGCTGATGCGCGGGCTCTCGCCATTGGTGGTGCTGGCGTTGACCCTGACCTTTGCAGGGGAAGTGCTTACGGGTCAGCAAATTATCGGCATTTTACTGATTCCGTGCGGCATGGCCTGCCTGCTGTGGCAGGGTGGCGGCGGTGATCGTCTGCCATGGTCGATGCTACCGGTGGTGGCACTGATCGGTCTGTGTATCGGCAGCTATACCTTTCTGGACGGTCAGGCGATCCGGCGTTGGCCCCATCCTCTGGATTATCTGGTGTGGGTCACGCTGCTCAGTGCCTGGCCGTTTCCGCTGCTGGCGATGACCCGCAAGCGTGCCGCGTTTACGCTGTTCTGGCGTACTCAGTGGCGGTTGGGGGTAGCGGTGGGGGTTTGCGTGCTGGCCAGCTATGCGCTGGTGCTGTGGGCCATGCAGTTGGGTTCTATTGCCGAGGCGGCGGCGTTGCGCGAAGTCAGTGTGATTCTGGTGGTGTTGTTTGGCATGCGTTACCTCAAAGAACCTTTTGGCGGACCCAGGCTCTTAGCCTGTGGGTTGGTGCTGATCGGCATGCTCGTGATGAAACTCTAAAAAGGAAATTCCAATGACGGTTGCTTTCTGGTGTGTGCTTATTGCCTTCTGTTTGACGTATGTGTGTACCGCTTTTGCCAAGTTCAGTGATGGCAAGTTCGGCCCCAAGCAAAACCATGATCCACGTACGTATCTCGACAATCTTCAAGGTTTTGCCAAGCGTGCCCACAGTGCCCAGCTAAACAGCTTCGAAGTGACCCCGGCTTTTGCTGCCGCGGTGATCATTGCCGACATCGTAGGTAACGCCCAGCCCGTGACCATTGATGTGCTGGCGGTGCTGTTTATCACCAGCCGCCTGCTGTACATCATTTGCTACCTGGCCGACTGGGCGATCCTGCGCTCCATCGTGTGGTTCATCGGCATGGGACTGGTGGTCAGCTTCTTTTTTGTGTCGATGTAAACGCAAGCCAATAACGAATGTGTGGGAGCGGGCTTGCTCGCGATGCAGGCGATCCGGTTTGCCTGATGCACTGCGGTGATGCCATCGCGAGCAAGCCCGCTCCCACAAAGGTTTGGTTTCATTGCATGCAGGTGGTTTTACTGCGGCAATGCCGCGCCTTTAGGCCACAGCAGCCAGATATTGCCCTTCTGCTTCATGTCGCCCGCAATCAGCCCGGCTTCAGGGCCGGTGCCCACGAAGAAGTCGGCACGCACTTCGCCAGCAATGGCGCCGCCGGTGTCCTGGGCGGCCACCGGACGTACGATGGGCTGGCCATCTGCCTGGGTGGTCGACAACCACAGCAGGCTGCCCAGCGGGATCACCTTGCGGTCCACCGCCACGCTGTAGCCAGCCGTTAGCGGTACGTTCAGCGAGCCGCGCGGCCCTTCGTTGCTGTCCGGGTTCTGGGTGAAAAACACGTAGCTCGGGTTGCTGGCCAGCATCTCGTGGACCCGTTGCGGGTTAGCCATGGCCCAGGCGTGAATGGTGCCCATGGTCACGTCTTCTTTTTTCAGTTCGCCCTGTTCAACCAGCCAGCGACCAATCGGTTTGTACGGGTGGCCGTTCTGGTCGGCATAACCGATACGCAGCTGGCGGCCATTGTCGAGTTGAACCCGGCCAGAGCCCTGGATTTGCAGAAACTGCAAATCCATCGGGTCGGTCAGCCACGCCAGTACCGGTGCTTGCAGACCTTTGCTGTTAATGGTCTCTGCGGTGTCGTAAGGCTTGAGCACACGGCCCTCAAGGCGCCCGCGCAGGCGTTTGCCTTTGAGCTCGGGGTAGATGCTGTCCAGATTGACCACGATCAAGTCCGCCGGGACGCCATAAATAGGCACATTGGCGGCCTGGGTAGGCTTGAGGCTGCCAGGGTAGACCGGTTCGTAGTAACCGGTGATCAGGCCGTCGCTGCTGCCTTCGGCCGAGCGCAGGCTGTACACGTCGAGGTGGGTTTGCAGGAAGCTGCTGATCTCGGCCACGCTCGGGCTGGCAGGCAAGGCGGCTGCATCGCTGCAAACGGGGCCCCAGTTGGCGTCCGCCTTGAGTCGGGTACAAGCGCTGCGCCATGAAGCAAACCCGCTTTGCAGGTCGCTGCCCGTCACTTCAGGCAAAGCGCTCCAGTCAGCCTTGCTGTAGGTCGTGTGGGGTTCAGGCTTGGGGGTGTCCTTGTCGGTGCCGTTACATCCGGCCAGCAACATGACGACGGGCAAGGCCCAGGCCAGAGGCTTGAAAAGTGTGTTCATGGGCAAAATTCCTTCAAGGTTTGCCGAGGTCGGATGACCGTCAGGCAATCCTTGTATTCAATAGGGGTATTGGTCTTTGCAGGTGACGCGAGGATACTGGCGACCGATTTCCGTGACCTGAAGCGACCATGACTTTTAAACGATTGACTGTTGTAGTGCTGGCCTGCCTGACGTTGTCTGCGTGTGGCGGGGTGGATCCCGATTCGCCGTTGGGCCAGCGTAAAGCGATTTTCAAGCAAATGCTAAAAACCAGCGAAGACCTGGGGGGCATGTTGCGAGGTCGGATTCCGTTCGACGGTCCGCGCTTTACCGAAGGTGCTATCAAGCTGGATGCTTTGGCTCACGAGCCTTGGAAGCATTTCCCGCAGGTGAAGGAGTCCGATCTAACCAGTGCTACCGATGATGTCTGGCAAAAGCAGGAACGATTTCAACAACTGGCGCGCCAGTTGGAAGCCGCTACGGGCGAGCTGGTTGTTGCCAGCCAGGTACAACCCTACAAAGCCAGTCACCTGACGCCAGCAGTGCAGAAAGTCGAAGACACCTGCAGTGCGTGCCACAAGGAATTCAGGAATCACTGACGATCAAAAGCCCCTCACCCTCTCCCAGAGAGAGAGGGTTGGGGTGGGTAGAAACCGAGTACATCGTTTACGTTTAAGACCGGGTACATCGTTTACAGGTATTAATCATGGTCAGGAGGTACTGACCATGCCCTGGAAACGAGAGTCCGTAATGGATC
>NZ_JYKZ01000015.1 GCF_001043005.1 Pseudomonas psychrophila
TGAAACGATGCATCGCCGATGGTAGTGTGGGGTTTCCCCATGTGAGAGTAGGTCATCGTCAAGATTAAATTCCAAACCCCCTGTCTGCTAACGCAGACAGGGGGTTTGTTTTTGTGGCGAGAAAAGTTGTGGCACGCGCACTTCTAATACATCGCTCGATACTCCCCAGTCCCACGCACTGTCTTTAAGCTTGCACTCCACCCATCTTGCCGAGCAATGTTAAGGTTCGCTTTTGGATCTTGCCTTCTCCTAAGGATGCCGTCATGCCGGTTGCTACGCCCCTCAATGCGGGTTTTATGGTGGTTCACGGTAACCGCCTTGATGAGTTACGTAGTCTGGTCGTCAGCTGGATGCGGCGCTATCCCCTGGCTCCCCTGGAGAATGAAATCGCTCTGGTGCAGAGCAATGGCATCGCCCAATGGTTGAAGCTGGCCCTCGCCGAAGACGCTCAGGACGATGACCTTGGCGGCTGCGGTATTGCGGCAGCAGTGGACGTGCAGTTGCCCGGCAGTTTTTTGTGGCAGCTCTATCGACTGGTATTAGGCAGCGAAGAAATCCCCGCCAAGTCCCTGCTCGATAAAGGCCCGCTGACCTGGCGTCTGATGCGCCTGCTGCCAGCCCTCATCGATCAACCGCACTTCGAGCCGCTGCAGCGCTTCCTGACGCACGACACTGATTTGCGCAAACGCTATCAATTGTCCGAGCGCCTGGCTGACCTGTTCGACCAATATCAGGTCTACCGTGCCGATTGGCTCGAAGACTGGGCCGCGGGCCGCCATCAACTGCGCAATGCTCGAGGCGAAAGCCCGGCTTTGAGCCCGGCCAACTGCTGGCAAGCCGAACTGTGGCGTGCGCTACTGCTGGATGTAGGTGAGGAGGGCATGTCCCAGAGCCGAGCCGGTGTTCACCAGCGCTTCATGGACAAAATCAGCAGCCTTGAGCAAGCCCCTCCCGGTTTACCTGCCCGAGTCATTGTCTTCGGTATCTCTTCATTGCCCGCCCAAGCGCTGGAAGCCCTGGCGGGGCTCGCCCGTTTCAGCCAAGTACTGTTGTGCGTGCACAACCCATGCCGCCATCATTGGTCTGACATCGTTGCCGATAAAGATCTACTGCGCCATCAGTACAAACGCCAGGCCCGCAAGAGCGGAATGCCTACAGCACTTGATCTGGATACCTTGCATCAACACGCACACCCACTGCTTGCTGCGTGGGGCAAGCAGGGTCGCGACTACATTAACCTGCTCGACAGCTACGACGAGCCCAACAGCTACCGTGCCGCCTTTCGTGATGGCCGCATTGACCTGTTCAGCGAAGTCGAACCACTCAACCTGCTCAACCAGCTGCAGGACGACATTCTTGAACTGCGCCCCCTGAACGAAACCCGCGAGTTATGGCCCGCTGTCGATTTGGAAAAGGACCGTTCAATCCGTTTCCACATTGCCCACAGTGCTCAGCGAGAAGTCGAGATTCTTCACGACCAGCTACTCGCAAGATTTAGCGAAAACCCACAATTGCAACCGCGGGATGTGATTGTGATGGTGCCGGATGTCGACAGCTATGCACCCCATATCCGCGCCGTATTCGGTCAGATTGACCGCGATGATCGCCGCTTTATTCCTTACACCTTGGCTGACCAGGGCCAGCGTGGCCGAGACCCGTTGCTGATCGCCCTTGAGCATCTGCTCAAGTTGCCTGACAGCCGTTTCCCGGTCAGTGAAATCCTCGACTTGCTCGACGTCCCTTCACTGCGTGCTCGCTTCAACGTCCAGGAGCGCGACTTGCCAACCCTGCATCGCTGGATCGAAGGTGCGGGTATTCGCTGGGGGTTGAACGCTGAGCAACGTGCAGGCCTGGGTTTGCCAGAGCAATTGGAGCAAAACAGTTGGCGATTTGGCCTGCGTCGCATGCTGCTCGGATATGCCGTGGGCAGCGGCGAAGCCTGCGATGGCATTGAGCCCTACGATGAAATTGGTGGCCTGGATGCCGTACTGATTGGTCCGCTTGTGGCCTTGCTCGATGCCCTTGAAATCGCCCATCAAGAACTCTCCCGACCTGCACTGCCGCAGCAATGGGGTGTGCGCCTTCAAGCGCTGGTACAACTGTTTTTCCAGGCCGAAACCGAGCACGACGACTATCTGCTCGCCCAGCTTGAAGAGTTGCGTGAAACCTGGCTTGAAACCTGTGAGCTGGTTGGCTTGCAGGATGAGTTACCGCTGACGGTCGTACGTGAAGCCTGGCTCACCGGGCTTGACCAAGGAAAACTCTCACAGCGTTTCCTTGCCGGTGCAGTCAATTTCTGCACCTTGATGCCGATGCGTGCCATTCCCTTCAAGTTAGTGTGTCTGTTGGGTATGAATGACGGCGACTACCCGCGTGCACAACCGCCGCTGGATTTCGATTTGATGGGCAGCGACTATCGCCCAGGTGACCGTTCCCGCCGCGAGGATGATCGATACCTGCTACTCGAAGCGCTGCTTTCCGCCCGCGATCAGCTCTATATCAGCTGGGTAGGTCGCAGTATTCGCGACAACAGCGAGCGCCCGGCGTGTGTCCTGATCGGCCAACTGCGTGATCACCTGGCCAATGGCTGGCAACTGCAAGGGGGCGATGACCTGCTCGACGCCATGACCCAAGAGCATCCGTTGCAGCCCTTCAGCACCCGTTATTTCCACGAAGGTAACCCCAACCTGTTCAGTTATGCCCGCGAATGGCAGCGATTGCACGCGCCACAACCGCAACCGGTTCCGCCGGGTACGCTAGGAGCGCACGAGCAGGAGGAGCCACTAAATCTGACGCAGTTGCAGGACTTCTTGCGCAACCCTGTGCGTCACTTCTTTAGTCAGCGCTTGAAAGTATTCTTCGAAGCAGCCGAAGTGCCTTTGGCAGATGAAGAACCTTTCGTACTCGATGCGCTGCAACGCTACACCCTGAGCGACAGCTTGCTTGAAGCCGCACTGGCACAGCCCGACCAGCTTGAAAGCGCCTTGCATAACCGCGCTTTGCGTTTGCAAGGCAGCGGCCTGCTGCCCATGGCCGGGTTTGGCGAATGCCTGCAACAAGAACTGATCGAGCCATTACCGGATGTATTGCAACGTTATCAACAGCTACTGGCCCTTTGGCCTACGCCGTTGAACAGCGCGCTACCCATCAGCTTTGAAGACCACGGTCTGATCCTTGAAGGCTGGCTCAGTAACCTGCATCAACGCAGCGATAAAGGCCTACTGTCCATCACCACCATTCCTAACAGCATTGGTGCGATTAAAACCCGCAAATGGCATCGATTGACACGGCCGTGGGTAAACCATCTGGCGGCGTGTGCCAGTGGTCTGGAGATGTCGACCGCACTGGTGGCCAGCGATGACACGTTGCTGCTCGACCCTCTGGATGCCAAACAGGCCCGCGATATTTTGGGTAACTTGCTGGTGGCCTGGAAAGTCGGCATGAGCCATCCGCTGCCCATTGCGGTGAAAACGGCCTTTGCCTGGCTGGCACAAACAGACCCGGCCAAGGCCGATGCTGCGGCACAAAAAGCCTACGAAGGTGATGGCCAGACCAGTGACGGCGAACGCCGCGAAAGCGCGGCTCTGGCCAGACAGTTTCCTGATTACGCTGCCCTGATGGCCGCTGAAGAATTTGAAGAGTGGTGCGATGCCCTCTATCGACCCCTTTTTGATGCGCCTTGGCGTTCATTAAACAGCGAGGCTTCCCGCTAATGAGCGAGCAAACATTACCGCTGGCCTTGGCCTTCCCCCTACGTGGCAGCCAACTGATCGAAGCCAGCGCCGGCACCGGCAAAACCTTTACCATCTCGGCGCTCTACCTGCGGCTGATTCTGGGTCATGGCAGCGAAGCATCTGGCTTTGGGCGTGAACTGTTACCGCCGCAAATTCTCGTCGTGACTTTCACCGATGCTGCCACCAAAGAGCTGCGCGATCGTATTCGTACCCGGCTGGCAGATGCTGCCCGGTTCTTTCGTGGCGAGATCGAAGCCCCGGATGCTCTTGTCGAGCAATTGCGTGAACAGTTTGCTCCCGAGCAGTGGGCCGCTTGCGCGGGACGCCTCGACATCGCAGCCCAGTGGATGGACGAGGCTGCCGTATCGACCATTCACAGTTGGTGTCAGCGCATGTTGCGCGAGCATGCCTTCGACAGCGGCAGCCTGTTTACCCAGACCCTGGAAACCGACCACAGCGACTTGCTGGGCGAAGTGCTGCGCGATTACTGGCGGCTGTTTTGCTACCCCATGCAGGGCGATGCGCTGAACTGGGTGCGCGCCAACTGGAGTGGCCCCGCCGCCTTGTTACCGCGTGTGCGTGCACTGTTTGGCAGCTCACGTCAGCCAGCCAAAGAGCAGCAGACTCCGGCGCAAATGATTGAAGCCTGTTTGCAAGAGCGTCGCCAGGCCTTGGCCCAGCTCAAAACGCCCTGGTTGCTGTGGGCACAAGAACTACGGGATATCTGCCTGCAAGCCGTGGCGAGCAAAACCGTCGACGGTCGCAAAATGCAGGCCCGTTATTTCGAACCCTGGTTTGAAAAACTCAGCACCTGGGCTGCTGACGACACTCAGGAGCAACTCGACCTTGGCACCGGCTTCACGCGTCTGACCCCCGATGGCATGGCCGAAGCCTGGAAGGGCGCCCCCCCGCAGCACCCGGGGCTGGACGCCATGCAGGGCCTTAAGGCTGCGCTCGATGCCTTGCCCACTCCAGACGCCGCGGTTCTGCAACATGCGGCGAACTGGGTCAGCGTGCGCTTTGAAGAGGAAAAACGCCGCCGTGCCGAGATGGGCTTCGACGACATGCTGCTGCGCCTTGACGCTGCATTGCAGGCCGAAGGCGGCGAGCGCCTGGCGACCTTGATTCGCGAACAGTTTCCGGTGGCTTTGATCGACGAATTTCAAGACACCGATCCCGTGCAGTACCGTATCTTCGAGACTATCTACCGGATTGAAGACAACAGCCCCGACACGGGTCTGTTCCTGATTGGCGACCCTAAACAGGCGATCTATGCCTTTCGCGGGGCCGATATCTACACCTACCTGCGCGCACGTCACGCCACCAGTGGACGTTTACATACGCTGGACACCAACTTCCGTTCCAGCCACGCAATGGTCAAGGCGGTAAACCACGTCTTTGAGCGGGCCGAGCAACGCGATACCGGGCGAGGCGCCTTTTTATTCCGCGAAGGTTCTGAAAATCCTGTGCCTTTTGTGTCGGTCAAATCTCAAGGACGTAAAGAAGTCCTACAGCTTGATGGCAAGCCGATTACGGCATTAACCCTCTGGCAATTGCCTTCCGAGCAGCCCGTGTCGGGCGTCATCTATCGTCAGCAACTGGCGGCAGTCTGTGCCAGCCAGATTGTTGAGCTGCTCAATGGCGGTCAACAAGGCCGCTGCGGTTTCGCCAAAGACGGCGAAATCGTGCGCGGCGTGTTGCCTGCGGATATCGCCATTTTGGTACGTGACGGTAAGGAAGCGCAGTCGGTCAGGCGAGAGTTATCGATCCGTGGTGTACGCAGCGTTTACCTGTCGGATAAGGATTCGGTCTACGCGGCGCAGGAAGCACACGATGTACTGGCCTGGCTCAAGGCTTGCGCCGAACCGGACGTAGAGCGTCCGCTGCGTGCTGCGCTGGCCTGCATCACCCTGGACCTGCCGCTGATTGAACTGGAGCGTCTGAACCAGGACGAATTGGCCTGGGAAAAACGTGTGATGCAGTTCCGGGGCTACCGTGAAATCTGGCGCAAGCAAGGGGTGCTCGCCATGTTGCGCCGCATGCTGCATGACTTCGAACTGCCCCAGGCCCTGATCGCCCGCCCCGATGGCGAGCGCGTGCTGACCAACGTGCTGCACCTGTCCGAACTGCTGCAACAGGCTGCAGCCGAACTGGATGGCGAGCAGGCGTTGATCCGCCATCTGGCCGAGCATCTGGCATTGTCAGGGCAGGCGGGCGAAGAGCAAATCTTGCGCCTTGAAAGTGACGAGCAACTGGTCAAAGTAGTGACCATCCACAAGTCCAAGGGACTGGAATACCCATTGGTGTTCTTGCCGTTCATCTGTTCAACAAAACCCGTGGATGGCAGCCGTTTACCGCTGCATTACCACGACGCTGCGGGCAATGCCCACGTAAGCCTGACGCCGACGCCAGAGCTGATCGCCCAAGCGGATGACGAGCGTCTGGCCGAAGACTTGCGTCTGCTCTACGTGGCCCTGACCCGCGCTCAGCATGCTTGCTGGTTGGGAGTTGCCGACCTCAAGCGCGGTAACAACAATCGTTCGATCCTGCACCTTTCAGCCTTGGGGTATTTGTTGGGCGGCGGAGCCACGCTGGCCGAATCGGTCGGGTTACAGAGCTGGCTGGCAGAGGCTCAGCAAGACTGCGCCGCCATACAGTTTGAGCCGGTACCAGCCGCTTGCGAGGCGCACTTTTACCCACCGCTTAACCAGGCCACCCTGCTTGAGCCCCGGATTCCGACGCGCCGGGCTGCAGAAAACTGGTGGATCGCTTCCTACAGCGCATTGCGTATTGGTGACAGCCTCAGCCCTGCCGAGGCTCCCGAGAGCGCACTGGCGCAAAAGCTCTCGGACGACGAGCGACTCGATCCTGATGCACCCCGCGAAGTGTTACTCAGTGGTGGCGATATACACCGCTTCCCACGTGGGCCCAATCCCGGGACTTTCCTGCACGGCTTGCTTGAGTGGGCGGGCAGCGAGGGCTTCAAGGCAACACCCGAAGCAATCAGCGACGCTGTGGCGCGACGCTGCAACCGGCGTGGCTGGCAAGGCTGGATCGAGACCCTGAGCGACTGGCTGCAGCATCTGCAGGACGAACCGTTGCGTCTGAATAATGGCCAGCCGGCGGTCGTACTGAGTGAACTTGGCCAGTACCAGATCGAAATGGAGTTCTGGTTTGCCAGCCACAAAGTCGATGTGGTGCAACTGGACACACTGGTACGTCAGCACACCCATGGCGGCGCGCCGCGTGCCGGAGCCGAGCCGAGCCTGCTCAATGGCATGTTCAAGGGTTTTATCGACCTGACTTTCGAACACCAGGGTCGCTATTACGTGGCGGACTACAAATCCAACTGGCTGGGCGTTGACGATTCGGCCTACACCGAGCAAGCGATGACTGCCGCGATTCTGGATCATCGCTACGACCTGCAGTACGTCTTGTACTTGCTGGCCTTGCATCGTCAGCTCAAGGCGCGATTGCCCGACTATGACTACGACCAACACATGGGCGGTGCGCTGTATCTGTTTTTGCGTGGCACCCGTTCTCAGGGGCAGGGCGTGTACTTCACCCGGCCCCCCCGACTATTGATCGAAAGTCTGGACCTGATGTTCCAGGGCAAACCTTTACCGAAAACAGCTGAACCGGCGTGGGAACAGGGAGTGTTGTTATGAGTCGTTCGTTTGCTGAACTGTTGCCTACGCCGTTGACGGCTGAAAGCCTTGCCCTCCTGCAACCGTTGAGCCGTGCTGAAGATCTGCTGCTGTTGCTGGAACGCTGGGTCGAGCGCGGCTGGCTGCGCGCACTGGATAAAGCCTTCGTCGCTTTCCTGCATGAGCGCGACCCTCAAGGTGACCCTCTGGTGTTGTTGGCGGCAGCCTTGACCAGCCATCAGTTGGGCCACGGCCATGTCTGTCTTGATTTGTTCGAGACGCTGAAGGAGCCCGACTTTGCACTCTCCTTACCACCCGAAGGCGATGTGCAAACCGGCGCCATGCTGCTGCCCTCGCAGTTGCTTGAGGCGTTGGGAGGTGACGCGTGGTGCAGGGCCCTGCAAGCCAGCCCGTTGGTTGAGCACGCGGGCCAGCCGTCGGCAGATGCGGCCAGTCGGCCATTGGTGCTGAGTGAGCGCCGGCTGTATTTACGCCGCTATTGGGCCTATGAGCGCCGGATCGATAGCGCCTTGCGCCAACGTCTGACACAGGTTGAAGCTACGCCTGATGATTTGCCTGCACGGTTGAACGGCTTATTCGGTAGCCCGGCACAGAATGTTCCGATTGACTGGCAAAAATTGGCCTGCGCTCTGGCCACACGAGGCGCTTTCAGCATTGTTACGGGGGGGCCAGGTACCGGCAAAACCACCACGGTGGTGCGCTTGCTGGCCTTGCTTCAAGCCCCGGCGGTCGAAGCGGGGGCGCCCTTGCGCATTCGCCTTGCCGCACCGACCGGTAAAGCGGCCGCGCGCCTGACCGAGTCAATCAGCCTGCAAGTCAAATCCCTGGAAGTGGACGACAAGGTTCGGCAAAAAATCCCCAGTGACGTGACCACCGTCCACCGTTTGCTCGGCAGTCGCCCCGGCACACGCCACTTCCGTCATCACGCGGGCAATCGCCTGCCGCTGGACGTGCTGGTGGTCGACGAAGCGTCAATGATCGATCTCGAAATGATGGCCAACTTGCTCGATGCATTACCCGCTCATGCGCGGCTGGTGCTGTTGGGCGATAAGGACCAATTGGCGTCGGTTGAAGCCGGCGCGGTACTGGGCGATTTGTGCCGCGATGCCGAGGCGGGCTGGTACACCCCGCAAACCCGTGCCTGGCTTGAGCAGGTCAGCGGCGAGAACCTGGGTAACAGTGACTTGCAACAAGATCTGGAGGGTTCGCATCCACTGGCCCAGCAAGTGGTCATGCTGCGTCACTCGCGCCGTTTTGGTGAAGGCAGCGGCATTGGTCAGCTGTCGCGGCTGGTCAACCAGCAACTGCCCCGCGAAGCACGGGCCTTGCTGGCGGCAGGTAGCCATGCCGATCTTTTTGCATTACCCCTCAAGGGCGAGCAAGACCGTGGCTTTGAGCGTCTGGCACTGGAAGGGCGCGGTACTGAAGCCAAAGGCTATCGGCATTACCTTGAGGTACTGCGTGAGCAGCGCCCTCCTGCCGAGACCGGTCTTGAGGACCCTTGTTGGGCACTATGGGCAGGTAATGTGTTGCACGCGTTCGAGGCCTTTCAAGTGCTCTGCGCAGTGCGCAAGGGCCCCTGGGGTGTCGAAGGCTTGAATGAGCGCATCACCCGCGCCCTGTTTGCCCGCAAGCTGATCGACAGTGACCAGCACTGGTACGAAGGCCGTCCGGTGTTGATGACCCGCAACGATTACGGCCTTGGCCTGATGAACGGCGATATCGGTATCGCCCTCAAGCTCCCTGAACGTGATGGCCAGACCCCGCGTCATGTACTGCGAGTGGCTTTCGCCCGTAACGACGGGCAGGGCGGAATTCGCTTTGTACTGCCAAGTCGACTCAATGATGTTGAAACGGTCTATGCCATGACCGTGCATAAATCCCAAGGTTCGGAGTTCTCCCACACCGCGCTGGTGCTCCCCGAGGCGCTCAACCCGGTACTGACCAAAGAGCTGATCTACACCGGTATTACCCGGGCCAAAAACTGGTTCAGCCTGGTCGAGCCGCGCACCGGCGTCTTCGAAGAGGCTGTGCAGCGCAAGGTCAAACGGCTGAGCGGATTGATGCTGGGGCTGGGGTAAAACCGGTGAGAGCGGACTTGCTCGCAAAGGAACTACAGCGGTGCGTCAGGAAAGCTGGGCTGCTGGATTGCGAGTAAGCCCGCTCACGCAGGGAAATAGCGTTTACAACAGCACTTAATGTGACCTGTATCACAGTCAATTTACCCGCTGTGCTATCGTTACGACATTATTCCTACAAAGATTACAGAGAAATCCTGCATGGACGTGGCTGTCTCATCGACAGAACAGTACTTTGGATGGCGGTTTCGGCTGCTTTCACTTTGTCTGTTGCTGCTGAGCACTCCTTGCCTGGCTGAACCTGAAGTGCCAATCAATCTGGCTGATCAGCGTGCCAAGGCGGTGACCCAAGTGGTCCTTGGCATCCTCAGTTATGCACGCTGGCCCACTGAGCCGGCGCAACTGCAGTTGTGCGTAATCGGCCCCACCGAATACACCGATGACCTGCTCAAGGGCGCGACGCAGTCCAGTGGCCGGCCGGTGCAGGTGCGGCGTGTGCTGGCCAGTGACCCGGGCATTGCGAGTGACTGCAATGCCGTTTACTTGGGCAAGCTGAGCGCTGACGAACGCAGCGGTCTATTCACCAGCCTCAATACCAAAGCCGTGCTGAGCATCAGCGAAGACCGTGATCAATGCACCGTCGGCAGTCTTTTTTGCCTGCACGTACGCGATGAGCAGGTGTCGTTTGAGGTCAATCTCGACTCCGTTGCCCGCAGCGGCGTGCGCATTCATCCCAGTGTGTTGCAGCTGTCGCGCCGCCGGGCGGCACAACCATGAGAGCGTTCAACACCCCGAAAAAACGTCTGCGATTGCGTTCGGTCTTGCGCCGGGGCCACCTGGGCGTTGCATTGGTCGCCGTAACGCTGGCCAGCGCCTCCATGACCTTGCTGGGGGTGCTGGCGCTCAAGGTTTACGCTGATCACAACCTGCACCTGATTGCCCGCTCCATCAACTACACCGTGGAAGCTGCCGTGGTGTTTGATGACCGTGCCGCTGCGACTGAAGCATTGGCCATGATTGCGTCCACGGAAGCGGTCGCCGAGGCTCGGGTCTACACGGCGGATGGCGAACTGCTCGCCCAATGGATGCGCCCTGAAAATGGCTTGCTGAGCCGTGTCGAAATGCTGTTGGCCGATGCCTTGCTTGAGCAACCGATCAGCGTGCCGATTCTGCATCAGGGCCGGGAAATCGGCCTGGTGACCGTTCGTGGGCACGGAGCCAATATGCTGCGTTTCTTGCTGAGCGGATTGTTCGGTGTGCTTGTGTGCACGGCACTCAGCGCCTGGAGTGCGTTGTATTTGTCGCGTCGGCTATTGGGTGGCATCACCGGGCCCTTGCAACAACTGGCAGAAGTGGCTCACGCCGCTCGCCGCGAGCGAGCGTTCGATCGTCGCGTGCCGCCTGCGGATATTGCCGAGCTGGACAGCCTGGGTAACGACTTCAATGCACTGCTCGATGAACTTGAGTCATGGCAAAGCCATCTGCAAAACGAAAACCAGACCCTGGCGCATCAGGCCAGTCACGACTCGCTGACCAACCTGCCCAACCGTGCCTACTTTGAAGCGCGATTGACGCGCACCTTGCGCACGTTGAACAAAGCCCGTGAGAAAGCCGCCGTGCTGTTCCTCGACAGTGATCGCTTTAAAGAAATCAACGACTCTTACGGGCATGCCACAGGGGATGCAGTGTTGGTTGCCGTGGCTACACGCGTCCGCGCCCAGTTGCGTGAGGGTGATGTGGTCGCGCGTCTGGGTGGCGACGAGTTCGCAATATTGCTGACCCCGCTGCACAAGATCGAAGACGCCCAGCGCATTGCAGACAAGATCATCGCCAGCATGCTTGAGCCAATTGAAGTGCCGGGGCAAGTCAGCGTCGTGTCTTCACTCAGTATCGGCATCGCTGTTTACCCAGAACATGGTGCAACCGCCCAAGAGCTGCTCAGTGCAGCTGATTCGGCGATGTACCAGGCAAAGCGTCTCGCTCGAGGCGGGCAACACCTTGCGGAGTTGGAGTGCCCCGCAAACACCGTAATTACCAGGAGCTAACCCCCGTATGCGTGTTTTGAACCATCGTTTTTTACAATTTTTCAGCGTCGCCTTGTTGCTGGCCACGTTGTCGTTGACCGGTTGCCAGACCGCTGCGCCAAAAGGGCTGACGCCCGCGCAAGTGGCCGTGCTGAAGGAGCAGGGCTTTGAACTGACTGAAGAGGGCTGGGCGTTTGGCCTGTCGGGCAAAGTGCTGTTTGGCAGCGACCTTGAAGTGCTCAACGCGCAAAGCCAGGAAATCGTGGAGCGCATCGGCACCGCCTTGCTCGGTGCAGACATCCAGCGTGTGCGGGTCGATGGTCACACCGATTCCTCAGGCAAGGAGTCCTACAACGAGCAACTGTCCGTGCGCCGCGCCAACAGCGTGGTCAAGGCGCTGCTCAAAGTCGGCATGCGCCCCGAAAATATCCAGATCCGTGGGTTGGGTAGCCGCGAGCCAGTGGCCAGCAACGCAACCCGCGCCGGGCGCACAGAAAACCGCCGTGTATCGATTGTGGTGATTGCCGACTAGAGATTCGTACTGACCCCCTCTTTGTGGGAGCGGGCTTGCTCGCGATAGCATCACCGCGATCATTCAGGCAGACCGCGGTGTCTGAATCGCGAGCAAGCCCGCTCCCACGGGACATGGGGTCCCCCAAAAAATCTCATCCCCCGGATTTCACCTTGCAACAGCGCCGCATTCAGCTTTGTCACTTCGCGGATGGAATAACCCATGGTGCCGGGTAGGCAGTCGTCCTACGCAATCAGCCCTGTAGCACAGTCCAATCGGTGATTTGCACACCCGGACCTTAACAACGCTACAGTCGCAATCGCCCATGCCTTCATTGATTAAGTCCTTATGTTGAATTGGCTGAGCCTACAGTCTAGGTTGGCATCGTGCCATCACGTCACACCGTCTCCCAAGAGCTGGAAATCAGTCCTCCTTGAATCCCGGCAAGCCTTTAGCAGCGCGCCATTCTTTTACAATCTGCGTCACGCTCTCAGGGGAGTTATCTGCTCCCGGCTCTGGGTAGTAGATCAAGTCTGACCCTGCTGGGTGTTCGCTTACCTTCTCGAAGTGCAACAAGAGTAAGTCGGCACGATCATCGTTTTCGGCTTCTTCGTCTTCCTTGGCGAGTTCTTCCAGCAGCTTGATAAACTCGGCTTCGGTGTACTCAGACAAGCTGTTCTTCAGAAGTGTGTCCGTCATGTTTGGCCTATTCGTTCCGCTGAAGATCGATGTGGTTTCTCGGTGTGTTGACTCGCAGGTTATCCACGTCGTACACGCCACCGCCTTCTGATACTTTTGCGATATGGTGCAGCTCGTAAGACAATCTACCTCCGACTCTATCGGCTTTTCGCACACGTGGTGCCCGACCGGTACGCATGCGGCCAACACTTTGTTTGACGAACTGATCCGATGCTGTTGATCCCGATACAGCTTTCCAGAGTGCGGCTCTGAATGTGTCGAAACTTTTGAACTCGCGTCCTCTCAGTGCGTCCGCCACGTCCGATGGTATGGGAACGCCAACCCCGGAACTCGCTCCAATAAGCCAGATACCAGCCACATCCTCACCCTGACCTGTGACGGTGCCGGGGGTCTTACGGACATTCATCACGATGTACAAGGGCTGCACACCAGAATCAGCTGGGAACACCAGAATGAAATCTTTGTACGCGTCTGGGTAAATCGGGCTGACAATGATGTTATCAGCCTGTTCGGTGGGCGGATAAATCCAAATCTGTGGTGCCTGTGGTGCGCCTTCTAACGCTGGAGTCCCTAAGGTGCTGGACGGGTCAGTTGCTGGCGTCCAGATCAAGGTTACGCCATCTCCAAAATCAGCCACTTGCTGGGAGCTTTGGGCAACGAACTGCACTACGGGAATCATTTCCCAGTCACGGCGCTTCTGGGTGTTGTACCCGTATCCCTTCAAAGTGCCATCGGCCTGTTGCTCAACGGTTAATCGGACACGTGTACGTCCTTCTTTAAGCGACTGGAGCTGTTCTTCTGTATATAGGCTGCTGTCGCCCAAGCTGGATGGCCACAGCAATGCAACCACTCCCACCAATGCACCAGCAGCAACACCAGTGGTAGCCCCGGATGCCACAGCACCAGCCGCACACAAACCACCACAAGACACACCGCTAGCGGTGGCAGTAGCAACGCCGCCTAATAGAAGTGTTCCCAGTGAGGCGGGTAGGGTGCCACTGATTTTCTTGAGAGGAATGTTTCCTTGTGCATCCGTTTCACGGCCACCCAGCAAGGCAAACTCGCCATATTGGCTCCGGATCGGTGGGGATGGCTCCACCGGGACTGATGGAGTTAATGGTCCCATCTGGCAGCGTGCAACGCTTGGCAAAGACGCATCCGCGTGCGGCCACTTCATCCTGCTTCTTGATCGAATTCCTACGTGCGTCAGCTTCCCGCTCGTTCCTTGCATTCGCCGCCAGTGTTCTGTCCCAAGCTGCCTGTGCTTCCTCTGTCGCCTCGGCATGTCGCCTGTTGCCATCTATCCCATTACATCCCAGGGTACTCGGGAAGAGATTTTTAGCCGCCATAACACCCCCTGTGCAAATTGACGATCCATGTTCGCCGTTCAAGTGCGACAGGACGCTACTTCACAAGTGTTTGGTATGTCTGTAGGACGATTCGCTAAAGTTATGAAACGTCGTCAGTGGATGCTTGAATGGGGAGGCTCCATTGAGTAGGGCGGAATGCAAACGTCGGCGTGTTACAAGTTACGTACCAATTCCTGTTACAAATCGTTGGGAAAGGCTTGCTGGCCCCGTTACGATTCCGCCACCTGATTCCTTGACGAACAGTCAATCGGCGAACACCATCCCCCGCGTCTCGCCCAGCAACAGCGGCGCATTCAGCTCTGTCACCTCCCTGATGTAATCCCACAACAGGGTGATCCGCTTGAGTTTGCGCAGATCCTCCCGGCAGTACATCCAGAACTGTCGCGTAAGGTTGACCTCGTCAGGCAGTACCGGCAGCAAACGCGGGTCTTGGGCCGCCAGAAAGCACGGCAGAATCGCCAGCGAGCGGCCTTGCTGTGCGGCCACGAATTGCGCAATCACACTGGTGCTGCGCAGGTTGGCGCTGGCGCCTGGCAATACATTGGCCAGGTAAAGCAGCTCCGAGCTGAACGCCAGATCGTCCACATAACTGATAAACGTATGCTCCGACAAATCAGCCGTCCGGTGGATGGGCGGGTGCTGGTCCAGGTACTCCTGGGTCGCATACAGCTGCAAGCGGTAGTCGCACAGTTTGCAGCACACATAGGGCCCGTGTTCCGGGCGCTCAAGCGCGATAACAATATCGGCCTCGCGCTTGGACAAACTGATGAAGTGCGGCAGCGGCAGGATATCCACCGAAATCGCCGGGTAGCTATCTACAAAATGGCTGAGCTGGGGAGTGATGAAAAAGCTGCCAAAGCCCTCGGTACAGCCCATACGTACATGCCCCGACAACGCCACACCGGACCCTGAAACCTGCTCGCAGGCCATGTGCAGCGTGCTTTCGATCGACTCGGCATAACCCAGCAAGCGCTGGCCTTCGTTGGTCAGGGTAAAACCATTGGTGCGCGACTTTTCAAACAGCAAAGTCCCGAGTGCGGCTTCCAGGGAGCTGATCCGCCGCGACACAGTGGTGTAGTCCACCGCCAGCCGTTTGGCTGCGCTGCTGGCTTTGCGGGTGCGGGCCACCTCAAGAAAAAACTTCAGGTCGTCCCAGTTCAGTGCGCTTAACGATGTGATGTTTTTTTGCATGTTAGACCGGCTTTTATGTGCGTTCTTATTAGAAGAACGCACACCTATACTCCAAAAACAGTCCTGCGTCTGGACGCCCGTACTCACAAGAATAATTTCGGAGACTTCCATGAGCGTTTCTAACACCCCGTATCAAAACGCCCGCTTGCTGATCGACGGCGAATGGATCGAGTCGCAAACCACCGAGTGGCACGACATCGTTAACCCGGCCACTCAGCAAGTACTGGCCAAAGTGCCGTTCGCTACTGCCGATGAAGTCAACGCCGCCATCGCCGCCGCCCAACGCGCCTTCCAGACCTGGAAGCTGACGCCTATCGGTGCGCGCATGCGCATCATGCTCAAACTCCAAGCGCTGATCCGCGAACACTCCAAGCGCATCGCCGTCGTCCTGAGTGCTGAACAAGGCAAAACCATTGCCGACGCCGAGGGCGATATTTTCCGTGGTCTGGAAGTGGTCGAGCACGCGTGCTCCATTGGCACCTTGCAGATGGGCGAATTCGCCGAAAACGTTGCAGGCGGGGTCGACACCTACACCCTGCGCCAACCTATCGGCGTCTGCGCAGGCATCACACCGTTCAACTTCCCGGCCATGATTCCGCTGTGGATGTTTCCGATGGCCATCGCCTGCGGTAATACCTTCGTACTCAAGCCTTCTGAGCAAGACCCGCTGTCGACTTTGATGCTGGTCGAACTGGCCATCGAAGCCGGTGTTCCGCCAGGCGTGCTCAACGTTGTACACGGCGGCAAGGATGTCGTGGACGCGCTGTGCACCCACACTGATATCAAAGCCGTGTCGTTTGTCGGTTCAACCGCCGTTGGCACCCATGTCTATGACCTGGCAGGCCGCCACGGCAAGCGCGTGCAATCGATGATGGGCGCCAAAAACCACGCCGTGGTGCTGCCCGACGCCAACCGTCAACAAACCCTCAACGCACTGGTTGGCGCAGGTTTCGGCGCTGCCGGCCAGCGTTGCATGGCCACCTCGGTGGTGGTGCTGGTGGGTGCGGCCAAACAATGGCTGCCAGACCTCAAGGCGCTGGCGCAAAAACTCAAGGTCAACGCTGGTAGCGAGGCGGGGACTGATGTAGGTCCGGTGATCTCCAAGCGTGCGAAGGAACGTGTACTGGGTCTGATTGAAAGCGGGATCAAAGAAGGCGCGGTGCTTGAGCTGGACGGGCGCAACATCAAGGTTGCGGGTTATGAACAAGGCAACTTTATCGGCCCGACCCTGTTTTCAGGCGTCACCACCGACATGCAGATCTATACCCAAGAGATTTTTGGCCCGGTGCTGGTGGTGATTGAGGTCGACACCCTTGATCAGGCCATTGCATTGGTCAATGCCAACCCGTTTGGCAACGGCACCGGCCTGTTTACCCAAAGCGGCGCGGCGGCACGCAAGTTCCAGACTGAAATCGATGTCGGTCAGGTCGGTATCAACATCCCGATTCCGGTGCCGGTTCCGTTCTTCAGCTTCACCGGCTCCCGTGGTTCAAAACTCGGCGATCTGGGCCCGTACGGCAAGCAAGTTGTGCAGTTCTATACTCAAACCAAGACCGTCACCAGTCGCTGGTTCGACGATGAAAGCGTGAATGATGGCGTCAACACCACCATCAATCTTCGTTGAGGGCACACACCATGAACATCGCATTTATTGGCCTGGGCAATATGGGCGCACCGATGGCGCGCAACCTGCTCAAGGCCGGGCACTCGTTGAACCTGTTTGACCTGAACAAAGACATCCTGGCCGAACTGGCTGCCCTGGGCGGCCATGTCAGCGCCTCGCCACGGGAAGCCGCCCAAGGCACCGAGCTGGTGATTACCATGCTTCCGGCAGCGGCCCATGTGCGCAGCGTATGGCTGGGTGAAGACGGGGTTTTGGCAGGTATTGGCGCCGGAGTGCCGGCAGTGGATTGCAGCACCATCGATCCGCAGACCGCTCGTGAGGTAGCTGCGGCTGCCGCCAAACAGGGCGTGCAGATGGCCGATGCGCCGGTGTCCGGCGGCACCGGCGGTGCACAAGCGGGCACCCTGACCTTTATGGTCGGCGCCTCCCGGGAGCTGTTCGACACCCTGCACCCGGTACTCGCACAAATGGGCCGCAACATCGTCCATTGCGGGGATGTGGGCACCGGCCAGGTGGCTAAAATCTGCAACAACCTGCTGCTGGGGATTTCCATGGTGGGCGTCAGCGAAGCCATGGCACTGGGCGCAGCGCTGGGCATCGACAGCGAAGTGCTTGCGGGCGTTATCAACAGCTCCACCGGGCGCTGCTGGAGTTCGGAGGTGTACAACCCGTGGCCGGGCATCGTTGAAACGGCCCCTGCATCGCGGGGCTATACCGGCGGTTTTGGCGCCGAGCTGATGCTCAAGGATCTGGGGCTGGCCACCGAGGCTGCACGCCAGGCCCATCAACCTGTAGTGATGGGCGCCGTGGCACAACAGTTGTATCAGGCGATGAGTTTGCGCGGCGAAGGCGGCAAAGACTTCTCGGCCATCATCAACAGCTATCGCAAGCCCCAATAGGGGCATTTCCGGGAATCCGCGTCGGGCGGATTCCCGGTTTTTTGCGTGGTTTCAATCAGGCAAAAACGAAATACTTGCGCACGGTTTCCACCACTTCCCACGTGCCTTTCATACCCGGCTCCACCACAAAGATATCCCCAGCCCGCAGATGGATTGGTTCCTTGCCCTCCGGGGTAATGATGCAATAGCCCTCACGGAAATCGCAGTATTCCCACTTCACATACTCCACGTACCATTTGCCGGGTGTGCAAATCCACGTCCCCATGATCTTGCTGCCGTCTTCGCTGGTGTAAGCGTTGAGGTTGACGGTGTGCGGGTCGCCTTCGAGCTTTTCCCATTTGCAGGCATCGAGCACGGGCAGGGGATGGGTGTCGCGAAGCACGGTGATTGGCGCAGACATAAGACCTCCGGTGATGGGCTATCGAACCTCACCCTAACCGTGGTGGCGCACTGACAGATGCCTGATTCCGACACCCAGTGACCCGAATGCGCAACTCTTTAGTGGGAGCGAGCCTGCTCGCGAACGGTCTTCGCGAGCAGGCTCGCTCCCACAGTTGAGTTCACCCCCTGCTTAGCGGGTGTTCACCAGCGCCTGGCCCTTGCTCAGGCGTAAACGGTAGAACCCGTAAATGATCAGCAGCCACACCGGGATCGCATACACCGACGCGCGAACATCGGGGATCATCCAGATCACCGAGACGATCACCGCCATAAACACCAGGCACAAAATGTTGCTGAACGGGAACCAGAATGCCTTGAACGAAGGCGTAACGCCTTGTACTGCCATGGCCTTGCGGAACTTGATATGGGTCAGGCTGATCAGCGCCCAGTTGATCATCAACGAGGCAACCACCAGTGCAAACAGCAGCTCCAGCGCTTTGTGCGGCGCCACGTAGTTGACCACCACACACAACAGCGTTACCAGCGCCGACACGCCCAACGCGCGCAACGGCACGCCATTTTTGGTCAGTTTCATCAGCGCCTTGGGTGCATCACCCTGCTCGGCAAGGCCGAAGAGCATGCGGCTGTTGCAGTACACGCCACTGTTGTAGACCGACAGCGCGGCGGTCAGCACCACAAAGTTGAGAATCTGTGCGGCGGTATCGCTGCCGATCAAGGCAAAGATCTGCACAAACGGGCTGCTGCCGTAGGCATCGCCACCGGCGCCCAGTGTGACCAGCAACTGATCCCACGGGTACAGCGCCAACAGCACCGTCAGCGCACCCACGTAGAAAATCAGGATCCGGTACACCACCTGGTTGATGGCCTTGGGGATCACTTTTTTCGGTTCGCTGGCTTCTGCCGCCGTGATGCCCACCAGTTCCAGGCCCCCGAAGGAGAACATGATAAAGGCCATGGCCATCAGCAACCCGGTGCCGCCATTGGGGAAGAACCCGCCGTGGCTCCACAGGTTGCTGATCGATGCCTGCGGGCCGCCGGTACCGCTGAACAGCAGGTAGCAACCCAGTACGATCATGCCGACAATCGCCACCACCTTGATGATGGCGAACCAGAATTCCATCTCGCCGAAGACTTTGACGTTAAGCGTGTTGATCAGGTTGACCAGCACAAAGAACACCACGGCGCTGACCCAGGTCGGTACCTCGGGCCACCAGAACTGGATGTACTTGCCCACCGCCGTCAGCTCGGCCATACCTACCAGTACGTACAGGACCCAATAGTTCCAGCCCGACAGAAACCCCGCATAGCCGCCCCAGTACTTATGAGCAAAGTGACTGAAGGAACCGGCTACTGGTTCTTCGACGATCATCTCGCCCAGCTGGCGCATGATCAGGAACGCAATAAAACCGGCGATCGCATAGCCAAGGATCATCGACGGCCCAGCCGACTTGAGCACGCCTGCCGAACCCAGGAACAGGCCCGTACCGATAGCGCCGCCCAGGGCAATCAGCTGGATATGGCGATTTTTCAAACCGCGTTTGAGTGTGATCGGGGGGGAGTTAGCGTCAGCCATCGGGTGCCCTGTGAGTTGTTATTCTCAAAAACTTGATAAAAATACCCGCGGCCAAAGGTGCCTAGGGTGTCGCAAGCCCCGGATATTACTCTTGGTAAAAAATAAGGCATACAGCCGAACAGAAAACGGCGACTCTTCCTACAGGCTCAAGGCCTCCAGCAACGCCACGGCATAGGCGGGCAGTTGCTCAAACGAACGGGCGCACAGCAGCAGCTTGCGATCCGCCCACGGCTCGCTCAGGTTCACCACCTTGAAGGTGCGCGGCGCCTGCCAGCGCTCAATCGTCGCCTTGGGTACGACACCCAGCCCGGCACCGCGGGCGACCATGCGCAACACCCCGTCGAAACCTTCGGCGCGAATCCGCACCTGCATGCGAACGCCCACGTGCAGCGCCTGCTCTTCCAGGTACACCGCCAACGCGCTGCTGGACGACAACCCCACATAGTCATGGCTCAGGGTGTCGCTGAAGGAGAGATCAGGCCTGTTGGCCAGTGGATGGCCGAGGGGTACCACCAGTACCAGCGGGTCATCGCGAAAGGGGCGGGTTTGCAGGTCGCGGGTGTCGACGGCATTGGAGATGACGCCAATATCGGCTGCGTCCTGGCGCAATGCATGGGTGATGCGCAGGCTGGTGAGTTCTTGCTGGTCGACGCTGATGTTGGGGTGCTGGCGCACGAAATCGGCGAGCAGTTCGGGCAGGTATTCGGTGAGGGCTGAGGTGTTGCACAGCAGACGTATCCGGCCCTTGAAGCCTTGGGCGTACTCAGCCAGGTCATGGTTCATGCGCTCGACGTGCTGCAGTAACAGCCGTGCATGGTGCGCAAGCGCTTGCCCGGCCGGGGTCGGGCTGACCCCACGGCGAGAGCGGAGTAGAAACGCCACGCCCAACGACGCCTCCATCGCCCTGATCCGCGCACTGGCCGCGGGCAGAGACAAATGACTCAGGCTGGCGCCCGCCGTAATGTTGCCCGTCTGCACCACATTCAAGTACAGGCGCAGATCAACCAGATCGAAGTGCATGAACGGTCCTTGCCCTCCCTGTGGGAGCGGGCTTGTTGTGGGGGCGGGCTTGCTCGCGATGGCAGCGCCATGATTTGGCAGATACTGCGCGGCGATAGCATCGCGAGCAAGCCCGCTCCCACCCAGATGCGTGTGTTTAGTCTATTGCTGCGCAAGAGGCAGGCTTCATCTATGGCGAATGTTCAACGCCGTCGCCGTGGTCCAGCATACAGCCATGAAAACACTGATCGAGTTCTACCAACACCTCGGCCTGGCCTTGTCACTGCTGGTGGTGATGACTTTTTTGCTGGCGGGCACCGTCAAGGGTGTCATCGGTCTTGGCTTGCCAACGGTGGCGATGGGCATGCTCGGGCTGGCTATTGCTCCAGCGCAGGCTGCGGCGTTGCTGATCATTCCCTCCATTGTCACCAACGCCTGGCAACTGGCTGCAGGCGGGCAGTTGCGCACGCTGATAAAACGGCTGTGGCCCATGCAGCTGGGCATCTTTATCGGCACCGGGGTTGGCATGCTCTGGCTAAGTATCGACGGCGGCACGTGGGTGGTGCGGGCGCTGGGGGCGGCCTTGCTGCTCTACGCCCTCAGCGGACTGTGGTTGCCCACCCTGCGCGTCGCCCCGCAGCGCGAGCGATGGCTGGGCCCGATATGCGGCGTGATCACCGGGGTGATTACCTCGGCCACCGGCGTGTTTGTGATTCCTGCCGTGCCCTATCTGCAGGCGCTGGGCTTAAGCAAAAACCAATTGGTTCAGGCCTTGGGATTGTCCTTCAGCGTCTCCACATTGGCCCTTGCCGCCGGGCTTTACTGGCGCGGCAATCTGGGCGGCGGTGAGCTCAATGCCTCATTGCTGGCACTGGTGCCCGCCATGCTCGGCATGTGGCTGGGGCAGTGGTTGCGCCAGCGAATCAGCGCCACGCTGTTCAAACGGGTGTTCTTTATAGGCATGGCGCTGTTGGGTGCGCACTTGCTGGTCAACAATTGAGTATTAATTCGTGCATTAACAGCAAAGGTGATTTGACCCACCACGGGTTTTTCTTGAGCAAGTGCATCGATATTCTGCCGACATGATTTTTAACCCCCCTGTCGCTCAACAGCGCTGAGGGTTTACCCCCCTGGAGGCTGATGATGAAAAAAATACTCTTGCTTAACGGCGCCAAAAAATTTGCCCACTCCGATGGTCGTTACAACCTGACCCTGCACGACACCGCGCTGGCGTTTTTTGACCGCCAGGGCTTTGAAGTCAAAGTGACCCACATCGACGAAGGCTACGACATCGCCGAAGAAGTCGAAAAATACCTGTGGGCTGACGTGATCATCTATCAAATGCCGGGCTGGTGGATGGGTGCGCCGTGGATCGTTAAAAAGTACATCGATGAAGTCTTTACCCAAGGTCACGGCAAACTCTACGCCAGCGACGGTCGCACCCGTTCCGACGCTTCGCAGCGTTACGGCAGCGGTGGTCTGATTCACGGTAAAAAATACATGTTGTCCCTGACCTGGAACGCACCGCAGCAAGCGTTTGACGATCCTGCTGACTTCTTCGAGGGCAAAGGCGTGGACGCGGTGTACTTCCCGTTCCACAAAGCCAATGAATTCCTGGGCATGACCGGCCTGCCGACTTTCTTGTGTGTCGACGTGATGAAGCGTCCGCAACCCGAAATCGACGCCGCGCGTTATGAA
The DNA here is from genome assembly GCF_001043005.1 of Pseudomonas psychrophila. Lineage (GTDB taxonomy): Bacteria > Pseudomonadota > Gammaproteobacteria > Pseudomonadales > Pseudomonadaceae > Aquipseudomonas > Aquipseudomonas psychrophila. Next base: position 22,471 of record NZ_JYKZ01000015.1, read on the forward strand.
CAGCACCTGAGCGAGGTGTTCGGTCTCAAAGCCTAACGACGCCAGGGTGGGAGCGGGCTTGCTCGCGATGCAGGCGACGCGGTTGTTCAGACGAGCCGCGGTGATACCATCGCGAGCAAGCCCGCTCCCACACGTAGATAAGGTCGCCCGCGTGAAAGCCAGATCTGATGAGCTGCAAATTTTTGTTTCGGTCATCGAGTGCGGTTCGATTTCAGCCGCCGCCGAGCAAGCCGGGCAAACACCGTCAGCGGTCAGTCGCACGCTTTCAAGGCTGGAGGCCAAGCTCGACACCACGCTGATCAACCGCACCACGCGGCGCATGGACCTGACCGAGGAGGGCAAGTTCTTTTTCGAGCGGGCCAAGCGGATCCTTGAGCAGATGGACGAGCTGGAAGAGCGTCTGATCTCCCACCAACGCACACCCTCCGGGCGATTGCGCATCAACGCAGCCGCGCCTTTTGTGCTGCATGCCATCGTGCCGTACATCCCCGAATTTCGTGCGCTTTACCCCGAGATCCAGCTCGAACTCAACAGCAACGACCTGATCATCGACTTGCTGGAGCAAAGTACCGACATCGCCATCCGTATCGGTACCCTGGCCGACTCCACTTTGCACGCCCGATCCCTGGGGTGCAGCCCGCTGAACATCCTGGCCAGCCCCGACTACATCGCCCGCCACGGCGTCCCCACCCGCGTGGCGGACCTGGCCAGCCACACCCTGATCGGCTTCACCCAGAACGATGGCCTCAATCAGTGGCCGCTACGTTATGCACAGGGTGATCGCTGGCCCATCCAGCCGGCCATCAGCGCCTCCAGCGGCGAAACCGTGCGCCATCTGGCGCTGCAAGGGCAGGGCATTGCCTGCCTGTCGCACTTCATGACTCACGAAGACATCGCCTGCGGGCGCTTGCACGTGGTGCTGGGCGAGTTCAACAGCGGTTATCGCCAACCGATCAACGCCGTGTACTACCGCAACTCACAGCTGGCGCTGCGTATTCAGTGTTTTCTGGACTTTATCCAGACCAAGCTCGCCAGCTACGCGATCTGCGACAAGCCCACAGGGATTGAGTGAGGTTCCTACACATAAAGCAACGTCTGCACCTGCTGCGTCGCTTTCTATTGAGGGACGATTCCTAGAGAATCCTGACCGTCTTGTGGCGTTGTAAATGGGTGGATAGTCTCGCCGGGTCGCTGATTTCAGTGACCGGTTTTGACAGACCGCTGAGAGTGACAAGGCAGCCTTATAGACATTTCATCGTGTTATGGCGGCTGTGTGCGGGGCACTTTCGAGTGCACCGAGTCTTGTCAGCTCTCCTCGGTCTGTCAACCCGCGCGCAGCTGCCACCCTTACCGATTGACAGCGGGACAGAGGCAGTTCTTCCAGCTATTAATTGAGTTGACGCCATGAAAAAAATTGTTCCTGACCCTCCGCTGTTCACCTGCGCCCACCAGGGCACTTCGCTGTTTGCCATCAACCCCGGCGTACCTGTTCAGGACGCGCTCAAACATGCCTCGTTGCTGCTCAAAGGCGCAGAACTGACCGCCGACGACATCCGTTCCCACCTCAGCGGTTTTGAGGCCGAGCAGTTGTGGTGCGTGATTCACGGCGTCGAACTGGCCCGTGGTCTGGTGGATGCACTGATCACCGAAACACATACATAACCCCCTCTGTAGCAGCTGCCGAAGGAACGAGGCTGCGTTCGGCGACGAAGTCGTCGCAAATCCTGCAAACGCGGTATTCCTGAAACACCGGGTTGTAGGGTTTACGACTGCTGCGCAGCCGAACGCAGCCTCGTTCCTTCGGCAGCTGCTACGAGTCCTGTTTTTGGCGCAGAGCGACGTTGTCTTCGAGGTTGTGCGTCACTGCGCATTTTCACTTTTGTTGTTTGAAAACGTTGCCAAAATCAGACAAGGTTTGGCCCCAGTGGATAACAATAAAAGGAAGTACCGAATGCGCATTGTGTGGTTCAAAACCCTGGCCTTGACCGCAGCCATCGCTGCCAGCTCCTCGGCTTATGCCGTGACCCTGGAAGGCGGCGCTGTCGCCGCACCGGACCGGTACGGTGCCGAAGTGGCCGCGCAGATTCTCAAGAAAGGCGGCAATGCGGTCGACGCCGCCGTCGCCACGGCCTTCACCCTGGCCGTGACTTACCCCGAAGCCGGCAACATCGGCGGCGGTGGTTTCATGACGATGTACATCGATGGCAAACCCTATTTCCTCGACTATCGCGAGACGGCGCCCAAAGCCGCCACCCGTGACATGTACCTCGACGAAAAAGGTGAAATCATCGAAAACCTGAGCCTGGTCGGTTCCCGTGCCGCTGGCGTGCCGGGTACGGTGATGGGCTTGTGGGAAGCGCACCAGCGCTTCGGCAAATTGCCGTGGGCCGAGCTGCTGACCCCGGCCGTGGGTTACGCCAAAAACGGTTTCAAGGTGGCCGACCAGCAATACCAGTACCGCGAAGATGCGCTGGCGCTGTTCAAGGGCACCACCAACTTCGGTGACTACTTTGGCAGCATGAAGCCCGGCGAAACCTTCAAGCAGCCTGAGCTGGCCGAGACTCTGGAGCGTATCGCCGACCAAGGCGCCAAGGATTTCTATCACGGCAAGACCGCCGACCTGCTGGTCGCGCAAATGCAGAAGGACAAAGGCCTGATCACCAAGGAAGACTTGAACGAATACAAGGTCAACTGGCGTGAGCCGATGCGTGTCGATTTTCGCGGTAACACCCTGTACACCGCACCACTGCCTAGCTCGGGCGGTATCGCGCTGGCCCAGCTGATCGGCATTAAAGAAGACCGTGCGGCGGACTTCAAAGGGGTTGAGCTGAACTCCGCGCCGTATATCCACCTGTTGGCCGAGATCGAAAAACGTGTGTTTGCTGACCGTGCTGATTACCTCGGCGATCCGGCCTTCGGCAAGATGCCCGTCGCTGAACTGATCGACCCGGCCTACATCGCCAAACGAGCGAAGGAGGTTAATCCGAAGGCTATTTCCGAGACGGCCAAGGTCAAGCCGGGGCTTGAGCCCCATCAGACCACGCACTTCTCCATCGTCGACAAGGAGGGTAATGCCGTCAGCAACACCTATACCCTGAACTGGGATTACGGCAGCGGCGTTGTGGTTAAAGGCGCGGGTTTTTTGCTGAACGACGAAATGGATGACTTCAGCTCCAAGCCGGGCGTGGCCAACGCCTTTGGTGTGGTGGGCGGCAATGCCAACGCCATCGAGCCGGGCAAGCGCATGCTGTCGTCCATGAGCCCAAGCCTGGTGACGCGGGACGGGGAAGTCACGCTGGTGCTTGGCACACCGGGTGGTTCGCGGATCTTTACCTCGATTTTCCAGGTGCTGAACAACATCTACGACTACGACCTGCCACTGGAAAAAGCCGTAGCGGCACAACGCGTGCATCACCAGTTGCTGCCTAAGGACACTATCTACTTCGATGCTTATGCGCCGCTCACCGGCAAAGTGGCCGAAGAGCTTAAAACCATGGGTTACACCCTGGAAGATCAGGGCTGGAACATGGGTGACATCCAGGCAATCCGGGTCAACGGTACTCAGCTCGAAACCGCCTCCGACCCCCGTGGTCGTGGTGTGGGCATGGTTGTGAAGTAAACCCGCAACGCACATACACGCATTACGCTTGTGGGAGCGGGCTTGCTCGCGATGCAGACACCTCGGTCATTCAGGTTCACCGAGTGGTTGCCATCGCGAGCAAGCCCGCTCCCACAATTGCTTTTTAACCTCTGCAATTTGTTACCATCTGTTGCTTATTCCCTCCGCTTTTCCCGTCCCGACTTTTAGGTAAACCATGAAACTCAAACGTCTGCGCGCTGATGTCCTGGCCGGGCTCACGACGTCCTTCGCCTTGTTGCCCGAGTGCATCGCGTTCGCGCTGGTTGCCCATCTCAACCCGCTGATGGGGTTGTATGGCGCGTTCATTATTTGCACCCTCACGGCGTTGTTTGGTGGCCGGCCGGGCATGGTGTCCGGGGCTGCCGGGTCGATGGCCGTTGTGATCGTCGCGCTGGTGGTGCAACACGGTGTGCAGTACCTGTTGGCCACCGTGCTGCTGAGCGGCCTGATCATGCTGGCGTTCGGTCTGTTCAAACTCGGCAAGCTGGTACGCATGGTGCCGCACCCGGTCATGCTCGGTTTTGTGAACGGCCTGGCGATCGTTATTGCCATGGCGCAACTGGATCACTTCAAAGACGGTGATACCTGGCTCAGTGGCATGGCGCTGTACATGATGATCGGGCTGGTTGCCGCGACGATGGCCATTGTCTATCTGTTGCCGCGTCTGACGCGCGCCGCGCCGCCTGCATTGGTGGCCATTCTGGGCGTGGGCCTGGCTGTTTATTTTCTGGGCTTGCCGACCCGCACCCTGGGCGATATGGCGCATATCGCTGGCGGTTTGCCGAGCTTCAACGTGCCTCAAATTCCCTGGACCCTGGAGACCTTGGGCATCATCGCGCCTTACGCGATCGTGATGGCGGTGGTGGGTCTGCTCGAAACCCTGCTGACCCTCAACCTGACCGACGAAATCACCGAAAGCCGTGGCTATCCAGACCGCGAGTGCGTGGCGCTGGGCGCCGCCAACATGGTTTCGGGAGCGTTCGGTGGCATGGGCGGTTGCGCGATGATCGGGCAAACCGTGGTCAACCTCAGCTCTGGCGGGCGTGGCCGGTTATCCGGCGTGACGGCTGGGGTGATGATTGTGCTGTTTGTGTTGTTTCTGTCGCCGTTTATCGAGCGTATTCCGCTGGCCGCGCTGGTGGGCGTGATGTTTGTGGTCTCGCAACAGACCTTTGCCTGGGCCTCTTTGCGGGTGCTGAACAAGGTGCCGCTGAACGATGTGCTGGTGATCATCGCCGTGACGGTGATTACCGTGTTTACCGACCTGGCGGTCGCGGTGCTGTGCGGCGTGATTATCGCCGCCCTCAATTTTGCCTGGCAGCAGGCGCGCCAGTTGTACGCCGACGCGGATCTGCAAAGCGACGGCAGCAAGCTTTACCGTGTTCATGGCACGTTGTTTTTTGCCTCGACCACGGCCTTTCTCAAGCAGTTCGACCCGGCCAACGATCCGGCTCAGGTGACGCTGGATTGTCGCCACCTGAACTTCATGGATTACTCGGCCATCGCGGCACTGGACACCCTGCGCGAGCGCTATCGCAAGGCGGGCAAGCATCTGCGGGTGTTGCACCTCTCCGAGCGCAGCAAAAAACTGCTCAAGCGCGCTCGCGTGCATCACGAGTAAGGCGCAGAAGATCAAAGCCCTTTGCCCCAGTCCTTCGCAAGAGGGGTGGGGCAAGGGCGGCTTTTACACTTTAAAGTGGCTGACCATCTCTTGTAGCTGATTGCCCAGACGCGCCAGTTCAACGCTGGACTTGGCCGTCTCATCGCTGGCCGCTGCGGTTTGCTCGGAGACATCGCGCACGTTGACGATGCTGCGGCTGATTTCTTCGGCCACCGCGCTTTGCTGTTCGGCGGCGGCGGCAATCTGCTGGTTCATCGATTGGATATTCGACACCGTGCGGGTGATGCCCTGAAGTGAAGTGCCTGCTTGACGGGTCAGGGTCACGCTGCTGTCGGTCAGGGTGCGGCTGTTGTGCATCACGCTGGCCACGTGTTGCGTGCCACTTTGCAGGGCCGCCACCAGGGTTTGAATCTCTTCGGTGGACTTCTGGGTGCGCTGGGCCAGGCCACGCACTTCATCGGCAACCACGGCAAAACCGCGTCCGGCGTCACCGGCACGGGCCGCTTCAATGGCGGCATTGAGGGCCAGCAGATTGGTCTGTTCGGCCACGGCCTTGATCACGTCCATCACGCTGCCGATTTTGTCGCTTTCCTGTTGCAGCACCGTCATGGCTTCGGTCGAACGACCGACTTCCACTGCCAGGCGCTCGATCTGATCAATCGCCTGATTGACCACGGTGTCGCCTTCGCGTGCTTCGTTGTCTGCCGCTGCAGCCGCTTGCGAGGCTTGTTCGGCGTTACGTGCAACTTCCTGCACGGTGGCAGTCATTTCATGCATGGCGGTGGCCACTTGATCGGTCTCGATCTTCTGACTGTTAACCCCGGCGCTGGTCTGTTCCGTGACGGCAGACAGCTCTTCGGCAGCACTGGCGATCTGGCTCACACCATCGCGAATCCCGCTGATCAACTCGCGCAGGGTCGTGCCCATCCGGGCAATGCCCTGTTGCAAGACACCCAGCTCATCGCGTCGGGTAACTCGCAGGTTCTGAGTCAGGTCGCCACCGGCAATGCGGTCAACCACCGCCAGGGTTTCACGCAGGGGCACGGTGATCTGGCGAGTGATGATCACGGCCGCAGTGATGCCGAACAGCAACACCAGCAGGGTGGTGATCAATTGCATGCTGTTGGCCGTGGCACTTTCGCTGTCGCGACGTTCCAGTTGAATCTTGTACAGCTCATCGCTGAGGCCAAGGATGCTGGCGCCGTATTCGGTCATGTCCTTGCGCGCGGCAATGATGGTGTTGTCGGTGCTGGTATAGAGCTCCAGCGCCTGTTGGTACTGCTCCATGGTGCTGCTCAGGGTGCGCAGGGTGTCGCCGGCATTCGCGCCAAAGTGCGAACTCAGGCGTTCAAGGCTGGCGATGGCCATGTCCAGTTGCTGGCGTGCAGCTTTTTCGGTGCTGGGGTTGGGCGCAGCAATGTAAGCCCGGACCTGGTAGCGCGAGAGCAGGAACTGCTCGCGTACTTCAGACACGGTCTGGAACATGGCAAAACGACTTTCGTCACCTTCCGGCAGTTGCAGGGCGCGGGCTATCAGGGTCGCGATAGCGTCCTGTGCCAGAGCGGCGCTGCGGTCCATATTGCCCCGTGACACCGCAGACTCCACGTAAGCCTTGCGCATGATGACCAGCGCACGCTCGTAGCGACCGATGATCGCTTGTTGCTCCTTGAGCAACTTGAGGTTATCCGGGCTTTGAAAGGTGCTGATCAGCTGGTTCTGCTGGGCCGAAAACGCATCGATGCTGGCTTGTACTTTCTGTGCGGCGGTCTCATCGCCGTCCGTGAGCATGTACTGCAAGCGTGTGACCCGCAGGTTTGTAAACGCAGCATTGAGGCGCGTGATGTCGCTCATCCAGTTACTGCGATCAATCATCTTGTCCAGACTGATCCAGTTGCAGACGGCCATCACGCAGGTAAGGGCCAGAACCAGGCCAAAGCCCAGGGACAGTTTCAGGTTGACGCTGATATTGCTCAGCCATCTATTCATAGAGTTCTCCAGGAACGCTGCACGCATGATCTAAGTTCGCTGGAGGGTTTTATTTTTTTGGCCCAGCCGAGTGTTGTGTGGGTGGGTATCGGCGGCTTTCGCCATAGCTGAAACGTTTTCTTGTGCGTTATGACTTAAATCCATGGGGGTACGCTCAGCGCGGTGCCCACGTTTTTTTTCACATTCGTTTCACCTGCCTCTGACCTTCGCTTTTTTAGACTCCCGTTCAGCTAATAGAAGCCTGCATCGTGCAAGTCTCTTTCCTACGATCCGGGTCTGCACCGACCCATTGTCATATTCGCGCTATAGGGTGGCGCCAGTGTCTTTCACTGACTGCCGAAGGGGGCACACGTACCGTGACGTCAAGTTTTAGTCTGACCGGGATTAACCGCACGCTGCTGCGTAGCGGGCTGGAGCGCTATAGAAATGCGCTGGTGGTGATTGTCGCCAGCGTGATGGCTATTGCGTTGACATTGACGCTGCTGGCACCCGCGTCTGCGCCCAATCTTGCACGGCCGAGCCATGCCGATCAGGTGATGCTGCTGACTGAGAGTTGGGCCAAGGGTGATGTGATTGCCCTGGTCCGCCATGGTGAACGCTGCGACCGCTCTACCACGCAGTGCCTGGGCCCGGCAGACGGGGTGACGGTGCGTGGCGAGGCTGCCGTAAAGGTGCTGGGTGCGGACTTTGATCAGTTGGGGCTTCAGAACGCCGAGATTTACAGCAGTATGCTGACCCGTGCGCGGCAAACCGCCAGCGCCATGTTCGTGCGCCCGGTTGAGGCACAGGACTGGCTGTTCAACTGCCGGGGCACCATGTTGCGCGATGCGCTCAAGCACAAAGTGGCGGGCCAAAACCTGATTTTGGTGAGCCACAGCGAATGCATGGACCAACTGCTTGTGGACATGCACCTGTCCACGAGTACCACCTTTGGCTATGGCGCCACATTGTTCATCCAGGCCAGTGGCACAAACGGTGAGCCGCAAATGTTGGGTTATATCGAGCCCAAGGACTGGGGGAGCATCGTACCGGTGATGACCGCGAGCAGTCGCCACGGGTTTGAAGCCTCTCAATTCTAAACCGCGGGAGCGAGCCTGCTCGCTCCCACAGCGTTATCCCATACTCATCAATTGCGGTTCAGCAGGCGGTCCCAGTTTTGCTCATCGGGCAAGGGCAGGTCGCTGAGTTCGCGGGCCACCACATTTTCGATATCGCCGGCGCTGAGCACTTTTTCGTCGAGCCACGGCCAGGTCGCATCCGCATCCCGGAAGTTGAGCTGGCTGTTCAATTGCTGGCAGGCGAGGGCGAGTAGGTGCATCAACCACCACTGACTGGTGATGTAGGGCTTTTGCTGCGCAGGAATGCGATCCAGCAGGGCTGCCACGTCGGCCAGGTTGGGGCTGGGCGACACGCTGCTGTGCAGGTTCCACACAATCGCGCCGTTGTTCGACACATCCTTGTTGGCCAGTGCCGGATCGGCACTGACTTCGATGCTGAGTTTCACATGCTGCTGCTCAAGCTGATCAATCAGGTAGTTGGCCAGATCAGATTTGCGTAAGAATGCGGTGGCCGTATTGAAGGCCAGGTTAGCGTCGTAGTCGCTCAGGGTTTTGCTGGAAATACCGATGGTCATGACAGGCTCCTTGACTGGGAATCGCCCAAGGAGCGTAGCCAATACACCGTGATCGGCCATGCCATCTGCCGTTCTGTTGCCCGGGATCAAGGTTATGGGGCGGGGGCGGCCTGGCTGACAAAGTAGAAGTGGTGCCGTCCTACGCTGACCTTGTGCAGGATGTTCACGTTCATGCCCGGTATTTCGGGTATTTCCACCAGGGCGATATGGTCGGGCGATGCACTGAGAAACGCCTTCAGTTCGGCGGTTGAATTGAGTGTGTGCTGCAAGTGCTGGCTGTAAAACACGACGGCCCCAAGGCGCTCGTCGGGCCTGAGCAGCGCCACCTGTTTACCGCGGGCTTGCAGGTCCATGACCTGTGCGGCGACAGGCTGGTATGACTCCTCCTTGTCGGCCTGCGGTGCCCGGTGCGCGGCCATCAGGTAGGCGGCCACCAGGCCAGCCAACAGTGCGATGGCCAGTGGACGGTGGTAGTCGCTGAAGAACGTGGCCAGTGCCGACACCGGACTTTTTTTGCGCAGCCAGTCCAGAATCACTTGGGCGTATTGCGCGGCAATAACGGCCGCTGCGGGCGCCATCGACATCATGTACACCGCCCGCTTGCTGGAGGCGAAGTTGAGCAGCGCAAATTGCGCCACCAGCCATACACAGAAAAACAGCAAAAACGGATTGCTTCGTAGCTGTTTGCGAAAGTGCCACAGGCCCAGATAGGTCAGCAGGTTCCACGGTAAAAAGGCTTCGGGTAGTTTTCGCAGGTAGTAGTAAAACGGTTCGTAGTGCCCGGCTTCGACAAAGGATCCGCTAAAGCGCCCAACGCTGTTGGTCCACAGCAGTTCGCTGATCGCCTGCATTCCGCCACGCTGGTACAGCACGCACAGCCAGATCAACAGCGGGATAAGCCCAATCAGTGTCAGCAGCGCCGGGCGCAGCCAGTTGCGCAGGGTGAAGCGTTTTTCAATCAGGCTTTCGCACATTAGATAGCTAAAAATCACTATTCCCGGCAGTGCCAGGCCCAACACGCCTTTGCTCAAGGTGGCAATGGCGATCCCGGCGGCAAACAACAGCCAGGGGCCCCAGGCAAAACGCAGCTGGCGGCTGGCATAAAAAAACGCCAGCAAGGCCATGGTCACACCCAGGGTGAGTAGTGCATCTTCGCCTACTTGACGGGTGTTACCCCAGAAAATGCCCATCGTTGCCAGCATCGCTGCAGCTGTCCAGGCCTGTGCCGTGGGGCGTGCGAGCTTGCGCAGCATGACGTACAGCAACAGCACGCAAAATAATCCAGCAAAGGCCGAGGCCAGTCGCACGGCGAATAACTGACCGCCGAACACGCGTATGGCGCCAGCGTCCAGCCACAGGCTCAGGGGTGGTTTTTCCAGGAAGGGTTCGTTGAGCAGGCGGGGTGTCACCCAGTCGTCGCTCAGGTGCATTTGCATGGCGATGCCTGCGACCCGCGACTCGGTCGACCCCTGCAATTGGTGATTGCCCAGTGCAAAAAAGAACAGCACGCAACCGAGCAGTAATAACAGCAGAGCGGGACGGGTCAGGCGCATTGGGCTACCAGGCAGCAATCGAATGGAGAACTGCGCTGGAGTATAGGAGGGGAGTTCTTAACAAATTGTGAAAGCTGGCAGGCCAACCACACATCCCCGTGGGAGCGGGCTTGCTCGCGATGCTATCGCCGCGGTCTGACTGCAAAACCGCAGTGATAGCATCGCGAGCAAGCCCGCTCCCACAATAAACCCAAGGCGTCAGAACGTCGCTTTGACCTGCAATCCAGCGACCAGGGCATTGCTGCGCTTGGCGCCGTAGAACGCGCCCGGTTCGATGATGTACTGCAGGTCCGGCCGCAACAGCAGCCACGGCGTGACTTGTGCGCCATAGTTGAGCTCGAGCAACTGCTCGCCGCTGTCCAGGCTGGCAATCATGTCGGCTTGCTCGGGGCTGCTGGCCGCTGCTTCTTGTACATCCCGTGAGCGCGAGTTGAACACGGCGCGGCCATAGGCAAAGGCAATGCTGTCTTTCGGGCGGCTGGCAAACGGCTTTTGCTTGACCAGACCCACCGAGTACCAGTGGCTCATCGGTGAGGTCGCGGCATTGCTGCTGGCCGCCTGGCCAAAGGCGCGCAACACGCTCTCAGGGTCTTGTTCATCACGCCAGATGGCCTGGTCGACCAGCACATACGCGCCGGTGCGGTTGTTAGCTTTTTGCGTGCTGCCAATTTTGCGGGTATTGGAGGTGTCGTAGTACCAGCCCACTTTGTATTGGCCGTTGAGCCAGGCGTTGTTGGTGAAAATCGCCTCCAGCGGCATGATCGCCCCCGTGGTGCCTTTGGTGGTCATGCTAAAGGCTTCGGAGGAGCGGCTGTTGTACTCGGGGTTGACCTGGAATACAGCCGTTTGCAGGGTCAGTGCCGGGCTGACGGTGTAGCGCAATTCGCCGCCCCAGTGACCGGTCGGGTAGTTGGTCCAGCCACTGCCGTTGGACTGGGTCAGCGGGTGCGCGCAAAAACCGGCGTTGACGAAATTGGTCAGCAGCGGCAAACCGCCAAAGTCATTGCCCATCGGCATGAAGCCAAGCTTGGTGGTCAGGTCTTCGGAAAACAGGGTGCGCTGGTAGCTGAACTCAGACAGGCGGGTGAAGTTGCCGCCGGCGTTTTCCTGGATCGGCAGGCGGTTGCCCACCAGATCTTCGGAGGCGCTGTGGCCGCGACGATCATTGACGGTGATTTGCACCAGGCCAGCATCGGCGGTGCCGAGCAGCTTACTCAGGTCGAACTGGGCACCGATGCGCACTTGCTGCGAATAACGGGTGCCGTGTTTGATCCCGCCGTGCAGGTTCGAAAAGGTTTCGGAGTTGTAATCACCGGTCAGCTTGACGCCTTTATCGATCAACTTTTGGCGTTCGCCACCCCAGTCGCCGGTCAGGGTCGAGCGGTTCATCAGGTTGTCGGTAGTGTCGGCCAGTACGCAGGCAGGCGTCAGGGCCAGCAATGACAAGCCGCTGCACAAGCTGGTGTTCAGCAGGGCGCGGGAAGAGAAAAACATCTACAGAAGCTCCTTCATGTGAGGTGTCGGCGAACGGGCCGCGACACGATGTCGCACATTATGAACTAGTTGGTTAATAATTTTCATATTTGGTTACATGCCCTCCCTGGAATGACTGAAGGCGTCGGTTGTTCCCTTCCGCTAGACTCCCGCGTTTATCCGTACCAAGGGATGTTCATGATCTGGTTTCTTGAAGGGCAATCCAGCCAACGCGACGTGATTGCAGGTGCCCGGGCGGCGCTGCCCGATGACGTGCGGATATTTGCTTCGCACCGACAAAATCGCCCTGAAATTACCGGGTTGGCGGATGTCGCCTGGAGCGAGCCGCAGGACAATCAAGAGCGCATTGGCTGGGTCATCGAGCAGGCCCGTGCCCATCAGATCAAGGTCGTGCTGGCCGGGCGTGTCGGGCAGGTGTACGAAGCTCACCGCGCCGAGTTCGAATCTGCCGGACTGCAGCTGGTGACGGGCGCTCTGGATCTGGACACCTTCGAGCGGGTCGACGACAAGTCTGCGTTCACTCGCGAGGCCCTGGCCGCAGGGTTGGCGTGCATCCCCGCAATCACGGTGAGCACCCGGGCCGAACTGCAAGAAGCCTATGCCCAGCTCGCCCGTGATGGTCAGGTGTGTGTAAAACCGACCCGCGGCATTTACGGTCAGGGCTTTTGGCGCTTGGCCGATGACGTGGACCCGTTTCGCAGTTTCGCCAATGCCGACGCCCATGAAGTCAACGTCCAGGTCTTTGCCCAGGCCTACGGCCAATCCGATGCACCCAAGCCGTTGCTGGTCATGCCTTATATGCCCGGCAGCGAGTGCTCGGTGGACATGGTCTGCGAAGCAGGCGAGGCCGTGGCGTATGTCGCAAGGCGCAAACAGGGGCTGATGCAGACGTTCGAGCGTGACGGTGCAGCCGTCGAACTGGCGATCAAGGCGGCGCGGCACTTCAAGTGCGACGGTATCGTCAATGTACAAACCCGGGATGATGGGGCTGGCCAGCCGCACTTGCTGGAGATCAATCTGCGTTACTCCGGTGGCATCGGCTATACCCGTGAAGCGGGTGTCAACCTGCCCGGAATCTTTGCCGCTCGTCGTCTTGGCCTGCCCGTCCCGGCCAGCGTCTGGCGCGAGGATGTTCAGGTCAAGGCGATCACGGTAGTGGTTCCGGTTCGCGGCAATTCGCTGTTAGGTTGAATTGACGTTTCCGGTAACCATTTTTCGCTTGTCTTAAATTATCGACTCGCTGATCGTCCCCCACTTTTTAAGTATTTCCAGGTAGTAAATGTTGATGAATAGCGCTAACCCCGTGACCGATCCCAAGGTTTTGCATGCAAACCTCAAGCGCGGTCGTCTGGAGGTAGAGGTCAATGCATCGACCTTTGACCCACAGGCACTTTTCGATTTTGCCGAGCGGCGCAATCCAAAGCGGGCTTTTTTGTTTGTTTCCCGCGTGCTGGGTCGTCATATCCCGGCCCGCCCATCACTGATGGCTGAGAGCTTCAATGCCCTGGCCAGCAAGATCCCCGCTGACTTGCCTGGCCCGGTGCTGGTGATCGGCATGGCCGAGACGGCCGTGGGACTGGGCGCCGGTGTACACCGTGCGTTGAGCCAGACTCGCCCTGACAGCGTGTACCTGTGCAGCAGTCGCCACCCCACGGGCAGTGAACTGTTTGCCCGTTTTGAAGAAGAACACAGCCACGCCAGCTCGCACTTGTTGCACCTGCCGCAAGATGCGCATACCCGTGAAATGATGCTCAGTGCCCGTTCTCTGGTGCTGGTGGACGACGAAGCGTCGACCGGCAATACCTTTATCAATCTGTCCCGGGCGCTGGCTGAAGCGGGTCTGGACTCGATCGAACGCATTGTCACCGCCACCCTGACAGACTGGTCGCAGGACGCGGTACGCAAGGCCATGGGTGAACACGTCACGAGCGTCTCCTTACTCGATGGCCGCTACACATTCGCCGAAGATCCCACCGCAGAGTTGCCTGATATGCCCGAAGTGGGCAGCGTGGCCCACGGCGACTGGGCGCTCGATCCGGATCGAGACTGGGGACGCATGGGCGTGCGTGAGCACCTCGATACCCTGGCGCCCGATTTGCAGGTCGCGCCCGGCGAGCGAGTATTGGTGATTGGTACCAGCGAATTTGTCTGGCGTCCGTTTCTGCTGGCTGAGCGGCTTGAACGAGCGGGTGCCGATGTGCACTTCAGCTCCACCAGCCGTTCGCCGATTGCCCTGGGCCATTGCATCGACCATGCGTTGTCGTTCTCTGACAACTACGGTCTGGGCATCCCCAACTTTATTTATAACGTCGCACCCGGCCAGTTTGACCGGGTGCTGATTTGCAGCGAAACCCCGGCGGCTGCCGTCGACCCGGCGCTGGTCAGCGCATTGAATGCGCAGGTAATCGTTGATGAACAGTAATCGTCCTCTGGTGTTCGTTGATCTGGACGACACCCTGTTTCAAACCGCCCGCAAAATGGGCGATGAGCCTCGTTTTGCGGCCACCCTGGACGTTGACGGCCAGCCCAACGGCTTTATGAGTGCGACCCAAAAGAGCTTTGTCGAGTGGCTGCTGGCCACCAGCGACGTGGTCCCGGTGACTGCGCGCAGCATCGAAGCCTATCAGCGGGTGCAATTGCCGTTCGCTCATGGCGCGGTTTGTGCTCACGGCGGGGTCATCCTCAACCCGGACGGCTCCCTGGATCCGGTCTGGCATGCACGCATGTGCGACGAACTGGCACTTGAGCAAACCCGTCTGCACCAGCTCAGCGAGCAAACCCTGGCTATTGGCGCAGAGCTGGGTTTCTCGTTGCGTGGCTGGGTGGTAGAGGAGCAGGGGCTGGCCAATTACGTGGTCACCAAGCACAACAACGAAACCGACCAGGCACTGCTCACCGTGTTGGCCGAGGTCAAGGCCCGGGGCTTGCTGGACGGGCTGTACGTGCACGGCAATGGCAACAACCTGGCGTTCCTGCCCCTAGCCTTGCAAAAACGCGAAGCGGTGCGCGAGTGGATCCGCCGCGATCAGGCGATCAACGGTAAGCGTCCGTTGCTGGGCTTTGGAGACAGCGTCTCGGACCTGGGCTTCATGGCCGAGTGCGACTGGTGGGGCACACCCAAGCGCGGCCAACTGGCCAGTCACGTGCTGGCGAGTGTCGATCATGAGTAACCCTTTCGCAGGTCTGGAGACTGTCGGCAGTGGTAGCTATGACGCCGATGACGTGCACTTTTTACTGCGCGCCCTGCAGATGGAAGTCACCGATGTGCAGGAAAAGGAGCGGTTGATCCAGACCCGGCAGCGCCATTACTCCGAGATGATCAGCCAGGAGCATGCGCCGTCCGACACCCATAAAAGCCTGTATCAGCTGGCCCTGGCACAGAACGGCGCCCGCATGGCGGCTGATGTGCAGGCGCTGGCGCTGGCGTTGAACGAGCGCTACAGCGGCCCGACGATTGCGCTGGTGTCGTTTGTGCGGGCCGGTTTGCCGTTGGGTGTGTTACTGCGCCGGGCGCTGCTCGATCTGGGGCGCGAGGCTGCGCATTACGGGATCAGCATTATTCGTGACCGTGGAATCGACAACGTCGCACTCGAAGCTATCATCAAAACCCACGGTGCCGAGAACATCGTGTTTGTCGATGGCTGGACCGGCAAGGGCGCGATCAGCGGCCAGATCCGCGACAGCCTGGCGGGTGATTCGCGTTTTGCGCCTGATCCGCGTCTGGTTGTGTTGGCCGACCCCTGTGGTCGCGCCTGGCTGGCGGCATCGGCCGAGGACTGGCTGATCCCGTCGGGTATCCTGGGGGCCACGGTTTCAGGACTGGTTTCCCGTTCCATCTGGCCACAAGACCCGGGCCTGCATGGCTGCGTGGTGTATGACCATTTGGCGGAACACGACGTGACCATGAGTTTTATCCACAGCATCGAAACCGAGCGTGCGCTGCTTGCACCACAGGCGAGTGCGCAACCCTGGACAGCGGAGCAGGCTGGCGTGTTGCAACACTCGGCTGTCGCTGCGGTCGAACGTATCTCGACCCGGTTTGCGGTGACCAACCCCAATCGGGTCAAACCGGGTATCGCTGAGGCAACCCGCGCCGTGATGCGCCGTGTGCCGGACCACGTACTGGTGCGCAACCGTGACGATCAGGACGTGCAACTGCTCCTGCACCTGACGCGCCAGGCCAATATCGAGGTTCAAGAGGTCGGTGATGAATTGGGGCCGTATCGCGCTGTGACCGTAATCAGGAGTGTTCGCTGATGATCAAGCACTCAGCCTATGCCTTGGGCGCCACACTTTATATGCCGGCTACCCGTCCCGACATTCTGGATGTGGTGCTGGGCGAAAAGATCCAGGGTTTGCGCTCGCTGGTGGTGTGCCTGGAAGACGCTGTGGCCGAAACCGACGTGCAGCAGGGGCTGAACAACCTCAAAAACCTGCTGCTGGGCATCGAAGCGCGAGGCGGTCGTCCGTCCGCCGGTCCGATCCTGTTTGTGCGGCCACGGGATGCTGCGATGGCAGCGGTGCTCAATGAATGGTCGCTGATGCGCCATGTTGACGGCTTTGTGGTACCCAAGCTGAGCTTGAGCAACATCAGCGAGTGGCAGCAGGCGGTGACCCGCGACGACCTGATGCTCATGCCAACCCTCGAAACCCCGGAAGTCTTTGTCCCCAATGCCATGGTTGAGTTGCGCAGCGCCATGCTGGAGCAATTGCCGGGGCGCATTATCGCCTTGCGCATTGGCGGCAACGACTTGATGGGCTGCCTGGGCTTGCGTCGTCACCCGGCCATGACCCTGTACAGCACGCCCATGAGCTATGTAATTCCAATGTTGTGCGGGATCATGGGCTCTGCAGGCTTTGCCCTGACCGCACCGGTGTTCGAACAACTGAATACACCGCACTTGCTGGAGCAAGAGCTGGCGCTGGATATGGCCCACGGGCTTGTGGGTAAAACCGCGATCCACCCGTCGCAAATTGCAGTTATCCACAGGGCGCTGCAAGTCAGCCTTGAAGATCTCAACAGTGCACGCCAAATACTAAGTGAGGCGGCGCCTGCGGTGTTCAAGTTCAACGACGCCATGTGCGAGCCTGCGACCCATTACAAATGGGCGCAAAAAATTATTGAACGAGCGCATTGGCAGGGGGTTCGCCCTGAAGTTGCCAGCTCGTCAGACACTTTTGGAGGCAGCCTGCGATTGGCTGAATTAGTGGGTTGAACGACGTTTTGAATACAAAGGTTAATGGTAAGCAAGTTCTGTCAGCGTTCGATTTCGATGGCACGTTGACCTATCACGACACGTTTGTGCCGTTTTTGCGCTTTGCCTTTGGCAATCGGCTGTTCGCGATGCGTTTGTTCCGGATGATTCCGGCCACTGCGTGCTATCTGTTGGGTAGGATTTCGCGTAATGACCTGAAAGAAAAGCTCATCGCTGTCTACCTGACGGGTGCCAAAGAGGCGTGGGTAAAAGAACGCGCAGAAGCATTTTGTGACGTTTCGTGGCAGCGCTTAATGCGGCCTTTGGGCTTAACATCCGTCGCCAACCAGCTTGAGCAGGGCGCCAACGTTACGATTTGCTCGGCGTCCCCGGAATTGGTGCTCACACCGTTTGCCAGAAAACTCGGTATCGGCCTGATCGGAACACGTCTGGCGTCAGTCGATGGCGTGCTGACGGGGGATATCGAAGGTATCAACTGTCGCTGTGAACAAAAAGTCATCCGGCTGGAGGCGCAATACGGGCCTTTGGACCAATACACATTACGTGCCTGGGGTGACACCGTAGGCGATGAACAAATGCTCGGGGCCGCTCAGGAGCCACATTGGCGCGAATTTCACGCGCTGTGGCGTCGCAAGCGGCCACTTGACGTGTGTTTGCGTGAAGGGCTGTAAGCCAGGCGTAAGCAAAGCGTGTCAATAATCAGCAATTACCTATCGTGCTTCAGTGCAGACAAGGAGACGCTTCATGGCCATTTCGCTGTCCAAGAATCAAACCATTTCTCTCGAGAAAGAAGCTGGAACCGGTCTCAAGAAAATTCGCATGGGCCTGGGCTGGGACCCGGTCAAACCGAGCGGTTTTTTTGCCAAGCTGCTGAGCAGTGATGCCGCCATCGACCTGGATGCCTCGTGCATCCTGCTCGACAGTGCCAAGCAAGCCCTGGACCTGGTGTGGTTCCGCCAGCTCAAGTCCAACGACGGCTCCATCGTTCATTCCGGCGATAACCGCACGGGTGAGGGCGATGGCGACGACGAATCGATCCAGGTCAACCTGGAGCAGCTGCCTGCCGGGGTCAAGCACCTGGTGTTTACCGTGAACTCGTTCACCGGGCAAAACTTTGAAGCGGTAGAAAACGCCTACTGCCGCATTGTTGACGAGCTGACCGGCAAAGAGCTGGCGCGCTTCAACCTGTCGGACAAAGGCCGTCACACGGGCGTGGTCATGGCGTACATCAGCCGCACGGCTGCTGGCTGGGACCTGACCGCTATCGGTACCGTGGCCAATGGCCGTACCGCACAGGATCTGGCCAGTGATGCGGCCCAGGCGGTGCGTGCATGACGACTCTGACTCCTGGCGCCAATACCGCTGTCGCTGCCGGCAGCCTGAGCGTCACCATCAGCTACACCCCGGTGGCGGGAGCTGATCTGGACGTGTCTGCATTCCTGCTCAATGAATCGGGCAAGGTGCGCGGCGACAACGACATGTGCTTCTTCGGCCAGCAAAGTGTCAACAATGGCGCGGTCAAGCTGGTCGAGTCGGCTGCAGGTCGCAGTGTGTTCAGTGTCAATCTGGACGCCATTGATCAGGCCATCGAAAAAGTCGCCCTCACAGCGACCATTTACGAGAACAAGGCCCGGTTCGACGCCTTCCCGCAACTGACCGTATCGGTGAGTGGCGGCATCGAAGCGCCGATCCCTACACAGGGCATGCAGGAAACCGCGTTGATCCTCGGCGAGTTCTATCGCCGTCAGGGCGCGTGGAAGTTCCGCTGCGTGGCCCAGGGCTTTGCCGGTGGGCTGGCACCTTTGGCGCAGCACTTTGGCGTTGATATTGCCGCGCCTGCGCCTGCTCCGGCAGTTGCCCCGACGCCTGTTCCACCGCCTGCCCCGGCACCTGCTGCACCTGCTCCAGCCCCTGCATCGAAGATCAATCTGTCGAAGATCACACTCGACAAGCAGCGTCCGTCCATCAGCCTTGAGAAAAAGGACGGTGACTTCGGCGAGATCAAAATCAACCTGAACTGGAACCGTACCAACCCCAATGCCAGCGGCGGTGGCGGCTTTTTCGCCTCCTTGCGCGGTAAGTCCGGTGGTATCGATCTGGACGTGGGTTGCCTGTACGAGATGGACAACGGCCGTAAAGGCGCGGTTCAGGCCCTGGGCAATGCCTTTGGTGATTTCCGTGACGAGCCGTTTATCCAACTGATGGGCGACGACCGCACCGGCTCCGTGAGTGATGGCGAGTGGTTGCGTATCAACGGCAAGGAGTGGCGCAAGATGCGTCGCGTGCTGATCTACGCGTTCATCTACGAAGGTGCTCCGAACTGGCAGGCCACAGATGGCGTTATCACCTTGTACATCCCGGGTGAGCCGCCGATTGAAGTGCGTCTGAGCGAAGAGGGTGGCACCAAGGGCATGTGCGCCATCGCCTTGCTCGAAAACGTTGGTGGCAGTGTGAAGGTCAATCGCAAGGTTGAATTCTTCAAGGGCCACTCCGACATGGATAAAGCGTTCGGTTGGGGTATGCGCTGGGCTGCTGGCTCCAAATGAGCGCTATGTAACTGGCCGCCTGCCGAAGCAGGCGCCGCCCCCTCAATTTCTGACAAGGTGACTCCAATGCTCGAATGGCTCAAAACCAACGCCACTGCCGCCCGTGACAAGCTCTCGACGGAAGTCAGCAAGTTCAAGAACCGTGAATTCATGGAAGCCGTGGTTTCCGGGTGCGCACTGGTGGCGGCTGCCGATGGCAACATCAGCAGCGACGAAAAACAGAAGATGGTCGGGTTTATTCAAAACTCGAATGAGCTGAAGGCCTTTGACGTTAAAGACGTGATCAAGGCCTTCAACGCCGTCTGCGAAAAATTTGAGTTTGATCAGCAGATCGGTCGCGCCGAGGCGCTGAAGTCGATTGGTCAACTGCGTAAAAAAGAAGATGCCGCCCGTCTGCTGGTGCGTGTTTGCTGCGCAATCGGTAGCGCCGACGGCGACTTCGATGAAAGTGAGCGGGCTGCTTGCCGCACTATCTGCAATGAGCTGGGGTTGAACCCTGGCGATTTTGATCTCTGAGGACATCATGGAAAACACGGCAATTGGCTTTCCGCCAACTACCATCGCTGTATTTGTGGCTCTGGCGGTCATTGCTCTGGCAATCGACCTGTTTACCCACAAAAGCGATAAACCGGTCTCACTGACCAACGCCGCCGTCTGGTCGGTGTTCTGGGTGCTGATCTCCCTCGCCTTTGCGGGCTACCTGTACTACGCGCACGGCCCAAGCGTTGCCAGCCTGTTCGTCACCGGTTACGCGCTGGAAAAAGTCCTCAGCGTCGACAACCTGTTCGTGTTCATGGCCATTTTTGCCTGGTTCAAGATCCCGGACGCGCTGCGTCACCGTGTTCTGTACTGGGGCATCATCGGTGCCATCGTTTTCCGCCTGATTTTCGTGGCGATCGGTACCGGTCTGCTGGCGTTTGGCCCTTGGGTCGAAGTGCTGTTTGCGGTGGTCGTGGCCTGGACGGCGATCATGATGCTGCGCAGCAAGGAAGAGGATGAGGAGGAGGATTACTCCAAGCACATCGCCTACCGTTTTGCGAAAAAATTGTTCCCTGTTTGGCCGAAGCTGCACGGACATAATTTCTTTGTTTCGCGTACAGAGCTTGAAAAAGAGATCACGAAGCCGCAGAACAAGGGAATGACCCTTGTAGGCAAGGGCGCTCTTTTTGCGACACCACTGTTTTTGTGTGTGGTGGTGGTTGAGGTTTCAGACATTCTGTTTGCCTTCGACTCCGTACCGGCAGTGATTGCCGTGAGCCGTGAACCCTTGATCGTGTACTCGGCCATGATGTTCGCAATTCTGGGCCTGCGTACCATGTACTTCGTTCTCGAAGCGCTGAAACGCTACCTGGTACACCTGGAGAAATCGGTTATCGCGCTGTTGTTCTTTATCGCCGGCAAGCTGGCCCTGAACGCAACCGATCACCTGTTTGGCCACGGTATCAGCATTGATCCAAACACCAGCCTGATGGTGGTGTTGGTGGTATTGGCCATCGGTATCGTGGCCAGCATCATCTTTCCCGGTAAGGAAGAAGAGCAGTCCGACGTTAAAAACGACACGAACGCTTGATCGCACATTACTAAGGAGAATTACACATGGCACTTTCCCTTTCCAAAGGCGGCAACCTGTCCCTGTCCAAAGAAGCTCCGGGGATGACTAAAGTTCTCGTGGGTCTGGGCTGGGATGCTCGTTCCACCGATGGTCAAGACTTCGACCTGGATGCGAGCGCTTTCTTGCTCAAGGCTGACGGTAAAGTCCGCGCTGACTCCGATTTCATTTTTTACAACCAGCTAAAAAGCACTGATGGCTCGGTTGAGCACACGGGCGATAACCGTACCGGTGAAGGCGACGGCGATGACGAGGCGATCAAGGTCGACCTGTCCAAAGTGCCTGCTGACATCGACCGTATCGCGTTCACCGTGACCATTCACGAAGCCGATGCGCGCAAGCAAAACTTCGGTCAGGTTCGTGGTGCGTTCATTCGCATTGTGAACCAGGACAACAACAGTGAAGTGGCGCGTTATGACCTGGCTGAAGACGCCAGCACTGAAACCGCGATGATCTTTGCTGAGCTGTATCGCAATGGCGCCGAGTGGAAATTCCGCGCGGTCGGTCAAGGTTTTGCCGGCGGTCTCAAGCCATTGGCTGAAAGCTACGGTCTGAAATTTTAATCTGCACCCCATCAACTTTTCATATAAGGGTTCACGAACATGGCAGTAAGTCTGAGTAAAGGCGGCAACGTTTCCCTGACCAAAGAAGCTCCGGGCCTGACCGAAGTGATTGTGGGTCTGGGTTGGGATCCTCGTGTCACTGACGGCCAGGAGTTCGACCTGGACGCCTCGGTGTTCATCGTTGGCGAGAGCGGCAAAGTGCTGAACGACGGCAGCTTTGTGTTCTACAACAACAAGACCTCGCCGGACGGCAACGTTGTGCACCAGGGCGACAACCGCTCGGGCGCGGGCGATGGTGACGACGAGCAAGTAAACGTCAACCTGGCGGGTCTGTCGCAAGACGCCAAGAAACTGGCTTTCGCGGTCACCATCCATGACGCTGATGGCCGTAAACAAAGCTTTGGCCAGGTTTCGAACGCTTACATCCGCGTTCTGAACAAGGCAGACGGCAAAGAGCTGGCACGCTTTGACCTGAGCGAAGACGCTTCGACCGAAACCGCGATGGTATTCGGCGAGCTGTATCGCAATGGCGAAGAGTGGAAGTTCAAGGCTATCGGCCAGGGTTTTGCTGGTGGCCTGGCGCCATTGGCTTCGAACTTTGGCGTTAACCTGGGCTAAACCCCGGCGTTAAACAAAAGGCCCTCCCCGGTTTCGGGGAGGGCCTTTTTTTGTGCGTCTGTCCATCACCTGTGGGAGCGGGCTTGCTCGCGATGCAGGCGACACGGTCTGTCTGGATAACCGCGTGATGCAATCGCGAGCAAGCCCGCTCTCACAGGGCCCGGGTCAAAAACTCATTTGCCATTGCCCGATCAGCCCGTGGGTGCGGCTGTTGCTGCCCATGTCGCCGGTGTAGCCCACGCCCAGTGTCTGTCGGGCCGATACGCCAATATCCAGTCCGGCTTCCAGTACCAAACTGTTGCGATCAAGCGCACTGCCTTCGACATTGAACGCAGAACCACCCAGCACAAAGCTCTGATTCGTTGAACTGCTGACATCGCCATAGGTGTGCTTCCAGCCTGCGCTCAGGCGGGGCGTGAGGCTCATGCCGTTTTCCAGTTGGCTCAAATGGGCCAGACGCACGCCCAGGGTGCTGCTGAAGTTGTCCTGGGTCTGCTTGTCGACGCGCAACGCGGCCGCACCGCCTTTTTCGGTGTAGCGGTCACGCTGGTAGCGTTGATAACCCAGGTTGGCAAACGGCTCGGCACTCAAGCGGCCGCTGCCAAGGGCGTAACCCAGTTCGGCAAAAGCCTGCTGGCTGCTGGCGTGGTAATCGCCCTTGGGCTGGTCGGTAAAACCGTTAAACGCCACGCTGCGTTTGCTGTCCCCGTTATGGCCGCTGTAGGCCGCGCCCAGACGCACTGCCAGCGCACCGCTCTGGCGTATCCCGTAGACACCCGCATGCCAGCTGTTGACCGTGCCCTCCATAGCGCTGCTATCCACATCGGTTTTTGAGTAGCCGCCCAGCACGCCCATGCGCCAGTCCGGTGTCAGGGCCCAGTCGGCGCCCAACACGCCGCCTTTGGTGCGTTGGGTGAGGTCGCTGTTGCCGTGTGTCCCGTCCAGTCGGCCATAGCTGCCCAGCCCCTGGAGCCAGAGTCGGCCTTGGGCATTCGGGTCGTTGAGGTTGCGCACGCCGGGCGGCAGGCCGGTGGCGGCCAGGGCAGGGGTGTCCTGAGCGGCACTGGCGACCCGCAAACCGGCGCCTGCGCCCACGGACTGCATGGCCGCCAACATGCTGCTGCCCACCTGGGACGTGGCGCCCAGGGTGGCGCTGCTCAGGCTGGCGTTGCTGCTGCCCGCCAGTTGCTCGATGGCCGCCCCCGCCGCTTGTGTGCTGGTGTTGAGCAGGGCGTTATACAGCGCGTTGCCCGCCTTGAGCTGGCTCAAGCCGACGGCGGCGCTGTGGCCGTTGGTGCTGCTGGTGTAATCGGCAAAGGCCACGTCATTGCGGGCATAGGTCAGCTCGACGCTGGTGGGGGTGTAGTTGAGCGTCGGGGTGAGGAAGGCATAGTCACTGGTGACATTGCCAAACGTGCCGTCGATGGTGCCAGCGTTCAGTACGCGGTATTGGCTGAGCCACGGATAGGTGCCGCTGCCGGCATTAATGGCCAGCGTTGCACCGTTGAGGTGGGCGGTGCCACCGACCAGCACCGGCGCGCTGCTGCCATCGGCGTTGACGCCGTAGGCCAGGGTCGCGCCGTTGCTCAGGGTCAGGTCATGGGTGATGGTAGCGGTGCCCAAGTGCGGGCTGGCTTGCAGTGTGCCGTTGACCAGCAGGTTAGCGACACTGCCGCCACCGGCGTAAATGCCACCATCCTCCACGGTGAGGGAGCCACTGATGCCGCCCTGATTGATCAGGCGGGCGCCGCTGAAAATCGTGCCCCCGTCACTGAAATCGTTCTGGCTGGTGAGTGTCCAGCTACCGGATTTGACGTCCAGCCATTCGAAATTCTGGCTATTGCCCAAGCGCCCACCGGCCGGGTCATCGAAAGCTACCCGGTCGTAGCCGCTGCCGCCGTCCACCAGGCCATCGAAACGGCTGGCACTGCCCAGTGTCAGGCGGTCATTGCCACCGCCCAGGTCCAGCGCCTGGCCGTTGCTGCCACTGATCAGGCCATTGTTGATGACCTGATCATCGAACTCGCCCACAAACTTTACGCCAAAGCCGTCCAGGCCCTGGATCGTACCGTTGTTGATCAACGTGGTGGCGGCCAGGCCTGAGCCATCACTGCCGTCGTCCACCAGCACCGCATTGTTGGCACCGCTGACCCGTGCGCCTTGGGCGTTGTAGATATAACCACCACCCAGCGCGATCCCTTCGCTGCCATTGGCAAAGCCGTTCTTGTCGACGCCACCCGCGCCGGTGCCCTGGATCACCCCGTAGTTCTCAATATGGGCGATCAGGTCGATATCCACGCCATCGCCGTCACCATTGGGCTTGAGCCCGGAATAGGCGCCGGTGATGGTGCCGTGGTTGATCACGGTGCCATCACCGTCCGAGCCGAAGCCCGAACCGTTGCGCCCGGTGACGTCGCCATAGTTGATCAGTGTTGCGCCCAGGTCGGTGGTGATGCCGTGGCGCCCGCCCGAGAGGGTGCCGTAGTTGGTCACCGTCACGCCGGTTGCAGAGTCGATGTCGACACCGTCGAACTTGTTGTCGTCGTTCAGGGCGTCGCCTGTGGAAATCTCGCCGTAGTTGAGAATCGTGGCGTTGGAGCCGGTCTTCATACCGTCGCTGAACTCGCCGCGAATCAGCCCGCCTTCGCGGTTGATCAGGGTGGTTTTGACGTCATGGCTGCGCACCGCGTCGAGGTCGATGGCCTGACCGCTATCGGTTGAGCGAATAGTGCCGCTGTTGTCGATCAGCACACTGCCGCTGCTGAAGTGGGTATCGATACGCAAGGCATCGTTGCTGCCCTGAATCGTCGCGCCGCTGCGGTTGAAAATGCTGTAGTTGCGCTCGCCGCTTGCGCTGCCGCTGCTGTCGATGGCCCGCCCGCCCGTCGAGATCAGGCTGCCTGCGTTGTCGATGACTACCCCCGGGCCACTGGTGCCGCCCTTGAGGGTGACGGCCACTTTTGCGGTGGTCAGGCTCGCGGCCGGCTTCACCGCCAACGTATCGCTGGCGCTCAGATTGAGTGCGCTGGTGCTGGGTGTGTCCAGGCTGATGTCACTGGCGAGTGCCAGCGGGGCAACCGCGCTTGAACTTAAAAGCGCGATGGCCAGCGCAAGGCGTTGGGGGCAGAAGGGCATGTTGGGCGACCTTATCGGGAATAACCGGGCCGTCTTTTATAGCGAGAGGTTTTTACAAAATGATGTATCTGAATACCTCCTGAACCTCTGTATTGTGTCGGCCATTGTAGGAATTTTCGCTTTCTCTAGGCGCTTTCACTTTTTTCGATGCGCCCCCTTATCAAAGTGGTTCAGCTCAAACATGGATACAGTACGCGCACGTCTCGCCGGTCTGATTGAATTTGTAAAACAGACTGCACTCATGCAGAAGCGGCCGGCGTTGACCGTCACCCAACACAACGCATTCAGTGTCAGCGAAGAAAAGCTGCGGGCATTGCCGGGGGTCAGCCTGGATGTGCTGGAAAGCGACGAAGATGAAGTCTGGCTGCGGCTTGAGCGTTTGCACGAGACGCGTCCGCCCGCGCCATTGAGCCCGTTGCTGGCGCTGTGGATCGAACTCAAGGGCACGCCGCAAACCGAACCTGCCCTAAAACTGCGGGTGGCGCGTGAGGTGCTGATCGGCAGCGGCCTGTTGTCCGAGCCCGAGCTTTCGCGGTTGACCGTGGTTGGCATCGATATCAGCGAAGACGCCCCGCTTGATGAGTGGGTGAATCTTGAGGAGTGCCTGGACGCCGGCGAGATCAGGGCGCAGTTCAAGTCCTACAGCCAAACTGCTTGGCGACTGTGGGCCGCAGAGGAAAAGCTACGGCGTAAAAGCATCGAACTGTATGCCGAGTTGTTCCTGCTGGTGCAGCAGATGCAGGGCAATCTGGGAGATGCGCAACTGGAGCTGGTCTGGGGGTTAGGCGTTTCGACGTGGGAACATCCTGTGGTCGGCCTCATCCATTACCCGTTGATTAGCCAGTTGGTCGAGCTGGCCATCAACCCGGACACCATGGCCATCGAAGTCCGCCCGCGCGCCGCGCAACCCCGGCTGGAAGTGGACGCCTATGTGGCAGCCGATATTCCGGGGGTAGGCGCTTTGGCGACACTGGCCAAGGATTACTTCAAGAAAGACCAGGTCGCTATCAGTCCGTTCAACCCTTCCAGTTATGAGCCGGTGATTCGCTCTGCCTCTTCATTGCTCGATGCCCAGGGGCAATTCTTGCCGGCGACGGTTGCCGAAGGTGATCGCTCGGTGCCCAAGGCCGCTGAGCATTTGTGTGTGACAGACACCTGGACCCTGTTCGCCCGCACCCGTGACAGCAACCTGTTTATTGAAGACCTGGGCCGCTTCGAAAGCGCGATTGAAGAGATCGGTGAACTGCCCCCGGCCTTGCAGGCGATCTTGACCGAACCTTCCAGCGTACTTGAAGACGTAATCCTGCCCCCATTCCGGGGTTTGTCCTACGTCAGCGGCTCCCAAGGTGGTGATGCGCCAGGGACTAAGGTTCACGAGCTGTACTTCCCCAAGCCCTACAACGACGAGCAGGTGCAAATCATCCAACTGCTCGAAATGCACGATGGGGTGGTGGTGCAAGGCCCGCCAGGCACCGGCAAGACTCACACCATTGCCAACGTCATTAGCCATTACCTGGCCAATGGCAAGCGAGTACTGGTGACGTCGATGAAAGACCCGGCCCTGGCCGTGTTGCAGGAAAAGCTGCCCGAAGACATTCGCCCGCTGGCAATCAGCCTGCTGAGCAGCGAAGCGGACGGCATGAAGCAGTTCGAATTCGCCATTCAAAAGATTTCAGCTGAGGTCCAGCGTATCGATCGGTCGCTGTACAAGCGCGAAATCGGCCAGATCGACGACGAAATCAATACCCTCCACGGTCAGATGGCCAGTGTCGACCGTGAGATTACCCACTGGGCCGAGCGCAACCTGTCTGACCTGGAGATCGACGGTGAGCGCCTGAGCCCTACCCATGCCGCGTTGCAGGTCGCTGTGGCGCAAGACGAGGTCAACGGCTTTGCCGATCAGATCGGGGTTGGCGACGAACATCGTCCGCAATTCAGCCTGCAAGACATCATCGCCTTGCGTGAGGCGCGGTTGGCGCTCAAGGACTCGCTGGCTTACCTGGGCCACAAAGTCCCACAACTGGCCGACTTCCCGGATGCGCAAACGCTGATTCAGGTGCATCAGGATCTGGCCCGGGAAAGCCAGTTGCAGCACAAGGAAAGTACGGGCGAGGTGCCGCGTCTGCTGGACTCCAGCACGCAGACCCTTGAGCAGGCGCAGGCTCTGGTAGAGCACCTGGAGCAATTGCAGGCACTGCGCACGCAGCTCAAAACCGCAGAGCACACCTGGGTGCCGGCCATGCAGGCCTACTTGTCGCGCAACCCCAATGCCGATGTGCTGGGGCTTTTTGACAGCCTCAAGGGCGAGATCGAAGCGGCACTGGCCGGTCGCAAAGCATTTGTTGCACGGCCGGTGAGCTTGTCATTCGAGCTCCAGGCACAGCCCGAGGTGATGGCCGCCATCGATAACCTGGCCCAGGGACGACGCCCGTTCGGGTTGTCCGGCCTGATCGGCAAGGGCAGCCAGAAACAGTTGCTGGACGCCATTCTGGTGCTGGGCAGCAAACCGCAAAGCGATCAGGACTGGGCGCATGTGCAAGCATTCGTGCGCTTCCAGCTGTTGGGGCGAACGCTGCTGTTGCGCTGGAATGCCCTGGCTGCCGAGATGCCGCTGCCGACCCTTGAAACCGACGCCGAACAATTACTGGCGGCGACGCGGGCGATTGAGCAGTACGGCGATATTGTCCGTGCTGAGCAGGGTGAAGTCCGTGCTCAAACCGAACTCAAACATCTGCTCGTGGACTGGGCCGACGTCAGCCAGTTGCGCAATGACGAGACTGTGCTGGGCAAGGGCGAAAGCTTTTTGCGTCATCACCTGATGCGCCACCGACTGGCTGCGACCTGGGTCATTAAACACACCTTCAATACAGCACTGGCCGGTTGTGGCGGTGCAGTGAGCGAGCGTCTGCAAGGGTTTCTGGACACGAGCCTGGGTCAACCACAGGTGACCACCGCTGAACTTCAGGTGCAGTGGTCCGAGCTGATGGACGAGCTGCGCCGGGTATTGGCCTTGGCGGATGCGCTCGGCACGGTGCAACAGGTGACGGACGTTATCGCGCAGAGCGGCGGCCTGATCTGGGCCGCCCGTTTGCGCGACGAACCGAGCACCGGCCCGGTGGATGGTCTGCTCCCGGATAACTGTCTGGAGGTGTGGCGCCTGAGCCGTTTGGCGCGGTATCTGGAGAGCATCGACGGGCGTGAAGACCTCAAGCGCCTGTTCAAGTTACGCGGTGAACTGGAGCTGAACCTGTCGCGTCTTTATCAGGATGCGGTGGTCAAGCGCACCTGGCTGCGGTTGTCAGAGAACGCTACGCCGAGTGTGAGGGCAGCCCTTGAGCTGTATCGCACCGCGATCCGTAAAATCGGCAAAGGGACAGGTGTGCGTGCCGGGCGTTACCGGCAGGACGCGCGCTTGGCCGCTGATGTCGCGATCTCGGCGATCCCGTGCTGGATCATGCCCCATTACCGCATTTGCGAAAGCTTGCCGGCCCAATACGGTGCCTTTGATCTGGTGATCATCGATGAGGCGTCCCAGTCTGATCTGACCGCGTTACCAGCGTTGCTGCGGGCGAAAAAAGTGCTGGTGGTGGGCGATGACAAACAGGTCTCGCCGGACGGCATCGGCATGGAAGAAGAGCGTGTGCAGAACATGATGGCGCGCTTTTTGGGCAATCAGGTAGGGCTCTACCGGCCATTGATGTCCCCCGAGCGTTCGCTGTATGACCTGTTCAAAGTGGTATTTGCCAAGAGCGGCACCATGCTGCGCGAGCATTTCCGCTGTGTGGCGCCGATCATCGAATACTCCAAGCGCGAGTTCTACAACCACGAACTTAAGCCTTTGCGCCTGCCGATGATGACCGAGCGCCTGGACCCGCCGCTGGTGGATCTGCTGGTGATGGACGGGGAGAAAAAGGGCAAGTTCAACCTTGGCGAAGCCAATGTAATTGTCGAGGAAATCCGCCGCTTGATCGCCATGCCGCAGATCGCGGGGCGCACCATTGGCGTGGTCTCGTTGCTGGGGGCGGAGCAGGCGCAAAAAGTGATGCAGATGCTGACCAAGGAGCTGGGTGAAGAGGTGATCACCCAGTTCCAGATCAGCTGTGGCGATGCGCGCACTTTCCAGGGCAAGGAGCGGGACATCATGTTCCTGTCGATGGTGGCCAGCCCCGGAGATTGTTTTGCCAATAGCCGAGACTCGATTGCCCAGCGCTTCAATGTGGCCGCGTCGCGGGCGCGGGACCGCATGTACCTGGTGCGCAGCGTCGAGCTCACCGACCTGAGCGCGGTCGATGGTTTGCGCCGTGGCTTGATAGAGCACTTTGAAACCCCCTTTACCCAGGACGCAGCGCAGGTCAGTGATCTGCGTGAGTTGTGCGAGTCGGGTTTTGAGCGCGATATGTACGACGAGCTCACGCAGCGTGGCTATCGGGTCATCCCGCAGGTCGGCGTCGGGGCGTATCGGATTGACATGGTGGTCGAGGGTGACAACGACAGTCGCCTGGCGATCGAGTGTGATGGCGACCGTTTTCACGGCCCGGACCGCTGGGACAGCGACATGCGCCGCCAGCGCATTCTGGAGCGGGCGGGCTGGCGCTTCTGGCGCTGCTTCGCCTCGGCGTTCACCCTGAATCGTCAGCAGATTATCGATGATTTGCTGGCCACCTTGCAGGCAATGAACATCGAGCCTGCCAGCGGTGAAGGGGCGGCCCCCAGCATTCATGTCGAACGGCGCCAGGTGCATGGCTTTCGTCGTGCGGGTGGATCGGCAGAGGAGGGGAGTGGCCGTCGTTATGACAGCCGACCGGCCAAGGACCCGTTTCTGTTCTGGATCCCGGACGACACATTTGTCGTGAGTGATGTTGAAGCGGACCAGTCTTCCCCGCAGCTAGCCTGATATGCGCAAGCACACAGGTTTTGGGGGCAACTCAAAACCTGGCACGTGCAGGAACCAATGTGGGGGTGGGCTGGCTAGCGATGGCATCACCTGTAGCCTGCCAGCCAGACCGTTTCGCCTGCATCGCAGGCAGACCAGCGCCTCCAGGTTTTACGTTGCCCTGTGTGAACGGGTGATCGTACAACCGGCTTGAGCTATGATGCATCTATACAGGAGCACAGCAGCACGGACGTCCGGTGTGTCAGGGCGATTTTTCAGCTGCTTACATGAAGTGCCCCTGACCCCTTTGATTTCGAGAAAAATGTTCAACATGGAAAACCAGATCGACGTACCCCGCCTCCCTCGCAAGCGCCGCAGCCTCGCGCAAGAGTTGGTGACGGTGCTGTCCGAGCAGATCCGCGACGGTATGCTCAAGCGTGGCGACAAGTTGCCTACCGAATCCGCGATCATGGAGGCGCATGGCGTCAGCCGCACGGTGGTGCGCGAAGCGATTTCCCGTTTGCAGGCGGCAGGGCAGGTCGAGACCCGCCACGGTATCGGCACCTTTGTGCTGGATACACCGAGCCCGAGCGGTTTTCGGATCGATCCGGCAACGGTCGTAACCTTGCGCGATGTACTGGCGATTCTTGAGCTGCGTATCAGCCTTGAAGTGGAGTCAGCCGGTTTGGCTGCCCAGCGGCGCAATGAAGAACAACTGGCCGCGATGCGTGCAGCGCTGGATGCCCTGAATGAAAACGCGGCACGCAATGGTGATGCCGTGGCGTCGGACTTTCAGTTCCATCTGCAGATTGCGCTGTCGACGGGCAACCGCTACTTCACCGACATCATGACTCACCTGGGCACCAGCATCATTCCGCGTACCCGTCTCAATTCGGCGCGTCTGGCCCATGATGACCAGCAGCACTACATGACCCGGCTCAACCGCGAGCACGAAGAAATCTACCAGGCCATTGCCCGTCAGGATTCCGAAGCGGCCCGTGCGGCCATGCGCTTGCACCTGACCAACAGCCGCGAACGCCTGCGCCATGCCCATGAAGAAGCAGAAGCGCAACGCGGGTAAGGCCCCTGTGGGAGCGAGCCTGCTCGCGAATGATTTTCGCGAGCAGGCTCGCTCCTACGGTTTAAGTACCTTCTCAGTAGGTATCGATTAAAGCCACTTCTCAGACAACCTATCTCTGTTCTGAAATTAAATTTCGACTCTGCCTGAATCCCACAAAGCCCGTGCTAGACGGGCTTTGTGCTTTTCATTAACCAAAATTTGGCCATCGCTCAGCACGAATACAAGAAATGAGATTGACGTTATCTTTTTAAGTTGTACGATGACGTACGACGTAGCGAAGTGCTTACGTATTTCTCATCACAACGTGCTCCCAGGGTGTTCGAATAATGAATCCACAAGAACTGAAGTCCATCCTCTCTAACGGTCTGTTGTCCTTTCCGATAACCGACTTCAATGCTCAAGGTGATTTCCACCGTGAGGGCTACATCAAGCGTCTTGAATGGCTGGCCCCGTACGGCGCCTCGGCCCTGTTCGCAGCAGGCGGCACCGGCGAGTTCTTCTCCCTGGCAGCCAGCGAATATTCGCAAGTGATCAAAACTGCAGTCGATACTTGCGCCACCAGCGTGCCGATCCTCGCCGGTGTCGGTGGTTCGACCCGCCAGGCCATCGAGTACGCTCAAGAAGCCGAGCGTCTGGGTGCCAAAGGTTTGCTGCTGCTGCCGCATTACCTGACTGAAGCCAGCCAGGACGGCGTTGCCGCCCACGTTGAGGCGGTGTGCAAGTCGGTGAAAATCGGCGTGATCGTCTACAACCGTAACGTCTGCCGTTTGACCGCGCCGCTGCTGGAGCGTCTGGCCGAGCGTTGCCCGAACCTGATCGGCTACAAGGATGGCCTGGGTGATATCGAGTTGATGGTGTCGATCCGTCGCCGCCTCGGTGATCGCTTCAGTTACCTGGGCGGCCTGCCGACCGCCGAAGTCTACGCGGCTGCCTACAAGGCGCTGGGCGTACCGGTTTACTCCTCTGCCGTGTTCAACTTCATCCCGAAAACCGCGATGGACTTCTACCACGCCGTGGCCCGTGAAGATCACGCCACCGTGGGCAAGATCATCGACGACTTCTTCCTGCCGTACCTGGACATTCGTAATCGCAAAGCCGGTTACGCCGTCAGTATCGTCAAGGCTGGCGCCACTATTTCCGGTTACAGTGCTGGCCCGGTGCGTACGCCACTGACCGACTTGTTGCCAGAAGAGTACGAGGCACTGGCTGCCTTGATCGACAAGCAAGGTCCGCAGTAAGCAAAAGCCAAGGCCGCTGAGAAATCAGCGGCCTTTTGTGTGAAGGATTACGAACGTCGGCTAGTGCAATATTTCTGTTGGAACTGTCAGCTACACCAAAAAAATAGATTCACCCGCGCATAAAAATAAACAGTGGGAGTAGTACTACATGCAAGCGACCAAGCCGACGCATGTCCGTTATATGATTTTGCTCATGCTTTTTCTGGTGACCACTATCAATTATGCAGACCGTGCCACTATCGCCATCGCAGGCTCCAGCCTGCAAAAAGACCTCGGCATTGACGCCGTTACCCTGGGTTATATCTTCTCCGCATTTGGCTGGGCCTATGTCGCCGGACAAATCCCCGGTGGCTGGCTCCTGGACCGTTTCGGTTCTAAAAAAGTTTACGCCCTGAGTATTTTCACCTGGTCACTGTTCACCGTGCTGCAAGGCTTTATCGGTGAGTTCGGCATGTCCACAGCGGTGGTTGCGCTGTTTATGCTGCGCTTTCTGGTCGGTCTGGCCGAAGCCCCCTCCTTTCCTGGAAACGCCCGCATCGTTGCTGCCTGGTTTCCGACGGCAGAGCGTGGCACTGCGTCCGCGATCTTCAACTCGGCGCAATACTTCGCCACTGTATTGTTCGCACCGTTGATGGGCTGGATCGTTTACTCCTTCGGTTGGGAGCATGTGTTTATCGTCATGGGCATTCTGGGTATCGTCTTCTCGGGCATCTGGCTCAAGGTGATCTACAGCCCGCGTGAACACCCACGCATCAACGAGGCAGAGTTCAAGTACATCGCTGAAAACGGCGGTATGGTCGACATGGACCAGAAAGGCAAAAAGTCCGACGGACCAAAGTGGGACTACATACGCCAACTGCTCACTAACCGCATGATGCTTGGCGTTTATTTGGGCCAGTACTGCATCAACGGCATTACCTACTTCTTCCTGACCTGGTTCCCGGTGTATCTGGTGCAGGATCGCGGCATGACCATCCTCAAAGCCGGTTTCATTGCGTCGTTACCTGCGATCTGCGGGTTTATCGGCGGCGTGCTGGGCGGGGTCATTTCCGATTACCTGTTGCGCAAAGGCCACTCACTGACGTTCGCCCGCAAGGCACCGATCATCGCTGGCCTGCTGGTCTCCAGCAGCATTGTGGCCTGCAACTACGTGGACGTTGAATGGATGGTGGTTGGCTTTATGGCCCTGGCATTCTTCGGCAAGGGCGTTGGCGCACTGGGCTGGGCGGTGGTGTCCGATACCTCGCCCAAACAGATCGCCGGCCTGAGCGGTGGCCTGTTCAATACCTTTGGTAACCTCGCTTCCATTACCACTCCCATCGTCATTGGTTACATCATCAGCACCACTGGCTCGTTCAAATGGGCGCTGGTGTTTGTCGGTTGCAATGCATTGATGGCGGTATTCAGCTACCTGGTTATCGTAGGCCCGATCAAGCGTGTGGTACTCAAAGAGTCACCGACCAGCGGCCCGCTAACGGCCGATCTTAAACCTGTGAATTCTTGAGGAGCGGCGTCATGACATTGATTGAACATTCCGATTCGCCGCGCTCGATCCGCCTGCACCCGCTGGATAACGTTGCAGTGGTGGTCAACGATCAGGGCGTACCGGCTGGCACTGTGTTTGCTGATGGCCTCGTGACTCTGGACTTTGTGCCTCAGAGCCACAAAGTCACTCTGGAGGACATCCCCCAGGGCGGTGAAGTGATTCGCTACGGCCAGGTCATCGGTTACGCCTTGCAAGCCATTGCCCGGGGCAGTTGGGTCAACGAAGACCAACTGCGCATGCCCACCGCACCGCCGCTGGACAGCCTGCCGCTGTCCACGGATGTTCCGGCGGCGCAGGCGCCGCTTGAGGGCTACACCTTCGAGGGGTATCGCAACGCAGATGGCACCGTGGGCACGCGCAATATCCTTGGCATCACCACCACCGTTCAGTGCGTTACCGGTGTGCTGGACCATGCGGTCAAGCGGATCAAAGAAGAACTGCTGCCTCTTTACCCCCATGTCGATGATGTGGTCGCGCTCACCCACAGCTACGGCTGTGGCGTGGCCATCAGTGCCACCGATGCCTATATCCCGATCCGCACGGTGCGCAACCTGGCGCGCAACCCCAATCTGGGCGGTGAGGCGCTGGTCATCGGTCTGGGCTGCGAAAAACTGCAAGCCAGTCAGGTGATGCATGAAAACGACAGCTCGGTGGACTTGAGCGATCCGTGGTTGTACCGCTTGCAGGATTCCAGCCACGGCTTTACCGAGATGATCGAGCAGATCATGGCCCTGGCCGAGATCCGCCTCAAAAAGCTCGATCAACGCCGTCGCGAAACAGTGCCGGCGTCCGAGTTGATCCTGGGCATGCAATGTGGCGGCAGCGATGCATTTTCCGGGATTACCGCCAACCCTGCGCTGGGTTATGCCTCGGACTTGCTGCTACGTGCGGGGGCAACGGTGATGTTTTCCGAAGTCACCGAAGTGCGCGATGCCATCTACCTGCTGACCTCCCGCGCCGAGACTCAGGCCGTTGCTCAAGAGCTGGTCCGCGAGATGGACTGGTACGACCGTTATCTGGCCAAAGGCGAAGCGGACCGCAGCGCGAACACCACGCCGGGTAACAAAAAGGGCGGGCTGTCGAATATCGTCGAAAAATCCCTGGGTTCCATCGTCAAGTCCGGCAGCAGCGCGATCAATGGCGTGCTTGGCCCCGGCGAGCGGTTCACGCGCAAAGGGCTGATTTTTTGTGCGACGCCCGCTAGCGACTTTGTGTGCGGCACCTTGCAACTGGCTGCCGGGATGAACCTGCACGTGTTCACCACTGGGCGCGGCACACCGTATGGGCTGGCAATGGCCCCCGTGGTGAAAGTGTCGACCCGCACCGAACTGGCACAGCGCTGGCCGGACCTGATCGATATCGACGCCGGACGCATCGCCACCGGGCGTGCGACCATCGAAGACCTGGGCTGGGAACTGTTCCATTACTACCTGGACGTCGCCAGCGGCAAAAAACACACCTGGGCCGAACAGCACAAACTGCACAACGACATCACCCTGTTCAACCCGGCACCGATCACCTGATCGGCCAGCCCACGGATCCAGCCACTCATTGTGGGAGCGAGCCTGCTCGCGAAGGTCGTTACCGATAGCGCGACTTGATACTTTCGCGAGCAGGCTCGCTCCCACAGAGGTCCTGTGCCAACAGGTGTTGTTGCGCATGGGCTGCCACGCGACCAATCACCAATATCGCCGGGCTTTTCAGTTCGAAGGCCTCGGCATCCTGTTCCATCGCGCTCAGGAGGCTGCGGCATTCGCGCTGATGGGGCAGGGACGCATTTTCAATCATGGCCACCAGCGTGGTACCGCAATGCTTGCCCCCCTGTGGGAGCGAGCCTGCTCGCGAAGGTCGTTACCGATAGCGCGACTTGATACTTTCGCGAGCAGGCTCGCTCCCACAGAGGTCCTGTGCCAACAGGTGTTGTTGCGCATGGGCTGCCACGCGACCAATCACCAATATCGCCGGGCTTTTCAGTTCGAAGGCCACGGCATCCTGCTCCATCGCGCTCAGGTAGCTGCGGCATTCGCGCTGATGGGGCAGGGACGCATTTTCAATCATGGCCACCGGCATATCCGCGGCCATGCCCCCCGCCAGCAATTGCTCGCGGATTTCGCTCAATTTGGCCACGCCCATATACACCACCAGCGTGGTACCGCTTTGCGCCAGTGCCTGCCAGTTCACCTGGCTCTCATCCTGAGTGTGCGCCGTCACCAGCGTCACGCCTCGGGCCACGCCGCGCAGGGTCAACGGAATATCGCATTGCGTGGCTCCCGCCAGCCCGGCCGTAATGCCGTTAACCAGCTCCACCTCAACCCCGTGTTCGCGCAACCACTGGGCCTCTTCGCCACCACGGCCGAAGATGCACGGATCGCCGCCCTTGAGCCGCACCACGCATTTGCCGTGACGGGCATAACGCAGCATCAGGCGATGAATAAACGCCTGTGGCGTCGAACGACACCCACCACGCTTGCCCACCGAAATCACCCGGGCCGTCGGGCAATGTTCCAGCACGGCGTGATTGACCAGATCGTCAATCAGCACCACATCCGCTTCGCGCAGGGCGCGCACGGCCTTGAGCGTCAGCAGTTCCGGATCCCCCGGGCCTGCACCCACCAGCCAGACTTTTGCACTCATTGTGATTTCCTCACGCGATGACGGCGATCGGCTGCGCCTGGGCAGCCAGCAAACGCTTGATTTCCGGGACGCAGGAGCCGCATTGCGTTCCGCAGCCCAACGTATTTTTCAGCCCCTGCAAGTCCAGCCCCTGGTCGATGCCGGCACATACCGCGCTCTGGCTGACGTTCTTGCAGTTGCACACAATTTTGTTGCCCCCGGCCGGGGTGTCGACGTTGCCGGGCGGAGCGCTCAATGGCGCCAGCAGCCAGCGCCGCAACTGTTCGTCGGCGCGACCTTCCAGCCACAGGCTTTGCAGCCAATGCTGGGCGAGGGTTTCCCCGGCCAGTCGAATGGCGGTAATGCGGCTGTTTTCAATACGTACCCGTTTGCCGATGGAACGACGCGGGTCGTCGTAAGCCAGCACCGGGCCCTCGTTGAGCCCCAGGCATTGGTCGATGTCGCGCAGCAGCTGCGGGTCTGGCGCGCTGGCGCTGGCCGCACGGATCAACAGCGCTGGGCGCTCGCGGCCCGTCAGGCTGAAACTCACATACGAAAAAGCTTCGCAGAGCGGGCGCAGCGTCTCGAATTTCTGTTGAACATCGCCCTCTATCAGGGCGAACAGGTGCCAAGGTAATTGCACCGGCTCAAGCCTTACGGCGCTGTGCTTGAGTTCCGGTTGTTTGGACAGGGGGTCGAAAGCTGGCAGGGTCAGTGTATTGACCCCGCCTTTGAGAAAGCGGTCGCCCCAGTGCATCGGCAAAAACGCCTGCCCCGGCCGCACGCTGTCATCACTGCTGACTGGCATGATCACCGCCCCGCGTCGGCTCTTGAGGCTGATCAAGTCACCGGGTTGCAGGCGATGGCGACGCAGTTCGTCCGGGTGCAGGCTCAACACCGCTTCACTGACGTGACCGAACAATTGCGCGGCGGTGCCGGTGCGGCTCATGCCGTGCCATTGGTCACGCAGACGACCGGTGATCAGGGTCAGCGGAAAGCGCGCATCCCGTTGCTCCTTGGCGGCCCGATAAGGGTCGGCCACAAACTGGGCATGACCCGTGGCAGTAGGAAATACCCCGTCCAGATACAGACGAGCCGTGCCTTCGCGGGCGCCGGCAGGGAAGGGCCACTGTTGCGGGCCAATGGCATCGAGCACGGCATGGCTGATACCCGACAAGTCCAGGTCACGGCCCTGGGTCAGGTGCTTGTACTCATCGAACACCTGCGCCGCGGTTTCAAATGCAAACAGGCCGGGTTGCGCAGGGCGCAGATGTTTTTCAAGACGTTGTGCGAAATCCACAGTGATCGCCCAATCTGAGCGCGCCTCCCCCGGTGCGGCGATGGCTTTTCGCACATGGGAAATACGTCGCTCGGAGTTGGTCACCGTGCCGTCCTTTTCGCCCCAACTGGCGGCGGGCAGCAACAGGTCGGCAAAGGCGGCGGTTTCGGTGGTATGAAACGCCTCTTGCAGCACCACGAACGGGCAGGCCAGTAACGCCGCCCGCACAGCGGTCTGATCCGGCATGGATTGCGCAGGGTTGGTACAGGCGATCCACACGGCCTTGATCTTGCCACTGGCCATCTGCTCAAACAGCTCGATGGCGCTCAGACCGGTGGTGTGCGGCAGTTGTTCAACCCCCCAGTACGCGGCGACTTCGGCCCGATGCTCGGCATTGGCGGCTTCGCGATGGCCGGGCAACAGGTTGGACAAGCTGCCGGTTTCGCGCCCACCCATGGCATTGGGCTGACCGGTCAGCGAGAACGGTCCTGAGCCGGGCCGGCCGATCTGCCCGGTGGCCAGATGCAGGTTGATCAGGGCGCTGTTTTTCGCACTGCCGGCGGTGGACTGGTTAAGGCCCATGCACCACAGCGACAGAAAGCTCGGCGAGGTGCCGACCCATTCGGCGCATTGCTGCAATTGCCCGACGCTGATGCCGCACAGCTGCGACACCATCTGTGGGGTGTAGTCGCGCACCAGGCTTTTAAGCTCGGGCAGGCCCTGAGTGTGAGCCTGGATAAAGTCACGGTCGATCCAGTCTTCCCACAACAGCAAGTGCAAAATCCCGTGAAACAAAGCGACATCGGTACCGGGTAGAATCGCCAGATGCAAGTCAGCCAGATCGCAGGTGTCGGTCCGACGCGGGTCGATGACGATGACTTTCATGGCCGGACGCCGGGCTTTTGCCTCCTCCAATCGGCGAAACAGTACCGGATGGGCGTAGGCCATATTGCTGCCGACGATCATCACGCAGTCGCTCAGCTCAAGGTCTTCATAGCTGCAAGGCGGTGCATCGGCGCCCAGGCTGCGTTTGTAGCCGACCACGGCCGAAGACATGCATAGCCGCGAATTGCTGTCGATGTTGTTGGTGCCCACCAGCGCCCGCGCCAGTTTGTTGAAGGCGTAGTAATCCTCGGTCAGCAACTGCCCGGAGATGTAAAACGCAACGCTGTCGGGGCCGTGTTCGGCGATGGTGGCGGCAAACACGCTGGCCGCGTGATCCAGGGCGCTGTCCCAGTCAGTGCGGCCCCGGGCAAGGTCTTTGCCCAGGCGCAATTGCGGGTACAGCGCGCGCGCGTTGAGGTCGCCCGTCAGGTGCAGCGTCGAGCCCTTGCTGCACAATTTTCCGAAGTTGGCCGGATGCGCCGGATCGCCGCTGACACCGAGAATGCGCTCGCCGTCATGTTCGATCAGCACGCCGCAGCCGACCCCGCAATAGCAGCAAGTGGAGGCGGTGATCTGGCGGTTCATCAGCCTGCGTCCCGCAGGGCCAACTGCACGCGGCCATTTTCGACCCGCGCCGGGTGGTGATGGGCGCAGCCAATGTCCGGAGCTTGGGCTTCGCCGGTTTGCAGGTCGATTTGCCAGTTGTGCAACGGGCAGGCAACGCGCTTGCCGTAGATCAACCCCTGGGACAACGGACCGCCCTTGTGCGGGCAGCGGTCATCGAGTGCGAACACTTCGTCGTCGCTGGTGCGAAAGATCGCGATATCACCCTTTGGCCCCGTAATGATCCGTGAGCCCAGGGCGTTGATTTCCTCTAATGAGCAGATATCCAGCCAGTTCATGCCAGCACCTCCAGGTTTTTCACGGGGATGACGTCGAATTCCTTTTTCAGCAGCGGCTGCTCCAGGCGCTCTTTCCACGGATCTTGTTCAAACGACAGGGAAAACTGCAGACGATCATTGAGCGCCTTACGCCGGTCGGGATCTTCGAGCACCGCCTTCTTGATGTGCTCCATGCCGACCCGTTGCAGGTAATGCACGGTGCGCTCAAGGTAAAAGGCTTCTTCGCGATACAGCTGTAAAAAGGCGCCGTTGTACTCGCGTACTTCTTCGGCAGTCTTGAGCTTGACGAAGAACTCGGCGACTTCGGTCTTGATCCCGCCGTTACCGCCGATATACATCTCCCAGCCGGAGTCCACGCCGATAATCCCTACGTCCTTGATACCTGCTTCCGAGCAGTTCCGTGGGCAGCCGGAGACCGCCAGTTTGACCTTGTGCGGCGACCACATATTGAACAGGTCGTGCTCCAGCTCAATGCCCAGTTGAGTCGAGTTTTGCGTGCCGAAGCGGCAGAATTCGCTGCCCACGCAGGTCTTCACGGTACGGATGGATTTGCCGTAGGCGTGGCCGGAAGGCATGTCCAGATCCTTCCACACGCCCGGCAGGTCGTGCTTCTTGATTCCCAGCAAATCGATGCGCTGCCCGCCCGTGACCTTGACCATCGGCACGTTGTACTTGTCGGCCACGTCGGCGATGCGGCGCAACTCGGAGGGGTTGGTGACGCCGCCCCACATCCGCGGGACGACCGAATAGGTGCCATCTTTTTGAATGTTGGCGTGGGCACGTTCGTTGATCAGGCGCGATTGCGGGTCATCCTTCGCTTCGCCGGGCCAGGTTGAAATCAGGTAATAGTTGAGCGCCGGGCGGCAGGTGGCGCAGCCGTTCGGCGTGCGCCAGTTCAGGTAGCTTTGGGTGCCGGCAATGGTCAACAGGTGTTGGTCGCGGATGGCCTGGCGGATTTGCCCGTGATTGAGGTCGCTGCATCCGCAAATGGCTTTTTCGCTTTTGGGTTTGACGTCTGCAGCACCGCCCACGGTGTTGATCAGAATCTGCTCCACCAACCCCGCGCAAGAGCCGCAAGAGCTGGCGGCCTTGGTGTGCTTTTTGACATCGTCGACGCTGAACAGCCCGTGCTCCTGGATCGCCTTGACGATGGTGCCTTTGCACACGCCATTGCAGCCGCAGACTTCGGCGGTGTCGGCCATGCTCATGGCTTTGTCCTGACCCTGGTGGCCGACGTCGCCAATAGCGTTTTCGCCAAACATCAGATGATCACGGATCTCACCGATGGCGTGATTCTCACGGATCTGGCGGAAGTACCAGCCACCGTCGGCCGTGTCGCCGTACAGGCAGGCGCCCACCAGAATGTCGTCCTTGATCACCAGTTTTTTGTAGACCCCGCCAATCGGGTCACTGAGGGTGATGGTTTCGGTGCCTTCACCGCCCATGAAATCGCCAGCGGAGAACAGGTCGATGCCGGTGACCTTTAACTTGGTCGAGGTGACAGAGCCCTGATAGCGGGCAAAGCCCAGTTGCGCGAGGTGGTTAGCGCACACCTTGGCCTGCTCGAACAGTGGCGCCACCAGGCCGTACGCGATGCCGCGATGGCTGGCGCATTCGCCGATTGCGTAAATGCGCGGGTCATAGGTTTGCAAGGTGTCGTTGACCAGAATCCCGCGGTTGCACGGGATGCCTGCACGCTCGGCGAGCTCGGTATTGGGGCGGATGCCGGCAGCCATGACCACCAGATCGGCGGGGATGATGTCGCCGTTCTTGAACTCGACCGAGCCAACCCGACCGTTACCAGCGTCGTGCAACGCGTTGGTTTGTTCGCGCAGTCGAAAATGCAGGCCGCGTGCCTCAAGGGCGGTTTGCAGCAGTTGGCCGCTGATGGGGTCCAACTGGCGATCCAGCAACCATTCGCCGATGTGTACCACGGTCACGTGCATGCCGCGCAGCATCAGGCCGTTGGCCGCTTCAAGACCGAGCAGGCCGCCACCGATGACCACCGCGTGCTTGTGGGTTTTGGCGGTGTCGATCATCGCCTGGGTATCGGCGATGTCGCGGTAACCGATGACGCCATCCAGCGTGTTGCCCGGGATGGGCAGAATGAACGGCGTGGAACCGGTGGCGATCAGCAGGCGGTCGTATTCGGCTTCGGTGCCGTCCTCGGCAATGACCCGACGTTTTACCCGATCGATCTGCACGACTTTGCGGTTGAGCAGCAGCTTGATGTTGTTTTCCAGGTACCAGTCCAGATCGTTGAGCACGATCTCTTCGAATGTCTGCTCACCGGCCAGCACCGGAGAGAGCAGGATTCGGTTGTAGTTGGCATGAGGTTCGGCGCCGAAGACCGTGATGTCGTACAGCTCATTGCTCAGCTTGAGCAATTCTTCCAGGGTGCGAACCCCGGCCATGCCATTACCGATCATCACCAGTTTTAATTTTTTCATCAGGTTCTCCGCGAGCAAGGCCTGCCTTATGGGGGGCATTGCGGCCTTGTTCGACAAATGGTGCGCAAACAAAAAAAGGCGTCCCGCTAGTTGCCTAGCGAGGACGCCTTTGTCCTTGTCCCGTTCTCTCGGGAAACCTGTTCTTCGTCGTTGAAGACCGGGTTTTATGATTGATGAATTAGCTAATGCAGCGGTTGTGCCAAGTCCGCCAACGCCCATGTTTAAAGGGCGCAGATGTGTTGGGGGGAGGGGTTTGTGCACCGAATAAAAGCGCCGTGCCCGATAGTGGAGCGTCGCGCGTTCCGTAGCCGTTCAGGTGTGAAGCAGCAAAAACATCAGCACCAGATTGATCAACAGGGACATCAATGCCACCGCCCGCCACACCACTAACGGCTCTCGCTCCAGCAAGGGCCTGGGGCGAACGTTCAAGCTCTGGCGTTCGCCCTGTTCCAGTTGCAGTAACCACTCCTCGGCCGTTTCAAAGCGCTGCTGTGGATCGGCTGCAACGCCGCGTTCCAGGCTGTGGGCAATCCATTCCGGCAGGTCGGGGCGATATCGACTGGCGCTCACCGGCACACCGAAGCGCGGGCGCTGGAATGCTTCGATTTCGCCGTAGGGATAATGCCCGGTCAACAGGTAATAAAGTGTCACACCCA
This sequence comes from Pseudomonas psychrophila, assembly GCF_001043005.1. Lineage (GTDB taxonomy): Bacteria > Pseudomonadota > Gammaproteobacteria > Pseudomonadales > Pseudomonadaceae > Aquipseudomonas > Aquipseudomonas psychrophila. The sequence goes on from NZ_JYKZ01000015.1 coordinate 65,608, forward strand.
CCGCATACAGATCCTGTCGGGCGGCGGGTTTTTCCCCGCGAAAGGCTTCCGGAGCAATGTAGCTGGGCGTCCCGGGCAGCGCCGATGGCAGATCCTCTGACAGCCCCGGGCAGTAGGCCAGTCCGAAGTCCAGCAAGCGCAGCTCGCCGTCGTCACCCAGCAGCACATTGTGCGGCTTGATATCGCGGTGAAAAATCTGCCGACGGTGCAGCAGCCCCACTGCCCGCAGCAGGCGTTCGGCCAGATCCAGCCATTGCGCCAGAGGCAGCGGCCCACCCTTGGCGTAGAGTTTTTCCAGGGTAATACCTGAGTATTCACGCATCACGTAGTACAGATGCTGACGCTGACTGGCAGGGTGGACTTCAGGAAAGTGCCGTCCGGCCACGCGCTTGAGAAACCATTCTTCCGACAGCAATGCCTGCCCGGCCTGATGATCGTCGTGCAGGCGGGCGGGCAGGGTTTTCAGCAGCCAGGGCTGTTGTTGCGCGTCACGTACCCGGTAGAGCAGCGATTGCTGGCTCTGGCCCAGATGGCTTTCTACCTGCCAGCCTTCAAAGAGCTGCCCCGGCCTAAGTGCGGGCGGTAACGGCCATTGCTGCAACTGCATCAAGGCATCGCCGATGTCGCTTTCGCCCAAGGTGTCGACCCTTACCAGCAGGGCGCTGGCGTTGTCCTGGCTGCCAGCCCGATGCGCGGCATTGACCAAGGTGTGGGCAGCGCTTTGCAGGTCGGGCAAGTCACGCAAAATCGCGGCGATGGTGGTATCGCCCAAGGTCGACCACACACCGTCACTGAGCAGTACAAAGGTCTCGTCCTGACGCAATTGGTCATCGAGAAAATCCACCACCAGATGTTGATCAAGGCCCAGTGCGCGCTTGAGCACATGCTGCATGCCGGGCTGATCCCAGACGTGATCTTCGCTGATGCGTTGCAAGGTTTCGCCATGCCAGCGATACACCCGGCAATCGCCGACATGGGCCAGGGTAAACCGCCGGCCGCGCAGCACCAGTGCACTGACAGTGGTCAGCAGCGGTTGCCCGCCGCCGTTGGCTTGAAGCCAGCGGTTTTGCGCGAGCAGCAAGCGCTCCAGTGCCTGTGCCACGCTCCAGGTTTCAGGCGTGGCGTAGTAGTCCAGCGCCAATGCCTGCAGCGTCGAGCGCGCGGCCAGGCCACCATCGGCGCATTGGCTGACACCATCGGCGATGGCGAACAAATAACCCTTGCTTGCCGCCAGCAACGGCACTGGCGTGACCTCGCGCAGCGCGTCCTGATTCTCTGCGCGAGGACCGATGGCGCTGGCGTGGGCAAAGCTCAGTTGCAGGCTCATGACGGCCTTACACGCGGGCAGCAGTTACGGCAGCCGAGCCCCAAGTGGTTCTCCAGCGGCGTTTGACCCCGTGCAGGCCAAACCAGGCCAGCACGCCCAGGCTGGCAAACAACCACAAGGCCAGTTGATAGCTGCCAGTGCTTTGCTTGATTGCCCCCATGCCCGCTGCCAGGGCGAAACCACCGATACCACCGGCCATGCCGATCAAGCCGGTCATTACGCCGATTTCACGGCGAAAGCGCTGCGGCACCAATTGGAAAACCGCGCCGTTGCCTGCACCCAGTCCCAGCATGGTGCAGACGAAAAGTGCCAGTGCCGCGTAGGAGCTGGGTAGGTTGAAACCTACGGCCGCGATGCTGATCGTCGCTACGGCGTACATTCCCAGCAGGGTACGGATCCCGCCAAAACGATCTGCCAGCGCGCCGCCCAACGGTCGCATCAGGCTGCCTCCGAAGACGCAGGCTGCGGTGTAGTAACCGGCGGTCACCGGGCTCAGTCCGTATTGATCGTTAAAGTAGCCCGGCAGGGCGCTGGCCAGGCCGATAAAACCACCGAAAGTCACGCTGTAGAAAAACATGAACCACCAGCTGTCGCGGTCGCCCAGGGCCTTGAAGTAGTCGCTCATGGACTTGGCTTTTGGCCGCTCGGGGGCGTTTTTGGCCAGCCAGGCGAACACGAAAATGCACAGTACCAGCGGGATCAGGGCAAAACCGAACACATTGCTCCAGCCGTAGGCTGCCGCCAGCACCGGGGCCAGCAGAGCGGCGAACACGGTGCCCGAGTTACCCGCACCGGCGATGCCCATCGCCTTGCCCTGATGCTGTGGCGGATACCACTGCGAGGCCAGCGGCAGCGCCACCGCGAACGAGGCGCCGGCCATGCCCAGGAACAGCCCCAGTAACAGGGCTTGTTCATAGCTATGAATACCGTGTTTCCAGGCAACAAACAGTGCGCAGATAACAATCACCTGGCCGATCAGCCCGGCGGTTTTCGGTGACAGGCGGTCTGCCAGCAGGCCCATCACAAAGCGCAGCAGGGCGCCGGCAAGAATTGGCGTGGCCACCATCAGCCCGCGCTGTTGCGTGGTCAATTGCAGGTCGGCGGCGATTTGCACCGCCAGCGGGCCGAGCAGATACCAGACCATAAAGCTCAGGTCGAAATAGAGAAACGCCGCGAACAGGGTCGGGGTATGACCGGATTTCCAGAAGCTTGTATTCATCGCGCACCTCAACGGTTAATCGTTTCGAGAAGGAGTCATGAGCTAGGAGCGCCGTAACGGCCGCACCACCGGCCCCGTTCACTGGGGCCAAAACGAAAAAACGCCGCTGCCTGATCCGCCGTGGGCGAATGAGGAGAGCGACGTCTTTGTCGTAGGTGGGGCAACCGCCGTTGGTTACCGGTAGTGAATGCTTAGCGAGAAGTGTGCCAACAGGTGAATAACTCACCCCTGTGGGAGCGAGCCTGCTCGCGAATGATTTTCGCGAGCAGGCTCGCTCCCACAGTTGAAGTATTTACAGGCAAGGGTGTCAGCCCAGCAGCTCACTCATGGCGATGATCTGCTCCGCCACCTGAATCAGCTTTTGCTGGCGGCTCATGGCCTGGCGTCGCATCAGGGTGTAGGCCTCTTCTTCGTTGCAGCTTTTCATTTTCATCAACAGGCCCTTGGCCAGTTCAATGCGCTTGCGCTCGGCCAGTTGCTGGTCGCGGGCGTGCAGTTGGGCGCGCAGGGCCTGGTCGCTTTCAAAGCGGGCCATGGCCACATCGAGAATCGGCTGCAAGCGCTGGGCGTGAATGCCTTCGACGATGTACGCGCTGACCCCGGACTTGATCGCCTGGCGCATCACCCCGGGGTCGTGCTCGTCGGTGAACATGACGATCGGCCGTGGCTGGTCCCGTGAAACCAGCACCACTTGCTCCATCACATCGCGGCTGGGTGACTCGGTATCGATCAGAATCACATCCGGGCGCACCGTTTCGACGCGCGCAGGCAGGTCGATGGTCAGGCCTGACTCGTCGATCACCTCAAAGCCGGCTTCGCTGAGTGCGGCTTTGAGGCGGCCGACTTTTTTCGCCGTGTCGTTGATCAGCAAGATACGCAGCATGGGGCAGGCTCCAGTCAACGACGGGCAAGAAGGGGAGCGCTGGCGCTCATGGCATGCAGCGCAAAGCTTCGTGCATACCCTGCAGGGTCAGAGCCGTCCCACACTTTGCCGTCGATCAACTGGCTGCTGCGCATGTTCGCTCCGTTGGCGGTCACCCCCACGGCGCTGGCGGCGTCGCGGTACAGCGCCAGTTGCTGAACCTGGCGGGCAACGCCGAGGTAATCCGGGTCTTCGCGCAGCAAGCCCCAGCGGCGGAACTGGGTCATGAACCACATGCCGTCGGACAGGTAGGGCAGGTTGACCTCACCGCCGCCATGAAAGCGCAACGCATGGGGGTCGTGCCAGTGATTGCCCAGCCCGTCGCTGTAGTTGCCGAGCAGGCGCGGCTCGATGCACTCAACGGGCGCATTCAGATACTCGGGTGCGCCCAATAACTGCGCGGTACTGCGACGGTTTTCGTCGCTTTGCTCGATAAAGCGGCTGGCTTCGAGGATCGCCATCACCAGCGCCCGGGCGGTATTGGGGTACTGCTCGACGAATGCCCGGGTGCAGCCGAGCACTTTTTCCGGGTGGTCGGGCCATAGCGCCTGGGTGGTGGAGAGGGTGAACCCCATGTTGTGTTTGACCGCACTGGCGGCCCAGGGCTCGCCGACGCAAAACCCGTCAATGCGCCCCGCCTGCAAGTGCGCAACCATCTGCTGCGGCGGCACCACCACACTGTCGACGTCTTGCAATGGATGGATGCCCTGGCTCGCCAGCCAGTAATACAGCCACATGGCATGGGTGCCGGTAGGAAACGTCTGGGCGAAAGTCAGTTTTGAGCGACTTTGGTGCACGTGTTGTTGCAGCGCCTCAGGACGGGTCACGCCCAGCGCTTGCAAGCCGTGGGAGAGGTTGAGGCTCTGGCCGTTTTGATTGAGCCCCATCAGCACGGCCATGTCGGTGGCCGCTACGCCGCCGATCCCCAAATGCACGGCGTAGATCAGGCCGTACAGGCTATGGGCCGCATCGAGCTGGCCATTGACCAGATTGTCCCGCAGGCTGGCCCAGGACGACTGGCGCTTGAGATTCAGGGTCAGGCCAAAAGGCTGGGCGAACCCTTGAGTGGCGGCCACCACCACCGAGGCGCAATCACTGAGGGCCATAAAACCCAGGTTGATTTCGGTTTTTTCCGGGGCGTCGCTGCCGTTGACCCAGGCCAGGGGGCCGGCGGTTGGTTCGATCATGGGAGGTGCACCTTCGCGAAAAGCATACTGCGAGGGTGCAAGGCATATGCCAGAGGGGTAAACCCCGTTGAAATCCCGCTGTTACAGGGCTTTGGAGTCGCGGTTGCCTTTGATGGGTTGGCCTACTTCAAGCGGTCTTGCGCCTTGCGATATGCGGCCTGATGTTCGCGCTTGTCAACGGCGACGACGAACACCACAACCTCTTGATCAATGACCTGATAGATCAAGCGGTAACCCGCGCTGCGCAACTTGATTTTGTAGCAATCGGGCAGCTTGCGCAGCCGGTTGGCTTCAACGCGGGGGTTGAGCAACACCTCTGACAATTTGCTCTTGAATTGCAGCCTGACCGTGTCAGCAAGTTTGTGCCATTCCTTGAGGGCGCGCTGGTCAAACTCAAGATCAAAGGTCATCCAGTGTCACCTTGACCCTTTGCGGCGCTGCCAGGCGTTCGCGCACGGTGTTGATGAGTGCTTCGTCTTCTTCTGTCACCAGCATGGGGCGAAAGGGCAGTTGGCCGCGTTCGGCTACGTACTGCAATGCCTGGCGGACCAGTTCAGAGGGGGTGACACCCAAGCGCTCAAGTTCCTTGTAGGCGCGGGCTTTGAGCTCATCGTCGATGCGAATATTGATGGAGGCCATGGTTTTGACTCGTGTAATGACGTTTGTCATTACGTTGGCCTCTGCCCGTTTCTTTTGCAAGTGCCATTGGGCGGTTGAGTGGTCTGCGTTGTTCATATGCTCTCCAGAAATTAAGCCGCCAGACCAGAGAAGGGCGGTCAGCTCTGTGAGCCAAGCTAGAGATAATCAGGTGATTCGTACGACGATTCGCTTTCATTCCCGTGAAACATCCGAGAAAATCCCGTTCGCTTGCGCCTGTCCAAATCGGGGAATAGTCTCGCTCCACCGCTGCAAAACAGCGGTCGGGTTTAGTAGCCTGATGTTACTAGGCGCAATGCGCCACCTTAGTGAGGCGCTTTTTTTCGGCCTCTGCTTTCTGGTGGTCGTGCGCAGGGCGCCTTCGGGTGCGCCGGGTTCCTAGTACACCGGTCTACTAACCTGCGCACGGCTGCCACCCATTCGTTTAGTAGCGATAAGTGACAGCTCCTTTTGATGTACTAGGAGTCTGCACGATGAAAAAAATCACTCCAGATCCCCCTGTTTCTCCCCTCGATGCTGCTGACAGTCACGACCCGTTGCTGGACCGTATCGCCACCGAGCGTGCGCTCAATTATTACCTGCAAAACCATAAGCCTTTTCGCCCTGTGGGCATGGCCCTGTATGCCATCCCGGACAGCGTCAATTCAGAAGCGGCTTTGGCCCAGGCGTCAGACTTGTTGCGCTGTGCGGGTGCCTGCGCGAATGAGGCGGGGAATGGCTTGAGCGGGCCCGCGCGCGATTGGGTGTTGTCGGTCATGCACTTGGTGGAGCTGGCCAAGGGTTATGTCGATAAATCGCTGGATACGCTGGCAACGCACTGAGGCAGCACGCGCCTGATTGGCGACAGGCGCGTTATATATTTATCAAAAGTACGATGGTTAATCGGTACCGGCACAAACCTGCCCCGGGCTTAACTTGACACGGATTGTGTTAAACGAAACCGCCCGCACACTGTTCGATTTTGCGACAGTAGCGCTCGCTTTACCCATGCATCAGATCACCCGAATTCATCTTGTGTTGCGCTCGGTGTTGCGCAATAATCGGCCCACTACTCAGCCCCGTACGCAGTGATTCAGTTCGCTGGCCGTTGGGGTGAAAAAACCGGCCCAGGGCCGGTTTTTTCGTTTCCAGGGATAGGAAGTCTTGCGTACAGCGTGCTTTGTAGACGGCTACAACGTGTTTTACGGCCTGCTGGCCGGCACTCCGTACAAGTGGCTGGATCTTCCTGCCCTGCTGGCTCATATCATCCGTATCGAACACTGCGACAGCACGCTTGCTGCTGTGAGTTTTTTCACCTCCGGCGTCAAACCCTCATTGGCCAGCCGTGGCATTGCCTCAAAAGAGGCCCAGGACACCTACATTCGTGCGCTGATATCACGGGGTGTCGATGTGTATTACGGACGTCACCAGCTTGAATCAGGCAAGGCGCCGCGTTTTGTTGATAAGGCCACTGCGGCGTCCAGAGATGACCAGGTTGAGATTTGGAAGCTTGAAGAGAAAGAGACGGACGTTCATATCGCGATCAGTATGTACCGGCTTGCGGCCCGGCAGGCGGCGTTACCACTTGAACTGCGTGTAGAGCAGCTTGTCCTGGTATCTGCCGATACCGATATGACCCCGGCTTTAAGGGCGCTCAGGGAGGATTTCCCCGGACTGCAGCTAGGAGTGATCCTGCCTCACCGTGAGGGCATTCAGCGAACGGCTCCGGGTTCGTTGAAGCCCTACGTGAACTGGATGCGACAGGTGGTCACTAACGCCGAACTGGCCCGGTATCAGTTCCCTGCACGTATACCCACCCGCAAAAAACCAGCCGACAAACCGGCCTACTGGTGAGCCTTTAGGTTCTGGTTTCAGGTTCATTCATTTAATCAGTTATGACCTTACAACCAAAAAACTTATAACTATTTAAAGTCATTAAAGCGGGTTGAGTTCTATAAAAGTGCTCATCTATCTTTAGATTAAATAGTGATTAGTCAGCGCTGCTTTTATGCCTTTATGATCTGTCTACAACAACTCGTGAGGCAGGAGTGGCGCAATGACTATTCAAGTAAAACCTGTGGCAGGTCGGATTGGTGCACAACTTGAAGGCATACAACTGGGCGGGGATATCAGTGCCGAATCATTCGAGTTTATTAATCAGGCACTGTTGAAATACAAAGTTCTGTTCTTTCGTGATCAGCATCTGGATGACGCCGAACATGAAGCCTTTTCTCGACGCTTCGGTGATCAGGTGCCGCATCCAACCGTGCGCTCTGCCGAGAAAAGCGCCGCCATCCTGCATCTGGATGCCAAGGAAACCCGCGCCAACTCCTGGCACACCGATGTGACCTTTGTTGCCAACTACCCAAAGATTTCCATCTTGCGCGGTGTAGTCATTCCGCCTTATGGCGGCGATACCGTGTGGGCTAATACTGCGTCGGCCTATGCCGACTTGCCAGAGCCGTTAAAACAACTGGCCGACAGTTTGCGTGCCCTGCATACCAATGTGTATGACTATGCCGCGCCGCGGGATACCGATGAGTCGGGTCTTAAGCGTTATCGCGAACAGTTCACCGCCCAAGTGTATGAAACCGAACATCCTCTGGTTCGCGTTCACCCTGAGTCCGGCGAAAGAAGTTTGTTGTTGGGCCACTTTGTAAAAGAACTGCAGGGTGTTAGCAGCAATGACTCCAAACAACTGATCCGCCTGTTCCACGACCGCATTACCCATGTCGACAACACCGTGCGCTGGCGCTGGCAGGCAGGCGATGTGGTGATCTGGGACAACCGCGCCACGCAGCACATTGCGATCAACGATTACGGCGATGCCCAGCGCATTGTGCGCCGCACCACCATCGACGGCGACGTGCCGGTGGGTGTGGACGGCCGCCTGAGCCAGGCGCTCAAGCCGACGCCCGAAACTCGCTCGCCCAAAACCGAAGCCGACAAAAAACACCTCGCCGCCTGACCGGCCGAACCTCATCGCTCCCAGGAAAACCAGCCCATGGCCTCATTCAACGCTAAATCCCTGTTTCGCAAAGGTCGCATCGCCGCCGCGCTGGCAGCAGTCATGGCTGTGCCGCTGGCCCAGGCCGATGTGTTACGGATCGGTGTCGCCACCGCCGGTGGGGGTGATCCGGTGACGTTCAGTGGCTCGACCCTCGGGATCGTGCGCAACCAGCAACTGCTGGAGAAGGCTTTCGCCGGAAGCGGAACCGACGTGCAGTGGTTCTTCTTCAAAGGGGCTGGCCCCGCGGTCAACGAAGCCTTGTCCAACCAGCAACTGGACTTCGCCTACCAGGGCGATCTGCCTGCTGTGGTCGGGCGCGCCAACGGGCTGGACACCAAACTGCTGGCGGCCCTGGGTGTGAGGGCCAATCTGTACCTGGCCGTACCCAAGGGCTCGGACATCAAAAGTATTGAGGACCTGAAAGGCAAGAAAGTCGCCGTGTTTCGCGGTACCAACGGCCATCTGGTGTCGATCAACCTGTTGGCCGAGCACGGTCTGACCGAGCGCGATATCAAGGTCATCAACCTCGATACCGGCAGCACTCAGGCAGCGCTGGTTTCCAACGGCGTGGATGCCGCCTTTGGCGGTCGTGAACTGTTCAAGCTGCGCGACAAGGGCCTGATCGACATCATTTACGACAACCCCACCCAGGATGTGCGTTACACCCGCCAGACCGCATTGGTGGTTCGCGGGGCCTATGAAAAAGAGCATCCGGCCAATGTACAGAAGGTCGTCGACACCCTGGTGGACGCTGCGAAATGGACGTCCGAAGAAGACCACCGTGAGGCCGTTTTCGCCGAGTGGGCCAAGAGCAACGAACCGGTTGAGTCGCTGCGCGCCGACTCTGCCGGGGTCAGCATCCGCGACAAGGCTTCCCCGCTGATCGATCCCTTTTTGTTGAGCCGCTACAAGGCGGTGGCGGAGCAGGCCAAGGACGAAAAGCTGATCCGTCGTCCGGTGAGTATCGATGGCTGGTTTGAGCCTTCATACCTGCAAGCGGCCCTCAAAGCCAAAGGCCTTGAAACCTTCTGGACGGCCTATGGCCCGGATGGCAAGCAGCCTGCCGGGAATGCCGTCGCCGGCAAGTAACCGCAACCCTGTGTGGGAGCGAGCCTGCTCGCGATGCAGGCGACGCGGTCGTGTCGATCCATTCGCGAGCAGGCTCGCTCCGACACACACATAAACATTCTGCTTTTTGCCGCAAGCAAGGGAGCCACGCATATGCCCAGGGCACAGACGGTCACACGAGAGCAGTACGCACCGGCGCTACCCAAGGCCAACGTGAAGCGCTTGCCACCAGCACCGACCCGGCCCGTACGCAAGGTCGAGGTGCCCCGCACATCGGCCTGGGCTTCAAGACTGGGTGACAAGGCGTTGCCGTGGCTGCTGCCGCTGACGTTGCTGGGCCTGTGGTACGTGGGGGTTGAACTGGGTCTGCTCTCAGAGCAGGTGCTGCCGCCGCCCGCCTATGTGTATGAAACCCTGTCGGACCTCTTCACCTCTGGCGACCTGTGGATAAATGCGACCGCCAGCCTGCAACGTGTCGTGGTCGGATTTGCCCTGGGGGCCGGTGTCGGTGTGGCGCTGGGGCTGGCCATGGGGCTGTCGAAAACCGTAGAGGATTATCTGCTGCCCACCTTCAACGCCCTGGTGCAGATACCGGTGCTGGGCTGGCTGCCGTTTGCCTTGCTGCTGTTCGGCATTGGCGAGCCGCTTAAATATGTGCTGATCGCCAAGGCCGCCATGGTGCCGATCACGCTGTGCACCTTGCAGGCTTTTCACCAGGCCCCCAAGGGGTTGCTGGAAGCGGGTCGGGCGTACGGCTTCAGCCGTTGGCAGAGCGTGGTGTTCATCGTGTTGCCTGCGGCCATTCCGACCCTGTTCACCGGTCTGCGTCTTGGCTTCACCAAAGCCTGGCTGTCACTGGTGGTGGTTGAGCTGGTGGCGTCGAGCGAAGGGCTGGGTTACCTGATTGTGTATGGTCGCCAACTGTTCCAGCTGGATCTGGTGATGGCGGCCGTGGTGGTGGTCGGTGCGATCGGGCTGTTGATCGATCGCGGTTTTGATCACGCCGAGCGGCGCCTCAATCGTGGCCGCGCACCTGTAGCGGGGCGCCTGTCATGAGTAGCGCTCTGGCAATCAGTCATGGCAGCAGCCGTCGCTATCGCGGCTGGGTGTTGCCGATCAGCGCCGTCGCCCTGTGGTGGCTGGCCTCGCACATGGGCTGGAGTCAGTCCGGTCTGCTGGTTTCACCGGAAAAAGTCGCGGCCACGGCCTGGGACCAGATTGCTTCAGGCAAGTTCTGGCGGGCGATCAGCGCCAGCCTGGCGCGCAACCTCAGCGGCTTTTTTATCGGCACCACCCTGGGGCTGGTGCTGGGCTGCCTGCTGGGCCTGTCGCACTACTTCGAGCGGTTGGTGGGCCCCAGCTTCAACACGTTCAAGCAGATTTCGCTGTTCGCCTGGATCCCGCTGATCTCGGTGTGGTTTGGCCTGGGTGATGTGGCCAAGGTGGTGTTCCTGTCACTGGCAGCACTGGTGCCGGTGGTGGTGAACACCTGCGACGGCCTGCGCAATGTGCCGCCCAACCTGCTGGAAGTGGCGCGGGTCTACCGCTTCAGCCGCTGGCAAACCATCGTCGGGGTCATGTTGCCCGCCGCCTTGCCGTCGATCTTCACCGGGCTGTATCTGGCGCTGGTGTATTCGTGGCTGGCGACCATCGGTGCCGAATACCTGCTGGTGTCGGGGGAGGGCATCGGCAACACGCTGATCGATGGCAGCGAGCATTTCATGATGGACCTGGTGCTGTTCGGCATGGTGGTGATCGGCCTGGTGGGCTGGAGCCTCAATGCACTGGCCCGGATTTTTGAGCGACGGATGCAGCGCCTGTACGGCATTGACCCGCGTTGATCGGCACTTTCAGAAGGATTGCAGCATGCTCAATAACAGCCTGACCCTGGAAAACATCAGCAAGCGTTTTGCGTCCCGACCGGGCAGCACTACCCAATTGCAGGTCCTGGACAACATCCAGCTCGACATCGCCCCGGGCGAATTCATCAGCATCGTCGGCGCCAGCGGTTGCGGCAAATCCACCCTGTTGCGCCTGATTCTTGGCCTGGACGAGGAGTACGACGGGCGCATCCTGCTCAATGGCAAGCCGATAGACGGTACAGGGCTGGAGCGCGGCATCGTGTTTCAGGATCACCGTTTGTTCCCATGGCTCAATGTGGAGCAGAACGTCGCAGTGGCCCTCAAGAACTCGCCCCTGAGCGCCAAGGAAAAGCGCGACACCGTGCGCGAGCACATTGAGCTGGTGGGTCTGCAGGACTTTATCGATGCCTACCCGCACCAGATCTCCGGCGGCATGGCCCAGCGTGTGGCCATCGCCCGCGGGCTGGTCAACCGCCCCAGCGTGCTGCTGCTGGACGAGCCCCTGGGCGCCCTCGATGCCTTAACCCGTGCACGCCTGCAAGGCGAGCTGCAAAACATCTGGGCCAAAGAAAAAATCACCATGATCCTGGTCACCCACGATGTGGATGAAGCGGTATTTCTGGGCGATCGCGTGGTAGTCATGCAACCCAACCCCGGCCGTATCCGACGCATCCTCGACATCGACCTGCCGCGCCCGCGCAACCGCAGCGACAGCCGCTTTATCGCCCTGCGTGACGATGTATTGAGTGACTTCGCCGAACTGCATTGAACCCCCGTCACCTGAATTCAGAGAGCAGAAAATGTCCGAACGTCAGCTCAGCCTCAACCTGTTTATCTACCCCAATGGTCATCACGAAGCCGCCTGGCGCCACCCGCAGTCGGTGCCGGAATCGTCCATGGACATTGGCTATTACCAGCAACTGGCATTGCGTGCTGAACGGGAAAAACTCGATGCCATCTTTTTTGCCGACTCGCCGTCACTGGCTGAAAGCGGTCGTGAAGGGTTGCGCATCCGCTTTGAACCGGTCACCTGGCTGGCGGCCATTGCAGCAGTCACCCAGCGCATCGGCCTGATCGCTACCGCCAGCACTACCTACAGCGAACCCTACAATCTGGCGCGCTCGTTCAGTGCCCTGGACCACCTGAGCAAGGGCCGCGCCGGCTGGAACATCGTGACCACGTCAATGGCCGCCGCGGCTGCCAACTTTGGGCTCGACGAGCATCCTTCTGCCCACGACCGCTACACCCAGGCCGAAGAGTTCGTGCATGTAGTGGGTAACCTGTGGGACAGCTGGGAAGACGATGCACTGGTGCTGGACAAGGCGGGCGGTGTGTTTGCCGACAGCACCAAGGTGCACTCGATCAATCACGTGGGGGCCTATTACAAGGTCAAGGGGCCGTTGAACTCACCGCGCTCGCCCCAAGGGCGGCCGGTGCAGGTGCAGGCCGGTTCATCCGAGGATGGTCGTGACTTTGCCTCCAAACATGCCGAAGCCATTTTCACCGCGCACCAGACCCTGCAAAGCGCCACCGAGTTTGCCCACGACATTCGTGCCCGGGCCAAAGCCGTGGGCCGCGATCCGCGCCAGCTGAAAATTCTGCCGGGCATCAGCCCCTACATCGCCAGCACTGAAGCTGAAGCCCAGCGCAAGTTTGATGAGCTCAACGATCTGGTTCTGCCCCACGTTTCGCTGGGGCAACTGCGACGCATGTTGGGTGTGGACCTGTCCGGGCAGGATCTGGATGCGCCGTTCCCTCGCCACTTGATCAACTTCGAGGGCATTGAAAGCCAGTCCAGCCGCTTCAAGTTGATCATCGATATCGTTGATCGCGAGCACGTCACCTTGCGCCAGCTGATCAACCGCCTGGCCGGTGCCCGTGGGCATTGGGTGCCGGTGGGGACACCCGTGCAGATCGCCGACCTGATCGAGCAGTGGTTCCGCAGTGGTGCGGCCGATGGTTTTAACGTGATGCCACCTGCGTTCCCTGATGGTTTTGAAGTGTTCCTCGATGAAGTGCTGCCGATCCTGCGCTCCCGCGGTTTGTTTCGCAGTGAGTACGCGGGCAGCACGTTGCGCGAGCACTACGGCCTGACGCGTCCGGATTCGCGTTACGCCCTGAAAACAGCCTGACTCCCCCCCTCCCCTGTGGGAGCGAGCCTGCTCGCGAAGCAGGCCTTGAAGCCATCGCGAGCTAGCCCGCTCCCACAACAGCAGCACTCAATCCATAAGGAGCGGGCATGAACCCGATCAACAACAGAAGAGCTTTCCTCAGAAGTTGCGCCGTACTGGGCGCAGTCGGTGCTGCCGGCATCCTGCTGCCCGGCTGCGAAAAAAAGGACGCGGGCGCCGGTAAAAGCGCCGCCGTGATCAAGGGCCGCGCCGATCAGGTCGTGGACTTCAAGTACCCGGACAACCCGTCATTCGATCTGGTCTACGTCGCCGACTCCCTCGGCTATTTCGAGGGCTCCCGCGCACGGCCCAAGTACATCGGGCGCATCGCCGCACCGCAGATCATTCCGTTGACCGGCACCGGCGAAATCGACTTCGGTGCGCGCATGGTGCCCCTGGTGATTTCAGCCATCGCCAGTGGCCTGGATCTCAAGGTGGTCGCCGCTGGCGGCAAGACCCTTCAGGAAGCACCGCACATGAAGTATTTCGTGCGTGACAATTCGGGCATCGTCAAACCCAAGGACCTTGAAGGTAAAACCGTCGGTTTCAACAGCTTTGGCGCCTGCGCCGAGTTTGTGACCAAAAAATACCTGCGTGAGCAGGGCGTCAATGTCGACAAGATCAACTGGGTGGTGGTGCCGGACAATCAGGGCGAACAAACCTTGGCCACCGGCAATATCGACGTTGCCATCATCCACCCGCCATCGTCCGGAGGGGCCGAGAACAACCCGGCGCTGCGCAAGCTGTGGAGCGACTACGACCTGGACGGTGGTCTGGGCGGCATGGCGCCGTACAGCGTGTTCGGCAAGTTCAGCCGCGAGAATCCGGAGGCCACCCGCGACGTGGTCAATGCCATTGCCCGTGCCGCCAACTGGGTCAATGCCAACCCCGATGATGCGCGCAAGATCACCTCCGAGCGCATCGGCATGAAGCTTGAACTGGTGGAGCGCTTTGCCTATATCGACGATCTGGTAGTGACCGAGCCGCCGATTCAGTACTACATCGACATCCTCGAAAACGAAGGCAAGATCAAGAAAGGCTCGATAGGGGTCAAGGATGTCTACACCAACGAATTCAACCCGTTTGCCCAGGGACACGTCTGATGGCGGCCCCCAAGATCATCGCCCGTGACCTGAGCATGGAGTACCAAGCTAGGGATGAAGCCGGGCGTGAGGAGCGGGTGCCCGTGCTGGAGGGGTTCGACCTGCAGGTACGCGAGGGCGAGTTTCTGTCCATCCTCGGGCCGTCGGGCTGCGGCAAGTCGACCTTTATGAACATCCTCGCCGGGCTTGCTCACAAGACCGGTGGCGATCTGCTGGTGGACGGTAAACCCCTGCAAGGCATCAACCGCAATCAGGGGGTGGTGTTCCAGGGGTATGCGCTGTTGCCCTGGCGCACGGTGCTCGACAACATCGCCGTGGGCCTGGAGATCCGCGGCGTGAGCAAGGCACAGCGACTGGAAACCGCTCGCGAATACCTGGAGCTGGTGGGGCTCAACGGTTTTGCCTCGCGCTACCCCCACGAGTTGTCCGGCGGCATGCGCCAGCGCGTGGCCATTGCCCGCTCGCTGGCCTACGACCCGGACGTGCTACTGATGGACGAGCCCTTCGCGGCCCTGGACGCGCAAACCCGCGAGACCTTGCAGAGCGAATTACTGCGCATCTGGGACACCCATAAAAAAACCATCGTGTTCATCACCCACAGCCTGGATGAGGCGATCTTCCTGTCGGATCGGGTGGCGGTGATGACTCAGCGTCCGGGGCGGATCAAGGAGATTTTCGATATCGACCTGGCCCGCCCCCGCCTTCCTGAGCTGCGCAATACCCAGGCTTTTGTTCACTATCGCCAGCGCGCCTGGGAGGCTCTGCGTGATGAAGTGACCGACATAACCCGTGAGCCAGCAGCAGCGGCGACGCATCAGAACTGGCAGAGCATTGCGACTCTGGGTGGTTATCGGATTGGAGTATGACCATGGGCTTTAAATTGACTTCACGCCGGGTGTTTGACAGCACCGTGGGCATTGTGGCGTTCCTGGCCCTTTGGGAGGCGTTGCCGCAACTGGGGATCGTCAACCCCGGCTACCTGAGCCCGCCGTCGGCGGTATTGGGTGCGGTGCTGGACCTGGCCAGCAGCGGTGACTTGCTCAAGCACGTGCAGGCCAGCCTGTTTCGCTCTTTTGCCGGGTTGCTGCTGGCCATCGCCTCGGGTGTCAGCCTGGGGCTGATGATGGGCTGGTTTGCACGGGTCGAAAGCGTGCTCGATCCGTTGTTGCAGTTCTTCCGCCAGACCTCGGCGCTTGCGTTGTTCCCGGTGTTTATTCTGTTTTTGGGCATTGGTGAATTGTCCAAGATCGCGATCATTTTCTGGGCGTCGTTCTGGCCGATTCTGTTGAGTACCATCAGCGGCGTGAAGCAGGTCGATGGGTTGCTGATCAACTCGGCACTGTCGATGGGCGCGAATCGCTGGTTTCTGTTTACCAAAATCGTACTGCCGGCGGCGTCGCCTTCGATCTTTACCGGGATTCGTCTGGCGGGTGCCTATTGCATCACCGCACTGGTGGCCGCCGAGATGATCGGTGCTCATTCCGGGTTGGGTTTTCTGACGCTTAATTCCCAGGAGGTGTTCCAGATCCCCAGCATGTACGCAGGCATTCTGCTGTTGGCGGTGGTGGGTTTGCTGCTGAACTTTTTGCTGGCCTTGTTGGAGCGACGTTTTACCTATTGGCGCCGGGGCTTGCGCCACGGTGGTTAGGTGGTTGGCGGCAGTGGTGACTGGCGCAGTGGCGCTGGTCGCCTGGCAATGGCCGGCGGCACCGGGCGATATGCCCCGGGGGCCGCTGCTGCAGGCGGCCGAACAGCGCCAGGTGCTGCGCGTGGGCGTACGCAGTTATCCGCGCCCGACCCTGGGACAGGAAGCCCTGGTTGCCGAGCCGGATGAACTGGACAGTCAGTTGGCCGAAGCCCTGGGGGCTTACCTTGGCTTAAAGGTGCAACTGCAGGCATTGCCCGATACGACCAACTTGAATGATGGCAGCGTCGATCTGGTGATAGCCGGGAGCTTGAAACTGCCTGTGGCGGCTGATCGGGTGGCGAGTTTGCGCAAGTTGCCGGTGCAGTACCGGGAGGGGGCGTTGATTGGCTTGCGCAATGCGCCTCGGCGCCCGATACAGGGGCAAAGCGTGTGCATTGCCGTCGGCAGTCCCTGGGCGCAAACCTTGACGCAACAGGGTGCCGAGTTGCGAACCTATGTGTCGTCGATTCGTGCCGCGGTGGCGTTTATGGCGGGCGAGTGCAACCTGTTGGCTGAAGAGCGCAACAGCTTGCAGGCGCTTGCACAGGCGCCGGACTGGCGTTTCTATACGGTGTTGCCGCAGACATTAAAGGCGAGCAGTGATGTACGGGTATACCTGAGCCGAACTGACAAACAGAGCCGGGCGCTGATCAATGCGGCGTTGCATGACTGGCAGGCCCGTGGCGGCCAGACCCGCGCCTGGGATGTGCGCAGTAATGCCTTGTTGGTGGACAGCCTGAAGATTGGGGATGGGCTGGTGTGTCATTGAGCCTTGGCGGCTACAAGGTCTGAAGGAAACTTCAACTGTGGGAGCGAGCCTGCTCGCGAACGAACTTCGCGAGCAGGCTCGCTCCCACAGGGAGGGTTGACTGGCAACAGAGTGTCTACAGGTGTGCGGGGTCTACGCTACACCAATGCGCCATTGCGCAGGCGGCGGTGTGCCGTTGACCGCAAAGTCCCCCACGATCCGGCTCTTGTAGATACGCGGGTTGTGGGACGACAACGTCCGCGCATTACGCCAGAAACGGTCCAGCCCCAATGGCTTGAGGGTGGCCGATGCACTCAGCGCATCGAACAAATCGCCACTGGCCTTGATGATCAGGTCTGAAACGATGGTTTGTGATTGCGCCACTTCCAGTTCCGCGATGTTCACCGCCAGGGTCAGGGCCTGTTCGTCGTCGCTCAGACTCGCTTCATGGGCGCGTTGCAGGGCCTGTGCGTTCAGTGCCGTGATGGCTCCCGCGGTGTAGGCCGCGCTGCGCAGGTTGCCCACGACTTGCAGCACTTGTGGATCCTGAGCCACGCGCGGGGCATTGCCGCTGCTGAAGCTGCGGGTGCGCCTGGCCACGTGCCCGGCCGTCTCTGCGGCCAGCGCCCGGCCAATTCCGGCCAGGGTCGCGGTGTGCACGGTCTGGTAAAAAGCCGGTGAATAGCGAAAGCGATTTTCAGCCAGGATGACGTTGATCGGATCGACCGGCACTTCGCGAAAATGGGTCGTGCCGCTGGCGGTCAGGGTCTGGCCGAAACCGTTCCAGTCATCAATGATTTCAACCCCGGGGTCGCTGGTGCGTACGATCACCGAGACCCGCTGTTCATCAGGGTTGTTGGCGCTGACATCGACCCAGTCGGCATACAGCGCACCCGTGGTGTAGAACTTGCTGCCGCTCAGTTGCCAATGGCCCCCGTGCAGGCTCAGGCGGGTGCCGAACTCAAGCTGTTTGGCGTTGCCCACTTCGCCGGACGCCGGGCTGACGGTCTCGCCACGGCCCAGTCGCTCCAGCCAAATGCCCTGATACTCACGGTCGCGGCTGTTGAGCAGGTTTTCGCAAAAACCAAAGTGCCCGCGCAACGACTGCACCAGGTTCGAGTCGGCCTCGGCCAGTTCGATCAGCAGGTTGAACAGTTCGGGCAGGCTGGCGCCCGCACCGCCGTATGCCTTGGGTACGCGAACCGTGGTGAAACCTGCTTCCTTGAGCCATTGCAGTTCCTGGATCGGCAAGCGCCGCTCCAGTTCGCGATCCACGGCACCCTCGCGAATCCGGGCGAACAGGGGGCGAAAACGTTGCGCCAGGTCTTCGTATCCGGCCGAGGGGACGGCGCCCCAGGCTGAGTCTATTTGTGACATGTGATGCTCCTTGGAATTACCAGCCAACGGCAAAGCGCAGGCCGGATACAGGCAGGGGTGGGGGGCTCGGCGCCGCAGCGCCCGGTATCGCCGCCAACAGGCGACGGGTGTAAGGGTGCCGGGGTGAGTGCCAGAGGGTGTGCGGGGTGGCTTGCTCGACAATCTGCCCTTGCTCCATCACCAGGATCCGGTCGGCGAAATAGCGCACCACCGACAGGTCGTGGGAGATAAACAGGTAGGACAGGCCCAGCTCTTCACGCAGTTCCACCAGCAAGTTAAGAATCTGGGCCTGGGTCGAGACATCCAGTGCCGACACCGGCTCGTCGCAGATCACCAGCCGGGGCTTGAGGATCAGCGCCCGGGCAATGCCGATACGCTGGCGCTGGCCGCCGGAGAACTGGTGGGGCAGACGCGCCAGACTGCTGCGCGCAAGACCGACGGCATCGAGCATTGCCAGGCGTGCCTGTTGGCGCTGCCCTGGGTCGTTTTGCCCGTGCAGGCGCTGCACGCGGTCGAGAATGGTCTCCACGCTGTGGCGTGGATTGAGCGCGGCATAGGGGTCCTGGAAAATCATTTGCACCTGACGTCGCCAGCCCAGCAGCTCCTCACCGGCGAGGCTGGCGATGTCGCGCCCGTCGAACTCGACTGTGCCGCTGCGTGCAGGCAGCAAGCGCAGCAGGGTGCGGCTGAGGGTCGACTTGCCGCAGCCCGATTCGCCGACCAGCCCCACGCTTTCGCGCTCGCCCACTTCCAGGCTGATGCGGTTGAGCACAGTGCTGTCGCCGTAGCCGGTGGTCAGGTCGCTGACCTTGAGCAGCGCCGGGTTGCCGGCGGGTGCCCGTGGCTTGCGCCCCGGCCCGTAGTGGCTGCTGTTGACGCTGTAGCGCGTGGCCTGGCCGGGCTGGCGCTCGATGTTGATTTCGGCCAGGCGGTTGTTCAGGTAGTGCTGGTCATGTTCCGCTCCCAGCGAAGCCTGAAGCAGGCCGCGACTGTAGGGGTGTTGCGGGCGATCGATCAGGGCGCGGGTCGGTTGGCTTTCCAGCGCGTGACCGTCATGCATCACGATCACCCGGTCGGCGTGCTGGCCAACCACGCCCAGATCATGAGTGATCAACAGCAGGCCCATACCCAGTTCACCGCGCAATCGCGCCAGCAATTCGAGGATTTGCGCTTGCACGCTCACATCCAGCGCGGTGGTCGGCTCGTCGGCGATCAACAGGCGCGGCTGGCAGGCAATCGCCATGGCAATCACAACCCGCTGGCGCTGGCCACCGGACAAATGTTGCGGGTACTCGCGCAGGTGCGCCGCGGGGCGGGGCAGTTGCACCAGCGCAAAGAGTTCTTCGGCGCGCTTCCAGGCCTGGCGACGGGTGAGGTCGGTGTGCGCCAGCAGGTTTTCGGCCACCTGTTCACCCAGGGTCAATACCGGGTTGAGGCTGGACAGCGGGTCCTGAAAAATCATCCCCAGTGCGTTGCCTTGCAACTGGCGCATCTGCCGGGGCGCGATGCTCAGCAGGTCCTGGCCTTCAAACAAGACCTGGCCGCCCAGCTGGGCGTTGTCCGGCAGCAGGCCCATCAGCGCCAGGGCCGTGGTGGATTTGCCGCAGCCGGATTCACCCACCAGTGCCAGGGTCTCGCCAGCCTGCAACGTGAAACTCAGGTCTTTTACCGCATCGGCATTGTCGTAGCTCACGCGCAAACCGCGTACGTCCAGAAGGCTCATGGGATATACCGTCGCAGGCGAGGGTTGAGGGCGTCGTTAAGACCGTCGCCCAGAAGGTTGAGGGCCAGTACCACGAAGATGATTGCCAGCCCCGGCAGGGCGGTCAGGTACCAGCCGCTGGCGATCTGTTCGCGACCACTGCCGAGCATGGCGCCCCAGCTGGCTTGGTTCGGATCGCTCATGCCCAGAAAGGCCAGTCCGGCCTCCACCAGAATCGCCTGGGCGATCAGGATCGAGGTGGTGACCACCAGCGGCGCGAGGGCGTTGGGCAGAATTTCGCGCAGGATGATGGCGCTATTGCTGAAGCCCAGGCTGCGGGCGGCGGTGACGAAGTCGGCTTCGCGCAAAGTACGGAATTCGGCGCGCACCAGCCGTGCGACCGTTGGCCATGAGGAGATGCCGATCGCCAGCGCGATGATCCCCAGTGTCGGGTTGCCGATGGCCACGATGACGATCACCAGCAAAAACGACGGCACGGTCTGGAACACTTCGCAGATGCGCATCAACACATCCCCCAGCTTGCCGCCGTGGTAGCCGGCCAAGGCACCGACCAGCCCGCCGATCAACACGCTGATCAGGGTGGCGCTGGCGGCAATCAATAAGGAGCCCCGGGCGCCGTGAGCGATCCCTGCAGCCACGTCGCGGCCCAGTGAATCGCTGCCCAGAAAGTAGCCAGGGTCGTCGCCGGGCCAGAGCATCGGCATGGCCACCATGTCCAGCGGATCGCCGGGGTAGAGCGTGCCGGCCAACAGCGCCAGAGTGAGCACCAGCGCCAGCATCGTCGCGCCGATCAGTGCCGAAGGGTTACGAAACAGGGCCGTCCAGACGCTTTCGCTGTAGCCGGTCGGGGCGCTTTGCAGCACGGCAGTGGTCATGGGGCAGCTCCTTTTCAGTCGGCCTGGATACGGGGGTCGAGCCAGGCTTGCAGCAGGTCTACGGCGATGTTGATCACCACCACCAGCATCGATGACAGCAGCAGGATGCCCAGCAGCAGGTTGTAGTCGCGGGACATCACCGCCTCCAGGGTGAGGCGGCCCAGGCCGGGCCAGCCAAACAGGGTTTCGGTGACGGCAGCGCCACCAAGCAGGGCGGCAAAATGCAGCCCGGCCAGGGTCGAGACGGGCAGCAGGGCGTTGCGCAACACGTGCCGCGACACCACCCGCCAAGGCGCCAGCCCCTTGGCGCGAGCGGTGCGCACGTAGTCCTGGCGCTGCACTTCAAGCATCGCGGCGCGGGTCAGGCGGGCATACAGGGCGATATAAAACGTGGCCAGGGCCAGTACGGGCAGCACAGCGTGTTGCAGCCGGTCGAGCAGCCAGGCCGGGCCATTGAGGTTCAGGCCCAGGGTCTGGAAACCGTTGCTGGGCAACCAGCCCAGTTTTACCGAGAACAGCAACACCGCCATCAGGCCGATCCAGAACCCCGGCGTGGAATAGAGCAGCAGAACCGCCAGCGACAACACACGGTCGGGCCAGCGCCCGACCCAGGTCGCCATTGCGGTCCCGGCAGCAATCCCGATGGCCAGTGCCAGGCCCAGTGCGCCGACCATCAGCAGCAGGGTGTTGGGCAGTCGATCCAGCACCAGTTGGCTGACCGGCAGGTTGAAGCGTGGCGACAGGCCCAGGTCCAGATGGGCCAGTTGACCGAGGTAGCGCTGCAGTTGGTCCACCAGGCTCAAGTCCAGGCCGAAATGGCTGCGCCACTGGATCAGCGTCTCGGCGCTGGCGCCCCCGGATTCACCGGCCAGCACGTCTACCGCGTCGCCGGGGATCAGCCGCAGCAGCAGAAAATTAAGTACCAGGATGCCGATCACGGTGGGGATGGCTTGCCATAAGGTGCGCCTCGACAGGCGCCACATTCTGCGCCGTTCAAGCATGCTCGCCCCCTGCGGCGGCCAGGCTGATATTGGCCAGGCTGCTGTCCAGGCCGTTGGCGTCGTCTTCGAAGCCGCTGACCCGCGTGTTGTAGACCGAGACCTGTTGCTGCATCACCAGGGTGATGGAGGGCACTTCTTCGATCACGATTTTCTGGAATGCCTTGAACAGATCGCCGCGTTTTTGCTCGTCGGTCTCCACGGCGGCGCTTTCCAGCAGGCGGTCCACCTCGGGGTTGTTGTAGTGGGTGCCGTTGGAGAAGGGCACCCCCTTGCGAAAGTTCTTCGACCAGTACAGGCGTTGAACACCGACGGTGGGGTCGTACAGGGTGCCCATGCCGACCACCGCGAAATCAAAGTCGCGGTCGGTGTAGATGCGCTTGATGTAGGTGGGGAAGTCCTGGGCGCGCAGCTTCACTTCGATGCCAATGCGTGCCAGTGCACTGCGCACATAGGTGGCGGTGCGGCTGTAGCTGTCGCCGTAGGGCAGCGGGTCGAGGGTCAGGCTGAAACGCCAGGGGCCTTTTTTTGTCAGCCCCGCCTTGTCCAGCAGTGCGTTGGCGGCCTCGGTGTCGAAGGGGTACGGGTTGGGGCCTTCGTAGACGTAGTTGGCGAAGCTTTTGGGAATGGGCGAATAGCTGGCTTCGGCGTAGCCGTAATACACCACTTTGCGGATGACTTCGCGGTCCAGGGCATGGGCAATCGCCTGGCGGACTTCGAGGCGTGACAGCAGCGGGTGGTCAAGGTTGAACTCAAGAATGGTCGGGGTAATGGTGTAGCGATAGCCCCGGGTTGTGGCCTTCAGTCGGCCGGATTTGGTCAGGCGGTCCAGCTCGCTGAGGGGGACCGGGCTTTGCCCGCCGGCATCCAGCGTGCCGTTTTCGAAGGCGGCCATGCGGGCGGCGCCGTCCGGGATGACCTTTAGGATCAGGGTATCGACCACGGTTGCCGCCGGATCCCAGTACTGCGGGTTGCGTTCGTATTCGATAAAGCTGCCACGTTCCCAGCGCTTGAAGCGGAAGGGGCCGGTGCCCACCGGGGCATTGTTGTGCAGGTTGCTCAGGGGATCGCCTGAAGCGTAGAGATGCTTTGGCAGGATCGGCGTTTCTCCGCCGGCAAAGCCTCGGATCAGATAGGGCGCAGGCTTGCTCAAGTGGACGATGGCGGTGTGATCGTCGGGAGTGTCGACCCGTTCAAGGTTGGCAAAGGTGCTGGAGCCACGAGGGTGGAAGCGCTTGATCAGGTCCAGGGAGAAGGCTACGTCAGCCGAGGTGAAGGGCTCGCCGTCATGCCATTTGACGCCTTCGCGCAGGGTGAAGCGGTAGCTCAGGCCATCGGGTGCAGCCTCCCAGGCGGTCGCCAGTGCAGGGCGGGCGTTGAGGTTTTCGTCATACGTGAGCAGCCCCTCCAGCACCTTGCTGCTGGCCGTGACGCTGGTGCCCGCGGTGGTGTTGAACGAACTCAGCGAAGGTGGCTCGGGGTTGATCAACAGGTTGAATACCCGCCGCCCGCTGACGGCTTCGCCCGTCGCGTCGGCCAGGGCTGAGGGCAGGAACGGAATGCTGGCGCCGAGTGCGGACAGGGCAGACAGGCCAACAACAAATTGACGACGGGTAAAGGGCATGGCGGTCATCCTGGGGTGGGTTAGCGGCGTAAGCCGGCCTGGCGCAAAAGCGGCAAAACGCGCTCGCCAAACTGTTCAAGGTCGGGGGCGAAATCGAAGAAACTCAGTTGCAGGCCATCGATACCGGCTTCTTTCAGGCGAATGATGTCGCGCACCACGGTCTCGGGGCTGCCGACCAGCTGGATATTGCCGCCCACGTAACGCTCTGCCGGTTGGTGGCCGCGCCAGGCATGGGCATCGCTGGCTTCGCGGGCATGGCCTTCCAGTGCGCCAGGGTCGCCTGCGGCGGTAATCGCGGCGTGGACTTCCCAGGCTTCGGCATCGCTGTCGCGGCAAATCACCAGAGGGTTGATCAGGGTGCGTACCTGACGGCCATAGCCGCGGGCCGCATGTTTTATCCGCTGTAAATGCTCGGGCAGCTTGTCCAGCGCGTTCTCGATTTCGGCACTGCCGGGGCTGGTGGTAAACACGATGTCGGAGTGGCGGGCAGCGAAATCGATGCCTGCGGGTGAGCCGGTGGCGTTGACCAGCACCGGGCGGCCGAAGCTTGGTTTGACGCTGATGTAGGCCTCTTCCAGATTGTAATGATCGCCGCTGAAATCGACGTTGTCCTGACTGTGCCAAAGCTCCTGCACTACACGGATAAACTCATCGGCCTGGCGATAACGCTGATCATGTTCGATGGGGGCCTGCCCAAAACGCCGGTGTTCGCGATGCCGGTGGCCGGTCACCAGGTTCAGACCCCAACGGCCTTTGCTGATGTGGTCCAGGGTGGCGCCGAACTTGGCCAGATGCAGCGGATGCCAGGGGCCGTAGAGCACGTGCAGGGTGGAAATCAGCAAGATCCGCTCGGTCACCGACGCCAGTGCTGCCTGGGTGATGAAGGCATCCAGGGACTCGTCGTGGTAGCGGATATCGCCACCGTAGCCGCCCTTGCCCAGCCATTCGGCCAGGGCGAACACCAGGTCGAAGCCCAGCGCTTCGGCGCGCAGGGTCAACTGGCGGTTGTAGTCGAATGTCCAGGTGGTGCTGCGCGGCAGAGCAGAAGGGCTCCAGCCACCCGACTGCACCGGCAGGAACAGGCCCAGAAACAACGGTTGTTCGAAGGCACGGGACAGAGGGCTTTCAGGGAAATCCAGAGGGGATAGCTGACGTGACAAGGCGAACGCTCCTGGCAGTGGGTAGGCAAAAACGGGCTATTCCTGCACTTGCGCAGGGCTGGTCACCAAATAGGCAACGGCTTCGCTGTTGAGCGGGTTGTGGCAGGTGGGGGGCTGTTCGGTGTGGAACAGGATTGAATCGCCAGCGTGCAGGACGAAGTGTTCGTCATTGATGGTCAGCTCCACAGTGCCTTGAGCGACCACCAGGTTTTTTTGCCCGCTGTGGGGGTTGCCGGGCACGTTTTGCCGGGCTTGCGGGCTCAGGCGCAGCTCATGGAACTCCACCTTCGTTTCACCGTGCTCGGGGGGCAGGGCGCGGCGGACAATGGTGCAGGGATCGAGAAACTCGGCGATCGAGACGTTGAGTGCGCCCGCCACCTTGCACAGCACTTTGACCGAGGGAAAACTGCGGCCCGCTTCAATCTGCGCGATCATCGCCCGCCTGACCCCGCTGGCATGCGCCAGCACTTCCAGGGACACCTGGCGCTTGTCACGCAAGCGGCGAAGGTTCTGGCTGATACGCTGGGCGACAGGGTCATCGCCCTGGTGGTCGCGCTCGGGCAGGCTAAAAGGGATGCTGCCGCTGCTGTCGAGAAAACCGGTAGGGATATTCATGGGCGCGAGCCTGCAACGTGAGTGAGTGCAGGTGAATAGTCAGGGCCATGGGGGCGACGGCTCATGATGATTCCTTTTCATGCGGTCCGAAAAGTCATGAGATTACCGAGGGTTTTTTAGATCCATAAATAATTAATTCAGACGTTTAAAGATCGTTTGAGAATAAGGGAAGACCTGACAAAACCGCTCTATGGTTATGCCTCGTTGGGCGTTGACCGCCCCAGCCACGCTGACTAATGTTTGCGCCATTCGATTTCACGATCACCACGCAGGGAGTCATCATGAGCGACATTCAGTACCGCAACCTGGGCCGCAACGGTGTGAAGGTTTCGCCCATCACCCTGGGCACCATGATGTTCGGCGGGCAGACCCCGGACGACGTCGCCCGGCGTATCACCGACCGCGCGTTTGAGCAGGGCATCAACTCCATCGATACCGCCAACGGCTACAACGGTGGTGCTTCGGAAGAGGTGGTCGGCCGCTTGATCGGCGAGCGCCGCCAGCAATGGGTGCTGGCGACCAAGTTCGTCAATCCCGACCCGGGTGGTAGCGGGCCGAACAACAGTGGTGCTTCGCGTCAGAACGTCATCGCTTCGGCAGAAGCCAGTCTCAAGCGCCTGAACACCGACTATATCGACCTGTTTTACCTGCACCGTGAAGACCACGACACGCCGGTGGACGAGACGCTGCGTGCTCTTGATGACCTGATCCGGGCGGGCAAGATTCGCGGGTACGGGCTGTCCAACCATCGGGGCTGGAAGCTGGCCGAATTCAGCCGCAGCGCCGACCTGCTGGGCATTCAGCGCCCCAGCGTGAGCCAGCCGCTGTACAACCTGGCCAACCGCCAGATTGAAATCGAGCACCTGCCGGCGGCCGAGCATTACGGCATTGGCGTGATCTCTTACAGCCCGTTGGCCCGTGGCGTGTTGACGGGTAAATACGACCCCAATCAGGCCCCTGGCCAGGACACTCGTGCCGGGCGAAACGACCCACGCCTGCAACAGACCGAGTGGCGCCCCGAGTCTCTGAACCTGGCCCAGCGCATTCGCGACTACGCCGAGGGGCAAGGCATCACCGCAGGCCAGTTTGCCTTGGCGTGGGTGTTGAACAACAAGCTGATCACCTCGGCCATTGCCGGTCCGCGTACCGAACAGCAATGGGAAGACTACGTGCCGGCGTTGAACTACACCTTCACCGCGCAGGACGAAGCGTTTATCAATGATCTGGTGGTGACGGGACACTCATCGACACCGGGCTACAACGACCCGAGCCATCCGTTTTTTGGGCGCCGGTCGCGGGTCTAGACAGACAGCAGCAAGACTCATGTGGGAGCGAGCCTGCTCGCGATAGCATCACCGCGATTTGCCTGCCAGTTAAAGTCTCCTTGATTGACCGTTGGCCATAAGAAATCAATAAACGGTACTGAATAAGTACCGTTTATTTATGTATCTGGCCTGACTCCTGTAACGGGCTCGTGATCTCTGTAGTGTGAGATTTTACCAAGCAGTTATATAGGCATGGCCATTTCGGTATTTGCGCCTGATTTAATGAGGGCTCATGAACTCATTAAGCAAGGACAAATATGATTGTTAAATTCACCCCGTTTCAAGCAAGTGGCTCGATCTTGCTGCCGCCCAATCAAACAATGTCGCCGGGGCAATATCTGGTATCTGAGAACGGACAGTTTCGATTACTACTGCAAGCGGATGGGCATTTGGTTATCAAGGACGGTGAGGTTGTCGTCTGGGTTGCAGATGGCAGTTAGATTTACAGAAGAACTGTATACAGGAAAAAAATTCGCGAGCCTCTTCACTTTGTGGTTAGTAATAACGTTTTTCTTTATGACCCATCCAGAAGGCGTTTATGGATTGCTGAAAGTACTCATACAAGGGATAAATCACTTTGGTATAACGCCTGTATGGTTATTCAAAATGATGGGAATTTGGTCATTTATGATCAGCGCACAGGCAATCCGTGCTGGGCCCGTTTCGGGTTCGTTCCTGGTCGAATTTCAAAGCCAAAGGACAGGCTGGTGAAGGAGCTGCCTAATGGTGTGCAATTTTTTGAATGGAGGTTTTAACTGTCATTTTTTACCATCATTGGCCAATGGCTTGTCTATTCACGGGCTCTTGAGAACTGGCGGCGGTTGCAAACAATCAGGACTGTATGGGTCTGTCTGGCATTTGTAGGCCAGTTCCGGGCCGTACCCTTTAGGGAAAAAATGGACGTTTTTACAAGCGGAAAGTGTGATGAGTATTAATATGACTGAGAGTGTTTTCATATGCCATCCAGTTTTTTTGGCGAGCATAGAGCTTTAAATAGAAGGTCTTATATCATTCTATTCCGACCGTTCTGTGGGATGCGCCTGTAGTGGTGTTGAATTTTTTAGGGTTGGAGTTATGAATTGTCCTACACCAAGATTGAGTGCAAAAAACGGTGATTTTACAGGCTGGATAAATGACTAAAATATTCGCGCATTGTGCCCATGCACATTACTGAAACGATCACAGCTGTGGGAGCGAGCCCGCTCGCGATAGCATCACCGCGATATGCCTGCCAGCCCGCAGCGCTTGCGTCGCAGGCAAGCCGGCTCCCACAAAGCTTGGGTGGCTTAAAAGTTGGCCGGTGTATTGGCGCTGATGATCTCTGCCTCATCCGCGCCAATATTGCGAAAGCGATGGGGCAGGGTGGTCGGGAAGTAATAGCCGTCCCCGGCATTCAATATGCTGATTTGCCCGTCCACGGTGAGTTCTACCGTGCCGCGGGCAACCAGTCCGCATTCTTCCCCTTCGGCGTGCACGATCGGCTCTTCTCCAGAGCTTGCGCCCGGCGCGTATTGCTCGCGCAATAACCGCATCTGCCGGCCCGGCACTGAGGCACCAATCAGCAGCAACCGCAAGCCATCACGCCCCAGGTCCGGCTGTTCATTGGCGCGGAAGACGTATTGGTGTTCGCGGGGTGGCTGGTCGAAGGTGAAAAAGTCAGCCAGAGACATGGGGATGCCTTCCAGCAACTTTTTGAGGGAGCTGACAGAAGGACTGACGCGATTCTGTTCGATCAGGGAAATGGTGGCATTGGTGACGCCGCTACGCCGGGCCAGCTCGCGCTGGGACATTTTGTAGCTTTCGCGTACTAATTTGAGTCGTGAGCCCGTGTCCATGACAGCCTTATGTGAAAACTACTTAAGGGTGATGGGGGAGATGGCGGTCGACGGATGCTGCAAATCGCACCGAACCCCTGTCCCAGAATCGTGAAAGGCGACTATTAAATCACGTTTGTTCGTGTTGCTCAGCAGGTTCGGTGAATAGCCCAGGCCTTTCCTGATTGCCTTGTGGGAGCGGGCAAGCCCGCTGCCACAAGGGGCGCAGCTAGATCCCGAAACGGTCGCGCATTGCGTAATACGCAGCGCCCATGGCAGTCAGCGGTACCTGGAAGGTCCGGCCACCGAGCATGGGCATGTGCGGCAACGAGGCAAACGCATCGAAACGCTCGGCGTCGCCGCGGATCATTTCAGAAATCAGTTTGCCCGCCAGGTGCGAGCAGGTGACGCCGTGGCCGCTGTAGCCTTGCATGTAGTAGGCGTTTTTCTCGATTCGCCCGAATTGCGGCATGCGTGACATGGTCAACAGGAAGTTGCCGGTCCAGCGGTAATCGATCTTCACGTCCTTCAATTGCGGGAAGGTCTTGAGAATCTTCGGCTTGATCAGTTGCTCGATGTCGTCCGGCTCGCGGGCACCGTAGACCACGCCGCCGCCGTACAGCAGGCGGTTGTCGGCCGTCAGGCGGTAGTAGTCGAGCAGGTAGTTGCAGTCTTCAACGCAGTAGTTGTGGGTGATCAGGCTTCGGGCGACGTTTTCCGCCAGCGGCTCTGTCACGACAATTTGCGAACCGCAGGGCATGCTTTTGCTGGTCACGCGACTGTCGAGGTCTTGCGGCAGGTAGGCGTTGCCCGCGATCAGCAGGTACTTGGCCCGAACCACCCCTTTGGCGGTGCGCACGGTGATCGGCTCGCCGTAAGTGATTTCGACTGCGGCCGATTGCTCGAAGATCTTGCCGCCCAGGCCGATGATTGCCGAGGCTTCGCCGAGTGCCAGGTTCAGCGGGTGGATGTGTCCGCCCTGCATGTCCAGCAGGCCGCCCACGTAGTTGTCGCAACCCACTTCACGCTTGATGTCGTGTGCATCGAGCAGTGTCAGGTTTTGGTTGCCGTAGCGTTCCCAACTGTTTTTTTGCTCGGTCAGGCCTTTGAGCTGCTTTTTGTTCAGCGCCGCAAAGATACCGCCCGGACGGTAATCACACTGGATGTCGTAGTGCTGGATACGCTGACGGATGATGTCGGCGCCTTCAAACATCATGCTGCCAAGCACTTCGGCTGTCTTGTCGCCGTAGCGTGATTCGATGACATCCACGTCACGGCTGTAGGAGTTGACCAGTTGGCCGCCGTTGCGACCGCTGGCACCGAAGCCGACTTTGGCGGCTTCGAGCACGGTGACGCTGTAACCAGCCTCGGCGAGGAACAGGGCTGAGGACAGGCCGGTGTAGCCCGCGCCGATCACGCAGACATCGCATTCCACCTGCTCTTCAAGGGTCGGGAAGTCGCCCGTGTGGTTGCGGGTCGCGGCGTAGTAGCTGTTGATATGTGTGTGTTTCATACGTTTCTCCGATGGCTGTCGACACGTGTGGGCAACAGCCGCCGTAAAGGTGTTAGAGCTTGATCCAGGTGGCCTTGAGCTCGGTGTATTTGTCGAACGCGTGCAGCGACTTATCCCGACCATTACCCGACTGTTTGAACCCGCCAAACGGTGCCGTCATGTCGCCGCCGTCGTACTGGTTGACCCATACGCTGCCGGCGCGCAAGCCGCGAGCAAAGGTGTGGGCCTTGCTCAAGTTGCTGGTCCATACGCCTGCGGCCAGGCCGTAGATGCAGTCATTGGCTATCTCCAGCGCTTGCTGCTCGGTGTCGAAGGTGATCAGCGACAGTACCGAGCCAAAGATCTCTTCCCGGGCGATGGTCATGGCGTTGGTCACACCGTCAAAAATGGCCGGTTCCACGTACAGGCCTCCAGTGTCTTCGAGGGTGCGATTGCCGCCTGTGATGAGTTGTGCACCCTGGTCCTTGCCGATCTGGATGTAGCGCAGCACGGATTCCATTTGGCGCTGATCGACGACGGCACCCACGGTGGTCGCCGGGTCCAGGGCATGCCCCGGTTTCCAGGCTTGCAAGGCCTGCACCAGTAAGGGAATGAATTGCTCGCGGATCGATCGCTCCACCAGGAGGCGCGAACCTGCGGTGCAGACTTCGCCCTGGTTAAAGGCAATGGCGCTGGCGGCTGCTTGCGCGGCGGCGGGCAAATCCGGCGCGTCGGCAAACACCACGTTAGGGCTCTTGCCGCCCGCCTCGAGCCACACCCGCTTCATGTTGCTCTGGCCCGCGTAGATCAGGAGTTGCTTGGCAATGGCTGTCGAGCCGGTGAAGGCCAGGACGTCGACGTCCATGTGCAACGCAAGCGCTTTGCCGACGGTGTGCCCCAAGCCCGGCAGGACGTTGAACACGCCTTTTGGGATACCGGCGTCCAGTGCCAGCTGAGCGATACGGATCGCCGTGAGTGGCGATTTTTCAGACGGTTTGAGGATGAACGAGTTGCCTGCCGCCAAGGCCGGGGCGAACTTCCAGCTGGCCATGATCAGCGGAAAGTTCCACGGCACGATGGCCGCGACAACACCTGCAGGCTCACGGGTGATGAGACCCAGTTGATCGTGGGGGGTGGGCGCGACTTCGTCGTAGATTTTGTCGATGGCTTCGGCGTTCCAGCGAATCGCGTTGGCGGTCGCCGGGATATCGATGGTCATGGAGTCGCTGATGGGCTTGCCCATGTCCAGGGTTTCCAGCAGCGCCAGTTCTTCCTGGTTGGCCAGAATCAAGTCGGAAAAACGAATCAGGATGCGTTTGCGCTCAGCCGGGGCGAGCCTGGCCCAGACGCCGGATTCAAACGCCTTGCGAGCAACGATCACCGCCGCATTGGCGTCGGCTTCGTCGGTGCTGGCGACGTTCGCCAGAAAGCGACCGTCCACCGGGCTCATGCATTCGAAGGTTTCGCCGCTGAGTGCGGGGCGGTATTGACCATCAATGAATGCCCGGCCTTCTAGTGTCAAAGACTGAAAGCGTTGCTCCCAGTCACTGCGAGTGTTTGCCATTGGAGTGACTCGATACAGTGGGAAATGGGGTCGCGGGACGCGGAGTCGACCCCTCTACGATTCGAAACGCACAGGCACCGGGGGAGTGGGCTTGCCCGCGATAGCGCTGTGTCAGACGACATCTATGCTGGATGTGCCGACGTCATCGCGGGCAAGCCCGGCTCCCACAGGAGGCGGGTCGATCAAACGGTGTGCAAGTACCAGTTGTACTCAAGGTCCGAGATGGAGTTCTCGAACTCGGCGAGTTCGCTTTCCTTGCAGGCGACGAATACGTCGATGTACAGCGGGTCGATGTACTTGGCCATGACTTCGCTGTCGTCCAGTTCGCGCAATGCGTCACGCAGGTTGTTCGGCAGGCTCTGTTCGTTCTGCTCGTAGCTGTTGCCTTCTACCGGTGGGCCCGGCTCGATTTCGTTGGTCAGGCCATGGTGAATGCCGGCCAGCACAGAGGCCATCAGCAGATACGGGTTGGCATCGGCGCCGGCGACGCGGTGTTCGATGCGCACCGAATCGGCAGAACCGGTTGGCACACGCACCGCCACGGTACGGTTATCGATGCCCCAGCTTGGCGAGTTCGGTACATAGAACTGTGCACCGAAACGACGGTATGAGTTCACGTTCGGGCAAAGGAAGGCCATCTGCGCGGGCAGGGTCTCCAGCACACCGCCGATGGCGTGACGCAATGCGGCGTTCTGCTCGGGATCCTCGCTGGCAAAGATGTTGTTGCCTTCTTTGTCGAGAATCGAAATGTGCACGTGCAGCCCGTTGCCCGCCTGGCCCGGATACGGCTTGGCCATGAAGGTGGTGTCCATCTCATGGTCGTAGGCGATGTTTTTCACCAGACGCTTGAGCAGTACCGCGTAGTCGCAGGCCTTGATGGGGTCGGACACGTGATGCAGGTTGACTTCGAACTGGGCCGGGGCACTTTCCTTGACGATGGCGTCAGCCGGAATGCCTTGTTCTTTCGCGCCTTCAAGAATGTCCTGGAGGCAGTCAACGTATTCGTCCAGGTCATCGATCAAGTACACCTGGGTCGACATTGGACGCTTGCCTGACACCGGTGACCGTGGCGATTGCGGGCGGCCGTTCACGTTGTCCTGGTCGATCAGGTAGAACTCGAGTTCAAAGGCTGCACATATCGTCAGGCCCATGTCATCGAATTTGGAAACGACCTGGCGCAGCACTTCACGCGGGTCAGCGAAGAAAGGCTGGCCTTCGAGTTCGTGCATGGTCATTAGCAATTGTGCCGTCGGGCGCTTCTGCCAGGGCTCGATGCACAGGGTATTGGGAATGGGGTAGCAGATACGGTCCGAGTCACCGATATCCAGACCCAGGCCGGTGCTTTCCACCGTAGAACCGTTGATATCAAGCGCAAACAAAGAGGCCGGCAGGTTGATGCCTTTCTCGTAAACCTTGTGGAGACTGGTGCGCTCGATGCGCTTGCCGCGCACCACGCCGTTCATATCCGCAATGAGAAGGTCGACGTACAAAACCTCAGGATATTTCTTAAGGAATGCGTTCGCTTCATTGAGCTGAACTGCGCGCAGGGGAACTGACATGATGCACCTATTATGTTAATTATTATGTTCACTGCCCTTTCACGAGCTCAGTCAATCCGAAAGGTTTAGTGAAGTCAATAGCGAACACCTCGTCTTAAAACGTTATTTTTAAGGCCGTATAAGAGCTTTTTGGTCCCGGATAAGCCGTTTGAAGCGCGCCGGAGATGATGATTGGCCTTGAGGTGTTTTAGATTTTTTACATTGGAGTTGTTAATTAAAATCAACAAGACTAAGCTCCGGAAAAGCTCGTTCAAGTGTGAAACTTCGAGGTGATAAAAATGGCACTCAAGCCATTGATCGGCGTTACTGCATGCGTCAAACAGATTGGCCTGCACCCTTACCACGTCAGCGGCGACAAGTACTTGCGTGCTGTCAGCATCGCTTCGCTGGGGTTACCGGTGATCATTCCTTCCCTGGCGCAACTGACCGAAACAGATGAGCTGCTCGCTCATCTGGATGGTCTGTTGCTCACGGGCTCGCCTTCGAATGTGGAGCCGTTCCACTATCAAGGTTCCGCCAGCGCTCCGGGTACGGATCACGATCCGGCGCGCGATGCCACAACCCTTCCTCTGTTGCGTGCAGCCATTGCTGCGGGCGTTCCGGTGCTCGGTATTTGCCGGGGGTTTCAGGAAATGAACGTGGCGTTCGGTGGCAGCCTGCATCAGAAGGTTCACGAGCTCCCGGGCTTTCTCGATCACCGCGAAGCGGATCACCCGGACCTGGCCGTGCAGTACGCACCGGCGCATGGGGTTGAGGTGCAGCCGGGTGGTGTATTCGATGCGCTGGGTTTGCCCCGAACGTTCCAGGTCAATTCGATTCACAGCCAAGGTATTGATCGGCTTGCTCCTGGCCTGCGTGCCGAAGCCGTTGCACCGGATGGACTGATCGAGGCGGTTAGCGTCGAGTCCAGCAAGGCGTTTGCCGTGGGTGTGCAATGGCACCCGGAATGGCAGGTTCAAGACAATCCTGTCTACTTGAGTATTTTTCAGGCGTTTGGCGATGCATGCCGACAACGGGCATCTCTTCGTTATTCGCGCTGACTGACGATTTTTATTTTCGCGTATTGATTTGGCTGTCTGCGTAAGCAGGTGGGCGGGTCTTTGCGTGTCATTCCCCACCACAACACACCGCGATAACAACAAGTACTACCAGGTTGCCGGAAGGTCGGCGCCGAATAAGCCCGTTCGCAGCGGGTTATCCACTACTAAGTCGGGCCGCGTTGGCCTGGCGACTGAAACCTGTTGGGAGTTTCATATGGCAAACGCCTCCAGTACCTATAGGAAGGCTCTTGAAGGTCACCAGGCACCGAAAAAAGTGTTGGTAAAAGTCGATCGAGTCACCAAGAAGTTCGACGAAACCATCGCTGTTGACGATGTGTCCCTGGAGATCCATCAAGGTGAAATCTTCGCCCTGCTCGGAGGTTCCGGCTCCGGAAAATCGACCTTGCTGCGCATGCTGGCAGGCTTCGAGCGCCCAACAGAGGGCCGTATTTTCCTCGACGGTGTAGACATCACTGACATGCCGCCCTACGAGCGGCCGATCAATATGATGTTTCAGTCTTACGCGCTGTTCCCGCACATGACGGTGGCGCAGAACATCGCCTTTGGCTTGAAGCAGGACCGTTTGTCCGCCAGTGACATTGAGGCTCGCGTTGAGGAAATGCTGCGACTGGTGCACATGACCCAGTACGCCAAACGCAAGCCGCACCAATTGTCCGGTGGTCAGCGTCAGCGCGTGGCCCTGGCCCGTTCGCTGGCCAAGCGCCCGAAACTGCTGCTGCTCGATGAGCCGATGGGCGCGCTGGACAAAAAACTGCGCTCGCAGATGCAACTGGAACTGGTGGAGATCATCGAGCGGGTTGGCGTGACCTGTGTGATGGTGACCCATGACCAGGAAGAAGCCATGACCATGGCTGAGCGTATCGCCATCATGCACCTGGGCTGGATCGCTCAAATCGGTAGCCCGGTCGACATCTATGAAGCGCCTGTCAGCCGAATGGTGTGCGAGTTCATCGGCAACGTGAACTCCTTTGACGGTTCGGTCATTGATGACGAGGAGGGCTACGCGATCATCCACAGCCCGGAACTGGATCAAAAGATCTACGTGGGCCACGGCGTGACGACGTCGCTGCAGGACAAATCGATTACCTACGCCATCCGCCCCGAAAAAATGCTGGTCAGCACCCTCAAGCCCGAGTCGGCCTACAACTGGTCCCACGGCAAGGTGCATGACATCGCCTACCTGGGTGGTCACTCGGTGTTTTATGTGGAACTGCCCGGGGGCAAGATCGTCCAGTCGTTCATGGCCAACGCCGAGCGCCGTGGCGCGCGTCCTACCTGGGATGACGAAGTCTACGTGTGGTGGGAAGACGACAGCGGCGTGGTACTGCGCTCATGAACATGCGAAAGCTTAAACGCCGACTGCAACGAATAACCCCCGGTGGCCGTCAGATGGTCATCGGGATTCCATTCCTGTGGCTGTTTTTGTTTTTCATGCTGCCGTTCTTCATTGTGTTGAAGATCAGCTTTGCTGAAGCCGACGTCGCAATCCCGCCGTATACCGAGATCTACAGCTACGT
>NZ_JYKZ01000016.1 GCF_001043005.1 Pseudomonas psychrophila
CGCGGAGTAACTTGTGATGCTGATAATCTTGTTGACTATCAGTCTGACTCCACAAGCACCCACACGAATTGCTTGATTCAGTTGTTAAAGAGCGGTTGGTTTAGCTTTCGCTGAACCGAGGCGCGCACTCTACAGCAGCCTCTGTTGCTGTCAAGCGGTTATTTTAAGATGTTTTCAAAGTTTCCTCTGTAACATCAACCACTTGCGCTTTCGATCTCTCGTTAGCGGGAGGAGAATTCTACAGCGTTACACGCTGCTGTCAACACCTCATTTCCTGCTTCGATGACTTGAAGCTGACACTGCCGAAAACCAATCCAACTCATTGAAACTCAAGGAGT
The DNA here is from genome assembly GCF_001043005.1 of Pseudomonas psychrophila. GTDB lineage: Bacteria > Pseudomonadota > Gammaproteobacteria > Pseudomonadales > Pseudomonadaceae > Aquipseudomonas > Aquipseudomonas psychrophila. Next base: position 339 of record NZ_JYKZ01000016.1, read on the forward strand.
TTTCCGTTTCGACTGCGCCGGAAGTGGGCGAATTATAGGCCGTTACAGATCTGAGTCAAGGGTTAATTTTGGCGCTAGCAGCTGATACTGTTTTCTTCCTATATAGACGCGGAATTCGCCTCGTAACAGCGGGTATTCTTAGCATCAACAAGCACACACCTATAAAGGCGTAAACCGACCATTCCTTGAGGTCCGCTCGAACAATCCAAAGCATATGCAGCAATCCCAACCCAACAACCCCATACACCAAGCGATGGAGCTTCTTCCAGCGCGCGCCCAGCCGCCGTTGACTGTAACGATTTGAAGTTACCGCCAAGGCCAGCAAACACAAGAAGCCCAGAGCGCCGACAATAATGTAGGGCCGCTTGCGCAACTCCACACCCAGCTGTGACCAGTCAAACCCCAGAACGAAAGTCAAATAGGCACACAGGTGCAAAACCACATAAGCAAAACACCAGAGCCCTATCTGACGACGCACTGCAATCCAGCCTGGCCACCCCGTGAGCTTCTGCATCGGCGTCATGCTCAGTGTTACCAATAGCAGAATCAGCGCACCCAACCCTAACCGATCAACCAGTACCTTTCCCGGATCCGGGCCCAATGCAAAGATCCATGCCTCGTAAAGCCAATACACAGGCCACATGGCCGCTGCCGCGAAGACGCCTATGCGCCAAGCAAGAAACTTCATCAATAGTTCTTCCGCAAATCGAGACCAGCATATAAAGACGCCACCTCGTCCGCGTAACCGTTAAACATCTGGGTATCGCGCACATTAGGACTGAACAGACCGCTCGGCAGACGCCGCTCACGCGCCTGCGTCCATCGCGGGTGATCGACTTGAGGATTCACATTTGCATAAAAGCCGTACTCATCCGCAGCGATGCTCTGCCAAGTGGTTTTCGGCTGTTGCTCCACCAGACTGATTCTCACAATGGACTTCACACTTTTAAAACCGTACTTCCAAGGCACTATCAAACGTAGCGGGGCTCCGTTCTGATTCGGTAATTCACGCCCATACATGCCCACCGCCAATATCGCCAGCGGATTCATCGCCTCATCCAAACGCAACCCCTCTACATAGGGCCAATCAATCAATGCAAAACCCGAACGCTGCCCCGGCATGACCTTGGGATCCTGCAAGGTTTCAAAGCGTATGTACTTGGCTTTCGATGTCGGCTCCACCTGTTTAAGCAATGCCGAAATGGGAAAGCCCATCCATGGAATGACCATAGACCAGGCCTCTACGCAACGCAGGCGATAAACCCGCTCTTCTAACTGATAAGGCTTCATAAAGTCTTCAAGGGCATAACGACCCGGCTTGCCCACCTCCCCATCCACGACCACTGTCCAGGGTTCGGTTTTCAAGGCGCCAGCATTCTGCGCCGGGTCACCCTTGTCGGTCCCGAACTCATAGAAGTTGTTGTAGTGAGTGGCGTCCTTGAAAGGCGTGATCGCCTCCCCGGTAACCGCGACCGCCTGCCACTTGGTCTGCGGGAGCTTATCGGTGAACCAGGCCGGTGCCCTGCCCGGCTCGACATCCGCGTAGCGCACGGCATCTTCGGCACTGGCCCAGCGCGGTAGCGCGCCCGCAGCCATTGCGGCTAGCGAACTGCCAAGTAATGCACGACGGGATAAATAGAAGGATTCAGGCGTAACGTCCGACTCTTTACAGTCGGACGCCTTAGGCAGCTTGATAAGCATGACAACTCCGCAGTATTGGAGGGCTGATGCACCAATAGACTACGGAGTATGAGAGAAATTACATCACTCGGCGTTTTTGTTACGGCGCAAACGCAACAAGTACTGGATGGGACCCGATGCCGCATACGCCAGGAATGCCAGCAGCAGAATGCGCGGCGGATCGCTGAAGACAACAGCAAACACCAATACCACCGCAAGGATGGCGACAAAAGGAACGCGCCCCTTCAAGTCCAGCTCTTTGAAGCTGTTGTACTTGATATTGCTAACCATCAGCATGCCAGCAGCAGCCACCAGCAACGCAACCAGGAACGACATTTTCGAACCCTGGATCCCGTAATCACTGAATGCCCAGACAATACCCGCCACGACGCCAGCAGCAGCCGGGCTGGCCAGACCGATGAAATAGCGCTTATCCGCTTTACCCACCTGGGTGTTAAAACGCGCCAGACGTAACGCGGCACCCGCGACGTAGATGAAAGCCACCATCCATCCGACTTTGCCCATATCACCCAGTGCCCAGCCAAAAGCCAGCAATGCCGGAGCTACACCAAAAGCAACCATGTCCGACAAGGAATCGTACTCGGCGCCAAAAGCACTTTCAGTATTGGTCATACGGGCTACGCGACCATCGAGACCATCCAGCACCATTGCGACAAAAATCGCGATAGCCGCAAACGCAAAATACTTGCTTGCTCCTGCAGCATCACCCGCGCTCATCGCGCTTTGAGCACTCATGGAGCTGATGATTGAATAAAAACCGGCGAACAGGTTCGCGGTGGTGAAAAGATTCGGCAGCAGATAGATACCACGATGCCGGACTTTGCGGCCTTCGGCGTCATGCCCTTCTTCGACATGCTCATCGATAGGCAGCAGGCTATCGGCGTCTGAAGCCGCTTTTGGCTCTTCGGGACGTTCGCTCATGGACATTACCTTGCAACGATATGGAAAGTTTCGGTAGAAGCTTGGGGCCAACACACACCCGCAAACGATCCTGCTTTATACCAGAAGCGGCCGCTTAAACGAAAAAACGCGGCCTAGGCCGCGTTTTTTCTACAGGTTTGAAGCTTAGTTCTTGGCTTGGTCGACGATTTTGTTCGCGCCGATCCAAGGCATCATCGAACGCAATTGCCCGCCGATGATTTCGATACCGTGAGCGGCGTTGTTACGACGCTTAGCAGTCATCGATGGGTAGCCAGTAGCACCTTCGGTGATGAACATCTTCGCGTATTCACCATCTTGAATGCGCTTCAGAGCATTACGCATTGCCTGACGGGACTCAGCGTTGATCACTTCCGGACCCGTTACATACTCACCGTACTCGGCGTTGTTGGAGATCGAGTAGTTCATGTTGGCGATGCCGCCTTCGTACATGAGGTCAACGATCAGCTTCAACTCGTGCAAGCACTCGAAGTAAGCCATTTCTGGCGCGTAACCAGCTTCAACCAGTGTCTCGAAACCGGCTTTAACCAGCTCGACAGTACCACCACACAGAACAGCCTGCTCGCCGAACAGGTCGGTTTCAGTTTCGTCTTTGAACGTGGTTTCGATGATGCCGGTACGACCGCCACCAACACCCGCGGCGTAAGACAAGGCTACGTTTTTGGCGTTGCCCGAAGCGTCCTGATAGATCGCGATCAGGTCAGGAATGCCACCGCCTTTTACGAACTCGGAGCGCACGGTGTGACCCGGTGCTTTTGGCGCGATCATGATCACGTCAAGGTCAGCACGCGGTACGACCTGGTTGTAGTGAATCGCGAAGCCGTGGGAGAAAGCCAGTGTGGCTCCCTTCTTGATGTTCGGCTCGATTTCGTCCTTGTACAGTGCCGACTGGAACTCGTCCGGGGTCAGAATCATGACCAAATCTGCAGCGGCAACAGCGCTTGCAACGTCAGTTACTTTCAGGCCGTGAGCCTCAGCCTTGGCGACAGTGGCCGAACCTTTACGCAGACCAACAGTAACGTCAACGCCGGAGTCTTTCAGGTTGCAGGCTTGGGCGTGACCCTGGGAGCCGTAACCGATAATGGCTACTTTTTTGCCCTGGATGATCGAAAGGTCGCAGTCTTTGTCGTAATAAACTTTCATGATTTTCCCTTATATCCAGGCCATTCAGGCCAATTAGCATTTGTTAGTTTTAGATGCTGAGTACTTTGTCGCCACGGGCAATCCCGGTGACGCCACTGCGAACTGTTTCCAGGATCGAGGCAGTCCCAATCGACTGGATGAAACTGTCGAGCTTCTCGCTGGTGCCTGTCAACTGCACGGTATACACACTGGCGCTGACATCCACGATCTGCCCACGAAATATATCCGTGGTACGTTTGATTTCTGCGCGCTGTGCACCTGTTGCCTTGACCTTGACCAGCATCAGTTCACGCTCGATGTGAGCACTTTCCGACAGATCAACCAGCTTGACCACTTCGATCAGCTTGTTAAGGTTTTTAGTGATCTGCTCGATCACTTCATCATGCCCCACGGTGGTCAGCGTCAAACGCGACAAGGTCGGGTCTTCAGTTGGCGCCACAGTCAGGCTTTCGATGTTGTAGTTACGTTGCGAAAAAAGCCCAACAACGCGAGACAAGGCGCCCGGTTCGTTTTCAAGAAGCAAGGAAATAATGTGCCGCATGATTAAGTACGCTCCGTCTTGCTCAGCCACATGTCGCGCATGGAGCCATCTTTGATCTGCATCGGATAAACGTGCTCACTGGTATCGACCTGAATATCCAGGAACACCAGACGATCCTTCATGGCAAAAGCTTCTTCCATCTTGGGCTTCAGGTCTTTCAGATCAGTGATCCGAATACCTACATGCCCATAAGCCTCAGCCAGCTTGACGAAGTCAGGCAGCGATTCCATGTACGAGTGCGAGTGGCGACTGCCGTAGTTCATGTCCTGCCACTGACGCACCATACCGAGCACGCCGTTGTTGAGGCTGACAATTTTTACGGGCAGACCGTACTGCAAACACGTCGACAATTCCTGAATGTTCATCTGAATACTGCCCTCGCCTGTTACACAGGCAACGTCAGCATCAGGGAAGCTCAGTTTTACCCCCATCGCAGCCGGGAAACCGAACCCCATCGTGCCCAGGCCGCCAGAGTTGATCCAGCGATTCGGCTTGTTGAAGCGGTAGTACTGGGCCGCAAACATTTGATGCTGACCCACATCGGACGTTACATAAGCATCGCCCTTGGTCACTTCGCACAGCATCTCGATAACAGCCTGAGGCTTGATCTTGCTGCCGTCGCCCTTGTCATAAGGGAACAAGCCGCGATCACCACGCCACTCGTCGATTTGCTTCCACCAGCTGGCAACCGCCTCGGCATTCGGCTTCTCGCCAATATCCTTGAGGATTGCAACCATTTCGGTCAACACGCTCTCTACCGGACCTACAATCGGAACATCTGCCTTGATGGTCTTGGAGATAGATGCCGGGTCGATATCGATGTGGATAATCTTGGCGTTAGGACAGAACTTGGACGGACCGTTGATTACACGATCATCAAAGCGCGCACCTACTGCCAGGATTACATCAGCGTTATGCATGGTCATGTTGGCAGTGAAGCTGCCGTGCATACCAAGCATGCCCACAAACTGACGGTCAGTGCCAGGGTATGCGCCCAGGCCCATCAGCGTATTGGTTACCGGTACGTTGAGCATTTTTGCAAGCTCGGTCAGCGGTGCCGAACCGCCACCCAAAATAACGCCGCCGCCTGCATAGAGCACAGGGCGCTTGGCCGCCAGAAGCATCTCTGCCGCCTTGCGAATCTGGCCAGAGTGACCACGCAAGGCCGGGCTGTAAGAACGCAACTTGGCTTTTTTCGGGAAAACGTATTCGAACTTCTCGGCCGGGTTGGTCATGTCTTTCGGGATATCGACCACAACCGGACCTGGACGGCCGGATTGAGCGAGGTAGAACGCCTTTTTCATGACCTCAGGGATTTCCGAAGCATGCTTGATCATAAAGCTGTGCTTCACGATGGGCCGGGAGATACCGATCATGTCGGTTTCCTGGAAAGCATCCGTTCCGACCATGGTGCTAGGCACCTGACCAGAAATGATCACCATCGGAATGGAATCCATGTAGGCAGTGGCAATACCGGTAATGGCGTTGGTAGCACCTGGCCCGGAAGTGACCAGTACTACACCGGCCTTACCCGTTGCACGAGCGTAGCCGTCAGCCATATGAGTAGCAGCTTGTTCGTGGCGAACCAGGATGTGGGTAACTTCCGGTTCCTTGAACAGTGCGTCGTAGACATGCAGCAGAGCACCACCAGGGTACCCGTAGATATATTTGACACCTTCGTCGCGCAAAAAGCGCACGAGCATCTCACCGCCAGATAAAAGCTCCACGTTGTTCACCTCTAAAACGCCAGAATACCGTCCACTAAAATGCGAACGGGTCTTAATAGGTTTACTTTTCAGCAGAGCATGAGCGACGGTGGTCGCCGACTACGTCAGCACTGACTGAGCAAGTATTGGGAGCTCCCCAAGTGTTGCGGGGTTTTCCCACCCAGCGCGAGGTAACGCGTTGCGGGTGTTGCAGGTCGGCGCGGGTGTGCGCCTCATGATCTGCTGAGAGGGTCTGCTTCTGGCAGTCCCTCTACAGCGGGACTTCGATTCTTGTCATTAGGCCTGCCCAAGTCAAGCCATCTATGAGATTTATTTTCATAAATTGACAGGAACGCACAAAAAAACGCGCGAATTGACAGAAACTGACAAGAAAATGAATGGCTGCCAGCAAAAACTGGCAGCCATGACCTCAAGCGGAGGGGCTGATCAACTGATCAAAACCTTCAAAATGCTTGAGCAACGGCTTCCAGTTCCCGCGACGCTGAGCAAAAACCTGGTCAGCCATATGCCGAATACCGGAAACATTCGGCAGTGGCTGACCCTGTTCAACAATGACTTTCATCTTCGGCAGAAAGATCCACTGCACCCACAGCTCAAAGTCGAGCCGGTCGACGCTGAACGGCTCCAGACTGGACAAGTCGTGCTCCGTGGGAGTCTTGTCGCTCCACAGCCCCTGCGTGCGCATTTCCTGTTCGATCAGCAACAAGAACTCGGCAACTTCAGGAGTACGGGCATCCATAACCATCAGAGGCTCACCTTGGCTTTTTGACGGGCCAGAGCAGCGCCTGCTGCATCGCCTTGTTTCTCACGTGCCTGAGCGATCAAGCCCCACAAGCTGGCTTGCAGGTCCGGACGGCCATTGGCAAACGTCAGACCTCGACGGGCAAACTGCTCCGCCTGGGCGGCGTCACCTTGAGCCATACGCACTTGCGCCAGGCGATAGAGTACCTGCGGCTCACGAGGTGCCACGCGCTGAGCACGCTCAAGACTCGACGAAGCGCCATTCAAGTCACCGCTCGACTGCTGCTGCTGAGCGGTGGTGAGCAACGCCAGCACCGGACCATCCAGCTGCTCGTCGGCAGCCAGAGCGCCGCTGTTGTTCGATGGAATACCGCTTGGGGTAATCGGCGCCGGAGCGCTGTAGGTATTACTCGGTGTATAGCTACCCGTGCTGATGGGCGCTGCCGCCGGGCCGGGGGTAATCGGCCCGGGCGTGAAAGGCTGGGTGCTGATCGGCGTCGACACGCTCGCAGCTCCGCCCGGGATCATCACCACAACTCCCGAATCCTCGGTAATCGTGCGGGCCTGAGCTGCACGCGGTGCGGTGGCCTGTGGATAATTTCCAGCCGTTCGCTGGGCCGAAACACGTTCGTTATTCGACACCGCCACACCAGAGTCGACCACAGGGATCGAACCCTGTGGCACGCTGGCACAACCATTGAGCAAAGCCAGGGCTGAAACAGCCGCAATCCACAACTTATTCACGTAAAACCCTCTTAGCTTAATTCAACCAGCCCTTGACCCAATCCATCACGGCCTCACCTGAAGCAGGCTCTTGCCCGCCACAACTGGCCCCTGCTGGCGGCTCACTGCCGCGAATATACGGCATCTGTACCGCGCCAGGGCAGCCGGCATCAGATCCTTGCCCCGTATGCGGATCAATCCAGGCCTGAACGATGTTATCGGGCTGAGGCATATCGAGCGGCAGCGGGTCAGCCTTCTTCATGAAGCTGGTCCACACCTGCAGTGCTCCGGTTGCGCCGGTAAAAGGCGTTTTGCCGTTGTCGTCGCGACCCAACCAGACCACCGCCAGCAAGTCCTGGCTAAACCCTGCAAACCAGCTGTCACGCGAATCGTTACTGGTACCGGTCTTACCAGCCAATGCGAGGTTCCTGGGCAGCACGTTATAAACCGAACGTCCTGTACCTTCGCGCATCACATGCTGCATCGCATTCTGGATCAGGAAAATGGAGCCCGGATCGAAGCGTTGCTGAATCTGGAACGGATAACGTTTCAGCGGCTCCCCCTCGGCGGTCAGTACGCTGCGAATTCCGCGCATCGGCGTATTAAAGCCGCCGTTGGCCAAGGTCTGATACATCGTCGCCACTTCCATCGGGCTCAATGCACCGGCACCCAGCAACATGGACGGGAATGCCGGGAACTGACGCTCTACCCCCAGTCGCGCCAAGGTCTTGAGCACGTTGGGCACACCCACTTCCTGCCCCAGCCTTACCGTACCGAGGTTGTAGGAGTTCATCATGGACTGGTAGAGAAAAACCGTACCGTGAGAGCGACGGTCATAGTTCTGAGGCTTCCAGACCTGACCGTCAGCACCTTTGATCGACAGCGGATCATCCGACAGCCAACTGGTCAGCGTGTACTGACTTGGCCGTTCAAGCGCCGTGAGATACACCGCAGGTTTGATCAACGAACCAATAGGCCGTACCGCATCAAGCGCACGGTTAAAGCCTGCAAAGCGCGGTGCACGACTGCCGATCAGAGCCTGAACCTCGCCGGTTTCCGGATTAGTGACCACCATTGCGGCTTCCACTTCATCCGAACCCTTGCGCCCGGTCAGACGTTTGAAGGTCTCACCCATTGCGGCTTCAGACTTCATCTGCAGGATCGGGTCGAAGCTGGTGAAAATCCTCAACCCCTCTTCGGTCAAGTCTTCATCGCGATAGTCTTCACGTAACTGGCGCTTGACCAGGTCCAGGAAACCCGGGAAGGAACTGTCTGCCAGGCTACCGCGCGTGGTCACGCCCAATGGCATTTTTTTCGCCGCAGCCACTTGCTCGGGCGTTGCAACGCCTTGTTGCTCCAGCAAATCGAGCACCAGGTTACGCCGTACCAGCGCCCGCTCGGGATTACGACGCGGGTTATAAGAAGATGGCCCTTTGACCATCCCCACCAACAACGCCACCTGATGCAACTTGAGTTCGGCCAGCGGCTGACTGAAGAAGAACTGGCTGGCGAGGCCAAAGCCATGCACGGCGCGCTGCCCGTCCTGACCGACAAACACTTCGTTGAGATACGCCTCAAGGATTTCGCGCTTGTCGTAATGCATTTCCAGCAGCAACGCCATCATCGCCTCAGTTAGCTTGCGACTAAGGCTGCGCTCGTTGGTCAGATAGAAGTTCTTGACCAGCTGTTGAGTCAGGGTACTGCCGCCCTGGCGCATTTGCCCGGATGACGTATTAACCCACATGGCACGGGCAATCGACTTCGGCGACACCCCAAAGTGATGATAAAAATCGCGGTCTTCTACTGTTACCAGCGTTTCAAGCAGAAACGGCGGCACTTGATCGATATTGATCAGGATCCGGTCTTCAAGATTTTTCGGATACAGGCCACCGATCAGCAACGGCTCAAGACGCACTACAGGCAGCTTGGAACCATTGGTCGATGAAAGCTCTGCTACATAGTCGCCAGAGAAACGCACACGAACCGGCTGTGCCTGTTCGGCACCTTCATAAAACTGGAAGCCACGTGTATTGAGGTCGACTGTGTTGCCACTGACCGCAGCAGCTCCAGGACCATTGACCACGCTTTCACGGCGATAGCCCAGCGCATCGAGTTCCGTCAGGAAGTCGTTCTTGCTCAGCTTCTGGCCGACGAACAGCTCAAGCGGCCGGGCATACACCTTGGCCGGGATTGTCCAACGCTTGCCGGAGAACTTCTCCTGCACGATGGCATCCAGATAGACGGCAAAACCTGCCAGCACCACCAGACCGACCAGACTGAGCTTGATTGCCCAGCCCAGCCAGGGCCTAAGGCCGCCAGAAGGACGTTTGGAACGAGAACGAGGAGATCGGGTACGAGTCATGGCGCGAGATTATACGCACTTTATTCATGTTCATCATGCGCAGCCCGGCGGTTTGCACTCCCGCTGTCAGCCGCCATAATGGCGCATCGAATTTTCCAGACCTTGAAGGATCAACCGTGAGCCAGAACCTGATTTCCGCCCTGCAAAACCCGGACCTCTACCCCCATGACGTCGATGGGTTTCAGGTTATCGAGACGCACATCTCCTGGGTCATACTTACTGGGCCATATGCCTATAAACTGAAGAAGCCCGTTAATTTTGGCTTCCTGGACTTCACGGAGCTCAGCGGGCGCGAACACTTCTGCAATGAAGAACTGCGCCTGAACCAGCGTCTGACCGAAGGCTTGTACCTCGACGTATTGCCGATCACCGGTACCGTCGAAGCGCCAGTACTGGGCGGCGAAGGCCCGGCCATCGAATATGTGCTCAAGATGCGTCAGTTCCCTCAAAGCCAATTACTGAGCACCTTGCAAGCCAACGGCGAACTCAATGCCGCCCATATCGACGAAATGGCTCAGCAAATCGCCCGCTTCCATGCTCAAGCCCCCCACGTCGATCTGGAGCACTACCAAGGCACTCCTGAGGCCGTGATGGACCCTGTCTGTCAGAACTTCGAGCAAATTCGCCCATTTCTTTCTGATAAAGCTGACCTGCTCCAACTGGACGCGCTCCAGGCCTGGGCAGAGGCCAGCTTTACTCGTCTCAAACCCCTGTTCGAGCAGCGCAAGGCGCAAGGATTTATCCGCGAATGCCACGGTGATATTCACTTGGGCAACGCCACGATGATCGATGGCAAGGTCGTTATCTTCGACTGCATCGAATTCAACGAGCCGTTCCGTTTTACCGATGTGTATGCCGACACTGCCTTCCTGGCGATGGACCTTGAAGACCGCGGCCTGAAGTCTCTGGCAAGACGCTTTGTCAGTCAGTACCTGGAACTGACTGGCGATTATCAGGGACTTGAGCTGCTGAACTTCTACAAAGCCTACCGCGCGCTGGTTCGCGCCAAAGTCAGCTTGTTCAGCATGCCTGCAGAAGCCAGCCCTGTTCAGCGCGCAGCTACATTGCGTCAGTACCGCAACTACGCCAACCTGGCCGAAAGCTACAGCACTATTCCTTCACGCTTCCTGACAATTACCCACGGTGTATCGGCTGTAGGCAAAAGTTCGGTAGCCATGCGCCTGGTTGAGGCTCTGGGGGCGATTCGCCTTCGCTCAGACGTTATCCGCAAGCAGTTGTTCGGTGAGCAGACCGCTGAAAACGCAGTAGGTGATGGCATTTATAATGCCGATGCCAGCGCTGCCACCTACAAAAAGCTGCATGAGCTGGCCGGTATCGTGCTGCGCGCAGGCTTTCCCGTCGTGATAGATGCCACCTACCTCAAGCGTGAGCAGCGTGATGCCGCTGCTCAAGTGGCAGAAGCCACCGGCGTACCTTGCCTGATCCTCGACTGCACCGCACCGGACGCCGTAATCGAAGGCTGGCTGGCCCATCGCAAGTCCATTGGCACCGACCCTTCTGACGCCACTCTGGAAGTCGTCAAGGCACAGCAAGCCAGTCGTGAAGCGCTGGGCGCCGATGAAATCCTGCGCAGCAAGTGTGTTGAAACCCACAACAGCAAAAGCCTCGACACCCTGATCGCTGATATTCGTCAGCGCTTGCCAGGCTTGTAGGAATTAGCGCTAGCCGTGAAACGCAATGGTTTCACGGCCCTGCAATAGTGGCACTATAATACTAGCATCACGCCAAGCCGGAGCCCCATCATGAGCCATCCAAAGCTGCTTGAGTCGGCGCTCTACGCACTGCTGCATAAAGACGATATCCGCGGGTTCAATCAACAGCGGCCATCCGGACACATCGACCTGCGCGGCGGAGACTTCCGCGGGCTGGATCTACGCGAGTTACAGGCTCAGGACGTGGATTTCTCCGATGGTTATTTTCGCTCAGCGGACCTGCGCGGCATTGATTTACGTACTGCGTGCATCGAAGGTGCCAGCCTAGCCCACGCACAAATTTCAGGTACCTACTTCCCGGTTGAGCTGACAGCGGATGAAATTCTGATGTCGGTTAACTTTGGTACTCGCCTGCGATACCGCACCAAATAGCACGAATACGACACTTGCCACGAGCAAGCCGTGCCTAGTTGGACCAGCCCCGTTTACGCAACACAAAGGCTCTACCCTGATCCCCACCCGTCACTGAACGTCAGAGCAAACCTCAGACATCAGTAGTCCTTTGTTCCAAAACCGACTAACGGACTGCGCTTTTCCTACTGAGCGCTACACTTCGTAGAATCACAATGTCCCGTAAACGCTGAGCTCACGCCGTCGCAAGGAGAGCTGATGAATGATGAACTCCAGCATTTGAAAAACCTTGGGAAGACCTCAGCGCAATGGCTTCACGCTGTTGGTATTCACAGCGCCTCGGACTTGAGACGTCTAGGGGCTGTTGATGCATATCGAGCAGTGAAGGCCAGGGGCTTCAGGGCTTCTAAAGTGCTTCTTTATGCGATTGAAGGGGCCCTGCTGGATGTGCACTGGAACGATATCCCCGCGCAGCGCAAAGAAGAACTGAACCAGCAGGTGGATCATCTGGCCGCGTTGAAAAAAGCCTGAAGAGATTCATTTCCGACACGCACGATAAACGGTAAAAAACAGTTGTTGACAGCGTAATGAGAATTGTTATGATTACGCCATCTGGTCGCGAGACCAGTCGATCTTCTGGAAGGCCCTTGGTTCGGACTCTCAGAAAATCTCCTCATCAGGCTAATCACGGTTATTTGACCCGGCTCTTGCCGGGTCTTTTTTTGCCTGTCAAAAACACCAGCCAAATGACTGCGTTACCGGCTCAACGAGCAATCACCATCGGACAACCCAGTTCCGGGTGAGGCTGCACCAACACGTCCAGACCAAATACGGCTTTTAACGCCTCCGGCTGCAGCACCACTTTTGGACAATCCAGTGCGCGGGGACGTCCCTCCTCAAGCAGCAACAACCGATCGCAATAACGTGCGGCCAGGTTCAGGTCATGCAGGATGATTAGGACCGCCGCGCCGCGATCCGCGAACGTCCGTATGGCCTTGAGCGTCGTGTGTTGATGCAATGGGTCGAGCATTGAGGTCGGCTCATCAAGCAACAGGGTATGCCCGCGCTGTCCTGGCCATAATTGCGCCAGCACCCTCGCCAGATGCACTCGCTGCCGTTCACCACCCGACAACGCCAGATAGCTGCGCCCCGCCAAATGCTCAACATCAGCCGCCTGCAACGCAGCGTGAATGATTTCTGAATCACGGGCGCGACCTGTCTGATGAGGCAGTCGCCCCATGCCCACGACTTCTTCGACACGAAAGGCGAAATCCAGGGTCGAGGTTTGCGGCAAGACGGCAAGACGCTGTGCCCGTTGCGCGCCCTTCCAGTGGCCCAGGGCGTGTTGACCAAGCCAGACCTGCCCCTCACTCGGCGTCAACTCCCCACACAACGCGGCCAGCAGTGTGCTTTTACCCGCTCCATTGGGCCCCAGCACACCCAACACTTCACCCGGACGGACATCTAGGGTGACATCCGCCAGCACGATTTTCTGATCGCGACGGATCTGCAGATTTTCCGCACGCAGCATCAGTGACGACCTCGCAGTAATAAGTAGAGGAAAAACGGTGCCCCCAGGAATGCAGTAACAATCCCGATCGGCAGCTCTGCAGGCGCCAGGACCAGTCGTGCAATCAGGTCGGCAAACAGCAATAGCGCCGCCCCTGCCAGCACGGAAGCCGGTAACAGCACTCGATGATCAGGCCCTGCCAGCAGTCGTACCAGATGTGGCACCACTAGCCCGATAAAACCGATCATGCCAGCTGCTGCCACTGCAGCCCCCACACCCAGCGCCGTACAAAACACCAGTTCGCGCTTCAGGCCTTCGACATCGATCCCCAGATGATTGGCTTCCGACTCTCCCAGCAACAGCGCATTGAGCGCATTAGCTCGGCGAGGCAACCATAAGGCAACACCCACGGTAACAATCAACAATGGCCACAAACGTGCGTAACTGGCGCCATTAAGACTACCCAGGTTCCAGAAGGTCAGCGTGCGCAATGTCGCGTCATCAGCCAGATAGGTAAACAGTCCGACTGCCGAGCCGGCCAATGCTGTCAGCGCAATGCCAGCGAGCAACATCACGGCGACATTGGTCTGACCGTTGCGTCGCCCCAGCCGATAGACCAGCGCCGTTACGCCCAGCCCTCCAAGGAACGCACACAACGACAGCAAATATGGCCCGATAAACTCTGGCAGCCCGCCAAAGGCAGTCCCGCCCACAATCGCAATCGCCGCACCCAAGGCTGCGCCGCTGGACACACCGACCAACCCGGGGTCGGCCAACGGGTTGCGGAACAACCCCTGCATGGCCACGCCCGACAACGCCAGCACACCGCCCACCGCCAGCCCCAGCAATGTACGAGGCAAACGAATCTGCCCCAGGATCAGCTCGGCCTGTTCCAGCCCTTCGCCAGGTATCGGTATGCCCAGCAACCTCAGTGCCGCGCGCAGGGTGTCAATCAACGGCAAGCTCACAGGCCCCAGCGCCAGCGATAGCCAGGTCGCCAACAGGCACAGGGCACTCAAGCCTATAAACAATGACCGGGGTTTAACCAGCGTCTTCATGGGTTCGCTGCAGCCGCGGGATAAAACTCAGCGGTCAGTTGCTTCAAGCTGGCCGGTAACCTTGGCCCCAGCCCACCCACCAACAACGTAGGGTCCAGTTCGTACACACGGCCATTTTTAGCGGCGCGAATAGACGCCAATACCGGGTTTTCCTTGAGCAGCGCCTTGCGTGCCGCCTCACCGGTCAAACTGCGATCGGCAAACACCAAGACCTCAGGATTGAGCCCCGCCAGGGCCTCCACTGAAAACGGCTTATAGCCGGTGTGGGTAGCAAGGTTCTGCCCGCCGGCTTGAGTCAGTAGCCAATCTGCAGCCGTGTCCTTGCCGGCTATCAACGGTTTACCGCCCGCGTGCCCCAACAACAAAAGTACCCCTGGCGCCTTGTGTCCGGCTTGTACCGTCTTGACCTGCTGCTGATGCTGCACAAGTTGCTGCTGATAGTCTGTGAACAGTTGCGCCGCTTGAGGCTCGTTACCCAACAAACGGCCCAAATGCTTCAGGGTCGCTTCAAGACTTGCTAGATCGGCCTGGGCCGAAAACATCTCGACCGGGACACCAGCACCGCGAATCTGCGCCAAAACAGGTGGCGGGCCCATCTCGTCAGTGCCGACCAGGATGTCCGGTTTAAGGCTCAGGATTCCCTCTGCCGAGAGCTGGCGCTGATAACCAATACTGGGCAGGGACTTAAGTGATGCAGGATGTTGGCTGGTGGTATCGACCCCAACCAATTTAGACTCCGCACCCAACGCGCTGACCCACTCTGAAAGTGCTCCGCCGGCGCTAACCCAGCGTTGTGGCAACTCGCCAGCCAGGCTGACATGACTGATCATAAGGCCTGTACAGAGCGTAATCAGGCGGGTACTCAGGCGCATACGGGGGCATTCCTTGAAAAAGAGGGCTCAACGGGACAAAGGTATTGTCACGCCGTGAAAACAGCACATCGCAGAGCAAGCCGCCATTTGATAATTGTTTGCATTTGCACGTCAACCTCTTAACCCGCTCTGGAACGCGTCAACAACACAGCCGTTTGGCTGCTATTAAGGATTGCCATGAAGTTTTTATGCCCCTCGCAGGCACTAAGCGAAGGTACCAGCCGTGGCTTCGAGCTGGATGAGCTGAACCTGCTCGTCATTCGTCGTGAAGGTCAGGTGTATGCCTACAAAAACCGCTGCCCCCATCGCGGGGTAACACTGGAATGGCAACCGGATCAATTTCTCGATTCAAGCGCCAGCCTGATCCAGTGCGCGACTCATTCGGCGCTGTTCCTGATCGAAAGTGGAGAATGCGTTGCCGGGCCTTGCGCCGGGCAGTTTCTGACAGCTCTTGACTGCCGCGAAGACAGCCAAGGCATCTGGATTACGCCACAAATATCAGAGGATGACGTCTAATCGGCGATCAACTACCACGGCGTCAGGCGTCAGGCTGACTCCATACGCAAGTACTTGCACTCCGGCAGCGACCGCCTCGCGCAACGCTGCTGCGTAACCCGGGTCGATCTCTTGCGCCGGGCGCACTGCATCAATGCCGGTAAGGTTGACGCAATACAGCTGAACAGCACGCACCCCCTCGCGCGCGAGAGTGGCCAGTTCACGCAGATGCTTGGCACCACGCTGCGTAACAGCATCCGGAAATGCAGCGACACGCGAGTCATCAAAACCCAGGGTGACACTCTTGACCTCTACGAAGGCAAAGCCCTGCGGGTACTCCAGGCGAAAATCAATCCGGCTTTTTTCCTGACCATAAGGCACTTCACGCTTGAGTGCGGTGAAGCCATCCAGCTCGGTAATCACCCCCGCCAGTAACGCCTCTTCGATCAAGTGATTGGCACGCCCGGTGTTCACACACGCCAGCCTGCCTTGCGGGGTTTGGCTGATTTCCCAAGTGCCCGGCAACTTGCGCTTGGGGTCGTTGGAACGGCTGAACCAGACCTGACCACCTTCAACCATGCAGTTGAACATGGACCCCGTATTCGGGCAGTGGATGGTCATCAACTCACCGGTGACGGTTTCGATATCCGCCAGGAAACGCTTGTAGCGCTTGATCAACCGCCCTTCTTCTAGCTCGGGTGAGAAACGCATCAGCCTTTCCAGCTCTTGAGGCCACGAGCGATCCGCTCAACGGCCTCCTGCAGGCGCGGCAAACTTTGGGTGTAGGCAAACCGTACATGGTGCCCGGACTTGAAGCGCCCAAAATCCAGACCCGGGGTAAAGGCTATGTGCTGGGTTTCAAGAAAGTGCTGACAGAATGCAAACGCATCGCCGCCAAACGCGCTGATATCGGCGTAGAGGTAAAACGCACCCTCTGGCTCTACTGCAATACCAAAACCAAGCTCACGCAAGGCCGGTAACAGAAAGTCACGGCGACGCCCGAACTCGGCCCGACGCTCTTCCAGTATCGCCAGTGTCTGAGGTTCAAAGCAGGCCAATGCGGCGTACTGAGCCATGCTGGGGGCGCTGATATAAAGGTTCTGGGCGAGCTTCTCCAGATCAGCTACAGCTTCAGGTGGCGCCACCAGCCAGCCCAAACGCCACCCGGTCATACCGAAATACTTGGAAAAGCTATTGAGCACAAACGCACTGTCATCGACTTCCAGCACACTGGCTGCATCACAGCCGTAGGTCAGGCCATGGTAAATCTCATCCACCACCAAATGCCCGTTTCGGGCCTTGATTGCCGTAGACAGGGCTGCCAGTTCATCACGACTCAAAATCGTACCGGTAGGGTTGGCCGGGGATGCCACCAACGCCCCCACACTGTCCTGATTCCAATAGCGCTCGACCAGATCGGCCGTTAACTGGTAGCGCACATCCGGGCCGACCGGCACCAGCTGTGCGGCGCCCTCTACCAAACGCAGAAAATGTCGATTACAGGGGTAGCCCGGGTCTGCAAGTAGCCAATGTTTACCCGGATCGACCAGTAGGCTGGAGGCCAGCAACAAGGCGCCAGACCCACCTGGCGTGACAAGAATCCGCGAAGGATCGATATTCAGGCCATAACGCTGCTGATAAAACCCGGAGATTGCCTCGCGCAACTCCGGCAGGCCACGGGCCGCGGTGTAACGGGTTTTCCCGGCGGCCAGGGCCGCTTGACCTGCGGCGATGATCGGCTCAGCCGTGGTGAAGTCCGGCTCCCCGATTTCCAGGTGAATCACATCGTGACCCGCAGCCTGCAGCTCGTTGGCACGCGCCAACAACGCCATCACGTGGAACGGTTCGATTGCGCGGCTGCGCGCACTGTAAGACTGAGCCATGAGCCTGCCTTCCTGGGTAAGCAAAAGCCTGATTCTACCCAAGCAGTACCGCAAGGGAGAGCTAATTACTGTCTTAGCCGTCCGCTCGATAGAACCAATCAACCCACGCCACAGTCATAGCTCGACTAAAATTAATATTCAGGTACTAATCTCAAGCACCACAGGCTCTGTACACAACCACTGACAACGGGCTAGACATGCGGGAGTAGCGCAGCCCGATTTGATCTGGTAAGTTCGCCCGCTTGCAGCCGCAGGGCCGGCAGGTGTCGGTGATGTTGCAATCCTGCGCAATGGATTAGAAGAATGAGAGGCGGTCCATTTCATGCCCACACAAACCAAGCAACAGAATAGTCAACTTAGCGGTTTCGAACCCTACGTTGAAAAGAAGGGCGAAGAGTACATGGGCGAGCCCATGCGCAAGCACTTCACCAAGATTCTGCAAAAGTGGAAACAGGACTTGATGCAGGAAGTTGACCGCACCGTTGATCATATGAAAGACGAAGCGGCAAACTTTCCTGACCCATCCGACCGCGCGAGCCAGGAAGAAGAGTTCAGCCTGGAACTGCGCGCCCGTGATCGCGAGCGCAAGCTGATCAAGAAAATCGACAAGACCCTTCAACTGATCGAAGACGAGGAGTACGGCTGGTGCGAATCCTGCGGTGTCGAGATCGGTATCCGTCGACTCGAGGCCCGTCCTACTGCCGACATGTGCGTAGACTGCAAGACCTTGGCTGAAATCAAGGAAAAACAAGTCGGCAAGTAATCGCTGGCTTGACTGAATGGGGCGTGCAAACGCCCCATTTTTGTTTCTGCGTTTTGCGCTCCGTAGCAGCTGCCAAAGGCTGCGTCCGGCGGCAAAGCCGTCGTAAAAATCAGTCACTGCGGTGTATCCGTCAGACCCGGCACTCAGGGCATACGATCGCTTCGCAATCGGACGCAGCCTACGGCAACTGCTACGGGATTTATGTAATGACAGCACTCACTTCAACTTCCTCCTACATCGGGCGCTTCGCCCCAACGCCCAGTGGCCACCTGCACTTTGGCTCGCTGGTCGCAGCCCTTGCTTCTTACCTCGACGCCCGCTCTGTCAGTGGCCGCTGGCTGTTGCGCATGGAAGACCTCGACCCCCCCCGCGAAATGCCCGGCGCCCAAGCTGCCATTCTGGATGCTCTTGAACGCTACGGCTTTGAATGGGACGGCGAACTGGTTCGCCAAAGCGATCGCCACGAAGCCTATGCTGACGTATTAAACCGGCTGTTCAGCATGGGTTTGGCTTACGCGTGCACCTGCTCGCGCAAACAGCTTGAAGGCTACAACGGCATTTACCCGGGGTTGTGCCGCAATGCGGGCCACTCGATGGAAAACGCCGCGATACGCGTACGCGTGCCAGAACTTGAATACCGCTTCGAAGACCGGGTACAGGGACCATTCGGCCAACACCTTGGCCGAGAGGTGGGTGATTTTGTGATTCGCCGCCGTGACGGGCTGTACGCCTATCAATTGGCCGTTGTACTCGATGATGCGGCCCAGGGTGTGACCGATATCGTGCGCGGCGCCGACTTACTGGACTCCACACCGCGCCAGCTCTACCTGCAAGAGCTGCTGGGCTTATCACAGCCACGCTACCTGCACGTGCCGCTGATCGTGCAACCCGACGGCCACAAGCTTGGCAAATCGTACCGTTCGCCCCCCCTGACACCGGAGCAGGCAACACCCTTGCTGCTTCGCGCCTTGCGCGCTTTGGGTCAGACGCCTGACGAATGCTTGAACGACGCCACCCCGCGTGAAGTTCTGGATTGGGGCATCGCTCACTGGAGCGCAGCCAATATCCCACGCACACTTACCCTCGCCGAGGCGCAATTACGCTGACAGCCCTTGCAGGTTGCCAGCCATCCGTTACCATCGCCGCACGATTTTGGGCATGCGGCCTGTAAAAGTGAGGGCGGGATGTATATCTATCGATTGGTCCTGTTGCTGGTTGTCGGGATCTACCTGTTTTCTCCCGCCATCATGGATTGGTGGATCGATGCGACAGGCGCCTGGTACAGGCCCTATCTGCTCTGGCTGATTCTGATCGTTGTGACCTTTATTCTTCAGAGCCAAAAAGATGCCGATGAGCTTTAGCCTGACCCAGATGATCCTGATCAGCGCCGCCTACCTGGGGGTGCTGTTTGGCGTAGCCTGGATCAGTGAACGCGGCATGATCCCGCGCGCAATCATTCGCCACCCGCTGACCTACACCCTGTCGCTGGGCGTTTATGCCAGTGCCTGGGCGTTTTACGGCACCGTGGGCCTGGCCTACGAATACGGCTACGGCTTTTTATCCAGCTACCTGGGGGTTTCCGGGGCTTTCTTGCTGGCGCCGGTGCTGCTTTACCCCATTTTGAAAATCACCCGCACGTATCAGCTTTCATCCCTGGCTGATCTGTTCGCGTTCCGCTTTCGCAGCACATGGGCCGGGGCGCTGACCACAATCTTCATGCTCATTGGTGTGCTACCGCTGCTCGCCCTGCAGATCCAGGCGGTGGCCGACTCCATCAGCATCCTCACACGTGAACCCGTACAACACCGCGTCGCCCTGAGCTTTTGTGCGCTGATTACCCTGTTTACGATCTTCTTTGGCTCACGACATATCGCCACCCGTGAAAAACACGAAGGCCTGGTGTTCGCCATCGCCTTTGAGTCGGTCATCAAGCTGATCGCCATTGGCGGCGTAGGGCTCTACGCGCTCTATGGTGTGTTCGACGGTCCGCAACAACTCGAAGTCTGGCTGCTGCAAAACCAGACCGCCCTCGCCGCTCTGCACACCCCTTTGCAAGAAGGACCGTGGCGAACCCTGCTGCTGGTGTTTTTCGCATCGGCCATCGTGATGCCGCACATGTATCACATGACCTTCACTGAGAACCTCAACCCTCGCGGGCTGGTCAGCGCCAGCTGGGGCCTGCCGCTGTTTCTGCTGCTGATGAGCCTCGCCGTGCCGCTGATTTTGTGGGCTGGCCTCAAGCTGGGCGCCACCACCAATCCCGAGTACTTCACCCTAGGTATCGGTATAGCCGCAAACAGCAAACCACTTGCACTACTGGCTTATGTTGGCGGGTTATCGGCTTCTAGCGGGCTGATTATCGTCACCACCCTGGCGCTGTCCGGCATGGCCCTTAACCACCTTGTGTTGCCGCTTTATCAGCCACCTGCCGAGGGCAACATCTACCGCTGGCTGAAGTGGACCCGCCGGGCACTGATCGTTGCCATCATCATGGCTGGCTATGGTTTTTACCTGCTGCTGGGCGCCGAACAGGACCTGGCCAACCTCGGGATCGTGGCATTTGTCGCGACCTTGCAGTTCCTGCCGGGCGTGCTCTCCGTACTGTATTGGCCGACCGCCAACCGACGTGGCTTCATTGCCGGGTTGCTGGCAGGGATTCTGGTGTGGATGGCGAGCATGCTGTTCCCGCTGATCGGCAACTTCCAGGGGTTCTACATCCCGTGGCTGAACATGATTTACGTGCTGGACGATACCAGCTGGCACATGGCAGCCATCGCCTCACTGGCAGCCAACGTGCTGATGTTCACCCTGATTTCGCTGTTCACCAACGCCAGCCCCGAAGAGGCCAGCGCTGCCGAAGCGTGCGCTGTCGACAACGTGCGTCGTCCACAACGACGTGAGCTGCACGCCGCCTCACCGCAAGAGTTCGCCACCCAACTGGCCAAACCTTTGGGCGCCAAGGCCGCACAGAAAGAAGTCGAACAAGCGCTGCGCGACCTGTTTTTGCCCTTCGATGAACGCCGCCCTTATGCCTTGCGCCGCCTGCGCGACCGCATCGAGGCCAACCTTTCAGGCTTGATGGGCCCCAGCGTCGCCCAAGACATGGTCGAAACCTTTTTGCCCTACAAGTCCGGCGGTGAAAACTACGTCACTGAAGACATTCATTTCATCGAAAGCCGGCTTGAGGACTACCACTCACGCCTGACAGGTCTGGCAGCCGAACTCGACGCCTTGCGCCGTTATCACCGTCAAACCTTGCAAGAGCTGCCCATGGGCGTGTGCTCGCTGGCCAAGGATCAAGAGATCCTGATGTGGAACAAAGCCATGGAGGAGTTGACCGGCATCCCGGCCCAGCGTGTGGTGGGTTCGCGCCTGAGCACTCTGGGAGATCCGTGGCGAGAACTGCTGCAGGGCTTTATCGACCTGCCTGACGAGCACTTGCACAAGCAGCATTTGGCGCTGGATGGCCAGACTCGCTGGCTCAACCTGCACAAAGCCGCGATCGATGAGCCCCTGGCCCCTGGCAACAGCGGCCTGGTGCTGCTTGTCGAGGATCTGACAGAAACCCAGATGCTCGAAGACAAGCTGGTGCATTCCGAGCGGCTGGCCAGCATCGGACGCCTGGCTGCGGGTGTCGCTCACGAAATCGGCAACCCGGTGACCGGCATTGCCTGCCTTGCGCAAAACCTTCGCGAAGAACGTGAGGACGACAGTGAGCTGACGGAAATCAGCAGCCAGATTCTTGAACAGACCAAACGTATCTCGCGCATCGTCCAGTCCCTGATGAGCTTCGCCCATGCCGGCAGCCACCAGCACAATGACGAACCCGTCTGTCTGGCCGAAGTGGCCCAGGATGCCATTGGTCTGCTGGCCCTGAACCGGCGCAATTTCGAGGTGCAGTTCTATAATCTCTGCGACCCGGATCATTGGGTTGAAGGTGACCCGCAGCGACTCGCCCAGGTATTGATCAACCTGCTCTCGAACGCCCGCGACGCCTCGCCTGCCGGGAGTGCAGTGAGGGTCAAGAGCGAAGCCAGCGAGCACACCGTCGACCTCATTGTGGAAGACGAAGGTACAGGTATTCCGAAGAACATCATGGACCGATTGTTCGAACCGTTTTTCACCACCAAGGACCCTGGGGAAGGCACCGGTCTGGGCCTTGCACTGGTCTATTCCATCGTTGAAGAGCATTATGGACAAATCACCATCGACAGCCCGGCTGACATTCACAGCCAACGCGGAACCCGTATCCGGGTGACACTACCGCGTCATGTCGAAGCGACGTCCGCTGTGAACTGAGACCGTCGAGAGAACCGAATCAATGCCGCATATTTTGATCGTCGAAGATGAAACCATCATCCGCTCCGCGTTACGCCGTTTACTGGAGCGTAACCAGTACCAAGTCAGCGAGGCTGGCTCGGTGCAAGAAGCACAGGAGCGTTTCAGCATCCCCTCGTTCGACTTGATTGTCAGCGATCTGCGCCTGCCAGGCGCTCCGGGTACCGAGCTGATCAAGCTCGGTCAAGGCAAGCCGGTGCTGATCATGACCAGCTATGCCAGTCTGCGCTCGGCCGTTGACTCGATGAAAATGGGCGCTGTCGACTACATCGCCAAGCCCTTTGATCACGACGAAATGCTCCAAGCGGTGGCGCGCATTCTGCGTGATCGGCAAAACCTCCAGAGTGTGCCTGCAGAGCGCCCTGCCAAACCGGGTATCGCCGACAAAAATGCTGTGGATAACAGCAACGGGGAAATCGGCATCATTGGTTCGTGCCCACCGATGCTGGACATGTACAGCAAGATCCGAAAAGTCGCGCCAACCGACTCCAATGTATTGATTCAGGGTGAATCCGGGACGGGTAAAGAGCTGGTCGCGCGCGCCCTGCACAACCTCTCCAGGCGTGCCAAGGCACCGATGATTTCGGTGAACTGCGCAGCTATTCCCGAATCGCTGATCGAGTCCGAGCTGTTTGGTCACGAAAAAGGGGCGTTTACCGGCGCCAGCGCTGGCCGTGCCGGCCTGGTTGAAGCCGCCGACGGCGGTACGCTGTTCCTCGATGAAATCGGCGAACTGCCACTTGAGGCACAAGCCCGCCTGCTTCGCGTACTGCAAGAAGGCGAGATTCGCCGCGTAGGTTCTGTGCAGTCGCAAAAGGTTGATGTGCGCCTGATTGCCGCGACTCACCGTGACCTGAAAAGCCTGGCCAAAGTAGGTCAGTTCCGCGAAGACTTGTACTACCGACTGCACGTCATCGCGTTAAAACTGCCTGCTTTGCGCGAACGTGGCGCCGACGTTAACGAAATTGCCCACGCGTTCCTCGCTCGCCAAAGCGCCCGCGTAGGCCGTACTGACCTGACGTTCGCCCCCGATGCTGAACGGGCAATCAGTCATTACTCCTGGCCGGGTAACGTTCGCGAACTGGAAAACGCGGTGGAGCGAGCGGTGATCCTGTGTGAAAGCCCTGAAATCTCGGCTGAGCTCCTGGGCATCGATATTGAGCTGAGCGACCTGCAAGACGATGATTTTATTGGCCTGGCCCCACAGCAGAGCATCGTCAACGGTAACACCAGCCTTGATCCGACCGAGGATCTGTCACTGGAAGATTACTTCCAGCACTTCGTGCTTGAGCACCAGGACCACATGACCGAGACCGAACTGGCCCGCAAACTGGGGGTCAGCCGCAAGTGCTTGTGGGAACGGCGCCAGCGCCTGGGCATTCCTCGACGCAAAACCGGTGTGCCAAGCGAAGGCTAGGTAACACAGCCAAGCAAATGTGAAAAAACTGTTACCTCAGTTAAATCACGTAACAAAAGCCGGGTCTTACGGTAACGATGACCCGGCTTTTTTTTGCCTTGAAAAAAGTAAAAACCCCGAAAACGCCTTATTTTGCTGGCCCTCGTAAAAGTTGGCACGACCCCTGCTATATGTATCCGTACAAGAACAATAAGAATCACAGCAACACACAATAAAAATAAGACGTATCGGCTCACGCATAACAAGAACAACACGGCGGAGGCGCAGCTAACTGATTGTTTTGGAGAGGCGTTGTAAATGGGGCTTGCCCCACGACTAGGCAGAGAACAACAAAAACTGCACTTAAAGCAGAGCCTGAACTAGTTGGATCATTGATCACATCAACACAGCGACCAAAGCAATCCGTTTGCTCTTATCTCCCGATTGGGAGGGTTACTCAGGCAAGACCTCTGTAACCAGGGCGATTAACAAAAACAAAAAGCCCGCAATCAATAATAAAAATAGAGCATGCAACTAATTCTGGGGGAGCTTCGGCTCCCCTTGTGGTTCCTGCGATTCAGAAAAAACTCCCACGGCTCTACCTCACCACTCTTGCAGCTTTTTTTGCCTATTGCCTGCAGCTTCGCTCACAAGAGCGACTCAGCGTCCTACACCATCCCCTGACTAAATGCTAGAATCCCCGCCCATCATGCGGTCATTCTTCGTTTTGGCCGAACATTCCTTCAAACAGTGCATCCCATGCTGAAGAAGCTGTTCCAGTCATTCCGTTCTCCCAAGCGTCGTACGCAACAACTGCGCAGCACCCCTGAAGTGCTCAACAGCAGCCAACATTCGCTGCAACGTGCCCAGTTCAGCCGCTACGCGGTCAACATTGTCGAGCGCCTGCAGAACGCCGGTTACCAGGCCTATCTGGTAGGCGGTTGCGTACGCGACATGCTGCTCAACATCACGCCAAAAGACTTTGACGTCGCCACAAGCGCCACGCCTGAACAAGTGCGCGCCGAGTTTCGTAATGCGCGAATCATCGGTCGACGTTTCAAGTTGGTGCACATCCACTTTGGTCGCGAAATCATTGAAGTCGCCACCTTCCGTGCCAATCACCCGCAAAACGACGAAGAGGAAGACAGCAACCAGTCCTCACGCAACGAAAGCGGGCGCATCTTGCGCGACAACGTTTACGGCACACTTGAAGAAGACGCCCAGCGTCGTGACTTCACGATCAATGCCCTGTACTACGACCCGGTCAGCGAGCGCATCCTCGATTACGCCAATGGCGTACACGATATTCGCAACCGCTTGCTGCGCCTGATTGGCGATCCGCAACAGCGCTATCAGGAAGACCCGGTACGCATGCTGCGCGCAGTGCGTTTTGCGGCCAAACTCAACTTTGGCATCGAAAAACACACCGCCGAGCCGATTCGCGAACTGGCGCCAATGCTGCGTGAAATTCCGTCTGCGCGGTTGTTCGAAGAAGTCCTCAAGCTGTTCCTCTCGGGTAACGCTTCAGACACCTTCGAAATGCTGGTTGACCTGCAATTGTTCGATCCTCTGTTCCCGGCCAGCGCCGAAGCACTGGAACACAATCCGACGTACACCCACACCCTGATCAGCGAAGCCTTGCGCAACACCGATCTGCGGATCAAACAGGGCAAACCGGTAACCCCGGCCTTCCTGTTTGCTGCCTTGCTCTGGCCTGCCCTGCCGGCCCGTGTATTGCGTCTGCAAGATCAAGGCATGCCGCCCATTCCTGCGATGCAGGAAGCCGCGCACGAACTGATCGCCGAACAGTGCCAGCGCATTGCCATTCCCAAGCGTTTCACCATGCCGATCCGCGAGATCTGGGACATGCAGGAGCGCCTGCCACGTCGCAGCGGCAAACGCGCCGACATGTTGCTCGACAACCCGCGCTTCCGTGCCGGCTATGACTTCTTGCTGTTGCGTGAAAGCGCAGGCGAGCAGACCAATGGGCTGGGCGAGTGGTGGACCGACTATCAGGACGCCAATGACAGCGGTCGCCGCGACATGATTCGCGACCTGAGCAACGCCAAGGATGACGGCACCGGCCCTGCACCGCGTAAACGTCGCCGCACCAGCGGTGCCAAGCGCAAACGTAGCGCCGCAGCGGACGAGTAAGCGATGGAGCGTGTCTACATTGGAATGGGCAGTAACCTGGCTGACCCTGAAGATCAATTGCGCAGTGCCGTCCAGGCACTGGCGCAATTACCTGACTCCCGATTCGTTGGGGTTTCAGGGTTTTACCAAAGCGATTCATTGCTGCCCGGTCAGCCGCGTTACACCAACGCCGTGGCCGCCATTGACAGTACGCTGCCACCCCTGGATCTGCTCGATGCGCTGCAAGCCATTGAGCTTGATCAAGGTCGCGAACGCCACGAACGCTGGGGCCCTCGCACGCTGGATCTCGACATTTTGCTGTTTGGCGATCGCCTGATCGACGAACCTCGCCTCCAAGTCCCGCACTACCACATGCACGCCCGGCCTTTTGTGCTCTACCCACTGGCCGAACTGGCGCCAGCATCGCTAAAACTGGCCGATGGCCGAAGCCTGTCGCAATTGCTGGCCGACTGCCCATTCATCGGGCTTGAGCGCATCACCGCTTAAGCTGAATCGAATCAATACCCGGGTAACACCTTTGCGGTAACACCCGGAATTGACTTCCAGTGTCCTCGTCACGACTATAGGCATCCCGCTGCCATCCACAGGATGGCGCAATGTGAAAACAGGCTTTATAAGCGCCCTCTATAAAGGCGTGCCTGTTCATAACGATGAATCACACGCGTTACTCGCAGTGGTTATCACACTGCCTGACGAGGATCCTTTTCATGCCAGCTATTACCCTGACCACCCTGCAAAGCCTTAAGCAGAAGGGTGAAAAAATCACCATGCTGACGTGCTATGACGCCACCTTCGCCCACGCCTGCAATCAGGCCGGTGTTGAAGTGCTATTGGTAGGCGACTCCCTGGGCATGGTTCTACAAGGGCATGACAGCACATTGCCTGTGACGACCGCCGAAATGGCTTACCACGTGGCCTGCGTCAAACGCGGCAACCAGGATGCGCTGATTCTCGCGGACATGGCCTTCATGGCGAATGCGACCCTGGAACAAAGCCTGAACAACAGTGCGCTGCTGATGAAAGCCGGCGCACACATGGTCAAAGTCGAAGGCGCCGTGTGGCTCGCCGAATCGATCCGCGCCATGACCGAGCGCGGTATCCCTGTATGCGCGCACATGGGCCTGACCCCGCAGACAGTGAACGTGCTGGGCGGTTACAAAGTTCAGGGACGCAACGAAAACCAGGCGCGCCAGATGCGTGCTGATGCCATTGCCCTGGAGCAAGCAGGCGCAGCCATGCTGCTGCTTGAATGCGTACCGAGCGAACTGGCCGCTGAAATCACCCACGCGGTAAAAATCCCGGTGATCGGCATTGGTGCAGGCAGTGACACAGACGGCCAGGTCCTGGTTCTGCACGACATGCTCGGCCTTTCTCTGACCGGGCGCGTGCCCAAGTTCGTGAAAAACTTCATGACCGGCCAGCCTGACATCCAGTCCGCCCTGAGTGCCTACGTAACAGAAGTCAAAGCCGTCAGTTTTCCTGCTACCGAACACGGGTTCTCTGCATGAACACAGTTAAAACCGTTCGCGAGTTGCGCGCCGTTATCGCCCGCGCACGTCGTGAAGGCAAACAAATAGCCCTGGTTCCGACCATGGGCAATCTGCACAGCGGTCATGGCGCTCTCGTCACCACCGCCGCGCAACAGGCTGACTTTGTGGTGGCGAGCATTTTTGTGAACCCGCTGCAATTTGGTGCCAACGAAGATCTCGCCACCTATCCGCGCACACTGGCTGCCGATCAGGAAAGACTCCTGCAGGCGGGCTGCCACTTGCTGTTCGCCCCGACCGTCGAGGAGATGTACCCCAACGGCATGGAGGGCCTGACACGTGTTACCGCCGCCAAGCTGAGCAATGAGCTGTGCGGCAGCCGCCGTCCGGGGCATTTCGATGGCGTGACCACTGTTGTCAGTAAACTGTTCAACATGGTTCAGCCTGATCTGGCGATCTTTGGGCAAAAAGACTACCAACAGTTGGCTGTCATTCGCGCAATGGTCAACGACCTCAACTTTCCGGTCCAGATCATCAGCGAACCGACCGTACGCGCCGAAGACGGTCTGGCCCTGTCTTCGCGCAATGGCTACTTGAGCGAAGAACAGCGAGCCCTGGCACCAGCGCTGTACCGCCATCTGAGCGAGATGGCCCACGCCATTGAAGCCGGTGAGCGCGATTACCCGGCGCTGATCAGTCAGCACCTGGCGCAGATCGAAGCGATTGGTTTTCGTCCCGACTACCTGGAAGTGCGTCACGCGCAGACCTTGCTCCCGGCGCAATCCACTGATCGCGATCTGGTGATTCTGGTCGCAGCTTTTATGGGCGCCACCCGTTTAATCGACAACGTGCACTTAAACCTCGACAGCGCACTCTGACAGAGCTGCCTGTGCGGAACCGCGGAATGACCCGCACCCAACAAGAAACACTGAAACGTTTCATCTAATGTGACGTAACTGTGACAAAAGTTACTTCGCGATGTCAGACAAAGCCAAGACAGAAGTAGGCGCGAAGGTTACTGTAATCGCCCTGCTTCTAGCTGACGTGCAGAATCAGACCCCCGAACACCTGAATACTAAAAAACAGATGTCGGTGTTTTCAGTGTCCAAAAGCAGTTCAAGCAAAAAGGATATCCGCAGCGATGGCGTACTACCGCACTCCTCATGACGTTACCGCTCTGCCCGCTTGGCAAGCGTTGAAACTCCACCGTGCCGGCATGCAAAATTTCAGCATGCGCGATGCGTTTAACAGCAACCCAAAACGCTTTGAAGAATTTACGCTGAGCAGTTGCGGGCTGTTTCTGGACTACTCGAAAAACCTGATCAACAACGAAACCCGCGACCTGCTGGTTAATCTCGCCAATGAGGTTGATCTCAAAGGCGCGATCAAGTCGCTGTTTGGTGGCGAGATCGTCAACGCCTCTGAAGGTCGTCCGGCCTTGCACACCGCGCTGCGTCGCCCGGTTGCCGACAAACTGTCGGTGAACGGCGTGAACATCATGCCCGAGGTGCATAAAGTCCTGAACCAGATGACCGAGCTGGTCGGCAGGATTCACGACGGCCTGTGGCGCGGCTACACCGAAAAGCCAATCACCGACATCGTCAACATCGGCATTGGTGGTTCTTTCCTGGGTCCCGAGCTGGTCTCTGAAGCCCTGTTGTCCTACGCCCAAAAAGGCGTGCGTTGCCACTACCTCGCGAACATTGACGGCAGTGAGTTCCATGAACTGACCGCCAAGCTGCGTGCCGAAACCACGCTGTTTATCGTTTCGTCGAAATCCTTCAACACCCTCGAAACCTTAAAAAATGCCCAGGCAGCTCGGGCATGGTACTTGGCTCAGGGTGGCTCCGAAGCTGAGCTGCATCGCCACTTCATCGCCGTATCGAGCAACAACGCGGCGGCTGTTGCCTTCGGCATTCGCGAAGAGAATATCTTCCCGATGTGGGATTGGGTTGGCGGGCGCTACTCGCTGTGGTCAGCCATCGGTTTGCCAATCGCGCTGGCAATCGGCATGTCCAACTTCAAGGAGCTGCTGTCCGGTGCCTACAGCATGGACCAGCACTTCCAGACTGCGCCG
This sequence comes from Pseudomonas psychrophila, assembly GCF_001043005.1. GTDB lineage: Bacteria > Pseudomonadota > Gammaproteobacteria > Pseudomonadales > Pseudomonadaceae > Aquipseudomonas > Aquipseudomonas psychrophila. The sequence continues at coordinate 30,333 of NZ_JYKZ01000016.1, forward strand.
TTCGAACAGAACATGCCTGTTCTGATGGCTGCACTGGGTGTTTGGTATGGCAACTTCTGGGGCTCGCAAAGCCACGCGATCCTGCCGTATGACCACTACCTGCGTAACATCACCAAGCACTTGCAACAGCTGGACATGGAGTCCAACGGCAAGAGCGTGCGCCAGGACGGCACTCCTGTGTCCACCGACACTGGCCCGGTCATCTGGGGCGGCGTGGGCTGCAACGGTCAGCACGCGTATCACCAGTTGCTGCATCAAGGTACTCAACTGATCCCGGCCGACTTTATCGTGCCGATTGTCAGCTTTAACCCGGTGGCTGATCACCATCAGTGGCTGTACGCCAACTGCCTGTCGCAAAGCCAGGCGCTGATGCTGGGTAAAACCCGCGAAGAAGCCGAAACAGAATTGCGCGACAAAGGCATGTCCGAAGAAGAGGTGCAAAAACTTGCACCGCACAAGGTGATTCCGGGCAATCGTCCGAGCAATACCCTGGTGGTTGAACGTATCAGCCCGCGTCGTCTGGGCGCACTGGTTGCGCTGTACGAGCACAAGGTCTTTGTGCAGAGCGTGATCTGGGGCATCAACGCCTTCGACCAATGGGGCGTTGAACTGGGCAAGGAACTGGGCAAGGGCGTCTACAACCGCCTGACCGGTACCCAGGAAGAGCCTGCTGACGATGCGTCGACCCAAGGTCTGATCAACTACTTCCGCGGCCGTCATCGCGGTTGATTGATAGCCAGCCAGTCTTCACAGACTGGCTGGCATCATCGAGAAAGGCATCATGGAACTTATCCGCCGCCCCATCGAACGCCAGATCATGAGCCTGACCGGCCTTTCACTCGGTCAACTCGACCTCGAAAACCCCAAAGGCGATCCCGGCCTATTCGGCCCGGACTCCATCAGTTGGCAGGTACATGGTGATTTCACCAGCATGCTGATTGGCGGTATCAGCGCCTTGATGCTGCAAGCCTTGCATCCACTGGCCCTGGCCGGGGTGTGGGACCACTCCAATTTTCGTCAGGACATGCTGGGTCGGTTACGTCGCACCGGGCAGTTCATTTCGGGTACCACTTTCGGCGCCACCGGCGATGCCAATTGGTTGATCGACAAGGTACGTACCATCCACCTGCAAGTCACCGGCACCGGCCTTGATGGTCGACCCTATGCCGCCAGCGACCCCGAGTTGCTGACGTGGGTGCATGTCGCCGAAGTCAGCAACTTCCTCGCCGCCCATCTGCGCTATCGCAACCCCCGTTTATCCGGTGCCGATCAGGATCGTTACTACGACGAAATCGCCATGATCGCTGAACGCCTGGGCGCTACAAACGTACCTCGCTCACGCCAGCACATCGCCGATTACCTCCAAGACGTACGCCCGCAACTGCGCTGTGATGAGCGTAGTCACGAGGTGATCCGCCTGCTGCTTAACGCGCCCTCCCCCAGCCTGTTGGCCAAACCCTTTGGCGCGCTGATGATGAAGGCAGGGATTGATTTGCTGCCCGACTGGGCCAGCGATCAATTGGGGCTGCATCAGCACCCTCTGGTTCGCAAACTGGTGCGCGCTGAAGTGAACAGCACCGCGCCGGTCCTGCGCTGGGCCGTGCGCAATGGCTCGGTGCAACGTGCACGGCGGCGCATGGGGCTTGGCTGACATTCTCTGCGGTGGTCGTGCGCGAGCGAGCTGCCCGCGATGAAGTCGATACCGATTTATGACACCATGCCAGCCTGATTCTGAGCTCTGCACTCCAAGAATAAAGAGGACTCAAGCAATGCAAGACGTCGTTATCGTTGCCGCTACCCGCACTGCAGTGGGCAGTTTTCAAGGCTCGCTGGCCCATGTACCCGCCGTTGAACTGGGCGCTGCGGTCATTCGTCAGCTACTGGCGCAGACCGGGCTGGATGGCACTCAGGTCGATGAAGTGATCATGGGCCAGGTGCTGACCGCCGGCGCCGGACAAAACCCTGCTCGCCAGGCTGCAATCAAGGCCGGCCTGCCCTTCGCTGTTCCTGCCCTGACCCTGAACAAGGTCTGCGGCTCGGGCCTCAAGGCCTTGCACCTGGCAGCCCAGGCGATTCGTTGCGGCGATGCTGAAGTGATCATCGCTGGCGGCCAGGAAAACATGAGCCTGTCCAACTACATCATGCCCGGCGCCCGCACCGGCCTGCGCATGGGGCACGCCCAGATCGTCGACACCATGATCAGCGATGGCCTGTGGGATGCGTTCAACGATTACCACATGGGCATAACCGCCGAGAACCTTGTGGATAAGTACGGCATCAGCCGTGAAGCGCAAGACGCCTTTGCCGCCGCCTCACAGCAAAAAGCCACGGCAGCCATTGAAGCCGGGCGCTTTGTCGATGAGATCACCCCCATCCTGATCCCGCAGCGCAAAGGCGATCCGATAGCCTTCGCCACCGACGAACAGCCTCGCGCAGGCACCACTGCCGAGTCGCTGGCCAAGCTGCGTCCAGCCTTCAAGAAGGACGGCTCCGTGACCGCGGGCAATGCATCCTCACTCAATGACGGCGCAGCCGCAGTGATGCTGATGAGCGCCACCAAAGCCAAGGCCCTTGGCTTACCCGTGCTGGCTAAAATCGCCGCCTACGCCAACGCGGGCGTTGACCCGGCCATCATGGGCATCGGCCCTGTCAGCGCCACTCAGCGCTGCCTGAGCAAGGCAGGTTGGAGCTTTGAGCAACTGGACCTGATCGAAGCCAACGAAGCGTTTGCCGCGCAAGCGCTGGCAGTGGGTAAAGAGTTGGACTGGGACGCGAGCAAGGTCAACGTCAACGGTGGCGCTATTGCCATTGGCCATCCGATTGGAGCATCGGGTTGCCGTATCCTCGTCACCCTGCTCCACGAAATGATCAAGCGCGACGGGAAAAAAGGCCTGGCAACCCTGTGCATTGGCGGTGGCCAGGGCGTGGCGCTGGCGATCGAGCGGGAGTAACCACACACCCTGTAGGAGCGGGCTTGCTCGCGATGCAGACTAGTCGGTCTGTCGGTCAAGCCGCGCGGATACGATCGCGAGCAAGCCCGCTCCCACACTGAAGTTTCGTACACCCTATTCTGCTAAACTGCCGCGCCTTATCTGTCCCCCAAGGCGCATCGCATGTCTTCCTTGAATCAGGCGCTGCGCGCCGCCCTCGATAACCGTCAAGAGCTGTTGGCCGAGCTGCATGCTCAAAGCACTGACTGCTATCGCCTGTTCCACGGCAGCCAGGAAGGCGCTGGCGGTCTGACCATCGACCGTTACGGCCCGCAACTGCTGGTGCAAAGCTTTCATCAACGCCTTGAGCGCGATGATTTGCTGCAACTGCACGACGCAATCAATCGTCACTTGGGTCTAGACCTGTTGCTGGTTTACAACGACCGCTCCCAGGGCAATTCGCGCATTGATCGTGAAGACACCGTATACCGCGCCGAAGATGTCGCACTTGAAGATACCGTCGGCCACGAATGGGGTCTGAAGTACCGCGTGCGCGGGCGCCATGCAGGGCAAGACCCCCTGTTGTTTCTCGACCTGCGCAACGCTCGCGGCTGGGTCAAGCAACACAGTGCCGGCAAAAGCGTACTCAACCTGTTCTCCTACACCTGCGGCGTGGGCCTGAGTGCGGCGGCAGGTGGCGCGAGTGAAGTCTGCAACCTCGATTTCGCCGAAGGCAACCTGGCGGTGGGCCGGGAAAACGGTCTGCTGAATCCTCAACTGCCCAAAATGAAGTTCGTGCAGTCCGACTATTTTGCAGCCATCCGCCAACTGGCCGGCCTGCCGATTATTCAACGCCGTCACAAGCTGCCCGCCTACCCGCGACTGGATCAGCGCGAATATGACCTGGTGCTGCTTGACCCGCCAGCATGGGCCAAAAGTGCATTCGGCACAGTCGATCTGCTGCGCGATTACCAAAGCCTGCTCAAGCCTGCTGTATTGACCACCGCACCAGACGGCGTGCTGATCTGTTGCAACAACCTGGCGAAAGTCAGCATGGACGACTGGCGCGAACAGGTTTTGCGCTGCGCAGAGAAGGCGGGCCGTCCGGTTCGCGATTGGCAGGTCTTGACCCCGGCCAGTGACTTCCCGTCCATGGATCAACAACCACCGTTGAAAACGTTGATCCTTCAGTTTTAAAGCATCCTCTGAATACAGCGTTCGTCTCGGAACCAGAAACGCGTGCCATACTCAAAGGCACTCCGACTGCTATAGACGACGCCCTACATGCTCAAAGGATTGATCCGCGCCCTCGGCGCCGTGCTGATTGCTATCGCGCTGTACAGCGTGCTTGGTTTCCTGATCCTGCCGGGCATTGGCCTGCGCATCATCAACCAACAGCTCGCCACCTACGCCACGGTACCCGCCAAACTCGACCGGCTGGAGTTCAACCCTTTCAGCCTGGAGCTGACACTGTGGGGGTTCAGAGCCGGCGAGCCCGGCAAAGAACAGGTCGGTTTTGAGCGCCTGTACGCCAATCTTCAGCTCGACAGCCTGTGGACAAAAGCGCTGCACCTGGCGGATGTGCAACTGGACAAGCCCAAGACCGAGCTGCTGTTCAGCAAGGATGGCTCGCTCAATCTGACCCAACTGTTCAAGTTACCGGCCAGCGAACCCACTGCGAGTGAACCCGACAGCAAACCATTTCCTGTGCGCCTGGACAGCATCAAACTGGCCGGCGGCTACCTGCATTTCACCGATATGCGCCCCAGCGAACCCATTGAGTTTTTGTACGATTCAATGGACCTGGAGCTGAAAAATCTCAGCACGCTGCCCGATGACAACGCCGACATGAACCTGGTGGCTGTTGGTCCTGCGGGCGGGCGTATTGACTGGAGCGGCACACTGAGCCTGGTGCCCATCACCTCCACTGGCAAACTGAAAGTCACTGATGGCCAGATGAAAGCCTGGTGGCCCTACGTGCGCGATGCTCTGCCACTGGCACTGGAAGATGGCGTGCTGAGTTTCAGCACGGATTACGCCCTTAACCTGTCCAAGGAAACCGAGATGGTGCTGAGCAATGCCTCGGCCAGCATCGCTCCGTTCAGAATCAATGCTCCAGACGGTCGCCCTCTGGTACGGCTGGAACGTCTGGATGTCAGCGATACAAGCGTGGATCTGGCCAAGCAGCAAGTCGTGGTCGGCAAGATCAACAGTCACAACCTCGAAACCTGGGCTACCCGCGAGAAAGATGGCCAGCTTGACTGGCAAAAACTGTTTGCCGGCCAAGCCGAAAAAGCGCCGCCCAAAAAAGACGAAGTCGTAACGGTTGAAGCGCCAAAAGCTGCGCCCGTAGCACCGAGCAAGCCGTGGGAAGTGCTGCTCAAGGATGTTGAGCTGCGCAACTACCGTGTACACCTCGCCGATAATGAGCCCAAAACCCCGGTAGCGCTGGATATCGGTCCGCTGAACGTTAACCTTAAAAACTTCGACAGCCTGAACCGCTCACCCTTCGCGCTCACTCTCGATACCGGCGTGGGCAAGCAAGGCAAGCTCAACGCCAGCGGCGACGTCAACCTGAGCCCTGTAAGTGCCAGGCTAAAGGTCACGACCAAAGACATCGACCTGCGTATCGCACAGGCCTACATCGACCCGTTTATTCGCCTTGAACTGCGCAGCGGCATGCTCGGTAGCGACCTCGCGGTCAACCTCAAAAGCACTGAGCCACTGGCCTTTACCGTAGAGGGCCGCGCTCAGGTCGATCAACTGCACACGCTGGATACGCTCAAGGACCGCGACTTTCTCAAGTGGCAAAAACTGGTGCTGGACGACGTTAAGTATCAGCACGGCGACAGCCTGTCGATCTCCAGGGTCAATCTCGAAAAACCCTACGTGCGCTTCATGATCAACGACGATCGCACCACCAATATTGATGACCTGCTGATCCCGCAACCCGCAGGCAGCACCGCCAAAAGCACGCCTAGCAAGGACAAGCCGCTGGGCATTCGCATAGGCGCGATTGCAATCAACGACGGCTCGGCCAACTTCGCCGACTTTAGCCTGACTCCGAACTTTCAGACGGCGGTTCAACAGCTCAATGGACAAATCGGCACCATCGATAGCCGCAATGCCAAGCCAGCCCCGGTGAATATCGCGGGCAAGGTCGATCGTTATGCCCCCGTGACCATCAAGGGCAGCGTCAACCCGTTTGACCCGATGGCAAGCCTGGATATCGCGACCAGCTTCAAGCGTGTTGAGCTGACGACATTGACTCCCTACTCCGGTAAGTTTGCCGGCTACCGCATCCGCAAGGGCCGCTTGAACCTCGATCTGCATTACTTGATCACCAATGGCCAGCTCAAGGCCGAAAACAAGGTGGTGATTGAGCAATTGCAACTCGGTGAGAAAGTCGACAGCCCGGACGCCGTGAGCTTGCCGCTGAAACTGGCGATTGCTTTGCTCAAGGACAGCGATGGCAAGATTTCCATCGAGCTGCCGGTAACGGGCGACCTGAACAATCCGCAGTTCAGTGTGATGCCAATTGTCTGGCAGACCCTGCGCAACCTGGTGGTACGCGCCGCTCAAGCCCCCTTCAAGTTCATTGGCGGGCTGGTGAGTGGCGGTGGTGCCGAGGACCTTGGCACCGTGTCGTTCGCCCCAGGATCAAGCGAGCTGAGCCCTGAGGCGCAAAAAGCGCTGACCACTCTGGCCCAAGCGTTGAAAGAACGTCCCGCATTGCGGCTGGAGATAGAAGGAACAGCCGCGCAGAGCAGTGACGGCCCTCTTATAGCCAAAGAGCGTCTTGAACGCGAGTTCCAGTACAACTACTACAAGATTCTTCAGCGCCGTGGTGACAAGGTTCCTGCCAAGGCAGCCTTGCTCAATGTGCCAGATGATGAAAAGGGACCGTTGCTTGAGGGCATTTACCGTACGCGCCTGAAACAACAGCCGCCTGCCGAGTGGGCTGACCTGAGCCGTGATGAACGGGCCGCCAAAATGACCGCTGCACTGATCGACTTCTGGAGCAAGAGCGAAGTGCTGTTGCGTCAGCTCGGCCAGGACCGCGCAAGCAGCATCAAAGACTTCCTGGTGGATAAAGGTCAGTTGGCTGATGAACGCGTGTACTTTGTCGATGCCACGCTGGGCGAAGCCGAAAGTGATGGTCGGGTGGTCTCGCCGCTGCATCTGGATAGCGAGTAACGCCGAACGTCGCTGATTTGTAGCAGCTGCCTCGTTCCTACGGCAGCTGCTACAAGAAAGATTTGCGTATCCGTAGCCCAAATAGAACAGCCCCCGACGCAAGCGCCGAGGGCTGTAATGGCCACATCCATATGGCCGTCGCATGAACCTTGTTACAAAGCCTGCAGGCGTGTTGCTCAAATCACCTGCCGCGGCTTTGTTTCCCCCGGCTCTACGAAATAAGGGGATGTTTATTCGGCTTTCAGACCATCAGCCGAGACAGCTTTAACGCCTTTGATCTTTTTGGCGATAGCAACTGCGATGTCTTTTTGAGCTTCAGTCACCGGGACCATGGAAGAAAGGGAAACAACACCTTTGTTCGTTTCAACTTTGATATCAGTGCCTGGGATGCCTTTTTCAGTAACCAGGTCCGCTTTCACTTTGGTGGTGATCCAAGTGTCAGAAGTGGCTTCCTTGGCTTTGGTTACTTCGCCAGCAGCGACGACCATCGGTGCCTGGGTAGTCGCTTGAGCAGCAAATGCAGCGTTGGCCATGGTCAGGGTCAGAGCGGTGGCAGTTGCAGCAGCGATAGCGAACTTCTTCATACGAGTAACTCCTGTCTTCTTTAAAATCTGCGCCGTCTTATGGCAGCAGGGTTATCAGTACTATTGCAGGGCCTGTGCCAACTTTTGCACATGAAAAAATCCTTATAAATCAACAACTTGAAAATTATCGATCATAAGCCGATCGTGCAGAATGCATGACGCACTTCAAATTTGCATGCAAGTTGCGGCTTTCCACTCATGGCCTATCGCCCATTGATCCTCTCTTTTCGTCGCCCATAAAAAAAGGATCCCGAAGGATCCTTTTTTAAACGCGGGTATCGGGGGCTATTAAGCTTCCGATGCCTTGGCAGCAGCTACGTCCTTGATGGACAGCTTGATACGGCCGCGGTTGTCCACGTCCAGTACCAGTACTTCCACTTCCTGACCTTCTTTAAGAATGTCAGTCACTTTCTCAACGCGAGCGTCGCTCAGCATGGAGATGTGAACCAGGCCGTCTTTGCCTGGCAGGATGTTTACGAATGCGCCGAAGTCGACGATGCGCTCAACCTTGCCCACGTAGATCTTGCCGATCTCTGCTTCTGCGGTGATGCCCAGAACGCGCTGACGCGCAGCTTCTGCTGCTTCTTTGGTTTCGCCGAAGATCTTGATCGAACCGTCGTCTTCGATATCGATCGAAGCTTTGGTTTCTTCACAGATTGCACGGATAGTCGCGCCGCCTTTACCGATGACATCACGGATTTTGTCGGTGTCGATTTTCATTGCAATCATGGTCGGAGCGTTGGCAGACAGCTCGTTACGCGATACGGCAATGATCTGGTTCATCTGGCCCAAGATGTTCAGGCGAGCGTCCAGGGCCTGGCCCAGTGCGATCTCCATGATTTCTTCGGTGATGCCCTTGATCTTGATGTCCATCTGCAGCGCGGTAACACCTTTAGCGGTACCGGCTACTTTGAAGTCCATGTCGCCCAAGTGATCTTCGTCACCCAGGATGTCGGTCAGAACAGCGAATTTCTCGCCTTCTTTAACCAGACCCATGGCGATACCGGCAACTGGTGCCTTCATCGGAACACCAGCATCCATCAATGCCAGGGAAGCACCACATACCGATGCCATCGAGCTGGAACCGTTGGATTCGGTGATTTCCGATACCACACGGATGGTGTACGGGAACACGTCAGCAGCAGGCAGCATGGCCTGAACCGAACGACGCGCCAGACGGCCGTGACCGATTTCGCGACGACCAGCGCCACCCATGCGACCACACTCACCTACCGAGAACGGAGGGAAGTTGTAGTGCAGCATGAACGGGTCTTTTTTCTCGCCTTCCAGGGTGTCCAGCAGTTGTGCGTCACGGGCAGTACCCAGCGTTGCAACAACCAGAGCCTGAGTTTCGCCACGGGTGAAGAGTGCGGAACCGTGGGTCTTGGGCAGAACACCCACTTCGATGTTCAGAGGACGAACAGTCTTGGTGTCGCGGCCATCGATACGCGGCTTGCCGTTAACGATGTTTTCACGAACGGTGCGGTATTCGATTTCGCCGAAAGCAGCTTTGACTTCGCTGGCAGAAGGCTGGCCTTCTTCACCGGACAGCTTGGCTACAACCTGATCCTTCAACTCGCCCAGACGTGTGTAGCGGTCTGCTTTGACGGTGATGGTGTAAGCCTGGGAGATTGCTTCGCCGAACTCGGCACGGATAGCGCCCAGCAGTTCGGTGGCTTCAGGGGCAGCAGCCCAGTCCCACGTTGGTTTTGCAGCTTCGGCGGCCAGCTCTTTAACAGCCTGGATAACCACCTGGAATTCGTCGTGGGCAAACAGTACGGCGCCCAGCATCTGATCTTCGGTCAGCTCTTTGGCTTCCGATTCAACCATCAATACGGCTTCCGACGTACCGGCAACAACCATGTCCAGGCTCGAAGCGGCCAGTTGCTCGTAAGTCGGGTTCAGCAGGTAGCCGGTGCTTTCGTGGTAAGCAACGCGAGCAGCGCCGATCGGACCATCAAAAGGAATGCCGGAGATAGCCAGGGCTGCCGAAGTACCGATCATCGCAGCGACGTCCGGATCGGTTTTCTTGCTGGTGGACAGAACGGTGCAGACAACCTGCACTTCGTTCATGAAACCTTCTGGGAACAGCGGACGGATCGGACGGTCGATCAGACGCGACGTCAGGGTCTCTTTCTCGGAAGGGCGACCTTCACGCTTGAAGAAACCGCCTGGGATTTTACCCGCGGCGTAGGTTTTTTCCTGGTAGTGAACAGACAGAGGGAAGAAACCCTTGCCTGGATCAGCTTGCTTGGAGCCGACAACAGTCACCAACACGCTGACGTCGTCGTCAACGGTGACCAATACTGCGCCGGAGGCTTGACGGGCGATACGGCCAGTCTCGAGAGTAACGGTCGACTGACCGAACTGAAATTTTTTGATAACCGGGTTCACGGTGTCCTACCTTCTTTGTGGCTCTTGGGGAACGGGTTTCTTGCGAAAGTCATGTGCAACATCGGGTAGTGACCCGACTCAAGATGCTTACGAAAACAGCCCTTGCGGCAAGCTTTCGTAAGAATCCGTCTAGTCCAGATAAAACTTGAGGCTGGAAGCCTGCCGTTCGCCTGCGGGAAACCCGCAAACGCACGACAGACAACCAGCCTCTAGCAACATCGCTATTAGCGACGCAGACCCAGGCGAGCGATCAGCGTTTTGTAACGCTCAACGTTTTTGCCTTTGAGGTAGTCCAGCAGCTTACGACGCTGGTTAACCATACGGATCAGACCACGACGGGAGTGGTGATCCTTGATGTTTGCCTTGAAGTGACCTTGCAGCGTGTTGATGTTAAAGGTCAGCAGTGCAACCTGCACTTCTGGAGAACCTGTATCACCTGGAGCTTGCTGGTAGTCAGCTACGATTTCTGCTTTGTGTTCAACTGTAAGTGCCATTTGGCTTTCCTTTCAATTAGGGCCTGTTTGCGAACAAGACAGATCCAATAGGCCGAGGACAAATCCTCGTATTTAAAAGTGAGATGTGACCGTGCCTAATAACAGCCACCCTCATTCCAGTCTGCGCCAAGAGTATTACATCCCGAAGCAGCCTGGTTTCGGTCATTCCGACCGAATCAGTCGACGCGGCGCAATGCGCCCGTCTTCGCTCACTTCACCGATACCGATAAAGCGACCGTTGTGATCTTGTACCCGCACCATACCGAACTTCGGGGCATCAGGAGCACGAACCGGTTGGCCATTAAGCCAATAGAACGCACTGTGTTCCGAGAAGTGCAGTAATGGCCAGTCCAGCAAGCCGCTGTCCGATGGCATCAGGAAGCGATCAACCGCTTCGTTGCCGCCTTCGGCATGCACAGCCTCCAACTCTTCCAGCGTCACCGTTTGGGCCAGGCTGAAAGGTCCGGCGTGTGTACGACGCAGCTGCGCAACGTATGCACCGCAACCCAGTTGCTCACCGATATCTTCCACGAGGGTACGGATATAGGTGCCTTTGGTGCAGTCGACGGCCAAGCGCGCAGTGTCGCCTTCGCTGGCCAGCAATTCGAGGCGGGTAATAGTAACAGAACGTGGTTCACGCTCCACCACTTCGCCTGCACGGGCCAACTTGTAAAGCGGCTGTCCGTCTCGCTTGAGTGCAGAGTACATCGGCGGTATCTGACTGATTTTCCCACGAAAACTTGGTAAAACAGCTTCGATATCGGCGCGACCAACGGTCACTGGACGTGTCAGCAAAACATCGCCTTCAGCGTCTGCAGTGGTGGTGGTCTTGCCCAATTGCATAAGGGTTTCATAACCCTTGTCGGAATCGAGCAGGTATTGCGAAAACTTGGTGGCTTCGCCAAAGCACAGCGGCAAAACACCGCTGGCTAATGGATCGAGGCTACCGGTGTGCCCTGCCTTCTCGGCATTGAGCAGCCAGCGAACTTTCTGCAGGGCCGCGTTGGAAGTGAATCCAAGTGGCTTGTCGAGCAGGATGATGCCGCTGACGTTACGACGGATACGCTTAACCTGAGCCACCGGTTACTCCTTGGTGTCTTCGGGAGCAGTGGCTTCAGGGTGCTGATTGTCTTCAGCCACTGCACGCTCGATCAAAGCGGACAGGTGAGCGCCACGCACGACACTTTCATCGTAGTGGAAGTGCAGCTGTGGAACGCTGCGCAGTTTCATTTCACGCGCCAGTTGCATGCGCAGGAAACCCGCTGCCGAGTTCAGCACCTTGATGCTTTGAGCGATCTCTTCAGCGCTGTCCTCACCCATCACGGTGATGAAGATCTTGGCGTGACCGACGTCACGGCTGACTTCAACAGCTGTAATGGTGACCAGACCCACACGCGGGTCTTTGACTTCACGACGGATCAGCTGTGCCAGCTCGCGCTGCATCTGATCGCCAATACGTTGGGTACGGCTATATTCTTTTGCCATGTCTTGTTACCTGTTACTCACCCATGGGAAACCCATGCGGTCTGAAAGCGGCAAACGCCCGGCACGACAGAAGCCGGACCGGGCGTTGCGTTTAGAGTCCAGGCCGAGCACTGCGCATGTGCATGCGCGGGCTCGTCCTCACTCTTGAGGCTCGCGAGTTAGAGGCTGCGAGCAACCTGGACCTTCTCGAACACTTCGATCTTGTCACCGACTTTAACGTCGTTGTAGCTCTTGACGCCGATACCGCATTCCATGCCGGCACGCACTTCGGACATGTCATCTTTAAAGCGACGCAGGGATTCCAGCTCGCCTTCGTAGATAACGATGTCTTCACGCAATACGCGGATTGGACGGTTACGGTGAACAACACCTTCAAGCACCATGCAACCTGCAACCGCGCCGAATTTAGGCGAACGGAACACGTCACGGACTTCAGCAATACCCAGGATATTCTCCCGAACGTCGCTGCCAAGCATGCCGGTAAGGGCTTTCTTGACGTCTTCGATGATGTCGTAGATGACGTTGTAGTAACGCATGTCCAGGCCTTCCTGCTCGACAATCTTGCGAGCGCCAGCATCGGCACGCACGTTGAAGCCAAACAGTACAGCGTTGGAGGCCAGTGCCAGGTTAGCGTCGCTCTCGGTGATACCACCGACACCGCCGCCTACTACGCGCACTTGCACTTCGTCATTACCCAGGCCGCTCAACGCGCCCTGCAGAGCTTCCAACGAACCACGGACGTCAGATTTGAGGACGATGTTAAGCGTCTTCTTCTCTTCCTGGCCCATGTTCTCGAAGATGTTTTCCAGCTTGCCTGCGTGAGCACGCGCCAGTTTCACTTCGCGGAACTTGCCTTGACGGAACAGGGCAACTTCACGTGCCTTCTTCTCGTCAGTCATTACGCTCATCTCGTCGCCAGCATCTGGCGTTCCGTCCAGGCCGAGAATCTCGACAGGGATGGATGGACCGGCTTCCTTGATAGGCTTGCCGTTCTCATCGAGCATGGCACGGATGCGACCGTAGTTGGAGCCAACCAGAACCATGTCGCCTTGGCGCAGGGTACCGTCTTGAACCAGCACAGTTGCAACAGGGCCACGGCCTTTGTCCAGACGGGACTCAACAACTACGCCACGGCCGGGAGCCGATGGAGTGGCCTTGAGTTCCAGAACTTCAGCTTGCAGCAATACGGCTTCGAGCAATTCGTCAACGCCGGTACCCATTTTCGCCGAGACCGAAACAAACGGAGTGTCACCACCCCACTCTTCCGAGGTCACGCCGTGAACGGACAATTCGCTGCGGATGCGATCGAGATCAGCACCTGGCTTGTCGATTTTGTTCACTGCAACAACCAGAGGCACGCCAGCTGCTTTCGCATGCTGAACAGCTTCGATGGTTTGCGGCATTACGCCGTCGTCTGCAGCCACAACCAGAATCACGATGTCAGTCGCCTTGGCACCACGTGCACGCATTGCGGTAAACGCAGCGTGACCCGGGGTATCGAGGAAAGTGACCATGCCGCGTTCGGTTTCAACGTGGTACGCACCGATGTGCTGAGTAATGCCACCGGCTTCGCCAGCAGCTACCTTGGCACGACGGATGTAGTCGAGCAGGGAAGTTTTACCGTGGTCAACGTGGCCCATTACGGTCACAACCGGAGCACGGGAGAACGACTCGCCTTCGAATTTCAGGGACTCGGCCAGGGAATCTTCCAGGGCGTTGTCGCTTACCAGAGTCACTTTGTGGCCCAGTTCTTCAGCAACCAGTTGAGCAGTTTCCTGATCAAGTACCTGGTTGATGGTCGCTGGAGTACCCAGCTTGAACATGAACTTGATGACTTCGGCAGCCTTGACCGACATCTGTGCAGCCAAATCGCCGACAGTGATGGTCTCGCCAATCTGCACGTCACGAACTACAGGGCCGGTTGGGCTCTGGAAACCGTGAGCGTTACGCTTCTTCAGCTTGCCCTTGCCACGACCACCGCGACGGAAGCTGTCGCTTTCTTCGTCGGAAGTGCGTGGAGCAACACGTGGAGTCGGTGCTTTTTCTTTAACCGAGGCACGATGCGGAGCGTTTTTACGATCGCCGTCACCACTACCGCGACGATTGTTATCGTCAGCACGTGGCTTGTCCGGGCGACGCTGTTCGTCACGCTTGCGTGCATCAGCAGCTGGTGCAGGTGCTGCTGCCGGTGCAGTTTGCACGGGTGCAGGTGCCGCAACAGCTGGAGCTTGCGCAGGAGTAGATGCAGGCTGACGGCGCGCTTCTTCTTCGGCGCGACGCTTGGACTCTTCTTCAGCCTTTTGACGTGCGGCACTTTCTACTGCACGACGTTCATCCATCTCACGTTTACGCTCGGCTTCGATTTCTTCCGGGCTTTGCTGTACGAAGACTTTCTTCTTGCGTACTTCAACGCTAATGCTTTTGCTGCCAGCAACACGAAGGGTACTGGTGGTTTTACGCTGCAAAGTGATCTTGCGCGGTTCTTCCACTTTAGCCTTGTGGCTGCTTTTCAGGTGAGTCAGCAGAGCTTGCTTCTCACTGTCGGTCACATTCTGCTCGGCGGCGTTGTGCGGCAGACCTGCCTCACGCATCTGCTGCAACAGGCGCTCAACCGGTGTTTTGACCTCATCGGCCAGTTGTTTCACCGTGACTTGCGTCATGCATTTCTCTCCTCAGGCCGCGCCTAATTACTCGAACCAATGGGCTCGGGCGGCCATGATCAACTTGCCGGCACGATCATCGTCAATGCCGTCGATGTCGAGCAGGTCGTCAATAGACTGCTCGGCCAGGTCTTCGCGGGTAATTACGCCGCGCACCGCCAGTTCCATCGCCAAATCCTTGTCCATACCCTCAAGCGAGAGCAGGTCTTCGGCCGGATGGGCGTCTGCCAGCTTTTCCTCAGTAGCGATGGCTTTAGTCAACAGTCGATCCTTGGCCCGAGCGCGAAGCTCGTTGACGGTATCTTCGTCAAAGCCATCGATGTTGAGCATTTCTTCCACCGGTACGTAGGCAATCTCTTCCAGGCTAGTAAAGCCTTCATCTACCAGTACCTGCGCCAGGTCTTCATCAACTTCCAGCTCTTCGATGAAGTTGCGCAGGATATCGCCGGTTTCTGCTTGCTGCTTAGCCTGGATGTCCGATTCGGTCATCACGTTCAAGGTCCAGCCGGTCAACTGGCTGGCCAGACGTACGTTCTGACCGCCGCGACCAATCGCCTGGGCCAGATTGTCTGCGCCAACGGCGATGTCCATTGCATGGGCATCTTCGTCGACGATAATTGCCGCCACTTCAGCTGGCGACATTGCGTTGATCACGAACTGCGCCGGGTTGTCATCCCAAAGGACGATATCCACTCGCTCTCCGCCCAATTCGCCGGACACTGCCTGGACACGCGAACCGCGCATACCAATGCAGGCACCTTGCGGATCAATGCGTTTGTCTTTGGAGCGAACGGCTATTTTAGCGCGAGATCCAGGATCGCGGGAGGCCGCCATCACTTCGATCAGGCCTTCGGAGATCTCTGGCACTTCAATGCGGAACAACTCGATCAGCATTTCTGGCGCGGTACGCGACAGAATCAGCTGAGGGCCGCGGTTCTCAGTGCGGATTTCTTTGAGCAGCGCGCGAAGGCGTACGCCAACACGGAAAGTCTCACGGGAAATGATGTCTTCACGGGCCAGCAACGCTTCAGCGTTATTGCCCAGATCAACGATCACATTGTCACGTGTCACTTTTTTAACGGTGCCCGAAATGATCTCGCCCAGACGCTCGCGATAAGCATCGACTACTTGAGCACGCTCGGCTTCGCGGACTTTTTGCACAATGACCTGTTTGGCCGTTTGTGCAGCAATCCGACCGAATTCGATAGAATCGATCTTTTCTTCGATAATATCGCCGGCTACAGCGCCTGGCTGTTTCGCCTGGGCCTGGTCAACCGCCAACTCGTATGCTGGATCATCCAGATCTTCGTCTTCGACCACAGTCCAGCGACGGAAAGTCTCATAGTTACCGGTGTGGCGATTGATCTCCACACGCAGTTCGACTTCGTCCTCAAAACGCTTTTTGGTCGCGGTGGCCAGAGCCAGCTCCAGCGCTTCAAAAATAACGTTTGCCGGTACGCCCTTTTCATTGGACACCGACTCAACAACCAGCAGTACTTCTTTGCTCATCGTACGCCTCGCCTTTCGCAAGCCATTGGATCCGCGGGATCCGCGTCTCAGTCAAAACTGGGAATAATGTTGGCCTTGTCGATCATATCGATCGGCAACAGGAATTCATGGTCTTCAACCTGCACCACAATGTCCTGCTCCTCTACGCCGCGCAGAAGGCCCTGAAAGTTGCGTCGCCCTTCGAAAGGCGAGCGCAGCTTGATCCTCACTTGCTCACCGGCAAATTTCGCAAACTGCTCAATGGTGAACAGTGGGCGTTCCATGCCAGGAGAAGAAACTTCAAGGGTGTATTCAACAGCGATAGGATCTTCGACATCCAGAACGCCGCTGATCTGACGACTGACAATTGCGCAGTCATCCACCAATACGCCGCCTTCCTTGTCGATATACACACGCAACATTGAATGGCGGCCTTGAGCCGAAAATTCAATACCCCAGCATTCATAGCCAAGGGCCACGATCACCGGGGCCAACAAGTCCTGCAACTGTTCTAGCTTGCTCGACACCTGAACCCCCTAGTGCATGTTTGTGCATGCTGTGCAAAATGAAAAAATGGGCGAAGCGCCCATCTCTGAAACGTCGTTGAATACCGACGCTATAAAGTGTCCAGTTAACAAAAAGCCCCTAATAAGGGGCTCCGCTAAAACTGGTTGCGGGAGCCGGATTTGAACCGACGACCTTCGGGTTATGAGCCCGACGAGCTACCAGACTGCTCCATCCCGCGACAAAGCTGGAGCGGAAGTATACGGTTGATCCTTTTCAGGGTCAATCCAACCTTCCACATACAAGAAAGCCCGCTACTGCGGGCATTCTTGATAATTGGTACCGAGAAGGGGACTCGAACCCCTACACCCTATGGGCACAACCACCTCAAGGTTGCGTGTCTACCAATTCCACCACCTCGGCAATACTACATTACATCATGAAACCCGTTTTACTTTTGCTCTTGAGCTGGAGGTACGTCAGTCGCAGGAGTTGCCGACTTTTGCTCTTGAAGCACCGGAACATCATCTGAAGCCGGCTTTTGCACTGGAACTTCCAACACCGCTGGATTTGGCAAACCTACTTGAGTCAGCTGTTCAGCTTTCTCTTTAGCAAAGTAACCTAACCCTAAGCTGGTTATGAAAAAACCTGCGGCAAGTATAGCAGTAAACTTACTAAGAAAGGTAGAGGAACCTTGGCTTCCGAACACAGTATTTGATGCACCTGCGCCAAAAGATGCTCCAGCATCCGCTCCCTTACCCTGTTGCAGCAAAACCAGGGCAATTACACCCAATGCTGTCAGCAGATGAAACACAGTTACGACGTTATCCAGCATTTTCAGTTTCCTGCGGCACGAATGATCGCACCGAACTCATCTGCATTCAGGGAAGCCCCGCCAATGAGTCCCCCATCGATATCCGGCATGCTGAACAGTTCGACCGCATTGGCCGCCTTCACGCTGCCGCCGTATAGAAGTCGCACACCTTGTGCCACTTCAGAATTCTTTTGCGCCAGTTGTGCGCGAATGGCCGCATGCACATCTTGCGCCTGCTGTGGTGATGCGGTCAGTCCGGTGCCAATGGCCCAAACCGGCTCGTATGCAATCACAGCATTTACAAAAGCATCAATGCCAAACTCGTCAATCACGACATCCAGCTGACGCCCTACCACTTCAAGCGTTTGCCCCGCTTCGCGCTGCTCCAGGGTTTCCCCTATGCACAACACTGGCGTCAAGCCAGAGGCTTGAGCCGCTGCAAACTTGCGATTGAGCGTCTCGTCCTGCTCACCCAGAATCAGGCGACGTTCGGAGTGACCCACAAGCACCAGTTTGCAACCTGCGTCTACTAACTGGCTCGATGAAATCTCGCCAGTCAGTGCGCCCTGCCCCGACTCCACTGCAGCATCCTGGGCACCGACCGAAATCGCTGCGCCTTGCAAGCCATTGATCACTCGATCAATAAACAGCTGAGGCGGGAATACTGCAACATCAACATCGTTCGGCAAGACCAGACCACGCAGACCGTCGATCAGCTCAGCGACGCTGGC
This sequence comes from Pseudomonas psychrophila, assembly GCF_001043005.1. Taxonomy (GTDB): domain Bacteria; phylum Pseudomonadota; class Gammaproteobacteria; order Pseudomonadales; family Pseudomonadaceae; genus Aquipseudomonas; species Aquipseudomonas psychrophila. Next base: position 48,614 of record NZ_JYKZ01000016.1, read on the forward strand.
GCGGGTACCGTGCATCTTCCAGTTACCAGCTACCATAGTGCGACGCATGCTTTACCTCGTCGGTCAAAGTGGGCGCAGATGTTACCCAACCACATCCGCGCTGGCAAGCCGAATTCAGGCACAAACTTCACTTACCAGTTTTGCAAGCTCATCGGCGTAGCCGCGAACCATGTTTTCGTCGTCACCTTCGACCATTACGCGCACCAAAGGCTCTGTTCCCGACTTGCGCAGCAGCACGCGACCACGACCATTCATGGCCTCGGTCACACGCGCACAGGCTTCTTTGACGGCCGGATGCTCGACAGGATTCACACCGCCTGCAAAACGTACGTTCACCAGAATCTGCGGACACTTACGCAATGCCTGGCGCGACTGAGCCAGACTTTCATCACGACGACGCAAAGACAGAAGCACTTGAAGCGCAGCGATGATCGCATCGCCGGTCGTGGTGTGCTGGAAGCAGACGATGTGTCCGGAGTTCTCGCCACCCACCAGCCAATCGCGTTCTTGGAGGCCTGCGATGACGTAACGGTCCCCCACGTTGGCACGCACAAACGGAATGCCCAGGTCAGCCAGCGCCAGTTCAAGCCCAAGGTTGCTCATCAGCGTACCGACGACGCCACCTTGCAACTTGCCACGCTCGTGCAAATCACGGGCGATGATGAACAGCAGCTCATCGCCATCGACGACGGCACCGGTATGATCGACCATAAGAACCCGATCACCATCGCCATCAAAAGCGATACCCAGGTCCGCACCTTCAGCCACAACGGCAGCCTGCAACTGGCCCATATGGGTCGAGCCGCAGTTTTCGTTGATGTTCAGGCCATCAGGCTGAGCCGAGAGCACGATGACTTGCGCACCCAGCTCCTTGAAAACACTAGGCGCAACCTTGTAGGTCGCACCGTGAGCGCAGTCGAGAACGATCTTGAGGCCGCTGAAGTTGGTGCTGCTAGGCACACTGCTTTTGCAGAACTCGATATAGCGACCCGGAGCATCATTGATACGAGACACTTTCCCCAGCTTGTCAGACTCGACAACTGTCATGGGTGCGTCCAGCAACTCTTCAATCATCAATTCAACATCATCAGGGAGCTTGGTGCCGTCCCCGGAAAAGAACTTGATGCCGTTATCGTCATGAGGATTGTGTGACGCACTGATCACGATGCCTGCTTCGGCATGGAAGGTGCGCGTCAGGTAGGCAATAGCCGGCGTGGGCATAGGGCCCAGCAGCATCACATCAGCCCCGGCAGCAGACAAACCCGCCTCAAGTGCGGACTCGAACATGTAGCCCGATATACGAGTGTCCTTGCCTACCAGGATCCGGCAAGCACCCTTGCTACGAAACGCCATGCCCGCCGCCCAACCCAACTTGAGCATAAAGTCAGGGGTAATCGGGTAAACGCCGACCCGACCACGAATACCGTCGGTGCCAAAATACTTCTTTGTCATAAGTGCTCCATCATTCTTAGTCGGCGGAATCTACCGCTGCGATCATCCGTACCACATCAACTGTTTCGGCAACATCGTGGACTCGTAAAATACGCGCCCCTTTGGTCATCGCCAAAGCTGCAAGCGCCAGACTGCCATATAGACGCTCTGCAACCGGCCGGTTCAGTGTTTGCCCGACCATACTTTTACGTGACACGCCCACCAGCAACGGTCGCCCCAGTGCATGCAGGGCCTCCATATGCTTGAACAGGCTCAAGTTGTGCTGCAATGTTTTTGCAAAGCCAAACCCCGGGTCCAGCACGATGCGCTCAGGCCCAATGCCGCCTATTGCACACCGGGCCATGCTATCGACCAGGAACGCCGAAACCTCGCCTACCAAGTCATCGTAATGAGGATTGTCCTGCATATCGCCCGGCTCACCGAGCATGTGCATCAGGCACACCGGCAAACCAGTAGCCGCAGCCGCCTGCAAGGCGCCTTCACGGCGCAGCGAGCGCACATCATTGATGAGGCCCGCCCCGAGGCGCGCAACCTCTGTCATGACTATTGGCGCGGAGGTATCGACCGAAATAATGACATCCAGTTCCCGACTTATGCGTTCGACAACAGGAGCAACCCGATCGAGCTCTTCCTGGGGCGAAACCACAGGCGCTCCCGGACGTGTTGACTCACCGCCAACATCAATCAGGGTTGCACCGGCCAGAACCATCGCCTGCGCATGACGCACAGCTGCATCCAGAGCAGCAAAGCGGCCGCCGTCGGAAAAGGAATCAGGGGTAACATTGAGAATGCCCATAACATGCGTACGGGCCAAATCAAGAACCCGGTTGCCGCAAGGCAACCGGGTTGAGGACTGAACAGAAGTCATTTCAAGCCTTATTGATCAGCAGCAGGGCCGCCGATAGGTGTTTCCGGACGCTCGGTTTTATCGAGCGTCGGGGCAGTCGGGGTACCCGAGCTACCGTCTTCCCAGTCACGCGGCTCGCGTGGCGGACGACCTGCCATGATGTCGTCGATCTGATCGGCATCGATCGTTTCGTACTTCATCAGTGCGTCAGCCATGGCATCAAGCTTGTCACGGTTTTCGGTCAGGATCTGCTTGGCCGTGTTGTAACACTGATCAATGATGCTGCGCACTTCGGAGTCGATCAGCTTGGCTGTATCACCCGAAACGCTCGCAGACTGACCACCACCGCGACCCAGATAAGACTCTTCGTCTTCGGCATACATCAACGGGCCCAGTTTTTCGGACAAGCCCCACTTGGTCACCATGTTCCGGGCGATTTGGCTCGCACGCATGATGTCGTTGGACGCCCCGGTGGTAACACCGTCAAAGCCCAGCGTCATCTCTTCAGCGATACGACCGCCATAGAGCGAACAGATCTGGCTGATCAGCGCACGCTTGGACAAGCTGTAGCGATCTTCTTCCGGCAAGAACATGGTAACGCCAAGGGCGCGGCCACGAGGAATGATCGAAACCTTGTAGACCGGATCATGCTCAGGCACTACACGTCCAACGATAGCGTGACCCGCTTCGTGATAAGCCGTGTTGCGCTTTTCTTTGTCCGACATGACCATCGATTTGCGCTCGGCGCCCATCATGATCTTGTCTTTTGCCAACTCAAACTCTTTCATTTCAACAACACGCTTGCCGGTGCGCGCTGCAAACAGCGAAGCCTCGTTCACCAGGTTCGCCAGATCAGCACCCGAGAAGCCCGGTGTACCACGTGCAATCACGCCCGGCTGAACATCATCGCCCATTGGCACTTTGCGCATGTGCACCTTGAGGATCTGCTCGCGACCACGAATGTCCGGCAAGCCAACAACGACCTGACGGTCAAAACGACCTGGACGCAACAGCGCGGGGTCAAGTACGTCAGGACGGTTGGTGGCGGCAATCACAATGATGCCGTCATTCATTTCAAAGCCGTCCATCTCAACCAGCAATTGGTTAAGTGTCTGCTCGCGCTCATCATGACCGCCGCCCATACCGTTACCACGGTGACGACCAACAGCATCGATTTCGTCGATGAAGATGATGCATGGCGCGTGCTTCTTGGCTTGTTCAAACATGTCACGAACACGGCTTGCGCCGACGCCCACGAACATTTCAACAAAGTCGGAACCGGAAATAGTGAAAAACGGCACCTTGGCTTCGCCAGCGATTGCCTTGGCAATCAGGGTTTTACCGGTACCTGGCGGGCCAACCATCAGCACACCGCGAGGAATACGACCACCCAGGCGCTGGAACTTGCCCGGATCGCGCAGGAACTCAACCAGCTCGCCTACTTCTTCCTTGGCCTCATCACAACCTGCTACGTCAGCCAGAGTCGTCTTGACTTGATCTTCCGACAGCAGTCGCGCCTTGCTCTTGCCAAAGCTCATCGGGCCGCCTTTACCGCCGGCACCGCCCTGCATTTGACGCATGAAGAACATGAAGACTGCGATGATCACCAGAATCGGGAAGCTAGCAACCAGCAGCTGAGTCCAGATGCTTTGTTGCTCTGGCAGTTTGCCTTCAACGGTCACATGGTTATCTACCAGATCACCGATCAAACCGTTGTCCTGAATAGCCGGACGGATGGTTTTGAAGGAATCGCCATCGCTGCGTTTGCCGGTAATCACGTAGCCATCCACGGCAACGCGCTCGACCTTGCCATCCTTAACTTGCTGGATGAAGTCGGAATAGTTGAGGGTTTGTGGCTCGTTTGGACTGGAGAAGTTGTTCATCACTGTCACCAGGACAGCGGCGATGATCAACCACAGGATCAGATTCTTTGCCATATCGTTCAATTAGCTACCCTCTGAAGCAAGCCCCGCTACTGAAGCGTGCTTCGCATGATATTCACCGGCATAACTTACTACATTGCCTACAACCCTTGCAGGCTCCGTCTGTAACCCTTTGTGAAACTTTGACTACACAATATTCGTTATGCCAGATCTGTAAAGCGATTCAAAAAAAACTATCGCCCTTGTCAAAGACGCTCATCACTGGCAGAACCATCGATACCGCGGAAGCCGCGCCCCAGCAAATACTGCTCGCGGGACCTGTCTCGAGACGACGACGGCTTGCGCATCTGCACCTTGTCGAACAGCTTGCGAATATCTTTGTGGTACTGATCAAAGCCTTCACCTTGGAAAACTTTAATCAGAAAATCACCACCTGGACGTAGGACACGACCGGCAAGATCCAGTGCCAACTCACACAGGAACATCGCCCGAGGCATATCCACAGCTGCCAATCCACTCATATTGGGGGCCATATCTGAAATCACAAGGTCTACTTGCGTATTTCCGACAGCCTCGAGGATCTGCGCAAGCACTGCGTCCTCGGTAAAGTCACCCTTGATGAAGGTCACATCAGGAATACTGTCCATGTCCAGGATGTCGGATGCGATCAATCGCCCCTGACCGCCGATCAGACGGCTGGTCACCTGCGACCAGCCACCCGGGGCAGCCCCGAGATCAATAACCGTCATGCCGGGACGAATCAGGCGATCACGCTCTTGAATCTCCAGCAATTTGTAGCTGGCACGCGAGCGGTACCCGTCTTTTTGCGCCATTTTGACGTATGGATCGTTGAAATGCTCTTTCAGCCAGTTAAGGCTAGTCTTGGAACGGGCCACGGGCCACCTCAAAAATTTTAAACGGGTCGTGATTAACCGGGCGGTCTGTGACTCGCTCGGGTAAACTGGCCGCCGCTTTTTACAAGATCAGACACAGGGGTCAGATTATGCCGCTCACTCAAGAGCAGAAGAAACAGTACAAGTCCATTGGCCACCATCTGAAACCAGTTTTGACTGTGGCTGACAATGGTTTGACTGAAGGTGTTTTAGCCGAACTCGAACGCGCATTGGGCGATCACGAGTTGATTAAAATCAAAGTCAACATCCTGGATCGCGAATCCCGCCTGGAGGCCGTCGCACAAATGTGCAAGGCCGGCAAAGCGGAATTGGTACAGGTTATCGGTAAAATGGCGCTTCTGTACCGCAAGAACGTCAATGTAAACAAGCAACTGTCGAACATCCATCGCTTCAAGTGATGTCGACAAGGGTCAAGGGTGCGCCTGGCGCGCCCTGAAACTCTTCCAGGGTAATACCCGAGAGTCATGCAAGAACTGCCCGCGCAACGCATCAGGCAGCCAGAGACGCCCAACGCAATCCTTCCCCACCTGCCAACTGCCTTCAACCTGCAACGCTGCCAACCGTGTAGGGGCCAGCACCGCTAAAAATTCTGTGTGCAACAACCACACGCTGCCAACCCGGAACACCCGGGTCAGCCGCCAAAGAAGTGCGCCCGCACAAGGCGGGCGTCATTCTTAGATGTGACGTACTTCAATGATCTCGTATTCGATAACACCGCCAGGTGTTTTCACCGCGACTACGTCACCCTCTTCCTTGGCAATCAAGGCACGAGCAAGCGGCGAGCCGACGGAGATTTTTCCGAGTTTGAAGTCAGCTTCATCTTCACCAACGATCTGATAGACAACGCGTTCGTCAGTTTCAACGTTAGCGATTTCGACCGTCGTACCGAAAATCACCTTACCGGTATGAGGAATAGCCGTCACATCAATCACTACTGCGTTCTGCAGGCGACCTTCGATATCACGGATACGAGCCTCAGACATACCTTGAAGCTCACGAGCCGCATGGTATTCCGCGTTTTCTTTCAGGTCGCCGAGCTCACGCGCCGTACCGATTTCCTTGCTCAGCTTTGGCCGAACAACCTTGGTCAGGTGTGCGAGCTCTTCTTCCAGGGCCTTGTGGCCCTGGACGGTCATTGGGTACTTGATCATGACTTCAATCCTGCGTGTAGATCCTGCAAGCGGCGGACGGTTTTTTCAGGACCGAATTTAAGCGCTTCACAGATCGCTTCGCCAGCAGCAATGGTCGTGGTGCAGTAGATCTTGTGCTGCAGCGCGTTGCGACGAATGGAATAGGAGTCAGCAATCGACTGACGACCTTCGGTGGTGTTGATAATCAAGGTAACTTCGTCATTCTTGATCATGTCGACAACGTGCGGACGACCCTCGGTCACCTTGTTCACGCGGCGCACTTTCAAGCCTGCAGCTTCGATGAACTTGGCAGTACCAGCAGTCGAAACGATTTCGAAGCCCAGGCTGATCAGGTCGCGAGCAACGCCGGCCACCAAGGGCTTGTCGTCGTCACGAACGCTGATGAAGGCAGTACCACCAGTCGGCAGTACTTCGCTTGCACCCATCTGGGCCTTGGCAAAAGCTTCGCCGAAGGTATCGCCCACGCCCATCACTTCACCGGTGGACTTCATCTCAGGGCCGAGAATCGGGTCAACACCCGGGAATTTGGCGAACGGGAAGACCGCCTCTTTCACGCTGTAGAAGTTAGGAATGATTTCTTTGGTGAAGCCGATTTCTTTCAGGGTTTTACCGGCCATCACGCGAGCTGCGATCATCGCCAGGGAAACACCGATGCACTTGGACACGAAAGGAACGGTACGCGAAGCACGCGGGTTCACTTCGATCACGTAGATATCTTCGCCCTGCAGAGCCAACTGCACGTTCATCAGGCCGACAACGCCCAATTCCAGAGCCATCTTCTTGACCTGCTCGCGCATCTCGTCCTGGATGTGCAGCGGCAACGAGTACGGCGGTAGCGAGCATGCAGAGTCACCCGAGTGAACACCCGCCTGCTCGATGTGCTGCATGATCGCGCCGATCACTACATCAGTACCGTCGCAGACAGCATCGACGTCCATTTCGATGGCGCAGTTGAGGAAGTGGTCCAGCAGCACAGGGCTGTCGTTGGACACTTTCACCGCGTCACGCAGGTAGCGCTTGAGTTCTTCTTCTTCGTAAACGATTTCCATCGCACGGCCGCCCAATACGTAGGACGGACGAACAACCAGCGGGTAACCGATCTTGCCAGCGGCACGAATAGCTTCGTCTTCGCTGCGCACAGTGGCGTTAGGCGGCTGACGCAGGTTCAGGCGCTCAACCATCTGCTGGAAGCGCTCACGGTCTTCTGCACGGTCGATGGCGTCAGGGCTGGTACCGATGATCGGTACGCCGGCTTCTTCCAGGGCGCGGGCCAGTTTCAGCGGAGTTTGGCCGCCGTACTGGACGATCACGCCTTTTGGCTTCTCGACCCGCACGATTTCCAGAACGTCTTCGAGGGTTACAGATTCAAAGTACAGACGATCCGAAGTGTCGTAGTCGGTGGAAACGGTTTCCGGGTTGCAGTTGACCATGATGGTCTCGTAACCGTCGGCACGCAGCGCCAGAGCGGCGTGAACGCAGCAATAGTCGAACTCGATACCTTGGCCAATACGGTTCGGGCCACCGCCCAGGATCATGATCTTGTCACGATCCGAAGGGTTGGCTTCGCACTCTTCCTCGTAGGTGGAGTACATGTAGGCGGTGTCGGTGGCGAACTCGGCGGCGCAGGTGTCAACGCGCTTGTAGACCGGGAACACTTCCAGCTTGTGACGGTGGCGACGCAGGTTTTTCTCGGTGACACCCAGCAGTACAGCCAGGCGCGCATCGGAGAAGCCCTTGCGCTTGAGGCGATACATGGCATCGCGGTCGATTGAGGACAGCGCCATGGTCTTGATTTTTTCTTCGTCCTTGATCAGATCTTCGATCTGCACCAGGAACCAAGGGTCAATCATGTTCATGCCGAAGATATCTTCGACGGTCATGCCGGCGCGGAACGCGTCAGCCACGTACCAGATACGCTCGGCGCCCGGCACGGTCAGCTCGCGCTTGAGCACGGCCATGCTTTCCGGGTTGCTCAGGTCGAGCTTTGGATCAAGACCGCTTACACCCACTTCCAGACCGCGAAGGGCCTTTTGCAGGGATTCCTGGAAAGTCCGGCCGATAGCCATGACTTCACCCACAGATTTCATCTGCGTGGTCAAACGAGCGTCAGCCTTGGCGAACTTCTCAAAAGCAAAGCGCGGCAGCTTGGTCACTACGTAGTCGATGGACGGCTCGAAGGACGCAGGCGTAGCACCGCCGGTGATTTCGTTTTGCAGCTCGTCCAGGGTGTAACCGATCGCCAGCTTGGCGGCGATGCGCGCAATCGGGAAGCCGGTGGCTTTCGATGCCAGAGCTGAAGAGCGCGATACACGCGGGTTCATTTCGATTACGACCATACGGCCGGTGTCCGGGCAAATGCCGAACTGAACGTTGGATCCGCCGGTTTCAACGCCGATCTCACGCAGTACCGCCAGGGAGGCGTTACGCATGATCTGGTATTCCTTGTCCGTCAGGGTTTGTGCAGGAGCAACGGTGATCGAGTCACCGGTGTGCACGCCCATCGGGTCGAAGTTTTCGATCGAGCAAACGATGATGCAGTTGTCCTTCTTATCGCGGACAACCTCCATCTCGTACTCTTTCCAGCCGATCAGGGACTCGTCGATCAGCAGCTCTTTGGTTGGCGACAGGTCAAGACCGCGAGCGCAGATTTCTTCGAACTCTTCACGGTTGTAAGCAATACCGCCACCGGTGCCGCCCATGGTGAAGGATGGACGAATGATGCACGGGAAGCCCAGCTTTTCGAGAACCGCATTGGCCTCTTCCATGCTGTGGGCAATACCGGAGCGAGGGCAGTCAAGACCAATGGACTTCATCGCCTTGTCGAAGCGCGAACGGTCTTCAGCCTTGTCGATCGTGTCGGCATTGGCGCCGATCATTTCTACGCCGAACTTCTCAAGAACGCCTTCGCGCTCCAGATCCAGTGCGCAGTTCAGTGCAGTCTGGCCACCCATGGTCGGCAACAGTGCGTCCGGGCGCTCTTTTTCGATGATCTTGGCAACGGTCTGCCATTTGATCGGCTCGATGTAGGTCGCGTCGGCCATGTCCGGGTCGGTCATGATCGTGGCCGGGTTCGAGTTCACCAGGATGACGCGGTAACCCTCTTCGCGCAGGGCTTTACAAGCCTGGGCGCCGGAGTAGTCGAATTCACAGGCCTGGCCGATAACAATCGGGCCAGCGCCGAGAATCAGGATGCTTTTTATGTCTGTACGTTTTGGCATAGGTTTGTCACTCAAATCCGCAGGTCAGTCGGCAAGCTGTCAATCAGGCTTTTGAAGCGCCCCAGGGGCCACCGAAGATCGGGGCCGCCACAGGGCGCTGCAGCAGGGGGCTGATCAGCGGCGCTTGGCCATCTCATTGATGAAGCGATCGAACAGCGGTGCAACGTCGTTCGGGCCAGGGCTTGCTTCAGGGTGACCCTGGAAGCTGAAAGCGCTCTTGTCGGTCAGTTCGATGCCTTGCAGCGTGCCGTCGAACAGCGACTTATGAATGGCACGTACGTTGGCTGGCAAGCTCGATTCGTCTACCGCAAAACCGTGGTTCTGGCTGGTGATCATCACAACACCAGTATCCAGATCCTGGACCGGGTGGTTAGCGCCGTGGTGGCCATGACCCATTTTCACGGTCTTGGCACCCGAGGCCAGAGCTAGCAACTGATGACCTAGGCAGATGCCAAACACCGGAATTTCGGTATTCAGGACTTCCTTAATGGCCGTGATCGCGTAGTCGCAAGGCTCAGGATCGCCTGGACCGTTGGACAAGAACACGCCATCAGGGTTGAGTGCCAGTACATCGCTGGCCGGGGTCTGTGCAGGAACCACGGTAACGCGGCAGCCGCGCTCAACCAACATGCGCAGGATGTTCCACTTTACGCCGTAGTCGTACGCAACCACGTGGTAAGGCAGTTCGCTGGCTTCGATAGTCGGGTGACTGTCGGTAGCCAGGTTCCAGACGCTGGAGCGCCACTCGTAGGCTTTTTCGGTGCTGACGACTTTCGCCAGATCCATGCCCTTCAGGCCTGGGAAGCCACGAGCAGCTGCAATGGCAGCTTCTTCAGAAATGTTGTCACCGGCCATGATGCAGCCGTTCTGCGCGCCTTTCTCACGCAGGATGCGCGTCAGGCGGCGGGTGTCGATACCGGCGATAGCCACAACATTGTTGGCTTTCAGGTAGTCGGCCAGCGACATGGTGTTGCGCCAGTTGCTTGCAACCAGCGGCAGATCACGAATTACCAGACCTGCGGACCAGACACGATCAGACTCGGCGTCTTCCGGGGTAGTACCGGTATTGCCAACATGCGGGTAAGTCAGGGTCACGATTTGCTGAGCGTAGGAAGGATCCGTAAGGATCTCCTGGTAGCCAGTCATTGCGGTGTTAAACACCACCTCACCAACGGTTTGACCGTCGGCCCCAATGGCTTCGCCGCGAAAAATGCTGCCATCAGCGAGGGCGAGTATGGCTTGCTTAGTCAAGAAGACCTCCCGTAAATAAAGCCTGAAAGGGCGATCGCAGGTTGTAAAAAAGCGGAGTGACGTATGGACACGTCACCCCGCTTCTTCATCGAATTATCTGCGCGCTTTTAGTGGACACACTAAAGCTGTAGCTTACAGAAAAAGGCTTTTTTGGTCTACCGCTAAAGAGTCTAAAAGACAGGAGAATGCGACAGAACATCGCTTAGCGGTTAAAAATCGGGCTACTGGCGCGCCAACAACCCGATTTTACAGAGATAACTCAACGCAGGTCGAGCACATCCTGCATGTCATACAGCCCAGGCTCGCGCCCTTCCAGCCACAAAGCTGCTCGAACGGCGCCCTTGGCAAAGGTCATGCGACTGGATGCCTTGTGGGTGATTTCGAGCCGCTCGCCTTCAGTGGCAAACAGCACCGTGTGATCACCCACCACATCACCGCCGCGCACCGTAGCGAAACCGATGGTTTCACGCTCGCGAGCACCGGTATGGCCTTCACGACCATAGACCGCGACTTTTTGCAGATCGCGCCCCAATGCATCGGCAATCACTTCACCCATGCGCATCGCCGTTCCCGAAGGTGCGTCGACCTTGTGCCGGTGGTGAGCCTCGATGATTTCGATATCCGCATCATCACCCATCACCCGCGCAGCCATGTCGAGCAACTTGAACGACAGATTGACCCCGACACTGAAGTTGGAAGCAAAGACAATCGCAATGTCCTGACCCGCTTCGACCAACAGCTGTTTTTGCGCCGCGCTCAAGCCCGTGGTGCCAATCACCATGGCCTTGCCCAGCTTGCGACACACCGCCAGGTTGCCCAGCATCACTTCAGGCAAAGTGAAATCGATCAGCACGTCAAAGTCAGCAGAGACCTCTTGCAGGCTGGCTGACAACGGCACATCAATCCGCCCTACAGAAGCCAGCTCACCGGCATCAGCCCCCACCAGAGAGCTGCCCGGACGAACGATTGCCGCCGTCAGCCCGCACACTGGCGAGCGCTGCTGCACCGCATCGATCAATGTCCTGCCCATGCGCCCGGCAGCGCCCATCACAGCTATACGTCGCATTTACCGCTCCTTACAGGTCGCCGAAAAAACGCTTCACGCCTTCAAACCAACCAGTGGCGTTTGGTGAGTGGCAGCTATCGCCTTCCAGCGTGGTACGGAACTCCTCCATCAACTCACGCTGACGACGGCTCAACTTGACCGGCGTTTCAACTACAACGCGACACATCAGATCGCCTGCACCACCACCCCGCACCGGAGCAACACCCTTGCCACGCAAGCGGAACTGCTTGCCAGTCTGAGTGCCTTCAGGGACTTTCAGCTTGACCCGACCATCCAGCGTTGGCACTTCAAGCTCTGCGCCCAACGCTGCATCAGCCACGCTGATTGGCACTTCACAGAACAAATGTTTGCCGTCGCGCTGAAAAATCGCGTGCTCGCGCACATCGATCACTACATACAGATCGCCAGTCGGCCCACCTTGTACGCCCGCCTCGCCTTCGCCCGACAGACGTATGCGGTCGCCGGTATCAACGCCCGCAGGGACTTTGACGGAAAGCGTTTTGTATTCCTCGACACGGCCTTCGCCACGGCAGCTGTCGCATGGGTCAGAGATGACCTTGCCTTGACCATGACAACGCGGGCAAGTCTGCTGAACAGCAAAGAAGCCCTGCTGCATACGCACCTGGCCGATACCGCCGCAGGTTGTGCAGGTCACAGGCGAAGAACCCTTCTTGGCGCCCGAACCATCACATGGCTTGCAGTTGACCAACGTCGGAACGCGGATATTGACCGTGGTACCGCGCACGGCTTCTTCCAGATCCAGCTCCAGCGTGTAGCGCAAATCGCTACCACGCTGAGCGCCACCCCGGGAGCCGCCACGACCTCCACCAAAGAAATCGCTGAACACATCGCCAAAAATATCGGAGAAGTTCTGGCCGCCAAAACCAGCGCCGCCGCCGCCCATTTGCGGATCAACACCGGCATGGCCGTATTGATCGTAGGCCGCACGCTTGCTGGAGTCCGACAGTACTTCGTAAGCTTCGTTAGCTTCCTTGAACAGCTCTTCCGAGGCCTTGTCATCCGGATTGCGATCCGGGTGATGCTTCATCGCCAGGCGGCGATAAGCTTTTTTCAGCTCGATCTCAGTCGTAGTGCGTTCAACACCCAATATTTCGTAATAGTCGCGCTTTGCCATAATTCTTTGCACTCTCAAGGACGTTCGACAAAACCCTCCCGAGCCTCGCCAAACCCGCCAAGCCCGAAAAGGATCAGACCCGACTCACGTCTTTTCAACGATATTGGTTTCTGTTTAACAGCCAATGCATTGGCCGACAGGAGCGGTTACCTCTGGCTGGAAAACAAGAAAGATCCAGACCAAACCGCCAGCATTCGACCTTGTCGCATGCTGTAAAAAATTCCTTTACTCCAGACACGCCAACGCGGGAGCAAGCTCCCGCGCGGCGACATCCTACCAGTCACCGCTAAAGCGCGGTCAACTGGCCGACAAACAAGCTAATTACTTGTTGTCTTTTACTTCTTCGAACTCAGCGTCGACAACGTCGTCCGCTTTTTCAGCCGAATCAGCTGGCTTGGCCGCTGCGTCTGCCGGGTTCGCTTGCTCGGCGTACATTTTCTGTGCAACCGGAGCAGACACCTTGGACAGCTCTTCAACCTTGGCTTCGATAGCAGCCTTGTCGTCGCCTTTAACAGCAGCTTCAAGTGCAACTACAGCAGCTTCGATTGCAGCTTTCTCTTCCTCGGTTACTTTGTCGCCAGCATCGACGATCATTTTGCGAGTCGAGTGAACCAGTGCGTCGCCCTGATTACGTGCAGCTGCCAGCTCTTCGAACTTGCGGTCTTCCTCAGCATTGATCTCGGCATCGCGAACCATCTGAGCGATTTCTTCCTCGGACAGACCCGAGTTAGCCTTGATCACGATGGACTGAGACTTGCCAGTCGCCTTGTCTTTTGCACTTACGTGCAGGATGCCGTTGGCATCGATGTCGAAGGTTACTTCGATCTGAGGCACGCCACGTGGAGCTGGTGGAATGTCAGCCAGGTCGAACTTGCCCAACGACTTGTTCTGTGCGGCTTGCTTACGCTCACCTTGCAGCACGTGAATGGTCACAGCGCCCTGGTTGTCGTCAGCCGTCGAGAACACTTGCGATTTCTTTGTAGGAATCGTGGTGTTTTTCTCGATCAGAGCAGTCATTACGCCGCCCATGGTTTCGATACCCAAAGTCAGCGGGCTCACGTCCAGCAACAGAACGTCTTTAACATCACCGGCCAATACCGCGCCCTGGATAGCAGCACCCATGGCAACAGCTTCGTCCGGGTTCACGTCTTTACGTGCTTCCTTGCCGAAGAACTCGGTTACCAGCTTCTGTACCAGCGGCATACGAGTCTGACCACCGACCAAGATCACGTCGTTGATCGCGCCAACGTCGATACCAGCGTCTTTCAGAGCAATGCGGCAAGGCTCGATGGTGCGCTGAACCAGGTCTTCAACCAGCGATTCCAGCTTGGCGCGAGAAATCTTCACGTTCAAGTGCTTAGGACCGGTGGCATCTGCAGTGATGTAAGGCAGATTCACGTCAGTCGACTGGCTCGAAGACAGTTCGATCTTGGCTTTTTCAGCAGCTTCTTTCAGACGCTGCATCGCCAGCGGGTCACCTTTAAGGTTCATGCCGCTTTCTTTCTTGAACTCGTCAACCAGGTAGTCGATCAGACGGATGTCAAAGTCTTCACCACCCAGGAACGTGTCACCGTTGGTTGCCAGCACTTCAAACTGGTGCTCGCCATCAACTTCGGCAATTTCAATGACCGACACGTCGAAAGTACCGCCACCCAAGTCATAAACGATGACAGTGTGGTCGCCCTTCGCTTTGTCCATACCGTAAGCCAGAGCAGCTGCGGTTGGTTCGTTGATGATGCGCTTAACGTCCAGACCCGCAATACGGCCGGCATCTTTAGTAGCTTGACGCTGGCTGTCGTTGAAGTAGGCCGGAACGGTAATGACCGCTTCAGTCACTGGCTCGCCGAGGTAGTCTTCGGCGGTTTTCTTCATTTTCTTCAGAATTTCAGCCGAGATCTGTGGCGGAGCCATTTTCTGGCCGTTCACTTCAACCCAAGCGTCACCGTTGTCAGCCTTGGCGATCTTGTACGGAACCATCTGAATGTCTTTCTGTACAACTTCTTCGTCAAAACGACGACCGATCAGACGCTTCACCGCGTACAGGGTGTTATGCGGATTGGTCACTGCCTGACGCTTGGCCGACTGGCCAACCAGAATTTCGCCATCATTGGCGTACGCAACGATCGACGGCGTAGTACGCGCGCCTTCTGCGTTTTCGATAACTTTTGCTTTACCGTTTTCAAGAACCGAAACACACGAGTTGGTGGTCCCGAGGTCAATACCGATAATTCTGCCCATGTCTACTCTCCCTAAATTTGAATTTTGTTGCCGCAGCAGTGATGACCAACTGCGGCATTACTTAACGCTTGACTTCTAAATGGGGGCCTTGCGGCCGATTTCAAGCCTGCTCGTCAATCGATGGCGAAACCGGCGCTGGCGCCTTGCTAACTACGACCATAGCCGGGCGCAGCAAGCGACCATTGAGCTGATAACCTTTTTGAAACACCTTGAGCACACTGTTTGGCTCCAGGTCAGCGCTTTCCTGCATTGCCATCGCTTGATGATGCTCGGCATTGAAGGGTTCGCCGTGCGGGTCGATCGCTTCCAGCTGATAACGCTTCAGGGTGTCCTGGAACATTTTCAGGGTCAGTTCAATCCCTTCGCGCATCGGACGAATGTTCTCGTCGTCAGGGCTGGACAGCTCAAGACCGCGCTCCAGACTGTCGATCACCGGCAACAGATCGCCTGCAAACTTCTCCAGCGCAAATTTGTGAGCCTTTTCGACATCCTGTTCGGCGCGGCGGCGAACGTTTTGCAGATCGGCAGCTACGCGCAGAGCCTGATCATTAGCGGCTGCCAGCTGCTCTTCAAGCACCTGCACGCGGGCTGCCAAATCTTCACCTGCTACATCAGCGGCCTGGTTGGCGTCCTGGTTCTGCGTATCCATAGTCTGTTCGTCTGCCATAGATTTCTCCTTTCAAACTTCGTCCGCGAGCTCGACTCGCGCTTCTGCCAAGGTATATGGGGTCGCAAATCTCAGGTTCAAGACCCTGAAAACCAGAAAATAGATGTTAGAGCCCTCTGGCATTACCTGCAAAAAAACAAATTCGAGCTAAAAAAGTTAAAAAAACAAGCAAATCGAACTAAGCACAACCATTGTCAGCATGAAACAAAACACTGTATAAATAACCAGACATTACGTTTTGGAGCAGCTCCCATGCTGGTGCACCTGTCCGTACACAACTACGCCATCGTTGAACATCTCGATCTCGAACTGGATCGCGGGATGAGTGTAATCACTGGCGAGACCGGTGCCGGCAAATCGATCATGCTCGACGCTTTGGGCCTCACACTGGGAGACCGTGCAGACAGCGGTGTTGTTCGCCCAGGTGCCGACAAGGCCGATATCCTGGCCACTTTCGACCTGCAAGACATACCCGAAGCCCGGGCCTGGCTTGCCGAGCGCGACCTGGAAGGCGACGGTCCGTGCATCTTGCGCCGGGTCATCACCGCCGAAGGCCGATCGCGCAGCTACATCAATGGCACCCCCTGCCCCCAGGGCGACCTCAAGGCTCTGGGCGAGCTGCTGATCGACATCCACAGCCAGCACGAGCACCAGTCACTGCTCAAGCCCGACACTCACCGTCGCCTGCTCGACGAGTACGCCGGCGCCACCGATCTGGCCCGCCAGGTACAACTGGCCGCCCAACGCTGGCGTCAGACCAGACAAGAGCTTGAACACCTGTCCAACTCCGGAGATGAACAGCGCTCGCGCCATCAGTTGCTGAGCTACCAGCTCGAAGAGCTGGAAACCCTCTCGCTGGGCGAAAACGAACTCGAAGAGCTGGAACAGGAACACAAAAACCTGACCAATGCCGAAACCTTGCTGACCATCTGCCGTCAGGTGGTAGAGCAATGCAGCGAAAGCGATTCAGGCAACGTCCTCAATGCCCTGACGGCCAGTCTCAATCGCCTTTCGAGCATCAACAGCAATTCGGGCTCACTGGGCGAAGCCACCGACCTGCTGGCCAGCGCACAAATCCAGGTCGAAGAAGCCGTAGGCGAACTCAATCGCTTTATCGACCATTTTGATGCCGACCCGGGTCGCCTGCAGTACCTGGAAGAACGGCTGGACACCATCTATACACTGGCGCGCAAACATCGGGTGCAACCCAACGAAGTGGCAGCACTGCAGCAAAAACTACTCGATGAGCTCGAAACCCTTAACGCCAACGATGAAAACATCGAACGCCTGGCTAACGAGCTGACGTCCTTCTCCCGTCACTATCATGAGTGCGCACGCGAACTCAGCAACCTGCGCGGCCTGGCCGCAACACGCCTGAGCAGTGCTGTAGAAGAAGAAATCCAGCGACTTGGCATGCCGGGTGGGCGCTTCATGATCGAACTGCGCCCCCAGAGCAGCAGTGACCCCATGCCTCAAGGCCTTGAGCAGGTAGAGCTGCTCGTAAGCGCCAACCCCGGCCAGCCACTCAAGGCCTTGGCCAAGGTTGCCTCTGGCGGCGAACTGTCGCGTATCAGCCTGGCCATCCAGGTCATCACCGCTCAAACCTCCCGCGTCCCCACTCTGGTGTTCGACGAAGTGGATGTGGGCATTGGCGGTCCGACTGCCGAAATCGTCGGGCAACTGCTACGCCGCCTTGGCGAGCGTGGCCAGGTACTTACGGTGACTCACTTGCCGCAAGTGGCTGCGCAATGCCATCAACACCTTTTTGTACACAAGGTTCGCGAGAGCGAGACCACACGCACTGCCGTGGCAAAACTGAGCAAAAAAGAACGCGTTGAAGAAGTCGCTCGCATGCTTGGCGGCGTTGACCTGACCAAAGAATCCCTGGCCCACGCCAAGAAAATGGTCGTCACTGCAAAAAATCTGGCAGCTTAACGACGAACGGTCATTAAAAGACCTGTTTCTTAAAGCACGAAGGCGGCCCTTGGGCCGCCTTCGATCGTTTCGCGAGCCGTAGCTCGCGTGACATGCTTACTTGGACTTCTTGCGCACGTACAGCACCAAGTTGTGATCCACCAACTCAACACCGTGCTTGGCTGCAATGGCGTGCTGCAGTTTTTCGATGTCTTCGTCGAAAAACTCGATCACTTCACCGCTGTCCACGTTGACCATATGGTCGTGGTGGCCGCCATCAGCATCAGCCAATTCAAAGACCGCATGACCACCATCGAAATTATGGCGAATCACCAGCCCCGCTGACTCAAACTGGGTCAGAACACGGTAAACCGTGGCCAGACCGACGTCCTCG
Organism: Pseudomonas psychrophila; assembly: GCF_001043005.1. Lineage (GTDB taxonomy): Bacteria > Pseudomonadota > Gammaproteobacteria > Pseudomonadales > Pseudomonadaceae > Aquipseudomonas > Aquipseudomonas psychrophila. Next base: position 66,744 of record NZ_JYKZ01000016.1, read on the forward strand.
CCTGCTTGCATAAGTGCCTTGTAAACATCCTCGGCGCTCATGTGACGCTGCTCTGCAGAGTCAAGCATCTGTAGAATTTTGACTCGTGGCAGAGTCACCTTAAGTCCGGCCTTACGTAGTTCGCTATTTTCAACCATGGTTAGCTTTCTCGCGGAAGCGGCTTCGCAGCTTCTCTTAATACGGGTATGATCGGCGTTTACGTTGTCCCAGCCAAGATAGTGGAAGTCGCCCACCGATGCAAAACACCAAGCTCTTGCTAACCAGTTTCACCTTTGTGGGACTGCTCGCACTCGCCGGTTGTTCATTCCCCGGGGTTTACAAAATCGACATCCAACAGGGCAATGTCGTCACGCAGGACATGATAAACCAGTTGCGCCCGGGAATGACCCGCCGGCAAGTGCGGTTTATCATGGGCAACGCCCTGCTGACCGACACATTCCACCCTGATCGCTGGGATTACCTGTATAGCCTGCAGCCCGGCGGCGGTGAACGCCAACAAGAACGCGTCAGCGTGTTCTTCAACCAAAATGACCAGCTCGTAAGCTTGTCAGGCGACTTCAAGCCTGGCGTAAGCCGCGACGAAGCCATTCTCGGCAAAACCGGCGGTACAAACGTGACCGAACCGGCTACTGAAGCTCCAGTCGAGAAGAGCGAAGTTCCAGCCAAGCCTGGTTCCTTGCTTGATCAGATCCAGAAGGACGTAGACGGTGTTGAAACCGTACCGGTTCCTACGCCAGAACCTCTGGATACAACCGAACAATAGCGTTCGGCACAAAAAAGCCCGGCATGCCGGGCTTTTTGTTGTCTGCCATAAAGCAGTTACTGCTGACTCAGACGCTTGGCCTCGGCGGCTTTAGCCGCACGCTGACGCCGAATCTCTTTAGGGTCGGCCAGCAGCGGGCGATACATTTCGATGCGATCACCTGCCTGCAACACGCGGGTTTCAGGCTCAGCTATCTGCTTGCCGAAGATCCCTACCGGACAACCCGCCAGATCAAGCTCGGGAAACTCACGCCCCATACCCGACGCCAATACCGCCGCCCGTACCGTCGTACCTGGCGGCACAGCAACGGTCAGCAGGCACTGACGATCGACCGCGGCATACACCACCTCAACGTCAATCATGAGCTCAGCCATACAACTGCTTGGCGCGCTGACAGAATGCATCCACCAGGGTGTTGGCCGCTTGATTGAACAAAGGCCCCAAGGTCGCTTTGACGATAGCCCCGGCGTAATCAAAGGTCATGTCCAGGCTGATTTTGCAGGCCTTCTCACCTAACGGTTTGAACACCCACATACCATGCAGCTTGGTGAAAGGGCCTTCTTCAAGGTTCATTTCAATGGATTGACCCGGCACCAGCGTATTGCAGGTCACGAAGTGCTGGCTCAAGCCGCCCTTCGCCACGCCCAGACTGGCGCGCATCAGCACTTCAGTGCTTTCCAGGATTTCGGCCGACGAGCACCACGGCAAAAACTGCGGGTAACTCGCTACATCGTTCACCAGGTCATAAAGAGCCTGGGCTGGATACGGCAACAAGGCGGAGCGTTGGATATGGGTAGTCATGTCAGCGTTACTTCCACAGCTGGGCGGCAAACACAATCAGAATGCCGAGTGGCGCCACATAGCGCATCAAAAAAAGAGTCAGGGCGAACAACATCGGGCTACGCATCGACAACTCGTCGCGAACCGCACCGCGCCCCATGATCCAGCCTGCAAAGACCACAAAGCAAAGGCCACCCAAAGGCAACATGATACGCGAGGTGAAGAAATCGACGACACCAAAGAAGTCCAGACCGCTTACTGCGCCCCATTGATAGAGCTGAAAACCCGAGTCTTCATTCACGAAAAACTTCGCCTGTTTCCAGATATTGAATGAAAACACCGTGCCCAGCCCAACAAACCAGCAACTGAACGCCAGCCAGAACGTGACCCACAAGCGTCGCACCTTGGTCCGCTCCACTAGATAAGCCACCATCGGCTCAAGCAATGAGATGGCTGAACTCCAGGCTGCCACCGCTACCAGAATAAAAAACACCACGCCCATCAACTGACCAAACGCCACATTGCCAAAGGCAAACGGCAAGGTCACAAACATCAGCCCTGGCCCTTCGCCAGGGTTTAGTCCCGACGCAAAGACAATTGGAAACAATGCCAGCCCGGCGAGCAATGAGACAAAAGTGTCGATCAGTGCGACCCCCACTACCGTTCCGGAGATCGATGCATTTTTCGGCATGTACGCGCCGTAAATCATGATCGAGCCCACGCCAACACTCAGCGAAAAGAACGCATGCCCCATCGCAGCCAGCAAGCCGTCGAGTACACGATCAGGGTTGAAATCGAACATGAAATGCACGCCCTGCATAAAGTGCCCAGTGGTCATGCTGTAACCCAGCAACACCAGCAGTAGCACAAACAACAGCGGCATCATGATCCTCAAACTGCGCTCAAGCCCGGCCACAACACCCTTGGCGATCACATACGCCGACAACAACATAAACGCGGTATGCCAAAAAGTGAGGCGCCAAGGATTGGAAATCACGCCCCCAAAGTACTCACTGACCTGATCGGCAGTCGCCCCCTGAAAATCACCCTTGCCCATGTTGATGATGTAATCCAGCGACCAACCGCCCACCACGCTATAGAAAGATAAAATCAGCAGTGCCGTGATCATCCCGGCAAAAGCCCCCCACGACCAACGCCCCGAGTGCCCCGCCTCAACCGCCAGTACCTTCAAGGCATTCGCCGGACTGAGCCGCGCACGCCGCCCGATCAGGGTTTCAGCCAACATCACCGGCAGACCGATCAGCGCGATGCACGCCAGGAACACCAACACAAAAGCGCCACCACCATAAACGCCAACCATGTAAGGGAATTTCCAGATACTGCCCAAACCCACGGCAGAACCGGTCGCAGCGAAAATAAAGACCCAACGGCTTGCCCAACTGCCGTGGACAGAAACCTTGTCTGTCGACATCGTTACTACGCCCAACCACTAAAAAAAGAGGGCGCATTGTCCGGGAATCAACCTACGTGCTCAAGCACGCAGGTGCCCGTAGCCGACACGCTCGCAACTGCCTATAATGCCGCCCCTATGGCTAAACAGAAGAAACACCCTACAGGGACCATCGCGCAGAATAAAAAAGCGCGACACGATTACTTCATCGAACATCGGTTCGAGGCTGGTCTGGTCCTGGCCGGCTGGGAAGTAAAAAGTCTGCGTGCAGGCAAGGCACAGCTGGTCGACAGCTATGTGCTACTCAAAGATGGTGAAGCATGGTTGCTCGGCAGCCATATTGCACCTCTGACGACCGCCAGCACCCACGTCATCGCCGATCCGACGCGCAGCCGCAAACTGCTGCTTAACCAGCGCGAGCTGGAAAAGCTGTTTGCCGCCGTGCAGCAGAAGGGTTACGCCTGCGTATGCCTCTCGATTTACTGGAGCAAGCACTTGATCAAGTGCGAAATTGCCCTGGGTAAAGGCAAGAAGGAATACGACAAGCGTCATACCGAGCGCGAGCGTGATTCCGACCGCGAGTTGCAGCGCGCAGTGCGCAACAAGGGCAAGGAAGACTAGATCTTTCACCCTTGCTCTTGTGGGAGCGAGCTTGCTCGCGATACAGGCGATACGGTCTTTCAGTAGAACCGCATCGATGCAATCGCGAGCAGCCCGCGCCCACAAGTCTTACCTTAACCTTTACAACCCATTGCGCCGCTCGGCCCGCGCCATGCGTTGCACTTCCTGACGCACCTCTTCCAGCACCTCCTGCACATACACCAAGTGCCGGCTAGCCACTTCCCGCGCGTCCTCCGCCCTGCCTTCAATAATCGCCAGATACAGCTCACGGTGCTGACTGATCAGCATGTCCCGTGTTTCGCTGCGCTGTTTGTACATACCGCCAATGTTAGTCACCACGTTGCGCTTGAGCAGGTCAAAGAGCCCGCGAATCGTGTGCAGCAACACCGCGTTATGGCTCGCCTCAGCGATGGCCAGGTGAAAGTTCGCATCCGCCTCGCCCTCTTCTGCGCGACTGACTTCATCAACCCGCGCATAACAATCCTGTAATCGCTCAAAGGCTAGCCGTAGACGCTCGCGATCCATCTCGGTAGCCCGTGATGCCGCGTAAAAAGCGCACGAAGCCTCAAGCGTATGGCGAAACTCAAGCAGATCGCGCTGTGCTTCAGGATTGCTTTCGAGCAGTTGCAGCAAGGGATCACTGAACGTTGAGCCCAGCGAAGTTGCCACATAATTGCCACCGCCCTGGCGACTGACCAGCAAGCCCTTGGCCGACAACTTCTGGATCGCTTCGCGCAGCGACGGACGTGACACGCCGAACTGCTCGGCCAGTGCACGCTCCGCCGGCAAGCGCTCGCCCGACTTCAACGTGCCCTCGAGGATCATCCCCTCAAGTTGTTCGACAATATCGTCCGACAAACGGCGCTGACGGATCTGATCAAACCCCATAACTGCTCTCCACCCTCCCGACCACGCGCCGGGGGCCGCTATTCTCGCCGATTGGCGCGACTCACACACCCATCAGAAACACTGCCTTAAACCCCATCAGATGCCCCGACAACGAACACCTCGACGAAAGATTGTGAGGCGGCAAATTGACACATGCCACATAAGGCTTTTAACCTAGCCAACAGCGATTGTAAATTGGTAATACCAATTACCCAAATACAATCGACAGCATCGACCAATAACAATTAGGGGCCACCCCATATGCAAACCTGGCAACAGCTCTACAGCCCGCTCGGCAGCCTCGGCCTGTCCGCTCTCGCGGCCGTTATCCCGATCGTATTCTTCTTCCTGGCCTTGGCCGTGTTCCGCCTCAAAGGACACGTCGCGGGCAGCATCACCCTCGGCCTGTCGATTCTGGTGGCCATCTTTGCCTTCCAGATGCCTGTCGACATGGCCTTCGCAGCAGCGGGCTATGGATTTGCCTATGGCCTTTGGCCAATTGCCTGGATCATCGTTGCCGCGGTGTTCCTCTACAAATTGACCGTTAAGAGCGGCCAGTTCGAAATCATCCGCAGCTCCGTACTGTCGATCACTGACGACCAGCGGCTGCAAGTGCTGCTGATCGGCTTCTGCTTCGGTGCATTCCTTGAAGGTGCAGCCGGTTTCGGTGCCCCGGTAGCGATTACCGCCGCACTGCTTGTAGGCCTGGGTTTCAACCCGCTGTACGCCGCAGGCCTGTGCCTGATCGCCAACACCGCGCCGGTAGCCTTTGGTGCCTTGGGCATCCCGATCATCGTTGCGGGCCAAGTGACCGGCATCGACGCGTTCAAGATTGGCGCCATGGCCGGCCGCCAACTGCCATTGCTGTCGCTGTTCGTACCGTTCTGGCTCGTGTTCATGATGGACGGCCTGCGTGGCGTGCGTGAAACCTGGCCCGCAGCACTGGTTGCCGGTTTGAGTTTCGCCATCACCCAGTACTACACCTCGAACTACATTGGCCCTGAGCTGCCGGACATCACCTCGGCCCTCGCCAGCCTGGTCAGCCTCACTCTGTTCCTTAAAGTGTGGCAACCAAAACGTACCGCAGGCGCTCAGATCGCAGGCGTTTCGTCGGACGTAACCGTAACCGCCAGTGCAGGTGGTTTCGGCAAGCCAACAAATCTGATGGCTTCGCCTTACAGCCTGATGCAGATTTTGAAGGCCTGGTCGCCGTTCCTGATCCTGACCGTACTGGTCACCATCTGGACTCTCAAACCGTTCAAGGCCATGTTCTCCGCCGGTGGTTCGATGTACGGCTGGGTTTTCAACTTCGCGATCCCGCACCTTGATCAACTGGTGGTCAAGACTGCACCGATCGTCAACGCGCCGACGGCGATTGCAGCCGTGTTCAAACTTGACCCGATTTCGGCCACCGGCACCGCGATTTTCTTCTCCGCGCTGATCTCGATGCTGATTCTGAAAATTGACATCAAGACTGGTATTACCACTTTAAAAGAGACCCTCTACGAACTGCGTTGGCCGATCCTGTCCATCGGCATGGTGCTGGCCTTTGCCTTCGTTACCAACTATTCAGGCATGTCTTCCACCATGGCCCTGGTGCTGGCAGGTACAGGCGCGGCATTCCCGTTCTTCTCGCCGTTCCTCGGCTGGCTGGGCGTGTTCCTGACCGGTTCCGACACCTCTTCCAACGCGCTGTTCAGCTCGCTGCAAGCCACTACCGCACACCAGATCGGCGTCAGTGACACCCTGATGGTTGCGGCCAATACCAGCGGCGGCGTAACCGGCAAGATGATTTCCCCGCAATCAATCGCAGTGGCCTGTGCGGCAACCGGTTTGGTGGGTAAAGAATCTGACCTGTTCCGCTTCACCCTCAAGCACAGCCTGTTCTTCGCCACCATCGTTGGCCTGATCACGCTGGCCCAGGCGTACTGGCTCACCGGGATGCTGGTGCACTAATACGCGCTATGGTTACTGCACATTAATGGCGCCGGGGCTCTCCCCCGGCGTCAATAATTCACTACCCGGTCCACCTCGGTGGACACATAACCGGGACCACCCGGAGACGCCTGATGAGCGAGCTTTTCTACAATGCCGTGCCGAATGCGACCCGCGTCGCCCCACCCCTGCCAACTCCTCGCCAATACCCTGCGCACAAACCGCGCAAGGTCTATCTCTTCGGCACCTGCGTAGTCGATCTGTTCTTCCCCGAAGCCGGGATGGACGCCATCCATCTGATCGAGCGCGAAGGTATCGAAGTCGATTATCCGCAAGGTCAAAGCTGCTGTGGACAACCGGCCTACACTTCGGGCTACACCAATCAGGCTCGGGAAGTTGCACGTTCTCAACTGGCGCTGTTCGCCGAAGACTACCCGGTGGTCGTACCGTCCGGCTCTTGCGCCGGCATGCTGCGCGAACACTACGAAGACCTGTTCAAAGACGAGCCCGAAACCCTGAAAAAGGTTCATGCACTGGCCGAACGTACCTTTGAACTCACCGAATTTCTGCTGTTTGTGTGCAAGGTCCAGTTCCAGGACCACGGCGCTCCGGTCAAGGTCGCGCTGCACACCTCATGCTCCGCACGCCGCGAAATGAACACGCATCTGCACGGCCGCGAAATGCTGGCGCAATTGAGCAATGTGGAACGCATCGACCACAGCCATGAAAGTGAATGCTGCGGCTTTGGTGGGACATTCAGCGTACGCATGCCGGATATTTCCGGCGCAATGGTCGCTGACAAGACCCGCTCCCTGATTGAAACCGGCGCGCACCAAGTACTCACCGCTGACTGCGGTTGCCTGATGAATATCAACGGCTCGCTGGAAAAACAGAAACAAGCCCTGCGCGGCCAGCACCTGGCCAGTTTTCTGTGGCAGCGCACCGGAGGTGAGCAATGAACGCCAGCACCCTGATTCCCACCGTCGCGGTTGAAGAAGACTTCCGCGAGCGCGCTCATGAAGCCCTGGGTGACAAGCAACTGCGAAACAACTTCCGCAGTGCGATGGATTCTCTGATGACCAAACGGGCTGTGGCCTTCAGCGACGCCCACGAGCGCGAACACCTGCGCGCCCTGGGCAACGCCATCCGCGCCCGTGCCCTGTCCAAACTGCCCGACCTGCTGGAACGACTGGAAGCCAACCTGACCCGTAACGGGGTACAAGTGCATTGGGCTGAAACCGTCGAGCAGGCCAACGAAATCGTCATATCCATCGCTCGCCGCCGCGCCGCCAAACAGGTGATCAAAGGCAAGTCGATGGTCAGCGAAGAGATGGAAATGAACCACGTGCTCGGCGCACAGGGCATTGAATGCCTTGAGTCCGACATGGGTGAGTACATCGTTCAACTGGACAACGAAAAACCGTCGCACATCATCATGCCCGCAATTCACAAGAACGCCGGGCAAGTAGCCGACCTGTTTCACGAAAAGCTCGGCGTGGAATACACCAAAGACGTCGACCAACTGATCCAGATAGGTCGACGCGTGCTGCGGCAAAAATTCTTCGAGGCTGATATCGGCGTGTCGGGGGTCAACTTCGCCGTAGCCGAGACCGGCACCCTGCTGCTCGTGGAAAACGAAGGCAACGGTCGCATGTCCACCACCGTGCCGCCCGTGCATATTGCGGTCACCGGCATCGAGAAAGTCGTCGAAAACCTGCGCGACGTTGTACCGCTGGTGTCACTGCTGACTCGCTCGGCCCTCGGCCAACCGATCACTACTTACGTCAACATGATCTCCGGCCCACGCAAACCCGGCGAGCTGGACGGCCCTGAAGAAGTGCACCTGGTGCTGCTCGATAACGGTCGCAGTCAGGCGTTTGCCGACAGTGAACTGCGCCAAACCCTGAACTGCATTCGCTGCGGTGCCTGCATGAACCACTGCCCGGTTTACACCCGCATTGGCGGCCATGCCTACGGCGAGGTCTACCCAGGTCCGATTGGTGCAATCATCACTCCGCACATGGTTGGGCTGGCCAAAGTTCCGGACCATCCGAGCGCGTCATCGCTGTGCGGTGCGTGTGGCGAAGTATGCCCGGTTAAAATTCCGATCCCGGCGCTTCTGCGGCGTCTGCGCGAAGAGAACGTTAAAGCACCCGATACCTCCCCGCGCATCATGCGCGGCCAGGGCAGCAAATATTCACGCAAGGAACGTCTCATCTGGAACATGTGGGCCAAGCTCAACAGCTCACCGGTCCTGTACCTCGTGTTTCTCAAGGCTGCCACCCGCTTGCGCGGGCTTACGCCGAGCAACGTTGGCCCGTGGACACAGAACCACAGCGCCCCTAAACCCGCTGCCCGTTCGCTGCACGATATGGCCCGCGAACATTTGGCGAAAAAATCGGGAGACCAGTGATGAGCGCTAGACAGAATATCCTCAACAAATTGCGCAACAGTCTTACTGGCACCACACCCGTGCCTGACAACTTCGACGAAGTGCTGGTGACAGAGCCCTGGAGCTACCCCCCAGAGCAACGCATCCCTCAGCTGCGCAAACTGATGGAAGCCGTACACACCGAAATTCACCTCAGCACTGAGCAAGGCTGGCCAGCCCTGCTGGCGCAGCTGGTCACCGACCGCCAATTGCCCAGCCTGCTGATCGCGCCGACTACACCCCACGGGCAGAAAGTGACCGCCCACTGGGCACAAAACCCTGCGCTGCCAACACTCAAGGCCTACGACCGCCCGGTGGAAGAGTGGAAGGCCGAGCTGTTCAACGATACTCCGGCCAGCCTGACCACTACCCTGGGTGCGATTGCGGCAACCGGTAGCCTGATCATGTGGCCAACACCTGAGGAACCCCGACTGATGAGCCTGGTGCCCCCCGTGCATTTCGCCCTGCTCAAGGCCAGCGAAATACGGGATAACTTCTATCAGGTGCAGCGCGAGATGAACTGGGCAGCGGGCATGCCGACCAACGCATTGCTGGTGTCCGGCCCGTCGAAAACCGCCGATATCGAACAAATCCTCGCCTACGGTGCCCACGGTCCGAAAGACCTGATCGTGCTGATTCTGGAGGATGCATGAGTCTGCCTGCTGCATTTGTGCGTGATGCCGAACGACTGATACCGCAGGACCGTCGCTTCAACGATCCGCTCTCCACCCTGGCTTTCGGCACTGACGCGAGCTTTTATCGGCTGATCCCCAAGCTGGTGATTCGCGTTGAGTCCGAGGACGAAGTGGTTGAACTGTTGAGTTTGGCCCGACGCGACCAAGTGTCGGTGACCTTCCGTGCCGCGGGCACCAGCTTGTCCGGCCAGGCCATCAGCGACTCGGTGCTGATCGTGCTGGGGGATAACTGGAACGCCAAGGAAATCCGCGGCCAGGGCATGCAAATCCGCCTGCAACCCGGCGTCATTGGCGCACAAGCCAACGCCTGGCTGGCTCCGTTCGGGCGCAAGATCGGCCCCGACCCGGCCTCAATCAACGCCTGCAAAATTGGCGGCATCGTCGCCAACAATGCCAGCGGCATGTGCTGTGGTACCGCGCAAAACACTTACCACACCCTGGCTGGCCTGCGCGTGGTATTGGCGGATGGCACCCGGGTCGACACCGAAGACGCGGCTAACATTGCCGCCTTTCGCCAAACCCACGCGCCATTGCTCGAGCAACTGGCGACATTGGCCCGAGAGACCCGCGCCAATACCGAACTGGCTGCCAAAATCCGGCACAAATACCGTCTGAAAAACACCACAGGCCTGTCACTCAACGCCTTGGTGGATTTCGATGATCCGCTGGATATCCTCAGCCACTTGCTGGTGGGCAGCGAAGGCACGCTGGGCTTTATCAGCGCAGTAACCTATGACACCGTGATCGACCATCCGAACAAGGCTTCGGCATTGATCGTGTTCCCGGACGTTGAAACTTGTTGCAACGCCGTTACCGTGCTCAAAAGCCAGCCCGTATCCGCCGTTGAACTACTGGACCGCCGCAGCTTGCGCTCGGTGCAGGACAAGCCGGGCATGCCTGCTTTCGTACAACAATTGTCGACCAATGCCTGCGCCCTGTTGATCGAATCTCGCGCAGCTTCTCAGAGCTTGCTGCACGAACAACTGGCGCAAATCATGGCCTCGCTGTCGACCTTCCCTGTCGAGAAACAAGTCGATTTCACCGAGGACCCTGCCGAAAACGCCAAACTGTGGGCCATCCGCAAAGACACCTTCCCGGCTGTGGGTGCGGTGCGTAAAACCGGCACCACGGTCATCATCGAAGACGTGACCTTTCCGGTCGAGCAACTGGCCATCGGCGTCAACCGCTTGATCGAGCTGTTTGACAAGCACCACTACGACGAAGCGATCCTCTTCGGCCACGCGTTGGAGGGCAATCTGCACTTCGTCTTCACCCAGGGTTTCAACAACCCCGAAGAAGTGGCGCGCTACCAGGCTTTCATGGATGACGTGGCGCAACTGGTAGCCGTGGAGTTTGGCGGTTCGCTCAAGGCCGAACACGGCACCGGGCGCAACATGGCACCCTTCGTTGAACTGGAGTGGGGCAGCGACGCCTACCAGTTGATGTGGAAACTTAAGCGATTGCTCGACCCACAGGGCATTCTCAACCCCGACGTGGTACTCAGCGAAGACCCGCATATCCATCTCAAGCACCTCAAGCCGATGCCTGCCGCTGATGAGATTGTGGATAAGTGCATCGAGTGCGGATTCTGCGAACCGGTGTGCCCGTCCAAGGGGCTGACCCTAAGCCCACGCCAGCGAATTGTGATCTGGAGAGACATTCAGGCCAAAAAGAACGCGGGCATTGACACCACTGAACTGGAAAAAGCCTACGCCTATCAGGGCATTGATACCTGCGCAGCCACAGGGTTGTGCGCGCAACGTTGTCCGGTTGGCATCAACACCGGCGAACTGGTGAAAAAACTGCGTGCCCGCACTGCCCACAGCGTGAAAACCGCCGACTGGCTGGGCAATCATTTTGCGACCACGCTGCAAGGCGCACGCTTCACGCTGCATGTGGCCAATGGCGCACGCATGATGCTGGGAGCACCGCGCCTGGCGAAAATCTCAAGTGCACTGACCAAAGCCAGCAAGGGCCGCGTGCCGTTGTGGACTAACGCCATGCCCCAGCCGGAGCGTGCGATTCGCTTTAGCCCGCCCGTCAAGGATGCGCGGCCACGGGTCGTGTATCTGGCCGCCTGCGTGTCACGGGTCATGGGCCCGGCAGCAAGTGACAGTGAGCAAATGTCACTGCTGGATAAAACCCGCGGCCTGCTGGAAAAGGCCGGCTATCAGGTGGTATTCCCCGACAACATGGACAGCCTGTGCTGCGGCCAGCCGTTTGCGTCCAAGGGCTACAACGAACAAGCCGAGCACAAGCGTCAGGAACTGATCGGCGCATTGCTGCACGCCAGCCGTGGCGGGCTGGACCCGATCTACTGCGACACCAGCCCGTGTACCTTGCGCCTGGTGCAGGATTTGGGCGAAACCCGCCTTGATCTGTACGACCCGGTGCGTTTCATCCGTACCCACCTTGTGGATAAGTTGAGATTCACGCCACAAACCGCACCGATTGCCGTGCATGTCACCTGCAGCACCCAGCACCTGGGCGAAAGCCAGGCACTGATCGACATTGCGCGCCTGTGCAGCACCCAGGTCGTGATCCCGGAAGGTATTCATTGCTGCGGTTTTGCGGGGGATAAAGGCTTCACCACGCCGGAGTTGAACGCCCACTCGCTGCGCACCCTGAAAGATGCTGTGCAGCAGTGCAGCGAAGGGGTATCGACCAGCCGAACCTGTGAAATTGGCCTGAGCCAGCATGGCGGGATTGATTACCACGGCCTGGTTTATCTGGTGGACCGCGTCACCAGCGCCCAGGCCTGAAAATGTGGGAGCGGGCTTGCTCGCGATGGCATCTGCGCGATCAGGCAGAATTACCGCGCCATTTGCATCGCGAGCAAGCCCGCTCCCACCCAAAACAATCGACACCCCCGCCCCGTTTTCGAGCACAAAAAAACTCGCCAAATACAGGCAGAACTCCCGGGCATGGCTATAGTCAATTGGCTTAAGGCCCCAATCTTTGGGGCATAAAACCGAGCCTGGAAACACCGGGCCTACCCTGTGCACAAGGAGTTCTCCCCATGAAGCGTACCGCTCTTGCTGGTCTGTTTATTTCCGCTGTGATGTTGGCTTCCCCGGTGTTTGCGGCAGATGACCTTTGTCAGATCAACCTGCAAAAGATCAATGACGCGGTGGCCAGCTCTGGAGAAATCAGTTCCGATTTACAAGACAACATCGACAGCACCGTAGCCCAGGCCAAGGAAGAACAGTCCAAAGGCACCAAAGAAGGCACTGAAAGCTGCATCTCGCTGACGACTCAAGTGCTTCAGGACATCGCCAACAACAACAAAGGTGGTGAGTAACCCTTTGGGATGGCCTTCTGCGTCATAAAGGCGTAGACTCCGCTAGCTTGCTGGTTACACACAGCAAGCATCGGGGCCGTTTAGGATTCGACGCCGGTTGCGAAACTCTAGGTGCATGCCGAGTTGGTAACAGAACTCGTAAATCCACTGTTGCAACTACTTATAGTTGCCAATGACGAAACCTACGAGGGTCAAGCTCTCGCAGCGTAAGCTGCCTTAGCCATCCTCCTGGTACCTTCGGGTCCAGCAATCACTAGGGGATGCCTGTAAACCTGAAGTGATTGTCATATAGAACAGGATCGCCGTGCAGTACGTTGTGGACGAATCGGCTAAAACTTACACAACTCGCCCAAAGCACCCTGCCCTTCGGGTCGCTGAGGGTTAACTTAATAGATACGGCTAAGCATGTAGTACCGACAGCGGAGTACTGGCGGACGGGGGTTCAAATCCCCCCGGCTCCACCAAATCCACAAAAAAAGACGTCCACGGACGTCTTTTTTTGTGCCTGAAATTCAGCAAAACCCGGGGTCTACACCCAGGCCACCTCAGGCAATCGGAATCAATGGGTCTGCCGCCGCCCAAGCAGCTTCACGATTAGCCGCCGGCGGGTAGATCCACACGGTGTTGATCTGGGTCTTCAGCGACTTGCCTTCCTCGCGGGTCAACTTGACCTGGCGGTCCCATCCCTCGGTGTAAACCGCGCCCCAGCCTCCCAGGTCCAGGCACGTAACGTACTTGGGCTGGCTGTATGCAATCGGTGCCACGCCCAGGATCTGTGCGGCAACGTTGTTGCCAGCGTGGCGCCCCAAAACAATCGCATGCTGACATGTCATCAGCGCATGGTTGCCCAGGTCATCGGTTGCGGCGTAGGCAACGTCACCAGTGGCGAAGATGTCGCTCTGGCCAATGACTTTAAGATGGGCATCCACATGCAGACGCCCAAGGGAATCGCGTTCGCCCGGGATCTGCGCGGTCAACGCACAGGCCCGTACTCCAGTGGTCCAGACCACAGTTTTCGCGTCGATTCGCTGGCCATCCCCAAGGGTCACGCCCTGTTCATCAACGGCCACCACCGATGATTTCAAGCGCCATGTCACTCCCAGTTCTTCGCTGGCTTCGGCAATCGACTGGCTGATTTCAGCCCCCATTGACGCCCCGACTTTTTCACCACGGTCCACGATGATCACTTCAACGTCGGCGTGATCACCCAGTATGGCCCGCAGCCGAGCTGGCATTTCGGTCGCTGTTTCAATGCCGGTAAAACCGCCACCCGCCACGACCACTGTGTTGCGGCCACGGCTTTCTGGAAGGTCTGCCAGTGACTTGAGGTGATTTTCCAGGCGCACGGCTTGCTCGATCTGGTCCACATCGAAAGCGTGTTGCGCCACGCCTTGGGTCTCGGGGATCGCAAGACGGCTGCCAGTGGCCAGAACAAGTTTGTCGTAGCTACGTACTTGTTTCGTACCGGCGGCATCGATGTAACCGACCGTTTTTTGCTGGGCGTCGATGTTCTCTGCCGCACCCTTGATGAACGTTACGCCTACTGCATCGAACAATTCGCCAATCGGTGCGAACAGTTGGTGCGCGTCCGGCTCGTAAAAACGCGGGCGTATGCGCAGCTCGGCCTGAGGGGCCAATACGGTCACTTCAACCTCGTCGTGGCCATGAATGTCGAACAACCGCGTTGCACTCAAAGCGGTCCACATGCCACCGAAGCCTGCGCCAATAATCAGAATCTGCTGTTTCATTTTTTATCCCCTGATGAGAAGCCCGAGCAAAGCAACCCCAAATGACGATCACCACCGAACCCCAATAACGGCGACTATATTAGTCGTAGTTACAGAGAGCAATCTTTATTTGTGGCCCATGCTTCAACCGTCACCCCTTAGGAGCGTTGCCCGCCTTACTGATCACTGCTAAAATATGCGACTAATTCAGTCGGAGATACTGATGTCTCTTTACAGCGCAGGCGTTGAGTACGGCATTCATTGCCTGCTTTTTTTGGTCGGTGATGGCGGTGAAAGCCGGGAAGCGAGCGTGCGCGATCTTGCAGAGTTGCAAGGCGTACCTCAGGACTACCTGGCGAAGATTTTCACTAAGCTGGCCAAGTCAAAACTGGTGGTAGCGACAGAAGGCGTACGCGGCGGATTCAAGCTGGCAAGGCCAGCCGACGAAATCAGCATGCTTGATATCGTCAACGCTATCGACGGCCAGAAGCTCATTTTCGATTGTCGGGAAATTCGTGGCCGCTGCGCCCTGTTCGAGGGGTCGCCGCCTGCTTGGGCGCTGGACGGTCATTGCTCGGTTCACGCCGCGATGATGACGGCACAAAAACGCATGGAAGAGGCTCTGGCCCAACAAACCATCCTTGATCTCGCAAGAAAGGTCGGCCGAAAATCCCCCGCTGAATTCCCGGCGCAGGTAGGTAAATGGATCAACGATCGTCGAGAGAAGAAAAGCGGCGCGCAGACTTCCGACGACCAAACCATCCCGGTAACTGAAATCTCGGACTAAGCCCTGGCCCTTTTACAAACCCCACTGCAAGCGCCGACAAAATCAGTGCAATCGACACCCCTTCACTGACATCAACTTTGTGCCCAAGCATCAGCATCGACCCTGCGATCCCGAATACCGGGATCAGCAAGGACAGCGGCGCCACGGTGGACACCGGGTACTCGCGCAGCAATAAATTCCAGCCCCAGTAACAGAAATGCGTCGCCGCGTAGACCTGAAAAAAAAGCGAGAACACCGTCACCCACTCAACGTGCGCGACCACTGTGGTAAACGGCGCAGTTCCATGGGCAAGCCAAGTAAGCAGCAGCAAGGGAATCGGCGCAAACACGCTGGCCCAGACCACAAAGGCTAACATCTCCCGGACCTTTGATTGCTTGATGATGACGTTGCCCACACTCCAACTGAATGCGCTGATCAGTAACAGGCCATAGCCCACGGTCGTGCCATGGCCGGGGCTGGCTAAGATGATGCTGACCAAACCCAGCACCGCAAGCCCTACACCCAGCATCTGCCCCAGGCTCAGATGTTCGCGAAACAGCAACACCCCCCAGCCCAGCGTGAAAAAAGCACTGAACTGGACCAACAGGGCAGCGGTTCCGGGTGGCACACCCAGTTCGATGCCCAGATTGATCAGCGCCCACATCGCAACACCAAAAATCAGCCCATAAGCCACCAGCCACTGCAGGGCTATCGGGGGACGCTTGATAAAAAACACCCACGGAAACGCCGCGAGGGTAAATCTGAGCGCAGTCAGCAACAGCGGATCAATGGCAGCCAGGCCCAGTTTGGTAATGGGGAAATTAAAGCCCCAGACGGCCGTCACCATGACGGCCAGGGCCAGGTGTTTCTTTTGCATAGCGTTCGATTTCCAGTAGGCAGGAGGGCTAGCGGCTGTATGCAGCAATCAGGGCGTCACTATGGACAATTGCAGTAACGGCCCGCTTGCACTATCAGGTCATAAATCATTAAATTCGGGCCATGCGCGAAACAGATATAGACACCTACGAAAACATTCCCCGTGATGCAGTCGTCACGGCCAATGACTATCGAGACGGGCAGCACTTTGCGCTGCATACCCATCGACGCGGGCAATTTGCCTATGCCGCCAGCGGTGTGATCACGGTATTTACCCGCCAGGGCAATTGGGTTGTCCCCCCGCAACGGGCTATCTGGGTCCCGGCGGGGGTGCCTCACGAAATGAGCATGGCCGGGCCGGTGACGATGCTTAACACCTACATCCGCACCCCCGCCTGCACCCGGCTTGGCCTGCCTGCACACTGTCAGGTCTTCGGTATATCGCCGTTGCTTCACCAACTGCTGATCCAGGCCATGGATATCCCGGCGCTCTATAACGAGACCCACCGGGAGGGTCTTGTGATGAGTTTGTTGCTTCACGAAATAGCCGACATGCCGCCCTTGTCACTCAATGCACCACTGCCCGTTGAGCCAAGGCTGGCACATGCCTGCCGCCAATTGCTGGAGCAGCCGTCACTGGATATCGGGATCGATGACATGGCCCTACAGGTTGGCATGAGCCGCCGCACCTTCACCCGGCTATTTCGCCAGCAAACCGGAATCAGTTTTGTCGAATGGCGCCAGCAAGCATGCCTGTTGGCAGCCGTAGTGCGCCTGGGTAACGGCGAAGCCATTACGCGAGTGGCGACTGACCTGGGCTATAGCAGCCCGAGCGCCTTTACCAGTGTGTTTCGCAGAGTGCTGGGCGCGACACCCAGCCGGTATTTTCCGAAAGGACTGCCTTGAACCGGTCACGGCCAAAGCTAATACCCATAAAAAAACCTCGGCCCCTTCACAAGGGCCAAGGTTGTTTATGACGCGAGCTTAAACTGCGCTTGTTGATTGCCCACGACGTACATCCGGCTGCTTCCAGGACTCCGCCGCCGACTCGTCGATGGCTTGCTGAATGGCCTTTTTGCGGTGTTCTTCAGCACGACGGCTGAAGAACCACACCATGAAGGTCACCAGCGACACCGCCAGCAGGATCAGGCTGGCCACGGCGTTGATCTCGGGCTTAACCCCCAGACGCACCGCCGAGAACACTTCCATCGGCAAGGTCGTGT
>NZ_JYKZ01000017.1 GCF_001043005.1 Pseudomonas psychrophila
GTGGGATCTGTACCTTTGCAGCTACCCTTTGGGCAGGCTTGAGCGCGGTGCAAAACGCGTCTCAAGCCTGTAAATGTGTAAACGATGTACCCGGTTAGATGTGTAAAGGATGTACCGGTCTCTACAGAGGGCAACGTTTAATCTGCAATCGGCAAGTTCAGGCTCTCTTTCACTTCTTCCATCACGATATAGCTCTTGGACTCACGCACGTGGGGCAACTTGAGCAGAATGTCGCCCAGCAACTTGCGGTACGAGGCCATCTCGCTGATCCGTGCCTTGACCAGATAGTCGAAATCCCCCGACACCAGGTGGCACTCCAGCACGTGGGGCAACTTCAGCACGGCACGGCGAAACTCATCAAAGGTGTCGCCCGACTTGTAGTCCAGGCTGATCTCGACAAACACCAGCAGGCTGCCCTGCAGATGCTGGGGGTTGAGTCGGGCGTTGTAGCCCATGATGATGCCTTCACGTTCCAGCCTGCGCACCCGTTCAGTACAGGGCGTAGTCGACAGCCCGACCTTCTCTCCTAGCTCGGTAAACGAGATGCGGCCATCGGCCTGAAGGATGCGCAAAATGTTGCGGTCAATCTTGTCCAATTCACGTTTTGTTTGGTGATTTGTACGCATAGGAGATTCTCCTCCGTGAAAAGGGTTGTGCCCGAGAATTGTCGCCAAATATAGCTGCTTATACAGTGAATTCCACTACTCAATGCTTCATATACTGCGCTCATCTTCGCTCTGAACAATAAACGTCTGCGGCTGGCCGCGATGAGGGATATAAATATGCGAGTTATGGTATTGGGTGGCGGCGTTATTGGTACTGCCAGCGCCTATTATCTGGCCCGAGCCGGTTTCGATGTGGTCGTCGTAGACCGTCAGCCAGCCGTTGCAATGGAAACCAGCTTTGCCAACGCCGGTCAGGTGTCCCCAGGCTATGCTTCGCCGTGGGCAGCGCCGGGCGTGCCCCTCAAGGCAATCAAGTGGCTGCTCGAGCGCCACGCGCCTCTGGCCATCAAGGCCACTGCCAACATCGACCAATACCTGTGGATGGCGCAGATGCTGCGCAACTGCACAGCCAGCCGCTATGCCGTGAACAAGGAGCGCATGGTTCGCCTGTCCGAGTACAGCCGTGACTGCCTCGACGAACTGCGCGCCGAAACCGGCATTGCCTACGAGGCTCGCAACCTGGGCACCACTCAATTGTTCCGCACCCAGGCCCAATTGGATGGCGCGGCCAAGGACATCGCGGTACTCAAGGAATCCGGGGTTCCGTTTGAGCTGCTCGACCGCGCAGGGATCGCCCGGGTTGAACCCGCTTTGGCCAACGTGACCGACATTCTGGCCGGCGCCCTGCGTCTGCCTAATGACCAGACCGGCGACTGTCAGATGTTTACCACCCGCTTGGCTGAAATGGCCAAAAACCTGGGTGTTGAATTCCGCTTCGGCCAAGACATCCAGCGCCTGGACTACGCAGGCGATCGCATCAATGGCGTAATGATCGACGGCAAGCTCGAAACCGCTGATCGCTACGTGCTGGCACTGGGCAGCTACTCGCCGCAGATGCTCAAGCCGCTGGGCATCAAGGCCCCGGTCTACCCGCTCAAGGGTTACTCGCTGACCATTCCGATCACTAACTCGGACATGGCCCCGACGTCGACCATTCTCGACGAGACCTACAAGGTCGCGATCACCCGTTTCGACAACCGTATCCGCGTGGGCGGCATGGCTGAAATCGCCGGTTTCGACCTGTCGCTGAACCCGCGCCGACGCGAAACCCTGGAGATGATCGTCAACGACCTTTATCCTCAGGGCGGTGACTTGAGCCAGGCCAGCTTCTGGACCGGCCTGCGCCCGACTACGCCGGACGGTACGCCGATTGTGGGCGCAACTCCGTTCAAGAATCTGTTCCTGAACACCGGTCATGGCACGCTCGGTTGGACCATGGCCTGCGGCTCCGGTCGTTTCCTTGCAGATGTAATGGCCAAGAAGACACCACAAATCAGCGCCGAAGGCCTTGATATTTCCCGCTACGGTAACCACCAGGAGGCTGCAAAACATGGCAATCCAGCGCCAGCTCACCAATGAACGCATGAGCCAGATCGTTTCCCATAACGGTACTGTTTACCTGTCCGGTCAAGTCGGTGACGACATGAACGCCGGGATTGAGCAGCAAACCCGTGAAACACTGGCCAACATCGAGCACTTGCTGGACCTGGCGGGTACCGACAAAAGCCGCATCCTGTCGGTCACCATCTACCTCAAAGACATTGATGCCGACTTTGCCGGCATGAATGGCGTCTGGGATCAGTGGCTGCCTAAAGGCGTCGCACCCGCCCGTGCCACCGTTGAGGCCAAGTTGTGCGAACCTGAAATTCTGGTCGAATTGTCTGTTGTGGCAGCACTGCCGTAGGTTTTTCGATCACGTAACAGTCCCTCTTCCGGTGCGGCACGCGGTTAACGCCGTGGGTCAGCGCCGGTTTTTTATTCAACTGCCGTTAGAAGCCCGCCGCCATGCGCCCAGCCCGTGCCCTGATCGACCTCCAAGCCCTGCGCCACAACTACCAACTGGCCCGTGAAGTCACGGGGGCCAAGGCCCTCGCAGTGATCAAGGCCGACGCCTACGGTCACGGAGCCGTGCGCTGCGCCCAGGCCCTTGAAGCCGAGGCCGATGGCTTTGCCGTTGCCTGTATCGAAGAAGCACTGGAGCTGCGCGCCGCCGGTATCCGTGGCCCCATCCTGCTGCTTGAAGGTTTTTTTGAAGCGGATGAACTGCCACTGATTGTCGAGCACGACTTCTGGTGCGTGGTGCATTCACTGTGGCAACTCGATGCCATCGAGCAGGCCAGACTCACCAAACCGATCCACGTGTGGTTGAAACTGGACAGCGGCATGCACCGCGTCGGTTTGCACCCCAATGATTACAAGGCCGCTTACCAGCGTCTGCAGGCCAGTGCCAATGTGGCGAACATTGTGCTGATGAGCCACTTTGCTCGCGCCGATGAGCTCGATTGCACCCGAAGCGTAGAGCAAGTCGCTGTGTTCCTGGGCGCTCGCGCCGACTTGACGGCAGAAGTCAGCTTGCGTAACTCGCCGGCTGTACTCGGCTGGCCACGCGTGCCAAGTGACTGGGTACGTCCGGGCCTGATGCTGTATGGCGCCTCGCCATTCGAAGAACCCCAGGCCACTGCATCACGCCTGCAGCCGGTGATGACCCTGGAGTCCAAAGTGATCTGCGTACGTGAATTGCCTGCTGGCGAACCCATAGGTTACGGCGCCAGATTCATTACCGAAAAACCGATGCGAATTGGTGTGGTAGCCATGGGTTATGCAGACGGCTATCCGCGCCAGGCCCCCACCGGAACCCCTGTACTAGTGGCCGGCGTACGCAGCCAACTGCTGGGCCGGGTGTCGATGGACATGCTGTGCATCGATCTCACCGACGTGCCGCAGGCAGGCCTGGGTTCGACAGTGGAGCTGTGGGGCAAAAACATCCTCGCCAGTGAAGTGGCAGCCAAGGCTGACACCATTCCTTACCAGATTTTCTGCAACCTGAAACGAGCGCCACGCCTCTATTCCGGGAGCTGATCGGTTGTATCCAAAGTGCGGGGGCTAATGGGCACCCAGGTTTGAAGTCGAAGTGTTGTAAATACTGAACGCTATCGCCATGATGGCGACTTCTCGACCTGAATCTGACCCCTAGGAGGCTCCTGCATTGGACGTCGGTGAACGACTGCAATCCATCCGCAAACTGAAAGGCCTGTCACAACGTGAACTCGCCAAGCGCGCGGGCGTCACCAACAGCACCATTTCGATGATCGAAAAGAACAGCGTGAGCCCGTCCATAAGCTCCCTGAGAAAAGTGCTGAGTGGCATCCCCATGTCCATGGTCGAGTTTTTTTCCGAAGAGATCCTTCAAGAAAACCCGACCCAGATTGTGTACAAAGCCAATGAGCTGATCGACATTTCCGATGGCGCCGTGACCATGAAACTGGTCGGCAAGGCACATCCAAGCCGGGCCATCGCCTTTCTCAACGAGATTTATCCACCGGGTGCCGATACCGGGGACGAAATGCTGACCCATGAAGGCGAAGAAACCGGGATTTTAGTGGAAGGTCGCCTAGAGTTAATCGTGGGGCTTGAAACCTTCGTGCTCGAAGCCGGTGACAGCTACTATTTCGAAAGCTCAAAGCCACACCGTTTCCGTAATCCGTTCGACGTTGCGGCGCGACTAATCAGCGCAGCCACCCCGGCGAACTTCTAAGAACAGAGGCGCCCTGCCTGCTTGCAGAGGCACCCGAAGATGCATTTCGCCAGCTCTATTCCCCCTTTGTCTTTAGGGTTGTTTCAGAGTGGCGGGCTAACCGTTATACTTTCGCCCGCCCGCGAAACCGTGGTTGTGGGCGTGACTAGCCACCATTGAGGGTGTACGCGTGAACCTAATTATGAAAATGCTGGCCGTACCAGCAACAGTAATGGCCCTTTGGGCAGTCAGCGCTCAGGCAACAACGAACGATGACATCGCAAAACGTCTTGAGCCAGTCGGTAAAGTCTGTGTTCAAGGGCAAGAATGCAAAGGCATGGAAGTGACTGCCTCTGTGGGCGGTGGCGGCGGCATGACCCCCGACGACATCATTGCCAAGCATTGCAGCGCATGCCACAGCACCGGCCTGTTGGGCGCACCGAAAATCGGTGACACCGCAGCCTGGAAAGAGCGCGCTGATCACCAGGGCGGCCTTGATGGCATCCTGGCCAAGGCCATCACCGGTATCAACGCCATGCCGCCTAAAGGCACCTGCATGACGTGCTCCGATGAAGACCTTAAAGGCGCCATCGAGAAGATGTCCGGTTTGAAGTAAACCGCACCTCTCTGAAAAAGCCGCTGATGGGCGGCTTTTTTGTGCCCGGGATTTGAGTCAGTCCGCCCCCCCTGATGTCTATCACGTCTATATTCAAGGATTGATAAGGAGGGGTCAGATGGTGCAGTCCTGTTCGATCGAGCGCGCAGTCGATGATGTACTGGCGCGTCTACCCACACATATTCACCTGGGCCTGCCGCTGGGGCTGGGCAAGGCCAACCGGTTCGTCAACGCGCTGTATCAGCGGATCAAACTGTTACCCGAGCGCCGGCTCACGATCTACACCGCCCTGAGTCTCGGCCGCCCGCCGCTTGGGGATGGCTTGCAGCGGCTGTTTCTGGAGCCTTTTGTCGAGCGGGTATTTGGCGACTACATCGAGCTGGACTACCTTGCCGACCTGCATCGTAACAGCCTGCCCGACAATATAGTCGTCGAGCAATTCTTCATGCAGCCGGGGAGTTTGCTCAACAGCCCCCCAGCCCAGCAGGATTATGTCAGCAGCAATTACAGCCACGCGGCGCGCGATATCAATGCTGGCGGCCTGAATCTGGTGGCGCAGCTGGTTGCCCGCAACCCTCAGGATGCACGGCGCCTGAGCTTGAGCTGCAACCCCGACATCACCCTCGATTTATTGCCCATGATTGCCAAGCGGCGAGCCGAGGGCGAGACCATTTTGATGCTCGGCCAGGTACACAGTGACCTACCCTACATGCCCGGCGACTCGGAACTTGACGTTGATGATTTTGACCTCCTGATCGACGAAGATGAGCGCACCACACTGTTTTCTACCCCCAACATGCCCGTCAGCCTGCAAGATCACCTTATCGGTTTACACGCCAGTACCCTGATACGGGATGGCGGCACCCTGCAGATTGGCATTGGCTCGATGGGCGACGCCCTGAGTGCCGCCTTGCTGGCGCGCCAGGGCAACAATGACGACTATCGCGCCCTGCTCAACGAGATCGACATCACGCCCTGGCACACGCTGATTGAACAGCAGGGCGGTGTCGAACCGTTCGCCCGGGGCTTGTATGGTTGCAGCGAAATGTTTGTCCACGGGCTGATGGTGCTGGCCGATGCCGGGATTGTGCGGCGCAAGGTCTACCCCGATGCCGAACGGCAAGCACAGGCCAACGCAGGGACCCTGGACGAAAGCGTGCAAAGCGACGGCGTGAGCATCCACGGTGGTTTCATCCTCGGCCCCCAAGACTTTTACCAGCGGTTACGAGACCTACCCCTCAGCAAACGCCGCGAATTCAACATGACCGCCATCAGCTACATCAACGAGCTGTATGGCCAGGAAGACTTGAAACGCCTGCAACGGCGTGATGCGCGCTTCGTGAACAGCGCCTTTACCGCCACCTTGCTCGGTGCCGCCGTTGCCGATCAACTGGAAGATGGACGGGTACTCAGCGGGGTCGGCGGGCAATACAACTTCGTTGCCCAAGGCCACGCCCTGCATGACGCGCGCTCGGTCATCATGCTGCGAAGCTGGCGCGAATCGGGGGGTGACGTGAGTTCCAATATCGTCTGGGAATACGGCCACTGCACCATCCCGCGACATTTACGCGACATCGTGGTCACCGAGTACGGGATTGCCGATTTACGCGGCAAAACTGATCGCAAAGTCATCGAAGCCCTGCTCAACATCACCGACTCGCGCTTCCAGACCGAGCTGATTGCGCAGGCGCAGCAAATTGGCAAACTGCCCAAGGACTTTTGCCTGGATCCACGGTTTGCCGATAACAGCCCACAACGCTTGCAGGCAATTGCCGCTCGGCACTCGCACTTGTTCCCGGAGTATCCGCTGGGCAGCGATTTCAGCGTACAGGAGCAAGACCTGCTGCGAGCGTTGAACTGGCTCAAGAGCAAGTTCAAGCTCACACAGATTTACCAGTTGGGCAAAGCCACGCTGGATGCCCCCTCACCGCAGGCATTCCCCGAACACTTGGAGCGTATGCACCTGGCCGAGCCGGACGGCCTGCGCGAGGAGCTTTATCAGCGCTTGCTGCTGGCAGGGCTCCATGCAACGAGGCGCTAAACCCGACACTGCCCGTAGTCGCTGCCGAAGGCTGCGAGCTTTTGATCTTGGTCAGCCCCAATAAAAGGCTCGCAGCCTTCGGCAGCGACTACGGGGCGGAGCAAGCCCGGTCAGGGTGGTCGAGGTATTACTCGATAAAGGTCACTTTACCGTCGGCCAGGGATTTGACCCGGGCCAACGATTCAACGCGGTAGCCCTGAGCATCCAGTTCGGCACGGCCGCCCTGGAACGACTTCTCGATCACGATGCCAAGACCGGCAACGGTTGCGCCCGCTTGCTTGATGATCGAAATCAGTGCCTGCGAGGCTTTGCCGTTGGCCAGGAAGTCATCGATAACCAACACGCGGTCGCTGCTTTGCAGGTGACGCGGGGAGATCGCAACAGTGCTTTCTGTCTGCTTGGTGAACGAGTACACCGTGGCCGACAACAGGTTTTCAGTCAGGGTCAGGGACTGGTGCTTACGCGCAAAAATCACAGGTACACCCAAGTTCAAGCCAGTCATCACGGCAGGAGCAATACCCGACGCTTCGATGGTGACGATCTTGGTAATCCCCGAATCCTTGAACAAGCGCGCGAATTCGTCGCCGATTTCTTTCATCAACTGAGGGTCGATCTGATGATTCAAGAAGGCGTCGACCTTCAAAACCTGATCGGAAAGCACGATGCCTTCTTCGCGAATTTTCTTGTGCAGTGCTTCCAACGTAACGTCCTCAAATAGCGCTTATGCGCTGAAGGTAGAGTAAAAAATAGTCAATTCTAGCGTTTTAGCATCGCGCGTATATCGGCCAATGCCGTATTTCCGCGAACCGCCTTCACTTCGGTGGGGGTATCGTCGTTGCCTTCCCAGGCCAGATCGTCCGGGGGCAACTCATCGAGGAAGCGACTCGGCGCACAATCGATGATCTCGCCGTATTGCTTGCGCTTGGCGGCGAAGGTAAATGCCAGCGTCTCACGGGCACGGGTAATACCTACGTAGGCCAGACGCCGTTCTTCTTCAATAGTGTCCGTTTCTATGCTGGAGCGGTGCGGCAGGATTTCTTCTTCCATGCCCATGATGAACACGTACGGGAATTCCAGGCCCTTTGACGCGTGCAACGTCATCATCTGCACGCCTTCGGCACCGTCTTCCTCTTCCTGCTGGCGCTCAAGCATGTCGCGCAGCACCAGCTTGCCGATGGCTTCCTCGATGGTCATGCCACCGTCTTCGTCTTTCTCAAGGGTGTTTTTCAACGCCTCGACCAAGAACCAGACGTTGGACATGCGGTAGTCCGCCGCCTTTTCACTGGAACTGTTGGTGCGCAGCCAGTTCTCGTAGTCGATGTCCATGATCATGCTGCGCAGCGCAGATATCGGGTCTTCGCCCGAACATTGTTGGCGCACGCGGTCCATAAAACGCTTGAAGCGCCCCAGACGATCAGTAAAGCGGGCATCCAGATGCTCGCCCAGGCCGATTTCATCGGTGGCGGCATACATCGAGATTTTGCGTTCGGTGGCGTAGTTACCGAGCTTTTCCAGCGTGGTCGAACCGATCTCGCGACGTGGGACGTTGATAACCCGCAGGAAGGCGTTGTCGTCATCCGGATTCACAATCAGACGGAAGTACGCCATCAGGTCTTTCACTTCCTGGCGCCCGAAGAAACTGTTACCACCCGACAAGCGATAGGGGATCTGATGGTGCTGCAGCTTCAACTCGATCAGTTTTGCCTGATAGTTACCGCGATACAGAATCGCAAAGTCGCTGTACGGCCGGTCGGTGCGCAGGTGCAGGGTAAGAATTTCGACGGCTACGCGCTCGGCCTCGGCATCTTCGTTGCGACAGCGAATGACCCGTACTTCGTCGCCGTGGCCCATTTCACTCCACAGTTGCTTCTCGAACTCGTGTGGGTTGTTCGAAATCAGCACGTTGGCACAGCGCAGGATCCGACTGGTGGAGCGATAGTTTTGCTCCAGCATCACCACTTTCAGGGACGGGTAATCGTCCTTGAGCAACATCAGGTTTTCGGGCCGGGCGCCGCGCCAGGCGTAGATCGACTGGTCGTCGTCACCTACCACGGTGAACTGATTGCGCGTGCCGATCAGGTATTTCACCAACAAATACTGGCTGGCATTCGTGTCCTGATATTCGTCCACCAGCAGGTAGCGGACTTTGTTCTGCCACTTTTCACGAATATCGGCGTGTTCTTCGAACAGCTTCACCGGCAGCAGGATCAGGTCGTCAAAGTCCACTGCGTTGTAGGCCTTGAGCGTGCGCTGATAGGCCGTGTAGACAATGGCCGCTGTCTGCTCTTTAGGGCTGCGCGCGTTTTCCAGCGCCTGTGGCGGCAGGATCAGGTCGTTTTTCCACGAGCCGATCATGTTCTTGATTTCATCGACCCCGTCGTCGCCCGAGTATTCCTTTTGCATGATGTCGGTCATCAGCGCTTTGACGTCAGCTTCGTCAAAGATCGAGAACCCCGGCTTATAGCCCAGCCGCGCATGCTCCTTGCGGATAATGTTCAGACCCAGGTTGTGGAACGTGCACACCGTCAAGCCTCGACCTTCACCCTTTTTAAGCAGGGTACCCACACGCTCTTTCATTTCGCGGGCGGCTTTATTGGTAAACGTCATGGCGACAATGTACTGGGCACGGATGCCACAGTTCTGGATCAGGTGCGCGATTTTGCGGGTAATCACGCTGGTTTTGCCGGAGCCCGCGCCGGCGAGCACCAATAGAGGGCCGCCGACATAGCTCACGGCTTCTTGCTGCCGGGGATTGAGTCGGGACATGACGAGATCAGGGGTCGTGTGTAAAAAGGGCGGGCATTTTAACAGGCTGAGCAAATATTGCTGCCTCTGTGCGACGGTGTGACATGCCACATCATCTTAATTTGCCGCTTTTGTTACTTTCGCGCAGGATGCCATGAGTATTTGCAGCTACCGTAGGGTTAATGCCGCGCGTACGTGTTTGATAACCAGTTTCATTGCCATCGGTTGCTGGCACGTCATAATGGCCACCGCCCGAATTATTGCAGAGTCTAGGGAGCTAGCTTGTCTACGCCTGTCGAACCCTTGCGTTTACTGCTATTGGCCGAAGAGCCATCTTGGGCAGTGTTATTGCGCGAGTGTCTGACGCCCATGGGAAATACGGCCGTCATGATGTGCGCGCCGAGCTGGGAATCAGTCAGCCATCTGTTCGAGAACGATCGCAATGCGCTGCTCCTGACCACACCGGCGCTGCAGCCTCCAGCAGGCCGCTGCCGCTTGCCCACGGTTTTGCTGCTCGACACCGAGCCTGCAACGTCACCCCACGGGGTCAGCGACTGGTTGGTCAGCACCAGCCTGACTCCCGATGTTCTGCGCCGCTGCCTGCGTCATGTCCGCGAGCGTGGCCTGCTGGAACACACGCTGCAACGCCTGGCCGAAGAAGACCCGCTGACCGGCATCGCCAATCGTCAGGGATTCCAGACCCTGCTGGCTGTACGATTGGCCGAAAGTGACGGCCGCGGAATCGCCCTGGGTCATCTGGATCTGGACAACTTTCGCCACGCCAACGATGCGCTGGGCCATCAGGCCGGCGATCGCTTGATCTTGCAAGTGGTGGCGCGCCTCAAAAGCCAGCTCGAAGCCGGCGACCAACTGGCGCGCCTGGGCAGCGATGAGTTCGCCCTGCTAATCAATACCCATCGTGCGCCCGAGCGCGCGCAATGGATGGCCGAGCGCATTACAGAAGTAATGGCCGAACCCTATTGGGTCGATGGTGAAAGCCTGCTGATCGGCTGCAGCCTGGGCATCGCCCATGCACGTGCCAATGCCGGGGCCGACCCGTTGATGTGGCACGCCCACATCGCCATGCAGCAAGCCAAAAGCACCCAGGGCTGCACCTTTCACGTATTTAACGAACGTATCAATCGCAATGCTCGCAGCCTGGCCGATCTCGAAAGCGAACTGCGCCGCGCCCTGCGCCGTGACGAACTGGAACTGCACTACCAGCCGCGCCTGGATCTGGGCACGGGCCAGATCGTCGGGCTGGAGGCGCTGGTGCGTTGGCGCCACACCGAGCGCGGCCTCCTGGCACCCAGCGAGTTTGTGCCCCTGGCAGAGCAGAGCGGACTGATTGTGCCGCTGGGTTACTGGGTTATCTCCCGCGCCCTGCGCGACATGCAGGCGCTACGCGAACGCGGGCTAGAACCATTGCACATGGCGGTCAACCTGTCGTTCCGCCAATTTCAGGATAGCCAGCTGCTCTCGACCCTAAGCCGCTTGATCATCGAACGCGGGGTTGAAGCGCAATGGCTGGAGTTCGAACTGACAGAAACGGCCGTGATGCGTCGCAGTGATCTGGTCAAGCAAACGATGGATGCACTGGGGCGACTCGGCGTACGCTTTTCGCTGGATGATTTCGGCACGGGGTTTTCATCATTTGTGCACCTCAACAGCCTGCCGATTGCGCTACTCAAGATCGACAAAAGCTTTGTGGGTGGCATGGAAGGCCGCGAAGAGAACCGCAAGTTGGTCCACGCCATGATCAACCTGGCCCATAACCTGAAACTGGAAGTGGTCGCCGAAGGCGTCGAGACCCCTGAACAGCTTGCCCTTTTGCGCGATTTTGGCTGCGATCAGGTACAGGGTTATTTCATCAGCAAACCGCTGCCCTTGGCAGATCTGGTGGAATACTTGACCTTTGGGGCGCAGCAGCAGGTGCCAATTGCGCTCTAAGGTTAAGGGCAAACTTCTGTAGCAGCTGCTACGCCCGCCACTTTCGCCGCCTTGCGCTCCTGCTTGATCATGCGGCGCATCTTCCACTCGAACGCCAGCGTCAAACTGATAGACGCACAGGCCAGGCCCAGCGCCAGGCCCCACCACACGCCGGTAGGGCCCCAGCCGAAAGTAAATGCCAGCAGCCAGGCCATCGGTGCGCCAATCACCCAATAGCAAAACAGCCCCACCAAAAATGTTGTCTTGGCATCCTTGAGCCCTCGAATGGCACCCATCGCAATGGTCTGTGCACCATCGAACAGTTCAAACCAGGCAGCCACCGCCAACAGGCTCACCGCCAACTCGAACACCGGGCGGAACGCCGGATCGTTGTAATCCAGGAACAAACCGATGAGTTGGGTCGGCAAGAACCAGAACACCACAGAGAAGCCCAGCATGATCACCGCACCGCAGCCGATCCCGACCCGGCCCGCCAGCCGCGCCCGCTGCAAATCGCCGCCTCCATAGTGCTGGCCAATGCGCATGGTAATGGCGTACGACATGCCCGCCGGAACCATAAACGCCACCGAGACGATTTGCAGCGCAATCTGATGCGCTGCCAGTTGCGTGCTGCCCATAGTGCCCATGCACAGCGCCGCGAAAGCAAATAGCCCGACCTCCACCGCGTAGGTGCCGCCAATCGGCAAACCGAGACGCCACAGTTCCCGCAAGTAAGTCAGATTGATACGCGACAGGCCCTTGCTGATTGGATACGCGTCATAGGCCGGATGACGATGGATATGCCAGGCCAGGCCCAGCGCCATGCAAGTCGCCACAATCGCCGTGACCAGACCGATACCCATCAAGCCCAGCTTTGGCAGGCCGAACATCCCGGTAATCAATGCGTAATTGAGCAGGAAGTTGGCCACGGTACCGATCAGGCTGATCACCATCACGGGCGTAGCCCGACCCATTGCACTGGTAAAGCCGCGCAAGGCCATGAAGGTCATATAGCCGGGCAGGGCAAACGGTAACAGCATCAGAAACTGACCAGCAGCCTCAACGTTGGTGGGCGTCTGGCCGAACAACAGCAACAGCGGTTTGATATTCCAGAGCATCACCGCGCCTGCCAGCGCCAACCCCCAGGCCAGCCACAGCCCGGCCTGTGTCAGACGGGTCGCACCTTCGATATCCCCCGCGCCCTGGCGAATCGACACCAGCGTGCCCACGGCAGCAATCACACCAATACAAAAAATCGACACGAACGAGTAACTGGCTGCACCCAGGCTCCCGCCAGCCAGAGCCTCGGGGCTCAGGCGCGCCATCATCAGCGTATCGGTCAGCACCATCAGCATGTGAGCCAACTGAGAGGCGATCAGCGGCCCCGCCAGCCGCATAATGGCCCAGAGTTCGATACGTGCAGGATGCTGTTTGATCATCTTTGAGATTTCTATAGGTGCGTTGAAAGGCTTGATTCTCGGCGCGTTGAGTGTTTTAAGCAAAGGGATAAAAACGATCAGTGGCATGATTAAAACTCATGCAAAAGCTTATATTTCAAACCTCGGCCAGTTGCACCATAGGAACAATCTCAATGTCTCGTAGCCTTCCACCTCTTTATGCCTTGCGTGCCTTTGAAGCGGCAGCTCGCCATAGCTCGTTTACCCGAGCGGGAGAAGAGCTGTCGATCACTCAAAGCGCCGTCAGCCGGCATATCAAGACCCTTGAAGCGCATTTCGCCTGCCGATTGTTCCAGCGCAGTGGTCGCAGCCTGCAGCTCACTGAAGCCGCCCGCCTGTTGCTGCCGGGTGTGCGCGAAGGTTTTGCCGCGCTGGAGCGTGCCTGCACCACTTTGCGTGCCGAAGATGACACCTTGCGCATGAAAGCCCCCTCGACCCTGACCATGCGCTGGCTACTGGCCCGCCTGAGCCGGTTTCGCCACCTGCAAGCAGGTAACGAGGTGCAGCTGACCAGTGCCTGGATGGATATCGACAATGTGGATTTCAATCAGGAACCGTTCGACTGCGCCGTCCTGTTGAGCAACGGCCACTTTCCGCCGGACTGGGAGGCCACGCTGCTGTTTGCGGAAATGTTGATCCCGGTCGGTGCGCCAAATGTTCTGGACGATCAGCCCTGGGACGCCAAACGGCTGGCCGCCACCGAGCTCTTGCACCCCACGCCCGACCGCCGTGACTGGCGCCGCTGGCTCGACTGCATGGGCCTGAGCGGGCAAGTATCACTCAAGGGCGGGCAGGTTTTTGACACTCTGGAGCTGGGCATGATCGCTGCCGCCCGGGGTTACGGGATCTCTATGGGTGACTTGCTGATGGTTGCCGAAGACGTTGCCCAGGGTCGCCTGAGCCTGCCATTCCCGGCCGCCGTGGCCAGCGGCGAAAACTACTACCTGGTCTGGCCCAAGACCCGCCCTGGTGGTGAGCGCCTGCGCCGTCTGAGCGACTTTTTGCAACATGAAGTCGCCGCCATGGAGCTCCCTGCGGTGGAGCAGTTGAAATAGCTCCGCTCATCACCCGGTAACCGGCCGATACTGCAACGCCTGCGCCAGATGCGTGCGCTCAATAGTTTGCACCTGCTCCAGATCGGCCAACGTCCTTGCCACCTTCAACAACCGGTGGGCCGCTCGCAGCGACAAACTCATCCGCTCGCAGGCAGTCTCCAGCCAGGCGTTGTCCACAGCACTCAGCCGGCATTGAGCGCGCACCCCCGATAAATCAAGAAAGGCATTGGCACATCCCTGACGTTGCAACTGGCGTTCGCGCGCTACTGCCACTAATGCAGCCGACGTGGCCGTGGTATCGCCAGAGGCAAGGGGCGGGTTGAGCGACGTGGTCTCGCGCGCCACGGTCAGATGCAAATCAATGCGGTCGAGCAACGGTCCGGACAGTTTGTTGCGATACCGCTGGATCTGCTCCGGGGTACAACGGCAGCGGGCAGTGGGCTCACCAAGATATCCACAGGGGCAGGGGTTCATGGCCGCGACCAGTTGGAAGCGCGCCGGAAAGCGCATTCGATCCCGGGCGCGGGCAATCACGATAAAACCGCTCTCCATTGGCTCCCTCAACACTTCCAGCACCTTGCGATCAAACTCGGGAAGCTCATCAAGAAATAACACCCCGTGATGCGCCAGCGTGATCTCGCCGGGTTGTGGCTTTGAGCCGCCCCCCACCAGTGCAGGGCCGGAGGCCGAGTGGTGAGGCTGACGAAACGGGCGTTGTGGCCAGCAGTTCAGGGGCACGTGGCTGACCACGGACTGAATGGCCGCGACCTCTAACGCCTCCTGCTCAGTGAGCGGTGGCAACAAGCCGGGCAGGCGGCTGGCCAGCAAGGTTTTCCCGGTGCCGGGCGGGCCGGTAAATAACACATTGTGGCTGCCGGCGGCGGCAATCAGTAACGCCCGTTTTGCCGAAAGCTGTCCCTGGACATCGATCAGGTCGGGATAAGGTTTGCTCAACTGCTGCAAGCCGCTGGCGACATAAGGCTCAATCACTTCGCGCGCCGCGAAATGCGCCACCACCTGCAACAAATGTTCGACCGCAATCACCGTCAGCCCGGATGCAAGGCAGGCCTCTTCGGCATTGGCCAGCGGCACCACCAACGCTCGGCCTGCAGCCCGGGCCGCCAACGCGGCAGGTAAAACCCCCTGAACGGACCTGATTGCACCCGACAACGCCAACTCACCCAAACACTCCACCTGCTCCAGCGCCGCAGCCGGTATTTGCCCGCTGGCCGCCAAAATCCCCAGGGCAATGGCCACATCAAAACGCCCGCCGTCTTTGGGTAGATCGGCGGGTGCCAAGTTAAGAGTGATTCGCCGGGCCGGGAAATCCAGCCCGCAATTGAGGATCGCGCTGCGCACCCGATCCTTGCTTTCCTTG
The DNA here is from genome assembly GCF_001043005.1 of Pseudomonas psychrophila. GTDB lineage: Bacteria > Pseudomonadota > Gammaproteobacteria > Pseudomonadales > Pseudomonadaceae > Aquipseudomonas > Aquipseudomonas psychrophila. The sequence goes on from NZ_JYKZ01000017.1 coordinate 15,461, forward strand.
ACCGCGGCTTCAGGCAAACCGACCAGTGTTAAGGCGGGTAATCCATTGGCCAGATGCGCTTCGACCATAACGGCAGGCGCCTCGACACCGACCTGGGCGCGGCTGTAAACGATAGCCAGAGCCATGACTCATTCCTTGAGTTCGCAAAAGACTCATCCTGCGCGAATCAGGAGCCGAGGGCAGAGGTGTAATGGATACGGGATGTGAACAGGCATGCAAACACGACCGGCGAGCTGCCAAAGTGCGGTTGCATAAAGCGCACAATCCTCTAAAATTAACGAATAACGTTACCCATTAATTATGATAATAAACTTCAAGTGCTGCAGAACTGAACGTCTGTTCCGAAGTGGCAAGACCCGCGCATGGTCAGACATTATCAATGTGGTAGAACGCAAACTAACGATGCTAGATGCTGCATCCGTGCTGTCCGATTTACTGTCGCCTCCTGGCAATCGGCTCGAAGCGTTGGGCGGCAATCGCAAAGGCCAGCACAGCATTCGCATCAATGCACAATGGCGAATCTGCTTCATCTGGGGCGCGAATGGCCCTGAAGCGGTAGAAATCGTTGATTATCACTGAGGTCATCATGATCAAGAACGGCATGCGCCCGGTTCATCCGGGTGAAATCCTTAAAGAGGAATATCTGGAGCCACTGAGTCTCTCGGCCGCTGCGCTGGCCAGAGCGCTCAAGGTGTCCACACCGACGGTGAACGATATCGTGCTGCAGCGTCGTGGTGTCAGTGCCGATATGGCCTTGCGGCTGGCGATTTGCCTTGAGACGACCCCTGAGTTCTGGCTGAACCTGCAAACCACTTACGATCTGCGCAAAGCACAAATCGAACGTGGCGCAGCGATTCGCGAGCAGGTTGAACCCATTCACCACTGCGCCTGATTCACGCCCCCAGCGCTTTGGTGCCCAGATCTTCTGCAAAACGCAACAAGTAGCCATCGGGATCGAGCACCAAAAAGTTGCGTTCGCCAAACAACACCTCGTTGCTGCGATACCAGCGTTCTTCCAGAGGTTTTCGCAAGCTGTGACCTGCGGCTTCAAGGCGCTGGATCAGCCCCTGGGCATCCGGGCATTTGATCGACAGGTTCATGCCGCGACCAAACGGCGGCTCTAGCGGCCCGACACGCCAGGAAGACGCTTCAAGGTCATCCTGCTCCAGCATCAACTGGCTGCCATGGAACGACAAAAATGCAAAGTGATGCTCGGGCCGTTGATACTCGATCCTGAAACCGAGTACTTCACAGTAGAAAGACAGACTGCGCGAAAGGTCCGAGACGATCATCTCGGGAACCAGCGGATTCATCACCAACATACTCAAACATCCTTGTTTCAATGAGCGACGCACCGGCTTCGAGCGTTATTGCGCAGGCGGCAGCAGCCTGGCTTCCATTTCGGCCACTTTGGCTTCCAGGCTTTCAAGGCGAGCACGGGTACGGGCCAGAACCACCATTTGGCTGTCGAACTCTTCGCGACTCACCAGATCCAGCTTGCTGAAACCACTTTGCAGCAAGGCTTTGAACTGGCTTTCGATTTCGTTGCGCGGCAGCGCGGTTTCGCCACTGAACAAACGGGAGGCGTGGCCACCAAGGGCGTCGAGAAAATCTTTGGGCGCGAGCATGGATAAAGTCCTTAAAACGGGTGACGCCGAGTGTATCACGGGGTGTTGGAGCGAATTGCCGAGGGCTTTCTGCACGTTTTTCGCGCACCTTCCCTGCAGGCTGCGCACCATCATCGAGCACAAACATCCCGACAAATCAGGCCAAAAGCCATCAACTTCTTCTAAACCGCTGTAATTGTTGATTTTTCCAGACATGGCAAGGTTTCTGCTTAAGCGTATATGACTCATGCACTGATGCAGTAGCTGTGACGAAGGCAGTGCGGCAGGTGGTTCAGGGAGTGTTTTCGTCACCAGCGATTTACACACGTTGTACAGCCTGAAGAAGGCTGACGACGCGTTACAAAGCCAGGCACTGCGCTTAGACTTGAGCCGGGTTTGTTTTCCTGGGGCAAGTCCACCAATTCGGGAGAAGTTTCATGAAGCTAGTCACCGCCATTATCAAGCCGTTCAAGTTGGATGACGTGCGCGAGTCGCTGTCTGAGATCGGCGTACAAGGCATTACTGTTACTGAGGTCAAAGGCTTCGGCCGGCAGAAAGGCCACACCGAGCTGTATCGCGGCGCGGAATACGTGGTCGATTTTCTGCCAAAGGTGAAGATTGATGTCGCCATTGACGACAAGGATCTTGATCGGGTTATCGAGGCGATAACCAAGGCTGCCAACACCGGCAAGATTGGTGACGGCAAGATTTTCGTGGTCAATCTGGAACAGGCTATTCGCATCCGTACCGGCGAAACCGATACCGACGCAATCTAAGCCGCCAAACCCCAACGCCCCAGGAGAAAACACTATGACTCTGCGTAAAATCGCAGGGCTCGGAGCCCTGCTGTCTGTCGTAATGCCTGGCCTGGCCATGGCGGCAGACGAAGTGGCTGCTCCAGTCCTCAACTCGGGCGATACCGCCTGGATGCTGACTGCTACCGCTTTGGTGCTGTTCATGACCATTCCCGGCCTGGCGCTGTTTTACGGCGGCATGGTGCGCTCCAAAAACATTCTTTCCGTGATGATGCAGTGCTTCGCCATTACCGGTCTGATCAGCATTCTGTGGGTCATTTATGGCTACAGCATCACGTTCGACACAACGGGCATGGAGCAGGGCGTCACCAATTTCAATTCGTTCATTGGCGGGTTCGGGAAAGCCTTCCTGGTGGGTGTCACGCCTGAAAGCCTGACCTCACCTACCGCGCTGTTTCCTGAAGCCGTGTTCATCACCTTCCAGATGACCTTCGCCATCATCACCCCGGCACTGATCGTCGGTGCCTTTGCCGAGCGTATGAAGTTCTCGGCCATGCTGATTTTCATGGGCGTGTGGTTCACCCTGGTGTATGCACCGATTGCGCACATGGTATGGAGTGGCGACGGCGGTCTGATGTGGGATTGGGGTGTCCTCGATTTCGCAGGCGGCACCGTGGTGCACATCAACGCCGGTATCGCAGGTCTTGTAGCGTGCATCGTGCTCGGCAAGCGTAAAGGCTATCCGTCCACCCCAATGGCTCCGCACAACCTCGGTTACACCCTGATGGGCGCCGCCATGCTGTGGATCGGCTGGTTCGGCTTTAACGCCGGCTCCGCAGCGGCCGCCAACGGCACTGCTGGCATGGCAATGCTGGTCACTCAGATCGCAACCGCTGCCGCTGCACTGGGCTGGATGTTTGCCGAGTGGATTACCCACGGCAAGCCAAGCGCACTGGGCATCGCCTCCGGCGTGGTAGCCGGCCTGGTCGCCATCACTCCCGCTGCGGGCACTGTCGGCCCAATGGGCTCGGTCGTGATCGGCCTGGCATCTGGCGTGATCTGTTTCTTCTGTGCAACCAGCCTCAAACGCAAACTGGGCTACGACGACTCACTGGATGCGTTCGGCGTACACGGCATCGGCGGCATCGTCGGCGCCATCCTCACAGGTGTATTTGCTGCCCCTGTACTGGGTGGCTTTGGCACCGTGACCGACATCCCGGCTCAAGTCTGGATTCAGTTCAAGGGCGTCGCCTTTACTGTGATCTACACTGCGATTGTGACGTTCATCATTCTCAAAGTGCTGGATGCAGTGATGGGTCTGCGAGTGACTGAAGAGGAAGAGGCTGTGGGCCTCGATCTGGCTCAGCACAACGAGCGTGGCTACAACCTGTAAATATCCCTATAAAAAACCCGGCGTGCCGGGTTTTTTTTTGCTCATAAAAAGACGATATTCTCGGCAATGGAATGATTTGCCCTACAGGTTAAAGGGTTCACCAAGTTCTACGCTTGTGAATGCCACCCGTACTTGCGACACAACTCGACTATTAGCTGCTTTGCTTTTTTATTCAGCACGCTAGAATGCGCGCCCAAGGGCAGGAAACAATGCTCGAGTACGACGAAGGCGAGGATGATCTCCCGACGCTTTCAAGGCCCGTGATCCGTGCTGCCGGAGCATCTGGCACTGGGCGCCTGGCAAGGTGTTTATTCAAGCGCACGCCGTGATGGTAGCGGTGTGCGACAAGCCCTCTTCACCTTACAACGATGAAGAGGCGTGAGCCGCGGTTTGCCCAAGGCTACTTTTTCACCAGTAGTGGTCGACAGTTGCCACAACTGGTCTATAACTAATCTGCTTTACGTATGTCATGGGGTAGAACATGAGCGACGACGATCTGGAAAATGATGACCTCGAAGTAGGCGAAGACGACGATACCGAAGAGGGCCTGGAAACGGCCGCCGAGGACGTTGCAGACGACGATGGTGGCGAAGATACGCCGGCCCCTGCGGCCAAAGGCAAATCAAAGGCTGCCGTGTCGGTCGATGACCTGCCCAGTGTAGAAGCCAAAAACAAGGAGCGTGATGCTCTGGCTCGCGCCATGGAAGAGTTTCTGTCCAAAGGCGGCAAAGTGCAGGAAGTTGAGGCCAATGTGGTGGCCGACCCACCCAAGAAGCCTGACAACAAGTACGGCAGCCGCCCTATCTAAGGGCAAGCTGTTTGCTTGAAGAAAAAACCCGCCGTCGCTGCGGGTTTTTTTGTGGGTGACGGAAAGAAGACTGACATGACCCTGTGGGAGCGGGCTTGCTCGCGATGTTAGCGACGCGGTTTGACAGGCAAACCGCGTTGTCTGCATCGCGAGCAAGCCCGCTCCCACACTTACAAGTGCTTCAACACCGCCGGCAACTCACTCAAACAGCCAATTTCGGCATCCGGAGCCTTCTCGCCGTCCCAGTGCTTGCCGCCCGGGTTGAACCACACCGCTCGCAAGCCCGCCTGCTGGGCTCCGGCAATGTCGTCTCCCGGGTGATCGCCCACGTGCACCGCTGCACTCGCCGCCACGCCACCGCGCAACAACGCCTCGTGAAACAGGCGCGCATCCGGCTTGGCGATGCCGATGTCTTCAGCACACAGCACAAATTTGAAGTGGTGCCCCAAGCCGATTCGCCGTACATCGGCGTTGCCATTGGTGACCACGCCCAAGCTGTAATCACGGGCCAGTGCAATAAGGGTCGGTTCAGCCTGGGGGAACACGTCCAATGCGTGACGCGCCTCAATAAAGACTTCAAACGCATCATCAGCTAACGCCGCGGCGTTCACGTACCCCGCATCGTTCAGCGCATGAAACAGGATCCGCCGACGCAGCGCGCTGATCCGGTGCTTGAGTTGTGGCTCTTCATTCAACACCCGTTCACGAATCGCCTGGAAATGCCCCACATCAACGACGCCCAATTTTGGTGCGTTATCGCCAAGCCAGTGACGCAAAACGGCTTCGGCGCTGACAATCACCGGGGCGGTATCCCACAAGGTGTCGTCCAGGTCGAAGGTAATCAGCTCAATCGTCATTCACTGTCCTTACTGCGTTTGGCCCTTGGGTGGGCGCTGTCGTAGACCGATGCCAAGTGCTGGAAATCCAGATGAGTATAGATTTGCGTGGTTTTGATGTCCGCATGCCCGAGCAACTCTTGCACGGCACGCAAATCCTGGGAGGACTCCAGCAAGTGGCTGGCAAATGAATGGCGCAGCATATGCGGGTGCAGGTTCTGCCCCAGCTCACGCTCACCGGCGGCCTTGACCCGCAATTGAATGGCCCGCGGCCCAAGGCGCGTACCACGCTGGCTGACGAATACGGCGCCGTCACCAGGGTTGGCCAACGCGCGCAGCGCCAGCCACGCCTGTAGCGCCTCACGGGCCTTTTTGCCAACGGGCAGAACCCGGGTCTTGCTGCCCTTGCCGAGCACTTCGACCAGCCCATCGGCCAGGTCCAGCTGGTCCAGATCAAGCCCGGTCAACTCCGACAAGCGCAGCCCCGACGAATAGAACAATTCCAGAATGGCCTGGTCGCGCAGGGCCAGAAAGTCATCCTCGACTCCGCCCTCCAGCAATTGCAGGGCACGATCGGTATCCAGGGTTTTAGGCAGTCGGCGCTCGCCCTTGGGCGGAGCCAGTCCGTTTGCCGGGTCGTGTTCGCACACGCCTTCGCGATTGAGGTAGTGATAAAGCCCGCGCACCGCTGACAGCAGACGCGCAATGCTGCGCGAGGACTGACCTTGCTGATGCAGACGCGAAACCAGTTGGCGCATGCGCTGGATATCCAGTGCCGTCCAGCTGACGATGGACTCCTTGGCGCAAAACGCCAGCACCTTGTTCAGGTCGCGGCGGTAAGCCTCAAGCGTATGGGGCGACACCTGGCGCTCACTGCGCAGGTGAATGCAGTAAGCGTCCAGTTGCCGTTCCATCTAGCGCACCGAGCGCAAAGCGTTGGTAAAGCGCGGCAGGACCCGACCCAGCACCTCGGATATATAGCCGAGGAACAGCGTACCCACCGAGCTTTTGTAGTGTTGTGGATCACGACTGGCAATCGCCAATACACCGTGTAACCCAAGGTGATTGAGTGCCACTACCGCCGTCGAACCGATCTGCTTGCGTTGCTCTTCGCCAAACAGGAAGTCCAGCTCATGCTCGCGCAGGCTGCCACTGACCGTCTTGCCTTCAGTCAACAAGCCACCCAATGCACGCTGCGCATCTGCGCCGCTGACCCAACGCCCGACCGGCATCGGGTTGTCACCGAACAGCACCAGGCTGACGAAAGGCACCTGAAAGTCCTGGCGCAAACTGTCTTCGACGGCAATCACCAGTTCTTCAAGACTGGTGGCGTCCATCAAGGCGAGGTTGAGGCGACGGGTTTTTTCGAACAAGCGATCGTTGTCGCGGGCCACGTCCATCAACTGCGACAAGCGATGACGCATCTCGATGTTACGACCACGCAGCAGCTCCAGTTGACGCTCCACCAGCGAAATGGTGTCACCACGCTGATGCGCAATGCGCATCGACAGGAGCAACTCTTCGCGCTGACCGAAGAAGTCCGGGTGTTCCTGCAGATACGCCTCCACAGTTGCAGCGGGCGAGTTATCCACAGGTACATCGAGTTCTGAAGGCTGCGTTTTGTCGGTCATCAGTTACGCTCGCTCATAAACGGACTTGTCCTTCGTAAACACGCATCGCCGGGCCGGTCATGATCACGGAGTGGCCAGGACCTGCCCATTCGATGGACAAACGGCCCCCCGGCAAATCGAGGATCAGCGGCGAGTCCATCCAACCCAGGCTGATTGCAGCCACAGCGGCGGCACACGCCCCGGTACCGCAGGCCTGGGTTTCCCCGGCGCCACGTTCCCAAACCCGCAACTGTCCGCGCTGGCGATCAACCACGTGAAGAAAGCCGACATTGACCCGTGCCGGAAAGCGCGGGTGATGTTCAATTTTTGGTCCCAGCTCATGCACCGGCGCGGCGTTGATATCGTCGACACGCAGCACTGCATGGGGATTGCCCATCGACACGGCTGCCAACTCAACAGTCTGGCCGTCAACATCCAGCTCATAGCTCAACGCCTGAGCGTCGGCTACAAAAGGGATCTCGGCTGGAATCAGGCGCGGCGGACCCATATCGACACTGATTTGCCCATCACTGCGCACGTTCAGCTCAATGATGCCGCTCTTGGTTTCGACCTTGATCTGACGCTTGGTGGTCAAACGCTTGTCGAGCACAAAGCGCGCAAAGCAGCGCGCACCGTTACCGCATTGCTCAACTTCAGAACCGTCTGAGTTGAAGATCCGGTAACGGAAATCCACTTCCGGGTTGCTCGGCGCCTCAACGATCAATAATTGATCAAAACCGACGCCCGTATGCCGATCGCCCCATTGCTTGGCATGCTTGGGCAAAATGTGCGCGTGCTGGCTGACCAGGTCGAGAACCATGAAGTCATTGCCCAGGCCGTGCATTTTGGTAAAACGCAGCAACATGGGTTCACTCCGCCAGCAGGCTTTCGCCAGCAAACAACTCGGCTACGGTCTCGCGACGACGTACTTCAAACGCCTGATCACCATCCACCAGAACTTCGGCGGCGCGGCCACGGGTGTTGTAGTTCGAGCTCATGACAAAACCATAAGCACCGGCCGAATGCACAGCCAGCAGGTCGCCTTCAGCCAGTGCCAGTGAGCGGTCCTTGGCCAGGAAGTCGCCGGTTTCGCAGATCGGACCGACGATGTCGTAAAGACGAGCCTCGGTGTCACGCGGGCGAACCGCGGTCACGTCCATCCAGGCCTGGTACAGCGCCGGACGAATCAGGTCGTTCATTGCCGCATCGACAATGGCAAAGTCTTTGTGCTCGGTATGCTTGAGGTACTCGACCTGAGTCAGCAGCACGCCCGCGTTGGCCACGATGAAGCGGCCCGGTTCGAACACCAGCGCCAGGTCACGCCCTTCGATGCGCTCACGCACGGCCTTGATGTAATCGCCAGCCAGAGGTGGCTCTTCATCTCGATAACGCACGCCCAGGCCACCACCCAGGTCGATGTGGCGCAGGTAGATGCCGCAATCGCTCAAACGATCGATCAGCGCCAACAGGCGATCAAGAGCATCGATAAAGGGCTCGAGGGTGGTCAGTTGCGAGCCGATATGGCAATCGACGCCGACCACTTCCAGGTTAGGCAACTGCGCAGCACGGATGTAGACATCTTCGGCGTCAGCGATGGCGATACCGAACTTGTTTTCTTTGAGGCCGGTGGAGATGTACGGGTGCGTGCCCGCATCAACGTCCGGGTTCACGCGCAGCGAAATCGGTGCACGAACACCCATTTCGGCGGCCACAACCTGCAGGCGCTCCAGCTCGTCTGTGGACTCGACGTTGAAACAGTGCACGCCGACTTCCAGGGCGCGACGCATGTCATCACGGGTCTTGCCTACACCTGAAAACACGATCTTGTCGGCCGAGCCGCCAGCGGCCAGTACACGCTCCAGCTCGCCACGGGACACGATGTCAAAACCGGCGCCCAGACGCGCCAGGACATTGAGCACACCCAGGTTGGAGTTGGCCTTGACTGCGAAACACACCAGGTGTGGCGTGCCGTTCAGGGCATCGGCGTAAGCGTTGTATTGCGCTTCGATGTGCGCCCGGGAATAAACGTAAGTCGGCGTGCCAAAACGTTCGGCAATGGCCGTCAGCGCAACACCTTCGGCGAACAGCTCGCCGTCCCGGTAATTAAAAGCGTCCATGGTGTTCCCTTATTGGTGCTTGTGCGATTGCGATTGCGACGACTTCGCTTGGTCTTCAGGGGATTTGCTGTCATCGGGTAGATACAGCGGTCCTTTTTGACCACAGGCAGAAACAAGGCAGGCGACCGCGACGAGCGCAGCAATAGAAGAGATCAGGCGCTTCATGGCGAAATCCTTTGAAAAGCATTAATTGCGCCCGAGTATACCGAGCACCCACCAGCTTGCCTATGCAACAGAGCGGCCGAGCGTGACGCCCTGTCTGGATGATCAGTGGTGGCGGGCACAAGGCTGTCATGGGGTTTGCAATCGGCCTGGAGCGCCCGTATCTTGCGAGCTCCGAGCATGACTAGATATTACGAGGTTCCACCATGAGTTTGACTGAAGCCCGTTTTCACGATCTGGTCGATGCCACCCAGGAAAATCTGGAAGACATCTTCGACGACTGTGATCTGGATGTAGATGTGGAAAATTCCGCGGGAATCCTGACGATCAAGTTCGAGAATGGCAAAGCCCTGATCTTCAGCCGTCAGGCGCCAGTGCTACAGCTCTGGCTGGCTGCTCCCAGCGGCGGTTTCCACTTCGACTACGATGAAAAGCGCAGCTCGTGGAAGTGCGATAAAACCGACGAACTGCTCAGCGAAATGGTCCAGCGCCTGACACTGGAACACGCTGGAGCCGAGCTGGAATTTGAAGAGATCTGACAGTGACCGCTTCTGCTAAACCTGCAAAACCGCTCTACAGCAACGTCAGTCCGGCAGTGCCGTCCCCCTGTATTAGCACCTGTCGGCTGGATGAACACAAAGTCTGCCTGGGCTGTTTTCGCCACGTCGAAGATATTCGCGAATGGCGCTCGGCAGACGACCAGCGGCGCCGGGTAATTTGTGAACAGGCTCAACTGCGGCAAATGCTCCCGTAGCAGCTGCCGCAGGCTGCGTCCGATTGTGCAGCAATCGTAAAACCTGAGTCCTTTGCTTAACTGACACACCGCGCAACCTGACTTTACGCCGACTGCGTCGCCGATCGCAGCCTGCGGCAGCTGCTACGAATAATCGCCAGTTGCAATCAGCTCCGGGGCAAACAGCAAAACCCCACCCGGCTTGTGTATTTATTTTGCTGTGGTAGTGTCCGGGTACGCCTCGCACTAACGAGGTTCGTCAAAACCCCGCCATATTCCGGCGGGGTTTTGCTTTTCCGTGCAGAAAAAAGGAGTCTGCCAGGTCATGAGCACCCCAACCCCACTCATACTCACCCGCCTGGACGTACAGCGTCTGGAGCAACTCATCGACAGCTTGCCAGAAACGACTCCTGGCATTGAGGCACTACAAGCCGAACTCGATCGCGCCGAAACCATCGTTGGCCACGAAGAAGTGCCTGCTGGTGTTGTGACCATGAATTCGCGCGTGCACTGCCGCGAAGAAAGCAGTGGCAAGGACTACCGCCTGACGCTGGTGTACCCAAAAGACGCCAACGCCGACGAAGGCAAGATTTCGATTCTGGCCCCTGTCGGCAGCGCGCTGCTGGGTCTGCAGGTCGGTCAACACATCAACTGGCCAGCCCCGGGTGGCAAGACCCTGAAGCTGGAACTGCTTGAAGTTGAGTACCAGCCAAAAGCCGCAAGCGATTTCAGCGCTTAAGTCCTTTTAGCACCCCATCCGGATCAGTCATGTCACAGCGGTAGCGCTCGGTTTCGCGGCGCTGCCCCAGCACCGTTACCACGCAGGTACTGGCTCATCGCGAGCAAGCTGACTCAAAGACCGGTAGCTGACACTCAGCTCACGGGCCAATGCCCGGAGCTCATGGCTGACCTGCTGCGCCTCCCATCGGGAACGATTGTCGAGCATTGCCAGGTGCTGCTCATTCCAGCCCCACTCGCGAGTCAGTCGCTGCAGCAAGCGGCGCTGCCACTGCATACCCGTCTCGCTACCGCTCAATTTGTGACCTACCTTCAGGTACAGGCTGCGGCGAACCAGTTCCAGACGTTGCAACTCGCCGCGCCCCTGCAGGTACTGCTCGATCCTCCGATACACCACCACGTAAGGGTCCAGTTCATCCAGGTCGAGCCGATTGGCGTACACCGTCTGCTTGAAACTCAGGCTCAGGCAGTTCACTCGTGGGTGCTCGCTGGCGTACACCTCCACCAGCAACAGCTTGAGCAATGACTTGTACGGCGACTCAATGCCCTTGAACAATTGCCATAACCCGGCGCCCAGAAATTCGCCGGGGGCAATCTGCGCCAGGTGCCCGAGATCGATGGTTTCATCGCACCCAACAACGTCATTGGCCAACAGCCCTTGAGCAAATTCGGCGTACCGGGCCTCTTCATGCGCCGGCACCCACCACCACATCGGCGTACGCCCAGCAAGCCAGATCGCAGTGCGATAAAACTCATCGAGCAACAGCGTGTTGCGAGGTTTGGCACTGTCGCCGTGGCTCGGCTGAGATACACATTCGCCCTGCGCAAAACGCTGCGCATCAATCAAGAAGAAATGCGCTTCAACCCCCTGGCTTGCCGCCCAAACCTCCAGCCGTCGACATTTTTTGCGTAACGCCGCCAATGCCACATCGCTCAAGTCCGGGCCCAGGCAAATCCAAACATCCATATCGCTTTGATCGGTCTGGGCCAAAGTGCCAAGGCTGCCCATCAAAAAAAGCCCATGAATCGGCTCTGAAGCGCAGGCGCTGCCCATGCTGCACGCAAAACCCCGTATCAATTGCTGCGCTGCAGCAAGAGTGGGGGCGTCAGGTTCATAGCCCGTCACCCCCGCCGGGGTACAGGCCGAAACATAGCCGGGCAACAGCGGGTGATTCACATGAAAGAACAGCGCCAACAGCCTCAGCAGCGATTGCTGGCCGGGTGCCAGGCCTTCCATCGCACGACCCATGCGGCCCTGATTGACGGCAAGAAACCGGCCACGAAGTTGCTGGAGAGTCTGTCGCTCGATTCCATCGCTCAGCACGGGAAGTGTTTCAGGAGGGCTCGTCATTTCACGCTCAGACCGGCTCGCCACAAGACCAATAGGGAGTGGGAGTCTACAGCCAGCCGTGGGAAAGACTCAGGAGGATTGCGCTTTTGAGCTCAGATTTTTACTGCGGGGAAAAATGTGCCCGCGGAATCATTGAACGTTCAGATCCCGAGGGCGCGGCGTGGCGTCAGGCGATTTCTTTGGACTCTACAAGGATGGTCAGCAGTACTTGAACACTCTGAGCAGCATCACGGCCCAGACTGGTCAGGTAACCGCCATCGGGTTGATCAATCAGCTTCTTGTCATACAGACGGCGTGCAGCAGCCACTTTTTCGGGTGCCGCATGTTGATGGATCTTCAGGCCCTCAAGGGTACTTTCCAGGTCAAACAGTGCAAGGACTTCCAGTTCGGCAACCAGCTCAGGGGTAAACGACATAAAGACTCCAGACTATGCAGGAAAAGACGACAGCCGCTCTAAGGTGATCGCACTGACACTGACTGTCCAGTGGCAGTTCCTACCTTTATAAAACAGCCTGTCGCGATAGAGCATTTGGAGTGTAGTCCAACTGTGAGAGGGAGCAGGCTCGCTCTCACTGGGGATAGCTGCCCGGCAACAAAGTATCTACAGGGTTTTGCTGGCTGCGGGCCCGGTATGACTTTTCAGTTATATAAACATTCTTAAATAGTATTTTTAAGAATATCCGCGCCTCACTACTATTGCCCTACGCCAGCATCCCTGTCGGCACCCATATTTTCAGGAGCAGCACCATGAGCGCATCTCTGCGTAGCGTTGACGGCCAGGACGAAGCAACCATCCTTCGGGAAATCCAGAGCGCGCTGCGAGACCTGCGCTTTGGTGCTGTTGAAATCACTGTGCACAACGCTCAAGTGGTTCAGATCGAACGTAAAGAAAAATTCCGTCTGCAAAACCCGAGTCAAAAAAACGCCTGATCAATAGAAAGCGCATTCACGCGAGTGCGCCTCATAAAAAAACTAGAAAAAGCTTTGGAGCCTCACCTATGTCCCTACGCCGTTACGCTTTGGCCGCGCTGGCCAGTGCCATTTTTGCTGGCTCCGCTGTGGCCAAAGATTATGAATTGCTCAACGTTTCCTACGATCCGACTCGCGAGCTGTACCAGGATTACAACACCGAATTCACCCACTTCTGGAAAGCCAGCCACCCCGGCGACAACGTCAAAATCCAGCAATCCCACGGTGGCTCGGGCAAACAGGCTCGCGGCGTAATTGATGGTCTGCGCGCTGACGTGGTCACCCTGGCGCTGGCCGGTGACATCGATGAAGTCGCCAAACTGGGCAAAACCCTGCCGGAAAACTGGCAAACCCGCCTGCCTGACGCCAGCACCCCGTATACCTCGACCATCGTGTTCCTGGTACGCAAGGGTAATCCTAAAGGGATCAAGGACTGGGGCGACCTGACCAAAGACGGCGTGTCGGTGATTACTCCGAACCCTAAAACCAGCGGCGGTGCTCGCTGGAACTTCCTCGCGGCATACGCCTACGGCCTTAAAGCCAACGGTGGTAACGAGGAAAAAGCCAAAGAATACGTAAAAGAGCTGTTCAAACACGTACCCGTGCTGGACACCGGCGCACGCGGCTCGACCATTACCTTCGTCAACAACGGTCAGGGCGACGTGTTGCTGGCCTGGGAGAACGAAGCGTTCCTGGCACTCAAGGAAGACGGTGGTAATGACAAGTTCGATATCGTCGTGCCTTCGCTGTCGATTCTGGCCGAGCCTCCGGTGGCTGTAGTCGATAAAAATGCCGAGAAAAAAGGCAACTCCGAAATCGCCAAAGCCTACCTGGAGCACCTGTACAGCCCAGCCGGCCAGGAAATTGCGGCGAAGAATTTCTACCGCCCCCGTGACGCGGCAGTCGCTGCCAAATACGCACAACAGTTTCCGAAACTGGAGCTTGTGACTATCGACAAAGACTTCGGTGGCTGGAAGACTGCGCAGCCGAAATTTTTTAATGACGGCGGCGTGTTCGACCAGATTTACCAGGCGCAATAACCTGCGGGGCGGGCCTCTGAGCCACGCTTAAAGCTAGAACATCAGGCCCGCAATTGGTTGCGGGCCTCGTGCGTTAACCCAAGGACTTTTATGTCGCGTCGTATCTCCCCCGTCATACCCGGCTTCGGGCTGACGCTGGGCTACACCTTGGTGTACCTCAGCCTGATTGTGCTCATTCCACTGGCGGCGATGTTCGTGCATGCCGCTCAACTGACCTGGGACCAGTTCTGGGCCATCGTCACCGCTCCGCGGGTGCTGGCTGCGCTGCAACTGAGCTTTGGCACCGCTTTCGTCGCTGCAATCATCAACGGCATCATTGGTACCGTGCTGGCCTGGGTGCTGGTGCGTTACACCTTTCCGGGACGCAAGGTCATCGACGCCATGATCGACCTGCCGTTTGCCCTGCCAACCGCCGTAGCCGGTATCGCACTGACGGCCCTGTACGCCCCCAACGGCTGGATCGGCCAGTTCGCCACCGACCTGGGCTTCAAGATCGCCTACACCCCGATGGGTATCACCCTGGCACTGACCTTCGTCACTCTGCCGTTTGTTGTGCGAACGGTGCAGCCGGTACTGGCCGATATCCCGCGAGAAATCGAAGAAGCTGCTGCCTGCCTGGGCGCCAAGCCACTGCAAGTGTTCCGCTACATTCTGGTGCCAGCCCTGCTGCCCGCTTGGCTGACCGGCTTTGCCCTGGCGTTTGCCCGCGGTGTCGGTGAGTACGGATCGGTGATTTTCATCGCCGGCAACATGCCGTTCAAAACCGAAATCCTGCCGTTGCTGATCATGGTCAAGCTGGACCAGTACGACTACACCGGCGCCACGGCCATCGGCGTGATGATGCTGGTGGTTTCCTTCATTTTGCTGCTGATCATCAACTTGATTCAGCGCCGCATCGAAAAACCGTGAAGGAGGCCTGACCATGTCCAGTTCAACACAAAGCGCCTCATCCGTGGCCAACGCCGCCCGCCGTGGCAGCCCGACGTCGCGACGTCTGCTGATCGGCTTCGGCTGGTTGTTTTTCACCCTGTTTTTGCTGCTGCCACTGCTGATCGTGGTGTCCCAGGGTTTGAAAATGGGAGTCGGTACCTTCGTCGACGCCATCATCGAGCCCGACGCCCTGTCGGCCCTGAAGCTGACCATCATTGCGGTGGTGATTTCGGTGCCGCTGAACGTGGTATTCGGCGTCAGCGCGGCCTGGTGCGTAAGCAAGTACAGCTTTCGCGGCAAGAGCATCCTGGTCACCCTGATCGACCTGCCGTTTTCGGTCTCGCCGGTAATCGCCGGTCTGGTCTACGTGCTTATGTTCGGCGCGCAAGGCTTCCTGGGCCCGTGGTTGCAGGAGCATGACATCCAGATCGTCTTCGCCTTGCCGGGTATCGTGCTGGCAACCATCTTCGTCACCGTGCCGTTTGTGGCCCGTGAACTGATCCCGCTGATGCAGGAACAGGGCACCCAGGAAGAAGAAGCCGCACGCCTGCTGGGGGCCAACGGCTGGCAGATGTTCTGGCACGTAACCGTACCCAATATCAAATGGGGCCTGATCTACGGCGTGGTGCTGTGTACAGCGCGGGCGATGGGTGAGTTCGGTGCGGTATCGGTGGTTTCCGGGCACATTCGCGGGGTGACCAACACGCTGCCGTTGCACGTCGAGATCCTCTACAACGAATACAACCACGTTGCCGCCTTCGCAGTGGCGACCCTGTTGCTGATTATGGCGCTCTTCATCCTGCTGCTTAAGCAGTGGAGCGAATCCCGTATTAACCGCCTGCGCGCCAGCGCCGCGGAGGAATAAACCATGTCGATCGAAGTCCGTAACGTCAGCAAGAACTTCAACGCCTTCAAGGCGCTGGACAGCATCAATCTGGATATCCACAGCGGCGAACTGGTGGCCCTGCTCGGCCCGTCGGGCTGCGGCAAAACCACCTTGCTGCGCATCATCGCAGGCCTGGAAACCCCCGACGAAGGCAACATCGTGTTCCACGGTGAAGATGTCTCGGGGCACGACGTGCGTGATCGCAACGTCGGCTTTGTGTTCCAGCATTACGCGTTGTTCCGCCACATGACAGTGTTCGACAACGTGGCTTTCGGCCTGCGCATGAAACCGAAAAAAGAACGTCCGAACGAAACCCGCATTGCTGAAAAAGTCCATGAGCTGCTGAACATGGTGCAACTGGACTGGTTATCGGATCGCTACCCGGAGCAGCTCTCTGGCGGCCAGCGCCAGCGTATCGCCCTGGCTCGCGCCTTGGCGGTAGAGCCAAAAGTGCTGTTGCTGGACGAACCGTTCGGCGCGCTGGATGCCAAGGTTCGTAAAGAGCTGCGCCGCTGGTTGGCGCGCCTGCACGAAGACATCAACCTGACCTCGGTATTCGTGACTCACGACCAGGAAGAGGCCATGGAAGTGGCCGATCGTATCGTGGTGATGAACAAGGGTGTGATCGAGCAGATCGGCTCACCGGGCGAAGTCTATGAAAACCCGGCCAGCGATTTTGTTTACCACTTCCTGGGCGACTCCAATCGTCTGCACATCGGCGAAGATCAGCACCTGCTGTTCCGTCCGCACGAAGTGTCGTTGTCGCGTCACGAGATCGAAGACCACCATGCCGCGCAGGTACGCGATATTCGCCCATTGGGCGCGACCACCCGGGTGACATTGAAAGTTGAAGGGCAAAGCGAGTTAATCGAAGTTGAAGTGGTCAAGGACCACGACAGCCTGACCGATCTGGCGCGCGGCGAGACGTTGTTCTTCAAGCCGAAGGTGTGGCAAAAGGCGTAAGCCCACTGCCCTTGTGGGAGCGGGCTTGCTCGCGATGGCGGCAACGTGGTTTCAAGATAAACCGCGTCGGTTGCATCGCGAGCAAGCCCGCTCCCACAGTTTCAGAGTGGATCTAAGGCTTTTTCAGCTTCGGATTCGGAAAAAACTGCACCGCCTGCACTTTAGGATCCGGTGCTTTTTTCAACGCAGAAACATTGACCCGCGTACCCAATTCCTTGGGCACCGACAAACCTTGCTCATTCAACGTATCCGAATAACCGCAGGCCACACATTCGCGGTGCGGCACTTCGTCTTCGTTCCACATCATCAACTTGTCGGGCTCGCTGCACGCCGGGCAGACAGCCCCGGCGATAAAGCGTTTTTTGGTCACATTCACAGGTGCATCGCTCATGCCGCCGAATCCTCAGTCAGGCCGCTGTGGCGCAGCAGTGCGTCAATCGACGGCTCACGCCCACGGAAGTCCTTGAACAACTCCATGGGAGCCTTCGAGCCGCCACGGGCCAGAATCGCCTGACGGAATGCCTTGCCGGTGTGCGGGTTGAACACGCCTTCTTCTTCAAAGCGCGAGAACGCATCCGCCGACAGCACTTCAGCCCACTTGTAGCTGTAGTAACCCGCGGCGTAACCGCCCGCGAAAATATGCGCAAAGCTGTTAGGGAAGCGGTTGTACGCCGGTGGACGCATGACCGATACCTCATCGCGGATGCCGTCCAGCACCTGCGCCACGCTGCGACCGTCACCGTGTGTGGCGTGCAGCTCGAAGTCGAACAGGGAGAATTCCAGCTGGCGAACCATCATCAGCCCGGACTGGAAATTCTTGGCCGCGAGCATCTTGTCCAGCAGGTCTTTTGGCAGTGCTTCGCCGGTTTCGTAGTGGCTGGAAATCAGCGCCAGGCCTTCAGGCTCCCAGCACCAGTTTTCCATGAACTGGCTCGGCAACTCGACAGCATCCCAAGCCACGCCGTTGATGCCGGACACGCCCGCGTGTTCGATTTCGGTCAGCATGTGGTGCAAGCCGTGACCGAATTCGTGGAACAGGGTGGTGACTTCGTCGTGGGTCAGCAGCGCAGGCTTGCCTGAAACGGCCGGGGTGAAGTTGCACACCAGGTTGGCCACCGGGCTTTGCAGCGTGCCGGCTGCCGTGCGACGACGATCGCGGGCGCCATCCATCCACGCACCGCCACGTTTGTTGGCGCGGGCATAGAGGTCAAAGAAGAAGCGCCCGATGTGCTGGCCGTTTTCCTTGATTTCGAACAGGCGCACGTCCGGGTGCCAAGTATCGAAGCCTTTGATTTCGGCGATTTCGATCCCGTACAACTTCTGCACAATGGCAAACAGGCCGCCCAGTACTTTGTCGATCGGGAAGTAAGCACGCAGTGCTTCTTGCGACACGCTGTAGCGCTGTTCACGCAGCTTCTCGCCGAAGAAACCTGTGTCCCAGCTTTTCAGTTCCGGGGTGCCTTGCTCGGTGGCGTAGGCTTGCAGCTGTTCCAGGTCGCGGGCTGCAAATGGCTTGCTGCGCTTGGCCAGATCGCGCAGGAAGGTCAGTACCTGATCCGGGGTTTCGGCCATTTTGGTGGCCAGGCTCAGCTCAGCAAAGCTGCCAAAACCCAACAACTTGGCCAGTTCCTGACGCAGGTCGAGGATTTCTTCCATCACCGGACCGTTGTCGAACTTGCCGGCATTCGGGCCCTGATCCGACGCGCGAGTGCAGTACGCGGCATAGACTTCTTCGCGCAGGGCGCGATCCTGGGCGTAGGTCATGACCGGGAAGTAGCTCGGAAACTCCAGGCTGATCAGCCAGCCATCCAGACCTTTGGCCTGTGCAGCAGCGGCCATTTGCGCCTTGGCCGAATCGGTCAGGCCCGCCAGTGCGGCTTCGTCGGTGATGTGCTTGGTCCAGGCCTGCGTCGCGTCCAGCAGCTGATTGGAGAACTTGCTGCCCAGCTCCGACAGTTTGCTCTGGACTTCGGCGTAACGCTTTTGCTCAGCCTCCGGCAGGTCAATACCCGACAGGCGGAAGTCACGCAGCGAGTGCTCAAGAATGGTTTTTTGCGCCTGGTCGAAACCAGCCACTTGCGGGCTGTGGGCCAGGGCTTCGAAGGCCTGGAACAGTTCGCGGTTCTGACCCATCTCGGTGGAATAGGCGCTCAAGGCAGGCAAGCAGGCCTCATAGGCTTCACGCAGTTCACTGCTGTTGCACACCGCATTAAGATGGCTGACCGGGCTCCAGGCCGCGCCCAGTCGGTCGTTCAGCTCATCCATCGCCAATACCAGCCCAGCCCATGTAGGGTTCTGGCCCTGGTCCTTGAGGATGGCTTGAATGCCGGCGCGGTTGTCGGCGAGGATCTGCTCGATGGCCGGCTGTACGTGCTCAGGACGGATCGCCGAGAACGGCGGCAGGTCGTAGGGCTGCAAAAGAGGGTTGTTCTCGCTCACGTTTGGCACCTTGGCTTGAAGAAACATTGGGCCATCTTAATTACAATCGACGCACTGCGCAGCAATCAGCCCCGCTATCACTGCTAAAGAAGGAAGCTATTCGTGTCCATTCGTCCGTTCCAGCAGCACACACCGACTCTGGGCGAGCGCGCCTTTGTTGACCGCTCGGCAGTGGTGATCGGTGACGTCGAGATCGGCGCCGACAGTTCTATCTGGCCGCTGACCGTGATTCGCGGCGACATGCACCGCATCCGCATCGGCGCCCGCACCAGCGTGCAGGACGCCTGCGTGCTCCACATCACCCACGCAGGCCCCTTCAACCCCGACGGGTTCCCGCTGTTGATCGGCGACGACGTGACCATCGCCCACAAAGTCATGCTGCACGGGTGTCACGTGGGCAATCGCATCCTGATCGGCATGGGCAGCATCGTGATGGACGGCGCCATTATTGAAGACGACGTGATCGTTGGCGCAGGCAGTCTGGTGCCCCCGGGCAAGCGCCTGGCAAGCGGCTTTCTTTATGTGGGCAGCCCGGTCAAACAGGTGCGCGAGCTGACCGAAAAAGAAAAAGCCTTCTTCACCTACAGCGCCGGCAATTACGTAAAACTCAAGGACCAGCACTTGGCCGAAGGCTACGACCAGCCGGTTTAAGCTCACTTTTCAGGAAGTTTCCATGCATTACCAAAACGTATTGTTCGACCTTGACGGCACGCTGACCGACCCACGGGAAGGCATCACCCGCTCGATCCAGTTCGGCCTGAGCAAACTGGGCATTGATGAACCTGACCTGACCCGGCTTGAGCACTTTATCGGCCCGCCGTTGCTGCAACAGTTCATGGCCACCTATGGCTTTGACGAGGCAAAAGCCTGGGAAGCAATGGGCTTCTACCGCGAGCGTTTCGCCGTGACCGGGCTGTATGAAAACGAAGTCTTCGAAGGTGTAACACCGCTGCTCGAAGAGCTGGTGGCACAGGGTCGCCAACTGTATATCGCCACCTCGAAACCCCATGTTTATGCCCGTGAAATCGCCCGTCATTTTGATTTCGCCAAGCACTTCAAAGTGATTTACGGCAGCGAACTGGATGGCACCCGCACCAACAAGGTCGAGCTGATCAACCACCTGGTGACGACTGAAGGGCTGGACCCGGCGCAGACCCTGATGATCGGTGACCGCAAGCACGACCTGATCGGTGCTCGTGACAATGGCATGGACGCAGCTGCCGTGGGTTATGGGTTTGGCAGCTTCGAAGAACTTAATTCGTTTGCACCCAAGTACCACTTTGAGACGCTGGCGCAGTTGCATCAGGCATTCAGAAAATAAGCTGATATATCCCTTGTGGGAGCCAGCCTGCTGGCGAAGGCATCAGCGCGGTCGTTCAGACAAACCGCGCCGTCTGAATCGCGAGCAGGCTCGCTCCCACACCGATTTCCAGACCGATACCCACGAAATGGGTGACGATAGTGTGCGGATCACGGTGATAGGCCGCGTACTGGCTCAGATGGTCGACCAGGCTTTTCAGGGTGCAGAACCCTCAATTTATTATTTTTAGTTATAAACAAATAGCTTCTTATTCCTTAGCGAATCTAAAAACCGTCCCTATACTGACTCGGTAACACACATACCGCTGGAGGCGCACACCCATGGGCAACGATTCGATTCGCTATTTGATAGTGCCGGGCTGGCAAGGTTCGTCCGACGATCATTGGCAAACCCACTGGCAAAACAGCTTACCGAACAGTGCCCGGGTGGAGCAGGCCGACTGGCTGACGCCTCGGCGCGAAGACTGGATTGCCGCCTTGGCCGAAGCCATTGCCGCTGACAGCACCCCCGTGATTCTGATCGCCCACAGCCTGGGTTGCATCACCGTAGCCCATTGGGCCGAGCGTGCGCCAGAAAGCCTGCTGGGCCAAGTCCGCGGCGCGTTGCTGGTGGCCCCGGCCGATGTCGAACGTCCAGCCTGTGCGCCCGCCTTGCGCAACTTTGCCCCTATCCCGAGCCTGCCTTTGCCGTTCCCGAGCCAGATTGTCACCTCGGATAACGATTCGGCGGTGAGTGCGCCACGGGCAATGGAGTTTGCCCGCCAGTGGGGCGCCGAAATTGGCGTTATCAGCGGCGCAGGGCATATCAACGTTAAGTCCGGACACCAGCGCTGGGAGCAAGGCTTCGCCTTTTTATACCGCCTGCAAACCCGCATCGAGCACGGTGCCCTGCGCCGCGCATGAATTTCTGTAACGCCCGCGCCCACCCATAGGCTGCGGGTGGGAGCCTGTCATGAGCCTGCATGAAACCTTTGGCCAGCCATTGCTGACCTTTCCCGACGCGGAAAAAAGCCCGCTGAGCATTCGCGCCAAGGCGCTGGTGTTTGTCGACCCTCGTTCACGCAAATTACGCAACGATCTGGAACTGTTGGCGCCCCGCGCGCTGCCAGTGTTAATCCGGGGTGAAACCGGCAGCGGCAAGGAGCTGCTGGCCCGGCACATTCACCGCGCCAGCGACCGTACCGGCTTGTTTGTGTCGGTCAACTGCGGGGCGATCAGCCCCACTTACGCAGACGCCGAGCTGTTCGGATATGCCGCCGGAGCACACAACAGTTCGGCCAGCAGCCGCGCGGGCTGGTTTGGCTCGGCCAATGGCGGCACGCTCTATCTGGACGAAATTGGCGACTTGCCCCTGGCGATTCAAATCAAGCTGCTGGCGGCGCTGGAAACCCACGAAGTGACTCGCGTGGGAGCCCATCAACCCAGCCCTGTAGACGTACGACTGGTGGCGGCCACCAGCATCGACCTGGCGCAGGCGGTCAGTGCAGGCAAATTCCACGAGCGACTGTTTCACTACCTCAGCGAAGGGCAGCTGGAATTGCCCGCTTTGCGCGAACGGCCCGGTGACATCCTGTCGCTGGCCGAATACTTTTTAGGCATCTACAGCCAGCGCCTGAATCTGCCCGTACCTTTTATCAGCGACGGCGCGCAGCGGGTACTAGAACGTTACAGCTGGCCGGGCAACACCCGGGAACTGGAAAACGTGATTCATTTTGCGCTGCTGGTCAGCACCGGCGAGGAGATTCAGCCCGAGCACCTGAACCTGCCCGATGGGTTGAGCCAGATAGAGCTGTTTATAAAAAGCGCGACGGCCCAGGAATTGGCGGCAATTAAACACCTGCTTACCTGACCCTGTGGGAGCGGGCTTGCTCGCGATGCAAGCACTGCGGCCTGTCTGGAACACCGCATTGATGCAATCGCGAGCAAGCCCGCTCCCACGAGGCCTGCGAAAGGAAAAAATCAAGCGAACAAAATGGCATAAGAAGCTGAATAAATATTATTGTTCGGGAATAAAGAATCTCGGTATTGTCTGCTTCGTCTTCCAAGAAAACCGTCATCCGAACGGTCATACACTTAAGGGTATTGCATGAAAAAGGTTCTGTTGTTTACCGCATTGGCGGCTGCTCTGACGGCAGGCCTGGCACAGGCTGGCGAAAAACTGGTAGTGGCTGCAACTCCAGTACCCCACGCCGAAATCCTTGAGCTGATCAAGCCGACCCTCGCCAAAGAAGGCGTGGATCTGGAAATCAAAGTGTTCACCGACTACGTGCAACCTAACGTGCAAGTGGCCGAGAAACACCTGGACGCCAACTACTTCCAGACCCTGCCCTACCTCGAAAGCTTCAACAAAGGTAAAGGCACCAATCTGCAAACCGTGATCGGTGTTCACGTTGAACCGTTCGGCGGCTACTCGAAAAAGGTCAAAAGCCTTTCTGAACTCAAAGACGGCGCAACCATTGCCATCCCCAATGAAGGCAGCAACAGCGGCCGCGCTTTGATCCTGTTGCAAAAGGCTGGCCTGATCGAACTCAAAGACCCGACCAACGCTGTTTCCACGCCAAAAGACATCGCCAAGAACCCGCACAACTTCAAGTTCAAAGAGCTTGAGTCCGCACTGCTGCCACGCGTGCTGGACCAGGTTGACCTGGACATGATCAACACCAACTACGCGCTGGAAGCTGGCCTGAACCCTGCCACCGACGCGCTGATCATCGAAGGTGCTGATTCACCGTACGTAAACTTCCTGGTGGCCCGTCCTGACAACAAGGACAGCCCGGCCATCCAGAAGCTGGCCAAAGCCCTGACCAGCCCGGAAGTAAAAGCCTTTATCGCTGAAAAATACAAAGGCGCAGTGCTGCCAGCGTTCTGATCAAGCACAGCTCCACTGAAAACGCCGACGGCTTTTATAGCGTCGGCGTTTTTATTTGTCGGGCCAATACCAGGCCGGCTGATCCAGCAGACGCTGGCCGACCACTTCAGTCTGGCCAAGGTTTTTTTCCAGCACGATGCAATTGCAGTCAGGGTCCTGCTGCAACGCAGCAATCAGCCGTCGGGCATGGGACACGACCCAGACCTGAGTGTGTTGCGAGGCACTGGTAATCAACCGCGCCAGCGCAGGCAGCAAGTCAGGATGCAGGCTGGTTTCGGGTTCGTTAAGCACCATCATGCTCGGCGGGCGCGGAGTGAGCAGGGCAGCAATCAGCAACAGGTAGCGCAAGGTACCGTCTGATAACTCAGCGGCCGATAACGGGCGCAACAGCCCCTCTTGATAAAACTCGATATAAAAATGCCCGCCGGGCACGCACTCGATTTTCAACCGGGCGCCAGGGAATGCATCGCTGATTGCGGCATGTAAGGCTTCGGGGTTGCCGACCTCGATGATGGTTTGCAACGCAGCCGCCAGATCACGGCCGTCGTGATGCAGCACCGGCGTGCGTGTGCCCAGTTGCGGTTGGCGCGCAGGCGCTTGCGGGTCGGTGCGAAAGTGATCGTAAAAGCGCCAGCCACGGATCGATTCGCGCAGCTGCAACACTTCGGGCGAGGCCTGCATGCTGCCAACCTGATCAAACAGACTGTCGAACAGCGGCGTGTGCTGTGCCAGCACCTGCCAGTCACGGCCATCACGCGCGCGGACCAGCGGGCCTTTACGCTCGACCAACTCACTGGCCGGCCGGTAAAAAGGCCCTGCCCAGATGCTCTCGTGCTTGATCTGAGGGTCGAGGTTGAACTGCGTACGTCCGGGTATCGGCAAGCCCAGGGCGATGGCGTAGCTGAAATCCTCTCCGGCAAAACCAAGGCGCAGGCGCTTGGTTTCCTGACGCACGCTGGCATGAACATCGACTTCGCCCAACTTCATGCGCCGGGAGATCACTTCAGGTCCCGCCCAGAAAGTCGAGCTCAGCCCCCCTTCACGGGCCAACGCATTCACCACCCCGCCCTGGGCGGTTTCGGCCAATAACCGCAGGGCACGGTAAAGATTCGATTTACCGCTGCCATTGGGCCCCGTGATCAGATTAAGTCTGGCCAAGGGCACCACCAACTGGTTAATAGAGCGGTAGTTGGCCACGGCCAGGGTGGTGAGCATGGTATGACCTCATTTCGTGAAACCGATAGGCGGCAATAGAGTCCCACAGACGCTGAACACTGTTCTACGCTATCACCCGTATCCGCATGTTAATCGGCATTATGCAAAGGAGCTTGCATGGCAGGTCCACTGAACACGAGCATTTTGGGCTTGAGCCTCTTGGCGCTTCTCACCGCGTGCGGCAAGGAGGGTCCTAAGGAACCTTTGTCCCCCAGGGTGTATGTGCAGCAGGTGAGCACTCGAGAATTCGCCCCCCCCATTCAACTCAGCGGTGATATTCAGGCTCGGGTCGAAACCCAGCTGTCATTTCGCGTAGGTGGCAAGATTATCGAGCGCAAGGTCGATGTGGGTGACCATATCAAGGCCAATCAGGTGCTCGCACGCCTCGACCCCAAGGACTTGAAGATCCAGGTCGAAACCGCTCAGGCCAGCGTCAATGCGCAACAGGCTCAAGTGGTGCAAACCCGCGCAGCATTTATTCGTCAGCAAAAATTGCTGCCAAAAGGCTATACCAGCCAAAGCGAATACGACGCCGCCAACGCCGCCCAGTTGAGCGCAAAAAGCGCCTTGGCTGCAGCGCAGGCACAGTTGGCCAATGCCCGCGAACAACTGAGTTACAGCAACCTTGAAGCCGAGGCGCCCGGCGTTATCACGGCGCGCCAGGCCGAGGTAGGACAAGTGGTGCAGGCCACCATGCCGATTTTCACCCTCGCCCGCGATGGTGCACGGGATGCGGTTTTCAACGTGTATGAATCGCTGTTTATCGAGCCGCCCAAAGACCCCACCGTGCAGGTCACGCTCTTGAGTAATCCGACGATCAAGGTCAACGGCCAGATCCGCGAAATCACGCCCACCGTGGCCGCTCAAAGCGGCACGCTGCAAATAAAGGTGCAACTGGATGCATTGCCCAAAGGCATGGACCTGGGTTCGATTGTCAGCGTCAACCTGACACCGCCTCCCAGTCGCAGCATCGAGTTGCCGTGGTCGGCACTGACCAAGGACATCAGCGAGCCCGCAGTGTGGATCGCCGACGATCAAAACAACGTGCGCCTGCAGCGGGTCAAGGTCGGGCGCTACCTGACCGGCAGCGTAATCGTCAGCGAAGGCCTCAAGGATGGGGAAAAAGTCGTGGTTGCAGGCGGGCAACTGTTGCACCCCGGCATGAAGGTTGAAATCGTCCCTGCTCCAGCCGAAGGAGTTCAACTATGAGGCGTTTGTGGATGATGCCCTTAGCGGCCGCCCTGTTGGTGGGCTGTTCTGAAAAACAGCCGCCCGAACCCATTCGACCGGCGCTGTATGTGGTGGCGCAACCCGAACTGGCGCAAGACTTGGGACGCTTTGCCGGCAATATCGAAGCTCGCTACGAAAGCACCCTGGGCTTCAGGGTTCCGGGGCGCATCGTGCGCCGGTATTACGACGTGGGTGCGGTGGTCAAACAGGGGGACATTCTGGCCAACCTCGACCCCACCGATCAGCAAAATCAGTTGCGTTCGGCTCAGGGCGATCTGGCCAAGGTGCAAGCGCAATTGATCAACGCCAAAGCCAACGCCCGTCGCCAGCAAGAGCTGTTCGACCGTGGCGTGGGTGCCCAGGCTCAGCTGGACACGGCACAAGCTGATCTCAAGACCACCCAGGCCTCGATGCAGCAGGCGCAGGCGGCGGTGAGTCAGGCCCAGGATCAGCTCAGTTACTGCAACCTGCGCGCCGACCATGACGCCGTCATCACTCAATGGCAGGCCGAGGCCGGGCAAGTGGTAAGCATCGGCCAGGAAGTCGTCACTCTGGCACGACCTGAAATCAAAGAGGCGGTGATCGACCTGCCGGGACCGCTGGCCGAGGCCTTGCCTAAAGACATCGAGTTCCGCGTCGCTGGTCAGCTCGACCCGAACATCAACACCAGCGCCCATATCCGCGAAATCGCTCC
Source organism: Pseudomonas psychrophila (assembly GCF_001043005.1). Classification (GTDB taxonomy): domain Bacteria; phylum Pseudomonadota; class Gammaproteobacteria; order Pseudomonadales; family Pseudomonadaceae; genus Aquipseudomonas; species Aquipseudomonas psychrophila. The sequence goes on from NZ_JYKZ01000017.1 coordinate 42,126, forward strand.
GCAGGCCGACAGCGCAACCCGCACACGACGTACCCGCCTGACACTGGACTCGACCCCGGCGGCGTTTCGTCTTGGCAGCTCAGTCAGCGTGACCGTAAGCAGCCCGATCGCCGAGCACTTTCAGTTACCACTGACGGCCATGCAAGAAACCGATGGCCACACCCGCGTGTGGATCATCGACACGGCAACCCATGCCGTCAGCCCCCGTGATGTCACGGTTCTGCGGCGCGATGCACAAAGCGTGTTGTTGTCTGGCGGCATAAAAGCCGGCGACATGGTGGTCAGTGCAGGCGTACACAGCCTCACCCCTGGGCAGAAAGTCAGACTCGATAAGGAAAGCTCGCAATGAATGGGAAGTTCAACCTGTCCGAGTGGGCCCTGAAACATCAGTCATTCGTCTGGTATTTGATGTTTGTGGCGGTGGTGGCCGGGATTTTCTCGTACATCAATCTGGGGCGTGCAGAAGACCCGTCCTTCGCCATCAAAACCATGGTAATCCAGACCCGATGGCCCGGCGCCACAGTCGATGAAACCCGGCTGCAGATCACCGATCGCATCGAGAAAAAGCTCGAAGAGCTGGATTCCCTCGACTACGTGCAAAGCTATACCCGCCCCGGTGAGTCAACGGTATTTGTGTTCCTCAAGGACACCACCAAGGCCGATGCCATCCCGAATATCTGGTATGAGGTGCGCAAGAAAATCGGCGACATCCGCGGCGACTTTCCCCAAGGTATTCAAGGCCCGGGGTTCGACGATGAGTTCGGTGATGTCTACGGCACCATCTTCGCCTTTACCGGCGACGGCTTCACCATGCGCCAGCTGCGCGATTACGTGGAGCAGGTGCGCACCGGCATCCGCGATGTACCCAATCGCGGCAAGGTGATGACCATTGGCGAGCAGGAAGAAACCTTCTACCTCGATTTTTCAACCCGCAAGCTGGCAGCGCTGGGCCTTGATCAGCAGCAGATACTTGAAAGCCTGCAAGCACAGAACGCCGTAACCCCCGCCGGGGTCATCGAAGCGGGCCCCGAACGCATGTCGGTCCGCACGTCAGGCCAGTTCCACAGTGTTGAAGACCTGGCGGCGGTAAACCTGCGGGTCAACGACCGCTTTTACCGGCTGGCCGACATTGCCGACATTACCCGAGGCTACGTCTACCCTGCTGCGCCGATGTTCCATTACAACGGCAAGCCTGCCATTGGCCTGGCGATCGCCATGATTGATGGCGGCAACATTCAGGAGTTCGGCAAGCAACTGCAGGAGCGCATCGATGAACTGACCGCGCAGTTGCCGGTGGGTGTGGGCGTACACATGGTGTCCGATCAGGCGCAGGTGGTTGAAGAAGCCGTGAGCGGCTTCACCAGTGCGCTGTTCGAAGCCGTAGTGATTGTACTGGCGGTGAGTTTTATCAGCCTGGGCCTGCGAGCCGGCTTGGTGGTGGCGATTTCGATCCCGCTGGTTCTGGCGCTGGTGTTCGTGTTTATGGAGTTCACCGGCATTGCCATGCAGCGAGTGTCACTGGGCGCGCTGATCATCGCCCTGGGCCTGCTGGTGGACGACGCGATGATCACGGTGGAGATGATGATCACGCGCCTGGAGCTGGGGGAGACCAAGGAGCAGGCAGCCACCTTTGCCTACCACTCCACGGCCTTCCCGATGCTCACCGGGACCCTGGTGACGGTGGCAGGGTTTGTTCCCATCGGGCTGAACAACAGCTCGGCGGGGGAATACACCTTCACCCTGTTCGCGGTAATTGCCGTGGCGATGCTGGTGTCATGGGTGGTGGCGGTACTGTTCGCGCCGGTGCTGGGCGTACACATTCTGAGCGCCAAGGTTAAACCCAAGTCCGAGGAGCCCGGGCGTCTGGCCCGGGTTTTCAATACCGCCCTGCTGTGGTGCATGCGCAATCGCTGGTGGACCATCGGCGCCACGGTGCTGATGTTTGTCCTGTCGGTGTTTGGCATGGGGCTGGTGCAGAACCAGTTTTTCCCGGCATCCGATCGCCCCGAGATCCTGGTAGACCTGAACCTGCCGCAAAACGCTTCAATTGAGGAAACCCTCAAAGTTACCCAGCGTTTTGAAGAGTCACTCAAGGGTGATCCAGATATCGTGCGCTGGAGCTCGTACATCGGCGAGGGTGCAATCCGTTTCTACCTGCCGCTGGACCAGCAACTGCAAAACCCCTTCTATGCCCAGCTCGTCATCGTCAGTACCGGGCTTGAAAGCCGCGATGTTCTGGTGGAGCGCCTGAACAAACGCCTGCGCGAAGAGTTCGTGGGGATCGGCAGTTTCGTCCATACCCTGGAACTGGGGCCGCCCGTAGGGCAACCGTTGCAGTATCGGGTCAGCGGCAAAGACATCGACCTGGTGCGCAAGTATTCGATCGACCTGGCCACAGTGCTCGATGCCAACCCCAACGTCGGCGAAACCATCTTCAACTGGAACGAACCCGGCAAGGTTCTGCGCATCGACATTGCCCAGGACAAGGCCCGCCAGTTCGGGCTGTCGTCCGAAGACGTGGCCCATGTGATGAACAGTATCGTCAGCGGCGCAGCTGTCAGTCAGGTCAAGGACAACATCTACCTGATCAACATCGTCGGGCGGGCCAACAGCAGTGAGCGCGGCACTCCCGAAACCCTGCTCAACCTGCAAATCAGCACCCCGAGTGGCACCTCGATTCCGTTACTGGCCTTTGCCACCGTGCGCTACGAGCTGGAGCAGCCGTTGGTATGGAGCCGTGACCGAATCCCCACCCTGACCCTCAAGGCCTCGGTGCGTGGTTCGATGCAACCCACCGACCTGGTGGCCCAACTCAAACCTGACGTCGACAAGTTCGCCGACAGCCTGCCCCAGGGCTACACCTTGCAAACCGGCGGTACAGTGGAACAAAGCGCCAAGGCTCAAGGCCCGATCGCTCAGGTAGTGCCATTGATGCTGTTCTTGATGGCAACGTTCCTGATGATCCAGCTGCAAAGCGTGCAGAAGATGTTCCTGGTGGTGAGTGTCGCGCCGCTGGGGCTGATCGGCGTGGTGCTGGCGCTTGTACCCACCGGTACGCCAATGGGCTTTGTGGCGATTCTGGGGATTCTGGCGCTGGTGGGCATCATCGTACGTAACTCGGTGATTCTGGTGACCCAGATCGATCAGTACGAGCGCGACGGCTATGACCCGTGGCATGCAGTGATGCAAGCCACCCAGCACCGTCGCCGACCGATCCTGCTAACCGCAGCAGCGGCCAGCCTGGGCATGATCCCGATTGCCCGTGACGTGTTCTGGGGGCCAATGGCCTACGCCATGATTGGCGGCATCCTGTCGGCCACCTTGCTCACGCTGCTGTTCCTGCCAGCGCTGTATGTGGCCTCGTACAAGATCAAGGAGAACAAAGAGCCGCCGCCTGCCCATGTTTGATTCTTCCTGTGGGAGCGGGCTTGCTCGCGATGCAGACAACGAAGTGTTTCAAGGACACTTCGTTGATGCCTTCGCAAGCAAACCCGCTCCTGCAGAGGCCAGGATTGTTTGGAATATCCGAATACCGGTATCAAACCAGCGGTCTTTATCTGCCTGAGCGCACATGTGAGTCTAGCCCCACGCCTTTTCCACAACGGAGTGTTGCCATGAGTTATTCACAACCCAAAGTCGCCATTGTCACGGGCGCTTCACGGGGCATCGGGGCCGTAATTGCCAAACAGTTGGCAGGCGAAGGTTTTGCCGTGGTCATCAACTACGCCAACAGTGCAGGCGAAGCCACGCGGCTGGTCGCACAGTTACGTGAAGACGGGCATGAGGCGATCGCCGTGCAGGCGGATGTGGCCAGTGCCGCTGATGTGAAGCGCCTGTTCGATGAAGCGGAGCTGCAACTGGGCAAGGTCGATGTACTGATCAACAACGCGGGTGTACTCAACGTGTTGCTGCTGGCCCAGCACAGCGACGAGATATACGAACAGACCTTCAATATCAACACCAAAGGGACGTTCAACACCCTGCGCGAAGCCGCTACCCGGCTGAACGGCGGTGGCCGCATCGTCAATTTTTCGAGCAGTACGGTGGGCATGAACCTGCCGGGTTACGCGGTGTACATCGCCAGCAAGGCTGCGGTTGAATCGTTGACCCAGGTGTTTGCCAAGGAGCTGCGCGGGCGGCAGATCACCGTTAACGCAGTGGCTCCGGGACCGGTGGCGACGGAGCTGTTTTTACAGGGCAAGACCGAAGAGCAAATCCAGACGTTCTCCAAGATGCCGCCTCTGGAGCGTCTGGGCAAGCCACAAGACATTGCCAATATCATCTCGTTTCTGGTGAGCCCGGCAGCAGACTGGGTCAACGGGCAGGTTTTGCGGGCCAATGGCGGGTTGGTATAGGCAAAAGCAGAGCGCCCTCACCCTGACCCTTTTCCTGAGGGATCGGGTGAGGGGCTTTTAACGCTGCGCCTGACCCTGCTGCATCACCCACTGCACCACTTGCGGCATCAAGGTGTCGCTGGCCTGTCCAAACCCTGCAACCACCCCCGGCACCAATGGATTACTGAGCGGCTGACGTGCTTCAAACCGTTTGGAGGCAATCACACGCTGGTCGCTGCTGCGCACCAGACGGGCGTTGTACTGGATCAATACTTCAGGGCTTTTGCCGTTGTAGTGGGTCTGGAACGCCAACAACTCCCCACCCAACTCGTAATCGGCATGCAGGTTGCTGTCGTCGGTGCTCAGCCCTTGAATCCGCCCATCCTGCAAGAAGGCATCAAGCAGACGATTGCGTAGCAACACGGGCGCAGTATCGCTCCAGCGGGCGCCCTTGTAGTTGCTGATCAGGTTGCCCTCGGGCACCACGGCAATGTTCTGGTTGTTCAAGGCGCCGCTGGCCATCGGCTTGTCCAGACGCAATGACCACTTCACTGGCGCGCTTTGGCTGGCGGCAATGGGCGCTTGCGCAGCGGGCAGCCGATAGACGTCGACCATCTCGGGCTTGGGCAGAATCGAACAGGCGCTGAGCAGGCTCAGGCTGGCCGCAAACATGATAGAACCTGCCAGGCGATAGGTACGCTTCATGGAGTGAATTCCTTGTTCTGTTCGCGGCCTAGCAAGTAACCGCTTGGATTGGCTTCCAGGCGCCGTGAGATCGAGCGCAATGTGCCGAGTGTTTCGCGCAATTCGTTGACCGCAGGGCCCAGTTGATTGAGCCCCTGAAGGCCGTTGTTAAGCGACTCCTCATTGCTGTTGATCAACGTGTTGATGGTCGCGCTGCTTTGTTCCAGCGACTTCATGGCGCGGTCTGCGCTGGCGAACATCTGCTTGCCGTCGCTGCTCAACAGGCCGTTGGCGTTGCGCATCAGTGCTGCGGTTTGCTCCAGCGTGGCACTGGCCTGCTTACCGACCTGGGCCAGCTGTTTCAGGGTCTGGCTGATATCACCGCGCTGACCGGAAATTGCCGAGGTGGTTTGCTCGAGGTTATCCAGCGTCTTGCTCACGCGGTTGACGTTGTCTTCGGAAAAGAGCTGGTTGGCGTTGTGCAGCAGCATGTTGACGTTGGCCATCATGTCGGTGCCGTCAGTGAGCAGACGGGCAATCGGTGACGGCGAAGCCACGATCTCCGGGAGCTTGCCGTCCTTGCCCTTGAGGTCCGGGCTATTCGGGTCGCCGCCACTGAGCTGGATGATCGAGGTGCCCGTAACGCCAGTCAGCGCCAGCTTGGCCTTGGTATCGACCTTGACCGGCGTGTTGGCGGCCAGACGGATGCGCGCCAATACACGGCGCGGATCCTTGTCGTCGAGTCGCAACTCGATGACGTCACCCACCTTGATCCCGTTGTATTGCACCGAGCTGCCTTTTGACAGGCCGCTGACGGCTTCGTTGAACACCACTTCGTAATCCTTGAACGTGCTGTCCATGCTCGCCTTGGCCAGCCACAGGCCAAACAGCATGGCCCCGACGACAACCAGGACACTGAACAAGCCGATCAATACATGATGGGCACGGGTTTCCATGTCATTGCTCCTTACGCTGGGTTGCCGCTTCATATGCGGCGCGGCCACGGGGGCCATGGAAATATTCGTGAATCCAAGGGTCGTTGAAGTCTTCGACCTCGCGGATGGGTGCCGCCACCAGCACCCGTTTTTGCGACAGCACAGCCACCCGGTCCGTGATGGTGTACAGCGTGTCCAGGTCATGGGTGACGAGAAACACGCTCAGGCCCAGCGCATCGCGCAGGGTCAGAATCAGTTGGTCGAATGCCGCCGCACCAATCGGATCGAGCCCGGCGGTGGGCTCATCAAGAAACAGGATGTCCGGGTCCAGCGCCAGCGCTCGGGCCAGCGCGGCGCGCTTGACCATCCCGCCCGACAACGAAGACGGGTATTTGTCGGCGGCCGACAACGGCAGTCCGGCCAGCGCCAGCTTCACGCATGCCAGGTGCTCAGCATCAGGACGGCTTAACCCTGCGTGTTCAATCAGGGGCAGGGCGATATTTTCGGTCACGGTCAGCGAAGAAAACAGCGCCCCTGCCTGGAACAACACGCCAAAACGCCGTTCGATCCGTGAGCGCTCGGCCTCGTGGAGGTTCATCAAGTCCTGGCCAAACACCCGCACTTGCCCTTCAGTGGGTCGACGCAAGCCGACAATGCTGCGCAGCAGCACCGATTTGCCAGTACCGGAGCCGCCAACCACGCCCAGGATTTCGCCTTTGTACACATCAAGGTCGAGGTGTTCGTGCACGCTTTGGCTGCCAAAGCGGTTGCACAGATCACGCACCTCGATCACCGCCTCGCCGGGCTTGCGCAGGGAAGTACTCACCAGCCCATCTCCATAAAGAACAACGCGGCTACGGCGTCGAGGACGATCACGATAAAGATCGATTGCACCACGCTGGACGTGGTGTGGGCGCCGACCGATTCGGCGCTGCCGCTGACTTTAAACCCCTCAAGGCAGCCCACTGCAGCGATCAAAAAGGCAAAAAAGGGCGCTTTGGCTATGCCCACCAAAAAGTTCTTAACACCGATGTCGGAGTGCAGGAGCGAAATAAACATGTCCGGGGAAATACCCAGCGAGATGACACACACCACGGCGCCGCCAAGGATGCCCGCCATCATGGCCAGGAAGGTCAGCAGCGGCAGGGCGATCAACAGGGCCAGAACCCGCGGCAGCACCAGCAAGTCCATCGGATCGAGGCCCAGGGTGCGAATGGCGTCGATTTCTTCGTTGGCTTTCATTGAGCCGATTTGTGCCGTAAAAGCACTGGCCGTTCGACCCGCCAGCAGAATGGCGGTCAGCAACACACCGAATTCCCGCAGGAAGGAAAACGCCACCAAGTCAACGGTGAAGATTCCCGCACCAAAGCTGGCCAGCACCGTAGCGCCGAGAAAGGCCACCACCGCGCCCACCATAAAGGTCAGCAGCACCACGATCGGCGCGGCGTTGAGGCCGATCTGCTCAATGTGTGCCACCACTGGCGTGATGCGCCATTGCTTGGGTCGAAACAGATTACGCGCCAGAGTTTGCAGGATCAGCCCGATAAAGCCCAGCAATTGCAGGGTGTCTTGCCACAGTTTGTAGACCGCGCTGCCGATACGGCTCAGCAACAGGATGCCGACGTTCTGCGGTGCGACTTTGACCGGCACACAGAAATCACGCATTGAGGAATAGACCGTTTGCAGCAAGGCGCGGTCGGCGGCGGGGAGCTTTTGTGCGGTTTGGGTCAACTGGCTGACGCGCTCAGCGCCCAACAATTCCACCAGCAGTGACGCACCCGCCGTATCGATACCGGTCACCGCATCGAGGTTGATGGCGGTCTGCTCATCGTATTTGCCCACCAACTGCTCGGTCTGCTGCTTGAGACGAGTGTAATGGGCAAGGGTCCAGTCGCCGCTGATCAGCAGCCGCGCCGGATTACTGGAAGTGTCTAGTTGGGCATTGCCCGCCATGGCCGTAATAGTCTTAAGCTCCCAGCTCAGTACGTTGAAACGCAGACCTTATGTAATAGCACAATCCTGCAAAAGTGTTTCAGTTTGACGGAACAACCGCAGGCACAGATTGATCTGGGTTAACCCGAAAGCGCAAAACGCCAATCATCTGTCCATCTTCAGTCAGCACCCTGACTTGCCAGCGACCCACCGGATCGGGCGGGAAATTCTGCTTGTGGGTCCAGGCGCGATAGCCCTCCTTGCGCCCGCCATGGATATCCAGGGCGATGCGATCGACTTCCTGGCCATTGAGTTGCCACACGTGATAAATGCGTTCGTTCAAGCCGCGCGGGGCGTTGATCGAGGTGTACGCGTACAACCCACGGCTACGTAGCTCGCTGACGCTGATTTGCTCGATGCTCTCGCCCGGTGTGCGGTCTTGCAGCTGGGTCGTGACGGCCACTTCGGTCATCCACAGTGTGGCGGGCGGCACCCAGGAGCGCAGCAGCCAGCCGGAGCCGCCCAGGGCAAGAACAATCAGTGGCAGCACCAGCCAGCCGCGCCAGGTCTTCAATGGCAGGCTCACAGCCAGGCTGGGGATTGACAGCAGCACGGCGGTACCCAGCGCCAGTTTGTAGCTCTGGGCGGTGGTCAGATTGAGGATGACCGGCAACGCTGTCAGCATCGCGGCGAACAGGGCGAGGGTGTGCAGCGCCAAAAATAGCCAGCGCCGGGGGGCCAGCCATTTGTAATACAGAGGGTCAGTGATGGTGATCAGTGCGCACACACCCAGTAGCCCGGTAAAGACAAGCTGCCCGCTGTTCCAGGTGGTGGTGATAAAGAAAAACGGCAATACGAAAAACAGACTTTCCTGATGGATCATCTGGGTCGCATAACGCAGCAGCGGCGGGGGAATTTCACGCTTGAATACCCGGCTGAATAGCTGGGTCAAGCTGTTTTCCAGCATCAGCCAGACCCAGCTCACCAACAGGATCACGGCGATCCAGCGGGCCATGCCTTGCTGACGGTCCACCAGAATAAAACTGCCCACGCCCGAGCAAAAACCAAACGCCGCAATGAGCCCTGGATAGCGCTTCATCAACTCAAGGACGCGCTGTATGTGGAGGTTCCAGTTAGGCATTCGGCGGTTCACATTCTGTATAGGAAATATCCTCGACAGAATACATGTAGCCGCTGCCGAAGGCTGCGGCTACATCGGGTGTTTTAACGCACGCTGCTTTCGAAGCGGCTGGCGCCGGTCAGTTCCAGTACCAACTCGTCGCCCACATTCAGCGGACCAACGCCCACCGGAGTCCCGGTCATGATGACATCGCCCGCTTGCAGCGAGAAACACGCTGCCATGTGCTGGATCATCGGCACAATCGGGTTGAGCATCAGGGCGCTGCTGCCGTCCTGGCGCACTTCACCATTGATGGTCAGGCGAATGCCGATGTCGGCCAGATCAGGAAAGGTGCTGCTCTGTACGAAAGGGGCCAGTACACAGGCGCCGTCGAAAGATTTGGCGATTTCCCAAGGCAAACCCTTGCCCTTGAGCTCGGTCTGCTTGTCGCGCAGGGTCAGGTCCAGCCCCGGAGCAAAACCGGAGATAGCATCCAGCACTTCTTCAGCACTTGGGTTATTCGACAAAGGCTTGCCGATCAGCACCGAGATTTCTGCTTCGTAGTGCACGGAGCCGCGTTCGGTCGGAATCGTGAAACTGCTGTCCAGTGGAACTACACAACTGCCCGGCTTGATGAAAAGCAGGGGTTCAGACGGGATCGGGTTGTCCAGTTCCTTGGCGTGTTCGGCATAGTTGCGGCCGATGCACACCACTTTACCGATAGGAAAGTGAATCCGGGTACCGTCGACATACTGGTGCTGATAGCTCATTGACCGACTCCGCTGATGGATGCTGATTGTGTGTGTAGTCGCTGCCGCAGGCTGCGAAGGATTGCGGAGCAATCCGTTTCTTGAAGCCCCTGCGATTCCTTTCGCAGCCTGCGGCAGCGACTACACGCTATGGTTTAAACCGCAAAAATTTTGCCGGGGTTCATGATGCCCTTTGGGTCGAACACGGCCTTGAGCGCTTTCATGTACTCGATCTCGACCGGCGAACGGCTGTAGGTCAGATAATCGCGCTTGGTCATGCCAACGCCGTGCTCGGCAGAGATCGAACCGTTGTACTTCTCGACGGTTTCAAATACCCACTTGTTCACCGTCGCGCACTTGGCAAAGAACTCGTCCTTGCTCAGGTTTTCAGGCTTGAGGATGTTCAAGTGCAGGTTGCCATCACCGATGTGGCCGAACCAGACAATTTCGAAGTCCGGGTAGTGCTCGCCAACGATCGCATCAATTTCCTTCAAGAATGCCGGGACTTTCGACACAGTGACCGAAATGTCGTTTTTGTAAGGCGTCCAGTGGGAAATGGTCTCGGAGATGTACTCGCGCAGTTTCCACAGGTTTTGCAACTGGGTTTCGCTCTGGCTCATCACACCATCGAGGACCCAGCCTTCTTCCATGCAATGTTCGAAAGTTTCCAGTGCGGCGTTGGCCACTTCTTCGGTGGTCGCTTCGAATTCCAGCAGCGCGTAGAACGGGCAGTCGGTCTCGAACGGCGAAGGCACGTCTCCGCGGTCCATGACTTTGGTCAGGGCCTTGTCGGAGAAGAACTCAAAAGCCGTCAGATCCAGCTTGCTCTGGAAGGCATGCAACACCGGCATGATGGAGTCGAAATCGGCCGTACCCAACACCATCGCCGTCAGGTTTTTCGGGGCGCGATCCAGACGCATGGTGGCTTCCACCACAAAGCCCAGGGTGCCTTCAGCGCCGATAAACAGCTGGCGCATGTCGTAGCCGGTGGCGTTTTTGATCAGGTCCTTGTTCAATTCCAGCACGTCGCCCTTGCCGGTCACGACTTTCATGCCCGCGACCCAGTTACGGGTCATGCCGTAGCGAATCACCTTGATTCCGCCGGCATTGGTGCCGATATTGCCGCCAATCTGGCTGGAACCTGCCGAAGCAAAATCCACCGGGTAGTACAGGCCATTTTCTTCGGCGAGGTTTTGCAGGTGCTCGGTGACCACGCCCGGCTGACAGACCACGGTGCGATCGGTCAGGTTGATGTCCAGCACTTGATTCATGTAGTCGAACGACACAACCACTTCGCCATTGGCGGCCACGGCTGCGGCGGACAAACCGGTACGGCCACCCGACGGCACCAATGCGACGTCATGAGCGTTTGCCCACAGCACAATGGCCTGCACTTGTTCAGTGGTTTTCGGGAACACAATGGCCAGCGGGGCCGGGGCGAAATGCTTGGTCCAATCCTTGCCGTAAGCATTAAGCGAGTCGGCGTCGGTCAGGACCTTGCCAGGCTCTACCAGGGTCTTTAGCTCATCAATCAAGGCAGGATGGGTCATCAACAGAACTCTCGAACAATTCATGGTCATCCTGAGAACGCTTCACGTCGCAGGAATGGGTGTTTAGCGGGGCGCTTATGCTAGCATACGACCCCCCCGCAGAATCGAGCCGTAGGACGATTCTCGGTGCCGGTCTTCACGCCGGCCAGGTCAGCTCTCGCTGTCCATTCCCTGCCATTTTTTCTCTGGGACACAGGTTTACGCAGATGAGCAAGACTTCTCTCGATAAGAGCAAGATCAAGTTCCTTCTTTTGGAAGGCGTCCACCAATCCGCTGTTGAAGTGCTCAAATCTGCCGGGTACACCAGCATTGAGTACATCACCAGTTCCTTGCCTGAAGCCCAGCTGAAGGAAAAGATCGCTGATGCCCACTTTATCGGCATCCGTTCTCGTACCCAGCTGACCGAAGAAGTGTTCGACTGCGCCAAGAAATTGGTCGCTGTTGGTTGTTTCTGCATCGGCACCAACCAGGTCGACCTCAACGCTGCTCGCGAACGCGGTATCGCTGTTTTCAACGCACCGTACTCCAACACCCGTTCGGTGGCCGAGTTGGTGCTGGCTGAAGCGATCCTGTTGTTGCGTGGCATCCCTGAGAAAAACGCTTCCTGCCACCGTGGTGGCTGGATCAAAAGCGCAGCCAACTCCTTCGAAATCCGGGGCAAAAAGCTGGGTATCGTCGGCTACGGCTCTATCGGCACTCAGCTGTCGGTACTGGCTGAAGGCCTGGGCATGCAAGTGTTCTTCTACGACACCGTGACCAAGCTGCCATTGGGCAACGCGACTCAGGTCGGTAATCTGCACGATCTGTTGGGCATGTCCGACATCGTCACCTTGCACGTGCCTGAAACCGCAGCCACCCAGTGGATGATCGGCGAAAAAGAAATCCGCGCCATCAAAAAGGGCGGGATTCTGATCAACGCCGCACGTGGCACCGTAGTTGAACTGGACGCCCTGGCTGACGCGATCAAGGACAAGCACCTGATCGGCGCCGCTATCGACGTGTTCCCGGTTGAGCCGCGCTCCAACGACGACGTGTTCGAAAGCCCGCTGCGCGGCCTGGACAACGTGATCCTGACCCCGCACATCGGCGGTTCCACCGCTGAAGCGCAAGCCAACATCGGTCTGGAAGTGGCAGAGAAACTGGTCAAGTACAGCGACAACGGTACTTCGGTATCGTCCGTGAACTTCCCGGAAGTGGCCCTGCCGGCTCACCCTGGCAAGCACCGTCTGCTGCACATCCACGAGAACATCCCGGGTGTGATGAGCGAAATCAACAAGATCTTCGCCGAAAACGGGATCAACATCTCCGGTCAGTTCCTGCAAACCAACGAAAAAGTTGGCTATGTAGTGATCGACGTAGATGCAGAGTCTTCGGACCTGGCGCAAGAGAAGTTGCAGACCGTCAACGGCACTATCCGTTGCCGCGTTTTGTTCTAAACGCGCGTCACAAAAAAGGGAGACCCTCGGGTCTCCCTTTTTTTATCCGTCGAAAATACTTATTTCACATCAACCGTGATTTTCTTCGACACGATGCTTGGCTTGAACGGCACGTGTACCTGGTTGCCCAGCACCAATTGCAGGGTGTGCTTGCCGGGTGGCAGGGTCACCTGGGTTTCGGTCTGTGCCTTGCCGAAATGGATATGGTTGGCATCGGCCGGGATAGGCGCGTTTTCGGCTGGCAACTGGTCGACGTCAATCAGCAGGTGGTGGTGGCCTGCGTGAGGGGTCGCCTCGGTAATAGGCGCCAGAGGCATACCTTCGATGCCGAATTTGACGGTGAACGTTTGATCAACGGTTGCACCATCGTTAGGTTCAACGATGAAAACCTTGGCGCCTTTAGGAGCCGGCTCCGATTCCAGGCCAGCCGCTGTGGCCATGACCGAAGCGCCCATCAACACAGAAGCCAACGCAACACGAGACAGTAGAGCTTTCATTTTTTTCTCCGGTTTTTTGCAAAATTCTTCGGCGCCGGACAACTTTGAGCCAATCTGTTGTCCAACGCCGCAACTGACCAACATAAAGCAAAGCGCACGCTCGATGCGAATCGCTTGCAACACATTCAAAGGAGTGTCCATGCGTTTCCTGCCAGGCCTGATGCTTTTACTGCCATTGGCGAGCCCTTTTGCTCAAGCCGAACTGATCGACGACGTGAACGACCGAGGTGAACTGCGCATCGCCCTTGAAGCTGACATGGCTCCATTCAGCTTCAAGCAGGACGGACGCTTGACCGGCTTTGACGTGGAGTTGGGCGAGCTGCTGGCTCAGGAACTGGATGTGCATCCCTCCATTCTGGTCACTGACAGCAATGACCTGCTGCCGGGCGTTGAGAGCGGCAAATACGATGTCGCCATCAACCACATCGCTTTGACTCCCGAACTTCAAGATCGTTTCGACTTCAGCGAGCCTTACAGCCACATACAAGCGCAGACGATAGCTCGACAAGAACCGCCGCGCTCACCCAACAGCCTTGCCACGTTGCAGGGCCAGACATTAGGCGTAGTTCAGGGCAACACGTTTGTCGACCGCGGGCCATTGGTAACCGTAGCGCAGAAAGCGCCGGTCACGGATGAGGAAGTTGCCTTGGCCATTCCCTTCCAGAAAGGCAACCCGGCGTTCCAGGCCAGCCTGGACAAGGCACTGCAGCGGATCAAGGCCGATGGCCGGCTGGAGGCCTTGTCCCAGAAGTGGTTCGGGATGGGTGCAAAACAACCCTGAATACCCACTGTGGGAGCGAGCTTGCTCGCGATGGGATCGAATCGGTAATTCAGGCATACCGAGTCAACTGCATCGCGAGCAAGCCCGCTCCCACCCAATACTCAGGGTGTGCGAATCGCCTTAACATCCCCGGCCTTCACTTCACCCGCCTTGTTGCCCCAACTGGTGCGGATGAAATTGACCACATCGGCCACTTCCTGATCCGACAAGCGCCAGTCGAAAGCAGGCATGGTGAAGGTCGACGGCGCCGTATGCGTCGCAGGCAACGTCCCACCCTTAAGTACGATATGGATCAGCGACGTCGGGTCGTCCGACTGCAACACCGGATTGCCCGCCAGAGCAGGGAACACTCGGGTGTAGCCGTGACCGTCAGTGCGATGGCAAGCCGCGCAGTTATCGATATACACCGCAGCACCGCGTTTGCTGTCGTCACCGTTCCACAGGGCATCCGCGACAGCAGGATCGTACTGATGGGGCGCGTCCGCTGGATCAACCGCAGGCAACGACTTCAAGTAACGAGCGATAGCGGTCAGATCAGCCTCGGACATGTACTGCATGCTGTGTACGATCACATCACTCATGCCGCCAAACACAGCACTGCGATCACTGCGCCCGGTCTTGAGGAAATGCACCAGTTGCTCTTCGCTCCAACTGCCCAGACCGTCCTTGTGATCGCCTCGCAGGTTCTTCGCTATCCAGCCTTCCAGCGGTGCGCTACCTGACAGGAATGCCGGGCTGTCACTTGCACTCAGGGCCTTCTCCTGCATGGTCAATGCCCGTGGCGTGTGGCATGCGCCGCAGTGCCCAAGGCCTTCCACCAGATACGCACCGCGGTTGAGCACGGCGTCCTGCCCGGCTTGCGGCTTGAAGTCTTCAACCGCAGGCGCAAACAGCCAGCGCCATATCGCCAACGGCCAGCGCATGCTCAGCGGCCACGGAATATCAGCCTCCTGATTCGCTTGCTCGACAGGTTTTACGCCTTTCATAAAGTAGGCATACAACGCCTGCATATCGGCCTCGTTGACCCGCGCATAGGACGGATACGGCATGGCCGGATACAAGGTGCTGCCATTTTGCGCGACACCGTGGCGCACGGCCTTGTCGAAATCTTCAAAGCTGTAGCTGCCAATGCCGCTTTTACCCGGCGTGATATTGGTCGAATAAATCGTACCGATCGGGGTTTCCATCGCCAGGCCACCGGCGAACGGCTTGCCGTCCTTGGCGGTGTGGCACGCCACGCAGTCACCGGCGCGAGCCAGGTATTCACCTTGCTTGACCAACGCTTGCGGATCACTGTCAGCGGCAACCGCCGAGAAGCTGACGAAGAGTGTCAGGGTCGCGATAACAAATGCTTTCATGGTCATCGCTCCTTATGCCTGAACCAGTGGGCCGGGGTTTTTCAGGTACTGCTCGCGGATCGCCCGGGCCGACCAATAAGTCAACGCTGCAACCAGACCTGTCGGGTTGTATCCCAAACCTTGTGGGAAGGCAGATGCACCCGGCACAAACACGTTATGCACGTCCCAGCTCTGCAGGTAACGGTTCAGAGCACTGGTTTTAGGATCGGTGCCCATGATCGCGCCACCGTTCAGGTGAGTGGTCTGATAGGACGCCGTATTGAAGTGGTCACCGACCTGTTTGCCGATCCGGGCAATGGCTTTTGGGTTCATCGCTTCGGCGATCTTGCCCATTTTCTCCATCATGAAACGGTTCATTTTGATGTCGTTTTCTTGCCAGTCGAACGTCATGCGCAGCAGCGGTTGACCAAAGGAATCGCGATACACCGGATCCAGATCGAGGTAATTGCTACGGTAGGACTGATGCGCACCGTGGGCATCCATTGACACCTGGTGGGTGTAGTAATCGGCAGTAGCACGCTTCCAGGCGCTGCCCCAGGTCGGGGTACCCGGCGGGTTGGACGTGCCCGCAATCGGCCGGCTGCCAGCCTGGTTGACCCACATCGGCGAACCGCCGACAAAGCCGTGCGGCCCGTGATCGAAGTTATCCGCGTTGAAGTCATCGATGGCCACGCCATTGCCGCCAGCGCCGATGAAGTTGTTGGTGTGTACGTCTTTATCGAAGTACGCCTTGATGGTGGCCATGTTCTGGTAGGCGAAGTTTCTGCCCACCACGCCTTCACCGGTTTTCGGGTCATAGGGCTTGCCAATTCCCGACAACAGCATCAAACGCACGTTATGCAACTGGAACGCGCCCAGGATCACCAGGTCCGCAGGTTGCTCGATCTCGCGGCCCAGTGCATCGATGTAGGTCACGCCGGTGGCTTTGCTCTTGGTGCTGTCCAGGTTGACCCGAATGACATGGGCATCAGGGCGCAGCTCAAAGTTAGGCAGCGGCTTGAGCGCTGGCAAAATGTTTACGTTGGGCGATGCCTTTGAGTACATGTAGCAGACATAACCACTACAAAAACCGCAGAAATTGCACGGCCCCATCTGCGCGCCATAGGGGTTGGTGTACGGCCCCGAGGTGTTGGCCGACGGCAAGTTGTAAGGCTTGTAGCCCACTTCATTGGCCGCTTTCTGAAACAGTTGAGCGGAGTAGGTGTTCTTTTGCGACACCAGCGGGAAGTGATCGGAGCGATCCGGGGCATAAGGGTTGCCGCCCTTGCCTTCGCCGACCAGCTTGCCATTGACGGTCCAGGCCTGGCCCGACGTTCCGAAGACTTTTTCGGCATAGTCGAAGAACGGCTCCAGTTCTTCATAGCTGACGCCGAAGTCCTGGATGGTCATGTCCTTGGGAATAAAGTTTTTACCGTAGCGTTCTTCGTAATGACTGCGCATGCGCAGTTCCATCGGGTCGACCCGAAAGTGCACACCCGACCAGTGCAAACCCGCGCCGCCCACGCCGTTGCCAGGCAAAAACGCGCCCAGCTGACGATTGGGCAAGGCCACGTCATTGACGCTATGGCGGATGGTGACGGTTTCTTTGGAGACGTCCTGAAACAGCTTTTTACGTACGCTGTAGGTGAGTTCGTCGATCACCTGTGGATAGTTACCATCCGGGTAGGTGTCCTGCATTGGGCCACGTTCTAGGGCCACAACATTCAGGCCAGCTTCGGTCAGCTCTTTGGCCATGATCGCGCCGGTCCAGCCGAAACCGACGATAACTGCATCAACTTTTTTCATAACGGTCGACATGCTCAAGCCCTCTCGCCGCGGATGGAAACTGCCGGGAAGGGGTACTGCTCGTTGCGTTCAACCCAATCCATGAAATCAGCGCGCGCGCCGGGGAAGCCGATCATGGTCCAGCCGACCATGCCTTTGTTGCCACCGTGAATAGGGTCGCAAAAAAAGCCTTCCTTGGTGTTTTGCAGCAAAAAACTGAAAAACATCTTGGCCGGGACGCTCTCGAATTTAGGCGTACCGGCCTCCAGTTGTTTGAGCACTTCGTCTCGGGTAGCGCTGTCTAGCCCAGCAAATGTTGAGTTATAGGCTTTTTTGCAGAGCTCCTCCGTGGCAGCGATGCCCAGGCGATAGATCTGTTTTGGCACCAGTTTGCTCTGCCAGCCCATCTCGGGCGGCGCGTCGGCATTGAACGGACCTTGCATGAACCACAGCGCACCACTGGCGTAAGGCGTGTTCATCTGGCGGTCGATATATTCCGGCACACCGGCTTCAAGAGCGCCGGGACCTTGCTCGTCTGCAGGGATCAGGCGTGCGACCGCGGCGTTTACGAACGCCCACTCCTCAGCCGTGAAGTAGGTCGGCTCATACGCTTTGCCAGGGCTCGAAGGGCGCTGTGCAGGTTCAGGCGCTGCGACCGCAGGCGTGGCCATCATCACCGTGCTACCAAGGCCGGTGCTGGCAACAGTGACCACTGGAATCAGGGTCAGGGTTTTGCGCAAAAACTCACGCCGGGGGTTGTCTTGCTCAGACATGCGGGGCACCTCATCAGGCAGTCACGGATTACAGCCGCTCATGGGCAGCTTTTCGTTTTGGCAGCGATACGGGTCGGTGTAGACCGAAGGAAAACAACACGCATGCAAAATTTGGTTACAAATACTAACAGGCCGGGCGCGCTGATGAATCGTTTCATGCGTAATTTTGCCGCACCTGCCGCCAGGGGTGTGTTCTCACGAATTTTTTACACAGGGCTCACACGGTTTTGATCAGGATTGACTCAATCTGCCGCCACCTCCTGATAACCCCTGTTGAAGTGGTCAAATTGACATGCCCAAAGCCCGGCTTTTTCCCGCCCTGTGCCTGACATGGCTGGCAGCGTTAGCATTGCCTCAGGCGCAGGCCGAAGAAACAACTCGGGTTCGCCCGGCGCAATGGGCTCAACCTGTTGACGCGCAGTACAACCTCTATCAAATGTCCCCGACCCTTTACCGCAGCGCCTTGCCTGACAGCGATGCACAGCCGCTGCTGGCAAAGTTGCAGATCGCAACCGTGGTCAATTTCCTGCCTGAAGCCGATGCCTTCTGGCTCAAGAACCCCGATGTAGCACAGGTCCAGTTGCCTTATCGCACCAACCATGTGGATGACACCGATGTGCTGGCCGCATTGCGTGCCATTCAGACGGCACAAACCAAAGGTCCGGTGCTGATGCACTGCAAACACGGCGTGGACCGCACAGGTTTGATGGCAGCGATGTACCGCGTGGTGGTGCAGGACTGGAGCAAAGAAGATGCATTGAAGGAAATGACCGAGGGCGGCTTTGGCCAGAACTCGCATTTCAAGGATGGCGCGAGCTACATGATGAAAGCTGATATCGCGCAATTACGCGCAGCCTTGAGCAGCGGCGCGTGCAGCACCAGCCCCTTTGCCGTCTGTGCAGTGAAGGGCTGGCTCAAATCCAGTTGATTACTGGCGTACAGCCCACTGCTCCAGAGCTGCCTTACGCTGTTTCGGTGGCAGTTGGGCGAGTGTTTCTACCTCTTGATAAAACCGCGGCCAATTGCCCCCTACGGATTCAAACAGCGCGGCAAAGGCTGGAACCCATTGGTCATACAGTCCGAAAGGCAGCAGTTTGGCGTTATTCATCGGCGAATTGACCCACCCATCGAAGCGCGGATTACCGCCCCATTGCTGATCACGTAACTGACGGTACTCCCCGCGCATTCGCGCAAATTCAGCCGCTTTGCGCTGACGCATTTCATCGGCAGGCAAAGGCTGCGCGTAAAGTTCTTGCAGGCGTTGGCGGGTATTGAGCACCAACGCGATAAATTGCTTGCGCTGCTGCAAGCCTTTGTCGCGGCTGGGCGAAAGCCCCTGATGGGCGCGCCATTGGCGGGTGCCTTCCTGTTCAACGAAGCTGGCGAAAGACTCA
Organism: Pseudomonas psychrophila; assembly: GCF_001043005.1. Lineage (GTDB taxonomy): Bacteria > Pseudomonadota > Gammaproteobacteria > Pseudomonadales > Pseudomonadaceae > Aquipseudomonas > Aquipseudomonas psychrophila. The sequence continues at coordinate 61,433 of NZ_JYKZ01000017.1, forward strand.
TTGAACTCGCTGTCGTCCTTCACATAAAAACGCTGATGCGCCAGCTCATGAAAAATCAGGGTCGCCAGGCGCTCATCGCCCCAAGTGAGCATGCTGTTGAGAATAGGGTCATCGAACCAGCCCAATGTCGAGTAGGCCTCAACCCCGCCGACAAAGACGTCCTTGCCGTCCTGACGCTGGAGGGCCGCTTCCCCTCGCGCCGCCCCCTGACTGTAATAACCACGGTAGGCCACGCACCCGGCAATCGGGAAGCAATGGGTAATGGGGTTGAGGGAAAACTCCGGTGTGACAAACACGTTCCACACCACATAGGGCCGTTTGAGGTCGGCGTACAGGCGATAGCTCTGGTTGTCCGGCAGGTGCAAGTGCTGGCTGGCGAAGGTGCGTGCGGCCTGGGCTTTAACCAATTGCTCACGCAATGCCGCCGGGCGCTGGGGGTCGGCAATGACCTCGGTTACCGGTTCGCGGGCCTGCAATAACCGCCATTGCCCACCCGCCAGTTGCGAGTAATACGACGCACTGGAACAGCCATTGATCAGCGGTATGAGGGCTAGAGCAAGCAGGCAGCGAACACGCGGCGTCATAAAGCGATCCCGGCGGCAAAGTGACAATAGTGTGGGAGCGGGCTTGCTCGCGATACAGGCAGCACAACCTTTCAGGCAAACCGCATCGATGCCATCGCGGGCAAGCCCGGCTCCCACAGAGGGCTGACCAGCGAAGCGGCATTGCGCGCTATGCTTATGTAACAAATTTTCTGGAAATCATCATGCGCACTTTTTTGCTTGTGTTGACCGCTTGCCTGCTGAGCGCTTGCGCCAGCACGCCACTACCTTCGGCTGACCCGAAAATGGCCTGGATTGACCTTGAAACCCAAACCGGCAAGCTGGTGATGGCCGAGCGTCTGGATAACCGGCGCATGACCGACGGTCGCTATTTTCAAGTCACGCCGGGCAGTCACGAACTGATGGTGCGCTTCGATTTCGAGGTGTTTGTAGGGGGGATGGGCATGTTCAGCGACCCGCAGGAGCGGCTGTGCTACGTCACCTTGAATTACGACAACTTCCAGCCCGGTCAGCGTTACCGGTTGCAAGCACGCTCGCTGGGCTTCAACGCCTACGCCCGACTGTACAACGCAGCGGGCAAGGTGGTCGCCGAAGAGCGGCTGGTCAATTGCTTACCGTGACGCCTGGCGGTCGTTGTTCTGATAGATAATTTTTTTGCTGCCGTACTCGCACGAGCCGACCACCATGTTCTCGTCATGGACCTCTTCGTTGGTCACGATTTCAAGCGTATAGGACGACACGTTATTGGCCTGGATCTTGGCTTCAATTTCGGCTTTCAGTTCTTCACACGGCTTGGGGGCCGCCAAAGCCGAGGTAGCCATGGCGCAGCAAATAACCGCTAGAGCAAAACGTTTCATGATGAGACTCCTTGAGGCAGAACGCTAAGTCATGATCTGACGCGAGCAGTGATCATTCGATCACATCTGGCGCAGCGCAAGACTGATCTGTCGCAGCCGAGTACCAACTGTCCGGAACAATGCAACCCCGCTTATGGCAAGCGGGGCGCACGCAGTCGTCAGCTCACCAGTGTGGCATCCAGAGTGATTGTTGCGTTCAGCACTTTGGACACCGGGCAGCCTTCTTTGGCCTTGGTGGTCAGTTCGTCGAATTGCGCCTGGGTTGCGCCGGGCACTTTGGCCTTGAGCACCAGATGCACTGCCGTAATTGCAAAGCCGCCATCCACCTGGTCCAGCGTCACTTCAGCCGTGGTGTCGATGCTGTCGGCCTTGAGACCGGCATCACCGAGGATCATCGACAGTGCCATCGAGAAACAGCCTGCATGGGCTGCGCCAATAAGCTCTTCGGGGTTAGTGCCCTTGCCGCCTTCAAACCGCGCCTTGAAACCATACGGCGCTTCGCGCAGTACCCCGGTTTCAGTGGAAATAGAACCGATACCGGTTTTAAGGTCGCCTGCCCAATGAGCCGATGCTTTCTTTTTGATACTCATGCGTGCCTCCTGAAGAACGGCGCGAAGGTTTCACGCCATGGTTAAGGTTGTGAGGGTAGTCGGCTCCACAAAGTTCATCTTGTCGGACCAGTCGTCTTTTTTAGTCACTCAATTCCCGGTTTGCCATTGAATCTCGGGTATATGCCCATATTGCTTAATCACTGGCGGGCCAAGCGAGCGCTTGGACCTGCACCCCACCTGGAGTAGCCGGCTGATGAAACGATTGTCTGACATCAAATTCTCGACCCTCGACCTGGTGCCTGTGCGCGAAAATGGCAGCGCCGCTCAGTCGTTGCGCAATTCGCTGGATCTTGCACAGCACGTAGAAAAGTTTGGCTATAACCGCTTTTGGGTAGCCGAGCACCACAACATGGACGGTATCGCCAGTTCGGCGACCTCTGTGTTGATCGGTTATCTGGCTGGCGGCACCTCGACCATTCGCGTGGGTTCAGGCGGGATCATGCTGCCCAACCATGCGCCGCTGGTGATCGCCGAGCAGTTCGGCACCCTCGAAAGTCTGTATCCGGGACGCATTGATCTGGGCCTTGGCCGTGCGCCGGGCTCAGATCAGATGACCGCCCGCGCCCTGCGCCGCGAGCGTTCAGGCAGTGCCGATGAGTTCCCGCAGGATGTGGCCGAGCTGATGCGCTACCTTGGCCCCCGCACCCCGGATCAACGGATCATCGCCATGCCGGGCACGGGCACCAACGTTCCGGTCTGGCTGCTGGGCTCCAGCTTGTTCAGTGCGCAACTGGCCGGTGAGCTTGGTTTGCCTTACGCCTTTGCCTCACATTTCGCACCGCGTTTGATGCATGAAGCGATTCGCGTCTATCGCAATCACTTCACACCCTCCGCGACCCTCGACAAGCCGTACGTGATGCTCGGCATCCCGCTGGTCGCGGCGGATACCGATGAGCAGGCCGAGTATCTGGCCACCTCCGTACAGCAGCGAATTCTGGCGTTGATGCGTGGGCAAAGCCTGGTACAGCGCCCACCGGTGGAGACAATGGACGGATTGTGGCTGCCCCACGAAAAAGAGGCGGTGATGAGCTTCCTGGGCCTGGCGATGGTCGGCGGCCCGCAGAAAATCAAGGCTCAGTTGGATGTGCTGGTCGAGCAGACCCAGGCCGATGAACTGATCTTTACCTGTGATTTGTATGAACACGCAGACCGCATTCACTCATATGAATTGCTGTCGCAGGTGATGAAAGGGGCGTAAGGCAAAAACAACTGTGGGAGCGAGCCCGCTCGCGATGGCATCGACGCGGTTCAATTGAAACACCGCGCCGTCTGGCATCGCGAGCGGGCTCGCTCCCACAGGTATTGCATCACAGGGTATTAGCCGCGTTTGTAGATGATTTCCTTGGTGCCGCCTTCGCAGGTACCCACCACTTTGCCGTCAGCCGAAGTGCCTTTATCCACAGCAGTCAGCGAATAATGCGTGGCGCCATTAGCCTCAATTTTCGCCGCGATTTCGCTTTTCAGCTCTTCGCACGGCTTGCCCGCTGCGAACGCTGTTCCTGCCAGACTCAGCAAACCTACAGCCAATAAAATCTTTTTCATCGGTGACATTCCCCGGTCAAAACGAAAAGGGTGCAACGCGGCATGTGCCGTGCTGCACCCAGACGGTGTAGCCGAGTTTATGGCAAACGGCCAGCCAGTAAGTTCAAAACGCCATCACCTTTTCAGCTACTGGCTATCCGAAAACCGACCTTGAGCGTCACCTGATAGTGCGCAACCTTGCCGTCCTTGATGTGCCCACGCGTATCGATCACTTCGAACCATTCCAAGTGTTTGATGCTTTTGTTGGCCTCGGCCAGTGCATTACTGATGGCGTCTTCTATGCTGCTCGGGGACGAGCCTACCAGTTCAACTTTCTTGTAGGTGTGATGGTCAGACATAACGTTCTCCTTTGTCGTAGATCAAAGCCTAGCAGCGATTGTGCTAAATACTTTGTAGGCAAATTGAACGGAAAAGTTCAGGCCAACTGCACTTTCTGAAATCTCTGTAGTCGGACTTAACAAGCACCTCACTCATCAATGCAGGAGAGCCCTAATGGCTAGCAATTCCCTACGTAAAGCCTCATTGCAAAGCATGGAAGCAGAGATCGAGAGCCTGCTCAAGTCTCTGGAAGGCCTCAAGCACGATGCTTCCGAGGAGTCCCAAAAGACCCTGAAAGTGCTCAAGAACAACGCCGAGAATGCACTCAAGCATTCGCGTCACCTGCTCAGCGACGCCTACGAAGAAGTGAAGGACAAGACTCGCGAAACCGCTATCGCTACCCGTGAGTACGCCCAGGAACATCCGTATGCCACTGCTGGCGTTGCTATCGGAGCGCTGGGCCTGCTGGCGGCCTTCCTGATGTGCAAGCGCGGTAACTAATCTGCGCTGCGCGCAAGCTCAGCCTTGAGCCATTGCGCCAGTTGCCGGGCGCGCCCGTCTGCGGCGCGCTTGGGCAGCCATAACGTCAGCTGCGCCGGGGTTTCGTTGAAGCCCCAGGGCGCAGCCAGGCGTCCTGCCTGCAGGTCTTGCGCCACCAACGGCTCGGGAGCAATTGCCACACCCAGCCCCGCAACGGCGGCTTCAAGCAAGTAGTACAAGTGTTCAAATCCCTGCCCGTAGTTCAAATCCCTTGCCTCGATTGCATTTTGTTGAGCCCAGCTTGGCCATGCCTGTGGCCGCGAAGTGGTATGCAGCAACGATTCGTCGAGCAGGACGCTGGCCGGGGCATCACACAGTTGCGCGTAACGGGCATAACGCGGGCTGACCACCGGGCCAATGCGCTCGCTGGCCAACTCATATACCTGCATGTCGGCGGGCCATGGCGGCTCGGCAAATACCAGCAAGGCGTCTAGCCCGGGGCGACGAGGGTCGAGATCACCTTCACCGGCAGACAAGTGCAAGCGCAAGTCCGGTAAATCGGCGTTCAACCGACCCAGACGCGGAATAAACCAGCGCGCCAGCAAACTGCCTGAGCAGCCGAGGACGAAAGGGGCATTGACCTGGCTTTGCGTGAGTTCTGCGCACAGATTACGTAAACGATCGAAGGCTTCGCTGCTGGCATCCCGCAGCCGAATTCCGGCTTCAGTGAGCTTGAGGCCTCGTCCTTCCTTCACAAACAGGCTCACCCCCAGATGCTCTTCAAGGACTTTTAGCTGTCGACTGACGGCGCCGTGAGTGACGTTCAACTGCTCAGCTGCCTGGCTGACACTGCTCAGGCGGGCGGCGGCTTCGAATGCACGCAGGGCATTGAGGGGCGGGAGATCTCGACTCATGATATCTGTGAGTTTTCCTGACAGGTTGTGGCGATCTTATCGGTTTTCATCCCGGGCTGTCGCGGGTAAAGTCTGGCCCATCGACCTTCGTAACTTTTTATCTGGAGCGTCACATGACTCAATCCACTTTACGTACCGGCCCAGACGCCAATGGCATGTTTGGCTCATTCGGCGGCCGTTACGTAGCCGAGACCCTGATGCCGCTGATCCTTGAACTGGATCGCGAGTACGAGTTGGCAAAAAAAGACCCTGAGTTCATCAAGGAACTGGCCTATTTCCAGCGTGACTACGTGGGCCGTCCAAGCCCGCTGTACTACGCCGAGCGGCTCACCGAGTTCTGTGGCGGCGCCAAGATTTACCTCAAGCGCGAAGAGTTGAACCACACCGGCGCGCACAAGATCAACAACTGCATCGGCCAGATCCTGCTGGCGCGACGCATGGGTAAAAAACGCATCATCGCCGAGACCGGTGCCGGGATGCACGGTGTGGCCACCGCGACCGTGGCGGCCCGCTTTGGTCTGCAATGCGTAATCTACATGGGTACCACCGACATCGAGCGCCAAGAAGCGAACGTGTTCCGCATGAAACTGCTGGGCGCTGAAGTGATCCCGGTAGTAGCGGGTACCGGCACCCTGAAAGACGCCATGAACGAAGCCCTGCGCGACTGGGTGACCAACGTCGACGACACCTTCTACCTGATCGGCACCGTGGCTGGCCCACACCCGTATCCGGCGATGGTGCGTGACTTCCAGGCCGTGATCGGCAAGGAAACCCGCGACCAGATGCTCGCCCAGGAAGGCCGCCTGCCGGACAGCCTGGTCGCGTGCATCGGTGGCGGCTCCAACGCGATGGGCCTGTTCCACCCGTTTCTGGATGACACCAGCGTCGACATCATCGGCGTGGAAGCGGCGGGTCACGGCATCGAAACCGGCAAGCACGCGGCAAGCCTCAACGGCGGCGTACCGGGCGTACTGCACGGCAACCGCACGTTCCTGCTGCAGGATGACGATGGCCAGATCATCGACGCCCACTCCATTTCTGCCGGCCTCGATTACCCTGGCATCGGCCCTGAGCACGCCTGGTTGCACGACATCCGTCGCGTCGAATACACCTCGGTGACCGACGACGAAGCCCTTGATGCTTTCCACAAGTGCTGCCGCCTTGAAGGCATCATCCCGGCCCTTGAAAGTGCCCACGCCCTGGCAGAAGTATTCAAGCGCGCACCGACTCTGCCGGCCGATCACCTGATGGTGGTCAACCTTTCGGGTCGAGGCGACAAGGACATGCAAACCGTGATGCACCACATGAAACAGTCTCAACAGGAGCAGCACTGATGAGCCGCCTGCAAACGCGCTTTACCGAACTCAAGGAACAAAACCGCGCGGCCCTGGTGACCTTTGTCACCGCAGGTGACCCGGACTACGCCACCTCGCTGGCGATCCTCAAGGGTTTGCCTGCTGCAGGCGCCGACGTGATCGAACTGGGCATGCCCTTCACCGACCCGATGGCCGATGGCCCGGCGATTCAGCTGGCCAATATTCGCGCACTGGGTGCCAAGCAAAATCTGGCAAAAACCCTGCAAATGGTTCGCGAGTTCCGTGAAGGCAACAGCGATACCCCGCTGGTGCTGATGGGTTACTACAACCCGATCCACCACTACGGCGTGCCAACGTTTATTGCCGACGCTGTCGCTGCCGGCGTTGACGGCCTGATCGTGGTCGACATGCCACCCGAGCACAACAGTGAGCTGTGCGACCCTGCGCAGGCGGCAGGCATCGACTTTATCCGCCTGACCACGCCGACCACTGACGACGGGCGCTTGCCGACCGTGTTGGCCGGCAGCTCGGGCTTTGTGTACTACGTGTCCGTAGCAGGCGTGACCGGCGCCGGTTCAGCCACCACTGAACAGGTAAGTGCGGCCATCGAGCGTCTGCGTCGCCATACCGACCTGCCGATCAGCGTGGGCTTTGGCATTCGCACCCCGGAACAAGCAGCGGCGATTGCACGGCTGGCAGATGGCGTAGTGGTCGGCTCGGCATTGATCGACAAGATCGAAAATGCAGCGACCCCTGAACAGGCGGTGGATGGTGTGTTGAGTTTGTGCGCGGCGCTGGCAGAAGGCGTGCGTACCGCCCGCTAGATCAAGACCGCCCTCACCCTGACCCTCTCCCTCTCCTTCGGGAGAGGGAGAGGGCCGGGATGAGGGGAAAGGTGTCACCCGATCTTACTTCTGCGTCCCGTCATCGTGCAGCAAGTTGGCCTGGGTCAGGTTGCTGCCCGCCGGTACGCTGCGAGTCAGCCAGACGTTGCCGCCAATGGTTGAACCCTGACCAATGGTGATACGCCCCAAAATCGTCGCGCCCGCGTAGATCACCACATCATCCTCAACGATCGGGTGGCGAGGGTGACCTTTTTGCAGTTGCCCCGACTCATCCGCCGGGAAACGCTTGGCCCCAAGGGTCACTGCCTGATAGATCCGCACACGTTCACCGATGATTGCGGTTTCTCCGATCACAACGCCTGTCCCATGATCAATAAAGAAGCTTGGCCCGATCTGCGCGCCAGGATGGATATCAATGCCGGTGGCGGAGTGCGCAATTTCTGCGCTGATGCGCGCCAGCAAAGGCAAGCCTGCGCGATACAGGTGATGCGCCAGCCGGTGATGAATCACCGCCAGAATCCCCGGATAGCACAACAGCACTTCATCCACACTGCGGGCCGCCGGATCGCCGTGGTACGCGGCCAGTACGTCAGTATCGAGAATCGTGCGCAGGCCTGGCAGGGCCAGGGCAAAGTCCTGAATCAGCAAGGTCGCGGTAGCATCCACGCCCTCATCGGGCAGACCGCCCTGGCGGGCCGCGTAACGCAACTCCAGCCGGGCTTGGGTCAGCAGGGCGTTGAGCGCGACATCCAGCGTGTGGCCGACGTAGAAGTCTTCGCTCTCCTCACGCAGGTCAACCGGGCCCAGACGCATGGGGAACAACGCACCACACAAGGCCTCGAGAATATCGGCCATCGCGGCACGCGACGGCAGCTCGCGGCCACCTTGCTCACCACTGACCCGCCCGTTTTGCGTGCGCCACTGATTTCGCGCCGCGCGCAGTTGGCAGACGATGGCCTGCAATTGCCAAGGATTGGAACGATCACTCACGATGAATACTCCGCACGCTGGCGGCTGGATCGACCAGCCGCGAATTGGCAATGATTTTACGGTATCAAAGAGTTTCGCAGTGGAGCAAATGACCGCTTAACGTCGACGCCATGCCCGCCAGCTCACCGCTACGATAATCAGCAAGGCCAGCACGCCCAGAATGGCCATGCTCAAGCTGTGATAACCGAAGAGCGGCTTTTCGATGCGGATATAGCCGGGCTCGGCAAACAACTCGCGCAGTGCCGCATTGGCCTGCTCAAGGCTGATGGTCTTAAGCTGCTTGGCCGGATCAGCGAAATGACCCTCCTCGTAGTCACCCAGCGAAGCCCAGTAGTAATCGGCCAGCGCGCTGTTACCTTGCACCGCCCACGCCTGGCGGGCAATGGCGGCGTTCTTGAGCCGGGCAAACACCTGCGGGTCCAGCCCGTCCTTGAGAAGCCGGGCCTTCAGTTGTTCAATCACCTGCCGGGCTTGAGGCACATTTTCGCGCTCCAGGTCCGCATTCAGGCTTAGAAAGCTCACGCCGCCAAACACTTCGCGCTCCGCCCAGGGGCCGTAAGACAACCCGTGCTTGAGCCGCAGTTCGCTGTACAGGGCCCACTCCAGATAATCGCGCAGCAAGCTCCAGGTTTCATCGGACTGCCCCTCGATCACCGGCTCCGGCAACAGCCAGTGCAAGGTCGCCGTGTCACCCACCACCCCGCGCACCAGCTCACGCTCGGCGTCGGCCTTGGCATCGATCGCGGCCAAGGGCCTGTGCTCACTGGGCTCAACCGGTTCAAGGGCGCCGTAGGTACGCTCCAGATAGGCCGGCAACAACCGGTCCAGGTCGCCCACGATAATCAGCGACATGTTGTTGGGCGCGTACCAGTTCTGGCGAACGGCCTCTAACTGTTGACGCGTAAGGTCATGCACTTCAGCCCGCTCTGCGCATTTAAGCCCCAACTCGACCGCCAATTGATTACTGGCACTGTGGCCAAGATCCTGGCGGTCCAGCCAACGCTGCAAGTGCGAGTAATGGCCGCCGTCTTCACGCTCAACCACTTGCTTGGCATCGCTGATGCGTTGCTCGGTAAGTTGCGTACGGGTCAGCAAGCCCAACAGCAGGTCGAGGATTTTGCGCTGATTTTTAGCCGGGGCCTCGATCACAAAGGTGGTGTCGGCGTGGCTGGTAAAGGCGTTCCATTCGCCCCCCAACGCCTGCATGCGCTCCTCCAGACCGCCCTCACCGGTGTCATCGATGCCGCTGAAAAGCAGATGCTCCAGCAGGTGCGGTAACTGCTGGTCGGCGCATGAAAAGTCATCCAGCCCCACACCTACCACCAGCCGAATCGACACGTGCCCGCGATCATTACCGGGCTTGAGGATGAGTTGCAGACCATTGGGGAGTTGGTAACCCTCGACGCTGTTACGATCAAGGGCAAAGCCCTGAGTCGCGCCGAGCAGTAAACAGATGAACAGCAGGCAGCGCATAAAAAATCCCTGAATTCTCGAGTCCTTGAGCCGGTGCAGCTTAGTCTCTGCTTACCGGCTGACAACACCCCGGCAGGTAACGTTCAAGGAAAATGTTGCGTATCCGCTGCGTTATCCAGCTCCAGCGCGCCGGTTTCAGAGGTTTCAAGAACCACGTAGGCACTGCCGCAAAACAGTGAGTTCAAGCGTTTCATGTCCGCGATCAACTCCAGGTGCATGGAGCTGGTCTCAATGCTTTGCGTGACCTTGCGCTGCAAACGGCTTACGTGAGCGTGGGCCAGGCGCCGCTCCTGGGCGCGAAAGCGGCGCTTCTCGCGCAGCAGTTGGCGGGCGCTTTGCGGGTCTGAACTCAGAAACACGGTCAGCCCGAGTCGCAGGTTATCGATCAGCTGACTTTGCAGGACCACCAACTCCTCCAGCCCGGTCTCTGAAAACGATCGACGCTGGGAGGTTTTCTGCTGCTGGACTTTGCGCAGCATGCGTTCGATCACATCGCTGGCGAGTTTGAGGTTGATCGCCAGTTCGATGATTTCTGCCCAGCGTCGGCTGTCCTGTTCGCTCAAGTCTTCCCGAGGCATTTGTGCCAGATAGAGTTTGACCGCGCTGTAGAGCACTTCGACTTCATCGCTCAGCGTGCGCATTTCTTGGGTGACAGCGGTCTGCTTGCCGCGCAAAACGTCGAGCATATTGACCAACATGGTGTCGATCAGGTCGCCAATACGCAGGGTTTCCCGCACGGCGTTGGCGAGGGCCAGGCTCGGTGTGTCGAGCGCTGCCGGGTCCAGGTGGCGCGGCTTGGCCACGCCGTTGGTTTGCTCTCGTTCGGGCAATAGCCAGGCGCAGATGCGCGCCATCAGGCCCACCGTCGGTAGCATCAAAAAGCAACGGGCAGTGTTGTAGAGCAGGTGGAAACCGATCACCAGTTCCTGGGCGCTATAGCTCAGGCTGTCCATCCAGGCCACCAGCGGATCGAGCACGGGCATGATCAGCAACAGGCCAATGAGTTTGTAGAGCAGGCTGCCCAACGCCACCTGACGCCCGGCGGCGTTTTGCATGTTGGTACTGAGAAAGGCCAGCACGCCGCTACCAATGTTGGCCCCAATCACCAGACCGATTGCCACGTGCAGACTGATCACGCCCGCACCGGCCAGTGTTGCGGTCAGCAGTACCGCCGCCAGGCTTGAGTAGGAGACCATCGCGAACAGAGCGCCGACCAGGGCATCCAACAGAATATCGCCGGTCAGCGAGGCAAAGATCACCTTCACGCCCTGAGCGTGAGTGATGGGGGTTGCGGCTTCGACGATCAGTTGCAGCGCCAGAATAATCAGGCCCAAGCCAATTGCGACCCGACCCAGTTGTCCGGCGCGGGTTTGCTTGCGCGTCAGAAAGAAAATCACACCCAGAAAAATCAGCAGGGGTGACAACCACGAGAGGTCAAAGGTCAGCACCCGGGCCATCAAGGCCGTACCGACATCGGCGCCGAGCATGGTTGCCAGCGCAGGGGTGAGTGCCATCAGCCCCTGGCCGACGAATGAAGTGACCAGCATGGCCGTAGCGTTGCTGCTCTGCACCATGGCTGTGACCACGATCCCGGCGACGAAAGCAAACATGCGCCTGGAGGCGTTTTGCCCGATGACATGACGCAGGTTGGTACCGAAGACCCGCAAAATGCCGGTTCGAACGATGTGAGTGCCCCAGATCAACAAGGCAACAGCGGAAAGCAGATTGAGCAGGGTCAGCATGCTGGCTCCCTGTAATAGATGTGTCTAAGGATCAGATAGCTGCGGGCCGTTCCTACAGATGTTTCTTAAGATGTAGTCGGCAATTGAGCAGAGCGCCAGCATCGCATAGCTGGCGGAGGGTTGAAACACTTGCGGACGATGGTGGCATTGTGGGAGCCGGCTTGCTCGCGATGGCTTCGACACGGTTTAACTCAAACACCGCGTCGTTTGCATCGCGAGCAAGCCCGCTCCCACACCGGAGGGGGTTAAAGCGTGCTGAACAGCGGGAATGTCCCCAACAGCAGCGCCGCAACCATGATGACCAGGCACACCAGGATGGCCCACTTGAGGGTGAAGCGCTGGTGATCGCCGAACTCGATACCGGCCAGCGCCACCAGCAGGTAAGTCGATGGCACCAATGGGCTCAGCAAATGCACAGGCTGGCCAACAATCGAAGCACGGGCCATTTCAGCGGCAGTGATGCCGTAGTGGCTGGCGGCTTCAGCCAGTACTGGCAGTACGCCGTAGTAGAACGCATCGTTGGACATGAAGAAGGTAAACGGCATGCTCACCAGCGCGGTAATCACGGCCAGATAAGGGCCCATCGCAGGAGGGATAACCGCCAGCAGGCTTTTGGACATGGCGTCGACCATGCCGGTGCCCGACAGGATGCCGGTGAAAATACCCGCTGCAAAAATCAGCCCGACCACTGCCAGTACGCTGCCAGCATGCGCCGCAACGCGGTCTTTTTGCTGTTGCAGGCAAGGGTAGTTAACGATCATCGCGATGCTGAACGCCACCATGAACAGTACGGGCAATGGCAGCAAACCGGCGATCAGGGCGACCATCAGCGCCAGGGTCAGCGCACCGTTGAACCAGATCAGTTTTGGCCGACGGGCATCCGGGAATTGCGAGACGCTGATTTCGCTGTGGTCGATTTCATCGCCGTGCAGGTGCAGCTCACCCAGACGCGCACGTTCACGCTTGCCGTAGAACCACGCGATGGCAAGGATTGCCAGGCAGCCTGCGAGCATGGCCGGGATCATGGGTACAAAGATGTCCGACGGGTCGACGTGCAGAGCACTGGCCGCCCGGGCGGTCGGGCCACCCCAGGGCGTCATGTTCATCACGCCACCGGCCAGAATAATCAGGCCGGCCATGATCCGCGGGCTCATGCCAATGCGGCTGTAGAGCGGCAACATGGCGGCCACGCAAATCATGTAAGTGGTCGCGCCGTCACCATCCAGAGAGACCACCAGGGCCAGTACCGCAGTGCCCACCGAGATCTTGAGCGGGTCGCCCTTGACCAGCTTGAGGATCTTGCGCACTGCCGGGTCGAACAGGCCGGAGTCGATCATCAGGGCAAAGTAGAGGATGGCGAACATCAGCATCACCCCGGTCGGGGCTAGCTTGGTGATGCCTTCGAGCATCATGGGGCCGATCTTCGGCGCAAAACCGCCGAACAACGCGAAGATGATGGGTACCAGAATCAGGGCAATCAGTGCGGATAGACGCTTGGTCATGATCAAGTACATAAATGTAATGACCATGGCAAAGCCAAGGAAGGTCAGCATGGAAGTCACCATTATTGTTGTAGTAGGGCGCTGCCAGCGTGTTGTTCGCGTGGCAGGCCAGCCGGTCTTATGCCGGTGATGACTCGATGCTAGAGGGGAATACTTTCAGCCAGCTTTCGCTGGTGAAAAAACTTACTGGAGGGAGTGAAACTCTATTGCTGGTCAAGGCGGCACTGTGGGAGCGAGCCTGCTCGCGAAGGTCATTCGCGAGCAGGCTCGCTCCCACGGTTTGAATCACCGTCTCTGTGCGGGCTTTAATCCATCTTCAGGACTTTAGCCAAGACGATTTTCGGGCCTTTCATCTTTTTGATGATGATGCGCAGGCCTTCGACTTCCAGTTGCTCTTCTTCTTCGGGCACCCGTTTGAGGGTGTCGTAGATCAGGCCCGCAATGGTTTCGGCTTCAATGTGGTCAAGGTCTACACCCAACAAGCGTTCGATCTTGAACAACGGCGTGTCGCCGCGTACCAGCAGTTTGCCGGGTTGATAAGACAGGATGCCGCGCTCGGCCTTGCGGTGTTCGTCCTGGATGTCACCGACCAGCACTTCCAGCACGTCTTCCATGGTCAGGTAGCCCACCACCTTGCCGTCCGCTTCTTCGACCAGGGCAAAGTGAGCACCGCCCTTGCGGAACTGCTCCAGCAATTGGGACAGCGGCATGTGTCGCGACACGCGCTCCAGCGGCCGGGTCAGCTCTTCAAGGTTGAAGGTTTCAGGCAAGTGATCAAGGTCGGCCAACTCGAGTAGCAGGTCCTTGATGTGCAGCAAACCGACGAAGGTATTGGTGTCTGCGTCATAGACCGGGTAACGGCTGAATTTGTGACGACGGAACAGCGCCAGGATTTCCTTGAGCGGGGCCTTGGAGTCCAGGGTCACAAGGTCTTCGCGGGAGTTGGCCCAGTCGACCACTTCCAGCTCACCCATTTCCACCGCCGAAGCCAGGACACGCATGCCCTGGTCACTCGGGTCCTGACCGCGGCTGGAGTGCAGGATCAGTTTGAGTTCTTCGCGGCTGTAGGCGTGATCGTGATGCGCGCCGGGCTCACCTTGGCCAGCAATACGCAAAATGGCGTTGGCGCTGGCGTTGAGCAGGTAAATCGCCGGGTACATGGCCCAGTAGAAGAGGTACAGCGGCACGGCGGTCCACAGCGACAAGGTCTCTGGCTTACGAATGGCCCACGATTTAGGGGCCAGTTCGCCAACCACGATGTGCAGGTACGAAATGATGAAAAAGGCGGTAAAGAACGACACACCCTTGATCACTTCAGGCGACTCGACACCGATGGCACCCAGCAGCGGCTCCAGTATGTGGGCGAACGCCGGTTCACCGACCCAGCCCAGCCCCAGCGATGCCAAGGTGATACCCAGTTGGCAAGCCGAAAGGTAGGCGTCGAGCTGGTTATGAACGGTGCGCAGGATCTGTCCGCGCCAGCCGTTGTCCTCGGCAATCGCCTCGACTCGGGTCGAGCGCAATTTGACCATGGCGAATTCGGCCGCAACGAAAAAACCGTTGAGCAAAACCAGGATCAGAGCAAAAAGAATCATGCCGAAGTCGGCGAAGAGTGTCGCGAGGGTCAAGCCAGGGGAAGGGTCCATGATGGAGTTTTACGGGTTCCGTCGTTACAAATGGGGAGATATGGCCAAACAATGTAACGGCTGATGTGGCCCTTGCCTAGTGGGCAAAGGCCGCAGGGCCTAGTCGACCCGCGTTTGGGCCTGTGATTTTGTCACCTGGATCGGCGCAAAATGGCAGGTAAACGTGCTGCCGTGGCCCAACACGCTGCTGATCTCCAGACGCGCACGATGGCGCAACAAGACATGCTTGACGATAGCCAGCCCCAACCCGGTGCCGCCAGTGCTGGCGTTTCGGCTGGAATCCACGCGGTAGAAGCGTTCGGTCAGGCGCGGCAAGTGTTTGCTGTCGATGCCCACACCCGAATCCTGCACGCTCAAGTGCGCTCCACTGCTGTCCGCCCACCAGCGAATGCGCACGCTGCCACCATCGGGGGTGTATTTGACCGCGTTAAAGACCAGATTGGAAAACGCGCTGCGCAATTCGGCTTCACTGCCTTTGAGGGCGCAATCGGCTTCGACGTCCAGGGTAATTGTCTGGTTGCGCTGCCCTGACAACGCCTGGGCGTCGCTTTTGATCGAGCGCAGCAACGTGTCGATAGCCACCGGCTGGTTATCTGAGGGGTAGTCCGTGGCTTCGAGTTTGGCCAACAACAGCAAGTCGTTGAGCAAGGTCTGCATGCGCTCGCCCTGTTGCTGCATTTGCGACAAGGGGCGTTTCCAGCGCGGATTCACGTCGTCGACATTATCGAGCAGGGTTTCCAGATAGCCGCAGATCACCGTCAACGGCGTGCGCAGTTCGTGGGACACGTTGGCGATAAAGTCTTTGCGCATTTGCTCCAGCTGATGGATCCGCGTCACGTCGCGCACCAGCATCAGGTGTTCGTTATTGCCATAGCGCGTGATGTAGAGCTGGATGCGCAAGTGATCGTTGACCGGCGAGGGGATATCCAGCGGCTCAACGTAGTTGCCCTGCTCGAAATATTCCTTGAAGCGCGGGTGACGGACCAGATTGCTCACAGGCTGGCCGCTGTCCTGGGGCGTCTTGAGCCCCAGCAGGGTCTCGGCTGCGCGGTTCCACCATTCCAGGTTGCCGTCGCTGTCGAGCATCACCACCGCGTCCTGCAGGGCTGCCGTGGACTCTTGTACCCGATCGATCACCGCTTGCAGACGCCCACGCACACGCTGATCGCGGCGTTGCAGGTGGTAGATGCTGTCGAACACTTCGCCCCACAGGCCATAGCCATCGGGGGGGGCTTCGTCGGGTTTGTGCTGGCGCAGCCATTCGTGCAAACGCAACAACTGCTTGAGGGTCCAGCCCAAATAAAACGCCAGGCCAATGGCCAGGCTCCAGCCGTAATAGCCACTGAGCAGCCCGACCACCAGGCAGCCTGTGACCAGAAGCAACAAATGACGAATCAGAGTGCCATGCCAGTTTTGATTCACGTCGCGCGGGTCCTTGCTTGCCGTTGGATCAGATAAAGCCGGTATCAGGCCTTGGTAGAGAACCGGTAACCGGTGCCACGCACGGTTTGTACCAGATTTTCATAGGCCTCACCGAGGGCTTTGCGCAAGCGGCGGATGTGCACGTCCACGGTGCGCTCTTCCACGTAGACGTTGCCGCCCCACACCTGATCGAGCAATTGGCCGCGGGTGTAGGCACGCTCCTGGTGGGTCATGAAGAACTGCAGCAGGCGGTATTCGGTAGGGCCCATTTCGGCGGGGGTGCCGTCGATGGTTACGCGGTGGCTGATCGGATCGAGCAGCAAGCCGCCGATCTCGATAGGGGATTCAGCATCGGCCGGGCCTGCACGGCGCAGAACGGCTTTGAGGCGGGCAACCAGTTCACGCGGGGAAAACGGCTTGGTGATGTAATCATCAGCACCCACTTCGAGCCCCTGGATCTTGTTGTCTTCTTCACCTTTGGCCGTGAGCATGATGATCGGGATATCACTGGTCAGCTCTTCACGCTTGAGGCGCCGGGCCAGCTCGATGCCCGAGGTGCCGCCGGGCAGCATCCAGTCAAGCAGGATCAGGTCCGGCTTGCGGTCAACGATAATGGCGTGGGCGTCCTGAGCATTATCGGCTTCAAGGCAGTCGTAGCCCGCCATTTCCAAGGCCACGGCGATCATCTCGCGAATCGGCGCCTCGTCATCAACGATCAAAATGCTCCTGCCTACCATGCCGTAATCCTCATGTCATTTAACTGTCTTGTGGCGCATTAGATAACGGAATTATTGCAGTCGTGTGACAGCTTTGGGTGTGGAGCGCGTGCTAACGGTTAGTGAACTACGCTTTGAGTTCAAATCGTACAACCACAAACAGGACGATTCCGATGATTTCTAGCTCGTTTTCCCTCAAGACATTGCTGTTGGCTGCCGCCTTTACCCTACCCGGTATGGCGTTTGCGGCTGATCCGGCGATGACCAAGGATGGCATGCTCGTCGACCATAACGGTATGACGCTCTATACCTTCGCCAAGGATGCGGGCGGCAAATCGATGTGCAATGACAAGTGTGCAACCAACTGGCCACCGCTGGCCGCCGAGAGCACGGCCAAAGACATGGGCAAATGGACGGCCATCAAACGCGATGACGGCCATATGCAATGGGCCTATGACGGCAAGCCGCTGTATACCTTTGTCATGGACAAAAAGGCTGGCGACGCGACTGGAGACGGCAAAATGGACGGAGCCTGGAAGGTGGCCAAGCCTTAGGAGGATCAAAAACCCCTCACCCTAACCTCTCCCGGAGGGAGAGGGGGGACTAAAAGCAAAAGCAGATTTTCGTCACACTGAAGATCGGCTCCCTCTCCCTCCGAGAGAGGGCTGGGGTGAGTGGCTTCTGACCGCAGCCCATAAAAAAACCTCGCCCCCTTCACAGGGGGCGAGGTTTTTTATGGCGCTCGCCTTAACCCGCGTTTGTCGAATGCGGACGACGTACATCCGGCTGTTTCCAGGACTCCGCCGCCGACTCGTCGATGGCTTGCTGAATGGCCTTTTTGCGGTGCTCTTCAGCACGGCGGCTGAAGAACCACACCATGAAGGTCACCAGCGACACCGCCAGCAGGATCAGGCTGGCCACGGCGTTGATCTCGGGCTTAACCCCCAGACGCACCGCCGAGAACACTTCCATCGGCAAGGTCGTGG
>NZ_JYKZ01000018.1 GCF_001043005.1 Pseudomonas psychrophila
TAATTTAACTCGCTGATCCATTACGGACTCTCGTTTCCAGGGCATGGTCAGTACCTCCTGACCATGATTAATACCTGTAAACGATGTACCCGGTCTTAAACGTAAACGATGTACTCGGTTTCTACCCTCACCAGCCCTCTCCCTAGGGAGAGGGTCAGGGTCAGGGGCTTTTGATCTTTTAGACCAGCACCTGCCGCGTACTGGCGATGTATTCATGCACCAGCTTCTCTGCGCCAGGATGAATCATCTCCACAGGACGTCGGCCATTGGGGCACGGTAGCGTGGGTGTGGTACCAAACAGACGACAGATCAACGGCCGCTCTTCATACACCGTGCAACCGTTGGGCCCCAGATGCACACAGTTGAGCTCGTCCATCGCGGCTTCCTGCTCGGCGGCCGTCTTGCGCGGCAAGCGGGCCATTTCTTCGGATGAGGTGGTCACCGGCCCGCAGCAGTCATGGCAACCCGGCACGCATTCAAACGAGGGGATTTGCTGCCTGAGAAAGCGGATCTTGTGACTGTTGCAGCTCATCCAGAACGTACCGATTTTGAAAAGGCCGCAAAGTCTGCCTGAAAAGCCCCGCTCTAGACAGCGCCGTCCGGCTGTTCTTGCCCCGTGGGAATAGCCCGGCTTATGCTCCGTCAAATTTTACAAACATCGACAATCAGGATTACGCACATGAGCGCCCCGGTTCAGCGCAGCCAGCACACCGCCTCTTATTACGCCGCCAGCAGCCTGCCGCAGCCCGATCATCCGGTGCTGCAGGGCGAGTTGGTGGCTGATGTATGCGTAGTGGGCGGTGGTTTTTCCGGTCTGAACACGGCGCTGGAATTGGCCGAGCGCGGCATGAGCGTGGTTTTGCTCGAAGCCTGCAAGATCGGTTGGGGTGCCAGCGGGCGCAATGGCGGTCAGTTAATTCGCGGCGTTGGCCATGGCCTTGAGCAATTTGAAGGCATTATCGGCAAGGACGGCGTACGGCAGATGAAATTGATGGGGCTGGAGGCGGTGGAAATCGTTCGCCGCCGCGTAGAGCGTTTCAATATTGCCTGCGACCTGACTTGGGGCTATTGCGACCTGGCTAACAAACCGCGTGACCTTGAAGGTTTCGCCGAAGAAGCCCAGGAGCTGCGGGGCTTGGGCTACCGCCACGAAACCCGCTTGCTGCAAGCCAACGAGGTGCGAAGCGTGGTGGGCTCGGACCGTTATGTCGGCGGTCTGATCGATATGGGCTCGGGGCACTTGCACCCGCTTAACCTGGCACTGGGCGAAGCAGCGGCAGCTGCGCAGTTGGGTGTGAAACTGTTTGAAAACTCCGCCGTGACCCGAATCGATTACGGCCCTGAAGTCCGGGTTCACACGGCGCAGGGCTCAGTGCGGGCCAAAAGTCTGGTGCTGGGGTGCAACGCCTATCTAAAGAATCTGAATCCGCAACTCAGTGGCAAAGTGCTGCCTGCGGGTAGCTACATCATTGCCACCGAGCCGCTGAGTGAGGCCCAGGCACACGCCTTGCTGCCGCAGAACATGGCGGTGTGTGATCAGCGCGTGGCGCTGGATTACTACAGATTATCGGCCGACAGACGCTTGCTGTTCGGAGGGGCTTGTCATTATTCGGGACGCGATCCGCAAGATATTGCGGCGTATATGCGGCCCAAAATGCTTGAAGTATTCCCCCACCTTGAACACGTGAAGATCGATTACCAATGGGGCGGGATGATAGGTATCGGTGCCAACCGTTTGCCGCAGATCGGTCGCCTGCAAGACCAACCCAACGTGTATTACGCGCAGGCGTATTCAGGGCATGGGGTCAACGTGACCCACCTGGCAGGCCAGTTGCTGGCCGAGGCCATCAGTGGCCAGCACAGCGATGGTTTCGATCTGTTTGCCAAAGTCCCGCACATCACCTTCCCGGGTGGCAAATACCTGCGCTCGCCGTTACTGGCGCTGGGGATGCTGTGGCACAGGCTTAAAGAGTTGCGTTGAACAAAACCCTGTAGCCGCTGCCGCAGGCTGCGGCGGCTACAGGTTTTGGTTACGAACGCCAAAACGGTTTGCAGCCTTCATGGCGGGCCAATTCGCGGCTCAGGCCCACGTCACGCAGTTGATCCTCGTCCAGGTTGAGCAGCACGCGGCGGCTGCGTGCGCGGTGCCAGAACAGGCTCCAGCGGCCCAGCTCGGCGGGGGCGCTCATGATTTCCCGGGCCTCGTGTTCGGCCAGTAGTTGTTGGCTGTGCAGCGTCAGGCGGACATCGCTCATACCATTCATCAGGCAGCTCCTTTTGACTCAATCGCCATGAGTCAGCATGATGGCCTCGCCCCAAAAACCATGACAGATTCAGCAAAGTCATTTTACGTGCATACAGATACGGTTTTTCAGGCGCTGAATCCTTGGTTTTTACCCCATCTGTACTGTTCAACCCCCATCGGGAGCCCTGCCATGACCCTTTACGTCAATCTTGCCGACCTGCTCGGTACGCGAATTGAGCAGGGCTTTTATCGTCCAGGCGACCGCTTGCCCTCCGTGCGGGCGTTAAGCGCCGAGCATGGCGTGAGCCTGAGCACGGTGCAGCAGGCGTATCGGTTGCTGGAAGACAACGGGCTGGCTTCGCCACGGCCCAAGTCCGGGTACTTTGTGCCCATGGACCGTGAGTTGCCTGCGTTGCCGGGTATGGGCAAACCTGCCCAGCGGCCAGTGGAAATATCGCAGTGGGAGCAAGTGCTGGAGTTGGTGCGATCCGTGCCGCAAAAAGACGTGATCCAGTTGGGGCGCGGCATGCCCGATGTCACCACGCCGACCATCAAACCGCTGTTGCGCAGCCTGGCGCAAATCAGCCGGCGCCTGGATTTGCCCGGTCTGTATTACGACAACGTGTACGGCGTGCTGGGCCTGCGTGAACAGTTGGCGCGTCTGTTGCTCGATTCGGGCTGTCAGCTTGGTGCTGAAGACCTGGTGATTACCACCGGCTGCCATGAGGCGCTGTCGTGCAGCATTCGAGCGGTGTGTGAGCCAGGCGACATCGTGGCGGTCGACTCACCGAGCTTTCATGGTGCCATGCAAACCCTCAAGGGGCTGGGCATGAAGGCGCTAGAGATTCCTACGGACCCGCTGACCGGGATCAGCCTTGAAGCGTTGGAGCTGGCGCTGGAGCAGTGGCCGATCAAGGCGATCCAGATTACGCCCAGCTGTAACAACCCGTTGGGCTACATCATGCCCGAGGCACGCAAGCGGGCGCTGGTGACGCTGGCTCAGCGTTTTGATGTGGCGATTATCGAAGACGATGTGTATGGCGAGCTGGCTTACACCTACCCGCGTCCGCGCACGATCAAATCTTTCGATGATGATGGCCGGGTCTTGCTGTGCAGCTCATTCTCCAAAACCCTGGCCCCCGGCTTACGTGTTGGCTGGGTTGCACCGGGGCGTTATCTGGAGCGGGTGCTGCACATGAAATACATCAGCACCGGTTCCACGGCGCCCCAGCCGCAACTGGCGATTGCCGACTTTCTGAAGAACGGCCATTTCGAGCCGCACCTGCGCAAAATGCGCAGCCAATATCAGCGCAATCGCGACCTGATGCTGGGCTGGATCAGCCGCTACTTTCCACCCGGCACTCGTGCCAGTCGGCCCCAAGGCAGTTTTATGCTCTGGCTGGAGCTGCCGGAGGGGTTTGACAGCTTGCGTCTTAATCGCGCGCTGCTGGATCAGGGGGTACAGATTGCGGTGGGCAGTATTTTCTCAGCCTCCGGCAAGTACCGTAACTGCTTGCGCATGAACTACGCTGCAAAGCCTACACCGCAGATTGAGGAGGCGGTGCGCAAGGTCGGGATGGCAGCCAGTAAACTGTTGGCTGAAGCTGTTTAATTACCCTTGTGACGTCCGGCCCGAGGCTCTACACGTTGAAATCACTCTGTGCATTGTTTTTGGCTGTATTGCTGGGAGGTTGTGTCACTTTGGACGTGCCCCGTGAGCCAACCCAGGCGTTGCCAGCCGCAGACTCAGCCTTTGGCCGTTCGATCCAGGCCCAGGCTGCGCCTTATCAGGGTCGCTCCGGGTTTCGCCTGCTGCCTAACAGCGGTGAAGCGTTCAGGGCCCGGGCCGAACTGATCCGTAACGCGCAAAGCAGCCTCGACCTGCAGTACTACATCGTCCACGACGGGCTGAGTACACGCATGCTGATTGACGAACTGCTCAAGGCGGCAGATCGCGGCGTACGCGTGCGGATCCTGCTCGATGACACCGCCAGTGATGGCCTTGACGATATCCTGGCGACACTTGCGGCTCATCCCACTATCCAGATTCGGTTGTTCAACCCTCTGCAACTGGGGCGCAGTACGGGCGTGACCCGAGGCATGGGGCGGTTGTTCAACCTTTCGCGCCAGCACCGACGCATGCACAACAAGCTCTGGCTGGCCGATAACAGCGTAGCGATTGTGGGTGGGCGTAATCTGGGAGATGAGTATTTCGATGCCAAGCCCGAGCTGAATTTCACCGATATCGACCTGCTCAGTGTCGGTCCGGTGGCTGAGCAGCTGGGGCACAGTTTTGATCAGTACTGGAACAGCGCCCTTAGCCAGCCAATTAGCGATTTTGTCTCATCCCGGCTGTCTGCAGCTGAGCTGACCAAGGCACGCAAAAAACTGGAGGCATCACTCAAGCTTGCGCAGCAACGCAATCAAGGGCTGTATCAACAATTGGCTTCGTATGAAACCAATCCCCAGCTGGATGTGTGGCGCAAAGAGCTGATCTGGGCCTGGAACCAGGCGTTGTGGGATGCGCCGAGCAAGGTGCTGGCCAGGGGCGAGCCAGACTCGCACTTGCTGCTGACCACGCAGTTGGCGCCGGAGCTGGCAGGAGTGAATCAGGAACTGATCCTGATTTCGGCCTATTTTGTGCCGGGTGAAACCGGATTGGTGTACCTGACAGGTCGTGCGGATGCCGGGGTCGATGTTCGTTTATTGACCAATTCGCTGGAGGCGACCGACGTACCCGCTGTCCACGGGGGCTATGCGCCCTATCGAAAGGCGCTGCTGGAACATGGGGTCAAGCTTTTTGAGCTGCGTCGCCAGCCGGGTAGCAGCGGCGGCAGTGGCCCGCGCCTGTTCAAGCACGGGATGAGCTCGGATTCGAGCCTGCACAGCAAGGCGATGATTTTCGATCAGCAGAAATCATTCATTGGCTCTTTCAATTTTGACCCGCGTTCGGGGTTGTGGAACACCGAGGTCGGCGTATTGGTAGACAGCCCGGAACTGGCCGCCGAGGCCCGCAAGTTGGCCCTGCAGGGCATGGCTCCGGCCTTGAGTTACGAGCCAAAGCTGGAACAGGGCAAGATCGTCTGGGTGACTGAAGACAACGGCCAGCTCCACACCTTGCATCGGGAACCGGGCAACTGGTGGCGCCGGTTTAATGCCTGGTTCAGCAAGAGTGTGGGGCTGGAGAAGATGTTGTAACTACGAGGCCGCTGCCTGCTCAGCTCCGAATGCCCCTTGGCGTAACACCAGGATCACCAATATCAAAGCGCCTGCGGCCATGAACAGCGGCAAGGAATGCCCGCTGATCCACTGACTGCCCGCGCCAGCGGCCAATGGCCCGATCAGGCAGCCGATGCCCCACAGTTGCGCGATGTGGGCGTTGGCGCGCACCAGGGCGTCGTCACGGTAGCGCTCGCCGATCAGAATCAGCGACAAAGTGAACAGGCCACCGGCGCTGGCGCCAAAGATCACCCACAGCGGCCAGATCAGCAGCGTATTGAGCAAGAACGGCACTGCCAGGCTCGACAGCATCAGCAGCACCGCGCAGCCGGTAAACAGCGAGCGCCGGGACAGGCGGTCGGCCAGCGCGCCAATCGGCAGTTGCAGCAGGGCGTCGCCCACCACCACGGTGCTGACCATCGCGAGTGCGATATCTGCGGTAAAGCCTTGACGCAGGCAGTAGATGGGCAGAAGCGTAAGAATCATCGCCTCAAAAGCAGCAAACAGCGCTACGGCCCATGCAATCGCCGGCAAGCCTCGACAGAAGCCCAGTAAATCCTTGAAGGTCACGCTGCATGATTCGGTGGTCGGTGCGCCGTCGCGGCCCATCAGCAGTAAAGGCGCGAGGGTCAGTAATGCAACGCCGATCCAAAATCCGTAGTTGCCTTCAGAGCCGACCAGGCCCAGCAGCAGTGGCCCGGACAGTTGGCTCAAGGCATAGGCCGAACCATACAGCGCAACCAGACGACCTCGCCATTGTTCGACCACCAGCTGGTTGATCCAGCTTTCGCCGAGAATAAAAATAATCGTGAGTACCACGCCGATCAGCAGCCGTAGCACCAGCCACACGGGATAGCTGGGCAGCAACGCCAGTAGCCCGATGGACAGCGCGCCACACCACAAACACAGGCGCATCAGGCCGGGCGTGCCGAAGCGGGCTGCCAGCTTGCTCGCCACGCTGGCGCCCACCAGTACGCCAATGGCCGGCATGGCGGCCATGACGCCAATCGCGAACCCGCCGTAGCCCCAGCTTTCAAGCCGAAACGAGACCAGTGGCATGCTCACGCCCAGTGCCAGGCCGACACTGAGAACCGAGGCCAGTACGGCGAAATAAGTCGCCCAACGCATGTCTGCGCTCCAATTGCGTGGTGTAAAAACCAGTGTGGGAGCGAGCCTGGCTCGCGAAGAAAACACAGCGGTCTGTCAGTCAGACCCAGTGCTGCCATCGCGAGCAGGCTCGCTCCCACAAGGTGTAGCGGTTAAATGTTTACAGCTTGATCCAGGTGGATTTCAGCTCGGTGTATTTGTCGAACGCATGCAGCGACTTGTCACGACCGTTGCCCGACTGTTTGAAGCCGCCAAACGGTGCGGTCATGTCGCCACCATCGTACTGGTTGATCCACACGCTACCGGCACGCAGGGCTTTGGCGGTCAGGTGAGCCTTGGAGATGTCTGCCGTCCAGACCGCTGCAGCAAGGCCGTAAGGCGTGTCGTTGGCGATCTGGATGGCTTCTTCGGCGCTGTCGAAAGTGATGACCGATAGCACTGGACCGAAGATTTCTTCCTGGGCGATTTTCATCGCGTTGCTAACGCCGTCGAAAATGGTCGGTTCAACGTAGGTTCCACCGGTTTCTTGCAGGATCTGATTACCGCCCGCTACCAGTTTTGCGCCTTCGCTGTGGCCGGACTTGATGTACGACAGCACGGTATTCATTTGCTGGGTATCCACCAGGGCACCCACGGTGGTGGCCGGGTCCAGCGGGTTGCCGGGCTTCCAGCCTTTGAGGGCTTCGATCACCAGCGGCAGGAACGTGTCCTTGATCGAGCGCTCGACCAGCAGGCGCGAACCGGCGGTGCAGACTTCGCCCTGGTTGAAGGCGATGGCGCTGGCCGCGGATTCGGCCGCAGCCTGCAGGTCCGGTGCGTCGGCGAAGACGATGTTCGGGCTCTTGCCGCCGGCTTCAAGCCAGATGCGCTTCATGTTGGATTCGCCGGAATAGATCATCAATTGCTTGGCGATCTTGGTCGAGCCGGTGAACACCAGGGTGTCGACGTCCATGTGCAGTGCCAGAGCCTTGCCAACAGTATGGCCATAGCCTGGCAGCACGTTGAGTACGCCCGCTGGAATACCGGCTTCAACGGCCAGAGCTGCGATACGGATGGCAGTCAATGGGGATTTTTCGGACGGCTTAAGGATCACCGAGTTACCGGTCGACAGGGCAGGGCCCAGTTTCCAGCAGGCCATCATCAGCGGGAAGTTCCACGGCACGATAGCAGCGACAACGCCGACGGCTTCACGGGTCACCAGGCCCAATTGGTCGTGCGGAGTGGCAGCGACTTCGTCGTAGATCTTGTCGATGGCTTCGCCGCTCCAACTCAGCGCACCGGCGGCACCGGGCACATCGATGCCCAGGGAGTCACTGATCGGCTTGCCCATGTCCAGGGTTTCAAGCAGTGCCAGTTCTTCGGCGTTTTGTTTCAGCAAGCCGGCAAAGCGGATCATCGCGGCTTTGCGCTTGGCCGGAGCCAGGCGGGACCACACACCGGATTCAAAGGTCTGGCGTGCATTTTCTACAGCTCGCTGGGCGTCAGCGCTGTCGCAGCTGGCAACCTTGCCCAGCAAGCGGCCATCAACCGGGCTCAGACACTCGAACGTTTCGTTGGAGACCGCATCGGTGTACTCACCGTTGATGTAGGCGCGACCTTCGATTTTCAGCTCTTGGGCCCGTTGTTCCCAATCAGCACGCGTCAGGGTGGTCATTCGAGTGTCCTCCTCTCTATTGAAATGGAAACGCCACCCTAAACCAGTGGCCCTGGAACTTTCAATATATTTGACACGAGTGTCGCAAACGGCATGGCTTGTTCGTTTTAATAAACATAGACTTTGGTTTTCTGACCGCATACACCGCAATTTCGGGGGGACAAGAACCATGAGCATCGCAACCATCGTCGATTTCAGCACTGCCAACACCCAGGCTGATCGCTTCAGCCCGGCACCGGAAAAGGTGCTCAAGGGTGCCCCTGAACAAGTTATCCACAACCATTACGACAGCCCGTGCGGGCAAATGAGCGCGGGCGTGTGGGAAGGCGCTGTGGGCCAGTGGACGGTCAATTACACCGAGCACGAATATTGCGAAATTGTGCAGGGCGTTTCTGTATTGCGTGACCATGACGGTAACGCCAAGACTCTCCGGGCCGGTGATCGTTTTGTCATCCCGGCAGGTTTTCGCGGGACGTGGGAAGTGCTTGAGCCTTGTAGGAAGATTTACGTGGTGTTTGAACAGAAGGTTTGAAACGGCTGATCCAGAGCGCTTTAAGAGCCCTGCCTGATATTGAGGGCGGGGCTTTTTTATGGGCATTTGCCGCACCTTGAAAGACAAACCAGGAAACACGTCGCCGCGGATGCGGGCGTCAAAGTGAGCCAGTCTTTGGAGGGCAAGGAATTGCGGTGCCAAACACTCATGGACGAGCAGGCACTGTCAGCCTCCGCACTCACTATGGATTATTTAACAAGGATGAATCATGTCGAAGATGACTGTTTCCAAAATCGCCGCGCTGGCGGCAAGCATGATGCTCGCAGCGCTTTCACTGCCTGCGATGGCTGCTGAAGAGGGCCTGTGCGATAAGAATTTGACGCTCAACTATGTGGTTGCACCTGAAGTGACGCCGCAGTTGGTGGAGTTCTGGCGCAACATTTACGGAGCCCGGGAGGTCCGCGTGGAGGTCCCTGGCGAGGGCTATACCAAGGAGTTCAATCGCTATCGCCTGAGGGTGTTGGTCAACGAAGGTAAAAAACTCAGTTCCCTGAGTTGTGGTTGAGCAGGGTGCCGTAGCGCTGTGTAAGTACGGATAAAACCGTAGGCAACAAAAAAGGCCCGTATCGTGAGATATGGGCCTTTTTTGTAAGAAGTAAAACCAATTACTTGATTTTGGCTTCTTTGTAGATCACGTGCTTGCGAACCCGCGGATCGAATTTTTTGATTTCGATTTTGTCCGGAGTGGTGCGCTTGTTCTTATCAGTGGTGTAGAAATGGCCTGTACCAGCGCTCGACACCAAACGGATCAATTCACGCATGATTAGCTCCCTTAGATCTTGCCAGCACGGCGGATTTCGGCCAGCACGACAGTAATGCCACGCTTGTCGATGATACGCATGCCTTTAGCAGATACGCGCAGACGAACAAAACGTTTCTCTTCTTCAACCCAGAAGCGGTGATGCTGCAGGTTCGGCAGGAAACGACGACGGGTTTTGTTATTTGCGTGGGAAATGTTATTCCCAGTCACCGGACCCTTACCGGTAACTTGACAGACTCTCGACATGCCTCAGCCCTCTAAAACCACATGCCCAACCCGGCATGGGTTGGCCGCTTAATCTCTCAGTCATGGCGCCAGGCGCCGCGTTTCTTTAAGGGTCTTACCGGCTACACCTACAAACGCAGGAACCGGGCCCCTAGAAAAGAGCGCTGCTTTATACCAGAAAGACTAAAGAGCAACAACAGGCAGTGTGATTTGCTGTAATTAATGAAGCCGCCATTTTAACGCCAATCCACGCGGCGTCTATGCCTTAAAGCGTTTTACCGCTCGTCGCGGGGTGAAAGACTTGAGGTGGAATTTGCACCTGTTGTCGCTGCCGTAGGCTGCGAAAAGACCCGCACTGACTCGGGAAAACGGGTTGCTTCGCAACCCTTCGCAGCCTGCGGCAGCGACTACAGGGCTTCAAACGCCATTAAAAAGTAGTCATTTGAGTAGCGGAACACTAGGGTAGGACTTTTCCAGACTGCATGTGCAGATGGGCCTCATCGACTTGTAAAGGAAACAGATCATGCGCCTCGCTGCCATCCCCTTTGTGCTCACCTTTTGCCTGACCCCACTGGTACAGGCGGCCACTTTGAGCGTTTGCACCGAGGCCAGCCCCGAAGGGTTCGATGTGGTGCAGTACAACTCGCTCAGTACCACCAATGCCTCGGCAGACGTGCTGATGAACCGCCTGGTGGACTTTGACGCCCAGGCCGCCAAGCTGGTGCCTGGCTTGGCGCAAAGCTGGTCAGTGTCCCCTGATGGCCTTGTGTACGACTTCAAGCTGCGTCCTGGCGTCAAGTTTCACAGCACACCCTAT
Organism: Pseudomonas psychrophila; assembly: GCF_001043005.1. GTDB lineage: Bacteria > Pseudomonadota > Gammaproteobacteria > Pseudomonadales > Pseudomonadaceae > Aquipseudomonas > Aquipseudomonas psychrophila. The sequence continues at coordinate 10,581 of NZ_JYKZ01000018.1, forward strand.
TTCACCCCGAGCCGAGAGCTGAATGCCGATGACGTGCGTTTCAGCTTCGAGCGCATGCTCGACCCTGCCAACCCGTGGCACAAGGTGGCTCAAAGCGGTTTCCCCCATGCTCAATCCTTGCAGTTGCCAGAACTGATAAAAAAGATCGAAACGCCGGACCCCCTGACGGTCCGTTTCACGCTCAGTCGTCCTGATTCCACCTTTCTACCAGCGTTGAGCATGGGTTTTGCCTCGATCTACTCGGCCGAGTACGCCGACAAACTGATGAAGGCCGGCACCCCTGAACTGATGAACAGCCAGCCGATCGGCACCGGACCTTTCGTGTTCAGCCGATTCCAGAAAGATGCGGTGGTACGTTACAAGGCCAATCCGGACTATTTCGCAGGCAAGCCCGCAGTGGACGGGCTGATTTTCGCCATCACGCCGGACGCCAACGTGCGGCTACAAAAATTGCGCCGTAATGAGTGCCAGATTGCGCTCTCGCCCAAGCCACTGGACGTGGCGGCAGCGATCAAAGATCCCGCGTTGGCGGTCACGCAAACCCCTGCCTTCATGACTGCGTTTGTGGCCATCAACAGTCAGCATCCGCCTCTGGACAAGCCAGAGGTGCGCCAGGCCATTAACCTGGCTTTCGACAAGGACACTTATCTCAAGGCCGTGTTTGAAAACAGCGCCCAGGCCGCCAACGGTATTTACCCGGCCACAACCTGGAGTTTCGCAAAAGACTTGCCGGGGTATGCCCACGATCCTCAAAAAGCCCGCGATCTCCTGGCCAAGGCCGGCTTTAAAGACGGTTTTAAAACCACCATCTGGACGCGTCCGACCGGCAGTGTGCTTAATCCGAACCCAAGTCTGGGGGCGCAATTGTTGCAGGCCGATTTGGCCAAGATCGGTATCCAGGCCGACATTCGAGTGATCGAGTGGGGCGAGCTGATTCGCCGCGCCAAAGCGGGTGAGCACGACCTGCTGTTTATGGGCTGGGCAGGTGATAACGGCGACCCGGACAACTTTCTGACGCCGCAGTTTTCATGTGCGGCGGTGAAGTCCGGGACCAACTTTGCGCGTTATTGCGACAAGACTCTGGACAGTTTGATCAGCGAGGGCAAAACCCTTACCGATCAGGACAAGCGCAGTGCGCTGTATCAAAAGGCCCAGGCGCAGATCCAGCAGCAGGCGCTGTGGCTGCCGCTGGCGCATCCGACGGCCTACACACTCACCCGCAAAGACGTTCAGGGTTATCAGGTGAGTCCTTTTGGGCGTCAGGACTTTTCGACGGTCAGCGTTAAGCCTTGAGCGCTACATCCAGCCGTGTTCGACCATTGAAAGGGGGTGGCCGTCGCCGACGATGAAATGATCCAGCACCCGCACTTCGATCAGATCCAGGGCCTGGATCAAGCGTTTGGTCAAAGTGCGGTCCGCCTGGCTGGGCTCGGTGACGCCGGAAGGGTGGTTGTGGCAAAAAATCACCGCTGCCGCGTTATGAGCAAGTGCTCGCTTAACCACTTGGCGCGGGTAAACGCTGGCGCTGTCGATTGAGCCCCTGAAGAGCACTTCGAAGGCCAGCATGCGGTGCTTGGAGTCCAGAAACAGACAACCGAAGACTTCATGCTGCTCATGGCGCAGCAGCGATTTCAGATAATCCCGAACCGCTTGCGGGCTCTCTAGCGCGCTGTCTCTGCGCAAGCGTTCAGCAAGGTGGCGACGGCTCATTTCCAGTACCGCCTGCAGCTGGCTGAACTTGGCGGGCCCCAGCCCGACCTGGCAACAGAACGCGCGTAGATCGGCCTCGAGCAAGGCTCGCAGGCTGCCGAATTCAGTAAGTAAATGACGGGCCAGATCGACCGCGCTTTTGCCCGAAACCCCGGTTCGCAAGAAAATTGCCAGCAGTTCGGCATCGGACAGACTGGATGATCCGTGTTCCAAAAGCTTCTCGCGCGGCCGCTCGGCTGCGGGCCAATCTCGAATGCTCATAACACCTCCTTGTGAGTGGGCGCCGCTGTTCCCTGGCAGGCGCTGTGTTATCTTAGCCCATCATTTTTGCGTGGCATTTGGCCATTTTCCGCGCAGTCATCATCGAACTAAAAGGCAGGCCTATGCAGCGGCTGTATCGAAAACGCATTGTTTTGGGCGTCGGCGGCGGCATCGCGGCTTACAAGAGTGCAGAGCTGGTTCGTCGCCTGCTGGATCAAGGCGCAGAAGTACGGGTTGTCATGACCCGGGGCGGCAGCGAATTCATCACCCCTCTGACCATGCAGGCGTTGTCCGGGCACCCCGTTCATCTGGATTTGCTCGACCCTGCAGCTGAAGCGGCCATGGGGCATATCGAGCTGGCCAAGTGGGCCGATCTGGTATTGATTGCGCCGGCAACTGCTGACCTGATTGCCCGTCTCGCCCAAGGCCTGGCGAATGATCTGTTGACCACGCTGGTGCTCGCCACCGATGCAACGGTGGCCATTGCGCCTGCGATGAACCAGGCCATGTGGCGTGATCCGGCCACTCAGGCCAATACCCGACTGCTTGAGAGTCGTGGTCTGCGTGTGTTTGGCCCCGCCTCCGGGAGTCAGGCCTGTGGTGACGTAGGTTTTGGCCGCATGCTGGAAGCGGATGACCTGGTGCACAGTGCTGCCGAGTGTTTTCAACGCCAAGTGCTGACCGGCAAGCACGTGCTGATTACGGCAGGTCCGACCCAGGAAAACATCGACCCGGTGCGCTACATCACCAACCACAGCTCCGGAAAAATGGGCTTTGCCCTGGCCGAAGCGGCCGTTGAAGCCGGTGCTCGTGTAACGTTGATTACCGGGCCGGTCCACCTGCCTACCCCGGATCGGGTCAGCCGCATCGACGTGGTCAGTGCCCGAGACATGCTCGCGGCGTGTGAAGCCGCGATCCCGTGTGACGTGTTTATTGCCTCTGCTGCAGTTGCGGACTATCGACCTGAAGTCGTTGCCCCGCAAAAACTCAAGAAAGACCCTACCAAGGGCGACGGCCTGTTGCTGCAGATGGTGCGCAATCCAGACATTCTGGCCACCATCGCTTCGCGTCCTGACCGCCCTTTTAGTGTCGGCTTCGCCGCAGAAACCGAGCACTTGCTCGATTACGCTGCGCGCAAGCTCAAAGACAAAAACCTCGACCTGATTGTCGCCAACGATGTGGCTAACCCCAGCATTGGCTTCAACAGTGAAGAGAACGCATGCAGCGTGATTGACCGCGAACTGCACGCCACTGTGTTTGCCCAGACCAGCAAGGGCAAGATTGCCCGCCAGCTGATCACTTTTATCGCCGAACGTCTGAACCAGGTTTAACTCGTATGCACGCTTTGCAAGCCAAGATCCTTGATCCACGCATTGGTAACGAATTCCCGCTGCCGCAGTACGCCACTCCCGGCTCCGCAGGCCTGGACCTGCGCGCCATGCTTAAACAAGACACCGTTCTGGAACCGGGCCAGACCCTGCTGATCCCGACCGGCCTGTCGGTGTATATCGGCGATCCCGGCCTTGCCGCGCTGATCCTGCCGCGCTCGGGCCTGGGGCATAAGCACGGCATCGTGCTGGGCAACCTGGTCGGCCTGATCGACTCTGATTACCAGGGCGAGCTGATGGTGTCGTGCTGGAACCGTGGCCAGACCGCATTCAACATCACTATCGGCGAACGTATCGCTCAGTTGGTGCTGGTGCCGGTGGTACAGGCGCATTTTGAGCTGGTCGAAGAATTCGACGAAAGCCAGCGTGGCGCTGGCGGTTTTGGTCACTCAGGCAAGCTCTGACTGTGCAGCATCAGGTCAGGCGTTCTGCCTGGCCTTCAGCGCCCTCCTGAATCCTCTGAGCGTGGAGTTCCCTTGCAATGAGCAGCCCAGCTTGTGTCCCGCCGAGTTTCCCTGACAGTATTTTTCGCGCTTACGACATTCGTGGCGTGGTCCCCCAAACCCTGACTGCAGAAACCGCGTACTGGATTGGCCGTGCCATTGGTGCAGAGAGTCTGGCCAAGGGCGAGCCCCATGTGTCGGTGGGTCGGGACGGACGCTTGTCCGGCCCTGAGCTGGTCGAGCGTTTGATCCGCGGTGTGGCTGACAGTGGTTGCAAGGTCAGCGATGTAGGTCTGGTGCCGACGCCTGCGCTGTATTACGCCACTCACGAGTTGGCGGGCCAGTCCGGCGTGATGCTCACGGGGAGCCACAACCCGCCGAATTACAACGGTTTTAAAATCGTGATTGCGGGCGATACGCTGGCCGACGAGCAGATCAAGGCGCTGCACACGCGCCTCAAGACCAACGATCTGACGTGGGGCGAAGGCAGCATCGAGCGCGTTGATATTTTGCCGCGCTACGCCGATGTGATCACCCGTGATATCAAGCTCGCCAGGCGCATGAAGGTGGTGGTGGATTGCGGCAACGGCGTTGCCGGCGTGATCGCGCCCCAGTTGATTGAAGCTTTGGGCTGTGATGTGGTCCCAATGTTCTGCGAGGTGGACGGCAACTTTCCCAACCATCACCCGGACCCGAGCAAACCGGAAAATCTGCGGGATCTGATTGCCAGGGTCAAGGAAACCAATGCCGATATCGGGCTGGCCTTTGATGGGGATGCCGACCGTGTGGGTGTCGTGACCAATACGGGCACCATGGTGTTCCCGGATCGCTTACTGATGCTGTTCGCCCGGGATGTGCTGGAGCGCAACCCGGCGGCCGAGATCATTTTCGACGTGAAGTGCACGCGTCGTCTGACTCCGTTGATCAAGGAGAATGGCGGTCGACCCCTGATGTGGAAAACCGGTCATTCTTTGATCAAGAAGAAGATGAAGGAAACCGGTGCCCTGCTGGCAGGCGAAATGAGCGGGCATATCTTTTTCAAGGAGCGCTGGTTCGGTTTCGACGACGGTATTTACAGCGCTGCACGCCTGCTGGAGATTCTCAGCAAGCGCCAGGAAACAGCTGAGGAGCTGTTTGAGACCTTCCCGAACGATATTTCTACGCCTGAAATCAATATCGATGTGACGGATGAGAGCAAATTCAGCATCATTGAGGCTCTGCACGACGCTCAATGGGGTGACGCCGCCGAGCTGACGTCCATTGATGGTGTGCGGGTTGACTACGCTCATGGCTGGGGCCTGGTTCGCGCATCCAATACCACCCCGGTGCTGGTGCTGCGATTTGAGGCCCAAACCGAGGCTGAGCTGCAACGCATCAAGGACGTCTTTCACGCTCAATTGAAGCGTGTGGCCCCTGATCTTCCACTACCGTTTTGATCGACTTGTTCTACCGGAGCCCTGAATGACCCTCGAACGTGATGCCGCCTCCAACGTCGCCAAGGTTTTGTCCGAAGCGCTGCCCTACATTCGCCGTTACGTCGGCAAGACGCTGGTGATCAAGTACGGCGGCAACGCTATGGAAAACGACGAACTGAAAACCGGTTTTGCCCGTGACATCGTGTTGATGAAGGCCGTGGGTATCAACCCGGTCGTAGTACACGGTGGCGGGCCGCAAATCGGTGATTTGCTCAAGCGTTTGTCCATCGAAAGTCATTTCATCGACGGGATGCGCGTGACTGACTCGCAAACCATGGATGTGGTGGAGATGGTACTTGGCGGTCATGTGAACAAGGAGATCGTTAACCTGATCAACCGTCATGGCGGCAGCGCCATCGGCCTGACAGGCAAGGATGCGACCCTGATTCGCGCCAAAAAAATGGTTGTGACCCGTCAGACGCCGGAAATGACCAAGCCTGAAATCATCGACTTCGGTCATGTGGGCGAGGTCATCGACATTAATACCGACCTGCTGCACATGTTGACCAAGGGCGATTTCATCCCGGTGATCGCGCCGATCGGTGTGGGTGCCAATGGCGAGTCCTACAACATCAACGCGGACCTGGTGGCGGGTAAGGTTGCCGAAGCTCTCAAGGCCGAGAAGCTGATGCTGCTGACCAACATTGCAGGCCTGATGGACAAGGAAGGCAAGGTGCTGACCGGTCTGACAACTGCTCAGGTGGATGACCTGATAGCCGACGGCACCATTTACGGCGGCATGCTGCCAAAAATTCGTTGCGCGCTGGAAGCCGTACAGGGTGGCGTGACCACGGCACACATTGTTGACGGTCGTGTACCAAATGCCGTGCTGCTGGAAATCTTCACCGACACCGGTGTTGGGACGCTCATTACCAACAGCAAACCGCTGTAAGCAGAACAAAAAAGCCCCGCCCGGTGATGCCGGGCGGGGCTTTTTTTCACTTGAAAATCTGTGGGAGCGAGCCTGCTCGCACCCACGCTTCTAGTGAGTCATGGGCGGGGGTTAAATCCCGTACTGCGCCCGGTACGCTTCAACGGCAGGCAGGTACTGTTGTAGCGTTTCGTCTTCGGCCAGGAACTGCAAAACCTGGTTCAACGACACGATGCTGATCACCGGAATGCCGAAGTCGCGCTCGACTTCCTGGATGGCCGACAACTCGCCATTGCCGCGCTCCTGACGGTTGAGGGCAATCATCACGCCCGCGGCCTTGGCGCCTTGGGCCTGGATGATCTGCATGACTTCACGGATGGCGGTGCCAGCGGTGATCACGTCGTCAATAATCAGGATGTCACCTTCGAGCGGCGATCCGACCAGGCTTCCACCTTCGCCGTGGGCCTTGGCTTCCTTGCGGTTGAAGCACCACGGCATGTCGCGGTCGTGGTGCTCGGCCAGTGCTACAGCAGTGGTCGCAGCCAAGGGAATACCCTTGTAGGCCGGGCCAAAGAGCACATCGAAGGAAATGCCGCTGTCAACGATGGCAGCAGCATAGAAGCGCCCCAGTTGAGCCAGCGCAGAACCTGTATTGAACAAGCCGGCATTGAAGAAGTAAGGACTGGTACGCCCCGACTTCAGGGTGAACTCACCGAAGCGCAGTACGCCGCGATCGATGGCAAAACGGATGAAGTCGCGCTGATACGCTTGCATGAAAAAAGCCCCAGATACCACGGATTTAGCTAATTAGTAAGACCGCGTGTATCATACACGCACGTGATTTTTGGGGCCATTTATGCGGATCATCAGTGTGAACGTCAATGGTATTCAGACGGCAGTCGAGCGCGGTTTGCTCAGTTGGCTGCAAGCTCAGAATGCCGACGTTATCTGCCTGCAGGACACCCGCGCCTCCGCCTTTGAACTGGACGATCCAGCTTACCAGCTCGATGGCTACTTTCTTTACGCCTGCGAAGCTGAAGTCCCTGCCCAAGGCGGTGTGGCTTTGTATTCGCGGTTGCAACCGAAAGCAGTCATCACTGGGCTTGGCTTCGAGACGGCCGATCGCTACGGGCGCTACCTGCAAGCCGATTTCGATAAGGTCAGCATCGCGACCTTGCTGCTCCCTTCGGGGCAGAACGGCGATGAAGACTTGAACCAGAAGTTCAAGCTAATGGACGACTTTGCGCGCTACCTTGATAAGCAGCGTCGCAAACGTCGTGAGTACATCTACTGCGGCTCGCTGTATGTGGCGCAGCAGAAACTCGACATTAAAAACTGGCGTGACAGCCAGCAATCCCCTGGTTTCTTGGCGCCTGAACGGGCCTGGATGGATGAGATTGTCGGCAACATGGGCTATGTCGATGCCCTGCGTGAAGTCAGTCGTGAAGGCGATCAGTACAGCTGGTGGCCGGACAACGAACAAGCCGAGATGCTCAATCTGGGCTGGCGTTTCGACTACCAGTTGCTGACACCAGGCTTGCGTCGCTTTGTACGAAGTGCTCGTTTGCCGCGTCAGCCACGGTTCTCGCAACATGCGCCATTGATCGTGGACTACGACTGGACACTGACTATCTAAGTGTTTGTCGCCGTCATAAAAAATGCCCGTATCGAACGATACGGGCATTTTTTTTGCGCAACCCATTGTGGTGGCGGGCGATGTGGGAGCGGGCTTGCTGGCGTTGATACCATCGCGGGCAAGCCCGCTTCCACAAGGTCAATGTGTTACTTCAATGGGCGCCAGGTGAAGGGATAGCGGTATACAACCCCGTCATTGGCCTTCACGCCTGCGATCACCACCAGCACCACTGCGCCGATCAGCACCAGACCGAGCAAGGCGAACCCGACCAGTATGAACATCAGCACGTAGCAAATAGCTGAAGCAATCGCCACGGTGATCTGAAAGTTCAGTGCTTCCTTGCCCTGGTCGTCGATAAAGGGATCGCTCTCGCGCTTGAGTTGCCAGAGGATCAGCGGGCCGATCAGGCTGCCAAACGGAAACCACATCCCGAGAAACGCCGAAAAGTGACAAAACATGGCCCATTTACGAGCGTCGCGGCTCGGTTGGGGTTTTGAAAGGTCCAGCTCACTCATAGCGCTCTCCGGTGGGTCGTTTGAAGGCTTTGACAATCAATCCGGCCGATTAGTCCGCCAGGGCAGCGTGCTGCAGGGCGAAAATTTCATTCATGCCTTTTTGTGCCAGTGCGAGCATCGCATTCAGCTCTTCAGGCTGGAATGGCGCGCCTTCCGCAGTGCCCTGAACTTCGATGAAACCACCGCTGCTGGTCATCACAACGTTGAGATCGGTTTCGGCTGCCGAATCTTCAGGGTAGTCCAGGTCAAGGACCGGTACACCCTGGTACATGCCAACCGATACGGCTGCGATCATTTGCTTGATCGGGTCGCCGCCTTTGAGACCGCCACGCTTTTTGATGATTTTCAGTGCATCGACCAGTGCAACCATGGCGCCGGTGATGGACGCGGTACGGGTGCCGCCATCAGCCTGGATCACATCGCAGTCGACGTACAAAGTGATATCGCCCAGTTTGGACATGTCCAGTGCTGCGCGCAGGGAGCGGCCGATCAGGCGCTGGATTTCCAGGGTGCGCCCGCCTTGCTTGCCGCGGCTGGCTTCACGCTGGTTACGGTCGCCGGTAGCGCGTGGCAGCATGCCGTACTCGGCAGTCAGCCAGCCTTGGCCCTGGCCTTTGAGGAAGCGCGGTACGCCGTTCTCGACGCTGACGGTGCAGATGACTTTGGTGTCACCGAACTCGACCAGTACAGAACCCTCTGCGTGTTTGGTGTAGTTGCGGGTGATGCGGATCGGGCGGAGCTGATCGGCAACGCGACCACTTGGACGTTTCATGTGGGATACCTGTACGGGACGGAAAACTGCCGAGCATTATAAAGGAAAGGCCGTGGCGGCGCAGGAAGCGTCGGTTTGTCATCATATGAGCGTATTTGCGACCGACGTCATTTGGGGCCATCCGCTGCACTGCGTTACAATCGGCGGTCTTAATTGCCGTCAGGCCTAATTCATTAAATCGCGAGGTACCGTCCATGGTGCATAGCATGACCGCCTTTGCCCGCGTCGAAAGCGCCGGCACTCAGGGCACCCTGAGTTGGGAGCTGCGCTCGGTCAACAGCCGCTACCTGGAGCCGCACCTGCGTCTGCCTGAATCTTTCCGTGATCTCGAAGGTGCAGTGCGTGAAGCACTGCGTCAGGGGATTTCGCGAGGCAAGCTGGAATGCACCTTGCGTTTTACCGAAGAAACCACTGGCAAGCCGCTGCAGGTTGATCGCGAACGTGCCGCGCAACTGGTAGCCGCTGCCGAGACCATCGCCAGCCTGATCAAGCAGCCGGCCCCGCTCAACCCGCTGGAAGTGCTGGCCTGGCCTGGCGTTCTGGTGGCGGATGCAAGCGACCCGCAAGCCTTGAATACCCAGGCCTTGGCATTGTTCAAGCAAGGCCTGCAGGAGCTGAAAAACGGCCGCGAGCGCGAAGGCGCGGAGCTGGCCCGTTTGATCAGCGAGCGTTTGACGGCGATTGAAGGTGACGTCGACACCCTGCGCGAGCTGGTGCCGCAAATGCTCGCCACTCAGCGCCAAAAGGTGCTCGATCGCTTTGCCGACATGAAGGCCGAACTTGATCCGCAGCGTCTTGAGCAAGAAATGGTCATGCTGGCGCAAAAAAGCGATGTCGCCGAAGAGCTGGATCGCCTCAGCACCCACATTCTTGAAGTGCGACGCGTGCTCAAGTCGGGAGGGGCTGCGGGCCGCCGTCTGGACTTCCTGATGCAAGAACTTAACCGTGAGGCCAATACCCTGGGCTCCAAGGCATTCGATCCACGCAGCACCCAAGCAGCGGTCAACCTCAAGGTGTTGATCGAGCAGATGCGTGAACAAGTACAGAATATTGAGTAAGGCACCCCCTGACATGAACCACAGCACTGGCACCCTTTATATCGTTTCTGCCCCTTCGGGCGCAGGCAAGACCAGCCTGGTCAAGGCGCTGATCGACGTTGAGCCGCAGATCCGGGTTTCGGTTTCGCACACTACCCGCGCCATGCGCCCGGGTGAAGTGAATGGCGTGAACTATCATTTCGTCGAGCGCGAAGAGTTCGTGAAAATGATCGAGCACGGTGACTTCCTGGAGCGCGCCGAAGTCTTCGGCAACCTTTACGGCACCTCGCAAAGCCATTTGCAGCAGACCCTGGATGAAGGCCATGACCTGATTCTGGAAATCGACTGGCAGGGTGCGGAGCAGGTCCGCAAGCTGATGCCGCAGGCGCGTTCGATCTTTATCTTGCCGCCAAGCCAGGAGGCCTTGCGTCAGCGTCTGGATAACCGCGGCCAGGACAGCGATGAAATCATTGACGGCCGGATGCGCGAAGCCGTGAGCGAAATGAGCCACTATGTCGACTATGACTACCTGATCATCAATGACGATTTTGCCTTGGCGCTTGAGGATCTGAAGGCAATTTTTCGGGCCAATCGCCTCCAGCAAAAACGTCAGCAGCAGCGATTTGGCAAATTACTGGCCGAACTGCTCGGTTAAACAGCTCTTCCCAAAACCCCTGTAAGGGCTTTACATTGGCGCTTACAGGGGTTTTTGGTGCAGTGCCCGAAAAATCAGCGCTTCCCTAATGGCTGGTGATTTTTTAAACTGTTCAGTCCGCTCGCCCATCCGGGCAGCGCGCATATTGCATTTGCTACGAGGAAGACCATGGCCCGCGTAACCGTTGAAGACTGTCTAGAACACGTGGATAACCGCTTTGAGCTGGTCATGCTCTCTACCAAGCGTGCCCGTCAACTGGCCACCGGCGGTAAAGAGCCTCTGGTGCAGTGGGAAAACGACAAGCCTACCGTTGTTGCCCTGCGCGAAATCGCAGAAGGCCTGATGAGCTACGAGTTTATCGCCAACGCTGAAATCGTCGAAGACGAACCGCTGTTCGCAGCGTTCGAGGACGAGTCCAACGAGGCGAACTAAGCCTATGCCCGGTCGACGTAGCACGGCGAAGGGTAAAAAGTTTTGGCAGGAGGTTTCCTCATGCCGAGCATAGACGCCCTCGCCGATCGCTTGTCGGCGTACCTCGGCCCGGACCAGGTCAATCTGGTCCGCCGGGCGTACTTCTACGCAGAGCAAGCCCACGACGGCCAACGCCGACGTAGCGGCGAGCCATATGTCACGCACCCGCTGGCAGTGGCAAACATTCTTGCCGATATGCATATGGACCATCAGAGCCTGATGGCAGCCATGCTGCATGACGTCATCGAAGACACCGGTATTGCCAAAGAAGCGCTCGTTGCGCAGTTCGGTGAGACCGTGGCCGACCTGGTCGATGGGGTCAGCAAACTGACTCAGATGAACTTCGAAACCAAAGCCGAAGCCCAAGCTGAAAACTTCCAGAAGATGGCCATGGCCATGGCACGTGATATCCGCGTGATCCTGGTGAAGCTGGCTGACCGTCTGCACAACATGCGCACCCTCGAAGTGCTGTCCGGCGAAAAACGCCGACGGATTGCCAAGGAAACCCTGGAAATCTACGCACCCATTGCCAATCGGCTGGGTATGCACAGCATTCGTATCGAATTCGAAGACCTCGGTTTCAAGGCGATGTACCCGATGCGTTCTGCGCGCATCTATCAGGCGGTCAAGCGCGCCCGGGGCAACCGCAAGGAAATCGTCAACAAAATCGAAGAGTCTCTCAGTCACTGTCTGGCCATTGATGGCATTCAGGGCGAAGTTAGCGGTCGTCAAAAACATATCTACGGCATCTACAAGAAGATGCGCGGCAAGCGTCGGGCCTTCAACGAGATCATGGACGTTTATGCGTTCCGTATCATCGTTGACAAGGTCGACACCTGCTACCGCGTGTTAGGAGCTGTACATAATTTGTACAAACCCTTGCCGGGGCGTTTCAAGGATTACATCGCCATTCCCAAGGCCAACGGCTATCAGTCGTTGCATACCACGCTGTTTGGCATGCATGGCGTACCGATCGAAATTCAGATCCGTACCCGTGAGATGGAAGAAATGGCCAACAACGGTATCGCCGCCCACTGGCTGTACAAGTCCAGTGGCGACGAGCAGCACACGGGCACGCACGCCCGGGCGCGGCAGTGGGTCAAGGGCGTGCTGGAAATGCAGCAGCGCGCAGGCAATTCCCTCGAATTTATCGAAAGCGTGAAGATCGACCTGTTTCCGGACGAAGTCTACGTGTTCACGCCCAAAGGCCGGATCATGGAGCTACCCAAAGGCTCCACAGCGGTCGACTTTGCTTACGCCGTTCACACCGATGTCGGCAACAGCTGCATTGCATGCCGGATCAATCGCCGCCTGGCCCCGTTGTCCGAACCACTGCAAAGTGGCTCCACGGTCGAGATCGTCAGTGCGCCCGGCGCCCGGCCCAATCCGGCCTGGCTCAACTTTGTGGTCACCGGCAAGGCGCGCACGCACATTCGTCATGCCCTCAAGCTGCAGCGTCGTTCCGAGTCGGTCAACCTGGGCGAACGCCTGCTGAACAAGGTGCTCAACGGCTTTAACAGCTCGCTGGACAAAATCCCGGCCGAGCGCGTTCAGGCGATGCTCCAGGAATACCGTCTGGAACAAATCGAAGACCTGCTCGAAGACATCGGCTTGGGCAATCGCATGGCTTACGTGGTTGCTCGACGTCTGTTGGGCGAAGGCGAGGCTCTGCCGAGCCCTGAAGGTCCGCTGGCGATTCGCGGTACAGAAGGTTTGGTGCTCAGCTACGCCAAATGCTGTACGCCGATCCCGGGGGATCCGATTGTTGGCCATTTGTCGGCGGGTAAAGGCATGGTTGTGCACTTGGACAACTGCCGCAATATCAGTGAAATCCGCCATAACCCCGAAAAGTGCATCCAGCTGTCGTGGGCCAAGGACGTTACCGGCGAATTCAACGTCGAATTGCGCGTCGAGCTGGAACACCAGCGCGGCCTGATTGCGCTGCTGGCCAGTAGCGTCAACGCCGCCGACGGCAACATCGAAAAGATCAGCATGGACGAACGCGATGGTCGCATCAGCGTGGTCCAACTGGTAGTCAGCGTGCACGACCGCGTGCACCTGGCTCGCGTGATCAAAAAACTGCGCGCCCTTACCGGGGTAATCCGCATCACTCGTATGCGTGCGTAGCCAACTAATTACAAGGAGTCACCCATGACCAAGACTGTTATCACCAGCGACAAGGCACCTGCTGCAATCGGTACTTATTCTCAGGCGATCAAAGCTGGCAATACTGTCTACATGTCCGGTCAAATCCCGCTGGACCCAAAAACCATGGAACTGGTTGAAGGCTTTGAGGCCCAGACCATTCAGGTATTCGAAAACCTGAAGTCGGTAGCTGAAGCCGCTGGTGGGTCGTTCAAGGACATCGTCAAGCTGAACATCTTCCTGACGGACCTGAGCCACTTCGCCAAGGTCAACGAGATCATGGGTACGTACTTCGAACAGCCGTACCCGGCCCGCGCCGCCATCGGCGTTGCAGCCCTGCCAAAGGGTTCGCAGGTAGAGATGGACGCTATTCTGGTTATTGAGTAACCCCCCCGGCGCAGCGTTTTCATGCTGCGCCAACCCCCGCTCCTCCTAGTTTCCAAAGGACCCCGCCATGCGCAAAGCGCTCGTGTTGTCACTGCTCACTTTTGTTTTGGGTGGTTGTGCCAGCGTACCCGCCCACCGCGACATCAGTGGTGTCTGGATCAATCAGGCCGCCATCGACGCAGCTGCCAATGGCGGCAACCTGCGTGAAGCCCTGCTGGCCTATGGGCCGAACCTTGAATGGGACATCGACGCCAAAAATTCGACGGCTTACTACACCAATGGCTTTGAGCTTGTTGAGGGCAAGTTGTTGCCCGCAGACGATGGTGGTTGGCAGGTCAGCTTTTATGGGAGCAGCGCTACGGGTCTGAGACTGGATGGCGAAACGCTTGTTCAGGACGAGACCGACGCAGAGCCCCGGCAGGCGTTTGTTCGTTCGCGTGTCAGTGTTGCAAGCGACGCGCCATTGGGCTCCAGCTTTGAAACGTCACTCAACTCTGCCTATATGGGCGGCAATTGGCGTGTGGTCAGCGGTATGGGCCAGGGCAATCAAGTGACTTTCACCCCGGACGGCAAGCTTCAAGGCGTGCCCGGCATCCAGGGTTACGTGCTGTGCCTGGCGGGCGATTGCGCATCGATGAGTGGCGAGTACGACAGCCTCTGGTTGCAGCAAGGTGAAATGGGTGCGGCGCACATTTTTGTTCGCGATGGCCGCAAACTGGAAATCTTCCAGGCGCTGGATGCTTCCGCCCCGGATGACATGCCCCAGTTTTACCCGGGGCAGCGTGAGTGGTTGCTGGAGAAACTGTAATAGCTGCTACGGTTTCCCCATAAACCTACGCTTTACCGTCCAGTATCGCGGCATAGCCCTCGCGATAACTTGAGTATCGAGGCTCCCAGCCCAGTGCCTTGGCGCGGGCGTTACTGCATCGTTTGCTCCCGGCCCGGCGAGTGCTTGTCTCTTCGGCCCACTCAGTCACCCCCAGACGTTCGCGCAACCAGCCGACCACCTCAGCCAAGGGGACCGGTGCGTTGTCGACGCCTATATAGATGTCGTCCAGGGTTTTGCCCTCGCGATCTGCCTCAAGCAAAAACGCCAGAAGGCCCGCGGCGTCGTCGGCATGGATCCGGTTGCCATACAGTGGAGGATCGACAGCCACGCGATACCCTTTGCGCACCTGCCCCAGCATCCACTCGCGACCCGGTCCGTAGATCCCGGTAAGGCGCACTACGCTGGCTGCCAGCGCACTGTTTAGCGCCACCTGCTCGGCATCGAGCATGATGCGGCCAGAGTAATTCGACGCCTGGGCCGGGGAGGTCTCGTCAACCCACTCGCCGTCCTTCTGGCCAAAAACGCTGCTGCTGGACACGAACAGCAGCCGTTTAGGCCGTTGGCCGTTTTGCTCGAGCCAGTTAAGGGTGTGTTTCAAACCGTCGACATACGCTGCCTGATAACCTGCCTCGTCATGATCGGTCGCCGCCGCGCTGTACACCAGATAGTCGATCTGGCCGGTTGGCCATTGCGCCGGGCATTGCGCGCCGAACAAGTCGCCCGCCACCCCGATGACGCCTGCAGGTAAACGATCGATGGAGCGTCGCAGGCCATATACCTGCCAGTCACTGCCGAGCAACCGAGTGGCCAGGCGGCTGCCAATATCACCGCACCCGGCGATCAATACAGAAGCTTTTGGCATCGCAAAATCCCTAATGAAAAGTTACAAAACGACGTGATTTGACACGACCTAAGTCGTGACTTTCGAAAAAAACAGATGCTATTGCTTTTGTTAACAAGAATTACTTGCAATAATAACGCATCATTTTGCCCTTGGTCTTACACCGCGTTGTAGGGCATTACCTCATTACTTTCCTCAGGTCCGGCTAGCATGACACGCAATCATTCCACCGCTTCGCCAACCCAGCTTTTGAGCCCATCACGCGTCTGGCGTGGGGTAGTGGCGCTGATGTTCAGCTTGATGTTGGCACCTGTCGCGGCCTATGCCGACGAACCTGCTGCCCCTGCCGCACCCGCTGCTACTGAAGCTGCTGCCCCGGCACCTGTCGCAACACCGGGTGCGACTGATCCTACACTGGTTGAGGGTGCTGTTGCCCCGGCTGATGACGCGCCGCAAATTATTGCCGAAGAAGATAACAGCCTGGGCATGGCCCATGACCTGTCGCCTTGGGGCATGTACAAAAACGCGGACATCGTCGTCAAAATCGTGATGATCGGTCTGGCCATCGCCTCGATCATTACCTGGACCATCGGGATTGCCAAAGGCTTTGAAGTGCTGGGCGCCAAGCGTCGTCTGCGCGTTGAAATCGCCAACCTTAAAAAAGCCCGCACCCTGAAAGAAGCCAGTGAGACAGCGGCCAAAGAAGGTACGTTGGCCCACCTGCTGGTGCAGGACGCCCTGGAAGAAATGCGCCTGTCGGCCAACAGCCGTGAAAAAGAAGGCATCAAGGAGCGTGTGAGCTTCCGTCTTGAGCGTCTGGTAGCCGCTTGCGGCCGCAACATGAGCAGCGGCACGGGCGTACTCGCCACCATCGGTTCCACCGCACCGTTCGTCGGTCTGTTCGGTACGGTATGGGGCATCATGAACAGCTTTATCGGTATCGCCAAAACCCAGACCACCAACCTGGCCGTCGTTGCGCCGGGCATTGCTGAAGCCCTGTTGGCCACGGCACTGGGTCTGGTTGCCGCGATCCCTGCGGTAGTGATTTACAACGTTTTCGCCCGTTCCATCACCGGCTACAAGGCCCAGGTGGCGGATGCGTCTGCTGAAGTGTTGCTGTTGGTTAGCCGTGACCTCGATCACCTGCCGCCCGAGCGTAGCTCGCAACCGCACATGGTGAAAGTGGGGTAATCGGCCATGGGCCTGCATTTAAAAGAAGGCGATGACGATCTCGCCGAGAACCACGAAATCAACGTCACCCCGTTTATTGACGTGATGCTGGTACTGCTGATCATCTTCATGGTGGCAGCACCGCTGGCCACTGTGGATATCAAGGTTGACCTGCCAGCTTCAACTGCCAAACCGGCGCCTCGTCCCGAGAAACCCGTGTTCCTCAGCGTCAAGGCTGACCAGCGGCTGTATCTGGGCGAAGAACCGGTCACGGTTGAAGCGTTGGGCCCGACCCTGGATGCCAGGACCCACAACAACAAAGACACGACGATCTTCTTCCAGGCCGACAAGGGCGTGGACTACGGTGACTTGATGAGCGTGATGGATGCTTTGCGCGCAGCTGGTTACTTGAAGGTGGGTCTGGTCGGACTTGAGACGGCAGCCAAGAAATGACCATAGCGCGCCAAAAGATGACGCGTTACGCAACCAGCCTGGCCGTGGTATTGGGTGTCCATGCAGTGGCAGTGATTCTTGCCCTGCAATGGTCCAACCCGCGCGCGATCGAACTTCCGCCGCAAGCGATGATGGTTGATCTGGCACCACTGCCGGCACCGCCGCCTCCTGCGCCGCCAAAAGTGGTGACACCGCCACAACCGCCGGCGCCAGTGGAAGAGTTGCCGATACCCAAGCTGGCCGAAGCGCCCAAGCCGAAGATCTCTGTACCTAAACCGGTCAAGCCCAAGCAAAAGCCTCAGCCGCCCAAGCCTGTGGAAAAACCGGACCCGGTCAAAGAGAAACCTTCCGAAGAGAAACCCAGCGACGCGACGCCGACCAAGAACACCAGTGAGAAATCCGCTGCACCGGCCCCGGGGCCGTCTGCGCAACAACTGGCAGCCAAAGCCAGCTGGGAAGGCACCTTGCTCAGTCACTTGGGCAAGTACAAGAAGTACCCGCCTGCTGCGCAATCCCGTGGCAAGGAAGGTCTGAACCGTCTGCGCTTCGTAGTGGATGCTGAAGGCAAGGTACTGTCCTACGAGTTAGTCGGACGTTCCGGCAATGCTGATCTGGACCGGGCCACCCTGGAAATGATTCGCCGGGCACAGCCATTGCCCAAGCCGCCGCCCGAGATGCTGACCAATGGCAGCATCGAGATCGTGGCACCCTTCGTTTATTCCATCGATAAGCGTCGGCGATAACACCGCAAAGGGCACCTCAGGGTGCCCTTTGTGCATCTGCGAGCAAGATAAATCAGCCCTGCCTTTGATTAGCGACTGTAGCTCTTGGGGCAATGTCTGATAACGTGCGTCTATCGATTGCAGCCGCTATGCTTGGCCCGCAACCACAGGGACGCACGCTATGACGCTTACAGAATTACGCTACATCGTTACCCTCGCCCAAGAGCAACACTTCGGTCACGCGGCCGAACGTTGTCACGTCAGCCAGCCGACCCTGTCGGTGGGTGTGAAAAAACTGGAAGACGAACTCGGTGTGCTGATTTTCGAGCGCAGCAAAAGTGCGGTACGCGTCACTCCGGTCGGTGAAAGCATCGTGGCTCAGGCCCAAAAGGTGCTGGAGCAGGCCCAAGGGATTCGCGAGCTGGCACAGGCCGGCAAGAATCAGCTGACGGCCCCTCTCAAGGTCGGCGCGATCTACACCGTGGGCCCGTACCTGTTCCCGCACCTGATTCCACAACTGCACCGGGTTGCCCCGCAGATGCCGTTGTACATCGAAGAAAACTTCACCCACGTGCTGCGTGACAAACTGCGCAACGGTGAGCTGGACGCGATCATCATCGCGCTGCCGTTCCAGGAAGCTGACGTCCTGACTCTGCCGCTCTATGACGAGCCGTTTTACGTGCTGATGCCCAGTGAGCACCCGTGGACCAAAAAAGAGACCATCGACGCCAGTCTGCTCAACGACAAGAGCCTGCTGTTGCTGGGCGAAGGTCACTGTTTCCGCGATCAGGTCCTTGAGGCGTGCCCGACCGTGGCCAAAGGCAATGATGGCGCCATGCACACGACGGTTGAGTCCAGTTCGCTGGAAACCATCCGCCATATGGTGGCGTCCGGTCTGGGTATCTCGATCCTGCCGTTGTCTGCCGTGGACAGTCACCATTACGCTCCCGGCATCCTGGCCGTGCGCCCGTTGACCCCACCGGTGCCGTTTCGAACGGTCGCCATTGCCTGGCGTGCCAGCTTCCCGCGGCCCAAGGCAATTGAAATCCTTGCCGACTCGATCCGCCTGTGTTCGGTGGCCAAGCCGCCTGCCGCGAAGTAAGTCTGCCGATGACCGAGTTGTCGAAAGTGTCGGTCACCGCGCTCAAGGGCGTGGGCGAGGCCATGGCCGAGAAACTGGCCAAGGTCGGACTGGAAAACGTCCAGGACGTATTGTTCCATCTGCCATTGCGCTATCAGGACCGAACCCGCGTGGTGCCGATTGGTGCCTTGCGGCCTGGTCAGGATGCGGTGGTTGAAGGGCGGGTCATCGGTGCTGATGTGGTCATGGGCAAGCGTCGCAGCTTGCTGGTGCGCATCAACGACGGCACCGGCGGCCTGAGCCTGCGCTTCTATCACTTCAGTAATGCGCAAAAGGATAGCCTCAAGCGCGGCACCGAAGTGCGCTGCTATGGCGAGGCCCGGCCCGGGGCGTCGGGTCTGGAAATCTACCACCCCGAATACCGCGCCATTACCGGTGACGAGCCGCCGCCTGTCGATACCACGCTGACGCCGATTTATCCCACCACAGAAGGCCTGACCCAGCAGCGCTTGCGCCAGCTGAGCCAGCAGAGCCTGGCCATGCTCGGCCCGCGCAGCCTGCCCGACTGGTTACCGCCGGAGCTGGCCAAGGATTACCAGTTGGCCCCGCTGGACCAGGCCATTCGTTATTTGCATCAGCCTCCTGCCGATGCCGATGTTGAAGAACTCGCCTTGGGCCATCACTGGGCACAACACCGCCTGGCCTTTGAAGAGTTGCTGACTCATCAACTGTCCCAACAGCGCTTGCGCGAGAGCTTGCGCTCCCAGCAGGCGCCAGCATTGCCCAAGGCTACGAAACTGCCGGTGCAGTTTCTGGCCAATCTGGGCTTCCCGCCGACGGGAGCCCAGGCTCGGGTCGGCAACGAAATCGCCTATGACCTCAGCCAGCCCGAGCCCATGCTGCGCCTGATCCAGGGCGACGTAGGGTCCGGCAAGACGGTGGTGGCGGCGATGGCTGCCCTGCAGGCCCTTGAGGCGGGGTATCAGGTGGCATTGATGGCACCGACGGAAATCCTCGCCGAGCAGCACTTCATTAACTTCAAGCGCTGGCTGGAGCCTTTGGGGCTTGAAGTCGCCTGGCTGGCCGGCAAACTCAAGGGCAAGGCCCGCGTGACGGCGATGGAGCAAATTGCCAGTGGCGTACCCATGGTTGTGGGCACCCATGCGTTGTTTCAGGAACATGTGCAGTTCCACAATCTGGCGCTGGTCATCATCGATGAGCAGCACCGCTTCGGCGTGCAGCAGCGCCTGGCACTGCGCAACAAGGGCGTGGGCGGCGTGATGTGCCCGCATCAGTTGATCATGACCGCGACCCCTATTCCGCGCACCCTGGCCATGAGCGCTTACGCCGACCTCGACACCTCGATTCTCGACGAACTGCCGCCTGGCCGCACCCCGGTCAACACCGTGCTGGTGGTCGATACGCGACGCATCGAAGTGATTGAGCGGGTGCGCGCTGCCTGCGCCGAGGGGCGACAGGCCTATTGGGTCTGCACCCTGATCGAAGAATCCGAAGAGATGACCTGTCAGGCCGCTGAAACCACCTTCGAAGACCTTTCCAGTGCCTTGGGCGAGTTGCGCGTCGGCCTGATCCACGGGCGCATGAAAGCGGCTGAAAAAGCGGCCGTCATGGCCCAGTTCAAGGCCGGCGAGTTGCAGTTGCTGGTGGCGACCACGGTTATTGAAGTGGGCGTCGACGTGCCCAATGCCAGCCTGATGATCATCGAAAACCCTGAGCGGCTGGGCCTTTCACAGCTTCACCAGTTGCGTGGGCGTGTAGGCCGGGGCAGCGCCGCAAGCCATTGCGTGCTGCTGTATCACCCGCCACTGTCGCAAATTGGCCGCCAGCGTCTGGGCATCATGCGCGAGACCAACGACGGCTTTGTGATCGCCGAAAAAGACCTTGAACTGCGCGGCCCCGGAGAAATGCTCGGCACCCGCCAGACTGGCCTTTTACAATTCAAGGTTGCCGACCTGATGCGCGATGCCGACCTGCTGCCCGCCGTGCGCGAGGCGGCCCAAGCGTTGATTGAGCGCTGGCCCGGCCATGTCAGTCCTTTGCTGGATCGATGGCTGCGTCACGGTCAGCAATACGGGCAGGTGTAAAACACCATTCAGTAAATGCCCCGGCTGCCGATCTAGTAACGGCTTATCAAATTTGAGTTGTACAGAACGGATGCAGATCATGACTGAAGTTGCCAGCGCCCCTGCCGTTGCGAGCACGCCGTCTGTTATCGGGCGCTTGCTCGGTGACTTGGCCATCGACTATCGCGAAGTCCCTGATCACCCGGCGCTCGATCCTGCGCGCAAGGTCCAGGCCGTACTGCTCGATGACTCGGTCGGCATCCTGATGGTGCTGTTCACGCAGAGCCATTTGCTGGATTTGAACCGTCTGGCTGACTTGATCGGGCGCCGCATGACCGCCCTTGCGCCCGATCGCCTCCAGACCCTGCTCGACAAGCAGGGCCTGAGCCTGTTGCCGGGCCTGCCCGCGCTGATCAACTCGCCCTGCCTGTACGAAGAGCAATTGCTGCAACAATCCACGCTGCTGATCAGCGCCGGTGAACCGGGGCAGTTGCTCGAAATTACCCGGGAAGACTTCAAGCGCCTGCTCAAGAACGCCAGCGTGGGTGGTTTTGGCGAGCCCCTGAGTGCGATCAAACTTGATTACGCAGGGGACGACGGCGAGGCCATTACCCGAGCCGTCCAGGCATTCACTGCGCGACGGATTCAGCAGCGGCTTGAAGCCACCATCGAGTTGCCGCCGCTGGCAGAGAGCGTGCGCAGAATCATGCGGCTACGGTCCGACCCCGAGGTCACCATCGATGAGATCACCAGTGTTGTCGAAACCGACCCGGCACTGGCGGCACAAGTCATGAGCTGGGCGTCCTCGTCGTACTACGCGTCACAGAGCAAGATTCGCTCGGTCGAAGATGCCATTGTGCGGGTGCTGGGGGTCGATCTGGTGATCAACCTGGCGTTGAGCCTGTCGCTGGGCAAGAGCCTGAGCCTGCCCAAGGACAATCCTCAATCGAGTACGCCCTACTGGCAGCAGTCGATCTACACCGCAGCGGTGATTGAAGGGCTGACCCGCGCCATGCCTCGGGAACAACGCCCTGAAGTCGGCATGACCTACCTAGGCGGGCTGTTGCACAACTTTGGTTACTTGTTGCTGGCCTATGTGTTTCCGCCGCATTTTTCGCTGATTTGCCGTCATCTTGAGGTCAACCCCCACGTCAGCCACAGCCTGATTGAACAGCACTTGCTGGGCATCAGCCGTGAGCAAATGGGAGCCTGGTTGATGCGGTTCTGGGGGATGCCTGACGAGCTGGCGATCGCGGTGCGCTTTCAACATGATCCGGCTTACATCGGCACAGATGCTGCGTACCCGAATCTGGTGTGTCTTGCGCTGGGGTTACTGCGAAATCACGGCATTGGGCACGGTGCGAGTGCCCCGATACCGGATGCGCTGTTTGAGCGTTTAGGTGTGACCCGCGACAAGGCCGAAGCGGTGGTCAGTAAAGTGCTGGAGGCTGAAGTGTTACTGCGCGAGATGGCGGCGCAGTTCGGTCAGGCCTGAATCACTGAAAGCCCCTCACCCTAACCCTCTCCCAGAGGGTCGGGGTGAGGGGTTCTTGACCTTAAGCCTTGGCTTTTTTACGCGGCTTGAGGTATTTGGTCAGGCCCTGGAACCAGATCACCAGCGCCGGGTTGCCCTTGATCTGAATCGACTTGTCCTGAATCCCGGTCATGAACGCCAGTTGCTTGTTCTTCGCTTGCAACGTGGCGAAGCCGTAGGCGGCATCTTTAAAGGCGATGGCAAACGCAGGCTCCGGATACAGGCCGCCGTAGCTGGTGATGCGCTGGTTTTTGACCTTGAAATGACGAGCCACTTTGCCGTCGAGGGTTTGTAGCTGGAACACCAGATCCTTGTCAGCCAGTTGCTGCGCAAAGGCGGGGTTCTTACGGCTGGCTCTGCTCATTAGAAAGCCCAGCATCCAGAGCAGAAAACGAAATTTCATGTACGCGGCCTCGGGGGGAATAAAAAAATGGCCGGCGCAGTTTAACGATTTGAGAGAAGAACGCTATATATCTGCAAGTATGGGCGTAGATGGGGTAGGTTTTGCCGCTTATGGCCGCACAATCGATCCGTTTGCAGTCAAGAATGGGCCGCTAGCATCGCCAGCTTGCCCATTCTTCATGTCGCCAGTGCCTTAAGGATTAACGCTGTCCTTGAGGAATTTGCCCGGCTTGAACGCGACCGTGTTGCTGGCCTTGATGGTGACCGGCTGACCGGTTTGCGGGTTTTGTCCGGTACGGGCACCGCGATGACGCTGAATAAAGGTACCGAAGCCGACCAGCGTGACGCTGTCTTTGCGATGCAGGGCCTGGGTGATTTCTTCAAGCACGGCATTGAGTACGCGGTTGGCTTGTTCTTTGGTGAGGTCGGCCTTTTCAGCAATAGCGGCGGCGAGATCTGGTTTACGCATGATGAAGCCTCTTTGACGGTTTTTTGTTGTTATGTCCGTGCTGCTCTCTACGGAGCAGCGCCCAAGGCGCCGCAGGCTCTAAACTGCGGCAGACCGGTGTGAGGATGGCACGCGGCCAAGGCCGGCGCCAGCCTTCGCACAGGCTTTGTTGAGCCAAGGCAGTGCCATATCCGACAGAGTGCGCAGTGTTTACGCCAAAAGTGCAGGCAGCTCTTTGTTCAGCGCGAGTTTTTCGCGAACGGCTTCGCCGGTCAGGGCATAACCGAGCAATTTGCCATCCGCGTCGCGGCACACCGCCTTGATATCTGCTCCCTGGCCTTCCACGGTCCACACGCCGTCGCAGCCGCGTGGTACAGGAGATACCACCAGCGGGCAAACCGGGGTCTTGACGGTGATGGGCATTGCCCCGTAACTGACCGTCGTCGGGTTGCCTGCCAGTGTTTGCGCCAGTGCGCGAGCACACGTCATGAGCGGCATCACGTACAACAGATTCAAGCCATCGACCTCGGCACAGTCACCCAGCGCGTAGATGTTGGGGTGCGAAGTTTGAAGCTGGCGATCCACCTCAATCCCGCGATTGACCTTGATCCCGGCCGCGGCTGCCATATCAATGCGTGGGCGCAAACCGATGGCTGACACGACGACATCACACGGGACTACGCTGCCATCCGACAAATGCGCATCCAGTCCTGCATCGGTGCGTTGCAGGCGAGTCAGGACCGGGCCCAGGTGAAAGCGTGCGCCCAGGCTCTCGAGGCCAGCCTGCACCGCCGCCGCGGCAGCAGCAGGCAACAGGGTTGGCATCACTTGCTCGCAAGGCGCCACCAGATCGACCTCATATCCCCCCGCGATCAAGTCATTGGCAAATTCGCAACCGATCAACCCGGCCCCCAGGATCAGTACCCGGTGCTTGCCTGCCGCGGCTTCCCGAAAGCGCGCGTAATCTTCAAGATCATTGATCGGGAAGATGGCGCCCTGGGCATCGCCCTCCACTGGCACCTGCACCGTTTGTGCGCCCCATGCCAGGACCAGGTCGCGATACGGCACGGCCTCTTCGCCGATCCACAATTGCTTGTGGCCAGGATCGATTCCGCTGATACGGGTGTGGGTGCGTACCTGGGCCTTGAGTTGCTCGGCCATGGCCTGGGGCGTTGCCATGCTAAGACCATCGGCTTCCTTGTTCTTGCCGAAGCCGGTGGACAGCATGGGCTTGGAGTAGGAACGGCCGTCATCGGCGGTGATCAGCAGCAGCGGGGTTTCGCTGTCCAGCTTGCGAAACTCGCGGGCCAGGTTATAGCCAGCCAGCCCGGTGCCAACGATCACGACAGGTGCGTTCATTCCAATCTCCAAAGGGTGAATCAGGTTTTAAAGGGGCGATCAGTTGATTTCAATCATCTCGAAATCCATTTTGCCGACGCCGCAGTCCGGGCACAGCCAGTCTTCTGGCACGTCTTGCCACAGGGTGCCTGGGGCGATGCCATCGTCCGGCCAACCGTCGGCTTCGTTATAAATCAGTCCACATACAATGCATTGCCACTTTTTCATCGGGGTACTTCCTAAAGGTTCAGGCTTGGACGAGACCACAGACTTCTAAAGACCCGCCGTGTTGCTCGTCAAATTCAGGGCGTTTTGTACTGATGACCACCGGCAGATGCAAGCACCAATACTGCCAAAGGGCCCAAGGCCGCTCAATCAAGGACCAGCGTGATAAGCTCGCCGACCTCAATGGCTGCCAATTATGACCCACTGTGCCGCACATAACTTCTGCGCTTGTCTCCCCCGTCTGGCTTGAGCAAGGCCAACTTCGCGCCCTGCCTGACACACACACGTTCGACTGGCTGTTTGATGAGGGCTCACTGACCCGGCGTCTCACTGCGATTTCAGACGATTCCTTCAGCGTTCAGCCACTTTTTGAAGGCTGGCAAGAGTTGCGCCCTGACGAATGTGCTGCGCTTGACCTGCCCGAGGGCATTCAAGGCTGGGTACGTGAAGTGTATTTACGAGGGCACGGCCAGCCGTGGGTGTTTGCCCGCAGCGTGGCGGCCAAAAGCTCGCTGGAGGATGGCGGCCTGAACATGGATGAACTCGGCACCCGTTCATTGGGCGAGTTGCTGTTTAGCGATCAGGCCTTTGAACGCGGCGCGCTGCAGGTGTGTCACTACCCGCGCCACTGGTTACCACTGGCCGACCAGGCCGATCACCTGTGGGCCCGCCGCTCGCGCTTTGTGCGTGGCGCACTGAGTGTGTTGGTGGCCGAAGTGTTTTTACCCAAACTGTGGGCCGCCCTCAGTGCCCGGTCGGAGAACAACTGATGTACTTGCGCCTGCTCAAATCACTCAACCGCCTCAACCCTCGTGCCTGGGACTTCATCCAGCTGACCCGTATGGACAAACCCATCGGCATTTACCTGCTGCTGTGGCCGACTCTGTGGGCACTGTGGATTGCCGCTAAGGGTGTGCCCTCGCTGAGTAACCTGCTGATCTTTGTCTTCGGCGTGATCCTGACGCGAGCGGCGGGTTGCGTGATCAACGACTTTGCCGATCGCAAGGTGGATGGGCACGTAAAACGAACGGAACAACGGCCGATGGCCAGCGGAAAAATCAGCAGCAAAGAGGCGTTGGTGTTTTTTGCCTTGCTGATGGGGCTCAGTTTCCTGCTGGTGCTGTGCACCAATGCGCCAACCATCTGGTTGTCATTCGGCGCACTGGCGCTGGCTGCCACTTACCCGTTCATGAAGCGCTACACCTACTACCCGCAAGTGGTACTGGGTGCTGCATTCTCGTGGGGCATACCGATGGCGTTCACGGCCGAAACCGGCAGCCTGCCCGCTGCGGCGTGGTTGCTGTACATCGCCAACCTGTTGTGGACGGTGGGCTACGACACCTACTACGCCATGACGGACCGTGAAGACGATCTGAAAATCGGTGTCAAATCCACTGCGATTCTGTTTGGCGATGCCGATCGCGTGATCATCCTGAGCCTGCAGGGTCTGGCCCTGGGCTGTCTGCTGCTGGCAGGTTCGCACTTTGAGCTGGGGGGCTGGTTCCACCTCGGCCTGCTCGGTGCGGCGGCGTGCTTTGTGTGGGAATTCTGGTACACCCGCGACCGTGATCCACAGCGCTGCTTTAAAGCTTTCCTGCACAACCACTGGGCAGGCTTATCGATTTTTGTGGGGATCGTGCTGGATTACGCACTGCGCTAGCCAAAAGTGATGTGTCGCCGCTGAGGAGCGCAGCGACCGTAAACCCTCCATCCGGGTTTTCCTGAGACGGTGCAGTGTCCGGTTTTCGACGGCTACGCCGCCGAACGCAGCCTCGCTGCGCTCTTCAGCGGCTACAGAACATTTGCCACCCAACTCACCGCACCGGTATCAGCCGCAAGGTGCTGCGGGTGTTGAGCTGGATTTCGGCTTCATCCATATGAGGCTTGTCGTAGTCCCCTTCGATGTAGGACTCGGCCTGATCCCGGTAGTGTTTGTCGAAGGGCACGCCGCTTTGCCCCACCGGGTTAATGGTCAACCCGTGGGCCGGGTCGGCAAAGTCGATCAGGCGCCGTGTTGATGGGCCGTAGGTCACCGGCCACGGTGCGTTGCCGAGTTTGGCGCTAAGGTTGTTCGGCACTTCGTGACTGCCGGGGGCGGCGAAGGGGCCGACATTGAACAGCCAGTCCAGAGGTTTTTGTCGCCCTAGCGGGTGCTCGTGGGTCAGGGTGTGGGCGCGGCCCCAGCGCCATTGCCCGGGGTCGTCGCCCAGGACGGCCTTCAAGTGGGCAATGCTGGCCTGCCAGGCCACTTTGACCGTGTCAGCGCGGCTCTCTTTTTGCGGTGTCGTGCGGTTGTCCCACCACGGTGAGTCCGGGGTTGCAGCCAAGCGCGGCAAGGCGCTATCGATCACTCGGGTCGTTAGCATGGTGTCAAAAAAGGCATCGCCCAATTTATCGCGCATGGTGGCTTCAGTGAGGCTGTACAAGAACTGGTTGAATACGGTGGCGGCAGTCGAGTCCAGCGGGTAATCACCTTTCCATTGCGCCAGTTGCTCCACCAATCGACGTTCGGCCGGATCGCTGACCACGTCGCGCAGTACCGGCAACAGGGGTTTGAGCACACGCTGGCCGTAGTCGGTGGCGGTACCCAGTTGCAGGGCCTGACTATTTTTCAGGTTCCACTTCACGCTGTTATCGCTGAGCTGGCGATTTAGCTGCTGGCCACGGTCCGCCAGATTGTAGTAACCGGGAATCTCGATGCCAGCAGGCGATAGCGGCTGGAAGTTGGCCGACACGATATAGCCTCGTGCCGGGTTTTCTTCCTGGGGGTTGGCGCTGAACGGGTAGAAACCGTCCTTGTCAGCCTGGTTGGTGCTGCCGTCCAGAATGAATGCCGGATTAACCCCAGCCGGGCGCTTGGGCAACTGGGCTGCTGCCCACCAGCCAATATCGCCCTGGGTGTTGGCCCACAACAGATTGAGCCCCGGTGCTTGAATAAGGGTCGCGGCCGTTCGCGCCTTGCTCAGACTGTCTGCACGGTTGAGCTGGTAGAAGCCTTCGAGGATCGGATTTTTCGTCTCCAGAAAACCCCACCACATCGCAATCGGCGTGTTACCCGCCGTTGCGCCCAGCACGTCGTTGATGATCGGCCCGTGAGGCGATTGGCGTAGTGTGAGCGTGACCGGGGCCTGGCCTTTGACGGCAATCTGTTGCTCGGTACTGGTCATGTCGACCCACTGACCGTGGTACCAGACCTGATCGGGATTCTCGGGGTTGGTCTTCTCGGCGATCAGGTCCAGATCGTCGTTCTGGAACATGGTCAGGCTCCAGCCGAAGTCGCGGTTGTTGCCCAAAAAGGCGAACGGAACCAAGGCCTGGTGGTAGCCGTACAGCTCAAAATCCGGTGCCGAAAGTTGGGCTTCGTACCATACCGATGGCGCCGAAAAGCGGATATGCGGGTCGCCTGCCAGCAGCGGTTTGCCACTTTGGGTGCGTTTGCCCGCGACCACCCATGCATTGCTGCCCTCAAATTGCGGTAAACCTGCCTGGCTCAGGGCCTGATCACTGAGTTGGGCCAGCGCGCCCAGGGTTTTCCAGTCGCTGGCCGCCAGTGCCGGGGCCAATACGCCCTGGGGTTGCCAATCGAGGTCAAAGATTTTCAGGTAGTCGTTGCCCAGTTGATCGCGCACATACGTCAGCAACGGTTCGGTCCTAAAGGCGGCAGCAAAGCTGTAGGCCATGTACCCGGCGACGCTGATGGTATCTTCGGCGGTAAAGGGCCGTGGGGTGATGCCCAGAAGGTCGAACTCAACGGGGTTGGGGTTGTTGGCCTGATACTGATTGATTCCGTCCAGATACGCCTGCAAGGCCAAAAAAGCCGGGGACTGAGTATCCAGTTCAGTCAGGTAACTGGCCGCCCGATCGCGGATGCGCAGACTGCGAAACAATTTGTCGGTATCGACCAGCTTGGGTCCCAGCACCTCGGCCAACTCGCCCCGAGCCAGACGCCGCATGATCTCCATCTGAAACAGCCGGTCCTGGGCCTGCACATAACCAAGGGCGCGGTACAGGTCAGCCTGGTTTCCCGCCCGAATATGCGGCACCCCCCGTTCGTCATAACGCACCGTGACCTGCCCTTGAAGTGCAGTCAGTTCGACTTGGCCCTGGCGTGTCGGCAGTTTGCTTTGCACGTACCAGAACCCGCCGCCTGCCAGGGACGCAACGACTAGGGCAATGATGGTCAGGCTGCGTTTCATGGAACTACTCCTTGTTCGGCTCATGTACGCCGCAACGCTATCAACGCGCGGTGTGATCGTCCTGCCACGAGCAGTAACAGCCCACGGCCATGGTGTGGGTGGCCTTGACCGGGCGGCCTTCGCTCAGGGCTTGCAGGATCGGCTCGATAAAGCTGTTGCTGGCGTTGCAGGTGGCGCCTTCGCTGTAAGGGCCGAAGTAGGCCAGTTGGCCGCTACGGTCCCAGATGGCCACGGCCGGGCTAGCGCTCAGGCGCTCGGCGCCGGGCAGGTTGGCCAAGGGTTTGATCGCGCCCAAGGTGGATGGCAATTGGTCTTGGGTGCCGGCCTTTTGCACGGAATAGAATTCGACGCCTTGCGGTACGTAATGGGCCAGCAGTTCGCTGAGATGCTGCTGGTTACCCACATTGCACGGGCAGGCCGGGTCCCAGAAGTGCACCACGCGAATGGCGCCCGGGCCGGACAGTTCGGCGGGCAGGCTCAGCACGTCGCCTGCAAATAGCGCTGTTTGATCGCTGAAGGCGCGAATGTAGCGGCCCTGAAACCAGTCATAAGCGAGCCACAACCCCACTGCGCAGATCAGCGTCAGCAGACAGGCCAGCAGGGTTTTCAACGTGGGCACCGGCATGCAAAAGCTCCTTGAAGGTCGCGTAGCTTGCCATGCCTGACCTGACAGATGAATATCGATGGTCTATAAAGCCTGTTTTGCGCTCGTGCGCCCTGTCTGGAAGCCCTTATGCCTGCCCCGTTTGCCCCCGATACCTTGCGCGCCAGCTTAAAGCCGTTGGTGGCGGGTCAGCCGTTATCGAGAGAGGGTCTGGCATATCAGCACTTTTATGGGCTGGATTTTCCTCAGCGTCAGGCGGCGGTCAAACGTCAGTTGGGGCGCTTTAGCGCGGAGGGCTTCGAACTGGTGAGCCAAGTGTGGTGGCCCGACGCTCCGCCAGTGGCAACCCTGTTTGTGATTCACGGTTTTTATGACCACATGGGGCTGTATCGGCATGTGATCGAGTGGGGGTTGAACCGGGGATTTGTGGTGATTGCCTGTGACCTTCCGGGGCATGGGCTGTCGAGTGGCGAGCGGGCCAGCATCGACGATTTCGCGCAGTACCAGGCGGTGCTGCAAGGGTTGTTTATCGAGGCGCAATCGTTGCAATTGCCGCAGCCTTGGCACCTGTGCGGGCAAAGCACGGGAGGGGCAATCGTCCTCGATCACTTGCTGAATCACGGCGAACAAAGCCCGGCTCAGGGTCAGGCCATTTTGCTCTCGCCGCTGGTTCGGCCCAAAGGCTGGGGCTGGTCAAAGTTCAGTTATTACTTACTGCGCCCTTTCGTCAGCGGCATTGCCCGGCGCTTTAGCGAGAACTCCAACGACCCGGATTTTCTGGCGTTTCTACAAGCCGATCCGCTGCAGCCGATCCGTTTGCCAACAGCGTGGGTGGGGGCGCTGGCGCGCTGGATACCGCGTATTGAAGGTGCATCACCGAGTGTGCGCCAGCCGTTGGTGATTCAGGGTCAGGCCGATAAGACGGTGGATTGGCAACATAACCTTGAAGTATTGAAGACCCGGTTCAAGCAGCCGCAGGTGCTGTTACTGCCTGAAGCACGGCACCATCTGGCGAATGAAACCGCAGAAATACGTGCTCAGTATTTCGCCTTTCTGGATACGTTTTTTTGAAGTTGGCAGTGATCCTGAAGGTGCGGTTGTAAGGCTACTGGGTCAGGTTTGAAGTACTTTGCCCGACCGCTAGCCCGGCGCGGATCGCGGCCAGAGCCGCCTGGTAATAGGTTTTACCTTCAGGGGATTCAGCAAAGGTGACGAATTCTTCCAGTTCCGGGTCAGACAGGTCGCGATACACGTAGAGCAACGTGTTATCCAGCTCACCTGCGATCTGGTCCATCAACCGCTGGCGCTGGCCATTCAACATGCTTTGGGCCTGACCGCCCCCCAGCAACCCCGGGATCATTGAGCTCAAACTGTCGGCGGCAACGCCCGCAATGGCCAGGCTGACTTCCGCCCCGGCTTCACGGGCAGGCAGTGCGCGGGATAAATGATTGATCAGCAGTTGACGGGTGGCGCTGGCTTCCATGCGTGGCAAGCCTTGCGCGTGCTTGGCCAGTTGATCGCGGCGGGTGGCCAGCAGTTCGGCGGCCACGATCTTGCGGCCCAGCGGTGACTGAAAAAAGCTCAGGGCAGGATTTGCATCGGGCAGGTTTTTGCGCATCTGGTCCCTGGCCCGTTTGTCCATCGCCTCAGGGGCAAAACGCTGGTTACTGTTGTTGACCAGAGCCTGGTAGACCGCAGGCGGCAGATTGTTGCTGTAGCGCTGCTGAGCGGCGCTCAGGGCATCATTGAAATGCGCGCGTTGCTGCGGCCAGCCGGCGACCGTAAACAGATCATCAAGGTTGTCTGCCCATGCGGGTAACGTACAAAACATCATTAACAGTAAAAACAAGCGGCGCATGAGGGGCTCCTGTCTGCAGGGCGCTATTGTCCGGGTGTGGCGTAGGACTTGTCGAGAATTCGTCTCGCTCTAATGGGCTTTAAATGCGCAGGTGAAATTTTTCGACGTTGCCAGCCAGACGGAGCTGTCAGATTTTGAGGCGGCTCGATACTATGCGCGCCATGCCAATCCCCTCTGATCACCCGCTGTTTCTACGCATCGTCGACGACCTGTACGCACAGGGATGGTCACAGCAAAATATTTTCCTGCCCGAGGCTTTGACCCTCGAGCTAGCGGCTGAGTGCCATAAACGTTCTGCTGAAGGTGAACTCACTCCCGCAGCGGTTGGACGCGGCCTGACGCAGGAGGTTCGAGAGGGTATACGCGGTGACCATATCCAATGGCTGGAACCGGGAGAGGCGCTGGCCTGTGACAGTTATCTGGAGCTAATGGAAAGCCTGCGAGTCGCCATGAATCGCAGGCTTTTTTTGGGACTGGAGGACTTTGAAAGCCACTTCGCGCTGTACCCCCCCGGCGCGTTCTACCTCAAGCATCTGGACCGTTTTCGCGACGACGACAGACGCATGGTGTCGGCCGTGGTGTACCTCAACCAGAGCTGGCTGCCCGAGCACGGTGGACATTTGCGCATGTACCTCGACGGAAATGTCGACTATGACGTGCTGCCTATAGGCGGTTGTCTGGTGGTATTCCTCTCAGGGGAGATCCCTCACGAAGTGATGCCTGCGACCCGTGATCGACTGTCGTTGACCGGTTGGTTTCGCCGTCGTGCCACCGAGATATTTCTATGAGCCACAAACTGTTGATCAGCCGCTGCCTGCTGGGCCATCCCGTGCGCTACGACGGCGGAGCCAGCGGTCCGTATGCACAATTGGCCCAATGGCAGGCTGAAGGCCGGGTCGTTGCCTTGTGCCCGGAAGTGGCGGGAGGGTTGCCGACTCCCCGTGCACCGGCGGAAATACCCGGCGGCCAAGGGGTCGATGTGCTCGCGGGCAGAGCACCGGTGATGACCGCCGTAGGCGAGGATGTGACCGAAGCGTTTGTATCGGGTGCCCAGCAGGCGCTGGAGTTGGTGACGCAGCACGGTATCCGCATTGCTATCCTCAAGGCCAACAGTCCGTCTTGCGGCAATTTGCTGACCTATGACGGCAGTTTTGGCGGCGTTAAGGTCGAGGGGCAGGGCGTGACGGCGGCGTTGTTGATCCGGGCGGGCGTTCAGGTGTTCAGTGAACTGGAACTGGAAGACGCGGCACAGGCGCTGGCAGCCCTGGATTTGTAGTCCGTTGCTGAAAGTTGCTACGGGTTGTGTATTTTCAGCAGGATTTGAGTTCAGGTAACATTCGTCTCCACTTTGCCCAGGGATATACCGATGACTGACAAGCCTAAACCACAGCCCTCGGCCGCGGCTGAAAGTGCTGATACAGCACTGCACCATATCGTTGATGGCTTTCTGCACTTTCATCACGAAATCTTCCCTGAACAAGAAGCCTTTTTCAAAAAACTCGCCACGGCACAAAGCCCGCGTGCGATGTTTATCGCCTGCGCCGATTCGCGAATCGTGCCGGAGCTGATCACCCAAAGCGCGCCGGGTGATTTGTTCGTGACCCGCAACGTTGGCAACGTTGTGCCACCTTACGGTCAGATGAATGGTGGTGTTTCGACAGCCATCGAGTACGCGGTACTGGCACTGGGTGTGCAGCACATCATCATTTGCGGGCATTCCGATTGCGGTGCGATGCGTGCAGTGCTCAACCCCGCCAGCCTGAAAAAAATGCCGACGGTAAAAGCCTGGTTGCATCATGTTGAAGTGGCCAAGACCATGGTGCAGGACAACTGTAACTGCGCCAACGAGGCCGAAAGCATGCACGTGCTGACCGAAGAGAACGTGATCGCCCAGTTGCAGCACTTGCGCACGCACCCGTCGGTGGCATCACGCATGGCCAACGGGCATCTGTTTATTCATGGTTGGGTGTACGACATCGAAACCAGCCAGATCAAGGCCTACGACGCCGACAAGGGCGCCTTTCTGCCACTGGATGGCACCAACCCGATCCCGAGTGCGACGCCTAAAGCGCGGTTTTAAACAGCATGACCTGTGGGAGCGAGCCTGCTCGCGAATGGCCTTCGCGAGCAGGCTCGCTCCCACAGCTGAAGTCTTCCTGCAACCACTGTTACAGCGCCAAACCAACGCCCAATTGCTTGGACAGGCATGGCCAGCGTTTCCAGGCTGCGCCGGTCTCTGGGCTGGTCAGGCGCTCGCGGTAGGCTTCGACCGACTCCAGGGCGAAGCTCTCGTCGTTAAGCATCAGGTCAACAGCGTGATGCACGGCAGCGTCCAGCTGGTTGGCAAAGTCTTCGCCAATCAATTGATGGGCAATCAGATTGGCCACGGTCATGTCCAGCGGGATCAACGGCTGCTGGAAGTGCTTGATGTAGAGATCGTTGACCTCTTCAACCAGGCGATGCGCCAGGTAAGCCTCGTCCAGCAAACCCTCAAGCCCTTCGTGGCCAGTGAGCAGGGGCAGTGGCTGAGCAAAAAACTGTTCGGCGATTTTCAGTATCGGCTTGATTTGCGATTCGATACCGGCCTCGCGAGCGACCTCATTGGCCGCATCCAGCAGGTCGGGTACCTGGTCGATATAGGCGCTGACGAAACGCGTCATCACCAGATTGCGGTCGACTTCAGGCAGTTGAATGGCGGTGTGAAGGTGTGGCAATTGAGCGGCCAGATGCTTGGCGAGCAGGCCCGTTTCGGCCTCATGTTCTTGGGCACGCGAGATCTGCACGCGGATGGCGGCGGTGTTCATTGGAACTCCAGGGGGGTGCTAGGCAGGGAATTACTTTAAAAGTAGCCCTCCTCAAGTCAAGGAGTGCCTTTTTTTCAGGGGGAGTATTGTTATTCATTTTATGACCGGGCAGTGAGTGCCATTTGTCGATGGGGCTTATTTCATTGTTTTTACCCCTCGCATTGCGGGGTTGGGCTCGGTGTCTATACTCGTTTTTGTAACCGTTTTTCGATGACGCCCGACTGCTTGAGCAGACGAGGCTCGGCGGTAAGAGTTCGCAGGTTTTAAAACCGCCCCCTTGTAGCGCTGCCCGTTTCACAGATGCAGACCGGCGCAATAACAAGAAAAATAAAGGGGAGCACCGCGATGCGACATCCACATCTATGGATGGGCTTGCTGTTGTGGTCAGTGTTCGGCCAGGCTCATGCGGCCTGGACCGTGAACATGTCGCCTGGGGCGACGGAAGTCAGTCATGCGGTTTTCGACCTGCACATGATCATCTTCTGGATCTGTGTGGTGATCGGCATCATCGTCTTCGGTGCCATGTTCTGGTCGATGATCGTTCACCGCCGCTCCACCGGACAGGTGGCGGCCAAGTTTCATGAAAGCACCACGGTCGAAATTCTCTGGACCGTCATCCCCCTGGTAATCCTGATCGCGATGGCCGTGCCTGCGACCAAAACCCTCATCAATATCTACGACAGCAGTGAGTCGGATGTGGACATCCAGGTCACCGGCTATCAGTGGAAGTGGCATTACAAATACCTGGGCCAGGACGTCGAGTTCTTCAGCAACCTGTCCACTCCTGCCGATCAAATCCATAACCAGGCCCCCAAGGGCGAGCATTACCTGCTCGAAGTCGATGAGCCGCTGGTGCTGCCCATTGGCGCCAAAGTGCGGTTTTTGGTGACCTCGGCTGACGTTATCCACTCCTGGTGGGTACCTGCCTTTGCGGTCAAGCGTGACGCCATTCCGGGCTTTATCAACGAGGCCTGGACCCGGGTCGAGAAGCCCGGGATCTATCGGGGTCAATGCGCCGAGCTGTGCGGCAAGGACCACGGGTTTATGCCGATTGTGGTCGATGTCAAAACTCGTGCGGACTACGACACCTGGCTGACCGAGCGCAAGGCCCAGGCTGCACAGCTCAAGGAGCTGACCAGCAAGGAATGGACCCTCGACGAGCTGGTGGCCCGTGGGGACAAGGTCTATCACACCGCCTGCGTGGCCTGTCACCAGGCCGAAGGCCAGGGGCTGCCGCCCATGTTCCCTGCGCTCAAGGGCTCGCCGATTGCCATCGGCCCAGCCGCCGATCACCTGCACCGCGTGTATTTCGGCAAGCCGGGCACGGCCATGGCCGCCTTCGGCAAGCAGCTGTCCGAAGTCGATATCGCCGCCGTCGTGACCTATGAACGCAACGCCTGGGGCAACAACAAGGGCGACATGGTGACGCCAAAAGACGTGCTGGCGCTCAAACAGGCGCAAGGCAAGTGAGCCGCTCAGTGATGTGCGCACGCGACGGTCGGGGGCAATCTGCCGCCGGCTTCTTGGTCCAGCTGTTAGCAGGAGTCAGGACATGAGTGCTGTTATCGATGACCACGGACATGCAGACGGTCAGGCCCATGGTCCGGCCAAAGGCCTGATGCGCTGGGTGTTGACTACAAACCATAAAGACATCGGCACCTTGTACCTGTGGTTCAGCTTCTGCATGTTCCTGCTCGGCGGTTCGTTCGCCATGGTCATTCGCGCCGAGCTGTTCCAGCCCGGTCTGCAGATTGTGGCTCCGGCCTTTTTCAACCAGATGACCACCATGCATGGGCTGATCATGGTGTTCGGCGCGGTGATGCCGGCGTTCGTCGGCCTGGCCAACTGGATGATTCCGTTGATGATCGGCGCACCCGACATGGCCTTGCCGAGGATGAACAACTTCAGCTTCTGGCTGCTCCCCGCAGCGTTCCTGCTGCTGATTTCGACCTTGTTTACTGCAGGCGGCGGGCCAAATTTCGGCTGGACGTTCTATGCGCCGCTGTCCACAACGTATGCACCCGAAAGCGTAACGTTCTTCATATTTGCTATTCATTTGATGGGCATTAGTTCGATCATGGGCGCGATTAACGTGATCGCCACCATCCTCAATCTGCGTGCCCCCGGCATGACCTTGATGAAAATGCCGCTGTTTGTCTGGACCTGGCTGATCACGGCTTTTTTGCTGATCGCAGTAATGCCCGTGCTGGCAGGCGTGGTGACCATGATGTTGATGGACATTCACTTCGGCACCAGTTTTTTTAACGCGGCAGGGGGAGGGGACCCGGTCTTGTTCCAGCATGTGTTCTGGTTCTTCGGCCATCCCGAGGTCTACATCATGATCCTGCCGGCATTCGGTGCTGTGAGCGCGATCATTCCGACCTTCTCGCGCAAGCCCTTGTTCGGCTACACCTCGATGGTCTACGCCACGGCCAGCATCGCGTTCCTGTCGTTCATCGTGTGGGCACACCACATGTTTGTGGTCGGGATCCCCTTGGTTGGCGAGCTGTTCTTCATGTACGCAACGTTACTGATTGCGGTGCCGACCGGGGTCAAGGTGTTCAACTGGGCCAGCACCATGTGGCAAGGCTCGCTGACCTTTGAAACACCCATGCTGTTCGCCGTGGCCTTTGTGATTCTGTTCACCATTGGCGGGTTTTCCGGGTTGATGCTGGCCATTGCCCCTGCGGACTTCCAGTACCACGACACCTATTTTGTGGTGGCGCATTTCCACTATGTGCTGGTGCCGGGGGCAATCTTCGGGATCTTCGCCTCGACCTACTACTGGCTGCCGAAATGGACCGGCCACATGTACGACGAAACCTTGGGCAAGCTGCATTTCTGGCTGTCGTTTGTGGGCATGAACCTGACCTTCTTCCCGATGCACTTTGTGGGCCTTGCGGGCATGCCGCGACGGATCCCGGACTACAACCTGCAATTTTCTGACTTCAACATGGTGTCGTCGATTGGCGGATTCATGTTCGGTGCAACGCAGTTTCTGTTCCTGTTTATCGTCATTAAATGCATTCGCGGCGGCCCGAAAGCACCGGCCAAGCCGTGGGACGGTGCCGAAGGCCTGGAGTGGAGCGTGCCTTCACCGGCGCCGTATCACACCTTTACAACGCCGCCGGAGATCAAGTGAACATCCAAAAGCTCCTCACCCCAACCCTCTCCCTTTGGGAGAGGCCTAGGGTGAGGGGCTTTTGCTCTAGAGGAGATTGGGTGTGAACAACTCAAAGCCGATCAAACGCCTGGTCCTGCGCCTGTCATTGATGGTGGTGGTGATGTTCGCCTTCGGCTTCGCACTGGTGCCGATTTACGACGTGATGTGCAGGGCCTTCGGTATCAACGGCAAAACCGCCGGGCAGTACGAAGGTGAGCAAGTGGTGGACCCGAGTCGTCAGGTGAAGGTGCAGTTTTTGTCTACCAATGCCATCGACATGGTGTGGGAGTTTTACCCCAAGGGCGATCAGTTAGTGGTCAACCCGGGCTCGGTCAACGAGATGGTCTTTGTGGCCTACAACCCCACCGACCACCCCATGTCGGCGCAAGCGGTGCCGAGTATTTCTCCCGCTGAAGCGGCCCAGTACTTTCACAAAACCGAGTGTTTTTGCTTTACCCAACAGGTGCTGCAACCGGGTGAACGGATCGAAATGCCGATGCGCTTTATCGTCGATCGGGCCATGCCCAAGGATGTGAAACACCTGACGCTGGCTTACACGCTGTTCGACATCACCGCTCGCCATCCGCCCGTCGCCGCTATCGCTGGCAAGGACGCTGACCAGCCTTCCCGATAAGGAGAAAGCCCCATGGCAACTCACGATCAGTACTACGTCCCGGCGCAAAGCAAGTGGCCGATCATTGCCACGATAGGCTTGCTGGTCACGGTGTATGGCCTGGGAACCTGGTTCAACGATCTGAAGGCGGTGCGGCCGGAATCCCATGGGCCGCTGATCTTCTTTGTCGGTGCCTTGATCGTCGCCTACATGATGTTTGGCTGGTTCGCAGCGGTCATCAAGGAGAGTCGTGCCGGGCTCTACAGCGCTCAACTAGACCGCTCGTTTCGCTGGGGCATGACCTGGTTTATTTTTTCCGAGGTGATGTTCTTTCTCGCGTTTTTTGGTGCGCTGTTTTACGTACGCCACTTTGCGGGCCCTTGGCTGGGGGGCGAAGGCAGCAAGGGGGTAGCGCACATGTTGTGGCCTGACTTTCAATTTACCTGGCCGCTGCTGCACACCCCCGATCCAGCCCTTTACCCGCCGCCCAAAGGCACTATCAGCCCTTGGGGCTTGCCACTGCTGAACACGGTGTTGCTGGTCAGCTCCAGCATCACGCTCACCATCGCCCACTTCGCACTGAACAAGGGTCATCGAGGTGCATTGAAGTTCTGGTTGGGAGTGACGGTGCTGCTGGGCGTCGGCTTTCTGGGGTTCCAGGCCGAAGAATATGTCCACGCGTACAAGGAACTGGGACTCACCCTTGGCTCAGGGATCTACGGCGCGACGTTCTTTATGCTCACCGGTTTTCACGGGGCCCACGTCACCATTGGTGCGCTGATTTTGTTGATTATGCTGATTCGTATCATGCGGGGGCATTTCACTGCCGAGCACCAGTTCGGCTTTCAGGCCGCGACGTGGTATTGGCATTTTGTGGACGTGGTCTGGCTCGGTCTGTTCTTGTTTGTTTACGTAATATGAGCCGGTCATGACGCGCTTTCGCCCCGGTATCGCGCCGACTTTGGTGGTGTTGGCGTTGCTGCCGTTACTGGTGTTTTTGGGGTTCTGGCAGCTCGGTCGCGGTGAGCAAAAACGTGTGCTGCTCGACAGTTACGCCGAACGCCAGATGGCCGCGCCGGTGACGGTTGGGCAACTGTTGACCCTTGACGACCCGGCCTTTCGGCGCGTGCAGTTGCGCGGGCATTTCGATGGGCAGCACAGCCTGCTGCTGGACAACCGTGTACGCGACGGCAAGGTCGGCGTCGAGCTGCTGCAACCGTTTCAGGATCAGGCCAGCGGGCAGTGGCTGTTGCTCAACCGCGGCTGGCTGCCGTGGCCGAGTCGCCAGACGCCGCCCGTGTTCAGTACCCCCGAACACATACTGGATGTCCAGGCCTGGGTCTATGAGTCTCCGGGCGCGCCCTTTCAGTTACACGCCGATCCGTCGGACGCGCCCTGGCCACGGCTGGTGACGGCAGTGACCCCTGACAAATTGTGGGTCGAGCTAAGCCGCGAAGGCTTTGCCAAAGAGGTGCGCATCGCTCCGGGCCCCGCAGCGTATCAGGCCGACTGGCCGCTGATCTCCACGGGCATGGGCCCGGAGAAACACACCGCTTATGCCGTGCAGTGGTTCGCGATGGCGCTGGCCTTGCTCGGTCTTTATCTGTACCTCGGTTGGCACACTGCTCAGGAGAAACGCCATGGGAACGGCCATCAATCAGCCTGATATCGCACGCGTCCCGTCCCCGGCTGCACGTCGGCGCGGGCGGTTGCAACTGATCCTTATTTTGCTGCTTACCGTTGGCCCCATGGTGTTGGCCACGGGCATGTACAAACTCAAATTCTGGGTGCCCGACAGCCGTAGCTATCACGGTGAGCTGATCGGCGACGGGCAAACCCGGGCCGCCCTTGGGGTAGCTGCCGATGAGCAGCGCTGGCAATTGCTGGTGACCGCGCCACAAGCCTGCGCAGCGGATTGTCAGCAACTGGTGTATCTGGCCCGCCAACTGCAAATCGGTCTGGGCCGCGATGCCTCCCGTGCCAGCCACGGGCTGGCGGTTGCACAGCCTGTAGACCCGGCCTACGCGGCCAAACTTCAACTCGAATACCCGCAGTTACAGCGCTACAGCCTGGACGTGCCGACTTATACACAGGGCGCCGAGGGCAACGGTGCCGCGCAACTGTGGATCATCGACCCCCACGGCAATCTGGTGCTGCGCTACGGCCCCGGGGTTATCGGCAAGGACGTGCTCAACGATCTGCGCCTCCTGCTCAAGCTGTCCAATATCGGATAGAGGGCTATGTCATGGCCAAAGCTGGATTTCGCCTCGCGTTGTTTGCCACCCTGCTGGCGCTGGTGGTGGTGCTGCTCGGCGCCTACACCCGCCTGACCCACGCCGGGCTCGGCTGCCCGGACTGGCCCGGTTGCTACGGCTTTATCAGCGTGCCTAAGACCGAGGCTCAACTGGCTCACGCTGAACTGCACTTTCCCGATACGCCCGTGGAGGCCGACAAGGGCTGGAGTGAGATGACCCATCGTTATTTCGCCGGCACCTTGGGCTTATTGATTGTGCTGCTGGCGGCGCGGGCGTGGCGGCAACGTCGTTTGCCGGATCAACCGCTCAAGCTGCCGTTGTTCATTTTACTGGTGGTGATCGCCCAGGCGGCTTTTGGCATGTGGACGGTAACGCTCAAATTGTGGCCGCAGGTTGTTACGGGGCATTTACTGGGCGGCTTTGCAACTTTGAGCCTGTTGTTTTTATTGACCCTGCGCCTTTCTGGCGTATTGCCAGCGCTGGCCGTACCGCGTCGCTTGCAGCGTTGGGCCACCGCCGGGTTAGTGCTGGCGATCATGCAAATCGCGCTCGGGGGCTGGGTCAGCTCAAACTATGCCGCCGTGGCCTGTGTCGACGTACCGACCTGTCACGGCCAATGGTGGCCCGAGGCTGATTTCGCCAATGGTTTTCATCTGACCCAGCACATCGGCCCCAACTACCTTGGCGGGCAACTGGACAGTGAAGCCCGCACGGCGATCCATCTGACCCACCGACTTGGCGCGTTGTTGCTGACGCTGGTGCTGCTAGGCCTGGCCTGGCAGTTGCGCAGGGTAGGCATGACCCGCCTGGCGGGGTTACTGCTGGTGGCGCTGGCGGTGCAAGTCAGTCTGGGGCTCAGCAATGTAGTGTTTGGTTTGCCACTGGTGGTGGCGGTGGCACACAACGCCGGTGGCGCGGCGTTATTGCTCACGCTGGTGCTGGTCAATTACCACGCGCGTACGGCACTGGTCAGAGTCAGGGCCCCGCGCTTTGCCCGCTGGACCTTCAGCCTTAAAGGAGAACAGCCGTGGCGACCTTGATTGGCGAACGAGCGCAGCAAGCGGTGTGGCGGGATTATCTGGAACTGACCAAACCCAAAGTGCTGGTACTGATGCTGATTACCTCGCTGGTGGGCATGTTTTTGGCAACTCGCGCCGGTGTGCCCTGGACTGTGCTGATCTTCGGGAATCTGGGGATTGGTCTGTGTGCGGGCGGTGCGGCGGCGGTCAACCATGTGGTGGACCGGCGCATTGACGCCGTCATGGCTCGCACCCATAAACGCCCGTTGGCTCAGGGGCGTGTGTCACCGCTTGGCGCGCTGTCCTTCGCCCTGTTGTTGGCCTTGGCGGGGATGGGGTTGCTGCTGGTGTTTACCAATCCGCTAACCGCCTGGCTGACGCTGGCTTCCTTGCTCGGTTATGCAGTGATTTACACCGGTTTCTTGAAGCGGGCCACGCCGCAAAATATTGTGATCGGCGGCTTGGCCGGGGCGGCACCGCCATTACTCGGGTGGGTGGCAGTCACGGGGCATGTCACCGCCGAGCCGCTGCTGCTGGTGTTGATTATCTTCGCCTGGACCCCGCCGCATTTTTGGGCGCTGGCCATTCATCGCAAGGAGGAATACGCCAAGGCGGATATCCCGATGTTGCCGGTGACCCATGGCGAGCACTACACCAAGGTGCATATCGTGCTGTACACCTTGGTGCTGCTGGCAGTCAGCTTGCTGCCGTTTGTGATTCACATGAGCGGCTTGCTCTATCTGGTGTGTGCGCTAGGGTTGGGCGCACGCTTTCTGCATTGGGCGTGGGTGCTGTACCGTGGCACCCAGCCGCACGCGGCGATCAACACGTTCAAGTATTCTATCTACTACCTGTTCTTGCTGTTTATCGCGCTGCTTGTCGATCACTACCTAGTGTTGAACCTATGACTAAAACTCAAAAAACCGTCTATATCCTCGTTGCGCTGGTGGCGTTGGTCATGGGCCTGACGTTCAACAAAATGATGTCGGGCAAGGAGCAGGGCGACAACACGTCCCTGATTGATGCCGGGATCATTCTGCTCCCGCAAAGCCGCCAGTTGCCGGATGTGACGATGACCAACCAAGACGGTCAGCCGGTGGTGATGAACGCGCTGAAAGACAAGTGGAGCATGCTGTTTTTTGGCTACACCTTCTGCCCGGACATTTGCCCGACCACCCTGGCTCAGCTGCGTCAGATCAAAAGCGAGCTGCCTAAAGAGGTGCAGGACAAACTGCAAATCGTACTGGTCAGCGTCGACCCCAATCGCGATACACCGCAACAGCTCAAGCAATACCTGGGCTACTTTGACCCGCAGTTTGTGGGCCTGACCCCAGTTTCCATCGAGGAACTGCAAACACTGGCCAACGCAGTGAGCATTCCGTTTATTCCGGCGGACACCAGCAAACCGAACTACACCGTGGATCACAGCGGCAACCTGGCGCTGATCGGGCCGGACGGCACTCAGCGAGGTTTCATCCGCGCACCGTTCAACAACCAGAAGATGGTTGCCCAATTGCCGGGGTTGGTTGAGCGCAAGTAAGGGAAAGAAGCCTGTAGTCGCTGCCGAAGGCAGCGAAGGGGTGCGAAGCGACCCTCAGTCTATGAAGGTCCTACTGCCCTTATCGCAGCCTGCGGCAGCGGCAGGAAACGGCAACTGTGGGAGCGAGCCTGCTCGCTCCCCCAATAGGGCCTGACCTGCAACAGAGTCTCTACAAGGTAGTGCTTAGAACGCCGGAACGATGGCGCCTTTGTATTTTTCCAGAATGAAGGCTTTCACTTCCGGGGTATGCAGGGCAGCCACCAGCTTTTGCATGTCAGCCGACTCTTTGTCGTCCGGGCGAGCTACCAGAATGTTCACGTAAGGCGAGTCGCTGCCTTCAATGACCAGCGCATCTTTTTCCGGATTTAGTTTGGCTTCCAGCGCGTAGTTGGTGTTGATCAGCGCCAGATCAACCTGGGTCAGCACGCGCGGAATGGTGGCGGCTTCCAGCTCGCGGAACTTCAGGTTTTTAGGGTTTGCGGTGATGTCCTTGACCGTGGACAGGATGTTGGTCGAGTCCTTGAGCTTGATCAGGCCTGCCTTGTCCAGCAACAGCAGGGCACGGCCGCCGTTGGTGGCGTCATTGGGGATGACAACGGTGCTGCCGTCCTTCAGTTCATCCAGCTTTTTGTACTTGCTCGAGTAAGCACCCAGCGGCTCGAGGTGAACGGCTGCAACGCTGACCAAGTGTGTGCCCTTGGCCTTATTGAACTCATCCAGGTACGGCTGGTGCTGGAAGAAGTTGGCGTCCAGACGCTTTTCGGCCACTTGTACGTTTGGCTGGATGTAGTCGGTGAAGACCTTGACCTTAAGGTTCACGCCTTCTTTGGCCAGTGCAGGTTTCACGAACTCCAGGATCTCGGCATGCGGCACCGGAGAAGCGGCTACCGACAGGTCGCCCGCGTGGGCCGAAAACGCCGCAACAGCGGCCACAGCAGCAAATAACTTCTTCATTCAGCAACTCCTTGTGAATACCTGGGTTCAGGTATCTGCCAGCCGTTGGCTGGCGGTTACGTTTATTGACGCGGGTCGCGTTTACTTACGCGAAAAGTGAACCACCAGCCTGTCGCCAACGGTTTGCAGAATTTGCACCAGAATCAGCAACAGCACCACTGTGACGATCATTACGTCGGTCTGGAAGCGTTGATAGCCGAAACGGATTGCCAGGTCACCCAGACCGCCTGCGCCGACCACACCGGCCATCGCCGTGTAACCCACCAGAGTGATGGCGGTCACGGTAATGGCTGCAAAGATGCCGGGGCGCGCTTCAGGTAGCAAGGCGCTGGTGATGATCTGACGGGTGCTGGCGCCCATTGCCTGGGTGGCCTCGATGATCCCGCGATCCACTTCACGCAGTGCGGTTTCTACCAGACGGGCGAAGAACGGCGTAGCGCCCACCACCAGTGGCGGAATTGCACCGGCGACGCCCAGCGAGGTGCCGGTAATCAGTACTGTGAAGGGGATCATCACAATCAGCAGGATGATGAACGGCAGCGAACGCAGAATGTTCACCGCCAGCGACAGAAAGGCGTACACGGTCTTTTGTTCGAACAGTTGGCGCGGGCTGCACAAAAACAGCAACACACCCAGCGGCAGGCCCAGCACGATGGTGAACAGCAGCGAACCGCCGAGCATCATCAGGGTGTCGCCGGTGGCCAGCCAGATTTCCAGCCAGTCGATGTTGGAGAAAAAACTCAAGAAAGCGTCCATTAGCGCAGCACCTCCATATGAACGTCAGCGGCAACGAAGCTGGCGAAAGCCGCTTCC
Organism: Pseudomonas psychrophila; assembly: GCF_001043005.1. GTDB lineage: Bacteria > Pseudomonadota > Gammaproteobacteria > Pseudomonadales > Pseudomonadaceae > Aquipseudomonas > Aquipseudomonas psychrophila. The sequence continues at coordinate 55,293 of NZ_JYKZ01000018.1, forward strand.
ATGTCCCCACCGGTGATGGCGAGGGTCAGTTGCCCATAAGGGGTGTCTTTGATGCGGTCAATGCGACCAGCCAGGATGCTGTAGTCCACACCCGTTTCGCGGGCGATGGTGCCCAGCAACGGCGCGTAGGTAGATTCGCCCTGGAAGGTCAGGCGTACGATACGGCCTGGGACATGGGCGAAATCGTCGCGCTGCTCGCTCTCGTCTACCTGCTCGTCTTCCTGCACAAAACGCTTGGTGGTCGGGTGCGTGGGGTGCAAAAACACCTGCGCCACCGGGCCTTGCTCGACAATTACGCCGGCATCCATCACGGCCACTTCATCACACACGCGTCGGATCACATCCATCTCGTGGGTGATCAACACGATGGTCAGCTTCAGTTCCCGGTTGATTTCGGCCAGCAGTTGCAGCACCGAGGCGGTGGTTTGCGGGTCGAGGGCACTGGTGGCTTCGTCGCACAGCAAAACCTTGGGTTTGGTGGCCAGGGCACGGGCAATGCCCACGCGTTGTTTCTGGCCGCCCGAAAGTTGCGCCGGGTATTTTTTGGCGTGCTCGGACAAGCCCACGCGCTCGAGCAACTCGGCTACGCGTTGCTCGATGGCACTGCGGGACAATTCACCGGCCAGTGTCAGCGGCATTGCTACGTTGTCAGCAACGGTCTTGGAAGCCAGCAGGTTGAAATGCTGGAAGATCATGCCGACTTGCTGGCGCAAACGACGCAGGCCGTTGGCGTCCATCGCGGTGACGTCTTCGTTGTCGACAATGATCTTGCCGCCGCTCGGGGTCTCGAGACGGTTGATCAGGCGCAGCAATGTACTTTTACCCGCACCGGAGTGGCCAATCAGGCCGAACACCTGGCCGCTCTCAACACGCAAAGTGGTGGAGTGCAGCGCGGGAATGTCCTTACCGGCAACCCGGTAAGTTTTATGAACGTTATGAAACTCAATCACGTAGCGAACCTTGTGGGCGCGTAAATAGAAGTTCAGCGGTAAGCCGGGCACGCATCTTATCGTGCTCGTATAGAGGCTCTTAGCATTTATTTGCGCAGGATCCTTTGATTTGGCAATAAGACGACTAAAGGTCAGAAAAAAGGAACGACGGCAAAGGCAAGGCGTCAGTACTTAAGCAGCTCGCATCCCGCCTCGGGAAATTTGTCTACAAAGCCCGACTCATGGGGCTTTCGCAAACAAGGAGTTTAGTCTGATGAGTAGCAAAAAACCGTCTTCCAATAAGAGCCAGATGGCCGGCACCGACACCTTGGATCGTGGCAACAGCAACGTCAAACTGGAAAGCCTTGAAGCCTTCCGCGATGACGCCACCGACCAGGCATTGCGCACCAATCAGGGGGTGAAGATTGCGGACAATCAAAACACCCTGAAAGCCGGTGCGCGTGGCCCGTCGCTGCTGGAAGACTTCATCATGCGGGAAAAAATCACCCATTTTGACCATGAGCGTATTCCAGAGCGCATCGTGCATGCCCGAGGCAGTGGCGCACATGGCTACTTCCAGGCTTATGAGTCCCACAGTGCCTTGACCAAGGCAGGTTTCCTGCAGGACCCGGGTAAAAAAACTCCGGTGTTTGTGCGGTTTTCTACGGTGCAAGGTCCGAGGGGGTCTGGGGACACGGTGCGAGACGTACGTGGGTTTGCCGTCAAGTTCTTCACGGACGAAGGTAATTTCGACCTGGTCGGCAACAATATGCCGGTGTTCTTCATTCAGGATGCGATCAAGTTCCCCGACTTCGTGCATGCCGTAAAACCCGAGCCCCATAACGAAATGCCTACCGGTGGCTCGGCCCATGACACTTTCTGGGACTTCGTCTCACTGGTTCCGGAATCAGCGCATATGGTCATTTGGGCCATGTCCGATCGAGCCATCCCGAAAAGCCTGAGAAGCATGCAGGGTTTTGGGGTGCATACCTTTCGTTTTATCAACGCCGAAGGAAAGTCGAACTTCGTCAAGTTTCACTGGCGGCCGAGCGTGGGTACCTGCTCTTTGGTGTGGGATGAAGCGCAAAAGCTGGCTGGTAAAGACACTGACTTTCATCGGCGCGATCTGTGGGACGCCATTGAAACCGGTGACTATCCTGAGTGGGAATTCGGCGTTCAGATCATTCCCGAAGAGGATGAGCACGCATTCGACTTCGACATTCTGGATCCGACCAAACTGATTCCTGAAGAAGTGATCCCGATTACGCCGCTGGGCAAAATGGTGCTCAACCGTAATCCGGACAACTTCTTTGCCGAAACCGAGCAGGTTGCGTTTTGCCCGGGGCATATTGTGCCGGGGATCGACTTCTCCAATGATCCCTTACTGCAAGGCCGTCTGTTTTCCTACACCGATACGCAGATCAGCCGTCTTGGCGGACCGAACTTTCATGAAATCCCGATCAACCGTCCGGTAGCGCCATTCCATAACAATCAGCGTGATGCCCAGCACCGCAGCACCATCCACAAGGGGCGTGCGTCCTACGAACCCAATTCCATCGATGGCGGCTGGCCTAAAGAAACGCCACCCGCTGCCAGCGATGGCGGGTTCGAGAGTTACCCGGAGCGCATCGACGCCAACAAGATTCGTCAGCGCAGTGAATCGTTCAGCGATCATTTCTCCCAGGCGCGGCTGTTTTTCAACAGCATGAGCAAGCACGAGCAAGAGCACATTATTGCGGCTTACAGTTTTGAACTGGGCAAGGTGGAGCGCGAGACGATCCGTGCGCGCCAGGTGAACGAGATCCTGGCCAATATTGATCTGAGGCTGGCCGGGCGCGTGGCCGAAAACCTCGGCTTGCCAGCTCCGAAGGCCGGGACTGTGGCTGAACGCAAGGTCAGCGTCACTCAATCCCCGGCCCTGAGTCAGGCCAACTTGCTGGCGGGCAATATCAAAACCCGCAAGGTGGCAATTCTGGCTGCCAACGGGGTTGATGGTCAGGCGATTGATGTGTTGAAACAGGCGCTTGCGGCCGAAGGGGCGCATGCCAAGTTGCTGGGGCCAACCAGCGCGCCGGTCAAAACCGCTGACGGCACTTTGCTGGCGGTGGACGGGTCGATGGAAGGCCTGCCCTCGGTGGCGTTCGACGCGGTGTATGTGCCGGGTGGAGCGGCGTCAATCAAGGCCTTGAGCGGTGATGGCGTGGCTTTGCATTACCTGCTGGAAGCTTACAAGCACCTCAAGGCGATCGCTTTGCACGGCGAAGCCAAACAGCTGCTGGATGTGCTGCATTTGCAGGCGGATGAAGGGTTGTTGGTGATCAAAGATGCCAAGGAGCTGAAGGCATTTTTCGCGGCTATTGCGCAACATCGGGTGTGGGCACGAGAGGCGAAGGCCAAGGCGATTCCTGCCTGAGGACGCAGTACACCGTTAGAAGAGGCTGAAAGCTGCGATCTTTTGCTTCTCGTAAAAGATCGCAGCCAACGGTTGACGAGCTATTGCGGCTTACTTGGGATCAGCACCATTTGTGCAGGCACGTGGCGAATGATCTGACGCTCAAGCTTGAGATCGAAGTCGGGATCGAGCTTTTTGACCCGTTTGCTGATCAGCGTTGCCAGCCAAGGGTAATCAGCCGTCCGCGGAACCTGCAGGCTGACAGTGCACTGGTAATTGACGATATCTTGCGCGATCAAATCCAGTTGATGGCGAAGTTTTGCAACATCGGCAATGTTCAGCGCGACGGTGGTGCTTTCGGCTGCAGGGTCGATCACCTTGGCCGGTGGGCGTGCTTCGGCTGCCTTGAGGGCGGCCTCGGCTTTTTCCAGCTCGGCCTTGCGTGCCTGGGCAATGGCGCTGTTGACGCCGCCTGTCAGTGCAGGTGCCTTGGGCATCAGGGCGCGGGCACGGCTCAGGGCAGTGGCTGCGGCGTTGACGTCACCTTTTTGCAGAACGATCTGGCTGCGCTGCAGGTAGGCTTCGGCCAGTTGGCGCTGGTACTGAACCAATTGCGGATCATCCCCAGACTGGGCCTGCAAGGTGCTCAGTTGGTCCTCAGCAGTCGCGAGTTCGCTGCTGGCCAGGTTTTGCTCCAGCTGTGCGATGGCCGCAGCGCGTGCGTCGACGGCAGTAGTGTCAGCCGACGGCGTGCTTTGGCAGGCGCCCAGCAGCAAGGAAAATGCGGCCAGGAGCAAGTAACGGAAGTTGAACAGCTTCATTCCTGCGGCTCTCTAAGTGCGCAAAAAACAAGCAAGTCTACACCCCTCGACGGGGCAGAACAAAACTCAGCAAAAACAGTGCGGCGGCAGACACCACAATCGATGGCCCTGCCGGCGTGTCCTTGAACCATGACAATGCCAGGCCACCACACACCGCCAGTATCCCCAGCATGCTCGCCCCCAGCGCCATTTGCTCCGGAGAACGTGCATGGCGTTGGGCCGCTGCCGCCGGAATAATCAGCAGGGAGGTGATCAACAACACGCCAACGATCTTCATCGCCACGGCAATCACCACCGCGATCAACAGCATCAGAGTCAAGCGTAACGCTGCCACTGGCAAACCTTCAACCGTGGCCAGTTCTTCGTGCACCGTGATTGCCAGCAGTGGCCGCCACAGTGCAACCAGAAGCGCCAGCACCGCAGCGCTGCCGCCCAAAATCCACATCAGATCAGTAGGGCTGATGGCCAACAGGTCACCAAACAAATACGCCATCAGATCGATCCGAACTTCATGCATGAAGCTTAGTACGACCAGCCCGAGGGACAAGGTACTAGGGGCGAGAATTCCGAGCAACGTGTCGGAAGCAAGCGATTGGCGCTGTTGAAGCGTGACCAATAGCACGGCCAGCAGCAAGCAGCCCACGGTTACGGCGATGGTGGGGCTGATGTCCAGCAAGAAGCCCATTGCTACACCCAGCAGGGCCGCGTGCGACAACGTGTCGCCGAAGTAGGCCATGCGCCTCCACACCACGAACGAACCCAAAGGTCCTGCAACAATTGCCAGAGCCAGACCTGCCAGCAGGGCGTACAGCAGAAAATCAGCCATGCTTGCAGCCTTCTCCATGAACGTGGGCGGATGTCGCCGGGGTATTTTCGCTGACCACTGAGCCATGCAAGTCATGGGCGTGGTCGTGATGGTGGTGATAAATCGCCAGGCTTTGTGCGTTTTTACCAAACAACTCAACAAAGGCCGGGTCGCTGCTCACTTGCTCTGGGTGACCAGAACAGCACACGTGGCGGTTGAGGCACACCACCTGATCGGTAGTGCTCATGACCAGATGCAAGTCGTGGGAGACCATCAGCACGCCGCAACCGTGGCGGTCGCGCAGGCGCGTGATCAGGGCATACAGCTCCGACTGGCCAGCCACGTCCACCCCTTGAACCGGCTCGTCGAGCACCAGCAATTCGGGTTTGCGCAGCAGGGCGCGGGCCAGCAGTACGCGCTGCATTTCACCACCTGAAACGCTTTGCACCGGGCTGTCGATCACCTTCTCGGCGCCGACTTCCTTGAGCGCTTCAAGGGCCTGGGCGCGATCTACGCCGGGCACCAGACGCAGAAAGCGCAGCACCGACAATGGCAGCGTCGGGTCAACGTGGAGCTTTTGCGGCATGTAGCCGACGCGCAGTTTAGGCTTGCGCCAAACACTGCCACTGGTGGGCTTGAGCAGGCCGAGCACGGCCTTGACCAGCGTGGTTTTACCGGCGCCGTTGGGGCCGATCAGGGTCACGATCTGGCCCGGTTCAACGCTCAGCTCAATAGTGTCGAGTACGTTTTGCCCGGCATACGTCACGGTGACGTCCTGCAGGCGAATCAGTGCAGCGCTCATCAAGCCTCCCGGCAACCGGAACACAAACCGACCACTTCGACGGTTTGGCCTTCGACAGTAAAGCCGACATCCCGTGCGCTGTTGATAATCGCGTCACTGATGGTTTTTTGTTCAAGCTCGATCGCGGCGTGGCACGTGCGACAGATCAGGAACTGTCCCTGATGCGGATGCTCGGGATGGCTGCAGCCGACAAAGGCATTGAGCGATGAGATGCGGTGCACCAGACCATTGTCGAGCAGGAAGTCCAGCGCGCGATAAACGGTCGGCGGTGCTGCGCGACGGCCGTCCTGCTCGCTGAGCACGGCCAGAATGTCGTAGGCGCCCAGCGGCTTGTGGCTCTGCCACACCAGCTCCAGCACCCGACGACGCAACGCGGTCAGGCGCAGGCCCTTTTGCGCGCACAGGACATCGGCCTCAGTGAGCGCACTGTGGACACAATGAGAATGGTCATGGGGACGACTGGCAAGCGGTGTTATAGGCATGGGCGGCGACGATTTTTGAGAGAGACGTTATTATGTTACCTGTTTCAGCCACCATGAGTGCTCATCGTGCCCCGTCTTTTTTCCATTTTGCTTGCTCTAAGTACCAGTTTGCTGGTGATTAACCCGGCTCAGGCCGAGGTGAACGTGCTGACCAGCATCAAGCCCCTGCAACTGATTGCCGCTGCCGTACAGGACGGCGTGGGGCATCCTGAGGTGCTTTTGCCCCCCAATGCTTCGCCGCATAACTATGCATTGCGCCCATCCGACGTACGGCGCGTGCAGGCGGCAGATCTTTTGTACTGGATCGGCCCCGACATGGAAGGTTTCTTGCCCAAGGTGATCAAGACCCGCACTTTGCCTTCCGTCACGGTGCAGGCCCTGCCAGGGTTGAAACTGCGTCATTTCGCCGAAGATAGCCATTCGCACGAAGAAGATGCCGCCGAACATGATCACGATCATCGTCCTGGCACACTGGATGCGCACTTGTGGCTGGCGCCGGACAATGCACGGGTAATCGCTGCAAAAATGGCCGCAGACCTGAGCGAGAAAGACCCTGCCAATTCGGCCAAATATCAGAGCAACCTCAAGGCCTTCAATGAGCGTCTGGATGCGCTGAATGCACGCCTTAAGACGCGCATGGCCGGGATAGCCGACAAGCCTTTCTTCGTCTTCCACGAAGGCTACGACTATTTTGAAAGCGCTTACGGGATCAAGCACGCGGGCACGTTCAGTGTGGCTTCGGAAGTACAGCCGGGAGCTCAACACGTAGCGGCCATGCGCAAGCGTTTGCAGGAAGTGGGCAAGACGTGTGTATTCAGCGACCCACCGCTGCGTCCGCGACTGGCAGAGACGCTGACGGCCGGCTTGCCGGTAAAGCTGGCGGAGCTGGATGCATTGGGCGGCTATACCCCCGCGACGGCGCAGGGCTACGAGCAGTTGCTGGAAAAGCTGGGTAATGACTTGGCGGGGTGCCTGGAAAGTTTGTAAGCCGACTCCCACAGATTGTGTGGCATTCACAAAAGTTGCAGCTTGCCAGAACCTCTGTGGGAGCGGGCTTGCTCGCGATTGGATCGACGCGTCTGTTCAGATACACCGCGCCGTTTGAATCGCGAGCAAGCCCGCTCCCACAATTGATTTCAGTGTTTGTTACAACGCGAACGGCAGTTGTACGGTCACCGTCTGGCGCAATGCCAGGCGCTTTTCGAACTCGCCCGGATCGTGAATCAGTACATCCTGACCGGCAAAGGTCTGAGCGGCGATGAGGCGTGACAACCAGAATCTCACGCAGGCAACGCGCAACAGGGTTGGCCACAACTCGGCTTCAGCTGCCGTAAACGGGCGCAGTGCGGCATAGGCACCGAGCAACGCTCGCGCACGGGGGGCGTCGATCTGACCGTCCTCGTCAGCACACCAGTCATTCAGGGCAATCGCCACGTCGTACAGCATTGGGCCTGAGCAGGCGTTGTAAAAGTCGATCAACCCCGTCAGATGGGTGCCTTCAAACATTGCGTTATCGCGAAACAGGTCGCCGTGCAGGTTGGCACGAGGCAGTGCCAGAATCTGTGCCTTGCGATCAGTAATTTCTTGAAGCGCTTTCTGCAGCAATTGTGCCGAATCAGGAGACAAATCGGCCATCAGGGCTGGCCCTTCAGCCAGCATCCAGTCCAGGCCGCGATCAGTCTTGCGCTCCAGAACATTGTTGCGCGTGGCGGTGTGCAAGTGACCGAGCAACTCCCCGACCTGGGCGCAATGCTGGGCGTTGGCTTCGCGAATATGCTTGCCTGCCAGGCGCGGCTGCAGCAATGCCGGTTTACCCTTGAGTTCGCGCAGGGCCTGGCCGTCAACGGTGCGCAGGGCGAAAGGCACCGGCAGGTCGGCGTCATGTAGTACATCCAGCAGCTCGATAAAAAACGGCATCTCTTTGACCGGGCCGCGTTCAACCAGGGTCAGGACATACTCACCCTTCTCCAGGCTGATGAAGTAGTTGGTATTTTCGCTACCCGCGGCAATCCCCTGGAAATCGAGCAGGCGACCGAGTTCATAAGGCGCAAGGAAGGTTTCCAACTCGCTGCGAGTCAGTGGGGTGAATACAGACATGATTTAAATTGCCAGTACGGGCGCCGTGTGAGGCGGCGCCAATTAAAGTTAAGACGCTACTTCCATTCGAAGATTTTCCACGATGGAATCAGCATATCCGGCTGGTCGGAACGGATGTAATTGGCATCAGTACCATCAGCCCGCACCAGAAAGTACGGTTTGCCCCCTTTTGGGGTGACCTTGATGGCGTACAGGAAACCGTTTTGACGGTATTCCTGAATGGTTTTATCGCCTTCCGTGCGAATGGTTACATCTGGATCGGCGGTGACTGCTTCATCGGCTGCAAAGGTTACCAGCGGAGTGAATGCAAACAAACCGGTCAGCAACAGGCGATTGAGTGTACGCATGATAACCTTGTCCCTTTGTCGTCATTGGTCCGGACATTCTAGCGCCGGACTCGCCGAAAAGGTTGATCCTGCTCATGAGCCAAGCTCCCCTCGTCCTGGTGGACGGTTCTTCATATCTGTACCGCGCCTTTCATGCGCTGCCGCCGTTGACTACGTCCAAGGGTCTGCCGACCGGCGCCGTCAAGGGCGTGCTGAACATGCTCAAAAGCCTGCGCAAGCAGTATCCGGACAGTCCGTTCGCGGTGGTTTTCGACGCCAAAGGCGGGACATTTCGCGATGACATGTACGCCGAATACAAGGCCAATCGTCCGAGCATGCCCGATGACATGCGGGTTCAAATTGAGCCGCTGCACGCCAGTGTGATCGCGCTGGGCTTCCCTCTATTGTGCGTTGAAGGCGTTGAAGCGGACGATGTAATCGGCACGCTGGCCCGAAGCAGTGCAGCTGCAGACCGACCGGTGGTCATCTCGACCGGCGACAAGGATATGGCGCAACTGGTTGATGGCCACATCACTCTGGTCAATACCATGACCGGCAGCGTGATGGACATTGAAGGCGTAAAAGAGAAATTTGGCGTTTCGCCCGAGCAGATCATCGATTACCTCGCGCTGATGGGCGATTCGTCCGACAACATTCCAGGCGTTCCAGGCATTGGTCCAAAAACCGCGTCTGGCTTGCTTGTGGGTGTAGGCGGTGGGCTGACTGATCTGTACGAAAAGCTTGATATCGTGCCGACCCTGCCAATTCGAGGCGCAAAAAACCTGCCCGCCAAACTCGAAGAACATCGGGAAATGGCGTTCTTGTCGTATCAGTTGGCGACTATCAAGATCGATGTGCCGCTGGATATTGGCCTGGAAGACTTACATCTCAAGGCTCCCGACTGTGAAAAACTGATTGAGCTGTATACCGAACTGGAATTCAAAAGCTGGATTGCCGAGGTTGAGCGCGAGGCCAAGCGTGCCGGTCAGGTGATCGTGCAGGAAGCGCCGCCAGCCCCAGCCGAAGAGCAGCAGTACGAAACCATTCTCGATCAGGCGCGTTTTGATGTATGGCTGAAAAAACTCAACGATGCCAAGTTGATCGCCTTTGACACCGAAACCACCGGCCTTGACGCGCAGCAAGCGCAATTGGTGGGGCTCTCGTTTGCGGTCAAACCGGGCGAAGCAGCCTACATTCCGCTGACCCACTCCTATATGGGTGTGCCGGAGCAACTGGACCGCGACACCGTACTGCGCGCCCTCAAGCCACTGCTGGAAGACCCGAGCAAAGCCAAGGTCGGACAACACGCCAAGTACGACATGAATATTCTGGCCAACTGCGCCATCGGTGGCGATCAGGCGTGCGGGATCATGGTGCAGGGCGTTGCCTTTGACACCATGCTGGAGTCCTATGTACTGGACTCCACAGGCAGCCGTCACGACATGGACAGCTTGGCCCTCAAGTACCTGGGGCACACCACCACCAGTTTTCAGGACATCGCCGGGAAAGGCGTCAAGCAACTGACCTTTGACCAGATTTCCCTGGAGCAGGCCGGCCCTTACGCCGCCGAAGATGCCGACGTGACCTTGCGTTTGCACCATGTCCTGCACGAAAAGCTGACCGCAATCCCGAGCCTGAACGCCGTATTGACCGACATTGAGATGCCGCTTGTGCCTGTGCTGGCGCGCATTGAGCGTCAGGGTGCGTTGGTGGATGCCAACCTGTTGGGTATCCAGAGTGTCGAACTGGGTGACAAGCTGGTCGCGCTTGAGCGTGAGGCTTTTGCTATTGCGGGCGAGGAATTCAACTTGAGTTCACCCAAGCAACTGGGTGTGATCTTGTACGAAAAACTCGGACTACCGATTATCAGCAAAACAGCCAAAGGCCAGCCTTCGACCGCCGAAGCCGTATTGGCTGAATTGGCAGAGCAGGACTTTCCGCTGCCCAAGGTGCTGATGCAGTACCGCTCGATGAGCAAACTGAAAAGCACCTATACCGATCGGCTACCCGAGCAGATCAATCCACGTACGGGCCGCATTCATACGTCCTATCACCAGGCCGTTACGGCGACAGGGCGTTTGTCCTCCAGTGATCCAAACCTGCAGAACATTCCGATTCGTACTGCTGAAGGTCGCCGGATTCGTCAGGCGTTCGTGGCTCCTAAGGGCTACAAGCTACTGGCGGCGGACTACTCGCAAATCGAACTGCGGATCATGGCTCACCTGGCCAAGGACGAAGGCTTGCTGCACGCCTTCCGCAACAATCTGGACGTACACAGCGCGACGGCTGCCGAGGTTTTTGGTGTTGAGCTGGGTGATGTCACCACGGATCAGCGCCGCAGTGCCAAGGCGATCAACTTCGGCTTGATCTATGGCATGAGCGCCTTTGGCCTCGCCAAGCAGATCGGTGTCGACCGTAAACAGTCGCAGGCCTATATCGACCGCTATTTCGCGCGCTATCCGGGGGTGCTCGATTACATGGAGCGCACGCGCACCCAGGCCGCCGAGCAAGGCTATGTCGAGACCATTTTTGGTCGTCGCCTGTACCTGCCCGAAATCAACGCGAAAAACCCGGCCCTGCGCAAAGGCGCCGAGCGCACGGCAATCAACGCACCGATGCAGGGCACGGCAGCCGATATCATCAAAAAAGCGATGGTGGCTGTGGATAACTGGTTGAGTGCGTCGGGTCTCGATGCCCGCGTCATCCTGCAAGTGCACGATGAACTGGTACTCGAGGTGCGGGAAGACCTGGTGGATCAAGTGCGCGATGAAGTTCGCGTACATATGAGCGAAGCGGCGAAGCTGGATGTGCCGCTAGTGGTCGAAGTTGGTGTGGGCAACAACTGGGATGAGGCGCACTAAAGGGGGGGATGTGGGAGCGGGCTTGCTCGCGATGCAGGCGACGCGGACTGTCGCATTGACCGCGTTGATGCCATCGCGAGCAGGCTCGCTCCCACACTAAAAATCTATTGCTGCTGCAGAGTAGGGGCTTATTCCAAATCGTTTTTAGCCTCTGGGAACTAAATCTGCCAATCACCACTCAGATTTATTGAACGGGTGGTGAAGCCCTTCAATGCTCCTAATGTTGTGTTAAGTGTTGGCAGATATCTGGACCCCGCCCTAGCGGTCCAGTACTTAAACCCCGGACCTCCTTCCCCCCATGCGAAGTCCGGGGTTTTTTTTGCCCGGGATTTTTACTCCCCAGCCTCGACCAGCTCTTCGCCTTTGTTCGGCAGTTCCATCCAGCGAGCAAGAACGGTGTACGCCTCTTCCAGGCCCATGCGCTTAGGGGTGGAAAATAGCTGGATAGTGACTGCGTCGCCCCATTGCTTGCGAATATCCGACTGAATTTTGAGCAGCGTATTTTTTGCAGCGCCGTACGTCAGTTTGTCGGCTTTGGTCAGCAAAATATGCATCGGCATGCCGCTCGACACGGTCCAGTCGAGCATCAACAGGTCGAAATCGGTCATTGGATGACGGATATCCATCATCAAAATCACACCTTTGAGGCTTTCGCGGCTACCGAAATAAGCTTCAAGGTGACGCTGCCAGTGCAGCTTCAATGGGATCGGCACCTTGGCGTAACCGTAACCGGGCAGATCGACCAGGCGACGTTCTTCGTCCAGCTGGAAGAAGTTCAGAAGCTGAGTACGCCCTGGGGTTTTCGACGTGCGCGCCAGGCTGGCGTGGGTCAAAGTGTTGAGTGCGCTGGACTTGCCGGCGTTCGAACGCCCGGCAAATGCGACTTCATAGCCTTCGTCATCGGGGCATTGATCGACTTTGGCAGCGCTGAGCATGAAAGTAGCCTGTTGGCACAGACCTAGAATGGGGTTCTTGAGTTGCATGGGATTTCCGATGTGAGCGGCGTCAGGAATGGACGCGGCGAGCGTGTCGTTTCCGTTTCAGTGACGCCAGTATATAATGCCGCAGATTTTGTGTGCGCTTTGTCCCAGCGTAGGATGAAGAACACGGGAGCGAAAAAACCAGGTTGCGCATTAGAACGCAGCAAGCTCCCAACCCTGAAAAGGTCGTTTTATGACGAAATGGCTGCTAGTCGCCGGTGTCTTGATGCCACGTTACAGCATTCAGGCTACACAGGATCCGGAAGCCGTGTACAACCGCGTTTGCAGTGTCTGCCATGCTGGCCAGCAGTAAAGCCAAGGTTTGAGCAGGGTAGGGAGGCGCTGGTGCAACACGTGATCCAGGGTTTCAAGGCGATGCCGCCGCGTGGTTTGTGCATGGACTGCAGTGTCGAGGATTACCGATCTGTCCTACAGTGGATAAGCGAGTAAGCCCGGCCCATAACTCTTTAACCCTTAGCCGTAGTTGGATTAGCTGATGAACAAATTACTCGTGAGTCTGCTGTTGACCTTGGGCGTCACCGGTATTGCCCAGGCTGCAGGCACCGCTCTTGTAGGCGATGCTGCTGCAGGTCAGGCAAAAACCGCTGTATGTGGCGCTTGTCACGGTCCAGACGGCAATAGCATGGCCCCAAACTTCCCAAAACTGGCCGGGCAAGGTGATCGTTACCTGCTCAAGCAGTTGCATGAAATCAAGGACGGCAAGCGTCAGGTGCTGGAAATGACCGGCCTGCTGGCGAACCTGAACGATCAGGACCTTGCCGATATCGCTGCTTTCTACTCAAGCCAAAAAAGTTCGATTGGCGCTGCCGACCCGGCCCTGGTTGCCCAGGGTGAAGCCCTGTTCCGCGGCGGCAACCTTGAGAAAGGCATGCCAGCGTGCACCGGTTGTCACTCGCCAGACGGCCAGGGTAACGCAGCTGCCGGCTTCCCGCATCTGGGTGGCCAGCATGCAAGTTACATCGAGAAGCAACTGACAGACTTCCGTGAAGGCGATCGCACCAACGATGGTGACTCGATGATCATGCGCGGCATTGCGGCCAAGATGAGCAACAAGGACATCAAGGCGCTGGCCAGCTATATTCAGGGTCTGCACTAAGGTTTTACGATCGGCGGGGCAGTCCTGGAAACGACTGGTCATCTTAACGATCGTTTAATCCTTGAATGTGAACCTCAAAGGGCAGCTTCGGCTGCCCTTTTTCATGGCATCTACCGTTACACTATCGAACTCAAGTCAGCGCGGACCTGTCTGAATACAGGTCGCGTTGAAACGACCTTATCTGCCCAGGAGTAAAGCATGCGTAATCTGATCCTCAGCGCCGCTCTCGTCAGTGCCAGCCTGTTTGGCATGACCGCTCAAGCGGCCGAACCGCTTGAGGCGGGTAAACAATATGTAGAGCTGAGCAGCGCCGTTCCGGTTGCAGTGCCTGGCAAGATCGAAGTGGTTGAGCTGTTCTGGTATGGCTGCCCGCATTGCTTTGCATTCGAGCCAACCATCAATCCTTGGGCTGAAAAGTTGCCGGCTGATGTGAACTTTGTACGTATCCCAGCCATGTTTGGCGGGATCTGGAATGTTCACGGTCAACTGTTCATCACCCTTGAAGCCATGGGTGTTGAGAACAAGGTTCACAAAGCTGTTTTCCAGGCAATTCATGACGGCAAAAAGCTGGCTACCCCGGAAGAAATGGCTGAATTCCTGGCAGGTGAAGGCATCGACAAAGACAAGTTCCTGAGCACCTATAACTCGTTCGCCGTCAAGGGCAAGGTTGAGGACGCCAAGAAAAAGGCTCAGGCCTACCAGATCTCCGGCGTACCGACCATGGTCGTTAACGGCAAGTATCGCTTTGACCTGGGTACTTCCGGCGGTCCCGAAGGTGCATTGAGCGTTGCCGATCAGTTGATCGCCAAAGAGCGCGCCGCGAGCGCTAAAAACTAAGCGGCGCCCGCCCCCATGCGCCGCTGGAAAAACGAGCGAATCGTTGGTCTGCACCAGCCGCAGATCAACGAGGATCATCTGGCATCCTGCGAGATGCCGGATGATCGGCGTCTGCGACTGCTCAGTTTCAACATCCAGGTGGGTAACAGCACTCAAGGTTATCGACACTACCTGACCCGCAGTTGGCAGCATGTGCTGCCACACAAGGGGAGGGCCGGAAACCTTGAGCGCATAGGCGACTTGTTGGGTGACTTCGACCTGGTTGCCCTGCAAGAGGCGGACGGTGGCAGTCACCGCTCCGGCTACATCAATCAGGTCAAATACCTGGCCCAACAGGGCGAATTCCCCTACTGGTATCAACAACTCAATCGCAATCTGGGTCGCCTGGCCCAGCACAGCAACGGGGTGCTTAGCCGTCTGCGCCCCAGCGCGATTGAAGATCATCCGTTGCCTGGCCCTGCGGGGCGTGGCGCGATTCTGGTGCGCTTTGGTGATGGTCCTGATGCACTGGTGGTTGTGGTCATGCACCTGGCGCTGGGAACAAAAACCCGCACTCGCCAGTTGGCCTATATTCGCGAGCTGATTGGCGGGTATCAGCACCAAGTCCTGATGGGTGACATGAATACCCATGCCAACGACCTGCTGCACACATCGCCACTGCGCGACCTGGGGTTGTTGGCGCCGCAAATGGAGGCCACCTTCCCCAGTTGGCGTCCACAACGTTGTCTTGATCATATTTTGCTCAGCCCAAGCTTGACCCTAGAACGGGTACAAGTGCTGGACCAGCCTATTTCCGACCATTTGCCCGTTGCGGTTGATATCCGCCTGCCGGGCACGGTGGGTGTTGATTCACAGCTTGCCTTGCGACCGACAGACAGTGGGCCTTTGGCATGAGTGACGAGGCTTCGCGCTGGAAAGAGAAATACCTTAAAAGCGTTGAGCAGCAAGACAAGCTGGAGCGCCGCTGGAATGCTCGTCTCGACTTGCTGCGTCGCGGTCTTGTACGTAGCACCCTGGCGGCAGAAGGCACTGATCGAACCGTCGATCAGTGCATGAAGGAAATGCGCGAAGTGGTGCGCACCAACGAGATGGACGCCGCTCTGGCTGCCTTGCTGCCACGCCTGGAAAAGGCAGTGCTCGACTCGGAACAACGTCGCGAAACCCGGGTTGAACAAGTGGGCGCGGCGCTCACTACCCTGGTCACGCAACTGCAAGCCCTGGCGCTGCCCCGTGAAATCAGCAAACCACTCAAGGCATTTGCCAAACAACTCGACAACCGCGTGACCCATGCCCGTGAGATCCCTCTGCTGCTTGACGAACTAAGCCGCTTGCAGGGGCAGGCGCTGTCGCTGCAAGCCAATGGCTCTGAACCGCCCAGGCCGGGCCTGTTGCAGCGCCTGTTCGGGGTCCATGAGGCCGATAAACCACCAAGCGAACCTCTTATTGAGCCTGTGGCTGCTGCTCCCCATGTGCACGCCCCGACCGTCACCGCTTCACCGGTTGTGGCCAAGCCACTGGACGCCTCCTCGCCAGAGGTGGAGCCGAGGGCGGCCGTTGAGTCTCTGCGCCCGCACATTAGCTCCCCGCAGCCCAAGGCCGAGCCCGTGGCCGATGCTGAAGCCCTTGTGCTCCCTGAACCTGAGCCAGAGGTTTTTGAAGAGTCTGAGGAGCAGGAGTCGGGAGGCGCGCTAGAGTCGGTAGTCGCGCAGGTCGACGCAGAAAATAATCTGCCCGACGTGCAGCGTGAGATTCCCGTCCTCGAAAAGGCGAGCAGTTGCGAACCGCTTGAGGATGAAATCGACGCCGTTTATGCCCTGCCCGAGAGCCCCGAGCCGTCTTACAGCTCAGTGGCGGCGCATATCGAATCCACATTACTCGGTCTACTGAACGACCTGTCACTGCCCGAGCACCACCGGCCGCAGGCCGAAGCCATGCGCAAGCGTCTCGAAAAAGGGTTGAACTGGTACGAATTACTACCCATCCTCGATGATCTTGCCGTTTTGATGCTGGCCATTACCGATAGCGGCCAGCATGAATTCGAAACTTACCTCAAACAACTTAACGGGCGCCTTGAGTCGTTCCAGAACAACCTTCAGGCCGCCAGTGAAGGCCATGCCGAAGGACGCTCCGCTGCGGACAACTTGCACACCCAACTGCGCGAGCACGTTGATGGTTTGCAAAGCAGTGTGCAAGACGCTGTCGATCTCAACAGCCTCAAGCACCTTCTGGAAAACCGTCTCGAGGGGTTGCTGGGCACGATGGACCAGCATCAGCAGCAACGAAATGCCCGTGAGCAGGAAGTCTCAGCCCATCTTCAAGGGTTGGCCGAGCGTATAACGCACATGGAGCAGCAGGCCCAAGGTTACCGCGAACACCTTGAAGAACAGCGCCAGAAAGCGTTGATAGACCCGCTGACCGGCCTGCCAAATCGGGCTGCATGGGGCGAACGGCTGCAATGTGAAGTCGAACAGTGGCACGTTCACGGCACCCCGCTACTGATTGCCATGCTCGACCTCGATCATTTCAAGCGTATCAATGATGGTTATGGCCATCTGGCCGGCGACAAGGTGCTCAAGATCATCGCCGCGCAGTTGCGCAAACACCTGCTCCCCAGCGATTTTGTTGCCCGTTTTGGAGGCGAAGAGTTTGTGTTGCTGATGCCCAACACGCCACTGGCGACCGGCTTGCAGCGGGCAGAGAAGCTTCGGGCAGCCATCGAGGCGTGTCCTTTCCACTTCAAGGGCGAACCTGTGACCCTGACGGCCTCCATCGGGGTATCGGCCTTCAAGGCTGGTGATCGCAGCGAGCACGTGATCAAGCGGGCAGATGAGGCGCTGTATCGGGTCAAGGCCAACGGGCGCAACGGGGTTGATCCGTGTCCATCAGATCACTAATTTCAATCGTTAGTTAAACTTGATCGATTATATAATCGCTGCCTGGTAAGTGCTGAGTTGTGTAATAGCTTTCCAATTGTTCAGTAGTACTTGTCGGTTTTTAAACAGTGTTGGTTAATCCTGTTTATAACGTCTTGACGGGCGAAGAGTGAGCGACTTATATCAAATAACAGGCTGTTCCAGGTTGCTTTAAGGTAGCCGCAGTGCTGTCATCTGTTTATTGATCGGATGTCCATTAAGAGCTCCATGCCTGTCTGTTCAGGCCGTGTGGCGCCCTGCGCGACTCAAAAGGTAATGTATGAAAACGTTAATCTCCTTGTTGTCCGTCCTTTTTTTAATGGCGGGCGCTGTCTCAGCTAGTGCGGCGGTTAAGACAGCCCTCTATTCGGCGTATATCAACAAAGATGGAACCT
This sequence comes from Pseudomonas psychrophila, assembly GCF_001043005.1. Lineage (GTDB taxonomy): Bacteria > Pseudomonadota > Gammaproteobacteria > Pseudomonadales > Pseudomonadaceae > Aquipseudomonas > Aquipseudomonas psychrophila. The sequence goes on from NZ_JYKZ01000018.1 coordinate 73,049, forward strand.
TGGCAACGCAATCACCTTATTGGATTGAACGGGTTGAATATTCCAGTCAGCCCGATTACGCCGCCAGTTATAATGTGAAGTTCATGCCCGGCAGCTTTAAAGAAGCTCCCAAGTTTTGTGTGGTCTCGGCCGATGATAAATCCAGTTATGAACACACGCTGTATGGCAATGCAAAGTTGTCAGGCAAACCGACCCGTGAAGAGGTCAATGTAATTGGCTTGATGCTGGGGCTCGATGGGCCGTCGGGCGATTCATCGACGAGCTTTTATCTGGTGTGCGGCAAGTAGCAACTGCCCTCCTGCTCGTGCGCGAGCAGGAGGCTTGTTCCAACCCGGTGCGGTGGTACAGCTGCGCGACAAGAGCAGTGAGGTATGCTTGAGTATTAATTTTCAGCTGTGTTGTCTTTGCCCATGAAATTTTCAGCTTTGATCTTGTCCATCGTAGTGTTGGCCGGTTGCGCCAATGGCCCTCCCATGGACACCAGTCACCCATCGGTCAACTACGACAGCCGCGTGCAGTTCGTGGTGCTGCATTACACCTCAACCTCTCTGGAGCGCTCTCTGGAGCTGTTGACCCATGGTCCTGTCAGCAGCCATTACCTTATTGGCGATACTCCGCCGACAATCTACAAACTGGTAGACGAAAACCAGCGTGCCTGGCACGCCGGTGAAAGCCAATGGAAAGGCCGGACCTGGTTGAATTCCAGCTCCATCGGCATTGAGATCGTGAACAAGGGTTTTCGTGATACGCCAGAAGGGCGAGTCTGGTATCCCTACACCGAAGGTCAGGTCCAGTCGCTTATCGCGCTGCTCAAAGACATTTCGACCCGCTACAAGATCGATCCGCGCAACATCATAGGCCACAGCGATATAGCCCCCCTGCGCAAGCTCGATCCTGGACCGCTATTTCCCTGGAAGCGACTGGCCGAAGCAGGGTTTGGCATCTGGCCAAATGCGCAAGCCGTGGCCCGTGAGCAAGCATTGTTTACCAGCACGTTGCCGAGCATCACCTGGTTCCAGCAGCAACTGGCGCTATTGGGCTATGAAACACCGCAAACCGGCGAGCTGGATGTCGCGACCCGCCACGTATTGGCCGCGTTTCAGATGCGCTTCAGGCCCGCGCTTTTCGATGGCACACCGGATGCTGAAAGTGCGGCAATCTTGAAAGTGTTGAACACGCAAAAGTACTGATAAGCCAGTGCGGGCTACAGCAATGGAAGCGCCATGTAAAACTGCGTGCCTTGCCCTGGACGTGAATACACCCCAATGCGCCCGCCATGCAATTGCACAATCTCCTTGCACAGCGCCAGACCAAGGCCAGCACCGCCCTTTTTGCGACCCACCTGCACGAAGGGCTCGAAAATACGGCCTTGCTGGCTATAGGCAATACCTTCGCCATTGTCTTCGATACTGATGATCACCCGCTCAGCATGACGTCGGGCCTGAAGGCGAATCTGCCCGCCATCGGCGGTATGGCGCAAGGCGTTATCCAGCAGGTTATCCAGCACACGTTCAAGCTGGGCCTGATCGGCATTAAGCACAGGCAGTGGTTCTTGAAGTTCGAGCACTAGCTCGATATGCCTTGCCGCGGCCTGTGCTGCGATGCGGGCACTTGCGTCCTCAAGCATCTGTTGAAGGTTGCAGGGGGCCAGGGTCAGCTTTTGCATGCCGTTCTGATAACGAGAGAAGTTCAGCAGGTCATTGATCAACTGCATCAGGCGCTGCATTTCTTCGTTTACGGTGTTGAGCAAATCGGTTTCACGGGATTGCGGGTCAAAGCGCGCACGCTCCAGAAATAACCCGAACGCCATGTGCATACCGGTAACGGGGGTGCGCAGCTCATGGGACGCGCGCAGTACAAACTCGCTGCGCACACGCTCAAACGCGCGCTGCTCGGTTACATCATGGAGCACCATCACAGCCCCGAGAATCGGCCCTTTGGGTTGGCTGACCGGAGTCAGGCTGTAAGTCAGAAGTCGGTTCTCGCCCTCTATGTCGACGCTCAAGTCTTCCGGCAACCGTTCAAGGCTGCCACCGCGCAGCACCGTTTGCAGTTGTTGGTCGAGCTCGGGGCGTTGCAACGCTTCGCCCAGTGGCTGGCCAAGACGGCCTTCATCCCAACCCAATTGCCGCTGTGCCACTGGATTCAAATGCTCTAGCCGCCCCTGCTGATCGATCATCAACAACCCGTCATCAATGCTGTCGAGCACTGCCTGCAGCCGTTGCTGGCCCGCCAGCAGCTCGTCGATGTTGGTTGCCTGATGTTGGCGCAAAGCTTCGGCCATCGTGCCGAAGCGCCGTGTCAGCAGGTTCATTTCAGTGGCTGAAGAGAGGGGCAGCACCACCTCAAAGTTACCTTTGCCTATATTGTCGGCAGCTTTGGCCAGCGCCTCGATCGGCGCGCCAAAGCGCCTGGCAATGCCATGGGCGGTAATAAAGCCGATGATGAGCACCGCAAGGCCGACCAGACCCAGCAGGGAAGCGATGATTATGGCGCGGTCACGGGCGGCTTCCTGTGCGGCATAAATAGTATCCAGCGCTCGGCGGTGCTCAGTGATCAGCCCATTGCGCAACTGATTGAAACGACTTGAAAGCTCGTTGTCAGTGCTCAGATTGAGCGATGTGCTGCTGGCTTTATGGAACGCTTGTAAAAAGCGCTCGTAATCTTCCCGTGCCTGAGCAAAGCCGCTGTGAAGTTCGTTTTTTCGCTCATGCTCGATACCCTCCTCGAGCAGGGCCTGATACTCCTGGGTGGAGGCTTGCAGTGCCTGCGGATCTGGGTTGTTGCGCAGCATCAGGATCAATTGATCACCCAGTGACTGACGCAACTTAAGGCCCAGGTCCAAAGTGATGAAGTTATTACGGATCAGTGCTTCCTGGCTTTTGGCCATTTGCATGACGCCAACAACGCCAAGCAAAAGCCCGAGCAACGCCACTGTAATCAGCGCCGAAATGCTAAGGAACAGACGGGTACGCAGCTTGATCGCAAGTCTCATCGGATGCTCACAGGTTGTACTGCTTACGTTTTCGATACAGCGTCGAGGCATCAATGCCCAAGGTTTTTGCTGCTTGATCCAGGGTTTCGCTGGTGGCCAGAACAGCGCCGATATGGGCTTTTTCCAGTTGATCCAGGCTCAGTGCGGCACCGATGCGCGGGGCATTGGGGGTGGTTTGTTCCGCCATGCCCAAGTGGCTGACTTCGACGACTTCCTGCGGACAAATGATACTCGCGCGCTCAACCACGTTGCGCAGTTCGCGAATATTGCCCGGCCAGCGGTAGTTGGCCAGCGCCAGACGGGCATCCTGGCTGAAGCCTCGTGCAGGTCGGGCGTATTCCTTGACGAAGCGGGCCAGAAAGCGATCGGCCAGGGTGAGGATATCTTCACTGCGCTCGCGTAACGGTGGCAAATGCAGGGTGATCACGTTCAGGCGATACAGCAAGTCTTCACGGAAGCGACCATCACGCACCATGTCCTCAAGGTTGAGGTTGGTGGCGGCCAGAATTCGTACATCGGCACGGCGGGTCACGGGGTCGCCGACGCGTTCGTATTCCTTGTCCTGAATAAAGCGCAACAGTTTTGGCTGAAGTGTCAGTGGGAAGTCGCCGATTTCATCGAGGAACAATGTACCGCCGTCGGCCTGGTTAACCCGGCCCAAGGTGCTTTCGCTGGCGCCGGTAAACGCTCCGCGGGTATGGCCGAACAGTTCACTTTCCATCAACTCGGCGGTCAAAGACGGGCAGTTAATAGTGACGCACGATTTCTTGGCCCGTTTGCTCCAGCCATGAATCGCCCGTGCCAGCTCACCCTTGCCGGTACCTGACTCACCGAGAATCAGGATGTTGGCATCTGTACCCGCGACCTGGCGTGCCGTTTCCAGCACCGCCATCATGGCCGGGCTGTGGGAGTCCAGGCCGTCCTTGGGTTTGCGCACTTCACCTTCCAGTGCTTCAAGACGGGCGGACAACTGGCGCACTTCCAACTGTTTGGCAGTCGCCAGACGCAACTGGTCAGGGCTGCACGGTTTGACCAGATAGTCCGCGGCACCGGCCTGGATAGCATCCACTGCGGTATCGACCGCCGAGTGGGCAGTGACAATCACCACGCGCATCCACGGCGCCTGGATGCGCATCTGGGCCAATACATCCAGGCCGTTGTCTTCGCCCAGGCGCAGATCGAGAAAACACAGATCGAACACTTGGCGTTGCAACAGCGAGTCGGCCTGTGCCGCGCTGTTGGCGGTGGCAACGGTGTAACCCTCGTCTTCGAGGCAATAGCGGAATGTGCGCAGGATGGCTGATTCATCATCGACCAGCAGAATGCGGCCCTGTTGCTCTTTGGCTGATTCCATGTCCTGCGTTCCTTTATGAGTGATCTTGGTTAGTGTCGGAATAATCGGGCAAGTTGCATGATTTTTCAGGATTCATTCCGAGGCTAGCACTGAAAGCGTTGTATTGCCTGAAGTAACTATCTGATTTTAAAGCTGAATAGGCTGAATATCGGGTCTTGATCGATGGTGGGAATTTACCCTCGTAGCAGCTGGCTCGCGGAGCGAGGCTGCGTTCGGCGGCGCAGCCGTCGTAAATCCTGAGTCAACGGATTTCCTGTTGCACCATAGAGCTCCGGTTCTACGACGGCTACGCCGCCTCGTTCCTTCAGCAACTGCTACGGGATCGTGCATAACGCACGACGGGCATTGGGGCTATCGTGCAGGATGCGCGTAAAAGCGGACTTTTAAAATAAGTAAGTAACTGATTTATATAGCTTTTTTATCTGTTCAAAAGCTGGCATGGCACCTGCAATTACCCTTGCATAGAGAGTCGCGGTCCGCGATGCAACCTTACATTGACCACCGGGTGGCAGGAGTTTGAACATGAATCGTCAAAATTTCTCCAACATGCGCGTTTCGTCATTGCATCTACAGCAGGGCTTGTTTGCCAGCCTGGCCTTGTCGGTGACTTTGATCGGTGGTCAACAGTGGAGCCGAATGGAGGCAGCGACGCAGCCCGTCGCTACAGCTCTGCACTCCGCCGCACCACAGCAGCACTTCAAGGCACTGGGATCTGTGACTGATCCCAAAGGTGGCTACGAACTGGCGGCCTCTGACGAAACACAAATAGCCAACGCTCAACCTACACCGGAACGTTGGGTGTTTTGAGTGTTCACAACATTGAGGCCCTGATCGGGCATCGAATTAAACCAGCGGCATCATCCTGCTTCCCACAGTAATAAGGAGAATCACCATGTTGAGTTGGGCAATTACCTTCCTGATTATCGCCATCATCGCTGCAGTTTTGGGCTTCGGTGGTATTGCGGGCACCGCGACCGGCATCGCCAAGATTCTCTTTGTCGTGTTCCTGGTCATGTTTGTGGTGTCCTTCATCTTTGGTCGTCGCGGTCGAGGCTAGGCATGCTCGCCCCATCCTTTAAGGAAGTGGCCGCTGCCCTGTTAATAGCAGGCGGCGGCCGCGGGGCATGAAACCGGTTACAGGCTTCACGGATGCCAAGGTTTTGCCTTGGTTTTTTTGTGCCTGAAGAAAACCTCCCGGTATACGTAATGCCTTATCAGGGTTCATTTTTTTGAAAACAAATGTGGCCTGAACAGCACTTCGAAACGTCGACCGTATATCGACAAACAGAAAAATAGCCCGGACTTATATCTGATTTGTGTTGTCGGATATTTCTTGGATATATGCGGCTTAATGCCACTCCCTTCTTGGCTAAAAAGACCTTGAAACAGCCGGTCTACGGCACTTATGTCGTCTATTCTGTGCAATCGCAGAGGGGGCGATTTGAGGTCTTGTCGGACAAAACCCATGCCGATTCGGCATAGGGTAGGCGTTTACGGCATTAGACGGCTACCTCATGCATGGGAATAGTTGCGCCTTTTTTCGCCTGCCAAAGAGCCTTTCTGGCTCGGTTTGGGCGACCTTCTACGGGGGTAGAGGTATCTGATTTTTTGCGCTTTCGAGCGCTCTAGTCTGAGCCTCTGCCCGAGTCCACTTGAAGTAAGGGTAATGACATGAAGAAGGCAAAACTTAGCCTCGCCTGGCAGATCCTGATTGGTCTGGTCCTCGGGATTGCAATCGGCGCGCTGCTCAACCATTTCAGTGCTGAAAAGGCCTGGTGGATCAGTAACGTTCTGCAAC
>NZ_JYKZ01000019.1 GCF_001043005.1 Pseudomonas psychrophila
CGGGTTCTCGGCCACTTGCGGGTCGAGGTTGTTCATCAACATCCGCAGCGGCGCTTCGGTCATCCAGCTTTTAGCAGTGAGCTGGGTGCCACGGGCGGCGCGGATTTCACCATCACGGTGACGGGTGAACTCAGCAGGCGATTTTGGGGTAGTTGAAGTCACGGGTAACTCCTCAGCGATAGTCGGATGCGTCGGGTGTGAGAAGAGGATCGACGCACACTTATGTACTTGTACATACAAGCATATGCAAGTTAGCGGCCAATGTGTGAAATTCGCAAATGAAAAAGTTTGAGAGCCCGAAAACACAGGCTAAAAACCGTGCGCCAGGTTTGTGAGAAGAGAACGAATGATTCGCAGGAGTGTTACTGAGGAGGGTGCGCGCGCTGAATTGGGGCGTTCGGTAACAGAGCGTGTAGCGTGTGTAGTCGCTGCCGCAGGCTGCGAAGCGGGACGTGGGCGCCCAAGAAAACGGGTTGCTCCGCAACCCTTCGCAGCCTGCGGCAGCGACTACATGGCTAGTTAGACCGTGCTCAACTCAATCACACAGCACAAGCCTGTTACCGTCACTTCCAGCAACTCGCGATTGCCGCTCAGTTGCAGGCAATCGTAACGGCCCAGGTGTTCGTGACAGCGACTACCCAAGGCCACGTGTACAGATTCACCCCCACTGAAAACCACCAGTGTATGCGCCGAACTGAACAAGCGCTGCGGGGTTGTCGCTTCCAGCCATTGCAGCCGCGCGGTGTAGCGTTGCGGGGCGTAGATCAGGTTGAAGTCGCGGATCGGTCCATCGATCAGGGTGCAGGCGACGGCGCTTTCACCCTTGAACGCAAAAGCATCGAACGGTAACAGTGCCCGCGTGCTCACACCGTCGACTTGCAGGTTCATGCCTGCGCCTTGCAGCACGCTGATGATTCGCTGATAGCCGTCAAAACGTGAAAAGCCGCCGGACTCGCCAATGTCCGCAATCGACAGGCGCCAGCCAAAGCCATCAAGGCCCTCGCCTGCGTCACGGGTGATTTCTTCAGTGCTACCGCCGCCGTTTTTCCACGGCATGCGCGGGTAGTCGACGGCACGTAAAACTACAGGCTGACTCATTTATTGAAACGTCCTTCAAGTCGATGACGGGAACCGGGGTGAATCAATCGGGCGGCGGTCACAGGCTGACGACCCGACCAGGTGCGGCGGCGAATCAGCAGGCACGGCTCGCCGGGCTCGATTTGCAGTAACTTGCACTCTTTGGGGTCAGCCAAAATCGCCTCAACCACGTGCTCGCCCTCAGTCAGCGGCGCGACTTGGGACAAATAGGCGTAAGGCGTTTGCTGGGTGAAATCCTGCTTGAGGTAATCCGGTGCCACCAGGGCATTGACGAAACGGTCCTCGATTTGCACGGCAATTCCGTTCTCGTAGTGCACGATCAGTGAGTGAAAAACTTTCTGCCCTTCACGCATGTCGAGCACAGCGGCACGTTCCGAGCCGGCCATTTCTTCACCCAGACTGATGACCTTGCAGCTGTGCGTATGCCCACGAGCTGCGATTTCATCGGCGATGTTGTTGACCTCAAACAGCGCGGACTGCGTCTTGGGCTCAGCCACAAAGGTGCCCACGCCCTGCATGCGCACCAGCAAGCCGTCGGCGGTCATTTCACGCAGCGCACGGTTGATGGTCATGCGACTGAAACCCAGTTGGGTCACAAGCTCGCTCTCGGAGGGCACACGATAATGCGGCGGCCAGTTTCCACTCTGGATCTGCGCAGTGATCATTTGCTTTACTCGGGCGTAAAGCGGGGCCGGGCTATCGCCCATGTGGGCGGCCAGCGGGGACACGACAGGCGGAGTCGACACAGGCAATCCTTGGTAATGAGTTAAGAGTCGTAGCTTGCCGGAGTTTACCGAGCAGGCAAACGTCTGTATATGTATATACAAATTACAAGCAATGGGGTACCGAACCGATGTCCGTCTTCTTTGCCGAGCGCGCGCTACTGCCTACAGGCTGGGCTACCAATGTCCGCATCGAGGTCGGTGCCGATGGCTACTTGACCCGAATCCAGGCCAATGCCGACGCGCACGGCGCCGAACGGCTGAACGGCCCATTGCTGCCGGGCATGCCGAATCTGCACTCCCACGCATTCCAGCGGGCCATGGCCGGTTTGGCCGAAGTGGCGGGCAATCCCAACGACAGTTTCTGGACGTGGCGCGATTTAATGTATCGGCTCGTCGGAAAAATCAGCCCTGAGCAGCTCGGCGTTATAGCTCGTCAGTTGTACATCGAAATGCTCAAGGCAGGTTACACCTCGGTAGCCGAATTCCATTACGTACACCACGATCTGTCAGGTCAGCCCTATGCCAATCCGGCAGAGCTGGCGCTGCGCATCAGCGAAGCGGCACGCTCCACTGGCATTGGCCTGACTTTGCTGCCCGTGCTTTACAGCCACTCGGGCTTTGGCGGCCAGGCACCCAATGACGGTCAGCGACGCTTTATCAACAGCACCGAGCACTATCTAAAGCTGCAGGAGCAGTTAAAGCCGCTGCTGGCCCAACAGCCGGCACAAACCCTGGGTTTATGCTTTCACTCGCTGCGCGCCGTCACCCCCGAGCAAATCCACGAAGTGCTGCAGGCCAGTGACACGACCTGCCCGGTGCATATCCACATCGCCGAGCAGCAAAAGGAAGTCGACGATTGCCTGAGCTGGAGCGCCAAGCGTCCGATCCAGTGGCTGTACGACAATGTCGAGGTCGATCAGCGCTGGTGCCTGGTGCATGCGACCCACGCCAACGCTGCCGAAGTCCAGCTGATGGCGCAGAGCCAGGCCGTGGCCGGGTTGTGCCTTACCACCGAAGCCAACCTGGGTGACGGCATTTTTCCGGCCGTGGATTTCCTTGCTCAAGGCGGGCGAATGGGCATTGGCTCGGACAGCCATGTGTCCCTGAGCGTGGTTGAAGAGCTGCGCTGGCTGGAATACGGCCAGCGCTTGCGCGATCAGCGCCGCAACCGGATGTATCGCAGCGATCAGCCAATGATCGGCCGAACGTTGTACGACGCGGCACTGGTGGGCGGCGCTCAGGCAATGGGCCAGGCGGTTGCCGGATTGGCCGTGGGCCAGCGCGCCGACTGGTTGGTGCTTGACGGTAACGACCCGTACCTGGCCACGGCTCAGGACGATGCGATTCTTAACCGCTGGCTGTTTGCTGGCGGCGACCGTCAGGTGCGTGACGTATTGGTCAACGGCCAGTGGGTGGTGCGCGACGGCCGTCATGCCGATGAAGAAGTCAGTTGCCGCGACTTCACCCGGGTGCTGCGCGAGTTGTTGGGGTAACAAAAACCTGCGGTCGCCCTCGCCGCCTGCGGCAGCGACTACCTGTTAACTCAGCCCTTTCACCGCCCATTCCCGGACCTCGGCATAGGGGTAGTTCTCCAATGCCGCAAAACCTGGAATGGCACGCGCTTTCATCTTGGTGAACATCGGCACGCTGATCCCGCATAAAAACCGGGTCAGGCGTTCTGCCGGGGGATAACTTCCCGTGAACTCCTGATGCCTGTGGATAAAAGCACCGCACAGCGCTTCGAAGTTTTTATCCACAAGCGGCATCAGTGCGGGTGGCTCCGGTAAGTGAGCGACCTGCCCTGCACACACTGAACAATGGCCGCACTGCTGCGGCGCCTGCTCATCCCCAAAATACTGCGCCAGCCGGTAGCTCAAGCAGGTTTCACTGGCGAACAGCGCCAACATGGCGTGAATCCGCGTAATCTCGCCACGCTCGTGAGCCGTGAAGTAGGCATGCAGCTCCAGGCTCAGAGCCTGGGCATCAAAATCTTGAACCAACAGGCTATAGACCTCGGTCATCTGCTTGCTTTCAAGTTCGATCCAACCCTTCTCCTGAAAGTAATCCAGCGCTTTGACCACCCGGTTCCGGTCGGCCTGATGCTGGCTGTACAGCGCGTCGAAATTCACCGTGGCCCAGGTTCTGGCACGACTGGAAGTCTGAATGATGGCTGAGACGAATTGCTGACGCTCGCCTTCAAACTTGGCCAGCAACACATCGGGTTCGATCAGGAACTTGAAACGATATTCGGCGAAATAGGCATAGCGAGGGGCAATCAGGCCACGCAGTTCCAACTGGACCAACAAAGTCTTGAGCGGTAACTGACGAATGTTGCTCTGATCGGACAGAGGCAGCAGCATGAATTCCCACTGACCTTCAGCAATCACCTCACGCAACTCATCAAGCACACAGCGAATGCCTTGAAACTCCGGCGTGTCGCCGTACACAAAGTTTTCCAAAACGTTGAGGCTGTCGCGATTGGCCAGTACCAGGCACTCGGAGGGATCGCCATCGCGCCCGGCGCGGCCGATTTCCTGGCTGTAGTTTTCGATCGACTTGGGCAAGTCGAAATGCACCACGTTGCGGATGTCGCTCTTGTCGATGCCCATGCCAAAGGCAATGGTGGCAACGATGCAATTCAACTGCCCGCCCATGAACTGGCGCTGAATGCCCTCGCGCTGATCGTGGGGCAAACCGGCGTGATAGGCGTTGGCGCTGATCCCGTTCTGGTTCAAGTGCTGGGCAATGTGCTCGGCGGTCTTTTGCAGCGTGACATACACAATGCTCGGCTGGCCGATACGCTCGCCCATCCACTGCACCAGGCGCTGACGCTTGGCGGCGCCAGTGACGGGCTCGACCCACAGATTGAGATTGGCGCGGTAGAAACCGGTGGTGATGACGTCCGACTCGGCAATCGCAAATTTGACCTGCATGTCAGCGATCACATTCGGGGTCGCGGTAGCTGTCAGCAGCAGCGCTTGCGGGATATTGAACTGGCGCTGGTAGTCCGGAAGCTTCAGGTAGTCCGGACGGAAATTATGCCCCCACTCGGAAATACAGTGCGCTTCGTCCACCACCAGCAGGGAAATCGGCACTTGCTGCAAAAAGTTACGAAAGCGCTCGTTCTTGAGGCGCTCGACCGAAATCATCAGGATCTTCAACTCGCCCGCTTTCGCCCGGGCCATGACGGCGCTTGCCTCGTCGCGGCTTTGCGCCGAATCGATGCTGGCCGCTGCAATCCCGTGGCGCTGCAAAAAAGCCAGTTGGTCCTGCATCAGGGCCAACAGCGGCGAAACCACTAGCGTCAGGTGAGGCAACAGCAACGCCGGCAGTTGGTAACACAGGGATTTACCCGATCCCGTAGGGAAAATCGCCGCCGCCGAACGCCCGGCCAACACGGCACTGATCGCCGCTTCTTGCCCGGCACGAAACTGTGGATAACCGAAGACCTGTTCCAGGGTGTTGTGCATGACTGTCACTCCTTTGACCGTTGCAAAGCGCAAAACTCTACGCCAGGTTTGCAGCCGATCGAGAAAAGGCCGGGGGCAAATTGAGAGGGGATGATACAGGGTCGAGCCAAGATGCCTTGAATAACCCTTTGTCAGGAGAAAACGCAGAGTTTGGCAACAACTGGATTTTGCCAGTAGTATTTATTGTGCATACGATAAATTGATGCAAATAACCTACGACATCACCAAACGCAACAAGACGCTAATCGAGCGAGGCCTTGATTTCGCTGACGCAAAAACCCTATTTGCAGGTCATCACTTCACATCTGAAGACTCACGCCAGGATTACAGCGAAGTCCGACTAATCAGCATCGGCCTGTTACAGGAGCGCATGATTGTTTTGGTCTGGACACCGCGCGGCGCGGACCGCCGTATTATTTCCATGAGGAAAGCCAATGAGCGCGAACAAGCACTCTACGCCCATCGACTGGGTTGACCCGGATGACGCGCCCGAACTGACAGAAGCCTTTTTTGAAGCTGCCGACGAGTTCAAAGGTCCGCTGTTGATTAAACGCGGCAGACCCAAGGCGGACAAAGTGCTCACACGAATCACCATCCGTCTTGCTCCCGAAGTCGTAGAGCAATTCAAGGCCTCCGGCCCCGGCTGGCAAACACGCATGAACGCAGCACTGGCTGACTGGTTGAAGAGTCATTCGCCAGGAGAGATTCCTTGAAACTCATTTCGGACTTTTGATAATGAAACTCGCCACCGACCTCCCGGACACCCCCATCCTGCGCGAGCTGATGCAGTTGCTGCATGAAGAAATCGGCCTGCCGGAACACAAAACCATCAGCCTAAAAACCGCGATCAACGCAGATCTTGGCTGCAATGGCACCGATGCCCAGCATTTGATGGAAGCTCTTGAGGAGCGTTTCGGGCTCGAATTGGCGGACTATGATGCCTACCGCTACTTCCAGCCTGCGGGCAACGACCCGCATCTCAAGCGCAAGGCCAAGGGCCGCGAGGGCAAAGTACCCTTGACCATCGGCATGCTGTACGCGGCGATCAGAAGCGGCCATTGGGATACGCAAAGCCTGGAAGCTTAGGCGAAACGTTCTGTGGTGAGCCTGCTCGCGATGCAGGCGATGCGGTTTATCCGAATGATCGCGGTGATGCCTTCGCGAGCGGGCTCGCTCCCACTTCAACTTTGGCGCCTACAGAATTCGAGCCTTGCAGGGAATATTGTGGGAGCGAGCCTGCTCGCGATGCAGACGACGCGGTTTATCCGAATGATCGCGGTGATGCCTTCGCGAGCAGGCTCGCTCCCACTTCAACTTTGGCGCCCTGAAGAGTCGAGCTTGCAGGGATTATTGTGGGAGCGAGCCTGCTCGCGATGCAGACGATGCGGTTTATCCGAATGATCGCGGTGATGCCTTCGCGAGCGGGCTCGCTCCCACTTCAACTTTGGCGCCCTGAAGAATCGAGCTTGCAGGGATTATTGTGGGAGCGAGCCTGCTCGCGATGCAGGCGATGTGGTTTATCCGAATGATCGCGGTGATGCTTTCGCGAGCGGGCTCGCTCCCACTTCAACTTTGGCGCCTACAGAATTCGAGCCTTGCAGGGATTATTGTGGGAGCGAGCCTGCTCGCGATGCAGGCGATGCGGTTTATCCGAATGATCTCGGTGATGCTTTCGCGAGCGGGCTCGCTCCCACAAGAACTGCACAGGCACAAAAAAGCCGCCCTCTCAGGCGGCTTTTTTATGGATCAACACACTGACCGAATGCTTACGCCTTCGGACCCGCTGCCTTGATCGCGTCGCTGACGTCGAACTTCTTGAAGTTCTCTACGAACAGGCCAGCCAATGCCTTGGCAGCTTCGTCGTAGGCAGCTTTGTCTGCCCAAGTGTTGCGTGGGTTGAGCAGAACAGTGTCAACGCCCGGCACGGCCAAAGGCACGTCGAGGTTGATGGTGTCCAGGTGCTCGGTTTCTACGCCAATCAGAGCACCGCTCTGGATCGCTGCAATCACGCCACGGGTGGTCGGGATGTTGAAACGCTTGCCAACGCCGTAGCCACCGCCGGTCCAGCCGGTGTTAACCAGGTACACCTTGGAGCCGAAGCCGCGGATGCGCTTGATCAGCAGCTCAGCGTATTCGCCAGCCGGGCGCGGGAAGAACGGTGCGCCGAAGCAGGTGGAGAACGTCGACTTGATGCCGCTGCCCGAACCCATTTCAGTCGAGCCCACCAATGCGGTGTAGCCAGACAGGAAGTGGTAGGCCGCCTGTTCTTCGCTGAGGATCGACACAGGTGGCAATACGCCAGTCAGGTCGCAGGTCAGGAAGATCACAGCGTTTGGCTCGCCGCCCAGGTTCTTCTCGGAACGCTTGGCAACATGCTCCAGAGGGTAAGCTGCGCGGCTGTTCTGGGTCAGGCTGACATCGGCATAGTCAGGGTGCTTGGCATCGTCGAGAACAACGTTTTCCAGCACGGCGCCGTGCTTGATGGCTTTCCAGATGACCGGCTCGTTCTTCTCGGACAGGTCGATGCATTTGGCATAGCAACCACCTTCGATGTTGAACACCACACCTTCGCCCCAACCGTGTTCGTCATCACCGATCAGGTAACGGCTTTCATCGGCGGACAGGGTGGTTTTACCGGTACCCGACAGGCCGAAGAACAGGGTCACGTCGCCTTCTTCGCCAATATTGGCCGCGCAGTGCATAGGCAATACGTCAGCAGCAGGCAACAGGAAGTTCTGTACCGAGAACATGGCTTTTTTCATTTCACCGGCGTAACGCATGCCGGCGATCAGCACTTTTTTCTGGGCGAAGTTGAGGATCACGCAACCGTCAGAGTTGGTGCCATCACGCTCAGGTACGCACTCGAAGTTGGCCACATTGAGCACTTGCCACTCTTCACGACCGGCCGGGTTGTACTGAGCCGGATTGATGAACAGGCAACGACCGAACAGGTTCTGCCAGGCAGTCTGGGTGGTCATTTTCACGGCCAGGTAGTGGTCTTCGGAAGCACCTACATGCACGTGGGAAACGAAATGCTCTTGCGCGTTGTTGAAAGCCTCGACGCGGTCCCACAAGGCATCGAACTTGTCGGCCGGGAACTTGCGGTTGATCGGGCCCCAGGCAATGGATGCCTGAGTGGACGGTTCTTCAACAATGAAGCGGTCAGCCGGTGAACGGCCTGTACGGTGGCCAGTTTCGACAACCAGTGCGCCATTGTCGGCAAGCTCGCCTTCACCACGGCTCAGGGCTTCTTTGACCAGATCGTCGATGCTCAGATCGGTGTACACGGCGTTATTAGCTTGCGTCATGAGGTTCCCCGTCGGCCATTGGCCGAGTGCGCCAAACGTTTTGTAGTAGAAAAGTTTGCACTACTACCGCGAAAAAAGTGGGCCGGATTATGCCAGAAAACCCCAAAAAGAGTAGGGCCCACCTGTCAGAACCGCGCAAGAACGGGGTTTGACAGGTGTTTTACCTAGGCTGAATCGTTTTAGTGATGAGTGCCAGAAGGGGATTCGACACCAGCGCCAGCGAATAATTGATCGACATCGGCGGCATCAAACAGGTAGCGCTCGTTACAAAACTGGCAGTCGATTTCGATATGACCGCCATGTTCGGTAACCAGGGTCAACGCGTCTTCATGACCCAGGCTGGTCAGGGCATTACCCGAGCGCTCACGGGAGCAGCTGCATTTGAATTCAATGGCTTCGTTGTCAAACAAGCGCACTGTTTCTTCGTGATACAGACGGTGCAGGATGGTTTCGTTGTCCAGCCCCAGCAGCTCTTCAGCCTTGAGGGTATCGCCCAACATCAGCAACTTGTCCCAGCTGTCGACTCGCTCGTCTTCATCCTTGACCACGTCGGCAGGCAACTGCTGCAGGAACATGCCACGGGCACGCTTGCCATCAGCAACCAGCCAGAAGCGGGTTGGCACTTGCTCAGACATTACGAAGTAGTTGGTGAAGCAGTCAGCCAGGGTTTCGCCGTTCAGGTCCACAATCCCCTGGTAGCGTTTGCCAACAGTAGGATCAATGGTAATGGCCAGTACGCCGTTAGGCAGCAGATCGGCCAGAGTGGCATCCGGAGCAATGCTGTCGGCGTCGAAACGGGCCAGACCGCGTATCTCACGGTCGCTGGTGCACTCGATCATCAACAGCGGAACCGGGCCTTCGGAACGGGCCTGCAGGCTCAGCAAGCCATCGATTTTCTGGTTGCCCACCAGCAACGCAGCGGCGGCCATCAGCTCGCCCAGCAACTGCTGGACCGGCTGTGGGTAAGCGTGCTTGGCCAACACGTCAGCGTAGCTGTGCTCCAGCGAAGCCAGTTCGCCGCGGGCGTCGCTGGTATCGAACATAAAGCGTTGTGTGGCATCGGTTTTGAGTATGTCGGACATAAGAATAAGGTTCTGAATTGGTGACAAAATGTGTACGGATCGTTGAATGTCGTGCAGGTCTAAGGACCTTATATGGCGCCATGCAGGGATGATTACAAGTTATGCGCACACAGACTCGACGTACGGTTTGCGAACAGCGGTCAGCTCACTCGGCACCACTGGCGTCATGGAATTGATGCAATTGGCGTCGTTGTTTCTTGGTTGGCTTTCCATCGGTGCTGATGCCCATTGCACCGGATTTGCGCATAGCCGCCGCGTTTTCGCGCTTGGCGATGCTTTGTTCGGTTTCGGCGTACAACAATTGAGCCTCGGGAGCGCCTCGACGCACCACTGATAACGCTTTGACTTCCACAGTACGCTCTTCAAGACCTACACGGACCTGCAACTCATCGCCCAAGCGTGGCTCTTTGCTCGGTTTGCAGCGCTCACCACGGCAATGCACCTTGCCGCTTTCAATCGCGGCTTTGGCCAGTGCACGAGTTTTGTAAAAGCGCGCTGCCCAGAGCCACTTGTCCAGGCGAACCTTGTCGTCCTCTTCCTGTTTTTGCGCCACTGGAATTCCTCTTCATTTGAATATTCAGAACTGTACTACTACTTACGATGAACAACTGAAGCAATCAGCCCGATAGAATGCCTGCCTGCTGAACAGCGTACACGTAGATAACTGTCGCCATTTACCGGATATTCTGCGTGAATACCCTTTCTACACCGCCAAGTCGGCATCGCCGATTGTTTTACCTGCAGGGTTTCTCCTGCAGCCTGAATACGTTAATCGCTGGTTACTTATATTGAAGACTTTTGATCACTTGACCGTTGTCGGTCTGCGCGAGTGGGTGGCGCTTCCCGATTTGGGAGTTGCCGGCCTGCGGGCGAAAATCGACACCGGTGCCAGTACCTCCAGCTTGCACGCCACCGAGATCGAGCCTTTTGAGCGCGAGGGTGAAAAGTGGGTACGTTTCAATGCCCATTTGGGCACGCTGGTACAGCTGCGCCACCGCCGCTGTGAAGCCCCGTTGGTGGCCATAAAAACCATAAAAAGCTCCAATGGTCACACCCAGGTTCGCTATGTCATCCGTACCGGCCTGGCGCTGGGCGATCGGGTCTGGCAGGTCGAGTTCACCCTCGCCTGCCGCAAATCGATGCGCTACCGCTTATTACTGGGCTCAAAAGCCCTGATTGACGGCCAACTGGTCGTCAATCCAGAACATAAATACGTTCAAGACAAGCCGGTGTTTCCGGTCACTACTACCTCTGCCACAGGTGTTGCATGAAGATCGCTGTGCTGTCGCGTAACCCGCGTCTGTATTCCACTCGTCGTCTGGTTGAAGCCGGTACCGAACGAGGCCATGAAATGGTAGTGATCGATACCCTGCGCGCCTATATGAACATTGCCAGTCATAAGCCGCAGATTCACTATCGCGGCAAGCCGCTGGAAGGCTTCGATGCCGTGATCCCGCGTATTGGCGCCTCGGTCACATTCTATGGCTGCGCGGTGCTGCGTCAGTTCGAAATGATGGGTGTTTTCCCGCTCAATGAGTCGGTAGCGATTGCCCGTTCACGCGACAAGCTGCGCTCGTTGCAACTGCTGTCGCGTCGTGGCCTGGGTTTGCCGGTGACCGGTTTTGCCCACTCCCCTGATGACATTCCCGACCTGATCGAGATGGTCAACGGCGCGCCACTGGTGATCAAGGTACTGGAAGGCACCCAAGGCATCGGCGTGGTGCTGTGTGAAACTGCGACTGCGGCCGAATCAGTGATTGAGGCCTTCATGGGGCTCAAGCAAAACATCATGGTGCAGGAGTACATCAAGGAAGCGGGTGGCGCCGATATTCGCTGCTTCGTGGTTGGCGACAAGGTAATCGCGGCCATGAAGCGTCAGGCCAAACCTGGCGAATTCCGCTCCAACCTGCACCGGGGCGGTAGCGCCAGCCTGATCAAGATCACTCCTGAAGAGCGCATGACCGCCATTCGTGCGGCCAAGGTCATGGGGTTGAGTGTGGCGGGGGTCGATATCTTGCGCTCCAACCATGGTCCACTGGTGCTGGAGGTCAATTCTTCGCCGGGCCTGGAAGGGATTGAAACCACCACTGGCAAGGATGTGGCCGGGATCATCATTCAACATCTGGAAAAAAACAGCAGCCCGCATATGACACGGACCAAGGGCAAAGGCTAACCACGCATCAAACCCTGTGGGAGCGGGCTTGCCCGCTCCCACAGAGCCAGAAAAAGCTAGACAGCCCCTCTTGGCAACATCAGCCCCAGCGGCAGGCGTACACGGGCTTCCAGCCCGCCGCCGCTGCGGTTGCGCAACTCGACATTGCCGCCATGCATGGAGGCAATCCGCTTCACGATCGCAAGTCCCAACCCAGTGCCTTTGCCACCACGAGCACGATCACCACGAATGAACGGGTTGAAGATGTCTTCAAGCTCCGAAGGGTCAATGCCTGCGCCCCGGTCCATCACGCTCAGCACCACGTACGGTGCACTGACGTCTCCAGACACATAAGCCGCAACCTCAACGTCTTCGCCCGCATGGTGCAGGGCATTGCCGATCAGGTTGTTGAGCAGGCGTTTCATCGATACCCGCCGCAACGCAAACGGCTGGATCGGCTGTAAGCGCAAGCGAACCTGCTCACCGTTCTGGTTGTAGGGCGCTACCACTTCGCGGATCAAATCACACAGATCAACTTCTTCGACCGGCTCGTCACGTCCATCACGGATAAAGGCCAGGAACTGATCGAGAATCGCATCCATGTCTTCAATGTCACGCACCATATCGTCTGAAAGGTCGCTGTGGTTGCCCATGAGCTCAAGAGAAAGGCGCAAACGGGTCAACGGTGTTCGCAGGTCATGGGACACGCCCGCAAGCATCAGTTCACGCTCACGGCCTGCCTGTTCGACATCTTCAGCCATTTGATTGAAGGCGCTGTACACCTCGGTCATCTCGCTGGGAGTGTCACTTATTGGCAAGCGCACACTGCGCCCCTGCCCCAGTTGACGAGCTGCATACACCAGACGCTTGAGCGGCTGGTTGAGCTGACTGACGAAAATCCATGCCGATGCTGTGGATAACAAGCCGATTGCCAGGAACCATCCCAGCACATTCCAGATTTTCTGCCCGCGAAGCGGATGCGGATACAGCGGCACTTTCAACCAGCCCTCACCCAGGCTGGGCGCACGCACCCACAGAGCAGGAGACGTATGCATGCGCAAGCGAACTTCGGTATCGGGACCAAGTTCGTCTTGCATCTGACGTTGGTAGATTTCGCTGTAAGGCCAGTGTTGCTCACCCTCAGGCACACCACCGCCCACGACGCGTACCAGATCAACGGCATCGATAATCTTGTTGCGGTTTTCCTCATCAGCGGCCCAATAGGCGCGCAGGGTCAGTGCCACACCGTGACTGTACTGGCGGTCGACCAATACGTCTTCGTTCATGAGCAGGTAAACCAGCGTCAACGCCTTGGAAAACAGAACGACTATCAGGACAAGCCAGAGAGTGCGAGAGAAGAAACTTTGGGGAAACCAGAGAGGGGTTTTCATAGACAGCCGTTTTTACACTTTGCAGGAGCGAGCCCCAAGGCCCGCAAAAAAATGAATCGCGAGCCACGCAGGCACCGGACGGCACCTGCATGACTCGCTCCTACAAATGATCTGTCACTTGGTCGCGTTACCATCCGGCACGAACACATAACCTACGCCCCAGACGGTCTGGATATAGCGCGGCTTGGACGGATCAGGCTCGATCATGCGACGCAAACGGGAAATCTGGACGTCGATTGAACGCTCCAGCGCATCCCACTCGCGACCACGGGCCAGGTTCATCAGCTTGTCACGGGTCAATGGCTCACGAGCATGCATGACCAATGCTTTAAGCACCGCAAACTCACCCGTGGTGAGCATGTGAACTTCGTCGCCACGCTTAAGCTCGCGAGTAGCCAGGGACAACTCGTAATCACCGAAGGTTACGCTTTCGTCTTCACTGCCCGGCGCACCCGGCACTGGAGCCGACTGGCGGCGCAATACAGCTCGCACCCGCGCCATCAGCTCATCGGGGTTAAACGGCTTGGCCAGGTAATCATCGGCGCCCAGTTCCAGACCCTTGATGCGGCTCAGCTCGTCGCCTTTTGCTGTAAGCATGATGATGGGCACCCGGTTGCCCGCTGCACGCAGGCGGCGGCAGGCAGACAAGCCGTCTTCGCCGGGCAGCATCAAATCCAGTACCACCAGGTTAAATACCTCACGAGCCAGCAAACGATCCATTTGCTCGACGTTCGGCACAGCCCGAGCACGATAGCCCTTGCTGACGAAGAAACGTTCCAGCAGGCTGCTCAGCCCTGGATCGTCATCAACGATGAGAATTTTTTCGCCTTCAGCCGTTTGTGCAATGCTGCTCATTAGATGCTCCTGTGATCTCGGCGCGCATTATGGCTTAGCTGCTGTCATACGCATGGTGTGCATTGTTAGCAGATTTTTCCTCTACAAACAGCAGACCCATCAATGAGGCCGCAGCCCGCAGTCCCCTGAATCCGGGAACGCTGGTTATAATGCGCCGCCTTTTGTGTCAGGCAACCTCGAATTTTCAATGGTTGTGGCAGGATTTATTTTTTCAACACCTGCCGTAATTTGCTGATTTCACGGGTCAACAGGCTGCCCTTTTGGCCCAGGTAGCGGCGCCCTCCGGGCCGCTCAACCAGCCTCGCAGGCCTTCAAGCCCGGGCCTGCGAGCCTGCATCACAATTTGTCAGGTGGTTTTATGGACAGCATCAACAGCCGCATCGCCGAAGAACTTGGCGTGCGCCCGCAGCAGGTCGAAGCGGCCGTCGCTCTTCTGGATGAAGGCTCCACCGTACCCTTCATTTCTCGCTACCGTAAGGAAGTGACCGGCAGCCTGGATGACACCCAGTTACGTCATCTGGAAGAACGCCTGCGCTATCTGCGTGAACTCGACGAACGGCGCACAAGCATCCTCGCCAGCATCGAAGAACAAGGCAAGTTGACGCCAGAACTGGCCCGCGATATCAAACTCGCCGAGACCAAAACCCGCCTCGAAGACTTGTACCTGCCGTACAAGCAAAAACGCCGCACCAAGGGCCAGATCGCCCTGGAAGCCGGCCTTGGCGAACTGGCTGATGGCCTGTTCAACGACCCGACACTCAATCCTGAAACCGAAGCTGCCCGTTTTGTCGACGCAGACAAAGGTGTGGCGGACGTCAAGGCGGCCCTCGATGGCGCCAAGTACATTCTGATGGAGCGCTTCGCCGAAGACGCCAGCCTGCTGGATAAACTGCGCAGTTTCCTCAAGCACGAAGCCATTCTCAGCGCCCGTGTTATCGCTGGCAAAGAAGAGGAAGGCGCCAAGTTCCGCGACTACTTCGAACACGATGAGCCGCTCAAAAGTATGCCGTCGCACCGTGCCCTGGCGATTTTCCGTGGCCGCAATGAAGGTATTCTCAGCTCTTCGCTCAAGGTGGGTGAAGAACTGCCTGGCACCATGCACCCCGGCGAGATGATGATTGCAGAGCGCTTCGGCCTGCAAAACCAGAACCGCCCGGCTGACAAGTGGCTAAGCGAAGTTGTGCGCTGGACCTGGAAGGTCAAGCTCTACACCCACCTCGAAACCGACTTGCTGGGTGAATTGCGCGACGGCGCCGAGACCGAAGCGATCAACGTATTCGCCCACAATCTGCACGATTTGCTGCTGGCCGCGCCGGCCGGCCCACGGGCCACACTGGGGCTGGACCCGGGCCTGCGTACCGGCTGCAAACTGGCCGTGGTTGATGCCACCGGCAAAATGCTGGAATACGCCACCGTTTACCCGCACGTACCGCACAACAAGTGGGATCAGACCATCGCCGTCATGGCCGCCCTGTGCGCCAAGCACTCGGTCGAGCTGATTGCCATCGGTAACGGTACCGCCAGCCGCGAAAGCGACAAGCTGGTCGCTGACCTGATCAAGAAATACCCGGCGCTGAAAGTCACCAAGGTGATGGTGTCCGAGGCCGGTGCTTCGGTGTATTCGGCCTCGGAACTGGCCGCCAAGGAATTTCCGGATCTGGATGTATCGATCCGTGGCGCAGTATCGATCGCCCGCCGCCTGCAAGACCCGTTGGCCGAGCTGGTGAAAATCGACCCTAAATCCATCGGTGTCGGCCAGTACCAGCACGATGTGTCCCAGCTCAAGCTGGCACGCGGCCTGGACGCAGTGGTGGAAGACTGCGTAAACGCCGTGGGCGTGGACGTAAACACCGCGTCCGTGGCGCTGCTGGCCCGCATCTCGGGCCTCAATGCCACGCTGGCGCAAAACATCGTGAGCCATCGCGATGAAAACGGCGCTTTCAAAACCCGTGCCGCACTGAAAAAAGTCAGCCGCCTGGGCGAAAAAACCTTTGAGCAGGCCGCCGGCTTTTTGCGCGTCATGAATGGCGACAACCCGCTGGACAGCTCGGCGGTTCACCCCGAAGCCTACCCGCTGGTCAAGCGCATTGCTTCGGACACCGAGCGCGACATTCGCTCGCTGATCGGCGACGCGAGCTTCTTGAAGCGCCTCGATCCGAAGAAGTTCACCGACGAAACCTTCGGTCTGCCGACTGTTACCGACATTCTGCAAGAGCTGGAAAAACCCGGCCGCGATCCGCGTCCCGAGTTCAAGACGGCTGAGTTCCAGGAAGGCGTGGAAGACCTCAAGGACCTGCAACTGGGGATGATCCTGGAAGGCGTGGTGACCAACGTGACCAACTTCGGTGCTTTCGTCGATATCGGCGTGCATCAGGACGGCCTGGTGCACATCTCGGCATTGTCCGAGAAGTTCATCAAGGACCCGCGCGAAGCCGTGAAAGCGGGTGACGTGGTCAAGGTCAAGGTCATGGAAATCGACATCCCGCGCAAACGCGTTGGCCTGTCGATGCGCATGAGCGACACACCGGGTGAGAAGATCGACGGCGCCCGTGGCGCACGCCCGGGTTCCGCCCCACGCCAGCAAAGCACTGCGCCACGCAAAGAAACGGTTGCCGCAGCGCCGAGCAACAACGCGATGGCTTCGCTGTTTGCCAACGCCAAACAGCTGAAGAAACGCTAATGACGCTCCCGGACGGCCTGACCCAAAGCGCTTTCAGCACGTTGATCGGTTGCCGCGTGCAGTCGCTGGAAGACGGTGTAGCGCACGTAGCGCTCAGCCTGGAGCCGCAACTGCGCAACCGGGGCGGCAAGATGCACGGTGGCGTGCTGTTCAGCCTTGTGGATATCAGCATGGGGCTGGCGTGTTCCAGCGCCCATGGGTTCGATCAACAGAGCGCAACCATCGAGTGCAAGATCAACTACATCCGCGCGGTGTCTGACGGCGAGGTGCTGTGTATCGCCAAAGTCATCCATCCCGGGCGACGTACGCTGGTGGTCGAAGCGGATGTATTCCAGGGCGACAAACTGGTCGCAAAAGCACAAGGCACGTTCGCTGTCCTGTAGCCGCCACAGGGTCATTTGAGTTAATTTCGGTACTGCTGACGCGGTGCCGAAATGCGCTTGAAGCGCTCAGGGGCCGAAACAGGGACGGGGCCAAAGCAATATCAACAAAAGCCAGGCGACCACGCCGGTTTCAACTTCACCCTTGTAGACCGTCCTGACCACCCCCATATTGGGGCGACTGACGCGTGAAGGAATCCAACTTGAGCCAACTTCTCAACCGCCGCCTGGCTCTGCTCAGCGAGCGCGCTAACCTCACTCTGCTTGGGCAATGCCTGCATGGCATCGAGCGCGAATGCCTGCGCGTCACGCCTGATGCACGCCTGGCTCAGACCCCGCACCCAGAAGAATTGGGCTCGGCGCTGACCAACGATCAAATCACCACAGACTATTCAGAGTCGCTGCTGGAGTTCATCACCCCGGCCCTGCCCGATCCGGCAGAGACGCTGGCCAGCCTCGACAAGATCCACCGCTTTGCCTACAGCAAGCTCGGTAACGAGTTCCTGTGGAGCCCTTCGATGCCGTGTCCGTTACCGGCCGAAGAAGACATCCCGATTGCCTACTACGGCACGTCCAATATCGGGCAGCTCAAGTACGTGTACCGCAAGGGCCTGGCCCTGCGATACGGCAAGACCATGCAGTGCATCGCCGGTATCCATTACAACTTCTCCCTGCCCGAGGCCCTGTGGCCCGTGCTGATGCAGGCCGAAGGGTTCGTGGGGACCGAGCGCGACTATCAATCGAACGCCTACATCGCCCTGATTCGTAACTTCCGTCGTTACAGCTGGCTGCTGATGTACCTGTTCGGCGCCTCGCCAGCACTGGATGCGGGCTTTTTGCGCGGCCGTTCTCACCAGTTGGAACAACTGGACCCGGATACGCTCTACCTGCCGTACGCCACCAGCCTGCGCATGAGCGACCTGGGTTACCAGAGCAACGCCCAGGCCGGCCTGACACCGTGCTACAACAACCTGGACAGCTACACCGACAGCCTGCGCAAAGCAGTGGCCACGCCTTACGCACCCTATGTTGAAATCGGCACGCACAAGGATGGCGAATGGGTGCAGTTGAACACCAACATCCTGCAAATCGAAAACGAGTACTACTCCAACATTCGCCCCAAGCGTGTGACGTACACGGGTGAGCGTCCGATTCAGGCCCTGGTGTCACGTGGTGTGCAGTACGTTGAAGTGCGTTTGCTGGATATCAACCCGTTCCTGCCAGTGGGCATCGACCTGCCGGAGGCCCGCTTCCTGGATGCCTTCCTGCTGTATTGCGCGCTGCAAGAGAGCCCGCAATTCGATAGCCCGGAATGCGGCAGCTGCACGTCGAACTTCCTGAGCGTGGTCAAGGAAGGTCGTCGTCCGGGCCTGCAATTGCAGCGCGATGGTGAAGCAGTCGACATGAAGGAATGGGCGGCAGAACTGCTGGAAAAAATCGCTCCACTGGCCGCCCTGCTCGACCAGAGCCACGGTGGCGATCACCACAGCAAAGCAGTCGACGAGCAGTTGGCCAAAATCAAGGACGTGTCACTGACGCCGTCTGCCAGAGTGCTGGCCAGCATGACCGAGCACAATGAAAGCTTCGCCCAGTTCTCCATGCGCCAAAGCCTGGCTCACGCAGAGCTCTTCCGCAGTGAACCGTTGAGCGCAGAAGATCAGGCTGCATTCGAAGAAAAAGCCCGCAAGTCACTGCTCGAACAAGCCGAGACAGAGAAGATTGAAGAGGGCGATTTCGATTTATTCGTGGCCTCGTATCAGGCAAGTATTCTGGCGATCAGTAACTAAATAAACCCTCACCCTAGCCCTCTCCCGGAGGGCGAGGGGACTGATCGGTGGTGTTCGTGCGAGCGCGGGCGGTCAGTTCCTACGCCCACTGAGGCAATGGACGGCTTCCGCGTTTTGAAGCGAAGCGTACTGTGCACCGTCACTGAAAAAAACAGTGACCGGGCATGAGAATCCGATGAACAATATCGAACTGAACGCCATCGCAAGATGGCATTCATTGTGTACAGTCCAACGTGTTATGGCGGCTGTGCGCGGGAGGCCTTTGTGCCTGCCGGGGTTCCTATTGTCCCGATTCTCAGCCCGCGCACGGCTGCCACCATTTGCCTGAGAACAAAAAGTGGCAGCTCTTAGTTCCATAGGAGCGCACTCAATGACTGATCGTCCCCCAATCAAAACCCTCGGCACCGTCACCTTCGGCCCCTGCGGCCAGGGCAACCACGAGCTGTTTCGCGTTAACCCCGACATACCGTTGCGCCAGGCGCTGGAGCAGGTGTCGGCCTTGCTGTATTGCGCAAAAAAACTGGCGCTGGATGCCGCGCTGGACAAGAACTGTCAGCACCATGCCTGGGCTTCGCATTACTTGTGCGACATGGGCAAGGCGGTGATTGATGATGTGTGTTTGCGGGAGTTATGACGGGGTTTGTTGAGCCCCGTGGGAGCGAGCCTGCTCGCGAAAGTCATCGCGAGCAGGCTCGCTCCCACAGTTGAATGGTTCCTCGTCAGCGGTTACAGCGTCTTCTCGAAGATCTTGGAGTTACGCTGATAGTTGTACAGCGACGCTCGCGCCGCAGGCAGACGCTCAACACCACTAGGTACAAACCCGCGCTCACGGAACCAGTGCGCAGTGCGCGTAGTTAAGACGAACAGCGTTTTCAACCCCTGAGCCCGAGCACGGTTTTCGATACGCTCCAGCAGCTCATCGCCACGGCGACCATGACGGTACTCCGGGTTCACCGCCAGGCACGCCAGCTCCCCCGCATCCGAATCGGCAATCTGATACAGCGCCGCACAGGCGATAATCATCCCTTCGCGCTCAACCACGCTGAACTGTTCAATCTCACGCTCCAGCACTTCTCGCGAGCGACGCACCAGAATGCCCTGCTCTTCCAACGGGCTGATCAGATCGAGCAAACCACCGACGTCTTCAATCGCCGCTTCGCGGATCAGTTCGAATTGTTCCTGGGCGACCAACGTACCGCCACCGTGACGGGTGAACAGCTCCGTCAGCAAAGCGCCATCTTCGGCATAGCTGACGATATGGCTACGAGCCACACCACCGCTACAGGCCTCGGCAGCTGCTTCCAGCAGTTCGGCCTGGTAGTCGCTGCCCAAACGCTTCATGTGGGCAGGCACTTGCTGTGGGCGCAGCTCACGCACCAACCGCCCTTCTGCGTCGAGCAAGCCGGACTCGGCGCCGAACAACAACAGCTTGTCCGCCGCCAGGTCGATCGCGGCACGGGTGGCGACGTCTTCACAGGCCAAGTTGAAAATCTCACCGGTCGGCGAGTAGCCCAAGGGCGACAGCAACACAATCGAGCGCTCATCGAGCAGACGGTTGATGCCCTTGCGGTCGACACGACGGACTTCGCCGGTATGGTGAAAGTCCACGCCATCGAGCACGCCAATCGGCCGTGCGGTAACCAGGTTGCCGCTCGCCACCCGCAGGCGCGAGCCCTGCATCGGCGAAGACGCCATGTCCATCGACAAGCGCGCTTCAATCGCAATGCGCAACTGCCCTACTGCGTCGATCACGCACTCCAGGGTTGAGGCGTCGGTGACGCGCATGCCGTTGTGGTAATACGGCACCAGACCGCGGGACTCAAGCCGGCTATCGATTTGCGGGCGCGAGCCGTGAACCAGTACCAGGCGCACGCCCAAACTGTGCAACAACACCAGGTCGTGGACGATATTGCCAAAATTGGGATGTGCCACGCCGTCGCCGGGGAGCATGACGACAAAGGTGCAATCGCGGTGGGCATTGATGTAAGGAGACGCGTGACGCAACCAGTTAACGTAATCGTGCATAACCAAAGCCTGTAAAAAATAAATCGCCTAAAAAGGGCTAAAACAGCAAACGCACATCGGGCTGATGGTTATCGTCGAAACAGGGTCGGCAACACGCGCGCGCTCCTTGTGTGAAATGCAAAGGGATCGCCACTACTTCAGGCAATAGTGTTCGACCAGTTGAGTCAGTAGACGCACCGTAGGCTGCAAACGTGACATTTCCAGGTATTCCCCCGGCTGATGCGCGCAGGCGATATCGCCCGGCCCCAGTACCAACGTTTCGCAGCCAAGCTGCTGAAGATAAGGCGCTTCGGTGCCAAACGCCACTGCTTGCGCGCGATGCCCGGTGAGTCGCTCGGCAACCCGCACCAACTCAGCGTCGGCGTCCTGTTCGAATGGCGGCACTCCGCCAGCAATGGGGGCGAAATCAATCTTCACCTGATGGCGCTCGGCCAACGGTTGCAGCTTGCCGCGAATGATGGCCCGCAGTTCGTTGGGGTCCATGCCCGGCAACGGTCGCAGGTCAAACTCAAGCGAGCATTGCCCGCAAATCCGGTTCGGGTTATCGCCGCCATGAATACAGCCAAAGTTCAGGGTCGGTTGCGGCACGCTGAACTGCGGGTTGCGGTATTCATTGAGCCACTGCTGGCGCAGGCCTTTGAGTTCGCTGATCACATCGTGCATGGCATCAAGTGCGCTGTGACCCAGGCTTGGATCGGATGAGTGGCCGCTGCGTCCGAGAATCTCGATGCGCTCCATCATCACACCCTTGTGCATGCGGATCGGCTTGAGTCCGGTCGGCTCGCCGATCACGGCGGCGCGGCCCAGCGGCCTGCCGGCTTCGACCAGCGCCCTGGCGCCAGCCATCGACGTCTCTTCGTCGCACGTGGCCAGAATCAGCAGCGGCTGCTTGAACGGTTGATCGAGCAACGGGCGTACCGCTTCGATCACCAGTGCGAAAAAACCCTTCATGTCGCAACTGCCAAGGCCGACCCAGCGGTTATCCACTTCTGTGAGTTTGAGTGGATCGGTTTGCCACAGCGCTTCATCGTAGGGCACGGTGTCGCTGTGCCCGGCCAGTACCAGCCCGCCGGGACCGCTGCCGAAGGTGGCGAGCAAGTTGAACTTACCAGGGCTGACCTGCTGGATATCGCAGTTAAACCCCAACCCACTCAGCCAGGTGGCCAGCAAGTCGATCACCCCACGATTGGACTGATCCAGATAAGGCTGGGTGCAACTGACCGACGGTGTGGCGATCAAGGCAGCGAACTGCTCTTTCATGGAAGGTAAAGGCATGCGCTGACTTCCTGTTGGCGGGGCAAGGCCCATCATAGAGCTATCTGCGAGGCAGAATAAACCCGTTCGGCGCGCCGGGGCGGCTTGTCCTGTACACTGCACGGCCTTGGCAGCCACACTTTTCCCGGCTGCGCACCGATCCTGGATTTTCCGGCCATGCAAAAAGAAACTGAAATCAAACTCCGCGTCAGCCGCGAAACCCTCGCCGCCCTGCGCGAGCACCCCTTGCTGAAAAAGCGCAACAAAAGTGGCTGGGAAAGCCGTGAGTTGTTGAACCAGTACTTCGACACCCCTGAGCGCGATCTGGCCAAGGCCAAGGTTGCCCTGCGCCTGCGCCGTGACGGTGAAGACGTTATTCAGACCCTCAAGACCCGCGGCCAAAGCATTGCCGGTCTGTCCGAGCGTAACGAGTACGACTGGAACCTGCCCAAAGCCAAGCTCGACATCAAGAAGCTCGACGGCGAATGCTGGCCCGAAGAGTTGGCCGAGCTGGACAAAAAAACCCTGAAGCCAATCTTCACCACTGATTTCGTACGCGAACGCGCTGAAATCTCCTGGGGTCGCGGCAAGGCCAAAGTGGTCATCGAAGCCGCCCTGGATCTGGGTCACGTGATTGCCGGCAAGCAGAAAGAAGAGATCTGCGAACTGGAACTCGAACTGCGCGAAGGCGAGCCATCCGCCCTGCTGGAACTGGCTGCAGAACTGGCCGAGAAGCTGGCCCTGATGCCATGTGACATCAGCAAGGCCGAGCGTGGCTATCGCCTGTTCGACGCCAACAGCTACTCCGTCAACCTGCCAGCGCCAGAGCTGACCCCCGAGACGCCGCTGGACGATGCCTTTGCGGCACTGGCCTGGCACTTGCTGGGCAACAGCCAGCGTCTGGCCGAGCAGTATCGCTTCAATGGCCACTGGCGTTTGCTGCAGGATTGGGTTCAACAGTTGATTGACCTGCGCGCGCTGGTCAGCAGCCTCGGTCAAGCCGCTCCACGCCAATCCACCAGCACCTTGCGTGCAGCGCTGGACGCCCTGCTTGAAGACTGGCGCCCGCTGGTTCAGATCGGCCAGGACGACGAAGACGTTCGTAAAGCCGCACCTGAGCAGTTCCTTGAAGAGCTGGAAGACCCGCGCTGGGGTCAATTCTCCCTGAACACTTCGCGCTGGTTGATGGCGCGCAGCTGGACCGTTGATCGCGGCACCACCCGTGGCAATCGTCAGGGCGCTGCACAGCTGCACAGCTGGCTGCCGCGTTTGTTGTCGGATGAGGCGATTGCCTTGCGCTTGAACCGCTACCAGCAACAACCCGAAGACCTGGCCGAGCAACTGCCGCGCATCGAGCGCATTCAGGCGTGGTTGCGCCTGGCGCGTAACGTGCTGGAAATTCCGGAACTGGACCGTTTGTACGGAGAGATGAACAAGCTGCAGGAATTGGCCAACATGCCAATCACTGACGACGCAGAGCAAAACGACGAATTGCTCAACGCCCGCAAGCAGCAAGCCATCGCCGTGTACCAGAACCGCGCCTGGAAGACCCTGCTGCGCGCTTAAACGCCCAGCCAACGCCCCTTGGCGCCAGCTGAGGGGCGTTCCTGTTTATTGAGTGTCTTTGGGCATATCTGCATCCGGCGTGCGCCAGATCAAGCGTGACGTGTCGTAGCCCTGCTGCTGAGCCTTGCTGAGCAATTCATCACGGGTTTGCTCATCAACCTGCGGCTTGCGCGACAACAACCACAAATAGCGTCGGTCGGGATTGCCCACCAGCGCCGTGCTGTAGTCATCCCCCAGGTACAACACCCAGTAGTCGCCCTTGGTCACACCCGGCAGCACGGTTGATACCCAGTTGTCGAACTCGACCCACAGCTTGTCGGTTTTACCCTCCACCTGCGGGGTCGCCGTGCCCTTCGCCTCCTCCCATTTGCCCTCTGCCGTGCGGCAGCGGTTCAACACCGCGACGTTACCGTCGGGCTTCAAACTGTAATGGGCTTCAGACTGCGCACAGTTGCGCTGGAAGAACATCGGCAATCGCGCCAATTCATACCAGGTGCCCTGATAGCGCTTGAGGTCGACACTTGTGACAGTAT
Organism: Pseudomonas psychrophila; assembly: GCF_001043005.1. Classification (GTDB taxonomy): domain Bacteria; phylum Pseudomonadota; class Gammaproteobacteria; order Pseudomonadales; family Pseudomonadaceae; genus Aquipseudomonas; species Aquipseudomonas psychrophila. Next base: position 24,307 of record NZ_JYKZ01000019.1, read on the forward strand.
TGGGCGCCAGAGAATCGCTGCTGGAACCCGTGCATCCGGCCAGCAACAGCGCGGCCCCCAAGCTAACTAAAAGACGTTTCATCGCGAACGCTCCCGATCAGTATTACTTCAGACCCTGACCCGAAAAAATCAGCACTTTATCGCCCGCGTATTGCACGCTGATAAAGCTCTTCTGATCGCCCCAGGTGCAGCTCGACATCCCCAATGCGCCCGAACAATCGGTCGGGCTGCCCAGAAGCTGCTCAACTTCAGCCTTGGTCATGCCCGCCGACAGTTTTGAATAGTTTTCTTGATTGATCTTGCTGCACGCCGTCAGCAATACGCAGAACGACAACATCGCCAAATAACGCAATTTCATGGAAAGCTCCTGCAGGGAAAGGTCGGCACAGATGCCTGATGCAAGCTTAGAAGAGAAAAGCACAGGGTGGTTCCCGCAGGGCGCAGGGATTTATTTGGCGGGGGGGGAGATGGTGTCCGTAACAGCTGCCGAAGGCTGCGTTCGGGGGCGCAGCCGCCGTAAATTCAGAAGTCCCGGTCTATCTGACGGGTCGCTACTTATGAATTTACGATTGCTTCGCAATCGAACGCAGCCTCGGTCCTTCGGCAGCTGCTACAGGCGCGGCATGCTTAGGCTTTGTGGTAATCGGTAATGCGCGCGACTTCTTCTTTCGAGCCCAGGTACACGGCTACACGCTGGTGCAAGCCTTCAGGCTGGATGTCGAGAATGCGCTGATGGCCGTCAGTGGACGCACCGCCCGCCTGCTCCACGAGGAACGACATCGGGTTGGCTTCGTACATCAGACGCAGCTTGCCAGGCTTGGACGGCTCACGGCTGTCGCGCGGGTACATGAACAGACCACCGCGGGTCAGAATGCGATGCACGTCCGCAACCATCGCGGCGACCCAACGCATGTTGAAGTTCTTGTTCAGCGGACCTTCTTCACCGGCCAGCAATTCGTCTACATAGCGTTGGACCGGAGCTTCCCAGTGACGCTGGTTAGACATGTTGATGGCAAATTCCTGGGTGGTTTCAGGAATGGTGATGTCTTCGTGGGTCAGAACGAAGCTGCCCATTTCACGGTCCAGGGTGAAGCCTTTAACGCCGTCGCCCAAGGTCAATACCAGCATGGTCTGAGGACCGTAGATGGCATAACCGGCAGCTACCTGCTGTGTGCCTGGCTGCAGGAAGGCCTTTTCATTCAAAGGCTCGTTCTGAGTCAGGTATTCGTTCGGGCAACGCAACACGGAAAAAATAGTGCCGACCGGAGCATTGATATCAATGTTCGACGAACCGTCCAGTGGGTCGAATACCAGCAGGTAGGCGCCTTTCGGATACTTGCCCGGGATCTGGTAGGCGTTGTCCATTTCTTCAGACGCCATGCCGGCCAGGTGACCGCCCCATTCGTTGGCTTCGAGCAGGATCTCGTTGGAGATCACATCGAGCTTCTTCTGCACTTCACCTTGTACGTTTTCGGTGCCCATGCTGCCCAGAACACCACCCAGGGCGCCTTTGGACACGGCGTGGCTGATCTCTTTGCAAGCACGCGCCACCACTTCGATGAGGAAACGCAAATCAGCAGGCGTGTTGTTGCTGCGGGTCTGCTCGATCAAATAGCGACTCAGGGTAACGCGGGACATGTAAGGCTCCGAACAATGGGGAGGGGGCGAAAAACCCGCGCAGTTTAACGCGTGTTGCCGTGCAAATCTTCTAATCAGACTCAGAACCGACAGAGCGAGTTCTGCTGAACCCTTAAATCAGGCGAAAACGGGTAGAGACTTTGTTCCCGGTCAAGGCCCCTTGTGGGAGCGAGCCTGCTCGCGAATGCTCTTCGCGAGCAGGCTCGCTCCCACGGCTAGAGTGGCTGTGTCCTACAGCGCTTTCCAGATATCGGTAGCGTACTCGCGAATGGTCCTGTCCGACGAGAACCAGCCCATGCGCGCCGTGTTCAGCACAGCTTTACGCCACCACTCGTCCTTGTCCTGCCACAAATGCTCCACGCGCATCTGCGCATCCCAATACGCATCAAAATCCGCGCACACCAGAAACCGGTCGTATTCGATCAGTGAATCCACCAGCCCGGTGTAACGCGCCGGATCATCGTGTGAAAAGACCCCGCCGCGAATCGCCTGCAATACATCATTGAGCCGATGCGATGCCGCCACATCCGGTGCCGCATGGAACTCGCCATTGTGCTTGCGCGCTTCAACCTGCTGCGCACTGAGCCCGAAAATGAACATGTTGTCGGCACCGACCCTCTCGCACATCTCAACGTTGGCTCCATCCATCGTGCCGATAGTCAGTGCACCGTTGAGGCCGAACTTCATGTTGCTGGTGCCCGATGCTTCGTAGCCTGCGGTGGATATCTGCTCGGACAAATCCGCCGCCGGGATGATGCTTTCGGCCAGACTCACGTTGTAGTTGGGGATAAACACCACTTTGAGCAAACCGCGCACCGTGGGGTCGTTATTCACAGTACGGGCGATGTCGTTGGCCAGTTTGATGATGAGTTTGGCCTGCTCATAACTGGCCGCCGACTTACCGGCAAAAATTTTCACCCGTGGCACCCAGTAATTTCCGGGCTCGGCACGAATGGCCTGATACAGCGCGACGGTGTGCATCAAGTTGAGCAATTGGCGCTTGTACTCATGAATTCGTTTGACCTGCACATCGAACATCGCTTCAGGGTTAACCACGATACCCAAGCGCTCGTAAATCAGCGCCGCCAGAGTGCATTTGCTTTGCAGACGCTGCTCTGCAAAGCGCTTGCGAAAATCGGCGCGCTCGGCAAAAGGCTCCAGCTTGATCAGTTTGTGCTCGGTCTCATCAAGAACATCGACCCCCAGCGCGTCAACCAGCATCGAGGTCAGGGGCGGGTTGGCCTGGAACAGCCAGCGGCGGAAAGTGACGCCGTTGGTTTTGTTGTTGATCCGCTCAGGGTAGAGCTTGTGCAACTCGGCAAACACCGTGCTGCGCATCAACTGGGTGTGCAGCCCGGAAACCCCGTTCACGCTGTGGGAGCCCAAAAATGCCAGGTTGCCCATGCGCACTCGTCGACCATGGTCCTCTTCAATCAGCGAAACCGCACGCAGCACGTCAAAATCGTGAATACCCTTGGCTCGCAACGCATCGATATGGTGCGCGTTGATCAGATAAATAATCTGCATGTGCCGCGGCAACATGCGCTCCATCAAGCCGACGGGCCAGGTTTCGAGTGCTTCGGGCAGCAGCGTGTGGTTGGTGTACGACAGGGTATCGACGGTGACTTGCCAAGCGGCATGCCATTCAATGCCGTGCTCGTCGACCAGAATGCGCATCAACTCGGCAACGGCAATCGAGGGGTGGGTGTCATTGAGCTGGATCGATACATGCTCGGCCAGGTTCAACAGCGTGTCATGCACATGCAAATGGCGCCGCAGCAAGTCTTGCAGCGAGGCCGAAACAAAGAAGAACTCCTGACGCAGGCGCAACTCTTGCCCCGCTTCGTTGCTGTCGGCCGGGTACAGCACGCGGGAGATGCTTTCAGCCCGCACGACTTCGGCCACTGCGCCCAAGTGGTCCCCCGCGTTGAAACGGCTCAGGTTCAAGTCGTGCAGCGCCCTCGCCCGCCACAGGCGCAAGGTGTTGACACTGGCTCCGCGCCACCCCACTACGGGCGTGTCATAGGCAATTGCGCGCACGGTCTCGCCTGGCCACCAGATTTGTCGAAGCTGGCCCTGTTCATCCTGTTTGGTTTCAACCGAACCGCCAAAGCCGACCGAGTACAACACTTCAGCGCGCTCGAACTCCCAGGGGTTGCCGAAGTCCAGCCAGTTCTCGGTCTGCTCCTGTTGCCAGCCGTCAACAATGCTCTGGCGAAACAACCCGTGTTCATAGCGGATGCCGTAGCCGTGAGCCGCAATGCCCAGAGTTGACATGCTTTCCATAAAGCAGGCGGCCAATCGTCCCAGACCACCGTTACCCAGCGCCGCATCCGGCTCCAGCAGGCGGATGCGCTCCAGATCGACCCCAAGGTCGGTCAGTGCTTCGCGGGCCACCTCCAGCAGTCCCAGATTGCTCAGGCTGTCATACAGCAAGCGACCGATCAGAAATTCCAGGGACAGGTAATACACCCGCTTCTGGTCCTTGCGATAAATCTGGCGCGTGTGGTCCATCCAGTGCTCGACCATATGGTCGCGGGCGGCCAGAGCAATAGCTTCAAACCAGTCATGGTCAAACGCGTGTTCCGGGTCCTTACCCACCGCGTAAGTCAGTTTGGCTACTACAGCGGCACGGAAAGCCGCCACCTGTGCGTCACGAACAAGCGGTTCCTGGGGCATCGATACAACCTCAATCGAGATGGGGCGATTTGAAGAACGAATGGTGTCAGCCTAGACGCTTCGACAGAAACAAAGTGCTTTGGTTGGGGCTTTTTTGGAGGATTAACTGAAAATAACTGACGAAATGTGCGCCGCCCCAAAACGAGGCAGATACACCGTTGAATGCTTTAAAACATGGCCCTGATCGAAAAACCGGCAAATGGTTGTTCACACATTCATCAACACCGGTATGATCGCGCGCCCTGATGCACGCTGGAATACAAGCCTGATGAAGTCCAACCTGATCGCCGCCGCGGAAATCGACCGTCTCGATACCTGGGCCAAATACTCCGCGCCCATGTGCGGCTCCTGCATTTCCAGCTGCTGCACGTTGCCGGTCGAGGTCAAGATCAAAGACCTGATCCGCATCGGCATCGTCGATGAGTTCGAGATGGGTGATCCACCGAAAAACATCGCCAAGCGCCTGCAAAAAGAAGGGATCGTGGAGCGCTTCAACCAGAAATCCGGGATTTTCACGTTGCAGCGCATGAGCAACAACGACTGCCTGTACCTGGATCGCAAGTCGCGCATGTGCACCATCTACGAGATACGCCCGGATACCTGCCGCAACCACCCGCGAGTGGGCCCACGTCCTGGTTATTGCGCCTACGTGCCCAAAGCCGTCGAGCGTAAAAACAGCAGCGAGAAGTTGATGGTGTTCTAAGACACCACCTTTAAATACTCTGTTGTAGATCAAGCCCTATTGCGGGAGCGAGCCTGCTCGCGAACGACCTTCGCGAGCAGGCTCGCTCCCACAGTTGCCGTTTTCCTGTAGATACTCTGTTGCCGATTAAGCTTTCGACAGGTGTTTTTCATCGAAAACCCGGACATAAAAAAACGCCCCCGGCCGCAAGGCCGGGGGCGTTTTTTATTCAGCAGCTAAATCAATTACTTGCTGCTTTTTTTGCTAGCGCGGGTACGCTCGCTTTCGCCCAGGATCTTCTTACGAAGACGGATGGACTTAGGCGTTACTTCGCACAGTTCATCTTCTTGTACGAATTCCAGAGCTTGCTCCAGAGTGAAGCGGATAGGCGGAACCAGAGCGATGGTTTCGTCTTTACCCGAAGCACGCATGTTGTCGAGCTTCTTGCCTTTGGTTGGGTTAACGCCCAGGTCGTTGTCGCGGCTGTTGATGCCGACGATTTGACCTTCGTACACGTCTTCACCGTGACCCAGGAACAGTTTGCCGCGAGCTTGCAGGGTTTCCAGCGAGTAAGTCAGAGCCTTACCGGTAGCAACCGAAACCAGAACGCCGTTCTGACGGCCGGACATGTCGCCCGACTTCATCACGTCGTAACGGTCGAAGATCGAGGTCAGGATGCCAGCGCCCGAAGTCAGCGTCAGGAACTCGTTACGGAAACCGATCAGGCCACGTGCAGGGATGTTGTATTCAAGACGAACACGGCCCTTGCCATCCGGAACCATGTTGGTCAGATCGCCTTTACGGATACCGATCTGTTCCATGATTGCGCCCTGCGATTCTTCTGGCAGGTCGATGGTTACGTTTTCGTAGGGTTCGTGCTTAACGCCGTCAACCATGCGGATGATTACTTCCGGACGACCAACACCCATTTCGAAGCCTTCGCGACGCATGGTTTCGATCAGTACCGACAAGTGCAGCTCACCACGGCCAGACACTTTGAACTTGTCAGCGGTGTCGCCTTCTTCAACGCGCAGAGCAACGTTGTACAGCAGCTCTTTGTCCAGACGCTCTTTGATGTTACGGCTGGTTACGAACTTGCCTTCACGGCCGCAGAACGGCGAGTCGTTAACCTGGAAGGTCATCGAAACGGTAGGTTCGTCAACAGTCAGAGGCTTCATCGCTTCAACATTCAGTGGGTCGCACAGAGTGTCGGAGATGAACAGCTGGTCGAAACCACTGATGCAGACGATGTCGCCGGCAGCTGCTTCTTCAACGTCGATACGGTGCAGACCGTGGTGACCCATCAGCTTCAGGATACGACCGTTACGGCGCTTGCCGTCAGCATCGATAGCCACAACCTGAGTGTTCGGCTTAACGCGACCACGAGCGATACGGCCAACGCCGATAATGCCCAGGAAGCTGTTGTAGTCCAGTGCCGAGATTTGCATCTGGAAAGGACCGTCACGGTCAACTTTTGGAGCAGGAACGTGGTCAACAATCGCCTGGTACAGCGGGGTCATGTCTTCAGCCATGTCGGTGTGGTCAAGACCAGCAATACCGTTCAGGGCAGAGGCGTAAACCACTTTAAAGTCCAGCTGCTCTTCGGTAGCACCCAGGTTGTCGAACAGGTCGAAGATCTGATCCAGAACCCAGTCCGGACGTGCGCCTGGACGGTCAACTTTGTTGATAACCACGATTGGACGCAGGCCGGCTTCGAAAGCCTTCTTGGTCACAAAGCGGGTTTGCGGCATAGGGCCGTCTTGAGCGTCAACCAGCAGCAGAACGGAGTCAACCATCGACATTACGCGTTCTACTTCACCACCGAAGTCGGCGTGGCCCGGGGTATCCACGATGTTGATGTGGTAGCCGTTCCAGTTGATGGCAGTGTTTTTTGCCAGAATGGTAATACCGCGCTCTTTCTCCTGGTCGTTGGAGTCCATCACGCGTTCGTCGTTAAGCTCGCCGCGCTCCAGAGTGCCGGATTGACGCAAGAGTTTGTCTACCAGGGTAGTTTTACCGTGGTCAACGTGAGCAATGATGGCGATGTTACGTAGATTTTCGATCACTTGTGTATCTCGATCAGAGGATTCGGTGTGCTGACTGAGTCCAGGCAGCGATTAACAGTAGAGTCCGTGCAAGCCGTTACAGCTTGACGGCGGCGTCGGGGGGCCGGTGACGCAGGCCACAGGCATACAGCCCCGGGCTCTTAGCTCGGTCGATAAACGCGCACATTGGCATGTCCCTCACTGAGCAAATGGTGAGCATGCAGGCGACTCATCACGCCTTTGTCGCAATACAACAGGTACTGACGGGTGTCATCCAGTTCCTTGAAGCGGCTGTTCAGTGCATAGAACGGCATCGCTTGTACTTCGATGCCAGCCAGTTCCAGCGGTTGATCTTCCTGAGCATCCGGGTGACGGATGTCGATCACGATCTGGCCCGCCAGCACTTCGCTGACTTCTTCGACTTGCAAGTCCTGGCCCAATTCATCGATCACTCGATCAATCGGCACCATTTTGGCCCGCTCAAGCGCTCGCTCAAGCACGGCCATATCGAACTGTTGTTCTTCATACTCCACGCGGTTGCGTTTGGCGTGGGTCTTGGGGTTGACCGAAATCACCCCGCAATACTCAGGCATGTGCTTGGCAAAATCGGCCGTACCGATTTCAACCGCCTGATCAATGATGTCCTGCTTATGGCTCGCAATCAGCGGACGCAACACCAGTTTGTCGGTAGCCGAGTCAATCAGCGACAAGTTGGGCAGCGTCTGGCTCGACACCTGGGAAATCGCTTCACCGGTGACCAGCACTTCAATTTCGAGACGTTCGGCGATACGGGTCGCAGCGCGCAACATCATACGCTTCAAAATGACGCCCATATGACTGTTATCGACTTTACCGAGAATTTCGCCCAAAACTTCTTCGAACGGAACGCTGACAAACAGCACGCGCTGCGAGCTGCCGTACTTCTTCCATATATAGTGCGCGACTTCCATCACGCCCAGTTCATGGGCACGACCGCCCAGGTTGAAGAAGCAAAAGTGGCTCATCAGGCCGCGACGCATGATCTGGTAAGCCGCGACGGTTGAGTCGAAACCACCGGACATCAACACCAGGGTCTGTTCCAGAGAGCCCAGCGGGAAGCCGCCTATGCTGTCGTGCTGGCTGTGAATCACAAACAACCGTTGGTCGCGAATTTCGAAGCGCACTTCAATTTCCGGCTTTTTCAGATCAATTCCGGCCGCCCCACACTCACGACGCAGCTTGCTGCCGACGTATTTCTCGATTTCCATCGAGGTAAATGGGTGCTTGCCACCGCGCTTGCAACGCACGGAAAAAATCTTGCCGGCCAGCGCATCGCCAAAGTGCAATTTGCACTTCTCGACGACGTCGTCGAAGTCACCCAGCGGGTACTCGTCGACTTGAAGAAAATGCGCGATACCCGGCATGCAGCTCAGGCGTTCGGTCATTTCTTTCAAGGCTTTAGGGTCACTTACGCGCGTTTGCAGCTCGATGTTGTCCCACACGCCCGTCACCACCACAGCCGGGTCCAGATCGCGGAGCACAGCACGGATGTTTTTGGCCAGTTGACGGACGAAACGCATCCGAACCGGGCGGCTCTTGATAGTGATTTCGGGGAAGACTTTAACGATTAGTTTCATGAAAACAGCGCGCGAGCAGCCTGCCAAAAAAGGGGGGCGCGGATTATAGCGGAAATTGCTCAAGGTTTAACCAGTTATCGTACAAACGGTTTTCACTGCACCAAAATGGAACATAAACGCCTTTAATCGCTTCATTTGAGTGCGATAAATGCGCCTAATCGGTAGTCTTCGCCTCTAACCTGCTTGAGATTGGGGCAATAAACCCAAGTCGGGGCACTGGCATGCAATTTGCTCCCTTGTGAGGCAGGTTGCCTTGGCAGAGTATTCGCGCCGGCATCAACCACTTAATAAGGGCACGTAACTAACAGCCCTAAGCCACCCCGGAGGACACTATGTCGAAGTCGGTTCAACTCATCAAAGATCATGACGTCAAGTGGATTGATCTGCGCTTCACTGACACCAAAGGCACTCAGCACCACGTGACCATGCCGGCCCGTGATGCGCTGGATGAAAACTTCTTTACCGACGGCAAGATGTTCGACGGTTCCTCCATTGCCGGCTGGAAAGGCATCGAAGCGTCCGACATGATCCTGCTGCCAGACGACAGCACTGCCGTTCTGGACCCGTTCACCGAACAGCCAACGCTGATCCTGGTGTGCGACATCATCGAACCTTCGACCATGCAAGGCTATGACCGCGACCCGCGCGCCATCGCTACCCGTGCCGAGGAATACCTGAAGTCCACCGGTATCGGCGACACCGTTTTTGTCGGCCCGGAGCCAGAATTCTTCATCTTCGACCAAGTGAAGTTCAAGTCCGACATCAGCGGCTCCATGTTCAAGATCTACTCTGAACAAGGTTCGTGGATGTCCGACCAGGACGTGGAAGGCGGCAACAAAGGCCACCGTCCAGGCGTGAAAGGTGGCTACTTCCCAGTTCCGCCGTTCGACCATGACCACGAAATCCGTACCTCCATGTGCAACGCCATGGAAGAAATGGGCCTGGTTATCGAAGTTCACCACCACGAAGTGGCAACTGCCGGCCAGAACGAAATCGGCGTGCAGTTCAACACCCTGGTGAAAAAGGCTGACGAAGTTCAGACCCTGAAATACTGCGTACACAACGTGGCAGACGCCTACGGCCGTACCGCTACTTTCATGCCTAAGCCTCTGTACGGCGACAACGGCTCGGGTATGCACGTACACATGTCCATCTCCAAAGATGGCAAGAACACCTTCGCTGGCGAAGGCTATGCCGGCCTGTCCGACACCGCGCTGTACTTCATCGGCGGCATCATCAAGCACGGTAAGGCACTGAACGGCTTCACCAACCCGGCTACCAACTCCTACAAGCGTCTGGTACCAGGTTTCGAAGCTCCGGTAATGCTGGCCTACTCGGCCCGCAACCGTTCCGCTTCGATCCGTATTCCTTACGTGTCCAGCCCTAAGGCTCGCCGTATCGAAGCACGTTTCCCGGATCCAGCAGCCAACCCATACCTGTGCTTCGCTGCACTGATGATGGCTGGCCTGGACGGTATCCAGAACAAGATCCACCCTGGCGACGCAGCTGACAAAAACCTGTATGACCTGCCGCCTGAAGAGGCCAAAGAGATCCCACAAGTTTGCGGCAGCCTGAAAGAAGCCCTGGAAGAGCTGGACAAGGGTCGTGCGTTCCTGACCAAAGGCGGCGTTTTCAGCGACGACTTCATCGACGCTTACATCGCCCTGAAAAGCGAAGAAGAAATCCAGGTTCGTACCTTCGTACACCCGCTGGAATACGAGCTGTACTACAGCTGCTAATCCAGTAACGCTCGCGAAAGCGGCGTGACCTGAAGAGGCCTCCTACGGGAGGCCTTTTTTATGAGTAACGTCTTACACATACCTCGGCTATACCCAGCCAACTTCTCACCCATACCTGACAGCCACTCCAAAGCGCGATCTGTAGCTTGAGCCGACTTCCCAAACGGACGCTGCCATGACACGTGCAAACACCCTCAACGCTTTTTCCCTGTTGGCTGCCAGTTTGTGCGCGTCCTGCTGATCATTCTGTGGCTGATCGCCCTGCCCCTGAATGCGCAGGTGTTCAAACACATCGACGCTGACGGCAAGACCCATTACAGCAGCACCCCGCCAAACCTGACCGGCAACTCCCCTCTGAAGCTTGCCCCGCTGAATCGCCAGCCCGCCCTGATCATTACGCCACCGGCCAGCACTCAACAACTGCTGCCTGAAAAAGAGCCATATCCTTCTCACGCGCCCTACAAAACACTGTCCATTAACGGACTGCCTTCTGATCAAGCGCTGCGGGCCAACAATGGAACCTTCGCGTTGCAGATCAACATTGCACCACCCTTGCACAGCCAACATCGCCTGCAATGGATGCTCGACGATCAAGCCTATGGCCAGCCCAGCTCAAGCCTCGACTTGCATCTGGTCAATATTGATCGCGGCGAGCATCGTCTTTTGGTAAACGTATTGGAAGGCAACGTTGTGGTGCAGCAGAGCCCCGTCCTGCGTTTTTACCTGCAGCGATTTCATCAGCGCTGACACTAAAAAGCTCCGTACAGCCGGTATTTTGAGGGGACTGAATCTATTCAGCTCAATTGCACTATATTGGTGCAATAGTTACTCAAATGTTCACTTACCAGCCCAATTTGGTTCAAAACGATTCTCAACCGGATCAAGAGCGCCACCTTGATGGGCTAAAAGTCCTTATTTCAGGCCATTCGCGCATCTTTTCAGAGCCTTGGTTTGTTTATTGCATTTTCCTTGCACCAGCGCCTCACCCGCGCACGCAACCCGGGATTGGCCCATGACCATCAGTGATGCCCTGCACCGACTGTTACTCGACAACCTGACCACTGCCACGCTGTTACTCAATGCTGATTTACGCCTTGAGTACATGAACCCGGCAGCAGAGATGCTATTGGCAATCAGTGGTCAACGCAGTCACGGGCAATTCATCAGCGAGCTCTTTACAGAATCCACCGAGGCTTTGCATTCGTTGCGCCAGGCGGTTGAGCAAGCGCACCCGTTCACCAAGCGCGAGGCCATGCTGACCTCACTGACAGGCCAGAACCTGACCGTGGACTACGCCGTAACGCCCATCTTGAGCCATGGCGGCACCATGCTGCTGCTTGAAGTCCACCCCCGTGACCGCCTGCTGCGCATCACCAAGGAAGAAGCCCAGCTGTCCAAGCAGGAAACCAGCAAGATGCTGGTGCGCGGCATGGCCCACGAAATCAAGAACCCGCTGGGTGGCATTCGGGGTGCTGCGCAGTTGCTGGCCCGTCAGTTGCCTGACGAAAGCCTGCGCGACTACACCAACGTGATCATCGAAGAGGCCGACCGTCTGCGTAACCTGGTGGACCGCATGCTGGGTTCCAACAAACTGCCTTCGCTGGCCATGACCAATGTCCACGAAGTCCTGGAGCGCGTGTGCAGCCTGGTTGAAGCGGAAACACAGGGCAGCATCACATTGGTGCGCGACTACGACCCAAGCCTGCCCGACCTGCTGATAGACCGTGAGCAAATGATCCAGGCCGTACTCAACATCGTGCGTAACGCAATGCAGGCCATCGGTAGCCAAAACGAGCTGCGGCTGGGACGTATCAGCCTGCGGACCCGCGCCATGCGCCAGTTCACCATTGGCCACGTGCGTCACCGACTGGTCACCAAAATCGAAATTATCGACAACGGACCGGGCATTCCGGCCGAGCTGCAAGACACCCTGTTCTTCCCGATGGTCAGCGGGCGCCCAGATGGCACCGGGCTAGGCCTTTCCATCACGCAGAACATCATCAGTCAGCACCAGGGGTTGATCGAGTGTGAAAGCCACCCCGGCCACACACTCTTCTCGATCTTTCTACCACTGGAACAAGGAGCCGCATCGACATGAGCCGAAGTGAAACCGTGTGGATCGTCGACGACGACCGTTCTATCCGCTGGGTCCTGGAAAAAGCCTTGCAACAGGAAGGCATGACCACACAAAGTTTCGACAGCGCCGATGGGGTGATGAGTCGTCTGGCTCGCCAACAACCCGACGTCATTATTTCTGACATCCGCATGCCCGGCTCCAGCGGCCTGGACTTGCTGGCCAAGATTCGCGAACAGCACCCGCGCCTGCCCGTGATCATCATGACTGCCCATTCCGACCTGGACAGCGCGGTGGCCTCCTACCAAGGTGGCGCGTTCGAATACTTGCCCAAGCCGTTTGACGTCGATGAAGCCGTGTCACTGGTCAAGCGCGCCAACCAGCACGCCCAGGAGCAACAAGGCTTGGCAGCGCCCCCGGCACTGGCCAGAACACCTGAAATCATCGGCGAAGCGCCGGCGATGCAAGAGGTGTTTCGTGCCATTGGCCGTCTTAGCCATTCCAACATCACGGTACTGATCAACGGCGAATCAGGCACGGGCAAGGAGCTGGTGGCTCACGCCCTGCATCGCCACAGTCCACGCGCTGCGTCGCCATTTATCGCGCTGAACATGGCAGCGATCCCCAAAGATCTGATGGAATCCGAGCTGTTCGGCCACGAAAAAGGCGCCTTCACGGGAGCTGCAAACCTGCGCCGGGGTCGTTTTGAACAGGCCGATGGCGGGACCCTGTTCCTGGATGAAATCGGCGATATGCCTGCCGATACCCAAACCCGCCTGCTGCGGGTGCTGGCCGATGGCGAGTTCTACCGAGTGGGTGGGCACACGCCGGTCAAAGTTGACGTACGGATCATTGCTGCGACCCACCAGAACCTCGAAACCCTGGTTCAGGCCGGCAAATTTCGCGAAGACCTGTTCCACCGCCTGAACGTGATCCGCATCCACATCCCGCGCCTGTCTGACCGTCGTGAAGACATCCCGACCCTGGCCCGGCATTTCCTTAGCAGCGCCGCGCAAGAGCTGTCGGTAGAACCCAAGCTGCTGAAGGCCGAGACTGAGCAGTACCTCAAGAACCTGCCGTGGCCGGGCAACGTACGTCAGCTTGAAAACACCTGCCGCTGGATCACGGTGATGGCTTCGGGTCGCGAAGTGCATATCAGCGACTTGCCGCCGGAGTTGCTGAACCTGCAGCAAGACACCTCTCCTGTCACCAACTGGGAGCAGGCGCTGCGCCAGTGGGCTGATCAGGCGCTGGGCCGTGGCCAATCCAACTTGCTCGACAGTGCAGTGCCAACCTTTGAGCGGATCATGATCGAGACGGCACTCAAGCACACTGCGGGTCGTCGTCGCGATGCCGCGGTGCTGCTGGGCTGGGGCCGCAACACCTTGACCCGCAAGATCAAGGAACTGGGCATGAAGATCGACGGCGACGAGGAGGATGGCGACGAAGCTTAAGGCAGATCATAGCCCCTCACCCCAACCCTCTCCCAGAGGCAGAGGGAGCTGATCGGTGGTGATATTGACTGCGCGTGCGGTTGTAGAGACCGGTACATCCTTTACACATCTAACCGGGTACATCGTTTACACATTTACAGGCTTGAGACGCGTTTTGCACCGCGCTCAAGCCTGCCCAAAGGGTAGCTGCAAAGGTACAGATCCCACA
>NZ_JYKZ01000001.1 GCF_001043005.1 Pseudomonas psychrophila
TGTGGGATCTGTACCTTTGCAGCTACCCTTTGGGCAGGCTTGAGCGCGGTGCAAAACGCGTCTCAAGCCTGTAAATGTGTAAACGATGTACCCGGTTAGATGTGTAAAGGATGTACCGGTCTCTACAGAGAGGGCAGCGTCAGACCTGCGACTGAGCGCCTTCAAACCACTTCAGCTTCTCACGCAGCAATACCACTTCGCCCACGATCACCAGCGTCGGCGCATGAACTTCATGCTCCGCTACCATTGCTGGCAAGTCAGCCAGGGTGCCCGTAAACACGCGCTGGTTGGACGTAGTGCCCTGCTGAATCAAAGCAGCCGGGGTATCTGGCGAACGACCATGCTTGATCAGTTCTTCGCAGATGATCGGCAAACCCACCAGGCCCATGTAGAACACCAGCGTCTGCGCCGGGGAGACCAGATCGCTCCAGGGCAAATTGCTGGTGCCGTCTTTCAGGTGACCCGTCACGAAACGCACAGACTGCGCGTAATCACGATGGGTCAGCGGAATACCGGCATAGGCCGCGCAACCGCTGGCCGCGGTGATGCCCGGCACGACCTGGAAAGGAATACCATGAGCGGCCAGCTCTTCGATCTCTTCACCACCACGCCCAAAGATAAACGGATCGCCACCTTTGAGCCGGACCACGCGCTTGCCTTGCTTGGCCAGGTCGACCAATTGCTGGTTGATCTGGTCTTGGGGCACGGCATGCTCGGCGCGACGCTTGCCGACATAAACGCGCTCGGCATCGCGACGGCACAGCTCAAGAATCGCCGGGGCCACCAGGCGGTCGTAGAGCACTACGTCAGCTTGCTGCATCAGTCGCAGCGCGCGGAATGTAAGCAAGTCCGGATCACCCGGCCCGGCACCTACCAGATAAACCTCACCGGTGGTGACGTGCGCCTGACCATTGATTTTTGCCAACAGTAAACGCTCGGCCTCAGCGCCCTGCCCGGCCAGTTGGCGGTCGGCAATCGGACCCTGGAAAACGTCTTCCCAGAAACCGCGACGCTGCTGCACATCCGGAAACAAGCCTTTGACCCGGGCACGAAAACGAGCCGCAAGACCCGCCAACTGACCGTAGGTCGAAGGAATCCAGGTTTCGATTTTGGCGCGAATCAAGCGGGCCAGTACCGGCGCATCGCCGCCACTGGAAATGGCGATCACCAGCGGCGAGCGGTCGACAATCGCGGGGAAGATCACGCTGCACAAGGCAGGTGCATCCACCACATTCACGGGCACACAGCGACGGTGGGCGTCAGCGGAGACTTGGGCGTTGAGTGGCTCATCGTCGGTGGCGGCAATGATCAGGACACACCCTTCAAGGTCAGTCTCGACGTAGCCGCGCAGCACCTGTTCGCCACCGCTGCTGTTTATCAACTCGCACAACTGGGGCTCTATGGCGGGTGCGACCACCCGCAGCACGGCACCGGCATCGGCCAGCAGCCGGGATTTGCGCAAGGCAATCTCCCCACCGCCGACCACCAGTACACGGCTGCCACGCAGGTTATGAAACAGCGGCAGAAACTCCATTTAGCCGATGACCTCAATGCCGCCCATGTAAGGCTTGAGCACTTCAGGCACACGGATCGAGCCGTCTGCTTGCTGGTAGTTTTCCAACACGGCTACCAGCGTACGACCTACTGCCAAACCGGAACCGTTGAGGGTGTGAACCAGTTCAGGCTTGCCGGTTTCCGGGTTACGGAAGCGCGCTTGCATGCGACGGGCCTGGAAATCACCGCAGTTGGAGCACGACGAAATTTCGCGGTACTTGTCCTGGCTCGGAATCCACACTTCCAGATCGTAGGTTTTGACGGCACTGAAGCCCATGTCGCCGGTGCATAGCGCCAGGGTGCGGTAAGGCAGCTCAAGCAGTTGCAGGACTTTCTCGGCGTTGGCGACCAGACCTTCCAGTGCGTCCATCGAGGTGGAAGGCTCAACGATCTGAACCATCTCGACCTTGTCGAACTGGTGCTGGCGAATCATGCCGCGTGTGTCACGGCCTGATGCACCGGCTTCACTGCGAAAGCACGGCGTATGTGCCACAAACTTGATCGGCAGGGCTTTGTGTTCAACGATTTCGCCTGCGACGATGTTGGTTAGCGTCACTTCAGCGGTCGGAATCAGGTAGAAATCAGCTTCGCCTTCGCGGCTGATCTTGAACAGTTCTTCTTCGAACTTCGGCAGTTGACCCGTGCCTTGCAGTGCCGGGGCCTGAACCAGATAAGGCGTGTAAGCCTCTTCATAGCCGTGCTCGCCGGTATGCAGGTTGATCATGAACTGCGCCAGTGCGCGATGCAGGCGAGCGATCGGGCCACGCAGCAAGGCAAAGCGGGCACCGGACAATTTGGCGGCGGTTTCAAAATCCAGCCAGCCGTATTGCTCGCCCAGCGCAACGTGGTCCTTGATTTCAAAATCGAACGCCTTCGGCGTGCCCCAGCGACGGATTTCGACGTTGTCGTCTTCATCAGCGCCAACCGGCACGGATTCGTGCGGCAGGTTCGGCAGGCTCAACAGGATCGAATCCAGCTCGGTCTGGATCTCGTCCAGCTCAACCTTGCCGTTGGCCAGATCGCCGCCCATGGTTTCGACACTGGCCATCAGTGGCGCGATGTCTTCACCGCGAGCCTTGGCCTGGCCAATGCTTTTGGAGATGGCATTACGCTCGGCCTGAAGCTTCTCGGTCAGGGTCTGGACTTCCTTGCGCTTGGCTTCGAGCGCGTCGATGCGTGCCACGTCCAGCGTGTAGCCACGGGATGCCAGGCGATCCGCTACGTCCTGCAGGTTGCTACGTAACAGTTTGGAATCGAGCATGTCGGTTTCTCGTTTATCAAAGTTTGGTCAGGGACAGGCCAGCCCACGTTGCGAGCAGCCCGCCGAATACGCTGAGGGCCGCATAGCCCAGTGCCAGTGGCACTTGCCCGCTTTCAAGCAGGCGCACCGTATCCAGTGAAAAGGATGAAAAAGTGGTCAAGCCACCCAGGAAACCGACCATCAGTCCGGCTCGGACTTCAATGGGTACTTCCGGGCGTATCAGAAAAAGTCCGTACAGGACGCCAATCAGCAGGCAGCCCACGATATTAACGGCCAACGTCGCGGTATAAAAGTGCCGCGGCCAATTGGCGTTGATCCAGTTACCCGTGGCAAAGCGCAGCAAAGTGCCCGCAACTCCGCCTACCGAGACCGCTACGACCAATGGTATCAAGGCTTTCTCCGCTGCTTGGGGCTGGCTCGATCGAGTGCGGCGAGGTGCTTGAGCTTTTCGCCGATTTTGAGCTCAAGGCCACGAGGGACGGGCTGGTACAGGTTCAAGGGTTCCAGCTCGTCGGGGTAATAGTCCTCGCCAGCAGCATAAGCGTCTGGCTCGTCATGGGCATAACGGTATTCGTCGCCATAGCCCAGTTGCTTCATCAGTTTGGTCGGCGCGTTGCGTAAATGCAGCGGAACTTCGAGCGAACCGTATTCAGCCGCGCTGCGCAGTGCCGCCTTGAACCCCATGTACACCGCGTTGCTTTTGGGCGCGCAGGCCAGGTAGGTAATGGCCTGGGCCACCGCCAACTCGCCTTCCGGGCTGCCGAGACGCTCTTGCACGTCCCAGGCCGACAGGCACAAGCTCAATGCTCGCGGGTCGGCATTGCCGATGTCTTCACTGGCCATGCGCACGACGCGCCGGGCGATATACAACGGGTCGCAGCCGCCGTCGATCATTCGCGCAAACCAGTACAGAGCACCATCCGGGTTGGAGCCACGCACCGACTTGTGCAACGCCGAAATCTGGTCGTAAAAGGCTTCGCCGCCCTTGTCGAAGCGCCGCTGGGTATCGCCTAGCAGGTTATGCAGCAGGTCGGTGCCGATCTCGCTGTGGTCTTCGGCCAGGTCCGAGGCGTTTTCCAGCAGGTTGAGCAAGCGGCGACCATCACCGTCAGCCGCACGCAGCAAAATCTGGAAGCCCTCATCGCTGAGGGTCAAGTCACGCTTGCCCAGGCCCTTGTCTTCTGTCAGCGCACGTTGCACCAGCTTGTGCAGGGCCGCTTCGTCGAGGCTTTTAAGCACATAGACCCGTGCCCGCGACAGCAAGGCGTTGTTCAGCTCAAAGGATGGGTTTTCGGTGGTAGCACCGATAAAGATCAGGGTGCCGTCTTCAACATAAGGCAAGAAGGCATCTTGCTGCGACTTGTTGAAGCGATGCACTTCGTCGACAAACAGGATGGTGCGCCGGCCGTACTGGCCTGCCTGCTGCTTGGCGATTTCGACAGCCTGACGGATCTCCTTGACCCCGGCCAGCACCGCCGAAACGGTTTCAAAATGCGCATCCGACACTTCTGCCAGCAGTCTCGCCAGAGTGGTTTTACCCACCCCCGGCGGCCCCCAGAAAATCATCGAATGCAGCGCGCCCTGCTCCAGCGCTTCACGCAAGGGCTTGCCGCGAGCGAGCAGGTGTTCCTGACCGACGTACTCGTCCAGATTGGCCGCACGTAAACGGGCAGCCAGTGGTTGGGCAATCGGGGCACTTCGAAACAGATCCATGGGCAGCGCTTGAAACCTCTTCCAGGGCTTATTCCTGGATGACATCAGCCCCTTTCGGGATATCGAACTTGAATTTTGACGCAGGAATCGGCTCGTTGACCTTGACCCCGGTGAACAGGATGTTGGTGCGCTGCCCCACGCTGTCGATCAACTGCATGTCGTTGATCTTGCCGCCGCGAAAGGACAGGCGCAGGGAGTCGAACAGGGTGTCCTTGGTCTTGGGCTTAAGGGTGAAGTCCATGACGTCACCGGCTTGCTTGGAGGTGATATCGAAACTTTCACTGATTTTCGAGACGTCACCCGACAGCAACAAGGCAGGAGTCTGGGTCAGGCGCTGATCGAGTTTCTTGATCGTAACCTGCTCCAGATCCGGGTCCCAAAGCGAGACTTTCTGGCCATCGGAAACCATCAGTTGCTCTTGTGGAGCATCAGTGTGCCAGTAGAACAGTCCTGGGCGCTTGACCGACATTTCACCTGCAGTTTCCTGCAATTGGGTGCCGCTGCCATCCAGTGTCAGCTGTGAAAAACGGGCAGTGATCGTATCGGACCCCAACAGCTGGCCAAGACGTTGCACACTTTGCGCATCCGCTTGGGCCGAAAGCGAAGAAAAAGCCAGTACCGGTAGCAACAGCATGCTGACAAAACGCATGGAGATCCTCATTGATTAGTTAGAAGCCGTGGGGCAGATCAATCGCGCATCGGGGCTGGCGCCAGTACTTCGCGCGAGCCATTAGTGTTCATCGAGGTCACGACCCCGGCCATTTCCATGGACTCAATCATTCGCGCAGCGCGGTTGTAACCGATCTTCAACTTGCGTTGTACCGCAGAAATAGAGGCACGACGGCTTTCGAGTACAAACTGTACCGCCTCGTCATAGAGCGCATCGGTTTCAGCGTCATCACTGCCTTCGCTGCCACCATCAAAGCCGCTGCCTGGTTCTTCGACACCGGCAAGGATGTCTTCGTTGTAGTCCGGCGAGCCTCGCAGCTTCCAGGCTTCGACCACGCGATGTACTTCTTCGTCAGAAACGAACGCGCCGTGTACCCGAATCGGCAAGCTGGTGCCGGGTGGCATATAGAGCATGTCACCGTGGCCCAACAGTTGCTCGGCACCACCCTGGTCGATGATGGTGCGCGAATCGATCTTGCTCGATACCTGGAACGCCATGCGAGTCGGAATGTTGGCCTTGATCAGGCCCGTGATCACGTCCACCGACGGGCGCTGGGTGGCGAGGATCAAGTGGATACCCGCCGCACGCGCTTTCTGGGCAATACGGGCGATCAGCTCTTCGACCTTCTTGCCGACGATCATCATCATGTCGGCAAATTCGTCGACCACCACCACGATCGTTGGCAATTTCACCAACAGCGGCGCTTCATCGTGAATGCTTTCACGCTTGTACAACGGGTCGACCAGCGGCTCGCCAGCGTCCTGGGCATCCTTGACCTTCTGGTTGAAGCCAGCGAGGTTACGCACGCCCATCTTGGCCATCAGCTTGTAACGACGCTCCATCTCGGCAACGCTCCAGCGCAGGGCGTTGGCAGCATCTTTCATGTCGGTCACAACCGGGCACAGCAGATGCGGAATGCCTTCGTAGATCGACAGTTCAAGCATCTTCGGATCGATCATGATCAATTTGGCGTCTTCAGGGCCAGACTTGAACAGGATCGACAAGATCATGGCGTTTACGCCTACGGACTTACCGGAACCGGTTGTACCGGCCACCAGCAAATGCGGCATTTTCGCCAGGTCGGTGATCACCGGCCGACCGCCGATATCGTGCCCCAAAGCCAAGGCCACCGGGGACTTGGCGTTATCGTATTCCGGAGTCGACAGCACTTCGGAGAAGCGCACAATTTGTCGGTCTTCGTTAGGGATTTCGATACCAACCGTGGTTTTGCCCGGAATAACCTCAACCACCCGCACACTGGTAACAGCCAGTGAACGCGCCAGGTCTTTGGCCAGGTTAGAAATACGGCTGACCTTTACTCCGGCAGCAGGCTGGATTTCGTAACGGGTAATCACCGGGCCCGGATGAATCGAGTCCACCGTGACCTCAACCCCGAATTCCTTGAGCTTGATTTCAAGCAAATGGCCAACGGCCGCCAGGGATTCAGGGGAGTAATTGAGTTGCTTCTTTTCGGCCGGGTCAAGAATCGAAATCGGCGGTAATGTGCCTTCAACCGCGCTGTCCACAAACAGCGGCGCCTGTTTCTCTTTCTGTACGCGCTTGCTTGGCTCAGGAGCCTTGGCCGGGGCCGGAGCAATGACCGCCGGCACGTGTTTTTCACGCTCGGACATGTGTTTGGTCAGGGCCTGCTCACGCTCGATCAGACGCTCTTTGGCCTTAGCCTGCTCACGCTTGTCGGAAACGCTTGGCGCAACCACTTCATTGACCCGGTTGTCGACTTCGCGCAGCTGGGCAACAAGTTGTTTGCGCTCGTTGCGCTCGGACCACCAGCGATTGGCGGCACCCTGGATGAGCTCAAACAGGTCCAGAGTGATTTTGCCCGTCACATCCATGACCTTGAACCATGAAAGGTCGGTAAAGACGGTCAGGCCGAACAGGAACAACGCAATCAGCAACAGAGTGCTGCCCTGGATATTCAGCGCGTTCTTGGCCAGGTCACCCAAGCTTTCGCCCAGCGCACCGCCCGCGCCTGCAGGCAGGGCCACGGCAGAGTGAAAATGAATATGGGCCAGGGCCGCGCCCGAGATCACCAGGAAAACCAGCCCGAGCAAGCGCCACGAGAACAGCCAGCCGCTCCACTGCCAGGGCTGATGCCGCTCGCGAAAGATCTGGTAGGCCTTGACTGCCAGCAGCAACGGAAAGATGTAGGCAAAATAACCCAGCACCATAAACAGGATGTCGGCACTGTAGGAGCCGGCAGGCCCACCAAAGTTCTGCACATCCACCACACGGCTGTTATGGCTCCAGCCCGGATCGTCCTTGCTGTAGGTCAACAGGGCCATGATCAGGAACAGGCACAGGGCGCCGATAGCGATCAATGCACCTTCCTTAAGCCGGTAGTGCAATTGCTGACGCCAGAGAGGAACTGCTTTGGGTGCTGCTGTGGATTTCTTCAAAACGGGTCTTTTCCTGCGCCTGTGGCGCGCCCAACTATTAATTGACTAATGTGACTGCAAAATACTGTTCATCATATTGAACAAGCGACACGCTCAAACGTGAAATGAAACCAGCCCTGTATTATTTTGCCAGTAGTTCCCTGCAGCATTGCTGGTGCAGTTTAGATCAGCTCAAACAGGCAGGCCATTGTACGGGTTTGAGCCGTTGATGCCATGCTGGCTCAAGGTGCGGTTCGATTCGTCCCGAAATTGGCCAGGAAGCGCCAATTTGAGCATGTATTACCTTTTGTGACAAAGACTTATACCACCGTCAAAACAGAGCTCGCATTTCACTGGCAGATCGACTGAGACCGCACTTGCGCGACAGAGTTGCAGCCGCCCTTCCCTTCTTCTGTAAGACTGATTGCCATGCTGACCTGGTTAAAACGCGACACCCTGACATTTCCGCCCTTGGCAAAAGCCATGCGCGAACCCAATGGGCTTTTGGCCGCAGGTGGCGACTTGTCGGCAGACCGACTGATCCAGGCCTACCGTCACGGCTGTTTTCCGTGGTTCAGCGAAGGCCAGCCGATCCTTTGGTGGTCACCCGACCCACGCACAGTGCTGTTTCCTGAAGAGCTGCACGTGTCCCGCAGCCTGGGCAAGCTGTTGCGCCAGCAGCGCTACCAAGTCAGCTTTGACCGCGACTTTGCAGCCGTTATCAAAGCCTGCGCAGCACCTCGCGATTATGCGGACGGCACATGGATTACCGACAACATGCAAAACGCCTACATCGAACTTCACGCTCGCGGCCATGCCCATTCGGTTGAGGTCTGGGATAACGGTGAGCTAGTGGGCGGGCTGTATGGCCTGGCAATGGGCCAGCTTTTTTTTGGCGAATCGATGTTCAGCCGTGCCGACAACGCGTCAAAGTTCGGTTTTGCAACACTGGTCAAACACCTCAAGGCCTGGGGCTTTGTGCTGATTGACTGCCAGATGCCGACTGATCACCTGCAGAGCCTGGGCGCACGTTCGATCCCGCGTCAGCAATTCGCCGATTATTTGCACCAGCACCTGGATCAACCCACAACTGCACAGTGGGTTTTATAGGCGACTTTTACACACTGGCTTACACTTAATTCAAAGATTTCCCGAGGGCCCATCATGACCGAGCTGGCGCGTTTGAAGTTTTATGCCACTCAACCTCACGCTTGCAGCTACTTGCCTGATGAACAGGCCACCACGCTGTTCCTCGACCCCAGTCAGCCGATGGATGTGCAGGTTTATGCCGATTTGTCCGAGATGGGTTTTCGACGCAGTGGCGACCATCTCTATCGCCCACATTGCCTGAAGTGCGATGCCTGCACCCCGGCGCGCATTCCCGTTGCCCGGTTCAAGCCCAATCGCCAGCAAAAACGCATTTTCAAGCGCAATGCCGACTTACAGGTACGGGCTGTAAAGCCTGGTTTCACCGAAGAAAATTTTGACCTTTACCAGCGCTATATCGAGCAGCGGCATGCCGATGGCGACATGTACCCACCCAGCCGTGATCAATTTTCAACGTTCCTGGTGCGCGACCTGGCGTTCTCGAAGTTTTACGAATTTCGCCTCGATGGCCGCTTGCTGGCTGTTGCCGTCACAGACGTGCTGCCCAACGGCCTGTCTGCCGTGTACACCTTCTACGACCCCGACGAAGAGCGCCGCAGCCTGGGACGTTACGGCATTATCTGGCAAATTGCAGAAGCGCAGCGTCTGGGGCTGGATGCACTGTACTTGGGGTACTGGATCAAGAACTGCAAAAAGATGAATTACAAGACCGAATACAGGCCCATTGAGCTGCTGATTAATCAGAGATGGAGCTCTCTTGATTGAACCCTTGGCTTAAACCCCATTTTTCGGGCACAATGCACGCCGCTTTTGCCTGGCGCAGTTGCACCGGGCCATTCATTGGACACCGAGGGCTTTACTGCATGTCGAAAGAAGACAGCTTCGAAATGGAAGGCACTGTCGTCGACACCCTGCCCAACACCATGTTTCGTGTGGAGTTGGAAAATGGGCACGTCGTAACCGCGCATATTTCCGGCAAGATGCGCAAGAACTACATTCGTATTCTTACCGGTGACAAAGTGCGCGTCGAGCTGACGCCCTATGACTTGAGCAAAGGGCGCATCACTTACCGCGCTCGTTAATCAAGTCAATACAAAACGCCCGGCTTTGCCGGGCGTTTTTGTTTGTCTGCGATTTGAGTCTGTACCCAGGACCTGTGGGAGCGGGCTTGCCCGCGATGCAAGCTGCGCGATATTCCAGCTTAACCGCAGTGCTGCCATCGCGAGCAAGCCCGCTCCCACAAGGTGTGTGTGTGGCCAGGCGAATATCCCGCACCCACAATTAGTGCTGCGCACTTCAAACTTCTATACCTGTAACTTCCCTGTCATATTAATGACCTGCTCGGCGGACCACTCCAATAACTTTCAAACTACCTGAACCGTTGCTGTACCGTACACACTTACCGGGCTTTAAAGTTGACGGACCACCGCCCACTGAGTAGATTGCACAGGTCGGTCATTCAGGCCGCCTATAAACTTCATAAAAGAAGCCAATGGACACAGTATCTAGTCGCTGTCCGGTCACCGTTAACACGGAGATCCGGACGCCCAACCCAGACATTGACGGGACTCGCCTGCACGGCGGGGTCAACTGCGCTAGAGCCTGACGCTCCAACGTAACGACCTCACCGGCAGCAGTCCGGTCACGAGGTGTGTTATGACCTTTAAAACCCATGTTCTACCCGGCGTTCGCGCCTTTGCCTCCAGCATGCGCGTAAAACTGTCCCGCGAGCCCACCTATGCTCGCTCGGCAAAATCCCCCTTCTCCATCCCCGTAACCGGCGTAAAACCTGCGCACCGCCAGGTGCAATGGCGCGTCAGTCCGGCCACCGGCCAACTGGAACAGCGCTGGAGCATGGCCGACTCTCAGGACCCGCAGAGTCGCTTTTTGCGCTAAGTTCCACCCCATTAAAACAGTTATTAATGAACTGGAGTTCCTTATGGAAGAAGCCAGTAGCTACCCGCTGCGCGAGTATTAATTACCTCACCGCAGCGGGAATATAAAGCGCACTAAACACTTCAACTAAACCGATTGCGAAGTTTGCGACTCGGCATATATTGGCTCGCCTCTTAAAAGGCAAATCAACATATGCCCGGTCAAGAGTTGGCGACAGGAGTACTCATCATGAGCGCCGTAAAAAACACTGAAGTTCGGGACAAGAACAACGCCAGCGACAATAACAAACTGTCCATGCGTGCCGCTCGGGAAGCCCAGAACGGTCTCTCGGCCACCCTGGCCAATGTACGCGCCACCACCGCAGGTTTGACCGAGCAGGACGCCGCCGAACGCCTGCAAAGCGATGGCTACAACGAGGTGGCCCATGACAAGCCGCCTCACGCCTTCGTTCAGTTCATGCTGGCCCTGCATAACCCGTTCATTTATGTACTTCTGACCCTGGGCGTTATCAGCTTTTTCACCGACTACTGGCTGCCGGAGCGCGATGGCGAAGAAGGTGACCTGACCAAAGTCATCATCATTGGCTTGATGGTCGGCCTCAGCAGCTTGCTGCGCTTTTGGCAAGAACACCGCTCTGCGAAGTCTGCCGAAGCACTCAAGGCCATGGTCCGCACCACCGCTACTGTTGTTCGGCGAGACAAGACCAGCGGAAAAACCTCGGTGCGCGAAGTGCCGATGCGCGAACTGGTCGCCGGCGATATCGTGCAGCTGTCAGCGGGCGACATGATCCCGGCGGACATCCGCCTGATCGAGTCCCGGGACCTGTTTATCAGCCAGGCCGTGCTCACTGGCGAAGCTTTACCCGTAGAGAAATACGACACCTTGGGGGATGTGACACAAAAGTCCGCCTCCAGCACCGCGGCTGACCAGAGCAATCTGCTGGACTTGCCCAACATTTGCTTCATGGGCACCAACGTGGTCAGCGGCACGGCCCGAGCCGTGGTGGTGGCCACCGGTCCACGCACCTACTCCGGCTCGCTGGCCAAGGCAATCGTCGGCTCTCGCACCCAAACCGCGTTCGACCGCGGGGTCAACAGCGTCAGCTGGCTGCTGATCCGCTTCATGCTGGTCATGGTGCCCATCGTGTTTTTCCTCAATGGGTTCTCAAAGGGCGATTGGGGCGATGCCTTCCTGTTTGCCCTGGCGGTGGCCGTCGGCCTGACTCCTGAAATGCTGCCCATGATTGTCAGCGCTAACCTGGCCAAGGGCGCTAACGCCATGGCCAAGCGCAAAGTGGTGGTCAAGCGTTTGAATGCGATTCAGAACTTGGGTTCGATGGATGTGCTGTGCACCGACAAGACCGGCACGCTGACCCAGGACCACATCATCCTTGAGCACCATGTCGATTCCACCGGCAAACGCGACGAGTCGGTGCTGGCCCTGGCCTGGCTCAACAGCCATCACCAGAGCGGCATACGCAACCTGATGGATCAGGCAGTGGTGCAGTTTTCCCGGCAGGACCCACAGTTCAACGAACCTCTCAACTACAGCAAGGTGGATGAGCTGCCCTTTGACTTCGTGCGTCGGCGCCTGTCGATCATCGTCAAGGACACTCGTGGCGACCACCTGATGGTGTGCAAGGGCGCCGTGGAAGAGATGCTGGGCATTGCCACCCATGTGATGGAAGGCGATACCGTCGTCTCGCTGGATGCTGCTCGCCGCGAACAATTGCTGGCCCTGGCCACCGAGTACAACGAGGATGGTTTCCGCGTGTTGCTGGTCGCCACCCGCGAAATCCCGAAAGCCCATTCGCACAAGCAATACAACACCGCAGATGAGCGCGATCTGGTGATACGTGGTTTTCTGACCTTCCTTGATCCTCCAAAGGAAACCGCTGGCCCGGCGATTGCCGCCCTTCAAGATATCGGCGTAGCGGTCAAGGTACTGACCGGCGACAACGCCGTGGTCACCAGCAAGATTTGCCGTCAGGTGGGCCTGGAGCCAGGTACCCCGCTGCTGGGCCCGCAGATAGAGACAATGGACGACACCGCGCTCCAACTGGAGGTCGAACAGCGCACGGTGTTCGCCAAGCTCACCCCACTGCAGAAATCCCGGGTGCTCAAAGCCCTACAAGCCAACGGCCACACCGTGGGCTTCCTTGGCGATGGCATCAACGACGCCCCTGCCCTGCGCGATGCCGACGTAGGCATTTCCGTGGACAGCGGCACGGATATCGCCAAAGAGTCGGCAGACATCATCCTCCTGGAAAAGAGCCTGATGGTGCTGGAAGAAGGTGTGCTAAAGGGTCGCGAGACCTTCGGTAACATCATGAAGTACCTGAACATGACTGCCAGCTCCAACTTCGGCAACGTGTTCTCAGTACTGGTGGCCAGCGCCTTCATCCCTTTTCTGCCGATGCTATCGATCCACCTGCTGCTGCAAAACCTGATGTACGACATCTCCCAGCTGGCGTTGCCCTGGGACAAGATGGACAAGGAATACCTGCAAAAGCCACGCAAGTGGGACGCCAAGAATATCGGGCGCTTCATGATCTGGATCGGGCCAACGTCGTCGATCTTCGACATCACAACGTTCGCCCTGATGTGGTACGTGTTCTCGGCCAACAGCGTGGAAATGCAGACCCTGTTCCAGTCCGGCTGGTTTATCGAAGGGTTGCTGTCACAAACCCTGGTGGTCCACATGCTGCGTACCCGCAAGATCCCGTTCTTCCAGAGCACGGCTGCATGGCCCGTCACCATGATGACCATCATTGTGATTGTGCTGGGGATCTACGTACCGTTCTCGCCGCTGGGCACCATGGTCGGCCTGGAGCCGCTGCCGCTGTCGTACTTCCCTTGGCTGGTAGGCACCCTCGTCAGCTATTGCTGCGTCGCACAGCTTATGAAAACCCTCTACATCCGTCGTTTCAAGCAGTGGTACTGACTTGAATCGCCATGGGCTGGTGCAGCACTGCGCCAGCCCATGCCTTCGTATTACGACCTCGTAAAACATGAATGTTTGTTCTGTGGAGATTCCTCATGTCGGGAACCACTCTGTTACTCAATCTCGCGGGCGCCATCGCACTTTTGCTGTGGGGCACCCATATGATTTCTACCGCCCTGCTACGTGGATTCGGTACTCAACTGCGCAACTGGATGGGGCGCAACCTCAATAACCGCTGGATGGCGCTGATCTCCGGGATTGGTATCACCGGCGTACTGCAAAGCAGTACGGCGGTCAGCTTGATGGCAACCTCGTTCACCGCCGCGGGCACCCTGAGCCTGGCACCCGCCCTGGCAGTGATGCTGGGGGCCAACATCGGCTCGACCTTAGTGGTGCAACTTCTGAGTTTCGATACCTCGCTGGCGATGCCTGTCATCTTGCTGGTGGGCTTTATCGTCTTTCGCCTGCGCGATGATTCGCGCCATGAAAGCGTGGGCTGCGCACTGATTGGCCTGGGCCTGATGCTATTGGCCCTGGGCTTGCTCAGCGCCAGCCTGGGCCACATGGAAGCAACCTCGGTGTTTCGCGCCGTAATGCAAAGTCTGGAAGGTGACGTGATCATTGCGGTGGTCGCCGCCGTGCTGCTGACCTGGATCTGCCACTCCAGCGTCGCGGTCGTGCTGCTTATCGCCTCTTTGGCAGGCGCTGGCATGATGACCCCGACCACCGCCATCGCCCTGATGCTCGGCGCCAATATCGGCGGCGCCTTGCCATCCGTGATGAGTGCCAGCTCGCCAGTAGCGCGACGCCTGCCCGTGGGCAACCTGTTGATCCGCCTGCTAGGCACCTTGGCATTGCTGCCATGCCTGCCGCTGATGGCCACCTACGTGGCCAGCACCGATATCGGTCTCGCGCAGTGGGTCGTGTACCTGCACACCGCGTTCAATCTGCTGCTGGCAGTGGTGTTTATCGGTTTGACCGAGCCTTGCGCTCGCCTGCTGACCCGCCTGTTTGCACAGCAGGAGCCGCCAGCAGACCCGGGCATGCCGCAATATCTGGACGAGGCCGGGCTGGAAGTCGCCAATATCGGGCTGTCAAATAGCGTACGGGAAGCCTTGCGTCTGGCGGACATGACATCCCTGATGCTTAACCAGGTCTTGCAGTTGTTCGAGAAGCCTGACCAGCAGACGATGGATAAGGTGCGCCAACTGGATCACTCCGTGGACCTGCTCAGTGCGGCGATCCGCGCTTATCTTGCCGACATTGGCCAGGATGGCCTGAGCGATGCCGATGCGGACCGCGCCCAGGAAGTCCTGATGTTTGTGATCAACCTGGAGCATGCCGGTGACATCCTCAACAACCTGGCGCAGCTCGCTATTCGCAGGACTCGCCGGGGTGAACGCTTCTCTTCGTTCGAGCTGATTCACATCCAGGCCATGCACCTGGCCCTGCTGGACAGCCTGAACCTGGCCATTACTGCGTTTCTACGCGAAGACGTAGCCGCGGCTGACACCCTGATCAGCCACAAGGAAACCATGCGCAAGCTGGAAGCAAGAGCCAGCCGTGAGCACTTTCGCAAGCTGCAAAATGACAAGACGGCATGGGCAGAATCAGGGGATATCTTTCAGCGTGTGCTGCGCGACTACCGTCGTGTTCATCACCATATAGCCGCCCTTGGCTACCCGGTGCTGGAGCGCAACGCCGAGCATGCGCCAAACCCGATCCTGATCTAACTCCAGACAGCAAAAAGGCGCCCGAAGGCGCCTTTTTTTACTGCGTAACTACATCAAGCCATTTCGACTGAGGTTTCATACTCGAAGGTCAACTCGCCGTTCTCCAGGTCGATGTGTACGACACCGCCATGGTCGGCCAGCTCACCAAAGAGAATCTCTTCGGCCAAAGGACGCTTGATCTTGTCCTGGATCAAACGCGCCATCGGACGTGCGCCCATCAGTGCGTCATAGCCACCCGCCGCCAACCAGCCGCGCGCCGCATCCGATACTTCAAGCTGCACATGCTTGTCTTCGAGCTGTGCTTGCAGTTCGGTAAGGAACTTGTCCACCACATGCTTGATCACTTCATGACTGAGGCGACCAAACTGAATGATGGTGTCCAGACGGTTACGGAACTCGGGAGTGAAGCTCTTCTTGATCGCTTCCATTGCATCGGAAGCATGATCCTGATGGGTAAACCCGATCGAAGCCCGAGAAGCCGTTTCAGCCCCCGCGTTGGTAGTCATGATGACGATTACATTGCGGAAATCCGCCTTGCGCCCGTTGTTATCGGTCAGCGTGCCGTGGTCCATGACCTGCAACAGCAGGTTAAAGACCTCAGGGTGGGCCTTCTCGATCTCATCGAGCAACAACACACAATGAGGCTGCTTGGTGATGGCTTCCGTCAGCAAACCACCCTGATCGAAACCAACATAGCCTGGAGGCGCACCGATCAGACGCGATACGGTGTGGCGCTCCATGTACTCGGACATGTCGAAACGGATCAGCTCGATCCCCAACGCCTTGGCCAACTGGCGCGCAGCCTCGGTTTTACCGACACCGGTTGGCCCTGCGAACAGGAACGAACCCACAGGTTTGTCGGGTGACTTGAGGCCGGCACGGGACAGCTTGATCGCGGTGGACAACGAGTCAATCGCGGCATCCTGACCGAACACGGTCAAGCGCAGGTCGCGTTCAAGGTTGCGCAACAGCTCCTTGTCGGAGACGGAGACGTGTTTAGGCGGAATACGGGCGATTTTCGCCACGATGTCTTCAACCTGAGCAACTTCAATACGCTTGACCCGGCTCTCGACCGGCTGCAGGCGCTGGTATGCACCCGCCTCGTCGATCACATCAATGGCTTTGTCGGGCATGTGCCGATCATTGATATAGCGCGAAGCCAGCTCAGCCGCTGCACGCAGGGCCTCATCGCTGTATTCGATACCGTGATGCTGCTCAAAGCGGCCTTTAAGCCCGCGCAGAATGCCAATGGTGTCTTCAACCGAAGGCTCGGACACATCGACTTTCTGGAAACGTCGCGCCAGGGCACGATCTTTCTCGAAAATTCCGCGAAATTCCTGGAACGTAGTGGAGCCAATGCAACGAATGTCGCCCGAAGACAACAGAGGTTTAAGCAGGTTGGAAGCATCCATCACGCCGCCGGAAGCCGCGCCAGCACCGATAATGGTGTGGATTTCGTCGATAAACAGAATCGCTTGCGGACGCTTTTTCAGCTCGCCGAGCAACGCCTTGAAGCGCTTCTCGAAGTCACCGCGGTATTTGGTACCCGCCAGCAACGCGCCCAGATCAAGGGAGTAGACGATGCTGTTAGCCAGCAGGTCAGGCACTTGATTGTCGACGATGCGCTTGGCCAGACCTTCGGCAATCGCGGTTTTACCCACACCGGCCTCACCGACCAGCAGGGGATTGTTTTTGCGACGACGCGCCAGGATTTGCGCAACGCGCTCAACTTCCATTTCGCGCCCTACCAGAGGATCGATACGACCCTGGCGGGCCAGCTCGTTCAGATTGCTGGCGTAGGCATCCAGTGGATTGCTTGAAGACGACGACTCGCCACCCTCTTCGTCCTGCATCTCATGATCGCTGTCAGTGTGATCGCCATGCCCCGGTACCTTGGAAATGCCGTGGGCAATAAAGTTGACCACATCAATGCGCGCCACGCTCTGCTGCTTGAGCAGGAACACAGCCTGGCTTTCCTGCTCGCTGAAGATGGCAACCAGTACATTGGCGCCCGTCACTTCACGCTTGCCGGAACTCTGCACGTGGAAGACGGCACGCTGCAAGACACGCTGAAAACCCAGGGTTGGCTGCGTTTCGCGGTCTTCGTCGTGGACAGGGATAAGGGGAGTTGTGGAGTCAATAAACTCTTGCAGGTCATGCTTGAGTTTGTCGAGGTTTGCGCCACAGGCGCGTAGAACGGTTGCGGCCGCCTCATTATCCAAAAGCGCTAAAAGGAGATGCTCAACCGTCATGAACTCATGACGTTTGGAGCGGGCTTCCTTGAAGGCAAGATTGAGGGTGACTTCGAGCTCGCGATTTAACATGGCTTCACCTCATACCCAAGTGGTCGGCGTTAACCGTCCTTCTCGATTTCACAGAGTAGCGGATGCTGGCTTTCGCGTGCGTACTGGTTTACCTGCGCTGCCTTGGTCTCGGCGATGTCGCGGGTATAGATGCCGCACACAGCCCGTCCTTCTGTATGGACGGCCAGCATGACCTTGGTCGCCAATTCGCGATTCAAGTTAAAAAACGCCTCAAGGATTTCGACAACAAAATCCATGGGAGTGTAGTCATCATTAAATAAAACCACCTTGTACATCGGTGGCGCCTGAAGCGCAGGCTTAGCCTCTTGCACAGCCAAGCCAGCGGAGTCTTCGTCATCAAAATCTGGATGATCCTGATTGAATGTTAGTCGAGTCTGGCTGATTGCATGCATGGAAAAAAAGGTTCGTCGTAGGTTGTGCAGATACAGTGATGGAGGCAAACGTGTCAAATTTCAACCGCGCCGCCGCGTGACCTTGACTATCGGTAAAACGGTGTTACAACCATTAGTGCCCACAGTGGGAAAAATGGTCCGCACAGTCAACCATAATTACTGGTTTCTGTGCGAGTGAACTGGATGATACTCCAGTGATGGAGTTGTTTGCAGCAGAGGGATATGAGTATGCAAGGCAAGGTCAAGTGGTTCAACAACGCGAAAGGCTTCGGCTTTATTAATACGCAAGCCAAGGAAGGCATCGACGAACACGGAAACACGATCGACTTTTTTGCACATTTTTCAGCAATCCAGATGGATGGTTACAAGACTCTCAAGGCCGGCCAGCCTGTGAGCTTCGAAATAACCCAGGGTCCCAAGGGCCTGCATGCTGTGGCGATCACCAACGCTGAGGCTCCCGCCCTTGCCCCGGCGGCTGCGCAAGAGATAACCAGCCTCTCGGTCTGAACGGACCGACCCGCAGCAAAAAAACCGGCCGATTCAATCACTCGAATCGGCCGGTTTTTTTATGCCCGATCCGTTTACATATGTGCGATCAGGGCATCACCGAAGCCCGATGATGAAACCAGCGTAGCGCCATCCATCAACCGCTCGAAATCGTAGGTCACGGTTTTGGCCGAAATTGCACCATTGGTCCCCTTGATGATCAAGTCGGCAGCCTCCACCCAGCCCATATGCCGCAGCATCATTTCGGCAGAAAGGATCAAGGAGCCCGGATTGACCTGATCCTTGCCCGCGTACTTGGGCGCCGTGCCGTGGGTAGCCTCGAACATGGCTATGGTGTCAGACAGGTTGGCCCCCGGCGCAATGCCAATGCCCCCCACTTCAGCGGCCAAGGCGTCGGACAGGTAGTCACCGTTAAGGTTAAGCGTCGCAATCACGTCATATTCTGCAGGGCGCAACAGGATTTGCTGAAGCATGGCGTCTGCTATGGCGTCTTTGACAATCACGTTACGCCCGGTTTTCGGATTCTTGAACTGCATCCACGGGCCACCGTCAAGCAAGGTCGCGCCAAACTCCTCAGCCGCCACTTCGTAGGCCCATTCCTTGAAGGCCCCTTCGGTGAACTTCATGATGTTGCCTTTATGCACGATGGTCAGCGATTCGCGGTCGTTATCCACCACATACTGCAGCGCCTTGCGCGCCAGGCGCTGGGTACCCTCTTTGGACACTGGCTTGACCCCAATCCCGCAATCCTGGTCGAAACGGATCTTGGTCACGCCCATTTCTTCTTTCAGGAACTTGATCACCTTGATCGCTTCGGGCGAACCGGCCTTCCATTCGATCCCGGCATAAATGTCTTCGGAATTTTCACGAAAGATCGTCATGTCGACGTCGCCAGGCTTTTTAACCGGGCTGGGCACGCCTTCAAACCAGCGCACCGGGCGCAGGCATACATACAGATCAAGCTGTTGGCGCAGGGCAACGTTGAGCGAACGAATTCCGCCACCCACCGGGGTTGTCAGCGGACCTTTGATCGAGACCACGTAATCCTTCACTGCATCCAGGGTTTCCTGAGGCAGCCAAGTGTCCTGATCATAGACCTGGGTGGCTTTCTCCCCCGCATAGACTTCCATCCAGGAAATCTTGCGCTTGCCAGCGTAGGCCTTGCTCACCGCCGCATCCACGACCTTGATCATTACCGGGCTGATATCGACACCGATGCCATCCCCTTCTATATAGGGAATGATGGGGTTATCGGGAACATTGAGAGAGTGGTCGGCGTTGACGGTGATTTTCTCACCTGCGGCTGGAACCTTGATCTTGTTGTATCCCATGCTGAACTCCATTTGTGGGTGGAACATCATGCCGGCCCCGAGCGTAACCCAGTTAAATCGACACGCAAACTTAATGTTCCGCACACACCGCTCCAGCCGCTGCCAACCGCCCTGACAACCCCGTAAACAGGGGATAAAACGCCAAAAATCAGGGCATTTTGACGCAGTGTCTTAGACCAATGGATGATTCGTGATAAGCGCCACCCCTCGCAGCAACCTTAGTGACCTATGTATACTGCGCCGGTGACCACGGAGTCACAGTGAAACACCTACTGGAATGAGTCTTTCAGGCCTAGAAAGGCTGAGCCGTTACCCCGGTTCGACCGCTTGACGCTCTACTGATGCATTCACATCACCGCGAAGAACCTCGACTTTCGGCTCATTGTTCCCCGTGAACGAAAGCGCCTACCCTGCGCATCTCGAGAATCTGAGCACGCTCAGCAAAGAAGAGAGTTAATCCGAAATGCCCAACCGTTCGAAGATCATCTATACCTTCACCGACGAAGCTCCGGCGCTCGCCACCTATTCACTGCTGCCTATCATCGAAGCCTTCACTGCGCCCGCTGATATTGCTGTTGAGACGCGTGACATCTCCCTTGCAGGCCGCATTCTCGCCAGCTTCCCCGAGCAATTGGGTGCCAAGGCCGTAGCGGACCACCTCGCCGAACTGGGCGCCCTGGCCGTTACACCTGAAGCCAACATCATCAAGCTGCCTAACATCAGCGCCTCGGTCCCGCAATTGCAGGCCGCGATCAAAGAACTGCAAGCGCAGGGCTTCGACATCCCGGACTACCCGGAAACCGTGACCACTGACGCCGACAAAGAAGTCAAAGCGCGCTACAGCAAGGTTATGGGCAGCGCCGTAAACCCGGTACTGCGCGAAGGCAACTCTGACCGCCGCGCACCGCTGTCGGTCAAGAACTACGCTCGCAAGCACCCGCACAAAATGGGCGCCTGGGCTGCAGACTCCAAGTCCCACGTTGCTCACATGAGCGAAGGCGACTTCTACGCCAGCGAAAAAGCCGCCCTGATCGAAGCGCCGGGCAGCGTTAAAATCGAACTGATCGCTCAAGACGGCACCACCACCGTCCTGAAAGAAAAAACCGCCGTTCAGGCCGGTGAGATCATCGACTGCTCCGTCATGAGCAAAAAAGCCCTGCGCCAGTTCGTAGCGGCCGAAATCGAAGACGCCAAGAAGCAAGGCGTATTGTTCTCGGTTCACTTGAAAGCCACCATGATGAAGGTCTCCGACCCGATCATGTTTGGTCAGATCGTGGCCGAGTTCTACAAGGACGCGCTGGAAAAACACGCTGACATCCTGAAAGAAATCGGTTTCAACCTGAATAACGGTATCGGCGACCTGTACGCCCGCATCAAGGCGCTGCCAGCCGAGAAGCAAGCTGAAATCGAAGCCGACATCCAGGCCGTGTACGCCAACCGCCCTGCGCTGGCCATGGTCAACTCGGACAAAGGCATCACCAACCTGCACGTGCCGAGCGACGTTATCGTCGACGCCTCGATGCCGGCCATGATTCGTGATTCCGGCAAAATGTGGAACACCGAAGGCCAACTGCAAGACACCAAAGCCGTGATCCCGGATCGCTGCTACGCCACTATCTACCAGGCGACCATCGAAGACTGCCAGAAGCACGGCGCTTTCGATCCGACCACCATGGGCAGCGTGCCAAACGTTGGCCTGATGGCGCAAAAAGCCGAAGAATATGGTTCCCACGACAAGACCTTCCAGATCAAGACCCCGGGCGTTGTGCGGGTAACTGACAGCAACGGCAACGTGCTGATGGAACAGAACGTCGAAGAAGGCGATATCTGGCGCATGTGCCAGGCCAAAGACGCTCCGATCCGCGACTGGGTCAAGCTGGCGGTCAACCGTGCCCGCGCCAGCAACACGCCAGCCGTGTTCTGGCTTGATCCAAAGCGCAGCCACGACGCTGAAATGATCAAAAAGGTAGAAACCTACCTGAAGGATCACGACACCAGCGGTCTGGACATTCGCATCATGGCCCCGGTAGACGCCATGAAGTTCACCCTGGAGCGTACCCGTGCAGGCCTGGACACCATCTCGGTGACCGGCAACGTTCTGCGCGACTACCTGACTGACCTGTTCCCGATCATGGAACTGGGCACCAGCGCCAAGATGCTCTCGATCGTTCCGCTGATGAATGGCGGCGGTCTGTTCGAAACCGGCGCAGGCGGTTCGGCTCCCAAGCACGTTCAACAGCTGCTGGAAGAGAACTTCCTGCGCTGGGACTCGCTGGGTGAATTCCTGGCACTGGCAGCTTCCCTGGAGCACCTGGGCACGACCTACAACAACCCGAAAGCGTTGGTGCTGGCCAAGACCCTGGACCAGGCTACCGGCCAGTTCCTCGACAACAACAAATCGCCATCGCGCAAAGTCGGCAACATCGACAACCGCGGTAGCCACTTCTACCTGGCGCTGTACTGGGCTCAGGCCCTAGCTGCCCAGACTGAAGACAAAGAGCTGCAAGCCCAGTTTGCTCCAGTAGCAAAAGCCATGGCCGAGAACGAGGCAAAAATTGTTGCCGAACTCAACGCCGTGCAGGGCAAGCCTGTCGACATCGGTGGCTACTACCACGCCGACGCCGACAAGCTGAGCAAAGTAATGCGCCCTAGCGCCACGCTGAACGCGATCATCGCCTCACTGGTGTAAGAGCAACAGGCAACACCACAGACCCCGGCCCACGACGCCGGGGTTTGTGTTTTATAGATGAACACAAAACCTGTGGGAGCGAGCCTGCTCGCGAAGATCGTTAAGGACAGAGTATTTAGTGGATAATCGCGGTGCTCTTGATATTTTCGCGAGCTGGCTCGCTCCCACAGCTTAATCACCCTCGAGAACACCCCCATGGAATGGAAACCCCACATCACCGTCGCCACTGTCGTTGAAGACAATGGCCGCTTTCTGATGGTTGAAGAACTCAAGCGCGACCGCGCAGTACTCAACCAACCGGCCGGGCATCTGGACCCGAACGAGAGCCTGATCGAGGCCGCCATCCGCGAAACCCTCGAAGAAACCGGTTACGACGTCGAATTGTCCGGCGTGATTGGCATCTACCTTTACACCGCTCCCAGCAATGGCGTGACCTACCAGCGCATCTGCTTTGCCGGCAAGGCCGTCAAACACCACCCCGACTACCCACTAGACACCGGCATCATTGGCCCGCTCTGGCTGACCCGTGACGAGCTGATCGCCCAGCGCGAACGGTGGCGCAGCGAGCTGACCCTGCAGTGCGTCGACGATTATCTGGCCGGTAAACTGTTCGACCTGACGTTAATCCGCCCTTCGGTTTAGCCTTGAGCGCTCGGGCCTGCTAGAATCGCGTCCTTTTTCAAGACACTCATTGAATCCTTATGCGTGATCCAGCCTTAGTCGCCCCCGAAAAGCAGCGCGTCATTGTCGGCATGTCCGGCGGTGTTGATTCTTCCGTTTCCGCCGTTCTGCTCATGGAGCAGGGCTACCAGGTGGAAGGCCTGTTCATGAAGAACTGGGAGGAAGACGACGGAACGGATTACTGCACCGCCATGGATGATCTGGCAGACGCCCAGGCCGTGTGCGACAAAATTGGCATCAAGCTGCACACCGCCAATTTTGCCGCCGAATACTGGGACAACGTGTTCGAACACTTCCTGGCCGAATACAAGGCCGGTCGTACACCGAACCCGGACATCCTGTGCAACCGCGAAATCAAGTTCAAGGCGTTCCTCGACTACGCCGTAATGCTTGGTGCCGACCTGATCGCCACCGGCCATTACGTGCGCCGTCGCGATATTGATGGCCGCACCGAACTGCTCAAGGGCCTTGATCCGAACAAGGACCAAAGCTACTTCCTGCACGCCGTAGGCGGCGAGCAAATCGCCAAGACCCTGTTTCCGGTCGGCGAGCTGGAAAAACCCGAAGTGCGCAAGATCGCCGAAAAGCACGATCTGGCCACGGCGAAGAAAAAAGACTCCACCGGAATCTGCTTTATCGGCGAGCGCCGCTTCAGCGATTTCCTCAAGCAATACCTGCCGGCACAACCCGGCGAGATCAAAAACACCGAAGGTGAAGTCATCGGGCGCCACCACGGCCTGATGTACCACACCATCGGCCAGCGCCAGGGCCTGGGCATCGGTGGTCTGAAAGACGCCAGCGACGAGCCGTGGTACGTGCTGATCAAGGATCTGGAGCACAACGAGCTGATCGTCGGCCAAGGCAACGACCACCCGTGGCTGTTCTCTGGCGCGCTGCTCGCTTCCGAAATTTACTGGGTCAACCCGATCGACCTGAGCACCCCGCTACGCCTGACGGCCAAGGTCCGGTATCGCCAAACCGATCAACCCTGCACCCTGGAAAAAACCGCCACCGGCTACCGCGCCACCTTCGACGACCCGCAACGTGCAGTCACGCCGGGCCAGTCCGTGGTGTTTTATGATGGCGAAGTCTGCCTGGGCGGCGGCGTGATCGAAGTGGCAGAACCATGGTCCAGCAAGGGCAACCGGGCATGAACGCCACTCAGGAGCAACTGGTAGCCCTGGGGGGGGTATTTTTAGCCGCCGTGCTGGTGGACAAGATCGCCAAAACCGGCCAGGTCAGCGAGGCCGACCTGACCTGCATGCTCGGCAGCCTGCTGGTGCGCGACCCCAAGGACACGCTTGAAGTCTTTGGTGGTGACGACATCAATCTGCGTGAAGGCTATCGAGCCCTGATCGGCGCCCTTGAGCGTGACCCCAATACCCTTCAGCGCGAGCCATTGCGCTACGCGCTGTCGATGCTCGGTCTGGAGCGCCAGTTGGCCAAGCGCAACGACATGCTGGAACTGATCGGCAAACGCCTGCCGCAGATCCAGTCCCAGGTCGAGCATTTCGGCCCGGCTCATGAAAACGTGGTTGCCGCCTGTGGCGCGCTGTACCAGGACACCTTGAGCACCTTGCGTCAGCGTATCCAGGTACACGGCGACATGCGCAACCTGCAACAACCAAACAATGCGTCAAAAATTCGCGCCCTGCTGCTGGCCGGTATCCGTTCAGCGCGGCTTTGGCGTCAATTGGGCGGCCACCGCTGGCAGCTGGTCATCAGCCGCCGCAAGCTGCTCAAAGAGCTT
This sequence comes from Pseudomonas psychrophila, assembly GCF_001043005.1. Classification (GTDB taxonomy): domain Bacteria; phylum Pseudomonadota; class Gammaproteobacteria; order Pseudomonadales; family Pseudomonadaceae; genus Aquipseudomonas; species Aquipseudomonas psychrophila. The sequence continues at coordinate 24,948 of NZ_JYKZ01000001.1, forward strand.
TACCCGATGCTGCGCGGCAACTGAAGCACGCCAGCAGGCACCTATTTAAAAATCGATACGCGTATGACGCCGGTCACTTGGCAACGGACCGGCCGTTTTTTTCATGTATGATACGCGCCCCATTTCGTTGCCCGACTGTCCGAGAACACCCCATGAAGCTCTCTTCGCTCACTGCGGTTTCCCCTGTTGACGGCCGCTACGCCGGCAAAACCCAGGCCCTGCGCCCAATTTTCAGCGAATACGGCTTGATCCGTGCTCGCGTTCTGGTTGAAGTACGCTGGCTCCAGCGCCTGGCTGCTCACGCTGCCATCCCTGAAGTCCCGGCTTTTTCCGAGCAAGCCAACGCCGTTCTCAATGAGCTGGCCGAAAACTTCTCGCTGGAGCACGCCGAGCGCGTCAAAGAAATCGAGCGCACCACCAACCACGACGTTAAAGCCATTGAGTACCTGCTCAAGGAGCAGGCTGCCAAGCTGCCTGAACTGGCCAACGTCAGTGAGTTCATCCACTTCGCCTGCACCAGCGAGGACATCAACAACCTGTCCCACGCCCTGATGCTGCGTGAAGGCCGTGATGACGTGATGCTGCCGCTGATGCGTCAAACCGCCCAAGCCATCCGCGAACTGGCCATCAAGTTCGCTGACGTGCCCATGCTGTCGCGCACCCACGGTCAACCGGCTTCGCCGACCACCCTGGGCAAAGAACTGGCCAACGTGGTTTACCGCCTGGAGCGTCAAATCGCTCAGGTTGCAGCCGTACCGCTGCTGGGTAAAATCAACGGCGCCGTAGGCAACTACAACGCCCACCTGTCGGCTTATCCGCAAATCGACTGGGAAGAAAACGCCCGCGCCTTTATCGAAGACGAACTGGGCCTGGGCTTCAACCCCTACACCACCCAGATCGAGCCGCACGACTACATCGCCGAGCTGTTCGATGCAATCGCCCGCTTCAACACCATCCTGATCGACTTCGATCGAGATATCTGGGGCTACATCTCCCTGGGCTACTTCAAGCAGCGCACCATTGCCGGCGAAATCGGTTCCTCGACCATGCCGCACAAGGTCAACCCGATCGACTTCGAAAACTCCGAAGGCAACCTGGGTATCGCCAACGCCCTGTTCCAGCATTTGGCCAGCAAGTTGCCAATTTCCCGCTGGCAGCGTGACCTGACCGACTCCACCGTACTGCGCAACCTCGGCGTGGGCTTTGCCCATAGCGTCATCGCGTACGAAGCCAGCCTCAAAGGCATCAGCAAGCTTGAGCTTAACGCGCAAAAGATCGCTGCCGACCTGGATGCTTGCTGGGAAGTCCTGGCCGAGCCGATCCAGACCGTAATGCGCCGCTACAACATTGAAAACCCGTACGAGAAGCTCAAAGAGCTGACCCGCGGCAAGGGCATCAGCCCTGAAGCACTGCAAACTTTCATCGACGGCCTTGAAATGCCGGAAGCGGCCAAAGCCGAGCTGAAACTGCTGACCCCTGCCAACTACATTGGCAACGCGGTCGAGCAAGCCAAGCGCATCTGATCGCTGCAACGACCTATTAACGCCCGGCCGTGCCGGGCGTTTTTATTCCCGATTACAAAGTGCAATTTTTCAATAGGTTACACATGAATCCTGATATTCCTCTTCAACTTCTGGGCGGCATCACTGCACGCGAGTTCATGCGCGACTACTGGCAGAAAAAGCCACTGCTGGTCCGTCAGGCCATTCCTGACTTCGAAAGCCCGATCGACGCCGACGAACTGGCCGGTCTGGCGCTTGAAGAAGAAGTCGAATCGCGCCTGATCATCGAACACGGCGAGCGCCCATGGGAATTGCGCCGCGGCCCGTTCGCTGAAGACGAATTCGGCAAGCTGCCTGAGCGTGAATGGACCCTGCTGGTGCAAGCGGTCGACCAGTTCGTGCCCGAAGTCAACGAGCTGCTGGAAAACTTCCGCTTCCTGCCTAGCTGGCGGATCGACGACGTGATGATCAGCTATGCCGCTCCGGGCGGCAGTGTGGGTCCGCACTTCGACAACTACGACGTATTCCTGCTGCAAGGCCACGGCAAGCGCCACTGGCAGATCGGCCAGATGTGCGACTCCGAGAGCAAGCTGCTGGAGCACGCCGACCTGCGCATCCTGGCCGACTTCCAGGCCACCGACGAGTGGACCCTGGAACCCGGCGACATGCTCTACCTGCCGCCGCGCCTGGCCCATTGTGGCGTCGCCGTGGACGACTGCCTGACGTACTCGGTAGGCTTCCGCGCACCAAGCGCCGCTGAAGTGCTGACCCACTTCACCGACTTCCTCAGCCAGTACCTGTCAGACGAAGAACGCTACACCGACGCCGACGCGCAACCGGTGAGCGATCCGCACCAGATCCAGCGTGATGCCCTGGACCGCCTGAAAGGCTTGCTGGCTGAGCACATGAGCGACGAGCGCATGCTGCTGACCTGGTTCGGCCAGTTCATGACAGAACCGCGCTATCCGGAACTCGTGGTCGGCCCTGAACTCGAAGAAGAAGACCTGCTGGGCAGCCTGGAACAGGGCGCAATCCTGATCCGCAACCCGAGCGCCCGCCTGGCCTGGTCCGAGGTCGATGAAGACCTGCTGCTGTTCGCCAGCGGTCAAAGCCGCCTGCTGCCGGGCAAGCTGCGCGAATTGCTGAAAATGATTTGCTCCGCAGACGCGCTGCACAGTGACAACCTCGGCTCATGGCTGGCCGATGAAGATGGACGCGACCTGCTCTGTGAGCTGGTCAAACAAGGAAGCCTGGGGTTCGCTGATGAATAGCATTCACGTACGTGTCGCCGACTGGCAAAAGGACAACGCCGAACTTCGACGCATTCGTGAGGCGGTGTTTATTGCCGAACAATCTGTACCTCCAGAACTGGAGTGGGATGCAGACGATGCCGATGCCGTGCATTTTCTGGCCTATGAAGGCGACTTTCCGATTGGTACCGCCCGGTTGCTGCCGGACGGCCACATCGGCCGCGTATCGGTGCTCAAGGACTGGCGCGGCCTGAAAGTTGGCGATGCGTTGATGCAAGCCACGATCGACGAAGCTGAAAAACGCGGTCTTAAGCAGCAAATGCTCAGCGCACAAGTGCACGCCACGCCGTTCTATGAGCGCCTGGGCTTCAAGATTGTCAGCGACGAGTTCCTGGAAGCAGGGATTCCGCACGTTGACATGGTGCGCGGGAGCTAACTGCCACACCCATCTTTGTGGGAGCGAGCCTGCTCGCGAAGGCTGTTAGCGCGGCGCTCTTGAAAACGTCGCGAGCAGGCTCGCTCCCACAGTAGTTTTGCAAAACGCCCTGCCATCTTCGGATCGCGGGGCGTTTTGCTATCTGGCACACTCCCTTCAAGCTTTTTCAGCATTGCGGAGATAACGGACATGTCCCTACGCGCCATCATCGCCAGCCTCTTGCTGGCATCCAGCCTCAGCGCCCAGGCCGACACGCAGGTCATCACCCTGCAGAACCGCACCAGCACGGAGCTGCTCCCCATCGCCCAAAACTTTGTCGGCAAAAACGGCAAGGTCAGCGCTTACGGCAATCAATTGATCGTCGAGGCATCTGCCTCAAAAATTCAAAACCTCGAAGACCTGCTCTCGAAACTCGACAAGCCTGCCAGACGCTTGCTGATCACTGTCGACACCCGCGACAGCAACCTCGCGGACACCGCCCCGAACACCCGCGTAATCAGTACCGCAAGCCGCGACGGCGGCACTCAGCAAATCCAGACCACCGAGGGCACCCCTGCATTCATTCAAACAGGGCAAAGCGTGCCACTAACCAGCATCCAGACAGACGTTTATGGCCGGGTGATGGCGCAGACCGACTATCGCAACGTCACCCAGGGCTTTTACGTCACCGCCAGCGTTACAGGTGAAACGGTACACCTGGCGATCAGTACGACTCGGGATCGAATGAGCCAGGAGCAGCCTGATGTAGTGAACATTCAAAGTAGCGACACACACGTCAGCGGGCCTTTGGGGCAATGGATCACCCTGGCGGGCACCAACGGTCGAAATCAAACCGACAATGAGGCGCAAACCCGCAGCTACTCTACTCAAAGCCGGGATGACATGACGGTTCGGGTAAAAGTCGATGCACTCGACCAAAAGGGCCAAAACTGACTGACGGGTCGTTTTTCCGCAATTATGTAGTGTTATTAAAAAAGCACTACAAAACATTTGACGCCTCAAAAATGCAAGGGCATGATGGCCCCGCTCCCGCTGATCAGAAGCCTGCAAAGGCTCTGGGGCCCGTACCGCCCTCAGCGAGTAGCCATTCACGCACTCATTCCAACAACATTGTTGTGTGCCTGGTGGAGCAAACATTTTTCAACCCAGACCTATGCGACGAGGTTTATCTCCATGGCACTGACACGCGAACAGCAAATTGCAGCCCTTGAAAAAGACTGGGCCGAAAATCCACGCTGGAAAGGCGTGACTCGCGATTACTCCGCTGCTGACGTGGTCCGCCTGCGCGGCTCGGTTCAACCCGAGCACACCTTTGCAAAAATGGGTGCCGACAAGCTGTGGAAACTGGTGACACAGGGCGCACACCCGTCCTTCCGTCCTGAGAAAGATTTCGTCAACTGCATGGGCGCCCTGACCGGGGGCCAAGCGGTTCAACAGGTTAAAGCTGGTATCCAGGCTATTTACCTGTCGGGTTGGCAAGTGGCGGCAGATAACAACTCTGCCGAATCCATGTACCCGGATCAGTCGCTGTACCCGGTGGACTCCGTCCCAACCGTGGTCAAGCGCATCAACAACTCGTTCCGCCGCGCTGACCAGATCCAGTGGAAAGCCGGCAAAAACCCGGGCGACCAGGGCTACATCGACTACTTCGCTCCAATCGTAGCTGACGCTGAAGCCGGTTTCGGCGGCGTCCTCAACGCTTACGAACTGATGAAAAGCATGATCGAAGCAGGCGCCGCCGGCGTTCACTTCGAAGACCAGCTGGCATCCGTTAAAAAATGCGGCCACATGGGCGGCAAGGTACTGGTTCCGACCCAGGAAGCCGTACAAAAGCTGACTGCCGCTCGCCTGGCGGCTGACGTTGCCGGCACGCCGACCATCATCCTGGCCCGCACCGACGCCAACGCGGCTGATCTGCTGACTTCTGATTGCGATCCGTATGACCAGCCGTTCGTGACAGGTGAGCGCACCAAGGAAGGCTTCTACAAAGTACGCGCCGGCCTGGATCAAGCCATTGCTCGTGGCCTGGCTTACGCGCCTTATGCCGACCTGATCTGGTGCGAAACGGCCAAGCCGGACCTTGATGAAGCCCGTCGCTTTGCTGAAGCGATCAAAAAGGAATACCCAGACCAACTGCTGTCGTACAACTGCTCGCCTTCCTTCAACTGGAAGAAAAACCTGGACGACGCGACCATCGCCAAGTTCCAGCGTGAACTGTCGGCAATGGGCTACAAACACCAGTTCATCACCCTGGCTGGCATCCACAACATGTGGCACAGCATGTTCAACCTGGCGCACGACTACGCCCGCAACGACATGACGGCCTACGTAAAACTGCAAGAGCAGGAATTCGCTGACGCCGCCAAGGGCTACACCTTCGTGGCTCACCAGCAGGAAGTGGGCACTGGCTACTTTGACGACATGACCACCGTGATCCAGGGCGGCTCGTCTTCAGTCACCGCGCTGACCGGCTCGACCGAAGAAGAACAGTTCCACTGATAATGGAACAACGGCCATTGCCCGGCTCGTAAAGCAAAAACGCAATGCCTCGCACATGACGCCCCGACTGGCTCGGGGCGTTTTTTTGCCCGGAATTTACACCGATGCTGTGGGAGCGGGCTTGCTCGCGATGGCATCACCGCGCCATGCCTGGAGTACCGAGTTGTCAGTATCGCGAGCAAGCCCGCTCCCACAGAAAGAAATCCCACGGCCCTGCCCATCCGACAAAACCCTGACCCAGATCCATACGCCAAAACAAAAACCGGGTTAAAAAGCCAAGTTCAAAACTTGCTAACCGCACCTATATAAGCCAACTTGAACCGGCGCACAGCACACCACCACACTTAAATAATATTGATTATCATTTAGAGTTGCTATTGTTGATTACCGTCGTTGTAAAACATAATCAACAAAACAGGCTGTAATGCCCGCAGCGCATGGCCTACAGCACATTCGAGGAAGGCCATACCACTAAAGGACTGAATTAATTCATCTTAGAAAATTTACTTGCTGGGTGTTTAGCCATAAAATCCCGGCAATCAATAGCACTGCGACATAACGTCACTGCTTTATTACCTTTTTAAGCTCAGAGACCTTTGCTCTCTGTTAAGGATTTCCAGCATGCCCGAAGCGACAGGACTCATAGCCCACAACTGGGGCTTTGCCATTTTCCTTCTCGGTGTTGTCGGCCTTTGCGCCTTCATGCTCGGTGTCTCCAGCCTCCTCGGGTCAAAAGCCTGGGGGCGCAGCAAAAACGAACCGTTCGAGTCCGGCATGCTACCTACCGGTGGCGCCCGCTTGCGGCTCTCAGCCAAATTCTATCTGGTCGCGATGCTGTTCGTGATCTTCGATATCGAAGCCCTCTTTCTCTTTGCATGGTCTGTGTCTGTTCGCGAAAGCGGCTGGACCGGATTCGTCGAAGCTCTCGTTTTCATAGCAATTCTGTTGGCAGGCCTTGTCTACCTATTTCGGGTGGGTGCTCTTGATTGGGCACCGGAAGCTCGTCGCAAGCGGCAGGCCAAGCTGAAACAATGAGGCTTTGGCAATGCAATACGAACTCACCAGGATCGACCCGGATGCTCCTAACGAGCAATACCCGATCGGCACACGGGAAACCGTTGCCGATCCGTTAGAAGATCAAGTCCACAAAAACATCTTCATGGGCAAGCTGGAAGACGTGCTGAACGGCACGGTCAACTGGGGGCGTAAAAACTCCCTGTGGCCGTACAACTTCGGCCTGTCATGCTGCTACGTGGAAATGACCACCGCCTTCACGGCCCCCCACGACATCGCGCGCTTTGGCGCCGAAGTTATCCGGGCATCGCCGCGTCAGGCGGATTTCATGGTTATCGCCGGTACCTGCTTCATCAAGATGGCGCCGATCATTCAGCGTCTCTATGAGCAAATGCTTGAGCCTAAGTGGGTTATTTCCATGGGTTCTTGCGCCAACTCCGGCGGCATGTACGACATCTACTCCGTGGTTCAAGGGGTTGACAAGTTCCTGCCCGTGGACGTTTACGTGCCAGGCTGCCCACCCCGCCCAGAGGCTTTTCTGCAAGGCTTGATGCTCTTGCAAGAGTCGATTGGCCAGGAGCGTCGCCCACTTTCCTGGGTTGTCGGCGACCAAGGCGTTTACCGCGCCGAGATGCCGTCCCAAAAGGAACAGCGCCGTGAACAGCGTATTCAGGTAACCAACCTGCGCAGCCCCGACGAAGTCTGATCCAGCGCCGTTTCTATCAATAGAACGAAACACTGGCTTCATTCTTTACGTTGACCGAAAGCGATAAAAAACCATGACTACAGGCTCCGCTCTGTACATCCCGCCTTATAAGGCTGACGACCAAGATGTGGTTGTCGAACTCAATACCCGTTTTGGCCCTGAGGCGTTCACCGCCCAGGCCACGCGCACCGGCATGCCGGTGCTTTGGGTTACCCGCGCAAAACTGGTTGAAGTCCTGACCTTCCTGCGTAACCTGCCAAAACCTTACGTCATGCTCTATGACTTGCACGGTGTAGACGAACGTCTGCGTACCAAGCGTCAGGGCCTGCCATCGGGTGCAGACTTCACCGTCTTCTATCACCTGATGTCGCTTGAACGTAATAGTGACGTAATGATCAAGGTCGCCTTGTCCGAGAGCGACCTCAGCGTACCGACCGTGACCGGTATCTGGCCGAACGCCAACTGGTACGAGCGCGAAGTCTGGGACATGTTCGGCATCGACTTCAAAGGCCACCCTCACCTGTCGCGCATCATGATGCCGCCGACGTGGGAAGGTCACCCGCTGCGCAAGGACTTCCCGGCCCGTGCCACCGAGTTTGACCCGTACAGCCTGACCCTGGCCAAGGTGCAACTGGAAGAGGAAGCCGCACGTTTCCGTCCTGAAGACTGGGGCATGAAGCGTTCCGGCGAAAACGAGGACTACATGTTCCTCAACCTGGGCCCGAACCACCCTTCGGCCCACGGTGCCTTCCGTATCATCCTGCAGCTGGACGGTGAAGAGATCGTCGACTGCGTGCCAGACGTCGGCTACCACCACCGTGGTGCCGAGAAAATGGCAGAGCGCCAGTCCTGGCACAGCTTCATCCCGTACACCGACCGTATCGACTACCTCGGCGGCGTGATGAACAACCTGCCTTACGTGCTCTCGGTCGAGAAGCTCGCCGGTATCAAGGTTCCGGATCGGGTCGACACCATCCGCATCATGATGGCCGAGTTCTTCCGCATCACCAGCCACCTGCTTTTCCTGGGTACTTACATCCAGGACGTGGGCGCCATGACCCCGGTGTTCTTCACCTTCACCGACCGTCAGCGCGCCTACAAAGTGATCGAAGCCATCACCGGTTTCCGTCTGCACCCGGCCTGGTACCGCATCGGCGGCGTTGCACACGACCTGCCCCGCGGTTGGGAAAAACTGGTTCAGGAATTTATCGACTGGATGCCAAAGCGTCTGGACGAGTACCAGAAAGCCGCTCTGGACAACAGCATCCTGCGTGGCCGTACCATCGGCGTTGCCGCCTACAACACCAAAGAGGCCCTGGAATGGGGCGTCACCGGTGCCGGCCTGCGTTCGACCGGTTGTGATTTCGACATCCGTAAAGCACGCCCGTACTCCGGCTACGAGAACTTCGAATTTGAAGTCCCGCTGGCGGCCAACGGCGACGCTTACGATCGTTGCATCGTGCGTGTCGAAGAAATGCGCCAGAGCCTGAAAATCATCGAGCAGTGCATGCGCAACATGCCGGCAGGCCCGTACAAGGCGGATCACCCGCTGACCACGCCGCCGCCTAAAGAACGCACGCTGCAGCACATCGAGACCTTGATCACGCACTTCCTGCAAGTTTCGTGGGGCCCGGTCATGCCGGCCAACGAATCCTTCCAGATGATCGAAGCGACCAAGGGCATCAACAGTTATTACCTGACGAGCGATGGCGGCACCATGAGCTACCGCACCCGGATTCGCACCCCAAGCTTCCCGCACCTGCAGCAGATCCCTTCGGTGATCAAAGGTGAAATGGTCGCGGACTTGATTGCGTACCTGGGTAGTATCGATTTCGTTATGGCCGACGTGGACCGCTAAGCATGAACAGCACGCTTATCCAGACAGACCGTTTCGCCCTGAGCGAAACCGAGCGCTCGGCCATCGAGCACGAGATGCATCACTACGAAGATCCACGCGCAGCGTCGATCGAAGCCCTGAAGATCGTTCAGAAGGAACGCGGCTGGGTGCCAGACGGCGCGATTTACGCCATCGGCGAACTGCTGGGCATCCCTGCCAGCGACGTTGAAGGTGTGGCCACGTTCTACAGCCAGATCTTCCGCCAGCCCGTTGGCCGTCACATCATCCGCGTGTGCGACAGCATGGTCTGCTACATCGGCGGCCACGAATCGGTGGTTGGTGAAATCCAGAACAAGCTGGGCATCGGCCTGGGCCAGACCACTGCTGACGGCCGCTTCACGCTGCTGCCAGTATGCTGCCTGGGCAACTGCGACAAGGCGCCGGCGTTGATGATCGACGACGACACATTCGGTGACGTGCAGCCTGCTGGCGTCGCCACGTTGTTGGAGGCCTACCCATGACCCTGACTTCTTTCGGCCCTGCCAACCTGATCAAGCGTTCGGCAGAAACCCACCCCCTGACCTGGCGTCTGCGTGACGACGGCGAGCCGGTATGGCTGGACGAGTACCAGGCCAAAGACGGTTACGCCGCTGCGCGCAAGGCATTCGCTGACATGGCGACGGACGATATCGTCCAGACCGTGAAAGACGCCGGCCTCAAGGGTCGCGGCGGTGCGGGCTTCCCCACGGGCGTGAAGTGGGGGCTGATGCCTAAAGACGAGTCCATGAACATCCGTTACCTGCTGTGTAACGCCGATGAAATGGAACCCAACACCTGGAAAGACCGCATGCTGATGGAGCAACTGCCCCATCTGCTCATCGAAGGCATGCTGATCAGTGCCCGTGCACTGAAAACCTACCGCGGCTATATCTTCCTGCGTGGCGAATACACCACGGCTGCAGTGCACCTGCGCCGTGCTGTTGAAGAAGCCAAGGCAGCAGGCCTGCTGGGCAAGAACATCCTGGGCTCGGGGTTTGACTTCGAACTGTTCGTTCACACCGGCGCCGGGCGTTACATCTGCGGTGAAGAAACCGCACTGATCAACTCCCTCGAAGGCCGTCGCGCCAACCCACGTTCCAAGCCGCCATTCCCGGCCGCTGTGGGCGTATGGGGCAAGCCGACCTGCGTGAACAACGTTGAAACCCTGTGCAACGTTCCGGCCATCATCGGCAACGGCGTTGACTGGTACAAATCCATCGCTCGCGAAGGCAGCGAAGACATGGGCACCAAGCTCATGGGCTTCTCCGGCAAAGTGAAGAACCCTGGCCTGTGGGAACTGCCGTTCGGCGTGACCGCTCGCGAGCTGTTCGAAGACTACGCTGGCGGCATGCGCGACGGCTTCAAGCTCAAGTGCTGGCAACCCGGCGGCGCCGGTACGGGCTTCCTGCTGCCAGAGCATCTGGATGCACAAATGTACGCCGGTGGTATCGCCAAGGTCGGCACCCGTATGGGTACCGGCCTGGCCATGGCCGTCGACGACAGCGTCAACATGGTGTCTCTGCTGCGCAACATGGAACAGTTCTTCGCTCGCGAATCGTGCGGTTTCTGCACCCCTTGCCGTGATGGTCTGCCGTGGAGCGTCAAGCTCCTGATGGCGATTGAACACGGCGAAGGTCAGCCCGGCGATATCGAGACCCTGCTGGGTCTGGTCGGTTTCCTCGGCCCTGGCAAGACGTTCTGTGCTCACGCACCGGGTGCCGTGGAGCCATTGGGCAGCGCGATCAAGTATTTCCGTCCAGAGTTCGAAGCCGGTATTGCGCAAGCAAAACCCGGGGTTCCACCTCTGGCACGCCCGATTGTAATCGGCGCGTAACGCTCTGTAGGAGAGCGGTCCGTGCCGCTCTCTGATCGTTCGATAACGCCGTGAGGCTGAGTTGTTTCGAACGCATAACAAGATTCCATTAGCCACGCCCGCTGACACCGGGCCAACGAAGACCTTTGAACAATGGCCACTATCCACGTAGACGGCAAAGATCTCGAAGTCGATGGGGCAGACAACCTGTTACAGGCGTGTCTGTCGCTAGGTCTCGATATCCCGTATTTCTGCTGGCACCCTGCCCTGGGCAGTGTTGGCGCTTGCCGCCAATGCGCCGTCAAGCAGTACACCGACGAGAACGACAAGCGTGGTCGTATCGTCATGTCGTGCATGACACCGGCCACCGACGGTAGCTGGATCTCCATCGACGACGAAGAAGCGAAAGTGTTTCGCGCCAGCGTCGTTGAATGGTTGATGACCAACCACCCGCACGACTGCCCGGTGTGCGAAGAAGGCGGTCACTGCCACCTGCAAGACATGACCGTGATGACCGGTCACAACGAGCGCCGTTATCGCTTCACCAAGCGTACCCACCAGAACCAGCAACTGGGCCCGTTCATTTCCCACGAAATGAACCGCTGCATCGCCTGCTATCGCTGCGTACGCTTCTATAAAGACTACGCGGGTGGTACTGACCTCGGCGTTTTCGGCGCCCACGACAATGTGTACTTCGGTCGCGTTGAAGACGGCGTGCTCGAAAGCGAGTTCTCGGGCAACCTCACCGAAGTCTGCCCGACCGGTGTGTTTACCGACAAAACCCACTCCGAGCGCTACAACCGCAAGTGGGACATGCAGTTTGCCCCAAGCATCTGCCACGGTTGCTCCAGCGGCTGTAACATCAGCCCGGGCGAACGCTATGGCGAACTGCGTCGCATCGAAAACCGCTTCAACGGTTCGGTCAACCAGTACTTCCTGTGTGACCGTGGCCGTTTCGGCTATGGCTACGTCAACCGCACCGATCGTCCACGCCAGCCACTGCTGGCCGACGGCACTAAGCTGAGCCTGGACGCCGCACTGGACAAAGCCGCTGACCTGCTGCGCGGTCGCAACATCGTCGGTATCGGTTCGCCCCGCGCCAGCCTCGAAAGCAACTACGCGTTACGCGAACTGGTCGGCGCCGAGCACTTCTACTCAGGCATCGAAGCCGGTGAGCTGGACCGCATCCGTCTGGTGCTGCAAGTACTGAAAGACAGCCCGCTGCCAGTGCCGAACATGCGCGAGATCGAAGATCACGACGCCATTTTCGTCCTCGGCGAAGACCTGACCCAGACTGCAGCCCGTATGGCGCTGTCGTTGCGTCAATCGGTCAAGGGCAAGGCTGAAGAAATGGCCGACGCCATGCGCGTTCAGCCATGGCTCGATGCCGCCGTGAAAAACATCGGCCAGCATGCGCTGAACCCGTTGTTTATCGCAAGCCTGGCTGAAACCAAGCTCGATGACGTGGCTGAGGAATGCGTCCATGCAGCACCGGACGATCTGGCCCGCATTGGTTTTGCAGTAGCCCATGCCATCGACGCCAGCGCCCCAGCCGTTGCCGGTCTGGATGCTGAAGCCCTGGAACTGGCGCAACGCATTGCCAACGCTCTGCTCGCCGCCAAACGTCCACTGATCATTGCCGGTACTTCCCTGGGCTCCAAAGCCCTGATCGAAGCCGCAGGTAACATCGCCAAAGCCCTGCACCTGCGCGAGAAGGCCGGTTCCATCAGCCTCATCGTGCCGGAAGCCAACAGCCTTGGCCTGGCCATGCTGGGCGGCGACTCGGTAGACGCAGCCTTGCAAGCCGTGATCGACGGTAAAGCCGACGCCATCGTGGTACTGGAAAACGACCTGTTCACCCGTGTTGACGCGGTCAAGGTCAACGCTGCGCTGGACGCTGCCAAAGTGGTGATCGTTGCCGACCACCAGAAGACTGCGACCACCGACCGTGCCGATCTGGTACTGCCGGCCGCAAGCTTCGCAGAAGGCGACGGTACACTGGTCAGCCAGGAAGGCCGCGCCCAACGCTTCTTCCAGGTGTTCGACCCGACTTACCTGGACGCCAGCATTCTGGTTCACGAAGGCTGGCGCTGGTTGCACGCACTGCGCAGTACCCTGCTGAACAAGCCGGTTGACTGGACCTTGCTCGACCATGTCACTCAAGCCACGGCTGCAAGCACACCTGCACTGGCCCGCATCATTGATGCCGCGCCGTCTGCTGCGTTCCGCATCAAAGGCATGAAGCTGGCTCGCGAACCGCTGCGTTACAGCGGCCGTACCGCCATGCGCGCCAACATCAGCGTGCACGAGCCTCGCACCCCACAAGACCCGGACACCGCGTTCGCCTTCTCCATGGAAGGTTACTCGGGCTCCGTCGAACCGCGCCAACAAGTGCCGTTCGCCTGGTCGCCGGGCTGGAACTCGCCACAAGCGTGGAACAAGTTCCAGGACGAAGTCGGTGGTCATATCCGTGCTGGCGACCCGGGCACCCGCCTGATCGAAAGCGAAGGTGATTCGCTGAGCTGGTTTGCCAACATTCCGGGCGCATTCAACCCGGCACGCGGTACCTGGCAAGTGGTGCCGTTCTTCCACCTGTTGGGCAGCGAAGAGAACTCTTCGAAAGCCGCACCGGTTCAAGAGCGCATTCCGGCTGCTTACATCGCACTGGCCAAATCCGAAGCCGATCGTCTGGGTGTCAATGAAGGTGCCCTGCTCAGCCTCAACGTTGCCGGCGTGACCCTGCGTCTGCCGCTGCGTATCAATGAAGAGCTGGGTTCAGGTCTGGTGGCATTGCCTGCAGGGCTTGCCGGTATCCCGCCAGCGATCTTTGGCCTTACCGTTGACGGTTTGCAGGAGGCAGCCCAATGACCTGGTTCACACCTGAAGTGATCGACGTGATTATCTCGGTGCTCAAAGCCGTGGTGATCCTGCTCGCCGTAGTCGTTTGCGGCGCGCTGCTCAGTTGGGTAGAACGTCGCCTGCTGGCCTTGTGGCAAGACCGTTACGGTCCGAACCGCGTTGGCCCGTTTGGCGCGTTCCAGATCGCAGCCGACATGATCAAGATGTTCTTCAAGGAAGACTGGACCCCACCGTTTGCCGACAAGGTGATCTTCACCCTGGCACCGGTTGTGGCCATGAGCGCCTTGCTGATCGCCTTCGCGATTATCCCGATCACCCCGACCTGGGGCGTGGCGGATCTGAACGTCGGCATCCTGTTCTTCTTCGCCATGGCCGGTCTGTCGGTCTATGCGGTGTTGTTTGCAGGCTGGTCGAGCAACAACAAGTTCGCGCTGCTGGGTGCCTTGCGTGCCTCGGCACAGACGGTTTCCTACGAAGTGTTCATGGGCCTGGCGCTGATGGGCATCGTGGTGCAGGTTGGCTCGTTCAACATGCGCGACATCGTGGAATACCAGGCGCAGAACCTGTGGTTCATCATTCCGCAAATCTTCGGTTTCCTGACCTTCTTCATCGCAGGCGTAGCCGTGACTCACCGTCACCCCTTCGACCAGCCAGAAGCAGAACAGGAACTGGCCGATGGTTACCACATTGAATACGCCGGCATGAAGTGGGGCATGTTCTTCGTTGGTGAGTACATCGGGATCGTGTTGATCTCGGCGTTGCTGGTGACTTTGTTCTTCGGTGGCTGGCACGGGCCTTTCGGCATCCTGCCGCAGATCCCGTTTATCTGGTTCGCCCTGAAGACCGCGTTTTTCATCATGATCTTCATCCTGCTGCGCGCTTCTATTCCGCGCCCACGGTATGACCAAGTGATGGACTTCAGCTGGAAGTTCTGCCTGCCGCTGACCCTGATCAATTTGCTGGTGACCGCCGCAGTCGTGTTGTTGAACACGCCCGCCGGCGCGGTTCAGTGAGGATAGAGACCCATGTTCAAGTACCTGTTTGACATCGTGCATGGCACCTACACCCAGCTTCGCAGCTTGGTGATGGTGTTTGGCCATGCCTTCCGCAAGCGTGACACGCTGCAATACCCGGAAGAACCGGTCTACCTGCCACCACGCTACCGTGGCCGGATTGTCCTGACCCGCGACCCGGACGGCGAAGAGCGTTGTGTAGCCTGTAACCTGTGCGCCGTAGCGTGCCCGGTAGGCTGCATCTCGCTGCAAAAAGCCGAAACCGAAGATGGTCGCTGGTACCCGGAGTTCTTCCGCATCAACTTCTCACGCTGCATTTTTTGCGGTCTGTGTGAGGAAGCCTGCCCGACCACCGCGATCCAGCTGACACCGGATTTCGAGATGGCCGAGTTCAAACGTCAGGATCTGGTGTACGAGAAAGAAGATCTGCTGATCTCCGGTCCCGGTAAGAACCCTGATTACAACTTCTATCGTGTTGCGGGTATGGCCGTTGAAGGCAAGCCGAAAGGCGCTGCCCAGAACGAAGCCGAGCCGATCAACGTGAAGAGCTTGCTGCCTTAAGGAAGAACGATGGAATTCGCTTTCTATTTCGCATCGGGTGTCGCTGTCGTGTCCACGCTACGCGTGATCACCAACACCAACCCTGTGCACGCCCTGCTCTACCTGATTATTTCGCTGATTGCCGTGGCGATGACGTTCTTTAGCCTGGGCGCACCCTTTGCCGGTGTGCTCGAAGTGATCGCTTACGCCGGTGCCATCATGGTTCTGTTTGTGTTCGTGGTGATGATGCTCAACCAGGGCCCTGCCTCGGTGACGCAAGAACGTCATTGGCTCAAACCGGGCATCTGGATCGGGCCGAGCATTTTGTCGGCCATCCTGCTGGCCCAATTGCTGTACGTGCTGTTCGCTCACCAGAGCGGTGCGGCAATCGGCCAAACCACCATTGATGCAAAAGCCGTGGGCATCAGCCTGTTCGGCCCGTATCTGCTGGTGGTTGAACTCGCCTCGATGCTGCTGCTCGCTGCAGCGGTGACGGCGTTCCACTTGGGCCGCACTGAGGCGAAGGAGCAATAACATGCCAGGAATACCTCTCGAACATGGTCTCGCGGTAGCGGGCATCCTGTTCTGCCTCGGTCTGGTTGGCCTGATGGTACGTCGCAACATTCTCTTCGTATTGATGAGTCTGGAAATCATGATGAACGCCGCTGCACTGGCCTTCATCGTTGCCGGTGCACGCTGGGCGCAGCCGGATGGACAAGTGATGTTCATCCTGGTGATCACCCTGGCAGCCGCTGAGGCCAGTATTGGCCTGGCGATCCTGCTGCAGCTGTATCGCCGCTTCCATACGCTTGATATCGATGCTGCCAGTGAGATGCGCGGATGAACCTTCTCTTTCTGACTTTCGTATTCCCCCTGATCGGCTTTTTGCTGCTGTCGTTCTCCCGTGGACGCTTCAGCGAAAACCTCTCGGCCGTGATTGGCGTTGGCTCCATTGGCCTCTCGGCCATCGTGGCCGCGTATGTGATCTGGCAATTCAACGTCGCACCGCCGCCAGGTGGTGAGTACACGCAAGTGCTGTGGCAGTGGATGTCGGTGGAAGGCTTCAAGCCTAATTTCGCCCTGCATCTGGACGGCCTGTCGGTCACCATGCTCGGTGTGGTGGTTGGTGTTGGCTTCCTGATCCACGTCTTCGCTTCGTGGTACATGCGCGGTGAAAACGGCTATTCGCGTTTCTTTGCCTACACCAACCTGTTTATCGCCAGCATGCTGTTCCTGATCCTGGCCGATAACCTGCTGTTCGTGTACTTCGGCTGGGAAGGCGTAGGCCTGTGCTCGTACCTGTTGATCGGTTTCTACTACAGCAACCGCAACAACGGTAACGCCGCACTCAAAGCCTTTATCGTGACCCGCATCGGCGACGTGTTCCTGGCCATCGGCCTGTTCATCCTGTTCCAGCAACTGGGCACGCTGAATATTCAGGAACTGCTGGTTCTGGCACCTCAGAAGTTCCAGGCCGGTGATTTCTGGATCGTGCTGGCAACCCTGATGCTGCTGGGCGGCGCTGTCGGTAAATCTGCGCAACTGCCGCTGCAAACCTGGCTGGCAGACGCGATGGCCGGTCCTACCCCGGTGTCGGCACTGATCCACGCCGCAACCATGGTTACCGCCGGTGTTTACCTGATTGCACGTACCCACGGCCTGTTCACTCTGGCGCCTGACGTGCTGTATCTGGTCGGCATTGTCGGCGGTGTGACCCTGGTGCTGGCCGGTTTCGCGGCACTGGTACAAACCGACATCAAGCGTATCCTTGCCTACTCGACCATGAGCCAGATCGGCTACATGTTCCTGGCCTTGGGCGTAGGTGCCTGGGACGGCGCGATCTTCCACCTGATGACCCACGCCTTCTTCAAGGCGCTGTTGTTCCTTGCATCGGGTGCGGTAATCGTTGCCTGCCACCACGAGCAGAACATCTTCAAGATGGGCGGCCTGTGGAAAAAACTGCCATTGGCCTACGCCAGCTTTATCGTCGGTGGCGCGGCGCTGTCTGCCTTGCCATTGCTGACGGCCGGTTTCTACTCCAAGGACGAAATTCTTTGGGAAGCCTTCGCCAGCGGTAACAACGAACTGCTTTATGCCGGCTTGGTCGGTGCGTTCATGACCTCGCTGTACACCTTCCGCCTGATCTTCGTCACGTTCCACGGTGAAGCCAAGACTGAAGCCCACGCAGGCCACGGCGTAACCTACTGGCTGCCGTTGAGCGTGCTGATCGTACTGTCGACGTTTATCGGCGCAATGATCACCCCGCCACTGGCTGGTGTTCTGCCACAAAGCGTTGGCCATGCTGGCGGTGAAGCCAAGCACAGCCTGGAAATCGCCTCGGGGGCTATCGCCCTGGCCGGTATCCTGCTCGCCGCCCTGCTGTACCTGGGCAAGCGTCGTTTTGTAACCGCCGTCGCCAACAGCGGCATCGGTCGCTTCCTGTCGGCCTGGTGGTTCGCTGCCTGGGGCTTCGACTGGCTGTACGACAAACTGTTCGTCAAACCGTACCTGTTGATCTGCCGCTTGCTGGCCAAAGATCCTCTGGACCAGACCATTGGTTTGATCCCGAAGATGGCCAAGGCCGGGCATAACGCCCTCAGCCGCAGCGAAACCGGTCAACTGCGTTGGTACGCTGCATCCATGGCCGCCGGTGCTGTACTGGTCATGGGCGCCATCGTGTTGGTAGCGGTCTGATATGAACCTTCGACTTTGCGAAAGGAATTGAGCCCGTCATGATTCTGCCTTGGCTAATCCTGATCCCCTTTATCGGCGGCCTCCTGTGCTGGCTGGGTGAGCGTTTCGGCTCCACCCTGCCCCGCTGGATTGCATTGCTGACCATGTCCCTTGAGCTTGCCCTCGGCCTTTGGCTGTGGTCCCAGGGGAACTACTCATTTGCACCGGCGCCTGGCGCCGATCCGACCTGGGCCCTTGAGTTCCAGCACACCTGGATTGCACGCTTCGGTATCAGCGTACATCTGGCGCTGGACGGCCTGTCGCTGCTGATGATCCTGCTGACCGGCTTGCTCGGTGTGCTGTCGGTTCTGTGTTCCTGGAAAGAAATTCAGCGTCACGTGGGCTTCTTCCACCTGAACCTGATGTGGATCCTGGGCGGTGTGGTTGGCGTGTTCTTGGCCATCGACCTGTTCATGTTCTTCTTCTTCTGGGAAATGATGCTGGTGCCGATGTACTTCCTCATCGCGCTCTGGGGTCACAGCTCATCGGACGGCAAGAAAACCCGTATCTACGCCGCCACCAAGTTCTTCATCTTCACTCAGGCTTCCGGCCTGATCATGCTGGTGGCGATCCTGGGTCTGGTGCTGGTCAACTTCAACACCACCGGCGTGATTACCTTCAGCTACGCCGAGTTGCTGAAAACCAAGATGTCGCTCACCACTGAGTACATCCTGATGCTGGGCTTCTTCATTGCGTTTGCCGTGAAGCTGCCGGTTGTACCGTTCCACTCCTGGTTGCCGGATGCTCATGCACAGGCACCTACCGCAGGTTCGGTCGATCTGGCCGGTATCCTGTTGAAGACTGCTGCGTATGGTCTGCTGCGTTTCGCCTTGCCGCTGTTCCCGAACGCCTCGGCCGAGTTTGCGCCGATTGCCATGGCCCTGGGCCTGATCGGGATTTTCTACGGTGCTTTCCTGGCCTTCGCACAAACCGATATCAAACGCCTGATCGCGTTCTCCAGCGTTTCGCACATGGGCTTCGTACTGATCGGTATTTACTCCGGCAGCCAGCTAGCCCTGCAAGGCGCCGTGATCCAGATGCTGGCCCACGGTGTTTCGGCAGCTGCGCTGTTTATCCTCAGCGGTCAACTGTACGAGCGTCTGCATACCCGTGACATGCGTGAGATGGGTGGTTTGTGGTCCAAGATCGCTTACTTGCCAGCCATCAGCCTGTTCTTCGCGGCGGCGTCCCTAGGCTTGCCGGGTACCGGTAACTTTGTGGGTGAGTTCCTGATCCTGATTGGCTCGTTCGCCAGCTTCCCATGGATCACGGCCATTGCAACAACCGGCCTGGTGTTTGGTTCGGTCTACTCGCTGATCATGATTCACCGTGCCTATTTCGGCCCATCCAAGTCGGACGCTGTACTGGCCGGCATGGATGCACGTGAACTGATCATGGTGCTCGGTCTGGCGGTATTGCTGATTTTCATCGGCGTGTACCCACAACCGTTCCTCGATACCTCGGCTGCCACCATGCATGGCGTGCAGCAATGGCTCGGCACCGCCTTCACTCAACTCGCTTCGGCCCGGTAAGAGCGCTATGGAATTCACGATCCAACACTTTATCGCGCTTGCTCCACTGCTGATTACCAGCCTCACCGTTGTTGTGGTGATGCTGGCAATCGCGTGGCGCCGCAACCACTCACAGACCTTCCTGCTTTCGGTGGCGGGTCTTAACCTGGCCTTGTTGTCGATCTTCCCGGCGTTGAAAGTTGCTCCACTGGCTGTCACCCCGCTGTTGATGATGGACAACTTCGCCTTTCTGTACATCGGGCTGATCCTGGCCGCGACCCTGGCCTGCGTCACCCTGGCTCACGCCTATCTGGGCGAAGGCGGCACGGGCTACCCGGGCAACCGAGAAGAGCTTTACCTGCTGATGCTGCTGGCTGCGACCGGCGGTATCGTTCTGGTCAGCGCACAACACCTGGCCGGTTTGTTTATCGGTCTGGAGCTGCTCTCGGTACCGGTTTACGGCCTGGTGGCGTACGCCTTCTTCAACAAGCGTTCGCTGGAAGCCGGCATCAAGTACATGGTGCTGTCGGCCGCCGGTTCCGCGTTCCTGTTGTTCGGCATGGCCTTGCTGTACGCCGAAGCCGGCAGCCTGAGCTTCAGCGGCATTGGTCTGGCCCTGGCAGCCACTGGCGTACCTGCGCCGCTGGCACAGCTGGGTCTGGGCATGATGCTGGTGGGTCTGGCGTTCAAACTGTCGCTGGTTCCTTTCCACCTCTGGACGCCGGACGTGTACGAAGGTGCTCCGGCACCGGTTGCTGCGTTCCTGGCTACCGCGTCCAAAGTGGCTGTGTTTGCGGTGATGGTGCGTCTGTTCCAGATCACACCTTCGGCAACCACCGGTGTGATGAGCGATGTACTGACCGTGATCGCGATTGCCTCGATCCTGTTCGGTAACTTGCTGGCCCTGACCCAGAACAACCTCAAGCGTCTGCTGGGTTACTCGTCCATCGCTCACTTTGGCTATCTGCTGATCGCCCTGGTAGCGAGCAAGGGCATGGCCATGGAAGCCATCGGCGTGTACCTGATCACCTACGTGCTGACCAGCCTGGGTGCATTCGGTGTGATCACCCTGATGTCCTCGCCCTACAAAGGCCGTGACGCCGACGCACTGTACGAGTACCGCGGCCTGTTCTGGCGTCGTCCGTACCTGACGGCCGTCATGACCGTGATGATGCTGTCGCTGGCGGGTATCCCGCTGACGGCTGGCTTTATCGGCAAGTTCTACATCATTGCCACCGGTGTTGAAGCTCACCAATGGTGGCTGGTCGGCTCCCTGATCCTGGGGAGCGCCATCGGCGTGTTCTACTACCTGCGAGTGATGGTGACCCTGTACCTGGTAGAGCCGAAACTGCATCGCCACGATGCTCCGCTGAACTGGGAACAAAAAGCCGGTGGCGTCATGCTGCTGGCGGTTTCGGTCATGGTGTTCTTCCTGGGTGTGTACCCGCAGCCAATGCTGGAACTGGTGCAACACGCCTCGCTGAGCTTTGCTGGCTAAGCGCTGGGCGCTGTACCCAAAACCCCGTGAAGGCTGGCCTTCACGGGGTTTTTTTGGTTTGTAACCGCTGGCTACGGGTCGTCAACACGAAAACAGGCTGCCTCGACGCGCATTGCTTTTGATCTGTGCGCACCGTCGAAAGGCCCGGGGTGGCCAGCAGAACCAAAAACAGAACTGATGAGAAGCCATCGCAGAAATGACATAGTCGGCAATACCGCACATGGAGTTGGCCCCCCCAATGAAGAAATACTTCCTCTATCCGCTCATGGCATTGCTCGCAGGATGCAGCACGGGGCCCTATCTGTATCCCGAATCTGCAACGGGTAAAAACGCCGTGCTTGATCGCACCTGCCCTGGTCCGAAAGCAGCAATGAGCTTTGCCCCTCTCTCGGAAGAACTCGATTGGGTGCATGTACTGGTCTATGTAGCGCCGCCGGGCACATCGAGCTGGCCGGGTAACCTGCGCTCAGTTGATACCGAGCTACGCCTATTTGGCCGACTCTACATACCTCCACGCTTGCGCAACCTGAACACACCGGATCAACGCCGAGCGGCCTACAAACAAACCGACCCGCCTCTGTGGGTCAGTGCCGCCTCCCCCATGGTGAGCGTAACCCTGGTGACGGGTGAAACCTATCAGGTCAGGATCGATCAATTGGAAACCGGCTTTGACCCGCGAGAACAAACCAGCAGCAGCCGTAAGGGAACGCCACTGGGCAAGGGCGATATGGATGACTTCACCCTCACCTTCCCGGATATCTACGTGAATGGTGAAAAAGTGCCCATGGCACCCATCCACTTTAAAAAACGTGAAGAACGCTATGCGCCCGTATTTAACTGCTGAGTAAAAACCTGCCACACCCCAACAACGACAATGCTCTTCGACTGGCACCTCCACATGTCCTACCGAATAACTGCCTGCCAAATGGAGTCATGCCATGGAACGCGAAAAAATTGATGCAGCCTTAAAAGAACATGTCGTCCCGGTGCTTCGCAGCATGGGGTTTAAGGGATCTTTTCCACACTTTCGCCGTAACACGGGACAGCAAATCGACCTGCTAACGTTTCAGTTTGATAAACATGGAGGCGGTTTCGTCGTTGAAGTAGCTGTCAGTCCGACTGAGGGAGTCACCCTGCATTGGGGCGAGCAGATCCCCGCGGCAAAAGTGGTCGCCACGCACCTGCAGCCCAATAAACGCATTCGGTTGGGCGCGGCCATGGAAGGAGACCACTGGTTCAGATATGACAATAAAGGCACCCGCACTACCCGATTCGAATATACGGCCCGGGAGGTACTGCCTTACCTGAGCGCTGAAGCAACTGAGCACTGGGCCAAAGGCCCTCTCTGGGACAACTCAACCTCGTAAGCCCCTTTGACCCGGGGTTAGTTTCTCAGACGTGACGTGCGGTGATACACAGGGAAAGCCTTTTGGGTGACTTTTTCGGCGTCTGGAAGGAACGAAGGCTGCGTCCGGTTGCGATGCGACCGTAAAACCTGAGCCCGGGATTTACCTGAACGACCGCTGTGTAAGGTTTTACGGCTGCTGCGTCGCAGTGGCGCACCAAACCGAACGCAGCCTCGCTCGGCTCGTCAGCGGCTACAGACTCGCGCTTACCCCGCGTCGTAGCAGTTGACGAGTAGAACGAGGCTACGATCGATCGCGAAGCGGTCGTAACACCGGGGCACCCGGTATGCCTGACTAACCGTGGAAGCCGATTTTACGACTGCTTCGCAGCCGAACGCAGCCTCGTTCTACTCGTCAGCTGCTACGGATCGTGCGCAAACCGCCACCAAACAGGCCGGCCGGTCGGCCGCCTCGGGGCGAAATGCTTTTGATCTGCCCGCCCCTTCGGGAGGCCGAGAGGAGGTTCCGCGCAGTGGGCATCCCGGCATGGATGCCGGGATAGCCGTGTTGGGCCAAGGATGGCCCGTCACGGCGGGCCCAAGGGGCGGGACCGGAATGAGGGAACCTGAGCGAAGCGAAGGCCGTACGCTGGGGCGAGGACCTTTTGGTTCCTTTTGGGTCCTTCTAAAAGGGACTCGCTGTAAGAGCGAAACCAATAGTCCAGTTAGACCTAGATGCCGGATATGTACTCAACGTGCCAGTTAAACAAACAAGATCAAGCAGGCCGCAACCGCCAACCCAGCACATCCAGCAGGTCACAACCATCACGCAGTAAATGAGCGGCAACAGTGGCCAGATGCTTGAGATCAACAGCATCGGCCTGCTGCATTTCGCGGCTGGAGAACGATTCCATCAGTTGAGTTACAGCCAGAACGCGGGCGACTGCGTTGGCATGGAGCACATCGAGGGGAGCGCTACGATCGATCAATAACGCGGGGATGGTGCAGTCGATAGCGGTAAGAGGAATAAACGAAGAACTAGCCATTAATCAAACTCCTAAATGTCGAATTTGAGCCAACCGTTCTCGTCGCCAAACGAAAAAAGGTGGCCGCTATGCGCGGGTTGGCGAACCGGTAACATTTAGGAAAACCCGGCAGATCCAAAGATCTCCCACGCACAGCTGCCATAAAGCAACGCGAGCAAAATACACGCCCCGCTATATATAACAACCACATGCTAACTAAATATTGTCCAAGTCGCCAAACCCGGTCGCCTTATCGGCGAGCACCGACTATAGGCCCCGCACCAAGCCCCCAGCAATTGCCAACCCTGTGCGAAAAATCCCGAAAAAACGTGAGCTTGTAGCATCGCGAGCAAGCCCGCTCCGACTCAATTTATGCTGCCCGCACGTTGCGAGTGATTCTCGGCTTGTATAGGCTGGCGCGCCGCCCGCCCATCGACCTGGAAGCTCCATTAATGCGCTCTGCTCTTTCTTCACTTTTACCCTTGGCGTTGATCTGCAGCGCCCCCGCCTATGGCAGTGCCCTGGAACTGGGCGAGGTTCAGGTGCGCAGCGAAGAAAGCAGTGAGCTTGAGGCCGCAAAGGCCGCGCTTGAGCAAATCCCCGGCGCCAGCAACCTGATCGACATGAGTCGCGTCGAAAACGGCCGCACTGCCAGCAACGCCGATGTGCTGGCCTATCAACCGGGGGTCTATGCACAATCAGCGGGCAATGACGGGGCCAAGGTCTCGGTGCGCGGCTCGGGTATCAACCGCGCGCCCAGCGCCCACGGTTCTGGCCTGTATGTGATGTTCGACGGCTTGCCCTTAACGGGCCCCGGCGGCACCCCTTACGAGTTGTTCGAGCCCTTGTGGCTAAGCCGCGCCGAAGTGCTGCGCGGCGCCAACGGTTTCGAGACCGGCTCACTGGCCCTGGGCGGGTCGATCAACTACGTTACCCATACCGGCTACGACGCGGCGCCCTTGCAGGTGCGCTACGAAACGGGCAGCTATGGCTATCAGAAACGTCAGATCAGTTCCGGGCAGGTGCTGGGTGATCTGGACTACTACGTGTCGTTGACCGACTCCAACACCGATGGCTATCAGGACCACACCCAGGGCAGCAGCAAAGGGATTGCCGCCAACGTCGGTTATCGATTCAGTCCGCAACTGGAAACCCGCTTCTATCTGCGCTATCGCGAAACCGATAACGAACTGGCCGGGCGCGTGACCAAAGACAGCATCAAGCATCATCCCCGCGCCGCCAACCCGGCCTATGTCAGCGGTGACTACACCCGCCCGCAACCCGGCAGCACCTGGCTGGGCAACAAGACCACGATGTATCTGGATGACGATTCGCAACTGGAAGTGGGGCTGGTCTATCACGACTACCCCATGGACCTGCGCGAAGGCCCCAACCGCCTCAAAGTTGCCTACACCGATGTCAGCGGCACGCTGAACTACAAGCGCCGCGACACCTTGTTCGGACTTGAAAGCAAAACCACCGTAGGGCTGCGCAATACCAAGCATTTGCCCAACAGTGGTGCTTCGGAGTATGTACGTATCCCTCGGGGCAACACTGCGACTTACGCACCCGGCACCAAGATGCGCGACTTCAGCTATCAGGGTTCTGATACCGTGCTGCACGCCAGCAACGATCTGGAGCTGATCCCCGACCTGTGGCTGACCACCGGCATGGCGCTGATCTACACCCGCCGCGAGAGTGATGTGAGCTACCCCGAGAGCGGCGGCAAGGTGAGTCAAAATGACTGGGACTACGCCCCCCGTGTCGGCCTGCGATATGAGTTCAACCCGAACCTGCAGGTGTACGGCAACCTCAGTCGTTCGGTCGAGCCACCCCATCCCTGGTCGATGATCTGGAGTTCACCGTTTGTGTTTCCAGTCGGTAGCGGTGCCGCCACCGGACGCCAAAGCACACCCATTGCCCTGAAAAACCAGACGGCCACCACTCTGGAACTGGGCACCCGCGGCGAATCATGGATCGGACAATGGGATCTGGCCTGGTATTACTCGGCCATCCGCCATGAACTGTTGACCGTTGAATTGCAAGCAGCCACACAAAACCTTGGGCCGATTGTGGGTGAGTCAAACGCCAGCCCAACCGTGCACCAGGGTTTCGAAGCCGGCCTAAACAGCCTGCTGTGGCAAGGCGAGGCCGCTGGCAAGGTGTCCATGCGCCAGGCCTACACCTTCAGCGACTTCCATTACCGTGATGATTCGCGTTTTGGTGACAACAAACTGCCCGGGATCCCGCAGCACTACTATCAGGCCGAGATCCGTTACGACCACCCACAAGGCTTCTATGCCGGGGTCAACACCCAGGTGGCCTCGCGCATGGCGGTGGATTACGCAAACTCGTACTACGCCTCGTCCTACATGCTGTGGGGTGCAACGCTGGGCTACAACTCCCCCAAGCAGGATTGGCAAACCTGGCTCGACCTGCGCAACCTCACCGGTGAGCGCTATGCCGCAACCATTACCCCGGGTTATGACGACAAAGGCCTGGATGCGGCGCGCTCCACACCGGGTGAAGGCATGGGCGCTTACGTCGGGGTTTCCTACAGCTTCCGTTAATCGCCAGGCGGGATATCAGCAGGCAACCGCACCTTGCGGCGGGTGCCGCTGAACAATCCCCAGCTGGACAGGAACAGGGCGGCAATCAACGGCCCGATCACAAAGCCATTGAGGCCGAAGATTGCCATGCCGCCCAGGGTCGAAATCAGGATCAGGAAGTCTGGCATTTTGGTGTCTTTACCCACCAGGATCGGGCGCAGCACGTTGTCCACCATACCGATCACAAAGACCCCGTACAGCGCCAGCACCACCCCTTCCCAAACCGCACCGGTCACCACAAAGTAAACCGCTACCGGTGCCCAGACGATCCCGGCGCCGATGGCAGGCAGCAAGGACAGGAACATCATCAGCACCGCCCAAAACAACGCGCTGTGGATGCCCAGCACCCAGAAGATCACGCCGCCCAGTGCACCCTGGGTGATCGCCACAGCCAGGTTGCCTTTGACCGAAGCCCGCACCACGCGGCGCAGCTTGAGTTGCAACAGGCGTTTTTGCTGTTCCGCCAGCGGTACTGCGTTGCGAATGTTGCGCACCATCTGCTGACCATCACGAATAAAGAAGTACAGCAGGTACAACATGATGAAAAAGCTCACTACCAGATCAAAAGTGCTCTGGCCGAAGCTGAAAACCTGAGTGGCAAAAAACTGGCTGCCTTCGAGTGCACCCTTGGAGACTTTTTCACTTAGCCCGTCAATGTTGCCCATGCCAAAACGGTCAAGCCAGTCCTGCGCGGTGGCCGGCAAGATGTCCTTGAACTGCATGACGTAACTGGCGACGTTGATCTTGCCGCTCTCAACGTCCTTGTAGAGGGTGGCCACTTCTTGCACCAGCAAGGCTGTGGTGATGACCACCGGAATGATCGCGATCACCGTACACGCACCCAACGTAGTAAATGTTGCCAGATTGCGGCGTCCGCGCATCTTGAGCAGCAGCTTGCGCTGCAAGGGTGCAAACAAGATCCCCAGCGCCACCGCCCAAAAAATCGCCCCGTAAAACGGCAGCAAAATCCAGATAAAGGCAATCGTGACCAAGGCCAGCAACAGGAGAAGGGTTTTGCGTTGAAGACTGGTTTCGTTCATGTGTCATCCATGTCGGTAAGCCGCGAATGCTTGGAATAGACGCAGTGTAGCCGTTGGCACAGGCTGAGATAAGCAGCACGGTGCTATCCCCCCTCAAGCCAGACCCCGCAACCTGCACCAACGGCTACGAAAACGACGTAAGCAGCATTGACAACCCTGTGCGCACTCTGTAAAAAATCCATCCAGTTGTATGACAACAGATAACAAAAATAATAATGTTCAAGGAGCTCTACGGATGATGTCACCTACCTGCGCCCTCTCGCTTCTCACACGCTCAATAACCGCTAAAAATACCCGATCCCTTGCACTGCTCGGCCTCGGCAGCATGGGCCTGGCCTTGCCGTTAACGGGTATGGCAGAGGGCTTTGTGGACGACACCAAAGCCACCCTGACCCTGCGCAACGCCTACATCAATCGCAATTTCACCAACCCTGCCTATCCGCAGAGCAAAGCCGAAGAGTGGACGCAAAACTTCATTCTTGACGTCAAGTCCGGTTTTACCCAGGGCACGGTCGGATTCGGAGTGGATGTACTGGGTCTCTACTCTCAGAAACTGGACGGCGGCAAAGGCACAGCCGGTACTCAACTACTGCCGATCCATAGCGATGGCGAACCGGCCGATAATTTTGGTCGCCTGGGCGTCGCGGCCAAGGCCAAAATTTCCAACACGGAGCTTAAAATCGGCGAGTGGATGCCGGTGCTGCCAATCCTGCGCTCGGATGACGGGCGCTCCCTGCCGCAAACGTTCCGTGGCGGCCAGATCACCTCCAAGGAATTCGCCGGCCTGAACCTTTACGGCGGTCAATTCCGCGCCAACAGCCCGCGTAACGATGCGAGCATGGAAGACATGTCGCTCAACGGCAAAGGCGCCTTCACCTCCGACCGTTTCAACTTTGCCGGCGGTGATTACAGCTTCAACGAAAAGCGCACTCAGGTTGGTGTGTGGTACGCCCAGCTGGAAGACATTTATCAGCAGCAATTTCTTAACCTCCTGCACAGCCAGCCCATTGGCGATGTGACTCTGGGCGCCAACCTCGGCTATTTCTGGGGCAAGGAAGACGGCAATAAACTGGCTGGCGATCTGGACAACAAGACCGCTTATGCCCTGCTGTCGGCCAAATACAAAGGCAACACCCTGTACGTTGGCCTGCAGAAAGTCAGCGGCGACGACGGTTGGTTCCGCGTCAACGGCACCAGTGGCGGCACATTGGCCAACGACAGTTACAACTCCAGCTACGACAACGCCAAGGAACGCTCCTGGCAACTGCGCCACGACCTGGATTTTGCAGTGCTTGGCGTACCCGGCCTGACGATGATGAACCGCTATATCAGCGGCGATAACATCCACACCGGCGCCATTACGGACGGCAAGGAATGGGGCCGCGAATCGGAACTGGCCTACACCGTGCAAAGCGGCACATTCAAGGACCTGAACATGCGCTGGCGTAACGCTAGTATCCGTCGCGATTACAGCGCTAACGAGTTTGACGAAAACCGCATCTTTATCAGCTATCCGCTGTCGTTGTTGTAAGCGCCAGCCCCAACAACTTGTGGGAGCGAGCCTGCTCGCGATGGCATCACTGCAACTTTCCTGACAAACCGCAGCGCCAGCATCGCGAGCAGGCTCGCTCCCACAACAGCCAGACTGTTGTTGACCCCAACCGATTTGCGGCGGTTGCAAGTACGGATTCGGCATTGACAACCACCACAATGGCTGTGAATAATCCGAGCCAAGTCATACGACAACAGATGACAATAACAAGAATTACAGGGATCTTTGATGACAACCACACGTACTGTCCAAACCCCCTTCAATCGCCTTCTTCTCACCGGTGCAGCCGGCGGTCTGGGGAAGGTGCTGCGCGAAAGCCTCAAGCCCTACGCCAAGGTTTTACGACTCTCTGATATCGCCCCAATAGCACCCGCGGCCGATAGTCACGAAGAAATAGTCCTCTGCGACCTCGCCGATAAACAGGCTGTTCACCAGATGGTTGAGGGCGTAGACGCGATCCTGCACTTTGGTGGTGTCTCGGTCGAACGTCCGTTCGAAGAAATTCTGGGCCCGAACATCAGCGGCGTTTTCCATATTTACGAAGCAGCACGCCGTCATGGCGTCAAGCGCGTGATCTTCGCCAGCTCCAACCATGTCATCGGGTTCTATAAACAGGACCAAACCCTGGATGCCCACTCCTTGCGTCGTCCGGACGGCTATTACGGGCTGTCAAAGTCCTACGGCGAAGACATGGCCACCTTCTACTTCGATCGCTATGGCATCGAGACCGTCAGCATCCGCATCGGCTCCTCATTTCCCGAGCCGCAGAACCGCCGGATGATGAGCACCTGGCTGAGCTTTGCCGACCTCACGCAGTTGATCGAACGCTCGTTGTACACCCCACATGTCGGCCACACCGTGGTCTATGGCGCCTCAAACAACCTCAACGTGTGGTGGGACAACCGTTTTGCGGCCCACCTGGCTTTTGAGCCCAAGGACACCTCTGAAGTATTCCGCGACAAGATCGACGCCCAACCAATGCCTGCGGCCAATGATCCGAGCATGGTTTACCAGGGCGGAGCCTTCGTTGCGGCCGGTCCATTCGGCGACGAGTAAACCGCTGCCCGCGCATCACACTGAATACGGACAAGGATTGAGCCGCCATGACTGCTGAACTGATTCTGGATGCACGCAACGCCACCGGCGAAAGCCCGGTCTGGAGCTCGGCGCAACAAGCACTTTACTGGGTGGATATCCCGGCAAAACGCCTGCACCGCTGGAGCCTCGCCGATGGTAAAAACCAAAGCTGGCAGGCCTCGCAAATGCTCGCGTGCATTGCTCAGGCAGAGAATGGCAGTTGGATCGCCGGCATGGAGAATGGCCTGTTCGCTATCACGCCCCACGCCGATGGCAGCCTCGACAGCCGCCTGCTGGCCAGCGTGACCCACGCCCTGCCAGAGATGCGCTTCAACGACGGCCGCTGCGACCGCCAAGGGCGGTTCTGGGCGGGCACCATGTTGATGAACATGGCCGCAGGGGCACCGGTAGGCGCGATGTATCGCTATGACGCGGGCCAGGAAGGACCGCTCAAGGCGCAACTTGAAGGGCTGACTGTTCCCAACGGCCTGGCGTTCAGCCCGGACGGCAAGACCATGTACCTCTCGGACTCACACCCCGATGTGCAAAAGATCTGGGCTTTCGACTACGACACCGACACCGGCACCCCCCATGGCCGCCGCCTGTTCGTGGACATGACCGAGCATGCTGGCCGCCCCGATGGCGCCGCCGTCGACGCCGATGGTTGCTACTGGATCTGCGGCAACGATGCGGGGTTGGTCCATCGGTTTACCCCTGACGGCAAGCTTGACCGCTCCTTGGCCGTGCCCGTCAAAAAACCCGCCATGTGTGCCTTTGGCGGCGCAGATCTGGACACCCTGTTCGTCACCTCGATCCGTCCTGCGGGTAATCTCAGCGACCAGCCGCTGGCAGGAGGCGTTTTCGCCCTCAGGCCCGGGGTCAAGGGACTGACGGAGCCCGCGTTCAACAACTGACTGCTTTGCCGACACTGCTGATCCAACACCTTGATATAAAAAAAACAATATTTGGAGTGACCCATGGATTTCAAACGCACCCTGCTTATCGCTGCACTGCCACTGGCCTTCTGCCTGTCAGGCATGGCCCAGGCCGAAATCAAAATCAAGTTCGCCGAAGTTCACCCCACCGGCTATCCGCCTGTGGTGGCTGAGCAGGAAATGGGCAAGAAGCTCCAGGCCCAGAGCAACGGCGATATTTCCTTCAAGATGTTTGCCGGTGGCGTACTGGGCTCAGAGAAAGAAGTGGTCGAGCAGCTTCAGTCCGGCGCAATACAAATGACCCGCGTCAGCCTCGGGATCCTCGGGCCGGTCGTACCGGAAACCAATGCGTTCAACCTGCCGTTCGTGTTCCGTGACCAGGCCCACATGCGCAAAATCATCGACGGCGAAATTGGCCAGGAGATGCTGGATAAAATCACCAATTCCGACTTCAACATGGTCGCGCTGGCGTGGATGGATGGCGGCACCCGCAACCTCTACACCAAGAAGCCAGTACGCGAGATGGCTGACCTTAAGGGCATGAAAATTCGCGTCCAGGGCAACCCGGTCTTTATCGATACCATCAACGACATGGGTGGCAATGGCATCGGCATGGCGACCGGCGAAATCTTCAGCGCCTTGCAGACAGGCGTTATCGATGGCGCCGAAAACAACCCCCCTACCTTCCTTGAACACAACCACTATCAGAACGCCAAGTACTTCACCTGGACCGATCACCTGATCCTGCCGGAGCCAATCGTGATCGCCAAATCCACTTGGGCAAAACTGAGCCCGGAGCAACAAGCTCTGGTGCAGAAACTGGCCCGAGAGGCGCAGTTTGAAGAACGTGAGCTGTGGGACAAAAAATCCGCCGAGAGTATCACCAAGCTCAAGGCCGGTGGTGTTGAGTTCATCACCCTCACGCCAGAACAGAAAAAAGCCTTCTACGACGCTACTCAGCCAGTGCGCGACAAATATGGTGCGAACTACAAAGACCTGATTTCCCGTATTGAAGCCGTTCAATAAGTCAGTCCGATAATGCCGCGGTGACGGGCTCCTGCCCGTTCTCCGCCGCAGTGGTGAGCCCCATGAAAAATACCGTGCTGCGCTTTAACGACATGTTGTACCGGGTATGTATCGGGATTGCCGGCCTGTCGGTACTGACCATGACCCTGATCATTCCATGGGGCATTTTTGCCCGCTACGTGCTCGGGACCGGCTCCAGCTGGCCCGAGCCCACCGCCATTTTGTTGATGGTGGTCTTTACCTTTTTCG
The DNA here is from genome assembly GCF_001043005.1 of Pseudomonas psychrophila. Taxonomy (GTDB): domain Bacteria; phylum Pseudomonadota; class Gammaproteobacteria; order Pseudomonadales; family Pseudomonadaceae; genus Aquipseudomonas; species Aquipseudomonas psychrophila. The sequence goes on from NZ_JYKZ01000001.1 coordinate 57,056, forward strand.
GGGCCGCCGCCAGTTACCGCGCCGGGGCCCACATGGCCGTTGCGATGGCTGTGGAACGCATGCCCGCACGCATCCGCTCCAAGGTGGCCGTGCTGGTGCAAATACTGATGGTGATCGTCTGCCTGTTCATGACCGTGAAGGGGTTTAAATTGTGCGCGACCACCTGGAATCAATTCATCGGTGAGATGCCATCCGTCAGGGTCGGCATCTCCTATTTACCGATCCCTATAGGCGGTCTGGTCACCCTTTGCTTCGTCCTGGAAAAACTCTTTCTGGGTGACCAAAGCCACCGCCGTGCCGTGCGGTTCGACATCGTAGAAGCCAGCGAAGAGGCCGTATAAATGGACGCTTTCGTACTGTTGGGCAGCTTTATCGCCCTGATCCTTCTCGGCATGCCGGTCGCTTACGCGCTGGGCCTGTCGGCACTGGTCGGCGCCTGGTGGATCGATATCCCGTTTGATGCCCTGATGATTCAGGTGGCTGGCGGGGTCAACAAGTTCTCCCTGCTGGCAATCCCGTTCTTCGTACTGGCGGGGGCGATCATGGCCGAAGGGGGCATGTCGCGCAGGCTGGTGGCCTTCGCCGGGGTGCTGGTGGGTTTCGTACGGGGCGGGCTGTCACTGGTCAACATTGTGGCCTCGACCTTCTTCGGCGCGATTTCCGGCTCATCCGTGGCTGACACGGCGTCTGTAGGATCGGTTCTGATTCCGGAAATGGAGCGCGCTGGCTACCCCCGCGAGTTCTCCACGGCAGTCACTGTCAGCGGCTCGGTACAAGCCCTGCTCACCCCCCCGAGCCATAACTCGGTGCTGTACTCGCTGGCTGCTGGCGGCACGGTATCGATCGCTTCGCTGTTCATGGCCGGCATCATGCCAGGGCTGCTGCTCAGCGCTGTGATGATGGGCCTGTGCATGATCTTTGCGCGCAAGCGCAACTACCCCAAAGGTGAAGTGATCCCGCTGCGCAAGGCACTGAAGATCGCGGGTGAAGCGATGTGGGGGCTGATGGCCATGGTCATCATCCTCGGCGGTATCCTGACCGGCATCTTCACCGCTACCGAGTCGGCTGCGGTTGCGGTGGTCTGGTCGTTCTTTGTCACCATGTTTATTTACCGCGATTACAAATGGCGCGACCTGCCCAAGTTGATGCACCGGGCGGTACGCACCATTTCCATCGTGATGATCCTGATCGGTTTTGCCGCCAGCTTCGGTTACATCCTGACGCTGATGGAAATCCCGATGAAGATCACCACAGCGTTCCTGACGCTGTCGGATAACCGTTACGTGATCCTGATGTGCATCAACGTGATGTTGCTGCTGCTGGGCACCGTGATGGACATGGCGCCACTGATTCTGATCCTGACGCCGATCCTGTTGCCCGTGATCATCGGTATCGGCGTCGATCCGGTGCATTTCGGCATGATCATGCTGGTCAATCTGGGGATAGGACTGATCACACCGCCGGTTGGCGCCGTGCTGTTCGTGGGGGCTGCCGTGGGCAAGGTCACCATTGAAAACACTGTTAAAGCCTTGCTGCCGTTCTACGTGGCGCTGTTCATGGTACTGATGCTGGTGACCTATGTTCCGGCCATCTCGCTGTGGTTGCCAAACCTGGTGCTGTAAACCGTCCCCTGCCCGTGGGAACGGGCTTGCTTGCGATGCAGACGACGCGGTGTAACTGATACACCGCAGCGATCCCATCGCGAGCAAGCCCGCTCCCACAATGCTTATCCAAGAGGCTTTATTTCCAGCCAAGGAGGCTGGTTACTTATGTCTGCTCCTGCTTTGTTCCCCCGCCATATCGCCGTGTTGATTCTGGTCCTGCTGGCCTGCGCATTCGCGGGCAACCATATCGCCGCCCGCATCGCCTTCGACCACGATACGGGCCTGTTACTGGCCATTCTGTGTCGCGCTGGCGTGACCTTGCTGGTGTTGACCGGCCTGGTGCTGTGGCAACGCGACCCCCCCCGATTGACCGCTGCCAACTGGCGCTGGCAATTGCTGCTGGGACTGCTGATCGCGGCACAAAGCTTTTTTATCTATTCGGCCGTGGCGCGGATTCCCGTGGCACTGGCACTGTTGATTGCCAACGTGGCGCCGATCCTGCTGGTGCTGCTGACCTGGGCGCTGGGCGGTGCAGCCCCGACCCGGCGAGCGGCGCTGCTCATGGGGTTGATCATGTGCGGTCTGGTATTTGCCCTGGACGTACCCGAGCGCCTGTCGAACCAGGGCAGCACCGAAGCGCAATGGCTCGAAGGCATTCTGTTCGGGTTCGCCGCCGCCTCCGTGTTCGCCTGTGCTCTCTGGATTACCGATCATAAACTGTCGAGCCTGCGTGGCACGGTGCGCAGCATGCTGACCATGCTGATTGTGTTTTGCGCAGCGGCCCTGGCCGGGGTCAGCGGCGTGCTGCCCGGCGGCGTGTCGCTGCCCTCCTCGTCCACCGGCTGGACAGCTCTGGCCTGCCTGGTGGCGCTTTATGGGCTAGGGTTCTGCCTGTTGTTTATCTGCATGACGCGCCTGAACATGGCCCGCAACGCACCCGTGATGAACGTTGAGCCAGTGGCAAGCCTGCTGTTCGGCTGGCTGATCCTGGACCAGTTGCTTAGCAGCGGCCAAATCATCGGAGGCCTGATCGTGGTCGCGGGTATCGTGATGCTGACCTGGCGCCGTGCCACCGATTGATCGTCACTCCTTAACGGTAGAGCCCCATGCCCACAGAAACATTGACCCTTGAAGACGGTCTGACCCGTCTGACTCTGGCACCGCACATAGGCGGCAGCATTCTCGACTGGAGCATCATTGCCAGCGGCCAGCCCTTGTTTCGCCCAAGTGCTGCCGATGCCCTGGACAGCAACTCGGCCAACCAGCTGGCCTGTTATCCACTGGTGCCCTGGTCGAACCGTATCGGGGATGGAGGCTTCGAAGGTGCAGGTCATTGGTTCGCCTTGCAGCCCAACAATCCTCCAGGCCTGCTGCCCATCCACGGCAGTGCATGGCAGCAGGCCTGGAGCGTGATCGAGCACAGCTCGCAGCATGCTTGCCTGCAACTCGACAGCACCGTCCCCTTTGCCTACCGAGCGCAGCTGCGATACAGCCTGAGCGACGGCCAACTGCATATCGAACTGAGCGTGATCCATCAGGACGAGCACGCCGCCTGGCATGGCCTGGGCCTACACCCGTATCTGCCGCGCACCGCCAACACACGATTGCAGGCCAAAGCCTCACAGGTCTGGCTGTGCGATGACCAGGGCCTGCCTACCGAGCGTGCACCGCTGCCGGTTGAATGGGACTTCAACCAGAGCAACGCCTTGCCGCACACCCGGCTCGACAATTGTTTCACCGAGTGGGATGGCAACGCAGTGATCAACCAGCCGGACCTGGGCTATACGCTGGGCTGTCAGGCAACGGGCAGCCCTTACTGCCTGGTGTATTGCCCGCCGGGTGAAGACTTTTTCTGCTTCGAACCCGTCAGCCACCCGGTCAATGCCCATCACCTGCCCGGCCATCCGGGGTTGACGTTATTGCACAGGGGGCAGTCAACCAGCATCAGTGTCAGCTTCAAGCTCAACCCATAGATCCAGGTCAATAATCTCGCACTCAGGCTCGACTACCATCGCGCCTTTTTGCGAATGACCTGACTATGCGCCTTGCACCGCCCGAACTCCTCGCCCCAGCCGGCACCCTCAAAAACATGCGTTATGCCTTCGCTTATGGGGCCGACGCGGTGTACGCAGGTCAGCCGCGTTACAGCCTGCGGGTACGCAATAACGAATTCGACCACGCCAATCTGGCCATTGGCATCGCCGAAGCCCAGGCACAGGGCAAACGTTTTTATGTGGTGGTCAATATTGCCCCGCACAACGCCAAGCTGCGCACCTTCCTCAAGGATCTGGAGCCGGTCGTTGCCATGGGCCCGGATGCGCTGATCATGTCTGACCCGGGACTGATCATGCTGGTGCGCAAAAACTTCCCCCACGTACCGATTCATTTGTCGGTACAGGCCAATACGGTTAACTGGGCCAGTGTCGAGTTCTGGCGTCAGCAAGGCTTGAGCCGGATCATCCTGTCCCGCGAGCTGTCACTGGAAGAGATCGAAGAGATTCGCCTGCAAGTGCCGGACATGGAGCTGGAGATTTTCGTCCACGGGGCGTTGTGCATGGCGTACTCGGGGCGCTGCCTGTTGTCCGGTTACATGAACAAGCGTGACGCCAATCAAGGCAGTTGCACCAATGCATGCCGCTGGAAATACGACGCCAAACCGGCCACGGAAAACGAACTGGGCAATATCGTCAAGGTGGTCGAGCCGACCCTGGGGGTGGGAGCGCCCACCGACGACGTGTTCGTGCTGCATGAATCCCAACGCCCGGACGAGCAGATGACCGCGTTCGAAGACGAACACGGTACTTACATCATGAACTCCAAGGATCTGCGCGCCGTGCAGCATGTGGCACGGCTGGCCGGGATGGGCGTGCATTCGCTGAAAATCGAAGGGCGAACCAAGTCGCACTTCTACTGTGCACGGGCAACCCAGGTGTATCGCAAGGCAATTGATGATGCGGTGGCAGGACGTGAGTTTGACCGCAGCCTGATGACGGACCTGGAGTCACTGGCCCAGCGCGGTTACACCGAGGGGTTTTTGCGGCGCCATGTCCACGATGAATATCAAAACTACCTGCAGGGCAGTTCGTTATCGCACCGCCAACAGTTTGTCGGGGAGTTGACCGGCGAACGGCGCAACGGCCTGGCCGAGGTCAAGGTCAAAAACCGATTTGCCCTGGGTGACCATCTGGAGCTGATGACCCCGCACGGCAATTACCACTTTGATCTCGAACGGTTGCACAACAGCGCGGGCTTGCCGACCCAGGTTGCACCGGGTGACGGCCACACGGTGTACCTGCCGATCCCTGAGCAGGTGGACTTGAAGTACGGGTTGTTGATGCGGGATTTGACGGTGAATGAGGTGATGGAGCGCTCGGCGTGAGCGCTGTGGGAGCGGGCTTGCTCGCGATAGCATCGCCCGGTTTTGTCTGACGATCGAGCCGTCAGCATCGCGAGCAAGCCCGCTCCCGCAGACTGGGTGATTGCGATTAATCGCGAAACACTTCATCCAGCAAGTTGTGCATGGCGGTAAACGCACGGCTGGAGGTTTTGGCGTCGTACATCATCTTGCCCGGCACATTGGCATGCGGGTCGGTGAAGGAATGCACCGCGCCGCCATAGCTGGTCAATTGCCAGTCCACGCTCGCCGCATTCATCTCGGCCGCAAAAACCGGTAGCTGTTCGTTTGGCACCAAGGGATCAGAAGCGCCGTGCAACACCAGCACCGAGCCCTTGATGCTCTGTGCATCGATAGGATTTGGGGTGTCGAGGTTGCCGTGGAAGGACACGGCGGCTAGCAGTGGTGCACCACTGCGCGCCAGCTCAAGCGAGCAGCAACCGCCAAAGCAGAAGCCAAAGGTCGCCAGCTTGCTGCTGTCGACCTGGGCCAGGCCCTGATTTTTCAGCGCGTCATACGCTGCCCACATCCGCTTGCGCAACAGGGCGCGGTCATTCTTGAGCGGCATCATTGCAGCGCCCGCCTCGTCGGCATCGCCCGGGCGGATGGCCTGACCGTACAAGTCAGCAATCAGTACCACGTAGCCCTGCTCTGCAACCGACTTGGCAATCTCTTCGGCAGCCGCGCTGATGCCCATCCAGTTGGGCGCCATCAGCAAACCCGGCAAAGGGTCTTCTCGGCTCGGGTCAAACGCGAGGCGGCCTTCGTAAGCTTGGCCGTCGATTTGATAGGCCACTGAACTGACCGTAATTGATTTCATTAAAAACTCCTGAATTCAAAACAAAAAAAACCCGCCGAAGCGGGTTTTTATAGCGCGGTTAGACCGACAACTCTACTAACAATTTGTTAAGCCGACGGACATAAGCCGCAGGGTCTTTCAAGCTGTCACCGGCTGCCAGTGCGGCCTGGTCGAAGAGGATGTGCGACAGGTCACCAAAACGCTCTTCGCTCTGCTCTGCATCGAGTTTCTCGATCAGCGGGTGAGCCGGGTTGAACTCAAAGATTGGCTTGGACTCAGGCACTTTCTGACCGCTAGCTTCCAGGATCTGACGCATTTGCATGCCCAGGTCCTGCTCGCCGATGGCCAGAATTGCTGGGGAGTCGGTCAGACGGTGCGATACACGCACTTCGCTGACGCTTTCGCCCAAGGCTGCCTTGATGCGTTCAACCAGACCTTCTTTGGCCTTGGCCACTTCCTCTGCAGCTTTCTTGTCCTCTTCGGAGTCCAGGTTGCCCAGATCGAGGTCGCCACGTGCCACGTCAACAAAGCTCTTGCCGTCGAAATCGCTGAGGTAGCTCATGAGCCACTCGTCGATACGGTCGGTCAGCAGCAGGACTTCGATGCCTTTTTTGCGGAAGACTTCGAGGTGCGGGCTGTTCTTGACCTGTGCGTAAGTTTCGCCGGTCAGGTAGTAAATCTTGTCCTGACCTTCTTTGGCACGTGCCAGGTAGTCGACCAGAGACACGTTTTGCTCACCATCGTCACCGTGGGTCGAAGCAAAACGCAGCAGGCCGGCGATTTTTTCCTTGTTGGCGAAGTCTTCAGCCGGGCCTTCTTTCATGACCTGGCCGAAGTTTTTCCAGAAGCCCTGGTATTTCTCAGGCTCGTTCTTCGCCAGTTTTTCCAGCATGTCGAGCACACGCTTGGTCAGCGCGGTCTTCATCGAGTCGATGATCGGGTCTTTTTGCAGGATTTCCCGCGACACGTTCAACGACAGGTCGTTGGAGTCGATCACGCCCTTGATAAAGCGCAGGTACAACGGCAGGAACGATTCGGCCTGATCCATGACGAATACGCGCTGTACATAGAGCTTCAGGCCTTTAGGGGCTTCACGCTGGTACAGATCGAATGGAGCACGGGCCGGCACGTAGAGCAGTGAGCTGTATTCCAGCTTGCCTTCAACCTTGTTGTGGCTCCAGGCCAGCGGGTTCTCGTAGTCGTGTGCAATGTGCTTGTAGAACTCCTGGTATTCCTCGTCTTTGACTTCAGTACGAGGACGAGTCCACAGGGCGCTTGCGCGGTTAACGGTTTCCCATTCCAACGCAGGTGCTTCTTCGCCTTCGGCAACGGGTTGCTCTTTAGGCAGCTCGATCGGCAAGGCGATATGGTCGGAGTACTTCTTGATGATGTTGCGCAGGCGCCAGCCGTCAGCGAACTCGGATTCGCCGGACTTCAGGTGCAGAACAATCTTGGTGCCGCGATCGGCTTTTTCGACGGTGGCAACTTCAAAATCGCCTTCGCCCTTGGAGGACCAGTGCACGCCTTCGCTTGCAGGAGTCCCGGCGCGACGGCTGTAGACATCAACCTTGTCGGCGACGATGAAGGCAGAGTAAAAGCCCACGCCGAACTGACCGATCAGGTGCGAGTCTTTCTTCTGGTCACCTGTCAGGTTTTTCATGAAGTCAGCAGTACCGGATTTCGCAATCGTACCCAGGTGGGTGATCACGTCATCGCGGTTCATACCAATACCGTTGTCTTCGAGAGTGACGGTGTTAGCGTCCTTGTCGAAGCTCACACGGATTTTAAGGTCGGCACCGCCCTCCAGCAGTTCTGGCTTGGACAGTGCTTCAAAACGTAATTTGTCGACAGCATCAGAGGCGTTCGAGATCAATTCGCGAAGGAAGATTTCCTTGTTGGAGTACAGCGAATGGATCATGAGGTGCAGCAGTTGCTTGACCTCGGTCTGGAAGCCCAGGGTTTCTTTTTGAGTTTCCACGCTCATTGTTATCAAACTCCGATTGGATGGCATGAGCCACGCCCTAGTGGGTTGGCGGCGGGATGTCATGAAAGTTGGGGGCTAAGGTTCAAATTTCAAGGCCTGATGGAATGGCATCCGTTTTTTACCAATCGTTTCTGCCCCTGATGCTTTACTTATATATGTCGAAAAGCATGGAACTTAAGCTATCTGCCTATGCTCAAACGCCCCGTAGATCTACTCATAAGGAGAAACACCCCATGCGTAATACTTTTGCTGTTGCCTTGATGCTGGCTGCCACCCTTGGTCTGGCTGCGTGCGACAAGAAGTCCGAAGATAAAGCCCAGGACGCCACTCAGCACGCTGAGCAAGCTCAAGAAAAAATGTCTGAAGCTCAGGACAAAGTGAACGACGCGGCGAAAGAAAACGCCGAAGCTGCCAAAGCTCAGGCCGAGTCCAACAAAGCCGCCGCTGAAGAAGCCGCTCCTGCTACTCCTGCTGCTCCAGTGGCAACTCCAGAAAGCAAGTAATACGGCTTTTTGTGAGGTAAAACAAAGCCCGCCAAGTGCGGGCTTTGTTATGTCTGGCATTAACCTTTGTCGATCGAGCGCCCGAACACACCGCCATAAAAAAAGCCCTGCATCCATAAGATGCAGGGCTTTTTTATCTATTCAGATACGCTTTTGGCGAACTGAATAATTACGCGAGTGCTTCTGCACGCTTGCCCAGCAGACGGTCGCAAATAAATGCACCCACCAAGGTCACGAGGCATGGTACCAGCCACGCCAAACCCTGGTCGCTGAATGGCATATTCGCCAGTTGGCTCGGAATCCAGCCAGCCAGGCCCGCCCCTTTGAGCGCATCGATCGAACCGAAGATGAATGACACCAGCATGACCGGACCCACGATCCGCGCCTGGGCATGCCACAGGCCTTTGCAGAAGCTCAACGCCACCAGCACGATGCACGGCGGGTAAATCGCCGTCAGCAGCGGGATGGAGAAGGCGATCAACTGCGTCAGACCAAGGTTCGACACGGCCAGCGAGAACACCGCAAGGATAATCACCAGCGTCTTGTAAGACAGAGGCAAGACAGTGCTGAAGTATTCAGCGCAGGCACATGTCAGGCCCACGGCCGTTACCAGGCATGCCAGGGCAATCAATACAGCCAGGAAGCCGCTGCCCAGGGAGCCAAACGTGTGCTGTACGTAGGCGTGCAATACTGCCGCGCCATTGGTTGCACCCGCCGCCACTTCGTGGCTGCCCGCACCCAAGCGGAACAGGCTGATATACACCAGCGCAAGGCCAACACCGGCGATCAGACCGGCAATGATTGCGTAACGGGTAATCAGCTTCGGCGACTCAACCCCACGGGAGCGAATGGCATTCACGATCACAATGCCGAAAACCAGTGCACCCAGGGTATCCATGGTCAGGTAACCATTGATGAACCCTTGAGAGAAAGGTGCCGCCACGTACTCTGGAGTCGCAACGCCAACATCACCCGCAGGCAAGGCCACGGCGGCAATGCCGAGAATAGCCAGGGCAATGATTTTCAATGGAGCAAGGAAGCGCCCTACCGTGTCCAGCAGACGGCCTGGATACAGAGAAACGAAGAACACAATCAGGAAGTACACCGAGCTGTACAAGAACAGCGCCAGCGGGCTTTCGCCAGTCAACGGCGCCAGACCGACCTCAAAAGAGACGGTGGCGGTACGCGGGGTCGCGAACAGCGGGCCTACAGCCAGATAGGCCACAGCCGCCAGCAAGCCACCCGCGATTTTACCGATCGGGCTGCTCAGTGCGTCCATTCCGCCGCCAACTTTGGCCAGCGCAATCACAGTGACCACCGGCAAACCGACTGCGGTGATCAGGAAGCCCAATGCGGCCATCCAGACATTCGGTCCAGCCTGCAGGCCAACAATTGGCGGGAAAATGATGTTGCCAGCCCCAACGAACAGGGCAAAAGTCATAAACCCAAGTGCCAGGATGTCCTGGCCTTTCAATACTTTCATTACGGAAATACCACACTACTGAATCGGAATTTAGAGGGGAATTTCCCGTGCGGATGTGGGAAATGCTGTCGGTCTGTATAAGTCCGACCCGTCTAGCGCGCGGCTTCCTTTTGGGATGCACACGCAGAAATGCAGAATGGCGGCAAGATTACCGATTTTTTTCCTACAACGCACTGTTAGAGGGCGGACTGTCCGATGAACGAACGCAGTTGTCGCCTGGATGACATCGAAAATTGATTTGGTGTGGTTTTGCAGCGTTGGTGCTGCCGCGATGGGGTAGGCACGAAGGCCACCCGAAGGTGCAATGTTGTTCACTTAAGTGATTTTTGCCTCTGTGGGAGCGGGCTTGCTCGCGATGGTCTTTAACGATGCCCGATATTTACCGAATAAATACGCCGCTCTGAAGCCATCGCGAGCAAGCCCGCCCCCACACTTGAGCAGTGTCGCAGTCAAGCGGGTTTTGTATCTGACAGACGATGGCCCATCAGTTATTTTTTGTCTCTTAGCTCTGGATTGGCGAACTGCGCATTAAACGAAACAAGTGACGACAGCTTCTCGAATAATGGAACAGGCTCGAACTTCCCACTTTCCCTTCCCTGTTCAATAGCCGCGACAATTTTGTCAGGTGATATATCTGTCGCTCCATGATAATAAATCTCACCCGCCCTGCCGCTCACTACAACTTCATCCAGTTCAGGCACAAGGCTTTCGTATTGTTCGGGGTTCGAGGTACTGACATACGCATCTTCGTGATAGTCCATTGGTGTTCTTCTGGCACCGTCCCGCAAGTCTTTTCCTTCATTGATATCTTTCAAACCAGACTCATACCGTGAGAAGACGCCCATCGTACTAGTGGCCTTATCAACTGCCAGGATGTTGAGCGATACACGGTAACCATGCTCTTTGCACGCTTTGGCTGCGGCCAGCACTTCATGATTTCTACTATTGATGGATTTCTGGATGACCATGTTAAGCCTGTTTTCGAGCCCATGCTTTTGCAGACCCTCCTCCAGATAACGCGCTATCTCCTTGCTGCCGGGCACAGTGCCAGGGTAACCCTCCCGTGCCGCCTCAGTGTAGCCAGGGACAAAACGCTTCAGATCATCGTAATCGACGATCACACAGTTACCTTTGAACTGTGCTGAAATACTGTTTATCGCCGTTGATTTTCCAGCGCCCATTTGGCCGGTAACAATATGGGAAGCAGGATTTTTTTGTGAAGTTGCAGCAGCCGCTAATTCTTTTATAACGACCTGCAATAGTTTGAGTTTTTCCTCACTACCCAATGACCCTACTTGTCTGGGATCTGAAGAAACTTGAATGTGTCGAAGCTCATGAAAACTGGCGGACCTTTGCACGCTGGCCAGACCTGGAGAAATACCCTTCATTGTTTAACCTCCACTGGTTGAGAAGTTAATATTTTCATTCTGCACAAATAACCAGTCAAGAAACGGGCACCTCCAATATACATTTGGATATGTCAGTAACATCCTCTCGCATAAGGTTTATTTCGAAGGTAAACCTAGAGGGCAGCGCCCAACTTTCCAGTTAATTTCTTCGACGTGTAACGCCTATATATTTGTTTAGTACCGAAACACCAAACGCACAAAGGCCACCCGAAGGTGGCCTTTGTCTGGTGTAGCTATCAACTAAGCGCGTGGCTTATTTGATTGCCCAGCCAGTCAGCTCGGACAGAGCCTTGCCGATGTCTGCCAGCGAACGCACGGTTTTAACGCCTGCGTCTTCCAGAGCAGCAAACTTCTCGTCTGCAGTGCCCTTGCCGCCAGAGATGATTGCGCCAGCATGGCCCATGCGCTTGCCAGCAGGGGCAGTCACACCAGCGATGTAGGAAACAACTGGCTTGGTCACGTGTGCCTTGATGTAGGCAGCCGCTTCTTCTTCAGCCGAACCGCCGATCTCACCGATCATTACGATAGCTTCGGTCTTCGGGTCTTCCTGGAACAGCTTCAGGATGTCGATGAAGTTGGAACCAGGGATCGGGTCACCACCGATGCCTACGCAAGTCGACTGACCGAAACCGGCGTCAGTAGTTTGCTTGACCGCTTCGTAAGTCAGGGTGCCGGAACGCGACACGATGCCTACTTTGCCTGGCAAGTGAATGTGACCTGGCATGATGCCGATCTTGCATTCGCCTGGAGTGATAACGCCTGGGCAGTTAGGGCCGATCAGGGTAACACCCAGCTCGTCGCACTTAACCTTAGCGTCCAGCATGTCCAGGGTAGGAATGCCTTCAGTGATGCAAACGATCAGCTTGATGCCGCCGAACGCTGCTTCAAGGATGGAGTCCTTGCAGAAAGGAGCCGGTACGTAGATAACGCTGGCAGTTGCGCCAGTGGCAGCTACAGCTTCTTTCACGGTGTTGAAAACAGGCAGGTCCAGGTGAGTGGTGCCGCCTTTGCCCGGAGTAACGCCACCGACCATCTTGGTGCCGTATTCGATGGCTTGCTGGGTGTGGAAACTACCCTGCGAACCAGTGATGCCTTGGCAGATAACTTTGGTGTCTTTATTGATCAGGACGCTCATTACTTGCCCTCCGCAGCTTTAACAACTTGTTGAGCAGCGTCGGTCAAGCTGGTAGCAGCGATGATGTTCAAGCCGCTTTCTGCCAGTACTTTAGCGCCCAGTTCAGCGTTGTTGCCTTCAAGGCGAACAACCACCGGGATTTTCACGCCGACTTCTTTCACTGCACCGATGATGCCTTCGGCAATCATGTCGCAACGAACGATGCCGCCGAAGATGTTGACCAGTACTGCAGCGACATTGCTGTCGGACAGGATGATCTTGAACGCTTCGGTAACGCGTTCTTTGGTAGCACCGCCGCCAACGTCGAGGAAGTTGGCTGGCTTGCCGCCATGCAGGTTAACGATGTCCATGGTGCCCATCGCCAGACCAGCGCCGTTTACCATGCAGCCGATGTTGCCTTCCAGTGCTACGTAGTTCAGTTCGAACTTGGCAGCGTGCGCTTCGCGCGGATCGTCTTGCGACGGATCGTGGAAAGTTTTCAGCTTGGCCTGACGGTACATGGCGTTTGCGTCGATGTTGATTTTTGCATCGAGGCAGTGCAGATCGCCGTCAGTCTTGATAACCAGCGGGTTCACTTCCAGCAGAGCCAGGTCGTGATCCTTGAACAGTTTGGCCAGACCTACGAAGATCTTGGCGAACTGAGTGACTTGCTTGCCTTCCAGACCCAGCTGGAAAGCCAACTCGCGACCCTGGAATGGCTGAGCGCCAACCAGTGGATCGATAGTAGCTTTCAGAATTTTTTCTGGAGTGTCGTGAGCGATCTTCTCGATGTCCACGCCACCTTCGGTGGAAGCCATGAACACGATACGACGGCTGGAACGGTCAACGACAGCGCCCAGGTACAGCTCTTTAGCGATATCAGTGCACGATTCAACCAGGATCTTGGTGACCGGCTGACCATTGGCATCAGTCTGGTAAGTCACCAGACGCTTGCCCAACCACTGTTGTGCGAATGCTTTAGCGTCTTCTTTGCTGCGAACCAGCTTAACGCCGCCCGCTTTACCGCGACCACCTGCGTGAACCTGGGCTTTAACAACCCACTCGGTCCCGCCGATTTTGTCGCAAGCTTCTGCGGCTGCTTCCGGGGTGTCTACTGCATAACCCTTGGATACTGGCAGGCCGTATTCAGCGAACAGCTGCTTACCCTGATACTCGTGAAGATTCATGCTTTTTACCGTCTTCGTTAGGTACTGCGCATTCGGCGCTGCACTTTTATTAGTGCCGCACCACCTGTGACTGCTGCTTGTGCTGCCTGTTCAAGCCCGACATCCGCGTAAGCGGAGTCGGCCCCGAGTAAAACAAGACAAGACTGCGTCCGGCGGAAGTTCCGCGGTGAGGCTTGCTAGCAAGGCTCACGACGGGCAAACCGCCGTGGTTTCTTATTGTCTGGTATTAACGTTTTTTGCGGTTGGCAATGTGGATGGCGCCGCCATTCACTGCCAGTGCTGCTTCGTGCAAGGCTTCAGACAGGGTTGGATGGGAGAAAACCATCATGCCCAGATCTTCAGCGCTGGTGCCGAATTCCATACCGATCGCGCCCTGCTGTACCAGCTCTGCTGCGCTCGGGCCAATCACGTGGACGCCCAGTACGCGGTCAGTTTTGGCATCAGCAATGACTTTAACAAAGCCACCGGTATCGTTTGCTGCCATGGCACGGCCACTGGCTGCGAACGGGAAGGTGCCGACGTTAACTTCAACGCCTTCAGCTTTCAAGGCCTGTTCGGTTTTACCGACCCACGCGATCTCCGGGTGAGTGTAAATAACCGATGGAATCAGGTCGTAGTTCATCTCGGTCTTGTGACCTTTGATGCGCTCAACAACCATGATGCCTTCTTCCGAAGCCTTGTGAGCCAGCATCATGCCACGTACCACGTCACCAATGGCGAATACGCCCGGTACGCTGGTCGCGCAATGATCGTCAACAAACACGAAACCGCGCTCGTCGATGGTCACGCCGCTGTCAGCTGCCAACAGCTCGGTAGTCACCGGACGGCGACCAACGGCTACGATCAGCTTGTCAAACGTGATGGTCTGTTCGCCGTTGGCGTCGGTGTAGGTCACAACGACTTCTTCGCCGTTAACCTTGGAACCTGTAACGCGAGCGCCCAGCTTGATGTCCAGACCTTGTTTGGTCAGGGTTTTGTAGGCTTCTTTGGATACGGCAGCGTCTGCAGCCATCAGGAACGTGTCCAGGGCTTCCAGGACAGTTACTTCAGCACCCAGACGGGACCATACCGAACCCAGTTCCAGACCGATAACGCCAGCGCCGATAACGCCCAGACGCTTGGGTACGGACTGGAATTCCAGTGCGCCGGTCGAATCAACGATGACGTTGTTATCAACTGGAGCAGGTGGAATGTCGATTGGGCGCGAGCCCGAAGCCAGAATCACGTTCTCGGCTTCGATGATTTCGACGGTGCCGTCTGGCTTGGTCAGTTCAACTCGCTTGCCGGCCAGCAGTTTGCCGTGGCCTTGCAGGGAAGTAACGCCGTTAGCCTTGAACAGGGTCGCAACGCCGGAAGTCAGACCTTTAACGATGTTGGCTTTACGGCCAACCATCGCAGCAACGTCCATCTTCACTTCACCGGTGGTGATGCCGTGGATAGCAAATGCATCCTTGGCTTCGTGATACTTCCAGGAGCTGTCCAGCAGCGCCTTGGATGGAATGCAGCCAACGTTCAGGCAAGTGCCGCCCAGCGCCAGTTTGCCTTCCTTGTCGGTGTATTTTTCGATGCAAGCAGTCGATAGGCCCAGTTGAGCAGCCTTGATGGCAGCAACGTAGCCGCCAGGGCCCGCACCAATCACTACAACGTCAAATTTCTGAGACATGTAAAAAAGTCCTCTTTAGCTACAAGCTTCAAGCTGCAAGCTACAAGGCCAAACCACAATTGCTTGCAGCTTCACACTTGCAGCTCATAGCTGTTTCCTATGATACGAGCCTCAAGCCGGTTGCTTTAACGCGCGGCCTGAAACTCGCAGCTGCTTCTATCAGATATCCAGCAGCAGGCGAGCTGGGTCTTCCAGCAGGTTTTTGATTGCTACCAGGAAACTTACAGCTTCTTTGCCGTCGATCAAGCGGTGATCGTAAGACAGAGCCAAATACATCATCGGGCGGATTACGACCTGACCGTTGATTGCCATTGGACGCTGAAGGATGTTGTGCATGCCCAGAATCGCGGCTTGCGGCGGGTTAACGATCGGGGTCGACATCATCGAACCGAAAGTACCACCGTTAGTGATTGTGAACGTACCACCCGTCATTTCGTCGATGGACAGTTTGCCGTCACGGGCTTTTTTACCGTAAGCAGCGATGCCGCCTTCGATTTCAGCCAGGCTCATCAGTTCGGCGTTACGCAGAACCGGAACCACCAGACCACGGTCGCTAGAAACAGCAACACCGATGTCGGCGAAGCCGTGGTAAACGATGTCGGAACCGTCGATCGAAGCGTTAACTGCCGGGAAGCGTTTCAGCGCTTCGGTAGCAGCCTTGACGAAGAACGACATGAAGCCCAGACGTACGCCGTTGTGCGACTTCTCGAACAGGTCCTTGTACTTCGAACGCAATGCCATGATTTCAGTCATGTCCACTTCGTTGAAAGTGGTCAGCATCGCCATGTTCGATTGAGCTTCAACCAGACGCTTGGCCACGGTGGCACGAACGCGGGTCATCGGAACGCGTTTTTCTACGCGGTCGCCAGCAGCGAATACCGGAGCAGCAGCGGCAGGAGCAGCAGCCTTTGCAGGCGCAGCAGCAGGAGCAGGAGCAGCCTTTTTAGCAGCAACAGCGGCAACGACGTCTTCCTTGGTCACACGACCGCCTTTGCCTGTACCGGCAACGGAAGCGATGTTGATACCGTTTTCTTCAGCGATCTTGCGAGCAGCAGGAGCTGCAACCGGATCGTCTTCGCCTTCGCCAGCTGGAGCAGCAGCCTGAGCGGCCGGTGCAGCAGCGGCTGGGGCAGCAGCAACGCCGCCTTCAACGATGGAGCCCAGAACTTCATCGGAAAGAACGGTGTCGCCTTCGTTCTTGACGATAGCGCCCAGAACGCCGTCAGCTGTAGCCAGTACTTCCAGCACAACCTTGTCGGTTTCGATATCAACAATCAGGTCGTCGCGCTTTACAGCGTCGCCCGGTTGTTTGTGCCAGGTGGCAACGGTGCCATCGGCAACCGATTCCGGAAATGTTGGGGCTTTGATCTCGATAGCCATGTTCTTTGGTTCCTTAAATTCGGTTTCAGTGCGCGAAGGCGTTAAACAGTGAACGCGTCTTGCAACAGTTTTGCCTGTTGCTCAGCGTGCATCGATGCGTAACCACAAGCAGGTGCAGCAGAAGCGTCACGGCCCGCGTACTCAAGTACGAGAGATTTGTCGTGACCGCTGATGATGCGGCGCATGTGGTGCTGGCTGCAGTACCAGGCACCCTGGTTCATCGGCTCTTCCTGACACCAGACAATATGTTTGGCGTTTTTGTATGGAGCCAGGACTTCAATCAAGTCGTCCTCAGGGAACGGGTACAGCTGCTCAAGACGCACGATGGCGATGTCATCACGACCTTCGGCACGGCGTTTTTCCAGCAGGTCGTAGTAGACCTTGCCGCTACACAGCACGATGCGACCGACTTTCGCCGGGTCTTGTGCATCGATTTCTGGAATAACGGTCTGGAACGAACCTTCGGCCAGATCTTCCAGGGTCGAGATTGCCAATTTGTGACGCAGCAACGACTTCGGTGTCAGGACGATCAGCGGCTTGCGCAGCGGACGGATGACCTGACGACGCAGCAGGTGATAAATCTGCGCTGGAGTCGTCGGCACGCACACCTGAATGTTGTGCTCGGCGCACAGCTGCAGGTAACGCTCAAGACGTGCGGAGGAGTGCTCCGGGCCCTGACCTTCATAACCGTGTGGCAGCAGCATGGTCAGACCGCACAAACGGCCCCACTTGTGCTCGCCACTGGTGATGAACTGGTCGATTACAACCTGGGCGCCGTTGGCGAAGTCGCCGAACTGGGCTTCCCAGATCACCAACGCGTTAGGCGTGGTGGTCGAGTAACCATATTCGAAGGCCAACACGGCTTCTTCGGACAGCAACGAGTCGTACAGGTCAAAGCGTGGCTGACCTTCAAACAGGTGCTTCAGAGGAATGTAGGTGCCAGCATCTTTCTGGTTGTGCAACACGGCGTGACGGTGCGAGAACGTACCGCGGCCAATGTCCTGACCCGTCATGCGAATCGGGTGACCTTCGAACTGCAGGGTTGCGTATGCCATTGTTTCGGCATAACCCCAGTTGATAGGCAGGCCGCCGGCTTGCATTTTTTGACGATCTTCGTAGATCTTCGCAACCTGACGCTGAACCACGAAGCCTTCCGGAATTTCCAGCAGCTTGGCAGACAGCTCTTGCAGGGTCTTGAGATCGAAGCGCGTGTCGTGACGTGCAGTCCAGGCGTGACCCAGGTATGGGCGCCAGTCTACGAACAGCTCTTTGTTTGGCTCTTTGACCAGACTTTTCACAACATGCAGACCGTTGTCCAGCGCGTTGCGGTATTCGTCGATCTTGGCCTGAACGCGTTCTGCGTCTACCACTTTTTCTTGCGTCAGACGTTCGGCATACAGTTCACGGGTAGTGCGCTGTTTGGCGATCTGCTGATACATCAGCGGCTGAGTACCGTTTGGCTCGTCGGCCTCGTTGTGACCGCGACGGCGGTAGCAGAACAGGTCGATCACGACATCACGCTTGAACTGCATGCGATAGTCGATAGCCAGCTGGGTTACGAACAGAACGGCTTCCGGATCATCACCATTTACATGGAGGATCGGTGCCTGGATCATTTTCGCAACGTCCGTGCAGTACTCGGTGGAGCGCGAGTCTTCCGGATTGCTGATGGTGAAACCCACCTGGTTGTTGATGACCAGATGAATGGTGCCGCCCGTCTTGAAGCCGCGAGTTTGCGACATCTGGAAGGTTTCCATGACCACGCCCTGACCTGCGAACGCAGCATCACCGTGGATGGAAATTGGCAGTACCTTTTCGCCCGTGCTGTCGTTACGACGGTCCTGGCGAGCACGTACGGACCCTTCAACCACTGGAGAAACGATTTCCAGGTGGGAGGGGTTAAACGCCATTGCCAGATGGACTTCACCACCACCGGTCATGACGTTGGAGGAGAAGCCCTGGTGATATTTAACGTCACCGGAACCCAACTCGATCTTTTTCTTGCCTTCGAACTCGTCGAACAACTCGCGCGGGTTTTTACCGAAGGTGTTCACCAATACGTTCAGACGGCCACGGTGGGCCATGCCGATAACGATTTCTTTGGTGCCGTAGTTGCCCGAACGCTGGATCAGCTCGTCCAGCAAAGGAATCAGGCTCTCGCCACCTTCCAGGCCGAAACGCTTGGTGCCCGGGTATTTGGTACCCAGGTACTTCTCCAGACCTTCAGCTGCAGTAACGCGCTCAAGCAGATGGCCTTTAACTTCAGCCGAATACGTCGGGCGGCCGCGTACGCTTTCGAGGCGCTGCTCAAACCAGTGGCGCTGCTCGGAATCGACGATGTGCGTGAACTCTGCGCCAATGGTGCGGCAATATGTCTGCTGCAACGCTTCGAGAATTTCGCGTAGGCTCGCTTCCTCTTTGCCGATGTACAGGTCGCCGGCACGGAAGGTCGTATCAAGATCGGCATTGGTCAAGCCGTAATGATTGATCGACAGGTCTGCAGGTGCAGGACGCTGCCACAGCCCCAGCGGATCAAGCTGGGCTGCCTGGTGGCCGCGCATCCGATAGGCCTGGATCAATCGCAGCACTTCAACCTGCTTCTTCTCGTGCTCACTGCTCACGCTCCCGGCGGAAACCGGTTGGGCGCGGCGCTGGTTCTTTGCCAGCAGCACGAAATGATCGCGGATTGTGGAGTGCGAAACATCGTTGGCAGAGTTGCCGTCAGTAGGCAACGTCTGAAATTTGGTGCGCCATTCTTCTGGCACAGCGTTAGGGTCGTGCAGGTAGAGCTCATAGAGCTCTTCCACATAGGCAGCGTTACCACCTGAAAGATAGCCGCTGTTCCACATGCGCTGCATCACGCTTTCTTGCATGCTTGGTCACCCTCGGTTAGGGGACACCATCGACGAGAACACCAGAGCATGCTTGAGAAAGTCCGAATACAGCGACTAAAACAAGCCACTTAGGATCACGCTGATAGTCCGGGTACCAGCCCGGATGCCCCTGCTGGTCTCATTTCTTCAAAATAAGAGCCGCAGCTTTTGAGCTGTTGCTCAGGTTAAAACTACGGCGCCGGTTGAAGCCTGCGCCGCAGCATTTACGGTTACAGCGGTCCTACGGTACAGCTTTAGATCACACGCCGCTTTGCAGCAGCATGCTACGCACGTGACCGATGGCCTTAGTCGGGTTCAAGCCCTTCGGACACACGTTTACGCAGTTCATGATCCCGCGGCAGCGGAATACGCTGAACGGGTCATCCAGTGAAGCCAGACGCTCACTGGTCTTGGTGTCACGGCTGTCAGCCAGGAAACGATAGGCTTGCAACAGTGCAGCAGGGCCCAGGAACTTGTCCGGGTTCCACCAGAAGGACGGGCACGAGGTGGAGCAGCAAGCGCACAGGATGCACTCGTACAGACCGTCGAGCTTTTCACGTTCTTCAGGCGATTGCAGACGCTCAATGGCCGGAGCCGGAGTATCGTTCTGCAGGAACGGCTTAACTTTCTCGTATTGCTTGTAGAAGATGCTCATATCGACGACCAGGTCACGGATAACCGGCAAACCTGGCAATGGACGAACAATCAGCTTGTTGCCTTTAACGACAGCGGACAGCGGCGTTACACACGCCAAAGCATTTTTGCCGTTGATGTTCATGCCGTCGGAGCCACAAACGCCCTCACGGCAAGAGCGACGATAGGAGAAACCTTCGTCCTGCTCTTTAACCAGCGCCAGCACGTCCAGCACCATCAGGTCTTTACCGTTGGTATTGACCTCGAATTCCTGCATGAACGGAGCAGAGTCCTGATCAGGGTTGTAACGATAAACACTGACTTTCAACATATCGGCCACCCTTAGTAAGTCCGAATCATGGGTTCAAAGGTCGGGACGGTTTTTGGCGAGAAGTTTACAGCTCGCTTGGCAACGCGCTTTTCACCCGGGAAGTACAGGGTGTGGCACAGCCAGTTAACGTCGTCACGATCTTCGAAATCTTCACGGGCGTGTGCACCGCGCGATTCTTTACGAACTTCAGCAGCGATTGCAGTCGCTTCAGCCACTTCGAGCAGGTTTTGCAGCTCAAGGGCTTCGATACGAGCAGTGTTGAACGCCTGGCTCTTATCGTTGATTTTCACGTTGGCAATGCGCTTGCGCAGATCAGCCAGCTGGGCAATACCCTTCTGCATGTATTCGCCAGTACGGAATACACCGAAGTAGTTCTGCATGCAGCTTTGCAGCTCTTTACGCAGGGTAGCTACGTCTTCGCCATCATTACGCGAGTTCAGGCCATCCAGACGTGCCAGGGCAGCATCGATATCGGACTGGCGAGGACGGGCGTAATCAACGCCTTCTTTCAGGGTTTGTTCAAGGAACAGTCCTGCAGCGCGACCGAATACCACCAGGTCGAGCAACGAGTTGCCGCCCAGACGGTTGGCACCGTGTACCGATACGCAGGCCACTTCACCCACTGCGAACAAGCCCGGGATGATCTGATCAACGCCGTCGGCGTCCTGAGTGATCGCCTGGCCATGAATGTTGGTGGCTACGCCGCCCATCATATAGTGGCAAGTAGGCACTACCGGAATCGGCGCTACGGCAGGGTCGACGTGAGCGAAAGTCTTGGACAGTTCCATGATGCCTGGCAGACGGCTGTGCAGAACTTCTTCACCCAAGTGATCGAGTTTCAGCATTACGTGGTCGCCATCAGGACCGCAACCGTTGCCCGCGATGATTTCTTTAACCATCGAGCGAGCGACTACGTCACGACCAGCAAGGTCTTTGGCGTTCGGAGCATAACGCTCCATGAAACGCTCGCCGTGCTTGTTGATCAGGTATCCACCTTCACCACGGCAACCTTCTGTAACCAGTACACCGGCGCCGGCAATACCGGTTGGGTGGAACTGCCACATTTCGATGTCCTGTACCGGCACGCCAGCACGCAGCGCCATGCCAATACCGTCACCGGTGTTGATCAGGGCGTTGGTAGTCGAAGAGTAGATACGACCTGCACCGCCAGTCGCCAATACAGTAGCGTTAGCGCGAACGTACGAAGTTTCACCGGTTTCGATGCAGATAACGATCATGCCGACAAAGTCGCCAGCTTCGTTCTTAACCAGATCGACACCGTAGTATTCGTTCAGGAATACAGTGCCGGCCTTCAGGTTGGCTTGGTACAGGGTGTGCAACAGCGCGTGACCGGTACGGTCGGCTGCGGCGCACGTACGGGCAGCCTGGCCGCCTTTACCGAAGTCCTTGGACTGACCGCCGAACGGACGCTGGTAGATGCGGCCCTGTTCGGTACGGGAGAACGGCATACCCATGTGTTCAAGTTCGTATACGGCTTCTGGGCCTACGGAACACATGTATTCGATAGCGTCTTGGTCACCGATGTAGTCGGAACCCTTGACGGTATCGTACATGTGCCAGCGCCAGTCATCGTTCGGATCTGCAGAGGCGATCGCGCAGGTAATACCGCCCTGAGCCGATACGGTGTGCGAACGAGTCGGGAAAACCTTGGTGATTACGGCAGTCTTGTGACCACCTTGTGCCAGCTGCAGAGCAGCGCGCATGCCAGCACCGCCGCCGCCAATAATGATGGCGTCGAACGAAAGTGTATTAACTGTGTTAGCCATGAATCAGATACCCCAAAGAATCTGCACACCCCAGACGAAGTAAGCGAACATTGCAACGCCGCAGACTGCCTGGAAGAGGAAACGTACTGCTGTCGCGGACTTGCCCAGCGCCATTGGCGTCAGGTAGTCGGTCGCGATGGTCCACATGCCTACCCAGGCGTGTGCGCCCAGAGCAACAAGGGCCAGCAGGCTGAAGATACGCATCCAGTTGCTTGCGAACAGCTCATGCCATTGGGCGTAGCCAATGCCAGGGTTCGCAACGAGGTATCCGATCAGGAAAATGAAATAAGCCGCTAGAACAACCGCAGACACACGTTGTGCCATCCAGTCATAGAGGCCCGAACGCGACAGGTTCGTAACGCTGGTTACCATATCCAAACTCCCGCCAGAACAATCATCACCACGGAAATGACGATTACAATTTTCGAGCCCAGTCGGCCGCCTTCAAGCGTCTCACCGATGCCCATGTCCATAATCAAGTGGCGCACACCGGCAACCAGGTGATACAGCAAGGCAGAGAGCAGGCCCCACGCAACGAATTTGGCCAGAGGACTGGTCAAGCATGCCTTCACCTCGGCATAGCCTTCTTCCGAACCCAGGGATTTGCTCAATGCATAAAGCATGATGCCCAGGCCGAGAAAAAGAATAATGCCCGATACACGGTGCAGAAATGACGTAACGCCGGTGATGGGGAGTTTGATGGTCCTTAGGTCTAGGTTTACAGGTCGTTGGCTATTCACGGCTTTTTTCACACTGAAGAGCCCCTAACAATCAGGGCAAGTTTGTTGGGATGCGCACTGGTCAGGTACCCACCACCCGGGAGTGACGACCCCCATCTAAACAGGCCCAAAAGCCCCTGGCGGTCGGCTGCCGAGTATAGACAGTTAGGTCGCTAATGACAACGCAAAGACCTCCCCCTAATAGCGCATTGCGCTCTGGCTATAAAAGGCGTAAACGGCAGGGATATTCGCGAAAAATGACTGCCCAAAGCCTTGTACAGCAAGACTTTAGGCAAATTGACATTCAAATTTATCTCACTATAGTGGTGCGGGCCCTGCGTGGGGGGTCTGTCTGATGATTTCAAGCATAAATAGGAGGCCACATGGCTGACAAAAAAGCGCAGTTGATCATCGAGGGCGCAGCCCCCGTCGAGCTGCCCATTTTAACTGGCACCGTGGGTCCCGATGTAATCGATGTGCGAGGCCTAACGGCTACGGGCCGATTCACATTTGACCCTGGCTTCATGTCGACCGCATCTTGCGAGTCGAAGATCACCTATATTGATGGTGACAACGGTATCCTGCTCCACCGCGGCTACCCGATTGAACAGCTGGCTGAACACTCTGACTACCTTGAGACCGCTTACCTGCTGCTGAACGGCGAACTGCCGACCGCAGAGCAGAAGGCTCAATTTGTCAGCACCGTGAAGAACCACACAATGGTTCACGAGCAGTTGAAGACTTTCTTCAACGGCTTCCGTCGTGACGCCCACCCGATGGCGGTCATGTGCGGTGTAGTCGGCGCCCTCTCGGCCTTCTACCACGACTCCCTGGACATCAATAACCCGCAGCATCGCGAAATTTCCGCGATCCGTCTGGTTGCCAAGATGCCTACCCTGGCGGCGATGGTTTACAAGTACTCCATGGGTCAACCCATGATGTACCCGCGTAACGACCTGACCTACGCCGAAAACTTCCTGCACATGATGTTCAACACGCCGTGCGAGATCAAACCGATCAGCCCGGTACTGGCCAAGGCAATGGATAAGATCTTTATCCTGCACGCTGACCACGAACAGAATGCTTCGACCTCTACCGTGCGTCTGGCGGGCTCTTCGGGTGCCAACCCGTTCGCCTGTATTGCCGCCGGTATCGCCGCACTGTGGGGCCCTGCCCACGGCGGCGCAAACGAAGCGGTGCTGACCATGCTCGACGAAATTGGCGATGTTTCGAACATCGACACGTTCATCGCCAAGGCCAAGGACAAAAACGATCCGTTCAAACTGATGGGCTTTGGTCACCGGGTTTACAAAAACCGCGACCCACGCGCCACCGTGATGAAAAAGACCTGCGACGAAGTGCTTAAGGAACTGGGCATCCAGAACGATCCGCAACTCGAACTGGCCATGCGCCTGGAAGAGATCGCCCTGACCGACCCGTACTTCATCGAGCGCTCGCTGTACCCGAACGTCGACTTCTACTCGGGGATCATCCTCAAGGCAATCGGCATTCCAACCAGCATGTTCACCGTGATCTTCGCCCTGTCGCGTACAGTCGGCTGGATCTCGCACTGGAAAGAAATGCTCTCCAGCCCGTACAAGATTGGCCGTCCGCGCCAGCTGTACACCGGTTACGAGCAGCGTGACCTGACCAACCTGGAAGACCGCAAGTAAGGCATATCCCACGATATAGTCTTAGCTGCAAACAAAACGGCCTCTATATATAGAGGCCGTTTTTGTTTTGTACGCCTATTTTGTAGCAGCTATCGAAGGAACGAGGCTGCGTTCGGCGGCGAAGCCGTCGTGAAACCTGAGCACTCAATATATCTGGCACACCAGGGCGCCTGATTTTACGACGACTACGTCGCCGGACGCAGCCTCGTTCCTTCGGCAGCTGCTACGCATTTCACGCACTGTCGCTAGGGCGCACAAAAAAAATCCCCCTGCCTCACGGCAGGGGGATTAGGTTACACATTACGTTTACAGCGGATTAGTGATCTACCGCCCCACTCGCCCCCAAACCAGTCTGCGAACGCACAAACTGCGGGAAGAACAACGCACGCTCTTTCTCTGCTGCCTTGGACTTATCAGTAATAGAGAAGAACCAGATACCCGCGAACGCAATGATCATGGAGAACAGTGCTGGGTACTCGTAAGGGAAGATTGCTTTTTCATGATGCAGGATCTGCACCCAGATGGTTGGGCCCAGGATCATCAAGCCAACCGCGCTGATCAGACCCATCCAGCCGCCAATCATGGCGCCTCGAGTGGTCAGATTCTTCCAGTACATGGAAAGCAGCAATACAGGGAAGTTGCAGCTCGCAGCTATGGAGAACGCCAGGCCCACCATGAATGCGATGTTCTGGCTTTCGAACAGGATACCCAAGCCAATCGCCAGTACCGCCAGGGCAATGGTCGTGATCTTGGAAACGCGAATCTCATCTTTGTCGTTGGCCTTGCCCTTCTTGATCACGCTTGCATAAAGGTCATGAGACACCGCCGAGGCACCGGCCAGGGTCAGACCTGCAACGACCGCCAGGATAGTGGCGAAGGCTACGGCCGAGATAAAGCCCAGGAACATACTGCCGCCAACCGCATCAGCCAGATGCACGGCCGCCATGTTGTTACCACCCAGCAAGGCGCCAGCAGCGTCTTTGAAGGCAGGGTTGGTACTTACCAGAATGATCGCGCCAAAACCGATGATGAAAGTCAGGATGTAGAAGTAACCAATGAAGCCAGTTGCGTAGAACACGCTCTTGCGTGCTTCTTTCGCATCGCTCACGGTGAAGAAGCGCATCAAGATATGAGGCAGGCCGGCAGTACCAAACATCAGCGCCAGACCAAGAGAGAAGGCCGAAATCGGATCTTTCACCAGGCCGCCCGGGCTCATGATCGCTTCACCTTTAGGGTGAATTTTCACTGCTTCGGCAAACAACGCATTGAAGTCAAAGTTAACGTGCTTCATTACCATCACGGCCATGAACGTCGCACCCGACAACAACATCACCGCTTTGATGATCTGTACCCACGTGGTTGCCAGCATGCCGCCGAACAACACGTACATGCACATCAGAATACCTACCAGAATCACCGCAACGTGGTAGTCCAGGCCGAACAGCAGCTGGATCAGCTTGCCAGCACCTACCATCTGCGCGATGAGGTAGAACGCCACCACTACCAGCGAACCGCACGCCGACAGCGAGCGGATCTGGGTTTGACCCAAACGGTACGAGGCAACGTCAGCAAAGGTGTACTTGCCCAGGTTACGCAGACGTTCTGCGATCAGGAACAAGATGATAGGCCACCCCACCAGAAAGCCGATCGAATAGATCAGACCATCGTAGCCAGAGGTGTAAACCAGCGCGGAAATACCCAGGAAAGAGGCGGCAGACATATAGTCACCCGCAATCGCCAGGCCGTTCTGGAAGCCAGTGATTTTGCCGCCAGCGGCATAGTAGTCGGCAGCAGACTTGTTACGCTTTGAGGCCCAATATGTAATGCACAGGGTCGCACCAACAAACACGACGAACATGATGATCGCCGAGATATTGAGCGGTTGTTTCTGCACTTCGCCAGTCAGGGCCTCTGCCGCCAAGACCGCTGGTGCAAGGGCTGCAACGCCCAGTGTTGCCAATAGGCGCCCGATCATTGCCCAGCCTCCTTGAGAATTGCATTGTTCAACTCATCGAATTCGCCATTGGCCCGACGCACATAGATACCGGTCAGAACGAAGGCTGAAAGAATCAACCCCACACCAATCGGAATACCCCAGGTAATAGAAGAATCGGGACTCAACTTGGCCCCCATGATGTGTGACCCATAAGCAATCAACAGGATAAAGGCGGCATATAGACCGAGCATGATTGCCGAGAGAATCCAGGCGAACCGCTCTCTTTTTTTAACCAGCTCCTTGAAGCGCGGGCTGTTTTGAATCGAGAGGTAAATGCTGTCGTTCATTATTTTTGTCCTCGCAGCACAGATGAGATGTAACGTTTTCACTATTAGGGCGCCGCACATTCAATTCCAGACGACTTTAGTAGTAGAGCCCAAAATCTGCTGCAGCCCTTGTGTTACCTAGTCTGCAAGGACGATGCACCTAAGCATCAAACTGTAAAAAAGCAAAAACCGCCTGATGAAAACATCAAGCGGTCTTGTGTGCTGCGAGCTAGACGCTTCGCGATTATTTAGCGGTCCACTCGGCAACACGCTCTGGGTGCTTGGCAACCCACTCTTTGGCCGCTGCTTCAGGCTTAGCCCCCTCTTGAATTGCCAACATTACTTCACCAATTTCATCTTTTGAGTTCCAGGAAAATTTTTCCAGAAACGCGACAACTTCCGGCGCTTTTTTACTCAACTCTTTGCTACCGATGCTATTGACGGTTTCTGCAGCGCCATACACGCCTTTAGGATCCTCTAGAAAACGCAGTTTCCACTTGGCAAACATCCAGTGCGGCACCCAACCCGTGACAGCAATGGGTTCTTTTTTGGCATACGCGCGACCCAACTCCGAAGTCATGGCAGCTCCGGAACTGGCTTGCAACTTGTAGCCCTTCAGATCGTAGTCCTTGATGGACTCATCAGTTTTGAGCATCACTCCCGACCCGGCATCAATGCCGATAATTTTATTTTTAAATTCGTCGCTACCCTTCAAGTCAGCAATGGACTGGGCTTTCACATAATCAGGGACGATGAGGCCAATTTTCGCATCTTTAAAGTTCGGCCCGTAATCAACGACCTTGTCCTTGTTCTTGGCCCAGTACTCGCCATGAGTGACCGGCAACCAGGCGGACAACATGGCGTCCAGTTTGCCCGTGGCAACGCCCTGCCACATGATCCCGGTGGCGACCGGCATCAATTTCACGTCATAACCCAGCTTCTGTTTAATGACCTGCGCCGCCACATGAGTGGTCGCCACGCTGTCGGACCAGCCATCCACATAACCAATATTCAGAGTCGGCTTGCTCTCGGCGCATGCCAACCCTGCACTCATCGCTAGCACCAAGGTTGCTCCCGCGCTCAAAAGGCGTCGCATCTTCATCTTTGATTCCCCACAGTGCCGGGCCCGACGAGTGCCGGACCACATCAACGTGCCTACAAGGCTTACACCCCATAGTCACCTGCACCCGATAATCAACCTCGACTGCTTGCCGTCCTGCTCTGACGACGACCCCCATACAACCAGCAGCGACATTGTGGCCACACCCAATTAGATACCCGCGAAGTTTGTCCAGATGGCTGCCTGAACTTTGCATGTCAAAATTATACGGAGGCGCTGGGCCCGCTCAATTGCAGGTAAGATGCGCGGCTTTGCTCCCATACGGCCTGACCATGTCTGCGACTGCCCGCTTCCCCGTGCTGCCTTATCTCCTTGCCTGCTTACTGGGCGTGTTTGCCATTGCTGGCTTCTGGTATGGCCTTGGCCAACCGGTGATATTGCCCGATGCCGCAACACCGACCCATAAACTGCAATGCGCGTCGTACACGCCGTTCGACAAGGACCAATCGCCGTTCGACCAGCCTTTCGTACCTCGTGCCGAACGCATGGACGCGGACCTGGCATTGCTGGCCACCCGCTTCCAGTGCATTCGAACCTATTCGCAGGCCGGCCTTGAAGGCCTGCCAGATCTTGCACGCAAGCACGGTCTTAAATTGATGATCGGAGCCTGGGTCAGCAGCGATCCGGTTGCCACCGCACAGGAAGTCGACGCCCTGATCGCCTCGGCCAATGCCAACCCGGACGTGGTCAGTTCGGTCATCGTCGGCAACGAAGCCTTGCTGCGCAAAGAAGTCACCGCACCGCAACTGGTCAAACTGATCAACACGGTAAAAAGCCAGATCAAGCAGCCCGTGACTTACGCCGACGTTTGGGAATTTTGGCTACAACACCCTGAAATCGCCCCGGCAGTGGACTTTCTGACCATTCACCTGCTGCCTTATTGGGAGGATGACCCAGCAGGCATTGATCAGGCGGTGAACCATGTCGCACAAATTCGCCAGGTGTTCGGTAACAAGTTTGCCCCCAAAGACATCCTGATCGGCGAGACCGGCTGGCCCAGCGAAGGCCGCCAACGCGAAACCGCCCTGCCTAGCCGGGTCAACGAAGCCAAATTCATTCGCGGTTTTGTCACCCAGGCCGAAGAAAACGGCTGGAAATACAATCTGATCGAAGCGTTCGATCAACCCTGGAAGCGCGGCAGCGAAGGTGCTGTTGGTGGTTACTGGGGCTTGTTTGATGCTGACCGCCAGGACAAAGGCATTCTGGCTGGCCCAGTGTCTAATCTGCCGCACTGGCCTGTCTGGCTGGGGTTGAGCGTACTGGTTTTCTTGAGCACGCTGGTGATGGGCGGGCGCGTTCGCGCGCCACGCTCAGCCTTGCTGCTGCCAGCACTCGGCGCCTTGGCGGGTTGCAGCATCGTGGCTTGGGCCGAGCTGGCCTCTGTCACCAGCCGCTACGCCGGAGAATGGGCCTGGGCTGGCCTGTTGGTTGGCCTGAACCTGATGGTAATGGCCCACGCCGCATTGGCCCTTGGCCAGAAAGAAGGCTGGCGCGAACGCCTGTTTAATTTGCTGGAGCGCCATGCTGGCTGGTGGTTGGCAGCGGCAGGGTTTGCCGGTGCTGTGATGATGCTGGGACTGGTGTTTGAGCCACGCTATCGCAGCTTCCCGAGTGCAGCACTGATACTGCCCGCACTGGTTTACCTGCTGCGCCCTGTACGCGGGCCACGCCGCGAATTCGGCCTGCTGGCACTGATCATCGGCGCGGGCATACCGCTGCAGTTGTACCGTGAAGGCCTGAACAACGAGCAAGCCTGGACATGGGCATTGGTGAGCGTACTGATGGTCATTGCGTTGTGGCGTAGCGTGCGACAAAAAGCGTAACGCCCCACCTTGTGGGAGCCGGGCTTGCCCGCGATTCAGGCGATGCGATCTGTCAGGCAGACCGCGCTGATGCCTTCGCGAGCAGGTTCGCTCTCACATTGCGGCTTCTTACTTCGCTGCACGCACCAGTCGCAACCCGGCGATCACCACGGCAAACACTGCCAGGCTGGCGTTGTAGAGCGCCAGCGCCGGAAAGCCGAATAACAAAGCCAGCACCGCCAGCGCATTGCCGACGCGCCCACGTACACAAAACGCGATAATCGACAGCACCAGCGCAACCCAACCCAGCACCCTGAAATGAATCAACAACCCCAGGTTTGAGCGCAGTTGGCACTCCCAGCGCACCGCCTCAGCAACACACGTCCCGACCCACTGCGGGTCTTCCATCAAGCCGTAACGCAACCCATAACTGGCTGCCAGCCAGACAGGCAGGGCGATAAGCAGCAAGATTAACGGCAAACGAGGTCGCATAAATACTCCGATAGACAAAAGCGGCGCTCAGCTTAATCCCCATCCTTGGCTATGCAAGCCTTGCAATCAGATATCTGTTAACTAAAGTCATTCAGCGTGTATCTTGAGTGGCTTTTCGCCTTTTCGGGACTCTTTAGGGTTTTTTAGTGCCGCGGTATGGCACTTCAGCACAAGCCCTGTGGTCATAGCCTGCGAATCTTTTGCGCACCTTCTTAGGGATAGTCTTCATGCTACGTTCTCTGCCCCTCGCTGCCTTACTCGGCGGCCTTATTTTGAGTGCGTCCGCACAAGCGGTCGATGTCGATCCCGCAACTTATGGCTACCCGATCACGAATCCGTTTGAAGCCACGATTGCCACCACTCCGCCGCAAATGCGCCCGCTGCTGCCCGACGAAGAGGACATCAAACAATCGGATTACACCCTCAGCCTGCGCCCCGAGCGCGAATTCACGCTGCCCGCCAACTTTTGGGCCGTGAAAAAGCTGACCTACCGCATGGCCAAACAGGATCACCCGGCACCGCTGATGTTTCTGATTGCCGGCACGGGGGCGGCGTACGACAGCAGCCTCAACGAGTACCTGAAAAAACTCTTCTACCAAGAGGGTTATCACGTAGTGCAGCTGTCATCACCGACCAGCTACGACTTCATGAGTGCGGCTTCGCGCCTGGCCACACCTGGCATTAGCCAGTACGACGCCGAGGACCTGTATCACGTGATGCAAGCCGTACGCGCCCAGCAGGCCAACGTCCCGGTGACCGACTACTACCTGGCTGGTTACAGCCTGGGAGCGCTGGATGCAGCATTCGTCAGCCATCTGGATGAAACCCGCAAGAGCTTCAACTTCAAGAAAGTGTTGATGCTCAATCCCCCGGTCAACCTCTTCACCTCCATCAGCAACCTCGACAAGCTGGTGCAAACAGAGGTTAAGGGCATCAACAACAACACGACGTTCTACGAACTGGTACTGGGCAAGCTGACCCGCTACTTTCAGGACAAAGGCCACGTAGACCTCAATGCAGCCCTGGTCTACGACCTGCAAAATTCCAAGGAGCGCCTGACCAACGAGCAGATGGCGATGCTGATCGGCACCGTATTCCGCTTCTCGTCGGCAGACATCGTATTCACCTCGGACCTGATCAATCGCCGCGGCCTGATTACACCGCCCAATTACCCGATTACCGAAGGCACCAGCCTTACGCCGTTCCTCAAGCGCTCGTTGCAGTGTGATTTCGACTGCTACCTGACTGAGCAGGTGATTCCGATGTGGCGCGCCAAAACCGATGGCGGCAGCCTCCTGCAACTGATTGACCAAGTCAGTCTGTACGCGCTCAAGGATTATCTGAAAGACAGCCCTAAAATTGCCGTCATGCATAACGCCGACGACATTATCCTGGGGCCTGGCGATCTTGGGTTCCTGCGTAAAACCTTCGGTAACCGCCTGACGGTTTACCCGTATGGTGGCCACTGCGGCAATCTCAACTACCGTGTCAACGCTGACGATATGCTGGAGTTCTTCCGTGGCTAAACAATTATTGCTTCTTGCCGCCCTGCTCGGCGCAGGCTTCGCCCAAGCAGATAACAGCAAGGCTCACACGGAGCTCACGCCAGATGTCGACGGCTTCACCCAGCCGTTGAAACTGCTGAACTTCAATCCGGGCCTGGACCAGCGCGAGTTTGAACGCGCTACCATGAACGCATTGAGCATCTATGACCCCCTGGAGCCGCTCAACCGCCGGATTTACCACTTCAACTACCGCTTTGATCAGTGGGTATTCCTGCCTGTGGTCAATGGCTATCGTTACGTCACCCCGAGCTTTCTGCGTACTGGCGTGAGTAACTTTTTCAGCAACCTGGGCGATGTGCCAAACCTGTTCAACAGCCTGCTGCAGCTCAAGGGTCACCGCTCGCTGGAGACCACAGGGCGCTTGCTGTTGAACACCACGCTGGGCGTAGGCGGCCTGTGGGACCCGGCAACAGCCATGGGCCTGCCCCGTCAGAGCGAAGACTTTGGTCAGACCCTGGGCTTTTATGGTGTACCGGGCGGCGCCTATCTGATGCTGCCGATCTTAGGGCCGTCGAACCTGCGTGACACCACCGGCCTTGCCGTCGATTTTGGCGTCAATCAGCAGATCAACTTCCTGAATGTGCCTCACGAAAGTACTCGCCATCCGGAAATCTGGGTACTGGGCGCCATCGATAAGCGCTACAACACCAGCTTCCGCTATGGCCAGTTCGACTCACCGTTTGAGTACGACAAGCTGCGCTACATCTACACCGAAGCGCGTAAATTGCAGATTGCAGAGTAGCCCTGTATGCAAACCCCGTAGTCGCTGCCGCAGGCTGCGAAGAGTTGCGTAGCAACCCGTTCTCCTGAATGTTGCGTGAAAGGCCCTTGCGGGCTTTATCGCAGCCTTCGGCAGCGGCTACAGATCCGACCGCTTAAACCCGCAAAAACTCTCCCAATGCATCACGCTTGGCCATGGCGTCACGACGTCCAAGCTCGATCAGCTCCCGGCAATAGCCAGCCTCGAACAGCAAATAACTCAGTACCCCTGCGCCACTGGTTTTGGTCGCACCGGGCCCTCTCAGGAACATGCGTAACGCTGCGGGCAGTTCATGTCGATGGCGGGCTGCAATTTCGTCTATGGGCTGGCTCGGCGCGATCACCAACACCTCTACGGGTGACAGGCCAAGGTTGTCGGTTTGTCTGGGCAGCAAGCGGCTGAAGTGGTTCAGGCGCTCCAGCAGTTCGATATCGCTCTCCAGACTGTCGATAAACGTGCTGTTGAGCATGTGACCGCCGATTTGCGCCAGGGTGGGCTGTTGAGCGTTGTAGTAACGCAGCTGACCCTCT
Organism: Pseudomonas psychrophila; assembly: GCF_001043005.1. Taxonomy (GTDB): domain Bacteria; phylum Pseudomonadota; class Gammaproteobacteria; order Pseudomonadales; family Pseudomonadaceae; genus Aquipseudomonas; species Aquipseudomonas psychrophila. The sequence continues at coordinate 90,123 of NZ_JYKZ01000001.1, forward strand.
TGCGTGTCCGGCCCTCGCGGATTGCCGCTTACCCCCACCACAAGCACCCGGTTGGCGCCCAAGTGCAGCGCCGGGCTGATGGGGGCTGATTGGCGCACGGCACCGTCGCCAAAGTACTCTTCGCCAATCTTGATCGGGGCAAACAGCAGCGGAATCGCCGAACTGGCCAACAAATGCTCTACCGTCAACGCCGTGGGCGTACCGATGCGCCGATGCCGCAGCCAGCCCTCGATCGTGCCCTTGCCTTGATAAAAGGTCACCGCCTGGCTGGACGAATAACCGAACGCTGTGACCGCAACTGCCCGCAGGTGCTGCTCGGCAATCGCCTGTTCAATGCCGGGAAAGTTGATTTTGTCCTGGAGCAGATCGCGCAGGGGCGAACTGTTGAGCAGTGCCACCGGGACATGAGAGCCCAGCCCGAGCAGGCTGTGCCCCACGAATCGACTGGCTTGACGCAATACCCCCGGCCAGTCGCTACGCAATACCCGGTGGCTTTCAAAGCCCTGCCAGAAGGCGGTCAGGTGCTCGACCGCACGGGTGAAGTCCATCGCACCGCTGGCCAGGCTCACCGCGTTGATCGCCCCCGCAGAGGTGCCGACGATCACGGGGAACGGGTTCGGCGCACCCGCAGGCAGCAACTCGGCAATCGCTGCCAGCACCCCCACCTGATAGGCCGCCCGCGCTCCACCGCCAGACAGAATCAGGCCCGTGACCGGCTCGACTGTCGTCACTGCGGGCAGGCCGTACAGCGAATGACCTCAGCCGCGCTTGTCGTACAGCTTGGGCTCGCCCGGTGGACGGGTCTTGAAGCGGCGATGAGCCCACAGGTATTGCTCAGGGCACTCACGCACCGCCCGCTCGACCCATTGATTGATTCGCAGGCAATCAGCCTCATCGCTGTCTCCGGGGAAATCCTTCAGGGGAGGATGAATGACCAACTTGTACCCACTGCCATCAGCCAGTCGTTGTTGAGTAAAGGGTACAACCTGAGCTTTGCCCAGTTTGGCAAATTTGCTGGTTGCGGTAACCGTGGCCGCCTCAATGCCGAACAACGGCACAAAGATACTTTGCTTGGCGCCGTAGTCCTGATCGGGTGCATACCAGATGGCCCGGCCGGAGCGCAGCAACTTGAGCATGCCGCGCACGTCATCGCGCTCAACCGCCAGGGAATCGACGTTGTGCCGCTCACGCCCACGACGCTGAATGAAGTCGAACAACGGGTTTTTATGCTCGCGATACATGCCATCAATGGTGTGCTGCTGACCCAGCAGGGCGGCGCCAATCTCCAGGGTGGTGAAGTGGAAGGCCATCAGGATGACGCCCTTGCCCTCCATCTGAGCCTGTTTGAGATGCTCCAGCCCTTCGACATGGGCCAATTTCGCCAGTCGCGGCTTGGACCACCACCAACTCATGGCCATCTCGAAAAACGCGATACCGGTAGAGGCAAAGTTGTCCTTGAGCAACTGTTTGCGCTCGGCGGCGGTTTTTTCGGGGAAACACAGCTCCAGGTTGCGCGACGCAATGCGTCGGCGATCACCGGCCACCCGGTACATCAACGCACCCAGCCCACGGCCGATACACAGTTGTACTTTATAAGGCAGTTGAACAACCAACCACAGCACGCCCAGCCCCAGCCATAGCAGCCAGAAGCGCGGATGAAAAAAAGCAGCACGAAAACGCGGGCGATCCATTAATGATTCCGGACAGACACAAGGGTCGGGCATTCTACATCGTTCGACCCGGCTTGCGGCTTGCGGGCGTTCTCGTTATAAGTCTCAGCACTTTAAGTGACAAGTCGCGTTAAGCAACCATGAGCCAAACCGAATCGCAAGACCAAGCCCCTGTGTTCCAGTTAAAGGGCAGTATGCTCGCCATTACGGTGCTGGAACTGGCGCACAACGACCTTGAGGCCCTTGACCGTCAACTGGCGGCCAAAGTGGCCCAGGCGCCTAATTTTTTCAGTAACACCCCGCTCGTCCTGGCGCTGGACAAATTGCCCGCCGGCGAAGGGGCTATCGATTTGCCGGGGCTGATGCGCGTGTGCCGTCAGCATGGCCTGCGTACCCTGGCAGTTCGCGCCAACCGTATTGAAGACATCGCAGCGGCCATCGCCATTGACCTGCCCGTCCTTCCGCCTTCAGGGGCTCGTGAACGACCGATTGACCCCGTCGAAGTCGTCGCGCCGAAAAAACCTGAAAAACCGCCTGAGCCGACCATCAAACCAACCAAAATCATCACCAGCCCCGTACGCGGTGGTCAAACAGTGTATGCCGAGGGTTGTGACCTGGTGGTTATCGCCTCTGTAAGCCCGGGCGCGGAACTTATGGCCGATGGCAACATCCATGTTTACGGGCCAATGCGTGGCCGAGCGCTTGCCGGCCATAAAGGCAACACCAAGGCGCGGATTTTCTGTCAGCAACTGAGCGCCGAACTGGTGTCGATTGCAGGCAAGTACAAGGTATCTGAAGACCTGCGAAGAGATCCGCTGTGGGGAACAGGCGTTCAGATCAGTCTGTCAAGTGACATGTTGAACATCACCCGTCTTTAACGGATACTCTCGCCATTTTCCAAGCATCTCAAATTCGTAGAGAAAACAGATTTCACCTTGTAGGCAACCAACACCCAAACAGCGTTTACGCTCTCGGATGATGACCCGCCAAGGCTGTTTGCCTGCAGTCGTTTATAGAGATGTTATTCAGGGGCTAAAAAGTCCTTTTTCCTTAGGGGTGAAACACCTTGGCCAAGATTCTAGTGGTTACATCCGGCAAGGGTGGTGTGGGTAAGACCACCACCAGCGCCGCTATCGGTACCGGCCTCGCTCTGCGCGGCCACAAAACAGTGATCGTCGACTTCGACGTTGGCTTGCGTAACCTCGACCTGATCATGGGTTGCGAGCGCCGCGTGGTGTATGACTTCGTCAACGTGGTCAACGGCGAAGCCAACCTGCAGCAGGCACTGATCAAAGACAAGCGCCTGGAAAACCTCTACGTGCTGGCCGCCAGCCAGACCCGTGACAAGGATGCGCTGACCAAGGAAGGCGTCGAAAAAGTTCTGATGGAACTTAAGGAAACCTTCGAATACGTGGTCTGCGATTCACCGGCCGGCATCGAAACCGGTGCTCACCTGGCCATGTACTTCGCAGACGAAGCGATTGTAGTGACCAACCCGGAAGTATCCTCGGTACGTGACTCCGACCGCATGCTGGGCCTGCTGGCCAGCAAATCGCGCCGCGCCGAACTGAACCAGGACCCTATCAAGGAACACCTGCTTCTGACCCGCTACAACCCGGATCGTGTTTCCAAGGGCGAAATGCTCGGCGTTGAAGACGTCAAGGAAATTCTGGCCGTTGCCCTGCTGGGCGTGATTCCTGAATCCCAAGCGGTATTGAAGGCGTCCAACCAGGGCGTACCCGTGATCCTTGATGATCAGAGCGACGCCGGTCAGGCCTACAGCGATGCGGTTGATCGCCTGCTGGGCAAAACCGTGGAGCACCGATTCCTGGATGTACAGAAGAAGGGATTCTTCGAGCGCCTGTTTGGAGGCAACTAGACAATGAACATTTTTGACTTCTTTCGTACCCGCAAAACGCCATCCACCGCGTCGGTCGCGAAAGAGCGTCTACAGATCATCGTGGCGCACGAGCGTGGCCAACGCAGCACCCCGGACTATCTGCCAGCCCTGCAAAAAGAGCTGGTCGAGGTGATCCGCAAATACGTCAACATCGGGGATGATCAAGTACAGATCGCCCTGGAGAACGAGGGTAGCTGCTCGATTCTGGAACTCAACATCACACTGCCTGATCGTTAATCGATCCGGCTGACACCGCGGCGACTTGGGCGCCTTCCCTGCCGGGAAGGTTCCCTCGTCGCCGTTGGTGTTTGTTAAGAGGCTGTTTTAATGCCGTTGTCCACTATTCACATCATCCACGAGGACGCTGGCGTCCTGGTGGTCAACAAACCCACCCTGTTGCTGTCGGTGCCCGGCCGGGCCGATGACAACAAGGACTGCCTCATCACCCGCCTGCAAGAAAACGGCTACCCCGAAGCGCGCATCGTCCACCGTCTGGACTGGGAAACCTCCGGGATTATTCTGCTGGCCCGTGATGCTGACACTCACCGCGAACTGTCCCGTCAATTTCACGACCGTGAAACCGAAAAGGCCTACACCGCGCTGGCCTGGGGTCAACCCGAGCTCGACAGTGGCAGCATCGACTTGCCCCTGCGTTACGACCCGCCGACCAAGCCCCGGCACGTGGTCGACCACGAGTTTGGCAAAAACGCATTGACCTTCTGGAAGGTGCTGGAGCGTTGCGGCGATTACTGCCGCGTTGAACTGACCCCGATCACCGGCCGGTCGCATCAGTTACGCGTCCATATGCTGTCTATCGGCCACCCGTTGCTCGGTGATGGTCTGTATGCCCACCCGCAGGCTCTGGCCGCCTGGCCACGTTTGTGCTTGCACGCCAGCATGCTGAGCTTCACTCACCCGCAAACGGGCGAACGCCTGCGCTTTGAGTGCCCGGCACCTTTTTAAGCACTGCGCCGCTTTCGTAACAGCAGCCGAAGGAACGAGGCTGCGTTCGGCGGCGCAGCCGTCGTAAATTCAGGTTTCGCGTCATATCAGGTAAACCGCGCACTCAGGTTTTGCGATTGCTTTGCAATCGAACGCAGCCTCGTTCCTTCGGCAGCTGCTACAGATATTGCACCGCAACAAATCCTGCGATCAATGCGCTAAACTCGCGGCCTTGCTGTCTGGAGTAACTTATGCGCGAAGAGTTGAACCAAGGCCTGATCGACTTTCTGAAGGCCTCCCCTACCCCCTTTCATGCCACTGCCAGTCTTGTTCAGCGCCTGGAGGCTGCCGGTTACCAGCGCCTCGACGAACGCGAAACATGGTTCACCGAAGCCAACGGCCGCTATTACGTCACCCGTAATGATTCCTCTATCGTTGCGTTCAAGCTGGGTCGTCACTCGCCGCTCCAGGGCGGTATCCGCATGGTCGGCGCTCACACAGACAGCCCGTGCCTGCGCGTCAAGCCTCAGCCTGAACTGCAACGTCAGGGCTTTTGGCAACTGGGCGTAGAAGTCTACGGCGGTGCCCTGCTCGCGCCATGGTTTGACCGAGACTTGTCTCTGGCCGGACGCGTGACCTTCCGCCGCGATGGCCAGGTCGAAAGCCAGCTGATCGATTTCAAGGCACCGATTGCGACCATTCCCAATCTGGCGATCCACCTCAATCGCACCGCCAACGAAGGCTGGGCGATTAATCCGCAAACCGAGCTGCCGCCGATTCTGGCCCAGGTCGCAGGCGACGAGCGTGTGGATTTTCGTGCGTTGCTCGCCGACCAACTGGCCCGCGAGCACGGCCTCAATGCCGACGTGGTGCTCGATTACGAGCTGAGTTTCTACGACACCCAAAGTGCTGCGGTCATTGGCCTTAACGGTGACTTCATCGCCGGCGCTCGCCTCGACAACCTGCTGTCGTGCTACGCCGGCCTGCAAGCCCTGCTCACCACCGAGACCGAAGAAACCTGCCTGTTTGTGGCCAACGACCACGAAGAAGTCGGCTCCTGTTCAGCCTGCGGCGCCGATGGCCCGATGCTGGAGCAGATCCTGCAGCGCGTGCTGCCTGAAGGCGACGAGTACGTACGTACGATCCAGAAGTCGTTGTTGGTATCGGCTGACAACGCCCATGGCGTTCATCCCAACTACGCCGACAAGCACGACGCCAACCACGGCCCCAAGCTTAATGCCGGGCCGGTGATCAAGGTCAACAGCAATCAGCGTTACGCCACCAACAGCGAAACGGCCGGGTTCTTCCGCCACTTGTGCATGGCCGTAGAAGTCCCGGTGCAAAGCTTTGTAGTGCGCAGCGACATGGGCTGCGGCTCAACCATTGGCCCGATCACCGCCAGCCATCTGGGTGTTCGTACCGTGGATATCGGCCTGCCGACGTTCGCCATGCACTCGATCCGCGAACTGGCCGGCAGCCATGACCTCGCGCATCTGGTCAAAGTACTCAGCGCGTTTTACGCCAGTAACCAGTTGCCGTAACAAAGCAGGGGCATGTGTGGGAGCGGGCTTGCTCGCGATGCAGCTACCGCAGTTTTAAGGATAAACCGCGTTGCTGCCATCGCGAGCAAGCCCGCTCCCACAGTCGATCATGACCTGTAGTTAATGGCTGATTCATTTTTGATACACATCACCACACATCTGCGCAAACCGACCTAGACTTGGGGCATTGTTTTCTACAGGTCCATAACCATGTTCGAGATGTCTGCGTTCCACTCCATGATGATTCCCATTGTCTGCGGCATGTTGCTGCTGACCATTGGCTTCAACTTTCGCGAACGCAGTAGTGGCGTCGGCGTGCTGATGATCTGGTGCGGCATGCTGCTGATTTTCGGCACTATCGTTTTCAAGATTCTCGCCAAGCTGAACGAATAGGCACCCTGTTTCCCGCGCCCTGAATTCACGATCATTTATTTATAGGTGACAAGAAATGAATGATCGCGGGCCCTAGCGTACACTCGGCCAATTTGCACCCTTCGAGGTTGATCGCCCAGTGTTTCTCCGTCTTTTTGCCTTGCCTTATTTCCTGCTGGTTTGCCTGCTGACGCTGCTGCCCATGACGAGCGCACAGGCCGTTGGCTTGCCGGGCATGCTCGGCAGCTCGGATAAAGCCCAGGCGCAGCCCACCGAGCCGCTGGGCCAATCGCTGGACGAGGTCATCAAAAACCTCGAAAACGATCAGCAGCGCAGCAAGCTGTTGGCTGACTTGAAAAAGCTGCGCGACGCCACCAAAAAAGCCCAGCCTGAAGCCGAGATCGGTGTTCTGGGGCTGATCGGCAGCACCCTGGCAGATCTCGAAAAACAGTTCTCCGGCGCTGACAGCCCGACCTCTCGCTGGACCAAAGAAATCTCCCAAGCCAACGAAGAGCTGTCGGCCCTGATGCTGCCCGCCAGCGAATGGCTGCCGATCATCTTTGGCTTTGCATTAATCATCATGATCTGGAGTTTGTCGGCGGCACTGCTGATTTGGGTCAGCCACCGTGTCCGGGTGCGCTTTGGACTGAGCGAAGAACTGCCTCAACACCCCAAGGCCGTGGACATGCTGCGCTTTGCCCTGCGCAAACTGGGGCCGTGGATGGTGGCGCTGGTGATCACGGTGTACATGAGTTACGCCCTGCCCTCGTCGCTGGGCAAAGACCTGGCGATGGTGCTGGCTTACGCACTGGTCATCGGCACTTGCTTCTCGGCCATTTGCGTCATCCTGTTCTCACTGCTCGATGGCCCCCACCGCCATCGTGCCCTGCATATTTTGCGGCATCAGGCGTTTCGTCCACTGTGGTGGATCGGCAGCTTCGCCGCCTTTGGCGAAGCACTCAGTGACCCACGACTGGTGGCCACCCTCGGTGTACATCTGGCCCATACGGCCGCTACCTTTGCCAATGTGATGGCCGCCCTGTCCACCGGGCTGTTTATCATCCGGTTCCGTCGCCCCATTGCCCACCTGATTCGCAACCAGCCATTGTCGCGGCGCCTGACCCGACGGGCCTTGAGCGACAGCATCGATATCCTGGGGACTTACTGGTTCATACCGGCTCTGATTCTGGTGGGCATTTCTCTGGTCGCGACATTTGTCTCGGCGGGCGATACCAGCACCGCATTGCGCCAATCATTGATCTGCACCGTGCTGGTGGTGTTGTGCATGGTGATCAACGGGCTGGTGCGACGTCACTCGCAAAAACCGCAACGTGGACACAAACGTCATGCCCTGTATTCCGAACGCTTGAAAAGCTTCGTCTATACCCTCGCACACCTGATTGTGTGGCTGGTATTCATCGAGCTGGGACTGCGGGTCTGGGGCATGTCACTGATCAGCTTCACCGAAGGTGAAGGCCATGAAATCAGCGTCAAACTGTTCAGCCTCGGCGGCACGCTGCTGTTTGCCTGGCTGATCTGGATTCTTTCCGATACGGCCGTGCACCACGCCCTGACCCGCTCGCGCAAAGGCCTGGCCAATGCCCGCGCCCAGACCATGATGCCGCTGATTCGCAACGTGTTGTTTGTGGCGATTTTCATCATTGCGCTGATCGTTGCCCTGGCCAACATGGGCATGAACGTCACCCCCCTGCTGGCGGGTGCCGGTGTGATCGGTCTGGCTATCGGCTTTGGTGCGCAGTCACTGGTCGCCGACCTGATTACCGGCCTGTTCATCATTATTGAAGACTCCCTGGCCATCGACGACTACGTCGATGTCGGCGGACACCTGGGCACCGTTGAAGGGCTGACGATTCGTACGGTGCGCCTGCGGGATATCGACGGCATCGTGCATACCATCCCCTTCAGCGAAATCAAAAGCATCAAGAACTACTCCCGTGAGTTCGGCTACGCCATCTTCCGGGTTGCGATCCCCTACAACATGGACATCGACGATGCGATCAAACTGATGCGTGAGGTCGGACAAAAAATGCGGAACGACCCACTGCAGCGACGCAATATCTGGTCACCGCTGGAGATCCAGGGGGTCGAAAGCTTTGAGTCCGGCAGCGCCATCCTGCGCGCCCGTTTCAAGACCGCGCCTATCAAGCAATGGGAAGTGTCGCGAGCGTTCAACCTGTCCCTCAAGCGGCATCTGGATGAAGCCGGACTTGACCTGGCGACCCCGCGCCTGAGTGTACAAGTCGTGACGGCGGGCAGTGGTATGTTGCAAAAGGACTGATCTTTGATGTTCGCTCACGCCTTCTGGGAGCGAGCCTGCTCGCGATGACATCAGCGCGTTTTACCTGACACACCACGCCGAATGCATCGCGAGCAAGCCCGCTCCCACAGAGTGAGTTGCCTCCAAAAACCAGGGGAAATTCAACGTTCCTGCACATCCACCCCGACATGAATCGCATCATGTCGCCAATACTCAAGGTCACAGTCGATCAGCCGTTCGTGCAGGTCGTAATTGACCCGCGCAATTTGCAAGCCCGGGCTGCCCGTTGAGACCTTGAGCGTGGCCGCCGCCTGCACCGGCAGCGCCGTTGGCACGATTTCGAAACGCACCCGACCGTAATGCAAATCGTAATGCCGGGCATACAGCTCGGTGATCGACTGGGTGAGATCGAGTTCAAGAATGTGTGGGAAATACTGCGGGTTCAGATAGTGCTCGACGTACAGCACCAGCCGCCCGTCAATCCGCCGGGCACGGCAGATCTGGATCACACTGGAGAGCGCCGGCAACTGCAAGCGATCGCATACCGCCGCCGTGGCCGGGAGCAGGCGCGCCGAAATCACGTCGGTGGACGGCACTCGCCCCTGGGCCGTGACCATGGCGTGAAAGTGACTGCGCTGCATCAGGTTGTAGGCCAGGCGTGGTGGCGAAATAAACCAGCCGCGGCGCTCCTCGCGATAGACCATCCCCTGGGCTTCGAGCTGCAACAGCGCTTCGCGCACCGTGACCCGAGTGGTGGCAAACAACTCACTGAGTTTGCGCTCGGCCGGCAACTGACTGCCGCACACCAACAGGCCGTGCTCAATTTGCTCTTGCAGCGTGCGACTGATCGCTGTCACCGCTTTGGGTACACCTTCTCGCATTAACGTTACCTGACTGGACTAGTCCAGCACCAAATGTGGGCAGCCACGGCCTGAAAACTCACCAAACCTCGATAGCCGCAGCCTAGTCAGAGCACATGACTGTTGCATGACAGTGTCTGTACCTAGACCCATCAGGAAATGCCACAGCCCTTGCCAATCAAGCCCTGCGCGATGGTCTACGCTTAGCCGAAACGCTCACACAGGCCTGCAATATCACCTGCACATGTAATGCCGACATTAAAGTGTCATCAGTCAGGCTTAAATTGGCTCAGGTATTGCTGACCTAGACCAACCCACCGCAAAAGAGCAATAAAACCCAGCGTTGAAAACGCCCAAGGAGCTTCGGATGAAACGGTTTTTCCTGGCATCACTGTTAGGTTCAAGCATCGCCCTGTGCACATCGGCCATGGCCGCCGATGTTGATTTAAAAGCCCTGGAAGCCGCAGCAAAGGCAGAGGGGACGGTCAACAGTGTCGGCATGCCCGATGACTGGGCCAACTGGAAAGGCACTTGGGCGGATCTGAACAAGCTCTATGGGCTCAAGCACATCGATACCGACATGAGCTCTGCGCAGGAAGTGGCCAAGTTCGCCGCTGAAAAAGACAACGCCAGCGCCGACATCGGTGACGTGGGAGCAGCCTTCGGCCCGATCGCGGTTGCCAAAGGTGTGACCCAACCTTACAAACCGACCACCTGGGACCAGATCCCGGACTGGGCCAAGGACAAGGACGGTAACTGGGCGCTGGCCTACACCGGCACCATTGCATTTATCGTCAACAAAAAGCTGCTGCACGGCTCAGAAGTCCCAACCAAGTGGGCTGATCTGAAATCCGGTAAATACAAGGTTTCCATCGGCGACGTGAGCACCGCGGCGCAAGCCACCAATGGCGTGTTGGCCGCTGCACTGGCCAATGGCGGCAGTGAGAAGAACATCCAGCCTGCCCTGCTGATGTTTGCCGACATCGCCAAGCAAGGCCGCTTGTCATTGGCCAACCCGACCATCGCCACCATGGAAAAAGGTGAAGTGGAAGTGGGCGTGGTCTGGGATTTCAACGGCCTGAGCTACAAAGCCAAAATGGTCAACCCGGATGACTACGTGGTGCTGATTCCATCGGACGGTTCGGTGATCTCGGGTTACACCACCATCATCAACAAATACGCCAAGCACCCGAACGCGGCCAAGCTGACTCGCGAATACATCTTCAGCGATGCAGGGCAAACCAACCTGGCGCGAGGCAATGCACGGCCGATTCGTGCCGAGCACTTGAAGCTGCCTGATGACGTTCAAGCCAAGCTGCTCTCCAATGATCAATACAAAAATGTAACCCCGATCAAGGACGCAGACGCCTGGGAAAAAACCTCCAAGGCCCTGCCGCAGCTGTGGCAGGAAGAAGTCATTATCAATATGCAGTAACCCGCTGAACCAAGACCTGTAGTCGCTGCCGAGGTACGAAGGCTGCGAGCCTTTGATTGCGAAAGGCTCGCAGCCTTCGTACCTCGGCAGCGACTACGCAGTTGGCATGCTACTTCTGTTTGCGGAGTCGCCGGACATGAAACACAACGTTATCCTGGTAGTCCTCGACGGTTTGAATTACGAGGTAGCCCGCCAGGCGATGGGCCATCTGCAAGCCTACGTCGGGGCGGGTCGTGCTGCACTCTACAAGCTCACCTGCGAATTGCCCGCGCTGTCGCGCCCTCTTTACGAATGCATCCTCACGGGTGTGCCGCCCATTGAAAGCGGCATCGTGCACAACAATGTGTCGCGCCTGTCCAACCAGCGCAGCGTGTTCCATTACGCCCGCGACGGTGGCCTGAGTACTGCGGCAGCGGCCTATCACTGGGTCAGCGAACTGTATAACCGCTCGCCCTTTGTGATCGCCCGGGACCGCCATACCGTTGCAGCCGATTTACCCATTCAGCACGGGCACTTCTACTGGAGCGATCACTACCCCGATTCCCATTTGTTCGCCGACGCCGAAAGCCTGCGGGTGGCGCACACACCGAATTTTTTACTGGTTCACCCCATGAACATCGACGATGCCGGGCACAAGCACGGCCTCGATACCCCGCAATACCGCAACAGTGCGCGCTCGGCCGACATCATTCTGGCCGACTACCTGCAAGGCTGGCTGCAGGCTGGTTATCAGGTGCTGGTGACGGCCGATCACGGCATGAACAACGACCGCTCACACAACGGCATGCTGCCCGAAGAGCGTGAAGTCCCCCTGTTTGTACTGGGCGATGCGTTCAGCCTCAACCCGGATGTCACCCCCAAACAAACCGAGTTGTGCGGCACGATCTGCGAGTTGCTGGGTGTGACCCATGACAAACCGTTGTGTCGTGACCTGCTGAGGCCAGCGCCATGAGCCGTGGCAAATGGCTTGCTTTGCTGTGCCTGGTGCCCTTCGCCGTTTTTTTTATCGTGTTTCAAATTGCCCCGCTGGTGTGGGTGCTGATCCACAGCGTGCAATCTGAAGAAAGCGGCTGGGGCATGGCCAACTTCATCAAGATCTTCAACTCGAAATTCTACTTGCAAGCCATCCAGCACAGCCTGGAGATCAGTTTCTGGTCCAGTCTGTTCGGCATTGTGATCGCCATCCTGGGCAGTTACTCGTTGCGCAAGGTGGATTCGCGGCTGCGCAATTTCGTCAATGCGTTCGCCAACATGACCAGCAATTTCTCAGGGGTTCCCCTGGCCTTCGCCTTCATCATTCTGCTGGGTTTTAACGGCAGCATTACGATCATGCTCAAACAGGCGGGGATCATTGAGGACTTCAACCTTTACTCAAAAACCGGCCTGATCATCCTGTACACCTACTTCCAGATTCCGCTTGGCGTACTGCTGCTTTACCCCGCCTTTGATGCGGTTCGGGAAGACTGGCGAGAGTCGGCTTCGTTACTGGGTGCAAGCAGTTGGCAGTTCTGGCGCCATATCGGCCTGCCAGTCCTCACCCCGGCACTGCTGGGCACGTTCGTGATTCTGCTGGCCAACGCCCTTGGCGCCTACGCCACGGTGTATGCATTGACCACCGGCAACTTCAACGTATTGCCAATCCGAATTGCTGCGATGGTCTCGGGCGATATAAGTCTGGACCCGAACATGGCCAGTGCCCTGGCAGTGATTCTGGTGGGGCTGATGACCCTGGTGACCCTGGTGCATCAGTGGCTGTTAAAGAGGAGCTACCATGTCGCGCGCTGAATCCGGGTCCCCCGGCATTTACCATCGCAGCGTTGTCTGGCTGCTGTTTCTGATTTTATTGCTGCCGCTGCTGGGCACGCTTGTCTACTCCATCGCCAGCAGTTGGTCGGCGACCATCCTGCCCAGTGGCTTTACCTTGAAGTGGTACAGCCAGTTGTGGAGCGACCCGCGCTTTCTCGCAGCCTTCGGCCAGTCGCTGCTGGTCTGTGTGGCTGCATTGGTGCTGTCGGTGATTTTGATCCTGCCGTTGCTGTTTGTGGTGCATTACCACTTCCCCAGGCTCGATGCGCTGATGAACATCCTGATCCTGCTGCCTTTCGCCGTGCCGCCAGTGGTGTCATCGGTGGGCCTGCTGCAGCTCTACGGCTCAGGCCCGTTGCAAATGGTCGGCACACCCTGGATTTTGATTGGCTGTTATTTCACCGTGGCACTGCCCTTTATGTACCGGGCAATCACCAACAACCTGCAGGCAATTAACCTGCGCGACCTGATGGACGCAGCCCAACTGCTGGGTGCCAGTACCTGGCAGGCTGCGTTTTTGGTGGTGCTGCCCAATTTGCGCAAAGGCTTGATGGTTGCCCTGCTGCTGTCGTTCTCGTTCCTGTTTGGCGAGTTTGTATTCGCCAATATTCTGGTAGGCACCCGCTACGAAACCTTGCAGGTGTTCTTGAACAACATGCGTAACAGCAGTGGCCACTTCACCAGCGCGCTCGTGATCTCCTATTTCCTCTTTGTATTGGTGCTGACCTGGGTTGCCACCTTCCTGAACAAGGACAAAAGCCAATGAGCTTCGTCAGCGTCGAACACCTGCAAAAATCCTATTCCGGCACCCCTATTTTCAGCGATATCAACTGCAGCATCGCCAAGGGCGAGTTCGTGACCCTGCTCGGTCCATCCGGTTGCGGTAAATCCACGCTGCTACGTTGCATCGCAGGGTTAACGCCCGTGGACGGTGGCAAAATCCTGCTCGATGGCCAGGACATCGTGCCGCTGAGCCCGCAAAAGCGTGGCATCGGCATGGTGTTTCAAAGCTATGCGCTGTTCCCCAACATGACCGTCGAGCAAAACGTTGCGTTCGGCCTGCGCATGCAGAAGGTCAGTAGCGATGACAGCAACAAGCGGGTAGCCGAGGTGCTGCAACTGGTGGAGTTGAATGATTTTGCCAAGCGCTACCCGCATCAGCTGTCAGGCGGCCAATGCCAGCGCGTGGCCCTGGCGCGCTCGCTGGTCACGCGTCCGCGCCTGCTGCTGCTGGATGAGCCACTGTCGGCGCTGGATGCGCGAATTCGCAAGCACTTGCGCGAGCAAATCCGCACCATTCAGCGCGAGCTGGGCCTGACCACGATTTTCGTCACCCACGACCAGGAAGAAGCGCTGGTCATGAGCGACCGCATATTCCTGATGAACAAGGGCCACATCGTTCAAAGCGGCAATGCCCAAACCCTCTATGCCGCACCCGTGGATGCATTCGCCGCCGGGTTTATCGGCAACTACAACCTGCTGGATCCCGACACTGCCAGCCGCTTGCTGCAACGCCCGATCAGCAGCCGTATCGCCATCCGCCCTGAAACCGTGGGTCTGAGCCTGCAGGGCGAACTCGACGGGGTAATCCTCAACCACAGCCTGCTGGGCAACGTCATCCGCTACCGGGTAGAGGTGCGAGGTGTGCAACTGATCGTCGACGTGCTCAACCGTGCACCCGGTGATCTGTACGCGGATGGTCAACGCGTGGCGCTGACCATCGATTCGAGCACCCTTTGTGAGGTAGCCTGATGTTCTTGAATTCACTGAAGAGAGAGTTGCACTGATGGCTTTGGCAATTTTTGACCTGGACGAAACCCTGATTCATGGCGACTGCGCCACCCTGTGGAGCGAGCAGATGGGCCGGTTGGGCTGGGTCGACCCGAAGTCGTTCATGCAGCGCAACAACGAGCTGATGGACGCCTACAGCCAGGGCAAACTGGCGATGGAAGACTACATGGCCTTCAGCCTTGAGCCGTTGATAGGCCGCACTCCCGAAGAAGTGAATCATCTGGTCGGGCCGTGGGTAGAAGACTTTATCGAACCGATCATCTTCAGTGACGCCACAAAAACCATTGCCCAACATCGCAAGGCGGGCGACCGGATCCTGGTGATTTCGGCCTCGGGCACCCATCTGGTAAAGCCCATTGCAGAACGATTGGGTATCGATGAAGTGCTGGGGATCGAGCTGGAAGTTGCACACGGGTTTTACACCGGCAACACCGTGGGAACGCTGACTTACCGCGAGGGCAAGATCACGCGCTTGCTGGAGTGGCTGGATGAACAGGAAGAAAATCTCGAAGGCGCGAGCTTTTACTCCGACTCGCGTAACGATTTGCCGTTATTGCTCAAGGTTGACCATCCCCATGTTGTCAATCCGGACCCTGTATTGCGCGAACAGGCTGAAAAGGCCGGATGGCCGATCCATCACTGGAAGTAACACCTCACACCTGTAGAGACTCTGTTGTAGGTCAAGCCCTATGTGGGAGCGAGCAGGCTCGCTCCCACAGTTGCCGTTTTCCTGTAGCCGCTGCCGCAGGCTGCGGCTACACAGTCTGCCTCCCTCTTAAAGGATCAGCTCAGGCTGCTGTCTATCACCAGCACCAACTTGCCTGACACCTGATTGCTGGCCAGTTCGGCAAACGCGGCCTGAGCCTCTTCAATCGGGAAGGTTTTTGCCAGTTGCGGGCTCAAGCGGCCCTCAGTGAACAATGGCCATACCTGTTGCCCCAGATCACTGAGCAGGTCCGCCTTGAACTGATCGCTGCGGCTGCGCAGGGTCGAACCCAACAGCTGGATACGCTTGCCCAATACCTGCGCCAGATCCAGCTCGGCCTTGCGACCGCCCATCAAACCGATCAACACCCAACGCCCGTCCAGCGCCAGCAACTTGAGGTTGGATTCGGCGTAGTTGGCGCCCACAGGGTCCAGCACCACATCAAAAGGCCCCATGGCCTTGAGGCTGTCCAGCCCCTCGGTACGCACCACACCGCCCTGTGCGCCCAACGCCTGGCAATAAGCCAAACGTTCATCCGAGCCAACGGTCACCCAGCACGGGCTTCCGAAGGCCTTGCACAGCTGAATGGCCGCTGAACCGACACCACTTGCGCCGGCGTGCAACAGCACTTTTTCCCCCGGCTTCAAGGCGGCCAGCTGGAACAGGTTCAGCCACGCAGTGCTGTACACCTCTGGCAAAGCAGCCGCTTCAATCAGCGAAAGACCTTCAGGCACCGGCAGGGCGTGACGGGCATCGACCACCACCTCTTGCGCCATGCCCCCGCCCGCCAAGAGCGCGCAGACCCTGTCGCCCACCTGCCAGGACGAACCGGGCCCAACCTCACTGACCACCCCGGAGCACTCCAGGCCCAACACCTGACTGGCGCCCGGCGGCGGCGGATACAACCCGGCGCTCTGCAAAAGATCGGCCCGATTGAGCCCGGCAGCCGCCACGCGAATTCGAATTTGTCCCACATCACATGCAGGGCTTGGCTCTTCAACCCATGTCACTTGACCTTCAACGCCTTGCAATGCTTTCACAGTGCCTCCATAGTAAGTCTGGACTGAGCCCGGAGCTGTTGCACCGGGCTTTTTGCATTATGCGACCGGTCCTTGATGGAACCGGCGACTTCAAAGACGGCCTAATATGCGTTATCAATTGCCCCCGCGTCGAATCAGCATGAAGCATTTATTCCCTAGCACCGCACTTGCCCTATTCATTGGCCTAGGCGTTTTGCCGTTTTCGGCCAATACGTTCGCCGCTAACAGTTGGGATAACCTTCAGCCCGATCGTGATGAGGTAATTGCCAGTCTTAACGTTGTTGAGCTGCTCAAGCGCCATCATTACAGCAAGCCGCCATTAAATGACGCGCGTTCCGCGATCATCTATGACAGCTATCTGAAGTTGCTCGACCCTTCTCGCAGCTATTTCCTGGCCAGCGATATTGCCGAATTCGACAAATGGAAGTACCAGTTTGACGACTTCCTGAAGAGCGGCGATCTCAATCCCGGATTCATCATCTACAAGCGCTACCTGGACCGGGTCAAATCGCGCCTGGACTTCGCCCTTGCAGAGCTGAAAAAAGGCCCTGACTCGCTGGACTTCTCGGCACGCGAAACCTTGCAGATCGACCGCAAGGACGCTCCGTGGCTCAAGACCGAAGCCGAGCTCAATGACCTGTGGCGCAAACGCATCAAGGACGAAGTCCTGCGTTTGAAGATCGCCGGTAAAGAGCCTGCGAAAATCCAGGAACTGCTGACCAAGCGCTACAAGAATCAGCTGTCACGCCTGGACCAGACCCGCAGCGAAGACATCTTCCAGGCCTACATCAACACCTTCGCCATGTCTTACGATCCGCACACCAATTATCTGTCGCCAGATAACGCGGAGAATTTCGACATCAACATGAGCCTGTCGCTGGAAGGCATCGGCGCCGTGTTGCAGAGCGATAACGACCAGGTAAAAATTGTTCGACTGGTGCCAGCAGGCCCGGCCGACAAGACCAAGCAAGTCGCACCGGCTGACAAGATCATCGGCGTTGCCCAGGGCGACAAAGAGATGGTCGACGTGATCGGCTGGCGACTGGACGAAGTGGTCAAACTGATTCGAGGCCCTAAAGGCTCCGTGGTGCGCCTGGAAGTGATTCCAGCCAGCAACGCACCGAACGACCAGACCAGCAAGGTTGTGTCCATCACCCGTGAAGCGGTGAAGCTTGAAGAACAGGCTGCCAAAAAGTCGATCCTCAACCTGAAACAGGATGGCAAAGACTACAAGCTCGGCGTGATTGAAATCCCGGCCTTCTACCTGGACTTCAAAGCGTTCCGTGCAGGCGACCCGAACTACAAGAGCACCACCCGCGACGTCAAAAAACTGCTGACCGAGTTGCAGAAAGAAAAAGTCGATGGCGTGATTATCGACCTGCGCAACAACGGCGGCGGCTCGTTGCAGGAAGCGACCGAGCTGACCAGTCTGTTTATCGACAAGGGTCCAACGGTTCTGGTGCGTAACGCCGACGGTAAGGTCGACGTACTTGAAGACGAAAACCCGGGCGCGTTCTACAAGGGCCCGATGGCGTTGCTGGTCAACCGCCTGTCGGCTTCGGCCTCGGAGATTTTTGCCGGCGCCATGCAGGACTACCATCGTGCGCTGATTATCGGCGGCCAGACGTTCGGCAAAGGGACGGTGCAAACCATCCAGCCACTGAACCACGGCGAGCTTAAACTGACTCTGGCCAAGTTCTACCGGGTTTCCGGACAGAGCACCCAGCATCAGGGTGTACTGCCTGACGTCGCTTTCCCGTCGATTATCGACACCAAGGAAATCGGCGAAAGCGCACTGCCTGAAGCCATGCCCTGGGACACGATCCGCCCAGCAATCAAGCCCGCGTCGGATCCATTCAAGCCTTACATCGACCGGCTAAAAGCCAACCACGACACGCGCGCGGCAAAAGATGCGGAGTTCATCTTTATCCGCGACAAACTGGCTCTGGCCGAAAAACTGATGGCCGAGAAGACCGTCAGCCTGAACGAGGCCGAGCGCCGTGCACAGCACGCCGATATCGATGCCAAGCAATTGGTGATGGAGAACGCTCGCCGTCAGGCCAAAGGCGAAGCACCGCTCAAGGAAATGAAGAAAGAAGACGAAGATGCGTTGCCGGTAGAGCCTGAAAAGACCAAACCGGAAGATGACGCCTACCTGAGTGAAACCGGGCGGATTCTGCTGGACTACCTCAAGCTCAGCTCACAAGTGGCAAAGAAGTAATTCAAGTCGAATAAAAAGGGCGGGCCGCATTATGCGTCCCGCCCTTTTTATTTCTTGGCTATTGGTAAAGCCGGGCCAATTGCGGATCAGCCAGCAATCCCGGACCACCTTCCTGATACAACATCGCCAGCTTGTGCGCGGCCAGTGGATGTCCCGCCTTTACCGCCATCGTCCACCAGCGCGCCGCTTCTGCAGCATCCGGGGTCTTGCCGAGCGAACCCGCCAGGCTGAAAACACCCACTTGATAAGCTGCCTTCGCGTCGCCGCTCAATGCCGCCAGACGCAACAGGCGTACGCCCTCCTCCTTCGCTCCAAGGCCTTGGCCGCGAAAGGCCAGAATGTGCCCATAGAAGCTTTGGGCACGGGTATCGCCAAGGTTGGCCATCCGAGCAAACTGCCCCTCCATCCAGCGCCAGATACGCGGCTGGCGGACGCACCAGGACCAGCGAAACAACTTGCGCGCCAGCCAGTAGCTCAGGCGCGCCTTAAACCGCCAGAGCACTCAAGCCTCCTCGTGCTCATAAGCATGCTCAAACACGCGCACCACCTCTGAGGCATGCCATGATGCGGCCGCAATGCCATCCGGCGGGCCGGGGAAGCGTCCAAGTCGCTCAACGCATTCAAAAAATCCGGTACGTGGCAGGCGACTTGCGCCCTGACTGATCACCAGCGAACTGCGCAAGGGCTGCTCGGCCCTGGCATCCATGGCCGCCAGGTGCTCAAGTGCTGCGGTAAGGGTCAACATTGCAGGGCTCGGTAATTGCAACCGTTCCAGTAGCGCACGGTACGTCAGCAAGTGGCGCTGTCGACGCGCCTGATCGAGCTCAGCCAACAACTCATCCCAGTGTTGACGACTGATGCGAACGCTCATGATGCTTCCCTCCAGCCCGGGATACCTAGCTCCCAGGCCAAGCTGCGACGAATGGCGAGGTCGGGGAGACGCTCACCGGTTTCTATCATGCCCAGATACGACGGACTGATACCGACTGTGCGCGCCAGCACTTCAAGGGCCAGGCCCTTGTTCTCGCGCAGGCTGCGCAGTTGATCGAGTCCGGGGTGCACCTGCTCGGGTGCGGGTGTCGGCAATACAGGGTCAGGCGTTGCAGTTCGCTCCTTGAGGCCTGCAGCCTTGAGCAGCGCCTGGTAACTTTCCCATGAAAGAACGGCGTATTCAGGCTCACCATTACGCTTGATGATTTGAAGATCCATTACTAAACCCCGTCAGACTTTTAAATAAATCGAGTCAGAACTTTCCCTTGAAGCTTAATCCTATCAGCCACCAAGGTCTCCCGGCTTTTCACTCTGAGGTGAAATTTTTGTGAAAACAGACCTTATTGATCCGCTGGGCGAAAATGTTATCCACACAAATTGTGGATAACCTTGTGAACAGAGCTGTTTTTTAACGCTGAAAGGCCCGCCCCATAAGGGCTGGAGTCAGATCGGGCGTTTTTTACACACATAAAAAAACCCATAAATTCATTGACTTGGCAGTCAGCAACTACTAGCCAAGGGAACTTATGGGCGATTTGAAACCTTGCAGGACACAACCCGGGCAAACAAAACCCTGACTGCACATACAACAACGCCCCGTCGGGACGGGGCGCTACGCGTACAAAATGCTACTTATTTGGCCGCGTCTTGCTCTGCTTTGGCAGGATCTTTGATGCCCAGCAGTTCCAGGTCGAATACCAGCACCGAGTTGGCCGGGATCGACGGGCTTGGGCTTTGTGCGCCGTAAGCCAGTTCGCTAGGGATGTACAGCTTGTACTTCTCGCCAACATGCATCAGTTGCAGACCTTCAACCCAACCCGGGATCACGCCGCTAACCGGCAGGTCGATCGGGCTGCCACGCTCAACCGAGCTGTCGAACACCTTGCCATCAATCAGTTTGCCTTCGTAGTGAACAGTCACCACGTCGGTAGCTTTAGGCTGAGGGCCATCGGCTTTTTTGATGACTTCGTACTGCAGGCCAGACGCGGTGGTGACAACACCCGCTTTCTTGCCATTTTCTTCGAGGAATTTTTTGCCAGTAGCAGAGGCTTCTTCGCTCATTTTGGTCAGACGTTCTTCAGCACGTTTCTGCAGTGCTGCAAACGCTTCGATCAGTTCGTCGTCCTTGAGCTTTTGCTCTTTCTTGCCGACGGCATCTTCGATGCCTTGAGCTACGGCCTTGGAATCCAGATCATCCATGCCTTCTTGAGCCAGGCTTTTGCCCATGTTCAGGCCAATGCCGTACGAGGCTTTTTGCGCCGGGGTTTTCAGCTCTACGCTGGTCTGCGAATCACAACCCGCCAGTACCAGGCTTACCAGGGCCACAGCTGCCGCCAACCGATGCTGTTTCATGCTATTTCCTTGTTCATGCGCCAAATGGGCAATCGAGTAAAGCCGCGAGCTTATCAGGCGGCCGCGACCAATGGCTACCGGCATAAGAGGGACGAAATGCCGATAAGTTCATGCATTAATAACAATTCACTATTACAGCAACTTTTATTAACACCTATCTAAACCCTCCAAAGCCTACAGGTCACTTGATGCCTGCCCCTCCCTGAGGCATAAGGCTGTAATTATTTTTACAAGGAGCGTTACTGTGCGTCTGTTTTACCGTGTTCTGCTGGGATTGCTGCTGGCTTTGATCCTCTTGCTTGGGCTGGTGATCTACTATATTGCCAACCCGAAACTGCCTGTTTACCAGCCCCCGCAGCAACTGCATTACCTGGATCAGTGGAGCCCTGCCGAGCGCCAAACCTATTACTACACGCCCCAGGGCACACAAGTTAAAGGTTTGCATTACGACTGGTTCAGCGCCCTCGAACTGCCCTTTTCAAAACAGCCTTTCGCAGCGCCCGAGTATTTGGCGCGCTTCGGTTTTTTAGTCGATCCCCAGCAACACGCCAGCCCCGCCAACCCGGGTAACCTGCCCGTAGGCTTTACGCGCCACCAGAACCCGGGCAGCAAGGTTGAGTACCTGGACATCACCTGCGCTGCCTGCCACACCGGCGAACTGCGCTTCAAAGGCCAGGCACTGCGCATTGATGGCGCCCCGGCACAACACGTGCTGCCATCCAGCGTACCGACCTTGCGCGGCGGCAGTTTTGGTCAAGCATTGGTCGCCAGCCTCGCTGCGACCTACTACAACCCCTGGAAATTCGAGCGTTTCGCACGCACGGTCCTGGGCGACCAATACGCAGCGCAGCACAAACAGTTGCGCAAGGATTTCAAGGCCTCCCTGGATACGTTTTTGGCGGTGGCCTGGAATGACACCCATCGCGGCCTCTATCCCACACTTGAAGGGCCGGGCCGTACCGATGCTTTCGGGCGAATCGCCAACGCAAGCTTCGGTGATGCCATTTCCCCGGCCAACTACCGCGTAGCCAACGCCCCGGTGGACTATCCGCACCTGTGGGACATGTGGACGTTCGACTGGGTACAGTGGAACGGATCAGCCAAGCAGCCGATGGCGCGCAATATTGGCGAAGCCCTTGGCGTTGGCGTTGGCGCCACCCTGAACTTTTTCGATGCCCACGGCCAACCACTGCAAGGCGATGCACGCTACCCGTCCAGCGTGCGGGTAAACGATTTGCACCTGATCGAAGAAACCCTGCAAAAACTCAAGCCCCCGGTCTGGCCCGAAGAGTTGTTCGGCAAGATTGATCGCCCTCTGGCAACCAAAGGCCGTGCACTCTTCAACGAAAACTGCGCTGGCTGTCACGTGCCGCCTGTGGTCGAAGAAAACGGGCGCCTGGTCAAGCAACTGAAAATAGTGCCGGTCGAGGTGATCGGTACCGATCCCAATACCGCTAACAACATTGCCGACAATCGATACGATCTCAGGGCGTTGCAATGGGACCCGGTTGAATTGGCCAGTATGAACGTGGACTTGTACCCCAAAACCGAAACACCTCTGGACATGAGTCAACTGTCCGTCGCCAAGGGCCTGGCCTACGTTACTGCGTTTGTTGAAAAGCGCGCCTACCATGACGCCAACATTGGCCCGCAAGAGCAGGCGCGCCTCAACGGTTTTGGCTTGCCGATCGGGGTCCTGGAAGTACGTGCCTATAAGGCGCGACCCCTCGACGGGATCTGGGCCACGGCGCCCTTCCTGCACAACGGTTCAGTGCCTACGCTGTACCAGTTGCTATCGCCACAGGCCGAGCGCGACCAGACTTTCTATCGCGGCAGCTTCGAGTACGACCCGCGGCATTTGGGCTACCGCACACACGCTTTTGACGGCGGGTTTGTGCTCGATACGCGTATCAGCGGCAACCACAACAGCGGGCACGAATTCCGCGCCGGCCTTGGCGGTAACGGCGTAATCGGGCGCTTGCTGCAACCCGAAGAACGCTGGGCGTTGCTGGAGTACTTGAAGGTGCTTGGCGGCCCCCTGGAACAACAGTTGCCCAACCAATGATGGGCCCTTCATACACTGAAGATTTCGCTAAAAGGATGTTTGCATGCTGACCGCTTTCTGGCTTGGACTCGGCAAATGGCTGGGCAGGTTACTACTGGCGCTGATCGCCTTGGGGTTGCTCGGTTGGGGATTGGCCACGGGCTGGTACGCCTGGCAGCATCGCGGCCCCGTCTCGGCCCAGGAGCAAATCCCGGCGGGTGAAGCCGCCATGACCCAGGACACTCTTCAGACAGCGATCAGGATCGTTGACCAGCACCGCGAGAACACTCGTTATCTGCGCGATGCACACGCCAAGGCTCACGGTTGCGTCAAAGCGCAGGTCCAGGTGCTCGACGACCTCGATCCGGCATTACGTGAAGGGGTATTCGCAACACCGGGGAAACACTGGCAAGCAGTGATGCGTCTGTCCAATGGCAACGCTTACCCGCAATTCGACAGCATCCGTGATGCGCGGGGCATGGCGATCAAGTTGCTGGACGTACCGGGGACTCAGTTGCTACCCAGTCAGCAGGGCCGTGGCGAACAGGATTTTGTGATGTTCAACCACCCCAACTTCTTCGTCAGCGATGTGGCCGAATACCGCCAGAACATCGGTGCGCAGGCAGATGGCAAAAAGGCCCTGGCCTTCTTCCCGTCATGGGATCCACGCAGCTGGCAGATCCGCCATTTGTTTATTGCCCTGGCCACACTGGCGCCCGCCCCGACGAGCCCAACGCAAACCACGTATTTTTCGGTATCGCCTTACAAGTTTGGCACCGCCAATGCCAAATACCGTGTAGCGCCGGACCCTGACAGCTGCCCGGCTTACACGTTACCGAAACAAAATGAGGCGCTGCCCAACTTCTTGCGCAATGCCTTGAACCAGCAACTCTCCACAGACCGGGTTGCCGCCTGTTTTGTGTTGCAGATTCAACGCCAGAACGCCAATCGCTTCATGCCGATCGAAGACACCAGCATTGAATGGAAAGAGTCTGACGCCCCCTTCGAGACCGTGGCGCGGGTCAAAATTGCCCCTCAGGACTTCGACACCCCAAGCCAGAATCTGGCGTGTGACAACCTGTCGTTCAGTCCGTGGCATGGCATCGAAGAGCATCGGCCGATTGGCGGGATCAACCGCCTGCGCAGGGCGGTGTATGACGCAGTGAGCGATTACCGGCATACGCGTAATTCGCAGCAGTAAAACGCCCAAATAAATGTGGGAACGGGCAAGCCCGCTCCCACAGGATTTGTGCGCTGCCCGTGATCAATGCACCGGCAGTTCGACGCCTGCAAACAGGTCTTCTAGCTCTTGCTTGTTGTGGCAGGCAATAGCCTTTGCCATCACTTCACGGGTGAGGTGCGGGGCAAATTTCTCGATGAAGTCGCACATGAACCCGCGCAGGAAGGTGCCACGACGGAAACCGATCTTGGTGATGCTGGACTCGAACAGCTCACTGGCATCCAGTACCACCAGGTCGTTGTCGAGTTTGGTGTCGACGGCCATTTTGGCCACGATGCCAACACCCAGGCCCAAACGCACATAGGTCTTGATCACGTCAGCATCAGCCGCAGTGAACACCACCTTTGGGGTCAGGCCGCGATGGCTGAAGGCTTCGTCAAGTTTGGAACGGCCAGTAAAGCCGAACACGTAGGTCACGATCGGGTATTCAGCCAGGGCTTCGAGGGTCAACTTGGGCAGCTTGGTCAGCGGGTGACCTTGTGGCACGACCACGCAGCGATTCCAGCGGTAGCACGGCATCATGACCAGATCGCCAAACAGCTCCAGGGCCTCAGTGGCAATGGCGAAGTCGACAGTGCCATCAGCGGCCATCTCGGCAATTTGCATAGGAGAGCCCTGATGCATATGCAGCGCGACGTCCGGGTACTGCTTGATGAAGTTGCTGATCACCGGCGGCAAGGCATAACGCGCCTGGGTATGGGTGGTGGCAATCGACAGCGTGCCTTTCTTCTCGTTGGAGAATTCTTGAGCGATCTGCTTGATGCTTTCGACCTTGCGCAGGATCTCGCCAGCTGTCGTGATGATGCGCTCGCCTGCCGGCGTCACTCGGGTCAGGTGTTTACCACTGCGGGCAAAGACTTCGACCCCCAGCTCGTCTTCAAGCAGGCGGATCTGTTTGCTGATACCCGGCTGTGAGGTGTAAAGGCTCTGTGCGGTAGCCGAAACGTTGAGGTCGTGGTGCGCCACTTCCCAGATGTAGCGCAATTGTTGAAGCTTCATATGCATCCCTCAAAGCTGATAGACGCCAAGGGTATCGGCGGCGATATATAACTATATGGAAGGTTGGAATAAGAAATCTAGAACTTTTTATCGTTTTTATCGATTCATCAGCCTTACACATCAGCGCTGCGCCGACGCTGTATCAGCGGCACCAGATACACCGGCACCTGCGCCAGCTCGATAACCCGGGTTGCGGTTCGCCCCAAATGCGACTCGCCTCCCGTGGGCTGGGCGTGACTGCCCAGGATCAACAGGTCTACGCACAACTTTTGTGACTGCTCCAGAATGACCTGCGAAGGTTCACCCTGAATCACCTTGACCGATCGAATCAAGGCCAGTTCCGGCTCCCACCCCGCCAACTCTTCACGAAGATTCTCAAGCACACGCAACTCTATATTCGAAAGCATGGTGTGCATGCCCTGGCGATGCAGTTCATTCAACGCCTGTTCATCGAGGTAGCTCTGCAGGACTGACTCGGCAAACAACCCCATGGGTTCGACCACATGCACCACAAACAGGTCTGCGCCGAAGCTGCGGGCAAGCCCCAACGCATGCTGCATTACAACGGGCGCATAAACGCCAAGGTCAGTGGCGTACAGAATTGAGCGAATCATGCGACCTTCCCGACAGCTTTAATGGACGAGGTAGATTCAGCTTAGCAGCGCCCGGACAACTGCGAAGACCCGCTCGACAACTTGCATGTGGCGCTTACTCAGGGGCGCAGTCCCGGGATTCATTGCTGATGCCGTGAGGGACATGACCGGTAGCGACAACTTGACGCGCCCGTTCGCAATGGCCTGCCTGATCATCAAAAAACACATCGGCAGCAAACGCTTCCAGGAACGCCGATTTGTCCAGCCCACCGAGAAACAGCGACTCATCCAGACGAATATCCCAATCGCGCAGTGTACGAATAACCCGTTCATGGGCCGGTGCCGAGCGAGCAGTGACAAGCGCGGTTCGAATCGGGCAAGAGTCGTCAGGAAACTCGCGTTGCAGCAGGTTAAGCGCCTCCAAAAAGCCCTTGAACGGCCCGCCACGCAGTGGATTGCGAGCAGATTCGCGCTCTAGAGACTGAAAAGCCTCCAGGCCGCCAGACTGGAAAACCCGTTCCGCCTCATCGGAAAACAAAACCGCGTCACCATCAAAGGCAATGCGCAGCTCGTTGCTCTCGGCCCGCAGCGCGCCACCCGACAGGATCGTCGCCGCTGCAAAGCCCGCATCCAGTGCGCTGCGCACATCCTCGGCATGAGTCGACAAGAACAGATCACAGCCGAAGGCATTGAGATACGGATGGGGATTGCGCCCGCCGCTGAAGGCTGCACGGGAGATATCGAGGCCGTAGTGCTGGATTGAATTGAACACCCGCAGTCCGGTGTCGGCACTGTTGCGCGAGACCAGAACCACTTCAACCCGGTTACGCCCCAGGCTTGCGTTAAAACTGAGGAGCTTTTTGACCAGCGCGAAGGCATCCCCCGGCGCCAGCACTTCATCTTCATGCTCAATCTGATATTGCCGGTACGCCTCGATCCCCTTGCTCAGATATACCTGATGGCTATCACTCAAATCGAACAGGGCTCGAGAAGAAATGGCCAGCACCAGCTTGCCCTTTAAGCCTTTGCTCATGTTGCCTCCACAGGTTCAAGCGGGTTCGGACATCGGTTCACGGTAGCTCGTCAGGCTCATGCATCAAGGCCAGTCGGACATGGTGCGCCAGTTCGCCCTCGCTCAGGCGGGACTTCAACTCACCGTAAAAGGCCCCGTCACGCACCACAAACAGGGTTGGCAGATGGAAAATTTCGTAACGCTCGACCAGGCCACCATTGTCACCGGCATCGATCCAGCACAACCGATCAACAGGCAACTGCATATCGGGCAATAGGCGGCGGGCCGTACGGCATGCCGAACAGCCCGCGCCGGTGAAGATCAGCAGCGAAGTCCCGGGCAACGCCAGCAGGCGCTGATCGGCATCAAAGTCTGTCAGTTCCATTTCAGTCACTATACTCAAAAGACAATACTAATTTGATGGCACTTGGAGTCAGCTTTCATGGGTCGTTTTTTACCTCACCCTGACGATATTCCCGTTGAGATAACGCGACGCAAACAACCTTCACTTTCGCGCCACAAGCTGCACTCTATCAGCCTCGCAGGCGTGTCATGCAACAGCGATAGAGCCTGGCGACGGGGTACCGCCGTCGACATGTACATGCCCACCCTGGGGGAAAGCGCACACTACCCGGGCTATATAGCCTGGTGCGAGAAACAGCCGAAGGGCTACCGCATAGGCGTTGCCCTGATCGACGAACAAACACTGTTCGGCGCGCGCATGGGCGAACAGGTATGCCAGATCGAACACTATTCACGCCTCCAGCAACGACAAAACTCATGCCCGCAAGACCTGGAAGCCCTTGCCCTGGAATGGGTCAGTCATCACGCCACCGAATTCTCTCAGGCAACCCTGGATCACGCGATGGCGCAGGCAGTACTGGATTAAAGCTGCGCCTGCCCATTGTCGAATAACCGGATAACGCGTTAAGGTTCGGCTCCCCGATGCGCTCAATCAAGCTGTGCTCCGCCGCACGGGGATCGCTGGCGGCCGGCACCCGTGACCTGACGAGTAACACGATGGCTGATTTACCGATCGACGACCTAAACGTTGCCTCCAACGAAACCCTGATCACACCTGAACAGCTCAAGCGCGAAATGCCTTTGCGTGAAGCTGCTCTGCAGACGGTGACCAAAGGACGCGAGGTGATTCGCAACATCCTGGATGGCACTGACCATCGACTGTTCGTTGTCATCGGGCCTTGCTCGATCCACGATATCAAGGCTGCCCACGAGTATGCCGAGCGTCTGAAAGTGCTCGCCGCAGAAGTCAGCGATACGCTGTATCTGGTCATGCGCGTTTATTTTGAAAAGCCACGCACCACCGTAGGCTGGAAAGGCCTGATCAACGACCCGTACCTGGACGACTCGTTCAAGATCGAGGACGGCCTGCATATCGGCCGTAAGCTGCTGCTGGATCTGGCTGAAATGGGCCTGCCAACGGCCACCGAAGCCCTCGATCCGATCTCCCCGCAGTACTTGCAGGACCTGATCAGCTGGTCGGCCATTGGCGCTCGCACCACCGAGTCGCAGACCCACCGCGAAATGGCCTCTGGCCTGTCTTCGTCGGTAGGCTTCAAAAACGGCACCGATGGCGGCCTGACCGTTGCGATCAACGCCCTGCAGTCGGTTTCCAGCCCGCATCGCTTCCTGGGTATCAACCAGGAAGGCGGCGTGTCGATCGTGACCACCAAGGGTAACGCCTACGGCCACGTGGTATTGCGCGGTGGCAACGGCAAGCCGAACTATGATTCGGTCAGCGTTGCGCTCTGCGAGCAGGCACTGAACAAGGCGAAAATCCGCCCGAACATCATGGTCGACTGCAGCCACGCCAACTCCAATAAAGACCCGGCCCTGCAACCGCTGGTGATGGAGAACGTGGCCAACCAGATCGTCGAGGGCAACCAGTCGATTATCGGCCTGATGGTCGAAAGCCACCTGAACTGGGGCTGCCAGGCAATCCCTAAAAACCTCGAAGACCTGCAGTACGGCGTGTCGATTACCGATGCCTGCATCGATTGGGCATCTACCGAAAGCACCCTGCGCAGCATGCGTGCCAAGCTCAAGGATGTGCTACCAAAGCGTGATCGCGGCTAAAACGCACTAACACGTGGGAGCGGGCTTGCCCGCGATGGCAGCTACACGGTCTGGCTGAATGACCGTGTCGCCGGCATCGCGAGCAAGCCCGCTCCCACGTTGGTTTCAGATTATGTGTTCTCCAGCAACCGCTGACTCGCCACCATCTGTTCCCGCCCCCTGGCCACCATCCAGCGATGAAAGTCGCGACAGTGCGCCCGGTCAAACGCCCCCTTTGCCCCCACCAGAAAATACGCCGAAGGCAATGGCAAGCCGTGGGCGAACGGCATGATCAGGCGCCCCTGCGCCAACTCATCCGCCACCATCGAATACTGCGCCAGCACCACGCCCTGCCCCGCCAGCGCCGCATGGATCGCCATGGACGACAGTGAATAGACCCGGTAACCATCGCGCAGGCCTTCACAGTCCACCTGCCGTGACTTGAACCAGTCGCGCCAGGACGGCGGCGAGGCAAACTTGGGCAGCCAGTCAATCGACAACAAGGGATACGCCAATAAATCCCCGGGACTGTTGAGTGCAGCATCGGCTCGCAACATGTGCGGGCTCAGCACCGGCACCACGCAATCGCGGTACAACTCGATGGCGTTTTCGCCCGCCACGTAATCGCCGTAGGTGAAACGAAAATCGATGTCATAGCCCTCTGTCGACGGTTCGGCATGGCTGGCGTCGAGAAATACATTGAGCTGTGGGTGCTCGTCCTGCCAGGCATAGATGTGGGGGGCAAGCCACTGCGAAAGCAACGACGGCAACGCACTGATGCGCAGGTTGCTGGCATTTTTCGAACGCTCGACCTCGGTCTGGGCGACGCGCAAACTTTCAAACGCCGCAGCACAACTCTCGTGGTAACGCTGCCCGGCAACGGTCAGGCGGATGCGCTTGCCGACCTTGTGGGTCAGGCTCAAACCCAGGGTGTCCTCCAGCAACTTCATCTGCTGGCTCACCGCTCCTGCCGAAATCCCGAGGCGCCTGGCCGCCTCAACAATCCCGCCGAAGCGTCCAACGGCTTCAAAAACCTGCAAGGCACGCAGGGAAGGCAAGCTGTTCATCAGCATCTCCTGATGCAAATTGACGGATTGATACTTTAGCTGAGCTATAGGAAGCCACAGCTTTCACCCTCTTTTAGAAAAATGAAAGCCTCGTATTCTGGTAGAGCCACTCCCCCTCAACAGGACGAGGAAATTTCCCACACGAATGTAACTCTACGTAACGACACACCGCTGCTGAGTGACAAAACCAGTGCATTCCTGGCCCTAACCTATCCAGCCAACTGCTCTGGCACGCTATCCAGCTGAATTGGCCTGTAATTTGCTCATCATGTATATACAGGTACGATCAATGCGCGACGTATCTGTTGAACGGTCCTCACGCCGAACCCGTCAGACAAAGGAAAATAAAAATGAAAAAACTTGTCCTCGCAGCTGTCTTAGCCCTGACATCCACCGGCATCCTGGCCAAGGACTTGACCGAGATTCGCTTCGGAGTTGACCCGACCTTCGCCCCCTTTGAATCCAAAAACGAAAAAGGCGAGCTGGTAGGCTTTGACATCGATCTGGGCAATGCCATTTGTGCCGAGCTCAAGGTCAAGTGCAAATGGGTCGAGACCCCGTTTGACAGCAGCATCCCTGCCTTGCGGGCGAAGAAGTTCGACGCTGTGCTGTCGGCCATGACCGTCAACGAGCAGCGTAAAAAGAACGTCGCGTTCTCGGATCGTCTGTACAACTCGCCTAACCGATTGATCGCCAAAAAAGACAGCGGCCTGCTGCCGACCCCCGAGTCGCTCAAAGGCAAGCGCGTAGGCGTCGCCCAAGGCACCACTCAAGAGGCTTACGTAAAGGCCATTTGGGCACCGCAAGGGGTGATCATGGTCACCTACCCCAACCAGGACCTGCTATACCCCGACCTCGTCAGCGGCCGGATTGATGCCAGCCTGACCGATGCAGCAGTGGCGGATATCGGCTTCTTGCAAACCAGCAAAAACAACGGCTTCGCCTTTGCCGGCGACGCGGTTACCAACACTGAGATCCTGGGCGAAGGCATCGCCATCGGCCTGCGCAAGGACGACCCGGTACTGCTCGAAGCCATCAACCGGGCATTGGCTGCCATGCATCAGGACGGCACCTACGACACGATCCAGAAAAAGTACTTCACCTTCGACATCTATAACTGAAGCCCGCGTCTGAACGGTGCCGGATGGCCTGCATGAAGGCGATCCGGTGCCTTGCAGTTCACTTTCGTGCAACCGGTCTGCGGACCGTCGTTGCCCATGGAGCGACAGAACATGTTCTTACAGGGCTATGGCTCACTGATTGTCGATGGGACGCTGGCGACTATCCAGCTGGCACTGCTGTCGATGCTGCTGGCCGTCACGCTGGGACTGATCGGCGCGTCAGCCAAGCTGTCCAAGCAACCGGCAGTGCGCTACCTGGCAGCGGGCTACACCACGCTGATCCGCAGCGTGCCGGATCTGGTCATCATGTTGCTGCTGTTCTTCAGCCTGCAAATCTGGCTGAACAACCTCACCGAATGGCTGCAATTCGAGCAAATCGATATCAACCCGTTCGCCGCCGGGGTGCTGACTCTGGGCTTTATCTACGGGGCGTACTTCACTGAAACCTTTCGCGGTGCCTTTCAGGCCGTACCGGCTGGCCAGCTTGAGGCAGCCGTGGCCTACGGCATGAATCGGCGCCAGGTCTTCATGCGCGTGCTGTTCCCGCAAATGATGCGCTTCGCGCTGCCGGGCATCGGCAATAACTGGCAGGTACTGATCAAGGCGACGGCCCTGGTGTCGATCATCGGACTGATCGATATCGTCAAAGTCACCCAGGATGCCGGCAAGAACTCGATGGACCTGTTCTTTTTCAGCGTGATCGGCGGGTTGATCTATCTGGCCCTGACCACAGTGTCCAACGGTGTATTGATGTGGCTTGAGCGCCGCTACTCGGTCGGCGTCAGAGGTGCCCAGCTATGAACGAAATCATCCAGGAATACTGGAAGTCCTACCTGTGGTTCGATGGCTATCAACTCTCGGGCGTCGCCATGACCCTATGGCTGCTGGTCGCCTCCATCGCCATCGGCGGCACCCTGGCCGTGCCACTGGCGGTGGCGCGTGTATCGCGCAATCCACTGCTGCGCCTTCCTGTGTGGTTCTACACCTACGTTTTTCGCGGCACCCCCTTGTACATCCAGCTGCTGATTCTCTACACCGGGATCTACAGCTTGCAGGTGGTGCGTGACCAACCGACGCTGGATGCTTTCTTTCGAGAAGGCATCAACTGCACGCTGCTGGCCTTTGCCCTCAACACCTGCGCCTACACCACGGAGATTTTCGCCGGAGCCATCCGCGCCACGCCCTATGGCGAGATTGAAGCCGGACGCGCCTATGGCATGTCTGAATTTACCCTCTACCGACGCATCATCCTGCCTTCTGCGTTGCGCCGCTCGCTGCCGTTCTACAGCAATGAAGTGATCCTGATGCTGCACTCCACAACGCTGGCATTCACCGCCACGGTTCCGGATCTGTTGAAGGTCGCGCGCGATGTGAACTCGGCCACTTACTCCTCGTTTGAAGCCTTTGGCCTGGCCGCCGTGTTGTACGCGGTGATGGTCTTTACCCTGGTCTGGTTGTTTCGCCGCTGCGAAAACCGCTGGCTAGCCTTCTTGCAACCGCAGGCCCATTGAACCGGCATCACTTGGAGAACATCGAGCATGTACAAACTCAGTATCGAGGGGCTGCACAAGAAGTACGGTAATCACGAGGTCCTCAAGGGCGTGTCCCTGAAGGCCAAGGCCGGTGACGTGATCAGCATTATTGGCTCCAGCGGTTCAGGTAAAAGCACCTTTTTGCGCTGCATCAACTTTCTGGAACAGCCCTGCGCCGGCAGCATTACGGTGAACGACGAGCCTATCCGCACCAAACAGGATCTGAACGGGGCGCTGTGTGTGGCTGACCCGCGCCAATTACAGAAAGTACGTACCAAGCTGGCAATGGTGTTTCAGCATTTCAATTTATGGCAGCACATGACCGTGCTGGAAAACATCATCGAAGCCCCGGTGCATGTGCTCGGCATCAAGCGCAAGGAAGCCATCGAGCGCGCACGCCAGTACTTGCACAAGGTGGGCCTGGCACCCGAGGTCGAAAGCAAATACCCGTCCCACCTGTCCGGCGGTCAACAACAGCGCGTGGCCATTGCCCGGGCCTTGGCGATGGAGCCGGAAGTCATGCTGTTCGACGAACCCACCTCGGCTCTGGACCCGGAGCTGGTCGGTGAAGTGCTCAAGGTCATGCAAGCCTTGGCCGAAGAGGGCCGCACCATGGTGGTGGTGACCCATGAAATGGGCTTTGCACGCAATGTTTCCAACCATGTGATGTTCCTTCATCAGGGGCTGGTTGAGGAGCAAGGCCCGCCGGGCGAAGTGCTGGTCAACCCCAAGAGCGAGCGCTTGACCCAGTTTCTTTCAGGGCGCTTGAAGTGAACAGTCAGGCAGTTCAGCAGGAGCACAGCATGACCACAGGTTTCCCTTCGCACCGCAGTTTTGCCAGCCAGCGTGAGCAGTTTTTGGCTGCAGCCAACGAGGCAGGCGCACAGCTTTACGAGTACCCACATCCACTTCGCGGCCCGTTTGGCGAGGCCCTGAGCACCGACGTCGCTCTGCTCGGAAACCCCCAGGCAAAACACTTGCTGGTGGCCCTGAGCGGCACCCACGGTGTAGAGGGTTTTTACGGTTCGGACAGTCAGCGCCAGTGGCTACACACCTTGCGCGAGCGCAGCCTGCCCGATGATGTGGCCGTGTTGTTGATTCACTTGATCAATCCGTGGGGCACGGCCTGGATGCGCCGGGTCAACGAAGACAATATCGACCTCAATCGCAACTATCTGGACTTCAACCAGCCCCCCCCTGATAACCAGGCGTACGAAGCGTTGCACGGGATTTACGCCTGCGACCAACTGCGCGGGCCGCAACGGGAACAGGCCGATGCCCTGCTCAATGAGCGGGTTCAACGCGAAGGTTGGTCAGCGGTGATGTCGATTGTTGAAGGGGGGCAGTATCGCCATCCCGACGGGCTGTTTTACGGTGGCGACGGCGCCAGCTGGTCGAACCGGACCCTGCACCGCATTCTCCAGGAGCATGTGGCGCACGCCAGCAGCGTCATGTGTTTCGATCTGCACACCGGTGCCGGTGATTACGGCCATCCGATGCTGATGACCATCGCCCAAGCGCCTTATCCGGCACTGGAGGATGCTCAGCGGCTGTTTGGCCCATGGCTGTTCACCCTGATGACCGGCGCTGGAAGCCACAGTGATACGGGCGTTGCCGCCACGGCAACCGGGTACACCTCGCAAGCCATCATCAATGCCCTGCCCGGCGTGCGGTTGATGCCGTTTGTGATCGAGTGCGGGACCTATCCGGGCGAGCAGATTCATACGGTGTTGCGCGACGACCAGTGGCTGCACCTGCACGGCGACCTGTTCAGCCCGCAAGCCCGGCAGATCAAGCTCAAACTGCTGGAGCAATTTTTCCCGGCCGACCCTGACTGGCAAGAGCTGGTATGGGTGCGTACACGGCAGATTTGGGAGCGGGCGCTAGCGTCCCTTACCCAGTAGCCCCTTGTCCTGTGGGAGCGGGCTTGCTCGCGATGGCATTAGCGCAGCGTGCCGGATGTGCCGTGTTGCTTGCATCGCGTGCAAGCCCGCTCCCACAGTTTTTTTCGTATCCGATGTCTTTTAGTTAAGAAAAACTAAAGCACACAACAGTTTTAGACCTCTATTCTTACTCATGCGATGCCTCTTATTCTGGTCACGTCCTCGCACAGGGCACACACCAGAATAATAAGGAGAGACCGCATGTTTATGCGCAACGCGTGGTATGTCGCAGCCAGTGAAACCGAGTTGGGTGAGGAGTTGCTTGCGGTCAAGCTGCTCAATGAGTCGGTGGTGTTGTATCGCAAGGAGGATGGCACCCCGGTAGCCCTGGAGGATGCTTGCCCGCACCGCAAGCTGCCGCTGTCGTTGGGCCGACGCAAAGGCGATGACATCGAGTGCGGCTATCACGGCCTGACCTTCGACTGCTCCGGCAGTTGCGTAAAAGCCCCTGGCAGCAGCCATGTGCCCAAAGGCGCCAAAGTGCGCAGCTACCCGCTGCAGGTGCGTTACGGCCTGATCTGGATCTGGATGGGCGACGCCGAACTGGCCGATGCCGACAAGATCTGTCACGTACCCGAGTGGGGCGATCCTGACTGGGGCCTGAATCGTGGCGACAGCATGATCATTCCTTGCAACTACCTGTACATGACCGACAACCTGCTTGATCCGTCCCATGTGGCCTGGGTCCATCAGTCCTCGTTCGGCAACGCTGCCTGTGCCCAGGAACCGCTGCAAACCACGGTTACCGATGTCGGCGTGATCGTTTCGCGCTGGATGCGTGACGTTGAAGTCGCGCCCTTCTATGCCAAGTTCGTCAAATTCAGCGGCCACTGTGATCGCAAGCAACACTACGAAGTCCACTATCCGGCCCAGGCCATCATCAAGGCCATCTTCACCCCGGCGGGCACAGGCAGCGATGACGGCGCGCTGCATGAACAGGTATTCCTGATGAACTCCTACAATTTCATGACCCCTATCGACGACTCGAACACGCGCTATTACTGGTTTCAAGTGCGTAATTTCGATCAGGACAACGAGGACATTTCCCGTCAGTTTGACGAAGACGTGCGCCACGCGTTTGCCGAGGACCGGGTTGTACTTAGCGCTGTGCATGAGGGCATGGCCCACAAGCGCAGCCCGAATATTGACCTGGCTTCAGACGCGGGGCCGTTGCGGTTTCGACGCAATCTGGCGCGACTGATTGCATTGGAACAACCCCAGGAGCTGATCCCGCTGGTACCCGCCAAGCCGAATACCGTGGAGGCCTGAGATGAGCACTCAAACACCGGGTTTTAAAGCCTGGCGGGTGATCGACAAGCAACCTGAAAGCGCAATCATCACGTCCTTCGTCCTGACGCCCGCAGACGGAATCAGCCAGCTTGATTTCCGCCCCGGCCAATTCCTCACGCTGCGCCTGACACTGACAGACCGCAGCACGGTGATACGCAATTACAGCTTCAGTGCCTGCGCTGCCAATGGGCGCCAGGTGCGGATTTCGGTCAAGCGCGAACCTGCGCCCTTCGACCAACCCCATTTGCCATCCGGGCTGGGCTCCAGCCATCTACACGACTGCGTGCAGGTCGGGGACCTGCTGGACGTTGCGGGCCCGTCCGGCACGTTTGTACTGGACGAGATCAGTACACGACCTGTGCTGCTGTTCAGCGGCGGGGTCGGTCTGACACCGATGGTCAGCATGCTCCACACCCTGAGCCAGCAGCCGGGCCGGACCGTGCACTTTGTGCATGCCTGTGAGAACGGGGCGGTGCACGCGTTACGCGAGGAGGTCCTGGCCCTGGCCGACAAGCGCTCGGGCATTGCCGTGCATTTTTGCTACCGCAACCCCGGGGCAGACGACGGGGGCCGCCATCACAGTGAGGGCCTGATCACGCGTCAAACCCTGCAACAGCTGCTGCCACTGGACGATTACGATGTCTACCTGTGTGGCCCCCGGCCGTTCATGCAGGCAAACTGGCGCCTGTTGCGCAGCCTTGGGGTGGCGAGGGAGCGTATTCACTATGAGTTTTTTGGGCCCGCTGCGGTGCTGGAAGAAGATGAAGCCAGTGCGGTTGCAAAACCCGCCATCGTCCAGACTGCTGCGGGCACGGATGACGACACCCTGAGTGTCTGCTTCATGCCGTCCGGTACTCGGGTGATGTGGAATGAAAGCTGTAACTCGCTGCTGGAGTTGGCCGAACAGGCGGGGCTTGAACCGGCGTTCAACTGCCGGGCGGGCCTATGCAATACCTGTCAGGTCCGACTGCAGGAAGGCACTGTGGAGTATCTGGAGGAACCACTGGATGCACCGCAACCCGGCGACATCCTGCTGTGCTGCACACGCCCCACCAGCGCCATTACCGTGCAGTTGTAGGCGCACACAAAAACGCCGGGGCAAGCCCGGCGTTTTCATGAGTCTGGTTTCAGGTATTGGCCTGAGGGCGCT
The DNA here is from genome assembly GCF_001043005.1 of Pseudomonas psychrophila. Classification (GTDB taxonomy): domain Bacteria; phylum Pseudomonadota; class Gammaproteobacteria; order Pseudomonadales; family Pseudomonadaceae; genus Aquipseudomonas; species Aquipseudomonas psychrophila. Next base: position 127,095 of record NZ_JYKZ01000001.1, read on the forward strand.
TGTGACGCTCCATATAACGTTCGACGTACGAACATGAAGGAATCACCTCATATCCCATCTTGTCGGCGTAATCGAGCGCCTGCTCCGTCAATGCTGCCGCTATACCCCGACCACGCAGGGCATTGGGCACGAACGTGCGATAGATATCCAGAGTCTGCTTGCCCAGATCCATGTAGGTCAGGTAAGCACGATGACCGTCGACAGTGGTCTCAAACTGGTGACCTGCCTGGTCATGGTGGATAGACAACGCCTCGCTCATCATTGCTCCTTCGCGGGTCTTGAACCGTGACCCCTACCTTACTGTTGTTTTTCCGCCGAGGGAACTACTACGCCGTCACGCACGAGCTGCCAGCACAGAATGTGTGAACAGGCCTGATGGAAGAGTAGTCACTCTCAATACAAATGTTCAGTTCATGGGGTCGGCTGCTGCCAGCAAATCAAGCCAGCTCAAACGTTTCTTCAGCCCGACAACCTTAAAGAAGCCCTGAACATTTTTCGGAAGGTTGAGGCTATGACGTAGAACCACACTTAAAGTCACGTTGTGCCATCACGAGCATGCCGCTGACTGCACTCCAAACTGACTGTTTTACAAGCACAATCAGTTAAATCTAGCCGATCAACAATGCTTGCCAAATATTTTTTTTGGTTCTTGCGCTAGGTCATTTTACTTACTACAAGTAATGGGTACTATGTACGCCGGCTGTTTCCTCACTTTGAAGGAGCAGCTTTAATTAGAAAGTCCTTGAAGGGGAACACGATGAACAACGTTCTGAAATTCTCTGCTCTGGCATTGGCCGCAGTTCTGGCTACCGGTTGCAGCAGCGTATCTAAAGAAACTGAAGCCCGTCTGACTGCAACTGAAGACGCAGCAGCTCGCTCCCAGGCTCGTGCTGACGAAGCCTACCGTAAAGCTGACGAAGCTCTGGCTGCTGCTCAAAAAGCACAACAGACTGCTGATGAAGCAAACGAGCGCGCTCTGCGCATGCTTGAAAAAGCAAGCCGCAAGTAATAGTCCTTCGGGATTATTATCAAGCCGACCTATTTATAGGTCGGCTTTTTTATTGCCTGCCGGTTACTAAGCAGTCAATAAAAAGCCGCCGAAGGTATTAACCGCGGCGGCTTTTTAATGCGCGTTTTTAGTGCGTTTTTAGTGCGTTTTACTGCACGTAGTCCAAAGACTGGCCACCCACCACTGTGGAATTGGATATGCCGATTTCTGCAGGTATACCCGTCTCGGCACCCACAACAGGGAACGCTTTGTCCTTGTCGATCTGGATGCTGTTTTCCAGGTCTTTGTGCTTGAGCAAAAAGTTCATGAATGCAGCGTATTTGTTCTGCAAGTCTTCAGGGGTCAAGTGGGACTTGTCGCTGACAGCCAACAGGGAGCCATCCTTGACGTTCAGGGGCTCATGCACCTCAAGGAAGACCTTCCCGCCGCTGACACCAATCTTGTACGGCTCGTTAATGATTCGCACAGGCGTCCCGACAGGCACCATGCGCGACATTTCAAGCACGTTCTGGTTAAGCATCCGGAAGCAGCCATGGCTGGTCCCCGTGCCAATACCAAACTTGGCGTTCGAACCATGGATCAAGTAGCCCGGCATGCCGAGCGTGAACTTGAAAGGGCCCAATGGGTTATCTGGCCCGGCAGGCACAACGTTCGGTAGCGGGTCGCCATTTCGGGCGTGCTCGGCCTTGATCGAAGCCGGTGGCGTCCAGGTCGGATTGGGCGTCTTGGCAGTGATTTTGGTCTGCCCCAAAGGCGAGCCCCACCCCTCGCGGCCAATCCCCAGCGGAAAGGTGTAGACCTTGTTCTGATCCTTCGGGAAGTAATACAAACGATACTCGGCCAGGTTGATCACGATCCCTTCACGCTTGCCCGGCGGCAGAATGAACTGGGTTGGCAACACAATATCGGTGTCGACTATCGTTCCATCCAGGTTCTTCTTGACCGGCAACCAGGCATCCACTCCCGGGTTCGCTGCGATCATTTCCGAATAGCCCAGCTCGTACTTGTTTCCCAGATCAGCAAAGGAGTCTTCGTACTTGCCCTTGATGACCTGCACTTCGCCGACAACATCTTCGCCAGGCGGTGGCAGCGGGAATTCAAGCGCGACAGCGGGACCCGCAACACAGAGTGCGGCAACTGACAGGTAGCGGGTGACGGCAGGTAGGCGCGACAACATCCGGAACATCCTTCGCATAATCAACGGGGGACAAAAAAGGGAGTGTACACCGCGCCCACGGGGAGCGTGAGCCGGCTAGGGCATCAAACAGGTAACATCATAGTTCAAAGCGCAACTCTGGCCAGATAGGCTCCGTGCCACGTCGCTGCGACTCGATAATTGCCCGGCACAGAGGGCATAACCGATGATCCTGAAAGACCTTGCGAGTGACATCCGACCAACGCGGTTGTGCAGGTAGCAATGAGCCACACAAGGTACGGTCAATGGTGCCTCCCAGCTCCAGTTGACGCGTCACCAGATGCACCCGTACCTCCTGGCAGGCGAACAAATCGAGCTGTTCGTCAGGCTCGATCAGTTGATAGGCATATAAAGACCAGGCAGGACGCGACATCGGGGGCTCCAAATCGGGGGGGCGCCACCTTAGCCGAAACACTGCCACTAGAAAAGCATCAAAGCAGGGGTTTTAGCGCCGGCCACACATTATCCAGCAAAAGCCCCTGTGCCCCGACCGCCGGGTGAATGCGATCAGCCTGCATCAGCTCGGGTTTGCCCCCTACGCCCTCAAGGAAAAACGGCACCAGAGTGACCTTTTTTTCTTTGCCCAACTCAGCGTAAACCGCAGCAAAGGACTGGGTATAACGCGCACCGTAATTGGGCGGCAATTGCATTCCCAAAAGCAGCACCTTGGCACCCGCCTGTTGAGAGGCATCGATCATCCCTGCAAGATTTTGTTTCAATTGAGCAGGCAGTTGGCCACGCAGGCCATCATTGCCGCCCAGCTCTACAATCACCACCTCTGGCTTATGCTCTGCAAGCAGTGCAGGCAGCCGCGCAAGCCCTCCAGCGCTGGTGTCACCGCTGATTGAGGCGTTGACCACCTTATCGTCGTATCCTTGCTCCTTGAGCCGCTGTTCGAGCAACGACACCCATCCCAGACGGGTATCCAGGCCGAAAGCCGCGCTGATACTATCGCCAACGATCAAGATTGTTCCCGCCGTTGCCGTCTGCGCCATGCACATCAGGGCCAGAGCAGCACTTAAAAACCACACACGCATTGGATTCTCCATGGGCGAAAGTATTCTCACCGCGCAGAACCTTAGCAAAGTGGTTCCCAGCGCGGAAGGCGAGTTAACCATCCTGCACCCCTTGAGCCTTGAATTGAACAAGGGCGACAGCCTGGCGATTGTCGGTGCATCCGGCTCGGGCAAGTCCACCTTGCTGGGCTTGTTGGCAGGCCTGGACCTGCCCAGTCAGGGCGAAGTGATTCTGGCCGGTCGCGCACTGAGCACGCTGGACGAAGACCAGCGCGCTCGGGTACGGGCCGAACACGTGGGTTTCGTGTTCCAGTCATTCCAGTTGCTCGACAGCCTCAACGCCCTGGAAAACGTCATGTTGCCCCTGGAGCTTGAGGGCCGAAAAGATGCCCGCGAACATGCCCGCCATCTGCTGGATCGCGTCGGCCTTGGCCAACGCCTGAGCCATTCGCCGCGCCAGCTCTCCGGCGGTGAACAGCAGCGAGTCGCCATTGCACGGGCGTTTGCGGCCAACCCGGATGTGCTGTTTGCCGATGAACCCACCGGCAACCTGGACAGTCACACCGGCGAGCGCATCACCGACCTGCTCTTCGAACTCAACAAGGAACGCGGCACCACCCTGGTGCTGGTGACCCATGACGAACGCCTGGCCCATCGGTGCCGGCGCCTGATCCGTCTTGAAGCTGGCCATCTGGTCGGCCCTCTGGAGCCCTGATGGCACGCCTGCCGCTGTTGCGCCTGCTAAGCCTTGCCGTACGCCAATTGCTGCGCGATGCTCGCGCAGGCGAGTTGCGCGTGCTGTTCTTTGCCCTGCTGGTTGCGGTCGCAGCCAGCACCGCCATCGGCTACTTCGGTGCCCGCCTCAATGGTGCGATGCTGTTGCGCGCCACCGAGTTCCTGGGCGCCGACCTGGTGCTGGATGGCAGCTCCCCGGCCCGTGAAGAACAAATCAAGGTCGGTATCGATCAGGGACTCGCACACGCTCGCGTGGTTGAGTTTGCCAGCGTGATCGCTACCGACAACGGCATTCAGCTGTCCAGCATCAAGGCGGCAGACGATGCCTACCCGTTGCGCGGCGAACTGAAAAGCGCCGCCCAACCCTATGCCGAAGAACAATCCGGTGGCGGCCCAGAGCCTGGGCAAGCGTGGGCCGAAGCCCGACTGCTGACCGCGCTGGATCTCAAGATCGGCGATGAAATCGATGTCGGCTCAAAAACCGTGCGCATCACCCGCGTCCTGACCTACGAGCCTGATCGTGCCGGTAATCTTTACAGCCTGACCCCACGGGTACTGATCAACCTGGACGATCTGGCTGACACCGGCATCGTGCAACCGGGCAGCAGGGTCACCTATCGCGAGCTATGGCGCGGTGACGCCCCAGCCCTTGAAGCCTATCGCCAATCAATCAAACCCGGCCTGGGCCCCAACCAGCGCCTGCTGGACGGCCGTGATGGCAACCAGCAGATCGGTGGCGCGCTGGGCAAGGCCGAGCGTTACCTGAATATGGCCAGCCTGGTGGCGGTTCTGCTGTCGGGCGTAGCCGTGGCGTTGTCAGCGACGCGCTTTGCCAATCGACGCTTTGATGCGAGCGCCCTGCTGCGCTGCCTGGGCCTGTCGCGGCGCGAAACCCTGTGGCTGTTTACCCTTCAACTGGCAGTGCTCGGTCTGCTGGCCAGCCTTGCGGGTGCCGTGCTTGGCTGGCTCGCGCAGCTTGGACTATTCGCCTTGTTGCACGACTTGCTGCCCGCTGACGTACCGCCTGGAGGCTTGATGCCTGCGATCGCCGGGATGGGCACCGGGCTGGTGGCACTGGCGGGTTTCGCATTGCCGCCGCTGGCGGCATTGGGCCGCGTACCACCACTGCGAGTCTTGCGGCGCGACATGCTGCCGATTCCCGCCAGCACTTGGACCGTCTACGGTGCTGCACTGCTGGCACTGGGGCTGATCATGTGGCGCATGAGCCTGGACCTGGTGCTGACCTTCGCCCTGCTCGGGGGTGGCGTGATTGCTGCGCTGGTTCTGGGCGGCATCCTGCTGCTGGGCCTGCAAAGCCTGCGCCGCCTGCTGGCACGGGCCTCTCTGCCCTGGCGCCTGGGGCTGGGCCAATTACTGCGTCACCCGCTGGCGGCAGCGGGCCAGGCCTTGGCTTTTGGCCTGATCCTGCTATCGATGGGCCTGATTGCCCTGCTGCGCGGCGAGTTGCTCGACACATGGCAAAACCAGCTGCCTAAAAACGCGCCCAACTACTTTGCACTCAACATCCTGCCGGCGGACAAGGACGCTCTCGGCGCCCACCTGATGACCCTTCAGGCCCAGGCTGCGCCGCTGTATCCGGTGATTCCGGGGCGCCTGATCAGTATCAATGGCGAGCCGGCGCAAGATATCGTCAGTAAGGACTCCAGCGGCGACAAAGCCATTCAGCGTGACTTGAGCCTGACCTGGGCGGCCGACCTGCCAGCCGACAACGAACTGACCGCAGGCACCTGGTGGACCCAACAACCTGCCGGGGATATACCGGGCGTCTCGGTAGAAGCCAAGGTTGCTGAAAGCCTGAAACTGAAACTGGGCGATCACCTGACCTTCACCGTTGCCGGGGTTAATCGCGAAGCCCGTGTCACCAGCTTGCGCAGCATCAACTGGGATAACTTCCAACCCAACTTCTTCATGATTTTCCAACCCGGCACCCTCCAGGACCTGCCGACTACTTACCTCACCAGCTTTTACCTGGCACCGGGGCACGACAAGGAAATCATCGATCTGTCGCGCAGCTTCCCGGCCGTGACCATTCTGCCCATCGAAGCCCTGCTTGAGCAGCTGCGCAGCATCCTTGCGCAAGTGACCATTGCCGTGGAATACGTGTTGTTGTTCGTCCTGGCAGCAGGCATGGCAGTGCTGTTTTCCGGCCTGCAATCCACTCTGGACGAACGGATTCGCCAGGGGGCCCTGCTCAGGGCACTGGGGGCCGAACGGCAACTGCTGATCAAGGCCAGGAGGATCGAGTTCGGCCTGCTGGGTGCCACCAGCGGCTTGCTCGCAGCGCTGGGTGCCGAACTGGTCAGCCTGGTGCTTTACCGCTTTGCCTTTGACCTGCCGTGGTCCCCGCACCCGTGGCTGCTGCTGCTACCCGTGCTGGGCGCCCTGATGGTAGGTGGCGCAGGTGTATTCGGTACGCGCAGGGCGCTCAATGCCAGCCCGCTGACAGTGCTGCGCGAGGGCTGATAGACTCGCGCCCTTCTCTGCACACGGATTGCCCATGAGCCGCTATCGCCCTCCCCGCCCTGCCGGCACCGCGCTGATCACCCCTGAAGGTGAAGCGCGGATGCGCGCAGAGCTGCACGAGTTGTGGCACGTTCGCAGGCCGCAGGTGACGCAATCTGTCAGCGAAGCCGCAGCCCAGGGCGACCGCTCGGAAAACGCCGAATACACCTACGGCAAAAAAATGCTGCGCGAGATCGACAGCCGTGTGCGCTTCCTGACCAAGCGCCTTGAAAGCCTCAAGGTGGTCAGCGAAAAACCCAGCGATCCGAACAAGGTGTATTTCGGGGCCTGGGTCACCATTGAAGATGAAGACGGCAAGCAGTCGCGCTACCGCATCGTCGGGCCCGATGAGCTTGACCTCAAGAAAGGGCTGATCAGCATCGACTCACCCCTGGCCCGGGCGCTGATCGGCAAGTCACTGGATGCCGAAGTCCAAGTACAAACACCCACCGGGGAGCAGTGGGTGTACATCGTCGCGATTGATTACCCGTAACCCTTGCCCTCAGGGTGCCGTGGCCTGTCGGTACTGACGCGGCGTAAAGCCGGTCAATGCCTTGAACTGCCGGGTGAACGCGCTGTGGTCGGTATAGCCGCACTGCAGTGCAACTTCAGTAATGGGAATGTCGGTCAGCAACAGGCGATGGGCGTGCTCCAGACGTACCTTCTGGATCATCTGCCTCGGCGTGAGGTGGAACACCCGCTTGCAGTAGCGTTCCAGTTGCGCCACTGAAATCCCGGCAATGCGCGTCAACTCGCCCAGGGTGACGCGACGATTGAAATGCGTGCGAATGTGCTCGTCTACCGCCGCCAGCCGCTGATAGGCCGGATGGGTGTCACTGGCCGACTGCAGGTCAACCGAGATCCCGGCCAGGCCAATGATTACACCGTCACGGTTATACAGAGGTCGCTTGTGCGTCAGGCACCAGCCCGGCTCCCGACTGCCGTACAAATGCAGCTCCAGCTGATCTTCCAGCACCAGCCCCTGCTCCAGCACGCGTCGATCCTGTTCGGTATAGCCAGGCCCCAATTGCTCAGGGAAGACCTCGGCGCTGGTTTTGCCCAGCAAGGGTTGCAGCTGCTTGAGCCCGCAACGCTGCACCAGCGTGCGATTTGCCAGGACATAGCGCGCCTGAATGTCCTTGATAAAGATCGCGGCATTGGGAATCACATCCAGCATCGGCAACAAAAGCGCCACACCCGACAGCAACTGCTCAAGGCTCTCGGGACGACTCAGCTCGCTCCCCTGGCTCAGGATTGCAAACGCATTCTGCGTCATGAATTTCACTCCCCCACTACTCGAGCAGGCTCAACCCACCTGTGCATATTGTGCTGATTTCGTCATCGGCTTCAATGGAAAACATCAATCGCAAATCCGCCCGGACGTTCAATCTAGCGCCATTGCACACCCGCCAGTGGTTTTGGCGCAATGGCAAATGACATCACACCTGCCTAACCAAAAACTCACAATAAGGCGACTCCATGTCAGGTAAAGGCAAATTCAAGAAACAGCTCTCACTGATGGACCTGACCTTTATCGGTCTGGGTGCCATCTTCGGTTCCGGCTGGTTGTTCGCAGCCAGCCACGTTTCTGCAATTGCGGGGCCCGCGGGGATATTTTCCTGGCTGCTGGGCGGTTTTTCTGTGCTGCTGTTGGGCATTGTTTACTGTGAATTGGGCGCTGCCCTGCCGCGCGCCGGTGGCGTTATCCGCTACCCGGTTTACTCCCATGGCCCGCTGCTCGGGTACTTGATGGGTTTTATCACCCTGATCGCATTTTCCAGCCTGGTGGCGATTGAAGTGGTCGCCGCTCGCCAATACGCCGCAGCATGGTTCCCCGAGCTGACCAAGGCAGGCTCCAGTGATCCTTCGATCCTGGGCTGGCTCCTGCAGTTCGGCCTGCTGTGCCTGTTCTTCATGCTCAACTATCGCAGCGTGAAGACCTTCGCCATGGCCAACAATCTGGTCAGCGTATTCAAGTTCATCGTGCCGCTGCTGGTCATCGGCGTACTGTTCACCTTCTTCAAGCCGGAAAACCTCTATTCCCAGGGCTTTGCTCCCTTCGGTCTGTCGGGCGTGCAGATGGCTGTTTCCGCGGGCGGCATTATCTTTGCCTACCTGGGCCTGACCCCGATCATTTCGGTGGCCAGCGAGGTCAAGAACCCGCAACGCACCATCCCGATTGCCCTGATCCTGTCGGTTCTGCTGTCTACTGTGATTTATGTGCTGTTGCAGGTCGCCTTCCTCGGCGGCGTGCCGACCGAGATGCTGGTCAACGGCTGGGCCGGTGTGACCAAGGAACTGGCCCTGCCCTATCGCGACATCGCCCTGGCACTGGGTGTGGGCTGGCTGGCCTATTTGGTGGTGGCCGATGCGGTGATCTCCCCCAGCGGCTGCGGCAACATCTACATGAACGCTACACCGCGTGTGATCTATGGCTGGGCGCAAACCGGCACGTTCTTCAAAGTGTTCACCCGCATCGATGAAAAGTCCGGCATCCCGCGCCCGGCGCTGTGGCTGACCTTTGGCCTGTCGGTGTTCTGGACCCTGCCGTTCCCCTCCTGGGAAGCCCTGATCAACGTGGTATCCGCCGCGCTGGTATTGAGCTACGCCGTGGCTCCGGTGTCCGTGGCCGCACTGCGCCGCAATGCACCCGACATGCCGCGCCCTTTCAGGGTCAAGTGGATGGCCGTGCTGGGGCCGCTGTCATTCATCGTCGCTGCGCTGATCGTCTACTGGTCAGGCTGGAAGACCGTGTCCTGGTTGCTCGGCCTGCAGATCGTGATGTTTGTGGTGTACCTGCTGTGCGCCCGCTTTGTACCGACCAACCACCTGAGCCTGGCCCAGCAAGTACGCTCTTCCTTGTGGCTGATCGGCTTCTATGCCGTGACCATCGTGCTGTCCAAGCTCGGCACCTTCGGTGGCCTGGGCGTGCTCGCTCACCCTTTCGACACCCTGGTCGTCGCTGCGTGCGCCACGGGTATCTATTACTGGGGGGCCGCCACCGGCGTACCGGCACACATGGTCCGCCTGGAAGACGACGAGGAAAGCGAAGACACCCCGGAACTTTCCAGCCAGACGCCATCCCGGCACGCCACGGGGGCGTTTATCCAGACTTCGTCCTGAGACACCGTTAGCCACCGTCTTCCCAGCCGCTGTTCTCTTCCAAGGGATAAGTTTATGAAGCACGTACATATCATTGATTCACACACCGGCGGCGAACCCACCCGCCTGGTGATCAAAGGCTTTCCGCAACTGGCCGGCCGTACCATGGTCGAGCAGCGCGATGAACTGCGCGACCGGCATGACCCATGGCGCCGCGCCTGCCTGCTGGAGCCCCGTGGCAACGATGTGCTGGTGGGCGCGCTGTATTGCGAGCCGGTGTCGCCGGATGCCACCTGCGGCGTTATTTTCTTCAACAATGCCGGCTACCTGGGCATGTGCGGCCACGGCACCATCGGTTTGGTCGCTTCGCTGCACCATCTGGGGATGATCGAGACCGGAGAGCACAAGATCGACACCCCGGTCGGCCCGGTCAGCGCCACGTTGCATGAAGACGGCAGCGTGACCGTTGGAAATGTGCCCGCCTACCGCTACCGCAAACAGGTCGCCGTTGAAGTACCGGGACACGGCCGGGTGTATGGCGATATCGCCTGGGGCGGCAACTGGTTCTTCCTCGTGTCCGATCACGGCCATGCGCTGCAACTGGACAACGTAGAAGCCCTGACCGAGTACACCTGGGCGATGCTTAAAGCCCTTGAGGCCCAGGGTATCCACGGCGAAGACGGCGCCCTGATCGACCATATCGAACTGTTTGCCGACGACGACAAGGCCGACAGCCGCAACTTTGTCATGTGCCCGGGCAAGGCCTACGACCGCTCGCCATGCGGTACCGGCACCAGCGCCAAACTGGCGTGTCTGGCGGCCGATGGCAAATTGGCCCCCGGCCAGCCCTGGGTGCAAGCCAGCATTACCGCCAGCCAGTTTGTTGGCAGCTACCAATGGGAAGGCGAGCGCATTCGCCCGTTCATTACCGGCCAAGCCTTCATGACCGCCGACAGCACGTTGCTGATCGACGAAAAAGATCCGTTCGCGTGGGGCATTTAAGCCCCCAGTTCCACACACCTCTGAATAAACGACTCCAGGAGTTACAACAATGAGCGATAACATTTTCACCGGTTGCATGCCTGCACTGATGACCCCTTGCACCGCCGATCGCAAACCGGACTTCGACGCGCTGGTCGCCAAGGGCCGCGAACTGATCGATATCGGCATGAGCGCCGTCGTGTACTGCGGCTCCATGGGTGACTGGCCATTGCTGACCGAAGCCGAGCGTCAGGAAGGCGTGGCACGCCTGGTGGCTGCCGGTATTCCGACCATCGTTGGCACCGGCGCCGTCAACAGCCGCGAAGCCGTGTCCCACGCAGCACACGCCGCCAAAGTCGGTGCCCAGGGCCTGATGGTGATTCCTCGCCTGCTGTCCCGTGCGGCCTCGCCTGCTGCGCAAAAAGCACACTTCGCCGCCATCCTGCAAGCAGCTCCACAGCTACCGGCCGTGATCTACAACAGCCCTTACTACGGCTTCGCCACCCGCGCCGACCTGTTCTTTGAACTGCGTCGCGAATACCCGAACCTGATCGGCTTCAAAGAGTTCGGCGGTGCCGCCGACATGCGTTACGCCGCTGAGCACATCACGTCCAAGGACGATGACGTAACCCTGATGGTCGGTGTCGATACCCAAGTGGTCCATGGCTTCGTCAACTGCAACGCCACCGGTGCCATTACCGGTATCGGTAACGCCCTGCCACGCGAAGTGCTGCAACTGGTCGCCCTGAGCAAGCAAGCGGCCCTGGGCGACCCCAAGGCCCGCCGTCTGGCCCGCGAGCTGGAAGCTGCACTGAGCGTGCTCTCGTCATTCGATGAAGGCACCGACCTGGTGCTCTACTACAAGCACCTGATGGTGCTCAATGGCGACACCGAATACACCCTGCACTTCAACGAGACCGATGCGCTCAGCGATGCTCAGCGTCACTACGCCGAGAACCAGTACGCCCTGTTCCGTCAGTGGTACAAAAACTGGTCAGCCGAACAGAACGTGGCCTGATCGCTCAACTCCGTTCCCTTAAACGAGCGGTGCTTCTGTGGGAGCGAGCCTGCTCGCGAAGGCTTCGCGAGCAGGCTCGCTCCCACACCCCCCCAGCCCAATTTTTTCCAGGAACACGCCATGACTCTGACAGGCAACATGCTGATCGGTCAGCAAGCCATCACCGGTAGCCGCGAAGCGATCCGGGCGATCAACCCCGCCACCGGCACAGCGCTGGAACCGGCCTACCTCGGCGGCACCGGCGAAGATGTCGAGCAGGCGTGCGCTTTGGCCTGGGAGGCTTTTGATAGCTTTCGCGAGACGCCACTGGCCGCTCGTGCCACTTTCCTTGAAACCATCGCCGATGAAATCGAAGCCATCGGCGATGAGTTGATCGACCGTGCAGTCTGCGAATCTGGCCTGCCACGCCCACGCATCCTCGGTGAGCGCGGCCGGACCTGCCAGCAGCTGCGCACCTTTGCCCGCACCGTGCGCGCGGGTGAATGGCTTGATGTGCGAGTCGACAGCGCCTTGCCTGAACGTCAGCCCCTGCCCCGTTCAGACCTGCGTCAACGCCAGGTGGCGCTGGGGCCAGTAGCCGTATTCGGTGCCAGCAACTTCCCGCTGGCCTTCTCCGTCGCAGGTGGCGACACCGCATCGGCTCTCGCCGCCGGCTGCCCGGTTGTGGTCAAGGCTCACAGCGCACACCCCGGCACCAGCGAACTGGTCGGCCACGCGGTGGCCCGGGCGGTGAAAAAATCGGGACTGCATGCCGGCGTGTTTTCGCTGCTGTTCGGTTCCGGTCGCGAGGTGGGCATTGCCCTGGTGACCGACCCACGAATCAAAGCCGTCGGTTTTACCGGCTCACGCAGCGGTGGTCTGGCCTTGTGCAAGGCGGCCCAGGCACGCCCTGAACCCATCCCTGTGTATGCAGAAATGAGTTCGATCAATCCGGTGTTACTCTTCCCCGCGGCCTTGCAGGCTCGCGGTGAAGCGCTGGCACAAGGCTTCGTGACCTCCCTGACTCAAGGGGCTGGCCAGTTTTGCACCAACCCGGGACTGGTCATTGCCCGCCAGGGCCCCGCCCTGGATCGTTTCATCAACGCCGCTGCCGCACTGATACAGCGCAGCCCGGCGCAGACCATGCTCACTCCCGGGATTTTCCAGGCTTATGAAGCTGGCGTCGGCGCGCTGCACGAACTGAGCAGCGCGCAAGAAGCCGCAGCAGGCTTGAAAGGCGATACGCCCAACCAATGCCAGGCCCACCTGTTTGTCACCCGGGCCCGGGACTTTATCGCCGATCCGGCGTTGCAGGCCGAGGTATTCGGGGCCGCGTCGCTGGTCGTGCAATGCGCCGATGATGAAGAGATCCGCCAGGTCTTCGAGCATCTGGAAGGCCAGTTGACCATCACCCTGCAACTGGATGACGCAGACCTGGAAAGTGCCAGGGCCTTGTTGCCGACTCTGGAACGCAAAGCCGGACGCCTGCTGGTCAACGGCTGGCCCACCGGTGTTGAGGTGTGTGATGCGATGGTCCACGGAGGCCCATTCCCGGCCACCTCCGACACGCGAACCACCTCGGTCGGCACCGCGGCTATCCTGCGTTTCCTGCGCCCGGTCTGCTATCAGGACTTCCCGGACAGCTTGTTGCCCACCGCACTCAAGCACGACAATCCTCTGCAACTGCGCCGCCTGCTCGATGGCCACAGAGAAGCCCAACAAAATGCCTGATCATTTCAGCTCAAACAGCGCGCACCAGAACGCTGACATTGCGGTGGTCGGCGCCGGCATTATCGGCGTCGCCTGCGCCCTTCAGTTGGCGCGACAGGGTCTGCGGGTAGTGGTCATCGACCAGCAGGAGCCGGGCCAGGGGGCCTCGTTTGGCAATGCAGGGCATCTGGCAACCGAACAGGTGTTCCCGATTGCCGACCTGTCTATCCTCAAGCGGTTGCCGGCCATGCTCATGGACCCGATGGGCCCCCTGCGCCTGGACTGGAAATACATGCCCCGTGCCCTGCCCTGGTTTACCCGGCTGCTGCTGAACCTGCGCCCGGCGCCTTTCCAGCGCACCGTGGCCGGTATCCGAGCCCTCAATGAAAGCAGCCTGGATGCCTGGCACCGGCTGCTGGACGGCATTGACTGCCCCGGCCTGATGCGCGAAGACGGCTCATTGCTGGTCTACGAGCGACCTGAATCACGCCCCGCGCTCCAAGCGCTACAGGCACGCATGCGTCAGCAACAGGTACCGGTTGAGTTCTGGGAGGCCAAGGCGGTACACGAGACCGCGCCGCAACTCAGCGAGCAGATTCAGGGCGGGTTGTTTTTCCCGGCGACCGGGCACTTTATCGACCCCTACCGCGTGGTATGCGAACTGGTGAACGCCGCCAGAACCTGCGGTGTGCAGTTCCTCACGCAACAGGTCACGGGCGGGCACCTGAACGAGACTGGTGTGAGTCTGGTCACCCCTCAGGGCCGTGTGACGGCCCGGCGGGTAGTGATTGCCTGCGGCGCCCATTCGGCGAAACTCACCGCCGACCTGACCGGCAAAAAGGTCCCACTGGATACCGAGCGCGGTTACCACCTGATGCTGCCCCACGAACATGACCGGCTGCCTTTTGCCGTCACCTCGCTGGAGCGCAAGTTCATCATGACCCCGATGACTGACGGTCTGAGACTGGCGGGTACTGTTGAGTTTGCAGGATTGCAGGCGCCACCTAGCATGGAGCGCGCCTGGCAGTTACATCGGCTGAGCAAAGGGTTGTTCCGTCGTGACCTGAACGCGCAAGCCGCCACGCCGTGGATGGGCTTTCGGCCGTCGCTGCCAGACTCATTGCCGATTATCGACAAGGTAGGTGACGGCAAGGTGCTACTTGCCTTTGGCCACCAACATCTTGGCCTGACACAGGCAGCAGTGACTGCGGAATTGATTGCGCAGTTGGCGGGGGCAACCAGTGCCCATGCGCTACCTGAGTTGCACCCGTACCGGCTGGACCGTTTCTGATCCCATCCGTAGCAGCTGCTACGGTGCTGGAGCCTCAACGCAGTGTAATCAGCCCCTGGCGGCAAACGCGGGTCAGGTTATGAATCACCTGCTCGGCATTGTCGGCATCGGGGGACTGGATCACTGCCAGGTCAAAACTGTCAGCAGCAAAGCGCGCCAGCGGATCACCCTCTTCGACAAACTGGATCAGAAATGCCGTAGCCCGGCCCTTTCGACGCGGCCAGCCGTCCAGACAGCGCAATAATGTGGGCTGGTGTTTACCGCCAAGAAGGATTTTTGGATTGCGCAAAGCAGGGCTGGCCGAGATCGGCGCAAGACGTACCAGGGGACGTGGGTGACTCATCTGTATCGGTTCTCCGCCTCAAGATTCTGCGTGGCAGGTGAGAGGCAACACCGAACCAGCGCTTTAGCGGTATTTCGAGGCGTGCTTCAAGCCTCTTAGACGGTCTCTAGACCCTCTGGCGCCCCGCAAGTAGCTGTTTAAATCGGCGCAAGAAACATCCTAGATAAACCTGCTTACAACTGTCAACAATCATGTAAAACGAAAAAGACCCGCTCTGGGCGGGTCTTTTTACGAACATTCGATTTTCAGTCGGTAATCGCACGATCGAGGGACAACTTGCCTGCACCTTCGAACAATACAGCGAGGGTGCCGCCCAACAGAGCCAAGGCAAATTCATAACCGTTGTTTGCCATAAACAGACCGTTATGGATATGCACCGAGAAAATCGCCACCAGCAAGGTAAACGACAGGCCTAATGCCGCAGGTCGAGCCAGCAGGCCAACGATCAGCGCCAGACCACCCAGAAACTCGGTACCGCCCGCCAGCACCGCCATCAACGTACCCGGTGCCAGGCCGATGCTTTCCATCCATTGCGCCGTGCCGGCCAACCCGCCACCGCCAAACCAGCCGAAAAGTTTCTGCGAACCGTGAGCTGCAAAGATGATGCCTACGAAGATACGCAAAACAGTCAAACCATAACCTGCGCGGCTGCCCAGTACGGTATGGATCAATTTGCTCATGGTGAAGTCCTTTAGGTAATCAGTTGGGGAATGCCCGCCATACTAATCAGTTTTTAGAATGTGAAAAGTCGAATAAACCCAAGATAACAATCAGTTTTTTCGATTATTTTCGTGAGGCCAGCTCAGCTTTTGCGGGCTCCAGAGAGTCGCGCACCCGATCAAAGGCCAAATAGTATTTATTCACGCTATTAACATAGCTGACAGCGCCCATTCCCACCTGCTCCATGGCAATTCGTTCCACCTGAAAAAACCATTGATTAGGGTTCAGCCCCCGTCGCCTGGCTTCTGCGCGCATGCCTTGTACCCGCTCGGGGCCCATGTTGTACGCCGCCAGGACAAAGGCCATGCGCTCACGCTCGTTGAGTTTGGGGCTGGCGAAGAATTTGCGGCGGATCAGAGCCAGGTACCGGGCACCGGCCTGTACATTGTTATCGACGTTTTGAATGTTGTTGACCCCCACCCGCTGCGCTGCAGAGGGGGTAATTTGCAACAGCCCTGTCGCTCCGCCAACGCCCTTGGCATTCGGGTTCAGGGTTGACTCCTTGAATGCCAGCGCCGCCAGGTTCAACCAGTCCATGCCTTGCTGGCGAGCATGCTTTTGCAACACCGGACGCAGCTTTTCAAGCTTCTGGCGGTCGGCTCGGGCCAAGGGGTAATGCACCCGATACAAACGTCGATACACCCGCTCAAACGCCACGTCCTGATCGGCCGGTGCCTTATAGCCGTCCAGAAAGCGGTCGATACTGGCACGCAACATCGAGGCATCGCGACGCACATACCAGCGCATCGCGTCGGGTTCGCTGACCAGCACCTTACGGTCAAACCGCAGCTTGGGCATCAAGGTGGCCCAACGCTCGGCAATCGGGCGCTCAACGATGGTCAGGTGAAAAATGCCGGCCTGCACCATCTCCAGCACATCTTCCACCGCCAGAGTCGGGTCTACCCATTCGATCTTCACCGGCGGCAGTTTGCGCAATGCGAGTTTTTGATTGATCAAATTGACCGAGGCGCCAGCCGCGCTGCCCGTGGTCAACGCCACCGTTCGGCCCGACAGCTGTTCAAGACGGGTGAAGCGACGTTCGCCCTTGACCCCCACCAACAGCAATGGCACATCGTCGACGATCGGCTCGCTGGCGCTGATGGCGCGACTGGGCTTGAAATCAATCAACTCCCCCGGGGCAACCACATCGCCTTCACCACGGGACAAGGCGCCCAGGAGTTGGTCCTTGGCTTTGGGAATGATCTTGAGAGTAATTTCCTGGCCATCACGGGCATGGCTGTTGAGGAAGCGTTCGAACGCACGCAGACGATGGTATTCAACGCCGATGGCCTGGCCTTGCACTTCTCCCGAGCTGTTGCGGCTCTGGTTGACCAACACCCGCAGCACCTGACTGCTGCGGATTTGCGCCAGATCGCGGACCTGACTCGGCTGCCCGACCTGCAAGGGTCCGGCCAATCGTGCCAGTGCCGGTAGTGGCAGTAGCAGCAGGCACAGCGCAATCAATAGCGTCGGTCTTGTCATCCGTTCTCCGGAAAGAATACAGCCCAGCACCCTGTCGGATTACCCGACAACCGGTTGCCCCATTTGGGACTTTTAAGCGCTGGAAACAGCGCGCAAAACAGTCAATGCGTCCTGTGGAAAACCGGGCATTGCGTTGTTGCGGCATTCAAAGACAACCATAACTGTCTGTAGTTCTTGGTTTTTCTTATAAATCTACAGCTCTGATATGCTTCGCGGCTTGTGGCCTGAGGTAGCACCATGCAACTCATCGATATCGGCGTCAACCTGACCAACCCAAGCTTCGACGGCAAGCACCAGGCCGTTCTGGACCGTGCTTACGCGGCGGGCGTGTGCCAATTGGTGCTGACCGGCACCAGCGTTGAAGGCAGCGAACAGGCCTTGCAACTCTGCCGCGACCTGGATGAAAGCGGTCAGCGACTGTTCTCCACCGCCGGCATTCACCCGCACTCGGCCAGTGACTGGAACGGCGACAGCGCCCGCCAGTTGCTCGCCTTGCTCAAGGAGCCCGGTGTGTGTGCCGTCGGTGAATGCGGCCTGGATTTCAACCGCGATTTCTCGCCCCGTGCCCAGCAAGAGAAAGTGCTGGAAGAACACCTGGCAATGGCCGTTGACCTGCAACTACCGGTGTTTCTGCATGAGCGCGATGCCAATCAGCGTCTGCTCGAAATCCTGCGCGACTTCCGTGATCGCTTGCCGGCCGCTGTCGTGCACTGTTTCACCGGCGAAAAAAAGGCGCTGTTCAGTTATCTCGATCTGGACCTGCACGTCGGCATTACCGGCTGGATCTGCGACGAGCGTCGCGGCACCCACTTGCACCCGCTGGTACGGGACATCCCCCGGGGTCGCCTGATGCTGGAAAGTGACGCGCCCTACTTGCTGCCACGCACTCTGCGACCCAAACCGAAAAATGGCCGCAACGAACCGGCTTACCTGACCGACGTGCTGCGCGAAGTGGCCGTGCATCGTGGTGAAAGCGAACAGGACCTGGCCGAACACACGACCGCCTGCGCACGGGCATTTTATGGGTTGCCGGTACTGGCCCAGAACTCGTAGCCGCTGGCGAAGGAACGAGGCTGCAGCAGGACAACGGCAACTGTGGGAGCGAGCCTGCTCGCGAAGGTCGTTCGCTAGCAGGCTCGCTCCCACAATAGGGCTTGGCCTACACCAGAGTATCTACAAAGAGCTTTGCTCTCTTGACCCACATCAACAAGATCCTCACTGAATAGCGGCACAATGATGGCACCTTGCCAACATTGTTTGCGCCAAATCAGAGAAGACCTCCCATGGGTACCTGGCTTAGCAACATCTCGCTCAAATACAAATTCTGGGCAGTCAATGCGGTGGCTTTTGTCACCACACTGCTGCTGGTGCTCTACGCCGTGCAGCTTGAGCAGCAATCGCGCGGTGCCGCCGCTCAGGTCGGCGCCCGGGACCAGGCTCAATTGCTCAAAGCATGGCCCTCCGGGCAACCCCTGCCTGAGGCCAGGCATTTGCTGCGCCTCGAGCCCAACCAGATCCCCAACGTCAACGATCAAGCCCTGCCACAGCTCAATCAGGCCAACGGTTGGGTTTCGATCAATCCCATGCCGCTGTCAGGCCACGATCTGCTGTTGGGCGCCGACGTGGTGACCCGCGATGACGGGCAAAAGATTGCAGTGCTGGCCTATGCGCCAAGTCTGGCGCAGGTGTTTGTCGAGCGACTGCCCAACTATGCCGCCGCCGTGCTGATCCTGATGCTGGCCATGCTCTGCGCCTCGCAATTGCTGATCCGCTTCCTGCTTAGCCAGCTCAATACCCTCAAGGACGTGATGCTGCATGTCGAGAAAACCGGCGACCTGTCTGCTCGGGTTCCTCTGGCCTGTACCGATGAAGTCGGGCAGATGGCCAGCGCCTTCAACGCCATGCAGGCCGGCTATCAGCGCGTGGTCAACACCGTGGCCCAGACTGCGGCGCAACTGGACGCCGGTGCCACCCGCCTGGCCAGCAGCATGGACGAGGTACGCCACGGCATGCTCGGCCAGCAAAGCGAGACCGACCAGGCCGCTACCGCGATCAATCAAATGTCGGCCACGGTCTATCACATTGCGCAACACGCAGGCGCCACCCGCGACCTGTCGCAAACGGCAGACAACCTGGCCGGTAGCGGCCAGCAGGTGGTTAGCCGCGTACAGCAATCCATCGCCAGCCTGTCCACCGGGGTGCAAACCACTGCCGAGATGATTCAGCAGCTGGCGCAAGACAGCCAAAAAATCAATGGCGTGGTCGGTGTGATTCACAGCATTGCTGAACAGACCAACCTGCTGGCGTTGAACGCCGCCATTGAAGCCGCTCGCGCAGGCGAGATGGGCCGGGGCTTTGCGGTGGTCGCCGATGAAGTGCGGCACTTGGCCAAGCGGGTGCAGACCTCCACCGACGAAATCACCAAAATGGTCTCGGCCTTGCAGGCGGGTACCCGTGACGCAGTGGACTTTATGCAGGAAAGCTCATTCAAAGCCGACGACTGTGTACAACAAGCTCAGGAAGCGGGCGTGGCATTGGCCGAAATCACCCATGCCGTGGCGCAGATGCGCGAAAGCAACACGCAGATTGCCGTGGCAGCCGAACAGCAAAGCCAGGTGGCGGAAGAGATGAACCGCGCAGTGGTGAGCATTCGTGATGTCACCGAAAACACTGTGCAACAAACCGTCGACTCGGCCACTACCAGTAATGAGCTGGCAACCTTGGCCGCCCAACTGAATAAAGCCATTGGACAGTTAAAGCTATAAGGCTGATAGCCATTGTTGATTCGCCGCAGGACGGCCATAAATCTATGATTTGTTTATCCGGTTCAGCGACAGCTGAACCCTCGAACAAGGAGAGCAATCATGGGCAAACGTCATCCAAACTTACCGGCCTGGCAATGGCGCTCCAACCCTCAAAGCCATCAGGGCAGCACGCATCAGGCAATCAACCTGATCGCGATACCTATCTTGATAGTGGCTTTTCTGCTGCTGGTGTCGGGGGTTTTCAGTGAGAACGCCACGAGCGCGGTGATCGGTCTGGTTGCCTTGTTTGCGGCGCTGATCCTGCAACACCAGGGCCGCAAGCTCGACAGCAAGACGGATAACAGCCAGACCTTCTGATCAGCCGAAGACGGCTACGGTCTGACGACTGATTGCTATCAGCTCGCCACCCGGCGTCCACAAATTGGCAGCCACATGACCGTAGCCGTCACGGGCATGCTCGATGACCGCCAGGTATTTGCACCACTCCAGCGTGCTGGCTTGGGGCAATGGCTGTACGAACTCGATGGTCCAGGTCAGCGTGCTGCCCGCTGTAGGCTTGTTCAGCAGCGGCAACAGCGCTGGTGGCCAGGCATCCACCAGTGCCAGCAAGTGGGTTTCTGTCAGAGGTTCGTCCTGCACATCCCCGGCAAGACGAATCCACCCTCCCATTTCCCGCGTACCGCGGCCTGTAAACGGCAAGGCGCCAACGGCCCATGCCATGGACAGGTGACGCATGAACTCAGGGGTTACGCCCTTGATATAGGGCAATAGCGGGCATTCGGCCGGGGCCTTCATCTCAGGAGCTGGCACGCTGTCGACGCTCACCGCTGACTCCCGTGATGCGCCAAAACTGCCTTGTACCAGGGTCACTACTTGACCCTTTTGCACAGCGCGACCCACTACCTGGCTGACGGCCCGACCTTCACGCAACACTTCGACCTCAAAGCTGATCGGCACATCCGCCTCGACAGGGCCGACAAAACTCACCGCAAGCGAACGCAACGCACGCTCGTCAGACACATGAGCGCGCATGGCTTCGTACTGCAAGGCCACCACCAAACCACCGAAGCTGGCACGTCCCTGCCCCCAGTCTGCCGGGATTGTTACGTTCAGGGGCGTGTTGCGCACTGCCGCAACCAATTCGCAAAACTGCATGAGCACCTCAAAAACAGAAAATATGACGGGATACTACCCATCCATCTGACTCTGCACAGCGCTGAATCGGCCAAAGATCAGGAGTGGAAGCAAGCCGCACTCAATTTGACCAGTGCCTTGTCAGCCCGTTTCTCACCCCGTTCAAGGGTCGCCTGCCATTGAGCGACACAAGGCTGCAAATCGGCCTGTTGTTCGGCTTGCAACAACCACTGCCAGGCATCGTGCCACTCGCCCAAGGCCTGTTGCGCGCCCTTGAGCCGCGTCACAACCAGAGGCGGCAACTGATTCAACTCAGGGTAGGCCTCAGCGGCATAGCGCACGCGCTTGATCAACAGCCTGACGCGATGGCGGTCATGGCCCGGATCATTGAGGGCTGCTTCCAGGGTTTGCCACTGCTTTTCCAGGACCTTTTCGATCCGCTTGCGCAAACCGCGCAGCAAGCCTTCACGCTCGGCGGCCCGCAGAAAGCGTGGAAACATATCGAGGATCATCAACAGCTGAGCCAACTGCTCACTGTCAGCCACCCGGGCATAACTGCCGGACAACTGTTGCAGACGACGTTGTGCCTGAATCGGGTAGCCCTTGTCCTGCAAGTGCGCCGCAAGCACTTCAAGATCGCGCAAGGGGGTAGTCAAAACGCCCACCTGGGACGCCGACATTTCCAGTTGCACCACGCCCGGCAAGCCACGCAATGGTCGCAACAGGCTGCGTAAACGACGCACCGTGGTGCGCAGATCATGCAGGGCCTCAGGGTCCGTATCGGCTTCAAGACGCGCCTGACAGGCCAGCAGCCTGACCTCCAGGCGCACAACGTTTGCAACTATCCGGTCAACCAGCTCAGACATCCTCACCCTCCACCCTCACTGCGCCGGCTCAACGTCCGGCGCGGGATTCACGAATATAGAAACGCGCCTTTTCGGCTTTCTTGGTGCAACCCTCAAAGGCTTCAAACTGCTGCTGGGTTTTGGCCGCCGTCAACAAGGACAACGCCTTGGAGTAGCTGACGGTGCCGGCAAAGCCTTCTGCCTTGGCCAGATCCAGCTCATGCCAGGCCGCATCCAGGTTCGTGGCACAGGTATCGCGATAAGCCTTGGTTCCCGCACAACCTGCCAATGCCAGTGCAATCAACGGCACACACATCCATGCTTTCATGGTTTTTTCCTCAAAATTAAATGTTTAGTGCAATCTCAGACGAACAACCTGCACAAAAGTGCCACAACGCAAAGATCAAAACATCAACAGAGCCTAGCCTAGCCTCTAGATACGGGTTCATGTCAAAAGCTGTCCCTACGACTCACAAAAAGGCATTGTGGGTCACTGTCAGGCAAAGGTGGGGCTCATGAAAAAACGTATTGCATTGGTATTGGGCTCCGGCGGTGCACGGGGCTATGCCCATATTGGCGTGATTGAAGAGCTTGAGAGTCGGGGCTATGACATTGCCTGTATCGCCGGTTGTTCGATGGGCGCGGTGGTCGGCGGAATTTATGCGGCCGGCAAGCTTGATCTGTATAGCGACTGGATTCAAAGCCTGGACTACCTCGACGTGTTGCGCCTTGTAGACGTCAGCTTCCGACTGGGCGCGATTCGCGGCGAAAAAGTCTTCGGCCATATCCGCAACATCGTCGGTGAAATCAACATCGAAGACCTGCGCATCCCCTACACGGCTGTCGCCACCGACCTCACCCATCAGCAGGAAATCTGGTTTCAGGAGGGCTGCCTGCACCAGGCCATGCGTGCCTCGGCGGCAATTCCCAGCCTGTTCACCCCGGTGATGCAAGGCAACCGCATGCTGGTCGACGGCAGCCTGCTCAACCCGCTCCCTATCGTGCCGGTGGTTTCCAGCCATTGCGACCTGATCATCGCCGTCAACCTCAACTCAACCCATCAAAGCAATTACCAACTGCCCGTTATCCAGCGCCCGGCCGCGTTTAAAGGGCGCTTTGACAACCTGATGACATCACTGGGCTCGCGCATACCGTTTCGTAACAAACACGCCGAGCAGTTGCTCAACCTTGAGCAAGAAATGCTCAAGCCACTGGTCGAGCCGCTGAGTCAGGAACAGCCAAATCCCTGGCTTGACTCGGGCCAACCTGCCAGGCCCGGTTCAGGAGAGGGTTCGCCCAAGTCGGCTACCGGCTCAGTCATCATCGACAACGTGGGCCCGGCCTCACTGCTGGACTTGATCAACCAGAGTTTCGAAGTGATGCAGACCTCGTTGGCGCAATACAAGATTGCCGGTTACCCGCCGGACATTCTGATCAACGTGCCCAAGCGGGTGTGCCGTTTTTTTGAGTTCTACAAGGCTGCGGAGCTGATCGCACTGGGCAGAATGATCGCCAAGGACACCCTGGACCGTTATGAAAAGGACGTGGCGTCCAACAACCGATAACCGACCCCGGCCTCGGTCACGATAAACCGGGGCCGGGTCGGGTCATCCGCCAGCTTCTGACGCAAATGGCCGACAACGATGCGCAGGTAATGGCTGTTCTCGATATGGGTCGGGCCCCAGATATCCTTGAGCAATTGCTGCTGGGTGATGACCCGCCCGGGATGGCGCGCCAGTTGCGCCAGCACGGCGTACTCCTTGCGTGTCAGGGCCACCTCGACGCCTTCGAGCAACACCCGGCGAAAGGCCAGGTCAACGGTCAACGGACCGAGCTCGAGCGCCGACGCCTGAACCTCGCCCGCAGGCGCCTGACGCAGCAACGCACGGATCCGCGCCAAAAATTCCTGAATACCGAAAGGCTTGGTCACGTAATCGTTGGCCCCGCCGTCCAGTGCCTGGACTTTTTGCGCTTCGCTGGCGCGCACCGAAAGTACCAGCACCGGCACGCTGGACCACTCGCGGAATTCGCGCAGTACCTGTTGGCCGTCCATGTCCGGCAAGCCCAAGTCAAGCACCAGCACATCGGGTCGCTTCAGCGCCGCCTGGCTCAACCCTTCGGCGCCTGTCGCAGCCTCAAGCACGGTGTAGCCCTGGGATACCAGACTGATACGCAAGAACTTGCGAATTTGCGGTTCATCGTCGATGACCAAAATAGTCGCGCTGTGGCTCATGGCTTCTGATCGTGGCAAAGAGGTGGCCCAAGAATATCAGTCTTCACGTTCCGGCCCTTCATTCTCGAGGCCCGGCTGCACGCTGACCGGCAAATACAAGGTGATGCACGTGCCCTGCCCGCCGATGCCGTCGCCGACAGTGATGCGCCCGCCGTGGGCGCCCACCATGCCCTGGCAGATTGCCAGACCAAGGCCCGTGCCCTGCCCGCCACGATCGCCACGGGCAGCGGTGTAAAACATGTCGAAAATCTTCGCCCGGTCTTCCTCCGGGATTCCCGGTCCCTGATCACCGACGGCAAACCACAGCTCACTTTCGTCCGCGCCTGCCGTCAGTTGCAAATGCCCGTGGGGCGGTGAAAAGCGCGCGGCGTTTTCCAGCACATTGACCAGCGCCTGCTCAATCAATGCACCGTGTACGTGCAGCAGCGGCAATTGTGGCGGCACATCCACCTGCACCTGCAAGGGCGCCAGCACCGCACGCAGACGGTTCAGCGCACTGCCTGCAATGTCGGCGGGCGATACCCAATCACGGGCCAGCTTCAATGCACCGTGGCCCAGCCGGGTCATGTCCAGCAGGTTCTGGATATAGCGATCCAGCCGCTCCGCCTCATCACGCGTGCCCTCAAGCAATTCGCGCCGGTCGGCCAAGGGAATTGCCTCTCCCAATGCCAGCAAGGTGTCGATGCTGCCACGCATGCTGGTCAGCGGCGTGCGCAGATCATGGGACACCGACGCCAGCAGCGCACTGCGCAACTGCTCGGTTTCGCCGTGCAGGCGGGCGGCTTCCAGGTCCTGGGCCAAACGTGCGCGAGCCAGCGCCTGAGCCAGGGGTTGGCTCAAAGCCATCAGCAAACGACGTCGCTGGCCGCTGAGTTGCTGCCCTTGCTTGGGGCACACCCCGAGCAAGGCCAACGGTCCTTCCTCGGCGCTTATCGGCCACCACCACCAACGCCCCATCGGCAAGGTGCCCGTACCCTTGCCTGCGGGCTGGTCATGGGTCCAGGCCCAGTCCGCAGCGGCGCGCTCGGCTTCGGAAAACTGCAACGGCCCGCCTGTTTCAACGTCCCAGCCGCCATTGTCATTGCGATTGAGCAGGCACACATCCAGCTCTTTCCAGCCGCTCAAGTGCTGACCGGCCGCACTGACCACGGCCTTGCGATCGGTGGCGGCGGTGAGCTTGCGCGACAGATCGAGTAACTCGGTGGTTTCTTGCTGGGTATCGCGCAAGGCCTGCAATTGCCGACGCTGACGGGCCGCTAGGTTGCCGGTCAACGCCGCCATCAGCAAAAAGAACACCAGCGTGAGCACGTCTTCTTCGCGCTGAATGCTGAAAGAAAAATTGGGCGGGATGAATAGGAAGTCATAGGCCAGAAATGACATGGCCGCACAGGCCAGTGACGGCCCCAGACTGCTGCGTACAGCCACCAGCAACACAGCGGCCAGGAACACCAGGGAGATATTGGGCAGCGCCAGCACGCTGGACACCCCCCAGGCCAGGGCGCTGGCCAATACCGTGGCAACCAGCGCCAGCCCGTAGTCAAACCACACCAGCGAATGTTCACGCCGGCTGACGGTCGGCGCTGGAGATTGCTCGTTATCGAGCACGTTGATTTCCAGGCCATGGGAATCGCGCAACAAGCGCGCCGCCAGCCCGCCACCCAAAAGCCGCCGGCGCCAGGTCAAACGCGACTGGCCCACCAGCAGCAAGCTGGCACGGCGCTCACCGGCGTGCTGGATCAGGGTTTTGGCTACTTCACCGGCACGCAGCAACACCACTTCGCCGCCAAGGCGCTCCGCCAGTTGCTGAGCGCTTTGCAGGCGCAGGCGTGATTGCTCGTCACGTACCGTGCCGTTGTCGACATGCACCAGGCTCCAGGGCAAATGCCTACGTTCGGCAACCCGGCTGGCGTGACGCACCAGACGCTCGGCATGCTCATCGCCATCGATCCCGACCAGTAACCGGCCGCGCAACGCCGGGGCCGATTGCCCCTGCTGGCGATAGCCTTTGTCCAGTTCATCGTCGACGTACACGGCCGCCGTCTGCATCGCCAGTTCACGCAGGGCGTTGAGGTTGGTCTGGCTGAAAAACGCATCAATCGCCGCCCGCGCCTGTTCCGGCACATACACCTTGCCCTCGCGCAAACGCTCCAGCAGTTCACGGGGCGGCAGATCGATCAGCAACAGTTCGTAGGCTTCCTGCACGATCCAGTCCGGCAGGGTTTCACGCACTTGCACCCCGGTGATACCGCGCACTTGATCGTTAAGGCTTTCCAGGTGCTGGACGTTGACCGTGGTGTACACATCGATTCCGGCAGCCAGCAGTTCCTGCACGTCCTGCCAGCGCTTGGCATGCCGGCTGCCAGGGGCGTTGCTGTGGGCCAGCTCATCGACCAGCACCAACTTGGGCCTGGCCGCGAGCAATCCATCAAGGTCCATTTCTTCGAGCTGCACGCCGCGATATTCCGAGCGCAGCATCGGCTGCTGCGCCAAGCCATTGAGCAACGCCTCGGTCTCGGCCCGGCCATGGGTTTCGACGACCCCGGCCAGCACCTGAACCCCTTGGCGCAACTGAGTGTGAGCGGCTTGCAACATAGCGTAGGTCTTGCCCACGCCGGGTGCCGCGCCAAGGAACACCTTGAGCCGGCCACGGCCTGCGCGTGGCAAATCAGCTAACAGCGCATCGGCGCGACCGGAATGACTCATGGGTTTACCTGTAAATCGGGTGTGTGTATGTGACCTGTGGGAGCGGGCTTGCTCGCGATGCAAACGATGCGGTCGTCAGATAAACCGCAGTGCTGCCATCGCGAGCAAGCCCGCTCCCACACATGAAGGTGTCAGTTGTTGAGCTGCGCCAACGCCTGATTCAATAGCAAGACGTTAACCACCGGCGGCCCCACCAGCGGCTGCTCGGTATGTTCAGCCACCAGCTGCTCGACGGACTGCACCGGCACATTGCGCGCAGCAGCTACACGGGCCAGTTGATAGCGTATTGCCTCTGGTGGCAAGTGCGGGTCCAGCCCGCTGCCCGAGGTGGTCAGCAAAGCCAGTGGCACCGGGCCCTGCCCCGGCACGGCGAGCTGGGTGGCGCTGTCCTTGACCCGCGTGGCCAGTGCCGGGTTGCTCGGCGCCAGGTTACTGGCCGAACTGGCCACTGTGGCATAGGTCCCCGCCGATGGCCGGGGGTGAAACCAGGTGTCGCCACTGAAGTCCTGAGCGATCAGCGCCGAGCCCAGCACCTTGCCAGCGCTGTCGCGCACCAGGCTGCCATTGGCCTGCTCCGGGAACGCCAGTTGCGCAATCCCGGTGACGGTCAGCGGGTAGATCACGCCGGTGATGGCGGTCATCAACAGCATCAGGCTCAGGGCCGGACGTAGAAAAGTAGTCATGGGGAAATCCTCCAATGCTTAAACCAGATGCAGCGCCGTGAGCAGCATGTCGATCAGCTTGATGCCCACAAACGGCACCACCAGCCCGCCCACGCCATAGATCAGCAAGTTGCGACGCAGCAAGTGCGCAGCACTGGCCGCCTGAACACGTACGCCACGCAATGCCAGCGGGATCAGCACCACGATAATCAATGCGTTGAACACGATGGCCGACAAAATCGCGCTCTGCGGACTGCTCAGCCCCATCACGTTCAGCACGCCCAATTGCGGATAGATCGAAGCAAATAACGCGGGCAGGATCGCAAAGTACTTGGCCACGTCGTTGGCGATCGAGAACGTGGTCAACGCGCCACGGGTCACCAGCAACTCTTTGCCGATTTGCACCACATCAAGCAGTTTGGTCGGATCGCTGTCGAGGTCGACCATGTTTGCCGCTTCGCGGGCAGCCTGGGTGCCGTCGTTCATTGCCATGCCGACATCAGCCTGGGCCAGGGCCGGGGCGTCGTTGGCACCATCACCGCACATGGCCACCAGCCGCCCGTCATTCTGTTCATGACGAATACGCGCCAGTTTTTTCTCCGGTGTGGCCTCTGCCAGCACGTCATCCACCCCCGCTTCGGCGGCAATCGCTGCGGCGGTCAGCGGGTTGTCGCCCGTGACCATGACGGTGCGAATCCCCAACGTGCGCAATTCAGCGAAGCGCTCGCGAATTCCCGGTTTCACCACGTCCTTGAGATGGATCGCACCTAATAACTTTCCTTGGGCGCACACCAGCAACGGGGTGCCGCCGCTCTGGGCAATCTTGTCGATTTCCCGCGACAGGGCGGGCAACAGTTCGCCGCGCTTGAGACCGACAAACGCCAGCACCGAATCCACAGCCCCTTTGCGGTACACCTGGCCGTTGTAATCGATCCCCGACAAGCGCGTTTCAGCCGTAAACGGTACCGCGCTGAAGTCAGACCCCGGCAGCTCAGGCAGGGCGTACTGGCCCCGGATGAACTCAACGATGGATTTGCCTTCGGCCGTCTCGTCCGCCAGCGAGGCCCGCAACGCGCCTTCGGCCAGCTCTTTGGCCGTCACCCCGGGGGATGCATACAACGCCGTGCAGCGACGGTTACCGAAGGTGATCGTGCCGGTCTTGTCGAGCATCAGGACATGTACATCACCCGCTGCTTCAACCGCCCGCCCTGACTTGGCGATCACGTTGAGGCGCACCAGACGGTCCATCCCGGCAATGCCAATGGCCGACAGCAAGCCGCCAATGGTGGTCGGGATCAGCGTGACCAGCAGCGCCACCAAAAACACCAGCGGCAAGCTGCCACCGGCGAAGTAGGCAAACGGCTGTAAGGTCACGACCACGATCAGAAAGATCAGGGTCAAGCCGATCAGCAGGATATCCAGCGCCACTTCATTGGGGGTTTTCTGGCGCTTGGCACCTTCGACCAGGGCGATCATGCGGTCCAAGGTCGACTCGCCGGGATTGGTGCTGATTTGCACCAGCAGCCAGTCACTCACCAGTCGCGTGTTGCCGGTCACCGCCGAGCGATCACCGCCCGACTCACGGATCACCGGCGCAGACTCACCGGTAATCGCCGCTTCGTTGACCGCGGCAATCCCCTCGATGACTTCGCCGTCTCCGGGGATCATCTCCCCCGCTTCGACGCGCACCACATCGCCCTTGCGCAAACGGGTGGCGGGCACCCCTTCAAAACTGCCCGTGGTGGTACGCCGACGAGCACTCAAGCCTACGCTGCCAGCCTTGAGGCTGTCGGCCCGGGCTTTGCCCCGGCCCTCGGCCAACGCTTCGGCAAAGTTGGCGAACAACACGGTAAACCACAGCCACAGGGCGATTTGCACGGCCACTGCGGTGGGCACTGCCGGCTCTGGCATAAAGCACAGCACCGTAGTGAAAATCGCCGTCAGTTCAACCACCAGCATGACCGGCGAGCGCTTGAGCTGACGCGGGTCGAGCTTGACGAAGGCTTGCAGCAGCGCCGGGCGCCAGATGTCGGCGAACGAGGTTTTGGGTGATTCGGGCGCCTTGGCCTCAGGAGTGGGTGTCAACTTTGAAACAGGAGCAGGCATTGTCATCATCGTCTCCTTAGAAGCCCGGGGTCAGTTGTTCAGCGATAGGGCCAAGGGCCAACGTCGGCAAAAAGGTCAAGCCGCCCACCAGCAAAATGGTCATGGTCAACAGCGCCACAAACAGCGGGCCGTGGGTTGGAAAACTGTTCTGGCCGATGGGCGCGGACTTCTTCTGCGCCAGGCTACCGGCCAACGCCAGCACCGGCAGGATGTAACCGAAGCGCCCGATCAACATGCCCAGCCCCAGCATCAGGTTGTAGAACGGCGTGTTGGCATTGAGCCCGGCAAACGCCGAACCGTTGTTGGCACTGGCCGAGGTAAAGGCGTAAAGCACCTGGCTGAAACCGTGGGGCCCTGGGTTGCTGACCGAGGCCACAGCACTGGGCAGCACGGCGGCAATCGAACCCAGTACCAGCACGCCCACCGGCATCACCAGTAAGGTCACCACCAGCAACTGGACTTCCTTGGCTTGCAGCTTTTTACCGAGGTACTCGGGGGTTCGCCCAATCATCAGACCGGCGAGGAACACCGCGATCAACACGTTGAGCAACATGCCGTATAGCCCTGCGCCCACGCCGCCGAAGATCACTTCGCCGACCATCATGTTGACCAGCGCCACCATCCCGGTCAGCGGGTTGAGGCTGTCGTGCATGCCATTGACCGAGCCGTTGGAGGCCGACGTCGTGGTTTCGGTCCAGAGCACCGTACCGGTGGTGCCGAAGCGCACTTCCTTGCCTTCCAGCGGTGCCGTCTGCTCAACCAGCGGGCTGTTGAGCGCCGGGTTCGGCTGATACTCGGCATACAGCGCCGTGCCGCCGCCGATCAGGAACAAGGCCAGCATGCAGGCCACAATCGCCCGGCTCTGGCGCAGATCCTTGACGTAGTGGCCGAAAGTGAACACCAGCGCCACCGGGATCAGAATGATCGAGGCCAGCTCGAACAGGTTGCTCCAGGCCGTTGGGTTCTCGAACGGGTGCGCGGAGTTCACCCCGAAGAAGCCACCGCCGTTGGTGCCCAATTGCTTGATCGCAATCTGGCTGGCGGCAGGCCCAAGGGGAATCACTTGATCCACGCCTTGCAGGGTCACGGCATTGACGTAATGAGCGAATGTTTGCGGCACGCCCTGCCAGACCAAAAACAGCGCCAGCACCACACACAGTGGCAACAAGCCGTAGAGGGTGGCACGGGTCATGTCGACCCAGAAGTTGCCCAGGGTATGCGCCGAGCGACGGCTGATGCCACGGCACAGCGCAACCAGCACGGCCAGACCGGTGGCCGCGCTGACGAAGTTCTGCACGGTCAGGCCGGCCATCTGGCTGAAGTAGCTCAGGGTCGCTTCACCGCTGTAGCTCTGCCAGTTGGTGTTGGTGACAAAACTGACGGCAGTGTTGAACGCTTGCGTCCACTCCTGGCCCGGCAGCTGCTGCGGGTTAAGGGGCAAATACTGCTGAAGCAACAGAATCGCAAACAGCAACACAAAGCCCATCAGGTTAAAGACCAGCAGGGCCAACGTGTATTTCTGCCAGCTTTGCTCAATGCCCGGGTCTACCCCGGCGATGCGATAGCAGACTTTTTCGACGGGGCCCATTACCGGGGTCAGCCAGGTACGCTGGCCTTCCATCACCTTGTAGTAAAAGCGTCCCAGCCACGGCGCCGGCAACAGTACCAAGGCAAAAAAGGCGAGGATCAGCCCATAGTCATAACTGTGCATACCCGCTCCTAGTTCCGGTCTGCGCGCAACAGCGCAACCAGCAGATAAACGAACAGCGACACTGCCAACAGCAGTGACACCCCATCCAGAACGCCCATGGCAACTCTCCCGAAGCGGCACTTGCCGCGTAGGGAGAGAGTGTGGGGAGTGAGGGCGTAAAGGATCGAGATCGAGAGGGATGCGGGGGCGTAAAGAAGGCGTAAAGAAGCTGGCAAAACACGGTGGGAGCGGGCTTGCTCGCGATGGCGGCGACGAGATGTGCCAGTTAAACCGCAGCGATCCGATCGCGAGCAAGCCCGCTCCCACACCAGAGGTTGGGGTCAGCGCAACAGCGGGGTGTCCAGCACCTCGGAGTGGCCACCGAGCACGCTTTCGCTCAACTGGATAAAACTCGCGGTATTGACCTTGTCCATGCGCATCAGCGCCTGGCTGACGTCATCCAGCGAACGTTTGTTATGGGTTTGCAAACGAATCTCGCGGTCCAGCGACTGCAATAGCGTGACGGCCCGCGCAACCATTGCCGGGCCGGCCTGCTGGCCGCGCAGTCGGGTGACGGTTTTACCGGCTGCTGTGAGCTTGTGCTGCAGGGTTTGATAGCGCTCGTCACTCATGCCGCCCGCACGGCGCATCAGTTCGATGGCGTAGTACTCGCTCAAGCCTTCACCGATCCAGTCGTGGCCCGGCTCGTCATTGATGCCGCTGAATACCTGCACCACTTCACGCAACAGCGTGCTGGTGCCATTCTCACTGACCAGCGGCAGTCCGCTGTAAAGGTAAATCGAGTTGCGCGCCGCAGCACCGCCCTTCCACATCGGGTTGCCCGCACCGACAATCAGCAACTTGGGCGGGTTGCGCGGGAACACGGCCTGAACTTGCGGCCAGACAAACGTCAACAAGGTCAGCACATCCATGCGGTGCATGCCCTGGCCCTTGGGCGCACTTACCGTGACTTCGGTTTCACCCACTGTGGTGCGACGGCTGCCCAGGTTACCCGCCAGCATCCAGCCGGTGGGACGGTCAAACAGACGCGAGACATCATCGATGCGGAAGCGGTTCTTGCCGATACGCGGCCAGGCGGTTTCGACGCTTTTCCAGCCATTGGGCAACTCGAACTCAAGGCGAGACACCAGTTCGACGCCATCTTGCTGATCGAGGTTGGCGGGCGGAACCAGCTGTTCGCCGCGAAACAATGCCCAATCGGGTGTTATCCGGGTGTCAAAGCTGCCGTTCTTGCGCGGCTGGTTCAAGCGCACACGGTAGCTCAGGCTGGCATTACCCGGTGCGGGACGCCACACGCCGCGACCGTGGGCAGGGTCGGCGCTCAATTGCCATTGTCCGTCGGCCTTGAAATCGGTGTAACTGCCCTGCTCCCCGAGGTCGAAATCCAGGCTGCGCACGGCCGCCCCTTCGCCAAGGGTCAGCCGTACCTCGGCCTGATCGCTTTTGGGCAACAGTCGCACGTGGTAGTTGAGATCGACTTTTTGCGAAGCCCACAGCGGACCGCAGGCCAGTATCAGCAGCAGACTCAAGCCCCGGGGCAATTTGTAATGCAGCGCCATACACACTCCTTTGCTGCGCTGCGGCACTTAACCGGCGCGGAAAATCAGATGATCTTCCCAGTCGTCTTCAGGCACGCTGCCTTCAGCAAGCATGCGCCCCGACTGCGAAATGCGTTCATGGTGTACTGCGTCCGGGTCACCGCAGACCAGGTGGTGCCAGAGCGGCAAGTCCTTGCGCTCGCTGACCAGACGATAGCCGCAGGTCGGTGGCAGCCATTTGAATTCCTCGGCCTTGCCCGGCGACAGCTGAATGCAGTCCGGAACCGAATCACGACGGTTAGGGTAGTCGGTGCACTGACAGGTCTTCAGATCAAGCAGTTTGCAGGCAATGCGCGTGTAGTAGACGCTGTTGTCGTCTTCATCTTCGAGCTTTTGCAAGCAGCACAACCCGCAGCCGTCGCACAGCGACTCCCATTCCTCTTGATCAAGTTGATCGAGGGTTTTGCGGATCCAGAACGGTTCAACGATTGCGGCCATGGCTCAAACATCAACATCAGGGAGTGGAAAAGGCCGCCAGTCTAGTGCCCAAGGCCCTTGGGGCCAAGGGCTTGTCGTCAGACTTGTCACCTTGACGACATCACAGTAGTTTTAGGCCCTGAATTAATACGTAACATTTACCTCAGGAAACCGCCATGCCTGCTAACAGCCGTAAAGCCGATCACTCGATTGACGAGCAATTTACCCTGCGCTGGTCACCCCGCGCCTTTACCGACGCGACCATCGACAAAGCGACCCTGATGAGCTTTTTCGAAGCGGCGCGCTGGGCGCCTTCGGCCTACAACGCGCAACCCTGGCGCTTCTTGTTTGCCCTTCGCGGCACTCCGGACTTTGACCGTTACCTGAGCCTGCTGGTGGAGTTCAACCAGGGCTGGGCCAAGCACGCCGCCGCACTGGTGGTGATTGTTTCCAAAACCTCCTATGCCGCACCGGGCACCACCGAAGAAAAACCTGCACCCACCCACGCGTTCGACACCGGCGCGGCCTGGGGCCATCTGGCACTGCAGGCGCATTTGAGCGGCTGGCATACCCACGGCATGAGCGGTCTGGATTTCGAGCGGGCGCGTAAAGAGCTGAAAATCCCTGAGGGTTACGCGGTGCAGGCCATGGTTGCCATCGGCAAGATCGGCGACAAGTCGACGTTGGTGGATTACCTGCAGGCCAAGGAAGTGCCAAGCCAGCGCGAGCCACTGAGCAAGCTGGTGGCTGAAGGCGATTTCAGCCTGTAAATGCACCTCTTGGTGCAAACCCGGTAGTCGCTGCCGCAGGCTGCGAGCTTTTCAACATCAAAAGCTCGCAGCCTGCGGCAGCGACTACCGGTTTAGTAACCGCGTTCGAAATCCACTTCGCCACGCAGTGCCTCGCCCGCCTGAAACGCCCGCAAGTTGTCGACAAACAGCTGCACCATCATCGGTGGCGAGGTTGGCGCCGAGCTGTGGCCTGTGAGCAGCAACCCCCAGGCGGTCCAGAAGGGATGTTTGGCCGGCAGTGGCTCCTGACGGCAAACATCGATCACCGCACCCGCCAGATGCCCCACTCGCAAGGCCTCGACCAAATCGGCATCCACCACCGCAACGCCGCGCCCGGCATTGATAAACACGGCATTGGGATTGAATTGTGCAAACAGCTGCGCATCGTAGACGTCATGGGTGTCGGCCGTATTGGGCAGCAGATTGATCACGTAATCCATCTCCCCCA
The DNA here is from genome assembly GCF_001043005.1 of Pseudomonas psychrophila. Classification (GTDB taxonomy): domain Bacteria; phylum Pseudomonadota; class Gammaproteobacteria; order Pseudomonadales; family Pseudomonadaceae; genus Aquipseudomonas; species Aquipseudomonas psychrophila. The sequence continues at coordinate 161,612 of NZ_JYKZ01000001.1, forward strand.
CCATGCGCGGCAAATCGTTCAACACGCCTACTTCCTTGAACGGCGCCAATTCTCGCGCGGTCGTGGCGATGGCATACAGCTCAACGCCAAAGGGCAGCAGAAATTGAGCCACGGTCTGGCCGATATCTCCGGCCCCGACGATCAATACCTTGCGCCCCACCAGGCTCTGGCCCATGCGGTTGTCCCACTTGCGTTCGACCTGGCTGACCAGACGGGCCATGACTTCACGCTCGTGGCCGAGCATGTAGGTCAACACGTATTCGGCCATCACCTGGCCAAAAATACCGACCGCACGGGTCAGACGGTATGAACGTGGCAAACCGTCAGCCAATAACGGCGTAATCCCCGCCCAGGTCGACTGCAACCAGTCCGGCGTATGGCCCTGACGCAACAGGGTGGCCAACAGATCCGGTTGCCCCAGCCATACCTGGCACTCGCCAGCCAGGCGCGACAGTTGTTCGGAGTCCCCGCTGGAGTGCACCTCAAGATCCGGTGCGATACGTTGCAGAAGTTGGGTGTAGAGCGGGTAGTCTTTCTCGGCGATCAGGATGCGCATGTTTCTAACCTTTCTAAACCACTGCCAGCACCCGTCGCCGAGGTTTGCCTCGGAGCGTTCGGCCACCGCCAATCAAAATGAGTCCGTTTAAGACAGGTGCCCGGAGCCGGACACCTGGCGCTGCACTTACATCGGGTCGTTGCGACGTAGCAGCTCTTCGGGCAAGTGCTCGATATATTCGTCTTCGGCCGGTGGCATTTGCAAGTGGTAGCCCTGGGTCTCCAGGTTCTCCAGCACCTTGTGAATGTCTTCGCGAGACAGGGCTCGCTCCGGACTCAGTACCAGGTCAAAGGCATGGAATGGCTTGCCAAAGGCTGCCAGCAAAGGTTCCGGCACGCGCTCCAGAGCATCGGCCTTGAGCACATAAAGATACATTTCGTTGCGTTTGGTGCTGCGATAAATAGAACAAATACGTTTCAAGACAGTTCTCCAGCGGTGGCCAGGCAATCGAGCAAGGCCTGGCCCATCAGCTCACGGCGCCAGCCGCGCAGTGATTCCGGCAATTGATAGGGGCCATTGGGGAAGCCGCTTTTTAGCAGGGCTTCCAGGGTTTTCTTGCGCAGCATCAGTTCCGGCGCAATGTTCAGGCGCTCGGCCTGTGCCTGGCCGATGGCACGCAGACGCTTGATCTGCAGCGCCGCCTCGACCGGCAAAGGCTCGGGTACAGCGGGCGGCCACTCGTCTGGCGGTAGACTGCCAGCACGCTTGATCAGATCAAGCAAAAACTCACCATCCTGACGCACGGTGCGCGGGTGCATGTCTTCAATACGAGCCAGCGCGACCAGATTGTCGGGCTGCGTCTTGGCCAGCGGCCATAGCGCATGCTCACGTATCACACGGTTACGCGGCAGATCCCGGGCGCGGGCTTCGTGCTCGCGCCAAGCGCAAATCTCACGCAATACAGCCAACTGAGCCCGCGACAGTTTCCACGCCAACTTGGCTTCGCGATACACCTCGTAAGGGTCAACTTCGCGGCGCAGGTTGGCGACAAGTTCGGCGCCATCTTCCAGCACCCAGCTGTATTTTTCTGCAGACAGACGCGGATGCAGCAATTTGTAGACTTCAGCCAGATGCACGGCATCTTCGGCGGCGTAGCTGATCTGGGTTTCAGACAGCGGACGTTGCAGCCAGTCAGAGCGGGTTTCGCCTTTGGGCAGGTCGATATCCAGCACTTCCTTGACCAGGCGCGAGTAGCCCATGGAGAAGCCCAGGTTCAGGTAGGCCGCTGCCAGTTGGGTGTCGAACAAAGGTACCGGCAAGCTGGAAGTCAGGCGCAGCAAAACCTCAAGATCTTCGCTGCACGCGTGCAGGACTTTAACAACCGATGTGTCTTCCAGCAGGTCAGCCAGTGGCTGCCAGTTGTCGATGGTCAACGGGTCAATCAGATAAGCCCGTGTACCGTCGCCAATCTGGATCAGGCCGGCAATGGGATAAAAGGTGTCGACCCGCATAAATTCGGTGTCGAGGGCTACGAACGGCAATTTTTGCCATTCGGCGCAATGTTGGCCGAGGCTATCGTTGTCGCGAATCCAGTGAATATCGATGGCCACACGGCTCTCCCTTGAAGAATGGCGCGCAGTATATATCGCCCTCATGGATTTCCGGACATCGACTCGTCATGTTGTACGCGAAAAAACCTACGAAAGTTGAGTCAAAATCCTGCATCTACTTGCCATTATTACCGGTAGGTTGCCTGACTTCAGGCTTCATACGATTTGTTACAACACATTATGTGACAAGCCGATCGGACTAGACGGTGTCGAGACGAGTAGATTTGCGCCCTATAAAAACCGAGGAAGATCCAATGAAAATGTCCTGCAAGCTGTCAGCAATGACTTTCTCGCTGGTAGGTCTTTGTGCCTTTGCCAATGCTGCCCTGGCTCAAACCCCTGAGCCCGAACTCGATGCCGTAGTGCAAAACGGCGCCAGACACGTTATGCAAGCGTACGCAGTACCCGGCATGGCCATCGCAATCAGCGTCAACGGCAAGCAACACTTTTATAATTTCGGCGTGGCGTCAAAGGCGACCCAAGCACCCGTCACCCCCGACACGCTGTTTGAGGTCGGTTCCATCAGCAAGGTATTTACTGCCACCCTGGCCACTTATGCCCAAGCCAAGGGGCAGCTTTCGCTCAACGATACGGTCGCCACCTACGAGCCCGAACTCCAGGGCACGCCTTTTGGCAAGGTGACGCTGACCCATCTGGCCACCCACACGGCAGGCGGATTCCCTTTGCAGGTGCCTGACAGCGTGAAGGACGAACGCCAACTGATGGACTACCTCAAAGCCTGGAAGCCGGTGTTCCCGGCGGGCACACAACGCAGCTATGCCAACCCGAGCATCGGCATGCTCGGCGTGATTGCCGCCAAAAGCATGAACATGCCTTTTACCCAGGCCATGGAACAACACCTGTTCCCGGCGCTGGGGCTTAACAGCACCTACCTGACGGTGCCCGCGAGCAAAATGCCACTGTATGCCCAAGGCTATAACAAGGACGATGAACCGGTGAGGCTGAACCCGGGTGTACTCGGCAACGAAGCCTACGGCGTGAAGACCACTGCCCGTGACCTTGTCCACTTCACCGAGCTGAGTCTGGGACAGGGCAACGCCAGCCCTTTGATTCGCAGGGCATTGACCGATACCCGCACAGGTTATTTTCGCGTGGGGCCCATGACTCAGGACCTGATCTGGGAGCAGTACGCTTATCCCGTCGAACTCAAGTCATTGCGGGTGGGCAACTCGAACAAAATGGCCTACGAAAACAACGGCGCCATCGCCCTCAACCCGCCACTGGCGCCACAACAAGCGGTGTGGGTCAACAAGACCGGCTCAACCAACGGTTTCGGGGGTTATGCGGTTTTCGTGCCTTCAGAGCAAAAATCGATTGTCATCCTGGCCAACAAAAACTACCCGAACGACGCACGTGTCGAATTGGCGTACGACATTTTGAAAGCCTTGAATTAAGTGTCCTTACGCAGGATGTAGATGCTGCCCATCCCACAACCGGGCAGCACTTCGTACTGTTTGAAGATACTGAAACCCGCCCGTTTGAACTGAGCTTCAATATCGCCCTTGCTTACCACGATGCGTTGCGGGTCATTGACCCGCTGCGCCTCACTACCAATCGGCACTGACAAAATCAGGCTGTCACGGCTGACCCGGTGAAGTTCACGCAAAATAGCCAGCTGATGATCTGCGTCACGCACATGGTGGAACAGCTGCATGCAAAAAATGCAGTCCACCGCGTTCTCGGAAATATCGATGGAGAACACCGAGCTTTGAAACAGCTTGATGCGCGCCAGCAAGCTGGCCGGGTGGTGGGTCTGGGCATGATTGAGCATGGCTTGCGACGAATCCGAGGCCAGGATCACCCGATTGCCGTGCTCGGCCAACACGGGCCAGAAAAGTCCTGCACCGCAAGCCAGATCCAGTACCAGCCCCGGTTCGCCCGCCACCTTCAGGGCACGACGGACCAAACGTTTTTCGCGCCACAACGCCAGCCGGCGAACAACCCCCAGGGGCTGTGTTTGCAGGCAGACCTTCGCATGCTCGCGGTCATAACGCTCGGCGAACTCATGCTCAATATGGGTAGAAGGTGGCTGCGATGACATGGCCCGCGAACTCTTGTGTTTGATGATGATCGACGCAGAGATTATCGGGGCACCAGTGAAAAAATTGTCACGCAAGCATGAAAACCATTTGATCACCCAAAACCTCGTAGCAGCTGCCGTAGGAACGAGGCTGCGTCCGACGGCAGCTGCTACGCGGATTCGTGGTCAGTCATTACGCCTGCTGCAAATACCAACGCCAGTCCTGTTCACCGACCTCGCCCATGAACTGCCGGTATTCGGAGTTCTTGACTGCCAGGTACACCTTCAAGAACTCTGGCCCCAATGCCTCTTTCGCCCACTGCGAACCCTCCAGCGCGCGCAAGGTGGTCAGCCAGTCGGTCGGCAGCATTTCGGTGGCCTGGGCATAACCATTGCCTTCAATCGGAGCGCCGGGATCCATCTGCTCGCGAATACCACGATGAATACCGGCCAGAATGGCAGCGGCGGCCAGGTACGGGTTGGCGTCGGCACCACAAATACGGTGTTCTATGTGCCGCGAAAACGCAGGGCCGCCCGGGACCCGCAAGCTGACAGTGCGATTGTCCACGCCCCAGGTCGCTGCCAGCGGGGCATAGCTGTTGCTCTGAAAACGGCGATACGAGTTGGCATTCGGGCAAAACATCAATAACGAATCGAGCAAGGTACTGAGCATCCCCCCCACCGCCTGCTTGAGTAACGGCGTACCCTGCGGGGCCTCACTGGCAAACAGGTTGTTGCCCTCCTTGTCGGCCAGGCTCACATGCATGTGCATGCCGGTGCCGGCCAGATCATCAAAGGGCTTGGCCATGAAACAGGCAACCATCCCGTGCTTGTGCGCCACGCCCTTGACCAGGCGTTTGTAGCGCACGGCCTCGTCCATCGCTTGCAACGCATCGTTGCGGTGCTCCAGGGTGATTTCCACTTGCCCCGGTGCGTATTCGGAAATCGCCGTACGGGCCGGAATCCCTTGCAACTTGCAGGCGCTGTAAAGATCGGCCAAAAACGGCTCGATTTGCTCCAGCTCACGCAACCCGTAGACCTGAGTGGCACGCGGACGCTGACCATCGGCATCGCGCGCCGGTTGCGGCCGACCGTTGCTGTCACGCTGTTGATCGAGCAGATAAAACTCCAGCTCTGCCGCCATCACCGGGTAGTAACCATCGGCCTTGAGGCCGTCGATCACCTTGGCCAACAGGTGCCGGGGGTCTGCCACGGTGGCGGGCATGCCCTGCTGCGGGTGCATGCTGACTTGCACCGCGGCTGTCGGAATCAAGCGCCACGGCATGCGCTGCAAACTGCCGCTGATGGGGTAAGCGCGACAATCGATATCACCCACATCCCAGACCAGCCCGGTGTTTTCCACATCATCGCCATTGATGCTCAACCCCAAAATTGTGCTCGGCAGCGGCCGACCGCTTTCGTACACCGCCAGCAGTTCGTCGCGGTGCAGCAACTTGCCACGGGGCACGCCGTTGTTATCGATGATGAACAGCTCGAACATCTCGATGTCCGGGTGCTGTTCCAGAAAATCCAGGGCGTCTTGGAGCGGGGCAAACGTGGTTGAGGCACTCATGGCAATACTCGTAGATTCGTATCAGGCAGGCGCCCCCCTTGAGGGTACGCGACAGTCAGGATTTAACGGCTAACGAGCATCCGGCGGGCGGGCATGGCGGCAGTGAAACAGGGCCCAGAAGGCCAGTTCTGAGGGTAGGCATGGCACACGCCGCACGGCAGGAGCGCGCGACTGCCGTTGGCACTGAATACTGCTCAGACCACGCCTCATACCTGCAACCGTTGCCAAAAAGGGAACCCAGCCTCACACGGCAGGCCCGTTTGTTTAAATGCAGAGTTTTATACCTTTGGTTACACCTGCGCTAAACATTCCCATCCCGAAGGCCGGTGAACGTTTCAAAGACCGGCAAGGTCGCATGCAGTGTCTATCCTGCTTGATCCACCTTACTGCTTCGAGGAGCCAGCCCCATGACCAGAACGGTTGCCGATTTCATCACCGAAACCCTGCAGCAAGCCGGCGTAAAACGCGTGTTTGGCGTGGTGGGCGATTCCCTCAACGGGTTTACCGATGCCCTGCGCCGCCAGGAGCAGATCGAGTGGATCCATATGCGCAACGAGGAGTCCGCCGCTTTTGCCGCCGGGGCCGAGGCCCATCTGACCGGCGAGCTGGCGGTATGTGCCGGCAGTTGCGGACCAGGCAACCTGCACTTGATCAATGGCCTGTTCGACGCCCATCGCAGCGGTGTACCGGTGCTGGCACTGGCCGCCCATATTCCCGGCAGTGAAATCGGTATCGATTACTTCCAGGCCACCCACCCCGAAAGCCTGTTCAAGGAATGCAGCCACTACGTCGAGTTGGTGTCCCGCGCCGAGCAGTTGCCGCAGATTCTGCAGCGGGCCATGCGCATGGCCATTGCCAAACGCGGAGTGGCGGTGGTGGTAATCCCCGGCGATGTGGCGCTGCAAGCCACCGAGGCCAAGGTGCCGCAATGGCTAAAGCCTGCCCAGCCGATGATTTGCCCTGCCCCGGCCGATATCGACCGGCTGGCGTCGTTTCTCAATGATGGCAAGAAAGTCACGCTGCTGTGCGGCGCAGGCTGTGCCGGCGCCCATGCGCAAATCCTGGCACTGGCCGAACGCTTGCAAGCGCCCATCGTGCATGCCCTGCGCGGTAAGGAACATGTCGAATACGACAACCCTTATGACGTCGGCATGACCGGCCTGATCGGCTTCGCCTCGGGGTACAAGGCGATGATGAACTGCGACACCTTGCTGATGCTCGGGACCAATTTTCCGTATCGCCAGTTTTACCCGCAGCACAGCTATATCGCACAAATTGACTTGCGCCCTGAAGCACTGGGCAACCGTTGCCCGCTGCAATTGGGGCTGCTGGGCGATGTAAAGCTGACGCTTGAAGCAGTGCTGCCCAAAGTGATGCAAAACCCGGATCGCGCCCACCTCGATGCTGCCCGCGATGACTACAAAAAAGCCCGCGACGACCTCGATGCACTGGCTGAAAGCGGCCCCGACAGTTCGATCATCCATCCGCAATACCTCAATCGTCTGGTCAGTGAGCTGGCGGCAGAGGATGCGATTTTCACCTGCGATGTCGGCACGCCCACCGCGTGGGCTGCTCGTTATTTGAAGATGAACGGCAAACGTCGCCTGATCGGCTCGTTCAACCACGGCTCCATGGCCAATGCCATGCTGCAGGCCATCGGTGCGCAAGCCACATTCCCTGATCGCCAAGTCATTTCAATGTCTGGCGATGGCGGTTTCACCATGATGATGGGCGACTTTCTGACCCTCAATCAGGTGGGTTTGCCGATCAAGGTCATTGTGCTCAACAACGGCACCCTGGGCTTTGTGGAAATGGAAATGAAAGCAGCGGGCTTCCCGGATGTAGGCTGCGATCTGAAAAACCCGAACTTTGCGGCAATGGCCCAGGCCATGGGCGTGAAAGGGATTCGGGTGGAGCATCCCGCAGAGCTGGAAGCGGCGTTGCGTGAAGCGCTCAGCCACGATGGCCCGGTGCTGGTGGACGTGGTCAGCGCTCGTCAGGAGCTGGTCATGCCGCCGACCAAAACCTTCGAACAGGCCAAGGGTTTCGGCCTGTTTATGCTCAAAACAGTGATGGACGGCCGCGCACGGGAGCTGATCGATCTGGCCAAAGTCAATTTGTGGCGTTGAGCAATTCTGTAGGTACTCTGATGCCGGTCAAACGCGCGCCTCTAGTGGCTGCGCGCAAAACAGGTATTTCGATTACATATCCAGCATTTGTGTCCAACTGAAATATTGATTTCGCCCCTGGGGCGAGGTGGGTGGTACTCGCGATCCGTAGAAGCTGACGACGAAACCTGTAGTCGCTGAGGAGCGAAGCGAGGCTGCGAGGGGTTGCGCAGCGACCCTGTTTGAAGGTCCTTCGGCCCTTATCGCAGCCTGCGGCAGCGACTATACGGGGTGTTCAGGCCTTGGAAATCAGTCATTTCGTACGACGTTTCGCTTTCATTCTTGTGAAACATCCGAGAAGATTCCGCTCGCTTGCGCCTGTCCATTTCGGGGAATAGTCTCGGCCAATCGCTGCAAAACAGCGGTTGGGTTTAGTCGCCCGACGTGTACATTCGGCGCAAGGCGCCACCTCCGCGAGGCGCTTTTTTACGGCCTGCGTTTTATGGTGGCCGTGCGCAGGGCGCCTTCGAGCGCGCCGGTTTTTCCGAATGTACCGGTCGACTAACCTGCGCACGGCTGCCTCCCATTTGCTTAGTCGCGAGTGCTGGCAGCTCCTTGAGTACAATCGGAGTTACGCCATGAAAAAAATCACCCCCGATCCCCCTGCTTTACCCCTCGATGCTGCTGACAGTCACGACCCGTTGCTGGACCGTGCCGCCGTCGAACGTGCGCTCAATTACTACCTGCAAAACCATAAGCCTTATCGCCCTATAGGCACGGCCATGCTGGCCATCCCGCACAGTGTCAATTCAGAAGCGGCTTTGGCCCAGGCGTCAGACTTGTTGCGCTGTGCGGGTGCTTGCGCGAATGAGGCGGGGAATGGCCTGAGCGGGCCTGCGCGCGATTTGGTGTTGTCGGTCATGCACTTGGTGGAGCTGGCCAAGGGGTATGTCGACAAGTCGCTGGACACACTGGCAACGCACTGAAGCAGCACGCGCCTGATTGGCGACAGGCGCGTCATTGCTCAATGACGGAAGGGTTTTTGTAGCAGCTGACGAGTAGAACGAGGCTGCGTCCGGCGTGATGCGGTACCCCGACGTAGCCGTCGTAAAATCAGCTTTCACGGTTTATCAGGCATACCGCATGTACTGGCTTTGCGACCGCTTCTCGATCGAACGTAGCCTCGTTCTACTCGTCAACTGCTACGACGCGTAGTTGACGTCGAAACTAAGTCGCTGAGGAGCGAAGCGAGGCTGCGACGGGTTCCACTAGTAAATGCTTCGGTAAATGGCCTCCACGTCTTGCTCGGTCATGTCACAGGGATTGCTGTCGATCAGCCGACGAATACCCACCACCACCTCGCTGGCCATCACCGGCAGTGACGCTTGATCCACGTTCAAATTCGACAGGCGCTGCTCTAGACCACTGTCTTTGACCAGCCCCTCAACGGCCTGGACAAACGCTTCGGCGGCGCTGGCCTCATTGTCAAAATGCTGGCCTTGCAGCAGGTGCCCGGCCAGTTCGGCGTAGTGGCGCTGAGCGCTGGCCAGGTTGAAACGGATCACCGGCGCCATGACCAGGGCATTGGCGTGGCCATGAGGGATATGAAACCGTGCACCCAGCGGGTAGGCCAACGCATGAATGGCCGCTACCGACGCATTGACGAACGCCATGCCAGCCATCAATGAACCTTGCAACATGGCGGTACGCGCTTCCAGGTCCCGACCGTTGGCCAGAACCTTGGGCAGGTTGGCACCGAGCAGCGCCAAGGCCGATGTTGCCAGCCCATCAGAAATCGGGTTTTTACGGGTGCGACTGGTGTAGGCCTCAATGGCATGCACCATCGCATCCAGCCCCGTAGCCGCAGTCACTTTCGCTGGCAGGCCAAGGGTCAGTTGCGGGTCGAGAATCGCCACGTCCGGCAGCAACTGGGGCGAGTAAACCGCCTGTTTGCGCTGTTGAGCGTCGGTAATCACTGAGACCCACGTCACCTCAGAACCGGTGCCCGAGGTGGTGGGCATCAACACCAGCGGCGTGCGCTGGCCCTGAGCCTTGTCGGTCCCGTACAAGTCTTCCAGGGATTGCTCGCTGTTGATCAGCAATGCCACCAGTTTGGCCGCATCCAGCGAACTGCCACCGCCCAGCCCCAGCACGCCATCGGCCTTGAAACCTTGCGCCTGTTTGACTGCCTGCTCGACCAGCGTCGATGACGGATCGGGCGCGACCTGATCAAACACTGCCACTTCGCAACCCGCAGTCTCAAGCACCGCCTGAGCCTGCCCGGCAAAACCCAGGCTGACAATGCCCGGATCACACACCAGTATCACGCGCTGTGCACCCAGGCCTCTGAATACGGAGCCGACTTCCTGTAATGCTCCGGCCTCACAGATGATGCGCGGCACACTTCTGAATTCATGGTTCATGCTTAACTCCTGGAGTGAGCGTGCTTACAGCACCGAGGCGTAGATGCTGTAGATATCGTCGCGATCGAGGGGACGCGGGTTGTTGATCAGCAGCCGCTCAACTTTCAGTGCGTCATCGGTCAACCGGTCAAGGTCCTCAGGCGTGACGCCCACTTCATGCAGGCGCTGGGCAAAGGGCATGCGTGCCACGAGGCGGGTCATGAAATCGATAAAGCCATCGCAAGCCTCAGCTGCACTGGCAAACCGCTGCCCCGGCAACACCGCCGCGGCCAGTTGCGCATACAGCGGTTCGGCCGCTGAGCGGTTGAAGTTCAGTACGGGAACCAGTACCAGGGCATTGCTCAACCCATGAGGGACATGAAAATGCCCGCCCAGTGGATAAGCCAGCGCGTGCACCGCGGCCACTGGCGCGTTAGCGAATGCCATGCCGGCCAGCATCGAGCCCAACAGCATGTCCGAACGCGCCTGCAAGTCGTCCGGTTCGGCCAGTACCCGGTCCATGTTGGCGGCCAGCAGGGTCAGGGCCTGCACGGCCAGACCATCGGATAACACGTTCTTTTTGTGCACGCTGGTGTACGCCTCGATGGCATGCACCATGGCGTCGACCCCGGTCATGGCGCTGACCGCTGGGGGTAAGCCGACCGTTAGCCGGGCATCGAGCAAAGCGATGTCGGGATAAAGCAAGGGGCTGACCACGCCCTTTTTCTCATGGCTGGGGGTGGTGACAATTGCTACCGCCGTCACCTCTGAACCCGTTCCTGCCGTGGTCGGAACCTGAATCAGCGGCAAGCGTGGCCCCTTGGCCAGACCTATACCGTAGATGTCCTCCAAAAACTGCGTCTGGCCGCAGAGCAAGGCCACCAGCTTGGCCGTGTCCAGGGAGCTGCCGCCACCCAGGCCGATCACCACCTGTGCCCGGCACTGACGCGCAACCTCAACCGCATCCTGCACCGATGCCGCAGGCGGATCGGCCTGCACGTCACTGTACAACGTGACCTGCAAACCGCTGTCGCGCATGGCTTGCAACGGCGCATCCAGCAGCCCCGCACGCAGCAGTCCCGGGTCGCTGATCAGTAGCACGCGCTCGGCTTTCAATTCGCGACACAGGGCGCCCAGGCGCAGCGCACCATCGATTTCGCAGATCACCCGCGCAGTGGTTTCAAAGATAAATTTTGACATGGTGGCCCCTACCCTACGGTCACACTGCCGCGCTCGATGCGAAACAACGCATCGACCAGATCGGCAGAGTGAGTGTCATCAGATTCAGAAATCAGCACGCACAGTCCTTCCTGACCCAGCTTGGCGATCACTTCGCTCAAGCGGCGGGAGAGCACCGGCGCCACACCTTCAAAAGGCTCGTCGAGCAGCAGCAACTTGTTGCCCGGCATCAATGCACGCGCCAGTGCCACCAGCTTTTGTTGCCCGCCGGACAGCTGCATGGCCTTGCGGTCACGGAACTGGGCGATTTCCGGAATCAGGCTGTAGACCCATTCCAGGCGGCGCTGGCTGTCAGCCAATTTGTTGGCCCAGACTGGCAGCAGGATGTTTTCTTCCACGGTCAGCGACGGGATCAGGCGCCGGTCTTCGGGCAGGTAGCTGATACCCGCCCCGGCGCGGGTGAAACCGGCCAGGCTGCGCAGGTCCTGACCAGCAAAGGTGATCGAGCCTGAATCGGCGTCCAGCAGACCCATGATGGCGCGGATCAGGGTGGTTTTGCCCGCACCATTGTGGCCGATCAGGCCCACCATCTGCCCGCTTCCCACCTGCAGGGAGACGTCATGGAGGATGGGCACGCCTTCGATCGAAACGTGCAGATTGCGAATATCCAGACTCATTGCGCTGCCCTCTTGTGAGCGTTCGGGCCACCGGTCACAAACTCTTGCACCCGTGCGTTGGCCAGCACGTCCTCGGGGGCGCCATCGGCCAGGACTTCACCACTGTAGAAAGCCATGATCCGCGACACATAGCGGCGAACCACGTCCATGTCATGTTCCACGAACAACACCGTGACCTGATGCTGAGCGACAACCCGCATCACGGTGTCCATCAGCGCAGTTTTCTCTTCGGCGCTGACTCCGCTGGTGGGTTCGTCAAGCAGCAGCATTTGCGGGTCGCCGATCAGCGCCATGGCAATGTCGATCAGTTTGCGCACGCCTTGCGGCACAGCCGTGACCGGCGTATCGCGCCAGCGGCTGATATCGAACTCGGCGAGGATCGCATCCGCCTGGGCGATGCGGGACGCATTACGCATCGGTGCCAGTAACGATGGAAACGGACTTTGTGCGGCCGACACGGCGATGAGCAGGTTATCCAGCACGCTCAGTTGCGGGAACAACTGCGCCACCTGGAACGAACGGGCCATTCCGGAACGGGTGATTGCCCGGGGCGTATGGCCAATGATCGACTGACCGTTGAACAGAATCTCGCCACTGCTGGGTTTCAGGTAGCCGGTGACCATGTTGATAAAGGTGGTTTTACCCGCGCCGTTGGAGCCGATCACGCCGACCACTTCGCCTTTATGGATGCGAACATTCACATCCTTGGCAGCCGTGACTGCGCCGAACGACTTGCACAGGCCCTTGGTTTCGAGGATGCAAGTCATGCTTTTGCTCTCCGTGCTTGCCCGGTGAACAGGCTCCATAAGCCTTTAGGCAGAAAGATGATGATTGCCAACAAGGTGAAGCCCAAAATCATCTGCCAGCTGTGTGGCACCAGCTCGATGGCGTAGGTACGCACCACTGCAAACAAAATGGCCGCAATAAACGGCGCCGCCACATGGGCTGTGCCGCCCAGCAGCGCGATAAAGACGAACTCGCCCGAGGTGATCCAGTAGGCCATTTCAGGGTCGATATGCCCGGCAGACAGGGCCATGAAACCACCGCCCAATGCCGACACCGCTGCCGCTGCAACGTAGTTCATGTACAGCACCCAGCGTGGGGACTGGCCCAGGTATTCAACCCGCACTTCGTTTTCACGGATGGCTTCGCACATCATCCCGGCGCTGCTACGGCTGTAGCGATGCAGCAACACCGCCAGCAATCCCGAGCAGGCCACGATGATGACAAACAACGCCAGCGGCGCTTGCCCTGAGGCCGGGGTCCAGCCGAACAAGGTCCAGGCCTTGACGTTAAAGCCATCGGTGCTGCCCAGCGCCGAACTTTTTACCAGCACGCCGTAGAGGATCATCGAGAACGCCAAGGACAGCATGGCGAAGAAAATCTCCCGGTAGCGGGTCATCAACAGCCCCAGCAGCATGGCCAACAGCACCGCGGCGCCCACCCCGATCACCAACAACACGGCCAGATCGGTGATGTCCAGAAAGTGCCCGCTCATGCCCACGGCGTAACCGCCCACACAGAAGAACAGGCCCTGGCCGAAGGTCACCAGACCGGCGCGCATTTGCATCACCACGCCCTGAACCACCATGGCCTTGGCCAGCGCCATCGTCAGCAGGAACACCAGCCATTGCGGCGCGATAAACCCACCGGCGGCCAGCAGCACGGCGACGCCGAGCAGAATCAATTCGGTTTTACTCAGGCGCATATCAAATTTTCCTCGCCAGTACACGGCCGAACAGCCCTTGAGGACGCACTGCAAGCACCAGCGCCATTACCCCGTAAATCACAAAGAGTTCGAACTCCGGGGCGTAATGCACCGCCGCGGCCCGGCTCAAGCCCACCAGTAATGCACCGACCGCGGCGCCTTCGATGCTGCCCATACCGCCGATCACCACCACGGCAAATGCCAGCACGATGACTTCCACCCCCATGCCCGGCACCACCGAAATAGCCGGCGCAGTCAGCGCGCCCGCCAGCGTGCCGAGCATGGTGCCCAGCACAAACACCAGGGTGAACATGCGCCGCACATTGACCCCCATGGCCATTGCCACTTCGCGGTCGTGAATCACGGCGCGCAGCACCTTGCCCTGATGCGTGCGCTCCAGCCACAGCCACAGGCACAGCCCCAGCACGGCGGAAACCCCCACCAGCATCAGGTCGTAATTGGAGACCTTGAGTCCGGCCAGGGCGCTGCGGCCCATCTCGGCGTAAGGCTGATAAGCGAAGTAAGGGTTCACGCCCCAGATCATCTTCATGGTGTCTTCAAGCACCAGAAGCAGCGCGTAAGTGATGATCACCATCAGCACTTCGTCGCGCCCGTACATAAAGCGCAACAGGCCCCGCTCGATGATCAGGCCGACGATCAGGCCCGCTACCAGCGCGCAGCCCAGCATCAGCAAATAGCCAGCCCAGACCGGGCCAATGCCGTTGTTGAAATACCAGCCCACCAGCGACGCAGCGGTGTAGGCGCCAATGGCATAGAAGCTGCCGTGGGCCATGTTCAGGATGCGCATCACCCCGTAAATCACCGTGAGCCCTGCCGCAACCAGAAACAGCCACGAGGCATAGATGGTGCCGTCAATCAGCACCGCGAAAAGACTCATCATAGAGGTCCTACCTTGTCTTTGATTCTGCAGGAGGACGTGAGGCGCCCCGATAACTCGTAGCAGCTGCCGCAGGCTGCGTCCGGCGACGCAGTCGTCTTAAACCCGCGCACGCGATCATTCAGTCAAAACCCGGAGCGGGGTTTTACGATCGCTTCGCAATCGGACGCAGCCTTCGGCAGCTGCTACAAAATCGGTTCAGGACGCACATCCCCGAGAGTGGTCAGTTGCACTGAGCGCCAGGGAAACCGGCCTTGATCCACTCCAGCGCAGTGGTGCCATCCGGCGGGGTCACGCACTCACCGGAAAAGGCGATGACGTTTTGCACGCTGCCTTTTTTGTTCGCCGGGTCGTACTGGTACTCGCCGTAGGCGATGCCCTGCATGGCCTGGTGACCATCGGCTCGAGCCATTTGCACAGTGCCGGACACCGACTCGAAGGTTGAGCCTTTGAACGCCGTGGCGATTTGCAGCGGAGTCGGGATTTTTCCGGACTCGACCTTGGCATTTTCAGCCGCGTGCTTGAGGCCGAGAATCGCCTGGGCCATTTTGCTGGCCGGGTAAGTCGGCGCGGTCTTGTAAGCCGCTACGTACTTGTCCTTGAACCAGCGGTTGAGTTCGTTATCCGGGGCAAAGGCGCCGAACGGGCCACGGCCGCCAATGATCATGCCGTTGGGTGCCTGATCCTTGTAGCGGTCGATGGCCGACTCGCCGCAAGTCAGGACGGCCGTTGCGTCTTCGAGCAGACCTCGGGCGTTGGCTTGCAGCACCAGCGCTTCCATGTCGCCACCCCAGAAGCTGGAATGAATGATGTCGGGGCGCTTGACCGAAATCGCCGAGATTTCAGCGCCGTACTGGCCCTGGAACACTTTGGGCATCTGCGACTCAACCACTTTGGCCTTGGGCATCAACTGCTCCATGGAATGGGTAAAGTCGTTCCAGCTGTCCTGGCCCCAGGCGTAGTTTTGCTGAATGCCGGCGACCTTCTGCGCATCCGGACGAACCTTGGCCAGGTATCGCGCCGCGCCGATGTTGTCCACTGCCGCATCAAGGCTGGTACGGAATACGTACTGCGGGGTTTTGTCTTCCTTGAACAGTTGCGACGTGCCGCAATCGTAGAACACCGTCATCGCCCCCAGCTCTTCAGCCACCGGCGCAATGGCCAGGCAGTCGCCGGACGAGATGTACCCCACCACCGCATCGACCTTCTGACGCTGCACCAGGTTGCGGAATTCCTCGACCTGCTTGGCGGCCCCGCCTGCCTCATCGATGATCACCACTTCGATTTCAGCGCCGTTGATCCCCAGCTTGTCGTAGGGTGCAGGCAACTGCCCTTTATTCAGGCCTTCGACCAGCACCTTGGCGGCATTGGCCGACGGCTCACCAAACGGACCGGCCGCCGGACCGGACAGGAAGGTCACGATACCAATGCGGAACTTGCCGTTTTCAGCGGCCTGCACACCCGCGCTCAAGGACAGGGCCAGACCGGCAGCAGTGATGGCAAATGCCAAAGGGTGTTTCAACATGCTTTTCTTGGAATTATTCATGCTTGGTTCTCGATGGATGAGTGAGCGGCTAAGGCTCGTCAACGGGTTTTCGTGCGGCCAGTCGCCGCTTCAGCGTGGCGCTGTCGAGCTGTAGCTCTTGCGCCGAATACACCGACCAGTCACCCAGCATCAGTTGGGCAGGCGGGTAAGCGGTAGTGGGGACCGGCGAGCCAATGGCCTGGCTCTGCTGGATCTGATGGGTCACAGGGTCGATGCGCGAGTACGTGCCGGGCGGGTCTTCCGGCAAGGCGATTTCAAGGCCTTCCAGTGCACGGATCAACGCCTGGCTGTCAGTTACGCCCCCGGTCTTTTCAAAGGCTTTGGCCAACACCATGACGCCGGTGTAGGCGCCTTGGGCGGCATAGGTTGGATAGCGCCCGTTCAACCGATGAAAGCGCTCAACAAACGAGCGGTTGCGCTCGGTGTCCGGCCAATTGTTGTGATGCCGGGCAGACAGGATCAGCCCCGCCGGGGCCTTGTCGCCCAGGGCAACCAGAAAATCGAAATTGGCCCCAGTGTCGAAGTTCGCCAGTCGCGAGGTTTCCAGCAAGCGGGAACCCGCAGCCTGTTTGACGAAGGCATGGAAGTCGCCGCCCCAGATGGCCGAAACGATAATGTCGGGTTTCGACTGTTCCAGCGCGGTGATGTAGGGCGAGTAATCAGGCTCATACAGGCGCGGCCAGAGCTCAATCACATCGTCGAATTTCACGCCCAGCTGGTTCAGGGCGGCATGCAGGTCATCCCGCGACACGTGACCGTATTCATAATCGGGGCCGATAAAGGCCAGGCGCTTCCAGCCGGTTTTTTTCTGCAGTGCTTGCAGGTAACGGGCACCGGCCGCCATGGACGTCCAGGTATCGTTGGTCACGCGAAAATAATAGGGGTGACCGTTTTCAAGGGTCATGCGCGAAGACGCATGATCAGTGCCGATCATCAGCACTTTTTCCTGGCGGGCCAGTTGGCTGACTGCCAGCGCGACCCCGGACGAGACCATGCCGCACAGCACCTGCACACCATCCTTGTGGATGAAGCTTTTGGCCAGGCTGACCCCGTACGAGGCCTTGGACTGGTCATCATCAATGATCACCCGCAAGCGCGGCACGGGTTCACCGGCCTGCTGGCGGGCCTGCAATTCGTCGAGGGCAACCTGAATCCCGGCAATGCTGTCTCGCCCGTAGATGGCCGCACGTTCGGTCATCGGATACAGGCAACCCATTGTCAGGTCGGCCTGGGCCGCCGGCACGCCGAGCTCCAGTCGACCGACCTCGGCCCACACAGGCGAACCCATCAGCAGACCAGCCAAAGCCAGGACGCAAAAATGCCATGAACGCATCGGGTGCATAAATTCCTTTGGGCGTTGAAAACGCCTCTTGTTAAGCAGCGAGAGGGATAGAGCAAAGGGTGTGCCAAGCCGGTAAACCAGAGCGAACACGGCCTTGTAGCCGCTGCCGCAGGCTGCGCCCGGTTGCGAAGCGACCGAAAATCATGAACGCCGGACGCAGCCTGCGGCCGCGGCGACAAATTGGCGTCTGGCGTGCATGTTGAGCGCTAACCGCTCAACATGCGCGCAACCCTGAGCGGTTAGCGCTCGGGCGAGCGCTCAATGCCCAGGCGTTGCAGGCGACGCTTGAGTGCATGCCGGGAAATCCCCAGCAGTTGCGCGGCCAGGCCCTTGTGGCCCGCCGTACGGGTCAAGGCATCGGTGACCAGCTCACGCTCGGCACGTTCGAGTTGATCGCCCAGCACCAGCGCCGTGTTGTCGGGCAATACAGACTCTTGCAACTGCACGGGCAGCATCGCGGCACTGATCCCCTGCCCCGGCAAAAGAATAGTCAGACGCTCCACCAGGTTCTTCAGCTCGCGCACGTTGCCGGGCCAGCGATGACGGCGCAGCCGCTCGACGCTGTCAGGCAAGAACCGGATCGGACTCACGCCCTCTTCAAGCGCCTGACGCTGGGCAAAATACCGGGCCAGAAGCAGTAGATCTTCTTCACGTTCACGCAAGGCCGGGATATCCAGGGTGATCACGTTCAGACGATAGAACAGGTCTTCACGAAACCGCCCCAGGCGCACATCGTCGGCCAGGTCCCGATTAGTGGCGGCCACAACCCTGACATCCGCGCTGCTGGCCTGACTGGCACCCACGGCGCGGTAGTTGCCGTTCTCCAGAAAATGCAAAAGCTTGGCTTGCAGGCTCAGGGGCAACTCGCCAATTTCATCCAGGAACAACGTCCCGCCATTGGCCTGACTGACCAGCCCGGCCCGCTTTTGGTGGGCGCCCGTGTAGGCACCCTTTTCGGAGCCGAACAGCTCAGCCTCAATCAACTGCTCCGGCAAGGCCGCGCAGTTAACCTCGATAAAGGCGCTGCCAGCGCGCGAGCTGTAGCCGTGCAGGGCCTGGGCCACCAGCGTTTTGCCAGTGCCGGATTCGCCCAGCAGCAGAATTCGCGTTGCCGAACTGCGGGCAATACGCTGCACGGCCCCATGCAGCGCCAACATCACCGCGCTCTGCCCTTGCAGGCCTGCCGCCAACTCGCCACTGGTGATTGGTTCCGGCACATCAAGGGCCAGAGTGCTGCTGATGGTGGCAAGCAAGTCATCCAGCTCAAATGGCTTGGTCAGGTAATCCGTTGCCCCGCCCTTGACTGCCTGCACCGCGGCCCGAGTGTCACCATGGGCTGAAATCATGATCACCGGCAGCAACGGGCTGCGCTGGCGCAAGCCGTCCAGGGTGGCCATGCCATCAATGCCCGGCAGGCCAAGATCGAGCAGGACAATGTCGATGTCATCCAGGGGATGTTGCAGTGCCGCTTCACCACTGCTGGCCGTGCTGATGCGCATACCCTCCTCGCGCAATGCATAGCTGAGCGAGCGCACCAGCGCTTCTTCATCATCGACGATTAAAACGTGAACATCGGGCATCAGCGACTCACTTCAATTCGTTCTCTGTAGATTTCAGGCCGATACAAAACCCATAGCAGTAGCCGAAGGCTGCGTTCGATTGCGAATCGATCGTAAAACCTGAACGTGTGATTTACCTGACTCCGCGCATGCCCCGACTTTATGACAGCTTGGTCGGGGTGCCGCATCACGCCGGACGCGGCTTCGTTCCTTCGGCAACTGCTACGAATTATGCTCATCGCCTGTGTCATTCGCAGCAGCCGGGCAATCCAGTACCACCCGAGTGCCCTCGCCCAGGGTGCTGGCGATTTCCATTCGGGCGCCGTTGGCCTCCAGCAGTTGCTGGCTAATGCTCAGCCCCAACCCCGTGCCACGGGCTTTAAGGGTAAAAAAGGGCTGGCGAATATTCTGCAAGTCGGCGGCGGAAATCCCGCACCCCTGATCCGTGATCACGATACGTACCCGCCCTTGCCACTGCTCGGCGTCGAGCCTGACTGTTTGCCCCTCGCTGCTGGCTTGCAGGGCGTTCAGGCATAGATTGAGCAACACCTGCTGGGCCTGATCCGGGTCGATAAACACCCGCAAGTCAGGTGGCGCAGTGCACTGGAAATCGATGTTGCGCGCCTGCATCTGCGGCGTCACCAAGTGAGCGGTCTGCGCAAATAGTTGAGCCACTGCCACCTCTCGCGGCATGGCCGGGCGCGGTCTGCCGTACTCCAACAAGTCATTGGTCACCCGTGACAGGCGGTCGATTTCCTGGACCAGATCACTCAGCAACAGGCGCCGTTGCGGCTCTTGCTCACGGCGCAGCAGGGCCTGGACGGTAGTTTTCATGGTTGCCAGCGGGTTGCGCACCTCATGGGCAACACCGGTGGCAAAGGTACCGAGCACCGCGAGGTTTTCTGTGCGTACGGTTTTTTCCATCACTTGGGCCAGACGTTCGGCCATCACGTTGAACGCCCGGGCGACATGGCTGATTTCGTCATCCCGGGGTTGCTGGGCCAGACGATAGGTGAGGTCGCCCATGGACAGTTGATGGGCGCCCTGTAACAGCGTGCTGACCCGTGAACGCAATTGCCGGGAAAGGGTGAAAAATACGACCAGGATAAACCCGATGAAACCCGCAGCGACCCAGTACAGCCACCATCGGGCATCGTTGAGCGGCTTGAGGATCGCCCCCGGTTCAACGCTGAACACTAACTGCCAGCCCGGCAGAATGACCGGCCCTTCATGCCATTGGACCGGCGCCTTGACCTGTCGCCCAGTAGGGTCGACAAACGCTGCGCCGGGTACGCGCAACAGCGGCGCAACCACACCGCTCATGCCCGCACTGACCAGCAGCTCGGTCAAGGACGCCAGGCGTAAATGCAGCGCAATCCGCACCCGCTGATTGGTACGGCCACTGCGCACACTCTTGCGGATCAGAAAGCTGCCCGAGCCCCCCGCTTTTGGCAGCAGCGGGCCAATGACCTCGACATCACCCACCTTTTGCACCGGCAAACCCGCGATGGACCAGTGCTCACTGCCCCAGTAAGGCTCCCCGGAGGCAGACTGGCCCGGCAACACCTTGACCAGCCGATCCTGCTCATCGAAAAACAGCACCCCGTACATAAAGGGCAAGTCCCCCTCAAGCTTGAGCAGCGAGTCCACATCACTGATCAGGGGTGACTGGTCGACGATGAAGTCCGGCATGTTGGGATGATTCGACAGGGCCGAGAGCTGGTAAAAGCGGTCATCCAGAAATGACGACAAGCGGTTTGCCGTCGACAGCGCCTGAGCGTCAAGCCGCTCCCCGGTCAGACGGTTGAGCAGGTCCTTGGCCAATTGCTCATAAAGAACGGCAAGGGTGATCAGGGCAATGCTCATCACGAATACCGACAGCAAGGTATAGCGCGCTACCAGGCTGCGGTGCGGCCGGGCCAGCCAATGGAGCAACGCGTGGAGGGAGGCATTGAGGGTCATGGCATTCTGATTGTTTTTTTAATGGCCCCAGCATAGGGATCGACCCTGCGCGCTGTCCATGACAAACAGACCTTTGAGTTGCGATCCGGTACCGCACTCGATTAATATACGTTTCATATACATTTCATATTGAGCACTCAGATGGGCATCGTAAAAATTTCGGACGCCACCCATGAAAACTTGCGGGTCGCCAGCAACGCACTCAACCGTTCAATCAATGCGCAGGCAGAGCACTGGATGCGTATCGGCATGTTGACCGAACTGCATCCCGACCTGGATCACAACCAGATCTGCCGCCTGCTGATACGGGCTGAACTGCAGGGCGGCCTCGATTTGAAGCAATTGTGCGAACTGGCTGACGCCACTGCGGGAGCGGTTTGATGAGAACCAGCGTTGTTATCAATACCCCGGCGCAAATCGCCCAGTCCAAGGTCGCGGGCAAGCTGGCAGCCGAAGTGCTGGCCATGATCGGCGAGCACGTGAAGGCTGGCGTGACCACCGACCAGCTCGACCAGATCTGCCACGACTACATCGTCAATGTGCAAAAGGCCATCCCCGGCAACGTGGGTTATCACGGCTTTCCGAAAACCGTGTGTGCGTCGGTCAATGAGGTGGTGTGCCACGGCATTCCTTCTGGCCGTGTGCTGCAGGACGGCGACATCGTCAATATCGATATCGCAGTGGTCAAGGATGGCTGGTTCGGCGACACCAGCCGCATGTACTTCGTCGGCGAGCCAAGCCCTGAAGCGCGGCATCTGGTGAAGACCACCTACGACGCCATGTGCGCCGGTATCCGGATGGTGCGCCCTGGCGCGACCCTGGGTGACATTGGCCATGCCATCCAGACCCTCGCCGAGAAAGAAGGCTTTAGTGTGGTCCGCGAGTATTGCGGCCACGGTATTGGCAAGGTCTATCACGACGAACCGCAGGTGCTGCACTACGGCTACCCGGGCCAGGGCATGAAACTGAAAACCGGCATGATTTTCACCATCGAGCCCATGCTCAACGCCGGCAAGCGCCATGTGAAAACCCTGCCCGATCACTGGACCGTGGTCACCAAGGATGGCTCGCTTTCGGCTCAGTGGGAGCACATGGTGGCCGTGACTGACGACGGCTTTGAAGTGTTGAGCCCGTGGCCCGACACAATGGCCGATTACCCCGCCATCGTTTGATGAGCGACCGGGGGGAGCCAGGCTCCCCCTACACCCCCCCAGGCACCTGGTCCAGCCGCTCGCGCAAAAATTCGATCAATGCCTGCACCGGCAGCGAACGCTGGCGATGCTGTGGATACACCGCTGATAACGCCAGCGGCGCGCAGCGGTAATCGTCCAGCACCCGTATCAGTTGCCCGCTTTCCAGAGCCGAGCCGACGATAAAGGTCGGCAGGTAGGTAACGCCCAATCCGGCGACGGCCGCATCTCTGAGCACCTCACCATTATTGACCCGCATGCGCCCGCTGACGTTGATGGTCAGGGGCTTGCCCTGCCCTTCGAAGCGCCACTGCACTTGCCGGCCATGGCCATAGGGCAGGCAATCATGCTCGTGCAGGTCCTGGGGTTTGAGCGGTGTGCCGCGTTCGGCCAGGTAGGCAGGGCTGGCACAGTACACCCGCTCGATGCTGGCGATACGGCGGGCAATCAGGGTGGAGTCTTCAAGCACGCCAATGCGCAAAGCCAGGTCATAGCCTTCGCTGAGCAAGTCCACCGGCCGGTCGCTGAGGTCCACTTCAACGGTCACGCCGCTGTAGCGCTGCAAAAACAACGGCAGCAGGCAGCCCAGATGCGCCATGGCGAAGGACAACGGAGCACTGACGCGCAGGGTGCCCCGTGGCTCGCTGGTCTGCCCGGCGATGCCCTGCTCCATGTGCTCGACGTCGTTGAGCAAGCGCATGGCCGACTCGTAATACGTTTGCCCCAGCGGCGTGACATCCAGTCGCCGGGTGGAACGGTTGAGCAGACGCACCCCAAGCCGCGCCTCCAGTTGCATCAGCCGCCGACTCACGAATTGCTTGGACAGCCCCAATTGGTCGGCCGCCGCCGTGAAGCTGCCAGAGTCCATGACTTGGCAAAAAATACGCATATCTTCGAACGGGTTCATTGTCATGACCTGGTGGACAGTTAAACCCTTTATAGCGGCTTTTTCCCTTTTCAACACCCGTCTATTCTCTGTTCGCTGCAGGTGTATTCGTGGGAGCGAGCCTGCTCGTGAAGCCCTTCAGTTTTAGAGCCTTCGCGAGCAAGCTCGCTCCCACTCATTTGCCTTAATCATTTCGGAGTTTGCCCATGTCCTTTCTCCTCGATCACCCATTGTCCTGGGCTGCCGTACTGCTGGTGATCGATGCCGCACTCTGGCATCTGGCGCCGTTCAGGCAGCGTGTCA
This sequence comes from Pseudomonas psychrophila, assembly GCF_001043005.1. Classification (GTDB taxonomy): domain Bacteria; phylum Pseudomonadota; class Gammaproteobacteria; order Pseudomonadales; family Pseudomonadaceae; genus Aquipseudomonas; species Aquipseudomonas psychrophila. Next base: position 185,092 of record NZ_JYKZ01000001.1, read on the forward strand.
CGCGGGTGGGTGTGCGTCTGGCGCTGTTTGCGGTCTTCAGCACGATCATCATCAACGCAGGGATCAGCCCGTTGCAGGCACCGCTGTTTAGCGATGACCGGGTGGCGTTATTAGGGGCTACTGCGCTGGGAATTGTGTGGTGGCTGTACGCGGCGCGGGTGCTTACCGAAGTGATTGGCCTGGTGCTGATGCGCCGCATCGGTCACAGCGGCCGCCTGCTGCAGGATGTGATCGGCGCACTGGTGTTTCTGGCGGCCATCGTGGCGGCCGCCGGTTACGTACTGGAGTTGCCGGTCAAAGGCTTGCTGGCGACCTCCGGGGTGGTAGCGATTGTGGTTGGTTTGGCATTGCAGAGCACCTTGAGCGACGTGTTTTCCGGCATCGTGCTCAACACCACCAAGCCGTATCAGGTGGATGACTGGATAGTGATCGATGGTGTCGAAGGCAAGGTGCTGGATATCGACTGGCGCGCCACCCATCTGCTGACCAGCGCGGGCAGCACGGCGGTCGTGCCGAACTCGGTAGCGGCCAAGGCCAAGATCGTCAACCTGAGTCGCCCCACCCATCTGCACGGCGTGTCGATTAGCATCCAGGTGCCCAACCATGTCCGCCCGCGCCGAGTGCTCGATGCGTTGGAGCGTACGTTGCAGGGCAGCAGCAGCCTGCTGCTTAACCCTGCGCCCAAAGCGGTGCTCAAGGAGGCAGGCGAGACCATGTCCGAATACGTGGCCAGCGGGTTTATTGCCGAGCTGGCTAAAAAAAGTGAGGTGCGCAACCAGCTGTTCGACCTGGCGCATCGGCATCTGGAGGCAGCGGGTATTTCGCGCCAGCCTGATGCGGTGATCGAACCCGCGGGCCGGGCACGGGCATTGCTCGACGAGGTGAAAATCTTCCGCTCGCTGAGTGAAGAAGAACGGGACCAGATCGCCCACTCCATGGTTGCCCAGCAATACGCGGCCGGTCAGGTGGTGCTGGCTCTGGATGAGGTGCCGGACAGCCTGATGGTCATCGCCACCGGCGTGGTCAGCGTGACCGTACCCGACGAAGCAGGGCCTGTCGAAGCCGGACGCATGGGGCCCGGTGAGATCATGGGCGAAGAAAGCATCCTCACGGATTCGCCGTCCCAGGCGACCTTTACCACGCTGACTTCGAGCATCATTTATCGGCTCGACAAGTCGGTGACCCGCGAATGCATGGCGCAGCGCACAGAGGTAGGACGGGCGTTGAACAGGTTGCAGGCCGTGCGTGAACAAAGTAGCCGGATGGCGCTGATGGCCGCGCCGGCACCGGCCATCAAAGGCGGTTTTTTGAGTTGGTTGCACAGGCGCTGAGCGGATACCACTCGCCCCGTAGCAGCTGCCGAAGGAACGAGGCAGCTGCTACGGGGGTTGATCCATCCAGGGAGATTACTTGGCGGTCAATACCGAATAGCTGTTCATCAAGTTGCGGTAGTTGGGGATGCGTGGCGACAGCAGGTTGGCCAGGCCTTCCATGTCATTGCGCCAATCCCCTTGCAGCTCGCACGCCACCGAGAACCAGTTCATCAACTGTGCACCCGCTGCCGTCATCCGCGCCCAGGCGGCCTGTTGCACGGTTTCGTTGAAGGTGCCCGAGGCATCTGTCACCACAAACACGTCAAAACCTTCAGCCAGCGCCGACAGTGTCGGGAAGGTCACACATACATCCGTCACCACGCCCGCAATGATCAGCTGCTTGCGCCCGGTCGCCTTGACCGCCTTGACGAAATCTTCGTTGTCCCAGGCGTTGATCTGGCCCGGACGCGGGATGTACGGGGCGTCCGGGAACTGTTCCTTGAGCTCCGGCACCATCGGGCCATTGGGACCGTTTTCAAAACTGGTGGTGAGGATGGTTGGCAGTTTGAAAAACTTGGCCACATCCCCCAGCGCCAGCACGTTGTTCTTGAATTCGTTCGGCGAGAAATCCTGGACCAGCGAGATCAGACCGGTTTGATGGTCAACCAGCAACACCACAGCATCATCTTTGTTCAGGCGCTTGTACGGAACATTGCTCATGTGAAACTCCTCGAGAGATAGGTGTTACAGGATCAAAATGCGAAACACGAGCAGCCAAAGGCGCCCCAAAAACCGGCAAAGTCGCTGACCGGTGCATTCGACAAACGTGCTTTTTCATGGCCATGGGCATGCACCGCGCACGGCCCGCTGCAGAGGTGAACCTGAGCCTGCAACGGCGCACCCGGGCGCCAGTGCCCAGGAACTGTCACCACCGGCGACCAGTCGGGCAACACCGGTACACGGGCCGGTCCAAGCTTTTCGAAGTCGCCGGCGGCGTACACCACCTTGCCGCCCACTACGGTCAACACCGACTCGATCCATTTGATGGCTTCTTCGTCGACGCTGAAAAAATCCGCGCTAAGGGCAGCGACGTCGGCCAGTTGACCAACCTTGATCTGCCCCTTCTTGCCCTGCTCGGATGAAAACCAGGCGCTGCCGTGGGTGAACAGCTCCAGTGCGGTCAGCCGGGGCAGGCCTTCGGGGTGCAACTCCAGGCCACCGACGGTGCGACCGCTGACCATCCAGTACAGCGAAGTCCACGGGTTGTAGCTGGATACGCGGGTGGCATCGGTCCCCGCCCCCACCGGCACGCCTTCGGCCAGCATGCGTTTGATGGGTGGCGTGGCTTCGGCCGCTTTGGCGCCGTAACGCTCGACGAAATACTCGCCCTGGAACGCCATGCGATCCTGAATCGCAATGCCGCCGCCCAGCGCCCTCACCCGCTCGATGTTATGGGGTGTGATGGTTTCGGCATGGTCGAAAAACCACGGCAAGCCATTGAACGGGATATCGCGATTGACCTTCTCAAACACGTCGAGCATGCGACTGATGGACTCGTTGTACGTGGCGTGCAGGCGGAACGGCCAGCGCTGCTCCACCAGATGGCGCACCACCGGCTCCAGTTCGTCTTCCATGGTGTGCGGCAAGTCGGGGCGCGGCTCAAGGAAGTCCTCGAAGTCCGCTGCCGAGAACACCAGCATTTCTCCCGCACCGTTGTGCCGCAGAAAGTCATCGCCCTGGTGCAGCTTCACGCTACTGGTCCAGTTCTTGAAGTCAGTCAGTTCTTCCTTGGGTTTTTGCGTAAACAGGTTGTAAGCGATACGGATGGTCAACTGCTGATCTTTGGCCAGCTGTTCGATGACCTGATAATCGTCGGGATAGTTCTGGAAACCCCCGCCGGCATCAATTGCACTGGTGAGGCCCAGGCGGTTGAGTTCGCGCATGAATTGGCGGGTGGAGTTGACTTGATACTCCAACGGCAGCTTCGGCCCCTTGGCGAGGGTCGAGTAGAGAATCATCGCGTTGGGCCGCGCCACCAGCATGCCGGTCGGATTGCCGTTGGCATCGCGTACGATCTCGCCACCCGGCGGGTTCGGGGTATCACGGGTATAACCTGCCACTCGCAGCGCGGCCCGATTGAGCAAGGCCCGGTCATACAGGTGCAGAACAAAGACCGGGGTGTCCGGGGCCGCCTGGTTGAGTTCTTCCAGGGTGGGCATGCGTTTTTCGGCGAACTGGAACTCGTTCCAGCCGCCCACCACGCGCACCCATTGCGGCGTTGGTGTGCGCTCGGCCTGTTCCTTGAGCATGCGCAACGCATCGGCCAGCGAGGGCACACCTTCCCAGCGCAGTTCGAGGTTGTAGTTCAGCCCGCCACGGATCAGGTGCAGGTGCGAGTCATTGAGACCCGGAATGACACAGCGACCTTTGAGGTCAATAACCCGCGTGTCCGTACCACGCAGGGCCATCGCCTGAGCATCGGTGCCGACCGCCACAAAGCGGCCCTCGCGAATGGCAACGGCGCTGGCCTGCGGGTTGTCGCGATCGACAGTATGAAATCGGCCATTGAATAAGATCAGATCGGCGTTCATCGCGTTTCCTTGGGCTCAGTGGGGGCAGTCAGCCAGGGCGCGAATACACGCGTCGCCATTGGCATAAACAGATAGACCACCGAGACCACGATGGTCAGCGTGATCACAAAGGTGGCAACCACGTAATGGGAGAAAAAGGGGCTCAAACCCAGCAAGGGCTTCCAGAGCAGCGGCACCAGCAACGTATGCGGGAATATCACCATCAGCGTCAGCACGGCCTGCTTCCAGCGGGGCGGCGGCGGGCGGGATTCTGTGTGAGGCGCAAACCAGAACTCGTTGGCCGGGTTGACCTCGGTCTGGTCGCCGTCCGCCAGCATGGGCGTGGCTTCGTTGACCAGTTCACGTCGTTGCGGCGAGTCCAGCCAGCGCTGCATGGCATCGGTGGAGCAAAAACGCAGCACACAGGTGTAGGTGTCCAGGCCAGCACTCTTGCCAGGTACGACGTCAACGCCCAGATGTCCGTCCCACTGCCCGGCGATCCGCACAATCTTGCGCAGCCATTCGTTGTAGGGCACTTCAAAACCGGCCTTGACCCGATGCTTGACCACCAGGGTCACAACCTCATCGACTCCCCGGGCTGGCGGGTCGATCTCAGTGGATTCAGACATCACAAAAAGCTCCAACCACATCCAGACAAATATTCCCTGGCGAGACTTCCACCGCGGGAGCCAGCAGGCTCGCTCCCACGGCGGACAGCGACAGGGTTTCAGTGAAGCACTGCGTTCAGGTCTTGAGGAACGCCAACAGATCGGTGTTGAGCTGATCCTTGTGGGTGTCAGTCAGGCCGTGGGGCGCACCGGGGTAGACCTTGAGCGTAGAACCTTTGACCAATTCCGCCGCCGCGATGCCGGCGGCTTCGATCGGCACCACCTGGTCGGCATCGCCGTGGACCACCAGGGTCGGAATGTCGAATTTCTTCAGGTCTTCGGTGAAGTCGGTTTCCGAAAACGCCTTGATACAGTCGTAGGCGTTTTTGTGGCCGCTGGTCATGCCCTGCATCCAGAACCAGTCGATCATGCCCTGGGAGGGTTTGGCCCCCGGCTTGTTGAAACCAAAGAAAGGACCGCTGGCGAGGTCGATGTACAACTGTGAGCGGTCCGCCAGCGATGCCTTGCGAATACCGTCAAAGACCTCAAGCGGCAGGCCGCCGGGGTTGGCCTCGGTCTTGAGCATCAAGGGCGGCACCGACGAAATCAGCCCTGCCTTCGCCACCCGCCCCGTACCGTGGCGGCCGATATAGCGCGCCACTTCACCGCCGCCGGTAGAAAAGCCGAACAGCACGGCATCTTGCAGGTCCAGCAGCTCGATCAACTGCGCCAGGTCATCGGCGTAGGTGTCCATGTCGTTGCCTGCCCACGGCTGGCTGGAACGGCCATGACCGCGGCGATCATGGGCAATGACCCGATAGCCCTTGGACGCCAGGAACAGCATCTGTGATTCCCAACTATCGGCGTTCAGCGGCCAACCATGGCTGAAAACCACGGGCTGCCCCGTGCCCCAGTCCTTGTAGTAGATCTCGGTGCCATCACGGGTGGTGAAAGTGCTCATGGGGCGGTCATCCTTGTGCAAGTGCAAAGAGTTCTCATCTATCTTGGCAGGCATCGATGACAGCACAACTGCTCTGGTAGGAGCGTTACGGCCATATCGGTGCGCACCACGGACAATTGAGGTTAGCTGAACTGTTCCCGGTACTGCGCGGGGGTCAAGCCGAGTTTTTCAGTGAACAGGAAACGCATGTGCCTGACGCTGCCAAAGCCACTTTTGAAGGCCACGGTCTTTAGTGGCAACTCACTGGTTTCCAATAAGTTTCTCGCTCGATCGATACGCGCACCCTGGAGAAATTCCATAGGTGTCATGTTGACCTCCCGGGCAAACACCCGGGCAAAGTGCCTCGGACTCATACTGGCCATCCTGGCCATGGAGTCGATACTGAAGGCGTGATCGAGGTGTTCGAGAATATGGTTCTGAACCCGGGTTATGGGGGTTTCCTGGGGCCCAACCGAGGCCATCAGTGGACTGAACTGCGCCTGGCCGCCCTGACGTTTCATGACCACCAGCAGGACTTTGGCCACGTCCAGGGCAATTTTTTTGCCGTGGTCATTGGCGACCACCGACAGCGCAAGATCAATACCGGCCGTGACGCCGCCAGACGTAATGAGATTACGGTCCTGCACGAAAATCTGATCGATCTCGACATCGGCCTTCGGGAAGGCTTTGATCAGCCGCTCGGTGTAATGCCAATGGGTAGTGACGCGGTAGCCATCGAGCAAACCGGCGAAGCCCAACACGAATGCCCCGGTGCAGATCGAACCGAATTGCCCGGCCCGTGTGACGGCGCCCTTTAGCCACTCCAGCAAAGCCAGCGGCTTGTGGTTGTAGGCCCCCGGACCACCGGGCACCAGCAGCAAATCATAGTGCCCGCTGGCCTGATCTATGGGCAGATCTGCCTGCAGACACACGCCGTTCGAGGCGCGCATCAAACCTGGCTCGGCCCCCAGAGTGGTCAACACATACTGCTGATCCGGCGGTAGATAGCGGTTGGCAATGGAGAACACCTCCATGGGACCCGCCATGTCCAATAGCAGGAAATCTGGAAACAACACGATGGCCACGGTTTTCATAGGTCAGGTATCACTGTGAGCAGTTGCATGAACGAATTTCCCTGTGGGCTTACCAATGTTGCGCTGCTTACCGCCTGATGTTTAAGCGCAGATCAGGAGCGAACGCAGGAAAATAATACGTGATAAATCCGAAAAAATTGTCAACCGTGAAGAGACAGTGTTTCAGTTTCCATCTACTTAATTCATCCAAGATCAACCATTAAGCTTCTCTCCATTCGGACGAATCAACGTCCACACAGGAGATGTCATCATGCTTACCCTTCGCAAAGCATCTGATCGCGGCGCCGCCAACCATGGCTGGTTGAAATCCTTCCACACCTTCTCATTTGCCAACTATCGCAACCTGGATGAGCAAGGGTTCTCCGACCTGCTGGTGATCAACGACGACCGCGTGGCAGCGGGTAAAGGCTTCGGCCAGCACCCCCATCGCGACATGGAAATTTTCTCCTACGTGCTCGACGGTGCGCTGGAGCATAAGGACACTCTGGGCACCGGCTCGGTAATCCGCCCGGGTGACGTGCAATTGATGAGCGCCGGCAGCGGCGTGGCACACAGCGAGTACAACCACTCGCACAGTGAGCCTGTGCACTTTTTACAAATCTGGATCGTGCCTGAGGTGGCTGGCGCCAAACCCCGCTATCAGCAAGAGCATTTCGACACGCAGAAGAAACGCGGGCGACTGCAACTGATCATCTCGCCCGATGGCGCCGATGGTTCGCTCCACGTACGCCAGAATGCCCGGGTGTACGCTGCCCTGATAGACGGCAACGAAAGCGCCACGCTGGAACTTGCCGCCGACCGCTACGCCTATGTGCATGTGGCACGTGGCAGCGTCGAACTCAACGGCATGGCCCTGCAGGAAGGTGACGGCGTGCGAGTACGCAAGGAGCAACGGTTGACCTTGAGCAATGGCAGTGACGCCGAAGTGTTGGTGTTCGATCTGCGGGCGCAGGAATTGCCGCAGATGCCGTGAGGCACACCTCGGTACCGCTCGCCCAATGAGTAACGGGCGAGTGGGACGCTCTGAGAATGGTTTCTATGCAGAGGCAGTTGGCGGGGAATATCCGCCGTCACGCACAAAACCACTCACTTGTTTGATTCGACGACGTGCCAGGTAAGCCATTGGGTTAGATCACTGTGAGGTTCGACAGGAAAGTAATGCATCCCATAGTCGTCTGAGGACAGGCTGAAATACATTCCTTTAGAACTGTTGAGCATTACTTGTTCCCTGTTCGCAAGTCATCCGTTACGCCAATGCATCAATCGTTGCAGCCGACTCTGCGCAGCGTTCCCTCGGAGCACCCCAATCTACAACAACGTCGAATTGAGCGTTGGAGCTTCGCCAAAGAACCAAATCAGCCAATCGCCAGTTGACCGTTGTGCCGAAATTAAACTGGCGGGGATTTCATTTTTAATGAAGTGGATACCGCTTAATATCACGGCTACAAGCTTAACTCTGGCGCTACCCCGAGGATTTTTCACCTACCAACCCGCAAGACTGATCGGAAAGTGCCAAGCGGATTTCCGAGGGGATAGGAGTGGTCAAATGCCGGATACGAAAAAGCCCCGCAGACCTTCATCTGCGGGGCTTTCGTAATAATGGCGGAGAGATAGGGATTCGAACCCTAGGTACTGTCGCCAGTACAACGGATTTCGAATCCGTCCCATTCGGCCACTCTGGCATCTCTCCAACGGCGCGCATCATAACGCGGTTTCTGATTATGGCAAAGCCTTTTTTCAAAAAAACCGCGTGCTATCAGTTGCTTGCGCGCCTTTACAGCTTAAAGCGGGACGCCGAGGCGGTTGGCAACTTCTTCGTAGGCTTCAATGACGTCGCCCAGACCCTGACGGAAGCGGTCCTTGTCCATTTTCTTGCCAGTGGCCTTGTCCCACAGACGGCAGCCGTCCGGGCTGAACTCGTCACCCAGAACGATCGAGCCGTCATGGAATACGCCGAATTCAAGCTTGAAATCCACCAGCAGCAAGCCAGCGTCGTCGAACAATTTGTTCAGTACATCGTTGACCTTGAGCGACAGTTCTTTCATGCGAACCAGTTGCTCGGCAGTGCCCCAACCGAATGCCACGACGTGGGATTCGTTGATGAACGGGTCGCCCTTGGCGTCGTCCTTGAGGAACAGTTCAAAGGTGTACGGGTTGAGCTTCATGCCCTCTTCGACACCCAGGCGCTTGACCAGGCTGCCTGCCGCGTAGTTACGCACAACGCATTCGACAGGGATCATGTCGAGCTTTTTAACCAGGCACTCGTTGTCACCCAGCAGTTTGTCGAATTGGGTCGGCACGCCGGCTTCTTCGAGTTTCTGCATGATGAAGGCGTTGAACTTGTTGTTCACCATACCTTTGCGATCAAGCTGTTCAATACGCTTGCCGTCGAACGCCGAGGTGTCGTTGCGAAACAGCAGGATCAAGCGGTTTTCGTCGTCGGTCTTGTAAACCGATTTCGCTTTACCGCGATAGAGTTCTTCACGTTTTTCCATGATGGGCTCCGCATGCTAAGTAGGTGGGCTAGGCGATTGTGCGCCAGTCGAGCCCTGAATCTTGATCGGCCAGTTGCAGCCAGTCCGGGTCGCACCCAAGGGTGTCGACAAAACATTGCCGGGCCAGCTGCGGCAGGTTGTTCTTGCTGCTGAGGTGTGCCAGTACAAGGTGTTGCAGATCTTGCCAGCCCAACTCGGCCACCAGGCTTGCAGCCTGATGGTTGTTCAAATGTCCTTCCTGGCCCCCTACCCGCTGCTTGAGAAAAGCAGGGTAGTGACCACGGGCAAGCAGGTCGCGGCAATGGTTTGCCTCGATCATCAGTGCATCCAGGTTGCGGTAGCTGTCCAGCACACCCGCGCAGTACGAGCCCAGGTCGGTCAGCAAGCCAAACCGCCGTTTGCCGTCACTGAACACGTATTGGGTGGGTTCCTGAGCATCATGGGCCACAAGGGTCACACTGATAGTCAACGCCCCGACTTGCAATGTCTGGCCACCGGCAACGTATCCGGCCGGCTCCAGGGGCTTGCGCATCCCGCGATGAGTGCCCCGACTCATGTACACCGGCAAATTGTAGCGCCGAGACAGCAAACCCACGCCATGCACGTGGTCGGCATGTTCGTGGGTTACCAGAATCGCGCTCAGCTGGTGCGGGCTAACGCCCAACCTGGCCAAGCGACGCTCGGTTTCTCGCAAGGAGAAACCGCAATCGACCAGTACATAAGTCTTGTCGCTGGTTATCAGCGTGCCATTCCCTTGGCTACCACTGCCGAGAACGGCAAAGCGCATGGAATCAGCCCAGGTTGTCTTGGATGACGCCCAACACTTTGCGCGCCACTTCTGGCGAGGCAACGGTGTTGATGTTTTCTTCGACAGTCACTTGCACGCTGTCACCGACCTTGCTCAGGCGTACCTGATAGCGCTGGGCGCGGGCTTCAACTTCTTCCTTGTCCGGTTTGCTGCCGAAGAGACCGGAGAAGAAACCAGGTTTCTCGTCCTTCTTCTCGGCTTTTTCGGCGAGGTTGATGTAGTACAGGCCCAAGGTACGGTTGATGTCTTCAACGCGCCATTCGCCTTGTTCAAGCGCACGACCCACACTGGACCAGGCACGATCGAGGTCTTCGGTCAGCGTCAGTACCGGGTTGCCGCTGCCGTCTTCGTTCAGACTGACGCGCGCCGGGGTGTCGAAATCACGCGCTGCGAGCAGCGAAACCGAACCGCCCTTCTCGGCATCACGGTTCATGCTGATCAGCATTTCATCAACCAGGGCTGCATCCAGACCGGTGTTGACAGAGCGGGCGGCGAAGTCGACGTTGGCAGTGCTGCCTGCAGGACGGTTGGCACTGACGACATAGATTTCACTGGTGTTGCGCTGAACACCCGGCTCGATGCGAACCCGCAGGCGGGTCTCGCTGTCGGCGGCCAGGCCGCTGCTGCCAACGTGGCGGGCCATCGGAGCCGAAAGCTCGTCAGCACGCTGCCAGGTCGTTGTGAACTCCCCGGTTTGCGGGCGCTGTTCATCAATGCTGAAACCGTTGTCCTGGAAGAACTGCATTGCCACCGGCCAGACTTCTGACGGGGAGCGTTGCGCCATCACCCAACGGCTGTCGCCGCTTTTTTGAAGGCTGAAGTCACTGGCATTGGCGGCCACAGCCAATGGTTGTGGACGCGGCACCTCAAACTCGCCCTTGACGTTGTCGTCAGGCACGTTGCTCGGGATCGGCAACAGCGGTACTAGGCGTTTGTCAGTATGGACACCTGGTGGCAACTGCATGGGAGGGGTTTGACGCGCTTCCAGGTAATCGCTGCCACGGTCACGGAAATACCCATCTTGACCCCACAGCCAACCGCAACCGCTGGTGCTGGAAATAATCACGGCTAGTGCGGAAAGTCCGGCCAATCGCTTCATGCGTAGTGCTTCCTCAATTAAACCAAGACACCGGACTGGCGCATTGCCTGACGCAGTGGTTCGTGGCAAGGCTCGCTGAGCCAGGTGAGAGGCAGACGGATACCGTCCGACATCAAGCCCATCTCATGCAGCGCCCATTTCACGGGGATAGGGTTGGATTCGATAAACAGGGTTTTATTGAGCGGCATCAGCTTTTCGTGAAGCGCGCGGGCAGTGACGGCATCGCCACGCATCGCAGCGGCGCACAGGTCGCTCATGTCTCGCGGGGCAACGTTGGCGGTCACCGAGATATTGCCTTTGCCGCCGAGCAGGATCAGCTCGACTGCAGTCGCGTCGTCACCGGAGTACACCAGGAAGTCACTGCTGACACCTGACAGGATGGCCGGTACGCGGGACAGATCGCCGGTGGCTTCCTTGATGCCGATGATGTTCGGCACAGTCGACAGGCGCACAACGGTTGCCGGCAGCATGTCGCAGGCAGTACGGCCCGGGACGTTGTAAAGGATCTGCGGGATATCGACCGCTTCGGCGATGGCCTTGAAGTGCTGATACAAGCCTTCCTGGGTCGGCTTGTTGTAATACGGAGTCACCAGCAGACATGCATCGGCGCCAGCGGCCTTCGCATTGGTGGTCAGCTCGATCGCTTCACGCGTCGAGTTGGCGCCCGTACCGGCGATCACCGGGATACGCCCTGCAACCTGTTTGACAACGTGACGAATCACTTCGATGTGTTCGTTCACATCCAGAGTTGCCGATTCACCTGTGGTGCCAACGGCAACAATGGCGTTGGTGCCCTCTTGCAGGTGAAAGTCCACCAGTTTGCTCAGAGCGTCCCAATCAAGACGACCTTGTGCATCCATGGGTGTGACCAGTGCCACCATACTGCCCGCAATCATGCAACCGCTCCTGCCGGAAAAAGAGAGCCGTAATGGTACTGGCGCCATGACCCTTGCACAAGCAACAGCGCGCCCGATGAGCATTCCCCTTAGCGTTGCTTTTCGCTACCCTTCAGCCTTTGATTGGTACTGATGTGCGCGCAAGTCTGTTTCACAGGCCTTCAGCAAGCGCCCAAAGCCCCGCCCAAACGCCGCCAAGCGCGGTTTGCAGAGCCTGCAAACCGCCTGTAACGCTGTATTGGCGGGCCTCTGGCGCTGACGTGTTGCCTGATATTCAACTCGCTCGCTATCGACCGTACTGACCGCTCATCGTTTTAGGAAGGCTGCATGTCCACCCCCACAGTCCGCGAACAATTCCTTGTCATCAGTGCCCTTGGCGCCAACCCAATGGAGCTGACTAACGTCCTGTGTCGCGCCAGCCATGAAAATCGCTGCGCCGTCGTAACTTCGCGCCTGACTCGCCACGGCGAATGCAGTGCGCTGATCCTGGAAATAACAGGCAGCTGGGACGCCCTGGCGCGCCTTGAAGCCGGCTTGCCCACCCTCGCCAAAAAACATGCTTTCAGTGTGAATGTCGTGCGCAGTGCCGCCCTCGAAACCCGCCCGCAAGCACTGCCCTATGTAGCCTATGTGAGCTCGGCCTACCGCTCGGACATCATCAACGAGCTGTGCCAGTTCTTCATGGACCACAACGTAGAGCTGGAAAACCTGACATGCGACACCTATCAGGCCCCACAAACCGGCGGCACCATGCTTAATGCCACGTTCACCGTGACCTTGCCGGCCGGCATACAAATCAGCTGGCTGCGCGATCAGTTCCTGGACTTCGCCGATGCGCTGAACCTGGATGCCCTGATCGAACCGTGGCGCCCACAGAACCCGATGTAAGGAAACCGACTCAATGGCCGTTGCAATTGACCAACCCGTAGACGACTTCCAGATCCCGGCTACCAGCGAGCAAACCGTCACGTTGTCGGGACTCAAAGGCAAGCAGGTGGTGATTTACTTCTACCCAAAGGACAGCACCCCGGGCTGTACCACTGAAGGCCAGGGTTTTCGCGACCATTACGCTGAGTTTCAGGCGGCCAACACCGAAGTATTTGGTGTGTCCCGCGACAGCCTCAAGTCCCATGAGAACTTCAAGGCCAAGCAAGGTTTTCCGTTTGAGTTGCTGAGCGACAAGGACGAGGCCCTGTGTCAGCTGTTTGATGTGATCAAGCTGAAAAAGCTGTACGGCAAGGAGTACATGGGCGTTGATCGCAGCACATTCCTGATCGACAAGGACGGCGTGTTGCGTCAGGAGTGGCGCGGCGTAAAAGTACCGGGCCATGTCGAGGCGGTGCTGGAACAGGCCAAGGCGCTGAATCAGCGCTGAAGTCCCAACTGCTGTGTAGCCGCTGCCGAAGGCTGCGATAAGGCCCGAAGGGCCTTCAAAACAGGGTAGCTACGCCACCCTGCGGCAGCGGCTACAGGAAAACGGCAACTGTGGGAGCGAGCAGGCTCGCTCCCACAATAGGGCCTGACCTACAACAGAGTATCTACAGGATTTGCTGTTACTGACGCACCAGCCGCACATTCTGGAACTCGACTGCTTCGGTGCTGCGGTACGGGTTGATATCCAGCCCGCCACGGCGCACGTAGCGCGCATACACGGTCAGCGTCTCGGGCTTGAGTAAACGCTGCAAGTCGAGAAAGATCCGCTCCACACATTGCTCGTGAAAATCCGAATGCTGGCGAAAGCTCACCAGGTACGCCAGCAAACTGGCGTGATCCAGCGCTGCGCCACGGTACTCCACCACTACCGTGCCCCAGTCAGGTTGGCTGGTAACCGGGCAGTTGGATTTGAGCAAGTGGCTGTAGACGCTCTCTTCAACAATCTGTGAGTCATCGCACTTGAGCAATTCAGGACGCGGCTGCTCGTAATCGCTGACGGTGATATCCAGGTCATCAATGCATACGCCTGGCAAAACGCCTACGCCATCAGCCTGAACATCATTCAGGCTGCGCACACGCACGCTCACAGGTTTGCCGGATGCTGCTGACAAATCCGCCTGCAATGTCGCTTCAAGGCTTGGTGTATCCGCAAAAACGCTCTGATTCAACGAGTTCAAGTACAACTTGAAGGACTTGGACTCGACGATATTCGGCGAATCGGCGGCAAAGCAGAACTCGCCAATGGCTACAACCGGCTTGCCCGATGGCAACAGCCACGACAGTTCGAAGCAGGTCCAGAAATCCACGCCGACATAAGGCAGGGTTTCGGCGCTCAGTCCCAGCTCGGCCCATTTCGCCGCACGCGGGATAGGGAACAGCAAGGACGGGGTGTAGGTGCTGATGTATTCACTGGACTTGCCCAGCGGGGAATGTTCGGCGGCGGGATGCATGACAAAAACCTGGCTAGAAAAACCCGGTAATTCTATCGGGTTTGAGCCAGGCTTTCAGCGCTCACTGACGATCAGAACGTTTTAAGGCGCAACGTTGACCTTGCCGACCATGCCCGCCTGGTAGTGACCGGGCACGTTACAGGCGAATTCCAGGTTGTCGGCCCGGGCGAAGGTCCAGGTCAGTTCAGCGGTTTTACCCGGCTCGACCAGCACACTGTTGGGGTCATCATGCTTCATGCCGGGCATGTCCATCGAGCCGTGGCCCATGGATGAGTGATCCATGCCCCCTCGCCCCATACCCGTTGGGGTGAGCATGCCGCTTTGCTGCATCTGGAGCATTTCCTTCTGATGCGCCGCGTGCATCGCCGCATCACCCAGATTGAACTCATGCAGTAACTGCCCTTTGTTGACCAGTACAAAACGAACGGTCTCACCGGCTTTCACGTCCAGGGATGTGGGCGCGAACGCGATATCGGTCATGTTGATCTCAACCGTGCGGGTAGCACTGGCGGCAGGCGCTGGCTGGCCAAACTCAGCGTGATCTGCAGGTGATGCCATGACTGGCAAGCTCAGGGCCAACAAACAGCCCGCGAGCGACAAACGGTTACGTACAGTCATACTTACTCCCAGAAACCATAGGTGAGGCTTACCGCCACTTTAATATCCCGGTACTGGCATTCAACTGTCCGTAAGATTACAAATTTGTCAGCTTGAACCTACATAACGAGCACCAAGGTATAAGTCTGAGGTTAATTTTTACGATGAGTCGACCATGAAACTGCTGATTGTCGAAGACCAGGTCAAAACCGGACAGTACTTGCGCCAGGGCTTGAGCGAGGCCGGGTTTACCACCGAACTGGCCGCCGACGGCATTACCGGACAACACCTGGCATTGACCGGCGATTACTCGCTGCTGATTCTCGATGTCATGCTGCCGGGCCGCGATGGCTGGCAGATCCTGCAAGCAGTGCGCAGTGCCGGCCTGACCTTGCCCGTTTTATTTTTGACCGCACGGGATGCTGTCGACGACCGGGTTCACGGACTGGAGCTTGGGGCTGACGACTACCTGGTCAAGCCATTTGCATTTTCTGAATTGCTGGCACGGGTGCGCAGCCTGTTGCGCCGCGGCAGTAACGCTCCCCAGGAGACCAGCCTGCAGCTGGCCGACTTGCGTCTGGACCTTATCCGCCGTCGCGCAGAGCGCAACAGCCAGCGCATAGACCTGACCGCCAAGGAGTTCTCCCTGCTGGAGTTGCTGTTGCGTCGCCAGGGCGAAGTCCTGCCTAAATCCCTGATCGCTTCACAGGTGTGGGACATGAACTTTGACAGCGACACCAACGTCATCGAAGTCGCGATTCGCCGCCTGCGCCTGAAAATCGACGACACCCATGAGCAAAAGCTGATCCATACCGTACGGGGCATGGGCTACGTACTCGAAGAGCGCAGCAGTTGATGCGCAACCTGTCACTGAGCAGCCGCCTGGCGCTGTTATTTGCTGGCTGTACCGCGGTGGTGTCGCTGTTTGCCGGGGTGCTGTTCGGACGGGCCAGTGAAGTGCACTTCGTTGAACTTGATCAGCAACTGATGGAAAGCCGCCTGGCGGTCCTGCGCAGTACACTGCAAGGGGCGGACACCCTGGAACGCTTCACCCAGCGCCTACCGGCACTGCTGCAGGACCTGGCCCACCAGCCGGACCTTGCAGTGAGGGTTCGCGGTCAAGACGGGCACCTGTGGTTTGACAGCTCACCGCGCCTGCCGCTGGAACTTGCGACCCAGCCCGGGTTGGGCAGCCTGCAAATTAATGGCACCGATTACCGTGTGCTGGTGCCACAAAACGACACCCCAAACACTCCACATCTGACGCTGCTACTGGACATCACTCACCACCAGCACTTTCTTCAACGCATGCAGCGCCTGATCTGGATGACCGTCGGCCTCTCAGCGCTGGCCACGGCAATTCTCGGTGCGTGGGCGGCCCGTAGCGGCTTGCGCCCCTTGCGCCGCATGAGTGCGATTGCAGCCAGCGTTTCGGCCGACTCACTTAACGCTCGCCTGCCCCAGGAGCAGATGCCGGCTGAGCTGGCAGACCTGGCAATAGCTTTCAACGCCATGCTGGAGCGTCTGGACGGTTCATTTCAACGATTGTCGGCGTTCTCCGCCGATATTGCGCATGAGTTGCGCACACCACTGTCCAACTTGCTGACCCACACCCAAGTCACCCTCACCCGCCCAAGAAACATTGAAGAGTATCGCGAGGCACTGCACAGCAACCTTGAGGAGCTGCAATGGATGGCGCAGTTGGTCAACGACATGTTGTACCTGGCCAAGGCCGATCATGGCTTGCTCACACCCCGCCGCGAACCGTTGGACCTTGGCAATGAAGTGGATGCGTTGCTGGAGTTTTACGCACTATTGGCAGAAGACTCTCAGATCGAACTGACCCGCCAGGGCAACGCGCACATTGCAGGCGACCGCAGCATGTTGCGGCGCGCCCTGTCCAACCTGCTGGACAACGCACTGCGCTATACGCCGGGAGGCGGTGCGATCAAGGTACTGATTGAGGCTGTGCCCAGCAGTGTGCGCATCAGCATTGAGAACACTGGGCCGGGGATTCCTGCAGAACTGCTGCCGCGTTTGTTTGACCGGTTTTATCGGGCAGACCCTGCCCGCCGTGAAGGCAGTAGCGAGCATGCAGGGTTGGGACTGGCGATCACCCAATCGATCATTCGCGCCCACGGCGGGCAGATCAGGTGTGAGTCGCAGGAAGGGATGACGCGGTTTGTGATTGAGTTGCCTGTCTGACCGGTTTACTTAACTGTGGGAGCGGGCTTGCTCGCGATGGCATCGACGCGGTGTGACTTAAACACCGCGCAGCTTGCATCGCGAGCAAGCCCGCTCCCACCTGTCAGGAATAGCGCAAAGCATGGGCCGGCTGGATTTTGGCCGCCCGGTACGCAGGATACAGCGTCGCCAGAAAGCTCAACACAAAGCCCGCACCACAGATCAGCGCGACATCGCCGCCTTGCAACTCAGACGGCAGGTTACTGACGAAGTACACGTCGGAACTGAAGATATGCTGCCCGGAAACCCGCTCCATCCAGCCCACCAGTTCGCTGACATTCAACGCTGCTATCACCCCAAGCACTCCGCCGATCAAGGTTCCGACGATACCGATCACCGTGCCCTGCACCATGAAAATGGCCATGATCTGACGCGGTGTAGCACCGATGGTGCGCAGGATCGCGATGTCCGCGCCCTTGTCGTTCACCACCATGATCAGCGTGGCAATGATGTTGAACGCAGCAACGGCAACGATCATCAGCAGCAACAGGCCGATCATGGTTTTTTCCATTTTCATGGCACTGAACAGACTGCCCTGGGTATGGGTCCAGTCATCTGCCTTGTAAGCGGCCCCCAAGCCCCCAGCGACTTGCTGTGATACCTGCGGTGCCGCGTACAAGTCCTTGACCGCCAGGCGCACGCTTTGCACCTGATTGGGCTCCCAATGCTGGATGGCTGCAGCATCTGCCATATGGATCAAGCCCATGGTGCCATCCAGCTCGGCCCCTACCTTGAAGATGCCCACCACATTCAAGCGCTGCAAACGCGGGGTAATCCCGCCTGGCGCGGTACTGGCTTCAGGCACGATCAAGGTGATTTTGTCGCCCACAGTCAGGCGAAAACGCCGAGCGGTGAGGTCGCCCAGCACCACGCCAAACTCACCAGGCTTCAGGTCTTCAAGACTGCCCTGCGCAATATGCTGGGTCACGATCGAGACCTTGCCTTCCTGCGCCGGGTCGATGCCGCTGATCTGGATCGGCTGCATCGAACCCTTAAAGGACAGCATGCCGTCTAATTCGGTAAAAGGTACGGCCGCCGTGACCTCGGGGTTCTTCATCGCGGCATCGGCCACCGGGCGCCAGTCATCAATCGGCTTTACGCCAACGATGGTCGCGTGCGGCACCATGCCAAGGATGCGGTTACTCATTTCGCGCTGAAAACCGTTCATCACCGATAACACCACGATCATCGCCAGCACGCCCAGGGCGAGGCCGATCATCGAAGTCATGGAGATAAACGAAACAAAACGATTGCGGCGCTTGGCGCGGGTATAGCGCGTGCCGATAAAAATCGATAACGGTCTGAACATTCGCGGGCACCGTATAAAAATTGAATACCCGACACCCGCTTGCAGGCGTCGGGTTCTGGCCGATCAGATCGGGGTCAGACGACCGTCCTGCAGGTGCAACACGCGGTCCATCTGGCGGGCCAGATTCATGTCGTGAGTCACCACCAGGAACGCAGTGCGCATCGAAGTGCTGAGTTCCAGCATCAGGTCCTGGATACCCTGGGCGGTGTGGGAGTCAAGGTTGCCCGTAGGCTCATCGAGCATCACCAGTCCCGGCTTGTTGACCAGTGCGCGGGCAATCGCCACACGCTGACGCTCGCCACCCGACAGTTCCGATGGCTTGTGCTCCAGTCGATGACCCAGGCCAACACGGGTCAACAGTGCTGTCGCACGTTCGCGCGCCTCGGGGATCGCCGTCTTGCCGATCAACAATGGCATGCAGACGTTTTCCAGAGCGGTGAACTCAGGCAGCAAGTGGTGGAACTGATAAACGAAACCCAGCGAACGATTACGCAACAGGCCTCGGGCCTTTTCGCCCAGCGCCGACAGCTCTTCACCTGCCAGCCAGACGCTGCCGGTGGTCGGGGTATCGAGGCCGCCGAGCATATTGAGCAACGTACTCTTGCCCGAGCCCGAGGTGCCGACAATCGCTACACGCTCACCGGGGTGCAGCTCAAGCTGCAGGCCCGACAGTACAACCACCGACTCAGGGCCTTCCTCGTAGGACTTGCCAAGGTCGCGGCAACTCAACACTGCTTGTTCTTTCATGCCCAACTCACTCATAACGAAGCGCCTGCGCAGGCTGGGTGCGCGCAGCACGCCAGGCCGGGTACAAGGTCGCGAGGAAACTCAGAACCAATGCCGCACCGCACACCATCAACACGTCCTGCGCCTGCAATTGCGACGGCAGGTAGTCGATGAAATACACGTCGGCATTGAGAAACTTGTGCCCGATCAGGCCTTCGAGCGCGGAGATTGCCGCACTGACGTTGAGCGCCGCAAGCATGCCGACCACCGCACCGATCGCGGTTCCGACCACACCGATCACAGTGCCTTGCACCATAAAGGTGGCCATGATCGTGCCCGGTGTCGCACCCAGGGTGCGCAGGATCGCGATATCGCCCTTCTTGTCATTGACCACCATCACCAGCGTGGAAATGATGTTGAAGGCGGCCACGGCCACGATCAGCAACAGCAGCAGGCCGATCATGGCTTTTTCCATGCGGATGGCCTGGTACAGATTGCCGTGGGTACGGGTCCAGTCACGGGCGTAATACTGACTTTCGCCCAGCTGCTGGGCGATTTCCCACGCGGTGCGTGGCGCCTCGAACAGGTCATCGAACTTCAACCGCAGCCCTTGCACCTGATCGGGCTTCCAGCGTTGCAAGCGTGCCAGATCCTGCAAATTGGTGATGCCAAGGTAGCCGTCGATCTCACCGGCGCCGACATGAAAAATGCCCTGCACGGTGAATCGCTTCATCCGCGGGAACATGCCAGCCGGGGTCACGGTGACTTCCGGCGCGACAAAGGTCAGCTTGTCGCCAATGGCCACACCGAGCTTTTTCGCGGCCTTGTCGCCGATGATGATGCCAAAGCTGCCGGGGGTCAGCGAATCGAGCTGCCCCTGCTGCATGAACTGATCAATGATCGAGACATTGTGCTCCTGCGCCGGATCGATGGCATTGAGCAGTACCTTCTGCACATTGCCGTCGTTGGTCAGCAGCCCCTGCATCTGGGTGAAAGGCGCCACGGCCTCCACTTTCGGGTTTTGCTTGACCCTGGCGGCCAGGCTTTGCCAGTCGCTGATCGGTTGATCGCCGACGATAGTCGCGTGGGGCACCATGCCCAGCACGCGGGTGCGCATCTCATGATCGAAGCCGTTCATCACCGACAACACCACAATCATCACGACCACGCCGAGGGCGAGTCCGATCATTGAAGTCAGAGAAATGAACGACACAAAATGATTGCGGCGCTTTGCACGGGTATAACGCGTGCCGATAAATAAAGAGAGAGGTCTGAACATGTCGGGGCTTGTTCGAGGGAAAAGAAGACGTCCTTGTGGCGGGGCCTGATAAGCAGCTTTACACTCAGACCACAGCCGCCATCACGGGTTCGCCATGTCGACATTAAATGACGCAGATCGCCGCGAATACTACCGTATCGAGGATATGATCGCACTGGAAATAACCCCGCTGTCAGCCCTCGAAGCTGCGAGCAGCGAAGTGTTGCAGGATGCGTCGCCATTGTTCAATTTGCTCAGTGAATTGCACCTGAGCGAATTTGAGTCCCAACACCTGCTGCGCCAGATCAGCGAACGTGACCGTACACTTTCCAGCTACCTTAAAACCCTGAACAAACGTGTCGAACTGCTCAGCCAGATTGTCGCGCAAACCGTAATGGGCAAGATCGGCGAACTGCAGCCGGTCAAACTGTCCGAAGGTGATATCGAGTTTCATCATCCGCTGGCCTGCCCGGCGGGCAATCACCTTTCGATCAAGCTGGTTCTGATGCCGCAAGCCCTGGGCTTGCTGCTGCGAGCCCGCGTCATCGATTGCCGGGCACAGGGTGACCGCTACACAATCATCGCCGAATTTGAATCCATCACCGATACCCAGCGCCAGCTTCTGGCGCGCTATATTTTGCAAAAACAGGCTCAGGCACGGCGCCTGGCCCGCGAACAAAACGAATCTGCGGCCGAATAAGCACCAGGCCGTGAGCACTCTTTACAAGGAGCAATTGTGACTCTGATTTATGGCCATCGCGGCGCCAAGGGCGAAGCACCGGAAAACACTCTTGCCAGCTTTGAGCAATGCCTCAAGCATGGTGTCCGTCGCTGTGAACTCGACCTGCACTTGTCCAAAGATGGCGAGTTGATGGTTATCCACGACCCCACTCTAAAGCGCACCACCGACCGGCGCGGCAAGGTGATCGAACACACTGCCGCCGACCTCGCGACCTATGACGCACGCAAGGGCGGCCCGGGCTGGATGCACCCGTGCCCGATCCCGCGTCTTGAAGAGCTGTTTGAAAAGTGCGATTTCGAACACTGGCAACTGGAAGTCAAAAGCGCCTCACGCACCCGCGCAGCAACTACCGTGCTGGCGATTCGTGAAATGGCGGTACGTCACGGCCTCATGGACAAAGTCACCGTCACATCAAGCTCGCGGGAAGTTCTCAAGGCCGCTCTGGAATTGACCCCGGACCTGTCACGCGGACTGGTAGCCGAATACGCATGGCTCGACCCGATCAAGGTCGCCCAGAGTTATGGCTGCGAGATATTGGCGCTCAATTGGACACTCTGTACGCCTGAACGCCTTGAGAAGGCGCAGCGCCAGGGTTTGCATGTGTCGGTGTGGACAGTCAACGAACCTGCGCTGATGCGCAGGCTCGCCGACTTCGGCGTAGATAGCCTGATTACAGACTTTCCCGGTTTGGCCACTGCCACCCTTGGGAATGGCTGAAATCGGTCTCCCCGGCCGGCTCAGGCCACCGGCCGGAGCCGCTTAAAAAAGCCGGTTGAGGCCATCATAAGCAGCTACCCGATAGGCTTCGGCCATGGTCGGGTAGTTGAACGTGGTGTTCACAAAGTACTTAAGGGTGTTGAGTTCACCCGGCTGGTTCATGATCGCCTGACCGATATGCACGATCTCTGAAGCCTGGTAGCCGAAGCAGTGAACACCCAGTACTTCCAGGGTTTCACGGTGGAACAGGATTTTCAGCATGCCCTGAGGCTCACCGGCAATCTGTGCCCGCGCCATGCTCTTGAAGAAAGCCTTGCCCACTTCGTACGGCACCTTGGCCTGGGTCAGCTCCTGCTCGTTCTTGCCGATCGAGCTGATCTCCGGAATGGTGTAAATCCCGGTGGGTACATCATTGACAAAACGCCAGCTGCCGTTATCCACGATGCTACCCGCAGCCGAACGACCCTGGTCGTGCGCAGCACTGGCCAGGCTTGGCCAGCCGATCACATCGCCCGCGGCAAAAATGTTGGGCACGGTGGTGCGGTAGTTCTCATCAACCGTGATCTGGCCACGGCCGTTGGCCTTGATGCCAATGTTTTCCAACCCCAGCTGGTCGGTGTTGCCGGTACGGCCGTTACACCAGAGCAAGGCATCGGCCTTGATCTTCTTGCCCGACTTGAGGTGCAGGATCACGCCGTTTTCGACACCTTCAACACGCTCGTACTCTTCGTTGTGGCGCACGGTGATGTTGTTGTTGCTGAAGTGGTAGCTCAACGCCTGGGAGATCTCGGAGTCGAGGAAGCTCAGCAGTTGTTCGCGGTTATCCACCAACTCGACCAACACACCCAGACCACTGAAAATCGACGCGTATTCACAACCGATCACGCCGGCACCGTAAACAATCAGCTTACGCGGGGTGTGGCCCAGGCTCAGGATGGTGTCGCTATCGTAGATACGGGAGTGGCTGAAATCGATATCGGCCGGGCGATAAGGACGCGAGCCGGTGGCAACGATGATTTGCTTGGCCATCAGGGTTTCGACTACGCCATTGGCGCAGACCACTTCGATGGTTTGCTCGTCGGTGAAACTGCCGGTGCCGAAGAACAGGTCTACGCGATTGCGGGCGTAGTAGCCGGTGCGCGAGGCGACCTGCTTGGAGATGACTTTTTCGGCGCTTTTCAGTACGTCCGGAAACGAGAACCAGCGCGGTTCGCCAATGGCCCGAAACATCGGATTGGTGTTGAACTGCATGATCTGGCGAACCGAGTGACGCAGGGCTTTGGACGGGATAGTGCCCAAGTGCGTGCAGTTGCCGCCGACCTGACGTCGGCTATCGACCATCGCTACCTTGCGCCCTGCTTTTGCGGCGTTCATTGCCGCACCTTCTCCTGCCGGGCCGGAACCCAGTACCACTACGTCGTAGTTGTAGACAGCCATGCGTACTCCTCAGAACAGGCCGTGGCACCCCTATGGGCACCTGCGGCTAAATCATGTCGCGGCCAGCGCCATGAAGGATCAAAACGTGGGGCACAGTCTATAGAAGCCTGAACGCCGCGAACATTAACCCTTGGTCTGGTCGTTGCCTATTTTTGCATTCACTACATCGATTTGCGCAGGGTGACTAACGGCTACGGGTCGGGCAAAACCGCATTAATCGTAAAACTGGCATAACCTCTATCAACCCACCGATCAGAGCCCATCCATCATGCGCCAGATGTTGATCGTACTTTTACTGATGTACAGCGCCAGCAGCCTGGCAGACCAGGCTGAACGATTGAAAGAAGCTAACTTCCCCACCCAATGGCGAGATGACTCGCAGGTGATGGAGCGTAAAGGCCAGATCGTACTGACCTATCTGTGGGCCGACATTTACGCCGCCGCGCTGTTCACTAAACCCGACACAAGCCCGCAACAGGCCTTCAACGAACAGCGCGACTTGCGCCTTGAGCTGTTCTATTTACGCGATCTGGATCACAGCGATATCACTAAGGCATCCTCCACTATCCTCGAGCGCCAACACCCCGCCGCCACCCTGGCCAGCCTCGATGCCGGGCTAAAAAAACTGCAGGCCAGCTTTGGCAATATCAAGCGCGGCGATCGCTATGCCCTGGACTACAACCCCCGCCGTGGACTTAACGTCGAACGTAATGGCGCCGTTATTTTCAACAGCCAAAACCATGAACTGGCCAAAGCCTATCTGGGAATCTGGCTCGCACCCGAAGGTTTGCCCGACAACCTTCGCCTCGCTTTACTGGCGCAACAGCCCTAGCCCGCTCGTGTAGCGACGACAAATGTTGCCTACATATTTTGATACACATATGGTTACAAAACTGTTTTGCACAATGGCGTACGCCTTGAACTTGCAGTGAGGACGAGTAAAAACACGGATTGCGCATAAAAACAGATAATAGCGGGTGATTTCAGATGGCCTCCAGTACGGGCAAAGGCAAGGCGATTTTTCGCGTTGTCAGCGGTAACTTCCTAGAGATGTTCGACTTCATGGTCTTTGGCTTTTACGCCACGGCCATTGCCAAAACCTTCTTTCCAAGCGATAGCGCTTTTGCCTCACTGATGCTCGCCCTGGCGACTTTCGGTGCTGGCTTCCTGATGCGCCCACTGGGTGCGATTTTCCTCGGCGCCTACATCGACCGTCATGGCCGCCGCAAAGGGCTGATCATTACCCTCGCACTGATGGCCATGGGCACCGTGCTGATTGCCTGCGTGCCGGGCTACGCCACCCTGGGTGTGGCGGCTCCTCTGCTGGTATTGCTCGGTCGCTTGCTGCAAGGCTTTTCGGCTGGCGTGGAACTGGGCGGCGTGTCGGTGTACCTGGCTGAAATTGCCACACCGGGGCGCAAAGGCTTCTTCGTCAGCTGGCAATCTGCAAGCCAGCAGGCGGCAGTGGTATTTGCCGGTTTGCTCGGGGTTGGCCTAAACCACTGGCTGAGCCCCGAAGAGATGGGTGAATGGGGCTGGCGCATCCCGTTTCTGCTGGGTTGCATGATCGTCCCGGTGATTTTTGTAATCCGTCGTTCAATGGAAGAAACCCCTGAGTTCGAAGCTCGCAAACATCACCCTACCCTGGGGGAAATCATGCGCTCTATCAGGCTGAATTTTGGTCTGGTACTGGGTGGCATGGCGCTGGTCGTAATGACGACCGTGTCGTTCTATCTGATCACCGCCTACACCCCGACATTCGGCAAGGCAGAGCTGCACCTCACCGACCTTGAAGCCTTGCTGGTGACGGTGTGCATTGGCCTGTCGAACTTCTTCTGGCTGCCGGTCATGGGCGCGCTGTCAGACAAGATTGGGCGCAAGCCGCTGCTGCTGGGCGCAACCATCCTTGCGATCCTGACGGCCTATCCTGCACTGTCATGGCTGGTGGCCAACCCAAGCTTTAGCCACCTGCTGATTGTAGAGCTGTGGTTGTCCTTCCTGTATGGCTCGTACAACGGTGCAATGGTGGTTGCCCTGACCGAAATCATGCCGATTGAAGTGCGCACCACCGGGTTTTCACTGGCTTACAGCCTGGCGACTGCGACCTTCGGCGGCTTTACCCCGGCGGCCTGCACCTACCTGATCCACGTACTGGACAACAAGGCCGCTCCCGGCCTGTGGCTGACCGGTGCGGCAGTGCTGGGGTTGATTGCAACCGTGGTGTTGTTCCGTGGCAATCAGCACCAGTTGCGTACGGCGCAATCGGCAATACCGAGTAACGCCTGACACAAAAGCCGTAGCAGCTGCCGAAGGAACGAGGCTGCGTCCGGCGGCGAAGCCGTCGTAAACCCTGAGTACCAGTAGTAACTGGCACACCGCGGTTTACGATCTTGCGACGGCTTTGCCGCCGGACGCAGCCTCGCTCCGCTCCTCAGCTGCTACGGGACGTGAATATTCGCGCAAACAAAAACGCCCCGAACCAGTCGGGGCGTTTTCAATTGCGGCGCTTGCTTAGCGTGGGAACGCTGGCGGGTTAACCCCGGCCATATCTTCCATCACGCGTACTACCTGGCAGCTGTAACCGAATTCGTTGTCGTACCAAACGTACAGCACAACGCGGTTGTCATTGCAGATAGTGGCTTCAGCATCCACAACACCAGCGTGACGCGAACCTACGAAGTCAGTGGAAACCACTTCCTGCGAGCTCACGTAGTCGATTTGCTTGTGCAGATCGGAGTGCAACGCCATGTGGCGCAGGTACTCGTTCATTTCTTCACGGGTAGCCGGCTTCTCAAGGTTCAGATTGAGGATGGCCATCGACACGTTTGGCGTCGGAACGCGGATCGCGTTACCGGTCAGCTTGCCGGCCAGCTCAGGCAGGGCCTTGGCAGCAGCGGTAGCAGCACCGGTCTCGGTGATAACCATGTTCAGCGCAGCGCTGCGACCACGGCGATCGCCCTTGTGGAAGTTGTCGATCAGGTTCTGGTCGTTGGTGTACGAGTGAACCGTTTCAACGTGACCGTTGACGATGCCGAACTTGTCGTTGACAGCCTTGAGCACCGGCACGATGGCGTTGGTGGTGCAGGATGCCGCCGAAACGATCTTGTCGTCAGCAGTGATTTCGCCGTGGTTGATGCCGTGAACGATGTTCTTCAGCTTGCCCTTGCCCGGTGCGGTCAAGACAACGCGGTCGATACCTGGGCACTGCAAGTGCTGGCCCAGGCCATCTGCGTCACGCCATACACCGGTGTTGTCCACCAGCAGCGCGTTCTGAATGCCGTACTGGGTGTAATCCACCTCGGTAGGGTTCTTCGCGTAGATCACCTGAATCAGGTTGCCGTTGGCGGTGATGGTGTTGTTGGCTTCATCGACAACGATGGTGCCATCGAACGGGCCATGTACCGAGTCACGACGCAG
Source organism: Pseudomonas psychrophila (assembly GCF_001043005.1). Lineage (GTDB taxonomy): Bacteria > Pseudomonadota > Gammaproteobacteria > Pseudomonadales > Pseudomonadaceae > Aquipseudomonas > Aquipseudomonas psychrophila. The sequence goes on from NZ_JYKZ01000001.1 coordinate 211,746, forward strand.
CAGGCTTGCACGCTTGACCAGATCGTTGTCGGCGCCTTTGCGCACAACGATGGCACGCAGACGCAGACCGTCGCCACCACCGGTTTTCTCGATCAGGATGCGTGCCAGCAGACGACCGATACGACCGAAGCCGTACAGAACAACGTCAGTGCCTTTGCGTGCAGAAGCGTTTTGCTGACCCACTACATCGGCCAACTCTTCGCGTACAAACTGCTCAGCCGTGCGGCCATTGCCTTCGGCCTTGAACTTGACGGCCAGCTTGCCCAGGTCTACCGAGGCAGCGCCGAGCTTGAGCTCGCTCATTGCCTTGAGCAGAGGGAAAGTTTCGTGCACGGACAATTCGATATCATCGGACTGACGATGGCGAGCAAAACGGTGAGCTTTGAGAATCGCAATGACTGAACGGTTGATCAGGCTGCGGCCATAGATCGAGCTAACCACATTGTTATTGCGGTATAGCTGACCGATAAGCGGAATCATCGCTTCTGCGAGTGCTTCACGGTCGATCCATTCACCAAGACACTGGTCGGGCTTCTGAGTCACGGGAACCTTCCACATGTAGGGGCTGAAAAAAGGGGCTACATTATGCCGCTGCACCCATGCAGGGGCAATGCACGCCTGTCACACGCAGCTACTGAAACGATTAAGCACCCGTAAATATAGGCGAATATTTTTTTAACACTGGCCTTTTTATGGGTCTGCAGCCCTTGAGCTGCCCCTCTGGCCCCCCCATGTTCGATTACTCACGCTGATTTCAATGCTGTTAAAGACGGCAACTGACAGCCAGCCCCTAGGCCCGTTACAATTGCCGACTTTGTCGCAACGCTTGGAGCTCAACCTTCCGTGCCCGTCCTGCGTCTACCGAAACTCCCTGCTACGGCAGGTAAACAGCACTGGAGCAACTTGCCCGGTGCCGCCCTGAGCCTTGCAATTGCCGAGGCCGCCAGCGCCGCCAAGCGCTTCACCCTGCTCCTGACCGCCGACAGCCAAAGCGCCGAACGCCTTGAGCAAGAGCTGAGGTTTTTCGCGCCCCAGTTACCGGTGCTGCACTTTCCCGACTGGGAAACCCTGCCCTACGATCTGTTCTCGCCGCACCAGGACATCATCTCCCAGCGTATCGCCAGCCTGTACCGGCTACCGGAGCTGAGTCATGGCGTTTTGGTAGTGCCGATTACCACCGCCCTACATCGCCTTGCACCGACCAAATTTTTGCTCGGCAGCAGCCTGGTGCTGGATATCGGCCAGAAGCTGGACGTCGACCAGATGCGCACCCGGCTTGAGGCCAGTGGTTATCGCTGCGTTGACACCGTCTACGAGCATGGTGAGTTTGCGGTGCGCGGCGCCCTGATCGACCTGTTCCCGATGGGCAGCAAGCTGCCGTACCGGATCGACCTGTTCGACGACGAAATCGAGACCCTGCGCACCTTCGACCCGGAAAACCAGCGCTCGATCGACAAGGTCGAATCGGTAAGGCTGCTGCCCGCTCGCGAGTTCCCGTTACAAAAAGACGCCGTAACCCGCTTCAAGGCCCGCTTCCGGGAACGCTTTGATGTCGACTTCCGTCGGTGCCCGATCTTTCAGGATCTGACCAGCGGAATTACACCTGCAGGCATCGAGTACTACCTGCCGCTGTTTTTCGATGAAACCTCGACCCTGTTCGATTATCTGCCGGCCGACACCCAGGTGTTCTCGCTGCCAGGTATTGAGCAGGCGGCCGAGAACTTCTGGTCTGACGTGCGCAATCGTTACGAAGAACGCCGCGTCGACCCCTCGCGCCCGCTGTTACCGCCAGCCGAGCTGTTTCTGCCGGTTGAAGACTGTTTCGCCCGCCTGAAAAGCTGGCCGCGCGTGGTCGCAAGCCAAGATGACGTAGATACCGGCAGCAGTCGTGAACGCTTCCCCGCACAACCGCTGCCCAACCTGGCAATTGAAGCCAAGGCCAATCAGCCACTGGCTGCCTTGTCCGGGTTTCTTGAGCAGTTTGATGGCCGTGTGCTGTTTACCGCCGAATCGGCCGGTCGCCGCGAAGTGCTCCTCGAGTTGCTTGAGCGCCTGAAACTGCGCCCAAAAACCGTCGATAGCTGGCCCGATTTCGTCACCAGCAAACATCGCCTGGCAATCACCATTGCCCCGCTGGACGAAGGCCTGTTGCTGGACGACCCGGCACTGGCACTGATTGCCGAAAGCCCGTTGTTCGGCCAGCGGGTGATGCAGCGCAGGCGTCGTGAGAAACGCGCCGATGCCAACAACGATGCCGTCATCAAGAACCTCACCGAATTGCGCGAAGGCGCACCCGTTGTCCACATTGACCACGGTGTCGGTCGCTATCAGGGCCTGGCGACGCTGGAAGTCGACAATCAGGTGGCCGAATTCCTGACCCTTGAATACGCCGAGGGCGCCAAGCTTTATGTACCGGTGGCCAATCTGCATCTCATCGCCCGCTACACCGGCAGCGATGATGAACTGGCACCGCTGCACCGCCTTGGTTCGGAAACCTGGCAAAAGGCCAAGCGCAAAGCTGCCGAGCAAGTGCGTGATGTGGCCGCCGAACTGCTCGATATCTACGCTCGCCGCGCCGCCCGCGAAGGTCATGCATTTGCGGACCCGAAAGCCGATTACGCGACCTTCAGTGCCGGCTTCCCGTTTGAAGAAACCCCGGACCAGCAAACCACCATCGAAGCCGTGCGCGCCGACATGCTGTCGCCCAAGCCGATGGACCGCCTGGTGTGTGGCGACGTGGGCTTCGGCAAAACCGAAGTGGCCATGCGCGCAGCCTTCATTGCCGTGCATGGCGGTCGTCAGGTCGCAATTCTGGTCCCCACCACCCTGCTCGCCCAACAGCACTACAACAGCTTCCGCGACCGTTTTGCCGACTGGCCGGTAACCGTTGAGGTGATGAGCCGCTTCAAGTCGGCCAAAGAGATCAATGCCGCCGTGGCCGACCTGGCCGAAGGCAAGATCGACATCGTGATCGGCACCCACAAGTTGCTGCAAGACGACGTCAAAATCAAAAACCTTGGCCTGGTGATCATCGACGAAGAGCACCGCTTCGGGGTTCGCCAGAAAGAACAGCTCAAGGCCCTGCGCAGTGAAGTCGATATTCTGACCCTTACCGCAACGCCTATCCCGCGCACGTTGAACATGGCGGTGTCGGGCATGCGCGACCTGTCGATCATCGCCACGCCACCGGCACGCCGGTTGTCGGTGCGCACCTTCGTCATGGAGCAGAACAAAAGCACGGTTAAAGAGGCGTTGCTGCGTGAACTGCTGCGCGGCGGGCAGGTTTACTACCTGCACAACGATGTTAAAACCATCGAAAAATGCGCCGCAGACCTGGCCGAACTGGTACCGGAGGCGCGGATCGGCATCGGCCACGGGCAGATGCGCGAACGCGAACTCGAACAGGTGATGAGCGACTTCTATCACAAGCGATTCAACGTGCTGATCGCCTCGACCATTATCGAGACCGGCATCGACGTGCCGAGCGCCAACACCATCATCATCGAGCGCGCCGACAAATTCGGCCTGGCACAATTGCACCAGCTGCGCGGCCGCGTGGGGCGCAGTCACCACCAGGCTTACGCTTACTTGCTAACCCCCCCTCGCCAGCAAATCACAGGGGATGCGCAAAAACGTCTCGAAGCCATCGCCAACACCCAGGATCTGGGGGCAGGCTTTGTCCTGGCCACCAACGACCTCGAGATCCGTGGTGCAGGTGAGCTGCTGGGTGACGGCCAAAGCGGCCAGATCCAGGCCGTTGGGTTTACCCTGTACATGGAAATGCTCGAACGGGCGGTCAAGTCGATTCGCAAGGGCGAGCAACCGAACCTCGACCAACCGTTGGGTGGAGGTCCGGAAATCAACTTGCGGGTGCCCGCACTGATTCCCGAGGCGTATCTGCCAGATGTGCATACCCGCCTGATTCTCTACAAGCGCATTGCCTCGGCCACCGACGAAGAAGGCCTCAAGGACTTGCAAGTCGAGATGATCGACCGCTTTGGCCTGCTTCCAGAACCCACCAAGAACCTGGTACGCATCACCCTGCTCAAATTGCAGGCCGAGCAGTTGGGAATCAAAAAGGTCGATGCTGGCCCACAAGGCGGGCGAATCGAATTTGCAGCAGACACACCGGTTGATCCGATGGTGCTGATCAAACTGATCCAAGGCCAACCCAACCGCTACAAATTCGAAGGTGCAACCCTGTTCAAGTTCATGGTGCCAATGGAACGCCCGGAAGAACGCTTCAATAACATTGAGGCGCTGTTTGAGCGTCTGACGCCGAAGTCTTCCTAAATGAACTACCCATGACCCTGAGCCAGAAACCCCGGCTGACCAAGCCGCTCGCACCGACCTGGACCAGCCGCTTCAAAGAGCAAAGCCTTGAGCGTGGCCGCCGCTACGCGAAGGAAAACCGCGTCAGGATCGTCCAGATCGGCGACAGCATGATCACCGCCAGCTGCCAGGGCTCAGGCGAAAACACCTACCGTCAGACCATACACCTGCGTGAATCCGCCAAAGGCACATTGCTTTTGGTGGACGCCACCTGCACCTGTCCGGTACGCACCCATTGCAAGCACACCGCTGCCGTCTTACTGAAGATTGAAGAAACCTTGAACTACCCCGCCGCCGCTCAAGATGCCGAGCTTCTGGAAAAGCTCCAGGCCGTACTCGACTCACGTCGCCCCAACAACTTGCCAGAACTTCAAGTCGACGATGTAAAGCCGGTGCCACGCCTGTGGCTGGCCAGCGCCGAGTTCAGCGCCTTCGAGCCGCGCAACGGCAAGATGCAACGCTACATCCAGCACCGCGCCGCACTGTCGTTCAACTACCTGGACCAGTACGTCAGCGGGCAAAAAAACACCGACATCCTGCTGCGCCAGGAACAGCAGACCCTGCGGATCAAGCGCCATCCAGACCTGGAAAACCTCTATCGCGAGCAATTGCGCAGCCTTGGCTTCAAAATTGCCACCCGTCAGAGCAAAGCGCTGCCCGAAAGCGCGGGCGAGTTGTTTGAACTGGTCAATGACAGTGCCTGGCTGAATTTCACTCTTAACCAGATGCAAGGCCTGCGCGAACAAGGCTGGGAGCTGCAGATCGATGAGGGTTTCGGCTTTGACCTGACCCCGGTCGAAGACTGGTATGCCAATGTCGATGAGGCGCCTGAGCGCGACTGGTTCGACCTGGAGCTGGGGATTATCGTCAACGGCCGGCACTTGAGCCTGCTACCGATACTGCTGAACCTGATGCGCTCCCACAGCGATATCCTCAATCCCGAGAAACTCGCCCGACGCCGGGATGACGAACTGATTCTGGTGAATATCCCGGCCAACCCTGCCAGCAACCATGGCCCGCTGCAGGTTGCCCTGCCTTACGGACGGCTTAAACCGGTACTGGCTACTCTGGACGAGTTCTACCTGGGCGAGCCGGATGCCACCTCGCTGCGAATCAAAAGCGCTGATGCACCGCGCCTCAACGCACTCGATGCCCTGCCCTTGCGCTGGGAAGGTGGCGAGCAGATTCGCGGCTTTGCCCAGCGCCTGCGCGACATCAAAGACTTTAGCGTAGAGGCCCCTGAAGGGCTCAATGCCAACCTGCGCCCCTACCAGCTTGAAGGCCTGAGCTGGATGCAGTCGTTACGCCAGCTCGAGGTGGGCGGCGTACTGGCCGACGACATGGGACTGGGTAAAACCCTGCAGACACTGGCGCATATTTTGTGCGAAAAGAATGCCGGCCGCCTGGATCTCCCGGCCATGGTGGTGATGCCCACCAGCCTGATCCCCAACTGGCTGGACGAGGCTGCGCACTTCACCCCGCAGCTCAAGGTGCTGGCGTTGTTTGGCGCCACCCGCAAAAAACACTTTGCACACCTCGCTGACTACGACGTAATCCTGACCACCTATGCCCTGTTGCCCAAGGACATCGAGCATCTGGTCAAACAGCCCTTGCACCTGCTGGTACTGGACGAAGCGCAGTACATCAAGAACCCTGGCAGCAAGGCTACCCAGGCTGCGTGCGAACTGATTGCGCGGCAACGCCTGTGCCTGAGCGGCACCCCCCTGGAAAACCACCTGGGAGAACTGTGGTCACTGTTTCACTTCCTGCTCCCTGGCTGGTTGGGCGACGTTAAAACCTTTAACCGCGATTACCGCATCCCCATCGAGCGCCAGGGCAGCAACGAGCGCCTGCAGCACCTCAATGCACGCATCAAGCCGTTTTTACTGCGCCGCACCAAGGAACAGGTCGCTACCGAACTACCACCCAAGACCGAGATCATTCATTGGGTTGAGCTTAACGAGGCGCAGCGCGATGTATACGAAACCATGCGCCTTGCGATGGACAAAAAAGTGCGCGACGAAATCACCCGTAAAGGTGTCGGGCGCAGCCAGATTATTATCCTTGAGGCGCTGCTAAAACTGCGTCAGGTGTGCTGCGACCTGCGCCTGGTCAGCGACACCCCGCCGAAAAAGGGCAGTACTTCCGGCAAGCTCGACAGCTTGATGCTGATGCTCGAAGAACTGTTTGCCGAAGGTCGACGCATCTTGCTGTTTTCACAGTTCACCTCGATGCTCAGCCTGATCGAAATCGAACTGAAAAAACGCAAGGTTCGTTACGCCATCCTGACGGGGCAAACCCGTGACCGGCGCACCCCGGTCAAAGACTTCCAGAGCGGCACGCTGCAGATATTTCTCATCAGCCTCAAGGCGGGTGGTGTCGGCTTGAACCTCACCGAGGCCGACACAGTGATTCACTACGACCCGTGGTGGAACCCGGCGGCTGAAAACCAGGCCACTGACCGCGCCTACCGCATTGGCCAGGAAAAACCGGTGTTTGTGTACAAGATGATTGCCCGCGGCACCGTGGAAGAGAAAATCCAGCACTTGCAGCAGGAAAAGTCGGATTTGGCAGCAGGCGTTCTTGACGGACGAGTCGCTGGCGACTGGAAGCTTCAGGACGACGACATCGATGCGCTGTTTGCGCCGCTGCCGCCCAAAACAGAGAAGCGCTGAGACATCCAAATTCTTGATTAACCGCAGGAGCTGGCTTGGCTGCCACTCAGGCAGCGCGGTCTTTCGCGCTGATGCCATCGCGAGCAAGCCCGCTCCCACGGGCGTTGGGGTACTTGCGAAATCTGAGGTCGGGCTCGATTTCTGTGGGAGCTGGCATGCCTGCGATTCAGGCGATACGGTCTTTCTGCTTCGCCAAGCGTCAAAGCGGCATCGATGTGCTCAATCTATTAATTGAGCATCCTTGAGCGCACCCATCGCCACCAGCCAGCGCGGACTCTGACGATAATCGGTGCTCGCCCAGGCCTGACCGCGCATGCGCGCAATCCTTGGCGAAGGGCTGACCTTCAATCGCTGAGCGGCGCTGAGTGCTAGCTCTGCTGCAGCGCGGTCGTTGCACACCAGCCCCATGTCGCAACCGGCTGACAATGCAGCTTCAATGCGGCTAGCGGCATCACCCACCACATGCGCACCGGCCATCGACAGGTCGTCACTGAAGATCACGCCGTCAAACTGAAGCTCGCCGCGCAAAATATCTTGCAACCAGCGACGTGAGAATCCGGCTGGTTGGCTGTCCACTTGCGGATAAATCACGTGCGCCGGCATGACGGCAGCCAGATGCTTGCTCAAGCGGGCAAATGGCACGAGGTCATGGGCGCGAATCTGCTCAAGGCTGCGCTCATCAGTAGGAATGGCAACGTGGGAATCAGCCTCGGCCCATCCGTGACCCGGGAAGTGCTTACCGGTCGCCGCCATGCCTGCGTCGTTCATTCCGCGAATAAAAGCCCCGGCCAATGTGGCTGCGCGCTCAGGGTCGCCCTCGAACGAACGACTGCCGACCACAGCACTGCGCTGGTAGTCCAGATCCAGTACCGGGGCAAAGCTCAAGTCCAGCCCTACGGCCAGTACTTCAGTGGCCATGATCCATCCACACTGCTCAGCCAAGTACTCGGCGTTGGGGTTGTCGGCAATGGCACGCATCGCTGGCAGACGCACGAAACCCTGACGTAGACGCTGAACCCGGCCGCCTTCCTGATCGACCGCCAACAGCAGGTCGGGACGCAGCGCACGAATCGAGGCGCTCAACTCACGCACCTGGCGCGGGTGCTCGATATTGCGTGCAAAGATGATCAACCCGCCCACTTCAGGCTGGCGAAGTAATTGCCGATCTTCAGCCGTCAGCCAAGTACCGGCGACGTCCACCATCAAGGAGCCTTGCAAGGCAGAACTCATGGGAAATCCTTTAAAAAGAGAGCGTTCATTACCCCGCCCGGATCCTCAGGCATGCGCCTGCGCGCCGCACTCCAGAGAGGCGGCGACGAATCGACAGACGGGAATAAGTCAGGGCTGGGCATGGCAACTAGCTTAGCGGAACAAAGCAGCCGCGCACACCCGCAGCAGGTCAAACCTTGGCGGTCACCGCAGGGGTTTTACTGCGCGGACGAAGCTGGGCACTGGCCATTGCAGAATCAGTGACGCCGCTTTGCGCACGCATGCCTGCCGCGAGAAATGGCACCATCAGGCGCATCACCTGCTCGATCGAGGTATTGACACCGAAATCAGTCTCGGCGATGGCACGTAGCGCCTTGATCCCGGACATGCTGAAGGCCGCAGCACCCAACATGAAGTGCACACGCCAGAACAACTCGAGAGGCGGGATTTGCGGGGCCGCTTCGTTGACCAGCAACATATAGCGGCGGAAAACCTTGCCGTACATGTCTTCAAGATAGCGACGCAAGTGACCTTGGCTCTGACTGAATGCCAACCCCAGCAAGCGCATGAAAATCGACAGGTCATTACCACTGCGCGGCTGAATCACCAGCGCCTGCTCGACCAGCATTTCCAGTAACTCTTCAAGGCTGGGACGGTTCTCGGGTTTGGCCTGGCGACGCTCGAGTTCGCGATCCAGGTTGGCGCAAAAAGGCCCCAGAAAGCGCGAAAACACAGCCTGAATCAGCGCCTTTTTAGAACCAAAATGGTAATTGACCGCCGCAAGATTAACCCCGGCTTTGCTGGTAATCAGCCGCAATGAGGTTTCGGCAAACCCTTTTTCCGCGAACAGCTGCTCGGCAGCATCAAGGATACGTTCAACGGTTTCCGACTGTGCCATGACTACTCCGCCTGACAAACATTTAAACACTTGTTTGAAACATACGTTTCAGCTTGTAAAAAGTCAAGATCACGTATTCGCTTTAGGACCGAGCAGTTCTGCATTTAACCACAGCCTCGGCCAGCAAGGCCCCACCTGATAAAGTACGGGCCGCCCAACGTGTTAATGACCGTCCAGCGGACTGCTGGAAATGGATGATTGCCAATAAGCCTTCACTGTATATAATCCCAGTCACTGTATAAAAAGACAGAGCGATCAACATGCTAAAACTGACGCCACGCCAAGCTGAGATCCTGGCCTTCATCAAGCGATGCCTGGATGACAACGGATACCCGCCCACCCGTGCCGAGATCGCACAGGAGCTGGGCTTCAAATCCCCCAATGCCGCCGAAGAACACCTCAAGGCTCTTGCCCGCAAGGGTGCGATCGAGATGACCCCCGGCGCCTCGCGCGGCATTCGCATTCCTGGCTTCGAAGCCAAGTCTGACGAATCAACCCTGCCCATTATTGGCCGAGTGGCTGCTGGCGCCCCGATTCTTGCGCTGGAGCACGTCGAAGAGTCATGCAACATCAACCCGACCTTCTTCCACCCTCGAGCCGACTACTTGCTGCGGGTACAAGGCATGAGCATGAAGGATGTCGGCATCTTTGATGGCGATTTACTTGCTGTGCATACCTGTCGCGAAGCCCGTAACGGCCAGATTGTCGTGGCCCGTATCGACGACGAAGTGACAGTCAAACGCTTCAAGCGTGAAGGCAACAAGGTATGGCTAATCGCCGAGAACCCTGAATTCGCCCCGATTGAAGTCAACCTCAAAGACCAGGAACTGGTCATTGAAGGCTTGAGTGTCGGCGTCATTCGCCGCTAAAGGAGGCTTCATGCAGTTCCCACATACACCGCTGCCAGCACAACTCACCCTGTTCGAGGCGTTCATGGCACAACCCATGACACCCGCGATCAAGGACGTGCTCGATTCCCCCTGGAGCGCCGAGCCTGAAGTGTTCAGCGAACTGTCGCTACGCGGTGCCGCCGGAAACTGCCTGAACCTGCTTGCTCCTATGCTGCGCGAACTGAGCGAGCATCAAAATGCCCGTTGGCTGACGCTGATTGCACCGCCTGCGAGCCTGACCCAAAGCTGGTTACGCGACGCAGGATTGAATCGCGAACGTATTCTTTTGCTGCAACCCAACGGCAATAAAAGCGCCTTGCAACTGACCTGCGAAGCGCTGCGGCTGGGACGTAGCCACACCGTGGTGAGCTGGATCAACCCACTGACCAGCGCTGCGCGCCATCAACTGATCAGCGCAGCACGCACCGGCAACGGGCAGAGCTTGAATATTCGCTTGGGTTAAACCGTTGATGCCGCCACAGGGCCAGTGCAGAACGCACTCGCCTGGCTGTGGCGCAGCAGTCAGGGGCGCTTAGTGAAGAATGCGTGGCCCATCGTCTTTTTCGAGCTCGCCTTCGGCCAGTCGGCCCGCCATTTGTACGCCAACGCTAAGCATGGCTTTCGCCACCTCTACGTGTTGCCCCTGAAGAAAGGCCTTGGCATCTTCAGAAAAATTCAGCGTTACCAAAGTCCCTTCGTCCTCAGCTCGGCGCAACTCGATACGGCCGTCTGGCAACTCGACAATTTCTAGAAAAGACGTTGGCATATAAATTTGTTCTCCACGAAAGCGCGGGAGTATATCAGCCATCCCGTGGAAATTTCCCAGGATCTGTAGCGCTTTCGCTGACAGACTGATGAATGACTGTACCGTTTCGGTTTAGACCCTTAGCACTCATTGAGTCCATCACGGAACCGAATGGCCAGCCTTTTCAAGTTCTGACGCCACTCTTCCAGTGTGTCGCGACTCAACTCCTGGGTTGCCTCATCCTCCAGATTGACCGCAACGATCAAGGGCTGGAACACATCCGCCTTAATCTTTTTTGGCGCCTGTAGCGGCTGATACAGGGCCGCGTGGGTCGCAACCAGTTGCGCCAGCCATGTCTGCGGCGCCTGCGCCAGCTCAACCAACTCTGCCAACTCAGGAATGGCCTTCTCGTCCAGCACTTGCTGGGTGAGCAGCAACTCGACTCGAGGCGCACTGGCCTGTGACAACCGATAAAAGCCTGCTATCTCGTGACACAAGCCAAGCAGCGCCCCATACAAATGAAAGACCGCGGATTCGCGCTCAGCCTGAACCAACGCCTGAGCATTCATGGCACGACCGTCAGCCGCCATGTTCATGGCCTCAAGGGCCAGGCCAGCGAAATAGATCTTCTGATTGGTGCGGGTATAAAGTTCGTGAGCCATGCGGGCGCTCCACAGCAAATGAGTGATGGCAGTTTGTGCAGTCTCAGGGATCAGGCGGTGCTGGCGCAAGCGTCGCACATATGTCTCGTAGCAGCTGCCGAGGAACGAAGGCTGCGTTCGAGCGCGAAGCGGTCGCAAAACTGGAGCATGCGGTCTTTCAGGTGGACAGCGGCATCTGGTTAGACGACGACTTCGTCGCCGAACGCAGCCTCGTTCCTTCGGCAGCTGCTACGAGGAATGGCCCTCCCCCCGTTCAATCCGTAAAAGAATATTCACGGGCGCTTCTGCCAAAAAAAACCGCGCAAGGCATAACCCTTGCGCGGTTTTTTATTCAGCGTTCAGTTCAGATCAAGCGTCTTTTTCTTTACGCTTGTCTTCAACCTTCCAGCTCTTACCGTCGTAGAACGCACGCCAGCCAGTCGGCTTGCCTTCAACTTCAGTCTGCACGTACTGCTCTTTGGTTTTGCGACTGTAGCGAATCACCGCAGGACGCCCATCAGGGTCTTTCTTCGGCGCTTCACACAGGAAGTGATACTTGGGATCGATCTCGTCCTTGTGCGGCACAATTTCGATCACCAACGGAGCACGGGTCTCACGGTTTTTCGGAAATTGGCTCGCGGCCAGGAACAACCCTGAAGCACCGTCACGCAGGATATACGTGTCGTTAACCTTCTCGCATTTAAGCTCCGGCATTTTCACCGGGTCCATTTTCGGCGGTGCGGCTTCACCACTCTTCAGCAATTTACGGGTGTTTTTACACTCGGCGTTGGTGCAACCGAAGAACTTGCCGAAGCGGCCGGTTTTTAGCTGCATCTCGCTGCCGCACTTGTCGCACTCCAGGCTCGGACCTTCATAGCCCTTGATACGGTAGTTGCCTTCTTCAATTTCATAGCCGACGCAATCCGGATTGTTACCGCAGATGTGCAGCTTGTGCTTCTCATCCAGCAGGTAAGCATCCATGGCCGTGCTGCAAATCGGGCAACGGTGCTTGCCCAACAACACCAGCGATTCGGACTCGCCTTCATCGTCCGCTGCGATTTCGTCGCCTGGCACCAGATTGACCGTGGCCTTGCAACGCTCTTTAGGCGGCAGGCTGTAACCCGAGCACCCCAGGAACACGCCAGTCGAAGCCGTGCGAATCTGCATTGGACGACCACATTCTTTACACGGAATATCAGTCATCACAGGCTGATTGGCACGCATCCCGCCATCCGGCGCAGCGGCTACTTCGAGCTTTTTCTTGAAGTCGCCGTAGAACTCGTCCAGCACGTTTTTCCAGTCACGCTCGCCTTGCGCCACGTCATCGAGGTTCTCTTCCATGCCGGCAGTGAAGCCGTAGTCCATCAGATCAGAGAAACTCTCGGACAAGCGCTCGGTGACGATATCGCCCATTTTTTCGGAGTAGAAGCGGCGGTTATGCAGCGCCACGTAACCACGATCCTGAATAGTCGAAATGATCGCTGCATAGGTCGATGGGCGACCAATACCGCGCTTTTCCATCTCTTTTACCAGGCTGGCTTCGGAGTAACGCGCAGGTGGCTTGGTGAAATGCTGGCTTGGATCAAGCTCGATCAGTTTCAGCACATCGCCCTGTGCCATATCTGGCAGTACGTCGTCGTCGCCCGGCTTGGCAATTTGTGGCATCACGCGGGTGTAACCGTCGAATTTCAGGATGCGGCCCTTGGCTCGCAGCTCAAAATCGCCAGCCGCGACGCTGACGGTGGTCGACAGGTATTTGGCAGGCAGCATCTGACAAGCCACGAACTGGCGCCAGATAAGCTCATAAAGGCGCTCAGCGTCGCGCTCCATGCCCGACAGCTTGCTTGGGTGCATGTTTACATCTGAAGGACGAATCGCTTCGTGAGCCTCCTGTGCACCCTCCTTGCTGCTATACACGTTCGGGGCCGGCGGCAGGTAGTCTGCGCCGAACTCACCTTCAATGTAGGTGCGCGCCATCTCGACGGCATCGGCCGACAGATTGGTGGAGTCGGTACGCATGTACGTGATGTAGCCCGCTTCATACAAGCGCTGAGCCATCATCATGGTTTTCTTCACCCCGTACCCCAGGCGATTGCTCGCGGCCTGTTGCAGGGTGGAGGTAATGAATGGCGCCGACGGCTTGCTGCTGGTCGGTTTGTCTTCACGCTTGACGATGCTGTAATTGGAAGCCTTGAGCTTCTCCAGCGCAGCCATGGCCTGAGCTTCGTTCAGCGGCTTGAACGCCTCGCCTTTTTCACGGGCGACGTCGAAACGCACTTTGGCGCCCTTGGCAGTGCCAAGGTCGGCGTGAATTTCCCAGTACTCTTCAGGGTTAAAGGCACGAATTTCGCGCTCACGCTCAACCACCAGCTTTACGGCTACTGATTGCACACGGCCTGCCGACAGGCCACGGGCAACTTTTGCCCACAGCAGTGGCGAAACCATGTAGCCCACCACGCGATCGAGGAAACGACGCGCCTGCTGGGCGTTGACGCGGTTGATATCCAGTTCGCCAGGCCTGGAGAAAGCTTCCTGAATCGCCTTCTTGGTGATTTCGTTGAACACCACGCGCTTGTAGCGGCTGTCATCACCGCCGATGGCTTCGCGCAGGTGCCAGGCAATGGCTTCTCCCTCGCGATCCAAGTCGGTTGCGAGATAGATGGTGTCAGCATCCTTGGCAAGCCGGCGCAGCTCTTCGATGACCTTTTCCTTGCCGGGCAGGATCTCGTACTTGGCTTTCCAGCCATGTTCGGGATCGACGCCCATGCGCGAGATCAGCTGCTTTTGAGCCTTCTCTTTTGGCGACAGGGCCGGCGCTTCGCCTGCCGCTGCCTTGCCACGCTTGGCAGCCGGTTCTTTGCTGGCGCTAGCCGAACCGCTGGTGGGCAGGTCTCGGATATGGCCGATACTCGACTTCACCACGTACTCGTTACCCAAGTACTTGTTGATGGTCTTGGCCTTAGCCGGGGATTCCACAATGACCAGCGATTTGCCCATGGATCAGAAAATTCCTGAATTCTAGAAGTGAAAGGCGGTTCGCGCCTGACGCGGCACCGCTATATATAGTGGCTACAAGGTGAGGTCAAGCACAGGGTTCTGCACGACCTTGCCTTATAGCCGGGAAAAAAGGCTGGGTTCGGCCTGAATCAAGGCAAATCGCGGGACGTGTTCGCCCTCAACGATGACTGACTCCAGGAACATGCTCAGCGGGCGCACCCAAAAGCCGTAATCGCCATACAGGGCTTGGTAGAACACCACATCCTCTTCGGTTTCAGAGTGGCGAGCCACACTGAATACCCGATATTGAGGACCTTTGTAGTGCTGATAGAGCCCAGGTTGTAGCGGCATGTTACGGACCCTCTGCAAAATAAAAAAATAAACACGCTTAAAAACAAAAACCGGGGCACAAGGCCCCGGCTTCCATCAACGCAACGCTTAGACGCGTTCGAAGACGGTGGCAATGCCCTGGCCAAGACCAATGCACATGGTGGACAACCCAAAAGTGCCGCCATTTTGCTTCATTACATTGAGCAACGTGCCGGAGATACGAGCACCTGAGCATCCAAATGGGTGACCCAGTGCGATGGCACCGCCGTGCAGGTTAACCTTCTCATTCATCTTGTCGAGCACTTTCAAATCTTTCAGCACTGGCAGGGCCTGTGCGGCGAAAGCTTCGTTGAGCTCAATGAAGTCGATATCGGCCATATTCAACCCTGCACGCTTCAACGCTTTTTGCGTAGCCGGTACTGGACCATAGCCCATGATTGCAGGATCCACACCCGCGACCGCCATCGAACGAATCACTGCCAACGGCTCAAGACCCAGGTCTTTTGCGCGCTGGGCAGACATCACGATCATGCATGACGCACCATCGGTGATTTGCGAGGAAGTACCCGCTGTCACAGTGCCCCCCTTCGGGTTGAACGCAGGCTTGAGTGCTGCCAGGCTTTCCAGGGTCGTTTCCGGACGAATGGTTTCGTCGTAGTCGAACATCTTCAGGAAGCCATTTTCGTCATACCCCTGCATCGGGATGATTTCGTCCTTGAACTTGCCTTCAATCGTCGCCTTGTGCGCGAGCTGGTGAGAACGCACAGCAAATGCATCCTGCTGCTCACGGGTGATGCCATGCATCTTGCCCAGCATTTCAGCGGTCAAACCCATCATGCCCGAGGCTTTTGCCGCGTACAGCGACATGTGCGGGTTAGGGTCGACGCCGTGCATCATGCTCACGTGCCCCATGTGCTCGACGCCACCGACCACGAATACGTCACCATTACCGGTCATGATCGCTTGCGCAGCAGTGTGCAGGGCGCTCATGGACGAGCCGCACAGGCGGCTCACGGTCTGTGCTGCGGAGGTGTGCGGGATCTGAGTCATCA
The DNA here is from genome assembly GCF_001043005.1 of Pseudomonas psychrophila. Lineage (GTDB taxonomy): Bacteria > Pseudomonadota > Gammaproteobacteria > Pseudomonadales > Pseudomonadaceae > Aquipseudomonas > Aquipseudomonas psychrophila. The sequence continues at coordinate 227,515 of NZ_JYKZ01000001.1, forward strand.
GCGACGCCATGCGCGCGATGTTCCAGCCTTGTTCCAGGGTCTGGTTCACACAGCCCCAGATCACGTCTTCCACTTCGCCCGGGTCAACCTTGTTGTTGCGCTCCAGCACTTTGCTGATCAGGTGCGCAGACATGTCTTCGGCACGGGTGTTGCGGTGCATGCCACCCTTGGAGCGGCCCATCGGGGTGCGACCGAAGTCTACAATCACCACGTCTCTAGGATTCAAGCTCATAATTTCACTCTCACTCTAATGGGGCGCTTAACCGAAGAAGCTCTGGCCGTTTTTGGCCATCTCACGCAGCTTCGCAGTCGGGTGGTACAGCGCGCCCAGTTCAGCGTACTGATCAGCCAGTGCTACAAACTCTGCAACACCGATCGAATCGATGTAACGCAGGGCGCCGCCACGGAACAGCGGGAAGCCGATGCCATAGACCAGGCCCATGTCGGCTTCGGCTGCGGTTTCAACAATGCCGTCTTCCAGGCAACGCACGGTTTCAAGACACAACGGGATCATCATCCAGTTGATGATGTCTTCATCGGTCACGTCGCGTTGTTCGTAAACGATAGGCTTGAGGACTTCAAGCACACTCGAATCAACGACTTTCTTCTGCTTGCCGCGCTTGTCTTCTTCGTAGGCGTAGAAGCCCTTGCCGTTCTTCTGACCCAGGCGCTTGGCCTCGTACAGAGCGTCAATCGCTGAACGACGATCGTCTTTCATGCGATCCGGAAAGCCTTCAGCCATAACGTCGCGACCATGGTGGCCGGTGTCGATGCCGACCACGTCCATCAGGTACGCCGGGCCCATTGGCCAGCCGAATTTTTCCATGACCTTGTCGATACGTACGAAGTCGACACCGGCACTGACCAGTCGGGCGAAACCGCCGAAGTAAGGGAACAGCACGCGGTTGACCAGGAAGCCCGGGCAGTCGTTGACCACGATCGGGTTTTTGCCCATTTTCTTGGCGTAAGCAACGGTAGTTGCAACAGCCAGGTCGCTGGACTTTTCGCCACGAATCACTTCAACCAGCGGCATCATGTGCACCGGGTTGAAGAAGTGCATGCCGACGAAGTTTTCCGGACGCTTAAGGGCCTTGGCCAACAGGCTGATGGAAATGGTCGAGGTGTTGGAAGCCAGAATGGCGTCTTCGCGAACGTGGTTTTCCACTTCCGCCAGAACAGCCTGTTTGACCTTCGGATTTTCGACTACCGCTTCGACCACCAGGTCAACGTTACCGAAATCGCCGTAAGACAAAGTAGGACGAATGCCGTTCAGCACTTCGGCCATTTTCGCCGGGGTCATGCGACCTTTATCAACGCGACCCACCAGCAACTTGGCGGCTTCTGCAAGCCCCTGTTCGATGCCGTGCTCGTTGATGTCTTTCATCAGGATCGGCGTACCTTTGGAGGCCGACTGATAGGCAATACCGCCACCCATGATACCTGCGCCCAGAACGGCCGCCTGCTTCACGTCTTTGGCGATCTTGTCGTAGATCTTGGCTTTTTTCTTCAGCTCCTGATCATTCAGGAACAAGCCGATCAAGCATTGCGAAGCCGAGGTCTTGGCCAGCTTGGCGAAACCTGCAGCTTCCACCTCCAGTGCCTTGTCACGACCGAAGTTCGCGGCTTTCTGGATGGTCTTGATCGCTTCAACCGGGGCCGGGTAGTTCGGACCGGCCTGACCGGCAACAAAACCTTTGGCGGTTTCGAAAGCCATCATTTGTTCGATTGCGTTCAGCTTGAGCTTTTCAAGCTTGGGTTGGCGCTTGGCCTTGTAATCCAGCTCGCCACTGATGGCGCGCTTGATCAGGTCCAGCGCAGCAGCGCCCAGCTTGTCAGCCGTCACCACAGCATCAACGGCGCTCACTTTCAACGCGTCTTCTGCGCGGTTTTCCTTTCCGGAGGCAATCCACTCAACAGCGTTATCAACGCCGATCAGACGAGGAAGACGTACCGTGCCGCCAAAGCCCGGGTAGATGCCCAGCTTGACTTCTGGCAAACCAATTTTGGCGCTGTCAGCCATGACCCGGAAGTCAGCAGCCAGACACATCTCCAGACCACCGCCCAGTGCGATGCCATTGATGGCCGCGACGGTAGGAACGTTGAGGTCTTCGAAGTCACTGAAGATCTTGTTGGCTTCGAGGTTGCCTGCTATCAGCTCGGCGTCCGGCAACTTGAAGTTTTCGACGAACTCGGTGATGTCGGCGCCCACGATAAAGACGTCTTTACCACTGGAAACGATGACACCCTTGATCGAAGCATCTGCCTTGATCGCATCCACTGCCTGACGCAATTCGTTCAGGGTTAGACGGTTGAATTTGTTGACGGACTCACCCTTGAGGTCGAACTTCAGTTCGACGATGCCACTTTCAAGAGCCGTAACCGTGATGGCTTTACCTTCGTAAATCATCAACTGATCTCCAGGATATGGAAGCTGAACAGTACACGTCGCACGCCTGCGTCTGGCTGCCATTGACCTTTGCGTCAAGGTTGATGCCAATCCGCCAGACACACCCGCAAACGCGATATTCGGGGTTGGAAATGAGAGCCGTCTTACATGACAAACACTCAATTCATACGCCCGTTTGATTTGGGTGTCGACACCTTCACGGAAAAGCGATCGATTGTCAATTGTCCAAAACAATGATGACAAAACGACCCGGCAGTCAGTTTAGACACCTGCGGTTCGAGTGCTCGAAACCATTGAAGCGCCATTCAGGTGAAAATTGTGGGAGCGGGCTTGCTCGCGATTAAGACGACGCGGTTTGTCCGCCACACCACGCCGATCCCATCGCGAGCAAGCGCGCTCCACAAAGGTCATGCCAGCGCCTTGAGCACCTCATCAATCGCCTTCAGCACCTGGGCCTCGCCCTTCTCGCCCCACACCAGCACAATCATTTGTGCATCAGCCTCAACTTTATAGACGTTGGCTGGCAACTTTTTGAACTGCGCGAGCAGGCGCTCATCCTCACATTCTTCCTGCCAACGATTGAGCCATTTTCCAGGTGCCGATTGCCAATAGCACCAAACATCAGGTTTAGTACTGCGGCGCGGGCGATGGTACTGCGCGCAGGAACCGGGCGGCTGCGGCTCAAGCCAGTACGGCCACTCCTGAGGCGCCAGCTGCATGGACAAACCAATGCGCCGTGCCTCCATGCGCAAATCCATACGCCCGCTCTGCCCCCGCGAAGGCCTCAGCCAGGCCAAGGGACTCAGAACCAGTGCCAGGATTGACACCACTATCCATACCGTCATATCTGTACTCTCATTACGTGATAAACGAGTGACCCAGACTTGAACCAAGGCTCTGGAAAAGGGCCATACTCATAACTAATCGCCATCTACAGGAGCACCCCACATGCCCTACGAACATATTTTGGTCGCTGTCGACCTGACCGACGAGTGCGACCCCGTGATCAATCGCGCGAGTGAAAGCGCCAAGGCCAACGGTGCCAAACTGTCACTGATACACATCGTCGAACCGATGGCGATGGCGTTTGGTGGCGACGTGCCCATGGACCTCTCGCAACTGCAGCAGCAACAGTTCGATCAGGCCAAGGAGCGGCTTGAGCGCTTGATCGCCAAGTACCCGCAACTGCACAAGGATTACTGCCACCTGAACTACGGTCAGCCACGCCAGGAAATCCATGCACTGGCCAAAGCACAAAAATGCGACCTGATCGTGGTCGGCAGCCACGGCCGTCACGGCCTCGCACTTTTGCTGGGCTCTACCGCCAACGACGTTCTACATGGTGCTCCGTGCGACGTACTGGCTGTCAGCCTGAAAAAACCTGATTAAGTTTATCTGTATGTAACAACAAAAAAGCCCGGCACCTTGTGAAAGGGCCGGGCTTTTTCAGTTCAGCACTCGATCAATCAGGCATCCAGCTCAGCCCAGCGCTCAACCAGTTGCTCAAGCTCAGCTTGCAACGTTTCGAGCCTGGCAATAACTTCAGCCGTTTTAGCAGCTGGCAACAGATAAAAACCTGCATCAGCCATCTCTGCTTCAACCGCAGCAATTGCCTGCTCTTTCGCGTCGATATCTGCCGGCAACGATTCCAGCTCACGCTGCAATTTGTAGCTCAGCTTCTTTTTCGCGGCGGGAGCAGCCTGCGCTGCGACTGGAGCAGGTGCAGCCTCGACCACGGCAGAGTTCAAGTCGGCCTTGCCGGACTTGCTCTCGGTCACGCCCAGCAGGCGCGGCGAACCGCCCTGACGCAGCCAGTCCTGATAGCCACCTACGTATTCGCGAACCTTGCCTTCGCCCTGGAAAACCAGGGTGCTGGTTACCACGTTGTCGAGGAATGCCCGGTCGTGACTGACCATCAGCACGGTGCCCTTGAAGGTCAGCAAGACCTCTTCGAGCAGCTCCAGGGTTTCAACGTCCAGGTCGTTGGTAGGCTCATCGAGCACCAGCAGGTTGGCTGGCTTGCTGAACAGCTTGGCCAGCAACAGACGCGCACGCTCACCACCCGACAGCGCCTTGACCGGCGTGCGGGCACGTTGAGGGCTGAACAGGAAGTCACCCAGGTAGCTGAGTACGTGGCGGCTCTGACCGTCGATATCGATAAAGTCGCGGCCTTCAGCCACGTTATCGATTACGGTTTTTTCCAGATCCAGCTGATGACGCAACTGATCGAAGTAAGCCACGTCGATGCGTGTACCTTCCTCAACCGTACCCTCGGTCGGTACCAGGCCACCCAGCATCAGCTTGAGCAGCGTGGTTTTACCTGTACCGTTGGCACCCAGCAGACCGATACGGTCGCCACGCTGGAGCACCATCGAGAAGTCCTTGAGCAGGAACGGGCCACCCGGGTGAGCAAAGCTGACGTTTTCCAGCACCATCACTTGCTTGCCGGACTTGTCTGCCGTATCCAGCTGGATGTTGGCCTTGCCAGTACGCTCGCGACGCTCGCTGCGCTCTACACGCAACTCTTTAAGGGCGCGTACACGACCTTCGTTACGGGTTCGACGGGCCTTGATGCCCTGGCGGATCCACACTTCTTCCTGGGCCAGTCGCTTGTCAAACAGCGCGTTGGCAGTTTCTTCAGCTGCCAGGGTGGCTTCCTTATGGACCAGGAAGCTGGCGTAGTCACCGTTCCAGTCGATCAGGCCGCCACGGTCCAGTTCCAGAATCCGGGTGGCCAGATTTTGCAGGAATGAACGGTCGTGGGTAATAAACAGAACCGCGCCCTGGAAGTCCTTCAGGGCCTCTTCCAGCCACGCGATTGCGCCGATGTCCAAGTGGTTGGTCGGTTCGTCGAGCAGCAGCAAGTCCGGTTCGGAAACCAGTGCTTGCGCCAGCAGGACGCGACGACGCCAGCCGCCAGACAATTCGGCGAGCGTTTTATCGGCAGGCAACTGCAGACGGCTCAGGGTGCTGTCTACCAATTGCTGCAAGCGCCAGCCATCGCGGGCTTCAAGGTCTTGCTGAACATGCATCAGCTTGTCCAGGTCAGCATCGGTCACGATGTTCTGGCTCAGATGATGGTACTGCGCCAGCAACTCGCCAACACCGTCCAGACCTTCGGCCACAACGTCGAACACGGTCCGCTCGTCGGCTACCGGCAACTCTTGCGGCAATTCGCCAATCTTGAGGCCGGGCGCGCGCCAAACAGAGCCGTCATCGGGTTTTTGATCACCTTTAACCAGCTTCATCATGCTGGACTTGCCGGTACCGTTGCGGCCGATGATGCACACCCGCTCTCCACGGGCGATCTGCCAGGACACCTTGTCCAACAACGGCATAGAGCCGAAAGCAAGGGACACATCGCTGAATTTGAGCAGGGTCATGAGCTTCTCCAAAAACTGGGCGCGTATTCTACCTGATTTGAACCCCCTGGCGGCCGGGTATTTCGTGTACGCAGTCCACTTACCTTCTTTTACCGCCAAGTTGTGCCGGTTAGTCGACCGGGCTTTCACGTGCTGCTGGCAAAAGGCTAAGCTAGGAAATAATCAGTGCAGACAACACCTGTGCTCGTCGCGTTTTTTATCAGTACGGAAGCCTCATGCGCAGTCGTCTCTTCAACTTTTTATCCTGCCTGCTTCTCACCAGCTGTGCCGTGCAAGCCGCCCATGGCGCAGACCTTACTCAACAACGCCAACTCTACGACCAGGCCAAGAGCGCCTTGGCCAAAGGTAACTCCGGGCCTTATTTTCAAAATGCCGCGGCTCTGCGCAGCTATCCGCTGACGCCCTATCTCGCCTATGACGAACTGACCGCCCGCCTGAAGTCAGCCAGTAACACCGAAATTGAGCAGTTTTTGGCCGACCACGGCGACCTGCCTCAAGCCAACTGGATGAAACTGCGCTGGCTGCGCTGGCTGGCAGACCGTGGCGACTGGGCTACCTTCGCCAAGTATTACGACCCAAAACTCAATTTCACCGAGCTGGACTGCCTCAACGGCCAATATGAGCTGCAACACAACCGCAAGGCAGAAGGCTATGACAACGCCGAAAAACTGTGGCTGGTGGGTAAAGCGCAGCCAGCTGCATGCGACGCGCTGTTCAGCCAATGGGCCGCCGAAGGCCAGTTGACCGAGCAAAAACGCTGGCAGCGGGTCAAGCTGGCAGCCGAAGCTCGCAATTACGCATTGGCGACCTCTCTGGCCAATGGCCTCACCACGCTGGGCCCACAGGCCAAGCTGATGATTGATGTGGCGCAAAAACCCGACATGCTGAGCCAGCCTTCACGTTTTGCGCCAGCCAGCGAAGCCATGTCTGACGCCGTAGGCCTGGGGCTGCGCCGCCTGGCCCGGCAAGACCCGGAAAAAGCCGCGTCACTGCTCGACACCTACGCCACCAACATGCATTTCTCACGCGACGAAAAAGTCGCCATCGCCCGGGAAATCGGTCTGACATTCGCCCGCCGCTACGACAGTCGCGGCCTGGATATCATGACCAAATATGACCCGGAGCTTCGGGACAACACCGTCACCGAATGGCGCCTGCGCCTGCTGCTGCGTCTGGGCCGTTGGGAAGACGCCTACCAGTTGACCCGCAAACTGCCCCAGGACCTGGCGACCACCAGCCGCTGGCGCTACTGGCAGGCCCGCAGCCTTGAGTTGGCCGAACCGAAAAACCCGCAAGCGCTGGCCCTGTTCAAAAAAGTCGCCAATGAGCGTGATTTTTACGGTTTCCTGGCCGCAGACCGTGCCCAGACCCCTTACCAGCTCAACAACCGGCCCCTGATGCTGAGCCCGCAACTGATCAAAAAAGTGCGCAACACTCCGGGTGTCCAGCGCGCACTGGAGTTCCATGATCGCGGGCAAATCGTCGATGGTCGTCGCGAGTGGTACTACGTCAGCCGTCTGTTCAGCCGCGATGAAATGGTCGCCCAGGCCAAGCTTGCCTACGACCTTAGGTGGTACTTCCCGGCTATTCGAACCATCAGTCAGGCACAGTATTGGGATGATCTGGATATTCGCTTCCCAATGGCCCACCGCGACACATTGGTACGTGAAGCCAAGGTTCGTGGCTTGCACTCAAGCTGGGTATTCGCCATTACTCGTCAGGAAAGTGCCTTTATGGACGACGCCCGATCCGGTGTAGGCGCCAGCGGGCTGATGCAGTTGATGCCAGCCACTGCCAAAGAGACGGCGCGTAAATTCAATATCCCGTTGGCGTCCCCGCAGCAAGTGCTGAACCCCGACAAAAATATCCAGCTGGGCGCGGCTTACCTGAGCCAGGTGCATGGCCAGTTCAACGGTAATCGGGTACTGGCTTCAGCGGCTTACAACGCAGGGCCAGGCCGCGTTCGCCAGTGGCTCAAGGGCGCCAACCATCTGGGCTTTGATGTCTGGATCGAAAGCATCCCTTTCGACGAAACTCGCCAGTACGTACAGAACGTGCTGTCTTATTCGGTGATCTACGGGCAGAAGCTCAACGCGCCACAACCCGTAGTCGACTGGCATGAACGGTTTTTTGATGATCAGTAATACATAGATCCCGTAGCAGCTGCCGAAGGAACGAGGCTGCGTCCGAGCGCGAAGCGGTCGTAAAACCAGATTACGCGGTTATTCTGTTAAATCGCGCAATCTGGTTTTACGACGACTACGTCGCCGGACGCAGCCTCGTTCCTTCGGCAGCTGCTACGAGGTTTGGCTCTATTCCAGGATTGTCACCGGCATCCCGACTTCCAGCACGCCACTGCCATCGTTCACCAGGTTCTGACCGAACATGATGCCGTCGTCCTGCTTGCGATAGGTCATCAGGGTTGCCAACGGTTCGCGCTGTTCATCGCGGATACCGGTGTACGGGTCGATGGTGGTCAGGATGCAACGCGAGCAGGACTTGACCAGACGAAACTCGACATCACCAATGCGGATGCGCTTCCAGCCGTCTTCGGCAAAGGCTTCGCTGCCTTCGATTACCAGGTTGGGCCGGAAACGCAGCATATCCAAAGGTCGTCCGACCTTGTGTGAAATGTCGTCCAGCGACGCCTGACCAATCAGCAAGAGCGGGTAGCCATCGGCAAACGCGACCTTGTCATCATCACGACCATACCCCGCCTCAGTGGTCCGCGCACGCTCAAGCGGTACATGTACCAGACGCACTGGTTTTTCGATAAAACGACTAAGCCAATCGGCGGCGACATCGCCCGCATCCGGTACCCGCAGGGTGTCGCGCCAGATGGTGACACCCCGCAGATCCGTGTCGACCTCCGGCACCGCAACGTCCAGTGCCTCAAAGCCCCGGGCATTCAGGGTCAAGCCGCCCGAAGCGTTCCAGAGCGCCGAGAGCTGGCTCATTTTGGGGTCCGCACGCTGGGTAAGAAAGCGCCCGCTAGCTTGATCCACCAGCATCCAGCGTCGATCACCAACCAGCCCCAGCTTGTCCAGCCGGGCCTGGAGCAGGCTTTCGCCTTTGCCGGACTTAAGTGGAAAACGATAAAGCGCGCTTAGACGCAGCATGGTTCATGCTCCCTGCCTGGTAAAAAAAGCCACAATATACGAGCAGATCACCAAAGCAAAGACACAAGGTTTCATGCAGGGATTTGATCCAGCATCAGACGCTGGCGGACAACATCCACCAGCTTGTCAGGCTGAAATTTGGACAGGAAATTGTCGCAGCCGACCTTTTTAACCATCGACTCATTGAAACTGCCCGACAGGGAGGTATGCAGCACCACATACAAGCCGCGCAAACGCGGGTCGTTGCGGATTTCAGTGGTCAGACGGTAGCCGTCCATTTCCGGCATTTCGGCATCGGTGAAAATCATCAGCAGCTTGTCGGTCATGACCTGGCCCGTATCAGCCCAGCCCTTGAGCAGATTCAATGCCTTAAGACCATCGCTGGCGATATGCATCTTGACCCCCAACTGAGAGAGCGTTTCGCGCAGTTGCGCCAACGCCACGCTGGAGTCGTCAACCAGTAGCACCTCACGTCCACGTACCTGTTCAAAGATCGGATCAGAAAGGTTCTCACGGGAGACTTTGGCGTTGTACGGCACGATCTCGGCCAGGACTTTTTCCACGTCGATGATTTCGACCAGTTGCTCGTCAACCTTGCTGATGGCCGTCAAGTAATGCTGGCGGCCCGCACTCGTGGGCGGTGGCAGGATGGCCTCCCAGTTCATATTGACGATGCGATCGACCCCGCCCACCAGGAAAGCCTGCACCGAGCGGTTGTATTCGGTGACGATAATCGTGCTGTCCGGGCCCGGCACCAGGGCCCGCATACCAATCGCCCGGGACAGGTCGATCACCGGCAGGGTCTTGCCGCGCAAATTGACCACTCCACACACATGGGGGTGGCGGTGTGGCATGAGCGTCAGCTTGGGTAATTGCAAAACCTCTTGCACCTTGAACACGTTGATCGCGAACAACTGCCGACCGGCCAAACGAAACATAAGAAGCTCCAGCCGGTTTGCGCCCACCAACTGAGTGCGCTGGTCTACCGTGTCGAGAATGCCGGCCATGAGTAACTCCTGAGCGTGGGGACTTGATGACTGTCGTTATCGGCCGGACGCCCGGAAACTTGATGTCGGATAGCCATCAACCAACCCGCAGGCACTTACTGTCCCAGCAAAGGCGAGCCCTCGGGCAAGTGAACCTTCAATGCACTCTTGCGCACGGTGAACCGCATGGCATCACCCTCCAGCGGCTCGCCATCGAGATTCATTGAGAGACCCTCGGCCGCCTTGATCTCAACCCAGGGCAAGCGCGCCCGAACAAACAGGTTATCCAGCCCCCAGCCCTCTGCCATCAGGCTTTTCAGGGTGCCTACGATTTCCTGGGGGGCAGGCAAAATACTGATATCCAGCATGCCATCATCGGCCAGGGCTTCAGGGCACAGCACTTGCCCTCCTCCAGCCTGACGGCCGTTGCCGATCCCGAGCGCCAGCAACTCTCCTTTCCAGTGAAAGTCCGGCCCCTGTAACTCGGCGTAAGCCGCGTGCAGTTCACTGAAGCGCGTCAGCCCGGTAAATAGATAGGCCGCGCCACCCAGCACCTTTTTCAGGTCTTCCGAGGTGTTGGCTGTAACCTGACTGCCAAAGCCCCCCGTGGCCATGTTCAAAAACAACTGACCGCCCACCTCGCCCAGGTCGATAGCCCTGGCCGGCACATTCAGCAAGGCCAGGGCTTCGCTCGGCTCCAGCGAGACGCCCGCCGCCCGCGCAAAATCATTGGCGGTGCCCAACGGCAACGGCACCAGGCTGGCCTCGGTATCGGCGAGCGCCATGGCCTCACAAATATCCCGCAGGGTGCCATCCCCCCCGCCTGCAATCAGGTGGGTGTAACCAGCGTCCAGCGCCTCCTGCACCAAACGCTGCGCATCTCCGGCCTCCCACGTCAGGCGTACCGCCAACTCCCACCCCGCCTCACGCTGCTGCTCAACGGCCGCCCGCACCTCTTCATTGAGTGCTTGCTTGCCATGCAGAATCAAAAACGCCTTACCTGCACTCATGTTCCATCCCTCGACATATTCGGTCTAACAGCTTGGACAACAGCCCGACAAAAACGACTCATACCCCCGTGATTTAACATCCACAGGTCGATCAAAGCCGCAGAACCCGTCAGACTTCACGATCTGACAGCAATCCACAGATTCTAGAGGCGTTTTGAATGAGCACACTCGTTCCCTGCATCATCGCTGGTGGCGCTGGCACCCGGCTGTGGCCAGTGTCACGAGAGGCCATGCCAAAGCCCTTTATGTGCCTGCCAGATGGCGAGAGCTTGTTGCAGAAGACGTTCAGTCGCGCAATCGGGCTGCGTGACGTGGATCGGCTGCTGACCGTTACCAATCGGGACGTGTTTTTCCGCACGCTCGACGACTATCGCCCACTGAACGCCTCCGGTGTAGAGCTGGACTTTATCCTCGAGCCCTTTGGCCGCAACACTGCCCCGGCCATCGCGGCGGCTGCCTTGCACGTGGCCCGGCGTTACGGTGAGGACGCCCAACTGCTGGTCCTGCCCGCCGATCACCTGATTACCGATATTGCCGCTTTCGGCCGGGCGGTAGACAGCGCCCGGCACCTGGCGGACCAGGGCTGGCTGGTGACCTTTGGCATTTTGCCAACCCGGGCTGAAACCGGCTTTGGTTATATCGAAAAAGGCCAGACGCTGGGCAGCGACGGCTTTAAGGTCGAGCGGTTTGTTGAGAAACCTGACGCCCGAACAGCCCGGGACTACCTTGAGGGTGGCTTGCATGTGTGGAACAGCGGCATGTTTTGTATGCGGGTCGACAGTGTGCTGCACGAATTCCAGACCCACGCGCCCCACATTCTGGCCACAGTGATCAACTGCCTGGAGCACAGCCAGGTGTTCCAGGGCAAACAGCAGCGCCACCTGGAACTGGATAGCCATAACTTTGCCCTGGTACCCGATATCTCCATCGATTACGCGTTGATGGAACACTCGCAAAAAGTCGCCGTAGTGCCTTGCCAACTGGGCTGGAGCGATATCGGCTCATGGCAGGCGGTGCGCGAGTTAAGCCCCGCAGATGCCAATGGCAACCAGTGCAATGGCCAGAACGTGCTGCACGATGTGCACAACTGCTACATCGATTCGCCCAAGCGCCTGGTGGGCGGGGTGGGTCTTAATGACCTGATCATTATCGACACGCCGGATGCTCTGCTCGTTGCCGATGCCAGACGCAGTCAGGACGTCAGGCATATCGCCCAGACGCTCAAACTTCAGGGCCACGAAGCTTATCGCCTGCACCGTACCGTAACTCGGCCCTGGGGTACTTACACCGTGCTGGAGGAAGGTCCGGGGTTCAAGATCAAGCGCATCGTGGTCAAGCCTCAGGCCGCGCTGTCATTGCAAGTCCATCAGCAACGCAGCGAACACTGGATCGTGGTCAGCGGCACAGCGCAGGTGATCAATGGTGATCTCGACTTTGCCCTCGCCACCAATGAGTCCACCTTTATCAAACCCGGCAGCCCTCATCGACTGAGCAACGCAGGAGAAGTTGATCTGGTAATGATTGAAGTGCAAAGCGGCGAGTACGTGGGCGAAGACGACATCGTTCGCCTGACCGATCTGTATGGTCGGGTGCCGATTACGTAGCCGCTGCCGTAGGAACGAGGCTCCGTTCGGCGTGATACGGCAGCTGCTACAAGCCCCACCCCACAAAGCGTTACACCAGCACTTCACTCAGCGGGATAAACCCAACCCAGTCCCCTTCAACCAGAGTGCGTTCTTCGAGGACTTCCACCAGCCCCTCGGCCCATGCCGCGCTGCGCAAGACGCCCGAACTCTGGTTTTTGTAGATCACCGCACGCCCCTGCTCCAACCGCCCACGCAGATACTCGCGACGATTGCCCGCCTTGGGCCAGACGAACCCCGCAGACACCTGGAATTTGAGCGGTTCGACGGCCTGCACGCCCTGAAGGCGTAGCAGGTAAGGCCGTGCAAGCAACGCGAACGTCACCAGGGTCGACGCCGGATTGCCCGGCAAACCGATCACCGGCACACCGCGAAAGTGCCCGCAGGTCAGGGGTTTTCCTGGTTTGATCGCCAATTTCCACAAGGCGAGCTCGCCTTCTTCGCGAAGCGCAATCCCTAAAAAATCCGCCTCGCCCACCGACACTCCGCCCGTGGACAAAATCAGGTCGACAGCGCCCAACTCACCCAGGCGCTGACGAGTCGCAGCCAAGTCATCGGGCAAAATACCCGCATCGACCACCTCACAACCCAGTCGCGTCAGCCAACTGCACAGCAACACGCGGTTGCTGTTGTAGATTTGCCCCGGCCCTAACGGCAGGCCCGGTTCAACCAACTCATCGCCCGTGGACAACACCGCGACTTTGACCCGCCGAATCACCTCCAGCGCCGCGCACCCCAAGGACGCCGCCAGGCCCTGCTCAATCGGCCCCAAGCGGGTGCCAGCCGACAGGACGACTTCCCCAATGGTGGTTTCCTGCCCTTGTGGACGAATGTTCTGACCTGCACGCAATGCGTGGGTAAAGACCACTCGACCGTCGGCCTGTACCTGAGCGTTTTCCTGCATCTCGACGCAGTTCGCACCCGCCGGCACCGGCGCGCCAGTAAAGATTCGGGCACACGTTCCCGGGGCCAACGGTTCCGGGGCAGCGCCAGCAAAAATACGTTGGCTGACCATTAGCGGCTCGCCCGACCAATCCGCCATATTCAGGGCATAACCGTCCATGGCACTGTTAGGCCAGGGCGGCAGGTCAAGGCTTGAAATCAGGTCATGGGCCAAGACCCGGCCTTCGCTCGCAGCCAGGAGGACCGACTCGGTGCCCAGGATCGGCGCAGCTTCAGCCAGCGCCAGCAGGCGCGCCAACGCCACTTCGACAGGCATCAACTCGCCCGTACGGCCCGGCTTATCCACGGGTGCCACAGGCCGGCGCCTGCTTCAAATGGGCGACGAAGTTGCAGGGACGATGACGGGAGTCCAGTTGCTCGGCCAGGATTGCGTCCCAACCGGTGCGTACCGCATTGGTCGACCCCGGAAGGCAACACACCAGCGTGCCATTGGCCAGACCGGCCAGTGCCCTGGATTGCACGGTCGAAGTGCCGATGTCGGCCACCGAGATCTGACGAAACAACTCGCCGAAGCCATCTACCTGTTTGTCCAGCAAACAGCTCACGGCTTCCGGCGTGCTGTCGCGGGCCGTAAAGCCGGTGCCGCCGGTAATCAGCACCACTTGCACCACATCTTCGGCAATCCAGGTGGCGACCTGGGCGCGAATTTTATACAGGTCGTCCTTGAGCAACACCCGCGCCGCCAGGTTGTGCCCGGCATCGCTCAGGCGGTCGACAAAGACCTGGCCAGAGGTATCGGTTTCGAGGGTTCGGGTGTCACTGACGGTCAGAACAGCGATGTTCAGAGGGACAAAAGGTGCATCAACCTTGGCTTTCATAGACGAGGTCCAGTTGTAGGATAAACAGCCCGGTGTTATATCACAGCCCTTCTTTTCGCAGGTTGTGCGGAGTACCTCATGGGCCAGTTTCAATGCTCCATTTTGCTGCTGGCGGGCGGACGCGGCCAGCGCATGGGCGGCCAGGACAAAGGTCTGGTGACATGGCAGGGCAAGCCACTGATCGAGTTCGCGCAGCGCGTCGCAAGACCGCTGACCGATGACCTGATCATTTCGTGTAATCGCAACCACGATCGATACGCACTCTATGCCGATCAACTGATCAGTGATGGCAATGATGACTTTGACGGGCCTTTGGCGGGGATTCGTGCCGGCCTTGCCGCAGCCCGGCACTCGCACTTACTGGTGCTGCCCTGCGACGTGCCCAACATTGACAGTGATTTGCTTGGTGCCCTGCTTGGCGCAGCCAGTGAACACCCGGATCAACCGGTGATGGTGCGCCATGGCGAACATTGGGAACCGCTGCTGTGCGTGATTCCGACTACGCTGGCGCCCGCCTTCGAAGCCGCATGGCTGGCGGGTGAGCGCAGTCCGCGCAAAATCATGCTCCAGCTCAATGCGCGGGCTTGGCAATGCGCTGAAAATGACCCTCGACTGATCAATTTCAACACTCCGGACTTACTGGAATAAACCGTGCTGGTGTCCGCCAGACACTAGCAATGGAACTTGCAGACGATGTATACGTCTCAGGGACAGTAATCTATAACAGCACATTCACTTGTTGGAGATACACCATGACTCACCGGACTCTCGCCGCCCTTATGCTTGCTGCTGGCCTGGCCGCCCTTGCTGGCTGTTCTTCGCCTTCAGTGATCACTCTGAACGACGGCCGTGAAATCCAGACAGTCGATTCGCCAAAGTACGATGATGCCTCCGGTTTCTATCAGTTCGAGCAATTGGACGGTAAAGAAACCCGCATCAACAAAGACCAGATTCGCACCGTTAAAGAGCTGTAATCCGGCTCCGCGGGAGCGAGCCGGCTCGCTCCCGCACATATCGTGAACGGCCTTACCCTTGTGCGAGTTTTGCCTTACCAGTCCAGCCGGATCCGGCTCTCAAAAAAACGCTCTTCCCCCGTCAGTGGGTCTGCAAAGCGCAGGCTTTGTGCCAACAGTTTTAGCGGATTGGCATAGTCATCGACTGCATCCTTGATCACGTCCGGATAGAAAGGGTCATTGCAGATTCCCGCCCCCAGTGCCGCCATATGCACCCGCAATTGATGCTTTTTTCCGGTCACGGGATACAGTGCGTAGCGCCACAACTCACCCTTTTTCTCACAGATATCGACCAAGGTTTCAGTGTTGCTGACGCCCTGCCCTTCTTGCATGCGGAAAAAGGGCTCGCCCTCCACCAAACGACTTTTGTGCACACGCGGCAGCTCTAGATCAGGCAAGGCTCGAGCAATGGCCTCGTAGCGCTTTTCGATCTTTCGCGTGGGGAATAACGACTGATACGCCGAGCGAGTCTCAGGGTTGGCCGAAAACAACACCAGGCCTGCCGTGTGCCGGTCGATCCGATGCAGCGGAACCAGATGCGGGTTATCCAGCGTTCGAATCAAGCGTCGCAACAGCGTTTGTTCGACATATTCACCCGCCGGAGTCACGGGTAGAAAGTGCGGTTTGTCCGCGACCACCAGATGCTCATCTGCGTACAGAATGGTTTCCTGCACAGGGATCGGTGTTTCGTTCGGGACTTCGCGAAAGTAGTGAATGCGCAGCCCTTCCTTGTAGGCCAACTGCGGGCTGATAGGCGCACCGTTGGCATCCAGCACCCGGCCACGGGCAATTCGGTCGAGCCACTGATCGCGGCTGATGGCACGAAAGTGCTCACACAGACAGTCGAGCACCGTCTGCCAACTGCCCGGCGGCAGATACAAAGTGCTGGCTTGATGCTCGGCGGCGTTGAAAGGCTGGGGCGACATAGGAACACTCAGGCGATAAATGCAGTTGGCGATTATCGCGCAAAGACCAGAGGCCTGTTCACGTTTCGTCGTGGTCGCGCCTGCAAAACACGGCAGGGTTTACCCCAGAAAGCTCACTACCTGCTCGGTATCGAACGGCCAGCCCAACTCTTGGCCAGTATCGATCCGGCGCAATACGGGGATCAGCAAACCGTAGGTTTCAAACAGCGCGTCGCTGTCGGCGATATCGACCAGCTCGACCATCAGCCCATGCTCAACCAAAGGCATTAGAATCGCTTCGGCTAGTTCACACAGGTGACAGCCCAGGGTGCCGAACAATTGACATTCGGGAGGCATAAATAACGACCTGATTAATAAAGTACTTATTTTAAGAGCCTTGGCCCAAGACGTCGACCTGCAGCAGACACCATCAGTCACTTGACCGGCCGGGCAATACAATCGCTCTTTAGCGATCCTTGCGACTACGCTTGACCCACATCAGCGCCATCCCTGCTCAACTACCGGATGCTCGCGACTTTTTTACTCGATCTGACAGGGAAGACTTTCGTGTTTGCCAATTTGTTAATCATCCTTGCCTCATCACTGGTGGTCATCGCAATGTTCCGGCGCCTGAAACTACCCCCGGTGCTGGGTTATTTGTGTGTTGGCCTGTTCGTCGGCCCCACCGCACTGGACTGGGTCAATGACAGTCCGGATCTTCCGGATCTGGCCGAGCTCGGGGTGGTGTTCCTGCTGTTCTCACTGGGGCTGGAGTTCTCACTGCCCAAGATGCTCAAGCTGCGTCGAGTGGTGTTTGGTCTTGGCAGCCTGCAAGTGCTGTGCTCTGCCGTTGCACTGGGCGGCCTGCTGTATGCGTTTGGCATGAGTTTTAACGGTGCTTTTTTACTCGGCGCCGGGCTTGCCTTGTCGTCCACCGCTATCGTGAGCAAAGAGCTCACCAGCCTGGGTGAGATCTTCAGTCGTCACGGCCAGAACGCGATCGGCGTTTTACTGTTCCAGGACGTGGTTGCAGTGCTGCTGCTGACCCTGGTGCCGGTTTTCGCTGGCAGCAGCGATCAGGCTTGGTACTGGGCTTTGCCGATTACCTTGGGCAAGACGGTGATTCTGTTTTTCGGGCTTCTGTTTGCCAGCCGTTTCCTGTTACCGCGCCTGTTCCACGAAGTGGCCGCGTCTCGCTCAGCCGAGCTGTTTGTATTGTTGGCGCTGGTCATCGTGCTGCTCACCGCCTGGCTCACTCACCTGCTTGGCCTGTCGCCCGCACTGGGTGCGTTTCTTGCCGGGATGCTGCTGGGTGAAAGCCACTACCGGCATCAGATTGAAGCCGATATCCGACCATTCCGTGACATCTTGCTGGGCCTGTTTTTCGTCAGTATCGGCATGCTGATTGACCTGCAACTGTTCATTCACGATGGCTTCCTGATTTTGGGGCTGACCCTGGCCTTGATGCTGATAAAAGGCTGCGTGGTCGCACTGCTGGTCAAACTGCGCGGCAGCGACGGTGAAACAGCCTGGCGCAGTGGCCTTGCACTGGCCCAAGGCGGCGAATTCTGCTTTGCACTGATGGCGCAAATGCAGCTCAACTCACTGATTCCACCGCAGATTGCAGGCTACCTGCTGGCAGCCACCTTTTGCTCCATGTTGCTGACGCCCCTGCTGTTAAGGGCCGCCCCGAAAATTGCTGCCGGCCTGCACCGCCAGTCCTATGAAGAGGCCGAGCTGGAAGAAATAGCCGCACAAAGTGCCGAACTGCATGGGCACGTGGTGATGTGTGGCTACGGCCGCGTAGGCCAGTCCATCGGGCGTTTTTTGCGCCGTGAAAACAAGGACTTTGTCGCACTGGACTACGACCCGGACCGCATTCAGGAAGCTGCAAAAGCGGACAACAGCGTGCACTACGGTGACGCCCGTCGAGGTGATCTACTGCGCGCTGTGGGCGTAGATCGGGCGCGGCTGCTGGTGATTGCCGTAGACAACACAGAGGTGGCCATGAGCGTGCTTAAGGAGGCCCGACTGATAACCCTCGAGGTCCCCATCCTGGTCAGAACCCGCGATGACAGCCAACTTGCAGAGCTCAAGGCCGCGGGGGCGACAGAAGTGGTGCCCGAATTACTGGAGTCCAGCCTGATGCTCGCCTCTCATGCACTGATCATGCTTGGGCTGCCTGAAAAAACCGTGCAACGCCGGGTGGATCAAGTGCGTCATGATCGCTATCACTTGCTCGAAGGCTGTTTTGAAAATACAGACTCGCGGGATGCATCCACCCCCCGCGAAAACGATTGATTTAAGCTAAGGTTGGTCCCTGTTCAACACAAACATCTTTTGCCTGTCCATTGCCAAAGCTTATGCAATGGCACAGAAGCGAATGAACCTTCGCCGAAGACCTACACTCGAACGATCAACAAGCCACTCACGGAGTTAATCATGGCCCGCAAAACAGCAAAGAATGCTCAAGAAATACTGATGGCCGATTTCCAGGCTCTGGTGTTTGACGCCGAAAGGCTGCTGGAGCACACCGCATCCCTGGCCGGGGATCAAGCTGAAGAACTGCGCGCCCAGATCAAGGAGAGCCTGTTCAAAGCCCGCGAAACACTGGAAGAAACCAAGGAATCGCTCAAAGATCGTGGCCAGGCTGCCGTGGTGGCCACTGAAGATTACGTGCAGACAAATCCTTGGCAGTCCGTTGGAATCGCGGCTGGCGCAGGCTTTTTGATTGGTCTGCTGGCAACGCGGCGCTGATATGACAGACGAATCCGGTTCGCCCCGTTCCTCACCGCGGCGCCTGGGTGCCGCGTTTCTGGGTCTGTTGCACAGTCATGTCGAATTGCTGGGCATCGAGCTGCAAGAACAGAAGGCACGCACAGTCAGTCTGTTGTTGTTTGCCGGGCTGGCACTGGTTTTCGGGTTACTGCTGTTGATCGGGCTGTCGGCGCTGGTGATGATTTTGCTGTGGGACAGTTACCGCATCAGCGGCATTCTCGGACTTTGTGTGTTTTATACGCTGGCCGCAGTTTTCTGCGGGGTGCGCCTAAAAGCCGCAGTGTTCGATGAATCATCTCCTTTCAACGCCACGCTCGAAGAGCTGGCCAAAGACCGCGAGCGTTTGCTGCCATGAG
This sequence comes from Pseudomonas psychrophila, assembly GCF_001043005.1. GTDB lineage: Bacteria > Pseudomonadota > Gammaproteobacteria > Pseudomonadales > Pseudomonadaceae > Aquipseudomonas > Aquipseudomonas psychrophila. The sequence goes on from NZ_JYKZ01000001.1 coordinate 246,896, forward strand.
CCTGCCTGAAATGCCGAAAAACGCCTCACGCCAGGAACTGCGTAAAACGCTGATTCGCTTGCGTATGGAAATGCATCGCCAAGAGATTCGTCATGAATCGCAACAGCTGCTGCAGCCCCTGCAAAAAATGCGTGGAATGACCAGCAACTGGCAAGAAACCCTTGGGATCAAGCACGCGCCCCTGTGGGGGGTCGGGATTGTGACCTTGCTCGGTTTTCTAACAGGCAGAGGCGCCAAAAGCAAAAACGCCGAGGGTGCTTCCCGCTGGATCGGCCTGACCACCGGCTTGATACCGCTGATCAAGATGGTTATCCAGGCCTCGCGCAAGCCTTGAACAGATAAGACCACCCTCCTTCTGTGGGAGCGAGCCGGCTCGCGAAAGCATCAATGCGGTTTGCCCGAAAAATCGTATTGTTTGATTCGCGGGCGGCTTCGCTCCCACAGCTGAGTTTTTGAGCACGCCCCACACTTGCACCATCCGTTCTGAAGCGAGAAGCTGCACCCTCAGTCATTAACGGAGCACTGCGCCTTGGATTGGCAAACCCTGCTTAATCGCGAACGCTTGGGAAAACCTCATCACAGCCCGGAAGAGCTCGGGCGCAGCCCTTTCCACAAAGATCACGACCGGATCATCTTTTCTGGCGCATTTCGTCGTCTGGGACGCAAGACTCAAGTCCATCCGGTGAACAGCAACGATCATATCCATACCCGGCTCACCCACTCACTCGAAGTCAGCTGCGTCGGTCGCTCACTGGGCATGCGCGTGGGTGAAACAATCCGCAGCGCCTTGCCTGAATGGTGCGATCCGGCCGATCTGGGCATGGTGGTGCAGTCGGCCTGTCTGGCCCATGACATTGGTAACCCGCCCTTCGGGCACTCCGGGGAGGACGCCATTCGCAACTGGTTTGATCAGGCAGCCAAGCGTGGCTGGCTGGACGACATGAGTGACGTTGAGCGCAATGATTTCTTGAGCTTCGAAGGCAATGCCCAAGGTTTCCGGGTGCTGACACAGCTCGAATACCACCAGTTTGACGGCGGCACGCGCCTGACCCATGCAACGCTGGGCACCTTTCTGAAATACCCTTGGACTGCACGTCATGCAGACTCGCTGGGCTATAAGAAACACAAGTTCGGGTGCTATCAGAGTGAACTGCACCTGCTCGAAGGTATCGCCCACAAGCTGGGCCTGCCACAGATAGAAGACCAGCGTTGGGCGCGCCATCCTCTGGTCTACCTGATGGAGGCGGCCGATGACATTTGCTACGCGCTGATCGATCTTGAAGATGGTCTGGAGATGGATCTGCTGCAGTACGCTGAAGTCGAATCCCTGCTGCTGGACCTGGTGGGTGAAGACTTGCCAGAAACTTACCGCCTGCTAGGCCCCGGCGACTCCCGGCGACGCAAGCTGGCAATCCTGCGCGGCAAGGCCATCGAGCATCTGACCAACGCTGCCGCCCAGGCCTTTGTAGAGCAACAGGATGCTCTGCTGGCAGGCACTCTGTCGGGGGATCTGGTCGAGCATATGCACGGACCGGCCAAGCGCTGTGTGCTGGATGCCAAGGACATGGCACGCAAGAAAATCTTTCAGGACAAACGCAAAACCCTGCATGAAATCGGCGCTTATACCTCTCTGGAAATCTTGCTCAATGCCTTTTGTGGCGCAGCACTGGAACAACATGGGGGGCGGGTCCCATCGTTCAAGAATCGACGCATCCTCGACTTGCTGGGTAACAATGCACCCGATCCGAACTGGCCATTACACCGCTCGTTCATGCGTATCATCGACTTTATCGCCGGTATGACCGATAGCTATGCCACCGAAATGGCGCGAGCTATGACCGGCCAATCCAGCCCGAGCTGATACCTGATGCCCTCCTCCCGTAAAACGGGAGGGCCCTCCGTTATAAAGCATCTGCTCGCGGCATACAGCAGTGAACTTCCAGTCATAATCAACACTAGCAACCTACCCATTAAAGAGTTCAAATAAAACACCTTGTAGACTCCAAGTAACCACATGTAGGACTCTTCTTACTACAGCGCAAATATTTCAACCACCGCATTAAACATATACGCCTAAATACGACTAAAGCCTTCAACCACTTCAAACAAACCGTGAGCACGCGCCTGATTTACCGTAGGAAAATTCCCATACTACGCTTGCAAGCAAATCGATTCGTGCCCCCACTCTTATATCTGAGCTAAGGTGCGCGCTTTCTATGCAGATCTTTATGGGGGAAATCAATATGAGTACCGTTTTTATTGTCGACGACCATCCGGTTATTCGACTGGCCATTCGAATGTTGTTAGAACATGAAGGTTATGAAATAGTCGGGGAAACCGACAATGGCGTAGATGCAATGCAAATGATCCGTGAATGCGTTCCAGACCTGATAATTCTCGACATCAGCATTCCAAAACTCGATGGTCTGGAAGTGCTCTCGCGCTTCAACACAATGAACTCAACACTTAAAACACTGGTTCTCACGGCTCAATCACCCAAGCTTTTTGCCATGCGCTGCATGCAATCCGGCGCTGCGGGCTACGTGTGCAAACAAGAAGAACTCAGCGAACTTGTCAGTGCAATAAAAGCTGTATTTTCTGGCTACAATTACTTCCCAAGTCAAGCATTGACTCCTGAAAAGAATGAAGCTGACAGCGTTTCCGAAATCGAGCTTTTCAAACAAGTTAATGATCGTGAACTGATGGTCCTGAAACTGTTCGCACAAGGTAAAACAAACAAGGAAATTGCCACTGGCATGTTCCTCAGTAACAAGACCGTGAGTACTTACAAAAAAAGACTCATGCAGAAATTAAAAGCCAACTCTCTGGTCGATCTTATCGAGCTGGCCAAACGTAACGCCCTGGTGTGAGAAATAGGATGCCCACGCGGTTAAACAAGTATTTATCACTGTTCGCAGGGTTGATCCTCTGTACTTCAGTGTTCGCCGAGCCTACCCGCACTGAAACCTTTTCATTGCTCAGCCGCTCGGGCACCTATCACATGGACGTCCCGCTGGATAAAGCACAGCGCTATTGGCTACAGAACAAACCTAAACTTGTGGTGGGTACCTCCACAGCGGACTACCCGCCTTTCGACATAACCGACAGCGGTCAGGACTACGAAGGTTTCACCGCCGATTACGTCGGTATTCTGAAAAAAGCCCTCAACGTGTCGATACAGGTTCAGCGCTTTGCCTCCAGAGACGGGGCCATCAAGGCACTTGAAGAAGGACGAATCGACCTGCTCGGCACGTCAAATGGTTTCGAAGCCGCCAACCAGAATCTGTTGCTTTCCACTCCATACGCCATCGACCAGTCCGTACTGGTAACCCGAGAAGGAGAAACTCGCTCACTCTCCCAAGGCCTGGCAGGCTTGCGCCTGAGCATGGTTTATCACTACTTGCCACTGGCGGAGGTCAAGGCGCTCTACCCCAAGGCAATCATTCAGTCTTACCCCTCCTATCAAAATGCCATTAACGCCGTGGCGTTCGATCAGGCCGATGTGTTCCTGGGAGACACGGTGTCGACCCACTACATGATCAACAAGGGGTATCTGAAGAACATAAAAATGGCCAACTTTGGCAAACACGAAGCCCACGGTTTCAGTTTTGCCGTCCGCCGTGACAACTTGCAGTTGCTCGACATCATCAATGCCACACTCAAAGCCGTCCCCAACAGCGAAAAGGAAAGCATTGCCAAACGCTGGAGCGCAGGCAGTGACATTTTACTCTCCGATCAAAAACTGCAACTTACGGAGCTTGAAGAACGCTGGCTGGCTCAGCATCCGGTAGTGAAAGTGGTCGTCAACGAGACCCTTGCACCGCTGACCTTCTTTAACTCCAAAGGAAATTTCAGAGGCATTACTGCCGACCTGCTGGAGATGATTCGCTTGCGTACGGGGCTGCGCTTCGAGATACAGCGTGCACATAGCCTCAGGTCCATGATCCGGATGGTCAATCAACACGAAACCGACATCATAGCGGCCATCAACCCATCTATTTCCCGGGAAGATGCCCTCAACTTCAGTCGACCCTATCTCGTAAACTCATTTGTCCTGCTCACCGCAAAAGGCCATGACCAACCCACAAGCCTTGAACAACTGTCGGGTAAAAAACTGGCCTTGCCCAACGGCAACCCGCTGACCGAATACCTGCGCAGTGAATACCCACAGATAACCCTGGTCGAAACCGAGGATATCCATGGCGCCACAGAATTACTGGCCGAAGGACAAGTACAAGGCGCGGTCAGTACGCTGGTCATTGCCAATTACTTGCTGAGTTCGGATCTGTTTCAGGACCGTTTGCAAATCAGCGCCACCATAGGCACCCAACAAGCTGCTTTTTCCCTGGCAACGGCACGGGACGCCACCGAACTGGGTTCTATCCTCAACAAGGCACTACTGAGCATCGCACCTGATGAGCTGGGGATTATCAACAGTCGCTGGCGCGGATACATTCCGGCATCTGACAGTTACTGGCGCAACTATCACCGCCTGATCTACCAGATCATCATTGGCACAAGTCTTTTGCTCTTGCTGTCACTGGTCTGGAATGCCTATATGCGGCGTCAGATCCGCCAACGAAAAATGGCAGAACGTGCACTCAATGATCAGTTCGAGTTTATGCGCGCGCTGGTCGATGGGACCCCTCACCCGATTTATGTGCGTGATCGGGAGGGCATTCTGAAAACCTGTAATAACAGCTACCTGGAAGCTTTTTCAGCCAAGCGAGAAGAAATCATAGGCAAAACGGTGATGCAAACCTGCAGCCTTTTGAACAACAAGTGTGAAGCCCATGATTATCAGGCTGACTACTTGCGGGTCATGAGTGAAGGCACACCGCTTATCGTTGATCGGCCACTGAATATTGGCGACAAAACGTTCACCATCTACCACTGGATCCTTCCTTATCGGGATTCGCTGGGTGAGGTACAGGGCATTATTGGAGGCTGGATCGATATCAGTGAACGCCGCCAACTCCTTGATGAACTACGCGCAGCAAAAGAGTTGGCAGATGACGCCAATCGGGCCAAAAGCACCTTCTTGGCAACCATGAGTCATGAGATTCGCACGCCGATGAATGCGGTGATCGGTTTGCTTGAACTTACCCTGAAGCGTGCAGACCAAGGGCATCTGGACCGGCCCTCCATTGAGGTTGCCTACAACTCGGCCAAGGACCTGCTGGAATTGATCGGCGATATTCTCGATATTGCCCGCATCGAATCTGGACGACTGAATCTGTCTCCAGAACGCGTGAACCTGCGCAGTCTTGCCAGTTCGGTGATCAGGGTCTTTGATGGTCTGGCCCGGCAAAAAAGCCTGACCCTCTCCCTGATATTCAATCCAGCAGACTGCCCCCCCGATGTACTCATCGACCCGCTTCGTTTCAAGCAAATCCTGACCAACCTGATCAGCAACGCAATCAAGTTCACCCAACATGGCCAGGTAACCCTCGAACTCAAATTGCTGCCCACGGGCAATGCGGATCAGGTTGAACTCCAGTTGAGTGTCAAGGACACGGGCATCGGTATCAGTGAGCGCGACCAGGCACGGTTGTTTGAACCCTTCGCACAAGTGGAAAATAGCGGGCAGCTTGCCCTTAACGGTGCAGGACTCGGCCTGGTAATTTGCCGCAGTCTGTGTGAAATGATGGGTGGAAGCCTCGAACTGAGCAGCCAGCCACAAGAAGGAACCCTGGTTCAGATAGCGCTCAAGGTTCCAACTCTGGCGCCCTCTCCAATCGCCGAGACACAAGAGCCGAATATCAAACCCGCCGCTCGCCAACTTAACGTTCTGGTGGTAGATGACCATCCCGCGAACCGCTTGTTGATGTGTCAGCAACTTGGGTTTTTAGGTCACAGTTTTGCCATAGAACACGATGGCGCCTCTGGCCTGGAAACCTGGAAACAAGGCGCATTCGATCTGGTGATTACGGACTGCAACATGCCAGTCATGAATGGTTATGACCTGACTAGGGCCATACGCCAGCATGAACAGGCACGGCAACAACCGCCGTGCACAGTGCTGGGCTTTACTGCAAATGCTCAACCTGAGGAGCGCCAGCGCTGCGAGCAGGCAGGAATGAACGACTGCCTGTTCAAGCCCATCAGCCTGACTTTGCTGAGCCAGCGCATAACGACGATTGAGCCGCTCTACACGTGCTCGCAAGTGTTCAACGTTGATTGCCTCAACTCGTTGTCAGGTCACAACGCCGTTCAGGCTCAACGCTTGCTCGAAGAGCTGTTGCGCAGTAACCGGCAGGATCTCAAAGCGTTGATTGAGCTTCCTGACAACGGGGAGTTGCAAGCATTTGTCGACATTGCTCATCGCATAAAAGGCGCCGCCCGCATTGTGGGAGCCCATAACCTGATAAAGCAGTGTGAAGCGCTGGAGCAGGCCAGCCAGGCCAGCATGACTCCGGCTCGTAATCACGTTCAAGCCGCCATGCAAGAGCTCGAAGAGGCATTGGCCCTGCAACTTGAAAAGCGGGTAAATAACACCTGAGCCGCCCGCAGATCCGAGCCAAAGAATGAGCAGTTTGGCCCGCATTTACTATGCTTACATGCATCAGCACGCATTTGTCTGTGGAGAAAACACTCATGCGCAATTCTGCGCACTCCCACAAGCGCCAATTCCCGCTGCATGTCCACATTAGTGCGATGTTTACATTTTTGTTGCTCCTGCTGGGCGTAGTGCTGGGCGTTTTTAATTACCAGCAAACCACCCACATCATTCTCGACAGCAGTAAAAAACTGTTCGGTTATATCGAGCAGGATGTGCAGCATGATTTGCTCAATGCCTACCAACCCATACGACACGCTCTAAACCTGCTGATCCTCAATCCTGATGCCATGACTGATCGAGTCGAGCGTCGAACGGAGCTCTTGCAACCTTTCGTACAAACGCTGGAAGACAATCACACCTTGTCTGCTTTATTTCTGGGAGATGACAACGGCAACTTTTTCCTGGTCCGGCCTTTACGCGATCAAGCGACAAGATTGAAGGTGCAAGCACCGCCACAAGCGAACTATGAAGTCTGGTCAATAAAGCGATCCGAACAACAAGGTACGGTTGAATCCAAAAAAACATACCTGGATGCACACTTGACCCAACTGGAACAGCGAAGCATCCCCGATGAAACCTTCGACCCTCGCACCCGCAAGTGGTTTATCCCGGCGCACGCCAGCCAGGATCAAGCCACCACCAGCCCCTATTTGTTTTTTTCCACGCGGGAGGTCGGCACCACATTAGCCAGACGCAGTGCGACCAATACGGTGATGGGGGCCGATGTAACCCTTTCTCAGCTATCGAGCACTCTCGCTAACCATCAGACAACCCCAGGCACGCAAATCGTTTTATTCGATAGCGATGGCCGAGCGATCGCCTATCCGGATTTCAACAAGCTTTTAACCGCTCAGGATCCCGCGAAACTGCCCAAAGTTTCAGAGTTGAGTCCGGCACTGAGTTATCTGATCGATCAGGGCGCAAATCCGAACCGGCGCCTCAACGACGGCCATCGCCAATGGATCGTTTCACAATTCACCGTGGACGACGGCGGCGCTAATGGTTTGAAGTTGGCAATGATGGTCCCCGAAGACGAGCTGCTGGCGGATGCCTACCGGCTGCGATGGCAAGGTGCTCTGGTGACGCTGATTGCACTCTTCCTGTGTGTCCCCATGGGTTGGGTGACCTCACGATTACTGGTCAAGCCCTTGCAGGCACTGGTGCGTGAGGCCGATGCCATTCGGCGCTTCGATTTCAACTACACACCCAGGCAGCAGTCGCCCGTCCTCGAAATCGACCAGTTGGAAGCTTCCATGGGGCGCATGAGGGAAACGCTGGCCAGTTTTTTTGAAATCACCTCAAGTCTCTCTGCTCACACCCGGTTTGAACCTTTGTTGCAGTCAGTTCTGTTTGAGACGCTCAAAATCGCCCAGGCAGAGGCCGGGCTGATCTACCTTGCAAAAAACGACAGTACGCAACTGGAGCTAAAGGGCTTGATCATCAATGGCCAGCCCCAAGACCTCACCACCCAGCCGCAGCCAGTGTTGGACCCCGACGACAGCCAGAGCCCCGAATGGCTGCGGGCACTTTTCGAAGGCCATGACAGTGTCGCCCGCGCACTCAATCTCGAGCAGGCTGGTGACTTGCAGCCACTTATGCATGAACTGGACAGCCAGAGTATCCATCTTATCGGTATTCGACTGCACAACCGTCACGGTGAAACCGTGGGGATTCTGGTACTGGTGTTGAACGACAGTGGCTCGCTTGACGATCAGGATCACCTGCGGGCAGACCGGATTGCCTTTATCCAGGCGGTGTCAGGTACGGCTGCGGTCGCGATTGAAAGCCAGCGCCTGCAAGCACGTCAAAAACAGTTGCTGGATGCATTGATTCAACTGCTGGCCGGAGCCATTGATGCCAAAAGTCCATATACAGCCAGCCATTGCCAACGGGTTCCAACCCTGACCCTGATGCTGGCCCAAGCAGCGGCGGCTAGCCAACAAAAGCCGTTTGAGCAATACAACCCCTCGGAAGAACAATGGGAAGCCCTGCGCATCGCGGCCTGGCTGCACGACTGCGGCAAGGTCACGACGCCGGAATATGTGGTCGACAAGGCCACCAAACTTGAAACCTTGTACGACCGTATTCACGAAATCCGCACACGCTTTGAAGTGCTCAAACGCGATACGTGGATCAATTACTGGCAAGCACGGGCCTTGGGCGGCGACGATCAACAACTGTCAGAGCTGCGCAACGCCAGCCTGTCGGCGCTGGATGAAGAGTTTGCGTTTGTCGCCCAAAGCAATATGGGCGGTGAGGCCATGATGGACGCTGATCTTGAGCGTTTGAATGCCATTTCCCGGCGCACATGGACGCGCACACTGGACGACCGCATTGGCGTGTCCTGGGAAGAGCACAAACGCCAGTCCACCCGTGAGGAACAAGACTTGCCGGTTACAGAGCGGCTGCTGGCCGACAAACCCGAGCACCTGTTCACTCGGCCTGAAGCTGACGTAATTGCCGATGAAAACCCTTGGGGCTTCAAACTCGACGTGCCGAAATACAAATTCAACCGTGGCGAGCTGTACAACTTGAGCACAAGGCGCGGCACATTGACCAGCGAGGAACGCTACATCATCAACAATCACATTGTTCAAACCATTCTGATGCTCAGCAGCCTGCCCCTACCCAGTTACCTGAGCAACATCGCCGAAATCGCGGGCGGGCATCACGAAAAAATGGACGGCAGCGGTTATCCAAAACGCTTGAAACGCGAAGAGATGAGCCTGGAGTCAAGGATGATGGCGATTGCCGACATTTTCGAGGCACTGACCGCCTCGGACCGCCCCTATAAACGCAGCAAAACGTTAAGTGAGGCGCTGAGCATCATGGCCGGCATGTGCCGCGATGCCCATATTGATCCCCAACTGTTCGCGCTGTTTATTCACGAACAGGTGTTTATGGAATACGCCCGGCAGTTTCTCGAGCCGGAACAAATCGATGCAGTCGACATCGATGCGCTCATGTCCAAGGCCGGGCTGACAATTTGACCGGTTTCAACACTCGCTCAAGCGCAGAAAAATCGCAGCCAGAGCTTCAATGCCCTGCTGGTCTTGCTCGCTAAACCGCCCGACACTGGGACTGTCCAGATCAAGCACACCTATCAGACGACCACCCTTGATCAACGGAACAACCAGTTCACTGTTGGAAGCGCTGTCGCAAGCGATATGCCCGGCAAATGCGTGCACATCCTCAACACGCTGTGTTTCCCGGCTCGCAGCCGCAGCCCCACAAACGCCGCGCCCGAAAGGGATCCGAACACAGGCGATCTGTCCCTGAAAAGGGCCCAGCACAAGCTCTTCATTGCGGTTAAGGTAAAACCCTGCCCAATTCAGATCATCAAGCTGGTGAAACAAAAACGCCGAAAACTGCGCGGCATTAGCAATAAAGTCTCGCTCATCCGCCAACAACGACTCCAGTTGAGCCTGCAACAAGGTATAGCCGTTCAGGCCGGCCCCTGTGGCGTTCAAATCAATCATTCGCTTGCTCCAACAATTTCAAACCCACCCAGTAACGCGCGAACTGATAGGCGCAACGGCCATTGCGGTTGCCGCGCCCGGTCGCCCAGCGTACAGCCAGAATATCCAGCGCCTCGTCACGCTGCCACTGCAAACCGGCTTTGCTGGCCAATACATCAATCCAGTGCTCAACCACACTCAGGAAGTGCTCCTGAGTAAAGGGATAGAACGACAGCCAAAGGCCGAAGCGGTCGGACAAAGCAATCTTGTCCTCTACGGCCTCATTGGGATGAAGCTCACCGTCGACGTTCTTCCAGTTCTCGTTGTCGCTCTCCTTTTCTGGCACCAGATGGCGACGGTTCGACGTTGCGTAGAGCAATACGTTATCCGGCGCCTGCTCCAGAGAGCCATCGAGCACACTTTTCAGCACTCGGTAATCGCTTTCACCGGCCTCAAAGGACAAGTCATCGCAAAACAGTACAAAACGCTGAGGCAAACCCTGCAGCAGTTCGACGACTCGCGGCAGGTCGGCCAGATGATCGCGCTCGATTTCAATCAGGCGCAGACCCGCTCCGGCATACTCCGCCAGCAGGGCGCGAATGATCGAAGACTTGCCTGTACCCCGCGATCCCCACAACAGAGCATGGTTGGCTGGCAAACCATCAAGAAACTGTTTGGTATTGCGCCCCAATTGATCGCGCTGGTTATCAATGCCGATAAGGTCCGAAAGGCGCATTTCAAGACTGACGTGCAACGGCATCAAATAACCAGAGCGACCTTCACGCTGCCACCTTGCAGCCAGGCACTCGTGCCATTCGATCGGTTCACGCTGCGCTGGCAGCAAGGGTTCAAGGCGAGCAAGGACCGCTTCGGCACGCTCCAGAAAGGCATCCAGTTTAGAATTCACAACATTTCCTCAGACTGATACACAATGATGGCATATTGATATGACGTATATTTAGCCGCCATCCACGACATGACTCACTCGGTTAGCGGCAAATACCGCAGTTATGCCTGCCGGTTACCCTACACATCGACTACTCTTGCACGCCGCAAGGAAATGGAAACAGGTGCAGCACCCCATGGATATAAAACTCACCCATCGCCTGTCTTTCAAGCAAGCAAAACTGACGGTGCTGGTCGGTCTGGTTCTCGGGGCCATGCTTAGCCTGCTGCAAATCGGCATCGATTATGCCAGTGAAAACGCCGCCATCAATCGCGAAATCCAATCGTTGCTTGAGATCAGCCATAACCCGGCATCACGGATTGCCTACAACCTTGACTCAGAGCTGGCCCAAGAGCTTCTGCTGGGTCTGTTGCGATCGCCTGCCATCATCGGCGCACAACTTGTCGACAGCGATAATGTGATTCTGGGTTCCGTTCAGGATCAACCCGAAAGCGGGCGCTATCGAGCGCTCAGCGATTCCCTGTTTGGTTCCAATCGTTCTTTTGAAGAACGACTGTACTTTAATCACTTACCTGAACAAAGCATCGGCGCGTTACACCTTGAGGTGGATACCTACCCCTTCGGAAAGCGTTTTTTGCAGCGGGCCGAAGTCACGCTGCTCGGCGGTTTCATTCGCAGTATTATCCTGACCTTTATCCTCTTGGGTCTGTTTTACGTGATGCTGACCAAGCCGCTGGTGCGGGTAATCAGTCAGATAACCAAGAACAAACCCGGCAGCCCTGGCCAATCAAAGGTGCGTTGCCCTTGCGGTCATCAAGACGATGAGATTGGTGTGCTGGTCAACGCCGCCAATCAGCAGTTCGAGGCCATGGCCCGTGAAATGGAATATCGGCGGCGCGCCGAAAACAGCCTGACCGAGTACCTGGCACAACTGGAAACCATCGTCTCGGTGCGCACCCAAGAGCTGGAAGCCATCAACGAGCAACTGCGCCACTCCAATGAAGAGCTAGAAGCGGCTCGCAGCACTGCACTGGAAATGGCTCAGGCACGGTCGGCATTTCTGGCCAACATGAGCCACGAAATTCGCACCCCGCTCAATGGCTTGCTGGGCATGCTGGCGCTATGCCTAGACAGCCCACTGAATGCTGAACAACACCAACAACTGTCCATAGCCCACGATTCGGGCAAGGTCTTGGTTGAACTGCTCAATGACATTCTGGACCTGTCGAAGTTCGACGCCGGTCAACTGGAACTCGAACATATTGCCTTCGACCTCGGTTCGCTGATCGAAGACACCGCCAACCTCCTATCGCAGAACGCAGCGCCCAGCGTAGAACTGACGTGCCTGATCGACCCGAACTTCCCCACACTGGTACTGGGTGACCCGACACGGGTGCGCCAGATCGTCAGTAATCTGTTGTCCAATGCCCTGAAATTCACCCGGTTCGGACGAGTGGATGTGCGCCTCAGCGCTCAGGATGATCTGGTGCGCATCGAGGTCTGCGACACCGGTATCGGTATTGCCCAAGAAGCTCAGGCGAGAATTTTCAGCCCATTTACCCAGGCCGGGGCCAGCATCACCCGTCAATTTGGCGGCACCGGGCTGGGGCTGACCCTGACCAACAGCTTGTGCGAAGTGATGCACGGGCGATTGACCATCCGTTCGCAAATCGGTTTTGGCAGCCAGTTTTGTGCCGAGCTGCCCTTGCCCTGCCACACCCCTGCTATCACACCTAAATCACTGTCCGGGCGGGTTATTGTGGTGAGCGCGGCGAGCAGCGGCCTGAGCGAATTGCTTGGCAGTTATTTGCCCCTGTGGGGGCTCGACTATAAGCACTATTCACTGGACGAGTCCCTGGCCGATACAGACCCTCATCTGTTGATTACTGATTGCCCCGAATGCCTGTTTGGCCTGCGGCCAGCCATCAGCGCGCCGATCCTGCTGGTCACCGCTTATGGCAACTTCATGCCCGGCGATCAGGTCAATGCGCTGGCACCCCTGCAGCAAAAAGCCAGGCCGCTGTCGCGCCAGGCGCTGTATCAAACCCTACAGTACCTGCTGCTGAAAAAAGATGATGACATCCCGGGCGACCGAATCATCACCCCCCCGGTTTCGCATCGAGCACGGATTCTTTTGGTCGAAGACAATCCGGTCAACCAACTGGTGGCCAAGGGCATGTTGAGCAAACTGGGGTGTGACGTGGTGGTTGCGGCCCACGGCGGCGAAGCGCTGACCCAGCTGGAACAGAGGACTTTTGATCTGGTGTTGATGGACTGCAATATGCCTGTGATGGATGGCTACGAGGCCACCCGGCAAATCCGTCACCGCGGACGCTGGCCAAAGTTGCCCATTGTCGCCCTGACCGCCAATGCAATGCCCGAAGAGCGCGAGCGCTGCCGCTCGGCGGGGATGAACGACTATCTGGCCAAACCGTTCAGGCGTGAAGAGCTGGCTGCGCTGATCGATACCTGGGTGCCGCAAAAAAACTGATAATGGGATTTTTCTGTAGCCGCTGACTCACGGAGCGAGTCAGCGGCTACAAAGACTCAAGCGGCTACGGCTTAGCGCAGCAACGCTTCAATATCCGCCTTGAGTGCCTCTGGCTTGGTAGTCGGGGCATAACGCTTGATGCTTTTACCATCGCCACTGATCAGAAACTTGGTGAAGTTCCACTTGATGCCCTGCGAGCCCAACAACCCCGGCGCGCGCTTCTTGAGCTGGGCAAACAGCGGGTGAGCCTGACTGCCATTGACGTCCACTTTTTTGAACAGCGCAAACGTCACGCCAAAATTCAACTCGCAGAATTCAGAGATGGCCGCTTCGTCACCCGGTTCCTGCTGCCCGAACTGATTGCACGGGAACCCCAGAATCACCAACCCCTGGTCCTTGTATTGCTGCCACAAGGCTTCGAGCCCCTTGTACTGGGGGGTAAATCCACATTTGCTCGCGGTATTGACCACCAGCAACGCCCTTGCCCCGAAGTCCGCCAGGGTTTTGGATTCGCCGCCCAGCGTGATGCATGCAATATCGAGCAGATTGTCGTTCATGACGGCGCCTCAATAATTAGTCGCGGGGAGCAAGGTCCAGGCACACCGAGTTGATGCAATAGCGCAGACCGGTGGGTGGCGGACCGTCGGGGAACACATGGCCCAAATGCGCATCACACTTGGCACAAACCACTTCGGTACGCACCATGCCGTGGCTGACGTCACGGATCTCGACCATCGCGCTCTCGCCAATCGGCTCGTAGAAGCTGGGCCAGCCGCAACCTGAGTCAAACTTTGCGCGGGAATCAAACAACGGTTCCTTGCAGCAAATACAGTGGTAAACACCGTCCGTTTTAGTGGCGTTGTATTTGCCCGAAAACGGACGTTCAGTACCCTTCAGGCGGCACACGTTGTATTGCTCGGGATCGAGCATGGCCTTCCATTCGTCCAGGGTTTTGGTCAACTTTTCCATGGTTCTGCCTCTGCGACTGAAAAACCCCGATCGGTGGCTTTTCCAGGGGTCGGGTGGCACGTATGATTGCGCCTCGTTAAACGCCAGTCTGGCATCGCCCTAGTGTCCTGTCTCGCAAATACTGATCCATTTTGACGGCGTCTGTTATCAACAATGGACCGTATTTGTAAGACAGGACACTCGCCGCATTCAAACGGACTCTTGAAGCAAACCGGTGTTAGCCACTGTGTGAAAACACAGAATTTCCCAGAGCCGTGGTCATCACATTGCCTGGATCGTTCATTTTCGGGATCACATCGCCATGCAGGTCAGCAAATCAAACAAGCTCGCCAACGTCTGTTATGACATTCGCGGCCCAGTGCTCAAGCACGCCAAACGCCTGGAGGAGGAAGGTCATCGCATCCTCAAGCTGAATATCGGCAACCCGGCCCCCTTTGGTTTTGAAGCGCCGGACGAAATCCTTCAGGACGTGATCCGCAACCTGCCGACCGCCCAGGGCTACAGCGACTCCAAAGGTCTGTTCAGCGCGCGTAAGGCCGTGATGCAGTACTACCAGCAAAAGCAGGTGGAAGGTGTCGGCATTGAAGACATCTACCTGGGCAACGGCGTCTCCGAGTTGATCGTGATGTCGCTGCAAGCGCTGCTCAACAACGGTGACGAAGTCCTGGTACCAGCACCTGACTACCCGCTGTGGACCGCTGCCGTGACTCTGGCCGGTGGCCACCCGGTGCACTACCTGTGCGACGAGCAAGCCAACTGGTGGCCTGATCTGGAAGATATAAAAGCCAAGATCACCCCCAACACCAAAGCCATGGTCATTATCAACCCGAACAACCCGACGGGTGCGGTGTACTCCAAGGAAGTGCTGCTCGGCATGCTGGAGATTGCACGCCAGCACAACCTGGTGGTTTTTTCGGATGAGATCTACGACAAGATCCTTTATGACGACGCCGTGCACATCTGCACCGCTTCGCTGGCCCCGGACGTGTTGTGCCTGACCTTCAACGGCCTGTCCAAGTCATACCGGGTCGCGGGTTTCCGCTCGGGCTGGATCGCTATCTCAGGCCCCAAGCAAAACGCCCAAAGTTACATCGAAGGCATCGACATGCTGGCCAACATGCGTCTGTGCGCCAACGTACCGAGCCAGCACGCCATCCAGACCGCACTGGGTGGTTACCAGAGCATCAATGACCTGGTGCTGCCGAATGGCCGGCTGCTGGAGCAGCGTAACCGCACCTGGGAATTGCTCAACGATATCCCCGGCGTAAGCTGCGTGAAGCCAATGGGCGCGCTTTACGCATTCCCGCGTATCGACCCAAAAGTGTGCCCGATCCTCAACGACGAAAAGTTCGTCCTGGACCTGCTGCTCTCGGAAAAACTGCTGGTGGTTCAAGGTACGGCGTTCAACTGGCCATGGCCTGACCACTTCCGCGTCGTAACCCTGCCCCGTGTTGATGAACTGGATATGGCCATCGGCCGGATCGGTAACTTCCTGAAGACATACCGTCAGTAATTTCTGAGCATGCTGTGCGACCAATGAAAAGTCGCACAGCATGTGTCTGATGAAACATTCTTCACGCACCGCCGTTCCCGACCTGCAGCTTCCGTCAAAAAACCAAAAAAATCGGAAAAGCCCTTTATTTACTGGCTTTCGGTGGAACTTTTGCCTAAAAAAAATGCTCATTCACATTAGGAAATGTCAGGTACATCACTAGAATCTGCCTGTAGGACACAGTTTGAAATAGTCACCCGGTTGAATAGCCCGAGGCGGCACCTTATATACCCGCATACGGCAACACCCTTAAGACGAGGAGATTCTTACAACCATGATGCGCATTCTGCTGTTTTTGGCCACTAACCTGGCGGTCGTGCTGATTGCCAGCATCACCCTGAGCCTGTTCGGCTTTGACGGGTTCATGGCGGCCAACGGGGTTGATCTGAACCTCAGTCAGCTGTTGGTGTTCTGTGCGGTCTTTGGTTTTGCAGGGTCTTTGTTCTCGCTATTCATCTCCAAATGGATGGCGAAGATGAGCACCAGCACCCAGGTGATCACTCAACCTCGTACTCGTCACGAACAATGGTTGATGCAAACTGTTGAGCAACTGTCCCGCGAAGCCGGGATCAAAATGCCCGAGGTGGGGATTTTCCCGGCATATGAAGCCAACGCCTTTGCCACGGGCTGGAATAAAAACGATGCGCTGGTCGCTGTCAGCCAAGGTTTGCTGGAGCGTTTTTCACCCGATGAAGTAAAAGCGGTACTGGCTCACGAAATCGGCCACGTTGCCAACGGTGACATGGTGACCCTGGCACTGGTGCAGGGCGTGGTGAACACCTTCGTCATGTTCTTTGCCCGGATCATCGGCAACTTTGTCGACAAGGTGATTTTCAAGAACGACGAAGGCCGTGGCATTGCCTACTACGTCGCGACCATCTTCGCTGAACTGGTCCTGGGTTTCCTGGCCAGCGCCATCGTGATGTGGTTCTCGCGCAAACGCGAGTTCCGGGCTGACGAAGCCGGTGCTCAGCTTGCTGGTACAGCGGCCATGATCAGCGCCCTGCAGCGCCTGCGCTCCGAACAGGGCCTGCCGGTTCACATGCCGGACACCATGGCGGCTTTTGGGATCAACGGCGGCCTCAAACAAGGCCTGGCGCGGATGTTCATGAGCCACCCGCCACTGGAAGAACGTATCGATGCACTGCGTCGCCGCGGCTAACCCTACGGCAACCAAAGAAAAGGGCGACTGAGGTCGCCCTTTTTTATGGGCACCGTATTCAGGCCTTGCCGGTTTTTTCCAGGCGATAGACGCGCTCCACCAGACGCGTCACACCGCCCTTGAGGAACTTCCATTCCTGGTCGAGTACATCCGGCTGCTCGACGACTTCCAGCGTCCAGGCAGGCGACAGCAGGCGCTGTACTTCGGCGTCCGGCACTGAGAACGGCGGCCCCTTCATTTGCGACTGGTCGTAGTCGAGCGTGATCAAAAGCCCCTTGCACCCCGGGACAAGAATTTCCGTCAGATGTCGAGCGTAGGCCTCTCGCATGTCAGGAGGAAACGCGATCATAGCCGCACGGTCATACAGCCCCACACAGGTGGAGACATCGGCTGCCGTCAGTGCAAAGACATCACCGCACAAGATCGTCACCGGGCCCGCCTCGTACACCGTGAAGGCGCCCCGCTGGCTAATCTGTGGCTCGACCTTCTGCTCACTGAAAAACTGCTCCACAGCGGTCTGCGTCAGCTCCACGCCCAGCACTTCAAAGCCGCTGGCCGCCAGCCAGCTCAAATCCAGGCTCTTTCCACATAACGGCACCAGCACACGGCCACCCTGTTCAAGCTCAAGCAGGGGCCACAGGCGCTGAAGATAGGGATTGACCTGTTCCAGGTGAAAGCCGATCTGATTGCGGTCCCAACGGTCGTGCCAAAATTCGGGCTGCATGATTCACCTTTAAATTCGATAGATAAGCACTAAAACTTATATTGGATTTAGATCAATGATCAGGATGAAGATGAGGCATCTTAACCTTGAGGATGTTTTTAATGCTTCCCAGCCTGTTCATCTCCCACGGCTCGCCAATGCTAGCACTGGAACCGGGCGCCAGTGGCCCGGCGCTCACACGTCTGGCCAACGAACTGCCCCGCCCGAAAGTCATCGTGCTGGTTTCCGCGCATTGGGAAAGCCCAGACCTCAGGGTCGCGAGCCATCCAGCACCAGAAACCTGGCACGACTTCGGTGGTTTTGCGCCTGCATTGTTTGCCGTGCAATACCCTGCCCCCGGGGATCCGGCGCTGGCCGCCCGCATTGTTCAACTGCTTGCAGACAAAGGCTTACCGGCCCGGCTGGACGCCAACCGCCCTTTTGACCACGGTGCCTGGGTGCCACTGTCATTGATGTACCCGGCAGCCGATATTCCTGTGGTGCAGGTTTCACTGCCTAGCCAATTGGGCCCGAAAGCCCAGACCGAGATAGGACGCGCCCTGGGCACCTTGAGAAATGAAGGAATCCTGATCATCGGCTCGGGCAGCATCACCAACAATCTGCACGAACTGGACTGGCACGCGGGCCCTGAAAGCATCGAGCCCTGGGCCAGGGAGTTCCGCGACTGGATGATCCAAACCCTGGCCAGTGACGACGAATCGGCGCTGCACGACTACCGAACACTGGCGCCCTACGCAGCCAAAAACCATCCCAGCGATGAACATCTGCTGCCACTGTACTTCGCCCGAGGCGCAGGTGGCCCGTTCAGCATTGCCCATCAGGGCTGGACACTGGGTGCTCTGGGGATGGATATCTATAGATTTGGTTGAATCCGGGCCCATTCCTCGGCAGCGACTACAAATCACGGACAAAAAAAATCCCCGAACCAGTCGGGGATTTTTTTAGCGATCAATCACAGCAAGCGGTGATTAATCTTCGCGATAGCGACGCAGCTTAAGCTGCTTGCCAGCAACGCGGGTGTCTTTCAGTTTGGCCAGCAAACTTTCCAGACCCACTTCCGGCAGCTCTACCAGGCTGAAGCTGTCACGCACCTGGATGCGACCGATTGCTTCACGTGCCAGGCCACCCTCATTGAGGATAGCGCCCAGCAGGTTCTTGGCGGCGATACCATCACGCGCACCCAGAGCGGTACGGCAACGAGCACGGCCTTCGGCCAATGGAACCGGAGCACGACGCTCACGATCACCACGATCAGGACGGTCACCCGAACGCTCGGATGAACGCTCACGCGGTGCACTGTTAGGAACCAGTGGACGGTCACGTTCGATGGCAGCCAAAGTCAGAGCCTGACCATTGGTTGCTTTGCGCAGCAGAGCAGCGGCCAGAGCACGTGGGCTGCAACCGATATCGGCAATCAGGCGATCCAGCAGATCACCGTGAGTCGATTCAGCGTCAGCAACCAGAGGCGTCAGGCTGTTGGTCAACTTCTTGATGCGGGCATCGAGAACAGCTTGAGCATCCGGCAGGCGGACTTCAGCAACCTTTTGACCGGTTACACGCTCGATCACTTGCAGCATGCGGCGCTCACGAGGAGTTACCAGCAGCAGTGCGCGACCTTCGCGACCTGCACGGCCAGTACGGCCGATACGGTGAACGTAGGACTCTGGATCGTAAGGCATGTCAACGTTGAACACGTGAGTGATACGTGGAACATCAAGACCACGAGCAGCAACGTCGGTCGCAACAACGATGTCCAGACGGCCATCCTTGAGGGAGTCGATTACGCGCTCACGCTGGTTCTGAGCAATGTCACCGTTCAGCGCAGCAGCTTTGTAGCCTTTGGCTTCAAGGGCGCTGGCCAGATCCAGGGTCGCTTGCTTGGTGCGTACGAACATGATCAGGGCGTCGAAATCTTCAACTTCCAGCAGGCTCAATACAGCCGAGGTCTTCTGGTCAGCGTGAACCAACAGGTGAGCCTGTTCGATCGCGGTAACGGTCTGAGTCTTGGTCTGAATCTTCACGTGTTGCGGATCGCGCAAATGGCGCTCAGCAATGGCACGGATAGACTGCGGCAAGGTTGCCGAGAACAACACGGTCTGGCGGGTTGGAGGAAGAGCCTTGAAGATAACTTCAAGATCGTCCATGAAACCCAGTTTCAACATTTCGTCAGCTTCGTCCAGAACCAGGTGGTTCACGGTCGACAGAACTTTTTCGTCACGACGCAAGTGGTCGCACAGACGGCCCGGAGTGGCGACAACGATCTGTGCGCCATTACGGATTGCTTTCAGTTGTGGACCCATAGGGGCGCCGCCGTAAACGGCCACAACGGTAACACCAGGCATTTGCTTGGCGTAGGTTTCGAAAGCGGTTGCTACTTGCAGCGCCAACTCACGGGTTGGCGCCAGGATCAGGGCTTGCGGCTCGCGCTTAGCAGGATCGATGCGGTGCAGGATCGGCAGTGCGAACGCGGCGGTTTTACCCGTACCGGTTTGCGCCTGACCAATCATGTCGTGACCGGCCATAATGATCGGGATCGATTGATGCTGAATAGCCGAAGGTTCTTCGTAGCCAGTCGCGATGACAGCTGCAAGAATGTTCGGATTAAGATTAAAAGCGGCGAAGCCGCCGGTTTCCTGGGTCATGGGTCTGCCTCTAAGTGCATCCGCAAAGACCCATGCTCCAAAGCTGCGCATGCCGTGTAAGACTCAAGAGTCGCCCTGGCTGCTTTGTCGGCGGGGATTTGCGAAAACGTTAAATGAATGGAGCGTTCAGGGTTGTCCGCGAAACGGACGAGCAGCCGAAGCGTGCTTCGGGAAATGCGACACCTAAACGTGGCCCGGCTAAAGGCCGGCGCGCACTATACCGGATTTATCAAAAAAAAGAAGCGTTTTTTTGGGATGCAATCGTCTGTACCCCTCTATAGACCGGGCTTTAACGATATTTTCGTCCTCAAAAAAACGTTTAACGCCTGACCACCTTGGGGCAAACGCTAAAACGTTTCATCCGTGAGCATCAGGTTGCAGGGCGAATGGCCTTGATCAGCGACTCAAGCGAGTAGCCCAAACGCGGTGCCAGAGCCTGCGCCCGGGCGGTCAAGGCGTCGATATCCAGATCCTGATCAAGATCGGCAGGGACCATCAGAATGACATTGCCCTCTTTGACGGGCAGCTCCCAGTAGTGCCGGTGATACAAGCCGCGCAACAAGGCAGCCCCCAGGGGCTTGCCATCATCGGTGGCCCACTGATTGATGATGAGCCAGCCATTGGGAGCGAGCTTCTTTTGGCAGTTCTCCAGGAATGTCCACGCCAGGTGACCGGCAGCAGGCCCCAGATCGTTATAAAGGTCGACGAAAATCAGATCCGCCGGCTCGGCACTGTCCAGCAGTTCGATCGCATCGCCAATGCGGATATACAACCGAGGGTCATCGTCCAATCCCAGGTACTCGATGGCCAGGCGCGGCACATCCGGGCGCAGTTCGATGGCTTCAACATCTTCAAGAGGCAAGAACTTGAGGCAGGCCTGGGTCAGGGTGCCGGCGCCAAGGCCCAGGAACAGCGCGCTCTCGGGGGCCTCATGGCACAGCGCACCAATCAGCATGGCGCGGGTGTAGTCATACTCCAGCCAGCTGGGATCCGCAGTGAACACGCAACTTTGCTCGATCGCATCGCCAAATTCGAGGAAGCGATAGTCAGCCACCTCCAGCACTCGAATCATGCCGAAATCATCATGGACTTCAGCGAGCAGACGCTCTACGCGCTCCTCAGACATTTCCTCTCCTTGCCGCGCCCCGGCATCACCCGCAACGCTGTAGAAAACAACCACTCGATGTCGAGCGCAAAGGCGCAATTGTCGGCCATTGCGGCGCAACAGGTCACGCACTAATTTGCTGCTAACATGAGTCATCTCCTACAAACACTAGAGTCTGCGATGAGCCAAATCTGGACACCTGACAGCTGGCGCGCCCTGCCGGCTCAACAACAACCTCACTACCCTGACGCCGCACATCTGTTACGCGTCGAGCAAAGCCTGGCGAGTTACCCGCCACTGGTATTTGCCGGCGAGGCCCGCGAACTGCGCCGACAGTTTGCTGAAGTCACTCAAGGTAGGGCGTTTCTGCTTCAGGGTGGGGATTGCGCTGAGAGTTTTGCGGAGTTTTCGGCAGCCAAGATTCGCGACACCTTCAAGGTCCTGCTGCAAATGGCCATTGTCATGACCTTCGCGGCAGGCTGCCCGGTGGTCAAGGTCGGACGCATGGCCGGGCAATTCGCCAAGCCGCGCTCGGCCAACGACGAAACCATCAACGGCGTCACGCTACCGGCCTATCGCGGCGACATCGTCAACGGCATCGGCTTCGATGAAAAAAGCCGGGTACCCGATCCAGAGCGTTTGTTGCAGTCCTATCACCAGTCCACCGCCACCCTGAACCTGCTGCGCGCCTTTGCCCAGGGCGGTTTTGCCGACCTGCATCAGGTACACAAGTGGAATCTGGACTTTATCGCCAACTCGGCGCTGGCTGAAAAATACAGCCAACTGGCTGACCGGATCGACGAAACGCTTGCCTTTATGCGTGCCTGCGGTATGGACAGCTCGCCACAACTGCGCGAAACCAGCTTCTTTACCGCCCACGAGGCCCTGCTGCTGAACTACGAAGAAGCCTTCGTGCGCCGCGATAGCCTGACCAACGATTACTACGATTGCTCCGCGCACATGCTGTGGATCGGCGACCGCACCCGTCAGCTGGACGGCGCCCATGTCGAGTTTCTGCGCGGGGTCAACAACCCGATCGGGGTCAAGGTCGGCCCAAGCATGAACAACGAAGACCTGATCCGCCTGATCGACATCCTCAACCCGGACAACGACCCTGGCCGTCTTAACCTGATCGTGCGCATGGGTGCCGACAAGGTGGGCGATCACCTGCCGCAGCTGATCCGCGCCGTAGAAGGCGAAGGCAAGCAGGTGCTGTGGAGCTGCGACCCGATGCACGGCAACACCATCAAGGCCAGCAGCGGCTACAAAACCCGTGACTTTGCGCAGATTCTTGGCGAGGTGAAGCAGTTCTTCCAGGTTCACGAGGCTGAAGGCAGCTACGCTGGCGGGATTCACATCGAGATGACCGGCCAGAACGTCACCGAGTGTATCGGCGGCGCCAACCCGATTACCGAGGATGGCTTGTCGGACCGCTACCACACCCACTGCGACCCGCGCATGAACGCCGATCAGTCCCTGGAGCTGGCGTTTTTAATTGCCGAGACGCTAAAGCAAGTTAAACGCTGATCCACCACCTTGCGGATGAAACTCTTGTGGGAGCGGGCTTGCTCGCGATGCAGACACCCCGGTGCCTCAAGACAAAGCGGGTTGATGCCATCGCGAGCAAGCCCGCTCCCACAGGTCGGTTGAGGTGAGCCCGTCTCACTTGTTGAACGGATCGTCCCAAAAAGCCCGATGGCTTTCGATCTCGATATCCGCCCTGCTCAGCCCAAGATCCTTGAGCGCCGCATCACTGATCTGCCTCAGATTCGCCCTTTCCCGCGACAGTTGATACCAGCGGGATATACGGGCAAACCACATCACACTTTTTCGACCTTTCATCACTTGAGCCCTCCTGGGGTATGGCTCAAGTCTCGGCCCGGGCTTAAGATCAATCCAACGAATGTTTCTTATGCGATACATCTGCGAGATTGATCAATGGCCGAATTCCCCAGTATCGACACTGACCTGCTGCGCACCTTTGCCGCGATCGCCGATCATGGTGGTTTCACCCGTGCCGCCGAAGTGGTCAACCGCACCCAGTCAGCGGTCAGCATGCAGATGAAGCGACTGGAAGAGGACGTACTTCAGTGCGCGCTGTTTCAGCGCGAAGGGCGCAACGTAAGCCTTACCCCCGAGGGCCACGTGCTGCTCGGTTACGCACGACGCATCCTCAAGCTGCACAGCGAAGTGTTCAACACACTGCGTCAGCCGCAAATGGTGGGCACCGTCAAAATCGGCTCGCCTGATGATTACGTGATGCGATTTTTGCCTGGCGTGCTGTCGCGTTTTGCTCAGGACTACCCGCTGATCAATGTCGAAGTGCACTGTGAACCGTCATCGCAACTGTTGCAGCGCAATGACCTGGACCTGACCATCGTGACCCGCAAACCTGGCACCGAGATGGGCCAGATCCTGCGTCAGGAGCGTTTCGTGTGGATGGTGGCCCAGGGCTTCTCGCCCCACGAACAAACGCCCTTGCCACTGGCAATGTTCAATACCGACTGTTTTTGCCGGACCTGGGCCTGCAATGCGCTGGATATCCAGCAACGCGAGTATCGGGTTGCCTACACCAGCGCCAGCCTGGCCGCCATCAATGCCGTGGTGAGCACCGGGCTGGCGGTGACCGCCCAGTTGCAAAGCCTGCTGACGCCCGACCTGCGCATTATTGGCGAAGCAGAGAACCTGCCCGTGCTGCCCTCCGCCAGTATTGTGCTGCTACGCAAACCCAACAGTGTGTCGTCGCCCATCATTGAATGCTTTGCCGAGTACATCGTCGAAGGCTTTAAGCTTTAATCGCCAGCAAGCCCGCACACAGCAACAAAAAGGCGCAGTACAGGCCACGCAATATCCGCTCCGGCATGGCGTGGGCGACCTTGACCCCCCAACTGATGCTCAACAGTCCGCCGATGGCCAGCGGCACACCCATGACCCAGTTGACCTCGTCATGCACCGCGTACGTCAGCAACGTAACCGCAGTGCTGGGCGCAGCAAGGGCCAGCGACAGGCCCTGAGCCACTACTTGAGTAGTGCCAAACACACTGGTCAGCACGGGGGCCGCCACAACGGCCCCGCCGACACCGAACAGCCCGCCCGTGGTGCCCGCCAGGGCGCCCAGCGCGCCATACCAGGGCCAACCGTAGCGGGCGCCTGCACCCGGTTGAGCAGGCGAGCGATACAGTTTGATCAGGTTGTAGAGGGTAATCGCCAGCAAAAAGCCGATGAAGCCCCAGCGTATGCTGCTCGGATCCACACCTACCGCGAGCATTGCTCCCAACCAGGCAAAACAAAAACTCATCACCACCAATGGCACAGCCTGACGCAGATCGATTTTGTTGCGCTGGTGATACCGGTACAAAGCGAGAAACACATTGGGGACCGCCATGACCAGCGCAGTGCCTTGCGCCAATTGCTGATCCAGCCCGAACCATAATCCCAACACAGGGATCGCGATCAAGCCGCCGCCAATCCCGAACAACCCGCCCAGTGCACCCAGGGCGAGCCCCAGCGCTGTGTACATTGCAAAATCAATCAGCATTACAGCCCCTCTTTATGATCGCCCATGCTAACCAGTCCCCTACGCCGGGCAAAGCTCTAAACCGAGGCTTTTTGACAGGCAAAAAAAAGCCCGACCATATGACCGGGCTTTTTTATTGTGCGGTTAACGCAAGGTTTAAACCTTGGCGCGGCCCTTGTAGGAACCACCGTCACGGGTATCGATCTCGATCCAGTCACCGATTTCAACGAAATCTGCAACGCTCAGCTCGGTACCGTTTTTCAGTTTGGCAGGCTTCATCACCTTGCCCGAAGTGTCGCCGCGAGCGGAACCTTCGGTGTAGTCAACCTGACGCACGATGGTGGTCGGCAGCTCTACGGAAACCAGACGATCTTCGAAGAAGATGGCTTCGCAAACGTCGGTCATGCCTTCTTCAACGAATGGCAGAACGGCTTCGATGTCTTCAGCGTTCAGCTCGTACATGGTGTAGTCAGTGGTGTCCATGAACGTGTAGGTGTCGCCGCTGATGAAGGACAGGGTCGCTTCTTTGCGATCCAGGATCACGTCTTCGAGCTTGTCGTCGGCGCTGTATACGATTTCAGTCTTGTAGCCAGTCAGCAGGTTTTTCAGCTTGGTCTTCATGATTGCGCTGTTACGACCGGACTTGGTGAATTCAGCTTTCTGAACCAACCAAGGGTCGTTTTCGAGCTTGATGACTGTACCGGGTTTAAGCTCTTTACCAGTTTTCATTGCGAGTATCCGAATTTGGAATGAGATTTACAAAAATCTAGGCCGCGTATCATATCCAATTTCTATAAAACAGTACTAGCGCTTGCGCAAGATCGGCCTGCAATGACTGTTCCAGACACCACTGCTCGGCATGTGCCGTGATCTCGGGCCAGTGTTCTAGCAGCAAATTCCAGCTTTGAGCCATATCGCAACCACCATTCCAGGCGTGCCACAACCCGGTAAATGCCTGGGCGGCGCCCGGCGTAAGGTCTTTGACATACAACGCCAAAAACGCATTGAGCTTGACCCAGTGGGCGTCCTCTTCCTGCTCGTAGATATGCCAAAGCAGCGGTCGACCCGCCCATTGCGCCCGCACAAATGAGTCCTCGCCGCGCACCGCATTGAAATCACAACTCCATAACAGGTGGTCGTAATCCTCTTGGCGGACGAACGGTAACGCCTGGACGGTCAAGGCCCCACGCTGCTGCACATCACCCAACCCCATCTGATCAATGCCAAGCCAGCGCAGCAGATCGCCCGTGATCCGCCCCTGGGGCACCAACAGATGCGTCGCAACGCTGCCAGTGGCCAGGGCGTCCAACCAGCTGGCCAGCCCGGTATTTTCATAAGCGAACAGAGAAATCAGGCGTGCGTGGCTTGCCGGATAAACCCCCAGCCCCCGTAAAAATGCCTGCCTGGCTTGAGGGTCCTGCTCAAAGGCTCGACGACGTTGCAGCAAGTCCGCCTCGCGCAGCAGGCCACCGGTGCCCGCATCGAACCCTGGAAAGAAGAACATCCGTTTCAAGCCATCTGGACGCAGGGACGGCAATCCGTGGCAACCACTGACCCAGTCTTCGGCACTCAGGTACTCAAGGTTGATCCACAGCGCTGGCGTTTCGCGGGCCTTCATCGCCTGCAGATAACCTTCAGGCAGTTTGCAGGCGAAAGCTTCGAGCACCACGTCAGCGACGTCTACGGACTGCCACGGCTGCGGCCACTGACACACTTCGACTCCCTGATGCCATTGGCGCGCCGCGTCGACATCCGCCTCGGGGCACAGCGGCACAAACGCCCGCAAATCATCGACCCACAGGCGTACACCCTGCTGATGATCGGCCACCAATTGGCGCGCCAAACGCCAGGTCACACCAATGTCGCCGTAGTTATCGACCACACTGCAAAAAATATCCCAGGAGGCTTTCATTCCGGGCTCCAACATTCAAAGGGCTGATTGTCCGCATAATTCAACGCGTACAGAAGCTTTAAGGCGGATTAATCTGCGCGGCACTCGTGCGACAATCGACGTTCGTCACTATCAAACTGCGACCATGAACAAGACCGCTGTGCACCTGCTGATGCTGGAAAAGCTCGACATCGACCTCGACGTGCTCCAGCGCGCAGCGCAAACCGCCTATGAAGCGGCGACCCATGCGGAAAACATCGCCGAGAACAAGTACGACACGTTAGGGCTTGAAGCATCGTACCTGGCCACAGGTCAGGCGCGCCGGGTTGAAGAAATTCGCCAGGCGCTGAAAAACTGCCGGGCCATGCCCCTGACTGCGCACAGCGCGGCGCAGGGCATTCAAATCGGGGCACTGGTCAATCTGGAGGCCGAAAACGGCAGCGGACAGTGGCTATTCCTGGCCCCGGACGCCGCTGGCCTCAAACTCAACCAGGACGGGCGCACCGTGACCGTCATCACCCCTAGATCACCTCTGGGGGCCGCTTTGCTGGGCAAGCAGCTGGATGATGAGGTGCAGATCAATGTGGCGGGCGCGGTGCAAACGTTCACCGTCTGCGAGATTCACTGAACGCCCGCTCACACAGGTTTTGCGTAAAGTTTATTTGGCAGCGGCCATCATGCGATTGACTTCACTGCGCACCATGTTGGCGTACTCAGGTGGCGACATGGCGTCCAGTTCCGAACGCACCCACTCAGCCCACTTGCCCTTGCGCTTGGCGCGCTCACCGAACAAACGCGCCGCATCCCCTTTAGCCTTACCCAGATTGCTCTGCCAAAGGTCATACAAACGGGATTTTTCATCTTCAAGCGCAGCACGCTCAGCGAGAGGCTTGTTGGCGAGGTTGAAGCTCATGAGAATTTCCTGCGGCGTAAATTTAGGTGACATCTTACACCCTACAAAGAAGTGTCTCCGTCTGGTTTTTGACTACTCTGTCAGGTCAGAACAACACCAGGCTCAAAACAGATGCAACTTTTTAGCATTGGGTTGACTCCATTACTCATCACCCTTTTCAACTGCAAGGAGTACCGCAATGGCTCGAAAAAATGCCGTACAAGCTGAAGATCAAATCAAGGATCAAGCGTTCAGCGAGCTTCAAGAACTGATTGCCGAATCTGAAAAGCTGCTCAAGGAGAGCGTGTCCCTGGTCGGCGAAGAAGGTGAAACCCTGCGTGCTCAGGTCAGCTTGAAGCTCAAGCAAGCACTGGACTCGGTCACCAACGTGCGTGAACGTACCAAGCCTGTGGTCGATGCCACTGAAAACTACATCGGTGGCCATCCGTGGCAAACAGTGGCCATCTCGGCCGGCTTCGGACTGGTAGTGGGCTTGCTGCTGGGGCGTCGCAACTAAGTCAGGCAATACGGCTTCAAGCAAAGCCCCTGGTCGTCATGGCCAGGGGCTTTGTCGTTTATAAATTAAAATCGTCGACATATTCAGTGACATTCGACGCCGGCGTTCTGATACTTCTCCGCATTCCCCATGCCTACGAGACAGTCAATGTCCGCTTCTATAACTGCCACCAAACCCTTGAGCACTGCCCTGATCCTGCTGATGGCCACCGCCACCGGCCTGGCTGTCGCCAGCAACTATTACGCACAGCCCTTACTGCACACCATCGCCCAGGAACTGGGTTTGAGCATGAGCAGCGCCGGCACCGTGGTGATTACCGCGCAACTGAGCTACGGCGCTGGCCTGTTGCTGTTGGTACCGCTGGGCGACCTGTTCGAGCAACGTCGACTGATCGTGACCATGACCGTGCTCAGCGCACTGGGCCTTTTACTCAGCGCCTTTTCACCTTCACTGACGTGGCTTCTAGTGGGCACGGCGATAACCGGGCTGTTTTCCGTGTCGGCACAAGTACTGGTGCCAATGGCGGCCAGCCTGACCGACCCGCTAAGCCGAGGCCGAGTGGTGGGGACGCTGATGAGCGGTTTGCTGCTGGGGATATTGCTCGCGCGCACCGTGGCCGGTGCACTGTCGTCGGCCGGTGACTGGCGAACCATTTATCTGGTGGCTGCCGCGTTGATGCTGGTCAGTGCCATCTCCTTGTTTTGCGCCCTTCCCAACCATCATCAGAGCGCCGGTCTGAGCTACCCAAAACTGCTGGGCTCGGTATTCACCCTGTTTGTCGAGGAGCCGATACTGCGCCTGCGCGCGCTGCTGGGCCTGCTGACCTTCTCGTTGTTTGCCCTATTCTGGACACCGTTGGCCTTTCTGCTGGCAGTGCCGCCCTATAGCTACTCGGACGCAGTCATCGGTCTGTTTGGCCTGGCGGGCGCTGTCGGTGCAGTGGCGGCAAACTGGGCCGGGCGCATGGCCGATCACGGCAAAGGTCAGCAGGCCACTACCGTCGGCCTGCTGGTCCTGCTGGCGTGCTGGCTGCCCATGGCATTTGCCGGTCACTCATTGATCGCCTTGCTGATCGGCGTACTGGCTCTGGATTTCGCTGTGCAACTGGTACATGTCAGTAACCAGAATGCAGTGTTCAAAGTACGTCCCGCCGCCCGAAACCGACTGAACGCTGGTTACATCACCTGCTATTTCATCGGTGGCGCACTGGGCTCTCTGGTGGGCGCGCAGACCTATCCGGTATATGGCTGGGACGGAATCGTGGTGGTCGGCTCGGTAGTCGCAACGCTGGCGCTGGCGGTCTGGGGGTACAGCCTGCAACGGGAAAGCAAGATACAAACCGTAGGCTAACCGGCTATATGGCGCTTTTCATCGTAATGCTAACTCGCTAGCATGCGAGAAAACGCCCTGACGACAGCCTGCCCACGCAGGCGGTCCTAACGATCCGAGACGCCATATGATCCCTAAAGAATCCCGTAACGAACTGGCCCTGGATACTTTTATCAAGGCGCACCCTGAACTGATCGAAGAAATGAAAGATCTGAGCGCAGAGGACCGCCAGCAACAGATTTTATGGGCCTTTGAAGATGAAGCCGAAAGTCGCGGCCTGGAAGCCTGGGAACTGGCGCTGGAACTGATCGCTCGCTCCCCCGAAGAACTCAAGAGCATGCGCCTTGAAGTGCATCATGAAGTCGCCGAGGCACTGGACATGAGTTGGGAAGAGTACTGCGGTTTTAACGAAATCGCCGTCTGACCCCGTCCGCAGCACACGCAACGCCCGGCGAATCACTCACCGGGCGTTTTTAATTCAGGACATCAGGATTTGTGATGGGCATCCATCAGCTTCCTGGCCATCACCAGATGCATTTCGAGCTTGGGCAAATACTTCTCGGCCAGCGCTTGCAACTCGGGCGAATCAGAGCTGCTGGATTGCTGCTTGAACAGCTCAATGACCTCTTCATGGGTTTTCACCTGACTGGCCGCATAGGCCGCGTCGAATGAATCCCCTTCTTGCACCTGCAGCATCAGCTTTTTGGCTTTGTCGAGGACCAACTCGTCGTTGGCAACCTGTAAGTCCTGCTTGCTGGCAATGTCCTTCAAATCACGGTTGGCGTTGGTGTAGTCCTTGATCACCTCCACGGCGTAGCTTTCTACGTCCGTTGAAGAAGTTTTACTGATCGCCATACGGCTGGTTTCTATCTGGGCAATCCCTGCTGCATGGGCCTCATCAACAAAGTCTGCCGGACTGGCTGCGACTGCTGTGGCGGCCGCGATCAGGGAATAGACCAAGGCACAACCTGCCACAAAGCGTTTAGGGCCAATCAGGGTTTTCATAACGTCCTCCAAAAAAAGGCAGGTTTATTCCCTGCACTTGATCTGAAGGCACGTGGCGGCAAAGGTTTAGATAAATACCGTTTTTTCTGACGGGTGGCACTTCAGGCTATCAGCCCTTGCAGATAAACGATCTGTGCTGGACTTGCCATCATGTCAGTGAACCGTGAGCCATACTGTCCGCAAACACTGCCGTCAAACAGGAGAAGCTTTATGGACGTCTTCAGGGACATGCTCAACAACTGGGAATCCAGGTCTCAGGAATCAAGTGAGCGGGTTGAATACACCCTTGAGCTGCACAAACATGACCTGGTCAAAATCAAGGCCTTCGCGCAAGCCTACGGGCTGGATGAGGCCAGCATCACCCGAGGCCTGATCCACAGTGCGCTCATGCAAGCGGAAGAGGCCATGCCCTACGTGAAAGGTAATGAGGTCATCAGGGTTGAAGAAGGTGAAGACATTTATGCAGACGCTGGCAGGACACCTGCATTCGTCGAGGCAGAGCAAGCTATCTCCAAGGCGCTGGATATCAATAACCCGTCTACCTGATCATCGCGCTAACGGCGACCCTGTGAGAGCAGGCTTGCTTGCGACTGAATGCAAGACAAACCACTTCATCTGCATCGCAAACAAGCCTGACCCACAGTGTTTTTACACGGGAGCCTGATGGCTAATGGGACATTCACAGAACACCAGTTCAGCCATCATCTGCGCATAGCTATCTGCGCCCAAAAACGCACTCAAGCCGCCTTTCAAGCTGAAAACCGGTGACCTGAGCGCTTGCTGCGCGAGGATTCTCGCCGCCTTCTGGCTGCGGACACCCGACTGGCAGTAAATCACGATCGGCCTGTCGTCCAGGCACTGTGCTGCCCACTCGCCCACCTGCCCCAACGGTACATGTTCGCCACCGATCGATACCTGTTCGCGCTCATGCCCCTCACGCACATCAATCAGATGGATCGACGTTTCACTGATCAGCGCGGCAAAGTCATCAATGCTCAGCATAAAGTCATCGGTGACGCCTGGCGCGCTACAGACTTGTGCCATTTCTTCCAGCACTGGCGGGCGTAGGGGGTCCCTGAGGGGGTTATCGGCGACAGGCGAAAATCCGATCTCCCGGCTCGTGGCCTCAAGGGCGTCGTAGACCATCAGGCGGTTGATCAGCGGCCGCCCGATCCCGGTAATCAGCTTGATCACTTCATTGGCCTGAAAGCAGCCAATCATGCCGGGCAGAACCCCCAGCACCCCGGCTTCTGCGCAGTTGGGCGCCAACGCGGCATCAGGCGGACCATCGTAGAGATCACGATAATTGGCGCCACGACGGCCTTGCTCATCCAGCGCGTTGAACACCGTGACATGCCCCTCGAACTGCATGATGGCGCCATACACCAGCGGCTTGCCGCCATAGACACAGGCATCGTTGATCAAGTACTTGGCGGTAAAGTTGTCAGTGCCATCGACAATGATGTCGTAATCGGCCACAAGCGCCTGGGCATTGTCGAGGTTAAAGCGCTCGATCCAGGTTTCGATCTCGATGTAAGGATTGAGTTTTTGCAAACGCCGCTTGGCGACATCGGCCTTGTTCTGACCTTTATCAGTGATACGAAACAGCACCTGGCGGTGCACATTGGACACATTGATCTGGTCGGCATCGATAATTCCCAGCCGCCCCACCCCGGCAGCCGCCAGATAAAGCAGCGCCGGACACCCCAGACCGCCCGCTCCAATCATTAGTACGCTGGCATTTTTCAATGCCAGCTGACCTTTGACGCCGATCGCGGGGATCAGCAAGTGACGGGAATACATCCCCATTTCACCCGCGGTAAGCTGGTCATACTTGATCGCATTAGCCTCCCTGCTCATGGTGTTGCTCCCTTCACTTTTTCAGGATCGGGTTGACGAGACAGGCAAAAAACCTGATTCGCATTTAAAACGCTTCAATCACGATCGCTGCCAATGTATTGGCGCGCGTCAGGTTGAAAACATGATGTGCAAAATACAGTTTGTCCTGCAGCCGATAAGCCTGGGTTTTTACACGGCCCTTTTCCAAAAGATAAAAAGGGCAACGCCATTCCATGTAAATATTATTCAGGGCCAAGCCCAGTGAACTGGCAAGTTCACCTGGGTCTTCCTGCAGGGAGTCTATTAATGACTCCCTGCTTTCCGAGGCCAGTGTAGGCAACTCAAAGAACGCCCATTGATCAGCCACTTCACAGCGATGTCGGAACAGGGTGAAGTCATGTTCAAATTCGGCACAGAGTTGCCCATGCTCTTTCAAGTTTTCCAGTTGTGCCAGCAAAGGCCGTTCAACCCGTGAAGGATCAACTTCTTCGGGAAGAAATTTTTGCAAAAAAGCGGGCCTAATAACCCCCGGGGTTGCGGACAGTGCTTCATCACCATCCAGTTCCAGCAGTTTCCAGCGAACCTTGACCCTGGCAACCACAATACCCTGGGCACGAATCAGGTGCAGCACTTGAAACACAGAGTTGCCCTGGCGCACCTTGAACTCATCGACCGACACCGAAAATTCATCGGCCGAGAACATTTCAAAAGGTTCGACATATTCAACTTCGGCACCCACAGCCACCATGCCCTGATGATACTCCTTGATCATCCCCGGAAAGGAAACTGACAGGTAGGTACTGCCCCAGGACCACATCGAACTGAAACTCAGTAACATCAGCGAATGGGCATGAAACTGGAAAGGTCCAAACAGCATGGACTCTACCGGATGGGAAACTTTTATTGTTCTGGCTTGCATAGCATCAACCCCCGGCTATCGCAGTGAAAATATCAATACAGTCACCCTCACCGCCTTTACTTACCTGAGCTGCCGCGTCAACTTTTTCGCCATTCAAAGAAATCAAATAGCCTTTTTTAACGTTGCGATCCTTATCAAAAATAATGTCCTTCAATACCGGATAACTCACCACCAACGCGTGCAGCGCATCGCCCACGGTCTGAATACCATCACCCTCCAGTTGCAACTCTTTTTTGTAGTTAACAAAACGTGCCAAATTGCCTGACAACTTGATCTTCATGTTCAACTCTCCTTTTTTGAAGAACGCCGGGACATCATGTCCAGGTCGTGCACCATCCGAATCCCCATATCAACCTTGAGCTTTTCCTGCGGATCGGCCCCTGCCACCAGGGCCGTAAAGTCACGGTGCGCCCGGCCGATACCGCTGCTTTCGGTATAGCCCCAACCACCCGTCAGGTTCAGGGCCTGGAGGGCGATTTTGTTCACATCCTCCACCGCCTGATATTTGGCCATTGAAGCCACTGCATCCCAGTACACGTCAGACTCTTGCCTGACTTGACGCTCCAATGAGTAATGGACCAAGGTGCGGGATGACTCAAGCGCCATATACATTTCACCGATACAGGCCTGAACATGCTGCATATCGATCAACTGCTGATCGTAACGCACAGTGTTTTGCAAATACGCCACGGTGGTTTCAATCACGGCGCGGGCGCGCCCTAAAAACAAGGTGGTTTGCAATGAGCGCCTGCAATTAAGGAAATAACGCTGCGCAAAACTCAGGCCTCCGTGGCCAGCAATAAGCGGTGTTTATCCAGGCGCACATCTGTCAATGTCAAACAGGCAATCCCTGTTGAACGACAGCCATGCATCACGCTCGGCGTCACCACAACACCCGGATCGTCGGCGTGCACAAGAAACACTTGCATGTCCGCGGTATCACCATGGACAAACAGCAAAAAATAATTCGCCGTCTCACCGCCGGTAACGATTTTCTTCACGGCATTTACCGTATAAGTTTTACCGTCCGCAGCGGGAACGGCACGGGAGACAAAAGAAAAAGCATCGGCATCTTCGGTATAAGCAAATGCACCACCTGTTTTACCCTCAATCAGGTGAACCAGGTATTCGTTATTTACATCCTCCCGCCCCACCGCAATTAAAAAAGAAATAAATGACATCCTCACGGATATCAAAAATGGAAACGATAAGTCCGTGGATAAATACCCGAGCTTTTCCAGCACACGGCCCCACTGAGCATAACCAACTTCCTGACCGCCCCACACGGCGGGCAAGTTGTATTTATACAACCCCAGTCGTGCAAACTTTTCTATCAGCGCGTTGGAAATAGGAATAGAGAGACGGTCACGTTCTTCGACGGTGCAATTAAGCTCCTTGTCGATCAGTGTGCCGAAAATAGCCTGAATATCACCCGCACCTTGCCAGTCAACATTCATCGTAGTTCCTTCTACGTCAAACAATTGGAAAGCAGGCGCGACA
Source organism: Pseudomonas psychrophila (assembly GCF_001043005.1). Lineage (GTDB taxonomy): Bacteria > Pseudomonadota > Gammaproteobacteria > Pseudomonadales > Pseudomonadaceae > Aquipseudomonas > Aquipseudomonas psychrophila. The sequence goes on from NZ_JYKZ01000001.1 coordinate 281,877, forward strand.
GAAAACCGGTCCTGGAATCGTGTCGCGCTGCTTAGTGCGAACAGATATTAGGTCAGAACTAAAAACATGCAAGGCGCTTTAGCGCAAATAAACCCGCTCCGTTAAATATGACACCACTCATACTCTTCTAAGTTACCGATAACGTTCACTATTAAAGATGAGACTGTTGGCATCATTACCGTGACCCGCTAACACGGCGATCACACATCCAGCCATTAGGATTTAGCGGGCGCCTTATAGCAGCACATTGTGCGACGACTGCGTCGACCGACGCAGCCTCACGCCGCTTGCCAGCTAATACACGTCCTTGCCTGCAACAATCAACGCGCCGTAAACGGCAATTTGTCCAGAACACAGTCGTTCTTGAGTGTTGACGGCTCGAGCATCAACAAAGGCGCTCCGGTGTCCTCGTTAAAGATTTTGACCTGGCACGAATCGTAAGTCTCGGGGCTCTCGACAATGCCTCCCTTAATGACATAACGGGCAGCCGGGGCGAACTCGCTGACGAATTCGATCTTGCATCTACGCCCGGCATTAGCTGCACCATCCACTACCAAATGGATGGGTTTTGCCGCTTCAACCGGGATAAAGCCTGCTGGCCGGGATGTTTTGTCCCGCACGGCGAACAATTGCCGACCTGGCTTAACCGACACGGTTCTGCCGTACTTGCAGCCCACAATCGGAGCTTCGGTCAGGGTCAGGTAGTTTCGATAATTGCTCAAGGCGTCCATTTCGCTGCGGATCTGTGCCTGGGGTACACCGGGAGGGGGCGTGTACTGCTGGACCTGGACGCAACCTGCAGTCAGCAACACCAGCACACCAAGGGGGAGCACTTTCATAATCATCTAAATCCATTTGAGTTCGAAGAAGAGCCTTCAAGCAGAATACGGGCAGTTCAGCGGTCGTGCTCCCATATTGTTCCCATATCGCCTTTTTCCAGACGCCAGAAACCACAAACCCCCGACTTTCTCTAGGAAAATCAGGGGTTTGTGTTTACTTAATGTGGCGGTGAAGGAGAGATTCGAACTCTCGATACAATTTCTTGTATACACACTTTCCAGGCGTGCTCCTTAAGCCACTCGGACACTTCACCGTATCTCTTCAAACAAGTTCTGTCTGTCGAGGCGCGCTAATGTAGTCGAAAGCTTTCGATATGACAAATGTTTTTTTCAGAATTTTCATGTGCTTACGAAAATAGTCGTTTTGGGGGGCATGCCTTTCGCGGGTGTTTCTGCCAAATCCCGGTCCTGACGCTTTGCGCGTTCAGCCGCAATCGCCGTGCCAGCGCCTTCTATATAGAAGGCGCAAGCCAATCCCATGACTCACCGGTCAGTCATAGCCCTTTACCTGCGCCGTGGGGCTGGGTAACGTCTGCCCCACTTCATTACAAGGAATTGCGCCATGAGTGACTTGATTGCCTATCACCTGGAAGACGGTATCGCCACGCTGACCTTGAGCAATGGCAAGGTCAATGCTATTTCCCCGGATGTGATCAGTGCGTTTAATACCGCCCTGGACCGCGCAGAGCAGGATCGGGCCGTGGTCATTATTACCGGGCAACCAGGCATTCTCTCCGGCGGTTATGACTTGAAAGTAATGACGGCCAGCCCCGAGCAAGCCATTGAACTGGTCAGGCAGGGGTCGACCCTGGCTCGCCGCATGCTGGCCCACCCGTTCCCGGTGGTTATCGCGTGCCCGGGTCATGCGGTGGCAAAGGGCGCATTCCTGCTGTTGTCGGTGGACTACCGTATCGGCGTCGAAGGTCCGTTCACCATCGGCCTGAACGAAGTGCAGATCGGCATGACCATGCACCACGCCGGCATTGAGCTGGCCCGCGACCGGCTGCGCAAATCGGCATTCCATCGCTCGGTCATCAATGGCGAAATGTTTAACCCGCATACCGCAGTAGACGCAGGCTTCCTCGACAAGGTGGTCAAGCCTGAAGAATTGCAGGCTGCGGCTCTGGAAGCGGCCCGTCAGCTAAAGAAGATCAATATGAAGGCTCACAAAAACACCAAACTGAAGGTGCGCAAAGCGCTGCTGGAAACGCTGGAAAAGGCCATCGAAGAAGATCAGCTCCACCCGCTCTGACCTTCTCCCCTGAAAACCGGTCCCGATCGCCGCCTGCGGTCGGGATTCCCCCTCCACCGGCCTTTAGCCATATCTTCGTCAACATCTCTAGCCCGCCCCTCCACACGCTCGTTGAAACAACTGCTTAAACTTCAGTCATCTCCTAGTTGTATCGGGGTAATTGCTGAATACAGTGCACATCCGTACACTGCGCCGACTTTTGTTTTCGCGAGCCTGTAAATGCTACTTTCGATACGTATGTTGTTGATGTGTCTGCATTTTATGATCGCAGGGGTACTGGGTGTACTGCTGGGCTTATGCCGTCCTTTCAACCCGGACAACAGTCGCCTGTGCGCGCGCCTGTATGCCTGGCCATCCAGATGGATCCTGGGCTACAAGCTCAAGACCGAAGTTGGGCCGCTGATGGACAAGCCACAAAGCTGCGTGGTCATTGCCAACCATCAATCCAACTACGACCTGTTTGTGTTCGGCAACGTAGTGCCGCACCGCACCGTCTGCATCGGTAAAAAAAGCCTGAAATGGGTGCCCTTGTTCGGCCAGTTGTTCTGGTTGGCGGGCAACGTGCTGATTGATCGGGGTAACGCGCAGAAAGCTCGCAAATCGATGCTGACTACCACTCGCACCCTGCAAGAGAAAGACACGTCTATCTGGGTCTTTGCGGAAGGTACGCGCAATTTTGGCAAAACCCTGCTGCCGTTCAAAAAAGGCGCCTTCCAGATGGCAATTACTGCCGGCGTACCGATTGTGCCGGTGTGTGTGAGCACCTATAGCCAGCACCTGAAGCTCAACCGCTGGCACAGTGCCGATATCCTGATCCGCTCCTTGCCCGCGATCCCGACTGCCGGCCTGACTCTGGATGACATCCCGCAGTTGATGGAGCAGTGCCACAAGCAAATGCGCGAATGCATCGAAGCCATGGACCGAGAGTTGCTGAGCCAGAAAAACCGTCACTTGCCACCCGTGGCGGGGGGCAACACTACGGCGTCCAACCCGAACCTCTGAACGTTTGTAGACTCAAAGTGGTGGATTGCACGCTAAGCTGCATCTTCGTGCCATAACCCTTTGAAGAAGAAGCGATTAGAACTATGGGGAGAGTTGTTGCTGCTGCGGTTTACAGCGCAGGCAAGAAAGTCACCAATATCACTCTGGACGAAGGGATTGAGTGGGCCAAAAAGCCCGGCCACTTCGTCTGGATTGGTCTGGAGCAACCCGACGCGCAAGAGCTGAGCAACCTGCAGCGCCAGTTCAATCTGCATGAACTGGCCATCGAAGACGCTCTTGAGCAACACAGCCGGCCCAAACTCGAAACCTTCGGCGATGCACTGTTTATCGTGATCTATTCGCCCATTCGCCACGAAGGCCAACTGGAGTTTGTCGAAACCCATATTTTTGCCGGCAACGGCTACATCATCACCAGTCGTAATGGCCATTCGGCCTCGTACAAGTCCGTGCGCCAGCGCTGCGAGGCGCGCCCGCTACTGCTGGAGCATGGCGAAGACTTTGTCCTGTACGCCCTGCTCGACTTCGTGACGGAGAGCTATCAACCCGTCAGCCAGGCCATCCACGCCGAAATCGAACAACTTGAACAAAGCATCATGGGCAATGCCCTCAATGAGGCTGACATCGTGCACTTGCATGGCCTGCGCCGCGACGTGCTGCGACTGCGCCGTTATGTGGCGCCCATGGTGGAAATCAGCGAAGAGTTGCAGCGCCTGACGTTTCCCTTTATCGACAAGAATATGCGCCCGTATTTTCGCGACGTGCAGATTCACGTCACCCGTCAGATGGAAGACCTCGCCAACCTGCGCGACATCGCCACTCAGACGATTGAGATCGTCGTGTTGCTGGAGTCCTCACGCCAGAGCATCGTGCAGCGTAAATTCGCAGCCTGGGCGGCCATTTTGGCCTTCCCCACTGCCGTGGCGGGCATTTACGGGATGAACTTCCAGAACATGCCTGAACTGACCTGGCATTACGGCTACTTCGGGGTCCTGGGGTTTATTGCACTAGGCGTTACCGGCCTGTGGGCGAGCTTCAAGCGCTCTGGCTGGCTGTAACCTGCAACGCTCCTTGGGAGAGCTGGCTTGCTCGCGTACAAACAATTCGGTGCATCACTTACCGAGTAGAAACCTTCGCGAGCCAGCCCGCCTCCCCATAAAAGCAAAACCGGGAGTCAGGCGGTTTGCGGCTTGTGTGAAACAAAACGCATCATCCACTCGGCAACCGTGCGCCCATGATGGTCTTGATCCAGGCTGGCGATGCCGGAGCTGTAGATCTGTTCGCCCAAATGCTCTTGGCGAAGGTCAAGCAGGGCGCGTGAATAGTCGTGGATAAACTCGGGATGCCCCTGGAAGCACAGCACCTGGTCGTTGATATGATAAGCGGCATACGGACAGAAATCGCTGGAGGCGATTACCGTGGCGTTCTCCGGCAAGGCCGTCACCTGGTCCTGGTGACTGATCAACAGTGTCAACTCTTCAACCACAGGGCTCATCCACGGTGCCTTGGCGGCCAATTTGTACTGATGGGTTCCGACGCCCCAGCCCTGCGTAGCGCGCTCGCTCTTACCGCCCAGCAGAAGCGCCAGCAATTGATGACCAAAACATACGCCGATCAGCTTGTCGCCACGTTCGTAGCGGGTCAGCAAATAGGTTTTCAGGGTCTGGATCCATGGATCGGTGCCAAACGAGTCAGCTTTGCTGCCGGTTACCAGATAAGCATCAAAGACCTGGTCCTCAGACGGGTACTCGCCGTGCATCACGTTAAAAACACTGAAGTGTGCCGCGATAGGCTGCGTGGAGAACAGGCGCACGAACATTTGCCCGTAGCCCTGATATTGATCAACAAACTCTGGACGCAGAATGTCGGTTTCCAGAATGCAGATGCGTAGCGACATAAAAGTACCTGGCACGATAAAGGCGAAAGTAGTGATGGGAGCTCCATAGAGCCTGCCTTGAAAGAGTAATTCATGGCAAGTACTGAACGTAGTGGTCATCCCTTGAGCCTGAAGGCTGCAGGCTTATGCAGGGTAAAACGTGACTGTACAAAGCTCCCGGACGAACGGTAGGGCGCTAAGAAAATTGACGGTCAAAGAGCCCATTGCGTCTAGCAACGGGCTGACAGGGCGAGCCCGACAAACCTAATAGCGTTTTAGAAACCTACTGCACTTGAATGATGTGAAAGGGTTCTAAGCCATATCTTATGGGGGCTCTAAGGTTAAGCCTGTCGCCAAGGCCGCTTTGTATTCAAGGCGTAGTGATCTTGTCGCGGGCATTGTCGTTCAGGAATAACAAAAAAAGGCAGATAGCCATGTTTAAACATACGAAAGTACGTCAGGCCGGACTCATCCTCTTTGCTACCACCTTGCTGCTGATCTTGCCGAACTTGACCAAGGTCATCGGCTAAAGACTCGCCCAAATACCGAAGACGCGCACCTCCTGCGCGTCTTCGTCCGCTATACGTTGCGGGGGCTTTAATTGCCTGGCGCAAAAACAAGAACGGCCAGCCCTGAGGCCGGCCGCTAACCGATCGAACTCATATCAATTCAACAGGCCGCGCACCTCCTGCTTAACACCCCAACCTTCAATAATGCCACCTAGCGGCACCACGACAGCTTCAAAGTCCTGCTCGAAATCACCGATGCCACCATAGGTGGCGTACATCACTTTACTGAGTTCCAGGTACCACGCCCCGTCATCACGTACATTGATTTGTGCGTTCAGGGATTCACCACAAAATTTGCCTGCAGCTCTGCGCGCACGCTCCTCGTCCGGGAAGATCGCGTAAAACTCGATTGGGTGGATGCGTGAAAAATCAAAACCGCCTTCTTTCATGCGGCGCAGCACATAGCTGCTGAGGTCTTCTTGATGGGCTGTGCTCATGAAACGTCCTCCTCGCAATGGATAGACATTCAGCGCTCCCCTATCGGCAGCAGGTATGCCGTGACAAGGGGAGTAATAAGCATGTAGCGAACAAGATCAGAGCCAGTCGATTACTTCGCTGGTCTGGATGCAGAGTAGCTCCACGGTGCCGCGTCTGCCAAGGGGGTAATCCATGAATTTCAACAGGTTTTATGCGTACCACTGAAACCTGCACCCGGCGCCTGGACAGATGCGCTGTCCAGGACCAGGCATGCCCGGTTAAGCGTTATGGCTTTTCAGCGCGCTCTTTAAGCCCCTTGAGGGTATTGAACGGGGCATCGACCACAAACTTGTTGGCCAGCCAGGAAGGCACGCTGCCGCCAGGCTCGGTATGCACCTGGTACGTCACCTCGGTCAAGTTGTCGCCTTTAGGCACCAGCTTCCAGAAACCATTGACCTGAGCAACCCGCACAAAGCCCTTTTCTTCCGGGAGGTAGGTCGGCACGCCTTTCAGGGTGCGGGTCAAACTGCCGTCCGCACCTTGGGCAGTGGTCACCAGCAGCACCGAATCACGCGGGGTGACCGGCCAGGGTGTTTTGAACTGGGTGTAGGTCCAGCTCTGATCGCCTTCGTGCTTGAGCAATTTTTGCGATTGGCATTCATGAATCCAGGCGCAAGCGCCCGCCACGTCTTCCTGCAACTTGCTGACCTTGGCCAGCGGCGCCTTGATGGTCGTTACCCCCTGGTAAGCCTTGTACTGGGAGCCGGCGACTTCACTCAGCGACACCTTGATGCCGTCCTGATCCTTGGCGACTTTCCAGTCTTCGGCCTGGGCCACGCCCACCAGCAAAACACTCAAACCACATACCAATGCCACTCGATGCAACGAACCCATTGTCTTATTCCTTATTGTTGAAGGTCTGTTCACTGGTCATAAACGCACTATGCCGCGGTCATCTGCTCCCACCAACCGATCAGGTTAATGGCTTCTTCCCGGTCAGTGCCGCACACCTCGATGTCGGCCTTGAACTCGCCACAGACTGCAGGGCGTTGCGGCTGGCCGAACAAACCACACAAGTAGTCGACTGAAAGATGCAGGCAGCGTTCCCCGGCCGGCTTGCCGTTGGGCATGCCCGGCAGCGGTGTACTGATGGAAGGGGCAATGCAGCAAGCGCCACAGCCTTCACGGCAATTCATGACGTTAGCACCTCATTCGGGGCAAAGTGTGTTGATGACAAGGGATAGTACTCGCTGGAACAGGTGTTTGAAATTGACCGTTCAGCAGAATGTGCTGATAAATGACAGTGACTGAATAGTCAGTTTAGAAGCCTGTTTTTGAGCACTCGGCACTTATTGCTTGAATTCGAAATCCAGCGCAGCGCCTTCGATTTCGTTGTGACGGGCTTCGTTGCGCAATTGCAGGTTCATCTCATTGCTGAGCAAGCGCCCGTTGAGCTGAAAAGGGCTCTCTTCGGCGGGTTTCTCGCCAAACATATTCGGCAGCAGGGGTTTGTGAGCAGGCATAGGAATAGTGCCCAAAGGATGCAGCTGCTTGACCATCTCGGGAGGCAAGCGCAAATCGAGGTTCGCCGCAGGTAAACGCTTCTTGGCGATTTCATGGGCCGACTTGGATTTGGATGCAATGGGAGCACGCTTTTTGACCGGTGCCTTTTTCACACTGGCAGCAGGCTTGGCAGGCGAGTGGACAGATTGCGCCTCACTGGAGGTTGACAGCGGTTGTACCGGGGCCGCTGTCGCAACCACAGTATTGAGCGTACTCAACACGCCCACCAATAAAAGGCCAACACAATATGTCGCTCTCATAACTCCCACAGTTTTAACGATTCAGGTGCGTATGCTCGCGCTTTACGCACAGGGTGACAAGGTGATTATGGTCAAAATGCCATCCCCGCTACTGCCGAACTTCCACCGTACTGGCCTGCGGCTTCCTGGCAGAGCTGATTGGCAAGCATGCCAAGGGTCATCAGCGCCCGCTCGGCTTCCCGGTTCCAGGGTGTGGCACAGTTAAGCCGTATGCAGTGATTGAACTGCTCGGTATTACTGAAAATCAGCCCCGGCGCGATGCTGATACCTTGCTGCAGCGCCCGGACATGTAACTCCTGGGTGTTGACCCGGCCCGGCAAACTGACCCACAAGATAAAACCTCCGCTTGGACGGGACATCTGAGTACCTTCCGGAAAGTGCTGCTGAACGGCCAGCTGGAACGCACTCAGGTTTTTTCGGTATTCCTGGCGGATGTAACGTAAATGGCGATCGTAACCACCGTTTTCAAGGTAAGCCGCTACCCCCATCTGCGTGACACTGCACGCCGAATGGGTGGTGAAGGTTTGCAGACGCTGGATTTCCTGCTGAAACTTGCCAGCGATCATCCAGCCGATACGCACGCCAGGTGACAAGGTTTTGGAAAAACTCGAGCAGTAAATCACCCGATCCAGGCGGTCATAGGCTTTCAACGCCTTGGTACGCCCGACCTCGAACATCAACTCGCCATAGATATCGTCTTCGACAATCTGGATATCAAAGTCGGAAGCCAGACGCAGCAGCTGCTTTTGCCGTTCCTCAGGCATGGTCCCTCCGAGCGGATTACTCAGGCGAGTGGTCAGTACCAATGCCTTGATCGACCATTGATTGGCCGCGAGTTGCAAGGCCTCAAGGCTCATGCCGGTCGCCGGATCGCTGGGGATCTCGATGACTTTCAAGCCCAGCAGGTCCGCCAGTTGCAGCAGCCCGTAGTAGGTGGGCGACTCGGCCGCGATGAGGTCTCCTGGGCGAGTCAGTACGCGCAACGACATTTGCAGGGCATCGACACAGCCGTGGGTGATGATGACTTCGGAAGGATCGATCACCACCCCGGCGTCACGCATGCGGATTGCCACTTGCCGACGTAGTGGCTCAAACCCCGGACTGAACATGTAGCTGAACGCCCGTGGGCTATGAAAACGCGTGACCTTGGCCAGTTGTTGATGCAAAGCCCGCACAGGCAAGTAATCGACACTGGGCACGGCCGCGCCCAGCGGGAATACGCCTTCGCGACGAGACTCAACCAATACCTGCTGGATGATGCTGCTGCGAGTGACCAGCCCCGGACGCTCTACACGGGCGATATCAGGAGTGGGTGCGGTCAATGCCGGGGTCTGGTGCACGTAATAACCAGACTGCGGCCGTGCCCGGATCAAACCCTGATCTTCAAGGTTGGCGTAAGCCTGCAACACCGTGGCATGGCTGACGTTCAGCTGAGAGCTCATCTTGCGCACCGAGGGCACACGCTCGCCCGGCTGATAAACGCCACGCCGGATATCCTCAGCCAACTGCTGAGCGATACGTTGATAGAGCAAAAGGTTGGTCATGGCGCCGCTCTCGATGTTCAAGCTTTATTATTGTGGAGAACAATACCGGAACAGTTTAGAAGTGTACGGGCACAGTTGTCACTTAACAAAGCCGTACAGGCCGTGTGCGGGGAGAACTGTATGGGTGCGGATAGTGCCGTTATGGGAGCGAGCAGGCTCGCTCCCACATCAGTCAAGTCATGCCTATTTGTTAGCGCGCGGCGCCCAGTTGGCCTTTTTCGTCAGAAAAGACGATTTCAACACGGCGGTTCTGCGCACGACCGCGCTCTGTGGCATTTACGTCAACCGGGTATTGATCGCCATAACCTTCCACCAGGATTCGCTTCTCGTCGATACCCAGATCGACCAGCACATCCGCCACGGCCTGCGCGCGATCACGGGATAGCTTGAGGTTGTCTTCCTTACCCCCGGTGCTGTCGGTGTAGCCCTCGATTCGCACAACGCGCTTGGGGTTCAGTTGCAGGAACTGCACCAGCTTGAGCACCGTACGATTGGCCGAGTTTTTCAAATCGGCTTCGCCCGTATCGAACAACACGTCCCCCAGGGTCATGACCAAACCACGGTCAGTCTGAGTGGTGGCCAGGCTGATAATTTGCTCTTCCAGCCATTGGCCCTGTTGCTGAACGCTCAACAACTTGGCTTCACGCAAGGCCAGTTGCAGGCGCTGACGTTCCAGTTCGAGCTTGGCCGCACGCTCTTCGTTGAGCACCTGCTGCGTGTGCTCGCGGGCAATTTCACTGTAGCGCTGGCTCAAATAGGCGTAATGCGCAACGTCTTCGCCACTGCCCCAATAGCTGGACAACCGGTCAGCGCGGGCTAGGGACTCACCGGCGCGAATCACGTCCTTGGGGGCGATGCGCAGCACATTGGTGTCTTCCTTGACGGTCTGAAAATCAGTGCTGGCCTGTTGCAAGGCCTGCTCGCTGTTGTGATGCCCTGCGCACCCGGTCAGGCCGACGCAACCCGCTACTAGCACACCCATGAAAGCTCTGGACTTGAGGCTCATTGCGCATCCGCCAGTTGTTTGCGCAAGCGCGAAATACGAGTATTGAGCACGTTCAGTTGTTCCTGGCTTTTTTGCGTCAGCACGCGAGCTTCAGCTAATCGGGCATCAAGCTCGGCTTGTTCGGCTTGCATGCGCGCGTCTTTAAAGGATTCATCTGCCATATCAGCCAGCGCTTGGGCCAGCTTGTCTTCGGCTTGTTTCAGTTCAGCCATATCATCGGCTGTGGCACCCACAGCCCTGGCTTGCTCCAGAGCCTGTTCGGTCAAACGCAATTGTTCATTCGGCGCAGGATCGGCTGCACACCCCGCCAGAGCCAGAACGGCCAGGGCAGCGAAAATAGGTCGAATTGTCACTAGGGATTCCTACTGTTTTGGGGCGCTGAGCGGTTGTAGCAACTGGGCTTTCCACCGCTCTAGATTGCGTTGCAATGCCGCCTCGGTCAGGCCGGACGCGGGCAATTCTGTCATCTTTTTGGCGAGCTGTCCGCGCAACCACGGCTCATTGCAGGCCGAGTCATGGGAAATCGCCAAAAACAGCCCAGGCTGATCAATCGGCTGTGGATGTGCCAGCAGATCATCGGCAATGCCCAGGGTTTGCGCAGTGGCCGTACCGGAATAGCGACCGGCCAGTACGTATTCGGCCTGGCCGAGCAGCAATTTCTGGAAGGCCTGGGTCAGGCCGGGCAGACGCTCCAGAGTGAGCTGATGCTGAGCGAACTCATTGAACGTTTCGCTTAATCGGGATTTTTCGGAGACGGCGCCCGTATACCCGTGCAAGTCGGCAGGTGTTTCGTAGACCAGGGTTGAGTCCTTGCGGGTCCACACCAGATAGTCGTTACGCACTAAGGGCGGGTGGATGTAGTCGAACGACGAGAGCCCGCTGACCGTTAGCGGGGCATCCAGCAGCATGTCCATGCGCCCGGCGCGCACTTCGTCCTGAGCCTGGGCGCGCTTGCCACCGTAGAGCACTTCAACCTTGATCCCCAGTTCCTGGCCCGCCTGCTGTATGAGGTCGGCACTGGTGCCGATCAAGTGCGCAGGGTCGGCTGGATCGCGCCACAGGTAAGGTGGTGCATCGGGACTGCCAGTAACGATCAGGCGTTCACACTTGCCCGCAGCTTCTGACAACAGCGGCAATAACGCCAACCCCACCAGCAACCTGCTCAGCTGACGCACATCCATAGCCCTACGCTCCACACACACTATTGAGACCCACAAAAAAACCCGGTCACTCAGGCCATGAAGACGATGCCAGGCACTGAGTGCCCCGCCCTTCTCCACAGCCCGGATGACCGGGCTCTTTATAAGTGAAGCAACTGGATTAAACCAGCTTCTCCAGCTCAGGTACGGCTTCGAACAAGTCCGCTACCAGGCCGTAATCAGCCACCTGGAAGATCGGTGCTTCTTCGTCCTTGTTGATCGCAACGATCACCTTGGAGTCTTTCATGCCGGCCAGATGCTGGATCGCGCCGGAAATCCCCACCGCGATGTACAGCTGTGGCGCAACGATCTTGCCGGTCTGACCGACCTGCATGTCGTTAGGCACAAAACCTGCGTCAACGGCTGCGCGAGAAGCGCCAACAGCAGCGCCCAGCTTGTCAGCCAGGGTGTAAAGCAGTTTGAAATTGTCGCCGTTCTGCATGCCGCGACCGCCCGAAACGACGATTTTGGCTGCGGTCAGCTCAGGACGGTCCGACTTGGCCAGTTCTTCACCCACGAACGACGAAGTCCCTGCATCGTGAACCGCTGCAACCGCTTCAACCGCTGCCGAACCACCTTCTGCAGCCACCGGGTCGAAACCGGTCGCACGTACGGTGATCACTTTTACCGGCGCAGTGGACTGCACGGTAGCAATGGCGTTACCGGCATAGATCGGGCGCGTGAAGGTGTCAGCGCTGATGACCGAAACGATCTCGGAGATCTGATCCACGTCCAACTGCGCAGCAACGCGCGGCAGGATATTTTTGCCGTTGGAGGTAGCGGCCGCCAGGATGTGGCTGTAACCGGCACCCAGCTCAGCGACAAGAGGCGCCACGTTTTCAGGCAACTGATGGGCGTAAGCCGCGTTGTCGGCGACCAGTACTTTAGCCACGCCAGCGATTTTAGCGGCGGCTTCGGCTACTGCGCCAATGCCCTGGCCTGCAACCAGAACGTGGATGTCGCCACCGATTTTAGCGGCAGCAGCCACGGTATTCAGCGTGGCCGGGGCCAGTGCTTTGCCGTCGTGTTCTGCGATTACCAAGATAGTCATGTTTAGATTACCTTCGCTTCGTTTTTCAGTTTCTCGACCAGTTCAGCCACCGACTTGACCTTGATACCCGCGCTGCGAGCAGCCGGTGCTTCAACTTTCAGGGTCTTGTTGGTCGAAGCTGTCGAAACGCCCAACGCATCTGGCGTCAGCACTTCAAGCGGCTTCTTTTTGGCCTTCATGATGTTTGGCAGGGACGCATAACGCGGCTCGTTCAAACGCAGGTCGGTGGTGATGATCGCCGGCAAGCTCAGCGAAACAGTTTGCGCACCGCCGTCTACTTCACGGGTCACTGCAACCTTGTCGCCTGCCACTTCAACTTTGGAAGCGAAGGTGCCCTGACCGAAACCGGTCAGCGCGGCCAGCATCTGGCCAGTCTGGTTGTTGTCGCTGTCGATGGCCTGTTTGCCCAGGATCACCAGCTGAGGCTGTTCCTTGTCGACAACGGCCTTGAGCAGCTTGGCCACGGCCAGCGAGGTCAGATCTTCGGCGGACTCGACGAGAATGGCGCGATCTGCACCCAGTGCCAGCGCGGTACGCAGCTGTTCCTGAGCAGTGGTCGGGCCGATGGAGACGACGACGATTTCAGTCGCAACACCTTTTTCTTTCAGGCGTACGGCTTCTTCCACAGCGATTTCGCAGAAGGGGTTCATCGACATCTTGACGTTGGCGAGGTCAACGCCGGAGTTGTCCGCTTTGACGCGAACTTTAACGTTGTAATCGACCACTCGTTTGACAGCTACAAGAACCTTCATGGATTCCTCGTTACTCTCCGGTGAAAAGAAAGTCGCCTAGGCGAACCTGGCGGTTGATGCTCATTGGCACAAGGGCACCTCCAAAGATCGTTGCCTTCATTATTAGAAGAGACGAGTGCCAGTCCTTCTCTTGCGACCGTTTGTCCGATGTGACTAACAAGTCATACACCGAAAGGACGTGTAAACTCCGCTCAAAAAATGGCAGGCTCCTACAGGCTTGTGCCTATGCCCTGTCTTTAGAGGTGCTCTTGAAACCAACAATCAGCCTACGGCGAGCGCAAAACCGCCCGTATCTTGACCGGAACGCCATTTGCGGTCAATACAGCAAATTGGCCAGTTTTGAGCCGCGCGTCTTTGATTTATCTGGCTTGCAGCGGATTCAAACAAACGTTTGTATTGGACGCTGCTAGTGGTGTAGATATAATGCCCGCCCATCAGAGAGAGCGGTGCATCATCCATTGCGTCTTCAACCTCGAGGTAGAGGGAATAATGGATGAAGTGCCAAACCTCCAATTAGAAAAATACCGTTGAGCCTTGAGTAGGAGATAGCCTGTGGAACGCGAGTACATGGAATTCGACGTGGTCATCGTCGGCGCCGGCCCTGCCGGTTTGTCCGCCGCCTGCCGCTTAAAGCAGAAGGCCGCCGAAGCCGGTAAAGAAATCAGCGTCTGCGTGGTTGAAAAAGGCTCCGAAGTCGGTGCTCACATTCTGTCTGGTGCTGTTTTCGAACCTCGCGCCTTGAACGAATTGTTCCCGGACTGGAAAGAACTGGGCGCACCGCTCAATACTCCAGTAACCCGCGACGATATCTATGTACTGCGCAGCGACAGCACCGCGACCAAGGTGCCTGACCTGTTTGTGCCTAAAACCATGCACAACGAAGGCAACTACATCATCTCGCTAGGCAACCTGTGCCGCTGGCTGGCGCAACAGGCCGAGAACCTGGGCGTAGAAATCTACCCCGGCTTTGCGGCTCAAGAAGTCCTGTTCGACGAAAACAATGTGGTTCGCGGGATCATCACTGGTGATCTGGGCGTTGACCGTGAAGGCAACCCCAAAGAAGGCCTGTACACCCCGGGGATGGAACTGCGCGGCAAGTACACCCTGTTCGCTGAAGGCTGCCGCGGCCACCTTGGCAAACAACTGATCGAGCGCTTCAAACTCGACAGCGACGCCGATAGCCAGCACTACGGCATCGGCCTGAAAGAAATCTGGGAAATCGACCCCGCCAAACATCAGCCAGGCCTGGTAGTTCACACTGCTGGCTGGCCGCTGGACATCATCAGCAGCGAAAACACCGGCGGTTCTTTCCTGTATCACCTGGAAAACAACCAGGTAGTGGTCGGCCTGATCGTTGACCTGTCTTACAGCAACACCTTCCTGTCGCCGTTCGACGAGTTCCAGCGCCTCAAGCATCACCCGGTGCTCAAGCAATACCTCGAAGGTGGCAAACGCATCAGCTACGGCGCCCGCGCCCTGGCCAAAGGCGGTTTGAACTCCCTGCCAAAAATGGTCTTCAACGGCGGTGCACTGATCGGTTGCGATCTGGGCACCATGAACGTGGCCAAGATCAAGGGCAGCCACACTGCAATGAAATCCGGCATGCTCGCAGCAGACGCCGTGGCCGATTCATTGCTGGCGGACTCCGAAGGCGGCGACGCACTCAACACCTACGTTGAAGCCTTCAAAGCCAGCTGGCTGTTCGACGAACTGTTCGCCAGCCGTAACTTCGGCCCGGCGATGCACAAGTTCGGCCCGATCATGGGCGCGGGTTTCAACTGGATGGATCAGAACATCTTCGGCGGCAAACTGCCGTTCACCCTGCACGACACCAAGCCAGACTATGCGTGCTTGAAGCAGGCCAAGGACTGCAAGAAGATCGACTACCCGAAACCCGACGGCAAGCTGAGCTTCGACAAGCTCAGCTCGGTGTTCATCTCCAGCACCAACCATGAAGAAGAGCAGCCGTGCCACCTCAAGCTGCGCGACCCGAGCATTCCGATCAGCGTTAACTTGCCGCTCTACGACGAGCCGGCACAGCGCTACTGCCCGGCGGGCGTGTACGAAGTGATCACTCAGGAAAGCGGCGAAAAACGCTTCCAGATCAACTCGCAAAACTGCGTTCACTGCAAAACCTGCGACATCAAAGACCCGTCGCAGAACATCACCTGGGTGACCCCGGAAGGTGGCGGCGGCCCGACTTACCCGAACATGTAAGTCAAAAAGGCTCCTTCGGGAGCCTTTTTTATTGCCCCCGGATTTGTGGGAGCGGGCTTGCTCGCGATGGGGTCGCCCAGGTTTGCCTGACAGACTGCGCTGCGCGCATCGCGAGCAAGCCCGCTCCCACAACACGCCCGTCACACCGGCTGGCTAGCACCCCACCCCTTCATGCCCCGGACTGCGCTCAAAGTAGCGTTTGTACTCGCGACTGAACTGCGAAGTACTTTGATAGCCCACACGCTCCGCCACCTGCGCTACACCCAGCCCCTCACTCAATAACAACTGCTGTGCCCGTAACAGACGCAACCGCTTGAGGTACTGCACTGGCGACAGCAAGGTGCTGCGTTTGAAGTGTTCGTGAAAGGTAGATGCACTCATGTTCGCGCAACGGGCCAGGGTTTCGACATTGAGCGGCTGCGCGAAGTGCTCATGCAAATAACTCAACGATGCCGCCACCCGTGCAAACTGCCCTTGCTGTTCGACCAATGCCCGTAGCACTCCCGCCTGCGGTCCGCGCAATGCTGCGAACAGCACTTCGCGCAGCCGCGCCTGGCCCATGATCCGGCACTCCAGCGGGTCATGCAGGCAACGCAGCAGGCGCTCGACGGCATGGCGCATATCATCATCCAGCACCGCCGAAGTCATCGACTCCGGCGTCTGCGCCACGGCATTGCGGTCAGGGGCCAGGCCCATCGCCAGCACCAACTCCCCCAGCACCGCGCGATCAATACTGATCGCCACGCCCAATAGCGGCATCTCCTCACAGGCGAAGGTTTCACACTCAAAAGGCACCGATAGCGCCTGCACCAGATAATGCCCCGCACCGTATTCCATCGTGCGCTGCCCCAGATAGGCCAACTTACTGCCTTGGGCAATCACCATTAGGCTAGGCTCATAAATCTGCGGCATCCGGGCCACTTCCCGGCACGCAGAAACGACCCGGACTTCAGGCAACAAGGTGGACACAAAACCGGTTTGTGTCGCCAGCGGTTCGATCAGAGACACCAGCATGGCGTTCTCATCCCGATGACGGGTCAAAAGCATGGAGAAATTTTCACAAGAGGAATAGACAGCCGCATCTTCGCAGAATTGGTCAATAAAGCGACAGAAGACCCGTTACTCCGGAGTATTAGGCATGACAGACGGAGGAATCGTCATAGTCCTGCAAAGCATCCAGGCGCAAAATCGCCCCCTCTACACAGTCAACGTTTCGCGAGGTTCTCATGTCCACTGTCACTTATAACGCTATCGGTTACGCCGCTCAGAACGCCAAGGCCCCTCTGGCGCCTATGCAGTTCAACCGTCGCGCGCCCCGCCCGGACGACGTCGCTATCGAAGTGCTGTACTGCGGCGTTTGCCACTCCGACATCCACCAGGCACGCAATGATTGGGGCTTCGCGACTTACCCCCTGATGCCCGGCCATGAAATCGTCGGCAAGGTGACGGCCATTGGCGACAAAGTTACCAAGCACAAGGTCGGCGATCTGGTCGGCGTGGGCTGCATGGTCGATTCGTGCCGCACCTGCTCGGCCTGCAAGGAAGATCTGGAGCAATACTGCCTGGAAGGCATGACCCAAACCTACGCCAGCCCGGACCGCATTGACGGCACGCTGACCATGGGCGGTTACTCGAGCAATATGGTGGTCAGCGAGCATTTCGTGCTGAGCATCCCGAAAAACCTCGACCCGGCCAGCGCCGCACCGCTGCTGTGCGCCGGCATCACCACCTACTCGCCACTGGTTCATTACGGTGTTGAGCCGGGCGACAAGGTCGGGATCCTGGGCATGGGTGGCCTGGGCCACATGGGCATCAAGTTCGCCAAGGCCATGGGCGCTGAAGTGACGCTGTTCACCCGCTCCCAGGCCAAGGCTGAAGAAGCTTACCGTCAAGGTGCCGACCACGTGATCGTGTCCACCGATGCCGAACAGATGAAAGCCGCTGCGGGCACCTTCAACTTCCTGCTGGATACCATTCCGGTGCCGCACGACCTGAACCCGTACCTCGAAACCCTGGCGTATGACGGTGTGCATATCCTGGTGGGTCTGATCGAACCCGTTGAGCCAGCCCTGAACGCCTTCAACCTGGTATTCAAGCGCCGCGTACTGGCCGGTTCGCTGATCGGTGGCATTGCCGAGACTCAGGAAATGCTCAATTTCAGCGCCGAGCACGGGATTACGTGCGACATCGAAATGCTCGACATCAAAAACATCAACGAAGCCTTTGAACGCGTCGTTAAAGGCGACGTGAAATACCGTTTTGTGATCGACATGAAAACGCTGAAAGCCTAAGCACCGGCTTTTTGTGGGAGCGAGCTGGCTCGCTCCCACCGTTGTGTGCAGTCCACTTACCCGCCCAACTCAGCCGATATCTGTTGCGCAGCATGAGTAATAACCGGGATCAACCCGGACATTTTCTCGTGGGGCATATACGGCACAGTGCTGGCGATACTGATAGCTGCGACGATCTGGCCGCTGGCATCACGTATGGGCGCAGCCACACAACGAATCGACGGTTCGTTGTCTTCCAGATCAAACGCGTACCCACCCGCCACATAGTTGCGCATACGCTCCTCGAACTGCTCCCACGACGGCTCCTGATGATCGGGCCACAACGGATTTTTGCCGCCCGCCCCCTGACCGGCTTCATACAGCCGCCGCCATTCGTCCACAGATGCATCCAGCAACATGGCCTTGCCGATGCCCGTGCGTGCCATCACCATCCGATGCCCTACCCGCGAACGCATCTCCGGGCCGTTTCGCCCCGGATTCTTGTGCAGGTACAGCACCTCATCACCCTCACGCACCGCCAAATGAATGGTATCGCCGGTCAACGCTGACAATTGATCCAGATACGGCTCGGCCAGCGTCACCAACGGCAACTCTTCCCGCGCCTGAAAGCCCAGCTCGATCAGCTTGGGCCCCAGCAAATACCCCACCTTGGGCAACACCCGCAAATAACGCTCATCCACCAGGCAACTGGCCAGACGATGGGTGGTGCTGCGCGTGGTCCCGATCACCCGGGCGATGTCCTTTAGGTCACGCGCACCATTGGCCACGGCCTGAACCACCGCCAGGCCGCGGAGCAAGGTTTGAGTACCGGTCGGAGCGATTTTCGTGGAGTCGTCCTGCATAGCCAGCCTTTCCATTGATAGGTGAGAACCGGGCAGCATTATGGTCGCCTGGCTGACTGACGGCTACAGTTCGATCCGCTCGACCTTGCCCACCAGCAAGATGTAGGACAGTGCTCCCAGCAGCGCCAGCACCGAAATATAGGTGATTGCCGGGGCAAACGAATCGCCGGTGGCCAAAAAGCCAATCACGATGGGCGTGGTAATCGCCGACAGGTTACCGATCAAATTAAATACCCCGCCGGTAAGCCCCAGCAGCCGCGCCGGTGCCAGGGTGGACACCAGGGACCATGTAATCGACGCCAGCCCGTTGCCGAAAAACGCCAGCGCCAGAAACGCAATTACCAACGGCGTGGAGTCGACAAAGTTGGCGCCGATGATCGAGGTCGAAATCAGCAACCCGCCAATGATCGGCAACTTGCGGGCAAAGCCCACCGAGTAACCACGACGAATCAACCAGTCAGAAAAGAACCCGGAACACAGCACACCCACAAACGCCGCCAGAAACGGCAACGAAGCCAGCAAACCGGACTTGATAAAGTCCATGCCGCGGTATTTCACCAGGTACGTGGGGAACCATGTCAGGAAAAACCACAGCGTCGAGTTCAGGCAGAACTGCCCCAGATAAATGCCCCACAACTTGCGTTTGGTGAGCACGATGCCCAGGTCCAGCCAACTGAACGCAGCCTTGCGCTTGGCGGTTTGGCTCTGGATATCCACCAGCCCGCCCCCCTCGGCGATCAAGTCGATTTCCGC
Organism: Pseudomonas psychrophila; assembly: GCF_001043005.1. Classification (GTDB taxonomy): domain Bacteria; phylum Pseudomonadota; class Gammaproteobacteria; order Pseudomonadales; family Pseudomonadaceae; genus Aquipseudomonas; species Aquipseudomonas psychrophila. The sequence goes on from NZ_JYKZ01000001.1 coordinate 301,307, forward strand.
CTGATTGACGCCCTTGAAGTCCCGGGGCTCGCGGTACACCGCGTACCAGATAGCCGCCCAGATAATCCCCACTACACCGGTGCTGACAAACACCATGTGCCAGCCCCAGTGATGCTGCAACCAGGCCAGTACCGGAGTCAGAAACGCCAGGCCGACAAACTGCCCTGAGGTGTAAAAGCCGATCGCCGTGGCGCGCTCACGCTCAGGAAACCAGGTGGTGACCACCCGGCTGTTGATCGGGTACGCGGGGGCTTCCAGCGCACCCACTGCCATGCGCAAAACGAACAGGGCGATAAAGCTCGCTGCAAAGCCGAGCATCACCGTGGCCACCGACCACAGCAGCAAGGCGACGCTGTAGAGAATGCGCGGTGGTACCCGATCCACCAGCCAGCCGCCGGGGATTTGCATGGCGGCGTAGGTCCAGCCGAACGCCGAGAAAATCAGCCCCACATGCACCGGGTCCAGCCCCAGGTCGGTGGTCAGTGCGGGGGCGGCAATCGACAGGTTGCTACGGTCCAGGTAGTTGATCACCACGGTGATGAACAACAGCACCATGATGAAAAAACGCTTACGGCTAGGCGCCACTAAAATCGCGGGCGCGACAGTGCTTGCAGATGACATGGGCATGCCTCTTTCTTATGTTTATTGAGGTCGTTTACAACGTGGGAGCGAGCCTGCTCGCGATTGCCTCATCCCGGTACTGCAGTCATACCGGGTTGGCAAATTCGCGAGCAGGCTCGCTCCCACCACTCACCACTCGGCAAAACTGCCGTCGGCATGACGCCAGATCGGGTTGCGCCAGCGGTGGCCGATCAATGCACGCTCCTGCACGTACTCTTCATTGATCTCGATGCCCAGGCCCGGACCGTTGGGGATTTTTACAAAGCCTTTGTCGTAATCGAATACCGCCGGGTCTTTGACGTAGTCCAGCAGGTCGTTGCTTTCGTTGTAATGGATGCCCAGGCTTTGTTCCTGGATAAAGGCGTTGTAGCAGACCGCATCCAGCTGCAGGCACGCCGCCAGTGCAATCGGCCCCAGCGGGCAGTGCAAGGCCAGGGCCACGTCATACGCCTCGGCCATGTTGGCAATTTTGCGGGTTTCAGTGATCCCGCCCGCATGTGACGCATCCGGCTGGATGATGTCGACATAACCTTCGCTCAGCACCCGCTTGAAATCCCAACGTGAAAACAGCCGCTCGCCCAGGGCAATCGGTGTACTGGTCAGCGGCGCCAGCTCCTTGAGCGCTTCGTAGTTTTCGCTCAGTACCGGCTCTTCGATAAACATCAGCTTGTACGCGTCCAGCTCCTTCATCAGGATCTTGGCCATTGGCTTATGGACACGGCCATGGAAATCCACACCGATACCGACATTGGGGCCCACCGCATCACGCACCGCTGCCACGTTGGCCAGTGCCAGATCGACCTTTTCAAAGCTGTCTACAAATTGCAGCTCTTCGGTGCCGTTCATTTTTATCGCGGTAAAACCCCGGCTGACGGCTTCTTTGGCTGCACGGGCGGTGTCGGCCGGGCGATCGCCACCGATCCACGAATAGACCCGGATCTTGTCCCGCACCTGGCCACCCAGCAGGTCGCTGACCGACACCCCCAGCGCCTTGCCCTTGATGTCCCACAGGGCCTGGTCGATACCGGCCAGGGCGCTCATGTGTACCGCCCCGCCACGGTAAAAACCGCCGCGGTAGAGCACGGTCCAGATGTCTTCGATGTTGCGCGGGTCTTTGCCGATCAAGTAGTCCGACAATTCATCCACCGCAGTGGCCACGGTGTGGGCGCGACCTTCGACCACGGGCTCACCCCAGCCGGTCACGCCTTCATCGGTTTCGATCTTCAGGAACAACCAGCGCGGCGGAACCAGGTAAGTGGTGAGTTTGGTAATTTTCATCGTGTTCTCTCTCTTGTTCGATGGGGCGCTACGGCGCCAGTCAGTTAGCCTGACGCCGGGCATTCCAGGCGTGCACGTAGGCCTTGGCGTTAACCGCCACTTGAGCAGGGCTCATCCCGGGCTTGAACAGGCCGGAGCCCAACCCAAAACCGGACACCCCGGCATCGACAAACACTTGCATGTTGTCCGGGGTTATCCCGCCAACCGGGATCAGCAACGTACCTGCTGGCAACACGGCCAGCCAGGCCTTGACCACCGCCGGCCCCATTTGCTCGGCAGGAAACATTTTCAGCACATCGGCACCTTCGGCCAGCGCAGCAAAAGCTTCGGTGGGCGTGGCGACACCCGGCGACAGGTACAAGCCGGCCGCCTTGGCCGCACGCAGCACGTCAGGGTCACTGTGGGGCATGACAATCACCTGCCCGCCCGCAGCCTTGACCTGTTCGACCTGTTCGGGCGTCAGCACCGTGCCTGCGCCCACCAGACAATCGGCAGGCAGGCTGTCGCGCAAAATGCGGATGCTTTGATAGGGCTCAGGGGAGTTCAACGGGACTTCCAGGGTGCGAAAGCCTTCGTCATACAGCACCTTGCCAATGGCCTGCGCCTCTTGTGGCCGCAGCCCCCGCAGGATGGCGATCAACCCGTTTTTTGCCAGTGCTTGCTTGAGCATCTCAGGCCTCCAGATGAGTGTGTTGGAGCAACCCGGCCGCCTGGGCCAAGTGCCATAAACCTTGCTCGGTCGCCTGCTCTGCCAGGCTCACATCGGCGAACCCGCAAGCACCCAGTGCACGTCGGTAGCGTTCACAGAGTTGCGAGTTGCCAATCAGAATGATCGCTGGCAGCGGTTGCCCGCCGCGGCGTCGACGCAGCACATTGCCCAGCGCGACCAGCTCATGGCCGATCAGCAGACCGGACACGTAGTCGGGTTGCTGCACTGGGCTCAGTTGTCCGGTAAGGCTCAGGGTGCGTGCGCTGAACAGCGTCGACAGCGGGCCACGTTCGCCGTCCGGCGACAGTGCCACCTGTACGCCACGGTCGAATGCGGCCGCGTCGAACTGTTCGGCCTGCTGCTGGGTACGACCCAGAATCGTGTGTTCGCAGACGGCGGCGTACAACTCGCCGGTCATGAACGTATCGAAATGCACCAGACAGCCGTCCTGCACTTGCACCCATTTGGAATGGCTGCCTGGCAGGCCGATCAAACAATCATTGAGATGGGGATGGGTTTGCAGGACGCCCAGTACCTGGGTTTCTTCGCCGCGCATCACGTTGGGCAGCGTTGAGTGCTGGATCACGCCCGGCACGATATGGACCTCAACACCGCGCACGCTGCGCACCGTCTGCAAGGCTGTGCTCAAGGCGCCGAGGCTGGCCGGTGTCTCGCGGTAAGCCGCTTCGTGCCACCCTTGGGCGCTGCCGACCATGCCGCAGGCAATGACCGCAATACCGGGATTGTCTTGCAGCCAGTCAGCGCAAGCCTCGTCGAACGCCAGCTCAAAACCGTCAGCGCACCAGTGATCTGCAATCAACCGGGGCGTGTTGGGTAGCTGCATGATCCCGCAGGCCAGCGAGCGCATTTTCAGCACCTGCCCGGCGGGACCGAGTAAATAAGCACGAAGGGAGGTTGTACCCCAATCGAGCGCGATCAATTGCGCCTGCATCGCTTCACCTGTTTTGTTTTTAGCAGTGAATGCTGTGAATCAGTGCAGGCGACTATAAACCGCAAGCGCCACAAATCTCAATATATAAATATGCATCTCATATATAGGGATTAAATGAGTAGCTATAGGTAGCAGCTACCGAAGGAACGAGGCAGCGTCCGGCGTGATGCGGCACCCCGACGAAGCTGCTGTAGAGTCAGGCAACGCGGTGTTTCAGTTAATTCGCGCACCCAGGTTTTACGACGGCTGCGCCGCCGGACGCAGCCTCGTTCCTTCGGCAGCTGCTACGGATTCAGCGTTGCTTCAAGCGATCGATCACCACCGCCAGCAACAGGATCGAGCCGCGAATGACGTACTGGTAAAACGTGTCGATGTTCTTCAAGTTCATCGCATTCTCGATAATGGCCAGAATCAACACCCCGGCGATCACGTGGCGGATCATTCCCACCCCGCCGCTCAGCGACACACCGCCCAATACGCAGGCCGAGATCACGGTCAGCTCAAACCCCTGGCCAATCATCGGCTGGCCTGAAGTCATCCGTGACGCGAGGATCACCCCGGCCAATGCACCGATCAGCCCGTGGACAGCGAAGATGATGATTTTGGTGCGATCAACATTGACCCCCGCCAGCAGTGCCGCTTCCGGGTTGCCACCAATGGCCATGGTGTTGCGCCCATAGGTTGTGTAGTTGAGCAACCAGCCGAAAAACAGGAAGCACACAATGGTGATGAGGATCGGCACAGGTACACCGAACAATTGGCCGTTGCCAAACACGAAGAAGGACTCCTGAGACACCCCCACCGCCTTGCCGTTGGCAAAGATATAGGCCAGGCCACGCACAATTTGCATGGTCGCCAGCGTGGTAATCAACGCATTGACCCGCAGCTTGGCGATGACTATCCCGTTGATCAGGCCAACTAACAGCCCCATCCCCAACGCAGCACTCACACCCAGAAAAACGCTGTCGGTGTCACGCATGACCACCGCAGCCACGACTCCGGAACAGGCGATGACCGATCCCACGGACAAGTCGAAATGACCCGATGCCAGGCAATAAAGCATGGTGCAGGCGGCAATCCCCGTCGTGGAAATCGCCAGCCCCAGCCCCCGCATGTTCAGTGGCGACAAGAAGTTGTCGATCAGCAAAGTACAGAGCAGGAAGATCGCCAGCGCCGCCAGCAACATGACCCAGTCGTCGAGAAAGCGGCGCATGTCCAGAGGTTTACGCCCAGGTGGCAGTGACGTGTTTTGAATTGTCATGGATACCTCTCAATAGATCACGCCTTCAGCCGCGCTGGCGGGGTAAGGCCATCTGCAACAGATTGGATTCATTGGCCCGGTCACGGGGCAGCTCGCCACATACCGCACCTTCACACAGCACCAGAATGCGATCGCTGATACCCAGCACTTCCATCAGGTCGCTGGACACCACGATGACCGCAATGCCACTGGCCGCCAGGGTATGGATGATCTGGTAGATCTCGGCCTTGGCGCCGATATCGATGCCTCGCGTCGGCTCGTCGAGCAGCAGCACCTTCATGGGCATCGACAACCAACGCCCAAGAATGGCCTTTTGCTGATTGCCGCCGGACAGGTACATGATTTTTTGCGACGCACCGGGGGTCTTCACTTTCAGCGCCTTGATCTGCTTGTCGGCATTGGCGCGCTCCCACTTGCCACGCAACAGAAAACCCAGGGTCGAATGGGTACCACGGGCACTGATGTTGATGTTCTCGGCGACGCTGGCGAGCGGGATGATGCCCTCTTTCTTGCGGTCTTCCGGGCACAGCAACACCCCGGCGCCAATCGCATCACGGGGCGACTGCAACTTAAGCTCAGTGCCCTGCAACTCAAGGCGACCGGCGCTGCAGCGGGTCAACCCGCCAAGCAGGCGCAACAACTCGGTACGCCCCGCCCCCACCAGCCCGAACAGGCCGAGTATCTCGCCTTTGCGCACCTCGAAACTCACCGGCTCACGCAGGCCCGGACCGAGTAAACCCTCGACTTTAAGTGCCACCTCGCCATGCTCCCGAGGTCGATAGTCATAGATATCCTGAATATCGCGACCGACCATGCACGTCACTAACTGGTCGTGGCTCAAGTCGCTCATCTGCTCGAAGGTGCGCACGTAGCGTCCGTCCTTGAACACCGTGACCGCATCACAGATCCGGAACACTTCCTCCATGCGATGGGAGACGTAGAGCACCACTTTTCCTTCGTCCCGCAGGCGGGTAATGATTGTCATCAACCGATCGATCTCGCGGGCCGAAAGGCTGCTGGTGGGCTCGTCGAAGGCAATCACATGGGCGCCACGGGACAGTGCCTTGGCGATTTCCACCAATTGACGCTGCCCCAGTGACAGGCGTGCGACTTTCTCCTGCGGATCAATTTCATCCGCCAGGCCCTTGAGCAACTCCAGCGCCTGCTGGCGCAACAAGCGGCGATTGATCAGGCCAAAACGCGCAGGCAAATGCCCCAGAAACAGATTCTCGGCCACGGTCATTTCAGGCACCAAATGCAGCTCCTGATGGATCACCGCGACCCCGCTGGCGATACTTTCAGCCGTGGATTTAAAGGTCAGTTCCTGCTCGCCGATCTGCAAATGACCGCTGCTGGGCTGAAAGGCGCCACCGAGAATCTTTAACAGGGTTGATTTACCGGCACCGTTCTCGCCCATCAGCGCATGAACCTGCCCCGGATGAGCGACAAAGCTGATATTGGCAAGCGCCTGCACGCCAGGAAACTGCTTGCCGATTGCGCTGAACCGCAGGCAGGCGCCAGCATCCGTGAGCGCGTTCAATTCCATAGACCGATCTTGGTCAGCTCTTCCTGGAAGTTGTCACGGGTAATCAACGTCACCTCATCCATCGCGGTGTAGAGGGGCGGTTCTTTGCCCTCGGTGATCCACTCAAACATCATGGTCGCCGTCTTGTAGCCTTCGATATGCGGGCTGGGGAGCATCGAACCGAAAAAGCCGCTGTTAGCCTTTTTCAACTCGCCAATGGCGTCGGTGCCATTGATGCCGATGCCGATGACATTGGCGGGCGCAAACCCGGCACTTTCCGTGGCACGCACTCCGCCGAGCACTGTGCTGTCGTTCATCCCGCCGATGATCAGGTTTTTCGCACCACCGGGCAGTTTGACCAGCGCCGAGTTGGTGGCGTCCATGCTGCCGGGTACGTCGAGGGTTTTTAGCGCGGAGTACAGGATGTGATCATCTGGCAAGCCCGCGTCTTTCAAGGATTTGACCGAGCCATCAGTCCGCTTTTTAGCCGTGTCCAGCTCATTGAACGTGTTGATAACCGCATAGGTGTCTTTCCAGTCCCAGTTGCGGTTTTTGGCTTCAGTGACCATCGCACTGCCCTGCTTCTGGCCAACTTCGAACGCTGCCATGCCCAGGTACGGCACCTCTTCCATAAACGTGCCGCTGGCATCGACAAAGCGGTCATCCACGGCGATCACTTTCAAGCCGTTAAGCTTGGCCTTCGCCATGATCGCAGGGCCAAGGCCCACATCCGGCGGGCAGATCACAAACCCCTGAGCGCCGTTGGCAGCCAGGCTGTCGATGGCAGACAAAGTCTTCTCGCCATCGGGCGCGGCGATTTTGATCAAGGTAAAGCCTTTGTCTTTGGCGGCTTTTTCAGCGAAGGCCCATTCGGTCTGGAACCAGGGCTCCTCCGCCTGCTTGACCAAAAAGCCGATCTTCACCGGGTCGCCCGCCTGCAGCCCACTGCTGAGACTCAAGGCGGTCGCGGCCAGGGCCGCACAACACAGGGAACGGATACCGAGACGACGTTTCATGGATGACTCCTTGTTTTTATTGTTAACGGTCTGCAGAACCTGTTGCGTCCAGACACGCAATCAATCGTGGTACATCACCGATCGCCCGCCATCGATGGTGATGCACGAGGCGTTGATAAAAGGTGCTTCATCGCTGGCCAGGAACACGGCCGTCATGGCGACTTCCAGCGGCTGGCCGATGCGCCGCGGCGGATGCAGATCGAGTGCACGCTGACGCTCGGCATAGGGGTCGGCGAAACCGTTCCAGTAGTCGATGTTGAGTTGCGTCTCGATATAGCCTGGGGCAATGGCGTTGACCCGGATGCCCTTGGGTGCGTACTCGATGCCCAGTGCACGGGTCAGGCCCAGCAGGCCGTGCTTGGCCACCGGGTACGGGAAGCAACCGGGAATGATGTGGCTCGAATGGGTCGAGGCAATGTTGATGATGCTGCCGATGCCCTGCTCGATCATGTGCGGCAAAACCGCCTTGCAACCGTACCAGGCGCCATCCAGATCGATGGCGAAACAGCGGCGCCAGTCTTCTTCGGTCATTTCCAGAGGGTCACGGAACACGTTGACCCCGGCGCAATTGACCAGCACATCAACCCGACCGTGGAGTTTCAGCGCCAGTGCAACCTGAGCATACAGGTCTGGCTGGCTGGACACGTCGGCCTTGATCGCCTGCACATCCGCGCCTTGCTCACGCCAATGGGCGGCGACCTTCTCCACCTTCTCGGCCTGGATATCGCTGATGACCATTTTCGCCTGTTGCGCCACAAAGCTGGCGACGATGGCTTCACCAATACCTTGAGCGGCACCGGTCAACAGCACGACCTTGTTCTTCAGGCGCTCGCCGCGGGGGGGATCAGCCACGGGGGGCAGTGCAAGTGGTTCAGCCATTGATCAGGACTCCTAAACACGACAAAAACCGGGCATCTGTCGATGACCGGTTAAAAAGCAGGGGGGATTGGGGGTGACGTGCAGACGCGCTAGTGCGCAGGAGCACCCTGGAGTAGTTCGGCATCACTTCACCTGTTTTGTTTTTTTAAGTGTGAGTGCGTGGAGCTGAGGCCGACTATAAACCCAGGGGCAACAGAATCTCAATATATAATTTATCGTCCCACATTAAGGGATTTAACCCGCAAATCGTGTACAAACAACGCCAGGAACATCGACCCTGATCGACAGCAACGCTCCATCCAAAGGGTGGTTGGCCGGGCTGGCTGCACTGGTGATAAACAGCATGCGCAGGTCTGCACCGCCAAATACGCAACTGGTAGGACGGCTGACCGGCAACTCGATCACCCGGTCGACTTGCCCGTCGGGAGCCAGGCGCAGCAAGCAACTGCCGTCCCAGCGTGCATTCCAGACGAACCCGTCGGCGTCCATCGCCGAACCATCCGGACCGCCCCGAGGGTGAGGGCCACGCCAGACTTCAGGCGGGCTCAAGAAGCCATCTGCCGCCACCGAGTACTGATAAATCGTGGCATCCAGGCTGTCGCCGAAATACAGGGTGGTGGCATCAGCGCTCCACAGCAGGGTGTTGGGAATGCCCAGGCCGTTGAGCAACGGCGTGACACGGCCATCGGCCTGAACCCGAAACAGCCCGCCACTGCGGCGCTCGACAGGCAAGTCTTGGCCCTGCTCGCCAATGTTGTTCTGCATGGTCCCCAGCCACAGCTGACCCAAGGCGTCGCACCGGGCCTCATTGGGGCGATTGCCTGGCTGCGGATCGACAACACAGAGCAGTGTGAGCCGCGGATCAAGGCCCGGCGAATCCAGATCAAGGCGATAGACACCGCTGCTCAAGGTCACCAGCGCATCACCGCTGGCACAGGGGATAAAGGCTGAAACGTGCTCGGGCATTTGCCAGATCTGTACGTTGTCACCCTGCAAGCGCAAAGCCTGCCTGGCGGCAATATCGACCCAGTACAAGGTTTGCCCGGGAGCATCCCAGAACGGCGCCTCCCCAAGCGTTGCGCGATGCGCAGTAACGGCTGTCCACGGCATAGGTGCTCCTGATTTTTATTGTTAGGGGTCAGGCACGCAATTTAAGGCTCAAGACCCATGGGGAAAAACGTCCCCCCGCTCCAGACACCCAGCCAGTTCTGCCCGTCGACCTGACGAACCACCGCCAGTTCGACCAGTTGGTAGAACACATTGCGGTGGATCAGGGCTTCGAGATTGCGCCGGACATGAAGGTAGGGCGCGGGCTCCTGGGTCTGAGGATCGATGACGAAGCGCAGTGGGTGCTCGGTGCCGGCATCGATCAACTCGTCGACATGGGTGGTAAAACGCAGGACTTGCTGCTCGCCCGTCCCTACCACTTGCAAAGCGATCGCGACAAAAGGCGCGTCATCCACCTTGATGCCGACTTTTTCTACCGGAGTGATCAGAAAGTAGTCATCGCCGTCGCGGCGAATGATCGTCGAGAACAGCTTGACCATGGGCTTGCGGCCAATTGGCGTGCCCATGTAGTACCAGGTGCCGTCCCGGGCAATGCGCATGTCGATGTCACCGCAAAACGCGGTGTCCCACAAGTGAACGGGCGGCAGGCCCTTGTCGGCCCTGGGGATTTGCGCCAACAGGTTACTGACGTCTACCGGCTCGCTCATGTTGCTCTCCTCGACTTATTGATCGCTCAAGCCTATCAAGCTGCGAGCGTACTTGGCGAGCGGCGGGCCTATCAGGTCAGCGGGCTTGTTGTCATGGAACGTCAGCAAACCGCCGCGACTGCGGATGGTGGCGGTATCGATCAAATACTGGGTGCTGGTCTCGATCAGCATCACCTGGATCACGCCGCTGTCGATCCCCAACCGGCTGATCTCTTCCTGGTCGAGCCATTCGTCGCTGTTGCTGATGCGGTCATCGGCCCGAGCAAAGCGGGTGAACAGCAAGTAGTGAGCGCCAAAGCCCCGGGCTTCGGTCATCGCCTGATCGAGGCCGACCGGTTCTTTGGCGCGACGCACCATGGGAAAGTATTCGACGAAACCGTTAAAGGCTTCTTCGGCCACCACGTTGGGGCGCACGTACGGATCGCCGATCGGCGCAAACGGCCCTTGGGCGATGTAGATAAAGGAATCCGGCTGAATGCGCAGCGAGTTGCTGCGACGGGTGTTGCTGTGATCAAGCATGCCCGCGTCACTCAACTGATAACGCGCGCCCTCGCCCAGATCGCTGAGCTTCATGCAGCCGCCCAGCGCCAATAAAGCCAGCCAAACAATCAGACCACGCATCCTGCTCTCCCGATGGCCGGTGACAGAAAACCGGCGAATAGTCGCGTGATGCAGATTGCGCGCCAGTTCGCAGAGTTCAGTTTTTGTGGGAAAAAACTTGGTTACTGTGGGAGCCAGCCTGCTGGCGAAAGCATCACTTCGGTGAGCCAGGCAGGCCGTGTCGCCTGCATCGCCAGCAGGCTGGCTCCCACTAGGACGGGGTCTACAGTTCAGCCGCCGATGATCTTCATCACGGTGGCGCCACCGGAGAACGCAACGTCCTGCTTGTCGCCCAAGGCTTTCATCAGCAGGCCTTGCAGCGCAGGCAGCGCCTGATGGCGAGGCTTGTTGAGCAGATCACCCAAATAGTGGCGATTGCTCGACGACAGGCAACCATGCAACCACCCCGTGGAAGACAACCGCAGCCGCGAACACGTTCGGCAAAACGGCACGCTTTCGTTGGCAATCACCCCGAAATAACCGTGATCCGGAATCTGGTAGCGCACAGCCGTGGCATCGATTGGCGCATCGGCCTGCAAGTACTCGTAGCGCTCGCCAATCAGCGATAACAGCTGTTGAAGGCTGACGAACTGCTGCAGGAAGGCATTGCCATCACTGGCCAGATGCCCCATGCGCATCAGCTCGATAAAACGCAGTTCATAGCCGCGCTCAAGGCAGTACTCCAGCAACGGCATGACCTGATCCAGGTTCTGTCCGCGCAAGGGCACCATATTGACCTTGATCTTGATCCCCGCTTCCCGGGCCTGCTGCATGCCGTCGAGCACGGTCGGCAGATCGCCGCCACGGGCAATGCTGCGAAAGGCTGCTGGATCAAGGGTGTCGAGGGAGACATTGAGACGGCGAATGCCCGCGTCCAGCAGTAATGGCAACTTGCGCGCAAGCAATTGGCCGTTAGTGGTCAGGCTGATGTCGCTCAACCCCAATTGCCCCACTTCACGCATAAACGTCTCAAGCTTGGGGCTGACCAGCGGCTCGCCGCCCGTGATGCGCAAGCGCTCGATGCCCGCCGCCTCGATCAGGTAGGCCACCCCGCGCACCATCGCTTCGGCCGACAGCTCATCCTGCGCGGCAACCAACCGCTTGCCGTTAGGCACACAGTAGGTGCAGGCATAGTTGCAAGCGGAGGTCAGACTGATACGCAAGTTGCGAAAACGTCTGCCTTGGCGATCAACGATCATGGATGACTCCGGCGCGGGGGAAATGGGCCGCCGCAAAACCTGACTCATAAATCAGGTTTTGGCAAGACCCAAGCCTGATTATAAGCCTCAAGGCCATAAGCCATGAAGGCAAATACTGGCCGGGGTTACTCTACAGCCGGGGTATCGGTGTCACGCTTGCGCTTGTTGCCCATGCGTACGCCAATGTCCATCAGGAACTGAAAAAAGCCTTCCTGGTCTTCCAGCACATTGCTCCAGAACGGCGAGTGATACAGCGCCACGGCGCCGTGCACCAGAGCCCACGCTGCGCAGTAATGGAAGTATGGCGGTACGTCTTCGAGCTTGCCTTCACTGATACGCCCCTTGATCAGCAGGGTCAGGCGCTCAAAGTTCGATGCACGGATCTTGTGCAGTTCTTCGACCAGTTCAGGCACCTGATTGCCCTTCACGACCTTTTCTTCAAGGCGATCGAACAACCGGTAACGCTGCGGATCACGCATGCGAAACTCAAAGTAGGCACGGGACAGCGCCTCTTTGTCTTTATCCACGTCGGCGGAATGCAGCAGCTCGTTCAAATCGCGCTCGTAGTCGAGCATCAGGCGCAGGTAGATCTCGGCCTTGGACTTGAAGTGCTTGTAGATCGTGCCTTTGCCGATACCCACGGCATCAGCAATCATCTCGACGGTGACACTGTCTTCACCCAGGTCGAGGAACAGCTTGAGCGCGGTATCGAGAATTTCTTGCTCGCGGCGACGAAACTCACGGACCTTACGGGGTTCTTTGTGCATAAGAAAAGGTCTGTTGGGGTCAAAATCGAAGCGAAGTATTATGCATTAGTCACGCAAAATTGCACGGATCATCCTGCATATCGATGTGTTCAAACGATTTACCCGCGGCCCAATGAGCACTCAAGCGAAGCTCGGGTATTCCAAATCTGTTTAAAAAACGATCAATCCCGGCTGGACGTTCGACAAAGCTGGCCAATACTTAACTTGTCGGCGTGACATCCCCCCCAAAGTGTCTCGCCGATATAGGCAGCAACGGAATGTGTGCCTTTGTTTTACTCCTAATGGTCTTAACCCGGATTCCCCAGAGCCCGGGTTTTTTTTGCCTGCCTGTTTACTTTAAAAACTGGGGGAGCGGGCTTGCTCGCGATGCAGGCGCTGCGGCCTGAATGGATGCGCGCGGTGATGCTATCGCGAGCAAGCCCGCTCCCACGTCAGATTGACTGCGCAACCCGAGCCAGCGGGAACAGACGCTTGAAGTTTTCGGTGGTCTGCTCTGCAAAGCGCTCGTAGGACTCGCCGCGCAACATGGCCAGAAACTCAGCAACTTCACGTACGTACTGCGGCAGATTCGGTTTGCCCCGATAGGGAATCGGAGCAAGGTATGGCGAGTCGGTCTCGACCAGCAAACGATCTGCAGGCACCTGGCGAGCCACATCCCGCAGCGCGTCTGCATTGCGAAAGGTGACGATGCCCGACAGCGAGATGTAGTAACCCATGTCCAGCGCCGTCTTGGCCATGTCCCAGTCTTCAGTGAAGCAGTGCAGCACGCCTGCCTGAGGCAGTGCCGCCTCACGCAGTAAGTTCAGGGTATCGGCACGGGCTCCACGGGTGTGGATAACCACCGGCTTACCCGTCTGCTGAGCCGCTTCCAGATGCACCCGAAACGACAGTTGCTGCAAGTCGGCAGCTTCAGGCTCGTAGTGGTAGTCCAGACCGGTTTCACCGATAGCCACCACCCGAGGGTGGTTCAGCTCGTTCAACAGCCAGTCCAGAGCGGGTGCCGCTCCCGGCTGTACGTCCAGGGGGTGGACGCCCACCGAGCAATCCACATCGGCATAGCGATCGGTCAGGGCTTTGACATCCGCCGCGTTGTCGGCACTTACGCCGATACACAGAAAATGCCCTACACCGCGTTGACGTGCTGCCTCGAGAGCCGCGTCCAGCGAGCCGTCATGGGCGCTCAGATCAAGACGATCGAGATGGCAATGAGAGTCAACCAACATACAAAATTTACCTGCTTATCAATTCAATCAAATCAGCGCTGGCCGGGCAGGCTTGCCCACTGCACCAGTAACGCTTCCAGCAACAAATCGCGATTGAGGTTGGCCTTGCTCAGCACTTTTTGACGCTGGGCCAGAATCCAGTCCTGAATGTTCAGCACTTTGTCCTGCGGGGTCTTCTGCGCCAGGTACTGCAATACTTTGCGCATGTCCTCAAGCCCCAGACCGTCTTCGTCCTGAGTCAGTTGATAACGCAAAACCAGGCTCGACCAGTCGCAAAACCAGTCAAACAACAACAGCAACGGAATGGTTTTCCAGCTTTCAACCAATTGGCTGGCAGAAAGCTCGCGCTTGAGCAGCTTTTTAACCCCGTCCACCACGGCAGCACGCTGCTCGCGAACACCCTGTGCCTGCAACTTGACGGCCACCAGGGGCGAACCGGCGGCAAGGGTCAATAACTCGCCCCGCTCTGCTTCGCTGATATCAGGCAAGGCTTTGGCCAGCCATTCAAGGCTCGATGCCTGACTCGGCAACGGACAAGCCTGCTGCACGCAACGACTGCGAATGGTCGGCAACAATCGACTGGACTGATGGCTGACCAGCAGCAGGATGGTGTTGCCGGAGGGCTCTTCAAGACTTTTGAGCAAGGCGTTGGCGGCGTTGATATTCATCGACTCTACCGGCTCGACCAGTACCACCTTGCGCCCGCCCAGTTGGGCGGTCTGCACCACAAAGCTGACCAGATCGCGCACCTGGTCTACCTTGATCGCCTTGTCAGCCTCTTCAGGCTCAAGAATGTAGTTGTCGGGATGACTCCCGGCAGCCAGCAACGAGCAGGATTTACATGCGCCACAGGCATCAAGCCCGACCGGTTGCTTGCACAACAGGCTGGCCATCAGCCGCTCTGCCAGCGCCCGTTTGCCGATGCCTGCTGGCCCGTGCAGCAAATAGGCGTGGGCATGCTGCGCGCGCCCTGCCATTTGCTGCCACAGGCTGTCTTGCCACGGATAGGCCTCAGCCACGGTGCAAGCTCAGCAATTCTGGCAACAGGGCGTCCAGCTGCCCTTGCACCTGCTCCAGTGTCTGCGCGGCATCGATCAGGCGATAACGCGCAGGCTCTGCCTTGGCGCGCTCAAGATAGGTGCTGCGCACCGCATCAAAGAACGTGCGACCTTCCTGCTCAAAGCGATCAAGACGACCACGGGCACTGGCCCGGGCCATGCCGACTTCAATCGGTAGATCGAACACCAGGGTCAGGTCAGGACGCAACGCCCCCTGAACAAAGGTTTCAAGGGTCGCGATACGCTCATGGGACAAACCTCGACCGCCGCCCTGATAGGCATAAGTGGCATCTTGTTTTTGGTTTTCGAGAAACGTAAACATTTACCTATTATAGTCCTTTTAACAAAAACGTAAACGTGCTCAAATCCGCTAAACATAGGGCCTGAGCCGAAAACAGGAGTACACCGTGAGAACCATCATCGGCCTAGCCGCCCTGGCCAGAAGTGGCAAAGACACCGTAGCTTCGATGCTCCTTAAACTGCCAGGGGTGGCTGCCTTTGCTTTGGCTGATCCATTGAAAGCAGGTTGCCAAGCGCTGTTCGGCCTGACAGATGAAGAGACCTGGCAGGACGACCATAAGGAAACAAGCATCGGGCTTTGGGCCAAGTCGCCTCGTGAGTTCTTTCAAACGGTGGGTACTGAATGGATGCGCTATCATAACGCAGACCATTGGTTGATGAGAGCCGACAGGGAAATCAATCCTCCAGAACACCCATCAACCTCTTCAGCCCTGGCCGACCTCACCTCCCCTGACGCCCCGTTCCAGCTAGCAGCAAAGGCCTTTTTCGACTTCAGTGACGACCAGATCTGGAATCCAGCCTCGTCCGCAATTTGCGACGCCTACTGGGGTCTCTCTCCTGCGGACGCCGTTGCCCTCCTTAAGCGATACGCCTACGACCTATACCCAGACTTCGACAAGATCCGCCGCCAACGCCCGGTCAGACAGCTTGCCCGTAGAGGCCAAGTTCCTGCCGATGCTCAGACGATCATTATCAAAGACATTCGTTTCGAGAATGAAGCCGCATTCCTGCGTTCTCACAATGGCGAGATCTGGCATATCAGCAGACAGAATCTGCAGAAGGTCAACGCCCACTCTTCCGAGCTGGGTGTTGCCCAAGCCATAGGTGACCTGAGCCTGATCAACAATGGCACGCTTGAAGACCTGCAGGCCTTGGTAGCCGAAGCCTGGAACGCACACACCCAGCGCACCCCTAACAATAACGAAGGCAGTAATTGATAAATGTCAGCCTTCGACCACAGCGTCACAGAGACCCTAACGAACACCGGTCGCACGGTTTCCGCTAGGTATCTGAACAACCCTAACTACGACCCTCAAAGCAATGTCTGCGCGTGCCTCCACTGGGTATTTCTGCTGTACAGCCCGAGCAGAAACCAAGTTCGAGCGTACGTCTTGCGAGACGCCATCGATTTATTCTTGGATTTCAGGCACTCCCACAACTCGAACAATCCAAAGCTGCTTCATATCTCAAAGTACACCGATATTAACTCGGAGATTTTCAATCGATACATTCAATATGTGCGCGACTTGGGTGAGCAGCTTGCTAAGCCAGAAATTTTGAAGACAGCCATCAAACTGGTGGCAGATGAAACAGGCAAGCTTCCTTCCTTAGCGCTGCCCATCGTGCACCTTGGAGCGAGAACAGCCAAGAACGCCCCCCTGTCGCCACAGGGGTTACAAACTTTGGAATACGCCCTAACAAGTCATATCAAACTTCTTTGGGAAAAGCTGAACTTTCGAGATGCTGTTGAGAATGCACAGCCGTATACAGCCAATGAAATTAACGGACACCTGCGTCCAACGCGTACACGAGTGAAAATCCTTCAATCATGGCACTATTTTCGCACGAACAAAATCAAGCCTCTAAGACGAACATGGATTGACCGGCTCTCCGTATGCACGGATCCAGAACTTAGTGCTCTAGCGAAAAATCCCGAAACGTATAATAAAAAGATACAGAAAATTTATGAGCAGGAGGTTGATCACCTTCCGGATTTTGACCTGAGTCATGATCCACTTGAAGACAACCCAATAATGCATTGGGAAGTTGACTTTCCTAGGATTGTTAGAACTTTTTTAGACCATGGCTATCCGCTAGAAATGTCCTTGGATACCCTTTACAAGGAGTACCGTAATCCATCATTGCAACGACTTAAAGAATTTCGTCATGACGTAATCAAATTAATTATTTACCGATTTACTATTGGAAATAAACAACGCGCGCTTTTTCTTCCAAGAGTTGACCACGTGCTTGGAATGTACTTTCCCACAGTGATCGACATGACTGCAATTCTTCTATTTATGATGTTCCAGTCTGGATGGAATAAGGAGACTGCGCTGTCGCTGGATAAGGATAACTTCGAGCATCTGCTGACCGGCACAATAGAGGAGGCCGTCAAGGTTGTCTTTGCGGAGAAGATACGTTCACAAGGCCAAGACAAGCCTTACACCACAGCAAAGCGCATCGAGCTCCCTACGAGCAGTGATGACCCCTATTCGTTCTATAACCTGATCCGGCTAGCTAAGTACCTAGCTGAGCCATTGTCCAAGTACCCGATTGACCAAATACCTGCATATTTGACAGATGATCACATGAATCCTCTGTTTCTCTGCATACGCCTCAGGGAAGACTGGAGCCGTGGTGGACGCCTTACCTCCATCAGTCACCCCAAAACGTTTCGCATCTGCGTGCAGCAGTTTCTGGCGAAATACGAGGTTATCGATAACGGGGAAAGACTGACTAGCGCAATCCAGCTCACTCGGCGCCTGCGCCCAACCTGGATGCTATATAAAAAGCAGGACAATCCGGTCGCCGTGCTCTCGATGACAATGGGCCACGTCAGCCGTGATACGACCGACATTTTCTATGATAACTCCGCTGCCGCACATGTAGAGCGCTTGCAGCGTTTGCGCTCTGAACTTGAAGCTGTAATTGAGCTACTCCGCGCCCGGAAATTCAAAGGGCTACTCAGCAAACACGCCCAGGCACTGGCATCACAAATGTGGAAGGTTTTCCACATTCCTGGCCAGGAAAAACCAATGTGGGCGTGCGCTGATCAGAAGAAGCCGAACTGGGTTGGCTCCGAAATCATCGCCAGCACCGGCAAGACGTGCTGGAAGATCAAGGAATGCATTTTTTGCTCCCAGCTCAGGGTTTTCAAGGACTCCCTCCCCTACGTCATTGAGCGTGAATCGCATCTGAACGAACTATTGGAGTCCAGCGAGGGGGGGTTCACCTCCCGATTTGTAAAGGAACAGGAGGCTTTCCGGTACATCTTGGACGAATGGGGTGATTACGACGAAGTGAAAGAAGCGGCCCGATACCGTCGAGACAACGGGCCCTTGCTACCGCGCGACCTCGATATGTTGGAGATCATCTTTGAAAGCGAGGAATACAATGTCTAATATCAATCGCACCTCGTATTTACTGCGCCACGACGGCGTTTTGGTTGAAGACACGCTCCCTATAGCCGACCAACCAGCGTCTGCAGACTTGGAAAACGTAGCAGAGATTAGCCAGGGTGATCTCCCTCCACAGACTGCCACAACAGCAGCTGCGGACTTCACGGCAATAGTTGAATCCCAAAAGGCCAATAGCCGCAAAAATGCCACGAGACAGGCAAAATCTCACTCCGATCAAGATCAAGATCAAGATCATGAGACCGACGAGCTTCTTCAAGACATTGAGGAAGACTACTCAGAAGCTCTGCTTGAGGAGCTAGAGGCGCTTCAGGAGGAACTGACAGCGAAAGCATCTCAACCGTCGATGACACTCGCGAACAAGATCGCACAGTTGGGCAATAACTTCCCGGTCAGTAACGGCGTACTCTATGGCGCGGCCATGTGGTCGCTGCCCCATGCCCCGCACGCGCACCCGAACAACATTCGCTTCGACCGTGCGCTTTCAGGCTCCAATGACTTGAAGCGCGCGCTAACCTATCACACCATCCCCGAGTTCTCCCCCTTCAGCTATATCCGTTCGAACTCGACCACCAAATCGTACGGCAATGAATACGCGATCATGGAGCAATACATCTTCATCGATAACGGCATCAGCGCGCGACCTGAACACATTGCGTTGATCTCGGTGCCTATGATCAATCAGGCATTTGAAAAGGCTAAAGCCTCCTCGCAGAAGAATCACTATTTCCTGCTCTTCAAGCACTTACGTTTTTGGGCGCGACTCTCAGAACAGAAGCTCCTTCCAGAAGAGTTTCGACTGGATGTGGCGTCTGAGCATATTGATGCCCCTGAGCGACGCAAGGACGTGGTGCAAAACCGTTTCAATGGCGGCCTAGAAACCTGGATCGCATATTCGGAAGAGGATTTGGGGATTCTCATGGATTACACCCTATTCTGGCTCGAAGGGGTTATGCCAAAGGCCGAGGCACTCATGGAATATTTGGCAGAGACCAAGTTCGCACACCTGAGTGACCTGGTGGTGACCCGCCGAGAGAGACTTCCGGAGCTTGAGGCACTCTCGACCATCACCGTCGACGGAAAAACGGTTATGTCTCCCCAGCTACGCGAGCACTATAAGGACGATCTGCTGCATTACTCATATTCCTGGGCGACAGGCTACGGCAAAATTCTAGAAGACATTCGGAACTCGATTTTCATCCTAGTGGCGCTTGTGACCGGCGCGCGCAAGGGGGAACTTGCCGCTATGCATTTTTCCCATCTAGTCCAAGAACCAAACGGTGACTACTGGTTGAAAATCACTCGTTGGAAAACCGCTGTAAGCCCGAAACATGGAGAGGAAGATCGCCTCCCTTTGCCACGCTTCGTTGGTGAAATGATACGTAAGTTCGAAAAATTGCGTTCTATTCCTCCCTTCGTCAAACAAGGCTTGCTCTTTCAAGCATTGCGTTCCACGAAACAGGTGAAACGAGCCAACGTCTCTCAAATTACTGCGCTAATTAACCACCTGAAACTCGCCCTTCCCATCGAACGGTTGCATTGCCATCGCTTCCGAAAAACTATTGCCGAGATTCTGATAAATCGCGATGAGCGTAACGTCGACATTATTCGGACGCTTTTTGGGCATAAAAGCTATGCGATGACCCTGAGATACATCGCGCGAAACCCCCTGATGGTGCGCAGCGTTGCGATCGCGATCGAGCAAAACTATAGCCGAGAGTTCCACGACATTGTGGCCAGTCTGCGGCTAGGTTATTCAGGAGCATCTGCAGAACGGATCTACAGGCAGATCCTTAAGCGCCCGGATGAATTCGCAGGTACACAGATCAAGGTAAGCATCGTCTCTTATATCAGCCATCTGTTGAAGGCTGGAGAGCCTCTGTTCATCCGCCGCACCGCAGTAGGCACTTATTGCTTGTCGGGGGAGCGCTTCACTCCTTCGAATCTCCCACCATGCCTGGCCGGACGAGAAGTGGAAAGCGATCTCATCATGCCCGATCCCCACAATTGCAAGCTCGAGTGCAAGAAGGTCGTCATGGTGAGCTCCGCCAAGCAAGCGTTGAGCGACAATATTCGATTCTATGAAGCGGTATTGGATAAGGCGCGCGGCAAGCTGGCACCAAAGGTAGAGACTGAGTTGATGCGCCGGATTTCGTCAAGCGAAGCCCATCTGAACAACCTCATCACCACCGGCCATTCGGTGAATCAGCAGATAAAGGTGCGCCATGTCTAAGCTGAAGCCGGCATCTGATAAGCCCTCAGCAACCGTCAGGCATGTGCAAGGTCAATGCAGTCCGGCAGACATCGTGCTGGAGGAAGCCATCAGCGGCGCGGGCCGGCGCCAGATTATCAAAGACATTATCGTCTCCCACTTCCTATCGGCGACAACTCGCAAGCTCAAGCTGGTGGATGTCGCCAACCGTGCCGGCATCACCCGCCAGGCGCTGGATCGCTACTACTCCGATCTGAAACCCTATATCGCGGGCAAGAAGGACTTCACTGATCTGGTCCATGGCTCTGAGGCAAAGGCTCGAGCGGAAACCCAAGCCACGATCAACTCCGTCGACTCCAAATGGAAAGCACGAATGGAGCAATCTCAAATTGAGCAGGACAAAGAGATTGCCAAGGCCATCCATAGTCACATCACGACGCTGATGAATGGTGACATCGCGATATTTGAGAGCAATCAGCTGCGCAAGACCCTAGAGAAGCAAACCCTCTATGGCGCCGAGCTCAAAAAGACAAACGCCATCCTGGAACTCAAGCTTGCGACGTCGGCTCACCGAGATGCGCCGACGTCAAGTCCATCTAGGAATACCAAGATCATTTATGACGTCGATATTGAGCAACTGTGCATCCAGTATCAACGCACCCGAAGTCTGGACGCCTTTGAAGACGCAAAGGAGCTTGAGCTAAGAGCCATTCGGGAGAAATTTGCGCGCTTCGCATCTACGCCCCATGTCCATGTGGTGCTTTTCGCTGAGAGGTACATCTCCAGGTTCAGTCAATTCGCGGCCAACTATTTGGGGCCCAGCGATGAGACCAGCCTGATCATCCGATTACCGCTTTTCACACGGGTCGAGATCAACAACTTCATCAAGCATATACCGGCGAATTTTAAAAAATCGCTGTACGTCCCCTATATGCAACTGGATGTGGAGCGAAAAGCGCAACGAGTGTTTATTTTTCAACAGAATTCGTTGCCACCTCAGGAAATACAGGCAGCGGACGGGGCTGACACCCCCAACATGAGCTGGGGCCTTGATCAGATAGTCTTCTGCAAAACACGGCAGGGAGATTGATCATGGCACAACCGATCAAAGCAGAAAGACTGGCCACGAGCGATCCCAAACCTTCGCCCAAGACATCCAGCGGGCTGACCATTAAGACCCAGGAGGTCACGTACAACAGCCTGGAGCTGGGCACCGATGTGACCCATTGCGTCCTGATAGCCCAGCAGGAAAACAAAAACTTCCTACTCAGCCATCCGAATCTGTTCCTGTATAAGCACACTCGATCTTCGATGGCGTCATCTACGCGCCATGCGACGCTGATTTCAATGTTCTACCGCTTCCTAGCCACCCAGCCGAAAATGAAGGGCATCGACTTGGGTTATTACCATGCGCTGGCTGACAACAAGGACATCTGCAGGTGGCAGGTACATCGTCAACTTGAGCGACTAGAAAAGAACTCTCCGAAGCCTTCCTCAGAGACAATTTTTGAAGATGCCAAGGTGCTGCTGATTTTCTTCAAATGGCTCAATGATCATGGTTACGTGACCAACGTCGACGTTCAGGTCAGGACTTGGCGCGCCAATTTCCGAAGTGGGCGCATGCTGAACTATATCGATAGAATTGCGAAATCAACGATCAGCTCTAAGAACATTCGCGTCCTGGACAAACAAAGCAGGCAAAAAAAATTCGACTTTCTCATTACCAACGATGAGATCAAGGTACTTCTGCAGTCGTATGCCGACCCT
Source organism: Pseudomonas psychrophila (assembly GCF_001043005.1). GTDB lineage: Bacteria > Pseudomonadota > Gammaproteobacteria > Pseudomonadales > Pseudomonadaceae > Aquipseudomonas > Aquipseudomonas psychrophila. The sequence goes on from NZ_JYKZ01000001.1 coordinate 323,529, forward strand.
GTATATGCGGTGCTTTTTCAACTGGGTCTTGGGACTGCCATGCGCCCCATGGATCTGGTCAGATTCCCGTACTTGGGCAATGGGGACAACAAGCACATTATGCCCTTCTCGGAGATGGTCAAACGCGGCGTGACAACTCAGTACACTGTGTACAACAGCAAAGGCCACAAAGATCGCGAGATCACGATACACATGGACGACCTCCGATCTTTGGAAGAGAACTACATCATCCCCTACTACAGCATCCGTAAACAGCTGTACAAAAAGAGGTTCAAGCAAGAATGCACGCCTGACGTGCTTTTCCTCACGGATCGAGGGATTCCAGTCGATTCGGACAGGATTGCGTCTCGAACGAACGACGCAAAAGTTAAGGCCGTGAAAATTGACCCTACGTTTAGGTCTCACATCAACTTCTACCAGTCTCGGCACTGGTGGCCAACGCAGTACCTCATCAACATGTTCGGCGAGCGCTTGCTGACGGAGAATATGGAAGTGCTTTACTTGGCGGCAGCCCAAGTACTAACGCAGCAAATGGGGCATGAAGACGTAGCCACCACCTATAAGTTTTACGTCGATATGGCACGTGTTTTGATGTTTGTTCACAGGGGCAAAGCACTAGATCTGATCCGCGCTCCTGAACGGTCGGTGTCCAGTTTCATCGAGCGCTTGCGTTCGGTCGACCGTGAAAAGCTCGTAGAGACTGAGGGCCTGGAAGGCAGTGCAGCGGTATATGCGTGAGTTCAAAAAACGTGCTGCAAGCAGGGTTCTTTGACGACAACCGTTCGATTCCCGAGGTCTGCGCATTGATGGACGGCGGCCCTCCGGCTCTGCGCCGTTGGATAGATCAAATTCGTAAAGTGCGCCAGAAAAGCACACGCACCGCGTTGACCTTGATGCCCAACCTCACGAGCATGTCGGCTGAGCGATAACCTGGATCGCGCGGTCGGCACGCAAAGACTATGTCACAGGCGATACACCCTCCTTATTCTCACGCAATCGACAGTCGTCATTCGCGGGCAGCCGACACCGCTATCGACCCGAGTTTGCGATGATTCTTCCAATTTTTTCCCGCTGATCTTGGACGCAAAACAGGCATGAAGAGTGCCGCTCGCTTCCTTTTCAAAACGTGGCCTGGCGTAAGGCCGGTCATGCATACGCAAGCACTGGATCTTCTCGCTAAGGAGCTTGGGTATGACAGTTACCATCACGCCAAAAAGCTTGCACCATCATGGACTGATGCTCGGCCTGCCATTGATATCCACTCGATCGAGTGGAATCTTTCGCGGGTACTCAGCGAGGAGTTTCAGGCATCCGACAACCCTAGCGTGTGCATCGAACTAGGTAATCTCCTTGACTACATTCAGACCATTGTTCTCCAGCCGCTTACGAATACAAATCGCAACTGATGCGGAGATGCATTTCTCAAGTATAATCCTTTCTAGTGAAGCGTTATGAAGTCAGCACCAGCCGCTAAAAGCTGATAATCGGTTACTGTCTGGACTAGCGAATCAGCCAATATTTTCAGTTGATCAATTTCCTCTTGTGGGCGGCCTAAAGTTTTAGCCTCACGATAAAGACGCAGAGCTTCTAAGGCCTCTAAGATCAACGGCTCGCCAGCCTCAGTCATTCCCAGAATTGTCCTCTTCATCAATACCCGCCCTCTCAGTAGTCAAATCAGTATAGCGGCTGCCAACTGACAGTCAGTCTCGACCCAGAGCTGTCGATGGCCAAAGACAGTTATCGGTTCCTTGCACGCTTCCTTGCGCAGTAACCTGCCAGTCAGCTCTCGGTATTTACCACGCGTAAGCACGAGTCGGGTCGGTAACTGGGCGAATGCTTCTGACAGAAACCGGGACACTTTGCGCTCAGCACGGGAGAGGGTTAGCTGATTGGCACCGCTATCAACAAGCCCCTCTAACCCTTGGATTTGCTCTCGAAAAACCTTGAGATCTGAGCCAGGCTAAGGACGCAATTAAGAGCCCGCGCAGAGCGGGCTTTTGTCGAGAAGATTCGTTTGTTAACGGTTGAATCGTGCGACCAATGAGTATTGGGTCATCGCTGTTTGAGTTAATTCTTTGCTGAGCTCTGCCGAGCTTCTTGCTTGTTCTGATGTTTGATCTGCAAGATTTGCGATGGTCGTAATGTTGCGACTAATCTCCTCTGCAACGGCAGTTTGCTCTTCAGTCGCTGCGGCGATCTGGGTGGTCATATCAGTAATGTGAGCTACCGCATCACTAATTCCAACCAATGCCTTGTCAGCTTCTAGTACCCAGGCGACTCCTTCTTCAGCTTGGCGATGTCCATTCTCCATGGTTTTAACAGCACTATTTGACGAGGTTTGCAGCTTGGAGATCAGGCTATGAATTTGAATAGTTGACTGAGTGGTGCGTTGTGCCAACTGACGCACCTCGTCTGCAACCACAGCAAAGCCTCGGCCCATATCTCCAGCACGTGCAGCTTCGATCGCGGCATTCAAAGCAAGCAAGTTGGTTTGATCGGCAATACCTTTGATGACATCAACAACCGTTCCGATTTCATTGCTGTCTTTAGCTAACTGTGCAACCGCTTGGCCAGTCTCTCCGACAACGATCGAGAGGCGTTGGATTGCCTCACGGGTATCTCGAGCTACATCACGGCCCCGCCCTGTTAGCTCATTGGCTTCTTGAGTAGCGCTAGCGGTTCTCTGAACGTGGGTTGCAACCTCCTGCGTGGTCGCCGCCATCTGACTAACTGCAGCTGACACTTGCCCAGTCTCGACTCGCTGACGCTCAAGTCCGCGCGAACTATCTGAGGCAAGGTTATCCGATCTTTCAGCCAAACTAGTGAGTTGCTCTGCGGTGTCTTGCAAACGAGTAAGGCAAGTTTTGAGCCTCGATGTCTGGCTCACAAATGCGGTTTCAAGCCGCGCCTGTGGGCCGCGCTCATCGCTATACATCTGTGCAATTAACTGATCCGAGGTTGTGGGGTCAGCCATTTTCAACAGATGCAGCGCCCCTTGATTTTTCTGACGCGAAACAATCACCCCGAAGAGAACAGATATTAATACCGCCAAGGTTAATGCCAGAGAAGTACTGAAAAATACTCCCCCTAAGGAGCCCACTAGCCCCATAGCCAAAAGTGGTAGCCAGTCCATGAGGATAGGTTTCCATTTGTCACTGCTGGGGATAGCCGACTTGCCTAGGTTTAGGCGATTGTAAAGGTTCTCTGCGCGTCGAATTTTATCGGTCGTAGGCTTAACCCTGACCGATTCATAACCAATTACCTGGCTGCCCTCGAAAATTGGAGTGACATAAGCATTCACCCAGTAATGGTCGCCACTGCTAGTTCGGTTCTTTACGATACCCATCCAAGGCTGGCCCTATTTGAGAGCGCCCCACATATGAGCAAATATGGCAGAGGGGACATCGGGATGTCGGACGATATTCTGGGGCGCGCCTATTAGATCTGACTTATTGAAACCGCTGATCTCGACAAAAGCATCATTGCAATACGTAATGACACCTCGTGCATCAGTTGTAGAAATAAGTTTTTGTTGCGCTCCCAAGGCAATCTCGCGCTGCGTGACCGGTTGATTGTTTCTCATTTAGATAGATCCCTTGCCCTGTGTCAAGGGTATCGGCAGCTAATATGAAAAGCTTAATGAGTATTTCCATAGGGTATTTTGCACCTGGTAATCCGTCTGCGCTCGGAATGCGGCCCATTGGCAACAACGAACAAGCTGCCACCAAACTCTATGAGTCCTCCATCGCGTCAACACGACCAGGGTGTAAAACAGCTCCAAAAAATAGCCGCTTCGCGCAGGCTGTGACTTACCTTGAAAAATAAAAGCCACGCTTACTTTATTCAACCCGCTTAAACTTGCCGCCAAACACTAAGAGTCATTTGTCGACAGTGTCGTAACTTGCGAAGCGTCATCATTACCACGAGCAGAACAGACCCTATTACGACCAGCTTGTTTTGCACAGTAAAGCGCATCATCCGCTCTAACAACTAACTTACTGGGGGTATCTCCCGAGGGCAGCGCGAATGCTACACCCATGCTAACAGTCACCCGAACTAGACCTTTACTTGTTGAAATCTTTGAGCTTTCAATCGCCAGCCGTAACTTCTCTGCAACACCGAGGGCGCTTGCCCCATCCGTACATGGGAGGATCACACCAAACTCCTCCCCCCCTAGCCGACCAAAACTATCATGTGCTCGAAGTTCGGCGCAACACACAGCAACCACCTGTTTCAGAACAATATCTCCAATCGGATGCCCATACGTATCATTTACTTGCTTGAAATAATCAATATCAATCAATATCAAGCTTAACTTCGTACCGCAGGATTCTGAATCCCTGAACTCCTTCTCAAGGACTTCTAAAAAATGGCTCCTGCTCAGTGCGCCAGTTAAAATATCAACATTTATAAGTTCCCGAAGAGTTTTGTGAGCCTGCTTGAGGGCTTTTGCATCCTTCAAATGCTGCCACACGGTGGCATATATCAACAAAGCAAAAGACAGTAGCAATATCGTGACAGCACTTGCACAAAAAATTAGCACTCTATGACGCTTACCAGATGACATCAAATAATCTTCAGGTGAAAGCTGAACAAGAACAACCAAGCCGGCGTCTTCTAAACGACGGTATGCGGTCAAGCTCTCAGACCCATCGAATGCACTAACTCCTCTATACAGCCCTTCAGGCAACGCTTCCTTAACAAAATATGGCGCACTTTTCAAAAGCAATAACTCGCCAAAATTAATAGCGCCACTATCCTTTGATGCCACTGCACGAGGAACACGATCCATACCTACAAGAGCAATCAAACCATTAGCCCCAACATTAATTTTTTTATAAAAATCCGAAAAGAAAGACATAGGGATTGACACTACCACGACCCCTAAGAACTTATCACCTTCAATTATTGGCCGAGTGAACTGTAGAGACCAAATACCAGAAACCCTACCAAACACGGGCTTACTAATAAATAACTTATCTTTTGAAGGATTATCACGATGGGCGCGAAAATGATCGCGACCACTCAGATCTACCGCGCCAAAGGCTGGGGCTAGCGACGAATAAACTAGCATCCCCTCCGGAGAAATCAGCGCAACTTGAGCAACCATATTCCCATAAAGTACAAGCTCCTCTTTAACTATGCGCCCAAAATCATTTCGATCTTTAACAGCATGCTCACGCAAATCTTGAGTTAAAGTATCTACAAAACGAACCACGCTTTGAACGTGCACATCGAATGCAACGGCAAGATTCATAGCATCACTACCCGCAGCTTTTTCTACCAAAACGTTCTCTTGATCAAGCCAAGCATGGAGCGTGCCCCACATAGGCACGAGCGTGATCAATAGAAACGCGATGGCTGCTAAGCCCGCTTTCGTTTTGGTAGCACGATGCTGGTACAATCTGAACCTCCATTACTGACCAATAGCCATTAAGATAACTATTCAGATTAGTGACATAATTCAACATACTTAGACACCTGAACATCAGCTAATCAAAGTAGCTGACTAGACCTTAAAAACAGAGCAGCACAATAGACTTACTGCAACCTCCACCCTTTCGCCTAGAGTAATCATAGTACAAAAACCCGAACTACAGACTGAGACTAAAGGGGCAAGCTCCTTATAGCGCTTTGTTTGGTTTTATCAACTAACTGGTTCAAAATCTAAAGACAGCACCTCCAAAACATGTTGATTCGATCACTCCTTTTTTTACTTGCCGATACTTCCTAGGTAGGTTTTCAGGGCGATCAGCCCATGGTCGCCGACGATTCGTCTAGCATGAGCTCGGTCAAGTTGGGCTCTATGGGCGTAATAAACCACGCCGCAGTTGTGGCGGTGACATCGAGTGGGGCTGACAGCCGCAGATCAGCAGCAAAGCGGTCACGAAGGCGTGCTTGTTTGGTTTTTCAATCGGTCAGCTTTGGCTGTCAGATTCTGCGCGAGGGTCGAGTTGGGTATTGGAATTTGCAGCATAGTCCGGATCGTTCAATCAAAATCTAAACGCCATCAGCGAAAGTTTTATTCGGTTCCAGGCCAGCAAGAATCGCTCAGCGAGAGAATTGTGAATCGTTCAGCCCGGACATCAAATATTCATTGGCCGGAAATACGTGTTATCGATCTGGTCAGCAGGTTTGAGAGTCTGACTGTGCTGTACTCGTGTCCACGGTTTCAGCCTAATCGGGTCGTGCGCTACGTTCTAATAGGTTAAACAAGTACATTCCGGCCAACATGGCCAATACGAATATGATGATTTGGCCGTGCCCTGTAAGCAGAATTGTTAACGCTGGCCCAGGGCAGATCCCCGCAAGCCCCCAACCTATACCGAACAACAGGCTGCCGCCAATCAAGCGGGAATCCAACTCCCTTTTCATTGGAAACTGCATCGGGGCACCCAACAAGGATTGTTTGTTTTTGCGCGCCCAATTCAAGGGAATAATCGCCACCGCGATGGCCCCACCCATCACCAGTGCGAGTGATGGATCCCAGGCCCCGGCCAAATCAAGAAAAGCTAATACTTTGGCGGGATTCGCCATGCCTGCCAGGAGAAGGCCAAGGCCGAAGATCAGTCCTGCAAAAAAGGCGGTCAACTTGATCATTTTCATGCTCCCACCACATGACGGATGACGTACACCGTTGCAAAGCCAGCAAACATAAAGCACATCGTTGCCGTGATGGATCGTGCTGAGAGTCGAGAGATCCCGCAAACGCCATGGCCGCTTGTACAACCAGATCCGTAACGAGTACCCACTCCGACAAGCAAGCCCGCAATGATCAGCGTCGGCCACCCTGCCTTAATCTCGATCTCTGGCATTACGGTAAACGCTCCCCACAACAACGGAGAAATCAGTAGACCAAGAAGAAATAACACCTTCTCACTCCGACCCTCACTATCGAATCGCAGCACGCTTCCAAGCAGTCCACTGATGCCGGCGATGCGTCCATTCGCGAGAACAAACAAGCTAGCAGCCAGCCCTATCAAGGCGCCTCCAGCTAATGAAGTCCAAGGCGTGAAGTTGATCCAATCAATGCTCATTTTGCATCTCCTGCATATAATTGCTGGTAAAAGACATGGATTTCAAAGGTGTCACCTGAGATTCTGAGCTCCCCCTAAAGGCGATCAAAGACCCTGTCGAGACCCGTATAGGATTTCAGCCCCTGAATCCGCCCCGGCTCTCCTAGAGATATCGAAGCCTCAAAAGGACACAAGATGAGGCAAGGTTCGATCAGTCCGCTTTTGGCTGGTTGCCGCATTTCAGGAGGGGCATTTCTAGGCGAATAGTGATTGCTGAACACCTCAGAAACCCGGGGCGATTAATATTGATCCTTTAGGTATCGCAAAAATTACCGTACGCAGTTACTCAAAGTGGTTACAACGCATAACGTAAGTCAGCCACGAAGCTTGATCCTAGTCACCGGATGTGATGTGGTGGCCGATACAGAAAGACTATTCCCATTCGCCAACTATGGCGCTCGCGACTTTTATTTTTCCAGCATCACGAGGTTTCATGCAGATTGAGTTACAGGAGATTAGCGACCACCTCTATCGTTTCGCTCCTTTTGATGCCCTGCCAAAGGAGTCGGTAGACGCCATCGCTCGGCGAATTGAAGTGAGTTATTTCAAAGCCGGCAGTGACATTCTTGAAGCCGGTGCGACCATTCAGGATCTGCATTATGTTCGTAGTGGTGCGGTGGAGATTTACCGGCGTAATGGTGAGCTCTATGACCGTCTCGTCGAAGGTGACCTATTCGGTCAGGCAGGTCTGTTACGTAGCAACAAGGTACGCTTTCCCGCCCGAGCGTTGGAAGATAGCCTGATCTATTACATCCCTGCCGACGTTTTCGCTGACCTTTGTGCGCAACATGATGCTTTCGCTGACTTCGTTGAAGCAGAGGGAAACTCGAGACTCAAAACTGCTGTTGAAGCTCAGGGGCGTGCTAGTGAGCTTATTCAGCTCAAATGTCGCGCCCTTATCTCACGTCCCTTGGTGTGGGTCACGTCAGATATCTCTGTCGGCGGAGCTGCAAGAATCATGACTGAGCAAAGTGTATCCTGCGTTCTAGTCATGTCTCCAGCAGGTTTAAAGACGGCTGAAATAGAAGGGATCGTCACAGATAGAGACCTTCGCACGCGATTTGTTGCAGTGGGCCTAAACGCTGACGAAACTCGTGCCAGCGACATTATGACAGTCGATCCGGTTGTAATTGGCTCCGATGATTCAGTGTTTGAAGCCATGCTTGTGATGTTGCGCCGCAATATTCATCACTTGCCGGTTGTGCACGATGGTAATCCAATTGGCCTTATAAACCTGTCGGATATCATCAGGTACGAATCGCATAGCAGTTTGTACTTGGTTAACAGAATCTCTAACCAGACCTCAGTTGAAGGCCTGAGATCACTTTTGCGTGACCTGCGAGGAACCTATATCCGCATGGTGCGTGACGGGGCTACTGCGCACATGATCGGAAGCGCGATTTCAGGTATTGGCCGTGCCTTTACCCAGCGTTTGCTTGAGCTGGCCGAGAAAAAGTTAGGCCCGCCTCCAGTGCCTTACTGCTTTATGGTTTTGGGATCCATGGCGCGTGATGAGCAGTTGTTAGTGACTGACCAGGACAACGCGTTAGTACTCGACGACAGCTTCGATCCGATCCAACACGACTCTTACTTCCGAGCCCTGGCAACGTTTGTTAGCGATGGACTGGCCGCGTGCGGTTACAGCTACTGCAAGGGCGGGGTCATGGCGACCAACGAGCAGTGGCGACAGCCTTTGAAGGTATGGCGAAGTTACTTCGATCAGTGGATCGAAAAACCTAATCCAACTACGTTGCTTAATAGCTGTATTTTTTTCGATCTGGATGGGGTTTTTGGCAAGCTTGAGTTGGTACAAGAGCTTAAAGACCTGTGCGCTCGAAAAGCTAGTACACACCCTGTATTTCTAAGCGCAATGGCTCGTATTGCCCTTAATCGAACGCCGCCATTAGGATTCTTTCGTACTTTTGTCGTTGAGACTGACGGACAGCAAAAAAGGATCATCAACCTTAAAGGGCGTGGCACGGCACCGCTGACCGACCTTATCCGGATTCATGCACTAGCATGTGGCAGTACCGCTCAGAATTCATTTGATCGCATGGATGCTATAGCCCGCAGTAAAGTCATTCCTCCAGAAGCATTAAAGCAACTTCGGTACGCACTAGAGTTCCTGTCGATGGTGCGTATTCGACACCAGGCGGACGCACTTGAACAGGGGGCATCACTCAATAACTACATTGAGCCCGAGCGCTTTTCTAGCAGTGAACGACATAACCTCAAAGAAGCGTTTCAGGTGTTGAGCAATGGCCAAAATTTCTTGCGATTCCGATATCCTTCAAAGGGCCGCTTTTAGCGATGAAAAACCTAAAAAAGCAGCCTAAAAATAGAGTGCTGGACTGGTCTGCCGAGTTCGAGACATTGGCGAAGATTTCGGTTAATCCTCTATTACAAAAGTTCTATCAAGCTGGCGCGGTTTCAGCGCTGGCACCCATTGAGAGCGTTCAACTGCTGGCCATGGACGTAGAGACTACCGGCCTTGACTCACAGTCCCACAGCATCGTGAGTATTGGTGTTATGCCGTTCACGCTGAATCGTATTTGTTGCGGGAATTCACTTTACTGGGTGATAAAACCATCGTCCGAACTGAATGAAAAGTCAGTGACCTTTCATCACATAACCCATGCCGAAATTTTAGATGCCCCCGTGTTTTCGCAGGTGCTTGATCCTTTGCTTGAAGCCATGGCGGGCAGAGTGATTGTCGTCCATTACCGGAATATTGAGCGCGCCTTCTTGGATCAGGCAGTGCGTAGGTATTTAGGTGAAGGCCTTAAGTTTCCAGTCATCGATACGATGCAGTTAGAGGCACACTTCCATAGGCAAAAAATTAGCTGGTTCGGCCGACTGATTGGACGCAAGCAAGAGTCCATACGGCTGGCAGACAGTCGCTCTAGGTTGAACCTACCGGCTTATCACGCACATCATGCATTAACCGATGCTCTCGCGACTGCCGAGTTGTTGCAGGCGCAGATAGCAACTCACTACTCGCCACTCACACCTGTCGGTGAGTTATGGAATTGAACCAAGTTGATAGCTTCAAGGTGCAAGCAGATAGATATGTTACACCTTGAAGCTTGAGGTCAATCTTACCTATAGCCTAGCTCATACTGACTAACGAGGCTCAGACATTAGTCCTTTCACTAGAGATATACACCCTATCATTAGAACTATTGCGAAAGGCAACCCCGTGGATACTGCCATTGCCTGCAGTGCCACCAGACCGCCCCCCAATAGCAGAGCAATCGCAATTACGCCTTCGATTACCGCCCAGAACACCCGTTGAGGAACAGGCGCGTCAACCTTGCCTCCAGCTGTGATGGTATCGATCACCAACGAGCCGGAGTCAGATGAAGTAATAAAAAACACTATGACCAGAATAATACCTAGGAATGAGCTGATTTCCTTGAGGGGTAGCTCTCCCAGCATGGCGAACAACTTCAGCTCTAAGACCGCGTCCTTAACTCCCATAAGGCTTTGAGTGGTCACTTGGTCAATTGCCGTACCGCCAAACGTAGTCATCCATAATACAGAAACTACTGAAGGCACAAGTAGAACAGAGATCAAAAACTCTCTGACAGTTCGACCACGGCTGACGCGAGCGATAAACATGCCTACAAATGGCGACCAACTGATCCACCAAGCCCAGTAGAAGGCAGTCCAGCCTTGAGTAAACTCGATATCAGTACGTCCAAACGGGTTTGAGAGTGCAGGCAAATATTCAACATAATTCACCAGATTCTTAAAGAATCCAGTGAAAATAGCCAGGGTCGGCCCCACAATGATGACGAACACCAACAAGAGCAGTGCAAGTCCCATATTGATCTGGGAAAGCATTTTGACGCCCTTATCCAAACCGGCAAGGACTGACCAAAGAGCGATTATGGTGATACCGACAATCAGTACAACCTTGCTCAGATTCGTCGATTGAATTCCGAAGAGATATTCAATCCCTGCAGCAGCCTGTTCTGCGCCAATCCCTAAAGAAGTTGCTAAACCAAACAGCGTGGCAAATACCGCTAGGATATCGATGATATGTCCCGGCCACCCCCAGACACGCTCACCCAATAGTGGATAAAAAATTGAGCGTATTGAAAGCGGCAAGCCTTTGTTGTAAGAAAACAACGCTAAAGACAGCGCCACAATCGCGTATATAGCCCAAGGATGGAGTCCCCAGTGAAAGATCGTCGCCGCCATCGCCAAGTCAGCAGATGCCTTCATATCGCCTTCGGCACCGCCTAGCGGCGCCCAATCCGTGCGCAGGCCGCTCGCATCTATTGTCACACCACCCATAGAAGCAGCGTAATGCGACATTGGTTCCGCGACCCCATAAAACATTAGCCCAATGCCCATTCCCGCAGCAAAAAGCATTGAAAACCAACCGACGTAACTATGGTCTGGTTTGGCATCTCTACCGCCCAAGCGAACCTTGCCCAGCGGAGAGAAAATAAGTGCAATGCATAGCAGGACAAAAACGTTCGCAATGCTCATGAAGAGCCAGGCTAGATGGCTGGTTAGCCAGTTTCGAATGGAACTAAAGAGAGGCTCTACTTCATTCTGCAATGCCAGTGTCAAAATCACGAACAGTAAAATGGTGGCTGCTGAAATGATGAAAACTTTACCGTGGATATCGAGTGAGAATGAAAACTCTCCCTTGATGTTGTCTTGACCGATGACATAGTCAGTATCGATAAGATTGGCCGCTCCACTAGGAGCAGGAATGCCTTCACTGGGTTGAGAAGGTGTGTTTGGACTATCATCCGTAGGCTTTCCAACCATAAGAATCCCCTTGTGAGTTTCACGTCATTCAACGTGTAATTGTCATTATCCCCGCTGTTCCTATGGTAAAACGAGATTTTAGCCCAGCTATCCTAGCAAGCTTTAGGCACAAAATTCGTAAAACTTCAGATCCTTCTATTCTTATCTGAGGCTTCTTTAGCGTAGCCTTGGCAGGCTTACAAAGCGATCAATCCCTGATCGCCGTCGTCGGTGATTCCGATAACTCGTTGAGTATGCGCGGGGTTGAGTTGAGTTCTACCGGCACCGTAAACCACGCAACCGGAGCTGGTAGTGGCTGGAACTGCGTCACAACCAGTTGCTGCGGTGGCGTCGAGTTGAACTGACAGCCACAGATCAGCATTACCAATCGATCACGCAGGGGTGTTTGTTTTTTTCATCAGTCAGGGCTAGATAATGCATTTGGTCGCTGGCTACCAGTCATTGCTCTAGGGCGAGGCGCTTGCCCTGCTCTGCCAGAACCAGCACGGAGTAGACATTGGCGAGAAGTGTGAGCTTGGTTTCGCATGCAGTTTCCTTGGTTGCCAGTTGCATGCCATTGTCGTTCGCTTGCAGCGTACATGCAGCTCATGCGCTTCCAGCTATCAGGGCAACGACGATCAGCAGTACCCTGCTCAATCTCGAAGGTATCGAGAGATACTGCTGGCAGCAGTATATGCAGCTTGATATCAGGCCAGAAGCTAACCCGTAGAGTATCTGACAGCGACTACTGCAGGTGCTGCACAAGCTATTGATACCGCAACGGCTGATCGGGATTGTCGGCCTGTGCGAAGTTTAACTGGCTGTACGGATCCAGATATCAGTCTGGTTGCCACATACCTTTTTGAAGAAGGCGCCGAGATAATGTCGACTGCCTACCGACACACCGGCCTAAGCCTGCTGGGACTGCCCTGCGCGGCTGGCGTCCAGCAAGTTGATATCTAAGGGGGATTATTGAGTAGTAGAGTGAAGCCACAGCGATATTTGGTCATTAATGTAGCCACTTTGGGGGCAGGAGTTTTGTCAGTTGAAAGTAGTACCGAACTGATTACAGCTGCTACCACGTGGGCGGTATTTCTGGTGTTCTTGCGCTTGGGATTCACCTCCTTCGGAGGGCCAATTGCACATTTAGGTTACTTCCGCGAAGAGTTTGTTGCTAGGCGCCAATGGCTCAGTGAACGCAGCCATATCGATTTGGTCGCCCTGTGCCAATTTCTGCCGGGGCCTGCTAGTAGCCAGGTAAGCATAGGTTTAGGGCTATCGCGTGCCGGAATCTCTGGAGCAGTTGCCGCTTAATGGCGGGCTTGCGCCCGCTCAGGCAGAGAAAAAACTTAGCGCAGTGTCCGGGATTAGTTGACCACTACAGCCACAGTCACCTAGCATGACTCTAGAAGGTATGAGCACTGCTAAAAACGGCCGTTAGAAGGCTAATAATCCATGGTCTGGCCTCGTGAAAAACTCAGGCTATCGCGTTTCGCAAAGCATCCCCCACACCTCATTTCGCGATCTACTTCTTCAGTAATCGAAGTCCATTGAGCACCACAAGCAAGCTCACTCCAACGTCTGCAAACACAGCCATCCACATGGTGGCTAGACCCATCAGGCTGAACACAATGAAAATGGTCTTGATACCTAAGGAGAACAATATGTTTTGCTTAAGAATCGCAGCAGTTTGGCGCGACAGGCGAACAAAGGCCGGAATCTTGCGCAAGTCATCATCCATTAACGCAACGTCAGCCGTTTCAATGGCGGTTCCCGTGCCGGCTGCGGCCATGGCGAATCCGATCTGAGACTTGGCCAATGCAGGCGCATCGTTTATCCCGTCACCGACCATGCCTACCACGTGCTTACGATCCTGCAACTCACCAATCGCCGAGAGCTTGTCAGCGGGCAGCAAGTTTCCCCGAGCCTCATCTATTCCAACTCGTTTGGCAATTGCATGAGCCGTGTGTGAGTTGTCGCCTGTCAGCATCATGGTTTTGATGCCCAACGAGTGCAGCTCTTTGATCGCAGTCTGGCTTGAGTCCTTTACTGTATCGGCCACAGCAAACAACGCAAAAACCTGACTGACGCTGGTCAAGGCCACGACTGTTTTGCCTTGGCGCTCCAGGCTAGTCAGGGCGTCGTCCAACTGCGACGTACCGAGCCCCAACTCCTGGATCAGTCGGTGATTGCCCAGGTAGAAGAGCTGGCCCTCAATCATCCCCTTAACCCCGCGACCGGGAAGGGCCTCAAAACTCTCCACTTGCAGGAACGTTGATGCGTCCGAGCCTTCGTACTTGGCAATTGCCTGTGATACCGGGTGATCCGAGCGTGCACCGAGGCTGGCGGCAACAATCTGAGGATGTACCTCTGAGTCTTCGGCTACCGGAATGTAGTCTGTCTGAACCGGTTTCCCATGAGTAATGGTGCCGGTTTTATCGAGCGCGACGAAACTCAGCCGCGCGCCTATCTCCAGATAGACGCCGCCCTTGACCAAAATACCTTTGCGGGCTGCTGCAGCCAGCCCGCTGACGATGGACACTGGCGTGGAAATAACCAGTGCACAGGGACAAGCAACTACAAGTAGAACCAAGGCCCGATAGATCCAGTCAGTCCACAAACCGCCCATAAACAATGGCGGGAATACCGCAATTGCGACGGCGAAAAAGAACACCCCTGGCGTATAAATCTTGGCGAACTTATCAACGAACCGCTGGGTAGGAGCTCGCGAACTTTGAGCTTCTTCAACCGCGTGAATGATACGGGCAAGCGTCGTATTGTTGGCCTCAGCTGTCACTCGATACTCGAAGGAGCCGGATTCATTAATGGAGCCGGCATAGACGGGATCATCGATATCTTTATCGATGGGCAGGCTCTCGCCCGTGATGGGGGCTTGGTTAACGGTCGAACTACCGGAAAAGAGATTCCCGTCCAGTCCAATGCGTTCACCGGGGCGTACACGAACCAAATCCCCAATCTGGACAGTCTTCACATCGACCTCCAGCCAACTGCCGTCGGACTGACGCACGGTCGCTCGCTCCGGGGTCAAGTCCATCAGCCCCTTGATGGCATTGCGTGCACGATCCAGCGATTTCGCTTCGACCATTTCTGCAACGGTAAAGAGAAACATGACCATCGCAGCTTCCGGCCACTGTCCGATCAGCACCGCACCGGTAACCGCGATGCTCATCAGCGCGTTGATATTCAGGTTCAGGTGTTTGATCGAGATCAAACCCTTTTTGTAGGTCGTAGGCCCGCACAATGCGATGGCGAACAAGGCTATGACCGCTACCACCCATTCAGGCGCGGAGTTAGTGAAGTGCAGAACTTCCGCACCCACGGCAGCGACACCGGACAGCGCTAATGGCCACCAAGTGCTTTTGTGTAATTCCGGCTGGGGAGGAACTACTGGCGTATCTGCGCTGGTTGAATTGCCATTAGCAGTCAAAGGCTCGGCGTGCATGCCCAGCGATAGCACTGCTGCCTCTATACCCAAGGTGTCTGGTAGCTCGTGCCAGACTGCCATCGTGCGGTTCATCATGTTGAACTCGAGCATTTGAATGCCGCTCATCTTCGCGAGCTTACCCTCAATCATGGTCTGCTCGGAAGGACAGCACATCTGCCCAATCCTAAAACTGCTGAAACTAGTCCTTTCGCCTGTATTAGTGGGAGAGACGTTATCGATGCCAGCTTTGGAGGTATCCGCGGCAGATGATGGACAGCAGGCATGGGTAAAGAGATCGTTATCAACCGCAGCAGCAGGCTTGCTCGGTTCGGCAAGACTGTACAAGGCAGATGGCGGTGCTAGGACGGCGCAGCTCGATTTATTGGTTTCGGAGCCGGGGGAGCAGCACCCCACATCCTCTACTGTAGAAGGCGCAGAACTGACGTCCAGAGTTTTCGCGGAGCAGCAATTGCTGTTGGACTGGGCTGTATTTGTATTGCACGTCGTCGCGGCAGATGCACTACAACTGATCGGTACTGCTTGTTCAAATACCTCAACGGCGGCGTCACTTTTCGATGCTTGCTCATCACCACAACAGCTTTTCATAAGAGCACTCTCCACAATTAATGGTGAAGAGTAAACACCCTATAGCTACTATAAGGTAAAGCGAATTGTCGGGCTCGGTGAGCCTTTTTTCATTCTGCCCGCGTCGTGATTAACGCGTTTGGTTAATTTCACTGCAATTCAGATTATAGAACGGTTGCGCGCCGAAGCTGGTTAAGGGTTTACCCCATGACTTCACCAACGAATAGCATCGCGATTGTTGATACCAGAGCAAGCAACCAGCCACAGAGCAAAAGAACCCAAGATCCGGATTGATACTGCTTTAATGAGGCCTCCACAGGATTCAGCTCGCTTTCTATTGAACGCGCGCAGATTTGCTTATCGCCAAAGGCGCGTAATATGAAGATTCTAGAAACTTTAAGGTCAAGCGAAATGATTTCGACTAGATATACAGTCGGTGCCTTGTCGAAGGCGACCGATACCAAAGCGGTAACAATCCGCTATTACGAACAGGTCGGCCTCCTGCTCCCCGCAGGGCGTTCAGTATCGGGCTATCGCTTTTACACAGATGAGGAGCGCGACCGTCTACTCTTCATACGCCGAAGCCGGGCACTTGGCTTCAGCCTTGACGATATTCGAGAGTTACTGAGTTTTGCTAATAAACGCGACGCTTCCTGCGCCAGGGTGGACGCAAAAGTCGAAGGGCAGTTAGACCAAGTCCGAATGCGCATCCAAGACCTGCTAGGTTTGGAGGCTGAGTTGGAGCGTTTGATTGCTTGTTGCAAGGGCGGCGTGATCGAGCAGTGCCGCATTATCGAGTCGATGTCCAATCGTTGTTAGGGAGGATCTACCCACTGAAGCGGAAGCAGTTGGCCAGTCTCACTCGCTGAGTCGAGATAGAAGTCAGCACGTCCTTCAGATAAGCATACGGATCATGCATGTTAAAACGTGCCGTCTGGATCAAACTCATGACCGCAGTCGCTCGTTGCTCACTACGGAAAGTAGCCAGCAAACAGCCAGCTCGAATGTCCAAAGCCCAACGTCGGAACTGATTTTCGGCTGCAATATTATCGATAAGCAAAGCGCCATCTTCGAGGCGCGCGTGCGAAAGTCTGAAGCTGCTCGGTATCCAGTTCCAGCTCGCTACCTTGTGAGTTCCTGGCCAATTAAATTTGCCTTGATTCAACCTCCGTGCCACTGACCAAATACCAATCCCGTCGTGAACCAGCACTCTCATTCGGTTGGCCCAGCGATTGGTAAATAGATAAGCACAGTGCGGATTCGCCACGCCGAATACTTTTATCAGTCTAGCCAAATCGGTCTAAGTGCCGGCTTGCATATCCATGGGCTCTGCAGCGAGCCAAATGGAGTCGATTCGGATTATTAGGTAAGTTCACGGATAAAACGGTCATACCTGACATGCTACGCTACAGGCATTCTTGGACGATCTAGGTTTTAAAGGGCTTGAGATAGCCGAACTGACGGATGTTCACGCGAAACGGATACTCAACTTTAGACCGTACCTGCGCTTTCGCGTATTCGGTCTCGCGCCGTATACGCCCAATCAAACTCTTTTTGACGTGCTTTTTATAGCTACTCGGGCGCGCCACAATTGATCAGTTCATCTTGCGATCCTGATGCTCAAGACGCTTGTCAACTCCAGTGTAACCGGCATCGCCGAAGACATAGTTGTGGTCGCTATACTGCAACTGATCGACCTGAGTCACGTCCGCAGCATTGGCCGTCGAGCTCGCGAGGTTATGCACTAAATTCAACTCGGCATCGACGCCAATGTGCGCTCTCATCACAAAAAAATATTGGTTTCCTTTCTTCGTCTGATGCATTTCGGGATCACGCTTTCCGTCCTTGTTCTTGGTCGAACTCGGTGCATGAATAATCATCGCATCAACCACCATGTCTTACAAGCCACGATCAGCCAGATAACCATTGATTACCTGAAGAATCCCGCCTGCAAACTCATGTTTTTCCAGCAGGCCCCGAAAGTTAAAAATCGTCGTTTAATCGGGAAACCGATCCAGGCCCTTCTAGGAGATCACCTGTTCCATCTCGATCAGAAAGCGCTCGCGGCGGTCTGCTTACGCTGCCGACATGCTCGGCATCGGCGAAGGACATTTGTTTCGTCGGGGCTCAAACGTTCGGTTCGTGTCAGGCGAGTATCTCACCAAATCGGGAAGTCTTTTTCAGAGTTTGGCTTAGAGCGAAAGTATTGAAAAATACGATAAGCTGAAAAATCATACTGTGTCGGTCGATACAAAACTTGTGCTATTGTCACTGAAACGACACAGAGCATTTTCAGTCAATGGCCCGTCCTCGTACATTTAATGAAGCAACGGTTCTGAGCTCCGTCGTCGAGGCATTCTGGGCGCAGGGGTACGAGGGCACTACAACTCGAGACCTCGTCAGGTGCACTGGTCTCAATCAACCAAGCCTTTACAATGCCTTTGGCGACAAACGCACTCTTTATCGTCGTTCCCTAGAGCACTATTTAGAATGTAGTGTGCGCGAACGGATTCGGCGCCTTGAGGGACTCCCTCAGGCAGGGATAGCCATAACCAAGTTTTTTGTTGAACTCGTAGATCGAATACTGAACGACCCCCTTCATCGTGGGTGCCTACTGGTAAATTCAGTCCTCGAGGTGAGAGCAGAGGACGCAGACTTGCGTCAGGCAGTGGTAAATGAACTCCAGACAATTCGTATTTTTTTTGAAGGCCGACTGGCTGCATTCAGCACGCAGCGGGACATTCCTGAAGGGATCGATTCACAGGTCGGCGCCAACCACCTCCTCAGCGTATTGCTTGGAGTGCGAGTTTTGGCGAGGATCAACCCAGACCCTAGGTGTATTACAGACGCTATTGGTATTGCACTTAACAGTCTTGGGCTCCCTCCCCTAGCATTTTGCGACATTAACTGACCGTCACTACATGGACTCCAAATGATCAAGCTCTACTATCACCCATCACCCAACCCCGCGAAAGTTGCGCTTTTCTTGGAGGAAGCGGGTCTTGCATACGAACTCATTCCTGTGGACACACGCAAAGGAGATCAGCACGATCCTGCGTTTCTCAAGATCAACCCAAACGCCAAGACTCCTGCTTTGGTTGACGGCGAAGCCGTAGTCTTTGACAGCAACGCCATACTTCTTTATCTAGCCGAAAAAAGCGGAAAGTACCTGCCCGCTGACAACCTGAATGCTCGTGGCGAAATGTATTCCTGGCTCATGTTCGTTGCAACGGGTATTGGCCCGTACTCTGGTCAAGCAGTGCATTTCAAACACTTCGCTCCCGCCCCCAAAGATTACGCCGTTGCCCGTTACAACTTTGAAGCCTGGCGTCACTGGACAATCATCAACGACCGTCTGGCAAAAATGCCTTACATGTTAGGTAATGAGTACACGTTGGTTGATATGGCAGTCTGGGGCTGGGCGCGTGCAGTACCTTTCATCCTAGGTAACGAAGCTTGGGAGAACCTACCAAACGTGAAGCGCCTTCTTGATGAAATCAACGAGCGACCGGCAGCCCAGCGGGCTGAAGCACTGAAGAACAAACACTGCTACAAAAGCGAAATGGATGCTGAAGCTCGTAAAGCAATGTTTCCTCAAATTACTCAATAGAGGTGCGAGATCATGATCGACCTGCATTACTGGACTACCCCTAACGGGCACAAAATTTCTATGTTCCTTGAAGAGTCGGGCCTGCCTTATCGCATCGTGCCGGTGAACATTGGAAAAGGTGAGCAGTTCACGGCTTCATTTTTAAGCATTGCTCCCAATAATCGTATTCCAGCCATTGTCGATCATGAACCACTGGGTGGCGGTCAGCCATTACCTATCTTCGAGTCGGGCGCCATTTTATTATACTTAGCAGATAAGATTCATCAGTTCATACCTAATGATATACGTGGCCGCAACGAAACCTTGCAGTGGCTTTTCTGGCAGATGGGCGGACTGGGGCCGATGGCAGGGCAGAATCATCACTTCGTCCAATACGCTCCTGAATCAATCCCTTATGCACAAGAACGATACATTAAAGAAACGGCTCGTTTGTATAGCGTGTTAAATAAACGGCTAGCTGATGGCCGTGACTACATCGCGGGTGATTACAGCATTGCCGACATGGCATGCTACCCATGGATTGTTCCTTACGTCAGGCAGAATCAAAACATCTCCGACTTTCCACATTTGGCTATCTGGTTTGAAAGAGTTAGTAATCGAGCCGCAACGAAGCGTGCTTACGCGCTTGCAGATCAAATTAATACCGCACCGGTAGTAGACGATGAGACCCGAAAACTATTGTTCAACCAAGATGCGAGCACGCATCCAACAAGCAACCCACACTAAACGGGACACATACATTTTATTGCATGGCAAGCTTAATCCGAAGTAAGCCTAAGCAAAAATCAATCGATGGAGCACTCTAAAAATGCTGTTATTAGGGCCTAGCTTTATAACTAATCCATCTAACGACTATGCCTCCACAATCACGCATCCATCTTCCAGAAATAAAGCAGTAGTTAGGTCACTTAGCAAATCTACTGAGTAGGAGGAATTACTGCTGCTAACAAGGGCTGCTTATCACATCTTTGACGATGCCTGATTTTAGGCTCAGGAGTTCCTCAATAACCAAGAGCAACTCATCATCTAAAACCATTTAGACAAGCAACATAAATGACTTCTCTAGAATTCTTATATTATATTTTTAGGGGTAGATTACACCCTTAAGCAGCTTCCACTCGATTTCTTCCATTTCTCTTTGCTTGATAAAGCATTTCATCTGCAATCTTCAATACTCCCACAACATCTCCAGCATCACGACTCCAACATGCGGCACCTAGAGAGATAGTTATATGACCTACTAAATCAAACTTCATCTCTTCAACTTCACCTCTAAGGCGATTAGCAAAGTCTTCAGCAGACTTCGAACTCAAGCCTGGTAATAATATCAAGAACTCCTCACCTCCAACTCTACATATAACATCATCATCTCGCGAAAGAGCTTTCATTATTTTCGCCAGATGCGATAAAACTTTATCTCCTGCATCGTGCCCGTATGTATCATTGACAGACTTGAAATGGTCTATATCCAAAGACACTATGGCGAAATTTTCACTTTCTGCCTGCATGATATCTAATGCCATGTCTAGTCCGCGCCTATTGTGAAGACCGGTCAAAGGGTCACTTTTGACATCTAAAAGTAATTTATTAATTTTAAAATGAACACGTTTGAAGCTAGAAAGAAGCGCTCGCTTTATCTCATTGGATTCAAAATACCAAGAGCGAATTTTCTGGATGCGCTCAGCAGCAGCAGGTCGATCCATGTGCTGAGCACTGTCGGCTAGCTCCTGTAAGGGTAAAGTGATCTTCTTCGTGACCCACCAAATCAACAATAGAATTAAAAAGGTTAAAGGTAGCGTATTAAGTAAAACCTTTATCATTAATCCGTTAAGTGGCGCCAGCGTAGCTTGCGTTGGTCTTTGCGTTACAACTCCCCATTCGGCACTAGGTATTATGGCGTAACCAGCCAGCATATCGACATTCTTACTATTATAAAGGCGCATACTGCCCACTTTGCCATGGGTAACTGCATCAATAGCTGAGTTCTTAATTATTTTCGTGCCTACCCGCTCAGGATTTGGATGATACAAGAGCTGCCTGTCTTGATCTACAACATACAGGTAAGAGCCGTCGCGATAGTAGTGTTCACCAAGCAGATTATTGAGAATATTTTTTTGCTTTAAATAGATCGTGCCACCAACATAACCTAGATACTCTCCTTTCTCGTCGAGAATTGGATTCGAGATAAACACCAACAGATTGCCAGCTGCAGAAATATAAGGAGAACTGATCAGAGGCCTCCTTTTAATTAGGGCTTCTCTAGCTCCTGGGGACTCAATTGTTTTGCCAGAAATATTAATAGCATCAGGAGACGTTGCTAAAACCTTTCCATTCTTATCAACCACAACGACGGAGTTAAAACTATTCGTCTGCAAACGCAGTCGATCCACTTCAGCCTCTAGCGCAGACTGTTTTTTTAAAATTCCGGCGAGATTTCTAGCATTATAAGCCAATTGTTGCTGCGAGGTTTTTAAAAAATCCTCAACACTGTCAGCTAATTTTTGAGAGTAGACACGATTACTCTCAAGGGTATTATCAATTAATAATTGACGCTGAACTCCATAGCTTGCATAAAATGTATTTAATTGGAGCATCAGCGCACTGAGAAGAGCGAGCGACAAGATTAAGCGCCGTAAATTCACACGAAAAAAAATAGATAGGCCAGATTTGAAAGTCATTGAATGAAATCTACGCTGAGAGAAGTGTTTTATACTAGATCATTTTTTTATTTCTGTATTTTGTTTCACTCTACACACCCTAATTCTACACGACAGACCTAGACTTGTGTAACCTGCAAGGCGGATTAGAAATCCAAATTCAATCTAAAAAATATCTATTGACAGATCACCATAAGACAAACCAAAAAGCGCTAAAATAAGATAATAGGTAGGGAGTAGATTGTAAATACGACTCTATTCGACTGGTAAGCTGTGGTGTCCACTAAGTGGACACCACTCCCTATAGTAAAAGATTAAGGGGAATTGTGCGTCCTGAGACAAATTCAGATCTGTCTTTCGTATAAGTCCTAGAGTATCAATCAAACACAGATTTTAAAGCGATGCACGCCCAGCACTTGAAATATTACAAAAAACTGATCCTTACAAACAACCAATATGGTTAGCACCACAACTAATAATACCAGCAAGATTCATCTATAATATATTATCTAGATTCTCTTTTTTATCTAACGATAGATAATCCTCATCGCGAAATGCAACCAACAGCAAACTCCCTGCAAAGATGATAAGTGATGGGTAGAACAATGCATTGGATCCCTCAAAAATCCAACCCCATGGATCTATGACTGATTTCATCACGGCCAGAAGGGATGCGCCGTTGAATAGCACCTGTATGGGGTATACCCAACGGCGAGCAAAACCCACAACGATCAGTAATCCAACAAGTATTTGAACGACTCCACCTAATTGCAGGATGCTCTCGGTTCCTAAGCCTAAGTAATACTTGTTAGCCACAGCCACGCTGTGCTCTACATTAAAAACCTTATCGGCTCCCCAGATTACCAACAACCAGCCGAGTGAGACCCTCAGTAGCAACAGTGTCCAGCATTTCATTACAGAACCTCGATATTTGTATATAGAGTTGATTGTTTTTTAATCTAAATGACGACTGTCATATCTTCTTTATCTTGTTTATAAAGCTTTGATCAAGTCGATCTTTCCATCGCCCAAATAATCGCCCCTGCACTGTTATCCCGGCCCAGCTCATCATTGCACCGCCCTTACCATCGGCCAAGAGTGCCAATGCGTGGCGTTGCGGTACAAAGTTGCTCAACTGTTTCTTCTCTAGAGCTGCCGCTAAATTCTTCGCGAGTATCGACCCCTGGCGCACCGCATAAACACCGTTACGCGGACAATCGGGCAGACTGGCACAATCACCCACGGCAAAAATGCTTTGATGGGATAGGCTTTGAAGTGTGGGGCTAATGGCAATAAACCCACGTTTGTCGTAGGCAAGCACTCCCTCTCTCAACCATGGCAGTGGCACTGCTCCGGTGGCCAAAATGAGTTGCTTACCGCGCCAAACAATCTTCGACCCAGAGAGCAATGCATCGCCATGGACTGAGTCGACTAATGAACCCTCGATAAGTTTGGCATTCGCACTCACCAGGCTTCGGATTGCCTTAGTCCTCAGCCCCGGCGGGTGGCCGGCGAGGATCTTTCCAGAGCTAATAAGTGTTAATTCTGAAACTTTAGTTGTAAGGGCAAGAGCGAGCTCAACCCCAGCGGCGCCACCACCTAAAATTGCTAATGGTTGAGGCGTTTGCTGCCAAGCGTACCAAGCACGGACGAGACCAACGAAGGGCTTCACGGGTACCATCTCCAAATCGCAAGTCTCTACCTGGAGTGCTTCTAGCGTTGAGCCAACGTTTAGAGATAACCATTTGGCTGAATAAACTCGTCCATCAGCAAGTGACAAAGAGTTTGAGTCTGGATCAATGCCCACTATCTCCCCTTGTATCAGTTCAATCCCTGCGCAAGCACAGAGTGCGGGTAATGGGACGCGGCACTGATCTGGCCTATACCTCCCCGCTAGCAGGCCTGGAAGCATCCCCGAATACCAAGCTGCTCCTCCATCGCTAATAAGTGCGATACGCCCGTGAGGCCGAGGAATAGAAAGCCACTGGCGAAGCACGCCCAAATGGGCATGACCAGATCCTGCAAGCAGGAGGTCATATTCCGCGTTCAAGAGGTTTTCTCGTCTGTCTTGAGCCCAGACTCAATATGCTTGGTGCCGCCCAAGCGCCATTGATGAAATTTTGAAAGCCAGCGCAGTGCTCCGATGGGGGCATGAGCACGCTTCCATTCTCCGGCAGCATATTTGTTCGCTTCGGCCAAAGTAGGATAGATATGGATCGTCCCGAGTATTTTGTTCATACCGTAGCCATGTTTCATGGCAGCTACGTATTCGGTGATTAGATCACCCGCGTGCTGGCCTACAATTGTTGCGCCAAGGATCCGATCCTTGCCAGGTTCAGTCATGACTTTGACGTAACCGTAAGCTGCACCATCGGCGATAGCCCTATCTAGATCATCAATGCCAAAGCAGGTGACTTCGTAGGCAATGTCGTGGGATTTGGCTTCTTGCTCATTTAAGCCAACCCGCGCCACCTCTGGATCAGTGAACGTCGCCCAAGGAATCACCCGGTAATCGACTTTGAATTGCTTAAAGCTCCCAAACAGTCCATTCACTGCGGCATACCAGGCTTGGTGCGCTGACGTGTGGGTGAATTGATAAGGCCCGGTGACGTCTCCTACGGCAAATATATTGGGGAAGCGCGTCGCCAAATATTCGTTGGTACTCAGAGTGCCATTGCCTCGCACTTCCAGAGCAAGCTCTTCAGCGCCGAAACCTTTTACATTAGCGACCCGGCCTAAGGCCAAAAGAACTTGATCGAAAGATATTTTTACTTCGCTATTGTCCGCGAGGTTTAAGCAAATCAGCTGCTGATTGCCTTCAATAACCTCAAAGCGTATCGCTTTATGCTGCAACCTGAGATCGACACCATCCGCCCTGAGGCTTGTCATGACGAGGTCACTCGCATCTACATCTTCACGGATCAATAGTCGCTCAACCATCTCGACCTGGGTCACAGCACTTCCCAAGCGCTGGAACGCTTGTGCCAACTCACAACCGATTGGCCCACCTCCCAAAACGAGCAATCGCTTTGGTTGTTCGCGCAATGCCCATATATTGTCCGAGGTAAGAGGAGTGATGAGCTCAATACCTTCAATTTTGGGTATCAATGGACGGGCGCCAGTGGCGACAATGATGGATCGAGTGCTGAGGGTTTTACCATTGACCTCAACCGTCCAGGGAGAGGTGATCCTGGCGTCTCCCTCAATGACTTCTACGCCTAGCTTTGTGTAACGGTCGATGGAGTCATGTGGCTCGATTGTCGACACCACGTGCTGAATACGTTGCATGACTGCCGCGAAATCAACCTCGCCGGCCACGGACTTAAAGCCCAGATTCTCTGCTTTTTTAAGTTCGTGGGCAAATTTGGCAGACCGAATGAGTGCTTTAGAAGGAACGCATCCCGTATTAAGGCAGTCGCCGCCCATCTTGTGCTTTTCGATCAACGTGACATTTGCTTTCACAGCCGCTGCTATGTACGCCGATACCAGGCCACCGGAGCCAGCGCCAATAACCACCAAATTGCGATCAAATCGCTTGGGCTTCTTCCAGCCTGAATACACTTTTCGAGTCTTGAACCATTCCAGAGTTTTGCGAGACAACATCGGTAGCAAACCAAGCAACAGGAATGCACCGATGAGACTGGGTGATAGGATTCCACCTAACGAATTGAGTTGACCAAGCTCGCGACCAGCATTCACGTAAACCAGCGTGCCGGGCAGCATACCCAGCTGACTGACCCACCAGAATGTGCGCACAGGCAACTTGGTCAATCCCATCGCCAGGTTGATCAATACGAAGGGAAATACGGGCACCAGGCGCAAGGCGAATAAGTAGGATGCCCCCTCGCGCTCAACCCCTTGATTTATTCCCATCAGGCGTTTACTGAACTTGGCTTGCACCCAGTCGCGCAGCATGAAGCGACTGATCAGCATCGCCAATGTGGCCCCAAGCGTAGATGCAAAGGACACAAGGAGCGTACCGCCGAATAAGCCAAATAATGCACCGCCAAGCAGCGTCATCAGAGCCGCACCGGGTAGCGAAAGAGCTGTCACCAAAACGTATATAAAGAAATACGCCCCCCCAATAAGCCAAGGGTTGGCAGACACCTGTTCACTAAACGCTTCCTGCTGGGTTTTGAGGTTTGTCAGGTTGAGATATTGGCCCAGATCGAAGATAAAAAAAGAAGCGATCAGCGCAGCTATCACCACTAGGAGTATGAGCTTACGAAGGTTCATGAGAGTGGATCCTTTTGCGTAGAAACTGAACACTCCTGAAAGCCGCCCAGCAAGGCTGATGATGGAAGATCGTCAGTTCCGTTGAGCAAACGATCACGATAAGAAAGCGCTGCCGGGCTCTGTGAGGGCCATTGCCGGTCGAAGTCTTGGAGAAAGGCCACATGGTCGTAATCAACCGAAATCGCTTCGACATAGAGCCCGAGTATTTGGGCGCGATATAGCGCCTGCGGATGTGGTGTGGAAGCTATCCGTGTAACAAGTCCTTTACGTTCTGCGCTGAAGTTTGGAATGCCGGCAGCACCGTTATTGATCACCGCCCCAGAGCCCCAGCTCAAGGCTGCGGGGGAGCAGGTGTGACTGGTGGCGAAAACATCGATTTTTCTTTTCGCCATCCAATCCGCTAATTCCCTTTGGCGATCAACAGATCTCAATGCCTCGCGTGAGCACTGCCAGCCGGCAAGTGAGCGCTCATCACCATGACTGATGGCGACTGTACGTCCAGCAATTTCGACCAGCGCATGGGCAGGACGCAACGCAACTGAAGCTCTCAACGAGGGAAGAGTAGCGAAGGTTTCACACAGCCGTTCATGGATAGAGTTAGACCAAGCGACTGTGAGTTCTGTTACCTCCTCAGGATACGCGCAACCGCATCCCGTTCCGCTGTCTTCCACGCGGACTAACTCAGTCTCGACGTTACCGCGAAGAAGAACGTGAGGCGCAACGCGATCCTCGAGGCACCGGAAGATTTCTGGATCACGATCAAACCAGTGCAAGTCGCCGTTGAACACAACACGAGCTTCTGGCTCATCTGCTAGCAACATGTCCAGCGCATCTAACGCATAAGTGTTTCCGTAAAGGCCGCCTACGACGTAGAGCGTTTTGCAGCCAAATTGCGCGGGGCCGTCGAATGCCTTGTGCGGCAATCTGTAGTCCAGAGGACAATCGCGCCCAGGTCGCATGAGCATTCTGTCAAGACTCATATTGCGACTCGCTTAGCTAGGTAGCCCGGGATCAAATAACCCAATATGCATAGCGCCAATCCGTAAAGATTGGTACCCAACAGCAGGGCATACTTGCCATCACCAATAGCCCAACTTTGAGGTATCCAACCCAACGTAAGGGCTATGCCCAAGGCAATGCCGCACCAGAAACTCAGGTGAAACCCCGACCGAGTCGGAGTCACCATTCCATGTAAAACGAATACGGGTGCGAGACCGATAACCATTGTGCCGCTCAAGGTTGTTGCTTTGAGAATGTCGGTTCCGGTGAGCATTGGAATGTTGCCCAAGACGGCGAATATCATCATCACAGACATGCCTACTCCGATTGCCTTCTTGCCTAGATCGTGACCAGCCAACAGTGGCAGCTCTCGACCCACTAGCTTGGCCAGGCTCGAAAAAGTGGAGTCGAGAGTGGAGCCTGCTGCGGAGACCATTACGACGGTCATCACCATCAGCGCGACTACCCCCATGGATTTCGCCAGTGCCGCTGGGACGTTATCGGAAACATTCATGCCGATGAGGGTGGTGTGTACGCCAATCAAACTGAACGCGAGAATGGCAACAAAACCCAGCAGGCCGGCAACGAAGAAAGACCTACGCATCGTCCGTTCTTCGCTGATGAAGCCACGATCCGTCAGGACGGGATCATGAAACGGGTAACTGAATATTTGGAGCCCTGCGACCAGTAATAAATCAACGCCTGAGCTCATCGCCCAATGACTGGTACTCATCAACTCCTTGGTGCTGTGCTGCGGTAAAACCAAGCCAAGCACCCAGACAAGGGCAATCAAGAAAATTCCTGCTTGGGCCGCATCGGTCATGATTGAACTGCGAAGTCCACCACGAAGGCTGTATGCCAGCGTCACCACGGTGAACAACGAGGCGGCTCCGATAAACTCAATGCTACCGGCAGCACCATAATAGCCACCGACCACGGCGGTATTGCTCCAGACCTCGTTAAAGAGCCTGATAAGAATGGCTGCGCTGAAAGCCAGTGCCGCAGATCGACCGTAATTGGTGGTCAGAAAGCTGACCAGTCCCGTCGCTCCAAAGCGTCGGCGCAGCCTGAATATGACTAAACCTGCCAGCGGGATCGAAAGCCAATAGGTGGCATAAGCCAAGCCACCAATCAATCCATAGCTTGCGCCCAAGTTGGCAGCGTTCGTTACCGACTTAGCGAAAATCCAGCTGATAAAAATACTCGATGTCACTAACCAGGGAGCCGCGCTACGACCTCGGGAATCTTCGCCATGAAAGAAGCCCCCCAGGGTTACAGCACGAGGTGACAATGCGTACATGATGAGACCGTAAATCAGTAAAAAACCCCAAAAAAATACACCTAGCAGGCTATTCGGCTCCATTGATCTTCTCCCTATTCCTTCAATGCGCCAGCACAACTCGAACCCTGACCAGCTGTGCACGCAAAGCAGTGATCACGAGTGCTTATTGGGTTATTTTCCAGGCTTGACGATTCGAGCAAATCTCGTAAATGAGGCCGATCACGACCAATCAGATCAGGTATGAGCATCGGCAGGTCTAGCATTTGGTTGAAGTCGCAGTCGTAGAGGTAACCTTGCCAGTCAACGCTGACCAAGTTCCGACACATGACTGCATCCAGATTCTCTGATCGATAGCTGTCTCTGAGCAGTTGCATGTAATCACCGAACAGCCCCTTGCTAACGAGTGTGCTTCCAAATCGGGCAATGGGTTGGTTGGTAATCGTCAGGAGATGGTTGAACTGAATGCCAAAATCTTCGGCCAAGTGAGCTTTGTAATCTATTTCTAGCTGGGCCTGCGGCGGGGGCAAATTTGCGCCTTGAGGGTTGTAAACAAGATTTAGGATTAAGCCGCTGTCAAAAATACCGTATCCGAGATTGTTGAGCTTCTTGAGGCCTTCAATGCTTGCGTCGAATACCCCATCACCTCGTTGCTTGTCGACATTCTCACGGGAATAGCAAGGCAGAGATGCAGTCACCTCAACGCCTTGCTCTGCTAGAAATACCGCTAAGTCCTCATACCCAGGCTCACAAAGAATTGTCAGATTGCAGCGATCAATTACACGTAATCCTTCGCGTCGAGCATGTACAACGATTTCTCTGAAGCGGGGATGCATCTCAGGAGCGCCACCGGTCAGGTCGAGGGTTTTCACTGGATGGGCGTCAATAACTTGATGCAACAATGCCAGGCTTTCATCCGTCATGGATTCTGTACGAGTCGGGCCTGCATTGACATGGCAGTGCAGGCAGCGCTGGTTGCAAAGGTACGTGAGATTGACCTGCAAGGCTTCCAACTGGCCACGCTGCAGGCGCGGAAAGCTCAAAGTATTCAGAAGCGGTAACATTGCGTGCATGACTATATCTACTCTCGAATACTGATGGTCTAAGGCCTTGGCCTCTGTGTGTTACAAGCTGAAGAGGCGAAAGCCAGAGCATCGCTCGTTGCTTAAGCATTGACCCACGAGATTCACTGTGTGGCACAAGAATGAGCTTGGGCGACTGCACCCTGTAAGCCGCCTCGATTTGCCATTAGGATGGTCACTGCTCGTGCTGAATGACAGGGAAGAGCAAGAGCCGATTCTCTAAGGTCGTTCGCTGCTTTGTCTTCAGGATTACGGGCCCTACTCGTCTAGTCAGTGCTGGGTACTGTCATTCGATCTAAGGTTAGTTCGTTGATCCTCCACATCCGGTTACAGCGTCCGCGAATTTTTTTCGACCATCAAACTGATTCACTTGTTACCTTAGCTCGGTACCGAATATGAGGTTTGCAGCCCGTCATTAATGCTGGCTTCATGCAGGAGCGAGATATTTTTACCTTTTGTGTAACCAGAGCGAACGATGGAACGAATTACACATAACGATGAGTTGCGCAGGCGAGAGTTCAACCTGCAGGCTCTGTTCATCGCGGGTCTCGGAGGGGACGAATCTGCTTATCGAATTTTTTTAACGGAGTTAAGTGGTCATCTTCGTGGTTTTTTGCGCTCGAAACTTCAGCAACGACCTAGCGAAGTAGAGGATTTGCTGCAAGAGATTTTGCTGGCCGTTCATAATGCTCGCCAGACCTATCGGGTAGACGAACCTCTGACGGCTTGGGTTTTTGCTATTGCGCGTTACAAACTCACCGACTTTTTCCGAGGCAGGTCACGTTATGACGCGTTTAACGAATCACTCGAAGATGTGGCAGAGCTATTTGCTAATCCACATCTTGAACCAGCACAGGCCAGTCGCGACCTAATCAGGTTGCTAGAGCAGTTACCTGAACGTCAGCGTCTACCTATTGTGCATGTGAAAATAGAAGGGCTGTCTGTGACTGAAACCGCTCAATTGACCGGGTTATCTGAGTCAGCGGTGAAAATAGGCATACACCGTGGGCTTAAAGCACTGGCGGGAAGAGTTAGAGGTGCAAGATGAATACTGATGATTTTATTTCCCTGCTTGCCTCCGGCGTCGCCCCTGTTGACCGAAGTATGGTAGCTAAGCGAATCAGCATCGCGGTGCTGGCTGGCTTCATGGGCGCCACTTTACTAGTCATAGCAATAATGGGTATTCGTCCAGACTTGGGCCAAGCCATGGCCGAGCCTATTTTTTGGGCAAGGATCGCATTTCCGCTCAGCTTGATGATCGGTGCGTTGAGTATGGTAGGGAAATTGGCTAGACCCGGAATAGCCTCGGGCCCCGGCAAAATCCTAATTGTTACTGCAGTCTTTTCGGTGTGGGTCGCATCTATCTATGTCCTGTTGGTTAGCCCACCTGACGAACGAGTTGCGATTATCCTCGGCGAAACTTGGAAAGTATGCGTACTCAATATCACCTTGCTGTCGGTTCCCGGGTTTGTCGCTGTGTTTTGGGCGCTGAAGGGGCTAGCACCCACCAATCTGAGGCTATCAGGTGCTTGCGGCGGATTGCTAGCAGGCTCAATGGCAACGATTGCTTACTCCTTTCGATGCCCCGAGATGCAGATACCATTTTGGGGCGTATGGTACTTGCTGGGCATGCTGGTGCCGACCGTATTAGGCGCACTGCTCGGTCGACGCTGGCTACGCTGGTAGCAGATCGTAGTCATCACCCGTGCTGTTCAGAGATATCCACCAACACCATCAGCTCAGGCGATGCGTGATACCGGACGAATATTGGGATCAAGCAGATGAACTCGCTGAACAATCATTATCCATGCCTGGTACTACTTTGTAAGCGACCTGCGCTGGGCCACTCAAAACAGCGGCTGGCAGAGGGCGTTGGTAAGAAACGCGCCCTGGTTATCGCTCAGTTGCTTCTCGATTGCGCTGTAGAAGACCTTCTGGACTTTCCGGGTACTCGAGCTTTAGCTCCTGACCAAGCACAACACCAGCAATGGGGTCAGGCTCTGTGCGAGAGCGCACTCTGCATTCCACAGAGCGAGGGGAACCTCGGTGAACGCTTGAATGCATTGGATATGCAACTCCGTAACTTGGGTCACCAGTACCTTATTTACATAGGAAGCGACTGTCCATTGTTAGGCCCTGACGACTATCAACGTGTGAACGAGCAACTTCGGTACTCAGATACAGTGCTAACGATGGCGCAAGATGGTGGCGTTGTTCTTATGGCCTCTCGTAAGCCCTGGCCGACCTTGAGCGCTTTGCCTTGGAGCACTCAGCATCTCGGTCAAGCATTACTCGAATGTTGCCGGAGCTCGGGCCACTCGGTTTCACTGGCTGGTGAGTTATTCGACATCGACCTCCAAGAAGACCTAAAGCCCTTGCTAGAGGCACTGGCTGAGGATGCACGACCTGAGAGATTAAAACTGAAAAATGCGTTGGCAGGTTTGCTGGAAGTATCAGATGCAAAATAGCGCCTCTGTCAGCATTATCGTGCCTTGCTGGAATGACGAAGCATCGCTGGAAAAGCTGCTCAATCATCTAAATCTAATAGCAAAAAATGAGCGCGAGTCACTACAACTGATAGTGGTTGATGCGGCCCAAAGCGAGAGTTGCCTAGAAATTTGTCAGCGTCATGGTTCGCTGTGGATACCTGCATCACCCTGCCGAGGTGAGCAGCTGCGGTTGGGGGCAAGCCACGCAGT
Source organism: Pseudomonas psychrophila (assembly GCF_001043005.1). GTDB lineage: Bacteria > Pseudomonadota > Gammaproteobacteria > Pseudomonadales > Pseudomonadaceae > Aquipseudomonas > Aquipseudomonas psychrophila. The sequence continues at coordinate 355,964 of NZ_JYKZ01000001.1, forward strand.
TCATTCGATTCTCTGGTTTTTGCATGCTGACGCTCATTTAACGTTTGACTGTCTACCTGCTATCCGTAGTGCAATCGACTCCGGTGCATCAGGAGGTTATTTTGCATTCAGATTCTCCAATGCCAATTGCTGGCAAAGCAGGTTGTTAGAAAAGCTGATCAACATGCGTACCCGCTTTGGGATTCCTTACGGCGACCAGGGATTATTTTTCCAGCACGATATCTATCTATCATCTGGACAACATGATGCGTCACCGTTGTTCGAGGAGGTCGAACTTGTGAGGCGCGTCCGTGACCAAGGCCGATTCGTAGAGTTGGCTAAAGGTCTGGGGGTTGATGCAAGACGCTGGCAGCGCGATGGCTGGTGGCATCGGTCGTTTCGTAATCGTTTGCTCGCGATAGCTTATTGGATGGGTGTCCCAGCGTCCCGATTAGCAGCTATTTATAGTTCGCGAAAATGATTACCCCTCCCAGCGTAACCTACCCACGCACTCCCGAAAATTCACTAATCATAGGCGACATATTACTAGCGCTTGCCCAGAACCTGGTGCGCAGTGTGGAGACCAATACGACTACATTCAGCCAGACCTCCTTTAAGACCTGACTCCTTAGGGCGCTATTTACACATCAAGACTTTGTATTTCGTGGCAGGCACCTGCCAAGCCACCCAAGACTATGTGCGGCTTAATTCCCCATGGATCAAATTGCGCCGCTGAGTCACGATTAACCCAGGCACATTTCAAGCCCGAAAACATCGCTCCCAAGACATCAAAGGTATTGCTTGAAACCAAGCAGATTTCTGCCGAGGGCAGCGCACACACGTCGACCAGATGGTCATAAACTTCTGGCGCGGGTTTGAAGGAGCGCACCGACTCTACGCTTACGATCTCAGTAAAATACGCGAGAATATTTGCGTGCTGCAGCAGGCGCTCGACGGCTTGCTTGCTACCATTTGAAAATGCGTACAGATGCAAGCCACTGCCTACCATTTCCTCCAACGCGCTGCTTACATCATCGAATGCATCAAGCTCTGAGTAGGTGTTCATGAGCACCTGGATCTCAGCACTGTCCAGTTCAATCAACTGCTCGCGACAGGCGAAGATCAATGCTTCGCGAGTACAGACAGAGAAGTCGCAATAATCACGCATTAAACCTCTGCGAAAGCTGTACTCCAACTGTTTCTGTCGCCAAGTCTTCGCCACATCTACCGCTTTCTCACCAACCACTTGTGTCAACTGGCCTAGTACAGCCTGAGTGTCGATTAACGTTCCGTAGATATCGAATGCAACTGCCTTGATCATCGTGGTAATCCGTCTTGAGTAAATTAAGAACCGATCAGTCCATAATTCGTTAAATTTAAGCCCAGCGCGCCATTACCAGATCGATCACCATAAGCAACTCTTGATGCGAGAGCCCAGATTTGGTTTGGGTGCGCAGACCATTCATTATGCAATGCATTAAGAGGGCAAGCTCTGCCGGCGTCTTATCAGCAGATATTTCACCGCTCTCTTGGGCTCGCTCAAACGCTAACTCGAACACTCGACGGAATCGCTTGGAAGCCAGGATCACTAGGCGATGTATCGCCGGGTCGGAAGATGAAAATTCGTTGGCTACGTTTACGAGCATACAGCCACGGGGGCTGTCTCGCGAAGCATCCTCGAGCACGGACATCAGGCATTCTCGAATGAATTCGAGCGCGTACTCGGACTCATCAAGGCGCTCACGCATAAACCTTGCCCGTCCCTCGAAATATCGAGTGAATGCAGTCTCGAATAGACTCTGTTTGTTACCGAAGCTTTCATAAAGACTGCTTTTGGAAAGACCAGTAGCTTCAAGCAGATCCTGCAGGCTCGTGGCGTCATAGCCTCGACTCCAGAAAAGCTCCATGGCATTTTCCAGTACAAGTTCAGGGTCAAAGATTCTGGGGCGTCCGCGATTCATACGGCCATTATGGACTGATCGGATTTTTTTTCAAAGCCCGACCGGGTAAGGCTGCTGACGACACAGAGCAGTCCATCCCTTTAGCCCCTGAAGCTGGTGCGAGCATCATTCCACACGATTGGCTTCTCGGGAGAAATTGACTTATGAACCGATCAGTCCCAAAATAAAAAACGTCCCTCAGTAAATTTTTCCAGAGGTCTTTGGACACTCGGAGCCACAACCGAGCCACATTAAGGACTGATCAGTCCGCAAACAGAGGAGCTCATAATGCTCAGCGAATACAAAATTTCTCTCCCGTCGCTTACTCCTGAATCTACCGAAGGTCATGGCCGGGATGTACTGACTAAGGCAAAAGCACAGACAGGGTTTATCCCTAATATGTATGCACGCATGGCTAATTCGCCAGGTTTGCTCGAAACCTACCTGCAAGGCTATGCGGCCTTCAGAAAAGAATCAGGGTTCTCCTTGGAGGAGCAAGAGGTCATCTTCTTGGTTATCAGCCGCGAGAACGGATGTGAATACTGCATGGCTGCTCATAGCACCTTGGCAGACGTCATGTCAGGTGTGTCCCCAGAGGTGACGGACGCAATTCGCAATGGCACACCAATCAGTGATTTCAAGCTTGCCGCTTTAGCCGAATTTACCAGCGTAATGTTCCAGACCCGTGGCCTACCAACTGAAGAGTCAGTTCAGTCGTTTTTGAAGGCCGAGTTCAGCGAGCGGCACATCCTCGAAATCGTTCTCGCGTTGGCTGTGAAGACCCTTAGTAATTACTCCAATCACCTCTTTCATACTCCCCTAGATGAAAAGTTTGCAGCCCGCGCTTGGACGCAGAACTGATTTCAACCTGTTATGCCAGTTGAGCGCTTCCAGGTTGCGTTTTAGCGCTCACTGGTTTGGTTGCGAGAAATGGGTGTTCGCGCAAGAAACATAGAACACAGGATTACTAAAATGCTGCCCAATTTTTTTAAATTATGAGAGATAGACCAAAGATGAAAAGTATTCGATCTGTTTTTAATTTTCTAATGGTTGCATTGCTGGTCGCTTCGCCATTAGCATTCGCGAGCCAGAAAACAAAAGCTTCGGAAACAGATGTTAAAGTTATTTTTTTTGATGTAAATGAAACCCTTCTAGATCTTCATCCTCTACAAAAAACAGTCGGAGATGCGCTTGGCGGCAGGCCTGACTTGTTGAGCATTTGGTTTTCGACGATGCTGTATTATTCATTAGTAGAGACATCAATTAATCAATACCATGACTTTGGCCAGATTGGTGCAGCAGCACTAATCATGGTTGCTCAATCGAACGGGTTGACTATTACTCAAGACCAGGCGAAGAAAGCTATCGCCCCCATCACTAGCCTTCCGGCGCATCCTGATGTTCGCACTGGATTAGAAACGCTAAAGAACAAAGGCTACAAATTAGTGGCTTTGACAAACTCGTCACGCTCCACCGTAGAGAAACAACTGAAAAACGCAGGATTGTATGATTTGTTTGACGAGTATTTGAGTGGTGAAGCTGTGCACAGCTATAAGCCAAATCTAAAGGTCTATGATTGGGCGATGCAAAAAATCGGAGTAAGCGGTATGGAATCCTTGTTAGTCGCTGCACATGGCTGGGATGTAGCGGGCGCTAAGGAGACAGGCATGAAAACAGCATTCGTAGCACGAGCTGGAAAGGCAATCTATCCATTAGCGAAATCACCTGATTACATAGTCAACGACTTGGTTGAACTCTCGAATTTACTACCGAAGCGTTAAGCCAAAAAATTGCTTGCTGACGTTAATTACCAGCGGGCTTTAAATTATTTAGGTTGAGTGGAGCATCATTCAAATTTGTTGCGCATTCCACTCGCCGTACTTTTAAAACCGCTTACTGTATAGCCTTTATACATTTTAGGTTTTTTGGTTTTCTCTCCGTCCCCCTAAGCATCACACCACTAAAAAACCGAATAAAAACGAACTAGTAAGACTTCGAGGAAAGGTCTATTTTTAACCGCCAATTTATTTTGCCTTGACTGTTTTTTCAAATTGGCAGTACAGTGTGTTGAAGTCGGCTAGCTCGAATGGACAACCAGTCAATCGACCAAGCAGCCTTCAGGTCGCTCAGTATACAACTGCACATCCACAATTAGCGCATCCCCTTAGCTCTGAAAGGTGCGACTATTCTATTGAAGGATTATATATGACCGTTTACGCAATTATAGGTGGTTCTGGGCTAGCCGACTTGGAAGACCTTAGAAATAGAAAGTCTATATCAATCAATACTCCTTACGGTGAGCCATCGGGTGATATTTATATAGGCGACTATGGAGGTCGGGAGGTTATGTTTTTGTCTCGCCATGGCGAGCCACATCGCTATGCGCCCCATCAAGTTAATTACAGAGCTAACGTTTGGGCCCTTAAGGAGACCGGAGCAGATTCAATTCTCGCTTTCAACGCTGTTGGTGGGATTAATCATGCAATGGGAGCTGGTAAATTTTGTGTTCCTCACGACCTAATTGACTATACATACTGCCGTCAGCAGACGTTCTTTGATAAAGATCTAGACAAAGTCACTCATATTGACTTCAGCAAACCTTATACTAATGAGTTGCGCATTAGGCTGATTACTGCATTGGCGGCTGAGGGTTTTGATTTCAGTGCACGAGGTGTTTATGGCTGCACGCAAGGCCCTCGCCTAGAGACAGCTGCGGAAATAATCCGAATGGAGCGTGACGGCTGTGACATTGTAGGTATGACCGGAATGCCTGAAGCGGCGCTGGCTCGTGAGTTAGAACTCGAATATGCATGTTTAGCGTTGGTTGTTAACCCAGCTGCGGGAAAATCTTCGTCTGAGATTTCTATGGCGGAGATTGAGTCGGTGTTGCAAGTAGGAGTTAGCAATGCCAAGGCTGTTTTGGTTAGGCTCATTGGCTCTGACCTTCGTTGATCGCTTCTTCGGTACATCTTTGTTTTATCCGGCCAACAAAGGTTAGCCCCACATAGGTTGACCGCTGAAGGTGATCCTTTGGACGTTCTGGTTTTTGCTTTTGCCCGGTACCGCCTGGCCTTGTCGTTCGTAGTCGTCCTGTCGGCGTGATGTATATGACAGACGAAGCCGGTGCTGGGGCGTAGTTGAACAAGCTGGAGGCTGATTTCGCCTGTGACAATAATCGTTACAGGCTATTTAGACAGCCGCACCGGTAAACGTCGGATGTTAAAATACTCTCTTTAGATCGAAGCGCAAGGACACTGATGACCGACAATAGAACGCCTGCAGAAACCCCAAGAGCAGCTGCAATTTTAGCTCGCTTCATGTCGTCGGAATCCGCTGGCGGTCTTGTGCTGATGGGCGCAGCACTCGCGGCACTGATTGTGGCCAATTCACCTCTCTCCCAAGGTTATTTTGCAGCCTTGCACAGTGTCTGGTTGGGTATGTCTATGGAGCATTGGGTCAACGATGGCCTGATGGCGATCTTCTTCCTGATGGTCGGACTCGAGATCAAAAGAGAGGTTCTGGCAGGCGGGCTCTCCACTTGGGGTCAGCGCGCGTTGCCTGGGTTTGGTGCTTTAGGCGGCATGGTTGTGCCTGCGCTGATCTACATCGCAATTAACTGGGGTAACTCTGAGACCTTGAAGGGGTGGGCTATCCCAGCCGCTACCGACATTGCATTCGCCCTTGGCGTCTTGTCGTTGCTGGGTAAGCGAGTCCCGACTTCGTTGAAGGTTTTCCTCGCCGCTTTGGCAATCATCGACGACCTAGGTGCTGTGGTCATCATCGCCTTTTTCTACACGACCGGTCTTTCCATGCCGATGTTGCTGGCATCGCTTGCAACCCTGATCATTCTGATCGCAATGAATCGATTCGGCGTCAGAAGATTGTTCCCATATCTGCTGGTCGGTGGTGTGCTGTGGTTCTTCGTGCTGCAATCGGGAGTGCACGCCACCCTTGCGGGTGTCGCTGTGGCACTGTGCGTTCCAATGGGCAAGCCTGAAGAGGAAGCCCGGTCTCCACTGCTGTTCCTAGAAGAAAAGCTGCACATGTGGGTAGCGTTCGCTGTGGTGCCGATTTTTGGCTTCGCCAATGCGGGAGTTTCACTGGCCGGTATTTCCATGGAGAACCTAGTTGACCCAGTTCCGTTGGGTGTGGCGCTCGGCTTGTTGGTGGGCAAGCAGATTGGCATCTTCCTATTGGCTGCTCTGGCCATTCGTATGGGCTTGGCCAAACTGCCGGAAGGCAGCAATTGGGCACAGCTTTACGGCGTTGCGCTCTTGTGTGGCATCGGCTTCACCATGAGCCTGTTCATCGGGAACCTGGCGTTTGCAGGATCAGCTCACCTGATTGACGAAGTAAAAGTGGGTGTGTTGATTGGTTCGACCCTGGCTGCAATCGGTGGTGTCCTGATTTTGCGACGCAGTGCTGTTCCTGCCGCTGCGCCCGCCACGATTTCCAGTTAAGCGTAAGCAAGACGGCCACAGAATTTCTCCCTGATCGAAATCCTGTGGCCGTAACATCGATTGGCGAAGTTTGGTCATCGCGCTTTACACCAAAAGCTACCGAGGCGTCCTCTTAACCGCGAATCGTCACCAACAAGTCGGATGCGACTTTTTTCAGCATGAAAGTTTCGCGCTGAATTGACTGCCCCATCGATGACTCCTGACGCTGCATCACGGCTTCATTGTGCGTTATGGCCTCATGCAGGTTGATCCAGACAGGCCGCATTCCATTAGCGATTTCGTGGCTTTCCATCCTGACCGGCTCTAGCTGAGTCGCTACTTCGCATAGATAAAAATGCGACGTCATGTGCATTAGGTCATATTGTGGCTTCCAATAAGGCCGGTATTCCTCGATATAACCGTAGTGCTGGAGTACCTGAATCTCACGGGCACCAGTCTCTTCCTCAAGCTCACGCTTCAGGCCTGTGACAATGTCCTCGTCACCATCAAGGCCGCCTCCAGGAAAGCTGAAGTCGTTATAGCGCTCGGTGAACAGCAACAGGATCTGTTCGTCCCGCAACACGATGCCGCGTGCGGCATGACGGCGGAACACCCTGCCTTGTTTGGATTTCAGCTCTGGGTGAATAATTTCGGTTATGAGTTGCATGAGGTCTCAGCCAGGACTTTTTCAGGTAATCATCATTTAAGATGGGCACAGTATTTCTGGAGTCCTGGAAATGCTGTGCCCGCAAGCGACACTTCAGCGAAGCAGCAACACAGGCATGGTGGCTGTTCGAAGCATTGTCGTAGTCGTGCTGCCTACCAGAAACTGTCGGATGCGTGATTGCCCATAAGCGCCCATGACGAGAAGAACAATTGCGTGCTCTGCCTGATAAGCGTGAAGTGCCATCTCCACCTCTCCTTGGCGGATCTCTGCATGGACTACAAAGCCTGAAGTTAGAAGCATGCTTCTGGCTTTATCGAGCGCCTCTCGATTATCTCCTGAGTCTGTTCCAACCATAACCAGGTGAATGGGTAACCCTTCGCAAAGCTGGCTGGCTGCAAGCATCTCAACGGTTTTGTACGCTGTTGGGCTGCCGTCAAATGCGAGCATTACTTTTTCCGGCTTTTTATAGCTGCTGGCTGTGACCAAAATTGGACGGTGAATTGTGCGTACGACAGCTTCAATCTGGCTGCCGAGGCTTTGAGCACCGCGTGTGCTGTCTTCACCCAATCGTCCAATGACCAACAGTCGAATCTCTTTCTCAAGCTCGCTCAGGCTTTCTACCAGATGGCCATGGCGTTGCTTCATTTCAGGAAAAGCTGCACCGGCGATGACCGTCCGCTCCCTTGCCTTCTCGAGCGTGTGCTGTCCTTGTTCCAAAGCAAGCCTGGCGCGCTGAGCATCCAACGTAGCCAGCTCTTCGAGCAGATGCTCTCGGCTCCCGAGGCCAATATTGCCGCTGAGATCTGCTGCAGCCGGGTATTTCTCTTCATCCAATACATGCAGCAAGGTAAGAGGCGCATCCAACTCTTGCGTCGCCCATGCTGCGTAGTCGCAGACCGCCAGTGAGGACTGTGAGTTATCAATGCATGCCATTACGTGGGTCATTGTTGATCTCCTTAGTGGCTCATGAGCTTGTCGATGGCGTCAGGTTTGTCATGCACGCCAAATCGGTCAACGATAGTAGCGCTGGCTTCATTCAGCCCCAGCACCTCAACCTCTGCACCCTCTCGACGGAATTTAATGACTACCTTGTCCAGTGCAGCAACGGCGGTGATATCCCAGAAATGCGCTTGGGTCAGGTCGATGGTGACTTTCTTGACCGCTTCTTTGAAGTCGAAAACATTGGTGAACTTGTCGGCGGAGCTGAAGAACACCTGGCCCACAACGCGGTAAGTACGATGAGATTCAGCCTCTTCAAGACTGCTCTTGATATCGAGATAGTGTCCAACCTTGTTAGCAAAGAACAGTGATGCCAGCAGCACACCTACCAGTACGCCATAGGCCAAGTTGTGCGTTGCCACGACGACTACAACAGTCGCGACCATGACAAGGTTGGTCGACAGCGGGTGCTCTTTCAGATTACGCAGCGAATCCCAACTGAAGGTGCCGATGGACACCATGATCATCACGGCAACCAACGCCGCCATCGGGATCTTGGAGAGCCATTCGCCAAGAAATACCACCATCAGCAGCAGGAAAACGCCGGCACACAATGTCGAGAGACGGGTGCGGCCACCAGATTTCACGTTGATGATCGACTGGCCGATCATGGCGCAACCGGCCATGCCGCCAAGCATACCGGCAGCGATGTTGGCCACGCCCTGGCCTTTGCACTCGCGGTTTTTGTTGCTGGTGGTATCGGTCAGATCGTCGACGATGGTCGCGGTCATCATTGATTCGAGTAGACCCACTACTGCCAACGCAGCCGAGTACGGGAAAATGATGCGCAGGGTTTCAAAGTTCAGCGGCACTTCGGGCCAAAGGAAAATCGGCAACGTATCCGGCAGTTGGCCCATGTCACCGACGGTGCGGATATCCAAACCGAGGTAAATGCCGACGGCAGTCAGCGTCAGGATGCACACCAACGGTGACGGAATCAGCTTGCCGATCTTCGGTACGTATGGAAACAGGTAGATGATCCCGAGGCCCGCTGCCGTCATGGCGTAGACGTGCCAGGTGACATTCGTAAGTTCCGGCAACTGCGCCATGAAAATCAGGATCGCCAATGCGTTTACGAAACCGGTGACTACCGACCGTGAAACGAACCGCATCAACGAGCCAAGCTTCAGGTAGCCGGCAAGGATTTGAAGTACGCCACATAGAAGGGTCGCGGCCAGCAGATACTGAAGTCCGTGCTCTTTAACCAGCGTAACCATGAGCAGTGCCATGGCGCCGGTAGCCGCCGAGATCATTCCGGGGCGCCCGCCGACAAAGGCGATGACAGCACAGATACAGAAGGAGGCGTAGAGACCGACTTTGGGGTCAACACCGGCGATGATGGAAAAGGCGATTGCTTCAGGGACAAGCGCGAGTGCGACCACTAACCCCGCGAGCACGTCGCCACGGACGTTGGAAAACCACGTTTGTCTAAATTTTTGCAGCATAGAAAATATCCAAGGCAAAGCATCGCGCACGCCAAGAGAACGGCGAGCGAATCGATACAAATTCAAATTTTGAGGATTTTTTGCTGTGTGCTTAAGGTGCAAAACCAGGCGTACAGCAGTGAGCACCCGCGAGCGAAGCTAGCGGAAGCAAGGTGTTGCGAGGGGGCGTAGCGCTAAGGCGGCGTAGGCTGCCAGTAGATCGTTTGGAGTACAGTCATGCTGATGTTCCTGTAGCTCAAGGTATCGGGTGAGTGGTAAGTATACCGTCAAATTGTCACCGATTGCGACTTCCTGCCTAGATTTGGGTGGCGAGATACATTTTGTCAATATCAGCTATCTGCGCTCCTCTTCACAAGCTCTCCACCCCTATCAATTGGAAATTTTTTATTGAGACCGTAAGTACAAAGCTGCACTAAGTTCGGTTTTTATTGCTTGGTTAAATTTCAATCAATACTCCAGTACAACCTGTTTAATGTATTGAATCAAGCAAGACCTATCACGTAATTAGAGACCCTACCTAACGATTAGCTGAAGGCTTTTTACGAAAAATTTACGGAGCTCAAGGCCTAAGAATCCGATACTGCTAGGCGCTAAATTTTCGGGCTATCGTTATGTCCCTTGCTGCAATACGGCTTATCGGTTTCATCTTAGGCATCTTTTTCGTCACTCTAGCTGTGAGCATGTTTATCCCATGATTACGTTAGTGGCCTATGAACGTAGCAACGACCTGCCTGCCTCTCTTTGGTCGAGTTGTATTACCTTTGTCTGCGGACTACTATTGGTCGTACGGGGGCGGCCAGACCCCGTACAGCTTCGCCCTAGAGATATGTACCTGCTGACGACTGGCAGTTGGGTTGTGGCATGCACCTTCACAGCATTGCCGATGGTATTCATCAGCGGTATTAGTTTCACCGACGCTTTCTTCGAAACGATGTCCGGGATTACAACTACTGGCTCTACCGTTTTAAGTGGTTTAGATAGCACTTCACCAGGATTATTGATCTGGCGCTCAATGCTGCATTGGCTCGGCGGTATAGGCTTCATAGGCATGGCTGTAGCGATCTTTCCGCTGTTGCGAAGCGGTCAACCACCCCATGTCCTTGATCTCAACTGGAAGATTCTCGACTTCGGACTCTTCACTGGGGCATTGGACGCAGCCAGCAATACACTGGGTAGCTGTGGTCATCATGATTCTGGGTAGACTACCGTTTACCTTGTATGTTGCAACATTGCGCGGTAACCGGCGTGCGCTGATTAAAGATCACCAAGTACGTGGATTTATTGGGTTCTTGATTGTCACCTGGCTGGCCGTAGGGACATGGCTCTGTTTTCACAGCGATTACGGATGGTGGGATGCATTTCGTATCGTATCGTCGCAGTCAACGTGACTTCTGTTGTTACGACCACTGGAATTGCGGTGGGCGATTACACGCTGTAGGGAAGCTTTGCTGTTCTTTTGCTCTTCTATCTCACCTTTGTTGGTGGATGTTCGGGATCTGCGGCAGGAGGCCTCAAAATCTTCCGCTTTCAGGTTGCTGCCACTCTACTGATAGGTGGCTTGAAGCAATTGATCCATCCTAGAGCCGTGACTCAGAAAAAGTACAACAGCCATCCAATTGACGAGGAGATATGGCGCTCGCTTTTGACTTTCCCGTTTTCTTCAGCATCACCATTGCAATAATCGCTTTAGGACTCGCCTTGATCGGACTGGACGACTGCGTGAGTGGCGCTGCTAATGCAGTGTGCAACGTTGGGCCAGGTCTTGGCACCATAATCGGGCCTGCTGGTAACTTTTCATCAATACCTGACGCAGCAAAATGGTTGCTTACCATTGGCATGCTGCTGGGACGACTGGCCATACTCACTGTACTGGTGCTAATTACCCCAGTTTTTTGGAGATATTAATCCCCATTACGGGTATGCCTTATCGACAATATCCTAACAGAAAAAGAGTCCTACACCGCTTCAAGTAAACCAACCAGATGGCCCTAAAGGTACATCGTCTTGGCCAATGAGCTAAGTTGATCTTTTTCATTCTGCAGCGCTAACGCGGTATCTGCGCGAGCAATCAAAAGATCTGTATGTTTGATGCAGGCATCCTTGAAAATAGCAGGGTTTATTTTAGCGAGACTGATGAGGGCCTTTAATAGCCGGAGATTAACCTCGAGCAAAGCTGCACCATCCCTACTGATCGGGGCAAAAAAATCGTCGAAAAGATCATCAACCGTCAATCCTCGAAGAAAGACTTGTTTACATCCTTGATCATTATTTGAGCTCGAGACTTGTGGCTTACTCCAGCAAGTCAGAGTTCTCACCCCCCGACCAATCACATCGATGGCTGTCCCTGGATCGTTGACAGCAGGAGACAAGGCGCGAGAAGCGATTTCTGAGAGCACGCAGAGCCCAAAACGGGGATCATTATCAAAGGTTCGCCGAGTGCCGATGGTCAGCGTCGCTCGAATTTTATTTCTAGCGGTACTGATATCATCAATCATCGTGCTACCCAAGCTTACAATTTGTAAGAGTGGCATTCCCTCGTGTACAAATGTCCCTGGAAGCACGGTCAGATAAATCTGAATTTGTTCCTCCTGCGCGATAACTCCAAGGGCGCTCACATCAATATGTTGCACGTAGCCCGTTTGATCACTTGCGAGTTTTATTGCGCTAAGAGGTAGTACCAGATCAGTGGGGTAAACCGAACCGCCCAAATATGGCCACTGAACGCGCTGGCTGATTGCCTCAATCGCAGCTTTCTCGACACGGTCAATGGTTTCTCCAACCCTTCCGAGTTTGGACAAGTGATCGATCCAACGCAGGAGGGTGTAAACAATCAGGACGACTACACCTATCGTCACTGCGAATAACAATACTCGACCTTGAGTACCATAGGCTCCGGTACTCAGCGCAATGATCCCTACCAGGCTAAATAAGAATGAACCAATAAACGTGGCAAGGGCATTTTGAGTCGTGGTGTCCTCCATTACTAGGGTGGTGGCGCGCGGTGTGACTCCACTGCTAGCGGCACCATAAGCCGTGACCATAGTACTTAGCGAAAACGTTGTGACGGCCAGCATGCTGGAAGCGATGATCCCCAGAATCTTGTCCACAGCGTCCGCGCCGATGCGTGCTGATAATGATTCAGGGATGAAATCTTTGAAAACAACAGCTGCCAGTGCTGTAGCTACACCGAGAAGTGAAAACAGCGAGGCTCTAAACCAAAGCCTTTTAGTCAGTTGATTCGTTACCCAGCGCCAACGAGCGATCATGTGGAGTCCCTTAGTGACTAGGCCAGTAGAGTGGCTGGCAATACAGAGGTTTTATTCGGCAATATAAAATTATCGTTGTAAGGTACCGGCGAACACACCTTCCGAACTCCAGCATTAAGGACGATAGTCCTCCACGTACTTTTAAGCGAACGCTATCATCCTAAACGTCGGACTTACATTCAAGTAGTGGAACTGGGAGAAGGTTAATTTAATTTCGTCAAAATGAAACGTCATTTTGGTGGCACCTACATGGCCAATGGTAGCTATGACGCAGAGTAAGCAGAAAGCAGAAAGCAGAAAGCAGAAAGCGCCTTAAGCTACGGTAATGCAGACCTAGTCTCCTTCGGCACAGCGTTCTTGGTCAACCTGAATTTGGTCGATCGCTTCAAGCAAGGCGAACAGCTGAATAAAGCAGACCCAGCGACTTTCTACCAAGGTGAAGAGCGCGGCTATACGGACTATCCACTCATGACAGAGTCCCGGAAAACCCTATAAAACTTACCCAAAATCTCGACGACAAAGACAGTTTTTACTTAAGTACCTAGACCGTAACAACGCGATCGACTGCTATGCGTAACTAGGGCTGTTAACAGCCCTTCTACCATTAGAAAACATCCTTAACTTGCTAAAAAAGGCGCTCTCAGCCCCATTTAGTACTCAAACCTGAATCACTTGGTCAGCCAGGACTCAACGGTATCTGAGCCGTGTTCTGCCTTCCACTCCTTCAGACCTTTGTGATTCCCACCTTTGGTTTCGATGACCTCGCCAGTGTACGGATTTTTGTAGACCTTCACCTGACGTGGCTTACGAGTGCCAGCTTTGGATTTGACTACTGGAGTGCTGCGGCCAGCCTGAGGATCCAACAAGTTGATGATGTTAGACAGGCTGTAACCGTATTCAGCAAGCAGAGCGCGCAGCTTCGACTCAAACTCTATTTCCTTTTTGAGACCAGCATCGCCTTTCAGTGTTTCGAGAGCCTCGAGTTGTTCGGCAAGGTGTTTTTCGAGTTGGCGAAATTCAGCAAGTTTGGACATGTTTAGTCTCTACGTAGTTAGTCTCATAACAATACACCAACTTTGGAGTTTTCCGTCAATCGTTTAGGTATAAGATTCATGAGTAACGATCACGAAGACGCGCACTATGGAGTCTGGGCTCACACTCTAAATTTATTCGTTCCCTGTCAAAAGCGAAGTATTGAGGTCAACATCTTTGTGGCATGGATATGTCTATGAAACTAAGGGTTATTCAGGATGATGTGCTGAGTATTCTGAGATTTACCCAGCTGCTGCAGACGCGGCTGTGCCTTATAGGTCGGTTGAGCAAGGGTGAATCGCGACTTACTCCGCTCACGCCGAGTATCTCACTAGCGAGAAACTTAAAATCATGCCCGTCGGGACATTGCCGACCAATTTGAAGGGTTCCCGTCTTGAGGCAGATTTTGGTATGTAGATCGGACACCGGGCCCAGCCCAAGCAGGCCTTTTAAATCCACTGAATGTCCAGTCACGCCTCGGGCTACTTCAACGGCTTCTTGCGGATTGACCTGCTGACTAAGGTAACCATCGCCCTGCCTCTGCCCAAAGTCGTCGGTGTGTGTGTGTAAATCGATGTAAGCGCCTCCTAAAACAGGCATATTGGATTGTAGAGCGTGGCCACAGTGTTAATTGGTCAGTACAGCAGCTATTTTTGGGAGCATGAATCTTGTCAGCTGAAAGTAGTACCAAGATGATTACAGCCCATACCCCGTGGACGGTTTTTCTGGTGTTCTTGCGCTTGGGATTCATCTCCTTCGGAGGGCCAATTGCACACCTAGGTTACTTCCGCGAAGAGTTTGTTGTTCGGCGCCAATGGCTCAGTGAGCGCAGTTATATCGATTTGGTCGCCCTGTGCCAGTTTCTGCCAGGGCCTGCCAGTAGCCAGGTAGGCATAGGTTTGGGGCTATCGCGTGCTGGGTTCTCTGGAGCAGTTGCCGCGTGGGCTGGGTTCACACTGCCATCGGCAATGATCCTCGTTTTGTTTGCGCAAGGGATGTCCGCGTGGGGAAATACATTCCCAAGCGGTCTTTTGCACGGACTTAAGATCGTCGCGGTTGCTGTTGTTGCTCAAGCCGTCTGGGGAATGGCGCGCAATATTTGTACTGATGTGCCCAGGGTAACCATCGCTGTGTTTGCAGCTTGCGCAGCACTCATCTGGCCAAATGCCTGGGGGCAGATCGCCGTGATTATCTGCAGTGCTGTCATCGGTCTGATGCTTTTCAAGCCCGCTCAACAGCATACAGCTGAGCCCCTTCCAATATCAGTTAGCCGAAAAGTAGGTCTGGTATCGTTGGTGGTGTTCTTTGGCTTATTGGTAGGCCTACCATTATTGATCCAGGTTTGGCCCTCTGAAGCACTAGCTATGACGAATGCCTTTTTCCGAGCAGGGTCATTAGTTTTTGGAGGGGGGCATGTTGTACTACCGTTACTTCAGTCTGCGACCGTATTCAACGGATGGGTAACCAACGACACATTCATTGCAGGGTATGGCTTAGCACAGGCCGTACCGGGCCCGCTCTTTACCTTCGCAGCATTTCTCGGAGCGTCCATGAACGCCCAACCCTCTGGTTGGATCGGAGCTACGGTATGCCTGGTTGCTATCTTCGCACCTTCATTCCTACTCGTAATCGGCGTGTTGCCATTCTGGGAGCAACTACGACATAGTTTTCGCACCCAATCGGCCCTTGCAGGAATTAATGCGGGAGTAGTAGGGCTACTCTTGGCGGCCTTATATAACCCAGTCTGGACGAGTGCAATTTTGAAACCTCAAGACTTTGGTTTGGCGCTGATAGCCCTTGTCGCCCTAATGTTTTGGAGGGTTCCCCCATGGGTAGTCGTCTTGGGCAGTGGAATGCTTGGATGGTGGCTCAGCGGTGTACTTTGAAAGCAAGCATCAGCCAAAGGTATCTTGATCTGTAGAGGAGGTTATTGATGTCAGTAGCGCGGATGCTATAGGATCTTATCAGGAGATGGCATTCCTCCTTTAACCGCCTTGTGCTGATGATGCCTACGTGAACCCTGGACAGGGTGCGTAGGTGTGCCTCCCTGTCCCTAATTTAGGACAGGATATGATCTTACTTTTCGTGCTTCGCCCATCTTACAGCGCTGTCCCTCTGCATGCTTGGCCCTCCAGGTTTGGTAAGGAGTGCTCGCCATGCTGAAATCATTGATCGTCATTGCCATCGGCGCCTCAGCTGGTGCTTGGTTACGCTGGCTTTTGGGTATAAAGCTGAACGCTCTATTTCCTACGATTCCTCCCGGGACTGTAGTCGCGAACATGGTCGGGGGTTATCTCATAGGGCTGACCATCGCCTTCTTGGCTGCATCGCCTTCGCTCAGCCCTGAATGGCGCCTCCTGATCATCACCGGATTTTGTGGTGGTCTTACCACTTTTTCTACATTTTCAGCCGAAACAGTCACCTTGATTCAGGAAGGAAAACTGCTCTGGGCGCTTGGCTCAATTTCGTTGCACGTGGTTGGTTCGTTGGCGATGACCGCTGCAGGGCTTATTTCATACCAAGTGATTGGTACTCGCTGAGGAGATAGACATAAAAGGCTTTATGGTCGTTTTCTTTACTCAACAAAACCGTCGCTATCAGGGAATGATGTTAGGCGAATGGATAGTCGATTTGCCAAAAGAAATGAGCCCACTTGGGAGAGATCCGTCCGACGCAACCACTTCTACAACATCGGAGGTATGAACATGAGCTACGCGGACATTCCTGCTGGTAACGCGATCCCCGATGACTTCTTCACAGTTATTGAGATCCCTGCAAGCCACTCGCCGATCAAGTACGAGGTCGACAAGCAGAGCAGACAGATCTTCGTTGACCGCTTCCTAAGCACACCGATGTTCTATCCGGCCAACTACGGGTTCATTCCAAATACGTTGAGCGATGACGGAGATCCTCTGGACGTCCTGGTGGTTTGCCCTTATCCCGTCTCACCTGGAGTTGTCATCCGCAGTCGCCCGGTGGGTGTGATGTACATGACTGACGAAGCCGGAGCGGATGCCAAGGTGATCGCTGTGCCTCATGAAAAACTCAGCTCGATGTACAACGACGTAAAGGAGTGCTCAGACCTCCCTGCGCTACTCCTCGCACAGATCCAGCACTTCTTTGAAAACTACAAAGCATTGGAGCCGGGTAAGTGGGTGAAGATGGGGCGTTGGGGGAGCGCGGATGAGGCGCGGGAAGAGATTCGCAAGTCGGTAGCTGCGTATATACCCAAGTAGGTTTCACTCCAAATTGAAAGCATCAGCCGGGAGTCAGAACTGAGGGGCAAGTGATTTGCCTCTCAGTCGCTCGAGACATCAAATGTCGAGGGAACCACACGCATAGAAAAGTGGATAGCTTATGCTGCGCATGACTCAACTAAATCAAAGTCATTCCAGAATATCGGCCTTTGATAACCCACTTATGGGGTCGCACTATCATGCATTTGACGATCTCCTATTTGACTAAGGTGATTGGTATATCTGAGAGCTGAATCACCTTTGCCGCGACAGAGCCCATAAAAATCCCTGCAAGAAAGCCGTTGCCATGTGAGCCTAGGATGATGTTGTTACTTCCTAAAGAGTGTGAGCACGCCACGATTTGGCTTGCTGCATCGCCTTGTAAGGTGTGAAGTGTAAATGCAACCCCTTCCTGCTTCAGAAGTACCCCAGCTTTTTGTGAGCTCTCAGCACTTTTATCACCGTAGTAACGATCAATCTCATCCGCTCTCATGTCGTGTGCAATTCGAGTTGGTAACAGTGGCTGTACATTCACCAGATGCACCTCAACACTGCCGCCCAGTAACCCGCCATCTTGGATTAGCCCAACAAGGTAACGCACTGCGCGCTCCGAGTGCTCGGAACCATCGACAGCTACAAGTACTTTATGCATTTTCTAAATTCTCTTTCAGTGGCCTGAAGATGCTCGTCGTTAGGGGATTGCCAGCTTGCAATCAGTTCTACTCGGACAAACAGACTCGAGTCTGCTTCTCAATCACAATGACCATAAAAAATGCAACCCCAACTCCTATTACCAGTAGGCCATCAAGGAAAGGGATCGCTTCAGTAGCAAACACCTTCTGCAACGACGGAGTATAGGTGATGGCGAACTGAGCTACCATTACCACCGCGACGGTCACCCACACGACCTTAGTGCCGCAAATGTCCTTCCATGTAAGCGATGTGCTGTAGAGATTACGAATGAAAAACAGATGGAATATTTCCATCACCACTAAAGTGTTGACCGCGAGGGTTCGAGCCAACTCTATCGAGTATCCTCGATCGATCGCATACGAAAAAATACCGTAAACTCCGCATAGTAACAAAAAAGAAACAAGTACCATGTGGCACACCAATGCACCATTTATCAGAGGCTTATGGCGTGAATGGGGCGGCCTACGCATTGTGTTTTCCTCGGTGGGCTCGAATGCCAGTGCGATGCCGAGATTCACTGTGGTTATCAAATTAATCCACAGAATCTGAATTGCCGTCACTGGAAGTGTAAGAACGAGTAACAAGGCTACTATTATAGTAATTGTCTCCCCAGCATTGGTAGGCAACGTCCAGCTCAGTACTTTCTTAATGTTGTCGTAGACTGTCCGTCCTTCGCGCACTGCAGCTACGATGGACGCGAAGTTGTCATCGGCCAGCACCAGGTCAGCTGCTTCCTTCGCGGCTTTACTGCCTTTTCCACCCATGGCAATACCTGCATCGGCTCGCTTTAGCGCTGGTGCATCGTTAACGCCATCACCGGTCATTGCCACTGTCATGCCATTTGATCGCTGCAGTATAACCAATCTAAGCTTATATTCAGGGCTAGTACGAGCAAAGATATTGACATCCTTTACCACCTCCTTAAGGACTGCATCACTCGTGGAGTCAAGGTCTCCACCAGTCAGCACCTGGTCGGGATTTTGCAAGCCAATCTGACGACCGATAGCAGCGGCGGTACCGCCATGATCACCAGTAATCATTTCTACGACAATGCCCGCAGCTACACATTGTTGAATGGCTTTGCTCGTCTCGGATCTAGGTGAGTCAATCAGTCCGACCGTACCCAATAAGGTTAGCTCTCCTTGCACATCACTCAACCCCACACCGTGTGCTCGTGCGGAACGGATCTAGCGGCAAACGCTAATAGACGCTGCCCTTTTGCGGCGATGGTGTTTGCCTGTTCGTACCAGAAGTCCGCGTTAAGGGGCTCAGTCACGCCATCGGTTACGAACTGCCGCGTGCTCATGGCCAGTATTTGCTCACGATATTGCCAGCACGATAGTGGACGCCCCCATCCTAATGCCTCTATCAGCGGTGTGTTCGAGGGCGCGTTTAAAGGTAGACGATGGAGGTGGGGAGGAACGTCGATAGAATTTGGTTTCAACCATTGTCAACGTATCTCGCCGACCAAAGACAATGTCAGGCTCTAGGCCCAATATCTCTTCCGGTTCCTCTAGGACGTTAAGTTCCCCCAAACGCCTTAGGAGATCTGCAAGCAGAGATGTGAAAGCATACGCTGCTCGAATATAGGCTCCGCCACGGTGTTTGCTGTTCATGAACACTTCCATTGCAAACGCAATCGCTAATGTAGGTTTGGCCTGGATGTTACTGACGCCGTAGCAACGAGTGCAAGGCGAGGAACCCAGAAGCGTTCAACATGGGCAACCTGCCTTTATTCCGCTGACATTACCGTCGCCGAAGTCACGACCAGATATCACCGCTGCGACTATTTTCCTCGAAATCCCGCACCCTCGCGACACAGTCAAAGTTAACTGGCCGACCGAAAACGCGGCTGCCTGTGCGACGTTTCTGCGAGACCTGTTGCAATGATCCCCGACTCTATCTGGCTCGCCACCGAGCCTATCAGCAGACCCTTGGCTTAGAGCCAAGTGCTGGACGACGCTGTCGCGCTACATAGATGACGGGGCCATACTCATAGACAATAATTGGGCCGAGATCCAGATTCGACCGTGAGCCTTGGGTCTCAAAAACTAGCTCTTCGCAGGTTGACTACGCAGCGGCAAACGGGCGGCGGTGATCATGAGCCTGATCAAGTCGGCGCGACTCAAAGGGCATGATCCGTATGCTTATTTGAAGGACGTACTCACTCGCCGGTCTACGCAGTGGGTCAGTGAAATTATGGAACTGCTACCTCGTCGAGGTGCTTACTCAATAAGTCCGTTTTTTAATGTACTTTTCGAGAACTTTCCCAGGAGGGATCAATGGTAGATAAAGCGCACGAGTACGAAGTCTAGGTAACTTGGGCCGGCAACAACGGGACAGGAACGTCATCTTATCGAGGTTACAGCCGGGCGCACTTAATCGCAGCTAACGGCAAAATACCAATTGAGGGGTCGTCCGACCCCAGTTTTCGAGGAGACCCTACGCGCTGGAATCCCGAGGAATTGCTATTGGCATCCTTATCTGCGTGCCACAAGCTTTGGTACCTTGGCATTTGCGCTGAAGCCGGGATCGTTGTGGTGGCCTACGAGGACAACGCTCAAGGGACAATGGTCGAGGAGAGCAACGGCGCTGGTCAGTTCACCTCAGTTATTTTGAGGCCGAAAGTGATCCTGGCACCGGGGTCTGAGATCGCTAAGGCTCAGACGCTGCACAAAATAGCTCACGAAAAATGCTTCATTGCTCGTTCGGTAAACTTTCCAGTAAGCCACGCACCCGAAATATCGATAAGCCCAACCACCTAGTTAATCAGAGATGGTGTCCGCATAGTCGGGCACCATCTCAAAGTCTACGTAAATGCTTAGATGAAATTGCCGGAAGCTTACAACTCGGATTCTTAGCTCTACACTGCAAAAAAGGGCCCTTAAGGGGCCCTTTTTCACTCAAACCTGAATCACTTGGCTAGCCAAGACTCGACGGTGTCCGAACCATATTCAGCTTTCCATTCCTTCAAGCCTTTGTGATTCCCACCTTTGGTTTCGATGACCTCGCCAGTGTGCGGGTTTTTGTAGACCTTAACCTGACGAGTCTTACGAGTCCCTGGTTTGGATTCGACCACTGGAGCGCTGCGGCCAGCCTGAGGATCCAATAAGTTGATTACGTTAGACAGGCTATAACCGTACTCAGCAAGAAGAGCGCGCAGCTTCTTTTCGAACTCTATTTCCTTTTTGAGGCCAGCATCCCCTTTCAGGGCTTCTAGGGCTTGTAGTTGCTCGGCTAGGTGTTTTTCGAGCTGGCGGAATTCAGCGAGCTTGGACATGTTTAGTCTCTCCGTAGTTAGTCCACTAACAATACACCAAACTCTGGAATTAGCCGCAAATCGTTTAGGTATCAGGTTCATGAGGAGCGATAACGAAGACCCGCACTGAGGAGTCTAGATTAGGAATCTCTAATTTATTGTTTCCTGTCAAAAGCGAAGTATTGAGGTCAACCTCTTTGAGGTATGGATTTGCCTACTAAATCTGGGCGATTAAACTTGGTATATACGAAACACTGCTCTAACAGCCAGCGAACGCTGAATCGCCCCTAGTTTCGTAGACATCTCCAAGCCTTAAAATGAGGCCCATTAGGAGGTGCCATGAGCAACCATCGATATCCCGAAGAATTCAAGATCCAGGCGGTCAACCAAGTGACCGAAAAGCAGCTTCCTGTCTCGGAGGTGGCTGCGCGATTGGGTGTGTCCGTGCACAGCCTGTATGCTTGGATTAAGCGCTACACCAAGCCTCAGGAGCAACGCGTTCAAGAGGACGATCAGAGTGCCGAGCTTCGTCGTCTGCGTGCTGAGCTAAAGCGAGTGACGGAGGAGCGAGACATCTTAAAAAAGGCCGCCGCGTACTTTGCCAAGGAGTGCGGCTGAAGTGCGCCTTTATTAAGCAGCTTGCCGGTGATTACTCCATTCGACGGCTTTGCCTGTCGCTGAGGGTTCATCCCAGCGGCTATTACGCGTGGCTATCTGAACCAAAATCTGCGCGAGCTAAGGACGATCAACGACTGCTTGGTTTGATCAAGCATTCTTGGCCGGAAAGCGGTGGTGTTTATGGTTATCGCAAAATTCATGATGACCTGCGCGAGGTTGGCGAAAGCTGCGGCCGCCATAGGGTGGCTAGGTTAATGCGCCTTGAGGGATTGCGTTCTCAGACTGGGTATCGGCGGCGACCAGGGAAATCTGGCGGCAAACCAGCGGTTGCCTCGCCAAATTTGCTGAAGCGCCAGTTCGATGTCCGAGAGCCCAACAAAGTCTGGGTCACCGACATCACCTACATTCGAACATATGAAGGCTGGCTGTATTTAGCCGTGGTGCTCGATTTGTTTTCACGCCAGGTTGTTGGCTGGTCAATGAAGCCACAAATGACCAGAGACTTAGCCATTGATGCGCTGCTGATGGCGGTTTGGAGGCGAAAACCGAAGCAAGAGGTGATGATTCACTCTGATCAGGGCAGTCAATACAGCAGTTCTGATTGGCGCAGTTTTTTAAAGGCCAACAACCTGATCGCCAGCATGAGTCGTCGAGGAAACTGCCACCACAATGCCGTAGCTGAGAGCTTCTTCCAGCTGCTAAAACGGGAGCGGATCAAGCGGAGAATTTACACCACACGAGAGGATGCTCGTGGTGATGTGTTCGATTATATCGAGATTTTTTACAACTCGAAGCGTCGTCATGGTTTCAACAATCAGCTGTCACCGGTAGAGTTTGAAAAGCGTTACACAGCGAGCTTGGAGAGTGTCTAGAAAAGCCGGGGCGATTCAGACATCTACAAAAGCACTTCCACAAAGACGTTGCTCGAAGCTAGAGGCAGAGCTGAAGGCTACATTAATGGCCTTGTGGACGCTGGGCATCTGTCGACGAGAGATACCGACCGTGACTACCTAATTTTGAGCATTGTCCAACGTAGGCGTGAATTTTTGCAGAAACTGCTGAACAACTTTGGCTATTAAACCAAGGTGAGCTATGAATCAATCCGATGGAAAAATGAGTCCCACCGGATAGCGGCAATTTGAAGCGCTCCGCACGTCAAACTCGGAGCGCGGCTGATCAAAACCGTAATTGCAATTCAGCGCTCATCAACTGCCATACAGTCATATCTCCACTGCGCTAGAGATCAAGTATTCAATCTTCTGATTTGAGACGTTCACATGATCGTAGCAACTCAAGAAAACTACGTCGCCCACCGCCGCGTTTGAAGCTACCAACGAGGTAATTCCCCTCCTCCGTCTCCAAAAGCCAGAAACGTCCTTCTTTCCAAGCCTTTTGAATTTTCGTCGTGCAAATGATTCCGCCATTGGCTGTTAGATACGTCCCGTCTTCCTGAAAGTGATCGAAGAACACGCCAAGGCACATGTCTTCAATGATCACCGCATCGCTGATATAAGCCGTAATGGCCACGGTGTATTTTCGAAGACTCGCCTGTACAAGACGACTCAGTTGAAAGTCACTGAGATACTTACTATGAAATTCAATTTCAATGATTTCTGGCATCCGGCCAAAGCTCCAAAATTACACATTATGTATATGTGCTGACCGTCGATTATCCGGCTTTCATGGAAAAAGCAGCGCCAATGCTTGCCTCTTTTCTCAGACCTGAACCTAAAAGGAGGTAGACGGTACTCTTGGTTTCAAACATGCAGCCTTCAGTGAAAGATTTTCCGAAGTTACTGCGTACCCACATGGCTGACTGGAAACGACCTTTACTGTCTAGGACAATTTCGTGAGCGAAAAGCGTCATGGGAAGTAGACCAAGACTCGTAAGCTTTTCCCTTTCAACCGGCGTCACGGTGAGGTCGATTAAGATCCACTGTTTCACCACACAGAATGCTTTGCCTGGGAATGACTTTGCTGCCAAAGAGATTAGGTCTTCTTGAGAGCCCAGCCAGCCAGGCATCTCTTCTCCAGCACCGTAAAGGAGCTGAGAAATTTCATTTAGAGTCACCATGCGCACCTCATGTCGTTGAGTGATCGCGAACACTCGTGTAGGTCTGCCCCCCTTCAGTGACGAATTCATAGATCGGTGGTTCTTTGTCAGAACTTTTCAATCTGATGTCGGAAAGCGGTTCCATCAGACGTTCATGCTGCCGGTTCATCCAAGGCGGCGAGATGAGGTATACCCTGGTGACAGCAAGAAATTCTGAATCGCCCGAAGTGAAAATATTTTGAACCGATTCTGCGTCACAGACGAGGCGCGCGCTTGGCCCAGGTACCCCATCGAAGAATCCAATTCCTTCCACAAAAAAGGAATATTGATTAGGGGTAAGATCAACGGATTTCCATAAAAGAAGATTTTCATCAGGCATTTTGAATCTGCCTTGTAGCTGACTCTCGTTTGTTCTGAACACTACATACTCCTGGATAACAGACTCTATTGGGGGCGCCTTTGACTTTTAAATCGTGAGCACTAGATCAGATACAAATCCCGTATCTTCAACCGGGTAGCCACGCGGGTTGGATGCATGTGGGATACCGTCAATAGATTTTTTATACCCGACATGCGTGTGACCGTGAACCCACAGGTCAATATCGAACAGAGTAAAATCCTTCCAATCGTTGACATAAGCAGCGGCCAGATACCCCATCTCATACTCAATCCCTAGGGCACACTCAGGTGATGGCGCATGGTGCGTTACGACAACAGTCTTCCCGTGGTGTTTAGTGGACAATTGCGAGAGTAACCACCGCTTCGCAAATTCCGACCTGCTCAGGATTTCAATTGGCTTTACACGCCAATACTGACCTCCAGTTCTGATCTGCCGATAGTCATTCATGGATCCTCGGGTGCTTTGAAGCGCAGCAGTCACGTCTCCAGTTGAACTGAAATCAGTCCAGCCGGTTGTACCCAGAAACCTCACTCCATCGATGATCACTTGATCGTTCTCTAGAACGTGAACATGCGGGAGCGCCTTCTCGCGCATTCTTTGAAGTGTGCGATCAAGATGACCTTTGTAGTACTCGTGATTTCCGGCGACGTAAACCACGGGGCAGTGGAAGGCTTTGTTCGCCCATTCCACCCCCTGGCTAATTGATTGATGTCCCCAGCCGACACGACAACATCCGCATCAGGCGATAAATCCTGGAACTCAAGGTGGAGGTCTGACAGCAAATGAATTTTCAAAATCCCCTACCATAAAATGCCCATCCATACTGTCAATTAATGACTAATGTTTTATTAGAGTTACCGAACGCGCTGGAGTGAAAATGTGTCACTTAAAAATTTGCAGTTGGAAATTCAGATTGTGGTGGCGAAATGATATATCAGCTCCGATCGCACCCAAGCCAAAGTGATCCGTCATTCTAAGCTTCCTGAGGATCTCCTACAGGATGTACAGGTATGCGAAACAAGATCCCATTACTGGCATTATATTCCATGGCATGGGATTGCTCAATATGGCTTTATCCTCGCTTTTGAGGTTTCGCCATGACAATGAGGGAATCGCTGGCGGCAGTACTCCGACTAATTCGATCTGCTCGGGGCCTTTCGAAGGAAGATCTTCAAGGCCAGATTGACCCCAAGCATTTATACAATCTGGAGAACGCCAAGACCGGCATAACTCTCGATATGCTAAATACGACCTCCTCAGCATTGAATGTCGATCCGTTGGCTCTCCTCGTGGTCGCGTCATGTTTTGAAAAAAATCTGACTCACGATGAATTTCTACAAGGGCTCCGCGTAGAGATAAAAGGTCTCATCGACTTGGGAGTCGTCAAGGGACTGTCCGAGCAATTCGTTGATGGTTCACTCGTACCCAGCAAGGCGGGCCCACCGTCATCTCCCAAAAAAATAGAAGCTGTGCTTCATTGCCAGGCACAGGGAATGACGCAGAAAGAAACGTCCGACGCGCTTGGTATTCCGACTTCGACAGTCAACCGAATATGGCGAAGGCTGAAATAGGCAGGATCGAAAGCCCTTCATGTACATGTGGCAGATCCTTCGTTTTCTACCGAAGCTGAACGTCAGGACTGATCTGCAAAAGGTCTGTGGCAATACAGCCTCTGCCCCATCTCGCGTCAGTTTCAACCGAATCAACCGATGCGACTTTCCTAGCCTGAATAACGCTCAAGCTCTCAACCTACTCATTAGGATGGCAGGCTTTCGTATTTGGCTTGTGGGTAGTCTTGGGCACGAGTGGGCGTTAGGGCCTTTAGATGACTATCGGGCTGAAGCAAAAAGCGGATCAGCGCAGGCGGTCGTCGATGGGCACGATAAAACAAAAACGTAAACGTGGTAGGGGCCCGTATTTACTGGGCTCCGAGGGGCATGAGGGTAGGACTTGGGTGCTACTAGCGGAAGAAACCGGCGTTTTGGGTTTACGTTTGATTTTTTATGACAAAGCGAGAATACTGGGTTTACTTTTTGAAAAAAACCAATACTATAATGGTATAAAGCAGCAACCTTCCGAATCCAGAAACCCTGATATATAGGGATTTCTACGCAAGAAATGTCTTTTCAAGATGGTAGAAACGAGAATCGGTTTTTGGTTTACGTTTACCATCAACAAAAAATAACATTTCGGTAAAGCGATCACACAGCACCACCGCACCACGGACCAAAGCTGGGCGAATGACTTCGGCCAGATGCTGGGCCCGGGCGGCGAACACCAGCAACATCTCGGTGTCGGCACACATCGCATCATCGCTGGGCGTGAGCAACAGTTCGCGGATACGTTCTGCCAAGGGTGTTCCGCCAGGTTCGCGGGTCAGCACTACGTCGATACCTTCGGCGCGCAAGCGCTCTGCCAGATACTCGCGGTTGGTGCTTTTTCCCGCGCCTTCGGGGCCTTCCAGGGTAATAAACAAGCCAGTCACAGGCAGCAATCCTTAATCAGTGTCTTTCGGGCCTTGCGGCTCGGCCGGGGGACTCGCCGGCTCAGCAGCAGGGGACGGCGCGGGGCTCGAACGGTAATCGGCCCGGCGCTTGATCTGGAACTCGCGCACCGCATTGTTATGCGCATCCAGATCGTCGGAAAACGTGTGGCTACCATCGCCCTTGGCCACAAAGTACAGGCTTGTCCCACTGACCGGGTGCAAGGCGGCGTTAATCGCTTCACGCCCGACCATGGCTATGGGCGTTGGCGGCAAGCCAGGAATCGTATAGGTGTTGTATGGCGTGGGTTCACGCAAATGGGCCCGTGTCAGCTTGCCGTTGTAGCGTTCGCCCAGACCATAGATCACCGTAGGATCGGTTTGCAGCGGCATGCCGATTTTCATCCTGCGCACGAAAACCCCGGCAATTTGCCCACGCTCCTGTGGCACACCGGTTTCTTTCTCTACCAGTGAGGCCATTATCAGCGCCTGATAAGGCGTGGCATAAGGCACGCTTGGATCACGCTGCTCCCACTCTTGGGCGAGCACTTTCTCGAGACGGTCGTAGGCCTTTTCCAGCAGTTGGGCATCGGTCATGCCGCGCACAAAGCGATAGGTGTCCGGGAAGAATCGACCCTCCGGGAATTCGCCTGCATGCCCAAGCTTGGCCATGACTTCGCTATCGCTCAGGCCATCGAGGGTCTGTTCGATTTTTTCGTGCTTGGCCAAAGCGCTGCGCACCTGACGAAAGTTCCAGCCTTCAACCAGGGTAAGGCTGTATTGCACCACTTCGCCGCGCTGCCACAGACCGATAAGGTCGTGGGCGGTCATGCCCGGAGTCATGCGGTATTCGCCGCTGTGCAAGGGCTGACCCTCAAGGTTGAAGCGCCAGTACAAGCGCAGCCAGAACGCGTCACGCAGCGTGTCGTCGGCTTCCAGACGATTGAACGTACCGGTCGGCGTTGCCCCGGCCGGTACATCGAGCAGTTGTTCCTGCGTCAGGTTGAGCGGTTGGTCGAGCGCCGAATTGAGCTTCCAGGCGCTAGCGCCCAGCAGCAAGCCCGCCAGCACCAGACCCGTCTCCAGCAGCACCAAGAATTTACGTTTCACGAATCAAACATCCAATAGGGTGCGAGCAATGCCTTGCAGTTTACGGGTGAGTGGCCCCACCGGCCAGCTCAGGTCTGCAAATGCGCGCACGGGCCAAACGCCATACACGCTGTTACAGAGGAAGAGTTCATCGGCCTGTTGCAGCTGCGCCAGGCTGATGTCAGTGACATGACAAGGGATGGCCAGGCGCTCGGCCTCGGCCAGCAGAGCAGCGCGCATTACGCCAGCCACGCCACAACGGTGCAGATCGGCGGTAATCAGAACCCCGTCACGCACCATGAACAGATTGCTGAAGACACCTTCAATCACTCGCCCCGAGGTGTCGCGCATCAAGCCCTCGGCGTAGGCCGGGTCTTGCCATTCGGATCGCGCAATGACCTGCTCGAGTCGATTGAGGTGCTTGAGCCCCGCCAACAGCGGCTGCTCAGCCAAACGGGTGGCGCAGTCAAACAG
Source organism: Pseudomonas psychrophila (assembly GCF_001043005.1). GTDB lineage: Bacteria > Pseudomonadota > Gammaproteobacteria > Pseudomonadales > Pseudomonadaceae > Aquipseudomonas > Aquipseudomonas psychrophila. The sequence continues at coordinate 384,035 of NZ_JYKZ01000001.1, forward strand.
CGCTATACCCTGCTGCCCGTAGGCATCAGGGTAAGCCGCAGCCGGACTGGCTTGCAGGATTCTTCGAGGCTTAGCCTCGGGGGACGCGCCATAACCACGCAGGCTATCGCCACGGGTCAGGATGAGTTTGAGGACGCCCTCGCCCATCGCTTGCGCATAAGCCAGCAATTCGCTGCGGATCAATGCCTGATCCGCAACAATCGCCAGCCGGGAACAACCGAGCGCCAGACGCTGCATGTGCAGCTCCAGCAGCAATGGTGTGCCAACCTTGACCGCGAGGGTCTCAAACAGACCATCGCCGTAGGCCAGCCCACGGTCTTTAAGCGACGCAAGTGCGTTCGCCGGCTGACCATCGACCCAGCTTTGCATCACTCGGCGTACCGACGGAACACCAACGAGCCGTTAGTGCCACCAAAGCCGAATGAGTTGGACAACACCACATCGATCGGCATTTCGCGCGCGGTGTGCGGCACGAAGTCCAGATCACAGCCTTCGTCAGGCTCGTCGAGGTTGATGGTCGGCGGTGCAATCTGGCTGTTGATGGCCAGCACGCTGAAAATCGCCTCGACCGCACCCGCCGCACCCAAGAGGTGACCGGTCATGGACTTGGTGGAACTCACCGCCAGATTGTAGGCGTGATCACCAAACACCGACTTGATCGCCGACACTTCTGCCAGGTCACCGGCAGGCGTCGAAGTACCATGGGCGTTGATATATTGCACTTGATCAGCGTTCAGCTGAGCGTCACGCAGGGCATTGGTGATGCAGCGGGCAGCACCTGCACCATCGGCCGGAGGCGAGGTCATGTGGAAAGCGTCACCGCTCATCCCAAAACCGATCAGCTCGGCATAGATAGTCGCACCACGCGCCTTGGCATGCTCAAGCTCTTCGAGCACCAGCGCACCGGCACCGTCAGACAATACAAAACCATCACGGCCTTTGTCCCACGGACGGCTGGCACGGGTTGGATCGTCGTTGCGGGTCGACAGCGCGCGGGAGGCACCAAAACCACCCATGCCCAGGCCGCAGGCGGCCATTTCGGCACCGCCGGCAATCATTACGTCGGCTTCGCCGTAAGCAATGTTGCGCGCTGCCATGCCGATGCAATGCGTACCCGTGGTACAGGCAGTCGCAATGGCGTAGTTAGGCCCCTGTGTACCCAGATGGATAGACAGAAAGCCGGAAATCATATTGATGATCGAACCGGGCACGAAAAACGGAGAAATCCGTCGCGGGCCTTGCTCGTGCAGGGTACGGCTGGTTTCTTCGATATTGGTCAAACCGCCAATACCCGACCCCATTGCCACACCGATGCGTTCACGATTGGCGTCGGTTACTTCAAGGCCGGAATTACGCACAGCCTGAAACCCAGCTGCCAAACCGTATTGAATAAACAGGTCAAGTTTTCGGGCTTCTTTGACGGAGAGGTAATCCTCAACGTTAAAGCCCTGTACCGAGCCGCCAAAACGGGTGGAATAGGCAGAAAGATCCGTGTGTTCGATCAGACCAATGCCACTTCGGCCTGCCAGAATGCCTTGCCAAGTGCTCGGAACATCCGCACCCAGTGGCGACAACATCCCCATACCGGTGACTACGACGCGTCTACGCGACACAGCACTCTCCTTTATTCTATTGACGACACTTTGCTTCACGCCTAAAGAAAAAACCGCACGCCAGAGCGGCAGTGCGGTTTTTCCATGACAGCGAGCAACGATTACAAACTATTACGCCTGGTGGCTAGTAACGTAATCGATAGCGGCTTGTACAGTAGTGATCTTTTCAGCTTCTTCGTCAGGAATCTCAGTCTCGAATTCCTCTTCCAGAGCCATCACAAGCTCAACGGTGTCAAGGGAGTCGGCACCCAGGTCTTCAACGAAGGAAGCGGCATTGGTCACTTCTTCTTCTTTAACGCCCAGTTGCTCGGCAACGATTTTCTTGACGCGCTCTTCGATGGTGCTCATACCTTGTTTTCACTCCTAATGGACAAATTCAGGCAGCTGGCCAGTGGGCAAGTGTATCGAAAGCCTTTTCAGTTTTTCAACTGAAAGCTTTGCACTCACACCTCAACAACCGGCTGCCTATAAATAGATTGCAGCTTTATAACGGATTTTAGACAGCTCGTATGACATTTTTTTGAAGCAATCCGTCACATTTAACTCATGTACATCCCGCCGTTGACCGGGATTGTAGCCCCAGTCACGTAGGCTGCACCGTCGGATGCCAGGAAAGCGACCACGTTTGCGATCTCTTGAGCCTGGCCCAAACGGCCCAGCGGAATCTGCGCCTGCAAGGCTTCGCGCTGTGCTTGCGGCAATTCACGGGTCATATCGGTATCGATAAAGCCCGGAGCTACCGAGTTGACAGTGATCGAGCGCGAGCCCACTTCACGTGCCAGCGCACGACCGAAACCTTCAAGCCCTGCCTTGGCGGCGGCGTAGTTTACTTGGCCTGCGTTGCCCATGGCACCCACAACAGAGCCAATATTGATAATTCGCCCCCAACGGGCCTTGGTCATGCCGCGCAAAACCCCCTTGGACAGGCGATACAGACTGTTCAGGTTGGTATCGATGACATCATGCCATTCGTCATCTTTCATGCGCATCATCAGGTTATCGCGGGTGATACCGGCATTATTGACCAGAATCGCCGGCGCGCCGAACTGCTCCTGAATGCTCGCCAGCACTGCAGCAACGGATTCGCTGCTGGTGACATTGAGCTCCATACCAGTGCCCTGAACACCGTTTTCTTTCAGGGTGGCAGCAATACGCTCGGCACCGGCTGCCGAAGTCGCGGTACCGATGACAACGGCGCCCTGACGACCCAACTCCAATGCGATAGCCTGGCCAATGCCACGGCTTGCGCCTGTTACCAGTGCAACTTTACCTTGCAAGCTCATGCAGGCTTCTCCTGATTCAGACCAGAGCCAATCGCGCAGCGGCGAAGGCATCCGGGGTATTCAAATTGTGAGTCGTTACGCCTTCAGCGCAACGCTTGCTGATGCCTACCAGAACTTTACCCGGGCCGCATTCAACCAGATCAACCGGACCACCGGCTGCAAGAGCCTGTACCGACTCAACCCAGCGCACAGGCTTGTACAACTGCTCGAGCAAGTCACGCTTGAGGGTTGGCAAGTCAGTGGCAACGGCGGCACTGACGTTCTGCACCAGCGCAATGGTCGGCATTTTCCAGTCGATTGCTTCGATGGACTCGGCAAAACGCTCAGCGGCAGGACGCATCAGCTCGCAGTGCGAGGGCACGCTTACCGGCAACGGCAGTGCACGCTTGGCGCCTTTAGCCTTGCACAGCTCCATGGCGCGCTCGACAGCCGCCTTGGCGCCCGCAATAACAACCTGGCCCGGCGAGTTGAAGTTAACTGCACTGACCACTTCACCTTGTGCTGCTTCTGCACAGGCCGCCAGCACGTCAGCATCTTCCAGCCCCAGGATTGCCGCCATGGCACCTTGGCCAGCCGGCACGGCTTCTTGCATCAGTTGACCGCGACGCTCAACCAGCTTGACCGCCTCAGCCAATGTCAGGCACTCGGCAGCAACCAATGCGCTGTATTCGCCCAGGCTGTGGCCTGCAACAAAGTCAGGACGCTTGCCGCCTTCGGCCAGCCACAGACGCCACAGGGCAATCGAGGCAGCCAGAATGGCAGGCTGGGTAATGTCGGTCTGATTCAGCTTCTCTGCAGGACCTTCCTGGATCAGTGCCCACAGGTCGTAACCCAGAGCATCAGAAGCTTCTTTAAATGTTTCCAGGACCAGCGGATGTTCCGCGCCCAGCTCGGCCAACATGCCGAGGGACTGCGAACCCTGCCCTGGAAAGACAAATGCGAGGGATGTAGACATGTAACAAGCCCCTAATGATCTTGTCGTCGGAGAATTGACGCCCTACCGTAGTGGACGCAAGAAACTGACAGTTGGATGGCTGATTGGACTGAGCGGTCACATTTTAGTATCCGCCCGGTAAAACGCCTACGGCAACAACCCGTCAAGGCGCCCATACAAACGCTTTGGCAGGTCTTCATGGATTTCAATCAGTGCGCGCTCTATCGCACTCTGAAAGCCCTGAGCACCTGCCGAACCGTGGCTCTTGATCACAATCCCCTGCAACCCGAGAAAGCTCGCGCCATTATGACGCGCGGGCGCCAGATCAGCCTGCAGGCGCCGCATCAACGGCAACGCCAGCACCCCGACACAGCGACTGAACAGGGTACGCCGGAACACCGCTTCAAGCCGACTTGAAATCATGGTCGCAAGCCCTTCACTGGACTTGAGCATGATATTGCCGACAAACCCGTCACACACCACCACGTCCGCCTCACCCCGGTACACGCCATCGCCCTCGACAAAGCCGATGTAATGCAGCCCGGGCGCCGCTTGCAATAACGCGGCGGCCTCCTTGACCTGCTGATTGCCCTTGACGTCTTCGGTGCCGATGTTGAGCAAGGCAACCCGCGGACGAAGAACACCCAGCGCCTGCGCCGCCACCGACCCCATCACTGCAAACTGAAACAACTGCCCGGCCGTGCAATCGACATTCGCGCCCAAGTCCAGCAACTGACAGTAGCCAGTCTGGGTCGGAACCGCCGCCACCATGGCCGGACGGTCGATCCCCGGCAAGGTCTTGAGCACATGCCGGGACAACGCCATCAGTGCACCGGTATTGCCGGAACTCACGCAGGCTTGCACCTTGCCATCACGGAGCAACTCCAGTGCCACACGCATGGACGAATCCGATTTGCTGCGCAAGGCATGGGAAGGCCGCTCATTCATGGCAATCACTTCTGAAGCAGGAGTAATCGTCAGGCGCGAGCGATCCACAGCCGAATGGCCAGCGATCAAGGTTTCAAGTACGGAAGGTTGACCGACGAGGGTCAGGTGTAACGAGGGGGTAGCAGATAGGCAGGCAATACAAGCCTGAACAATGCTGCGGGGACCGAAGTCCCCGCCCATTGCGTCGATCGCGATGACCTGAGCGGACAAGTGATTACTCGTCAGCGCCCTTGTCGATCACTTTACGACCACGGTATACGCCTTCTGGCGATACGTGGTGACGCAGGTGAATTTCACCGGTGGTTTTTTCTACGGACAGAGTGCTAGCCGAAAGAGCATCGTGCGAACGACGCATGTCACGGGCAGAGCGGGATTTTTTGTTCTGCTGAACAGCCATAATTAATTAACTCCTAAACGTTTGGGTCACGCTTTAACTGCGCCAATACACTGAACGGGTTGGACCGCGTTACCTCGTCCTCGCCTGGTTCGGGCTCATCGAGACCCGCCGGCTGCTGGCATTCTTCCGGATGATGAGCAGGCACAATGGGCAAGGCAAGCAAAAGCTCTTCCTCGATCAGTGACTGCAGATCCAATGGATCTTCGCCCAGTTCCAGCACGTCATAACCTTTCGGTAACGACTGGGTATTTGCACCCTCCTTCACCACAGCATAACTGCACTCGCTGTGAATCGGCAGGGTGACCAGCTCAAGACAACGCTGGCAAACCATTTTGACCTCAACGTCGATGGAGCTGTGTATTACCACAGATCTTCGCTCGTCTCGCTCAAAAACAAATTTAGCCTGGACCGTACCGACATTGTCGGAAAGCGGGTCGCAGAGTCTCTCCAAATCAGCCAGCAGCACTTCACCTTGAAGGGTAGTGCCACGATCAGCTAATTTGCGCGGGTCAACGTGAGGTGGAATCGGGTCATTCAACATAGGCGCAGCATTCTAGGGACGACCCCCTCACCTGTCAAAGGAAATTGTGCCTGTGCGACATCCCGTACGCCCGTTAGAATCGCCAACCACCTACAGGAGCCGCGCATGCTACCTTTATTACTTGCTTCAAGCTCGGTTTACCGCCGCGATTTACTGACTCGCCTGCGCCTGCCTTTCAGTTGCAGCTCGCCCGATATCGACGAAAGCCACCGCCCGGGCGAGACCGCCGTCGAACTGGTCAAACGCCTGTCCCTGGAGAAAGCGCGAGCACTGGCCCACAGCCACCCAAACCATCTGATTATCGGCTCTGATCAGGTCGCCGTACTCGACGGACGAATCATCGGCAAACCCCACACCCACGATAAGGCCCACCAACAGCTGATGAGTGCCAGCGGTGCCAGTGTGAGCTTCCTGACCGGCCTGACCCTGCTCAACAGCCAGACCGGGCACTACCAGGTCGACTGCATCCCCTTTACCGTACACATGCGCCCCCTAAAGACAGAGCAGATCGAACGCTACCTGCTCGCCGAGCAGCCCTACGACTGCGCTGGCAGCTTTAAAGCCGAAGGCCTTGGCGTGAGCCTGTTTCAGCGCACAGAAGGCGATGACGCCACCAGCCTGGTCGGGCTGCCGCTAATACGCCTTGTGGACATGCTGCTCGCCGAAGGTGTCGACATTCCTTGAGGCGTAAAAAAACCGGCATTTTCATGCCGGTTTCCAATGCTCTCACTGAAGCACAAGACAATCAGCGCAGCGTCGGCCCCTGGAAGCCCATCCACATCGCCAATTGCTCAGCCACGCTGGCACCGAGCTTATTCGAGAATCGATCGAAAGTAGATTCCTGAACAGTAAAATCCACCAGATCCTTGGCACCGATCACATCGCGAGCAACCGAACTGGTATTGCCCAGCCCGTCAATCAGCCCCAGCGGCAACGCCTGCTGACCGGTCCAGACCAGCCCCGAGAACAACTCCGGATGTTCCTTGTCTTTCAGGCGATCACCACGGCCCTTCTTGACGCTATCAATGAACTGCTGGTGAGTCACATTCAGAACGCCCTGCCAGAACTTGGTTTCGTCCGGCTTTTCTGGCTCAAACGGATCCAGAAATGCCTTGTGATCACCCGAGGTGTAAGCACGACGCTGAACCCCCAGCTTCTCCATCGTTCCGACAAAGCCAAAGCCTGCCGCGGTCACACCAATCGACCCGACGAGACTGGCCTTGTCGGCGTATATTTCGTCAGCAGCGCTGGCGATGTAATAAGCGCCGGAAGCACCCAGATCGGAGATCACCGCATACACCTTGGTGTCAGGATGCAGGCCGCGCAAACGACGAATTTCATCGTAGACATAACCCGACTGCACAGGACTCCCGCCGGGGCTGTTGATGCGCAACACCACACCCTTGACCCTTGGATCCTCGAACGCAGCCTGCAGACTGGTGACCAGATTATCGGCACTGGCCTGCTCTTTATCAGCAATCGGGCCACGCACATCAATCAGCGCGGTATAACCCGAGCCGCCGACAGCAGCACGCTCCATGTCCAGCAACGGAGTGAACAGCAACAGGACCGTCACTAAATAACAGAACGTGAGGACCTTGAAGAAAATACCCCAGCGACGCGAACGGCGCTGCTCCTGGATACCCGCCAACAAGGTTTTTTCCAGCAGCTGCCAGCTTTTCGCATCACCGACAGTCGATTCAGCCGCAGAGGGCGCTTTCCATTGATCAACCATGCACTACCCCAGCAAAGACTTTAATTAACCTGACGACCCAGCCAGGCGCGCAACTCGGGAAAACTGTCAATCGCCAACCGGGGCTCGAACGTCAGCAAGCGCTCCATTGACTGAGCACCATAGCCTACCGCGACAGAGTCGATGCCCGCGTTGCGTGCCATCAACAAATCAAAGGAAGCATCCCCCACCATCAACGCCTGACCCGGAAGCACATCACAATGAGCCAGAATCTGATTGAGCATCAAGGGATCAGGCTTGCTTGCAGTCTCGTCTGCCGCACGGGTGATGTCGAAAAAATCCTCCCATCCGTGAGCCTTGAGCACGCGATCAAGCCCGCGACGCGCCTTGCCCGTGGCAACCGCGAGGCGATAGCCCTGCGCACGGAATGCTTCAAGCGACTCCTTGACCCCTGCGAACAGCGGCGAAGGCTCAGCATCCATGGCGATATAGACATCCGCATAGTGCTGACGGAAGGCAATCACCTGCCTTGGCGTCATGTCGGGATACAGCGTCAGAATCGCCTCAGGCAGGCCCAAGCCGATAATCCCTCTGACTGCAGGCGCATCGCGCTCAGGGCGACCCGCCCGCTGCGCCGCAACCTGCATCGCACTGACAATACGACCAATGGAGTCGGCCAGCGTGCCATCCCAGTCAAAAATCAGCAGCTTGTAATCAGTAGGGGACACTCAGTCGCTCCACGGTCTTGGCCCACATTTCATCTACCGGAGCCTGGAATTTCATCTCACCGCCATCGGGCATAGGCACCGTCAACATGTAGGCATGCAGAAACAGCCGCTTGCCACCCAAGTCACGGATCTCCTTGGAGAAGCCCTCATCGCCGTATTTGGTATCACCGGCAATGCAATGTCCGGCATGCAGGGTATGCACGCGAATCTGGTGAGTACGGCCGGTGATCGGGCGCGCCTCTACCATGGTTGCAAAATCACCGAAGCGGCGCAGCACCTTGAAGACCGTGACCGATTCTTTACCTTCTTCGTTGACTTCAACCATGCGCTCACCCGAACGCAGATTGCTCTTCATCAGTGGCGCACGCACCTGCTTGATCGAAGCCGCCCAGTTGCCACGCACCAATGCCATATAACGCTTGTCGATACCGTCGCCACGTAGCGCTTCGTGCAAATGGCGCAACATGCTGCGTTTTTTGGCAATCATCAACAGGCCGGACGTGTCACGGTCCAGACGGTGTACCAACTCCAGTTCCTTGACGTCAGGTCGCATCTGACGAAAGGCTTCAATCACACCAAACGTCAGGCCGCTGCCGCCGTGCACGGCGATACCTGCTGGCTTGTTCAATACAATCAGCGCCTTATCTTCATAGACAATCGCCGCCTCAAGGCGCAGCAGCAAGCCTTGCGCCACAGGCACCGGCTCGTCGCGCTCAGGCACGCGCACCGGCGGCACGCGCACGATATCGCCCGCCTGCAGCTTGTACTCAGGTTTGATCCGGCCCTTGTTCACGCGCACTTCGCCTTTACGCAAAATGCGGTAAATCAAGGTCTTGGGAACACCCTTGAGTCGAGCAAGCAGGAAATTGTCGATGCGTTGGCCGGCATATTCCGGCGAGACCTCAAGCAGCTGGACGCTGGGGGTCGGGGGGGTAGTCGTCGTCATGGCGCCGATGATAACAATTTTTTATGGAATTGAAGCACTTAATCATTGCTGCTATAGTCGCGAACGCCGCCAAAAGCGGCCTGGACAGAGGATTAACGGTGTACCACCGGCCCTGACCAACGCTCTTAACAAGGACGCGAGGCCGTCCCACGGGGCTTTCGCAACACACGCAAGACTTGGAGTTGTAACAAGCGCAGGTGACATGAGGCCTGAAGCGAGCCTGGAAAGCAGAGTGCAAACTCCCCTTCTACGCCGATATTCACGGCCAGTTCACAAAGTGCAGTCAGCTTCGGGAATTTCGGGCGAAAGCTTCAGAAACATTGCCTTTATTAGCCATGATGCGTGAACTCCCCTTTTGGAGAACACGGTAAATGCCAACCCGCTGCGGATTCTGCGCGCGGCAGCACCCGAATTATCAGGGATACGTGTAGGGTGGAGACGCACAACCGCCGGACTGTGTAGCAATAGGCTTTATCAAGACGCTTCATCTCGTCCACAGCCGCCGGTTGATTCCTCCTCCTGACCAGACTTTTGCTTAAGAGGTGCTTTAGCACCACAGCAAGCAGGAAGCGTAAGTCGCGACTTCGACCCCAAGGTTCGAACCTCGCTGTACACAGGAGTGGCCAACAACTCCTGACGCACCTGACACCGACCGTGAGAAGTCGTGTGTGCCGAACGCCGTTTCCGGTAGCCCGGAAACCGACGGTACAACATGAAAAGAATGCTGATTAACGCAACTCAACCTGAAGAGTTGCGCGTTGCACTGGTAGATGGCCAACGCCTCTACGACCTGGACATCGAGTCGGGCGCACGCGAGCAGAAGAAAGCCAACATCTACAAAGGCCGTATTACTCGCATTGAACCAAGCCTTGAGGCTGCCTTTGTCGATTTCGGCTCCGAGCGCCACGGCTTCCTGCCCCTCAAAGAAATCTCCCGCGAGTACTTCAAGAAGGCTCCTGAAGGCCGCGTAAACATCAAGGACGTCCTGAGCGAAGGCCAGGAAGTTATCGTCCAGGTCGAGAAAGAAGAACGTGGCAACAAGGGCGCAGCCCTGACCACCTTCATCAGCCTCGCCGGTCGTTACCTGGTGCTGATGCCGAACAACCCGCGTGCCGGCGGCATCTCCCGTCGCATTGAAGGTGAAGAGCGCAACGAACTTCGCGAAGCGCTGAACGGCCTGATCGCCCCTGCTGACATGGGCCTGATCGTTCGCACTGCAGGCCTGGGCCGCAGCAGCGAAGAAATGCAGTGGGACCTCGACTACCTGCTGCAACTGTGGACCGCCATTAAAGAAGCCTCACTGGATCGCTCCGCGCCATTCCTGATCTACCAGGAAAGCAACGTGATCATCCGCGCTATCCGCGATTACCTGCGCCAGGACATCGGCGAAGTACTGATCGACAGCGTTGAAGCCCAGGACGAAGCACTGACCTTCATCCGCCAGGTGATGCCGCAGTACGCCAGCAAAATCAAACTCTACGAAGACAGCGTTCCGCTGTTCAATCGTTTCCAGATCGAAAGCCAGATCGAGACCGCCTTCCAGCGCGTCGTTGAACTGCCTTCCGGCGGCTCCATCGTTATCGACCCGACCGAAGCCCTGGTGTCCATCGACATCAACTCGGCCCGCGCCACTAAAGGCAGCGATATCGAAGAAACCGCACTGCAAACCAACCTTGAAGCGGCTGAAGAAATCGCCCGTCAGTTGCGCTTGCGCGACATCGGCGGCCTGATCGTCATCGACTTCATCGACATGACCCCTGCCAAAAACCAGCGCGCCGTGGAAGAAAAAGTCCGCGAATGCCTGGAAGCAGACCGTGCCCGCGTACAAGTCGGCCGTATCTCGCGCTTCGGCCTGCTGGAAATGTCCCGTCAGCGTCTGCGTCCATCCCTGGGCGAAAGCAGCGGCATCGTTTGCCCACGCTGTAACGGCACCGGCATCATCCGCGATGTTGAGTCGCTGTCGCTGGCCATCCTGCGCCTGATCGAAGAAGAAGCCCTGAAAGACCGTACTGCCGAAGTACGTGCCCAGGTGCCAATCCCGGTTGCTGCATTCCTGCTCAACGAAAAACGCAACTCGATCACCAAGATCGAACTGCGCACCCGTGCTCGCATCGTCATTCTGCCGAACGACCACCTTGAGACGCCGCACTTCGAAGTTCAGCGCCTGCGTGATGACAGCCCGGAAGCCCACACCAACCAGTCCAGCTATGAAATTGCTGCCGCTGCTGCCGAAGTGGAAGAAGTCCAGCCTGCTGCTGCCACCCGCACTCTGGTTCGCCAGGAAGCCGCCGTTAAAACTGCACCGCCACGCACCTCGGCACCGGTTCCTACCGAAGCCGTCGCAGCGCCGACTGCACCTGCACCCGCCGCCACCATCTCCGAGCCAAGCCTGTTCAAAGGCCTGGTCAAGTCGCTGGTAAGCCTGTTCGCCTCCAAGGAAGAGCCTGTTGCTCCGACCGTGGTTGAGAAGCCGGCAACCCCTGAGCGACCTGCACGCAACGAAGAGCGTCGCAACGGCCGCCAGCAAAGCCGCAACCGCAACGGTCGTCGCGATGAAGAACGCAAACCTCGCGAAGAACGCGCACCACGTGAAGAGCGTGCTGCCCGTGAGCCGCGTGAAGAGCGTACAACTCGCGAAGAAACACCGGTTGTTGCTCAAGCACCTCGCGAAGAACGTGCACCGCGTCCACCTCGTGAAGAACGTGCTCCACGCGCACCTCGCGAAGACCGCAAACCTCGTGGCGAAGGCCGTGAAGAGCGCGTACGCGAACTGCGCGAGCCTCTGGACGCAGCGCCTGCTGTTGCTGCTGCAGCCGCAGCCGTAACCGAAGAACGTCCGGCCCGCCCGCCTCGTGAAGAACGCCAGCCTCGCGCCCCTCGTGAAGAGCGCGCTCCACGCGAAGAGCACGTAGCAGCTGCTGCTGAAGACGAAGAAGTGCTGTCCAGCGAAGAGCAATCCCAGGACGAGACACAGGACAACGCCGAAGGCGATCGTCCACGTCGCCGCTCCCGTGGTCAGCGTCGTCGCAGCAATCGTCGTGAACGTCAACGCGATGCCAACGGCAACGTGATTGAGGGCTCGGAAGAGAACAGCGAAGAAGGCAACGCCCAAAACGCTCCTGCAACCACCCTTGAAATCGCTGCCGGCCTGGCCGTGACAGAAGCAGTAGCCAGCTCGGTAATCAGTGCTCCTGCTGAAGCTCAGGCTCACCAACAAGCAGAGCGTGCGACTGAAGCAACTCAGGAATCAGCCCCGGCTGAAACCGTAGTTGCCGCTGAAGCTGCGCAGGAAGTAGCTGTTGTAGAAGCACCTGCGACTCAAGCACCCGCTGCTGAAGCAACCGCAGCTGTAGAAGCAACTGTTGTTGAAACTTCGGTTGTAGAAGCACCGGCTGTCGAAGCAGTAACGCCGATCGAAGCGATCAAGGCACCTGAAGTTGAAGTTGCACCGGTACAAGAAGCCCACCCTGAAGTCCAGGTTGTCGCCGAGCCGGTTGTAGCAGCTCCAGAGCCAGTCATCGAAGCCGTCGCGCAAACTCCGGTCGTTGAGACTCCAGCTTTCGAGGCGCCAGCTTTCGAAAAAGCACCGGAGCCTACCAAGGAAGTCCGCGTTGTACGCGAGCCAATTGCCGAGCCTGCCGCAGTTGAAACCACTCCTGCAGCACAACCTGCCGCTCCTGAAGTGGTGGCGGTTGAAGCTGTAGTCGAGACCGTAGTCACCGCTCAACCGACTCCAGCTGAAGCTGAAGTCGTTGTGGCGACTGAAGTGGTTGAAGTCGTGGTTGCAGCTCCTGCAGTCAGCGCTCCAAGCAATGGCCGTGCACCTAACGACCCGCGCGAAGTACGTCGTCGCAAGCGTGAAGAGGCTGCAGCCGCCGCTGCTGCCGCCGCCCATGCACCTGCAAGTGAAACCGCAGCCCAGGAACAGGAACACGAGTCTAAACCTCTCGCCTAATTCCAAAGGCCACTAAAAAGCCCCGCCAGTTCTGAACTGGCGGGGCTTTTTTTATGGGGCTCAACAGCCGGCTGATCTGTCAGTAAACGTTGGGCTCCATCTCCAGCTGCACGGCAAAACGCTGCTGGATATCGGCTTGAATGCGCTGCGCCAATGCCAATAACTCCAGGCCGGTGGCCGAGCCATGATTGACCAGCACCAGCGATTGCAAACGGTGCACGCCTGCGTCGGCCTCTCGAAAGCCTTTCCAACCCGCCGCTTCAATCAACCAGCCCGCTGCCAGCTTTACCTGCCCATCCGCTTGCGGATAGCCAATAAGCCCAGGATGAGCCAGTTTCAACTCATCAGCCTGGGCAGCCGAGACCAACGGGTTTTTGAAAAAGCTGCCGGCATTGCCCAGTACCGCAGGATCGGGCAGTTTTTCGCTGCGAATACTGCTGATCGCCCGACTTACATCGCTGGCCGTAGGCTGTTCAATCCCCTGCTCGGCAAGGCGCTGACGCACAGGGCCGTATTCCAGGTGCAGGCGCGTGGCGCGACTCAGGGCAAACCGCACCCGCAAAATCAACCAACGTCCGGCCTGTTGCTTGAAGAGGCTGTCGCGATAAGCGAAGTTGCACTCTGCAAGGCTGAACTCACGCAACTCACCGGTTTGCCGATCAAGCGCCGTAAGCCCTACGAATACATCCTTGATTTCAATACCGTATGCGCCAATGTTTTGCATCGGCGCGGCTCCTACGGTGCCCGGGATCAAGCTGAGGTTTTCGAGCCCCGACAACCCCTGCTCCAGGGTCCACAGCACAAAGGCATGCCATACCTCCCCCGCCTCGGCCTCGACAATAACCCTGTCGCCGTCATCCTCCAGCAAACGAATGCCGCGACTGGCCATGCGCAGAACCAGCGCCGAAACATCACCGGTCAGCAGCAAATTACTGCCACCACCAATGACCAGCAACGGCAGCTGGTGCTCAACCGCACACAACAACGCCTCACGCACATCGGCATCGCTGTGGGCTTGAGCAAACAGGCTCGCCTTCACATCAACGCCAAAACTGTTGAAGGGCTTAAGCGACGCATTGACCTGCAGGTCCAAACTCATGACTCCAGCAAACGCCGAACGCGTTCAAGGTCTTCTACGGTATCAACACCGGCCGGCGGGGCCTCAAGCACATCCGCCACGTGAATGCGTACGCCATGCCAGAGTGCCCGTAACTGCTCAAGGCGCTCGGTGTTCTCAAGCCAGCAAGGGCCCCAGCTGACGAAGTCATGCAGGAAGCCTGCACGATAGGCGTAGATGCCAATGTGTCGACGATAGGGTACGCCAACGGGCAATTTGTCCGGCTGATGCGCGAAGTCATCCCGTGCCCACGGCAACGTGGCCCGGCTGAAGGTCAGCGCCAACCCGTTGATGTCACTGACGACCTTGACCACATTGGGATTGAAAAGCGTCTCGACATCATCGATCGGCTCGGCCAGGGTCGCCATGCTCGCTTCAGTGTGGGTAGCCAGGTTGACAGCAACCTGATCGATCACTTGCGGCGGGATCATGGGTTCGTCGCCCTGAACATTGACCACGATAGCGTCGCTGGCCAACCCCAATTGCGTGGCGACTTCAGCCAGACGGTCGGTGCCGGACTCATGGTCGGTACGTGTCAGCAGCACCTCGGCGCCGAACGCCTTGCAGGCGTCGACAATGCGCGCATCGTCAGTGGCAACCACCACACGTTGCGCGCTGCTTTTACAGGCCTGCTCCCAGACGTGCTGGACCATCGGCTTACCAGCAATCATCTGCAGCGGCTTGCCTGGCAAACGGGTCGAGGCAAAGCGCGACGGAATTACGACTGTAAAAACCGGAATCATTTATCCAGACGCTCATCAGCTGAAAGGGTACGGGCTTCGGTTTCCAGCATCACTGGAATGCCATCACGGATCGGGTAAGCCAGACCTGCGCCCTTGCTGATCAGCTCGGTCTTGTCGGCACTGAGCTTGAGCGGGCCTTTGCAAACAGGGCAAGCAAGGATATCGAGCAATTTGGTGTCCATTAGGGTTCCCCTGGATAAAGATGGATCAAGTCAAAAGACGATCGGGCAAAAGACCCAGCAACTGTTGATCAAACCACAGCACAAAAGCTTCTGAGGGTACTGCGTCCACGGCCAGATACCACCAGTCGGGTGACGCAAAGTCACGGCACTTCACCGCGTCCTTTTCAGTCATGACCACGGGTAAGGGCGGCGTAAAATTCAGCACCTCGGCGCTATAGGGCGCGTGATCGGCAAAAGCATGGGCAATTGGCCGCCAGTGTAGCGTTTCAAGGGTAGTGAAGAAACGCTGCGGGTTGCCGATCCCGGCTACCGCATGCAGCACTTGTTCAGCAGGAAAATAGTCCAGCGCCTGACGTTCACCGCTGATCAGATTGACCAGTGCAGTGGGCTGCAACCTGAAGGCATAACCGCCGCCGGGGTCGCTGGAAGCGCCGTTGTACAACACCGCGTCCACATCCTGCAGACGCTCGACCGGTTCACGCAGCGGCCCCGCAGGCAGGCAGCGGCCGTTACCCAGGCCCCTGGCATTGTCGATCAAAACCAATTCCAGATCGCGCGCCAGACGGTAATGCTGCAAACCGTCATCGGACAGAATCAGGTCCAACTGCTCGCTGGCCAGCAAGGCCTTGACCGCACGGCTGCGATCCGGATCGATCATTAGAGGTACGCCGGTGCGCTGCACGATCAGTAAAGGCTCATCACCTGCCTGCGCGGCACTTTGTTCAGCGCTCACGCGCCACGGAAACTGAGGTGGCGTAGCCCCATAACCGCGACTGACCACTCCGACCCGCAGCCCATGATGCTGGCAATGTTCGATCAGCCAGAGGATCAAAGGCGTTTTTCCGGTGCCGCCCACAGTGATATTGCCCACAACGATCAGCGGAACGGGAGGACGATAGATTTCGCCCTCTCCTGCCACAAAACGCGCTCTCTTGCGCTCAACCACTCGACGGTAAAGACATTCCAGCGGGCGCAGCAGGGTCAGCAGCGGATGCCCGGCATACCAGGCGCGCAACAAACGATCGGACATGGCCATCAGGGAGTCGCCTGCGCCTCGACAGTGGTCATGCGCAAATGACTGAAGCCGAGTTTACCGGCCGCATCCATTGCGGTGATGACCGCCTGGTGTTGGGTTTTGCCATCGGCACTGATCGACAGTGGCAATTGGGTATCGCCGCCGGACTCTTTCTGCAGAGCCTCCATCAGGCTCGCCAGATCATTCTTCGGCAACAACTGGTCGTTCACCGAAAAAACACCGTCCGCGCTGATGGCGATGTCCAGATGCTTGGTGCTTTGATCCTCGCTGGGCGAGCCGCTGACGGCCTCCGGCAGATCGACGCGCAGCTGGGTTTCGCGGGTAAACGTAGTAGTCACGACAAAAAACAGAAGCAGGATAAACACAACGTCAATCAATGACGCGAGGTTGATATCAACCGTTTCCCGTGGCTTGCGGCGAAATTTCACGCTTTGCTCCCGACCACATCGACTTCACGGTCGCCTTGTATCACCTCAACCAGCTTGATCGCCTCTTGTTCCATCCCGACCACCAGCTCGTCGACACGGCGTTGCAGGAAGCGATGGAAGAAGACTGCAGGGATACCCACCATCAGACCGGCGGCAGTGGTGATCAACGCCTTGGAAATACCGCCCGCCAGCACGGCAGCATTGGTGGTCATGCCCGACCCCATGAACGAGCTGAAAATATCGATCATGCCCAGTACGGTGCCCAGCAAGCCCAGCAGCGGCGCCATTGCAGCAATCGTACCCAGCGCATTGAGATAACGCTCAAGTTCGTGGATCACCCGGGCAGCGGCCTCTTCGATACACTCTTTCATGATCTCGCGACCATGTTTTGAGTTGGCCAGACCCGCTGCCAAAATCTCACCCAGCGGCGAGTCGGCGCGCAGTAATTTGAGTTTTTCCTTGTCCATCTGCTTGTCTTTGATCCAGACCCAGACCTGTCCGAGCAGATGTTCCGGGGTTACGCGACTGGCACGCAGGGTCCACAGACGCTCAACAATAATGCCCAGCGCGGCAACAGAGCTCAGAATGATCGGCAGCATCATCCAGCCACCTGATTTGACCAGTTCCCACACAGTGACAATCCCCTCGAAAAAGTGCGCCACTCTACCACAGGATTGCCCTGAACCTTAGGGGCCGACGTGCGGGAGCGGGCACGCTCCTCAAGGTATCAACACCGCGCACCAGACAAATCGCGCCGCCTGAATCGCCAGCAAGCCACCCCCAGACACGTATCATCCATCGCGCCAGAACCGGCGTTGGCCGGCCATGCTCTGAACCTTGCCGGACGCCCCCAAACGAAACCACACAGCTCCTTGCTCGGCGCTGTCCCATACCTGCACCCCCAACGCTTGATAACGGGACATCACTTGCGGATGCGGGTGACCAAAATTGTTACCGTGCCCCCGGGAAACCAGCACCCTTTCAGGCACCAGCGCCTTGAGAAAAGCCATTGACGACGAGGTCTTGCTGCCGTGGTGGGGAGATTGCAACCAGCGGGTCGGCACGGCCAGCGGACTGCGCAGCAACGCTCGCTCTGCATGGGCGTCAATATCCCCCGTCAGCAGTAACCGTTCGTCGCGTGCTTGCACCTGCAGGACACAAGACTTCTGATTGCTATCGCTCGCGCCTGGCCACTGCCAGAGTGAAAACCTCACGCCGTCCCACACCCAGCTCTCCCCGTTGGCACACGGCTGCGCCCGCAACTGCTTTGGCAACCCCGACACATCACCACCGAGCACCCGTGCCACGTTCATCGATCGCTGAACCGCCAGCGCTCCTCCCGCATGATCTGAATCAGCATGGCTCAGCAGCATCACATCCAGCTCGCCCACCCCCAACGAACGCAACACCGGCACCACCACCCGCTCTCCCTGGTCAAAATCTCGGACTTTGGGGCCTGCGTCATACAAAAGGGTGTGATTACGGGTCCGCAAGACAATTGCCAGCCCCTGCCCGACATCCAGCTGCAAGACCTCGACCTCACCGTGAGGGATGTGCTCGCGAGGCGTAAAAACGGCCAACAGCACCAGCGGCCACCCCAACGGCCTGAGGGCTACCCCGGCCGGGAGCAACAGGATCAGCGCCCCCAGAGCACTCAACAGCCAAATGTAGATCGGCACGACTGCGGGCAACCAGGGCGTGACAACATCAGCCAGCAGGGCCAACCCGTTGATCAACAAGTCGAGCAAGCCACCCGATAACCACAACAGGCTTTCACCAAGCCAGGGCACCGGCAGCATCAACGTTCCCAGCAATGCCGTCGGCAGCACCAAAAGGCTGATCCAGGGCACGGCAATCAAATTGGCCAGCGGGCCGGTCAGGCTGATGGGCAGACCGAGAATCCACAGCATCGGAAACAAGCCCAGGGCTATCAGTCCATGGGGGCGCAGCCAGACACCCCTCCAATCCCAAGCCCCCAGCCGCCCGCTGAAGGTATAAATCAGCACCGCCACAGCACTGAATGACAACCAGAACCCCGGCATCAAACTCGCCAGTGGCTCCACAATCAGCACCGCATTGAGCGCCAGCAAAAATGGCAGCCACACGCCCAGATGACGAAACCGCAAACGCCAGATCAACACCAGCCCCAGCATCACGCACGCGCGCTGCACCGGCACTTCAAAGCCGGCGAGCATGCCGTAACCCGTAGCCCCCGCAAACGCCAGGCCACAGGCCCAGGGCAGCCACGGCAAATAGCCCGGCCACAGGCCATAACGCGCCAGCAACGCGACCAGCCCGTAGATCAATCCGGCAAACAACCCTATGTGCTGGCCCGAAATAACCAGCAGGTGTACGGTTCCAGTTGCTTGTAGCAGCGTCCAGTCATCACGGTTCAAGCCCGAACCGTCGCCCATGACCAGCGCTGCCAGCCACGACTCCCGACCATTGCCATCGATGTGCAACAAACGCTGACGCAAACCATCACGCCAGGCATGGCTGGCCGCAGCCAGTAACTGACCCTCCTTGACCACGCCCGTAGCGCCAATGCGTTGCGCCAGCAGCCAGGCCTGATAGTCAAACGACTGAGGGTTGAGCAACCCCTTGGGACGTTTGAGCGTGACCGCCAGTCGCCAATGTTCGCCACTGTTGACGGGCAATCCGCCATACCAGCTCAACCTGATGGTGGCAGGCAACGCGCCGTGGCGCGAGCGGGCACCCTGCAACTCAAACCGCACGGAAGTTTCCGTCTGCTGCGGCAATCCGATGACCCGCCCTTCGACCCAAAGCGTCCGGCCGTCGAGTGCGACTGGCAGGCGATCATCAAGCGCCCTTTGCCCCTGTGCACACGCCCAAGTCAACCCAAGCACAAAAAGACCCACCGGCCAGAGACGCATAGCCAAAATCAATAGCGCCGCCATTAACATCACCAGCAACCACCCCGGTGACGGCAGCGCGGGTAAAAACCGCAGTGCCATCAGGCCCGTCGCCAACGCAAACATCCCTGTGTACATGCCTATACTCAACTTATCCCTTTGACTCGGATTAGTTGTTATCAGGGACCCTCGCTTAAGAAATTGTCACAAAGTCTGAATAGGCATCCTGTCGAATTTGGTCATACTGCGCCCTTGACCTAGGGAGAGGCCCATGCCACGGCGTTTAATCAAACGTTTCATGCCAGATCCGGCCCTGATCAGGGAACACAAGTCCTTACGATTTTTGGGCACCTTGCTGCATGACCCAAACCTCTGGCACCTCAATCGTCACTCCGTGGCCCGGGCAATGGCTGTGGGTATTTTTGCAGCCTTTATCCCCATGCCGTTTCAGATGCTGCTCGCGGCCTTTCTGGCCGTAAACGTGCGCGCCAACATGCCGATCTCAGTGGGCCTGGTATGGCTGACCAATCCGATCACCATGCCGCCGGTGTTTTATTGCACCTACAAGATTGGCGCCTGGCTGATGAATGTCCCTGCGCGCACCCTGCCCGATGAGCTGACCTGGGAATGGATCAGCGGCCAGCTTTCAACCGTGTGGCAACCATTCCTATTGGGCTCAGTCGTGTGCGGAGTGGTACTTGGAGCACTGGCCTACTGCCTGACCATGCTTTATTGGCGCTGGTGGGTCAGCCGTAAATGGAAGGGACGGAAAAACAAGCACCCATAGAAAAGGCCCCGAAAGGGGCCTTTTCATGTGTATTTAACGACAACTACTGACACACCACACCCGCGGATCAGCAGCTTTGCGCTGCTGAATAATTCTGGGTAGCGCATCCAGACAGTTGAACCATCACTTCAGCGTCACCTTCATTGCCTCTGCCGTTCGCCGACTCACACCCTGAACAACTGAAAATTCCCTCCTGTTTTAGGAAGCGTCTTACATCAATCGGTTTGGCGCCCTGCTAGCTTGCACCGCAGTTTTCGAGCTCGCTCAGGCTCAGATATCGCAATACTCCTCATTATCGGCTTAAGGACAAGCGTATGTTCGCGTCGGCCAATGCTGCGCATTTCACGTTAGTGATCCCCCATGTTCGCAACGACTTCAAGGTGCTGGCCTTTAAGGGCACCGAAGCCATCAGCAGCCTGTATGCGATCCAGGTTGAACTTGTCAGCGAGTACCCCGATTTCGATCTGGAGAGCCTGCTCAGTCAGCCGGCGTTTCTCCAGTTTGGTCTGAGGGGTGAAGGCATTCATGGCCATATCGAAGAGGTGTTCGTGGGCGAGGCCGGTAAACGTCTGACCCGCTATCAGTTGACCTTGGTGCCAGCGCTTTACTACTTGCAGTTCAGCCATAACCAACGAATTTTTCAGCACCTGACAGTGCCGCAGATCGTTGCTCAGGTCCTTAAAGGCCATGGCATCCAGGCCGATGCGTACACCTTCCACGTCAACACCAGCCCGGAACGCGAATACTGCACTCAATATGGGGAAAACGACTTCGAGTTCATCCAGAGGTTGTGCAGTGAGGACGGGATTTCGTGGCACCACCAACACAGCCAAGATGGCCACCTGCTCGTATTCACCGACGATCAGACCTATTTCCCAAAGTTGGGGGGCACGCCCTATCTGCAAGGCTCTGGCCTGGCCGCGGATCACCCGGTCGTCAGCCAGTTCTCCATGCGTTTCAGCACCCGAACCAGCACCACCACGCGCCGGGGCTATGACTTAAAACGCCCAAGCCTGTTGCTGGAAAGCCACTTCACTGCCGAGTTCAGTCCTGCGCTCGAAGACTACCGTTACCCGGCGTTGATCGAAAATGAAAAGCTCGGCAAACAGATTGCCCAGCAGGCCTTGGAGCGGCACCGCACCGACTACCAGTTGGCCGAGGGCAAAAGCGACCAGCCGACTCTGCGCAGCGGTCACTTCTTCGACCTGACCGAACACCCCCGCACAGCGTGCAACGACTTGTGGCTGTTGCTCAGCGTGACGCACACAGGCAAGCAGCCTCAGGCGCTAGAAGAAACGATCACCCACGACGTTAACCCCGAAGACGGCTTCACCCAGGGTTACCGCAACACCTTCAGTGCGATTCCTTGGGACGTGTTCTACCGCCCCCCCTTGGTCATGCGCCAATCAGTATTGGTCAGTCAGACGGCCAGAGTCACCGGCCCTGTAGGGGAAGAGATTTTTTGCGATGAATACGGCCGGGTCAAGGTCGAATTCCACTGGGATCGCGCTGAGCTGGGCAGCGACAAGAGCAGTTGCTGGCTACGGGTGTCATCCAGCTGGGCGGGGGAAGGTTTCGGTGCGGTGACCATCCCGCGTATCGGCATGGAAGTGGTGGTGACCTATTTGGAGGGCAACCCCGACCTCCCGCTGATTACGGGTTGCGTACCCAACAAGATCACGCCGGTGCCATACCCCTTGCCCGCGAACAAAACCAAAACAGCCCTGCGCAGCCACAGCTCGCCCGCGAGTGGCGGCTACAACGAGCTGTCGATTGAAGACCGGGCCGGGCAGGAACTGATCTACCTGCGTGCGCAGCGCGACATGGAGCAGGTGATCCTCAACGACATCGACACTAAAGTCGGTAATGACCGCCGCGAACAGGTCACCCGAGACAGCCACAGCCTGATCAGCAACGACCGTTTTGAACAAGTCGACAACAACAGCTCCAGCCTGATCAAGGGTGACGAACTGCACACCACCCAAGGCCTGCGTAACACGGTGATCGGTGGCAACGAACTGATCAGCATCACCGGTAACAGCAGCACGACGGCCGACGGCACGCTGGTGATTCAGGCGGGGGCACACGCCCATGTCACCGCCGCCGATGTGGTGATCAATGCCGGCATGAGCCTGACGCTCCAGGCCGGTGGTCAACACATTCTCATTACCGCAGGCGGCATTTTCAGCAGCGTGGACATTGTTCAGGGAGGTGCGCCGGTGGCGGGTGTTCCTTCGCTGCAAGCCGCGCAGGCGCTGGTCAACGCACCGCAATCGATTATCGCGAGTCCGCTGTCCATCTTGGCCGCCGTCAAACAGAAAGCAGCGGACAAATGCCCACTGTGCGAGGCCTGTCGTGATGGACTATGCAGCACTGGAGAACGTGCATGATTACCCTTGAGCAATGGTTGCAAGAGCAAACCCGGCAGGGACGACACCTTTACCTGGTACTGGATTCAGATGGCCAACTTGACGAGCGCAATGGGTTGGTCAGTGAACTGGGCGTCGATCACTACCGCAATCTGTACAGGGGAACACCTGCTGATTCATTGGCCAACGTTGCCCCCTACCTCTTCAGGTTGGACGCGGTTGAGCATCCGGCCCTTCAGGCCCTGCTCAAGACACCGGACCGTCACTGGGGCTGGCTTGCCAGCGCCGCAAGCGCTGACCTCGATGCGTTGACCGCCCATTGGCAGAACCGTCTGGTGACCGGTGAGCGGCCGAACCAAGCGCTTTATCGCTTTCACGATAACCGCGTACTGGGGCGTGCACTGGCCTACCTGCAACCCGAGCAACGTGCAGAGTACCTCGGCCTCATGACCAGCGTGTGTTACTGGCAGGCTGAGCAGTGGACTGTTACCGACAACCCTGATCCCGGTGCTCATCCCCTGCCCACAGACCCCGCCTGGTGCCATACCCCTACACCGGAAGAAATCTTCAAGGGCATACAGTTCGACAATACGCGCCGTTACCTGGTCCGCGAGTACCTCGACACGCTGCTCGATCTGGCCCGAGAACAAGACATTGATAGCTGGCTACGGGGTCAACTCGACCTGGCGCACACCTGGGGCTGGCAGGAACCCGACAGCATTCATTTTTTGTTGACGCAAAGCTTGCAGGCGCCGGATTACACCCCACCCAAAAACTGGCTACCCCGGCCAAACGAAACCCCGGCGATGCACTTTGACCGGGTTTATCAGGAGACGCTGTATTGGCAGGGGAATGCCCCCGTATGAAATGCGTCATTCAGAGTTTAACTCTTGGCAGTTGCCTGGCCTTGACCGTCGGCTGCTCAGCCAGAGGAAAGTCCGACACTTTTACCCTTACTGCCGACATGCCTCCGGGCTTTGCCTATGTCGCGAAAGTGACCTACGTGCCAGTCCCCGGTCAATCTTGCAACCTGGGCAGGTATAACAATGTGAAACAGCAGTTCAACCGCGAATGGTGGGCTGAATACAAGGCCACTGTAGAGATTGAAATACACCGCGCCCGCAAAGGCTGCGAGTTGGTGCTGAATGGCATAGACCTTGAGATCAATGGGGTATACGGCAAAGACTTTGGTGACTCCGGCGGTGATTCCGGGTTTATCGCGGTGCGCGATTATCTCGACGCTCGCGACAAGGGCACTTTCAATGCGGCTGGCGAAAGCCAGTTTTCCGGGCAGTGTCAGTGGTTATTTCGGACCTCGGGTAAAACTCGAATTCTAAGAAAAATCCTCGACTGCAAAAACACCGATGCTCAAGGCAATGTCACCAAAGGTCGTCCGTTTGCCGCGTACACCCTCGATCAGTTGCCGGGCAAAACCGTAAAACTGGAGATCAAGCTGGCTGATGAGGAAGAACCCTACATGGGCGATACCTGGGTCAAGGTACCCGGTGGCTGGAAACGTTGTATGGGCGAAAATTTTGAAGACCAATATGCCTTTTGCTATGGCAACTACAAAGACTTCAGCACCTTCAAAATGCCTGATGGCAGTAGCTGCACCATTTATCCCGGCTGCACCGAAAACAAGGAGGTGACCCCATGAGCCTTGCTTCCCTGAAAGACAGTGTTAAAGCGTCCTTTGATAGCCGTATCCATACCTGCCCCCGTATAAAACGCGTCATTCAGAGTTTAATTCTTGGCAGTTGCCTGGCCTTGACCGTCGGCTGCTCAGCCAGAGGAAAGTCCGACACTTTTACCCTTACTGCCGACATGCCTCCGGGCTTTGCCTATGTCGCGAAAGTGACCTACGTGCCCGTCCCCGGTCAATCTTGCAACCTGGGCAGGTATAACAATGTGAAACAGCAGTTCAACCGCGAATGGTGGGCTGAATACAAGGCCACTGTAGAGATTGAAATACACCGCGCCCGCAAAGGCTGCGAGTTGGTGCTGAATGGCATAGACCTTGAGATCAATGGGGTATACGGCAAAGACTTTGGTGACTCAGGCGGTGATTCCGGGTTTATCGCGGTGCGCGATTATCTCGACGCTCGCGACAAGGGCACCTTCAATGCGGCTGGTGAAAGCCAGTTTTCGGGGCAGTGTCAGTGGTTATTTCGCACGATTGGCCCCAAGCGTTACATCACCAAAATACTTGACTGCAAAAACACCGATGCCCAGGGCAATGTCACCAAAGGTCGTCCGTTTGCCGCGTACACCCTCGATCAGTTGCCGGGCAAAACCGTAAAACTGAAGATCAAGCTGGCTGATGAGGAAGAACCCTACATGGGCGATACCTGGGTCAAGGTACCCGGTGGCTGGAAACGCTGTATGGGCAAAGGTTTTGAAGACCAGCACGCTTTCTGCTACGGCAACCACAAAGACTTCAGCACCTTCCGCATGCCGGATGGCCGCGACACCTGCACCATTTACCCCGGTTGTACTGAAAACAAGGAGATTGCCCCATGAGCCTTGCACTGCCAGAACGTGACAGGTCATCCATGGATGGCACCATTCACGCTTGCCCTTTACGGGAACACTCGACCAGTTTTCAGTTAGTGGACGAGTTCGGCGATGGACAACCTTATGCCGGGCTGGCCTATCAAATCATCGACCACGAAGACATTATTTACACCGGCAAGCTGGATGCGACAGGCTCCGGCAAGGTGGAAAACCACTACTGCGGCCCTGTGGAGCTTCGACTGAATCAGACATACCAAGGTCGTGAAGACGACTACAACGAACTAATAGTCCGGAAAAACTACCCCCTACCCATCACCGAACTACAGGTACGAGCCGAAAAAACTCGCTTCTCCAATAAGTCCGGTCTTCGCACTCAATCCAATCCTGCACAAGACAAGACCAATGCAGGTGCCTTTTATCAGGTAGAGGTACGAGAACTCGTGGAACACGGCGCACACCTGCCGCCGTTGGCCGCACGCCATTCCCCTCCCAACTTCCATGTCTTTAAGCTGTTTCGACCGCTACCTGTCAAAGGGAGTGCTGGCTACAAGCCTGAGCTAACAAAACGTTTCGGCGTTGCGCTGATGCCGAACCGGCACACCGTGCTGGAGGTGCGCCCTCTGCGCGCCCTGCGCCCCATGCTGTCACCCAGCAACGATTTCTGCGCGCTCAACCTCTACCAGCTGGCACTGATGTCAACCCTGAGTTACAGCGACTTCGCCCAGCAGCCCAACGATCATCCGGTAGAAACCGACACAGTGAGCTTTCCGCTACAGCCGAGCATCGGCAATTGGTTTGCTGACGCATTAGCAAAATTTGACGAGCTTTGGCAGGTGGATGCGGCGCAGGCCGGGGGAAAGGCGTATTACCCGCTGTATGAGGAGGTGCCGTACTCCAGACGCCTGGAGGTGGTGCCCTTCGACCCGGAACTCTACCCGCAGGTTAATAGCCCAAGCCTGGGGGAAAAGCAGGAAAATCCGGCGACTATTCACTGGCTTGATGATCGTGCAGAAGACGGTGGCACCGATACCCAAGCTTTCATCACTCACCATGATGCGCTGATTCTTCTCTCGATCCGGGGCACGGCCAGTGTGGCTGATGCCTTGCGCGACATGGATGCGACTCAGGTGCCCTTTGGCGATTCGCCTGGCAAGGTGCACAACGGATTTTATGGTGCGGCCAAGGTGGCCTACCTTTTTGTTACCCGTTACCTGAACAAGTTTTACAGCGGACAAAAGCTGGTTATCACCGGGCACAGCCTGGGCGGGGCGATTGCCTTGATCGTGTCTGAAATGCTACGACGTGATAAACGGTATACAGCAGACATCGTGCTTTACACCTACGGTGCCCCCCGGGCCGGTGACAAGGTCTTCGTTGAGGGCGCAAAACCGCTGGTTCACCACCGCATAGTCAACCACAACGACCCGGTGCCAAGCGTTCCATCGACATGGATGAATACGTCCACCCAGCGGGAGTACATGGCACAGGGTGTCGTTACCGTGGTGAATCCGGCTATCGGGGTGGCATCGCTGGTACTGGGCATGGTCAACATGACCGGTGAGCCCTACGCCCACCACGGCACACTGCGACACTTCATGCCGGTCTACTTTAACGCGGGCATCATGTCCTCGATCCTCTGGAAGCCAGGGTGCAGCACCATCAACGACCACGGTTGTGCCGTAGCGCTGAAGGCAACCGACGGCCTGCCCGCCCGCGGCCCATTCTTGCGGCAGGTGATTGATAATGCCCACCACAAAATGGTCGTCAGCTACATTCCAAACTGTTGGGCCAGCCTGCGCCGCTGGCAGGCTGCTCAGGAGTCCAATCGCTCATTGGTGACTATTGATGAGTTTGAGCAAGTGGATGAGGCATTAACGAATGCCAAGCGGCAAATACTCACCCTGGAGAGCCGTCTGGCGGCGAGCCCCGACAGATATGTCAGTCATCAAGCCGCGGCGATGGCCGCTCTTCAACAAGAGTTCACCAACATAGAAATCACGCGCACGCGGCTGAGCGAGTTACGGGCAAACCGTATCAGTGAGGCCGATGTGTATGGCTTGTTCGCGGGACTACCCGAACTGGCAGAGGACGATTTGCCTCGCTGGAAAGCTCATGCAGAGAACCGTAAGGAGGAACAACTGGCAATGGCTCCGCCAGCAGCCGACGATGATGATGAGCGGGCGATAGCAGCCATTACCGGAGTCCGCATTCCGGGAACACCCTTCAATTTTGATATTGATTCGTTTAGCTAGCCCGTTTGGGATACCGCTCTAGCGCTGCGTGAACAGAACATGGCTTATCTTATTGATTAGCAAGACAAGTCATTACCCAAGACAACGGCATGTTCTCTACACGGCAGCGCAGCTCAAAGACATGGCGCTCCCAACTACTGACGCATACCCCGCCCGCTCACCAGCAGTTTCGCGCAGCCGAAGTACAGCACGATGGTTGCCACCACCATGAAGGTCAGCGCCACGCTGATCTTGATGTCCGACACTCCAAGAATCCCGTAGCGGAATGCGTTGACCATATGCAGCACTGGGTTGGCCAGCGACACGCTCTGCCAGAACGGCGGCAGCAGTGTGATCGAGTAAAACACCCCGCCCAGGTAAGTCAGCGGCGTCAGCACGAAGGTCGGGATAATCGAAATATCGTCGAAGTTGCGCGCAAATACGGCGTTGATAAACCCCAGCAGCGAGAAGATCGTCGCCGTCAGCACCACGACCACAATGGTCAGGCCCAGATGGTGTACCTGCAGGTGGGTGAAGAACAGCGACAGCAGCGTCACGATCAAGCCCACGATCAACCCGCGCAAAATCCCGCCCACGGTAAAACCGATCAGAATGGTGTGGGGCGATACCGGCGACACCATCAGCTCTTCAATCGAGCGCTGAAACTTGGCACCAAAGAAGCTTGAGACCACGTTACCGTAGGAGTTGGTAATCACCGACATCATGATCAAGCCCGGCACGATGTACTCCATATAGGTGAAACCACCCATATCACCGATTTGTCGACCGATCAGGTTACCGAAAATCACGAAGTACAGCACCATGGTGATCGCAGGCGGCAGCAGTGTCTGCGGCCAGATGCGCATGAAGCGTCGAACTTCGCGGTAAACGATAGTATTCAACGCGACTAGGTTGGGACGCAGCTCCGAGCTCATACCGCCACCTTTGCCAGGTTTTTTTCGACCAACGACACGAACAACTCCTCAAGGCGATTGGTTTTATTGCGCAGGCTCACCACTTCGATGCTTTGCGCAGCCAACTGAGTGAACAGACCGGTAATACCCACGGCTTTGTCGACCTGTACTTCCAGCGTACTGGCGTCGAGCAATTGACTCGGATAGCCGATCAACTGCGGGGCCGCCTGCAATGGATGCTTCAAATCGAGCAAAAAGGTCTCGACATGCAACTGCCCCAGCAACTGGCGCATGCTGGTGTTTTCAACAATAGTGCCGTGGTCGATGATCCCGATGTTGCGGCACAACTGCTCAGCCTCCTCCAGATAGTGAGTGGTGAGGATGATAGTCGTGCCCTGCTCGTTCAGCTCGGTGAGAAAACTCCACATCGAGCGACGCAGCTCGATATCCACACCCGCAGTGGGCTCATCGAGAATCAACAGACGCGGCTCGTGCACCAAGGCCCGGGCAATCATCAAGCGGCGTTTCATGCCACCGGACAACGAGCGCGAAGGCGTGTCGCGTTTATCCCAAAGCCCCAACTGCGTCAGGTACTTTTCAGCACGCTCCTTGGCGATTTTGGCTGGGATGCCGTAGTAACCCGCCTGGGTCACGACGATGTCGAAGGTCTTTTCAAACTGGTTGAAATTGAACTCCTGCGGCACCACGCCAATCGAGCGCTTAAGGGCTGCCGGATTGCGATCGAGGTCATGGCCAAAGATATTCACCGTACCGCTGGTTTTATTTACCAGGGTCGAGAGAATGCCGATGGTCGTGGATTTGCCGGCGCCGTTAGGGCCCAGCAAGGCAAAAAAGTCACCTTCAGCAACATCCAGATCGATACCACTCAGGGCCTGGAAACCGTTGCCGTAGGTTTTGGTTAGCTGCCGTATGGACAGAGCGGAACTCATATCGGATTACGCACCAAGATGGGGAAATGGGGAGGTATAAGTAAGGGCGAACTACCTGTAGGGCAAGTCCGACAAGGCCGTATGGTGCTTGGCCTCGCCGCACAAGTACAGTCGCCCGTATTAATAGTGGCTATTAAGTCAACGCGGTCATCACTGCATTTCGGTAAGCCGGACGCTGCTTCAAGCGCTCATACCAGGCACTCAAATGCGGCAGGGGCGCACGTTCGATGGGCATTTCAAACCAGGCATAGATAAAGGATCCCAGCGGGATATCGCCCATGCCGATCTCATCACCCGACAGGTAGGGTTTTTCAGCCAGCGCCTGATCCACAACAGCCAGCAATTGATCGCAGGCTTTGATGGCGGCGTTGATTTTCACCCAGTCCTGCTCCTCGGCAGGCGTGCGCAGAACACCCCAGAACACTGCACGAAACTCAACCGCAAATGAGGTACTGGTCCAGTCCATCCATTTATCAGCCTGCGCACGCACTCGGGCATCGGTTGGATACCAGGACGTGTCCGAACCATATCTGGCTGTGAGGTAACGCACGATGGCGTTTGATTCCCACAGCACAAAGCCGTCATCCTCCTCGATCATGGGAACCCGACCATTGGGATTCAACGACCGGTACTCAGGACTGTCGACCACTCCAAATGCACCGCCCGCCTCTACCCGGCTATACGGCAACGCCAATTCTTCGACACACCACAACGCCTTGCGCACGTTTGACGAATTCTTGCGACCCCACACTTTCAGCATGATCTGGCTCCTGATTGATAGACGCCGACGGAGTCTACGCCGGGATGTCGAACTCTGCCTCCAGCGCAAGGTCACTATCCTTACAACCTTGATCGGAAGTTGCGACTAAGCTCACAAGAGTTATCGCCCCTGGTTTCATGGAGGATTAAATATGCTGTTGTTGTGGATACTGGTTCTGATTGTTGGCATCGCCTATATGGCCCATCGCCGCATCGCTCCGCTGACGACTCTGGCTGTTGTCGCGGTTTATCTGTTGGCAATGGGTGTCATCGGCCATGTGCCGGGCTGGTTGCTGACAATCCTTTGGCTACTGCTGGCAGCGCCCGCCGCTCTGCTGCTGTTGCCAGACCTTCGGCGCAAAATATTTACCGCACCGCTGTTCAAGTGGTTTCAAAAGACCCTGCCACCCATGTCGCAAACCGAGCGCGATGCCATCGACGCCGGCACCGTATGGTGGGATGGTCAATTGTTCAGCGGCCGCCCCGACTGGAACCAGCTTCTGGCTTACCCCAAGGTCAAGCTCACAGAAGAAGAACAGGCGTTTATTGATGGCCCCACTGAAGAACTGTGCGCGATGGTCAGCGACTGGGAAATCGGGCAGGCCATGGATTTGCCGCCACAGGCCTGGGCGCATATCAAGGAACACGGCTTCTTCGCCCTGATCATCCCGAAAGCCTACGGTGGCAAAGGTTTCTCGGCCTACGCCCACTCCCAGGTAGCAATGAAGCTGGCCACCCGCAGTGGCGATCTGGCCTCCACCGTAATGGTGCCCAACTCCCTCGGCCCCGCCGAGTTGCTGCTGCATTACGGCACCGATGAGCAGCGCGACCACTACCTGCCACGCCTGGCCCGTGGCGATGACATCCCCTGCTTTGCCCTGACCGGCCCGCTGGCCGGCTCCGATGCCGGCGCAATGCCCGACACCGGGATCATTTGCAAAGGCCAATGGCAAGGCGAAGAAGTGATCGGCCTGCGTCTGAACTGGGAGAAGCGCTACATCACTCTGGGCCCTGTCGCCACCCTGCTTGGCCTGGCCTTCAAGGCCCACGACCCGGACCATCTGCTGGGCGACAAGGAAGACCTTGGCATCAGCCTTGCGCTGATCCCCACTGACACCCCCGGGGTTGAGATCGGCCGCCGCCATCTGCCTTTGGGCGCAGCCTTCATGAACGGTCCAAACTCAGGCAAAGACGTATTTATCCCCCTGGATTACCTGATCGGTGGCCAGGAAATGCTCGGTAAGGGCTGGATGATGCTGATGAACTGCCTGTCGGTCGGGCGTTCGATATCGTTACCGGCTGTCGGCACCGGCGCAGCCAAGTTCACCAGTCTGGTGACCGGGCAGTACGCCCAGGTGCGTGAGCAGTTCAATGTGCCGCTGGCCGCCTTCGAGGGTATCCAGGAAGCCCTGGCACGAATTGGCGGCAACGCCTGGCTGATGGACAGCGCGCGCATGCTCACCGCCAACGCAGTGGACCTGGGCGAGAAACCTTCGGTACTGTCGGCGATTCTCAAGTACCACCTCACCGAACGCGGCCGCGAATGCATCAGCCACGCCATGGACGTCCACGGCGGCAAGGGCATCATCATGGGGCCCAACAACTATCTGGGCCGCAACTGGCAAGGCGCGCCGATTTTCATCACCGTGGAAGGCGCAAACATCCTGTCACGCAACCTGATGATCTTTGGTCAGGGCGCCATTCGCTGCCATCCCTTCGTACTCAAGGAGATGGCCCTGGCCGGGCGTGAAGACAAGGATCAGGCACTGCTTGAGTTTGACGACCTGCTGCTTAAGCATATCGGTTTTGCGATCAGCAACATGGCCAGCACTTTTGTGCTGAACCTGGGCCTTGGTCGATTTGAACATGCACCGGGCAACGCCCTGAGCCAAGGTTATTTCCGGGCACTGAACCGCCAGGCAGCAGCCTTTGCACTATTGGCCGACCTGAGCATGATGCTGCTGGGGGGCGAGCTCAAACGTCGCGAGCGTTTGTCCGCGCGTCTGGGTGACGTGTTGAGCCACATGTACCTGGCCAGCGCCGCGCTCAAGCGTTACCACGATCTGGACTCGCCGGAGTACCTCAACCCGTTGTTCAAATGGGCCATGGAAGAAAGCCTAGGGCACGCCGAGCGCGCACTGGATGAACTGCTGAAAAACTTCCCGAGCCGCATACTGGGCTGCCTGCTGCGCGGCGTGGTGTTCCCGTTTGGTCGACGCCACACCGGGCCATCAGATGAGCTGGATGCCGAAGTTGCCGAAGTACTGGGTCGTGGCAAGGGTGATCCGACGCTTGAGGCGGTGCTCTCGGGCTGTTATCGCCCACAATCGCCAGACGACGCGGTGGGCGCCTTGCAACATGCCTGCGACCTGCTGAATGAGGCGCGCCCGCTGCACAAAAAATTGCATCAAGCCCTTAAAAGCGGTCAGGTAAAACCGGAGGCGGGAGAACCGTCCATCGATGCAGCACTGCAAGCCGGCGTACTGCAACCGGCCGAGGCACACACGCTACGCACCGCTGAAGCGGCGCGGCGCAAGGTGATTGATGTGGATGACTTCTCCAAGGAAGAACTCACCCACAGTGAAGGAAAGATTCGATAACGGGACAGCGGGCGCCGGGGGCTTTATACTCTCGCGCCCGTTTTGCTCTAGAGGACACCCGCAATGGCCACCAATGATCTGAACCACAACCTTGTCTTGCTCGACATTCTGCGCAGCATCCTGGTTGCTGTCGGTGACGCTGAGCAGATCCCTGAGGAAAGCCACGCTCTGTTTCTGGAACGCTTTGACGACATGCGCAGTTCGCTGCCGGTTGACCCGATCAATAGCCAATATCTGGGCCAGGACATCATGTGCCAGGTCATCGAGCGCTATCCACAGATCGCTCACCTGGTCCCGCGTGATCTGCTCTGGTACTTCGGTGGTGCCTGCTTCAACTTCCTGTCGGATGAAGAACTGGACATGTATGAAGCACTGGAAGAGCGTCGTCACGAAGCAGAACAGAACGACGAGCCGTTCGACTGGAATCAGGAAAAACAACTGATGGCGATGCCTGTGTCAGACGACAGCACACAGCACTGATCGCTTCGCAAACTATTCAAGGCCCGCCCGGTTTACCGCGCGGGCTTTTTTATGAAGGACGAAATTCCTGTGTCCGCCCCATTTCAAGGGTGGGTTCCTGCGCCAGTTGCTCAACCAAATAGTCGATGAACACCCGCATTTTGGGGGGCAAATAACGCGATGGTGCATGCAGCAGCCATGCACCTCCATGGTAGGAAGCAATAAAACTCCACTTAGGCAACACTTGAACGATCAGCCCTTGATCCAGTGCCTGACGCGCAGTGAAGTACGGCAGGCTGCCAATTCCGAGATGCTGTAACACGGCATCCAGCCGCACCCCGGTGTGATTGGCTGCGTAGCGCCCGCGCACGCCAACGGTTACCGACCTGGCGCTCTGCTTAAATTTCCACCGTGCATCCGCTGGTGTTTCTCCCAGATAAATACAGCTATGCCCACGTAAATCCTCGGGCTCGGCGGGCGTGCCGTGCTCCGCCAAATAAGCAGGCGTGGCGCATAACACATGCTCGATCGGGAATAATTGACGCCCCACAAGCCCCGGAGGCGGCTGGTCGGTGATACGAATGCTCAGGTCAACGTTGTCATCGATCAGGTCGACATAACGGTCTTCCAGAATCAATTGCACATCAACGTGTGGGTAGCGCCGTAAAAACTCGGGCATGTGCGGGTGAATCACATAACGCCCAACGGCCTTGGGCACGCTGATCCGGATCAAGCCCTCAGCGCTGCGGGTGAAGCGCCCGCTAAGGTCCATGACGGATTGGGCAGCACCCGCCACCTCACAGCAGCGCTTGAAGACTTCTTCGCCATCATCGCTCAAGCGTAATTTGCGCGTGGTGCGCTGCAGTAAACGGATAGCCAGGGCTTTTTCCAGACGCGAAACGCTGCGACTGACCGCAGAAGGTGATGTACCGAGCTGCCGCGCCACTTCAGAGAAGCTCCCGGCCTCGACCACCTTCACGAACATCACCATTTCAGCCAACAACGATAACGGTAGATTTATGCTCACAGCGCACAGGTCCATTGAAATTCTGGTGGATTATCACGGTCAACGCGCAACTCTATACTAAAAAAAGACACCGACCAGGACACCATAATGACCCAACGCCTCTTTTTTACCGATGACGCACTGACTGCAGACATTAACGTGATCCGTTGCACAGCCCACGAAGACGTATTTGCCGTGACCGTGGAGGCGACCCCTTTTCATCCGCAAGGCGGCGGGCAGCCGTGCGATCTGGGCCTGATCGGTGACAGTGAAGTGGTGAAGGTGCTGCAAGAACAAGACAACATTGTGCATTACGTCACGCAGGCCATTGCACCTGGCCCCGCACGCGCTCAGGTGGATGCAGCGCGACGACATCTCAACGCCCGACTGCACAGTGCCGGGCACTTGATTGGAGTCCTCGGCGAACAGGCTGGCTGGATGCCGACCAAGGCACATCACTGGCCGGGCGAATGCCGGGTCAGCTTCACCCCCGGCGAAGACGCTCAACCACTGGAAGCCCCAGCCATCCAGCTACAACTGGAGCGCTGGATCAGTGCCGACTTACCCCGCCAGCTTCATCTAGACTCCAGCCAACGCGCCGTCGGATTTGGCAATTTGCCGAGCTATCCGTGCGGTGGCACCCATGTTCGCTCCCTGAGCGAATTAGTGGCGGTCAACGTGCTTTCTGTCACCCTCAAAAAAGGTGTGCTGTCCGTGCGTTACGATCTGAATTGACCATGACATCGGCTCAAACAACCTAAATGCTGGTGCGACGCCGCTGGACGAACCGGTCCACGTAGTCATCCGCCGGGGACTGCAGGATTTCCCGGGGGGTGCCGACCTGAATCAAACGCCCGTCCTTGAGCACGGCGATGCGATTACCGATGCGTAACGCTTCGTCCAGGTCATGGGTGATAAACACGATGGTTTTTTGCAGCCTTCGTTGAAGCTCCAGCAACTGGTCCTGCATCTCGGCACGGATCAGCGGATCGAGGGCACTGAAGGCTTCGTCCATCAGAATGATATCAGTGTCGGTCGCCAACGCCCGGGCCAGCCCGACACGCTGGCGCATACCGCCCGACAGCTGATGAACAAAAGCGTGCTCATACCCCTCCAGCCCGACCGTGGAAATCCAGTGCTGCGCTCGCTCTTCCCATTGCGCCTTGCTGTCGCCCCGCACCTTCAAGCCATACGCGACGTTTTCAATCACGTTGCGATGAGGTAACAGACCGAAATTTTGAAAAACCATGCTGATTTTGTGCCGCCGAAACTGGCGCAAGGCGGGCATGTCGTATTCAAGGATGTCTTCACCATCCACCAGAATCTGGCCGCTGGTAGGGTCGATTAAACGGTTCAGATGCCGCACCAGCGTGGACTTGCCCGAGCCGGACAACCCCATGATGACGAACACCTCTGCGGCGCGGATCGACAACGACAGATCGTTGATACCGATAACGCAGCCGGTTCTGGCCAGCACTTCGTCTTTGGTTCTGCCTTCACGAATCAGGGCCATCACTTCTTTTTCGCGGTTGCCAAACACCTTGAAGACGTTACGCACCTCGATCTTGTTGATCGCCATTTCATTCATTTCGGGCCTCCACGCCGAGGCCGGCCATACGCTTGAGTGATGCGGTCGATCACCACTGCCAGAATGACAATGGCCAGACCAGCCTCCAGGCCTTTGCCGACGTTGAGTGTTTGAATCCCCACCAGCACATCCTCGCCCAGGCCCCGGGCACCTATCATTGAGGCAATCACGACCATCGACAATGCCATCATGGTGGTCTGGTTAATACCGGCCATGATGCTGGGCATGGCCAGTGGCAATTGCACGCCAAACAGCTGCTGCCAGGGGTTCGCGCCGAACGCGTTAATCGCCTCCATCACCTCACGGTCGACCTGACGCAAACCCAGGTCGGTCAGGCGGATCAGCGGCGGCACGGCATAAATTACCGTGGCAAAAATCGCCGGAACCTTGCCCAGGCCAAACAGCATCAGCACAGGAATCAGGTACACGAAACTGGGCATGGTCTGCATGATGTCCAGCAGTGGTATCAACACGGAACGCAGCCGGTTGCTGCGTGCGGCCAGAATCCCGAGGGGGATGCCCAGCAACACCGAAATCACCGTGGCGACCATCATCAGCGCCAGGGTTTGCATCAGCTTGTCCCACAGGCCAACTGCACCTACCAAAAACAACAGGCCGATGATCAACAGAGTGCTGAGGATTTTGCGTGTGGCATGCCAGGCAATCACTCCAACGATGGCCAGCATCAGCCACCACGGGGTAATGCGCAGCAGGTTTTCGAGATGGATGATGGCCCACAGCAGCGTTTCGGAGATATGCCGGAACACATCGCCGTAATTGCTGACCAGTGCATCAACCCCGTCATTGACCCACCCTGCGATGGAAAACGTCAGATTGTCAGGAAACATGCAATGCTCGTGCTCCGCGGGTTATTGAGATTCAAGCGCTGCATCGACTTTTTCAGCCGCTTGCGGGGTCACCCAGGCGTGCCAGATCTGCGGCTGCTCGCGCAAAAAAGCTTCGGCTGCCTTGCGCGGCTCGGTGCGCTTTTCGCTCA
The DNA here is from genome assembly GCF_001043005.1 of Pseudomonas psychrophila. Lineage (GTDB taxonomy): Bacteria > Pseudomonadota > Gammaproteobacteria > Pseudomonadales > Pseudomonadaceae > Aquipseudomonas > Aquipseudomonas psychrophila. The sequence continues at coordinate 420,626 of NZ_JYKZ01000001.1, forward strand.
TTTGGGCAAGGGTGATGTTGAGTAAGTCGATAGGGAAATCGACCTTTTCATAGAACTCGACCAACTGCGGGTATTGGGCTTTGAAAGGTGCCGATACGCCAATGGACAGTTTCGCCGGTAATGAGCGCGTACCTTTGGGTTCGGGGTTGTTGGCATCAGCCAGGGTCTTCCAGGCCTCGGCGTCGAAAGGCGGCTCTTCGAGCTTGATCAGTTTGTAGCGCCCTATCAGCGGAGTCGGTGACCAGTAGTAGAACAACACCGGCTTGCCACGACGGATCGAGGAGCTGATCTCGGCATCCAGCGCCGCCCCTGAACCGGTGCGAAAGTTAACGAAGTCCTTATCCAGACCATAAGCCTTGAGCTTTTGGCTGTTGACGGTCTCGGAGGTCCAACCGCTGGGGCTATTAAGGAAGCGCCCACGAGCAGGGTCTTCCTGATCACGGAATACTTCTTTATAGCGGGCCAGATCGTTGACCGACTTCAAGTCCGGTGCCAATGCCTTGATGCCTTTTGCCGGATCGCCCTTGATTACATACTCCGGCACCCACCAGCCCTCGCTGGCGTTCTTGACGATGTCACCCAAACCGAAAACCTTGCCTTCGGCCTCAGCCTTGATCCACACGGGACTTCGCCCTGCCCACTCTTCGCCGATCACTTGAATGTCATTTTTGGCCAGCGCAGCTTCCAGGCTTACGGTGCTGCCGGGCAAGGTGTCGGTTGCAACGCCATAGCCTTTTTCGGTGATCAGACGCAGCACTTCAGTGATCAGGCTGCCGCTCTCCCAGGTGAGGTCGCCGAAGTGAACGGGGTTGCCCGTGTTATCTGCCAATACTGGCTGAGCGACAAGCCCAAATGCCAGCAGTGAACCACCAAGCCACTTTTTAAAGTTAGTCATACGGTTTCTCTGGTTATGGAGGGACGGCCGAGCACGCAACTTGCCAGTCGTCTTCTCTGCGAGAGCGCCTAAAGCCTTGGAAAATATGGGCTGCGATGTTTTCAGCGTAGCTGCTGAAATCGAGAGAGCGGTACAAACATTCGGACAGATGCCGATCGCACCATTGCTGCAGGTTTTTTGCGAGGGGTGAACGGAAAATCAAAACCCAAAAACGCAAAAAGCAGCCCTAAGGCTGCTTTTTGTGTGTTTTTTGAAACTGCGTAGCTCCAAAAAACAAAATTTGGAGCGGGAAACGAGACTCGAACTCGCGACCCCGACCTTGGCAAGGTCGTGCTCTACCAACTGAGCTATTCCCGCAATAATGGCGTCCCCTAGGGGACTCGAACCCCTGTTACCGCCGTGAAAGGGCGGTGTCCTAGGCCACTAGACGAAGGGGACGTTGCCCGAAATGTACACGTACATTTCAGTGCCAGATCACTAACAAACGCTAATGAATTGGCTTTCACTCAACTCCGCCCGAAAGCGAAGCTGCTTAAAAATGGAGCGGGAAACGAGACTCTAATCTAGCCTCTAACCATTTGATTAACAAAGGTTTTTCCGCTTTCCTATCTCAGGAATGGACGCAATTCTGGACTTGTTCGACCATCCTGTCAACAGCCAGGGGAAAATAATTCCATGCTGAGCTGTGGTGGGCCTGGTACAGCGAGTCAAACAGACTTCCAGTGAGCATAAGCAGCCGCTGATCTGGCGAGGGTCCATGGGTGGTAGCAGCACCTCTCACCTCTCACCTCTCACCGTTCACCGTTCACCGTTCACCGGACACCGGACACCGGACACCGGACACCTCTCAATTATTGAGTTTTTTCACAAGTACATGAAAACCACCCCCATTTATCGGAATTGATGGCCCTTCTAATCATGAGCCATGCACTGCTATCGCGTGCGATTCCATACACAGTCGAAGCATTCCTTTCCGCCGCTCTTGATGATTGGTGGCGGCTTTAGCGGCAGCTATTGCACGCATTTCAACCGACAAGCAATTTTTATGAACATCCAGCACAGCCAACGGTTTGCAGGGATAGTGGCGTTTGTCACTGGCGCCACGAGCGGTATCGGGCGGTCCACCGCCATCGTCTTTGCGCAAGAAGGCGCAATCGTCGTCCTGGTGGACATCTCTGAACAAGGTACGCAGGAGACGGCACGGGTCATCTAGCGGATTGGTGGCCAATCTCTCGTTGTCGCTTGCGATGTACGCAGCAACGAACAGGTCAAGAAGGCAGTAGAACTCGCGGTAGCGAAGTTCGGTCGAATCGACCTCGCGTTCAACAACGCCGGTATCGAGCAACCGGTGGGGCCGATCAGCGAAGTCACCGAAAAAGACTGGGCGGTCAAAGAGCAAAGCTCAATGCTCTATGCCCAAAAACTGGCGGAGCAGGGATTTGTCATTTTGGCAATCGATCTGCCCTATTGGGGTGAAAACGAGGGACAGCCTCCCAATCTCGTAGCGCCGGAACTGTATTCGGAAGCGTTCAGCACAGCCGTCGATTATCTCGGTACGCAGGAATTTATCGACCGCAATCGCATTGGCGTGTTGGGCATTTGCGGTAGCGGCGGCTTTGCCATCAGTGCCGCAAAAATGGACCCGCGCCTGAAAGCCATTGCCACTGTCAGCATGTATGACATGGGCGCGGTCACTCGCAACGGGCTGAACCATGCGCTGACGCTGCAGTAGCGCAAAGACATGCTCGCCAAAGCCGCAGTGCAGCGCTATGAGGAGTTTTCCACTGGCAAGGGAAGCGGGGGAACTACCCCGCAGCCAGGCGAATTTCTTTCGGAATCGCGAGATCGCGATCTTTCGTACAAAAGCGGAAGTTTTCGCCAAAATCCGGAGTCCAGATGGCGTTGTCGAGATCATTGCCGCAGGCCCCGATGAGGAGAATTTGCGTGGAGGGGCCGGTATCACTTCCAGAACTCGCGAGGTGGCGTCATACCGCAGCAAGCGCCCACAGTGGCACTCCAGGAATCCAGAACAGAATGCTGTCGGTGTTCACTGTGTTTACCAAGGAATACATCATTGAGGTGCCGATGATCCGGCATAGGAGGAAGCCGGCACCTTGGGCTGCGGGAGCACCGCGTGATACAGGCTGCACGCCGACAACCTACCGGTGTCGGGTGAGACGATACTGATATGGAGTTCCGCTCACGTCGGTCCTTCCCCGATTCACCTCAAACCTCTCATACTTAAGAGCACCGCCGAGGCGATGAACCGCTCGATCGTGCAGGATAGAATTGCCGCCTATCATCAGCCCGACGTTTTCTTTCTAGGAAGCTAGGGCCGTTTAGATACACTTGCCGACTAAGCCATTTTGGCAAGGCAGCCATGGCAGGCCTGTGATGTTTGAATGCTTTACCGTGCGATTCTACAGCTGGCTTGCCAGATATCTATGCTTCGACAAAATGATCGACTGAGTGCATCACTTCATAGACGTAAACCAACATACAGCTACGGGAAATTTATGGATCACGAAGAGGCCTACTGCAGCGTTGACCAAGATGAGCTTGATAGATGTGGCCTGGCCGCATTGATCGCGGCTCAGGATAGGCGGCTGGCATTCACCAACGTCGATTTCAGTGGGCAAGATCTATCGCGTCTAGATTTGCGTGGTGCGCGCTTCGAGCGATGCCTTTTTGCCAACAGCGACCTCACTGCCGCGAAGCTGGATGCCACCCAGTGGCTCAACTGCCGTGGAGCTCAGGTAATTTTCGCCTCGGCTACGTTGACCGATGCAAAATTCCAACGCTGCGACCTCAACAACAGCAAATGGCAGCGTAGCAAGCTGGCACATGTCAGCTTCGAGGCGTGTAAGCTCACCGGTGCCAACTTTATCGATGTGTCCTCGCTGGGGCTTCAATTCAACGATTGCGTACTCCGCAGCGCCTGCTTGCCGGGCATTTCGTTTTATAAGAGCGAGTTAAACAACCTGGACTTCGCTGAGGCTGACCTAAGCCACTGCGATTTTCGCAAGGCCGTATTTGTCAATGGAGGCAGTCTTTCACTGGCACGGGTTAATGACGCCCGCTTCGATCAGGCCGATCTGCGGGAAGCCAGCCTTGATGGGCTTCGCTTAGTCGATGCTAAACTGTTCAAGGGGGCGATCATTTCCCGCACGCAAGCATCCATGCTGCTCGGCGGGTTGGGGTTGACAGTGCTCTAAACAAGCGTGGGCTACGGCAAGTAGTCCATCGGTGACGGATAGCATTGTAGATGGGCAGGTCGCTGTCATAGAAATAACGACTCAGTGCTGTCCCCAAAACCCGCGCCAATGATTCTCGGTCGAGGTGCTTGGCTGATTCGGATGTGGTGGTGTCGTGGAGCTTTAGTGGCGCTCAGTCCCTGCGTCACCCCCGTCAAAATCCTCATAGGCCAGCTCGAATCACTGTTTGAACATCGGCCTGCAGCATTTATCTGTCAGCCATCATTTGAGCCCGCCCCCCAGGCCATAGCTGCAGTCATCGACTCATTTGGGCGAGCAACAAAAGCTTCTTCATACAACGGACTCCCTGACGGCCATACACACTGATAAACATCTGGCATCCCCTGTACGGGAAAGCCGCACTTGAACATCGATGTGCTTTCCATCGTGAAGGATCTCTTCATGGATCCTATGATGGAGATTTGGATCAGCCCACCTCCAGAAAAAATCACTGCGAATTGTCATAACGCCCCCCATGACTGCCAATGCTGGACCTCGCCCCGTGTGCGATAGCGAAACCCGCCGGTATGAACCCCAAAGATCGTAAGTGCTCCATGAACCCCACATTCAAAGCGCTTACCTGATGCCCGATGCTGTGCTCCCGATTTCCTTCTGGAGCCAGCCCTGCATGATGCGCCCCGACAGCAAAGTCGAAAAAGTCTACCTCTACCCCAAGCCTGTGGACTTTCGAAAGTCCATCGACGGCCTTACTGCCTTGGTAGAACTGGATATCAAAGTCGCCGTGTTCGACCCCGTGCTCTTCGTCTTCCTCAACAAGGCGCGTAATCGGATCAAAGTGTTGTACTGGGAGCGCAACGGCTTCTGCCTCTGGCTCAAGCGCCTGGAAGCCGAGCGCTTCAAAATGTCGCCTGAGCCCAGCGACGAAGCGATTGTCCTGACCGTCCAAGAACTCAATTGGCTGCTCGACGGTTTCGACCTTTGGCGCAACCGTCCCCATCAGGTTTTGACTCCGCGCTACGTCGCCTGACCCGGTATAATCCGCGGCATGATTTCCGTGCCCGACAATCTCCCAGACGATCCTGCCCTGCTCAAGCAATTATTGCTTGAGAGCTATGCTGCCCGTTTGCGCGAGCAGGAAGTCAATCAGGCCCACATCGTCCAAATTGACGATCTGAAAGAGCAAATCAAGTTATGGCGTGACCGTTTCTTTGGCCGCAAGTCCGAGCAAACCGTCGATCCCAAAACGCCGCAACTGGCCATGTTCGATGAAGCGGAAAATGACCCTCTGCTGGCTGTAGTCGATGATGCCGATGAAGAAGTCGTTTTCCCGGTCAAGCGCCGTGGCAAGCGCAAGCCACTGGCGGCTAATCTGCCACGTATCGAAGTTATCCATGAGTTGCCCGAACACGAACTGACCTGCGCCTGCGGTTGCCGTAAGCATGTCATCGGCGAAGAAACCAGCGAGCAGCTCGATATCGTGCCGATGCAGATCCGCGTACTCAAACACGTGCGCAAGATCTATGGCTGCCGTGGTTGCGAGACTGCTCCTGTCACTGCTGACAAGCCCGCCCAGTTAATCGAAAAAAGCATGGCCAGCCCAAGCGTGCTGGCCATGCTGCTGACGACCAAGTACGTCGATGGCTTGCCGCTACACAGGTTTGAAAGTGTGCTGTCCCGCCACGGCATCGAGGTTCCACGACAAACCCTGGCGCGTTGGGTGATCCAGTGCAGTAAATACTTCCAGCCGCTGTTGAACCTGATGCGTGATCGGCTGCTGGAAAGTTCGGTGATTCATTGCGATGAGACTCGCGTCCAGGTGTTGAAAGAACCGGATCGAGACCCGACCAGCCAATCCTGGATGTGGGTGCAAGCCAGTGGCCCGCCTGATCGACAAGTTGTGCTGTTCGACTACACCACCAGCCGTGCGCAGGAAGTACCATTGCGTCTGCTGCAAAGCTATCGCGGCTATGTGATGACCGACGATTATGCGGGTTACAACGCTTTGGCGTTGCAGCCCGGTATCGAGCGACTGGCATGCATGGTTCACGCGCGCCGCAAGTTCGTCGAAGCACAAAAGGTGCAGCCCAAGGGTAAGACCGGACGAGCCGATGTGGCGCTGACGATGATCAATAAGCTGATGACATCGAGCGCGACCTCAAGGAGGTCAGCGACGAACAGCGGTTCATCGGTCGCCAGGAAAGAAGCTTACCGATCCTCGGTCAGCTGAAAAGCTGGCTGGACAAGACGTACGCCCAGGTGACGCCGCAAAGCGTATTGGGCAAGGCGGTGCATTACCTGGCAAACAACTGGAGCCGCCTGGAACGGTATGTCGAAGCGGGCCATTTGCCAATCGACAACAACCTGGCAGAGCGTGCGATAAAACCGTTTGTCATTGGGCGCAAGGCTTGGCTGTTCAGTGACACGCCCAAGGGCGCCACGGCAAGTGCGCAGATATACAGCTTGGTCGAGACCGCCAAGGTCAACGGCCAGGAGCCCTATACGTGGCTGCGCCACGTACTTGAGCGCCTGCCGTATGCGTCGTCGGTCTCAGACTACGAAGCCTTGCTGCCATGGAACTGCTCGCCAGAGATACCACGGTAAGCTGAGGCCCTATCTTTTAGAAGGTGGGGTTCATGGATCGCACTCCAAAGATCAGGACAGCCTTACTCATATTATCTGCAGCATTGCATCTATGGATGCTTCGCGGCGTCACGCCCGCTGCTCAATCGCTCTCGGATCTCTTTGCTTAGCCTACTCGCTCACACCTGCTCCTCCTGCGGAAGGTGAGCCTACCGAGGCAATCATAGGGCTTCGTCGCACACTGAGCAGGGAAGCTTTGCCAGCAATCAGGGCAATTAATAACAACCAATGGAGTAAAAGGAGCAAGTCGAATGAGAGTCCGACATTTGAATTACTTTCTGGTGGTCGCAGAGGAACAGAGCTTCGCACGCGCGTCTGCCAGAGTCCACATCGAACCATCACCTCTGTCTCGCACCATCAAAGAGCTGGAGCATCATCTGGGAGTTCAGTTATTCCATCGTACCAAAGGGCGTATTCGTCTTACTTGGGCAGGGGAAGTGTTTCGCGAGGAAGCTCGCCGAATCCTTGATTTCATAGATAGCGCCAAGAGCCGGGTACAGTCAGCATCGCGGGGATTTCACGGCCGGCTGCGCATCGGTCTGTCGGACAGCTTGGCTCAACCGCGCTTGACACGGTTGCTCGCGCGCTGCCGTGAGGAGGAGCCAAGTACGGAAATCAGAATCAGTGAAATGACAGTCAACGAGATGCACAAAGCGCTCTTACACGACGAGATAGATGCGGGTTTCACTGTCGACAGCACAGACGCCACCAATGGCTTCACAAAGTTAAGGGTTTGGGCCGAACGCCCTGCCATTGCTATTCCCACTCACCATCCGCTGCTTTCCCTGGATAAAGTGCCTCTTGGGGAAGCACTCCGGCACCCCCTGATTCTTTGCCATCCTGAACGTTGCGCCGGAGGACGCAATGTCATTAATCATTGGTTTGAGGACGACTCGCTGCCCTCTCCCACCATTGCTGAACAGGTTTCTGGTCATGAGCCCATGATGATGCTGGTGGCCGCTGGCTATGGCATTGGTATCGGGTTGGAATCGCAGCTTTCCATTTACAACCACCCTGACGTCATTGTTCGGCAGGTGATCGACGATATCCCCGACACGGCAACATTCATCGTTGTACCGGAGAGGCCAATTTCAGCAGAGCTGGAGCGCTTCATGAAAAGAGCGCAACAAATCGGGGAAGCATGACCGATGCGTGAGCAAGAATGATCACCCCATCCTCAGTTCTGGACTCTCACATTAAGTTCCATACATTTTTGTCTGGAGCACGACCCAAATATCCCCTTCATCGTCGCGAGATAAAGGGGCTAGCCATTGAGTTCAGTTGGTGTGCACCGGCTCATGCACAAGCGCGCTAGGGTGTAGCGCTTGTCAATCACAACCTACCGTTACTGACGGACATTTTCTGTCGCCCGCATGACAAAAAATGCCGCGTTCACTCGCTTATGATTTGAACAGCGAGCCTCCGCCAGACAGACTATTTATCAAGACGCCGAACCTTTTAACAGTGTCAGCTCCACGGATAGCGTTGGCCGCAATGCTTTGCCTCGCAGCCTTAGTTTGGATGACGGAGCATCAATACGGTGGTCAGCACAGTCCTATTGTTTGATGTGCTTCAGGGGTGGCAGCGATTCAATACAGGTCAACCCGAGAAGTGCCACTGAGCATTAAGGAGTGACTGCTATGTCTGAACAGAACTCGGCTCCAGCGGAGCGACGCATTCTCCGCCGGCCTGAAGTTGAGGCCAAGACAGGCTTCAAGCGCGCCTATCTTTACAGCCTCATGAAAGCGGGCCAATTCCCCAAAGCCATAAAACTTGGCGTCCGTGCCGTTGGCTGGGACTCCACTGAGATCGACCAGTGGATCACTGACCGTCTTAAAGAACGCGTCTGACTGAGCTCCCCATTCCTTGCCAAAGAGGAGCAAGCCATGCAGGTGATCTCTGTTATCTCGACCAAAGGCGGCGTAGGAAAAACCAGCGTAGCCGCGAACCTCGGCGGCTTTATCGCCGATGCCGGCCTAAGGGTTCTGTTGCTTGATCTTGATATGCAGCCGACGCTGTCATCCTACTACGAGCTTGCAAGTCGGGCTCCATACGGGATCTATGAGCTGCTGGCATTCAACGAACGCGACATTGCGCGCCTGGTATCGCGCACCGTCATAGACCGGCTGGACGTCATTCTGTCCAATGACGAGCATCGGCAGTTGAATACCCTCTTGCTTCATGCACCGGATGGGCGACTTCGACTGCGGCACCTGCTACCGGTGTTTCGGCCGCACTACGACCTAGTGCTACTCGATACTCAAGGCGCTCGCAGTGTGCTGCTGGAGATGGCCGTGCTGGCCTCCGAGCAGGCGGTCTCGCCCGTAACCCCCGAAATCCTCGCCGCGCGTGAAATGCGCCGAGGCACTTTGCAGCTCATCGAAGACATCGCCCTCTATAGGCATCTGGGCATTAACCCTCCGCACCTTAATCTCCTGCTCAACCGCGTACCTGCTGTGTCTGCCAATGCAAAGCTGATCCAGCAGACACTGCGTTTGATCTTCCGAGATCAGGAAGGGGTTCACGTCCTGCGTACCGAGATCCCCGCAATCGAGGCATTTCCCCGAGCGGCAACGCGTGGTTTGCCGGTCCATCGGGTTGAGCACCGACGGCCCACTGGCCGAGTCGCGGCAGCCGCGCTGGACATTGTGCGCGGGTTGGCCAGCGAACTGTGCCCGCAATGGCAGGAACAGTTCGCCCTGGTCACCGGGAAGTGTGAGGGGAGACATTCTCATGTCGAACGCCCATGAATTAGCCCGTGGCCACAAGCGACTACTTCCGCTGATTGAACATGCCCTGAGCGAGGGTTGGAATGTCTCCCGAACACCTGGCGGGCACCTCAAATTCGTCAAGCCGGGCTTACCGCCGATTTATACCAGCGCGACAGCCAGCGATCACCGGGCAGAACGCAATGCGCGCGCCATGTTGCGTCGTGCACAACGTCACGCCATGACGGCGGAGCACCCTGCTCAGGAGGGGGCCGACTATGACTGATGCCTCCCCTCAAGAGATAGCCAATAAACTGATGAGCGACGGTTTTGGACGCTCCGGACCCGTTGCGGATACCCTGACGGAGCCGATCGCCGATACTCCAATGATGGTGACGCTGGACCAGTTGCGCCCCTATGAGCTCGATCCGAGGCTGACGCGCAATCCGCTGTACGAGGAGATCAAAGCGTCCATCCGCCAGCGTGGGCTGGATGCCCCGCCGCCGATCACCCGTCGCCCCGGTGCCGATCACTACATCATTCGTAACGGCGGCAACACGCGCCTGGCGATACTGCGCGATCTGTGGAGTGAGAGCAAAGACGAACGATTCTTCCGTATCGGCTGCCTGTTCCGCCCATGGCCGGAGCGCGGTGAGATCGTCGCCCTGACGGGACATCTCGCAGAAAACGAACTTCACGGTGGCCTGTCGTTTATCGAACGTGCCCTGGGTGTTGAAAAAGTCCGTGAGCTCTATGAACAGGAGGATGGTAAATCGCTGTCGCAGTCAGAGCTTGCCCGACGTCTCAAGGCTGACGGCTACCCCGTGCCTCAGCCCCACATCAGCCGCATGCAGGAGGCCATCCAGTTCCTGCTGCCAGCGATACCGAACGTGCTCTATGCCGGCCTGGGACGCCCCCAAGTCGAGCAACTGACCAGCCTGCGTAGAGCCGGTTCCCGGATCTGGGATGCGCGCGTGACCACGAACAGTTTAAGCATTGATTTTGCGACGCTGTTCCAAGACGTGCTGATGGTATTTGACTCCCCTGGGAGCTTTGCGGCGCAGCGAGTACAGGATGAGCTGATCGGTCAAATGGCCGACTTGCTCGGGGTGGACTATGACACGTTGGCGTTCGAAATCACCGATTCCGAGAAGCGCTGGCAACTGCTAAATAGTGACCCCAACGACACGTCCAGCACGGCGACGACCGGACAGGCACCCACGCGCCAGCCTACATTGCCATCGACGACCGCACCGCCGCCGTCAGCATCCACACCGCGGACGACGGAGACACCCCGAACATCTGCAAGCGAGCCCCATACGCTACCAGGTGGATCGGCAACACGCCCTCCGGCCGACGCGAATGAGGATCAACAGGAAAAGGACGATCGCTCGGTCTTGATTGAGGAACATATCGTTTCGCCTGCCGAGACCACCGAGCGCCTACAGTCGATCCAACGATTGGTGACCGACCATGTCGGCGAGACACCACCCGATTTCGGAAATAACGTACTACAGGCCATCCCTGTTCAGGCTGGAGGTCTCTATCCCATCTCGGATGTCTGGTACATCGACCCCAGCCTCGACACGCCCGATCGACTGCGCATCCACATCGCTCAATTCGCGCATGAGATCGCCACCGAAGCGGGTCTGAAAGATGCCATTGTCGCTTGCGACGAGGGCATAGGCTTCACATGCGCGGGAACATCTGGCGATGCGGACACGCCCCCAAATCTCCGTGGTGCATTACTACTGCTGCATAGCCTGAGCGCTCCCTACCAGCCGGACGGGACTCCGCCTTTACGAATGCCTGGAGATTTGGGCACTCTTCTGCTGGGGTTGGAACGCACCCCGTCATCACAACATGCCGCTCGATTGAGCGATACGAGTCTGGTGAAGCTTTTCCGCTTATTGAGACTTGCCCGGCGGTTGCTGGACATCAAGGCCGACATCACTGATGGCAATACCGCCATGAACGGATCATGAGGGCGGCCGCCATGCCCGAACCGCATCCGCTCAATCAGGCCGTCATCGCGCAAGCGCTCCACGATTTGCGCAATGGCCAGTTGCGCCGGGCCAAGTCCATGGGATTCGACGATGCTGCTCTGGATGCACTCAAGCATCCGGCCATGGCCAGCCTCCTGGCCAACGCCACCGTCTCATGGTGCTCCGTGAGCGTGAACCCGGAAGTGCTTCGACGTCTCCTGAGCCAGGTGGAGGATCTCGCACGGGAAATCGAGGAGATCGACCGACTCCTGCGACTGGGCGCGAGCACAGAACTCATCAGCAAGTTCTACGGTTTGACCCACCAGGAGATCGCCCTCAGGCGCGACGTCATCGGACTCCCAAAACGTAAGGGTCGGCATCCGGTCCTGACAGAGGCTCAGGATTCCGATCTGTGGTATCGCTGGTCTAAAACCATAAAAGAGCGTGGCACTGCGCTGACCGACGACATGGCAATGCTTGCGATTACAGCCGATCTTGCAGAACCCACGGGCCTGCCCATCTCAGTGATCTGGAGCGCTATCCAAGGGTGGATTGATGCAGGGCTGGTTTGATGGACAGTCCACGTCATTCACACGGTCCCATATCGCTGGGAGAACTGTTCGACCGGACACTGCAGCACATGCAACCGCCCCCGGACGCGACACCGGTACCCACTCACTCTGATGGATTCATCTTCAGCGGCAATCGTCATGCCAGCGTGCCCCGTGCCTTGCTATTGGATAACCGTCTGACTCCGCTTGAACGAAACGCCTGGCAGGTCTTTCGTCTGCTGCTCAACGACGACGGGATCACTGCTTTTCCCACCTACGACCAGCTCTGCCCCTATCTGGCTTCAATGCCGTGTACGGCGCGCGCATCCCATGAGACCGTCGCCCGCGCGCTAACGCTGCTGCGCCTGACGCGCTGGATCAGTCTGGTGAGACGCCATCGTGATCCGAAAACAGGACGAATACAGGGCAACCTCTATGTGCTGCACGACGAGCCTCTGACGCCCTATGAAGCCATTCAGCTGGACCCGGACTATCTGGGTCTGGTCAGCCAGTCATTGAATCACGCCAGCAAATCTGTCCAGCGCGTCGGTGTGCACACCCTCAAAGAAATGGGCGACGACCCCCTGCTCAGGGCGCGGGCACTGCCGAGCAGGCTCCAGGTGTTATCACAACGGCTGGCGGCACGAGGCTGGACCGAGGAGAAAAGTTATCCACAACCTGGGGATGACCACGAATCCAAAGAAGGCCTCAAAGACTTACTTCGGAATCCTGCCCCCCCGATTTCGGAATCCGAAGCAGGCGCAAAACCCAAAAAAACCGGCTCGCTTCGGATTCCGAAGACCGATAGTACTGTACGTAAAGAAAAAGAACTAAAAGAAGTACGTACAGTACCGCGCGAGCGGGGAAAACTTCGCCTACCCGAACGCTTCATGACACTCAAAGCAGAGCAGCAATCAGGCGCGCTGACCGCACTGCAGCCCGTGGATGCCGAGTTGCACCAGGCCATCATCGACGAATGGGATGCACGTTGTCGGGCAAGCTCGGTGCGTAACCCTGCGGGCTACCTGTTTGGCATCATTCAGAAAGCCATGAAGGGTGAATTTCGCGCATGGACCGGCCAGGAAAAATCCAGCCCCCCGGTAAGCCCGCCCCCACAGCCGCAGCCGCAGCCGCAGCCAATGCAGGCTGTCGGCCCAGAAGTCGCCCGAGAGAACATCGCACGGCTACGCTCACTGCTCGGCAGGTGAAAGCAGCGCTCACGTGCTATCAATGGCGTTTTGCAATGCTCAACATCAGGGTTTGTCCCATATCTCCGCAAGCAAGTCCAACGATGTCCATGGTCGCCTATACCACTGGTATAGTTGAACACACTGCCTTCCTTGCAATGCATCACCTCCAGTCCCGGGGTCATCCGCCTGAAGAGTCCACCGAAGGCCACCGTCGCCTATACCACTGGTATAGTTGAACAGACTGCCTTCCGGCAACGCATCACCTCCAGCCCCAGGTCATCCGCCTGAAGAGTCCACCGAAGGCCGCTGTCGCCTATACCACTGGTTTAGTTGAACACACTGCCTTCCGGCAACGGTGGCGGGCAACAAACGTAGAACGCCTCACGCAACCCTCTCATCCGCAGCGAGGTGCAAGATTTCACTGCGGAAGTGTGAATTCACAAACAGGCGTTCAGGCGGTGCGATTTGATGACTGACACCCTTCCGGCCAATGCCGATGCTGGCGACTCGTTTCTTCAGCGAGAGTCGTCACGATGGCCACCGAACTCGAATCTTCCCTGCAGTTGAACCTTGGCTCGCTGCGCAGCGCGATGTCGCTGACGCTGCACACCCATCATGCGTCCCGTATCTGGCACGGACGTACGCCCTCCGAGGGCAAGCCCGGCATTGTCGGGCTCAACGGCTTTGTCGCCATCATGACCAAGCTCAAGCGAGGTTCTGAGCAAGACGACCCCTACTCCGACTGGTGGATGCTGCGCATCGAAGACAAGCTCAGCACCACCAAGGCACAACTCCAGACCCTGCGCGAACAGGTTGATCAGGCGCTGGCCGATGTACCGGCCGCACTCAGCCTGGGCGAGAACCTCAACGTCCAGCCAGTAAAGCTGCCGCTGTTCGTGGCCTCGCAGCTCGGCTTCATGGCGGTCTATCTGCTGGCCGACTACGACGACCTAGCCCGGCGTCTGATCTTGGCGCACCACACCGCCCTAATCGACCGCAGCACCCTAGAACGCTGGCTCAATGAAGGCGCGCATGCGCTGCGCAGCCTTTTCAGCCTGGCGCAGCAGTACCGCTACTCCGGTACCCAGCGCGACGACTTCGCTGCCAACAATGCCGCGGCGCGTGCCGCCTTGGAGAAATACGGTGAACTACCGCAGGACGTGCTCGATGGCACACGCCGTTCACGCTTTGCGCCACCGCTCATCCGTCGCGCCCCTTTGGCATCGGCGCCAACCCGGTCAACTACCTCCGACGTTGCGCCAGCCGGTGAACCCAACGCGGCTGAGCCAGCCGTATCTGACGGGGTGCCTCTGGGCGACGACTCTTCCGTGTCGTTGGACGGCGAGGACCACCCAGAATGACCGCATCCAACCGCTTCTTGGCACTGGAACAGGCTGACTTCCAGAGGCTGGAACACGCAGGCTACCTAAAAGGCCTTTTAAAGCCTTTTAAAGGTAATGGGGAGCTTGCGACCTGGGCCAGCCAGTGCCAAGCACTGCGGGACGATCTGATCGGACTGGCGCAGCGCAAGGTGCTGTCGCAGGCCCGCAGCCACCCCTTCAACCTGCTTGCCGTGCAACTGGCCCAGCAAACCACTGGCGCAGGCACGACCTTTCTGCGTTGGCGCAACCTCGATCGTTCGCGCATGGGTACTGCTTTGTGGGAGGAGCTGCTTGCCAGCCCCGGCACACCGGCATCGCTGATCGACGACCTCTTCGCCATCGAGGTGCAGCGCATCGTTCTGAACCTGCAGATCAGCCTCACTCACAGTATCGCCCGCCAAACCTTGGAGTGTGCCAGCATGTTGGCCCATGCCGAGGGGGCTTACCAACGGCGTGTCCACGCCACCAACCCCAAGGAGTCACACTCATGAGCACGCATTTCTACGGTGAGGGCAACATCGGTTCGGCGCCAGAATTCCGCGAATTTCCGAACGGCAACAATGAGCCGCGCAGGCTGTTGCGCCTGAATGTCTACTTCGACAATCCCGTGCCTACCAAGGAGGGCTTTGAAGATCGCGGTGGGTTCTGGGCGCCGGTCGAAATCTGGCATCGCGACGCCGAACGCTGGGCCGCGCTGTACCAAAAGGGCATGCGCGTCTTGGTCGAAGGTCGGGCGGTGAAAGACGATTGGGAGGATGCGGACGAAAACGAGCGTGTGACCTTCAAGATCGAAGCCCGCCGCGCTGGCATCCTGCCTTATCGCATTGAGTCTGTCGTGCTCGGGGCCAAGCCCGCTGCGGCGGAGCCAGCCGAGAACGAGTGATCATTCCCGCCCTGCGTGCACCTTTCCCGCTGAGCGATTGCGCCAACCACCAGTCGCTCACCGGACAACAGCCAGCGTCCATGGAGTTCCCCTGAGATCCACAGTTCGCGGCACATGGAGAAGCTCCCGGAGAACCAACCTACGGCCTCCATTCGCGGCCTCATGGCTTCCGACTCTTGCAGACTCTCCTCGCTTGCTACATCAGTCCAGATTCTCCGCGATGTGGAACACAAGCCTGAGCGGCTCCTTGCTGTCCACTATCTGGTACATCACATGCCGCTTGCTTCTCGGCAGCGTTTTGGCACAGCGCTTCGCTGTATCACGCACGGCGGCATCCGTACCGTGGATGGTCGCCGCTAACAGCAGCACTAGATATGCATCGGTCAGCGTCTTCGCCATCACCTCACTCTCGCTGCAAATCGCCACTAACACTTGACCCATTGCATAGTGTCTTTCTTCGGCTTATCAGGGGGGCAGCTTAATGGCCATCACTCGCTGTCTCGCCACTTTGCACCCACCCGCTTGGGTCTGGATCATGTCAAATAGCTCCACTGACGTCCACTGAGGTCGCAGTCCGCGGTACATGACAGTGCTCCCGACGTGCCATCTCACGACACGTTTGAACCTCCTGAGAACTCCATCACACGCCGCTTACTCCGGTCTGATCACACCCGCTCACGCTGAATACGGATGAGCAGTGGCACGGTTAGGTTTTCGACAAACCCGGTAATCGCCGGCATCAATGATCGCGTATCCATCCTCTCCCGGTGCACAGGTCGAATGCCGGGCTCTTCATTGCGCATCGGCAATGAGATGGACGGCGTTTTCATCAATATTTTGACCTGACGCTACAAGGAGGGTCCATGCGTCTGCCATTCGAACTCGATCCGCAGATCATCCACCACATCATTTACAGCCAGGCGGGCTCCATCGGCAAAGCCATCATCGAGTTGCTGATGAACTCGGTCGATGCCAGGGCCAGCTCTGTGCATCTTTCGATGTCCCGCACCGGCTTCACCTGCAGCGACGACGGCCAGGGCTTTGCCCGCCGCGAAGATGTCGTTCGGTACTTTGGTCGGTTCGGCACGCCACACGATGAAGGCGACGCCACCTACGGCCGTTTCCGGCTCGGGCGCGGCCAGATCATGGCCCATGCCACAACAGTCTGGCGCTCGAACGCCTGGATGATGACCGTCGATACACGTGAGATGGGCTATCACTACGATCTTGACGACCTCCAGGACGCATCGCCGGGCTGCTCGATCTCTGGCGACTGGTACGAAGTCCTGAGTGATGCGGAGTTGATGTCGACCATCCAGGAGGTTCGGGACCTGGTGCGTTACACCCCCGTCATTGTTGAGCTGAATGGCCGGTGCATCACACGCGATCCTCGCACCGAGCGCTGGGATGCCGAGGACGAATTCGCCTGGTATCGCGTGAAAGCGGACGGTGCCGTCTCCATCTACAACCAGGGCGTACTGGTACGCCACGATCCCGCTCACACGTGGGGCGCGGGCGGCCTCATCGTTTCCAAAAAGGCCATTGGCCTGAACGTCTCCCGTACCGAAATCCTGCGCAAGACCTGCCCGGTGTGGAAATCAGTTGCCAGACAATTTGGCCAGATGGCTGACCAGATGGCGTCCCGTCTTGGTGACCACCGTAAAACCGAGGCTCGCCGTGAAAAATCCGCGCGGGCCTTGCTTTCGGGCGATGCCAACATCGTTCAGATCTACTCTCAGGAAGAGGTCGTCACGCTTCTGCCCGGCAAGCGGCACGTGTCGTTGGAGGACTTTCTGCGCAAATGCCGCTATAGCCACAACAAGCGGCAAGGCGGCAGGTTCGCGGTCGTCGACAACGCCTTCGATGTCCCGAAGGGTGAAGCCATCGCCCGCGAAGGTATCGCCGTGATCGTTCACCCCACCACACTCGACCGCTTCGGCTGCTACAACGCACAGGATTTTGTCGAGTGTATCGTTCGGGTCCATGCCAACCTTCACCACGACGTGGAGCAGAACGGCACACAGTACTGGTGGCTGAACGGCCTCTACGTTCCGGACTTGCTCGCGTTTTCAACACTGCGCGACGCGTTCATTGAGCGGACCCATATCTTGATGGAAAAAGATGCGCTCGATCGCGAGACACGCCGCGCCTGGACTGCTTTGCGCTGGTGCCTGCATCACTACGCCGCCCTGTGCACGGGTGGCCGGCCTGGATACGGAGGCCATGTGCGTGAGGGTAAATCGCTACACATTCTTCTCGGGCAGTCCAACATCGCCGAGGCGTGGACCGACGGCAGCAGTTACATCGCCGTCGACGTCACCCTTGTGAAGCGGCTAAAATCGAGTCCACTCAGGACCGCTGCCTACATTTTTACCCTTATCGAGCACGAGGTTGCCCACGAAGGCGATAGCCTCGACTGTGGCCATGATGACGCGTTCTATCAGCGCTTCCATGACCTCGCCCTGCAGCACAGCGCGCAACGCCAGCGCTACATGCACATGTGGCTGATGAAGTACACCATGAGCCTCGAGGGCGATGGGAAGCGTGCGCGTGGCGAGGCCTGGCGTGAACGCTTTCTGGTCGACCGTGCCGGCAGCGGTCGCGAGAAGCGCGACCTACCACCGACCATCGAAGATGTCAGCAACGACCCTGTCGTCGTCGACCCGGTTCCTGACGAAAATAGGGCCTTCATCGATTACCAGAACACGCTTCTTGCTGTCGCTGGCACCGGTTCCCCGACACCCGACTGGTCGGAGGTTCTGACGCGTGCCGAGGCTGACCAGAAGCTCATCGAGGCGCAGCACCGGGTTGACACGGCGCAATGTGCCTCAGCGCAGATCCAGTACGACGAGGAAGAAGCCACGTATTGGGCCGAAATCGAAACCTATGAGAAAGCCCAGACCGAGGCCAAAGAGGCTGCACGGCGTCGATTCGCCACGCTGTTCCATGTACAGGTCGACGAGGTCCATCCTGACGCACTGTGCTACTTGCTGCGCGAGGATCTGAGCGATGACCTGCTTCATGCTCTGTGGACCGCAAAGCCCTGGGAGGCTGACGACCAGGAATACTCTGGCGATGATGAATTTGAAGACGGCGACCTCAAAGACGCCGACCCGCCCGATGGTCGTCAAGGGGGCTCTCATGCCGACTCGACGGCGCACTTCTCCGAAGACCTACAGGTGCTGATCCGTCCCGGCGAGACTGCATGGACGCTTGAGCGCAATGCGGCCGCTGCTGGCTTCTTTTGTGTGGGTGATTATCTGAAGTGGCGTGAAGAACCGGATGCCTGATCCGAGTGGCGGCTGTAGCAGTCGATGGTCGCCTTCAATGCGCCAGCGCCTGTCGGCCTGCCAAATACCGGCTTCCAGCGGACACCGCTATACCCAGGGTATAGCGCCATGGACATCCACTGAGTTCCCCGCGCGCGCGAAACGAAGCGCCTTCTCTGGCAATCTCCTAAACGACCCTGGACTCAACCTTACTCCCCCCGCTCAAAAAGCCGGTCATTGTCGAGTCCACCTTGTTTGCGGTCTCTCGTGGTCTCCCCGGACATGCTGGTGCTCATTCGATGGACACCACGCTATTTCCGAGGAGGCTGCATGCGCGTGTATCTGTGCGAGAAACCTTCGCAGGGCAAAGACATAGCGCGTGTGCTGGGTGCGAAACAGCGCGGAACTGGCTGCTACAACGGACCAGGAATTGTCGTGACCTGGTGCATCGGCCATCTGCTCGAGGCGGCACCACCGGAAGCGTACGGCGAGCAGTACAAACGCTGGTCCATGGAACAGCTTCCCATTATCCCCGAGCGCTGGCGCAGCGAGGTCAAGGCCTCCACTGCCGCGCAATTCAAGGTCGTCAAACAGTTGCTCGGCCACGCCACCGAACTGGTGATTGCCACTGATGCCGATCGCGAAGGCGAGATGATCGCTCGCGAGATTATCGATCTGTGCGGCTACCGTGGGTCCATTCAACGGCTGTGGCTGTCGGCACTGAATGACGCTTCCATTCGCAAGGCACTGGACGCGCTCAATCCTTCGAATGAGACCCTGCCGCTGTATTACTCGGCACTCGCCCGCTCTCGCGCCGATTGGTTGATCGGCATGAACCTCAGCCGGTTGTTCACGGTGCTCGGCCGCCAAGCCGGCTACCAGGGTGTCCTCTCAGTCGGTCGTGTGCAGACGCCCACGCTGCGTCTTGTGGTTGATCGTGACCGCGAGATCGCCCGGTTCGTGTCTGTTCCGTTTTGGTCCGTCGACGTGCAGCTATCGCACGCTGGCAATTCTTTCACCGCAAACTGGATGCCGCCCGATGCCACCACCGATGCTGCAGGTCGGTGCCTGGACCAACGAACGGCCCGGCAGGCAGTAAGCCAAATCGGCGGCACTCGTGAGGCGCAGGTGCTGTCGGTGGAAACCGAGCGGGTCCGCGAAGTCGCGCCTCTCCCGTTCGACCTCAGCACGCTGCAGGAAGTCTGCTCGCGTCAGTTTGCTCTCGACGTTCAGGAGACACTGGACATCGCGCAATCGCTGTACGAGACGCACAAGGCGACCACCTATCCCCGCTCGGACTCCGGCTACCTGCCGGAGAGCATGCTGGCCGAAGTGCCGACGGTACTCAACGCCATCCTCGCCACTGATCCCAGCCTGCGCCCCTTATTCGACCAACTCGACCGCACCCAACGCTCACGCGCCTGGAACGATGCGAAAGTCACTGCTCACCACGGCATCATTCCCACGCTGGAGCCGACCAACCTTTCTGCCATGTCGGAGAAGGAGCGGGCCGTTTATCGGCTCATCCGTTCGCATTACCTGGCCCAGTTTCTACCTCACCATGAGTTCGACAGAACAGTCGCCACGGTGTCAGCCGGCGGCCAGACACTGCAGGCAACGGGTAAGCAGGTTGCCGTCCTGGGATGGCACCGGGCACTAATCAACAGCGGGCCGGGCACACCCGACGGTGCGGACGACGAGCCCGCCCAACGCAGCCAGATCCTGCCGCTGCTATCCGAGGGCACACATTGCCTGGTAGGCTCTGTCGATCTGAAAGCGCTGAAGACACTGCCGCCCAAACCGTTCACGCAGGGTGAGTTGGTCAAAGCCATGAAGGGTGTCGCCAAACTGGTGACCGACCCACGCCTGAAGCAGAAGTTGAAGGAATCCACGGGCATCGGCACCGAGGCCACCCGTGCGAACATCATCAACGGCTTGCTGGGCCGAAGCTACCTGGTCAAAAAAGGTCGATCCGTCCGCGCCTCCGAGGCGGCTTTCACCCTGATCGACGCAGTTCCAGCGGCCATCGCCGACCCGGGCACGACCGCCATTTGGGAACAGGCGTTGGACCTGATCGAAACCGGTCAGTTGACCCTGGACACCTTCATCGAGAAGCAATCGGTCTGGATCACGCAACTCGTGCAACAGTACCGTGACATCACCTTGTCCATCCAGATTCCCGAAGGTCCGGCTTGCCCATTGTGTGGTGCAGCGACGCGGCAGCGCACCGGCAAAACAGGTCCTTTTTGGTCGTGCAACCGTTATCCTGACTGTAAAGGCACCGTAGCAATCGAATCGTCCGGTGGCAAGCGAGCCGCTTCGCGCAAGCGGCGGACCGCTCCCAGAGCTTCCTGACGCCTGCCAGACACGTCCTGCCCCAGCCGCGTTTTCCAGCGGTTGTCAGGCATGGCCCCGCTACCCGCGGGGCATCCCAAGCATGCCCCCGCCTTCTGCAATGGCATGTACCTCTCCAGCGGCTCGTGTCGTCGGGAGGATTGAAGGTGCTTTCCTGCCCGGCCGGATGCACGGCCTGTTGATCGGCACTCTCTACGTCCGGCCCGAAGGGTCTCCTGGCGCCTTGCGCGCGAGATGCCAGGAGACCCTTCGGGGACGACGGTGCTCGCCTCCGGTGCCCGCCGGTGAAACAACGGGCTCCTTTTGTGCGCGGATGTGCGCCGAAAGATATCGACCCCAGCCACGAAACGGGTCGGGTGCGATCTGCTCCAGCGACAGGCGTTGACGACGGCCAGAGTCCCTGCGACAGCCACAGGTGGTATCCCTGTCCCCCGCTGGAGGCGTACTGCCTCCAGCGCCTTGTTCCTCTCTGCATCTTGAACGCCGTCTGCCTGCGACCTGTCCAGAACCGGGTGACTTCGCCACAACCAGAACAGAAGATGGACACATGCACCTTCAACCCCTTCGGTACGGCAGCGTGTGCCGCCACATCAAAGTCATGAACTTGGCCGCCGAACAGGGAGAGTGGCATGTCGCCATAATTAGGCGTCAGCACCGGTAATGAGGACGAAAGCCCCATACCGGTGCCGAACTACGAAACCCTATTTCTGCTACTACGGGAATACCCCGGCACAGCGGACAGGTACCAATGACGGGGGCTCCGGCTAATGCCCAAGGAGTGCCGCCTTTAAGGCATACCGGACGACTACACCCTGGTGCCGTATCGCGTGCACCTCGCTGCAAAGCCATTGGCAACTCAATGGCCGTGCCTTGCGGCCTAGCTCGGACGACACCTGCAACAGGTCTTGCAATAACAGGGGCGCGCAAAAAGCCCATTGTCGGCAGACGCCATGAAGCCGCTTTGCCATTCTGCCACCATCTGTTGCTAACTCCGGTCAGCACCATGCCAGCAGCCACGGTCCTCAGGCTGCGACGTGGAGGTTCCACGTAGACCGATCCAGTCCGTTTCGCATCGTTTTACGCGGACGTGCGCCACACCTAGCGCCGATGCTCTTCATTCCCGCGCAACCCCGCGTTTCTTCATTCGACGCATGGCACTGACCAGTTCAGAACTGCCGTCGTGTCGGCTTACGCGAATTCAATCCACCGCGCCTATGGCGCATCGTCTTCTGGAGGCTCCCATGGCACTGTGCAGCAAATCACGACTATTCGAGTTCGGCGGCCATGGCTGCGTCATCAGCAACGAGGTGATATTCCACCCACGACTCAACACAGGCACTGAATCTCGGCGAACAACTGCGCGAGGCCGCGCCGCAGAACCAGATCGATGAAACATCGTGCCTGCTCAAGCGCTAGACGGTGAGCCTACTTGTCGGCATCTCCGACCTGCATATTCAAGCGATCCTGCGAGCGCACGTTGCGCAGCTTCTGCTTGATACCTCCGAGCTGAGTGCTTCGACTGAAGCGCCTGCATTTATTCACCCACTGGGACCCGATCCCCAGTTGGGGATGGGTTCCGCCTAACCTCTGCTGGAGAAATACCATGTCTCAGACTCCCAATCCTTTCATCCGAGGCTACCAAAACCTGCATGTCGTTCGTACTCTCTGCATCACCTATGAAGACGACAGCCCGCCCGTATGGCGGCAACTTCATCCCAGCCAAGCACACCTTCTGGACGATCAAATCGCGCAGTTTCCCTGCATCCTGTGCAACGACTTCGCGCTGATCACGGAAGGCCAGGAGGTCGGCGACGACCTTGAGGCACAGTGCCAAACCGAAGGAATCGTCCGCTCGGTGGTCCACGCCATCCTCGGCGGCGATGCCGGGCAGCCCATCCACATCGGCGATACCTACGCCGCTGAGGACGCGCGGGAAGTTGTACGGCGCCTGACTTTTGAGACTGGCTTCTACAGCCGATGCTGGGAAATCAGCACGGCGCACATCACCGAAGAAGCGGGTTGCTACCTGACAGAGCTTGCAGACATCGCCACGCCGATCGGCTTTCTGTTCGTCGCTTTCCGGATCCCATACAGCCCGGCGATCGGCGTCAAGGTGATTGCCACGCCCTGGACCGATGCCAACCTGCAGTACGTCGAAGGCATCACCGCCGAGCAGTTGCGGCAGGAACAATGCGACAAAGGCATGCCGGAGTCGCTGGTGAATGTTCTTCTTCTGGCCGCACTGGCTGATGTCCGCATCCTGATCTTCGACGCCGACGCACCGGTACTTGACGGCTTGCCGTTGTACGAAGAATGACCCTTACCACGACATACCTTCTAGCCCCTCAACCGAGGGGCTTTTTTCTGCTCGGATGAAACGACAAATGCGGGGCACACCGGTTGCCGATTGACGCGGGCCTACCGCCGTGTGGCGATGTCATTCTGCGCACAGGTTTGCTGGCGTAGCCGGCACCATCCCAGGTAGTCGAGACCTTCAAGACTTCGGTGCGGTTTTGCGCGCTGGTCACTGTGCTCCCTGATGCACGCAGCATCTATTTACCCACCCCCCAAGGGATACCCTCCCTTGCGGGCAGGAGTCCCTTGTTTTCCTCAAAGGAGTCTCCCCATGGATCACTCATCCATTCGCACGCAGATACCAGAGCTGGTGTCGGCCCATGTTCCGCGCAATGTTCGCAGCTTCAAGTTCCGCATCTACGAAGACCTTCCGCAGGAACTCTCGCTCGGCGTCCGTATGGACCCGCAGCCCTTCGAGGGCAAAATTGTCGCCAAGACCGATCAGGTCATTGTGGTCAAGATCGGTCGTGCCGAATTCGCCGTACTGGATCGCCAGCAGGTGAGCCAGGAACCCGACGAAGGCACCAAGGTACAAGTCCAACCCTATGTTCGTCGTCGCTTCGACGGTCTTCGCGCGGATACGCCCGAAGAGCGCACAGAAGTGGCCTCAGACGGCACTCCATACACGGTGAAGACACACATTCTCGGATCAGCACCGGCCAAGTTGCCGGCTCCTGAACTGCGTTGCCCGGAGTTGCAGGAACTCGTTCATCAACTGGAGCAACTGCCCGCTCCCGATGGTTTCCGGCGCATCACCCACCTCCTGGTGGATGCCAAGGCCAGGGATTTCACCTGGGTCGACCCGTTGCCCAACAACATCATCGAGACGCCACCCGCGATCAGCTTCACGGTCTCCACGGAGAAATTCCAGGGCCGCGTCACGGTGCTCTATGACCGTGCCGGCGACCATTACGCCGTGGAGTTGCGCCACGCTGATGAACTCATCCAGCGCGTGGACGAGGTGTACTTCGACATGCTCGGCGAAACGCTGGAACACCTGATCGACGACGGGCATTGGCGGCAGATCCAGGTGGAAATCCTGTCGGACGGGCGCAAGCCGATCCGGCATTGATCAGTCGCCCAACACCACTCCTTACCTGTCCAGCTTCCTGCCTTCCTGGTGGGAAGCATTTTCCTCAAGCAATGGAGATCACCATGTTGCGATTCAAAGGTACAAATTTGCGTCCCGTGCTGGCCGAGGCTATCGCTCACAAGAGCCGCCTCATCCTCGCCAAGGATCATGGGGTGTATTTCCTGGCCGAGTTCGGCGAGCGTACACCTGAAGGGCAGCAAAAACTGCTGGCCTACGCCGTCGGCTGCAATCCCGACATTGATCCGTTCGATGACTGGTGGGAACTCGCCCGCACCGAGCTTGGCGGGGATGACTTCGGGGAGTTTCTTGATCCCCACGATACTGTCTTCACCCGCATCCTCAACAGTGAAGACGATCTTGAATTGTCGGCCACGCCGACACAGCTTTCGCTGCAAGCCGTTGCGTCCAAGCCTGGTAAAGGCTAGCTCACCACCTGATCACAAGGCCTCCATCCGGGGGCCTTTTTCTGAACAACGGCCATGTGACCGCATGCCTGTCTCTCGTTCCTTTCACAAGGAGTTCCCTCTGCCGTCGGTGCCTGTCGGCACACCAGCCTGGAGACAGCTCACATGCGCGACCCATTCAAGATTGACCAACCCACCTGTATCAGTTTCAGCGGCGGTCGCACCAGCGCCTACATGCTGTGGCGAGTGCTGCAAGCCAATGCGGGCCTGCCTGCGGATACCGTAGTCTGCTTCGCCAACACCGGCAAGGAAGTGGAGGCCACGCTGCGTTTCGTACGCGAGTGCAGCGTACGGTGGCAGGTGCCGATCCAATGGCTCGAATATCGCGATGCGTTGCCCGGCTTCGCGGTGGTCAATTTCGCAAACGCCAGCCGGCAAGGCGAACCCTTCGAGGCGCTAATCCGCAAGCGCCAGCACCTGCCCAACCCGGTAGCTCTGGGTTGCACCACCTCCCTGAAAATCCGGGCAATGCACAAGTTCGTAAGCAGTTTGGGTTGGACCGATTGGGATCAGTTCATCGGCATCCGGGCTGACGAGCAGCGCCGCGTGGCGAAGATCAGGACGCGCGGTCATTCCACAGAGTCCAGCAGAGAGACGATGTGCATGCCGTTGGCCGAGGCTGGCGTGAGCATGCGCGAGGTGACCGCCTTCTGGTAGGCCCAGCCCTTCGATCTGGAATTGCTGACCGTGAACGGCCGCACGCTCGAAGGCAACTGCGACCTGTGCTTCTCAAGCCACAGGGACAGCGGCTGGCACTGTTCAAGGCCAAACCGGGGTCCGCCGTCTGGTGGATACGTATGGAGTCTTTGAGTCTTGCCAGCAAACCCAGCGGCGCCCGCTTTCGCAACGATGGCCCGACCTATGCCGACCTGGCCCGATTCGCCGCCCACCAGCGCGACATGTTCGATTCCGACGAAGCGTCCATCGCCTGTTTTTGTGGTGACTGAACAATGGGGATGCGCGCCAGTACCGATTTCCGGTAGCGGGCACATCCCACGGGTGCCACGTTTCAGCCATGTTCCGCTGACGTTGTCAGCAACATGCCCAGGTGGTCACGATCTTCAAGACTACGGCGCGGTTCCGTCCGCGTTGATCAATCCAGTTCGCACTCGGCATCCCAGATGCGAACGCCCATCGAGTCTTCGATGGTGATGCCAGTCTAGTTGTACCGGATCCCAGGATCCATCAACCCACGCGGGGGTTACACACCTCCCGTCCAGGTCGGTGTGTCTCCGCACTCTTGTCCTGCAAGTCTGGAGATTCACCATGACCACTTCATCCGAAAAAACCTTTTTCGATCTTCACATCACCGGCCTCGGTTATCTCAATCGCGTTCGCGAAGTGAAGCCAAAGAAAGGTGATCCGTTCCTGGCCTGCGATATCGCAGCGCTCAATGGTCCGAGCGACGACGTCTCGTACGTGCGTTTTGATACGCGCGTATCGGGCTCGGAAGCACAACACCTGGTTCGTCGCTGCATCGAGGCCGTCGAGGCGGAGAAGAAAGTGATGATCGGGTTCCGACTCAGCGACCTGTGGGCTGATACGTTCACCTACACCAAAGGTAAACGTGCAGGCGAACAGGGAGTGAGCCTCAAGGCCCGTCTGCTGTTCATCAGTTGGATCAAGGTCGACAGTGCTTTGGTTTACAAGGCCGAGCCGAAATCGACCAAGGCCGATGAAAGCGAATCGCAAGCCCCTGCGGCTTCCGAATCGCCTGTCAGCCAGGAAGCACCCGCTTCGGAAACCTCCGAGCCTGTTGCAGAACCTGTCGACAAAGCCACCGATGCACAAACACCGGCACTGGCCGAGTCGTTCTGATCCGTAACGCCGGGGTGGTCCTTCGATTCAACCCTCGTGCGGTTGATATCGGGCCAACATAAGCCCCGGCCTTCCTTCATTGCCTATTGGGTTATTACGCCATTGGCGTATCCATCCGCATCGGTACGACCGACATGCAGATGGGCTTCTTCCTGCCAAGTTTCGTCCAGCCCCTGCATCGCGGGGCTTTTTGTCCTATGCACTCGTGCTCGCCTGGCTCCTAGCCAGTCGTTGTCGGCTGCTCAATTTTCAAGGAGTTTGTCATGCAACTTGCCTCTCGTTTTGCATCACGTTCCCCCGTGCTACGTACTGATCATCCGCTGTCCGATGACCAGATCCGCGCAGTCGCCCCTTCCATCTTCGCGGAAAACCCGCATGAAAGCCGTTCCGAGCGGTACAGCTACATACCGACCTGCGCTGTACTGGCGAAACTACGCGATGAAGGGTTCGAGCCCTTCATGGTATGCCAGACCCGCGTGCGTCACGAAGACCGTCGTGAATTCACCAAGCACATGCTCCGGCTTCGTCATGCGAGCCAGATCAATGGCAAAGAGGCCAATGAAATTATCTTGCTCAATAGTCACGACGGTACGAGCAGCTATCAGATGCTGGCGGGCATGTTCCGCTTTGTCTGCCAAAACGGTCTGGTGTGCGGCAACATCGTCGGTGACGTCCGTGTGCCTCACAAGGGCAACGTGACGGAACATGTCATCGAGGGCGCCTATGAAGTCCTGCGTGGCTTCGACCAAGTACAGGACTCCCACGAAGCCATGCGAGCTATCATGCTCGACGATGGCGAAGCAGAGGTCTTTGCGCGCTCGGCACTGATGCTCAAGTACGACAGCCCGGACAAGGTGCTGCCGATCACTGAAAGCCAGGTGTTGGCGACACGCCGGTTCGATGACCAACGCACGGATCTGTGGTCGGTGTTTAACCGAGTACAGGAAAATCTGGTCAAAGGAGGTCTGTCTAGTCGGACCGCCAACGGTCGCCATCAACGCACACGCCCTGTGCAAGGCATCGACCAGAACGTGCGCCTCAATCGGGCGTTGTGGTTGCTGGCCGAAGGTTTGCGACAGCTCAAAGCTTGACCGCTCGCTGACTTTGCCCACTCCGGGCAGAGTCTGCGATTCTCACACATTGCTCCTGCCAGAGCGCTCTTCAATCCCCAAGGGACTGTACTGGCCTCACGGGCTGGTGCCGTCCCTGCTTCTTCGTAAGGACATCACCATGCCCCATGCATCCGCCATCCAACCGCTACTGCGCATCCACGGACCGACTTCTTTTATCCCAAAGGAGCTTTACCATGAACCTTCGATACCTCCCACATCTGCGCTCCGCGCAGCCCTTCTCCGCCCAAGGAGCACCGTGCCATCAGTGGTGATTTAGCGTTGGTGGTTATCACTGACGAGCAACGCAGTCTCACGACCATTCAATTACTCGTCGAGGCAGTTGCCCCCTGAAGGCCGAGATTGTCGGTTTATCCACCTGTTGGGGCCCATCCCCCCAAGGGTGCTGTGGTCCTCAACAAGGAGACTTCCATGGCACATTCATCCAGATATCACCGCCACCACTCCAAGCTGTTGTTTCCGGTTGGCGCGTTGATCTTCAGCAAGGGCGTCGATCGCCTGATGCGTGAAGGTCGCCTTGATCCAATGCCGTTCTTTCAACGTCATGCGCGTGGTGACTGGGGCCAGGTTTCCGACGAGACCTGGTACGCCAACAACGCCGCGCTGAAGATCGACGGGCAGCTCAATTCATTCTACGTGGTCACCCGTGAAATCAGCCTTAGCATCATGTCCGAGGCCGACCGCAGTGCCACCATGATCCGACTACCGTCGGAACGCTGAGGCCGTTCTTGCCATTATCTACCGACTTCCGGTCGCCAGTACCGGTCAGTCACTTTTTTCACCGCCCGGGGGCCTAACTCGGCCCCTGTCCCCCTTGGCCTAAGGCAGAGTTTCCGAGCGAGGCCAAAGGCATGATTAATCTGGTGACTCGGCGAATCCTATTGTTTGCTGATACACCGGCCTTGTGAGGCGATGGTGTCGGTTCCACGCTCCAGAGAATCGACCGATGCCAGCATTCAGCCAAAATCACCCCAGCAAGGTCTTACTCTGCCTGCTGATGACAGCCGCTCTGGCCAGTTGCACGACGGCATCCGCTCCGACTCCACCCACTCCGGTTAAACCCGCAGAGAAAGGTCCCAGCGCGTCCGCGCGCGGGATGCCGGAGTTCATCTCAGTGGTGCGTTATGGCAGGTACACCCTGGTCGAGTTGGCTCCGGTATTAGCGCAACAGGACCTATTGTTTCAGGTCGTCGACGTGACCGTTCCCGACACACGCACAGCCACCGTTGGGGGCGCCCTGCGTCATGTCCTGCTCCGTTCTGGCTACCAGTTGTGTTCCAGCAGTGATATCGCAGCGCTGAATGTGCTCCCGCTACCGGCTTCGCACTACCGACTGGGCCCGCTGTTGTTGCGTGATGCCCTGCTCACGCTGGCCGGTCCTGCCTGGGGTCTGGAGGTCGACGACGGCGCACGCCGGATCTGCTTCACACGCGCAGTGCAGCCCACCACCGATGGTGCACTTCCCCAATCCGGACCGGTCGCCCCTGTCGACATAGCGCGGCCTCCATTGAAAACGGAGGCCAGACCATGAGGGAATATCAATCCACCCCAGGCGACTCCCGCAGCATGCTGTTGCGTGCGGCCAGCATCGCATGGCTGATCCTGATTAGCGCAGCCACGATCGTCAACCACGTCTCGCTGTCGAGTCTGGCCACCCAGACCAGCGCCAGCGCTCAGGGCAGCCAGGTTGTTACCTTGGAAGCCCGGCTGACTGATCTGAGCCAGCGCCTCGACGTTCTGCAGAAACGGCCTGTTACCTTGACCCAAGCCCGTTATGATACTGATAGCAAAACACTTGAGCAACGAATGACCGCCATCGAAATCGGACTCGAGCAGCGTCTGACAGCAGCCAGCCTGTCTTCTCTGGAAACACGCATCGACCAGTTGACCGCCCGTCTGGATAAACCCAACCAGACGACTCCAGTACCGGTGCGCACCCGTGTGACACCCCCGACAAAACCGACCCAAGCAGCGGGCCTACCTTTTACGGTTATGGGGATCGAGCTTCGCGGCGGCGAACGATTTCTGTCGATCCTGCCAACCGGCAATGCCGCCTTTTCCGAGATGCGCGTCCTGCGTCCCGGTGAAACTGACAGCGGCTGGCGCCTGCAAGCCATCGATGGCCAGGCCGCCGTGTTTCAGCGCGAGAACGGTGGCCAGATGCATCGTTTGACGCTGCCGTAGGAGCTCGGAATGAACAACACTCTCGTCTTCCGCGCGTTAACGCTGAGCCTGGCCGTCTCCTTTCTCTCTCCGGCAATCGCACAGAACGCTCGCACGATCGCCTCTACCGTCTCGCCCAGCGAGGAACAAACAACGACCTCACGCGTCAGCGACGAACAACAGGCCCGTGACTGGGGATTGCACACAGAGGAATGGGCTCGCTATCGCCAATTGATGCAGGGACCGCTGGGCATCTTTTCGCCCAACCTCGACCCATTGACCGCACTCGGCATCGAAGCGCGCTCCGAGGAAGAAGGCGACCGCTATGCCGAGTTGCAGGTTCAGGTTGAAGCCCGCCGCGTCGAAAAGACGCTGGCATACCAGCGGGCCTACGACGCCGCCTGGCAACGCCTGCACCCGGGCATGCAGCGTGTCATCCTGCCCAGCCAAACTCCTGGCAACTCCTCCACCACCGCCAACAGCACCGACCGCATCGCCGTGTTCATCAAGGACGGCTGCGCGCCATGTGGCCTGGCGGTTCAGCAGTTGCAGGTATCCGATGTCGGCTTCGACCTCTACATGGTTGGCAGCCGCGCCAACGACGCGCTCATTCGCGACTGGGCAAAACGCGCCAGTATCAATCCAGATCGCGTACGCAACGGTTCAATCACGCTCAACCACGATGCCGGTCGCTGGCTGTCTTTGGGCCTGCCGGGGGGCCTGCCTGCCGTTGTGCGACAGGTCAATGGCCAATGGCAACGGCAGTGACCCGCTGGCGTCATCGGCTCGTGGTACTGGCCTGGATGACCATAATCGCCCCCGCCGGCGCGCAGGACGTACCGCCTCCGGCGTATCAGATCGCAGCTCACCGGGCTGGCATTCCCTCTGCGGTGCTGTATGCGGTGGCGTTGCAGGAGAGCGGCCTGCAACGCGATGGCCGGCTGGTGCCGTGGCCCTGGACCCTGAATGTGGCGGGCGTGCCGCACCGCTTCAGTTCCCGCGCCAAAGCCTGTGCGGGTTTGCAAAAGGCGCTGTGGGAGGCTCCCCACACACGGGTCGACGTCGGCCTCGGCCAGATCAATCTGGGTTATCAGAAGCACCGCTACCCGCAGCCCTGCGATCTACTCGACCCGTATCGCAACCTCGCTATCGCAGCGGAAATTCTGCGCGAACAGCACACCGACGGCGAGGACTGGCTGCTCGCCATTGGACGCTACCACCGCCCGGCAGGTGGGGCACCGGCTGCCCGCTACCGCATGAGTGTGCACAAGCACCTGCAGCGCGTGCTCGGCGGCGCCCTCGCTGAAAACTCCCTCAGGAGAAAACCACTATGAAGCTCCATCCTCCTCTGCGAATCGCCGCCCCATCGCTGTTCGGCCTGCTATGCCTGGCCACCGGGGGAGCGCTCGCAGACGCCGCCTCGTTGATCGTGGTCGAAGACCGTGGCGGTGTTTCGGCATGGCCCTACTACCAATCACTGAATCTACGACCACGCCAGGACCAGCCGTTAGCCCCTTCCCTCTCCGCACCTCATCCGTCACAGCAACGTTTCAGCGAAACAGACATGCTGCCGGTTCGTTCCGGGCGGCTGTCGCCGGGGGAGGAGCCGCGCAGGGTCATCCAGGCCTCCGGGCTGCGGCCAATGTTTCTGGTCGGCGATGACGACCACTCGCGCCAATGGTTACGCGAGCGTGCAGCAATCCTGGGCGAATTGAATGCGGTCGGCTTGGTCGTCAACGTGGCATCTGCAGACGCCCTTGCCACCTTGCGCGGGCTGGCCCCGGGCCTGACACTATCGCCGGTATCGGGCGACGATCTCGCAGAACGTCTGGGGTTGCGCCATTACCCCGTGCTGGTCACTGCCACCGGCATTGAGCAGTGAGCCGCTCGCCATGGCCCAGCCTCATGCGGTGGAAGTCCTGCTACGGCCAGCGGTGGAGTTGTACACGGTGGCCGTCTGCGCCGCCGCCGCGCTTCTGTGCCTAGTGGCGCCATGGTCGCTCGCGTTAAATCCACTGCTGGGCCTGGGATCAGCCCTGGCGTTCCTGGTGTTTGGCATTATTCGGCTCCGTGAGGCACGGTTCATCCTGCACTATCGGCGCAATGTCCGCCGTCTACCGAAGTACGTGATGACCAGCCGCGCTGTGCCGGTCAGTCAGCAGCGCCTGTTCATCGGCCGAGGGTTTCGCTGGGATCAGCGGCACACGCATCGGCTGATGCAAACGTACC
This sequence comes from Pseudomonas psychrophila, assembly GCF_001043005.1. Classification (GTDB taxonomy): domain Bacteria; phylum Pseudomonadota; class Gammaproteobacteria; order Pseudomonadales; family Pseudomonadaceae; genus Aquipseudomonas; species Aquipseudomonas psychrophila. The sequence continues at coordinate 452,951 of NZ_JYKZ01000001.1, forward strand.
GCCCCGAGTTTCGTCGTTATGTGGAACCCACGGCCGCCTACCGAATCGCCCGCCGTTTGGAAGAGCGGCTGGAACTCGCACCCTTTCCACTCTCAAAACTTGCCCGACTGACGACCTGGGACAGCCCATTTAATCCGGCGCGGCCGCTACCTCCAGTCGGTGGCATGCCGCGCCTGCATGGCATTGAACCGCATGAGGTGGACGTCACGCTGCCGCTGGGGGAACGGGTTGGGCATTCACTCGTCCTGGGCACCACGCGGGTGGGCAAAACAAGACTCGCCGAGCTGTTCATCACTCAGGACATCCGGCGGCGTAACGCAGTTGGCGAGCACGAAGTCGTCATCGTCTTCGACCCCAAAGGCGATGCGGACCTGCTCAAGCGCATGTATGTCGAGGCTAAACGCGCCGGGCGCGAGGGCGAGTTCTATGTTTTTCACCTCGGCTGGCCAGATATTTCCGCCCGCTACAACGCCGTGGGACGGTTTGGTCGCATCAGCGAGGTGGCCACGCGCATTGCCGGCCAACTCTCCGGCGAGGGTAATTCCGCGGCGTTTCGCGAGTTCGCCTGGCGCTTCGTCAACATCATCGCCCGTGCACTCGTCGAGCTGGGGCAGCGGCCCGACTACCTGCTGATCCAGCGGCACGTGGTGAACATCGATGCCTTGTTCATCGAATACGCCCAACACTACTTCGCGAGCAACGAGCCGAAGGCCTGGGAAGTCATCGTGCAGATCGAGGCCAGGCTCAACGACAAGAACATTCCCCGCAACATGATCGGCCGCGAGAAGCGCGTCATTGCACTCGAACAATACCTGTCACAGGTCAGGGTCTACGATCCGGTGCTGGACGGGCTCAGATCTGCCGTACGCTATGACCGCACTTACTTCGACAAGATCGTCGCCTCGTTGCTGCCCCTGCTGGAAAAACTCACGACCGGAAAAATTTCTCAGTTGCTGGCCCCGGACTATGCCGATCTGGCCGACCCCCGGCCCATTTTCGACTGGATGCAGATTATCCGGAAGAAAGCCGTGGTTTATGTGGGCCTCGATGCGCTCTCGGATGCCGAGGTTTCAGCCGCCGTGGGCAACAGCATGTTCAGCGACTTGGTGTCGGTCGCTGGACACATCTACAAGTTCGGTATTGACGATGGTCTACCCGGCACGGCGTCTGGGGTCAAAGTACCGATCAACGTGCACGCCGACGAGTTCAACGAACTGATGGGTGATGAGTTCATCCCTATGGTCAACAAAGGCGGCGGTGCCGGTCTCCAGGTCACCGCCTACACGCAAACGCTCAGTGACATTGAAGCGCGTATCGGCAACCGCGCCAAAGCCGGTCAGGTGGTCGGTAACTTCAACAATCTGTTCATGTTGAGGGTGCGAGAGACCGCGACCGCCGAATTACTCACGAAGCAATTGCCCAAGGTTGAGGTATACACCACCTCACTGATGAGCGGTGCGACCGACAGCTCCGACATTCACGGCAAGACCGATTTCACCAGTAACACCCAGGACCGCATCACGACGACGAGTGTGCCCCTGCTCGAACCCGCCCATATCGTCGGTCTGCCCAAGGGGCAGTGCTTTGCACTGATCGAAGGCGGCAACCTCTGGAAGATTCGCATGCCGCTACCGGCACCCGACCCTGACGAAGTGATGCCTAGGGACCTGCAGCAGCTTGCTGGGTACATGCGCCAACACTACGTCGAGGCGGGTGACTGGTGGGACAGCAAAGCACTACCGGGCCTGCAGGATGCCCCTCTGCCTGATGACCTACTTGACGGGTTCCGGCATATGGCGACCGCCGAAGTGGATGCTGAAGAGGCGCAACCGTGAGTGACCCGGCCAACACAGCGCAGCGCCAGCAGACCCAACAGCAGGGTTTGATCACCGGCATCATCACGCTGCCATTCCGGTTTGTGGCCGTGCTGTTGGGGTCTTTGTTTCTGTCCATCGTGATCGAATGTGTGGGTATGCACCTGTTCTGGGCCGATCAAGGCTGGCGGCACGCGCAAGGCATGCTGGACTACGAACTGACGCAACTCTCACAACACTTCACACGCAGCGCCGTGGTGCAGGAACCGGGACAAACGGCGTCCTGGTTGGTAGAAACGGCTTACCAATGGGTGTTCGTCAAAAGCGGGCTCATTGACTGGATGCGCGACGCATCGGCCAAAGCCAGTTCACCCAGCCAGGGAACGGGTCGGGATTTCCGTTTTTATCTGAGTCAGGTTTATGTGTACCTGGAGAACGATCTGATCGCCAGTGCGTACACGCTACTGGTGTTCCTCGTCCGGCTGCTGGTGCTGGTACTGACCATCCCACTATTCCTGATGGCAGCTTTCGTCGGACTGGTCGATGGCCTAGTGCGGCGGGACATCAGGCGCTTTGGTGCGGGCCGTGAGTCAGGCTTTGTCTACCACCGGGCAAAGGCCAGTCTGATGCCTCTCGCCGTCATGCCTTGGGTCCTTTACCTGACCCTGCCCGTCAGCGCACACCCGCTTCTTATCTTGGTTCCCTGCGCAATTTTGTTAGGTGCCGCAACAGACCTCGCAGCAGGCAGCTTCAAAAAATACCTATAAGTGCTGACCGGTATCTCAGGCCAGTAATGCCTGCGCCGCCTCCATTTGCTCGTGCTCAAACGCTGGAGCAAAATCGTCCAACTCGCTCGCTTGCAACCCCACCACTGCACTGAGCGCAATCTGCCGCCAGTCCAGCACGGCGTCATACACTTCTGCCAGCACGGCCAACGCATCCTCCCGACTCAACGAAAAATAGGTGCTCCGCGCCAGCAGCATCTCAAGATCGGTGATCGGTCCATCCTCCTCCGACAGCCAGGTTTTCGACTCTCGCTCTTTGTCCGGGAAGGGATTGACGTCGAATGCCGGTGCCAGCCGCCAGAGCCCCTTTTCCACATGAAGAAAGCCATGGTTCTGCAGGTGGTCATCCACATTGGTGATCAGTAGGTTAAAAACCAGTCGCCGCCACAGCTGCTGCACATCTGCGGTCGGTGCATGCCCCACGGAACGGATAGCATCGGCAATTTCGGTATAGCTTCGATCCTCTTCGCGCGACGCCTGCAGCAAAGACGCGGCGGACTGGTATGGAATACGCCCATCAGCACCATCGCGATCGAAACGGCGGATGATAGCGACCGGTACGCCATCCAGCTCTATGATACGGGCCGGCGCGGCATTGATACCTGCTTGTTTTGCCAAGCATAAGGCCAGCACTTCGCCGCGCGTCACGCTACGGGTGTCGCCCACGCTTGGGAATTTTCCAATGGCGAGTGCGCCATCCTCATCGACCACCGTGCTCTTGGGGCGCATCCCGCCGAGCGATGTGCCTTTGCCCTGAAGGTAACGCAAATCTTCAGTGCTTTCCTGACCTTTCTCAACTGCCCGGCTGGCCTGGTAGATGCGCTGCAATTCCAGCAGTGGCGGTGTAGCGCGCCGCCCATCTTCAATCGTCCGGCAATAATGTCCGTTCTGATCGCGCAGTCTCAGCGCGCCGATCCGGCTGAAATCGTCAACCGCCAGCAGGTAGTCCATCTCTGTCAGCGACGCGAGCGATGGATTACCCTTACGACGCTTGGCATGGTCACGTGCGATGACCCGGCGTCCCCAAGCGTCCGGTGTCGTATCGGCAATGGCGAAATGAAAGACCGAATCGTGAGCTGAGGGAGCTCTACGTGGCTGATAGCCCGAGATCAGGCTGAGATCGGCAGAAACATTGAACCCCTCCTGATTCCCCAACCATCCCTGCTCATAGGCAAAGGTGGTGTTCTCACGGCGTCCCTGCTTGACGTAAATAAGAGTGCCAACAGGTATTCCCGCCTTACCAAGACAGACCTGGACTTGCTGGCGAACTGAAGTAACCGATTTCATAATGCCCCCGATGCCGGCGGTTTACTGCGTACACGTTTAGGCAATTGTTCATCCATCAGCGTCAACCCGATGTCGTCGTGCGCCGTATCCAGCAGGTTGGCCAGCGCCTGTACCTCACCGAACACGTGCAAGGCGCGGGCGAAGAAATGAATAGGCACCCGCATATCCCCTTTCTCCATGCGCCGAACAGTGGACACAGAAGCTCCCATTCGCTCTGCAAGCGAGGCCTGTGAAATCCGTCGACGCCTGCGTGCAAGCTCAATGTCGCTGCCGAGCTTGCGGAGCGCCCGCTCGACGGGCAACGGCAATGGTGTACTCATTTATCATCCTCATAGGAACGCTTAAGGCTATTATCAGTTCCCATGAGAACAATTACCTCACGCCTCGTTACTGTTGTCAATAAACATCCCACGGGAGCGCTAATAAGCGATTAGCACTCCAATCAGAATGCTAAAGTGAAATCTGACAATATATCTGCCCTTAGCGTCCACGATTTCGATACGCAGAGACACAGATGAAGAGATAGCTGTTCTGCGATGAAACAGTCGCCCCTGCCACTCTCTTCAGAATGCACAACGCAACACCACCGAAAAAATGTAGGTAAGGAAAGTGGTGAGGAGTAACTCCCCATTGTTTGCGGCTTTCCACCAGCCATCCCCGCAGCATCGAGCCATTCGAGTCCATCGGAAATGGCGCAATGGCAAGGTTTCACAATTCGGCTTACGCATGGCGACGTCCTGTCGTAGCGTTGCTGCTCACCAATCTCTTCATCACACAGCTCGCCGCCGCAGCTGACGATGGGTATGAGCGTGAACACCTGGCGGCCGTCGCCCGCCAGCTCGACCTGCTTGACCGTCTGGCCAAACAATCCGCCAGCACCGCCCCCGAGTCACGCTCCCGCTATCACTTCGACTATCGGCGTCTGGATGCCGACCTGCAGCGCATGCGGTCGGGCATCAACGACTACCTGACGCCTCAGCGTGCACAGCCACGCGATCCCTCTGCACTGCTTGGCGATTACCGCCAGGACGCCGAACAGGAGGATGACCGATGAACGCCAACCAGCTTGCCGCCTTTCAGGCCAATACAGGCTTCACCCCCTCTGCTGTCGCCGGCGTACTGCTCGGCGCCGTGTTCGCAACCCTGCTGCTGTGGGGCGTATGGGCCCTGCGCACAGCCTATGTCGGCTGGTCGGAACAGCGGATTTCCCAGCGTCAGTTCGTCGGCGTTGCGGTGAGGTTTATCGCGATGTACGTGGTGCTGACTTTTTTCCTGCTCTCCTAACGCAAAGGCTCACATCATGAACCTGCTCTCGTATCGCTTGCATTCGGCACGTATGGCCGTCCTGGCCTCGGCATCCACACTCGCCATGCTGCCGACGTTTGTCCGGGCCGACCTCCCAACCCTGGAAGATCCGTCGAGGGGCACCGGCTCCGGCATCATGGAGACGCTGCGCAATTACGGTTACGACATCGTGATGCTCGTTGCCTTGCTGGTGGTCGCCTCGATGTTTGTCGGTGTCTGCTACCACGCCTACGGTACCTATGCGGAAATCCACACGGGCCGCAAAACCTGGGGGCAATTCGGCCTGACGGTGGCCGTGGGCGCCGTCCTGCTGGTCGTTGGTGTCTGGCTGCTCACTGAAGCCACCGGCGTGCTCTAGGAGTCATGCCATGAGCACGCATCAGGACATTCGGCCTGACGGGACGGTGGTGTTTCTTCCACACCGTCTCAACCGTCACCCCGTGGTCGTCCGCGGCCTTACCGCGGATGAGCTGTGGATCTGCGCCGGGCTGTCGGCGGCAGGCAGCCTGGTGGTTGGCGTGCCGCTGGCCTTTGTATTTTCGACGATCGCCATCGTGCCCACGGTCATCATGCTGGGCATCGCTGCCGGGGTGTTTGCAGGTGGCGGCATGCTGCGTCGCCAGAAACGTGGCAGACCCGATACCTGGCTGTATCGCCAACTGCAGTGGCGTATTGCACAGCGTCATCCAGCCTTAGCGTCATTTGTGGGCGCGCACGCGTTAGTGATCCGATCGGGTTACTGGAGCACGCGCAGGAGCAAGGCAGCGTGAGCCGGTTCAAGAACGAAATCACTCACCTCCAGTCGCACATCAAGACCTTGCGGCTGGGGCTTGGCGCACTACTTGTTATCGCCTTGGTGATGGGCGGCGGCTGGTGGAGCGCACCGCGTGACCTGACCGTGCACGTCCCGCCCGACCTGCGCTCCGGCAGTACCCGGAAATGGTGGGAAGTGCCACCCGAAAGCGTCTACGCCTTCTCGTTCTACATCTGGCAGCAACTCCAGCGCTGGCCCACCAACGGTGACGAAGACTATGCGCGCAACATTCATGTACTGGCGCCCTACTTCACCCCCGCCTGCCAGACCTTTCTGCGCAATGACTATGAATACCGCCGTACGGCAGGTGAGTTACGCCAGCGGGTACGAGGCATTTATGAAATTCCGGGGCGTGGCTACGGCGAGAACCCGGCCCAGCGGGTGAAAGTCGTCTCCGACCGCGATTGGATCGTCACGCTTGATGTGACGGCGGATGAGTACTACGGCGCCGAGCAGGTCAAACGAGCGCTGGTTCGTTACCCGCTCAAGGTCGTACGGGTGGACGTCGACCCCGAGCGCAACCCGTTCGGCCTGGCCCTGGACTGCTACAGCGGCGCGCCGCAACGCATCATCAGCCCCGACCCCGTCACACCTGCCAGCACCACGCCGGGCGGGCTGGGTGGCGCTATGGGAGAGACGCCATGAAACACCTGCTCTGTGCCTTCAGCCTGCTGCTCACCGTTGTGCTGTCGCCGACAGTCCACGCCGTGGAGATCCTGCGCTGGGAGCGCCTGCCCCTGGCGGTTTCCCTGGTCGTGGATCAGGAGCGGATCGTGTTCATCGACCGCAACGTCCGCGTGGGTGTGCCTGCTTCACTCGCCGGACGCCTGCGGGTACAAAGTGCCGGTGGTGCACTCTATCTGCGCGCCAGTGAGCCCATCGAACCAACACGCCTGCAACTGCAGGATGCTGACAACGGGACACTGATCCTGCTGGACATCGCGGCCGAGCCCGCTCGGGCAGGCCAGGCAGCGATGGAGCCCGTGCGCATTGTTGAGGCTGAGGGCCCTGCTCAACGCTACGGCGAGGCGCAGACATCTCAGGACAGTCATGACAGCGCCGACACGACCAGCCCGCCTCGTGCTGCCCGTGAAACACCTGTGTCCGTGGTGCTGACCCGCTACGCCGCGCAGCACCTGTACGCCCCACTGCGCACAGTCGAGTCCGTTCCTGGCGTGACGCGCGTGAACCTGCGCCGCCATCTGCCCCTAGACGCGCTGCTGCCCACCCTGCCCGTTCAGGCCAGAGCCATCGCCGCCTGGCGGCTGGATGATCTGTGGGTGACCGCCGTCAGGTTGGCCAACAGGTCGACCCGCTGGCTCGCCCTGGATCAGCGCGAACTGCAGGGTGATTTCATGACCGCAACGTTTCAGCATTCAACCCTGGGCCCTGTCGGTACCCCGGAAGACACCTCGGTGGTTTACCTGGTGACCCGAGGGCATGGCCTGGCCGAATCTCTGTTGCCGGCAGTCAGCCCGATCAATGCAGCGCTGAATCTGCCGTCCCCCTCAACGCCTGCCCCGAAGGACGGAGTTCGTCATGAAAGGTAACGGTCTGCTGAAGTGGCTGATGGTGCCCATGGCGCTCTTGCTAGTGTTCGTCGGGATCAAGCTGTTTTCTGGCGGTAACGACCAACCCGCCCATGACGGCACTCCCCGGCTGACGCCGCAAGAGGCAAAGGCATTGGGTATCGAAGGCGATACGCCTCGCGACACCGTGGCGACGCTGGTAGGTCAGGTCAAACAACTGCGTACCGAATTGCAGGGTGCGATGGCGGACAACAAAACGCAGAAGTCTGAAAACGAGCGGTTGCGTCAGCGTGAAGGCTCAATTGACCGGCGCATCCAAAGTGCGCTGGAGACTGAACGCAACCAGTTGCGCAACGACCGTGAGCAGGTCTCCGGCGAGCGGCAGCAAGCTCAGGGCTTGCTGCAAGACCTGCAGCGCCAAATCGAAGGGCTGTCCAGTCAGCGTGGCGATGCCGACCTTCCCATCGGTCTGGGCCTGAAACCCGGGGACGGTGATGGACTCGGCAGTGACGGTATTCACTGGATTGAACCGGACGATGCCAGGCGCGATGGCAAAAGTAGCGCCTCTGGCAAGCGCGACAGCTTCAGCTTCCCCACCCGTTTCGGGCCCGCGCAGAAGACGCTGGAAGCGACCCGGGAGACCGTCGTGGAAGCTGGCAGCAAGGCGACGGGTGTGTCCACCGCAACGCCGGTTTACACCGTGCCGACCAACGCGACGCTGATGGGCTCGATTGCGATGACTGCGTTGATCGGGCGCGTGCCAGTGGACGGTACGGTGAATGACCCTTACCCGTTCAAGGTCCTCATTGGTCCCGACAACCTCACCGCCAACGGCATCGACCTCCCCGAGGTGTCCGGCGCGGTGGTCAGCGGTACCGCATCAGGCGACTGGACGCTGTCCTGCGTGCGCGGCCAGGTCCGCAGTGTGACGTTCGTGTTCCATGACGGCACCATCCGCACCGTGCCCGAAGAGGGCGAGCGCGGTGGCAACCGGCGGCAGGACAACAGGGGCAGCAACGCTACCCAGGAGGGCCTGGGCTGGATCAGCGATCCCTATGGCATCCCGTGCGTATCCGGAGAACGCCGCAGCAACGCCCAGCAGTACCTCGGCAGTCAGGCACTGATTACGGCGGCGGGTGCCGGGGCCGCATCGCTGATCAAATCGGACAATGACAGCGTCGCCGTGGTGGCCAACAACAACGGTTCGATGGGCACCGTGGGTATTACCGGCAACGAAGCGGTGGGCCGCATCCTCGCGGGCGGTGTGCAGGACATGTCGCAGTGGGTGAACAAGCTCTACGGGCAGGCCTTCGCAGCCGTCTACGTCAAGCCCGGCGCCCAGGTCGCCGTCCATCTTGAACAACCCCTCACCATCGACTACGCCCCCAAAGGTCGTCGCGTCGATCACCGTTTAGGAGGAGCTCCCCATGCGCAGGATCTGGATTAACGGCCTAACGGTCCTCATGGTGGCCGTGGCCTTGGCCGGCTGCTCGACCAGCAAGGAAAAGATGCTGCCGCATGACGGCAACACCATGCTCGATATCTGGAACGAGGAGACCGGCGGTGCCGCGCGTGGCGGGCAGAGTGCCCAGCAGTTGCTGGACGCCCGGCAGTCGCTGCGCCGGTCACTCACGCAAGACGATGTGAACGCGGCGTCGACTGTCAACGCAAGCTATACCCGCACCGCACAGAACGAGATCTACCGGCAGTTTCACCGCCTGCCCAATCCGGACCTTGTGATGTACGTCTTTCCCCATCTGGCAGGCACTGATCCCGCTCCCGTTCCCGGGTACACGACCGTCTTTCCCCTGTTCCAGCGAGTCCAGTACGCCATGCCCGGTGAGCGGGTCGAGGATTACTGATGCGCTGGCCATTCTCCCGCGTACCTGAGACAACTCAGACAGACAGGCCAACGCCGGATGCCTGGGAGCGGCATGTTGCCGAACTGCAAGCGCACGGTATTCCGGTACCGGGCAAGATCGGCGTCAGGAGGCAGCGTTCCGCAACACAGGCCGACGAACAGGCACTTTATGACGTCGCGCCCTCGTTCGCCGACCTGTTGCCCTGGGTCGAATACCTGCCGGATTCAAAATGCATGCTGCTCGAAGACGGCGTCTCCGTCGCGGCATTTTTTGAATTGATGCCCGTCGGTACGGAGGGACGTGAGGCAGCCTGGCTTGCGCAGGCGCGCGACGCCCTGGAAAACGCGCTACAGGACAGTTTCGATGAGCTGGATGACTCGCCCTGGGTCATGCAACTTTACGCTCAGGACGAGACCGACTGGAACCCGTACCTTGCCTCCCTGCGCAGTTATCTCCAGCCACGGGCACAGGGCAGCGCCTTCAGCGAGTTCTACCTGCGCTTTTTCGGTCACCATCTGCGGGCCGTTGCCAAGCAGGGCGGCCTATTCGAGGACCTCACAGTCACCAAGTTACCTTGGCGCGGCCAAACGCGCCGCGTCCGCCTGGTGGTGTATCGGCGTGCTGGGAGTACGCCCGCCCGACGCGGGCAATCTCCCGAGCAGGCGTTGAATGTCATCTGCGACCGGCTGCTCGGCGGCCTGTCAAATGCGGGCATACGCGCCCGTCGCCTGCAGGCGGCAGATATTCGTGCCTGGCTGGTGCTTTGGTTCAACCCGCGGCCGACGATGCTCGGCCCCACGTTAGAAGACCGCGAACGCTTCTACCGCCTCACGGCCTATCCGACGGAGTCCGAACCCGGCGGGCTGGAACTGGCCAGTGGTACGGATTTCGCGCAGCGTCTGTTTTTCGGCCAGCCCCGCTCTGACGTCGAAAACGGCCTGTGGTACTTCGACGACCTGCCCCACCGAACCGTTGTTGTCGACCGGTTGCGCACGCCGCCCAACACCGGGCACATCACCGGGGAAACCCGCAAGGGCGGTGATGCGATCAATGCCCTGATGGATCAGATGCCCGAAGACACCGTGATGTGCCTGACGATGGTCGTCACGCCGCAGGACATTCTTGAGGCGCACCTGAATCACCTGGCGAAAAAAGCGGTTGGTGAAACCCTGGCCTCGGAACAGGCATTGAAGGACGTCCAGCAGGCGCGTGGCCTGATTGGCAGTGCACACAAGCTGTATCGCGCCTCGCTGGCGTTCTACCTGCGGGGTCAGGACATGACAGACCTCGATACCCGCGGTCTGCAACTGGGCAACGTCCTGCTCAACGCAGGCCTGCAACCGGTACGCGAAGAGGATGAAGTCGCGCCGCTCAACAGCTACCTGCGCTGGTTGCCCTGTGTCTATGACCCGGGCAAAGACAAGCGTCAGTGGTACACGCAGCTCATGTTCGCGCAGCATGTAGCCAACCTGGCACCGACTTGGGGGCGCAGTGCCGGCACCGGCCGCCCCGGGATCACCTTCTTCAACCGTGGCGGCGGCACCATCACCTTTGATCCGTTGAACCGACTCGACCGCCAGATGAATGCACACCTGTTCCTGTTCGGCCCCACCGGTTCAGGCAAGTCGGCCACGCTCAACAACATCCTCAACCAGATCACCGCCATCTACCGGCCACGGCTGTTCATCGTGGAAGCCGGTAACAGCTTTGGCCTCTACGGTGAGTTCGCCGCGCGTCTGGGGCTGACGGTGCATCGCGTCAGGCTTTCGCCCGGTGCAGGCGTGAGCCTTGCGCCCTTCGCCGACGCCTGGCGCCTGGTCGACACGCCCAGCCAGGTCCAGACACTCGATGCCGACGCGCTCGATGAAGAATCCGCCGAGGGCGATGCCAGTGCTGACGAGCAACGTGATGTGCTGGGTGAACTGGAGATCACCGCACGATTGATGATCACCGGCGGGGAGGACAGAGAGGAAGCCAGGATGACCCGTGCCGATCGCAGCCTGATCCGTCAGTGCATCCTCGAGGCCGCCCATCGCTGCGTGATAGAAAAACGCACGGTACTGACCCGTGATATACGCAATGCGCTGCGCGAACGCGGTTGCGATTCGACGTTACCCGAGACACGTCGTACTCGTCTGCTGGAAATGGCCGATGCGATGGACATGTTTTGCCAGGGCGTCGATGGCGAGATGTTCGACAGGCCGGGTACGCCTTGGCCGGAGGCCGATATCACGGTTGTCGACCTGGCCACGTTGGCGCGCGAGGGCTACAACGCGCAGCTGTCGATTGCCTACATTTCGCTGATCAACACCGTCAACAACATCGCCGAGCGCGACCAGTTCCTCGGCCGCCCGATCATCAATGTCACCGATGAAGGCCACATCATCACCAAGAACCCGCTGCTCGCGCCCTATGTGGTCAAGATCACCAAGATGTGGCGCAAACTGGGCGCCTGGTACTGGCTGGCCACGCAGAACCTGGACGACCTGCCGAAAGCCGCCGAGCCCATGCTCAACATGATCGAGTGGTGGATTTGCCTGAGCATGCCACCCGACGAGGTGGAGAAGATTGCCCGGTTTCGTGAACTGAACGCCTCGCAGAAGGCCCTGATGCTGTCCGCACGCAAGGAAGCCGGAAAATTCACGGAGGGGGTGATTTTGTCAAAATCAATGGAGTTGCTGTTCCGTGCGGTACCGCCCAGCCTGTACCTGGCGCTGGCAATGACGGAACCCGAAGAGAAAGCCGAACGTTTTCAGTTGATGCAGCAGCACGGCATCAGTGAACTGGAAGCCGCGCTACGCGTTGCCGACCAGATCGACCGGGCGCGGGGCATCGAGCCGCTGCGCTATGACCTGTTTGATTGACGTCGAGGATTCCGCCATGCCTTCGCCCACTTTCCTCCTCTACCGTCGGTGGCCGTGCGGAGTCTGGCTGCTGGGGTGGGTGATTGCTGGCCTGCTCGTGCTCTGGCTTTGGTCGTGGGCCGACGAGTCGCATGAGTCAACCCACACGTCGGACGCCACCGCTGCCCAGCACCCGACCGGCCCACCCTGGCGCTATGGACGCATGAATGCGCGCTTCACCATTGTCGAATACGCCGACTTCGAATGCCCCTACTGCAAGGCCTATGACCCCATCCTGCGGCATTGGATCGACCAGCACCCGGAGGTGAATCTGCAATGGCACCACCTGCCGCTAGCCATGCACGAGCCGGCAGCGACTCGACAGGCGCGTCTGGCCGAATGCATCGGCGAGTCCCACGGCCATGATGCGTTCTGGCAAGCCATCACCTGGATCTACCAGCACACCCGCAGCGACGGCCAGGGCCTGCCGCCCGACACCGAGTACCACGGCCAGGACCCAACCGTGCAAGCCTGCCTCGCCAGTGAGCGGCCCAACACCATCATCCAGGGGCAGGCCAACGAAGCACGCCATGGCGGCGTGAGCGCCACCCCGACCCTGCGTCTGATCGACCACCACAGCGGCCAGTCACTGACCCTGGCCGGCCCGGCCGAAGGCGACGCGTTGCTGTCAGCCTTGGACCTATTGGTGTCCAACGGTACAGCGCCAAACGCAGCACAACTTCATCACCAAATGCCTGCCGACGTTGTCGGCGACATGCCCAGATAGCCCGCGGTCTTCAAGGCTATGGCGCGGTTTCGACCGCGTTGACTGCACGCCAGTTCGCCACGCATCCCCCGAGCGAACGGTCATCCGCGCAAGCGGTGGCGGATGCCTATCGTCACTGTCTCCGGAGGGTCCGCCCTCCAGGGACGGCTGCCTCCAATTCCTAAAGGAGGTTCCCATGTCCACATCCCTCGCCATGATCAGTGGTAATGCTTCACTCAATCCCGTCGGCACACCGGACGAAGACCAAATCATCGAACAGGCGTTGGTCATCCTTGAGCAGCGAGTGTTCACTCGTGGCCCATCGCTGAAAAGCCCGGAGGATGTGCGCAATTTCCTGCAGCTGAAAATCGCAGCACAGCCGCATGAAGTCTTTGGCGCCGTGTTCCTCGATTCGAAGCATCAGGTGCTGGCCTACGAGCCTTTGTTCCAAGGCACTATCGACAGCGCCAGCGTCTATCCACGGGTGGTGCTCAAGCGCTGTATGGACCATAACGCCGCCGCTCTGGTGCTCTGCCACAATCACCCTTCCGGCTGCACTGAACCCAGTACGGCGGACGAAACGTTGACCCAGCGATTGAAGGAGATATTGGGGCAAGTCGATATCCGTCTACTGGATCACTTCATCATCGGGAAAGGCGATCCTTATTCGTTCGCCGAACACGGATTGATCTGATCCTCTTCGCGCCAGCTTGCTGACGCTCCAACACCCCATCGGAAGCGATGCTTTCGATGGGGCATCTGCGGTCCACGAAATACCGCGATTCATAGGTGCATGGAAACCGGGCACCTCCCATTTCCGATTGTTTGTCGTCGCGTTAAGCGCGATGCGTTGCACTACCGAGGTCATGAACCACCGGATGCTGCGCCATGTTGTGTTCTCTTTCCCCCGGCCCGATCAGGTGCCTGGCGTTGGCCATTGCGCTGTGTGCCTCTGCGGCTAGTGCAATGGATATCTGGGTCATCACCGACCGCCAACATCGCGTGCAAGGTACACCTGACCGACTGATCGAGCTGGATGCACCCGCGCGTATTGAAGCCGAACTGTCGACCGATCTTCCAAGTGATGTCCAGCAAGCGTCACTCTTGGTACAGCAGCGCCTCAAGCACGGCGGCCCCGCGCTGGAGCAGCGTCTGGCGAGGGCCTACCAGGGCGTGACCGATGCCTGGAGCCTGGGCATCACTACCCTTCCCGCCATCGTCGTGGATCAACGCTACGTAGTTTATGGCGAGCCGGGCGTCGCCAAGGCGATCGCACGCATCGAGGCCTACCGTAGGACTCAACCATGAAGTGTGCCCGCCTTCGGCGTACCGGCATCGCCGCCATTTTATTGACGACCGCATCGTCATCGTTCGCGCTCAACACCGCGACAATCGTGTCTTCCACTTTGTCCCCATCATGCCTGGAGTACCGGATCGTAGGGATCTGCTACTGGCTGTTCTGTACGCCGTTCGGCTGCTCGGTGCGGACGTCCACCAAGGTGCGCCACTACATTCCGGATGCCGTGGTTTCGAATTACTCCAACACCGGTGAGAACCCGTGGAGCGAAGTGCGGGCCATGAGTGCCCCCAACGTGACGGCCCAGGCAGGCGGCGACGGCACGACGAACCATGACAATGAAAGCAACATGGCGAAGTTCAAGAACGCCGACGTGATCGGCCATCCCGGCGGCCATGTGTTCGGCCAATTCGCCAGCGCCTCAGGTTACGCCTGCAAAGGTGCCGGCACCGCGTTTATGCCATACCTGCTGAGCACGCTCGACACTATCGCGTGGCGCTACAACATCCCCGAAATGGTGTACCCCGAAGCACTGACGCCCGGCGAGCGCGAGATCGGCACACGCAGCACGTTCAACCTGTGGGGCGCCGTCTATCCGCGCGGCGGATTTCTACATCAGGTCGACGATTACAAGGCCGGCGCCGTGGTCGCCCAACGCGCCGGGGACATCGTCACCCGGCGGGGGCAATTGCATGTCTATCAGCCATTGCTCGCGAACTCGCAGCCCGGTTACTGGCCGGCCGGAGCGCTGGAGGAAAGCAATGCCTCGACCGGCAAGTGGCAGGAGCTGACGCCGCGTCTTTCCAACCGCTGCGTGGTGTTCCCCCACAGCGAACCGCTGGCCCAGGCCCAGCAAGGTGATTATGCCTGGGCGCTTTGGCGCCCATACAGCTGTTGCGAACGCCGCGGGCAGACGTTCCTCGGCAGTACAGACTTCAACTGAGGGGAAAACAATGAAGCGTCCTGTCACCCTCTTCCAATTGCCGTTGCGGTGGCAGGTAACCCTTCTGGCCAGCGCGCTGGTGCTGGTCAGCAACCTGGTATCGGCCCAACCCGACGGTTTCCAGAACAGCGGCAGCGTGATTAGCGACGACCTCATGTATTCGATTGGTGGCGGCAGCGCGGTGTCCATGAGCCGCGCGGCCGGCATGCATTCTCTCGGTGTGGGCGCAGGCTGGAACAGCAACCTGATGTGCGGCGACATGGACATCAGCACCACGATCCAGAACCAGCTCAACGGCCTCACCAATGGCTTTCAAAACATCATGAGCAGCGTGATCCAGAACGCGACGAGCGCGGTAGCATCGTTGCCGGCGCTGATCATTCAGCGGGCAGACCCCGGCCTCTACAACCTGTTGACCAACGGTATTCTTCAGGCCAGGCTCGATTTCGATCGTTCCAAACTGACCTGCCGCGCGATGGCCGAGAAGATGGCCGACACAGCAGGCGGCCAGATGGGCTGGAATCAACTCGCCGAGGGCATGGCGTTGCGCCAGGCGGTGGCGAACACTGACGCGGTGTTGGCCATCGAACAGGCGGAGACCAGCCGGGGCAAGGATGGCGTGCCTTGGGTGGGCGGCGGCAATGCTGGCGGTGCCGGCCAGCCGTCGATCAAAGTGATCAGCGACGTAACGCGTGCCGGCTACAACCTGGTCAATGGCCGCAGTGCAACCGACCCAACATCCATCGACCCGGCGAGCTGCAATAGCCTAGCCTGCCAGACCTGGTCGTCGCCGCAAGCGGCCACCGACTGGGCCACACGCGTGCTCGGCGAACAGGAGCAGCGCACCTGCGAGACCTGCACCAAGACCCAAACCGTGCCAGGCGTCGGGTTGACGCCGCTGATTCAGGAAGAGTACGAGACCAAGCTGGAAACGCTGCAGGAATTGATCAGCGGCGCCCGCCATACCACCTCTGAGAACTTGCGTGCAGCTGGCAGTACATCCTTGCCGGTTACCCGCGGCGTTATCGAAGCCCTACGTGACGAGCCCGACCAAGATGTCCTCGCCCACCGCCTAGCGTCCGAGGTAGCGCTGGCGTCGGTACTGGAAAAGGCTCTGCTGCTGCAGCGCACACTATTGACCGGCAAGAAAGAACCCAACGTCGCAGCCAACCAGTTGGCCGTCGAAGCGGTCAATCATGAAAGCAACACACTCGACCGCGAGATCCTTAACCTCAAAACCGAATTGGAGATCAGGCGCGAGCTGGCAAACAACTCGCCGATGACGATCATTCAGCGCCATGGCACGCGCGCGTCAGGCTCGCGTGGTATCTACGAGGGCGACCCGGTGCCGGATCGCCTCGACCAGTTACAGCGCTCCCATCCAGGAGGCACGCCATGAACGCAGCATGGCTACGGCCGCGCTGGCTCCTCAACAGCCGCGTCGCTAGGGCATTGCTATGGACGCTGCTGCTCGTTGCGCTGGCAGTGGCGGCCAACATCGCCGGCCTCTATCTGGTCGGCAGCATTGCCGGCTGGGAACGCTGGCTGGCGAACGCGGCTGGCTACTTCCTGCTGTGGCGGCTCTGCCTCTACGGGGCGACTGTCTATGGCTGGGTGTGGATGCGCCGTCGGCTGCTGACACGCGAGTCGGATGCCTCGGCACGGCGCCGGCTGCGACGTACCGAGATCGCCGGCCTCATCGCGATCGTCGCACTGGAGGCCGGCCTGCTGATGCAGGCGGTCTAACGGGAGACCTCGAACATGACGCTTTTCACCACTGACTATCTGGAGTATTACCTGACCCTCGTGGGCTGGATCGTCCACAACGGCATCTGGTCGGTGCTGGTCTCCAGCGGCGTGTTTGCCATTCCCTTTATAGCCATTATTATCCAGGAATGGCTCAAAGCACGTACTGAAGGGGCCGACGAAGGCAACAAGGGCGTACTGTCCTCGATGCGCATCGAGAACCGCATCTGGGTGGCCATCGTCGTGCTGATGTTCGCCGGCATCCCGTTTATCGATATTGACCTCGGCACGATCAAGTACGACCAGGCGCGATCGGCACAGTGCCAGGTTAATGTTCCGCAACCTACTGATACCGGCTGGTCGCAGTCATTCAGCACGCTCAACAACCAGAGCGCCAAGGTGCCGGTGTGGTGGGCCTTCATACATGCGCTCTCCCGCGCGGTGACAGGGGCCTCGGTGGCAGCGATCCCGTGCGGAACAGATCTGCGGCAAATGAGGATGGAGATCAACACTACGCGCATTGACGACCCCCTCCTCGCGCAGGACGTGGCGGACTTCACCCACGACTGCTATGGACCCGCCAGGGCGAAATTGTTCATGAACCGCCCCCCACTCGACGACGCGCAGATGCATGACGTGACCTGGATCGGCTCGACCTACTTCGTCAACACTGGCGGCTACTATGACACCTACCACTCACGCACGCCGCGCGATGCCTGGCCCTATGACATTGACCGCGACGCGGGCCTTGCGCAGGTGCCCGGCGGGGGCGGCTACCCGACCTGCCAGCAATGGTGGAGCGACAATGGCAATGGTCTGCGGGCACGTCTGCTGGGCCAGGTCGATCCCAGCTTGCTTACACCCCTGGCCGGCTGGGCAGGCTTTCTGAGCCGCAGTGAGGTCGACGACTCGGTCATCCGCGCAATCGCCTCCCCGCGCCAACAGAAGCTCAACCAAGGAACGGTTTACACCGATTATGGTGGCCAGATCGACAAGACCTTGCCGAACATCGTTACCCGCACGGCGGGCGACGTAGGTCTTGCGGTGGGAGCCATTCCTGCATTTCCGGCGATGGACGTGGTGCGTCAAGCGCTGCCGATGGTACTCGCGCTGCTGAAGATGGCCCTGGTGATTTGCATCCCGCTGGTGCTGTTGATGGGCACCTACGACCTGAAGACCGTGGTCACCGTCAGCGTGGTCCAGTTTGCGCTGTTCTTCGTCGACTTCTGGTTCCAGCTCGCTCGCTGGATCGACAGCACCATCCTCGACGCGCTCTATGGCTCGGGCTGGGGTTGGAACCGGCCCGTCACTAATTTCGATCCGGTGATGGGGTTGAATAATGCCTTTGGCGATCTGTTGCTGAATTTCGTCATGGGGACGATGTTCTTGGTGCTGCCTGCGTTTTGGATGACTGCGTTGGGCTGGGCAGGTTTCCAAGCCGGTGCAATCACTCAGGCCCTCGTAAATGGCAGCAAGGACGCGCAAACGGCAGGCGGAAAAGGGGGGGCCTCACTGATGAATGTCGCCAAGAAGTAAAATGAGTTACTCCTACATTTCGTCGTTGGGATCGTGAGGATCGATCCTTGAGCCATCAGGATGGTAAAGGCCAAATCCGAGATTGCCGCTCCGCCATTCAGGTTGCGGCTCATTCCAATTGGTATTGCGGGCCACCCACGCTGCAGCGACGCCGAACACCAACAGCAGAGCCAGCCAGAACGCGGTATAGAGCAGCACAGCCAGTACCGCGAGCTTGACCCCCCAGATCAACACAGCCGCCGCTGGCGTAGGCACGCCTTGCGCAATCAGCCATCCCGATACCCGCCGCTCTCTGCGCACATAAGCACGCCATCTGCGGCCGAGACAGCGGCCAAAGCGTTCTGCATTACTGATGCGAGTTCTCGTGCTCATAGCCATCACCTGCTACGCGCGTTGAACAATTACTCCAGTTTGCTCCAGTCCCGCCGGCTGGTAATTGCCAATGCGTCCCCGTCGTCTGGCGGATTTCCACGACCCAGCATCTTCTCAAACACCGCATACGGATCGGACTTGCTTCCCGAGGAGCGCAACGTTTACTCATCGTTGACCCAAGCATAGACAATCACTTTGGCCCTCGAGTCGTAACGGAAGAACAGCCGAAATCGTCTCCCGATCTTGGCCCGTCGCCAGTGGCGATATTCCGGCCCCAGTGTGTTGCCTTGACGGTACTCATCGCGCGCCGGCTCACCGGGAACGACTTCAAGCATCAGTTGGCTCAGGGCTCGGAACAGCTTGACGTTGGCATTGGATGCAAATCCTATCGGGTCATTCTGCTCCGCGCGCTGCGAGACGGCATACAGTTTCTGCATCTGCTCGATCACACAATCGAGGAAGAGTAGCGTCCATCCATGCCGCTGCATCAGAGCGCCACTTCGCCATCAATCTCGTTGGCCAGATTCACGTCATGCCCAGCCTGCATCAGCATAGCGTGAGCCAGTTCGTCCGGCAACCCGCGAACATGCCGGCCAGCCTCGATATCGCGGGCCAGCAGACTCAGAAACGCGCCGATGGCCGGATCTTCGTGCTCGGCATTCGCGCGGGTGACGACAATCTGCCCATCCTCGCCCAGGTCGAACGCTACCTTGCCGCCGGTATCGACGCCCAACGCCTGACGGATCGGCTTGGGCAGCGTGATCTGGCCCTTCGATGTGAGCGTGGCTAGTTCATGAATGGCTGGCATGGCGTGGCGTGCTCCTTGGACGACAGCTTTTCCGACGGTAAGGAATATTCCTTTCCTCGTCAAGACAGATTGGCGAGATCTTCAGACGCCGGTAGACGGATCGCGCTTACCTCAAAAAAAGGACTGACCCCGTCTCGGATAGCTTGTAGAGCGACTCCCCGAGCCGAGCTACATGTAAAGGCTTCGATGAAGGTCAAAGGGCTGGGAAGGGTCAATGGAATGGGGGCAAGGGGAAAGGGGAAAGGGGAAAGGCTCTACCCGGAAAAGGAAAAGGCTCTCCCGTCCACCGCAACGTCAGGTGACATCATGTTCGCGCTGTTCCAACGAAAACGCTCGGCGTCGGCACCGATGGCGCCCACGGAAGCGGCTGTAAAAGGTAAGGGGCTGACCCGGCCGGAGTCGGCCGCATCCTTGCTGGCGACGCCCCGTCGGCAGAAGCTGCTGGAACACATCTGGCAACGTACTTCGCTCTCACGCAAGCAGTTCAGGTGCCTGTATCTCGCACCGCTGGAGCGCTACGCCGAGCTGGTCCAGCAGTTCCCAGCCTCGGAGAGCCACCACCACGCCTACCCGGGGGGCATGCTGGACCATGGCCTGGAGATCGTCGCCTACAGCCTGAAACTGCGACAGTCCCATCTGCTGCCTATCTCCGCCAGCCCCGAGGATCAGGCGGCGCAAGCCGAAGCCTGGACGGCCGCCGTCGCCTATGCCGCTCTGCTACACGACATCGGCAAGATCGCGGTCGATCTGCACGTCGAACTGGCCGACGGCACCACCTGGCACCCCTGGCACGGACCGCTGACCCAGCCGTACCGCTTCCGCTACAGGGATAATCGTGAATACCGATTGCATAGTGCCGCTACTGGCTTGCTCTACCACCGGTTGCTCGATCAGAACATCCTCGACTGGCTCAGCGGCTACCCGGCTCTTTGGACATCGTTGCTCTATGTACTGGCAGGGCAGTATGAGCATGCCGGCGTCCTCGGCGAACTCGTGGTCCAGGCTGACCGAGCATCAGTGGCTCAGGAACTAGGAGGTGACCCGACCAGGGTGATGTCGGCTCCCCGGCATGCTCTTCAACGCAAACTGCTCGATGGCCTGCGCTACCTGCTGAAGGAAGAATTCAAACTGAACCAGCCAGGCCCCTCGGACGGCTGGCTGACCCAGGAAGCACTTTGGCTCGTGAGCAAGACGGTTTCAGATAAGCTGCGCGCGCATTTACTGGCCCAGGGCATTGAGGGTATACCCGCGAACAATACAGCGGTGTTCAATGTGCTGCAGGATCACGGCATCCTTCAGCCCACTGAGGCAGGTAGGGCCATCTGGAAAGCTACCGTCACCAGCACGACCGGCTGGTCACACAGTTTCACGTTGCTGCGTCTGACGCCGGCTCTGATCTGGGAGGCAAGCGAACGCCCAGAGCCCTTTGCCGGCTCCGTGGCGGTAGGTGTTGGAGAGCCAGGCACAGATGATCAGAACCAGTCCTCCCTCACCACACCGACCATGGTAGACCCTACACCAGAGCCAGCTTTCGGCGCCCCATTGATACCGCCAGCGCCGATGCTCATCGCCAAGGACGGTTCGCTGGATATGATGGAAGAGATGCTGGCGATGCTGGGGAATGCATCCGGGGATTCCCCAGACCGGCCATCAGGCGTACAGGCACCCGCAGACAGCAAAGTACCCGCCGCGAGTGCTGCAGTCGCGCCGGAACAGATTCCGGAAGCACAGCAATTATCAACCGCAGCGACGGAGCTCCCCTCAGGTGAGCACTTTCTGGGCTGGTTGAAGGAGGGCATCGCATCACGCCGGCTCATCATTAACGATGCCAGAGCGCTGGTTCATTCGGTGAATGACACTGCCTATCTGGTCAGCCCTGGCGTGTTTCAACGCTATGCGCAGGAGCATCCACAGATCGACCCTTTGGCCAGACAGGAAAAACAGCAGGACTGGCAATGGGTACAGAAGCGCTTCGAAAAGCTGCAACTGCACCGCAAGCAGCCTGATGGCTTGAACATCTGGACCTGCGAAGTCACGGGTCCAAGGAAATCCCGCCGCCTTCATGGCTATCTGATGGAAGATGCCAGCTTGGTATTGACTGAGGTTCCGCCCAACAACCCCTATCTGTCCCTGACCCAAGGTGGCTGAAAATTCGACGCGAGGCACGAGGCCATGACCACGCTTCCACTGGCGATCAGCTCGATCTGACCGGAGAGGTAAGCGGCGACGGTCGCATTGCCGTCTTCAAAACATTTGATGATGGTCCCCTTGGGTGCCACGGCGCTGAGCTCCATGTCCTCGATCGTGCCGCGAGTAACGCTGATAGTCTTGCCTGAGAGCGCCTCGACAGACTCGACCTTCTTCGTCTCAGGTCCGAATACCGCCAAGTAGTACGGCGCGTGGGAGCTGGAGAAGTCGAGTACCGCCTCATGCTCGGGGTCCTTGCCCAGGCTGGAGATCACCAGGTCGACCTTGCCGGTAGTGAGGAATGCAATGCGTTGGTGCTGTTGACCGGGGTTAGCACCAGCTTCACACCGAGCTTGTCGGCCAGCAGCTTCACAGTGTCGATATCCAGGCCGCGCGGCTGCAGGTCCGAACCAATGGAACCGGAAGGCGGAAAGTCCTGAGGTACGGCCACCTTCAGTACGCCATATGCGCTGATGACGGCGACGGCATCGGCCTGCGCCTAAAGCAAAGCCGGCACCTATCCAGCGTCCTCTTATCTCTGATACGCAGGTCAACTAGTGGTGGACTTCCCTCCACACCGTCGACCACTGCCCAAGCAGCATGGCCTTAGCCACCAACAGTGACTGCAAGATCGAACGTGTAGAGCCTGTCTCCACGTGATTATCCTTCCGACCTTGCAACTGAATTCGTCCTCCAGTCAGTGAACCTGTTGACCATTGGATAGGCGACGCTCCGCAGCGGTTGGGCGATGCTGGCCACGGAAAAACTGTGTCGACTCAAGCTTTAGGCTCCTCTAAAAATAAGGAAAAGGTCATGATTATCCCACCGCAATGCCCCGCAGCCCCTCTCGACAATGCGCCATCGCCACTCTTCACAACTGAGCATCGCGCCAGGCTGAGCGGTCAGATTAAAAGCATCACGAATATCCTCGTTTTGATGCTATGCCACATGGCTGCCAATGCTACCGACGGCGGGCAACTCGCTGCTCCTTCACACGCTGACGGTGTCCTTCAGCGAGCCGTCCCTCTGAAAGGGATGTACCTGGCACCACAGCTGAGACTGGCTTCGACTTCAACGCAGCGTTAGCCGCGCAGGACACCTCGTGAACTATCTCTTTCAGCTGAGAATGATGCAAACGCACGTCCACTATTAGCTGGAGGCGAAAGGGTGACTGACATCCAACTGCTCGTAGGATATTTCAATTCACACGTTAAATTGGGAGAGCGACATGAACTTCAATGACGAAACAGTACTGATTACCGGTGGTGCAAGCGGGATGGGCGCTTCACATGTCCGTTCCTTCCATGCCTTAGGCGCAAATGTCGTCATTGCTGACATCGCGAGCAAACTTGGGCAAGAGCTTTCCGAGGAGCTGGGTGATCGCGCATTCTATGTTCGTCTGGATGTGGCTGACGAGACCTCTTGGCACAATGCGGTCGTCGCCACCAACGCTACATTCGGGGCGATTTCTGTGTTAGTCAACAATGCTGGCATCATCGGCATTGAGGCTCTTGTCGCTGGTAATAGTGCTCTATTTCGTAAGATGCTGGATATCAACCTCACTGGCGCCTATCTGGGCATCGCTGCAGTCATCGATGACATGAAGAGCCGCGGTGGCGGCGCTATTGTCAATATCGCCTCGACTGCGGCGGTTCAAGGGTATCCCTTGGCAACGGCCTACTGCGCGAGCAAGTGGGGGGTACTTGGGTTGACTAAGGCTGCAGCCTTGGAGCTGGCGCACGACAACATCCGCGTTAATGCCGTATTACCAGGTCCCGTGCAAACGCCGATGACTGCACCGCATGACCTGTCCGCAGTGCTTGCGGTTCAGCCAATTTCTCGCGCTGCACAACCGGAGGAAATCAGCCGCATGGTCACATTCCTGGCACATCGCGATTCTGGGTACATTACAGGGGGGGAATACTTGGTGGATGGTGGCAGTACTTTGGGAGCACTTCCTAAGAACTGGCGTGAGCTGCACCAGTGATCATGCAATCCAAGCTGGGAATGGCGCACTCCGCGCTGTTCCCTGCAACTGCCGCATGAGCTGACGCCCGTCATCAGACTAGCCATATCACGGCCGCGTAACGCAAAGCTCATGCACCGCCCTACTCGCCTTGAGCTTTTCAGGGTTGCTGCCATAGGCTGCGAGATCGGTTGGATTGATAAATTCACTGTGCAGAATGATGTCACAGGCATGAGCCCCGCGACTGAAGTCCATGCCAACTTCGATGTGGTTAAGGCCAAGGATCCGAGCGCAAACCTTCATAAGCCACTTTCACCTCAGTGGTATTTCCGTTTTTTCTGCACAGTTCTCCCCGGCGACAGTCCACATAGCGACGCCCTCAACCATTCAAGCACTTCTTGAATTATTGCAGTCGGACCGGCCAAAGTCGCGATCAACCTAGGGAAACTCCGATCAAGTTAGCTTTTGCCGAGCCAAGACCAGCAATCAGGAGCATTACTCGGTCATGCTGGGCATGATTGAGCCGGTTCATGTGGTCGTAGGCGGGCTTTTTAGCCCACCTTGTTCATCCAAGGCGTAATTCACCCATACCCATCAGTTTCTTGCGCACCATCCACAGGTCCGACAGTGCAAACAGGGTGGTGAGATGGGCCGTGTTTTTCACCAATCCACGGAACCGGTTTCTCACGTGGCCGAACTGGCGCTTGATGACCCGAAACGGGTGTTCGACCTTGGCTCGGGCCTGGGCTTTTACCCGTTCAATTTCACGCTTGGTCTTGTAGATCAGGCTTCGCTTGCTCAGCTTCGTGTATGTGCTGCGGCGCGCAGCGATCTGCCAGATCAACTTGCGCCCGTCATGTTCTTCGCGTTTCTCAACACCTGTGTAACCCGCGTCGGCGTAGACCGCGTTCTCGTCACCGTGCAGCAGTTCAGCCACTTGCGTTACGTCTGCGACATTGGCCGCAGTGCCGTGGACGTGGTGCACCAAGCCTGATTCCACATCGGCACCGATGTGGGCTTTCATGCCAAAAAAGTACTGATTCCCTTTCTTGGTCTGATGCATTTCAGGATCACGCTTGCCTTCCTTGTTCTTGGTCGAGCTGGGGGCATGGATGATCGTGGCATCCACAATGGTGCCCTGGCGAAGCGACAGGCCCTTATCCTGCAAGTAGCGATTGATGACGTCCAGGATGCCCGATGCCAGTTGCTGCTTCTCCAGCAGATGTCGGAAATTCATGATCGTGGTGTCTTCGGGGATCGGAGCGCTGAGCGTCAGCCGGGCGAATTGACGCATTGAGGTGATTTCATAGAGCACCTCTTCCATGGCGGGGTCGCTGAGAGAAAACCAGTTCTGCAGCAGATGAATGCGCAGCATGGTCTCCAATGGATACGGCTTGCGACCACCGCCAGCCTTTGGGTAATGAGGTTCGATCAAGGCCACCAGTCCGCTCCAGGGAACGACTTGCTCCATCTCGGCCAGGAATCGCTCGCGACGGGTCTGCTTGCATTTGCCGGCGTACTCGAAATCGGAAAAGCTCATCTGACTCATGGGACTGGCTGTTGCTCGTGGCGAGAGGAGTGAGCTATTTCAGCACAGCAAGCGGATGCTGTGCTGTGCTGAACTTGATCGGAGAATCCCTAGGCAACCAGAGGGCGATAAATACGATGGTAGGGGCACGTCTTCGACCGTCAACTCATTGGTAGTTGAAGCTCCATGTCTGCAGGTTACTCCATTTACGGCCAGAGTCGAAAATTGCTGGGTAACTGGCACGCTCTGGGCTCTTGGTGGCATATAGCCATTCGATTATCCGGAAAGGTCACCTGCAAGCTAGGTAGGGCAGTCGCTACGAGGGAAGTAAAACCGATCAGCGTGCAAATTATCCACATTTTTATTGTTTTCATGTTGGAGTCTCCATTATGGAACCTTGATTAGGCCCCCCGAAACACCGCTCGACCACCTATCTTTCGATCAGAAAAGCCTTTTCCATAACGCTATCCATAGATGACTTGGGCTGCTGCTGACAGAAAATGCGGCATACCTGTCGAGCAGCACGCGTACTGATCGGTCTGTGAAAGGTGCTCTTTGATTCACAAGCCGTCTTTCACAGGTCAGGCCTACAGGTGGGTGACGTCGGAGGCGGGCCGCAGGGGCGCTTGGCGACCGGGCAGGGTCAAAGCTGATCGGCCTAGGCTTCCACTCACGGTAAGAGTGAAACCGTGAGGTGTCGCTTGACGTACAGTCTTTCGACCTCGAGGGCACTCCAGTTATCAGCACCCATCAAGCGCTAGGTCAGCGCCATCCCACCGTCAACATTCAATACAGCACCGACCACATAGCTCGCCTCTGCAGAAGCCAGAAACAGTACGCACGATGCGACCTCTTCAGCCCTACCAATACGACCTATCGGCGCCCGCGCATCAAAGAAGGCGCGACCATCTTCGCCTTCAAGCGCGGGCGCAAGCATCGGGGTCTCGATAAATCCCGGGGCCACCGCATTCACACGTATACCGTAACCAATCAGATCCAACGCGGAGGCCTTAGTCAATCCCGCGACACCATGCTTGCTCGCCACATAGCCCGCCATCCCGGCAAACGCCAGATGACTTGTGACCGAAGCAGTATTGATAATTGCAGTGCCCCCGCTTTCCCGCAGAGCAGGCACTTGCGCTTTCATGCAATGGAAGATGCCATTCAGGTTGACGTCCATCACCCGTTGCCACTGCAAGAGTGATTGCTCCTCGAAGGGCGCAATGGGGGACGGAACACCAGCGTTATTGCAGGCAATATCGAGCGCGTTGAACCGCTGAACCACCGCGGCGACCATCTTCTGACAGTCGCTGTAGTCGGTGACATCGACGACGACCGAGGCCACATCGCCGCCCTCTTGGCGTAACAATTGCTCCGCTGCGTGCAATTTCGCACTGTCGCGGTCAGCCAGCATGACTTTCGCACCTTCAGAAGCGAAAGCTCGCGCTATGGCCAGACCGATACCTCCTGCCGCACCAGTCACCAAGACTACCTTGTTTTCAAAACGTCGCTTCATGAGAAGGTTCCTAGGCATTTTCTATAACTTTCGTCGGGGCCGTCACCGGCCTCTGGGTGGTTGGCTTTAACATGAAGCAAGCAATGCTGGGGAGCAGCACCAAAGCGCCGAACATGTTGACCAAGAACATGAACGCGAGCAGTAAGCCCATGTCTGCCTGGAACTTGATCGGGGAAAACATCCAGGTCGCCACTCCAGCCGCCAACGTCATGCCTGTCAGCAATACGACCCGTCCTACGAACATTAAGGCCCGGGAATAAGCTTGTTCAAGCGACGCACCGGCACGAAGCCAAACGAGCATGATGCTTAATATGTACAAGGCGTAATCAATCCCGATGCCTACACCAAGGGCAGTCACCGGGAGGGTGGCCACTTTCAGGCCCACCCCGACGAGCACCATCAGTGCTTCGGCCAGCAGACTGGTCAACGCCAGGGGCAAAATGGCCACGAGAACGGCCCGCCACGAGCGGAAGGTGATCAGGCTGAGGATGATCACCGCCAAGTAAACCCCTAACAGCATCAGGTAGTTATTGTGCTTGACCACCTGGTTGGTCGCCGCCTCGATACCAGCGTTGCCGGCTGCCAGCAGGAACTTCACATCGTCCGTATTGGCCCCCGCAGCAAATGTTTCAACCGTTTGCACCGTCTGCTCCAAGGTGCTGGCTTTGTGATCACGAAGGTAGACGTAGAGGGTGAGCATATTGCAGTCACCGTTGAACAAGCCTCGCGATGCCTGCGTCATGATCGTGTTCAGAACGGTTTGGTTGGGTACTAGCTCAGCCCATTTCAAGCTGCCCTCGTTGAACGCGGTCCCCATCTGCTTTGCCAGATCAGTAAAGGACACAGTAGCGTCTGTTCCTGGCAGCCGCTGCAAGATCGATTGCAATTCGCGGACCTTAACCAGAGTCGCATAGTCAGCGCACTGCTCGGCGGAAGTGGTCACCATGATCGCCAATACATCGCTGCTCGTAGCGTAATGTCCGTTCACAAAAGCGTTATCAATGTTGTACTGGGAGTCGGCACGTAACTCTGGCGCCCCTGCATCCAGATCGCCCACCTGCAAACGAGTCGCAAGGGCTGCTCCGCCAATGGTCAACAGCAGTGCCGTGCAAATTGCAGCCAATGCATATGGCCGACGGGTAAACAGGACCAGGATGTTCCAACCTCCCGTGCCTCCCGCCAATGCTTTGTTTTCGCTGGCTAGAGCACGACGCGCGGCGTCATGGCTGACCCCGGTATAAGTCAACAGAATTGGCAGCAAAATCAAGTTGGTGAAGATCAGGATTGCCACGCCCAGGCTTGCGGTGAGCGCTAACTCGCGGATGGCCTGAATATTGACCATGAACAGCACCGCAAACCCTACAGCATCACACACCAGCGCCGTGAAGCCCGCCAGAAAAAGCCGGCGGAAGGTGTTGCGGGCAGCATCGATGCGCGATAGGCCACGACCGACATCCTGCATGACACCGTTCATTTTCTGCGCACCATGACTCATGCCAATGGCGAAAATGAGAAACGGCACCAGGATAGAGTAAGGGTCTAGTCTCAAACCCAGCATAGGTAGCAGACCAAGCAGCCAGAGCACTGCCACCAAGGAACAAAGTACGACCAGGACCGTACTGCGCAGACAGCGGGTGAACCAATAGACCATAGCCGTTGCAATGGCGACGGCAATTGCGAAGAAGATCAAAATTTGCCACAGGCCGTCGATCAGATCCCCCATCACCTTGGCAAAACCAACGATGTGAATGCTGACCTTGTCATTCTGATATTTCGCCCGGATAGCCTCCAGTTGCTGTGAGAGCTTACCGTAATCCAGCGCTTGGCCAGCCTGGGCGTCGTAATCGAGCAACGGAACGACGATGGCACTCGAATGCATGTCAGCAGCAACCAGGCGGCCGACTTCACCTGAACGCAGAATATTAAGCCTGAGCGCCTCCAGGTACTTCGGAGTCCCATCATACGCATCCGGCATCACCGGGCCGCCATCGATGCCCTCCTCGGTTACAGCCAACCAGCGCGTACTTCGGGTCCATAGGGACTGCATGTAGGGGCGTTCGACCCCCGGTATTGCGAAAACCGCATCGTTTATTTCACGCAAGGTCTTCAGATAATCAGGATCGAAAATATCACCATGAGGATTGGCCACAATAATCCTCAGAGTGTTGCCCAGCCCTTTCAGATCGCGCTCGTGGGATAGATAGTTCTGCACATATGCATGGTCATTGGGAATGACGGCTTTGTAGCTCGCATTGAGTTCCAAATGGCGAACTTGATAACTGAAGAAGGCGGTCAGTGCCAAGCAACAGAAAACTATCCACACGCGATTCTCGAACAGCAATCGCTCCAGGAATGATCCATCCTGCGCCCGAAATGTCGACGCGGTGGTAGAGCACTGCACATTGATATTCATGGCTATTATGCTCCGAACCTTACCGATTCAACCCCATGAGGGCCCACTAAAATCAGGGTGTGGGGCTGCGTCTGAACCAATGCTGCGACTGGCTGGCCGGCCTGACCCAGGGCAGAAAATCCCCCCTCGGCTCGCCACGCCACCACTTGGCCATTTTCAGCAGCAAGGACGATGGTACCGTCTGCCAGCAGTGTGGCTGCCTGAACAGAGGCATGCAGCGGACTGTCTAGCTGCTTCCAAGTGGAGCCACCATCCACTGACTTCACGACGTTGCCACGAAGACCGAAAGCGAGCATCGGACCACCAGCTTCCCCGATGCATCCGAACAACGTACCCGAGTAAGGTTGAGCAATTCGCTCATAGGTCTCCCCCGCAACACTGCGTAGCAGCATCCCTTGCTCGCCGACCAAGAGCTGGGCGTTGCCGACTTGTGCCGCCGCATAATAGTGCAGTCCTCCCGGGTTATCGGCGATCTGCGTTGCCGCAGACCAGTGCAGCCCGCCATCGCTGGTTCTCAACGCGAGGCCGTACGCGCCAATCACCAACGCCTGCTCAGGTGTGGACACGTGCAAGGCCAAGAAAGGCTTGTCCGGACCGTCTTCGACAAGGCGCTTGGCCTGATCAACCGCCAGCGCCTGGGCTTCGCTGCTACCGCTCACCATGCTGTTGGCTTGCGCGAGCATCAGTTCGGCGACCTTTACACCGTCGAGTTGCTTGTGCCAGGTCCTGCCGCCATCCTCCGTACGCAATACCACACCCAAGTGCCCCACGGCCCAACCGATGCGCTCATCGGCAAAAGCTACGTCTGTCAGTAGGACGCTGACTGGCACCGACTGGGCTTGATACCAAGACTTTGCATTATCATCAGACAGAATGATTCGCCCTGCCTCGCCGACGGCCACAAGACGCTTGCCGGCTTTAGCGATTCCCAGTAGGTAGGCCTTTTCGGGATTCTCGACCCGCTGCGCCGGCTCGTCCAATACCGTCGGGAGCGGGCTAGCGATCGCTGAAGCTGATAGATTTAAAATGAATAATGCTATGACCGCGAGGCCCGGAAATCGTATGGCACGCATGGTAAAATCCTGTAAGCGAACTATAAGCGCAATAGTTTATTATTTTGATAAAATTCGACACTTTTTCTGGGGGCACTTTCGATTGACCGCGGAAGACCCACACAGGACTTCCGCGCCGCCCGATCAAAATGATCGACTGAGTGTCGCCATGACAAAATCCCTTCCTACATAGTAGTTATTATCATGATTACCAAAAAATGTTGTGTAATTTATGCTTGCTTGCCAGTGCTGTTCATACGTAGCACCCAAGCCCACCGTCAAATCGCCTCCATGGTCCTCGGCGTAATTTCCAAACGCTCCAGAAGTTGGTGATTTACCTTTGAACATATAGCCGACACCAATCGGCACGGACAAATCAAGGCTAGGCGCGACTTGAAAGTAATCGAGAGTAATAACGCCTCGCGTGCCGTAAGCGAAGCTGTTGAGTGAGGTGTCCCGCTGCTCACCATGCTGGGTGACTTTAGCTAACTTATGGCCGGCCAATTCACCCGCGTAACTGATGTTGTCCCAAAGCGCCCCTGCCCCGCCGACGTAAATTGCAGAAAGTTGCACGTTAGCAGTATCCCCGAGCACATCAGGCTCTAGCACACTTGAAAGAGAACGCAGAGGAATATTATGCCGATAGGAAACTTCACCACCGAGGTTTAGGTTTCCAATGGATGTATTTGCACTCACCCCATACAGCTCAATACCTTCTTTATATTCCAGGTGGTAGGTTCCGACGCTGCCAGTCACCGGATCAAAACCTCCCGACAGACTAGTCATGACTCGTGGTTCTTTGTAGTTGTAGCGCATGGCGTAAACCCCAAGATCCAGGTTGTATGCCGACGGACGCCAGCGCAATGACACCCCGAACTGTGGCGCGTCTGCTTTATCATCATGTCCGCGATAGAGATAACTCCCCGGTGCTACGATGATCCGCTCGCCACCTTCATCCAAAACGTCCGCATTACTCCAGAACGTGCCAACAGGGGGAAGGCGGGATTTCTCCCATTGGAATTGGTAATACGCCTCTGCTGTCCACTCATCGCTGAGTAAAATGCTGGTGGAAATTTGGTTAACGGGCAAGAATACTTCCTGAGCCTTTATGTTTGGAACGCTCAGCGCTTTGTAAACATCCACCGGAGCCATTGCAGATGCAATGCCGTTATCGGTGAAAAACATGCTCTCCCCCCACAGCAGCGTATGCCGCCCCAGCCTAACGCTGATGGGATAACCGAAAGCATCATATTGAGCACCCACAAATGCATTCATCAACTCAAAATCGCGTCCTGCCCATTTCCGCGCGTCCGAAGTGTAGTGATCATTCGAAGCAGTAAAGGCATTGGCTGTACTTGGGGAGTCGTTTTGGTTGGAAGAATTGTAGACATTATCGTACCAGCCGGCACCGCTCAAATTTAGACTATAATTCTGATATTTAAAATTAAGCTCGGACAACCAATCCACGCGATTCATTACCAGTGAACCCCGGTCAAAATTTCGCTCGGAGTCATCGGCATTGGAATTGCTTAGGTTGGTTTTATTTTTACTTCCAGTGCGCGCACCCAGCGAATACTTGAGGGTATTAGTCCAGTCTGCTTCTATCTCAGAATTAATATCTAGAGTAATAGCAGAAACCATGGGAGCCACTCCTGCAGTTAAAAGCAGGCCTAGACCTAACGAAATACTATTCAAAGGTTGAAGCACTTTGCGCGCTTGGCGTTGTAAAACTTTGCTGGAAACAAAGGGGATGCAGGCTTTATTTGTTTTCATTATTATTGACTCGTTTGACAGCACTGAGCGAATCATGTGCCTTCATCAAAGGAAATGTGTGAGAAACGCGGCTTGGGCCATCTGAGGATTTCGAGACGGCACAGGCCAGAATGGTTAGATGACAGCAATCAGATCAACGTTGAGCCCCTTGAACTAACGCCTCTGGACTGTAATAACTTCTAGGGCGGGGTTCACGCGACTGGTACTGATCGCTCCATTCGCCAAGCACAAAAGCCTTCTGTTGGAAATCGATATTCTGAAAAGGCAGCGGGATAACGCCTGGCAGGTCGCAAGAAATACTTGAATAGACAATGCCACCTCGCCAGTGTTTGTTCTGAGTATCCCATAGATCGCTGAGGACAACGTTCCAAGTATCCTCATCTAGATAAAGAGTTCGTGATGCCACCGAGTTTCGCACACCGTCCTTCAGTTTCCCCTCCACTTGCCAAACTCGATGCAACTCCCACCGAACAAACTCAGGCTTTATGAAATGAGGACCAATCGCAGCATCTGGTCCTGCTTTTAGCATTTTATTGGTATTATAAGGAATATACATTTCCTTACGGCCGACCAGTTTCCAATCATATTGCTCAGGAGACCCAAAAAAGCCGTAAGCCTCATCAAAGTTAGCGACGCCCGAAACGAAAAAGTTTGGTGTGTCAAACTGGACGTTGGGCAATTTGCGTACGCGGCGCTGGCCAGGCATATATTGCCATGACCCAAAAAGCTGGTTTTGATAATCCATGGGGAACACCCCGACTGTTGCTTCGCCTACCCTGCGAGCCGGTGCTTTGAGCTGAGCGCGCGATAACATCCAGTGAGTGCCATCGAATTTGCTTTCACCGTCTTGGACATAGTAGGGATACACACGACTCGCCTCGATACGTGCAGAGAGTGAGCGGGTACCGTTAGAGTCAACGACAAATAAATCCGCGACCGTATCCGCTGCGGAGCCTTTCCATGCCAGAAAATGGTTCCACATTGCTTCACCACCCGATTGCGGAATCGGGAAAGGAGTGCCGCGATAGGCACCTTTCACTGCCTTTCCACCTTCAGTTAGCGTTGCCCGCGATGCATTGGTCTTGGTGTACTGATAAACCCACTCCGGCTCAATTGCGGTTCGGTGCGTTGGATAGATATCCACCCGGTAATCTGGGTTGGATTGCAGTAGGCTTTGCACGCTGAGCGACAGCTGATCCTTGTGTTCCGCCATATTCTGAGCAGTAATGGATAGGATCGGTTTTTCGTCCGCGAACGGTTCCCAGGCCAGACTACCTGCAGGAAGGTTGGCAGGGCACTGGGTTTTGCTCCCGGTCCAGGCTGGAATGGTACCTGCTGCGTTGCCGGCTTTGATCGCTCCGAGTGGGGTCAGCGTGGTGCCCAAACTTTGCACTTCTTCAGCAGACGCAGCCGCGTGGCTTACGTTGAAGAAGACCGGGTGCAGCATGCCCGCAGCCATGAGCACGTAGAGTGAGGTCTTATGTTTATTGTGGCGCATATAAATCTCCAGCTTCATGGGCGTTATTTTTGTTGTAAAGCTTTCGGTAATCTTCAAATCGCCGCAGCCACCGCCATATCGGAAAGGCGCTGGAAGCGTTCAATGTTTCTCGCTTGGGGAAGAACTCCCGCACTCAGGCAGGTAAATGTCATGTTCAACACTGGATCGACCCAGAACAGGCCGGTGCCGGCACCATAGTTGCCGAAGGTCTCCTCGCTGGTGAGGGTGCCAAACTGATGGTGAACCAGGTCAGCGCCGCGCACGTTGAAGCCCAGGCCGATGCAGGCTTTGGGTGGAGTGGTCCAGCCTGCGCGCAACGCAACCGTTCGATAGAGCTCATTGTAGAGGTCCCCAGTCCAGTTCTTGCGCGCGACCTCGATCGTTCTCGGTGCCAAGATTCGCGTCCCGTCCAGTTCGCCACCGCGGCGTAGCATTTCTGCGAATCGGGAGAGGTCAGCAGTGGTCGATACGGCCCCGACGTGAGCCGCTTCGTTGACTTCTTCTTCAAACAAGCTGTAGCGACCTGACTGCGTCCGGCCGAGACACGCGATAGGAATAACGCCGCGCATCTGCGGAACCACCTTCCGCTCACGCAAATCGGGACGCACACCCATCCAGGTATCTGTCATGCCCAACGGCTCAAACAGGTCCTGGTGAATCAGCGTGCGCAGGTCGCGCCCTTGAGGGTCGGTTTTGCGGAGCAATTCGCCCAGCAGGATATGGTTGACCGCTGGTGCATAATCACAGCGCTCCCCGGGCAGTACAGCGCCATGAACGTTCTCGCAAATGGCGTCGAGCATTTCATCCAGCCGGTCTTGATACATATCTGGTTTTGGCACCCAAACCCCCGGCATGCCGGTGGTATGGGTCAGCAGATGCTTCACCGTAACCCCATCGCGTGGGGCGCCGCGAAACTCGGGAATCACATCAGCGACTTTCGTGGTCAGCGCGAACTGTCCCCGCTCGATTGCCGCCAAGGTCAAGATATTAACGAAAGCTTTTGTTAATGAAAAAATGCTGAAGACCGAGTTTGTGGAAAGTGCTTTTTGACGAGTCTCATCCTCCCAGCCGATTGCTTCTTCCAGACCGGCTTCACCATTGCGAGTCACCCGAATCACAGCACCAAAATAAACGCCCTTGCTGACATCTTCTTCAATGGCACGCTTGATCTGTGCTAGACGTTCCGGAACTAGTCCCATCGCCTGCTTGGTCATTTAGTACTCCTCTTTAACGTTGATAACGCGGCCGTCATCGACGTACCCCACCACAACAGCGAGTTAAAAATTCGCGATTGCGCACGTTTGGCTTAACTGCAAGCCCTTTCTGAGTGGTAGTAATACCGAGCATCCCAACTCCCATCACCTATCTGATGGACAGTGGAGCGGCACACACAGCGAGTCATCGCGCCTGGCGATACGAGCCTATCTTTCGATAGGAAGTGGAATCAGAAGAATGAGTTATGGTGCAGAGACGAGCCCTTCAGCGCTCGGTGGCACGGGCATCTTTCGGCAGCACGATCTAAGCCGAGCAGTGGTCGTTGCATTGCCCGATTAGCGCAGGCTTAATTAGCAGGCATCGCCTGCGTAGCACCGTATGACGCAAGAGCTGAGATGCAATAAGAGGTTACCTACCGCCCTATAGGAGGTGATGCGATGCATCATAAAACATCAGTACCTATTACTGAACGCGAATCATTCAATACCTGGTTGCCTAGTATATTTTCTGTTGATCAACCTGCTGCACCTGCTAAAGATGCCCTGCCGCGCGAGCTACTCCATCAACAACTGAGGAGCTGTTTCTCACGAATTGCACTCATTCACACGCCCGCGGGTTATGGTCGTACGACGTTACTGGCGCAGCATTACCAGCATTTGAAAGCGCAGGGTGCCACACTTGTATGGGTAGCGTGCAGCAACCTTGAGCGGGCTGTACATCAGCTCGGTACTCTCTACGAGCATTTTCAAGATGGCGATAACCATGCTCAGTGGCGTGCAGCTCAGAACAACACGGAGATATCGGCCCGCGCCTATATTTTGATCGATGATGCGCACAAGCTGCAGCCTGGCGACAGCTCCCGCCTGTTGGCCCTGCTATTGGAGTCGGCGCCGTCGGGTGTGCAGTTCATCGTGTCCAGCCGCGGAAGCTCGCCTATCAATCTGGCTCAGTACAGGTTGCGCGGTGAGCTTATGGAGATGAGCAGTAAGCATCTGGCATTCACGGCTGCGGAAAATTCCCAGTTTTTGCAACGCTATGCAGTTGCAACAGACGGAGAGGGCGTCAGCAAGCTGCTGCGATTGACCGATGGCTGGCCAGGGGGGATGAACCTCGCGATGCAGTGCTGGCGATCCCGGGATGAACCCACCCACCCCGCGCCATGGGAGGAAGCCAGTTGGTATGAAGACTTCTTTAGGGAAGAGGTCTTCGACGCACAAACAACGGCTATTCAAGAGTTGCTGTTGAGCTGTTCGGTACTAGAACAAATCGATTTTGCCGCGTGTGACGCCCTGCGCAAGACTGAAGGCAGTGCCGCTTTGCTCCGCTATTGCGCTGCCAACGATCTGTTCCTCAGCCAGGACGCAAGATACCCCAACAGTTATCGGTTGCATCCGCTCTTTCGCAAGTTCCTGGCCCAACAGCTGCACGAATCTTCGCAGCACACCTTGAAGAGTCTGCACCTGAGCGCCAGTGAGCACTTTCTCCACCACAACCAATTATTCAAAGCCTACAACCACGCCTTGCAATCGAACGATGCTGAGCACGCTGCGAAAATCGTGGACGACAATATCGTGATGTTTTTCGAAGCCAGCGATGACCCAGCTTGGCGCCTGGTTGAACAATTGCCCCGCCACGTACTGAATCGCTACCCGCGAATCTTGCTTGGCCAAGCCTGGTCCATGCTACACCTGTGGAAGTTTGAGACAGCCAAAGAGTTGCTGCGGATCGCCCGCGAGTACCTCGGCACCGAGGAAGCGCGGCACCGCTATGGTGACAACGGCTTGCGCATCCTGCGTCAGGAACTCCTGCACCGCGAGGCCATGTTTTCAATGATGGTCGACGATACCCACCTCTTGGAAACGCAAGCGCTTGACCTAATCGACAAGTACAGCGAGGCCCACCCGATCATGCGTGGTAGCGTCTATAACGCGTTGCTGTACGCCCATCGGGAACGCTTCAAACTGGATGAAATCGAGCACTTAGGCCACCTTGCCGAAGAGCAGCTCAGGCGTGGGGACAGCAAGCTATCAATCATTGTGCACGCTGCTATCATCGGTCCAGCACGGTTTATGGCTGGACAAACGCAACAAGTAATCAACGACTTGCGTAGTGCCCTCAAGGCTGCTGAGGGTATAACCGGCGTCGGCTCACCATACGCCACAATCCTGGCCCTGCCGCTGGCCGAGGTGCACTACGAGCGAAACGAATTGATGGAAGCGCGCGAGTTGCTGGCCACTTACCTGCCTCTGGTGGAGTACGAGGGGTTCATCGATCAGACGATTTCCGGCTGGCTGACTGCGGTCAAGCTTGCGTGTCATGACGATAATTATGCAGAGGCATTCGCGCTCCTGGATAAAGCGGATCAGGCCGCCAGGCAGCACGGCTTCGAGCGCCTGCGCTATTGCGCGCTGGCGGAACGGATGCGCCTGTTGCTCGCATTGGGAGATCAGAAGGAAGTACTCCGGCTCGGCCGCATGAATGGACTGATCGGCCAGCTCGAACATGTTCGACCAGTCTCCAAGGTTACCACCCGCGACGAGGCACGGGCTTTTTGTTGTGTACGCGTAGCCATGGCGCAAGGTCGGCTCAACGACGCAATCGAGCTGTGCCGTGTCTGGCAGCGCTTCTTGCATCAAGCAGATGCCGTGCACAACTGTCTGCGCTGGGAAGTCCTTCACGCCCACCTGCTGCTGCTCTCGGGGAACGATAAAGGGGCCCAGCGCGGCCTGAAAAAAAGCTTCGAGACGGCCGCTCGTAGGCGTATTGTGCGCACATTCGTGGATGAGAAGGCCTGGCTAGGTGGATTGCTTGGCAGCATGGACCACATGCACGTAACGTTCGCGACCAGCGTTCAGGTCGATGACTTTATCGAAGAGCTGAGCGTGCTTTGTCGCGGCACAGAGGCGTTCCACGTTTTGGAGCGCCAACCGAAACTGCCATCCCCGGCCCTGCCATTGTCGAACGAGCTACCGACACTTTCCTCCGATGCCATTTCGGGTGTTCTCAACAGTCGCGAAATCGAGATATTACATTTGGTTCATGGCGGTCTGCGCAACAAGGAAATTGGGCGACGATTGAACATCACAGAGGGTTGTGTCAAATGGTACATGCAACAGATATTCGACAAGATCGGCGTTCGGCGCCGTAGTCAGGCCGTAAGTCGTGCACGACAGTTCGGCGTAATCTTTTAGTCAGCGGAGCGAAGTAACGCGCTGCGCGCGTTACTTCGCTCCTGCCTGCCCCCTGATCAACAGATAGGTTATAGCCAGCAGAATCGTTCTTTAAGCTGATCTCACGTGCAAGAAATCCAACAACAACGTGAGAACTAATGATGAGCGGCCTTTATCGCAATGTAATCCCCACCACCGATGCTGACCCGTGGGCCGTCGAAGAAATCCGTAATGCCAAGAGCTCTGAAAGCCGTATTCGCGAGCTTGGCCCGGTGGTCTGGCTCAGTCAGCATAAGTGTTTCTTTGTTGGCCAACACGCACCTGCCCAATCCGTCCTGACCCGTTGGCGGGAGTTCTCCTCAACCGGGCGCCCTTTCCAGGACGAACAGTCGATCGTCCCCCAAATTCTGGTCACCGAGGACCCGCCAGCGCATACGCGCTCGCGCGATGCACTCATGCATCTCCTGTCGCCACCGGCCATCAAGTCCATGCGCGAAGAGTTCACCCGCCAGGCCGAAGCGGTAGTGGATCGCTTTCTGCAGCAAGGCACTCTTGATGGGGTTCAGGACCTAGCCTCCAGTTACATCCTCAAGATATTCCCGGATGCGATCGGCCTGCCGGAAGAGAATCGCGAGCGGGTACTCAAGTTCGGCGAGGCAGCCTTCAACGGTGCAGGTCCCCGCAACAAAATTCTTGCGGATTCGCTGGTGCAGGCCGTGCCGGCATTCGAGTGGATCGAACGCAATTGCAACCGTGAGGCGGTCACCCCCAATGGTTTGGCGGGCCGTCTTTATGGGTTCGCCGATGAAGGGATTTTGACCGAGGCCGAGGCGAACTTGCTTGTGATGACCCTTCTCGGCGCAGGCTTCGACACCACCATGGTGACGATAGGCAACACTCTGCATGCATTTAGCCAGTACCCAGAAGAATGGAGCAAGCTGCACGCTAACCCGTTGCTCGCAAAAAATGCGCTGGAAGAGACGCTCCGCTATGACCCGCCGGCGCGCATGATGGGGCGGCTGGTGACGCAGGATCTGGAGTTGGAAGGCGCGCCCCTACAGAAAGGCGACGTGCTGGGAGTCTTCCTCGGTGCCGCCGGGCGTGACCCGCGCCGCTGGGAAAATGCCGATCAATACGACCTTACTCGCAAAGGCCCGCACCTCGGCTTTGGCGTGGGTGTACATAGCTGTGCCGGCCAAGCTTTGGCGCGTCTGGAGTTCGAGTGTTTGTTCAGCGTCCTGGCACAACGCGTCAAAAAAGTGGAGCTCATTGGCACTCCCGAAAGGCTGATCAACAACAACATCCTAGGCTGGATTCGCGTGCCATTGAAGTTGCACGCCGCCTGACATGGAAGTTGAGAAATACAGTGACTGTCCGCAGTGCTCGTGCCTGAGACGCGCTAGCGCGTCCGATCCGGGCCATCAACTTCCTCTCTACAGATAGGGTTTATCTCTCCCTGAGAACGCATTGAATGACGTCGGGGCACAACAATAACGTACCCGGGCCTCGCAAGATCGGAGCATCCCCATGAGTTCAGCACTCAGCTTAACAGTTAAAGTTCAAAGTAAGCGGCAAGAAGCGCTAGATATCTGTAGTTTCGAGTTGATCGATCCAGATGGTAAGCCGCTGCCGTCATTTAGTGCTGGTGCGCACATTGACGTTCAAGTACGTCCGGGACTAATTCGCCAGTACTCGTTGTGCAACCCCCCTCACGAAAACCAGCGTTACCTGATAGGCGTCCTCAAGGATCCACAGTCTCGCGGTGGCTCGGTAGGTATGCATGAGGGTATTCACGAAGGTGACCTGCTCACCATCAGTCCCCCAAAAAATCACTTCCCCCTGGTCAATGCGCAAAAAATCCTGCTCATGGCCGGCGGCATCGGCATCACGCCCATGCTGTGCATGGCCGAGCGCCTGCAACAACTGGGTACCGACTTCGCCTTGCACTATTGCGCACGCGGGCTAGATCGAATGGCCTTCCACAAGCGCATTACTAAATCGCCGTTTCATCACCGTGCCTCCCTCCATCTGGATTCCGGTGACCCTGACCAAAAACTCGATATGCGTGCCCTGATTGCCGATACCGATCCCCAAACCCATGTGTACGTCTGCGGCCCGAAAGGCTTCATTGATTACGTGCTCGGTACCTGCAAGGCCGCCAACTGGCCTGCGGAGCAACTACACGTCGAGTATTTCGCCGGAGCAGTTGTCGATCACTCCGCCGACGATGCCTTTGAAGTCGAGATTGCCAGTACCGGCGCCGTCTACACCATCCCGGCAGAGCGCAACGTGGTCGAGGTGCTGGAAGAACAAGGCATCGAGATCATGTATTCGTGCAGCCAAGGTGTGTGCGGCACGTGCATCACGCGAGTGCTGGACGGTATTCCCGATCATCGCGACCTCTATTTGGATGAGGTCGCGCAAGCAGCAAATGATCAATTTACCCCTTGCTGTTCCAGGGCCAAATCCAAACGCCTGGTACTGGATTTGTAGTTTGGGCTGCCGTCGGATGCTGCTGCAATATTTATGAGGTGTGGGATGACAACAAGAAAAAACGTACTAGTTATCGGCGCTGGCCCGACTGGGCTGTTAACCGCCTATGGTCTGGCAAAACAAGGGGTGCACGTGACTGTGGTAGAGGAGCGTGCAACGCTCGACGACTCCCCGCGCGCCATGGTGTATCTGCCATCCAGTTTGAAAGCCCTGGACGATCTTGGGCTGCTTGAAGATGCTGAAAAAGTCGGCGCCCGCGGACACGCGTTCACCATGCGCTTTGCCAGTGGCTATATCGGTGAGCTTGATCACCGTGTCCTCCAGGAACATACCCCCTATTACTACACGTTGCACTTCGGCCAGCATGTACTCGCCAAGTTGATCCTCGATCGGTTCCTACAGCTTCCCAACACTTCAGTCCTCTGGGGCACGCGCTTCAATCGGGTTCTCGACAATTCTGATCGGGTAGCCATTGAAGTTTCTACCCAGGCTGGGGAGCAGCGGCTGGAAGCGGATTGGCTGGTCGCCGCCGACGGCGCCCGTAGTTCGGTTCGCAAGGCCTTGGACATTGAGTTTGAAGGCTTCACCTGGCCCGATACGTTCATGGCCACCAACGTCTATTTCGATTTCGCAGCCCACGGCTATTGCGAGAATACGATGATCGCCGACCCCGTTGAGTGGGCCGTGATTTCCAAGATCAATAACGACAATCTTTGGCGCGTCGCTTACGGCGAGCGTAGCGACTGGTCTGAAGAAGAACGTCAGGCAAACGTCGCAAAGCGATATCAGCACTTCTTGCCCGAGAGCGCCAGCTACAAGCTTGAGCGAGCCAGTTCCTATCGCGTCCATCAGCGTTGTGCCTCGACGTATCGCGCTGGCCGGGTCTTGTTGGCGGGTGACGCTGCACACGCCACCAGCCCGATTGGCGGGCTCGGCTTTACCGCCGGGATTCAGGACGCCACTACCCTGATCGAGGCCTTGGGTCTCGTGCTTAACGGCCACGATGAAGACGTGCTGGATTATTACGCCGGCGAGCGCAGACGGATCTTCCTGGACATCGTTAACCCCCTGGCCATCGAGCATAAACGCCGGGTGCAGGAAGCAGACCCAGTAAAACGGGCGCAGGACGAAGAAGGCTTTCGCAAGATGGCCTCCGATCCCAACTATGTGCGCAACGCCCTGATGAATCTCTTCGCTCTTGTCAGTACTCCATACAGCGCTGATTGGCGCGACCGATTGAGCGAGCGGGACGTGCGTGAGCCGCATTCCATGCCGCTGTTTACCGCCACCGACGATTGATATGCGCAGCGACTTCAAGGAGCAAGCAATGAGCCGTATTGAAACAATGCAGGGCAAAGTAGCAGTCATCACCGGAGGCGCTTCCGGCATCGGGCGCGGGATTGCTGAACGGATGATTGCCCAAGGGGCCCAGGTGGTTATCGCCGATATCGACGATGATCGTCTACAGGCTACTGCCCTGGAGATCGGAGCGACCGGCATTCGCACCGACGTGACCAGCAGCGTGAGTGTACAAGCCCTGGCTGATGCAGTGCTGAGCCTGCATGGCAAAGTCGACATTTTGTGCAACAACGCTGGCATCGGTCCGATGGCGGCAATTTCGGACCTCACACTGAATGACTGGAAGTGGATGCTCGACGTCAATCTGTGGGGCGTCATTCATGGCATCCACTCGTTCCTGCCGCTGCTTAAGTCCAATGCCGATGGGGGGCACATTGTAAACACCTCATCGATGTCCGGTATGGCCGTCACCCCTACCCTCGGCGCTTATGCCGTCGCCAAATTTGGCGTGGTTGCCCTGTCAGAAGTTCTGGCACAAGAGTTGGAAATCGAGAACTCCAAGGTTGGTGTGAGTGTGCTGTGCCCCGGACCTGTGCGGACCAACATCGGCAACAGCAGTCGCAATCGACCGAAGGACCTCGGCGAGGGTCACCTTGCCGATGTGGACCTTGAATCTACCGAACACTTCAGAGACGTGCACATTCCCTGGGTAAGCCCGGCCTATACCGGTGATTTGGTCATCGACGCAATCAAGCGTGGCGACCTCTACGTACTCACCCATCCCGAATTGTTCGACTTCATTTACGCACGGCATCAACAGATCGCCGAATCGGTGGAGCAGGCGTTGGCGCGTCAGCAAAGCGCTGCTTCCGCCGTCCAATAAACCATTCAGCATGGGACAACAAAAAATGTATATAAAAAACTGCTGGTATACCGTTGCCTGGAATTATGAGCTTGAGGATGAGGGGCTTTTCAAAACCTCCGTATTGAATGAGCCAATGGTGATCTATCGGACTGCTGACGGTGGCTATGCCGCGCTGGAAGACCGCTGCTGCCACCGCGGTTGTTCCTCTCGTTAACTTGCCGACTTGAATCATTGGCTTTGCCAAGGTCTCCCGCCCAATGGGAGACCGTCCTGCCTCGCGTCGACATGCCAACTGTTATGGAGTTACCAATGAACACCCCCGTTGCGACTACCCCGTTTGATTCGGTTGAAACAATACTTAATTTCGCAGACCCCACGCAAAAGCTCGCCTACATGGACGATGCGGTGAAGGGGAACGCCAAGATTCGAACCATCCCGTACCCCGTTAAAATTCACAACGCACGCCTCTCAGCAGCCGACTTCACGCTGGAAAAAAATGCATTCACGCTGGTTAAAATGACCAGTGCTGTTAGCGACTTCACCGATCTGGAAAATGTGCGCCAGGTGTATTTCGAAGAAGTCGTCAATGTCATCAAGCAGCATACCAACGCCACACATGTCGTCGTGTTTGGCGAGCAATTACGTGGTGGCAGCGAGGGCGGAGTTGCCAGGGTTCGCACCCCAGCAATGAACGTACACGTTGATTACGACACTCCCACCGCGCATGCGATTGCCGAGCACCTGGTGCCGGAAAATGACCGTCAACGCCTCCTCAACGGGCGGTGGATGATCATCAACGTTTGGCGGCCGATCAAGCCTGTACAGCGTCACCCGCTGACCGTATTGGATGGTTCGACCATCGACCGAAACGACCAACACCTCTGCAAACTATTGGCTACTCGATCGGGTGTTAGCCCTGCATTTGGCTTCAACATTTCCTACAACGAGCAGCAACGCTGGTACTACTACCCGGCGATGCAGCCCGATGAAATGCTGTTGTTCAAACTAGTCGACTCAGATGCCGAAGCAGTGCAATGGGCT
This sequence comes from Pseudomonas psychrophila, assembly GCF_001043005.1. GTDB lineage: Bacteria > Pseudomonadota > Gammaproteobacteria > Pseudomonadales > Pseudomonadaceae > Aquipseudomonas > Aquipseudomonas psychrophila. The sequence continues at coordinate 496,674 of NZ_JYKZ01000001.1, forward strand.
GGTCACAGCGCGTTTGATGACCCTACCAGTGCTGCCGATGCACCGGCTCGCGAGAGCTTGGAAGTGCGTACGATCGCATTCATCCCAAATCCTTGAAGAAACGAAAAGGAGGGACTCTGTGCTTACATTAATTACTGGCGCGGGCGGTTTCGTGGGTAGTGCGCTCATTGAGCACTTACTCCGCGATGCTGGTCCAGATGACCGGATCCTGGCATCGGACCTCGCGTTCCACCAGGCTCCGGTGGACCCCCGGGTGCAGCACGTGGTCGGCGGTTTGACCGAGCGAAAGGTGCTGGAACAGCTACTGAGTCATCCCGCCGATACAGTTTTTCATTTGGCAACCGTAGCTGGCCGTCAATCGGTCGATGACTTTGCACTCGGAAAAGCCACCAACCTAGATGCCACCATAGAGTTACTGGAGGGCATTCGCCGACAAGGCCACAGCCCTAGGTTTGTCTTTGCCAGCTCAGCGGCAGTCTTCTCCAGTCCTTGGCCGGTGGAGATCAACGATGCAACGTTGCCCAATCCAGGCATCAGCTATGCCACGCATAAATTGGTCTGTGAGCATCTCATCAATGACTACAGCCGCGCAGGGTTCCTTGACGGGCTGGCACTCCGGCTTCCCGGCATTATCGCCCGCCCTGCGGGCTCACAAACCATGTTATCGGCGTTTCTCAGCGATGTGTTCTATGCCGCTCGCGCCCATCAGCCATTTATCTTGCCGATGGCTGCTGATGCCGGGACCTGGGTAATGTCGGTGAAGGCTTGTGTCGAAAACCTAGCCCATGCTGCACGCTTTACAGGTGAGCTACCAGCCAGGCGCAACTGGACCCTGCCCGCGCTGTATGTCCAGATGCAGGCTTTGATTGACGCATTGGCGGAGTTCTATGGCGAGCATGTACATGGCTTGATTACGTGTGAAGGTAATAGCGCCGTCGAAGCTATCTTCAGGCAACCACCGTTGGCTGCTGAGGGAGCGCGACAGCTGGGCTTCATCGGCGATGACTCAGTACAAATGCTGATTCAGAACGTTATCTCCGCAAACCCCGCACTCACCCTCGGTTAGGTATTTGGAGAACTTGCTGCCTCGTCGGGAGCGCAGCAAGCTTTTTCTTCTCGGCGTAAATGGCGGCGTCGATGCCACTCGGGCACTGCTGCGCAACTTTAGCCATTCCCCCATCAATTGATCAGTAGCAGGCACTTGTTCTGTTACCTGCCTACCTGCACCGACGCGGCATCCCCACTGGCCGCCACTATCTGCTGATAGGTGACCTGATCCTCATTACTCAAAAGAATGCATCTGACTGATGGGTAATCCCCCTACCACCAAGGATGCAGTTTTTGACCATTAATGGAGGCACCCTATGACGCAACTCTTCAACGACCGCCGCGTCGATCTGACGGGCTTCAGCAAGACCGAACTCTCTATCAACGGCATCCTCACGGTTGTCTATCGTGCAGGCCAAGGCCAGCCCCTGCTGTTCATGCATGGGGCAGCCACCTGGCATGGCTTCGACTTCGCTCGGGGCTGGACCTCTCAGTTCGAGGTGATCATTCCATACCATCCAGGTTTCGGTCCCTCGCAGGGTAGCGCCGAGTTCACGACCGTTGACCACTACGTGTCCCACTACGCGGAGTTGGCAGAGGCATTGGGACTCTCACGCTTTCACTTGGTTGGTTTTTCGCTCGGTGGTTGGATGGCTGCCCACTTCGCGGCCAAGCATGCAAACCGGGTCGATCGGCTGGTCCTGGTCGCGCCTGCTGGGCTGGAGGTACTCGATCATCCTCAGCCTGATCTCAGCACTATTGCTCCCGAAGAGATCCTCGGCTACCTGGTCCACGACTTGCGCACACTCCAACCTTATTTGCCCAACGGCGAAGATGCCGAGTTCGCCGCAATGAGGGAAAAGGAAGGCACTACAGTCGCTGGCCTTTTGCGCAATGGGACCCTCAACCATCCCGACATGGCGCAGGTACTGCAAAAGATCAGCAGCCCTACCCTGTTGATTTGGGGAATTAAGGACCGCCTGGTCCCGCCAGATCAAGGCGCCGCCTGGCAGCAGTTAATCGCGGGCGCAAGCCTCAAAATTTTTCCCGGCGCCGGTCATCTTGCACTGGATGAGTCTCCTGCCGCCTGCAATGAAGTTGCCGCATTCCTGAGTGAGCGGACGGCCTAACAGCGGGACAACGAAGCTACGTTCAGTCACGGGCTGCAGAACTATCTTTTGACAGGATGTTCAGTGGCCGGCGGTGCGAGAAGCTCTAGGAACAAGAACAGAGAACGCCTCACCGGAGAAGCGGTATGCAAACATTTGTCTACAACGCCCTGCCCTCAAGGGTCATTTTCGGCCAAGGCACGTTAGCCCAGCTAGCGGATGAAGTTAGAGCCCTAGGATGTTCCCGCGCCTTTGTGCTGACCACTGAACCGCAGAAAGATTTGGGACAACGACTGTGCCATCTGCTTGGCGATTTGGCGGTCGGTGCTTTCAACAATGCCACCATGCACACCCCTATCGACGTGACTGAAGAAGCCTTGCAGGTTGTTGTGCAAAGCAGTGCAGATTGCCTCGTAGCCATTGGTGGAGGCTCCACCATCGGTTTGAGTAAAGCGTTGGCATTGCGAACCGACCTGCCCCAAATTGCGATCCCCACTACCTACGCTGGCTCGGAAGCTACACCAATCATCGGGCAAACCGAAGATGGATTGAAGACAACTCAGCGCACGCTGAAAGTGCTGCCGGAGGTCATCATCTACGACGTCGATTTGACGTTGTCGCTGCCTGCCGACATGACCGTAACCAGTGGACTCAATGCCATTGCTCACGCGGTGGAAGCGCTCTACTCCAAAGATGCCAACCCGCTGATTTCAATGCTGGCACAGGAAGGCATTGCAGCGATCAGCCGAGCATTGCCCGCCATCCACCGCGATCCGAACGACATTGACGCGCGCGCCGATGCGCTGTTTGGCGCGTGGACGTGTGGCACGTGTCTGGGAGCGGTAGGGATGTCCATTCACCACAAGCTCTGCCATACCCTGGGAGGAAGCTTCAACCTTCCACACGCGCCCACTCACGCTGTAATTCTGCCCCATGCAGTTGCCTACAACAGAGCCGCAGCTCCCGAGGCGATGGCAATGATTGCCCGCGCACTTGGGACGCAAGATGCGGCTCGTGGTTTGTTCGATCTCGCCAAACAGTCGGGTGCTCCTATGACCTTGGCGGAACTGGGAATGACGGCCGCGGACATTGATCGAGCGACGGAATTGGCGTGCGCAACACCCTATTGGAGCCCACGACCGATTGAAGCAGAGGGTATCCAGGAATTGCTGACCAACGCACTAGTTGGCAACCGTCCGTAATCCGCCAACCAGAATTTCACTGACCTCAGCAACCTTAACAACCATAAAAAAGAGGCCGTCATGGAACTCAACCCGCACATTCAACGCCACCACCACATCACCCTCAACGTCGGCGGTGCCCAGGAAGATTACGACTTCCACACCAAAGTGCTGGGGCTCAAAAGCGTGAAGAAGACCGGCCTGTACGATGGTGCCGAGCCAATTTATCACCTGTACTATGGCAATGACATGGGTGAAGAAAGCACGTTGGTGACGTGTTTCCCCATGCGCCAGTCCGGGCGCAAGGCCAAGCGTGGCACAGGCCAAGTCAAGACCCTGGCGTTGTCTGTGCCGGTGTCGTCTCTGGGCTTTTGGGCTACGCATCTCACCAACAATGGGTTCAAACCTGAGCTGCTTGAACGATTTGGTGAGCAGCTGCTGCACTTCGCGCACCCTTGCGGCATCGAATACGAGTTGGTGGGCATCGCCGATGACGATCGCAAACCGTACTCCAATGGGGTCATCCCAGAAGGGTTCGGCATTCGCGGCACCCACGGGATCACGGTTTCCGTGCGCGATATGGAAAATTCTGCGGAGTTCATGCACTACGGTTGGAGCGGAAAGCTGGCGAACACCGATGGTGCCTTCACTCGCTTCCATGTCGGTAAAGGTGGCAGCGGCACCATCATCGATTTCCAACACGAACCTCAGCTTGAGCAGGGCACCTGGGCATACGGCGAGGGCACGGTCCACCATTGCGCTTTCGAGGTCAGTGACCTCAGCGTTCAGAAGAGCGTGAAGTACCATCTGGAAGGGATGGGCTACACCGACGTGTCCGATCGCAAAGACCGCGGGTATTTCGATTCGATTTACGTGCGCACCCCAGGTGGCGCGCTGTTTGAGGCCACCGTCTCCAAGCCACAAGGCTTCCTGGTAGACGAACCCTACGAATCACTCGGTCAGACCATCCAGATTCCTCCCCAGTTGGGTGACAAGGCAGAGGAAATCTCGGCGTACCTCGAACCGCTGAAGTACTGAGTGGCCGATATGAACAGCAACTGTCACCTCGACCTGCCATCGCTCTCCTTCGGCGCACCAATCAAGCCCAATAGCGCGGTGACCATTCTGTTGCATGGCCGCACTCAATCGCCGACTGACATGTTTGAGATTGCTGAGCGGATCAACCTGCCTGACATGGCCTACATCGCTCTGCAAGCGCATGAAAAATCTTGGTACCCCGGTAAGTTCATGGACCAGGAAGAGATCAACGCGACGTCTCTGGGCGAAGCCATTCAACGTCTCGACCTAGAAGTAGAGAGATTGATCGCGTTAGGTGTCGACCGGCGCAACATCGTGCTCCTCGGGTTCTCCCAGGGTGCCTGCCTCGCCTGCGAATACTTCTACCGCCGTCCTGCTCGCTGGGGCGGATTAATCGCCTACACGGGAGGGCTGATCGGCCCCTCTGACATCGATTGGACCACCACAGAGCGCTTGCAGGGTACGCCAGTTGTATTGGCCAACAGTGATGCCGATGAGTGGGTTCCGTTGTCCAGGACTCTGCAAACAGCCTTTGTCTTCGGAACCATGCAGGCCGATCTGACCCTACGCGCATTTCCGGGGATGGCTCACCTGGTCAATGACGAAGAAATCTTACTGGGCCGCGGGCTGCTATCCACGTTGATGAACGGTACATCCGCACCCTAACCGTGACCAATCCTTGCCGGCACGGTTGGTTGGGTGCCAAGGATTGGGTTCTGTTTTCTGGTTCCTCAAGGAGCAAATGCTGTGTCACAAACGACTATTGGTTTTGTAGGCCTGGGCACCATGGGTGAACCCATGGCCACCCGTCTACTGGCGTCAGGCCAACACCTGCATGTGTTTGATCTCAACACTGCCGCGGTCGAGCGCCTGGTCGCACTTGGTGCTTCTGCTTGCACCAGCGCGCTGGATGTCAGCAACATAGCGGAAGTTGTGTTTGTCAGCCTACCTACGCCAAATGTGGTGGAAAAGGTTGCGCTCGATCCAGACGGAATCATTCATGGCGAGAAGGTTAAAGTCTTCGTCGACCTGTCGACCACAGGCCCGCGGATGGCTAAACACGTCAGTGAAAGCCTGGCGGCGGCTGACATCATTGCCATTGACTCGCCCGTCAGTGGTGGTGCCGCCGGCGCTGCCAAAGGCACGTTAGCCTTGATGGTCGCTGGCCCCGTTCAAGCTGTACAGCTGGTCCAACCCATGCTGCAAACGCTGGGCAAAGTCATCTCATGCGGTGAACTCGCTGGTCTGGGCCAGACGATGAAACTGGTCAACAACCTCGTTTCCGTCACGGCCCTGGCTGTTTCCAGCGAGGCCTTAGTGATGGGGGTAAAAGCAGGCCTCGATCCCCAGGTCATGCTTGAAGTGTTCAACGCCGGCAGCGGTCGCAACAGCGCGACTGTCGACAAGCTGCCTCGTGCAGTGCTGCCTCGCACCTTCGACTTCGGCTTTACCACGGCCTTGTCGCTCAAGGACACACGCTTGTGCCTCGACGAGGCCGAGGCGATGGGCGTTCCAATGCCTGTCGGGAGTGCCGTCCGCCAGGTATTGAATATGACCAACGCAGCGTTTGGTCCAGACGCCGACTTCACCCGTATCGCCTGCCTGATCGAACAATGGGCAGGTATCGAGATACCAACCAGGAAGAATACAAATGACTGATAAGCAGCTGTTCGAAAAGGGCTTCAACAATCGCAAAGCAGTGTTGGGCAGTGCTCACGTAGAAAAGTCTTGGGCCGCCGCCGATGACTTCAATAAGCCGATGCAAGCCCTGGTCACTGAGTATTGCTGGGGAGAAGTCTGGGGTGATGAAACGCTGCCGTTCAAGACCCGCAGCATCATCAACCTGGCCATGTTGACTGCTCTCAACCAGTCCCACGAACTGGGTGTGCATGTCAAAGGAGCCCTCACCAATGGCGTCAGCCGGGAAGAGATTCGCGCCGTGTTGATGCAAACCGCGATCTACTGTGGTGTGCCGGCGGCGCTTGCAGCTTTCCGCGTTGCAAGCGACGCCATCGCTGCGTACGACGCCGCCGCGGCCAAAGACTGACGAACCACCAGTCAACTCCCATTGGCGTCATCCGCGGTTTGGTGACGCCTTGGAATGTTCAGGAAACGAGCAAATGAGCGCCCTTCCCTGCTACGAAGTCTTTGCCATCCGCTACGCCACAGTGGCGCGCAAGCGCCACGAAAACTTTATTTCGTCGACGGACCCTCACGACGGCCCTATGCCGATGGATTATTTCGTGTGGTTGATTCGTGGGAATGGGAAGTGCGTGCTGGTCGATACTGGTTTCAATCAGCTGACAGCGGATAAACGGCAACGGCAGTTGCTGCGCTGTCCAATTGGGGCCCTTGAAGGACTAGAGATCCAGGCCGAGCAGTTGCAAGACGTCATTATTACTCACATGCACTATGACCATGCGGGAAATATTGACCTACTTCCCTCGGCTCGATTCCATGTGCAGTCAGCCGAGATAAGTTTCGCAACAGGTCGATACATGCTCTATCCACCGCTGCGACATTCTTTCAATGTCGAAGACGTGGTGAATATCGTCAGAGGCGTATACCAGCAACGGGTGGTCTTTCATGACGGTAACAGTGAATTGTATCCGGGCATCGAACTGGTAAAGGTCGGCGGGCATACCGCTGGGCTGCAAGTAGTGCGCGTCCATACGGACCGGGGCTGGATCGTGCTGGCCTCCGATGCAAGCCATTACTACGCCAACCTGGAACAGGACTCGCCCTTCCCCATCGTATTGAACGTCGGTGAAATGTTGGACGGCTACCGAACGTTGTTGAATCTGGTTCCTAGCCCGGATCATGTCATTCCAGGCCATGATCCGTTAGTTCGGCAGCACTACCCAATTTATGGTAGCGAGGACGCCGATATCGTTGCCTTGCACATACCACCATTAATGAATTTAGGCACTAAACACGGGCGTTGCTAGTAAGTAAACACTTCCGGCCGACCCTGCGAGCTAACCAACAGGGTCACACAATATTTCAACTTACAACCTTGTATGACATACGTTGCATGCATTTAATCCGAGATTCGTCGGCAACAACATAGAGGCAATGAATCATGTTAGAGAATCGTGGTGTAGTTTATCTTGGCGCCGGCAAAGTTGAAGTGCAGTCCATTGATTATCCGAAGATGCAGGATCCGCGTGGGCGCAAGATCGAACACGCGGTGATCCTGAAAGTGGTTACTACCAACATCTGCGGTTCAGACCAGCACATGGTCCGTGGGCGCACCACTGCGCAGGTAGGGTTGGTGCTCGGCCACGAAATTACCGGCGAGATCATCGAAAAAGGCCGTGACGTCGAGAATCTGAAAATCGGCGACTTGGTATCGGTGCCCTTCAACGTGGCCTGCGGTCGATGCCGCTCCTGCAAAGAAATGCACACGGGCGTGTGCCTGAGCGTCAATCCGGGACGCCCTGGTGGTGCTTACGGCTATGTCGACATGGGAGATTGGACCGGAGGCCAAGCAGAGTACGTGATGGTGCCCTACGCCGACTTCAACTTGCTCAAGCTGCCGGATCGAGACCGTGCCATGGAAAAAATCCGCGACCTGACCTGTCTGTCAGACATCTTGCCCACTGGCTATCACGGCGCAGTGACCGCAGGGGTTGGGCCGGGCAGCACCGTCTATGTCGCTGGTGCAGGCCCGGTTGGCTTGGCCGCGGCGGCCTCCGCACGGCTGCTTGGTGCCGCGGTGGTGATTGTTGGTGACGTCAACCCAATCCGCCTGGCTCATGCCAAAGCACAAGGCTTCGAGGTTGCTGATCTATCCAAGGACGTGCCCCTGCACGAACAGATTGCCACCCTGCTGGGTGAGCCTGAAGTGGATTGCGCCGTGGACGCCGTCGGCTTCGAAGCCCGCGGCCACGGACATTCCGGGGTGAAGGCAGAAGCACCAGCGACGGTACTGAATTCACTGATGGGGGTAGTTCGTGTGGCCGGCAAGATCGGCATCCCAGGCTTGTACGTTACCGAAGATCCAGGGGCCGTCGATGCAGCCGCAAAAATGGGTAGCCTGAGCATTCGCTTCGGTCTGGGCTGGGCAAAGTCCCATAGCTTCCATACTGGTCAGACCCCAGTCATGAAGTACAACCGCCAACTGATGCAAGCCATCATGTGGGACCGAATTAACATTGCCGAAGTGGTTGGAGTCCAAGTCATCAATCTGGACGAAGCGCCTCGAGGCTACGGAGAGTTCGATGCTGGGGTACCGAAGAAATTTGTCATCGACCCGCATCGTACTTTGAGTCGTTCTTGATCGCCCGCTCGTTCAAGAACAACAACACTCGGCAGGAGAATCAATATGTATCCCAAGAACGCGTGGTATGTCGCCTGTACGCCGGATGAAATTGCCGACAAACCTCTCGGACGGCAGATCTGCGGAGAAAAAATTGTTTTCTATCGTGGACATGAGCAGCGGGTCACTGCGGTGGAAGATTTTTGCCCGCACCGCGGTGCACCTCTGTCATTGGGCTATGTCGAGGATGGCAACCTCGTCTGCGGCTACCATGGCTTGGTCATGGGCGGCGATGGAACAACCGTGTCCATGCCCGGACAACGAGTTCGCGGCTTCCCGTGCAACAAGGCTTACGCTGTCGTAGAGCGGTATGGGTTCATCTGGGTCTGGCCCGGCGACCAACACCTGGCTGATCCAGCGCTGATCCATCATCTGGAATGGGCGGTCAGTGATGAGTGGGCCTACGGCGGTGGCCTGTTTCACATCGCCTGCGATTACCGGTTAATGATCGACAATCTCATGGATCTGACCCATGAGACCTATGTTCATGCCTCCAGTATCGGTCAGAAGGAAATTGACGAAGTTCCGCCCGTCACCACGGTCCACGGCAACGACGTCGTTACCGCACGACATATGGAAAACATCATGCCGCCACCTTTCTGGCGCATGGCCTTGCGCGGCAACAACTTAGCCGACGATGTACCGGTCGATCGATGGCAAATTTGCCGTTTTACCCCTCCCAGCCACGTCCTGATTGAGGTTGGGGTCGCGCATGCCGGTAAAGGTGGGTATAACGCCCGCCCGGAATATAAAGCATCAAGTATCGTAGTCGATTTCATCACACCCGAGACAGAAACATCGATTTGGTATTTCTGGGGAATGGCACGAAACTTCAACCCACATGATCAAGCCTTGACGGAGACCATTCGCGAAGGCCAAGGCAAAATTTTCAGTGAAGATTTGGAAATGCTTGAACGTCAGCAACGTAATCTACTCGAATCCCCCCAACGTAATCTGCTCAAGTTGAACATCGATGCAGGAGGTGTTCAATCCCGACGGATACTTGAGCGTATGCTTAGCCAGGAGCAACGTCTCATTCTCATAGACTCCGAATAACGGCAGGGCAGCAGTCTCGTAATACGCAGTGGAAGCGTATAACTTCAAAAAGCGAGCTCTTTAAGGTAATAGGCATATTTATTACCCAAGAACGCCCCAACACTATGATTCTTCTGAGGGGCCCAGTTATTGAAGAAAGGCGTTCTTTGATAGCTATCAATTCTAAATTTCAGCAAACGCTGGTGCGGTGCTCTAAAGTTGAGCACCGAAGCACCATCCAAAAGTAGGAGCGCCTTAGCTTCATTGGAAATGACGAACGGATACAACAATTCGCACATCCTGACAGACCGTGGGACAGATTTTAGCTTCCGATGAAACTATATCCTCGCTCTAAAGACCAGTGCAGAGATATGTAAGCCGTCATCGCGGCCGCCCAATAGTTCGCAGAAAGCATGAAGAGAACTTTACGTATGCGCCGGATCACACCCTCCCTCAGTTGTTTCCGAGTACCGATCAAACGTCGAGCGGAGACTCCTTAACCCACTTGACTGTGGCGGAGACACAGTGGGATACGAAGCAGCTTTCACCGACCTCAAGTAGCGATGCGGGATACGTCAGAGTCGCTCAGGACGTAGTTGAGAACCTGCAGAGTGCTTCCATCCGACGTTTACGCACTGACTTAGTGGAGGTCACGTTCGCATTGTATCTTGCGCCCCCGTACGCAGATCTATCCAAGGATAGGTGCCGAGCGGTTTTGCTCTTTTTAGACTGGGTGAGCCCCTGCCACGATCCAGCGACGTCATTTTCACCAGCAGCCAGAAGGATAAAAAAATGCTGACGCTCCTCCGCTCTGGCCTAGTCGATCTCCAGGTCGGTCGCAAACTTATGTTGGCGTTCGGTATGGTTTCTATCCTTTCGCTGGTCGCTCTCGCTATCGCATTCCAATCCACACAGACACTGCTCAACGACAATCGACAAAATCAGGCGATTGCCGAGATGAACCTGCTTCTGCAGCAAGCACGCAGCGCAGAAAAGGACTTCGCTCTGAACGCAGATAAGCGCCCAGCCCAATTGGTCGACGTCACCTTGGCTGCACTTGAGCAGCATGCCAATGGATTAATCGTTGACGATGCGACCAACCTTGTGGGACTGGACCAAATTCGCGCCAGCGCACAGGCTTACCGCAAGCAGTTCGGACAGTTCGTCACCGATTCTCATCAGGCCGCCCAAGCACTTAAAGACATGCAGAAGCAGGCCGACGAGGCCCGTATGCAATTTGAATTCGTGGAGCTGGAGATGTACAGCGCGCTGCGCGCAACCATAGCAACCCATCGCGAGTTGAACGCCGATACGCTGACCTTTGCGGAAAACGCCTCTGAATTGTTACGGCTGCTGCTGGCCTTACGTAACCGCGAATACTGTTATGTACAACAGGGAGGCGAACAGTGCCTGAAGGAATGGGAAGAACTCATGCAAGCTACTGAGAACAGCGTATCCCTCCTGCAGACGCGCATTAGTGCGGAACAGAAGGACGTCCTCCAGACAGCCCAGGAAGCCATAATTAGCTACCGTGTTGCCTTTAAGCAATATAGTGCCAATCGCATCGCCAATGAACGTGGTGCAGAAAAAATGAAACAACTCGCCGATAGGGTAATGCGTGACACCGACCAAGCACTGTCCACTCACCAGCAGCAAATGGTGCGTCGGTCGACCTCCATCCTCCGTGTGCTGGTCATCAGCGCCATGGTAATTCTCGGCTTAGCAACGCTGGCCGGCTGGGTGATTCGCCAACTGATTCTACCACCGTTGCGCCAGACTCTGGTTCTCGCGCAAAGCATCGCCGCGGGCGACCTCAGTAGGGACATCACAACAGGACGCAGAGACGAACTCGGCCAGTTGTGCCAAGCGATGAGTACCATGACGATCAATTTGCGCGAACTTGTCAAGCGTATCGTAAGCGTCCGAACTACACCGCCTTGCAACTCAAACCTTAATCCGTTTAAGCCACTGATTCACGCGCTCGCACTCAAATGCCGCCGGATCAAAAACATCGCCATGCCATTCAACCATGTCGTCATGCTCTGGATGATTGGGGTTGCCCATGGCCTCCAGAAAGTCCTCATAACCAGGCCCGCCACCCACGTCTTCCGGTGGGCAAGCATTGGCGCCATCGATGCAGTACGGCACCTGAGGACACGCAACCGCCGGTAACGTCTTTTCGACCTTGATACTGTGATGCCAACTGTCACCAAAGTCGTAGAGATAATTAAATGTCCGCTTTCCGCTCAGCGCCTTGATCAGCGTTTTACGGGCTTCAGGGTTTACCGTCGGCCCCCAACCATCAGGGTCGGGCATGCCGTAATTCTCACCGGCAATTTCAAACTCATGCAGATGGCTATCACTCCAGCCCATCACGACCTGGATGACATGGTGCAGTTTGCCCAAGGTGATGTTTTCAGGCACCGCGAACCGACGCCAGATCGTCGGAGTGATCCACTTCAGCTCAATGTGCAGCAGCAACAGGTCGGGGGCGGGTTTGGGTAAACGGACAGTTTTAACCATGGATCAGGCAGCCTCGCAGAATTCAGTCAGTGTGAGAGAAACGTTCCAGGGCAGCAGTTCGTCGACCCGATTGATTGGGTAGTCGGCGATGCGCTCCAGCACGTGTGTCAAATAGGCTTGCGGGTTCAGGTCGTTGAGCTTGGCCGAACCCACCAGGCTGTAAATCGCAGCCGCTCGTTCTCCGCCGGCATCGGAACCGGCAAACAGGTAGTTTTTGCGGCCCAGCGCGACGGCGCGCAGCGCCCGTTCGGCGGCGTTGTTGTCGATTTCGATTCGGCCGTCATCGCAGTAGCGCGTTAAAGCCTGCCACCGGTTGAGGGCATAGAGGATTGCACCGCCCAATGTCGATTTTTTCGACAGTTGAGCCAGCGTCTGGTTAAGCCACGCGTGCAGGTGCTCCAGCAGTGGACTCGCCCGACTTTGCCGAACCGTTTTTCTATGATCTGGCGGTTGTCCGCGGATCTCGCTTTCGATGGCATACAGGGCCGCAATCCGTTGCAGCGCCTCACTGGCAAGTGGTGAAGCCTGGTCTTTGTAGACATCGTAAAACTTGCGGCGGGCGTGAGCCCAGCAGGCGGCTTCCTGAATGCTGCCTGCAGCATACAGCTGAGCGAAACCGGCGTAGCCGTCAGCCTGCAAGATCCCGCTGAAGCTCTTGAGATGAGCACGGGGATGTTGCCCCTTGCGATCCGGCGAGTAGGCAAACCAGACCGCCGCCGGTGTCGTGTAACCGGCAGGTCGGTCGTCCCGCACGTATGTCCATAGGCGAGCCGTTTTGGTTTTGCCGTTGCCCGGCGCAAGTACACCAATCGGCGTGTCGTCGGCATGAACTTTATGGCCGCTCATGACATGACGCTCAAGGGTGTTGATCAGCGGCCTGAGCAATTGACTGCTCTGGCCGACCCAGTCGACCAGAGTTGAGCGCTCCAGATCCACGCCCTCACGGGCGTAGATCTCGGATTGCCGATACAGCGGCAAATGGTCAACAAACTTGGAGACCAGCACGTGGGCCAGTAGCCCAGGGCCTGCAAGGCCTCGGGCTATCGGGCGACTCGGTGCCGGCACCTGAGCGATGTGCTCGCAGCAGCGGCAAACCCACTTGGGGCGAACATGGCGGATCACTTTGAAACGCGCTGGGACGTACTCCAGCACCTCAGACACATCCTCCCCCAAATGGCGAAGTTTCCCACCGCAACCGGAGCATTGCGATTCGGGCTGATGGACGTGAATTTCGCGAGGCAGGTGTTCAGGCAACGGCTTGCGCCGAGAGACGACGCGAGGGGGCGGTTCGATTGGTGGTGTCAGTTCAGTCTGGCTGACTTGCAACTCTTCAAGGCTCAACTGGAGTTGGTCGATCATGGCGTCCAGTTGCTCGGAACTGCGACCGAACTGCATACGACGCAGCTTGGCGATCATCATTTTCAAGCGCTCAATCTCTGCCCGCTGGGCAGAGACCAGAGCCTTCAAGGCTTGAAGATCGTTAGGCAAAGAGTCGGTCGCGAGCGTCATGACCGAATGTTACTTGGGATTTTTTCAGCGTGGCAAGTCAGACCGCGAGGATGGGTGCTGTACGAATTGGCCTGCGCCAATCAATGCCTTCCAACAGCATCGACAACTGCGCAGCCGTCAGCGACACGCTGCCGCTGGTTGCTTGCGGCCAGACAAAGCGTCCTTGTTCCAACCGTTTGCAAAACAGACACAACCCGTCGCCGTCCCACCATAGCAATTTGATCCGGTCACCGCGCCGTCCGCGAAAAGCAAAGATCTGACCGGAGAACGGATCGGCTTCAAGCTGAGTCTGCACCAGTGCGGCTAAACCGTCGAAGCCACGGCGCATGTCCGTGACGCCGGCAGCGATCCAGATGCGGGTTCCAGCGGGCGGAGCAATCATCGCAGTAACTGCTGCAAGATGAGTTGCAGGGTCTGCGGGTCAGGCGTGCCAGTGATGCGCAGCTTGGCTTTTCCCGCCTCAACAACGATCACGGAATGACACTCAGGCGGTGACTGAATGACTTGCGGTAAATCTATTGGCGCCTCGATCACCTGGACAGGCAAAAGCGTTGCACTCTGGCTGGCCGGGCCGAACAAGCCCTCTTGATATTGCTGCCGCCAGCGAAAGACCAGGTTGGCATTGACGTCATGCTCACGAGCGATCAACGACACGGAGGCGCCAGGCTGGAACGTGGCTTCGACAACTTTGCGTTTGAACTCTGGCGGGAAGTTGGGGCGACGACCGGGTCGACGGGCTGGGGCAATGATATCCAAGATAGTGTCCACTAAAAAATGGTGTCCACTATCTTGGCCAATTCGGAGGGCTGTCAGCAGAGGGTGCTGGCCGGACGGTTACAGCGTATCGTGCAGGGAATCGATCAATTGCATCGTGCGACCGGTGGCCTGGAAGAGGCCAGCCGGCAGAGTAGCGCAGGAGCGTGCAGTCAACAGTATCAAACTGAACAGGCGGCCACTGCGACCCAGCAGATGGCGTACTCGGCTGAGGCAGTAGCCCGACACGCCGAAGAAGCTTTGCAAGTTGCTCGTCAGGCAAATCAACAGGCCGGTGCCGGCGAACGGGTAGTTCGCCAGACTGCGGAACAGATCGGACGGCTCGCCGAGGATGTGGATCTTTCCGTACAGACCATCCAGCACCTACACGAATGCAGCGGACGCATCGGAGGAGTTCTCGATGTGATTAAGGCGGTGGCAGAGCAGACCAATCTGCTGGCCCTAAACGCAGCCATCGAGGCGGCGCGTGCCGGCGAACAGGGACGCGGCTTCGCCGTGGTGGCCGACGCGGTACGCACTCTAGCGAAGCGCACACAAGCTTCGACCCGCGAGATCGAATTGCTCATCGCCGAACTACAGACCATGTCAGAACGCACCGTTCAGCAGATGACCGGTAGCGCCCAGCTCAGTCGGGAGGCGGTAGCTTACAGCGATCAAGCACGCCAAGCTTTAACGCTGATCACTGACGCAGTGAACAGCATTGAGCAGCTTAATCAAAAGATAGCCACCGCGGCAGAGGAACAGAGCGCAGTGGCCGCCGAGATAAGCCACAATGTCGAGCATGTGCGAAGCATTGCCGAGCAAAGCGCCCAGACGAATGAAAAGATGGCCGGATCTACCACCGAGCTAGCACATCTAGGCGGCGAATTGCACCAACGAGTGCAACAGTTCCGCATTTGAACATGCTGCTATCTTTAACCAATCCGCAACTATTGACACTGGGAAAACAGTTCAAAACGAGCAAGCCAGCCGCCGCGTTGTAGCCAATGTTTATAGGGCGATCGGCGCAACCGTTGGTAATGCCACAGATGCATTTTGGGGCAGCTAGCTCTCAAGTAGTCGGCTCAGTGAAAACGTTTTGTCGCTAAATAAAGAGCAGTTCCGGCGTCACCCTTGAGGCCGCATTGCACACCCCGGCGCGCAAAAAACCAGATAGGTTTTCTTCCATATAGCCAACTTTTCCGGCTGCAGCGCTATGTTGCTGACCTCTCATTCTTGACCATGCTTTACACCGATGTTGATCGGCCACTAGTACCAATAAGAAGACCACGCACCCTCCTCCTCAGCGTGTGTTCGCGCGGAGTTCACACTGACCCAAGCTACCGATTGGAGACTTAAGAGAATTGCAGAGGACTCATTCTATTCCGTCTAAAGAAGAACAGCACAGCTGAACACATGGATCAGTTATCAGCCGGCGGAACAGACACTGGAAGATCAGCTGTTGTTCAGCTGCATTGACCTCCTAGCTCGATGGCCATCCGTTCCTCTGAAAACAATTGGGAGCTACCGGCACAATACCACCAACGAGCTTTTATCCTCGCGGAACCTCGCGATACGCTTGAGGTCAGGCCTAAGTCATTTATATATTCCGTAATTACTATCTATCGATAGGTGATTATTGCTGAAAATCACACCAATCTATAAGAAAATAAGCACTTGGAAGGGCAATAGAGTAGACGTACAACAAGTAGCAGCACACCCACGGGATAGCAATAGAGTTTTAAAAGAAAAAATGCTTCGTTGAGGGAGTAGCGACCCCATATTCTTCTGGTTGGCCATGTATTTAGAACCTCCATCCACTGAGACTTGTTGCTAAACCACAACCAACAATACAGCGCCCGGCACCCGTTAGCTTGACAGATAATTTCGTTATCATAAACCAAATTATCCGAACAGCAAACTAAAAATACCGACACCCCACAAATAATAAAGGCATTTATATGAATTTAAAAGGAAAGATTGCACTAGTCACCGGCGCTGGTCGTGGACTGGGGCGAGCCCATGCTCTTGCACTTGCAGCCGCCGGTGCAAAAGTGATAGTAAATGATCTTGGAAGCTCCGGCTCTGGAGAAGGAGACGATAGTGGTCCTGCTCATTCCGTAGTTGCTGAAATTATCAATAACGGCGGAGAGGCAATTGCGGATACCAGAAGTGTTTCAGATTGGCTTGTCGCTCACCAGATCGTTGAAGATGTGATAGAAAAATTCGGTACTATCGACATATTAATAAACAACGCTGGAATAAGTAGACCAGGTGTACTTGGGGATCTGACAGAAGTCGACTGGGATCTTCAGAACGCGGTGAACGCAAAAGGGCCGATAGCTATAATGAACGCCCTCGCCCGCCACTGGAAAAAAGAAGGGCCTAAGAAAGGTCGAGCAATTATCAATACTGCCTCCCCCGCTGCACCTCACCCCCTAAGTCCAATCGGCATTTACTCTGCCACCAAGGCCTCTATTCTTGCCTTTACTATTATTGCGTCTCAAGAGCTTGCCTGTCTTGGAGTGCGCGTCAACGCGATTGCACCCATTGCACGAACTAGGCTTGTAGAGATGTCTGCAGAATTGCTCGAAATGATGACTGCCGATGCTGATTTTGACCGCTATCTTCCTGAGCATGTGGCTGAATTGGTCGTATATCTTGCATCAGATAACTGCCGCTTCACCGGCCGGCTTTTCGGTGCGGAAGGAGACGATATTTTTATCTTTAACGAATGGAGCGCAGAAGGTCATGCTAACAATTGTCGCGTAAAGTGGACCACAGACGCTCTAACCAACGCACTGGAAAGTTTTCCGATTCAAAACTCACGGTGGGTGCTATCTCCGGGTGGCCGTTTTTCTCTGTCTACTCCTAGCGATCAAACTCTTTCAGAATTGGCCAACGTCTAATTCTCCGATATTTTTCGCCCAGATGAAACATAAGCGAGCGCATCCTATCTATCGAAAATTAAAGCCGACTCTGAAAATTAAGCCAAGTCAACTCATTGGCGGCATGGGAGAAGTACGCCATACCGTCTCCTTTGGTAGGGAACATGTCACGAGCGCCAGAGAGTTTTCCTTCGATCTGGAGAACGCCCAGTGGTTCAAACCTGATACATCAGCCATCAATGCAACAGAATAAAATGAAACTGCGAGGCATTAGTTTCATTGCTTCAGAATTCGGCTGAGCTATTCGGACAGCGGTTTCGATCTTCCGCAAAAAATGCTGTTCCACCCGACATCGAGAAAGCGCGACGATTGACAGCGGAGTGAAAGCTAGCGGAGACCTCATCACCTAGGCGGAAATGATCATACGAGCACACAAAAAACTCGTAGAGCAACAAAAGAAAATCTAAGCCTCTCCATAGACTACAGCAACAATAACAACATACCAATCATATGGATACTCACATGCCCCAAACTTCAGCTAAAATTCACTCATTCAAAAGACGCTCTCTCATGCTGGTAATTACCTGCCTGGGAATGTTCAGCGGCTCCTATGCCCAATTCCAGCTACCGCCGCTTGCAGCTCGACTGATTCCAGAGTTAGGTATTACCAACCCAGAATTTGCTAGTTTGGTAACTGCCCCAATGATTCCATCCATATTGCTTGGCATTATCGCAGGTATTTTATGCGATCGAATGGGTATTAAAAAGATCATCGGTATTGGTTTAGCATTCGGTGCATTTGGAGGATTGGCACGTTTATTCGCCACCAACTACACTGAGATGATGATCTTCTTGGCTTTTTCCGGAGCCGGCTCAGCCTTCCTCAATGCTAATCTGGCAAAAATCATTTCCAGTTGGTTTCCCCCTGAACAAATGAGCAAAGTCATGGGAATTGTGCTTATGGCGGGCACCGGCGGTATGGTTATTGGGATGGGTACAACTGCACTTTTCCCCTCAACTGACTCTGCGTTTATATTTGGAGGCTGCCTTTGTTTGGTTTCCACCATTTTGTGGCTAATTGTTGTCAGGGACAATCGTATCGATGTGATATCTCAAGCGGAACCCGCGGAAAGTTTATTGGCTATCTTGAGTGTGACCGCCAAAAACCCTGCTCTATGGACTGTCGGATTCTGTCTCGCTTTTACGATGGGCGGCATGATGGCATTTTCCACTTTCCTCCCTTTAGCCCTGAGCCATTTAAAGAGTTTAGATCCAATTACAGCCGGAGCAATAGGTTCTACTGTCTTGCTAGGAAACTTGGTAAGCGCACTGCTTAGCCCGATCATTGCCCAAAAAATAGGCTATTACAAGCCTTACTTTTTGACTTTGGGGCTGCTAGCAGGTGCTGGTATTTACTTTGGCTGGACGGTCGACGAGGCCTATTTAACTCCCGTCATGTTTATGACGGGACTTTGCATAGGCGGCGTAATGCCTCTTTTTATGATTTCGCCGGCATTAATAAAATCCATTGGCCCAAAGTATGCTGGAGCTGCCGGTGGAATTATGACAACACTGATGTTAATTGGAGCAGTTTTCATTCCTGCCATAGTAATCACTCCACTAGGCGGAGATAACTATCAGCTGATCTTTGCACTTTCAGGAGGCTGCTTGATCTTAATGGGATTATGTGCACAACTACTACCAGAATTCGGCCCCAAAGCCCGAAGATCTGCTGCGCCGCAGCCAGCATTAAAATAATTATCTGACCAGATCTGAATCCCTCTATTTAAGAGGGATTCTTTTAATCAGTCCGAGGACGCAGTAATGCCTGAACGCAAACTTTATATTTAATTCAGTATGACCTTTCAGTCAGCACCAGTAGTATCGGTTTATTTACCAAATCGATTGAGCAGCCCAGAGAACGCTACACTCCAATACTCTTCCTTACACTTAACTCCTCCCTGTTAACGCTTAAGAATTTTCACCCCTAAGCCCCCACCGTCGTCTAACTCCTAGTATCTATGTCAGAGCGGCATGCCTAGCGCAGCCTCTCAAAGACCGGACCCATTAAAGTTACTTTCTATACATTTTGAAGAGGAGAGCGCTCGCTTCATCTATCATTATCGGCTGCTGAGTGACTTTTTCAGAGCTCCCCTAAACAACCGTGAAATCTCGAAGTAGCCCTAATTAACATAGCCCAACCACGCTGCAACTGTCGGTACCTTCAAGCGTTACCCAGCTGCAGCATGAGGAATCTAAATGCCGAGACACTCATACTCCGAGCCTATCAATTCTACCAGCCTATCCCCTTTAAGGTCTTCGAGGCAAAGAGCGGTCCTTGCGCACAAGGTCATTGGACACCGACTCTTACACTATTTCCTGTTTGCCCTGGCTTTCAAGTTTGAAACACAGTAATTCTGTAATCTTATTCAAATTTGCAGCCGATACTTTTTTAACGGCTGAACCTTCCAGTGATCTATCGTGCTGCATCAGCTCTCGATACAACTGCCAAGAATCCACACACGAAAGCCTCTTAATGACACCTTGTACCAACCTCGCCTTGACCGGGTCAAGCTGCCACTCGGGGATGCGCTGGCCACGGTTTCCGATGCTCAGCGTCAGGAGCTTGCCCGCCTTGATCTCACGGTTAATCTGGTCGCGTGATTTACCAGCTAACCGCGCAAACTGCACCACCGGCAGGTTATCGGGTGCCTCAAAGGCGTTGATCATTTCCATGCGTTCGCGTTGCAGCTCCGAAATGGCCACTTCGACAACCGGCTCAGGGGATGGTTTTGGGGGAACCGCTGGCAGGCGGTACATCGGCTCACCGGCCATAACCGGCAGAATGCCAGCGGTCATCGGGGCGTTCTTCGGGCTGTCGAATGGATTGTCGCTATCCCCGAGAAGAGGCATGCCGTCGAAACGGATCGTCAGATGACTGCTCGCCGCGATCATCTCACCTTGCTCGAGGAGGTCTAGTCGATCCGCCCAATCCTGCATCATCTTGCGCCGGGGCTCGACATACATAGCATGGTTGTAGGCTGCACTAACCTGATTCGGGTCACTGTGCGATAACTGTGCGTCGATCCAGATTTTGGGATAACCGAATTCATTGAGGGCTGTCGAGATGGTTCCGCGAATACCATGCCCGGTGAGCAGGTCCTTGTAGCCTATCCGCGTCAAAGCATAGTTGAGAGTGTTCTCGCTGATACGTTTTTTCAGCTCGCCACGGTGCGAGAGCAGATAGCGCTGAGCGGGTTTCATCTGCTCAAGCAGATAATCAACGATCTCCTTAGCCTGAACGGACAGCGGTACGATGTACGGAGGGATATCCTGAGGACGCTTGCCTTTCTTGCGCATATCGAGCTGAAGTTGCTTGACCACTTCGGGTGGGATGATCCACATGCCCTGCTCAATGTCAAATTGGTCAGGTGTCGCCAGACGCAGTTCACCCGTACGTACGCCGGTCAGGAATAACAGGCGAATACCGAGTTGCGTAGTGATCGCTCCGCGGTAGCGCCTCACCCTCTGTAAAAGTTCCGGCAGTTCGGGAAGGCGCAGGAAGGGGTTATGGATGACCGGTGGCTTGGGAACAGCGACCACATCCAGATCAGAGGCTGGATTGCTTTCCAGCCCGTCCACTTTCACCATGGCATACCGGAACAACTGATTGAACCAGGTCCGTACTTTTTCGGCCGTCGTGTGAGCTTTGCGCTGTTCAATCCTGGCCAGGACATCCAGCAGATCACTACGACGAATCTCGTAGATAGGCATCTTGCCCAGGCTTGGCATCACATCCCTATCGAAGATGCGCATAATTTGCGACAGGGTACTGTTACGACCTTCCTTCAGTTCAAGCTTGCGGTGTTCAAGCCACATGACAAAGACAGCCTTGAAGCTGTTCTCATCCGCCAAGCGGACAGCGCGCCGTTTTTGTTTGCGATCGAGTTTCGGATTGGTGCCCTTTGCCAGCAGAGCTCGCGCCTGGTCTCTGACGGCCCTGGCCTCCTTGAGACTAACCTCAGGATAAGTCCCTAGCGACATGCGCTTTTGTTTACCGGCCCAGCAGTAGCGAAAGTGCCAAGATCGGCCGCCTTGCTCTGAGACAGCCAGGGAGAGGCCATCAAGATCGCCCAGAGTGTATGCCTTGCCAGTCCTCCTGGCGTGGCGAACGGTTGCGTCTGAGAGTGCCATGTTTCCAGCTCCTAACGTTGCGTTAGAGCTAGATCCTCTTCTCACTTACCGCTCCATCCCAGCAACAATACGGAACGCAGTACTCCCGGATAGATGGACTAAAAAATGGACTAAAACGTCCTGGATACCCGTGGATTTCAGTGGACCGCGCTGGAACGAAAAAAGGACCCGAAGGTCCTGATTTCAACGACTTACAGACGTCAGTGGATGTCTGTAGATCATAAATTGGAGCGGGAAACGAGACTCGAACTCGCGACCCCGACCTTGGCAAGGTCGTGCTCTACCAACTGAGCTATTCCCGCAATAATGGCGTCCCCTAGGGGACTCGAACCCCTGTTACCGCCGTGAAAGGGCGGTGTCCTAGGCCACTAGACGAAGGGGACGTTGCCCGAAATGTACACGTACATTTCAGTGCCAGATCACTAACAAACGCTAATGTCTTGGCTTTCACTCAACCCCGCCCGAAAGCGAAGCTGCTTAAAAATGGAGCGGGAAACGAGACTCGAACTCGCGACCCCGACCTTGGCAAGGTCGTGCTCTACCAACTGAGCTATTCCCGCAATGGCGTCCCCTAGGGGACTCGAACCCCTGTTACCGCCGTGAAAGGGCGGTGTCCTAGGCCACTAGACGAAGGGGACACGCTACAACTTCACTGGTTACATGCGTTTAGCTGTTCGCTTTACGCTGCAATTGGCGCGCATTCTAGGGATGGATTTGAAAGTCGTCAACCCCAATATGAAAATATATTGAAATCAATGACTTCCCTCTTCTCTCGGCGCTTTCCTACGCAGTATGTCGCCCAGCTCCTGACGCCTATATTCCGTCACCCTACAAGGAGGTTATGATGGCTCGACCTCAGTGATGGCAGTTTGCTGCCTGTCGATCTTTAGCCTCTTTATATAGCCAGGCACGCCGACCTCACCGAGACAGCGCATCCACACCCACAAGAGGTTTTAACGTTGACGCCCTCCATGATCGCCCTGCTTGTCGTTGTCGGGATCGCACTACTGATCGCTATCGTCTACATGAACCATGTAGTTGAAAACAACAAACTGGAAAAAGCGCGCCTCAAAGTCGAGCTCAACGATCGCATACGTCGCTGCAGCGAAGTAAACGAAACCTTTCCCGGCCAGCTGATGACCCCAGGCCTCAAGCTGCTGCTCACACGCCTTGAGCTCAACGCCACGCAACGCCTGTTACTCCTGCAAAAATCCAGCACGGCTTTAAAGGCGCAAGTAGCAGAGCTCAACGGGCTGATAGCTAAAGGCGAGTCGATCCCGGTTAACAACCCGCCCAACCCTGTACTGACAGAAGCAAAAGCCAAAGACGTACGCTTTTTGCTTGAAACACTGCACGGCCAAATTACCCGTGCCGCCAAAGACGGCTTTTTGCCCACCAATGAAGCCAAGCAGTGGATCAAAGAGATTCGCCACTTGCTGGTCGTGCTACATATCGAATTCTTCAATAACCTGGGCAAACTCGCCCTGCAAAAGAATCAGCCTGCGCAGGCGCGCCTGGCCTTTGAGCGCGCTGTACAGTACTTGCGCAAACAGCCGGTGCCCGCCATGTATAACGCGCAGATCAAGGATTTCGAGGCACAACTTGCACGCGCCAACGCACAAGTGCTGAACGCCCTAGAGCCGTCAACGGGCGAAGTCAATGAACTGACTGAAGGCTTGAAAACCGACGAAGCGGATGCTGACTGGAAGAAGAAAGCCATTTACGACTGAGGCACCCAAAATGAGTGTTCAATACCGCTCTTGTGGGAGTGGGCTTGCTCGCGATAAAAAGCGACGCGACGTGTCTGACCGAACACGTTAATGGCACCCACGAAAAATCACGCAGATCAGTGCGGGCAATAAAGTGGAAGGATGTGCTGCAAAACCCGAGACGGGTCAGAGGGCGTAACACACAAAGGCAGCCGCTCGGGCCGCCTTTGCGTTTGACGTCAGGCTACCGGATTGATTGGCTTTTCCGGGTACCACACGTCCAACAGCGGGCTAACTTCAACGCTGCTCAGCTCTGGGCGCGCTTTCAACCAGGATTCAACAGCTGCACGCTGTTCTTCGCTGACCGAGCCGCGCTTCTGCAGGCAAACCAGACCGTAGTCGTCGCCGCCAACATAACCCAGGCCGTTAGCTTCCATGGCTTGCGCCAGGAAGTCTGCCAGGAATGCATCGATAGCCTCTTCCGACAGGTCTTCTTTGAAATCCAGGTTCAGCTCAAAACCCAACTCCTGAAATTCATCAACGCACAGTTTTTTGCGCAGACGCTGGGAACGATTAGTAGCCATTGAACAATCCTCTTAAGTAATAACGGGCGGCACTTTAGCAGCTTAAGGCAACGCTTGCCCGGTTCCGTGTGAACGGTTCATCGTTTTCTATACTTAATCAGCCAAACCCTGTTACAGGTGGATGCACAAGCCCAACAACCTTGGGGCATAATGCCAACACTTTTACGACCATTGAGGGAACTTTCCATCATCCCTCGTATTTTTTCTCCCTCGCCTGCAGGGTTTTACTTCTTATGATCAAATCTTTACGGCCATTGCTTCTTGCCAGCTTTTTTCTGCCACTGGCCTTCGGCGCCAACGCCGCCCCCGTCAACACAACGCTTTCGCCCAAGGTTCAACAAGCACTCAAGACCAACAAACTGCAGAACGACGCACTGTCGCTGGTTCTTCTACCGCTCAATGGCCCCGGCATTCCCACCGTATTCAATGCCGACGTCTCCATGAACCCGGCCTCCACCATGAAACTGGTGACCACGTACGCCGCCCTCGAAATGCTCGGTCCGACCCATCAGTGGAAAACCGAGTTCTACACCGACGGCACCCTGAACAACGGCATCTTGCAAGGCAACCTCTACCTGAAAGGCGGCGGCGACCCCAAGCTGAACATGGAAAAGCTCTGGCTATTGATGCGCGACTTGCGCGCCAATGGCGTGCAACAGGTCACCGGCGACCTGGTACTTGATCGCAACTTCTTCAATCAACCTCAACTCCCCGTGTTCAACGACGACGGCAATGACAAAAACAAACCCTTCCTGGTCAAGCCCGACTCGCTGCTGGTCAACCTGAAAGCCTTGCGCTTCGTAGCACGAAACGACGGCGGCAAGGTCCTGATCTCGGTGGAACCTCCGATTGCGAGCATCAAGATCGACAATCAGGTCAAGGCCATCAACGCTAAACAATGTACTGGCGATGTGCGCTACAACCCGGTCCCGCAAGCAGACGGCTCGGTACTCGTTACTGTTAGCGGGCAACTGGCCGATGGCTGCAACTCGCAGACGTACCTGTCCCTGCTTGATCACGCGACCTACACCGCAGGCGCTGTACGCGCCATCTGGAAAGAGCTGGGCGGCAGCATTCAGGGCCAGGACCGTCAGGCCAGCGTGCCGAAAAACTCCAAACTGCTGGCACGGGCATTTTCTCCGGATCTGGCCGAAATCATTCGCGACATTAACAAGTACAGCAACAACACCATGGCCCAGCAGTTGTTCCTGAGCCTGGGCGCTCAGTTCCGCAACGACGCCGACGGTGACGATGCCAAGGCCGCACAGCGAGTTGTGCGCCAATGGCTGGCCAAGAAAGGCATCACCGCACCGCACCTGGTCATGGAAAACGGCTCCGGCTTGTCCCGTGCCGAACGCGTGAGCGCACGTGAAATGGCACAGATGCTCCAGGCCGCCTGGCAAAGCCCATACGCTGCCGAGTTCATCAGCTCCATGCCGATTGCCGGCAAAGACGGCACCATGCGCAAGCGCTTGAAAACCACAGCCATGAACGGTCAAGCTCATATCAAGACCGGCACGCTCAATACCGTGCGTGCCATTTCCGGGTTTAGCCGCGACAGCAACGGCAACACCTGGGCTGTGGTCGCCATCCTCAACGACCCTCGCCCGTGGGGCGCCTCGGCGATTCTCGATCAGGTGCTACTCGACCTGTATCGCCAGCCTCCACTCGCCAATACCACGGTTTCCATCGCACAATAAAATCCCACAATAAAAAAACGCCCCTGATCGCATAATCAGGGGCGTTTTTTATTGTGGGAGCGAGCCTGCTCGCGAAGCAGGCGACCCGGTCAGTCGCAAAACTGCGCAGGTGCCATCGCGAGCAGGCTCGCTCCCACTACAGGCCCACCCCTGCAAGAAGCAGGCAGGCCAGTACACAGTCGCTATTAACGGGCCATGATTTTCCAGGCACGGTGGATTTTGCTGTTGCGGGCAAAGTCCGGATCAATGGTGCTGGCGGTTATTTCTTCAACGGCATAACGCGCTTCCAGATTTTCATCGAGGATGAATTTGCGGAAGTTGTTCGAGAAGTACAGAACCCCACCCGGCGCCAGACGCGCCATGGCCAGATCCAGCAACTGCACGTGATCGCGCTGCACATCGAAGATACCTTCCATGCGCTTGGAGTTGGAGAAGGTCGGCGGATCAATAAAGATCAGGTCGTATTCTTCACGACTGGCATCCAGCCACACCATTACATCACCCTGCTCAAGACGGTTCTTGTCAGAGAATCCGTTCAGAGACAGGTTGCGGCGCGCCCAGTCCAGATAGGTCTTGGACAAGTCAACGCTGGTGGTGCTGCGCGCACCGCCCTTGGCCGCATGTACGCTGGCAGTTGCGGTGTAGCAGTACAGGTTGAGGAAGCGCTTGCCGGCCGCCTCTTTCTGAATGCGCATGCGCATCGGGCGGTGATCCAGGAACAGACCCGTATCCAGGTAGTCCGTGAGGTTCACCAGCAGCTTCACGCCGCCTTCATTGACCTCGGTGAACTTGCCCTGGGCACTTTGACGTTCGTACTGCTTGGTGCCGCTCTGACGCTCACGACGCTTGACGATCACACGACTCTTGTCGATGTTCAGCGCCTGCGGAATGGCCGCCAGGGCATCGAACATGCGTGCCGAGGCTTTTTCCGGGTCGATGGACTTCGGTGCCACGTATTCCTGGACGTGAACCCAGTCGTGGTACAGGTCGATAGCCATCGAATACTCAGGCATATCGGCGTCATAAACACGGTAGCAATCGATGCCTTCGCGCTTGACCCACTTGCTCAGCGCCTTGACGTTCTTTTGCAGACGGTTGGCAAACATCTGCCCGCCTTCGCTCAAGCGCGGCTGCTCAATCACCACCGGCACCGGCTTGATCGGGTTACCGTTCTTGTTGAACTTCTCGTACTTGCCTGGCGCTTCAATGTTCGACGGCAGATCGGATTCGGCCTGCTCACGATCAATCTGACGCTGCTCAGGCGTACGTCGCTCACCCGTCACGAACTGATCAGGCACAACCTTGATCAACAGCAACTTGCACGGCAAGGCGCCGTTCCAGAACGAGTACTGCTTGTGGCTGCGGATACCCATGCGCTTGCCCAGATCCGGGGCACCGGTGAACACCGCAGCCTCCCAGTTCAAGCAGGCCTGACGCAGACGCTCACCCAGGTTCTGGTAGAGGTAGAGCAAGCTCGCCTCGTCACCCAGACGCTCGCCGTACGGAGGGTTACAGATCACCAGGCCTTTCTGGTTTTGATCCGGACGCGGCTCGAAGGTCGCGACTTCGCCCTGGTAAATCTTGATCCAGTGGCTCAAGCCTGCACGCTCGATGTTATTGCGCGCAGGCTGGATCAGACGCGGGTCGGCTTCATAACCACGAATCCACAGTGGCGGCTTGGCCATACCGGCCTCTGCACGCTCAGTGGCTTCCTGGTGAAGTTTTTTCCAGATCGCCGGCACGTGCCCCAGCCAGGCATCAAAACCCCAGTGAATGCGATTCAGGTTGGGCGCCATGTCGGCAGCGATCATTGCGCCTTCAACCAGGAACGTACCCACACCACACATCGGGTCAGCCAGGGCGGCACCTTCGGCAGCCAGACGCGGCCAGCCCGAACGAATGAGAATGGCTGCTGCAAGGTTTTCTTTGAGCGGTGCAGCACCTTGCTGCAGACGGTAGCCGCGCTGGTGCAAGCTGTGACCCGACAGGTCCAGGGACAGAATGGCTTCGCCACGGTCCAGGCGCAGATGGATGCGCATGTCCGGGCTGATCTTGTCGATGGACGGACGCTCGCCAGACGGCGTACGCAGCTTGTCGACGATGGCGTCTTTTACTTTCAAGGCGCCGAAGTGCGTGTTGTCGATGCCTGAACCATGACCGCTGAATTCAACAGCCAGAGTGCCATCCGGGACCATGTGGTCATGCCAGTCGATGTCCAGAACGCCGTGATACAGGTCTTCCGCATCTTTCATCGGAAAGCGCTTAAGCACCAGCAGTACACGGTTGGCAAGGCGCGACCACAGACACAAGCGGTAGGCAGTTTCCATATCTGCCATGCCACGAATGGCCGAGGTATGCTCGCGAGCTTCCTCAAGGCCAAGGCCGGTGGCCTCTTCGAGGAGAAGGCCTTCAAGGCCTTTAGGGCAGGTAAGGAAGAGTTCGTAACGATCCGACATGGGATTCCTGAGCTTTTAGCTATCAGTGAAGAGGCAACGCATTGCCTGCTCCGTTTTCAATCAAGCGCTTTTCTTGAAGAGCGCTCGTGTGGCACGAAACTGTGCCGTTCCACCGAGGCGTTATTCGTGCACTTAGGCACGAAGAGTTTAGACGCAAGGGCAGGTCATTCATCGAGAAACAACTGGTCATACTCAGACCCTTCGTCGAATAGTGCCCCAGTAAAACAGGGGGGTATTCGCAGCAGAGAATGAAACGCATCATCTTTGTAAACTCTCGTCCTGTCAGGCTTTGGTCGTATTTCGCAGTGAAAAAGCGACCTTACTTATGGCCATAACACCATTATCGTTACGTCCTTATGACAAAACGATCATTCACACGCCTTGGCGCATTGGTTAGAACTCAACACAGGTTATGGCCGCACAGGCCACAACAAAATGCTCGCCACGCCGGCAGCGAGCACACCAACGGCAGAACACTCTGCCCCGACCTTCAGAAGGTCGACGCTAAATAAAACAGTCAACAAGTGAGGGCACTACCCTATGAGAAGACTTAAGCGTGATCCGTTGGAAAAAGCTTTCTTACGCGGATATCAATACGGTGTTCATGGGAAATCCCGCGAGCTTTGCCCTTTTACTCTACCGTCGGTACGCCAAGCCTGGATTAACGGCTGGCGCGAAGGACGCGGCGACAACTGGGACGGTATGACTGGCACTGCGGGCATCCACAGACTCAACGAACTTCACGCCGTCGGCTAACTCTGGGCAAATCCGACATCACCTCGAAGATGCAATGACTTAACCATGCCGTCCTATCCAGGCGGCGGGCTTCGGCCCAAGGGCTCCCTAGGGAGCCCTTTTTAATGCCTTCCGGTTGATGCGATGACTTATGAACGCGCCAAGGCAGAAATGGCATCTACCGATTCGCGAATCAAGGCCGGGCCCTTGTAGATGAAACCCGAGTAGAGCTGCACCAGGCTCGCACCCGCAGCGATTTTCTCAGCCGCGTACTTGCCTTCGGTGATCCCGCCCGCAGCGATGATTGGCATACGGCCTGCCAGTTCACCTGCCAGCACCTTGACCGTATGGGTACTCTTGTCACGCACCGGGGCGCCCGACAGGCCACCGGCCTCGTCACCATGCTCCATGCCTTCGACACCGACCCGACTCAGGGTCGTGTTGGTCGCAATGACTGCGTCCATACCCGTCTCTAGCAGCGCCTGAGCCACGAGCACGGTTTCTTCGTCGGTCATGTCAGGGGCGATCTTGATGGCCAGTGGAACGCGCTTACCGTGGCGCTGTGTCAGTTCGTTCTGACGCAACTGTAGGGCTTCGAGCAACTGTTTGAGCGAATCACCAAATTGCAGACTGCGCAGGCCAGGAGTGTTGGGCGAACTCACGTTCACGGTGACGTAGCTGGCGTGGGCATACACCTTGTCCAGGCAAATCAGGTAATCATCGACCGCACGCTCGACCGGCGTGTCGAAGTTCTTGCCGATATTGATCCCAAGAATACCGGTGTACTTGGCCGCCTGAACCCGCGTCAGCAAATGATCAACCCCTAGGTTGTTAAACCCCATGCGGTTGATGATTGCCTGCGCTTCAGGCAACCGAAAAATTCGTGGCTTGGGATTGCCTGGCTGAGGTCGTGGCGTGACCGTACCGATCTCGACAAAACCAAAGCCCAACTGCGCAAAACCATCAATCGCAGCACCGTTTTTGTCCAGACCTGCGGCCAGCCCGACCGGATTCGGAAAATCGAGCCCCATGACCTTCACTGGCAGCCTTGCCGGCGCCTTGCACAACAAACCGTTGAGCCCAAGACGGCCGCCCGCACCGATCAAGTCCAGGGACAAATCGTGAGAGGTTTCAGGGGAGAGTTTGAAGAGCAACTGGCGGGCCAGGTTATACATGGGCTGATTGGACTCAAAGGGTTACTTGAAGAGTGCGCGATTATAGCTGCGCGGACCGCTAAATCACAGGCAAAGAAAAACCCGGCCTAAGCCGGGTTTTTCTGAACAGCCGAGCTAAATAATTACTTAGCTTCTGCTTGAACGGTAGCTTCTACGCGACGGTTCAGTTCACGGCCTTCTGCAGTTGCGTTGCTTGCAACTGGGTTAGCTTTACCGTGACCAACAGCGTCTACACGGTTAGCTGCAACACCTTGGTTAACCAGAGCTGCACGAACGGCGTCAGCACGACGCTGCGACAGTTTCTGGTTGTAGGCATCGGTACCAACGCTGTCAGTGTAACCAGCAACAGTGGTGGTAGTCGCAGGGTACTGCTTCATGAAATCAGCAACGTTGTTGATATCAGCTGCGTACTGCGGCTTAACGTTGGATTTGTCGAAGTCGAATTTCACGTCAAGTTCAACGCGAACAACTTCAGCGATTGGAGCTTCTGGTTCTGGCTCAGCGATTGGTGCTGGAGCTGGAACTGGAGCAGGAGCGACTTTACCGCCGTTGCCGCCGAAGTTCACACCCAGACCAACGGTAGGAGCGTAGTCCCACTTGCCGTTGTCCAGTTTGTAGTCAGCTTCAACGCCAGCACGGGCAAACAGGTTGTCAGTGATGTACCACTTAACACCAGCGCCTGCAGTCAGGAAAGTCGACTGGTCACGACCGCTGTGGCCGTCTGCGATCACGTTGGTCATGCTCTTGTGAGCAACACCGCCGGAAACGTATGGACGCAGAGCGTCGCCTACGGTGCCGAAGTGGTACTGAGCGTTCAGACCAAAGTTGTCGCCTTTGATTTTCTGATGGCCAGTGCCGTCATTCGAACGGGTGTGGTTGGTTTTGTCGTAGGTCAGGTTCAACGAAACGTCGTCGGTCAGGAAGTAACCGATCGATGCGCCTGGGTTGTAGCCGTCTTCTACGTGCTTGACGCTGTCGTTGTACTGTTTTTTGTAGAACAGTTCACCCTCGACCGCGCCTTGGCCTTGTGCCAGGGCACCGAACGAAGTTGCGGCTACAAAGGAACCAATGGCAATGCCCAAGGTGTTTTTCAGTTTCATCCGTTAAATCCCATCTGGTGATTGTAAAGCAGTCCCACATACCGGGGGACAACTCGGCGGCAAGTCTATCAGACCTTGCCTACACGTAGAGCCATTTGCGCTGAACTAAGTTTCAGCAATGCCTGCAAATTTCTCACGCAATTTATCTAGAGCACGCTTGTAACGCATCTTTGTCGCACTCAAACCCATATGCATTATGTCCGCGATTTCCTGAAATTCCAGTTCTGCGACAAAACGCAGCACAAGAATTTCACGATCAATCGGATTTACATGCACCAGCCAGCGATCAAGTCCGCCCTTTTCCTCAGGTTTCGGCGCCTTTTCTTCAGACGCTTCCTCGAGGGGGTCAATACTCAACGCGTCCATCAAGCGACGCTTTCGCCGTTCCTTCCGATACTGTGTGATGCATTCGTTGTAAGTGATGCTATATAGCCATGTTTTGAATTTCGACTTCCCTTCGAAATTTTTCAAACCGTACAACACTTTAAGCATTACTTCCTGACAGACATCATCAGCGTCCCTATCGTTCCCTAAATACCTTGAACAAACGTTGAACAAAGTGCGTTGATAGCGCCGCATCAGCTCTTCATAAGCGCGCGTCACGTGAAACAACTCATCATGCGAGCGCGCCACCAGCTCCTCATCAGAGAGTTCGCGGGGGTCGTAGCGCATGGATAGCGATTGGGCTTTATTCAAAACAAGTTGTGCCAGCAGTCAGGTCAATGTCCGCCGCAGCCTATCAATCATGGCTTTTTTGCGGCGGCGTACATTAGCAGGGTTTGCCGCCTCAGCGACTGGTTACGTGCTGCTCCAACAAGATCCGATTAGAGAGGGAGACTAGCTCACCCTCATCGGTCAGCAACGTGGTTTTAACCGTGCCAATCTCTTCGATCTGCCCCTCAACCTCGCCCACACGCACTTCTTGCCCAACCTGGTACAGCTCACGCACATAGATACCGGCAAGTATCTGCCCCGCGATTTCCCGGCTGCCCAGCCCCATTGCCAGGGCAATGGCCAGACCAACGGTAATCAACACAATCACAATGACATGGTTAAGGAGATCGGTTTTGACCTCCAGTTGGCTGATGGCCACCGAAATACTGATGATAATGACCAGACCTTGAGTCACTCGACCCAACCCGCCAGCGTAATCAAAACCGACACTTTCGGCAGCACCACGAACCAGACCGTTAAGCACCTGCGCAAGCAGCACGCCAGCCAGCAGGACCAGCAGCGCACCAAACACCTTGGGCAGATACACCGTCAGCAGGTCCAATGCTGATGAAACACGATCCAGGCCCAGCGACTGGGCCGCGGAAACCAGGAACACCAGCAGCACGAACCAATACACGATCTTGCCGATCAGCGTCGAGATCGGTACCTGAATACCGACCCGCGCCAGAATTTTGGTTAAGCCCGTGCCACCCATCAGGCGATCAAGGCCCAATTTGGCAAGGAGCTTGGACAGCAAGGCGTCGAGCAGTTTTGCAACCACGAAGCCCAGCAGTACGACCACCAACGCCCCGAAGAGGTTGGGAATAAAGTTCGCAATCTTAGTCCACAAGGCAGTCATTGCCGCGACCAGGCTCTGGGTCCAGACATTCAATTCCATGTTCAATCAGCCTTATCAACAGGGCGAGCAGCAGGTTTGCGCCGCGAAACGGGCGCAATATGAGCTGAACCGCTATTCAAAGCAATCATCAGTGCTTGCATCCAGCGCCCCAGCAGACTGAAAAGATCACCCGCACCGACCTGACGGTTGGCGGTTTTCAGCACTCGGCCCAGGCAGGCGTCGTCGTCACGATTGGACGTAGGAGCCTTGAGCATTTCACGTAAGGACTGTTCAAACGGATCGTGCATAAGCACCTCTCGGTAAGTCAGTAAAAGACGAAGGCACATTTATCGAGGTCACATCAGGCTCACTCACAGCCACTGCAATCGGCGATAAAACCACCACTGACCCACCCCGATGAGCAGCATCACACCGCACGTCACCGCAAAGCCGTAAGAGTCATTGGAGAACGGAACGCCCCCCACATTGATCCCCAGCAAACCGGTAATAAACGTGATCGGCAGAAAGATCCCGGTAAGCACACCGAAGCGATACATGATGCGACTCATGCGCACATTCAAACGCCGGTCTTCAGACTCAAGCACCAGCCCCACGCGCTCGCGGGTCAGTTCAAGCTCTTCCAGATAGCGGGTCAGGCTGTTGTTCAATTCGTTCCAGTAGTCGGCATCATCGGCACTAAACCACGGTAATTTGATACGCGTGAGCTGACCGAAAATATCCCTCTGCGGAGCCAGAAAACGACGCAAGGCAGCTGCCCTTCGACGAATCTGCAAAATAGAATTATGGTCAGGGGTATACCGTTCGTCGGCATCTATCTTATCTTCTTCATCATCGACGATTTCTGACAGATCTCCGATCAAATCCTGCACCTTCAACGTCAGGTGTTGTGCCAGATAAAGGATCAGTTCAGAGGGGGTTTTGGGGCCCTCGCCCTGGGAGAACTCACCGAGCAGTTCGTCAGTGGCCCGAAGCGGACGCATACGCAGCGAGATCACCCGCTGCGCACTGCCGAAAATACGCAGCGAAACCATATCCTCAGGCTCTGCACCAGGATTCAGGTTGACCCCGCGCATGAAGAGCAGCAGTTCATTATTGGGAACAGACACCAAACGAGGACGGGTGTTTTCTTCAAGCAACAAGTCACAGCTGAAATCACTTAAACCGCTCGAATCACGCAACCAGCTCTGGGTCTGCGGGTGACTGCGATCCCAGTGCAACCAGATGCTCTCGTGGGCCTGCAACTGCAGATCGTTCAGCTCGGTGCGCGCAATCGAACGCGCACCGCCTTCCCCATCCAGCACCAGTGCATGCACCAGCCCCCATTGAGCGTTTTCGTCCTCGAACATCCGTGATCCTTAGTGTTAATGCCTTTAGCCCGGTATTTTCAGAGCCGTGGGCGAAATGATAACGCCATTATTGTCGGCATAAATGAATTCTCCGGGGCGGAACGTGACACCCGCAAACGTCACCGGCACATTCACATCACCCACGCCGCGCCTGATGCTCTTGAGCGGATGACTGGCCAAAGCCTGCACGCCCAGGTCGGTTTGCGCGAGCACATCCACATCGCGGATACAGCCGTAAATCACAATGCCTTCCCAACCATTCTTCGCTGCTTTCTCGGCAATCATGTCGCCCAGCAAGGCATGACGCAGCGAACCACCGCCATCAACCACAAGTACTTTGCCCTGCCCGTTGAGTTCGGCCTGCTCCTTGACGCGCGAGTTGTCCTCGAAACACTTGATGGTCACGATCTCGCCACCAAAGGAGTCGCGCCCGCCGAAGTTGCTGAACATTGGTTCAAGCACTTGCACGAGTTCAGGGTAGGCATCGCACAGATCGGGAGTGATGTAGTGATTCACGAGAAAGCTCCTGTTCAGGGTGGGCATAGCAATCAAAACAACGTTAGCACTATGGTTATAGACGCTTTGGTAAGGGCTGGCCTTATAGATTGACAGCGCCCCACCATGAGAGCCTGCCTGGATTAAAGCAACAAAATATGACCCGGCTCGCCAATCGCGTCACAAATCAACCACCCCTGTGGGAGCGAGCTTGCTCGCGAAAGTCGTTCGCGAGCAGGCTCGCTCCCACGGTTGAAGTTTTCTGTTACTCCTGCCTGCGAAGCAACCGCTACCGCTCACTCAGCCAATTACGCACCAATGGCCAGACTTCCTTCTGTGCAGGCTGGCTGACCAGCATTTCGACATGGTTGAAGTCAGAGCTAAAACCGTGCTCGGTGCCCAGAGACACGAACGTGCGCTGCTCAGAGCCCAACTGATCGAACAATTTACGACACGCCCACTCCGGTGTTAGCCGATCGCCCACAGCCGCCACGACCAGCGTCGGGACCTGGACCTCTGCCAATCCAGCCCACCAGTCTCGTTCAGCGTCCTTGAAGCGCCCCATCAAACCATTCCAGCGCAAGGCTTCCAGAGCAATGCTGACAGGCTCATCCTCAGGGCCACGCTTAAGTCGCGTACCCGACAATTGCGCAAAACGCTTCAACAACAAATAAGCGCCCCACTGCACCGGCGGAATTTTCAATGACCAATAACGACGATTGATCTGACAACCAAAAAACGCCGCCGACGCTACGTCCTCGTCATTCAGGTACTGCCCACCAAGGGCTGCGGCCAAACTGATGGCGCCTTGGGAGTGTCCTATCCAGTGCGGGACTTGCCCGCTTTGCTCACGAACAAATGCCCCAATCGCGGGTAAATCGTAGCGGGCATAATCCGCCACGCGGTTCTTGCTCCAGGCAATATTGCGCGACGAAAGGCCGTGACCACGCATCTCTGGCAGCCACACATCAAAACCGGCACGGGCCAAATATGCCCCAAGCCCCACGCCTTTGGGTGAGTACCAGAAACGCCGATTGGAAAAACTGCCATGCAACAGGATGACCGGCACACCGCGCACCTGGCTGTCGTCGGCCATACCCAGTCGAGTAACCACCAGTTCAACGGAAATATCCGGGCTATTGGCGGGTTTCAAGCGATAAACATCTTCGCTCAGATCGCCCCGACGCTCAGCGCTGATCAGGGCAACGGGAAAAAGGAGACTGCTGCTTTGCATAATGCTCTTGCACAAAAAAGGGCGACTTCACACAGGAACTCGCCCTACTGCCTATAAAGAGCAGAGCAGCCCTCACGGCCACCCTGCTCCTCGCTCAACGACTCAAGCCTGAGCTTGGCCTTCTGCCAGGAAGAACCATGTTTCCAGAACGGTATCCGGGTTCAGGGAAACACTTTCAATGCCCTGCTCCATCAACCACAGCGCCAGGTCCGGGTGATCGGATGGGCCCTGACCGCAAATACCGATGTATTTGCCAGCCTTGTTGCACGCTTGAATGGCGTTGGACAGCAGCTTTTTAACGGCAGGGTTACGCTCGTCAAACAGATGCGCGATCACACCGGAGTCACGGTCCAGGCCCAGGGTCAACTGAGTCAGGTCGTTGGAGCCGATGGAGAAACCGTCAAAGAACTCAAGGAATTCTTCAG
Source organism: Pseudomonas psychrophila (assembly GCF_001043005.1). Taxonomy (GTDB): domain Bacteria; phylum Pseudomonadota; class Gammaproteobacteria; order Pseudomonadales; family Pseudomonadaceae; genus Aquipseudomonas; species Aquipseudomonas psychrophila. The sequence continues at coordinate 532,804 of NZ_JYKZ01000001.1, forward strand.
CCAGAATGGCATTGGACGGCAGCTCGCACATCATGATGATGCGCAGGCCATTTTCGCCACGCTTCAGGCCGTTTTCAGCCAGCAGATCAATGACCTGGCTCGCTTCACCCAGGGTACGAACGAACGGCACCATGATTTCGACGTTGGTAAAGCCCATCTCGTTGCGTACACGCTTAAGAGCGCGGCATTCGAGTTCAAAGCAGTCGCGGAAGTTTTCACTGATGTAACGCGAAGCACCGCGGAAGCCCAGCATCGGGTTCTCTTCTTCCGGCTCGTACAGCTTGCCGCCGATCAGGTTCGCGTATTCATTGGACTTGAAGTCCGACAGGCGCACGATCACTTTCTTCGGCGTAAACGCGCCAGCCAACGTGCTGATGCCTTCAACCAGTTTCTCTACGTAGAAACCAACTGGATCGCTATAGCCCGCGATGCGTTTGTCGACGCTGTCCTTGATTTCCTGTGGCAGGCCATCGTAATTCAGCAGCGCTTTAGGGTGCACACCGATCATGCGGTTGATGATGAATTCCAGACGGGCAAGGCCCACACCGGCGTTCGGCAGCTGTGCGAAGTCAAAGGCGCGATCCGGGTTACCGACGTTCATCATGATCTTGAACGGCAGATCAGGCATGGCATCCACGGAGTTCTTCTTGATGTCAAAGCCCAGCTCGCCTTCGAAGATAAAACCGGTATCACCTTCGGCACACGATACGGTAACGCCCTGACCGTCTTTCAGCAGCTGGGTGGCGTTGCCACAACCCACAACGGCCGGGATACCCAGCTCGCGGGCAATGATCGCCGCATGGCAGGTACGACCGCCACGGTTGGTCACGATGGCGCTGGCGCGCTTCATCACGGGTTCCCAGTCCGGGTCGGTCATGTCCGATACCAACACGTCGCCCGGCTGGACTTTATCCATCTCAGACACGTCTTTGATGATACGAACCTTACCCGCACCAATGCGCTGGCCAATGGCACGGCCTTCGGCCAGTACTGTTCCGGTTTCCTTGAGCAGATAACGCTCCATGACATTGCCGGCGCTGCGGCTCTTCACGGTTTCAGGACGTGCCTGAACGATGTACAGCTTGCCGTCATCACCGTCTTTGGCCCATTCGATGTCCATCGGGCACTTGTAGTGCTTTTCGATAATCATCGCTTGCTTGGCCAGTTCGCTCACTTCAGCGTCGGTCAGGCAGAAGCGTGCGCGGTCGGCTTTATCAACGTCGATCACCTTGACCGACTTACCGGCAGAGGCTTCTTCGCCGTAGATCATCTTGATGGCTTTGCTGCCCAGGTTGCGACGCAAAATCGCAGGGCGGCCGGCTTCGAGGGTTTGCTTGTGGACGTAGAACTCATCCGGGTTTACCGCACCTTGTACGACGGTTTCACCCAGGCCGTAGGCGCCAGTGATGAACACTACATCGCGAAAGCCCGACTCGGTGTCCAGAGTGAACATCACGCCTGCAGTGCCGGTTTCGGACCGCACCATGCGCTGTACGCCTGCCGACAGGGCGACCAGTTTATGATCGAAGCCCTGGTGTACACGGTAAGAAATCGCACGATCGTTGAACAGGGAGGCAAAAACCTCCTTGGCCGCACGAATCACGTTCTCAACGCCACGGATGTTCAGGAAAGTTTCTTGTTGGCCGGCAAAGGACGCGTCCGGCAAGTCTTCGGCGGTAGCCGAGGAACGCACGGCAACGGCCATGTCCGGGTTGCCTTGGGACAGAGCGGCAAAGGCGGTACGAATTTCGGCGTTAAGTTGCTCAGGGAACTCGGCTTCCATGATCCACTGACGGATCTGGGCACCGGTCTTGGCCAGAGCATTAACGTCATCAACATCGAGCGCATCCAGCGCTGCATGGATCTGATCGTTCAAACCACTCAGTTCTAGAAAATCACGATATGCCTGAGAAGTAGTGGCGAAGCCACCTGGAACTGAAACACCAGCGCCTGCAAGATTACTGATCATCTCGCCGAGGGATGCGTTCTTGCCCCCTACGTGCTCTACATCATGGACGCCGAGCTTATCGAGGGAAACTACGTACTCTACCAAGGTGATCTCTCCACTAACTGTGTTGGAAAAGCTCAGGGCGCTGGACACTCATCATGAGTCATCGCAGCGATTGTGGCCTGGACCCGGAAAATAAGTGACACTGCCTGCCATGTAGCGCGACAAAAGCGCGCCTATCATATCCAAGAATCGTCACCAGCTTAAGGCCCCAGGCGCAAATGAAACGATCTGCTTTCTTTATCTCCGATGGCACGGGCATTACTGCCGAAACCTTGGGCCAAAGTTTGTTGGCTCAATTCGAAAATGTGACCTTCAGCAAGTTCACGCGCCCTTACATAGACAGCGTGGACAAAGCGCGGGCAATGGTACAACAAATCGATAACGCCGCCGAAAAAGACGGTTATAGCCCGATAATTTTCGACACTATCGTCAATCAGGACATTCGCGAGATCCTCGCCACATCCAATGGTTTCATGATCGACATCTTCTCCAGCTTCCTGGCACCACTGGAGCAGGCGCTGGGTGAGCACTCCTCGTATTCGGTGGGTAAATCCCACTCCATTGGTCATAACTCCAACTACATGGAGCGAATCGAGGCGGTGAACTTCGCCCTCGACAACGACGACGGCGCCCGCACCCACAAATACGACAAGGCCGATTTGATTCTGGTAGGCGTGTCGCGCTGCGGCAAAACCCCTACCTGCCTGTACATGGCCATGCAATTCGGCATCCGCGCGGCCAACTACCCGCTGACCGATGACGACATGGAGAGTCTCAAACTGCCTGCAGCCCTGCGCGAACACAAACACAAGCTGTTCGGCCTGACCATCGACCCGGACCGCTTGACCGCCATTCGCAACGAGCGAAAGCCCAACAGCCGCTACTCCAGTTTTGCCCAGTGCGAGTTTGAAGTCCGTGAAGTCGAGCGTTTGTTCCAACGCGAAAACATCCCGCACATCAACTCCACGCATTTCTCGGTTGAGGAAATCTCGGCCAAGATTCTGGTCGAAAAAGGCGTGGAGCGGCGGTTCAAGTAACCGGCCAAAACACATGACCACTGTGGGAGGCTTTCACGAGCAGGCTCGCTCCCACAGGGGCAGTGTTATGCATCAAGGCACCAGAAGGTCCACAAACCGGTTAACCGGCATCGCTTCAAGCCGCGGCTGATCCTTGCACAGCGCAAAAATATCGGCACAACGCTGACCCACAAAACGCGTCGCCAAATTGGCCTTGAACTTGTCTTCGAGCAATGGAATCCCTTCAGCCCTGCGCCGGCGATGACCAATAGGGTACTCCACCACCACTTGCCCGGTCTGAGTGCCATCGGTGAAAAACACCTGAATCCCGTTGGCAATCGAGCGCTTGTCAGCCTCCAAGTATTCGCGTGTGTAGCGCGGATCTTCGATCACTACCATTTTTTCGCGCAACTGATCGATGATCGGATGCGCGGCGTGAAAGTCGTCCTCGTAGTGCTCGGCCACCAGGTTGCCAAAGGCCAGCGGTACGGCAGTCATGTATTGAATGCAGTGATCACGGTCTGCCGCGTTGGCCAATTTACCCTGCTTGGAAATGATCCGAATCGCTGATTCGTGGGTGGTAATCACGATTTTATCGATTTCGTGCAGGCGATCCTTGACCTGAGGATGCAACGTCACCGCCGCTTCGCAGGCGGTTTGCGCATGAAACTCAGCCGGAAAACTGATCTTGAACAGCACGTTCTCCATCACATAAGTGCCGTAAGGCTGACTCAGGCTGAACTCACGCCGGCCTTCGGGCTTGAGCGCCAGATCCTTGTTGGTATGGCTGAACAGCACATCATAAAAGCCCCACTGCGGGGCCGTCAGCACACCCGGAATACCCATCTCGCCTCGCAGCGCAATATCGGCAAGGCGCACGCCTCGGCTCGACGCATCCCCTGCCGCCCAGGATTTTCGCGACCCGGCATTGGGTGCATGACGATAGGTACGCAGCGCCTGACCATCCACAAACGCGTGGGATAACGCCGACAGCAGCTGTTCACGATTAGCCCCCATCAACTTGGCACAGACCGCCGTTGAAGCGACTTTAACCAGCAACACATGATCCAGGCCGACACGGTTGAAGGAGTTTTCCAGAGCAATCACACCCTGGATCTCATGGGCCATGATCATGGCGTCAAGCACAGCCCTCACTGTCAGCGGCGCCTCACCATGGGCAATACGCTTTTGCGACAGGTGATCGGCAACTGCCAGGATGCCGCCCAGATTGTCCGAAGGATGACCCCACTCAGCCGCCAGCCAGGTGTCGTTGTAATCCAGCCAACGCACGATGCAGCCGATATCCCACGCTGCCTTGACCGGGTCGAGGCGATACGACGTACCCGGTACCCGAGCGCCAAACGGCACCACGGTGCCCTCGACGATGGGCCCCAGGTGCTTGGTGCATTCCGGAAAACGCAGCGCCAGCAGGCCGCAGCCCAGGGTGTCCATCAGGCAGTTACGCGCAGTGTTAAGCGCTTCGGGGGAGGTGATGGTGTAGGTCAGGACATAATCGGCGATGTCCTGCAAAACCCGGTCATAGTCGGGGCGGTTGTTGAGGTCGACGTTGGCGCTCATGGGGTGCCTCCAAAGAGTGGTTAGGTGTCGTGTTCCATCCTCAGGGTCAGGGTCGTTACATGGCAGATCTGAATGCCTGCTCTGAAATAGACATGTCAATCAGCGGGAGCGGGCAAGCCCGCTCCCACCGGATTTAGAACGAATCGCCAGGCACCCGCACCCAGCCTTCCATCAACACCCGCGCACTGCGGCTCATGATGGCTTTGGTCACGGTCCATTCACCGTTGACCTGCTGCGCCTGCGCACCGACGCGCAAGGTGCCCGACGGGTGGCCGAAGCGCACGGCACTGCGCAATTCACCACCCGCCGCCAGATTGACCAGCGTGCCCGGAATCGCCGCGGCCGTGCCAATTGCCACGGCCGCGGTACCCATCATCGCGTGGTGCAACTTGCCCATCGACAAGGCCCGCACCAGCAAGTCCACATCCTGCGCTGCCACCGGCTTGCCGCTGGACGACACATAAGCCGCAGGGGGTGCAACGAAGGCAACCTTGGGCGTGTGCTGACGCTTGGCGGCCTCTTCAAGCGTGTCGATCAGCCCCATGCGCAGCGCACCGTGGGCGCGGATGGTTTCAAACATCGCCAGGGCTTTAGGGTCGCTGTTGATGTCGCTTTGAAGTTCCGAACCGGTGTAACCGATGTCCCGCGCATTGACAAAAATCGTCGGGATCCCAGCATTGATCATTGTCACGTTCAAGGTGCCAACCCCCGGTACTTCAAGGTCGTCCACCAGATTTCCGGTAGGGAACATCGAACCGCCCGCCCCCTCTTCATCCGCCGCCGGATTGAGGAACTCCAGCTGAACTTCGGCCGCCGGAAAGGTCACGCCATCCAGCTCGAAATCGCCGGTTTCCTGGACTTCGCCGTCGGTGATCGGTACATGGGCAATGATGGTTTTGCCGATATTGGCCTGCCAGATACGCACCACAGCCGTACCATTGCGAGGGATACGAGCCGCATCCACCAAACCGCTGCTGACAGCGAACGAACCCACTGCCGCCGACAGGTTGCCGCAGTTGCCGCTCCAGTCCACGAATGGCTTGTCGATTGCAACCTGACCGAACAGGTAGTCCACGTCGTGATCAGCGTGCAGGCTTTTGCTCACGATCACGGTTTTGCTGGTACTGGATGTGGCAGCCCCCATGCCGTCGATTTGCTTTTCGTACGGATCGGGGCTGCCAATCACTCGCAGCAGCAAGGCATCACGGGCTGCGCCCGGCACCTGAGCCACGGCGGGCAGGTCCAGCAGGCTGAAAAAAACGCCCTTGCTGGTGCCGCCACGCATGTAGGTCGCGGGGATTTTGATTTGCGCTGCATAGGCCATAAAACACAGTCCTGTTAAGGCCGGGGCACGTGGCCCCGGCGCAGTGATCAAACGGTGGCTGATTCCAGGAAGTCCTGGGCAAAGCGCTGCAAAACGCCACCCGCTTCATAGATCGAGACTTCTTCAGCGGTATCCAGACGGCAGGTCACGGGCACTTCGACACGCTCGCCATTTTTACGGGTGATCACCAGCGTCAGCGTGGCACGCGGAGTACGCTCGCCAATCACGTCATAGGTCTCACTGCCGTCGATCTGCAGGGTTTTACGGTTGGTACCCGGCATGAACTCCAGCGGCAACACGCCCATACCCACCAGGTTGGTGCGGTGAATACGCTCAAAGCCTTCGGCAGCAATGGCCTCGACACCCGCCAGACGCACGCCCTTGGCCGCCCAGTCGCGGGACGAGCCCTGACCGTAGTCGGCGCCGGCGATGATGATCAGCGGTTGCTTGCGATCCATGTAGGTTTCGATGGCTTCCCACATGCGCATCACTTGGCCTTCAGGCTCAAGGCGGGTCAGCGACCCTTGCTTGACCTTGCCGTCCTCGATCACCATTTCGTTGAACAGTTTCGGGTTGGCGAAGGTTGCCCGCTGGGCCGTCAAGTGGTCGCCACGGTGTGTGGCGTAGGAGTTGAAGTCGACTTCCGGCAAGCCCATTTTCGCCAGGTACTCACCCGCGGCGCTGTCGAGCATGATCGCGTTGGATGGCGACAGGTGATCGGTGGTGATGTTGTCCGGCAGCACGGCCAGCGGGCGCATGCCTTTAAGTGGACGCGCACCGGCCAACGCACCTTCCCAATACGGTGGACGACGGATGTAAGTGCTCTGCGGGCGCCAGTCGTACAGCGGCTCGACTTTCGGGCCGGTGTCTTCATGGATCGCGAACATCGGAATATAAACCTGACGGAACTGCTCAGGTTTCACCGATGCCTTGACCACTGCGTCGATTTCTTCGTCGCTCGGCCAGATGTCTTTCAGGCGGATCTCCTTGCCGTCGGCATCCAGGCCCAGCACGTCTTTTTCGATATCGAAACGGATGGTGCCAGCAATGGCATAGGCCACGACCAATGGCGGAGACGCCAGGAACGCCTGCTTGGCGTACGGGTGAATACGCCCGTCAAAGTTGCGGTTACCCGAGAGCACAGCCGTGGCGTACAGGTCACGGTCGATAATTTCCTGCTGGATTTCAGGGTCCAGTGCACCGGACATTCCGTTGCAGGTGGTGCAGGCAAACGCGACGATGCCGAAGCCCAGTTGCTCCAACTCATCGGTCAGACCGGCCTCATCCAGGTACAGGGCCACGGTTTTGGAGCCTGGCGCCAGCGACGACTTGACCCACGGTTTGCGGGTTAGCCCCAGCTTGTTGGCGTTGCGGGCGATAAGACCGGCAGCGATCACGTTGCGCGGGTTGCTGGTGTTGGTGCAACTGGTGATGGCAGCAATGATCACCGCCCCGTCAGGCATTTGCCCCGGCACGTCATCCCACTGGCCGGCGATACCCTTGGATGACAGATCGCTGGTGGCCACGCGGGCATGGGGGTTGCTCGGGCCTGCCATGTTGCGCACAACACTGGACAGGTCGAAGCTCAGCCCGCGCTCGTATTGCGCGCCTTTGAGGCTGTCGCCCCACAGGCCGGTGAGCCGGGCGTAGCTCTCGACCAGCTGCACTTGCTGGTCTTCGCGACCGGTCAGCTTGAGGTAGTCGATGGTTTGCTGGTCAATGTAGAACATCGCCGCCGTGGCACCGTATTCCGGGGCCATGTTGGAGATGGTCGCACGGTCGCCCAACGTCAGCGCGGATGCGCCTTCGCCGAAAAACTCCAGCCATGCGCCAACTACTTTTTGCTTGCGCAGGTATTCGGTCAGCGCCAGCACCATGTCGGTGGCAGTAATGCCCGGTTGCAGCTTGCCGGTCAGCTCAACGCCGACGATTTCCGGCAGACGCATCCACGACGCACGGCCAAGCATCACGCTTTCTGCTTCAAGGCCGCCCACACCGATGGCGATTACGCCCAGGGAGTCGACGTGCGGGGTGTGGCTGTCAGTGCCGACGCAGGTGTCCGGGAAGGCTACGCCATCACGGACCTGGATCACTGGAGACATTTTCTCCAGGTTGATCTGGTGCATGATGCCGTTACCCGGAGGGATCACGTCGACGTTTTTGAAGGCTTTTTTGGTCCACTCGATAAAGTGGAAACGGTCTTCGTTGCGACGGTCTTCGATGGCGCGGTTCTTCTCGAACGCTTCGGGATCGGTGCCGTCACGCTCCACGGCCAACGAGTGATCGACGATCAGTTGGGTCGGCACCACCGGGTTTACTTGTGCCGGATCACCGCCTTGCAGGGCGATGGCATCACGCAGACCGGCCAGGTCGACCAGCGCGGTCTGCCCCAGAATGTCGTGGCAGACCACACGTGCCGGGAACCATGGAAAGTCAAGATCGCGCTTACGATCAATCAACTGGCTCAGCGAAGCATTCAGGGTTTGCGGATCGCAGCGGCGCACCAGGTTCTCGGCCAGTACGCGGGAGGTATAAGGCAGGGTGTCGTAAGCGCCGGGCTTGATCGCATCGACTGCCGCACGGGTGTCGAAGTAATCCAGCCGGGTGCCCGGTAGTGTTTTGCGAAATTCAGTATTCATTGGCGTGGGACTCGATCACGGTAATTACAAAAGGGCAAAGGACTCATGTGGGAGCGGGCTTGCTCGCGATGCCGACGCTGCGGTTTATCAGTCAAACCGCGTTGATTCCATCGCGAGCACGCCCGCCCCCACCCTTCAGTCGGCTCTCTGCCTGCTTGATCAGCGACGCTCGATTGGCACGAACTTGCGCTGTTCTACGCCGATGTACTCGGCGCTCGGGCGGATGATGCGGTTGTTGGCACGCTGTTCGAACACGTGCGCCGCCCAGCCGGTCAGGCGAGAACACACAAAGATCGGGGTGAACAGCTTGGTCGGGATGCCCATGAAGTGATACGCCGATGCATGGTAAAAATCGGCGTTGGGGAACAGCTTCTTTTGCTCCCACATGGTCTTATCGATGGCTTCGGATACCGGGAACAACACGGTGTCGCCCACTTCATCAGCCAGTTTTTTCGACCAACCCTTGATCACTTCGTTACGCGGGTCGCTGTCTTTGTAGATCGCGTGGCCAAAGCCCATGATCTTGTCCTTGCGCGCCAGCATGCCAAGGGTGCCTTCCACCGCTTCTTGCGCCGAACCGAAGCGCTCGATCATTTCCATCGCCGCTTCGTTGGCGCCACCGTGTAACGGGCCGCGCAGCGAGCCGATGGCCGCCGTGATGCAGGAGTACAGGTCGGACAACGTCGATGCGCAAACCCGTGCAGTAAAGGTCGAAGCGTTGAACTCGTGTTCCGCGTAGAGAATCAGCGACACGTTCATCACTTTGACGTGCAATTCACTCGGCTTCTTGTCGTGCAGCAAGTGCAGGAAGTGGCCACCGATCGACTCTTCGTCGGTCACGCAGTTGATACGTTTGCCATCGTGACTGAAGCGATACCAGTAGCACATGATCGCCGGGAAGGCCGCCAGCAGACGGTCGGTCTTGTCCTGCTGCTCGGAAAAGTCTTTTTCCGGTTCGATGTTGCCCAGGAAAGAGCAACCGGTACGCATTACGTCCATCGGGTGGGCGTCGGCGGGAATGCGCTCCAGCACTTCTTTCAGTGCCTGTGGCAAATCACGCAACTTTTGCAGCTTGGCCGTGTAAGCAGCCAGCTCGGTTTTGGTTGGCAGCTCACCGTACAGCAGCAGGTAGGCCACTTCTTCAAAACGGGCATCGGCTGCCAGTTCACGTACGTCATAACCACGATAAGTGAGGCCAGCACCTTCCTGACCTACGGTGGACAGGGCAGTTTGCCCGGCGACCTGGCCGCGTAATCCGGCACCACTCAATACTTTTGCTTCGGCCATTGCGCTCTCCAATCTTGAATTTGTTAGGGATTCGGCAACTACTGGGTTCAATACATTCATCTGTGGGAGCGAGCCAGCTCGCGATTCAGGCAACACGGTTTGCCTGAAGCACGGCACTGATCCCATCGCGAGCAGGCTCGCGCCCACAGGATCAGTGTCCGGTTATTTCTTTGCCGCAAACAGGGCATCGAGCTTCTGCTCGAATTCGTGGTAGTTGATTGCGTCGTATAGCTCCATGCGGGTTTGCATGGTGTCGATCACGTTTTGCTGGGTGCCGTCGCGGCGAATGGCGGTGTAGACGTTTTCGGCCGCCTTGTTCATCGCACGGAATGCCGACAGCGGGTACAGCACCAGCGAGACATCGGCGCCAGCCAGTTGTTCTGTGGTGTACAGCGGTGTCGCGCCGAACTCGGTGATGTTGGCCAGAATCGGCGCTTTCACCCGATTGGCGAACAGCTTGTACATCTCAAGCTCAGTGATGGCTTCAGGGAAAACCATGTCTGCGCCGGCTTCAACACAGGCTGCGGCACGCTCCAGTGCAGACTCCAGCCCTTCAACGGCCAGTGCATCGGTACGCGCCATGATCACAAAGCTGTCATCGGTACGGGCATCGACGGCGGCTTTGATACGGTCGACCATCTCCTGCAGCGAGACGATTTCCTTGTTCGGACGATGACCGCAACGCTTGGCGCCGACCTGGTCTTCGATATGAATCGCCGCCGCGCCAAACTTGATCATCGACTTCACGGTGCGCGACACATTGAAGAATGAGGAGCCGAAACCGGTGTCCACGTCCACCAGCAGCGGCAGGTCGCACACATCGGTAATGCGGCGCACATCGGTCAACACGTCGTCCAGGCCAGTGATACCCAGGTCCGGCACCCCCAAAGACCCGGCAGCGACGCCGCCACCCGACAGGTAGATCGCCTTGAAACCGGCGCGCTTGGCCAGCAACGCGTGGTTGGCGTTGATGGCGCCTACCACTTGCAAAGGATGTTCGCTGGCGACTGCATCACGGAAACGCTGGCCTGGACTGTTTTTATTGCTCATGACTCACCTCGTGGAGTGGCTGTCTGCTGGGCGCCGTCTTGATAGTGACGCGCAATATTGCGTTTCGAGGCGCCGATATGTCGGCGCATCAACAACTCGGCCAATTCGCCGTCGCGATCGGCAATGGCATCGAGAATTCGGTGGTGCTCGGCAAACGCCTGGTGCGGGCGATTGGGCGTGGCAGAAAACTGGATGCGGTACATACGCACCAATTGATACAGCTCCCCGCAGAGCATTTGCGTCAGGGTGCGGTTGCCGCTGCCCTGAATAATCTTGTAATGAAAATCGAAGTCACCTTCCTGCTGGTAGTAGCCGACACCCGCCTGAAACGCTTCATCGCGCTCGTGGGTTTCGAGTACCCGGCGCAAGTCGGCGATGTCTTCATCGCTCATACGCTCGGCGGCCAAACGACAGGCCATCCCTTCAAGGGACTCGCGAATCTCATAGAGTTCGATCAGTTCGGCGTGGCTTAACGACACGACCCGCGCCCCAACATGCGGGACGCGCACCAGCAAACGCTGGCCTTCAAGACGGTGAATGGCTTCGCGTAATGGCCCACGACTGATGCCGTAGGTGCGCGCCAGCTCAGGCTCGGAGATCTTGCTACCCGGGGCGATCTCGCCTTTGACAATAGCCGCCTGAATACGCCGGAACACGTTCTCGGAGAGGGTTTCCGAGTCGTCCTGGGTGATATGGGCAGGTTCCAGTGCTTGCAGCATATTGTCGACACCTTGAAAAACAATAGCGCCAAAACTAGCCATTTAGCGACAAGTAGTCAAAGAATAAATATATATTGTCGACAATCTACTAATACGACCTTAGTTTAATCGACAAGCCTTACGCCCGGCCCGAAGCACCCCGGCGCTGGCGCCATAAAACCATCATGTTAGAATGCCGACCGCATCAGCCCTGCCCCACCCATAGGGCAGCCGCACGAGGAAACTTGCTCTGTACTGCCAGTGCCTTGAACTGAAGATTGCAAGAGACGTGCCCCGATTTATGAAATTTCCCACCATCTCCATCCTCGCTTGCCTGCTGTGCGTACCGGGCTTAAGCCTTGGCGCCGAAAAAACAGTGTACGGCCTCAATGAATACGCCGAACTCGCAGGCATCGATTTGCAGGTGGCTGCCAAACTCGACACCGGCGCCAAGACCGCCTCTCTCAGCGCCCGTGACATCAAGCGTTTCAAACGTGACGGAGAGAGCTGGGTGCGCTTTTACCTGGCCATCGATGATGCTCACTCTCACCCCATCGAACGCCCGCTGGCACGGGTCAGCAAGATCAAGCGCCGTTCAGGTGACTACGATCCGCAGGCCGACAAGAACTACACCTCCCGCCCGGTCATTTCCCTGGAAATCTGCATGGGCAAGGCTTTACGCACCATCGAAGTGAACTTGACCGATAGAAGTGCGTTCCAATACCCGCTGTTGATCGGCTCCGAGGCGCTCAAACGCTTTGATGCGCTGGTTGACCCAAGTCTTAAATACGCTGCTGGCAAACCTGCCTGCGCCGCTAACGCTCAAACCGCAGAGTAATTGAAATGCGCGCTCTTACCCTTCACCTGAAAATCTTGATCACCATCCTTGTGGTGCTGGGCATTTCGATTACGGCCTACCAGATTTTTGCCCTTGGCATCCCCGTAACCGAGGATGCAACGGATGACCTCTGGAACATCGACGCCAAGGTTGAATTCGTCGCCAGCTCCAAGGATCCGGTCAAGATCCAGATGTTCGTACCGCCGCTGAACCGCGACTACGTCAGCCTGAACGAAAGCTTCATCTCCAATAACTACGGGGTGAGCGTCAACCGCGTTGATGGCAACCGCAAAGTGACCTGGTCCGCACGCCGGGTCAGTGGCAAGCAGACCCTCTATTATCGTTTGGTGCTGACCAAGCGTTACTCGGGCGACAAGACCAAGGTCAAGGGGCCGGTATTCCGTGACAGCATCGCCGTCGAAGGGCCGGAAAAAATCGCTGCCGAAGCTTTGCTCGCACCGATCCGCCAGCACTCGGCCGACGTTGAAACCTTTATCAGCGAGACTATCAAGCGCGTCAGCAACCCCAACGATGACAACGTGAAGCTGCTGCTGGCTGGCGATCCTTCGACTGCACACAAGGCTCAGGTCATCGAGTTGCTGCTATCGATTGCCCACGTACCGATGGAAAAGGTCCACACCATCCGCCTGGTGGCCGATCAGCCACAAAACCCTGAGTTGTGGCTGCGCAGCTTTAATGGCAACGACTGGTTGTACTTCAACCCTGAAACCGGCGAGCAAGGCCTGCCGTCTGACCGTCTGTTGTGGTGGATCGGTGACGAGCCAATGGTCACGGTCGATGGCGGCAAAAAACCCAACGTCACTTTCAGCCTGAATAACAGCGAAATGAACGCCATTCGCCTGGCCAAACTGACGGACGAAAACACTGACGCCAATTTCCTTGAGTACTCGCTGTACGGCTTGCCGCTGCAGACCCAGCAAACCTTCATGATCATGGTGATGATCCCGATTGGCGTACTGGTGATCCTGATTCTGCGTAACCTGATCGGCCTGCAAACCCTGGGGACATTTACCCCGGTACTGATCGCTCTGGCCTTCCGCGAAACACAGCTGGGCTTCGGGATCATCCTGTTTACCGTCATCACGGCACTCGGGCTGACGCTACGCTCCTACCTCGAGCACTTGAAACTGCAAATGCTGCCGCGTCTGTCAGTCGTGCTGACATTCGTCGTGATATTGATAGCGGCCATCAGCCTGTTCAGCCACAAGCTGGGCCTGGAACGCGGACTCTCGGTAGCATTGTTCCCGATGGTGATTCTGACAATGACCATCGAGCGCCTGTCGATTACATGGGAAGAGCGAGGTGGTGGGCACGCAATGAAAGTTGCAATCGGCACACTGTTCGCGGCCACCCTGGCATACCTGGTCATGAGCATCCCGGAACTGGTCTATTTCGTATTTACCTTCCCGGCAGTCTTGCTGATCATGGTCGGCTTCATGCTGGCAATGGGTCGCTATCGCGGCTACCGCCTGACCGAGCTGGTGCGTTTCAAAGCGTTCTTGAAGGCTGATTCCTGATGTTCGGCTTCTGGAAGACCTGGAAGGCCCTGGAAGCCAAGGGCATCATGGGCATCAATCGGCGCAATGCGGACTACGTACTCAAGTACAACAAACGCAGCCTGTACCCGATTGTGGATGACAAGATCATCACCAAGGAACGCGCCATCAAAGCCGGCATTCACGTGCCTGAAATGTACGGCGTGATCTCCACCGAGAAAGGCATCGACAAGCTCGACGAAATCATCGGTGATCGCAGCGACTTCGTGATCAAGCCCGCACAAGGTGCGGGCGGTGATGGCATTCTGGTGATCGCTGATCGTTTCGAAGACCGTTTTCGTACGGTCTCGGGCAAAATCATCAGCCATGAAGAGATCGAGCATCAGATCTCCAGCATCCTGACCGGCCTGTACTCCCTGGGCGGTCACCGAGATCGAGCGTTGATCGAGTACCGGGTTACTCCGGACCAGATCTTCAAAAGCATCAGCTACGAAGGCGTACCGGATATTCGCATCATCGTGCTGATGGGCTACCCGGTGATGGCCATGCTGCGTTTGCCGACCCGCCAATCGGGCGGCAAGGCCAACCTGCACCAGGGCGCCATCGGTGTGGGTGTCGATCTGGCCACGGGCCTGACCCTGCGCGGCACCTGGCTGAACAACATCATCAGCAAGCACCCGGACACCACCAATGCGGTGGATGGCGTGCAACTGCCCAACTGGGACGGTTTCATGAAGCTGGCGGCGGGCTGTTATGAGCTGTGCGGCCTGGGATACATCGGTGTCGACATGGTGCTTGACCAGGACAAAGGCCCGCTGATTCTGGAGCTCAACGCCCGCCCGGGCCTGAATATCCAGATCGCCAACGACTGTGGCCTGACCCTGCGTACCCATGCAGTCGAGGCTCGCCTCGAAGAGCTGGCAGCCAAAGGCATCAAGGAAACTCCGGAAGAGCGCGTGCGCTTTGCCCAAGAGCTGTTTGGGCATATTCACCAGCCCGATTAACTGCCCGTAGCAGCTGCCGAAGGTACGAGGCTGCGTTCGGCGGCGAAGCCGTCGTAAAAACTGAGGTTTCGATCTACCTGTCAAACTGAATACTCAGGTTTTTACGAGCGCTTCGCACTCGAACGCAGCCTCGTACCTTCGGCAGTTGCTACGAAGTTTTACGGCGCTCTCAGGCTGCAATCCACATAGATTTGCAGTCCTGCACAGGACTACAATCTGCACCCCGCTCCGATGGCTGATTTGCTTCGCATGTTGACCTGTTCTGTACACCCGCTGCCCTATCTCGCCAATCCTGCCGACTATTTTGCGGTGATTCGTCATGCCCCTGGCGCCGTGCTGCTCGACAGTGGCCGTCCCACCGCAGACCGCGGACGCTACGACCTGATGAGTGCCTGGCCACAGGCAGAACTGACCCTGCAGCCCGGCGAGTCGGGGCGCGATTTCTTGCAGCGTCTGCGTGACAGCCTCAAGCAAATGGGTAATGCCGCGCTCCCCGCCGGTTACGACCTGCCCTTTGCTGGCGGGTTGATCGGCTACTTGAGCTACGACTTTGGCCGACAGCTCGAACAACTCCCCGCCTACGCCCTTGATGACCTGCACCTGCCGGAGGCGCGACTGGGCCTGTATGCCTGGGCACTGATCAGCGACCATCAAGCGGCCACCAGCCAATTGGTGTTTCACCCACGCTGCGAGCCCCTGGAGCGTGAGCACCTGATCCAGTTGTTCACTCAGCCCGCACCGCTGCACAGCGGAATTTTTTCGCTCAAACAACCGATGCAGCCGGATATCAGCGCCGGCCAGTACGAGCAGGCTCTGGCTCAGATCCATCGCTACATCCAGGCGGGCGACTGCTATCAGGTCAATTACACCCAGCGTTTCAGCGCCCAGTGCGAGGGCGATGCCTGGACCGCCTACTGCGCATTGCGCGCTGCCTGCCCGACACCTTTTTCCGGGTTTGTGAGCCTGCCTGACGACGACGCCATTTTGAGCCTGTCCCCCGAGCGTTTTGTGCGGGTCAGTCAGCATCAAGTCGAAACCCGACCGATCAAAGGCACCCGCCCAAGGGGCAAAGACAGCGCCGAAGATGCAGCGAACGCCGCCGAACTGCTGGCTAGCCCCAAGGATCGTGCAGAAAACCTGATGATCGTGGATTTGTTGCGAAATGACCTGGGGCGCACGTGCCGCACCGGCTCAGTGAGCGTGCCGCAGTTGTTTACCCTCGAAAGCTACCCCAACGTCCATCATCTGGTGAGCAGCGTGATCGGCGAACTGGCCGACGGTAAAGATGCGCTGGATCTGATCGGTGACAGCTTCCCCGGCGGCTCGATTACCGGGGCCCCGAAAATCCGCGCGATGCAAATCATCGATGAGCTGGAGCCTACGCGCCGCAGCATCTACTGCGGATCCTTGCTGTACCTCGATGTACGCGGCGAAATGGACAGCTCCATTGCGATTCGCAGCCTGCTGGTCAAGGACGGACGGGTCAGTTGCTGGGGCGGCGGCGGTATTGTTGCCGACTCCGACTGGCAGGACGAGTACCAGGAATCCATCACCAAAGTGAAGGTGCTGCTCGATACGCTGCAAACCCTGTAGCCCGCGCTTTTTGCTAAGATCGCGTCACTAGAGAGCGCCAAGCGCCATTTACTGTAGGAAGCCGCCTGATGAGCCACCCGTTCGACGTCGCTGAACTCGCCGCGACATACGCCAGCAAGTCCCCGCAAGACATACTCAAACTCGCCTTCGAACACTTTGGCGACGAGCTCTGGATTTCCTTCAGTGGTGCCGAAGACGTGGTGCTGGTGGACATGGCCTGGAAGCTCAACAAGAACGTCAAGGTGTTCAGCCTAGACACCGGCCGTCTGCACCCCGAGACCTATCGGTTTATCGAGCAAGTGCGCGATCACTACAACATCCAGATCGAACTGATCTCGCCTGACCAGACCGCGCTTGAGCCGTTCGTGAAGGAAAAAGGCCTGTTCAGCTTTTATAAGGACGGGCATGGCGAATGCTGTGGCGTGCGCAAAATCGCGCCGCTACGCCGCAAATTGTCGACAGTCAAAGCCTGGGCTACTGGCCAACGCCGCGACCAGAGCCCCGGCACCCGCAGCCAGGTCGCAGCACTGGAAATCGACGGCGCGTTCTCGACGCCAGAACGTACGCTGTACAAGTTCAACCCGCTGGCACAGATGACCAGCGAAGAAGTCTGGGGCTATATCCGCATGCTGGAACTGCCTTACAACAGCCTGCATGAGCGTGGCTTTATCAGCATCGGCTGCGAGCCCTGCACCCGCCCGGTTCTGCCCAACCAGCACGAGCGCGAAGGCCGTTGGTGGTGGGAAGAAGCCACGCAAAAAGAATGTGGGCTGCATGCCGGCAATCTGATTGCCAAGAATTGAACCCCGCATAAAGCCTTTAGATATTCTGCTGCTCCTCGTAGCAGCTGCCGAAGGAACGAGGCTGCGCTCGGTTGCGAAGCGACCGTAAAACCTGAGTCCGAGATTTTTCTGAACGACCACAGTGCCTGGTTTTACGACGGCTGCGCCGCCGGACGCAGCCTCGTTCCTTCGGCAGCTGCTACTGAGCTCTGCTCTACTCTGATCACCCACCTTGCGTTTACCCCAGACTTTCGTTAAGAATTGGTAATTATTCTCAATAACGTTTAGGCAATGTCCTATGTCTTCGGGTGAACCTCCCTACCAGACCGCTATTACTGAACTGTACTGCGAACATCACGGCTGGCTGTTTGGCTGGCTGCGCAGAAAGCTCGGTTGCGCACAAAATGCAGCTGATCTGGCCCAAGACACCTTCTCCCGAATCCTCAATGCCCGCGAGTCTGTAGCCACACTGCGTGAACCCCGTGCCTTTTTGAGCACGACGGCACGCCGACTGATCATCGATCAGGTACGCCGCAAACAGATAGAAAACGCCTACTTGCAAGAGCTGGCCCTGACCACAGAAGCACTCGAAAACTTTCAATCACCCGAGCAGATTCTGACCACTCTGGAAGCCCTCGAGCAGATTGCGTTTATTCTGGAAGGCATGCAGGACAAGGCGCGCCAGGCTTTCGTGATGTATTACCTGGACGGCCTTACCCAGTGCGAGATTGCCCGACAACTGGGGTTGTCTGATCGCACAGTGCGCAAGTATCTGATCCAGGCGCTGCTGCACTGCAGCCACAGTCTGGATACCTGAAACAACCATGTCCGAGCAGCGTCAAACCATAGACGAACAAGCCGCCGAATGGATTCTTCGCCTGCACGAAGACGACTTCAGTGAAACTCTGCGCCTGGAGTTCGAGTGCTGGAAGCAACAAAGTCCGAAACACGCTGCCGCAGCCCTGCGCATGCAGGATGTGATTAACCGCCTGCAAGCCTTTCGCGAGCATTCAGCTCCGGCAAAAGCGGCGCTTAACGCCGCGTTTAACCGGCGAAAACCTGCTACCCAACGCAAGCAGCACCTGCGCGCATTACTGATTGCCAGCTGCCTGGCACTGCCCATTGCGCTGATCATGAAAAGCCCTTATCCCGAGCAATGGACGGCCGATATCAGCACCGGCCCTACCGATTGGGAGACCCGGCGTCTGGCCGATAACTCGACCATTACCCTAAACGGTACCAGTGCGGTCAACGTGCATTTCGATGGACGAGAACGCCGTATTGAGTTGCTTCAGGGTGAAGTGCTGATTGACGTCGCCCACGACAGCGCCCGACCCTTTTTAGTGCAGACGGCTCAAGGCAGCATGCGAGCATTGGGCACCCGCTTCGTGGTCAAACGCCAAGGTGACACCACCGTCTTGAGCATGTTGCAGTCACGTGTAGCGGCACAAAGCGTCAATGAGCAGCAAACCCTGGAAGTGGATGCAGGCTCCCGGGCATTGATTCGCCGCGACTCGGTCGAGCTCTCTGGAACCGTTTCTGCGGCCAGCATCAATCAAGCCTGGGAGCGCCATCAACTGGTGGTTGAAAACGAGCCCCTGCCTCAGGTGCTCGATGAAATTTCTCGCCATCGTCGCGGCCATTTGCAATTTGATCGCACAGCCCTGGCCAGCTTGCGTGTCTCGGCCGTGCTACCCCTGGACGATACCGACCGGGCGTTGCAACTGATCGCCGAAACCCTGCCCGTGCAGATCAAAACCTATACACCGTGGCTCCTTGTGATCAGCCACCTGCAGCCGCCTAAAAAATAATAATTCCCATTCGTTCCGCTTTTTTCGAGTCAGCCGTCAAGGTAGATACAACGACTCACAAAGGACTGCGCTTTCCATGCTGACTTCCTCCAACCTGCGCGGGCGCCTTGGCCCGCGCACCTGCACGCCGCTGGCCCTGGCAATTCACTTGAGTGTCGCTTCGGCGGCCGGTGTGATCTGTACCTCGACCGCCCAGGCACAATCGGCGGCCGTGCAAACCTATGACATTCCTGCAGGCCCGCTGAGCAACGCGTTAAATCGCTTCGCGCAGCAGGCCGGTGTGGCGATCATTTTTCAGTCGAGCACTCTGGAGGGCCTGTCGACGCCTGGTCTGCATGGTGCCTTCAACGAACAAGGCGGATTCGAAGCACTGCTACGTGGCAGTGGCTACACAGCGGTCAAAAGTGCCAATGGCTATATGCTCGACGCTCTACCGTCTGCGAGCGGTTCGCTGGAGTTGGGCGCCACTCAGGTCAGCGCCAACCAGCTGGGCACTATTACCGAAGGGTCCGGCTCCTACACCCCAGGCTCCATTGCAACCGCAACACGCATGGTGCTGACACCGCGAGAAACACCGCAGTCGATTTCCGTAGTGACGCGCCAGGCAATGGACGACTTTGGCCTCAACTCGATCGATGATGTGATGCGCCACACTCCCGGCATCACCGTGGCCACCTACGACAGTGATCGCACCAGCTATTATTCCCGCGGCTTTGCGATCAAAAACTTTCAGTACGACGGCATCCCGATCCTGCAAGACCCGCAATACTCTGCCGGGCACACCCTGACCGACACCGCGATCTACGACCGGGTCGAGATCCTCAAGGGCGCAACCGGGCTACTCACCGGCGCCGGGGGGCCGGGCGGCACCATCAATATGGTGCGTAAAAAACCCACCCATGAATTCAAGGCGCATATCGACGTGGGAGCGGGCTCCTGGAACAACTACCGCTCCGAGATCGATATCAGCGGGCCCTTGACCGAGAGCGGCAATGTGCGTGGCCGGGCGGTGGCGGCCTATCAGGACAAGCACTCGTTCATGGATCACTACAAGCGCGACAGCGAGGTGTACTACGGCATTCTTGAGGTGGACTTGAGCCCAGACACCCTGCTGACCCTTGGCGCCGAC
This sequence comes from Pseudomonas psychrophila, assembly GCF_001043005.1. Taxonomy (GTDB): domain Bacteria; phylum Pseudomonadota; class Gammaproteobacteria; order Pseudomonadales; family Pseudomonadaceae; genus Aquipseudomonas; species Aquipseudomonas psychrophila. The sequence goes on from NZ_JYKZ01000001.1 coordinate 553,081, forward strand.
TATCAGGACAATAACCCCAAAGGCTCAAGCTGGTCGGGCAGCGCCTCGCTCTTCAACTCCAAGGGTGATCGAATCAGCACCTCTCGATCATTCAACAACGGCGCAAAATGGAGCAGTTGGGAGCAATACACCCGGACGGTTTTCTCGACTCTGGAGCACAATTTTGACAGTGGCTGGGTAGTCAAAGGCCAATACAACCATCAAATCAACGGTTATAACGCCCCTTTGGGTGCATTGCTCGATCCGGATGCCACCACCGGCCTTGCGCCCATGCTTGCCCGCAAGTACACCGGTGAATACGTCAGCGACAGCGGTGACCTTTTTGCCACTGGCCCTTTCAGCCTGCTGGGACGCGAACACGAGCTGGTCATTGGCGGCTCGGTCTCCAGATCCCATTGGACCGGCAAGGATTACACCAACGCCAAGATGGTGAACAACGCCTACGACTACTACAACTGGAAGGGCGACAGCCTTGAGCCGGACTGGGGTAATGTCACGTCGATCAATGATGAAACCACGCGTCAGACAGGTACATACGTGACGGGTCGTTTCAGCCTGACCGACGACCTGAAGCTTATGCTGGGCACCCGAGTGGCCAACTACACCCTGACCGGCACCAGTCACGCTAAAGATACGGGCAAAGTGCTTCCCTATGCAGCCTTGATCTACGACATCAACGACACTATTTCGGCCTACACCAGCTATACAGAAATCTTCCTGCCGCAGTCGTACTACCGCAATCGCGACAACAAGATGCTTGAGCCGGATGAAGGCACCAACTATGAGTTGGGCCTGAAAGGCGAGTTCTTTGATGGCCGCCTGAATTCAAGCCTGGCGTACTTCGAAGTACATCAGGACAACCGCCCTGAAGCAGATACGGCCTACAACGGCAATCCAACTAACCCCGACATTGACTACGCCTATAAAGGCATCAAAGCCACGACCAAGGGTTATGAGGCAGAAATTTCCGGGGAGCTGATGCCTGGCTGGCAATTGCAAGCGGGCTACACACACAAGGTCATACGCGACCAAAGTGGCAAAAAGGTCTCGACTTGGGAGCCTGAAGACCAGATCAACGTGTATACCAGCTACAAGCTGACCGGTGATCTCGACAAATTGACGTTGGGCGGCGGTGTTCGCTGGCAGAGCACGGGATGGCAGGTGCTGACCAACTGGAACAAAGGTGGCGTCGAGGAAAAGTTTTCCCAGGATCCGTACTGGCTGGTTGATCTGATGGCGCGCTATCAGATTTCGAAAAACCTGTCGGCCACCGTCAACCTGAACAACGTGTTCGACAAGTCGTATTACACCAACGTCGGTTTTTACAACTCGTCCTACTACGGTGATCCGCGCAACGTAATGGTGACAACGCGCTGGGACTTCTAAAAGGGCAAATGCAATTTTCGTAGCAGCTGCCGTAGGAACGAGGCAGCCGCTACGTTTTTTTTGCCGCCAACAAAACACACGCGCACAAAAAAGCCTGCACTAGGCAGGCTTCATGTGGATCACAAGCGTTCAAGGGGCTTGTATTCCGAATATGGCGCAGCGGACGGGACTCGAACCCGCGACCCCCGGCGTGACAGGCCGGTATTCTAACCGACTGAACTACCGCTGCGCGTAACATTGAAAGTAAATGGTGGGTGATGACGGGATCGAACCGCCGACCCTCTGCTTGTAAGGCAGATGCTCTCCCAGCTGAGCTAATCACCCTTTCACTTCACTTTCGTTGCGGAGCGCATTCTCTCACACTTTTTGTGTAAGTGGTTGTTTTTATTCAAGTTTTTTTAAAAACCCTGTAAAAACTTCCGTTTCCTACGCCCTGCATCTTTGATATTGCAGCGAACTACAATATCGAAGCCTTTCAGGAAAACCTGCATTTAGCGGGCTTATCCAACCACAAGCGTTCAAGGGGCTCATGGTACAAAAAATGGCGCAGCGGACGGGACTCGAACCCGCGACCCCCGGCGTGACAGGCCGGTATTCTAACCGACTGAACTACCGCTGCGCGTAACACTGTGAGCGAATGGTGGGTGATGACGGGATCGAACCGCCGACCCTCTGCTTGTAAGGCAGATGCTCTCCCAGCTGAGCTAATCACCCTTTCACTCTCGGTGTGGCGCGCATTCTACGTAGCGACCTATAGTCTGGCAAGCACTTTTTAAAATAATTTTTCTAACGGTGACAAAGGCTTAGCGCAGGGTTGGCCTATTAAGGCTATCAAGCGAATAATGCGTCTTTGTATATAGGAGTGATTCACCCCATGTGGTTCAAAAACCTGCTTATCTATCGCCTGACCCAAGATCTGCCTTTTGATGCGCAGGTGCTGGAAACTGCACTGGCCACCAAACTGGCCCGCCCGTGTTCAAGCCAGGAAGTAGCCACCTACGGTTTCGTTGCCCCGTTCGGCAAAGGCGAAGACGCACCCCTGGTTCACGTCAGCCAGGACTTCCTGCTGATCGCCGCTCGTAAAGAAGAACGCATCCTGCCAAGCAGCGTTGTGCGCGATGCTTTAAAGGAAAAGGTCGACGAGATCGAAGCCGAGCAAATGCGCAAGGTCTACAAGAAGGAGCGCGATCAGCTCAAGGATGAAATCATCCAGGCGTTCCTGCCCCGTGCCTTTATTCGCCGCTCGGCGACCTTTGCCGCCATCGCCCCCAAGCAGGGCCTGATCCTGGTTAATGCTTCAAGCCCAAAACGCGCCGAAGACCTGCTGTCCACATTGCGTGAAGTGATCGGCTCGCTGCCAGTTCGCCCTCTGGCAGTCAAAATCGCACCAAGCGCCGTCATGACCGAGTGGGTCAAAACCCAAAAAGCCGCCGACAACTTCTTCGTCCTCGACGAATGCGAGCTGCGCGATACCCATGAAGACGGCGGCATCATTCGCTGCAAACGTCAGGACCTGACCAGCGACGAGATCCAGCTGCATTTGAGTACCGGTAAAGTGGTGACCCAATTGTCACTGGCATGGCAAGACAAACTGTCGTTCGTACTGGATGACAAATTGGTGGTCAAACGCCTCAAGTTCGAAGACTTGCTCCAAGACCAGGCTGAACAGGACGGCGGTGACGACGATCTGGGCCAGCAGGACGCCAGCTTCACCCTGATGATGCTGACTTTCGGCGAGTTCTTGCCGCAACTGTTTGAAGCACTGGGCGGCGAAGAGATTCCGCAGGGGATCTAAACAACCCACTGCAACCGTCTTTTTGTGGGAGCGAGCCTGCTCGCGAAGGTCGAAGCGCCAGGGCGCTCACTCGATTATCGCGAGCAGGCTCGCTCCCACACTCATATCCACCACCATAATCATAATAAGGATCACCATGCGCGCACTGGCTGCTTTAAGCCGCTTTGTCGGTAATACCTTTGCTTACTGGGTGCTGATTTTCGCCGTGCTGGCGTTTCTTGAACCCGCCTGGTTTGTCGGCCTTAAAGGCTACATCGTGCCTTTGCTGGGCGTCGTGATGTTCGGCATGGGGCTGACCCTCAAACTCGAAGACTTCGCCGAAGTCGCCCGCCATCCGTGGCGCGTGGCGCTGGGCGTGGTTGCTCATTTTGTGATCATGCCCGGCGTGGCGTGGTTGCTCTGCCAAGTGTTCCACTTGCCACCCGAGATCGCCGTCGGCGTGATTCTGGTTGGCTGCTGCCCAAGCGGCACTTCGTCCAATGTCATGACCTGGCTGGCACGCGGTGATCTTGCACTGTCTGTGGCGATTGCCGCCGTGACCACCCTCCTCGCCCCATTGCTGACCCCGGCACTCATCTGGCTGCTGGCTTCAGCCTGGCTGCCGGTTTCATTCATGGAGCTGTTCTGGTCGATCCTGCAAGTTGTGCTGCTGCCGATTGTGCTTGGTGTGCTGGCCCAACGTCTGCTCGGTGCACGGGTGCGCTTTGCCGTGGACGTACTGCCCCTGGTCTCGGTGGTCAGCATCGTGATCATCGTCGCGGCCGTAGTGGCGGCCAGTCAGGCTCAGATTGCCAAATCGGGCTTGCTGATCATGGCCGTGGTGATACTGCACAACAGCTTCGGCTATTTGCTAGGCTACTTTACCGGTCGTCTGTTCAAGCTACCGCTGGCCCAACGCAAATCCCTGGCGCTGGAAGTCGGCATGCAGAACTCCGGGTTGGGCGCGGCATTGGCCAGCGCACACTTCTCGCCGCTGGCAGCCGTACCCAGCGCGCTGTTCAGTGTGTGGCACAACATCTCGGGGGCGCTGCTGTCGACGTATTTCCGGCGCATGAGCGAGAAAGAAGATCGTCTGGCGGCAGCCAAAGCTGCAACTGAGTGAAATTTCGGGGTTGCCTGACGGAATAATCATGTGCAATATACTGCGCACTGCGAGGACGACCTCGCGACTCAACGAGTGATTATTCTGGGGACGACCCCATCAGTTGATGGAGATGAATATGTCCTGGATCATTCTGTTTTTCGCAGGCCTGTTTGAAGTTGGCTGGGCTGTTGGCCTGAAATATACGGACGGCTTCAGCCGCCCGTTACCTACGGCACTGACCGTAGGCGCCATGATCATCAGCCTTGGCCTGCTGGGCCTTGCCATGAAAGAACTGCCACTGGGCACTGCCTACGCAATCTGGACCGGTGTCGGCGCAGTAGGTACGGTGATCGCCGGGATCATCCTGTTTGGTGAGTCGATGGCGCTGTTCCGGCTGGCCAGTGTGGCCCTGATCATTGCCGGCCTGATTGGCCTCAAGATCAGCGCATAACACAACAAACTGTGGGAGCGGGCTTGCTCGCGATGGCGGTCGATGCGGTTTTACTGAAGAACCGCAGCGCCTGCATCGCGAGCAAGCCCGCTCCCACATTTGTGTTACCTATTTGACCGCCCCGCGCAACGCCGTCACCCTCTCACGCAACACTTTCTGCGTGGCCTCAGTGGCCGTCATCGGTTCGCCAGCGACTAACGTCACCCGTGACCAAAGTCGCTTGAAGTAACCCTTGTTCGGGTCGCGACTAAAGAAGCTGCCCCACAACCCTTGCAACGCCATCGGAATCACCGGCACCGGCGTGCGTTCCAGAATCCGCGTCACTCCCGCCTTGAACTCATTGATCTGACCATCGGTGGTGAGTTTGCCCTCAGGGAAGATGCACACCAACTCGCCATCGTTCAGATACCGGGCAATCCTGTCGAACGCCTGCTCGTAGATCGCCTCGTCTTCGCCACGTCCGGCAATCGGAATCGTGCCCGCTGTGCGGAAGATAAAGTTCAGCACTGGCAGGTTGTAGATTTTGTAATACATCACAAAACGAATCGGACGGCGTACCGCGCCGCCAATCAGCAGTGCATCCACAAACGATACGTGGTTACACACCAATAACGCCGCGCCTTCATCCGGGATGAGATCCAGGTGCTTGTGTTGCACGCGGTACATGGAATGGCTGAGCAGCCAGATCATGAAGCGCATGCTGAACTCAGGAACGATTTTGAAGATGTAAGTGTTGACCGCGATGTTCATCAACGACACCACGAGAAACAACTCGGGAATCGTCAACTTGGCCACGCTCAGCAACAGGATGGTGACGAGCGCCGACACCACCATAAACAGCGCATTGAGGATGTTGTTGGCGGCAATGACCCGCGCCCGCTCACTTTCGGAGGTCCGGGACTGAATCAGTGCGTACAGCGGCACTATATAGAAGCCACCAAACACACCCAGTCCGAGAATATCGAACAACACCCACCAGGCCTGACTGAACCCCAGCACGCCCAGCCAATCGTTGGTCTGAATGTTTTGTGGCATCAGCCCCGAATGCCACCACAGCAGCAGGCCAAACACGGTCAGCCCAAATGAGCCAAAGGGCACCAGGCCAATCTCGACCTTGCGCCCTGAAAGCTTCTCGCACAGCAGCGATCCCAGGGCGATACCCACCGAAAACACAGTGAGTATCAGCGTCACCACGGTCTCGTCGCCATACAGCCAGTCTTTGGCATAGGCCGGGATCTGCGTCAGGTAAATCGCGCCCACAAACCAGAACCACGAATTGCCCACTACAGAGCGCGACACGGCAGGCGTCTGATTCAGCCCCATGCGCAGGGTGGCCCAGGACTCGCTGAAAATATTCCAGTTCAAACGAAGCTGCGGCGTATCAGCAGGCGCGGCTGGAATGGCGCGGCTGGCCAGGTACCCCAACACTGCCACCGCAATGATCACTACCGAGACTATTACTGTGTAATTACTGGACGACAGCATGATTCCGGCACCAATAGTGCCCGCCAAAATTGACAGAAAAGTGCCCATTTCGACCAGACCATTACCACCGACCAACTCTTCCTCACGCAGGGTTTGCGGCAGGATCGAATATTTCACCGGCCCGAACAGTGCCGAATGTGTGCCCATGGCAAACAAGGCAACCAGCATCAAGGCCAGATGATCAAAGGCAAACCCTATGGCCGCGACGATCATGATCGCGATTTCACCCAACTTGATCAGACGTATCAGGCGATCCTTGGGGTATTTTTCACCGAACTGCCCAGCCAGCGCCGAGAACAGAAAAAACGGCACGATGAAAAGCAGCGCACAGAGGTTGACCCAAATCCCCCTATCACCCTCGATGTTCAACTTATAAAGGATGGCCAGAATCAGGGATTGCTTGAACAGGTTGTCATTGAGAGCGCCCAGGGACTGGGTCACGAAAAAGGGCAGGAAGCGACGCTTGCTTAGCAAACTGAATTGCGAGGGGTGGCTCATCGTCCATGTACTCACGTTGCGCTGATAGGCTTTCTCTTTGGAGGGCCGTTGTAACACTCAGGACACAACCTTGCTCGGGTTCTGTTTGCGGTTACACCTAATTCGGCGTTTTCCCACAGAACCCGAGCACAAATTTTACTTCTTCAAGCCTGCAATACACGGCGACACAAATAGCTCGCCACGATAAGCGCCTTGCACCGTGCGAGTCCCCACCAGCAGCCACATCAGCGCCAGCGCCACCACCAGCACACAACCGGCCACATCAAAGAAGGTCAGCTGCAGCATGCTGCCCAGGCGCAAGGTGGCCAGCGAGTACACGCCCAGCGGGAAGGTAAAGCCCCACCAGCCCAGATTGAACGGGATTCCCGAGCGGAAGTAACGAATCGTGATCAGCGCCGCGATAACGATCCACCACAAGCCAACGCCCCACAAAATAACCCCGGAGATCAGCCCCAGACCTTCCGCGATTTCACCGATCCGCGCCAGGCCATTGGCGGCAAAAATCGCCGGCGCATCGGCCCCCAGCAACAACAAGCCCAGGGCGCCGGTGCCAATAGGCCCCAAGGCCAACCAGCTGGAAGCCGCCATGCTCTCGTGAGGCAACTTATGCAGCGCCATGCGCAGGATCAAAATGGTCAAAATACTGAACGCCACCGGCACCGAAAATGCCCACAGCACATAGCTGGTAATCAGCACGTGGAACTGCGCGGCAGTATCCGTCAGATAAGGCGCCAACAGCCCGCCACTGGCCGCCGCGACTTCTGCTGCGACTACCGGCAACAGCCAGACAGCGGTCATCTGGTCAATGCTGTGATCCTGGCGGGTGAACATCAGATAAGGGATCAGCACTCCGCAGCCCAGCGCCATAGCCACATCAATCCACCACAGCACCTCGGCCACCTGCACCATTTCGCCGCCCCAGCGTGGCACGCCGAACACCAGAAAGCCGTTAATAATGGTCGCCAGGCCCATAGGAATGGTGCCGAAGAACATCGACACCGTGGAGTGTCCGAAAATGCGTCGGGCCTCGTCGAAGTAAAGCATCCAGCGCGCGCCATACAGCACGCTGAACAGGATGAACAAACCGATATTGAACAGCCATAGCCCCTCGGCAAAGGCACGCAGGCCAGGGATATGCACTGGTAACTGAGCCAGCGCCAGCGCCAAAACCCCCGTCCCCATGGTCGCGGCAAACCAGTTGGGTGTGAACTGGCGGATCACTTCGCGCGGGTGCTGCAAGTGGCTAAAGGGCCGAAAACCGGCATTGGCTTTGTTAGGGCAAGTCATGGGTTCCTCCTGTTCCTCATATGAGGTAGGACTAGAGTAGAACCAAATCGAATATCTATATAACGGGTAATTTCTCTAACTGTTATCTATTTAATAGATAACGCAGAATATCCTGAACTCAAGCACGCCACGCCCGATTCATACTCTTTTCCACCGCCCACCGCCCACCGCCTCACAGACGGCACAAAGGCCAAACCTGTAACTGCGACACCAGGCCGCGCTCAGACCATCGTCGACACTGACGCGCCCCGAACATCATGCGAGACTAGCTTCCCGCAGCCGGATTGCTCGGGTCTTACACGCTCAGGAGTGTCCATGTCGTTGTCCAGCGGGCTTATCGCCGCCGTCGCCCTCGCCTATATGGCCATCATGTTCGCCATTGCCTTCTATGGTGACCGGCGCAGCAAACCGCTGCCGCCGCGGGTTCGCGCGTGGGTCTATAGCCTGTCGCTGGCGGTTTACTGCACCAGCTGGACGTTCTTTGGCGCCGTCGGTCAGGCCGCCGAGCAGCTCTGGGCGTTCCTGCCGATTTACCTGGGGCCTGTGCTGCTGCTGGTATGCGCGCCCTGGGTGCTGCAAAAGATGGTGATGATCAGCAAGCAAGAGAACATCACATCGATTGCAGACTTTATCGCCGCCCGCTACGGCAAATCCCAGTCGCTGGCGATTGTGGTGGCACTGATCTGCCTGGTGGGTGTACTGCCTTATATCGCCCTGCAGCTCAAAGGCATTGTGCTCGGGGTTAACCTGCTGATCGGAGCAGGCGCCGACGCTACCGGCTCACGGGTCGAGGACACGGCACTGATCGTGACGCTGGTACTGGCACTGTTCACCATACTGTTTGGTACGCGCAACCTCGACGCCACCGAGCACCACCGGGGCATGGTGCTGGCAATTGCCTTTGAGTCGCTGGTCAAACTGTTCGCATTTCTCGCCGTGGGCGCCTTTGTGACCTATGGCCTGTATGACGGTTTCGACGACCTCTTCAATCAGGCCATGCTCGCCCCGCGACTCGAACAGTACTGGAAGGAAACTATCAATTGGCCTTCGATGGTGGTCCAGACCGGCGTGGCCATGATGGCGATCATATGCCTGCCCCGACAGTTCCACGTGACGGTGGTTGAGAACATCGAGCCCCAAGACCTGCAACTGGCCAAATGGGTGTTCCCGGCGTACCTGATTCTGGCGGGCCTGTTCGTCGTACCGATTGCTCTGGCAGGTCAAATGTTACTGCCCAGCTCAGTTTTGCCTGACTCGTTCGTGATCAGCCTGCCCCTGGCTCAGGCTCATCCGGCGCTGGCCTTGCTGGCTTTTATTGGCGGGGCATCGGCGGCCACCGGCATGGTGATCGTTGCCAGTGTCGCGCTGTCGACAATGGTCTCCAACGACATGCTTCTGCCGTGGCTACTGCGGCATAAGAACGCCGAGCGCCCGTTCGAAGTGTTCCGTCACTGGATGCTTTCGGTTCGTCGCGTATCGATTGTGGTGATTTTGTTGCTGGCTTATGTCAGCTACCGCCTGTTGGGTTCGACCGCCAGCCTTGCCACCATCGGCCAGATCGCCTTCGCTGCCGTCACTCAACTGGCCCCGGCCATGCTCGGCGCCCTGTACTGGAAGCAGGCCAACCGTCGCGGGGTTTTTGCCGGCTTGGCTACGGGCACCTTTATCTGGTTTTACACCCTGGTACTGCCGATCATCGCCCACAGCTTTGGTTGGCACTTGAGCCACTTCCCGGGGCTGGCGTGGTTGCACAGCAATCCGCTGGGCCTGTCGATCACCCCGCTGACCCAAGGTGTGGTGCTGTCGCTGGCCGGCAACTTCACCCTGTTTGCATGGGTCTCGGTGTTGTCGCGTACCCGAGTATCAGAACACTGGCAGGCCGGGCGCTTTATCGGCCAGGAACTGAGTAGCCACCCCAGCGGCCGCTCCATGCTCTCGGTACAGGTCAACGACCTGCTTGCCCTCGCGGCGCGCTTTGTCGGTGAAGAACGCGCCCATCAGAGTTTTATTCGCTTCGCGTACCGTCAGGGCAAGGGCTTTAACCCCAACCAAAACGCCAATGGCGAGTGGATCGCCCATACCGAACGGCTATTGGCCGGGGTACTCGGCGCGTCTTCTACCCGCGCAGTAGTAAAAGCGGCCATTGAAGGACGCGAAATGCAGCTGGAAGACGTCGTACGTATTGCCGATGAAGCGTCGGAAGTGCTGCAGTTCAACCGTGCCTTGCTTCAGGGCGCGATTGAGAACATCACCCAGGGCATCAGCGTGGTTGACCAGTCACTCAAACTGGTGGCCTGGAATCGCCGCTATCTGGAACTGTTCAACTACCCCGACGGCCTTATCAGCGTGGGCCGCCCGATTGCAGACATCATTCGTCACAATGCTGAACGCGGCCTGTGCGGCCCCGGCGAAGCTGAAGTGCATGTGGCTCGCCGCCTGCACTGGATGCGTCAGGGCCGGGCGCACACCTCTGAACGGCTGTTCCCCAATGGCCGAGTGATCGAGCTGATCGGCAACCCCATGCCGGGCGGCGGTTTCGTGATGAGTTTTACCGACATTACCGCGTTCCGCGAAGCCGAGCAGGCGCTCACCGAGGCCAATGAAGGCCTGGAACAACGGGTAGCCGAGCGCACGTTTGAACTGTCGCAACTGAATCAGGCGCTGACCGAAGCCAAAGGCGTGGCCGAAACAGCCAGCCAATCCAAAACCCGGTTCCTGGCTGCCGTCAGCCATGACCTGATGCAACCAATGAACGCTGCACGGCTGTTCTCCGCTGCTCTCTCTCACCAGGAAGAGGGCTTGAGCGCGGAAGCTCAGAAACTGGTGCAGCATCTGGACAGTTCATTGCGCTCCGCAGAAGACCTGATCAGTGACCTACTGGATATTTCGCGCCTGGAAAACGGCAAGATCACCCCCGACCTCAAACCTTTCGCCATTAACGATCTGTTTGAAACCCTCGGCAATGAATTCACCGCCCAGGCACAGGAACAGGGCTTGAACTTTAGAGTTCGGGGCAGCCGTGTGCGGGTCAACAGCGACATCAAGTTACTGCGGCGTATCTTGCAGAACTTCCTGACTAACGCCTTTCGCTACGCCAAAGGCCCCGTATTGCTGGGTGTACGACGACGCGGCGGCGAACTGTGCCTTGAGGTGTGGGACCGCGGGCCGGGTATCCCGGAAGACAAACTGCAGGTCATTTTTGAAGAGTTCAAACGCCTCGATAGCCACCAGACCCGCGCCGAAAAAGGCTTGGGCCTGGGCTTGGCGATTGCCGACGGCTTGTGCCAGGTGCTCGGCCACACCCTGCAAGTACGCTCATGGCCCGGCTTTGGCAGCGTGTTCAGCGTCAGCGTGCCGATGGCGAAGAGCCAGGCGGCGCCACAGCCCGTCGCTGCCGAGCAGAATGGACAACCACTGGCAGGCGCTCAAGTGCTGTGTGTCGATAATGAAGACAGCATCCTGATTGGCATGCAGAGCCTGCTCACACGCTGGGGCTGCCGCGTGTGGACGGCACGCAACCGCGAAGAGTGCGCCGCACTGCTCAACGAAGGCGTGCGGCCGCAACTGGTACTGGTTGACTATCACCTGGATGATGGCGAGGTCGGGACAGAACTGATGGGCTGGCTGCGAACACAGTTGGGCGAACCGGTCCCGGGCGTGGTGATCAGCGCCGATGGCCGCCCGGAGATGATTGCACAGGTGCATGCCGCAGGCCTTGAATACCTGCCTAAGCCGGTTAAGCCTGCGGTTCTGCGAGCGCTGCTGAGCAGGCATGTGCCGCTCTGACAGCGAAGGGAGGGGGCTAAACTTGTGGGAGCATGCTTGATCCCATAAACCCCATCTCCAGCTCTTATTCCGCTGGATGGGCCACGCCATCAACGTCGGTCATGGCCCGCTCCAGCAAGTCGGCAGGCAAGCTTTTACTGGCCCTTGCGCCCAGCAACTTGAGCTGTTCGCTGCGACTAACCAGATTCCCTCGCCCTTCAGTGAGCTTGTTTCGGGCTGAACTGTAGGCCTTGTCCAGCTGCTGAAGGCGATTGCCTACCTCATCCAGATCCTGAATAAACAGTACGAATTTGTCGTAGAGCCAGCCTGCGCGCTCGGCAATTTCACGGGCATTCTGGCCTTGGCGCTCCTGCTTCCAGAGGCTGTCAATCACCCGCAAGGTGGCAAGCAGTGTGGTAGGGCTGACGATCACGATATGACGATCGAAAGCCTCTTGAAACAGGTTTGGTTCGGCTTGCAACGCCGCCGAAAAGGCGGCCTCGATTGGTACGAACAACAGCACGAAATCCAGGCTGTGAAGCCCTTCCAGGCGTTTGTAGTCTTTGCCGGCAAGCCCCTTTACATGATTGCGCAGGGACAACACGTGCTGTTTGAGTGCCGCTTGCCCAATCACGTCGTCCTCTGCACTGACGTACTGTTGATACGCCGTCAGGCTGACCTTGGAGTCGACTACAACCTGCTTGTCACCCGGCAACATGATCAGCACGTCGGGCTGGAAACGCTCGCCGTCGGGCCCCTTGAGGTTCACCTGGGTCTGGTATTCGCGACCTTTCTCAAGCCCTGCATGCTCAAGAACCCGCTCCAGAATCAACTCACCCCAGTTACCCTGGGTTTTCTGGCCTTTCAAGGCCCGCGTCAGGTTGGTCGCCTCATCACTCAGGCGCAGGTTCAATTGCTGCAAGCGCTCAAGCTCTTTGCCAAGGGAGAAACGCTCACGCGATTCCTGCTGATAGCTTTCCTCAACGCGCTTTTCAAACGACTGGATACGTTCTTTCAGCGGATCGAGCAGTTGCCCTAGGCGCTCATTGCTGGTTTCGGCGAAGCGCTGCTCACGCTCATCAAAGATCTTGCCCGCCAGCTCGGCAAATTGCGCCCGCAGTTCATCCCTTGAACCTTGCAGGTCATTGAGTCGCTGCTGATGGCTGTCTTGCTGTTCGCGTAACTCGGCAGCCAGCGCAGACGCATGAGCATCCAGGCGACGCAGCTCGACTTCTTTTTGATTGCGCTCCAGGTTCCAGGCGTGGGCAGCATCGCGTCCATTATCGCGCTCCACCTGCAACAACTCAACCTCTCGACGCAGCGCGGCCAGTTCGGCCTGCTTGGCTGCATTGGCCTGCCCCAGATCACTGACTTCGTCGCGGCACGCATCCAGCTGGGCACTCAAGCCTTCCTGGGCCAGTTGCGCAGTGTTCAAACGCTCGCTGAGCAACGCAAGCTCAGCGTGATGACCACTGGCACGACGCTGCAACTGCCAGATAAACGCCAGTAATGGCACGCTTGCTGCTGCCAGGCCAAGCAACAGACTGCTCAGATCCAGGGCCATAACCCCTCCACGCGAGGTAAAAGAGCAAGGGTAACCAACAGACAGCGCCGAAGACAGTTCAGTCTTCGGCCTTGCTCAATTCCTGCTGTGCCAGACGATCGCCAGCACGGGCCGCCTGACGCAACAATTCATGGCCGATACGCTGGTCGCGGGCGCTGCCGCATTCACGGCACATCAATTGCCCCAAACGACTCTGCGCAAGTACTACACCCTGGCGCGCGGGCTGCTTGAGCAAATGTCCGGCAACGTGCTGAACGCTGGGGTTGGCACCCAGGCGCGGGTTATCCAGCAACCAGATGGCCACCCGCAAAGAAAAGCGTTTGGGGGCATCATTGGATGTATTTGAGCGAGTAACAGAGGAAGTAGCTGTGCGGAACTTCATACGACACTGTGGGCAGAACAGAAGGCGCGCCACTCTACTCCTTTTTTTCTTTGGGTAAAGTCGAAAAAAGTCTACACCCTTGATCTAGAGCAAGCGCACGGGACAATCCACAGATCCTGTGGATAAGTCAGTGGACAACCCCAGTTTAACCCCCGCAAAGGCCCACCCTACGGGGCCTCAGGTCAAACTGTCGATTTTTTCACCAATTAAAAAAAACGATGTTTTTCATTGACTTAAATTTACCAGACAGGCTAGGCGGACTAACACACGGGTATCTGCGCCGATTTTGTGAGCAGCACTGCAAATGTGCACAAGTTCACATTCAGAGCAGGAATCCGGGCCGTTACAGCGCATAATCTGTAGGCCAGCGCACCGCTACAGAGCGCTGCTGTGCAGGTATTGAGTCAATAAAACCCGCTCGGCGGTCCCTGGTAAATGGCCAAATATGTACTATTACCAAGCAAAACCACTGACTAAGTACGGAGCCGCCAGTGGATTTTTCACTGCATGAGCCACGACTACGTAAAGTATTTTTTCTAGCACACTTGCGTTTAATATTTCAACCCGTTAGTATCCGCAGCGTTAGTACCAAGCTGAAAGTCAATTCGGGCCGAACAAATCCTCCCAGCCACCTTGCGTAATGCAAAGCAGCGCTGACAAAGCGGGATCGACCCCCTAGATGGTTTCCAGGTAAAACTTGCGACGATACAGCCTCTGCACAAACGCACAGGGTATCGCGAAGTTCTTTTACTCTGACCGAACCAACCTGCAAATTGATCAGGATCTTCACCCGGAGCACGGAACCTTAGCTCCAGTTGTGATTGCCTGCCCTCCTAAGTACCTACCTGCCAGCCCAAGCGCCACATAATTAATGCGCTCCAACTGGCGGCTTTGTTCCAGTCAGGTTCTTCGTCCAGCCAAAGAATGGCTCGGCGTCACTGGAACGTTTTAACGCAGCACGGATCGAATCCGTGTCATTTGTAGGAACACCTAATAACTATGTCTACTCAAATCCATACTCAGGATGCCATTCGCACCCTAACCAACGCCTTTGCTCCAATGAACTGCCTGATTATGGCCGCTCGCAAAGGATGCTTCAGCTTCACCCTGGTCAACGAACACGGTATCGCACGTCACAGCGAACGTTTGTACCCTGACCAATACTCCAGCGCAGAACCTCTGCAAGCTGTGATCGAGCGTACTCGTCAGGCCCTTGTTGCCTGAAAGCTTGAGCGTTACACAACAAGCCCTGCCTGATCCGCAGGGCTTTTTGTTGCCTGCCATTTAAGAAACATTCGGCATTGCTTAAGTCCTTGCGGATATATAGCCACCGACCCGAAGCTTGAAATGTTTTAAAAACAGTCCTTTACAGCAAAGATATGACACTACACTTCAACTTAAGCGGCATGTTCCGCTTCCAGCGAACCCTTTCGATCCACAGCTGCCAAGCTCTAGGGTATCGCTGGTCATTTCGGGCCTCGAGGACTTTATGGGTATCGCCGCCAGGGAATTGAGCCAGTACGTGATTCGACCAACGCTTCTGTATCTGGGGCAGGACAACCCGGACGCAGAAGCTTTGTTGCTAGGTATTGCAGCCAGCCAGTCACATTTAGGCTCGGCTCTGCATGATCGTCACGGTCATGGCCTTTACTGCATACGCGAACTTCGTCATTCAGCCTTGTGGGATGGGTACCTGGCCCACGACCCCGATCTGGCGAGCCTGGTTCGGGGGCTGGCCAGCCAGCATGCATTCTTGTGCAGCCCTCACCTCGAGCTCACCGTTAATTTGCGGTATGCCACGGCCATTGCCTGGTTGTTGATCGAACAGCAAAAGATCGCCATCCCACCAGCCGATGACCTGCTGGGCATGGCAAGAATTTGGCGCCAAGCCTTTGAACCACATGGACGTTTACGGGATTTCGCCCATGCTTGGCGTACCTGCGTTTTACCTCTCAACCAAGTGGCTTGAGATTTCCGCCACTTACAACAATCTCTAAAAAGCCTGAAACCGGTCGGATTGTCCTACAAAACATCGCTATCTTCTGCGATTTAGCCTATAGCGCTTCAACAAAAATGTTGGTAGTTTTCGTCCGGTGATCATAAGGAGTTCTAATAATGAAAAAAGTAATGCTCAAGACCACACTTGGCCTCGCTGTCACTTTGGCTTCCAGCCAGATTTTCGCCAGCGGCTTCGCACTTAACGAACAAAGCGTCAGCGGTATGGGGACCGGTTTCGCAGGTCGTTCATCTTCTGCCGACGATGCAAGTACCGTTTTTGGTAACCCTGCCGGTATGTCCCGCCTTCAAGGTCAGCAAGTGACCGGCGGTGTCGCTGTAATTGATGCATCATCCAACATCAAGGATGCCAGCGGTAACGCCAGAGGTACCAACAAAGGCGATATGGTGCCCTTCACCGGCGTACCGATGGGTTTCTATACAAATCGACTCAACGACCAGTGGGCTGTTGGCTTTGGTGTATATGCCCCATTCGGCCTTGCCACAGAATATGAAAAAAACTTCCAGGGCCGTGCATTCGGTAGCACCAGTGACGTTGCTGTCGTCACCTTGCAGCCTACTGTCAGCTATGCATTCAACGATCGGGTTTCGGTAGGCTTCGGTCCAACCATCAACCGCATCGCTGGCAAGCTGGAATCTGATCTTGCGTTGGTCCCGGGCACCCCTGAAGCCCACGTCAAAATCAAAGGCGACGATACAGCTCTGGGGTTCAACGCCGGTATTTTGGTGCAAGCGACAGACACCACCCGCGTTGGCCTGACCTACCACTCCAAAGTCAGCTACAAGCTCAAGGGTCACACTGACATCGAGGCTGGCGCCGGAACACCAGCTGGACTGCTGAAAAGCAATCGCTATGACGCTTCGCTGTCGATCGACACCCCAGAGTCCTGGGACCTGTCCGTCACCCAAGATATGTCTGATGCATGGAAGCTCTATGCCGGTACTACATGGACGCGCTGGAGCCGTCTGAAAGACATTACCGTCAAAAACGAAGGCGTTACTGCTGCCAACGCTGGCGCAGGTGGCGCTCAAGCTTTCACCACCATCAAAGAAGATCAAAACTGGCACGACACCTGGGCTTACGCCATTGGCACGTCTTATCAGTTGAACAAGCAGTGGGTACTGCGTACCGGTCTGACCTGGGACCAATCGCCTACCAACAATGAAAATCGCTCGCCACGCATTCCTACCGGTGACCGGACGATCTTCAGCTTGGGTGCCGGTTATGCCGTCAACGAGAACCTAACCATTGATGCGGCTTACTCCTACCTGAAGGAAGAGTCGGTCAAGGTCAACGATTCGAAAGGCATCAACCGCTACAGCGCCAAATATGAAAACAGCGCTAACGGCTTTGCAGTAGGTGCAACCTACAAGTTCTGATTCACCGCGAGGCCAACCGCCTCGCCTGCTGAATCAAAAAAATCCCCGCTCTCGTTACCGAGGCGGGGATTTTTAATGGGTGCGCGTTTCAGGGCTTTGAAGCAATGGCCTTGTCGATCGCCTCGATCAATTCCGGGCTATCGGGTTTAGTAAGGCTAGAGAAGCTGGCAATCACATTGCCCTGACGATCAACCACGTACTTATAGAAATTCCACTTCGGCGCGCTGCTCTGCTCGGCCAGTACCTTGAACAGGTGCGTCGCATCAGGCCCACGCACATGCTGCGGATCGATCATGGTGAAAGTCACACCGTAATTGACGTAACACACCTTGGCCGTCTCTTCGCCATCTTTGGATTCCTGCTTGAAGTCATCCGACGGCACACCAATCAACTCCAGCCCCTGACCCTTGTAGCGCTGGTTCAGCGCCTCAAGCCCCTTGAATTGAGGGGCAAAGCCGCAAAAGCTCGCCGTATTGACGATCAACAGCGGCTTGCCTGCAAAGCGCTGGCACAGATCAATAGATTCCTTGGCCCGCAATTTAGGCAATGTACCTTCCAGCAAAGGGGGACAATCCGCCGCCCAAACCGAGCCGGCACAAGCTATCAGCAGTACAGGCATCGCAATCCAGCGCTTAAGCATCATCGGTGTCCTTTAAAAAGAGGCAGGCTCAGAACTTACTCACCCGACGCCACACTAGCAAGCGCCCATGCCTAACTGCATTAAAGCCAGTCCGCCTTGATGCCAGCCCCACCACACAAGGGCCAGCAACAAAACACCAATACTGGCTGCACCGAGCCATATCCAGGTTGAATTCACCCCATACTCCCCTGCGCCTGCAAACGGGCCACCGGGCGCTCGCGCACCGGCCAGTTCAAGGCCGCAGCCAACAGGCTTAACAAGATTGAGACCTGCCAGATCAGATCGTAACTACCTGTCTGATCATAGACCACGCCACCCAACCAGCCGCCCAGGAATGCCCCGAGCTGATGGAACAAAAATACGATCCCGCCCAGCATCGACAAGTTACGGACGCCAAACATGGTTGCCACCGTACCGTTGGTCAATGGCACCGTCGACAGCCACAAAAACCCCATGGCCATGCCGAACAGATATGCACTGAACTGCGTTACTGGCGCCCACAGAAACAACACAATCACCACCGCCCGGGCCAGGTACAAACCTGTCAACAAACGGGGCTTGGACATCCGCCCTCCTAGCCAACCGGCGGTGTAGGTACCAAAAATATTGAACAGGCCAATCAGCGCAAGCACCGTCGTACCCACTGTCGCAGGAAGGTGCTGATCCACCAGATAGGCCGGCAAGTGGATGCCAATAAACACCACCTGAAAGCCGCAGACAAAAAAGCCAAACGCCAATAGCCAGAAGCCCGAGTGCGAGCACGCCTCACGCAGAGCCTCCTTGAGGGTTTGCTCGCCACCCAGATTGGGTAACGGCCGATCCTTGAGCATGCTGACCAACGGCACAATCAGCGCCACCAACACACCCAACACCAATAGCGCCGTCGACCAACCGAGCCAGCCAATCAACCCCAAGGTACCGGGCAACATCGCGAACTGACCAAAAGACCCCGCCGCACTGGCAATCCCCATGCCCATGCTGCGTTTTTCTGCGGGCAAGGCGCGCCCGACGACACCCAGGATTACCGAGAACGAAGTACCGGACAGACCGATCCCGATCAGCAGCCCCGCGCTCAACGACAGTGACAGCGGCGAATCCGACAGCCCCATCAACAGCAACCCCACCGCATACAACACACCCCCGACGATCACCACCCTGGCCGCGCCAAAGCGGTCTGCCAGCGCCCCGGTAAAAGGCTGAGCCAGGCCCCAGATCAGGTTCTGCAAGGCAATAGCAAAGGCAAACACCTCACGCCCCCAGCCAAATTGCGCGCTCATGGGAGGCAGAAACAGACCGAACCCATGCCTTACGCCCAAAGACAGAGCCAGGATAAGCGCACTGCCAAGAAGGACCCATCCACTGTTGCGCCACACCGATGTCATTGTTGTTCTCCGGGAGCGGGTATATACCCATTTATAATCGAACCGCTGCCCCCTAGGGGGTGTTCTCAATCAGTGCCTGCCAACTCATCCAATAGCTGTAACAGTTGTGCGCGCTTGGCTTCACCCAAACGATCCATCAAGCGCTGCTGAGCGTCCTCCCAGGCAGGCAGGGCAGCCGTCAAGCACTCGTCCCCTGCCTGGGTCAGGCAAACCAGACGATTACGCTGATCAGCCCCCTCCATCAGTTTCAACAGACCCGCGCCCTCAAGCACCCGCACATTACGCCCCAACGTACTGCGATCCAGCCCCATCGCTTCTGCCAGGCTGGAAATGCTGGGTTGATCGAGCCGCTTGAGATTACACAGCAAAGAATACTGGGCGACGTTGATCCCGAAGCCGTCGAGAGCGCCGTCGTAATGCCTGCTCACGCCACGCGCAGCACGTCGCAGATTGGTGCATAAACACTGAGTTGGTAACATTTTGTATGTATATACCCGCAATAAAACAGAATCAAGATTTATCTCAGAGCGATCAACCTTGGTGAATCTGGCAGCACGTCAGGCAACGATCAACGCCAGCCCAACCAACACCAGCACTTCGAGCAACTCCAGCAGCGCACCAGCGGTATCGCCCGTGGTGCCTCCCAGACGGCGCATCATCACCCGGCGTAGCCCTTCAAACCCCACGGCTGCCAGTAGCAATGCCCACAACCCGGCATACCCGGCCAATACCACACACGCCAGGGCACTGCCTCCCAACATCCACCAGCCCGCCTTGCGCGGCAAATGGTCAGCCAGCGCCTGCCCCAAACCACCGGCCCGTACATACGGGGTGGTCAGGAATACGGCCAGCAAAGCGCTGCGCCCGATCAAGGGAGCGATCAGAAGTAGTGCACCGTTGTGCTGTTCTATCAACGCCAGCAGCGCACAGAACTTGAGCAATAACACCAACGTCAGCGTAACCACCGCGATCGGTCCGCTGCGGGGGTCTTTCATGATGGTCAGCGTGCGGTCGCGATCGCCAAAGCCACCCAGCCAGGCATCGGCACTGTCAGCCAGGCCATCCAGATGCAGCCCGCCGCTGAGCAACACCCAAGCCGTCAACAGTAAAGCGGCGTGCAACATCAGCGGCGCATCTGTCAGCAGTGCATTGAGGCCCCACAACAGCAAACCGAACAGCAAGCCCACCAGCGGATAAAACAGCAGTGAACGCCCCATTTCCTGAGGCTGGGGCATACCCGGCAGGCGAATTGGCAAGCTGCTCAAAAACTGCAAGGCAATCCAGAACGGCAACATCACTGATCGACCTCGGCGAGCTCTCCATCGGGGCCGACCTGCAACCCGAACAGCGCGCCGTGGATTACCGGTACTTGCAGCAACTGCTCGCGAGGCATACCGCGAGCCTGGGCCAACAACAACTTCATCACCCCGCCATGGCATACCACCAGCACCCGCTGGCCTGCAAAATCCCGCTGCAAACGGCTGACGGCCGATAGCACCCGCGCCGAGAACTCAAGCACTGGCTCGCCGTCGGGCGGGGTAAAGGCATAAGGGTCGGCCCAGAACAAGCCCAAGGCTTGCTCATCGGCTTCCATCAGCGCCGCAGCGCTCTGCCCTTCCCAAGCACCAAAATGAAGTTCTTGCAGATCCTTGTCGAACGACACAGGCAGATCGAGCCGCTCGCTCAGTTCCCGGGCAAACAATGCGCAGCGTTGCAACGGCGAGCTCACGATTCGATCCCACGGTCCTTGGCCTGTCACGGCATCTCGCATTTGCGTCCAGCCCAATGTCGTCAAGGCGTCGTCAAGGCTGCCGCGCAAACCGCCACCCAGCTCGGTCTCGCCATGACGCAGCAAATCCAGCTGCACGGTCATGCCGGACGATCTGCCACGGCGGCTTCGGCAAAGGTCGCCATCTGCCCGTGCAGGTCGCACGCCAAACGCATCAACGGCACCACCAACGCAGCACCGCTGCCCTCGCCCAGACGCAAGCCCAGATCAAGCAACGGCTCAGCCTGCAAGCTTTCCAGCACATGGCGATGCCCCTGCTCAGCCCCTCGATGACTGAAGATCAACCAATCGCGACACAGCGGATTCAAGCGCACGGCGACCATGGCCGCGACGGTGCAGATAAATCCATCGACCACCGCCACGATGCCTTCCTGGGCACAGGCCACATAGGCGCCGACCAAGGCAGCAATTTCAAAGCCCCCCAAGCGAAACAGAGTCTGCAGCGGATCGTCGAGGTGACCGGCATGCAACGCCAGCGCACGGTCAATCACCCGCGCCTTGTGGCTTACACCGGCTGCATCCAGCCCCGTGCCTGGCCCGGTCAACAGTGAGGCCGGGCAATCAAGCAGCGCACTGGCCACGGCACTGGCAGACGCGGTATTGCCGATCCCCATTTCACCGCCGATAAACACCTCGCTGCCTGCAGCCTGTGCCCGCAAAATACTGTCGCGCCCAGCGTGCAGAGCTTTCAAACCCTGAGCGTCGGACATCGCAGGACCCGTCGCAAAATTGGCCGTACCCGCGCCCAACTGCAAGTGACGCACACCCGGCAGATCAAGCATCGGCGTCACCGTACCCAGGTCCACCACATCCAGTTGCGCGCCCAATTGGCGGGCCAGCACACTGATTGCCGCACCACCACTGACAAAGTTGTGCAGCATTTGCCCGGTGACCGCTTGCGGATAGGCCGACACACCTTCAACGACTACGCCGTGATCACCTGCAAAAATCCCGATCCATACCTGATCGACACGGGGCTTGAGTCGCCCTTGCAAACCAGCCAGTTGCACCGCCAACGCCTCAAGCTGACCCAGGGAGCCTGCGGGCTTGGTCAGTTGCTGCTGACGCTCGGCCGCGGCCGCTTGCATGTCACGGTCAACGGGCTTGCAGGGGTTCAGCCACCAAGGGGTGCTCATAATGCAGTTCCTTTCAACGTCAGGGGCAGGCCCGCCACTGTCAGCACGACTCGCTGACAGCGTTCGGCCAGGGCTTGATGCAACCAACCGGCTTCATCGACATAGCGGCGAGTCAATTCGCCCAGCGGCACGACACCCATTCCGGTTTCGTTGCTGACAAACACAATTTCGCCCGGCAGATCAGCCAGGCATTCCAACAGCGCGTCACGCTCGGCATTCAAGCGCTGCGGGTCTTCGAGCATCAGCAGATTGGTCAGCCACAGCGTCAGGCAATCCACCAGCAAACAAGCATCGGCGCGAGCGTTGTCACGCAGCACCCGGGCCAGCTCAATCGGCTCCTCGATGAGCGCCCAATGCCCGGGACGACGTTCGCGATGATGGCGCACGCGCTCGTTCATCTCACCGTCCAGCGGCTGACTGGTGGCTATGTAGGTGACGGCACAGCCGGACTCGGTCGCCAGCTTTTCAGCCAGACGGCTTTTACCCGAGCGGGCACCACCCAAAATCAGTTGCAGCATGTCAATAAACCTCTGGAACTGTGGGAGCGAGCCTGCTCGCGAAAACTCCAATGCGGCTTCGCGAGCAGGCTCGCTCCCACAGATTTAAATTCTGCACAACGCTCGCAAGTACGCGGTATCCAGATGGTTTTCCACCAGATCCGCCAGCCGTTCGATATCTCGCTCGCGCAGGGCGTGGTAGTCCACTTCTTGCACATCCTGCAAACCGGCCCAACGCAGCAACGCACTGCAAGCCGCAGGCGACTCGAACACACCATGCAGATAAGTGCCGAGGATTTGCCCGTCCGCACTTTGCGCGCCATCACAGCGCCCGTCATCCAGGTGCACCACTGGCAGCTCCAGCGCTACGCCCGTGGTCACGCCGGCGTGGATTTCATAGCCGCTGACGAGTGCGTTCTCAAGAGTCAAATGCCCGCGCACATTGCGCAACTGCTTCTCGGCTGCAAGCTCGGTGCTAAACGCCAGCAAGCCCAACCCGGCACTTGAACCGGCTGGCCCTTCAAGGCCCAGCGGGTCGTGGACCTGCTCACCGAGCATCTGTAAACCGCCGCAAATTCCAAGCAGTTTTCCGCCGTAACGCAAATGACGGCTGATGGCCGCATCCCAGCCATTGGCGCGCAAGTACACCAGATCGCTGCGCACGCTCTTGGAGCCAGGCAGGATGATCAAGTCTGCGGGCGGGATCGGTTGCCCCGGCCCCACAAACTGCAGGTTTACTTGCGGGTGCAGGCGCAACGGATCGAAGTCGGTGTGATTGCTGATACGCGGCAATACCGGCACCACCACGTTGAGCACCTGTTCGACCTTGTCAGTCTGGCGCTGATCAATGCCGTCTTCGGCCTCAAGATGCAGGTCCATCACATAGGGCAACACGCCGATCACCGGTTTGCCGGTGCGTTGTTCCAGCCAGTCGAGGCCGGGCTGGAGCAACGCGATATCGCCACGAAAACGGTTGATGATGAACCCCTTGACCCGTGCCTGTTCGGTCTCGGACAGCAACTCCAGAGTGCCGACCAGATGGGCAAACACCCCGCCGCGATTGATATCGGCAATCAACACCACCGGGCAATCAACCGCTTCGGCAAAGCCCATGTTTGCGATATCACCGGCCCGCAAATTGATCTCGGCCGGCGAACCCGCGCCCTCGACCATGACCACCGGATATGCGGCACTCAAACGCTGATGCGAGGCCAATACCGCTTGCATGGCAATGGCCTTGTAGTCGTGATACGCCACCGCATTCATGCTGGTGACGGCACGCCCGTGAATAATCACTTGGGCACCGGTGTCGCTATTGGGCTTGAGCAGCACCGGATTCATGTCCGTGTGCGGCGCCAATCCAGCCGCCTGGGCCTGCACTGCCTGGGCACGACCGATCTCGCCACCCTCGGCGGTCACTGCGCTGTTGAGCGCCATGTTTTGCGGTTTGAACGGCACCACAGCGACGCCCTGGCGGGTCAGCCAGCGGCACAGGGCCGTCACCAGCGTGCTCTTGCCGGCATCGGATGTGGTGCCTTGCACCATCAACGTACTCATGTGGTTTCCTTGGTATACGCTGCCAATGCCTGCTCCAGGCGCACCCAGTCAGCCTCATCGGCAGGCAGGCCAAAACGTACGCTGCTGTTGTGGGCAAACAGGCGCAGCAAAATGCCGCGGTGCGCCATAAATTCGTACAGGCGATCGGCGTGAGGCGTGATTAACCACTGGAACAATGCACAGCCGCCGTACGGCGGCAAATCATGCAACCCCAGCAATCGCTCAAGCCGCCCGCTGGCCAGCTCACTGCGCTCGCGCTGGCGAGCATGGCCGTCGGTGTCGAGCAGGCAGGCCTGACCGACGATGCGCGTGGGACCGCTAACGGCCCAGGGCCCAACTTGCTCGGCCAGCAACTTGAGTAATTTTTGCTCGGCCAGCACAAAACCCAACCGTACCCCGGCCAGACCAAAAAACTTGCCGAAAGAACGCAACACGATCAGCCCGGTACGCTGTGTGTGCTCGGCCAGGCTAAGTTCTGGGGTGTTGTCCATAAAGGCTTCGTCCACCACCAGCCAGCCACCGCGCTGCACCAGCCGCGCATGCCATTCCAGCAAACGCTCCGGCGACAGCTTCAACCCGGTAGGGTTGTTGGGATTGACCACCACCAGCACGTCCAGCGTGTCGAGGTAGAAATCGACTTCCTGTTCCATGATTTCACGCACGATATGCCCGCTGTGCCTCCAGGCATGTGCATGTTCGGCGTAACACGGCGACAGCACACCCACCTTTCCACTGCGACGCAGGCGCGGCAGCAGCTGGATCGCGCACTGCGAGCCCGGCACCGGCAAGACACTCAACGCGCCGTAATAGGCACAGGCGGCTTGCTCAAGACCATCGTCGGTTTCAGGCAAACGCGCCCAGGCACGCTCGGGTACAGGGGGAATATCAAAGGGCCAGGGCGCCAGTCCAGTGGACAAATCCAGCCAGTCAGCCTCGGCAATACCGTAATGCTGCGCCGCCCTGCGTAAACGTCCGCCGTGCTCAAGCATAGAATTCACTCCACGCACACAGAACCAATAGCCACAGCCATACGCCACGTTGCACCAACTGCCAACCACGACCAATCGAGTCGGCATCCGCTGGCACGCCTTCGCCCAACTGCGGGCGCTCATGCAGTTCGCCGTGATAAATCGCCGGGCCACCCAGCTCAACACCCAGGGCACCTGCGCCTGCGGCCATTACCGGGCCTGCATTGGGGCTGTCCCACTGAGGTGCCTGCTTGCGCCAGCACTTCAAGGCCAGTCGGGTTTTACCCAGCACGGCGTAAGTCAACGCCACCAACCTTGCAGGAATATAGTTAAGAACATCGTCGATACGGGCAGCAGCCCAACCAAAACGCTCAAAGCGCTCGTTGCGATAACCCCACATCGCGTCCAGCGTATTACTTAAACGATAGAGCACCACACCCGGCGCTCCCGCCACGACAAACCAGAAAATAGTGGCGAAGACCGCATCACTGCCATTTTCGAGCACAGACTCAGTGGCAGCGCGGGCAACTTCAGTCGAATCCAGCTCGCTGGTTTGGCGACTGACCAGATAACCGACCCGGGTCCGCGCCTCGTCCAGGTCATTGGCGCGCAAGGCCTCGGCAACCGGCTGAACGTGCTCGCCAAGGCTGCGCATGCCCAACGCGCAATACAGTGCCAGAATTTCCACCAGCCAGCCGATATACGGCAGCCATGAAAGAGCCGTTGCAAGGATCGTCAACGGCAGCACCGCCAGCACCCAGGCCGTCACCCCATGACTGCGCCAGCCACGTCCGCCAGAATTGAACCGCTGCTCGATACGCTCGGCCATACGGCCAAACGCGACCAGCGGATGCCAGCGCTTGGGCTCGCCAAACAGCGCATCAAGCGCCACACCGGCGACGCACAGCAACGCCACACTCATGGACTCACTCCCCAATAATTCTCATACACCAGTTCACTCAGCGGACGCGCTTGCGCCCACCCTTCCAGCACCAGCATGGGTGCCGGATAAAAGGCCTCGACCGGGCCCAGACACAACACGGCCAGAGGTTTGGCTCCCGCAGGTAAACCCAGTAAATCGGCCAGGGCTTCAGGCTCGAACAACGACACCCAGCCCATGCCCAAGCCTTCGACACGCGCCGCCAACCACAGGTTTTGAATCGCACACGACAACGACGCCATGTCCATTTCCGGCAGGGTGCGTCGGCCAAAAATATGCTTTTCACGGTCATCCATCAATGCCGCCACCAGCACCTCGGCGCAGTCCTGTATACCTTCGACCTTGAGCGTCATGAACTCATCGGAGCGCTGACCCAACGCCTCGGCGGTACGTACCCGCTCAGCTTCGACCAATCCCTGGATCTTGCCCCGCAGTGCCCGGTCAGTAATGCGGATAAACCGCCACGGCTGCATCAGTCCCACGCTCGGAGCCTGGTGCGCCGCTTCAAGCAAACGCGATAACAGTTCGGGTGCCACGCTGCCACCACTGAAGTGCCGCATGTCGCGGCGCTCGGCAATGGCGCGGTACACGGCTGCGCGCTCTTCAGGGCTAAAGGCGTTGTCGGTCATGACGCCTTCACAGTACACGGCGCAAACAGCGCAGCAATGGCTTGAGGATTGGACGGAAAGTAGAAGTGCACGTAAGAGGCGGTCATCCGCCCTTCGCGATACACCGCTTCGGCACCGCGCCCGCCATTGGGGCTCAGGCCACGGGCAACAGGTTCAAGCTCAGTGCTGGTCAGCGAGTGATGGTAAGTGTGACCACGCAGCAGCCCTTCGGGCATGTCCACCGATTGCAATGCCAACGCCGCCAGACGCTTTTGCATCGTCGCCTCCCCCGTCAGCAAACCCACCAGCTCGGCACGCTGACCGTCAACATCGGTCAAGGCATCGAGCAGATAAAGCATGCCACCACATTCGGCCAGCAGCGGTTTACCTGCGGCGTGATGGGTGCGGATCGCCTCAAGCATCGGTGCATTGCGCGACAGCTCAAGGTGATGCAATTCCGGATAACCACCCGGTAAATAAAGACTGTCGGCCTCGGGCAGGCAGGTATCGCGAATCGGCGAAAAAAACACCAGCTCGGCTCCCATCGTCCGCAACAGGTCCAGACTCGCTCCATAGGTGAAGGCAAAGGCTTCATCCCGGGCTACAGCAATTCGAACCCCAGCCAACAATGGCTCGACCGTCACGGGCTCAGGCGCGGCAAATTCAACGGCGGGTGGCAGCGCTACCTCACAGGTACTGGCCAAAGCATTGGCTGCCGCGTCGAGACGCGCATCCAGGTCGTTGAGCTCACTGGCCTGCACCAGCCCCAAATGCCGACTCGGCAACTCGATACCGGTCTCACGGGACAACGCCCCGTACCAGCGCAAGCCTTCGGTCAGGCTGCCTTCGAGCAACTGGGCATGACGCACCGTGCCGACCCGGTTGGCCAGCACCCCGGCGAACGGCAGATCCGGCTGGTAGCGCGCCAGTCCCAAGGCCAGGGCACCGAACGTCTGGGCCATTGCAGTGCCATCAATCACACCCAATACCGGGACGCCAAAATGCCGCGCCAGATCGGCGCTGGACGGCGTACCGTCGAACAACCCCATGACGCCTTCGATCAGGATCAGGTCTGCTTCACCGGCGGCCTCCCACAGCAGGCGGCGACTTTCATCCGCACCCACCATCCACAAATCCACCTGATACACCGGCGCACCGCTGGCACGCTCCAGAATCATCGGGTCGAGAAAATCAGGGCCACATTTAAACACCCGCACTTTGCGCCCCTGATTGCGATGCAATCGGGCCAAGGCAGCGGTTACGGTGGTCTTGCCCTGACCGGAAGCCGGCGCGGCGATCAACACCGCCGGGCAATGACGCGACTCTCTCATGCTGGAACACTCACAATTCGATGCCTTTCTGGGCTTTGATCCCGGCCTGAAAGGCGTGTTTGACCACACCCATTTCGGTCACGGTATCGGCCAGGTCTATCAGTTCAGGTTTGGCGCCACGTCCGGTGACCAGTACATGCTGCATCAAAGGACGGGCCTGCAGGTCGGCGAGGATCTGCTCAAGGTCCAGGTAGCCATGCTTGAGTGCGATGTTCAGCTCATCCAGTACCACCAGCCCGATGGACGGGTCACGCAGCATTTCTCGGGACACTTCCCACGCGGCTTCGGCAGCGGCGATATCGCGTTGGCGATCCTGGGTTTCCCAGGTAAAGCCTTCGCCCATCACGTGGTAGCGCACCTGCTCGGGGAAGCGGCGAAAGAAGATCTCTTCGCCGGTGCTGTTGCGTCCCTTGATGAACTGCACCACGCCGCACTGCATGCCGTGGCCCATGGCCCGGGCCAGCATGCCAAAAGCGGAACTGCTTTTGCCTTTACCATTGCCGGTCAACACCAGCAGTAGCCCGCACTCATTGGGCGAGCTGGCAATGCGCTCATCCATGACGGCTTTTTTGCGCAGCATGCGCGCCTGATGACGTTCGTCGCGTTCGGGGGATTCGTTCATGGCAGCTCTCCGTTGGGGCTCAATGATGCAAACGGGAGGCGGGGGGATAGTCAAATAATCGGCACGTCCTCGCCCGCCGCGAGGATGCTGGATGGATCAGGCCGGTCTCCGGGCTCATAAGCGGTTTAGCCCCCTGCGGGACACACCCTGACCACGCGCCTTCCCGTGAAGAAACACAGTGGCACTCAGCGTGGCATTGACTCATTTACCGTTGCGGGGGCAGCGCCGGGATCATGGCGGTTGTGTGGGTCAAACACGCCCTCACCGGCTTCCCTGTTTCACTCGGCCAACCTTACGTTGCCGAGCACCTGAAACAAGCCGCGAAGGTTAGAGGGTTGGGGGTGGAGCGTCAATTAAAGGTGGCACCAAAAGGGTTTATACAAAGCTGCGGGCTGAACCTTTGAGGGGCTACGCTTCTCTATGACCTACAAGACCAAACTTAATGGAGTTCTTCATGCTCAAGCGCCAGCACGCTATTGTCATCGTACTTGCGGCAGGATTGGCTGCCTGCGGCGAGACTTCGACCCTGCAAGTGAGTGATGGCACCGGCCCGTCGCCGAAGCTGCCTGAACCGAACAAGACGCTTATACCCACCGTCAATATCGCCCCGGCGGTCGGTTGGGCTGAGGGCTCCACACCGATTGCCGCCCAAGGTTTGAAGGTCGCCGCTTTCGCCGAAGGCCTGGACCATCCGCGCTGGCTCTACGTATTGCCCAACGGCGATGTGCTGGTCGCGGAAACCAATGCACCGCCCAAGCCGGATGACAGCAAGGGTATCAAGGGCTGGATCGCGGACAAAGTCATGAGCCGCGCAGGCGCCGGTGTGCCGAGCGCGAACAGGATCACCTTGTTGCGCGATGCAGACCACGACGGAGTGGCTGAAACTCGCACGGTTTTTCTCGACAATCTGAACTCCCCCTTTGGCATGACCCTCGTAGGCAACGATCTGTATGTCGCCGACGCCGACAAGCTGCTGCGCTTCCCCTATCAGGCGGGCGAAAACAGCATCAAGGCGAAGCCGGTCAAGGTCCTCGATTTGCCAGGCGGCCCGCTGAACCATCACTGGACTAAAAACGTCATCGCCAGCCCTGATGGCACCAAGCTGTATGTCACCGTTGGCTCCAACAGCAACGTGGGCGAGAACGGCATGGACAAGGAAGAAGGCCGCGCCGCGATCTGGGAGGTTGATCGCGCTACCGGCAATCACCGGATTTTCGCTTCTGGCCTGCGCAACCCCAACGGCATGGACTGGGAGCCCAAAACCGGCACACTCTGGACAGCAGTTAACGAACGTGACGAAATCGGCAGCGATCTGGTCCCCGATTACATCACCTCAGTCAAGGATGGTGGTTTCTATGGCTGGCCCTACAGCTATTACGGCCAGCACGTGGATGTACGGGTCAACCCGCAAAATCCGGAACTGGTCGCCAAAGCCATTGCACCGGACTATGCCGTCGGCCCGCACACTGCATCCCTGGGGCTGAGTTTTGCCGAAGGCAGCAAACTGCCCGACTTCACCCAAGGCGCGTTTATTGGCCAGCACGGCTCCTGGAACCGCAAGCCGCACAGTGGTTACAAAGTGATTTTTGTACCTTTTGCTGACGGAAAGCCCACAGGCATGCCAGTTGATGTACTGAGCGGTTTTCTCAACGCGGACGAAAAAGCCATGGGCCGGCCGGTAGGCGTGGTCATCGATAAGCAAGGGGATTTGCTGGTGGCCGATGATGTCGGCAACAAGGTTTGGCGGGTGTCGGCAAAGCCTACCAGCAAATGAAACAGTGGGAGCGGGCTTACTCGCGATTGGATCACCGCGGCGTGGCAGTTACACCGCGTTGTATCCATCGCGAGCAAGCCCGCTCCCACCCAGCGTGATGCAGGTTCGGGTTTACGGCAGACGCGCCAGATGCTGCTCGGTCGGCAACACGCGCTTGGCATTCAGATAGGCTTTCTGCCAGTAGGCTTTGTTGAGACTGTCCAGCTTGACCGTACCGCCTGTGGCCGGTGCGTGCACAAAACGGCCTTCGCCTACGTAGATCCCGGCATGGCTGACCTGAGAACCGCCATTGGTGGCAAAAAACAGCAAGTCACCGGTTTGCAATTTGTCCTGACCGACACTTTGCGCCTGCATCACGATCATTTCGCGGGTGGTGCGCGGCAATGAAATGCCCGCCGCGTCGTTGTACACGTACTTGATCAGACCACTGCAATCGAAGCCGGAATCCGGAGTATTACCACCCCAGCGATAAGGCGTGCCCACCAGACCCAAGGCGCGAAACAGCACGTCGGCGGCTACCGGCGAGGTTTCTTCATAAGGGTTGGCAAACACAACAGGCTTTTTGACCACCGGGGCAGGTGGCGGGGGGCTGGCGCAAGCACTAAGCAGTGCTGCTAAGGTCAAGAGGGCAACACGGGCCATGGTCGACATAAACAGAATGTTCCTGATTCTGGATACGGCAACTCTGGCCGCGAAACCTGAAGCCGCGAGAGGGGACACCTTCGCGGCTTCAAGAATTTAACAATGCGACTGAATTCTAGCCCTTAGCAGCCAAACTTCAAGTAAGACATTAACTTTACTTGCGGGCTACTACGCTCGCCGGTGCCATCGCCAGGGCGCGCTTGGCCTCAATAAAGGTCTTGCTCCAGTAGCTGTCACCCAGGTTATCAATCCGTACACCACCGCTGCGGCGGCTGCTGGAGTGAATAAACTGGTCATCCCCCAGGTAAATACCGGCATGACTGACACGGCCACGACCATTGGTGCTGAAGAACAGCAAGTCACCAGGTTTAAGGTTGTTTCGTGCGACCAGCGGTGCTTTTACGTTGATCATTTCACGGGTTGAGCGCGGCAACTGCATGCCAGCTTCTTCCTTGAAAAGGTAACCGATAAAGCCGCTGCAATCGAAACCTGCCTCAGAGGTGCCGCCAAAACGGTAACGCGTACCGATCAGGGACATGCCGCGCTCAAGGATGCTGTCAGCCAAGGCGGGCAATTGGTAAGGCTTGCTGTTGGCGGAAAACTCAGCCAGTTCTTTTTCGGTGGCCAGTTCTTCCTGATAAAGAGCGGAAGATTGCGATACCGACGATGGCTTTTGAACCTGTTGATCGACAACTTGCTGCGACACTGGCGTGTGGGCAGCGCAGCCAAACAACAGGGTAACGAGTGCGAGAGGCACGAGGGGTGCGAAGCGCTTTAGCATGGGCACGACCGTGGCTTGTAAGAAAAGTAGCCGCGACTATGCCTTCTATGATCCTCATTTGCAAATTCAATCGATCTAAATGTGACTTGTTGGTTTTATCGTGACATCTAAGGCTTTACACCCCTGACGACAGATTTTGCGCCCACAGCTCTTGAGCCGCGCGGGTTTTCTGACGCCTGAAAAACGTCAAAAACGGCTGAAGACCGCAGTTTTAAAGGGGTGAGCTACCAGCCCAGGGTTTCTTTCAGGAAAGGAATCGTCAGCTTGCGCTGTGCCTGCAGGGACGCTTGATCGAGCCGTTCGAGCAGATCGAACAAAGCACTCATGCTGCGAGTGCCTCGCGTGAGGATGAAATGTCCGACTTCGTCGGTCAGATGCAGACCGCGACGTGATGCGCGCAACTGCAAGGCACGCAGCTTGTCTTCATCAGACAAGGGGCGCATCTGAAACACCAGCGC
This sequence comes from Pseudomonas psychrophila, assembly GCF_001043005.1. GTDB lineage: Bacteria > Pseudomonadota > Gammaproteobacteria > Pseudomonadales > Pseudomonadaceae > Aquipseudomonas > Aquipseudomonas psychrophila. Next base: position 585,299 of record NZ_JYKZ01000001.1, read on the forward strand.
AAGGGTCAGGCGGGACTTGAGGTCAGCCAGTTTGATTGGCAGCTCGCGTGGCGAGGTAGACGCCGCAATCAGTAGACGGCGCCCGCTGTCGCGCAGGCGATTGAACAGGTGAAACAGCGCCTCTTCCCAGTCAGCACGCCCGGCCACCGCCTGAAGATCATCCAGGCAGACCAGTTCGTACTGCTCAAGGTTATCGAGGATTTCAATACCGCGATCCAGCAACTCGGCCAGAGGCAAGTACACCGCCGGCTCACCCATTTGCTCAAAGCGCAGGCAGGCGGCCTGTAGCAAGTGCGTGCGGCCTACACCCTGCTTGCCCCAGAGATAGATCAGGCTTTCTGTCCAGCCGGCGTCGGCTTCGCACAGTCGCTCGACATAGCCGAGTGCAGCGGCATTGGCGCCTGGATAGTAATTTATGAAGGTTGCGTCATCACGCAGACGCACACCTAGGGGCAGCTGAATCGGTTTCATGCTGACTGAACAGTTCAAGCGAACTGTTAGTGGCCTCTGTGTAAAGTATTAAAAGTTTATACCCGTGTAACCGGGCACACAATGTAACAGACCACGAGCAAAATCAAAGGTTTGCGTTAAGGTCTTGGATTGTTTGATCTTTTTCTGACATTTCAGGCGCTTCGAGCGCACATGAAAAAGGCGGGATCACCTACCCGGTGAGCCCGCCCTTCATAGCACCTTGCCGTTACAGCTCCGGGTCTTCACTGCCTTTATAGGCATGAGAGTCCTTGTACAACTCCTGCACATGACGCACCAGCACCATGATCACCGCCGCTACCGGCAATGCCAGCAACACTCCGGTAAAACCAAACAGCTCGCCACCCGCAAGAATCGCGAAGATCACGGCCACCGGATGCATACCGATCTTGTCACCCACCAGCAAGGGTGTAAGTACCGTACCCTCCAGCGCCTGACCGACCATAAACACAGCCACGATTCCGAGCATCGGGTACAGGTCCCCGCCAAACTGGAACAGTCCGGCGATCAGGGCGGCACCAATACCGACGATAAAGCCCATATACGGCACGATAGCCGCCAGCCCTGCCATCAAGCCGATCAACAGCCCCAGCTCAAGCCCGACCAGCATCAGACCGGCCGAGTAAATCACCCCCAACGCCAGCATCACCAGCAACTGGCCTTTCACAAAAGCGCCGAGCACGTCGTGACACTCCTTGGCCAGAGACACAATTTGATCGGCCCGTGCACGCGGCAACAAGTTGCGAATCTTGGCCAGCATGATGTTCCAGTCTCGCAGCAGGTAAAACGCTACGACTGGAATCAGCACCAGGTTGGCCAGGAAGCCGATCAAGGCCAGACTTGAAGCCGTGGCCTGGGACAAAACTATGCCGACAATGTCGGTGGCCTGCCCCATGTGCTCAGTGATTGCGGCCTTGATCTTGTCGAACTTCCAAAAGCTGTCGCTCAAACCAAGCTTGGCCTGCACCCACGGCATCGCCGTGTGCTGCATCCAGTCGAGTACCAGGGGTGCCAACTGATAAAGCTTCAAGAGCTGCTTGGCCAGCAACGGCACCAACACCAATATCAACGTCATCATGATGACCGTGAACAGTGCAAAGACCGCGACCGTGCCCCAGGTTCTTGAAAGCCCGGCTTTTTCCAGCCGATCAACCACAGGGTCGAACATATAGGCCAGGACGATTGCGACCAGAAAAGGCGTGAGTATCGGATGCAAAAAATATAAAAACAGGGCCAAGCCCAACCCTACGCCCCACCACACCCACTGTCGCGAATCAGCCATGAGCCACCCCATCCCTATATAAAGAAGACAACAACCTACCAGCGAAACCGAAGCTGCGCCGTTGGTGTAGAAGCAGCACCGGCCGCTTGCCCTGCGCCCGCCGCAGCAGGCACCTGCTCTGCCGGTACTTCCTGTAGCTGCGCCAGTCCAAGTTGCGAACGCAACTGCTCGGCACTGCCATTTACCAGATACACAATACGATCACCGTCGACACTCTTTAGTTGCGCGCCGAAAGGCTCGAGCAGATGCCACAGTTGCGCATAGCGCGGCAGCGTCATGCCTTGCACTTCAAGCAATTGCTCCGTGGAGACCCCGGGCTTGACCGCATAACGCGGGGCCAGACGCTGGCTCACCGCAAGCATCACGGCATCGGCCAGTGCCGCCTGATCCGGTGCCTGCGCACTGCCCTGCTCCTGCTGGTCGCCTACCCACAAACGCCACTTGGCACTCCACTGCCCATCGTCTTCACGGGCATGTACAGCCAGCAAGGCATCCGCGCCGTAGCGCTCTGAAGCCTCCTTCAACGGTGCGGGATTACTGCCCTCAAGGTTTTCAGCCGTACCCACCAGCTGTTCACTGAGATCTGCCAGCGGCAAGCGCAATGGCAACCCGCGGTGCTGCGCTGCACGGCGCAAGGGTTCAGCCACAGATTGACCGTCCCCGACCAGGCTCGACCCATCGACCGAATCGTTCAACCACCAGCCGAGCAAGGCGGGACGATTACTGCCCCACAGCGACAAACCGGCCTGGCGCAACGCCCGATCAGTACTCACCGGGTCGAAATCCACCTGCAGGCTTTCTGGCGGGCCAGCGTCATAACCATACCGACTGATGATCTGCTGCGGGTCCTTGCGAATCGCCTCAAGCCCGGGGTTTTGAACCGCCTTGGCATCACCCGTCAAACGCAGCACCAGGGTTTCCAGTGCCTTTTGCGTGGCCTGGGTGCGTTCATCGGGTGACTGGCTGGCCACCGGCTCACGCACTTGATAAAGGTCGGTCAGGATTTCGGCATGACTTGCCAGGCTAAAAAAGGACAAACAGCCCACGGCTAAAAATTGGCTCAGACGCATGAAAGATTCCCGATCACAAAAAGCAGCCTAAAAGGACGCCATAAAAACACTCGAACAGACTTCTGACACGGCTGCTGCCAAATCATTCACGCCCGTATCGCAGTTTTCATTCGGTCATAAAAACTCAAAAGTAATTCGCTATACCTTATACAGGCCCGCACACAGACCCAAGTACGACTAAAAAAGGTTTTTTTCGACAGATATAACCCTGCCTGTCGGCCCGAGGATGGCCGCTGCCCTTCAAGCCTGATAAAATCGCGCGCCTTCGCAGACCGCCAACAGCCGGGCACCCTGTAAATGCTCTGATGCACTTGACGAGCACTTGCAAGCTTGCCCCCTGAACTCGGTCGATACCCCCGAATCCCCCCTAAAGGCCTGGATTATGAGCAAGCAACCATCCCTGAGCTACAAAGACGCCGGTGTAGACATCGACGCCGGTGAAGCATTGGTCGAACGCATCAAGAGCGTGGCCAAGCGCACTGCACGCCCGGAAGTGATGGGCGGCCTCGGCGGTTTTGGCGCCCTCTGCGAAATCCCGGCTGGCTACAAGCAGCCTGTTCTGGTTTCCGGCACTGACGGCGTTGGCACCAAGCTGCGCCTGGCACTGAACCTGAACAAACACGACAGCATCGGTATCGACCTGGTTGCCATGTGCGTTAACGACCTGATCGTATGCGGCGCCGAGCCTCTGTTCTTCCTCGACTACTACGCTACCGGCAAGCTCAACGTAGAAACCGCGACCCAAGTGGTTACCGGTATCGGCGCTGGCTGCGAACTGTCCGGCTGCTCGCTGGTAGGCGGCGAAACCGCTGAAATGCCTGGCATGTACGAAGGCGAAGACTACGACCTGGCCGGCTTCTGCGTGGGCGTTGTAGAGAAATCCGAAATCATCGACGGCTCCAAGGTTGCTGCCGGCGACGCCCTGCTCGCCCTGCCGTCTTCGGGCCCGCACTCCAACGGTTACTCGCTGATCCGCAAGATCATCGAAGTATCCGGTGCCGACATCGAAAACATCCAGCTCGACGGCAAGCCGCTGACCGACCTGCTGATGGCGCCGACCCGCATCTACGTCAAGCCGCTGCTCAAGCTGATCAAAGAAACCGGCGTTGTTAAAGCCATGGCCCACATCACCGGTGGTGGCCTGCTCGACAACATCCCGCGCGTTCTGCCAAAAGGCGCCCAGGCGGTTGTGGACGTTGCCAGCTGGCAGCGCCCTGCCGTATTCGACTGGCTGCAAGAAAAAGGCAACGTGGACGAAAACGAAATGCACCGCGTGCTGAACTGCGGCGTTGGCATGGTGATCTGCGTGGCACAGGCTGACGTTGAAACTGCGCTGAACGTACTGCGTGAAGCAGGCGAGCAACCTTGGGTTATCGGCCAGATCGCAACGGCCGCCGAAGGCGCACCACAAGTTGAGCTGCAAAACCTCAAGGCGCACTAATGCCTGATACCTGTGATGTAGTGGTGCTGCTTTCCGGCACCGGTAGCAACTTGCAAGCCTTGATCGACAGCAATGACATCAAGGACAGCCCGGCAAGAATCCGTGCGGTCATCTCCAACCGCGCAGATGCCTACGGCTTGCAACGCGCCAAAGACGCGGGTATCGATACCCGCGTACTGGATCACAAAGCATTCGAGGGCCGCGAGGCCTTCGATGCTGCATTGATCAAGATCATCGACGAATTCAAACCGCAACTGGTGGTTCTGGCCGGATTCATGCGCATTCTCAGCGCAGATTTTGTGCGTCACTATCAGGGTCGCCTGCTCAACATCCACCCTTCGCTGCTGCCTAAATACAAAGGCTTGCATACGCATCAGCGCGCGCTGGAAGCGGGCGATCGCGAACACGGCTGCAGTGTTCACTTTGTGACCGAGGAACTCGACGGCGGACCTCTGGTCGTACAGGCAGTGATACCGGTAGAGTCCAATGACTCTGCGCATGCTCTGGCGCAACGGGTCCACGCCCAGGAACACCGGATATATCCGCTTGCAGTGCGCTGGTTTGCCGAAGGTCGCTTGTCACTTGACGAGCAAGGCGCATTATTGGACGGTCAATTACTTGCGGCCAGCGGCCACTTGATACGAACCTAGGAGAACTTATGCGTCGTGCCCTGCTTCTCGCCTTCAGCCTGCTGGCTATTCCAGCAGTGCATGCAGCCGAACTTCAGCCTTTCAAGGCCAGCTACACCGCTGACTGGAAACAGTTGCCCATGAGCGGTTCCGCCGAGCGCAGCCTGACCAAGAGTGACAACGGCATCTGGACCTTGAACTTCAAGGCGTCGATGCTGGTGGCCAGCCTTAACGAAGAAAGCACCCTCAAGATTGAGAAAAATACGCTGATCCCGCTGACCTACCACTTCGAACGTGGGGGCCTGGGTAAAGCGAAAAAGATCGATCTGGACTTCGACTGGGCGACCAAAATGGTCACCGGCACCGACCAGGGCGACGCAGTCAAAGTGCCGCTGCTTACCGGCATGCTCGACAAGTCCACCTACCAGCTCGCGCTTCAACGTGATGTAGAAGCGGGTAAAAAATCCATGAGTTACCAAGTGGTTGATGGTAACGACGTCGACACCTATGACTTCCGCGTGATCGGCCCTGAAGTGGTCGAAACCAAGGCGGGCAAGGTAGACGCAATCAAGGTTGAGCGCGTACGCGATCCAACACAGAACAAGCGCATCACAGAAATGTGGTTCGCCAAAAACTGGGATTCGCTGCTGGTCAAGCTGCGTCAGGTCGAAAAAGACGGCAAGGAATACAACATCATGCTGCTGGACGGCACGGTGAATGGCAAAACGGTCAAAGGCAACTAAACCGCAAGCCTCAGAAAACCTCGCTTCGGCGAGGTTTTTTTTGGCCCGCTGAACGACATGAACATGAAACTTTATTCATAAAACTTATGAGCGAAACCGTAAACACCCCGTATTACAAGGGCTCCAGGGTTATGCGCTTTTTTACAACATGACAGCGCGACAATCAGCTATTTACTTAGGAAGCTAACAGATTCTATAAAGAAGCCCTGCGACGACTTGCCGCAGAACCTCATCAGAATTTGGAGCAAGCAGATGACTATCAAAGTAACTGAGCGCGACGATTCACGTATGTTCCACCAACTGGTAGCCCACGGTGTACACCTGTGGGATGTTCATCAAGAAGACGTATTGGTCGGCATGTTCCACCGCGAAAGCGACGCTCACAGCTACAAGGCTGAGCTGGAAAAGCTGGAAGCGCAAAAACGCCAGGCCTGAACGACAGTAACTACAGACTTGAAAAACACAAACCCCGCCGAAGCGGGGTTTGTTTTGTTATGCGCTACGCAAAACTCTGTGGGAGCGAGCCTGCTCGGGAAAGCGTTCGCGAGCAGGCTCGCTCCCACGGGTTGTGAGTGTTACCACATCAGATCATCAGGGATCTGATAAGCCGCGTACGGATCATCTTCTTCCGGTGTTTTCGGCTCGACCAGGATGTTCAATTGCACAATCCGGCGCGGGTCGCGCTCCTGGATCTTAAGCGCCGCCTCGCGAGGGATGACTTCGTAGCCGCCCTGGTGCTGCACGATCGCCAGCGAACCATTGGCCAGCTTGTTGCGCATCAGGGTGTTGACCGACAGGCGCTTGACCTTTTTGTCATCGACGAAGTTGTAGTAGTCCTCGGTCGTCAGCTTCGGCAGACGCGAGACTTCGATCAATTGCTTGATCTGGGCGGCGCGGGCCTTCTGCTCGACTTTCTCCTGTTGCTGACGGTTCAGCTCCTGATCGCGCTTGACCTTCTCGGCCTTCGCTTCAGCAGCCAGACGCTGCTGGGTGTCGTCCAGTTCGATCTGACCCTTGTGGGCCAGGCGCTGTTGCTTCTGCTTTTCTTTGCCGGCCTGCTTGGCCTGCTTCTCGTTGACCAGTCCGGCTTTGAGCAACTGGTCGCGTAGGGAAATGCTCATCTACTTACTCACTTAGGCAAACTCAGCCGCAGCTGGGCAAATTCTTTTCCTGGCGCTTGGCTTCGCCCCACAGGGCGTCCAGGTCTTCAAGGGTGCAACTTTCAATGGGACGCAGGGTATCGCGCAATGCCTGCTCAATAAACCGGAAACGTCGATCAAATTTTGCATTGGCGCCACGCAGGGCCGTTTCAGGGTCAACTTTGAGATGGCGGGCCAGGTTGACCACCGAAAACAGCAGGTCGCCAATCTCGTCATGGATTGCCGCCGTGTCGTTATCGGCCATGGCTTCCAGCACCTCGTCCAGCTCTTCACGGACCTTGTCCAGCACCGGCAATGCCGCCGGCCAGTCAAAACCGACCTGGGCCGCACGCTTTTGCAATTTGGCCGCACGGGACAGCGCTGGCAGCGCCACCGGTACGTCATCCAGCAAGGAGAGCTGCTCGGGGACCCTGGACTTCTCTGCCCGCTCTTGCGCCTTAATTTCATCCCAGCGCTGCTTGACCTGCTCTTCACTCAGGCGTGGCACATCCAGCGGCGCGTACAGATCGCCAGTGGGGAACACATGGGGATGTCGGCGGATCAGCTTGCGGGTGATGCTGTCGATCACTCCGGCAAACTCAAATCGGCCTTCTTCACGGGCCAGCTGGCTGTAATACACCACCTGAAACAGCAAATCGCCCAGTTCGCCTTGCAGGTGTTCAAAGTCGCCTTGCTCAATGGCATCGGCAACTTCGTAAGCTTCCTCAAGGGTGTAAGGCACGATGGTGGCCCAGGTTTGCTTGATATCCCACGGGCAGCCGTACTGCGGGTCACGCAGACGGGCCATGAGGTGTAGCAGGTCGTCAAGGTTGTACATCTGTAATCCTTTGGCCCAAACCTGTAGTCGCTGCCGCAGGCTGCGATGGGTTGCATAGCGACCCCGCTTTACAAAGCGAAGGTCGTTCGGCCCTTATCGCAGTCTCATACCTCGTCAGCGACTACAGGTTATCTTGCTTCGCTGCGCCCGATCCGACGGGTTTCGATGATGTTCGGCAGTTGCGAAATACGCCCCAGCAAACGCCCCAGCGCGTCCAGACCCGGGATCTCGATGGTCAAGGTCATCAACGCTGTGTTGTTTTCCTTGTTCGAGCGGGTATTGACCGCCAGCACGTTGATCCGCTCGTTGAGCAGCACCTGAGATACGTCACGCAGCAAACCCGAACGGTCGTAGGCACGAATTTCGATATCGACCGGGTACGTGGACACCGGGATCGGCCCCCAGTTGACCTGGATGATCCGCTCAGGCTCACGACTGCCCAGTTGCAACACCGAGGCACAGTCCTGACGGTGAATGCTCACGCCACGCCCCTGGGTGATGTAACCGACAATCGCATCACCCGGCAGCGGTTGGCAGCACCCGGCCATCTGGGTAAGCAGGTTGCCGACGCCTTCGATCTGGATGTCCCCGCGCTTGCCCGGCTTGTAGCCCGTAGCCTTGCGCGGAATCAGCTCCATCTGTTCGCTGCCGCGCTCCGGCTCGACCTGCTGCTGCGCCAGATTGATCAACTGCGCCAGGCGCAAGTCACCGGCCCCGAGCGCCGCGTACATATCCTCGGCGGTTCTCATGTTGGCTTTGTCGGCGAGCTTCTCGAAGTCCACCGCCGGCAGGCCCAAACGACTCAGCTCACGCTCAAGCATGGTTTTGCCAGCCGCGACGTTCTGGTCACGCGCCTGCAGCTTGAACCAGTGAACGATCTTGGCCCGCGCCCGCGACGTGGTGATGTAGCCCAGGTTCGGGTTCAGCCAGTCGCGGCTCGGCGTGCCGTGCTTGCTGGTGATGATCTCGACCTGCTCACCGGTTTGCAGGCTGTAGTTGAGCGGCACGATGCGCCCGTTGATCTTGGCACCGCGGCAGTTATGGCCGATTTCGGTGTGTACCCGATACGCAAAGTCCAGCGGTGTTGCGCCCTTGGGCAGGTCGATGGCATGACCGTCCGGAGTAAAGATGTACACCCGGTCCGGTTCGATATCGACCCGCAGTTGATCGGCCAGACCACCGATATCGCCGAGTTCTTCGTGCCATTCCAGCACCTGGCGCAGCCACGAGATTTTCTCTTCGTACTGGTTGGAACCGGCCTTGACGTCCGTGCCCTTGTAGCGCCAGTGCGCACACACCCCCAGCTCGGCCTCTTCGTGCATGGCGTGGGTGCGGATCTGCACCTCCAGCACCTTGCCTTCAGGCCCGATCACGGCGGTGTGCAGCGAGCGGTAGCCGTTCTCTTTAGGGTTGGCGATGTAATCGTCGAACTCTTTGGGAATGTGCCGCCACAGGGTATGGACGATCCCCAGCGCGGTGTAGCAGTCGCGCATTTCCGGGACCAACACCCGTACCGCACGCACGTCGTAGATCTGGCTGAAAGCCAGGCCCTTACGCTGCATTTTTCGCCAGATGGAATAGATGTGTTTGGCCCGGCCGCTGATGTCTGCATCAACTCCGGTGGCCACCAGCTCGGTACGCAACTGGTTCATCACATCACTGATAAAACGCTCGCGATCAAGGCGGCGCTCGTGCAGCAAGGTTGCAATCTGTTTGTACTGCTCGGGCTCCAGGTAGCGGAAGGACAAGTCCTCCAGCTCCCACTTGATATGACCGATACCCAGGCGGTGCGCCAATGGCGCATAAATATCGAACACCTCACGGGCGACGCGGTTGCGCTTCTCGTCCGGGGCATTTTTAACCGCACGAATCGCGCAGGTCCGCTCGGCCAGTTTGATCAGTGCAACGCGCACGTCATCAACCATCGCGACCAGCATCTTGCGCAGGTTTTCGACCTGGCCCTGGGTACCCAGAACCATGGACTGACGGGGACTGAGGCTGGCGCTGATGGCCGCCATGCGCAGCACGCCATCAATCAGCTTGGCAACCACCGGCCCGAAGCGCTGGCTGACGGCAGGCAACAAGACCTGCCCTTCGCGCACGCAGCGATAGAGGATGGCGGCAACCAGAGAGTCTTGATCCAGTTTTAGATCGGCCAAGATCTCGGCGATTTCAAGGCCGGTGCGAAAGCTCGATGTGCCCTCGGCCCACAGGTTTTTTGCCGCGTTGGCTTGCTGCTCGGCCTCGCGCGCAAACTCGCACGCTTCTTTCAAGGCTTCACGGTCAAGCGCCACATCGACACTCACCGCATGATCGAGCCATGCCTCGAGGTTGAGACTGCCGTCGGTGTTGATCGGCTGGTGTGCTCTGACCTGTACCATCTTGCTTACCTTCCCTACAGCGCAGATTCAATGCGCCGAAATCACAGGCCCTAATCCCAACCGCGCGCTACAGGGCGTCACTGCGCGGGTTGCGGGCCCGTCGAAATAGACAGACCGTCCTAGTCTGCTTCAAATAACGCCATCGCCTCGACATGCGCTGTTTGCGGAAACATATCGAGGATTGCGGCACGTTTTAACCGGTAACCCTGCTTCATCAACTCAACCGTGTCCCGTGCCAGCGTGGCCGGGTTACACGACACATACACCAAACGCTTGGCGCCAAGGCCTGACAGCTTGCGCACCACTTCATAAGCGCCATCGCGAGGCGGATCGAGCAGTACGGCACAAAAACCGTCTTTGGCCCAGACTGCATCCACCAGCGGCTGCGACAAGTCAGCCTGAAAGAAGGCCACGTTGTGCAGGTTGTTACTGACCGCATTTTGCGCTGCGCGTTCGACCATGGTCGCAACACCTTCAACGGCAACCACCTCGCGTACCTGACGCGCAAGTGGTAACGCGAAGTTACCCAGCCCACAGAACAAGTCAAGAATCCGTTCGTCAGCTTGTGGAGCAAGCCACTTAATTGCTTGAGCCACCATCGCTTCATTGACGCCAGCATTGACCTGGACGAAATCACCAGGGCGATACGCCAGCTCCAGCCCCCACTGTTCCAAACGGTAGCCCAGAGACTGGGTCAAATCGACCGGTTGTGGCTCGCCTTCACCCTGCAGCCACAATTGGGCGTTATGGGTAAGGCAAAAATCCTGCAGGACGTTCATGTCCGCATCATTGAGCGGCGCCATGTGCCGCAGCAAAACCGCAATCGCCGAACCGCTGAACAACTCGACGTGGCCAAGGGCCTTGGGATTGCTCAACTGGCGCAACATAGCGGGCAGCCCCGACATGATAGGTTGCAATGCCTGTACCAGAACCAAACAGTGATCAATGGCGACGATATCCTGACTACCGGCCGCCCGAAAACCGACGTCCAGACGCTTGGCCCGCGCATCCCAGCGCACGGCGATGCGTGCACGGCGCCGATAGCCAAACTCAGGACCTGTGAGCGGAGTCGCCCACTCTTCAGGTTCGACACCTGCCACACGGGACAGTTGCTCGGTCAACATGCGCTGTTTCAGTGCAAGCTGCTCTTCATGGGGCAAATGCTGCACGCTGCAACCGCCGCATTTTCCCGCGTGGGCACAAGGCGCCACACGACGGATGTCGCTGGCCTTGAAAACACGCTCGGTGCGGGCTTCAACGATCTTGCCGTGAGCCCCCAGCACCCGGGCTTCGACCTCTTCACCGGCCAGGGCGCCCGACACAAACCAGGTACGCCCTTCGATAAAGGCAATACCCCGTCCGTCGTTGGCCAGGCGCTCGATGTTCAAACGCTGTTTCTTGCCCGCAGGCACTTGCGGGGCCTTGGTCCCGCCAGCAGGCTGGAAGCGCAGACCTCTTTCTTGCTTAGCCATCAATTAGGCTCATCGTAAATGCCAGTCGACAAGTAACGATCGCCCCGGTCGCAAATGATCGCGACCATCACCGCGTTTTCGACTTCCTGGTTCAGACGCAGCATGGCTGCCACCGCCCCGCCCGAGGACACGCCACAAAAAATGCCTTCTTCACGGGCCAGACGACGGGTTACGTCTTCGGCTTCGCGCTGAGCCATGTCGACGATGCGGTCAACGCGGTCAGCCTGATAAATTTTCGGCAGGTACTCGGTCGGCCAGCGGCGGATACCTGGAATGGCGGCGCCTTCCATCGGCTGCAAGCCGACGATCTGCACGCCCGGGTTCTGCTCCTTGAGGTAGCGCGACACACCCATGATGGTACCGGTGGTGCCCATCGAACTGATGAAGTGGGTGACCGTACCGTTGGTCTGACGCCAGATCTCGGGGCCGGTGCCCGTGTAGTGCGCTTGGGGATTGTCACCGTTGGCGAACTGGTCGAGGACCTTGCCCAGGCCCTGGGCCTGCATCTTGTCGGCCAGATCGCGGGCACCTTCCATACCCTCCTCCTGGCTGACCAGGATCAGCTCGGCGCCGTAGGCGGTCATGGCCGCCTTGCGCTCGGCGCTGGAGTTGTCAGGCATGATCAGGATCATCTTGTAGCCCTTGATCGCAGCAGCCATGGCCAGTGCAATCCCGGTATTGCCCGAGGTGGCTTCGATCAGGGTATCGCCGGCCTGGATCTGCCCGCGCCCTTCAGCGCGTGCAATCATCGACAGAGCCGGACGGTCCTTGACCGAGCCTGCTGGGTTGTTCCCTTCGAGCTTGAGCAACAAGGTGTTGGTGGTGTTTCCAGCCAGGCGCTGCAAGCGCACCAGAGGAGTGTTGCCGACGCAATCGGCGATAGTTGGGTACTGCAATGTCATGGCGTATTCGCAATCCAGACCGCGGGGCCGCACATCATACCGACAAACGCCGACAGCCCATATCACGCAAAGTGCGGTGCTTATGGCTAAAGGCTATAAGCCAGGCTTTGAGGCACACTCGAACCCGTATCAGCCTCGCGCTGCTCGTCAGCTGCTACGTGGTGCAAGCGCAAGCTATTTGGCTGGTAAACGAACATGCACTCGTAACCCGCCCCCATGATTCTCTGCCCACAAGCTGCCGCCCTGCAACCGCAAGGCATTGCGCGCAATGCTCAGGCCCAGACCGAAACCGCCGTCCCCTGGCCGAGAGCCATCCAGGCGGGTAAAAGGCGCGAATATCCGTTCCAGCTCTTGAGGCGCCACGCCGCCGCCCTGATCGTCCATCCATAAGTGCCATTCGTCGCCTTCACGCTGGCCGCTCAAGCTGACAATACCGTCAATCGGTGAATGCCGAATGGCATTACGCAGGATGTTTTCCAGGGCCTGGGCCAGGCTGTTGAGGTGCCCGCGCACCCGACAGTGTTCATCCACAAGGCAGGGCAACCGCGATTGTGGCCAGCCGCTTTCAAAGCGGGCGTTTTCAGTCAACATCTCCCACAACGCTTGAACCTGAATATCTTCCACCGGCAAGGGCCCGCGCTCGGCATCCAGCCAGGCCAGTTGCAGGGTGTCTTCAACCAGCCGCTGCATGCCGTCGACTTCTCGGCTCAAGCGCTCGCGCAAGGCCTCAACCCCCTGCTCGCTCTCACACGCCACCCGCAAGCGGCTCAAGGGCGTACGCAGTTCATGGGACAAGTCCCGGAGCAACTGCTGCTGTTGCGAGACGGTGCTTTGCAGGCGCTCGGACATTTGATCGAAGGCGCGGGCCAGTTCACCCAGCTCATCCTGACGCGCCGTGGTCTGGCTAGACAGCCGGGCACCCAACTGATCTGCACGCCATGCGTTGGCCTGCTCACGCAAATGATTCAGCGGCACGATCAGCACGCGGTAAAGGCCCACGCACAGCAACAACGTCAACAAACCCGGAATCACGCCGTTGGTGACAATGCGCCAGATCACCTGGGAGCGGCCCGGCATAAAGCGTTGCGGCAACTCGATCACCAGGCTGCCCGCTGAAGGGTCCTTGGGAAAGGGCACCTTGATCCACGGGCGTGCCGTCTTGACATGGCTGATCGGCCAGTCAAGGCCGCGTAAAAAGGTCAGGCGCTGAGCTTCGTGGTCATTGAGCGGATAGCTGCTCAGCGATTGCAAATCCTGACCAATAACCCCGACCCAGCCGGGCTCCCTGCTGCCCATCGTCTGCAGCCACTGGTCGACACCGGTTTGCTGGGCGGTCTCCCAGGCGCGCTCGGCCTCACCGGCGTAGCGCACCAGCGTGTTGTGGGCCTGTTCGGAAAGAAAGCCGGTGCGCTTGTCCATGTAGCGGCCCCAAGACCAACTGAGCCAGATCATCAGCAAACAGAACACCACCAGCAAACAGGCCAGCTTCCAGAAGACAGAGTTCTTGCCCGGCACTTTACAAGGCATCGCTGGCGCTCAAGACATAACCCTTGCCCCACACCGTGCGCACTTCGCGCTGATGGTAGCCGACCGTTTTGAGTTTTCGCCGGATCTGGCTGATGTGCATGTCCAGGCTTCGGTCATGGGCCGCATAACCGCGCTGCAGCACTTGTTGATAGAGAAATGCCTTGCTCAAGACCTCGTCGGCATTGCGCTGCAAGGTATCGAGCAAACGGAACTCGCTGCGGGTTAACCCGGCCCACTGCTCGCCGTGGCGTACGTCGCAGGTGTCTTCGTCGAACAGCAAGCCGCTCTCGGCCGGTGGCGGATCCTGTGTCAGGCGGGTTTCAGGCATACGGTCCAGGGCGACGCGGCGCAAGATGGCCTGGATCCGTACCCGCAGCTCGGCCATGCTGAACGGCTTGGGCAAGTAGTCGTCTGCCCCCAGCTGAAACCCGCTGATACGGTCAGCCTCAGCGCCCAGGGCGGACATCAGGATCACCGGCAAGGCGTGGGTCTGGCGCAATTGCGTGAGCACCTGCAAACCATTCATACCGGGCAGCAGGATGTCCATCAGCACCACATCAAAGTGCTCTTGCCGGGCACGGGCCAACCCCTCCTGGCCGTTCTGACACCAGATAACGTCAAACCCGCAGCGCAGCAACTGCTCGTGCAGATAGGCGCCCAGAATGGGATCGTCTTCAATGGTCAGAAGGCGCGAAGGGCTAACAGCTACGGGATTCATTAACGTCTGCAAGTAATTCTCAATCGGCGATTATTCAAGATTGAGCCACTACGGGCAACCGGCATGGGCTTTATAGCGGGTCCGACAATCGGAATTGAGGGCAAATTTTCAAAGATTTGCCAGGCACCATGTGGCTACACTGCGTTCTGGCCTGAGCGGGATGCACAGGTCACTCTTAAAAAGAATGCAGGGCTGGAGAGTTGCGTGCTTAAAAACCTCGGTATCAAAGGCCGCGTATTGCTGCTTACGTTATTGCCCGTCAGCTTGATGGCAACCGTACTGGGCGGCTACTTCACCTGGCTGCAGCAATCAGAGCTGCAATCGCAGTTGTTACAGCGCGGAGAAATGATCGCCGAACAACTTGCCCCTCTGGTGGCCCCTGCCATGGGCCGGCATGACACCGCACTCCTGGCACGTATCGCCACCGAATCCCTTGAGCAACAGGATGTACGGGCCGTTGCGTTCCTCAACGCCAACCACGAACCCCTCGCCCATGCCGGGCCGATCATGCTCAATCAGGCCCCTCTGGGCAGCAGCACCCAACTGCAGCAACGGACGGATAACGACGCCACCCGCTATTTACTGCCGGTGTTTGGCCGCCATCGCAATCTGGCCGGTGACGTGATCCCCAACGAGGCCCACCGCCTGCTGGGCTGGGTCGAGCTCGAGCTCTCCCACAACGGCATGCTGCTGCGCAGCTACCGCAACCTGTTTGCCAGTTTGCTGCTGATAGTGACCGGACTGGTGCTGACCACCTTGCTGGCACTGCGCATGAGCCGAACGATCAATGCCCCGTTGGGCCAAATCAAGCAAGCCGTGGC
The DNA here is from genome assembly GCF_001043005.1 of Pseudomonas psychrophila. GTDB lineage: Bacteria > Pseudomonadota > Gammaproteobacteria > Pseudomonadales > Pseudomonadaceae > Aquipseudomonas > Aquipseudomonas psychrophila. The sequence goes on from NZ_JYKZ01000001.1 coordinate 600,751, forward strand.
GCAGCTCAAGGACGGGCACCTTGAAACCCGTTTGCCGCCATTGGGTAGCCACGAGCTGGACGAGCTGGCCTCGGGCATCAACCGCATGGCCGAAACCCTGCACAATGCCCAGGAAGAACTGCAACACAGCGTCGACCAAGCCACTGAAGATGTGCGCCAAAACCTCGAAACCATTGAGATCCAGAACCTGGAGCTCGACCTGGCCCGCAAGGAAGCCCTGGAAGCCAGCCGGATAAAGTCAGAGTTTCTGGCCAATATGAGCCACGAGATCCGCACCCCGCTCAATGGCATTCTTGGTTTTACCCACTTGCTTCAGAAAAGCGAGCTGACCCCACGTCAGTTCGACTACCTGAACACCATCGAAAAATCAGCCGACAACTTGCTCGGAATCATCAATGAGATTCTCGACTTTTCGAAAATCGAAGCCGGCAAGCTGGTACTCGACACTATCCCGTTCAATCTGCGCGATTTGTTGCAAGACACCCTGACCATCCTAGGGCCCTCGGCCCATGACAAAGGACTGGAGCTGGTCAGTCTGGTGTACCGAGACACACCGCTGTCGCTGATTGGCGACCCGCTGCGACTCAAGCAAATCCTCACCAACCTGGTCAACAACGCCATCAAGTTCACTCGCGAAGGCACCATTGCCGTGCGCGCCATGCTTGAAGACCAGGACGAAAACGAAACCGATGGCAGCGTACAACTGCGCATCAGCGTGCAGGACACCGGCATAGGCCTGACCGCCCAGGATATCCGGGCGCTGTTCCAGGCCTTCAGCCAGGCTGACAACTCACTGTCGCGCCAACCTGGCGGCACCGGGCTTGGGCTGGTGATTTCCAAGCGACTGGTAGAGCAAATGGGTGGCGAAATCGGCGTAGAAAGCACCCCCGGCGAAGGCTCGGTGTTCTGGATCAGCGTCAAACTGCCCAAGGCCCGCGATGACGTCGAGGACCTGCCCTCTGCGCCATTGCTGGGCCGGCGCGTGGCGATCCTGGAGAAGCATGACCTGGCTCGTCAGGCCCTGCACCATCAACTGGAAGACTGCGGCCTGGAAGTCACGCCGTGTACCACCCTTGAAAATCTCACCAATTGCGTGACCGGCGCCCATCAGACTTCGCAGGCTATAGATCTGGCGGTACTCGGGGTCACGGCCAATGACACGCCGCCCGAGCGTCTTAACCAGCACATCTGGGACCTGGAACACATGGGTTGCAAAGTGCTGGTGCTGTGCCCGACCACCGAGCAGGGGCTGTTTAATACCGTGGTGACTAACCCCCACGGCCAGCTTCAGGCCAAACCCGCCTGTACCCGTAAACTGCGCCGTGCCCTGGCCGACCTGATCAGCCCGAAGCAACCCCGTGCCGAGCCCGGTGAGCCACTGGCCAGTCGCGCACCGAGACTGCTGTGTGTCGATGACAACCCGGCCAATCTGTTGCTGGTGCAAACCCTGCTCGAAGGCATGGGCGCCAAAGTGACTGCCGTGGACAGCGGCTATGCCGCCATCGAAGCGGTCAAGACCGAAGACTTTGATCTGGTGCTGATGGATGTGCAGATGCCCGGCATGGACGGACGGGAAACCACCGAAGTCCTGCGCCAATGGGAAAGCGAGCGCCACTGCACGCCGCTGCCGATTGTCGCGCTGACAGCCCACGCAATGGCCAACGAAAAACGTGCCCTGCTGCAAAGCGGCATGGACGATTACCTGACCAAGCCCATCAGCGAGCGTCAATTGGCGCAGGTGGTGTTGAAATGGACAGGGCTGGCCTTGCGCAATCAAATCAGCGACAACCACCACGAACCCATCCGCCACAACGCCCAGTTACCGGTACTCGATCACGAGGAAGGCCTGCGGCTGGCGGCCGGCAAAGCTGACCTGGCCATCGACATGCTGGCCATGTTGCTGGCCTCACTGGAAGCTGACCGCGAGGCCATCCAGCAGGCCCGCACCGCCAAGGACAACAATGCGCTGATCGAACGGGTCCACCGTTTGCACGGTGCCACGCGCTACTGCGGTGTTCCGCAATTGCGAGCCGCCTGCCAGCGCAGCGAAACCCTGCTCAAGCAAACAAGTCCCAATGCCGGCGCTGCCCTCGAAGAACTGGACAGGGCCATCATCCGCCTGGCCAAAGAGGCGCGCAGTCGCGCATAAAACCGAGAAGCTGTAGCCGCTGACGAGCTACACAGTTCAGGCCCACCCACCAAGGAAGACCCATGCGCACGATTCTTTTCAGCAGCCAGACCTACGACAGCGACAGTTTCACCGCAGCCGAGCAACCTGACGGCAATGAACTGCACTTCCAGCCGGCGCGCCTGACCCTCGACACTGCAGCGCTGGCCCATGACTACGAGGTGGTCTGCCCGTTTATCAATGACGACCTGAGCGCCCCGGTGCTGGAGCAACTGGCCGCAGGCCGCACGCGGCTTATTGCCCTGCGCTCGGCCGGCTATAACCACGTTGATCTGCCGGCTGCCAAACGCTTGGGCTTGAGCGTGGTGCGCGTACCAGCCTACTCCCCGCACGCCGTGGCCGAACATGCCGTGGCCTTGATCCTGGCGCTTAACCGGCGCTTGCACCGGGCCTACAACCGCACCCGCGAAGGCGACTTCACCCTGCACGGGCTGACCGGCTTCGATCTGGTGGGAAAAACCGTGGGCGTGGTCGGCACCGGTCAGATCGGCGCTACGTTCGGCAAAATCATGGCCGGTTTCGGCTGCAAGCTGCTGTGCTTTGACCCGTACCCAAACGCCGAGCTGCTGGCTCTGGGCGCGAAGTATGTAAGCCTGCCCGAACTGCTGGCCGAGTCGCACATCATTTCCCTGCACTGCCCGCTGACTTCAGACAACAAACACCTGATCAACAGCACCAGCCTGGCCACCCTCAAACATGGCGCCATGCTGATCAACACCGGACGCGGCGCATTGGTCGATACGCCGGCGCTGATCGAAGCGCTGAAAAATGGCCAGTTGGGTTACCTGGGGCTGGATGTCTATGAGGAGGAGGCCCAACTGTTCTTCGAAGACCGCTCCGACCTGCCCCTGCAAGATGATGTGCTGGCGCGGCTGCTGACCTTTCCCAATGTGATCATCACCGCCCATCAGGCCTTTCTGACCCGTGAGGCCCTGAGTGCGATTGCCTCCACGACATTGAGCAACATCGCGGCCTGGAAAAACGGTACACCGCAAAACCTGATCGAAGGTTGATCTTGGGCTTTGATGCCTGCGTGCTAGCATAGCGACTTATTTGGAGGACCCATGGTCGAACACGATTTTCGCTACAGCCTGCTTAACCCGCAGCACACCCTGATTGAATGCCGCGCCCTGGCGCCAGGTCTGTATCAGGTCACCGGCAACGGTGGCTCGATTCAAACCGGCGACGTACTGATTGTGACCCTCAAAGGCAGCAAGGACTTGTCCATGCGCCTGACCGTCGACAAGGTCCGTCACCTGATCAATCCGCGCGGCCAGTGGGTTGCCGTCACCAAAGGGCCGGTTTTCGGCGAGCTGGCGATTCATGAATGGCAGGTCAACTGCGACACATGCGCCAAAGAGTTGAAGTTCGAGTTCGCGGTCGACGCCAAACTCGGCACCAAGGCGCAAAAACCTGCAGCCTCGGCACGTATCGCAGAGCTGGGCTGGAGCACTGAAGGCAGCAAACACGTGTGCCCTCAATGCCAAAAGGTTGCGCCATGAAACACCTGACCCTGCTCGCCTTGCTCGGCGCAAGCCTGGTCGGCTGCGCAGGTGATCCGGTCAAGTTGCAGCAGAACCACACCTATGTACTGGAGTGGATCGGCGAACGGCCGCTGATCGACAACAGCCACCTGACCGTGACCCTGGACGATGCTGGCCGGGCCTATGGCAGTGGCGGTTGTAATCACTGGTTCGCGCCGTACACCCTGGACGGCAACACGCTGACCTTTGGTGGCGTGGGCAGCACCCGCAAAGCCTGTGCCCCGGCACTGATGGAGCAGGAGCACCGATTCTTCGAGGCCCTGCAAACCGTACAGAGCTGGGACATCTCGCCGATTGAACAAGTGCGGTTCTGGCCAGCTGAAGGCAAGCCGCTACGGCTGTGGCCTGAATAGGACTAAAAACCTGTGGGAGCCAGCCTGCTGGCGATGCAAACAACCCGGCCTGCCTGACTCACCGTGCTGATGTTTTCGCTGGCAGGCCAGCTCCCACAGAAGCTGGCCTCGCTTAGCCGCGCAATTCCTTGATCTTGGCCAACACGCCGGCCGCCGTCTGCTCGCCCATCAACGTCGCACGCACCTTGCCTTTGTCATCGATGATGTAGGTCACTGGCAATGCCTCGCTACGTGGCAGATCGAAGACTTCAGCCGGATCCTGCGCCAGCACGGTAAACGTGATGCCCAGCGCGGTACTCGCTTCGCTCAGTTCCTTGCCCTGCAGACCATCGAAGTTGACCCCGAACACCCCCACGGACTGCCCCTGCAGCTGTTTTTCCAGGGAGTTGAGTTCAGGAATCTCGATCCGGCATGGCCCGCACCATTCAGCCCAGTAATTGATGACCTTCCATTGTTTGTCCAGACGCTCCGATGCGATCTTCTGTCCGTGCTGATCGACCCCATAATCATTTCCGCAGCCGGCCAACAATAACGTGGCAGAGACGGCAGCTACTGCCATGAGTCGCTTTAACATGTGTTGATCCTTCTTGGTGAATACATACAAAAAGCCATCAGCGAGCGGCCATTTACCGCATACGGTTCAGGCGCGCCCGTCAGGCGGGTAGAATAGCCGCCACCTTACGCAAGATGCGACCCGCACATGACCGATCTGACGCTTTATCACAACCCGCGCTGCTCGAAATCCCGCGGTGCGCTCGAACTCCTCGAAGCCCGGGGCCTGACTCCCACCGTAGTACGCTACCTCGACACGCCCCTGGACGCCTCCCAACTGCGCGACCTGCTGGCCAAGCTGAAGATCAGCGCACGCCAACTGTTGCGCACCGGCGAAGACGAGTTCAAGGCCCTCAACCTGGCGGATGCAAGCCTCAGCGAGGCGCAACTGATCGACGCGATGGCTGCGCATCCCAAGCTGATCGAACGGCCGATCCTGGTCGTGGGCAACAAAGCGGTGATTGGCCGTCCACCTGAAAAAGTCCTGGAGATCCTGCCGTGAGCGCGCCCTATATTCTGGTTCTTTATTACAGCCGTAATGGTTCGACCAGCGAGATGGCCCGGCAAATCGCCCGCGGCATCGAGCAAGGCGGCCTTGAGGCACGCTTGCGTACGGTGCCCGCCATCTCCACCGAGTGCGAAGCCGTGGCCCCCGGCATTCCGGAAGAAGGCGCCCTTTACGCCAGCCTCGACGACCTGAAAAACTGCTCGGGTCTGGCCCTGGGCAGCCCTACCCGCTTCGGCAACATGGCTGCTGCGCTGAAATATTTTCTGGATGGCACCAGCAATCTCTGGCTGACGGGCGCACTGGTCGGCAAACCGGCTGGTGTTTTCACATCAACCGCCAGCCTGCACGGTGGCCAGGAAAGCACTCTGCTGTCGATGCTCTTGCCGCTGATGCACCACGGCATGCTGGTCACCGGCCTGCCTTACAGCGAGTCGTCCTTGCTGCACACCACGGCCGGCGGAACTCCGTATGGCCCGAGCCATCACGCGGGCGCCGACGGCAAGCGCGGGCTGGACGAACACGAAGTCACCCTGTGCCGGGCCTTGGGTCAACGCTTGGCCACCATCGCCCTGAAACTGGAGACTACCCGTGGCTAAAAAGCCAAAAGTGCTGCCTCCCATCGAATGGCTGGAGCCGCGGGTGCGGCTGATGCGCGTACTGAGCCTGGTGTGTTTTTTTGGCCTGATCGGCCTGCTGTGCGTTTACTACCTGATCTTTGCTGACCTGCATGGCGCACGCCCGTGGGTGATTCTGCTGATCGAGCTGGTGCCGTTGATGTTTCTGGTCCCAGGAATGCTCAAAGGCAGCCCGCGCGGGCACTCGTTCACCTGCTACGTGGTCAACCTGTACTTGATCAAGGGGGCATTGGCAGCGTTCGATCCGAATCGCCAAGTGTTCGGCCTGCTGGAAATCGCCGCCAGTGTGGCCGTATTCATCAGCGCCATGCTGTTTGTGCGCTGGCGTTACCAGCTGGATCGGCGATTGGCGGGTGAAGGCGCGTAAGAGCGTGTGGGAGCGGGCAAGCCTCGCTCCCACAGGTTTTATGCCGCTCGCAAAACCTGCTTAATGATTCACCGTAAACGCCAGCATCTGTGACAGCTGGCACATCGGCCGGCCACTTTCGGCGTGCCACTGGTTAAATGCGTTTTGCACAATCGCCAGGTCCCGCAGGCTGGTAGGTGCTTTGTCCACCAGCTTTTGCGCGTTCAAAGCAGCTACCACGTCATCGCTGGGCACAAAGGTGTCCTTGCCGACCATACGTAAAAAGCGTGGAGCCGATAATCCGCCCAACTGATGCCCGTGCTTGGCCAGGTATTTCCACAACCCGACGATATCGGTCACCGGCCAATCCGCGATAAACGCGCCAAAACTGCCGTGTTCGTGAGCGATATCGAGCACCATCTGCGCATTGCGCGGTACGCTTTTAAGCTTGCCCAGATGGCGAATGATCCGCGCATCCTGCATCAGCCGCTCCAGATGCTCGGCGCCCATCAGCACCACTTTCTCCGGTTCAAATCCGAAGAACACTTCCTCAAACACCGGCCACTTGGCATCCACCACGCTGTGCTTGAGCCCGGCACGAAAAACACGCAGAGCCAGGGTCGAAAGGTAGCGATCATCGCTGATCCGGCGCAATTGTTCCGGGCTTCTCGGGACGGGCAATTGAGCTTCCAGTGCGGCTGACGAACCAAAACGGTTCAAACAATATTCGTGCAGCCATTTGTAGTCGCGCATGCCCTCTCCTCTCGGCAATTTACAGGTTAAGCAGGTTAACGAACCGCGACGCAGCAGTGTCGTCGATCTTCAGGCTGGCAAAGTCATACAGGTTACGGTCCGCCAATTGCGACGGGATAACGTTCTGCAAACTGCGAAAGATACTCTCGGTGCGCCCTGGCGTCTTGCGGTCCCAGTCCTGAAGCATGTCCTTGACGACCTGGCGCTGCAGGTTCTCCTGCGAGCCACACAGGTTGCATGGAATGATCGGGAACTGCCGCAGGTCCGAGTAGGCCTGAATGTCCTTCTCGTTGCAGTACGCCAGAGGCCGGATCACCACATTGCGCCCGTCATCGGAGCGCAGCTTGGGCGGCATCGCCTTGAGGGTTCCGTTGAAGAACATGTTGAGAAAGAAGGTTTCAACGATGTCATCGCGATGATGCCCCAAGGCCATCTTGGTCGCGCCGATCTTGTCGGCAAAGGTGTACAAGGTGCCCCGGCGCAAGCGCGAACACAGTGAACAGGTGGTCTTGCCTTCGGGGATCAGTTCCTTGACCAGCGAGTAGGTATCTTTTTCAACGATGTGGTACTCCACGCCCAATGACTTGAGGTAGGTCGGGAGTACGTCTTCGGGGAAGCCCGGCTGCTTCTGGTCCATGTTCACGGCCACGATTTCGAACTGGATGGGCGCGACTTTTTGCAGGTGCAGCAGCACATCGAGCAAGGTGTAGCTGTCTTTGCCACCCGACAGGCAAACCATCACCTTATCGCCGTGTTCAATCATTTTGAAGTCGGCCACAGCCTCACCGGTCAAGCGACGCAGGCGTTTCTGGAGTTTGATTTGAGAGACCGAATGAGTGCCCATAGCGCTTGAAATCCGCGAGTTAAGACGAAAAGTCGGGGATTTTACCGAAAAAACCTCAAACGACGCACCCCTTTGCCCCCTAAAGACGTCAATGCGATAAGCCTGCGTCTGACAGCACAATATGCTCTAAAGGGCCGGTTATATGGGTCGGCAGGTTCCCTATACTTGATCTAAGGCCGCACGCCCACCGCATTGAAACGTATTGGCTGCGCGACCGGCACGCGTCCCACTGGGGGCGATGCGTCTCATACAGGAGCGACAGCCATGATCCATCACGTTGTGGGCCTTTTCACCCACCCCGATAAAGAGTGGCGCGAAATCCGTGGCGATGCAGAAGAAAGCATCGGCCATATGTACCTCACTCATACATTGATTCTGGCTGCGATCCCGGCCATTTCCGCATTTATTGGTACCACTCAGGTGGGCTGGGTGATCGGAGCTCGGGCGCCGGTCATGCTCACCTTAGACAGCGCGTTATGGATGACTCTGATGTCCTACGTCGCAATGCTTGCGGGCGTGGGTGTGATGGGCGCGTTTGTTCACTGGATGGCCCGCACTTACGATGCACAACCCAGCCTGCCGCGTTGCGTGGCCTTTGCCACCTACACGGCGACACCGTTGTTTATCGGCGGGCTGGCGGCGCTGTATCCCCATATGTGGCTGGGCATGATGGTGGGCACCGCAGCCATTTGCTACACCGTGTATTTGCTCTACGTGGGGCTGCCGACCTTCATGAACATTGACCCCGACGAAGGCTTTCTATTTTCAAGTTCGGTACTGGCGGTCGGCCTGGTGGTACTGGTGGCGATCATGGCGTTTACCGTGATTGTCTGGGGGCTGGGCGTAGGGCCGGTGTATACCAACTAAACGTCCCCCTAAAACCTGTGGGAGCGAGCCTGCTCGCGAAGGCCTGATGCACTTGAGCTTTCGCGAGCAGGCTCGCTCCCACAGGCTGGTATAGACCATTGGGCGCCAACAGGTTCGGAACCCCCACCGCTTGCGGCATAATCGCCAGCTCTGGAGAACCGAACCGAATGCCCGAGTCCCTCAATACCCGCGTAGAAGACTGCTTCCAACAGGCCGAAGTATTTTTCAAACGCCCTTTTAAACGCCCCGTCGTCAGCTTCAAGCTGCGCGGGCAAAAAGCAGGTGTCGCCCATCTGCACGAAAACCTGCTGCGCTTCAATCCGCAGCTGTACCGCGAAAACAGTGAAGACTTTCTCAAGCAGACTGTCCCCCACGAAGTCGCCCACCTGATTGCCCACCAACTGTTTGGCGACCGCATCGCACCCCATGGTGAGGAATGGCAGTTGATCATGCGCGGGGTGTACGAACTGCCGCCCAATCGCTGCCATACCTACGCCATCAAGCGCCGTAGCGCCACGCGCTACATCTACCGCTGCCCTTGTCCGCAGAGCGACTTTGCGTTCTCGGCCCAGCGTCATGCCCTGGTCAACCAGGGGCGCAGTTACCTGTGCAGACGCTGCCGCCAGACGTTGGTCTTCAGCGGCCAAACCCGGGTCGAATAGGCAGGCATAAAAAAACCCATCCGAAGATGGGTTTTTTATTCACTCAAGCTTACTTGAGCAACACCGGGGCCGGGCCTTCAGCCACACCCAGGTCATCTTGCGGACGCGTGTCGTCCAGCGGGCGACCACCAGAGTTCAGCTCTGCTTGCAACTTGTCAGTGTCCAGCTCTTTCACCCACTTGGCCACAACCAAGGTTGCCACCGCGTTACCGATCAGGTTGGTCAGGGCACGGGCTTCGGACATGAAGCGGTCGATACCCAGAATCAGCGCCAGACCAGCAACCGGCAAGTGACCTACAGCCGACAGGGTTGCCGCCAGTACGATAAAACCACTACCGGTTACGCCTGCAGCACCTTTAGACGACAGCAACAACACCAGCAGCAGCGTGATCTGGTGTGTGATGTCCATATGAGTGTCTGTCGCCTGAGCGATAAACACAGCAGCCATGGTCAGGTAGATCGAAGTGCCGTCGAGGTTGAACGAGTAGCCGGTCGGGATCACCAGACCCACCACCGACTTCTGCGCGCCCAGACGCTCCATTTTCACCAGCATGCGTGGCAGGGCCGATTCCGACGAGGACGTACCCAGTACGATCAGCAGCTCTTCACGGATGTAGCGGATCAGCTTCAAAACGCTGAAGCCATGAGCGCGGGCAATACCGCCCAGCACGATCAGCACGAACAACACGCAGGTGATGTAGAAGCAGATCATCAACTGGCCCAACTGAACCAGCGAGCCTACGCCGTAAGCGCCGATGGTGAAGGCCATCGCACCCAGTGCACCAATGGGCGCCAGCTTCATGATCATGTTGATGATGTTGAACATCACGTGGGCGAAGCGATCGATGAAGTCCAGTACCGGTTTGCCGTAAGCACCCAGGCGATGCAGGGCGAAACCGAAGATCACCGAGAACATCAGCACTTGCAGGATGTCGCCATTGGCGAAGGCGCCAACAATGGTCGACGGGATCACGTTGAGGATAAAGCCTACGATGCTCTGGTCTGCGCCTGCCGACACGTAACCGGCAATTTTGCTGGCATCCAGGGTCGACACGTCAATGTGCATACCCGCGCCAGGCTGAACCACGTTGACCACAATCAGGCCAATCAGCAGGGCAATGGTCGATACCACTTCAAAGTAGAGCAACGCATAGCCACCGGTCTTGCCGACCGACTTCATGCTCTGCATGCCGGCAATACCGCTCACCACCGTACAGAAAATAATGGGCGCGATGACCATCTTGATCAGTTTGATAAAACCATCACCCAGCGGTTTAAGGGCAACACCGGTTTCAGGGTAGAAATGGCCCAACAAGATGCCGATAGCGATAGCTAAGATCACTTGCACATACAGGGATTTGTACAGTGGCTGACGAGTCGTCATTGCAAAGTTCCTCAAGTGCATCACTCAGTCATCATTCCGTCTGAGACTGGCGATACCCAAAGCGCGAACCCTCCTTCTTGGAGGGATTTGTTGTTGGAGCTGCTCTACCGGCAGACCTCTCGCACTTATTGCAAGCCGTGGGCCACATTGGGCAAAACCCTCTCAAAGGCCCATGGCACCAGCACCTGCAGGAAATTTCAGTTTGATTTTCAAGGACAGGACTTGGCGGGATTCCGCCCATCGGGCCTGTTGAGACGGACAAGATGGCGGATATCCGCCTGAATCCCACGGACTCCTGTAGCAGCTGCCGAAGGAACGAGGCTGCTGCTAGAGGGGTTCGTCGCTCACTACGCCGGGAAGTGAATCCGGAAGGCGGCCCCGCCCAGTGACGAGTCGTCCAGCGTCAGGGTGGCGTCATAGCTTTCGATGATGTCCTTGACCACTGCCAGGCCAATGCCCTGCCCCGGATGCTGACGGTCCAGGCGCTCCCCGCGTTGCAGAATTCTTGCGCGTTGATCGGCCGGCACGCCCGGGCCATCGTCTTCAACGCAGACCTCAATGCCATGCACATTGCGATGCAGGCTGATGCGTACCTGACTCAGACACAACCGGTAGGCGTTTTCCAACAGGTTGCCGAGCAATTCCAGCAAGGCGTTCTGCTCGATCGGTACATGGCTCAACTCCGGAATGTCGTAGCTGACCTTCACCCCTTTATCCCGGTACACCTTGTCTAGCGTGTCACACAGGCTGCGCACCACCGGCAGCAGTTCGACCTGATGGCGGACCAGGCCGCTTTTGCGCAAACTGGCACGCTGCAACTGATAGCCAATTTGCTGGTTCATGCGCTCAATCTGGCTTTGCAGCACCCAGGCCTGCTCGCGCTCTGCAGGGCGCTGGGCCATGCTTTCACTCACACCCTGCAACACCGCCAAGGGGGTTTTCAGGCTGTGGGCCAGGTCATCAAGTGAATCGCGATAACGCGTACGCTGCTCGCGCTCGCTTTGCAGCAAACGGTTCAACGAGCCGGTCAGACGCAGCAACTCCCGAGGGTGCTGCTCGCTGAGGCTTTCCCGCTCGCCGGTTTCAATTTCATCCAGTTCCTGACTCAAACGTCGCAAGGCGCGTAACCCCCACGTCAGACCAATCCATAGCAATGCCAGCAGCACAATCAACGCCGCGCCAAACCCCAGGTAAAGGTTTTCGCGCAAGCCTGCCAACGTCAGGTTGTATTCACGCATCGGTTGCAAGGCAACAAAGCTGAAGGCCGCATTCTTGCCGCCGAGCAACTTCACCTCGACGTCGTAGACAAAAAACTCTTCGCCGTTGTCTTCGCGAATACTCGCAAATTCGTTGCCACGCCCGTCATAGCGCGGTTTGTAGTTAATGGTTTCTTCTTGCGTAGCCCGCGAGCGCCACACCAGATGGCCCTCGCGGTCAAAGACATAGCCGAGAACGCGACTGTCCGGCAGGTCAAACTGCTCGTCCGGTAACAGGACGGGCATTTTGAGATGGTTTTTTTCGACCTTGGCCGCCGAAATCAACGTGGTGACATCAGACGCCAGGCGCTGCTCGATGGCGTCCTTGAGGGCCAGACTGAACGCCCCCTGCATGGCCGGTAACAGCGCCAGCATAAACAGCACGGCCAACAACGTGGCCGCTAACATCAATCGAACGCGAAGCGAACGAATCATCGACAGCGCTCAGTGAACAGGTAACCCAGCCCACGCACGGTATCGATCGGTTTAAAGCCATTTGCCCCCTCAAGCTTGCGACGCAGGCGCCCTACCAGCACCTCGATCACATTCGGATCACGCTCCTCGTCATCCGGGTACAACTGTTCCATCAAGCGGTCCTTGGCAACCACTTGCTGGTGATGGCGCATCAGGTACTCAAGAATACGGTACTCATACGCTGTCAACGCCAGCGGCTCATCATCGAGCAGCGCTTGCTTGCGATTGATGTCCAGCACCAGTGCTCCCGCCACGATCGTCGACTGGGTAAAACCACAGGAACGGCGCAGCAACGCATTGAGCCGCGCCTCCAGCTCTTCGAACTGAAACGGCTTGACCACATAATCGTCGGCGCCGGCAGCCAGCCCTTCGACCTTGTCCTGCCAGTTGCCACGAGCCGTCAGAATCAGGATCGGAAACGTCTTGCCCCGCGCGCGCAACTGACGAATCAGTTCCAGCCCGCTCATTCCCGGCAAACCCAGATCAATCATGGCCAAGTCATGGTTGAACTGTTCGCTCTGATACAACGCCTCTTCGGCATTGGCGACGGCCTCGACCACATGGCCGTTTTCGCTCAGTCGGGTTTGCAAGTGATGGCGCAGCAACGCCTCATCTTCAACCACCAACAATTTCATCGCGCTCTCCCAAGCAAAATCCGCGTCTCGAAGGACGTGTGTCCCCTATAGCCTAGCCACACACAGTAAGTCGTGCGCCCTGAACAGACTCTGAACAATTGCACAGCCGGGCCAAGCCCCTGCACAATGCCCGCCATGAACCGACTCCCCGCCCTGCCTGCCTGCTGCACGCCGTTGCGTACTGACTGGCCCCTGCCGCAACAACTGCCCGCCAGTGTGTGGTTCAGCACCGACTTTATCCCCGCACAGCTTGCAGTGGATGATTTTGCCCAAAGCGCCATTGAGATGCCTGCGAGTATTCAACGCTCAGTGGCCAAACGCCAAGCCGAATTTTTGGCCGGCCGCCTGTGCGCCCGCGCCGCCCTGCTGCAACTGGACGGCACCTGTAACGTTCCCACCATGGGTAAAGACCGCGCCCCCGTATGGCCAGCTCATATCAGCGGCACCATCACCCACAGCAATGGGCGCGCTGCAGCGCTGGTGGCACTGAAAAGTGAATGGCAAGGGCTGGGCATGGATCTGGAGAATCTGCTCAGCACCGAGCGCGCCAAGCGCCTGGCCAATGAAATCCTCACCCCCGATGAATTGCAACGCATGGCTGCCGGGCCTGAAGAGCAGATAGCGCTACTGGTCACCCTGACCTTCTCGGTCAAGGAAAGCCTGTTCAAGGCCCTGTTTCCCTTGGTGCACAAACGCTTTTATTTTGAACACGCCGAAGTGCTCGACTGGACAACGGACGGCCATGTGCGCCTGCGCCTGCTCACCGACCTGTCGCCTGAATGGCAACACGGCCGCGAGCTGGATGCGCAGTTTTGCCTGCTTGAAAATCAAGTATTGAGTGTGGTGGCGATCAAGGCTCAGACGCCTGCGGCTCCCTGATCCCCAACGGGTTACAGAGGCCCGCCAGGGGTTTGATCAGCGCCCTGGAGTGCCGCGTCTGTCAGTTCTTCAACCAATAGATTGAGCTTCTGATCTCTGCTATCGGTCAGTTCTGCCCCCCGGAGTAACTGCAAGTCGTCAGACAGTTCGCTGTCCTCTGAGAGCTTTGTGTAGTCCTTCTGGTATTGCTCCTCGATGGCCTCGAAACGGGCGGTATGCTTGGCGTGAAGAAAGTTGCGCCACAAAACCTCCTGCATGATCGAGTGTTTGAGCGCGGGGCCAGCGTCCATGGCCAGAATGCTGTCTTTGGCCTCGGTGATTTGCGCCGCAGAAATACCTGCTATCGGCGCAGAAAACATCGACCGGGTCTGAATCGGCAAGCCTAGGGCTTCGGCCAGTTGGATTCGGTAAAACAGCTGTATTTCAGCCACATCGGGATGGCCTCCCAGCCTTAAGCGCTCGGCGATAACGGCGTCTGCGATCTGGTCGACTTGCCTGAGACGAAACAACCCCTTGGCCAGATTTAAATGCTGTGTCTCGCGCACGTTCGCACCGATCAGGTTTTCAGCCTGATGAATGAGCACCTGCACCTCCAGGTTGTCGAGGAGCACCATGACACCGTCCCGGCACGTTGCATCATAGTGAACGCCCTGAAACAGCAGGTCGCGCAAGGCTGTGTCCGCCAGCAGGCGATCGATCAATGTCCACACACGGTCGTGCAGCGCCAACCGGCTATGAGCCGACATATCCGCTTGAGCCTGCGCCAGACCCGACAGCAATTTGAGCAAGTCGTTTGCCTTGCCCTCAAACCCCTTGAGCAAGGCCCATTGCTGGAGTTTTTGCTGCCGTTGCACAGCACTCAGGCCCGAGGATAACCACGGACTGATATCACCTATCGGGTAGCGGGCCTCGTGAAAGGCATGGGCATGGTCAACCGCCGGGATGTAGCCCATATGGATGCCGGTTCTGCCCCAGTAGTCGATCAATCGGTCACGGCTCTCGGCGGATATAGGGTTACCGTGAATCCGGGTCACGCTGTTGACCGCGTTGGCACCGGGGGCCTCAAACAGCGTCTGCTCGATAGTGACAATATTGTTATGCCGCAGATTGACTTCTTCAAGGTGCGTCAGCCCCTGCAACCCTGCAGGCCAGCTCGTAATTCCGGTATGTGATAAGTTCAAATAGCGTAACGCCGTCATCCGGCTTACGTCCGGCGTGATGCCTAACGAGTTGTTATCAAGGCGAAGCGCTTGAAGCGCTGTGCAACCCGCCAGCTGTTGCGCACTTTCAGGGCTCAGCACAATGTTGTTGTAGGACAGGTTGAGCGTCGTCAGCCGGGGCATGTTGGCAATCGCAGGTGGCAGGCTTCTCAATCGATTGTCAAACATCGTCAGCACATGCAACTGGCTGAAACTGCTCAAAAACTCATTCGATCCTCGGTGCAGGTTCATGTTATCCATGTGCAGCCCCCTGATATGGCTGAAATCTCCTGTCAGCGCCGGCAGGTCGCCAGCCTGAATACCGTTGAACACCAGTAAGTAGCCGCCATCAAGGCTTGCTTGCGCCGAAACAGTCTCTGTATCTCTGCGCCAGGCGCGTTCGATCAGCTCACACACCCTACGCCGCTCCCCGGGAAGTGCCATCGCAACATGGGTTCCCGCCGTAGGGTAAAGCTGGATGCGCTCCCAACTCGCCAATTGCCCTAGCAGCGTCTCAAGTTCCACCCGCAACCGCTCGACCTCTGCCCGCCTGCTCGCATCGGTGCCGCCCAGCGCGTCCAGAAAACGCAGGTTTTCGACGTAATTCATCCGCGGGTACAGGCTTCTCACCTGACGGACCAGGTCCAGAGGATGGTTTGACTGCCCTTGATTGAGAAAGAAGGGATAGGCGACAAACGAGGTATCGACTTTCATCGGCGGCTCAATCCGGTGGTTAGGCGGCTCCAGCCCCAACAGGGTCTTGACCTGGCTTCTGTGGGCGATGGCCAGGTCGCTGATTTTTTTGGCCAGGACCCGGGTATCGTTTACATCCTTGATCGCGATGCCCCCACGCTCGGCCTCGTTCAACACATGCAAGATCGACGCGAGCAGATTGTTATCCGTCGTTGATGGGGCATTGAGTGCCTGGCCATCCTGATCATAAGCCCGGTAGCGACCGTCACGCCTGACCAGCCTGCGGGGTGAGCGCCCACCGGCTGATCCAATGCTGTCGAGCAACTGACCGTTCACGTCATTGCGGCGCACCTCGATTCTCACATTTGCGGGCCAGCCCGACAGGGACTCAAGCATATGCAACATGAGCCTTTCGCTGTCGGGAGTTGCCGTAGCCTCCATGAACAAGCCCTCATAAGCCCGGGCCAGGCGTACCTCTCTGGAGGTCCAGGTAATTTGCTCGGCCAGCCGTGGCGGGATTAGCCCTTGATCAAGGAAGTGAGCTTTTTCGCGGCCTGTGGTGTGCCTGAGCAGATTGTTGATGACGCTTTTGGGGAGCTGCGGGTATTTGTTTTGAACCACAACTACATGGGCATCAGTGCTCTGCTCCAGGCTCTGGTACAGCGTGTTGAACACATCAACTTCGCGCTCCAGGGCATGAGCGGCGATTTTTTTAGCCAATACCAGCATTCGTGCTTCGATCACCGGCGTGTAATCCCCCAGTAAAACCCGGGTATCGCCCTCATTCATCTGCGAAAGCAAGGCACGCAAAAAGCTTCCGTTGTGGGTGTCATCGCGCAAGATTCTGATGCGTGGCACGTGACTCCCAAGATCAGTGCCGTACTGCTGCAGGGTATTGCCTTGCGCGTCCACCACTTGCAGTACTTTGTCCCGTGGCCAGCCGGGCATACTTTGCATCAATAACAGCTGCAGGTCGGTACGGGCATCAGGCAGGGTGTGAGCTGCCTGCATTTTCTTCACAAAACCGCGGATGTCCCGTTCAATCCCGAAGCGTTTCCAGGTGTCGATCAGCAAGGGTGGCGGGGTCAGGTTGTTCATGTGTACCTGGCGCAACACCCCTTCATCGGTGTTGCTCACGGCCATGATTGCCTGCGCTGTCTCATCGCTCACGGACTGAGGCTCGGCGCGCAGTCTTCGCAAGAGCTGGAGCCTGGACCAGTGCAGCGGATTCTCGCTTTTCAGTCGCCATGCGCCATCGCCGTTGTGCTCCAGCAGCGGCGTATTGACTCCGACTTTATCCGGATGCTTGAGTCGCCATTTGTGCAGCTTGGCATCGAGTTCAACCTGATACACCACGCCGTAAAGCGACAGATGGTGTTTACCCTCTATCTCGTAAAGCCCCAGCTCCCCCGGCGGCTGATCAAGGGGTAACGCCACCGCCCTCTGGTATTGGGCCGTGGATTTGTCCCAAAGGCTGACGCGCCCATCTGCCTGACGGCTGGCCAGCATTGCATCGCCCAAGGCCTTGCGCAGACCCGTGATGCTGATGCCCTGCATGCCCAGCTGTGAGCGTTCTTGAGGTTTGAGCAACCAACCCAGCGCCAGATAAAAACTGTCAGGGGTTGAGCTGAACGTGATGCTCTCTTGACGACGGTAATCAAACGCTGCGTACGAGCCATTGCCGTGATGGCGCAGCACGACACTGGTGTCGTCAGCTCCAGTGGCTGTATAAACGCTCGCAGCATCGGTGACCACCAGCCTGCGATTGAGCTTGTCGTGCAGGGCACCGCGCGCAAACTCCCGCGCCCAGCTATCCATATCCCGGGTATGGGCACGGGGGTGATAAATACCATCCAGAGCCTGATCGACACGCAGTTTTATCTCCAGTTGATCCACCGCGCTGGCAAACGGTAGGGGCTGGGCGTTGTGCTCAAGGGCACGGCTCACCTGGTACGTATTGAATGGATGCGCAACCAGCAGTGACTCCAGACTCTCGATAGACAACGAGGGGTTTAGCTCATGAAGTTTGGCGAGCAGTGGCGTAGTGCTTTCCGAGATCGGCGGGCACACCAGCGGCAAGTACTTGCGGCCTGCATCTGCGCTGGCAATCGGGTCGTTGCGCGCATGCCCTTCGAGCCCAGTGAGGGCCTTGAATAAAAGCGTTTTGTCCTCTCGGGCCAGATCGCAAACTTGCTCGCCAATGGCTGTAATCCGCGTGGCCCTGTCACGACCAGGACTGTCTTCGCGCCCCAGCATTGATGTCTCGGGTAATTGGTCGAGTACCAAGGCGAGCAATTGATGCACCTGCCTACTGCCTTGGCCGAGATCGTCCTTGGCCGCATAGGCACCATGATCCAGACGCTTGACCTGAATACGATTCAACGGCGTACCAGGGCGGTAATCCTTGCCATAGGATTCAATCACCGTCCCTTGTGGATTGAGTACATCCAGCACTGCCTCCACCGGCCAGTGGTCCAATTGGGTCAAGACACTCAGTACCGCGCGGTGGGCGCTGACCGGTAATGCCACGCGCAGTGGCAAGTCGGTAACGATGTGCTCGATGAGTCGATCAGCCATTAGCCGACGTACCCCGTCGGCCAGCGGGCCCGGTATGGGCTGGCCTTGCCAGGTGTCCTGCAACTGCTGACGAGAAGTCGCGGTAATGCTCAGCATCCTCTCGATATCCCCACGCGCAGCGCTCTGGGTATCGACCACCAGCATGCGCTGCAACAACTGAACGTCGCTCAGGCTCTGAACATCATCGAGCGCCAGACGCCAGACCTTGGTCACGGTATCGAATACCACAGGCGGCCGGTACACCTGAGCATCAACGGCCTTGAGCACGTAATGCTTGTGGACGGGGTCAAGGATGACTTCGATGGCCAGGGTCTTGTCGCCCTCCTGGACCTTGGCATACGCCTTGCCCATGTGCGGATAAATACCTTCATGGTTGAGCGTCAACGTGTCCAGCAGGGTGGCATCCACTTGCGAATAGGGACTCAACTGCCGATCCCACAACTCGGTCCTGCCGTCCTGGTGAATGACCTTGATCGGCTGCCCCACACGGTTCCAGAGTGCGTTCATGCGTTGTCGATGAGCCTTGCTTGCAACGCCGATCAACCGCCCGCTGATGAGCATATCCATCGAGTCCGCCAATGCCCCGGCGAAGGTGCTGGCCTCCCCTTTTCCGGCTTCTTTGACCCCCTGCACAACGCTGTAGGCCAGCGATCCGAAGATGGCACCCTGCATGATTTTATTGAGCCCCAACACGCCTCCGGGCATGGGCGTGGTGAGCAGGCTCAACACCTCACTGCCGATATCGGTCAATGCCTCCTTGAACGCCTGCCAGTCCTGTTCGGACTTGGGGGTGGCCAGCATGTTCAGGTTGGAGCGGTAGCGCTGCATGTGCCGCTCGGCCATTGCGTACGCCATCAGTGGCGATCCAGCCGCAGACATTTCGACAGACAGTTGCAAACTGTCCAGGTCAGGTTCGGGGAACGTGCTGCGAAAACTGTCATACAACACCCCCGCCAGCCACGACAGCCCTTCGGGCCTTGGCTCAGCCCCCAACAGTTTGTTAAAGAACCCCAGGTCTTTGAGCGCCAGTTGCCTGACAAACCAGCCCAGCTGCCCCTTGCTGTGATCCTGCTTGAGTTGTTGCACGAACTGCTGGAACACGGCACCTACGTTCGTATGCCATAAAACTGCACCCCCCAGCCGATTAGGAAAGTAGCTGAAGACACCCATGACTTCGGGCACCTTGATGATGAAAAGCGGCAGCGCCACGCTGCCTTTTCCGATGAAGTCATAGCCACTTTGCGAACCGAACAGCAGCCTGCCGTCGGCACCCGTGTCCACAGGCGGGTGGATAAACCTGTGCTTCCTGGCAAGCCCCATCGAGACGGGCCATAGGTGGGGTGACGAGTCCCCCTTCAACATGCCGAGCAATAACTCATGGTCCCTGCGCTGAACTTTCGAGACGGTGTTATTTCGCAATGCCTCCAGCAACTCGAATTCAATGCTGGATTTGGCTGCGTCTACTGCCAGCCGCATCAAGGACCCAGCCGGCCCGGCTGCCTGCTCCAGCAAGCGGTTCAACTGCACGCCAAAATCCAGTCTGCGCGCGATCGCGATAAACGGCCCTGCCGCTTGGCCATTCAAGCCCTCGGCATAATCGATGTGACTGGCCTGCTCATAGCTGTAGGGCTTGAGCAGCCTGGAATCGGTTCGATAGCTGAAGTTCTCGCAAGCGGCGTCCCACAGCGTGACCGAGTGAACGCGTTCGATAAATCTTGATTCATCCAGCGCGCGAGTCGTGCGAGGGGGGCTGAAGGTGAACCGGGGTTCGCGTGCAGGTTTGTCGCCACTGATGCGTGAGAGGTATTCATTGAAGTCTTCGTGGATATTTTCACGATAGCGCGTGTAGATGCGGGCTTGCTCGGGGTTGATATCAACGCCCGTCAGGGTTTTCAGTTCTCGTTTGAGCGCGGCGATCTGGCTGGATTTGAAGGTGTCCTTGATCCGTTTGATCTCCGTTTCGACCGCTTCGAGGTCTGCCTGGGCCTTGCGATGGAGTTGGGGATAGCTGTTTTTCTGCTCATCATCAAGAAGGGCAAAGTTGGACTGCACGATGGAGGCGATAAAAGACAGCGCTTCATTTTGCGCCCATTGGGTTTTGCTCAGGAGTACAGGTGCTCTACCGCTCACTGGGGGGGACAGGGTTGTCATCTTCATGATTCCGTTGAGTAATAGCCCCAACATAGCCATGGGCAAACCTCGGCATGCTGTAGATAAATACCCGAATCACATGGGCTTTATGGGCCCCCAGTGGCACCATGCTAGGGTTTTTGTCCTTTATAGAGCAGCCTGTAAACATGGCCATGACTTCTCGCCATCTGCGATTGGCGCTGTATTGCGTGTTGATTTTGGCAGGAGCCGTCGTTGCGGGGAGCTGGGCGATGCTTCAGGCCGATCGCCATGCGCTGGAAGAAAGCGCCAAACGCGGGCCTGAGCAGCTCAATCTGTATGCCAACTCACTGCACACGTTAATCGAACGCTATCGCGCACTGCCCGCCGTGCTGGCGCTGGACTCCGAACTGGTGAACGCCCTGAGCAGCCCCGTCACCCCTCAGGTACAAGCCGAGCTCAACCTGAAACTGGAACGCATCAACGGCGCAGCGCAATCCTCCACCCTGGAGTTGCTCGACAGCACCGGGCTGGCCGTCGCCGCCAGTAACTGGAATACCTCCAACAGTTACGTTGGCCACAACTATGGCTTCAGGCCGTACTTCAAGCAGACCCGTAGCCAGGGTGCCGGCAGTTTCTATGCGGTGGGCGTGACCAGCGGTATCCCGGGCTACTTTTTATCCAGCGCGGTACTCGGCCCCGAAGGCCAGTTTTTGGGCGCGATGGTGGTCAAGCTGGAGTTCCCGCAACTGGAACGCGAATGGAGCCAGGGCAAAGACACGCTGCTCGTCAGCGATGCGCGGGGCATTGTATTTATTGCCAACCAGCCCAACTGGCGCTATCGCATGCTCCTCCCTTTGAATGACAGCGATCGAAGCGAAATTTCCACCACCCGCCAGTACCACAACCAACCGCTGACGCTCATAAAAACCCGCACGCTACAAAGCTTTGATGAAAACAGCTACCTGAGCCGCGTCGACGGCCCCGATGGCCCGGCGGATTACCTGTGGGGCACCTTACCCCTCAATGCCGAAGGCTGGACGCTACACCTGTTGCGCCGCCCGCTGGCGTCTACTGAAGACAGCCGCAATGCCGCACTGGCGGCGATTGGGCTGTGGTTGACGCTGGTATTTTTGGGGTTGTTTCTATTCCAGCGCTGGCGCCTGGCGCGCATGCGCCAGCGCAATCGCGAAGAACTTGAGCAACTGGTCGAGGCCCGCACCCGGGACTTGCGCACCGCTCAAGATGGCCTGGTGCAGTCAGCCAAGCTCGCGGCACTGGGGCAAATGTCGGCGGCGCTGGCTCACGAGATCAACCAACCCCTGACTGCCCAGCGCATGCAACTGGCAACCTTGCGCCTGTTGCTCGATCACGGCCGTATCGACGACGCTTACAAAGCCCTGGACCCGCTGGAGCAGATGCTGACGCGCATGGCCGCACTCACTGGCCACCTAAAAACCTACGCTCGCCAAAGCCCCAGCGGTTTACGCGAACGTCTGGATCTGGCACGTGTTGTCGATCAGGCCCTGCAACTGCTGGAACCACGCCTGCAGGAAGAAACGGTCGACCTGACTATCAATCTGGTTCGCCCGGCCTGGGTACGCGGCGATGCGATCCGTCTGGAGCAAGTCTTGATCAATCTGCTGCGCAACGCCCTTGACGCCCTGCGCGACAAACCGCGCAAGCGTCTGGAAATCCGCATCGAGGCCAATCAACAACTCTGGCACTTGACGGTGAGCGACAGCGCGGGCGGCATCAAGGAAGAACATCTGGGTAAAATCTTTGATCCGTTCTTCACCACCAAACCTGTGGGTGACGGATTAGGCTTGGGCCTGGCGGTGTCTTACGCCATTGTTCACGAAATCGGCGGTCGCTTGACCGCCTGCAATCAGGCCGATGGCGCGCAATTCACGCTGACGCTGCCCATCGCACAGGAAATGTGAAACATGCTCAACTCGGTGATCGTGGTCGATGATGAGGCCAGTATTCGTAATGCCGTGGAGCAATGGCTAAGCCTGAGCGGCTTTGAGGTGCAGTTGTTCAGCTGCGCCGAAGACTGCCTGAGTCAATTGCCCGCGCATTTTGCCGGGGTGATTGTCAGTGATGTGCGTATGCCGGGCATGGGCGGCCTGGCCTTGCTGACCCGCCTGCAACAACTGGATGCGGATCTGCCGGTGATTTTGCTGACAGGTCACGGTGATGTGCCGATGGCCGTCGAAGCCATGCGGGATGGCGCCTACGACTTTCTTGAAAAACCCTTCAGCCCCGAAGCACTGCTCAGCAGCCTGCGCCGAGCCCTGGAAAAACGCCAACTGGTACTGGAAAACCGCCGTTTGCACGAACAGGCCGATCTGCGCGAGCTGATCGACGGGCGCTTGCTGGGTGTGTCGCGAAGCTTGCAGACCTTGCGCCGCCAGGTGCTGGAACTGGCGCCATTACCGGTCAATGTATTGATCCGGGGCGAGACCGGCAGCGGCAAGGAACTGGTCGCCCGCTGCCTGCATGATTTTGGCCCGCGCGCCGACAAACCTTTCGTGGCACTGAACTGCGCAGCGATCCCGGAGCAGTTATTTGAAGCCGAGCTGTTCGGCCACGAAAGCGGTGCATTTACCGGGGCCATGGGCAAGCGTATCGGCAAGCTTGAGTACGCCGATGGCGGGACCTTGTTTCTGGATGAAATCGAAAGCATGCCACTCGCCCAGCAAGCCAAATTGCTTAGAGTGCTGCAGGAACAAAAGCTGGAGCGCCTGGGCTCCAACCAGAGCATCAGCGTGAACCTGCGGGTGATTGCCGCCACCAAACCCGACTTGCTCGATGAAGCCCGGGCCGGGCGTTTTCGCGAAGACCTGGCCTACCGCCTGACCGTGGCGGAACTGCGCCTGGCCCCCCTGCGCGAGCGGCGGGAAGATATTCCTTTGCTGTACGACGCCTTTTCACGCAATGCCGGTGAACGCCTGGGGCGCAACGCACAGCCGCTGAGCGGGCCACAACTGTCTCATCTGCTGAGCCACGACTGGCCGGGCAACGTGCGCGAGCTGGCCAACGTTGCCGAACGGGACGTACTGGGCTTGAGCGAACCACAACTGGACGACCCCGGCGCTGGGCAATCGCTGGTGGCGCAACAGGAAGCCTTTGAGGCGCAATGCCTGCGTGCCGCGCTGACCCGGCATAAAGGCGACATCAAGGCGGTGCTCAATGAACTGCAACTGCCGCGCCGTACCCTGAATGAAAAAATGCAGCGTCATGGGCTGGTGCGCGAGGCATTTTTGGGGAGCAGTTAAGCGATTCCTGCCTCTGTGGGAGCGGGCTTGCTCGCGATTCGGACGGCGCGGTTGTTCAGGTAAACCGGGGTGATGCCATCGCGAGCAAGCCCGCTCCCACAAGAGTCAGGGCCTGCAACGCTTGTCAGATAGGCGGATTCCTGCCTATGACGCACCCGCAAACCAGCGGATTTCCGCTCATTCCCAGCCTCCTCCCCTTGTAAACCGGGCTCTCCAGCCTTGGCACAACTCCTGCTATAGCCCTGCAAGCTCGCGTTTTGACGCGCTATAAAAAAACAATGAAAGAAGGATCCATTCAATGGATAACTCCAGCACTCTGCCTGCCGGGTCCGTGTCTGCGGCCCCTAAAGAAAAGACCACCTCCAGCCGTATCAAATCAATTTTCAGTGGCTCCGTCGGCAACATGGTCGAGTGGTACGACTGGTACGTCTACGCCGCGTTCTCGCTGTACTTCGCCAAGGCCTTCTTCCCGAAAGGCGACACCACCGCACAACTGCTCAACACCGCCGCCATTTTCGCCGTGGGCTTTTTGATGCGCCCGATCGGTGGCTGGCTAATGGGCCTGTACGCTGACCGCAAGGGCCGTAAAGCCGCACTGATGGCCTCCGTGCTACTGATGTGCTTCGGCTCGCTGGTCATCGCCCTGTCGCCAGGTTATGAAACCATTGGCGTGTGGGCGCCCGTCCTGCTGGTCTTCGCCCGCCTGCTGCAAGGCTTGTCCGTGGGTGGCGAGTACGGCACCTCGGCCACTTACCTGAGCGAGATGGCAACCAAGGAACGTCGCGGTTTTTTCTCGAGCTTCCAGTACGTGACCCTGATCTCGGGTCAGCTCATCGCTCTGGGCGTATTGATCGTTCTGCAACAAACCCTGACCGAAGAACAGCTGTACAGCTGGGGCTGGCGCGTTCCGTTTGTAATCGGTGCCCTGTGCGCCGTGGTCGCGCTGTATTTGCGTCGCGGCATGGAAGAAACCGAGTCGTTCAAAAAGGCCAAGGTCAAGCCTAAAGAAAGCGCCATGCGCACCTTGATGCGCCACCCTAAAGAGCTGATGACCGTCGTCGGCCTGACCATGGGCGGTACGCTGGCGTTCTACACCTACACCACGTACATGCAGAAATACCTGGTGAATACGGTGGGCATGAGCATCTCGGACTCCACCACCATTTCGGCCGCCACACTGTTCCTGTTCATGTGTATCCAGCCGCTGGTAGGTGCACTGTCTGACAAGATCGGGCGTCGCCCAATCCTGATCGCCTTCGGCGTTCTGGGCACCCTGTTCACTGTCCCGATCCTCACCACCTTGCACACCATCACCACCTGGTGGGGCGCGTTCTTCCTGATCATGGCAGCACTGATTATTGTCAGCGGCTACACCTCAATCAACGCTGTGGTGAAGGCTGAACTGTTCCCGACAGAGATCCGCGCATTGGGCGTAGGCTTGCCTTACGCGCTGACCGTTTCGATCTTCGGCGGTACGGCTGAATACATTGCCCTGTGGTTCAAGAGTGCAGGTATGGAGACCGGTTACTACTGGTATGTGACGGCCTGCATCGCCTGCTCGTTGGCGGTGTACGCCACCATGAAAGACACCCGCAAGCATTCGCGGATCGAAACAGACTAACCCCTCGCCCCCAACCAGCCCCGCACGGGGCTGGTTGTACCCGCCACACCCTCCCGCACTACCCCCTTCGAAGCCCCCTTCTTTCAGAGCACCAGATTAATCTGACTTAATAGTCAGTTAATTCTGTTAGTGCACTATCAATCTCAGCAAGAAATCAAACGCTGGCTGTAGCGATCAGCCACCCAATGGAAGAGCAGACACGCGTGACGCAATTTTTGCGCGGGCCAATGGATCGAAATAATCGATTGTTTAACGCTATTTTTTGCGCTTTTTAATCAAATTAATCGGCGTAGCATTAAACCCATAGCCACTGAACATCCCAGACACGAAACAAGGAACTTAAACATGAAAACCAAATTGATCATTGCAGCAGCCTTCTCCGCCCTGGCCTTCAACGCTTTTGCCGCTGATGGTTTCGACCGTACTCACTCGTCGAGCTTTGCTGAAGATGGTTTCAGCCGCACAGGCTCCGCCGCAATTGCCGCTGACGGTTTTGACCGCACAGGCTCGGCCACTTTTGCTGAAGACGGCTTCGATAAAACCAACTCGGCTACCTTCGCTGAAGACGGTTTCGACAAAACCAACTCGGCTACCTTCGCTGAAGACGGCTTCGATAAAACCAACTCAGCCACCTTCGCCGAAGACGGTTTCGACAAAACCAACTCGGCTACCTTCGCTGAAGACGGCTTCGACAAAACTAACTCGGCCACCTTCGCAGAAGACGGCTTCAGCCGTACCCATTCGGATACCTTTGCCTCGGATGGTTACGATCGCACCAATGGCGCCCTTTTCAGCTAACACCTGAAGGGAGGCACTTCAGCCCGGCCCTGGCCGGGCTTAGTCGTTTTTGGGGGAACGGAAATTGCGCGAACCCGTAGCCGCTTTTGTAATCACCCCCAATGCCTTGCACTATAGGGGCTCTATATCAGCCGTTTGCGGACTACTCCCATGCATGACGATATTCATTTTTATGAACCCTCCCAAGGCCACGGCCTGCCCCACGATCCGTTCAACGCCATCGTCGGTCCGCGTCCGATTGGCTGGATTTCGTCTCAGGATACCCAAGGCCGACTGAACCTTGCGCCCTACAGCTTTTTCAATGCCTTTAACTACATCCCGCCGATCATCGGGTTTTGCAGTGTGGGCCGCAAAGACAGCCTCAATAACATCGAGCAAACCGGCGAATTCGTCTGGAACCTGGCCACACGCCCCTTGGCCGAAGCGATGAACCAAAGCTGCGCCATGGTCGGCCCCGAGGTGAATGAGTTCGAGTTGGCAGGCCTGACGACGGCACCCTCGCGGGTGATCAGTGTGCCGAGAGTGGCCGAAACGCCGGTATCGTTTGAATGCAAGGTCACGCAAATCATCCAGCTGCAACGTGCAGACAAGGCGTTGGTGCCAAGCTGGCTGATTCTGGGCGAGGTGGTGGCCGTACATATCGCCAGACACCTGCTTAAAGACGGGATTTACGACACCGCAGCCGCCGAACCGATCTTACGCGGTGGCGGCCCGGCGGATTACTTCCAGCTGGGCCCCGAAGCACTGTTCAAAATGCATCGCCCGCGTTAAGGCCTGTTGACGCTTAGTTGTGAGCCACACCCAAACGTCAACAGACCCTACAACTACCAAACCAGCTCGGCGTCTTCGGTGACGCCTTGCAGGGCTTCAAGTTGCTCAGCAGCAGCGGCATCGGCGGCCGTGGCTGTTTTGAAGGTTTGCTCGATCAGTACTTTGTGAAAGCGCGGCGCTCCACCTTCGTACAAGGCTTTGACTGCAATCGCGGCATGGTAAATCCCGGGTTCAACCGGAACCACGGCTGATACCGCTTCAAACTGTGCAAACTCTTTACGCGCCATGCTTCAACTCCCGGCCAATGGAAAAACCGGCATTCTACCTGTTCAGCCCGTTCGCATCGTTGAAGGTCTGAAAATCAAGACTATCTACCACTTGCTGGTGAACCAGCACGCCGTAAACATCCATGAGCGATGAGTTGAAATACGCCTGCATCGAGGGTTCATCCTGCCAATAACCCGCGACCTGCCACAGTAGCGGGTCGGTCTGACAATGCTGCAAGACAAAGTGCAGGCAACCGGGCGTCTTGAGCGTCGGTTCGATCAGTTGGCTCAGGCACGCCTCGACCTGAACCGAGCACCCTGCGCGGGCGCGAACCAGGGTCATGTGACTGACGGCATTGGACTGGGGCATGCTGGCCTCCACAAAGGAAAGTGGTGTTAGGGAGAGGTTCAAAGCTTAAAGGCCAGCACCCGTGACCGTTAGTCGATTCCTGCCCCTGGCTTGCACGATTCTGCAAAACCTCGCCTGCTACCCTCCTGATTACACAAGTGAACCACCTGCTTCGTCATAGGCCTTTCGAGCAAGGTTGAGCGTCTGCAACGGGTTTGACAGGTGCTTGATGCAGAGTAATGACAGGATCAGGCAAGACAACGACAGAAATCAGCTACCCCTTGGCCTTGCACAAACTTAAGCTGTGCCTGCCCTGTTGCTTTAATGAGGATGCAACCTATGTCACTGCTGGAACCGCCGCGCCCGGCGCTCGACCCCGCGCTTGAAACTCAGCGAGCGGAACTGGCTGACCTGATTTTGCGCCACACCCCTGAAGACGGCTCGTTCAACACGGGCGTCGAGGCGCTGTTTGTGTCCCGATACAGCCAACCCAGCGATTTTGCCCCCAGCCTGCCAAAACCAGCGCTATGCATCATGGCTCAAGGCCGTAAAGAGGTGCGCCTGGCGGATGAGTACTTCGCCTACGACCCGCTCAATTACCTGGTGGTTTCTGTGTCGATGCCGATTAGCGGCCGGGTGCTGGAGATATCCTCCGAGCGGCCGGTGCTGGCCTTGCGTCTGGATATTGACCCGGCAGAGATCACCACGCTGATCAGCGATGCGGGGCCCATGGGCGTGCCATCGAGACCAACCGGGCGCGGGTTGTACGTCGAGCCCATTGACCAGCCAATGCTCGACGCGTTGCTGCGCCTGACACGCTTGCTCGACACACCCAAAGATATCGCAATGCTGGCGCCACTGATTCGCCGGGAGATTTTGTACCGACTATTGCGTAGCCCTCTTGGCCACAGACTGTATGAAATCGCCAGCGAGAACAGTCAAAACCATCGCGTCAGCCGGGCGATTTCCTGGCTTAACGGCAACTTCGAACAACCGCTGCGCATCGATAGCCTCGCGCGGGAGGCCAATCTTAGCGTGTCGACATTGCACCATCGGTTCAAGGCCATGACCGCCATGAGTCCACTGCAGTACCAAAAGCAATTGCGCCTCAACGAAGCGCGACGGCTGATGCTCAGCGAGGGCCTGGATGCATCGGCCGCCGGCTATCGCGTGGGCTACGAGAGCCCCTCGCAATTCAGCCGCGAGTACAGCCGTCAGTTTGGCGCGCCACCGGTGCGGGATCTGGCGCGCCTGCGAATGAGCCTATAGCCCGAGGGATTGCTGCCAGCGCAGCTCATCGATTTCAATCACGCTGGGCCCCTTGCGGTCGGCGGCACTGGCCAGGGCAGCGCGCAATTGCGCCTCGCCATCCACCGCCTGCGCGGTGCACCCCAACGCCTTGGCTACACCGATAAAGTCCGGGGTATAAATGTCGACACCCACCGGCTCGATGGCGCGATTAAGCATGTACTTTTTGATTTCGCCGTAACCCTGGTTATTCCACAGCAACACGATGATCGGTGTGCGAGCTTCAACCGCACTGGCCAGTTCAGCCAGGGTGAATTGCAACCCCCCGTCCCCGATCAGACACAGCACCGGGCCACCCCCGCTCCCCTCTGCCCGGCGCCCCAGCCAGGCCCCGATTGCCGCTGGCAGTGCATAGCCGAGGGTGCCGTAGCCGGTTGATGAGTTAAACCAGCGACGCGGCTGCCCGGGGTTGAAAGTCAGGTTGCCGGTGTACACCGGCTGGGTCGAATCGCCTACGCACACCGCATCTGGCAGCACATCAAACACCGCCTGCAAAAAATGGGTTTGCGCCCGGGTCGGCGCATCCCATTCAGTTTCCAGCCGGGCCTTCAGGCGACTGACCCGCTCTGTGCCCCAGCCCGTCTCCCGGGACGGCACTTGGGCAAGGCTCGACAGCAAAGCTTGGGCTGCCAGGCTCGCATCCGCCACCAGAGCGAGGGTCGGCGGGTAGTTGCGCACGGTCTGATCCGGGTCGATATCGATGCGCAACAAGGCACCGGGGATCTCAAAGCCGCCAGCAAAGGTCACGTCGTAATCGGTTTCGGCCAGCTCGGTGCCAATGGCCAGCACTACGTCGGCTTCGGCCACCAGGGCCCGCGTCGCAACCAGCGATTGGGTCGAGCCAATCAACAGCGGGTGATCAGAAGGCAGCATGCCCTTGGCATTTATAGTCAGAGCCACTGGCGCGCACAGTCGCTCAGCCAGCTTCTGCAACGCGGGTGCCGCCTCTATCGCGCCACCACCCGCCAGAATCAACGGCCGTTTAGCGTGGGCCAACCGCTGGCTCATCTGTTCGATGGCAGCCGGTGAGGCCCCCGGCCGGGCAATACTGACGGGGAGACTGGCAAGCAGTGCATCGGCGTTTTCCACCAGCACGTCCAAGGGGATCTCGATGTGTACGGGCCGTGGCCGCCCGGCCTGAAACAGCGCAAATGCACGCGCCAGCACGCCCGGCAACTCCGCCGCCGACATCAGGGTGTGGGAAAACGCCGCCACACCAGCGACCAAGGCCCCCTGATTCGGCAACTCATGCAACTTGCCACGCCCACCACCCAATTGGCTGCGCGACTGCACACTGGAAATCACCAGCATCGGAATCGAGTCCGCGTACGCCTGGCCCATCGCAGTGGTGATATTGGTCATGCCGGGGCCGGTGATGATGAAGCACACGCCCGGCTTACCGCTGGTGCGGGCATAGCCATCAGCCATAAACCCTGCGCCTTGCTCGTGACGCGGGGTTACATGGTTGATCCTGGAACCTGCCAACCCGCGATACAGCTCAACGGTGTGTACACCGGGGATGCCGAACACCTGCTCGACCCCATACGCTTCCAGCAACTTGACCAATACTTCGCCGCACGTCGCCATGTGTCCTGCTCCTCTTCTTGTTCGGGAATGAACCATTGAAGCGGTCGGCTGTGGTGCGCACAACGCAAACGTGCTCATACTAGCCATGTCCTTGACTCATGGCTGACCACTGATGAAACGCCTACCGCCACTGCCTGCGCTGCATACTTTTCTGATCACGGCTCAATGTTGCAACTTCACCCGTGCCGGTGAGCAGTTGCACATCACCCAGGGGGCGGTGAGTCGGCAAATTGCCGGGCTTGAGGAGCATCTGGGGTATGCGCTGTTCCATCGCCAGGCTCGCGGCCTGAGTCTGACCGAGCAAGGCCAGGCGTTTTACCCCCGCATTGAGCAGGTCTTCGACATGATCGGCGAGGCGGTCGAGCACGCCAGCATTCGTCGTACCCCACTGCAAATCAAGGCGCCTACCTGCATGCTGCGCTGGCTGCTGCCCAAGTTGCTCCAGTGGCAAAAACTGCGTCCGGACGTGCCGGTAGAACTGACCAGCAGCGTGCAACACGGTGTGGATTTTCGGCGCGAGGCTTTCGACGCCGCCGTGGTCTACAGCCCGCAGCCAGGGCCAAAGCGCGAAGGCCGGCACCTGTTTGACGAACAGTTGACCCCGGTCTGCGCCCCGCACCTGCTGGACGGCAGTAACGCCATCAACCACCTGAACGACCTTGCACAACACACCCTGCTGCACCCCAGTCGCGATCAACAGGACTGGATCAACTGGCTGGCTGCGGCGGGGGGAGATGTGTCGATGATTCGCAAGAGCCAGTACTTCGACACCCTGGACCTGGCCATGACCGTTGCCGCTCAAGGCAACGGAGTCGCCATCGGAGACTGGTCACTGATCGGGGATGATCTGAAGGCTGGCCGACTGGCCATGCCCTTTGACTTCAAAGTACGGACCGGCGCCGTCTACCGGCTGGTGTGTTCATCGCGCAACGAACCGTCCGCGCCGTTGCGCGAATTGCTGGATTGGCTGGTGAAACAGGCAGGGGATGCTGATCAGCCGTAGATCAATACCCCACCGTAAACCGCTGGCGGGAATGCTTGGGTTGTTCGACTTCATCCAGCATGGCGATGGCGAAGTCAGCAAAGCTGATCCAGCTTTTGCCTTCAGCGCTGATCAGCAGGTGGTCTGCACCCAAGCGGAACTTGCCTGTGCGTTCACCATCGACAAACTCGGCAGACGGTGACAGGAAGCTCCAGTCCAGATCTTTTTCGGCACGCAGGGTGTCGAGGTAAACACAGCCCGCCGAGGCTTCAGGACGGTACTCCTCGGGAAAGCCAGGGCTGTCGATGACTTTGCTGCCATCTGGCAACAGCAAGGAGCCCGCCCCGCCCACAAACAGCAGGCGTTTGACGCCGGCTTTTTTCACCGGCTCGATAATCACCGAAGCTGGCTGAGTCGAAAAATGCGCTGCGCTGAGCACCACGTCATGCCCCGCCACTGCGTCTTGCAGGGCCTGGGCGTTGTTGAGGTCGACATTTTGGGTAGCGACACCGGCGCGCTCACCCAATTTGGTAGCGTTGCGGGCAATGGCCGTCACGCTGTGACCGCGACGCAGGGCCTCTTCCAACAGTTGGCTGCCGGCACGCCCCGTCGCTCCAATAATTGCAATTTTGCTCATGACGCTCTCCAGTGAGTAGGTTTTACCGTTGGACACGCAAGCAGTTTCACCACTTCATTTCGCCTTTGGCCACTTTGGCACTGAGTTCCAGCGACGATTCTTCGCCCAGATCCGGGAAGCGTTTTTTCATTGCCGCAATCAACTCGCCCGAGTTCTTGGCCTTAAGAGTCTCTTCGTCAAACGCCTTGATGTAGTCACGGGTGAAATGCACGGCCTTCAACGAACGATCGCTTTCGCCCAGATAATGACCCGGCACCACGATTTTCGGCTGCAGGCTGTCGATACGCTTGAGGGTGGCCAACCACTGCTTGTGCGATTGCGGGGTCTGGGTGTCGGCCATCCACACGTGGAGGTTGTCGGCCACTACAACGCCACCAACCACGGCTTTAAGCGATGGAATCCATACGAAAGTGCGATCTGGCTGGCGCCCGGTGAGGCCAACCACGTCCAGTTCACGCCCTTCTAGGTCCAGAGTATTGCCCTTGAGGACCTGCGGCACGATCACGTTGCCCGGTACATCGGTGCCCATTTTCGGGCCCCAGAACGCCAGCTTAGCGTCTTTGGTTTCGTTGATATGTGCAACGGTCGGCGCCGAGGCCACGACCTTGGCGTCGGGAAATGCCTGGGTCAGGGTTTCAAGGCCAAAGTAGTAATCAGGGTCGCCGTGGCTGATGTAGATGGTGGTGAGGTTTTTGCCGCTGGCGCGAACCTTGTCGACCACCTGCTGTGCCTGGGCCTTGCCGAACTGGGCGTCAACCAGAATGGCGTCTTTGTCACCGCTGATCAGCACCGAAGACACCGGAAAAATCGCCGCCTCTCCAGGGTTGTAGACGTCCAGGGTCAACGGAGCCTGAGCCGCGGCATGGGCTGCAAAGCCCAGCACGACAGCGCTGAGGACAAAACGGCGAAGGGTCGAAAATCCAGTCATGGGTAATTCCTGAGTCAGTGGCCAAGGTCGGCAATGGACAGAGCTTAGTTGCACGATCGCTAACTAAAAATGCGATGCTTGAACATAGTTTGTTTCAGATATCGGGCAGATCATGGATCGTCTTATTGCAATGCGGGTGTTTGTGACTGTCGTCGACCTCGGCAGCCAGTCGGCGGCGGCCGATCACCTGGATCTGTCACGCCCGGTGGTGTCGCGCTATCTGGCGGAGCTGGAAGAATGGGTAGGTGCACGCTTGATGCACCGCACCACGCGCAAGTTGAGCCTGACCGCTGCGGGCAATGAGACCCTGCCCCGCTGCCGACAACTGCTGGAGCTGGCTGATGACATGCAGGCCGCGGTGGATGTACCCACCGACGCCCCCCGAGGGCTGCTGCGCATCAGCGTCAGTACGTCGTTCGGACAGGCGCAACTGGCGGCGGCAGTGACTGACTATGTGCGGCTTTATCCGCAGGTCAGCATTGACCTGCAAATGCTCGACCGCACCGTAAACCTGGTGGACGAGCGCATCGACCTGGCAATTCGCACCAGCAATGATCTGGACCCGAGCCTGATCGCCCGCAAGCTGACCGTTTGTCGTTCGGTGCTCTGTGCATCCCCGGCGTATTTACGCGAACACCCGGCGCCGCAGCTGGTCGACGAGCTAAGCCGGCATAACTGCCTGACCCATACTTATTACGGCAAAAGCCTGTGGCATTTTACCTGCCTCGGTGAGGAGGTCTCAGTACCCGTACAAGGCAATATCAGCGCCAACGAAGCCAGCACTTTATTGAGCGCCACACTGTCTGGTGCAGGGATTTCGTTGCTGCCCAGCTACCAGGCCGGGGTGTATGTGCAACGGGGTGAACTGGTGCGCTTGCTGCCTGACGCAGAACCGCGCCTGATGAACATTTACGCGGTGTATGCCTCGCGCAAACACATGCCGGCCACATTGCGCAGCATGCTCGACTTTCTCGCTGAACGTTTTAGCGACGAACCCGCGTGGGACCGGGATCTGTAGCTGCGGGAGTGCAAACATCAGTCGCCTAGTCCATTTGAGGGATGAAGCCGAGGAGAACCACTCGTACAACTGACATGGCAAGAACCTAGGTCTGAACTAGCCTCAAAGCTATGACGTCAGGGAGCCAATGCCATGACTACTAAAACAAAAACAAGATGTATGACCGTGTTTGTCGTTTTTGCTGCCGCTGTACTGTTTGCAGGCGCTTGTTACCGCGCTGAGCAAACCCGGCAAGCATCCGGATTGATCGCCAGTTGCAATGGCGCGCACTGCAATGCTCTGTTCAGCGCTCTGAGGTAAGGAAGCCCCGGAGCATCAGGTCGGGCTGATGCCGTCAGCCCGACCTGTTCGAAAGGCACTAGGGGAAGTTCCGCTCAGACGCCGGAAAAACCGCGCAAAATAGGCCGGATCAACAAACCCCAGACTGTCAGCCACCTCGCTGATGGTCATTGGCGTGTAAATCAAATGCCGCTTGGCTTCCAATAAAATGCGTTGATGGATGATCTGCAATGCCGACTGCCCCGCCAGTTCGCGACAGATGCTGTTCAAGTGCGCCACAGAAATACCCACCTGATGCGCCAGTTGCTCAACACTCGGTTGCTCGCGAAACAGTGCCTCGACCCGTTGGTTGAACACGCTCAGGTACTCACGCCCCCGTGATGGCAGCTGCTGGGCTTCACGGCGCTGAATCACCTGACGGGCGACCCACACCAGCAGCACGCTGATCAGCGATTGCAAAAGCATGTCGCGGGCGGGCTGTGCGCCGACGTACTCGCTTTGCAGTTCGCTGAACAGATTATTGAGGTAATCACGATCCTTGCCTGCCGGGTAACTGGCGACTCGTTGCAACAAGCTGACTGAGCCTCCCAGTTGCGCTTGCAGTTGAGCCACCAACGGAGCCGCCAACGTCAGTACAAACCCTTCGACGTTCGGCGAAAACTGAAACCCGTGCACGGACAGTGGCGGGATTATCTGAATGGCCGATTGCTCCAGGATATGACGCTGACCTTCGACCTCAACCTGCGCACGACCCGTGTGTACATAGAGTAACTGGCACAGATCGGCATGCCGATGAGGGCGGATTTCCCAGTCGTGGACGCGGCTGCGCAGCGAGATGGTTTCGCAGTGCAACAGGTCGGGGCCAAGCCAGTCTTGCTGCTCGCCGTAGAGTTTGAACACCGGAATTGAAGGATTCATGGGCGCCAGGTCTGAAGTTCTTTCTGAAAGCCGATAATCGCACCGATTAGCGAAAAGTACCGGTAATGACGTGGTTATCACCTTCTATTGCTTCTCTCGCAAGCGAAAAATACAGGCACAAATGAATAAGAACCCTCTCGTCCCACAGGGTCGAGGCTGCTCGAGAGAACAATAATGAGAACTCAAGTCGCTATTATCGGCGCTGGACCTTCGGGCCTGCTGCTGGGTCAACTGTTGCATAACGCCGGAATCGACAACGTCATCATCGAGCGCCAGACCGGTGAATACGTCCTGGGGCGGATTCGCGCCGGGGTACTGGAGCAAGGCATGGTCGATCTGCTGCGCCAGGCTGGGGTAAGTCAGCGTATGGACGCTGAAGGGCTTGTCCATGATGGTTTTGAACTGGCTCTGGATGACCGCCAGGTGCATATCGACCTCAAGGGTCTGACCGGCGGCAGAACGGTGATGGTCTACGGCCAGACCGAAGTGACACGCGATCTGATGGCCGCGCGCGAAGAAGCCGGGGCACAGACCCTGTACAGCGCCAGCAACGTTCAGCCCCACGGAATGAAAACCGATGCGCCTTACGTCACGTTCGACAAAGATGGCGAAAGCTGGCGCCTGGACTGCGATTACATTGCCGGCTGCGATGGTTTTCACGGCGTGGCGCGTCAGTCGATTCCCAGTGATGCCCTGAATATCTTCGAACGTGTTTATCCCTTCGGCTGGCTCGGCGTACTGGCCGATACACCGCCGGTCAACGACGAACTGGTCTATGCCAAACACGAGCGTGGCTTTGCCCTGTGCAGCCAGCGCTCGGCTACCCGAAGCCGTTATTACCTGCAGGTCCCGGTACAGGAAAAGGTCGAGGACTGGTCTGATCAGCGGTTTTGGGACGAACTGAAAACCCGCCTGCCCAAGGCGCTGGCTGAGCGTTTGATCACCGGGCCTTCCATCGAAAAAAGCATCGCGCCTCTACGCAGTTTTGTGGTCGAGCCGATGCAGTTCGGGCGCCTGTTTCTGGTGGGCGACGCCGCGCATATCGTGCCGCCGACCGGGGCCAAAGGTTTGAACCTGGCAGCCAGCGATGTCAGCACACTGTTCAATATCTTGCTCAAGGTCTACGGCGA
The DNA here is from genome assembly GCF_001043005.1 of Pseudomonas psychrophila. Taxonomy (GTDB): domain Bacteria; phylum Pseudomonadota; class Gammaproteobacteria; order Pseudomonadales; family Pseudomonadaceae; genus Aquipseudomonas; species Aquipseudomonas psychrophila. The sequence goes on from NZ_JYKZ01000001.1 coordinate 637,082, forward strand.
GGGTCGTACCGATCTGCTGGAACGCTATTCCGAGGTGTGCCTGCGGCGCATCTGGAAGGCTGAACGGTTCTCGTGGTGGATGACGTCAATGCTGCACCGTTTTCCCGACAACGACGGATTTAGCCAGCGTATTGCTGACAGTGAACTGGCGTATTTCGTCGACTCCGAGGCGGGGCGTACCACCATTGCAGAAAATTACGTGGGACTCCCTTACGAGGCTATCGAATAGCAGGCTATCGAGTAGACTAGCGGCACTCCGCCACAGGTTTGCCGCCCAAAGGTGTTTTCGTGACCAGCCTGAATCCTCCCCCTCAGACAAAGCCCGCCATTCGCAGCATTCTGATCGCCCTGATGCTGGCGATTTTCCTGGGGGCGCTGGATCAAACCATTGTCGCCGTCTCCATGCCCGCCATTTCCGCCCAATTCAAGGATGTCAGCCAACTCGCGTGGGTGATCTCGGGCTATATGGTGGCCATGACCGTGGCCGTGCCGATCTACGGCAAACTCGGTGACTTGTACGGCCGCAGGCGCCTGATGCTGTTTGGCATGGGGCTGTTTACCCTGGCCTCGCTGTTTTGCGGGCTCGCGCAGAACATGGAGCAACTGGTACTGGCGCGGATCATTCAGGGCATTGGTGCTGGCGGGATGATCTCGGTGAGCCAGGCGATCATTGGCGATATCGTGCCCCCTCGCGAACGCGGACGCTATCAGGGTTATTTCAGCAGCATGTATGCGCTGGCCAGCGTTGCCGGCCCCGTGCTGGGCGGCTACATGACCGAGTATCTGTCATGGCGCTGGGTATTTTTAATCAATTTGCCACTGGGGCTTGCGGCCTTGTGGATCTCCCATCGCACGCTGGTTGGGTTGCCTGTCCCGCAACGCAAACCGATTATTGACTACCTGGGCACGATGCTGATGATCGTAGGCCTGACGTCACTGTTGCTGAGCATCACGTTTATCGGCCAGGGACACAGCTGGCGCGATGATCAGGTCGCCGGGTTTCTGGCCGTTGCGCTGATCGCGCTGGGACTGTTTGTGTGGCACGAACGCCGCACGACAGAACCTTTGTTGCCCATGCACCTGTTTGCCAATCGCAATGCAGTGCTGTGCTGGTGCACAGTGTTTTTCACCAGTTTCCAGGCCATTTCCCTGATTGTGCTGATGCCGTTGCGTTATCAGAGCATCACCGGCGCGGGTGCCGACAGCGCGGCCCTGCACCTGCTGCCTCTGGCCATAGGTTTGCCGATGGGAGCGTATTTTGCCGGGCGCATGACCTCGGTAACCGGGCGTTACAAACCGATGATTTTAAGCGGTGCGGTGCTGATGCCCCTGTCCATCCTCGGGATGGCTTTCAGCCCGCCGAGCGCCGAGTTGTTGAGTGGCGTGTTCATGCTTTTGAGCGGGATCGCTGGTGGCATGCAATTTCCGACCTCGCTGGTGGGGGCGCAGAACTCGGTGCAACAACACGACATTGGCGTGGCGACCAGCACCACCAACCTGTTTCGCGCGCTGGGCGGTGCGATGGGGGTAGCCTTGATGTCGGCCCTGCTGCTGGCGTTGCTGCATGACTCACTGCTGGCACCTGCTGGGGGCCAGCCACTACTGGGAGAAGGCAGCTCGGGCAATGTGTTGCTGGACGGCTTGAACGCCGTACAAGGCCCGGCCCTGGATGACCTGCGAGCAGAACTGCTGGTGACCTTCCGCCACCTGCTGACCATCAGCGCAGCGGTTTCACTGCTGGGGCTGACAGCGGCGCTGGCGATGCCCAATCAGATACTGCGCGGGCGTGAAGACAAGGCGCTGTAGGGGGCGTGTGGAGACTTACGGCCGCGCGCTGATCTGCTTCTGCAAGTTCTGAATCTGGCTTTGCAAGGTGTTGATGTTGCGCGTCATCTGGGCACGGAACACATCAAACTCAGCGGCATTGGCGCCCTGGGCAGGTGCTGGTCGGTTTTCCAGCTCACTTTTGAGCACGATCATGTCTTGTTCAAGGCGCTCTACCGCAGCGCTCGGGTTGCCTTGTTTTTTCAGGGCTGCCACGTCCACAGCCTGTTGCGCGACACTTGCTTTAAGCGTCGACAATTCAGTACCTAAACCTTTCAACTCGGCTTCGAGCCTGGCCTGGGTTTCTTTCTGCGCCGTCACCTGAAGCACCATCGCCGCATTGATCTGCTCAAAGCGCTGATCCAGCTCGCCCTGCTGGCCCGCCACAACGCCCTGCTGACGCTTGCTCTGCTCAAGGAGCTGCTCTTCAAGCTGCTTGATCTGCAACTTCAAGGCTTCACTGCCATTGTTGATGCTCGACTCGCTGGCCACCACCTTGCCGGAAATCGCCTGTAACCGCCCCGCCGCATCTTCACTGATGCGGGCAAAACTTTCCTGGGTCGCCACCAGTTGCTGCTCCATCAGTGAGATCTGCTGAAAGCTCCACCAGGCAAGCCCGCCCACGGCAAACAGCAAGGCACAGATCAACGTCCACAGAGGCCCGGTACTCGGGCCCTTGACCTTGATCACCGGGGTATTTCGTGAATAAACCGTGGTGCGCTCACGAGCACCGTCAGTGGGCGCCAGCTCATCATGATCATGGGCTTCAGCGCGCAAGGTCGGGACATGTTCAAAGTCGTCGCGGGCATCGTTACGCATGGTAAACCTTCAAAAATAGCGCTCAGTTACAAGCATTTATCGGTACGGCGATTCCTGAGCTTTCCACCAGCCGCAGAACTCATCCAGTGCGGCCCACAGACTGACCTTGGGGTCGTAGTCGAGGTAATGCCGGGCACGGCTGATGTCGAGGGTAAAGTCTTTGTCCATGATCTGCACGCCCAAACGCGAACGTGATGGTGCGGGCTGACCCGGCCACAGCTTGCAGCCGACTTCGTTAAGGGCTCCCAGACTGTAGGCCAGGCCGTAGCCGCGATAACGGGTGACTTGCGGCACGTTCATCTGGCGCATCACATAATTGACCACATCCCAAAACGGAATTGGCGTGCCGTTACTGATGTTGTAAGCCCTGCCCAATGCCGATCCCGTGTTCAGCAAACTGCTCATCAACGCCTCGTTGAGGTTTTGCACACTGGTGAAGTCGACCTTGTTCAGTCCGTTGCCCACGATGGCCAGGCGACCTTTACGTTGCAGCTTCAACAAGCGCGGGAACAGGCTCATATCCCCTGCCCCCGTGACAAAGCGCGGCCGCAGGGCAATCACTTCAAGACCGAACTCCTGGGCACCAAATACCTTTTGCTCCGCCAGATTTTTGGTCGCGGCATAAGGGTGCCGAAAACGCCGGGGCAACTGCTCTTCAGTGAGGTCGGTGCGGGAACGGCCATCGAAGTACAGGGACGCAGAGGATAAATGCACCAAGCGCCGCACCCGCTGCTTCAAGCAGGCCTCGACTACGTTCTCGGTCACCAGCACGTTGTCGCGGTGGAAGTCCTGATAACGCCCCCAAGCGCCCATATGGTCCGCACAATGCACCACAGCGTCGACATCGACGCACAGGTCACGCACCAGCAAGCCATCGGTCAAATCACCCGGGATAAATTCAGCCCCACGCCGCACCAGGTGTTCAACACCCTCAGCCCGTCGCCCGCTGACCCGTACGTCAAAGCCCTGCTCCAGGGCAAAACGCGCAAAGCGCCCGCCGATAAAGCCGCTCGCGCCGGTGACCAGAATCTTCATCAATCACTCCAAATGCTGTAATTCTTGCTGCTTGCTCTTTAAACGCCGGTTATCAGGCCAAAGGCATAGGGCCTGTTGACGTTTCATTGCGAACCGCGTCGCTGGGTAAAATTTTGCCAGGCAAGGCGCAGGGCGCCGAGAATGGTTGTTCCCTTCTCAAGCCCTGCAACGCAGCCTGGCGAAATTTGACACGCGACCCGAAGGGACGCTACTCCACGTGGCGCAGGGCAGCGTTGCTCGCAGCTTATTTGGAACAACCAAACTACGCTACTCGCGCCTTGCCCTGCACCACGTGGACTAGCGTCGCGGCCGCAATGAAACGTCAACAGGCCCTAACCAGCGGGACGCCGAACGAGATAAATGTTCAGTCAGTTGACTCAGCAGTTGTCCGCCATTACGCCAATGATGCCAGTACAGTGGCACGTCGATGGGTTTATCTGGCAAAAGCTCTACCAGCATTCCACGTTCAAGCTGTTCGCGTACCTGCAGCTCAGGCACCAGCCCCCACCCCAGACCTGCCTCGGCCAGGCGGATAAATCCTTCGGAGGACGGGCACAAATGGTGCTCAAATCCACCGTCTACGCCCAGTGCGGCCAGGTAACGATGCTGCAGAAAGTCATCCGGGCCGAACACCAGCGCGGGGGTTTTTGACAGCAACGCTGCACTCACGCCATCAGGAAAATGCCGTGCAATAAAAGCCGGGCTCGCCAATGCCCGATAGCGCATGGCCCCCAGCAGTACGCTGCGGGCTCCGGCCACCGGCCGTTCACTGGCACACAGGCAGGCAGCCACTTCACCGGCGCGCATGCGTTTGAGGCCAACGGTCTGATCCTCAACCACCAGGTCCAGCAAGAGGTGCTGCTCGGCACAAAAATCACCCACCGCCGGTGCCCACCAGGTGGCCAGGCTGTCGGCATTCAAGGCGATGCGCAGGCGTTCGGGCAAGCCTTCATCGTCCAGCGCCGGCACGGCACTTTGCAGGTCACGCTCCAGCAAGCGTACTTGCTGCACATGGTTGAGCAAGCGCCGGCCAATCTCGGTCGGAGTCGGCGGCGTGGCGCGGATCAGCACCGGCTGACCGATGCGCGCTTCCAGCAACTTGATGCGCTGGGAAATGGCCGATTGTGACAAACCCAGTACCTGCGCGGCCCGTTCAAATCCGGCTTGTTCTACTACCGCGGCCAGGGCCGAGAGCAATTTATAGTCGAACATCAGTTTTCCTAATGAGCGATCAGCAATATTGGTTTTTCTTATACATCCAAGGGCCGGACAATAGCCAGCAGCAACCTTCCCCCCGCCTGCAATTCGACGAGTAATCCTTATGTGGCAAAGCTACCTCAATGGCCTGTTGGTCGCGTTCGGCCTGATCATGGCCATTGGCACCCAAAATGCCTTCGTGCTCGCACAAAGCCTGCGTCGTGAACACCATCTGCCCGTGGCGGCGTTTTGTGTTGTGTGCGATGCCTTGCTGGTGGCGGCCGGGGTCTTTGGTCTGGCGACCCTTCTGGCGCAAAACCCGGTGTTGCTCGGCGTTGCACGATGGGGTGGCGCGGTGTTTTTGCTGTGGTACGGCACGCAAGCATTGCGTCGTGCGTTCTCCAAATCCAGCCTTGAACAGTCCGCCGGCCAGACCGCCCGCTCACTCAAGGCGGTGATGCTCAGCGCACTGGCTGTCACACTGCTCAATCCTCACGTCTACCTCGATACCGTTTTGCTGATTGGCTCACTCGGCGCACAGCAGAGTGTGCCCGGTGCCTATGTGGTGGGCGCGGCCAGTGCTTCGCTGATGTGGTTTTTCACCTTGGCTCTGGGCGCCGCATGGCTTGCGCCGTGGCTGGCACGGCCAAATACCTGGCGCGTACTGGACCTGCTGGTGGCGGTGATGATGTATGCCGTGGCGGTGCAATTGATCGTTTCGGGCTAAGACAAGAACCTGCGGGAGCCGGGCTTGCGCAGGTCACAAAAAAATCGCCAGAAGTGCTGAAACGTCTATCCCACACAGTTGTCGCGTGGTTATGCCTTCACCCCGGTGCTATGATCCAGCCCCTGCGCCGCAAAGAGTAAAAACTCATCGGCGCGTGTTTGGCCGCCCGTGATCGGCCTTGCGCTCATCGCAACTGACCTGATTAGGAGAATCATCATGGCTTTCGAATTGCCGCCGCTGCCGTACGCACACGATGCCCTGCAGCCGCACATCTCCAAAGAAACCCTGGAGTTTCACCACGACAAGCACCACAACACCTACGTCGTGAACCTGAACAACCTGGTGCCAGGCACCGAGTTCGAAGGCAAAACACTGGAAGAGATCGTTAAAACCTCTTCGGGCGGTATCTTCAACAACGCCGCTCAGGTCTGGAACCACACGTTCTACTGGAACTGCCTGGCGCCAAACGCCGGCGGCGAACCAACCGGCGCGCTGGCTGATGCCATCAACGCTGCCTTTGGCTCGTTCGACAAGTTCAAGGAAGAATTCAGCAAAACCTCCATCGGCACCTTCGGCTCCGGCTGGGGCTGGCTGGTGAAGAAAGCAGACGGTTCCCTGGCCCTGGCCAGCACCATCGGCGCCGGCAACCCGCTGACCAGCGGCGACACCCCGCTGCTGACCTGCGACGTTTGGGAACACGCTTACTACATCGACTACCGCAACGTACGTCCGAAGTATGTTGAAGCGTTCTGGAACCTCGTTAACTGGAAGTTTGTTGCTGAGCAGTTCGAAGGTAAAGCCTTCACTGCCTAAGCCTGACTCCAGGTAAAAAAACCCGGCATTGCCGGGTTTTTTTTGGTCCGATTTAAAGTTCCAAAAGAGCCGCCCGCCGAGTTCGGGCCAGCTAGTATGAAAGCGTTGTATTTTTTAAATGAGCACCTCAAGTTCGAAGTGAAAATACCGACACAGTAGCGATCGTGAGCACTGCGTATTTATTGCTTCTACACCTGTAATAAATCGTCCATCTACAAGGCCACAGGCAACATCGGCAAGGAACAGGGAAAAGTGCTTTGAAGCTGCAATTCAAGAACAGCTTGTCACTGAAGTTGCTCCGCATCGCACTGCTGTCGGCAGTCGTCGTAGGAGGGGTACTGAGCTGCGCGCAAATTGTCTTTGACGCCTACAGAGTCCGGCAGGCTGTCACACTAGATGCCGAACGTATCCTCGACATGTTTCGCGACCCTTCGACCCAGGCGCTGTATAGCCTGGACCGTGAAATGGCCTTGCAGGTCATCGAAGGCATGTTCCAGGATGGGGCCGTGCGCAAGGCTTCTATCGGCCATCCCAATGAACCCGCCCTCGCCGAAAAATCACGGCCGCTGCAAGACTCATCGAGCCGCTGGGTGACCGATCTGATCTTGGGTAAAGAGCACACTTACAGCATTCCTTTGGTGGGCAAGGGTCCGTACAGCGAGTACTACGGCGACCTGAGCATTACCCTCGACACCGCCAGCTACGGTGAAGGTTTATTGGCCGACTCAGCCGTCATGCTGCTCTCGGGACTGTTGCGCGCCCTGCTCATGGGGCTGGTGCTGTACTCGGTGTATCAATGGTTGCTGACCAAGCCGCTGTCCAAAGTCATCGGGCACTTGACCAGCATTAACCCGGACCGTCCCAGCGAGCATGTAATCCCTCTGCTCAAAGGTCACGAGCACAACGAGCTGGGCGTATGGGTCAATACTTCCAATCAGTTGCTCGCTTCGATTGAACGCAATAACCGTTTGCGTCACGAGGCAGAAAGCTCCTTGCTGCGCATGGCTCAGTATGACTTCCTGACCGGCCTGCCCAATCGCCAGCAACTGCAGGGTCAACTGGACAAGATCCTTACCGATGCTGGCCGCTTGCAGCGCCGCGTGGCGGTGCTCTGCGTGGGGCTGGACGACTTTAAAGGCATCAACGAGCAGTTTGGCTATCAGACCGGCGACCAGTTGCTGCAGGCTCTGGCCGATCGCTTACGCGCCCACAGCGGAAGCCTCGGCGCGTTGGGGCGCCTGGGTGGCGATCAGTTTGCGCTGATTCAGGCCCAGATCGATCAGCCCTACGAAGCTGCCGAGCTGGCCCAGAGCATTCTGGATGACCTGGAATCACCGTTTTGCCTTGACCAGCAAAACATCCGCTTGCGCGCCACTATCGGCATCACGCTGTTTCCCGAGGATGGAGACACCACCGAGCAGTTGCTGCAAAAAGCCGAGCAAACCATGACCCTGGCCAAGAGTTACTCGCGCAGCCGTTATCAGTTTTATATCGCCAGCGTGGACCGCGAAATGCGGCGGATGCGAGAGCTGGAAAAAGACCTGCGTGATGCCCTGCTATGCAATCAGCTCTACCTCGTCTATCAGCCCCAGATCCGTTACAGCGACCATCGCGTGGTCGGTGTCGAAGCCCTGTTGCGCTGGCAGCACCCGGTCCACGGCATGGTCCCGCCCGATCTGTTTATCCCGCTGGCCGAGAAAAACGGCAGCATCATTGCCATTGGCGAATGGGCAATGGACGAAGCCTGCCGCCAGTTGCGCGAATGGCATGATCAAGGCTTCAGTGAGCTGCGCATGGCGGTCAATCTGTCCACGGTGCAGTTGCACCACGTCGAACTGCCGCGTGTGGTTAACAACCTGCTGCAGCGTTACCGCTTGCCGCCGCGCAGCCTGGAACTGGAAGTCACCGAAACCAGCCTGATGAAAGACATCAGCACCGCCGCCCAGCACTTGCTGAGCCTTCGCCGCTCCGGCGCGTTGATTGCGATTGATGATTTCGGTACCGGCTATTCGTCATTGAGTTACCTCAAAAGCTTGCCGTTGGACAAAATCAAGATCGATAAAAGCTTTGTTCAGGACCTGATTGACGACGGCGACGACGCCACTATCGTGCGCGCCATCATCCAGCTGGGCAAAAGTCTGGGCATGCAGGTTATTGCCGAAGGTGTTGAAACCGTTGATCAGGAAGCCTACGTCATTGGCGAGGGCTGCCATGAGGGCCAGGGCTATCTGTACAGCAAACCCCTTGGCTCGCGGGAGTTGGTCGCTTATCTCAAGCAGGCCAAACGTGACGAGACCGTCAATATGTAAATCCATATTTCGAGATTCGGGAAAGATCCAGTACAGGCCGGTGGTAAATAAGAAATATTTCCAACAGTAACTCTTTACACAAAATGCATATCTTTCGCATTATGTGGCAGTTTCGCGTGCAGCCGCACGCTTGTCCCACCTCTCGAAGCAGGATTTTCGCCATGATTCGTATGCCTCTGGCAACCGCCAGTCTGCTGGCCATTGCTATCTCACTCGCCGGTTGTGGCGACAAGGACAAGGAAAAAACCGCTGCAACTCCTGCTCCAGCAGCCGCCACCAGCACTGCGACGCCAGCCACTGACATCACCGCGGCAAAAGTCGACGAAGCTGCCGCCAAGGCCGTCGTTGCGCATTACGCCGACATGGTTCACGCCGTTTACAGCGATGCTCAAAGCACTGCTTTAAAGCTGCAAACCGCTATCGATGCGTTCCTGGCCAAGCCGAACGACGACACCCTGAAAGCCGCTCGCGCTGCCTGGGTTGAAGCCCGCGTACCTTACCTGCAGAGCGAAGTATTCCGCTTCGGCAACACCATCATTGATGACTGGGAAGGCCAAGTTAACGCCTGGCCGCTGGACGAAGGCCTGATCGACTACGTTGACGCCAACTATGCAGGCGCACTGGGCAACCCGGGTGCCAACGCCAACATCATCGCCAACACCCAGATTCAGATCGGCGAAGACAAGGTCGACGTCACCGAAATCACTCCGGAAACTCTGGCCAGCCTGAACGAGCTGGGCGGTTCCGAAGCCAACGTGGCTACCGGTTATCACGCCATCGAATTCCTGCTGTGGGGCCAGGACCTCAACGGTACAGGCCCTGGAGCTGGCAACCGTCCTGCTTCTGATTACCTGGAAGGCGAAGGTGCTACCGGAGGTCACAACGATCGCCGTCGCGCTTACTTGAAAGCCGTGACCCAACTGCTGGTTAACGACCTCGACGAAATGGTCGGCAACTGGGCACCAAACGTGGCCGACAACTACCGCGCGACGCTTGAAGCCGAGCCGGTACAAAACGGCCTGCGCAAAATGCTGTTCGGCATGGGCAGCCTGTCGCTGGGCGAACTGGCCGGCGAGCGCATGAAAGTGTCACTGGAAGCCAACTCGCCTGAAGACGAGCAGGACTGCTTCAGCGACAACACCCACTACTCGCACTTCTACGATGCCAAGGGCATTCGTAACGTGTACCTGGGCGAGTACCTGCGTGCTGATGGCACCAAAATGACCGGTCCTAGCCTGTCGTCGTTGGTGGTCGTGATTGATCCGGCTGCAGACGCCACCCTGAAATCCGATCTGGCCGACACAGAAGCCAAGATCCAGGTCATGGTTGACCGCGCCAACAAGGGCGAGCACTACGATCAGTTGATCGCAGCAGATAACGCTGCAGGCAATCAGGTAGTACGTGATGCCATCGCCGCTCTGGTCAAGCAGACCGGTGCCATCGAGCAAGCCGCTGGCAAGCTGGGCATCAGCGATCTGAACCCGGACACCGCCGATCACGAATTTTGATCTGTAGCGTTTGAATGAACAATAAGGCGGCCTTCGGGTCGCCTTTTTTGTGGGCCCACCCTGCCCACTCCCATATGATTCCCCACAGATCTGCTGCCACAAGTCACAGCAAACGCTAATCCCTCTTATTTCAATTCACCTTCCCTGATAAACTTTGCGCCCTCGATTTAGCTCACTGATCTGGACGTTTGATGCCTTCGTTGCCTCTTCGCCTGTCCCTGCTGCTGTTGGCCATGAGCCTTGGCGGTTGTGATGATGCCCCGCGTTTCACCAAACCCGAGCCCGGCGAAGCCCGCTCCGGCGGGGCTACAACAGTGCGCAAAACCGATAAAAATGCGTTTTCCATGCCCTCAGCCAACCTTTCGCCCACCCGGCGACTGGACTTCAGCGTCGGTAACAGTTTCTTTCGCAGCCCGTGGGTCATTGCCCCGTCCACCACCACCGCGCGCGATGGCCTGGGCCCGCTGTTCAATACCAATGGCTGTCAGAACTGCCATATCAAGGACGGCCGTGGCCATCCGCCAGCTCCCGACGCCAAGAACTCCGTGTCGATGCTGGTTCGGTTATCGATCCCCAACGACCCCGCTTACACCACGCTGATAGAACAAGCCGGCATCGTGCCCGAGCCAGTCTATGGCGGCCAGTTGCAGGACATGTCCGTACCTGGCGTTGCCCCCGAGGGCAAGGTACGGGTCGACTACGAACCCGTGACCGTACGATTCAAAGACGGCACTGAAGTCGAATTGCGCAAACCCACGCTACAAATCACCCAGCTGGGTTATGGCCCGATGCACCCCGACACACGTTTTTCGGCTCGTATCGCGCCGCCGATGATTGGCCTGGGACTGCTCGAAGCCATCCCGAACGAGGCGATTCTGGCCAATGCCGATGCTCAGGGCAAAAACCGTGACGGCATCGCCGGACGTCCCAACTGGGTGTGGGATGACGCCCAGCAAAAGACGGTTTTGGGTCGATTTGGCTGGAAAGCCGGCCAACCCAATCTCAATCAACAAAATGTTCACGCCTTTTCTGGTGATATGGGGCTCACTACCTCCCTGAGACCCTTCGATGATTGCACCAAGGCTCAAACTGCCTGCCTCGAAGCGCCCAACGGCAACGGCCCTGATGGCGAACCCGAGGTCAGCGACAACATTCTGCGCCTGGTGGAGTTCTACACCCGCAACCTGGCCGGACCTGCCCGACGTGATGTCGGCGCCCCCCAGGTGCTGGCCGGTAAAAACCTGTTCCACCAGGCAGGCTGCGCCTCATGTCATACGCCTGCGTTCACTACATCCGCCAATGCCGCCGAGCCCGAACTGGCCAATCAGGTCATTCGCCCGTACAGCGACTTGTTGCTCCACGATATGGGCCCTGGCCTTGCCGACAACCGTACCGAGTTCGCTGCCACCGGCCGAGACTGGCGCACGCCACCGCTGTGGGGCATCGGCTTGACTCAGGAAGTGAGCGGTCACACTCAGTTTTTGCACGATGGACGTGCTCGCAATTTGCTTGAAGCCGTGCTCTGGCATGGTGGCGAAGCCGAACCGGCCAAGCAGCAGGTTTTACGCTTTAATGCCGAGCAGCGCGCTGCGTTGCTGGCGTTCCTGAACTCTCTTTAACGCTTTACAAGATCGGGGACCCCGACATGTTTCGACCCAAGCTGTTGTTCACCAGCCTCGCGGCTATCGCCCTGGCCGCATGCTCGCCACAAGACCCGCAGGCCGTCACCTCGGCAGCCATCGCCAAGCAAGTGATCTTGCCGACCTACAGCCGCTGGGTTGAAGCCGACCGCCAATTGGCCGTCAGCGCTCTGGCGTACTGCCAAGGCAAGGAAAACCTGGAGACTGCCAGAGCTGACTTCCTGCACGCGCAAAAAGCCTGGGCCGAGCTGCAACCGCTGCTGATCGGGCCATTGGCCGAAGGCAATCGCTCGTGGCAGGTACAGTTCTGGCCAGACAAGAAGAACCTGGTCGGCCGTCAGGTTGAGCAACTGGTGGTTGCCCAGCCACAGATCGATGCAGCCGCCCTGACCAAATCCAGCGTTGTGGTGCAAGGTCTGTCTGCTTACGAATACATTCTGTTCGACAGCAACATCAACCTCGCTGACGATTCGCAAAAAGCCCGTTACTGCCCGCTGCTGACCGCCATCGGCGAACGTCAGAAGCAACTGGCTGAAGAAATCCTGGCCAGCTGGAACAGCACAGACGGCATGCTCGCGCAGATGAGCAAGTTCCCGAACCAGCGTTATGCCGACTCCCACGAAGCCATCGCTGACGTGCTGCGCGTGCAGGTCACGGCACTCGACACCCTGAAGAAAAAACTCGGCACCCCCATGGGCCGTCAGAGCAAGGGCATCCCCCAGCCATTCCAGGCTGATGCATGGCGCAGCGAGTCGTCGCTCAAAAGCCTGGCTGCCAGCCTTTCTGCTGCTCAGAGCGTATGGGCAGGTGTCGATAACAAAGGATTGCGCAGCCTGTTGCCTGCCGAGCAAAAACCATTGGCTGACAAGATCGATGCGGCCTATGCAGCTTCGCTCAAGCTGTTCAATGACAACCAACGCACACTTAATGAGCTGCTGGCAGACGACGCCGGCCGCACCCAGTTGAACGCTATCTACGACAGCCTGAACGTCGTTCACCGTCTGCATGAAGGCGAACTGGCCAAAGCGCTGGGCGTCCAGCTGGGCTTTAACGCCAACGACGGCGATTGATGAAGGGGGTTCGATGATGCGCAGGCAAGCTCTCAAGCTCGGCGGTTTACTGCTCAGCGCCGTCACGTTGGGTGGTTGGTCACTGTTCAAGCAAAAAGACCGTAGCCCACTGCTGTTGAGTGCCCGTGACGATGTGGACGGCAATCACTTTGCTGTCGGTTATCGCCTGGATGGCACTCGGGTATTCAGCACGCAGGTAGGCCAGCGCTGCCACGACATCATCAACCACCCCACGCTACCCATTGCACTGTTTGTAGCTCGGCGTCCCGGTACCGAAAGCTACCTGATCAACCTTGCAGACGGGCAGTTGCTGCAAACACTGACCTCCCTGCCCAACCGCCATTTTTATGGTCACGCAGTCATCCATAAAGATGGCGAGTGGCTATACACCACCGAAAACGACACCACTGACCCGGGCCGTGGCTTGTTGGGGGTTTACCGCTTTGAAGGCGAGCGCCTGATCCACAGTGGCGAAATCCCTACCCACGGCGTAGGCCCGCATCAAGTCTCGTGGATGCCTGATGGCGAAACCCTGGTGGTAGCTAACGGCGGCATTCGGACAGAGGCCGAAAGCCGGGTCGAGATGAACCTGAATGCGATGGAGCCCAGCCTGGTACTGATGCAACGCGATGGCACCTTGCTCAGCAAGGAAACCCTGAGCCAGCAAATGAACAGCGTTCGCCACTTGGGTATCGCCAGCGATGGCACGATCCTGGCCTGTCAGCAATTCATGGGTGACGCCCATGAGCTTTCCGAATTGTTGGCCATCAAGCGACCTGGCCAGCCATTTGAGCCCTTCCCGGTGGCCGAGCCACAACTGCGTGCCATGGGTCATTACACGGCCAGTGTCGCGGTACACAGTGAGTTAAGGCTTGTCGCGCTGACCGCTCCACGGGGCAATCGATTCTTTGTGTGGGATCTGGACAGCGGGGCTTTGCGCCTGGATGCGCCATTGCCGGATTGTGCAGGGGTGGGTGCGGTAAAGGATGGGTTTGTGGTTACGTCCGGCCAGGGCCGTTGCCGATTCTATGACTGCCGTCAGAGCGATCTGAACGCCAAGCCATTGGATCTACCGTCGGGGCTATGGGATAACCATCTGCATGTGATGTAGCAGATGATAAAAATCTGTGTAGCAGCAGCCTCGTTCCTTCGGCAGCTGCTACAGGGATTTTTACCCGCCGTCCTACTTCTTCATCCCTTGGCTCATTCCAAACATGAACAACAGCAGGTCGTGATCGGGCTTTGTCGCTACTGCCACTTTCACTACCCGCGGCAGTGGGCAATGAGCCCCAGCCGGGGGCCCACTTAACACTTGAGTCACAGGCTGTTCCCACGCGGCCAGAGCCACACCAGCAATGACCAGAGCTCCCAGCAGAAACAAACTTCGTGCTATTTCTCGCTTCATCACCGTAAACCTTTGATGGCGCTGCCAAACACCGTCTTATAAAAGTAGATCAGTCTGTCCCATTCCGTGGCGTTCCACGACGAATGGCGGCGTAGCTGCTTCAGGTCGTGCGAGGCTGCTTTATGGGTCGTCAGGCGTTGCCGGCTTTTTTCAAGGTCCAGCAAAGCCACGTTTACGTCTACGTTCTCACCCTGCCCTGCAACGCGGACAAACACATGCTTGGCGTACAGACAGCCATGTTGCCAGCGCCCCAGGTGCATGCGCGCAAGGGTTTGGCCAATCGCCTCGAGTACACGGTCATGCACCGCCTCACCCCAACGCTCACGTTCGCCAGCGGCATACCAGTTGTCGATTTCAACAAAGCCGTCCAGGGCGACGGTCACCAGCAGTGCTCGCCATTGCTTGTCTGCCCCTTGCCGGGCCCCGCAGTACACCAGCTCTGGCACGCCAACCGATAACCGGTTCATCGCAACCAATGCATCGCGCTCACGCAACACCGTCGGGCGACCCAATGGGTAGCGCCAGCTGCGGTAGGTATGCCCCACTTGACGCTTTGCATAGAGCAAACGCTCGTTGGCATCGTGAATGCGTTGTACACCACTCTCTCCACCACGACGCTGATTGGGCTCTTCAACCCATTCACCTTTTTGATTCCAGTAAAATTCAAATCGGTCTTCAGTCGCAGAGGGGGATTGCTGTACAAAATCAACGGTCATGAGTTATCTCTTTCTTAGTACGTAAACCCGCCACATCGCGTAAAGCGGAATAAAGTCCAAATGATCCTGAATGACGAAACCAGCCTTTTTAAACTCCGACTCCACTGTAACAGCTGGTAACACGAAGCGGTTTTGGTAACCTATTTGCTCTCTTTCTACAATACGTTCACGCTCAAGACGCTTGCGTTTCCAGGCTTTAAAATTGCCATCTACCCAGAGGGAGATGATCAAACTGTCCCGGCTGACGCGATGAAGCTCCCGCAGTAGAGCCATCCGGTGACTTGCATCACCAATGTGGTGCAGGAGGCGCATGCAAAAAACACTGTCAACGGAGTTATCGGGCATATCTATTTCAAATGCTGAGGTCTGCAAGCGCCGTACCCGTTTCACCACTTCGGCCGGTTGCGCCAGCGCCGCCACCTCCAACATGGACGCAGAATTGTCGGCGCCAATGATTTCGCGGTTTGGCATTTGCGCCAATAACGGCCAAAAACGCCCTGCACCACATGGTAAATCCAGAACCACCTGAGGCTCACCGGCCAACTGCAACGCGCGGCGCGCCAGTTGCTCGTCGCGCTTGTGCGAGAGGCGGCGAGCCAGCCCGTCCTGGTGTTTGGCCAGGTACTGGGTAGCGTGCTGCTGGTCGTACTTTTCTGAGAACTTGAGTTTGATGATGGGATTCATGACGGTGCTCCTGAAGCATATAACCGCCACCTTAGTCAGGAGAACGTAAGCGTCAGGTCATCAACAGGTGAAAATTCCGTCTATGCGTCCTACACAAATGTTGCAGGGTTTTACATCGCGGAAATGCTGGCGCAGGGCCACTTACGGATCAACTTTCATATAAAGCGGCCTGCTGAAGGCAGGCCGCGGGAGGAGCTTCACACGTCGGTCGGACCAAGCTCTACGCGAAAACGACAACCATTGGGCTCCATGGTGGTGAGGGTCACGCGCCAACCCTGGCTTTCACAGATTCGCTGCACCAGCGACAACCCCAGGCCCAGCCCTTCACCCCGTTTTTCACTGCCGCGAACGAAGGGTTGGAACATAGCCTGGCGTTTTTCTTCCGGGATGCCGACGCCGCTGTCTTCCACCACAAAGCCGCTGGGCTCAAGGGTCAGTCGGATAAAGCCCTTGTCGGTGTAGTGCAACGCATTGCGAAGCAAGTTGCCCATGACCGCGTGCAGGAAGGTCGCGTTATAGCGGGTATCCAGCGGGCTACCCGGCTCATAAATCAGCTCAAGGCCTTTGTTTTCAATGGGCTCACGCCACAGGCTGATCAGGCCTTCGGCCACAGTGGTAAGGGTGACCGTAGGCGACATGCTGGCATCTTCATGCTGCGCACGGGCCAACATCAGGAAGGTTTGCACCAGTTCACGCATCTCTTCACAAGCGCGGGAAATGCGCTCGACCTGTGAACGGCTGCGCTGATCAAGCGATGGGTTTTCCAGCAGGAGCTCGCAGGAACTGGCAAGCACCATCAACGGCGTTCGCAACTCGTGGCTTACATCACTGGTAAACAGCCGTTCGCGGGTCAGGGTGTCGCGTAAACGGCCCAACGTGGCGTCGAACGCCACTGCCAGCTCACCCACTTCATCGGCCGCGTAGTCCGGCGCCAGGGGCGGTGCCAGCCCCAGCAACTGATCGCGATGACGAACTTGACGCGCCAGACGCACCACGGGAGCCATTACGCGACGAGCCAGGGTCCAGCCTAAAAAGACGGCCAAAGCCAGGGCCAGTACAAAACCGACCACGACCACGGCAAACAGCACGCGCTCACGCTCTTCAAAATCGCTCTGGTCTTGCAGCAGGACATAACGCCGTCCATCGACCACTTCAACCATCGCGTGATACGACAGCTGGTCACGAAACACTTCATGAAAACCCGGATCCAGGTGGCGCAGGTCCTTGGGCAGGGCAAAGTCACCTCGCCCGCCGCTGAAGTAAAACAACTGGCTGGGCTTGGGCCGATGGTTCCAGTCGGCACCGTTGTCCATCAGCAACAGACGTTGCAAATCACCGCCCAGGCCTGCCGAGATGAGCTTTTCTTCGACCAGGTGCACGGTGGCAATAATGCCCACGGCGAATGTACCGGCCACTAACGCGCTCATCAGGGCAAAGGCAATGATGATCCGCTGGGAAAGGCTTTGCTTAAACTCCATCGCGAAGCTCGGCGAGGCGGTAGCCAACACCATGTACGGTTTGCAACAGAGGCTTGTCGAACGGTTTGTCGATCACCTGACGTAGTTGGTGCACATGGCTGCGCAGGCTGTCGCTGTCCGGGCAATCGTCGCCCCAAAGGGCCTCTTCCAGAACTTCGCGGCGCAGTACGTGCGGGCTTTTTTGCATCAATACCGCGAGCAGCTTGAGGCCCACCGGGTTGAGCTTGAGCAAACGCCCTTCGCGGGTAACTTCGAGGGTATCTAGGTCGTAACGCAGCTCGGCAACCTGCAACTCGCGTCGGCCTCCGCCTTGTGCGCGACGCAACACGGCCTCGATCCGCGCCGCCAGTTCCGAGAGGGCAAACGGCTTGAGCAGGTAGTCATCAGCGCCGGACTTGAAACCTTGCAGGCGATCGTCCAGTTGGTCGCGGGCAGTCAGCATGATCACCGGCGTATCTCGACGGGCGTCTTCACGCAGGCGTTTGCACAAGGTATAGCCGTCGATACCGGGCAACATGATGTCGAGCACAATCAGGTCGTAGTGCTCGGTGGCCGCCAGGTGCAGACCTGACAAACCATCCTGTGCGCAGTCAACGGTATAGCCCTTGAGCCCCAAATAATCCGCCAGGTTGGCGAGGATATCGCGGTTGTCTTCAACCAATAGAATTCGCATGGGTCCTCTCTCCGCTCACAGTTACAGCCGTCTTGGCCCGCGCAGCTTAAGGCCAAGAACCGTACAGGGCCAGCACCGCAGGGCGCATCAACGATTTAGTTGCAGCTCTTGCCAAAATGACACTTTTTTTACTCTCGGTTCACACAGTCAATACAGAGGCACCCGCACACTCGCGCACACTCGCGCTCAAGGAAAACAACGATGCGTCTGCTGCACACTGCGCCAATGCGCTATCTCCTGCTGTTGACTGGCTGTTGGCTGGCGACCTTTCTCATTACCCGGGGCGTTCTGCTGGTCACCCATCTGGGTGAGGCGGGTCACAACTGGCTACCGGTGTTTGGCATTGGCTTGCTGTACGACCTCGGTTTTCTGGCCTATGCAGCCCTGCCGCTGGGCCTGTACCTGCTCCTGTGTCCGCCCGGCCTGTGGCGTCGTCGTGGTCATCAGTGGTTTTTGCAGGGCCTGTTGACCCTCAGTCTGTTTGCCATGTTGTTCACGGGCGTCGCCGAGTGGCTATTCTGGGATGAATTCGGCGTGCGCTTTAACTTTATCGCCGTGGACTACTTGGTCTACTCCGATGAAGTACTAAATAACGTACTGGAATCCTACCCCATTGGCATACTGCTCGGCGGCATAGCCCTCAGTGCCATTGTGTTGAGCCTTGTTCTGCGCAAACCGTTCAACGCTGCCATGAATGCTCCTTTGCCGACCTTTGGCACACGTATCGCCACCTTTGCCGGCCTGTTGCTGGTAGCCGGCCTGAGCCTGCAACTGCTCGATCAGGACGGGCCTCGTGGTCAAGGAGGCAATGCCTATCAGCATGAACTGGCAAGCAACGGCCCGTATCAGTTCTTTGCCGCGTTCCGTAATAACGAGCTGGATTACCAGCAGTTCTACACCAGCCTGCCGACCGACGTGGTGGCCAAACAATTGCGCAAGGAGTTGACTGAGCCCAACGCGACTTTTGTAGGCCAGGACCCGCTGGATATTCGTCGCAATATCGACAACCCTGGAACTTCGCGTCAGCCCAACATTGTGCTGGTGACAATTGAAAGCTTCAGCGCCAAATATTTGGGCAGCAACGGTGATGGCCGCAATCTCACGCCACACCTGGATCAACTGCGCAAGGAGAGCCTGTACTTCAATAACTTTTATGCCACCGGGACCCGTACCGACCGTGGCCTGGAAGCCATAACCCTGGCCATTCCGCCGACGCCGGGGCGCTCCATCGTCAAGCGCATCGGCCGTGAAAGCGGCTTTGCCAGCCTGGGCCAGCAGCTGAACGCCGTGGGTTATGACAGCGTGTTCGTCTATGGCGGACGCGGTTACTTTGACAACATGAACGCCTTTTTCAGCGGCAACGGTTACCGCGTCGTTGACCAAAGCAGCGTGAATGAAGCCGATATCCATTTCAAAAACGCGTGGGGCATGGCCGACGAAGATCTGTACCGTGAAACGCTGAAGCTGGCCGATATCAATTACGCGCAACAAAAACCGTTTTTACTGCAACTGATGACCACCTCGAACCACCGCCCCTACACCTACCCTGAAGGCCGGATCGACATCAAGTCGGGCAATGGCCGTGACGGCGCAGTGAAGTACACCGACTACGCCATCGGCCAGTTCCTTGAGCATGCGCGAAAAAAACCCTGGTTCGACAACACGATCTTTGTGTTCGTGGCCGATCACACGGCGGGTAGTGCCGGTAAGGAAGACTTGCCGATCACCAACTATCAGATCCCGCTGTTTATCTATGCGCCCAAACTGATCGAAGCGCGGGAGAACTCGCAACTGGCCAGCCAGATCGATCTGGCGCCAACCTTGCTCGGTTTGCTGAACCTGGATTACCAGTCGACCTTCTTTGGTCGCAACCTGCTGCAGGACAATCCGCTACCGCCGCGCGTGGTCGTGGGCAACTATCAGCACCTGGGTTTGTTTGACGGTAAAGACCTGGCCATTCTCAGCCCGCGTGAGGGGCTGCGCCGCCACGACGAAGCGCTGACAACCAGTATTGAGTCCCGCGTAACGGCGACCGATCCGTTGATTGAGCGGGCGATCACTTACTACCAGGCCGCCAGTCATGACTATAAAAAGCAATTGCTGGGCTGGAAGCCGGCGCAATAATGCTGTAGCCGCCTGCCGAAGGCTGAGATCGATTGCGAAGCGATCGCTGAATCAGCCAAGGTGATTTGATTGAATACCCGTGATCCGTGATTTCACGACGGCTACGCCGCCGATCGCAGCCTCTCCCCGCTCGGCAGCGGCCACACGGTGAAGGCATTTCGTAGCCGTTGAGACAAATAGCCAAACGCGGTTAGCCCGCACAAAAAAGCCCCGCCTGATTACTCAGGCGGGGCTTTTGCGTATCGGGGTAAGGCTGGCTTACATCATGCCGCCCATACCACCCATGCCGCCCATGTCTGGCATACCGCCGCCAGCTGCCTTGTCGTCCTGGATCTCAGCGATCATCGCCTCAGTGGTGATCATCAGGCTGGCAATCGACGAAGCCGCTTGCAGAGCCGAACGAGTCACTTTAGCCGGGTCAAGGATACCCATTTCGATCATGTCGCCGTATTCGCCAGTGGCTGCGTTGTAACCGTAGTTACCCGAACCCTGCTTCACTTTGTCGACAACTACGCTTGGCTCGTCGCCGGAGTTGGCAACGATCTGGCGCAGAGGTGCTTCAACAGCACGACGCAGCAATGCGATACCCACGTTCTGATCAGCGTTGTCGCCTTTCAGATCAGCGATTGCTTGCAGAGCGCGAACCAGTGCCACGCCACCGCCAGGTACCACGCCTTCTTCAACGGCTGCACGGGTTGCGTGCAGGGCGTCTTCAACGCGGGCTTTCTTCTCTTTCATTTCTACTTCGGAACCAGCACCCACCTTGATCACTGCAACGCCGCCAGAAAGCTTGGCCAGACGCTCTTGCAGTTTTTCACGGTCGTAGTCCGAAGTGGTATCAGCTACCTGGGCACGGATCTGAGTCACACGAGCCTGGATGTCAGCTTCAACGCCAGCACCGTCGATAACGGTGGTGTTTTCTTTGGTTACGGTGACGCGTTTGGCATTACCCAGGTGTTCCAGGGTAGCGCTTTCCAGGCTCAGACCGATCTCTTCGGAGATAACGGTACCGCCAGTCAGAACAGCGATGTCCTGCAGCATTGCCTTGCGACGATCGCCAAAACCAGGTGCTTTAACAGCAACGACTTTCACGATACCGCGCATGTTGTTCACAACCAGAGTCGCCAGGGCTTCGCCTTCAACGTCTTCGGATACGATCAGCAGTGGGCGACCGGCCTTGGCAACAGCTTCCAGAACTGGCAGCAGTTCACGGATGTTGGAAATCTTTTTGTCGACCAGAAGGATCAGCGGACCGTCGAGTTCGGCAGTCATGGTTTCTGGTTTGTTGACGAAGTACGGGGACAGGTAGCCACGGTCAAACTGCATGCCTTCAACAACCGACAGTTCGTTTTCCAGGCCCGAGCCTTCTTCAACGGTGATCACGCCTTCTTTACCGACTTTTTCCATGGCTTCGGCAATGATGTCGCCGATGGAGCTGTCGGAGTTGGCAGAGATGGTACCTACCTGAGCGATTGCCTTGCTGTCAGCGCATGGCTTGGCCAGGGATTTCAGCTCTTTGACAATGGCGATGGTCGCTTTGTCGATACCGCGCTTCAGGTCCATCGGGTTCATGCCGGCAGCGACGGCTTTCAGGCCTTCGTTGACGATCGATTGAGCCAGAACGGTTGCAGTGGTAGTACCGTCACCAGCGTCATCGTTGGCACGGGAGGCAACGTCTTTAACCAGCTGCGCGCCCATGTTTTCGAAGCGATCTTTCAGCTCAATTTCTTTAGCAACGGAGACGCCGTCCTTGGTGATGGTCGGAGCGCCGAAGCTCTTCTCGATGATCACGTTACGGCCTTTAGGGCCCAGGGTCGCTTTTACTGCGTCAGCCAGGACGTTAACACCGGCCAGCATTTTTTTACGGGCGGAGTCGCCGAATTTAACTTCTTTAGCAGCCATGTTCGTTCTTCCTTAAATACTTTGTAGTAACGGGAAAAGGAGCGGGAGATCAGCCTTCGATTACAGCGAGAATCTCGTTCTCAGCCATAACCAGCAGGTCTTCGCCGTCGACTTTCACAGTGTTGCTGCCGGAGTAAGGGCCGAACACAACCTTGTCACCCACTTTCACGGCCAGCGCACGTACTTCACCGTTGTCCAGAACTCGGCCAGTACCGACAGCGAGAATCTCACCGCTGTTGGCTTTTTCGGCAGCAGAACCCGGCAGAACGATACCGCCAGCGGTTTTCTTTTCTTCTTCGCTGCGACGGATTACGACGCGGTCATGCAGAGGACGAAGCTTCATTGTCGATCTCTCCTAATTGTGGTGTTCATCGGCCGGTGTCAATACCGGCGGGGTTTGCAAGTCCGGAAATGCCGGGTGCGATTCGCTGAAGGGGTTGTGCTGTTGCCAGTAAAACCCTGCGGTGTCCGTTACATAAGGGCGCATCCACTTATTACAAGGGCACACCCATGAAATTTTTAAACTGTTGCCTGGCCCAAAAACAAACACGGCACCCAAGGTGCCGTGTTGATAACGCCAATGCCTTATTTGTCGCGGTGTTCGAACTCGCCTTCGATCACATTGGGCTCACGCCCCAAAGGCTGCTGGGAGCGTGGACGGGCTGCGGCCTCGAAATCATCCGCAAACGCACGCTGGCGAATGGCTTGTTCTTCTGCACGCTTGCGCAGACGGTTGACCAGAAAACGACGAACCGGCGGAAATAGCAACAGCAGACCGGCTGCATCGCTAATAAAGCCCGGAAGCACCAGAAGACCGCCACCCAAGGCCAGCATCAGGCCTTCAAGCATTTGCTGAGCAGGCAGTTCGCCGCGATTGAGGCTTTCACGCGCTCGAAGCGCCGTGGCCAGACCTGCAACACGAACCACCAGAACACCCAGCATCGAGCCGGCAATGATCAGCAGCAACGCAGGGAAAAACCCGATAGCGGTGCTGACCTTGAAAAAGACGTACAGCTCTAGCACTGGAAACAACAGAAAGAGCAATAGAAAAGCGCGCATCAAATGATTCCTCTCCGGAAGAATATCTTCCAACCCAATATAGATGACGGCGCGCCTCGCCAAATTCAAGGCTATGCCGTCTGTTTTTTCGGCCACTCGCTTGCACGTGCCAATAAAACCAATGCTTCGCGCACCTGTGTCGAAGTATTGCATGGCTCGGGAAAGCCCAACCAATGCAGGCCTTCACCTATACGCAAATGCATGCCTTCGCTGTCGATACCCACCAGCGTAGCTGGCGCTGTATGCGGTAGCCCGGTCAATGTGACGTAATGCTCGATGGCGTTGGCGTGGTCGCTGTTCATGTGGTCCACCATGCGCACCTCGACCTGCCCGGCAAAGGGATTGGCCAGCGTGACTTGATCCAGCCAGTGAATCGCCCCGAAGCCACCTATATAACGGTGCCTGACCGGGTTAAGCACCCAAAAATCGAAATCATGGGCAGTGTCATAGCCCCTGGCTTCAGGGAAGTAGCGGTAGTAACGCTCAGCGGCAGCTGTAATGGCTGCAGCCTCGGTCAACTGCTCGGCTTCGGCCAGGTACGTCAGGCGCCCAACGGCCTGGACATCTTCAGCCCCACGCTCGCCGACCATCAAGGAGCACTTGGGATCCTTGCGCAGATTATGGGTGTGCTGGGCAATACGGCTGATCAAAATCAGCGGCCGCCCCTGGTCATCCAGGCAGTAAGGCACCACGGAGCCAAACGGAAAACCCGGCATGGCCTTGGACTGGGTCGACAGGGCGCCACGGTATTCCTTGAGCAGTAATTCTCGGGCATGCTTGGCAGCTTCAACGCTCAACTTATGACTCCTTAATAAAAAATCCGTCGATAACGGTCGAGATCAGGGCACTCATGCAACTTAAAGACAAAGTAATCATTATCACTGGCGGCTGCCAAGGGCTGGGTCGTGCCATGGCTGAGTATCTGGCTGCCAAGGGCGCCAGGCTGGCACTGGTCGACCTCAATCCGGAAAAGCTCGAATTGGCAGTCGCAGCCTGTCAGGCGCACGGTGTCGAAGCCCGAGCCTACCTGTGTAACGTTGCTGACGAAGAACAGGTTACGCAAACCGTTGCCCAGATTGCAGAAGATTTTGGTGCGATTAACGGTCTCGTAAACAACGCCGGTATTTTGCGTGACGGGCTGCTGCTCAAGGTCAAGGACGGGGTGATGACCAAGATGAGCCTGGCGCAATGGCAGGCGGTAATCGACGTCAACCTGACCGGCGTTTTCCTGTGCACCCGTGAGGTCGCGGCGAAAATGATCGAGCTCAACAGTCAGGGCGCGATTATCAACATTTCGTCGATCTCGCGCGCAGGTAACGTCGGCCAGACCAACTACTCGGCAGCCAAGGCCGGCGTTGCCGCAGCCACGGTGACCTGGGCCAAAGAGTTGTCACGCTACGGCATTCGAGTGGCCGGGATTGCCCCGGGTTTTATCGAAACCGAAATGACCCTGGGCATGAAACCCGAAGCCCTCGAAAAGATGACTTCCGGCATCCCGTTGAAGCGCATGGGCAAAGTTGAAGAAATCGCCCATTCCGCGGCCTACATTTTTGAGAACGACTACTACACCGGGCGGATTTTGGAGCTTGATGGCGGCTTGCGGATCTAGGCCCAAACACTGTAGCCGCTGCCGCAGGCTGCGATGGGCGGCGCAGCGGCTACAGATGTATGAGCTATTACCAGGTCACGCCAAACCCCATGGTGTAGCGAGTCTTGTTGAGGGAGTTATCAGAGCCGCTTGAACCACCAATCAGGTCTTTCTCGGCCTTGAGATTGAGCGATGCCCATTCCGTCACCTTGTAACGCAAGCCGATTTCGGAATCGAGGCTGTAGTCCGACGTACTCTCCAGTGACTTGCCCAACTCACCGTTGGTGAAGATCGAAACAGTCTTGCCCATCAAATAGCGGTTGTAATCCCACTTCATGGCCAGCGAGTAGAAGTTATCTTTCTTGCCGTCTGAATACTCATAGTCCGTGCGGTTGATCAGCGAACCCAGGGAGAATGCACCCAGTTCGTCATCCCAAAACTGGTAGCCCGGCCCCGTACCGATGGTGCGCTGGCGGGAAACGTCTTCGACTTTGTCACGGTTATAGGCCAGTCGACCTTGCCAATACCACTTGTCATCGATGAAGTGGTCAAGTGCGTATTCGGCGGTCCAGTTGTCCGTGGTTACTACATCGTTCTGAAACTCGCGGTTGTATTCGCCTTCGGCGTTATGACGCCAGGCCCCATGACGAGCGGTGGTTTTGAAATCGATGTCGTAATCGTCGGTATCCTTGTCGGCCCGCTTGTAGTCCAGCGCAACATCGACATTGCCCTTCCAGACCAGGTCTTCGATCACCGGCTTGGGCTTGAGGATTTGCTGGATGCTGGCCAGTTCTACGGTTTTCGGCGCTTCACCATTGGCCAAGGTCACGCTGCCATCTTCGGCTGCCTGCAATGACTTGGCTTTTTCTCCGGTGTAGGCATCCTGCTTGACCAACAACTCCTGATCGCTTTCAAGGGTTTTGACCTGTTTCCAGTCAATGGGGACGGCACCGGCGTATTCGGTCTGGATCAGTAACTTGCCACCATCGAATACTTTGATCTTGCCGGTCAGACGGTCGCCATTTTTCAACCACACCGTATCGGCAAGCACGGGCGCGGAAACACTCAGGACAGCAAGGCACAACAGGGTTTTGGACAGCATAAGCAAATGCGAAACTCAGGATTGCGAAAGGATGCCGGCATTATCCCCATGGACACGCCCTTGAGAAAGAAAGACCGGCTCATTGTGCTGGAGTTCCTTCTATAGTTCAGTTAACAGAACAAGCCCCCCACCCTATGACCAGAAGTCCGCCGTGAGCACACCTATCGACGCCCCTCAAACCCCAGCCGACATTCGCCGTACTGCACTGTATTCAACGTTAATGATGGTGCCCGAAGGTTACGTGGTGTCCTACGGCCAGCTTGCCGAATTTGCCGGACTGGGCCGGGCTGCACGCTGGGTCGGGCGAACGCTCAGCCAACTCCCCGAAGGCACGCGCCTGCCCTGGCACAGGGTTCTCGCCGCGGGTGGACGTATCAGCTTACCGGCAGGCAGCCCGTCCGGTGACGAACAGCGCGCACGCTTACGGGCCGAAGGCTTGAGCATCATGAATAATCGTGTGGATATGCGACGTCATGGCTGGCGCCCGATAGAGCACTGCGGTTAGAGTGCGCCCTTTGTTTCCGCAACCAGAGGCAGACTCCAGTCCATGCCCCGTAAAACCTGGCGCGAAGCGCTAGCTGCCTATTCCAGCCCCTCAACCCTTGTGCTGTTACTGCTCGGCTTTGCCGCCGGTTTACCGTACATGCTGGTTTTTTCAACGCTCTCCGTGTGGCTGCGCGAAGCCGGTGTGGCTCGTGAAACCATTGGCTATGCGAGCTTGATCGGGTTGGCCTACGCCTTTAAATGGGTGTGGTCCCCGCTCCTGGACCAATGGCGTTTACCGCTGCTCGGAAAACTGGGCAGGCGTCGTTCATGGCTGGTGCTGTCGCAGTCGCTGGTGATCCTGGGCCTGATCGGCATGGGCTTTTGCGACCCGCAAAAACACCTTTCCTGGCTGATTGCCATTGCGGTTGTTGTGTCTTTCGCTTCGGCGACCCAGGACATTGCTGTCGATGCCTATCGCCTGGAAATTGCAGAAGACAATCGCCAGGCCGCGCTTGCGGCCAGTTATATGTCCGGGTATCGCGTGGCTGCCCTGCTGGCCACCGCGGGTGCCCTGTTTTTTGCCGAAGGCTTCGGCTCGACAGGCTTTAACTATAAGCACTCGGCCTGGACCGGCACCTATGTGCTGTTCGGCCTGCTGATGGTGCCTGCGCTGCTGACCACCTTGTTCATGCGTGAGCCGCCGGTACCGCTGCGTACCCAACTGTCGGCCGGTCGCTACAGCTTTGGTCACCAATTGGCGTCTGTATTTGTACTGATCGTATTGCTGGTTTCAGTTCCGGCCATGTTCACCCAGCTCTACAACACCGATTTTGCAGGTGTGCTGTTTGAAGGCGTCAGCCCAATGACACTGGTGCTGGAGGATCGGGCCTTTCTGCGGGCCATCCTGTACACCCTGCTTACGGTGTTGTGCCTGTCGACCATTGGGCGACGCGGGCTGGCCCCAGTACTGACACCGGTTAATGACTTTATCCTGCGTTATCGCTGGCAAGCCCTTCTACTGCTTGGCCTGATTGCCACCTATCGCATGTCTGACACGGTCATGGGTGTCATGGCCAACGTGTTCTACATCGACCAGGGTTTCACCAAGGATCAGATCGCCGGTGTCAGCAAGATCTTCGGCTTGATCATGACCCTTGTCGGCGCCGGCATGGGCGGCTTGCTCATCGTGCGCTTCGGCATTTTGCCGATCCTGCTGATTGGCGGGGCGGCATCGGCAAGTACCAACCTGCTGTTTATGTTGCTGGCGGACATGGGCCCGAACCTAGACATGCTGATTGTCACTATTTCACTCGACAACTTCAGCTCCGGCCTCGCCACCTCTGCGTTCGTTGCCTACCTGTCCAGCCTGACCAACCTCAAGTTTTCCGCTACCCAGTACGCTCTGCTCAGTTCCATCATGCTGTTGCTGCCACGTTTGATGGGCGGCTATTCAGGGGTGCTGGTCGAGAAGTTCGGCTACCACAACTTCTTTATAATTACGGCTCTGATGGGCATCCCCACTTTGCTGCTGATCAGCCTGCACTGGTTTCAGGAAAGCCGCCGGGCACGCCTCAACCCGCCAGTAAACCTCGAAAAAACTCCGTAAAACCCAGGGGGAGCCCACCTCCCCCCTCCCACCCTGTACGCAGCCACGTCTCGCCCGTACAATGCCCAGTCATTTCTAGTCATCAGCAACGGCAACGACTAACCATGCGCACCAGCCAATATTTGCTCGCCACACAGAAAGAAACGCCTTCCGATGCGGTCGTTATCAGCCACCAGCTGATGCTGCGCGCCGGCATGATTCGCAAACTTGCTTCCGGCCTGTACACCTGGCTGCCCATGGGCCTGCGGATCATGCGCAAGGCTGAAGCCATTGTTCGCGAAGAAATGAACGCTGCTGGCGCTCTGGAAGTGCTGATGCCGAGCATCCAGCCGGCTGAGCTGTGGCAAGAGTCCGGTCGCTGGGAAGAGTACGGCGCCGAACTGCTGCGCCTGAAAGATCGCCACGGTCGCGAGTTCTGCGTAGGCCCGACCCACGAAGAAGTCATCACCGATCTGTGCCGCAACGAGCTGAACAGCTACAAGCAGTTGCCGATCAATCTGTATCAGATCCAGACCAAATTCCGTGACGAAACACGCCCGCGCTTTGGTTTGATGCGCGGCCGCGAGTTCATCATGAAGGACGCCTATTCGTTCCACGTCGACAACGCTTCGCTGCAGGTCACTTATGATCGCATGCACGAAGCCTACTGCAAGATATTCACCCGTCTGGGCCTGAACTTCCGCCCGGTTGAAGCGGACAACGGCTCCATCGGCGGTGCCGGCTCCCACGAGTTCCACGTTCTGGCAGAGTCTGGCGAAGACGACATCGTGTTCAGCAATGGTTCCGACTACGCAGCCAACATCGAAAAAGCCGAAGCCGTCCCTGTCGAAACGTCGCGCCCTGCGGCCACCCAGGAACTACGCCTGGTCGACACGCCAGATGCCAAAACCATCGCCCAACTGGTCGAAGGCTATGACCTGCCCATCGAAAAAACCGTCAAGACCCTGATCGTTCACGCCGCCGAAGAAGGCAAGCTGATCGCACTGGTTATTCGCGGTGATCACGAACTCAACGAAATCAAGGCCGGCAACCACCCATTGGTAGCAAGTCCGCTGGTCATGGCTTCGGATGCAGAACTGCGTGACGCCATAGGCGCCGGCGCGGGCTCCCTGGGCCCGCTGAACCTGCCACTGCCGTGCATCATCGACCGTTCGGTCGAATTGATGAGCGACTTCGGCGTGGGTGCCAACATCGATGACAAGCACTACTTCGGCGTGAACTGGGAGCGCGATCTACCGGTTCCTGCCATTGCCGACTTGCGCAACGTAGTCGCTGGCGACCCAAGCCCGGATGGCAAGGGCACGCTGGAAATCAAGCGTGGTATCGAAGTGGGTCACATCTTCCAGCTGGGCACCAAATACAGCGAAGCGATGAAGTGCCAGGTGCTGGGCGAAAACGGCAAGCCGGTAACGCTGGCAATGGGTTGCTACGGCATCGGTGTTTCCCGCGTCGTGGCAGCAGCCATCGAGCAGAACAACGACGAGCGCGGCATTATCTGGAGTGACGCTCTGGCTCCGTTCCAGGTGGCACTTGTACCTCTGCGCTACGAAACCGAAGCCGTACGTGAAGCCACCGACAAGCTCTACGCCGAACTGACGGCCGCAGGCTTTGAAGTGTTGCTGGACGATCGCGACAAGAAAACCAGCCCAGGTATCAAGTTCGCCGACATGGAACTGATCGGCATCCCTCACCGGATCGTAGTCAGTGACCGTGGCCTTGCAGAAGGCAATCTGGAATACAAGAGCCGCACCGAAGCAGAGCCACAAGCCCTGCCCGTTGCTGATGTGCTTGCCTTCCTTCAAGCCCGTATCGCTCGCTGAAACCAGATAGAGGCGTCATGTTCAAGCGAAGTACCTTAACCCTCGCAGGTGCCGCCATGAGCGGCGCCTTGCTGCTGAGCGGCTGTGCCAACCACATGTCGCAACGCAGCGAGCACGAGGAACGCATCGAGCGAAAACTCCTCGCCCATAGCCTTCTGATCGATGTTGGCTCGCCAGCAGTGCTTGAGTTGCCGCAACGTCGTGTACGCATCAATGAACAAAAGACCTTCGAGGTCACCGAGTTCGATGTCACACGGCATTACGACCGTTACACCCCTTACCAACCCTGGCGCGAAGTCTATGAGATTCCGCTGGGTGCGGTGGCTATCGTCGCGGGGGTGGGTGCCAATGTGCTTAACGTGTTCATGTTCGGGCAGCTTCCTGACAGCGTGACCAAAGACTGGATCAACTACGGCTTTGCCGGTGTAAACCCAGCGATGAACGTGCAGTCCCATGGCCGCGCCGAACAGAACCTGGCAGGTATTGATGATATTCAGCGCGACAAGCGCCTGGAGTATTCAAGCTTGCCTTGGGCCGAACGCCCGGTTGTGGTCAAGGCTGGTAAACAGACGCATGAGCTGACCACTGATCGCCACGGCGTACTGCGCCTCAACCTGCTGGACAGTCCTTTTGCCGAGCAAGACCTCAATCACATCGGCAAACTGACCATCATGGTTGAAGACGCTCAGGACGAAACCCATTCGAACACAACCCTGTCGATCAGCAGTAACCTGCGCGGCAAGTTGCTCGAAGCCCACAACCTGATCTACGACGACCTGGAGGGTGACGACGTCAACCAATGGGTACATCGAGTCAAGCGCTTGTCGGAACTGGGACTGGAAGAAGAAGCCAGCGAACTGGAACAAAGCCTGATCGAACTCACCCGCAACGATCCCGAGCTGCAACGCGAGTTCCTTCATTCCCTGACCAAGAATGCCGGACGACTGGTGGCAGATCCAGGCGTTAGCTGACGCACATCGTTGTAGCCGCTGCCGCAGGCTGCGATAAGGGCTGCAACAGCTTCATTTTGGGGCTGCTGCTACCCCATCGCAGCCTCGTTACCTCGCCAGCGGCAACAGCGCTTGGTTTACCCCTTGAACAGCTCCAACTGTTCAAACCCGCTGTTCAAATCCTGCAAACGTACGCCAAGCCCGAGCAATCGAACGGGTTTGGCGCCGCGGGCAAACGCCTGGCTCAACAACCCCTCATAACTCTCAAGATCACGCCCGGCACCGGACTGCTCCAGCGTGGTCTGGGTAAAGTCGTGGAATTTCACTTTGACGAACGGCTTGCCTGGCCGATAACTGCTGTCTATACGCGCAATGCGGCGAGTCAGCGTCTCAAGCAATTCAGGGACTTTTTCAAGGCAACTGGCCAGATCCGGCAAGTCGGTATCGTAGGTGTTTTCCACGCTAACAGACTGACGTCGACTGTCACTCTGCACCAAACGGTCATCAATCCCTCGAGCCAAACCCCATAGACGCTCACCAAAACTGCCGAACTCACGCACAAGTGCCAGTTTTTTCCAGTCACGCAACTGTAGGCAGGTCTCAATTCCCAATCGCCCGAGCCTGTCCGCAGTCACTTTGCCCACTCCGTGCAACTTGTTGACGGGCAACGCGGACACGAAGTCTTCGACTTGATCCGGAGTAATGACGAACAATCCATTGGGTTTCTTCCAGTCACTGGCGATCTTGGCCAGAAACTTGTTAGGGGCCACGCCCGCCGATACGGTGATGTGCAGCTGATTGGAGACCCTGCGCCGAATCTCCTGGGCAATGCGCGTGGCACTGCCCGAAAAATGCGGGCTTTCAGATACGTCCAGATACGCCTCATCCAATGACAGCGGCTCTATCAAGTCGGTGTAATCGCGCAGGATGCCGTGGATTTCTTTCGACGCTTCTTTATAGGCGTCCATCCTGCCGTTAACGATGATCAGGTCCGGGCACAGCTTGAGCGCATGCCGGGACGCCATCGCCGAACGCACACCATAAGCCCGCGCTTCATAGTTACAGGTCGAAATCACCCCTCGCCGGTCGGCGGAGCCGCCGACTGCCATCGGCTTGTTTGCCAGGCTCGGGTCATCGCGCATCTCAATAGCGGCATAGAAACAGTCACAATCGACGTGGATGATTTTGCGCTGCGTCATGTAAGGCGACGTTCTTCAAGGGAGTAGGCAATGCGGATCGCCAGTATGTCACTGCGAACTGTATATAGCACCAGTACTCTGGTTTTTGCCCGACAGGCGTGGGCATTTTTGATGCTGAATTGTTTTTTTCAATCGAATCCAACCTACCAATAGAGCCACACCCCTTATAGAACATGGCCTGCAGCCACTTTTACAACTGCTTTTTCTATCTAAGCAGTTGAAGCAGAACGCTTTTTTCTAAATTAACGTTTGACAGCCCCGCGTATCGCTGTAGAATCCACCCCACAGACGCGGGATGGAGCAGTCTGGTAGCTCGTCGGGCTCATAACCCGAAGGTCGTCGGTTCAAATCCGGCTCCCGCAACCAAACATCGAAAAAGGCTACTCGAAAGAGTGGCCTTTTTTGTGCGCGCCTGTTTTGTAGCTCGACTTACTTGTAGCCGCTGCCGAAAGAATGAGGCTGCATTCGGCAGCGAAGCTGTCGTAAAACCTGAGCACCCAACAAACCTGACACACCAAGGCGCCTGACTTGCGACGGCTTCGCCGCCTAAAGCAGCCTTCGTTCCTCGGCAGCTGCTACAGACCGAACTGCCCCAACCCAAAAAAAGGCCTGTTTTGATCTTATTCGGGTCATTTATACATTAAAGGTTGACTCGCTCCCGCATCACTGTAGAGTGCGCTCCACAGACGCGGGATGGAGCAGTCTGGTAGCTCGTCGGGCTCATAACCCGAAGGTCGTCGGTTCAAATCCGGCTCCCGCAACCAAACATTAAAAGGCTACTCGAAAGAGTGGCCTTTTTTGTGCCTGAGTGTTTTCCCCTCCTCCTGACATTCAGGCACCAAAGGAATTAAAACCGGTTATTTCAACCGCTTACGACATTTTAGGTTGACACCTGCGCGTTCCTCTGTAGAATGCGCCCACACAGACGCGGGATGGAGCAGTCTGGTAGCTCGTCGGGCTCATAACCCGAAGGTCGTCGGTTCAAATCCGGCTCCCGCAACCAAACATCAAAAAAGGCTACTCGAAAGAGTGGCCTTTTTTGTGCGCGCTCGAAAAGTCTGCGCCAAGCGCTTATCGACCCCGAGCGTCATATTTCCGAAAGCCCCGTCGTCTATGCTCTCTGGCAACAATTACCCTTTTTGTCAGGGCCAAACCTGAACCTCAGGCAAACGATTGCACACATTTAGAAATATTTTCACCAAAAGGATTGGTAACTTGAGCCTATGCCGCCATCCTATCGCGCACGATCCACGAGGTGATTGATGCCCGATAACTCGCCAGAACCTAAAGAAGCCGTCACAGCAGCCCACCCCATTGCCGCAACTCGATTGCGCTGGCTGGATTTGCTGAGCAAGTATCGTCAACCCATTGGCCTGGCACTTACGCTGCTGCTGTTTGCGATAGCACTGATTGCGTGTCGCCACCTGCTCAGCGAACTTGACCTGTACGCCCTGCAAGACTCGATCCTGGAAGTCCCCAAGCCAGCCCTCTTCGGCGCATTGGCCGCGACTGCCGTGGGCTTTGTGATCCTGCTTGGGTATGAGTGGTCCGCCAGCCGGTATGCCGGGGTCAAGCTGCCACCCAAAACCCTGGCGCTGGGCGGCTTCACCGCCTTTGCCATCGGCAATGCTATCGGCCTGTCGCTGCTCTCCGGCGGCTCGGTGCGATATCGCCTGTATGCACGACATGGCGTAGGCGCATCAGAAGTTGCCCATATGACGTTGTTCGCCAGCCTGTCACTGGGTTGTGCACTGCCACCGCTGGCAGCGCTGGCCACGTTGAGTAATTTACCTGCCGCCTCCGCTGCCCTGCATATCCCCGCTTATCTATTGGGCGCGATTGCTTTTGCGGTTCTGGCGCTGTTCGGGTTACTGGCGCTGGGCATCTATCGTCGACGCCTGCCTGAACAACCCATACCGGACAACCTGCTGGTAAAGGCCGGGCGTCGTACGTTACGCCTGCCAAGTCCGCGCCTGACCTTCCTGCAATTGGTCATTACAGCCCTGGACGTCGCGGCTGCGGCCACCGTGCTGTATTTGCTGTTGCCCGAAGCACCGCCCTTGGGCGCCTTTATGCTGGTTTATCTGTTGGCACTGGCTGCGGGCGTACTCAGCCATGTGCCCGGCGGCGTAGGGGTTTTTGAAGCCATCTTGCTGGCCGCCTTTGCCGACAAGCTCGGCGCAGCCCCCTTGGCTGCTGCCCTGCTGCTGTATCGCATGATTTATGTGATTGTGCCGCTGCTGATTGCCTGCCTGATGCTGTTGATCAACGAAGCCCAGCGCCTGATTCACACGCGACAAAGCCTGCGGGTTGCCTCCGGGCTGGCCGCTCCGGTTCTGGCGATACTGGTGTTTATGTCCGGCGTGGTCCTGCTGTTTTCCGGGGCCACCCCTGAGATTGACACGCGCCTCGAGCACATTGGTTTTCTGATCCCCCATCGCCTGATTGACGCATCGCACTTTGGCGCCAGCCTGATCGGCGTGCTGTGCTTATTGCTCGCACAAGGCCTGCGCCGACGCCTGTCTGCTGCCTGGATGCTAACCACGATTCTGCTGCTGGTTGGCGCCGTGCTTTCCCTGCTTAAAGGCTTTGACTGGGAGGAAGCAACTGTCCTGGTCATGACCGCCAGCCTGCTGGGCCTGTTCCGCCGCTCGTTCTACCGCCCTAGCCGTCTGACCGAGTTGCCGTTTTCGCCGCTCTATCTGGTGGCCAGTGTCTGCGTGCTGGGCGCCTCGATCTGGTTATTGCTGTTTGCCTATCAAGACGTCCCTTACAGCCATCAACTGTGGTGGCAGTTCACCCTCGACTCGGACGCCCCACGGGGCCTGCGTTCATTGCTGGGCGCTGCCGTGCTGCTGGTGATCGTGTCGCTGACCTGGCTGCTGCGAACCGCACGTCCGGTGATCCATTTACCCGATGCCACCGAGCTGCAAAGAGCCGGGAAAATCATCCTGGCCTCCGATCAGCCCGACGGCGGCCTGGCGCTCACAGGTGACAAGGCCCTGCTGTTTCATCCGGACGAGAACGCCTTCCTGATGTACGCCCGGCGCGGGCGCAGCCTGGTGGCACTCTACGACCCGATCGGTCCACCCCAGCAGCGGGCCGAGTTGATCTGGCAGTTTCGTGACCTGTGCGACACCGTCCACGCCCGCCCCGTGTTCTATCAGGTTCGTGCCGAGAACTTGCCGTTCTACATGGACATTGGCCTGACCGCGATCAAGCTTGGCGAAGAAGCCCGAGTGGACTTGCACAGCTTTG
Source organism: Pseudomonas psychrophila (assembly GCF_001043005.1). GTDB lineage: Bacteria > Pseudomonadota > Gammaproteobacteria > Pseudomonadales > Pseudomonadaceae > Aquipseudomonas > Aquipseudomonas psychrophila. The sequence continues at coordinate 672,074 of NZ_JYKZ01000001.1, forward strand.
ATCTCGAAGCCAAGGGCAAGGAGATGAAAGACCTGCGCTACACCTGGAACCGCGGCACCCGTGACGGTTTGTCACTGGAGATCCACGAACCGGGTGAAGCCCCGATGGACGAGCTAAAGGTCATTTCGGATGCCTGGCTTACCGGTAAAAACGTGCGTGAAAAAGGCTTCTCGCTGGGTCGTTTCAGCGAGGACTACATCAAACACTTCCGCGTGGCGATCATTCGCTTCGAAGGCAAACCGGTGGCCTTCGCCAACCTGCTTGAGACCCACAGCCACGAACTGTCGAGCCTCGACTTGATGCGCGCCCACCCGCAAGCGCCAAAACTGACCATGGAATTCATGATGGTGGGTTTGATTCAGCATTATAAAAAGCATGGATACGCACGTTTTAGCCTGGGAATGGTACCTCTGTCCGGCCTGCAACCCCGTCGCGGCGCACCGTTGACCCAGCGTTTAGGGTCGATGCTGTTCCAGCGCGGCGAGCACCTGTACAACTTCCAGGGTTTGCGCCGCTTTAAAGATAAATTCCAGCCCGACTGGGAACCTCGTTATATGGCCGTGCCCGCCGGACTTGATCCGCTCGTAGCCCTGGCTGATACCGCCGCCCTGATTGCAGGCGGCTTGACTGGATTGGTGAAACGTTAATGAAACATCGTTCCTGGCGGTTTTTGTTGCTTGCCTTGATAGTTTTGGTCGCACTGGCAGCAGGCGGCTATTGGTTCTGGAATCGCCCCGCGCCTGAGCCAACAATTGAACACCTGAGCCAAACCGATGGCTCGACCCTGACCAGAGTCACTCCCGGCCAAAAAGCCCAGGCCCGGGTGGTGATCGCCACCCCGGCCGAAGAAGCGCTCAACGACAAGCAGCTACTGGCCTTGAGCCGTGGCGGCAAAGCGCAGCTGGTGCAAGTGATACTGCCCAAGGAGGATTGCACCCTGCAGCAGCAAGCCCTGCAAAGCGCTCTGCAACAACTCAAGGGTCCTGCGACGCTGGTCAGCGGCATCGGTCCGGGGGCAACCCTGGCCTGGCGCTGGCTGGCCGAGCAAACAAACGACAAGGCACAAGCCGTGTCGGTGGGCTTCAAGCTCGAAGAGCCGGGCTGTGCCCTGCCCGTTCCGAAAACCACTGCCCACGGCAACTGGCTGGTGGCCTGGAACGACAACCCTGACGACCCGAGCGCTGCGTTCGTACGTGATCAACCTAACGCCCAGACCAGCATCAGCGACTACGACATTCATTACCCCCAAGTACTGAGCAACGAACTGCGCAAAATACTGGTGGGCGATGAAAACGGCGGGTTGAGCATGCCGGTGGTCGAAGTGCCCGCAGGCCAGCAAAACAGCACCGTCACCCTGTTCCTGTCTGGTGATGGTGGCTGGCGTGACCTGGACCGCGACGTGGCCGGTGAGATGGCCAAGATCGGCTACCCGGTGGTCGGCATCGATATGCTGCGCTACTACTGGCAGCATAAAACCCCCGAACAAAGCGCCACCGACCTGACCGAACTGATGCAGCACTACCGTCAAAAGTGGGGCACCCAGCGCTTTGTGCTGGTGGGCTACTCGTTTGGTGCGGACGTATTGCCTGCCACCTACAATCGCCTGCCTGAAGCCGAACAAAAGCGCGTCGACTCAATCATGCTCCTGGCATTTGCCCGCAGCGGCAGCTTCGAGATCCATGTCGATGGCTGGCTCGGCAAAGCGGGTGCAGAAGCCGATACCGGCGAGGAGATGTCCAAACTGCCTGCCAGCAAGGTGGTGTGCATCTATGGCGCAGAAGAAGTCGATGAAAGCGGCTGTACCGCCAAGACAGCCGTGGGCGAAAGCCTGAAGCTGCCCGGCGGGCACCACTTCGATGAAAACTACCCGGCCCTGGCTCAGCGCCTGGTGGACCTGATCAAGAAGCATCAAGCTACTGCCGAGTAAGTCACCCGTGGGAGCGGGCTTGCTCGCGATGGGTGCGCTGCGGTTTATCAGGCAAACCGCGGCGCCTGTATCGCGAGCAAGCCCGCCCCCACAAAAGCGCCTCCCTCCTGCACAAAAAAGCCCCGACTCTCACGAGCCGGGGCTTTTTATTGGCGACCTGAACGCGACTACATCTCGACCTGGGTCCCCAGCTCGATCACCCGATTAAGCGGCAGCTTGAAGAAGCGCAAGTTGCTGTTGGCGTTCTTGAGCATGAACGCGAACAACCCTTCGCGCCAACGCGCCATGCCTACCAGCTTGGACGCAATCACCGTCTCCCGGCTAAGGAAGTACGTGGTACGCATGGGGCTGAAATCCAGCTCATCGAGATGGCACAGTTTCAACGCCTCAGGCACATCCGGCTCGTCCATGAAACCAAAGTGCAGGATCACCCGAAAGAAGCCATCTCCATACGAATCCACCTCGAAACGACGCGATGCAGGCACCCGGGGCGAATCTTCGTTGACCACCGTCAGCAAGACCACTTGCTCGTGCAGTACCTGGTTGTGCAGCAGGTTGTGCAACAGTGCGTGAGGCACCGCGTCCGGACGCGCCGTTAGAAACACCGCTGTACCTTGAACCCGATGCGGCGGCTGAACCCGGATGCTGCTGATAAACAGCGGCAGTGGCAGCGCACTTTCGTCAAGGCGGTCCACCAGCAGTTGCTTGCCGCGCCGCCAGGTGGTCATCAGGACAAACAGCACAATCCCTGCCAATACCGGAAAGGCACCGCCCTGCACAATTTTCGGCACGTTGGCAGCAAAGAACAGACCGTCCACCAACAGAAAACCAATCAGCACAGGCACAGCCAGAATCGGCGGCCATTTCCACAGCAACAGCATCACCGCCGACACCAAAATACTGGTGATCAGCATAGTGCCGGTCACGGCCACCCCGTAGGCCGAGGCCAGTGCGCCCGAGGACTCAAAGCCCAGCACCAGTAAAATCACCCCGACCATCAGCGACCAGTTAACCGCACCGATGTATATCTGACCCTGCTCGGCACTGGAGGTGTGCTGGATGTGCATGCGCGGGATGTAACCCAGTTGAATCGCCTGATGGGTCAAGGAGAAGGCCCCGGAAATCACCGCCTGGGAGGCAATCACGGTGGCCAGCGTGGCCAGACCCACCAGAGGAATCAACGCCCAGGCCGGCGCCAGCAGATAGAACGGGTTACGAGCTGCCTCGGGGTTTTCCAGGAGCAAGGCGCCCTGCCCGAAGTAATTGAGCACCAGCGCGGGCAATACCAATATGAACCAGGCACGGGCAATCGGCTTTCGCCCAAAGTGCCCCATATCGGCATACAACGCTTCAGCCCCGGTCAGTGCCAGCACCACAGCACCCAGAATGGCCACACCCATGCCCGGGTGCGAGACGAAGAAACGCACGCCCCAGACCGGATTCAGCGCATTGAGTACTTCAGGATGCTGAACGATGCCATGGATACCCAGCCCGCCCAACACGACAAACCACAGCACCATGATAGGACCGAACAGCTTGCCCAGAGTGGCTGTTCCTCGGCGCTGGATCAAAAACAGGGCCACCAGCACGATCAGGGCCAGCGGTACGACCCAGCGTTCCAGCCCGCTGAACGCCAGCTCAAGCCCTTCAACGGCGGATAACACCGAGATCGCCGGGGTGATCATGCTGTCACCGTAAAACAGCGAAGCACCGATCAACCCGAGTATCACCAAAACCGAACGCAACCTGGGATAGGGCGAAGCAGCACGTCGCGCCAGCGCGGTCAGGGCCATGATGCCGCCCTCTCCTTCGTTGTCGGCCCGTAGAATGAACAGCACGTACTTGATCGAAACCACCCAGATCAGCGACCACAGGATCAGCGCCAAAATACCGAAGACGCCATCATGGTTGACTTGCACGCCATACCCGCCCGAAAACACCTCTTTAAGGGTGTACAGGGGGCTGGTACCAATATCGCCATAGACCACACCGACCGCTGCAACCAGCATCCCGATGGGTTTGGCCTTTGAATGACCGTCTTCTGCCGCCTGACTACTTGCCTGCCCCATCAACCACCCCTACGACCATGGACCGCGTTTCTTAATGGTTTGCGCTACATTTGATCAGCAGCATGCGCTGATTTCCTGACTGTTATCTACGGCTCCTGCCTACAAAATCACGCGAGTTAAAAACCCTGCTTTCGCAACGGCGCGCAGCATAGCGCAGCACTCGTCGCAAATCCCCGCATAACGCTGGTCAAGTGCGTTGACCATAGCTAAAATTGCGCACTTTTTTTGATCAGAGGCGCACAAGGGTCTGCTGCACTACATTGAGGACCTCAATGGAGGCAAGCCGATCCAAAGCGCCCGTTCGTCGTGCAGCCTTTACGGGCATGTAACGTCACTACATACCGAGGTTCGCCATGTCCACCGTTACCAAGCCTGCCAACCCGAAGGTTGGCTTTGTCTCCCTGGGTTGCCCGAAAGCGCTGGTCGACTCCGAGCGCATCCTTACGCAGCTGCGTATGGAAGGCTACGATGTCGTCTCCACCTACCAGGACGCTGACGTCGTGGTGGTCAACACCTGTGGCTTCATCGACAGCGCAAAAGCTGAATCCCTGGAAGTGATTGGTGAAGCCATCAAGGAAAACGGCAAAGTCATCGTGACCGGCTGCATGGGTGTCGAAGAGGGCGCTATCCGCAACGTACACCCAAGCGTGCTCGCCGTTACCGGCCCGCAGCAGTACGAGCAAGTGGTCAACGCCGTGCACCAGGTAGTGCCGCCGCGCCAGGATCACAACCCGCTGATCGACCTGGTGCCGCCTCAAGGCATCAAGCTGACTCCGCGTCATTACGCCTACCTTAAGATTTCCGAAGGCTGCAACCACAGCTGCAGCTTCTGCATCATCCCGTCGATGCGCGGCAAACTGGTCAGCCGCCCGGTCGGTGACGTCCTCGACGAAGCCCAACGTCTGGTCAAGGCTGGCGTAAAAGAGCTGCTGGTGATTTCTCAGGACACCAGTGCCTACGGTGTTGACGTTAAGTACCGTACCGGCTTCTGGAACGGTGCGCCGGTCAAGACCCGCATGACCGAACTCTGTGAAGCGCTCAGCTCGCTGGGCGTCTGGGTACGCCTGCACTACGTTTACCCGTACCCGCACGTTGACGAACTGATCCCGCTGATGGCCGCCGGCAAGATCCTGCCGTACCTGGACATCCCGTTCCAGCACGCAAGCCCCAAAGTGCTCAAGGCCATGAAACGCCCGGCATTTGAAGACAAGACCCTGGCCCGCATCAAAAACTGGCGCGTGATCTGCCCGGATCTGATCATCCGTTCAACCTTCATCGTCGGCTTCCCGGGCGAAACCGAAGAAGACTTCCAGTACCTGCTCGACTGGCTGACCGAAGCGCAACTGGATCGCGTGGGTTGCTTCCAGTATTCGCCGGTAGAAGGTGCACCCGCCAACCTGCTGGACGCGGCCATCGTCCCGGATGACGTCAAGCAGGATCGCTGGGACCGCTTCATGGCCCATCAACAGGCCATCAGCGCCGCACGCCTGCAGATGAAAATCGGCAAGGACATCGAAGTCCTGATCGACGAAGTTGATGAGCAAGGCGCTGTTGGCCGCTGCTTCTTCGACGCTCCGGAAATCGACGGCAACGTGTTTATCGCCACCGACAAAGACATCAAGCCGGGCGACAAGATCATGTGCCGCGTCACCGACGCCGATGAGTATGACTTGTGGGCTGAAGTGATCTAAATCGCGACTGCCTCTCAAAAAGCCCTGCCGCTCTCGCGACAGGGCTTTTTTTACGTCTATTGTTGAGCCATTGCTTTCCATATCTGTGTCAGGAGACATGCTTGATGCAACAAAAATGGGTCATCCATACGCCACGCCTTACTGACTTCAAAGAACTGACCGACGTGTGGGAAGCATCGGTACGGGCCACACATGACTTTTTGCCTGACAGCTATATCCAACTGTTACGAGGCCTGGTCAATGATCAATACCTGGATGCGGTGATGCTGATCTGCTGCAAGGATCCCGTCAGCAAGCGCATTACCGGCTTTGCCGGCGTGGCGACGGGTAAGGTGGAAATGCTGTTTATCCATCCTGACCATCGGGGGCAAGGCATAGGCAAGTGCCTGTTGATGTTCGCCATCAACGAACTGAATGCCGAACGACTCGACGTCAATGAGCAAAACCCGCAAGCCATCGGGTTCTACCTCAAACAAGGGTTTGAGGTCATCGGACGCTGCGAAAATGATGGCCTTGGCCAGCCTTATCCATTGCTGCACCTGCGGTATAAACGCCCAGCACGCTCATAAGGCAAATGTTGCCGGGCTTAACCGGCGCCAGGCGGGTACAATAGCCGCCCAATTCCTATACGGCCCCTGTCATGTCTGAACCGATACGTCTCTCCAAACGCCTCATCGAACTCGTCGGCTGCTCCCGCCGTGAGGCCGAACTGTTCATTGAAGGTGGCTGGGTCACGGTAGATGGCGAAGTCATCGACGAGCCGCAATTCAAAGTCGACAACCAAAAAGTCGAGCTGGACCCAGAGGCCAAGGCTACTGCACCAGAGCCTGTGACCATCTTGCTGAACGCCCCGGCGGGCCTGGACACCGATAGCGCCATGGCGTTGATCGGCCCGGAAACGCTGAGCGAAGAGCACCGCTTCGGCAAGCGCCCGCTAAAAGGCCATTTCCTGCGCCTGAGCGTTGGCAACGAGCTGCAAGCCAACGCCAGCGGCCTGCTGGTGTTTACCCAAGACTGGAAGATCGTGCGCAAGCTGACGGCCGATGCTAACAAGATCGAGCAGGAGTACGTGGTTGAAGTCTCTGGCGAGATGGCTCCCCACGGTTTGAACCGCCTCAATCACGGCATGACCTACAAAGGTCGCGAGCTGCCTGCGGTCAAGGCCAGCTGGCAGAGTGAAAACCGCCTGCGCTTTGCGATGAAAAATCCGCAGCCAGGTGTCATTGCACTGTTCTGCCAGGCCGTCGGCCTGACGGTCATCTCGATCCGCCGGATTCGTATTGGCGGCGTGTCGATGGGCAAATTGCCTGTCGGCCAATGGCGCTACATGAGCGCCAAAGAAAAGTTCTAACCCTACACAGAACATTTCGACACCGCAGCAATGCCTGCGGTGCTCACTGCTGAATATCAGGATTACCCACATGATTCATAACGACGTACTGCGTAGCGTGCGCTACATGCTCGACATCAGCGACAACAAGGTTGTCGAAATCATCAAGCTTGGCGGCCTGGACGTGACCAAGGAAGACGTACTGACCTACCTGAAGAAAGACGAAGAAGAAGGTTTTGTTCGTTGCCCTGACGACGTGATGGCGCACTTTCTTGATGGCCTGGTGATCTTCAAGCGTGGCAAGGACGAAAGCCGTGCGCCGATGCCTGTCGAACTGCCAGTGACCAACAACATCATCCTTAAAAAGCTGCGCGTGGCCTTCGAACTCAAGGAAGACGACATGCACGCCATCCTCAAGGCGGCCGGTTTTCCGGTGTCCAAGCCTGAGCTGAGCGCCCTGTTCCGCAAGTTCGGTCACACCAACTACCGCACGTGTGGCGACCAGTTACTGCGCAACTTCCTGAAAGGCCTGACCCTGCGCGTTCGCGACTGAAAACACACCTCCTGTGGGAGCGGGCTTGCTCGCGATTCAGACGCCTCGGTCCATCTGAACCACTGGGGCGTTGCTATCGCGAGCAAGCCCGCTCCCACAAGAACCTGACCTGACCCACCAGCCCGACATCCTCCATGACCTATACCGTCTCCCCCATCGGATTTGTGCGCTCCTGCTTCAAGGAAAAATTCGCCATCCCCCGTCAGCCGCAACTGGCCCCGGCCGCCCGTGGCGTACTGGAGCTGGTCGCGCCGTTCGATCAGGGCGATGCGGTGCAAGGGCTGGAGCAGGTCAGCCATGTCTGGTTGCTGTTCGTTTTCCATCAGGCGCTCGAAGACAAACCCCGCCTCAAGGTGCGTCCGCCACGCCTTGGCGGCAACAAGTCGATGGGAGTGTTTGCAACCCGTGCAACCCATCGCCCGAATGGCATCGGCCAGTCCGTGGTCAAACTGGACAAGGTTGAAGCCAATCGCCTGTGGATTTCCGGAATCGACCTGCTCGACGGCACGCCAATTCTCGATATCAAACCCTACGTGCCTTACGCAGACATCATCACCGATGCCAGCAATGGCATGGCCAGCGCGGCACCGGCGTTGATTCCCGTGGTGTGGGCCGATACGGCCCTGCAACAGGCCCATGCGCAGGCTCTGCGCCTTCAGGAGCCACTGGTGGCGCTGATCGAGCAATGCCTGGCGCAAGACCCCCGCCCGGCCTACCAGACGCCGGCACCCGAACGAGAGTACGGCGCGCAGTTTTGGGATCTGGACGTACGCTGGCATTACCCCGAGCCCGGCCTGATCTGTGTGCTTGAAGTCATTCCCAAGCAGTGACCTGAAACGCAATGTGGGAGCGAGCCTGCTCGCGATTGTGAAGTGCCACTCACCGGATGGGTGACTGACAGGTCGTAATCGCGAGCAGGCTCGCTCCCACATTTTTAGATCTGCGTTTGTTACTTCTCTACGAAGGCGCGCTCGATCAGGTAGTCACCCGGCTCACGCATACGCGGCGAGACTTTCAGACCGAAGCTGTTCAGCACTTCGCTGGTTTCGTCGAGCATGCTCGGGCTGCCGCACAACATGGCGCGGTCGTCCTGAGGGTTGATCGGTGGCAGACCGATATCGCTGAACAACTTGCCGCTGCGCATCAGATCGGTCAGGCGACCTTCGTTCTCGAAGGGCTCACGGGTCACGGTTGGGTAGTAGATCAGCTTTTCACGCAGCGCTTCGCCGAAGAACTCGTTCTGTGGCAGGTGCTCGGTGATGAACTCGCGGTAGGCGACTTCATTGACGTAACGCACGCCGTGGCACAGGATCACTTTTTCGAAACGCTCGTAAGTTTCCGGGTCCTGGATGACGCTCATAAATGGCGCCAAGCCAGTGCCGGTGCTGAGCAGATACAGATGTTTACCCGGCTTCAAGTCGTCCAGTACCAGCGTACCCGTAGGCTTTTTGCTGATGATGATCTCGTCGCCTTCCTTCAAGTGCTGCAACTGGGAGGTCAGCGGGCCATCCGGCACCTTGATGCTGAAGAACTCCAGATGCTCTTCCCAGTTCGGGCTGGCGATCGAGTAGGCACGCATAAGCGGACGGCCGTTGGGTTGTTGCAGGCCGATCATCACGAACTGACCGTTCTCGAAGCGCAGACCCGGGTCGCGGGTGCACTTGAAGCTGAACAGGGTGTCATTCCAGTGATGAACACTGAGGACACGTTCGTGGTTCATGTTGCTCATGTACGGGGCTCCTAATTTCGCCTGCGCTGACTATGGGCGCGATTGCACAGCATTCTAATGGCGGCGACAATATCTGTTAACTGAATTATTAAGATAAGGGTTATCGGTTATATCGATATGCGATTTACTCTCAGACAACTCCAGGTGTTCGTTACCGTCGCCCAACAAGAGAGCGTGTCTCGCGCTGCTGGTTTGTTGGCCCTTTCACAATCGGCTGCCAGTACCTCGATTACCGAACTCGAGCGCCAAACCAGTTGCCAACTGTTCGATCGTGCGGGCAAGCGCTTAAGCCTTAACGCCCTTGGTCGCCAACTGTTGCCACAGGCAGTCGCTCTCCTGGATCAAGCCAAGGAAATCGAAGATCTGCTCAACGGCAAATCCGGCTTTGGCTCATTGACCGTGGGCGCAACATTGACCATCGGCAATTACCTGGCGACCCTGCTGATAGGCAGCTTCATGCAGGCGCACCCTGAAAGTCAGGTCAAGCTGGTGGTGCAAAACACAGCTCATATCGTGCAACAAGTTGCCCATTACGAAATTGACCTGGGTCTGATCGAAGGCGATTGCGCTCATCCGGACATCGAAGTGCAGAGCTGGGTAGAAGATGAGCTCGTAGTTTTCTGCGCCCCGCAGCATCCGCTGGCGGTGCGTGGTCACGCCACACTGGAAGAGTTGACCCGCGAGGCGTGGATCTTGCGCGAGCAAGGCTCTGGCACCCGCCTGACGTTCGATCAGGCCATGCGCCATCACCAAACTGCACTCAATATTCGCCTGGAGCTGGAGCACACTGAAGCAATCAAACGGGCCGTGGAGTCGGGGCTGGGCATTGGATGCATCTCTCGCCTGGCATTGCGCGACGCCTTTCGACGCGGCAGCCTGGTCGCCGTGGAAACACCCGACCTGGATCTGGCCCGGCAGTTTTTCTTTATCTGGCACAAAAAGAAGTATCAGACGTCTGCCATGCGCGAGTTTCTGGAACTGTGCCGCGCCTTCACCGCAGGGGTTCAGCGCAGCGACGAGATCGTATTGCCGACGATCGCTTAAAGCAGAATGACTGCCCACACCACGGCAATCATGGTCAGCACCACAAACTGGGCGGCGCTACCCATGTCTTTGGCGTTTTTCGACAATGGGTGCAAGTCGAGGGAGATGCGGTCAACCACCGCCTCGATTGCCGAGTTCAACAATTCGACAATCAAGGCCAACAGGCATACCGCGATCAGCAAGGCCCGCTCTACCCGGCTCACATTCAGCATGAAGCTCAGCGGGATCAATATCACGTTCAGCAGTACTAACTGGCGAAAAGCCGCCTCGCCAGTAAAGGCTGCGCGCATACCGTCCAGCGAGTAACCGCTGGCATTCAAAATCCGTTTAAATCCGGTTTTACCCTTGAAAGGCGACATAGGTAGGTAACTGCGCAAAAAATGAGAAAGGGACGCTAATTCACGCTTCGTCAAAAAAGCGTGAACACAGGCTACTTAATGACTCGAAATTGATTCAAGTTGCTGCAAGAGTAGCGCGGCCTGGGTGCGAGTGCGAACCCCCAGCTTGCGGAAAATTGCGGTGACGTGGGCCTTGATGGTTGCTTCGGAAACGCTAAGTTCATAGGCGATCTGTTTGTTCAACAGACCTTCGCAGACCATGGTCAACACTCGGAACTGCTGGGGAGTCAGGCTGGCCAGGCCTTCGCTGGCAGCCTTGGCCTCAGCCGAAACCTGAACTTCTTCAAACGCCTGTGGCGGCCAGCTCACATCACCATCGAGTACTGCGCGTACAGCCTTTTGAATCTCATCCAGCGAGCTGGACTTTGGAATGAAGCCACTGGCGCCAAACTCGCGCGACCGCACCATGATTGACGCTTCTTCCTGGGCTGACACCATCACTACCGGAATCTGCGGGTACTGACCACGCAACAACACAAGCCCGGAGAAACCGTAAGCACCCGGCATGTTCAAGTCGAGCAGTACCAGATCCCAATCTGCCTTTATCGCCAGCTGTGTTTCAAGCTCAGCAATACTGGCAACCTCAACCAAGCGAACATCAGAGCCCAGTCCAATGCTTACAGCCTGGTGCAAGGCACTGCGAAACAGCGGATGGTCGTCGGCAATCAGGATTTCGTATGTGGCCATTTTTTAAATGATCCTGTTTTTCAGGCGAGCCCTGATGAATTCCAGCACTCGCTAAGGCAACTCGAGCAATAGCTCAAAGACTTTGGGTCAAACGGCGCGATTTACGCTAAACGTCGGCAAATATAAGTGTTTTAGCAGCTACTGAAGCCGAATCGGCGCCAAGCATGCCCAGCGAAGCGGGGGTGGTCAAGTTGAAAACCTGACGCTTGGGTCCACGCGGAAGCTATCACAGCGCCATCATTTAAATACGAACAATAGCGCTCGCTTACATCTGTTCGAAAATTGTAGCGCTACTTCTTTAGTCTATTGAGCCCGATTCTGGGGAAGGTCTTTTACAAAAACGCCCAGTTCCTGGTGCGCGACGCTGGATTCATTCATCGGCAGCTGGTTTTTTGCATCCAGGTAATGCTGGCTGAACACATCAAAATAGGCGTCCAGCGCATTTGAGGCCTCGGTATCGCCCGCCAGCTCAAGGCATAAACTGGCGACTTCTGCGGTGCACAGGTGCTCGCTGCGTGTGGAGCGGCGCAGGCGGTAGCGCGAAAGCCTTTCGGGCAGCAGGCTCAAAATCGGCAAGGCATCGAAATACGGGCTTTTGCGAAAAATCTTGCGCGCCTCGGTCCAGGTGGCGTCGAGCAAGATAAACAGCGGCCGCTTGCTGCTGTCGATGTCCACGGTGTGCGTAACCCGCTCAGGTGCGACATATTCCCCGGGAAATACCAGATACGGCTGCCACTGCGGGTCAGACAGCAGCGCCAGCAGCGCTTCGTCGGTTTCGGTTCGTGACCAGATAAAGGCAAAGTTATCGCTTACTACGTCGGCAATCAGCCAACCTGTATTGCTGGGTTTGAACACTTCTTTTTTAGTCATGACCAAACACACACCCGAGCGCGTGCTGACCTTTGGCCGCCAACTGCACAGGCAGTGGCTTTCAATCACGCGACAAGTATGGCAACGCGGGGCACGTGAGCCACGCGCCAGGTAAGGCTTGGTGCTCTCCTCTTCACGCTCGTCTCGTAAACGGGCGACAGAATTCGGGGGAAAGGTCGTCAGGGTCATGGTTTTTTACTTAAAGGCGCCAACCATCCATTTGCCAGAATTGGCACACGAACGGATTCACAAGAGAAAGGCGGCAAGTTTAACAGAGGCGCAGTAAGAGGGCGCGAATCCATGACCTTTGGCATTTCCTGCCAACTCATGCTGACCTATACTCCCGCGCCACTGAACGCACAGATATGTGGCCGGTCTAACCCTGGGTCACTGAAATCAGGAGAGTTTCATGCTGCGCCATATCATTCCGACCGTCGCTCTTATGCTTGCACTGCCTCTGGCTGCACAAGCGGCTTCTCTCAAGGATTTTGAGTTGAACAAAACCCTGCTCAAGGTTGCCGCGAAAAGCAATGAAGGCAAACCACGGGCTATCAATGCGGACCTGTTGGACAAAGGCTTTACGGTAGACGGTACTGTTTTGATCAACAATCTGGAGGCCAGTCCTACATTGTCCGCCCAGATGCGCTCCAATCCTGAAGAAACAGTCCCGCAACTGGGTCGCAGTGTTTGCAGCAACGCAGGTTTCCGCACCCTGATGGCTCAAGGTGCGACGCTGCGCTACAGCTTCAAGGAATACAAAACCAATAGTCCGGTCCTGATCCAGGATTTCCGGGCTGAAAACTGCCAGCGCAAAAAGTAACCTCGCTGACACGCCGTACCTCCCGGTACGGCGCATGAGCCTGCCACAGGCCTCGACACTACGTTCCCCCGCATGACCTCCTCGCACCAAACTCCATGTAGGTCAGGCAATTAGCTATTGCCAGCCAAGACATCCCGGGACCATCATCGAACCATCATGGTTGACACTCTGTGTCTCTGCGGCTGCCCACCTGCGGCGCCTTCAAGGATGTTGTGTAGAAGGAGAAATACATGCCTGATCAATCCAATGACACCCTGACGCTTCACTTCCAGGAACAGGGGCTGGATCTTGCTCATGAAGTCGATGAACAGCTGCAGCGCGTTGCGCCTAATAGTCCGAACCGGGCGTTGTATCGCGAGATGTTGCTGACCGTGTTGCGCATGGCCCACGACGACTTTGATCGCTGGAACACCAAAATCACCCTGCAAGCCATCCGCGAACTCGAAAAAACCTTTAGAACACTGGAACAGTTCAAGGGACGACGCAAAGTCACGGTCTTTGGCTCGGCAAGAACTCCAATCGAACACCCGCTCTATGCGCTGGCCCGGGAAATGGGCAGTGTGCTGGCCAAGTCCGACATCATGGTCATTACTGGCGGCGGCGCTGGCATTATGGCTGCTGCCCATGAAGGTGCAGGCCTGAGCCATAGCCTGGGCTTCAACATCACTTTGCCGTTTGAACAACGAGCCAACCCCACCATCAACGGCACCGAGAATGTGCTGGCCTTCCACTTTTTCTTTACCCGCAAACTGTTCTTCACCAAAGAGGCAGATGCCCTGGTGATGTGCCCGGGAGGCTTTGGCACACTGGATGAGGTGTTGGAAGTACTGACACTGATGCAGACAGGCAAGACCCCGTTGGTACCGGTGGTTTTACTGGATGTGCCAGGCGGGAAGTTTTGGCAAGGAGCCCTGGACTTCATTCATGACCAGCTGGAAGCCAACCAATACATTCTTCCCAACGACTTGAAGTTGATGCGCCTGGTTCATAGCGCCGAAGAAGCCCTGGATGAAATCAACCAGTTCTACAGCAACTTCCACTCCAGTCGCTGGTTGAATAAAACTTTTGTGATCCGCATGAAGCGGCCTGTCAGTGTCTTGGCCTTAAAGGAGATCCAGCATCAATTTGCTGATATCTGCCTTAGCAGTGGTTTCCAGCAACAGGGGTACTGCGGTTTTGAGCACGACGACCCCAAACTCAACCACCTGACCTGCTTGAGCTTTGCATTCAGTGGCCGTAATCAGGGGCGGTTACGCGAGCTGGTCAACTTTATTAACCAACCGCAAAACTGGGAGACAGTTGACAGTTCGACTACGTCCTCACAGCACGCATCCGTAGCGGACTGAAAATACACCCTGTGGGAGCGAGCCTGCCCGCGAACGAACTTCGCGAGCAGGCTCGTTCCCACAGCGGCTGTCAGTCTTCAAACTCTCGGCCGCTCAACAAGCGGCCGATCATTTCAAGTGGATACCCTCGATAGCTCAAGAAGCGCCCTTGGCGGGCACGTTCTTTTGCATCTGCAGGCAACTGACCGGAAAACTTGCGGCGCCAGGTATCTTCCAGCTGCTCTTGCCAGTTGAAACCACACTCTCGCAGCGCCTCCTCGATATCCCCACGCACCAGGCCACGCTGGCTAAGCTCTTCGCGAATTCGCAAAGGGCCATAACCTGAACCGGCACGGTAGTTGATATAGCTCTCGAGATAACGAGATTCGGACAACAGCCCCTCTTCCGTCAGACGGTCAAGGGCGGCGTCAATCATGTCGGGGCAAGCCCCGCGCTGACGCAATTTGCGCGTCAGCTCGACTCGACCGTGCTCGCGTCGCGCGAGCAGGTCCATTGCAGTCCGTCGCACTGCGACGGGGGTATCCAGAACGGCGATCATGATGTCTATCAGTTATCGCTGTCGGTAGCGTTTTCCATCTCTTCGGCTTCAGCCAGTGCCGCAGCTTCTTTGGCAGCCTTGCTCAGTTTCGGCATGACTTTGATTTCCGCCAGTTCAGCGTCGGTCTTTGGACCCAGCAACTTCTCACGCAGTTGCTTCTCCAGCGCATCCTTGACATCAGGATTGTCGTCCAGGAACTTGGCGGAGTTGGCCTTGCCCTGACCGATCTTGCTGCCGTTGTAGCTGTACCAGGCGCCGGCTTTTTCAACGAAACCATGCAACACGCCCAGGTCAATCATCTCACCGTTAAGGTAGATGCCCTTGCCGTACAAGATCTGGAACTCGGCCTGACGGAACGGGGGTGCCACCTTATTCTTGACCACTTTGACGCGGGTTTCGCTGCCCACCACCACGTCGCCTTCTTTCACGGCGCCGGTGCGGCGGATATCCAGACGTACCGAAGCGTAGAACTTCAGCGCGTTACCACCGGTAGTGGTTTCCGGGCTGCCGAACATCACGCCGATTTTCATGCGGATCTGGTTGATGAAGATAACCAGGCAGTTGGCGTTCTTGATGTTACCGGTGATTTTACGCAGCGCCTGAGACATCAGACGTGCTTGCAGGCCAACGTGGGTATCGCCCATGTCGCCTTCGATTTCAGCTTTTGGCGTAAGTGCAGCAACGGAGTCGATGATGATCACGTCAACCGCATTGGAACGCACCAGCATGTCGGTGATTTCCAGTGCCTGCTCGCCGGTATCAGGCTGGGAAACCAGCAGGTCATCAACGTTCACGCCCAGCTTGGCCGCGTACTCAGGATCAAGGGCGTGTTCGGCATCGACGAACGCGCAGGTTGCACCGGCCTTTTGCGCCTGTGCAATCACAGACAGGGTAAGCGTGGTTTTACCCGAAGATTCTGGACCGTAGATTTCAACAATACGGCCTTTTGGCAGGCCGCCAATGCCCAGCGCGATGTCCAGACCCAGGGAGCCCGTGGAGATCGCCGGAACTGCCTGACGCTCCTGGTCGCCCATCAGCATCACGGCACCCTTGCCGAATTGACGTTCGATCTGACCCAAGGCCGCAGCCAAGGCTTTCTTCTTGTTGTCGTCCATTAAAGTCCTCTCGTAATCAATAAGGCCCGACGGCCGATAACTGTATAAGTAGCCAGTATTATTCCACAGGGTTAAACGATCGCCTACCCCTCATTTTTTATTTCTCGTACCGTTCGGCGTATTAAGCCTTCCAGGGCGGCAATCACCGTTTGCTGGCGTACCTCATCGCGGTTACCCGGGAAGTGTCTGCGCTCGGTCGTCACATGATCGCCATCGCCCCACGCCAGCCAGACGGTGCCGACCGGCTTCTCGGGGGACCCCCCGCCAGGGCCGGCCACACCACTCACCGCGACAGCAAATCGAGCCCCGCTTTGCGCTTGCGCACCACGCACCATCGCCTCAACCACCTCGCGACTGACCGCGCCCACTTGAACGAACAAGGGCTCGGGAACATTCAGTTGCCTGGTTTTTTGCTGGTTGGAGTAGGTCACGAATCCCGCCTCAAACCAGGCGGAGCTACCGGCAATGCGGGTAATGGCCTCAGCGATACCGCCGCCAGTGCAGGATTCGGCGGTCGTCACCTGGGCATTAAGAGCCTGTAACAGCAGCCCAAGTTCAGTCGCTAATTGAGATATTTGGTCCACGATCCTCTCCTGATGGGCGCGTCAGCGCCATAACCTACACCAAATAAGGGTCTGTTATGGCTCGATCCGCGAGTCGCCAACCGAACCATCGACTCCAAGCCGCTTGGCGGCCCAGCGCTGATACAGACTGATGGCCGCATCCGCGCCGGCCAGCGCGGTCAGGCAACCCAATGCACCGGCCGCCAAAATCGACATCCCTGCCGAGTACAGCAGCATGAAGGTCGACACACCGCACACCATGCATGCCCCCGAACGCAGCGCCAGGCGCCGCATCAGCAACCATCCACTTGCTCCGTCCTTGTCCGCCCGCCACATCTCACCAAAAACACCGCCTACCAAGGCAAGAAGGATGACCAGTAAAACCGGCATTTCCAGCAAAACCTGCGGTTCATTAATCATGTCATCACTCCTGTGTCCTTATTGATAAGCGCCAATTTATGGCCCGGGCTGTATAGCGGGCGCCCTCTGTTACGCCACATCCCTGCTTGAGTTACTTCGTGGACCGCCATGCAGCAAAGACTATTCATGTATGGATATACAGTCAATGCACCAATGCATATATTTATTCGGATGATTTCAGCAAGCCGGGCAAAGCCAACAATCACGGTGTGAATGGTCTTTTTGATGACCGAAAAAAAACCCACTGACTTGTGGGTTTTTTCTTAAATGTGAGGGTTAGCGCGCGTACATGCCCCACCAAAACACATGGCCTAGGATCACAAGCTGTTCATCCTCCAGCTCGCTGTAGGCATAGTCTTCGTCGGGGAATTCATCACGATTGAAGCTGCGCAAACGGATCCCTCCCGCCAGGCGATAGAGTTGTTTGACCCGCAACTGACCATTGTGATTGACCGCATAGAGATCGCCATCAATGACCTCCTCCAGCGTGCGCTTGCCAGCATTGACCCCTACCGTAGCGCCATCGCGCAGAACTGGCAGCATGCTGTCACCGCGCACGGTCACGCATTTGGCCTGATCGAATTCCACACCGTTATGACGCAGGCTGCGTTTGCCGAAACGCAGCCTGGCGCGCTCGCTCTCTTCAATGGCAAAACGCCCGGAGCCCGCTGCCAGTTCGACCTGGCGCAAAAACGGAATGGACACTTCATCGTCCGCCACCGGGGTATCGTCGTCCCACAGGCAAATATCTCGCAGGTCAGGGTGATGCAAGCCGGCTTCTGACGCGGCAAACGTACAGAGGTCATCCCGACCACGCAGACGATCGGTACTGATGTGGAAGTACTCGGCGATTTTGGAGATATGTCTATCGGAAGGATCGATAATTTTGCCGCTCAAAATACGTGACAACGTGGGCTGCGGCACCCCAGTGCTACGGTGCAGCGCCATCGCGCTGATTCCGTGCCGGGCGAGCAGCTCTTTAAGGACAGTTGAAACAGTTCGTTTAGGCATGATGGCAATAGTGCTGACCGTGTTTAGTGTTGGCAAATGCTATTTCTTCTATTTATAGCAACGTGTCAGCTCACCCGGCGCACGCCTGTAGATGCAGGGTGCTGACATGTTAACCTTGCGCCCATTGCGAAACCCTCAGGCCACGGGCCTGCCTTCCCCCCACTTCTGAACGAATCCGCCTAAGCCCTGATGAGTAAAAATACTTCCGACCTGTCCAGCCACACGCCGATGATGCAGCAGTACTGGCGCCTGAAGAATCAGCACCCTGATCAGCTGATGTTCTATCGCATGGGCGACTTCTACGAAATCTTCTACGAAGATGCGAAGAAAGCCGCCAAATTGCTGGATATCACACTCACGGCACGTGGTCAGTCTGCCGGCCAGGCGATCCCGATGTGCGGGATTCCTTACCATGCAGCTGAAGGTTATCTGGCCAAGCTGGTAAAGCTTGGCGAGTCGGTGGTGATCTGCGAACAGGTCGGCGACCCGGCCACCAGCAAAGGCCCGGTTGACCGCCAGGTCGTGCGCATCATCACGCCGGGAACGGTGAGTGATGAGGCGCTGATGGATGAACGCCGCGACAACCTGATTGCCGCCGTACTCGGCGATGAGCGCTTGTTTGGCCTTGCCGTTCTGGACATTACCAGCGGCAACTTCTCGGTGCTGGAGATCAAGGGCTGGGAAAACTTGCTGGCGGAGCTTGAGCGTATCAATCCGGTCGAGCTGATGATCCCGGATGACTGGCCACAAGGCCTGCCAGCCGAAAAGCGCCGTGGGGTTCGTCGCCGCGCGCCTTGGGATTTTGAACGCGACTCGGCCCTGAAAAGTCTGTGCCAGCAGTTTTCGACCCAAGACCTTAAAGGCTTTGGCTGCGAAAACCTGACCCTGGCCATTGGCGCCGCCGGCTGCCTGCTCAGCTACGCCAAAGAAACCCAGCGCACCGCCCTGCCCCATTTGCGCAGCCTGCGTCATGAGCGCCTGGACGACACCGTCGTCCTGGACGGCGCCAGCCGACGCAATCTGGAGCTGGACACCAACCTCGCGGGCGGACGCGACAACACCTTGCAGTCGGTGGTCGACCGCTGCCAGACCTCGATGGGCAGCCGCTTGCTGACCCGCTGGCTGAACCGTCCGTTGCGCGACCTCAACGTGCTGCTGGCTCGCCAGTCATCGATCACCTGCTTGCTGGACGGCTATCGCTTCGAAAAGCTGCAGCCACAGCTCAAGGAAATCGGCGACCTGGAGCGTATTCTGGCCCGTATCGGCCTGCGCAATGCTCGCCCCCGCGACCTGGCACGCCTGCGCGATGCCTTGAACGCGCTGCCTGAACTGCAAGATGCAATGGTCGGACTCGAAGCGCCGCATCTGCAACAACTGGCCACGACCACCAGCACTTATCCCGAACTGGGAGCCCTGCTGGAAAAAGCCATCAACGACAATCCGCCAGCGGTGATCCGCGACGGCGGGGTATTAAAAACCGGTTACGACGCCGAGCTCGATGAGCTGCAGTCGCTGAGCGAAAACGCCGGCCAATTCCTGATTGATCTTGAAGCGCGAGAAAAAGCCCGCACCGGCCTCGCCAACCTCAAAGTCGGTTACAACCGGGTACACGGCTACTTTATCGAGCTGCCAAGCAAACAAGCCGAGCAGGCACCGGCTGACTATATCCGCCGCCAAACGCTCAAGGGCGCCGAACGCTTTATCACCCCGGAGCTCAAGGCTTTCGAGGACAAGGCCCTGTCAGCCAAAAGCCGTGCCCTGGCCCGCGAGAAGATGCTCTACGAAGCACTGCTCGAAGAAATGATCGGCCACCTTGCGCCACTGCAAGACACCGCCGCCGCACTGGCCGAGCTGGATGTACTGAGCAACCTGGCCGAGCGAGCACTGAACCTGGACTTGAACTGCCCACGTTTCGTGGACGAGCCGTGCATGCGCATCAGCCAGGGCCGCCACCCGGTGGTCGAGCAAGTACTGACCACGCCTTTTGTGGCTAACGATCTGGCGCTGGATGATGACACGCGCATGCTGGTGATCACCGGCCCGAACATGGGCGGTAAATCGACCTACATGCGCCAGACCGCATTGATCGTCCTGATGGCCCACATCGGCAGCTTTGTTCCGGCAGCCAGTTGCGAATTGTCGCTGGTTGACCGCATCTTCACCCGGATCGGCTCCAGCGATGACCTTGCGGGCGGCCGTTCGACCTTTATGGTCGAGATGAGCGAAACCGCCAACATTTTGCACAATGCCACCGATCGCAGCCTGGTGCTGATGGATGAAGTGGGTCGTGGCACCAGCACCTTTGACGGGTTATCGCTGGCATGGGCTGCGGCAGAACGCCTCGCCCAATTACGCGCCTACACCTTGTTCGCGACGCATTACTTCGAATTGACGGTACTGCCGGAGAACCAACCGCTGGTCGCCAACGTGCATCTGAGCGCGACAGAACATAATGAACGTATTGTGTTCTTGCACCATGTTTTGCCTGGGCCTGCTAGCCAGAGCTATGGCTTGGCAGTGGCACAACTGGCGGGGGTTCCAGCCAATGTGATCACCCGTGCCCGCGAGCATTTGAGCCGTCTGGAGACCACCAGTCTGCCCCACGAAGTACCGCGTCCGACACCCGGTAAAAAGTCAGCCCCCCAGCAAAGTGACATGTTTGCCAGCCTGCCTCACCCGGTGCTGGACGACCTTTCCAAGCTGGATCTGGACAACTTAACGCCACGTAAAGCACTTGATTTGCTCTACACATTAAAGACACGCCTTTAAAAGCTGCTAGAATCGCGCGCGGTTTGGGATGCTACTGACCTTTTAGCCTGGTCTGTAGATATCACTCCCGAACCCGGCGAACCCGTTCTGGAAGGGCTTCGCTGCCGCCGCCTGAGGAGAGAATTAGAAATGACCTTCGTCGTCACCGACAACTGCATCAAGTGCAAGTACACCGACTGCGTAGAAGTCTGTCCGGTGGACTGCTTTTACGAAGGCCCGAACTTCCTGGTGATTCACCCGGATGAGTGCATTGACTGCGCGCTTTGTGAGCCTGAATGCCCTGCACAGGCGATCTTCTCTGAAGATGAAGTCCCTGCTGACATGCAAGAGTTCATTCAGTTGAATGTTGAACTGGCTGAAATCTGGCCCAACATCACTGAAAAGAAAGACGCTCTGCCGGACGCGGAAGAGTTTGATGGTGTGAAAGGCAAGATCAAAGATCTGGAACGCTGATTCACGCTTAAGTAAAAAGCCCCGCGAGGGGCTTTTTGCGTATTTGACTCAGCGAAAACACTTTAAAACTAGAAGGCACTTGTCTTCGTAGCAACTGCCGAAGGAACGAGGCTGCGTCCGACTGCGAAGCAGTCGTAAAACCCTTTAACCTTGGCGCGTCAGGTACACCGCGCTCTGCGGATTTACGACGACTTCGTCGCCGAACGCAGCCTCGTTCCTACGGCAGCTGCTACAGGGTTCTTGGCTCC
This sequence comes from Pseudomonas psychrophila, assembly GCF_001043005.1. Taxonomy (GTDB): domain Bacteria; phylum Pseudomonadota; class Gammaproteobacteria; order Pseudomonadales; family Pseudomonadaceae; genus Aquipseudomonas; species Aquipseudomonas psychrophila. The sequence goes on from NZ_JYKZ01000001.1 coordinate 693,655, forward strand.
TAACCGTTGATTTCGCAACCGGTGGCCGCTTTCAGCTCATCAAGACTGACGCCCGCTGCCAGCTCAACCAGCTTGAGCCCCTGCTCAGTAACGTCCAGCACCGCCAGATCGGTGATGATCCGATCAACCACCCCCACGCCGGTCAGTGGCAAATCACACTGCTTAAGCAGCTTATGGGTGCCGCCTTTGGCGGTGTGCTCCATCAGCACCACCACGCGCTTGACCCCGGCCACCAGGTCCATCGCGCCGCCCATCCCTTTGACCATCTTGCCGGGGATCATCCAGTTAGCCAGGTCGCCCTTCTCGGAGACTTGCATTGCCCCCAGAATCGACAGATTGATATGACCTCCGCGAATCATCGCGAACGAGTCAGCGCTGTTAAAGAAGCTGCTGCCCGGCAAGGTCGTAATGGTTTGCTTGCCCGCATTGATCAGGTCAGCGTCGACTTCATCGTCAGCAGGAAACGGGCCAATACCCAGCAGGCCGTTCTCGCTTTGCAGCCACACGTCCATCCCCTCGGGAATATAGTTGGCCACCAGCGTAGGCAAACCGATGCCTAAATTGACGTAAAAGCCATCCTGCAGTTCTTGGGAGGCGCGCTGCGCCATTTCTTCACGAGTCCAGGCCATGATCAGGCGCTCCGCACAGTGCGATGTTCAATACGTTTTTCCGGGGTGGCGTTGAGCACCAGCCGCTGCACGTAAATTCCGGGCAAATGAACCTGATCAGGCTCGATCTCGCCAATTTCAACGATTTCTTCCACTTCTACCACGCACACCTTGGCCGCCATTGCTGCCAACGGGTTGAAGTTACGTGCAGTTTTGTTGAACAGCAGATTGCCGGACTTGTCGGCTTTCCAGGCCTTGACCAAGGCTACATCGGCGCGCAACGAACGCTCCATGACGTACCACTCGCCATCAAACTCACGGGTTTCCTTACCTTCAGCCACCAGCGTGCCGTACCCGGTCTTGGTGAAGAACGCCGGGATACCCGCCCCGCCCGCCCGCAGTTTTTCCGCGAGGGTACCTTGAGGGGTGAACTCCAGCTCAAGCTCGCCGGCCAGGTACTGGCGTTCGAACTCTTTGTTCTCACCCACATAGGAAGAAATCATTTTGCGGATCTGACGCGTCGTCAGCAGTTGCCCCAACCCGAAACCGTCAACCCCGGCGTTGTTGCTGATCACCGTCAGCTCGCGCTTGCCGGTGTCGCGCAAGGCAGCAATCAACGCCTCTGGAATCCCGCACAACCCAAAACCGCCCACAGCCAGGGTCATGCCGTCTTCGACCAGCCCCTGCAAAGCGGATTCAGCACTCGAGTAAATCTTGTTCACTTGTTATTCCTCGAATTCCCCACGACACACACCACCATCGCGGTCTGTTTGCTTTAGTCGAGAGAGGACAAACACGTTGGCAGTCGCCCGCTCCCCGATTTTGGCTGCTTTGGCATGTAGCCAAAGCGTCGCCCAAGTGTAGGGGAAGCAGACGCAGGAAGGGTGATTGAGAGAAAAAACCAAGAAAGATGTGGCCGCCCAAACACCACGAGACCTGTTTGACTTAGGTCTATTTACTGAAGGCTGTAGGGTGTTTCACTTAACGATAACAATTTAACTACAAAATACTTAGCTCGCTAACTTTAAACCCGCGAGCTAGACGTATATAAATGCCTTCTGCCATCAAATGGCCCGAAGGGCAAAATCTTCACTCGCCATATGGCTTGAGCCTACTAAACTCCCTTTCGGATATCGCCGCAGATTCGCAGTGTCGGGCTGAAACGCAACATATCCAGCCCAGTATCGACCCAGGACTCAGCTTCTTTATAAAGCTCGAAACTGTTGGGAACCAGCAGCCATTGTCCGAGAATTCCGTCGATATATGCATGCAAACAGATAGCAGCACGGCGTACATCCAGATTTGCAGGGAGTTGTTGACGGTGAAGGGCATTGCTCAGGGCAAGCTCGATCCTGCTGTTGCAATCGACCATCGCAACCTGGCGCTGAGCCCGTAAATCACACATTTCGTCAGTGAATTCGCACTTATGAAACAAAATTTCATTGATACGCCGGGTTTTTGGATCAGTGGCAACTTGGCGAAACAAATGAATCAACAGTTGGCGCATGCAGCCAAGCGGATCAACCTCGTTCTCGCTTTCACTGGCTTTGGCCATTTCATCCAACGGCTCATGCAAGCTGTCGAGCATCGCTTGAACCAGCTCGGCCTTGTTGTTGAAGTGCCAGTAAATTGCACCTCGGGTGACGCCTGCCAACGCGGCAATATCTGCCAGCGTCGTGCGCGCAACACCCCGTTCATAAAAGGCCTGCTCGGCCGCTTCGAGGATTTTGCTCCGGGTCTCAAGAGCTTCTTCTTTGGTACGACGCACCATGGCAATAAAAACCTCAATCAGGAGGATCCGGACCGCTACGATCACTCGTCCGGACCAACATCGGGTGGCGTTTGTTGTGCCTTATCCCGGTCTACTACATGCTTTAAAAATGGCCCTGTAGTACTAGGCGAGACACGCTCCCGCTATTTACAAACAGACACGAATGTAAGTATATTCCTTAGCAAGCTACTTATCCACCCGGAACAGCTTTCTTTACCCTTCCACTATTCTTGTGCGCTTTCGCGTGCCTGACCCGAGGATTTTCATGCAATTCAAGCCAGCTGTTACCGCTCTGGTTGCTGCCATCGCCCTAGCTTCGCTACTCAGCGGATGCAAAAAGGAAGAGGCAGCACCTGCCCCGCAAATCCCTCAGGTCGGCGTCGTGACGCTGAAAACCCAGCCTTTTACCTTGACCACCGACCTGCCGGGCCGCACCGCGTCCTATCGCTCGGCAGAAGTTCGCCCTCAGGTGAATGGCATCATCCTCAAGCGCTTCTTTAAAGAAGGCAGCGATGTAAAAATCGGCCAGCAGCTGTATCAAATCGATCCAGCCATCTATGAAAGCGCCGTACTGAGCGCCCGCGCCACTCTACAATCGGCCAAATCGCTGGCTGACCGCTACAAGCAATTGGTCGCAGAGCAGGCCGTAAGCCGTCAGGAATACGACAACGCCGAAGCCGCACGCCTCGAAGCCGAAGCCACGCTAAATACCGCCCAGGTCAACCTGCGTTACACCAAGGTTCTGGCACCGTTGACCGGCCGAATTGGTCGCTCGCTCTACACTGAAGGTGCATTAGTGACCAGTGGCCAGGCCAACGCATTGGCCGTGATCACCCAACTGGACCCAATCTACGTTGACGTAACGCAATCTTCAGTCGAAATGCTCGAACTGCGCCGCGATCTGGCCAGCGGCCGCCTGAAGAAAGCCGGTGAAAACGCCGCCAAGGTCAAGCTGACCCTGCCGGATGGCAGCGAATATGCGCAAGAAGGCCGTCTTGAGTTCTCCGAAGTATCGGTCGATGAAACCACTGGCTCCGTCACCTTGCGCGCAGTGTTCCCGAACCCTGACGAAATCCTTCTGCCGGGCATGTTTGTCCACGCACAACTGGAAGCAGGCATCGACAGCAATGCGATCCTGGCTCCTCAGATCGGCGTGACGCACAACCTCAAGGGCCAGCCAACGGCATTGATCGTGGGGCCGGACAACAAGGTTGAAATGCGCGTTCTGCAAGCTTCGCGCACAGTCGGCAGCGACTGGCTGGTAGAGAAAGGCCTGAACCCGGGCGACCGTTTGATCACTGACGGCCTGCAGTTCATCAAGCCTGGCATTGAAGTCAAGATCATGGACAAGCCACAAGGCGAAACCCCGGCATCTGCCCCGGCAACAGAAAAAGCTGCAGGCAGTAAAGGGGAGTAAACCATGTCGAAATTTTTTATCGACCGTCCGATTTTCGCTTGGGTAATTGCCCTGGTGATCATGCTGGTCGGGGCTCTATCGATCCTCAAGCTTCCGATCAACCAATACCCGAGCATCGCGCCACCGGCCATCTCTATCTCCGTGACCTACCCGGGCGCTTCGGCGCAAACCGTGCAGGACACCGTGGTTCAGGTGATCGAGCAGCAGCTCAACGGTATTGACCACCTGCGTTATGTTTCGTCTGAAAGCAACTCCGACGGCAGCATGAGCATCACCGCTACGTTCGAGCAAGGTACAGACCCCGACACCGCTCAGGTTCAAGTACAGAACAAGCTCAACCTGGCGACCCCACTGCTGCCTCAAGAGGTTCAGCAGCAAGGTATCCGCGTTACCAAGGCAGTGAAAAACTTCCTGATGGTAATCGGTGTGGTGTCTGAAGACGGCAGCATGAACAAGGACGATTTGTCGAACTACATCGTCTCCAACATGCAGGACCCGATTTCCCGTACCGAAGGTGTGGGTGACTTCCAGGTGTTCGGTGCCCAGTACGCCATGCGTATCTGGCTCGACCCGGCCAAGCTGAACAAGTACAACCTGACCCCGGTGGACGTTAAGTCGGCCATCAGCGCACAGAACGTACAGGTGTCCTCCGGGCAACTGGGTGGCCTGCCTGCCGTCAAAGGTCAGGAGTTGAACGCAACCATCATCGGTAAAACCCGTCTGCAAACCGCCGAGCAGTTCAAAAAGATCCTGCTCAAGGTCAACACCGACGGGTCCCAGGTTCGCCTGAGCGATGTGGCAGAGGTTGGACTGGGCGGCGAGAACTACAGCATCAGCGCACAGTTCAACGGCAAGCCGTCTTCGGGTCTGGCAATCAAGCTGGCGCCAGGCTCCAACGCCCTGGACACGGCAAAAGCACTGCACAAGACCATCGGCGACCTGGAACCTTTCTTCCCGCAAGGCATGAAAGTCGTTTACCCGTATGACACCACGCCAGTGGTATCGGCATCGATCAAGGGCGTCGTTGAAACCCTGGTTGAAGCCGTCGTACTGGTGTTCCTGGTGATGTTCCTGTTCCTGCAAAACTTCCGCGCCACCATCATCACCACGATGACGGTACCGGTTGTATTGCTCGGTACATTCGGCATCCTGGCCGCTGCCGGTTTCAGCATCAACACCCTGACCATGTTCGGCATGGTTCTGGCCATCGGCTTGCTGGTGGATGATGCGATTGTGGTGGTGGAAAACGTCGAGCGGGTAATGGCCGAAGAAGGCCTGCCGCCCAAGGAAGCCACCAAGAAATCCATGGAGCAGATCCAGGGTGCTCTGGTAGGTATCGCCCTTGTGCTGTCGGCGGTACTGCTGCCAATGGCCTTCTTCAGCGGTTCTACCGGTGTGATTTACAAACAGTTCTCGATCACGATCGTTTCGGCGATGGCCCTGTCGGTACTGGTTGCATTGATCTTCACCCCGGCGCTGTGCGCCACCATGCTCAAGCCTATCCAGAAGGGTGATCACGGCGAGAACAAGCGCGGATTCTTCGGCTGGTTCAACCGCACCTTCGACAGTGGCGTCAAGCGCTACGAAAAAGGTGTCGGCAGCATCCTTCGCCACAAGGCTCCGTACCTGCTGGCGTACGTACTGATCGTGGTCGGTATGGTGTTCCTGTTTACCCGTATCCCTACTTCCTTCCTTCCGGAAGAAGACCAGGGCGTACTGTTTGCACAGGTACAAACCCCCGCAGGCACCACTGCTGAACGCACTCAGGATGTAATCGACAGGATGCGCGAGTACCTGTTGAAAGAAGAGTCGGGAGCGGTGTCTTCTGTGTTTACCGTAAACGGCTTTAACTTCGCCGGTCGCGGTCAAAGCTCGGGCCTTGCGTTCATCATGCTCAAGCCTTGGGGCGAGCGAGATGCGGACAACAGTGTGTTTGCACTGGCTGCCCGTGCTCAGGCGCACTTCTCCACCTTCCGTGATGCAATGGTGTTCGCGTTTGCTCCGCCGGCAGTGATGGAATTGGGTAACGCCACTGGTTTTGACGTTTACCTGCAAGACCGCTCCGGTATCGGTCACGAGAAGCTGATGGCTGCCCGTAACCAGTCCCTGGGTATGGCTGCACAAAGCAAGATTCTGGCCGGCGTACGTCCAAACGGCTTGAACGATGAGCCGCAGTACCAACTGGAAATCGACGACGAAGCAGCTCGTGCCCTGGGCGTTGAGCTGAGCGACATCAACAACACCCTGTCGATCGGCCTGGGTGCCAGCTACGTCAACGACTTCATCGACCACGGCCGTGTGAAGAAGGTGTTCCTCCAAGGCGCCGCTGACTCGCGGATGAACCCGGAAGACCTGAAGAAGTGGTTCGTGCGTAACGGTGAAGGAACCATGGTGCCGTTCTCGGCATTCGCCAAAGGCAAATGGATCTACGGTCCTCCGAAGCTGTCGCGTTATAACGGCGTAGAAGCGATGGAAATCCTCGGTTCTCCGGCTCCGGGCTACAGCAGTGGTCAAGCCATGGCCGAAGTCGAAGCCCTGGCGAAAAAGCTGCCGGCGGGTGTTGGTATTTCCTGGACGGGGCTGTCATTCGAGGAACGTCTATCAGGTTCGCAAGCACCTGCTCTGTACGCTATTTCCTTGCTGATGGTCTTCCTGTGTCTTGCCGCACTGTACGAAAGCTGGTCGATCCCGATTGCAGTCATGCTCGTGGTACCACTGGGTATTATCGGTGCACTTATGGCAACCAGCCTGCGGGGGTTGTCCAACGACGTGTACTTCCAGGTGGGCTTGCTTACGACCATCGGTCTGGCATCGAAAAACGCCATTCTGATCGTCGAGTTCGCCAAGGAACTGCATGAACAGGGACGAACATTGTCGGAGGCTGCGATCGAGGCGTGCCGCATGCGTCTGCGTCCGATCATCATGACCTCGCTGGCGTTTGTACTGGGTGTGATCCCGTTGGCCATTTCCTCGGGCGCAGGCTCGGGCAGCCAGCACGCTATTGGTACGGGTGTTATCGGTGGCATGATCACCGCAACCGTACTGGCCGTGTTCTGGGTACCGCTGTTCTTTGTGGCCGTATCGTCCATTGGCAGCAAAAAAGAGTCGAAGACGAAAGTGGATCTGACTAAAACTCCAAACCAAGAGGCTGGCCAATGAGCAAGTCGCTTCTCGCAGTAGCTGTCGCAGCGTTTACGCTGGGCGGCTGCTCGCTGATCCCCGACTACCAGCGCCCTGAAGCGCCGGTAGCGGCGCAATACCCGCAAGGCCCGGCCTACTCGCCAACCGAGGCGGCCAACAAGGCCGCTGCAGAACAAGGCTGGCGTCAATTTTTCCATGACCCGGCGCTGCAGCAGCTTATTCAGACGGCTTTGGTGAACAACCGTGACCTGCGAGTCGCGGCGCTGAACATTGACGCTTATGCCGCGCAGTACCGCATCCAGCGTGCTGACCTGTTCCCGGCCGTCTCGGCCACGGGCAGCGGCAGCCGTCAGCGCACTCCGGCACGCATGTCGCAAACCGGCGAATCGGGTATCACCAGCTCTTATTCGGCAACCCTTGGGGTCAGCGCCTACGAACTGGACTTGTTCGGCCGGGTTCGCAGTCTTAGCGATCAGGCACTGCAGAACTACTTTGCAACCGAAGAAGCCCGACGTTCCACCCAGATCAGTCTGGTGGCCAGTGTCGCCAATGCCTACCTGACCTGGCAGGCTGACAAAGAGCTGCTGAAACTGACCGAAGACACCCTCAAGACGTTCGATGAGAGCTACAAGCTCACGTTGCGCAGCAATGAAGTGGGTGTGGCCTCGGCACTGGATCTGAGCCAGTCACGTACGTCGGTGGAAAACGCCAAGGTCCAGCTGGCCAGGTACACCCGTCAGGTGGCTCAGGATCAGAACAGCCTGGCACTGCTGCTGGGTACCACCATCCCGGACAACCTGCCTGCGGCCAAACCGCTGGCAGCCGACCTGTTGAGCGAAGTACCTGCTGGCTTGCCATCGGACCTGCTGCAACGTCGTCCGGACATCCTGGAGGCCGAACACAAGCTGTTGGCCGCCAACGCCAACATCGGCGCGGCACGTGCAGCGTTCTTCCCCAGCATCAGCCTCACGGCCAATGCAGGGACCTTGAGCCCTGACCTGTCGGGGCTGTTCAAGGGCGGTTCGGGTACCTGGCTGTTTTCGCCGCAGATCAACCTGCCGATCTTTAACGCAGGGGCTTTGCGCGCCAGCCTGGACTACTCGAAAATCCAGAAAGAAATCACCGTTTCTCAGTACGAGAAAACGATTCAGACCGCTTTCCAGGAAGTATCTGACGGCCTGGCTGCGCGTCAGACCTACAACCAGCAGTTGCAGGCACAAACCGATTTCGTCAACGCCAACCAGGATTACTACCGGTTAGCCGAACGTCGTTATCGGATTGGCATCGACAGCAACCTGACCTTCCTTGATGCCCAGCGCTCGTTGTTCAGCGCGCAGCAATCACTGATCACCGATCGTCTTTCGCAGCTGACCAGTGAAGTCACGCTGTACAAAGCATTGGGTGGCGGCTGGTTCGAACAAACCGGGCAAGACCGCCCTGTTTCGGATCAACCACCGAAGGCGTGATGCGTATCGGTTAAACAACAAACCCGCCTTTTGGCGGGTTTGTTGTTTATGACCCTGAGGGAGCGAGCTTGCTCGCGATGGCATCACCTCGGTTTGCCTGGCAAACCGTGTAGCCTGCATCGCGAGCAAGCCCGCTCCCACATGTATCTATTAAACCCGCGACTCAACCCCCAATTCATCCCACACCGACTCTGCCAGGTGGAACGTGGCATTGGCTGCCGGGATGCCGCAGTAAATGGCGCTCTGCATAATCACTTCCTTGATCTCGGCACGGGTCACCCCGTTGTTTGCTGCCGCTCGCAGGTGCAGTTTGAGCTCTTCATTGCGGTTCATGCCGATCAGCATGGCTATGGTGATCAGGCTGCGGGTATGGCGTGGCAAACCGGGGCGGGTCCAGATATCACCCCAGGCATGGCGGGTGATCATTTCCTGGAACTCGCTGTTGAATTCGGTCAGGGCGTTGAGGCTGCGATCGACATGGGCATCACCCAGCACTGCACGGCGTACTTGCATGCCTTCGTCGTAACGTTGTTTTTCGTCCACAAAAAATCCCTCAGACCGCTGACAAAAATTGCAGCACGCGCTGGCTGAACGCATCGCCCGCCTGCACGTTGGACAGGTGCGCGGCATAAAATTCGGCGTACTGCGCGCCTCGCACCTGTTCCTGAATGAAATGGCTGCCCGAAGGCGGCGTGACCGCATCTTCAGTGCCCGCAATCACCAGCATGGGCACTTCTATGGCGCCCAGCTGATCGCGAAAGTCTGCATCGCGCACAGCAGCACAGTTGGCTGCGTAACCCTGTGGCGAAGTCGCGGCGAGCATGTCGGTTATACGCTTGGCCTGCCCGGGATTGGCCTGGGCAAAATCAGGGGTAAACCAGCGTGCAATCGATGCATCACGCAGCCCGGCCATCGCCTGCGCGCCGTCTCGCAATACCATTTCAATTCGCGGGTCCCATACCGAAGGCTCGCCAATTTTGGCCGCGGTGTTGCACACCACCAGCTTGTGCAAGCGAGCACCGGCATTGATGCCCAGCCACTGGCCAATCAAGCCGCCCATCGACAGCCCGCAAAAATGCGCCCGCTCGATATTCAGGGCATCCAGCAGCGTCAACACATCACCGCCCAGTTGCTCGATGCTGTACGGGCCCTCGGTTACCAGGGACTGGCCATGACCACGGGTGTCGTAACGCAACACCTGGAAATGCTCGGCGAATGCCGGAATCTGCGTATCCCACATCCCCAGATCAGTCCCCAGAGAGTTGGACAACACCAGCACCGGCGCACCTTGCGGGCCCTCCAGCCGGTAATTGAGTTCACCTTCAGCGAGTTGTACACGTCCCACGAGCTTCTCCTTTAGAGGACCAACGCAAAATGTTCAGCCCGCGCACGCTCGACCCACGTCGTCGCCTGGCCAAGGTAATGGGCCGGATCAAGCAAGCGATCCAGCTCGTCTGCATTCAGATGTGCAGTGATTTCAGGCTCATCGCCCAAGACCGCACGCAAATGGCGCTGTTCAGCCACCGCACGTTTGCAGCACTGCTCCAGTAGATGGTGCGCCGTTTCGCGCCCTACTCGCTGGGCCAGGACGATGCTCACCGCTTCGGCCAGCACCAGCCCGTGGGTCAGGTCAAGATTGCGTGTCATGCGCTCGCTGTCCACTTCCAGCCCTTGGGCAATGTTCAGTGCCTGAACCAGCGCACCGGACACGACACAGCAAATCTGGGGCAAGGTTTCCCACTCGGCATGCCACAGGCCCAGGCTGCGTTCGTGCTCCTGGGGCATGGCGCTGAACAGGATGCTCAGTAAGCCTGGCACCCGTGTCGCGGCACTGATCAACACTGCGCAGCCCACAGGGTTGCGCTTGTGCGGCATGGTCGAAGAACCGCCCTTGCCCGGAGCTGACGGCTCAAATACTTCGGCGGCCTCGGTCTGCATCAGCAGGCTGATATCGCGACCGATTTTGCCAAGCCCCCCGGCGATCAATCCAAGAGCCGCGCCGAACTCCACCAGACGATCACGCTGGGTATGCCACGGTTGTTCAGGCAGATTCAGGCCCAACTCATTGGCCAGCGCCTGTGCCACCGGCATCGCCTGATCGCCCAAGGCCGCCAGGGTGCCCGAAGCACCACCAAACTGCAGGCACAGCAAACGCGGCTTCAGTTCGTTAAGGCGCTGGCGGTTACGGGTGACGGCACCCAGCCAACTGGCAATCTTCATCCCCAACGTGACCGGCGTGGCCTGCTGCAACCAGGTGCGTCCGGCCAAAGGCGTAGTGGCATAGCGCTGAGCCTGGTCGGCGAGGATGTCCGCCAATTGCGTCAAGTCACGCTCGATCAGCCCCAGAGCGGTCCGCAATTGCAGCACAACACCGCTGTCCATCACATCCTGACTGGTTGCGCCCAGGTGTACGTAACGCTCGGCTTCGGGCGCGGTGCTGGCAATCTGTTTGCCCAAGGCTTTGACCAGCGGAATCGCCGAATTACCGGCACTGACGATTGCCAGGCCCAACGCTTCGAAATCGTAGAGTTCAGCTCGACACGCCGCCTGAATAGGCGCGACCGCAGAGTGAGGAATCACCCCAACCCCGGCCTGCGCCCGGGCCAGAGCCGCTTCGACGTCAAGCATGGCCTGCACCCGGCCATGGTCGCTAAAGACCTCGCCCATGGCCTTGGCCGTAAAGTACGCATCGAAAAGCTGATGACTCATAAACCTTCCTTAGAAGGCGCGCGCCACCGATGGCGCGCGCGGTTACATCACAGATCGTGGTGCAGGTACTTGGGCTGCTTGGGCAAGCGGAAGCTGAACAGGAAGGCAATGGCCATCATGACCGTCACATACCAGTAGAAGCTGTTTTCCATACCCATCGACTTGAGCCCTAGCGCCACATACTCCGCCGAACCACCAAAGATCGCATTGGCGACGGCATACGCCAGCCCCACGCCCAGCGCACGCACCTGCGGCGGGAACATCTCGGCTTTAACCAGCCCGCTGATTGAGGTGTAGAAGCTGACAATCGCCAGCGCCAACGTAATCAACACAAAGGCCAGGAACGGACTGCTGATGGTTTTCAGGGTCAGCAGGATCGGCACCGTGCACAGCGTACCCAGCGCACCAAACCAGAGCATGTTGTTACGTCGACCGATCTTGTCCGCCAGCATGCCGAACAGCGGCTGCATGCACATATATAGAAAGAGCGCACCGGTCATGATGTAACTGGCGGTTTTGGCATGCATACCGGCCGTATTCACCAGGTACTTCTGCATATAGGTGGTAAAGGTGTAGAAAATCAGCGAGCCGCCTGCGGTGTAACCCAACACGGTAATAAACGCTGCCTTATGGTCACGGAACAATGCCCTCACGCTGCCGGCGTCCTTGTCCTGACGGGTTTCGGCACTGGTGGTTTCTTTCAGGGTGCGACGCAGCATCAACGAAATCAGCGCAGCAATGGCACCGATCACGAACGGTACGCGCCAGCCCCAGGCTCGCAGTTCATCTTCTGACAGGAACTGTTGAAGAATCACCACCACCAACACAGCCAACAGTTGCCCGCCGATCAGCGTCACATACTGGAAAGAGGCAAAGAAGCCGCGCTGCCCCTTGAGCGCCACTTCACTCATATAGGTCGCCGTGGTGCCGTATTCGCCCCCCACTGACAGTCCCTGAAACAGTCGCGCCATCAACAGCAGGGCCGGAGCCCAGGCACCAATCGAGGCGTAGGTAGGCAAACAGGCGATGACCAGCGAGCCGGCGCACATCATCAGCACCGAGATCATCATTGAATTCTTTCGCCCATGCTTGTCGGCGACCCGGCCAAACAGCCAGCCACCAATGGGGCGCATCAGAAAGCCGGCCGCGAACACACCGGCGGTGTTGAGCAACTGCACCGTAGGGTCATCGGAGGGGAAAAAAGCAGGCGCAAAGTAAATCGCACAAAAGGCGTAAACGTAAAAGTCGAACCATTCGACAAGGTTGCCGGAGGACGCACCGACAATCGCAAAGATCCTTTTTTTACGCTCCTCTCCTGTGTAGTGAGTTTCTGTTGTCATGTTTATGTACTCATCAGGTTTTAGTTGCAATCAGACACACCTTGCAACATATAGCGCCGTAACCGCAATAAGCCGAACGACTGAGACCGTGGGAGCGAGCCTGCTCGCGAAGGTCTCAAGAGCAACGCGGTTATCCAGTAAACCAGGAGTCTTCGCGAGCAGGCTCGCTCCCACAGAGTCAGTATTGAGCGCTATCAGACCCGCTCTATCGCCAATGCCAGACCTTGCCCAACACCCACGCACATGGTGGCCAGGCCTTTCTTGCCGCCGGTTTTTTCCAACTGATGCAGGGCGGTCATCACAATTCGTGCCCCGCTCATGCCCAGCGGGTGGCCCAGCGCAATGGCACCACCGTTGGGGTTAACCTGCGGCGCGTCATCTGCCAGGCCCAACTCCCGCAATACGGCCAGGCCTTGGCTGGCGAACGCTTCGTTGAGTTCGATCACATCAAAATCGCTGACCGCCAGACCCAGGCGCTCAACCAGCTTGCGTACCGCAGGCACCGGGCCGATGCCCATGACACGCGGCGCCACACCGGCGCTGGCCATGCCCAGGACTCGAGCACGAGGGGTCAGGCCATGACGCTTGACCGCCTCGGCCGACGCCAGAATCAGCGCCGCCGCCCCGTCATTGACCCCCGAGGCATTACCTGCGGTAACGGTCTTGTCCGGGCCGTTGACCGGCTTGAGTTTGCCCAGTGTTTCGAGGCTGGTGTCCGCACGGGGATGTTCATCGTGCTCAACGATGGTTTCGCCCTTTTTATGGGCGATACGAACCGGCACGATTTCTTCGGCGAAGTAACCTGCAGCCTGGGCAGCCGCAGTACGTTGCTGGCTGCGCAGGGCGAAAGCGTCCTGATCGGCGCGAGAAATGTTGTACTCGTCGGCCACGTTGTCCGCCGTCTGTGGCATCGGATCGACACCGTACTGGGCTTTCATCAGCGGGTTGATAAAACGCCAGCCGATGGTGGTGTCTTCCAGCTTCATGTTGCGTGAGAACGCCGCATCGGCCTTGCCCATCACAAACGGCGCTCGTGACATGGACTCAACGCCCCCGGCAATCGCCAACTCCATCTCGCCACTGGCAATGGCGCGGAACGCCGTACCGATGGCATCCATGCCCGAGGCACACAGACGGTTGAGCGTCACGCCGGGAATGGTTGGCGCCAGCCCGGCCAGCAACGCGGCCATGCGGGCTACGTTGCGATTGTCTTCACCGGCCTGGTTGGCACAGCCGAAAAACACTTCGTCGACTTCGTCCCATTTCACGCTAGGGTTGCGCTCGATCAGTGCCTTGATTGGTGCTGCAGCCAGGTCATCCGCACGAACCGTTGCCAGACCACCGCCAAAACGGCCAATGGGTGTACGAATCGCATCGCAAATAAAGACTTCACGCATCACGCTTCTCCCGGTGCCTGGCCGTGGGCCAGTGCAGTGCGCGCTTCCAGATCGCGCAAGGCCGTCAGCTCAACATCGGTCGGGGCCGCCGTCTGCTGCACGTTGTCGGCAAAGCGAATGGCCCAGCCGGTGGCCGCGATCACTTGCTCGCGGGTCACCCCCGGGTGCAACGCAGTGACCACGAATTCGTTGGTCTGCGCTTCAGGTTCCATGGTGCACAGGTCAGTAATGATCCCGACCGGGCCCGCGCCTGGCAGGCCCAGACGTTTGCGGGAGTCGCCGCCTTCGCCGTGACCTACCGAGGTAATGAAGTCCAGTTTGTCGACAAATGAGCGGGCGGACTGCTTGAGGATAATCAGCACGCTTTTCGCCGACCCGGCGATTTCCGGCGCACCACCTGCACCTGGCAGGCGCACTTTTGGCTGGTGATAGTCGCCGACCACTGTGGTGTTGATATTGCCGAAGCGGTCGACCTGGGCAGCGCCCAGAAAGCCCACATCGACCCGGCCGCCTTGCAGCCAGTAACGGAAGATTTCGCTGGTGGACACCACGGTGTCAGCGGTTTCAGCCAGCTCACCGTCGCCAATCGACAGCGGCAGTACATTGGGCTTGGCGCCAATCGGGCCAGACTCGTAAATCAGCACGACATCGGGCGATGAAGTCAGGCGCGCCAGGTTGGCCGCTTTGGAAGGCAGGCCGATCCCGACAAAACACACCGAGCCGTTTTTCAAACGGCGAGCGGCGGCAACGGTCATCATTTCATTGGTGGAGTAAGTCATTATTTTGCCTCCAGAGCACGGGCCAGCTTGGCCTGGAACTCACTGAAATTTGCAGTGCCATGGATGTATTCGTTGATCCAGGCAGTGAACGTCTCACGGTCGCGAGCAATCGGGTCCCACGCCTGATAGAAGACGTTATCGCGCTCGGTGTAGCCGTGGGCGTAGGAAGGATGCGCGCCGCCCGGCACATGGCATACCGCGCTAAGTGCCCAGGTGGGCAGTACACAGGCGTTCATAGGGGCTTGCAGGTCGTCGACGATTTCTTCAACCGTGACGATGCAGCGCTTGGCCGCCAACGCCGCCTCTTTCTGCACCCCCAAAATGCCCCACAGCAGCACGTTGCCTTTGCGGTCAGCCTTTTGCGCATGAATCACCGTCACGTCCGGACGCACCGCCGGCACGGCGGCCAACACTTCACCCGTGAACGGGCAAGTGACCGTCTTGATCAGCGGGTTGACCTTGGGCAGGTCAGAGCCTGCGTAGGCACGCAGCACGGCGAATGGCAGGCCCGAGGCACCCGCCACGTAGGCGTTGGCCAGGTCGGCATGGCTGTGTTCTTCAATTTCCAGCGGTTGCGGCCACTGCTTCTCAACGGCATCGCGCAGACGATGCAACGAGCCAACACCCGGATTGCCCCCCCAGGAGAAAATCAATTTTCGTGCACAACCGGCACCGATCAACTGGTCGTAGACCAGGTCAGGTGTCATCCGTACTAGGGTCAGATCTTTCTTGCCCTGACGAATGATTTCATGACCCGCTGCAGTCGGAATCAGGTGAGTGAAACCTTCGAGGGCAACGGTGTCGCCATCGCTCACAAATTGTTTCACCGCGTCGTGTAACGAAATGATGTCTGCCATCTGGGGTAGCTCCCGTTTTTTGTAAGCCACTGCGATTGAAGAAGGTGCGCCAGAGCGACACCGGATGCTCAGCAGGTTAAGCCGCAGCTTTCGCTCAAACAATCCGATAATCGACTATGTGTTCGTTAATCGAACACATAGTTAGCACGACAACGATCAGGTTGCGTCCGCATGGCTGACCATGCCCTTGATCAAAACCGCAGCGGTTGCCAGAGCGGCAGGAATCACCAGCGCGGTCAGCACTTGCTCGAAGTTCCAGCCCAGTCCCAGCAGCGTCGCGCCCATCCATGCACCCAGAATTGCACCGAAGCGACCAATGCCAAGCATCCAGGACACCCCCGTGGCGCGGCCTTGGGTCGGGTAGAAACGTGCAGCCAAAGAAGGCATCGCCGATTGCGCACCGTTCACACACATACCGGCCACCAGCACCAGGGTGGCGAGCAGGGTGATGTTGCCCAGGCTCTGGCCCACAGCGTAGGCAAACACCCCGGCCAGCAGGTAGAAAATGCCGATCACCTTGTGCGGATTGAATCGGTCCATCGCCCATCCCACACCCACCGCACTCAGCACCCCGCCGAACTGGAATAGAGCGCCAATGAATGCCGCCTGCTCCATGCTTGCGCCACTGTCACGCATCAACGTCGGTAGCCAGCTGGTGAGCAGATACACAATCACCAGCCCCATGAAATAGGTGAGCCACAGCAACAAGGTGCCCGTGCTGTAGGTGCCGGAAAAAATCACCGCAAACACGTTGCGGGCCTTGACGGTCTTTTGCTCCGGCACACTGAAGCTTGCAGCTTGAGCCACAACTGCCGGATTGATCGGGGCCAAGGCTTTGCGCACGAGCTCAATACTGCGATTGCGTACGACCAGAAAACGCGCCGATTCAGGCAACCACACCACTAAAACCAGGGTCAGGATCAGCGGCAACACCCCGCCGATCAGCAGCAGGCTGTGCCACCCATACATAGGGATCAGCTTGGCCGAGACAAACCCGCCTGCGGCCATGCCCAGGTTGAAGCCGCAGAACATGCCGGTCACCAGCAAGGACTTGTGGCGTTCAGGGGTGTACTCCGACAGCAACGTGGTGGCATTGGGCATCCCGGCCCCCAGTCCCAAACCGGTCAAAAAGCGCAACACCAGTAATTGATCAACGTTGGTGCTGTAGGCCGACGCCAGGCTGAACCCGCCAAAAACCAGTACCGCGACCACCAGCACCACTTTGCGACCAAAACGGTCCGCCAGCGGCCCCGAACCCAACGCACCAAACACCATGCCGATCAGGGCGGCACTCATGACCGGCCCCAGGCTGGCGCGATCTATGCCCCAGTCCTGAGACAGCGCCGGTGCAATAAAGCCCATTGCAGCGGTGTCCAGGCCATCGAGGAAAACAATCAGAAAACACAGGATCACCACGCGCCACTGGTAGCGTGACAAGGGTTGAGCATTGATGAAGGACTGCACATCAAGGCAGTTGCCGACGGGAGACTGGGGTGAATTCATTATTTTTATACCGAGTAAAAACCAGGGCGAACAAAAACCGGCCAGAGGCTGGCGGCTCACACTAAAAACTATCGGGGGATCAACGAATCTTCGGGCGACTGTGCAGTGACTGCGTCAATGACGGACAGATTGGGGTGCTCATGGCGTGTAGCCTCTTCATTATTATTTTGGCCAGGTGCCGAAGAACGCGCAGCGGACTTCGAACGGGGCGCTGAGGCGACATTAAGCAGCGCACTGCCAGCACGCAATTCGATAAACGCTTAAGTGTGCGTTTATCGAACGCTTAGTAGCTGCTGCATCAACTGAACAACTGGGTACTCAGTTCACGGCTTGCGTTGAGCATGATCGGTAAAAAGCGCTGTTCAAGCTCGGTGCGAGTAACCCGACCCGCGTGAGTGCTGACGTTCAAGGCTGCCAGCACTTGCCCGGAAGCGTCATACACCGGCACGGCAATCGAGCGCAGGCCTTGCTCCAGTTCTTGATCGACCACACACCAGCCTTGCTCCCGCACTTGCTGCAAACATTCAAGCAAGGCCTCGGGTGTGTGCAGGGTACGGCTGGTTTTAGCCTGGAACTCACCGTGGGCCAGATATTCGTGCAACGTCACATCATCCAGCGCTGCCAGCAGGATGCGTCCCATCGAGGTGCAATAGGCAGGCAGACGGCCACCTACCGACAGATCTACCGAGATCAGGCGCTGGGTCGTTGCCGAGCGGGCGATGTAGAGGATGTCATCGCCTTCGAGGGTCGCCATGTTGCACGCCTCGTGCAATTGTTCGCTCATGCGGTCCAGATACGGTTGGGCCGTTACCGCCAGCGGCGTCGACGACAGATAGGCATGGCCCAGGGTCAGCACTTTAGGCAGCAAGGAATAGGTTCGGCCATCGGTGGTCGCATAACCGAGCTTGATCAGGGTGTACAGGCAGCGGCGCACTGCGGCCCGCGGGATTTCAGTGCGATGGCTGATCTGCGCAATGGTCAGATGCCGTTTGCGCTCCTGAAACGCCTGCACGACCGCCAGGCCTCGGGCCAGCGACGACATAAAGTCAGGGTCGCCGGTAAATGCCTGTATACGCTTGGCCGGTGACGCCACAATCGGTGGCGCGATACTGGCTACGCCATTGCGCAGTTGATCATTCATTCCCAACCCCCAGCTTCAGCTATTTATAGTTATGGCACGCCGGGCGATTATCGAACCGTTGGCCGATAATCGCAATCTCAACCCTCTGCGACAGCCCCTGGTTAGCCTGTCATACGTTCTCCCGGCATTAATTGAAGTCATTAGCCCCGCGCAAACATACGGAGCAATGATAGAAAACGTCTATTTTATATCGAGTCAGGTTAAGTTCAGCCAGAGGGTTAAATAACTTGATTGTCCAACTACCAGGGAGCGCATTAATAGAGTGACACGACCGGACTGTTCGATAATTCACACCCATTTATAACACTGCACTCACTGGGAAGTTGACGGACGTAAAGTTATTCGGCGATAGTAATAGCACTTTAGGGCCGAACGTTTTTGAGCGCACAAGCTCAAGCCTGTGCGAAAGATTGGATCCAACCAACTCGTTGAGTTCAATAGAGACTCATGGCGCTACCGTAATGTGCATCGTGTGTTGTTTCCCTGCGGGGTGAACACTTACCAACGGCGACGTTCATGTGTTAGTTGATGACGTGCCCGAGTGCATCGCGTGGTTTATTTAAGCGTGACGTTATAAATAGGCAATTGCCTTATCGCCTATCATTCGTCATATGAATCAACCTCCCTGCACGGTGATTCACCAGGTTTAATCTCAACTCAATTAGGTAAGACAGTGACGAAAGACGAACTGCGCGCAGAACTTGAGCGTCAGGAACAACGTTTCAAGGATGTTTATGGTGGCGAAGTGACGACCTACGCCGCTCAGTCAGAGCCCGGGCGTAAACCTTGGCGCAAACGTGCCAGTCTGCTCGACCAGGCTTTCACCCAAGAAATCCAGAAAATCGAAAAAGAACTCAAAGCCGAAGAGCCCTGACCAGCGTCTGAAAATCTGTACAGACAACGGCTTGCTGCCCCTTGCGCACCCGCCATTTGCATGAACGGATGTGGCTGCTGGCAATGTAAGAGCCCAAACCGATCCCGCAGCAACCTCTGATTTGATAAATTTCATGTAGTCGGATCAGACCAGCGCAAGCGCTTGAGCGTGCCCTTCGAAACCCCCTATAGCCTTTGGTATCAGTGGTTTGAAGGGAATTTCCTACGCCTATTTATAGAAGCCCCTTACGAGTTTTTTCATTTATAGATGTTACCAACGGGCAGCTAGTGCATTGATTACCGGGGTTTTCTGGCATAATCCGCCCCCCTTTATGACCGTGTCAGAAAACCTTCATGATCGATCTATTAAGCGGATTGGACGCCTGGGTTCTTATCAGCCTCTTCTTCGCCCTAGCCTTTGTTCTCGCGTTTGAGTTCATCAACGGCTTTCATGACACCGCGAACGCGGTTGCGACAGTCATCTACACCAAAGCCATGCCGCCTCATCTGGCGGTGTTCTTTTCCGGTGTGTTCAACTTCCTCGGCGTTCTGCTGGGCGGGGTCGGCGTGGCTTATGCCATCGTCCACCTGCTACCGGTAGAGCTGCTGGTCAATGTGAACACCGGACATGGCCTGGCCATGGTGTTCTCCTTGCTTGCAGCGGCCATCACCTGGAACCTCGGAACATGGTATTTCGGGATTCCCGCGTCAAGCTCCCACACCCTGATCGGTTCGATCCTGGGCGTAGGTCTGGCCAATGCCCTGATCAGCGGCATTCCGGTAAGCGACGGGGTTAACTGGCAGAAGGCGATCGATATTGGCGCCTCGCTGGTGTTCTCGCCAATGGCCGGCTTCCTGGTTGCTGGCCTGGTGTTGATCGCCCTGAAGTGGTGGCGTCCTGCATCCAAGATGCACAAGACTCCGGAGCAACGCCGCAAGCTGGACGACAAAAAGCATCCGCCGTTCTGGAACCGTCTCGTTCTGGTGATCTCGGCCATGGCCGTCAGCTTTGTTCACGGCTCCAACGATGGCCAGAAAGGCATCGGCCTGATCATGCTGGTACTGATCGGCATCGTGCCAAGCGCGTTCGTTCTGGATCTGAACAGCACCACTTACCAGATCGAACGAACCCGTGACGCCACCCTGCACCTGAGCCAGTTCTATCAGCGCAACAATGCGTCGCTGACCGAGTTCCTGGCGCTGGGCAAAAGCGTAAAAGGCGACTTGCCGGATCAGTTCAGCTGCAACCCGCAGCAAACCGAACCGACCATCGAGGCGCTGCTTGGCTCGCTTAAAGGCGTAGCAGACTACCACTCGATTCCAGCTGAAAAACGTATCGAGATCCGTCGCTACCTGCTTTGCCTGGATGACACGGCGAAGAAAGTCAGCAAATTGCCAGTGCTTGATTCCCGCGAAAAAGCGGACCTCGAAAAACTGCGCAAAGACCTGACCGCCACCACTGAATACGCCCCGTTCTGGGTGATTCTGGCCGTCGCACTGGCCTTGGGCCTGGGCACAATGGTTGGCTGGAAACGCGTGGTTAAAACCATCGGTGAGAAGATCGGCAAGCAAGGCATGACCTATGCCCAGGGTATGGCGGCTCAGATCACCACAGCCTTCGCAATCGGTATGGCCAACATCTTCTCCCTGCCCGTATCGACCACGCACATTCTGTCGTCGGGCGTGGCGGGCACCATGGTCGCCAACAAAAGCGGCCTGCAAGGTGGCACGATCAAGACCATCCTGATGGCGTGGGTGCTGACCTTACCGGCCACCATCGCACTGTCTGCGACACTGTTCTGGCTGGCGTCCAAAGCTCTCGCCTGATTCAGCGACGAACAAAAAAGGTACGTCCCTCACGGGCCGTACCTTTTTTTATGCCGCAACAATTTGTGGGAGCGAGACTGCTCGCGAAGGATATGAGCATCAGCGTGCATTGACTGGAAAAATCGCGATCTTCTGGAGGTCTTCGCGAGCAGCCTCGCTCCCTCAGAGGGGTGAAATGCTGTAGACAAAACACACAGGCAAAAAAATAGGCGACCGAAGTCGCCCAAAATGCCTTGCGTGCTCATTCACTAAAAAGACTCGGCGCTATTTGCGCTTCTGGGAGTCTTTCCAGATAAAAATGCCCAGACCTGCGAAAAACAACACCATGAGGCCGACCGTAAGAACTCCGGCGATAACCACATTATCGAGAAACATGACGGCCTCCTGCGCAAGTCTGATTGTGTGTCTGTTGAAGCTAGATTAATCACTTGCATAGGCGCACAACTTGACCGGGATCAATAGTGATCCACGGCCAGTGCTCAGTTGAGGGGATTATTTGACGCAGATCATCGAAAACAGGCACTTCAGCGCTTTTTCGGTTTTTTCTTCGGCTTTTTCGCAGCTTTTGCCAACGGCATTGCCTGTTCAAATGCGTTGCGCACTTCGATCAAGCGTTTTTCATTGAGGTCGTGTACTCGTTTGGCGCGCTCGGCGCCCAGATCGACCAGCTTGGTGTCTTGGCTCATAAACAATCAGACCACTGTCAGTGTGTTTCAGTGCGCCAATAATGCGATGCGAGCTACGCGCTGACCAGAAAAAAAACCTACACCTTGATATCGACCCACACCCCCTGGCGCTGCAGGCCATCAACCACGGGCGCAACCGGCACACCGTCTTCGGCCCTTGCTTGCGTTCCCCCTTCCTGCTCCCGGGCTTCACGACGACGTTTGTCATGTTGACGCTGCTGCTCTTCGCGCAACAGCAGGGTGGTCTGATCGGCATCGTTGTTCTTCAGATCAATGGCACATTCACTGGAACTGGCTTGGGCCGGCGCCACGGGCGGAATGTCGGGTCGAGGACGCACGGGGTCCTGTGCGGAGGTCACGGGTACAGCACCCAGCGGCAAGATTGACGGCAACATAGTTATTGTTCTCCTGTCTTCTGGCTGTCGGCGACGGCAACCTGTAGCGGTGGGCCGTTCGTCGATAACTGCATTGGCTTCTTTTATGCCGGGCAGCTTTTTATGAGAGTCCTTTGGACTGGGGCCACTGATCCGTTAATATACTCGGCTTTTTCAAAGCGGGAGTCAGGCAGCATGGCGCAGCAGTATCAACCGGGGCAACGCTGGATTAGTGACAGCGAAGCAGAGCTAGGTTTAGGCACCGTTCTGGCACAGGACGGTCGCTTGTTGACCGTGCTCTATCCGGCCACTGGCGAAACCCGCCAATATTCGCTGCGCAACGCACCGCTCACGCGTGTTCGGTTCTCGCCAGGTGACACCATCATCCACTTCGAAGGCTGGAAGATGACCGTGCGCGAAGTCGAGGACGTCGACGGCCTGATGGTCTACCACGGCCTCAACGAGCAAAACGAAGCCGTGACCCTGCCAGAAACCCAACTGTCGAACTTTATCCAGTTCCGTCTGGCCAGCGACCGTTTGTTTGCCGGTCAAATCGATCCGCTGTCCTGGTTCTCGCTGCGCTACCACACCCTTGAACACACCAGCCGTCAGCTGCAGTCGCCGCTGTGGGGCCTGGGTGGGGTGCGTGCGCAACCTATTGCACACCAACTGCATATTGCCCGCGAAGTGGCAGACCGTATTGCTCCACGGGTTTTGCTGGCCGACGAAGTAGGCTTGGGCAAAACCATTGAAGCCGGCCTGGTCATTCACCGCCAACTGCTCAGTGGCCGCGCCAACCGCGTATTGATCGTAGTCCCGGAAAACCTGCAGCACCAATGGCTGGTCGAGATGCGTCGTCGCTTCAACCTCGAAGTGGCGCTGTTCGATGAAGAACGCTTTATCGAAAGCGATGCCAGCAACCCGTTCGAAGACTGCCAACTGGCACTGGTTGCCCTGGAATGGCTGGTTGACGACCCCAAGGCGCAGGCTGCGCTGTTTGATGCCGACTGGGACCTGCTGGTGGTCGACGAAGCGCACCATTTGGTGTGGCATGAAGACAACGTCAGCCCCGAGTACGGCCTGGTTGAACAGCTCGCCGGCGTAATCCCGGGCGTACTGCTGCTTACCGCAACGCCAGAGCAACTGGGTCAGGACAGCCACTTTGCGCGCTTGCGCCTGCTGGACCCTAACCGTTTCCACGATCTGGCCGCGTTCCGCGCCGAAAGCGAAAACTATCGCCCGGTGGCTCAAGCCGTTCAGGAGTTGCTGGATAAAGGCAGCCTGTCACCCGAAGCTCATCAAACCATCCACGGCTTCCTCGGTGCCGAAGGCGATACCCTGCTGGCCGCCGTCAATGATGGCGATGCAGAGGCCAGCGCCCGTCTGGTCCGCGAGCTGCTTGATCGCCACGGCACCGGTCGCGTCCTGTTCCGTAACACCCGCGCTGCGATCCAGGGCTTCCCGGAGCGCAAGCTGCACGCGTACCCGCTGCCGTGCCCGGCCGAATACCTTGAGCTGCCGCTGGGCGAACACGCCGAGCTGTACCCGGAAGTCAGCTTCCAGTCCCAGCCTGATGCCAGTGATGAAGAACGCTGGTGGCGCTTTGACCCTCGGGTTGAGTGGCTGACCGACACCCTGAAAATGCTCAAGCGCACCAAAGTACTGGTCATTTGCGCCCACGCCGAAACCGCTATGGATCTGGAAGACGCCCTGCGCGTGCGTTCCGGCATTCCTGCAACGGTCTTCCACGAAGGCATGAACATTCTTGAGCGTGACCGCGCAGCGGCCTACTTCGCAGATGAAGAGTTTGGCGCGCAAGTGCTGATCTGTTCCGAAATCGGCAGCGAAGGCCGTAACTTCCAGTTTGCCCACCATTTGGTACTGTTCGACCTGCCATCCCACCCGGACTTGCTGGAGCAGCGTATCGGCCGTCTGGACCGTATCGGCCAGAAGCACATCATCGAACTGCACGTGCCGTACCTTGAAACCAGCCCGCAACAGCGTCTGTTCCAGTGGTACCACGAAGCGCTAAATGCCTTCCTCAATACCTGCCCGACCGGCAACGCCCTGCAACACCAGTTCGGCCCACGCCTGTTGCCGTTGCTTGAAGCTGCGGACGATCACGAGTGGCAGGCACTGATCGACGAAGCGCGCCTTGAGCGCGAGCGTCTTGAGCAAGAACTGCACACTGGCCGCGATCGCTTGCTGGAGCTTAACTCCGGCGGCTCGGGCGAAGGCGAAGCGCTGGTTGAAGCGATCCTTGAGCAAGACGATCAGTTCACCCTACCGATCTACATGGAAACCCTGTTTAACGCCTTTGGCATCGACAGCGAAGACCATTCCGAGAACGCGCTGATCCTGAAGCCAAGCGAAAAAATGCTCGACGCCAGCTTCCCGCTGGGCGACGACGAGGGTGTGACCATCACCTACGACCGCAACCAGGCCCTGTCACGCGAAGACATGCAGTTCATCACCTGGGAACACCCGATGGTGCAAGGCGGCATGGACCTCGTGCTGTCAGGCTCGATGGGCAACACCGCCGTCGCCCTGATCAAGAACAAGGCGCTCAAGCCTGGCACCGTGTTACTCGAGCTGATTTACGTCAGTGAAGTGGTAGCCCCGCGTTCACTGCAACTGGGTCGCTACCTGCCCCCTGCCGCCCTGCGCTGCCTGCTCGATGCCAACGGTAACGACCTGTCGTCCCGCGTGGCTTTCGACACCCTGAATGAGCAACTGGAAAGCGTGCCCCGTGCAAGCGCCAACAAGTTCGTTCAGGCCCAGCGCGATCAGCTGACGCCTAAGATCAATGCCGGTGAAGCCAAGATTGCACCCCGCCATGCTGAGCGCGTGGCCGAAGCGCAGCGCCGTCTGGCCGCCGACACCGAAGAAGAACTGGCACGTCTGACCGCCCTGCAAGCGGTCAACCCAAGCGTTCGGGACAGCGAACTGGTTGCCTTGCGCAAGCAGCGTGAACAAAGCCTGGCCATGCTTGAAAAAGCAGCCTTGCGCCTTGAAGCCATTCGCGTGCTGGTAGCGGGTTAACAAAAGCTTGCGTAGCAGCTGACGAGCGTAGCGAGGCTGCGTCCGATTGCGAAGCGATCGTAAATCCTGAGTATGAGATCTTCCTGAAAGAACCCATGCTCAGTATTTACGACGGCTTTGCCGCCGGACGCAGCCTCGCTCCGCTCATCAGCTGCTACGGAGTGATTCAAAGCTATAAATCCCCTTTTTAATAACAAAATGATCACTATCATTTTGCCACTACCCCTGCCTGCCTCAATCCAGCTTCTATACTTGATCCCAAGCTAGCAACTTTCGACTAGCACATCTGGATTGCCGAGGCGTGCAATGGAAAGGCTAGGGTTGCAACTTCTGGGTGAGCCTTCAGATAACGCGCAACTGCTGTTGATCGGCGGCTACAGCCCCTATCTGGTCTTTCTCGCCTGGCTGGTTGCCTGTACTGCGTGCCTGGCCACGCTTAACCTGCTCGACCGCTGCGCCAATGCAGAAAAAGCAGCCGCTAAAAACGTTTGGCGATGGATCAGTGTCAGCTGCTTGGCGACCGGTATCTGGGCCATGTACACCATCTGCCTGCTGGCGTTTGAATCCCCCCTAGAATCTCGTTACAGCCTGGCGGTGGGCGTTGGCTCACTGCTGACCGCCTTGATCGCAGCGTTGGTGATTGTGCAAGTGTTCAATCACATCACTACTTGGCGCTCAAGCACTGGTTTGCTGCATCAACTGTTCAAATATGGCCTGTGCATGGCTGCGGCCGGGATTCTGCTCTGCGCTTGCTTCTTCAGCATGTCGGCATTCGGCGATACACCGGCGAGCCAGTCAGATGCCGACAGCAAGAACTGGCAACTGGCTCTAGTGGTCGCCCTGATTGCGCTGTTGTTGATTGGTAGTTGCATCAGTGCCGCGATCGTCGACAAAAAGCTGCAACTCAAGGAGCACGACCTGAGACGGGTAAACGCCTTGCTCAGCCAACTCGACCAGGCGCGCGCCTCATTGCAGCAGGTAGCTCATTACGACCCTCTGACTAACTTGATCAATCGACGGGGTTTCAACCAGTTATTCGCAGAAAAGCTCATTGATTGCACCGCCAGAAACAGCAAGTTGGCCGTGATGTTTCTCGACATTGACCACTTCAAACGCATCAATGACAGCCTGGGCCACGACGCGGGCGATGAACTGCTCAAGGTGATCGCGGCCCGCATCAAACATGCCACTCGCAGCCACGATGATGTCGTTGCGCGTTTCGGCGGTGACGAGTTCTGTATCTTGATCAACCTTAGCCACCACGATGAAGCGCAAAGCATGGGCCATCGCATCATGCTCAAATTGAAAGAGCCCATCGAGCTGTCTGGAAGACAGATGGTAATGACCACCAGCATTGGCATCAGTGTGTTTCCGCAAGACGGTATCACCAGCGCTGAGTTGCTCAAACATGCCGACCTGGCGCTTTACCAGTCAAAGGGCAACGGGCGTAACAATCTGACCTTTTTTAGCCCAAACCTTAAAACCCGTGCATCCCTTGAATTGCAGATAGAAGAAGAGCTGCGCAACGCGCTCAATGAAGACAAAGGACTGTTCCTGCATTACCAGCCCATCTTTGACTTAAAGAACGGCCGCGTCGCCAAACTCGAAGCTCTGGTGCGCTGGCAGCATCCCGAACACGGTTTGCTTGGCCCGGACCGCTTTATCAGCATCGCCGAGGCTAACGGGCTGATTGCCGAGCTGGACCATTGGGTGTTGCGCAAAGCCTGTCATGACCTCGCAGCCCTTTCCCGGCAGGGATGGCAGCATCTGGGGATTGCCGTGAATTGCTCGGCGCGCAATCTGGTGCGGGTGGAGCTGGCCGACGAAATCGAAAGCGCTCTGCGCACCTCGGGCATCGCTGCGCATCGACTGGAACTGGAAGTCACCGAAAACGCCCTGATGTGCAACTTGAGCAGCACCTCGCAGTTGTTACGTCAGATCCGGGCACTTGGCGTGTCGCTGTCCATTGACGATTTCGGTACCGGCTATTCATCTTTGGCCTACTTGAAACGTCTACCGCTCAATACCTTGAAAATAGACCGCTCCTTTATCCAGGACATACCGACCTCCAGTCAGGACATGGAGATCGTCCAGGCCATTATCCTCATGGCCCACACCCTGCACTTGCAAGTAGTCACTGAAGGTGTAGAGACCACCCAGCAATTCGAATTCCTCAACCAGTTTGGTTGCGACTTTATCCAGGGCTATCTGCTCAGTCGCCCCGTTCCCTTCGAGGCGCTGCAAGAGATTCTCGAACAGCTCGACAAACGGCCGGTGCCTGCTGCGGATCACACCACGTTTGTGCTCACCCGCCAGTAGCGGCACAGCTGCCATCCACGCATAAAAAAACGCCACAGTACCAACTGTGGCGTTTCTCTACGGCAAATTGCCACTACCTGCAGCCGGGTTACTCAGCTACACACTCCGCGCTCGTCAAATCAGTGCAACTAAATGCTCCTGTTTGGTGCGCGCAGTTATTTTTGCGCCCTTTCCTGGACCATCACCCACGGCGAAACCACTACAGCCCAGAGCTGCGGGTCCCGCTCAAGAACGTCTAGCGCCTGTGCCTCCGTCATCCTGCCAAGCACCCCGGACGCCATCCAGGCCGCGACTTTCTCTGCATCATCCTGAGTCACGGCCTGCGCCGCTTCGATCAAGTCCAGCTCTGGTTCAACCCACAGCAAATCACCTTTGGCGAAGAAGGGCTGCAAGGCTTTCCATTCAATAGTTGAGGTCTCGCCAAGCAGCTTGGCATAGAGGGTGCTAGGTTCTTGATTCATGGGTTTCACCGGGAAAAAAAATCGGCGCCATGATAACGCCGCACACCCGGTAGAAAAACCCGGTTTTTCAAGCAAAGGAACGGAGAAAGAGTAGAAGGCAAAGGACCGCCACGTTGATCTGGCAACATTCTGATAACTATCAACAGCCTAATCCGCCGCTATTCTGTCTCTTTCTTACGTTTAAGCGACATTTCCTGTTTATTCCCCCGGCAGCCCGCTATTCAAGCGCTAAACCGGCGCTCTACACTGTACCGGTACAGTTGCAGGGGGGATTGGCCGGGCATTTCGCTAAAAGAAGACCCGGTCCGGCTGCCTTGGCTTCCAGGACTATAAAAATTACAACAGAAGAGTGGAGCACCAATAAAGATGGCTACGAAGCAGATTACTAAACTGTTTGCCGCTATGGTTTTGGCCGGGTTCGCCAGCCATTCATTTGCCGCAGACACCATCAAGATCGGTATCGCCGGCCCTAAAACCGGGCCTCTGACGCAGTACGGCGACATGCAGTTTGCTGGCGCAAAAATGGCCATCGAACAAATCAACGCCAAGGGCGGTGTTGATGGCAAAAAGCTTGAAGCGGTTGACTACGATGACGCCTGCGACCCGAAACAAGCGGTTGCCGTTGCCAACAAAGTCGTCAATGACGGCATCAAATTTGTAGTCGGTCACCTGTGCTCCAGCTCCACTCAGCCAGCTTCGGACATTTACGAAGACGAAGGCATCATCATGATTACCCCGGCCGCCACCGGCCCGGAAATCACCGCTCGCGGTTACAAAATGATCTTCCGCACCATCGGCCTGGACAGCGCCCAAGGCCCTGCTGCCGGTAACTACATCGCGGATCACGTTAAGCCGAAAGTCGTCGCGGTATTGCACGACAAACAGCAATACGGTGAAGGCATCGCCACCGCCGTTAAAAAGACCCTGGAAGACAAAGGCGTCAAGGTCGCTGTCTTTGAAGGCGTCAACGCTGGCGAAAAAGACTACTCCTCGGTTATTGCCAAGCTCAAGCAAGCCAACGTCGACTTCGTTTACTACGGCGGCTACCACCCTGAGCTGGGTCTGATCCTTCGCCAGGCTAAAGAAAAAGGCCTGAACGCCAAGTTCATGGGCCCTGAAGGCGTGGGCAACGAGTCCATCTCGCAAATCGCCCAGGGCGCTTCCGAAGGCCTGCTGGTTACCCTGCCAAAAGCATTCGACGCCGATCCAGCCAACAAAGCTCTGGTTGATGCCTTTGCTGCCAAGAAGCAAGACCCTACCGGCCCGTTCGTGTTCCCGGCTTACGCAGCGGTTGAAGTGATTGCCGGCGGTATCGAGCAAGCCAAAAGCGATGACCCGACCAAAGTCGCTGAAGCGATCCACAAAGGCACCTACAAAACCCCTACCGGCAACCTTAAGTTTGACTCCAAAGGCGACGTGGAAGATTTCAAATTCGTGGTTTACGAATGGCACTTCGGCAAACCTAAAACTGAAGTAAGCCCTCAGTAAGGGTCGGTTCCCGACCTGACAACAAAGCCCACTGCACAAGCGGTGGGTTTTGTTTTACGGGTCTTTGGTTCGTGGAAATGGGGCTGCGCTTTCGTGATCCGAAAGTCTGCCCACCTGAAAATCTTTAAAACCGTCACCAGCGGTTCGCTGGCAGAAGACCTGTGCTCCAAGTGGGTGAAGACCCATATAGCCCGGGCCGGAAAATGACTCCACCAGTGAAATGCGTCTCAGGTTTTTAGGAGCTTTGTAATGCCTGACATCTATCACTTCTTCCAAATGCTGGTTAACGGCCTCAACGTTGGCAGCACTTATGCCCTGATCGCCATCGGCTACACGATGGTTTACGGCATTATTGGAATGATCAACTTCGCCCACGGCGAGGTGTACATGATTGGTTCCTATATTGCGTTTATCGCCATCGCCGGTCTGACCATGATGGGTCTGGACAGCGTGCCACTTCTGCTGACTGCCGCGTTTATTGCCAGCATTGTGGTCACCAGCGCCTACGGCTACAGCATCGAACGGGTTGCCTACCGTCCATTGCGTGGCAGTAATCGCCTGATCCCATTGATTTCCGCCATCGGTATGTCGATCTTCCTGCAAAACACCGTACTACTGGCACAGGACTCAAAAGACAAATCGATCCCTAACCTGATTCCAGGCGGCTTCACCTTTGGCCCTGGAGGCGCTAGTGAAGTTATCGTCTCCTACATGCAAATCGTGGTCTTCGTCGTCACCTTCCTCGCAATGCTAGGCCTGACCCTGTTCATCTCTCGCTCACGCATGGGTCGCGCCTGCCGCGCCTGCGCCGAAGACATGAAAATGGCCAACCTGTTGGGTATCAATACCAACAACGTGATTGCGTTGACCTTCGTGATCGGTGCAGCCCTGGCAGCCGTAGCGGCGGTGTTGATCAGCGTTCAATACGGTGTGATCAACCCTAACGCAGGTTTCCTGGTAGGCCTTAAAGCCTTCACCGCTGCGGTATTGGGCGGTATTGGCAGTATTCCTGGCGCGATGCTCGGTGGCCTGGTACTTGGTGTGGCTGAAGCCTTTGGTGCCGATATCTTCGGCGACCAGTACAAAGACGTAGTGGCTTTTGGCTTGCTGGTGCTGGTGCTGCTGTTCCGTCCGACCGGCATTTTGGGGCGTCCGGAGATTGAAAAAGTATGACTAGGAATCTTAAGTCGGCGCTCTTCAGCGCCCTGTTGGTCTGGGCCGTCGCCTACCCGGTACTCGGTCTGAAACTGACTATCGTCGGGATCAACATCGAAGTTCACAACACCAGCACCTTTACCCTGAGCGTGATCGCGATCTGCTCCTTGCTGATGTTTGTGCGCGTGTTTTTCAACCAGCAACTGACCTCGGCCTGGAAAAGCTCCCCCAGCCTTCCAAAAGTGCCTGCCAAGGCCACCAACTTCCTGACCCTGCCCAGCACCCAGCGCTGGATCATTCTCGGTTTGGTGGTGGTTGCCCTGATCTGGCCGTTCTATGGCTCCCGTGGTGCCGTGGACATTGCCACGCTGATCCTGATCTACGTGATGCTCGGCCTGGGCCTGAACATTGTGGTCGGGCTGGCCGGCCTGCTTGACCTGGGGTATGTCGGGTTCTATGCCGTGGGTGCCTACACCTACGCATTGCTCGCGCATTACTTCGGCCTGAGCTTCTGGATCTGCTTGCCGCTGGCTGGCTTGATGGCAGCAACCTTCGGATTCTTGCTGGGCTTCCCGGTCCTGCGTTTACGCGGTGACTATCTGGCCATCGTGACCTTGGGCTTCGGCGAAATCATCCGCTTGTTCCTGCGTAACCTGACCGATATCACCGGCGGGCCAAACGGTATCAGCAACATCCCGAAACCAACGCTGTTCGGTCTGAGCTTCGACAGAACCGCTGCCGAAGGCATGCAAACCTTTCACGAGTACTTTGGCATCGCCTACAACTCGATCAACAAGGTCATTTTCCTGTACCTGATCGCGCTGGTGCTGGTGCTACTGGTGTTGTTCGTCATCAACCGCCTGCTGCGCATGCCCATCGGTCGCGCGTGGGAAGCACTGCGTGAAGACGAAATTGCCTGCCGGGCCCTCGGTTTGAATCCGACCGTGATCAAGCTGTCAGCTTTCACTCTGGGCGCTACCTTTGCAGGTTTTGCTGGCAGCTTCTTTGCTGCTCGTCAGGGCTTGGTGACTCCAGAATCGTTCACCTTCCTTGAGTCGGCGATCATTCTGGCCATCGTGGTACTGGGCGGCATGGGCTCGCAGCTGGGTGTCATCCTGGCAGCCGTGGTGATGATCCTGCTTCCGGAAATGATGCGTGAATTCAGCGAATACCGGATGCTGCTGTTCGGAGCACTGATGGTGCTGATGATGATCTGGCGTCCGCAAGGTCTGCTGCCAATGCAACGTCCTCACCTGGAGCTGCGAAAATGAGCCGCGAGTTACTGAAAGTCAGCGGCCTTAGCATGCGCTTTGGCGGCTTGTTGGCGGTGAATGGCGTGGCCCTGACCGTCAAGGAAAAACAGGTTGTGTCGATGATCGGCCCTAACGGCGCCGGCAAGACCACCGTCTTCAACTGCCTGACCGGTTTTTATAAACCGTCTGCGGGCAGCATCCTTCTGGACGGTGAAGCGATTGAAGGCTTGCCGGGCCATGA
Organism: Pseudomonas psychrophila; assembly: GCF_001043005.1. GTDB lineage: Bacteria > Pseudomonadota > Gammaproteobacteria > Pseudomonadales > Pseudomonadaceae > Aquipseudomonas > Aquipseudomonas psychrophila. The sequence goes on from NZ_JYKZ01000001.1 coordinate 725,503, forward strand.
GATTGCGCGAAAAGGCGTGGTCCGCACCTTCCAGAACGTGCGCCTGTTCAAAGACATGACAGCCGTTGAGAACCTGCTGATTGCCCAGCACCGCCACCTCAACACCAACTTCCTGGCAGGCCTGTTCAAAACCCCGTCATTTCGCAAAAGCGAACGTGAGGCCCTGGACTACGCCGCGTACTGGCTGGACAAGGTCAACCTGACCGAGTTCGCCAACCGCCCGGCGGGGACTCTGGCGTACGGCCAGCAACGACGCCTGGAAATCGCACGCTGCATGATGACGCGCCCGCGCATCCTGATGCTCGACGAACCCGCGGCAGGCCTTAACCCCAAGGAAACCGAAGATCTCAAGGCGCTGATCAGCGTTTTGCGCAATGAGCACAACGCGACCGTGTTGTTGATTGAGCATGACATGAAATTGGTCATGAGCATTTCGGACCATATCGTGGTGATCAACCAGGGCACGCCTTTGGCTGACGGGACGCCGGAACAGATCCGCGACAACCCTGAAGTGATCAAAGCCTATTTGGGGGAAGCGTAAAATGCTGCAATTCGAAAACGTTTCGACCTTTTACGGCAAGATCCAGGCCCTGCACAGCGTCAACGTTGAAGTACGTCAGGGCGAGATCGTCACCCTGATCGGCGCCAACGGGGCTGGCAAATCAACCCTGATGATGACCTTGTGCGGCTCGCCGCAAGCCCACAGCGGCAGTATTCGTTATCTGGGTGAGGAACTGGTGGGGCTGAGCTCGGCGCAGATCATGCGCAAAAGCATCGCCGTTGTGCCTGAGGGGCGCCGGGTGTTTGCTCGTCTGACTGTGGAAGAGAACCTCGCCATGGGCGGATTCTTTACCGAGAAGCAGGAATACGAAGAGCAAATGGACAAGGTTCTGCACTTGTTCCCGCGCCTGAAAGAACGTTTCACACAACGGGGCGGCACCATGTCCGGTGGTGAGCAGCAAATGCTCGCCATTGGCCGCGCATTGATGAGCAAGCCCAAGCTGTTGTTGCTGGATGAACCATCACTGGGTTTGGCACCGATCATCATTCAGCAGATTTTCGACATCATCGAACAACTGCGAGATGAAGGCGTAACGGTGTTTCTGGTGGAGCAAAACGCAAACCAGGCGCTAAAAATCGCTGACCGCGCCTACGTGCTGGAAAACGGCCGGGTGGTCATGCAAGGCACTGGCGAGCAATTGCTCAGCGATCCAAAAGTGCGTGACGCGTACTTGGGCGGCTAAACCTGCCTGCGACACAAAACGGCCCTTCGGGGCCGTTTTTTATAGTCCCCTACTGAGTTTTCTGCAGCTGGCGAAGGAACGTTGCTGCGTCCGGCGACGCAGTCGTCGTAAACATGAGTTCCAGGGTCGACTGGCACACCGCAATGTTTGATTTTGCGACGGCTACGCCGGAGTGCCGCATCACGCCGAACGTAGCCTCGTTCTACTCGTCAACTGCTACGAAGCGGGACAGCCAAACCCTGTAGATACTCTGTTGCCAACCGGCCTGTTTAGAGAAATGTGCTTCGCTAAACAGGTCGGCCTGTAGGCCGCCTCGGCGGGCCGTTGATCTTGTTTTTGCACTGGTTTTTGATCTGCCTGCCCTTCGGGAGGCCGAGCGCAGGTTCTGCGTAGTGGGTCGACCGGCATGGATGCCGGGAGAGCCGTGTTGGGCCATGGATGGCCCGTCACGGCGTGCCCACGGAGCGGGACCGGAGTGAGGGACACCTGAGCGCAGCGAGGGCCGTACGCTGGGGCAAGGCCTTTTTGGGTACTTTTGTGGCTGTTTGACAAAAGTGCCTCGCTGTAAAAGCGAAACCATCATTTCAGTTAACCGCGAATGCCGGATATGTACCCCGTGTGCCAGTTGTTTTGCGATGCGCCCGCAGCGATGCCGAGTACATATCCATTCGATGTGTCACGACTTTCTACGGGTTCCGCCCTTACGGCGGGTCACTTTTTCCAAACGCCGAAAAAGTAACCAAAAAGGCTTGCCCTACCATTCGGCCGCCTCGCCCAGGCTCGGTGGTTCCCTCACTCCGGCACTGTCATGGGCATTCGCGTCGTCTGGACATTCGTGTGGCTCCAGCAAAAGCAAAATGCATCGCAGACGTCACAGACCCCTACGAAAAACGGTTTAGCGCCAACATACAAGCCGCTGTCGAATCAGCGGCTGCATAAAATATTTTAAATTGGCTGTAACAACCTTCGATCTCGCTTCTCTAGTTTGGTAAGCCGGCAGCAATCGCTACCGGGATCTGGAGAATCACCATGAACAACAAAACTACCCGCACCCTGTCCGCCGCTGCACTGGCGCTTGCTCTGGGTTCCGCCCTGAGTATCGCCGCCCTGCCCGCTCAGGCTGCTGGCGATATGGAGAAGTGCTTCGGGGTTGCCATGAAAGGCCATAACGATTGCGCCGCAGGGGCAGGCACTACCTGTGCAGGAACCGCCAAGGTAGATAATCAGGCCGATGCCTGGAAACTCGTACCAAAAGGCACCTGCGAAAAAACCTCCAGCAGCACTTCACCCTCAGGCTTTGGCCAAATGGCTGCCTACAAAGCCAAATCCTGATTCGTACACTGAGTGCTGATGATGCATAGCCCGCTTGCTTCGCTCATCGCGCCTCGTGCGCCCCAGCTCCCACCGCGTGCGGGGCTGGGGCTCAAGGCCGAACATTTCCAGGATGTACTCGCCACCCGGCCTGACGTCGGGTTCTTTGAAGTACACGCCGAAAACTACATGGTCGCCGGAGGCCCGTTCCACCACTACCTGAGCCTGATTTGCGAACAGTATCCCCTGTCGATACACGGCGTCGGCCTGTCGATCGGGGGCCAAAGCCCGCTCAATCCCGAGCATTTGCAACGCGTAAGCACATTGCTCGACCGCTACCGGCCCCTGATGTTTTCCGAACATCTGGCATGGTCTTCCCACGGGCCGTATTTTTTGAATGACCTGCTGCCTTTACGTTATGACACCGCCACGTTGACACGGGTATGCGCGCACATTGATCAGGTCCAGAATCTGTTGCAGCGCCAAATCCTGCTGGAAAATCCCGCAACCTATATTGAGTTCGACGAGGCCCATTTCGACGAGGCCGACTTCATCCGCGAAGTCATCACCCGCAGTGGTTGTGGCCTCTTGCTGGACGTTAACAACCTGTACGTGTCCTGCATCAACCACGCCCGTGATCCCCTTGCCTACCTCGATGCTTTGCCGCTACGGGCTGTTGGCGAGATTCACCTGGCAGGTTTTGCCGAAGAGACCGATAGCCTTGGCGAGCGCCTGCTTATCGACAATCACGGATCACCCGTCGATCAGGCCGTGTGGACGCTGTACCAACGAACACTGGAACGAACTGGCCCAATGGCCACCCTGATCGAGCGCGACAACCACCTGCCTGCACTTGCCGAACTGGTCAAGGAAGCACGACTTGCCGAGCGCTACCTGAGCAGCACACAGGTGCGACCATGAATATGCAAGATGCTTTCAGCGCAGTGCTGCTCGATCCTGATACGCCTTACCCGCAAGGTATTTCCTGCCATAACGGCGACATTGAGCGTCGTTTTGCGGTTTATCGCAACAATGTCCACAGTGGCCTGATCAACGCACTAGCCACGAGCTACCCGGTCGTTTGGCAGCTGGTTGGCGACGTTTTTTTTCAGGCCATGGCGCGGGCATTTATTCAAGAGTTCCCGCCAAAAAGCCCTGTAATGAGCACCTATGGCGTCCAGTTCGCAGATTTTGTCGAGGGTTTCGCATCCGCCAGCAGCGTGCCTTACTTGGCGGATGTCGCACGCCTGGAGCTTTTGTGCGTCCAGGCCTTTCACGCCGCAGACGCCTGCGCGGTGGACCCGCACTTATTGATCCACGCGCTCAACAATCCCGACAGCCTGGGCCAGTTGTGCCTGCAACTGCATCCTGGCGTCGCAAGCCTGCACTCGACCTACGCCATAGCCGCTCTATGGACCGCACATCAACACCAGGGCCAAATCCATGGCATTGACCCGTACCAGCTACAAAGCGCCGTGGTGCTACGCAACGGATTACGGGTGGAAGTGTTCGCAGTTGGCTGCGGGTGTGCAGCGTTCGTGGACGGGCTCAAGGAAGGCCGGGCCCTGGAGCTGGCCGCTTGCCAGGCCCTGGAAGCCGACCCTGATTTTGATCTGGGCCAGGCCCTGGCGCTGCTGATCAGCCATGACGCCATCACCGGCCTAAACCCCACCGCTGAGGTATCGCCATGAACCCCAATGCAACGCCCACATGCCAGATACGCCGTTTAATCGGACTGATGCAACGCATCCCCCACACGCTGATAGCCTTTGTCGCTCGGTTTTCTATCGCTGCAGTGTTCTGGAAGTCGGGCCAGACTAAAGTCGAGGGCCTGGCTATAGATCTGGTAAATGGCACCTTTCAACTCGGTATGCCACGCTTGGCCGACTCAGCGGTGTACTTGTTCAGCACGGAATACAAAGTCCCGCTGCTGCCCCCAGAAATAGCCGCGTACGCAGCAACTTTCATTGAACACTTCTTCCCGCTGCTGATCCTGCTAGGGCTTGCCACACGTTTTTCAGCGCTGGCACTGCTGGGGATGACGCTGACCATTCAGTTATTCGTGTACCCGGACGCCTACCCCACTCACGGTACATGGATCGCGATTCTGTTGTACCTAATGGCCAAAGGCCCGGGAGCGTTGTCGATTGATCATCTGATCGCCAGACATTTTCGTTAAAGCAAATCAATTGCCTCACCACTGCGCTGGAACCAGCCCACAAGGTAATCCGCCAAAACCTGCGTCCGCTTGGGTAAACCGCCCTGATACGGATGAACCAGATACATGGGGTTACTGCGGGTTTGATAGTCACGCAACAAAGCGCGCAATCGTCCATCGGCCAGTTCGGCATTGAGCATGTACGACGGCAAACGTGCGATACCTGCACCGATCACCGCGGCTTTTTTCAGCAGACTGTAGTGATTGCTGGCAAATGGCCCCGAGACCCGAACACGGTGCAGTTCATGCTGGAGGTGGTACTGCCACTCTTCACGACCGCTGTAGTGACTGTTCAACAGGCAGCTATGCTCGACCAGTTGCTGCGGCGTAGCTGGTTCGCCGTGTTGCTCAAGGTAGCTCGGGCTGGCACAGGTGATCTCGTGCCAGTTGAGTACAAGCTTGGCGACCAGCCGCTCGTTGCTGGCGACCTGCGAGCGGATCGCCAGGTCAAACCCCTCCCGCGCCATATCTCGATAACTGTTGTTGAGCTCCAGTTCGATCTGCACCTGGGGGTATTCGCGGGAGAATTCCAGCAGCAGTGAATCAAAAAAGGTTTCGCCCAAGGATACGGGCACGGTCATACGCACCGGGCCCGCCATATCGTCCTTGAGGCGGGCCAATGCCTGACGCGCCCGCTCCACTTGCACGACCAGTGCCTGGGCTTGGGGCAGTAACGCAGCACCTGCAGCCGTCAGGCTCAAACGCCGGGTGGTGCGGTGCAGTAACACCACCGAAAACTGTGCCTCCAGCTGGCTGATGCGCTTGGACAGTTGCCCCTTGCTGCAGCCCAATTGCTGGGCGGCCAAGGTAAAACTGCCCGCGTCGATCAACACCGCGAATGCCGCTAAGTCATCCATTTCGCTCATGGATTGTTTCCATATGAAAACCAAAGGTTGCCAATTAGTGCGCTTATCCCGCTAAAAAACCAGCACTAGACTAAGCACTCACCTCATCCATGAAGGAACACAGTATGAAAATCCTGTTGATCGGCGCTAACGGCACCATCGGTTCAGCCATTGATCGCGAGCTGTCATCGCGCCACGAGATCGTACGTATTGGCCGCAAAAGTGGCGATTTTCAGGTCGATATCAGCGACAGCACCTCGATTCGCAAGCTGTTCGAACAGACCGGACGCTTCGACGCGCTGGTCTGTGCCGCTGGCAACGTTAAGTTCGCCGCACTGGAAGACATGAGCGAAAGCGACTTCGCCCTGGGCCTGCAGGACAAGTTGATGGGGCAAGTCAACCTGCTGCTGATTGGTCGCGAGTTTGCCAACGATGGCGCCTCGTTCACCTTCACCAGCGGTGTCATCAATCGCGAGCCGATTCGCACGGGCAGTTCGGCGGCACTGGTCAACGCAGCACTCGACGGCTTTGTAAAAGCAGCGGCCATTGAGCTGTCGCGCGGGCTGCGGGTTAACTCGGTGAGCCCTACGGTACTGGAAGAGGCGATGGGCAAGTACGCGCCGTACTTCCGTGGTTTCAAACCTGTAGCAGGCGCGGATGTGGCATTGGCCTACGCAAAAAGTGTCGAAGGCCTGCAAACCGGGCAAACCTACATAGTGGGTTGAGCCGAGCTCTGTAGTCGCTTCCGCAGGCTGCGAAGGGTTGCGAAGCAAGCCTTTTTCTTGAAGAACCCACAGCTCCAATCGCAGCCTGCGGCAGCGACTACAGAAGGTGAACCTCTTGTGATGCACCGCCAGCCTGAGTAACGTGGCGGCTCTAGTCAGGAGTCCCAATGATGCGTGCTGTTCGTCCCTTGGTTTTGTTTGCCCTGCTGCCCCTGTTTGCGGGCTGCCAACTGCTCAACAGCAAGCCAGCTGACACCACCGCTGGCCTGACCCGCCTGCAAGGTGAGCTGGTTTCATCCGGTGATCATCTGGTGTTCCAACCGTGCGTCGGCCAGCAGCGCTATGAGGTGCGCGACAGCGCCGACACCACTCTGGTGCAGGACGCTTCTTATATGCCCAATAAACCGGGCAAGTTGTTCGCCGATATTCGCGGCAGTTTTGTCGCCAGCAAAACCCCCGGTGCGGACGGTGAAGTCCAGGTGCAACAGCTCTATCGTCTTGAACGCAGCAGCAGCGCCTGCCAGGACCCAAACTTCAAGCAACTGACCGTACACGCCAACGGCAATGGCCCGGCATGGGAGGTACAAGCCGGGGGCAAGGGCATGGTACTTAAACGCGAAGGCCAGCCAGATCTGGCTCTGCCTTATGTTGAAGAACAGATCGGTGATGGCCGTTTTTCCCTGTCCACTGAAGCCAACAATCAACGCATAGAGCTATGGGTTGCCCCACAGCGTTGCACCGACAGTGTTGACGGCAGCGTGCAACACCTGGGCGCCGAGCTGCGTATCAACGGCCAGGTCCAGCGCGGCTGCGGCTATTTTGGTGGCGCACGCAACGACTAACCGACAACTGTTGCCGCATATTGCCCCGAAGCAGCTTACAATTGGCGGTTCTGCCAGGGTTTACCTGGCCCCCCGATACTGGACACTGTCATGTTACGAATTACCGAACTCAAGCTGCCGATCGATCATCCCGAAGAAGACCTGCGCCCTGCCATCCTGCAGCGCCTGGGCATCGAAAGTGATGACCTGGTCGATTTCACCTTGTTCAAGCGCAGCTACGATGCGCGTAAAAAATCGTCCGAATTGTGCTTTATCTACACCATCGACCTGAACGTGCGCGATGAAGCGCCGCTGCTGGTCAAGTTCGCGGACGACCGTAACGTCAATCCAGCACCAGACGTCAGCTACAAAGTCGTCGGCCAGGCCCCACAAGATTTAAGCCAGCGCCCGATTGTGGTGGGCTTTGGTCCGTGCGGTATTTTCGCCGGCCTGCTGCTGGCACAAATGGGCTTCAAGCCGATCATTCTTGAGCGCGGCACCGAAGTTCGCCAGCGCACCAAGGACACCTGGGGCCTGTGGCGTAAAAACGTACTCAACCCCGAGTCCAACGTACAGTTTGGCGAAGGCGGCGCAGGCACGTTCTCGGACGGCAAGCTTTACAGCCAGATCAAGGATCCCAAGCACCACGGCCGTAAAGTGCTGCACGAGTTTGTCAAAGCCGGTGCGCCGGACGAAATCCTCTACGTCAGCAAGCCGCATATCGGTACGTTCCGTCTGACCGGCGTGGTCGAAAACATGCGCCAGCAGATCATCGCGCTGGGCGGCGAAGTGCGTTTTCAAGAGCGCGTGACTGACGTGCTGATCGACGATGGTCAATTGACCGGCGTGGTACTGGCCAACGGCGAGCAACTAAACTCGCGCCACGTGATCCTGGCCCTGGGCCACAGCGCCCGTGACACGTTCCGTATGCTCCACGGTCGCGGCGTCTACATGGAAGCCAAACCGTTCTCGGTAGGTTTCCGGATCGAACACCCGCAATCGTTGATCGACAGTGCGCGGCTGGGCAAGTACGCCGGCCACCCTAAACTGGGCGCCGCCGATTACAAACTGGTGCACCACGCCAAAAACGGCCGTTCGGTCTACAGCTTCTGCATGTGCCCGGGCGGTACCGTGGTTGCCGCGACCAGCGAACCAGGGCGTGTCGTGACCAACGGCATGAGCCAGTACTCGCGAAACGAACGCAATGCCAACTCGGGCATCGTGGTCGGCATCACCCCTGAAGACTACCCGGGTGGGCCATTGGCCGGTATCGAGCTGCAAGAGCGCCTGGAAGCCCACGCCTACGTGTTGGGTGGCAGCAATTACGAGGCACCGGCGCAGCTGGTTGGCGACTTTATTGCGGGCAAACCGTCCACCGAGCTGGGCAGCGTTGAACCGTCCTACAAGCCGGGCGTGTCCCTGGGTGATTTGGCGCTGGCCTTGCCGGACTACGCCATTGAAGCCATCCGTGAAGCCTTGCCGGCATTCGAGAAGCAGATCAAAGGCTTCTCGATGCATGACGCGATCTTGACCGGTATCGAAACCCGCACCTCGTCGCCTCTGCGCATGACCCGTGATGCGTCGATGCAGAGTCTCAACGTCAAGGGCTTGTTCCCGGCTGGCGAAGGCGCAGGTTACGCTGGCGGTATCCTGTCGGCCGGTGTTGACGGGATTCGGATTGCCGAAGCCGTTGCCCGCGACATTCTGGGTATCGACGCGTAAATCCGTGACGGCTGGCGCCCACAGGGATCGACCTGTGGGCGCCAGCTTGCTGGCGCTTTAAATCCCCTCCCGCAACACCCCTTCGGGCAATGCCACGCCCTGCTCCACGCAGGCCTTGACCGCTGCAATCAAGCCCTCCAGCTCATACCCCTGAGCCTTGAGCCACTGCGCATCGTAGTAGGTCGTGGCATACCGCTCTCCGCCATCACACAAAATCGCCACGATCGAACCCGACTCGCCATTGGCAACCATGTGTTGCGCCGCAATCAATGCGCCGATCAGGTTAGTCCCGCTGGACCCACCGACCCGCCGCCCCATGCTCTGCGCCAGGTAATGCATGGCCGCCAGCGACAGGGCGTCCGGTACCTTGACCATTGCGTCGATCACCTTCGGCAAAAATGAGGCCTCTACCCGGGGCCTGCCGATACCTTCAATGCGCGAGCCGCAGTCCAGTCGCAAACTGGCGTCACCACTCAGGTAAAAATCAAAGAACACCGATTGCTCGGCATCTGCACACAGCACACGGGTGTTGTGCTGGCGATAGCGAACATAACGCCCCAAAGTTGCGGTTGTACCGCCCGTGCCAGGACTTGAAATCAGCCAGCTCGGTTCCGGGTGACGCTCAAAACGCAATTGCTGGAAGATCGACTCGGCGATGTTGTTGTTCGCCCGCCAGTCCGTAGCCCGTTCGGCATAGGTGAACTGGTCCATGAAATGGCCACCGGTTTCACGGGCCAGGCGCTCGGATTCGGTGTGGATCTGGGTGGGGTCTTGGACCAAATGACTTTGGCCGCCATAAAAGGCTATTTGCTCGATCTTGGCGGGTGAAGTGCTGGCAGGCATTACGGCAATAAAAGGTAGACCCAGCAATCGGGCGAAATAGGCTTCGGACACAGCCGTCGAACCGCTGGACGCTTCGATCACCGGTGAACCGGACTTTAGCCAGCCATTGCACAAGGCATACAAAAACAGCGAACGCGCCAGACGATGCTTGAGGCTGCCCGTGGGATGACTTGATTCGTCCTTGAAGTACAACTCGACACCCGGCAACCCCGGCAGCGACACCGGAATCAGATGGGTGTCAGCGCAGCGCTGAAAGTCTGCCTCAATCGTGCGAATGGCTTCGCGGGCCCACTGGCGGTCTTGGTTCATGGGGGGGTGGCTCTTGGTAGCAAGAAGGGAAAGCACAGCATGGCGTGCGGTCTATAACACCTAATCCTAAGCCATTTTGCAAAGCCACCACAGGCACAGAACAGACTCAATTTGACACACAACTGCTAGGCTCTTTGGCGATGAGAGATCAAACCGCTGCTTATAACAAAAAAGAATATAGTTTTTGTTTTAACCCCTAACCCCACAGGTTAGGGTGTCGCACCTTTTACTTAATCGATGGAGAGCGACCTTGCCTCTGCGTAGCACTTTCACTCGTTTCTTTCAGTTGGAAGCTGCCAGCGGTCTGCTGTTGATTGCCGCGGCCGCTCTGGCTTTGATCATCAATAACTCACCGCTTTCCCATTACTACACGGCCTTTCTGGACGTGCCGGTAGCGGTACAAATCGGCGCCCTGCAAATCGCCAAGCCTTCACTACTGTGGATCAACGATGGCCTGATGGCCCTGTTCTTCCTGTTGATCGGCCTTGAGGTCAAGCGCGAACTGCTCGAAGGCCAGCTGTCCAAGCCCTCGCAAGTGGTGCTGCCCGGTGCCGCCGCCATCGGCGGGATGGTCGTGCCGGCGCTGATTTACTGGTACATCAACAAGGACTACCCCGACGCGCTCGACGGCTGGGCGATCCCCATGGCCACTGACATTGCCTTCGCCCTCGGCGTGCTGGCGTTGCTTGGCAAGCGTGTTCCCGTGTCTCTCAAGCTGTTCCTGATGACCCTGGCGATCATCGATGACCTGGGGGCGATCATTGTGATCGCGGTGTTCTACTCCAGCGAACTGTCCGGCGTATCGCTGATGCTGGCGGCCGCGTGCCTGGTCGCCCTGATTGCGATGAACCGCATGGGGGTGATCAAGGTTGCGCCTTACATGATCATCGGCCTGATCCTCTGGGTGTGCGTACTCAAAAGCGGTGTGCATGCCACGTTGGCGGGCGTAACGCTGGCGTTCTGTATCCCGCTGCGGACCAAAAACTCCGAACCGTCGCCCTTGATGACCATCGAGCATGCACTGCATCCGTGGGTGGCTTACGCGATCCTGCCATTGTTTGCATTTGCCAATGCGGGCGTATCGCTGGCGGGTGTCAGCATGCACAGTTTTGTCAGCCACGTGCCAATGGGCATTGCTGCGGGCTTGCTGATCGGTAAAACCGTGGGAGTCTTCGGCTTGACCTGGATCGCTATCAAGACCGGCATGGCCGCACTGCCGGCAGGCGCAAACTGGGGCCAGGTGTTTGGCGTCGCCATTCTGTGCGGCATCGGCTTCACCATGAGCCTGTTCGTGGGTTCACTGGCGTTCGTGGCAGGCAGCAGCGAATACGTGGGCATGGACCGCATGGGTATCCTGACCGGCTCTATCCTGGCTGCGCTGATCGGCTATGCCGTCACACTGTTCTTTAGCCGTAAACAACCTATGGCGTGACCCTGCCTTAATGCGGGAGCGGGCTGGCTCATGACAAGGGCAACGCAGGTCATCTGCGTTGCCCTTGTCATGTGTGAACCGCCAGAGAGGGAAGCGTGGAAGACAAATTTCAAATTGTGCAGTACGCGGGCATCACCGTCATGTTCCCGGCAGCGTTGGTCATTGCTGCCTGGCTATGGGTGGGCGCGTCTAAGAGAATCGCTTTTGTATGGGTGGCCGTGCTGGTGTCTGCCTACCTCGTCGTGGGCGCGAGCAAAATCCTGTTCAAGGGCTGGGGCATTGGCCTTCACGACCTGGGCATTGCGGTCTTCAGCGGACACGCCATGAATGCCTGCCTGGTCTTCACCGTGATGCTGAATCTGCTGTGCCAGCAGCTCGATCATCGCTTGCGCTGGCCAGTGTTAGGAGCAGGGTTAGTGGCCACCTGGTGGTTCGCTATCCACTATGTCGCCCATACCATTCACCCATTGCCGGAAGCTATCGCAGGCGCCCTGATAGGCTCGGTTGCCGCCTGTGTGTTTCTGTTCAGCCTGAAGAAAAACACCCTGGGCAAAATACCTCGGCCTGCGCTGGTGATGGGCCTGGCAGTGGTGCTGGTGTTCAACTCGATGCCCAAGTACACGGCAGAGCGCTTGCTGGATCACATAGCCATAACGCTGTCAGGCGCCGACCAGGCGTTCAGGCACTCGTCCTGAGCAGTATTGGCCGACATAAAAAAACCCCGCCCAGTTCGCACTGGTCGGGGTTTTGTTTTAGCGCTATTGCCAGATTTACTGGGTAACGCGGCTGGTGCCATCAACCGTCATGATGCGCACGCGCTCGCCGGTGCGGAACACCTGGTTCGGCTCAACCTGCTGCACGTAGGCACGGGTGCTGCCGTCGTCTTCACGTACGGTGATTTCTACACCCTGAGTTTTGGTCAGGCCCGATTCGGCCGCAGAACCCAGCAGGCCACCGGCTACTGCGCCGATGACGGCTGTCACGATGCTGCCACGGCCACCGCCGATGGCGCTACCGCCGACACCACCCACGATAGCGCCGGTCGCAGCGCCGATCGGAGTCTTGGTGCCCTCGATTTGTACAGGGCGCAAGGCAACGATGGTGCCCATACGAACGGTCTGTACGCGTCGAGCTTCGTCACGCGAGTAGCTATCGCCGGTCAGGTTGGAGGTGCAGCCGCCCAACAGGACAGTCATGGTAGAAAAAGCGGCAACCAACAGAACAGACTTACGCATAGGATCAACTCCAAAAGATCAGGGATTCATTAAACTCCGCTGCCGGTGACCTGTCACGGTACAGCGCGGATAAAAAGGCTTTATTCAGCGTCTGTACAGTAAAAACAGAACTGCTTTGCCATTTAAAACTTCAGCAAAGAGTAGCGCGAAATAATCTTTTTGCACTGCGCGCCACCCTCGCATGGAACCTCTTCAAGGCGCCAGGCGCTCTCGAGTCCACTCCCCCCCTTCACGCCGATAGTTCAGGCGATCGTGCAGACGGCTTGGCCGCCCCTGCCAAAACTCAATGCGCTGGGGCAATAACCGGTAGCCGCCCCAGTGCTCGGGGCAATGGGGCTGAGTGTCGCTGAAGCGCGCTTCGGTAGCCTTGAGCAACCCTAGCAATTCGTCACGATCAGCGATCACCTGGCTTTGCGGAGAGGCCCAGGCACCGATCCGGCTGCCTAAAGGACGAACCTGATAATAGGCATCGGACTCTTGCGGCGTGACCTTGACCACTTGCCCTTCGATGCGCACCTGACGTTCCAGGGTTGGCCAGAAAAAAGTCATGGCCGCGAACGGGCGCTCGGTCAGTTGCTGGCCTTTGGCGCTGGTGTAATTGGTGAAAAAGGTAAAACCCTGTTCATCCAGACCTTTGAGCAAAAGCACGCGACAGTGCGGACGCCCCTCGGGGTCGACCGTGGCCAGGGTCATGGCGTTCGCCTCCACCGGTGGCTGTTCGGTCTTGACCGCGTCGTTGAACCACTGATGAAACAGCGCGAAAGGCTCGGCCGGGGCTTGAGCCTCGGTCAGCCCGTCACGGGTGTAATCACGTCGCATATCTGCCAATGCTTGAGTCATGCCGCAATCCTTCCCTGAATCAATCAGTTCTTGGTTTGATCGTTGGCGGCAACTTTCTTGTCAGCAGCAGCTTTGGCTTTAGCCACGACGGGCTTCTTTGCAGGCGCAGGCTTTGCTGCTTTTTTGGCCGGGGCTGCCTTTTTGGCGACAACGCCTTTTTTGGCCGGGGCCGCTGCATTCTTCTTAGCGACAGAAGGTGGAACTGCAGGCTGCACAGCCACCAGTTCAGCTGGCGACAACGCCGGCTGGCTGTACTTGCTGACCAACGCAACCATGGTGGCTTGCGGAGTCATCAGGATTTCTACCCGACGGTTCAACGCACGACCTTCGTTGCTGTCGTTGGCTGCGCGAGGCATCACAGAACCCATGCCACGCAAGGTGAGGCGGTTACCTTGCAAACCGCTCATGCGGAAGATCGCGGCTACCGACTTGGCGCGATCCAGGCTCAGGCGAGTATTGGCAGCCATGGCGCCTGTAGAGTCGGCATGACCCAGCACCAGCACGGCAGTTTTTGGATCGCCTTCAACGACTTTGGCCACGCGGGTGAACGGACCAAGCATCGACGGCATCAGCAAGTCAGGACGGGTTGCCTTGAACGAACTGTCAGCCGAAGCCACGATGATCAGCAGGTTTTCGCGACGTTCCAGTTTCAGGTTGGTGTCCTTGATTGCCACACGCAGGCGCGGTTCGTACTCATCCAGCCAGGCTTGAGTGATTTTCGGGTCTGGCATCGGAATCACGCCAACTGGAGAAGTTTTAGAGGCTTTGTCATCGCCACCAAAAGGCCACCACCAATTCTTGGTAGAGGTTGCCGCGCCAGCGGGAGCAACTACGGCGGCAACTTTTTCTTTTTCTACCGGGGCATCTTTCTTGGCTGAGTCAGAACCGAATGGCCACCAGCTGGAGCCACTTTCTTTGGCAACTACCGGGGCTGGAGCTGGGGTTTTGGCAGCCGGTGCCGGGGCTTTGGCATCTGACGCTGCAGTCTTGGCCACGGGCGGCGTTACTTTGGCATCTACCGGTTTGGCCGCGGCACTGGCGTTTTTATCAGCAGGAGTCGACGCCTGATCGGACGAGCCCAACTGCCACCATTTGTGGCCGCCTTCAGCGTCATTCTGTGGAGTTTGTGCGCAACCAGTAATGGCCAGGCAGAGAGCCAAAGCGAGGGTCTTATTAGATGACATTGAATATCCACACAATGAATTAAGAATAAAGAGGCACTAAGCCTACATAAAAAAACGTTGCACACATAAAAGCTACAGGGTTCCGACCTACGGCTTACAAATACCCTGTTAGATACACGTTGCCAGGACTTTGACCAACTTTTGAGCCCTTGGGTCCATCAATACATACGGCCCCAGTGTGTTAGTCACAAAACCAAAGGCCACTTCACACTCTGGGTCGGCAAAGCCAATCGACCCGCCAGCACCTGGATGGCCAAAGGCTTTGGGGCCTAAACCGTAGGTCGCGTTAGGCACGGTCGGCTGATCCAGCATACAACCCAGCCCGAGGCGGGTCTGCGTGCGCAAGGTTTTATCCTCACCCAGACTGTGCTCGCAGGTCAGCTGCTCAAACATTTCGGCTTCAAGCAGGCTGCCATCGAGCAAACCGCTGTAGAACCCCGCCAGGCTACGGGCATTACCGTGCCCATTGGCCGCTGGTTGTTCCATCCGACGCCATTCTGGCTTGTTGGTGCTGGTCATGATCGACGGCGGATTGGTGAATGCACGCGTGCTCATGGAGGTGGGCTCGTTCATCATCGCCTTCAACAGACGCTGCGCTGCCGCATCCCCCATTGCGCCCTTGCTGCGAGCGATATGGGCCACCCGGTAAAACTCTTCATCGGCCAGCCCGACATGAAAGTCCAGCCCAAGCGGCCTGGCCGTACGCGCCATGATGGACTGGCCCGCACTGCGACCGTCGGCGCGGCGAATCAATTCGCCAACCAGCCAGCCGTAGGTGATCGCCGCATAGCCATGGCCTTCGCCTGGCGTCCACCAGGGTGCTTCAGCGGCCAGCGCATCGACCATGGTTTGCCATTCGTACAAGGCGGTTGGCGGCATCAACTCACGCAACGCCGGCAAACCGGCACGATGGCTCAGCAACTGGCGCAACGTGATGGACTCTTTGCCCGCTGCTGCAAACTCAGGCCAGTAACGGGCAACAGGAACATCGAGTTCCAACTTGCCCTCTTCCACCAGTTGCAGGGCGGTGACCGCCGTAAAGGTTTTGGTGCAAGAAAACAGGTTAGCAATGGTGTCTGTGTGCCACGGTTGCTCTGCGTCCTTGTCAGCCGTACCGGCCCACACGTCGAGTACCGTTTCGCCACCAATCTGGATGCACAGTGCCGCACCGCGCTCTTGCGGATCATTGAAAAGATCAGCAAACGCCTCGCGTACTGCTTCGAACTTAAGGTCGTGAAAACCCTGAATCTGCACCCGTACCTCCTGGATCAGCATGGCTCTACAAGGCGTGCATTGTTCCAGCACCAGTAAGATTTTGAAACAGAGCAAGGCGCTCTGAGCGCACAATTTTTGTGCGCTGATGAGGCGGTGCGCAAAGTATCAGTACTGGAGTCGTTTTTTTGTGAAAACAGAGCCACATACATTTGCCTGAAACCTGCGAGAGCTGGCAAGCCAGCTCCCCACGCAAACATGCAATCAGGTTGAAAATCAGTGGCCTTTACCCGAGTGACCGCCCGCATGACCTGCGCCCGAGTGCCCGCCGCTGCCGTCATCACTTGCATGCACAGGCGCTTTGGCTGCTTTTTCTTCTTCAGCCCGGGCTTTGGCGGCCTCTTGACCCAACTGGTCGAGGGCCTGCAGGTTTGACTTGCGTACGCTGTCGACAAAACCGGTAAACGGCAAGTCAGTGATGCCAATCATGCCGAAGTGGCCGTTTTCACCATCCAGCAGGCGACCGGTTACAGGCTGGTCCAGGTACTGGAACCAATGCACCCCGACAATCGAGGGCTCCGCCACGGCCTGCTTGAGGAATTTGCTGTAAGCCGGGCCACGGGCTTCCTCGTTGGCCACTTCGGTTACACCGCCCCAGAACGGGCCACGGTCACGGGAGCCAAAGTTGAACTCGGTAATCATCACCGGCTTGTCCAGTTCCCGCAGTTTGGCAAAGTCGTAGCCGTCCTGCGGTTGCAGAGTGTAGAGGTTGAAACTCAACACATCGCAGTACTTGGCGCAGGAGGCCACGGCCTCAGGCGTACTGACAGCGAAGCGCCCGCCCAGCAACAAGTGATTGGGGGCATGCCATTTAAGCGAGTCCGCAATAGTCTTGAAGTAGGTGTCGGCGAAGACCTTCTGGAAGTACTGGTAATCAGCTTCGATTTCCGGGTGCTCGGCGTTGGGCAAAGGCGCCTCGAAGCCCGGGTCTTCCATTAATTCCCACGCCGGAATGTCGATACCCCAGGCCTTGGACAGGCCCTGCTGATTGCGGTATTTGTCCCGCAACTGCTTGAGGAATGCGCGTTTGGCCGGTACGTCGGTGGTCATGCGCAGCGTGCCGAGGGCCAATGCATAACGGGATTTCGGATCATCACCCGGGCCTGCCCACGCCAGTTCGTTGTCGGCGAAGTAGCCGATCAACCACGGGTCGTCACGGTGGTCACGGGCAGCAATGGCCACGGCGCGCTCGGTGGCCATGGCAAAACGCGGGTCAAACGGGTCGGGCATGCCGCCCCACCAGTCGGTCCCAGTGCTGATACTGGTGTAGTCGCCGACAATCGACAGCGGCAAGGTGTAAGGCACGCGATCGTTGAGGCCCAGCTCGGGGTCACTCCAGTTGCCGATGGTGTTGAAGCCCCAGGCTTGGAGTCGATCAAGAGTATGGGTTTGCCAGCGCTTGGCATCGAAGGTTTGCGGCGCACACGGGATGACAGGATCGCTGCCCGGTTCTGTTTTTTCCACTGCGCACGGCTGGGCGTAGAGGCGCTGCAGGTTGGCGCCATAGAAGTTGTACCAGCGGCCAGCATTGAAACCCCGGCCCTGCGTAGACGCATTGCCGCTGTTGTTGTCCGCAACACCGTAATAGTTGGCCAGGGGAGCACCGTCCTTGGGCAAGTCGGTGAACATCCACTCGCGACCTGCGACGTAGGTCTGGCTGTCGTTGGCGGTCACGGCGTTGAGGCCAAGGGAATAAAACGGGTGACCTTCAGGAGTGATCAGGTTCCAGCGGCCATTGCGTTTCTCGGTACGGAAAAAACCGGTCGCCTCAAACCCTGTGCCCTTGAGCCAACCGCCATATTTGTCCTGGTCAGTACGACCGGCTAGCCAGCCCTTGAGTTGTTGCTGTTCCTTGGCCGCTGCCGCCTTGAGCTGCTCGTCGTTAGTGACTCGTTCCGGCCATTTGGCGCGGGTCGACTGGCCGTAGCCATCGACAATCGAACCATAGACGGCCTTGATCACGCCCTCGCCGTCCTGCACCCCGAAGCGCTCCAGCAGAATGCTCTGCGCTGCGGTCGGTTGCGGAATCGACAGGCTCACCGAGACCACTTGGCTCAAATCGATTTCACCCTGACTGCCGGCCAGCAGGATTCGCTGGCCATCGACTGTCATCGGCATCGGCGGACCGGCTCGCATGCCCTGGCTGCGGGGCGAGTTGGCTTTTAACGGCAACAACAGGGTCTGCGCAGGACCTGCTGGCAGATCAATACGGCTGGTCAGGGTTTGGCCATTATTGCTTTGAACGGTCACGTCCAGAGTCAGCGCCCAATTCATTGCGTTCTGGATGCGCAGGGTCATCATCCCCGACTGCGACCAGTCCCAAACCCCGGTTTGCGGTGTTAAACGCAGGCTTGGCGCTGCGCCAGGGTTAAAGACCACACGGCGCAGCACTTCGCCT
Source organism: Pseudomonas psychrophila (assembly GCF_001043005.1). GTDB lineage: Bacteria > Pseudomonadota > Gammaproteobacteria > Pseudomonadales > Pseudomonadaceae > Aquipseudomonas > Aquipseudomonas psychrophila. The sequence continues at coordinate 743,902 of NZ_JYKZ01000001.1, forward strand.
TCAGCCGTTTGCTCCGCATTGTATTGCGGCAAGCTCGCATCCGTGGTCGCCACCTGCACCACATCGGCCGGGCGAACGAAATTGAACAAGGTTTGTTGACCAGCAGGCGCCGCCAACAGCGGGGTCGTGACCAGCAACGCAAAAACAGCAGACAGCGAACGGCGAATCATATGGATCTGGTTCTCCCAAACGGCCGAAAACGGACCTGTGAGGTGGTGAAAGTCAAAGCATAGACAGCAAAGTCGGCGATAACGCCGACTCGCGCTTAAGAAATTTCGCGCCTGAAAGGCGGCAATGCATTAAGAATCGCTTTGCCGTAGCGCTGGGTAACCAGGCGCCGATCCAGCAACGTGATGGTGCCGCGATCCTGTTCGGTACGCAGCAGCCGCCCGCAAGCCTGCACCAGCTTGAGCGAAGCGTCGGGAACGGAGATCTCCATGAAGGGATTACCGCCCCGGGCTTCGATCCACTCCGCCAGCGCAGCCTCGACCGGATCATCGGGCACCGAGAACGGGATTTTGGCGATCACTACGTGTTCACAGTAAGCGCCAGGCAAGTCGACACCTTCGGCAAAACTGGCCAGGCCGAACAGCACGCTGGAGTCTCCGCCATCAACCCGGGCCTTGTGTTTATTGAGGGTTTCCTGCTTGGACAGGTTGCCCTGGATAAACACTTGCTTGCGCCAATCGCGCTCCAGACCGTCGAACACGTCCTGCATTTGCTTGCGCGATGAAAACAGCACCAAGGTGCCCCGCGAGCCTTCGACCAGTGCAGGCAACTCACGAATGATCGCCGCCGTGTGGGCCGTAGCGTCGCGCGGATCAGCCTTGAGGTCCGGCACCCGCAACACGCCCGCATCAGCGTGATGGAAAGGGCTTGGCACCACTGCCGTGACGGCTGTTTTCGGCAGACCTGCACGCATGCGGAAACGATCGAACGTACCCAGCGCAGTCAGGGTGGCCGAGGTCACAAGCACGCCATACGCCACGTTCCACAGGTTGCGGCGCAACATCTCGGCAGCAAGGATAGGGCTTGCGTTGACCTCGATATCAAACAGCGAACCGCTTTCAGCCAGGGTCAGCCAGCGCGCCATTGGCGGGTTGTCCTCAGGGTCTTCTACGGTAAATGCAGTCCACAGTTCCCAGTTGCCTTGAGCACGGGACAGCAAACTGCCAAACAGCGGGTACCACTCTTCAGCCTGGTTGCTGGTGATGCCGATATTGACCTCACCGTCCATGCCGTCCTTGAGAATTTCGGTCAGGCGGGTGAACAGGTCCGTCAGACGCGAGAAGCCTTTTTTCAGTTCGATACCCATTTCACGCATGTGATCGGGGATCAGGCCGCCGATGAAGCGATGGCGCGGTCGCTCACGACCTTCTGGCTCATCACCGACTTTAAAGTCTGCAATTTGCTCACACGCTGCGAACATGAACTGTTGCTGGGCCTTGATCTCTTTGGCCAATTCCGGCACTTGTTCCAGCAGACGCCCCAAGTCGCCCGGCAACGGGTGCTGGGCAAGCAGTTTGGTCAAGTTTTTGGAGGTTTGCTCCAGCCAGTCCGCCGTCGAACGCAAACGGGTGTAATGGGCGAAATGGCCGATAGCCTTGTCTGGCAGGTGATGGCCTTCATCGAACACGTAGACCGTGTCACGCGGGTCCGGCAATACCGCTCCGCCACCCAGCGCGAGGTCTGCCAGCACCATGTCGTGGTTAGTGACAATGACGTCTACCTTACTCATGCCTTCGCGGGCCTTGTAAAAGGCGCACTGGCCGAAGTTGGGGCAATGACGGTTGGTGCACTGGCTGTGATCGGTCGTCAGGCGCGCCCAATCCTGGTCTTCAAGTGCCTGGGGCCAACTGTCGCGATCGCCGTCCCATTTATTGCCGGCCAATTTTTCGATCATGCTGGTGAACAGCTTCTGGCTGGCCTCATCGACTTCGATCTTGAAGCCTTCTTCCTCAAACAGCTGCGCCGTCGCGGTTTGCGCGTGGCCCTCTTGCAGCAGCATGTCGAGTTTGGACAGACACATATAGCGCCCACGCCCCTTGGCCAGCGCGAAGGTGAAGTTCAGGCCGCTGTTGCGCATCAGGTCCGGAAGGTCCTTGTAGACGATCTGCTCTTGCAGCGCGACGGTTGCCGTGGCGACTACCAGCCGCTTGCCTGCCGCCTTGGCCACTGGAATGGCCGCCAGGCAATAAGCTACGGTTTTACCGGTGCCAGTACCTGCCTCAACGGCGACCACAGCCGGGGCGCCACTGCGGTGGTTTTCTTCGTCGGTGTCGATATCGCCCAGCACCTTGGCCACTTCAGCGATCATCAAACGCTGACCGTAACGGGGCTTAAGACTTTTGGATTCGAGAAAACGCGAATATGCGCCCTGGATCTGGGTTTTGAGTTCGGTACTAATCATGATTCTTCGGGCGCAAGAAACGCTGGATAAATTTTCAGTGGTTCGAATGGCCGCTATCATACCCCGCTAATTCATCCCGCGCCGAACGGAGTACCCCAATGACCGCCTTTGCCCTCGCTTACAGCCTGCATGTAGTGGCCGCCCTGATCTGGGTGGGTGGCATGTTTTTCGCCTGGATGATTCTGCGCCCGGCGGCTATCGCAGCCCTTGAAGGCCCGGCGCGGTTAAAGCTGTGGGTTGAAGTGTTTCAACGTTTTTTTGTCTGGGTGTGGATCGCTGTGGTCATTTTGCCGATAAGCGGTGTCGGCCTGCTGCAGATGCGCTTCAACGGTTTTGAAACGGCGCCGCGCTACGTGCAGATCATGATGGGGCTGTACATCGTGATGGTGGCGCTGTTTATCCGGATTCAGTCGCTGCAATTGCCCGAGCTGCGCAAGGCCGTAGAGGCTCAGGCGTGGGCTGAAGGTGCAGCAGTGATGGGCCGGATCCGTCGGTTGGTGGGCTGCAACTTGATTGTTGGCCTGGTGCTGGTCGCCATTGCGGCGGCCCGGCCGACTTTCTGAGCAGGGTTGTTACCTTCGTTTTTTGCGGGAACGGGCTTGCTCGCGATTGCAATCGACGCGCTGTATCAGCCACACAGCGCTGAGGCCATCGCGATCAAGCCCACTCCCGCAATTGCCCGGATTACAACCGCTGAATGGTCACCGCGCCCGATGTACCCACTTCACCCGGCTGCCCGGCCAGGCCGGGACGGCCCGATTTGCCACCATCGGTGCGGTAAACGATGCAGCCCTTGGATTTCCCGCCTGAGCCCGGACGTCCGGCCTCACCGGGTTTGCCACCCGCACCACCGTCAACACGCACATTGACCTGCTCGCCAGGGTAGTCGCGAGGCAGCTCGATTCGTACCTGCCCCCCTGCTGCACCCGGCTGGCCATCGCCACCGTTATCGCCATTGGACCCGGCGCCTGCCGCGCCCCAGGTGCAGCCAGGTTCCTCACCATTGCCGCCATCAAGCCCGACAAAACCCGGGGCGCCAGTTCCGCCACGAGCATCGATGGACAGTTGTGGCGCTTGCAGTGACTCAATGCGCAAGCTCAGGTCCCGGGCTGGCCGGGCTGGTTTTTCAAAGGTGCCCGGAGCGCCACGGGCATTGATCTGGCTACCTTCGCTCAGTTCGGCATGGGCAACCCGCATCTCGATACCGCGTTCGGCCGGCACGATGGTGATACGCGCCTCACGGCCCAATTGCAGTTGATCGATGTTGACCTGAGTCACACCGGCCGGAATCAATAGCGTGCCGTAATCAGCAACGTCGAGTTTTTCCAGGTGCAACACACTGGCATTGGCGGGCAAGCGCATCAGCGAGTTGGCTTCTACCAGCACCACATCAGCGTGGGCAAAAGGGCTGCACAGGACAGCCAGCAAACATAACTTACGCATGACGGGGCTCTCGCTCAGAAGGTACAAGGGTGTAGGCGTGGAAAATTCCAAGCACAAGAATCAGCAGGCGATCACGCCAGGGGTGCGGGCGGTCTTGCAGGCGACCATTGAACAGCAGTACTTCAAGCACGTGCGTCAGCAGCAACAGACTGCCTGCGACGTTCATCAACCTATCGAACGGGTAGATCAAGGGGGCGGACAGATTGATCAGTACCACGCCCCAAAACACCAGCATCAATGCCTTACCCAGCCCCCAAAGCACCTTCATACATCCGCCTTCAGTTTTTTCTTTGGACGCACATTAACGGCTTGCAGGAGCACGGCGCCAGAGACCTTTACAAAAAGTTTCGCCGCAGATTTGACCCCGGGATCAAATCTGCGGCGAACCTCAATGCCCGGCGCCTGCTCAGCGGACGATTAGAATTTCGGTACGTCTATTTTGGGCCCGACCCTCAGGGGTCTGATTACTGGCGACCGGGTTCGATTCACCGGCACCTGCCACAGAAACGAACTGACTGCGCGGAACGCCGCTTTCGATCAGGTACTCGACCACTGACTGCGCACGCTGTTTGGACAGTTTCAGGTTATAGGCTTCGTTGCCCACGCTGTCGGTGTAACCGGTGACCTTGAGCTGCGCATTGGCCGCGTCTTTTTTCAGGCGCGCGGCAATGACATTGAGCTTGTCCTTGTCAGACGCAGTCAATTTGGCGGAGTTGAATTCGAAATTCACATCACGCACCACAATGGCTTCTTCCTGAACCACGACCACTTCTTGCACCACAACGACGGCCACTATTGGACAACCCACTGCATCGACTTTCACGCCCATGGGTGTGTCGGGGCATTTGTCGAGGCTATCGAGCACACCATCGCCATCCGCATCGCCATCGCCATCGCCATCGCCATGGACCCAGCAATACGCGGCAGCCATGCCCGCACCGAACACGGCGCCACCCCCAGCCCAGGCCGAACTTTTTATCGCGCCCAACGCCGCCCCGCCCACACCGCCGACTGCGGCACAGGTAGGCCAATCCGTTTTCTGCAATCCGGCACAGCCCGTTAAAACACTTGTAAGAACAACCAGAGGTAATGCTGTTCTGATGATGCTCATAAGGGGATCACTCCTGAGGGTCGGCGTCTGGCCGATGCATCGGAAAGTAAAGACCTCGGTTGGGGTATGCGCCAGCAAGGTGATAGCACGCGACACTGCCCACTAGGCCGCGAGGCTTGCGCAGGCTAGTCTTGGACGCTCTAAGTGAGGACTTTTGATGACGCTCGGTATTTCAACACGCACGCCCCAGCAAGCGCTGGCAGCACTGCTTGATCGTTATGCGCCACAACGCTTGCTGGTGGTCGGTGCCAGCAGCTTCCCGGCGCTGGCCGCTTTCCAGGCTGCGCACCCCGAGGCGCTGGTCGCTCACGCGGCTCCTGGCCCATTGGCGCAGGAGCTTGCCGCGCAACGTTTTGACCTCGCCCTGGTGATCGATTGCCTGGAGCACCTGCCCAAACGCACGGGCCTGGAGCTGCTGGGCGGGATTCGCAACCTCAATGCCAGCCGTATTGCGGTGCTGGCGGACCTGGCGGCCTGCGACTGGAAAGAAACCGACTTTTTCGCGCTTGCACTACAAAGTAATGAGCGTTTTCAGCGTGACGAACAGGTATTGACCCTATTCACTTACGATTTGCGCGAGTACAAACAAGTACCCGACTGGCTCAATGCCAGGTTTTGGGCGAACCCGGAAAATTTTGGCAAGTATTGGTGGTAATCCGATGAGTACATCCATTTGCCCCTGTGGCAGCAGCAATCTTCTGGACGCCTGCTGCGGGCACTATCACGAAGGGCACCCGGCCCCAAGCGCCGAAACCTTGATGCGCTCGCGCTACAGCGCCTATGTGCTGGGACTGATCGATTATCTGGTGGCGACCACCTTGCCCGTACAGCAGGCCGGGCTCGACCGCCTGTCCATTGCCGACTGGAGCGCGCAAAGTACCTGGCTGGGCCTGACGATTGAAGGCAGCGAGGTGTTCGGCGGTCAGCCAGAGCACGCATTTGTGACCTTTACTGCACGCTGGCATGACGCCAACGGTGAACACAGCCACCGCGAGCGCTCGTCATTTGTGCAAAGCTCAGGCCGTTGGTATTTCATCGACCCCACGGTACCGCTAAAGGTTGGGCGCAACGATGCATGCCCATGCACCAGCGGCCTTAAATTCAAAAAATGCTGTGCCGGCTTTTTCAGTCAATAGGCTGAGCTGATGCGGCGCTCTGAGGGGTAAGGAATGGATGCTCGGGCTCAAATAATAAAAGCAACGGCCCTGGCGATGGTCCTGATGCTGTCGGGGTGCGTCTCCTGGTTTGATTCGGGAGACAAGGACCCGGACATACGTCTTGTAAGGGTTGAACTGGTTCAGGCCAAATTGCTGGAGCAACGCTTCAAGCTGCACTTCATCGTCGATAACCCGAATGAATCCACACTCACCGTGCGGGGCCTGAGCTATACCGTCTATCTGGGCACCATAAAGCTCACTGAAGGTGAACGTGAACACTGGTTCAGCGTGGAGCCCAACAGCCAGGCAGATTTCGTGATCCCTGTTCGCACCAACCTCTGGCCACAAGTGCGGCCACTGGTCAAATTGCTCGAAACACCCGATCAGCCCATCCCCTACCGGTTTGAGGGCACACTCGAAACCGGCCTGTTCTACGGTTACGACGTGCACGTGACGCGTAAAGGCGAGATAATCCCCGGTGATTTTATTCCAGAGTGATTGAGCAATGACCCAGCAACCCCACGTTCATGGCCCCGACTGCAACCACGATCATGATCATGGCCACACCCATGATCATGACAATGGTCATGTCCATGGCCCGCATTGCGGCCATGCCCCTCAAGAGCCTGTGCGCAACGAACTGAAAGACGTTGGCCGCAACGACCCTTGCCCGTGCGGCAGCAGCAAAAAATTCAAGAAGTGCCACGGCGCCTGATCCCTCGGGACGCTCTGCAAACGCCGCACCTGCCTTGGGCATGTGCGGCGTTTGTGTTTTTGCTTTATGAAAAATCAACTCAAGAAGCCACCACACGCTTTCATCCTACGAGGCTTAGAGAGTAAAACTGACAGTCCACAGCCAACGACTACCACCGATGGCCGTCTGTTGCTGCGTGAATATTCCCTTCTGGAGCCCTTCATGATCGATCTTTATTACTGGACCACTCCCAACGGCCACAAAGTCTCGTTGTTTCTTGAAGAAGCTGGCCTGCCCTACAAGGTTCATCCGATCAACATCGGCAAAAACGAACAGTTTGCTCCGGACTTCCTGAAGATAGCCCCGAACAATCGCATCCCGGCCATTGTCGATCAGACCCCGGCAGACGGTGGCGAACCGCTTTCGCTATTCGAGTCCGGCGCCATTTTGTTGTACCTCGCGGAAAAAACCGGGCAATTCCTGCCCAAAGATCTGCGCGGTCGGCAGATGGCCCTGCAATGGCTGTTCTGGCAAATGGGCGGTCTGGGCCCCATGGCCGGGCAAAATCATCACTTCAATCGCTTCGCACCTGAAAAAATCCCCTATGCGATAAAGCGTTACACCGATGAAACGGCCCGTCTGTACCGTGTATTGAATAAACAACTGGAAGGCCGGGACTTTGTGGCCGGGGCCGAATACAGCATTGCCGACATGGCGATTTACCCGTGGATCGTGCCTCATGAATGGCAAGGCCAGAACCTTGACGATTTCCCGGCCCTGAAGGTGTGGTTCCAGCGCGTCAAGGCCCGCCCGGCCACTGAGCGGGCTTACGCGCTGGTGGATAAGATCAACCCGCAGAAGTAGCCCAATCAGACTTTGTGGAGCCGCTGCCGCAGGCTGCAACGGGCCGCGCAGCGGCGCCATGAATCTAAAGGGCCTTCGGACCTGATCGCAGCCTTCCCCGGCGCCTGCAGTTGTTGCGCAGTGCGAGGCGCCACAACACCCCAAGATAGCGCTTGCGCGGTGTCATCGGCCTCACTAACGTAGCGCCTTTCGATGACATACCCCCCGCAGGAGCTTCGCCATGGCCTCGCCAGCCCTTACTCACTTTCTTCCCCGGTTCGGCGTTGCCGCGGCAGTGGTCAGCCTGCTGGGCTTGACCGGTTGCCAGATAAACAATCAGACCACTGAAAGCCTGGTGCCAACCTCTGGCATGCACCCCCTCAAGGGGCTTGCGCAGAATGTATCGGTGCGTCGCAATAGTCAGGGCATGCCGCTGATCGAAAGCAGCAGCTTTCATGACGCCCTGTTCACCCTGGGTTATGTGCACGCCGGTGACCGTATCAGTCAGATGGTGCGCTTGCGCTTGCTGGCACAAGGTCGCCTGGCCGAACTGAACGGCTCAGATGCGCTGGAAACCGACCGATTGATGCGCACCGTTAATCTGAAAAAGAATGCTGACGAACTCTATAAAAGCGCCTCTCCGCGCCTTAAGAAGTTCTTCGAGGTATATGCCCGCGGGGTCAACGCCTATTTGTTCCGCTATCGCGACAAGCTCCCGGCCGATCTGGCGCAAGCCAGCTATAAAGTCGAATACTGGAAGCCTGAGGACTCGGCGCTGATTTTCAGCCTGCTGAACTTCGGGATGTCGGTCAATCTGCAAGAAGAACTCAACTCCCTGGTACTGGCGCAAAAAGTCGGCACGGACAAGCTCCCTTGGCTGACGCCAACCTACCCCAACGAAGCCCTGCCCACCAGCGAAGCAGACAAGCTCAAAGGCCTTGCCCTTGGTAGCCAGTTGCAAGGCTTGAGCGGCTTGACCCAGGCTTTGGAGCAGGTCACGCAACTGAGCCTGCCCGGGGTTACGGCCTCGAGTGACTGGGCGATTGGCCCACAGCGCAGTCGCAGCGGCAAAAGCCTGCTGGCCAACGATATTCACCAGCCCATCGGCGTCCCTTCGGCGTGGAGCTACGTGCAGATCCGTGCACCTAAATATCAGGCTGCAGGTGCAACCATCGCGGGCTTGCCGACGCTGTTTGCCGGGTTCAATGGCAAAGTGGCATGGGGCATGAGCACGGCAATGGGCGATAACCAGGACGTGTTCCTGGAGAAGCTCAAACGCCAAGGTAACAGCCTGTACTACCTGGCCGACGGCAAATGGCTGCCGGCGACCGTGCGCAACGAAACGTTTTTCGTCAAAGGTCAACGCCCGGTGCGTGAGGTCATTTACGAAACACGACACGGGCCGCTGTTAAACAGCGCCGTAGGCACCCCCACGGCGCTGAACAGCAGCCTTGGCCTTGCCCTGCAAACCCCGGACCTGAAGGGTGACAAGACCCTGGACGCGTTTTTCGACCTGTCCCGCGCCCAAAACAGCGAAAAAGCGTCGGATGCCAGCCGCGAGATCCGCGCTGTGGCGCTGAATTTGCTGTATGCCGATGCCAGTCATATTGGCTGGCAAGTGACCGGCCTCTACCCCAACCGCAGGGAGGGCCTGGGCCTCTTTCCGTCACCGGGCTGGGATAGCCGTTACGACTGGGAGGGCTACGCCGACCCGATGCTGCACCCCTACGACCAGGACCCGGCTCAGGGCTGGCTGGGGACGGCGAACCAGCGAACAGCCGCCTATGGCTACGGCATGCAACTGTCCAATTCGTGGCTCTCACCTGAGCGCAGTGAGCGCCTTGCGCAACTGGCAGGCAGCGGCAAGCAGGATGCTCGCAGTATGATCGCGATGCAGTACGACCAAACCACGCTGTTCGCGGCCAAACTGAAAACCATGCTGGTCGCCCCCGGCATGGCGCAGCCACTCAAGCAGGCGATCGCAGGGTTGCCCGTGGGGGATCAAGCCAAGGCCCGTGAAGCCCTCGCCCGACTGATGGCTTTTGACGCAAAACTCAGCCCGACCTCGTCCGATGCGGCGCTGTATGAGCTGTTTTTGCAGGAAAGCACCCGACAGCTCTTCCTTGATGAGTTGGGCCCGGAGGGCAGTGCTGGCTGGAAGGCATTTATTGGTAACAGCAACCTGTCTTACTCGGCGGTGGCAGACCACTTGCTGGGCCGTGAGGACAGCCCCTTCTGGGACGATATTCGTACCCCGCAAAAAGAAGACAAACCAGCCATTCTGGCCCGGAGTCTGGCGGGCGCCATCAGCACCGGTGACCGCCTGATGGGCAACGACCACAAGGCCTGGCAGTGGGGCAAGCTGCATCAATATCTGTGGCGCAATGCCAACGGCCAGACGGTACGCGGTCCGATCATGGCCGGGGGCGATCACACCACGCTCAACACTGCGGCTTACAACGTCGCCGGATCAAACTTCGACGTGACGCTGATCCCTGCAATGCGCATGATCGTCGATTTCGGGCAAGCTGAACCGATGATGGGGCAAAACAGCACGGGCCAATCCAGCAACCCGGACAGTGCGCACTACACGGACGGCATAGACCCGTGGCTCAAGGGCCAGTACATCGGCTTCCCCATGCAACCGCAAAACTTCGACAAAACCTACGGTAAAACCCGCCTTACCCTGGTTCCGGGCAAATAACTGGCCCGTACTGAAAAAGTCGTCAACAGCCCTCTCCCGCACACATCTGGAGAGGGCTGGTGGCTGATGGCACCTTCGCAAATAAAATGTGTATGCCACCGTTAATGTGCTTGCATTGTTCTGATTGGGCACAACGCTACTGCGGGCCTTCTCAACCCGGCTTACAAGGACGTCACCATGCAGCGACATCAAATTCACTCATTGCTGGCGCCAGTTCCAGGGACAGAACGGCATATCCACAGTTTTCATTACGGCCCCTCCCAGCCCCGGGGCAAGATCTATATTCAGGCCTCACTGCATGCAGATGAATTGCCGGGCATGCTGGTTGCCTGGCACCTGAAGCAGCGCTTGGCCGAACTGGAAGCAGCAGGACGATTGCGCAGTGAGATCGTGCTGGTACCGGTGGCCAATCCGGCCGGTCTGGACCAGGTACTGATGGATATCCCGCTGGGTCGTTACGAGTTGCAAAGCGGGCAAAACTTCAACCGAAACTTCCTCGATCTCAGTGAGCAAATCGGTGACGAGCTTGAAGGTCAGTTGAGCAACGATCCCGCATTTAACCTGCAACTGATTCGTCGTCACGTGCGCAAAGTGCTGGCAGCGCAAGTGCCATCAACGCAGTTGCACTCGCAACGCCTGATTCTGCAAACGCTGGCCTGCGATGCTGATGTAGTGCTGGATCTGCACTGTGACTACGAGGCAGTCCCCCATCTGTACACCACACCTGAGGCCTGGCTGCAGGTGGAACCGCTGGCGCGTTATCTCGGCGCTCAAGCCAGCTTGCTGGCAACAGACTCCGGCGGGTTGTCGTTCGATGAGTGCTTCACCCTGCTGTGGTGGCAGTTACAAAAGCGTTTCGAACATTGCTTCCCCATCCCTCAGGGCAGCATTTCCGTCACCCTTGAGTTGCGTGGCCTGGGTGACGTCAGCCACCAGCATGCCGAGCACGACTGCCAGGCGCTGATTGATTACATGATTGATTTTGGCGCGATAGGAGGCGAGCCTGGACCTTTACCACCCCTCCTCTACCCCGCGACACCCTTGGGCGGTGTGGAGCCCGTAACGACGCCTGTGGGCGGCTTGCTGGTATTCATTGCCAAACCTGGCGACTGCCTGAGCGCTGGACAGTTGATTGCCGAAATCATTGATCCGATCAGCGACCGGCTTACACCGGTCTACTGCACCCACCCGGGTTTGCTCTACGCACGGTCTCTTCGGCGAATGGCCACGGCGGGCATGGTCATTGCCCACGTGGCAGGCCGCGATGCTTATCGCAGCGGCTATTTGCTTTCACCTTGAGCCGATCGGCTTAAGGCAGCTCAATATTCAGGCAATCGGGGCAGGCGGAGGCTCGTCGGGCAACGTAGGCACGCCCGGCTCGGGCTCGATCGGTTGCGGGGAGTCAGGGTCAGGCTGGCCGGGGATGCCACCTGCATGTAACTGGGGAAAGGCAAGCAGAGACCACGCCAGCACCCCGACCTGATTGGGCTCAAGGCTTGCCAGTTGGGCGCGGATAGTCGGATCAATCTTCATGAGGCACTCCTGAGCGATGATCCGGCTCGCTGGATGCGTAACCGGAAATACACTCAATAGAGTGCTTTATCGCTCAAGAATTCCCTCTGTTCGTCAGGTACGTGGCAAAGTCACGCCGCGCTGCCCCTGATAGTTGCCGCCACGGTCCTTGTACGACACTTCGCACTCTTCGTCGGATTCGAAGAACAGCATTTGTGCCACGCCTTCGTTGGCGTAGATCTTGGCAGGCAATGTGGTGGTGTTAGAGAACTCCAGCGTTACATGGCCTTCCCACTCAGGCTCGAGCGGCGTCACGTTAACGATGATGCCGCATCGCGCGTAGGTGCTTTTACCCAGGCAGATGGTCAGCACATTTCGCGGGATACGAAAGTATTCAACAGTGCGCGCCAGAGCGAAGGAGTTGGGCGGAATGATGCAAACGTCGCTGGTGACATCAACAAAGCTGCCCGCGTCGAAGTTCTTCGGATCAACGGTCGCCGAGTTGATGTTGGTGAACACCTTGAACTCGTTTGCGCAACGAACGTCGTAGCCGTAGCTCGATACACCGTACGAAATCAGACGGTTCTCGCCTTCTTCACGCACCTGACGCTCGACGAAAGGTTCGATCATGCCGTGCTCTTGCGCCATGCGGCGAATCCACTTGTCTGGTTTGATGCTCATGGCGGGTGTCCTGAATAGCGAGGTAGAAAATTCTGTCGGGCATCTTACCGCCCCCTAGGGCCCGGTTCAAAAGTCTGGGGCAAAAATATCGAAAATAGCTGTAGATGCCGTGAATACAGGCTGTGAGGGCAACCGTCAGTCACGTTTTTAGAGAAACCTTCGCAAAGACCCTTTGCACGTTCGGAAAAAAGCGTTAAGGTGGCGCCACTGTGCTGCTTGTGTCACTGAGAATCTCTACACGATATGTTGAATTTCGATCCAACCATCTCCAAGAATTTTTCCTGCTCTTTGCACTCAGTCTCGGCCAGGGCTTTTCCTGCGTCGCAGTTATCTTTGTTCAAGGAGTTACACCATGTCTAATCGCCAAACTGGTACCGTTAAGTGGTTCAACGATGAAAAAGGCTTCGGCTTCATCACTCCACAATCCGGTGACGACCTGTTTGTTCACTTCAAAGCAATCCAATCCGACGGCTTCAAAAGCCTGAAAGAAGGCCAACAGGTTTCTTTCATCGCTACCCGCGGTCAGAAAGGCATGCAAGCTGAGGAAGTTCAAGTTATCTAACTTGTGCTGATCCAGTAAAAAACCCCGCCCTTAAAAGCGGGGTTTTTTTATGCCTGAACATTTGTAGCAGTTGACGAGCAGTACGAGGCTACGTCCGAGTGCGAAGCGCTCGCAGAACCATTCAGCTTCGATGTTTCTGCGAGATTGCGCACACCGGGTTTACGACTGCTTCGCAGCCGGACGCAGCCTCGCAGAGCTCGTCAGCTGCTACGAGGCCTTGCTTAAATTGACTCTCAAGAATCAATCGTCGCTGGTAGTAATGGTCGGCATGGCCTGCGAAGCCGCTTCGTGCAAGACAATACGCGCACCCACCTGACGTGCCAGTTCCTGGTAGATCAATGCAATCGGGCTATTGGGATCAGCAACCGCGGTTGGCTTGCCGTTATCGGCCTGCTCGCGGATTTCCATCGACAGCGGTAATGAAGCCAACACTTCAACACCGTATTGCGTCGCCAGCTTCTCGCCACCACCCTCACCGAACAAATGCTCAGCGTGACCACAGTTCGAGCAAATGTGTACCGCCATGTTTTCCACCACGCCCAGCACCGGAATGTTCACCTTGCGGAACATCTCGACACCCTTGCGCGCGTCCAGCAAAGCCAGATCTTGCGGGGTTGTCACTATCACAGAACCGGTCACAGGGACTTTTTGCGCCAGGGTCAGCTGGATATCCCCGGTACCCGGCGGCATATCGATGACCAGGTAATCCAGGTCATTCCAAGCGGTCTGCGTTACCAACTGCAACAGGGCTCCCGACACCATCGGGCCGCGCCAGACCATTGGAGTGTTGTCGTCGGTAAGAAACGCCATCGACATGACTTCAACACCGTGAGCCTCAATGGGTACAAACCATTTCTGATCGCGAATCTTTGGCCGCGTCCCTTCCGCAATGCCGAACATCACGCCCTGGCTCGGGCCGTAAATGTCCGCATCCAGAATCCCGACCCGCGCACCTTCACGAGCCAGCGCCAACGCCAGGTTGGCTGCGGTAGTGGATTTACCAACCCCACCCTTTCCAGAAGCAACGGCCACAATGTTTTTCACATTGGCCAGGCCCGGTATTTGTGCCTGCGCCTTATGCGACGCAATCACACAACTGATCTCGACCTTGGCCGAGCTCACGCCATCCATGTTCTCGATAGCCGTTTGCAACACTTGCGCCCAACCGCTCTTGAACAGGCCCGCGGCATAACCCAACTCAAGCTGAACACTGACGCGTTCGCCCTGAATCTCGATATTGCGAACGCATCCGGCACTGACCGGGTCCTGATTCAAATAAGGGTCGGTGTATTGGCGAAGGACGGCCTCCACCGCTGCGCGATTGACTGCGCTCATGAGCAACTCCCGTAAAGACTGAGTAAAACAGGTCGCTATCGTACCTGTAATAGACCTGCGCAAGCAGGCTTTCGAAACAGTCAAAATCAGCGTAAACGATCAGATACACCGTCACGGGGTGAAATATATTGCTCGGCGCTTTATAGTGGCCGACCACCGTCTCATCAAGTAGCCGAGCCCCATGTCCGAGCCACGCAAGATCCTCGTCACCAGCGCCCTGCCCTATGCCAATGGTTCAATTCACCTTGGCCATATGCTTGAGTACATCCAGACCGATATGTGGGTGCGCTTCCAGAAACTTCGCGGCAATCAATGCACTTATGTCTGCGCAGACGACGCCCACGGCTCGGCCATCATGTTGCGCGCCGAGAAAGAAGGCATCACACCCGAGCAACTGATCGCCAACGTCCAGGCTGAACACAGCGCCGACTTTGCCGAATTCCTCGTCGACTTCGACAACTTCCATTCGACCCACGCCGAAGAAAACCGTGAGCTGTCGAGTGCGATCTACCTCAAGTTACGCGAAGCCGGGCATATCGCTACCCGCTCGATCACCCAGTACTTCGACCCGGAAAAGAAAATGTTCCTGGCCGATCGCTTCATCAAGGGCACCTGCCCTAAATGCGGCACGGATGATCAGTACGGCGACAACTGTGAAAAGTGCGGCGCAACCTACGCCCCCACTGACCTGAAAAACCCGAAATCGGCAATCTCTGGCGCCACTCCGGTACTGAAGGACTCCGAACACTTTTTCTTCAAGCTGCCCGACTTCGACGCCATGCTCAAAAGCTGGACCCGTAGTGGTGCATTGCAAGATGCCGTGGCCAACAAGATCGCCGAGTGGCTGGATGCCGGCCTGCAACAGTGGGACATCTCCCGCGATGCGCCGTACTTCGGCTTCGAGATCCCGGACGCACCCGGCAAATACTTCTATGTATGGCTGGATGCCCCAATCGGCTACATGGCCAGCTTCAAGAACCTCTGCGCACGCCGTCCGGAACTGGACTTCGATGCGTACTGGGCAAAGGACTCCACCGCCGAGCTGTATCACTTTATCGGCAAGGACATCGTCAACTTCCACGCCCTGTTCTGGCCAGCAATGCTCGAAGGCGCAGGTTATCGAAAACCTACCGCCATCAATGTTCACGGCTACCTGACCGTCAACGGCCAGAAAATGTCCAAGTCGCGCGGCACCTTTATCAAGGCCCGCACCTATCTGGACCATCTGGCACCGGAATACCTGCGCTACTACTACGCCTCCAAACTGGGCCGCGGCGTCGATGACCTGGACCTGAACCTGGAAGACTTCGTACAGAAGGTCAACTCGGACCTGGTCGGCAAAGTTGTCAACATTGCCAGCCGCTGTGCAGGCTTCATCCACAAGGGCAACGCGGGAGTCATGGTCGAGGGCAACGCAGCCCCCGAGCTGACAGAAGCCTTCCTGGCTGCAGCCCCAAGCATTGCTGAGGCTTATGAAGCCCGTGACTTTGCGCGCGCAATGCGTGAAATCATGGGTCTTGCAGACCGCGCCAACGCCTGGATCGCCGACAAGGCACCTTGGGCTATGGCCAAGGTTGAAGGCAAGCAGGATGAAGTACAGGCCGTCTGCGCACTGGGCATCAATCTGTTCCGTCAACTGGTCATCTTCCTCAAGCCGGTACTGCCCGTGCTTGCAGCCGATGCTGAGGCGTTCCTCAATGTCGAGCCCTTGATCTGGAGCGATCACAACGTGTTGCTGGCCAATCATCAGCTAAACGCATTCAAGCCACTGATGACCCGTATCGACCCGGTCAAGGTTCAAGCCATGACAGACGCCTCGAAAGAAGACTTGATCGCAAGCCAGACCGACACCGGCACCGCTGCCCCACAGGGCAACGGTGAACTGGTCAAGGAACCGCTGGCAGCAGAAATCGAATTCGATACCTTCGCCGCAGTGGACTTGCGCGTTGCGCTGATCCTCAAGGCAGAAGCCGTTGAAGGTGCCGACAAGCTGCTGCGCTTGACACTGGATATTGGTGACGAGCAACGCAACGTGTTCTCGGGGATCAAAAGTGCCTACCCGAATCCGGCTGAGCTCGAAGGTCGCCTGACCATGATGATTGCCAACCTGAAACCACGCAAAATGCGCTTCGGCATGTCCGAAGGCATGGTGATGGCTGCTGGCCCTGGCGGTGAAGAAATTTACCTGTTGAGCCCGGATAGCGGCGCCAAGCCAGGTCAACGCATCAAGTAACACCGCCCCTTTGCAACGTCTGGCGGCCAGCAAGCCGCCAGACGCTGTTCATCAGTAGCCGCACTCCCCGTCATGTCGGATAATCAGCCGCATTCCCTTGGGCCGACCGATCATGCGCGCACGCTTGACCCACGCCCTTATTTATCTCTGCGCATGTTGAGTGTCGCCCAGATGCGACCCGCTGTAGCTGGACTTCACACCATGAGCCTGATTCAACGTATTGATGCTTTATTACCGCAAACTCAATGCGGAAAGTGCGGCCACCCAGGCTGCAAACCCTATGCGAAAGGCATCGCACAAGGCGAGGCGATCAATAAGTGCCCTCCCGGGGGAACCGAAACCATTGCCGCACTTGCCGACCTGCTCAGCATTCCAGTCCTGGAGCTGGACCTAAAGCGTGGTACTGCGCCGCCACAAGTGGCCTTTATTCGGGAAGCCGAATGCATTGGCTGTACCAAATGCATTCAGGCCTGCCCAGTTGATGCCATTCTCGGCGCAGCCAAGCTCATGCACACCGTCATTGTCGACGAATGCACCGGCTGCGACCTTTGTGTTGCACCCTGCCCGGTCGATTGCATAGAAATGCGCCCCCTGCCCGTAAATGGAACCCCCATTGTCGGCGGTCTCGCTCACGATGCGGAGCAGTACATCGCCCGCAACCAAAAGCGTGATCATGCACGCAGACGCTATGAAATACGTGACGAGCGCCTGCGCCTTGAAGAGGAACACAGGCAGGCAGAACGCTCCGCGCGCGCCCAACGCGCGCCTGCAATAGCTGACAGTGGCGCTCGACCGGTTAGCCTGGGAGCAGAACTGTCCAGCCTTAATGACGCAGCGCTTAAAAAAGCCAAAGTCACACTCGCCATGGCGCGCGCTCAACTGAACAAATCACTCAGGGCATTCGGCCATCCTCCAACGGCGCAGCAGCAATCCCAACTTCTGGCCCTGCAACAGCAGTTTGAATCAGCCGAACACGCACTGGCTCAACTGGAGCCTGCCAGCGAGGTTTCTGTTTCTGCACCTACTGCGAACACCGCAGAACTCAAACGCGCAAAAATCCAGCTGGCCATGCGTCGCGCAGAGCTTAAAAAGGCCATAACCCAGGAGCAATCCGACACGCAGTTGAACCTTTTGACCGATGCTGTCACTCAGGCAGAGGTAACACTCAACGCGCTAGACCCAACCCAGGCCTGACAAATTCTCGCATCCCAAACAAGCGCCTCTTCACTTAACGGACAGCCATCCAGGAAGTGTATTACCCATGAACGCCGCAAAGCGCCTTGAAATATTCCGCCGGTTTCACGAAGACAATCCTGAGCCAAAAACCGAACTGGCCTATTCATCTGCTTTCGAACTGTTGATTGCCGTGATCCTGTCCGCTCAGGCCACTGATGTGAGCGTGAACAAGGCGATGGCCAAATTGTTTCCGGTCGCCAACACACCAGAAGCCATCTACGCTCTCGGAGTAGAAGGTCTGTCGCAGTACATCAAGACCATTGGCCTGTATAACAGCAAGGCCAAAAACGTGATTGAAACCTGTCGTCTATTGATTGAGCGCCATGGCAGCCAGGTTCCGCAGACGCGAGAAGAGCTTGAGGCGCTACCCGGAGTAGGTCGAAAAACTGCAAATGTTGTGCTCAACACCGCCTTCAGACAACTGACCATGGCCGTAGACACCCATATTTTCAGGGTCAGTAATCGAACCGGAATTGCACCAGGCAAAAACGTGGTCGAGGTCGAAAAGAATTTAATGAAGCACGTGCCCAAGCCGTATCTGCTGGACGCCCACCATTGGCTCATCCTGCATGGACGTTATGTGTGCCAGGCGCGCAAGCCGCGGTGTGGAAGCTGTCGCATTGAAGACCTGTGCGAATTCAAGCAAAAAACCTCTGATGATTGAGTAATAGAGATTTTATGGACTGATCGATTGAGAAAATCTTTTTTACCCGAGCGGCGATTATCGCTATAAGGGGCGCCATTGACTGTCTTGGCCTGGAGTGAACTGAATGAGCACTGGCAAAGAAGAACTGGAAGTAGAAGAAGATTTTGCAGTCGTCGATCCAGACGATGTGGTGGAGCCTGTTGTTGAGGTAGCTAAAACCAATTTGGCCAAACGCCGTACCATTGACGCGCTCCTGGAAGAAAAAAGGCTCAGAAAAGAGCTCGAAGATTATGGATACGATCTTTAATTTCCGTCACCCAATCTTAAAAGCCTCCTTTAGCGGAGGCTTTTCCTGGAGGGGCTTTTGAGTCACGTCCCTATTTCCTCCTCCTCACACCAAGCCATTACGTTGGGCCAGCTCGATCAGGTCTACGAGCGACCGAGCATTGAGTTTCAAGAGCAGGCGGGTTTTGTAGGTACTCACCGTTTTGTTGCTAAGGAACATGCCATCGGCTATCTCCTTATTGCTTCTTCCCCGCGCCAACTGCTGCAGCACCATCATTTCTCGCCCTGAAAGGCGATTGACCATATCAGCTTCACTCGCATTCCCCAGACTTGAACGCACTGAGTGCAGCGCCTGATTAGGGAAATAGCTGTAACCCGACAGCACAGCCTTGATTGCACTTAACAACTCGGTTAAATCCTGCTGTTTACAAACATAACCTGCGGCTCCTGCCTGCATGCAACGCATTGAAAAATGGCCAGGAGCTTGCGAGGTCAGCACCAGCACCTTAATTAGCACCGCCGGAGTGGACAGCCGCGCAATAACTTCCAGCCCATCAAGTTTCGGTATTCCTATATCCAGAATCACAATATCAGGCGCATGTTCACGCGCAAGTTGCAAAGCATCCACACCATTATCCGTCTCTGCGATGACTTCATAGCCATGTCGTTCCATGAGCATACGCACAGCAAGACGAATGACAGGATGATCATCCACGATCAGCACTTTATTCATGGGCAATTCCAATTTATCGCTGTTCGAATTTTTAGAACCAGCACCATAGCCTAGTCATAACAAACTGGGCATAGCGCCCCCTCACGCATCCACAACCAAAGACATTTCCTACAAATATTGAAGATTTGACCTACAGAAATAGCCTGCCAACATCAAAGAATTCTTACTTACCACCTCAGCACACCAACATACAAATACATCATCTAGAACGACCATCCTCTTATTTAAGATATATCCCCGCTTGCCATCAGAACAACTCCCTACATGCAACACACCTCATGCCGAACCAGAATCGGCACTCCACTACAGCACACACCCCAAAGCAAACTTAAAATTTACAAACGATTCCGCTACAGTATCTTACGCACCCTTCCTTCTACTCAAAAAACGCACATACACATTAGAAAACCACAAGACACTGCAGACTCACCGACTTATACACATCCAGTGGAATCTACTATTTTTTTAATGAAAAAAATTAGAAATTTGTACTTACAGAATAGGACTACAGATCATTCAGAAAACCCCCAAAAATAAATCCATATCAAAAGAATTCCCAACCCGGCCTGTTTACCATCAAATCAGAGTACAGAAAAACTGATAGAAACCCGCCAACAAATAGCATTCCATGCTTGCGCACCATAACTTACCCAAACTAAAGACAAAAACTTACGCACCATTACATCAATTAGTTATTAGCCCCTATGAAATTCAACATAGATAGCGGCAGTATTCCTACGAACAATCGAAACCTGCAAAAAAACCGAAAGATCCCCATTCAAGGTGCCACCTCAAAACCCGTATTGAGTTTGCAGCTTCAATATCCCACGTCTAAATTCATAGTAACCCGTCCATAAAATGAAAACGCACCAACTCCCAGAGTGCTGACACCCCCAACACGGTGCGCCCGGCCATTGCCGAACCACCCGTAAAAAGGTTACCCCATGATAAAAAACCATCTAAAAATCAATAACCCACTTACTATCATTGCAGTTTTCTCAATGCTGACAGAAGCTTCCGCGGCGGTATCACTGCCTTACATCGACAGTGAACACCAGAAAGAGTACGTTTGGTTTTTAATAATATTCCCTGTACTTTTGGTGACGCTATTCTTCCTGACACTTAACTTCAACAACAAAACACTCTACACCCCAGCAAACTTATCCAAGGCCGCCTTGCCTTTAACAACAGCTGCTTATACCCCTCGCACCTACACTGACTTCAGCACAGACACACTACTTTCCAAGCCAGCTTATCAACTGGGCATAAAGTTCAGTTCGTTCACGCCTCACTATTTTACTTTTTTGCCTCAAGGCCACAGAACATACGATTCCGCCTCCGCAAAACCCTCAGGACCGAATAACGCACCCACCCTGTTCTCTACCGACAAACTTGTACTTTTTGAAGGTACAAAGTTAAAAAATTTCCACCTTATTGATCTGAATCATTCGCTGTCCCTACGCTCATTTAAAAACATCCCGAAAGACAGACGCCACCGCTACTGCAAATCCCCACGCAAGTGCAAAAGTAACACCCACAAGAATGACGTATTTTTATTACTGAAAAACACGCCGCCTGGCATCACGCCAGGCGAATTAATGCACACCATCTTCAGTACTCACAACGCTACACCCACCGATCATACAACCTTGATCACCTACACCATCGACACACGCAAGCTCGACATATTCGTTTCTCCCTGATGACACGTGACCTGCAGCCCAGAGACAAAAAAAAGCCCCGACCAAATGGCCGGGGCTTTTTTATAGGGCACGCATCAGAACAACTTACGGCCTTTGTTTGCAGCAATGCGCATGCGCAATGCATTCAACTTGATAAACCCTGCAGCGTCTTCCTGGTTGTAAGCACCGCCATCTTCTTCAAAAGTGGCAATGTTGGCATCAAACAATGAATCGTCAGACTTGCGACCGGTAACGATCACGTTGCCTTTGTACAGTTTCAGGCGAACCACACCGTTCACGTGAGCCTGAGATGCATCAATCATTTGTTGCAGCATCAAACGCTCAGGGCTCCACCAGTAGCCGGTGTAGATCAGGCTGGCGTACTTGGGCATCAACTCGTCTTTCAGGTGAGCGACTTCACGGTCCAGAGTGATCGACTCAATGGCACGGTGAGCCCGCAGCATGATGGTGCCGCCCGGTGTTTCGTAGCAGCCACGGGACTTCATCCCTACATAACGGTTCTCAACGATATCGAGACGACCGATGCCGTTCTCGCCGCCGATACGGTTAAGGGTTGCCAACACGGTGGCCGGGGTCATTTCGACGCCGTCCAGGGCAACGATATCGCCATTGCGGTAAGTCAGTTCCAGAAAGGTCGGCGTGTTAGGCGCATCTTCTGGCGACTTGGTCCAACGCCACATGTCTTCTTCGTGCTCGGTCCAGGTATCTTCCAGCACACCGCCCTCGTAAGAGATGTGCAGCAAGTTGGCATCCATCGAGTACGGAGACTTCTTCTTGCCATGACGCTCGATCGGAATATTGTGCTTTTCAGCGTAATCCATCAGCTTTTCACGGGAGAGCAAGTCCCACTCACGCCAAGGAGCAATCACTTTCACTCCTGGCTTCAGGGCATAGGCCCCCAGTTCGAAACGAACCTGATCGTTACCTTTACCCGTTGCACCGTGGGAAATGGCGTCTGCGCCTGTTTCGTTGGCAATTTCAATCAGGCGCTTGGCGATCAGCGGACGAGCAATGGAAGTACCCAGCAGGTACTCGCCTTCGTAAACAGTGTTGGCGCGGAACATCGGGAAAACGAAGTCTCGAACAAACTCTTCACGCAGGTCATCAATGTAGATTTCCTTAACGCCCATGGCTTGCGCCTTGGCACGTGCCGGTTCGACTTCTTCGCCCTGACCCAGGTCAGCGGTGAAGGTTACGACTTCACAGTTATAAGTATCCTGCAGCCACTTCAGGATCACCGAAGTGTCCAGGCCGCCCGAATAAGCCAGAACGACCTTGTTTACGTCCGCCATGCCATCACTCCACGGGTTGTTCGAAAAGCCGAACAGTCTACCGCCCATATCTATTAATTTACAGAGGCGCGACAGCTTAAGACGACAAAGCGACAGATTATGTCAAAGGGGCGACGAGAGGGGCACTTCAAGAAATTGCAGCGGGATTGGAGACTCCAACTGAAGGAGCAGCTTTTTCTGACTCCGGATACCGCTCCAAACGGACACTAACCCGACGATTTTTCGCACGATTAGCGTGGTTCGTGTTCGGCACCAACGGGTATTGCTCACCATGAAAACGTACCGTGATCTGCGACTCCTGAAGTCCGCTTTCCTTGAAGTAATCCATGACGGCTAATGCCCGGCGCCGTGATAACTCACGATTGGTCAATCTGTTACCCATGTTATCGGAGTAGCCGTCCAGGATGACGTGATTGACGGTTGGATCCGCCTTCAAGTACTCCACCATGACGTGCAAGTTGACCCGTGCGGTCGCGTCCAGTTCGGTACCGCCACCAGGAAAACCAATGCGGCTTTGTCTGACCTGATCAAAGTTTTTCGGTAACAACTTTGCGGTGCAAGCCTCGTAGTCACCGTATGCCTGACGAAACCTGACCGGTAGCAAACGCACTTCAGAGACATTACCCTCACGGGAAAAGTGCCTGACCAGCGGGCTGCGCCCTTCCAGCAGACCGCGAAACAGGCGTCCGGCCTGGGCTTGAGAACTGTTGAAAAGCACCTGGCCACGACCAATGCGCACTGACCCCAGATCAATGTCCCCCCTGCCCGGCTGCCATGGCGCAGCGGCGGCAAGCAGTGTTGCAGAGCCTTCGCCCAGCATTGAGTTGTAGGCATTGAGACGAAAGACTGCCTGCTCTCCTGCCCGACGTACAAAGGCCCCGGAGCCGAAATCAGTAATGGGCTGGATCAGCCGGCACTCGAACTTGTCACCTTCTACTTTCCACTCGATATTCTCCAGCCGAGTCTGAAAAGTCAGAGCCATGGCAGGCAGGCTGGCAAACATGCAGAGCAGGATGAGATAACACTGGCGCACGGGAGGCTCCACAGGCTTGTACTGCAAAAAAACAGGCCACAGATTTACGGCATACCCATGAGATATCGGTCAGCAATCACAAAACTTGATAGCGAGTGCCTGTGAGTGTCTTTTCCGGTAGCATTCACATCAGTTTGACCCGCCTGGAATTCCCAATGTCTGACCGCCTGACCCTGCTGCGTCCCGACGACTGGCATATACATCTTCGCGATGGTGCTGTGTTGCCTCACACTGTCGCGGATGTTGCGCGCACTTTTGGCCGCGCCATCATCATGCCCAACCTGGTACCTCCGGTGCGTAATGCCGCCGAAGCCGATGCCTATCGCCAGCGCATTTTGGCTGCTCGCCCGGCCGGAAGCCGTTTCGAGCCGCTGATGGTGCTGTACCTCACTGACCGAACCCAGCCAGAAGACATTCGTACGGCCAAGGCCAGCGGATTCGTCCATGCAGCCAAGCTGTATCCGGCTGGGGCAACGACCAACTCCGACTCTGGTGTCACCAGTATCGATGCGATCTTCCCGGTCCTTGAAGTCATGGCTGAAGTTGGCATGCCTTTACTGATTCACGGTGAAGTCACCCGCGCTGGCGTGGACGTCTTTGACCGCGAAAAAATCTTCATCGACGAGCATATGCGCCGCGTTGTAGATCGCTTCCCGACGCTAAAAGTCGTGTTTGAGCACATCACCACAGCTGAGGCGGTGCAGTTCGTCAACGAGGCTTCGGCCAACGTCGGCGCGACAATTACGGCGCATCACCTGCTGTACAACCGCAATCACATGCTGGTTGGCGGTATTCGCCCGCACTTCTATTGCCTGCCGATCCTCAAGCGCAACACCCATCAGGAAGCCCTGCTGGATGCGGCCACCAGTGGCAGCGAGAAGTTCTTCCTGGGCACTGACTCTGCTCCCCATGCCCAGCACGCCAAAGAAGCTGCCTGCGGTTGTGCCGGTTGCTATACCGCGTATGCAGCCATCGAGATGTACGCCGAAGCCTTCGAGCAGCGTAATGCGCTGGACAAGCTGGAAGCCTTTGCCAGCCTGAACGGCCCTCGCTTCTACGGTCTGCCTGCCAGCACCGAACACATCACCCTGGTTCGCCAGGAGTGGACCGCCCCAACCAGCCTGCCTTTCGGCGAGTTGACCGTAATTCCGCTGCGCGCCGGTGAAACACTGCGCTGGCGCCTGCTGGAGGAACAGCTGTGAGTGACGACCATTATGATGACGAACACGAAGGCGGCCATGGCGGCGGATCGCGCCACCCGATGGCCGAGCGTTTTCGCGGCTATCTGCCGGTCGTAATCGATGTTGAAACCGGTGGCTTTAATAGCGCTACTGATGCCTTGCTGGAAATCGCAGCAGTCACGATCGGCATGGATGAAAGAGGCTTTGTGTTCCCGGAGCACACCTATTTCCACCGTGTGGAACCGTTTGAAGGCGCCAACATCGAAGCTGCAGCGCTGGAGTTCACAGGCATCAAGCTCGATCACCCACTGCGCATGGCGGTCAGTGAAGAAACGGCCCTGACCGACATCTTCCGTGGTGTGCGAAAGGCCCTGAAAGCCAACGGCTGCAAGCGTGCCATCCTGGTGGGACATAACAGCAGCTTTGATTTGGGCTTCCTCAACGCCGCAGTAGCGCGCCTGGACATGAAACGCAATCCGTTTCACCCCTTCTCAAGCTTTGACACAGCGACCCTGGCAGGTCTGGCTTATGGCCAGACGGTACTGGCCAAAGCCTGTCAGACCGCCGACATCGATTTTGATGGGCGTGAAGCACACTCGGCTCGTTATGACACCGAGAAAACCGCTGAGCTGTTCTGTGGCATCGTCAACCGCTGGAAACAAATGGGCGGCTGGAAAGACTTCAACGACTGATCCTGTCGTTCAGGCTTTCATCGCAGCATAAAAAAACCGGACACTGGGTCCGGTTTTTTTATGCCTGAATCTGACGCTTACAGCTGGTCAGCATTCTCGGTCAGGTACGCAGCGACACCAGCAGTCGATGCTGTCATGCCTTTGTCGCCTTTTTTCCAGTTGGCAGGGCAAACTTCGCCGTGCTCTTCGTGGAATTGCAGAGCGTCTACCAGACGAAGCAGCTCCTCCATGTTACGGCCCAGTGGCAGGTCGTTAACGATCTGGGAGCGAACAACGCCTTTGTCGTCGATCAGGAACGCGCCGCGCAGCGCTACGCCGCCTTCGGTTTCAACGTCGTAAGCTTTGCAGATTGCATGATTGATGTCGGCAGCCATGGTGTATTTCACCTGGCCGATACCGCCATTGTTCACTGGGGTGTTGCGCCATGCGTTGTGGGTGAAATGGGAGTCGATCGACACGGCAACCACTTCAACGTTACGCGCCTGGAAGTCAGGGATGCGGTGGTCCAGTGCAATCAGCTCGGACGGGCAAACGAAAGTGAAGTCCAGCGGGTAGAAGAACACCAGGCCATATTTGCCTTTGATGGCGGAGGACAGCGTGAAGCTGTCAACGATTTCGCCATTGCCAAGTACGGCTGCGACGGTGAAGTCAGGGGCTTGTTTGCCTACGAGTACGCTCATTGGATATCTCCTGGTGTGCTGCGTGAAGAACAGGATCCGGTCGGGGCTGCCATTGGTTGATGGCATTCAGCTGACCAGTTCCTGCGTGAAAATGACCGGTCATCATACACCGCTCGTCAGGGCGGGCCTTAACCCTTTTTCAGGCGCCAAACACAGAACCATCGAGACCGTTCGTCAGCACAACGCAGGCAGACCTCAATTGAGACTCAAGGCACTTTGACAATCATTCTCGTTAACATTAAGATCCCTGTCATTGAATCCCAACCAGCGATGGTTCTTATTTATGTACGTTTGCCTTTGCACTGGCGTCACCGATGGAAAAATTCGCGACGCAATCTACGACGGTTGCTGCAGCTACCGTGAAGTGCGCGAAGCAACAGGCGTCGCTAGCCAATGCGGTAAATGTGCATGCTTAGCCAAGCAAGTGGTTCGCGAAACCTTGGCTTCGCTGCAAACCAGTCAGGCGGTAATGAGTTTTCCGGCAGAATTTTCAGCCGCTTAATTAACATATTTCAAAGAACCGGGCTTAGTGTCCGGTTTTTTTATGTCCAGAATTCAAGTGGTTAGCCCCAAGACGCGGAACACAAACATTCTTATTCCGATTAATTTTCATTTATTATTCAAATACTTAGGTTTGACAGCCTGCAACGTGCGGATCAAACTCTGCCTTATATACAGTTAATTAAGGCAGGCCCCAGCCATGAAAGGCGACATTTCAGTCATTCAGCACCTCAACAAAATTCTCGGCAACGAACTGGTCGCAATCAATCAATACTTCCTGCACGCACGCATGTATCAGGATTGGGGCCTGGAAAAGTTGGGTGCGCATGAGTACCACGAGTCCATCGACGAGATGAAACACGCGGACAAGCTGATCAAGCGCATTCTGTTCCTTGAAGGCCTGCCAAACGTTCAGGACCTGGGCAAGCTGCATATCGGCGAGCACACCAAGGAAATGCTTGAGTGTGACCTGCGTATTGAGAAGACCGGCCACGCCGATCTCAAAGCCGCTATCGCCCACTGCGAAGTTGTGGGTGACTTTGGCAGCCGCGAAATGCTGGAAGATATTCTGGAATCTGAAGAAGAGCATATCGACTGGCTGGAAACTCAGTTGGGCCTGATCGATAAAATCGGTATTGAGAATTACCTGCAATCGCAAATGGGCGAGTAACTAACGCCCACTAAAAAGCCCCGCCCTGTTTATCACGGGGCGGGGCTTTTTTATGCGCGTTACTTAACAACTGTAACTACGCGACTGACATCAAGCTTCAGTCTTGTTTGCAGCAGCTTTCTCGACAGCTTCTTTAATCAAAGCCTGCAAAGAACCATCAGCGGCCATTTCAGCCATGATGTCGCTACCGCCTACCAACTCACCACCGACCCACAGTTGCGGGAAAGTTGGCCAGTTAGCGTACTTCGGCAGATTGGCGCGGATTTCCGGGTTCTGAAGGATGTCCACGTAAGCGAACTTCTCGCCACAGCCCATGACTGCCTGAGCAGCTTTGGCCGAAAAGCCACACTGTGGGGCATTCGGGGAGCCTTTCATGTAGAGCAGAATGGTGTTGTTAGCAATCTGGTCTTTAATAGTTTCGATGATATCCATGGAGCACCTCGGCTGAACTTTCCGACTCAGATGTCGGCACGGTGGCGCATTGTAACGGAAAGCCGAGCGTCACGCTCGGTCTCCCCGACAGACAATAGTCGCCCCCCTTCCCTTCGCAGGCCCCGTAGCCGCTGCCGGCAACGAAGGCTGCGAACACATGAAACCCATCTGGATTGCCCGCGCCATCACTGTGTCAGCGCCTCGACAGCGAGTACAAATACGGCGACCGCAACACACCAAAAGACCGTGCAATTGCCAAGCGACGCCACGGCAGTGTACAAATGGGCAGCTGAGGTGAGGCAAACCACCTGAGCGGCTCATGCAGCGCAAGACTCGCTCAAACCTCTATACACGTGACCCTTATTGGCAAGACGCGACATTTCCTTATAAGATCGCGCCTTCCCCTATTTCGTCGCCCCGTGCGGCTTTCGCCGCAGGTCTCGCCCGTTTTTCCGAAAACCCCGGCTTTGAGCATCTGCGGTCGTTGCAAAAAAGGTAGTTAATGATGAGCGCAAGGCACTTTCTCTCCCTGATGGATTGCACGCCCGAAGAGCTAGTCAGCGTGATTCGTCGCGGTATCGAGCTGAAGGACCTGCGTCAACGCGGCGTTCTCTTCGAACCTCTGAAAGGTCGCGTTCTGGGCATGATTTTCGAGAAATCATCGACCCGTACCCGCCTGTCATTTGAAGCCGGCATGATCCAGCTGGGTGGTCAGGCCATTTTTCTGTCGCCACGTGATACCCAATTGGGTCGTGGCGAGCCGATTGGCGACTGCGCCATAGTGATGTCGCGCATGCTAGACGCCGTCATGATTCGTACCTTCGCCCACAGTACCCTTACCGAGTTTTCGGCCAATTCCCGCGTACCGGTCATCAACGGTCTGTCAGACGATCTGCACCCGTGCCAGTTGCTGGCTGACATGCAAACCTTCCAGGAACATCGCGGATCGATCAAGGGTAAAACCGTGGCCTGGATCGGAGACGGCAACAACATGTGCAACAGCTATATAGAAGCGGCTATCCAGTTTGACTTCCAGCTACGCGTTGCCTGCCCTGAAGGCTATGAGCCCAATCCCCAGTTTGTGGCTCAAGCCGGTGATCGCGTCACGATCGTTCGCGACCCGCGTGATGCCGTAATTGGCGCCCACTTGGTCAGCACTGATGTGTGGACCTCCATGGGCCAGGAAGAAGAAACCGCCAAGCGTCTGCAGTTGTTTGCCCCGTACCAGGTCAATCGTGCCCTGCTCGACCTCGCTGCCGACGACGTGCTGTTCATGCACTGTCTTCCAGCCCACCGCGGCGAAGAAATCAGCCTCGATTTGCTGGATGACCCGCGCTCCGTGGCGTGGGATCAAGCTGAAAACCGCCTGCATGCGCAAAAGGCGCTTCTCGAATTCCTTGTCCAACCGGCGTATCAACCCGCATGAGTCAGCCGTTATTGCTCAACCTTAGCGATCTGGCCTGTGGGTATCAGGGCCAGAGCGTCGTACAAAACCTCAACCTGCACCTCAATGCCGGCGATATTGGCTGCTTGCTGGGCTCCTCGGGCTGTGGCAAAACCACCACTCTGCGCGCGATTGCCGGTTTTGAGCCGGTACATCAAGGTGAAATCCGGCTGGCGGGTGAAGTCATCTCCAGTGCCGGATTTACCTTGGCCCCAGAGAAACGTCGTATCGGTATGGTATTTCAGGACTACGCTCTCTTTCCGCACCTGAGCGTGGCCGACAACATAGCGTTCGGGATTCGCAAGCATCCAAACAAAGAGCGCGTGACCGAAGAGCTACTTGAACTGGTCAATCTCAAGAATCTCGGCAAGCGCTTCCCTCACGAGCTTTCCGGCGGTCAGCAGCAACGTGTCGCACTTGCACGCGCACTGGCGCCCGAGCCGCAATTACTCTTGCTGGATGAGCCGTTTTCCAACCTCGACGGCGAGTTGCGACGCAAGCTCAGCCATGAAGTGAGAGACATCCTGAAAGCCCGTGGCACCAGTGCGATTTTGGTGACACACGACCAGGAAGAAGCTTTCGCTGTGAGCGACCATGTCGGGGTCTTCAAGGAAGGGCGCCTTGAACAGTGGGATACGCCCTACAACCTCTATCACGAGCCACAGACACCGTTTGTGGCGAGCTTTATCGGTCAGGGCTACTTCATTCGGGGCCAGTTACTCAGCCCGGAATCGGTACAAACCGAACTGGGCGTTTTGCGCGGCAACCGTGCTTACACGTGGCCAACGGGCGGCGCAGTTGATGTATTACTGCGTCCGGACGATATCGTCTATGCACCGGACAGCGATTTGAAAGCCCGGATTATCGGCAAGACTTTCCTTGGTGCCTCGACCCTGTACCGCCTGCAACTGCCTACTGGCAGCCAGCTGGAGTCGATTTTTCCGAGCCACGCCGACCACCTGCCAGGTGCTCAAGTGGGCATTCGGGTTGCCGCGGAACACCTGGTGATGTTCCAAACCAGCGGCAGCATCGCTGCACAAATCCCGCCTTCCGAATCAGGTGTAAGGCGCTACAGTTCCGCCCAGTAATCCCTTGCAGGAGGGGCGGTGCGACAATTCGTTTAAACCCGCCCTACCGCTGCAAACTGCGCCTGCGTATGCTCTGCCAGCACCCCAGGCGCCAGCTCCACTTCAAGTCCGCGTCGTCCAGCACTGACAAATACAGTCGCAAATCCTTCAGCACTTTTATCGATAAAGGTGCGTAGTCGCTTCTTCTGCCCCAACGGGCTGATCCCTCCCAACAGATATCCTGTTGACCGCTGAGCCGCCGCAGGGTCCGCCATTTCGACTTTCTTCACCCCAGCAGCGTGCGCAAGCGCTTTTAAATCAAGGCTTCCGACGACCGGTACAACGGCGACCAATAACTCGCCTTTTTCACTGCTAGCCAACAACGTCTTGAACACTTGAGCAGGCTCCAGGCCAAGCTTTTCTGCGGCCTCTAACCCGTAGGAGGCCGCTTTGGGGTCATGCTCATAGCTATGCACCCTATGTTCGGCACGAACTTTTTTCAGCAGATCCAGCGCAGGCGTCATGACAGCTCCAGTCTTGAATGAGGCAGTGAAATCCGATGGCAGATTTTAGGCTATTGGCCCTCAAAAAGGCGCTGACACGGGGCTTTGCGTTGAATTTTTAGCTGAAACGTTACACTTCCACCTACCAATTTGTAGTGTTTTCTTACAGAAAAACCAATACCAAACCCCTCCTCTAAAGTCAGAATATGAATACCCGTTCACTTTCGACCTTTGACAGCAGTGTTTCTTGTCTATATTTTTTCGAATCTGAATATACTCATACGACTTTGCCTGACCGCACAAATCTGAAATACGTACTTACCGGTCCAGGCTCAGGCGCACTGCCACCCTGATTGACGACGTCAAAAAACAACAATAATGAGGTTTCACATGTCGACTGCATCTCAGCACCCCACACTTTCAGGTCAGTGCATGGCCGAGTTTCTCGGCACCGCACTACTCATCTTCTTCGGTACCGGTTGTGTTGCGGCTCTCAAGGTCGCGGGCGCCAGTTTTGGCTTATGGGAAATCAGCATCATCTGGGGCATCGGCGTCAGCATGGCGATTTACCTGACAGCAGGCGTTTCCGGCGCGCACCTCAACCCGGCCGTCAGCATCGCGCTGTGCCTGTTCACCGATTTCGAAAAACGCAAACTGCCTTTTTATATCCTTGCCCAAGTCGCAGGAGCCTTTTGCGCTGCAGCGTTGGTTTACACGCTCTACAGCAACCTGTTTTTCGATTACGAACAAGCGCATCAAATGGTTCGTGGCAGCCAGGCCAGCCTTGAGCTTGCATCGGTCTTCTCGACCTACCCGCACCCTTCGCTCACAATTCTGCAAGCCTTTCTCGTTGAAATGGTGATTACTGCCATCCTGATGGGCGTGATCATGGCCCTGACCGACGACAAGAACGGCTTGCCACGCGGTGCATTGGCTCCCCTGCTGATCGGCCTGCTGATTGCCGTCATCGGAAGCTCGATGGGGCCGCTGACCGGTTTTGCGATGAACCCCGCGCGTGATTTCGGGCCTAAACTGATGACTTTCTTTGCGGGCTGGGGTGAAATTTCGTTCACTGGCGGACGCGACATCCCTTATTTCCTGATTCCAATATTTGCACCGATCGTGGGCGCTTGCCTGGGCGCGGCCATTTATCGCGGGTTAATTGCTCGCCATCTGCCTGACGCTGCCCCTGTAGCCGCCGATACCCAGGCTGCTGCGCAAGTGAAAACCCAAGCTTCCTGATATCGACTTATGAAACGGGGCGCACGAGACCAACTGCCCGTTACCTGTCTCGCGCCCCCAACCTCCCTCATTCTGCAAGGCAATTTCAAATGACCGACATCCAGAATAAGAACTACATCATTGCGCTAGACCAAGGCACAACCAGTTCGCGAGCGATCATCTTCGATCGTGACGCCAACGTGGTGTGCACCGCGCAACGTGAGTTTCAACAGCACTACCCGCAACCGGGCTGGGTTGAACATGACCCAATGGAAATTTTCGCCACCCAAAGCGCCGTGATGGTCGAAGCCTTGGCCCAAGCCGGCTTGCATCACGACCAGGTAGCCGCCATCGGCATCACCAACCAGCGTGAAACCACCGTTGTATGGGACAAAGTCAGCGGTCGCCCTATCTACAACGCCATCGTCTGGCAGTGCCGCCGCAGCACTGAAATCTGCGAGCAGCTCAAGCGCGAAGGTCACGAGCAGTACATCAGCGACACCACAGGCCTGGTGACCGACCCGTACTTCTCGGGCACCAAACTGAAATGGATCCTGGATAACGTTGAAGGCAGCCGTGAGCGTGCACGCAATGGCGAACTACTGTTCGGCACCGTCGACAGCTGGCTGATCTGGAAATTTACCGGCGGCAAAACCCACGTCACCGACTACACCAATGCCTCACGCACCATGCTCTTCAACATCCACACCCTGGAGTGGGATGCCAAGATGCTGGAAGTGCTGGATATCCCGCGCGAAATGCTGCCTGAAGTGAAGTCGTCTTCAGAAATCTACGGCCGCACCAAAAGCGGTATCGCCATTGGCGGCATTGCAGGCGACCAGCAAGCAGCGCTGTTTGGTCAAATGTGTGTCGAACCCGGCCAGGCCAAGAACACCTATGGCACTGGTTGCTTCCTGCTAATGAACACCGGGTCCAAAGCCGTCAAATCGACCCACGGCATGTTGACCACCATTGCATGCGGCCCTCGGGGCGAAGTTGCCTACGCACTCGAAGGCGCCGTGTTCAACGGTGGCTCCACGGTTCAATGGCTGCGCGATGAGCTGAAGATCATTAACGACGCCCATGACACCGAATATTTCGCCGGCAAGGTCAAAGACAGCAACGGTGTGTACCTGGTGCCGGCGTTCACCGGCCTCGGCGCCCCTTACTGGGACCCGTATGCCCGTGGAGCTCTGTTCGGCCTGACTCGCGGCGTACGCGTTGACCACATCATTCGTGCAGCGCTTGAGTCGATTGCCTACCAGACACGCGACGTGCTGGACGCCATGCAGCAGGACTCCGGCGAACGCCTCAAGGCCCTGCGCGTAGACGGTGGTGCCGTAGCCAACAACTTCCTGATGCAATTTCAGGCAGACATTCTCGGCACTCAGGTTGAACGCCCGCAAATGCGCGAAACTACCGCATTGGGCGCGGCCTACCTGGCCGGTCTGGCCTGCGGCTTCTGGGGCAGCCTGGATGAGTTGCGCGGCAAGGCCGTGATCGAGCGCGAATTCGAACCTGCGCTGGACGAAGCCAGCAAAGAGAAGCTCTATGCCGGCTGGAAAAAAGCCGTGAGCCGTACTCGCGACTGGGAACCCCACGAAGAAAGCAACTAATCCTCCAAGGCAATAAAAACTGCGGGCGCCACTGGCGCCCGCAGTTGCTTCAAGACTTGATGACACCTGCGAGTAGCAGGCGGCGCTTTCCTGCGGCATCATGGGCGAATTTGCTTCGCCGCCCAAAGGAAACTCCATGAATCTGCCTCCACGCCAGCAGCAGATCCTCGAACTCGTACGCGAGCGCGGTTATGTCAGCATCGAGGAAATGGCTCAGTTGTTCGTCGTCACACCGCAGACCATTCGCCGTGACATCAATCAACTGGCAGAAGCCGATCTGCTACGCCGTTACCACGGTGGAGCCGCCTATGACTCCAGCGTTGAAAACACTGCCTACGCCATGCGCGCAGATCAGATGCGCGACGAAAAGCGCCGTATTGGCGAAGCCATCGCTGCCCAGATCCCTGATCACGCCTCGATTTTCATCAACATCGGCACCACAACCGAGTCGATTGCACGGGCGCTACTCAATCACAACCACCTCAAAATCATCACCAATAACCTGCACGTGGCTTCGATCCTGAGCGCCAAGGATGACTTTGAAGTCCTGATCGCAGGCGGCAACGTACGCCGTGATGGCGGTATCGTGGGCCAGGCCAGTGTCGACTTCATCAACCAGTTCAAGTTCGACTTTGCACTGGTAGGCATTAGCGGCATCGACTCAGACGGCAGCCTGCTTGACTTCGACTATCAGGAAGTGCGCGTATCTCAGGCAATTATTGCCAACGCCAGGCAAACCATCCTGGCTGCCGACTCCAGCAAGTTCGGCCGAAATGCGATGGTACGCCTGGGCCCGATAACCCTGATTGATTGCCTGGTCACCGATCAGCCACCTGTGCCCGAACTCGCGCAACTCCTTGCTCAAAACAAGATTCGCCTGGAAGTCGTGTAACCAGCCCACAGGTTCAACTCCCGACTCTAAATGTTCGATATTTTTCTTTTAGACCCCCTTCGATGAGTTTTTTCAATCGAAAGGCGCTGGCCTCGTACGTCTTTATCCGCTAATATTTTCGAAAATGAACATTAATGTTCACATTCAAATATGCGTAAAGAACGCGAGGCCCATTTATGTCCCTGACCACCTTGCCTGCCACCCCCCTCGCTGAGGTTTACGACGTTGCTGTGATTGGCGGCGGAATCAATGGCGTCGGGATTGCGGCAGACGCAGCCGGTCGCGGCTTATCTGTGTTTCTTTGCGAAAAAGACGATCTGGCCAGCCACACCTCGTCAGCCAGCAGCAAGCTGATCCACGGCGGTTTGCGCTACCTCGAACATTACGAGTTCCGTCTGGTACGAGAAGCTCTGGCTGAGCGCGAAGTGTTGTTGTCCAAAGCTCCGCACATCGTCAAACCGATGCGTTTTGTATTGCCCCACCGCCCGCACCTGCGCCCGGCGTGGATGATCCGTGCCGGGTTGTTCCTGTATGACCACTTGGGCAAGCGCGAAAAACTTGCAGGCTCCACCAGTCTCAAGTTTGGTGCGGACAGCCCACTGAAAGCAGAAATCACCAAAGGTTTTGAATACTCCGACTGCTGGGTCGATGACGCTCGCCTGGTCGTACTTAACGCTATGGCTGCGCGGGAAAAAGGCGCACATGTTCACACTCAGACTCGTTGTGTCGGCGCGCGTCGTAATAAAGGGCTGTGGGAACTGAATCTGGAACGCGCTGATGGCAGCCTGTTTTCCATTCGAAGCAAAGCCCTGGTCAATGCTGCAGGCCCTTGGGTCGCTAAATTCATCAAGGATGACTTGAAGCTGGACTCGCCTTACGGCATTCGCCTGATCCAGGGCAGCCACCTCATAGTGCCCAAGCTTTACGACGCGCCTAATGCGTTCATCCTGCAAAACGAAGACCAACGGATTGTGTTCACCATCCCGTACATGGATCAGTTCACCATCATCGGTACGACCGACCGTGAATACACAGGTGATCCGGCCAAAGTGAGCATCACCGAAGAGGAAACCGACTACCTGCTGAATGTGGTCAACGCCCACTTCAAACAGCAAGTAAGCCGCAGCGACATCCTGCGCACTTATTCAGGCGTGCGTCCGCTGTGTAACGACGAGTCCGACAACCCTTCGGCCGTGACGCGGGATTACACCCTGGCGTTGTCCGGCGTACCGGGCGAGGCCCCGCTGCTGTCCGTGTTCGGGGGCAAGCTGACCACTTACCGCAAGTTGGCCGAATCGGCCATGGCCCAGCTGACCCCGTATTTCACCCAGATCAAACCGAGCTGGACCGCCAGCGCGACATTACCGGGCGGTGAAGACATGACCACCCCCACTGCCCTCAGCGCAGCCCTCATCAGCAAGCACAGCTGGCTGGATGCAGCGATTGCCAAGCGTTGGGCAATCACCTATGGCAACCGTTCATGGCGCTTGCTGGATGGCGTACAAGGCCTGAGCGATATGGGCGAGCATATCGGCAGCGGTCTCTACAGCCGTGAAGTCGATTACCTGTGCAATCAGGAATGGGCACTGGATGCACAGGACATTCTGTGGCGCCGGACCAAACTGGGCCTGTTCACCACTGCTGAAGAACAGGCACATCTGGCCCAGTACATGGCCACCCTTAACCTGAAACACCGCAAGGTAGAAGCAGCTTAAGCCCCTCTCCCGCTCCCGCAGGTTTCACATTTCCTGAGGGAGCGGCGGCTCTACAATTCAAGTTGCCAGCAGTGCATTCGGCTCGACCTGCTACAAATCCCGAGCCACGTATCACGAGTGACCAGCCCGTCTTTCATTCGGTTTTCCGAACACCTGCCCCTGCATGATTCGGCTTTCCGGGCACACCTGCATTTAAGACCCTTCTTCAAAACGATTTAAATCCATATAAATCAGTGTGTTAGTCATAAATTCAATGTCTGGCACGACTCATGCTCTACACTCTGGACCGAATGCTTTAACAGAGCGTTTAGTCTGTTGAGACATTCGAAGTACAAAAGGGCCCACAAATGGGCTCAATAAAAAAAACAATGTCGAGGAAACACCGATGCGCATCGTTCCGCAACTTTTGGGCGCAGCAATTGCTGCAGCTCTGATTAGCACTCCAGTTTTTGCAGCCGAATTGACCGGCACACTGAAGAAAATCAAAGAATCCGGCACCATCACCCTTGGGCATCGTGACTCCTCCATTCCGTTCTCCTACATCGCGGACGCTTCCGGCAAGCCGGTTGGCTACTCCCACGATGTACAGCTGGCAATCGTTGATGGGCTGAAAAAACAGCTCGACATGCCGGACCTCAAGATCAAGTACAACCTGGTTACCTCCCAGACCCGTATCCCGCTGGTACAGAACGGCACCGTTGACGTTGAATGCGGTTCCACTACCAACAACGTGGAGCGCCAGCAGCAAGTCGACTTCTCGGTCGGCATCTTCGAGATCGGTACCCGCCTGCTGTCCAAAAAGGACTCGCCTTACAAGGACTTCGCTGACCTGAAAGGCAAGAACGTCGTAACCACCGCGGGCACCACCTCAGAGCGCATCCTCAAGGCGATGAACGCCGACAAGCAGATGGGCATGAACGTGATCTCGGCAAAAGACCACGGCGAAGCGTTCAACATGCTTGAGTCGGGCCGCGCTGTTGCTTTCATGATGGACGACGCCCTGCTGGCCGGTGAAATGGCCAAGGCCAAGAAGCCAACCGACTGGGCCGTTACCGGTACTCCACAGTCGTACGAAATCTACGGCTGCATGGTTCGTAAAGGCGATCCAGAATTCAAGAAAGCAGTGGATGACGCCATCGTCGCCTACTACAAGTCGGGCAAGATCAACGACACCTACAACACCTGGTTCCAGTCGCCTATTCCTCCAAAAGGCCTGAACCTGATGTTCCCGATGAGCGATGAGCTCAAGGCGCTGATCGCCAATCCGACCGACAAAGCGGCAGACGACAAACCAGCAGAAGAAAAGAAATCCTGATTTCTGGACGTTGATACTCCCGGGCGTGACTCGTCACGCTCGGGAGTTGCCGAGCACCTTTGTACTAAGCTTCTTATTGCATTAGAGAACACTCGAACCGCTAGTTATCGAGCGGGTTTTGTGTGCCCGACGACACTGTCGGGTGAGAACGGATTCCCTGAAGCAAGTGCTTGTTTATAGACCCATCTGAGGGGAGACCCTGCATGAATTACAACTGGGACTGGACCGTATTCTTCAAGTCCACCGGCGTAGGCAGCGAGACGTATCTCGACTGGTTTATTTCCGGATTGGGCTGGACCATCGCAATCGCTGTCGTCGCCTGGATTGTCGCCTTGATCCTGGGTTCGCTGCTGGGCGTCATGCGCACACTGCCGAACCGTTTCATCGCGGGCATCGCCACCGTTTACGTGGAAATCTTCCGCAACGTTCCACTGCTGGTGCAACTGTTTATCTGGTACTTCCTGGTACCCGATCTGCTGCCACCTGATTTGCAGGAGTGGTACAAACAAGACCTCAACCCGACTACCTCGGCCTACCTGAGCGTTGTCGTGTGCCTGGGCCTGTTTACCGCCGCACGGGTTTGCGAGCAGGTGCGTACCGGTATCGAGGCGCTGCCCCGAGGCCAGGAAGCTGCCGCTCGGGCCATGGGCTTCAGCATGTCGCAAATCTACTGGAACGTGCTGCTGCCGCAAGCCTACCGGATCATCATTCCACCGCTCACCTCCGAGTTCCTGAACGTGTTCAAGAACTCCTCCGTGGCCTCGTTGATCGGCTTGATGGAACTGCTGGCACAAACCAAACAGACCGCCGAATTTTCCGCCAACCTGTTTGAAGCCTTCACCCTGGCAACCTTGATCTACTTCACCCTGAACATGAGCCTGATGTTGCTGATGCGCATGATCGAGAAGAAAGTAGCGGTGCCCGGCCTGATGTCTCTGGGGGGTAAATAATGGACTTCTTCGACTTCAGCGGCATCGTCCCTGCCCTGCCAGGCCTGTGGAACGGCATGATCATGACCTTGAAGCTCATGGTCATGGGCGTCGTCGGTGGTGTGGCCCTGGGCACAGTACTGGCATTGATGCGTTTGTCGTCAAGCAAGTGGATGGCCAACCTGGCCGGCGCTTACGTGAACTACTTCCGCTCGATCCCGCTACTGCTGGTGATCACCTGGTTCTATCTGGCCGTGCCTTTCGTGCTGCGCTGGATCACTGGCAAAGACACCCCGATCGGCGCTTTTGAGTCGTGCCTGGTGGCCTTCGTCATGTTCGAAGCTGCCTACTTCTGCGAAATCGTGCGAGCTGGCGTACAGGCCATTCCCAAAGGCCAGATGGGTGCAGCCAAAGCACTGGGCATGAGTTACGGCCAGGCCATGCGCCTGATCATCCTGCCACAGGCCTTTCGCAAAATGACTCCATTGCTGCTGCAACAGAGCATTATCCTGTTCCAGGACACCTCACTGGTCTATACCGTCGGCCTGGTGGACTTCCTCAATGCCTCGCGCTCCAGTGGCGACATTATCGGCCGCTCCAATGAGTTCCTGATCTTCGCCGGTCTGGTGTATTTCATCATCAGCTTTTCCGCCTCGCTGCTGGTCAAGCGTCTGCAAAAAAGGTTTGCCGTATGATCTCGATCAAGAACATCAACAAGTGGTACGGGGACTTCCAGGTACTGACCGATTGCAGTACCGAAGTCAAAAAGGGCGAAGTGGTCGTGGTATGCGGCCCGTCCGGCTCGGGCAAGTCGACCCTGATCAAATGCGTCAATGCCCTTGAACCGTTCCAGAAAGGCGACATTAGCGTTGACGGCACATCCATTGCCGACCCGAAGACCAACCTGCCAAAACTGCGTTCGCGGGTTGGCATGGTGTTCCAGCATTTCGAACTGTTCCCGCACATGACCATCACCGAAAACCTGACCATTGCTCAGGTCAAGGTGCTGGGTCGCAGCAAGGCCGAAGCCACTAAAAAAGGCCTCGAACTGCTGGAGCGAGTCGGTCTGTCGGCCCATGCCCATAAACACCCAGGCCAGTTGTCCGGTGGTCAGCAACAGCGTGTGGCCATTGCCCGAGCCTTGGCCATGGATCCGATCGTCATGCTGTTTGACGAACCGACCTCGGCGCTCGACCCGGAAATGGTTAACGAAGTACTCGACGTGATGGTGCAACTGGCCAACGAAGGCATGACCATGATGTGTGTAACCCACGAAATGGGTTTTGCACGCAAGGTAGCCGACCGTGTGATCTTTATGGACCAAGGCAAAATCGTCGAAGACTGCGAAAAAGAAGAGTTCTTCGGCGATGTATCTGCCCGCTCCGAGCGTGCCCAGCACTTCCTCGCCAAGATCCTGCAGCACTAAATTTGGTGCAAACCAAATACCTGTAGTCGCTGCCGAAGGCTGCGAAGGGGGCCACAGCCCCCGTTTTCTGGATACCACAGGGTATTCTTCGCAGCCTGCGGCAGCGACTACGGGTCTCGCAACCCCCTTTGCGCAGTGGTTGACCCAAGGCATCTGTGATGAAATGCGACCCCACTCTTTATCGCGGTGCTCCGCCCTCACTTGCCGTGAAACCTCGTCTACTCCGCCATTTCCTGCTGCCGTTGCTGATCATCCTGATGACGATCGGCCTGGGTTACGCGGGCTATCGCATCAGTGAACACTTCGGTATTCGCACGCTGAGCGAAACCGGCGAACGCCAGCTTGAGCTCCACGCCCGTACCGTTGAAAGCGAACTGGGCAAATACACCTACCTGCCCAGCCTGCTGGAACTGGAATCCAGTGTTTCCCGCTTGCTGGCTGATCCGAGCGTGCAGAACCGGGTCACCGTCAATCAGTACCTTGAAGGCCTTAACCGCCGCAGCCGCAGCCGGGCGATCTATGTGCTCGACACTACTGGCCGCGTGATGGCTACCAGTAACTGGCGTGATACCGACAGCTATCTGGGTGAAGACCTGTCATTTCGCGCCTACTTCCAGGACGCTGTGCGCGGCCAGCCGGGGCGTTTCTACGGGATTGGCAGCACCTCGGGTGAACCGGGCTACTACCTGGCTCACGGCCTCGAAGAACAAGGCAAGATCATTGGCGTCGCCGTGATCAAGGTCCGCCTCGAAGCCCTTGAAGAACGCTGGCAACGCGCTCGCCTCGAAGCCTATGTGAGCGACGAGAACGGCATCATCATTCTGTCCAGCGATCCTACCAGACGCCTTAAATCAATCCGCCCGCTCAGCCCCGAAACCAAGGAGCGACTGGCACGCAGCCTTCAATACTACTGGTGGCCGCTTAATGAACTGGAACCTCTGGAGCGCGAAAACCTGGCGACCGGGGTAGAAAAAGTCACCTTTGCCAATAACAATCAGGTCGTTACCGACCAACAGGAAGTCAGCTATCTGGCGCAAACCCGCAAGCTTAATGACACGCCCTGGGACATCACCCTGCTCTCGCCATTACAAGATCTGCGCCGTGAAGCCGCTAATCAGGGGACGTTGGTTGCTGTTGCCTTTGCCTTGCTGGCGTTTCTACTGATTGCCTGGAATGAACGGCGCAAAGTGATAGCCACCCGGCTGGCGGCTCGCGAAGCCCTGCAAGAAGCCAACAACCAGCTGGAACGCAAGATTACCGAGCGCACCACCCACTTGCGGGCCAGCAACGAACGGCTCAAAGGCCAGATCCGAGAACGACGCCAGGCTGAAGACACCTTGCGCCGGGCCCAGGATGAACTGGTACAGGCAGGTAAACTGGCGGCCATCGGGCAGATGTCCACCAGCATTGCCCATGAACTGAATCAGCCCCTTGCAGCATTGCGCACACTGTCAGGCAATACCGTGCGCTTTCTTGAGCGCGGAGACCTCAAGGTCGCCGCCGACAATTTGAGCACCATCAACAACCTGGTCGATCGCATGGGCCGCATCACCGCCAACCTGCGTTCGTTTGCACGCCGTGGCGATGACCAGGGCCAGGCCAGCCTGGGCAAGGCTGTCGACGCGGCCCTGCAGCTGCTCGCCAGCCGCATGGAAGAATCCGGCGTGCAGCTTCATCGAGAGCTCAATGATGTGGCACTGAAGATTGACCAGACCCGACTGGAACAAATTCTGGTCAACCTGATCGGTAACGCACTGGACGCCATGCAGGGTCACACAGCATCGCCACAGCTTTGGCTGGAGGGCGAGTTCAATGACAGCAAATATCGCCTTCGAGTCCGCGATAACGGCCCCGGGATCGACCCCGAAGCCCGCAAACATCTCTTCGAACCGTTCTTCACCACCAAACCCGGCGAACAGGGCCTGGGCCTGGGCTTGACCCTGTCAGCCAGCCTGGCCGCAGCCGCTGGCGGCAACCTCAGCGTCGAGTTCCCGGTCAGTGGTGGTGTCGCATTTGTCCTTCTTTTACCGCTGGTGCAACCCGCCAAGGCCGAGCCGATATGAATAACGACCTGACCGTCCTGATCGTTGAAGACGATCCCCACGTCCTGCTCGGATGCCAACAGGCACTGGCACTCGAAGACATTCGCAGCGAAGGCGTCAGCAGTGCCGAGCAGGCGCTGGCGTTGGTAGGCGACAACTTCCCCGGCATCGTCATCAGTGACATTCGCTTGCCCGGGATCGATGGCCTGGAATTGCTCAAGCGTCTCAAGGCCCGCGACCGCAGCCTGCCGGTGGTACTCATCACAGGCCATGGCGATATTTCCATGGCGGTGGGCGCCATGCGCGACGGCGCCTATGACTTTATGGAAAAACCCTTTTCCCCCGAGCGGCTGGTGGATGTGGCCCGCCGTGCGCTGGAACAACGTAGCCTGGCCCGGGAAGTCTGGTCGCTGCGTCGCCAGCTGGCCGAACGCGACTCCCTCGAAGGGCGGATCATCGGGCGCTCACCTGCCATGCAGCAGTTGCGTGAATTGATTGCCAACGTCGCCGATACCTCAGCGAACGTATTGATTGAAGGCGAAACGGGCACAGGCAAAGAGTTGGTCGCCCGATGTCTGCACGACTTCAGCCGACGCCATCCCCAGCAGTTTGTGGCACTTAACTGCGGCGGTTTGCCGGAAAACCTGTTTGAAAGCGAGATTTTCGGCCACGAAGCCAACGCCTTCACCGGTGCAGGCAAACGCCGCATTGGCAAAATCGAACACGCCGATGGCGGCACACTGTTTCTCGACGAAGTCGAGAGCATGCCGATCAACCTGCAAATCAAGCTGCTGCGGGTATTGCAGGAACGCACCCTGGAGCGCCTGGGCTCCAACCAGAGCATCGACGTGGATTGCCGTGTAATCGCGGCCACCAAGTCCGACCTCGATCAACTGAGCAAGGCCAGCCAGTTCCGTAGCGACCTGTATTACCGCCTGAACGTCGTCACCCTTGAACTGCCGCCCCTGCGCGAGCGCCGCGAAGATATCCTGCAGTTGTTCGAGTACTTCTTGCAGCAATCGTCCCTGCGTTTCGACCGAGCCGCCCCTGAACTGGACAACCAGACCGTGTCCAGCCTGATGAGCCATGACTGGCCGGGCAACGTGCGTGAACTGCGCAACGTGGCCGAGCGTTTCGCCCTGGGCCTGCCGGCCTTTAAAAAGTCCGGAGGCAGCGCGGCACAGGGGCTGGGGTTTTCCGAGGCGGTTGAGGCGTTCGAGCGCAACCTGCTCAATGACGCGTTGCAACGCAGCGGCGGCAACCTGACCCAAGCCAGCCTGGAGCTGGGCATGGCCAAGACCACCCTGTTCGACAAAGTCAAAAAATACGGGATCGCTCACTGATGGATTTGATTCTCAAAGCGGCTTTGGGCGCTGGCGTCGTGAACATTCTCGCGATGCTGGCCAAGACCAAAAATTACTACATCGCGGGTTTGGTCCCGTTGTTCCCGACCTTTGCCCTGATTGCGCATTACATCGTCGGTAAAGGCCGCTCGGTGGACGACCTTAAAACCACCATTGTCTTTGGCATGTGGTCGATCATTCCTTACTTCGTCTACCTGGCAACCCTCTATGTGCTGGTGGACCGCATGCGGCTTGAGGCCTCATTGGCACTGGCCGCAGTGGCCTGGCTGATGGCCGCCACGGTACTGGTCAGTGTATGGGTGCGCTTGCACTGACTGCCCCATGTGGGAACGAGCCTGCTCGCTCCCACACAGAGTCTCTACACTGCTCCACACTGCGTACGCTCAACGGATCGTGTAACTCACATGCAGAATAA
The DNA here is from genome assembly GCF_001043005.1 of Pseudomonas psychrophila. GTDB lineage: Bacteria > Pseudomonadota > Gammaproteobacteria > Pseudomonadales > Pseudomonadaceae > Aquipseudomonas > Aquipseudomonas psychrophila. The sequence goes on from NZ_JYKZ01000001.1 coordinate 787,620, forward strand.
TGTCGTTCAAACTGAGCAACATTGCCTGCTGGCCGCCTCGGGCATGTGGGAACACCAGTGAAAACTCTCCTTGGTCGACTGGCAACCCTTCAAAGGGCAGGTACTGACCATCGTTGAAGTCCAGCATGAACTGCCCGCTGTCATCCAGACCATGGGACAACGCCACTGCGCTGCAGCCACTGGCCAACTGATGCGCGCTGTTGTAGCGCAACACCGCCTGCACGTTTTCGTAAGGCCCCAACAGCGCCGGCAACGAAATGCTCAGGCTCTTGATCAAACGGCGGCTCCCAAGGTTAAGGCTCGCTGGATAGTCGTCCAGAATCCTCAGGCTCTGCAGCTTGAAGGTCACGACCAGATTGTTGTCGCTGTCCACAACGGCCTCGACGGGCAGTTCGGTTTTTATGCGGTCCACGACAGCCAGGCTATCGGGCGTCACCAGTTGGCGAATGGTGTCGATCAGTTGCGGGTCAAGGGTGCGCAACGAAGCTGTTTTGCGCACCTGCAAAGCACGCTGATCCCAACTCAAGTAAGCCGCCTCCATTTGCTGCAAGCTCAATAACTGGCTTTCGCCGGCCAGCAGCCCCTGATACAGATCACTCCAGTTGCCTGGGCGCAGGTAGTTTCGATTGTCCTGGGTTTCCCAGCGCAAGCTGCTCTGGGCCTGTGTACACAGCGAAGACACCGTATCGTAGAGTTGATAGTACAAAGTGGACATACGCGCAGCCTGCCAATTGAACAGTGCCTGACCGGTGAAGCGGGTGTTCAGCACTTCGAGCACCGCATCGTTGTAGGCCTGTTCCATTTCAGTTTGTTGGCGTTGTTTTTCAGCCATCGCGATTTGTTCGTTGAGCGCCGCGATCTGGGTCGTGATCAACTCGCCCTCACGCCGTGCCTGATCACGCTGCAAGTCCCACTCTTGAAGCCGGCGACGGTACTGCTCGGAGCTGTCCAGCTTGACGGCTTCGCCCTGCTTCGCATTTGACGTCAGGCGTAACACATCACTAAAGGCATCGACCAGGCCACCGACCTCACCCCATCCGACTGCCATGCCCGCGACATTGGGCAGCAGATTAAGCCCACCTGCGGTGAGGCGTAGCACCCCAGAGGTGGTTTCAAGAAACACCGCCTCACTGCGCAGGTCCATCGCACGCTGCTCACTGGCGGAAATATTCTCCGAAAACAGCACGTCGTAATGTTGCTGGCGCGCCAGGGTCGCGGCCTGGGTGCCTTGCAGGCCCGACAGTGTGTGTCGCAACGCGGCCAAATTGGCCCCATGGGCTTCGCCCATCAGGGCCAGCAAGCCGCCTTGCTGGGTTTGTTGCAACACGTTTAATGCATCCGCATCGCGTCGCTCCAGCACGCCTTGCAGATTGGCGCCGAACTGGATCACCTGCTGCACAGCATTGCGCGCACGCTCCAGCAACACCATAAAGCGTTGCGGCCACAGAACCGGGGCGCCCCCGGCCTGCATGCCACCCGCGCCATCGCCAGCCAAACGAGCCAGCTGCAGCGCTTTGGGATCCACGGGGGTCTCGAACAACTCCAACGCCAACGGCTGACCGTCGATGGACAGATGACGACGCAGGTTATAAAGCCGCCCCTCAAAACGATCCCAGTAAGCCAGCACCGCACTGTCCACCGGCGGCCGGAACGGCCCATTAGCCACCATGATCTGCCGTGTTGAAGCGGGTGGCAGCAGCGCTGATTCCTCCTCCACCCATTGTTCCAGCTCCAGTAGCCGCAGGTTGGATGCGCTACTGGCAGCCTCAAGCGTCGGCGCATTCCACGCCAGCGCCAAGGGCAGTTCCGGACGCTTACCCAGCAATTGCAGGGCATGCACGTACCACATTTTGGCCTCGCTCAAACTGTCACGGGTTTGCTGGCGATACAACTGGTCCCCACGTGCCGCCAACAGCTCCAGCTCGCGCAAAAACACAGCCAGCTTGTAGTTCATGGGGTCGGCAGTGGCGATAACGTCCGGGTCATCAGTATCGACCGGAGAAGAAGGGCCCCACGTCAAATCCTCTTGCAGCGGCCGTACATTGCAGTAGCGCGGCTTACCGCTGATCATTTGCAATACGCCAGCAGCGTTTCGATAACCCGCCGGATCGAACAGGCGTCTGAACCAGCGATCGGCCTCATCGAAGCGCTGTTCAGCCAGCAGACGATTGGCAATCAAGAAGGGTGCGTGGAAGAACAGCTCCCAGGTGTACAGACCCACCCCACCCTCGAAACTGATTTTGCGATTGATTGTTGCGCCTTCGTACCCAGCCGGATCGATAAACATCTGCTGCACATCCCACGACAGCAGGGCATCTACCCCCACCAGCATTTTTTGTTCCAGCAAAGGTCCGGCCAGTGTGGTGAGCACCCATTCTTTATGGTTGCCAGGCTTCGTGTAGAGCATTTGGGTACGGCCGGCGCTATCGAAGGCGGTAGGAATCCATAAATGGGCCAAGGAGTTATCGTTGATTATTATGGCCGGTTGGCCAGGAGCGCTCCTCTCCACAGGTATAATCGCGTGATACGTTGTAAGAGCAATTTCTAGAACATATGAGTGATCCCTTACAAAATCCGCAAACAATAAAGCAGTGTTCATGACATATGTATTCATTACTTCAGCCATGGCACAAGACTGGGAATAAAAAACCACGCCTGCTTTTAAAATTCGAACATTAAATATCTTATTTCTATGGCTAGTTCTTGCATCTATCGCGATTCTTAATTCCCCCCCCGCACTGGTGAGTTTTACACCCCCAAAATACCAAGAATCGAATGTATTCGAGACGTCATATACATACGTACTCGTTGCAGACAAAACAGCAGCCGGAATGCCTGGAGTAAAATTCAATGGCTGGCGTACGGGAATATCATAATAATCGCCAAAAAGAACATTCTTATATACAAAGTTTAATGCCAGCGCGGTCCCGGATGAATCGATCATCTGTAAAAGTTTGCTGAAGCGATACAAACTAATCCCCGTAGGGGTTTCAACAAACACACCCAACTCCGGCTCAATCGTCGTAGGGGCAGCACGCCGTAATTCAGCCGCAAAAACCTTAGAGGGATTATTGGTTAAAGGCCAGGCGCGCAGGCTCCATTGCCCGGAGGGCTTGAGGGTAGCAATCTGCAGTTCCTGCACCATCGTTGCGTGAGCTTCAGTGACCCCGTCGTTATCAGTTGCCGTGCCGCCGGCGGAATATTCATGCACGCACACGACATGCAAGCGATTGGCGAAGTACACAATCGACGGCACGGTGTTAGGCATCGGCTGCAGCGGCGCATCAATCTTGAGCCATTGGCTCCACGACGCAATATTGCGCACTTTGGCATTGGTGCCATGATCGGTCTTGTCCACACGGCGCCAATAATATTCACCGGGTGTACCGGGAATACTGCCCAGGAAATACGCCTCCCCCTTACTGCTTGCGGGTTCGACCTGATAACCACTGTCATAACGAATATCCAGCACTTTGCGCAGGCCACTCACATACTGGGTGAAGGCCTGCTCCACGCGCTCGTCGGTGATTCGCCCCTGGTTGATGGCGGTTTCCAGTTCTTCAAATAATTGAGTCTTGCTGTACCGCAACTCAGGGTCGATATAACTGGCCGGGTAATACATCAGCCGTTGCAAGCCAGCCCAGGAGGCATAACGTTTGTTATAGGCGTTCCAGCGACTGAAAAAACCGGTCTCGTTGGAGGCTTGTTGCATCGCGGGCAGATCCAGATTCGGTTCCAGCTGTTCGCGGCAGCGGTGCAAGTACAACTGGGCACTGGCCACGGCTTCGGCAATGCGGCTGGTTTTGATCTGCCCGGACACATTCGGATCGAGCAGCAGGTATTCATAAAGATCCTCGGCAGTCGTGATCTTGGCCGCCAGTGCGCCCAGACCTCGAAGGGGGATTACATGCTTAAGGTAATAAGGCACCAAAGCATCACGCCGGGATTCGTTAAGACCGGCCAATAATTTCTCGTTCATAGCGGTTCTCCCGGTTAGGCGTGTGCGGCGCCAATGATTTTGGCGGCGATCACGGTGAGCGTGGCCTGATCAACAACGGCGGTTCCAGTCAACTTGGCGACCCACGACATGTCCGTCGGGGACACGCCAAGGCGCTGGCTTAATTGCATGGTGTGCAGCAGGGGCAGCAGTGCCGCAAAACTGCGTGGCACGCTGGCGTTCATCAACACAAGGGTTTGCGTCAGGTCCCAGCCGTGCAGGTCGCTGAGCTGTTGCGCGGCCACTTCCAGTGTCAGCGCTGGATCCTGCGCTGCCGCGCGCAGAAGGAATGTTCGAGCCTCGGCCACCTCGACGACCAACACCTGTTGCCATTTACGATAGCGTGACAACAGCAGCAACAGCTCCAGGGTCAAGGCTGGGGCATTCAATTCGCCCGTCAGCGCTGAAGGTTTGCCCACGCCTGCAGGCAGCAGCACGTCCAGGTCCTGCTCGCCCAGCTGGGCCCAATGGCAGGCCTGGGCGAACTGGCGCATCAGGTAGGCGTATTGCACGGCTTGGGGCAGTTCATCCAGCGTGGCCACCCCCAGGCCGACACGCTCGATGTCAGCCCAGAAACTCAGCAGGTTGTAGCCTTGCAGGGTCGATGTCATTTCTTCGGCCACAGCGTCGACCCAGACCAGGGCGGCCGTGGCAATGTTGGGCTTAAGGTTGAACTCGGCACCGATATGACGCGCCAGTTGGGTGCGCAGCACCGCGTCTTCTGTCGCCTGCAAGGCGGCTTCGACCACTGCCCGTCCGCTCAGGGTGCTGTAGATATTTTCGATAAAGACCTGTAGCTCGGGGGTGGCCTGCACCGGATAGCGACGGCTGGTCAGAGCCATGAGCTGCTGGGGCTCGAGCTTGGCGTTGCGCATCCAGTCCACCAGATAGCCGGTGCGTATCAGCACGCCGAGGGCGACCTGGTTGGGGTGTGGCTGGGCCAGTGCCCGGACAATGGCATCGGGGTCGGCCAACACATCCCAGAAGTGCAAAGCCTCAACCACGCTCAGGCCAAATACCCGAGGTATCGCCACCAGCCGGTAAAGCGCCGAAATCTGCTCCAGTCCCAGCACCGGCAGCACCTTGTTAGTGTCCATGGTCGGTAGAAACTGGGCCAGCACGATCAACGTGGCATCGTCGATCTTCAGCCCTTGGCACAGTCGGGCCCGTGCGCTCAGGGAAGGCGGGTTCTGGGTGGCTTGCTGAAAGTCGATATTGGCCATACCAATCAAGTCTTTGTCACCAAACAACGTGGTGTAAAACGAAGGCTTGCCGGCACTATGGAAGGTGTTGAGTGAACCGAGGCAGGCGGCAAAACTGTCGACCGACATGCCATAGCGTTGGCGCAGCGGCAAATAGACGGCCAGTGCCTGCAACTGCTGCGTCAGGGGGTAAACGCTGATATCGGCGCAGGCCTGACTGATCAGCCAGTCCAGTTCCTCGAAGGACAGCTGCTTTACATGTCGCTGCAAACGTATGACACGGTTTAAACGTTCCCAGGCACCATTGCTGCGGTTGAACATCTTACTTCCTGTAGAGTCATTCACAGGGCTAGGTACCGGATGCCCCAGTGCGGCACCTATGTACCAGTAAAGCGGTTTGAGGGTGTCACCACTGCCGGTCCAGCCGTTTATGTAGCAGGCACCATAAAACTGGGATGAGACGATGCTCGGTAAAGTCGAAGACCGGTCTGAAGCATCATAGAAAGGCCCGGCTCCCAGCGCTGCCAAAATGGTGTCTGTGGGTAGCTTAAGAGCGTTACCCAAATCCTGTTCGGTAAACATGAACGTGTTGGGTGCTAAACCATAGTACGGCCCGAAATTGTTGTAGTTACCGGCCATGGAAGGTTGAGTCAGTATGATGAGCAATTCGGGCGACATCCCCAGCGTATCCCGCGCATAGTTCGCCGGCATCCTGGTGGCCCAACTGCTCAGATTGGCATCGTGGCGCAGCGCCTGGCCTTCGAAATCCCCCAGCACCGACCAGAGTTCAGCCGGGCTACTTTTGCGGGCGGCCATCCCCTGCAGGATCTGTTCGCTGGCATGGTTATAAGGCAGGTTCATTGGGTAAACCGAGGTACGCAGCAACTCGTCAACATTTCCGGTAACCCCGGCTTCCAGCACCTCCAGGGTCAATGCCAGCGTGCTGATTTCTTCGTTCAGGTTGGCGTCGCTCAGCAGCAGCGGGGCCAGATCAGGGCGCCGCAGGTTCAATTGCAGACCGCTAGTAGACGGATGCAAGGGCTTGGCCGCGCGATACAGATCCGTCAGATAGCTGGCCGGGGAAAACAACGAACCCACCGAGTCCGGATGGGCGAACCCGGTGGCGCTGGTTTGCTTGAACCAGGCCTCATAATTGCCGCTACCGCCGATCGAGCGATGTATCCCGTTGGGGTCTTCGGGCGGCTCCAGTTTGGTGAGTGCCTGCAACGCCGGGTTGCTTCGCGCGCACAACTGGGCATAGAGCCGAGTCAGTCCGGCGGCGCGGGCCTGAGCCTGGTCAAACAGCTCATCCACCTGCACTGGGTCCATGACTTGCGGCGTTCGGCTAAGGATTTTTGCCCGCACCAGCGCGGGCCCCTCGCGCATCAGCTCGAACACGGAATCAAAACCTAACTCGGTGATCCGTTCGTGAAGTACGCGCAAGGCTTCGCGCTCAGCGGTATACCCTTCGGACTCTTGGTCCACCGGTGGTTCGTCGCCGATCACTGGCTTATCGTCAATGGGCGGATCATCACCTACAGGTATCACTTCAATCGGCGGCTCGCCTTCTTCGGTGAGAGAGGACGTCAGGTCATCGCTCGAACTGGCAGTGGCTTGCGTGGTTTCAGATTGTCCGGAAGTTTCTTTGCTCGCCATGACCATAACCTCAAGCTGTTTACACCCGCATTGACAGGAAATACCCCCAGACATCCACCACGGCAGTGGCCAGAAAACCGAGGACTTTGAGTCAGTGACTGACTCCCTTGAGAGTGATTACGCGCTTGGATGGGGGGGTTGCCTACTGTAAGAAATGACAGAGACAACGCCCACTGATCAGAAACTACCTAGCCACTAAGACGATGCTTCTTGGGATGACCTGAGACGCTAAAAGTAAAAAAGCCACACGCTGCAAGACCAAGTCTTACCGCGTGTGGCTTGTAGCTCTTGTAGCTTTCGCTCTTTTAGCTTGGAACCGCGCTCGCTCTCAACTGCCGTGCTGCTGCAACCATGTTGATCAGTGCAGCTTCTGTTTCGGCCCAGGCGCGGGTCTTAAGACCACAATCCGGGTTGACCCACAGTCGCTCGGCTGGAATACGCTGGGCTGCCTTGCTCAACAACTTGACCATTTCAGCCGTGTCCGGCACCCGTGGCGAGTGAATGTCATACACACCCGGGCCGATGTCGTTCGGGTAGTCGAACGCTTCAAAGGCATCCAGCAATTGCATGTCCGAACGGGAGGTTTCAATGGTGATCACGTCGGCGTCCATCTCGGCGATCGACTTGATCACGTCATTGAATTCGCTGTAGCACATATGGGTGTGGATCTGGGTTTCATCACCCACGCCTGAGGCGCACAGACGGAACGCTTCGACTGCCCAGTCCAGGTACTCCTGCCATTGTGCGCGGCGTAACGGCAAGCCTTCGCGGAATGCGGCCTCGTCAATTTGTACGATCTTGATTCCGGATTTTTCCAGGTCGACCACTTCATCGCGAATCGCCAGTGCCAACTGCTGCGCCTGGACTTTGCGCGACACGTCTTCGCGGGGGAATGACCACATCAACATGGTCACCGGGCCAGTCAGCATGCCCTTCATTACCTTGTGGGTCAGGCCCTGAGCGTAGGTGATCCACTCAACGGTCATGGCTTTCGGGCGGCTCAGATCACCGAAGATAATTGCCGGTTTGACGCAGCGTGAACCATAGCTCTGTACCCAGCCGTATTGGGTGAACACGTAACCGTCCAACTGCTCGGCGAAGTATTCCACCATGTCGTTACGCTCGGCTTCACCATGCACCAACACGTCCAGCCCCAAACTCTCCTGGGTTTGCACGGCGTTGCGAATTTCGCTGTGCATGGCGTCGGTGTATTCACTGATCGACAGCTTGCCCTGCTTATAAGACTGACGCGCCAGACGAATAGAAGCAGTCTGTGGGAACGAGCCAATGGTAGTGGTCGGAAAAGCAGGTAAATTCAACCGCGCGCGCTGCACTTCAATACGGGTGGCGAAGGGCGACTGACGCTGACTGTCAGCATCGGTAATCGCGTCGATGCGAGCCTGTACTGCCGCCTTGTGAATCCGTGGCGAGTTAGCCCGGCTTTGTTGCACGCGCCGGCTCTGGGCCAGGGCTTCTTGCACCTTCGGGTCTTGCGGGATATTCAGGGCATCGCGCAGCACGGCGATTTCGGCGCACTTTTGCTTGGCAAAGGCCAGCCAGCTCTTGAGCTCTGCATCCAGTTTGGTTTCGCGATCCAGATCTACCGGGCTATGCAGCAGCGAGCAAGAACCGGCCACCCACAGGTTGTCACCAAAACGCTCTTCAGCTTCTTGCAATTGGGCCAGGGCGTTCTCCAGGTCACAGCGCCAAACGTTGCGACCGTTGACCAGGCCCAGGGACAGCACTTTGTAGGTCGGCAAGCGATCCAGGATGGCATGCAACTGGTCGGGAGCGCGCACCAGATCCACGTGCAACCCTTCTACCGGCAGGCTAACGGCCAATCCTAGGTTGTCTTCCAGGCCGCTGAAATAGGTGGCGACCAGCTTCTTCAGTGGCGAGTACTGAAGAATGTGATAAGCCCGTTCAAAGGCGTTTTTCCATTCCTGCGGCAGGTCGATGGACAAGATCGGCTCGTCGATCTGCACCCACTCCACGCCCTGCTCGGCCAGGCTGGAAAGAATTTGCGCGTACACCGGCAGCAGGTTTTCCAGCAGGTCGAGCTTGTTGAACTCGTTGCCCTTGGCTTTGCCCAGCCACAGGTAGGTCAGCGGGCCGATAATGACGGGCTTGACCGTATGCCCCAGGGCCAGTGCTTCGGCGGTCTCTTCAAACAGTTGGTTCCAGCTCAGCTCAAAGCGCTGGTCCTGACTGAATTCCGGCACCAGGTAGTGATAGTTGGTATCAAACCATTTAGTCAGTTCCTGAGCGTACTGGCCTTTAGTGTGCTCACCGCCGCAGCAGCTCTGGCTAGCACCGCGAGCCATGCCAAACAGAGTATCCAGCGTCGGGCGGTGCTGCTCGTCCAGGGTGCTGGCAAAACGCTGCGGGATGACACCGAAGGTCAGCGAATGGGTCAGGACCTGGTCGTACCAGGCGAAGTCACCCACAGGCAGCAAATCGATGCCTGCATCCTTTTGCAGTTGCCAGTGATCGGCTCGCAATTGGCGACCAACGCTTTGCAGTGCGGCCTGATCGATATCGCCTTTCCAGTAGGCTTCGAGTGCTTTTTTCAGCTCGCGGTCTGCGCCAATGCGGGGGAAACCAAGAGTGTGGGCCAGGGCCATGACGGCATTCCTTCGTGTAAGTAATGGCACTATTATCGACACCCGCCCCAACATGAGACAAACTCAACGTTTTCGTGTTGATCATCAAATTTACTCATGGAGCCATTGTGCTGGAAATTCGTCACCTCAAAACCCTGCACGCGTTACGCGAGTCAGACAGCCTGGTCGAAGCGGCAGAACGCCTGCACCTGACTCAGTCCGCTTTATCTCACCAGTTCAAAGAGCTTGAAGAGCGCATGGGTATGCCCCTGTTTGTGCGCAAAACCAAACCGGTCCGCTTCACCAGCGGCGGCTTGCGCCTGCTGCAGCTGGCCGATGCCATGCTGCCGCTACTGCGCGGCGCAGAGCGTGATATCGCCCGTTTGGTCGGCGGTACAGCCGGGCGCCTGCACATGGCGATTGAATGCCATAGCTGCTTCCAATGGCTGATGCCCACTATCGATCAGTTCCGTGATGCGTGGCCCGAGGTCGAACTGGATCTGGCATCCGGCTTTGCCTTTGCCCCGTTGCCAGCACTGGCCCGGGGTGATCTGGATTTGGTAGTGACTTCTGACCCACAAGAAATCGCCGGCCTGACCTATGTCCCGCTGTTTACCTACGAAGCCATGTTGGCCGTGGCCAACCAGCACCCCCTGGCCAGCAAGCCGTTTATCGTGCCGGACGATCTGAGCAGCGAAATTTTGATCACCTACCCGGTGGAGCGCGATCGGCTCGACATCTTTACCCGCTTTCTGGAACCGGCCGATGTTGAACCGGCACAGGTTCGCACCTCGGAGCTGACCGTCATGATGATGCAGCTGGTAGCCAGTGGACGAGGTGTCTGTGGTATGCCGCACTGGGCGCTGCATGAATACAGCTCTCGGGGGTATGTGAAGGCCAAACGCCTGGGCGAGAAAGGGTTGTTTGCGACGTTGTACGCCGCGATCCGCGCCGACATGCTGGATGCACCGTACATGCGCGACTTTTTGCTGACGGCCAAGGACACATCGTTCTCGACGCTGGATGGTGTGAGCGCGGTGCGTTAACCCGGCCAGAGCGCGGCGGTTTTATCGCGAGCAAGTCGCACCGCCGCGTCCAAAAAACCAAATCAGATGTCTTCGACGTTCACCAACCGGCGCATATGCACCCGGTCGTAATACGCCTCACCCACTCGAATCCCATACTCTTCCAACCCTGACTGCTCAAATCCGCAGCGTTTGTACAACGCCAGCGCAGCAGAGCTGTCGGCGCTAACGGTCAGTTCAATCACTTTGATTTCAGGCTCTTGCCCGGCCAATGACAGCACTGCCTGTACCAGGTCTTCGCCCAGCCCTTGTGCGCGAAAGGCCTGGGAAACATACAGTCCAAATAACGTGGCCTTGTGCCGGGCATCGTCCCAAGGCTCGAAAGCCAGACCTGCGATCCCCACCAGTCTGGAATCGACAAAGGCACCAAACAGAGCGTTCAAGTCATCATCAAGTTGTGATTCCCACCAGCTCAGCGGCAATTTCTCACGGCGGGCAATGGTAGACACAAACGCCTGCGGGTGCAGCGCATAAGCTTCAAGCATCAATTGGCGATACGCCTTGGCGTTTGAAGGTTCAAGCAGTTCTATAGCCATCACAGATCCAGGTCATACGGTTTTACGTTGTTCCAGCATCAGCCTCACCGCGAGTGCAGCCAGCACACAGCCCATGACATAACGCTGCACCGCCAGCCACAGCGGGTTGCGCACAAACCATACGGCAATACCGCTGGCAAACAGCGCAATCAGCAGGTTGACCGTGAAGCTGACGCTGATTTGAGTCAAGCCCAGCACAAGGCTCTGGGTAAACATCGAGCCATGTTCAGGGCTGATAAATTGCGGAAATACCGACAGATAAAACATCGCCACCTTTGGGTTCAGGACGCTGGTCATAAACCCCATCAACACCAGTTTTGACGATGAGTCCGGCACCAGCTCCTGCGCTTCAAACGCAGACCTGGCACCGGGTTTGACCGCTTGCCAGGCCATCCATAACAGGTACAGGGCACCGGCCCACTTCAGCGTCTCATAGGCCATGGGCACCGCCAAAAACACTGCAGTAAGGCCCACGGCGGCGGCAAACATGTGCACAAAGAAGCCCGCCACCACGCCGAGCAAAGACGTGACCCCGGCTTTTCGACCCTGACAGATCGAACGGGAAATCAAATAGATCATGTTCGGCCCCGGCGTCAAGACCATCAGCAGACAGGCCGCCGCAAAAATCAGCACATCATTAACAGGTATCAAGGGGCAGTCCTTGTCAGCAATGCACGGCGATAAAACGGCAAGACCAGATCCCGGGTCAAGGGCGCCAGCACCAGGCCGCCATCCCCGTCGGGATCGATCCACTGTACTTCTTCAATTTCAGCGGCCGGTGTGACGGGCCCACTGATGTGCAGCAGAAACAACTCGGCCTGCACCTCAAAGCCTGGCTCATTGACCGCAGGCGCTGCGAAATGCCCCAGCCAGGTAGCGCTCGCCGGATCAATCACCAACGCCAGCTCTTCTTCCAGCTCTCGGGCCAGGGCACTGACCGGTTGCTCACCGGATTCGATTTTGCCCCCAGGCTGCATAAAGGCCTGGGTGCCGCGTTTACGCACCAGCAGGGTTCGGCCATCGGGGCCGATCAAAATCGCAGCGGCTATACGGATGATGTTGGGCGTTACGGCGATGGAATGTTCTGGAGAGGTCACGGTTATCGGCCAGCAAGACTAAAAGTGCGCGCAGGATCACACGGCTCGGCGAGCCTGAAAATATACAGATGGCACTTTTACCCGAGCCGTCTGTATGAAGCGCCCGACTTTGGTCGGGATGCTGTCGCAAAGGAAATCCCGTTCAATGAATATTCAGACAAGGAGATGGCATTTGCGTGTTACATGACCAACACTCCCTGCAAACCTCCAACTCAAAGAGAGGGTTCTATTGTCCTTTTTCTGTTCTCGACCTCTTCAGGCCGACTGCCTGACGGAACAGATCAGCCTGAAACAGGAAACCGTATGAGCCTGTCACTGCTAAGCCGTTATGCGTTTTTTGCATGTTGCGTTTTGTTCACCCTCGCCAGCCTGCCGTTTATGCACCATGAGTGGTTATGGCCCTTTACTGCCATCACTCTGGTGTTAAGCCTGCTGGGGATTTTCGACCTGCTGCAAAGCCCCCATGCCGTACGCCGCAACTACCCGATCCTGGGCAATATTCGCTATTTGGTGGAAGCCATCCGCCCGGAAATTCGCCAATACCTGCTGGAATCTGACAGCGACGCGTTGCCCTTCTCACGTGCTCAACGCTCGCTTGTGTATTCGCGCGCCAAAAATGAAAGTGCCGACAAACCCTTCGGCACATTGGTTGACGTGTACCAGCCGGGCTTTGAGTTTATCGGCCACTCCATGCGTCCGGCCCCGCTGACCGATCCAGGCAGCTTTCGAATCGTGGTGGGCGGCCCGCAATGCAGCCAGCCGTACTCGGCGTCGATCTTCAATATTTCGGCCATGAGCTTTGGCTCGCTGAGTGCCAACGCCATTCGGGCCCTGAACCAGGGTGCCAAGCTCGGTAACTTTGCCCACGATACGGGGGAAGGCAGCATCAGTGCCTATCACCGTGAGAACGGTGGTGACCTGACGTGGGAACTTGGCAGCGGATACTTTGGCTGTCGCACCTCAGATGGGCGTTTCGATCCTGAGCGTTTTGCTGCCCAAGCCTGCACCCCCCAAGTTCGGATGATCGAAATTAAAATGAGCCAGGGCGCCAAACCGGGCCATGGCGGTATTTTGCCCAAACACAAAGTGACCCAGGAAATTGCCGACACACGCGGTGTACCCATGGGCGAAGACTGCATCTCACCTTCGCGCCACAGCGCGTTTTCGACCCCGATCGAACTGATGCAATTTATCGCGCAGTTGCGTGAGCTGTCCGGCGGCAAACCCGTAGGCTTCAAGTTTTGCCTGGGCCATCCCTGGGAGTTCATGGGGATCGCCAAGGCCATGCTCGAAACCGGAATCCTGCCGGACTTTATCGTTATCGATGGCAAGGAAGGCGGTACGGGCGCCGCCCCCGTAGAGTTCACCGACCACATTGGTGCTCCGCTGCGCGAAGGCTTGCTGTTCGTCCACAACACGCTGGTGGGCCTGAATCTGCGGGACAAGATCAAGCTGGGTGCCAGCGGCAAAATTGTCAGCGCCTTCGATATCGCCAGCGTGCTGGCCATTGGTGCCGACTGGGCAAACTCGGCCCGAGGCTTCATGTTCGCCGTAGGCTGCATTCAGTCGCAGAGCTGCCATACCAACAAGTGCCCCACTGGCGTGGCGACCCAGGACACCTTGCGCCAACGTGCCCTGGTAGTACCGGACAAGGCTCAGCGGGTTTTTCAATTCCACCGCAACACGCTCAAGGCCCTGGCCGAAATGCTCGCGGCAGCAGGTCTGGAACACCCCGCCCAGCTCAATGCCAAGCACTTGGTGCGGCGCATGTCAGCCACCGAGATCAAGCTGTTCTCGCAACTGCATGTGTTCCTCAAGCCCGGCGAACTGCTGACAGGAGAGGTTAATGGCGAGTTCTATTCGCGCATGTGGCAAATGGCACGGGCCGATAGCTTCGAGCCAAACGACATCGCTGCGGCCTGACGCCCACAAGGACAGAGCACCATGTTGAAAGTGATCGCTGAAGACTTCATCAAGCCTGAACATCTGGAGACCGTTCGCCCGTGGTACGCCGAACTGGTAGAGAAGACCCGTCAGGAACCTCTGTGCATCGCGTATGACCTGTACGTGGACCACAAGGACCCCGGCCATTTCGTCTTTATCGAACAATGGCCGGATCAGGCCGCTCTGGATGCCCATTGCCAAAGTGAGCATTTCCGCCGGCTGGTGCCATTGATCAACGCTCATCAATCAAAAGCCTGCACGTTTTTAATGATGCATGAATTTTAGATAACGCGACCTTGAGCACGCCCTGTGGGTTTCAGTCGCTGATAACTTACAGGGCCGGGCCATATAACTTACCCGGCAAACAACAGCACTACATAATTAATACTTGATCCTGATTAATCGCTTAACTTGGCGCCCTGCCATCAATTCTTTAAACTTTTTACTGCCCTGCATCCTTCCTAGACTCCGTCTATTCGTCACTACAAGGATGTCAGTTAATGCCCACCTCCCACTTAACGCCCCCCACCACTTTCACACCGGTTCTTGATTTAAAAGAGCTGGGTATTCATCACGACTTTATAAAAAACGTGGCGAGCGATACGTTAGGGCTATTGCCCGAGCGCCTTATCAAACGCCTGAATGAACACTCGTTCGACGTGCCCACGTGGTACACCGGCGCCCCCCTTTCACAACGCATGGCACTCAAGGCCACCCAGGCACTTAACCATCAATCACTCCAAGCACTGCACTCCACACTGGACCAGATCAGCACGGTCGATAGGTTCGCAGTGCCGCTTCTGGAACAGGCCTTGCTCAAGGCGTTTGGGACGGCCTGTGATGTCAATAAAAACGTCATCAGCCTCACCACACTCAATAGTTTTACCGATGAGATTGAACGCACCGACACACATACTCTGTTGCAGGCAGCCTTGCACAACTTCGAGGGGAATCAGGCCAGAGCACACGGTATTCCCTGGGGCTCCCACCTATGGGACTACAAGTCGACACACTCCAGCGATCCGGCTCCACACTCCATTCCCATCGAACCAACAGCCTTTGCGAAACTGTGCCGCGACCTTGATATCGGCGGCCGCTACCAACAGCATCTGCAGCGTATTTTTAACCCTCCAGGCAGCGTTGAAAAAAATCTGCTGGAGCAACGCTTTATCGAACACGAGCGCAACACACTCATGCTTCACGCTGATATTGCGCTCATGAAAAAAGACATCCTTGCGACCACGCACCGGACACTCATCGATTACTGCAAGGGCCATGACAGCGTGCAGTTCAATGGCAACCCCCTCACGGTGGGGTCAATGAGCCTCGATGACATTGCCTTTCACTCGCTTATTGTTTTTCACGCGCCCTCACTTGAACAGGACTCCCGGTGTGTCATCTATATACCGGGTGACCCCGTCAGTGGCCTGAAGGAATACCCCAACCTCAGAAGTGCGCACAGTGATCTGATGTCAAAGATGGGAATTGAAAGTTATCGTCAATTCTTTGTCCATCTGGCCAGTCAATCCCAGAAGTTGAAGTTGAGTAAACGACTGACTGCCCGGTTCCAGCACTCAACTCGCGATCCGCTTTACATGCAGCATCAACCGATACCGCTCAATCTGTTCCGGCATCTTTATCAAAAAAAAACCGGGCAGCTGTTTAACGATGCCCGTTTTTTGGCCGTACCCACCGCCGAAAAAAACCGCCTGACGTTGATTGACCGTCTCGAGCATTACTTGGACGTCACCCTGAATATTCTGAATGTCGAAGCGCTTTTTGTTCCGGGGCTTGGGGAAGTGATGATGGTGGTTTTTGCCGCGCAAATGATGACCGAGGTCTATCACGGTATTGAAGCCTGGGAGCAGGATGAAAAAGAACACGCCTGGTCCTATACAAAAGACGTACTGATGAATCTGGCCTTTGTGGCCGTCGCCGGCAAAGTAGCCTCCGAAATTACCAGGCCGGCTGCGGTGCGAGTGTCTCCATTCGTGGAAGAAATGGATGTCATAGAGCTTCCTGGCGGCAAGACACAATTATGGAAGCCCGACCTCACCCCCTTTGAACACGACATTGATCCAGGTGCATCAGAAGGCCCCGACAACCAGGGGCTGTACACCCACGAGGGCAAATCTTACCTGGCGCTGGAAGGCAAAAACTACCGGGTGCAAAAAACTGCCGAAGGCACCTGGCGTCTGCAACACCCCACCGATCCCGAGCACTATGCGCCGCCTATCGACCCTAACGGTCACGGGGCCTGGATCCATGAAGCAGAAGAGCTTTCTCAATGGAGCGAATCAACGCTGGTGCGCCGCCTTGATCCGTCGTTAAGCGACCTGAGCGACGAGCAGGCCCGGTACCTGATGCACGCCAGCCAGACCGACAGCGCCCTTTTGCGTCAGGCCTATCGTGACCTCGCGCCACCGCCTGCCCTGCTTGAAGACGGGATTACACGGTTCAAACTCAAACAGCACCTTGAGCAGTTCATCCAGAAAATGCGGACTCACGACACCACCGCCGACCCGCTCCTGCAACTTCAAGTGCTGGTTGACGTCGATTTATGGCCACGCTCCAAAGCCTTGCGTTGCCTGGACAGCGAGGGCAAAACCATCATTGAGTATGGCAATGGGAGCCCCGCTAAAGTGCCTGTCATTCAAATACTCGACAGTCAGATACGCCGTGGTGAACTGTTGAAAAGCGTACTGCTGTCACTGGATGACAACGAGGTGCGGGCCCTCACAGGTAATGGCCTTGCCGCCAGCATTGAAGAAAAGGTCCAACGACTGAGTACAAAAATTGCTGACCGGGCCGAGCAACTGAGTGATGACCTGTTTCGATCACTGTATGCCCGATCGAACCGCTCCATAGACCCTCTGGTCATGAAACTGATAACCACCTGGCCAGGGCTGCCCGTGCCTGTGGCCACCGAGCTGGTTGACGCCACCACCTCTGCCGAGCGGTGGGCGCTGGAAGACGGCGTGCGCATTCCTTTGCCCGTGGCCGAAGAGGCCAGGCTGTATGTCGAAGAGGTGCGGCTGGCCCACGCCTGTGACGACTTTTACTTTGATTACGACAACAACCCCGATACGCAAAAGTTGATTCTGCACAGCCTCGAAAAAATGCCTGGCTGGTCGCCTGAGGTCAGGCTCGAAGTCCGTGACAAAACGTTGTCAGGTGCCTTGCTCGATGAGGTTGGGCCTCGGAATGCACCGCTTCGCAAAGTCCTTGTCAAAGTCGGCAGTCGTTACCTGACCTACAACGCCAGCGAGCACATGTTGCATGGACTGGACGATATCTACGCCTCGGTCTTGCACGCCCTGCCCGATCAAGAGCGCGCAGCGCTTGGCTTTCCCCACACAGGACAAGGCCAGGCGCTGAAAGAGGCGCTGGTCGAACGCCCCGGGTTGGATCGACGGGCACTGAGTAAAGTGCTGGGGTTCAAACCCACGACGCTTAAAACGGAGTCGCCCTTGCAGTTGGCCAAAGGACGTATCCGGTACCCCGTAATTGATCAAGAAGCCATACGCTGTGGCCGTGCACCTTTCACCTGCTTCAGGGCCAGTCCAAGAAGGGTCAGGCATCTGAAATCCAAGATGTTCCCCATGCATACCAATGAGGTTGTAGAACGCTTTCTGGAACTTGAAAGCCTCTACAGCCGCGCAGGGCTGGCCCGGCTGGAGGCCCTGAACAAAGAGTACAAGGCGCTTAAAGAGTCCCTTTCCGAGTGGATAAACGGACCTCTGGAAATGGTTCAGGTCAACGAGTCCCACCTCCGTCCCGTACATATCCGCGACAAGACCCGTGCCGCCAACAAAATCATCAGATGCTGGCAGCGCAGCTCCGGCATGGGCACCGAGTTCCCTGGCGCCAGACTCAATATCACCAACCTGAATCTGGCCAGGTTACCGGCCCTCAATGCCGACTTCAGTCACGTCACTTCGCTGCAAATGAGCGACATGTATCTGCACGAAAGCATTGACCCGTTCCTGGCCCAATTCCCGAATCTGCAGGAGCTGAAATTTGAATCGGCCCACCTTGAGGCCCTCCCGGCATCACTGTTCAACTTGCAGGAGTTGAAACAGCTTCACCTGTCGAAAAACCGGATTACGCTGACGCCTGAAGCGGCAGAAAAATTGTCAGCCCTGAAAAAACTCAGGGTGCTCAACCTGAGCAGCAACCCGCTCGGCAACCTTCCTGATTTCACACAGATGACCGAGCTGGCACGTCTGGACTTGAGAGCCACCGGGCTCACACAGTGGCCGGAGGGCATTGAGCACCTGCCGTTTCTGAAGCACCTGGATCTGCGCAACAATAGCCTGACGGCACTGCCCCAAGGTTATTTCCAGATACCCGTGCAAAGGCTAAGAAACACCTTCTTGCACGATAATCCTTTTGATAACTCGACCTGGGATGCAATCAACGCACACCGGACCCGCCAGGGGCTGGCCCTGGAGCGACGCGTGCACGCGCCCATACCCACCCACCATGTCAATCTCTGGCTCGACCCCTCTCTGACGGAGTCCGAACGGGTCCTGAAAACGGCTATCTGGACGGCATTGGAAGCTGAGCCCAACGCCGAAAACTTCTTCAGGGTCATTCGCGATCTCGTGGTTTCTGCTGACTTTCAACACGACCGCCAACAGTTGACCGAGAAAGTCTGGAAAGTATTGGAATGCGCCGCAGAAGACGCGGGGTATCGAGAAGAAGTGTTCGCAAGCTCACTTGAGAACGAAACATGCGTTGATCGTACCTCGACCATTTTCAGCCGCTTCGGGTTCAAGTTTTTGCTGCGCGAAGCATTACTGGCCGAAGGCAGTGACAAAGAAACCAGATTGCTCGCGCTCATGAAGGGTCGAGTGCGTTTACTTGAACTGGACGATATCGCCCAAACTCAAGTCGCCCTGCAACACCATGCTTACCGGTCAGCCGTGAGCGAGCACGTGTTGTCACCCGAGCAAATATCAAGGCTTGAACCTGACGAGCTGGAAGTAAAGCTGATCTATCAAGTGGACCTGGCGCAGCGCCTTGAGTTGCCATGGCAACCGTCGCACATGCAATTCAGGGCGATTGCAAAAATATCCCCGGCGCAGATCGAGGAGGCTTATCACATTGTGCTCAACAAGGAGACCGTACACGGATACATGGCTAAAAAGCTGCTGGAGGAAGGTATCTGGCGTGACCACATCCAGTCGGCATACAGCGCGGACATAAAAGCCGGCAACCTTGTTTTTGAGCAACGTTACGTGGATCTGGAAACCCTTCAGGAGAAACAGCAGCGGTGGGTGGACACCGTGGGCAGCGATGACACTGACGCACGGTGGTTGCTGCAACGGGAACTTCAACAACTGGCGCAACGCCTGAATATCGATCAAACCCGAGTTTTCACGGGTGCCCCCATGCCAGAAGCAGACTATTACGCCGAACTTGAAAACATCGACCGGCACAAGAAGAAAACCCTGGAACGCATTACCCAGAACATCCTTGATACAAAAACTCGATAGACCATTTGCAAGGAGTAATATCAGCTCCCTGGTCACACACATTGCGGCTATGCGCAGCCTTTGCATTTAAGCGCTATTAGCGTCACCCTGCGCGCCGCCAACAGGTGGCGTGCAATCTGAACTGCGCCCATTTTTATTCATTTTTTTCTGAGTACTCGCCGTGATACTTAACGGACGCGACCACCGCATCGACTTCTTTCGCGGGCTGGCGCTGATTTTTATCTTCTGGGATCACATCCCGCACAACCCGCTGGCTGAATTGACGGTGCGAAATTTCGGCCTTAGTGATGCGGCTGAGATTTTTGTATTTCTGGCCGGTTATGCCGCAGTGCTGGCCTACGGAAAAATTGCTCAACGCGATGGATTCCTGATCGCCAGCGTGAAAATCCTGCGCCGTGCCTGGGTGCTGTACGTGGTTCATATCTTCCTGCTGGCGGTGCTGATGGGCATTGTGTTTTATGCCAACAACCACGTCGAAACCCGCGATCTGGTGCAGGAGATGGGTTTGCAGTACTTCTTGAGTAACCCGCAACAGGCCCTGACCGACGAGTTGTTGCTGCGTTTCAAACCCAACCTGATGGACCCGCTCCCTCTCTATATCGTGCTGCTGCTCGGATTGCCGCTGGTGCTGCCGATGCTGCTGCGCAAAGCCGTTTATGTAGTGGCCGTGTCTCTGGCGCTGTACCTGCTAGCTCCTGTGTGGAACCTGGCGGCCCAGGAAGGCGGGGTATGGTTTTTCAACCCGATGGCCTGGCAGTTCCTGTTTATTTTGGGGGGTGCGGCGGCAATTAACGGGCAGCGCGACAAAGCGCCAGAAACACGGCCCTTATCCCGTCAGCCTGTGTTTTTAGGGGCGGTGGCCTACCTGTTGATCACCGGTTTGCTGGCGCTGTCGTGGAAGTGGCCGCAGTTTCACGACGCGCTCATGCCGCTCTGGCTGGGCGAGCATCTCTATCCGATCAGCAAGACCAACCTTTCACCGGTGCGCTTACTGCATTTTTTGGCCCTGGCTTATGTGGCGGCCAAAATGGTTCCCCAAGGCGCCTGGTTAAACAACTGGTTTACCCGTCAGACCTGCCGCATGGGCCGTTATTCGCTGGAGGTGTTCTGCCTGGGCGTGGTCCTGGCACCGCTGGCCGACATGCTCAATGCACTGGGCGGTGACGGGGTTGTGATGCAGGTGTTTAGCGCCCTGATGGGCGTGGGGATGATGGCCGTACTGGCGGCCTGGCTGGACTGGAACAAGCGCCTGTCGCGCAAATAGTCACTGCTGATGTGGGAGCGGGCTTGCTTGCGATGGGATCCCGAAATCAGTCTGACAGACCTCGGCGTCCTCATCGCGAGCAAGCCCGCTCCCACAGGCGTTTAGTTGAGCTTGGCCGGTGAGCTCTGCGTTGGCTGCAACTTGAACACATAGAACAGCACAGTCAGCAGGATCAGGAATCCCGGGCCTACAAACAAGGCGATTCGGGTTTCTTCAAAAAAGGCCATCAGGCCGACCACCATCAGCAAGAACCCCAACGCCGCGTACGAGCTGTAAGGGTAGAGCCACATGCGGTACTTCAGGGCAGCGGCTTCTTGCGGGCTCAAGTTCTTGCGAAAGCGCAGTTGCGCCAGCAGGATCATCAACCAGGTCCAGATCGCGCCAAAGGTCGCAATGGCTGTCACCCAGACAAACACTTTCTCGGGAGCCATGTAGTTAAGGCCTACACCCAGCAGCAGGACGGCAATCGACAGCAGCAATGCCTGACGCGGCACACCGTTTTTCGCGGTGGTGGCAAAGTTGGCAGGCGCCTGACCATTTTGCGCCAGGCTATAAAGCATGCGACCGGTACTGAAAATGCCGCCGTTGCATGACGACAGTGCTGCGGTAATCACCACGAAGTTGATGATGCCTGCCGCCGTCTTGATGCCCAAACGTTCAAAGGTCATCACAAACGGGCTGCCCGAGGTACCGATTTCGTTCCACGGGTAGATCGACAGAATCACGAACAATGCACCGACGTAGAACAGCAGGATGCGCCAGAACACCGAGCCAATCGCACTCGGGATGGTTTTTTGCGGGTTCTTGGCTTCACCGGCAGTCAGGCCGATCATCTCGACGCCCAGGTAAGCGAACATCACCATTTGCAGGGACATCAACACACCCTGGATGCCATTGGGCAAAAAGCCGCCGTGGGTCCAGAGGTTCGAAATACCCAGCGCAACGCCGTTGTTGCCAAAGCCGAACGCGATGATGCCAATACCACCGAAGACCATCGCGATGATGGTGACGATCTTGATCAGGGCAAACCAGAACTCGAATTCACCGAACGCCTTCACCGCGATCAGGTTGATCGAGCCCATGCTGATCAGCGCCGCCAGGGCCCAGATCCAGCGTGGTACATCGGGGAACCAGACGCCCATGTACACCGCCACGGCAGTGATTTCAGCGACACAGGTCACCAGCCACAGGAACCAGTAGTTCCAGCCGGTCAGAAAGCCCGCCAGTGGGCCCAGGTAGTCTTGGGCGTAGCGGCTGAACGAGCCGGCCACAGGGTTGTGTACGGCCATTTCGCCGAGTGCACGCATGATCACCAGAATGGCCAGGCCACCGATGATGTAGGACAGCATGATGGCCGGACCGGCCATTTCAATGGCTTTGGCCGAGCCCAGAAACAGGCCTACGCCGATACAGGCGCCAAGCGCCATCAAGCGAATGTGGCGCTCGCCCAGTTCGCGTTTGAGCGGGCCGCCTTGAACGGTTTCACCGTGGGGCGAGTGGTTGCCGACTGGCATAAAAATACAACCTCATATTGTTATTGGATATGCATCAATAGAGCGCTCGAAAAGACGGGCGGGTCACCTGTCCAACCTCCTGATCAGCCCGGGCTTTGTAGGCCGTTAGACCAGAAGGGAAATGCCCTACTGAGATCGGCGGCGAGTATTGCACAGGGTTGGTGCACAGTCATTCCCCTACACAGAACGTATTTAGCACTAGCAAGGGCTCTATTCCTTCGCTTTGCGTCACGTGGGACGCTTGTTTCACCACGAGTCTTCTCCTCTTAGGCGACAGGATTATCAGATTAACCCTACAAATTTTTCACCCGTATCCGTCAGCGTCTACGCTTCAACCAAGCGCAACCAATATGCGTACCTGGAACTGTCGACTATGGGCGTACTGTGGAACTCAAGCTCCAGAAAA
This sequence comes from Pseudomonas psychrophila, assembly GCF_001043005.1. Classification (GTDB taxonomy): domain Bacteria; phylum Pseudomonadota; class Gammaproteobacteria; order Pseudomonadales; family Pseudomonadaceae; genus Aquipseudomonas; species Aquipseudomonas psychrophila. The sequence goes on from NZ_JYKZ01000001.1 coordinate 810,425, forward strand.
ACGGCGGTGCCATCAGCAGCAATGGACAATGCTGCACCCCCGCCACCCTCGCCTGAACCCAAGCGCTATGGATGGCTCGTGTTCGGCCTAGTGGTGTTGGCAGGACTGGTTGTACTGGGATTTGCCATTGCACAGGAGGTGCGCAGTTCCAAGCTGCAAGCCCGTGAATTCAGCCGCTTTGCCGCCTCATTGAGCTATTCGATGCATGCGGGGCCGTCCGACGCGATTCAATATCCTGGGGATGGGCCTTTCGACAAGCGTTTAGGCTACAGCGCATTAGGCGACTTCCTTCCACGCCTGCTAAAACGTGACTACGTAATCACTCAACAAAGCCGCTTTTCGCCAGAGTTACTGGGCTACAGCGAGAAAGGATTTTTCGTACCATATTCGGAAAAAATTCAGACAGGACTCTCGATCACCGATTGTGCGGGTAGCGCCCTGTATCAGTACAACTACCCGCAGCAGTTGTACTCAAGCTTTGCGAGCATTCCCCCGCTGGTGGTTCACAGTTTGCTGTTTATCGAAAACCGCGACCTGCTTGATCCTGCGCAGCCGCAAGCGAACCCTGCCGTGGACTGGCCGCGATTTGCCATGGCCGCTTATTCGCAAGTGGCCAAAATGCTCCATCTGCCGGGGCAGTCCGCAGGTGGCAGCACCCTGGCCACCCAGCTTGAAAAATATCGCCATTCACCCGATGGACTGACGTTGTCGGGCAGCGAGAAACTGCGTCAGATGGTCTCGGCCAGCGTGCGAGCCTATCAGGACGGTCCGCAGACGCTGCCGGCCCGGCAAAAGGTGGTGCGCGACTACCTCAACAGCGTGCCACTGTCGGCCGTGCCCGGGCACGGCGAAGTCCACGGCATGGCCGAAGGTTTGCGGGTGTGGTACGGCGCAGACTTCAATCAGGTCAACCAGATGCTGGCCAGTACCGCCACTGACCCGAAAAGCCTGGCGCAGAAAGGGTTGGCATTGCGCGAAGTGCTGTCTTTGATGATCGCCCAGCGCAGACCTTCGCACTATCTGGCTCGAGGCCGTGACGAGCTGGCGCAACTGACCGACAGCCATCTTCGCCTGCTGGCACAAAACAATGTGATTGATCCGGCACTCACTGCCGCCGCGCTGGCCAGTCAAGTGACCTACCGCGATTGGGCCCTGGCGCCGACGATGCAACCGAACGAAACCAACAAGGGCATCAGCGTGGCCCGCAGCCGCCTTTCAGTGCTGCTCAAGCGCCCACTGTATGACCTGGACCGTCTTGACCTGTCTGCCACCAGTACGCTGCAAGGCGACTTGCAGCGCCAGGTCAGTGAGTATCTGCGCCAACTGGCAGACCCCGCCTTTGCCGGAAAAATCGGCCTGCTGGGGCCCTACCTGCTAACCCCCACCAGTACCGCGCAAGTGCGCTACAGCTTTACCTTGTTCGAACTCACACCGGACGGTGCCCGGGCACGGGTGCAAACCGACAGCACCGACCAGCCCTTCGACATCAATGAAGGGAGCAAGCTGGAGCTGGGTTCAACGGCCAAACTGCGGGTCCTGACCACCTACCTGCAAATCATCGCCGAGCTACATGATCGCTATGCCAGCCAGCCCAGTGCCACGCTGAAAAAAATCCCGCTAACCGATCAAGATCCACTGACCCGCTGGGCGCTGGGTTACCTGATCGAGAATCCCGGTGCAACGCTTGCGCCCATGCTCGATGCCGCGCTCAACCGGCAATACTCCGCCAACCCGGGCGAAGGTTTCTTCACCGGCGGTGGCATGCATCGCTTCCACAACTTCCGCAGCCAGGACAACAACCGCACGGCAACGCTGCGCGATTCAATACGTGAGTCGATCAACCTGCCTTTTGTTCGCCTGATGCGCGACGTGGTGCGCTACACCAGCTTTCAGTCCCCCAGCAATAACGTCGAACTGCTCCGGGACGACCGCAACCCGCTTCGCCAGGAGTATCTGAGCCGCTTCGCCGATCGGGAAGGCACGACTTTTATGCTCAAGTTCTGGAAAAAATACCGGGGCAAAGACTCCAAGGCCCGCCTCGACACCTTCCTGGACAGCATGCATCCCACTGCCATCCGAATGTCGGCAGTGCACCGTTATCTGTTCCCGAACTCAGACCAGACCACCTTTAACCGCTTTGTGCGCTCGCATTTGAGCAGCGACAAAATCACTGATGAGCGGCTGACCAAGCTGTATGAAAGCTACGGCCCCGGGGCCTACAACCTGCCCGATCAAGGCTACATCGCTAAAGTCCATCCGTTGGATCTGTGGTTGCTGGGGTATTTGCTGAATAATCCGCAGGCCACGTTCCAGCAGGCAGTAGGCGCCAGCGAACATGAGCGTCAGGAAGTTTACAGTTGGCTGTTTAAAAGCCGACACAAGAGCGCCCGTGACAGCCGCATCCGCACCATGCTGGAAATCGAAGCGTTTCTGGACATCCATCAACGCTGGCAAAAAGTCGGCTACCCGTTCGACCATCTGGTGCCTTCGCTCGCCACCGCACTGGGCAGCTCCGGTGATCGGCCGGCAGCGCTCTCCGAGCTCATGGGCATCATCCTTAACGATGGCGTCCGTTTACCGGTGTTGCGCATCGATACCCTGAATTTCGCCGCAGATACCCCCTACGAAACCCGCTTGGTCAACGACCCCGACAAAGGTGTACGGGTGATGCCCAGCGAAGTGGCCACGGCCCTGCGCGAAGCCCTGTCGCAAGTGGTGGATGCCGGGACTGCGCGCCGGGTCTCGGGTAGTTTCAAACTCGACGATGGCTCACCACTGGCCATGGGCGGCAAAACCGGCACGGGCGATAACCGCATCGAAAGCATGGGCGCGGGTGGACGAATTCTCAGTTCCAAATCGATCAACCGCACCGCCACGTTCGTGTTTTATATCGGGGAGCATCACTTCGGCACCCTAACCGCGTTCGTTCCGGGTCGCTCGGCCGAGGCCTTCAAATTCACCTCCGCACTGCCGGTACAAGTGCTCAAAGGCATGGCACCGATCCTCACGCCCTACCTGCAACCGGGTACCCATACGTTGTGCCAGGCGCCAGCGCCAATACAAACCGCACACAATTAAAATCCTCTGTGGGAGCGAGCCTGCTCGCGAGTGATCTTCGCGAGCAGGCTCGCTCCCACGGTGAATTGAGGAGGAGTCCAGATTGTGTGAGCTCCTGGGGGCTGTTGTGCTTACCCAGCTTGATGGTTGCTGCGCCCTTGTGGGAGCGAGCCTGCTCGCGATAACAGCACAGTGATTGTTCGGTCCCACCGCAGCGCCTGAATCGCAAGCAGGCTCCCACGGTTGAAATGTCTCTTCTACAGCAGCAGCCTCCTGAAGTTGAGAATAATTACCGTTCGTCGAGTGGTTTTTTACATTTCTTAAGATATATCTTAAGTTGTATCTAACTTAACGAGAGAGCGAAGAGAAAATGAGCGAACATCATCCCCACCACCGCGAACATGGCGCGGGTCAAGACGGTTTTGAGAAGCGTACCGGCCGCGAGCGCGGAGGACGCGGCCCCCGTGTATTCGCCCCAGGCGATTTGAAATTACTGCTGCTGGCACTGATCGCTGAACAGCCTTGCCACGGCTACGACCTTATCCGCCAGATCGAAGGCTTATTCGACGGTGCGTACAGCCCAAGCCCAGGCGTGATTTACCCCACCCTGACGTTCCTGGAAGAAAGCGAAATGATTCAGGGCGACGCTGAGGGCGGGAAAAAACGCTACTGCGTGACCGACCTTGGTCGCCAGTCACTGAGCGACCAAGCCATTGCCCTGGATGGCGTGCGCATGCGCATCGATGTCAGCAAGCGCTCCTTGCGCGGCCATGATCGTCCCGCTGAAATTCATGAGGCCGTGCACAACCTGCGCCATGCCTTGCAGATGCACCATGGTCGCTGGAGCCCGGAAGAAATCCTGCGGGTACGCGATTTACTCAACAACACCGCCAAAGCCATCGTCGATGGCCCTGTTACTGCCCAGCCTGCGCAGGAGAACGCTGAATGAATGCCGCGAATCCCCAGACCATTCACCGGGTCATGCATGAAATTAAACGTCGCAAACTTGAAGTGTTGCGGGTCGTCGACCTGACCCCGCGCATGCGCCGCATTACCCTGGGCGGTCCTGAATTGGCGGGGTTCATCAGTCTGGGCAGCGACGATCACGTAAAGCTTTTTTTCCCGCAAACCGCCGAAGAACGGGCGATGCTGGAAAATATGGAGTTGAGTGCCGGCCTGAAAGGCAGCGCCATGCCTGCGATGCGGGACTACACTCCGCGTCGCTATGACGTGAAGACTTTTGAGCTGGACATCGACTTTGTGCTTCATGGTGACGGCCCTGCTGCCACCTGGGCGGCTCAAGCCGAGCCAGGACAGCACCTGCACATCGGCGGCCCAAGAGGCTCGATGATAGTGCCGGACATTTTCGACAGCTACCTGCTGATCGGTGACGAAACCGCACTGCCGGCCATCGCCCGTCGACTGGAAGAACTGCCGGCCAATCGCCGCGCGTTAGTGGTGGTCGAGGTGGAAAACGCCCTTGAGCAACAGTCTTTGCAAAGTGCGGCATCGATTGAAGTGATGTGGGTGCATCGCGATGCGCCAGAGCACGATTTGCTCAAGACGGTGGCCGGTCTAAGCATTCCTGCTGGTGAGCTCTACACCTGGGTTGCGACCGAAAGCGCACTGTCGCGCAAGGTTCGCCGGGTACTCCTCGACACCCACGGTTTGAATGAAGAGTTCGTCAAGGCCGTGGGGTATTGGCGCCTGGAAGGTAGTGCTGAAGAGTAAGACTCATGGCAAAACCCGGTGGGAGCGGGCTTGCTCGCGATGCTAGCAATGGGGTTTGTCTGACGCGCCTTGATGCTATCGCGAGCAAGCCCGCTCCCACAAATTCCAGGACGGGATCAGGCCCGTTGCCCCCTGTAACGGTCCACTGCCACCACCGCCAGCGCGACCGCAACAAATCCTGCCAGAATCCCGCCTGCATTGATAAACGCTTGCCCGTAGCCCAATTTCTCGACATCGATAAACGGATACGGGTACACACCCAGCAGGTGTCCGCGTAACAGGATGTAGGTGAAGTACAGCACCGGATACAGCATCCAGAGCCCGATATGACTGACCCGCAACCCTCCCTTCGGCACGCAAAACCACCAGTACAACGCAAACAGTACCGGCATCACGTCATGCAATATTTCATTGGCCAGCCATTGCAAGCCTTCGGGCTGCCAGAGCTGGCGCAGCAACAGGCTGTAGGCCGCACCCACCACGATAATGCTGACCGCGATGCCGCTACTGACCCACGACTGCAAAAAAAACGTCCTGCCCTTTGAGGTGCGAGTGCCTGCTGCACAGGTCAACACGCAGGCGGCCAGGGTGTTGGTCAAAATGGTAAAAAAGCTGAAGTAGCTCACCAGCCCGCCCACTACGTTCGCTCCGCTCATCCAGCGGGCGAACAGCACCAGCTCTAGCTGAATGGCCAGACCGCTCCAGCCCAGGATTGCCATCACGGTGCAAAGCTTGCGTGACCCGTCACTCATGCGCCGATCAAATTTCGCGCTTGGTACGAGCATATTTCACATACAGCTTCTCGACCTTTTCCCGCGCCCACGGTGTTTTACGCAAGAACGTCAGGCTCGACTTGATGCTCGGGTCGCTCTTGAAGCAACGAATATCAATACGCTCGGCCAGCCCTTCCCACTCGTAATGCGCCACGAGCGCAGTGAGGATCTGTTCCAGCGTCACGCCGTGCAAAGGGTTGTTGTTGGATTCAGTCATGCCGGGCCTTTAAAGCAATTGAGAGAAAGCCGCGCACCTTAGCCGAGCACCTGCTCAGGGGGAAGTGCATTCGGTACGGAGCAAGTCTAGCCGTGACCCGGCACCCAAATGAAAGTTCCGCTTGGACACCGTTAAAGTGATGTTATATTGTAACTATAACGTTCAGTTCAAAGAGCGCTCAGCGCCGCTTTCTTTCGTCACCTTGCCAAGGAACTTGCAATGCCCTCCCCTGCCATCCCGCGTCAACTGCGACGCCTTCACCTGACACCGCTCGCGACCGCATTGCTGCTCGCCTCCCCGGCCTATGCCCTCGAACTGCAACCGCAAGTCATTACTGGCAACCCGCTGGGTAACAGCCAACTGGCCTCACCCACAACGGTGCTTGAAGGCGATGACCTGACCCTGCAACAGCAAGGTAGCTTGGGCGAAACCCTCAATAAACAGCCCGGCGTGTCTTCTTCCTACTTCGGCCCGGGCGCCAGCCGTCCGATCATTCGCGGGCTGGATGGCGACCGTATCCGCATCCTGCGCAACGGCGTCGGTGCCCTGGATGCCTCGTCACTGTCTTACGATCACGCGGTGCCGCTGGACCCGGTCAACGTTGAGCGCATCGAAATCGTGCGCGGCCCGGCGGCCTTGTTGTACGGCGGCAATGCCATCGGCGGCGTGGTCAACACCTTCGATAACCGCATCCCTACCGAAGCCATCGAAGGCATTCACGGCGCCGGCGAACTGCGCTACGGCGGCGCAGCCACTACCCGCAGCAGTGCCGGCAAACTGGAAGCCGGTGATGGCACCTTCGCCCTGCACCTGGATGCCAACGCTCGCGAATTCAATGACCTGAAAATCCCGGGTTATGCCCGTAGCCGTCATGCACCCGAAAGCGAAGATGGCGTCGAAAAGAAAGGCCGTTTAGGCAACAGCAACGGACGCCAGGACGGCGGTGCAGTGGGCGGTTCCTACACGTGGGACGACGGTTACGCAGGCCTGTCCTACAGCACGTATGACGCCAATTACGGCTCACCGGCCGAACAAGACGTACGCATCCGCATGAAACAGGATCACTACGCGTTCGCCTCCGAGATACGCAACCTGCAGGGCCCTTTCAGCTCGCTGAAACTGGATGCCGGCTACACCGATTACGAACACCGCGAAATCGAAGGCGGCGAAGTTGGAACCACCTTTAAAAACAAGGGCTACGAGGCTCGTGTCGAAGCGCGCCATGTGCCGGTTGGCCCACTCGAAGGCGTCGTCGGCGTGCAGGTCAATCGCAATGAGTTTTCTGCCCTGGGCGAAGAAGCCTTCGTGCCGCAGACCGACACCAACAGCGGCGCATTATTTATTCTGGAAGAGCTGCAAGCCACGGAACGACTAAAGCTCAGCCTCGGCGGGCGCCTGGAGCGTACCGTGGTCGACCCGGATGCCAAGGGTAATGAGCGCTTTTCTGCGGCCGACAGCTCCAAAAGTTTTACCGCAGGCAGCCTGTCTTCAGGCGCAGTGTTCACCCTTACTCCGATCTGGTCGCTGGCCGCCACCCTGGGCTACACCGAACGCGCCCCCACGTTCTACGAGCTTTACGCCAATGGCGCTCACGTCGCCACCGGCACCTATGAAGTGGGCAACGCCAACCTGTCGAAAGAAAAAGCCGTGTCCAGTGATCTGGCGCTGCGTTTTGACAATGGCACCCACAAAGGCAGCGTTGGCGTGTTCTACAGCCACTTCTCCAATTACATCGGCCTGTTGGGCACAGGTCGTACACTGAACGACGAAGGCGAACCCGACGCCGACGGGATTCCGGAGTACACCTATTCCGGGGTGCGGGCACGATTCACTGGCTTCGAAGCCAAGGATCACTGGAAGCTTGGAGAAAGCGCTTACGGCAAATTTGCCCTTGAGCTGTCAGGTGACTACACACGGGCCACCAACCTCGACACCGGCGAAGCGTTACCCCGCATTGCCCCGTTACGGTTGAGCAGTGGTCTGCTATGGGAGCTGGATCGCTGGCAAGCACGAGTAGACATTGAGCACGCCAGCAATCAGGGCCGCGTACCGGACAATGAATCGGGCACGGACGGCTACACCACCTTGGGCGCCAGCGCCGGGTATCACTTCGATGTAGGCAGCAGTCAGTGGCTGGCATTCGTCAAGGGCGACAACTTGACCAACCAGACCGTGCGTTATGCCAGCTCGATTTTGCGTGATATCGCACCCGCCCCCGGGCGCGGTATCGAGGTCGGCCTGCGCACCACGTTCTAAGCAAGGGGCTCCTACAACCCGCCCCAAAAAAACTGGCCTTGCCAACATTGCTTACTGCTTCGCCGCATGAGCCCAAGACCGGGATTGTGCACAGTCAGGGGCAGTTTTTTACCCGGGGCGTTCTCAATCACCGTGTCCTGTTCGCAGGCGAGGTGCTGGGTGAAGAGTGCGGGGGGCCCTCGTCGCGACTGCAAAGCGACTGCCACTGTGGGAGCGAGCCTGCTCGCGAATGGTCTTCGCGAGCAGGCTCGCTCCCACAGCTCTCGCCCTCCCCTCCCGGCGTTTGCAGGCACTGCACGACCTGTGAGGCCAGGTTAAAACCGCCATCTGGCACTATTTATTCAACACCCTCCCAGGTCGGGATTACCTGCCAACAGCACCGAACGTGAGGCAAAAAGCCTCTGAGACGAACCGTCGCAGCACACTGTTACCAAATCCGAAATGATCCATGTCACTTAAAGTGCTGTTTCAAAACGTATCAGGGCCTTATCATTTCCACATAAAGGGCTGAAACGATTCATTCTCCCTTAAATCTGAAGTGCAAGCCCTGCCTCTGAAGACAGCGCTACCCACAGCCACAGCCATACCTATAAAGACTCGCATCTCGACTTATGTCCACACTCCTGAATATGCGCAAACACAGCGCGCTGCTTCCTGTTGCCGGGCAAAAAGCCCTGGCATTGATCGGCGGTATCACCGCTCTGGGCCTGGCTACTTGCGTGCAGGCAGCACCCGCCTTTGACTCCGACTCCAAGTGGATGCTCGGCGATTGGGGCGGCACCCGCAGCGAACTGGAAAAACAGGGCTATGCCTTCTCTCTCGACTACGTGGGCGAAGTGGGCTCGAACCTGCATGGCGGCTACGATCATGACCGCACGGCGCGTTACAGCGACCAGTTCGGCCTGGGCACGCACCTGGACCTGCAGAAGATCCTGGGCTGGGACGACGCCGAGTTTCAACTGACGATTACCCATCGCAGCGGTAACAACATCAGCAACGATCGCATCAACGATCCACGCGTGGGCGGTTTCACCTCGGCCCAGGAGGTCTGGGGTCGCGGTCAAACCACTCGCCTGACGCAGATGTGGTACCAGCAGAAGTTCTTTGATCAGAAGCTCGACATCAAGGTCGGCCGCTTTGGTCAGGGCGAAGACTTCAACAGCTTCCCGTGCGACTTCCAGAACCTGGCGTTCTGCGGCTCGCAGGTGGGTAACTGGGCTGGCAGCATTTGGTACAACTGGCCCGTCAGCCAGTGGGCACTGCGGGTCAAATATCACCTGACGCCGGAGCTGTACGCACAGGTCGGCGCCTATGAGCAAAACCCGTCGAACCTGGATCGCGGCAACGGATTCAAACTCAGCGGGAGTGGTACTCAAGGCGCAGTGCTGCCGATTGAACTGGTGTGGACGCCAAAAATTAATGGCCTGCCAGGGGAATATCGAGCGGGTTACTACTACAGTAATGCCAAAGCAACAGATGCTTACAAAGATTCCAACGGCCAGCCAGCCGCCTTGACGGGTGAAGCGTATCGCAGCAGTTCGAGCAAACATGGGATGTGGCTGGGTGTGCAACAGCAGCTCACTACCCGCGCCAGCGATCAGTCGAGAGGCTTGAGTGTGTTCGCCAATGCCACCCTGCACGACAAGAAAACCAACGCCGTGGACAACTATGTTCAGGCGGGCGTCGTCTACAAAGGCGTATTCGATGCGCGGCCCAAAGATGACATCGGCTTTGCCATGGCACGGGTTCACGTCAACCCGGCTTATCGCAAGAACGCCCAGGCCACCAATCAGGCCCGCGCCATCTACGACTTCGACAACCCTGACTACCTGCCACCTCAGGACACTGAGTACAGCGCCGAACTGTATTACGGCGTGCACGTGACCAACTGGCTGACCGTTCGACCGAACCTGCAATACATCCGCCACCCGGGTGGCGTCAGCCAGCTGGATGACGCGCTGATTGGCGGTCTGAAAATTCAAAGTTCGTTCTGACGAGCGGACTGCAACGGCAACCTTGAAGGTTGCGATCAACAACCTATTTAGCTGATTCACTCCCGCGTCGGTTCGTCCCTTGAAGACACGCCCTCGCGGGAACACCTCTAACGTAACGGAGAACCACACTATGAGCACTGATGGTGCTTTCAGTCGAAGCCGCCTGCTACCGAGCCTTCTCGGTATCTTGCTGCTGCTAATGGGCCTGGCCATGTTGGCCGGGGGTATCAAACTGGTCACGCTGGGCGGGTCGTGGTACTACCTGCTGGCCGGTATCGGTTTTGGCTTGTCGGGCGCGCTGCTGATTGCCGGGCGCCGTGCGGCACTGACCCTGTACGCGCTGGTATTGTTCGCCAGCACCGTATGGGCACTGATGGAAGTCGGCCTGGACTGGTGGCAACTGGTCCCACGTCTGGCCGTATGGTTCGCCATCGGTATCGTGCTGCTGCTGCCATGGTTCCGTCGTCCGGTACTGCGCGGCCAGTCCGCACCTGTTGCTACCGGCGCGCTGAGCGTTGCAGTGGTATTGGCAGGCCTGGCTGCACTGGCCAGCCAGTTCACCAGTCCCGGTGAAGTCAAAGGTCAACTGGACCGTGAAGCCGTTCCAGGCATGACCAACACTGCACCGGCCATGCCGGATGGTGACTGGCAGTCTTACGGTCGTACCGCCTATGGTGACCGTTACTCGCCGCTGAAAGAAATCACCCCGCAAAATGCCCACAAGCTAGTTCCAGCCTGGACGTTCCGCACCGGTGACATTCCAGGTGAAGGCGATCCCGGTGAAACAACTGCCGAGAACACCCCGCTGAAAGTCAACGGCATGCTGTATGTGTGTACTCCGCACAGCCAGGTGATTGCCCTTGATCCGGACACCGGCAAGGAAATCTGGCGCTACGACCCGAAGATCAGCACTCAGAACGCTGAAAACTTCAAAGGCTGGGCACACATGACCTGCCGCGGCGTGACTTATCACGACGAAAACGCCTACGCCAAAGTCAGCACTGAGCAAAGCCCTGCCGAGCCTGCTGCTACTTCGAGCAACTCGTGCCCACGTCGCCTGTTCCTGCCAACTGCGGACACCCGCCTGATCGCACTGAATGCCGACACCGGTAAAGTGTGTGAAGACTTCGGTGTGAACGGTTCGGTCGATCTGCGTCACAACATCGGTAATTTTGCACCCGGTGGCTACTACTCCACTTCGCCACCTGCCGTGACCAAAGATCTGGTTGTGATTGGCGGCCACGTGACCGACAACATCTCCACTGACGAGCCATCTGGCGTAATCCGTGCGTACGACGTACGTACCGGCAAGCTGGTCTGGAACTGGGACAGCGGCAACCCGGAAAAAACCACACCGATTGCTGAAGGCGAAACCTACACCCGCAACTCGCCTAACATGTGGTCGATGTTCGCTGTCGACGAAGACCTCGGCATGCTGTACCTGCCGATGGGCAACCAGACGCCAGACCAATACGGCGGCGACCGCACCGAAGATTCCGAGCGCTATGCTGCTGGCATAACTGCCCTGGACATCAACACCGGTAAAGTCCGCTGGTATCGTCCGCTCACTCACCATGACCTGTGGGACATGGACGTGGGTGGTCAACCGACTCTGATGGACCTTAAAACCGCTGATGGCGTGAAACCGGCTCTGCTGGCTTCCACCAAGCAAGGCAGCATCTACGTTCTTGACCGTCGCACTGGCGAAGCCATTGTGCCGATCAACGAAATCCCTGCCCCGGGCGGCGCTGTTGAAGGCGACCACACTGCACCGACTCAGCCTCGTTCGGACCTGAACATGATCCCGCCGGTCCTGACCGAGCGTGACATGTGGGGTGTGACCCCGTTTGACCAGATGCTGTGCCGGATCCAGTTCAAATCCCTGCGTTACGACGGCATGTACACCCCGCCATCGCTGCAAGGTTCGATTGTTTATCCAGGCAACTTCGGCGTGTTCGACTGGGGCGGCATCTCGGTTGACCCGGTTCGCCAGATCGCATTCCTGAACCCGAGCTACATGGCGTTCACCTCCAAGCTGGTACCGCAGGCCGACGTGGCTGCAATGGGCCCGCGCAAAGGCGAAACTTCCGGCGTTCAACCGAACAAAGGTTCGCCTTACGGCGTGATCCTGGAGCCCCTGCTGTCGCCACTCGGCCTGCCTTGCCAGGCACCGGCGTGGGGTTATGTTGCTGCGGTCGACCTGACCAACAACAACCTGATCTGGAAACACAAGAACGGCACCGTGCGTGACAGCTCGCCGGTTCCGATCCCGCTGTCGATGGGCGTTCCAAGCCTGGGTGGCACATTCACCACCGCGGGTGGCGTTGCTTTCCTGAGCGGTACCCTTGACCAGTACCTGCGTGCTTACGATGTAAGCAACGGCAAACAGCTGTGGGAAGGTCGTCTGCCTGCTGGCGGCCAGACCACACCAATGACCTACACCGGCAAGGACGGCACCCAATACGTGCTGGTCATGGCGGGCGGTCATGGCGGCCTGGGCACCAAGAAAGGTGACTATGTCATGGCGTTTAAACTGGCTGAGTAAGTTTTTCAGCGGGTTTTGAGAAAGGCGGCTATCTCTCGATAGCCGCCTTTTTTTGTGAGCGTTTTTCACTTAAAAACGCTCTCCCAGAATGATGCCTTTCCAAATGACGCGCCTGTCGCCAATCAGGCGCGTGCTGCTTTAGTGCGTTGCCAGCGTGTCCAGCGACTTGTCGACATACCCCTTGGCCAGCTCCACCAAGTGCATGACCGACAACACCCAATCGCGCGCAGGCCCGCTCAAGCCATTCCCCGCCTCATTCGCGCAGGCACCCGCACAGCGCAACAAGTCTGACGCCTGGGCCAAAGCCGCTTCTGAATTGACACTGTTCGGGATGGCCAGCATGGCCGTGCCCATGGGGCGATGAGGCTTATGGTTTTGCAGGTAGTAACTGAGCGCACGTTCGACGGCGGCACGGTCCAGCAACGGGTCGTGACTGTCAGCAGCATCGAGGGGGAAAGCAGGGGGATCGGGGGTGATTTTTTTCATGGCGTAACTCCGGACACAAACAATGGGAGCTAACACCTGTCGCGACTAAACGAGTGGGTGGTAGCCGTACGCAGGTTAGTCGACCGGTGCATCCGGAACCCGGCGCGCCACAAGGGCGCCCTGCGCACGGCCACCATAAAACGCAGGCCGTAAAAAAGCGCCTTGCGGAGGTGGCGCCTTGCGCCGGAATACAGACCGGGCGACTAAACCCGACCGCTGATTTTGCAGCGATTGGCCGAGACTATTCCCCGAGTTTGAGCGGCACAAGGGATCGAGAGTTTCTAGGATGCTTCACGGGAATGAAAGCGAAACGTCGTACGAAATGACTGATTTCCAAGGCCTGAACACCACGTGTAGCCGCTGCCGCAGGCTGCGATAAGGACCGAAGGACCTTCAAACAGGGTCGCTGCGCAACCCGTCGCAGCCTCGCTTCGCTCCTCAGCGGCTACAAGGGATTGCGCAGTACACACGCAACAAACAGATCGGCCGCCCCGGTATCAGTTCGATATACGAATAACATTACGAGATACTTCAAGCGTGGGAGCGAGCCTGCTCGCGAAGATCATTCGCGAGCAGGCTCGCTCCCACTGGGGCTTGACCTGGAACAGAGTATCTACAAGGGATTGCGCAGTACGCATGCAACAAACAGGTCGGCTGGTCGGCCGCCTCGGCGGGGTCTTGATCTGGCTTTTGATCTACCCGCCCCTTCGGCAGGCCGAGAGGAGGTTCTGCGTAGCGGGTTGACCGGCATGGATGCCGGGAGAGCCGTGTTGGGCCATGGATGGCCCGTCACGGAGGGCCCACGGAGCGGGACCGGAACGAGGGACACCTGAGCGAAGCGAGGGCCGTACGCTGGGGCGAGGACTTTTTGGTTCCTTTTTGGTCCTTCAAAAAGGGACTCGCTGTAAGAGCGAAACCAATATTCCAGATAAATACAGATGCCGGATATGTACTCATCGGCCCCGTTAACGACAGCAACTACAGGATTCTGTCGACCCCACAAGCTGGCCGCCAATCAAACAGCCAATTGACCATGAAAATCTGTTCACCATTGAAACCACTTGCACCGCGCCCCATCTAACACCCATACCCAATTGCGCAGGTGCCCCATGAGCGACCAGCAAGAATTTCCGGACAACACCACTGAGTACACCGATGTAGAACACTCCGAATCCGAACACCAACCCCACTCTGGCGGGACTGAGCTGGCGTTGCCTGAGCAAAACCTGCCGGACAAGGTGTACATCATCCCGATCCACAATCGCCCGTTCTTCCCGGCACAAGTTCTGCCGGTCATCGTTAATGAAGAGCCTTGGGCCGAAACCCTCGAATTGGTCAGCAAGTCGCCTCATCATTCTCTGGCGCTGTTTTTCGTCGATACGCCGCCTGAGGATCCTCGACATTTCGACACCAAAAGCCTTCCGGAATACGGGACGCTGGTGAAGGTTCATCACGCCAGCCGCGAAAACGGCAAGTTGCAATTCGTGGCCCAGGGCCTGACCCGCGTGCGCATCAGTACATGGCTCAAACATCACCGTCCGCCGTATCTGGTGGAGGTCGAATACCCGCAACAGCCCAAAGTCCCCTCCGACGAGGTCAAGGCTTACGGCATGGCACTGATCAATGCGATCAAAGAACTGTTGCCCCTCAACCCGCTGTACAGCGAAGAGCTGAAAAACTACCTCAACCGCTTCAGCCCCAACGATCCGTCGCCGCTCACCGACTTCGCTGCGGCACTGACCTCCGCCACGGGCAACGAGCTGCAGCAAGTACTCGATTGCGTGCCCATGCTCAAACGCATGGAGAAAGTACTGCCCATGCTGCGCAAGGAAGTCGAAGTCGCGCGGCTGCAAAAAGAGATTTCTGCCGAAGTTAACCTCAAGATCGGCGAACATCAGCGCGAATTCTTCCTTAAAGAACAGCTCAAGGTGATCCAGCAGGAGTTGGGGCTGACCAAAGATGATCGCAGCGCCGATATCGAGCAATTCAAACAGCGACTTGAAGGCAAGACACTGCCAGCCCAGGCGCAAAAACGCATCGATGAAGAACTCAACAAGCTGTCGATCCTGGAAACCGGGTCGCCGGAATACGCTGTCACCCGCAACTACCTGGACTGGGCATCGTCAGTACCGTGGGGCGTGTTCGGCCAGGACAAGCTCGACCTCAAGCACGCACGCAAAGTGCTTGATGCCCACCATGCCGGCCTGGATGACATTAAAAACCGGATTCTCGAATTCCTCGCGGTAGGCGCTTACAAAGGCTCGGTGAGCGGCTCGATTGTGTTGCTGGTGGGCCCGCCGGGCGTGGGTAAAACCAGTGTCGGCAAGTCGATTGCAGAATCCCTGGGCCGACCGTTCTACCGCTTCAGCGTCGGCGGCATGCGTGATGAGGCCGAGATCAAGGGCCATCGCCGCACCTACATTGGCGCCCAGCCGGGCAAGCTGGTGCAGGCGCTCAAGGATGTGGAGGTAATGAACCCGGTCATCATGCTCGACGAGATCGACAAGATGGGGCAGAGCTTCCAGGGCGACCCGGCGTCTGCCTTGCTCGAAACCCTGGACCCTGAACAGAACGTCGATTTCCTCGATCATTACCTGGATCTGCGTCTGGACCTGTCCAAGGTGCTGTTTGTCTGTACTGCCAACACCCTGGACTCGATCCCTGGCCCCTTGCTCGACCGCATGGAAGTCATTCGCCTCTCGGGTTACATCACTGAAGAAAAGGTCGCGATCGCTAAGCGCCACCTGTGGCCAAAACAGCTGGAGAAGGCAGGCGTGTCCAAAAACAGCCTGAGCATCAGCGACAGCGCCCTGCGCGCAGTGATCGACGGTTATGCCCGCGAAGCCGGGGTGCGCCAGCTTGAAAAACAACTGGGCAAACTGGTGCGCAAGGCCGTGGTCAAGTTGCTGGAAGATCCGAACGCAGTGATCAAGATCGGCCCCAAGGACCTCGAAGCATCACTGGGCATGCCGGTGTTCCGTAACGAGCAAGTGATCAGCGGTACCGGCGTGATCACAGGCCTGGCCTGGACCAGCATGGGTGGCGCGACATTGCCCATTGAGGCAACACGCATACACACCCTCAATCGCGGCTTCAAGCTGACCGGGCAATTGGGCGAGGTAATGAAAGAGTCTGCCGAAATCGCCTACAGCTATATCAGCTCCAACCTGAAACAGTTTGGCGGAGACCCCAAGTTTTTCGATGAGGCATTTGTGCATTTGCACGTGCCTGAAGGCGCCACGCCAAAAGACGGCCCAAGTGCAGGCGTAACCATGGCCAGCGCCCTGCTGTCACTGGCGCGCAATCAGCCACCGAAAAAAGGCATCGCCATGACCGGCGAGTTGACCCTGACCGGGCATGTTTTGCCGATCGGCGGTGTACGTGAAAAAGTAATTGCGGCGCGCAGACAAAAAATCAACGAACTGATCCTGCCCGAACCGAACCGCGGTCACTTCGAAGAACTGCCTGATTACTTGAAAGAAGGGATTACCGTGCACTTCGCCAAACGCTTTACCGATGTCGCCAAAGTGTTGTTTTAAAGACTGTTTTTGTAGCTGACTGACTTGGGTGGGAGCGGGCTTGCTCGCGATGCAGGCAGCACGGTTTGTCAGGCAAACCGGGCTATGACCATCGCGAGCAAGCCCGCTCCCACATTTTTTTGCCTGCAACAGGTCGGTGAGATCTATTCTAGACACGTCTACTGTCACTTCTGACAGTAGACACCTGTACATTTTCCATCGTTAATAGAGCCCAATCTCACAAAAATAATGCTGGTATCGACTATGCCACTTCATCATCCCGTGTATGAGAACCCGGATGTCCTCAGGCTGAAAGAACCAGGGCAAAAGGTTTTCAATCCTAGAACCCGAGGTGAGCTCAAGGCTGAGCTGCTCGACCGTCCGACTTTTTCTGCCCAGGAAATGACATTTGCCAGCAGCCAAAAGAAAATTGTCATCACGGGCGAGTTCGATGACTTCGGTTCAACCCGCTATCGCGCTGTTACCCTGACCCTGGACATCAATATCCAGTCAGGCATTTATCTGTTCAAAAGAGACGAGCACGGCCCCATCAAATCGATGACCTACATCGAATGCATTGAGGTCGATGGGCACCCTGTTTATCACTTGAACCAGGCTGACGTAGGGTCCTTGCACCTGAGTGTGGTCGAGAGTTGCTACAGCGCACGGCTGTTCACAATGGAAGGCCTGGACCACAACGGCAACAGCCTCGAAATGTGTGGCGATTTCACCATCAGCCCGCCCCACGCCAGTCTCTGATCGGCAGCCGACAAATGGCGCAGCCCCTATCATGGGTTATGCTGAGCCACTGTGTTTGTCTGACCGGAGCCTTCAATGCTTTATGCACGCCTTATCCCTGTGCTTGGCCTCAGCCTGCTGGCGGCCTGCGCTCAACAGCCTGCACACAACGTAACCGTCGAAGAACAAAGTGACTGCCCCCAGCAACTGCACGTAGGGCAGCATCTGATTGTCTCGCTACCCAGCAATCCCACCACCGGTTACCGCTGGGCCATTCAGGACTCCGCGGGCGGCGTACTGCGTAGCCTGGGCCCGGAGGTCTATACCAGCAGTGACAATGGCCAGTTACTGGGCAGCGGCGGGCTATCGACCTGGCGCTTCCAGGTGTTTGCCCCAGGCAGCGGGCGTCTGCGCCTGACCTCGCAGCAACCTTGGGAACCCGAAGCCGAGCCCGCACAGGTATTCGATTGCGCAATCACGGTGAATTGATATGGGGTGGCTGATTCTGGCGGTGATCGGCGCGGGCACTTACCTCTACGGTTTGAGCACGCAGGCCACGCTACTGTGCTTGCTGAGCAAACCGGTGCCCGTGCTGATGCTGCTCGGCTGGCTCCAGGATGCCCCGGCCAGCCCCTTTCGTCGCTGGATCAGTATCGGCCTGCTGTTTTCCCTGTTGGGTGACATTCTGCTGGCATGGCCTAAAGACCTTTTTGTATTTGGCCTTGGCGCATTTCTGCTCGCCCATCTGGCCTACCTCAAGGCCTACCTGGTGGATTGCCGTCGCCCGGCCTGGCTGCCTTTGGGGCTGTCGCTGCTTGCCGGCGGCAGTTTATTGAGCGTGATGGCCTCAAGCGGCCTTGGCGACTTGCTGATCCCGGTGAGCGTCTACGCCCTGGCCATCAGCGCCATGTTGTGGCGTGCCCTCGCCCGCCTTGGCACCTGCGTACCCACGCGTTCGGCCTGGCTGGCAGCCGCAGGCGCGGTGGCGTTCGTGGTCTCGGACAGCCTGATCGGAATCGACCGTTTCGTGCATCCTTTCAGCGCAGCGCCCTACCTGATCATTCTCACTTACTGGCTCGGCCAATGGGGTATTGGCGCCTCGGTGTTTTCTCAGAGCAGACGCTGAACGGTTTATCAGACAGAGCGCGCATCCCGGCGCTAACTTGGCTAAAATGCCGCCCCTTTAAAATTTCCCATCGCCGGAACCGCCGTGAGCAAAGAACCCGACCGTATTTTCGCCCAGCCCCTGGCCCAGGTGCCGGACTTCGCCTTCAACGAAGACGTGGTGCGGGTGTTCCCGGACATGATCAAGCGCTCGGTGCCCGGCTACCCGACCATTGTCGAAAACCTCGGCGTACTCGCGGCACAGTTTGCCCAGCCCAACAGCGTCCTGTACGACTTGGGCAGCTCGCTGGGTGCAGTGACCCAGGCGCTGCGCCGACATGTGCGTACTGAAGGGTGCAAGGTCATTGCAGTAGACAACTCGGCGGCGATGGTCGAGCGCTGTCGCGAATACCTCAACGGGCAGAACTCGATGTTCCAGGAGTTGTTGCCGGTTGACGTGATCGAGGGCGACATACTGGCCCTGGAGTTTGAGCCCGCGTCAGTGGTTGCGCTGAACTTCACCCTGCAATTTATCGCCCCGGATGAGCGTCTGGCACTGCTTGGGCGGATTCGACAGTCGTTGCTGCCCGGCGGCGCCTTGATCCTCTCGGAAAAACTGCGCTTCAGTGATCCCCAAGAGCACGCGCTGCTGACCGACCTGCACGTTGCCTTCAAACGCGCCAATGGCTACAGCGATCTGGAGATTGCGCAAAAGCGCAGCGCCATCGAAAACGTCATGAAGCCCGACAGCCTCGAAGAACACCGCGAACGCCTGCTGGCCGCCGGGTTCTCGAAAGTAGTGCCGTGGTTCCAGTGTCTTAACTTTGCCTCGTTGATTGCCTTGCCATGATTGATCTGTCCCCACTAGCCCGGCGTCTGGCCGGCACTCCACTGGCTGAATGGGCCAACACCCTGCAGGCCCAGCTCGACGTCAAAATGGAGAAAGGCCACGGCGATCTGGAGCGCTGGCAAAGCGCGCTGGATGCGTTGCCCAACGTCAAACCGAGCACAATCGATCTGCTCAATGGCCTGACCCTGGACACCGAGTGCGACGACGACACCCGTGTGCAGATGCGCAAGGCACTCATGGGCCTGTCGCCGTGGCGCAAAGGCCCGTTCGACCTGTTTGGGGTGCACGTTGATACCGAATGGCACTCGGACTGGAAATGGTCACGAGTGGCACCGCACATCGACCTTAAGCACAAGCGCATCCTCGATGTGGGCTGCGGCAATGGTTACTACATGTGGCGCATGCTTGGCGCCGGTGCTCATAGCGTGATCGGGGTGGACCCCAACTGGCTGTTCTTCTGCCAGTTCCAGGCCGTGCAACGGTTCTTGCAGCAAGAAGCCGCGTGGCACCTGCCCTTCCCGTTCGAAGACCTGCCGGCCAACCTGGAAGGCTTCGACACCGTGTTTTCCATGGGTGTGTTCTACCACCGTCGCTCACCCATCGAGCATTTGCTGGCCTTGAAAGACTGCCTGGTCAAAGGCGGCGAACTGGTGCTGGAAACCCTGGTGATTGAAGGTGATGTGAATCAGGTGCTGGTGCCGGAAGACCGCTACGCACAGATGCGCAACGTGTGGTTTCTGCCTTCGATCCCGGCACTTGAACGCTGGTTGCGCCGCGCGGGTTTCAGCGACGTGCGCTGTGTGGACGTCAGCGTCACCACGGTCGAAGAACAGCGCGCTACCGAGTGGATGAAATTCCAGTCACTGAGCGACTACCTTGACCCCAACGACCACAGCAAAACCATCGAAGGCCTGCCGGCACCGATGCGGGCGGTGATTGTGGCGAGGAAATAAGCAATACCGATAAGCCCCTCCTGTGGGAGCGAGCCCGCTCGCGAAGGCAGCACCGCGATCGTTCGAATAAACCGCGTTGCCTGCATCGCGAGCAGGCTCGCTCCCACAATAATCCCTGCAAGCTCAACTCTTCAGGGCGCCAAAGTTGAAGTGGGAGCGAGCCCGCTCGCGAAGAGATCACCGCGATCGTTCGAATAAACCGCGTTGCCTGCATCGCGAGCAGGCTCGCTCCCACAATAATCCCTGCAAGCTCGACTCTTCAGGGCGCCAAAGTTGAAGTGGGAGCGAGCCTGCTCGCGAAGCGATCACCGCGATCGTTCGAATAAACCGCGTCGTCTGCATCGCGAGCAGGCTCGCTCCCACAATAATCCCTGCAAGCTCGACTCTTCAGGGCGCCAAAGTTGAAGTGGGAGCGAGCCCGCTCGCGAAGAGATCACCGCGATCGTTCGAATAAACCGCGTTGCCTGCATCGCGAGCAGGCTCGCTCCCACAATAATCCCTGCAAGCTCAACTCTTCAGGGCGCCGAAGTTGGAGTGGGAGCGAGCCTGCTCGCGAAGGGATCACCGCGATCATTCGGATAAACCGCGTTGCCTGCATCGCGAGCAGGCTCGCTCCCACAATAATCCCTGCAAGCTCAACTCTTCAGGGCGCCAAAGTTGAAGTGGGAGCGAGCCCGCTCGCGAAGAGATCACCGCGATCGTTCGAATAAACCGCGTTGCCTGCATCGCGAGCAGGCTCGCTCCCACAATAATCCCTGCAAGGCTCGAGTTCTGCGGGTGAAGTTGAAGTAGCTGCCCGGCAGCGGCTACAACGTCGGTTTGGCTCGTCTGGCCTTGAAGAACTCGCTCAGAACCGCCCCGCACTCTTCAGCCAGCACCCCGCCTTCGAACAGGACACGGTGATTGAGAAAGCCCTGGGTGAAAAACTGACCCTGACTTTGCACAATCCCGGCCTTGGGCTCCAGCGCGCCGTAAACCACCCGCGCCACCCGGGAATGAACGATCAGCCCTGCGCACATGCTGCACGGTTCCAACGTGACGTAGAGCGTGCTGCCCGGTAACCGATAGTTGCTGACTGCTGTCGCCGCCGCGCGGATGGCAACCATCTCGGCATGGGCGCTAGGGTCGCTGCCGCTGATCGGGCAATTGAAGCCGCGACCGATGATCTCACCGTTCTGCACCACAACCGCGCCCACCGGCACTTCACCCAGCGCTGCACCCTGAGCCGCCAGGGCCAGCGCTTCGCGCATAAAGTCTTGATCGCGGCTGCGGTCGATGATCTGGGGTTGACGCCCTTGTCGCATCAGGAAACCTCAATAGCGGCCATCAGGCCGGTTTCCATGTGGTCAATCACATGGCAGTGGAACATCCACACGCCGGGATTATCCGCCACCAGCGCCACCCGGGCACGCTCGTTTTTGCCCAACAGGTAAGTGTCGGTGAAGTACGGAATGATCTTTTTGCGGTTGGACGCCAGCACCTTGAAGCTCATGCCGTGCAAATGGATCGGGTGCTGGTACTGGGTCATGTTCTTGAGCTCAAAAATGTAGCTCTGGCCCAATTTGAGCTTGGCAATGGGGCGGTCAGCGCAGGTCTTGTCCTTGATGTCCCAGGCAATGCCATTGATCTGCCACAAGCTTGGCGGCTGATCAGGGCCAAGATCCTCGGACACCGAACCGACCCACTCAAAGTTGAAGTTGATCTTCTCGGCGCTGGCAACGTCGGGCTCGGCAATCGGGTTGGCAGGCAATGCAGGCGGCCATTCGCTCGGCGCATCATTGCTGGCTACCGAGCGCAAGGTGCCCAAGCGTACCGGACCGTCACGCAAGGACAGCTCCTCCCCCACAGCCGGAGCCTTGATCGCCAGGCAAATGCGCATGCCCGGCCCCAGCCAGTAATCCTTGCCCAACGGCCTCGGCTCGATGGGGTTGCCGTCCAGCGCGTAGATCCTGGCTTCCACGCCGGGGATATTCAGGCGATAGGTCAGCGTGTTGTCGAGATTGAGGATCCGCACCCGGGTGATCTGCCCGGCTGGCAACTCAATGGTCGGCACATGGCTGCCGTTGATCGTCGACAGTCGACCGGCTGTACCGCCACGCGCCGCTTCGCGGGTGATGCTGAACGGCAAGAAGCCACCCTCTTCATCCACATGCCAGTTTTTGATGCTCAGGGTACGTTCGTGCTTAAAACCGGTAGGCTCGCGCTCTTCAACGATCAGCGGCCCAACCAGGCCACGCCCCAGCTCTTCACTGCTGTTGACGTGCGGGTGATACCAAAAGCTGCCCGCATCCGGCACGCGGAATTTGTAATCGAAATATTCACCGGGCAGTACCGGCAATTGCGAGACATAGGGTACGCCGTCCATTTCCAGCGGCAGGCGGATGCCATGCCAATGAATGGTGGTCGCGACCGGCAGGTGGTTGATAAAGCGCACCCGCAGCCACTCCCCCTGACGCACACGCAGCTCGGTACCAGGCGCCGAAGGGCCAAAGGCCCAGGCCTGGGTCTGATGACCCGGCACCAGTTCGACATCCAGTGGAGCGGAAATCAGCTCGTAATCGTGACCTGCATTTTCTGCGGCCACCTTGCCCAGCCAGTAACGCGAAGCGCCTCCTGCGCCAACACCCACCACTACCAGGCCGGCCAAACCACCGAGTATTTGTCGACGGGTAAAGGACATGGATTCAACTACCTCTCGTAGCCAGCGCGGACGTGACGCCCGCAAAAGGCGAATACGATACACCTGCAATTGCGAAACAGTAAGGGCGGGGTGGCGAAGGGTCACAGTTGGCAGGCGAACACACACCCTGTGGGAGCGGGCCCCGGGTTTACAACCCCACCACCAAATGCACCACACCACCCGACAGAGTCATGACGCCCGGCACACCCGCCTTGCGTAGCGCCTGCGGGTCCATGCGGGTGACATCCTCAAGCTCGACGCGGATACGGGTCAACGCCACGCGCTGCTCGGACTTGACGTTGCTGGCGCCCCCCAAGGCCGCCAATACAGGGTCGTCCAGTGTCGTTGCCGCTTTGGCGGGCTCATCCGCCACCAGGTCCGGGGTCAGTGCCTTCCACAATGCCTTATGCAATTTATCGAACATGTTCAGTACTCCAACGCGGTCATGGGCTGCACCAGCGGCTGCAAAGCAGCCCGCACCTGCTCGGCACTTTCGAGCCCCAGTACGTGCTGCGCCAGGGTCTGGCACGCCGAAAAATCAAGCTCGCGGACCCGGGCCTTGATCGTCGGTATCAACGGCACGCTTACTGACAATTCATCAACCCCCAGCCCCAGCAACACCGGCACCGCCAGCGTCTCGGAGGCCAGCGCACCGCACACGCCAACCCATTTGCCATGAGCATGGGCGGCCTTGACCGTGGTGGCGATCAGACGCAATACCGCCGGGTGCAAGCTGTCCGCCTGGCTGGCCAGACGCGGATGATCACGATCCATCGCCAAGGTGTACTGGGTCAGGTCGTTGGTGCCGATGGAGAAAAAGTCGACCAGCGGCGCAAATAAATCCGCCATCAGGGCAGCCGCCGGCACTTCGATCATGATCCCAAGCTTGGGCAGTGTGGTGATCCCCAACGCCTGGGCCTGTTCTTCCAGTAATTGGCGGGCCAGGCGCAACTCAGACAATTGGGTAACCATGGGCAGCATGATGTGCAAGCGGGTCAGGTCGGCACTGGCCAGAATCGCGCTGAACTGCTCACGCAGCAATTGAGGACGTTCCAGGCACAGGCGAATCCCGCGCATGCCCAAGAACGGATTGGCTTCGTGCTCCATCGGTACGTAAGCCAGAGGTTTGTCGCCCCCCACATCCAGCGTGCGTACCACCAGGTTGTGCTCAGCCCCCACGATACGCGCGATAGCACTGTAGGTGGACACCTGCTCCTCGTGGCTTGGAGCGCTGTTGCGCTCCAGATACAAAAATTCGGAGCGCAACAAGCCCACGCCTTGCGCGCCGAGGGCCACTGCTTGCTCGGCTTCAGCCAGGGACGCGATATTGGCACTGACTTCAACATGCCGCCCGTCCAGGGTGCAGGCCGCCAAAGCCGCCTGCTGCAGGTCCCGCTGCTGGCGCTCGTGCTGCCGGGCACGCTGAAGAGTGAGCTGCTGGATGCGTTCAGGGGCCGGGTTCAGGAGCAGCTCTGCCCGATCAGCATCGAGCACGACGGGCGTACCATTGGCCAGCGCCAGCACCTGGTGCGACATTGCGCACATCGCCGGCAAGCCCAGTGCCCGGGCCAAAATCGCAACATGGCTGGTGGCGCCTCCACCGACGGTGGCAAAACCCGCCACTTTGCGGGTATCCAGCGAGGCGGTCTGTGATGGGGTCAGTTGTTCGGCAATCAGAATGGCGTGGTCGGGTAACTCCAGCGCGCTGTCCTGCACGCCCAGCATCAACTTGAGAACCCGCTGGCCGACGTCCTCCAGATCCAGCGCACGCTCGGCCAGCAAGTGACTGCCCAGACTTTTGAACAGTGTCGAGGTGGCCTGCGTAGCGCTTTGCCAGGCGAATGCTGCGCTCTTGCCCTGCTCGATCAGCGCATAGGCCTGCTCCAGCAAGCCCGGGTCCTGAAGCAACTCTTGATGGGCCTTGAAAATCTCGGCCTGAGCCTTGCCCGCCGCGTTGTCACACAGCATTTGCAGCGCAGCGTTGGCATCGGCCAGGCCCTGCTTTAAATGGTCGCTCTCGGTCTGAGCATGGGACGCAAACTCCGTGATGTGCAGCGCGCGTTCGTTGAGCTGAACTACATGACCGAAGGCCGAACCCGGTGATGCGCACACCCCGCGCAATACATCGGTTGCAACCGGTTCAGATGTAACAACGGGCGATGGCTCGACGGTGACGGCCCTAACCGTTTCGCCGCAACCGGACGCCAGCAGTTCGGACAACACCTTAAGGGCTTGATCGGCATCAGCACCCGCAGCGCTGAGATACACACTGTCACCATGAACCGTCTGCAAGGCCATGATCGCGATCAGCGACTTGGCATTGGCGCTCTCGTCCTGCTTATGCAGATGGATGCTTGACGCAAAGCCTTTCGCGGCCTGGGCGAAGACCGCTGCCGGGCGAGCATGCAGGCCGTTGGCATTCGGCAAGTCTTGTGGCGCTGAACGTTGTGCAGCCGTGGCCAGATCTTCTGTCACTGCCTCAGCCTCAACCTGAGCCAGCTGCACGCACAACACCGGCTCCCCGCTTTCAACCAGCTCGCTCACCAAGCCCCTCGGGGCAATGCTTTCGCCGCTCACCACCAGCATCAGGGTCAACAGGCTGCGGGCATGCAGCGCGATAAAGTCCGCGTCGAACTCAATCAGCGCCTGCCCCGCCGTCACCTGCTGGCCCTCCTCAACCAACGGGGTGAAACCTTTACCGCCCAGGCTCACCGTATCGAGCCCGATGTGCAGCAATACCTGAACGCCGTTGTCGCCCGTGATGCTCACAGCGTGCCCGGTGTGCTGCAGGTTGCTGATCACCCCGGCCAGCGGCGCGCAGAGCACCTGCGACGTTGGATCGATACACAGACCGTCGCCAATCAGGCGGCTGGCAAACACCGGATCGGGCACGTTCTCCAGCGCCATCAGCACACCCGACAGGGGCGCCAGCAATTCCAGTTGTTGGGATGTGACCATGACTTCACCTGCAGTTGATTCGGTTAAATGCCGATGGAGCACGAGCTCCGACAGCCCGCTTATTTCCACCAGTACTCGACTTGCAAGCCTGCGTTTGAGCCATGCCGTGCCGTGCCGAATGAACCGGTATCGGACAAGGCTGAACCGGCGTCCAACTCATTGGCTGCGCGTTGTGCGGCAGCGTTCCAGCTTGCATAGGTGTAGTACAAACGCACTTCAGGACGTGTCCAAAAGCCCGGCCCCTTAGGTGACCAGGTGGGTGCGAAGGTGAACTTGCTCAGCTTGCGCGTGCCGTCCGCTGCCTTGACTTGATCGTGCCCCAGTTCGGTTACCAATTTGAACTGTTCGGTGATCGCGTAGGCCGGGCGCACGCCCAGGGATAGCCACTCCTGATTGCCACCGTCAGGGCGAAAATCCTTCTGGTACACCGCCTCGATCTGTCCACCGAAACGCGGCGTCAGTTGCCAGTCGAAAAACTCGACAATCCGGTATCGCTTGCTGCTGTTATCGAGACGATAGTCACCGGTGTAACCCAGCCCGGTGCCGGAGCCTTCGCCATATTGCACGGCAAGTTTGTTCTTGCCGCCCAGGAATTCACTTTGCACATGCTGCGCAGTAATGGCCCAGCCGCTATGGGCATCAGTACGCTCGGGCTTGTCCAGGTAACTGAGACCAAACTCCAGTTCGCCGCCCGGATTGGTATTGAAACCGGCCACGTTGAAGTCGTGACGGGTCACGTAGTTTTCCTGGTAGAGGTTGTCTTTGCGCGACAGGGCGTAGCTGTATCTGAGGCCCCCGATCAACACGTCCTCGATCCCGGCACCCGTGGCGCTCTGGTTCCAGTAGTAGAAGTCGGAAATATGGATGTCGTTACGCTTGTAGTAGCGTCGCCCGGCCCACAGCGAGCCACCGTTGAGGCTCGGCAGGTTGGACCACTGCGCGTACAACTGCGGCAGGCGAGCCGATCCGTTGTCGCCTTGAAAGGTCAGTTGTCGGTCGTATTGGTTGTACAACGAAGCCATGCCATCGACGCTCAGTACCGAGCCGTCGTCGAAGCTGTACACGTCCTGGCGCAGTTCAAGCTCGGCGTACTGCTCACATTCGTTGCCCAGCCGGTATTTGGCCTCGGCACCGGGCAGTTTGAAGCACGATTGCTTGCCGCCATTGAGTGAGTTGCCCACACCACTTCGCAGGTATCCGGCAAATTCCAGGGCACTGGCTGATAGCGGTGCCAGCAGGCACAGGCTGGCGATGCAAATGCTGTGGTTGAGTGAAGATTTCATGGAACGACCTTTTTTATTGTTATGGGTAAAACGCTAGTGACTTCTGTGGGAGCGAGCCTGCTCGCGAAGGCCAGGTAGCCTTGTTCGCGAGCAGGCTCGCTCCCACAGAGGGTTACTTCAGGTGCAGGACAAAGGACTCGTACGGGCGCACATGCACAGTGTGCGTACGCACCGGACAATCGTCGTAGTTACTGATCAGCAGGCGTTGCGTCATGCCTGTATCGATTACCCCTTCTGGCAGTTCGATGTCACACGGGGCGCCGTAGAAGTTGTTGATCACCAGCAAGCTTTCACCGTCCCCCTGGCGCAAATACGCCCACACCCGGGAGTGCTCTGACAACAACTGGCGATACTCACCGTGTTGAATCAGCGGCTCATCGCGGCGCAAGGCGATCAAGTGCCGATAGTGATGCAGCACCGAGGCCGGATCATTGAGCTGATCTTCAACGTTGATGAGTTGAGCGTTGCCGGGGATACCGATCCACGGCTCGGCACTGCTGAAACCGGCATTCGCCTGGTGATCCCATTGCATCGGTGTGCGGCTGTTGTCCCGCGACTTCTGCTTGATCGCGGCCATGCATTCATCATGGGACGCGCCTGCTTCACGCTTGAGGCGGTAGATGTTCAGGGTTTCGACATCACGGTACTGCTCAATATGTTCGAACCCCGGGTTGGTCATGCCAATCTCTTCGCCCTGATACACATACGGCGTGCCTTGAAGAAAGTGCAGCGCAGTGGCGAGCATCTTGGCCGAGACCACGCGGTGCTCACCGTCATCGCCAAAACGCGAGACCACACGGGGCTGGTCATGGTTACACCAGAACAAGGCATTCCACCCCCCGCCCGCCTGCATGCCGACTTGCCAGTCCGAGAGGATGCCCTTGAGCTGTTGAAAATCGAAATCAGCCCGTACCCACTTCTGCATGTTCGGGTAATCGACTTTCAGGTGATGAAAGTTGAAGGTCATCGACAGTTCTTTGCTGTCCGGGCGTGAATAGCGGATGCAGTGCTCAAGGCTGGTGGACGACATCTCGCCGACGCTGACCAGATCGTGACCCTCGAACACTTCGCGGTGCATCTCCTGCAGGTACTCGTGCACGCTGGGGCCGTCGGTGTAGAAGCGGCGCCCGTCGCTGCTGTCTTCCGGGAAATGCGCCGGTTTGGAGATCAGGTTGATCACGTCCAGACGAAAGCCGCCCACGCCCTTGTCCCGCCAAAAGCCCATCAGTTTGTACACTTCAGCTCGCACCTTGGGGTTATCCCAATTGAGGTCAGCCTGGGTATGGTCAAACAGATGCAGGAAGTACTGGCCGGTTTGCGCCTCGTATTCCCAGGCCGAACCACCGAACTTGGACTCCCAGTTATTGGGTTGATCACGCCAGATGTAAAAGTCGCGGTACGGGTTGTCGAGGCTGCTGCGCGCCTGCTGAAACCACTCGTGCTCGATGGAGGTGTGATTGACCACGATATCGAGCATCAGCTTGATGCCCCGGGCGCTGGCCTCGCTGATCAGTAACTCGCAATCAGCCATGGTGCCGTAGCTCGGATCGATGGCGTAGTAGTCGCTGATGTCATAGCCGTTGTCACGCTGGGGCGAGCGCAGAAAAGGCGTCAGCCACAGGTAGTCAACACCCAACCATTGGAGGTAGTCGAGTTTGTCGACCACCCCCAGCAAGTCGCCGGTCGCGTTGCCCGCGTGGCTGTAAAAGCTTTTTGGGTAGATCTGATAGATCACCGAACGCTGCCAGTCTTGCATAAAGAATCCTGCTCAATGGGCTCTGTAGTCGCTGCCGAAGGCTGCGAGCCGGTAAACGGTCGACAGCTCGCAGCCTTCGGCAGCGACTACGGGATAGGGGTTTAAGCGACGCGATAACCGGGACGAATGATTTTCAGGCTCAGGGCGCAGGTCAGGACAAACGGCACGACAATGGCCACCAGCATGCCGATCACAAACATCGGGATGTACTGCGGGATGATCGAGATAAAGCCCGGCAAGCCGCCGACGCCAATTGCCGAAGCCTGGACCTTGTTCAGCGACAGGAAAATACTGCCCAGCGCCGAGCCGATCAGGGCCGCGTAGAACGGAAATTTGTAGCGCAGGTTGATCCCGAACATGGCGGGCTCAGTGATCCCGAAATACGCAGAAACAGCAGAGGTGGAGGCCATGCTGCGTTCACGCACATTACGGCTCATGTAAAACACTCCGAGCGCGGCGCTGCCCTGGGCCAGATTGGACATCACGAT
Source organism: Pseudomonas psychrophila (assembly GCF_001043005.1). Taxonomy (GTDB): domain Bacteria; phylum Pseudomonadota; class Gammaproteobacteria; order Pseudomonadales; family Pseudomonadaceae; genus Aquipseudomonas; species Aquipseudomonas psychrophila. Next base: position 839,812 of record NZ_JYKZ01000001.1, read on the forward strand.
CATCGGCCAGATAAACGTTCCGCCCTGGGTGGCGATCAGTTGCAGGTCAACGGCCAGGAACATGTGGTGCATGCCGGTGATCACCAACGGTGCGTACAGCAGGCCGAAAATCATCCCGCCGAGCACGGGCGCCAGGTCAAACAGCATGACCACGCCTTCGGTAATCAGAATCCCGAGGTGGCGCGTCACCGGGCCAATGATTGCCAGCGCCAGCACACCCGTGATGACGATGGTGGTGATGGGCACAACCAGCAATTGAATGGCATTGGGCACCCGCGCCCGCAGCCATTTCTCGATCACGCTCATGACATAAGCGGCCATCAGGATCGGCAGGATTTGCCCCTGGTAACCCACCTTCTCGATCTGGAACACGCCCAGGATGTCGAAGTAAGGCAGGCTTTGCCCGTCAAGCCCGGCCACGGCCTTGCCGTAGTTCCAGGCATTGAGCAGGTCGGGGTGTACCAGCATCAGGCCCAGTACGATGCCGAGAATTTCGCTGCCACCAAAACGCTTGGCCGCCGACCAGCCCACCAACGCAGGCAGGAACACAAAAGACGTATTGGCCATCAGGTTGATCAAGCTCCACACGCCGTCCAGGGACGGATAGGCATCGAGCAGGGTTTTATCGGCTATGAACATGCCTTTGGCGCCGAGCAGGTTGTTAACACCCATCAACAGGCCGGCAATGATCAGCGCGGGCAGGATGGGCATAAACACATCGGAGAACACTCGCACCAGACGCTGCATGGCGTTGGCCTTGTCGGCGCCCTTTTGCTTGACGTCGGCAATGGTGGCAGCGGCCAGGCCGGTCTGCTCGCGCAAGGCGGCATAGACCTTTTCAACTTCGCCGGGGCCAATCACGACTTGATACAGCCCGCCGGTGAAGAAGGAGCCCTTCACCAGATCGATCTGGTTGAGGGTTGCGCTGTCGACCCGGCTTGGGTCCTTGAGCGCCAGACGCAAGCGAGTCACGCAATGGGCGGCCTGCTCAACGTTGTCAGCGCCACCGAGGCTGTGCAGCAGTTCGCTGGCGATCTTGGAATAGTCGTGGCTCATGCGTTGTCTTCCGCTTGAATTTTTATTATGGAGCGTCGTTGTGGCAGCACGCAGAAACGAAAAATACTCGTCTGTACGAGTTAAAGCAACAACTGGTACAGACGAGTTTGAATTTTTTTACCTGTCGCCCTGGCGCCAGTACTTGCACTGCCTATCCCCTGCCCTTAAGGTTCGGGCCCTGAGCCCCAACGGCATAGAGCCCTCGCCATGACTAAATACAATCAGATCTACACCGATCTGCTTGCCAGCATCACCACTGAACGCCTGGCCCGAGGCGCCCGCCTGCCGTCCGAAGCCGAGTTGATGGCCAGTTATGAGGCCAGCCGTGGCACCGTGCGCAAGGCCATCGAACAGCTTCAGGAGCGCGGCTTTGCGCAAAAGATCCATGGCAAAGGCACCTTCGTGCTGTCATCCAGCCCGATCGAGTTTCAGTTGGGTGGCATTGTCAGTTTCCAGGAAACCTACCCGCGGCTGGGCGATAACGTCAGCACGGACGTGGTGGAATTCACGCAATTTGCCCTTGAGGGCGCGTTGTGCGAGAAGTTCGATGTGCAAGCAGGCAGCCTCATCACCCGAATCAAACGGGTACGCCGCATAGATGGCAAACGGGTGATTCTGGACATCAACCATTTTGTGAGCGATCTGATTCCGGGGCTGAATCAAGAGATTGCCCAGCACTCGATTTATGCCTACATCGAGCAAACCCTGAACCTGCAGATCAGCTATGCCCAGCGCACCATTGAAGCGGTGCCGCGCAGCAAGGATGATCAACAGCATCTGGACCTGGACGGTCAGAGCCATGTGATCGTGGTGAGTAACCAGACATTTTTACAGGATGGGCGCCAGTTCGAGTACACCGAGTCGCGGCATACCCTGGACAAGTTTTACTTTTCGGATGTGGCGAGGCGCTAGAGTCAAAAGCACCCTCACCCCAGCCCTCTGCCAGAGGGAGAGGGCGCCGGTTTGTGGCGCTGCACAGATCTGTTTTTGCCTTTAGTCCCCTTTCCCTCCGGGAGAGGGGCTCTTGATCTTGCCAACAATCACTTCGCTGCATACTTCGAACCACGCGGGCCATCCAGTTGCGCCTGCAGCATCAGCCACTCGCGCCGAATGATCGAATAAGGGATAAAAATGCTGACCCGCTCAGCCCCTTTCAAACCGGACTGAGTGATCACATCGTTCAATGTGGTCGAGTAAAAACCGGCATTAATCCCGACAATATTGCCGTCACTGCCGATGACCGGCCCGCCCGACATCCCCTTGACCAGCGGGGCATCGTGGATGGCATAAAGATCACCGCTATGTTCTTCGGTATTGCGGAAGGGCGTTTGATACACCTTGCCTTGGCCCGTGGTGGTCACCAGATAAGGGCTCAACCCCACCGCGGTGATACGTTCACCCACACGCGGTGCCCGCCAGGATGGATAGTGGCCGCTTGCTTTGTGCTTGATAAAGACCAAATCGCAATGGGTGCTACAACGGTAGGCAACATTGGGGATAAACGGAGTGTGCGCTGTCGTGACGGCGTATTCCTCATTCCATTGCACGGCCGAGGCCATGTACATAAACGGCATGGGAAAGCCTGAAAAGACCGCAAAGTACGAGTCATTAACAGGCCCCGACAAGTCGGGCTTCACGAATCCATTGCATCCTGCAGTAACAACTCCTATTAACAAGAAGGCCATGATCTTGATCATGATGAATCACCGACTTATAGGAAGAATGCAACTGGCTGCGATTGTCAGTATTTTGACAGCACAGAGAATAGCGCTCCTAACTACTTGTTTTAGTGGGTCGCTGTATTACTTATGGCTGACAATTTAATAGCCCGTATGAATCAATCGAACTAAGCCCAATTGCTTTTTGAGCAACTAGGGAGTTCAAATAATTGGCGCCGGGAATGTGCTTAAATCGAGAAAATTAAACAGAAGCCTCTATGACCTAAAGAGCGCCTGAAGTGTAAACATGGATCCAATTATTCAGGGTAATTGCAACGTGTTACAGCCCACAAAAAGGCGGTCAACACCCGAAAATGTTGACCGCCTTATTTAAAACAAACCGGTTAAACGGTCAAACCCTATAAATAAGCCTTTGCCTCTACAGGATGCCTGCGCAGTCAGTTTGTGCCGGCATCCTTTTTGGGAGCGCCAATGGTTTTGCGTTCACCCGTTGCCGAGACTTCGTACACGTTCATGACCCACGTGTCGGCGATCACGGTTTCAACCAGGTAATTCTTCTTGGCGTGCGGCGTGAATTGCTGCGCAGCAGGCTGCTCCTTGTCGAATGGCGTAGGCATGGGAATACCGTTAAAGGTAAACGGTTTGTCCTTGACCTCCCCTTTCACGGATACCGGTTTATCCGCTTCGACCAGCTTACTGATGCTGTCAGTACCACCGGCGATTTTCTTCAGGTAAGCCGGTACGCGCCTGAAGTAAGCAGAGTCATAAACCCGCTCACCCGCGCTCACTAATCCAGTAGTGGCATCGCCGTACATGTAACTGACAGGACGATCACCCTCGCCGCCTATAGTCCGGAAAGTCACGCTGGCTTGATGGTCATTCATGGCCAGTGGAACAACCGGTCCTGAAGTAAGATCACCCGCCTGGCGGCTGCTGCAGCCGGTCAAGACCAGAGCGAAAGTGATTGCTAATGGAAACGCCAAAGAAGTTTTCATTCGATCCCTGAATAGCCTGAAGAAGGACTGTGTAGAGGCATTTGCAGAACGAAAGTTCCCTGTATGCTGCCTGCGCTACCAGGGAGTTGAGCTGTCTGGCGATGAAAACCATGAGGAGGAACGCCATGCTCACGAAGAGCCTGTTAATGAGTTTTTGCGCTGTGTTACTGGTTGGCTGCACGGGAAGGGGCTTTCAACCGCCGGCTCCGGATTACACAAAATGGTACAAGGAGGGCGTATCGCAGACCGGGATCATTGCTGCGATGCGTGCGTGCGGATATACCAATGTTGATGGCGCAGGAGACAGGTCGCCAATCGATGTGAGGTTAACGAATTTCTATTGCATGAAAGACGCAGGCTACAAACGCAAAGATAACGTGGACATGTGCAAGCTCGGTCGTATTGGTGAATCTGCGGTGTGTGACGGGCGCCGGTAATCGGGCACAGTCCGAGGCGCTCATGGACATGGAGAATGTGATGTTGCTGACTCGAAATCAGTGGTTGGGCCTGAGCCTTCTGGTAGTAGTTGGGGGCTGTACCCCTTTTCAACCGCCGCCAGGGGACTACACCCAATGGAAAAAGAAGGGCGTCTCCCAGCAGGGCGTCGATGACGCAATGCGGGCTTGCGGGTATACCAATCTCGATGGCGTCGGCGACAAGTCGCCAATTGATGTTGTGCTGACGCGGTTCTACTGCATGAAGGACGCAGGGTTCAAGCGCAGGGATAATCTCGACCTGTGCAAGCAAGGCCGCATTGGCGAATCACCAGTGTGCGAAGGCCGCCGGTAACCCATTACCAAAAGGAAACAAGGAATGATCGATCTACGCAACGGACTGTTCGGTACCGCATTGGCCCTGGCGGCAACAGCGCTCGGCGGTTGTGCCTCCTCGGCCGCGATCACCGGCGAGCCTGGGGTAGACATGGGCGACAGCTATCAGAAGGTGCTCGCGGTGGTCAGCCGCAACAATACCGTGACCAAACAGGTCGACGGCCAAGGCTTCCGGGCGGAGGGTTACTCAGCGATGTTCAAGGACTGTCGCGTCAAGTACTTCCTGTTCCAGGACGCCGATGGTTTGCAGCGCGTGAGCTATGAGCCGGCGCCACACCTGTCGGTCAACCAGAACTGCCGCCAGCCTTAACTTCCCCCTGCGAGTCGATACTTGATGAGACTGTTGCTTGTAATCCCCGCCGTGCTGCTAACGCTCGGCGGCTGCGGCCAAGTGGCGAACGTGCGTTCGCTGTCCACCGGCTACGTGCCCCCGCAGGGCGGCGAGACTGCCCGTATCCGCCTGCTCACCGACGGCCTGGTGCGCGCCGTGCCAGGGCGTGACTGTCTCGACTGGAACGTGCCCGGCGCGGGGGTGATGGCGTCGGCGAAACCCGGCTTCCCCGACCACAACGGCGAAAACCTCGGCATTCCCGGACCGATCTATTCGTTGGCAGGTTCGGTTTCGTCAGAGCTGGTGGTACCGGCGAACAAGCCGATCACACTCCATTATCTGGGGCGCCTGCAATATTCCCGGCAGTGCGCCAAGACCATGACCTTCGTACCTCAGCCTGGCGTGGACTACATGGTGCAGGCCACCATGTCGGCGGACTGTTCGTTCCAGCTGGATGAATTGGAGGCGGGCAGCAAGCAGTGGGCCATGGTCCAACCGCAGCCAGCGGGGAAGGTGTCAATGTGCAACGCGATTGATAACTTCTAGCCCGAAATCTGCGCGGACTGGTTGACGGCTGCGCGTGAAGAGCTTCAACACACACCTGCACCCCAGGGGAGATGGAAAATCAGTGATTGCTGATAACTGCACGGCTAAGCGTTCTCGATACCCTGTCGCATTCCTTATCCGCGACACGGTATTGATGTAGCTCTCTCACATACGTACGAGGGATGTTGTGCTGACGCGGCTCTACTGCATGAAGGACGCAGGGTTCAAGCGCAGGGACAATATCGACCGCATTGGCGAGTCACCGGTGTGCGAAGATCGCCGGTAAACCGTCCGCCAACCGATTGCCAGCCCCCAAAAGCCAAAAGCCCGCAATTACGCGGGCTTCAGGGTATTTATTGCTGCTTGGTGCCGGTCAGTGCCGGACGTCCAATCATTCCCACTCAATCGTTGCCGGCGGCTTGCTCGACACGTCATACGTTACGCGGGAGATGCCTTCGATTTCGTTGATGATCCGGCCGCTGACGGTTTCAAGCAGCTCGTAAGGCAGGTGCGCCCAACGTGCGGTCATGAAGTCGATGGTTTCTACGGCACGCAGGGCTACAACCCAGGCGTAACGACGGCCATCGCCTACAACGCCAACCGACTTGACCGGCTGGAACACCACGAATGCCTGGCTGACTTTGTGGTACCAGTCGGCCTTGCGCAGTTCTTCGATGAAGATGTGGTCAGCACGACGCAGGATGTCGGCGTATTCCTTCTTCACTTCACCCAGGATACGTACACCCAGGCCCGGGCCCGGGAACGGGTGACGGTAGACCATGTCGTACGGCAGGCCCAGTTCCAGGCCCAGACGACGGACTTCGTCCTTGAACAGTTCGCGCAACGGCTCAACCAGCTTGAGGTTCATCTCGTCCGGCAGGCCGCCCACGTTGTGGTGCGACTTGATGACGTGAGCCTTGCCGCTCTTGGCGCCAGCCGACTCGATCACGTCCGGGTAGATGGTGCCCTGGGCCAGGTACTTGATGTTGTCCAGCTTGCAGGACTCGGCATCGAACACGTCGATGAAAGTACGACCGATGATCTTGCGCTTCTTCTCTGGATCGCTTTCGCCAGCCAGGTTGTTCAGGAACTGATCGGCCGCGTTGGCACGGATCACTTTAACGCCCATGTTCTCGGCGAACATGGCCATCACTTGCTCACCTTCGTGCAGGCGCAGCAGGCCGTTGTCCACGAATACGCACGTCAGCTGATCGCCGATTGCCTTGTGCAGCAACGCTGCAACCACCGAGGAGTCAACGCCGCCGGACAGGCCCAGCAATACGTTGTCAGTACCCACCTGGGCACGGATGTTGGCGATTGCGTCTTCGGCGATTTTCGACGGCGTCCACAGGGCTTCGCAGCCGCAGATGTCGAGGATAAAGCGCGACAGGATGCGGCCGCCCTGCTTGGTGTGGGTCACTTCTGGGTGGAACTGCACACCGTAGTAGCCACGTTCGTCGCTGAACATGCCAGCAATCGGGCAGCTTGGAGTGCTGGCCAGAACGTGGAAGTCGGATGGCATTTTGGTGACCTTGTCACCGTGGCTCATCCACACGTCCAGACCGAACAGGCCGTCAGCGTCGATATGGTCTTCAATGCCGTCCAGCAGGCGGCTTTTGCCAACCACGTCTACGCGGGCATAACCAAACTCACGCAGCTCGGAACCTTCAACCTTGCCGCCCAGCTGTTCAGCCATGGTCTGCATGCCGTAGCAGATACCGAAAACCGGTACGCCCAGGTCAAATACAGCTTGAGGCGCGCGAGGGCTGCCCGCTTCGTGCACGGATTCCGGGCCACCAGCAAGGATGATGCCTTTAGGTGCGAATTCGCGGATCGCTGCGTCATCCATGTCGAACGGGTGCAGTTCGCAGTAAACGCCGATTTCGCGCACGCGGCGGGCGATCAGCTGGGTGTACTGGGAACCGAAGTCCAGAATCAGAATGCGGTGGGCGTGAATGTCGAGGGCCATGACAAAATCTCGATTAATTTCAGAAACGACACGGGGCTGAATCAAACAGCCCCGGTGACTTAATTCGTATCGCACCCGTGCGTGAGCCCGGGTGCGACCACTATCAACCTACGCGATAGTTTGGAGCTTCCTTGGTGATCTGCACGTCGTGGACGTGGGATTCAGCCATGCCGGCGCCCGTGATGCGCACGAACTCGGGTTTGGTACGCATTTGCTCGATGTCGGCACAGCCGGTGTAACCCATCGAAGAACGCAGACCGCCCATCAGTTGGTGCACGATTGCAGTCAGCGAGCCTTTGTATGCCACGCGACCTTCGATGCCTTCCGGCACCAGCTTCTCGGCACCCGCAGAGGAGTCCTGGAAGTAGCGGTCGGAGGAACCCTGGGATTGCGACATCGCACCCAGCGAACCCATGCCGCGGTAGGCCTTGTACGAACGGCCCTGGTACAACTCGATCTCGCCCGGTGCTTCTTCGGTACCGGCAAACATCGAACCCATCATCACGCAGGACGCACCGGCAACGATGGCCTTGGACAGGTCACCCGAGAAACGGATGCCGCCGTCGGCGATCAACGGTACGCCAGTGCCTTCCAGGGCAGCGGCAACATTGGCAATCGCGCTGATTTGCGGAACGCCAACACCGGCAACGATACGAGTGGTGCAGATCGAGCCTGGGCCGATACCGACTTTAACCGCGTCAGCGCCAGCTTCAGCCAGGGCCAGGGCAGCAGCGCCGGTGGCGATGTTGCCGCCGATCACCTGAACGTCAGGGAAGTTCTGCTTGACCCAACGAACGCGGTCGATCACGCCTTTGGAGTGACCGTGAGCGGTATCGACAACAACCACGTCAACGCCAGCAGCCACGAGGGCAGCCACGCGATCGGCAGTGTCCTTGCCAGTGCCTACCGCAGCGCCTACACGCAGACGACCTTGATCGTCCTTGCTGGCCAGCGGGTAAGCCTTGGCTTTTTCGATGTCGTTAACGGTCATCATGCCTTTGAGGGCAAATTTGTCGTCGACGATCAGGACGCGCTCGATGCGGTGCTTGTGCAGCAATTCGCGGGCTTCTTCCTTGTCAGCGCCTTCCTTGACCGTGACCAAACGCTCTTTAGGCGTCATCACGTCACGAACGGTAGCTTCCAGACGATTTTCGAAGCGCACGTCACGGGACGTCACGATGCCGACCAGGTCGCCATTGTGCAGTACAGGAACGCCGGAAATGTTGTGCTGGTGGGTCAGTTCAAGCAGTTCACGTACCGTGGCATCAGCCTCGATAGTGATGGGCTCTTTGACCACACCGGCTTCAAAACGCTTGACCTTGCGAACTTCGTGAGCTTGCTGCTCGATGGTCATGTTCTTGTGGATGATGCCGATACCGCCTTCCTGAGCCATGGCGATTGCCAGACGGGCTTCAGTCACGGTGTCCATTGCGGCGGAAACCAGCGGAATATTCAGTTCAATGCCACGGGTCAAACGAGTCTTTAGACTGACTTCGTTCGGGAGAACCTCGGAATAACCGGGGACGAGAAGGATGTCATCGAATGTGAGTGCTTCTTGGCTGATACGCAGCATCGCTGGGGCTCCCGAGCGGGAAAATGGAAGCGCGCCATTGTACTCAAAACACCTGCGTCTCTCAACGTAAACCTTTAGAGAGTTTTGCGCTAAGGGCCAATGAATAGCTGACTTTGAAGGCAGAAATCGAACCGTAGCAGCTGCCGAAGGCTGCGTCCGGCGGCGTAGCCGTCGTAAATTCAGATCACACGGTTTTTCAGCTGAACCGCGTGTTCTGAGTTTACGATCGCTTCGCAATCGAACGCAGCCTCGTTCCTTCGGCAGCTGCTACGGGATCTGCGTGTTACAACTCGACCTGCACCCACGCCACCGGCTGATCAAGCCAGTCGGCGAACTCGTCGAGGAAGCTCTGCTTAAAGCCCGCCTCGGCCCAGTTATTGAAAATGAAGCCCAGGTTAGAAAACCCGCAGGGCTGCAAAAACAAAAAACCGTTGATGTCGTCTTCATGGGAGCACAGCGGGCAGATGAAGTTGTCGGTGCGCCCCGGCATCCAGTCTTCCAGGCTGTCGAACAGCGCCTCCCCCACTTCCTTGCGGCACTCGGCGCAGCCGGCTTCTTCAAGAAAGCCCTTGGACGGAGTGTAGATGCAGCGCTTGGTGATGATCTCCAGACCATTGACCGGCTGACCAAATGGCAGCGCCTCAGGGTGCAGCACCACTTCCCGGGCTCCCGGTGCGATGGCATACGCCATACCGTTGCCCGTGCGGCCACAGGTGGTCAGTTGTTCTTCAATGATGTTCTTGCGCACCAGCCAGCGCACGATGGCCCTGGCACGCGGCTCATGAACCGGCAAGGTGGAGATTTTAGGAACGATGATGCTTTGCGAGTTCATGGATACGGCACGTGTACGTGGGATAAGGGCAACACACTGAAACTGTGGGAGCGGGCTTGCTCGCGATCTGGCTGCCGCACCGCAGTGCCTGCATCGCGAGCAAGCCCGCTCCCACAGAGTTGGATCAGGCGCGCAGCTTAAAGCCTCTCACCGCGAGGTCAAGCACTCAGGTAACGCGCTATCAGCGCAATCCCGCTGGCCAGCACCAGCCAGGTCACCAGGCGCACAAAGGCCTCGCGGGACAATTTGCGGGTCAGACGACGGCCTGTCCACAGCCCCAGCGCCATCGCCGGTAACAGACAGACGGCGAGCAACAGCAGTGCACCATCGGCATACACACCCGCAATCACGAACAAACTCAAGCGCACCACGGTACTGCAACTGATCAACGCACTTTGGGTGGCCCGCGCCGCGTCTTTGGGCAAGCGTGCATTCAGATACAGCGCATACAAAAAACCACCGCTGCCGAACAATGCGCCAAATAGCCCGCCCGTGACGCCGGTCGGGATCGCCCAGACGGGTGCAACTTCGGTCGGTCGCACCTTCACCGCCAGGCTGTACACCGCATAGGCACTGATGAAGATACCCATCAGCAGCAATAACAGGTCGGACTTGAGGTTGAGCAAGAACACAACGCCAATCACACACCCCATGGCCATGCAAGGGAGCAGTCGCAGCAGCTCGGGGCGCGCCACATCCCGGCGCGAGGGCAGCCAGTTACCAAACGCCGCGACAAAATCCAGCAGGACCAGCAGCGGGATGATTTTGGACAAAGGCAGGCACAGAATCAGCAGAGGACCTGCAACCAGTGCGGTACCGAATCCGGCCACGCCAAACACCACATACGCCAGCGCAATGGCCAGCTCCAGCAATACCCACTCGCTACCTGTGAAAGGCAAATCCATTGCTCTGCTTCCCTGTATTTTTGTGCGCGGACTTTAACCGGGCAGGTGCAGACAGAACAATCCGCCCTTATGATGGCCCGCATGATTAAAGACCCCTTTGCAAGACTCAACCTCGACCGAGAAGTCCTGACCGTCAGCCAGCTCAATGGCCGGGCGCGGGTCTTGCTCGAAGACGTGTTCAGCAACATCTGGGTAGAAGGCGAAATCTCCAACCTCGCCCGCCCGGCCTCCGGCCACGTCTACTTCACCCTCAAGGACAGTGGCGCACAAGTGCGCTGTGCGCTGTTTCGCAACAATGCTGCGCGGGTGCGCCAGGCTTTGAAGGACGGTCTGGCGGTCAAGGTACGCGGCAAGGTGTCGTTGTTTGAGGGCCGCGGTGACTATCAGCTGATCCTCGACACCGTAGAGCCCGCGGGTGATGGCGCGCTGCGTCTGGCCTTCGATGCGCTGAAAGAAAAGCTCAGCGCCGAAGGCCTGTTCAGCCCCGAACGCAAGGTGGCCCTGCCCGCTCACCCGCAGCGCATCGGCATTGTCAGCTCGCCCACCGGGGCGGTCATTCGCGACATCATCAGCGTGTTCCGCCGCCGGGCGCCGCACGTCGAACTGACCCTGATCCCCACCGCAGTGCAAGGCCGCGAAGCCACTGCGCAGATTGTGCGGGCATTGAAATTGGCGGATGCCCGAGGCTTCGATGCATTGATCCTGGCCCGGGGCGGTGGTTCGCTGGAAGACTTGTGGTGTTTTAACGAAGAAGCCGTAGCCCGTGCCATCGACGCCTGTGCAACCCCCATCGTCAGCGCTGTAGGCCACGAGACCGACGTGTCCATCGCCGACTTTGTAGCGGACGTACGGGCGCCAACGCCGTCTGCTGCTGCCGAGTTGCTGGCTCCGGACTCGAGCGACCTGCAACATCGAATCGACAGCCTGCACCGGCGCCTGGTGATGCGCATTCGCGACCGCTTGATGCGCGACCGCTTGCGTCTGGAGGGTCTGACGCGTCGCTTGCGCCACCCCGGCGAACGTCTGCGCCAGCAAGCCCAGCGCCTGGATGATCTGGACATGCGCATGCGCCGCGCGTTCGAGCGCAGCCTTAATACCCGCCGTGAGCGTCTGATCCGCCTCGAAACCCGCCTGGCCGCCCAGCATCCGGGTCGTCAACTGGCCATGTTGCGCCAGCGCCTGGACAGTCTGGCCGAACGCTTGCCAAGGGCCATGCGCGAAGGTCTGAAAGGTCGTCGTCTGCAACTGCAGAGCCACATGCAGACCCTGCACGTGGTCAGCCCGCTGGCGACCCTGGGGCGTGGCTACAGCATCTTGCTGGATGAGCGCGGCAACGCCGTTCGCAGCGCCGGGCAAACCCATAACGGCCAGCGTTTGAAGGCCAAGTTGGGCGAAGGCGAGCTGCAAGTCCGGGTCGAGGACAATCACCTCACGCCCGTCACCCTTTCTTTACTGGATTAACTGATGTCACGTTTTCTTTCTGCCGTCCTGTTGCTGTGCCTGACCTACAACGCACACGCCGCTGACAGTTACATCACCCGTTTATTGAATAAACCGGTGCCGGGCGGCGTTGCCGTGATTGAGTTGGGCACCGGCGCACAAGCCCCCAAGGCAACCTATGAAGGCAAACCAGTGCTGGTGATCAAGGAGCAGGACACCTGGCGGGCGATTGTCGGCATCCCGTTGACGGTAAAACCGGGCACCCAGACCCTCAGCAGTGGCTCGCGCCAACTGACCTTCACGGTGGGCAACAAGAAATACCCCGAGCAGCGCATCACGCTAAAGAATCAGCGTCAGGTCAACCCCAACCCTGCTGACATTAAGCGAATCGACAACGAGCTGGCGATTCAGATCAAGGCTTACCGTACTTTCAGCCCCAACACCCCGAGCAATCTGCTGCTGGACAAACCGGTCAACGGGCCGCTGTCCAGCAAGTTTGGCGTGCGCCGCTTTTTCAATGGTGAAGAGCGTAATCCCCATGCGGGCCTCGACTTTGCGGTACCAGCAGGCACACCGATCAAAACTCCTGCCGCAGGCAAAGTGATCCTGATCGGCAACTACTTTTTCAATGGCAACACGGTGTTCGTGGATCACGGCCAAGGCTTCATCAGTATGTTTTGCCATATGTCGAAAATTGACACCACGGTTGGCCAGCAACTGGCCCGTGGTGATGTGGTCGGCAAGGTCGGCTCGACCGGGCGGGCTACAGGCCCGCACATGCACTGGAACATCAGCTTGAACGATGCCCGGGTCGATCCTGCGATCTTTATCGGCGCTTTTCAGCCCTAACGTAAACGCGGCATCAGCCACCCTTGCCTGCCCTGGCAGATCTGGCGTGGCATGCCGAGACGGCCAAACGAATACGTGTTGGGGCCAAGCTTCAACACCTGATCATAAACGTCCTCCCCCGGCACGCTCATAAATGCCAGCTCCTGATCATCACTGAGCGTGTCCCCCTGCTTGCGCGTGATCTTAGTAATTTTGTTTTTCAGGTAAGGCCCTGCCTGCACATACTTGAAATCCATAAAGCGATAAAAGTTGTGCACCTGGGTTTGATGATTTTTCAAGGCGTGCACTTTGCGGCCACTGATCCGTGAGAACCCCAGATTGTTGCCATAAAAGAACTGGCTGTAGGAACCCAGTGTGCGCTCCACTCTTTGATCACTCGACGTCACCAGCATTTCAAAATCCAGATGACACTCCCACACCACTCGATCAGCGGAGTAGAACCACGTCGCGACCAGCCAGGGCACCAGGATCAGCGCAATAAACATCATGCCCGGCGCACTGGACTTTGCAGCGGTCATGATTCGGCCCCCTCCACGACAAAATAAGAAATACACCCCGAGACACTGACCTCTATCGGATCCCGGCATAAAAAATATCCATAAACGTCATCTCTTAATGCACCATTCAAATACACATACGCGTAACTCCCCAATGCCGTGAATGCTGGCGGTTTTTCCTTCAGCTTGAGCAGATGGGCATTGATTCGCTCAGGGCTTGCGTTTAACCCCGGTGCAGAGAACAGGTGCAGGCCGGACTCGGCAGGTACCGGCAAGTAATTCAATTCGATGGCCGCAGACAAGGGCGTACTCAACTGCATCGATTGCCAGCCAAAGGCCAGGAGCGAGTTGAAGAGCAACAACCCGCCCAGCAACAGCGATTTGCTAGTGCCGAGCTTTTTATTCGCCGGCCCGACAACCTGGTCATCCTGCATGAGCCTTACCGGTTTGATATCGTGCCCGCAGCTCAAGTCATCCCCGGGTGCAGGTTGCGTACAGTCACCCAGTTTCTCAATCGACAAGGCATCGCTGACCTTGTAGCCAATACGCGGTACCGTGACCACGTAATCACAGTGGCCCACGCTGGATAAACAGCGGCGGATCTGGGCAATGGACTGGTTGACGCTATTGGCACACACCTGCTGCCCGTACCGCTCCCACCCCGCGTGCAACAACTCCTTTTTCGTCACGATGGAGCCCTGGGCCTCAAGCAATGTTGAAAAACAACGACTGGCTGCCGCCCCCAACACCACGGACTGAACAACGTCCCCCGGCCCAGACACTTCATACAACTCATCATCAAATAACATTACGCCAGCTATCAAGTAACGGGCCATGGTATTACATGCCTTATAAAATGAGTGGGCGGAGTGTAATATTCCGCCATTTAAAATGCCGAACTATATATCACTCTACATCATTCATTTAGCACAGCGAACGATCACGCCCCCTTTCACTACATGAGTAAACATAAACACCCTATTGATGAATGAACACACCCCACAAACAATGACACGACACCGGTCAGTCGAGCGTTTTAATTAAAGACACACGTAGGAAACTTCAAGGATTCGCCTTAAACAACACACCTCACTTAATACACTGTCCACCGTGCAACCCATCGCCCTCGAATACCCATTATCAAGTACTGATATCAAAGACAATGGTGACCACGCCACTGTAAGTACTGCCCGGATTTTCAACCATGAGCGCCGTCACCTCAGGTTTTATTGCATAGTTCATGCTTGCGCCGCGAGAGACTTGGGCCCCGTCAATGTCAAAACTCACCGCATTGTGGATGCCCTGCGCCAAGGGCACTTTAATCGCCGCACGCCGGCCTGGACTTAACGTGATACCGGCCGCAAAGCTCACCGTTGTATCCACTGCCACCTGGGCATTTTGCGTGGCCGACTCGGCGTGTAGACCGCAGTCCGTACCGACCGAGTATTGGCAGTCCAGGTACATTTTGAAGTGGCTTGACGCCGATATTTTAAAGTTCTGAAACGCACTCAAGGCGGGTGGTTTGCGCCCCGAGTTGAGCCAGCCTTGCCAACCTTCTCTGGGCTGCAATACCGCGCGATGGGAGCCCGGTGGAAATTCCACGCTCAGCGCACCGTTCACTACAAAACTGAAATCAAGGGTGATCTGGCTGTCTGAAGGCAGCATTAGTTGGCCAAAGTCGAAATCCTGCCCCGGCCCCACGCTGTACAGGGTACTGGCCGTATAGTTGCCAGGCTCCATGTCCAGCGGGTTAGGCATTGCGAATTCGAAGGCGGTTTCAACCCTGTTATAAATAAAAGGCCCTGGTATATCGAACAGCGCTTTTTTCGTGCAGGTATCACTGGTGCGGTACTGCCAAAAAAACTCATGCACCTTGGGGACCAAATACCACAGCCGGGATGAAAAACACGGCGCAACTGACTCATGCCACGTGCCCCCTTGCCAGAGCAACCCATGCCCATAGTTGGGTGCGGTTGGCCCGTCCGGAGACAGTTCATAGGCGGGCTGGATTAAAACGTAACGAGCCCCTACCGCCGCCGCCCGAACTTTTAATTCGGCTTGAGAACCCGTTTCATTATTGACCAGCATCACGCTGCGCCAAGCCCGGGGAATCTTGAAGTACGCCCCTTGCCTTGGGTCACTGGCGTTGGCAGTTACGTCTATACCCATTGCCGACTCAAAAACAACCGGCAATTGAAGCCCCAGCGCCCCATTACAGTACATCGACAAAGAGCATTTGCCTTCGCCAGGGGTCAACAGGACGAAGGTCGTGCTCGTTGGATTATTCGGATCCGGGGTATACACCGCCTCAATGGTTTTTTCATAGGCCGACGTCGACAGTGCATAACACATCACTAGCAATGCCAACCCATAACGCATGACAACATGAGGGTTAACTATAAATAACTTCCGCATTTTGATTACTCAATTAAAAATAATAAATGACACCCCCTGGTGCGCCCGATATTCAGCGCCATTTAACAGGGCATCCCCCTTCACGTTATTGACATTCTCAAGTCCCTTTGGCAACGCGCACTGATGTTGGATTGCAGACGATATCGGCCACCAGCAGCACATTGTTTTCACGCTTATGTTTAGCCGGATCCAGAAGCACACTGCATGCTGGCTGCCCACGATGATGTATTTCGAGGCTGGGTGACGATTCGCTCATTTCCAGAACAAAGAACCCGTCAGCCTCTGATACACCACTGCTGGCATGATTTTGAATATGTGCGCCCGCCATGGGACGGCCCTGAGGATCGACAATACGCCCCAATACAGACAGGGTTTTGAGCACGCGAACCTTCTGGTACGCCACTGCGCCTTTATTAAGGTGGTAGCGCGTCTGTGGCGGTTGTATCGAGGCGGCGTGGGCATCACTGCCACTAAAATCGAAGTGCACCGTGCCGCTTTCATATGCCCCCACCGGGATTATATTTCTGCCGGGCTTAAGCGCTGAGCCATAACTGCCGCCCATGTCGTCGGCGCGCAATACCAGGTTGTCGATGTCCGAATCCAGGTCGACGATCATTGCTCCGTCGCCCCCATAGAAACTGCCGCTGGCTGCCACAGCTCCTGCGCCGACGGCCACGGTACTGCTGAGGTTCAAGCCACCGCTGACCTCACCGTTATAGGACGAGCGCTGTGCATAGGCGTCGCCGTTAAGCATTCGGGTTTCAAATTGGGTCGCACCGCTCAGGCCCGCGCCGTAACTGTCGGCCGTTAGACTGGTGGAATAGCTTTTGAAAAAATCGCCGTCCAGCACCTTGTTGTAGCCCAAAGAACCGTTGAGCTCGCGCTCCCCATCACGGGAGGTGCGGCTGCCGATACTGGCCGACAGACTGCCACCCGGCTTGCCCAGCGCCAGGTTGATGCTCAGGTCAACCCCGCGATTACGCTGACTCCCACTGCTGATGCTCGCAGGGCGATCAAACAGCGACACCTGCCAGTTCACATCGCTGCCAAACAGCGTACTGCGACGCAGCCAGCTCAGATCAACGCCTGTGCCGTTGGTATTGCCACTACTGTGGCTGACACGGCCGGTCAGGCTGCTGGTCATGCTCAAGCGCTGGGTAATCGACAACGCCGTGTTTTGCGTACGGCCGTTGTAGCGGTTTTTGGGGCGAATCGCGACGGTGTCCAGGTAGTCGATGTCATTGCGGGTATCAAGCCAGGAGCGCGAGTGGGAAAACATCGCACTGCCGCTTTGATACTGATAACGGGCCTGAACGTCCATTCCTGTACCGTAGTCAGACGTTTGATAGACGTTGCTATAGAGACTGATCTTGTCTGACAGGCTCCAGTCGATTGAACTGCCGTATTGCATTTTTTGCGCAACACGTTGAGCGTCAGCCCCCAGAATGACTCGGGGATGTACCAGGTAATTGAGTAAAACCCCGTAGGTCAAACCCTGATCATATTGAACGTCATCGCCCCAGTTATTGAACAGTTGACGTCGCTTGCCGCCAAACACGCTGTAGCGCCAGGGTTGATCGGCATTGCGCCAGTTATTGGGCTTGTAGATCACCTCTTCGGTGGTGGAAGTGACTTGGCCATCCTCGATCAAACGCACCTGCACCGGGTAAATGCCCCCGGGCAAACGCCGGGTGTCCAGGGTCTGCAAACCACTGGCAACGGCCTGGCTGTAAATCAGGACGCCGTCGCGATACACCTCGACCAGGCCCTGACGGCTAGGCGTGACATACACGGGATAGGTACTGGGGCTTGTACTGTTGAAGGCCAGGCTGTCGCTGGTTCCGTACATGACACCGAGGGTGGTGTCAGGGCTGGCGCCAAAGTTGCGGGGTCGTCGATACACCCCGAGCGCATCCGGGGTGAAATACCCCACTCGCAGAAAGTTGCCCGCAAACTCGCGCTGGCCGTAGAGCTGGTTAAGAGAGTGATAGGTGGGCGAGTCGGGTTCGCCAGTGCGCGCCAGCTCGGCCGAGGCCACCTGTGTCCAGTTACCGAGGCTGCTGCTGGCCTGGACGTTATAACGCGCCGCCGTGCTGGCTTCGGAGCCACCACCACGGGCGATGTTCAATTGATTTTGCACAATCAGACCGGTACTGCCGCCCTCGGGCAGGCTGTTGTACTGAGCAGAAGCGCCTTGATACTCAGCGTCATCAGTCAAAATCGAAAGCTGTGAGTCTTGCAGGTTGTAATGCAAGGCCACCAGGCCGTTTGCACAACTACTCGTGCAACTGCCCAGCGCAACAGGCCTGGCCAACTGCTCCAGCCATTGGGCACGCTGCGCCTCAGGCAATGCGCTTTGCTGTGTATCGGTAAAGCTCAATAATCGAATGGTTTCATCGCGACCGAGGACCACCAGGGCATCGCCCAGTAACTGGGTGTTTACATCAATTCGCACGGCCAGCGGGACATCAAAAAAGTGTTCCTGAAAACCATCAGGTAAAGCCTCTGCCTGACTTAATACACCCAACTTGGACGGTGGATTAACGTCAGCGTTAACGCCCGCCGATACAATGATCGACCAGCACACAATCAGGGCACGACCCATTACAGAGTTCAATAGTTATTATCCAGACGAACTGACATCGTTTATGTAAAACCTATAAAGCTCCACTTTCCGGGCGGCCGAGAACATCGATCGAAGTTCGACCGCCAGGAAAGAGAGCCTTACCACTCAGGCATTACTAAAGACGGCTTAACGCGTGACAGGCGCAACGGCATCGAAGGTCATGTTGACGATGCCGCTGTATTCACCCGGTACAAAATCACCGCCGGCCATGCCTGTATCGACGGCGGCAATCGTCAGGTCCACTCGTTTACCGGCAGCAGCTTCTGTGGCGTTGATAAACTCTTGGCTATCGCCAGTGCCCAGCTCCAAGTCATTAAATTTAACGACAAGCGGAATCATTTGAGCGCCACTGGACAGAAAAGGGCCGCCTGCATCGGTAAGGCGTGCGGCAATGGCACCCGAGCTGTTCTTGACGTCAAAGGCTTTGCGCAGGGTGCTCAACTTGCCACGCCCCGCCAGAGCACTAGGCGTCCACTCCATCCGTTGAGCCACACCGATCCAGCCGGTTTCTGCGGGTACAACAAAAAACGAGGTCGATGGAATAGTGGCGATCAATTGAACTTGTACTTCGACGGGGTCAGCCGCAGAGACTTGCGCAGCGCCCAGGGTGGTCAACAAGGCAAGGGCCAGTGGGCTAACAGTAGCCATGAAAGTGCGTTGCATTGGTATATCCTTCTTCAGGTTTATAGTCAGGGGGTGATACATCATTGAGGTGCAATTAACAGTCAAGCGCGGGTAAACGAGACCTTGCGCTCAGCCTTGCCTTCTTGAAGCACAAAGCTATGAAGTTTGTTTTGTTCTTTGGTAAACGTGTGGGTTTTGCCGGGCAATACATAGTGTTGACCAATCGTTGAACACTCGGATGTTTTATCGACATGGCAACTTTTAACAAAGTCCAGGGCAATCACACTGTTGCCTGCGTTATGGACGCTGTACGTGTCTTTTTCATCTTTAAGTTTCGTATCAAACTTCACGGTGTCCGGCCTGACAAACATCAGCGTGCCGAACCCCGTCAACAGGGTGACTTGCGCGGCCAGGTCTTTGCTGTAGGTCTGCTGGTCATCGGCACTCTGGTCAAACGTGTCGGCACTGGACGGCAGCACGGGGATAAAGCGAACCCGGTAATACCGCTCATGGTCACGACCGCCCATAAACAACAGACGGGTCGATTGCATGCCATTGGCTGGAATAATCATTCGGGCGGGGCTTGCCAGCAGCGTGTTCTGCTCGGCCAGCGGTGCATCAGAGAGCGTTTTGGGCGGTTGCTCGACAGGCTGGCCCTGGGCGTCGTAGATGATTTCCTGAACCACCACCTTCACGAATGCGGTGCTGGTTCCGGAGTTGTAAATACGCTTGAGGACGGCGCTTTTTCCTTCATCCAGAAAGCCGAACATCGGCCCCGGATTGATGGCTGGCGAGGCGACTGCTGGCGCAGTCAAACCCAAACCGCACCCCATCATCAACAAGAGATAGCTATAAATTCGCATCGTAATACTCGGCTGCTGATCACTGATTTCTACAGAGCCTGTGAAGCTGCTGTGGAAGTGGGATCAAGTATTACGGCGATTGCAGTGATGAAGCGAAAACCCTCATCAATGCTCATGCCTGAGCACCGAAACTCAAGGCTTTTCATGGGTTTTCACGGTTTGTGAGACTGGGTGGTCACAACTTTTCGGCGCTAAATCATAGGGCTGTCTGCGGGCAGACTTCCCGGGTTCAATCCGTACTGACCTGGATTGCCTGTACCCAACAGCACACGATGTGTGCCGAACCCTCAAGCAGCGCAATAAACACGACAACCGAAGATAAAAATCGCTATAAAAACTCGGATTACTGCCAGAATCGAGCAGTTATCTCAATGTTTTTTGCCTGCTTGCCATCCTTCTCACCAATGGTTAGGGTTGAGGTCATGAACACATCACATACCCTCATTCTGCTTCGCCAACATCGCAGCCTTTGCCTCGTCAGTGCACGACTGCAAAGCTAATTGCGGTGCCTCGCCCTCTGCTTTGTATTTTTCCGGCTGGCCGCATCTGAATAGTCGGCTCGCCTATTAAGGATTGCCTGATGACCATGCTCAAAAACCCGTCTTCCAAATACCGCGCTTTCCCGGTCATTGATTTGCCTGACCGTACCTGGCCTTCGAAAACCATCACCAGCGCGCCTATCTGGTGCAGTTCCGATTTGCGCGACGGTAACCAGTCGCTGATCGAGCCGATGGATGCGACGAAGAAGCTGCGTTTCTGGAAGACCCTGGTCAGCGTTGGCGTTAAAGAAATCGAGGCGTCGTTCCCGGCTGCGTCCCAGACCGACTTCGACTTCGTGCGCACCCTGATCGAAGACGGCCACATCCCGGATGACACCACCATTCAGGTGCTGACCCAAGGCCGGGAAGATTTGATTGCACGCACCTTTGAGTCGCTGCGCGGAGCGAAAAAAGCCATCGTTCACCTGTACAACGCAACCTGCCCTGCTTTCCGGCGCATCGTGTTCAATCAGGACAAGGACGGCATCAAGGAAATCGCGGTCAGCGCCGCCAAGCTGTTCGTCAAATATGCCGCTCAGCAACCCGAAACCCATTGGACATTCGAGTACTCGCCAGAGACGTTCAGCGCCACTGAGCTGGAGTTCGCCAAGGAAGTCTGTGACGCGGTGATCGAGGTCTGGAACCCGACGCCTGAGCACAAGATGATCCTCAACTTGCCTGCCACTGTTGAGTGCGCGACCCCGAACATCTACGCCGACCAGATCGAGTGGTTCGGCCGCAATATCAATCGCCGTGACAGCGTGTTGATCAGCCTGCACACCCACAACGACCGTGGCACCGGTGTTGCCGCAACCGAACTGGGCCTGATGGCAGGTGCCGATCGCGTTGAAGGTTGCCTGTTTGGTAACGGTGAGCGTACTGGCAACGTCGATCTGGTGACTGTGGCCTTGAACATGTACACCCAGGGCCTGGATCCACAATTGGACTTCTCTGACATCGACGGCGTGCGCAAAGTGGTCGAAGAGTGCAACCAGATCCCGGTTCACCCTCGTCACCCGTATGTGGGCGACCTGGTCCACACTGCATTCTCCGGCTCGCACCAGGACGCCATCCGTAAAGGTTTCGCGCAACAAAAACCGGATGCCTTGTGGGAAGTCCCGTACTTGCCAATCGACCCGGCTGATATCGGCCGTAGCTACGAAGCCGTGATTCGGGTTAACAGCCAGTCGGGCAAAGGCGGGATTGCTTACCTGCTGGAGCAGGAATACGGCATCAGCTTGCCACGCCGGATGCAGATCGAGTTCAGCCAGGTCGTTCAGCGCGAAACTGATCGCCTGGGTCTGGAAATGACGGCTCAGCAGATCCACAGCTTGCTGCGCACTGAGTACCTTCAAGCCAACACCCCTTACGCGCTGGTCAGCCACCGCTTACAGGAAGAGAACGGTCACAGTGCCGTCGAGGTTGAAGTGTCAGCCAAAGGCGATGGCGAAACCAACCTGCGCTGGAGCGGCAAGGGCAACGGCGCGCTGGAAGCGCTGGTAGCCGGCCTGCCCGTCAACGCCGAAATAATGGACTACAACGAACACGCAATCGGTGCTGGCACCAACGCCAAGGCGGCGGCTTACATTGAGCTGCGAGTCAACGGCGGACGTGCCGTACACGGTGTGGGTATTGATGAAAACATCACTACGGCAAGCTTCAAGGCACTGTTCAGCGCCCTGAACCGCTCGCTGAGCGAAACCGAGGCTAAAGCGGCGTAAGCATCGCCAGAAACACAAAAGCCCCCAAGGCGAGAGCCTTGGGGGCTTTTTTGTGGTGGATATTTCAACCGTGGGAGCGAGCCTGCTCGCGAAGATCATTCGCGAGCAGGCTCGCTCCCACTGCGGGGGTCTTGGGTGGTAGCAGAGTCTCTACAGGTTTTAATGCAGCTCGAAGTTATCGGCATCCAGATTGGCCGGGAAGCGCTCGCGGTAAGCCCGCAATTCAGCCGCACTCAGGTTCATGGTGAAAACCCCGTCAGCCTCACCGGCACTGAGCAGCGACTCGCCCTGGAAGTCGAAGACGTGACTGTCACCCGTGTAGACCATTCCTTTACCGTCCGTGCCCACCCGGTTCACCGCTGCGACGTAGCAGAGGTTTTCGATGGCCCGTGCAGGCAATAAACGGTTCCAGTGCAGCCGGCGCGCACCTGGCCAGCTGGCGGTGTACAGCAACAGGTCAGTGTCATGGGGGTCGCAACTCCACACCGGGAAGCGCAGGTCGTAGCAAATCAACGGACGAATGCGCCAGCCTTTAACTTCGAACTGAACCTGACGCTCGCCCGGGGTGAAATGTTCATGCTCACCGGCCATGCGAAACAGGTGGCGTTTGTCATAGTGCAGCACTTCGCCATCGGGCCGTGCCCACAGCAAGCGATTACGGTGACTGCCATCTGCAGCGCGCACAATAACGCTCCCCGTCACCAC
This sequence comes from Pseudomonas psychrophila, assembly GCF_001043005.1. Taxonomy (GTDB): domain Bacteria; phylum Pseudomonadota; class Gammaproteobacteria; order Pseudomonadales; family Pseudomonadaceae; genus Aquipseudomonas; species Aquipseudomonas psychrophila. The sequence goes on from NZ_JYKZ01000001.1 coordinate 862,807, forward strand.
AGCATCAAGCCTTTTGGCCTGTTTGCGCAGCCATTCGGTGCTCGGACCGCCTTCAAGCTCAGCCAGGGTTTTGGAGTCCATGCTGAAGCCGGTGGTAAACATTTCGGGCAGCACCACTAAATCGGCGCCCCGGGCCTGCTCAAGCAGTTCGTCGAAATGATCGAAGTTGGCCTGACGGTCATGCCAGGCCAGCGTGGTTTGCACCAGCGCTACGGTTAAATCGGGTAAATCCTTTAGATCACGCATAGTTTTTCTGCTGCTTCACGCAGCGTCTCCTCGCGTTTTGCAAAACATAGACGAACCAGCCGCTGCCCTTCGGGCGGGGTCTGGTAGAACACCGACACCGGGATAGTCGCCACCCCGTGTTCGCGGGTCAGCCATATGGCCATGTCGACATCATTAAGGTCCGGACGAATAAGGGAGTAATCCACCAACTGGAAGTACGTGCCAGCCACCGGCCTGAAGGTAAAACGCGACGGGCTGAGCAAATCACAAAACAGGTCACGCTTTGCCTGATAAAACCCTGGCAACTCTTCAACGTGCTCGGGGTGAGCCGCCATAAAGTCTGCCAACGCATACTGCAAAGGCGTCACCCCGCAAAAGCTGACGTACTGGTGAACCTTGCGCAACTCGGCGGTCAAGGCAGGTGGCGCAACGACGTAGCCTGTTTTCCAGCCTGTCACGTGGTAAGTCTTGCCGAATGAGCTGACAACGAATGCGCGATGGTACAACTCGGGATGGGACAAAACACTGACGTGGGGCACGCCATCGAACACCAGATGCTCGTACACCTCATCGCTGATGATGTAGATATCGCGATCAGCAATCAGGCGGGCCAACTGGTCCAGTTCGGCACGACTGATCAGGGCGCCGCTTGGATTGTGCGGGCTGTTCAGGATGATCAGGCGCGTACGCGGGCTCAGGGCCGCCTCAAGCTTTTGCCAGTCTATCGAGAAGTCTTCGAGCCCCAGTTGCACGTGCACGCAGCGGCCCCCAGCCAGCTCAACCGAGGGTTCATAGCTGTCGTAGCACGGGTCAAAGACGATCACTTCATCACCGGCATGAATCACGGCCTGGATCGCGCAGAAAATGGCCTGGGTCGCACCGGGTGTGATGGTCACCTCGGTGTCGGCATTTACCTGGACGCCATAACTGCGGGTGATTTTTGCCGCTACCTGCTCACGCAAAGCAGGCAAGCCGATCATGGGTGAATACTGATTGTGACCACTGGCAATGTGCTTGCCGACAGCATCACGCAACGCCTGCGGGCCGTCGAAGTCGGGGAACCCCTGAGACAGGTTGAGTGCGCCGGTTTCTGTCGCGAGCTGCGACATGCGCGTGAAAATAGTGGTGCCTACATTCGGCAACTTGCTGGTGATCATGGCCGTTCCCTGTTGAGTTCCCGGCACTGACTACGGCGCAGGACCTACCGAGAATAGCCCAAACGTCAGACACGAAAAAGGGCCCTTTCGGACCCTTTCTCATTACGCTCGAACCTTGCGCTATCAGCGCTTGTCTTTGCGGTTTTTCTCGGCTTTCTTGTGGTGCGACATCATGCGGCGTTTCTTGTTGACCTGACGGTCGGTCAGCGAGTTCTTGTTGCCTTCGTACGGGTTCTCGCCACCTTTGAACTCGATGCGGATCGGCGTACCGACCAACTTCAAGACACGACGGTAGGTGTTTTCGAGATAACGGACGTAAGACTTCGGAACCTTCTCAACCTGGTTACCGTGGATCACGATAATCGGCGGGTTGGCACCACCCAAGTGGGCATAGCGCAGCTTGATCCGGCGGCTGTTGACCATCGGTGGCGCGTGCTCGCTGACCGCATCTTCCAGAATCTGGGTGAGACGGTTGGTCGGCCAACGGGTAACCGCTGACTTGAAGGAGTTCTGCACCGATTGGTACAGGTTGCCCACGCCAGTGCCGTGCAGTGCCGAGATAAAGTGAATATCGGCAAAGTCGACGAAGAACAGGCGACGAGTCAGCTCGACTTTAACGAAGTCGCGCTCGCTCGGGGTCATGCCGTCCCACTTGTTGATCGCAATGACCAGAGCCCGACCGGCCTCCAGCGCAAAGCCCAACAGGTTAAGGTCGTGGTCAACCACGCCTTCGCGGGCGTCCATCACAAAGATCACCACGTTGGCGTCTTTGATCGCTTGCAGGGTTTTGACCACGGAGAATTTTTCAACTTCTTCGTGGATCTTGCCGCGCTTGCGCACACCTGCGGTGTCGATCAGCGTGTACTTCTCGTCGTTACGCTCAAACGGGATGTAGATGCTGTCGCGGGTAGTGCCTGGCTGATCATAAACGATGACACGGTCTTCACCGAGCATGCGGTTGACCAGTGTCGACTTGCCAACGTTAGGGCGACCGATGATGGCGATCTTGATGCCGTCTTTCTCGCTTGGGCCAGGAATGCGCTTGGCTTCCTCGCCTTCGAGAACGACTTCTTCTTCACCGTCTTCTGGCTCTTCTTCGTCACGCGGGAAGTTGCTCAGGGCAATTTCCAGCATTTGTGTGATACCACGGCCGTGAGCACCGGCGATTGGAATCGCGTCGCCCATGCCCAGTGGTGCGAACTCGGCGCGAGCCATGTCCGGGTCGATGTTATCAACCTTGTTGGCCACTACGTAGGAGCGCTTGTTACGTTTGCGAAGGTGTTCGCCGATCATCTGGTCAGCGGCTGTGAAACCCGCTTTTGCATCTACCAGGAACAGAACGACATCAGCTTCTTCGATAGCCAGCAGCGACTGCTCGGCCATCTTTTCGTCCATACCGTGCTCGTCACCGGAGATACCGCCGGTGTCGACCAGAATGTAGGAACGCCCTTGCCACTTGGCCTCACCGTATTGGCGATCACGGGTCAGACCGGACAAGTCGCCAACGATGGCGTCACGAGTCCTGGTCAGGCGGTTGAACAAGGTGGACTTGCCGACGTTTGGTCGGCCCACCAGGGCGATTACGGGAACCATGCGGCTCTCCACTTCGTTATTTCAGAAAATACAAAAGCCGCTGCAAGGCAGCGGCCAGAGTTCGGAACAGCACAAATGTGCCGCAAACCTTGCCAGAGCAAGGCTGCTCGAGGCCCTGAAGCCTCAAGCATAGACGCCTTAGCGAATGGTCAGGGCTTCCAGTTTGCCGCTGTTACCAAACACGTAAATCATGTCACCGACCACCAGCGGACGAGCCCGAAGGCCATCACTGTCGACGCGGGTACGGCCTACGAAACGACCATCGACCTGGCTTAACAGGTGCAGATAGCCTTCCATGTCACCGACAGCCACGTAGCTGGAGAAGACTTCCGGCGCCGACAATTGACGGCGAGCCAGAGCATCGTTGCTCCACAGTGAGGTGGTCGAACGCTCGTCAACGCCTTCTACAGTGCCCGACGCCAGGCTGACGTAGACGCTGCCAAAGCCTTGAGCGACACCTGAATAGCTGGAAGCATCACGTTGCCAGAGCACGCGACCCGATTCCATTTCAAGCGCCGCCATGCGGCCCTGGTAGCTGGCGACATACAGTGTACCGCCAGACATCAGCAGGCCACCGTCGATATCGACAATGCGTTCAAGCTCGGAGCGACCTTGCGGGATGGCAACACGTTGCTCCCACACAGGCACGCCGTTGCGCGTATCAAGGGCAACCACTTTACCAGTCGACAGACCGGCGATTGCCAGATGATTGGTCACCAGTGGTGCGCCAGTACCACGCAAGGTCAGCACACCCGGCGTGCTGTCATAGGTCCAACGCTGATTGCCGGTGGAAGCATCCAGACCGATCAAGCGATCGTCCTGAGTCTGTACCACTACGACATCGCCGTTGGTTGCCGGGGGTGCAAGCACTTCGCTGTTGACGCGTGAGCGCCACTTTTCTTCGCCGGTGCTGGAATCCAGGGCAATCACGTCACCTTGCAAGGTGCCGAGCATGACCAGGCCATAGCCCAGGCCAACTGCACCGGAAACAGGCAGTTCGAGGTCTTTTTTCCACTCAACGTCGCCGTTCATGCGGTCCAGAGACATCACAACGCCAGTTACGTCTGCGGCGTAGATGTTGTTACCTTCAACCGCTGGAACCAGCATGTTGTAGGTTTTGCCCTGACCGTCACCGATCGAGCGGCTCCACTGCTTTTGCAGCACGACTTCTTCTTTGAAGTCGGTCAACTCGGCAGGTGGAAGTTCTTTTTTGCTGTTGCTGCTGCAACCCGCGGCCAAAACGACCAGAGCCAGCAATGCCGCATGTTTCCAACGCATCACGTCACGCATCCCCTTTGGCCAGGTCATCGAGCTTGATTTGCAAGCCACCTACTGCTGCTTCGTCCGACAAGGCGGCCTTGGCTTTTTCGTAAGCTGTACGTGCGTCGTCGGCACGGCCCTGCTGCACCAGCAAGTCGCCCTTGAGCTCTTCACGGCTGGCCAAGAATGCCTTGTCCGAATCACCTTCAAGCAGTTTCAGTGCATCATCAACCTTGCCCTGCGCTGCCAACACCTGAGCCAGACGCTGACGCGCCACTTCAGCCAGGGTGGCATTGGCCGGCTTGTCTACAATGGCTTTCAGCTCAGCGGCTGCGTCATCGAGCTTGCCGTTGTCTACTGCGACCTTGGCCACAAACAGACCGCCGAATTGCGCATAAGCAGAGCCTGCGTATTCGCTTTTCAACTTGTTGGCCAAGTCCGCCACACGGGCCACATCGGGCTGGCCGTCAGGCGTGAGTGTGGTTTCAAGCAATTGTTGGTAGAGAATCGACGCACCTTGCGACTGATTCGTCTGATATTTGTGCCAAGCCTGCCAGCCGAACACCACCACCAGCGCCAGCAAGCCGCCAGTGACCAGGGGTTTGCCGTTGCGCTGCCACCAGTCTTTCAACTCGCCCAGCTGATCATCATCGTTACTCGACACCCCAACACTCCTTAATTCGATAAATCGGCTGTTTTACAGCTTCAACCCTGCACGACGCAGGTGGCCAGGTGCTCGGAAAGAGCATCCCAGGCAATCGTTTGTTGTTCGCCCTGGCCACGCAGGGGTTTTAAACCTACCACTTGCTGGGCCAATTCGTCGTCACCCAGGATCAGCGCGTACAGTGCGCCGCTCTTGTCAGCCTTTTTGAACTGGCTTTTGAAACTGCCTGCACCGGCATTGATCTGCAAGCGCAGGTTCGGTAGCTGATCGCGAACACGCTCGCTCAAAGCCAGAGCAGCCAATTCGGCCGCCTCACCGAAAGCACACAGGTACACATCGACCTGACGCGCGATTTCTTCCGGGATTTGCTCAAGGGTTTCGAGCATCAGGATCAAGCGCTCAATGCCCATCGCAAAGCCAACGCCTGAAGTGGGCTTGCCGCCCATTTGCTCGACCAGACCGTCATAACGACCGCCAGCACACACGGTGCCCTGAGCCCCCAATTTATCGGTGACCCATTCGAATACGGTTTTGCTGTAGTAGTCCAGGCCACGAACCAGTTTTGGATTGATCGTGTAAGGAATGCCTGCGGCATCGAGGCGCGCCTTGAGGCCCTCAAAATGCACACGGGACTCTTCGTCCAGGTAATCAACCAGCTTCGGCGCATCGACCAAAACCGCCTGGGTATCGGCATTTTTGGTGTCAAGGACGCGCAGCGGATTGGATTTCAAGCGACGCTGGCTGTCTTCGTCAAGTTCACTCAGGCGCGAGGACAAGTATTCGACAAGGGCAGCACGGTAGCGTGCACGGGCTTCACTGGTGCCCAGGCTATTGAGTTCGAGCTTTACCGCATCACGGATACCCAGCTCGCCCCACAGACGCCAGGTCAACACGATCAGTTCGGCATCGATGTCCGGGCCATCAAGGTTGAACACCTCGACCCCGATCTGATGGAACTGGCGATAACGGCCTTTTTGCGGGCGTTCGTGGCGGAACATCGGACCGATGTACCACAACTTTTGCACTTGACCACCGCCAGTGAGGCCGTGCTCAAGCACAGCACGCACGCATGCAGCAGTACCTTCAGGGCGCAAGGTCAGCGAATCGCCATTGCGGTCTTCGAAGGTGTACATCTCTTTTTCGACGATGTCGGTCACTTCACCGATCGAGCGTTTGAACAACTCGGTGAATTCGACGATCGGCATACGAATTTGCTTGTAACCGTAGTTATCCAGCAAACGCGAAACCTTGCTTTCAAAGTAGCGCCACAGGGGCGTCTGCTCCGGCAGAGTGTCGTTCATGCCACGAATGGCTTGCAAAGACTTGCTCACAATAAATCCTTTATTCGTCTGGTTAGCCGCGCGCGATAACTGCAGCGTCAGCTTCGACCTTTTCGGCCGCCCTCTGCCGGATCAGTCTTTCGAGCTGGTCCACCAGATTATCATTCGTCAGTTTCTGCGACGGCTTGCCGTCGATATAAATCAGGTTTGGCGTACCACCGGTGAGCCCCACATGGGCTTCCTTCGCTTCGCCAGGGCCGTTGACCACACAACCGATCACCGCAACATCCAGCGGCACCAGCAGGTCTTCAAGACGAACTTCAAGTTCGTTCATGGTTTTCACCACGTCGAAGTTCTGCCGAGAGCAGCTTGGGCACGCGATAAAGTTGATGCCACGCGAGCGCAGATGCAGCGACTTGAGGATGTCGTAGCCGACTTTTACTTCCTCAACCGGGTCTGCCGCCAAAGAGATGCGAATGGTATCGCCAATTCCCTCGGCGAGCAGCATACCTAGGCCCACGGCAGATTTCACTGTGCCTGAACGCAAACCACCGGCTTCGGTGATCCCCAGGTGCAGCGGCTGGACGATTTCCTTGGCCAGCAGACGGTAGGCTTCAACAGCCATAAACACGTCGGAAGCCTTCACGCTGACCTTGAAGTCCTTGAAATTCAGGCGCTCAAGGTGCTCAACGTGACGCAGTGCCGACTCGACCAAAGCAGCTGGTGTCGGTTCGCCGTATTTCTTTTGCAGGTCTTTTTCAAGCGATCCGGCGTTAACGCCGATGCGGATCGGAATACCGCGATCCCGTGCGGCATCAACTACCGCACGTACACGGTCTTCACGACCGATGTTGCCCGGGTTGATTCGCAGGCAATCCACGCCCAATTCCGCTACGCGCAAGGCGATCCGGTGATCGAAGTGGATGTCGGCAACCAATGGCACCTTGACCAGTTGCTTGATCCGGCCAAACGCTTCAGCAGCGTCCATGTCCGGTACGGAAATCCGTACGATATCAACGCCTGCAGCCTCCAGACGGTTGATTTGGGCAACGGTTGCAGCGACATCATTGGTGTCACTGTTGGTCATGCTCTGTACAGCGATAGGGGCGTCGCCACCTACTGGTACATTACCGACCCAGATTTTGCGCGATTCGCGACGTTTGATTGGTGATTCGCCGTGCATGACTTATTGACCTAACTTCAGGCGAGCAGTCTCGCCACTGGTGAAAGGAGCCACATCCACAGCCTGACCGTTATAGGTCACCTGTGCGCCACGGGCAAAGCCCAGACGCAGGGTCAGTGGAGGCTTGCCGCTCACTTCTAGATTTTCGCCTTTGCGCTTCAGGCCACCGAACAGCACTTTACCCGTGGCGTCGGTTACCTGAGTCCAGCAATCAGCGGAGTATTGCACGCCCACTTTGCCAGCACCCGCGACCGGCGCAGTAGCCGCCGTTGGAGTAGCGACAGGCGCAACAGCCGGGGCTACTACAGGCGCTACAACAGCAGGCGCAGACGCCGGAGTTGTGGCATCTGGCGCCGCTGCAGGCACTTGTGACGCCGCCGGCAGTGCCAATGCAGTACTTGCTGCCTGCTCTGGAGCAGATTCAATTACAACCGGCGTTTCGCCTTCGGCCTTGGCCTCGGCAACAGCCTGGTCTTCAGGTTCGTCAAGCGGATGGATGCGGGTTGTGCCGTCTGCGCCTTCAACTTCAACGTGTTCCGGGGTCAAGCCAATCAGGTCCTTGGCACGCATGGACGTTTGATCTTGCCACCAGATGAAACCACCACCGATCACGGCAATCAGCAACAACAGGCTGACGATACGCAAAATCGTATGGGACACCCGAACCGGCTCTTCTATACGGCCCAGGCTGTGTACATTGCTGCCGTTGGCGTCAGTGCCGGTATAAAGGTCAAAGTCGCGCACCAGGCTGGCCTGATCCATGCCCAGCAATTTGGCATAGGTCCTGATGTAGCCGCGAGCAAAGGTATGCCCTGGCAGCTTGTCGAACGCCCCCGTTTCAAGGTTGCTCAATGAGCTGGCCGTGAGATTGAGTTTCAAGGCGACTTCAGCCAGCGTCCATCCATTGTTTTCACGGGCTTGACGCAGAGTCTCACCGGGATTGACACGAGTCGCTGCTAGAACTTCGGGTTGCGCCGCTTTCATCATTGCTCCGACAGGTATTGCTGATATTCCGGCGTGCCGGGATAGAGTCGTTTTAGTTGCTGGCCATGGTTGGCAGTTGGGGTGCGGTCGTCGAAAACAGTCGCCAGTCGCGCACCGAGCAATAGACTACGTGCATTTTGCCCGCTAAGCAGGCTAAAACGTTCGTAAAAGTCACGTGCTGATACATATTGCTTGTCTTGATATGACATCTGAGCCATTTCGAGCAACGCCCGCGGTTGCCGAGGGTTCAGACGCAGGGCTTTTTCAAGCTCCTGACGGCCTCTTTCGCGCTCCCCCAACTCAAGCGACGTTATACCCAGGTTCTCAAAAATACGGGAACGCTCCGGATAGAGGTTATCAGCCGCAGCTTTTTGAAATTGGGCACTGGCTTCCTGATAACGCTGACGCTCGAACAGGAAACTGCCATAGTTATTGAGGATTCGCGCATCGCCCGGCCGCCCGCTTAATGCGGTTCTGAATGCCTTCTCTGCCAGTTCGTACTCCATTTCGGACTGAAACACCAATGCCAGCGCGGCGTTGGTGTCCGGGTCCGCCTCGTCGAGCTCAAGGGCTTTGCGCAAAGGAATTTTAGCCTGCTCGACCATTCCCTGCTGCAAATACCCCAACCCGAGCTGAACATAGGCCTGACGCGCCTCGTTACGCCCTTTGTCGCCCTGCATCGAGACTGAATCGCCCGACGATACGCAGCCAGCCAAAGAGCTGACCAACACGACGGAGAGCGCGGCGCGCAGGATCATGGATGTCCTCTCTCAGGATGCAGAGGCAGCGCTTTGCGCTGATTCGTCATCGGCGTTGAGTTCGCGAGCCGCGATAAGGCGCGAACTACGGCGTGTACGGTCATTGACCTGCCCCACCAGCTGCCCGCACGCCGCGTCGATGTCTTCGCCGCGAGTGGTGCGAACGGTCACGTTGTAACCGGCTTGCTGCAGCAGCTCCTGGAAACGGCGAATGGCATTGTTGCTTGGACGCTCATAGCCAGAATGCGGGAACGGGTTAAACGGGATCAGGTTGATCTTGCACGGAGTGTCCTTGAGCAACTCGATCATTTCGCGGGCGTGATCAACATGGTCGTTCACATCCTTGAGCAGGGTGTACTCAACGGTCAGCACACGCTTTTCGCCCAGGGTCGACATATAGCGACGGCAAGACTCAAGCAGCATCTGGAGCGGGTACTTCTTGTTGATCGGCACCAATTGACTGCGCAATTCGTCATTGGGTGCGTGCAGCGACAATGCCAGGGAAACGTCGATGTGCTTGGCCAGCTCATCGATCATCGGCACCACGCCCGAGGTAGACAGGGTCACCCGACGCTTGGAGATGCCATAGCCCAGGTCATCCATCATCAGATGCATGGCGGAGATGACGTTGTCGAAGTTCAGCAGCGGCTCACCCATGCCCATCATCACCACGTTGGTGATGGCGCGGTCGATGGTTGCCGGGACGCTGCCAAAGGATTTGTTGGCAATCCACACCTGGCCAATGACTTCGGCGGCGGTGAGGTTGCTATTGAAGCCTTGCTTGCCTGTGGAGCAAAAACTGCAGTCCAGGGCACAGCCAGCCTGGGACGAAACGCACAATGTGCCACGTTTGCCCGAGGGAATATAAACGGTCTCGACGCAGCTGCCGGACTCTACACGTACCACCCACTTACGGGTGCCGTCGGTAGAAATGTCCTCGCTGACGACTTCAGGTCCACGAACCTCAGCAATGGCCTTGAGCTTGTCGCGCAAGGCCTTGCTGACGTTAGTCATGGCGTCGAAATCATCGACGCCAAAGTGGTGAATCCACTTCATGACCTGACCGGCACGGAAACGCTTCTCCCCGATTGAGTCGAAGAATTTCTCCATTTCCGGCTGAGTCAGTCCCAGCAGGTTGGTTTTGCCAGTCGTTGCAATCATGTCTTCACCCTCACTCACAAGCCAATACTTAGCGAGTGGTTACTTCAGTAGCTGCGAAAAAGTACGAGATTTCACGAGCTGCAGCTGCTTCAGAGTCGGAACCGTGAACAGCGTTAGCGTCGATGGATTCAGCGAAATCAGCACGGATAGTGCCGGCAGCTGCTTCTTTAGGGTTGGTAGCGCCCATCAGCTCACGGTTCAGAGCGATAGCGTTTTCGCCTTCCAGAACCTGAACAACAACAGGACCGGAGATCATGAAAGCAACCAGGTCGCCGAAGAAGCCACGAGCGCTGTGCTCAGCGTAGAAGCCTTCAGCTTCGGCTTTGGACAGTTGCTTCAGTTTGGAAGCTACAACCTTCAGGCCGGCTTTTTCAAAACGAGTGGTGATCTCGCCGATAACGTTTTTTGCAACAGCGTCAGGCTTGATGATGGAGAAAGTGCGTTGAACAGCCATGGTGTAACTCCAGAAACAGTGATTTAAGCGAAAAATTAAACCCGCGAATTATACGCGGGTTCTTGGGTATTTCATAATTACGTCGATTACAAGCTTAGTCGGCTTCTTCGATCCACAAACCCTGAATGGCTTCGAGAACCTTCTCGCCGCCACGATCAGGGATGTCATCGAACTCAGGGAGCGCCATGACCAGATTACGCAGCGTGACGAAATTCACCGAAAGCGGATCGACGTCCGGGTGAGCTTCAGCCAGCTGGATTGCGATTTCCTGCACATCAACCCATTTAAGGCTCATGACAACTCCTTATCAGTGCGGCGCTTCGGCAGCATGGTTGAGCGAATACTTCGGAATCTCGACAGTGATGTCTTCGGTGCCGACACGAGCCTGACAGCTCAGGCGTGAAGTGGCTTCCAGGCCCCAGGCCCTGTCAAGATAGTCTTCCTCCAGTTCGTCAGCTTCGTTCAGCGAGTCAAAACCCTCGCGAATCACGCAGTGACACGTGGTGCAGGCGCAGACGCCACCGCAGGCACTTTCGATTTCGATGTGATTTTCGTGGGCCACTTCGAGAAGGGTCTTGCCGGTCTCAGCCTCTACAACCATACCGTCCGGGCAATGCTCGGCGTGTGGCAGAAAAATGATCTGCGGCATCAGTTATTCCTCGATTTCATTCAGGTTGCGACCCGCCAGGGCGGCCTTGACGGTCAAGTCCATGCGGCGAGCAGCAAAGGCATCAGTCACTTGCGACAGACGCTTGGTCTGCTGCTCGATGGCGTAACCATCGGTGCCTTTTAACAATTCGGACAGTTCCTGCATTTGCAGCTCAATCACCATGCGTTCTTCAGCATCCAGCAAGCGCTCGCCGTCGACTTCAAGGGCCGCTTGCACAGCCTCGATCAGGCGCTGGGCATCTACCTGCTGCTCACGCAACACGCGGGCAACCTTGTCATCGCCGGCGTACTGGAACGAATCCTTGAGCATTTTGGCTATTTCGCCGTCGGTCAGGCCGTACGAGGGCTTGACCTGAATATTGGCTTCAACGCCTGAGCCCAGTTCGCGAGCCGTCACACTGAGCAAACCATCGGCATCCACCTGGAAGGTCACGCGAATTTTCGCAGCACCGGCAACCATCGGCGGAATACCGCGCAGCTCAAAGCGCGCAAGAGAACGGCAATCGCTGATCAGTTCGCGCTCACCCTGCAGCACATGAACCATCATGGCTGTCTGGCCGTCTTTGTAGGTGGTGAAATCCTGAGCACGGGCCACCGGAATCGTGGTGTTGCGCGGAATGACCTTTTCCATCAGCCCACCCATGGTCTCAAGACCCAGGGACAACGGAATCACGTCAAGCAGCAGCAATTCGTCACCGTCACGCTTGTTCCCAGCCAAGGTATCCGCCTGAATCGCTGCACCAATGGCGACCACTTGATCAGGGTCGATATCGGTCAGGGGCTGGCGACCAAACATCTCGGCGACGGCTTCGCGCACACGGGGCACACGGGTAGAACCACCCACCATGACCACTGCCTGAACGTCTTCAACTTCGATATTGGCGTCGCGTACCGCACGGCGGCAAGCCTTCAGGCTGCGCGCAACCATGGGCTCGATCATTGCTTCAAAGGCTTCGCGGGTCAGCTCTGAATGCCAGTCACCGAAGGCAACAGCTACAGAGGACGCATCGGTCAGCGCTTCTTTGGCGGCACAGGCTGCCTGCAACAAGGTGCGCTGCGTGCCCGGATCGAGGTCAGCAGACAAGCCGGCCTGTTCGATCATCCAGCTGGCAATCGCATGATCGAAGTCATCGCCGCCCAGCGCGCTGTCGCCGCCAGTGGCCAATACTTCAAACACACCACCGGTCAGGCGCAAAATCGAAATATCGAACGTGCCCCCGCCCAGGTCGTAGATAGCCACAACGCCTTCTGCAGACTGATCCAGACCGTAAGCCACTGCAGCAGCGGTTGGCTCATTGAGCAAACGCAACACATTGAGGCCAGCCAGTTTGGCAGCATCTTTAGTGGCTTGACGCTGAGCGTCATCGAAATAGGCCGGAACGGTAATCACCGCACCTACCAACTCGCCACCCAGGGTCTTTTCGGCCCGCTCGCGCAGCACTTTGAGGATTTCAGCAGACACTTCCACCGGGCTTTTCGGGCCTTGCACAGTGTCGATGAACGGCATGTGCGACTCACCACCTACAAAGTGGTAAGGCAGTTGCTCACCCAATTGCTTGACGTCGGAAAGACCACGACCCATCAATCGTTTGACCGACAGCACGGTGTTGAAAGGATCGCTGGAAGCAGCCAGACGCGCCGATTCACCTACCTCGACGCGATCAGCGTGATAGCGAACGGCAGACGGCAAAATAACGCTGCCATTTGCGTCAGCCAAAGGCTCGGAAAGACCGCTGCGCAATGCAGCGACCAACGAATTGGTAGTGCCCAAGTCAATCCCCACAGCCAGACGTCGCTGGTGCGGTTGAGGACTTTGGCCGGGTTCGGCGATCTGCAGTAGGGCCATCGTAATCAGGACTTATCTGTAATCAGGCGTGCAACCAGGGAAGCACGGGGTTAATCGTCGAGGCGCTCTTCTAACTGGCGCACTTCGTAAGAGAGCTTGTCGAGGAACTGCATGCGCCGCATCAGGCGTTCGGCCTGTTCGCGTTGCGCAGCGTTGTCCCAACAAGCAGCGAAGCTGTCGTTCAATTCGCTCTGAGCGACTTTCAGTCGACGCTTGAATGCTTCTATACCGGCCATATCGGCGCTGTCATGCAAATCTTCAAGCTCTTCGCGCCACTGCATCTGCTGCATCAGAAACTCGGGATCGTGCACTGTGACTTCCAGCGGCAACTCACCACCCTGCAACGCAAGCAGATAACGCGCACGCTTGGGAGGGTTTTTCAGGGTCTGGTAAGCCTCATTGAGGCTGGCGGACTGCTCCAGCGCCAGACGTTGCTCGCGCTCGGAAGCATCGGCAAATCGATCCGGGTGAACACCGCGCGCCAACTCTCGATAACGCACAGCCAGCTGATCGAGATCAAGATTGAAACTCGGCTGCAGCTCAAACAAAGCAAAATGACAAGGAGTACCCACGACTAGCCTCAGATGTTGAAGCTTTCGCCGCAGCCACATTCACCGCGCACGTTAGGGTTATTGAACTTGAAGCCCTCATTCAGGCCTTCCTTGACGAAGTCCAGCTCGGTACCGTCGAGGTAGGTCAGGCTTTTCGGATCAATGATCACTTTTTCGCCATGGGTTTCGAAGACCTGGTCTTCTTCGCCCACTTCGTCGACAAACTCCAGCACATAGGCAAGACCGGAACAGCCTGTAGTGCGAACACCCAGACGAATCCCCTCACCTTTGCCGCGCCCATCAAGGGAGCGGCGAATGTGTCGAGCTGCCGCTTCTGTCATGCTGATAGCCATCGTGACTCCTTACCTTTTGCCAGTTTCTTCACCTCGCCCGCGCCTTTAACAGGCGCACGCAGCGAGGATCAGATCAAACCTTTCTTCTGCTTGTAATCGCGAACAGCGGCCTTGATGGCGTCTTCAGCGAGTACGGAGCAGTGAATTTTTACCGGCGGCAAAGCCAGTTCTTCGGCCAGCTGAGTGTTCTTGATGGTCTCTGCTTCGTCCAGAGTCTTGCCTTTCATCCACTCGGTTGCCAGGGAGCTGGAAGCGATTGCCGAACCACAACCATAGGTCTTGAACTTGGCATCTTCAATAATGCCCTGCTCGTTAACCTTGATCTGCAAACGCATCACGTCGCCGCATGCCGGGGCGCCGACCATGCCAGTGCCAACATCCGGGTCTTCCGCGTCCATCTTGCCGACGTTGCGCGGGTTCTCGTAGTGGTCAATGACCTTTTCGCTGTAAGCCATGGTACTAATCCTCACTCATCAGAGAGTCGCTCTTGAGACGCTGTAAATGCTGCTGTTCGCTGCGCTTACAGCGTCTACTTTACGGCGACTTAAATTGTTAGTGCGCCGCCCATTCGATTTTCGAAATGTCGATGCCGTCTTTGTACATGTCCCACAGCGGCGACAGGGCGCGCAGCTTGGTAACAGCCTCGCAAACCTTCTGCGCGGCGTAATCGATTTCTTCTTCGGTGGTGAAACGACCGAACGTGAAACGTATCGAGCTGTGTGCCAACTCGTCATTGCGGCCCAGGGCACGCAATACGTAGGACGGCTCAAGGGAAGCGGAAGTACAGGCCGAACCGGACGACACAGCCAGATCCTTGAGCGCCATGATCAGCGACTCGCCTTCAACATAGTTGAAGCTCAGGTTCAGGTTGTGAGGGACGCGGTGGACCATGCTGCCGTTTACGTACAGTTCTTCAAGGTGTTCAACCTGCTTGAAGAAACGGTCGCTCAACGCCTTGATACGGATGTTTTCGGCCGCCATTTCTTCTTTGGCGATCTGGAACGCTTCGCCCATGCCCACGATCTGGTGGGTGGCCAAGGTGCCCGAACGCATGCCACGCTCGTGACCGCCGCCGTGCATGGCAGCTTCAATACGCACACGAGGCTTGCGGCTTACGTACAGCGCGCCAATGCCTTTAGGGCCGTAAGTTTTGTGCGCCGAGAACGACATCATGTCGACTTTCAGCTTGGCCAGGTCGATTTCAACCTTGCCGGTGGACTGTGCAGCATCAACGTGGAACAACACGCCGCGCGAGCGAGTCAGCTCACCAATGGCAGCGATGTCGTTGATGGTGCCGATCTCGTTGTTCACGTGCATGATCGAAACCAGAATGGTGTCGTCGCGCATGGCCGCTTCAACCATGGCAGGAGTGACCAGACCATCGGTACCCGGCTCGATGTAGGTCACTTCAAAGCCTTCACGCTCCAGCTGACGCATGGTGTCGAGAACGGCCTTGTGTTCAATCTTGTCGGTGATCAGGTGCTTGCCTTTGGTGGCATAGAAATGCGCAGCACCCTTGATTGCCAGGTTGTTGGCCTCGGTCGCACCGGAGGTCCAGACAATTTCACGCGGATCAGCATTGACCAGATCAGCAACCTGGCGACGACCGTTCTCGACCGCTTCTTCAGCTTTCCAGCCAAATACGTGGGAACGCGAAGCCGGGTTACCGAAGTTTCCGTCAACCAGCAAGCAATCGCTCATTTTTTGAGCAACACGCGGATCAACCGGGGTGGTGGCTGAGTAATCAAGGTAAATTGGCAATTTCATGGACTATCTCCTAAATCAGGCTGGCTGGCGCACCGTCGTTTTTATGCAGTCACTCGACGGCGGACGCTTCGATCTTATCCAGGTGCGGCGCCTTGCCATTACAGCGGCGCTGATCCTGACGCTGGGCTACCTCTTGTACCTCACGGCGAGTGACAAGATCAGCCAAGCTGATACCGCTGAGAAAATCGTGTATTTGCAAGCTGAGGTCACACCACAGGTGGTGGGTCAGGCAGGTGTCACCGGCATGGCAGTCGCCAAGACCCTGGCAACGCGTTGCGTCGACTGACTCGTTCACGGCATCAATAACCTGAGCCACCTGAATGCTTTGCATCTCGCGTGACAGCTGATAGCCGCCACCCGGGCCACGCACGCTGGAAACCAGGCTGCTGCGGCGCAATTTGGCAAACAGTTGCTCAAGGTAGGAAAGAGAGATGCCTTGGCGCTCGGAAATATCGGCCAGGGACACCGGCCCGTGCTGTGCGTGCAACGCCAAATCGAGCATTGCAGTTACGGCGTAACGGCCTTTTGTAGTCAGTCTCATGGACAGGTACCACGGAATTCGGAATGGAAGCGAGTATGCTATTCCCGACTATTTAAGTCAACTATTAGACCTAGTACTTTAGTCGGGATTACCCGCAAAAGAGCGCGCGCATTGTAGCAGGGTCTGCGACGTAATGGCACATGAAGCATCTAGTGCGGGAGCGAGCCTGATCACGATGGCCGCATCTCGACCGCCCCAAAGATCGCAGCGCCAGCATCGCGAGCAGGCTCGCCCCCACAGCACCCAGAACCTAGACCGCCTTGCTTTCGTCCTTGTCTTTTACACAGGCAAAGTCTTCTTCGCGCAGCTCAGGCAGATCTTTCGCACAGTAAGGACTGCCCAGATCCTTGAGCGCACCGCACATACCATCCAACTTGCCGTCGACCGCCTGCAAGTGATCCAGCAGTTGAGCAATGGCGCGCGCCACCGGATCCGGCATATCTTCACTGACGCCATAGGCATCAAAACCGATCTTCTCGGCCATCGCTTTGCGCTTGGCTTCGGTCTCATCGTCACTTTTGAAAATGATTCGACCCGGAATACCGACAACCGTTGCGCCGGCCGGCACCGCCTTGGTCACTACCGCATTGGAGCCGACTTTCGCCCCCGCTCCCACCGTGAACGGACCCAGCACCTTGGCGCCCGCCCCGACCACAACCCCATCTTCGAGCGTCGGGTGGCGCTTGCCCTTGTTCCAGCTTGTGCCGCCAAGCGTCACACCCTGGTACAGGGTCACGTCATCACCTATTTCCGCGGTTTCACCAATCACAATCCCCATCCCGTGATCGATGAAAAAACGACGCCCGACCTTCGCCCCCGGGTGAATTTCAATTCCGGTCAGCCATCGCCCGAAGTTTGACACCAGGCGGGCCAGCCACTTCCAGCCGGCATGCCACAACAGCGCCGACAAACGATGAATCCAGATCGCATGCATCCCCGGATAGCACGTCAACACCTCGAAAGCATTGCGCGCCGCGGGATCACGATGAAACACACTTTGGATATCTTCACGCAGACGCTCAAACATCATTAATCCTTGCGCTTGAGCAGCTCGCCACGGGCTGCTTTCTGGGTTTCGGTGAGAATGCCACGCAAAATATTCATCTCCGCACGACTGACAGCGCTGCGCCCGTAGAGTCGACGCAGACGAGCCATCAGGTGGCGCGGCTTTTCCGGATCCATGAATTCAATGGCCACCAGGGTTTGCTCAAGGTGCTCGTAAAAGCGCTCCAGCTCGTCCATGGTCGCCAGTTCGCCACTTTTGGTGGACGCCACTTCCTCTTTTTCGATCTTGCTCGGCTGCCCCTGGCTCGCGAGCCAGGCCATGCGAATTTCGTAACTCAGCACCTGCACAGCCGCACCCAGATTCAGAGAGCTGAATTCAGGGTCGGAAGGGATATGCACGTGAAAGTGACAGCGTTGCAACTCTTCATTGGTCAGGCCGGAGTCCTCACGACCAAACACCAACGCGATTTCAGCACCTTGAGCTGCCTCCTCGACCACTTTCTGCCCGCACTCGCGCGGGTCCAGCAGCGGCCAGGGGATACGGCGATCACGAGCACTGGTACCCAGCACCAGATTGCAGCCCACCAAGGCATCCTCTAGGGTCGCGACTACTTGAGCATTTTCGAGAATGTCACCCGCACCTGACGCCCGCGCATCGGCTTCATGGTGTGGAAACAACCTTGGCTCCACCAGAACCAGCCGCGACAACCCCATGTTTTTCATGGCACGCGCAGCACCGCCGATGTTCCCGGGATGGCTGGTATTGACCAGAACGACACGAATATTAGGCAACAAAGGAAGCGCTCACAGGCCAACAAAAGGGAGCAAATCTTACCTAAGCAAAACGCCATAAGCTACGAAAGCTAACGCAAACCTTCATCTCACAAAGTTTTCTGATAGAATATTCGGCTTTCTTTAACAACCTTAGGTGAAACGTCCATGCAGCCCATGCTGAATATCGCGCTGCGCGCCGCCCGCAGCGCCAGTGAATTGATTTTCCGCTCCATCGAGCGCCTGGATACCATCAAGGTTGACGAAAAAGACGCCAAGGATTACGTCTCTGAAGTCGATCGTGCTGCTGAACAGAAAATCATCGACGCCCTGCGCAAGGCCTACCCGACGCACGGCATCCTCGGTGAAGAAACCGGTATGCACCCAGGCAGCGGTGAAGGTGAAGACTACCTGTGGATCATCGACCCACTGGATGGCACCACCAACTTCCTGCGCGGCGTTCCACACTTCGCCGTCAGCATCGCCTGCAAATACCGTGGTCGCCTTGAGCACGCAGTGGTTCTCGACCCGGTTCGCCAGGAAGAATTCACCGCCAGCCGTGGTCGCGGCGCCCAACTCAACGGTCGCCGTCTGCGCGTAAGCGGTCGCACTAGCCTTGAAGGCGCCCTGCTGGGTACCGGCTTCCCGTTCCGCGACAACCAAATGGACAACCTGGAAAACTACCTGGGCATGTTCCGCAGCCTGGTTGGCCAGACTGCCGGTATCCGCCGCGCAGGCGCAGCTAGCCTGGACCTGGCTTACGTTGCAGCCGGTCGTTTTGACGCATTCTGGGAGTCGGGCCTGTCCGAGTGGGACATGGCTGCAGGCGCATTGCTGATTCAAGAAGCAGGCGGCTTGGTCAGCGACTTCACCGGCAGCCACGATTTCCTTGAAAAAGGTCACATCGTTGCCGGTAACACCAAGTGCTTCAAAGCTGTTCTGACTGCAATCCAGCCACACCTGCCGGCTTCGCTGAAACGCTAAGCGAAACCCGCAGACAAAAAAAGCACCCCTCGGGGTGCTTTTTTTTGGCCTGAAAATAGTGCCACTACCAACTGAAAAACCGTTGCAGCTGACGAGTAGTGCCCCCAAGCCCCACACCTATCAATTCAGAATCAGCTTACCTTCTTTATCCACCGCAATTTCATTGCCCGGCTCGTGATCCATCCGCACCTTGCCTTCTTTGCCGTTGAGCGAATAACGCACGTCATACCCGACAACCTTGCTGCTGATGTCATTGACCGTATTACAGCGCGTCTGGGTCGTGGTGTAGGTATCACGCTCCTGCATGCCTTCCTGAACCTTATTGCCGGCGTAACCGCCACCC
This sequence comes from Pseudomonas psychrophila, assembly GCF_001043005.1. Lineage (GTDB taxonomy): Bacteria > Pseudomonadota > Gammaproteobacteria > Pseudomonadales > Pseudomonadaceae > Aquipseudomonas > Aquipseudomonas psychrophila. Next base: position 882,356 of record NZ_JYKZ01000001.1, read on the forward strand.
ACCGCACCAGCAACCGTAGCAATCTTCTTACCGGTACCACCACCCACCTGGTTACCCAGCAAACCGCCCGCCACAGCACCGATCACGCTGCCGACGATCTGATGCTGATCCTTGACCGGCGCCTGGCGCGTCACAGTCACATCCTTGCACACCTCACGCGGCGTTTTGACCTGCTGGTTGACTGGCACAACGGCCAGCACCTGCGCAGACTCAGGGCCTTTAACCAAGCTGTAAGTGGCAAAAGCACCACCGGCTGTAACACCGACAGCACCCAGCACAGCACCTACCAGCAATGACTTGTTCACGTGAACCTCCAGACCATCATACGTAGGGACAATCCCACATCAATCCTAGCCTTGGAGCACAAAAAAAGGCGCGAGTTCAATACTCGCGCCTTTTAAGTGACAACCTGCTTATAACCAGAGGTTATGGACGATCGTCGATCTCTTTCTCGCTCGCCACCGGCGGGATCAAGTCTTCCGCACTGAGGTTCAGCCAGATCAGCACCACGTTCGCGATATAAATCGACGAGTAGGTACCCGCCAATACACCCACGAACAGTGCAATCGAGAAGCCCCACAAGTTATCGCCACCGAAGATCAACAGTGCCGCAATCGCCAACAAGGTGGAGATCGAGGTCGCCATGGTGCGCAACAGGGTTTGCGTGGTCGAAATGTTGATGTTATCGATCAGGCTGGCCTTGCGCAGCACCCGGAAGTTCTCGCGAACCCGGTCGAATACCACGATGGTGTCGTTGAGCGAGTAACCGATGATCGCCAGCACCGCCGCCAATACCGTCAGGTCGAAGGTGATCTGGAACCAGGACAGGATACCCATGGTCACGATCACGTCGTGAACCAGAGAGACAATCGCACCGACTGCGAACTTCCACTGAAAGCGGAACGCGAGATAAAGCATGATGCCGCCAAGCGCCATCAGCATGCCGAGGCCGCCCTGGTCACGCAGCTCTTCACCTACTTGCGGCCCAACGAACTCAACGCGCTTGATGACCGCCGGATTAGCCGTATCGGCCTGACCCAGCGCAGCTGCTACCTTGTTACCCAGCAACGGATCGTCGCCAGGCATGCGCACCAACAGGTCGGTGGTCGCACCAAAGCTCTGTACCACAGCGTCATGAAAACCGGCCGAAGCCAGCTCCGTACGCACCTTGGTCAGATCAGCCGGCTTCTCGTAGGTCAGCTCGATAAGCGTACCGCCGGTGAAGTCCAGGCCGTAGTTCATGCCCTTGTGGAACATGCTGAACAAGGCCAGCACGGTAAGCAGCACAGTGACGCCGAACGCAACGTTGCGAACGCCCATGAAATTGATTGTACGTAACATGGCAGCCCCTTAAATCCACAACTTCTTGAAGTCCCGACCGCCATACACCAGGTTAACCAGTGCGCGGGTGACCATAATGGCCGTGAACATCGAGGTAAAGATCCCGAGAGACATGGTCACCGCAAAGCCTTTGACCGGCCCGGTACCCATGGCGAACAGAATCCCGCCGACCAACAGGGTTGTCAGGTTGGAGTCGACAATCGCCGTAAAGGCACGACTGAAGCCTTCATTGATAGCCCGTTGCACGGTCATGCCATTGGCAATCTCTTCACGTATACGCGAGAAGATCAGTACGTTGGCATCGACCGCCATACCCATCGTCAACACGATACCGGCAATACCCGGCAGGGTCAGGGTTGCACCCAGCACCGACATCAGGGCCAGCAGCAAGACCATGTTGCCCGCAAGTGCCACCGTCGCGATCACACCAAAGAAGCGGTAGATGGCGATGATGAAGATGGACACGAACAGCATGCCCCACAGCGATGCATCGATACCCTTGGTGATGTTGTCAGCACCCAGGCTTGGACCAATGGTGCGCTCTTCAGCGAAGTACATTGGCGCCGCCAGACCACCGGCACGCAACAGCAATGCAAGCTCGGAAGCCTCACCCTGGCCATTCAGGCCGGTAATCCGGAACTGACTGCCCAGCGGCGACTGGATGGTCGCCAGACTGATGATTTTTTTCTCTTCCTTGAACGCCTGAACCGGCACGTCCTTCTCGACACCATCAACCACTTTCTTGGTGTAAGTCGTCACCGGCTTCTGCTCGATGAAGATTACCGCCATGCTGCGGCCAACGTTGCTGCGCGTCGAACGGCTCATCAACTCGCCGCCATGACCATCAAGCTTGATGTTCACCTGCGGACGGCCGTGCTCGTCAAAGCCTGCCTGAGCATCGGTCACCTGGTCACCGGTGATGATCAGGCCACGCTCGATTTGCGCGGTCGGACGATTGCCTTCACGGAACTCAAAGGTTTCAGACGTGGCCTTGGACGCACCCGGCTCGGCAGCCAGACGGAACTCAAGGTTGGCCGTCTTACCCAGGATACGCTTGGCTTCGGCAGTATCTTGTACGCCTGGCAGCTCAACCACGATGCGGTTGGCACCCTGACGCTGAACCAAAGGCTCGGCAACACCCAACTCGTTAACCCGGTTACGGACGGTTGTCAGGTTTTGCTTGATGGAATATTCGCGGATTTCCGCCAGCTTGGCCGGGGTCATCGCCAGACGCAGAACCGGCTGGCCGTTAAGGTCTGCAGCGGTAATGTCGAAGTCATTGAAGCTCTTGCGAATCAGGCCACGCGCTTGCTCACGGGTAGCTTCATCAGTGAAGCCCAATTGAATGGCACCGTTGAGTTGCGGCAGGCTGCGATAGCGCACTTTCTCTTTGCGCAGCAAGCTTTTGACATCGCCTTCGTACACTTTCATGCGTGCATCGACCGCTTTGTCCATGTCCACTTCCAACAGGAAGTGCACACCACCCGACAAGTCCAGACCCAGCTTCATTGGGTGAGCACCCAGACTACGCAACCATTGCGGCGTGGTCTGTGCCAGGTTGAGCGCTACGACATAGTCGTCACCCAGAGCCTTGCGTACCACATCCTTGGCTGGCAGCTGGTCGTCTTTCTTGACCAGGCGCAGCAAGCCACCTTTGCCATTCTGTGCCAGAGAGGCGCCTTTGACGGCAATACCTGCATCCGTCAACGCTTTGCTTGCGCGATCCAGATCAGCTTGTGTGACCTGCAGGGCCGTGCTCGCACCAGACACTTGAATGGCCGGATCATCAGGGTACAGATTGGGAGCGGAATAAATAAAACCGATCGCCAGCACCGCCAGGATCAGTAGGTATTTCCACAGAGGGTATTTGTTCAGCATCAATCACGCCGCCCGCTTAAAACGCGGGGCGCCTTGCGCGCCCCGTCGATTGTTAAAAGTTGAAACTTAGATCGCTTTCAGCGTGCCTTTAGGCAACGTGGCTGCAACAGAGCCTTTCTGAATTTTCAACTCGACAGTGTCAGACACTTCGATCACAACAAAAGCGTCAGAAACCTTGACGATCTTGCCGGCGATGCCGCCAGTCGTCACGATCTCGTCGCCTTTTTGCAGGTTACCCAAAAGGGCTTTCTGCTCTTTGGCGCGCTTGGCCTGTGGACGCCAGATCATCAGGTAGAAGATGACCAGGAAGCCGACCAGGAAAATCCATTCAAAACCGCCACCCATAGGGCCAGCAGCGGCAGGTGCAGCAGCGTCCGCGAAAGCGGGAGAGATGAAAAAGCTCATGAAGCACTCCAGTTGCAATATTGTTTCTTAAGGGTCCGAAACTCAGTCCAAAGGCGGCACAGGAAGCCCGCGCTTGGCATAGAAGGCGTCGACAAAGGTGGCCAATGTACCCTGTTGAATAGCCTCGCGCAAACCAGCCATGAGCACCTGATAGTGCCGCAAATTATGGATGGTATTGAGCATGCTCCCCAGCATTTCGCCGCACTTGTCCAGATGATGCAGATAAGCGCGGGAGAAGTTCTGGCAGGTATAGCAATCACAGGTCGGATCCAGCGACGAATCATCATGGCGATGGAACGCATTGCGGATCTTGATGACACCGGTATCAATAAACAGATGCCCATTGCGGGCATTGCGGGTTGGCATCACGCAATCGAACATGTCCACACCGCGGCGCACACCCTCAACGAGATCTTCCGGCTTGCCAACCCCCATAAGGTAACGAGGTTTGTCAGCAGGCATCATCGCAGGCAGGTAATCCAGCACCTTGATCATTTCGTGCTTCGGCTCGCCTACCGACAAACCGCCGATGGCCAGGCCGTCAAAACCGATTTTGTTCAGACCTTCGAGCGAGCGCTCGCGCAAGTTTTGATGCATGCCGCCCTGAACGATACCGAACAGTGCCGCCGTGTTGTCGCCATGGGCATTCTTGGAGCGCTGCGCCCAGCGCAACGACAGCTCCATGGAAACCCGGGCAACCTCTTCATCCGCCGGGTACGGCGTGCACTCGTCAAAAATCATGACCACGTCGGAGCCCAGGTCACGCTGAACCTGCATCGACTCTTCCGGCCCCATGAACACCTTGGCGCCATCTACCGGCGAAGCAAAGGTAACGCCCTCTTCCTTGATCTTGCGCATCGCGCCCAGGCTGAACACCTGGAAACCACCCGAGTCAGTCAGGATCGGACCTTGCCATTTCATGAAGTCGTGCAGATCGCCGTGCTTCTTGATCACTTCAGTGCCAGGACGCAGCCACAAGTGAAAGGTGTTGCCCAGAATCATCTGCGCGCCGGTATCGACGATATCGCGCGGCAACATGCCCTTGACCGTGCCGTAAGTACCGACCGGCATGAATGCCGGGGTTTCAACCACACCACGGGGGAAGGTCAAACGACCGCGACGAGCCTTGCCATCAGTGGCAAGTAGCTCGAAAGACATACGACAGTTGCTCATGCTTGATCCTCAGGGGCCGGGGCAGGAGCCGTCGGCGCAGGATTGCGGGTGATGAACATTGCATCACCGTAACTAAAGAAGCGGTACCCATGCTCAACCGCAGCCTTGTAGGCCGCCATGGTTTCGGGATAACCGGCGAACGCCGAAACCAGCATCAGCAGCGTGGATTCCGGCAAATGGAAATTGGTCACCAGCGCATCGACCACATGAAACGGTCGGCCCGGGAAAATAAAGATATCGGTATCACCACTGAAAGGCTTGAGCACGCCATCACGCGCGGCACTCTCCAGCGAACGCACGCTGGTGGTGCCCACGGCAATTACCCGACCACCGCGTGCGCGGCATGCAGCCACGGCATCGACCACATCCTGGCCCACTTCGAGCCACTCGGTATGCATATGGTGATCTTCAAGACGCTCAACCCGTACCGGCTGGAACGTACCCGCGCCCACGTGCAAGGTCACAAATGCAGTCTCAACGCCCTTGGCCGCAATGGCCTGCATCAGCGGCTCATCAAAGTGCAGGCCAGCGGTTGGCGCGGCTACAGCACCCAGGCGCTGCGCGTAGACCGTTTGATACCGCTCGCGGTCAGAGCCTTCGTCCGGGCGATCGATATAAGGCGGCAATGGCATATGCCCGACACGGTCCAGCAGGGGCAAAACCTCTTCGGTAAAGCCCAGCTCGAACAACGCATCGTGGCGCGCCAGCATCTCGGCTTCGCCGCCACCGTCAATCAGGATTTTCGACCCTGGTTTTGGCGACTTGCTGGAGCGCACATGCGCCAGCACCCGATGACTGTCGAGCACTCGCTCAACCAGAATTTCCAGCTTGCCGCCCGAGGCCTTTTGGCCAAACAAGCGAGCCGGAATCACCCGGGTATTGTTAAACACCATCAAGTCGCCCGGGCGTAAATGCTCAAGCAAATCAGTGAATTGACGATGTGCCAGTGCGCCGCTCTCCCCGTCCAGGGTCAGCAGGCGACTGTTGCGGCGCTCCGCCAAAGGATGGCGTGCGATGAGCGAATCAGGGAGTTCGAAAGTAAAGTCAGCAACGCGCATGATAGGTTTCGTCTAGCAGGGCCGGGGAGTTTAACGGACTTAGTAAAAATAGACCAATAAGTTGTTGACCGACCTAAACCTCATCTCTATACTTCGCCGCCATTGAGCCCTGATGGCGGAATTGGTAGACGCGGCGGATTCAAAATCCGTTTTCGAAAGGAGTGGGAGTTCGAGTCTCCCTCGGGGCACCATCTAGCAGTATCTGCAAGTCTCTTACAGGACTCGCAGCACAGGAAAACCGGCCACTGAGCCGGTTTTTTTGTGCCTGACGATCTACCCCTGTCTATCCCTATCCGTTGTATCCCTGTATCCCCACTTGTATCCTGAGAAAAATACCGAACTTTGGGATACAAGGATGAAGCGCGCAGACATCAAGCGCCGCCCCCTGGCCGATACCACGCTGGCCGGGCTGGAGGCAGAGTCAAAAGAATATCGAGAGCTTGATGGAAGCGGTCTCTACTTCCGGGTAAAGCCTGACGGCGGCAAATCCTGGCAACTGCGCTACAAACGTCCGGCAGGCAATTGGGCCTGGATGGGGCTCGGGGGTTATCCAGAGGTCAGTGGTGCCTTGGCACGAGAGAAAGCTGCTGAACTACGCAAAGTAGTGAGTAGCGGTGCCGACCCTCTGGAACAGAAACGTTCTGCCAAAGCTGCCATCGACATTGCCAAAGCTCGCACCTTTCGCGCAGCTGCTGACGCATGGCTCAAGGCCAAAGAAGAAAAAGGCCTGGCACCCTCCACTCTCAACAAGATCCGCACCTACCTCGACAAAGACATACTCCCGGCACTTGGCGACAAACCTCTCGACGACATCACCCGCACCGATTGCGCCGACCTGCAGGCCAGCATTGAGGCCCGTGACGCCCACAACGTTGCAGAGAAGTGCCGCACCTGGGTCAATCAGATCTTTGGCCGGGCCATCGGCCTGGGACTGACAGAGAACGATCCGGGGAGCCGCTTGCGGGATATTGCCGCGCAAGCTCCCAAGACCCAGCAACACCCTCACCTCCTCGAGCACGAGCTGGGTGAGTTTCTTCAGGCACTCAAAAACACCCCCAGCAGACTCACCGCTCGCACAGCGGCATGGCTTTGCCTGTGGACAGCCTCAAGACCGGGCATGGTGCGCTTTGCTGAGTGGAAAGAAATAGACCTTGAGAAAGCCCTGTGGACCACACCGGCAGAGAAAATGAAGATGCGTAGGGATTTTGTAAGCCCTCTACCCAAGCAGGCTATAGAGGCGCTGAAGGAGCTGCAGGCATTAACCGGCCGTAGTCGGTGGCTATTCCCCGGAGTCGGCGCAAAGAACCCGACCATCAGCGAAAACACCATCAACAAAGTGTTCTCCACTATTGGCTACAAAGGTCGTCTTGTAGGTCATGGCACTCGACACACCGCGAGCACACTCCTGAGGGAGCATGGCTGGCCAAAAGAGCATGTGGAGGCTCAACTGGCACACAAAGAACAAGGCATCTCCGGGATTTACAACAAGGCCCAGTATCTCGATAACCGCATCAAAATGATGCAGTGGTACGCCGACCACCTTGAAGAGCTAAGCGCTGGGAATGTGGTGCACGCAGACTTCGGGAAAGCGATATGAATATACAATCCCTACCTTCCATAAAATCCGGTGTTACGTGTGTAACTCGTGTAACGAAAACAACCAAGCGCATGAAAATAAAGGATTTTTCATTCGTAACACTCTCTACACACACAAACTCAGCAACGTGTAACGCGCCCAATCTGTGTAACAGCAGCAGCTCACAAACCTACCTGAAGGTGCTCACACCCCGACACTTCTATCGCTGGTTTCATGCTCAAAAATGGGGCTCGGGGCAATCTGAATGAATTTCGAATTTGGCGTGGATACTGATGATCTAGAGATTGCAGGCTACAACGTGAAGTACTTACTTTGGGATATGGACGAAGCGGAAGCAGCTGTGCACAAGCTAGCGCTTTACCCCCAATTCTACGACCACTTCTATGAAGCATTTGATGTAATCAACATGGCCACCTCGTTCTGGCTCGACGAAGGAAGCTATACAGAATGTGCCGAGTCCACGATCCAATCAGTATTTCATCTTCGCGACCTGATCGTGCAAGAAGCCAGCTTTATGCAGGCAGCCTCCCTTCCAAGGGCTGTTCGCAATGTCATAGGCGTTGATCACCCTGCGACTGATTCACAGCTCACTGCAACCGTGGCACTGGTCTACAGCGTGGAAGCAGTGGAGATCTTGGCCAACTGGCTTTTCAACCTCGAAATCATCGTCGAGGGGATCGACGCAGAGCTAATTGAGCAATTGAAAATGATGCCTTCGCGGGAGTACCTGGACCTAGTTGAGAGACAAAGAGATCTCAACAGCGGCCAGGAAATCTATGCCCGGGAACAATTCGCCATCAGACAAGGGGATGCTGAAAACGCCCTTCAATTGGCTGGCCTTTATCAGCAAATTGAAAACATCGATGTTTCGGTTAAGGGATTCAATGTTTCAAGCGTACTGCACGACATCGTAAGCACTGCGTTCTCTTCCAAAGCCTCGTTACGGTCAAGTGCAGCTGGCAAAGGAAATAAATCTCCTGACTCTGTGAAACAGCAAGAATCTCAGGATTTAAAGGACAGGATCATAAAGTCAGCCAAGCGGCACCTTCAAGCCAATGCCCAAAGCACAAAAACAGAACTCGTGAAAGCCCTTCATGCGGATGGCATTGCATCTAAACCGACTATTCGAAAGTACGTCGACGAGGGTAATTTCTTTCCTAAATTAAAATGAATAGCTAGGAAAGCAAACCATGTTTGCTTTCCGTTGCGTTCGTACCCTGTGCTGACTCTCACTTGCTAGGCACAGCTATGACGGACTATCTCACTCCAAAATCAAAAGCCCTTTCTCTCCGTGATCCAGGGACAACCTTGATCCGAATCACCGAAGTAATGGCCATCGTAGGCCTTGCTCGCCCCACCATCTACAAGCTTATGCAGCAACCCGAAAGCGGCTTCCCTACTCCAGTAAAACTAAGTAACAGCAATGCCCGCGGCGCGCCAGTTGCTTGGGTACTAGGGGAAGTTCAGAGCTGGACTCGCGCCCGTATCGCTGCTCGTGACGGTGAGGCCGCATAGATATGGGCCATCCTCTAAAAGTAACCATCTGGCCATTCCGAGTGCTGCGAAAAATCGGCTTTTCGGCATCCCGTATCACTCGTTTTGAACGGTTGCGTCGACGCCATGAAGCACTGGGCCGTGCATTGATAGTAGTGAGCTGGCCCGACGGTGTTTGGTGCGTGCTGATCCTGCATACAGAACGCTTTGGCGCAGTCGCCCTTGATGAGCAAGAGAAGTTTTACGCCTATCACGAAGCTCGCCAAATGGTCCGTGAAAGCATCGCTCCCATTCTGCACCTGCGCCACGAAATCCATGCCTGAAACGAAAACGCCCCCGGGAGCGATCCGGAGGCGTTGAGGTGTATCTACATGCCTGCTCAATTTATGCCGCTTCAAAAAAATGCGCAAGACCTCTGCACGGTTGCACTTTTGAAATCGGGACGGTACTCTTTTGTCGTCGCTGCAAAATCAGCGACCGGGTTTGGCGACCCGAGTTCATGCAGGCGCACAGGCGCCCCCATTACGATTGCAGGCGCTTTTTTTGTGCCCGCTAGTCTGTTTTATGGCGGCTGTGCGTGGGAGACCTTCGGGTCTGCCGGGGTCCTGTATGCCCGGTTCGCCAACCTGCGCACAGCTGCCACCCTAAATTGTTTGGCGACGATTAGTGGCAGCTCCTCACATACAGGAGCTTCACCAGATGCACGCCCTCAATCCGTTCAAAAATCGCGCCGCTGCTCATCGAGCAATGGCTCTCGCCGCTTTACACGCAAACTCAAGCCTCGCAACACGTCTTGCCCGCTACAACGCTCATATGTCCAAAGCACGCGCCCTCGAATCCGCAGGGGGTGCTCAATGAAAAGCCCTCTGACTTTCACCTTGCCCGAAGATCTCCTGTGCGTCAGCAAAGAGGCCGAAGCCGGCATCCCGATTGATGCCATCACTTGCGCCATTGATCGCGCCTCGTCAGTGCTGACCCTCCTGGAAGATCACTTTGAAGGTGATACACCTCGCCTTTCCAATCACATCATCGCCTCCGTGCTCTGGGATGTTCGTGGCACGCTGGGCTTGATCAGAACACTGGCCATGCATGCTGATGCGGCATCGAACCAGAGTGATTCCGCTGGGGGTGCAAAATGAATACTACCCCAAAAGGTAACTCACGCCGCCCTACTTTTGCCCAAGTCAAAGCTGCAGCTCTGCGCAACATTGAGCGCGTACTCACTCAATGGCTGCCCAATGGCAAGCGTGTAGACGGCGGCAAGGAATACACAGCACCCAATCCAACCCGCACCGACAAGCGTCCCGGCTCTCTCAAAATCAACCTGAGCAAAGGCACGTGGGCTGATTTTGCTACCGGCGATAAAGGCGGAGACTTGATTGACTTGGTGCGCTACCTGGATGGCTGCACGGACGTAGAGGCCTGCAACAAACTTGCGGATCTGCTTCGGCTTAACGCTGAGGATTCGCCATCAAAACCAGCACCGACTAAAAGCCCAACACCTGAGTGGAAAGCAATTCAGCCGATCCCAGTTGAGGCCATGAATAAGTGCCCTGCCAAGCATCGGCAGCACGGCGCGCCATCCAAAGTCTGGATCTATCGCGATACTCAGGGCCAGCCCCTTATGGCGCTTTATCGCTTTGACCTTGGCATCAACGAAGACGGCAAAACCAAGAAAGTATTTGCACCGCTGACGTGGTGCCAGAGCTCCGATAATCAAACCGTCCAGTGGCGGTGGCAAGGCTTGCCCGAGCCACGCCCATTGCTGCGACTGCACGAACTGAGCTTGCAAGCAGATGCCACAGTGGTCCTATGCGAAGGTGAAAAGGCTGCAGATGCTGCCGCCGAACTCTTTCCAGATTGCGTTGCCACCTGCTGGGCAAATGGCTCGAATGCCTGGCACAAAGCCGACCTGTCCCCTCTCAAAAATCGCAAGGTCGTGTTGTGGCCCGATAACGACCAGAGCGGCACAACCTGCATGGATGCCGTTGCTAAAAAGCTGGAAGCAATCGGCGCCGAGTCAGTTCGCGTAATTGCGCTGGAAAACTTCAAACGCAAGCCCACCCTCAAAAATGATCTACCCGGTTTCGCCAAGGGCGGTACGTGGGAGCAAGGCGACGATGCAGCGGACGCACTCGCCAAAGGCTGGAAATCGAGCCACATTGCTGAACTGGAGCGCACTGGCGAACTATTTGGTGTTGCCCCTGCTCCGGCCACAGAGACCAAGGTAAAAGCACCGGCCAAACGCGCAGCTAAGCCCAAGACAGACACTCTACCCAGCGGCTTTCGCCTGACTCACGAAGGGGTGTTTTACTCCAGTGAAGATGGAGAGTCGCGCCCTGTGTGCTCACCACTGGAAATCCTCGCTCGCACCCGTGACGCCAAAGGTCATAACTGGGGTTTGCTGGTCGAGTTTGACGATCCTGACGGCGCAAAAAAACGCTGGAACATTCCGGCGCGCACCATGACTGGCGATTTCGGAAAAGACGTTCTTGGTCCGCTGGTAGATATGGGCCTGCGTCTTGCTGGCACGCGCTCCAGCCGCAATGCACGCAATGACTTGCAGAGCTACTTCCAAGGTTTCGACAGCGCACAGCGCGCCCGCTTGGTCACACGACTGGGCTGGCATGACAGCGCCTTTCTACTACCAGAGCAACAAGTCGGTTCCCACACTGAACACCTGCACTTCTATGAAGCAGGTGCCCAACTGCCGCCTATCAGCGAGGCTGGCACCCTGGAGCAATGGCAAGAGCAAATCGGTGCCTTGTGCGTTGGTAATCATCGCTTGGCATTTGTGGCCAGCGTTGCGTTTGCCGGGCCACTGCTGCACATGCTTGGCCATGAATCAGGCGGTTTTCACCTGTACGGCGATAGCTCAGGCGGTAAAACCACCCACCTGCAAGTCGCGGTTTCAGTTTACGGAGGGCCGCGCTTGGTACGGTCTTGGCGCTCGACCGATAATGCCCTGGAGTCCATCGCAGCAGCGCACTCGGACGGCCTCCTGGTACTCGACGAAATCGGCATGTGCGACCCGCGCATCATTGGCGAAACCGTTTACATGCTCGGCAACGGCACCGGGAAAGCCCGCGCAAACGATCGTGGCCAAGCGGGCCGGCAGGTTCAAGAGTGGCGTTTGCTGTTTCTCTCCACCGGCGAGAAAACCTTGGCGCAACACATGTCCGAGGCCAACAAAGAGCTCAAAGCAGGTATGGAAGTCCGCATGCTCGCCGTACCTGCAGATGCCAGTAAAGGGCTTGGCATGTTCGACGTGTTGAATGGTTTCGAGGACGCTGCCGCCCTCTCTGACGCACTCAAGGCCCGAGTATCCAAGTACTACGGCACACCGCTCATAGCCTTTCTATCAGCGTTGTGTGAGCCCGGAAAAACCCACGGTTGGGCGATCATCCTGCGCCGCACCCTTGAAGGATTTATTGCCAACTCCCTGCCTGCCTCAGCGAGCGGCCAAGCCCATCGTGCTGCCCTGCGCTTTGGTCTTGCGGCTGCAGCTGGTGAGCTGGCTACCGCACTTGGCATCACCGGCTGGCCAGACGGCACCGCAACCACAGCAGCCCGTGTCTGCCTCAACGCATGGCTGAATGAACGCGGTGGCGCTGGTAACTATGAAGGCGATGCCATCGTGGCTCGACTGCGCCAAGTCATCGAGCGCTTTGGTGAAAGCCGCTTCACCCGCTGGGAGTCCGCCGCCGCCAAGATCGACGAGCACGGCCCGCGCACCATCGACCGGCTGGGCTTTCGTAAATCGTTGGAGCACGGCTTGGGTGACGAGCTGCACACCACCAACACCTACTACGTGTTGCCTGAGGCTTGGCGCTCCGAAGTATTCAAAGGCATGAACATTAATGCCGTGAACAAGGAGCTGCTGCGTCGTGGAGTGCTCGAGCCGGGAAGCGATGGCAAGGCATCCAGCCTCGTTCGACTTCCCGGGCTAGGGCCGCAACGCTGCTACATAGTAAAGACGATTCCGGGGACGGATGAGAGCGAGGCCAGGGCTGCCTGACGGCTGCCCATTGATCGAGGTAGTGCCGGCTCATTCCCGGCCTCGCCAGCCGCTCATCCAATCCCAAATCGAATATGAAAGGAACTAGAGACATGAACGAATTCCAAGCATCTGCAGAGCAACGTGGACTACCGAATAACAAGCAGCAAGGTATTGAGGTCATGGATATTGCAAAGTCAATTTCGGACGACTGTGAAACGACTAGCCTATGCGATAAGAGAGAAATACTGCTGGAAGAAATAGAAAAGCTGAAAGCCTACCGTGACAATCACCTAAGCGAAGCCGAAAAGCTCTATACAGAGATGTCTCCTCTGGAAGCGCTATTGGAGGGTGACGAGGTCATGGATGCTGATCGCGAAATTGAAATCCGGAAACAGTACAACCAACTGAAAATCCCTTACGACTCTCGACAGCTTCATATCAGCATCTTTAGCAATCAGATTGCTCGGCGCGAGAAGCTCGTTAATCACAAAACCTTGATGGCGGGCTACACCGAGTCGATGGATAACTGGAAAGCCGACGAGCAAGAACTAAATGAAAAACGGGACAGCCTCAGTACCCGTTTGAAACAAATTCAACAGCATGCAAACGAGGACATGGCAAAAGCCCGTCAAGCAGAAACCGATGCAGCAACCGCCTATGCTCAGGCCGTGGCATGGGGCGACACCGAGGGTGAAAAAAAAGCCGATGCGGACGCGCAGAAGCATGCAAAAAACCTCGCAACTGCAGCCGAGCACAATCGTCGCCAACATCTGATTATTGCCGCACTGGAACAGGAACTGATCATCGTCGATCAACACATCGTAGAGGCAAAAAAGGAATATAACGCGATTGAAAGGCAGGCCCTGCTCCTAGCTCATACGGTGCTGGAAGAACAATGGAACGAAAAAGCTAAGGAGCTTTTGGATATGGGGGGCAAACTATGGGCTGCGTATCGACTGATAGATCGCGATCAAATCAGCCTAAGGAAGCTACAGCTTCCTGAAGAAGGCGAACGATTCTATAGCTGGGACAGTAGTGATTTGTCGGAACGCTCTTACAAATACACCGTCCAGGACGTCCTTGCAATGTAACCCCTCATCTCTCCCGAAACGGCCTGATGCAGGGCCGTTTCGATCACCCAAGAGGCTCAACCATGAACGCTACAACACAAAGCAAAATCAGTTATTCAGATACCCTGAAAGCCAGAAAAGCCCACCTAAACGGGCTGATCAATCTCGTTAAACCAAGGAGAGGGGGAGCTACAAAAATAGAAACCATGACGATTTCAGCAATCAATGCTGAGATAAGCATCATAGAACAACAGCTAAAAAAGCGGGGTTGATCTGCAGAAGTATTGACCTGATCTGACACTCATCATGAAAAAACGGGGCTGCCGGATTTGATGGTTGCACGAGCAGCCACTGAACTAAGTGAAGTAGCCCTGCACAAGTGTTTTAAATCAACTGATTGCTCGGCACAAGCTAGGCTTGTTGAACTTAACCGAGTATTCAGAAAAAGTCTCACAGGCATGCAAATTTGCGCCATGTCGTTAGACACTATCTATCGCTACTAAAAGCCAAGACCGATGGCTGATGGCGGAATCGAAACCCTGCTACAGATAAATAGAGGGAGAAACCAAATCAAAACCCAGCCAACAAAATATCGAAACAATCCGTACTTCATCACTTAACTGATCTGCCTGCTCACTGACAGAGCTCGCCAGCAATAAGCTACTCAGCATGAAACGCTCGTCAAATCTCATGAAATTTAATCTTTATAACTTCGACACATTCTGGCGAGCTTAAAACAATGCACCCACTTATCTTAGCCCATAGAATTATATTACGCATGGCACCATGGACAGTGTTGAGCGGAGCTATCAGGAAGTATTTAATTATATCTCCAGCAAGGCCACCTTCACTACCCCTTATCCAACGAAGACATCAATTCCTAGCGCACGCTGAACAACATGGAGAGCCCCTATACAAAAGCCATATTTCTGAAAACTAAAGACAACTAAAACCCAAGCAAAGAAGAACATAACACAAATGCATGTAGCGGAATTAAAACTCCGAACATCAAAAACTCACACATTATTCTTGGCCAACAGATCAAATACGAAAACTATTAGCCCACCCAACATGGATAAGGGCGCTGCAGTTGCACGCCGACTAAACAATAACAGAAAAAGCTAACAACACCGAAATAGCCACAAACCTCTTTCTGATCTGACAGTTACAGACTCAAGCCCGGTAACTGTCAGACAAATCTAAAAGTTCAGTATATTTTATACGACACTAAAATCTATTACAGCCTCATATTTTGCAGAGACATTAATTCCAAAAGAGTAGTCTTTATTATACTGATGAGCATTTGCATGAACCAAACCAACTGACGACTCGGCTCGATTTAGCAAATATAATGCTATTATTGAAGGTCGCGGACCGACAGAGGTAGCCACTATATTAAAGTCTTCAAGATCAACATTAATCAGGTTCTGCATATCGTTTTTCAATGACACAGGGTCAGAGTAAGCATCAAGCTTTTCTACTTGTATTTCGGCCCCACCACTAAGCTGACTTACGCACCTAGAACTATTGTCAAGCTGATCGCCTTTCTGGGTAATTAGAACGATTTTTCTAGGTTCAAAAAAGTCAACAAAATGCTGCGCCCTACTAAGATCAAACCCTGAGAACAATATAAGTGATGTTGGGAGATCTGGATATGCAATACCACTATGTCTGAAAACCATCTGCGGCTTACCTGTGTCTGCAGACAACCACTCACCATACGACTCCGGCGGGTAGTAAACACAGGTAAGCTTAGATTTAATCCTTTCCAAACCATGCAAACAAGCCCAAATCAGATAGCGAGGCATCGTTGTGATATCTAAAATAATTTCCGCATCACTAGGTATACTTGCAAGAGCATCCAGCGCTACATTCCAAATACCAACATGGTTATCACTACCAAATTCATAATAAGCATGTGCAGTTTTAAGCCCTCTCAATTTTGATGAGAGAGAGGCTTTACTACGATCAGTTATTTCAGAGAAAAAAGAAGATGGCTTAAAAATAACAACATTGTCTGGAACATAGCTCTTAAGTATGTCATCTATACCTGCCAGAAATCGAGGTTCCCAACCTAGTGAGGTGATCAGAATTTTACTACTCATCAAACAATCCTCTCTGTGTATCCGACTCTGCCACCGGCGGAAACTTACCTGTTAACATCGAGCTTAACAGAGCAGACGCTTTGATAGATGCTCGCCCATGCTGTCCGTGCGGGTCTAAACCCCTAGCAGGCCAAAACAGCCTATTAAGAGTATAGTAGTCTTCCTGGCGCCCTGCATCCTTCGAGGGGCCAGATCGCCTATACATAACCTGAGCCTTACGCATAAGCCCTAAAACTGGCATCAGTTTATCGTCAGATTCTGTTGTGCGCTCTGAAATAGTAAACGTAATGATCCTTGGCTCTGAGGCGTGATTGAATAATCTATCTCGAAAGTAATCACCCAAAGCGCTAACTAGGTTAAAAATAAACTTAGCTTGCTCTTTAGAACAATCCTCAAGCTCTCTATCTAGTCCATCTCGCACACGAGTCCAGAGCTTTTCACTTTCTTTCATAATCACATCAGCCTGAATCGCAGGCGAAATCTTCTTAACCGGCTCGCCTGGACACTTGGAAACTGCGTCATCATACATCCAGTAGCACGGCAATAATAGATTACGTACGACACCACTTGACAAATGAATTAAAGTATCCAAACCAGAGTAAATTGGACGATTCGCTTTAGGAGAGCGCTTACGGAAATACAAGGCACGAGCTTGCTTGTAAGCATAGTCATTAATTTGCTTTTTTCCCGCCTCGGGATGTTCTGAGGTGTATTTATCCACCACCTCGCGCCAACAGATCGCTAATTCGGCCTTAAACTCAGGACTCTCCTCAAAAAACTCTTCTGGAGTAGCACTTATCCCAATATTCTTCAATCTTTTTTCTATTATACTCCTAGCAAGCATCCCAAATTGAGAGTTCTCATTCTGAAATGGTTGCTCCAAGTTTATCGCAATATAATCATGCCCTTCGATTATGCTACCGCCAGTTGAGGTTTTCCTGTCGAAATCCACCACGGTAGCGAGTGCCACCTTAAAACTAAATACTGAGTGGTCTCTATAACTCAACCATGAATTCAGCATTAATCGCTGATCATCGTTTAAGTCTTGCGCATCATCAATCATTAAAGAAAAGTGCGTCTCCTTAAGTACTGAAGTTGTCCTCAAGGCCCCCAAAAATGGCACAATCAATGTATAAAATGTTCTAGCGAAAGTAAAATCACTTCTATTCTCAAATGACAAGAATTGCTCTTGCGTCATTCTCAACTCTTTCTTCAAGGCCCTTTTAATACATCGAAAGATAGTCGAGTCTGCAGCAAGCTCATCATCGAACACATAGAAAAGCTCTTCTTTTAACTCTTCAAGACTTGTAGAGTCAAAAAGATCAACAATAGCCTCACAATGCTCCGCTATAGCCACAGCAATAGAAAGAACAAAATAGTGCTCTGAAATTGCCCTAGAAAACTTCTCATCTTCGAAGAAGTCATGATCAACGCGTCGTGCTAGGGGGGTACTGCACGATACATACACCCCTACGTGAGACAAATCCTTCTCGCAAAGAGGGATATCCTGTTTTTTTATCTCCAATGGTAAGGAGTAATAGAGCAGCGTCATGCTTTTACCGCACCCACGATGCCCTAACAACAAAACATTTCGTGAAGATTTCAGAAAGCGAGAGTAATTATGATCATCTATAAACCAATCAAGCAGCAAACGATCCGGAAGGTTTTTTGCCCCATCGAAATCAAAAGGATTCGCACTCATCCCATTTCCTCGCTAAGTTTCTGCAACCTAGGAACAAGTATATCCACACCGTATTCAGGGTGAATTTTTTCTACATCTTTTGAATCTACACCAGGAATAAAAAGATCGTCCAATTCTATTGGTGGCCCAACAGACTCAAGAGCTTCCATACCCTTCCAGAAAGTAATAAATATCGATGTTTTCTTGAACGAATCCAAAAAACAGCTGTAATGCTTACAGTATCTACGCTCACTATCAAGTTTATGGATTCTCGAGTATATATACCTTATCAAGTCACAAAACTGCTTTAAGCTATCCGAATCTTTAAAGTCGACCCTCTCAATATCCACATGATATGTCAGGGCCACTCGTCCACCACCCAAGTCAATGCTCACGGAAGTAATTTCCGCATACTGATGATGAATTATTGAATCATCGGAGAACATTGCAGATTCAATCATATACGAGGAGGTTCGTTGTGGCCCTTCCGCGAGTTCATCTGCAAAACGTAGAATTGCTGCTAAATTCTGGACTCTTATTTTGCTACCAAATATAAAAGCATCTTTTAAATCTCTTAGTGTATCATTCGTGCCATCTGTACTTTTTCCACTATGGCTGCGACCAATCGAAACGACCAAGGCCATTTCCTGTCGATTCAGCCAAAGCTTATTAAACACCTCTCCATACACCGAGTTTATATTTAAATTATGTTTTTTCCTGCCGAAGATATTCCCAACATCATGAAATAAAATCGACTGGCATAAAATATAAAGTTCTTCAGTATTTAGACGTTCAGCATCACCAAGCAAATGGTAAGCATTATCTAGGACGTTACGAATATGGTCCGGGCCATGATCCGTAAGATTTGGTTCTTTTGTTCTTATCCAAGGAAGAATTTGCCCTACTAGCAGCGTCCGTGCAGAAATATACCTACCCCACAACGCATCGCCATTGCTTCCTTGGCTCTCTAATCGTAGTTTGAGCTCATCTTCGATCTTGGATGATTCCCACATTTTTTAAGCGTCCAGGGTCAAATTGACATAGTGATATGTTGAAAAACAGCTTGGGCCAGCAAGGGAGGCACAGCATTACCTACTTGTTGCTGTTGAAAGCCGATAGTCCCTTGAAACTCATAGTGGTCAGGGAATGATTGAAGCCTTGCTGCCTCTCTAATCGACAAGCCTCGATGCTGCCATGGATGGATCAGCATATTTTTTCGAAAGTTCCCGACTACTATTGAAGGTCTATCCGAATAAAGCCGGTGATAAATCCCCGTGTGACACCTGGATTTATCAGCGTAATTTAGCATTAGTTCATCAGGTATATTTTCCCAATTCCCTCCCTGCGGCACATGAGGATATCTTGCCAAAATATGTTGTGCATTTCTTGTTATCAAGTGATTGGCACAACTACTCAATCCGCCACGCATTAGCTCAGAAAATTCCGAGTGAGCATGTGTTCGATACGGCAATATATTTATACTAGCGCCATTCTCTAAAAAAGGAAGATCCCCTATAGCCTCATCTACGGTAACGACTTTACTGTGTTTTATCAGCGGCTTATCGAGAACCTTACCCTTTTTTGATCCTATAACGAATAAGCGCTCTCTCTTCTGAGGAACGCCGTACTCTGTTGCATTCAATATAAACGTAGAGGTTTTATAATTTAACTTTTTAAACGAATCCTGAATACTCCTTAAAAAAACACCGCCCTCGGTCTCTTTAAGCCCCTTAACGTTCTCAAACACCACCCACTCTGGCTCCAGAGCTTTAACAAATCGCATATACTCTAAAAACAACCAGTTATTCTCATTATTCGCAGTCCTGGTCTTCTGATTTGACGTTGAAAAACCTTGGCAAGGAGGCCCCCCGAAAAGGATTAATGGCTCATCACTTAGGTCCGGCAAATCTGAAATGCCAACTTTGCGAATGTCTTGATTCAAAACTACTGTTTCTGGGTGGTTCAAGCGATAAGTAGCGGCCGCATGCGGATCATTTTCGATTGCGTACTTTACATCTATACCTGCAAGCGCTGCCCCTACTGACATGCCCCCGGCACCGGAAAATATATCTACGGCCTGCATTTATTTTCTCGTTCAAAAAATTGGTTGACGCTACCATATTTCTTTGCAACAAGCAGTTATTTCCGATCAATCTCAAGCCAGTTAGGGACAGAAACACCTCCAGACGACAGGTGCATCACCGACGCTTAGGAAGTCGGACCTAGCAGGCAGAGTTGGTGCCCCGCGGTCGCAAGCGCTCTTGGCCAGCGGAGTCAGCAACCTGAGTCTTACATTTTGGCCACGACCACATCGTCATCAGATGTCTTATTGCAGAGCCTTTAGCGATCTGAGGTCAGAACTGGTGTTAATCCGAGAATAACCTAGCTCTCACACCAACAAAAACGCTACCTAGCCGTGGCCATGGATCTCTATGCGCGCCGGGTAATGGGCTGAGCGTAACCAAGAGAACCGTTCGCAGACTTGCTGATAAAGGCTCAGGGATGGTCTGTGATCAAAGAGGGAAGCCTCAGGACAACTGTTTTAGGGGGCGATTATGGCAGCCGTCAGTTTCGCTAGCGTCTCCAACGGTATCGCATACACCAGAGCATGAGTCGGCGGGACAATTGCTACGAAAAATCGCCGATGGAGCGTATCTTTAGGAGCTTGAAAACCGAGTAGAAACCTGCAAAGGGTTACATGTCGGCTTCGCAGGTCCAACGGCACAACAGTCCATATTTTATGCACCGCACACCATAAGGCCTCATCCACTCAGCGGTGGGCTAACTCCGCTCAGGTGAAAAAAATGTAACGTAGTGTCTGGAACTAGTTGCTACAGGTTGCTGCCTCTGGCCTAGAGAGGCTTGCGAGTCAATTGTGACTAACTCCTAGGGGAAATCACATGTAACACAAGCAGACCTTGTAACACTTCTCTATCAATGAGAGCCAGAGCAGTGTAACTAACAAAAAACCTTTAAAATCAACCACATATACAAATATGTAACACTCGTAACACTCGTAACATTGCTTTCCAGAGAATATCCCCT
Source organism: Pseudomonas psychrophila (assembly GCF_001043005.1). Lineage (GTDB taxonomy): Bacteria > Pseudomonadota > Gammaproteobacteria > Pseudomonadales > Pseudomonadaceae > Aquipseudomonas > Aquipseudomonas psychrophila. The sequence goes on from NZ_JYKZ01000001.1 coordinate 903,203, forward strand.
AGCCCCCCCAATCGGTGGTGCCTTCAGCGATAGGAGCAGAGGCCCTTAACGACGCGTCAAAAGTACCGGAGGGCCCCTAGGGCTTATTGCGAGGTACGGGGCAGGAAACCCGCGTGATTGTGTTAGAAGAAAAGTGCACAGCTTAGTGAACAGGTGAACCGAGGGAACTGCTGGTTCACCAGTGCATTTGCACTATGGCTCAGGAACCGCTGGGGCCCCTGGGCATTTCAAGCAGGCACGGGGCAGGAAACCCGCACGAAATCGTTAGTGGCTGGGTTTCAAAGTTTGTTGACCAACCTTGACCGGTTGACCCAGCTGACTCACCTAGGTGTTCACTATCAGCAACAAATCAGGTGCCCTGCGGTGTGCCAAGTCCCCCTCTCCTCTTTTCTTCAATAACTTTCAATTTCAACGATTGAAATTTCAATAAGCTGGGTGCCCTGCTGCTAAAAATATACCGCGGGTTTCCGCCCCCGTATGATGTTGCTGCCTCCAGGGTCCCCGCACCACTCAGATCAATTTCTTCCATAGCTACTACCAAATGACATTGCAGCATCTACGGTTCAAGCTGTATCCGCTGAGTAATTACGCAAGCGCACGACGTCACGTGCTACAGTGGCATTGTGCCAACAATGCCTGATTAGGCATCGACCATAAAAATAGCAGAAACAGCATCGACTTTTAAAAGCTGCTAACAAAAAAACTTCCTTCACCAGCTATTGATCGGAAACAACTAATGCTGACGATTAAATCACCTAATAACTACAACGAAATGCTTGAAGGGCTAAACAAAGGAACATTTTTCACGACACTTATATTTTTCTTTGTTCTTCGCTACGTTGAGATAATCCCAAAAATCATTATTCCAGAGTCACTAATACCACCAATGAAAGACTACAAGGAGCTCATGGATTGGGTAGTCTCATTCGGCGCAATACCGTTAGCTGCAGCACTTCTAGCAACTTTTTTAAGCAGTTTCTTTGAGATCCATAATAAAATCTCAACACTGCTAGGCACCAGGTACATCTGGGACAAATTTTTTATAATAACGCCAATGCTTAAAAGTGCGAATATAAACAAACAGCTGAACCGCGCCGAGATAAAGTTAGCCATGAACAAACTGTACTATCCAGAAGCGAAGAAAATTGATCAGCATTACGTTCAGCTTTTCTGGCGATACGCCATGTTTTTCTGGATTTTTTTTGAGCACATCTTCGTTGTTCTAACCACCATCTGCGCCCTTGAGTTCATCGACAGAGACAAGTCATTTACTGGACTGTGGCTATACCTAGCTGCACTGTCAGTAGTCACGCTCGCACAGTGGTATTTTGTGACTGTTAAAAAATCCATAGACCAAGCCAACCAAATACCTGTAAAAGCCATTAAAAAATACTTCAAATAACAAGGATGTAACTCATGAGATATCTAGTCAATGGCAACCACATTCGTTCAGAGAACGCCGCAAAGCCACATACGCAAAAATCCAAGCCAGTAGATGACTACTTGCTTTATAGCGGCAAAACTAACTCAGCACTGGACTTTGGTTGTGGAAAACTAAGATACTCGGACACACTAACAAAAATAGCTACGACCGTTACTTTTGTAGACTCTCAAATCCAACTTTCTCGAAGACAAGTAATAAGAGGCGAACAAACATCAGTAACTGAATTCGTGTCGAAAAACTATCCAAACTGCAAAACGATACCGTTCGAAACAATCCAGAATCACCAAGAACTCTACAGCCTAATAACATGCACAAACGTTCTCTCTGCGATCCCATGCAAAGACACTCTCAACAGCGTAATATTAACTATAAAAAAACTACTCTCCATTGATGGGATCGCTGTATTTATCAACCAACACCGAAGCTCATACTTTAAAAAATTCGAATCTGGCCAAAAACATTTGAATGGATATATATACAGCAATAAAAAATCCACTTCTTATTATGGGATTTTCAATAAGGCAGTCACACAAGACCTGCTTCTTGAACACGGCTTTGAAATTGTTAAGTCTTGGTGTGTAGGGGAGAGCACTTTTGTGGAGGCTCGATCACCGTCGGAAGCCCTTTTCAGCGAACCGTAGACACAAGCATCCACGGCAAGAAACTGAATATTGGATTTATAATCGTTTGGGATTACGCTTTGAAGCGTCTAAAAGCGTGTATCCCCACATGTATCCCATCATTCAGAATATCGCTACAAGCCACGGTTTATGTAGAACACACGAGTCTCCCTCGGGCACCATATAGCAGTACCTGCAAGTCTCTACCAGGACTTGCAGCACAGAGAAACCGGCCACTGAGCCGGTTTTTTTGTGCCTGACATTTGCCCTCCGCTTCTCATCCCCTCCTCCTCTTTTAGCTCACCCTCACCCCGCACAAATCTTCTAAACGCCGTCTTCCAAAGCGCGGTAATTTAGTCGATCGCACAGCTCAAAGCTGAATCACCACCCTCTGGAGCGTTCCGTGAATAAACGCAACTGGATTGAGTTATCCCAGGATGCCGATACCGGAATTGAATCGATTCGTGCCCATTTTAAAGGGCATGCCTACGATCCGCACTGGCATGACAGTTTTCTGGTGGGGGTCACCGAGCAGGGCGTGCAGCAGTTCAATTGCCGACGCGCTCGCCATCTCAGTACGCCGGGCAAGGTTTTCATGCTGGAGCCAGGTGAGATCCACGACGGGCATGCGCCGACCGAGGAAGGCTTTACTTATTCCATGCTTTACCTCGACCCGCACTGGCTTGAGCGGGAGTTGCACGCTTTGTTCGAGCACGCACCAACCAACAGTCAGCCGGGGTTTGCCGATACGCTGAGTCAGGATCCGGGCCTGGCCACTGCCATTTCACGAGCGTTCCACGCGCTCCATGAAAGCGACTTGCGCATTGTGCGCCAAACCACTATCGATACCTTGCTGGGGGCACTCACTTGCCACCTTGATTGGCGCAAACGGCAGTCCTTTGATCCGCGCCAGCCATTGGTGGCGCAAGTGGCGCGTGACTATCTGCATGCCCATGTCTGCGAGGACATCGGGCTGGATGATCTGGCGCAAACCTGTGGGGTGGATCGCTTTCGCCTGACGCGCGCTTTCAAGGCCGCTTTTGGGCTGGCGCCTCATGCCTATTTGATTCAGCTGCGCCTGGCCAAGGCGCGGCAGTTGCTGGCGCGGGGCGAGTCGCCGGTGCAGGTGGCCAGCGCCCTCGGGTTCGCCGATCAAAGCCATATGGGGCGCTGGTTCCGTCGCGCCTACCAACTCACGCCAGCGGATTACCGCAAGCGCTGCTCAAACCTTCCAGACTGATTGCTGCTGACTCGCGACCATGGCTTCCTTTTTGATCAAGGAGTTTGAGCCATGGAATCGTTGCTGCCCTTTTTGCTGTTTGCGTTCGTGGCCTCGATAACCCCGGGCCCCACCAATATTCTGGTGTTGAGCCACAGCTCGCGACGTGGACTGGTTGCCACGCTGCCCATCATTTTTGGCGCATGCATGACGGCGACGCTGATTGTGCTTGCCGTCGGGCTCGGGGCGGGCGAAACCCTGCTGCAGTTTCCTCGTGTGCAGCAGGCAATGGCCTGGGCCGGGGTGCTCTGGTTGAGTTGGCTGGCGTGGCAGATTTTTAAAAGCGCGCCGCCGTCCCTGGGTCCGACCGCCTCGCAGGACGATGGTCTCAGTGTGTTCGGTGCAGCCACACTGCAATTGGTCAATCCCAAAGTCTGGATGATGGCGGTCGCGGTGGTGAGCGTGTTTACCGGTGACAGCGAAAAGACCGTACGGCTGCTGGTGTTGTCGCTGGCCTTTCTGCTGGTGTCCTTGCCGTGCATGACCGTATGGGCGTTGCTCGGCGTAGGCAGTGCCCGGGCGTTCGGCTCACCCAAGGCCTTCAAACGCATGAACCATGCTCTGGCTTTTTTGCTGCTGGTGTCCGCCTGGCTGACCGTGTTGGTGTAGGTCGTGTGTGGCCGGGCTCCAACATGTGTTAACCCGGCCAACGGGGCATATCAATACCTGCAGCACCGCCGAGGAGCATTGCCCTCAGGATTGCGGAACGCGCTCGATATAGGCCTTGAAGCAACGACCCTTGACGTTATTGCCGAACTTCTCTGCGGCCGCCAATTTCTTTTCTTCTGTCTCTTCTATCGGGTACGTCTCGGCATCGCGCTCAAACACATCGCGCATCTGCCTGGTTGCATCCGAAGGCTCATAGTATTCATCGTAAACAAACGTAGGGGGCCTGTTTTCCTGGCGACCTAGCATGATGGAAACCGCATCCAGTGCCCAACTCTGGCAATAAGACACTTCGCCGTTACTGAACTGGATCGTGCCCTCCTTCATTGTCCAGGCCCACGCTCCACTCGCTGCGAGCAAACCCGTTGCAACCACTGCGGCTGATGCCATCTTTCGCATCATCTTGCTCCGTCCCTGAAATATCCGGAGGGTACCATCGGTCTGTCATAAATACTGGAAACCCGCCCCGGCCATTTCAAAGCCTTTTTTTCACCTGCAGAACAGCGATGATCGCCGCCCGGCATCACAGCACAGGAACTTTTCGATGCAATTGCCACTGGAAGCAGTCGCCCTTTACTCACTCAAACTGGCGTATGAGTGCGAAGGTTCAAGCCCTATATTGCGTGACGATCCGGCCATGAGCGACTACCAGCGCGACGTCTTTGCCTTTGAACTGCGCAACGGCGATATCAACGCCATCCAGCTCAAAGTCGGCCGATGTCTGGATCTGGCGCTTGATGCCCTGGGCGGTGCGCAGACGCCCATGGGGCGAGAGTTGCTGAGGCTGTCCGGCGAATTCACGAATGCCCAAACCCTGGAACAGATGCACCCTGCGCTGCTGACGCTCAAGGACTACTTGAAAGACGTGCAGTAATCACTGCCCCTGAAATGTCTCGATGTAGGCCAGCAGGTTCTCGATTTTCTCAGGATCGCTGATCCCCCAGAAAATCATCCGCGTACCGCTCACGACCTTTTTGGGTGCCTCGATATACGCCGCGAGTTTTTCCCGCGTCCACACCACGCCGGAGTTCTTCATGGCGTCGGAGTACTGGTAGTCGGCGCTGGTCCCGGCCAGCCGACCTATCACGCCATTGAGGTGCGGGCCAAAACCGTTCCGGGCGTTTTCCCCGATGCTGTGACAACCACCACAGGTTTTGGTGAACAGTTTGCCGCCCGCTTGTGCATCACCCGCCGCCGCGGCCCCGGTGCTGAACAATCCGGCAGTGAGGAACAGGGCCAAGGGCAGCAAGGCTTGGGGCTTCATGGGTGACTCCGAATCAAGTAAGGGGGTTCAGGCGCAGGCGCCGATTATGCCTGCTTGCCGAGCCTTTCCCTAGCCGCACACCTCAGGGCCCTGGATGCCCGGCACTTAACCCGCAAACCCGCCATCGTTCAAAAACCTGCGCTCCTGCTCGGTGGTCTCGCGTCCCAAAACGTCATTGCGATGGGGAAAGCGCCCAAATCTGCGGATGATATCGGCGTGCTCTTGCGCCCATTCCGAAGCGCTTGGATCAAGCGCGTGATGCAGTTGCAGTGACAGCTCCTGATCTTCACTGCTTTCCGAATGCTCAAACGGCAAATAACAAAACATGCGCAAGGACCCATCAATCTCCTGGTCCATGCCGGCATCGATCATCTGACGTGCGTAGAAGCGTGCCAGCGGGTCGGTGGCAAACATGTGCGCCGTTGCACGAAACGAATTGCGTGGGTACTGATCAAGCAGCAACAGCAACGCCAGCGCACCTTCGGGCTGCTCCATCCAGTGTTCTAGCTCGCGCCTGGCGGCCTGAAAGTGGGCGACGTAGAAAGTCTCGCGAAAAACGGTGTCGAACGCTTCATCCTTGGCGAACCAATGCTTGGGCCCCGCCTGTTTCCAGAACTCAATGACCGCTTGGGGCGTTGCTTGCTGATCGCTGCTGCTCGTTGCCACGGCTTCTTCCTCACGTAGTGGACCAAGCTTCAACTGTAGGCCTGCTCCGCCAGCAGCACCACTGCAATCAAGACCATCACCGCGCCGGACAACCGGCTGACGTTTTTCGCAGCCCCAGGCCGGGTCCGCAACACGGCCTGGGCACTGAACCCGACCATGAGATACACCACGGCACAACTGACCGCATGCAGTGCACCCAGGGCAATGATCTGCGTGGGTATCGACCAGGTTGAAAGCGGGTCAGTGAATTGCGGCAACAGGGCAAGAAACAACAGCAGCACCTTGGGGTTCAGGCCGCTCACACACAACCCCTTCCACGCCCAGCGCGACCACGAATCAGACACCTGCCCCTCCCCGGACTGAGGCGTCGCAGGGTCCCTGAGCATGCACACACCCAGCCAGAGCAAATACATGGCCCCGGCAACCGTCAGGGCGGTGAGGACCATCGGGTTGCGCGCCACCAGCCCGCCCACACCCGCCGCCACAATCACCGTGGCCAGCAAGTGTCCGGACAACATGCCAGCCACCGCAGGCGTCACCAGCCGCCCGCGCATGCCCGCAGAAATCGCGTAAGCCCAATCTGCGCCGGGAGTGATGATGAACAAAAAAGACACCGCCCAAAAAGCGGCCAAGACGCTCAGAGTCAAAGGACTTTCCTTTCTTCGCTGGAATCACGTTGGTTATTAAGGCGCCGCAGCTCCCTGCCTCTGCCACCGTTAAAAGCGCCAGCGAGCAAAAGAAGAATAAGGAAATGCTGGTAGGATTATCTTTCGTTTATCCCAACCAGCCGCCATGACAAGGGAAGGTTCTTCCACATGGATCGAATTGACAGAAAGATTCTTGCGCAGCTGCAAGCCGATGGCCGACTTTCGGTTACGGAACTGGCAGAACGAGTGGGTCTTAGCCTCTCGCCCTGTCATCGCCGGGTGCGGGCACTGGAAGACTCAGGCGTGATCCTGGGCTATCGGGCCCTGTTGGCGCCCAGCGAGTTAGGGCTGAATTTTTCCGCGATGGTGTTCGTGACCCTGCGTGAAGTGACCCGCCAGGCGATTACTGACTTTGAAACTGCCGTGATCGAAACCTCACAAATCGTCGATGCTCAACGCTTGTTCGGCGATCCGGACTATCTGCTGCATGTGGTCGCAGCCGACCTGCCGGCCTTCCAGCAGCTATATGATGAGCGTCTGACCTCGCTGCCCAACGTTCAGCGCCTCACCTCCACGCTGGTGATGAAGCGGGTCATTCAAGACCGCATGCTGCCGTTGTAACAACGGCATCCCACAGCGTGCGAAAGGGCAATTCAGGCCAAACATCCACACTTACACCAACGGTATCAACCCGGCGGCGAGGGCATCCAACAACGCGCTGACCTTGGGCAAGCCCTGACGGCTTTTTGGCCACACCAGATTGATTGCCAACCCTTCGCTTGCCAGGTGTGGCAGCACTTCGATCAAAGAGCCATCGGCCAAATGCTGCTTGATCAGCCAAGTGGGCAACTGGGCAATGCCGCACCCCGCCAGCACCGTCATCACCTGCCCTTCACCATCCCCCACAATGTACTTGGCAGCCATCACCCGACGCTCGGTCTCACCCGGTCGACTGCCGGAAAAACACCACGGGCTGACCGTGCCGTCGGCCCGACCGTAGGCAACGCACTGATGATGCTCCAGATCGCGATCAGTCTGGGGCGTCCCGCAGCTTTCCAGATAGGCTGGCGCGGCGCAGAACACATGCCGCTCACGGCCCAGAAACCGATGCTCCAACCCAACAGGCCAGATATCAGGCCCACCCACCCGCACGACGATGTCCACTCCCTCTTCGATCGGATCGATAAAACGGTCCGAAAACGAAATGTGCGGCAGCAGCAGGGCATGCTTCTGAACAAACTGCAAAATCACCGGCAACGCCTGCAAACGTCCAAAGGCCGCAGGCAAGTCGATGCGGATCCGGCCTTGGGGCTCGGCATTGTCAGGCTGCATGGCGAGCTCGGCCTCTTCCAGCTCGGCCAACACCCCAGTACAGGTTCGATAGAAGGCCGTTCCGGCATCGGTCAATGCCAGGCGTCGGGTGGAGCGCTCAAACAAGCGGACCCCAAGCCTGTTTTCTAGCCGGGCAATGGCCTTGCTGATCGCCGAAGCGGTCAGGTTCAAGCGCTCGGAAGCCGCCCGGAAACTGCCTGAGTCCGCGACGCAGACAAACACATCGATACCCTTCAAGCGCTCGGAAGAAAACATGCACGCCCCGCCATTGGTGAATTCAGTTCATCTGATTCGATAAAATGTATCGTAAATACGCTTTCATTTCCCCAGTAAGCTTTCGCACCTAGTCCTTACTCAAGCATCAGGCGTATTTATGACCTCGCACAAACCCACCGTTTTAATCACCGGCGCCACCGGCCAGATCGGCGGCGATACCCTGCGCAACCTGATGGCTGACGACACCATCACGCTGGTCGCAGCTGTACGCTCCCCGGCCAAGGCTCAGCCCTTTGAAGCCCAGGGCATTCGCACCGTCATCCTGGACTTCGATAAAGAAGAGACCCTGGCCCCGGCGCTGGAAGGTATCGATCGCGCTCTGCTTGTCACCGGCTACACCGTGGACATGCTGCGCCAGAGCAAGGCGTTTCTCGACCAGGCGAAAAAATCCGGCGTACAGCACATAGTGCATCTGGGCGCCTGCGGACGTGACGACACCACCATCGGCCATTGGGCCTGGCACCAGTTTGTGGAGCGCTACATTGAGTGGTCGGGCTTCTCGTTCACCCACTTGCGCCCTGAGTGCTTTATGCAAAACCTGCTCAGCTACGATGGCACCCAGGCCGTAAAATCCGGGGTCATCGAGCAATACACCGGTGATACACCGTTCAGTTGGGTAGACGGCGAAGACGTTGCCCGAGTAGCGGCACAAGCACTGCTTAACCCGAGCAAACATGCGGGCCAGACCTACCGACTGGGCTACGACGTGCAATCTTATGGCGACATCGCAGCCATCATGACCCGCCTGCTGGGCCAACCCTTCAGCTACAACGCCCAGTCACCGCAGGTATTTTTGGACAACATGCGCGCAGCCGGAGCAGAAATGGCTTACATGAGCTGTGTAAAGGACAACTTCACACGCATGGCTGCAGGGCAGATTCCCGGGGTTGATGAGACCTTCGACAACTTCTTCGAAATAACAGGCCGCCAGCCGGTCCGCTGGGAAGATTTTGTGCAGAAGCACCGCAAGGTTTTTGAGTATTGATACCCGAACGCCTCCACCGCTGCCGCTGACGAATAGAACGAGGCTGCGTTCGGGATGGTGCGCCACTGCGACGAAGCGGCCGCAGAACCGGTACACGCGACCGTGGAAGCTTACGCAAGCTCTCCCGTTCTTGAGGCTCGCTCCCACGGTAGTGAGGTCACGCCAGCTGTTGACGCATCGCCAGCTCGACACCGCGTATTTCGGCCAACCCTTTGAGGCGACCGATCAGGGAGTAGCCCGGATTACTCTTGCGGTGCTGGTCGTCCAGCAACTGATGGCCGTGGTCCGGACGCAATGGCAAGCGCGGCCCGCCTTCGCGTTCACGTCGCAGGTCCTCTGCAACCAGCGCACCAATCACTCCGACCATGTCTACGTCACCCCCCAGGTGGTGCGCTTCGTGGAAGCTGCGCGGATCCGCCTCGCGACGGGTCGAGCGCAAGTGAGTGAAGTAAATGAAGGGCGCAAATTGCTTGGCCATTGCCACCAGGTCATTGTCTTCACGCACACCGTAGGAGCCCGTGCAGAAGGTCAGGCCGTTGGCCGGGCTTGGCGCGGCATCCAGCAACCATTGCGCGTCAGCGGCGGTAGACAGAATACGCGGCAGTCCCAGCAATGCCCGCGGAGGGTCGTCCGGATGGATTGCCATGCGCACACCCGACTCTTCAGCGACCGGGATCACTTCACGTAAAAAGTGCCCCAGATGCTCACGCAACTTCGCTTCGTCGATGTCGGCGTAGGTGCGCAGCAGGGCACGAAAATCCTCAAGGGTGTAATGCTCTTCGGCACCCGGCAGACCGGCAATCAACGTGTTGACCAGCTTCTCGCTCTGGGCCGGTGTCAGGTTGTCGAAGTAGGCCTTGGCTTGCAGGGTATCTTCGGCGCTGTACTCGGCCTGTGCGCCAGGACGCTGAAGGATAAACAGGTCGAAGGCTGCAAATGCGGTCTGATCAAACCGCAGTGCCCAGCCGCCATCTTCCATCTCCCAGGCCAGGTCTGTACGGGTCCAGTCCAGCACCGGCATGAAGTTGTAGCAAACGATATCAATGCCACAGCTCGCCAGGTTGCGCACACTTTGCTGGTAGTTGGCGATGTACTCGTCACGGCGCCCGCAACCGCGCTTGATGTCTTCATGAACCGGGATGCTTTCTACCACCGACCAGGTCAAACCGGCCGCCTCAATCATCTGCTTGCGTGCCGCAATCGCGTCCACCGGCCACACCTGGCCATTGGGGATTTCGTGCAACGCGGTGACAATCCCGGTCGCCCCGGTCTGGCGCACATCAGCCAGTGAAATCGGGTCTTTGGGGCCAAACCAACGCCAAGTCTGTTCCATGTCTATCTCCCTTTTTGTTAGTTGTGTGCTGCAAAAGTTTTTAGATGAACGCCCATGCCAGTGTGTTCCAGTGCGCTATAAGCACGCTGAACCGCATCGCGAAAGGCGGGTTGTGCTGACAACACGATCGGGAATACCTGATCCAGTTCGAGAAAGGCGTCGACCCGCTGCGCCCCCTCAAAACGACCGGCAATATCGGCGAAAGTGGCGCTCAGCGGATCGTCGACCCCATGGGGTTCAGCACCCGGCAAGGGCTGCGTGCAGTAGTGAATCCAGGCCGCGATGCCCAACGCGACACAGTCAATACTGCGTCCCGCGTCGAGCAGTTGTTGCGCACCCTGCAACCAGCGCTGCGGCAATTTTTGTGAACCGTCCATGGCGATCTGTCGCAGGCGATGCTGCAAGCTGTCGTTGGCAAAACGCGCGCACAGGTCGCGTGCATAGCCCGCCACATCAATCTGAGGCGGCATATCCAGTGTTGGCGCAGCCTCCCGGGCCATGTAATGGCGGATGCAACGCGCCAGATCCGGGTCGCTGATCGCGTCGAACACCGTTTCATGCCCCGCGAGCAAGCCGATGTACGCCAGCAGTGAATGACTGCCGTTAAGCATGCGCAGCTTCATGGTTTCGAACGGACGCACGTCCGCCACCATCTGCACACCCTCCACTTCCCAGTCGGGGCGCCCGAGCGGGAAATGGTCCTCGATCACCCACTGACTGAAGCTTTCGCACACCACTGCCGCACGGTCATGACAGTCGAGTTGCTCCTCCAGCCGGGTGAACGCCTGCGCATCCATCGCCGGGACGATGCGGTCGACCATGCACCCTGGAAACGCCACCTGCTGCTCAACCCACTGCGCCAGCTCAGGGTCTCGCGCTGCGGCCAGGCCACTCACTGCCTGACGGGTGCGCTGGCCGTTGTCGGGCATGTTGTCGCAGCACAACACGGTAAACGCCGGAATGCCCGCCTCATACCGGCGGCGCAAGGCCTCCAGCACAATGCCGGGTGCTGTACGCGGCGCCTGAGGGTTTGCCAGATCATGGACAATCGCCGGGTCTTGCAGGCGCAACTGCCCCGTGGTCGGGCTAAGGTAATAGCCTTTTTCAGTCACCGTCAGGGTCACGATCCGGGTGCGCGGGTCGGCCATGCGCTGCAACAGCAGTTGCAGCTCTTCACCGCCATCACCTGCGTACAGCGCCTCACGCAACACGGTGATGTCGCGCAACGTTACCTGTTCACGGTCACGGTACTCGGCCACCGAATAGCGGCATTGCTGCTCGCGCAGTTGCTCGACCAGCGCGCGATTGGAACGCAGGTTGGCGCTGTACACTCCCCACGGGCTTTCACCGTGGCGATTGAGATGGCGCTGCAAATAAACCGCCTGATGAGCGCGATGAAACGCTCCCAGGCCCAAATGCACGATTCCGATTTCGGCTGCAGTTGCCACCGAGGGGACACGCTGAACGACGGGCATCAACCTTCTCCTCAGGAATGGCTCAGGGCCGAACGTGGCTGGGCGCTGTCGGATTCATCGACCACTGGCAACGGTTTGACATAGCGTGCGACACACACCGCACCGATGATGGTCAGCAACCCCGCCAACAGGAACGCGCTGGTGAACGAGCCGGTAAACTGCACCAGAAAGCCGGTCAGGGTCGGGCCGATGATGCCCGAGGTATTGGCCAGAAAGTGCATGAAGCCACTCACACCACCCACCCGTGCGGCCGGTACCGTGTCCTGGATAATTGCCCAATAGATGGCGCCGGTGAGGTATAGAAAGAACACCGCCAGAGCCACCAGCGCCACTGCCGGATACAGGGTTTTGACGACCCCGGCAAAACCGATGCAAAGCGCGCATGCCAACAGGCAGGTGACCAGTACCACTTTGCGCGAAAACATCATCCGCCCGGTCTTCTTGAACACGAAGTCGGAAATGAAGCCGCCCAGTGCCAGGCCCAGGAAGCCCAGCAACCATGGAATAACCGTGGCGATACTCATCTCTTTAACGTTCAGGCCATGGGCCATTGTCAGGTAGCTAGGGAACCAGGTCAGAAAGAAGAACAGCGTGTAGTTGTACGAAAAGAACGCCAGCGAGGTGAATAACACGGTCGGCTGCTTGAGGTAGTAGCGCAGCGGATGAACCGGTTGCGAGGCCAGCTGGCTATTGCCTTCGCCTTGCGCAATCTCTTCGGCAATCTTGCCTTCAGGCTTGTCCTTGACGAACTTGTACCAGACGGCAGCCCACACCAGGCCCACCAACATGATGATGATGAACGACACTTTCCAGCCGTAGCTGATGGCGATAAAGCCCACTACCGGTCCGGAAATTGCGCCACCCAAGGGGGTACCCGACATGGAGGTACCAATTGCCCGCGCTCGCTGCTTGGGCGTGTACCAGTTGTTGACCATCTTGCTGGTGGTCACGCTCAACGGGCCTTCACCCATGCCGAACAGAATGCGGATAAACACCAGCGACATGAAGCCGACGGTCAATACCGTCAGACCACTGAACAGCGACCACAGCACCATGGCCAGCAGCAGCGTGGTTTTTGCGCCGTAGCGGTCAGCTGCCCAGCCGCCGATAAAGTTGAATGCGGCATAGCCGACAAAAAAACTACTGAAGATCATGCCCATTTCACCCGTGGTCAGACCGTAGTCTTTCTGGATGAAGGGGGCGGCTACGGACAATGCCGAGCGATCCAGGTAGTTAATAACGCCTGCCAGGAACAGCATGATGATGACTAACGTACGACCTTGACCAAACATTGGAACCTCCCGCTTGTTGTTTTATTCGGTGAGGGTGCCCGGCATGGGGCACGTGTAACTTTTTGCGGTGCGCAAAACTCGTAGCAGCTGACGCAAGCTGCGTCCGGCAGCGAAGCTGTCGCAAGGTCAGGTTCACTGGTGTGTCAGGCAAACCAAGGACTCTGGATTTACGATTGCTGCGCAACCGAACGTAGCCTGCGGCAACGGCTACGAAATATCCTTGGCGCTCAGTTGCACCAACACCTTGCGGGTCTGCTCGGGGTGGTTTTCGATCAGCGCAATGGCTTGCGGCATCTCATCAAACTGGACGCGGTGGCTGATCATTTCCTGAACCTGCAACTTGCCGCTGGCGATCAGTTCAATCACCCGGGCGAACTTGCGGTTGTTAAGACGGGACCCTACCAGCGTCAGTTCTTTCTTGATCATTTCCAGCTGAATCAAGTCGGTTGGCGTGGTGCTGAAACCCAGCAGGCCGATACGCCCCGCCGGTGAGGCGATGCGTACCATTTGCGGCATCAGTGCCGGTATGCAGGCAGCATCGACAATCAGCGGCACGCCTTCACCGTGGGTCAGTTCACGCATCGTGGCCTCGACGTCCACGTCCTTGCCATTGAGGGTGCGACTGGCACCCAACGCGCGGGCAGTATCCAGGCGTTCGTCAATTACATCGGTCACGGTAATGTCGGTCAGGCCCAGCGCCCGAGCCATTTGCACCAGGGTCAGGCCGATCACGCCAGCGCCATAGATCAACAGGCTGTCGCCAGGGTGGGGCTGCATGCGGTCCAGTACGTTGAGGGCGATGGAGTACGGTTCCACCAGCGCGGCATGGCTGAGCGACATGGCGTCAGGCAGACGATGGACATTGCTCGCCGGCACACAGACCTGCTCACTGAAACCGCCGTCGCGGTGTACGCCAATCACTTGCAGCCCGGTGCAGACGTTGGGGCGGTTGATCCGGCAGGGGTAGCAGGTGCCACAGCTGATCACCGGGTCGACACACACGCGGTCGCCGACCGTGATCTGCTCCACGTCCGCGCCCACTTCGCTCACAACGCCGGAGAATTCATGGCCGGTTACCCGAGGAAAGCGCACGAAGGCGTTCTGCCCGTGAATGATGTGCAGGTCCGAGCCACAGATACCCGCATAGGCCACCTCAACCCGGACCTCGTTGCGCGCCAGTTGCGGGACATCGACCTGGGCCAGGCCGAATTCAAAGGGAGCTCTTACTTGAAACGCTTTCATCGGGTAACTCCTGCCAGGACATGACGCCCGGTTTTTTATAGTTATTCACAGTCGTACAAAAAAGCTTTTAAGCGGTGTCTACCAGTGCCAGAGCGTGCCGTCTTCAAGGCGATTGACCGGCAGGCTGGCGCGTTTGTAGGGGTACTTGGCAGCCAGTTCTTCGTTGATATCCACGCCATGCCCCGGGGTTTCTCCGGGCGTGAAATGACCGTCTTCAAAGCGGTAGGCGTGAGGGAATACTTCGTCAGTCAGCGGGTCGTGGGGCATGTGCTCCTGGATCCCGAAATTGGGCACCCAGGTATCGAAATGCAGCGCCGCACCCATGGTGACCGGCGACAGATCGGTGGCGCCATGAAAGCCGGTACGCACTTGGTAGAGCGCTGCAAAATCGGCGATACGCCGCACATGCGTGATGCCGCCCGCATGAACCAGAGTGGCGCGGATATAGTCGATCAACTGCTCTTGAATCAGCTCGCGGCAATCATGAATCGAGTTGAACACCTCGCCTACTGCCAGCGGGGTGGTGGTGTGCTGGCGGATCAGGCGAAAGGCTTCCTGGTTCTCGGCCGGGGTGCAGTCTTCCAGCCAGAACAGATTGAACGGCTCCACGGCTTTACCCAGACGCCCGGCTTCAATCGGCGTGAGGCGGTGGTGAACGTCATGCAGGATATGCAAGTCATCGCCAAAGCGTTCGCGCACGGCGGCGAACAGCTTGGGGGCATGGTTGAGGTACTTGGCGGTGTCCCATACATGTTCGGCGGGCAGGTCGCTGTCGGCCGGTTCGTAACGTTCACCGCTGCGCTTGGCCACACCATAGGTAGTGGCAATGCCCGGAATCCCGCACTGCACGCGCACCGCCTTGTAACCCAGTTCCACGTGGCGGGCGACTTCGGCCAGGCACCCTTCGATGTCCTTGCCTGTAGCGTGTCCGTAGACCATCACCCGCTCGCGACTCTTGCCACCGAGCAACTGGTAGAGAGGCATATTGGCGGCCTTGGCCTTGATGTCCCACAGCGCAACGTCCACCGCGGCTATCGCGGTCATGGTCACCGGGCCACGGCGCCAGTAGGCACCGCGGTACAGGTATTGCCAGATGTCCTCGATGCGCTGGGCATCGCGTCCGATCAGCGCTGGCAGCACGTGTTCTTCGAGGTAGGCAACGACCGCCATTTCGCGACCATTCAAGGTGGCATCGCCGATGCCGTAGACACCGGAGTCAGTGACAATTTTCAGGGTGATCATGTTGCGACCCGGGCAGGTAACAATCACGCGTGCTTCAACAATTTTCATGGGTTCAGGCCTCGGCGACAGAAGAGAATTCAGGCATGTTCAGGCTTGGCATGGCGACTCCGGGGATCAGCGCGCCGGGATGCTGAACCACCTCGGCAGCCAGCATGTGGCCCCAGCGTGCAGCGCGCTGCGGGGTACCACCTTGCAAGCGGCAGGCTAGATAGGCCGCGCTGAAGGAGTCGCCCGCTGCCGTGGTGTCGACAATGTGCTGCACCTGCTCAGCGGGTACCTCGAAACGGCCTGTCGAACACTGGATCAAGCACGAGGCAGGGCCACGCTTGAGGGCAACTTCGCTCACACCGAACTGCTCATAAGCGCGAAACAGCTCTTCTTGATCGGCATAACCGAACAGCACGGCATCGTCATCCCAGGTGATCAAGGCCAGGTCCGTCAGGCGCAGCATGTCGCTGTAAGCCTTGCGCGCTGAAGGCGCATCGGGCCACAAGTGGGGTCGGTAGTTGTTGTCGAAGACAATGCGCGTGCCGCCCTCGCGGGCCAGGCTCAAAGCCTGCATCAGGCGTTCACGGCCTTCGGTGGTGAGGATCGCTAGGCTGATACCGCTCAGGTACACATAGTCGTAGTCGGCCAAGGCGCGCAGAACGGCGCTTGCTTCAGGCCCGTCGAAAACCCGCCGTGCGGCAGCTTCGCCACGCCAGTAAGAGAAGCGGCGTTCGCCCTGGTCATCGGTCTGGATGAAATACAGACCGGGCAGCGCGTCCTTGATCACCCGCACATGCTGATCGCCGACACCTTCGTCACGCCAGAGCTGGCGCATGGCATCGCTAAAAGAGTCCGCGCCGATGGCGGTTACATAGTCGGCAACAATCCCGTTGCCCTTGCCCAGACGAGAGAGGTAGACCCCCGCATTGAGCGTGTCCCCACCGAACGTCTGACTGAACACGGCACCCGGCTGGCCGCGCATCTCGATCATGCACTCGCCCACCAGTGCCACCCGCAGGGGCTGGGTCAAATTGGCCTGTGGGCAATGCCCGAGGGTTACCGTCATCTCTGCGCGCCTTGTTTTTATGGGTCGCTTTGCGTCGACACAGGCACCTGAGAGTGACAGTGCATCGAGCTGATTATTATTTTTGGAACGGCGTTTCATTTTTTCGCTTGAGGCCGAGTTTAATCAAAATCCGAACACCGTCAAGAAAAATGAAACAGCGTTTCGATTCTCTACGGTATATCCTTGTTTTTTTAAATTGCGTTGGAGCCTTCATGGACAACAGCACCACCCAGAACAACGAACTCGTCTCTGCCGTCGGCCGGACCATGGCTGTGCTTGAAGCCCTGGCCGAACACCCGGAAGAGAGTGGCGTTTCCGAAATTGCACAGAAGCTGGACATGTCAAAGAGCACGGTCTATCGCTTTTTGCAGTCACTCAAGGCGCGTGGTTATGTGGTTCAGGATGCGGAAGACCGCTACCGCCTGAGCGTGCGGCTGTTCGAGCTGGGGGCCCAGGCCCTGCCCCATCTGGATATCGTGCGCGAAGCCGAACCTGGCATGCGCCGCATCAACGAACTGACTGGCGAGACCGTGCACCTGGGCATCCTCGACGAAGGCAGCATCGTCTACGTGCACAAGATCGACTCCAAATACAACTTGCGCATGTACTCGCGCATCGGGCGCCGGGCGCCGTTGTACTGCACCGGCATCGGCAAGGTACTGCTGGCCTGGCTGGAAGAAGACGAACTGCTTGCGCTCCTGCGTGAAGAAAGCTTCGAGCGGCGCACCGCCAACACCCTCACCAGCATCGACGCCTACCTGCAGGAACTGGCGCTGGTTCGCGAGCAGGGTTATGGCGAAGACCATGAAGAATTCGAAGACAACATGCGTTGTCTCGCAGCCCCCATCCGCGACCGTTTCGGCCATGTGATTGGCGGCATGAGCGTGTCGTTCCCGTGCTTTCGCTTTCGCGAAGAACTGAAACAGGACTATGTGAAACAGCTGATGGTGGCTTCGCAGCAGGTTTCAAGTCAGTTGGGCTGGCATCCGTAAGGGTGAAGCAAGGGGCTGCTGCGCTGCGCAGGAAAGTGCAGCACTTGCCTCTAACGCGAATAAAACCCAACTGCAACAAGCTCCTTGAATGCGATAAACTGCACGCCGTTTAAAAGTCGGCAAGGACTCTACCCGGCCTGCCTCTCGCACAAGGATCGTCATGTTAAAACCCTCATTCTCCCTCGTCCTTGCCGCCCTCCTGGTGGCCGGCTGCCAATCCAGCACCCGCGCGCCGGACAAACCGTCCAGGCTCACCCCTGCCCAGGAAAAGGAGCAGGCCCTGCAACGCGGGGTTTATGAAAAGCTGATCAGCAAGGTGCTTGCCCGAGAGGCTGATCTGGCTAACGCCCAGGGCCGCAATGGCAGCTTCAACCTGGTAATGACCGTTGATGACAAGAACCGCATCATTGGTTGCGACACTCAACCCAACACGAAGCTGGATAACCGGATCTACCCCTACAACCGCACACTGGCGACCGATCTGGTGTCAATATGCTGGACGGCGGTGTTCCCCGAACTGCCTTCGTCACTGATCAATTCGAGGACCAGGACGGCTAAAGTCGTCGCTCCGGTCGCGGTTTATCCCCTCACCGGGCTCAGTGCCGAGGACCGCGAACAACGCGCGGCAGCGTTGCTGGACAAGGCGCAAAACGATTTTCTGTTCAAGCACTTGCTTGCCCCGCTGCCCATCGACAGCATCGGTGTCGCCACGCTCATGATGATGAGCGACAGCACAGGCAAGGTGCTGGAATGTGCGGCCAGTCTGGATCCCCATGCCCTGCGTCCCGCTGAGTTCAAGCAGGACGATACCTTACTTGCCAGCCTGGTCCAGCGCTGCAAGCAAATGAACCTGAGCACCATGCCGGGCTTTGAACCCAACGCCAGAGGGATAGGCAGCGCATTCCATAGAATCGAGTACTCGCCCTGGAAAGCCGGACTCAAGACCCCTGCGACGTCAGATTCCGAGTGATGCCATCGCGAGCAAGCCCGCTCCCAAAAGGGGCCGTGTGAAGCGCTGTGTTCTCACAGGCTTCTCACACTCACAAACCCGGAGTTCAGCCCGAACACCTCAACCCCCTGGGCAGTGGATTGGCCAATCGTGACCTCGCGCCGCACCACTGGCGCGTCCAGGTTTTCACGGTGCTCTACGAACATGGCATCACCGGCCTGTTCCACGGCTGCGTGTGGGATGATGAAACTGTTCTCGTTGCGGTATGTCACGATGGTCATGTGCACACTCATGCCCAACCGGACATTTTTGAAGTCGCCATCCTCGGGGGCATTTACGGTGATGGTGACCGGGAATCTGGCAGCACTACCAGCGTTGTCATCCTGAACGGCCAACTGACTGATGGCGCTGACGTAACCACTGAGTTGCCGCCCCGAAAAGCCATCGCCGGCTATAGCTACGTCCTGGTTCAGGACAAATTTGTTCACGTCCGACTCCGCCACTTGGGTAACAACCTTGAGACCTTTCATGTTGCCCAGCTTGATGAGTTGCTGACCTGTAGCCAAAAGAACGCCCCGGTGCAGCCCCCCCGCTTCGCCCGCTGTCGACTGCGGCGCCCCAAGGGACAACACAACACCCGAAAACGGAGCATGGAGCGTCTTGTGCTCCAGCAAGGCGCTTAGCTGTTGATGGGCGATGGATGCATTCTGGTACTCCATATCGGCAATGGTTCTGGCCTCACCCTTGCCGGCTGCCTGCACATGCTTGAGCTCGCTTTTGGCAGCCGTCAGCTCAAGCGACTGCAGGTTATGTTGCTGCTTCAAGGCATCGCGCTCGTTACGCGGAACAATACCTTTTTGATACAGCTCCTCGACCTGAGAAAGCTCAAGTTCAAGACTGCCCGCATACAGTTCGGCCACTCTGAGCGCTTGCCTGGCTCGCATCATCTGCTGCCCCGTCGCCCATGCCTCGTAGACTTCAATGGCCTGCTGCATTTTCAGTTTGTTGGCCAGAGCATCCCTGACCTTGATTTCTAGCAGCGCCGTATCGAGCGACAGTAATGCCTGCCCCTGTTCGACCTGCATACCGGGCCGCAACTCATTGGCCAAGGCAAAACCTTCAAAAGGAGCAGTGATGATGGTTGTCTCAACCGGTTCGATTTTGCCGACCAGGCCGATTTCATGCTCCAGCTTCTGACTACTGACCGCCACCCAGGTAACGGGGCCGTCCGGGGTCGCCGGCAGGAGCAAAACCAAGGCCAAGGTCAGCAGCAGGCCCAAAGCTGCAAAATACTTCCAGCGCCCCGCCAGGGCATTGGACCGATCAAAAACTCTCAAGTGATATCTCCCAGCTCTCCAGCATCACGCCCAGCAGCACATCCAGCTGGGCTCTGGCATCCAGATATGAAATCTTCGCGCTCAAATTGGCATCTTCAGCCGCACGTAAGTCGGCTTCAAAACTGATGATTTGAAAGTTGCTGGATCGGCCAGCATTCAACTTGTCGTTCTCGATGGACAGCTTGCGCCTGGACAGGTCCATGACCCGCTGGGAAATTTCAAGCTGACGCCAAAGAGTGTTCAGGCCCCAACGGAATCGGTGATCTGACGCTTCAAATCGATAAGCGCCTCCTCCTGATACAACTGCTGCTGCTCAACCAGAGTATGGGCATTGACCTTGGCCTGGCGGATGCTGATATCTCCAATAGGAATCTCCAGCTTCAGACCTGTGTAACTGTCCCACGTCCGATTGGAGCCATTGATGCTGTGATTGTCCCGTTGCTGATTGACGCCTGCCACCAACGACACATCCCAACGCCCCCGGTCTTGCGCGACCAACAGGTTGATCGATGCCTGTTCGCTCTGTAACAGCGTCGCCAGGTATTGCGGCTGCCTGGCCTGCGCCACTTTCAGCGCAGTCGCCTGATCAATATCAAGCCGAGTCACTTGCAGGGTGTCACTGGCACGCACAGGCGTCTCCAGATCGAGTGCCAACAGCTTGAGCATCACTAATCGACTCGCCGCCAACTGATTTTTCGCCTCTTCTACCGCCAACTCCTGTGTCGCGATATCCGCCTCTATCTGGACAACGTCAAACTCCGCTACTCGACCCGCACCAATCAGCTGTTTGTTGATATTGAGCAGCGAGACGGCCCGACCAAGCGCCTCCATAGCAAGCGTTACCTGAGTCTGGGATTTCATCAGCGTACGGTAGGCCGCGATGATGTCGTACACGGTTTTGGATACGCTCGCCTTCACATTCAACTGGTTGACTTGCTCGGTCAATTTGGCCAGGCGCAAGGGTGCCGTCGTGACTTCTTTACCTGCCCCCCTGAGCAACGGTTGAGTCAACGTCAGCCCCAGGCCATCACTGCTCATGTCACCCGAATTTTTCGTGGCATTGAGCTGCTGGTTCCAGCTCAGATCAATGTTGGTCCCATACTCACCCAGCAGGCTCACCTTGGGCGTAATGCCAGTAGAGCGACTGCTGTCGACGCTGCCCCTGGATAGCCGGTGAGTACCACTGAGCTTGAGTTTTGGGTTGAACAGGTCATCTGCCACGAGCAAATCGAACTTCTCCCGCAAACGCTGGAGCTTGAGGCTGCGGATGCTGTAGTTGCGGCGTAGGCCCAACGAAACAGCTTCAGCCAGGGACAGATCGATGGAGTGCTGACTCAACAAGTCACTGCGCAACTCGCTCTGGTGCGGCACGCCGGCGTCGACTCGAGCAGGGGCGGCTGCCAGCTGTTTCGACAGGATCAAAACACAGCACGCAGCGCTTGTAACAACCGCTAATTTAATCATCACGGAGCGCCTCTACAGGCGTAAGGCGCGAAGCCGCAATTGCAGGTTTCAACCCAAAGAAAACGCCGACCAGTAACGTGCTTAAAACGCCCAACGGGATGGACAGCATCGCCAACTCAAATGCCCACCCCGATATCACGGCATACAGCCAGGCCAGCGCTATACCCACGCCCGCACCCAACACAGCACCCAGCGTACTGAGCGCGAGCGCTTCGATTAGAAACAGATTGCGTATGTCCTGGCGGCGAGCGCCAATAGCCATCCGCAAACCGATTTCAACACGTCGCTCGGAAACGTTCATATACATAACATTCATAACCGCCACACCGCCGCCCACCAGAGCAATAGCACCGAGTGCTATCAACAGATAATGGAACGTTCTATTTTGGCGGTTCATACCCTCGATTATCTGTTGTGGAACCATTATTTGAACTGAACGAAATTCAAAAGTACGGGCCAACTGATCATGTAACCGCAGGGCAGCGATTTCAATATTGAGCGGGGGAGGAACACGGACAATCAGATCACGCAGCGCGGTCTGGCTTTCTACTCGGGAAATAGCATGCAACGGTATAAAGACCGAATCGTCGACAACAACAGGACTGACCATCGAGTTCGTCTTCGATTTCAAAATACCCACAACCTTAAACAAGTAGTTATTGATATTAAGCCAATCACCTACTTGGATTCTAGAACCTCCCTCACTCAATGAGACGGCTACTTGATGACCGAGAACAACAACGTTTTCTTCAAAATCAAACTCATGCAGGAATCGCCCCTTAAGTAACGACAGCGCGATCACATTAAATAAAGAAGACTCGGTCCCGACAAGGCGGGCATTGACTGAACGATTATTAAACACCAGGCTGATGGAGGCGAATACTGTCGGTGTTATCTGCAGCCCAGGGAGATCCAACCCCTCGATTTTCGCAGCATCTATAGAGAGCAACGACACCTGCGCATCCTCTTTATCCGGCAACTGTGCGACTAACGTATCGGTCCCCATACCCTGAAATATAGAGGCAGCATCGAGTCCCGCGTTGTGCCCGATATTGATGATCGCAACAATGGAGGCGCTGCCTATTACGATACCCAGAAGCGCCAAGGCCGAACGTCTGGACAATGTACGGAAACTGTCAAGTGCATCTTCAATAGCCTGATTCAATGGGAGCATTATTAACGTACTCAAAGGACGGATGCTCCCATCTCCTCAACCCTGCCACCCCGCACCCTGATTTTTTTTTGCATCAGATGCGCAACTTGATTGTCGTGGGTCACAATCAACAACGTGACCCGTTGTTCTTTTTGTATCGACAACAATAACTCAAGTATTTCACGGGCAGTTTCACTGTCCAGGCTACCCGTCGGTTCATCGGCAAGAATCAAGGAGGGTTGACCTATGAGCGCGCGTGCAATCGCCACTCGTTGCTTTTGCCCCCCTGACAAATCGGCAGATTTGAAGCGGGCACGATCCGCCATTCCAACCCTGCCTAACATCTGCATGGCTTGTTCTAGAGCGCTCGCACGATCAACCCCCCTATAACGGAGCGGTAAGGCCACATTCTCCAGAACACTCAAACGGGCAATTAAATTATAATGCTGAAAAACAAATCCTATTTCTGACTTTCTAAGCATTGCCAGCTCATCACTCTGAGCATTTGCAACTGAATGCCCCATCAGTAGATAGTCGCCCTCATCAGGAAAATCCAGCAAACCGATAATGCTTAGAAGCGTACTTTTACCTGAGCCAGACGGCCCAACAATAGCGCATGTTTCTCCCACACCCACCTGAAAATTGACATGTTTTAAAACCTGGAGGGTCTTTGCGTCATGACGGTAACTTTTACTGATACCTTTCATAGAAATACATATCAAATTATCCATGACAACCCTTAACCCTTTAAAAACAGTGACTCGTTGTTAGCCCAGGAGAGGGAGAGCACGCGAATACGACAACTGCATGACAGGAGAACGCAATCACTACCTTTTGAACATCAAGCAATCTCTTTAGACACACATAAGAACAGCGAGGAATCTTACTTTTCAAACCGCGCGCACCTGCGGGTGACTTTACACCGACAAGAGCGCGCAGCCACTACACTATCCGCAGACAGCCATCAACACTGCCCGCACAAACATAAACAACTTACTGAGCAAGTACTGTAGAAGCCTTACACTTCGGGTCCTTCCCAGACTTATCAAAAACAAACTCAACACCAACACTAACCGGATAGCCTGGAACCTGATGCAACCACCTGCTCAAAGACACACTACGCCAAGTGTCGTCCTGCCTCAAGTTATCCGCCGAGTAAACACTCATAGCCGTGGTAGTATTCGAATGGCTCATACCCATATTAAGATTGGCTTTATTACCAGCACTCTTATTGTCAAACCTGAAGATTTTGTACTTTTGTATATGCGCCGAAATGGCACGTGTTTTCGGGTCTATAGTATATACACCAGTCGCACGCCCACCAAAATCACCACCGTTACAACCAACCGCAAATTCTTTGGTTATCAAATTAGAATTAGCACTCGCAGAAACACTTACAAACATAGCGCTGCTCGCAAGCGTACAAGCAACCAGGGCCAACCTAAAAGATCGATCAATCATCATGCGCACCTTAATTTATAGTTGTAATTTACTTAGTTCCTAGACTGAAACTAAGAACGTCAATTTGATCATCTCACCGTATGGATATATGCAAGCAAAATCTGGCCGGTATGTAGGGCAAAAAACCACGGCAAGTCCACGGACAAAGCGGCGCCCCCCCAGGATCGGAAGACCGCTATTTCACCGTGGTGGTTTGCTCGCCAAATGACAGCTCGACGATCGTCGAGGCTTCAGCGGGTCTTTTCGGCGCAACCTATACCAGAACAACTGGGCTTTGAACGACTTGGGAGATGAGCTTCGTTGGCGCATTTAAGGGCTATCGCGCCCGCTTAAAATGGACTGCCCCCGTTTCGTATTGCGTAGGTTGGGCCGCTATCGCCCAGGCGATACGCGCCAGCTTATTGGCCAAGGCTCACGCCACTACATTGGAGTGATTAGCCGTTGGGGGACGCTCGTGCACCAGCGACTCGCGCCTACGGTGCAGCACGGAGAGGGTTTGCCGGGATTCGGTTTGGGGCGCAACTAAAAGCATCGAGGAACGCGAGACCTCAACACCACGACGCAGCGCGGCATGTTGCCGAAAACCGCATCATCTGCGCTCGGGAGCATTTTTTGCGAAACACCTCGCGGCCCGACTTGTCCTGGCCGTGAAGGCGCACAGTATGTTTGCCCAGATCGATACCGATCAGTGCGGACTCGCTCATGATGATGGCCACCGAAAACAAAACACCCTGTGAAAGCGAAGCCTTCACAGGGTGTTGGGGGTGACCACCTGATTAACCGGCGCTCCTCTCGAAGGCGGGGTTTTTCAGTCTGGCTATCTTAGTGCGCGTAAGTCAGCAGCAACTCGGCGGGCGCTTTGAAATCCAGGGACATCATGACGCTCAGTGCGGTAATGGTGAAGATCGAGAACACGAACAGCTTGCGTGCCCAGACCTTGTCGTCGACGGCCTTGTAGCCCGTCCACGCCATGTACAGCCAGTACATGCCCATCGCGGCAGCCACGGCCATGTAGCTCATACCGGCGTAACCGCCGAGGGTGAGCATCAGGGTCGCGATCAGGAACGCGAGGATGTAGAGCAGGATGTGCTTCTTGGCAACCTTGATCCCGCGCTTCACGGGCAACACCGGAATCGATGCGGCCAGGTAATCGTTGAAGCGGAAGATCGCGATGGCGTAGGAATGCGGCATCTGCCACAGGCTGAACATCACCAGCAGGGTCAGTGCGGCCATGTCGAAGCTGTTGCTCACTGCGACGTAGCCGATAACCGGTGGCATTGCACCCGACAGACTGCCAATCAGCGTGCCGTGAACCGACTTGCGCTTGAAGTACAGGCTGTACAGACCGACGTAGATCACAAAGCCGATCGCCGCGAACAGAGCCGCCAGCGGGTTGGCTACGCGATATAGCAGGGCAAGGCCGGCGACCCCCAGCAAGGTGGCGTAAATCAGCGCCACCTTGAGGGAGATCAGGCCTTGAACCAGTACGCGGTTCTTGGTGCGGTCCATCTTGATGTCGATGTCGCGGTCGATGCAGTTGTTAAACACACAACCGGACGCTACCACCAAGGAGGTGCCGATTACCGCGGCCAGGAACAGGGCAAGATCGAAATGCCCCTTCGAGGCCAGGAAAAACCCACCTGCCACAGAAAGCACGTTACCGAAAATGATCCCCGGCTTGGTGATTTGGATAAAGTGCTTAAAGGACATCGGGTCTTACCTCACTTCGCCATCATTTCAGTGTGGATGCTGAACATGATCCACAGGGACAAGCCCACCAGCAGCACAATAACCAGGGCCGCGAATACCAGCGCCGTGACGTTGTTGCGTTGAGCAGGCGAGCGGTCCAGGTGCAGGAAGTACACCAGGTGAACTACAACTTGCACCACGGCGAACAACAGCACGATCGCCAGCGTGGTGAATTTAGGCAGCGATGGGTACATCACCAGCCCAAACGGAATAACGGTCAGGATCACCGACAGGATGAAGCCGATTGCATAGGACTTCACGCTACCGTGATTGGCGCCGTCGGAATGTGCGTTAGCCATTACAAAGTCCCCATCAGGTAAACAACGGTGAATACGCAGATCCAGACCACGTCCAGGAAGTGCCAGAACAGGCTCAGGCAGCTCAGGCGGGTCTTGTTGGTCGAAGTCAGGCCGTTTTTCTGCACCTGATACATCATGATCGCCATCCAGATCAGACCGCTGGTCACGTGCAGACCGTGGGTACCCACCAGGGTGAAGAACCCGGACAGGAAGCCCGAACGGCTAGGGCCGTAGCCTTCGGAGATCAACAGGTGGAACTCGTTGATTTCCATGGCGATGAAGCCTGCACCGAGCAGGAAGGTCATGCCCAGCCAGAACAGCACCTGCTGCTTTTTGCCCTTGAACAACGCCAGCATGGCGAAGCCGTAGGTGATCGAACTGAACAGCAACAGGGCAGTTTCACCCAGTACGTATGGCAGCTCGAAGATGTCGTGGCCCGACGGGCCACCCGCTACGTTGTTAACCAGAACTGCATATACCGCGAAGATCGACGCGAACAATATGCAGTCGGTCATCAGGTAGAGCCAGAAACCAAATATGGTTGTCTCGCCCGCGTCGTGGTGTTCCTCGTGCTCATGGTCGTGACCATGAGCGTGTCCAGCAGTGGTCGCTAAGTTCGACATGGTTTAAGCCTGTTCCAACTTGGTTTCAACACGGGAAGCCGGGATTGCTTTTGCGGCTACCAGACGCTTGTGCTGCTCAGCCTCGATACGCTCGATGGTCTCAACCGGCACCATGTAGCCTTGGTCATCACGGGCAGCGTGGGCAACGAAGACCACGACAGTGCCGACCAGACCAACGATGGCCAACCACCAGATGTGCCAGATCATTGCGAAACCGAACACGGTCAACAAAGCACCCATGTACACACCGGTTGCGGTGTTGTTAGGCATGTGGATCGGCGAGTACTTGGCCGGGGCCTTGTACGCAGTACCGTTTTCCTTGGCTTCGGTGAACGCGTCGATGGTGTCGACCCGTGGCACTACAGCAAAGTTGTAGAACGGAGGTGGCGACGAAGTCGACCATTCCAGGGTGTGGCCATTCCACGGATCGCCGTGCTCGCAGGCGTTCTCTGGCAGCTTGCGGTCACGTACGCTGACGTACAACTGGATCAGTTGGCAGGCAATACCGATTGCAATCAGTGCTGCGCCGAACAGGGCAACGTACAGGTAAGGCACCCACTCAGGGTTGGTGCTGGCGTTCAGACGACGGGTCATACCCATGAAGCCCAGCGCGTAGAGCGGCATGAAGGCTACGAAGAAGCCGACGCACCAGAACCAGAACGCTGCCTTGCCCCACTTCTCGTTCAGTTTGAAGCCGAACGCTTTAGGGAAGTAGAAGCTGAAGCCTGCGATGTAACCGAATACCGCGCCGCCGATGATCACGTTATGGAAGTGAGCAATTACGAACAGGCTGTTGTGCAGTACGAAGTCAGCACCCGGGATGGCCAGCAGTACGCCGGTCATGCCGCCGATAGCGAAGGTCACCATAAAGCCCAGGGTCCACAGAACCTGGCTGGTGAAGCGCAGACGGCCCTGGTAGATGGTGAACAGCCAGTTGAATAGCTTGACCCCCGTCGGGATCGAAATCAGCATCGTCGCCAGACCGAAGAAGGCGTTGACGCTTGCACCCGAACCCATGGTGAAGAAGTGGTGCAGCCAAACCATGAAGCCCAGCACCGAGATCGCGCCGGAGGCGTAGACCATCGAGTGGTGACCGAACAGACGCTTGCCGGTGAACGTGGAGATAACTTCGGAGAAGATACCGAACGCCGGAAGAATGAGGATGTACACCTCAGGGTGACCCCACGCCCAGAACAGGTTGACGTACATCATTGGATTGCCACCAAGTTCATTGGTGAAAATGTGGAAATCCATGTAACGGTCAAGTGTCAGCAGTGCCAGGGTAGCGGTCAGGATCGGGAACGAAGCCACGATCAGGACGTTTGCCCAGGTGCAGGTCCAGGTGAAGATCGGCATGTCCATCAGCTTCATGCCAGGAGCACGCATCTTCAGTACGGTCGCCAGGAAGTTAACCCCGGTTAACGTCGTACCTAACCCCGATAGCTGGAGTGCCCAGATGTAGTAGTCCATCCCCACGCCAGGGCTGTACTGCAAGCCCGACAGCGGCGGATAAGCAACCCAGCCGGTCTTGGCGAATTCGCCGACGCCCAGGGACAGGTTGACCAGCACAACGCCGGACACCAGCAGCCAGAAGCTCAGGGAGTTCAGGAACGGATAAGCAACGTCACGTGCGCCGATCTGCAGCGGCACTGCAAGGTTCATCAGGCCGGTGAAGAATGGCATCGCCATGAAGATGATCATGATCACACCGTGAGCGGTGAAGATCTGGTCATAGTGCTCAGGCGGCAGGTAGCCAGGCGAACCCTCGGTGGCCATGGCCAACTGGGTACGCATCATGACGGCATCGGCAAAGCCGCGCAGCAGCATGATCATGGCAACGATGATGTACATCACGCCGATTTTCTTGTGGTCGACTGACGTTAGCCATTCGGTCCACAGGTAAGTCCACTTCTTGAAGTAGGTGATTGCCGCAAACAGCGCCAGACCACCGAGCGCGATCATGGCAATGGTGACCATGACAATCGGCTCGTGGAACGGGACCGCTTCCCAACTTAATTTACCAAACATCGTTTACTCCTCTGCCCCGGCAGCTGAATGCGAACTTGTGTCCACCCCATCGATCCCGGCCACTTCTTTCTTCTCGTGCTTGACCGGCTTGCCTGGAGTCATACCTTCGTACTTGTCGACGATTTTCTGAAACAGGTTCGGTGTGTACGAGGAGAACAGCTCAACGGGATTGTTCTGGCTTGGTTTGCTCAAGGCTTCGTATTCAGCTTGTTCAAGCTGTTTAGGTGATGCTTTGACTTCACTTACCCAGGCATCGAATTCAGCCTGAGAAGTCGCGATCGCTTTGAATTTCATGCCGGTGAAACCAGCGCCGCTGTAGTTGGCAGAGATGCCTTCCATTTCAGCGTTGCGGTTGGCAATCAGGTGAAGCTTGGTCTGCATACCGGCCATGGCGTAGATCTGACCGCCCAGGCCCGGAATGAAGAACGAGTTCATGACCGTGTCAGAAGTGATACGGAAATTGACCGGTGTGTTGGCCGGGAACACGATCTTGTTGACGGTGGCGATACCCTGTTCCGGGTAGATGAACAGCCACTTCCAGTCCATAGCCACCACTTCGATGGTAATCGGCTTGACGTCAGATTCGAGCGGACGATACGGGTCCAGCGCGTGGGTCGATTTGTAGGTGATCACGCCAAGGGCGATGATGATCAAAATCGGCACGGTCCAGATCACAACTTCGATCTTGGTGGAGTGCGACCACTTCGGCGTGTAGGTAGCGCTGGTGTTCGACGCACGATATTTCCACGCGAAGACCAGGGTCATAATGATGACCGGCACTACGACCAGAAGCATCAGCAACGTAGCGGTGATGATCAGATTACGCTCTTCGACCCCGACCTGCCCCACTGGATCCAGCAGCGTCCACTTGCAACCTCCCAGCAGCAACATGCCGAAAAGTGGCAATAAGCCAAGGAGTCTGGGGTACCTTTTTTTAGTCATCTCACGACCTCTAAAACAGCTTGCACAATGCAGTTGGTTTTTTTCGCCAACACTTCGCCCTGCCAAGGGTTGGCTCTTTTCCGGAATTGAATAAAAGCCTGCTCTATCACCATCAGGCGAACGGGCAAATTCCGGGTTAGCAGTGATTTCTTATTCGATACGTGGTCAATGGCCTTGTCACAGACCAATTCCATTTGGTGCGGAACTTAGAAGGGTTGCCAGTACCTGGGAGTCGCATGGGACGCCTGTATTGAACAACCCAGTCGGCCTTCAACTTCCCGCTTGGGCTCAGGGATGAGCAGGCTGGACGTTCAGTGCGGGCGATTGTAGTTAGGTAGCTCTCTATAAACCATGTCTCATCCGGAAATAATTCTTCTCGGCCTAGGTAACAATCCCTACCTATTATTACGCCCCGCGCTTTGACACCCCCCTTGCTCGTGGCTGTAGCACGCCATTACCCCTCGATTTCAGCGCCCCTTTTTAGCGCACGACAACCACACCCCTACCCCTCCTGAACGCCCAAATAAAAAGGGCTACAGCCGATTTGCGTTGAGTCTCGCCACGTACTTTTCAACCCCGTCATCAGCGTCAAAACGTCTCAGAGCCGTTACACGAAGTCATACGTTTGAAAGACCGTCTGTCAGATGAAGACACGCCCTGCGACAAACGCTCCGTGACAATATGTCGCAGTGTTGCGCACCCTTTTTCCACCCCCGGTTAACACCCTCTTTACATTTGCGCGCGGACAAAAAAACGCCCCGCACATCCAGAGGAAGAACGAGGCGACTCATGGCAAATTTAACGCTTTGCTTAGTTGGCTTTTTGACGGTTGCGGTAAATGCCCAGAGGCACCAGCACGGCAGTCATCACAAAGGCCGCGAGTGCCCACTGCGCCAGCGACAGGCCGAGCACGGGGGGGTAAGGGGTTGAGCAAAAGCCGTCCACCTGAAACCCCAGCGGGAAGATCGCCGCCAGTGGCAAGCCATCGACAATCGGCTGCAACGCGTCAAGACCGCAGCTGACTGCCGGGTTGGCCAGGATGTAGACGTGACGTCCGGCAGCGGCGATCCCACCAATGGCGCTCAGCACCACCAGCACTTCAAGCACCGTAAGGCTGCGCCGGGTAGGCATCGCGGCGCCGATAAAGGCAAAGATCGCGATCAGCAGCAGGGCATAGCGCTGCAGGATACACAGCGGGCAAGGCGCCTCGCCAAGCACGATCTGCATATAGAGGGCGCCGCCGATCAGCGCCAGGCAAATCAGCCCGAGCAGAACCAGGAAGCGCTTCTCCCGGCCCAGTTGCAACATGTCATTCGTCATCCCGCGTCCCTTAGCCTGATTGTGTGTAAGCCGCGCAGTTTACACCCAGACCTGATGCCTGGATGTATCTGAACGTTACCGGGAAGGTCTCGCAAGGGGATTAATGGGGGATTAAGGTTACTTCAGCTCTGCCGCCGGGCCGAAGAACTCGTAGCGGCTTTGCTTCTCAGGCACACCCAGTGCTTTGAGGTGACGTTTGACCGCCCCCATGAAGCCTTTGGGCCCCAGGAAATAAGCATCCAGGTCGCGCTCTTGCGGTAACCATTGCGCCAGCACTTCCTCAGTCAAAAGCCCTACATGATTTGCAGATTCGCCCTGCTCGTCGTAGCAGTAAAAACGCTTCAATTGAGGGTGCTGATCGGCCAGTTCATCTACCCAGGTGCGGAAGGCGTGCACATCGGCATTGCGGGCACAGTGGATAAAGTGAATCGCACGCTGTGTCGCCAACGCTGCCTCAAGCATTGCCAGGGTCGGCGTAATACCCACGCCACCGCTGATCAGCACCAGCGGTTTTTCGCTGTCGGTCAGCGTGAAGTCGCCCGCTGGCGGGAACAGTTCCAGGGTGTCGCCCACGTTCATCCGGTCGTGCAGGAAAGTGGAAACAACCCCGCCGCTCTCGCGCTTGACGCTGATGCGGTAACGACCGACCTGAGCCAGCGCAGAAAGTGAATAGTTACGACGGACTTCTTGACCATCAATCATCAGCTTGAGGCCGATGTACTGACCCGGAGCAAAATCAAGGATTGGCTGCTGATCGACCGGACGGAAGTAAAACGAGGTGATCTCAGCGCTTTCCTGGATCTTGGCCGCCAGCTTGAACGCTCGCCCGCCGCGCCAGCCGCCTGGGGCAGCTGCTTTTTCGTCGTAAATGGCGGCTTCGGCACCGATCAGGATATCGGCCAGCTGGTTATAGGCCGCACCCCAGGCACTCAACACTTGAGGGGTAGCGATATCGCTGCCCAGCACTTCCTCAATCGCCCGCAGCAAACAACTGCCGACAATCGGGTAATGCTCCGGCAGGATTTGCAGCGCAACATGCTTGTTGATGATCTTGGCAACCAAATCGCCCAACTGGTCGAGCTGGTCGATGTGCCGCGCATACATCAGTACACCGTTGGCCAGTGCACGGGGCTGATCACCACTGGCCTGGTTGGCCTGGTTGAACAGCGAGCGCACCTGCGGGTATTCGGACAACATCATGCGATAGAAATGAGTGATCAGCGCCTCACCGCCGCTTTCCAGCAAGGGTACGGTGGATTTAACGATGGCACGATCCTGAGCAGTAAGCATAAGGTAACTCCTGGGCACGTAGGCTTTAACAATTACTCTTTACCTATCAGCTTTCGTGCCAACATTTAAATCCTTTAAAATCAATACTTTAAAGAATATATAGTCATTTTGACTCATACTCATTTATAGTCATAAAGACTATACGAGGTCAAAATGACTGCAAAACTGCTACTCACCACCCTGTTGCCACTTGTGGCTGACTTGTCCCGCGACCTGCCCGAGAGCGAGCGCTATCGACGCTTGCTGCACGCCTTGCGCGCCCTGCTCCCCTGCGATGCCGCCGCCCTGCTGCGGCTGGACGGCGAATGGCTGGTGCCGCTGGCGGTCGATGGCTTGAGCCTCGATACCCTCGGGCGACGCTTCAAGGTCAGCGAGCACCCGCGCTTTGAAGCGCTGCTCGCGAGCCCCGGCCCTACCCGATTCCCTAGCAATTGCGAGCTGCCAGACCCGTATGACGGGTTGGTAGACGGACTCGCCGAGCACCTGGAAGTCCACGACTGCATGGGCTGCCCGCTGTTTGTCGACGAGCGCCCCTGGGGGCTGCTGACGCTCGACGCCCTGGACCCAAAACGCTTTGAGCCGATCGAACTGGACGACCTGCAGGCCTTTGCCAGCCTGGCCGCCGCTACGGTCAACGTGGCCCAACGCATCGAACGCCTGGCATTGCGGGTGGAGGACGAACAGCAGAAAGCCGAGCTTTATCGACAGGCCAACGGTTCACCCAATAAAGAACTGATCGGTCAGAGCAAGATTCACAAGCGCCTGCTTGAAGAAATCGCCTTGGTGGGCGGCAGTGATCTGACAGTACTGATCACCGGCGAGACCGGTGTCGGCAAGGAACTGGTGGCACAGGCCATTCACGCGGCCTCGCCACGGGCGGATAAACCGCTGATCAGCCTGAACTGCGCCGCCCTGCCCGACACCCTGGTTGAAAGCGAGCTGTTCGGTCATGTGCGCGGCGCCTTCACCGGGGCAACCAATGACCGGCGCGGAAAATTCGAACTGGCCAACGGTGGCACCCTGTTTCTGGATGAAGTGGGCGAGCTGTCCCTGACCGTGCAGGCCAAGTTGCTGCGGGTGCTGCAAAGCGGGCAGTTACAGCGCCTGGGCTCGGATCAGGAGCATCAGGTCGACGTGCGGCTGATCGCGGCCACCAACCGCGACCTGGCTGAAGAAGTGCGCAGCGGTCGCCTGCGTGCAGACTTTTATCACCGGTTGAGTGTGTATCCGATCAGAGTGCCGGCATTGCGTGAACGCGGGCGTGATGTGCTGTTGTTGAGCGGTTTTTTTCTGGAGCAAAACCGCTCGCGCATGGGCCTTGGCAGCTTACGCCTGAGTCCCGATGCGCAAGCCGCTCTGGTGCAATATTCCTGGCCGGGTAACGTGCGCGAACTGGAGCATTTGATCGGCCGCAGCGCCCTTAAAGCCTTGGGCAGTTGCACCACGCGACCGCGCATTTTGACCCTGACGGCGGCAGACCTGGACTTGCCAACCACCCCCCCAAGCGCTGCGGCAATTGAGCCCCTGAATGTACAGCAGCCCATCGGCGATTTGCGTCTGGCCACTGATAACTACCAGCGCCAGCTGATCAGCGCCTGCCTTGAACGCCATCAGCACAACTGGGCCAGCGCTGCGCGGGAATTGGGCCTGGACCGGGCGAACCTGGGGCGCATGGCCAAACGACTGGGCCTGAAGTAAACCTGCCGCTCCCACAAATTAAAGCCCGCCCGGTTAAGGTCGATAACGCTGTATCGCTCCCACCACAGAAGGTTTTTATGTCATCGAACAATGCCCGCGCAGATTCACTTTCGCTTCTGCTCTTCACTCTGCGCAGCGGCAAGTTGTTGGCGATCAACCTGCTCAAGGTCAGTGAAATCATCCCCTGTCCGCCGCTGACCAAAATGCCCGAGTCGCACCCCAATGTAAAAGGCATTGCGGTGTTGCGTGGCACGGCGTTGTCGGTGATTGACCTTAGTCGGGCCATCGGCGAGCAGCCGTTGCTCGATCCTGATGGCGGCTGCCTGATCGTGACCGATGTCAGCCGCTCCAAGCAGGGCCTGCATGTACAGGCCGTGAGCAAAATCGTGCACTGCCTGAGTACGGATATTCGCCCACCGCCCTATGGCTCCGGCAAACGCTCGTATATCACTGGCGTAACCCAGGTCGACGGCGTGCTGGTGCAGGTGCTGGATATCGAAAAAGTGATCCACGGTATCGCTCCGGCAAAAGTCGAAGGCGCAGAGCAAAACCTCAGCAGGGAAGAATCCAGGCTGCTGGCCAACGCTCGAATACTGGTGGTCGACGACAGCCAGGTGGCGTTGCAGCAATCGGTCATTACCCTGCGCAATCTGGGCCTGCACTGCCACACGGCGCGCAGCGCCAAGGAAGCCATCGAGCGCCTGCTGGAACTGCAAGGCACACCGGACCAGATCAATGTGCTGGTGTCCGATATCGAGATGTCGGAAATGGACGGTTATGCCTTCACCCGCACCGTGCGTGACACCCCTGACTTTGCGCACCTGTACGTGCTGCTGCACACCTCGTTGAACAGCTCGATGAACAGCGAAAAAGCGCGCCTGGCCGGAGCCAATGCGGTGTTGACCAAATTCTCTTCGCCCGAGCTGACGCAGTGCTTGATCCTGGCGGCTCGCACGGTTGCCGAGCAAGGTTACTGAGACACATGAGCGAGTACTGCCTGTTACTGCGCAAAGACCTGACTCGCCCGTTGGCAGCCGCTTGCTGGCCTGCCGATTTAAGCGTTGTGGCCCTGAGCGAGGAGCTGATGCAACCGGTGCATACCTTGCTCAGCCAGGGTTACAGCGATGGCAGTGGCACTGTTGATTCGCTCGAGGAGTGGCGCCACAGCCTGCTGCACGACGCCGAATTCGACCCGCAGTTGTGCTTGATCGCACTGCGTTCAGGCGTGGTGGTGGGCGTCGCGCAAGGCTGGACCAGCGCTTATCTGAAGGATTTGGTGGTGCATGCCGGACATCAAGGGCAAGGCATTGGCCAGGCGTTGCTGGCGCGAGTGTTTGCGGTGTACGCACAACGCGGTGAGGCCTGCGTTGACCTGAAGGTCATGGAGGGCAACACCACGGCCCGTCGTTTGTACGAGCGGGCCGGGATGGTTCAGGTGCAGCGCATCGAGCTATAGATCAGCGCTTGCCCATGGTTTTACGGGTGCCGTGTGGCGGTGCGCCAGGGGTTGTGTCGTGGCCGCCGAGGCCGCTTTTCTGGTAGTACGCCTTGCCCTGGGACTTGGCCTTGGCAAACTCGGAAGGCTTGAAAGGGAAAGTGAACGCTGGGATGACCGGTTTTTTCGGGGTCTCCAGAGTGGTTTCATTTTCAACCAGTTCAGTGTCCGGGGCATCAGGAGCCGTCGTTTGTGTAGGGGTAGTCATGAAAGCTCCGAAATACGGTAAAAAGTCAGGCCAAGTGGCGCAATGCCGCGCAGTATACCTGTGCGCCCCCTGTGCGTTGCACTCACTGGTCGTAAAAATCATCAATCTGCCCGCTCCCACAAAAATGACCTGCCGGATGTTTTACTCAGTGCTAACTGTCAGCAATGTCAGTTAGCCGTCACCGTACTGACCGGGTCTACACGCTATAACTGATTGATCAGCCCTCACTCCACGCACATGGCGTCTATCCGGCATGCCCACCACAACTAAAAAAATCATGCTGGGCACCCTCGTCGTTGCCCTGATCGGTGGTACTGCCTTGTGGCTCAACCGCCCCGCACCCAGCAAGTCCACGGGTGGCGCGGCGGTGCCAGTCCGGGTTGTTCAAGTACTGCAGCAAGATGTAGCGCGCTATGTCAGCGGGATTGGCGCGGTGTTATCGCTGCACAGCGTGATGATCCGTCCCCAAATCGACGGCATCCTCACCGACATACGGGTCGCCGAAGGCCAGGAGGTCAAGACTGGCGACCTCCTGGCGACCCTGGATGACCGCTCGATCAAGGCCAGCCTTGACCAGGCCAAGGCCCAACTGGGGCAGAATCAGGCACAACTGCAAGTGGCACTGGCCGATCTCAAGCGCTACCAGGTATTGAGCGTGGACAACGGCGTGTCCAAACAAACCCTCGATCAACAACAAGCACTGGTCAATCAGCTCAAAGCCTCGGCGCTTGGCAATCAGGCGGCAATTACCGCGGCGCAGGTGCAGTTGTCGTATACGCAAATACGCTCCCCGGTCACCGGCCGTGTAGGGATTCGTACGGTGGATGCGGGCAACTTCCTGCGGGTCAGCGATACCCAAGGGCTGTTTTCCGTCACCCAGATCGACCCCATCGCCGTCGAGTTTTCGCTGCCTCAACATCAGCTCCCCCTGCTGCACGACTTGCTCACGGCCAAAGACCCGGCCCGGGTCAAAGCTTTTATCGGTAACGCCGACAGCAGCGGCATGCCTCTGGGTGAAGGCCGCTTGAGTCTGATCGACAATCAGGTCTCGGCAACCACTGGCACGATCAAGGTTAAAGCCCGTTTCGACAATCCCAAGCAAACCCTGTGGCCCGGCCAACTGGTCAATGTCCAGATCCAGTCAGGGCTGGCGAAGAACGCGCTGGTGGTGCCGCCTCAGGTGGTGCAGCGCGGGCTGGACAACTACTTTGTTTACCGGGTGCTGGTCGACACCGTCGAGACAGTCCCCGTGCAGTTGGTCTATCAAGACACCGAGCAGAGCATCATCACCGGCGTTAACCCGGGCGACACGCTGGTCAGCGATGGTCAGTCGCGGCTCAAGCCAGGTTCGCGCATTGAAATACTGAGTGAGCCAACGGCCGCTCAGGTGCAGCCATGACCAACAGCCGCTCGCTGTCCGCCTGGTGCGTCGATCACCCCGTCGCCACGGTGCTGCTGACGTTCGCCCTGGTGCTCGTGGGGCTGATCGCCTTTCCACGCCTGCCTGTCGCCCCCTTGCCCGAAGCCGAGTTCCCGACCATTCAAGTGTCGGCACAGCTACCGGGCGCCAGCCCGGACACCATGGCCTCATCGGTGGCAACCCCGCTGGAGGTGCAGTTCAGCGCCATCCCCGGCATGACCCAAATGACCTCCAGTAGTGCGCTGGGCTCGACCACCCTGACCCTGCAATTCACCCTGAGCAAAAGCATCGACACCGCGGCACAAGAAGTCCAGGCGGCGATCAACACCGCCTCCGGCAAGTTACCCAAGGATATGCCGACCCTGCCGACCTGGAAGAAGGTCAACCCGGCCGACAGCCCGGTGCTGATTCTGAGCATCAGTTCAATGCACATGCCCGGCACCGAACTCAGCGATTATGTCGAAACCCTGTTGGCCCGGCAGATCAGCCAGATTGATGGCGTGGGCCTGATCAACATCACCGGCCAGCAACGCCCGGCGATCAGGGTCCAGGCCTCCGCCGACAAGCTGGCCGCCATTGGCCTGACCCTGGCCGATATTCGCCTGGCCATCCAGCAAACCAGCCTCAATCTAGCCAAGGGCGCGCTGTACGGCCCGTCGAGCATTTCTACCCTGTCGACCAACGATCAGTTGTTTGACGCGGATGAGTACGGCCAACTGATCGTCTCGTACAAGGACGGCGCCCCCGTGCAGCTGCGCGACGTAGCACGGGTGGTCAACGGTGCAGAAAACGATTACGTACAAGCCTGGTCCGGGCATCAGCCGGGGCTCAACCTGGTGATATCACGTCAGCCGGGGGCGAACATCGTTGAAACCGTGGACCGAATTCAGGCCGCCCTGCCCGGATTGCAAGCCATGTTGCCGGCCTCGGTTGAAGTGACCGTGCTCAGTGACCGCACCAAAACCATTCGCGCATCCTTGCATGAAGTTGAAATCACCTTGCTGATTGCCGTGCTGCTGGTAGTCGCGGTGATGGCGCTGTTTTTGCGCCAATGGTCCGCCACGCTGATTGTGTCGGCGGTCCTCGGGGTTTCGCTGATTGCCAGTTTTGCCCTGATGTATGTGCTGGGCTTCAGCCTCAACAACCTGACGCTGGTGGCGATTGTGGTGGCCGTAGGGTTTGTGGTCGACGATGCGATTGTGGTGGTGGAGAACATTCACCGTCATCTCGAAGCCGGCGAAAGCATGCGCGACGCCGCGATCAAGGGTTCCAGCGAGATTGGTTTTACCGTGGTTTCCATCAGCTTCTCGCTGGTGGCCGCGTTCATTCCGCTGCTGTTCATGGGCGGCGTGGTCGGACGGCTGTTCAAGGAGTTCGCCCTGACCGCAACCTCGACCATCCTGATTTCAGTCGTGGTGTCACTGACCCTCGCCCCGACGCTGGCCGCGCTGTTTATGCGTTCACCGGTGCACACGCCAGACGCCAGGCCGGGCTTTGGCGAGCGCTTGCTGGCGTGGTACGAAAAAGGCTTGAAACGCGCACTGGCGCACCAGCGGTTGATGCTGGGGATTTTCGGCGTGACGCTGGCCATGGCCATCGTCGGGTACGTGCTAATCCCCAAAGGGTTCTTCCCGGTACAGGACACCGGCTTCGTGCTCGGCACCAGCGAAGCGGCGTCCGACATTTCATTCCCGGACATGACCCAAAAGCACCTGGCGCTGGCCAGCATCATCAGTAACGACCCTGCGGTCCAGGCTTTTTCCCACTCCGTGGGCGTGACCGGCAGCAACCAGACCATCGCCAACGGCCGCTTCTGGATTGCCCTTAAAGACCGGAAAAACCGCGATGTGTCGGCCAGCGAATTTATCGACCGGATTCGCCCGCAACTGGCCAAGATACCAGGCATCGTGCTGTACCTGCGCGCAGGCCAGGACATCAACCTCAGTTCGGGGCCAAGCCGCAGCCAGTATCAATACGTGCTCAAAAGCAACGACGGCCCGACGCTCACCACCTGGACCCAGCGCCTGACTGAAAAGCTGCGCGCCAACCCGGCGTTTCGCGACGTGTCCAACGACCTGCAACTGGGCGGCAGCATCACCCATATCAGTATCGACCGGAACGCGGCAGCCCGCTTCGGCCTCACTGCCACCGATGTCGATGAGGCGCTGTACGACGCGTTTGGCCAGCGGCAGGTCAATGAGTTTCAGACCGAAACCAACCAGTACAACGTGATTCTGGAGGTGGACGCGCAGCAGCGTGGCAAAGCTGAGAGCCTGAACTACTTCTACCTGCGCTCGCCGTTGACCGGGGAAATGGTGCCGCTGTCGGCCCTGGCAAAGGTTGATGCACCTACCAGCGGGCCGCTCTCGATCAGCCATGACGGTATGTTCCCGGCAGCCAACCTGTCATTCAACCTCGCGCCCGGCGTGGCCTTGGGCGATGCCGTGTTGATGCTTAATCAGGCTAAAAATGAAATCGGCATGCCGAGCACCATCAGCGGCAACTTCCAGGGGGCTGCGCAAGCGTTTCAGAGCTCGCTGTCCAGCCAGCCGTGGCTAATCCTGGCGGCACTGGTCGCGGTTTACATCATTCTGGGGGTGCTCTATGAGAGCTTTGTGCACCCGCTGACAATCATTTCGACCCTGCCATCGGCAGGGGTCGGGGCGCTATTGATGCTGTGGATATGCGGCCAGGACTTTTCGATCATGGCGCTGATAGGGCTGGTGCTGCTGATCGGTATCGTCAAGAAAAATGGCATCCTGATGATCGACTTTGCCCTCGACGCCCAGCGCAACCGCGGTTTGAGCCCCGAAGAGGCCATCTACCAGGCGTGCATTACGCGGTTCAGGCCCATCATCATGACCACCCTCGCCGCTTTGCTGGGTGCCCTGCCGCTGATGCTCGGCTACGGCACCGGTGCCGAACTGCGCCAGCCACTGGGGATCGCCGTGGTTGGCGGGCTACTGGTGAGCCAGGCACTGACCCTGTTTACCACGCCGGTCATATACTTGTGGCTTGAGCGGATGTTCCATCGCTCCAAATCCGCCAGTGTGCTGGCGACGAATCACTGAGGCGGGTCATGCGCGTTCTGATTATCGAAGACGAAGAAAAAACCGCCGACTACCTGCACCGCGGCCTGACCGAGCAAGGGTACACGGTGGATGTGGCCCGCGACGGGATCGAAGGCCTGCACCTGGCGATGGAGAGCGACTACGCGGTGATCGTGCTCGATGTGATGCTGCCCGGCCTCGACGGTTTTGGCGTGCTGCGTGCCTTGCGGGCGCGCAAGCAAACGCCAGTGATCATGCTGACCGCCCGCGAGCGGGTCGAAGACCGGATTCGCGGGCTGCGCGAAGGTGCCGACGATTACCTGGGCAAGCCGTTTTCGTTTCTGGAGCTGGTGGCCCGCCTGCAAGCCCTGACCCGTCGCAGCGGCGGTCATGAACCCGTGCAGGTGACCGTGGATGACCTGTGGATAGACCTGATCAGCCGCAAGGCCAGTCGCGCCGGAGCCCGACTGGATCTGACCGCCAAGGAGTTTTCGCTGCTCAGCGTACTGGCGCGGCGCCAGGGTGAGATTCTTTCCAAGACGGCCATCGCCGAGATGGTCTGGGACATCAACTTCGACAGCGACGCCAACGTGGTCGAAGTCGCCATTAAGCGTTTGCGGGCCAAGCTCGACGGCCCCTTCGAGCACAAGCTGCTGCACACCATTCGCGGCATGGGTTACGTGCTGGAGCGGCGTGGTGTTTAAGCGACTCAGCACCCTGAATTCGATCGCCCTGCGCCTGAGTGCAATGTTTGCCCTCGTGGCGCTGCTGGTGTTTGTGCTGATCGGCGGTGCGCTGTATCAGCAGGTCGACAAAAGTATTAGCCGTCTGCCGGAAGCAGAACTGGATGCGCGTTACAGCGTGCTGGAGTCTTCCGTAAATCGTTACGGCACGCCCGAACACTGGGCCAAAATCAGCGCCAAGCTTAAGTTGCTCAGCGAAGAAGACAAACGCA
Organism: Pseudomonas psychrophila; assembly: GCF_001043005.1. Classification (GTDB taxonomy): domain Bacteria; phylum Pseudomonadota; class Gammaproteobacteria; order Pseudomonadales; family Pseudomonadaceae; genus Aquipseudomonas; species Aquipseudomonas psychrophila. The sequence goes on from NZ_JYKZ01000001.1 coordinate 944,453, forward strand.
TCCGATTCTGGGCAATCAGTTCGGACCCGCTCTATGAATACGGCAACCCCGAAGCCGCCGTACGCGAGTTCGCCCAAGGCCCGACCGGTGTTCGGGACCTGCAGCTGCCTGGTCAGGCTTATCCTTTCAACGTGCTGATCAGCCAGATCCCGGCCAAGGAACAACGCCCGGCGATGCGCTTTTTAATAGCCATCGATACGCAAACCTTTCGTCAGACCCAGCACCACTTGCTGATCGCGTTAATCAGCTTGGCGGCTATTGGTGTTCTGCTGGCCTCACTGCTCGGCTATTGGGTGGCAAGGATCGGCCTCAAGCCGTTGAACATTTTGTCTGAGGCCGCGCAAAAACTGGCTCCCCCACGGTTGTCTGGACGCTTGCACCTCGCACCCATGGCTCCGGAACTGGAGCAACTGGTCAGCGCCTTCAACGCAACCCTCGAACGCGTCGAGTTGGCCTATACGCGGCTGGAGTCGTTCAATGCCGACGTGGCCCATGAACTGCGCTCACCCCTGACCAACCTGATTGGCCAAACCCAGGTTGCACTGACGCGGGGGCGTTCGGCCGAGCACTACTTTGAGGTGTTGCAATCCAACCTCGAAGAACTGGAGCGCCTGCGCAGTATCATCAATGACATGCTGTTTCTGGCCAGCGCCGATCAGGGGAGCAAGGCGAGCAAACTGACCCGGGCGTCCCTGGCAGATGAAGTGGCCACGACCCTGGATTATCTGGAGTTCATTCTTGAGGACGCGCAGGTTGATGTGAGGGTGAGCGGCGATGCTCAGGTCAATATCGAAAAAGCCCATCTGCGCAGGGCACTGATCAACTTGCTGAGCAATGCTGTGCAGCACACCGAGGCCGGGCAATCGATTGACGTACAGATCAGTCGTACGGAGGATCAGGTGACCATCAGTATCAGCAATCCTGGCGAGCCGATAGCCCAAGAACATTTACCTCGCCTGTTCGAGCGCTTTTATCGCGTTGATGCGGCCCGCTATAACAGTGGCGCCAATCACGGATTGGGGCTGGCCATTGTTAAAGCGATTGCACACATGCACGGCGGCGACGTGTTTGTACGCAGCCAACACGGTAGAAATATATTTGGACTGACACTCCCCGAGCCCCAGATGTAAACACCTATAAACACAACATCAAACAATAACACCCCTTCCGTAAACACATTAAACACATACACCTTAGAACTACCATAACTTTTCACGCACAATAAATACCCAGCATCATAATCACACCTGCTAATTATGACAGTAGACGACTTAACCCCCCCTCCTCATACTCCCCCTGCGACAAGTAATAAATACCCAACACAACTGCCCTTAATTTAAGTCCGCTACCCAACACACTTAACTTTCCTGAACAGGTAGTTCTCATGAATGACTTCAATAGCAGTGACGACTTCACCAAAAACAATGATACCCACGTGTTAGCAGGACCCGCGACCCGGATTTTAATCGGCGGTAGCGGCGACACTGACACCCCCATCAATACAGGATGCACTATCCGGACGCCCTCACTGGTTCAGGATGCCAACGGCAACACCGTGTACGAGGGGGTCGTTTACTGGAGCATGAGCACCAGCCCGCACATGCCGAACTTCAACATCACCAATACCAGCGCTCGAAACTGTCTTATCACAGGGCCCGTGACAAAAAGCTTTTCTTTAACCATGAAAGCCACCTACCTTAACCTTACAACTTCCAAAACAATTCCTGTTAGAGCCATTATTCCAACCACCCCAAAAATCGAGACTGTTTCACCTCCTCACAACAGCGAATATATAAAAGAGGCTTCAATAACGCTTAAAGTAAAAACAACAGGTATTCGACCTGAGGAAGCCCACTTCTACACTGTTCGGTATGAGCGACCCGGAGGTCCTGGCCTTGGTATGGGCGCAGCATTCCCTAACTTTGAAGTTACCACGTGGGCCAACCCGGCTTTTCCGGGAGTCAATACGGTCTATGCCTCATTATGGGATTCGCGCCTGAACCATGAGGTTTCGCTAGCCACGATCAAGTTTACAGTCGTGTAACTGCGTCCTGAGCACGTCATTCTTTCAGGCGTAATTCAATCTTAACGCGCGTTGACCATCGTATTGAGCCCCAGTACACATTGCCCGGCGCGTGACGCAATGACGGTGCATCTGTGTCATCCATCCCCGCAGGAGCTGAGCAAGGCTGCAACCTTTGACGTCAAAAGGATTGCCACCCTGCTCAGTTCTCGCGGCTTGATGTGTCTAGCTCGCTCATCTCCCGGTTTGTTACTTGAAACGCAAAAGTCCTTGTCCAAAACATGGCTTTTTCGCCACCTCGCACCGCTATAGATTTAGGCCATCACACAGCACTTGCTAAGCAAGAAGGTCTTTGAAATGTCCAGCAGTATGGGTATGGCTAGCGTTTTCGTTTTGTCGTCTTTGTTGTTGTCGCCTTTGGCCATGGCGGAAGAATCCCCTGCATTCGTCGCACAAAATGCGGCACGCGCAGCTTCTTTTGAGCAGAACCAGGCAGAGCTGACGGCACGTCAACAAAACGACGCCAAGCCCCAGCAAAAGCAGGCCAAAGCCAGCGTTTCGGATGAAGCAAAAGACAGTTGATCCAACACTTTCAAACTTCCCGACCCAGTCAGCCATATGCCATGCATGTGACTGATTGTTTCAAAAGCCGCTATGATAGCGGCTTTTTTTTGTTTAAAAAAAAGCACTGCCTCTCTGGAGTGCGATCAAGCAAGCACAGTTTCTTTGATCAAAATAACAACTGCCGCCACTCTCAAGGAGCAACTCACTGGTGAAGTACTCACTAAAACTCAGTCCGTTATTCATTGCCCTGGCTGCAACGATCCCCACTTTCACCCATGCCGCTGACGACGCCTCAAAAGACGGCTTTATCGAAGGCTCAAGCCTCAAAATTAACGCCCGCAACTACTACATGAACCACGATATCCGCAGCCCCCATGCCGATGACAGCAAGGAATGGGGCCAAGGTTTCGTCGGTAAATTTGAGTCGGGCTTCACTCAGGGCACGGTCGGCTTCGGCCTTGATGCCTACGCCCTGCTTGGGCTCAAGCTCGACGGCGGTGGCGGCACGGACGGCAGCAGCATCCTGCCGGTCAGTGATGGTAACGGCAAAGCCCCCACATCCTTCTCGTCTGCCGGTGCGGCATTGAAAATTCGGGCATTTGATACCGAACTCAAGGCAGGCGATCTGTTTTTGACCAACCCGGTGATTGCCGGCGGCGAAACTCGCATGCTGCCGCAGACCTTTCGCGGTGTCAGCCTGACCAATCACAGCTTCGATGGCTGGATGTTCGAAGGCGGCCAGGTCAGCTTTGAAAAGCCCTACAACCAGAGTGGCATGCGCCGTCTGACAACCACCTACGGCGACCTTGGCGATCAGAGCAGCAAGCACATCACCTGGGCCGGTACGTCCTGGAGCGGTGTGCCTGGGATTACCAGCAATTTATATGCGGCCCAGCTGCAGGATATCTGGAACCAGTACTACTACGACCTGGATTACACCTATGCGCTGACCGAGAGCATCAGCCTTAATCCCGGCCTGCATTTCTATCACACCCAGGACACCGGTAAGGCGCTGCTGGGGGATATCGACAACAACACTTTCAGCCTGCACTTCGCGGTCGGAGTCGACGGACACAAGGTGACGGCGGTCTACCAGCGGGTCAACGGCAACACGCCTTTTGACTACCTCTATCAGGGTGACAGCGTTTACCTCGACAACTCGCAGCAATATTCGGACTTCAACGGCCCCAACGAACGCTCCTGGAAGCTGCAATACGAATATGACTTTGCCGGGCTCGGTATTCCAGGTCTGACGACCAGTGCTTCCTACTCACGCGGCGAGCTGGATTTGACCAAGGCTGACGCCAACAGCATCGGCTACAGCAACTGGTACAACCCCGCAGGCAAGAATGCCCATCACTGGGAGCGCGATCTGGGGGTCAAGTACGTACTTCAGGAAGGCAAGGCCAAGGATCTGGCAGTAAGCCTGCGCTGGGCAACCAACCGCGGTAACACGGCTTACCAGAGCGTCGACAACGATGTCGATGAGTACCGGGTAATCGTCGACTATCCTATTGATGTGTTTTAATCCTTGACCATAAGGCCAGCTTTTAGCTGGCCTTATCTCTGTAAGGAATCACCTTATGGCAGGGCACGAATCGTATCTGTGAGGGCAAGGCCATTCCATTCTCCCCGCGTTCACACATCATCACTCGACGCATGCTGGTCGGGGCCAGCGCCCTCTCGGTGCTGGCCATCCTCAGCATCGTTGGCTATTTGCTGGTCAGGGAGTTCCGCAATACCGAAGAAGACGCCGCACGCGCGGCGTTGAACATTGTGCAGTTGATCAGCCGGGATATTCGTAACACGTTCTCGATCTACGACACCTCCCTGAGCAACCTGATCAAACTGATGCAAAGCCAGGCACTGGCCCCTCTTTCGCCACAGACTCAAAAGTCGGTGCTCTTCGACAGAGCCATTGAAGCGCCTTCCAACGCAGGGTTCTTTGTACTCGATGCCGAAGGCAAACTGATTGCCAGCTCTCGGCCGACGGTATCCTTGCTGGACAACGCTCTTCAGCAGCCTTGGTTCAGGGCGCACCTCAAAGCAAAAAGCGATGAACTCTTCATCAGTCGCCCCCTGCTCGTCAGCGGGATACCCAATGACTGGAACCTGATTTTGAGCCGCCGAATTACGGCTCCGGACGGCACGTTTGGCGGCGTCGCCGTTGCCCAGATGAAATTGAGCTACTTTCAAAATCTGTTCCGCGGGCTGGACCTTGGACCTACAGGCAACATCAGCCTCATCAGCACGGACGGTATCCTGCTGATTCAGTCTCCTGCGACTACCAAGTTTTACACCGGTCAGGACCTCAGCCAAACGCCGATCTTTTTGCGTTTTCTCACAGAGCGTTATGGCAGCTTTACCGCTATGTCCGGTGCCTACAACCTGGAGCGTCTTTACAACTTCGCCCAAGTCAGCGAGCTGCCCATGGTGGTCGTGGTGGCCTTGTCAACCGAGCACATTTTCAGTAATTGGCAGCACACAGCCTTGTTGATCGGTAGCGCAACGCTGCTGCTCTGCCTGGGCTTACTCTGGCTTACCTGGCTACTGGTTCGCGAACTAGGCCTGCGTCAACGCGCAGAACGAGAGCTTGCAACCCTAGCCTCCACCGATCCGCTTACCGGGCTGGCCAATCGACGCATGCTGGATAAAACACTGGATCTGGAATGGCGACGCGCTCAACGCTCAGGCGCCCCCCTGTCATTGATCATGATTGATATCGATCACTTCAAGGCCTTCAACGACAGCTACGGCCATCAGGCAGGCGATGAAGCCTTGCGTCGGGTCGCACAGGCAATCAATGCCCATGTGCGCCGCCCCGCTGATCTGGCGGCCCGCTATGGAGGAGAAGAGTTTGCGGTTGTCCTGACGGAGACAGACGCTGCGGGCACTCGCCTGCTGGCTGAAAAAATTCGCAGCGCCGTGGAACACATGCAACCGGCCAACACCGCAACGAACAAGCTCACTGTCAGTCTGGGTGCCTGTACTCGCTATGCCAAACCAGGCGACGTTCAGGAAGAACTGATCAGCACTGCCGATAAAGCGCTTTATCAAGCCAAGAAGCGCGGTAGAAACCGGGTAATGGATATCAATGAAACCGGGCTCAATGCACTTAAACCAAAACCCACGGAATAGAGCATGGCGTGGTTAAATCACAAACAAAAAAAAGACCACCCGGAGGTGGCCTTCAAAAACTAGAGAAAGAAGTTTTACTTAAACTGCCGCAACCGGACGCATGTACGAGATCGGTGCAGTGCTGGCATCTTCAAAGGTCACGACTTCCCACGCATCGGTCTGCTCAAGCAGCTTGCGAATCAGCTGGTTGTTCAGTGCATGGCCAGACTTGAAGCCTTTGAATTCACCGATCAGGCTATTGCCCAACAGGTAAAGATCGCCAATTGCGTCGAGGATCTTGTGCTTCACGAATTCGTCTTCATAGCGAAGGCCGTCTTCGTTTAGTACTCCATCCGCGTCGACCACGATCGCGTTTTCTACGCTACCGCCGAGTGCGAGATTGTGCTTGCGCAGGTACTCGATATCACTCATGAAACCAAAAGTACGTGCGCGGCTGACTTCTTTAACAAACGAAGTGCTTGAGAAGTCTACGGTTGCACTTTGGGTACGGTTACGGAAAACCGGGTGATCGAAATCGATCTCGAAGCTCACCTTGAACCCTTCGAAAGGGACGAAAGTGGCGCGCTTGTCGCCGTCTTCCACTGTCACTTCACGCAGGATACGGATGAACTTCTTCGGCGCGTCCTGTTCTTCCAGGCCGGCAGATTGAATCAGGAACACGAAAGGTCCGGCGCTACCGTCCATAATCGGGACTTCAGACGCGGAGAGTTCGACGTAGGCGTTATCGATCCCCAGGCCAGCCATGGCCGAGAGCAAGTGCTCTACCGTGTCTACTTTTACATCGCCGTTAACCAACGTGGTCGACATCGTTGTCTCGCCGACGTTTTCCGCGCGGGCAGGGATCTGCACAACAGGGTCAAGGTCTGCACGACAAAACACGATGCCGGTGTCCACAGGGGCAGGCTTGAGGGTCAGGTAGACCTTCTCACCGGAGTGCAGGCCGACACCTGTGGCACGGATAATATTTTTCAGGGTGCGTTGCTTAATCATGGCATTGGCCGCTTCAGCGCAAATTGCGAATAGGTATCAACAAAGGCTGGGGATAATAGCAGACCGAGCCTTTGCTGAATACCAATCACCTTAATAGCCCTGATTGATTTCATTAATCAGCCTGTCGACGAAGGAAAGCCGGGATGTCCAGGTAATCCAGATCGTCTTGAGGATTGAGCTTGGCAGCGGTCGTCGCGCCTTGCTGTGCCTGGTTACGCATCACGGTCGGGCGGTCCAGATCACGGTAGTTAACCACCGGTTGTTCCTGACGCTCGGTACGCGCTTCCTGACGAGCAGGTGCGTTGTGTGCCGCAGAAGCTGCGTACGAGGCTTGAACGCTGTTGTCGATGACCTTGACCGGCTTCTCGATTTTTGCGCCCAGACCGGTAGCAACCACGGTCACATGCAGTTCGTCGCGCATGTCCGGATCGATAACGGTACCGACCTTCACCATCGCGTGCTCGGAAGCAAAGGCTTCGATGATGCTACCCACGTCGGAGTACTCACCCAGGGACAGGTCAGGACCGGCGGTGATGTTGACCAGGATGCCGCGAGCGCCTTCCAGGTTTACGTCTTCAAGCAACGGGTTGCGGATAGCCGCTTCGGTCGCTTCACGTGCACGGTTCGGACCGCTGGCGCAGCCAGTGCCCATCATTGCCATGCCCATTTCGCTCATCACGGTACGCACGTCGGCAAAGTCGACGTTGATCATGCCCGGACGCTTGATGATGTCGGAAATACCGCGCACGGCACCGGCCAGCACGTCATCGGCCTTGGCGAAAGCCGACAGCAGGCTTGCGTCCTTGCCGAGGATGGTCAGCAGTTTTTCGTTCGGAATCGTGATCAACGAATCGACGCTTTCGGACAGCAGACGAATACCTTCGTCAGCGATCTGCATGCGCTTGCGACCTTCGAACGGGAACGGACGAGTCACCACCGCAACGGTGAGAATCCCCATTTCCTTGGCCACTTCGGCAATGATCGGCGCAGCACCGGTACCGGTACCACCGCCCATGCCCGTGGTGATGAACACCATATTGGTGCCCTGCAACACTTCAGCGATGCGCTCGCGGTCTTCCAGAGCGGCCTGACGGCCTACCTCTGGATTTGCGCCGGCACCCAGGCCCTTGGTCACACCAGTGCCCAATTGCAGGATCGTGCGCGCACCGATGCTTTTCAGCGCTTGCGCGTCAGTGTTGGCGCAGATGAATTCCACGCCTTCGATGTTGCTCTTAACCATGTGGTTAACAGCATTGCCACCGCCGCCACCAACACCGATAACTTTAATTACCGGGCTTTGCGGGATGTTGTCTACGAGTTCGAACATGGTCCCTCTCCTTTCAGTTCTCTAGTTTTTTTCGCCTACTTCTACCGCTTTGAATCTTTTTACAGCTCAAGCTTTAAAAGTTGCCCTGCACCCAGCGCTTCAGGCGCTCAAACACAGGGGCTTTTTGTTCGTCACTGCTGTAGTTGTCGCGGTTGCTGATACCCGACATGGAAATACCGTCTGACTGCTTTTGCAGCCCGTACAGCAACAAGCCCACAGCGGTGGAGTAAATCGGATTACGCACAACGTCGGTCAAGCCCTTGAAGCTGTGCGGCACGCCCAGGCGGACCGGCATGTGGAAGATCTCTTCGGCCAGTTCGACCGCGCCTTCCATCTTTGAAGTACCACCGGTCAACACGATGCCCGCCGGGATCAAATCTTCGTAGCCGCTGCGACGCAGCTCAGCCTGAATCAGGGTGAACAGTTCGTCGTAACGCGGCTCGACCACTTCGGCCAACGCCTGACGCGACAGCTCGCGCGGTGGGCGATCGCCTACGCTCGGCACCTTGATGGTTTCGCCGGCGCCAGCCAGTTTGGCCAGTGCACAGGCGTAGCGAATCTTGATTTCTTCGGCATATTGGGTCGGTGTACGCAGCGCCATCGCGATGTCGTTGGTCACCTGATCACCCGCAATTGGGATCACTGCCGTGTGGCGAATCGCGCCTTCGGTGAAGATCGCGATGTCAGTGGTGCCGCCGCCGATATCGACCAGGCAAACGCCCAATTCTTTTTCATCATCGGTCAGCACCGAGTAAGCCGACGCCAGTTGCTCGAGGATGATGTCGTCCACCTCAAGACCACAGCGGCGCACGCATTTCTCGATGTTCTGTGCGGCATTCACGGCGCACGTCACTACGTGAACCTTGGCTTCCAGACGCACGCCCGACATGCCCAGTGGCTCACGAACGCCCTCCTGGTTATCGATCACGTAGTCCTGCGCCAGGGTATGCAGTACACGCTGGTCAGCCGGGATCGCGACGGCTTGTGCGGCGTCGAGAACACGCTCAAGGTCGGCCGAGCTGACTTCGCGATCCCGAATCGCCACGATGCCGTGGGAGTTCAGGCTGCGGATGTGGTTGCCGGCAACGCCGACAAACGCCGAGTGAATCCGGCAACCGGCCATCAGCTGCGCTTCTTCGATGGCGCGCTGGATCGATTGCACGGTGGACTCGATGTTCACCACCACGCCTTTCTTCAGGCCCCGGGACGGATGCGTGCCAATACCGACGATTTCGATCGTGCCGTCTTCACCGACCTCGCCCACCAGCGCCACCACCTTGGAGGTGCCGATATCGAGACCGACGATCATTTTTCCGCTTTGCACGTTTGCCATGGGTCCTGCCTCTTCTTAATTCTTCGCGACAGCGGGTTGGGCTATCGTGGGTGCCACAGGTTCCCGCCAGCCGACGGCCAATCCGTTGGCATAACGCAAATCGATGCGCGCTATGTTTGTAATCTGTTCTTTCAGCGTTTTTTCATAGATGGCTATGAAGCGACGCATTTTTTCCACCAGGTGATCGCGCCCCAACAGCAACTCGATTCCAGGTCCTGCACTGCCGGCTCCGGTGGTCAGGAACCAGCTACCGCGCTCACGCAATTCCAACCGGGCAATTGAAAAGCCCATCGGACGCAGCATCTGGCTCAACACCTGATACTGCTGCATCACTTGCTGCTGAGCCCGTTGGGGACCAAACAACTGCGGCAAATGCTCATAGTTGGCCAGCTCACGCGGCGTGAATGCCTGGCCCTGATTGTTCAGCAATGCTTCATCCCCCCAGCGGGCAACCGGCAGTTGCTCTTCAAGGCGAATCACCACCTGGTCGGGCCACACACGCCGAACCTCGGCGTGTGCGATCCATGGCATTTGCTCAAGTTCGGTGCGCATGCCTGCCAGGTCTACCGTGAAGAAACTCGCCGCCACATAAGGGGCGATGCGCTGCTGCACGGCTTGCTGGCTGATGTAAGTCAAATCACCCTGCACGTTGACATTGGTGATCGGCCGATCCGCATACGGCATCAAGCGTTGTGCACCTTCGTAGGTGCCATAACCCAACGCCACCAGCAGTACCGGCCAGAACAAGGCTTTCAAAAAGCCAAAATTGGCTTTTGGCAAACGCACCGACATCGGCTCTTTCGCCACCATCCGGCTGGCGCCACGCGGCACCGGCTTGCGGCCGGGAGCGGGTGGTTGATGACGAAGCGATGCACCTTGCATGGACTTAACCCCGCGCCTCTAAGCTTGCCGCCAGAATCGACAGCACCAACTGTTGGAAATCCAGACCCGCAGCCTTGGCCGCCATCGGCACCAGACTGTGATCGGTCATGCCCGGCGCGGTGTTGACTTCCAGTAGCCAGAACTGGCCAGCGGTGTCCTGCATAACGTCCAGGCGGCCCCAACCGGCAATACCGATCGCCTCGCAGGCTTTCGCCGTGAGGTCCATGAGCTCTTGTTCCTTGGCACTGTCGAGGCCGCACGGGATCCGATACTGGGTATCGTTGGCCACGTACTTGGCGTCGTAGTCGTAAAAGGTATGCGGCGTACCCAGGGCAATCGGAGGCAACACCTGGTCACGCAGGGTGGCGATGGTGAACTCGGGACCACTGATCCATTGCTCAACCAACACTTGCGAGTCGTACTTGCTGGCATCGGCCCAAGCGACGATCAACTCGTCAACATTATTCACTTTGGCCATACCGATACTTGAACCTTCATGTGCCGGTTTGACGATCAAAGGGAAGCTCAGTTCCTTGGCTGCACAAATACAATCGGCTTCGCTGCTCAACACGGCGTGACGTGGGGTTGGAATACCCAGGCTGTGCCACACCTGCTTGGTGCGCAGCTTGTCCATTGCCAGGGCTGAGGCGAGGATGCCACTGCCGGTGTAAGGAATGCCCAGGCACTCCAGCAGGCCTTGCATGCTGCCGTCTTCACCGCCACGGCCGTGAAGAATGATGAACGCACGGTCGATCTTTTCGCGGGTGATACGGGTGATGAAGTCATCGCCCACATCGATACCGAAGGCATCCACACCGGCGCTTTGCAGCGCACCCAGTACGGCATTGCCCGATTTCAACGAGACTTCACGCTCAGCGCTTTTGCCGCCGAACAGCACGGCCACACGGCCGAAGTCGGCAGGGGCAATGGTCGAGAACAGGTTGGCGTAGGCAGCAGTCATTTCAACTTTCCTTCACTGGTAGCAACAACAGCACCGGCGAACAGCGGGCTTTTAATAAGTTGCGGTGCCAGACGGCCGATATCGCCCGCCCCTTGGCACAACAGAATGTCGCCAGCGCGCAGCAGCGGCTTGACGATCGGCGCCAGCTCAACGCCGCGCTCGATGTAGATCGGGTCCAATTGACCGCGCTGGCGGATGCTGTGGCACAGCTGACGGCTGTCAGCGCCCGGAATCGGCTCTTCACCGGCCGGGTAAACTTCCATCAACAGCAGCACGTTGGCATCGGCCAGCACCTGGACGAAATCGTCATACAGGTCACGGGTACGGCTGAAACGGTGCGGCTGATAAACCATCACAAGACGACGTTCCGGCCAGCCGCCGCGTACGGCCTTGATCACGGCTGCGACTTCGGTCGGGTGGTGGCCGTAATCATCGACCAGCATCACACTGCCGCCTTCAACAGGCAGCTCGCCGTACACCTGGAAGCGACGACCTACACCCTCAAAGCCCGACAGCCCCTGAACGATGGCCTCATCACTGATGCCTTCATCGGAGGCAATGCAGATGGTCGCCAGGGCGTTAAGCACGTTGTGGTTGCCGGGCATGTTCACCGACACGTCAAGCGGCTCGCGGTCCGGGCGCAACACGGTGAAGAAAGTTTGCATGCCTTGCTGGCGAACATTGATCGCACGCACGTCCGCAGCTTCACTGAAGCCGTACGTTACGGTCGGACGCTTGACCAGCGGGAGGATTTCACGCACTACAGGATCGTCCAGGCACAGCACGGCCAAACCGTAGAACGGCAGGTTGTGCAGGAACTCGACGAAGGTTTTCTTCAGTTTGTTGAAGTCGCCTTCGTAGGTCGCCATATGGTCGGCGTCGATGTTGGTGACCACAGCAACCATCGGCTGCAAGTGCAGGAAGCTGGCATCGCTCTCATCTGCTTCAGCAATCAGGTAACGGCTGGTGCCCAGTTGTGCATTGGTGCCGGCTGCATTCAGTCGACCACCAATCACGAACGTCGGGTCCAGGCCACCGGCCGCGAACACCGAGGCCAGCAGGCTGGTGGTGGTGGTCTTGCCGTGGGTCCCGGCGACGGCAATGCCGTGGCGATAGCGCATCAGCTCAGCCAGCATCTCGGCCCGCGGCACTACAGGAATGCGGCGTTCCAGTGCACTCGCCACTTCAGGGTTCGACGTGTTCACCGCGCTCGACACCACCAGTACATCGGCGGTGGCAGCGTTCTCGGCACGATGGCCGATGTAGATGTGTGCGCCGAACGATTCAAGACGCTCGGTCACAGGCGATGCATTCAAGTCTGAACCCGACACTTCATAGCCCAGGTTCAGCAGCACCTCGGCAATGCCGCACATGCCCACACCGCCGATACCGACAAAGTGGATACGACGGATACGACGCATCTCGGGTTGTGGCATAGCTTTTTGATTCTCAACCATTGGCCACCTCCAGGCAGATATCTACAACGTTGCGGGTCGCATCAGGTTTGGCCAGTCGGCGGGCATTGGCCGCCATGCTGTTGAGTCGTTCCGGTTGCATCAAAACCTCTGTCAGGCGTGCAGCCAGTTCGGCTGCGCCAGTTGTCGCTTGCGGCATCAGGAAGGCTGCGCCCTCGCGTGCCAAAAAGTCGGCGTTACGGCTCTGATGGTCGTCAATCGCGTGGGGCAATGGCACCAGCAGCGAAGGCAGACCGGCCGCAGCCAGTTCACTGACGGTCAGCGCGCCTGCGCGACAAACCACCAGGTCGGCCCAGCCATAGGCGTGGGCCATGTCTTTGATAAACGGTTGTACGTCAGCTTCGACACCGACCGCGTTATAGCGCTCGGCTGTAATCTGGCCATGCTGTTTGCCTGCCTGATGAAACACTTCAGGACGAATGTCAGCCGGTACTTTGGCCAAGGCTTCAGGCAACAATTTGTTCAGGGGTTCGGCACCCAGGCTGCCACCCAGCACCAGCAGGCGCGCCTTGCGCCCTTCCAGTGCGGCCCGTGGCGCAAGCGTGAACAGTTCAGGACGTACCGGGTTGCCGGTGGTACGCAGTTTGTCCGAGGCGGAGAAGGTTTCAGGGAAGGCTTCGCAGACACGACGGGTCATCGGCACCAGCAGACGATTGGCCGTACCGGCTACCGCGTTCTGCTCGTGAATGATCACTGGCACACCACAGGTTTTCGCGGCCAAACCACCAGGCCCTGTCACATAGCCGCCAAAACCCAGCACACACACCGGCTTGAGCTGGCGAATGATTTTGCGTGCCTGAAACAGCGCTTTGAGCAACACAAACGGTGCTTTTAACAGCGACAGTTTGCTCTTGCCACGCAAGCCCGCGACATTGATCAGGTGCAGTTTGAAGCCCGCAGGCTCAACCAGTTCATTCTCGATGCCACGGGGAGTACCGAGCCAGTGCACGGTATAACCACGTGCTTCGAACTCGCGCGCACACGCCAGCGCCGGGAACACGTGGCCGCCGGTGCCGCCGGCCATGATCAGCACATTAGCGCCCATGGGTCGGCTCCTCATCGAAGTCGCTTTCTTTGAAATCGGTCTCTTCGCTGCCCAAGTGGGTACGACTCTCCCACTCGATGCGCAGCAACAAGCCCATGCACACACAGCAAATCACCAGCGAGCTGCCGCCATAACTGAGGAATGGCAAGGTCAGACCCTTGGTTGGCAGCAAACCGACGTTTACCCCGATATTGATCAGGAACTGACCGATCCACAGGAACGACAAGCCGTAGGCCATATAAGCCGAGAAATACTGCTTGGCGCGCTCGGCCCACATGCCTATGTACATGCCGCGCACGCAAACGAATACGAACAGGGCCAAGGTCAACAGCGAGCCGACTACGCCCAATTCTTCAGCCAAGACCGAGAACACGAAGTCGGTGTGCGCTTCAGGCAGGTAGAACTGCTTCTGCACACTGTTACCCAAACCAACGCCAAGCCACTCTCCGCGACCGAACGCGATCAGGGCCTGGGTCAGTTGGTAGCCGGAACCGAACTGGTCGGACCACGGGTCGGTAAAGGTGATCAAACGCGCCATCCGGTAAGGCTGGGCCTGTACCAGGACAAACACTGCACCCACCGCCAGTGCCACCATCAGGGCGAAGCGGAACAGGCCAACACCACCCAGGAACAACATGGCAGCCGCCGCGCCCATCATGACAACGGTGGCACCGAAGTCCGGTTCCATCAGCAGCAGGCCCGCCATCGGCAGCAAAACGATGAATGGTTTGAAGAAGCCCATCCAGCTTTCACGGACTTCCTTCTGCTGGCGCACCAGATAGCCCGCGAGGTAGATCACCACGAAGACCTTGGCGATTTCTGAAGGCTGTACGTTAAAGAAGCTGAAGCCGATCCAGCGCATGGAACCGTTCACTTCACGCCCGATACCCGGGATCAGCACCATCACCAACAAACCAAACGCACCGATCAGCAACAACCAGCCCAGGCGTTGCCATGTCGCGATCGGCACCATCAAGGTCAGGATGCACGCGCCAAGGCCGAGGACGATGTAAAACAGGTGGCGGATCATGTGGTACAGGGTGTTACCTGACTGCAAGGCGGCAACTTCGGACGATGCCGAAGTAATCATCACCAGCCCAAGGCCTAGCAACGCGAGGCAACCGGCCAGCAACGGGAAGTCGAGGTCGATGCCACGGCCCGTGATCAGCGGCGAAGGGTAAGGTTTGAGGATGCCGAAAATCATGCCAGCACCTCCACGGCGCGGGCGAACAACTGGCCGCGGTCTTCGTAATTTTTGAACATGTCAAAACTGGCGCAGGCGGGCGACAGCAGCACAGCATCGCCTGGCTGGGCCAACGCACGGCTTTGCTCGATTGCTTCGTCCAGCGAACTGACGCGCACTAAAGGCACCGAATTGCCCACCGCCTCTGCGATCAACTCTGCATCACGACCCATCAGCACAACTGCGCGGCAGTACTTGGCGACTGAGTCACGCAGGCCGCTGAAGTCTGCCCCCTTGCCGTCGCCGCCAGCGATCAGGATCAGCTTGCCGTCCATGTCCATGCCCAAGCCGTCGATGGCAGCCAGTGCCGCACCGACGTTGGTAGCTTTGGAGTCGTTGTAGTAGCTCACGCCATCAAGCTCGCGTACCCATTGGCAGCGATGCTCAAGGCCGGTGAAATGACGCAGGCTTTGCAGCATGGCATCGAACGGCAAGCCCACTGCGTGGCCCAGAGCCAATGCAGCGAGGGCATTGGCCTGGTTGTGAGCACCACGCACCTTCAATTCGCGAACGGGCATCAGGTTTTGAAATTCGAACGCGAGGTATTTTTCGCCGTTTTCTTCACGCAGGCCAAAAGCCTTGAAATCCGGCGCACCCAGGCCGAAGGTCCAGCACGGCTGACCTTCACTCATCAGCGGACGCGTCAGCGCATCCTGACGATTGACCACGACTTGCCTGGCACCACGGAAAATCCGGTGTTTGGCCAGGTGATACGCCGGCAGGCCGCTGTAGCGATCCATATGGTCTTCGCTGACATTGAGCACGGTGGCCACTTCAGCACCCAGCTGGTTGGTGGTTTCCAGCTGGAAGCTCGACAGCTCCATCACGTACAGCTCGACGTCATCGTTCAGAAGATCCAGCGCAGGCGTGCCGAGATTGCCACCGACCGCAACGCGCTTGCCGGCTGCCGCCGCCATTTCACCGACCAGGGTGGTCACAGTGCTTTTGGCGTTGGAGCCGCTGATTGCAACGATGGGCGCCTTTGCGTTACGCGCGAACAGGTCGATATCGCCCGACAGTTTCACGCCACGGGCCGCCGCCGCCTGCAGGGCCGGAGTCGCAAGTGCCAGGCCGGGGCTCACATACAGTTCGTCGGCACGGCACAGGAATTCGACATCCAGTTCGCCACAACGCACTTCCACTTGCGGGTAGTCACGGCGCAGCGTGGCCAGTTCCGGTGGATTTTCCCGCGTGTCTGCCACAGCAAACGACACGCCCCGCTGCGCCAGAAAGCGCACCAGGGACATGCCGCTCTTGCCGAGGCCGACAACGATGCGGAAGTGGTCAGAAGCGATCAGAGACACAGGTTCTACCTCAGCTTCAGCGTGGCAAGACCGATCAACACGAGGATCACGGTGATAATCCAGAAACGGACGATCACGCGAGGCTCGGGCCAGCCTTTAAGTTCAAAGTGGTGATGAATCGGCGCCATGCGGAACACCCGCTTGCCGGTCAACTTGAAAGACGCTACCTGGATCACCACGGACAGGGTTTCCATCACGAACACACCGCCCATGATGAACAGCACGATTTCCTGACGCACGATCACGGCGATAGTGCCCAGGGCCGCGCCCAGCGCCAGCGCGCCGACGTCACCCATGAACACTTGTGCCGGGTAGGTGTTGAACCACAAAAATCCGAGACCGGCACCAATCAGCGCGCCGCAGAAAACGATTAACTCACCAGCGCCCGGGACATACGGGATCAGCAGGTAGTCGGCAAATTTAACGTTGCCCGACAGGTAGCAGAAGATACCCAGCGCACCGCCCACCATCACCGTAGGCATGATCGCCAGACCATCAAGGCCGTCAGTCAGGTTGACCGCGTTGCTAGACCCTACGATCACAAAGTAGGTCAGTACAACAAAGCCGATACCCAGCGGGATGCTGGCGTCCTTGAGGATTGGCAGGATCAGTGTGGTTTCGACCGCGCTTGGCGCCGTCGCATACAGAAAGATCGCAGCGCCCAGACCAAACACCGACTGCCAGAAGTACTTCCAGCGGCTCGGTAGGCCACGGGAGTTTTTCTCGATGACCTTGCGATAGTCGTCGACCCAGCCAATGGCGCCGAACAGCAGGGTCACGATCATCACAACCCACACATAGCGGTTGCTCAGGTCAGCCCACAACAGGGTACTGATGGTGATTGCCGACAGAATCAACGCGCCACCCATAGTTGGGGTGCCGGATTTGGACAAATGGGATTGCGGGCCGTCGTTACGGACCGATTGGCCGATCTGACGGTTTTGCAGGGTGCGGATCATCCACGGCCCCAGGCACAGCGACAAGGTCAGCGCGGTCAGCACCCCGAAAATCCCGCGCAGGGACAGGTACTGGAAGACCGCGAAGCCTTTGTAGAACTGTTGCAGATACTCCGCTAGCAGCAGCAGCATTAATGTTTCTCCCCGCTGGAACCGCACAAAGCCGCAACGACGTTTTCCATCGCTGCGCTGCGCGAGCCCTTGATCAAAATAGTGGTGTTTGTTTCGTGCTCAGCGCGAAGCGCCTTGATCAGGTCAGCCTGATTGGCGAAGTGACGAGCCTGGTGTCCAAATGCTGTGACGGCATGAGCCATCATGGGTCCCACCGCATAGAGCGCTGAAACTTTGTCGGCGGCATAAGCGCCTACTTCACGATGTCCTTGCTCCGCCCACTCACCCAGTTCGCCAATATCTCCGAGCACCAGGACGGTGCGGCCGGAAAAGGCGGCGAGTATATCAACGGCAGCGCACATTGAGGTGGGGTTTGCGTTGTAAGTATCATCAATAATTCGCAGGCCATCGGCAGTCAATTGGGCAACTGCCCGGCCTTTCACTGGCAACACGGCTTCGAGGCCGGTTTTGATGCCAAATAGCGAGACACCTAGGGCATGAGCTGCGGCTGCGGCCGCCAATGCGTTGGCCACGTTATGGTTGCCCAGCAGATTGAGTTGAACCGTTTCGGCGCCCAGCGGGCTGTGCAATGTGAAGCCCGGGCAACCCCGTGCGTCACGGGTCAGATCGCTGGCATGGAAGTCGGCCTGGGGGTTTTCCAGGGCAAAGCTCAGCACTTTGCGCCCTGCTGCACGGTTCTTCCAGATGGCGAATGCCTTGTCATCCAGATTCAGAACGGCGATGCCATTGGCATCCAGCCCTTCAATAATCTCGCCTTTGGCCTCGACGATTTTTTCCGGCCCGCCGAACTCACCCACATGGGCTGTGCCTGCATTGTTGAGCACGGCAACATGAGGCTTGGTCAAGGCCACGCTGTAGGCGATTTCGCCAACACGAGAAGCACCCAACTCAATGACCGCTGCTGTGTGTTCGGCGCTCAGTTCGAGCAGCGTCAGCGGCACGCCCAGATCGTTGTTCAGGTTGCCTTTGGTCGCCAGTACCGGACCACGGGTACGCAGGATGCAGGCGAGCATTTCTTTGACGGTGGTCTTGCCACTGGAGCCGGTAATGGCCGCGACCGGTTTGTCATAGCCGGCACGATTGAGCGCGCCCAACTGACCCAGTGCTTCTCGCGTGTCTTTGACCACCAGTTGAGGCAGTGCTGACTCAGGTACTTCGCGCTCGACCAGGGCGGCAACGGCGCCTTTGGCAGCTACTTCATTCAGGTAATCATGACCATCAAAGCGCGGACCGGTCAGGGCAATAAACAACTGACCTTTCGTAATCGCCCGGCTGTCGATGCTGACACCACTGAAGCGGCAGTCCGCTTCAACCAGACGCCCCTGCAGAACAGTAGCCACTTCACTCAGCAACAGAGGTTTAATCATTGGCCACCTCCCAGATACTCAGGGCTTTTTCGGCTTCGACCAGATCAGAGAAATCATGACGCTCGCCATTGATTTCCTGATAGTCCTCATGACCTTTACCGGCCAGCACGATCACGTCTTCAGCGTGGGCGTTGGCAATGACTTGAGCGATTGCATCACCGCGACCGGCTACAAAGGTGACGTTCTGCGGTGCTACAAAACCAGCACGAATGTCGTCAAAGATTTGCGTCGGTGCTTCTGTACGCGGATTGTCGTCGGTGACCAGAACACCATCAGCCAAACGCTCAACCACGTGCGCCATCAACGGCCGCTTGCCGCGATCTCGATCGCCGCCGCAGCCGAACAGGCACAGCAATTGGCCTTTGGCGTGGGGACGCAGCGCCAGCAATACTTTTTCCAGCGCATCCGGGGTGTGGGCGTAATCGACCACCACCAACGGTTTGGTGCCGCCACCCAGACGCTGCATGCGCCCGACCGGACCTTCCAGCTTCGGCAGCACGGCCAGAATTTCGTCCAGTGCGTAATCCAACCCAAGCAAGGCGCCAACAGCGGCCAACACGTTGCTCAAATTGAAACGCCCGAGCAAGGAACTGCGCAGGAGGTGCTCGCCTTGAGCCGTCACCACGGTGGCGCGGACACCGTCATCATCAAAGGTCGCATCACGGCAGTACAGAGTGGCACTGCTGTCCTCAAGGCTGTAGCTAATCAGGCGCGAACCATGCTTTTCAGCGGCCAGTTGGCGACCGAACTCATCGTCCAGGTTCAGTACGCGGCAACGCAGATCCGGCCAGGCAAACAGCTTGGCCTTGGCGGCAGCATAAGCCTCCATAGTGCCGTGATAATCCAGGTGGTCACGGGACAGGTTTGTCAGCACGGCAACGTCGAACGCCAATGCGCTGACACGACCCTGATCCAGGCCATGGGAAGAGACTTCCATTGCGACGGCCTTGGCACCGGCCTTTTTCAGGTCGGCCAACATGGCTTGTACGGCAATCGGGTCCGGCGTGGTGTGGCGACCGCTTTGCAGCGCGCCATAAAAGCCCGTGCCCAGCGTGCCGACGATGCCGCAGTGCTGCCCCAACAGATCCAGCGCTTGCGCCACCAACTGAGTGACGCTGGTTTTACCGTTGGTACCGGTCACGCCGACCAGGTTGAGATGACGACTCGGCTCACCATAAAAGCGCCCGGCGATATCGGACAGCTGAGCCGCCAGACCTTTGACCGGAATCAAGGGAACAGAAGAGATGGGCAGTACGTCTGCACCCTGCACTTCATAGGCTACGGCAGCCGCGCCGCGCTTCAACGCGTCAGCGATGTGCTCACGACCATCGAGCTTGCCGCCGGGCACCGCAAGGAACAGATCACCTGCGCGTACATTGCGGCTGTCCAGAGTCAGCTCACGAATAAGCAGATCGTGGCCGGCATGAGGAAAAATCTTGTTCAGGCTCAGGGACATTAGCCGCGCCCTCCTTTGGCTGCTGCCGCGGCTGCGGCTGCTTGTTGCTCCGCTGCCGTCGGCAGGTTATCCGGGGTCACGTTCATCAGACGCAGCGTGCCGGACATGACTTTGCTGAATACCGGAGCGGAAACCAGACCACCGAAGTAGCCCGCCTTGCTCGGTTCATCGATCACTACAACGATCGCGTAACGCGGGTCGCTCATGGGGCCGAAGCCGGCGAACAGGGAACGATAAGAGTTCACTGCGTAGCCTTTGACGCCGCCCGAAGATGTTTTACGCGCTGTACCCGACTTGCCGCCAACGTGATACGCCGGCACCTTGGCACGCCATACACCGCGAGGGTTTTCGATCACTTCCTGGAGCATGCCCTGCACCGTTTTGGCGACTTGCTCAGGCATGACCTGCGCAGACTCGGGCGGGCGGTCGGTTTTTAGCAGCGTCAGCGGAGCAAGCTTGCCGTTGTTGGCCAATGCCGAGAACGCATGGACCAGCTGGATCGCCGTTACGGACACGCCGTAGCCATAAGAGAGGGTCGCGGTTTCAGCCTTGCGCCACTCGCGGTAGTTAGGCAGGTTGCCGACGCGCTCACCCGGAAAGCCCAGGCCGGTGTCTTGCCCCAGGCCCATCTTGGCCATCTGGCGGAAGATCGCTTCGCCACCGATATCGAAGGCAACCTTGCTCATGCCCACGTTACTGGAGTTGATCAGAATGCCGGTCAGGTCGAGGACCGGACCTTCGGAACGGGATACGTCACGAATGGTGTACTTGCCCAACTGCAGGGTGCCCGGATAAACCTCAACCTTATCAGTAGGCTTCCAGCGCCCGGTTTCCAGCGCAGCACTCATGGAGATCGGCTTGACCGTCGAGCCCGGCTCGAACACGTCGATCATGGCGCGGTTACGCATCATCGCCGGTTGCAGGTTGCGACGGTTGTTGGGGTTGTAGGTAGGCTGGTTGACCATCGCTAGAATCTCGCCGGTCTTCACATCCATGATCACCAGGCTACCGGCCTTGGCGCCGTTCTCGACCAGCGCATTGCGCAGTTCGCGGTTGGCCAGATACTGCAGGCGCAGGTCAATCGACAACGCCAAGGTCTTACCTGCCTTGGCGTTTTTGGTCACTTGCACATCTTTGATCAGACGCCCGCGCCTGTCCTTGATCACCTGCCGCTTGCCCGGAACTCCGGCCAGCCATTCGTCATAGGCCAGCTCAACGCCTTCACGACCTTTATCGTCGATATCGGTAAAGCCGACCATGTGGGCCGTAACTTCACCGGCAGGGTAAAAACGGCGGAACTCTTCAATGCCATAAACGCCCGGCACCTTGAGGTCGAGCACAACCTGGCCCTGCTCAGGGGTGAGGCCCCGGACCAGGTAGATAAATTCTTTATTGGCTTGCTGTTCCAGACGCGCCGTCAGCACTTTAGGGTCTTGCCCGAGCGCGTGCGCCAAGGCTGGCCAACGGTCTTTGGCAACCTGCATTTCCTTGGCGTTGGCCCACAGGGTGGTCACCGGCGTACTAACGGCCAGCGGCTCACCATTGCGATCGGTAATCAGGCCACGGTGAGCAGGGATCGGGATATGTCGCAAGCTGCGCGCATCGCCCTGCCCCTTGAGAAAGTCATGGTCGATCACTTGCAGGTAAACGATCTGGCACGCGATCGCGCCTACCAGCAGTGCCAGCAATGCCAGCACCACACGAAAACGCCACGGATAGAGCGCGCCCTCGAGTTTGATCATGGCGCCACCATTCGAACTTCTGCTGCGCCAGGAATGCGCATTTTCAGTTGTTCGCTGGCCAGTGTTTCGATACGGCTATGGGCGGTCCAGGTGCTTTGCTCGAGAATCAAACGCCCCCATTCCGCCTGTGCCTTGTCACGCACACTCAGTTCACCGTATAGGGTGTTGAGCAACTGGCGGTTCCAGTGGGCGCTGTAAGAAACGCCCACAGCCGAAACCAGGACGCCAATAAACAGCAGCAGCATGAAAAAACTTCCGCCGGGAAGTGGTTTGGCGAAGAGCTTGTTCAACGAAGCTTCTCCGCGACGCGCATTACAGCGCTGCGCGAGCGTGGATTGGCTTTGAGTTCGGCATCGGACGCGGTCTGGGCTTTGCCGTGAATTTTGATTTTCGGAACAAAAGCAACGTGCTGAACGGGCAAGCCGCGCGGCAGGTTGTCGGGTTCGCCCTTGACCAGTTTGCGCATGAACAATTTGACGATACGGTCTTCCAGGGAGTGAAAGCTGATCACCACCAGACGGCCGCCGATTGCCAGGGATTCCAGTGCAGCCTCAAGACCTGCTTCAAGGTCGCCCAGTTCGTTGTTCACGTGAATACGCAAACCCTGGAAAGTACGGGTTGCAGGGTGCTTGCCCTTTTCCCAGGCCGGATTGGCCACTTTCAACACTTCAGCCAGATCGCCGGTGCGCTCAAACGGCTTGATATCTCGACGCTCTACAACTGCGCGAGCCATGCGACCGGAAAAGCGCTCTTCGCCATATTCCTTGAAGACGCGGGCGATTTCTTCCTGGGATGCTGTGTTAACGAACTCGGCAGCACTGATGCCGCGGTCCGGATCCATGCGCATGTCCAGAGGGCCGTCATTCATGAAGCTGAAGCCGCGCTCCGGATCGTCAAGTTGCGGTGAAGACACACCCAAATCGAGCAGGACACCGTCAACCTTACCGGCCAGACCGCGATCGGCAATTTCGGATCCCATTTCAGCAAAACTGCGCTGCACAATAACAAAGCGGCCGTCTTCGGCCGCTAGCGCTTGCCCGGTGGCAATCGCCTGTGGATCTTTATCAAACCCGAGCAATTGCCCCTCAGGGCCAAGCTTCTGGAGTATCAGGCGGCTATGTCCGCCGCGACCGAAGGTGCCATCCAGATAGCATCCATCAGGACGTACGGCGAGAGCCTCTACGGCTTCGTCGAGCAGTACGGTGATGTGGTTGAAGCCGCTATCTATAGTCACAGGATTAAATCACGCAGTTCGTCAGGCATCGCGCCCGGTTGTTGAATGGCTGCAAGGTCAGCGGCAGAAACAGCTTCCCAGGCATCCTCGTCCCACAGTTGAAACTTGTTTAGCTGGCCTACCAACATCGCGCGCTTATCCAACTTGGCATATTCACGCAAACGCGGCGGCACCAGAAAACGACCACTGCCATCGAGTTCAAGATCGACGGCATTACCAATCAACAGACGTTGCAAGCGGCGGTTTTCTTCACGCAACGAAGGCAACGCCCGTAGCTTGGTTTCAATCAATTCCCACTCATCAAGGGGGTACACACATAAGCAGGGATCTACCGCATCGATGGTCACGATCAGCTGCCCGGAACTTCGCGAAATCAGCTCGTCACGGTACCGGCTCGGCATTGCGAGACGGCCCTTGGCATCGAGACTGATTGCGTTGGCTCCGCGAAACACTGGTCGCATCTCCAAATATTAGCGTTTTACGTCTAGAAAACCCACTTTATGCCACTTTCCACCACTTATGCACACTATAGGAATGCGCCCACCACACCGTCAAGGAGCGACCCACAGGAAAACCCTTACATAACTGAGATTTAGGAGGGTAAATAGACGTAGAGCAGTAAGCGGAAGGTTTTTTTGACGAGCAAGGCGCAGCGAATTCAAAGCCCTGGACTTCAAACTTAAAGTAGTTTGTTAAGAGTAAGAACTTTTCGGCATTACGTCGGGAATTAATCTTGGAAATGTCGGCGGGGGATTAAGCGCTGTCTGATATAGCATTCTGCCTGCAGGGCAAGCAGAAGAAAAAAAGGTGGAGAGTCGATCTGTAAGCCGGGTTCTGTCGTGAACAGTCATTCGTCTACGATGGCCATCACTGGACATCTTTAGCAACCTACCCGGTTCCAGCGCGGGCCACGCCTTGGAACCCTATTTGGTCTTGCTCCAAGTGGGGTTTACCTAGCCACGAACTGTTGCCAGTCGTGCGGTGCGCTCTTACCGCACCTTTTCACCCTTACCGGCGCCGAAGCGCTTAGGCGGTTATTTTCTGTGGCACTTTCCGTAGGCTCACGCCTCCCAGGCATTACCTGGCACTTCGCCCTATGGAGCCCGGACTTTCCTCCCCCCCCTAATTTTCATAGAAGGCAGCGACTGTCCAATCGACTCTCCGGGGCGAAGATTAACTGTACAGAGCGTATAGAACAAGCGTTAAACGCCGCAAGGCAGGTTGAATTGCCTGAGTTGCGGCCTTTAGTCACGGGGCAATACATGCAAAGACATCAAAACGCCATCACCTGATATCAATTGTTACTCTGCTTTCTGCTTTTCAAGTGCAACTTGGTACAAGACGTTTTTGCGTTCACCGGTTATTTCAGCGGCAAGTGCAGCCGCACGCTTGAGTGGCATTTCTTTAAGCAGCAAGTCGAGAATACGCATCGCCTCACTACTGACCACTTCATCTGTTTCTGGCGCGGTCCAGCCCGCAACCAGCACAACACATTCGCCGCGCTGTTGATTACTGTCGCCTTCAACAAATGCACGCAACTCGGACAGGGGCAAACCCTTGAGTGTTTCGAATGTCTTGGTCAGCTCGCGCGCCAGCAATGCCGGGCGCTCTGACCCAAATACCAGCTCAAGATCTTGCAGGCACTCAAGAATCCGGTGCGGCGCCTCGTAAAAGATCAGCGTGCGGGGCTCTTCTTTTAATAATTCCAGACGCGAACGACGCCCGACAGCCTTGGCAGGCAGGAACCCTTCAAAAATAAAGCGATCAGAAGGCAGCCCCGCCGCAGACAGGGCCGCGATCAAGGCGCAGGCACCCGGCACCGGCACAACCCTGACGCCAGCCGCTCGCGCCTGACGCACCAAGTGATAACCCGGGTCGGAGATCAGCGGCGTACCCGCATCAGAAATCAATGCGACATCTTCACCGGCCAGCAAACGCTGAATAAAGCGGCTGCCTTCATCACGCTCGTTATGTTCGTGACAGGCGCCCAGCGGCGTTGAAATACCAAAATGCTGCAGCAGGCGCAGGGAGTGGCGCGTGTCTTCGGCCGCAATCAGTGACACGTCACGCAAGACCTTGAGCGCGCGCGCACTGATGTCGTCCAGGTTACCGATGGGCGTGGCCACCACATAAAGTGAGCCAAGAACGGAATTCAAATCACCTGGAGCAGTCAAAACGCACACCTCATAAGAGTTAAAGCCGCCATTGTAGCGCGTAGAGCCCTCATGAACGCACCCACCCTGCAGGCCGCAAACCGCCAAGTGGGGAAACTTTCACCTCCACAACGTACAGATAGCATCTAAATTCAGGCTTTATTGCCTCTAACATCGCGCCCCGGCCAGTGCTTGGGTACACTTCCCCACTCATTTGATCGAGTATCAGGAACACTACATGATCGCTTGCCTGCGGCTGTTCACTGCCCTCTGCCTCGCTGCCCTGTTGGCGGCTTGCGCTAGCTCGCCCTCGTCCAGCCTTGGCGAACTTCCACGGACCCCGGACGCCAGTCTTGAGCAATTGCTCCAGCAGGCATCCGAAACCACAAATCCGGAAAAGGCCGCCCTGCTGCGCCTGTCGGCAGCCGACCTTGCCCAGCGCCAGCAAAATACGGCGCGCGCGGCACAGATTCTGGGGTTGGTTGCACTGGATCAACTCAAACCTGCCCAGCAAGTTTTTGCCAACACCCTGGCAGCCGAGCTGGCGATGAGCCGCAATGACCACAAAGCAGCGTTAGCGGCCTTGAACCACCCAAGCACGTCGATCCTCGGCCAACTGCCAGCCGACCTGCAGGTGCGTACCCATACCGTCCACGCCCTCGCCCTCGAAGCTGATGGCCAGACGCTGGCAGCGGCCCGTGAACGCGCAGCCATGAGCCCGAACCTGACCGGCGACGCCGCCAGTAGCAACAACGAAGCCATTTGGGCACTGGTGGCCGCCTTGCCGGTCGATCAACTGCACGCCCAGAGCAACGATGTACTGAGCGGCTGGATGTCTCTGGCCCTGGCCGTCAAGAGCGCGAGTACCCTGCAGGATCAGCAAAACGCTATCGATCAATGGCGCGCACAAAACCCTGCCCACCCTGCTGCCATCCAACTGCCGGCACCACTGATCAAGCTCAAGGAACTGGCCAGCCAGCCCCTGACCAAAATTGCATTACTACTGCCACAGGACGGCCAACTGGCTTCTGTGAGCAAAGCACTGCGTGATGGCTTCATGGCTGCTCACTATCAGGCCCAACAAGCAGGCCAGAACCCGCCAAACATTCAGTTCTATAACAGCTCGCGCCTGACCTCGCTGGACGACTTCTATCGCCAGGCCCAAGCCGACGGCGTGCAACTGGTGGTCGGACCACTGGAAAAAAACCTGGTCAAGCAACTCAGTGCTCGCCCGCAATTGCCGATCACCACACTGGCCCTGAACTACAGCGAGGGCGCTCAAGGTCCTGCACAACTGTTCCAGTTTGGCCTGGCAGCTGAAGATGAAGCCCGCGAAGTAGCTCGACGTGCACGTGCCGATGGCCTGACCCGCGCTGGCGCAATGGTGCCAGTCGGCGAATGGGGCGACCGTGTACTCAAGGCGTTTCGCCAGGAGTGGGAAGCCCACGGCGGCACCATCGTTGGCATAGAACATATCGATAAGCCCGTAGCACTGGCCCAGCAAGTCGCAGACCTGGTGCAATTGCGTAAAGGCGGTGGCTCCGCACAACCTACGCGCCGACAGGACATGGAATTTATCTTCCTGGCCGCCACCCCTCAGCAAGCCCAGCAGATCAAACCGACCCTGAACTATCAGTACGCTGGTGACCTCCCTGTTTACGCGACCTCCCACGTATTCAGCGCCAGTGGCGACCAGAACCAGTACAACGACATGAACGGCATCCGCTTTTGTGAAACACCCTGGCTGCTCGATCCGTCCAACCCGCTGCGTCAACAAGTGACCGCACAATGGCCACAAGCAGGCGGTAGCCTGGGACGCCTATACGCTATGGGTATCGACGCCTATCGCCTGGCACCGAGCCTGGGTCAGTTGAAGGCACTGCCCGACAGCCGGATCGACGGCTTTTCCGGCAGCCTGAGCATGAGCCCGGCACAGCGTGTCGAGCGTCAGCTGCCATGGGCCGAGTTCATCAATGGCCAGCCTCAACGCCTGCCTGCTACCCCAAACTGATGCCCGAGCGCTCAAGCCAACACATTGGCAAGGATGCCGAGCGCTTGGCGCTGCGGCATCTTGAGCAACAGGGTTTGCGCCTGCTGGCGCAAAACTGGTCATGCAAGCGCGGCGAGCTGGATCTGGTCATGCTTGACGGCGATACAGTAGTATTCGTCGAAGTTCGTTACCGACAACACACGCAATGGGGTGGCGCTCTGGCCAGCATTGACGCACGCAAGTGCCAAAAGCTGATACTTGCCGCCCAGCATTTTTTGCAGCGGGAGACACGCTGGGCCAATCACCCGTGCCGATTTGACGTGGTGACAATGGACAGCGCAACACCCCAATTGAACTGGCTACGGAATGCCTTTGACAGCCAATAACGCTGCCAGACCGATTCCAGCACCCTTTTTTGAACGATTTTGCTTTGCTTTGCTGGCTGCACATTCTTGTGCCGGGAAGTCACTCAGGAACACCTGGATAACGCCCGACCAGCCGCCCTACTTAAGGTCACATAGATGGACATGCAATCCCGGATTCGCCAGCTTTTCCAAGCCAGCATCGACACCAAGCAGCAGGCGATGGAAGTGCTTGCCCCTCACATCGAGCTAGCCAGCCAGGTGATGGTCAATGCCCTGCTCAACGAGGGCAAAATGCTTTCGTGCGGCAATGGCGGGTCGGCAGGTGACGCCCAGCACTTTTCATCCGAGCTGCTCAACCGCTTTGAACGCGAGCGGCCCAGCCTGCCCGCGATTGCACTGACCACCGACACTTCGACGATCACTTCGATCGCCAACGATTACAGCTTCAACGAGATTTTCTCCAAGCAGATCCGCGCACTCGGCCAACCCGGCGATGTGCTGCTGGCTATTTCAACCAGCGGCAATTCGGCCAATATCATCCAGGCCATTCAAGCTGCCCACGATCGCGAGATGGTCGTAGTCGCAATGACTGGCCGTGATGGCGGCGGCATGGCCTCACTACTGCTGCCCGAGGACGTAGAGATTCGCGTACCTTCCAATGTCACCGCACGAATTCAAGAAGTCCACCTGCTGGCGATCCACTGCTTGTGCGATCTGATCGACAGCCAACTGTTCGGGAGTGAAGAATGACTTTTAATCGCCTTGGCCTGATAGCCCTGACCCTGTGTCTTGGTCTGACTGCCGGTTGCAGCTCGGTACTGACCGCCACCCGCGACAAGCCTATTGAGGATGATCGCGGCACCCGCACCTTCGGCAGCAAAATCGACGACTCCCTGATTGAAACCAAGGTAGCCGTGAACGTGGCCAAGGCCAATCCGGATCTGGACACCGGCTCGCATATCGTTGTCACCAGTTACAACGGCATCGTGCTGCTGGCCGGCCAAACCCCGCGCGCCGACCTGAAGGCCCAGGCCGAGCAAGCTGCCGCCGCCGTTCAACGCGTGAAGAAGGTCAACAACGAGTTGCAAGTCATGGCACCGTCTTCGATCCTGGCGCGGAACAACGACGCCTGGCTGACCACCAAGATCAAGACCCAAATGCTGACCGACAACGCGATTCCCGGCTCGCGGATCAAAATCGTCACGGAAAACGGCATCGTCTACATGCTCGGCCTGGTGACCAAGCAGGAAGCAGCCCGCGCTACCAGCCTGGTGCAGAGTGTTTCTGGCGTACAAAAAATCGTCAAACTGTTCGAGTACATCGACTGACAGCACCCAACTGCCAGACACAAAAAAGGCGACCTTCTCAGGTCGCCTTTTTTATTACTTCACCACTTTCAGGCTTGGCCGACCCGTAGGTCGAGGCGGCTCAGATCCTGGTGGCGGCCCATCGTCATCCGGCTCAACCTCGTCATCAGCCTCAAGAGGCTCTTCCAGGTCGAACACCATACCCTGGCCGTTCTCGCGGGCGTAAACACCCATGATTGCAGGGATAGGCACGTACAACGTGTGCGGTACACCACCAAAACGCCCTTCAAAGCTTACTGCTTCGTTGTCCATGTGCAATTGACGCACGGCGGTTGGCGAAACATTCAGGACAATCTGCCCGTCACTGGCAAAACCCGCAGGCACTTGCACCTTCGGGTAGTCAGAGTTAACCAGCATGTGCGGAGTGCAGTCGTTATCAACGATCCACTCATAGAGCGCACGCACCAGATAAGGTCGACTTGAATTCATCGAGGGCTCCTAAGCTTTAGCGCATGTCGCGTTCGACACCAGACAAACTTGCCTGGAAAGCCTCACGCGCAAATTGGCGCTCCATATAGTCGAGCAGCGGCTTGGCTGGCCGCGGCAATTCAATACCCAAAATAGGCAAGCGCCAGAGTATCGGCAATAGGCAGCAGTCGACCAGACTTTGCTCATCGCTGAGGAAAAAAGGTTTGTCGGCAAATAATGCAGAAACACCCGTCAAGCTCTCGCGCAACTCTTTACGAGCCACTACACGTGCCGGCTCCTTGGTCCGCGAATCAAGGATCAAGTCAACCAAAGCACACCAGTCACGCTGAATACGATGAATCAGCAGACGGCTATTGGCCCGCGCAACCGGATAAACCGGTAACAGCGGAGGATGCGGGTAACGCTCATCCAGATATTCCATCACCACAGTCGACTCCCACAACGCCAGGTCACGATCGACCAGGGTTGGCAGGCTGCCGTAAGGGTTCACTTCGATCAGCTTCGGCGGCTGACGGCCCGCCTCCACACTGATGATCTCGGCGCTGACACCTTTCTCTGCGAGCACAATACGTACTCGATGGGAATAGTGGTCGGCGGGGTCGGAGTAACAGGCCAACCGATTGGTCACGCCCATGGCGGTCCTCCTCGCTTGTTGAAATTATCGGGAGCAGAAAAACGAACGCGCCCAAGGAACGCCTCTGATAACCGCAGAACCTGGGCAAACAGAGTCGCTAGACCCCGCTTGCCACCCGTCCTGCACTGTTACCTTTTCAGAGACACCCTCGGGCGCGCACGATTAACAGCATTGCGTGTAACTATATCAGTGCACATCCTTCCAGTATTCGCGCTTGAGCAGATAAGCGAATACAAAGAGGAAAGCCAGGTAGATCAGCACGTAAGTACCGATGCGCTGATGCTCCAGCTTCACCGGATTGGCCGAGTAGGACAGGAAGGTCACAAGATTCTTGATCTTCTCATCGAACTGCTCTTCAGTCAGCGCGCCGGTTTTAGGCAGCACTGTCAGCTGGTCGCACGCTTCATGCGTCAAAGGCGTGCCGGTGAGCGGATCATACTGCTTCTTGCCGTCTTCGACGATCTGTACTTGCTTGCAACCCACAACCTGACGCCCTTGCAGCGGCGCCAGAACGTTAGGCATACCCACGTTCGGGAAAACCTTGTTGTTCACACCCCAAGGGCGAGACGGGTCTTCGTAGAAAGCGCGCAGGTAGCTATACAGCCAGTCAGTACCACGAACACGAGCAACAAGAGTCAGGTCTGGCGGTGCAGCACCGAACCAGGCCTTGGCATCAGCTGGCTGCATGCCGATGTTCATGTGGTCGCCAATCTTGGCACCGGTGAACACCAGATTGTCGAGCATGACGTCATGGGGAATACCCAGGTCGTCTGCCACGCGCTCGTAACGCTGGAACTTGGCACTGTGACAGCCCATGCAGTAGTTGGCGAACGTGCGCGCGCCATCCTGCATGGCAGCCTTGTCAGAAACATCGATGTCGACCTTGTCGAGCTGCACACCTTGTTCAGCCGCAAAGGAGAACACAGGCATAACTGCGAGCATCAATACAGCAAATAGCTTTTTCATCAGCCAGTCACCCTTTCCGGAACCGGTTTGGTCTTCTCAAGTCTGGTGTAGAACGGCATCAGAATGAAGTAGGCGAAGTACAGGAACGTACAGACCTGCGACAGCAGCGTGCGGCCCGGGGTCGGTGCCAATACACCCAACACACCCAGAATCACGAAGGAGATGCAGAACACCCACAGCCACACCTTGCTCATCCAGCCTTTGTAGCGCATGGACTTCACAGGACTGCGGTCAAGCCAGGGCAGCACGAACAACATCGCAATCGCGGCACCCATGGCAATTACGCCAAGCAGTTTGTCCGGAATCGCACGCAAGATCGCGTAGAACGGCGTGAAGTACCAGACAGGTGCAATGTGCTCCGGCGTTTTAAAGGCGTTGGCCTGTTCAAAGTTCGGTTTTTCCAGGAAGTAACCACCCATTTCCGGGAAGAAGAACACAATCGAGCAGAAGATAAACAGGAACACCACAACGCCGACGATATCTTTCACGGTGTAGTACGGATGGAAGGGAATGCCGTCCAGCGGTATGCCGTTTTCGTCTTTGTGTTTCTTGATGTCCACGCCGTCCGGGTTGTTGGACCCGACTTCGTGCAGCGCCAGAATGTGCAACACCACCAACCCCAGAATCACGATCGGCAAGGCCACTACGTGCAGGGCGAAGAAGCGGTTCAGGGTAATCCCGGAGATCAGGTAGTCACCACGGATCCACTGGGTCAGGTCGTTTCCGATAACCGGAATCGCGCCAAACAGCGAGATGATTACCTGGGCGCCCCAGTAGGACATTTGACCCCAAGGCAACAAATAGCCCATGAAGGCTTCTGCCATCAGGGCCAGATAAATCATCATGCCGAACAGCCACACCAGCTCACGGGGCTTCTGGTAGGAGCCGTAGAGCAAGCCGCGGAACATGTGCAGATAGACGACAACAAAGAACGCCGATGCACCCGTAGAGTGCAGGTAACGCAAGATGGAGCCGTATTCGACGTCACGCATGATGTATTCGACAGAAGCAAAAGCTTCTTCTGCCGACGGCGTGTAACTCATGGTCAGCCACACGCCGGTAACGATCTGGTTAACCAGAACGAGCAATGCGAGGGAGCCAAAGAAATAGAAGAAGTTGAAGTTCTTCGGGGCGTAATACTTGCTGAGGTGATCTTCCCACATTTTGGTTGCAGGGAAGCGGGCGTCTACCCAATCCATGAACTTGCTCATTACGCGTTCTCCCCATCGAGGCCAACGACAACAATGTTGTCCGACTCATAATAGTAGGGCGGTACTGGCAGGTTCAGCGGGGCTGGCTGCGACTTGTAAACACGGCCGGCCAGATCATAGTGCGAACCATGACAAGGGCAGAAATAACCACCTACCCAATCCTTGCCAAGATCAACGGGCGCGACCTCAGGACGGAACGTAGGCGAGCAACCCAAGTGGGTGCAAATACCGATCAACAACAGAATCTCTGGCTTGATCGACCGCAACTCCGGATTCACATAAGCAGGCTGATCAGATTGCTTGGAATCAGGGTCAGCAAGCTGCCCTTCAATCTTCTTCAGATTTGCCAGGATTTCCTCGGTGCGACGTACGATGAATACCGGCTGACCACGCCATTCAGCAATCATTTGCTGACCTGGCTCGACCTTTGCAATATTCACTTTCACCGGTGCGCCAGCGGCTTTCGCCTTGGCACTGGGAAACCACGACCCCACGAACGGGACCGCCGCCCCCACCGCTCCTGCAGCACCCACCACGGATGTGGCTGCTACGAGGAAGCGACGCCGGCCGACATTTACGCCGTCATTGCTCATTCAGTCCTCTCCCATCAGCTTTGTGGCCTGTTAAATCAGGCATCTACTAAATTTGCATCTGAACTTATAAAAATTTTGCAGAATGGTAATGAAAAGCCCCTACTCTGACAAGGTAATTACCGCTCTCGGGCGGCTACAAGCCTTGTAGTATAGGCGTTTGCTGGATGTGGCAAGTTGTCACACCAATAATTCATCACCCATAAAAAAAGCCCAGCTCCGAAGGAGACTGGGCTTTTTTGAACGAAGCTGCGAATTAACGCTTCGAGTACTGCGGACGCTTACGCGCTTTACGCAGACCGACTTTCTTACGTTCAACTTCACGAGCATCGCGAGTTACGAAGCCAGCTTTGCGCAGAGCGCCACGCAGGGTTTCGTCGTACTGCATCAGTGCGCGAGTGATACCGTGGCGGATTGCGCCAGCTTGACCACTTACACCACCACCGATCACGGTGACGTAGATGTCGAATTTCTCGACAGTCTCAGTCAGTTCCAACGGCTGACGAACTACCATGCGGGCAGTTTCGCGACCGAAGAAATTCTCCAGAGTGCGGTTGTTGATCGAGATGTTACCGGTACCCGGACGCAGGAAAACGCGAGCGGTTGCGGTTTTACGACGGCCAGTGCCGTAGTTTTGAGTCGCCGACATAATGAACTATTCCGTTAAAACTTCAGTTCTTGGGGCTGCTGAGCAGTATGAGGGTGAGCAGCGCCCGCATAGACTTTCAGCTTACGGTACATGTCGCGACCCAGTGGGTTTTTAGGCAGCATGCCTTTAACCGCGGTCTCGATCACGCGCTCAGGAGCTTTGGCGATCAGCTTTTCGAAGTTGATCGACTTAATCCCGCCCGGGAAACCGGAGTGAGAGTAGTACATCTTGTCAGTGGTTTTAGCACCAGTAACACGGATCTGCTCAGCATTGATAACAACGATGTAGTCACCGGTGTCAACGTGCGGAGTGTATTCCGGCTTGTGCTTGCCACGCAGACGGCTCGCGATCTCGGTGGCCAGACGACCCAGGGTCTGACCAGCAGCGTCGACGACAAACCAGTCGCGCTTTACTGTTTCTGGTTTAGCAGTAAAAGTTTTCATTCTTTATAGCCTCAGGGGCCGCCCTGTAAATTAGACGGCAGATCTTACTGAATAGTGCGTACTTTGACAAGTCAAAGGCAGCCGGATACAGACGCTATCGGGGGCTCGGGTCAGCGCGTCCGTTCAACGGCAAGATTCTTCGGCAGGCGGCGCATCACTTCCACTGCAGAAAGAGGTCGGCAATTATCCAGATTGCGCAAAAAATTACAACCTGCTTTTATGTTTGTTTACCCGAAGGAGCACACGATGGATTACCGCAAGCTAGGCCGGACCGAACTGAAAGTAAGCGAAATCGCCCTCGGGACCATGACCTGGGGCGAGCAGAACACCCAGGCTGAAGCCTTCGAGCAGATCGAATACGCGAAAAATGCCGGCATCAACTTTATCGACACCGCCGAGATGTATCCGGTGCCGCCAAAGGCCGAAACCTACGCCAGCACCGAGCGCTACATCGGCAACTGGTTCAAGGAACGCGGCGATCGTGCCGACTGGATCCTGGCAAGCAAGATCGCTGGCCCCGGCAACGGCATCGACTACATCCGCGACGGCAACCTGAAACACAACCGTACTCACATCGTGCAAGCCCTGGACGCCAGCCTCAAACGCCTGCAAACCGACTGGATCGATCTCTACCAACTGCACTGGCCTGAACGCAGTACCAACTTTTTCGGTCAGCTGGGCTACAAGCACAACGCCGACGAGGACTTCACCCCCCTGGAAGACACTCTTGAGGCACTCGACGAACAGGTCAAGGCTGGCAAGATCCGCCACATAGGCCTGTCCAACGAAACGCCATGGGCCACGATGAAGTTTCTGCAGTTGGCCGAAAGCCGTGGCTGGCCACGCGCCGTATCGATCCAGAACCCCTACAACTTGCTCAACCGCAGCTTTGAAGTGGGCCTGGCCGAAATTGCCATTCGCGAACAATGCGGCCTGCTCGCCTACTCGCCCCTGGCGTTCGGCATGCTGTCGGGCAAGTACAGTGGCGGTGCCCAGCCGCCTAAAGGCCGCCTGAGCCTCTACAGCCGCTTCTCGCGCTATTCAAACCCGCAGGCCGTGGCTGCCAGCGAGCGTTATGTGGCCCTGGCCCGCGAACACGGCCTGGACCCGGCCCAGATGGCACTGGCTTACGTCACCCAGCAACCGTTCGTCACCAGCAACATCATTGGGGCGACGTCGATGGAGCAACTCAAAAGCAATATCGCCAGCCACGACCTGAAATTATCGGATGAAGTACTGGCCGGCATCGAAGCGATTCACAAGGAGCAGCCAAACCCGGCGCCTTGATCCTGCTGTAAACCGTTTTCGTAGCAGTTGCAGAAGGCGACGTCCGATTTCCAAGCAATCGTAAACCTGAGAGCGCCGACTAACTGTCAGTGCGCAACCTCAGACCTTACGACGGCTACGCTGCCGGACGCAGCCTGCGGCAGCTGCTACAGGGGCGGCGTAACCTCCCCCTAGACACACAGGGAAAAAAATAAGACGATCCAGCCGTAAGTTGACCAATTTCACCTATAAGAATAATCAAAATATGTCTATGTCTACTCAACGCTCCACGCCCCTGAGGCGCGTCAGCATCCTGGCCATCGATCGGGTATTCGCCTCGACCCTGATGCACGCCAAGGACTTCTTTCATCTCGCCAGCCTGCGTCATGGCAAGCAATTAGGCCGGGGCCTGACCCCCACCTTCGAAACGCGACTGGTGAGCCCTGACGGCCAACCCGCAGTCAGCTTCAGCAATGTGGTACTCCCCGTCGATGGCGGCCTGGAGGACTCCGACATCATCATCCTTCCGGCCTTCGGGGAAGACTTCGACACAATCTGCCAGCGCTACCCGCAAGTCCTGCCGTGGCTGCGCGAGCAGCATGCTCGCGGCGCAGTCCTGTGCGCGGAGGCCACCGGGGTATTCTGGCTCGCAGAAGCCGGGCTGCTGGATGGCAAGGAAGCAACCACGTACTGGCGCTTTTTCGACACGTTTGCCCAGCGCTACCCTGAGGTTCACCTCAATCAGGACAAGCACCTCACTGACGCAGACAATCTCTACTGCGCCGGCGGGCCGACCTCTGCCTGCGACCTCTATATCTACATGATCGAGCGTTTCTGCGGCGCCAATATTGCCCAGGCCGTGGCCCGGGACATTCTTTACGAGGTGCAGCGCAACTACACCCCGGGGCGCATTGGTTTTGGCGGCCAAAAACTGCATCAGGACGTGATCATTCTGCAAATTCAGCAATGGCTCGAAGATCACTTTGCCGACAAGTTTCGCTTTGAAGACGTCGCTCGCGATCACGGCATGAGTATCCGCAATTTCATGCGCCGTTTTCAGCTCGCAACGGGCGACAAGCCCTTGCATTACCTGCAACGCCTGCGCATAGAAACCGCAAAGGGACTGCTCTCGGCCTCGCGCAAAAGCATCAAGACCATCAGCTACGACGTGGGCTATGACGACGCGAGTTTCTTTGCGCGACTGTTTCGCCAGCACACCGAGCTGTCACCGAACCAGTATCGGCAGCAGTTCCTGCAGGCGGGCGTAAAACAAGTCGCTTAAATTCCGGCCATGACTGTGACAGCCTGATGCTGAAGACGCCCTCCAGATTCAGGAGGGTAAAAAAAAGGCCTGCAATGCAGGCCTTTTTCTCGACTAGGGTTTGTGCGCCCTGGTCAGGTATTCGTGAGACTGCATTTCCAGCAAACGGCTGAGAGTGCGCTGGAACTCGAAGTTCAGGCGCCCGCCGGTGTACAAGTCCTTGAGCTCAACTTCAGCCGAGATGATCAGCTTTACGTTGCGGTCATAAAACTCATCGACCATGTTGATAAAGCGTCGGGCGATATCGTCGGTTTTAACGTCCATCTGCTCTACACCGCTGATGATCACAGCGTTGAAGATTTTACCCAGCTCAATGTAGTCATTCTGGCTACGCGGGCCGTCGCACAACTCGCGAAAATCGAACCAGGCCACGTCATCACAAGTGCGAAGAGCGCGAATGGTGCGGTTTTCGATGATCAAGTCATCGCCTTCAATCGCCCGGGTAGAGTTGTGCGTCAGCGCTTTAAAGCTTTCGCGCAAACTCTTCTCGGAGGCTTCATCCAGCGGAAAGTGGAACAGCTCAGCCTGCTCCAGATGGCGCAGACGGTAGTCGACGCCGCTGTCGACGTTGACGATCTCGGTGTTCTGCTTGATCAGTGCAATAGCAGGCAAGAAACGCGCACGTTGCAAGCCGTCCTTGTACAAACCGTCCGGCACGATGTTCGACGTCGCGACCAGGGTAACGCCGTTTTTGAACAGCTCTTCCATCAAGGTGCCGAGGATCATTGCATCGGTAATGTCCGACACAAAGAATTCATCAAAGCAAATCACCCGCGCCTCATCAGAGAAGCGCTTGGCGATGATGGTCAGCGGGTTCTTTTCGCCACTGAGGGTACGCATCTCTTCATGCACGCGCTTCATGAAGCGGTGGAAGTGAGTGCGCATCTTCTGCTTGAACGGCAACGCGTCGAAGAACGTATCGACCAGATAAGTCTTGCCCCGGCCCACGCCTCCCCAGAAATAGAGGCCTTTGACCGGCGCCTGCTCTTTTTTGCCGAACAGCTTGCCGAACAGACCCGGCTTGCTCTGCGAAGCAGCCACCAGGTCGTCGTACAGGCGCTGCAGATGGCGCACGGCGTTTTCCTGTGCGGCATCGTGAAAGAAGTCCGGGCGTTTCAGATCAACTTGATATCGTTCTAGAGGCGTCATAATTCGTTAGCAAGGCAACAAAAACGGGCCGACACTGTAGCGACGGCCCTTAAGAATGGCAATCAAACCTGAGACGAAACGTCGCACTTTCTCAGTCTTGCGCGGGCAATAGCGCCAGTCGCAGTGCTTCGATAGCCGCATCACGCGCCACGCTGTCGGCAAACGCCGGGCTGTCGGCCACACAGGCGTCACCCAGCCAGACGCTGAAGCTCAGCTCGTCACTGCGCACATCCAGTGGCTCACCGGATTGCAGTTGCTTGGTGACCTGACCCGCGGCTTTGCCATCGGCAAAATTGCGCGACAACAACAGTTGCTCGCCATCGGCGGCGAGCAGGCGGAAACGGAAACTGCCGTCTTCGTCGCGAAAACTTACAAAGCGAGGGCCCTTGGCGGCCTTCTTTTTGCTGGCAGCGGCGGTTTGAGCCACGCTGACAAACGATCGCAGACCCACCGCCTCACGCAATTGCGCCAGGAATGGACTCGCGGTTTGACGCGCTTTTTGTGCGCCTGCCAGAAGAATGTCTTCCATGTCGGCAGGTCGTGACATCAAGTCGTGATAACGCTCGCGGGATTCACCCAGTTCGGCGTCCAGCAGCTTGAACAGACGCTCTTTCGCCTCGCCCCAGCCAAGGCCCTGCAATAGCTCACTGCGCAACTCTGCCGCCTGCTCAGGCGTGGAGAATGCCTGGTACAGGGTGAACAGGTGCGAGTTGTCCGGATCTTTCGCCTCGCCCGGCGCACGGGAATCAGTGACGATGCGCGAAATAGCGCTTTTCATGTCTTTGGCGCTGCTGAACAACGGAATGGTGTTGTCGTAGCTTTTGGACATCTTGCGACCATCGAGGCCTGGCAAGGTAGCCACGCTTTCTTCGATCAGCGCTTCAGGCATGGCGAAAAACTCTTTGCCATTGCCGAACAAGTGGTTAAAACGCTGGCCAATGTCCCGGGCCATTTCAACGTGCTGGATCTGGTCGCGACCGACCGGCACCTTGTTGGCGTTGAACATCAAGATGTCTGCGGCCATCAACACCGGGTAGCTGTACAGCCCCATGGTGATGCCCGCATCCGGGTCTTCGCCATTTTCCAGATTCTTGTCGACCGAAGCCTTGTAGGCATGAGCCCGGTTGAGCAGCCCCTTGGCCGCCACACAGGTCAGCAACCAGGTCAGTTCCGGGATTTCCGGGATATCTGACTGGCGATAGAACGTCACACGATCTACATCAAGACCGGCCGCCAGCCAGGTCGCCGCGATTTCCTGACGCGAGCGCTGAATGCGCAGCGGGTCATCGCATTTGATCAGGGCGTGGTAGTCGGCCAGAAAGTAGAACGAGTCGGCATTGGGGTCGCGACTGGCCACGATCGCAGGGCGAATGGCCCCGGCGTAGTTGCCCAGGTGCGGCGTACCGGTGGTGGTGATACCGGTGAGGATACGAGTACGAGTGGTCATGGGTAATCGCTTATCAGGCTGCAATCAATTCGAAAGGCGTGGCGCTACCAACTCTTTGAGCTCGGGCAGCTTGCCGTGAAAAAAGTGTCCGCATTCTGCCACTTTCAGCAGCTCATGGGGGCGCGACAGGTCGTTTGACCAGTTATAGACCAGCTGCGGATCGATCACTTCATCGGTTTCGGGCTGGATAACCGTTAGCGGGCAGTTGTGGGGCAAGGCATCTTCGTCGCGCAGACGCATCACCGCCGGGGCGACCATGATCACCCTCGACAAATGCTCGCCCTCGGCCTCAAGCCGGCCACCCAGGCTGGCTGCAACAAAGCCGCCAAACGAAAAGCCGAGCAAGGTGATTGGCAATTCAGGGTGTTTGGCGCGCAACCAATGAGCCGCAGCCAGTGCATCGTCGACTTCGCCGGTGCCCATGTCATGACTGCCAGCGCTCGTGCCGACGCCACGGTAATTAAATCGCAAGGTAATCAGGCCAGCATCGCGGGCAGTGCGCTGCAGGGTCGAAACCACTTTATTCATCATTGTTCCGCCCTGCACCGGATTGGGGTGGCACAGCAGCGCAAGGCCCTGTGGCTCAGCAGAATCAAGGTACAAGGCTTCCAGTTGGCCGACCGGGCCATCAATTACTACGGGGGTTTCGCGGGTAAGCAAGAAGGAACTCCGTGACCTCAAATTGGGTCGACTCGTCTAGCTGATAGATTCTGTCTGACATATTTGCGAGTGCATCGCGGTATACAGCGCAGGTCCGAGCCGTTAACGTAAAGCAAAGCCGTTTATAGAGGAAGGACTCGTGGAACACTCGCTCTTGATTTGGTTGTTGCCGACTCTCGCCCTGGTTGCCGGTGTCGCCATTGGTTTTCTGGTTGCTCGTCTACTGCCAAATGCCGTGCCTAACCGTACGCAGCGTCAGCTCGACGACATCCAGGAACGTTTTGACAGTTACCAAAGTGAAGTGGTGACCCACTTCAACACCACCGCCAATCTGGTCAAAAAGCTCACTCAGAGCTATCAGGACGTGCAAGAACACCTCGCCGAGGGCGCCAACCGTTTGGCCCTGGACGAGCAAACTCGCCAACGCCTGCTGGCTGCTCTGCACTCCGATGTGCCACAACCGCATCGCGAGCGCATCACTCCGCCGCACAGTACTGAGCCGCCATTGGATTACGCCCCAAAGAGCCCCAATGGCCCGGGTATGCTCGATGAGCATTACGGCCTGAAAAAGTAAACGTCACGCCCAATAAAAAGCCCCGCGATCTGCAAGGATCGCGGGGCTTTTTTTGTATGGCTGGTGACTAACCCGTAGCAGCTGCTACGAAGTGCCTTGCCTTTACGGGTACTGCTGCACCTGACCTGGCTGCTGGTATTGCATGCCAGGGATCGGCGCCAGCGTGACTTGAACGCGGCGGTTTTGCGCGCGACCGTCAGCTGTTGCGTTACTGGCAATCGGGTCGGCCGGGCCGGCGCCACGTACTGACAGGTACTGACCGCTCACACCCTGGGACGTCAGGTAGGTCGCCACGCTCTGCGCACGCTGCTGCGAGAGCTGCATGTTGTAGTTGTAGTTACCGGTGCTGTCGGTATAACCCACGATCTGAATCTGGTTTTGGTTGTTGAACTGCTTCAACGAGTTCGCCAGGTTGTTCAGTGGCTGATAGAAACTTGGGGCGATGTTGGCGGAGTTGGTGGCAAAGGTAATGTTGCCCGGCATCACCAGAGTGATGTTATCGCCCTGACGCTGAACCTCTACGCCGGTATTGGCCATGCTTGCACGCAGTGCCGCCTCTTGCTTGTCAGCGTAGTAGCCATAACCTGCAGCACCCAGACCCGCCACAGCGGCGCCGATCAGCGCACCCTTGCCACGGTTGTTGTGGTCGATGGCAGCACCGGCTACAGCACCAGCCAATGCCCCAAGACCACCGTAGGTGGCGGTTTTACTCATGCCCGTCCCGGAAGACGCCTGGCCCTGGTTGTTATACGGGTTAGGCGAAGCGCAGCCGGCCAGCAAGGCAACCGCACTTGCAGCAACAATCAAACGACGCGAAATGAACATGGTGAAGCTCCTGATCAATCTTTCTGGGGCAAAGGCCGTTGGCATTGGACCTTTGTGGGCGTTAGAACACGACCCGCTGTAAAAATTCCTTTGGTCGCTGACATTTGCACTACGCAAACCATAGTCGCCCGATCGCCACCTCACAAACTCCGACTTAGAACTTCACCCCCACCGTCAGCGCCACAAAGTCGCGGTCACTGAGCGTGTTGTAGCGCCCGCCAAAGAAGTTGGTGTACGACAGACTGCTGGTGTAGGTGTTTTGGTATTCGCCGTCCAGGCCAACGGAGATGGCTTTGCGGCCCTCTTCGAAGTTGGCATTGGGACCAGGGGAATAGCCGCTGATGTCATGGGACCAGCCCAGATTGGGCTTCAGGTTCACACCGGGTAAAACACTGTTGTACTCCCACACCGCCCGACCACGATAGCCCCAGGAAGTGGCGGTGGTGAAGCCGTCATGGCCGTCTGAACCGAACACCGGATCACGGCCATAACGCAAGTCTGATGAGCTATCCAGCCCGCCCACGTAGGTGACCCCTACCTCGCCGGTCACGGTCAGGCGATTGGCACCCATGGCGTTGTCGAAAACATGGCTGAGGGACGTCTGGAACTGGGTGATTTCCTTACGCCGATAGCCCTGTACATCCGCGCCGGGAGTCACGGTCAATGGCGATGCGCTTGCAAGTCCAGGCAGCAACGTGATGTTGGCGTACAGCAAATCGTTGCTGTTGAGTTGCACCGGCGCATTGGGACGATAGCTCAGCTCGCCTTTCCAGGCCGTGCCTGTGGATAACCTGGTAGCGAAGCTCAAGCCATACAAGTGGATGTCTTCGGGGTATTCGACGTAGTAGCTGGAGTTGCCGGCAACGATCATCGACCCCAGCCCGCCCGCACCTGCCGCAGCGTTGTAGGCCGACTGCGGCGCAGCGCCCGCACTGAGGATCGGGTCCCGGCTGTGATAATTCATGAAGTAGGCGCCAAACTCGGTGTCCAGCGGTTCAAACACATAATGCATGGCCACGCCAAACTGACCACCGTTGCGCGCATTGCGATCAGCGCCACGACGCACCAGCACGCCCTCGCCGTTTACGTCGACACCCGCACCCGTGAGCGCCGCAAGGTCTGCCACATCTAACGCCGAGCGTTTGCTCATCACCCGGTAATTGCCGCTGCACCCGTCAGCCATCACATCGGATTGGGAGAAAAACGTCCCGCAGTTATCTGCTTGCGACTGCTCCCAATCCAGCTGATAAAAAGCTTCAGCCGACAGATTGTCAGTCAGATTTTGCGAGATATAAAACAGGTTGACCGGCACCAGACCGTCTTTGTATTCAGTGCCCGGCCGCCGATAAGCCGACACGTCAGTGGGGTTGATCGCATTGATCCCGCCGCCGATAAACACGCCCTCGCCCCAACTGACCACTTGCTTGCCCAGGCGCGCCGCGCCGGGCTGATCGGCGATCTCATAGTTGTGGTACACGAAGGCATCCAGCAGTTGCGCCCCGGCCGATTGCGCACTGGCTTTGCGCCCGCTGTCGCTGACGGGTTTGAAGGGCCGGCTGTCGTCCTGCAGCTCAAAGTCGTACCAATACTTGCCGCGCACATACAGGCCGCTGTCGCCGTACTTCAGCTCCAGTGCGTGCATGCCGGTAAATAGCTTGGAGAAGGTTTCGCCGCGCTTGAAGTTGAGGCGGCCATCATCCGAGATTTCGGATTGCCCCTTGCCGCCATTGTTGGCGCCAATCAAGTTACGGTCGGCCTTGGCGGTGGACCAACTGGCACCGATGGACAACTCGGAATCGATCTGGCCCTCGACCGGGCCGACATTGAAGCTCACGCCCCAGGCGGACGTCGACGCGAGGCTGACTGCCAGCGCCAGCTTGGCGCGGCGCCAGGACCGGTTGACTGAGGACATCGATACTTCTCCGTGGGCACACTGCAATAAGCCCGCAAGGATGAAGCAAATCCAGATTTTGACAAGAACACTCCCACTCCCGTAGTCGCTGCCGCAGGCTGCGAGCTTTTAATCGCTATCAGATCAAAAGCTCGCAGCCTGCGGCAGCGACTACGCATAGGGATCAATGCATCTCGGTAAACGCCAACTTTATGCCCAGCGCCACCAGTACCGCCCCCATGGTGCGATCAAACCAATGCCCCATGCGGGCAAAGCCGGTGCGTACGCGCTGATGGCTGAACAGCATGGCGACCATGCAAAACCACAGCCCGGTGGCGACCGCCAGGTACACGCCGTAGCCAGCCTGGATCGACAGCGGCGTATGCGGGTTGATCACCACGGTGAACAACGACAGGAAAAACAGTGTCGCCTTGGGGTTCAGGCCATTAGTCACAAAGCCCGAAGTGAACGCACCGCGAGCCGTACGCTCACCCACCGGCAACGCGGCGGCCAGTGCGGCCGGATCGGCCGGTTTGGCCCGCAGCGCCTTGAAGCCGATGTACAGCAGGTAAGCCGCAGCCAGCCACTTCAGCGCGTTAAACAGCACAATCGACTGCGACACAATAATCCCGATACCTAACAGCGAATAACCGACATGGACGAAAATCGCCGTGCCTACACCGAAGGCGGTAAAAATACCGGCGCGGCGACCGTGGGTCACGCTCTCGCGTACCACCACGGCAAAATCCGGCCCGGGGCTGGCCACCGCCAGCAGGTGAATCAGGGCAACGGTCAAAAATTCTGTCCAGTACATGTACGGCTCCATTACAAATTGTTTCTTCTGTTAGGCTCGCCACATTACGCCTTCATTTCACAGCACAAAAGGTACAGTTGATGACTAACACTCAGCGCGCCGTATTCCTTGATTACACGTCACTGGATCTGGGCGACCTCGACCTGGGCCCGCTGCGTC
Source organism: Pseudomonas psychrophila (assembly GCF_001043005.1). Classification (GTDB taxonomy): domain Bacteria; phylum Pseudomonadota; class Gammaproteobacteria; order Pseudomonadales; family Pseudomonadaceae; genus Aquipseudomonas; species Aquipseudomonas psychrophila. Next base: position 988,528 of record NZ_JYKZ01000001.1, read on the forward strand.
GCAGCTTCGGCGATCTGCAGGTGTGGTCGGACACTACCCCCGCGAATGTGATCGAACGCCTGCAAGGCGCCAGTGTAGCCATCAGCAACAAAGTCCAACTCAACGCCCACACTCTCGCCGCCTGCCCGGACCTCAAGCTGATTCTGGTGGCGGCCACCGGCACCAACAACGTAGACCTTGAGGCCGCCCGCGCTCAAGGGATCACCGTTGCCAACTGCCAGGGCTACGGTACGCCATCCGTGGCACAGCACACCCTTGCCCTGCTGCTGGCAATGGCCACACGCCTGATCGACTATCAAAAAGCCGTCACCGACGGTCAGTGGCAGGAAGCCAAACAGTTTTGCCTGCTGGACTTTCCGATTGTGGAGCTGGAAGGCAAGACCTTGGGTCTGTTCGGTCATGGTGAACTGGGCAGCGCAGTGGCCAGACTGGCCGAAGCCTTCGGCATGCGCGTATTGATCGGTCAGATCCCCGGCCGCCCGGCCCACGCCGACCGCCTGACCCTGGACGAGCTGCTGCCTCAGGTCGACGCCCTGACCTTCCACTGCCCGCTCACCGAGCACACACGCAATTTTATCGGCGCCCGGGAGCTGGCACTGCTCAAGCCCGGGGCCTTTGTGATCAACACCGCACGCGGTGGCATCATCGACGAACAGGCTCTGGCCGACGCGCTGCGCAGCGGCCATCTGGGCGGCGCGGCGACCGACGTGCTGAGCGTCGAGCCTCCCCGCGACGGCAACGTGCTGCTGGCAGCCGACATCCCGCGCCTGATCATTACCCCGCACAGCGCGTGGGGCAGCCGCGAGGCCCGGCAGCGTATCGTCGGCCAACTGGCGCAAAACGCCGAAGCGTTCTTTAACGGTACAGCGCTGCGGGTCGTCAGTTGATAGACTGCGCCCCTTTTTGAGGAGCAGATTATGGATCCGCGCAGTGAAGTACTGCTTCGTCAGCCTGAATACTTTCAGGGTTCGGTGCTGTTAGTCGGCTTGCCGGCTGACGAACTACTCGGCGAATTGCCCGATGCACACGGCTGGTGCTGGCACGCCGGCGACCAGGCCGTACTCGACGCCCGCTTTGAAGGTCGTGTGCAGTTTGGTGTCGAAATCCCCGAACGGGCATTCGACACTGCCGTGGTGTTTCTGCCCAAGTCCAAGGAACTGAGCGACTACGTGCTCAAGGCCGTGGCCGCTCGCTTACCCAATGCCGATGTGTTTCTGGTTGGCGAAAAAAAGGGCGGCATTGAAGGCGCCTCCAAACAGCTGATCCCGTTCGGCAAGCCGCGCAAGCTCGACAGCGCGCGGCACTGCCAGTTGTGGCAAGTGACTGTGGATAACGCTCCGAGCGTGCCGGTACTTGAAGACCTCGCGCACCATTACGAACTGCCGCTGGCTGAAGGCCCGCTAAAGGTCGTCAGCCTGCCGGGCGTGTTCAGCCACGGGCGCCTGGATCGCGGCAGCGCCTTGCTGCTTGAGCATCTGGACAAACTGCCCAGCGGTCACGTGCTGGACTTCGGCTGTGGCGCAGGCGTGCTCGGCGCTGCGGTCAAACGGCGCTACCCGCATAACACTGTCACCTTGCTCGACGTGGATGCCTTCGCCACGGCCAGCAGCCGTCTGACCCTTGCCGCCAACGGCCTGGAAGGCGAAGTGATTACAGGCAACGGCATCGATGCCGCGCCCATGGGCTTGAACTCGATTCTGAGCAATCCGCCGTTCCATGTCGGGGTGCACACCGATTACCACGCCACTGAAAACTTGCTGCAAAAAGCAGTCAAACATCTGAAAACAGGCGGCGAACTTCGGATTGTTGCCAACAGCTTCCTGCGTTACCAACCGCTGATCGAAGAGCATTTCGGTGCCTGCGCGGTCAAGGCTGAAGGTCAGGGTTTCCGGATTTACAGCGCCAAGCGCCGTTGAACACATTGTGAAATAAGGGCTTGCCGGATCGGATTTGCCTAGGCAGAATCCGCTCCGTCCTAGGGGAGTAGTCTCCCACGAGCGCCACGCTCGTCCGGCATACGTCAACATACTTGGTCAACAGACCATGGCGTATGCGACCCAGGTGTCCGCACAGACGGACCGGGGTTTGACAAGACCTATGACACGAACACCTTACCCGGGGCGGGAAGGCTGTACGTGTCATAGCCGTGTCGACCCGCCCCTGGAAGCTACCTGATGATGCTCGACTCCTTACTCGTTCCTACCGCAATTGTTGCCTTAGCCGAAATCGGCGACAAGACGCAGCTGCTTGCCCTCATTCTCGCCGCACGCTTTCGCAAACCCTGGCCGATTATTGCCGGCATCGTGGTCGCGACGCTGGCCAACCATGCGGCGGCCGGTGCCGTAGGCGCCTGGTTCAGCACCTTCTTCAGTGACGCCATGCTGCACTGGATCCTTGCTGCAAGCTTTACCGCTACTGCGTTGTGGACCCTCGTGCCCGACAAGATGGATGACGACGAAGCCAGCACCGCGCGCAAGTACGGACCTTTCGTTACCACTCTGATCACGTTTTTCATTGCCGAAATCGGCGACAAGACCCAAGTCGCGACCGTGATGCTAGCTGCGCAATACCCGGATCTGTGGCTGGTGATTATCGGTACCACCCTGGGCATGCTGATTGCCAACGTACCGGTGGTATTGGCGGGTAACTTTGCGGCTGACAAACTGCCGCTGACCCTGATTCGACGCCTGGCAGCTGCCGCGTTCGTCGTACTGGCCATCGTGGCGGTGTACAAGGCAATGCAGATCAGCGGCTGGGTGTAGCCCGCTTTTGAGTGTGGGAGCGGTCTTGCTCGCGATGGCAGCAACGCGGTTTAAGTGTCAGACCGCAGCGATCCAATCGCGAGCAAGCCCGCGCCCACGAGGGGGTTACGATTTCGGGGCCTGCTGATAAAGCGGCATTACCTTGGGGATGGCTGCTTGCAGCGCCGTAATACGACTGCTGGAGGCCGGGTGAGTGCTCATGAATTCAGGCGGTCCATCCTGTGATTGCTGGGCCATTTTCTGCCACAGGGTAATGGCCGCATTCGGGTTGTAACCCGCACGCGCTGCCAGCTCCAGGCCGATCAAGTCTGCTTCGTTTTCATTGCTGCGACTGTTGGGCAAGGTCAGGCTGTAATTCACCACCGTGTCGGCCAGCCCAAGGCTGTCTTGCCCCAACCCCAACAATGCACCGGCGCCTTGCTTGGCGATTTCGATGCCGTAAGCCTTGGACATGGATTCACGCCCGTGCTCACGCAAAGCGTGGGCAATTTCATGGCCCATGATCGCGGCGATTTCATCATCACTGAGTTTGAGCTGATCGATGATCCCGCTGTAAAAGATGATCTTGCCGCCAGGACCGCAGTTGGCGTTGAGCTCATCACTCTTGATCAGATTGACTTCCCAGTTCCATTGCGCGGAATCCGGGCGAAAGGCCGGGGCCTGGGCAATCAGTCGGTTGGCAATTGCCTGCAGGCGCTTGGCGTTGGCACTGGTCTTGTCCAGTGCACCCTTGGTGCTCGCCTCGCTCACTGTCTGCTGGTACGACTGCGCATACATCTGGTCAACTTGCTGGCTCGACAACATGCTGAACATATACTGCTTGCGCTCAACGCCGACCGCCCCACCACTGGTGGTATTCACCGCCTGGCAACCGCCGAGCAACAACCCGGCGCCCATCGCGCACACTACCGCTAACTTACCCATCAACTATCTCCATAAAGAGGGTGCGCATCGTATCTCAACCCGGCGTCAGGCACTCGGGTGCATTGAGTTTGGGATCATTGACCAGATTGGCCAACGGTCGTTCACGCAACGGCATCTGCGGGCTGGCAAGCAGCGCCTGTAATACATGAAGCGGCGTTTCTGGATCAAGCCAGGCTTGCTGACCCGCTTCATCCAGAATCAACGGCCGACGCTGACTGGCCGCTGCCTGGGTGATCACCGCGGTACTCAACCACACATGCCCCTCAACCGGGTACGCCTCCCAGATACCGGCAAAAAACAGCGAAGCCCCCTCCCCCGGTGTCAGCCAATAGGGACGTTTGCGGGTGGTGCCGCGCCATTCGTAAAAACCGTTGGCCGGGATCAGGCAGCGCCGCTGGCGCAAGGCGTCGCGAAACATAGGCTGCTCGGCCACGGTTTCAGCCCGGGCATGGGCAGGAGTGCGTGACAGATCGGTCAGCCAGGCCGGGGTCAGCCCCCAGCGCGCCCGTGCCAGTTCGCGCTGGCCAGGCTCGGCACCCACCCGTTGGATCAACACCGCGTCATTGGGCGAAATATTCCACTGGGCCTGCTGATCAGCGGGGAAACCGGGCAAGGCTGCAAACGCAGGATTCCAGCGAAACAGGGCAAAACGTCCACACATGGGGCAGCACAACTCTTCTTCTATAAAGCAGTGAAAAAACCGTCGCTGGCTTCAGCAATCCAGCACATCGGGGAAACTCTCGGGCTCATCACCCGCCACCGGTGACGCGGCATTGTACGCATCGATCAACTCTCGCGCGTATTGCGCGCGATCATTGGCAACCGCCAAGCCCAGCAGACCGAACACGGGTAATTCGCCCGTTGCCCCGATCAGGTCGCGCCCCTCCAGCCGCGCTTCCACCCCTTCACTGGCAAGCATGCCCAGCAACAGCTCGGCTTCCATCAGGTTTTCCGGCTCGTAGATGCGCTGCATGAGCTTCACTCGCTACTCATTTTCGGTATGAACATCGAGCATCCATTCCCGACCGTCGGTCTGTAGATGAAACATAATGGGCCGGCAACACACCGGGCAGTCTTCAATGTAGCTTTGATCGCCACCGGATAGGTCGAGTACAGCTTCTGCCTGCTCGCCACAATAAGGGCATTCATAGTGCTCAGTTTCAAGCATCGCGGTCTCCTGAGTGACTTGTGCGTATAATCGCCTGTCTATTAGCAGGGCTATTTTTTTGCCCTGCCCTGCGTACCAACCCTAGCCGTTTCCAACAAGAGAGCATGATGGGCGAATTCGATACCATCCGACCTTACGACGACGCCGAAGTCCCAGCAGTGCTGGCCCGGTTGCTCAGCGACAAGGCGTTTCTAGATATCCTGACCCACTTTCGCTTCCCGCGCCTGGCAGGCGCTTTCGGCTGGCTGTTAAAACCACTTATAGCCCATCGTCTGCGTAAAGAGTTCGCGAGCGTGACCTCCGTCGCCACTTTGCAAGACAAGGTCGAGGTTTACGTCGACCGCACCATCGAGCATGCCACTGATGGTGTGACCTATACCGGCGTTGAACAGTTGAAGACGGGTAGTGCCTATCTGTTTTTGGCCAACCACCGCGACATCGTGATGGACCCGGCTTTCGTCAACTACGCGGTTTATCACGCGGGCCTGCCAACACCCCGTATCGCCATTGGCGACAACCTGCTCCAAAAGCCCTTTGTCAGCGATTTGATGCGCCTGAACAAAAGCTTCATCGTTCACCGCTCGATCACCGGGCGCCGTGAAAAGCTTGCTGCTTATCAACTGCTGTCGGCTTACATCAATCACTCGATCCGCACGGACTGCCAGTCAATCTGGATTGCCCAGGCTGAAGGCCGGGCCAAGGACGGCGATGACCGCACCGACTCGGCGATCCTGAAAATGTTTCACATGAGCCGTAAAAGCGAGCCGTTCGCCGAGGTCATTCAGTCTCTGAACCTGACCCCGGTTTCGATCAGCTACGAATACGACCCCTGCGATCAGGCCAAAGCTCGAGAGCTGTATATCCGCGCAACCACGGGCACATACAGCAAGGCGCCGGGCGAAGACGACACCAGTATCGCCAACGGCATTACCGGTTACAAAGGTCGCGTACACGTGAACTTTGCCGCGCCCATTACCGAGCTTTTCGAGGACAGCAAATTGCTGGCCACGGAAATGGATCGCCATATCCTCAGCGGTTACCGCCTGTTCCCTGCGCACTACCTGGCGTATGCGCAGTGGGCTGATGCCGAGCCCGAGTTGCAAGTACCAACGGCTGCCGAGGTATTCAGCGCCGAAGAACTGGCCAAGGCACAACAGGAATGGCAACGCCGCCTGGACGCCTGCCCGGCCGAACACCGCCCGTACCTGGTGCTGCAATATGCGATGCCGGTACGTAATCAGTATCGGGTCAAGGCCGGGCTGCCCCTGTAACCCGATAAGACCCGTGGGAGCGAGCCTGGTCGCGATTGCATCGACTCGATGCACCGACAAACTGAGCCGCCCGCATCGCGACCAGGCTCGCTCCCACAGCAATGCTTAATTTCTGCTGTCACCGTATCGTCATGAAGAGAGGCCACTCTGTGGCCCCTCGACACCGACACGGAGCTTGTCATGTTGCACGCAGAAAACCAGGACCGCCTTTACCTCATCGCTCCCAGCGACGAACAACAGGCACTGATCGAGGGCTTGGCCTTTAACGTTCAGGATCGCCACTGGCTGGTCTATTGCGCCTTGAGCGGCCATACCCATGCCGATTTGCCTGAACTGGACTTGCTCACCGGCGTCAGCCGCCTTGAGCTGTATGCCGAAGCGGCCTGAAGCCAGACACAAAAAAGCCCGAACTCACTGAGTTCGGGCTTTTTGTTTTGCAGCATTTACTCGCCGAGCAAACGACCGATGGAGGGATCCTTGAACACACGGGTCAGTGCGTCACTGAGCACATCGCTCACCAGCTTGGTGTTGGTTTCCTGATTGGGCGCCATGCCGAAGCGCTGATCAAGGGAGGCGCCATAACGACCGCTGTAAGTACGGCCACCGTTCTTCACATCGGAGCGGAAGGTTGCGCCAATGGTCGCTTCGGTCACGTACATGGTGTCCTTGGGCGACTGGTACTTCAGTTCGGCCAGGGTCACGGTCAACGTCGGGGCATTCATCGCATTGGATGTAGGCGTGTAGCCCAGCAAACGCACGGCGGCTTCAGCCTGGGCTTGTAGCTTGGGAATCAGGTCGGCACTGCTGACGCTGATTGCACTGGTCTCGGGGTACATGCCACCACGGGTGCCCAGGGTTGGCGAAGGACGACCGTCGACCACACGCACCACTACCGGCTGGCCACGACCCACTGGCGCAAGCTGGGTGGTCAGCTTGGGTTGCGGGCTGAGTTGTTGCGGGCTGTGGGCGCAGCCGACCAGAGTCAAACTGGTCACAGTAATCAAACCGAACAACAGGCGTTGCAACATGCTCATCTCTCCAGGACTGGGTAAAACAGGCCGTCAGTATAGGGTGCTGTGCGCCTGCGAACTAGCCGCATGCTGTCACCACCCTGTCATCGCCATTACATCGTGATGTCACGTCAACAGGGCATTGTCTGACTGACTGACTCAACAGGTGCTGCCATGAACAGGTTCTTATCGTTGCTGGGCCTGAATCGCCCTAACCGCTGCTTCGCCCGCCTCGACCCGACGGGTCGCTGCCAGGCATTCAAGCAATGCAAACAACCGCCGGTCGGCGACAGCTGGGTCGAAATCGAAGAAATCCGCCTCAACTGGTTGCACCAGGTACTACCCGCCAGCGCCCGTATTGCCTCGTCCGCACCACGTTCAGCAGTGCAACCCCTGCTGGGACTTTGACCAACGCACCAATAAAAGTCATTTAACAGGATCAATTGCCCGCGTTTCTTCGCTACAATCTCCCCCCGATTATAAGGACGTCTCCTGATCGGGCCTCGCAGCATCGCTAATGCGCTTGTATTAGCTCCCCCGCACCGCCCACAGAGAGCCGCCCACACAGACCATGTGAAGCAGGTGCGCTTGCGTTTTATTGCGTATCCCCACTTTTTACAGGGTCTGCCAGAGCTGCCATAACGCTCGGTCACTGGGTTCGGTACCCGGCGTGCGGTAGCCCTTTTTTGAGGTTCACGTCTTCAAGAGAGCGTGAAAAAAAACGGGTTTCACAACTTCACAAGAGTGTGGCGAGCAAATGAAAAGTTTTGCGTCTGAACATGCACCATTAGCGTCTGAAATTACCCCACCAAGCAGGATCGAAGTCGGCTCCACAGCACAAGACTGAAGCCTGTCCGCTTACGGATTTGGTTGCACAAACGGACGCTCTAGACCTTAAGTCGAATTGCCTCCCGAGTACTGAAATGCGTTCATATGAACCTTGAAGGCCCGGTTGGTGGCGTCCGCTAAAGTTGCAAGAAATTGCGAAGAATCGGACATGGCGATCCCGGCCATGAGTGACCCGAGGCAAATCAGAACCCGCCTCGGAACACCTGGCAGCTATGCCGTCAATTTGGTGCCGTAGATTTTGGAGACGCGTTAATGGCGCATAACGAAGCAGTCGACGTAGTACTGGTTGGAGCGGGCATCATGAGTGCCACCCTCGCCGTACTGCTCAAAGAGCTCGACCCCGGCGTCAAGCTGGAAGTTGTTGAGCAGATGGACTCAGGTGCTGCGGAGAGTTCCAACCCGTGGAACAACGCAGGTACCGGTCACGCTGGCCTTTGTGAGCTGAACTACACGCCGCAGGCGGCTGATGGTTCGATCGACATCAAAAAAGCTGTGCATATCAATGCCCAGTTCGAGGTGTCGAAGCAGTTTTGGGCCTATCTGGCACAAAAAGGGACTTTCGGTTCGTGCAAATCCTTCATCAGCCCGGTACCTCACCTGAGCTACGTTGAAGGCGAAAAAGGCGTGTCCTTCCTGAAAAAACGTTTTGAAGTGCTGAGCAAGCACCATGCGTTTTCAGACATGGAATACACCGAAGACAAAGCCAAAATGACCGAGTGGATGCCCCTGATGATGCCGGGCCGCCCTGCGGACCAGCAGATCTCGGCCACCCGTGTACTGCAGGGTACTGACGTGAACTTCGGCGCCCTGACCCAGCAGTTGCTCAAGCATTTGGCCAGCGCAGCAGACACCCAGATCAAGTACAGCAAAAAGGTCACGGGCCTCAAGCGCAATGGCAGCGGCTGGACGGTGAGCATCAAAGACACCAACAGCGGCAATACCCGCTACGTTGATGCCAAGTTCGTGTTCCTGGGTGCAGGTGGTGCGGCCTTGCCGCTGCTGCAAGCTTCGGGCATCGAAGAAAGCAAAGGTTATGGCGGCTTCCCGGTCAGTGGCCAGTGGCTGCGTTGCGACAACCCTGAAGTGGTCAAGCTGCACCAGGCCAAGGTTTACAGCCAGGCCGCAGTCGGGTCGCCACCGATGTCGGTGCCGCACCTGGACACCCGTGTGGTCGATGGCAAAAAGTCCCTGCTGTTCGGACCTTATGCCGGCTTCACCACCAAGTTCCTCAAGCACGGCTCGTTCCTTGACCTGCCGATGTCGATCCGACTGGGTAATATCGGGCCAATGCTCGCCGTTGCTCGCGACAACATGGACCTGACCAAGTACCTGGTCAGCGAAGTGCGCCAATCGATGGAACAACGCCTGGACTCCCTGCGTCGTTTCTATCCGCAGGCCAAAGCCGAAGACTGGCGTCTTGAGATTGCCGGTCAACGGGTTCAGATCATCAAGAAAGACCCGAAAAAAGGCGGCGTATTGCAGTTCGGTACCGAACTGGTTGCGGCCAAGGACGGTTCGTTGGCCGCCCTGCTGGGTGCCTCTCCGGGCGCTTCGGTCACCGTTTCGATCATGCTGGACCTGATCGAGCGTTGCTTCCCGCAGAAAGCCACTGGCGAGTGGGCGACCAAACTCAAGGAAATCTTCCCGGCACGGGAACACGTTCTCGAGACCGACGCCCAGCTGTACCGCGAAATCAGCACCCGCAACTCCGAGTTGCTGGAACTGGTTGAGCCACAGAGCGCCAACACCAGCATCGCGTAACGCACCACCGACGTCTTGAGGCGTCAAAAAAAGCCCCTCGTCCTGCTTCAGGCCGAGGGGCTTTTTTGTGGTTCCATCCCGCAGCATCAGCCCATGGTGAATAACACCCGCGAGCCGCCGTTGAGCGAATATTCATCGTCGTCGGGGACTGCAATCAGCTCAGCGGCACAGCTAATGGGGACTGACCCAATCGACCTGGCCTGAGCCCAGCGGTCGAGGTTACCACCCCCCGGCGTGAGATGGCCGAAGCCGAACAGGCACGCCTGCTCACCTTGCTGATAGGTGAACAGATCCGCACCACGGGACGTGGGCAAGTAGTACAGCAACTCCAGGCTGGAGTGCGGCTCGATTACAAAATCATGGCCGGTAGCGTCGGGCGCTTCAAGCCACGAAAAATCCTTGCCCGGAACAATCGCCTGAGCCGTGGCATTGAAGATCTCAACCTCCAGCACCTCATCGCCAGCCAATGCCCAGCCACTGACGATTGCAAAAAACAGCGCACTGAAACACGTGAATAAATGATTCATTGTTCGACCCCCTTCCCTGAGCGGCCTGCCCATAGCCCTTGTGAGCAGTTGAGCCTTGAGTATTGATCGCCCACACAAAAGCTCCCCGCCGCAAAACCCATGCGTGGTGTGGGATCAATCTTTAATCAGGAGAGGGTTAGTGCTTTAAATGGGAGCGAGCTAGCTTGCGATGAAATCGACGCGGTTCAACTTGAAGACCGAGGCGCCAGAATCACGAGCAAGCCCGCTCCTACAGGCTAATCAACCGCGAGCCTGGTCAATCAGTTCGATGTACTCGTCGGCGTTGCGCTGATCCTTGATGATGTCGACAAAGGTCTGGCCGTGCTCGTCTTTGCCATCCAGGTCAAAACCGGCTTCCTTGAAGAACGTCAGGAAGCGCCCAAAGTCATCGATACGCAGGCCACGATAGGCTTTGATCAGTTTGTGCAGCGAGGGCGAGGTTGCGTCCACGGGCTCGAAATCCAGGAACAACTTGATCTGCTCGTCGCCGATCTCGTCACCAATCAACTGCTTCTTGTCTTTACGCATGTCCGGCTCCAGCCTGCTGATACTTCACGGGCCCGCAGTTTACCCAAGGCTCAACGTGCGCGCACGCTACCGGTGTGCAAGTCGGCCCAGATATGGCCATTGGCATAGGTCAAAAACTGGCAATAGACCGTGTCGTTGCGCAACAAATCAATCACGACGCGGTATTGGGACAGCGGATACGAAAGGCTCAAAGTCCGCGTTTTACTGTCAAACACGGGCTTTTTCAGGCTTTTACTTTCGCCATCAAACGAAATCAGCACCTGGCGCACCGTCGCACCTTGGCTCATGGGCTTGCCTTTCAAGCGCACCAATAAAGGCGAGGTCACCGGGATCGGTTGCTGATTGGATTGACGCTGGCTCCCCACCACCACCGAATAGGATGTCACCAGCATCAATTGCTGTTGCTCGGGCACCTCGCTGCGCACTTGCAGATCATCCGCAGGCAGAAACTGCCCATGCAGCAGCGGTGTAGCAACAGGGGCTGCCGCCAAAGGCAAGCTGGCCAGCAGCAGGCTCAACGCAGCACTACGAATCAGAAGGCTCATGTCGGGTTCCAAAAAGCGGGGTGCCGCACTCTAGCACGGTGCCAGAACGCCCCGCAGCCCAGGCATGACATCCCCACTAGCCTCATTCACTACAAATGGCTTAGCGCCGGACCGGACGCTTTTGCAATTTGCGCTGCAGGGTACGACGGTGCATGCCCAAGGCACGGGCAGTGGCCGAGATATTGCCTTCATGCTCACCCAGCACACGCTGGATATGCTCCCACTGCAAGCGGTCAACCGACATCGGGTTGTCCGGCACCAGGGTTTCAAGGTCGGCATGCTGGGACAGCAAGGCGGCGAGCACGTCATCGGCATCCGCAGGCTTGCACAGGTAGTTGCAGGCGCCGCGCTTGATCGCCTCGACGGCGGTGGCGATGCTCGAATAACCGGTGAGGATCACCACTCGCATCTCGGGATCGAGCTCAAGCAGCTTGGGCAGCAGGACCAGGCCTGAGTCACCGTCCATTTTCAGATCCAGCGCCGCATAATCGGGCAGATCCTGTTGAGCCAGAATCAGCCCTTCTTCGGCAGAACCCGCGGTGCTTACGCGAAAACCGCGACGGCTCATGGCACGCGCCATTACACGGGTAAAAGTGGCGTCGTCATCTACCAACAACAAATGCGGCAGCTCTTCGCCTTCGACCTGAATTTCTTCACTCATTTTCATTTCCTCGGGCGACACGTGGCAGGCGCAGCTCTGTGAGCGTTCCGCCATCCTCATGACTGTAGAGTTTTACCGAGCCGCCAGCGCGGGTCACGCTGGCCTTGCTCAAGAATAGGCCCAGACCGAAGCCTTTGCCCTTGGTGGTAAAAAAGGGTTTGCCGATTTGCTCGGCGATGGCCAACGGTACACCCGGACCGTGGTCACGAATACTGATGGTCAGATCAACTGCATCCCAGTCCAGGCAGACTTCCAGCCCTTCAGGGCAGGCATCGGCTGCATTGTTGAGCAAATTGAGCAATGCCTGGGTCAAGTCCGGAGGCGGCGCCAGGCGCGGAACAGGGCCGTGGCCCAGGCACTGAAAGCGGTAAGTGGCTTCAGGGCGCATCAAGTGCCAGCGATTCAAGGCTTCATCCAGCCACTGGGTGACGTCCTGGACCTCAATCGCCAACCGACGATTGGCCTCAGCGGCACGCACCAACTGCTGCAGGGTTTCCTTGCACAACTTGACCTGATCCTGGAGCACGCTCAGATCATCTTGCAGCTCAGGGTCCTGGTGATCGCGGCGCATCTCTTTAAGCAGCACACTCATGGTCGACAACGGCGTGCCCAACTCATGGGCCGCACCGGCCGCTTGCGTTGCCACCGCCAGCAATTGCTGGTCGCGCAGGCCTTCTTCACGACGCAGCGCACGCAGTTCTTCCTGACGGCGCAGTTCTTCACCCATCTTGGCAGCGAAAAACGTAATCACTGCCGCTGACAGGGCAAAACTCAGCCACATTCCGTAGATCTGCAGTTTTTCGCGGAAAAACGGCACGGTGTCTATGGGGTAAAACTGCATCAACAACAGGGTATAGAGCGCCAGCGCGATGCCGGTCAACACCAGCGAATAGCGCCAGGGCAACGTGACCGCGGCGATGGTCAGCGGCACCAGGTAATACGAAACAAAGGGATTGGCCGAGCCACCCGAGAAGTACAACAAGGCGCTGTGGATAAACAGGTCACAGGCCAGTTGCAGCGCATACTCAAGCTCAGTCACGGGCCAGGTTGTGCGCAACCGGATGGCGGTAAACGCGCACAACAGCATTGAAAACCCAAGGGTGATACTCAGCTGAAACCAGGGCAACGGCAGCAAGTTGAACAGGTAGGCAAAGCCAACCGAACCTGCTTGCGCGGCCAGTACCAACATGCGGATAAACGTAAGACGCCAGAGATTCTGGCGAGTCGCGGACAATAACTGAACGGGGGCGAGCATGAGCTCTCCTGATGAGCGCTCCAGGCGGATCGCCGAGAGTATAACCAAGCGGGCGGCCCCACAGGCAAAAGTGCGGCAAAGAGCCACAGTGTTTTTTGTGAAAAAGCGGCTAATGGCCTGCATCTGGGCAAACTGTGTGGGAGCGGGCTTGCTCGCGATGGCTTCGATGCGGTCTGGCTGACAGACCCTGGTGCCTGCTTCGCGAGCAAGCCCGCTCCCACAGTGGACAAAGAAGTAGCCGCCAAATGTATCGAAAATGTAATCGGGCGAACTGATGGCCGCTAATTAGAGTCATATAGCCATTATTGTCCTCATTCAAGGAGCTTCCATGTCCAACATTCAACGCACCGCGGCCCTTTTGACCCTGAGCATCGGTGCACTGGCCAGCCTGCCCGCTCTGGCCGAAGACATTCATTACAACCAGATTTCCCTACGCGCCGAAGCGAGCCAGGAAGTCCCCCGCGACTTGATGATCGTGACGCTGTACACCGAAGCGCAAAACACTGATGCCGCCAAGCTGGCCGCAGAAATCACCACCTCCATGAACAAGGCCATCGGCCAGGCCAAGTCCGTCAAGGAAGTGACCTTGCGTCAAGGCAACCGCAACAGCTACCCGATTTACGACAATAAAACCCAGAAGATCACCGGCTGGCGCGAGCGCGCCGAATTGCGCCTGGAAAGCACCGATTTCGCTGCATTGTCCAAGCTCACCGGTGATCTGATGCAAACCCTGAAAATGGGCAGCATGCAATTCACCGTCGCCAAAGCCACTCGTAAAACCAGCGAAGACGCGCTCCTCAAGGATGCCGTAGACGCGTTCAAGGCTCGCGCTCAAATGGCCACCGACGCACTGGGCGGCAAGGGTTACAAAATCGTCAACCTGAACCTCAACACCAATGGTTACCCGCAGCCTTACATGCGTAGCGAGATGATGATGAAAGCCGCAGCGCCTGCGATGGACTCTGCACCAACGCCAGAAGTCGAAGCCGGCACCAGCGAAGTCAGCATGAGCGCCGATGGCGTGATTGAAGTACAGATGCAATAAGCCTTAAACGTCCTACAAACCCCTGAAGCCTTGAGGTTTCAGGGGTTTTTTTATGCCATTCGGAAAACACCTACAGACGGTCCTAATATTAAAAGGCATAGGCCTACAGGCGCTGTCAGCACCGGCTTACATCTTTCCAAGGCGAGAGTCTAGATAAGTAACAACGCTGTACCAAAACAGTGCATGCGCAACGCTTAAGGCTCCAAAGCACGTAAGAAAATGAGTCTAAAAGCCGGACGCAAACGATCAAATGCGTCATAACTTATAGATAAGCGACATTCTTGTACGATCGTTCCACATTTTCAAACTTCAGCCGCCTACACATATTGCATTGGGTATAGGCTGTGCATAAGTATCGCCGGGTCGACTCACAAGGTCGCCCTCAAACCAAAAATGACAAAAATCATGAGGCCACCATGTTCAAACACGCGGTCATTCCGTTTTTAGTAGGCGCCAGCCTGCTGGCAAGCGCACCTTTCGCCCACGCAGCGACCAACCTGGTGTTCTGTTCTGAAGGCAGCCCGGCGGGTTTTGACCCGGGCCAGTACACCACCGGTACTGACTTCGATGCGTCGGCCGAAACCATGTTCAACCGCCTGAGCCAGTTTGAACGTGGCGGCACCAAGGTTGAGCCGGGCCTGGCAACCAGCTGGGATGTCTCGCCCGACAACCTGACGTGGACCTTCCATCTGCGTGATGGCGTCAAGTTCCACACCACGCCGTACTTCAAGCCAACCCGCGACTTCAATGCCGACGACGTGCTCTTCACCTTCAACCGCATGCTCGACATCAACCAGCCGTTCCGTAAGGCCTACCCCACCGAATTCCCTTATTTCACCGACATGGGCATGGATAAAAACATCGCCAAGGTGGAAAAGATCGATGACAAGACCGTTCGCTTCACTCTGAACACGGTCGATGCCGCGTTTATCCAAAACCTGGCCATGAGCTTCGCCTCCATCCAGTCCGCCGAGTACGCCGACAAACTGCTCAAGGAAGGCAAGCCTGCCGATATCAACCAGAAGCCGATCGGCACCGGACCGTTTGTATTCAAGAGCTACCAGAAAGACTCAAACATCCGTTACACCGGCAACAAGGACTACTGGAAGCCTGAAGACGTCAAGATCGACAACCTGATCTTCGCCATCACCACCGACCCGTCGGTGCGCATCCAGAAGCTCAAGAAGAACGAGTGCCAGGTCACCCTCTTCCCGCGCCCGGCTGACCTCAAGGCCCTTGGCGAAGACCCGAACCTGAAGATGCCCCACCAGGCAGGCTTCAACCTGGGTTACATCGCCTACAACGTGATGGACAAGATCAAGGGCAGCAACGAACCCAACCCGATGGCCCAGCTCAAGGTCCGTCAGGCAATGGACATGTCGGTCAACAAGCAGCAAATCATCGACTCGGTGTATCAGGGCGCAGGCCAGCTGGCCGTTGGCGCCATGCCGCCGACCCAATGGTCCTATGACACCAGCATCAAGGACGCACCGTTCGACCCGGTAAAAGCCAAGGAACTGCTCAAGGAAGCAGGGATCAAGGAAGGCACCGAAATCACCCTGTGGGCCATGCCGGTTCAGCGCCCGTACAACCCCAATGCCAAGCTGATGGCTGAAATGCTCCAGTCGGACTGGAGCAAGATCGGCCTCAAGGCCAAGATCATGAGCTACGAATGGGGCGAGTACATCAAGCGTTCCAAGGGCGGTGAGAACGGCGCGATGCTGATTGGCTGGAGCGGCGACAACGGTGACCCGGACAACTGGCTCGGCACCCTGTTCGGCTGCGACTCACTGGAAGGCAACAACTTCTCCAAGTGGTGTGACCCCGAGTTCGACAAGCTGGTGAAGGCCGCCAAGGCCACCACCGATGTTGCTGAGCGCACAAAACTGTATCAACAGGCGCAGCAGCGACTCAAAAGCCAGGTTCCGATGACACCCATCGCACACTCGACGGTGTATCAACCCATGCGCAAGAACGTAGAGGATTTCAAGATCAGCCCGTTTGGCCTGAACTCCTTCTACGGGGTCAGCGTCGGCAAATAAAAGGACCGGTGAATGCGGCTACAAGGTCGCATTCACTCATCTACCAGGACGGTGGAAATCACCTACAGCCTAAAGCCACTTCTGACTACATCAGAGGCTATAGGACGCCAAGACAATTCCTACAAGTTTGTCAGGCCTGACGCATTTACTGCTGTGGACCGACGCCATAACGTCGTCATCCAAACAGTCTATTGCGCCGGGTGCGGCATCGTAGCTGATGAAATCGACGCCCTGAACCGCACGCCTTTACCCAGGGCACGCGCTCAGGACTCAAAAACAAGAAAAGGATAGGGAACGCCATGCGCAACCCTCTGGTTTTATCTGTGTTACTCAGCGCCGGCGTACTTGCCGGCAGCCCGATCGCAAACGCTGCCAACAGCCTGGTGTTTTGCTCCGAAGGCAGCCCGGCCGGTTTTGATACCGCGCAGTACACCACAGCTACCGATAACGACGCGGCCGAACCTATTTACAACCGCCTCGCCGAATTCGAAAAAGGCGGCACCGCCGCAGGCCCGGCACTGGCAAAAAGCTGGGATGTGTCTGAAGACGGCCTGACCTGGACGTTCCACCTGCGCGACGATGTGAAGTTCCACACAACCAAGTGGTTCACCCCTACCCGCAACTTCAACGCCGATGACGTGCTCTTCACCTTCAACCGCATGCTCAACCCCGACCACCCGTTCCGTAAGGCCTACCCGACCGAATTCCCGTATTTCACCGGGATGAGCCTGGACAAGAACATCGCCAGCGTCGAAAAAACCGACCCGCAGACCGTGGTCATGAAACTCAACTCGGTCGACGCCGCCTTTATTCAAAACCTGGCCATGAGCTTCGCCGCCATCCTGTCGGCCGAGTACGCCGATCAGTTGCTCAAGACCGGCAAGCCCAGCGATATCAACCAGAAACCCGTCGGCACCGGCCCATACGTGTTCCAGCGCTATCAAAAAGACTCCAACATCCGTTACGCCGCCAACAAGGACTACTGGGACCCAAGCCAGGTCAAGCTCGACAACCTGATCTTCTCAATCAGCGTCGACGCCTCGGCGCGCATGCAAAAGCTGCGTAAAAACGAGTGCCAGGTCTCGCTGAACCCGCGGCCTGCCGACGTTGCCGGCCTCAAGGCCGACCCGAAATTGCAGGTCATCGAAAAGCCAGGCTTCAACCTCGGCTATATCGCCTACAACGTGCAGCACAAACCGCTTGATCAGTTGCAGGTTCGCCAGGCGCTGGACATGGCCGTCAACAAGGACGAGATCCTCAAGGCCGTCTATCAGGGCGCTGGCCAGAAAGCGGTCAACGCCATGCCGCCAACGCAGTGGTCCTACGACGAGACCATCACCGACACCGCCTACAATCCCGAAAAAGCCAAAGAACTGCTCAAGGCAGCCGGGGTCAAGGACGGCACTGAAATCACCCTGTGGGCCATGCCCGTACAGCGCCCTTACAACCCGAACGCCAAGCTCATGGCCGAGATGCTTCAGTCGGACTGGGCCAAGATCGGGCTCAAGGTCAAGATCGTCAGCTATGAATGGGGCGAGTACATCAAACGCACCAAAAACGGTGAGCATGACATCAGCCTGATTGGCTGGACTGGCGACAACGGTGACCCGGACAACTGGCTCGGCACGCTCTACAGCTGCGACGCGATTGGCGGTAACAACTACTCCATGTGGTGTAACAAGGAGTACGACACGCTGGTCAAGAACGCCAAGATCGTGACCGACCGCGATCAACGCACCGTGCTCTACAAACAGGCCCAGCAGTTGCTCAAGCAACAGGTGCCGATCACTCCCATTGCGCACTCCACGGTCAACCAGCCACTGAGTGCCAAGGTCGAAGGATTCACGGTCAGCCCCTTCGGGCGCAACGCCTTCTCGGGCGTCAGCCTCAACGACTAAACACACCAATAGAACAGTGCCACTGTGGGAGCGAGCCTGCTCGCGAAGTTTTCAAGAGCATCGCGAGCAGGCTCGCTCCCACACCAGAGTCCACAAACAACACCGTTGCATCAGCAGGTCACTTAACCGGTGGCCCGCTCTAGCTTCGCCAATCGTGTACCAAGCAAACGTTTGCAATGCTTTAAGACGTTTCACAACAGCCGAGTCAAAACAAATAAAGACCGGCAATAAAAAAGAAACCAAAGGAGCCCCAACCATGAAAGTCACCAGCAGCACGTTACTAGCCTTGTCCATCAGCAGCCTCGCCGCGATGGCAAATGCCGATGAGTTCATGCCTACCGAACTGAAGGCAACCAGCGCTCAAAGCGAAACCAAGGGTTTTGTCGAAGAGCAGACGCTGGGCGGCACTACCCGCAACTGGTACGCCAATGAACTCAAGCGTCGCGATGATCGCTTCAGCTACAACAACCACGGCACCCGTGAATCCACCCCGCGCCGGATCAACTGGGTACAGGGCACGATCCTCAACTACACCTCGGGCTTCACCGAAGGCACTGTCGGTTTCAGCACCCAGGTAGCGGCTTACAACGCCGTGGCACTGGACCGTGACGCCAAGGACATTGCCGGTCCCAACAACCGGACCCTGACCCACAGCGATGGCGATGCGGTCGGCCAGTGGAGCAAGCTGGGCCTGGCCAATCTCAGCGCCCGCATCTCCAACACCACGCTGACCGTAGGCCGACAGAACTTCAGCAGCCCGACCATCGATGTGATCGGTAACCGTGCACTGCCTTCAAGCTTTCAAGGGGTGGGCTTGCACAGCGAAGAGTTCAACAACTTGTCCTTCGATGCAGGCTCCTTTGACCGCGTATCCCCACGTACAGAAGCAAGCCTGAGCAAGTTCCGCAGCGAGTACGGCGCCACCGGCGTCGAAACCGATCGCGCCAGCGTTGCAGGCCTCAACTACCAGCCGTTTAAAAGCCTGAAAACCACGCTTTACGCGACCCACGTTGAAGACTTCTGGAACCAGTACTACTTCGGTGCAGTGCACGACATGGGCGACAACGCCACGCTCGGCCTGAACACTAACTTCAACTACTACAAGACCCTCGACACCGGCAGCAAGGCCCTGGGCAACATTAACAACGACACCTTCAGCCTGGCCTTCGGCCTGAGTCATCTGGCTCATACCGTGACACTGTCGTATCAGCAAGTCAGCGGCGACGAATACTTCGATTACCTGCACGAAACCAACGGTATCTACCTGGCCAACTCCCTGCTCTCGGACTTCAACGGCCCGAACGAAAAGTCGCTGCAACTGGCCTACAGCATCAACATGGCGCAGTACGGTATTCCGGGCCTGAAGTTCAACGCTTACCACGCTCGTGGCTGGGACATTGACGGTACCAATTACAAAGGCACCGCTTACGACGTGAAGAACATGGACGGCGAAGATCACTCCGGATACAGCATTGGCACGTCGTATGCAGTTCAGAGCGGCCCACTGAAAGCCACCGCGATTCGCGCCACTTACACCACGCACCGTGCCAGCAAAAACCAGTCTGACGGCAACATCAACGAGTTCCGCCTGGTGACCACCATTCCATTCAACATTCTGTAACGCCCATAACACACCCAAAGATCGCGGCTGATTCGACGAATCAGCCGTAGTCGTTACGCAGGCTTACCCCATTCTGGAGAGGGTTGATATGAAAAGACTTCCACTACGCACCGCCCTGGCCGTGGCGCTGCTGAGCACAACGGTCAGTGTGTGCGCCAAGAACCTGGTGGTCTGCACTGAAGCCAGCCCTGAAGGGTTCGACATCGCCCAATTCACCGCTGCCGTCACCGCCGATGCATCGGCTGAAACCATACTCAACCGCCTGGCCGACTTTGCACCCGGCACGACGGATGTGGAGCCAGCCCTGGCGGAACGCTGGGACATCAGCCCCGACGGGCTTGAATACACCTTTTACCTGCGCCCCGGCGTTAAGTTTCACACCACCGAATATTTCAAACCGACGCGAACCCTGAATGCCGACGATGTGGTCTGGAGTTTTCAGCGCCAGCTGGACCCGAATCACCCGTGGCACGCACTTTCGCTGGTCGGTTATCCCTACTTTGAAAGCATGGGCTTCAAAGACCTGCTCAAAAGCGTCGAGAAAATTGACGATCTGACGGTAAAAATCACCCTCAACCACCCTGAAGCGCCGTTCTTGCGTGACGTGGCGATGCCCTTCACGTCCATCTACTCCGCTGAGTACGCCGACCAGTTGCTCAAGTCAGGCAAAACAGCAGACCTGAACAACAAGCCCATCGGCACCGGCCCGTTTATCTTCGTGCGCTACAACAAAGATGCCCAGGTACGCTTCAAGGCCAATCCGGACTACTTCCGCGGCAAGCCACCGAGCGATGCGCTGATTTTCGCCATCACCACCGACAGCAACGTACGCCTGCAAAAACTCAAGGCCAACGAATGCCAGATCGCGCTGTACCCCAAACCCGATGACGTCAAAAACATCCGCAAAGACCCTAACCTCAAGGTCGATGAACTGGCGGCCCTCATGACCAGCTATATCGCCATCAACTCCAGCCACAAGTACCTGGGCGATGTACGCGTGCGCAAAGCCATCGACATGGCCTTCGACAAGCAGACGTACCTCAACACCGTGCACGGCGAAGGCAATGCGCTGATAGCGATCAACCCGTACCCGCCCACCATGCTTGGCTACAACACCCGCATCCAGAACCCGCCCCGGGACCTGGACAAGGCGCGGGCGCTGCTCAAGGAAGCCGGTGTGCCCGAGGGCACCGTACTGACTCTGTTTACCCGTAACGGTGGCGGCCCGACCAACCCTAACCCGATGCTGGGCGCGCAGTTGCTGCAGTCGGACCTGCAGAAGATCGGCCTAAAACTGGATATCCGGGTCATGGAATGGGGCGAAATGCTCAAGCGCGCCAAAAGTGGCGAGCATGATCTGGTCTCTACCGGATGGGGGGGCGATAACGGGGATCCGGATAACTTCCTGACCCCGCTGCTCAGCTGCGAGGCGGCCAAGAACGGCGAAAACTATGCACGCTGGTGCAACAAGGATTTCGAAGCCTTGATCACCCGGGCGCGCAGCATCACTGAACCCTCACAACGCGCAGAACTCTATCAACAGGCACAGATGATTTTTAATCAGGATCAACCCTGGATAAACGTGGCCCATCCTATGCTGTTTACTGCGATGCGCAAAAATGTCGAGGGCTATACGCTGAGTCCACTGACCAACAACAACTTCGCCACAACCCAGGTGAAGTAGAACAATAAAAAACCCGCCAGGGTTTACCTGAACCCTGGCGGACTTGCCTAACCGGCTGATAAGGAACACCACACGATGTTTAGTTTTATTGCCCGCCGAGTAGGGTTGTTGATACCCACCTTCTTCGGCATCACCTTGCTCACCTTTGCACTCATTCGCATGATCCCGGGTGACCCGGTCGAAGTCATGATGGGTGAGCGTCGGGTAGACCCTGAAATGCACGCTCAGGCCATGGAGCGCCTGGGTCTGAACAAGCCCCTTTATGAGCAGTACATCGACTACGTCACCAAGCTCGCCCATGGTGATCTTGGCGAGTCATTGCGCACCCGCGAAAGCGTGTGGAGCGAGTTCGCGGCACTGTTCCCCGCCACTCTAGAGCTGGCCGCCGCCGCGTTACTGTTCGCCGGTATCCTTGGGTTGCTGGCCGGGGTTATCGCAGCACTCAAGCGAGGCTCATTGTTTGACCATGGGGTGATGGGTATCTCCCTGGCGGGTTATTCGATGCCGATCTTCTGGTGGGGCCTGATCCTGATCATGTTCTTCTCCGTAGGCCTGGGGTGGACGCCCGTGTCCGGACGTATCGATCTCTTGTACGACATAGAGCCCAAGACCGGCTTCATGCTGATCGACACCCTGCTCAGCGACCAGCCCGAAGCTTTCTGGGATGCACTGCACCACATGATTCTGCCGGCCATTGTGCTGGGCACCATCCCGCTGGCTGTAATCGCGCGGATGACCCGTTCATCGATGCTCGAAGTGCTGCGCGAAGACTACATCCGCACCGCCCGCGCCAAAGGCCTGTCCCCGGCTCGCGTGGTGTTCGTGCACGGCCTGCGCAACGCCCTGATCCCGGTACTGACCGTGGTCGGCCTGCAAGTCGGTACCCTGCTGGCCGGTGCCGTGCTGACCGAAACCATCTTCTCGTGGCCCGGTATCGGTAAATGGCTGATCGAAGCCATCGGTGCCCGGGACTATCCCGTGGTGCAAAACGGCATCCTGCTAATCGCCTGCCTGGTGATTCTGGTCAACTTCGTAGTGGACATCCTCTACGGCTTTGCCAACCCACGCATCCGTCACCAGCGCTGAGATCCTGACCATGAGCACTTCTCCAAGCACTACCGAACTGGATCAAAGCCTGCTTTATCCATCGCCTTACAAAGAATTCTGGCATGCCTTCTCCAGAAACAAGGGCGCCGTAGCGGGCCTGATCTTCATGAGCATCATCGTGTTCTGCGCGATCTTTGCGCCGTGGGTTGCCCCCCATAACCCGAGTGAGCAATACCGCGACTTCCTGCTGACCCCACCGGTCTGGCTTGAAGGCGGTCAGTGGCAGTTTCTGCTCGGGACCGACGAACTGGGCCGTGACCTGCTGTCACGTTTGATTGAAGGTTCGCGCCTGTCGCTGCTGATCGGTTTGTCGTCCGTGGTGATCTCCCTGATCCCGGGCGTGATCCTGGGTCTGTTTGCCGGATTTTTCCCGCGCATCCTCGGCCCTGGCATCATGCGGTTGATGGACATCATGCTGGCCCTGCCGTCCTTGCTGCTGGCCGTGGCGATTGTTGCCATCCTCGGCCCTGGCCTGATCAACACCGTCATCGCCATTGCCGTGGTTTCGTTACCCTCTTATGTGCGACTGACCCGTGCCGCCGTCATGGGCGAACTGAACCGCGACTACGTGACCGCTGCCCGCCTGGCCGGCGCCAGCTTGCCACGCCTGATGTTCATCACCGTGCTGCCCAACTGCATGGCACCGTTGATCGTTCAGGCCACCTTGAGCTTCTCCTCGGCGATTCTCGATGCTGCGGCATTGGGTTTCCTGGGCCTTGGCGTACAACCGCCAACCCCTGAGTGGGGCACCATGCTGGCATCAGCCCGTGACTACATCGAACGTGCGTGGTGGGTCGTAAGCCTGCCCGGCTTGACCATTTTGCTCAGCGTGCTGGCAATCAACCTGATGGGCGACGGTCTGCGCGATGCGCTGGACCCGAAACTCAAGAACGCCGCCTGAGGAGATTCCCATGTCACTGTTAGAAATCAAGAATCTCAACGTCCGCTTTGGCGACTCAACGGCCGTGCCGGTGGTTGATGGCCTGAGTCTGTCTGTGGATAAAGGCGAAGTTCTGGCCATTGTTGGCGAATCGGGTTCCGGCAAATCGGTCACCATGATGGCGCTGATGGGCCTGATCGAGCACCCCGGCATCGTGACCGCCGACGCGCTGAACTTCGACGGCAAGAACATGCTGACCCTCAGCGCCCGTCAACGCCGGCAAATCGTCGGTAAAGACATGGCAATGGTCTTTCAAGACCCGATGCCCGCGCTGAACCCCAGCTACACCGTGGGTTTCCAGATTGAAGAGGTGCTGCGCCTGCACCTGAAGATGTCGAAAAAAGAAGCCCGCAAACGGGCCATCGAGCTGCTGGAAAAAGTCGAAATCCCTGGCGCCGCCAGCCGCATGGACGCTTACCCGCACCAGTTGTCGGGCGGCATGAGCCAACGCGTGGCCATTGCCATGGCCATTGCAGGCGAACCCAAACTGCTGATCGCTGACGAACCGACCACCGCGCTTGACGTGACCATCCAGGCCCAGATCATGGAGTTGCTGCTCAACCTGCAGCGCGAGCAAAACATGGGCCTGGTACTGATCACTCACGACCTGGCCGTGGTCGCCGAAACCGCCCAGCGAGTGTGCGTGATGTACGCCGGCCAAGCGGTTGAAGTCGGCAACGTGCCGGGGCTGTTTGACGTACCGGCGCACCCGTACAGCGAAGCCCTGCTGGCCGCGATCCCGGAACACAGCATGGGCGCCGCACGCCTGGCCACCTTGCCCGGCATCGTGCCGGGGCGTTACGACCGGCCTCAAGGCTGCCTGTTGTCGCCGCGCTGCCCCTACGTACAAGAACAATGCCGTCAACAACGTCCTGTGCTGGAGCAAAAGGCTCACAGCCAGGTGCGCTGCTTCTTCCCCTTGAATCAGGAGGTGGCGTAATGACTGTTGTTCTTACCGCCCGCGACCTAACCCGTCACTACGAAGTATCCCGCGGCCTGTTCAAAGGCCATGCACTGGTGCGCGCACTCAACGGTGTGTCGTTTGAACTTGAAGCCGGCAAAACCCTGGCCGTGGTGGGTGAATCTGGCTGTGGCAAGTCCACCCTGGCCCGCGCCCTGACCCTGATCGAAGAGCCATCCTCCGGCTCATTGAAAATTGCCGGTCAAGAAGTCACGGGGGCCAACAAGGCCGAGCGCAAGCAACTGCGCAAAGACGTGCAGATGGTGTTCCAGAGCCCATACGCCTCGCTCAACCCGCGGCAAAAAGTGGGTGATCAACTGGCTGAGCCGCTGCTGATCAACACCAACCTGAGCGCCAGCGAACGTCGCGAAAAAGTGCAGGCCATGATGAAGCAGGTCGGTTTGCGCCCTGAGCATTACCATCGCTATCCGCACATGTTCTCGGGTGGCCAGCGCCAGCGGATTGCCCTGGCACGGGCCATGATGCTGCAACCCAAAGTGCTGGTGGCGGACGAACCGACGTCTGCGCTGGACGTATCGATCCAGGCGCAAGTGCTCAACCTGTTCATGGACCTGCAGCAGGAATTCAACACTGCGTATGTGTTCATCTCGCACAACCTGGCAGTGGTGCGGCATGTGGCGGACACGGTATTGGTGATGTACCTGGGTCGCCCGGTAGAAATGGGTCCCAAGGAAGAGATCTATACCCGCCCGTTGCACCCCTACACCCAGGCATTGCTTTCGGCGACCCCGACCATCCACCCGGATCCGGACAAGCCGAAGATCAAGATTGTTGGCGAACTGCCCAACCCGCTGAATCCGCCATCAGGCTGTGCTTTCCACAAGCGCTGCCCGTACGCGACCCAGGTGTGCAGCACTGACGAACCGGCCTTGCGCCTGCTCGACAACCGCCAGGTCGCCTGCCACCACGCGGAGCAGTTTCTAACTGACTGACGCTTATGTGGGAGCGGGCTTGCTCGCTCCCACCGTTCAAAAAACTACGCCTGGCTATCGCCTTCATCGCCCTCTTCACCGTCATCGCCGTTATCACCGCTGCTACCGCCATCCGCGCCGCCGTCACCATCGGTCTGGTCGTCATCCCCCGAACTGCCGCCCTGCCCCTGATCACCCGGCTCCGAGTCCGATTTGTAGAGCGCATGAATCGTCGGCCCCGGCACGCCTGTTGCCGAAAATCCTGCCCCGGCACTGCTCAGCGGATTGCTCGCCCATGCCGCAGAAGCACTCACCGCCAGCAACACCAGCACTTTGAGCAACAACACAATGCGTTGAAAAAGCTTCATGGCGATTTCCATCCTGTTGTGGGAAAAACACCCTTTAAACCTAGTTCGCCCCCTTCAGCTTTTCCAGAAACACGCAGGTTGCGATATACCCATTCGGAGTTACGCAGCCGCGTTTATCGATACTTTGTGGCGGGGCTTCTCCCCCTTGTAGCCGTGTATTCACTACCTGGGAAGTGAGCGTTAGGTCATCAAATCAAGTTAATCCTCACGGAGGTTTAGCCAATAAAAAGCTCAGCCATTCAAGAATACTGAATGGCTGAGCCTGATAAAGAGCAATTAAGCAGATTTGAAGCCGGGCTTACCGTTGGCGGCTCGCCACTCTTTAATTTTGCCAAGAATTGCTTCTGGAGTAGCTTCTTGATCAGACGGCGCGTAATAAATCAAATCGGACCCATCTGGATGTTCTGTCACAGACTCAAACTCTAAAACAGCATCCACTTGCTCTTTTTCAGTTAGAAAACCTGCATCGCAGATTTTTTTGAGAAAAAGCAAAAATTCCGCCTCTGTGTAATCTTCCAATTTTTTAAAGCTCATATCACTTGTCCTCCGTGTGTATTTGGCCGTGTCGCTTTGGCGTTACAATCCGTACGTTATCAATATCGAACACCTGACCACCTTTTGACACATGAGTGACGTGGTGAAGCTCGAATTTTATTTTTCCTCCAACCCGATCTCCCTTTCGAACAAATGGAGAGCGCCCTTTTTTCATTTCAGAAATATTGTTGCTTATAAATTGCTTTGCAAGTTCAGGATCATTGGCTGCAGCCCTCCAAAACGCCTCTCGAAACGCCCTGAAGTTCTTAAACTCCCTGCCTCGAAGCTGATCGGCAATCTGCGACGGAACGGGAGCCCCTTCACCTTGCGCCGCATCCCCTAACCAGATTCCAGTCACCGGTTGCCCCACACCCGTTGCCACCCCGGCATCCTCCCGGGGGTCTCTGAACATCACATACAGCGGCGGTAGACCGGAGCCCGCCGGGAATACCGTGATGAAGTCATCAAAGCCGGCTTCAGCAAGCCCTGGAAAAGCGTCAATCCTGCCCACAACCGGCGTTACCGTGGCGCCAGTGTAGACCGTTGGCGCAGGTTGCTCAGCGGGGGAAGTGGTTGAGCTGTTCCCCGGATCGACGATAGGTGTCCATGTCAAAGTTCTCGCTGGCACGTCATCAGTCGTGACGCTATATACGTTCTGCTCAGGGCTAAACGTGGCAACCACCACCCTGACTTTCGACGGAACAGTTACGTCATCGGTTTTAGCGACGAAAACTTCTGATTGCCCATCGGCAGCTGTTTTTGAACTGATACGCACAGGCAGATCAACAGTGCCACTGGCGGCAGCGACAGCCGATAAATCCTGACCGAGCGCAGGAGCCAGGTCCGACAACGGCATGCTAAAAGCATAACGCTCAGGCAGCTCCCCATTAGCCAGCTTGGGCGAATACACCAAAGCAGACACACCGACCAAAAGCCCCGAAGCCGTACCCGCCGCCAAGCTTCCCAACGCAGCAACTGCAGAGCGGATAGCCGCTTGCAGGGTAACTGCCGCTGCATCAATAACCGCGACGGTTCCCGCTGAAGTCATAAACAGGGGGCTTGTCGCTGACGAGGCGCCTGGGGCACGAAACGTATTGGCTATACGGATAGTGTGTTCAGCCTGCCTTGCCCGCTCAGCCAAACTGCCAAAAGCATTTGCGGTTAACGTGAGATACCTGGCTGACTCCGTCTTCAGTAAAGCATCGTGATAACTCAGCCACTTAACCCCCAACTTAGTATGGGTTTGCAAGGATACCAACTCGTTGAGCGCCTCCAACTCGGGCTTGCTCAAGGGGGCCTTGATTTTCGGGTTCTCTGCAGGATAGTGAAATGTGATTCCGCCCCTGCTGATTGGCGGGGGCGCATAAACAGGATTGATTTCGGCGATTTTAGACGCGGCCATGCCCTCTAGCGTCTGCGTGAAATGGTTCAACGCTTCAGAAGCAGTCATACCCTTCACAGAGCCCGCAGCAGTGGCAAACTCTATGTGGAGAAACTCCGGCAGTTGCTGAGCATGAATATCCTGTTCACGGGTGATGATGTCCATTCGCTGATAAGCAACTGCGTCATTGGCAGCCCCCTGCACGTGCTCTACTTGCAGCGCCAAATCAGCAAGCTTGCCCGCAAGAAAAGTGGTGGAAAGCGAAAGCGCTTTGAGCTCCATAGCCGACTGATAAACATGATCAAACTGGGCGAACAGCGCCATAAGCACTTCACGAGGGTTGTTGCCGTTATTACTGTTAAAAAAATCGTTTATTTTATTGCTCGACAGCAATGTCATTAAAAAATAAGGACTTTGGCCATAAAGCCCGTATATCTCAGGCGCAAGGGCTATGGACTGTTGCCTCTTGGACTCAATAAGTTCCAAGGTAACGTGTTGATCTGTTACCGCTGACTCCGCAGCCCCCAGAGCCTGAGCACCGCTGGCCAGCAATTTTTTTTCTTGCAGCTCCCGAGCAATATCACCTAAGAGACTATTGAATCGCGCACCCTAGTCGTGATCAATGGCCGCCTGATTATGGATTTGTTCATTCATGAGTTCCGCTACAACATTGGGCTTTGCAACTTCACGGATATTGCTCGGTCCTCCCTCTCCTCTACGCGACCCTTCGTTCAATCCCCATGTGTTGTACCCACCACCAAACTTAATTTCAGATTCCCATTTCCCCACAATGGGATAGGGCGCCAATTCGTATGAACCGGGACCAATTTTTCTGTGAGGCCCCAAGTATTTATCCACTTCATTAGGCATTAATATGAACTCCTCTCATTGTAAACACTTACAAAACACGCTCTCTTGATAAGACCAATGAGTGTATTTACGAGTGTTCTGCACACAAATTTAAGAGATACACCTCAATCCCAAAGCAGGCATCTTTAAACAGCGAGAGAAACTTCCTATAACTTTGTAGACGCTGCCGCAGGCTGCGATAAGGACCGCAGGGCCTTGGAAAACGACAATTGTGGGAGCGAGCCTGCTCGCGAAGGTCGTTCGCGAGCAGGCTCGCTCCCACAAAAGGGCTTGACCTAAAACAGCGTATCTACAGAGCCGCGGCCATAAAAAAAGCGAAGCCCAAGGGCTTCGCTTTTTTTCAACCAGACGCCTTAGCGCTTAGTGGTGCTCACGGGTCGCACGGAACTTCACATCCGGCCAGCGCTCTTCCATCAACGCCAGGTTGACGCGTGTCGGCGCCAGGTAGGTCAGGTGACCACCGCCATCAATGGCCAGGTTTTCCACAGCCTTGATCTTGAACTCTTCGAGCTTTTTCTTATCGCTGCAATCGATCCAGCGTGCCGACCAAACGGTGATCGGCTCGTAGGAGCATTCCACTTTGTATTCGCCTTTCAAGCGGCTCGCGACCACATCGAACTGCAACACACCCACAGCGCCCAGGATGATGTCGTTGCTGCGCTCCGGGAAGAACACCTGAGTGGCGCCCTCTTCGGCCAACTGCTGCAGACCCTGACGCAGTTGCTTGGACTTGAGCGGATCGCGCAGACGAACGCGACGGAACAATTCCGGGGCGAAGTGCGGGATACCGGTAAAGCTCAGGCTCTCGCCTTCGGTAAAGGTGTCACCGATCTGGATGGTGCCGTGGTTGTGCAAACCGATGATGTCGCCCGCAAACGCTTCTTCGAGCTGTTCACGCTCCGAGGAGAAGAAGGTCAACGCGTCGCCGATTCGTACGTCCTTGCCGGTACGCACGTGGCGCATTTTCATGCCCTTTTCGTACTTGCCCGAGCAAATGCGCATAAAGGCGATACGGTCGCGGTGTTTTGGGTCCATGTTTGCCTGGATCTTGAACACGAAACCGGTGAATTTCTCCTCTACCGGCTCAACCGTGCGCTCGTTGGCAACGCGGGCCAATGGCTTGGGCGCCCAATTCACGACGGCATCGAGCACGTGGTCGACACCAAAGTTGCCCAATGCCGTACCGAAGAACACCGGCGTCAGCTGGCCATCGAGGAACTCCTGCTGGTTGAATTCATGGCAGGCGCCCTGAACCAGTTCCAGTTGATCGACGAAGCGCTGGTACTCGTCACCCAAGTGGGCGCGGGCTTCATCGGAATCGAGTTTTTCGATGATTTTGGTTTCGGTGCGCTCATGACCGTGACCGGCGGTGTAGACGATGATGTAGTCGTCTGCCAGGTGGTAAACACCCTTGAAGTCACGGTAGCAACCAATCGGCCAGGTGATCGGCGCCGCCTTGATTTTCAAGACTGCCTCGATCTCGTCCAGCAGCTCGATCGGATCACGAATGTCGCGGTCGAGTTTGTTGATAAAGCTGACGATGGGCGTGTCACGCAGACGGCAGACGTCCATCAGGGCGATGGTCCGTGGCTCAACGCCCTTACCGCCATCGAGCACCATCAGGGCCGAGTCGACCGCGGTCAGTGTGCGGTAGGTGTCTTCGGAGAAATCTTCGTGGCCCGGGGTGTCGAGCAGGTTGATCATGTGGTCGCGATACGGGAACTGCATGACCGACGTGGTAATCGAAATACCCCGTTGCTTCTCCATTTCCATCCAGTCGGAGGTGGCATGGCGGTCGGACTTTCGCGATTTCACCGTACCGGCGACAGCAATCGCCTTACCCATCAGCAAGAGCTTTTCGGTGATGGTGGTCTTACCCGCATCGGGGTGGGAAATAATGGCGAAAGTGCGGCGTTTCGCGACTTCGGCGGCCTGGTTGGTCATGGGAAATCGCCTGACGATTGATTCAAAAAAGGGCGCGGATTATAGCCTAAAACCGGTAGTTACAGCCACCGTTGGTACCTTGGCTCGTCGGACAAGGGTGGCAATGTGCCGTAAATAATGTGAACCTTTTGAGCAGTGGAGGCGTCCACTCTCCTGATACGACAAACCGTCAGGGGCTGAAATATCAGCAAGTTAGCCTGACGAGGCTGCGCTAATGACAGGTGATGAGGGCGCTTTTCGCCACCACCTGTTGCTCTTCGCGAACACATTGTCGGCAGCCAGGAATGGTAATGCCACGCGACGATGTGTTCGCCGACTGAAAAAAAGGAGTCCGTCTGTGGCAAATCGCTATGGAAAAGGGCTTATTGGAGGTGCGGTTGTTATCGCGCTCCTGGCCCTGTTGGTCCACTGGATCGGCATCAGCACTATCGAACACTATCAAGATGATTTGTTGTTCTACCTGCAAGCCCATCTGTACCTGGTACTCGCTTCAATGCTCGCCGCCCTCCTGGTAGGGATACCCGCTGGCATTTTCCTCAGCCGACCGAGTATGGCCGGACGTGCGGAACGCTTCATGCAAGTCTTCAACATCGGCAACACCGTCCCTCCGTTGGCCGTACTGGCCATTGCCCTGGGCTTTCTGGGGATTGGTAGCGGTCCTGCCATCTTCGCCCTGTTTCTCGCCTCGTTGCTGCCCATCGTGCGCAACACCTATGAAGGCTTGAAAAACGTACAGGGTTCGCTCAAGGAAGCTGCCGTCGGCATCGGCATGACCCCGCGCCAAGTGCTGTGGAGAGTCGAATTGCCCAACGCCGTGCCCATCATCATGGGCGGTGTACGGGTCGCACTGGCGATCAACGTCGGTACGGCACCCCTGGCGTTCCTGATCGGCGCCAATAGCCTGGGCAGCCTGATTTTCCCCGGCATTGCCCTTAACAATCAGCCGCAACTGATCCTCGGCGCCGCCTGTACTGCGCTGCTGGCATTGCTGCTCGACGGACTGGTGATACTGATCAGCCGCCGGTGGTTGGAACGCGGTCTGCGACCTGTTTAAGGTCTGGCTGAGCAAAGGAATACCCATGAAAAAAATTAGCTTCTTATTAGGCTGCATCCTGCTGTGTGCAGGAATTGTCCAAGCCGCTGAAAAACCCTTGATTCGCATTGGGGCGCGGGTGTTTACCGAGCAAACCCTGCTCGCTGAAATCACCGCGCAATACCTCAAAAGCAAGGGCTACAACACTCAAGTGACAGGTGGACTGGGCAGTAGCCTGGCGCGCAGTGCCCAGGAATCCGGGCAACTGGACTTGATCTGGGAGTACACCGGGGTGTCACTGGTGGCTTACAACCACGTGACTGAAAAACTCGATAGCCAGCAATCCTTCGACCGGGTTAAAGAACTCGACGCGAAAAAGGGACTGGTCTGGCTGCACCCGTCCAAGTTCAGCAACACCTATGCCCTGGCGTTGCCAGAAAACGTGGCCAAGCAGTTCCCTGACGTCAACAGCATCAGCGATCTGAATAAAGTGCTGCGTGAACCTGATAACCAGAACGAGCTGGTGGCACTGGATACCGAGTTCGCCAACCGCTCTGACGGTTTGCTGGGCATGGTCGAGCTCTACGACATGGACCTGACGCGCCGCAACATTCGTCAAATGGACGCGGGCCTGGTCTACACGGCCTTGAAAAACGGTCAGGTGTTTGCCGGTCTGGTGTACACCACTGACGGTCGCTTGAGTGCCTTCAACCTCAAGCTGCTGGACGATGACCTGCATTACTTCCCGGACTACACCGCCGCACCCGTCGTGAGCAAAGCCTACCTTGATGCCCACCCGGATCTGGAAGCGCTGCTCAAGCCGCTGGCTGAACTGTTTGACGACGAAACCATGCGCCAGCTCAACGCGCGGGTCGACGTGAACCACGAAAGCCCTTCCACGGTGGCCGCAGATTTCCTGCGCCAGCATCCACTCAACTAAGGAAAAGACATGGAATTTTTAAACGCCTTTTCCCATATGGACTGGTCGCTGGTCCTGCATCTGACCTTGCAACACATCAGCCTGGTCGGCATCGCCGTGATTCTGGCGATCCTGATCGGCGTGCCGTTGGGTGTGCTGATGACACGCTTCCCGACACTGGCCGGCCCCCTGCAAGCCAGCGCCACGGTGCTGCTGACCATTCCATCCATTGCCCTGTTTGGCCTGCTGCTGCCGTTTTACTCCAAGTTCGGCCAGGGCCTGGGCCCGATGCCGGCCATCACTGCCGTGTTCCTGTATTCACTGCTGCCCATCATGCGCAACACCTTCCTCGCCCTCACCGGTGTTGAGCCGGGTATTCGCGAAGCGGCACGGGGCATCGGCATGACCTTCGGCCAGCGCCTGCGCATGGTTGAACTGCCCATTGCGGTACCTGTGATTCTCGCCGGCGTGCGCACCGCCGTGGTGATGAACATCGGTGTCATGACCATCGCCGCCACCATCGGTGCTGGCGGTCTGGGTGTACTTATTCTTGCTGCAATCAGCCGTAGCGACATGTCGATGCTGATCGTCGGCGCCGTGTTGGTCAGTATTCTGGCCATCATCGCTGACCTGCTTCTGCAATGGCTGCAACGCTCGCTGACTCCAAAAGGACTGCTCAAATGATCGAACTTCAAAACCTCAGCAAAACGTTCCAAAGCAACGGCAAAGACGTAAAAGCCGTGGACTCGGTAAGCCTGACCGTCAACGAAGGCGAAATCTGTGTGTTCCTCGGGCCTTCGGGTTGCGGTAAAAGCACCACGCTGAAAATGATCAACCGCCTGATCAAGCCTACGTCCGGCAAGATCCTGATCAATGGCGAAGACACCACCGACCTCGATCCGGTGACCCTGCGCCGCAATATCGGTTATGTGATCCAGCAGATCGGTCTGTTCCCGAACATGACCATCGAGGAAAACATCACCGTCGTTCCGCGCCTGCTGGGCTGGGACAAGCAAAAGTGCCATGACCGTGCCCGCGAACTGATGAGCATGATCAAGCTTGAACCCAAGCAGTATCTCAACCGTTATCCGCGAGAGTTGTCGGGCGGTCAGCAGCAACGGATCGGGGTGATTCGCGCCTTGGCCGCTGACGCACCGCTGCTATTAATGGACGAACCCTTTGGCGCCGTTGACCCGATCAACCGCGAGATGATCCAGAACGAATTCTTCGAGATGCAGCGGGCACTGAACAAGACCGTAATCATGGTCAGCCATGACATCGACGAAGCCATCAAGCTGGGCGACAAAATTGCGATCTTCCGTGGCGGCAAGTTGTTGCAGATGGATCATCCGGACACCCTGCTCGCCCACCCGGCCGATGATTTTGTCAGCAACTTCGTGGGCCAGGACAGCACGCTCAAGCGCCTGCTGCTGGTCAAGGCAGAAGACGCAGCGGACAACGCGCCGTCGGTCAGCCCTGAAACGCCAGTGGCTGAAGCACTGGAACTGATGGACGAACTCGACCGTCGTTATGTCGTCGTGACCTGCGCCGACAACAAGGCCCTGGGCTATGTGCGTCGTCGAGACTTGCACCGCCAGACCGGTACGTGCGGCCAGTACCTGCGCGAGTTCACCGCCACTGCTGCATCGGATGAGCATTTGCGCATCCTGCTGTCACGCATGTATGAGTTCAACCGTTCGTGGTTGCCGGTAATGGACCCCGAGCGTGTGTTCCAGGGTGAAGTGACGCAAGAGTCGATTGCAGCTTACCTGAGCTCGGGCCGCTCCCGTGGTGCCAAGACCAGCATTGTATCCCCGGCCGATATCGCGCTGGCTTAAGAGCTGCTGGAGCGGGCTTGCTCGCGATACTGGCGACTCGATTACTCTGCTTGACCGCGCTGATGCCACCGCGGGCAAGCCACGCTCCCACAAGGACGAAAGCCCCTGTGGGAGCGGGCTTGCTCGCGACACTGGCGACTCAGTCACTCTGTTTACCCGCCCTTGCGGCCCCCGTAAAAGCGCTGCGTGCGAACTCCCCAGTGTCACAAAGGTCGGTTACTTAAATAGCTGTCAGTGTGCCCACGACGAACGCGTACAAAAACGCGACATTTTTTGTTGATCTCAACGCACTCACGCCCTAAAGTTCGCGCCGAACATCCATGCTGGAAACGATCCATCCGGCTCAAGTACTGACGACGAGACAGCAAGGTCCATTTACCTTATTTGCTTTCGGCGGACATGCCTTGGGAAGTAGGCGAACCAAAGTGGGGATACGGAGGATGTTCAGTTGCGCCCATTTATTTATGACGTTTGCCACTAGGAGTCCCTCAGCATGTCGATCAAGGTCGAAGACTATTACGCGCGCGATACCTTCAACAAAATGAAGGCCTTCGCTGACACCCAGGAAACCCCGTTCGTGGTGATCGACACTGCCATGATCAGCAAGGCTTACGATGACCTGCGTGCAGGCTTCGAGTTTGCCAAGGTGTACTACGCAGTCAAAGCCAACCCTGCCGTCGAAATCATTGATCTGCTGCGCGACAAGGGCTCGAACTTCGACATCGCTTCGATCTACGAGCTGGACAAAGTGATGGCCCAAGGCGTTGGCCCGGATCGCATCAGCTACGGCAACACCATCAAAAAATCCAAAGACATTCGCTATTTCTACGAGAAAGGCGTGCGCCTGTTCTCCACCGACTCTGAAGCTGACCTGCGCAACATCGCCAAAGCCGCTCCGGGCTCGAAAATCTACGTACGCATTCTGACTGAAGGCTCGACGACGGCTGACTGGCCTTTGTCGCGAAAATTTGGCTGCCAGACCGATATGGCCATGGACTTGCTGATCCTGGCCCGTGACCTGGGCCTGGTGCCTTACGGCATCTCGTTCCATGTGGGCTCCCAGCAACGCGACATCAGCGTGTGGGATGCGGCCATTGCCAAGGTCAAAGTGATCTTCGAGCGCCTGAAAGAAGAAGACGGCATCGTTCTCAAGCTGATCAACATGGGCGGCGGCTTCCCGGCCAACTACATCACCCGCACCAACAGCCTGGAAACCTACGCAGAAGAAATCATTCGCTTCCTGAAGGAAGACTTCGGTGACGACCTGCCAGAAATCATTCTGGAGCCGGGCCGTTCACTGATTGCCAACGCCGGCATTCTGGTCAGTGAAGTGGTACTGGTAGCGCGTAAATCCCGCACCGCCGTGGAGCGCTGGGTTTACACCGACGTGGGCAAATTCTCGGGCCTGATCGAAACCATGGACGAAGCCATCAAGTTTCCGATCTGGACTGAAAAGAAAGGCGAAATGGAAGAAGTCGTGATTGCCGGCCCAACCTGCGATAGCGCCGACATCATGTACGAAAACTACAAGTACGGCCTGCCATTGAACCTGGCAATCGGTGATCGTCTGTACTGGTTGTCGACCGGTGCCTACACCACCAGCTACAGCGCCGTTGAGTTCAATGGCTTCCCGCCGCTGAAGTCTTTCTACCTGTAAAAAAAAGCCCCCCGGCCTAGTGGTCGGGGGGCTGTCATTACCGCCTAGCGACTGATCTGCCGCAAGAAACGCTGAAACCCTGCCAGCTCTGCCGATACCTGCTGTATCAAGTGCTCATTCACTTCAGCCGTTGAATGCACCCGGGCGATAAACTCCCCAAGCCCCCGGGCAACTCGCTTCATGTTGTCAACCCAATACGTCCTGGCCTCAACCAACTCCGCGTGGCGTCTTATCTTTTCTGCACGCTCTTTTAATCCTCGTGCATCTGTCATGTTTTTGCTTTTCAGCATTCGCACGTCAGATAACTTGTCGGTTATTTTATTGCGTGCCTCGGTCAGGGCAAACAAACGATAACCGCCGTCAAAAAAGCCCAGGTACAGCGTAACGCGTTCAATGGCAGCCACCACCACATCCGCCTCCGCCTTTCCTACCAGCGCTGAAGTTACAAGCGCCTGAATCTGTTCAGCGCTCGGCAGCAAGTCCCTGACATGATCCAGCCATGTTCGGGTTTGAAGAAGAGTGACTGCGGCGTCTATGACTTGTTTGTCCCCACGCAGTTTGTCTTCTTCTATCTGCAGTATGAGAGCCTGCTGCTCCAACGCTTCGAGTCGGGCCACGTCATAAGCCAGCAAGGGATCAGAGTAGTGATCCAAGTTTAATCCTCGCCCCTCATCGATCCGCAGCAGCACGTGCTCTTTGGCTGTGCCGACAGCACTTACGATTCTGCTTATCCGCTGAGCACAAGTGTCATTAAGTGTTGTGATCGCAGCAGAGTGTATGTCGGCAGTTAATTGCGTGTGCGCCTGAATGGCAGCCCATTGCTCCAGCAGTGCGTCGAGCCCCGAACTTTCAACGACCACATCAAGATGACGTATTTGATCGACAATCGTGCGCACCCCCTGACTCAACGTTCTGGCCGCCAGACTCAAACGCTCTTGCAGAGAGGGAATAAAATCGTAGTCACGATTAACCGCCACCGCATTGAATTTTCTCAGCCCGGCAAACACACCCGGCATATCCGGATTTTCATAAACCATCAGTTCAATATCCCTATTCATGAAGTCAGTCCCTTTACTCAAAGACGCCCATCGATAATTTCATTAAACGCATTGGATATCTGCACGCTGTAATCTTTAACACGCGTCCAGGGATTCAACAGTTGTGAAAAATCAAGTTTGAACCGGTGCAACCGGGCAAGATCATCCACGCCCTCCAACTGGTAGGCGGCCTCGTCGAGGTATTTGGCGATGTAGCTCCATACTTGCGCCAACTGCTTGGCCCCCTGCTCGGCACCGAGCATACGGCTGCGCAGATCGGTAAAACGCTGCTGAGTGGCATCCAGCACCGTGGCCAGCCTCTCTTGCTCCTGGCTGCTTAACCTTGCGATCTCACGCTCGGCAATCAGTTGGTTTTTTCGGGCGCGTGTCGCTTCGGCTTTAACACCAAATATCCCACCGGTGATGGCCAATCCGATAGGCCCCAGGAAAATCCCTGAATGGCCATACAACACCTGAGACTTATAGTCCTTGATCAACTGTTCGATTTCGCTGTCCAGTTGCTTTATACGCGCCACTAACGCTTCGCGCTCTCTGGAGTGGCCTCTCTTGGCGTACGCATCAAGTTTGCTGTTGACTTCGTGAATCAATTCGTCTGACAACACCCGTTCAAACTCGGCCGCCAAGGCACCGACGGCCGTGGCTTTTTTGATATAGGCGTCGGTGTCTTTTTTGATCAGTAGCACGTACTCCCTGACAATACGAACCGCTGTAAGCTCTGTCGAGTTCAGAACAATCAACTTCAACTCGGCTTCTTCTGCCTCGGTCAACTCATTCAGCGTACCCGTGAGGAAACGCTCGAACTCAATTTTATTGATCAGTTCAATAATGCCGTTGGCCGTCGTAATAAAACTGTCCGAGAACCGGTTAAGTTGCCGGCTGAGTTCTTTAGTATCACGTTCCAGCGCCGACCAAGTTCCAGCGTGCTGGACGACCCGCTGATGAAACGACTGAATGCTGGCAGGTTCCAGCCCGGGCACCCCTTGCGTATTGGCCCCGAACCACGCAACGATCTTGTTGTAATCGACGGGTAACGTTCGCGATTCACGCACATAGGCGCGGACACTGTGTATATCACTGCGCCGTATAATAAACCCCAACTCATCCTTTGACACCGCCGCATTTTTTCTCCCGCCAGCACCTGGATATACTGCGACGGCAAATAAATGGCCGCCTCCAACGACGTCATTTCTTCAAGCGGCCTGGCCTCTTCACTACTTTCAACACGCGCGTGATTATCACTTTGCATATTAATTCCCTTTAAATAATTATCCTGCTAAAACAGAATCAATCTTCAAAGGTTATTAATCAACTGGACCACGACTCGACAAGACGTAAGACAACGACACAAAATATAAAAGAATACGTACCCAAACAAACTACCGCCCACACGGACATGCTAAAACACCGCGTACGAGTATTGCCCGCAGCGGTGTAATTAGTCTCAGTCGTTACTGTTCAGGAGCGAATTTATACGCGCTTGCCACAGGTCGCTCAGTGCTCTGACACGAGGCTCTAGGGCCTCAAGCAGGGCCAGGTAACTGACTCGCAAGAAGTTCAGATTGCCTGCCGCCAAAGCACGCTCAAACCAGACCAGCGCTTCGTCAATGTTTCCGGACTCTGCCAGTACCGAGGCATGGCTGAACTGGCCACGAAAATCACCGCCCATGGCTGAGCGTTCGTACCAGAAGCACGCTGCCTTTTTATCAGCAGGGCAATACACACCCTCTTCTAGATAACGCCCAAGAAGATTCATCGATTTGGCGTGGCCCGCCTGTGCTGCCGCCCCATACAACTTGAACGCCGTGCTCTGGTCTTGCGCCACACCGCGACCGGTAGCCAGCAAGTTGGCGTAGTTGTAGAGCGCCCAATCCAGACCAGCTTCTGCTGCTTGCCGATATTCCAGGCTGGCCAGCGTGCAATCCACTGGGCCGCCCCAGCCATGTTCCCAGCACCGGCCGAGCATGTTGCGGGCCATCAGGTGGCCGCTATTGGCTGCGATTTGAAACCAGCGTTTGGCCAGCACCGGGTCGCGCGCGATGCCCTGGCCATCGAGCAAGATCTGCCCCAGCAAGGCCTGGCCGTCGACGATGCCTTGCTTGGCCGCTATCAGAATGGCCTGGGCCGCTTTCGCCGGGTTTTCAGCCAGCATGGCGCGTAGCTGGTCACCGTCGAGCACTTCTTCGCGGCGTAATTGAAAGCTCATGACTTAGACCTCGGCCCAGCGACGCAACAGGTTGTGATAGGTGCCCGTGAGCTGGATGAGGGATGGATGATCGGGTACATCGCGGGTCAGTTGCTGGATCGCGCCATCCATTTCAAACAGCAAAGTGCGCTGGCTGTCTTCGCGTACCAGGCTTTGAGTCCAGAAAAACGACGCAAAACGTGCTCCCCGGGTAACCGCATTGACTTTGTGCAAGCTGGTGCCGGGGTACAGCACCATATCACCAGCGGGCAGTTTGACTTGCTGCACACCGTAAGTGTCCTGAATCACCAGCTCACCGCCGTCATAGTCCTCGGGATTGCTGAAAAACAGGGTTGCCGAGAGATCGGTACGCACCCGCTCGGGGCTGCCCTTGGGCTGACGCACGGCGTTATCGATATGAAAATCAAAACTGCCGCCCCCGGTGTAGCAGTTCACCAACGGCGGAAAGACCTTGTGCGGTAACGCAGCCGACATGAACAGCGGGTTTTTCCATAGTCGGTCCATCATCGCTGCGCCAATCTCCTTGGCGAGCGGATGGTCGTCGGGCAATTGCAGATTGTGCTTGGCTTTCGCGGATTGAAAACCGGCGGTGATTTTGCCGTCAGCCCATTCAGTTTGCTGCAGCGCCTCACGGATGCGCTGCACCTCTTCGCGAGAGAACAAGCCGGGAATATGCAGCAACATGACGCGACACCTGATATCAGAGGGATGGCAATGTTATTGATTCTTATTGGATGTGTAAAACGCTGCTGTGCGCCCATAGACGAACGAGTGTGAAAAAACCGTAAAGGCAAATTGTAAAGATTGTAAATTTAGCGCAAATAGTAATACCTCTCAATTGATAGCCAGAATTGTTTGCACTATATTTCGCGGCTCAAATTCTGGGGGAAGGGATCTTAAAATGTCGCGCCAACAATTAAAAATACCCGTCAGCTCACCACGCTTGCTGGCTTCGGCCATCGGTGTTGCTATTACCGCGTCCTCTGCAGCCCATATGGCTCAGGCCGCTGAAAGCACTGAGAGCAAGGCACAGAGCAACAGTATTTCCCTTGGCGCGACCACCGTTACTGGCGAGCAGACCGAGCAGTCTTATCAGGTTGAGAAAGCCAGCTCGTCCAAGTACACCGCTCCCCTGATCGATACCCCGCGTTCCGTCACTGTTATCCCTCAGCAAGTGCTGCAGGACACCGCAGCTACCTCGTTGCAAGACGCATTGCGCACCGTGCCGGGCATCACTTTCGGCGCAGGCGAAGGCGGCAACCCACAGGGCGACCGTCCATTCATTCGTGGTTTTGACGCTCAGGCCGATATGTACCTGGACGGCGTGCGCGACGCTGGCGGCCAGACCCGCGAAATTTTCGACATCGAGTCGATCGAAGTCAGCAAAGGCCCGAACTCCTCCTTTGGTGGTCGTGGCTCGGCAGGCGGTAGCCTGAACATGGTGAGCAAGACCCCTAAAATGGGTGACTTCCTCAACGGTGGCTTCACCTACGGCTCCGACCAGACCCGCCGCTATACCGTGGATGTAAACCGCCAGTTTCTGGACACAGCAGCGTTCCGTCTGAACCTGATGAGCCACGAGCAAAATGTCGCTGGCCGCGACTCGGTCAACTACGACCGCTGGGGCGTTGCGCCATCGCTGACCTTCGGCCTGGGCACAGAAAACCGCCTGAACGTCAGTTACTACCACCTGGAAAGCAACGACCTGCCAGATTCGGGCATTCCATATGGCTACAGCAACAGCTCCAAAACAGCTGTTCATGCTCACGACAAGCCAGACGATGGTGGCGACAGCCGCAACTTTTACGGTTTGAAAGATCGTGACTTCCGCAAAACCCGCGTCGATATCAGCACCATCTCGTTCGAGCATGACTTCAGCGACGCGATGACACTGAAGAACACCTTCCGTCACGGCAACACTGGCCAGGATTACATCCTGACCCAGCCGGATGACAGCCAGCACAACGTTAACCAGTTTGGCACCGTGTGGCGTCGGGCCAACACTCGTGTTTCGACCACAGAAACCACCACTAACCAGACCGATCTGTTTGGTAACTTCCAGGTCATGGGCTTCAAGAACACCTATTCCACAGGTGTCGAATTCACCCGTGAAGAAACCCGGGCCAGCAGCTACACCGTCTCCCCGAACAGCAATCCTAATTGCACACCGGACAAAGTCGGCAACAGCGGTGGCCAGTGCACCTCACTGTCCAACCCGAATCCAAACGACGTGTGGACCGGTACTGAAAATCGCAACTACTACGGCACCAACACCGTTGGCGTGACCAAGGCCGCTTACGTTTTCGATACGATCGAACTTGATCCAAAATGGCTGTTGAACGCGGGTCTGCGTTATGACTCGTTCAGTACCACCGCCAACACCAACGCTGCAACAGGCCGCACTAAAGCCTCCAACGACAGCAACTTCTTCAACTGGCAGACCGGTCTGGTCTGGAAGCCGCTGGATAACGGCAGCGTATACGTTTCCTACGCGACTTCTGCTTCGCCTCCGGGCGGCATTGTGGGTGAAGGCGTTGAAGGCAACGGCCTGATTGCTCCTGGCAGCACTATTACCAGCGACCTGAAGCCGGAAGAAACCGTTAACTACGAGCTGGGTACCAAGTGGGATGTGTTCCAGGATCGCCTGTCGCTGACGGCGGCGGTATTTCGTACCGAGAAGAAAAACACTCGCGTCCTGACTGACTCCTTCACCTACGAAAACGCCGGTGAGTCCCGCGTTGACGGTCTGGAGTTGTCGGCCAGCGGCAAGATCACTGAAAAATGGCAGGTGTTTGCAGGCTACAGTTACCTGAAAAGCGAGCTGGTTGATCCAGGTAAAAAAGGCAACCGCAACGGCAGCATCAACACCACTGCCTTGTCGGACAAAGGCAACGAAATGCCGAACACGCCGAAAAACAGCTTCAGCCTGTGGACAACTTATGAAGTGATGCCAAAGCTGACCGTTGGTGGCGGAGCGTTCTATGTGGATGAAGTGTTCGGCGACACCGCCAACACCGTTTACGTCCCGGCTTACACCCGCTTCGACGCGATGGCCAGCTACAAGCTGACCAAAAATATCGACCTGCAACTGAACGTGCAGAACCTGACCGACAAGACCTACTACGACAAAGCCTATGCGTCGCACTTCGCCAGCCAGGCGGCGGGCCGTACAGCCTTGTTGACCACCAGCTTCCACTTCTAATCCGAAGCTGAGTTGTACAGAGCCCCGCCCATCTGATGGTCGGGGCTTTTGTGTGTAGCCTCGTCAGCGGCTACAAATCCTGAAGCATTCAATTGAGCAAGCAAGGCGGTCGTCGTGTTTAAGAAAACACTTTTTCAGCTGCACTGGTTTTTCGGGATCACCGCAGGGCTGGTGCTGGCCCTGATGGGGATCACCGGCGCCACGGTGTCGTTCCAGGACGAGTTGCTGAACTTGCTCAACCCTTCGGTACTCAAGGTCGAGAAACTCGACAGCGGCGTGCTGCCTCCCGCCGAGCTGGTGCGCAGGGTCGAGGCCACTGAAGGCAAACAAGTTTCAATGCTGTGGGTGGGTGTGGACAGCGGCACGGCTGCGCGGATTTTCTTCACCCCGCCACCGGGTGAGCGACGTGGGCAGCTGCGCTATGTCGACCCTTACACCGGCGCCTATCGGGGCGAGGCCAGCGGCCAGGGCTTTTTCGACCTGATGCTGCAACTGCAC
This sequence comes from Pseudomonas psychrophila, assembly GCF_001043005.1. Taxonomy (GTDB): domain Bacteria; phylum Pseudomonadota; class Gammaproteobacteria; order Pseudomonadales; family Pseudomonadaceae; genus Aquipseudomonas; species Aquipseudomonas psychrophila. The sequence goes on from NZ_JYKZ01000001.1 coordinate 1,031,524, forward strand.
CGCTTTCTGGCCATGGGCCAAACCGGTCGCCAGATCACCGGCGCTTGCACCTTGATGCTGATTTTCTTCTGCCTGTCTGGCCTCTACTTGCGCTGGCCGCGCAAGGCGCTGAACTGGCGGGCCTGGCTGACACTGGACTGGGCGAAAAAAGGCCGCAGCTTTAACTGGGACCTGCACGCGGTCGCTGGTACCTGGTGCATGATCTTTTATCTGCTGGCCGCACTGACCGGTTTGTCATGGTCCTACGAGTGGTACAACAAGGGCCTGCAAAAGCTGTTTTCCGACTCACCCAACAGCCAGCAGCGCAAAGGCGGCCGTGGCCAACCAGGGCCTGCGGGACCTGCTCCGGTTGCCGACTACGACGCCATCTGGGCCAGCATCCAAAAAGCCGCCGGGCCGGACCTGAGCCTGTACAACGTGCGCATGCCCCCTGTGGCAGGGCAGCCGGCAACGGTGTTTTACCTGCTCAACAGTTCGCCCCACGAGCGTGCGTTTAACCAGATCACTGTCGATCCCGCCACCGGCGCGGTGAAAAAACACGATCGCTTCGAAGACAAAAGCTACAAGGCGCAATTGCTCAGCAGCATCTACGCGCTCCATGTGGGCAGCTACTGGGGCCTGACCGGCCGCATCCTGGTGACCATCGCCAGCCTGACCATGCCGCTGTTCTTTATTACCGGCTGGTTGTTGTACCTGGACCGTCGCCGTAAAAAACGCCAGATCAAACAGGCACGCCAGGGGTTTGCCGCAGTCAGCAACGATGCGCCGTCATGGCTGATCGGCTTTGCCAGCCAAAGCGGCTTTGCCGAGCAATTGGCCTGGCAGACTGCCGGACAACTGCAGGCGGCCGGTCTGCCGGTGCGGGTTCAGCCCTTGGGGGCGCTCAACGAAGACGACTTGCAACAGGCGAGCAACGCCCTGTTTGTGGTCAGCACCTTTGGCGATGGCGAAGCGCCCGACAGCGCCCGTGGTTTTGAACGCAAAATCCTCGGCCAGCCTCTGGGGCTGAACACGCTCAAGTATTCCGTGCTCGCGCTGGGCGACCGCCAATACCCGAACTTTTGTGGTTTTGCCACCCGGGTCCAGCAATGGCTGAGCGAGCGTGGGGCCCAAGCGCTGTTTAGCCCGGTGCAGGTCGACAGCGGTGATGCCGAGGCACTTCATCAGTGGCAGCAACAGCTCAGCCAGCTCACCGGCGGCGCGCCGAGCGCCAACTGGCAGGCACCGAGCTACAACAACTGGAGCCTTGATCAGCGCGAACTGCTCAACCCCGGCAGCAGCGGTTCGGGGGTTTATCTGTTGGCGCTCACCCCACCCGATGGGAACGCCTCCTGGCAGGCCGGTGATTTGGTAGAAGTCATGCCAAGGCAGTCCACATGGGCCGTCGAGCACTTCCTTGACGGCCTGGGCCTTTCGGCCAACTCCCCGGTGCAACTCGACGGCCTGCAAGAAACCCTGGCCCAGGCACTGGCTGGCCGCCAACTGCCGGAAAACCGCGCTCACCTGGTGGGCATGCACGCCCAGGCGCTGGTCGACGCATTAGTCCCGCTGAACATGCGCGAGTACTCCATTGCCTCAATCCCTGAGGATGGCTCACTGCAATTGATCGTGCGCCAGGAGCGGCATGCAGATGGCAGCCTGGGGATTGGTTCGGGCTGGCTGACGGAACATGCCGCCATCGGCTCGGCGATCAACCTGCGTGTGCGGCGCAACAGCAGCTTTCATCTGCCCGCCGAACCCGTGCCGCTGATTCTGCTCGGTAATGGCACCGGTCTGGCAGGGCTGCGCAGCTTGCTTAAGGCACGGATCGCCCAAGGACAGCAGCGCAATTGGTTGTTCTTTGGCGAGCGTAACGCCGAACACGACTTTTACTGCCGCGATGAACTGCAAGGCTGGTTGGCCAGTGGTGATCTGGCTCGACTGGATCTGGCATTTTCCCGGGATCAGGCACAGAAGGTCTATGTGCAGGATCGCTTGCGTGAGTCTGGCGATGAAGTACGCCAGTGGCTGGCAGACGGCGCCGCGATTTATATCTGCGGCAGTTTGCAGGGGATGGCAGCGGGCGTGGATCAGGCGCTGATCGATATGCTGGGGGCTGAAGCGGTGGAGTTGCTGATCGAGCAAGGGCGCTATCGCCGCGATGTGTACTAGAGGTTTTCTCTCGGGTTACTAGCCCGACTCCTGTGGGAGCGGGCTTGCTCGCGAAAGGCTCAATGCGGTGAATCAGATCAACTGCATCAAGTGCATCGCGAGCAAGCCCGCTCCCACAAGGTATTGGCTACCGGGCAACTACGCCTTGGCTGTCTCCAGCGCCATTTCCACTGGCTCCGGCCGTTTGATCACCGCATACACCACTGCAGTCACCAGGCTACCCGCCACAATTGCCAGCAAGTACAGCAGCGCATGGTTGATCGCATTCGGGATCAGCAACACGAACAAGCCGCCGTGCGGTGCCATCAGTTTGCAGCCGAAGTACATCGACAATGCGCCCGTCAACGCGCCACCCAGGATGCTCGCCGGGATGACCCGCAGCGGATCTTTGGCCGCAAACGGGATCGCACCTTCAGAAATAAAACACAGCCCCAACACTAGCGCCGCTTTGCCAGCCTCACGCTCGGTCTGGGCGAATTTGCGTCGCGCCAGGAAGGTCGCGATACCCAGGCCGATTGGCGGCACCATACCTGCGGCCATAGTCGCTGCCATCGGTGCATAACTCTGGGAAGCCAGCAGCCCTACCGAAAACGCATACGCCGCCTTGTTGATAGGCCCGCCAAGATCGACACACATCATCCCGCCCAGCAACACACCCAATAGAATGGCGTTGGTGGTGCCCATGCTGTCGAGGAAGTGGGTCAGCCCCTCAAGCATCCCGGCAACCGGCTTGCCCACCACGTAGATCATCACCAGGCCGGTAAACAGGCTGGCGAACAACGGGATGATCAGAATCGGCTTCAGCGCTTCAAGGCTTTGCGGCAATTGCAGGTAGCGGTTGATCGCCTTGGCGCAGTAGCCCGCGATAAATCCGGCGATGATCCCGCCGATAAACCCGGCGCCCAGCGTGCTCGCCAACAGACCACCAATCATCCCTGGCGCCAGGCCCGGACGGTCGGCAATCGAATAGGCGATGTAACCCGCCAGCAACGGCACCATCAATTTAAAGGCTGCATCACCACCGATTTGCATCAGGGCTGCCGCCAGTGTGCCGGGCTCTTTATAAGCAGAGATGCCAAACACGAAGGACAACGCGATCAGCAAGCCGCCCGCCACTACCATGGGCAGCATGAACGACACGCCGGTCAGCAGATGCTTGTAGACCCCGGTTTTTTCTTGCTTGGCCGGGGCTGAACCGCCCGTCGCAGCACTCTCTTGCTGACCTTCGCTCAGGGCCTTGTTCAGGGTGGCTTCGGCTTGCTTGAGGGCGATGCCGGTGCCGCAGCGGTAAATCTTTTTACCGGCAAAACGTTCGGTAGGCACTTCGATATCTGCCGCCAGCAGTACCACATCGGCGTCCCGGATAGCCTCGGCGCTCAGCGGATTGCGCGCACCGACCGAGCCCTGGGTTTCGACCTGCAGTTCGTAGCCCAAACGCTTGGCCGCTTGCTGCAAGGCTTCGGCCGCCATGAAGGTGTGCGCAACGCCCGTTGGGCAGGCCGTGATGGCGACAATTTTAGGGGCGCGCTTCGCGCTCTCGACCGGAGTCGATGAAGGCGCAGGTGCGATATAAACTTGCGCCTCCTGGACCCCGCGCAGCAACACAGCTTCTACATCTTGCAGGGCCTGGGCCGGGGTGCTCTGAAACACCCGCTTGCCAATAAAACGCTGCATGTCCAGCGGCGTGCTGCTGACCAGCAAGACCCACTCGGCTTCATCGAGGGTGGCCGCCGACAATTGGCGTTCCGGATGCTTGGGATCATGCACTTCAACGCTGGTGCTCCAGCCCTGACGCTGCGCCGCTGCATCCAGCAAACGGGCGCACAGCACGCTGGTCACCATGCCGTTTGGGCAGCCCGTCACAATGGCTAATTTCATGTGTATCCCTCTTATTCTTTTGTCAGGGGGCGAACGCGAACGCCGCTTTCGAGCTGCGCCAGGTGCGCCGCATCGCTGATACCAAAACCGATTTGGGTGACTGCCATCGCCGCAATGGCAGTGGCGGTGCGCAAGGTCTTTTCGGGGCTGTGGCCACTGAGCAAACCGTGGACCATGCCCGCGAGCAACGAGTCACCCGCCCCCACCGTGCTGGCTACGCTGACCTTGGGCGGCAGTGCCTGCAAGGCCTCGGCGTGGCTGAACCAGTTCACACCGTCAGCACCATGGGAAATAACCACGTGCTCAATGCCCAGCGCCTGCAAACGGGTGGCGGCTGAGATCTGGGCCTCAAGGCTGCTGATATCGCAACCCAAGGCATCACTGAGCTCTTCAGTATTGGGTTTGATCAACCAGGGGCCAGCCGCCAATGCTTCTTTCAAGGCCTGGCCACTGGTGTCCAGAATCACTTTCAAACCGAGAGCCTTCAAGCGCAGCACCAGAGCGTGCAGCCACTGCGGGCTCACGCCTTGGGGCAAGCTGCCGGCCACGACCACTGCATCATGGCCGGGGGCAATACGCTCAAGTGTGTCGAGCAAGGCCTGCTGCGCCTGCTGGCTGACCCGCGGCCCGAGCCCGTTCAGGTCTGTAACGCGGCCATCGTCTTCAGCGAGTTTGATATTGCTGCGGGTTTCACCGGGGACGCGGACAAATGCATCGACAAAGCCCCGGCGTTTGAACAACGCATCGAAGGCTTGTTGATTGTCTTCGCCCAAAAAGCCGCTCACCGTCAGTGTGTGGCCCAGGTCCGCCAGCACTTGCGCAACGTTTACGCCCTTGCCCGCCGCATGGGTCAGCATCATCGGGCTGCGATTGACCTCGCCCGGTTCCAGATGCCCCAGACGCACGGTCAGGTCCAGTGCCGGGTTGAGGGTGATGGTCAGGATTCTGGCCATTAGAGCGCCTCCACCAATGCACGAACTTCATCCGGGCTGCCAACGCTCAAAGCTTGCGCGGCCAGGGTTTTGAGGCGATCCATGCTCAACTCCCGTACCCGTGCCTTGACTTCAGGAATGCTGCGCGCCGAAACGCTCAGTTCATCCACGCCCAGGCCAACCAGTACGGGCACCGCCAGCGGGTCGGCCGCCAATTCGCCGCACACCCCAACCCATTTGCCGTGGGCATGGGCGGCACGTACGGTGATGTCGATCAGTTGCAGCACCGCCGGGTGCAGGCCGTCTGCCTGAGCCGACAAGGTCGGATGACCACGGTCGATGGCCAGGGTGTATTGGGTCAGGTCGTTGGTGCCGACGCTGAAAAAATCCACTTCCTTGGCCAGTACAGGGGCCAGCAAGGCGGCAGAAGGCACTTCGATCATGATCCCCAGTTGCAAATCGGCCACCGGGATTTCCAGTCGCAGACGCTCGGTCATGTCACGGGCGGCGCGCCATTCGGCCACGCTGCCCACCATCGGGAACATGATGCGTAGAGGGCGGTTGTCTGCCGAGCGCAGCAAAGCGCGCAACTGGCTTTCCATAACGTGCGGGCGTTGCAGCGTAAGACGAATGCCACGAACGCCCAGAAACGGGTTCTCTTCTTTCTCGATCGGCCAGTACGGCAGCGGCTTGTCGCCGCCCACGTCCAGGGTGCGAACCACCAGGGGCCGCCCGGCCAGACCATCCAGCACGCGACGGTATTCCGCTTCCTGAGTAGCCTCGTCCGGCACCTGGGAGTGGGCCATGAATATCAGCTCGGTGCGCAACAGGCCAATGCCCTCGGCACCCTGTTCGACTGCACTGGCGACGCCTTTGCTTTCGCCGATATTGGCAAACACTTCAACCCCGTGACCGTCCAGCGTCACAGCTGGCTCATGGCGCTGGGCTGAAGCGGCCAGCAAACGCAACTCGCGGCTGTCGCGCTCCTGCGTGGCGCGCTGCAAGGCGTCGGCATCCGGAGAAACGTGCAAACGACCGCGTTGGCCATCTATCAATAGCTGAGTGCCTGGCGCCAGTAACAACACGGCTTCCCCCGCCCCTACCAACGCCGGAATGCCGAGTGCACGCGCAACAATGGCGCTGTGGGCAGTGGCACCGCCGCGGGCAGTCAAAATACCCGCAACCCGGGCCGGATCAAGGCGCGCGACGTCCGACGGGCCCACTTCATCCATCACCAGCACATAAGGCTGATCGGGTTCTGCCGGGGTTTCGATGCCACATAACTGCGCCAATACGCGGCGGCCGATATCACGCAAATCAGCCGCACGCTCAGCCAGCAGCGCATCCTGCAAGGACTCTTGCTGATGCGCAGCGGCTTCGATCACGGACATCCAGGCAGCTTCAGCACTTTCGCCCTGCTTGAGGCGCGAATCGACCTCGTCGGTCAGTTCCGGGTCGTCGAGCATTTCCTGGTGAGTGATGAAAATTTCACGAATGGCCTTGGACTGACTGCGCGAAATCAGGCCTTCGATGTCCTGACGCACTTCGTTCAAGGCTTTTTGCAGGCGTTCGCGCTCAACCACTGATGACTCGCCACGCAACGGGTAGTCGAAGGTTTGCAGCACTTGAATGTGAGCCGGGCCAATGGCAATGCCGGGCGAGGCCGCGATGGCCTGGACCATGCTACCGGCAGCCGGAGCGGTGATCAGCGTGGCAATTTCAGCCACGCTCGGCGCCGCTTCGACCAGAGTCGGCAGTGGCTCGACTTCTTCACCCAAACCGGCTTCGACAGCCGACAACAGTACGGGCAATGCGTCATTGGCGATGCTTGGTTCGGCAATAAACTCCAACACCTGGCCGCGACGGGCGCCCAGGCTCAGCAATTTGCTCAGGCTCTTGGCCGAGACTGCCGAGTCCTGCCCGTCGACGATTCTGACGCGGATTTCACCCTCAAAGCTTTTCGCCAGTTGCGCCAGCACCTTGGCCGGGCGCGCATGCAAGCCGTGGGCGTTGGCCAAGGTAATACGGGCACTCGGCCAGTCCGCCGGCAACTCTCCGCCCAGCACTTCGAGCACTGCACGACGGCTGGTGGCACGACCCAGCTCATGACCGCGGCCAGCAATCAGCAACGCGCACAAGCGCTCCAGTAAAGCCTGATGTGCTTCGCCCAGGCTGGCCAGGCAAAACAGACCGCTCAGTGGCTGGCCCAGATAACGTATTGGCTTGTCCGGTGTTACAAACGCGAGCCCCGGGCGCTTGACCGTCTGCTCGCTGTGGAGCCACCACAGGCCATCACCCAGCGGGAGTGCATCGACTTGTTGCAGTACGGCGGCAAAGCCATTGCTCACGCAATCGGCCTGGCGCAACAGGCGTGCACCGCGCCAAACCAGCTCCTCGAAATCATCCGCAGACACGCCGAGGCCAATCATCTGGGCATCCAGCGCCAGCTCCTGGGGGGCACCCTGGAGCAATTTGAGCAAGGCTTCGGCGGAACTGGCACGGCGCAGGGCTTCGCCCAAATCGGTTTCGCCCAGGGCACGGGTCAGCAGTTGGAGTAACCGCAGGTGTTCGTCGGACTTGGCCGCAATGCCAATCGCCAGGTACACCATCTGGCCATCACCCCAGTCCACGCCCTCGGGGAACTGCAACAAACGCACCCCTGTGGTGAACACCAATTCGCGGGTTTCAGGCGTGCCATGGGGGATTGCAATGCCCTGGCCCAAAAAGGTCGAACCTTGAGCCTCACGCGCTTGCAAGCCGCTCAGATAACCTTCAGCCACCAAGCCATCGGCAACCAGTTTATCGGCGAGTAATTGCAACGCCGCAGATTTGTCCACGGCCGTCTGGCCCATGGAAATCTGCTCTATGGTGAGCTCGAGCATGCGTTCTCCTTTCCGGTGCTCCATGGCACCCGGTATTGTTTTGAATTAAGTCAGCTTAGGTTGCTCATCACGGGCTGTGTCTGTGGATGTGTGGCAAGTACATCGCTACCGGGACCAACACCTTTAAATACGTCTGCTGAAACGTTTAATCAATAATACCCGGCACGTTACTGCATAATTGCTCGCGCTTGAAGTCCAACTTGTCGTATTGATGGGTGCTCGCGGCGGATGTTGCAAAAAAGGCCGTACTCGAAGGGCAGACGATGGTCGGCTGCCTTTATCGGTTAGGATTGGCCAAAATGTCGACATGTACTACAAAAAATAAGGAATTTTCGGCGTGAAGCTCAGTGATATTGCTCAATTGGCAGGTGTTTCCGTAACCACGGCCAGCTATGTCATCAATGGAAAAGCCGAGCAGCAGCGCATCAGCAGCAGCACGGTCGAGCGCGTACGCGCTGTAGTCGAGGAGCACGGCTTTACCCCCAACCCACAAGCAGCCGGGTTGCGCAGCCGGCACACGCGTACCTTGGGGTTTATCCTCCCGGACCTTGAAAACCCGAGTTATGCCCGCCTGGCCAAGCAACTCGAACAAGGCGCCCGCGCCCGAGGCTACCAGTTGCTGATCGCCAGCTCCGACGATGCGCCGGAAAGTGAACGCCAGTTGCTCAAGCTGTTTCGTGCCCGTCGTTGCGACGCCCTGTTCGTGGCCAGTTGCTTGCCCGAGGAAGATGACAGCTACCGCCAGCTGCAAGACCTGGGCATGCCGATCATTGCCATTGACCGGACGATGGAGCCGGAGCGTTTTTGCTCGGTCATCAGTGATGACTGCGAAGCCAGCCTGCAATTGACCCGTAGCCTGTTGCAGCCATTGCCTCGGCAGATTGTATTGATCGGCGCCCGTCCTGAACTGAGCGTCAGTCAGGCCCGTGAGGCCGGTTTCAAACAGGCTGTCGAAGGGTTTGCAGGCGAAGTCCTGATTGAACACGGCGCGGCCTTCAGCCGCGAATGTGGACGCCGGATCATCGATGAGTTGCTGGCTCGTCAGGGGCACTTCCCGGATGCGCTGATCACGACCTCATACGTGCTGTTGCAGGGGATGTTCGACGCATTGCTGGAGCACCCGACCCAACGCCCGCCCTTGCGCCTGGCCACCTTTGGTGACACACAGTTGCTGGACTTCCTGCCGCTGCCCGTCAATGCCATGGGCCAGCAACACAAACTGATCGCCGAGACAGCCCTGAACCTGGCGCTGGCAGCCATTGAAGAGCAGAACTACGTGCCCGGTATTCATGCGATCGCACGTAATTTCAAACAGCGCATCCATCAGGCCTGAGCATGCAGTTGATCGACTCACATACCCACCTCGACTTCCCGGACTTTGACGCTGACCGCCCGCAGGTACTGGCGCGCAGTCGAGCGTTGGGGGTCAAGCAAATGGTGGTGCTGGGGGTCTATCAGAGTAATTGGCAGCGGTTGTGGGATCTGGTGCAAACCGACAGCCAGCTGTATGCCGCCTTTGGCTTGCACCCGGTGTACCTCGACGACCATCGCCCTGAGCATGTTATTGAGCTTGGGCAATGGCTGAGTCGCCTGGCGCAGCATCCGCAAATGTGTGCAGTGGGTGAAATCGGCCTCGATTATTTTCTTCCCGAACTCGACCGCGATGGCCAGCAACAGCTGTTTGAAGCGCAACTGCAATTGGCCGCCGACTTTCAACTGCCCGCCCTGCTCCACGTTCGCCGCAGTCATGCGCAGGTGATTGCGACCCTGAAGCGCATCAGGCTAAAGCGCGGCGGAATTATTCATGCGTTTGCAGGCAGTCGCGAAGAAGCGCGTGAATACATCAAGCTGGGGTTCAAGCTGGGCCTGGGTGGCGCGGCCACCTGGCCGCAGGCGTTGCGCCTGCGCAAAGTGATGGTCGACTTGCCGCTGGAGGCCATCGTGCTGGAAACCGACTCGCCCGACATGGCCCCTGCCATGTACCCCAACCAGCGCAACAGCCCGGAACACCTGCCCGATATTTGCCAGGCACTGGCCGAGGTCATGGGTGTCAGCCCCGAGCGATTGGCCGAGGCCACCACGGCCAATGCCTGCGAAGTCTTTGGCTGGACGCACTGAGCACAAACCTGTGGAATTCCTTGTGGGAGCGGGCTTGCTCGCGATGGCATCGACTGGGTATCCCTGACCCACCGAGTCGTCTGAATCGCGAGCAAGCCCGCTGCCACGGCGATGAAATGCTGCTCTACAGCAGCAACGCCCACACCGCAAAGCACGCGTACCACAGCACCGCCGCGCGCAGCAGCAGGGCCCAGAGGGTGTCGAGACTGGTGACACCTTCAGGCCCGGCTTGTGGTGCAGGGATTTCTGCAGCAGCACAGCCGGCCTTGTTAATCAGTTGCGCGGCGCTGATGTCCCAGCTCAGTAACTCATGCAACATCACCCGACTGACCGCCGCGAAGTTGCCCACCAGCGCGAAACTTGCCGCCAGCAGCCGCACCGGCAACCAGTCGAAGGCATGGCGCAACTGCTCGGCACGCTCGACCAGCGCCGGGTTCTGGCTGTGTTCCGCCGCCAGGGCCAGCAGGCGATAGCTCAAGACAACCACAGGCCCCAGCAGGAAATACCAGAAAATCACCGCAAAAAAGCTTTGGTAGGCCTGCCACAACAAATGCCCCTGCACCTTGTCCAGCAACTGCTCGCCGCTGTCTGCGCTTACGCCCAGGTCGCGCTCGGCAACATGGGCTGCCGCCTGCAAGTCGCCACGCCGCCAGGCATCACGAAACGGCCCGAGCCCGCCCAGCAAGTCACCGCGACCCAAGCTGTAAATCACCACCAGCAGGTGTATCGGCAGCGCCAGCAGGCCATAAGCCACAGGATGCAGCACCACCAACAGCATGCCCAAAACTGCAGCGGGTAATGCAATCAGGATGATGAGTATCCACCAGGGTTTATTACCCAGGCTCTGGCTGGATTCGAGCTTGTGCAGCTCACGCAGCCAGCCGCCGTCACGCTGCAGACGCTGACGCAAACCCGAGAATTTCTCCACCAGAATCGCCAGCAGTAACACCACAAAACTCATTGTCTCTCTCCTGTGTGCGGCAACGCGCTGCGAAAGCGCATCCAATCAAAAGCCGGCCCCGGATCCGTCTTGCGCCCCGGAGCAACATCGCTATGGCCGCATATCCTGTGCGAGGTGATGGCGGGAAAAGCTGCCTGCAATTGCCGGGTCAAGGCAGTCAATGCCTGATACTGCGCATCCGTAAAAGGCAGTTCGTCGGTGCCCTCAAGTTCAATGCCCAGCGAATAGTCATTGCACGTTTCTCGCCCCTCAAAGCTTGAAACCCCCGCATGCCATGCGCGATCAAGACAAGAGACAAACTGGGTGACAGCTCCGTCACGCTCGATCAGGAAATGCGCACTCACCCTCAAGTCGATAATGCCTTCAAAGTAAGGGTGTTCTGTGGCGTCCAGCCGGTTCTGAAAAAACTCCTGAACCTTGCCGGTGGCGAACTGCCCCGGCGGCAAGCTGATGTTGTGGATGACCAGCAGGGAGATTTCATCGCTCGGGCGCGCATTGAAGTTGGGTGACGGACAATGGCGCACACCTTGAAACCAGCCGCTCGCGGGGTCCAATTGCATACAGGCTCCTTCAACAGGCAAAACCAAAGGCCCAGTATGCCGCGATGAGCGCGCTGATGGGGAGCAATCTGCTTACGAGCCGATTACTCGGCGCCGGACTGACGCAGACTGTCTATTACCGACTCCAGGGCCCGGTCGATCAATAGTCGGTCGTCAAGCAGCAAAACCGTCCCGCTGCGCAGCTGGACGATTAAATCGGTGCGGTTTTTTTCCAGCACCTTGGCCCCGAGGCGATTGACAAAAATATGCGTACCTTCGGGTTCCAGGATCGTGATCAGCTTGCAACGCAGTCGCGTGTTGTCGTCTTCCTGAAGTTCGATCCAGGCCCCGATACGCAACTGGCTGACCAGCAACAACCCCAGGTGTCCCTGTTCATCAAGAGCGGGTAAAGACAGGGACTGCACCGGGGCGGGCTGAAGTTTGGGGCGACTGCGCGCCTGCTCGGCATCACGGGTGCGCTGCTCGAGCAACTCGATGCGGCTGAATTCGCCGCGGGTAAACATCGAAAAGTCATGCAGAAGGGATTCAAGCAGTGCCGGATTATTGCCTGCATACCGGGCCAGTTGCAGTACCACGTGCTCAATTTTGCGATACAGCAGGTCGTTGCAGTCATCGGCGCTGGCGCCCCAGCCAATGGCGGCGCCAGCGATCACATTGAGCAAGCGCCGGGCCGGGTGGCTGTCACAGCTAAAAAAATTCTGATCGCTTTGGGCGATCTGCAGCATCGGTTCGCGTAGCAGTCCCAACAGCTTTCTCAACGGGGGTGACAGGTTTCGGTCATCGCGGATGTAATCGAATAAAAGCCCTACGAGATTGCTAGCATTTTCGCTGGTACCGGGAGAGTCCTGCGCAAGGGCATCGGTTTTTACTGCGCAACACGAAGTCCTGTCCGACAGATCTGGCAGGACACCGGTGGCGATTAATAGCTGGTTGGCATCGGCGTACAGATGCTGGGTCCGGCTGAGCAAGTACTTCTCGAACAGGCGCAGCATGATGAGCTTGACCTTGATGTCCACACCCTGATCACGCTCGGCCTGCAAAAAGTACTCGCACAGCTTCGCCGGGCCCAGCGGATTGTTGTGCTCATCCAGGGGGACGCAACTGAGGGTATTGAGGCGAGTGCTCAACTGGCACAAGGCCAATTGGTTGTGGTTCAGGACCCGCGACACCATCGCACTGGTCACTTGAGCGCGCTCAAGGTCATCGGCCATCAGCGAAAAGGCCGCCTGTGCCGGAACAACGCCCTGCAACGTGGGCTCACTGTTTTCTGGTTGGGCCAGCCTGACAAAGGCTTCAAAGAGGTGTTCAAGAAAACCGCGTTCAATGTGTTTGCGCTTGAGCCGCACATCGCGCATGGCTTCAAAAAACAGGCTCTGCTCAGTATCGCCTTGCGCCTTGTCGGCCATTTCAAACAAGGTTTCATCGGCATTGTCGAACAGCACGTGCAGCTCGGTCCTGAGCTGCTGGGCGGCTTTGTCATGAACCTGCAGCAGGATCACAGGCAGGCGGGCAAGCGGCGAGTGCATCGCCCACTCAGTGGTGATCCTGTGTGCAGGCCCCACTTTCCCGTCATTTTGCATCCTGGTCTCCCTGAAGGGTCTCTTCGCTTGCCAGTGAAGGCTCGTGGTCAGAGCCATTTTTGACACTCACAAACAGAGGCCGGCAGTGGCGTATGCACTGGCCGGTGTATCGAATTTAAGGCAATGGCTGTACGTCAAACCTATGGCGCCAATCGCAAGGCGGATTATCTTGCAAAAGAAGGCGCTTGTACCAGAGGACTCTTCATTTGAGTGAGTGAGGGCCCGAAATAATGCTCAAAGTGCCGAAAGAAGCACATTGCAGGCATTTGCCTACGACGCTTCGGCGCACCTTGGGTTCCCCCGTGGCATGGCCCTATAATCGGCGCACTTTGTTTGTGGAGCTCGTTATGCCGAATTTACGCCTGGCCGACCTCACTGCCGAAATCGAAGCCAACGTACGTCGTGCGTTAGCCGAAGACATTGGCAGCGGCGATATCACTGCACGGCTGATCCCGGCCGAACGCTTGGCCAAAGCCACGATTATTACCCGTGAAGCCGCTGTCATCAGCGGTACAGCTTGGGTCGATACTGTGTTTCGCCAGCTTGATCCCCGGGTTGCCGTGCATTGGCAAGTTGTTGATGGCGAGCGCGTGAGCCCCAACCAAGTGCTGTTTCACCTTGAAGGCCCTGCTCGCTCACTGCTCAGTGGCGAACGCAGCGCGCTGAACTTTCTGCAGCTGTTGTCAGGCGTTGCCACCCACGCGCAACACTTGGCCGATCAAGTGGCCGACACTCAGGTCAAGCTGCTGGACACTCGTAAAACACTACCGGGTCTGCGTCTGGCGCAGAAATACGCAGTGACCTGTGGCGGCTGCCACAATCACCGTATCGGTCTTTACGACGCCTTTCTGATCAAGGAAAACCATATCGCTGCTTGCGGCGGTATCGCTCAAGCCATCAGCGCCGCGCATAAAATCGCCCCAGGCAAGCCGGTTGAGATCGAAGTCGAAAGCCTGGACGAACTCAAGGAGGCCCTGGAAGCAGGCGCAGACATCATCATGCTGGACGAGTTGAGCATGGACGATATGCGTGCAGCGGTGCGTCTGAACGCAGGGAAAGCCAAACTGGAAGCCAGCGGCGGTATCAACGAGACGACCCTGCGTCCTATTGCCGAAACCGGCGTGGACTACATCTCGATTGGTGCCATGACCAAGGATGTCAAAGCGGTGGATTTGTCGATGCGCTTGAGCCTCTAAACAGCTCTGTATCCTGTGGGAGCAAGCCTGCTCCCACAGGTTGAGTGCAACGTGCTCAGGACAGCGCAAAGCCCTGACACTTCATTTCGTGCTCCAGCAGCCATTGCTTGGCCGCCAGTCCTCCCGCAAAACCGGTCAGCGTACCGTTGCTGCCAATCACGCGGTGGCACGGGATGATGATCGGAATCGGATTACGCCCATTCGCAGCCCCCACAGCCCGAGATGCCTTGGGCCGGTGGATTTGCTGTGATAGCTGGCCGTAACTGGTGGTCACCGCGTAGGGAATGGTGGTCAACGCTTGCCACACTGACTGCTGGAACTCTGTACCGAGCAGCTTGAGCGCCAAGTCGAACGTCAGGCGATCGCCAGAAAAATACTCCTCCAACTGACGGCGAACTTCGGCGAGTTTGAGGGGTGAATGCACCCAACCGGCCAAAGGCGTATGCGGCCGGCGATCCAGCTCGAAACGCACTTCACGCAGCCCTTCATCATCGGCGACCAAAAACAGCGGGCCTATCGGTGATGGTATTTCTTCGTAGTAAATAGTCGTCATGTTAATACCTTGCGGGCAGCCGCCGAGTCGGTTGCTGCGCGCCATAAATACATCACTGAGTAGGCCCGCCACGGGCGCCAGCTTTCAGCCAGCGCCTGCAGCGCTTTGGTGCTAAGCGGGTCACCGCCTGGGTTGGCTTCGCGGCGCAGGATCAAGTCTGCTGCCGGGAACGCATCGGGGTGTTTGAGCACGCGCATGGCGATGTAGTGGGCGGTCCATTCGCCAATACCGGGCAGTTGCACCCAGCGGCTGATGAAGTGCTCTAACGGTTGCTCCACGGCAAAATCGACCCGGCCATCGATCAACGCACCCGCAATCCCCTGGATCGTATTGATACGTGCCTGGGTAATGCCCATTTGCCCAAGATCGGCGTCGACCAATTGCTCTGGCCCCGGAAACAGTCGATCCAGCCCCGAACCTGCGCCCGCCTCAATGGCAATCCCGTAGCGCTGCACGATTCGACTGGCAAGGGTTCGCGCAGCCGCCACGCTGACTTGCTGCCCCAGCACGGCCCTCACCGCGACTTCGAACCCGTCCCAGCCACCGGGCAATCGCAGGCCCGGATACCGCTCGATAACCGGCGCCAGCAGCGGGCTGAGACTTAACGTGCGGGCGATGGCCAAAGGGTCGGCATCCAGATCGAACATCCGCCGAATTCGCGTGACTACGCCCAGCATCTGGCTAGGCGCTACGTTGCGCAGCTCAAGCTGCAACGCATGCTGCTCCCCCGGCCAGGCGCTGACTCGCAGCCAACCCGGCGCGTGCGCCTTGCCAAAAATCCGCTGATAACTGTGCCCGTCGACTTGTTCGATACCGGGCAAGGCGCGAGTCTGCAAAAAACCCAGCAGGGCAGCAAAGTCATAAGGCGGGCGATAACCCAGGCGCAACACCAGGGCCTTGTCCGCACGCGCCTTCGGGCTGCGCCTGAAGGCCCTGGGCTCTGCATGATTGGCCTCGGCAAAGGCCGCATTAAAACGACGCAGACTGCCAAAGCCAGAAGCCATGGCCACTTCGGTGATCGACAGGTCGGTTTCGGTCAACAGTTGCTTGGCAAACAACAGGCGCTGAGTGGCATGCACCGCCATCGGTGGCGCCCCCAAGTGCTGGACAAACAAGCGACGCAATTGCCGGGCACCGATGTTCATGCGCTCGGCCAGCCCCTCCAGCGAATGATCCGCCAGATACCCCTCATTGATCAGCTTGAGCGCTCGCGCCACCAGATGCTCACCCTGCAGCCACAGTTGATTGCCCGGCGCCAGTTCCGGCCGACAGCGCAAACAGGGGCGAAAGCCCTGGGCTTGAGCCGCTGCGGCGCTGGGGTAATACACCACGTTTTGAGCTTTGGGCGCTCGCGCCGGACACACCGGGCGGCAGTAGATTCGAGTACTGATCACCGCGGTAAAAAACACCCCGTCAAAACGCGCATCGCGGCTCAAGCGAGCGATTTCGCAGGCGGCGATGCTGGGCGTGGACAGGCAGTTATCTGAGTTCATAAGCCGCACAATAGCACTGCCATTTTGCTGGTTCTCGCCATTTTCGGACGTCAATGTTGGCCGCCAGTCAAACAGGCCTTGGACTGCGATTGCACAGCACAATCCCCGTAATGGCCAGCACGCCACCCAGCACCATCGCCAGGCTCAGACGCTCGCCGAGGACCAGCATTCCCAACACCACCGCCGATAACGGATTTAAGGCAATAAATGAACCTGACTGGGTAACGCCGATTTTTTGAATGCCATCGTAGTACCAGATATACGCCAGCGCCGAGCCCAAGACGCCGAGGTAAATCAGGCTCAGCCACTGTGTTTGCTGAATATGGGACAGCGCAGGCAGATTCAAATCGCCCTGAACGATGGCGGCAATAAACAGCATCAATGTGCCTGCCATTACCGAGTAAGCCACGGTGTGCAGCGGGCCTATCTCCCTGACCAGTCGGCGGGCAAACACGCTGTAGATCACCCAACTCATCACGCAGCCCAGAATCAGCACATCACCGCGCCAGGCACCCGACACCGAGGCAATGGAACCCGTGCCCTTGCTGATAATCACGGTGCTGGCGCCCGCAATACACAACACGATACCCGCCAGATTGACCGGGCGCAGCCGTTCGCGGCTGATTGCAAAAGCGGTCAACGCAATCAGTGCCGGGTTGAGCGCCACGATCAGCGAAGCCCGCGATGAGCTGATGAAGTGCAGCCCGTAAAAAAAGAACAGGTTGTAGGCAAACACCCCAAAAAAACCGAGAGCCGCCAGGTGCAGACACTGGCCTGCACTCAGCGATATTTTCAAATTGCGCTTTAGACCAAGCATCAGCACCAGGGTCAAACTCGCCAGTAAAAATCTCAGACAAGCGCTCAATAGAGGTGCCATATCCACCGCGAGATAGCGCCCCGCGACGAACGTTCCGCCCCATAAACACGAAACCATAACCAGCTTGGCGTAGACCGCGTTTTTCGATGAGAACCAAGTCTGTACATACGTTGTGTGCATGGCGATGAGCGTCTGCGTGAGGGGGAGGGCCTATACTCCGATAGATATGAACTCATAAGGAAATGAGCAAAAGCTCATGAGGCAACTTGATGACGTTTACCCAACTTGAAATTTTTGCCCGCGTGGCCGAACTGCGTGGTTTCACCTTGGCCGCCACGCGCCTGGGCATCAGCCAGTCAGCGGTGTCCCACGCGCTCAAGGCACTGGAACAGGAAATGGGAGTTGAGCTGATTCACCGCCATCAAGCGGGCGTTGAACTGACCGATATCGGCGCGCAACTGCTGTCACGGGCTCACGAAATGCTGGGGCTATGCGAAACCATGTATCAGGAAGCCGCCGATGCCCGGGGGATGAAGCGCGGAACACTGCGGATCGGTTCGTTTGGACCTTCTGCATCGATGAAGTTGCTGCCCGGGATCCTCAAGCACTTTCGCCAGACCTACCCGGGGATTGAAGTACGCATCGACGAAGGGACAGACCAGGAGGTCATCAGCTGGATTCAGGAGCGTCGAGTGGATGTGGGGTTCGTGGTTCTGCCCGAAGACAAATTCGACACAACTGTACTCTGCGAGGATCAAATGGTGGCGCTGTTGCCTGCCAATCACCCGTTGACCACGCAACAAAGTGTGACCCTGGCGACCCTCTGCGAAGGCCCCTTCATCATGACCGAGGCCGGTTCCGGACCGTTGTTGCAACGGCTGTTTTCAGCACAAAAACAGATGCCCAACGTGCTGCATCGCAGCGCCCAGTTGATCAGCACGCTGGCCATGGTCGAGATGGGTTACGGGGTCAGTATTCTGGCGGAACAAGCACTGCCCGAGCGTGGTTTATTACACGCAGACAGCTATGTAAAAAAACCGCTGGACCCGCCCGTGACACGCAGCGTCGGGTTGGCGGTGCTGGATGAACGTCAGGCGTCCCCTGCTACCAAAGCCTTTATTCGCATTGCTGCTGGTTTGCATCAAAAGCGCCAAGCACTGTAGCCGCTGACCGGGCTAAACCTGCGGTGTCCGTCAAATGGGCACCGCAGGGAGCGCTACCACAACCCTGGTTATTGACACGCACCGCTGGCCAGGCAAGTGCCGTTTTGAGTCCAGGTCAGGGTGGCGCCTGAACCGCTCAATGTCGGAACCAATACGCTGACCCAGCCGCCGGCAGCTTGAGTGCCGGCCATGGTAATCACGCCATCTATCACCGTCATGCCCGCAGCCAGGTTGTCAGTGGCTTCGGCCGGAGCCGGGATGCCATTAGTGCCTGCATCGCACACCGCCAAGTCGTTGCTCTTGCTGAAACACAGGGCAACGGCTGTCTTGTAGGTGTTGCTGATTGCATTCACTTCGGCAAAACGGGTCTTCATGACGTGATCGTTGTAAGCCGGGAATGCAAACGAAGCGATCAGCCCAATAATCGCAACAACGATCATCAGTTCGATCAGGGTGAAGCCTTTTTGTTGTTTCACGCGGAGTCTCCGAAGAAGGGGCGCTGATAAGCGCCGTAGCAGTGCTGTGCAGCCAAAAAAGTGCGCACAGGCTATCAAGGTTAGTGGGCCGATGCTCCACAACTGCATCACTGACACCTTTGGACACGCTCAACCGATCGGCCCCAGGCTCGACGCATCTAGTCTTTGGACTCACAACACAGCAGGACGCTCAGCGTTCCAGGGATGGATGCATGGCAATACAGGCCATTAAAAACAGGCTCTACCAATGGGAGGGCTCTGACCTGAAGGGGGCTCATATCAGCGGACAGATAACCGCTGACAGCCACGCCATGATCCGGGTCCAACTCGGTCGCCAAGGTATTACCGTTAGTAAAATCCGGCGTCAGGCAAACAGTGAACCCCCCACAGGAAAGCCCATCACCGCGCTGGACATCACCCTGTTCACTCGCCAGTTGGCCACGCTGATCAGCGCTGGCATCCCGCTGCTTCAAGCCCTGGAGGTTATTGCCAACGGTTTTGAACAACGGGCAATGCGCCAACAGGTAATCGAGCTTAAACAGCAGATCAGCGCAGGTATCAGCCTGACAGCCGCGCTGCGCAAAAAGCCGGCACATTTTGACTCGCTGTTTTGCAGCCTGGTTGAAGCAGGCGAGCAAGCCGGTGCCCTGGACGTGTTGCTGCGTCGAGTGGCCACCTACAAGGAGAAAACAGAAGCGCTTAAAAAGAAAATCAAAAAAGCCATGACCTACCCCATCGCGGTACTGCTGGTGGCGCTGGTGGTATGCAGCATTTTGTTGATCGAAGTGGTCCCGCAATTTCAGGGGGTGTTCCGCTCATTCGACGCACAACTTCCCGCATTCACCTTATGGGTGATCGCCCTCTCGCAAGGGCTGCAAACCTACGGTCTGTGGCTGCTGGGAATACTTGGCGCCACCCTTGCCGGCTTGCGTCATCGCTATAAACATTCCAGCGCACTGCGCCAACGGGTTGATGGATGGCTTTTAAAACTGCCCGTCATCGGCAATCTGCTTCACATGTCCGCCATGGCCCGGTTTTCCCGAACGCTGTCGACCACCCTGACTGCCGGCGTGCCATTGCTTGAAGCGCTGAATTCGGTGGCCAGCGCCACGGGCAATAGCGTGTACAAAGAAGCCGTGCTGCGCCTCAAGCAACAGGTCGCGACAGGCAGCCAGATCCATTTAGCCATGAGCGTTGCGGGTATATTTCCGGGCATGGCTATCCAGATGACCGCCATTGGCGAAGAATCCGGCACACTGGACAGCATGCTTGACCACGTAGCCGCCTATTATGAAGGCGAGGTCGACACCCTGGTCGATAACCTGACAACGTTGATGGAGCCAGTCATCATGGTGGTACTTGGAGTCATGGTTGGCGGGTTGGTCATCGCCATGTACCTGCCCATTTTCAACCTGGGTCGAGTGATCTGAGCATGAATGATTTTTTGAGCACTCACCCCGATGCGTTCATCGTCTGCGGGCTGATCCTCGGGTTATTGGTGGGCAGTTTTATCAATGTGCTGGTGTGGCGTCTGCCAATAATGCTCGCACAAGACTGGCAGTCCCAAGCCTGCGAACTGCTGGATCTGCCCGCGCCCACCCAGGGCCCTGTGTATAACTTGATGCAGCCCCGCTCGCATTGCCCCGCATGCCAGCATTCACTGCGCGCCTGGGAGAACATTCCATTACTCAGCTACCTGTTTTTGCGCGGTAAATGCTCGCACTGCAAAACATCTATCAGTGTGCGCTATCCACTGACTGAAGTGGCTTGCGCAGCCCTGTCGGCGGTTGTTGCCTGGCATTTCGGTTTTGGCCTGCAAGCGGGGTGCATGCTCCTTCTGACGTGGGGGCTACTTGCCATTTGCCTGATTGATATCGAACATCAACTCGTGCCCGATTCTCTGGTGTTCCCCCTGCTCTGGCTGGGGTTGTTGCTGAACAGTTTCTCCACGTTCACGACTCTGGAGCAGGCCGTGTGGGGCGCGGCACTGGGCTATGCAAGCCTGTGGTCGGTGTTCTGGATATTCAAGCTGATCACTGGCAAAGACGGCATGGGCTATGGCGACTTCAAGTTACTGGCCATGCTGGGCGCCTGGGGCGGATTTACAGTGCTGCCATTGACCATCCTGCTGTCTTCGTTGCTGGGTGCGCTGGTGGGGGTGGGCCTTTTGGCCATGCGCCGAGCCAATACCTCGACCCCCATCCCGTTTGCGCCGTATCTGGCAATTGCCGGCTGGATTGCATTGCTCTGGGGTGGTCAAATAACCGGCCTCTACTGGCAGATTTCGGTTTGACATGATGACTCCACCTTCCAAACCCTGGATTCTCGGGCTAACCGGCGGTATCGGCAGCGGCAAAAGTGCTGCGGCTGAACATTTTGCCGCGCTGGGCGTACACGTGGTGGACGCCGATCATGCTGCCCGCTGGGTCGTCGAACCGGGGCGCCCGGCGCTGGTCAAAATTGCGGAGCATTTTGGCGAGCAGGTGCTGCAAGCGGATGGGCAGCTCAATCGCGGCGCGTTGCGCACCCTCATTTTTACCGACCCCGAGCAACGTCGCTGGCTTGAGGCGCTGCTACATCCGCTGATTCGTGAAGAGATCGCCAACAACCTGGCGCAGGCACAATCGCCCTACGCCATTTTGGTCTCGCCGCTGCTCATCGAGTCAGGGCAATACACGACAACCCAGCGCGTGCTGGTGATCGATGCGCCGCAAGCCGTACAGATTCAACGCACGCTACTGCGCGACAACACCACCGAGCAGCAGGTGCAGGCCATTCTCAAGGCTCAGGCCAGTCGCGAAGATCGCCTTCGCCACGCTGACGATGTGCTGGTCAATGACAACGATCTGAAGGCGTTGCAGACTGAGGTCGAACGCCTGCATAACTTTTATTTAACTTTGCGTGGAGGCCAACCATGACTAAACCTATGACCATCGACTGCCCGACGTGTGGCACAGCCGTGCAATGGGATACCACCAACGCTTTCCGCCCCTTTTGCTCGGACCGCTGCAAGCTGATTGACCTGGGAGCCTGGGCATCCGAAGAACACAAGATTCCGGTGAGCCCGGATGCTGAAGATGATCTGTTTTCAGAGGACCTGAGCGAACGCCTGCACTAAAAACGTGGGAGCGGGCTTGCTCGCGATTCAGGCAACTCGGCCTGACAGGTAAACCTCAGCGATACCATCGCGGGCAAGCCCGGCTCCCACAGGCAAGGCCATTTATTCGGGGCCATCATCCTTCCCCGGCGCCGCCAGGTAGCGGGTGCGGTTGAAGGTCTCAAGCCATTCAGGGCAGAACACCACCAGTGCCGTGACCAGCATCCCGTTGATAAACGCCTCGGGGAAGATGATCAGCCACAGATAACCAATAAAATCTTCCAGCCATTGCGGCATGACGAACAGCCCGTCCAGCAACAAGACCCCAAGCACCGCCAATACACAGAGCAACGCCGCCAGGGCGGCTGCGAAAAAGCCTGAGCAAAAAATATACACAAAGGGATTGTTGGGTTGCGCTCGCTCGACCATGCGCGCGCAGAACTCAGTCACGGCAACCGGCAATAGAATCAGCAACACCCCATTGACGCCCATTGCCGCCAGATCTTGACGGCCCAGCAACACCAGCCCGACTTGCGCGATCAATGCTCCTACAATCGCCAGCGGCCAGTCGAGCAGCAACGTGACCACCGTCAGGCCAATAAAGTGATAAGACACGCCCCCCTCAAAGTCTCGTCGTACCAGCCATAGCAAAAACAGCGAAAAGACCGTGCCAAACAACAGGTGCTGACGCCGCGCATCGGCAAACAGCTCAACCCAGGGTGTTCGCCAGATAGCCCACAACACAACGGGCACAAAGACCAGCCAGCCGATTACCAATGTGTGTATGGATAACACCTGCGCACTGATCATGCCGCCAACCCAGCCTTGTTAATGCACACCGCTCAACCCTCCGTGCCTGATGCTTGTGTACGTGATGCGCATGAGTCTACACCCGGACTTTCAGTAACACCTGTTTCAAGGCTAAGCTGCGTCCATGGACGACTCAGATTATTTACGCTTGCTCACCATCCAGGCCGAGCAAGCCAATGCCTTTTTATCCAATGCCCGCAAATGGGAGCGTGAGCGTTGGGTTTGCCAGCGCCTGCTGCAAGGCTTGAACATTCCCTATCACAACGAAGACTTCATCCAGGCAAGCCAGGAGCCACCCGACGTGCTGTTTGGCGATGCGCGCTTTGAAGTGTTTTTTGTGCTCGATGAGGGCAGGCGTCTGAACGACGAATGGCGTGAAGAGCTTCAGCGTCGACGCAGTGCTTACTCCTTGAGCCAGTTGGTACGACGCGAGGCGCGACCCAAGCGGATTCCGGCGACCAAACTATTGCAGCGCCTGGGCCCTACCCTGCATAAAAAAGCCAAGAACTACCAAGAGCGCGATATCGACTTGGGGCAGTTGGACATCATTGCGTTTTCCAGTCTCAAGCGCGAAGTACTCGACCTCAACAGCCACTTTCCGCCACCGACGGAATATTTGCGCCAGGGCTGGCGCTCGCTGTCACTGGTGGGACCGACCTTTGCCCGCGTATTGTTTGCCCAACCGGATGCGCCGGACTTTCTACGCAACAACCTGGGGCGCAGCATTATTTTCGATGTCGGTATCAGCCTGTGAGCCCACTGCATGAACTGATTGCCGAGGTCCCGCAAACCGGTCGTGTGTGCTGGATTGGCGTGCGCCCCGAGTCACGCGCCGACATGCTTGAACTCGACGCCGTAGAAGCTCGCCGCGAAGCCGGACTGACGGGCGATCATGCACGACCAGGCGCCCGCAACGCCCGACAAGTGACGCTGATTCAATGGGAGCACCTGGCCGTCATCAACTCACTGCTGGGGCGCTCCGAGGATCAGCCGGTAGTGGCCCAGGATTTACGACGCAATCTGGTTATTCGCGGGATCAACCTGTTCAGCCTCAAGGGCCGACGTTTCAGGATTGGCCAGGCCATTTTTGAAACCACAGGCTGGTGCCAGCCTTGTGCACGACTGGAACAGCGCCTGGGTCGGGGCACATTCCAGGCAGTACGAGGCCACGGAGGCATCACGGCCCGGGTAATCGAAAGCGGGATCATTCGTCTAGACGACGAACTGCGGGTCGAGCCATTGGGGTCTGACGGCTATGCTTCTTTTAATCCCGGTTGATCCATGCTGTAGCTTTTACACATCCTGCAACGTCTATTTGACGAGGCCAAAAATATGCCCAGCCGCCTGAACCCAGATGATCTGAAGCATGTCGAAGAGTACCTGCAACTGCCACAACATCAGGTTGAGCGCCGGCCCTTCAGGCCCTGGCTGCTCCTTGCAATGGTGGTGATCGTGGTCATCGGCATGGGCCTTTTGAGCCGCCTCCTGAGTTACCTGGTGCTATGAGCTGCATTGCGCTCGCCCGGGTAAGGTCAGGCACAGAATTTTTTTCAAGCCTTGTGAGTGATATCCATGACCCATCGTATTGTTATTGTCGGCGGCGGCGCCGGCGGCCTGGAGTTGGCGACCCGCCTGGGTAAGACACTGGGCAAGCGCGGCAAGGCCAGCATCACGCTGGTCGATGCCAACCTGACCCACATCTGGAAACCGCTGCTGCATGAAGTCGCTGCCGGCTCGCTGAACTCATCGGAAGACGAACTCAACTACGTCGCTCAAGCCAAGTGGAACCATTTCCAGTTTCAGCTGGGACGCATGAGCGGGCTGGATCGTGAGCTGAAAAAGATATCATTGTCGGCAACCCTCGACGAAAACGGTCAAGAGTTGGTGCCTGCCCGGGATCTGAGTTACGACACACTGGTGATTGCCGTAGGCAGTACTACCAATGATTTCGGCACCAAGGGCGCGGCTGAACATTGCCTGTTCCTGGACACCCGCAAGCAGGCCGAGCGCTTTCATCAGCAATTGCTTAATCACTACCTGCGCGCTCACGCCGGGCAAAGCGATGTGCTCGAGCAGATCAGTGTTGCCATTGTTGGCGCTGGCGCCACCGGGGTTGAGCTGGCTGCTGAACTGCACAATGCCGCGCACGAACTGGCGGCTTACGGTCTGGATCGCATCAAGCCTGAAAACATGCACATCACCCTGATTGAAGCAGGACCACGGGTGTTGCCCGCACTGCCGGAACGGATTGGCGGGCCTGTGCATAAAACCCTGGAAAAACTCGGGGTGACGGTCCTGACCAACTCTGCGGTGAGCGAAGTCACCGCCGAAAGCCTGATTACCAAGGACGGCCAGGTGATTCCTGCAAGCCTGAAGGTATGGGCGGCCGGTATCCGTGCCCCGGGGTTTCTGCAGGAAATCGCAGGCCTGGAAACCAACCGCATCAATCAACTGGTTGTGCGCCCTACCCTGCAAACCACCCGCGATGACACTATTTTTGCCTTCGGTGATTGCGCGGCCTGCCCGCAGCCGGGCACCGACAAAATGGTTCCACCTCGCGCCCAGGCCGCTCACCAGCAAGCGTCTCTGCTGGCCAAGTCGCTGAAGCTGCGGATTGAAGGCTCATCGCAGCTGCCAGACTACAAGTACCGTGATTACGGCTCATTGATTTCACTGTCGAGTTTTTCGGCTGTGGGTAACTTGATGGGTAGCCTGATGGGCACTGTCATGTTGGAAGGCTGGTTGGCGCGGATGTTTTATATCTCGTTGTACCGCATGCACCAGATGGCGCTGTACGGCACATTCCGCACGCTGATGCTAATGCTTGGCAGCAGAATCGGACGCGGCACCGAGCCGCGTCTGAAACTGCACTAAGTACGACTACCGAGCCGCGTAATCAGCGCCCTGCGTGGTTTCCAGCCTCGGCCTCACGGCCTTTAAAGCCGTGGGGCTGATGCTCTTCGAAGAATTGAATATCCCGCACAAAGTCGGCCAGCAACAATTTGGCCATGTCGATCGACATCCCCTGCTTTACCAGAATCCGCTGCACAACCACGTTCTCTACATTGGCAGGCAAGCTGTACGCGGGCACCAGCCAACCGCGTATGCGCAGGCGATCGGCCAGGTCATACAGAGAGTAATTGGTTTTCGCACCGGGCTTTAAACGCCAGGTCAGCGCCGGAATCCCCAATTGCGGATCGCCGTTGTAGAGCATCTCGAACGGTCCGATCTTGACCAGCTCTCGCGCCAGGAATTGTGCTGTCTCGTAGCACGCCGAATGAATACGCTCATACCCCTCACGCCCAAGGCGCAAGAAGTTGTAGTACTGGGCAATGATCTGCCCGGCCGGACGCGAAAAGTTCAGGGCGAAAGTCGGCATGTCGCCGCCCAGGTAGTTCACATGGAAAATCAGGCCTTCCGGTAGTTCCTTCGCATCGCGCCAAACCACCCAACCCGCGCCTATCGGTGCCAGGCCGAACTTGTGCCCGGAGGTGCTGATGGACTTGACCCGCGGTACACGAAAGTCCCAAAGAATGTCCGGTGCGCAAAACGGCGCCAGCATCGCGCCACTTGCACCATCGACGTGAAGATCGACACTCAGGCCGCTGCTTTTTTCCAGATCGTCCAGGGCATCGGACAACGGTTTTACGGTTTCATACAGACCCGTAAATGTCTGGCCGAAGGTCGGCACCACCACGATGGTGTTTTCATCGACCCGCTCCAGCATGTCCTCAGGCGTCATGAACCAATGCCCTTCGGACATCGGTACTTCACGAATTTCTATGTCCCAGTAACGGGCAAACTTGTGCCAACAAACTTGCACCGGACCGCACACCATATTCGGGGTAGACGTAGCCTTGCCAGCCGCTTTGCGCACCGCACGCCAGCGCCACAACGCAGCCAGACCACTGAGCATGCAGGCTTCACTGGAACCCACAGTTGACGTGCCGAGGGTGGTGGCCGCCGCCGGGGAATGCCATAGATCCGCCAGCATATGGATGCAACGGTTCTCCAGTTCCGCCGATTGCGGGTATTCGTCCTTGTCGATCATGTTCTTGTCGATCGACAGGTCCATCAGCTTGTGAACTTCATCCTCTTCCCATGTTTGGCAAAAAGTGGCGAGGTTCTGGCGGGCGTTACCATCCAGGTACAGCTCATCGTGGACTAACTGATAAACATCTCGTGGCGACTGCTCCGCCTCCGGGAAGCCCTTGGTCGCAGCGGCGTGAGCCAGTTCAGAAGAACCAAAAACAGGATCGGTGGCCGACTTGTGCTTGATGCGGTGCAGCGCCATAAGAACTCTCCTTGAGTAATGCAGGGTCTGTTTTATTCACTTTGACTTAGCCTTCGCCAAGCCAGCATAGACAAGCATTTTGAGTCTGCTGTCCGATTTCCGACCACCGTGCATTTTCCGATCTATAGTTCCGTTTCTTGGAAGTACTCACGGAGCGAGCGCGATGAAGCAAAGACCCACGACCGTAGACAGCACGGTCAAACAGGCACTGGAGCAGGCACTGCAACGGTATTCAAGTAATCAGCACGGCAAGAATGCCAGCTACATTCCTTACTTGGCCTCAGTGCCATCCCATCTGTTCGGCATCAGCATCATGTTCTGTGATGGCACCCATGCCGAGGTAGGCGACACGGATTACGCCTTCGCCATCGAGTCGATTTCCAAAGTATTTACCCTCTCCCATGTGCTCGATGAGGTAGGTCCACAGGCCTTGCGCAGCAAGATCGGCTGCGACCCGACCGGTGAGCCATTCAACTCGGTGGTTGCCCTGGAACTGCACAAGGGCCGCCCCCTCAACCCCTTTGTGAACGCAGGCGCGATGGCCACTGTCAGCCTGGTTGAGGCCGATTCTGCCCAAGCTCGCTGGGACCAGATACAGGCCACCTACAACGCTTTTGCCGGGCGTGAATTAACGGTAAACGACGAGGTATATCAATCCGAAGCCAGCAGCAATCAACACAATCGCGGCATTGCCTGGCTGCTGCAAAGTTACGGCTACATGTACGCCGACCCCATGCAAGTGTGCGATGTGTACACCCGTCAATGCTCGGTAGCGATTACCTGCCATGACCTGGTGACCATGGGCGCGTGCCTGGCCAATGGCGGCGTCAACCCGATTACGGGCAAGCAAGTAGTGGCAGCCAAACACGTGGCGCCCATCCTCTCCGAAATGACCTTGAATGGTCTGTATGACACCACAGGCGACTGGTATTACAAGGTCGGCCTGCCGGGTAAAAGCGGGGTCGGTGGCGGGATTCTCGCGGTGGTTCCCGGCGTATGCGCCATCGCTGCCTTTGCTCCGCCGCTGGATGTGGCAGGCAACAGCGTTCGCGGCCAGTTGGCCGCCGAATACCTCAGCCGCACGCTCAACCTGAGCCTGCTGCACTAATCACGCAAAATGGGGAAGGCGTTTATGACTACCGCCAGCAAAACCAAAACTTACATGTCATGGCTCACCATCTGTTTCATGATGGTTGCCGCTGTTGCCAGCATCCGTTCCCTGCCCAGCATGGCCGTCTATGGCCTGGGTTCGGTTTTCCTCTATGTCATTCCGGCATTGCTGTTTTTCATCCCGGTATCGCTGGTTGCCTCTGAACTGGGAACCGGCTGGAACGGCGGAATTTATGGCTGGGTCAGACAAGCCTACGGTGACCGCCCAGGCTTTTTCATCATGTGGTTCATGTGGGTCCAAGTGGTTGTCTGGTACCCGATCGTGCTCGGATTTGGCGCCAGCACCATGGCTTATCTGATAAACCCGGAACTGGCCAAAAGCGGTGTATTCACTGCCGCGGTCATTATTGTCCTGTATTGGTTATCAACGTTTGTGGCACTTAATGGACTGACGACGCTATCGAAACTGACGTCATGGTTTATGTTGCTGGGCACCGCACTGCCCGCCGCGCTGCTGGTCCTGCTCGGTGTCGCCTGGTTGGTGCTGGGGCATAAATCCGCAACACCCTTAACCTGGGACGCGCTGATTCCGGCCATTTTCGATACGCATTCCACGGTCAAAGCTGGTTCACACAATCTGCACCCGGACTTATGGCGAGAATTTACCGGCGCCATCACTGGCTTGGTACTGATTGTGAGTAACTTCCTGGCGTTTGCCGGTATCGAAATGAACGCCATTCACGCCCGCGAGTTGCGTAACCCGCAAAAAGAAATGCCTCGGGCGATTCTTTTGGCCTTCTTTATGATCTTGCTGGTGTTTATCCCACCGACCGTGGCGATCTCGCTAGTGGTTCCTGCAGACTCGACCAGCCTCACTGCCGGTGTGATTCAAGCCTATGCGGCCTTCTTTGAAGGTTTCAATATGCCGTGGGCAACACCGATCATGGCTATTTTGTTGATTATCGGCGCACTGGGCGGGGTCTTGGCCTGGACTGCCGGACCGTCTACCGGACTGCTGTTCGTGGGCAAGGCCGGGATGCTTCCACCCGTGATGCAGAAAGTGAACAGCAAGGGCGTGCAGAAAAATATCCTGTACCTGCAGGCCGTTATCGTCACGCTACTCTCGACTATCTATATCTTTCTCGACAACGTATCGGATGCGTTCTGGATGATCAGTGCGATGGCGGCGCTGATGTACCTGATCATTTACGTATTTATGTTTATGGCGGCCATGAAGCTGCGCAAAACACAGCCCAACGTAAAACGTGGTTATGTGCTCAAAGGCCTTCATGGCTGGTGCTTCCTGGGGCTGTTCTCGACGTGCGTGGCGCTGATTTTCGGCTTCATTCCGCCCAATAACTTCAGCAGCATGCCGTTTTTCGAGTACGCAGGGATTCTGTTGCTCGGACTGGTCGTGGCTGGGGTGCCGCCATTTATCTTCTATGCGGTGCGCAAACCTTCGTGGCAGATGGTGCCCAAGGCGGAGTCTGATCAATATTCTGCGGCACTGCAGGATCTTCAAGCCGCGGACGACAAGGCTGCAAACGCGAGCGCCAGCACGCCGCCGCCAACATCCGCTGCAGCTCCAAGCGCAAGTTAAGGCATGTAGCCGCTGCTGAGTCACGAAGGCTGCGAAGGCATCACTGCGGTTCACCCGATACACCGCGTGATGCACATCGCAGTTTTCGAACCCCGGCAGCGGCCACAGATGCGCTACAGGTTTTCTGCAGGCATAAAAAAAGCGTCCCTAAGGACGCTTTTTTTATGGTCGCTGATGCGGTTGGCATCAGCACCTTATTTTCTACACCCATTACTGCTGGGCAGAAAATGGTCGGGGTAAGGGGATTCGAACTCCTGACATCCTGCTCCCAAAGCAGGCGCGCTACCGGACTGCGCTATACCCCGGTAAAAAAAAGGCACCTTCTAGAGGCGCCTTCTGCGATCAGTGCTTTTGGCCTCTGATCTTAAGATCTAACCCCAGTGAACTGGAGCCAAAAATGGTGGGTCGTGTGGGATTCGAACCTACGACCAATTGGTTAAAAGCCAACTGCTCT
Source organism: Pseudomonas psychrophila (assembly GCF_001043005.1). GTDB lineage: Bacteria > Pseudomonadota > Gammaproteobacteria > Pseudomonadales > Pseudomonadaceae > Aquipseudomonas > Aquipseudomonas psychrophila. The sequence goes on from NZ_JYKZ01000001.1 coordinate 1,061,649, forward strand.
ACCAACTGAGCTAACGACCCAAAAATGGTCGGGGTAAGGGGATTCGAACTCCTGACATCCTGCTCCCAAAGCAGGCGCGCTACCGGACTGCGCTATACCCCGGCTTGAAAATGGCTCCACGACCTGGACTCGAACCAGGGACCCAATGATTAACAGTCATTTGCTCTACCAACTGAGCTATCGCGGAACTACATATTTCAATCTACAACATTGTTGCTTTACTACTTTGCAACACTCTTTGAGTTCAGCGCATCTCTGCGTTGGCGTCTCTGAGGTCGGCTATTCTACAAGCTTTAAAACCCTTGTCAACCCTTATTTTTCGTTAGAAGACAATTACTTAGCTCTTCTAGCGGGCTTCCTGGTTTGGGCCAAGTTGCCGTTGCGGGTGACTTACTGCGGGGCGCACTTTACTCGCGTTTTCCTTGTAGATCAACACCCTAAATAAAAAAAAGGCCTCGCAATGCGAGGCCTCCCTTAAAGCACTACATCCAAGCCTTACAGGAAGACGATTTCGTCGTCCTTCACGCTGGCTGTCACGGTCGTGCCCGGCAAGAACTGACCCGAAAGAATCAGCTGTGCCAGCGGGTTTTCGATCCAGCGCTGGATTGCACGTTTCAGAGGGCGTGCGCCATACACAGGGTCGTAACCTACCGCGATCAGCTTATCCAGAGCCTCCTGGTTCAACTCAAGGCTCAGGTCGCGCTCAGCCAGACGACCACGCAGACGACCCAACTGGATGTCAGCGATGCCAGCAATCTGATCACGGGCCAGAGGCTCGAAGATCACCACTTCGTCGATCCGGTTTACAAACTCCGGACGGAAGTGAGTGCTTACCGCATCCATTACCGCAGCACGTTGTGCTTCACGATCGCCTACCAGCTCCTGGATCTGTGCAGAACCCAGGTTGGAGGTCATCACGATCACCGTGTTGCGGAAATCTACCGTGCGACCATGACTGTCAGTCAACCGACCGTCTTCAAGCACTTGCAGCAACACGTTAAACACGTCCGGATGAGCCTTCTCGACTTCGTCCAGCAGGATCACCGAGTAAGGCTTGCGCCGTACTGCTTCGGTCAGGTAACCACCTTCCTCGTACCCTACATAGCCTGGTGGCGCACCAATCAGTCGAGCCACGGAGTGTTTCTCCATAAACTCCGACATGTCGATCCGCACCATCGCCTCTTCTGTATCAAAGAGGAACTCCGCCAGCGCCTTGCACAACTCGGTTTTACCCACACCGGTAGGGCCCAGGAACATGAACGAGCCGCTTGGGCGATTCGGGTCACTCAGGCCTGCACGGGAACGGCGTACGGCGTTTGACACCGCCACAACGGCTTCGTCCTGACCAATCACGCGCTCATGCAGCAAGCTTTCCATCTTCATCAGCTTGTCGCGCTCGCCTTCGAGCATCTTCGAGACCGGGATACCCGTCCACTTCGATACCACTTCAGCGATTTCCTCTTCGGTCACTTTGCTGCGCAGCAACTGGTTTTCCGTTTTGCTGCTGTGCTCGTCGACCATCTGCAGACTGCGCTCCAGATCGGGAATGATCCCGTACTGCAATTCAGCCATGCGGTTGAGGTTGCCGCTACGGCGTGCCACTTCAAGTTCCTGACGCGCCTGCTCGATCTTCTGCTGGATCTGGGCAGAACCCTGCACTTCGGCTTTTTCCGAAGTCCAGATTTCTTCCAGGTCAGAGTACTCGCGCTCGTGACGCTGGATTTCTTCCTGCAATTTCTCGAGGCGTTTTTTAGCCGCCTCGTCCTCTTCTTTCTTCAGCGCCTGGGCTTCAACTTTGAGTTGAATCAAGCGACGTTCCAGACGGTCCAGTACCTCAGGCTTGGAGTCGATCTCCATGCGGATACGGCTGGCCGCCTCGTCCATCAGGTCAATGGCCTTGTCAGGCAACTGACGATCAGTGATGTAGCGATGGCTGAGCTTGACCGCGGCAATAATTGCACCGTCGGTGATCGCCACCTTGTGGTGAACCTCATAACGCTCCTTGAGGCCACGCAGGATCGCGATGGTGTCTTCTTCGGTCGGCTCGTCTACCAATACTTTCTGGAAGCGACGTTCAAGCGCTGCGTCCTTCTCAATGTATTGGCGGTACTCGTTGAGCGTAGTGGCACCTACACAGTGCAACTCGCCACGGGCCAGCGCAGGCTTGAGCATATTGCCGGCGTCCATTGCGCCTTCACCTTTACCGGCACCGACCATCACGTGCAGTTCGTCGATGAACAGGATGATCTGCCCTTCCTGCTTCGACAGTTCGTTCAACAGAGCTTTAAGACGCTCCTCGAACTCACCACGAAACTTGGCACCGGCAATCAACGCACCAATATCCAGCGACAGCAGGCGTTTGCCTTTGAGCCCGTCAGGCACTTCGCCGTTAATGATTCGCTGTGCCAGACCTTCGGCAATCGCAGTTTTACCCACGCCAGGCTCACCGATCAGCACCGGGTTGTTTTTGGTCCGGCGCTGCAGGACTTGAATAGTGCGACGAATTTCATCGTCACGACCAATCACCGGATCGAGCTTGCCCTCTTCAGCGCGCTTGGTCAGGTCGATGGTGTATTTGTCCAGCGCCTGCCGCGACTCTTCGACGTTGGGGTCATTGACCGCTTCGCCGCCACGCAAGTTGTTGATGGCGTTTTCCAGGGCTTTTTTGGTCACGCCCTGGCCCAGTAACAACTTGCCCAGTTTGCTGTTGTCGTCCATCGCGGCCAGCAACACCATTTCACTGGTGATGTACTGATCGCCTTTTTGTTGCGCCAGACGGTCTGCCTGGTTCAACAGACGCGCCAGATCCTGCGACATATTCACATCGCCAGTAGGATTCTGGATTTTTGGCAGTTGATCGAGCTCTTTAGTCAGCTCTTTACGCAGACTGTTTACATCAAAACCGACTTGCATCAGCAATGGCTTGATCGAACCACCCTGCTGATCCAGTAATGCCTGCATCAAGTGCGCTGGCTCAATGGCCGGATGATCAAGGCCAACGGCCAAAGACTGAGCATCGGACAACGCCAACTGCAACTTGCTGGTTAATCTATCTATACGCATTAGTCACCTTCCTTATGAGCAGGCCGGAGGGATGGAAACTCCTGAATGAAGAAACCTGCCAGATACCATAGTAGATGCGGGCGATTACGGGAGTTTCAAGCCATGCAGGAATGACGTAGATCAGCTAGACGGTCTTTTCGATCCAGACCAGTGAAGCGAAACGGCCAGTACGAGGACTGCGCCGATAGGAGAAAAAACGCGGATCAGTCACGGTGCAAAAACCGCCACCGTAAACAGCAGAGATGCCGACGCGGGCCAAACGCAAACGCGCCAACTCATAGATGTCAGCCATGTAGCGGCCATCATTGACGCTGGGCACAAAAGCCCCTGCCGCCTCAGGCATGTGCGCCATAAAAACTTCCCGAACCTCGGCACCTACCTCAAATGCCTTGGGGCCAATGGCAGGCCCCAGCCACACAAGAATTTCCTGTGGCTCAACATTGAGGCTATGCGCCGCGGCTTCAAGCACGCCAGCTGCCAACCCGCGCCAACCGGCATGGGCTGCAGCTACGCGAGTTCCGGCACGATCGCAAAACAGCACAGGCAGGCAGTCGGCCGTCATCGCCGTACAGGCGATACCGGGGGTTGCCGTCCAGCTCGCGTCGGCCTCGACAATCAGGTCGGGATTGGCAGGTACGACTACAACCCCGTGAACCTGGCTAAGCCAAGCGGGCTGTACGTCAAAAATATGGGTAAGGCGTTGGCGGTTATGTGCAACGTCGACAGGGTCGTCGCCCACATGATCGCCCAGATTGAAGCTGTCGAACGGCGCCAGGCTGACGCCGCCCGCACGAGTGGTCACACAGGCCCTGATGCCTGCCGGCGCAGGCCAGTCAGGAATCAGGAAGGTGTTCACCCGACGAATGCCTCACGGTCTTGCTTGAGCAACGTCAACAACCAGACAAAGTCGTCCGGCAGTGGCGATTCCCAGCTCATGCGCTTACCGGTCGTCGGATGATCCAGCTCCAGGAAACGAGCATGGAGCGCCTGACGCGGGAAGGTTTTCAGCGATTCAACCATCGTCACACTGGCAGACGGTGGAATCCGGAAGCGACCGCCGTAGGCAGGGTCTCCGACCAACGGAAAGTTGATATGAGACATATGCACACGAATCTGGTGCGTACGACCGGTTTCCAGCTTGACCCGCACATGGGTGTGGGAACGGAAACGCTCAAGCACGCGGTAATGACTCACCGCCTGCTTGCCGCCTTCCATTACCGCCATGCGCTGGCGCTGCTGGCCGTGACGACCGATGGGCGCGTCGATCTTGCCCCCGGCGGTAACGACACCAATAACAATGCACTCATAGATCCGGCTGACACTGCGGCTCTGCAACTGTGTAACCAGTTGCGTCTGCGCCTGAATGGTCTTGGCGACCACCATCAGGCCCGTGGTGTCTTTGTCCAGGCGATGCACGATCCCCGCACGCGGAACATTGATAATGTCCGGCACGTGATGCAGTAAGGCATTGAGCAAAGTACCACTGGCATGCCCTGCAGCCGGGTGCACCACCAGGCCCGCAGGCTTGTTGATGACCAGGATGTCATCGTCTTCGTAGACGATATCCAGGGGAATGTCTTCAGCGATCCACTCACCCTGTGCTTCCTGCTCTGCAGTCAGCTCCAGGATGCAACCGCCGTGCACGATGTCACGGGGGCGTATGACGGCTCCGTCCACAGTAAGGCGGCCGTCTTTGATCCAGGCGGAAAGGCGCGAGCGCGAGTGCTCAGCGAATAATTGTGCGGCGACTTGATCGAGGCGTTGGCCACCCAGTTCGGACGGCACCTCTTCGCGAAGTTGAATTTTCTCGGACATGCTCATCAGGACCGCGCCAAGCCTTTGGTTTCGGCTGCGCGCTTGTGGTTAAATACGGCGTCTTTTGCCCCGAGGCTTTTCACGGGGCGCTCATCATAACAGGACGGACCCGCCCAAGACAGCGGCCGTCATAGGGACGCAAGCCGCCATGCAAGTGAGACACCTGCTGCTGATCGCCATCCTCGCACTGACTGCCGCTTGCTCGTCGACTAAAGAAGTAGTTGACGAAAACCTTAGCGAAGTCGAGCTGTACCAGCAGGCACAGGCCGACCTGGACAACCACAGCTATACCAGTGCTACCGCCAAACTCAAGGCCTTGGAGTCACGCTACCCGTTCGGGCGCTATGCCGATCAGGCACAGCTTGAACTGATTTATGCCTACTACAAAAACTCTGAGCCCGAAGCTGCCAAGTCTGCAGCTGAACGGTTTATCCGCCTGCATCCACAGCATCCCAACGTTGATTATGCCTATTACCTTAAAGGCCTGACTTCGTTTGACCAGGACGTTGGCCTGCTCGCGCGCTTCCTTCCGCTGGACATGACCAAGCGCGATCCTGGCGCTGCACGTGACTCTTACAATGAGTTCGCCCAACTCACCAGCCGCTTCCCCGACAGCCGTTACGCACCAGACGCCAAGCAGCGCATGATTTACCTGCGCAACCTTCTGGCAGCGTATGAAATCCACGTAGCCGACTACTACCTGACTCGTCAGGCTTATGTAGCCTCAGCCAACCGTGGTCGCTACGTGGTCGAGAACTTCCAGGAAACCCCTTCGGTGGGTGACGGCCTGGCGGTGATGGTCGAGTCCTACCAGCGCATGCACCTTGATCAACTGGCCAACACCAGCCTTGAAGTGCTCAAGGACAACTACCCTGACCACCCAAGCCTGGTTGACGGCCAGTTTGTGCCGCAGACTTCCGAGTCGGACAGCCGCTCGTGGCTGAGCAAGGCCACACTGGGCCTGATCGAGTCCAGCACACCACTGCCACCGGGTGAAACCCGCGCCAACCTGGATATCCAGAAGCAATATCAGGATGCCAAGGATGCTATTCCGGCTGAACTGAAGCCAAAAGATGCTGACGGCGATGTAATACCGGAGCCTGAAGCGGAAGGTAAAAGCCGCTCATGGTTCAGCTACATGACGCTTGGCCTGTTCGACTGATTGTTCGGTGCCAAAAAAAAGAGCCCTCCGGGGCTCTTTTTTTATGTTTGATTTGGCGCTGTGCGCCTGCCAAGTCCTTGGCTAAACTGGTGCATCTTTTCTCGAATAGCGAATAACCATGTTTCGTTTACTGATCTGGGCTGCCTTGATCGCTGCAGGTGTGTGGCTCTGGCGCAAATACAAAGCCAATCTGGCCGAGACTAAAAAGCCGGTAGATCCAGGTGTCCTGCCGATGGTGCGCTGTGCCCACTGTGGTGTGCATCTGCCGCGTGATCGCGCACTGAGCCAGCAGCAGGAGTGGTATTGCACCCAGAACCATCTGGAGCAAGGGCCCAAAAAAAGCGGCTAACTTTGCAAAAAGCCACACTCCACAGGCGCCAGCCACTATTTGTATTAGGCTCTTCTGGGAGCGGGCTTGCCGCGGCTCAAGCGCCGCGGCGCATCAGATGTTTAGATCCGCCCCTCTGGCGCATAGGGCGCCGGACCGATGATCGGCTCACGCCCCAGCAGCAGATCTGCAAACAACTGACAGGACGCCGGAGCCAAAACCAAGCCATTGCGATAATGCCCGCAGTTAAGCCACAACCCGTCAAAGCCCGATACACGCCCAATATACGGAATACCTTCAGGCGATCCCGGGCGTAATCCCGCCCAATGTCCCACTACCTCTGCATCAGCCAGTGCAGGAATAAGCTCAACCGCCGAGGCTTTTAGGCTATCAAGGGCCGTCTGAGTCGGGGTTTTATCAAAGCCTTCATGCTCCAGCGTACTGCCGATCAATATATGACCGTCGCGACGCGGAATGGCATAACGCCCTTTAGCCAACACCATGCACGACAAAAAGTCGGGCGCACACTTGTATAAGATCATCTGACCCTTGACCGGTTCTACGGGCAATTCAAGCCCCAACTTACTCAACAGTTCACCGCTCCATGCGCCCGCCGACAACACCACCTCATCGCCACGAATCTCACCCTGAGCCGTGTTCACCCCCGCTATTTTGTCGCCTTCACGGACAAACCCCAGCACTTCGCATTGCTCGTGAATCGTGACATTGGGCATTGCCTTCAATGCAGCCTTGAGCGACTTCACCAGCCGTGGATTGCGCACATTAGCCACATCAGCCATGTAAATGGCACGAGAAAAACCGCCACCCAACACCGGCACAGCATCGTCAACCGCTGAAATATCCACTGCCGCAAGAGGGCGCCCCTCGCACTTGGCCCACTCCAGCGCCTGTGCTTCGTCCTCAAGATCCAGCCAATACAAACCGGTGGTATGTACTTGCGGATCGACTCCCGTGCAAGCAAATAAACGTTCGGCCAATTGCGGATAAAAATCTTGTGACCAGTGGGCCAGCGCCGTAACCGCACGGTTGTAGCGCCACGGATAAAGCGGAGAAACAATGCCTCCGCCCGCCCATGAAGATTCCTGCCCTACACCGCCACGCTCCAGCAGAACGACCTGCTCTACATCGGCAGCCAGATTAAACGCAGTCAGCAGGCCGATAACCCCACCCCCGACAATCACTACCCGTTGCTGCCTAGCCATCTATTGATCCAGCCCGTCATTCAAAATTAATCGTTAACGTCCCAAGCACTGCCGCAGAGTCACGTCAGGGGCTGCCTGGGTAATCCCTGCAAGACCGGTGTTGGCCAGCGTGAAGCTGCCACATTGGTCGCCTGCCATTGCCGAGCCCTCTTTAGGCGTCGCCGTTAGCAAGAAAGCGTGATCTGCGAGATCGAACGTAATGTCGTAGTGCTGATTCCCTGAACTGAATTCATGCCCGCCGCTGTAAACCGCATTTTTTGTATAAAAACGCTCAAGACGCTGGGCTTGCTCCGACAGCAGGACGAGGATTTGAGAGCGATACCCTCGCTTCACATAGTCGCCATACAACGGATACACGAATGCACCAAGGATACCGATGATCACCACGACGATCATCAGTTCGATCAGGGTAAAACCTGCTCCATGCCTACACATTGCGTACCCCTATTGCAGTTGTCGCCACATGACCCTTCGAAAACGCAGGGGCGTCATCCTTTCTGCACTTTCACTCGCCTCCTGATAAAGCGCATAAATGCTTTCCAGGACCGTGCGCGACTGCCCATGCAAACCAATGCCTGTCACGCGGTAAAAACGGGTGGTTGTCGATACTGGCAAGTGGGCTGGCGTAATGCTTGGCCCAAGACTCTGAACGCCATACAGCCCACCCACAACGCTGACCCATCGCACCCCTGATATGAGGTCTGTCACGGGCCGCGCCTGGGTACGTGCCTCGACGGGCGGGTTACAACTCGCAGGCGAAGAGCAGGCCAAAACTGTGCCCCACTCATTTTGAAGCCAGGACTCACCACTGCGTAGCGCCGCCTCCGCAGCCTGAAATGACTGATTGGCGTGCTGGATGCCTGCGGCCAGTTTTTCTTGCCGTGTTGCGCTGACCATTGAGCTGAGGCCTGACAGGCTGAGCAGCAACATGAATACCAGGCTGGCCAATAGCGCCATGCCACGTTGAGCGTTCAAGGAAGTAGACATACAGGCCCTAAACCAGTCGATTACGCAAAGCGACAACCAGGTGATAGACCTGATCCCTGACGCGCCCCTCAGGGTCTCGCAGAGTCAGTCCTATGCGCACGCTGCGGATACTGGAAGCATTGGCCGGACGGTCTTCATAACGCACAATTGACTGCGTACTCGACGAGCCGGCTACGCCAAAACTCACATCAAACGCGGCCACATTATCGAGCAACACGGCGTTGCCGGGCCCGCTCCTCAACTGGCCGTTCTCAAAACGGTAAAACAACTCACGCAGACGGAAACTTGTTTCGCCCGGAGCCAACGGTAATTGCATCCCGGGATAGGCCCTGGCGGTGGTTGTACAGTCAGAGACTACCGTCCAGTCCGGCTTGGCCGCCTGAAACCCAAGGTCTGCACTGATCATGTGCAGGGACTTCGACCCCGAGCCCCCTTGCCAGGAAACAGGCGTCTGGAACACCGGGGGCGCATCAATAATGCGATCAATCGACAGGCAGCCAAACATGCCAACCATACGAATCTCCTGAGCCATTTTACTCAGCACGTACCGTGCGTCCTCTTGCAGAAGAGCCGATGAGCGCTGACTCAAGTAAGTCTCGCGAGAGCTTAAAAAAACCTGTGTGAGCCCCAGCACCACCATCAGCCCCAACGCGAGAGCCACCATCAGTTCAATCAGGCCAAAGCCTGAACTTGGACGACTCATGAGGCTTTTGCCGCCGCTTCGGCAACCAGATTGCTGCTCAGGGAAAATACGCCCAAGGCACTTGGCTTTCCGACCGCTCGAACGTCATCCCATTGCAGCGTGATACTCACCTGCCCACCGTTGAGCGCAATGGCGGCCCTGGCAGAATCCCCGGCAAATTGGTGAATGCTGCGCTTGAACTCATTCAGGTCCTGGTTGATAACGTCTGTAGCGGCGGGCCTGATCTGGCCCAGCCCCGAGATCCTGTAGTCACCGGTTGAGTTGGCGCGCATCCGATCCAGCATGCTGTAACCAATAAAGCTGGCCTGAGTGCTCTTCAACGCACTGGCGGTGTACTTCAAGGCATTGAGCTGCACCGCGCCAGCCCCAAAAAGAGTGATGACCAAAATCAACAGCGCGATGAGCACTTCGATCAGAGTCATCCCGGCTTGCCGGCCTTTACAGATTCGAACCATCTGCGTCGTCCATCCCTGAGATGTCGGCGACACGTCCTGTGTCGCCCTGCAAAAAGCCTAGCGTCGCTCACAGCTCTCACCGGTAGGACATTGCCAAGCAAGGCAACCCGATTATTCGCCTGATCTCGTGAGCCGTACTCCCGTAAAAACCCACAAACATGATGAAACCTTTACCTGGCTGCTGCAGCGTTCGGATCGGCTATACCGAGAAAACACATCAGTGACGTCAAAGGAGGACACCGTGTATCAACGTGGCATGAGCCTGATTCAGTTACTGCTGGCTCTGATCATCATGGCTATCACAGTCCGATTTGCCAGCCCGGCCTACAGCGAGCTAACTGAGCATCATCGACGCTTGGTCACTGCGCAGGAATTGGCCAGCAGCCTGCGCAACGCTCGCACTGAGGCACTGCTACGTCATCAATACGTGGTGGTTTATGCGCGGGATGAGGACTGGAGCACAGGCTGGAAGACCATTCTGGACTTGAGTGGAGAAGGACATCTCGACAAGAACAACCCGATCCTGATCGAGACTCAGAACAGTGAACGCATACCGATTGCGGGTAATACTCCCGTTAAACACTATGTGCGATTCAATCCCCTGGGCGAGCCACTGCTAAGCCGAGGCGCCTTTCAGGCGGGAACGCTACATATTTGTCAGGCAAAGACTGCGCAGAGCCACCATCAAGTGGTGCTGGCAAAAAGCGGTCGCATCAGCCTGCGCAGCGATCAGGCTGCACAGGCGTTATGTGCGCCAGCTTAGGTTATGGCGCGAACACGCAGTTCTTTGGGCATGGAGAACGTGACGTTCTCTTCGCGGCCCGCCAGCTCGTCGGCACCAGTTGCACCCCAGGCATGCAGCTGTTGAATCACGCCACGGACCAGCACTTCAGGGGCTGAAGCGCCCGCCGTGATACCAATGCTCTGCACGCCGTCGAACCAGCTTTTTTGCAGGTCTTCGGCGCCATCGATCAGATAGGCCGGGGTCTGCATACGCTCCGCCAGTTCGCGCAGGCGGTTGGAGTTGGAGCTGTTAGGACTGCCCACCACCAACACTACATCGCACTCATCGGCCAGTTGCTTGACCGCGTCCTGACGGTTTTGCGTTGCGTAGCAGATGTCGTCCTTGCGAGGCCCGCCTATAGCCGGGAAGCGCGCGCGCAGGGCGTCGATCACACGACTGGTGTCGTCCATCGACAAGGTGGTCTGGGTCACAAACGCCAGCTTTTCCGGGTTCCTGACCTGCAGATTGGCGACGTCTTTTTCGTCTTCGACCAGATAGATCGCGCCGCCATTAATGGCATCGTACTGACCCATCGTGCCTTCGACTTCCGGATGACCGGCATGGCCGATCAGGATGCATTCACGACCGTCACGGCTATAGCGCGCGACCTCGATATGCACTTTGGTCACCAGCGGGCAGGTGGCGTCAAACACTTTAAGACCACGGCCCGCAGCCTCTGCACGCACGGCCTGGGAAACCCCGTGGGCACTGAAGATCACAATGACGTTGTCCGGCACCTGGTCCAGCTCTTCGACGAAAATCGCGCCACGGGAGCGCAGATCTTCGACGACAAATTTGTTGTGCACCACTTCGTGGCGAACATAGATAGGCGGACCGAATACTTCAAGAGCGCGATTGACGATTTCAATCGCACGGTCCACCCCAGCGCAGAAGCCACGGGGGTTGGCGAGTTTAATATGCATGCTAGGCCTCGTGGGACGCGCAGAAAAATAATGCCAATCAGGCCCGGCCGCAGCCGGGCACAGATTTACAGCGCTTTAACGTCTTTGATTTCAACATCGAAGGTCAGGGTCTTGCCTGCCAGCGGGTGATTGAAATCGATGGTTACTTGCTCATCATCAAAGGCTTTGACCACACCCGGAAGCTCGGTGTTGGCCGCGTCGTTGAAAATCACCAGCAAGCCTTCCGACAACTCCATGTCCTTGAACTGCGAACGCGGGATAACCTGCACATTTTGCGGGTTAGGCTGGCCGAAAGCGTTTTCCGGAAGGATTTCCAGCGTGCGCTTGTCACCAGCCTTGAAACCGAACAACGCCGCTTCAAAACCTGGGAGCAGGCTGCCATCACCGACCTTGAAAGTGGCCGGGGACTTGTCGAAGGTGCTGTCGACGGTGTCGCCCGTTTCCAGGCGCAACGCGAAGTGCAGAGTGACCTGCGTGTTCTGACCAATACGTTGTTCAGTCATGAGCGGGTTCTCCGGACTTTTTACTTTTGAACATATCCAGTGCCAGCATCACAGCACCTACGCAAATTGCACTGTCGGCGAAGTTGAACGCAGGGAAGTACCAGCGATTTTGCCAATGCACCAGAATGAAATCGACCACATGACCATAGGCAATACGGTCATACAGATTACCCAACGCGCCACCCAAAATCAGGGCAAGGGCGATGGCCAACCAGGTGTCATTGCGCCCCAGACGCTTGAGCCAGACGACCAACACGGCACTGACCACCACTGCAATCAGCGCAAACAGCCATCGCTGCCAGCCGGCGCTGTCAGCCAGAAAGCTGAAGGCCGCGCCGGTGTTGTAAGCCAGGGTCCAACTGAAGAGATCAGGGATCACCACAATCTGCTGGTACATCTGCAGCGAGTTGTCGAAGTAGACCTTGCTGGTCAGGTCAATGACCAGAACCAGCACGGTCAACCAGAGCCAGCCCAGGCGCCCGAAGCGCCCGGCAGTACTGGTATTAGGCATAGTGACGTACCTCACCGGTGCCGCTGATGTTGTCGACACAACGACCGCAGATTTCCGGATGTTCCGGATTCACGCCGACGTCTTCACGGCAGTGCCAGCAACGAGCGCACTTGGCGTGGGCCGACTTGACCACTTTAAGCTTGAGACCGGCGACTTCGGTTACCACGGCATCCACAGGTGCAAGCGAGAACGGTGCAACGCTGGCAGTGGAGGTGATCAGCACGAAGCGCAGTTCGTTGCTCAGCTTGGACAGGTCAGCTGCCAGCTCATCTTCGGCGAACAAGGTGACTTCAGCCTGCAAGTTGCCGCCAATAGCCTTGGCTGCGCGCAGGTTTTCCATTTCCTTGTTGACCGCAACCTTGACCGCCATGATCCGTTCCCAGTAGGCGCGATCCATCTCGGTGCCTTCAGGCATTTCAGTCAGGCCTTTGTACCAGGTGTTGAGCATCACCGATTCGTTGCGCTCGCCCGGCAGGTATTGCCACAGCTCGTCTGCGGTGAACGACAGGATCGGCGCGATCCAGCGCACCAGCGCCTCGGAGATGTGGAACAGTGCGGTCTGGCAGGAACGACGGGCCTTGCTGTCGGCACCCGTGGTGTATTGACGATCCTTGATGATATCAAGGTAGAAACCGCCCAGCTCCTGAACACAGAAGTTGTGCACTTTGGAGTACACGTTCCAGAAGCGGTATTCGCCGTAATGCAGTTCAAGCTCGCGCTGCAGCAACAGAGCACGATCAACGGCCCAACGGTCCAGTGCCAGCATTTCTTCGGCGGGCAGGATGTCGGTGGCCGGGTTGAAGCCCGTCAGGTTCGACAGCAGGAAGCGGGCGGTGTTGCGGATACGGCGGTAGGCGTCCGCACTGCGTTGCAAGATTTGGTCGGATACCGCGATTTCGCCCGAGTAGTCCGTCGAGGCAACCCACAGACGCATGATGTCGGCGCCCAGGGTGTCGTTGACCTTTTGCGGTGCAATCACGTTGCCCAGGGACTTGGACATCTTGCGACCCGCTTCGTCCACGGTGAAGCCGTGGGTCAGCAGCTCGCGGTACGGGGCGTGGTTGTCTATGGCGCAACCGGTCAGCAACGAGGAATGGAACCAGCCACGGTGCTGGTCGGAACCTTCCAGGTACAAATCTGCACGCGGGCCGGTTTCGTGACCCATAGGGTGCGAACCGCGCAGAACGTGCCAATGCGTAGTGCCCGAGTCGAACCACACGTCCAGCGTGTCGGTGATTTTGTCGTACAGCGGCGCTTCGTCGCCCAGCAACTCGGCAGCGTCCATCTTGAACCAGGCTTCGATGCCTTCAACTTCAACGCGCTTGGCCACTTCTTCCATCATTTCGACGGTACGTGGGTGCAGCTCACCGCTTTCCTTGTTCAGGAAGAACGGGATCGGCACGCCCCAGTTGCGCTGACGCGAGATGCACCAGTCAGGACGGTTGGCGATCATCGAGTGCAGGCGAGCCTGACCCCATGCCGGAACGAACTGAGTGTCTTCGATGGCCTTGATCGCACGGGTACGCAAGGTGTCGCCGGTGGTCGGCTGCTTGTCCATACCGATAAACCACTGCGCAGTTGCGCGGTAGATCAGCGGAGTCTTGTGGCGCCAGCAGTGCATGTAGCTGTGGCTGATGGTCTCTGTGAACATCAACGCACCGGCTTCGATCAGCTTGTCGATGATGTTCTGGTTGGCCTTCCAGATGAACTGGCCACCGAAGAACTCCAGCGATGGCACATACACGCCGTTGCTTTGCACCGGGTTGATGATGTCATCGTTGACCATGCCATAGGCTTTGCAGGTCACGAAGTCGTCCACGCCGTATGCCGGGGCGGAGTGAACCACGCCGGTGCCAGCACCCAGCTCAACGTACTCGGCCAGGTAAACTGGCGACAGACGGTCGTAGAACGGGTGACGGAAATTGATCAGTTCCAGGGCTGCACCGGTGGTGGTCGCGATGACCGAACCTTGCAGGTTGTAACGAACCAGGCATGACTCGACCAGCTCTTCAGCCAGCACCAGCAGCTTGTCACCCACATCGACCAGCGCGTAGGTGAATTCCGGGTGCACGTTGAGCGCCTGGTTGGCCGGGATGGTCCACGGGGTGGTGGTCCAGATCACGATCGATGTCGGCTTGCTCAGGGCTGACAGGCCAAAGGCCTCGGCCAGCTTGGCTTCGTCGGCAACCGGGAACGCAACATCGATGGCCGCCGATTTTTTGTCCTGGTACTCGACTTCCGCTTCAGCCAGGGCCGAACCGCAATCGAAACACCAGTTCACAGGCTTGAGGCCTTTAAACACGAAACCGCCCTTGACGATTTCGGCCAAAGCACGGATTTCACCGGCTTCGTTTTTGAAGTCCATGGTTTTGTAAGGGTTGGCGAAGTCACCCAGAACACCCAAACGGATGAACTCGGCCTTCTGACCCTCGATCTGCTCGGTGGCGTAGGCACGGCACAGCTCGCGGGTTTTATCCGCAGGCAGGTTTTTACCGTGAGTCACTTCAACCTTGTGCTCAATCGGCAAACCGTGGCAGTCCCAGCCCGGCACGTACGGCGCGTCAAAACCCGACAGGGTCTTGGAGCGGATGATCATGTCTTTCAGAATCTTGTTCAGCGCATGACCGATGTGGATCGTGCCGTTGGCGTATGGAGGACCGTCATGAAGTACGAACTTCGGACGATCCTTGCCAATCTCGCGCAACTTCCCGTACAGGCCAATGCTGTCCCAGCGCTGCAAAATTTGCGGTTCGCGCTGTGGCAGGCCGGCCTTCATTGGGAAGGCGGTGTCCGGGAGGTTTAGCGTGGCTTTGTAGTCGGTCATTTCAGGCTCTTTTTAAGCGGTTGACCCAGCCAATAGGCTCGGGCGGCGGCGACGTCCGCATTGATCGCCGTCTTGAGCGCCTCCAGGGAGGCGAAACGCTGCTCATCACGCAGCTTGTGGTGGAATGCCACGGTCAATCGCCGGCCATACACATCACCGGCGAAATCCAATAGATGTACTTCAAGATGGGCGCTGCCATCTCCTGCTACGGTTGGCCTGACGCCAATATTGGCGACGCCGGGCCAGGTTTTACCATCGATTTCAATGCTGACCAGATACACCCCGGTCAACGGAACACGACGACGCTTGAGCTGGATATTGGCGGTTGGAGTGCCCAACTGCCGCGCCAGTTTCTGCCCGTGCAATACCCTGCCAGTAATTTGGAAAGGGCGCCCCAACAAACGTTCTGCGAGGGAGAAATCTGCATCAGCCAAGGCATCACGCACCTTGGTGCTGCTGATTCTTACACCTTCAAGTTCGACAGTTTGCGCCGCCTCGACGGTAAAGCCCTGCATCTGGCCTGCCTGCTGCAAAAAGTCGAAGTCGCCCACGCGGTCGCAGCCAAAACGGAAGTCGTCACCGACCTCCAGATGCTGCACACCCAGGCCATCAACCAGAATGGTATCGACGAACTCGGCCGCACTGAGCTTGCACAGGCGTTGGTTGAACGCCAGGCACAGCACCCGATCAACCCCGGCGTCGGCCAACAGTTGCAGCTTGTCGCGCAACCGGGCCAGACGGGCCGGAGCCGTATCCGGGTTGAAGAACTCGCGCGGCTGCGGCTCAAAAATCACCACGCAGCTGGGCACGCCCAACTCCAGCGCACGTTCACGCAGCCGGCCCAGGATAGCCTGGTGACCACGGTGTACACCGTCAAAGTTGCCAATAGTGGCGACGCAGCCCCGATGCTGGGGCCGCAGATTGTGAAGGCCTAGAACCAGCTGCATAACGCGCTTCTTGCTCATAAAGTGGTCGATTATAACCACACCCGGCCCGGTACGACAGGCAACAGCACAAGGCAAATCAGGTCAATTCGACAAAATAGACGTCTGACCTGCAATTACCCTACATAAGAGACTTGCGTGCGAAATCCTTCAAACGCAGGCCCAGCAGCAGCAGCGTGCCGAAATAAGCCAGCACACCCGCAATGACCAGACCGCCCAGACGGATAAACCGCTCCAGCATATTGCCGTGATCCCAGGCAGGCATCAGCTGCATCAAACCCAGCAGTACCGCAGACATCACGAGCACTGCCAACACCAGCTTGAACAGGTACTTAGTCCAGCCCGGCTGCGCGACAAACAGCTTTTGCCGACGCATCTGCCAGAACAGCAAGCCGGCATTGATACAGGCACCCACGCTAATGGCCAACGCCAAACCGGCGTGCTGCAACGGCCCAATAAATACCAGGTTGAGCAACTGAGTCACCACCAGGGTAAAAATCGCGATTTTCACCGGCGTACGAATGTTTTGTTGCGCATAAAAGCCCGGCGCCAGGACCTTGATCATGATAATCCCGAGCAACCCAAGCGAATACGCGATCAATGCACGCTGGGTCATGGCCGCATCAAAGGCGGTGAACTGACCGTACTGGAACAGCGAAACGGTGAGCGGCTCGGACAAAATGGCCAACGCCAACGAGCACGGCAGCACCAATACAAAGCACAGTCTCAAGCCCCAATCGAGTATCCGCGAATATTCCTGACGATCTTTGTTGGCGTAGGTTTTGGACAGGGTCGGCAACAGGATCGTCCCGAGCGCCACGCCCAGCACACCTGATGGCAATTCCATCAAGCGGTCTGCGTAGTACATCCAGGACACGGAGCCTGCGACAAGAAATGAAGCAAAGATCGTATTGATGATCAGCGAAATCTGACTGACCGAGACACCGATAATGGCTGGCACCATGTGCTTCATCACCCGCCAGACCCCGCTGTCACGCAGATTGAGGCGCGGCAGCACCAGCATGCCGATTTTCTTCAGATGAGGCAGCTGGAACAGCAACTGGGCCAGACCGCCGACCAGCACCGCCCAACCCAGCGCCATGATCGGCGGATCGAAATACGGCGTCAGGAACAGCGCAAAAATGATCATGCTGACATTGAGTAGGGTCGGCACAAAGGCCGGCACTGCAAAACGGTTCCAGGTATTGAGGATTGCCCCCGCCAGCGATGACAGCGAGATCAGCAATATATAAGGGAACGTGACCCGGAGCATGTCACTGGTCAGCTCGAATTTTTCCGGGGTCGTGGCAAAGCCCGGGGCGGTCGCCCAGATGACCCATGGAGCTGCCACCATGCCCAGTACGGTCACAATGGCCAGTGCCAGGGTTAAAAGCCCGGCGACATACGCGACAAATGTACGGGCCGCCTCATCGCCCTGCTGGCTTTTGTATCCCGCCAGAATCGGCACAAACGCCTGGGAAAAAGCACCCTCGGCGAAAATCCTGCGCAGCAGATTTGGCAGTTTGAAAGCAATAAAGAACGCATCCGTGGCCATGCCAGCACCAAAGGCGCGCGCAATAATGGTGTCGCGAATGAAGCCCAGAACCCTGGAAATCATGGTGATTGAGCTGACGGCAGCCAACGACTTGAGCAGGTTCATTGAAAGAGTTTTTGCCTATAGAGAAAGAGCAGGCGAACAAAGCGCCCACTTATGCGATACTGCGCGCCGCAACAGCACAGAGCCAAGCTCGCGAGTTTACAGGTCAAGCGCCGGAAATAAATATCCCGTCTGCCTCGATCCACCACTCAGCGGATCGCATCAAACGCCCTTGACAAGAGTTCTCGTCATCGGCATGATTCGCGGCCTATTTTGTTTGTTATTTCCCAAAAGTCTTTCGAGGAGCTCGACGGTGGCCAACACACCTTCCGCCAAAAAACGTGCAAAACAGGCTGAGACGCGTCGCAGCCACAACGCCAGCCTGCGTTCCATGGTTCGTACCTACATCAAGAATGTAGTTAAGGCCATCGACGCAAAAGACGCTGCTAAAGCGCAAGCTGCTTATGTTCTGGCTGTTCCTGTTATCGACCGTATGGCCGATAAAGGTATCATCCACAAGAACAAAGCTGCTCGCCATAAGAGCCGCCTGAATGGCCACGTCAAGGCTTTGAACCTTGCGACTGCCGCTTAAGCGATAAGCTTTTTAAAAAACCGACCTCAGGGTCGGTTTTTTATTGCCTGTGATTTGCCCCCTTCTGAACACAACGCTCACCCTGTAGCCGCTGACGAGCGTAGCGAGGCTGGTCCGAGCGCGAAGCGGTCGCATTCCGACAACCTGCGCACCCCCCAATGAGCGCACCCTACGGCCTTGCGACGCTCGTCAGCGACTACAAAAACGTCAAAGCACCAACACAGTAAAAAATCGGCAAAAAAAAGCTGCGATGACCGCAGCTCTTTTATTGGGAACGTTACTCGTGTGCCCACGGCAAAATCGGGATCGCCGTGACTGCGTTCTGCGGGCTGCCTTCGATCAGACGATCGCTATACACCAGATACACCAGCGTATTGCGCTTCTTGTCGAGGAAACGCACAACCTGCATGGTCTTGAACACCAAGGACGTGCGCTCCTTGAACACCTCCTCACCATCCTTGAGCTCACCCTTGAAGCTGATCGGCCCGGTCTGACGGCATGCAATCGATGCTTCGGCGCGATCCTCAGCCAACCCCAGCCCACCTTTCATCCCGCCCGTCTTGGCGCGAGACAAGTAACAGGTCACACCCTCAACCTTCGGATCATCGAACGCCTCAACCACAATTCGATCATTCGGCCCGACAAATTTGAACACGGTCGATACCGTGCCGATTTCTTCGGCCGACGCCAGCAACGGCACCGCCAGCATCAACCCCAATAAACCGCCAATCAAGCGCATGTCACACCTCACATTCAAACCAGGATCAGGTTATCGCGGTGAACCAACTCCGGCTCAGCCATATACCCCAACAGACCGACAATCGCATCCGACGACTGCCCAATAATTTTTTGCGCCTCTGCGGCACTGTAGTTAGCCAGACCGCGGGCAATCTCTCGTCCGTCCGGAGCCACACAAACGACCATCTCACCACGACGGAAACCACCCTGAACCGCCTTGACCCCTACCGGCAGCAAGCTTTTATTGCCCTTGGACAAGGCCGCAACCGCACCTTCATCCAGCACCAGCGTGCCGCGGGTTTGCAGATGCCCGGCCAGCCACTGCTTGCGCGCCGCCAGCAGACCGCGCTCAGGAGACAGCAACGTACCCAGACGCTCACCAGCCTTCAGACGATCCAGCACCCGCTCAAGCCGCCCGCCCACGATGATGGTATGCGCACCCGAACGCGCTGCCAGACGCGCTGCCCGCAATTTTGTCTGCATACCACCACGCCCCAGCGCCCCCCCCGTGCCACCTGCTACCGCGTCCAGCGCAGGATCGTCGGCACGTGCCTCGTAGATCATTTTCGCATCAGGGTTATTGCGCGGATCAGCATCAAACATGCCGTCGCGGTCAGTCAGAATCACCAGCAGATCCGCCTCGACCAGATTGGCCACCAGCGCCGCCAGCGTATCGTTGTCACCGAAGCGGATCTCGTCCGTAACCACCGTGTCATTTTCATTAATAACCGGGATCACGCCCAACTCCACCAGCGCACGCAAGGTGCTGCGGGCGTTGAGATAACGCTTGCGATCAGACAGATCATCATGGGTTAGCAAGATTTGTGCGGTATGCCGGGAGTGCTCGGCAAAGCTCGACTCCCAGGCCTGCACCAGGCCCATCTGGCCAATGGCCGCAGCCGCTTGCAGTTCGTGCATGGCACTCGGTCGCACCGTCCAGCCCAAGCGACTCATCCCGGCCGCAACCGCACCCGAAGACACCAGCACCAGCTCAACGCCAGCCTCGTGCAACGCCACCATCTGCTCAACCCAGACTCCCATCGCTGCGCGATCCAGGCCTTTGCCATCCGCTGTCAGCAACGCACTGCCGATCTTAACAACCCAGCGCTGCGCACCCGTCACCTTGCTCCGCATCATCATCCAACCTATGCCTGAGAGCAGCGCGACCGAGCGCTACCCATGGAATTATTTTTGATTACCAATTCGTAGATGCTAAAACGCCGCTCATTGAGCGGCGCTGTAGTTTACTGCAACGAATCAGTCGCGGACGTAAATGATTTCAGGACCATCATCGTCTTCAACATCCTCTTCATCCCAGTCATCGTCGCCGATGTCGTGGACGCTCTTCACGCCGCTGCGGCGCAAGGCACGCTTGTCATCCAGCGCTTGCAACTGCGCACGCGCCTCATCTTCGATGCGCTGATCAAGCTCAGCCAACTCTTCCTTGTAGGCAGGGTCATTGGCCAGACGGTCAGCACGATCTTCCAGATAACGCATGATGTCGTGGCACAGCTTGTCGGTACCGATCTTGGCAATGGCCGAAATCACGTATACCGGACCCGTCCACTCCAGACGATCGACAACTTCTTTAACGCGCGCATCATGCTCGTCCTGCGGCAACGAATCGCACTTGTTCAAGACCAACCAACGATCACGCTCAGCCAGCGACGGGCTGAACTTGGTCAGTTCATTGACAATGACTTCTGCGGTATCGGCAGCGCTTTCACTGCCCTCAACCGGCGCCATGTCGACGAGGTGCAACAACAGTCGGGTACGCGCCAAATGCTTGAGGAAGCGAATCCCCAGGCCTGCACCATCGGAAGCACCTTCGATCAAGCCAGGAATATCGGCAATCACAAAGCTCTTCCAGCGATCCACACTGACTACGCCCAGGTTAGGCACCAGCGTGGTAAACGGATAATCCGCCACTTTTGGCTTGGCCGCAGACACCGAACGGATAAAGGTACTTTTACCGGCATTCGGCAAGCCCAAAAGACCCACGTCAGCCAGTACTTTCAATTCCAGTTTCAGGTCACGCTGCTCACCCGGCTTACCCGGAGTGGTCTGGCGTGGCGCCCGATTGGTACTGGATTTGAAACGGGTGTTGCCCAGGCCGTGCCAACCGCCATGCACAACCAGCAAACGCTGGCCGGCCTTGGTCAGGTCGCCAATGATTTCCTGAGTGCCCGCGTCGATCACCGTGGTGCCGACCGGAACGCGCAGCTCCAGATCTTCACCCTTGCGACCCGTGCAATCAGCGCTGCCGCCGTTCGAGCCGCGCTGGGCATCGAAGTGACGGGTGTAGCGGTAATCAACCAGGGTGTTGAGGTTTTCGTCGGCGATCATGTAGATCGAGCCGCCATCACCGCCATCACCACCGTTTGGACCACCGTTCTCGATGAATTTCTCACGACGGAAGCTCATGCAACCGTTACCGCCGTCGCCTGCTTTTACTTTGATCGATACTTCATCAACAAACTTCATAACAAAACACGCCTCTCGTCATCAGGACGAGCCGATAAAAACCAAGACATAAGACTCTTGCAAAAATGAGCGCAGCGACCTCAATCAACGACCGTAAAAACCAGCGCCAGCAGCCCATACAAACAGTTTTGCAAGAGACTCACCCCACAAACGAAAAAGCCCCGTCGCAAGACAGGGCTCTTCCAGCTACCAAGCTATTACGCCGCGACGACTGCAGTCTTCGGAACGATGCTTACATAGCGACGACCGAAGGCGCCTTTAACCTGGAACTTGATCACGCCTTCCACTTTCGCGAACAGGGTGTGATCTTTGCCCATACCAACGCCGTAGCCAGCGTGGAATTGGGTGCCGCGCTGACGCACGATGATGTTGCCCGGAATGATAGCCTGGCCGCCATACATCTTCACGCCAAGGCGTTTGGCTTCTGAGTCGCGACCGTTACGGGTACTACCACCAGCTTTTTTGTGTGCCATGAGTCAATTCTCCTAGTGAGGAATTAGGCTGAAATTAAGCCTGAATACCGGTGATTTTGATCTCGGTGTACCACTGGCGGTGGCCCATACGCTTCATGTGGTGCTTACGACGACGGAACTTGATGATGCGGATTTTATCGTGACGACCTTGGGAGATCACTTCAGCAACAACAGTGGCGCCAGGAACAACTGGAGCGCCGATGTTTACGTCGTCGCCATTGGCGACCAACAGAACGCGATCAAAAGTTACGGATTCGCCGGTAGCGATTTCCAGTTTTTCGATCTTCAGGTATTCACCTGGAGCTACTTTGTATTGCTTGCCACCAGTAACGATTACTGCGTACGACATGGTATTTCTCCGATAATCCTGCTCACCCAGCGCTTTATAGGTAAAGGTATTGGCTGGCATGGCTGCATGGGGCTGGAACGGCCCAAGTGCAATTGCGTAAGGCAGGTGCTGCCCAGGAAGTTCAGGGTGCGCGATTGTACGCAAGCCATGCCGGGGTTGCAAGGGGCCGTCTATCGCGCCTTGACAGGCCCAGCCCCCCGACCTAGCATGCCGCGCAACCCTTCTGGAGCACCTGTCGCTGATGCAACCCCAAGCTTTCTACCGCGCGGTGGCGGACGATTTTAGCGCCGTCGATGGCATCATCAAGAAGCAGCTGACTTCACGCGTACCGCTGGTCTCAAAAATCGGTGACTACATTACTTCAGCCGGCGGCAAACGCCTTCGTCCTTTATTAGTGCTGCTGTGTGGCAAGGCCCTTGGCCGCGAAGGCGACGACATGCGTCTGCTGGCCGCGACCATCGAGTTCCTGCACACCGCAACCCTGCTGCACGACGACGTGGTCGACATGTCTGGCATGCGCCGTGGCCGCAAAACAGCCAACGCAACGTGGGGCAACGCACCCAGCGTATTGGTCGGGGACTTCCTCTACTCGCGCTCGTTCGAAATGATGGTTGAGCTGGGCTCGATGCCAGTGATGAAAATCCTGTCGCAAGCCACCCGCATCATTGCCGAAGGCGAAGTGTTGCAGTTGTCCAAAGTACGCGACGCCAGCACGACCGAAGAAACCTATATGGAAGTCATTCGCGGCAAAACCGCGATGCTCTTCGAGGCGTCGACCCACAGTGCTGCAGCACTGGCCGGTGCAACGCCAGAACAAAGCGAAGCGCTGCGTACCTTTGGCGATCACCTGGGCGTGGCTTTCCAGCTCGTTGACGACCTGCTCGACTACCGCGGCGACGCCGAAACCCTGGGCAAAAACGTCGGTGACGATCTGGCCGAAGGCAAGCCGACCCTGCCGCTGATCTACACCATGCGCGAAGGTACGCCCGAGCAAGCTGCCCTGGTGCGCAAAGCCATCCAGAAAGGCGGCATTGAGGACCTGGAGAGCATTCGTGCTGCCGTTGAGGCCTCCGGCTCGCTGGACTACACCGCTCAACTGGCTCGTGACTATGTGGCCCGTGCAATTGTTTGCCTTCAAGCCCTGCCGCCAAGCGAATACCGCGACGCACTGGTTGAGCTGAGCGAATTTGCGGTAGCACGCACGCACTAACTGCCTGTGGGAGCGGGCTTGCCCGCTCCCACACGGTCAATCTGCCCCGCCATTTCCCGCCCCGCACTAAAACCCTATATAATGCGCGCCTTTTAGCCATCCTGACTCTTAAGGAGCTTTAGTGAGCACGTTGCCGCCCTGCCCAAAATGCAATTCCGAATACACCTACGAAGACGGCGTCCAGCTGATCTGCCCGGAATGCGCCCATGAGTGGTCCGCTAACGGCGAGAGTGAAGAAGCCAGCGATGTAAAAGTCTACAAAGACTCGGCAGGCACTGTCCTGGCTGACGGCGACACCATCACCGTGATCAAGGACCTGAAAATCAAGGGCACGTCCCTGGTGGTCAAAGTGGGCACCAAGGTCAAAAACATTCGCCTGTGCGATGGCGACCACGATATCGATTGCAAGATCGACGGTATCGGCCCGATGAAACTCAAATCCGAGTTCGTACGTAAAGTCTGATCCTGCTGCTTTCCTTCCTGCGTTTCGCGCAGGAAGGTACGACTTCCCTCGCTACACCCCCGCGCAACATCAAAAAGCCAGCAACTTTGATCCGCAGCAACTCTAATGCTCAAAGATGATAAATCTGCCAATAGGCACTTGCTATTAATTGAATAAGAATTATTCTCATTGGTATTCATCAAGGAGATGACGACATGACTTATTTAATTGATGCCTGGCTGGACCGCCCACATCCCTATCTGCGAATCCTGCATCGGGAAACCGGGGAAGTCTGTGCGGTACTGGAAGAAGAAGCGCTGAATGAACTGCAGGACCAGGGTGACCTGGATTTCAACGGTCTCAACTCAAGTGAGCCGGTGGTGCTCAAGGAGCTGGTGCGAAATTTGTTTCTGTTTTGCTATGCCCGGGCATTGCGCCCTTGCGGCACAACTGACACCCACCCGCACCACGCCAAGATACAACTATGACGTCGCCGGTGCAGCTGCGGGTTTGCTGGCAAACCCGCAGCCAACGTTAAAGCGCCGAGTTCTTACAGAACGTCCAGCAGCTCAACGTCGAATACCAGCACGCTGTGCGGAGCGATGCTGCCAACGCCTTGCGCGCCGTAAGCCAGTTCGCTCGGCACGTAGATGCGCCATTTGCTACCGGCGTTCATCAGTTGCAGGGCTTCGGTCCAGCCGGCAATCACGCCACCAACCGGAAACTCAGCTGGCTGACCGCGATCGTAGGAGCTGTCAAACACAGTGCCGTCGATCAGGGTGCCGTGGTAGTGAACACGTACAGTGTCTTCACGGGATGGCTTGGCGCCTTCACCAGCAGTCACAACTTCAAATTGCAAGCCGGAAGCCAGGGTAGTGATGCCGTCTTTCTTGGCATTTTCAGCCAGGAAAGCCTTGCCTTCGCCTGCAGCAGCTTCTGCCTTGGCAGCCGCTTCAGCTTGCATGATCTCGCGGATCACCTTGAAGCTGGCCGACATTTCTTCCTGACCTACACGGCTTTCCTTGCCCGCGAATGCGTCAGTCAGGCCAGCCAGGATTGCATCCAGGCTGATGCCCGGCGGCGGGTTGTCGCGCAGTTGATCGCCCAGCTGACGGCCAATGCCGTAGCTAACGCGAGTTTCGTCGGTCGACAGATTTACTTCGGACATAACACTGCTCCGCTGTGGGGGTGCCCGCAAATGCCACGTTAACCGTAGCTTCGGAACACCCTGAACCAAAAAAGGGCCAGCAGACTACCACAGCCCCCAAAGCCTTCGCAGCCCGGGTGCGTGTGTGCACCCGGGCTAAGCGTCAGTGTTTGGTCAATTTGTCCAGATAGCCCATCGCGAAGGCCGATACCACAAAGGTCATATGAATGATCACGTACCACATCAGGTACTCGGTCTCGATATTGCGTGCATCCATGAACACCCGTAGCAAGTGGATTGAGGAGATTGCCACGATCGATGCCGCCACTTTCATCTTCAGCGAGGTCGAGTCCATGGTGCCCAACCAGCTGAGCTTCTCTTTGTGGTCGTCGATATCCAGTTGCGAAACGAAGTTCTCGTAACCGGATATCATCACCATCACCAACAGACCGCCCACCAGCGCCATGTCGATCAGCGACAAAATGACCAGGATCAAATCCGACTCACTTAACGCGAACACGTTGGGGATTACGTGAAACACTTCCTGAAAGAACTTCAACGCCAAAGCCAATAGACCCAGCGAGAGCCCGAAGTAAATCGGCGCCAGAATCCAGCGCGAGGCGTACATTGCGTTTTCGATAAAGCGTTCCATTGAATCTCACAGGAATTAAAAAAATGGGCGCGAGTATATCAGTGAGAAAACGCCTTAGTTAAAGGCTTCGAAACAGCCTGTAAAAACATTTTCTGCTAGTGTCCATTTCCCAAGCATCGTTTACGGACAGGAAAACCGAACCATGTATCTGCGATTTCCCTTGGCCTGTTTTGGGTTTTCGATGACGTTGCTCGCCATTGGCGGTTGCTCGCCTGACGACGAGCACCAGCAGGCCAGCCTGGAAGAACGCAGCGCCGCGTTTGAACAGAGCCTGGACACCATCAAGGATCAACAGCTCAAAGATGCAATCGCCGACCTGGGCGGTTCCTTGCTGTTGCTGGAGCGCGCGCGCCTCAAGCTGCAAGACAAACCCGTTGAGACCGAATACGGCACGGACGACCTTGCGCTGCTCAAGCATTACCCCAGCAGCCAGGCGCTCAGCGATACCTACATCAACGGTCTGTTTGTGCTGCGCAAAAACACAAGCTCCGATTACTTGACCGACCTGGAGCCCGTTTTCCCGTTCCCGCTCAATAGCGCGTCCGAGTTCCCCTTCCCCCACGCGCTGGAATGGCAGTCTGTGACGCTGAGCAACAAGCAAGTGGTGCCCTTCGCTCCAGAGTGGTCTGAAACCGATCCAGGCATCCAGCTAAGCCCCTCAAGCGCCAACCTGAGCAATCCGGACGATCTGACCGTCACTTACCCTTACATTGACGGGATTGAGGTCGAGAACACACAACAGCCTCAACCCCTCATCCTTCACGGCAAAGTCGAAGTTATCGCGCCGGGCAAGGTCGTCAACTTCAACCTGGACGCCAAAGATATGGGCAAGACCCGCACTGACGGGACCATCAGCGTGACCCTGCTGGCACTGGGTCAGAACTATGCCGAAGTGGATATCGTCAACAGCGCCCCACTGGCAGAGCAAGTGCGAGACACTCCGCTAAACCCGCTAATCATTCAGGCCCGCGACCACTCCGGGCAGTTCCTGTCGCGCTCAGGCTCGATCAACGAAAATCCCGAGCAACTGGCTTTTTATCAGCAGCAACTGGCCGAGATGCTCAAGCAAACAGCCTGGAGTGATGCGTTCGAGCAGCAACTGGATAACGAGCAAAAAGCCTTTGATCAGAAGCACCCCCACCATTACAGCAAGGTGTACTTCAACGGCACGGTGAAACATGTCGATATCAACGTGCTCGATTTCTCCACGGCCGATCTCACCCGCAAGTCTCTCGACCTGCCAGTGCTCAAACTTGACAAGGCCGTAGTGGGCAAAGACATTCAGCCACTACCGATCAGCGTTGTGGTGTACGACGACCAGGCCGCCAACTACCTCAAGAACGCCACCCTTGACCCCGAGCAATTGGAGAAGAGCGTAGTGATCAGCCAGTCAGTGGACGACGCCAGCGCAGCAACCCTGGAGTTCAGCCACCCCGCCACCTTCAACGACGAAATGCTCGGGGCGCTACCGCAACGATCTGACGCACCCGTGACCTTCTTTGCCGAAGACGAAAAAGGTAATCGCAGTGAGCCACTCGAACTGCCCACCGAAGCCTTTGATGTGGACCCAGAGGCAGGCGTCATCACCTACGACCTGAATCTGTTCCCCGAAACACCGGCCTATGCCGTGGGCTCAATCCCCCTGTTTATCGCTGACATAGACAAACAGGTACTGGAGGTCACACACCTGCCCAAAGGCCTTGAGCTCAAGGGTAATACCCTGATCGTTGATCAAAAAGTGTTCCCGGCCGAGGCCTGGCGCTTCTATGCCAAGGATGGAACGGGCAACTACCTGAAGGAAGTCATAGCGGTGCGCCATAGTGACGAGCCCGATGGCCCGCCCGCATTCGACGTGCATTACTTTTATGGCCAGCCAACTCAACTGGAAAGCTATGCACGCACAGCACTGAACCCCGTCGAATATGGTTTTGAAGTCAAACTCGACAAAGCTCCGCAAGCCAGCATGCCCCAATAAAACCGCCGCTCTAGTGGGACGCGCTGCAGCGCCCGCCATTGATCTGACGCAGCTGGGCCTGTACATGCAGGCACCAGATCTGCGGATCGTCCGCGAGCCGATAGCCATGCAGTGTCAGGCTTTCTACGATTGATTCAAGAATGGTTTCAGCCACGAACGGGCCGGGAAACGGGCCTTGCGCCTTGATGGTAGAGGGCTGCTCACCTGCCAGGCCTGCAGCAAACAGTAGCGTCCACATCCCGTTATTGCCTGCCAGCGGTCGAATGCTGCATTCAATACGAGTCACCAGGCCCAAGCATTGGCGAGTGAGACAAAGGTTGCGCGACATGGCGGCGACCCTCGGTAGATCCTGTCTTCAGCCGCACACTACGGGCTGCATCGTCCGGTGACGACAGTGGAGTCCATGCCCTGAGAATAGAAGAAAAAACGCATAAGAAAAGTCGCCAATGACCAACGGCTTGATCGACTGGCGACTATGCATAGCTCCCACTACCTTGTAGCCGCTGCCGCAGGCTGGGATGGGCTGCGAAGCAGCCCCTCACTTGCCAGGAGCGAAGGCCCAGCGTCCTTATCGCAGCCTTCGGCAACGGCTACAGAGATACTTCAAGCGTGGGAGCGAGCCTGCTCGCGAAGATCATTCGCGAGCAGGCTCGCTCCCACTGGGGCTTGACCTGGAACAGAGTATCTACAGGCTTGGGGTTCAGGCGGGTTTCGTGGCTGACAGGACTTCAGCCAGCAACTCCTTCTCGGCTTCCTTCAGGTCATCATCGTTGATCATCTCAGCAATTACCCGTAACCGCTCTACCACGCGAGCATTGACGCTGCCTTCGGGGAACTGGCCCTCTTCATTAGGCTCCCCGGCAGGTTCACCCACCAACAAGCTCAACGCTTCATCGGCCTGACGCACCGCGTATACGTGGAACTTGCCGTCACGCACCGCCTGTAGCACTTTTTCATCCAGCATCAAGGTTGCCACGTTGGCCTGCGGGATAATCGCACCCTGCTCGCCTGTAAGCCCCCGTGCTTCGCAGAGTCGGAAGAAGCCTTCGATCTTCTCGTTAACTCCGCCCACCGCTTGCACTTCACCAAACTGGTTGATGGAGCCGGTAATGGCAAAACACTGTTTGAGCGGCGTCTTGGACAGGGCCGAAATCAACGTACAGGCCTCACCCAGCGATGCACTGTCGCCATCGACGTAACCGTAGGACTGCTCCAGCGCGATACTGGCCGAAATCGCCAGCGGGAACTCCTGGGCGTAACGGCTGCCCAGGTACCCGGTCAGGATCATCACGCCCTTGGAGTGAATGGGCTGCCCCAGGTTAACTTCACGTTCGATATCGACGATGCCACTGCCTCCCGGATACACCGTGGCGGAAATCCGCGCAGGTACACCAAAGGCCGAGTCGCCGACTTCCAGCACGGTCAGGCCGTTGCACTTGCCCACGGCCGCGCCATCGGTGTCGATCAGAATGATCCCTGCCAGCATGTCATCAAGAATGCGCGCCGACACACGCCCCGTACGCGTGGCCTTGGCCTTGAGCGCACGTTCGATATGACCGGCATCGGTCATCTCATCCCCTGCCAGATGACGAATGAAATCCGCCTCGCTGACCAACTGGAACAGGTCTCCAATACGCGCCGACAAACGCCCCTGATGCTCGGCCAAACGGGCGCTGTAGGTCGCCAGGCGCGCCACCGCATCGGCCGTCAACGGTGCCATGCCTTCTTCTGAGGTCCGGGTGGTCAGCAACTGAGCGAACTGCTCAAGGCTTTCATCGACCATCGGGATATCTTCGTCGAAGTCCACCAGCACCCGGAACATCTCCTGGAAGTCCGGATCAAGGTCTTGCAGCGTGTAATACAGCTGGCGGGCACCAATGATCACGACCTTGACCTGCAAGGGAATGACCTGCGGGTTGAGGGTGACGGTCGCCAGACGGCCCATCTCGCCCAGCGGGGACTCCATCTTCAACTTGCGCGATTGCAGGGCACGCTTGAGGGCATCCCATACAAAGGGCTCACTGAGCATCTTCTCGGCTTCGAGAATCAAAAAACCGCCATTGGCACGATGCAGCGCGCCAGGGCGCAATTGCCGGTACGTGGTGTACAGCGCGCCCTGATCAGTACTGTATTCAATACGGCCGAACAGGTTGTCGTAAGTAGGGTGCGGCTCAAATACCACCGGCGCACCGCCGCTCAGTGGCTGGCCCACCACCAGGCTCGGCAGGTACTGTTCTTCGAGCAGCTTGCGCGCCTGGGCGTCGGTCTTGCTGTCGTCGACCAATTGCTCGACCACGGTTTTCAGCAAGTAAACCTGCATGGCCTGCAAGTAGCCGCAGACCGCGCCATTTTCGGCGTATTTTTGCGACAACGGCGACAGCAACGGCTGCAAGGCCAAGGTGATGGTTTCTTCGTTCAACTGACGCAGTTGGTTGTTCGACTCACGCTTCCACTGCGGCAGGCTGGCCAGTTCTTCGTTCAGACGCTCTTCCAGCTCGGAAATATCCTCGTGGAAACGCTCACGCTCAGCCTCAGGCAATTGCGAAAACTCGGCCTCATCCAGCGCCTTGCCATCACTCATCGGGGTGAATGCAACGTTGCTGCTGTCGCGATACAGCGCAACGCCTTTTTCCAGAGCCAAACGCTCGATCACATCCAGCGCACGGTCGTAACGCTGATTGAAGCCTCGGTCGATTGCGCTTTTGCGTTGTTGATAAGTCGGGTGTTCAAACACCGCCGGGAAGGTCGCCAGCAGGTTGTCGATCAGGTGGTTGATGTCGGCAATAAACGCACCCGCGCTGCTGGAAGGCAATTCCAGGGCGCGCGGCTCACGTGGTTCGTCAAAATTATTGACGTACACCCAGTCGCTCGGGGACTTCAGGCGTTTGCCCTCGGCCTTGAGGTAGCGTTTGACGAATGAGAAGCGACCCGTACCCGGCTCGCCCATCACAAATACGTTGTAACCCGGACGTGGCATGGCCACGCCAAACTGCAAGGCTTCGACCGCACGCTCTTGGCCGAGAATGCCGCGAAAAGGTTCTAAATCATTGGTATTCGAGAAGCTGAACTGTTCAGCAGAGAAAGGACGGGTTAGCGCATCAGGCGCTAGACGCAAGCTGGTGGCAACAGAATCAGGCATCGGGCTTCCTTACATCGGGCGGGGCAGATTGCAGCATTCTGGCGCTGGCTGTACACCACTGGCAAGGCGTACAACACGGGAAAGCTCGCACCATCGTATTTACGGGCAAAAAATGTGCGCCAACAGAGATTGTTTTACAAAAAACCACGGAACCTGCCGATCGTGCCTAGACTCCAAGCTGTTACGCGGCTGGAAGGCATAACCGGCTCGTACTGGCGCTTCAGGGCCAGAAACCCTTGTCCATTGGTTGCACACATATAGAGAACAAAGCTTATGAAACGGATTCTTCTCGGTACTCTCTTTACAGTTGTTTCCCTCAATGCCATGGCGCAAGCCCCGGGCGGTCCGAACTGCGGTTGGGGCAACATGCTGTTTGAAGGTCAGCGCGGCACCCCTGCTCACTTCCTGGCATCCACTACCAACGGCACGTCCGGTAACGCCACCTTCGGCATGACCTCCGGCACCAACGGCTGTACCACCAAGGACGCCCTGACCTACGGCGGCAAATCGTGGATTGCCATGAATGGCATGATCAACGAGCTGTCCGAAGACATGGCCAAAGGCAATGGCGAAGCACTGACCACTTACGCGGTGGTTCTGGGCGTCGCACCTGAAGATCGCGCGCACTTTGCCGCCGTCACCCATGAGCACTTCCAGCAAATCTTCAGCAAGGCCGATGTAACGGCTGAAGATGTCCACAACAACACCCTGGCCATCCTCAAAGGCGATGCTCGCCTGGCCAAGTACGCCACTGCTGCGTAGTAAATGAGATCTGCCCGCTCCTCTCGGAGCGGGTATTCTCCTGCTTCAACTCTCTTCGTCTGACAACAGTTGCCGAACATGCTCAAACGCCTTGCCTATCTGGCGCTCTGTGCCTGCGCCCCGCTGTATGCCGCACCCCACATCGACGATCAACGTGTTCAGCAGTTGGCCAACGACCCGTTCTGGATCTCTCTGGGACACTATGAAGCCGGCAAACTGAGCGGCTGGCGAAGCTATGTCAGCGACGACAAATTCTTTCTGGCCCCCGAGGGTGCGCACCACCCGGACGCCGAACTGCGTGCCACCGTCGAGGCCTTGTATGCGCCCTTGAGCCTGGGGGACAAACACCCGCAGTGCGTCTACCCCGCCCGCACCCGCTGGCTAAAGGCCCAACTGAACCTGAACGACCTGCCCAAGGCCGAATGCGCAGAGTTCACGCAATGGTTCAAGGACGTAGCGCCTCACAGCACGGTGATGATTTTCCCGGCGGCTTACCTGAACAGCCCGTCCTCGATGTTTGGCCATACTTTGTTGCGTATCGACCAGGCTGATGTGCAGGACAACAAGACCGCCCTGCTCAGCTACGCAATCAATTTCGGCGCCTATATCGAAGGTTCCGACAACAGCATTTTGTACGCCTGGAAAGGGCTGGCCGGCGGCTACCCCGGTCTGTTCGCGCTGGTGCCCTACCAGGAAAAACTCTCCGAGTACCGCAGTCTCGAAAACCGTGATCTGTGGGAATACCGGCTCAATCTGACACCCGAAGAAACCCAGCGCATGGTCGAACATGTGTGGGAGCTCAAACAGATCCAGTTCGACTATTTTTTCTTTGACGAAAACTGCTCGTACCGCCTGCTGGAACTCTTGCAAGTGGCACGCCCGGGCCTGCAACTGACCACCCAGTTCCCGCTGACCGCGATCCCTACCGACACCGTTAAAGCGGTCAAGGAAGCCGGGCTGGTCGAAAGCATCGAGTACCGTCCGTCCCGCGAACGTGAGCTGCTGGATCGCGCCAAAGCCATCGACCCTGAAGAACAGCAATGGGTATTGCAGATCAGCGCCGATCAGGCCCAGTTGCAA
The DNA here is from genome assembly GCF_001043005.1 of Pseudomonas psychrophila. Taxonomy (GTDB): domain Bacteria; phylum Pseudomonadota; class Gammaproteobacteria; order Pseudomonadales; family Pseudomonadaceae; genus Aquipseudomonas; species Aquipseudomonas psychrophila. The sequence continues at coordinate 1,094,514 of NZ_JYKZ01000001.1, forward strand.
AACCCGACCTTCAAGGCGCTGCCAAAAGAACGTCAGGCACTGATTATCGACGCGGCTTATCGTCTTGAACGCTACCGGGCCAACGGTCTTGAACGCGATCCTGCGCGCTCCCAGCGCAGCTTCGAACTGCTGCGCGCGATCAACCAGAACCCTGCCCCCGAACTGCACGTCGAAAAACCCGAACTGCCCGAAAACGGCCACGAGTCGCGCACCTGGCAACTGGGAGCCGGTAGTCGTGACGACAAGGCGTTTGCCGAATACGGCCTGCGCATGGCCTACCACGACCTGAACGACAACGCACCGGGCTTCCCGCTAGGGGCGCAGATTGAAATCCTGCAGCTCAAAGTGCGTCAGTACGAAGGCAATAAATGGCAAGTTCAACAGCTGGATCTGGCCAATATCCGCTCCCTGACCCCGCGTAATGCCTTGCTGCAACCCTGGTCCTGGCAAGTGGGCGGTGGTCTGGAACGGGTAATCGGCAAGCATGGCGACGAAAATCTTGTCAGCCACGTCAATGGGGGCGCGGGAGGGACCTGGCAGTTGGGCGAGAACGTATTGGGCTTCGCCCTGGGCACCCTGCGCGTGGAGCACAACAACGATTTCGCTGCCTTTGTCTCACCGGCGGCAGGGTTTAACACAGGCGTCCTGTGGCGCAATCCGGTGGGCAACCTGAGCCTCGAAGCCAAAGGTGATTACTTCACCAACGGCGAAGTCCGCCGCAGCCTCAGCCTGAATCAGCAATGGGAAATTTCACGCAATCTGGGCTTGCGACTGAGCGCACAGCGTGAGTTCAGCAAGCTGACCACCCCCATCAACGAAGTGATGCTGGAGTTGAAGTGGTATCACTACTAAAAGGAGTTTTTACAACATGGTTGTTAACTGTGATTCCCTTGAGCAGGTGCGCGAGAAAATCGACGGGCTGGATCGACAAATTGTCGGCTTGATCGCCGAACGCGGCGCCTACGTGTCGCAAGCAGCGCGCTTTAAAAAAGACAGCGATGCGGTGCGGGCTCCCCAGCGGGTTGAGCAAGTGATTGCAAAAGTCCGGGGCTTGGCCTCAGAGCTGGGCGCTAACCCGAACGTCACCGAGGACGTTTACCGCGCCATGATTGCAGCCTTTATCGAGCAGGAGCTGGCTGAGCACACGGCGCTTGCCAACTAGATAGAGACCGTGTGGGAGCGAGCTTGCTCGCGATTGGATCGACGTGATGCAACAGATACACCGCGTCGCTTGCATCGCGAGCAAGCCCGCTCCCACAGAACAACGGAACCGGCTTACACCACGCCCTGAGCCAGCATCGCGTCAGCGACTTTGACGAAGCCCGCAATGTTCGCGCCTTTGACGTAGTTGATTCGGCCGTTTTCTTCACCGTAGTGAACGCACGCATGGTGGATCGATTGCATGATGTTATGCAGCTTGCTGTCCACCTCGCCCGCCGTCCACAGCAGACGCATGGCGTTCTGCGACATTTCCAGACCGCTCACTGCCACACCACCGGCGTTGGATGCCTTACCCGGTGCAAACAAAATACCGGCTTCGATAAACAGATCGACCGCTTCCAGAGTGGTCGGCATGTTCGCGCCTTCTGCCACGCACACGCAGCCATTGCTCAGCAGTGTACGAGCCGCTTCAGCGTCCAGTTCGTTCTGGGTGGCGCATGGCAGCGCGATGTCGCACGCCAGGTTCCACGGATGCTGGCCAACCAGAAACTCCAGTCCGAACTGCCCGGCCAATTCGCTGATGCGCCCGCGCTTGACGTTTTTGAGGTCCATCAGCGCTTCCCACTGCTCCTCGCTCAAACCGGCTTCACAGTACAGCGTGCCTTCGGAGTCCGACAGCGAGATGACCTTGCCGCCCAGGTCCATAACCTTGCGGGCTGCGTACTGCGCCACGTTGCCGGAGCCAGAGATTGCAACACGCTTGCCATCAATACGCTGGCCGCTGCGCTTGAGCATTTCCTGAGCAAAGTACACGCAACCAAAACCCGTAGCTTCTGGGCGAATCAGGCTACCGCCGTAGCTCATGCCTTTACCGGTCAGCACTGAAGTGAACTGGTTGCTCAGGCGTTTGTACTGACCAAACATAAAGCCGATTTCACGGGCGCCGACACCGATATCGCCGGCCGGCACATCAACGTCCGAACCAATGTGGCGATACAACTCGCTCATGAAGGCCTGACAAAAACGCATGACTTCGGCGTCGCTCTTGCCCTTGGGGTTGAAGTCAGAGCCGCCCTTGCCGCCGCCCATCGGCAACGAGGTCAGGGAGTTCTTGAAGGTTTGTTCGAAAGCCAGGAATTTCAGAACGCCCAGGTTCACCGAGGGATGGAACCGCAGACCACCCTTGTACGGGCCAATGGCGCTGTTCATCTGGATACGGAAGCCACGGTTAACCCGCACTTTTCCTTCATCATCCACCCAGGAAACACGGAACACGATCGCTCGCTCAGGTTCACAAATACGCTCGAGAATTCCTGAAGTAAGGTAATGCGGATTGGCTTCAAGAAACGGCCACAAACTGCGCAGGACTTCTTCAACCGCCTGATGGAATTCAGGCTGGTCCGGGTCACGTTTTTTCAGGCGGGCAAGGAACTGGTCGACGGATTCGATCATGGATAATTCTCGGCAAATTTATTGTCGTTAAACAGAGATTGACCGGAACTTTATCAATTCATGTGGCACCGTGACAGCGCAAAATGTCGCAGTTATGAATTTAAATGGTGCATTTATATAAATTAAGCCGATTTCACGGGCTTTTGCGCACCAAAAAAAAGCTTCTTGTACCCAGTTTCGCACCACTAAAAACACGCCGTTTATTCCTTTGTGGGAGCGGGCTTGCTCGCGATGGCATCACCACGGCGCGTCAGAGAGACCGAGTCGCCTGCATCGCGAGCAAGCCCGATCCCACAGGGACAACATCGCTCTGCAAAAAAAAACGGAGCCTCGAGGGGCTCCGTTTTTTCTTGATACCGACCTTATTGGGCCAGTTTCTTGTGACGCACACGGTGCGGCTGGGTGGCCGCCTCGCCGAGGCGTTTTTTACGGTCAGCTTCGTACTCGGTGTAGTTACCTTCAAAGAAGATCGCTTGCGAGTCGTCTTCGTACGCCAGGATGTGAGTCGCGACGCGGTCAAGGAACCACCGATCGTGAGAGATCACAATGGCAGCGCCCGGGAAGTCCAGCAGCGCTTCTTCGAGCGAACGCAGGGTCTCAACGTCAAGGTCGTTGGACGGTTCGTCGAGCAGCAGCACGTTGGCGCCCTCTTTCAAGGTCAGGGCCAGGTGCAAGCGACCACGCTCACCACCGGACAGGTCCTTGACGAACTTCTGCTGATCGCCACCTTTGAAGTTGAAACGACCTACATAGGTACGCGACGGGATTTCATAGTTGCCGATGCGGATCACATCGGAACCGTCAGAAATCGCCTGGAACACAGTCTTGCTGCCATCCAGGTCGTCACGGCTCTGGTCAACACACGCCAGTTGCACCGTTTCGCCGACTTCAATGGTGCCCGAGTCCGGCTGCTCTTTGCCCATCAGCATGCGGAACAGGGTCGATTTACCGGCACCGTTACCGCCGATCACGCCAACGATGGCGCCTTTAGGCATGGCGAACGACAGGTTGTCGATCAACACCCGATCGCCGTAACCCTTGGACACGTTCTTGAATTCGATAACCTTATCACCCAGGCGCGGACCGGCCGGGATGTAGATTTCGTTGGTTTCGCTGCGCTTCTGGAATTCCTGCGATTGCAGCTCTTCGAAGCGTTGCAGACGTGCCTTGGACTTCGACTGACGCGCCTTGGCGCCTTTACGGACCCATTCCAGCTCGTCTTTCATGGCCTTTTCATGAGCCGACTGCTGCTTGGATTCGGCAGCCAGACGATCGGACTTGGCTTCAAGCCAGCCCGAATAGTTGCCCTCGTAAGGAATACCCGCACCACGGTCAAGCTCAAGGATCCAGCCCGCCACGTTATCCAGGAAGTAACGGTCGTGCGTAATCGCAACCACGGTACCCGGGAAATCGTGCAGGAAGTGTTCAAGCCAGGCTACCGAGTCGGCATCCAGGTGGTTGGTTGGTTCGTCGAGCAGCAACATGTCCGGGGCCGACAGCAGCAGGCGGCACAAGGCCACGCGGCGCTTCTCACCACCTGACAGGTGTTCAACCTTGGCATCCCAGGCCGGCAGACGCAGCGCATCGGCAGCGACTTCCAGTTGGCGCTCAAGGTTGTGACCGTCGCTCGCTTGCAGGATCGACTCAAGTTTGGCCTGTTCAGCAGCCAGCTTGTCAAAATCGGCATCCGGGTCGGCGTATTCTGCGTAAACCTGATCCAGGCGCGCTTGAGCATCCTTGATGACGCTAACGGCTTCTTCAACCACTTCGCGTACGGTTTTGCTCGGATCCAGCTGCGGCTCCTGCGGCAGGTAACCGATGTTCAGCTCCGGCATCGGGCGAGCTTCACCGTCAAACTCGGTGTCGACACCTGCCATGATTTTCAGCAGGGTGGATTTACCCGAACCGTTGAGGCCCAGTACGCCGATTTTGGCGCCTGGGTAAAACGACAAGGAGATATTTTTCAGGATTTCCCGCTTCGGCGGAACAACTTTGCTCAGCCGATGCATGGTGAAAACGTATTGAGCCATGGAGAACCTAGGGTCAGTGACGGGTGAATAAGGCGCGAGCAATGCCCGGATCAGGCCATAGCAGTAGGTCAGGGACTGATCGAGATCAATGCCTGCTCGCAGAAAAAGCATAAATGTAGACGCCCGAATCTACCTGAATGCGCTGAACAGGGCAAACCAGTGCAGACCAGAGGGCTGGCACTTTGCCACATCCCAAGGCATGCTTGACGCCTCTAGGGGGCCTCGCGCCATTGCCGCCAAATTGCAGGATCACACGTTGCCCATTGTCACCCCGCCCACTCTGATTAAAGCGTCCAGCCCACTTCTGGGGACGCCTGTGCGCGGAACGTTGAAAAGTGCATTGGCGGCCCTGGCGCTATTGCTGCTGGCCATGCTGTTCTGGTTACTGATCGAGCAGTTCCAGGAAACGCTCCAACAAGAGCGCCAAAACAGCATCAACTACAGCGCCGACCTGGCCGATCACATTAGCCTGAGCATGGAAGTGCGGGCCGAAACAGCCTTTAACCTGCTGCCCATCGATACATCGCCGAAAAACCTGCGCCAGCAACAGGCACTGGTCACTCAACTGCGTCAATCCATACCCTCGCTCCAGAGCCTGGCCTTGCTGAGCACTGCCGGGCAGGTATTGCTCGACAGCGCAGGTACCAGCCCCGACGCGGCCTTCCTGACTGACTGGATCAGGCAAAACCCCTCTCGAAAACGTACCGACGGCTATTACTTCAGCAATAACAATGACGCCAGCGTGTTCTATTTGTTGCTTCGCCAGCCCACCGGCGATATCGATGGTTATTGGCTGCTACGCATGAGCCCGGATCTGCTGCAAAACATGACACATCAGAACGCCAGCAGCAGTCGACCACAATGGCTGATCGAAAACGCCAAAACCCGCAAGGTCCTGAGCCGGGCATACAGCCCCACTTCGCCAGGCTCAACCCTGAGCTCGCAGGATGAAGGCGACACCGTACAACTGAGTCCCATCAACCACAGTGACTGGCAGTTGCGCGGGCTGTTCAATGAGCGCCAGGCGGTTGAGCGACTGCTACCAGGTCTTATCATCAAATGCCTGCTGGGCTTGCTGTTTTCGCTATTGCCCATTATTGCGCTGCTAAACCTGCGCCGCCGCCAACGCCAACTCCATGAAGGCCGCCGGCGCTATCACGATATTTTCGAAGGCACCGGGGTGGCCCTGTGCGTGCTGGACATGTCCAGCTTGCCGGGGTTTCTTGAGCGCGAAAAACTCCAAAACAGTAATGACCTCAAGCAATGGCTGAGTGATCACCCGGAGCATCGTTCTCAATTATTCGGGCAACTGCGCATCACGGAGGTCAATCAGGTCGCCATGCAACTGCTGGAGGTCGAATCCGGGGACGGCGCCTGGCTTAAACTGATCAACGGCTGCCCGCACACCCGTTCGGCCATTGGCTATCAAATAGTCGAAACCGTACTGGATCAACTGCAACAACTTGAACTGGAAATAAAGCTGACTGATGCCAGCGGCCGGGATCAGCATTTATGGCTGGTGCTGCGACTGCCTGTCGACCATCAGGATTATCACGCGGTCATTCTGAGCATCAGCGATATCACCAGCCGCAAGCTGATCGAACTGTCCCTGCAAGAGCGCGAGAGCTTCTGGTCGGATGTGGTGCGCACCGTGCCGGATCACCTTTATGTACAAAATGTGATCAGCCAGCGAATCATTTTCAGCAACCATCACCTCGGGCAAACCCTGGGCTACAGCGCCATCGAACTGCAGGAAATGGGCGCTTACTTTTGGGAGCTGTTGCTGCATCCCGATGACGCTGAGCGTTATCACCAGTTGCGTCAGCAACAACGGGAAGATGGCTATAAACACCTCATGCAGTGCCAACTGCGCTTTCGCCATCATCAGGGCACCTGGCGGCGCTTTGATATCCGAGAGCAGGCCTTTGCCCGTGACACCGGGGATCAAGTCACGCGCATCGTCGGTGTAGCCAAAGACGTCACCGACCAGATCGAAGCCAGTGAATCACTGCGTGACAGTGAGCAGCGCTACCGGATGCTGGCCGAAAGCATCAGTGACGTCATTTTCTCCACCGACAGCACGTTGCGCATGAACTACCTCAGCCCCTCCATACAGACCGTGTTGGGGTACGACGCACAGTGGGTGTTCGACCATGGCTGGCAGTCAATTATCGCCACCCCGCAGCAACTGGAGGGTATCTACAACCTGATCGAGCGTATCCGTGACGCCCTGCACAAGCCTCGACAACTGTCCGCCCTGCGCGCCCAGGTGCAAACCCAGTTATTCCTGTTCGACTGCTTACGCGCCGACGGGCATAAAGTCCCTATTGAGCTGCGTCTGGTACTTGTGTGGGATGAAAACGATGGCTTCGAAGGCATTCTGGGCGTTGGTCGTGATATCAGTCAGCAACGTCGTGCTGAAAAAGACCTGCGCATGGCCGCCACGGTGTTCGAGCATTCCACGTCGGCCATCCTGATTACCGATCCTGCCGGCTATATCGTGCAAGCCAACGAAGCCTTTAGCCGGGTCAGCGGCTACGCCGTGGCTCAGGTGCTCGACCAATTGCCCAGCATGTTGACCGTTGATGCCCAGCAACGCGCGCACCTGACTTATGTGCTCAAGCAACTGCATGTGCACGGAACATGGGAAGGCGAGGTCTGGCTCAAGCGCCTCAACGGCGAGCACTACCCGGCGTGGGTCGGCATCACGGCGGTGCTCGATGACGAGGGGGATTTGGCCAGCTATGTGTGCTTCTTCAGTGACATCAGTGAGCGCAAGGCCAGTGAACAGCGGATTCACCGCCTGGCCTATTACGACGCCCTGACCCACCTGCCCAACCGCACCCTGTTTCAGGACCGCCTGCACACTGCGCTGCAACAGGCCGAACGCAACAAGTCGTGGGTGGTGCTGATGTTCCTGGACCTCGACCGTTTCAAGCCGATCAACGACTCCCTGGGCCACGCCGCAGGCGATCGCATGCTCAAAGACATGGCCATCCGCTTGTTGGCCTGCGTGGGTGACGACGATACCGTGGCGCGCATGGGTGGTGACGAGTTCACCCTGCTCCTGCAGCCCCGCTCAACCCGCCAACTGGCCTTGAACCGGGCCATCAGTGTGGCCGAACAGATCCTCGCCAGCCTGGTAAAACCCTTTGTACTTGAAAGTCGCGAGTTCTTCGTCACAGCCAGTATTGGTATCGCCCTGAGTCCGCAAGACGGTAACGAACTCAGCCAACTGATGAAAAACGCCGACACCGCGATGTACCACGCCAAAGAGCGTGGCAAAAACAACTTCCAGTTCTATCAAGCAGACATGAACGCCAGTGCCCTTGAGCGCCTGGAGCTCGAAAGCGACCTGCGACACGCCCTTGAGCAGCAAGAGTTCATCCTTTTTTACCAGCCGCAATTCAGCGGCGACGGCAAACGCCTCACCGGCGTTGAGGCATTGCTGCGCTGGAACCACTCAAGGCGTGGCCTGGTACCGCCCGGCGACTTTATCCCGGTACTTGAAGAACTGGGTCTGGTGGTCGAAGTGGGTGACTGGGTACTGGCCGAGGCCTGTCGTCAGCTCAAGCTCTGGCACCAGGCCAAAGTGCGCGTTCCCAAAGTCTCGGTCAACATCTCGGCGCGTCAGTTCTCCGATGGTCAACTGGGCACGCGCATCGCCAACATTCTCAAGGAAACCGGCCTGTCGCCTGCCTGCCTGGAGCTTGAACTGACCGAAAGTATCCTCATGCGCGAAGTCAGCGAAGCCCTGCACATTCTGGCCAGCCTTAAAAACCTCGGCCTGAGCATTGCCGTGGACGACTTTGGCACCGGTTACTCGTCGCTCAACTACCTCAAGCAATTCCCGATCGATGTCTTGAAAATCGACCGCACCTTTGTCGATGGCTTGCCCTCAGGCGAGCAGGACGCGCAGATTGCCCGAGCGATCATTGCAATGGCCCACAGCCTCAACCTGGCGGTAATCGCTGAGGGCGTGGAGACCCACGAACAGCTGGATTTCTTGCGCGAGCATGGTTGCGATGAAGTGCAAGGCTATCTGTTTGGTCGCCCGATGCCAGCTCATCTGCTGGTCAAACAGCTGCGAGCGGCAAGTGATGAATTACAAGCGTGAATCCTGCATCTCATCACCGTGAATCGCATTCATATGCCAGATAAAACCCATTGAGTTAGAATGCCCTCCTTTTCTGCCCCCGATCCTTGAGGACCGCCATGTTCAGCCGTGATTTGACACTTGCCAAGTTCGACGCCGACCTTTTTGCCGCCATGGAGCAAGAAGCTCAGCGCCAGGAAGAACATATTGAGCTGATCGCTTCGGAAAACTACACCAGCCCAGCGGTCATGGAAGCTCAAGGCTCGGTCCTGACCAACAAATACGCCGAGGGTTACCCGGGCAAGCGCTACTACGGCGGCTGCGAATACGTAGACGTGGTTGAGCAACTGGCTATCGACCGTGCAAAAGAACTGTTTGGCGCCGATTACGCCAACGTTCAGCCACACGCCGGTTCCCAGGCCAACAGCGCTGTATACCTGGCCCTGTTGTCGGCTGGCGACACCATCCTGGGCATGAGCCTGGCACACGGTGGTCACCTGACCCACGGCGCCAGCGTGTCGTCCTCGGGCAAGCTGTACAACGCCATCCAGTACGGCATCGATGCCAACGGCCTGATCGACTACGACGAAGTAGAGCGTCTGGCAGTTGAACACAAGCCAAAAATGATCGTGGCCGGTTTCTCTGCCTACTCGCAGATCCTGGACTTCCCGCGCTTCCGCGCTATCGCTGACAAGGTTGGCGCCTACCTGTTCGTAGACATGGCTCACGTAGCCGGTCTGGTCGCTGCTGGCGTTTACCCTAACCCGGTTCCGTTTGCTGACGTAGTAACCACCACGACTCACAAAACCCTGCGCGGTCCACGTGGCGGCCTGATCCTGGCCAAGGCCAACGCCGACATCGAGAAGAAGCTGAACTCCGCAGTCTTCCCGGGTTCGCAAGGCGGCCCACTGGAGCACGTCATCGCCGCCAAGGCCGTGTGCTTCAAAGAAGCTCTGCAACCAGAGTTCAAGGCTTATCAGCAACAAGTAGTCAAAAACGCCCAGGCCATGGCCTCGGTATTTATCGAGCGCGGCTTTGACGTGGTATCGGGCGGTACTGAAAACCACCTGTTCCTGCTGTCGCTGATCAAGCAGGACATCTCGGGTAAAGACGCCGACGCCGCACTGGGCAAAGCGTTCATCACCGTTAACAAAAACTCCGTACCGAACGATCCACGCTCCCCGTTCGTGACCTCGGGTCTGCGTTTCGGTACTCCAGCTGTTACCACTCGTGGCTTCAAGGTTGAAGAATGCCGTGAACTGGCCACTTGGATCTGCGACATCCTGGCTGATATCAACAACGAAGCCGTTATCGACGCCGTTCGCGAGAAAGTCAAAGCCATCTGCGCCAAGCTGCCGGTCTACGGCAACTGAGTGTAAATAGCTAAATAAAAGCCCGGCTCTTTAGCCGGGCTTTTTATTGATTCTTTTATTTTGAAATATATAGCCCACCCCTCCTGAGCATCTACATCCTAGTCTGAACTCTATGTTCCTCACCCACACTAGAGCGCAGACAATGACTCATGACACTCAACACTCTTTTATAGCAACCTTACAAATACCGAACCACAACCTGGATCTTTTGGGGATACTTTACGGCCAGCCCATAATAGTGACTGACTCGTTTGCCAGTGGGGGTTTCTTCTCTGGTCGACCTCAGACCAGGGACGACTCCGCGGCCGTCGGTATACAGCCGCATGCCATCGGCGGGGTCAAGGAGCCACTCACGCTTTACTTCCGGTACACCGGCAAAGGATATGAAATACATATCAAACACACGGGCAAGTATGATCGACACAGGCTGGCCAAACATTACAGGGACATACTCTATGCGAAAAACCCGACACTAAAAGACCCTATCACCTTCACACTGTTTGACCTACAAAACGCTCTTGTAACAGGACCCACCTTACATAAAGAACAGACCCTTATCACGCTCAAAACTCACCACAACAAATCTATAGGCATACAGAAAGTTAAAGGCTCACCCCATCATTATCTGGCCGAAGTAGCAGACCGCAATAAAACTGTATTTATGTTAAGTATTCTCGAAAGAAACGTCCCTTATTAACCGGACTCAAAACACCACTTTTCCGGTGGGAACGAGTCTGCCCGCGAATCAGGTGCCAGCGTGCCTGAAGTAAACGGTGTCGATACCCTCGCGGGCAAGCCCCCTCCCACACAACTTTGCCCGCTGAACGCCTGCCGTCGCAAAGCAACAGGTCTGTTGCGACGTTTTTTAAAACGGGCTAAAGGCTCAAGCACGTGGGGTTGCGAACAACCGGTCATACCGGAACAGCCGAGTCGTGAAAATCTGCTTGATAATCGTGAAACCCCCCACCTACACTGAGCATGAACTGGACATACCGGTAAGACCACAATAATTAAGTTCTGAAGCTGATGCCTACTGCATCGCTGTCAGGACACTACCAGGATTCCTCCAATGATCAGATGGTGCTCGCGCTCAATCTTCTTTCAAGTTGTACTCGGCCTCCTCTTGGGCGTCGTCTGTGGCTTGACCCTTCCCGAATACTCTTCCCACCTCAAACCCTTGGGCGACGGCTTTATCAAGCTGATCAAAATGCTCATCGGCCTGATTGTGTTCTGCGTCGTGGTCAGTGGCATCAGTGGCGCTGGCGACCTGAAGAAGGTGGGGCGAATCGGACTCAAGTCCGTGATCTACTTCGAAGTGCTGACCACCATTGCCTTGATCATCGGTCTTGTCTTCGCGTTCAGCACTGGAATCGGCAGCGGAGCCAATATCCATCTGGATCAACTGTCCAGCTCAAACCTGGGTGACATTGCTCAACGCAGCGAGCATATGCACACCACCGCTCAGTTCATGATGGACTTGATTCCGACCTCCGTAATTGGCGCCTTCGCCGACAACAACATCCTGCAAGTGTTGCTGTTCTCGGTACTGTTCGGCAGCGCATTGAATTTGGTCGGCGAAGCAGCGTCTGGAATTTCTCGGCTGATTAACGAACTGAGCCATGTGATTTTCCGCATTATGGGCATGATTGTGCGCCTGGCTCCGATCGGAGTATTTGGCGCCATCGCCTTTACCACCAGCACCTATGGCCTGGACTCACTGCAACACTTGGGCAGCCTGGTCGGCTTGTTTTACCTGACGTGTGCCGCCTTTGTTTCAGTGATTCTAGGTGTGGTAATGCGCGCATCGGGCCTGCGTCTCTGGCCATTGATCAAGTACTTGCGTGAGGAACTTACCATCGTGCTGGGTACGGCATCATCCGACGCCGTTTTGCCACAAATCATGCGCAAGCTGGAGCATTTGGGCATAGGCAGCTCCACGGTGGGCCTGGTAATTCCAACCGGGTACTCCTTCAATCTCGATGGATTCTCGATTTACCTGACACTGGCCATAGTCTTTATTGCCAATGCCACAGGTACGCCACTGGCCATGACAGATTTGCTGACGATCTTGTTGGTGTCACTGATAACGTCCAAAGGCGCACACGGCATTCCCGGCTCAGCCTTGGTTATCCTCGCCGCAACCCTCACCGCTATCCCGGCCATTCCAGTGGTGGGCTTGGTACTCGTGCTGGCAGTGGACTGGTTTATGGGCATCGGTCGAGCGTTAACTAACCTGATCGGTAACTGCGTAGCTACCGTAGCGATCGCTCGCTGGGAAAAAGACATCGACGTACAGCGCGCCAACAAAGTGCTGTCCGGACAGCCGGGATATACCTTCCAGCCTTTAAAGCCGATGGTCGCCGTTGGGCCGCAGGAATTCTAGACCTGGTTTTTAACTTTTTTGATGTTCATGGAGCTAACAGTGATCACCTCGTCAACCGTTGTAAATTCAGTGGTAGAAAAACTCAGAACGGCCTTGGCACGAGGTGAGTGGCGCTCCGGGGAAATGCTACCGGGGCAACGAGAGTTGGCTGAAAAGCTGGGCATCAGCCGCCCCAGCTTGCGTGAAGCAATCATTGTTCTGGAAACGTTGGGGCTAGTACGCACGATGCCCAGCAAGGGCGTCGTGGTGCTGCAAGCAAATCCCAGCAGCACTCAAAGCCAAGAGCATGCGGTTGCCGACGCAAGCCTGGAAGATATCTTGCAACTGCGCTACACCCTTGAGCCATTTATCGTGGGGCTTGTAGCACAGTCGATTAGCAGCAAGGAGGTGGGGCAGTTGCGTCTGACGCTCATGGACATGCGCGAAGCGCTGGAAGCAAACGACAGCGAGGCTGGAGTCAACGCCTATATCGCGTTTCACGAAGAACTGTTCAACCTGACCTCTAACCCGATTTTCCAAAGCGTGGTGCAACAAACCAGCAATGCCCTCAAACAAAGTGCGCAAGTGCTACGCAATTCACCCGAGCATTTGGCAGAACGGCTTGAGGAAAACGAGGCGGTCGTACGCGCCATTCGTGCGAAAAACAGTGCGCTGGCTAGCGCCGAGATGCGTCGCCATATCCTGCGCGAAGGTCGACGCAGTGGAATAGAGCTCAATATTCCTGACGACAAACTTGGCGGTTGAGCGCGTATCAAACCGGAGACATATCATGAGTTCTTTCGCTTTGCTGCAACCTTGCACATCATCACTGCGCTCCCGGCCTCAAACCGGGATACATCAGCATGACGATGTTTACACACGCTTGCTGGATGCCATTGTTGAACAACGCATCCTCCCCGACAGTCGTTTGAGTGAGGACGCTTTGGCACAAAAGTATGGCGCCAGTCGATCACACGTTCGCGAGGCGCTGTCACGGCTGTCTTATCAGCAGCTCGTGACCGTGCACCCCAATGCTCGCGCGAGAGTTGCAGCCCCCACCAACGAACAAATCCGCCAAGCTCTGCATGCCCGTCGACTGACTGAAATGGCCTTGATCCCCATGGCCTGCAAACAACCTGAAAAGGATGACTTGCGCCAATTACACCAACTGCTTGAGAGCCAACGCCAATCACAGGCCGAAAACCGGCATGGCGCCGCAATACGCTTGGCAGCGGCGTTTCATCAGCACTTGGCAAAGATGGCCGGGAATGCGCCATTGGCGTATTTCCTCGGCAATCTTGTACCACTGACGTCACTGGCTATTGCACGCAATGACATCAACTCAATCGGTGCATGGCAACATCAAGCTGCAATTGCCAAGGCTGTAGAGAATCAAGACGAAACCACAGCCATAAGGCTAGTGAGCCTCTATCTGGATGACATACTTCTGCGGTGCACACCTGCTCCACAGATTAAAGCGTCAACCGCGCAAACCCCTCGCGGATCTTGGCTTCAGGCAAGTCATCGGCAATAAACACCATCACGCTTTCACGCGCCTCACCCTCAGCCCATTCAGTGTCCCAATCGAAACCATAGAGTTTCAGCACGCCCTGAAACACCAACCGTCGATCTTCGCCGGCGATGCTCAAAACGCCTTTGTAGCGCAACAATTGCTTGCCGTGATCTTCCAGCAGTTCGTTCATGAACGCGCTGAGGCTGTCGATATCCAGTGGTGTTTCGGTACGCAGCACCAGGCTGGAGATGCGGTCGATGGATGATGCAGGCGGCACTGGACGCAGGCTCAAGCCCCCCCCCAGGTCTGCGTTCAGGTTGAACCCGCGCACATCCAGCAACTCGGCCAGATCGATCTTGCCGTGCTCAACCACGCGAATCGGCGCCCGACGGTTGATACGGGTCAAACGCTCGCTCAAGGCATCAAAGGTGGCGTCATCCACCAGATCACGCTTGCTCACCAACAGGCGGTCAGCAAAACCGATTTGCGCCTGGGCGATGGTTTGGCTCAGGTGTACATCGGCGTGCGCGGCGTCCACCAAGGTGATGATGCCGTCCAACAAATAACGCTCGCGCAGTTCTTCGTCGATAAAAAAGGTTTGCGCCACCGGTGCCGGATCGGCCAGACCGGTGCATTCGATCACCAGGCGATCGAAGGCAATTTCGCCACTGTCCAGACGCTCAAGTAGCAAGTACAGGGCTTTGGTCAGATCGGTGTGGATGGTGCAACACACGCAGCCATTGGCCAGTGTCATGACTTGCACAGGCTCATCACCCAACAATTGAGTATCGATCCCGGCATCGCTGAATTCGTTCTCGATCACGGCGATTTTCAGACCGTGTTCGGCCTTGAGCAGGTAGCGCAACAAGGTGGTTTTACCGGCACCCAAAAAGCCGCTGAGGATGGTGACGGGGATTGGAGAGGACATGCACATTCTCCTGAAAAAACGCGAAAAAAAATGTGGGAGCGGGCTTGTTCGCAATTCAAGCAACGCGGTGTCACTGATACACCGCGGCGCATTCATCGCGAGCAAGCCCGCTCCCACAGTCAGATGCGACTTAGCCCTTACGGGTTAGCAGCACTTGGGCCCACCCTTGCCGCCGTAACGGGCTTCCTGACGTTCGCGAAAGAACGCCTCGTAGCTCATGACCGGCTTGTCCGGGTGCTTGGTTTGCATATGCTCGACGTAGTTGTCGTAGTCGGGCATGCCGACCATCAGGCGTGCGGCCTGACCGAGGTATTTACCGAGGCGACTCAGGTCATTGAACATGGTTGCAACCCTCTGTTATGCATCCGGCATGGCTTGGTACGGCGACTCTTTATCCGTACGTACTTTGCTGCCCCATGCAGCCACGCCCACTTTGATCGCAAAGAACAGAATGCTGAACACCACGAACAGGAACAGCACGGTCAGACCGGCGTTGGTGTACGCGTTGATGATCACGTGTTGCATCTGGTCGATGTTTTTCGCCGGGGCAATCACTTGGCCCGCCTCAAGCGCAGTGCTGTACTTGTTGGCCAGGGCCAGGAAGCCGACCGCAGGGTTGGCGTCGAACAGCTTGATGAAACCTGCAACGGTGGTGCAGATCAGCAACCAGATGGCTGGCAGCATGGTTACCCAAATGTAGCGTTGGCGCTTCATTTTGATCAGCACAACGGTTGCCAACATCAGCGCGATACCCGCCAGCATCTGGTTAGAGATACCGAACAGCGGCCACAGGGTGTTGATGCCGCCCAATGGATCGATCACGCCCTGATACAGCAGGTAACCCCACATCGCCACACATAGGCCTGTTGCCAGCATGTTGGCGCCCCAGGACTCGGTGCGCTTGAGTGCAGGCACAAAGCTGCCGAGCAAGTCTTGCAGCATAAAGCGACCGGCACGAGTACCGGCATCAACCGCCGTCAAGATAAACAGGGCTTCAAACAAAATGGCGAAGTGATACCAGAACGCCATTGTGTTTTCGCCCGGCAACACGTTGTGCAGGATCTGAGCGATACCCACAGCCAGGGTCGGCGCACCGCCGGCACGGGCCAGAACGGTGGTTTCACCAATGTCCTTGGCCAGCGCAGTCAGTGCATCCGGGGTAATTGCAAAACCCCAGCTGCTGACGGTTTGCGCAACAGTCACCACATCACCGCCGACGATGGCCGCCGGGCTGTTCATGGCGAAGTACACGCCAGGCTCGATGACCGAAGCGGCAACCATTGCCATGATGGCCACAAAGGACTCCATCAGCATCGCGCCGTAGCCGATGTAACGGGAGTTGCATTCGTTATCCAGCAACTTGGGGGTAGTACCCGACGAAATCAGTGCGTGGAAACCCGATACCGCACCGCAGGCAATAGTGATGAACAGGAACGGGAACAGCCCGCCTTTCCAGACCGGGCCAGTGCCGTCGGTGAACTGGGTCAGCGCGGGCATTTTCAGCTCTGGCATGGTGACCAGAATACCGATGGCCAGCGCCACGATGGTGCCGATTTTAAGGAAGGTCGACAGGTAGTCACGCGGTGCCAGAACCAGCCACACCGGCAATACTGCCGCGACAAAGCCATAACCGATCAGCATCCAGGTGATCTGCGTACCGGTGAAGGTGAACACAGGAGCCCACTCCGGGCTGGCTGCAATCTGGCCCCCCAGCCAGATGGAGCCGAGCAACAGCAGCACACCGACAATGGAGATTTCACCGATGCGTCCCGGACGGATGTAGCGCATGTAAATGCCCATGAACATCGCAATCGGGATGGTCGCCATCACCGTGAACATGCCCCACGGGCTTTCGGCCAGGGCCTTGACCACGATCAGCGCCAGCACCGCAAGGATGATGATCATGATCAGGAAGCAGCCAAAGAGCGCAATGGTGCCCGGGATCTTGCCCATTTCCTCACGCACCATGTCGCCCAAGGAGCGACCGTTGCGGCGGGTGGACATGAACAGGACCATGAAGTCTTGCACCGCACCGGCCAGCACAACACCGGCAATCAGCCAGAGCGTACCCGGCAGGTAACCCATTTGTGCAGCCAATACAGGGCCCACCAACGGTCCGGCGCCAGCGATGGCTGCAAAGTGGTGACCAAAGAGAATGTGTTTGTTGGTCGGCACATAGTCCAGACCATCGTTGTTGAGCACCGCAGGGGTAGCGCGACTGGGGTCGAGCTGCATCACCTTGGTGGCGATGAATAAACTGTAATAACGGTAAGCAACCAGATAAATGGCAACCGCTGCCACTACGATCCACAAGGCGTTGATCGCCTCGCCCCGGCGTAACGCTACGACGCCAAGGGCGAAGGCTCCTACAATTGCCAGCAGCAGCCACGGAATGTGGCGTAGCAGGCTATTTTTATTATTCATTTTTAAATTCCGGCCAGTTGGACAAGAAAGACTGCTTCCGGAGTTTAGCGCTCTTGGCTCTAAAGGCCAGCCCCTAACGTTGGTCTAGAGCCTTCTTTTGTGGATTTGTCTTGCCTGACGCTCAGATAAACCGCTTATGCAAATCAGGGAATACAAGTTGCGCAAACCACACCGGAAAACCCGGATGGATAAGCCGTGACTTTGGTGAGGGGCTGTCTACCACACCCAAGTGCACCAACAGTTTCAACTGGTTGATTGCCGTTCTTTCGCCCAAGCCCATATATACCTTGAAGTCGTTACGCAGCACGGCGCCCTGAGTAATCAGGATATGCAGTGCGCGGGCGGTTTCTGGCTTGATGCCCGCAGCGATAAAACGTTCATCGAAGACCACGGCACGCTCAAGACGAGAACGCAGAGCATCACGATCCAGTGCGTCCAACATATAGGTCATTTGATCGATGCAGGTATGCAACATAAAGCGCACAAATGCTTGCAATGCCTTCAAGGACAATTGCCCACGGCCGTCCAGATCGCCCTGACGATGTTGATCCGCCAGGGCCAAATGCTGGTAATAGGCCTCATGATTACGGGCCAACCCTCTGGATAAAGACCATAACGGTGACGCGAGACCCAGCTTCAATAACTGCAGATGAGTGATCATCCTCACCACCCGACCATTGCCATCTGGAAAAGGGTGAACCCAAGCCAAACGATGGTGATAGCCCAGCGCTGCTATCAAGCGATAACGCGGATCTGCAATCCGTCCATAAACGACTTGCATCCGCTCAAGCATGGGACGTACAGCTTGATAAGCAGGCGCATCGTGCTGGCCGACCGAGACGTTGAGTTGGGCAATATCTCTGAGCTGTCCGGGCACCATGGGTGTATCCAGACCCTGGATCTGAAGTTCTTGCTCACTCGCATCACGAAAAAGTCCGCGATGAACAAGGGAAACAAAACTCACCGAAAACAGACTCCGCCAGTCTGGACCACCGTCCCTGTCAATGATTCGCTCAAGTGCTCGCTGAACATGTACATGGGAAGTTGCGATTTCAGTCAACTGCTTGGCTGAGCGCTTGATACGAGCTTTTTGCTCAATCACCTTGGGTGAGGTGTACTGCCCTTCGATAAGGTTCGAATAAAAGCTGTTGGTCAGCTGTAACAGTTGACCAATACGTTCCGCGGTCTCGTCGGGGTAAAGACCTTCAAGGCGGCCTTTTAATGTCAGCATCTGATCCGCCATCTCGACCATATCAGCCGGAATCGGGTCCAATAGCAGAGGTTCAAGCCAGCTAACGGTGTCGTAAAGCTCAGTCATGGCGAACTCTTTTGCAGATTTATTAGCACATCGTATTTATAGACCAAAGCCTATAAATACTGGCCAAAACTGACATTAACAGACAACTAAAAACTTGACTATTGCAGATTTTTTTACAGATTTGAAACCCTACTCAAACAGCGCATCCAGCGCTTGCTCCAGACGGGTCACTCCGATGACTTTCAAGCCCGGCGGAGACTCTTTTGGAGCGTTGCCCTTGGGCACGATGGCGCGTTTGAAGCCGTGCTTGGCGGCTTCTTTTAGGCGCTCCTGGCCACTTGGCACCGGACGCACCTCACCCGACAGACCCACTTCTCCGAATACCAGCAGGTCGTGGGGCAGCGGACGATTGCGCAAACTCGACATCACGGCCGCCATCAGCGCCAGGTCCGACGCTGTTTCCAACACCTTGACCCCGCCCACCACGTTAAGGAATACATCCTGATCATGAGTAGGAATACCACCATGACGATGCAAGACGGCCAGCAGCATGGCCAGACGATTCTGATCCAGGCCGAGGGTCACACGGCGCGGGTTGGACATATGGCTGTCGTCCACCAGCGCCTGCACTTCCACCAGCATCGGGCGAGTGCCTTCCCAGGTGGCCATGACGACGCTACCCGGCACTTCTTCTTGGGCACGGGTCAGGAAAATAGCTGACGGGTTGGAGACTTCTTTCAGGCCTTTATCAGTCATGCCGAACACACCCAGTTCGTTGACTGCGCCAAACCGGTTTTTCACTGCGCGCAACAGACGCAAGCGCCCGTCAGACTCGCCTTCGAAATACAGCACGGTGTCGACCATATGCTCCAGCACGCGCGGCCCGGCCAGCGCGCCCTCTTTGGTCACGTGGCCCACCAGAAAAATCGCCGTACCGCTCGATTTGGCATAGCGCACCAGTAACGCCGCACTTTCTCGCACTTGGGACACGCCACCCGGTGCCGACTGCAGTTGCTCGGTGAAGATGGTCTGGATCGAGTCGATCACCATGACCTTGGGCTTTTCAAGCTTGGCGGTGGCGATGATGTTTTCGATACAGGTTTCGGTCATCACCTTGAGCTGATCCTGCGGCAGCCCCAGGCGGCGGGCGCGCATGGCCACTTGCTGCTGAGACTCTTCGCCGGTGACATACAGCGCAGGCATGCGCGTCGCCATCTGACACAAGGTTTGCAGCAAGATCGTGGATTTACCGATACCCGGGTCACCGCCGATCAACACCACCGAGCCATCGACCAGGCCGCCACCGAGCACCCGATCCAGCTCGCCGGACGCGGTGGAGAAGCGCGGGATTTCTGCAATGCTGACTTCGGCCAGGGTTTTGATCTGGGCTTGTTGCCCGGTCCAGCCGGTACGGCCACTGGGCGGCGCTGCGGCCCCGCTTTCTACGATGGTTTCGACCAGGGTGTTCCAGACGCCGCACTCGCCGCACTGCCCTGCCCACTTGGGAAAGGTTGCGCCGCACTCGGTGCAGCCGTAAATGCGCTTGGGCTTGGCCATCTGAACTCCACGGAAAAACCGCGATGATAGCCCACTGAGCTTTGATCAGCGCGAAACAGGCATACGGATTTCGCCATTGGCCAGCCGAGCGGCAGTATTGCCCAGTGCATCTTCAGCATTCAGGTTGGCACCTTGGCGAGACAAGTCATTGAGCAGCTCAACCCGCTTGAACAATCCGGCATACATGGCAGCAGTCTGCCCTGCGCCATTGCGTTGATCAGGATTGCAGTCCGTCAACATCAAGCGCCGGGCGATGTTGAGCTCGCCTTTGAAAATCGCGCCCATAAGGGCTGTATTACCGCGTTTGTCTTGCACACAGGCATTGGCGCCTGCTGTGAGTAAACGCTCAACCGCCTCCGGCTGGCCGTTATAGGCCGCGAGAATCAGCGCGGTATAACCCTTGCTGTCCTGAGTATCCAGCGCATAACCGGACTCGATAAAAGTATCGAGTATCGCCACATCGCCACGCCGGGCCGCGTCGAAATAGTAGCCCTGAAGCTGCTCCCGAACGTCGGACTCACCGGCCAACGCCTGCCCGCTGACCAGAAGCAGGATCCAAGAAACAAAAAAACGCATGGTGCACGACTCCTCAATACCCACAGGCCTGTGTGGGAGTTGGCTGGCTTGCGATGCGAACGACGCGGCATGACGGGCAAACGGCGGCGAGACCATCGCGGGCAAGCCCGCTCACACAAAAGCGGGCGTGGGGGTTAATCCACCAATGTGGCAGCCAGTGACTTGACCCGGTTCAGGTCGCCCTTGGCTACCTTGGTGACGCCAGTGCCGTACTCGGGATCAGCTTTGTAGAGGAACGACAAGATGATGTGCTTGCTTACATCGTCTGTTGTCGCGAGTGATCCGCCGAAGTTTTCAATCAGGTCCTGACGCTCTTTCTTGCTAAATGAACGGTAAAGATCGCCTGCCTGTTTGAAGTTTTGCTCACGCTGAATTTTCGCCTGCTGTGTACTGCCCGACAGCGGCATTTCGCTGTAACGCGCCGCTTGCGGCTCTTCACGCGGTTCCAGACGACTCGGCTGGTAGTTCACGCCACTGCTGGTATGGCCGATATTCATCGCACCGTCCTGATTACCATTGTTCACCGCAACCCGCGGCGCGTTGATTGGCAGTTGCAGGGCATTGGCTCCCAGGCGATACATCTGGGTATCGGCGTACGAGAACACCCGGCCTTGCAGCAAACGATCCTCTGATGGCTCGATGCCTGGTACCAGGTTGGCCGGGGCCATGGCCACCTGCTCGGTTTCCTGGAACACATTGGCCGGATTACGGTTCAGGACCATCTGCCCGACTTTGCGCTCAGGCACGCCCGGCCAGATTTTGGTCGCATCCAATGGATCAAAATCGAACGACTTCAAGTCTTCAGGCTTGAGGACCTGTACGTACAAATCCCACTTGGGGAAGTCACCCTTGTTGATGTGAGTCACCAGATCGTTGGTCATGTGACTGTAATCCTGGCCCTGAACCTGTGTGACTTGTTTCGGGTCAAGATTGTGCAAACCCTGAAGGCTCTTCCAGTGGAACTTCACATAACGTACGTCACCGTTGGCGTTGACCAGTTTGTAAGCGTGCACACCATTACCGTCCATTTCGCGGTAACTGGCCGGGGTGCCCGAGTTGGAGTACAGCTCGGTCAAGGTGCGTGTGGCTTCCGGGACGTGGGAGAAAAAGTCAAAACGGCGCGAGTCGTCATCAAGGTTCGTACGCGGGTCCGGCTTGAAGGCGTGAACCATGTCCGGGAACTTGATCGCATCACGAATAAAGAAGGTTGGGAAATTGTTGCCTACCAGGTCCCAGTTACCGTCAGCGGTATAGAACTTGGTGGCAAAGCCACGCGGGTCGCGCAAGGTTTCGGGGGAATGGTTGCCATGCACTACCGCAGAGAAACGCACAAACACCGGAGTGGTTTCGCCAGCGGCAAACACTCGGGCTTTAGTCAGGTCGCTCAGGTCATTGGTGACGGTAAATGTACCGTGCGCGCCCGTACCACGAGCATGAACCACACGTTCCGGAATACGTTCGCGGTCAAAACGCTGAAGCTTCTGCAACAACTGCACATCTTGCAGTAACACCGGGCCACTGGCCCCTGCGGTTTGAGAGTTCTGGTTATCACCGACAGCAGCACCGTTATCACGGGTCAGGGTTGAGGCGTGAACCGAAACCGATAGCAGGCTGGCACTTAAAACACATAGCAGTCGGCGCTGCGAAAGCGCTCCGAAACCTAAGGGAGTGGTCATGGGTGAGTCCTCTGATGATGGTTTGCGCAACTGCGCGCTGACCAAAGGCTAGAGGCCTGCGGGGTAAATCCTAAATAGAAAGGTCTCAAACAGTCCATTGAGAAAAAGGTCTGGCACTGGGGTAATCAATCGCGTATTGAGCGCGACTTGCAGGCCTGCTGAAACCTTAGGGTGTTAGAACGGGTCGATTATTGCGCCACAAGCAAGCAGCGGCGCAGGCATGATCTTCCATGCTGAATTACACTGCATCTACCAACTTCATCTGTAACAAGGAATTACCTATGAGCGTGATAAGTGAGTTCAAGGCCTTCGCGGTCAAAGGGAACGTGGTCGATATGGCCGTCGGTATCATCATCGGCGCGGCATTTGGCAAAATCGTTTCGTCCTTCGTGGGTGACGTGGTCATGCCACCGCTGGGGTTGTTGATTGGCGGCGTGGACTTCAGTGACCTGGCCATTACGCTTAAAGCTGCCGTTGGCGATGCGCCAGCGGTGGTCGTGGCATACGGTAAATTCATCCAGAGCGTGATCGACTTTATCATCGTAGCGTTTGCCATTTTTATGGGTGTAAAGGCAATCAACCGTCTGAAGCGTGAAGAGGCAGTCGCTCCAAGTGCCCCGCCTATTCCGTCCAAAGAAGAGGAACTGCTGGGCGAAATTCGCGACCTGCTTAAAGTTCAAAATAACCGACCTTAACTGTCCATAATAAACAACGGCGCCTATGGGGGCCGTTGTTTATTTAATGCTGCATGACATATAAAACGCGCACTACCAATAGTTCTCAACAGCAACTTGCCCAGGCCTGCGACTCAGGCTCAATTGCATGTCGCGGGCCTTCAACAACTTGCGCGTGTCATCAATCATTTGCGGGTTGCCACATAACATGACTCGCGAGTGCTCGCGGGTCAGTTCAACACCAACAGCCTGCTCAAGTTCCCCATTTTCGATCAGCGTAGTCATACGCCCGTTCAATGCACCGGGCACATGGTCACGGGTGACGATCGGAACATAGACAAGTTTGTGTGCATATTCGGCAAGGTAATCACGTGAACTTAAGCCGGCGATCAGGTCCTGATAAGCCAGCTCGCGAGCTTCGCGGGCACTGTAAACCAGCACGATGCGCTCGAATTTTTCCCACACTTCAAAATCCTGGAGGATGGACAGGAACGGTGCAATGCCCGTACCCGTTGCCAGCAACCAGAGGTCACGCCCGTCAACAAAACGGTCCAGGGTCAAAAAACCAAAGGCCTGACGCTCCACCAACAGGGTGTCGCCGACCTCAAGACGACTGAGCTCGCTGGTGAATTCCCCCCCTGGCACGACAATCGAAAAGAACTCCAAAAACTCGTCATGGGGTGAAGAGACCATGGAGTAGGCGCGCCAAACCGTGCTGCCATCAGCCTTGGTCACGCCAAGCCTGGCAAACTGGCCTGCGGTAAAGCGAAAGCCCGGGTCGCGCGTGGTACGCAATGTGAACAGTCCGGGGGTCAGCGGTCTGACATCGAGAAGCGTCTGCTGGGTAAATTTTTCTGCGCTGGCAGTCATGGGGCACTCCATTGGCGAATGCCTCTAGTGTCGCCCAAAGACGCCAAGAGAAACACCTATGGTTGGTGATGGCTTTAAGACAGCCTCCAAGCCCAAACCCTATGCCGCAGGCAAGATGAGTGTTAATTAACCCGCACACTCCTGGGATCCAATCTATTTAAAACAGCACGACAGCTATATATACAAACCCAAAAAAGCATAAATAAACACGCTGCTTAAATGACCACCTGCATATATAAACACTCAACTCGTGCGTCTTACATTTATATTTTTTAATACACAGCAATATCTTAAACAACATCTAAAATAATCTTAATAGCACCTCACACGCTACTACCTACTGACTGTCGGGCCGCCGGAGCGCCTTATGACCGCACATCATTCAATCAGCAAAAACCAATACCTCTCTTGCATAAGTGAGGCCGACCTTTGCTCTGACACACTCAAACGAATTGAAGAGTACGGTTTTGATTACTTTTTCTTTCGCATGATTCCGCGGCATGGAAACATAACAACGAGTAGTAAGGTAATAACCAACTATCCAAATGATTATGTCGAACGGTATGAAAAAGGCCCCCTATCTCACAAAAACCCGCTCATGACTCACTGCCAGCTTTCGATCATGCCCATTATTTGGAGCTCCGATATTTTTCGTGATGCCCCCGACCAATGGAAAGCCACACAAGTCTGCGGGCTGGCATATGGCTGGACGCAATCGGTGCACGACCCCAATGGCGTAGTGAGTATGTTGAGCCTTGCCAGAAAAGACCCACCGGTGTCGCAAGACGAATTTTCAGGCAAGGCTGCCAATGTGCTTTGGCTGTGCAACCAGTTACACAGCGCCATGCTCGAACGCTGTCACCTGCGCCACAGACTGGCGATCAACATCATCCGTTTGTCCGAACGGGAAATAGAAGTCCTGAAGTGGACCGCCGAAGGCAAAATTGCTTCCGACATTGCCATGATTCTGAGCCTCAGCACCCGTACCGTGAACTTTCACATAAGCGGCGCAATGAAAAAACTGGGGGCCAGCAACAAGACTTCGGCCGTGGTCATGGCTGCCAGATTTGGCCTGCTTTAAACACGCTCTGCTCTACAGCGGACAAACGCATCAGGCAATCTGCGGCAAAAAAAAGTAAAATCACGCCTACCTGTAAAACCCACGGACTCCTCTGCTTGCCATCCCTCTCTCAGGAGCTGGCCATGCAGCTGCCGATTCCTCAGAGTTTGTATAAATGCCTGTGCTAGAAAGCCCCTTCGCCCAACTTCGCCTGATCCGCCAACCCGAACAGCAAAACGAGCCTTTGCAGGCCTTTGATGCGGCGGATGAGTATTTGCTAAATCACCTGGCCGAGCAGGCGCTGCCCGCGAACAGCCGGGTGCTGGTGCTTAATGACAGTTTTGGTGCACTGGCAGTCAGTCTGGTCAGCACACTGCCTGTCACCAGCAGCAGCGACTCCTTTCTCGCCTTGCAGGCGCTGGAAAAGAATCTGGTGCTCAACGGGCATGCCTACGATGCGGTATCGATCATCCCCGCCAGCGAACCTCTGGTCGGGCCTTTCGACTGCGTACTGGTGCGTGTCCCCAAAACTCTGGCGCTGCTTGAAGAGCAACTGATCCGCCTGCAAGGCCAATTGGCACCCGGTGCTAAAGTCATTGCAGCTGCGATGGTCAAACACTTACCACGCGCAGCAGGCGATCTGCTGGAGCGCTATATCGGGCCGGTGCAGGCCTCGCTGGCGGTCAAAAAAGCCCGCCTGCTGATTGCCACGCCGCAGGCCCTGGGGCCGTTCACATCGCCGTACCCAACGCGGTATCGACTGGAAAAACCGGCCATCGAACTGCTCAACCACGCCAACGTGTTTTGCCGCGAAGACCTCGATATCGGTACTCGAGCGTTCCTGCCTCACCTGCCCAAAAATTTGGGCACTGCTCGGGTTGCCGACCTGGGCTGCGGCAATGGGGTGCTTGCCATTGCCAGCGCGTTGAATAACCCGCAGGCGCAGTACACGCTGGTCGATGAATCGTTCATGGCCGTGCAGTCTGCCCGCGAAAACTGGCAGGCCGCACTGGGTGATCGCGAGGTCATTGTGCGGGCAGATGACGGTTTGGCCAGTCAGGCCCCGGACTCACTGGACGTGGTGCTATGCAATCCGCCGTTTCATCAGCAACAAGTGGTGGGGGACTTTCTGGCCTGGCGCATGTTCCAGCAGGCGCGTGAGGCGCTGGTGGTGGGCGGCGCTTTGTACATCGTCGGCAATCGCCATCTGGGCTACCACAGCAAACTGGCCAAACTGTTTCGTGGCGTCGAGCAGGTTGCCGCCACGCCCAAGTTTGTGATCCTGAAGGCGCGCAAGTAAGCGCGCCCTTCCAGGCAATAAAAAACCCTCCGTAGAGGGTTTTTTATTGCCTGGCCATCAGTGGCTCTTCATCCCCGCAGCGGTCATGAATAGCCGAATCAACCAAGCGAATATTGCCAGGCTCCCCACACTGGCGGTCCAGATCACCAGCAACCAGCCAATGCGTTGCCACAAGGGCTTCTTTTCGCACTCTTGCACGTCGTTTAGATAATCCTTGCCAGCCATGTTCGGGCCTCCTCTAGGGAAAAGGCTGTGGCCCTCAGGCCACAGCGGCATTTACTGCTAGTGATAACCGTCTTCGTGAGTCACCTTGCCGCGGAACACGTAGTAGCTCCAGAAGGTGTAACCGAGAATAAACGGGATGATAAACAAGGTGCCCACCAGCATGAAGCCCTGGCTTTGGGGCGGTGCCGCAGCGTCCCAGATCGAGATCGAAGGCGGGATGATGTTCGGCCACAAGCTGATACCCAAGCCGCTGTAACCCAGGAAGATCAACACCAGGGTCAACAGAAACGGCATGTAGTGAGCCTTGCGCGCGATGGCCTTGAGCAGGCTATACATGGTCACCAACACCAGGATCGGCACCGGCAAGAACCAGAACAGGTTCGGCAGGGTGAACCAGCGTGCGGCGATGTCAGTGTGCGCCAGCGGAGTCCACAGGCTGACAATTCCCATCAGCACCAGTACAGCCAACGCCAATGGGCGACCCAGCTTGTGCATGCGCTCTTGCAAATGGCCTTCGGTTTTCATGATCAGCCAGGTGCAACCCAGCAACGCATACGCCACGATCAGTGCAATCCCGCAGAACACGGTGAACGGTGAAAGCCAGTCCAGGCCGCCCCCTGCGTACTCGCGGTTAACCACCGGAATGCCGTCAATAAAAGCACCCAGTGCCACCCCCTGGAAGAAGGTGGCCACGAGCGAGCCGCCAATAAAGGACTTGTCCCAGATATGGCGCTTCTCCGGCCGGGCCTTGAAGCGGAACTCAAAGGCCACGCCACGAAAGATCAAGCCCATGAGCATCAACATCAGTGGCAAGTACAGTGCCGACAACACGACCGAGTAGGCCAGCGGGAAGGCACCAAACAACGCCGCACCGCCCAGTACCAGCCAGGTTTCGTTACCGTCCCAGACAGGGGCGACCGTATTCATCATCACATCGCGGTCGCTGTCGCCCTTGATAAAGGGGAAGAGGATGCCGATCCCGAGATCGAAGCCATCCATGACCACATACATCATGATCCCGAAGATGATGATGATTGCCCAGATAAGTGGCAGATCAATACCCATGACTCAATTCCCCTTAGTCAGGCTGTCGCTGTGGCCTTCATCTGTACCCTCATGGGCCGCAGACAGAGGACGGGCAGGCGTGCGTTGCTGGCCTGGGCCACCGTGGGTTTCGTCATCGCCTTCGTGAGTGATCGGGCCCTTGCGCACCAGACGCATCATGTAACCGATACCTACACCGAACAGCGAGAAATACACCACGACAAACATGACCAACGTGATGCTCATTTGCATGACGCTGTGATTGGAGGACGCATCCGAAGTGCGCATCAGCCCATAAACTACCCACGGCTGACGGCCAATCTCGGTGGTGAACCAACCCGCAAGAATAGCGATCAGGCCCGATGGTCCCATCCACAGCACCGCACGCAAGAACCAACGGTTCTCGTACAACGTGCCGCGTTTGCGCAGCCACACGCTCCACAGGCCGATAAAGATCATCAGCATGCCCAGCGCAACCATGATGCGGAAGGTAAAGAACACAATGGTCGAGTTCGGACGATCCGCTGCCGGGTAGTCCTTCATCGCCGGGATTTGCTTGTCCAGACTATGGGTCAGGATCAGGCTGCCCAGGTACGGGACCTCGATCTTGTAGTCCGTGGTTTCGGTTTTCATGTTGGGAATGCCGAACAAAATCAGCGGCGACGGCTCACCGGGTTTGTTCTCCCAGTGACCTTCGATTGCTGCGATTTTCACCGGCTGATATTCCAGCGTGTTCAAGCCGTGGGCATCACCGATCAGAGCCTGCACAGGCGCAACCACCAGGGCCATCCACATCGCCATCGAGAACATGCGGCGAATGGCCGGCGTGTTACGACCGCGCAACAAATGCCAGGCCGCCGAAGCACCGACAAAAAATGCCGTGGCTACAAAGGCTGCCGTGGCCATGTGCGCCAAGCGGTAAGGGAACGACGGGTTGAAAATCACCGCCAGCCAATCCACCGGAATGACCCGACCATCAATGATTTCGAAGCCTTGCGGGGTTTGCATCCAGCTGTTGGAGGCCAGGATCCAGAAGGTCGAAACCAACGTCCCGAGTGCCACCATCGCGGTCGAGAAGAAGTGCATCCCTCGGCCTACGCGGTTCCAGCCAAACAGCATGACGCCCAGAAAACCTGCTTCAAGGAAGAATGCGGTCAGTACTTCATAGGTCAACAGCGGCCCGGTAACAGCACCGGCAAAGTCCGAGAACCTCGACCAGTTCGTACCAAACTGATAGGCCATAACCAGGCCCGATACCACGCCCATCCCAAAGTTGACGGCGAAAATTTTCGACCAAAAGTGATACAGATCGCGGTAGGTATCGTCACGGGTTTTCAGCCACATACCTTCGAGCACCATCAAATAGCTGGCGAGACCGATGGTAATGGCGGGAAAAATGATGTGGAACGATATGGTAAACGCGAACTGAATTCGGGCGAGCTCGAGAGCATCCAATCCGAACATAAGTCTTCCTCTATCAGGTATCAGGTCGTTGAGGACCCAGGCATCCTGCCTGGATCCAACTACCCCGCAAGCCGTGGCCACCGCGAATCGTTGTTCGCTTTTAAAACCACAACGCAAAGGGATCTGGCCGGCTGGCCACTCAGACAAAACCCCACAGGCTTTGATCTGGATCAAGCATCGATGAAAGAGTAGTCCATTCCTGACACACGGCTAATGTGGTTTGTTGTCGCGTGACACGATGCCTCAGGCCTTGATATAGACCGTTGCAAGAACCGCAGGGAATCGTAAAAAACGCTTGTGCCATCCTGCGTGCAGTCCGGGAGGACTGTGATATTTCGAGTCATTATTTGTTACAAAACAATGATAGTCTCGACGCTCCCTGTCTTCGGCCACGATCCCTTTTAAATGACCAGCCAGCCCCTCCTGCTCCGCCATCACCGGCCATTTGTGGCCTTCTGGTTTGCCCGGATCTTCACCGCCAGTGCGTTTCAGATGCTCACCGTGGCCATTGGCTGGAACCTCTACCAGCTGACAGGCAATGTGATGGACCTGGGGTGGGTAGGTTTGATCGAGTTCGCCCCGCGCCTGCTGTTTATGCTGCACACCGGGCATGTGGCCGACCGCTATGATCGTCGCAAGGTCGCGGCCCTATGCCAGTCGGTTCAGGCCATGATCGCCCTGACGCTGGCCATCAGCAGTGCAGGCGATCACATCACCCGGGAACTGATCTTTATCCTGGCGTTTTTGCTGGGTGCCGCCCGCTCCTTCGAAATGCCCGCCACCCAAGCGCTGCTGCCCTCCATCGTGCCGGTTGAACTCTTTCCACGCGCAGTGGCGGCGGCACAAGCGGCGCAACAGTCCGCCACCATTGTCGCGCCTGCGTTTGGCGGTTTGCTGTATGCATTTGGCAGTATCTGGGTCTATGGCCCGAGTGTTGCTTTGTATCTGATTGCCGCACTGCTGATGAGCAACCTTCCCGCCCGCCAGTTGCCACTGAACAAAGCCAAGGCCACGCTGGACTCCCTGCTCGCGGGCATTCGCTTCATTCGCAGCCGCCCTGACGTTTTAGGCGCTATCTCTCTGGACCTGTTTGCGGTCCTGCTGGGCGGAGCCACGGCGCTGCTGCCGGTGTTTGCCAAGGACATTTTGCTGACCGGCCCCTGGGGCCTGGGCATGTTGCGCTCGGCTCCGGCGGTCGGTGCCTTGTTGATGTCATTGTGGTTGGCCAGATTCGCAGTGGAGCGCAAGGTGGGGCGCGTCATGTTTACCGCTGTAGGGATCTTCGGTGTCGCAACCATCGCGTTCGGCCTGTCGACCTCGTTCTGGTTTTCAATGGCGGTGCTGGTGGTACTTGGCGCGGCAGACATGATCAGCATGGTGATCCGCGCCTCATTTGTGCAACTGGAGACCCCGGATGAAATGCGTGGCCGGGTGAGTGCGGTCAACGGCTTGTTTATCGGCGCGTCCAACCAGCTGGGGGAATTTGAATCCGGCGTCACCGCCCACTGGCTGGGCACAGTGCCCGCCGTGGTGTTGGGCGGGGTTGGCACGCTGGTCGTCACAGGGCTGTGGATAAAACTGTTCCCGGGCTTGGCCAACCGGGACCGAATGGTGGAAGAGCACAAAACCCTGTAGTCGCTGCCGCAGGCTGCGATAAGGGCCGAAGGACCTTCGCTCTTTAAAAAGAGCGGCCCCTGCGGGCCCGATCGCAGCCTGCGGCAGCGACTACAGGCGAGGATCTCACTTTATATATAGCCGCACACCCAGTCGGTTGTGCGGCGGCACCAACGAGGTGTTACTGAACTCGAACCAGCCGCCGTCCTTGCTACCCAGGTCAAAGGTATACAAGTGCCCCACCGTGGTGCCTGCACCGTTACAGGCCACCAGCCCCTGACCCTGGTTACAGACCGGAGCCCTAACTCCGTCAACTTCCTGACCATCCAGTGTCACATTTGGCTGGCCGCCGTAACCGCGCTCCAGTACATAGACCTTGATGTGGGGGCCATCATGGTCGCAGCGGGTCTGCTCGCGGCCATCGGACACATCCTCTACAGCGCAGGAAACAGACACCACCTTGAGAATCTCTACCGTGCTCAAGGGCGTCGCGGGCGCGGCGCTGATCGCGGCACTTATAAGGAAGCCAACACTGGCTGAAATTGAGGTGATGAAGTGCTTCATGGATCCCTCCTAAAACTGGCACGCAGTATGCCTGCCACATCAAGGTTATAAAACACGGCCCAGCAGGTTAACCAAAGCAGCCATATGTACGAGCTGCTGGTATGATGCGCGGCTTTTTCCGACAGACAGAAATTCTTCAGGCGGTCCGCGTCTGTGCTTTGCTGTTGAAAACGATTTAATCACGGCGCATTTGGCGCCACGGGGACTGGCATGCTGGAAAGGCTGTTTCAACTCAAAGCACACAACACCAATGTGCGTACCGAGATTCTTGCGGGTATCACCACCTTCCTGGCGATGGCCTACATCCTGTTCGTGAACCCGAGCATTCTCGGTGAGACGGGCATGGACAAAGGCGCCGTATTTGTTGCCACCTGTCTGGCGGCGGCTATCGGCTCGGCAACCATGGGCATTATTGCCAACTACCCGATTGCACTGGCACCGGGCATGGGCCTGAACGCCTTCTTCACCTACACCGTGGTGCTGCACATGGGCCACACCTGGCAGGTAGCGCTGGGTGCGGTATTTATCTCGGCGGTGCTGTTCTTCCTGTTGTCGATCTTCCGCATCCGCGAATGGATCATCAACAGTATTCCTCTGCCCCTGCGCTCGGCCATTGCCGCCGGTATCGGCCTGTTCCTGGCGCTGATCGCCCTGGGTAACGCCGGCATCGTGGTTGCCAACAAGGCAACGCTGGTCGGCATGGGCGATCTGACTCAGCCAAAAGTGGTTCTGGCCTCCCTGGGCTTTGCCCTGATTGTTGCCTTGGAAGCGATGAAAGTACGGGGCGCGGTGCTGATCGGCATTCTGGCCGTGACCATTGCTTCCATTGCAATGGGCGTCACCGATTTCGGTGGCGTCGTGTCGATGCCACCTTCCCTGGCCCCGACCTTCCTGCAACTGGACATCAAGGGCGCCCTGGACATCGGCCTGATCAGCGTAATCTTCGCCTTCCTGTTCGTTGACCTGTTCGACAACTCCGGCACGTTGATCGGCGTGGCCAAGCGCGCTGGCTTGATGGGCAAAGACGGCCACATGCCAAAAATGGGTCGCGCCCTGATCGCTGACAGCACCGCGGCCATGGCCGGTTCGTTGCTGGGTACTTCGACCACCACCAGCTACATCGAGTCGGCGGCAGGCGTGAGCGCCGGTGGCCGTACCGGCCTGACCGCCATCGTGGTCGGCATCATGTTCCTGCTGGCGTTGTTCTTCTCGCCATTGGCCGCCAGCGTTCCAGCCTTCGCCACAGCACCTGCACTGATGTTTGTTGCGGTACTGATGATGAGCGGCCTGGCCGAAATCGAATGGGACGACGTCACCGTTGCCGCCCCGGTGGTGATCACCGCGCTGGCCATGCCGTTTACCTACTCCATCGCCAACGGCATCGCCTTCGGCTTTATTTCCTGGACTGTGATCAAGCTGCTGTCGGGCCGGGCCCGCGAGCTTAATGCGCCGCTGATCATTCTGTCGGTTCTGTTTGTCGTCAAGCTAGGTTGGTTTCCTGCATGAGTGCTTTGCCGTTTGATTCTGCTACCTACGCCGTTGAGCTTGAGGCCAAGACCCAGCGTCTGCGCGAGTTGCTGGCGCCATTCGATGCGCCAGAACCCCAGGTGTTCGATTCGCCTCTGAAGCATTTTCGTCTGCGGGCCGAATTTCGCCTGTGGCGCGAAGGGGGCGAGCGTCACTACGCCATGTTCGCCCAGGATGACAAGCGCACGCCGATCCTGATCGAAGAGTTTCCGATTGCCAGCTTGCGCATCAACCAATTGATGCCGCAACTCAAGTCGGCCTGGAAAGCCAGCGCCCCCCTGAGCCACAAGCTGTTCCAGGTGGAGTTCCAGACCACCCTGGCAGGCGATGCGATGGTCACTTTGTGCTATCACCGCCCGCTGGACGAGCACTGGCAAACCGCTGCCGAGCAGCTGGCCAAAGACCTCGATATCAGCGTGATCGGCCGCTCCAAGGGTAAACGTGTTGTGATCGGCCGCGATCATGTCGTCGAAGCGCTGGAAGTGGCGGGTCGCACCTTCACCTACCAACAGCCTGAAGGCGCGTTCACCCAGCCCAACGGCACGGTCAACCAGAAGATGCTCAATTGGGCATACGAAGCATTGGGCGAGCGTTCGGATGATTTGCTTGAGCTGTATTGCGGCAACGGCAATTTCACCCTGCCACTGGCCACTCGCGTGCGCAAAGTGCTGGCCACCGAAATCAGCAAGACCTCGGTGTATGCCGCGCTCAACAACTTGCGCGACAACGCTGTGGATAACGTCACGCTGGTACGTTTGTCAGCCGAAGAACTGACCGAAGCCCTGAATGAAGTGCGTCCGTTCCGTCGTTTGCAGGGCATCGACCTGAAAAGCTACGAGTTCGGCAGCGTTTTCGTTGACCCGCCGCGTGCGGGCATGGACCCTGACACCTGCGAACTGACACGCCGCTTCGATAACATCCTGTATATCTCGTGCAACCCTGCAACATTGGCCGAGAACATCGCCCAACTGCACGATACTCACCGGATTGAGCGCTGCGCAGTATTTGACCAATTCCCGTGGACTCACCACATGGAATCGGGCGTGTTGCTGGTTCGCCGGTAAACACAGGTTCTGATACACCGTGTCGACCGAATCGCGGGCAAGCCCGCTCCCACAGGATCAGCGCAATACCTGTGGGAGCGGGCTTGCCCGCGAAGGCCACGCCGCAATTTGGCCATGTTTAATGGGCCCGAAAATACCCCGCCACCTGCCGCAAATCCCCTTCATTCAATAACCCCGCGTAGTACTTGAGCTGCACCCGCGCCAGCAAATAGGCATAGCGCGCCTCAGCCAAATCCCGCTTGGCACTGAACAGCTGCTGTTCGGCATCCAGCACATCCAGATTGACCCGCTCGCCCCCACTCACGCTTTTCTGCGTCGCCTGCACCAGGGCACCGGCAGACTCAACGGACATTTCATACGCACGCACCTTGGCCGCCGCGCTGCTGTTGAGGTTGTATTGCTTGCGCAGGTCCACCAGCGTCGTCGCTGTTTGCGCGTCCAGTTCGTACTGAGCCTGGGACAGTTGCCGCGCGGCCTGACGGGTGGATGCCGACACCGCCCCCCCTGCAAACAACGGCACGGTGAGCTGAATGCCCACGCTGTTGGTGTCGTATTTCTGGTTGTAGGTGCTCTCCGAATCGGAGCTGGTCTGACGGCTGCTGGCATACAAGCTGAGCTTGGGCAGATGCCCGGCCCGCTTGCGCTCCACCTCATACTCGGCCGCGGTCAACGCGTGATGCTGCGACGCCAGCTCCGGGTTATTGGCCAACGCCAGTTCGCGCCAGCTTTCGAAGCGCTGAGGTTCCAGTGGCAGAATCACAAAATGCGCCACCAGCGGGGCAAGCTGCTCGACCTGCAGCGGCTCACCAAGCATCGCCTCCAGCTCACGCAAGGCTGCGTCCTGATTATCGTGCGCCTCGATTTCTTCAGCCACCGCCATGCTCAGGCGCGCCTGGGTTTCCAGCACATCGGTGCGAGTACCCTCACCGCCTTCAAGAAGCCGTTGGTTGAGTTGCAGGCGCTCGGCAAAGGCGCGCTTTTGCGCCCGGCTCAATTCGATCCGCTCCTGCGCCAGCAGCGCCTGGCTGTAGGCACTGAGCACGCGCACCGCCAGATACTGGCTTTTGCTGCGAAAGCGCTCATCAGAAAACAGCGCCTGCGCTGCACCTTGTCGGAATCGTGCGTAGGCTTCGTAGTCCAGCAGCGGTTGCTGCAAGGTCAAGGTCGCCGCATAACTGCGGTAGTCGCGGTCGGTCCGAGTGCTGGCCTGGGTGACTTCGGACTCGTTGCGCGAATTGTTGTAGTTCCACGACAGGGTGGGCAGCAACGCCGAGCGACCCAAGGCGCGGTTCTCCTCCCCTGCCGCCCGCTCTTCAATGGCGGCATGGAAGGTCGGGTCGTTTCGAATCGCCAGATCGTAGGCTTCCAGCAACCCCATCGCCTGTACCGGCCCAGCACACGCCATCAGTAATCCACATAAGAACTGGCGCACCGTCATTCCTCCACCAACGCCATATGCGTGCGGTCGAGCAACGGCTTGAACAGGTAATTGAGCATCGAGCGCTCGCCCGTGCGCACAAATGCTTCAACCGGCATGCCCGGGCGAATCTGCAGCCCGGCCAGTTGGGCCATGCCCGCATCGCTGACCTGTGCGCGCAGCGTGTAATACGGCTCGTCCGTGCGCTCATCGACCTGGCGATCCGCCGACACCAGTGTCACCTCGCCCGCAACCCTTGGCGTGGTGCTTTGGCTGAAGGCCGAGAACATCAACTCTACCGGCAAGCCCGGGTGAACCTTGTCGGCCAGTTCAACCGGCACGCGCGCCTCAACCAGCAGGGGTTCTCCCTGGGGCACGATTTCCATCAGTGCCTGACCGGGCTTGATCACGCCCCCCTCCGTGAACACATCCAGACCCACCACAATTCCGGCCACGGGAGCGCGCAACTGGCTGTTGGCCAACTCAAACTCGGCCGATGCCAGCCGGTTGCGCAGATCCTCGGTGCGCACTCGGGTGTCGGCTAGTTGGGTTCGGACTTCCTTTTGATACTCCTCGGCCAGTTGCCGAATTTTCAGACGCATCTCCAACACTTGTCGCTGCAATTGACCGATGCGACCGTAGTCTTCGCTGATGGAGCCCAGTACCTGGGCGTACACCCGCTCGCTGTCCAGCAGGCGATTGCGCGGGATAAACCCTTCCCGCGCCAGCTCACGCAAACCTTGCAGTTGTTCGGTGAGCGCCGTTCGTTGCAGGACTTTACTGGCCTGGGAGTCACGTACCCCACGCAACTGCGCCTCGGCGCCTGCGATGCTTTCGTGGATACCTTGCTGATCCAGCAGCAAGGCCTGACATCGGCTGTCGAACAGTTGGCGTTGCAACGCCAGGTTGGACGCCACTTCAGGCGCCGCCGCCAGTGTCGTCAACTCTGTCGGAAAACTGACCTCCAGTGCGCCATCGCGCTCGGCATTAAGCCGCGCCTCACTGGCCAGCGAGCCATAAAACTGGCTGCGCAACGACTGGGCCTGCCCCAGCAGCGGGGTTTCCTTCAACCGGATCAAAACCTGACCGGCAACCACCTTGTCGCCATCACGCACGTCGATCCGCTCAACAATCCCGCCACTGGGGTGCTGCACCACTTTGCGATGGCCCGAAACCATCACCTTGCCCGACACCGCGACGCCCTTGTCCAGCGGCGCCAAAGCGGCCCAGCCGAGAAACCCGAGAAAGCCGCCGAGCATCAACAGCCAACCCAAACGCGAATAGCGTGTGTCATCCAGTTGCAGCACATTGCTGTCCCCAGGGACCTTGGCGTTCGAATACTTCATGCCTTGCCCGCCTCTGCCGTACCGAGCCGATAGCTCACATTCATAGCAGGCTTGGGCGCCGCAGATTTCGCTGCAGCGGGCGCACCAAGCACCTTGGCCGTGGGGCCAAAGGCTTGCAGCTGACCTTCGCGCAGAATCAACAGGTAGTCGGTGAGGGTCAGCACATTGGGTTTATGGGTGATCAAAATCAGTGTTCGCTTGTGCTGTTTGAGCTGGGCAATGGCCTGTAACAAGGCCTGTTCCCCGGCTTCATCGAGGTTGGAGTTGGGTTCGTCGAGCACGATCACCGCTGGCAAGCCGTAAAGTGCACGGGCCAGGCCGATGCGTTGCTTCTGCCCGCCGGACAGCCCTGCGCCGCCTTCACCCAGGCGCGTTTCATACCCCTCGGGCAATTGCAGAATCAGTTGATGCACGCCTGCCAGTTGCGCGGCGGCCAACACCTTGTCGGCATCCACCTCGGCAAAGCGTGCGATGTTTTGCGCGATGGTCCCGGCAAACAGCTGGATGTCTTGGGGCAAATACCCCAGATGAGGCCCGAGCTGATGCTTGTCCCACTGCGACAACTCAGCCCCGTCCAGCCGTACCTTGCCCGCCAGCGGCTGCCACACCCCAATCAACAGCCGGGCAAGGGTCGACTTGCCGCAGCCAGAAGGCCCGATCACCCCCATCACTTGCCCGGCCGGCAGGGTGAAGCTCAGGTTGGCCAGGGTGGCTCGACGGGTGCCGGGAGCGCTGGCGCTCAATTGCTCCACCGCCAGTTCGCCCCGAGGCGCAGGCAATGCCATGCGCCGGGCTCGCGGCGGATAGCTGTGCAGCAATGCTTCGAGACGTTGATAGGCCAACCGCGCCGAAGTCCATTGCTTCCACACACCAATCAACTGATCGATGGGACTCAATACGCGGCCCATCAGGATGGAGCCGGCGATCATCATCCCGGCAGTGATTTGTCCTTGTACCGCCAGCAAGGCGCCGAGCCCCAGCACCAGCGACTGCAGGGCCAGGCGTACACCTTTTGACCAGGCACTGACCGTGGCGGTCTTTTCACTGGCCAGATTTTGCTGTGCCAAAAAAGCCGTGTGTTGTGCCAGCCAGCCCCCACGCAAGGTATCGAGCATCCCCATGGCCTCGATGGCCTCGGCATTGCGCAGATGGGCGCTGGCTTGCTGGGTGGCTTGCACCGACAACTCACTGGCGGCTTTAAGTGGGGCTTGCGAGACGCGTTGATTGACCCACGCCAGTATCATCAACAGCACCGCACCGCCCAGGGCCAGCAGCCCCAGCCAGGGGCTGAACATAAAAATCACAAACAGGTACACCGGAAACCACGGCGCATCGAAGAATGCGAACAGGGCATTGCCAGTCGCAAATTGACGCAGGCTGGTGAGGTCATTCAGCGCCTGCCCGGCCGCCGGGTTGCCGGTGCGCAATTGCGCTTCGAACGCGGCGTCGTAGACGCGCTGATTCAAGCGCATATCCATCTGCGTGCCGAGGCGGATCACCACCTGGCTACGCACCCATTCCAACGCGCCCATCAGGCCAAAGAGGCCGAGGATCATCAGCGTCAGCATCAACAGGGTCATTTGATTGCCTGATGCCAGCACCCGGTCATACACCTGCAACATGTACAACGCCGGCGCCAGCATCAGTAAATTAATCACGGCCGAGAACAGGCCAATATTGAAAAAAGCGCGTTTGTAGGCCGTCAAGGCAGCCAGCATCTCGTTGGCTTTGGGCCGGGTCATGGAAGGATTCCGAGGAAGTGGGCCGAAAACCCTGTGGGAGCCTGGCTTGCCTGCGATGCAATCGCGGGCAAGCCCGGCTCCCACAGGATTGGAGTTCACTGAAGTGAGCGGGAGTTACGCCGCCAGAGCCCAGTCCTGAACCACTTCTTGCACGCCCACCAGGCTGATATCAGCCGCCAGCGGTGCATCGGCGTGAGCCAGGCCAGCTGCCGCCAGTTGGTCGAAGGTTGAATCGGTGCTCAGGCCGAACCCGCTCAGCAGGTTGTTGAGCACGCCTTCCAGACCCGATACGTCGCCTTTCATCAGGCCGTAGATCACGTCTTGAACAGCGTTGCCAGCACGGCCCGCATCGCTGGCGGCGGACAGGTCGAGGCCGTTGAAGGAGACGGTGTAGTCGCCCAGGCCAAACGCGCTGCCCGAACCACCAGTCAGCACTTCACCCAAACTCACGC
This sequence comes from Pseudomonas psychrophila, assembly GCF_001043005.1. Lineage (GTDB taxonomy): Bacteria > Pseudomonadota > Gammaproteobacteria > Pseudomonadales > Pseudomonadaceae > Aquipseudomonas > Aquipseudomonas psychrophila. The sequence goes on from NZ_JYKZ01000001.1 coordinate 1,133,283, forward strand.
TGTCCAGTTCACCCCACAGGTAATGGTTCATGTTGTCGCCAGCAGAGACTTTAGGGTCATACACATAATGCAGGCCATTGCTGGTATCGCTTCCTGCGATAAAGGCGTAGTCCGAATTATTGGCACCATGCGTCGCATACTGCTCACCATCTTGAGCACGGCCGCCACTATTGAAACCACCGGTATTGCTTAGACCGTGACCCGCAGTTTTAAAACCCTGGGCCCAATCGCTAAGCACGTCACCAATCGAATCAGAACCAACAAACGAACTATAGTTAATTGAAATAGTCATGACTTGAACTTCTTCCTTAGATAGTTTCAGTGAAGTGGCGCACAGCGATGCACGCCTTTGCTCACAACGAGCAATCTTTTATATAACGAAGCAAACAGGCCGTTATTTAGAATTTATATTCGAGCATGCCACTCAATGTCCGACCGCGCGCCATGCTCAAGTTATTGGCATCACCCATGGCCACAAAGTAGGCTTCGTCGGTAGCGTTCTCTAATGATAAGGTAATATTCAACGTGTCCGTCGGCCAGTAACTTGCATACAGGTCGTACACGCTGTATTTAGGCCAGTGTGCTTGCTCTATACCGGAGTAACTCCATTCATTCAGACCCGCGCCATTACCAGGGCTGTAGCGAAAGCGTATCCCCGTGTCCAGGCGCCGCTCAAGGAAACGAGCCCCCACTGTTAGAGACCCTCGATCTGCGGGCATATATGCCGCATTACCCATCGTAGATCCGCAATCGATTTTGTTGTTTCTGTCCGGGTCATCGAGCCATTCAGTGACTCTAGTATTAATGTAGCCAATCTTGCCATTAGGCCGGGTGTAGGGCGTCCTGATTATCTTAATAAGCTCGCCCCTTTTCTTGGCGCCGCCCATATAGTACCCACTTGAGCAAAATTCATTACGGCCAATCATGTGCGTGTAACTCAGGTTGGTATACAACCGTCCCATATCGTAATTCAACTGATATTCAACGCCGCGAAACCGGGTCTCCGCCTGGTTATTCACATACGCAGAGCGACCCGACCCGACGACATCCGCCGACCCTGGAAGAGAGACACCATAGTGTAAAAATGAGAAGTTCTTGATGTTATTATCAAAGTAAGCAACTTTTACTCCAAGCCGGTCATTATTAAAGAACAGGGATTCTTTAAAGATATTTAAACCGAACTCCCATTCCCGGTTTTCCTCAGCTTTCAGGTATGGATTGGGGTAAACCCGCTCCGGCGCATTCCCCCCATGGGGCCGCCCGGTCATAAACACCTCAGTCACCGCCGGCGGGCGCCAGCCTTGGCCCCATCGCCCATAGAACTGCAACCAGTCAACTCCGGGCTTTATCCCTATACCAAACGTCGGTGAAAACTTGCCTTCTTCACGATCTGAATCATAGAAATAAACATTTCTTACAGTAGTCCCCGAGGTCATCACCTCGCCACCATTCTCCCCTGGAGTGACCTGCGCTTGCCATAAACTCATGCCCGTTTTGCCTTCCAGGCGATAGCGGTCATAACGCAACCCGGCATCCAGCGCCAGCCAATAGCTGTACTGGTAATGCAGGTTATTGAACAGGCTGGCCATGGTGCGTTTGCCTTCCGGGTCTGCTCCCTCGACCCAGGGCAGATCATTCTCGTTCTCGGCCGGCACCAGATTGTTCTTGGATTTCAAGATGTCCTGATAGCTTTCCAGACCATAGTTCCAGCTCAGTTGCCCGTAGTTGTTGAAGTCAAACCGGGACGTGTTTTCTACCTGAAAACCCCATGTGCTGGTGCGAAACTCATCTTCGTAACCATCAAACGCATTACCACTATTAGCCGACGCTTTGTGGGGGGCATTACGCCGATCAAGCTGCGTATTGACGTAATAAAGTTTACTTTTGAAGTCGATCAGCTCGTTATCCGGGTTGTAGCTGTAATCCAGCGCCAGGTTGCCGGTATTGATATCGCTTTTACCGGTACGCACATAGTCATAACCATCCTGCGTCGCATTGAGGTTGGTCCATGCGTCAGCGCTATCGCTGTCGGTTTCCAGGTAAGTGAACTGCGCTCGTTGGTCGTTGGGCAGGTTCAGCCCGAACTTGACCATCTGCGAACGGGTCACGCTGCCGGTATCGCCTACTTCACTGGTCAGCCAGTCTGTCCAGGCTTCGCGATATTTGTTCTTGTTGCGAATATTTACGCCCAGGTTATCGGCGTTTTGCCGACCGGTACGGTAGTCACCAAAATGGCGCTCGCTATAAGCAACCAAAACATCGCCAAGATCATTGCCAAATGCGAAGACGCCACCACCATTGAAATAGGTGCCGTTACCCAATTTACCGATACCGCTGCCGGCCCGGATGCGCCCGCCGTACTCTTTGCCGTCTTCCAGGAACTCGCTGGCTTGCAGGGTGTTAAAGCTGGCAATACCCCCCAATACGCCCGCACCGCCCATGCCGGACTGGGCGCCTTTGTCGATTTCAACGCTGGAGACCATTTCCGGGTCGATCAACATCACGCCATTGCGTTGCTGGTGACCGTTGACGTTGAAATTCTGGCGCATGCCATCAACGTTCATGTTGACCCGGCCATAGTCCTGAATACCGCGGATGTTGACCGAAAGGCCCTGGTCACGCTGATTGACGGCGGTGTACACGCCCGCGGTTTCTTCAAGCATGTCGGCTGCGTGACGGGGGGCACGCTTGTTGATTTGCTCGCGGGTGATGACAGCGACGGAGGATGGGGTCTGATACACCCAATCCCCATTACTGCCTTCGCTGGCCGTCACCGAAGTAGTGCCCAATGCCAGTGCGCCATTGTGTTCGCCGCTGACGCGGGTCAGGGTGACCTGGCGTTCGCCGGTAAAGCGGTACTCCACCGGATTGCCACCCAGCAAACGGGCCAGACCTTCCTGTACGCCGAAGTCGCCATTGAGCGCTAAGGATTTCAGGCCTTGCAGCATCTGGCTGTCGAACAGCACTTGCAGGCCAGCCTGTTCGGCAAAAATCAGCACGGCCTTGTCCAGCGGCTGGGCCGGAATATGGAAGGCGATAAATTCTTGTTTCACGGCGCTGCTGACTTTTTCAGCGGCCTGTACCGGCGCTTGCACCGCCAGCGACGCAAACAGTGCGACATGAACAGCAAAGGCTAACCGGCTTGCGGACTGCACCCCTTTGCGCTGACTACCCATCATTTTTATTTTCCCCAGGCTACGAGCTGCTTTGCGAATGAATCTCAATAGCAAGACGTAACATCGGGGTGAAGTCAGTAAAGGTTTTTGCGATTAATTTTCAAAAAGCGCTGGAGGGCCCTGTGGGAGCGGGCTTGCTCGCGATAGCCGCACTGCAATCTGCCTGACACACCGCGCCGCCTGCCTCGTCGGCAAGGCAGCTCCCACAGGTTGGGTGGTGGCTCAATACACCAGGCTCACGCCCGCCAGTTCGACGCGCTGCACATGCAGCTCCTGGGTGAGGGTGTGCAGTGCGCTGTCGAGCATTTCGAGGCGGAATACACCGCTGACCTGTCGACTGGCCAGGGCAGGATTGGCCAATACAATCTGGCCGGGGCGATAGCGGTTGAGCTGTTCGATCACGTGGGCAAGCGGTTGACGGTCAAAGACCAGTACACCACGGCGCCAACTGGTGGCCGCGTTGAGGTCGAAACCGGGCAGTTTTTGTACACCCTCCTGTGCGCTGTAGCGGGCGCTTTGGCCTTCTTCCAGGGTTTGCTGCGCCGCGCCCTGAACCGGTGGAGTCAACAGGCTGACCGCAACGCTGTGCTGCAACACCCCGACCCATGCCTGGTCGCTGCTTTCCCGACCAACCACAAATTGCGTGCCCAGCGCCCGGGTTCGCCCACCCGCACTCTGCACCACAAAAGGCCGGGTTTCGGCTTCGCCCATGGGCGACACGTCAAACACGGCCGACCCCGAAAGCAATCTGATCCGCCGCTCGCGGGTGTCGTAGTCGATGCTGATTGCACTGGATGCGTCCAGCTCGACCGAGCTGCCATCGGCGAGTTGAACGGTGCGGATTTCGCCTGCACCCGTGCGGTAGTCCGCCTGCATTTGAAGCAGCAGGGTCGGGCCGCTGATCCAGCCGACGGCCAGCACCAGCGACAGCACCGCCGCGCGCCCGGCCCAACGTATCGGGCGCCGGCGTCGAGTCATCGGAACAGGGCGTATAGCGGCCGCAGGCTGGCGATGCGTTACGGGCCTTGGCTCCAGCGCCAACGCTCCCAGCGCCGCCCAAGTCTGCTCGGCAAAACGCAACGCCGGGGCATGGCGCTCATCGGCTGCCAGCCACAGGTCCAGTTGCGCCCGGGCGTCTTCACTCAACGCACCCGCGTGCAGACGCACCGCCCACTCGGCGGCCGCTTCAGTAATGATCTGCTGTTCGGGGCCTTGGCTCATCAGGTGTGAATCTCTATTTCTCGTTATATATAAGCAGTGACGTCTCGCCGGCTAAAACTCAGTAAGCCATTCATCTACATATTTGAATGTTATTTCTCAGGCTCTTGTAGGCGCTGCATGACGTAGGCCAAGGCTTTTGACAGATGCTTTTGCACTGAGCTGTCAGAAATTTCAAGATGGCGCGCAACTTGAGCATGGGTCATGCCCTCGATGCGGTTGAGACGGAAGATTTCCTGAGTCCTTTCGGGCAACTCGGACAATGCCTGCTTTAGAGCCATGCGCTGTTGTTCAGCCATCGCCTGGGCCTCCAGCCCTGCCAGTTCATCTTCGATTTCGGCCAGTGCTTCGTGGGCAACCGAGTCGGTCTTGCGTCGGGTTTCCTGGCGAATGTGATCGACCAACAGGTTGCCCGCGATGCGATACAGATAGCCGGGGGTGTTGTCGATGTGCTCCTTGCGCCCACGCTCGGCCATGCGCAGAAAACTTTCCTGCACCAGGTCTGCGGCCAGCTGAGGGTCTCGCACCTTGCGCGCCAGATACCCGCGCAGGGTACCGGCATGCTTGAGGAACAAGCCTTTGAGATCCATATCCGACAAACCGACTCCCTGAGCATGAAGGAAAGGGGCGGCTATCTTACTTTTTGTCGAGAATGATTTTCAATTGGTATTGGATTTCATTTCCAGAAATGTGGCGCCCGGTCATGCCTGTAAATAACGCAACACCGCGTCACACATCATGTCGCGCTGACGCTGCTTGACCTGCAGATCGGAAAAGTCGACCTGGAAAATCTCACCCAGTGTGTACCGGTTCGACACTCGATAAAAACAGAATGAACTGACCAGTAAATGGACATCCAGCGGGTTTAGCCCCGCACGGAATACCTTTTGTTCAACGCCGCGCCGCAGGATGTTTTCCAGCGCATGCACAATCGTGTCGTTCATGGCTTTGATGCCTTCCGAACGCTTGATGTACTCACCCTTGTGAATATTTTCGATGCTGACAATGCGCACAAAGTCCGCGTTCATATCGTGGTGATCGAACGTGAACTCCACCAGCCGCCGAATGGCCTCGACCGGCTCAAGCTGATCCAGGTTCAAACGACCTTCGATGCTGCGGATTTCGCCGTACAGCTTCTCCAGCACCTCAACGTAGAGCTGCTCCTTGCTGGTGAAGTAGTAATAGATCATCCGTTTGGAGGTCTTGGTGCGCTCTGCAATAGCGTCCACCCGTGCTCCCGACAACCCTTGCTCCACGAACTCGACAATCGCTTCTTGCAGGATATTTTCCCGCGTCTTTTCGGGGTTGTTCTTACGGCTTTTACGCGGTTCGACGACCGGTGCCGTGGCGCCGGTGTCGAGCTCTGGAATGTCGGTCATGTAAGGTTCACGGCCATGTTGGAATGCCCGCGATTATGGGGCGCCCTGCTCTATGAAGGAAGTCGCCCTACAGCTTTGCCTGACGCACCGCGCCACTGCGCGACTTGGCCATGGCAGCCAACCGCACGGCTACGTTTGCAGCGCCATAGCCGGCATAGCCATTTTTGCGCTGTAAAAGCTCGAAGAAAAAACGCCCTTCAAACGCTTCGGTATACACGTGAAACAGCTCGCCGCCCTGCGCATCCCGGTCGTACAGCACGTTGAAATAGGCCAGCTCGCTCAAGAACTCATCATCAAAATCAAACCGCGCCGCCAGGTCGTCGTAGTAGTTGAGCGGGATATCCAGGAGCGGCACGCCCGCAGCCTTGGCACGGCTGACTTCAGCAAACAGATCGTCACACTCGAAAGCAATGTGATGTACACCTGAACCCCGATAACTCGACAAGGCGTGTGAGATGGCAGTGTTTCTATTTTCGGAAATATTCAACGGCAAACGAATCGAGCTGCATCGGCTACGCAACGCTCGGCTTTTTACCAAGCCATAAGGGTCTGGCAGCACCACTTCATCATCCGCCTCGAAATCCAGCAGGCTTTTATAGAACAGTACCCAGCTGTCGAGGCTATCAGCTGGCAATGCCATGGCCATATGGTCAATGCGCTTGAGCCCGCCCTGGGCTGACGGGGTGGGCGTGAGGGTGAAGTCCGACTCATACAGCGGCTTGCCCGCAGCGTCTTGGTCCACCAGATAAATCAGGCTGCCATCCGGTGCGCGCACCGCCGCCAGCTCCAGCTCATTGGGGCCGACCAGCCCGCGATAGGGCTGGCCTTTATAGGCCACGGCACGGGCCAGAGCGCTGGTGCTGTCCTGCACACGCAGTGCAGTGGCGCACAACGATGGGCCGTGGGCCTCAAAAAAGTTATGGGCGAACGAATAGGGTTCAGCGTTGAGGATCAGGTTGATGTCGCCCTGGCGCAGCAAGCTCACGTTTTTTGAACGGTGCTGCCCGGCCTTGCTGAACCCCAGGCGTTCGAGCCAGTGAGTGAGTTGCGCGCCCTGACTTTCATCCACGGCAAATTCCAGGAACTCGATGCCGTCGTACTGACTGGCTTGAGGCGGTGCAAACAAGGGTTCAAGCGTCGCGGCCGGGGCCGCTTGCTGCACAAGCCGTTCGCGGGTCTTTTCCTCGAGGTACAACAACGAACGCAAGCCATCGGCCGCATTGGCCCGCGGCGGCGCAGCCCGAAAACCGTCATTGAATATTTCCAGCGACAGAGGCCCTGTGTAGCCACTTTGTATGATCGGCGCCAAAAAGCCCGGCAGGTCGAACTCGCCCTGCCCTGGGAAACATCGGAAATGGCGGCTCCATTCCAGAACATCCATTGCCAGAATCGGTGCATCAGCCATTTGTACAAAGAAGATCTTATCGCCGGGAATCTGCGCAATGGCGCTTGGATCACCCTTGAGCGACAGGGTGTGGAAGCTGTCGAGCAACACGCCAAGATTGGGGTGGTCGATCTGGCGCACCAAGTCCCAGACCTGTTGCCAGGTATTAACGTGACGCCCCCACGCCAGCGCCTCGTAACCAATGCGCACGTTGCGCGCACCCGCACGTTCGGCAAGCAGGCTCAGATCATCCAGCAAAATTTGCCGGTCACCCACCGAGTCTGACGCGGCATTACTGCACACCAGCACCAGGTCGGTGCCCAGCTCCTGCATCAAGTCAAACTTGCGCTCGGCGCGATCAAGGTTGCGGGCGAGGCGATCGCGGCGGCAACCTTCAAAATCACGAAACGGCTGAAACAGGCTAATGGTCAACCCCAGGTCTGCACACATCTGGCGCACTTCACGAGGGCTGCCGTCGTAATAGAGCAGGTCGTTTTCAAAGATCTCGACCCCGTCAAAACCCGCCGCCGCAATGGCGTCCAGCTTCTCTGGCAGGGTGCCGCTCAAGGAAACAGTGGCGATCGAACGCTTCATTTAAAACTCCCAGGATTGGTGCAGACTGCAGGCGACGGCATTTGTTGATGGCTTGATTATTAAGGGCGCCCTATTATTGAGCAACCAATCTGTACCAACCGGTTAGTTTTGCGTGCGATTATCGAACATTATGGCCTATCTTGAATTGACGATTTTTTGTCCACTCGCCACCATCGAACCCGTACTTCTTGCATCAACTGTTGTGCAACACCACATAAAAATTCCAAGAAACGGGTAAACATCCATGGTCCCTTCTCCGACTGCACGCACTACCTCTGCTCACGCTCCAAACGCAGGAATCGGTGACAAGATTCGCGGCACCCTGGCGACTGGCAGAACCCGTTGGGGCATGCTCGCACTGGTGTTTTTCGCCACCACACTGAATTTTATCGACCGCGCAGCCCTGGGCGTCATGCAACCGATCCTGGCCAAAGAGATGAGCTGGACGGCGATGGACTACGCCAACATCAACTTCTGGTTTCAAGTGGGCTACGCCATTGGCTTCGTCCTGCAAGGCCGCCTGATTGACCGGGTTGGGGTCAAGCGCGTGTTCTTCTGCGCCGTCTTGCTCTGGAGCCTGGCAACCGGTGCCCATGGCCTCGCCACTTCGGCGGCAGGTTTCATGATTTGCCGCTTCATTCTCGGCCTGACCGAAGCCGCCAACTACCCGGCCTGCGTAAAAACCACGCGCCTGTGGTTCCCGGCCAGCGAGCGGGCTGTGGCCAGCGGAATTTTTAACGCCGGTACCAACGTCGGCGCCATGTTCACTCCGATGTTGCTGCCATTGGTGCTGCATGTGTGGGGCTGGCAAGCCGCCTTTTTGTGCATGGCGGCATTGGGGGGGATTTGGCTGATTTTCTGGGGTTTGAAGTACTACAACCCGGAAGATCATCCAACCGTTAGCAAAGAAGAACTGGCTTATATCCAGCAAGAAAAAGAGCCTGAGCAAACCACCGTTTCGTTCGGCACCATCCTCAAGATGCGCGGAACGTGGGCCTTCGCGTTGTCCTACGCCATGACGGCACCGGTGTTCTGGTTCTACTTGTATTGGTTACCGCCTTTCCTGAACCAGCAATACAACCTGGGCATCAGCGTGACCCAGATGGGTATACCGCTGATCATCATCTATATCACTGCCGATTTCGGCAGCGTCGGCGGCGGGATTCTGTCTTCGATGATGATCAAGCGCGGCATGGCGGCAGTGAAGGCGCGACTGGTGTCGATGCTGTTGTGCGCAATCAGCATCATCGGTGTGGTAATGGCTGCGGGCTCCAGCCAACTGTGGGTCGCGGTGGGAGCCATCGCCCTGGCACTGGGTGCGCATCAGGCCTGGACCGCCAACGTGTGGAGCATGGTGATGGACTACACGCCCAAACACATGATGGGAACCGTGTTCGGTTTTGGCGGCATGTGCGCCGCTATCGGCGGGATGTTTATGACCCAGTTTGTGGGCTATGTGCTGACCGTCACGAACAATAATTACACCTTGCTGTTCACCATGATTCCAGCGATGTACTTCATTGCGTTAGTGTGGATGTACTTCATGGCGCCGCGAAAAATCCCACAGGTTTAGCGCATAGAACAACGAGGTATTCGATGACATTACCCACACCCCTTTCAGGGGTGAACCACCCTTTGAAGGGCATCCTGCTGATAGTGACGGCCACTGCGCTGTTCTCCAGTCACGATGCACTGTCCAAGTACCTCAGTGGTATTTACCCGGTGGTGATGGTGGTGTGGGCACGTTATCTGGTGCACACCGTGCTGATGGCAGGGATCTTTCTGCCGCAATCAGGGCTGCGTGTATTGCGAAGCAAGCGGCCCTTGCTTCAGGTTTTGCGGGCTATTTGCCTACTGGGCTCGGGCCTTTTTTTCACCTATGGGTTGCTGTTTATCCCACTGGCGGAAAATACGGCGGTCAACTTTCTGGCACCGCTGCTGGTCGCCGCATTGTCCGGGCCCTTACTGGGCGAAACGGTGACTCGCGGGCAATGGATGGCCGTGGTGTGTGGGTTTATCGGTGTGGTGATCATCATTCACCCGGGGGGCGAACTGTTCACGCCGGCGGTGTTGTTGCCGATGGCAGCAGCGTTGTGTTTTAGCTGCTATCAAATCCTCACGCGCAAACTCAGCGCGTACGACAGCCCCACTACCAGCAACTTTTTTGCCGGGCTCTTCAATGTGCTGGTGATGAGTGCGCTGGTGCCGTTTTTCTGGCAAACACCGACACTGACCCACGGCCTGCAAATGCTGGCATTGGGCTCGCTGGGGATGACAGCGCATTTGCTGCTGACCCAATCGTTTCGTGTGGCAGCACCGGCCTTGCTGGCACCGTTCAGCTACTGCCAGATTGTGTTTTCAGGGGTGTTGGGGTGGTTGCTTTTTGACCACACGCCTGACCTGACCAGCCGCATCGGCATTGCGATTATCTGCATCAGCGGGCTGGCGGCGGCGTGGCAGCAGCGGCGCGGCCGCACATAAGTCACGTAGCAGCTGCCGAGGAACGAAGGCTGCGTTCGAGGACGAAGTCGTCGTAAAACCTGAGCACGCGATTTTTCAGAAGTACCGCGAGCTCAGGTTTTTACGATCGCTGCGCAATCGAACGCAGCCGTCGTTCCTCGGCAGCTGCTACGGGCTTTGCGTTAACACCACGCACGTTTAAAAGTCGAAGAACACCGTCTCCCCTTCGCCCTGGATTCGGATATCAAACTTGTAGGCCGTTTTGCCATTCACTTCGCAGCGCTGGGCGATCAAGGTTTCGCGGCGTTGTGGTTGCTCAATCAGGTTGAGCACCGGGCACTTGGCGTTCGCCTCTGGCTCGTCGCTGAAATACAGGCGCGTTTGCAAGTGGATATTGATGCCACGGGCAAAGAGCGACACGTTGATGTGCGGCGCCATTGGCACACCGCCAGCGTTATTGACCACACCCGGTTTGATGGTGCTAAGCGTCCATTCACCCGCATCGAAGGTGGTCGCGGTACGGCCGAAACTGTTGAAGGCTTTTTCTGAATCAAAATCCTCGTCATAGACCCCTTCATGGTTGGCTTGCCACAGCTCCAGAAAGGAGTCGCGCACCAAGTGGTCATTGCCGTCATAGACGTTGCCAAACAGCACAATAGGTTCGCCCGCAGCGTCAGGCTTGGCCATCTCGCTCCAGATTTCTTCAGGTCGCGACGGGTTGCCGGCCGCCGCCAGGGCCAAGCCGATATGCACGTAGGGACCAGCGGTTTGCGATGGGGTTTCCGGAAGCAGTTCGATAGGCATGACGGGGTTCCTCAGCAGTTTTCGAAGTGAGTCTTGCGCTGACCGCGCAGCACAATGTCAAAACGATACGCAAGACAATCCATCGGATTGGCCGCGCCCATGTCCAGTCGTGCTATCAGGCTTTGCACGGCATCCGGGTTGGTAATCGATTTGACGATCGGGCACATCGGGATCATCGGATCACCTTCAAAATACAGCTGGGTAATCAGCCGCGTGGCAATCGAGGGGCCGCTGATAGAAACGTGAATATGCGCCGGGCGCCAGTCGTTTGGCCCGTTACGCCAAGGGTAGGGGCCTGGTTTAACTGTGCGGAAACTGTAATAGCCTTCGCTGTCCGTCAGGGTGCGGCCCACGCCGCCAAAATTGGGGTCCAGCGGCGCCAGGTAGCGGTCGTTCTTGTGGCGATAGCGGCCGCCTGCGTTGGCTTGCCAGATTTCAACCAGGGTGTGAGGAATCGGCTTGCCGTACTGATCGCGCACCCGACCCGCCAGGATGATCCGCTCACCGATAGGCAAACCACCGTTGTTGAAATTGAGCAGCAGGTCGTTGTCGAACTTACCGAATTTCAGGTGGGAAAAGTCAGGACCACTGGTTTCACTGACCGATTGCGGGATGCTCACCAGCGCCTGACGCGGGGAGCGGGCAATGGACGTTTTGTAATCGGGGGTCAAGGCTTTGGGGTGCCAGTTGCGGTCACGGATGATAAAGCGCCGGCTGTCTGCATCAGACATGTCGATCTCCTGTTGTTTTTATAAAGGCTGGGCACCAGTTTCAAACAACAGGCGAATCAGGACTACTGAAAAGGCCAGCTCCATCCATAACCAAATGGTTATGGATAAATACCATCACCGTAAGCCTGACCTAATTCGCGCAAGACTTCGACACACCCCTGTGCCGCCACCGACATCGGTACGTGGGCATTGCTGCAAATACCGATCGAGCCGCCAGGTTCGCGCTGGCCCAGATCGATTTCTTGCAATTGGCCACTGGCCAGATCCAGGCGCACGGCATCCAGAGGCGCAATCCAGAGCGCATCGTTGCGCAAAACATAACGCCGGCTCAGGGTAATCGACAGGGTTTCCAGACGCTGACGGGACTGGTTGATACCGCACTGTACGAACAGGCTGTCGGCAAAGGCGCGAATGGTGGTGTTGGCCAGCGGCAACACCAGCGGGTAATTTTCGAGCAGGCTACGATCCAGCGAACCTTGTGTCAGGGGATGGCCTGCGCGGGCCACCAGGGTCATGGACTCGCTGTAAAGATGCTCAAAATTCATACCCTGAATTTCCGGGCTGTCGGTCATGCGCCCTACGACCAGATCGACATCCCCTACTCGTAACTGGGATAACAGGTAGGCGCTAGGCCCGGTCACGACGCTCACTACCAGTGATGAATGCCGTGCGTGCAGGCGCTGCACCAGTTCGGGTATCAGCAGGCTTTCAACCGTCGACAACACCCCAAGCCGCACCGTGCCGCCCACGTATTCACCACCGCGCAAGGCATTGACGCCTTCACGCAAAGCCTGCACCGAAGGGGTTGCATACCGCAGGAACGCCACCCCGGCTTCGGTCAGAGTAACCCCGCTTTTACTGCGAACAAACAGGCTGACCGTCAGCAATTCCTCCAGCTCCTTGAGGGTTTTGGACATGGCTGGCTGACTCACCGCCAGCACATCCGCCGCCCGCGCCAAACTGCCCTGGCGTGCCATTTCCATAAAGCACACAAGGTGGCGGTACTTGATGCGGGTATCAATGTTCACAGGGCTAACAACTCCGGGGCGGGGATCGGCAAGCCGTATTCAACCACTTCAGTCCAAGGCCCGGAACTGAATTAAGGCGTTCAGGTCTTTTTAACGGGATACAACGCTCTCCATAACCGTCTGACAGCCGGTCTGGCGCAGCCCCGACTCAGCAGCAACACTTGTGACTACGATTCATCAGAGGATTGCCCCCATGCTTTGGAAAAAAGGCCGACGTAGCGATAACGTCGAAGACGTACGCGATCAAGGCACCAGTGGTGGTGGCAGGATGCGGATTGGCGGCGGCAAGGGGCTGAGCCTGATGGCCGTGGTGTTGATTGTCGGGTTCGGATTGTTAACCGGGCAGGACCCGCTGCAGATGCTCGACCAGTTAAGCGGCGAGTTCACCGGGCAGTCCTCGCCCCAAGTCACTCAGCAGGCAGGGCGTGCACCTGCGGCCAATGATGAACAGGCCGATTTTGTCCGCGCAGTGCTGGGCGATACGGAAGACACATGGCGTCAGATTTTTCAGCAAGCCGGACGCACGTACAAAGACCCGACCCTGGTGCTGTTTCGCGGCCAGGTCAATTCGGCCTGCGGCTTTGCAACCGCGGCCAGCGGGCCGTTTTATTGCCCGGCAGACCAGAAAGTCTATCTGGACATGAGTTTCTTCCAGGAAATGGCCCAGCGCTTCAAGGCCGCTGGCGACTTTGCCCAGGCTTATGTGATCGCTCACGAGGTGGGCCATCACGTGCAGACCCTGCTGGGCGTCTCGTCCAAAATGCAGATGGCTCGCCAGCAGGGCAAACGCATGGAGGGTGATGGCGGCTTATTGGTGCGTCAGGAGCTGCAAGCGGACTGTCTGGCAGGGGTTTGGGCCAACCATGCGCAAAAACGCCTGGACTGGCTGGAGCCAGGGGACATTGATGAGGCCCTGAATGCCGCAAACGCCATTGGCGATGATCGTTTGCAGCAACAAAGCCAAGGCCGCGTGGTGCCCGACTCCTTTACCCACGGCACGTCGGCGCAACGGGTAAAGTGGTTCAAGACCGGTTTTGCGCAAGGCAATATCAATCAGTGCGATACCTTCTCGGCAGCACGGCTTTAGCGAGCAACCCTATGGGAGCCGGGCTTGCCCGCGATGGCATCAGCGGCATGCATCAGACAAACCCCGCCGCCTGCATCGCGGGCAACCCCGCTCCACAGAGTCCTGTCAGTCGAGCAACTGGCGCAGCTCGAAACAGTCTTTGGCGTGCCAATCGGTGAGTTCTGGCCACGGGTTTTCGGGCACGTTGACCAGTACGGTTTTGCTGCCGGCAGCGCGGCCACAGGCCAGGTCAAAGTGATAATCCCCCACCATCACCATCTTCGCCGCAGGCACGCCCCACGCCCGCGCAAGTTGCAGCAGGCCATCGGGGTCCGGCTTGTGCGCGGCGTTGTCACGGCCCAGTACATCCTGTGGCGCAAAGCACTGGTCCAGGCCGATGGCCTTGAGTGTGATATGCGCCAGCTCCTGAGCGTTGCGGGTCAATACGCCCAGACGACAACCCTGAGCGGCCAGATCGCGCACCAGCTCGACCGCGCCCGGCGCAGGGGTTGAGGCCAGCGCCAATTCGCGCTCGTGCTCCAGCAGCCAGGCGTGCTTGGCCGCAGCAATCTCGGCGGGCAAACCGTTGAGATGGGTCAGGATGTCTTCACCCTCCGGGATCTCCAACTCGCGGCGTATCACGGCAAAGTCATGCACCGCGACAGTCAGGGTGCCATCCATATCGAAAACCCAGTGTTTAACGTCCTTGAGTGTCATGCCCAGTCCTTGCGATGGCGGATCAAACCTTCCTGCGTGACCGACGCGACCAACTGGCCTGCGCGGTTGTAGACGCTGCCACGAGAGAAGCCGCGGGAATTGCCTGCCCATGGGCTGTCCATGGCATAAAGCAACCAGTCATCGGCACGCAGGTCAGCGTGAAACCATAACGCGTGATCGAGGCTGGCGACCTGCATATCCTTTTGCCACACCCCTTTGCCGTGGGGCAGCAAGGAGGTGGTCAGCAAGCCAAAGTCAGAGGCGTAAGCCAACAGGTATTTGTGCAGCGCAGGCGTGTCGGGCAATGTGCCGTCGGCACGAAACCACACGTACTTGATCGGGTCGCTGATCTTGGGGTTAAACGGGTCTTCACCCACCACCGGACGAAACTCGATGGGCTTGGCACACAGCAGCTTTTCACGCATCGACTCTGGAATCAGGTCCGCGCGCTGGCGAATCATGTCGAGCTCCGAGGGCAGGTTCTCAGGTCCTACAACATCAGGCATAGGGATCTGATGTTCAAAACCACCCTCGTCGTATTGAAACGAAGCGCTGCTGGTAAAGATCGGTTGGCCCTTTTGAATGGCGGTCACCCGGCGCGTACTGAAGCTGCCGCCGTCACGCACCCGGTCAACCTGATACACCACGGGCAAGCTTGCGTCGCCAGGGCGCAAAAAGTAGCCATGCATCGAGTGCACGTGGCGGGCGTCTTCGACCGTCTGACTCATGGCAGACAGGGATTGACCGAGTACCTGACCACCGAACAACTGGCGAAAGCCCAAGTCCTGACTGCTGCCGCGAAAGAGGTTCTCCTCGATCGGTTCCAGGGTCAGCAAATTGACCAGATCATCCAACACTTGGCTCATTCAGATTCTCCTCACACAAAGCAATACCGTCGTAATCTTCGTTACGCAGGTCAAAAATTCCGGCTTTCGCCGCTCTACTAATCCTGCTTAACCGTGCAGGGTTTCCAACCACTGTGCCCGCGTAATGCGGTACAGCACGTGGGGCCTTAGCGAATGGCCTTCAAGCAGCCGGGGGTGCTCAAAGTCACTGCCAGGGTCGTGTTGCATGCCGATGGCCTGCATCACTTTTTGAGATGGCAGGTTGACCTGGCTGGTAAACGACACCACTTGATCCAGCGCCAACCGATCGAAGGCACAGCGCAATGCCGCCCATGCCGCTTCACTGGCGTATCCCAGGCCCCAATGCTCGGGCGCCAGTCGCCAGCCAATTTCGACAGCCGGGGTAAACGAGGCGTCAAACGTGACATTCATCAGCCCGGTAAAACCGATGAAGGCACCTGTGTCCTTGCGCTCCAGCGCCCACAGCCCGTAGCCGTATTCGGCAAAGTGGCCGCGAATGCGACCAATCAGCGCTGCGCTTTCGAGGCGGCTCAAGGGGTTCGGAAAATAACGCATCACCTGGTGATCAGCGCACATGGCAGCGAACTCGGGCAAGTCTGTGTCACGCCAGGGGCGCAAGTGCAAACGGGCACTTTCGAGCTCTTTGATCTGCTCCATCCGTTCTCTCCGATTTGTTACCGGGCTTTACATATGTCCGCAGTGTACAGCGCTGTTAATATCCAGCGCTCGTTACGACGCGAAAATCCCTATGCCTGTGCCGCTGATTTACCACGATGACTACAGCCCGCAGTTCCCGGCGGATCATCGATTCCCCATGGACAAGTTCCGCCTGTTGCGCGATCACCTGGTCGAGTCCGGGTTGACCCAGGATGCGGCCCTGCTGCGGCCCGAGCTGTGCCCTGTGGATATCCTTGCGCTGGCCCATGACCGTGCCTATATCGAGCGCTACATGGCGGGCGAACTGGCCCGCGAAGATCAGCGCCGCCTGGGTTTGCCCTGGAGCGAGGCGTTGGCGCGACGCACCATTCGTGCGGTGGGCGGCTCGCTGCTGGCCGCCGAGCAGGCGCTGGAACACGGGCTGGCCTGCCATCTGGCGGGAGGGACCCATCACGCGCACTACGATCACCCGGCAGGCTTTTGCATCTTCAATGATCTGGCCATTATCAGCCGCTATATGCTGGAAAGCGGCCGGGTCAACCGGGTGCTGATTTTTGACTGTGACGTGCATCAGGGCGATGGCACTGCGCGGATCCTTGAACATACCCCGGACGCCATTACCGTCTCCTTGCACTGCGAAAAGAATTTTCCGGCGCGCAAGGCTCAAAGTGACTGGGACATCGGCCTGCCGATGGGGATGGGTGATACCGAGTACTTGCAAGTGGTCGACGAGGCGCTCAATTACCTGCTGCCCTTGTATCAACCGGACCTGGTGCTCTACGACGCTGGCGTGGACGTGCATAAAGACGATGCCCTGGGCTATTTGAAACTCACCGATGAAGGGGTTGCCGCCCGCGACGAGAGCGTTATGCGCCACTGCCTGGGCCGCGATATTCCGGTGGTCGGCGTGATCGGCGGCGGTTACAGCAAAGACCGCAAGGCACTGGCGCGTCGGCACGGGATCTTGCATCACACTGCGCAAAAGGTCTGGCTGTCATCGGGGTGTCACTAAGCTGTGATTTTTTACCCACAATGCCTGTGGAACTGCCTGTGGATAACCTGAGTGGAACCCCCTACAGGCCACGGGGTTCATAGCTCTCAGGGCGCTGTATGTTTTTCGTACAGTTATCAGCACCCCTGTAGCAGTTGCCGAGGAACGAAGGCTGCGTTCGAGCGCGAAGCGGTCGTAAAACCTGAGCATGCTTTGTATCTGACATTACGCGAGCCATGATTTTACGACTGCTGCGCAGCCGGACGCAGCCTTCGGCAGCTGCTACGGGTGATCTACCCACCCCTAAGGTAGAATGCCCGGCCTATTTCGCCGATTTGCAGCCCTGCCATGACTGATTCCATTGCCTCCCCTCTCCATCACGTCGCCATTATTGGCGGGGGTCCGGCCGGTTTGATGGCTGCCGAAGTGTTGAGCCAGGCAGGCGTGCGAGTCGATCTGTACGACGGCATGCCGTCGGTGGGCCGCAAGTTTTTGCTGGCCGGGGTCGGCGGCATGAACATCACCCATTCCGAAGCCTACCCGGCGTTCCTGTCCCGCTACGCCGAGCGTGCGCCGCACATCGCCCCGCTGCTGCGGGCCTTCGATGCCGATGCCTTGTGCCAGTGGATTCATGAACTGGGCATCGAAACCTTTGTCGGCAGCTCAGGCCGGGTGTTCCCCACTGATATGAAAGCCGCGCCACTGCTGCGCGCCTGGCTCAAGCGTCTGCGCGAGTCTGGCGTAGTTATCCACACCCGCCATCGCTGGCTGGGCTGGCAAGCCGATGGCCAATTACGCATCGACAGCCCCGAAGGCGAAAAGCGCTTGAAGCCTGATGCAGTGTTACTGGCATTGGGCGGCGGCAGTTGGGCCCGACTGGGGTCGGACGGTGCATGGATGCCCTTGCTGGCCGAGCGCGGCGTCGAACTGGCGCCGCTGCAGCCGAGCAATTGCGGGTTTGATGTAGCGGGCTGGAGTGAGTTGCTGCGCAGCAAGTTCGCTGGTGCCCCGCTGAAAAACATCGCCATTGCACTGCAGCACAGCACGCCGCGTTTGGGCGAATGCGTGATCACTGCCAGCGGGATTGAAGGGAGTTTGATTTACGCCTGGTCGGCGCCGATTCGCGAGGCGATCAATCAACAGGGCAAAGCGACGATTCTGATCGACCTGCTGCCGGGCAAGCCTGTGGATAAAATCCAGGCCGCACTGGCCAAACCCCGCGGCTCGCGCTCGATGAGCAAGCACTTGCACAGTCAGTTGGGGCTCGACGGTGTAAAAGCGGCGCTATTGCGCGAGTTGACCCCCGCCGAGTATTTCAACGACCCGACGCAATTGGCCAAAGCGATCAAGGCGCTGCCTCTGGAACTGATTAAAGCCCGCCCGCTGGACGAAGCCATCAGCAGCGCAGGGGGGGTGTGCTTTGAGGCTGTGGATGAAAACCTGATGCTCAAAGCATTGCCGGGGGTGTTCTGCGCTGGCGAAATGCTCGATTGGGAAGCCCCAACCGGCGGCTACTTGCTCACAGGCTGTTTTGCCAGTGGCCGTGCCGCAGGGTTGGGGGTTTTGAGCTGGTTTAAAGCGCAGCACTAATCCTGGTCAGGCCCCCTGTGGGAGCGAGCCTGCTGGCGAAGGCTATTCGCGAGCAGGCTCGCTCCCACAGTTGAAGTTCCCCAGGGACGGGGTCGACCTTAAGGCTTGCGCTTGCGAGGACCGGTGTTGAACACAGGTACTTTACGCACAGGCTTGACCGATGGCTCGGCCGGTGCCGCTTCGCCGCTATCAACCCATTTGCCCAGGTTGCGCTTGCCGCCACCGCCTGAGGTTTTCGGCTTTTTCGGCTTCTTCGGCTTTTTGACCACCTGGCCAGAAGCATCCGTCTCGGGCACGCGGTGCTCCGGCTCGAAGTCTTGCTCTTCGTGGCGCTTCAAGGTCTGACGGGTCAGCATCTCGATTGCCGACAGCATGTTCACTTCGTCAGCACAGACCAGCGAAATGGCTTCGCCCTTCTGACCGGCACGACCGGTACGGCCAATGCGGTGAATGTAGTCTTCGGCCACGATCGGCAAGTCGAAGTTGACCACCAGCGGCAGGTCTTCAATGTCCAGACCGCGCGCGGCGACGTCAGTTGCCACCAGGATTTGTACTTCGCTGGCCTTGAAGCGATCCAGCGCCCGTTGACGCGTGGCTTGTGGCTTGTCGCCATGAATGCCGTCAGCGTTGATCCCCAGACCTTGCAGCTTGCCGACCAATTCATCCACGCCATTGCGGGTTTTGGCGAACACCAGCACCTGCTTCCAGTGCTGGGTGCGCAGCAAGTGCAAGAACAGCTCTGCCTTGCGCTTTTTGTCGACCGGGATGACCCACTGCTTGACGCTGCTGGCGGCCACGTTGCGCGGGCTGACTTCAATGGTCAGCGGGTTGTCGAGCATCTGCTCGGCCAACAGGCGAATCGCGTCAGAAAAGGTGGCCGAGAACAGCAGGGTCTGGCGCTTTTTCGGCAATGCACGGTAAATGTCGCGCAGCTCTTCGGAGAAGCCGAGATCGAGCATGCGATCCGCTTCGTCGAGGATCAGGGTTTGCAGTTGATTGAACTTGATCGCCTTCTGACGATACAGATCGAGCAAACGCCCAGGCGTTGCGACCAGGACATCGACGCCTTTGCGCATTTTCATCATTTGCGGGTTGATGCTGACGCCACCGTACACCGCATAGGTGCTCAACGGCAGGTGCTCGGCGTACTGACGAATGCTCTCGTGAACCTGTTCGGCCAGTTCACGGGTCGGCACCAGCACCAGTGCGCGCACCGAGTTGCTGGCGACTTTCGGGCCTTCCATGGTCAGCGACTGCAACAACGGCAGGGCGAAACCGCCGGTTTTGCCGGTGCCTGTCTGGGCTGCAGCCATCAGGTCGCGGCCAGCCAGTACTGCGGGGATCGCTTGGGCCTGAACCGGGGTTGGGGTCTTGTAGCCGAGCGTCTCAAGGGCGCGCAGCAAGGGTTCGATCAGGCCAAGGGTGGCGAATGTCATGGGGATACCGTCGAAAAAGGTCTGCGCAGGGGTGCATAAGTTGCAATGGCGCGCAGTTTACCCTAATTCACACGGGTTTCTGCTTGCGCCACTGCGGCAAACCGATCAACACCACGGCGCTGATGATGACGGCCATGGCCAGGCACTCTTCAAAACCAATGGTCTCACCCGCAAAGGCGATCCCCAGCATCACCGCCACGGCCGGGTTGACATAGGCATAGCTGGTGGCAGCCGCGGGGCGCACGTTTTTGAGCAGATACATGTAGGCGCTGAAGGCGATGATCGAGCCAAAGAACACCAGATACAGCAAGGCGCCCCAGCCTGCAGCAGTCGGCATTTCTGTCATGCGTTCGCCACTGAGCAGGCTGCCCGCCAGCAACACGGCCCCCGCAGTGAGCATTTCAGCAGCACTGGCCATTGGCCCTGGGGGCAGCGGCAGGTGCCGGCTCCAGACCGAACCAAACGCCCAGGCAGCGGCGGCAAAAATGACCATGGCCGCGCCCATCGGGCTGGCTTGCAGGTTGGACCCCAGGTTGAGCATGCCGATACCGACCAACCCCAGGGCAATGCCCGCCCATTCCAGGCGAGTGTTGCGTGCGCCCCAGAAGTAGCCGAACAGCAAGGTAAACAACGGCACGGTGGCCACGGCCAGCGCGGCAACGCCAGACGCCACACCCGAGTGCTCGGCCAGGGTCACCCCACCATTGCCGCAGGCCAGCAACAGAAAGCCGATCATGGCTGCCGAACGCCACTGAATGGCAGTGGGCGCAGGCGCACCCCGCCAGCGCATGAAGCCGTACATCAAACTGCCCGCTATCAGAAACCGCACCCCGGCCATCATCAAAGGTGGCCAGGACTCAATGCCAATGCGAATGGCCAGGTAGGTCGAGCCCCAAATCACGTACAAGGCAAAAAAGGCACCGATCAGTTGTAGCGGAAAACGACGTGCGGCAGGCATGGCTAGCTCAAGGGCAGAGGCAGGGGACTGGAGAGTTTAGTGAAGGAGGGACGAAACCATAAGTAACAGAACGCACCAAAAGGGGCCGTACACTTTTATACCTGCCTGAGGGAGCAACACAAAACCCGTGGGCGATTGGCTTGCCTGCGAGGCTGGCAACGCGATCAAACTGACACCCCGTGGCGATGCCATCGCGAGCAAGCCCGCTCCCACCGTTTAAAACCCGCGATAACGCTTCAGATGCTCATTGACCTTCGCGGCCGGGACTTTTTGCAAACCACACAGCAGGTCGTGATTGAGCTCTTTCAACCCATGCTTGTGGCGCAGTTGTTCGGCCAGATAGGCCGTCAGGTTGGCCGCCATTTCAGCATCGGCCATGGCCCGGTGAGCCTGGCCGGTATGGGGCAAGTCGGCAAAGGTGGTCAGCGTGCCCAGCTTGTGGTTGGGGGCCGCCGGCATCAGGCGTCGCGCCAGCAACAAGGAACAGGCGAAATTCTGCAAACGGGTGCGCTTGATGCGGCCCATTTCAAAGTCCCAGAATTTTTGGTCAAAGGCCGCGTTATGCGCCAGCAACGGTGTGATGCCAACGAACTCGTTAACCTCGTTCATCACCTGTTCGGCCGACGGCGCAGTGCGCAGCATGGCGTTACTGATGCCGGTCAACTGTTCGATAAACCCAGGTACGCGAACGCCCGCGTTCATCAGGCTTTGGTAACGCTCCACGATGCGACCGCCCTCAAGAATCACCACTGCAATTTCGGTGGCCCGGCAACTGCTGCTCGGGGAGAGGCCGGTGGTTTCAAAGTCAATAACCGCGATGCGTTCCAAACCTGATAAATCCTGTAAGAGTGAGGGTTACTTAAGCAGCAAATTGCCTTCAATCGGCACGTAGCGGCTGGCAGCGCGAATCAATGAGTTGGCAGTCAGGCCGGGCACGCCATAGGCCACGGTTTCAACGCCGTGCTTGCTGGCAATGCGCTCGAGCAGCAGATCGAAATCGCCATCACCCGAAGCCAGCACCACTTCATCCACATGGGCGGCAACGTCCATGATGTCGATGGTGATACCGACGTCCCAGTCGCCCTTGGCCGAGCCGTCACTGCGCTGAATGTAGGGTTTGAGTTTTACCGTGAAACCGAGGTTGCGCAGGATCTGCTGAAACTGCTGCTGCTTGCTGTCACCCCGGTCGATCGCATAGGCATAGGCCTCGACGATTTCACCGCGCTTGCTGATATCTGCCCACAGGGCCGCATAATTGAAATGGCAGCCATAGGCCTGGCGGACCGTGTAATAGAGGTTCTGCACATCCGCGAAGACCGCAATTTTTTTCACCGGCAAACCTCATGACGCCCGGGCAAGCGGGCACGCGACTGAAAACAAGGGGTGCAGTATGCCAGCCTGCCAAGGGTTTGCGCGGATAAACCGCCCGGCGTGAACCGCTGACTTTCAGCCGCGTTAACATTTGCTCATATCGACCCCTCATCGGTTAAAGTGGCGCACCGCTTTTGACTGCTGACAACTGCCAATGAATCCGCTGACCGTTATTCGCGACTCCCTGTACTTCTTCCAGCGCAATCTGAGCCAGATCGTGATGCTGTGCTTGCCGCTGGTCATCCTTGAAGCCGTGTTGCAGCACATCGTTGACAACGCCGTGGGCCCGGATCCGTCGCCCGGCTACAGCCTGATTGTCGGGCTGCTGCTGTATCCGCTGTACACCGGCGCCCTGATCCTGTTTCTCGATGCCCGCAGTCGGGGCGAAAACCCTCGCAATCGCGACCTGCTGGCGTTGGCCATTAATCTGTGGCCCAAGTTCGCCTTGCTCTCGGCAATCAGTACGTTGCTGATCGTGCTGGGGCTGTCGATGTTTTTTATTCCAGGCATTTTCCTGACCGTCGTGCTGGCATTTGCCGAGTACCGGCTGGTATTGCGCGGTGATGCCCCACTGGCTGCAATGAAAGCGAGCTTCAATCTGAGCCGTGGCCATTTCTGGCGGATTTTCGTTTGCATACTGGCCGTGTTGGGGCCGCTGATGCTGCTCAAGGAGCTCAGCTATTCGATGTTTCCCAAGGACGACAACACGCTGCTTTCGCTGGTACTCGATAGCCTCAACAGCTTCCTGCAGTTGTTTGTCTCCGTCGTTCTGTTCCGTTTATTTATGCTAATTAGCGAACCGTCCGACAGATAGAAACAGCTAATCCCTACGTGAAGAACCTTGGAATGCCGCACAACCGTCAGGTATGTTCGGTCATTCCTTGTAACGTCATAAGCCGAGCCCATGCCACGTTTCTTGCGCCGCACCGTATTTGGTTTGCTGCTGATCTCAACGCTTCTGGCATGCCTGATTTATAGCGTTACATGGCGCCCCGCCCCCAGAGAGGTGCTGACCTTCAGTTGCCCGATCACGGCTCCCGTATTGGTGCCCGGCCAGGCACTCAAGGTCATGACGTGGAACATCCAGTACCTGGCGGGCAAGCGCTACGTGTTCTGGTACAACCTGGCCGATGGCAACGGCCCCGATACCCGCCCTACCCGTGACGACATGGCCTTCAGCCTTGATGAAGTGTCGCGGGTCATCCGTGACGAACGCCCGGACCTGGTGTTGCTGCAAGAGGTCGACGACAACGCCAAGGCCAGTGGTTATCAGGATCAACTGGCCCTGCTGCAGGAGCGTCTGATCGACATTTACCCCTGCAGCACCCAGGCGTTTACCTGGAAGGCCGATTTTGTACCCGACTGGCACATTTTCGGCAGCGTCGGGCGCACGCTGGTCACCCTCAGTCGCTACCAGATCGAGCACGCCGAACGCTTGCAATTACCAGTGGCCGAGGCCAACTTCATCAGTCGCCAGTTCCAGCCCAAACCTGCATTACTGGTCAATTACCTGCCGCTCAACGACGGTGGGCAACTGGCCGCGATCAACACTCAACTGGACGCCCCCTCGCAAAACAACAGCAACCTGCGCGAGCAGATGCAAACCGTCGCCACGCTGGTCGACAAGCTCGAAAGCCAGGGCACGCCCTGGCTGATCGGCGGGGATTTCAACCTGCTGCCCATTGGCCAGTTCTTGCGTTTGCCCGCCCCTTTGCGGCTGGGCTACTCAGCGGACAGCGAGTTGCACGTGCTGTGGGAAAAGTACCCCATGATCCCCAGCAACCCTGAAGCCACCGGCATCGACCGGGAGCTGTGGCTGACCCACTTCCCCAACGATCCCCGTGCCGAAGAACCCGACCGCACTCTCGATTACCTCTTCCACAGCCCAAAACTGCAGCGCATTGAAGGCTATGTGCGCCAGGAAGACACCCTCACCATCTCGGATCATCTGCCGGTACTGGGGCGTTTTTTGTTGCCCCCGGACTGAGTCAGATCGCCCTCGCCGCTGCCTGCCAAAAACAATGAAGTGATGATTGCTTTGCCTGTAGTTGTACGATGACGTATAACTACAGGCAATCAACGGTTGTCCCGCCTGTGGAGAAACTTCATGACTGACTCAAAGCGTTTCGACAATTACATTGCTGGCGAATGGGTAGCAGCACCCACCTACAGTTCAAACATCAACCCATCCGATCTGTCCGATGTGATTGGCGAATATGCACAGGCGGATGCCAACCAGGTTCAGACCGCCATTGATGCGGCCAGGGCGGCGTTCCCGGCCTGGTCGACGTCAGGCATTCAGGCGCGCTGCGACGCACTGGACAAAGTCGGCAGCGAAATCCTCGCTCGCAAGGAAGAGCTGGGCAACCTGTTGGCACGCGAAGAGGGCAAGACCTTGCCTGAAGCGATCGGTGAAGTCAGCCGCGCCGGTAATATCTTCAAGTTCTTCGCCGGTGAGTGCCTGCGCCTGTCGGGCGATTACCTGCCTTCGGTGCGCCCGGGCGTCCATGTAGAGGTCACCCGTGAAGCGTTGGGCGTGGTCGGTTTGATCACTCCGTGGAACTTCCCTATTGCCATCCCGGCCTGGAAAATTGCCCCGGCCCTGGCCTATGGCAACTGCGTGGTTTTCAAACCCGCCGACCTGGTCCCGGGTTGCGCTTGGGCGCTGGCCGAGATCATCTCTCGGGCTGGCTTCCCGGCGGGTGTTTTCAACCTGGTGATGGGCAGCGGCCGCGTGGTCGGTGAAGCGATCGTCAAGAACCCGAAAGTGGACGGCGTCAGCTTCACCGGTTCCGTGGGCGTCGGACGCCAGATCGCAATCAACTGTGTTACTCGTCAGGCCAAAGTCCAGCTGGAAATGGGCGGCAAGAACCCGCAGGTCATCCTCGACGATGCCGATCTCAAGCAAGCGGTCGAGCTGGCCGTACAAAGCGCGTTCTACTCCACCGGCCAGCGTTGCACCGCCTCAAGCCGCCTGATTGTGACCGCCGGCATTCACGACAAGTTCGTCGAAGCCATGGCCGAACGCATGCGTTCGATCAAGGTCGGCCATGCTTTGCAGGCGGGGGTCGATATCGGGCCGGTCGTGTCCCGTGCTCAGCTCGACCAGGACCTTGGCTACATCGACATTGCCCAGAACGAAGGCGCTCGACTGGTCGCCGGTGGCCGCTTGGTGACATGCGATACCGAAGGTTATTTCCTCGCCCCCGCCCTGTTTGCCGATAGCACCGCCAGCATGCGCATCAGCCGCGAAGAAGTGTTCGGCCCGGTGGCCAACATCATCAAGGTTGCAGACTACGAAGCGGCCCTGGAAATGGCCAATGACACCGAGTTCGGCCTGTCGGCCGGTATCGCGACCACCTCGCTCAAATATGCCAATCACTTCAAGCGCCACTCTCAGGCCGGGATGGTGATGGTCAACCTGCCCACGGCTGGTGTGGACTATCACGTGCCATTTGGCGGGCGTAAAGGTTCGTCCTATGGCTCCCGTGAGCAGGGCCGGTATGCGCAGGAGTTCTACACCGTGGTCAAAACCAGCTACATCGGGTCTTGATACGTAACCTCCGTAGCAGCTGCCGCAGGAACGAGGCTGCTACGGGGGTTGCTAGGCTTTGCGCGGCTTGATCCGTGCGGTGGCTTCGGCCACCAATGGGTCATCGGGCCAGTAGTGCTTGGGGTAACGCCCCTTCAGGTCTTTCTTCACCTCGGCATAGGTGCTGCGCCAGAAGTTGGCCAAATCCTGGGTTACTTGTACCGGCCGCCGTGCAGGCGACAACAGGTGCAATTTGACCACTTGCCGCCCGCCTGCAATGCGCGGGGTATCGGCCAGACCGAACAGCTCTTGCAGCCGCACCGCCAAAATTGGCGGGTGCTCGCTGTAATCCAACCTCACCGATGAACCCGACGGGACCTTGATGTGATGGGGTGCCAGCTCGTCGAGACGTTGTGGCAGCGGCCACTTCAGCACGTTATGCACAATGCTCGAGAGGTCCAGACTGGCAAAGTGACTCAGCCGCGAAACCCGCCCCAGGTAAGGCGCCAGCCACTCCTCAAGCCCGCCCACTAATGCAGCATCGCTGACATCCGGCCATTCGCTCTGACCCTGGCTTTGCGTATCAAGCTGACGCAGAAGTGCCACACGCGCCTGCCATTGACGCAGTTCGGGCGTCCATGGCAACAGCTCCAGGCCTTTGCGCCGCACCAGATTGATCAGCGCTTGGGTGCGCGCCGCCTCGTCCAGCCCGGTCAATGGCTCGCGACTGAGCACCAGTTCACCTACCTTGCGCTGACGTTCAGCACGTAACACGCCTTCACGTTCATCCCAGTCAAGCTGATCGACAACGCTGACCTGCTCACTCAACACGCCATCAAGCAATGCGGGATCAAACTCGGCGGCCAGGTAGATGCGCTCTTCACGCTGGCCCTGACGACTGCCCAGGTCTGCGATGACCAGCCAGGGCTGTTTCATCAGGCCATCGACTTCGCTGAACAATGCTGCCCGGCCATTGGCCAGCCGATACTCCGCACCTCCGGGCTTGCGTTGTTGAGCAATGCGGTCGGGGTAGGCCAGCGCCAGCAAGGCACCCAGCCAGCGCGGGTGATCGGGGTCGATGACCGGTTGAGTGGCCTTGGTTCGCAAATAGCCCCGGTATTGGCGGGCCAGTTGTTTGGCTCGCTGTACGCCTCCTTGCCCACCCCGTGCGGCGCGGCTTTCGCCCGAAAGCAGGGCCAGACGGCTGTGCACATCTGCTCCTGCGCCGCGCAAGATATCGCGCTCACCCAATAACGCCGCCACGTCACAGGCCATGTCAGCCAGGCCCAGATCCTGGCCACGCAGTAACAGATGGGCGATACGCGGGTGCGCGGGCAGTTCGGCCATCGTTTCGCCGTGAGGGGTAAGTTTTCGGTCGCGCAAGGCCCCCAAACGCTCCAGCAATTGCTGGGCCTGTGCATAACTTGCGGCGGGAGGCACATCGAGCCAGATCAGTTGTTCCGGGGTTACGCCCCAGCGCGCCAGTTGCAGCGCCAGCCCGGCCAGATCTGCCTGGAGGATTTCAGCACTGCCATAGGCGGCCATTTGCCCGTGCTGGTCTTCTGACCATAGGCGGTAACAAACACCGGGCTCCAGACGCCCGGCACGGCCAGCGCGCTGAGTGGCACTGGCACGAGAGATGCGCTGGGTATCGAGACGGGTCATGCCGCTGCCCGGGTCAAAACGCGGCACCCGCGCCAGCCCGGCATCAATCACCACGCGCACGCCGTCAATGGTCAGGCTGGTCTCGGCAATATTGGTCGCCAGCACCACTTTGCGCAGGCCCTTGGGCGCCGGCTCGATGGCAGCACGCTGAGCCGCCAGATCCAGCTCACCGTGCAACGGGCACAGCACAATATCGCTGCGCGAGCCCAGCGCGTCAGCCAATTGCTGATTGACCCGGCGAATCTCTGCCTGCCCGGGCAAGAACACCAGCAGGCTACCGCTTTCATCGTTGATGGCATCGAGGACGGTCTGCACCACTCGCGGCTCGATAAACTCACCGGGCACAAAGGGTCGCCCCCAGCGCATCGTTACGGGGTACATGCGTCCTTCACTGCGCAGAATCGGTGCATCGCCCAGGATGCTGGCCAGGCGCTCGCCCTCAAGGGTGGCGGACATCAGCAGGATTTTCAGCGGCTGCTCATCGCGAAACAGCTCACGGCCATTGAGGCTCAAGGCCAACGCCAGGTCGGCATCCAGACTACGCTCATGGAACTCGTCGAAAATCACCAGGCCCACCCCTTCCAGCGCCGGGTCGTGCTGCAGGCGGCGGGTAAGAATGCCTTCGGTGACCACTTCGATACGGGTAGCGGGGCCGACTTTGCTGTCGAGACGAATTCGATAGCCCACGGTTTCGCCGACTTTTTCACCCAGCTCACTGGCCAAACGCTCGGCGGCTGCACGGGCAGCAAGACGCCGGGGTTCGAGCATCAGGATCTTCTGCCCCGCGAGCCACGGTTCATTGAGCAGGGCCAGCGGAACACGGGTGGTTTTACCGGCGCCGGGCGGCGCTTCAAGCACGGCTTCATGCCGCTCGGCCAAGGCCAGGCGCAGCGCAGGTAAAACTTCATCAATCGGCAAAGAAATCATGGTGGCTCCAGAACAGAGCGACGAGTATAACGGCGAACAGTTGGGCATTAAGCGCGGTCTTAATGATTCAGTCCTTTAAGCGTCTTCGAGGTTTTTGTATGCGTATGTCTTCCCGTGTGATCGGCGGTGTTGTAGTTGCGGCCCTGCTCAGCCAATTGACTGCCTGCGGCAGTATTTTCTTTCCCGATCGTCGTGGTCAGATCGACGGCAAGATCGATCCCATGATTGCAGTGCTCGATGCCGTGGGCCTGCTGTTTTATGTGATTCCGGGCCTGATCGCATTCGGGGTCGATTTCGCCACCGGTGCGATTTACTTCCCGCCAGGAAAAACCGCACACATCGCCCCGGAAAAACTGCACGAAGCCATCGGCGAAGACGGCAAGGTGGATAACACCAAGCTTCAGGCCATTCTCGAAAGCGAGTTGGGCCGCAGCTTCCCGCTGAACGACCCGCGCCTGATCCAGCACAAGGGCAGCGCACAGCAGTTGGCCATGTACGGTTTGCAACCTGCCGCCTGAAGCCCGTTGCCCATGAACAAGGAAGCGCCATGACCAGCAGCACGGAACACGCCCGCCTGTTACGCCTGGCCACCCGTGCGTCGGTGGCGGTGGCGAGCCTGTTGATCGTGACCAAGGCCATCGCCTGGTGGCTCAGTGGTTCGATCAGCATGCTCGCCGGGTTGACCGACTCGCTGCTCGATGGCGTGACCTCGTTTCTCAACTTGCTGGCCGTACATTACGCATTGCGCCCCGCCGATGAAGATCACCGCTACGGGCACGGCAAGGCCGAGTCGCTGGCCGGCATGGCACAAGCGTTGTTCATTGGCGTGAGTGCGGTGTTGATCGCCTTTCAGGCTGTCGAACGGCTGAAAAATCCCGAGCCTGTGGGCGCCCCGTGGATCGGGATTGGCGTGATCGTGTTTTCGCTAGTGATGACCGTGGCACTGCTGGCGTTGCAACACCGGGTGGTCAAGGCCACGGGCTCCAATGCGGTGCGCGCGGACTCGCTGCACTACCGCTCTGACTTGATGCTCAATGGCAGTATTTTGCTGGCGCTGGTGCTGGCCAGTGTGGGTTTTCCTCAACTGGACGCCTGGTTTGGTCTGGGGATTGCGGTGTATATCCTCTGGAGCGCCATCCAGATCGGGCGTGAGAGTTTTGCCGTACTGATGGATCAGGAGTTACCCAGCGACGTCAGCGAAAACATGCTGGCGCTGGCCTGTGGTGTACCCGGTGTGCTGGGTGCTCACGACCTGCGTACACGTATCTCGGGCAATATCTGGTTTGTGCAGTTTCACCTGGAGCTACCGGGCGAGCTGACCCTGTCCGAGGCCCATGCCATCTGCGACCACGCCGCCGAAGCCATCACGCAAACCTACCCGCAGGCCGAAGTGCTGGTGCACGCCGACCCGCAGGAAGTGGTTAAACCCAGGGTACACATAACCCCGTAGCAGCTGCCGTAGGAACGAGGCTGCGTCCGGCGGCGAAGCCGTCGTGATACCCGAGCACTCAATTTATCTGACACACCGGAGCGCCTGATTTTACGACGACTACGTCGCCGGACGCAGCCTCGTTCCTTCGGCAGCTGCTACAGCGTTTCGTCATTCATCAATACGTCACCTGATACCCGCGACTGCTCAAGCAACTGCCTTGCGCTTGCCTATAGGCTTGCACCACTGCCGGGGCGGGGGCGTAAGTGAGTCTGGCTGGGTCAAACCCGCTTTGATCGATGGCCCAGCGGTAGCAGTCGTAGCGGTCCTGATCGACTTGCGCCGGGCTCTGGCCATTGACCGGGTAAGCCACCACGTCATAGCCGTTGCTCACAGGCTGCTGGGCGGTCGGGGGTTGGACCACGATGTAATCCTGGGTTGCGGGTTGATACGCGTAATACGCACCCGCCGCCAGGAACATTAACGTACTGCCAAACCACACTTCCCGCGCAAACTCAGGCAAATACCCTACGCGAATCCCATAAGGCGGTTGAACCACGATGTAGCGCGGGCCTTGCGGGCGATACCAGTAGCCGCCTGAAAAGAAGTAATCCTGACCGCGATAGGGCACTTGCCAGTGCCGGCCAGGGAAACGGTCTACCACATAGCCCGGACGATACTGCGGCCCGGGGCCCCAGCCATTGCCATGCCCGGAAGGCCGCCCGACCCAACGCTGATCGTTGGGATGACGGTTATCCGCACCCGGGTTGTAACCGCCGCTGTGCCAATTCTGCTGACCACCCCGGTTCGGGGCCTGGGTCTGCTGCACCCTGTCTGGACGCGACTGGATCGGCAGGTTATTACCTGGCTGGTACGGGCGAGGCTGACCAGGGGGCTGGCCCTGTGGCCGCCCTTGCCATTGCCCACCAGGGGGTTGCGCATTCTCTTTTGAAGGTCTGTTGTCGGAGCGCTGCGAGTTGTCTTGACGACCTTGGGGGCGCCCCTGACTGTGCTCCTGGCGCGGCTGATTATTACCGCCCTGCCCTTGCTGCCAATGCTGCTGACCACCACTGGAGTGAGCAGGGCGCGCATCTTGAGAACCGCCTTCACCTCGCTCATCGGCCAACAACTGTCCGCTGACACTCACACAGAGCACGCCAACTGTAGCCAGATGCCAGATGCGCGGTTTCATGCTGTTCCTCACTGCGAGATAGGGCCTGAACATAAGACTGGAAATTCGAGAACCGGTTCTACGCCAAGCACCCAGCACCGCAACTAATTTCGACAGACAAAAAAAGGGCGACCCGTCGGTCGCCCTTTGCTTCTTGCGAAAATCTGTTTCGTCCTGGCTCAACACTTGTGATGTTGGCTCACCTCGCTCTGCCTTCTGGGCAGTGCGTAGCCCGGGGGCCGGGGCAACCCTATGGGGTTGGCGGCCGCGGCTGGCCTGATTCGGCGGGCCGCAGTGGACTCTATGTCCGGGCAGTGATTCTGTTAATAAGAATAGGCTTGAGGCCACGACAGGCGATTGCGAAGATTGCTCGATAAAACATCACTTGCGCAATTTTTGACTTAAGGTGGATACTTTCACGCAATAGTTATGACAAAGGGTAACTTCGTGAGCAAACTCGACCGGTATGACCTGAGCATTTTGGCGGAATTGCAGCGTGACGCACGCATCTCTAACCAGGAACTGGCCGAGCGTATCGGCCTGTCGCCATCACCTTGCTCACGGCGCGTCAAACAGCTTGAGGATGACGGTTATATCAGCCGGCAAGTGGCGCTGCTCGACCGTAAGCTGTTGGGTTTAAGCCTTACGGCCTACGTGCTGATCGGTATGGACCGACACACGCCAGAGCGTTTTGAAAACTTCGAAGCCTGTATCCGCAACCTGCCGCAAGTGCTGGAGTGCAGCCTGGTGACCGGCATGGACGCGGACTACCAGCTCAAAGTGGTGGTAGCCGATATGGATCACTACCAAAAACTGCTGCTGGGCGAGCTGACCCGCATCGAGGGCGTGACCAGCGTGCGCTCAAGCTTTGTGCTCAATCAGGTGCTTAATAGCACCGAGTTGCCGCTGACTCACTTGCGCACGTGAAAGCAACTCCCGTAGCAGCTGCCGAGGAACGAAGGCTGCGTTCGGCTGCGAAGCAGTCGTAAAATCAGCACACGCGATTTTTCAGTGATACCACGCACTCTGATCTTACGATTGCTTCGCAATCGAACGCAGCCTCGTTCCTTCGGCAGCTGCTACGGGCTACGCGAATCCCTATCACCCTCCAGATCAATAGCCGCGCCAGCACCATGACGTATACTCCTACGGCTTTTTCCCACGATGACGCCGGAGAACACCGATGGATCCTGCAGTACTTGAAGAATGGATGATGACGATTCTGGTCAGTGTGCTGATCATTTTCATGGCCTTTATCGTCTGGGATCTGGCGAAGAAGTCCAAAGCCGGGCGCTTCGGCTCAATGATTCTGTTTTTCGTACTGGGCCTGGGTGTTGCGGCGTTCATCATCAAGAGCGTGGTGATCGGGCTGATCGAGTCCGGCGCGCTATAGCCGCGCTGGCACTTCCTTGTATTGCCCCTGCTCCAGCCCTTCAATCGTCCAGTCGCCAATCCGCACCCGCACCAGACGCAAGGTCGGCAGGCCCACCGCGGCCGTCATGCGCCGTACCTGACGATTGCGCCCTTCGCGAATCACCAGCTCCAGCCACGACGTGGGAATGCTTTTGCGAAAGCGCACCGGCGGGTTGCGCGGCCATAGCTGCGGTTCTTCCAGTGCCCGTGCTTCGGCTGGCAGAGTCTTGCCATCGTTGAGCTCCACACCCTCACGCAACTGCTGCAGTTGCTCTGGCGTGGGCTCGCCTTCCACTTGTACCCAGTAGGTCTTGGGCAATTTGTGCTTGGGATCGGCAATCCGCGCCTGCAACTGGCCATCATTGGTCAGCAGCAACAACCCCTCACTGTCTCTGTCCAGTCGACCGGCCGGATAAATTCCCGGTATCGGGATAAAGTCCTTGAGCGTAGCCCGCCCGCCTTCGTCGCTGAACTGGGTCAGCACATCGAAAGGCTTGTTAAACAGATACAGCTTGGGATCAGACGGCGGCGCCTTGGCCACACGGCGGTTGGCAGCTTGAGGGTTTGGACTTTTCGAGGCCGGACGGCGTGGGGCGGGACGAGACATGACAAAAAAGGACATCTAGCGATCAGGGTTGGCAATGCTAGTCCCCTGATCGCTAAATGACCATCACCGATCAACGGAACGGCGGTTCGTCGAAGCTGCGCAGTTTGCGCGAGTGCAGGGAGTTGAGCTGGCTGCGCATCAAGTCCACGGCGGCAATACCGATTTTCAAGTGCTGGCTCACGGCCCGCTCATAGAAAGCGTTGGCCGAACCCGGCAGTTTGATTTCGCTGTGCAAGGGTTTGTCCGACACGCACAGCAGCGTGCCGTACGGAACGCGCAAGCGATAACCCTGGGCCGCAATGGTGCCGCTTTCCATGTCAACGGCCACGGCGCGGGACAGGTTGATCAGCGGGCGCTCCTGAGCCCAGCGCAGTTCCCAGTTACGGTCGTCATAGGTCAGTACGGTGCCGGTGCGCAGGCGTTTTTTCAGTTCTTCGCCGCGTTCGCCAGTGACCTGTGCCGCCGCTTCCTGCAACGCCAGTTGCACCTCTGCCAGCGCCGGAATCGGAATATTCGGCGGTACGACCCGATCAAGAATCCCGTCGCGACGCATGTAGGCGTGGGCCAACACGTAGTCACCGATGGTTTGCGACTGACGCAGGCCGCCGCAGTGACCAATCATCAACCAGCAATGGGGACGCAGCACGGCAAGGTGGTCGGTGATGTTTTTCGCGTTGGACGGGCCGACGCCGATGTTCACCAGGGTCACGCCGTGGCCGTCGTTGGCCTGCAGGTGATACGCCGGCATCTGGTAGCGATGCCACACCACACCCGCCGCAATGGCCTGAGCTTCGCCGTAGTCCATGGATTTTTCGATAATCACGTTGCCCGGCATCACCATGCGCACAAAACGCGGGTTATCACGCAACTGCTCAAGGCCATGGAGGATGAACTGGTCGACATAGCGATGGTAGTTGGTCAGCAGAATCCACGGCTGCACATGGCGCCAGTCACTGCCGGTGTAGTGCACCAGGCGGCGCAGCGAGAAGTCGACCCGGGCAGCGTCGAACAGCGCCAAGGGCAACGGATCGGTGTTTTCCCAATCGTACAGGCCATCTGCGATGCCATCAGTGGCGGCGGACAGGTCGGTACTCGGGAACACTCGCGCCAATGCCGCAGCGGTAACACCGGAACCGGCAAGTTCATCCCCTTGTTCGACCACATAGGGATACGGAATATTTTGCTGGCTGACACCGACTTCCACCTCAACGGTGAAATCGCGCATCAACGGCACCAACTGCTCCAGCAGATAGTTACGGAAAGATGCGGGATGGGTGACGGTGATGCTGTAGGTGCCCGGCAATTGCACTTTGGCGTAAGCACGGGTCAGGGTGGGGATTTCACCGTGAATGGTGTTAGTCAATCGCAGTTCCGGGTAACGGAACAAGGCGCGCTCGTCGGCGCTGGGTTCGATTCGGTCTTTAAGATAACGCTTGAGTGCCTGGCTTAACGCAGTGGTTGCGCGCTCGTGGAGGGCAGCGAGGCGATCAACGGCCTCTTCAGCGGTGGAAACGACAATAAAAGCTTCGGTCACGATAAGCATCCTGTCTTCTGAACGGGCAGGCCTTTATCTTGCCTGTATCGAGGGGTAAAGACAGCTACAAATGTAGGCATGCCACTGATTTTATGTGGGTGATTTCCTGTGGGAGCGCACATGTTCAGGGGATCCCAGGGGTTGAGCGGGCAACGATCGCGGCTACATTCAAACCCCTTGGCAAGGTGCCGTATACCCGGCCGCTGCGGTGCAGGCGGCTGGCGATAAAGGCGTCGCTGATATCGCTGTTGCCCGCCTCCAGCAGCAGCTTTGCCTGCAGGCCCAAGGCGATGTCTTCTGTCAGTTGCCGCGCGCGGTATTGAATGTCTTCAGTGTCTTTAAAGGCCGTTTTAAGCTGCGCAATATGCTGCGCCAGACGCCCATCGCCATGCCCGTCGCCCAGTTCGGCAAACAGGGCGTCCAGCACGCCGGGCTCTTTGGACAAGGCTCGCAACACGTCCAGGCATTGCACATTACCCGAACCTTCCCACGTCGAATTCACCGGCGCTTCGCGATACAGACGCGGCAAGATACTGTCCTCTACATACCCCGCTCCGCCCATGCATTCGGCCGCCTCATTGATCATGGCCGGGGCCCGCTTGCAGATCCAATACTTGCCCACCGCCGTCACCAGCCGAGAAAACCGTGCCTCTTGCGGGTCATCCAGATGATCCAGAGCACGCCCCATGCGCAGGCTCAAGGCCAGCGCGGCTTCACTTTCCAGCGCCAGGTCTGCCAGTACGTTCTGCATCAACGGTTGATCGGCCACCACTCGACCACCCACCAAACGGTGCGCACAGTGATGGCTGGCCTGGGTGAGTGCCTGACGCATCAAGGCACTGGAGCCGACCATGCAATCGAAGCGGGTCATGGCAACCATTTCAATAATCGTCGGCACGCCGCGCCCTTCTTCGCCGATCATCCAGGCCAGTGCGCCCCGAAATTCGACTTCGCTGGAGGCGTTGGAACTGTTGCCCAGTTTGTTTTTCAGGCGCTGGATGTAGAACTCATTGCGACTGCCGTCCGGACGATGACGCGGCAGCAAAAAGCAGCTCAGGCCCTTGTCGGTTTGCGCCAGGGTCAGGAAGCCATCACCCATCGGCGCCGAACAAAACCATTTGTGCCCCAACAATTCGTAGGCCTGCCCCGCTCCCTTGGCCCCCACAGCGTACGCCCGCGTAGTGTTGGCCCGAACGTCGGTGCCACCCTGCTTTTCGGTCATGGCCATGCCCAAGGTCACGCCGGCCTTTTGGCTGATGTCGACATTGCGCGGGTCGTATTCGGTGGCAAGTACTTTGGGCAGCCAGATATCGGCAATATCCGGCTGCAGCCGCAAGGCCGGTACGCTGGCAAAGGTCATGGTCAAGGGGCAGCCGCTGCCCGCTTCGGCCTGGCTGTGCAGGTAGGTCATGGCGGCACGGGCCACATGGGCGCCGGGTTGCGGGTCCGTCCAGGGCAATGACGGCAAACCGTGCTCAATCGCTGTGCGCATCAGCTCGTGGTAGGCAGGGTGAAACTCCACCAGATCGATCCGATGCCCATAACGGTCATGGCTGACAAACTGCGGCTTGTTTTCATTGGCCAGAAAGCCCGCCACCATCAACGGGCCGCCCGCCAGTGCTCCGTACTCATCGATTCGCGCTTGCGCCCAGCCCGCGCCAAAGTGCTGGCTCCACTGTTGCAGCACCCGATCGATCCGGTACAGGTTCACCCCGTCCAAAGACGGTGGCTGATTGGTTACCTGATGGGTTTCAGCGTATTGATGCAGGTTCATTGCGCGGGCTCCTCTGGCGCTTGCCAATAGAGCCAGTGAAGCACGCATCTGCACCTAAACAAGTGGCATAACCGCCTAAAACTCTGCGTTCTTGCTGCCTTCCTCAGTCAAAAGGCGTTGTGCCAAGGTGTGTTGCAGGGCCTCAAACCGCAGTGGTTTGATCAAATAGTCTGTGATCCCGCCGGCTTGTTCACGGGCTTGATGGGCCTCGGACTCGGACTCGAACAGAGCCAGTACGGGTAACTGCGCGCACGCAGCCAGTGTCAGCAACTGGCTGCCCATCGATGTGCCCGACACCAAAGCGAGCGGGCACGCCAGTAATACCGCATCGACCCGCTCGCGGCGAAGTGCGTCGATCGCAGCCTGCCCGGTGTCGACACTGAGTACGCGGTAACCCAACTTGAGCAACATGCCGCGCACCACCACAGGGTTAGCAGCGTCTTCCACCAGCAGAACCACACACTCGCCCGGTGTGCGAACCATGGTCGGGGTACGGGCCGACACAGGGGCCGGCTGCGGGGTTTGAACCGGCGCCTCAAGCTCCAGCAACAGTTGGAACTGTGAGCCCTGCCCCGGCTGCGAATGATGGGTCAGACGTCCGCCAAGCAGTTCCACCAGACGTCGACAAATCGCCAGACCGATGCCCAGGCCACCGTATTCGCGGGTCATAGAACCATCGACCTGGAAGAAGTGCTGGTACAGTTCGGCTTCTTCCTGGTGAACAAAACCGATGCCGCTGTCGATCACATTGAACGCCAGCGCCCAGCGCCCAGGCGCCGCAGATTTGCCGGTGACACGCAGGATCACGCCCCCTGCGCGGGTGAACTTGATGGCGTTATCCAGCAGGCATTCCAGGCACTGGCGAATTTTCTCGGCATCCCCTACCAACTTATCAGGCAGATTTCGCGCCACTTCATACGAAAACTCCAGCCCTTTATTTCGCGCTGCTGGTCCGAACTGATCGCTCAGCCCTTGCATCAGTTCATTCAGGCTGAATGGTCGAGGACGCGCGACCAGTCGACCCGCTTGTAGCTCGGTCAGGACCAGAATGCCATTGACCATGTGCATCATCTCGCGCGCAGAGCCTTCTGCCGTCTGGGTGTACTGCGCAAGTTCAGGGCCCATGTCCAGGGTTTTGATCAGCTCCAGAGAGCCAATCACGCCATTCATGGGGGTGCGCAACTCATGGGTCACGGTGGCCAGAAATTCATCTTTTAGCTGGTTGGTACGGGCCAGTTGCTGGTTCATGGCCGCCAGCTTTTGCCCGGACTCTTGCAGCGTGCGCGCCTGCAGGTCACGCATGGCATTGATCCGGTCGGCAAGCGCCAGTGACAGCAGCCCCACCTCAATCGCCGAGCCGATCTGGCTGGCGTACATGGTCAGGAACACGTTTGGCAGATAGCCCAGCACCATCAGCGTGTTGACCAGCCCACCGAGCAAAAAGGCCGACCAGGCGATCACAAAGTAGCGCGCGACCCGCAGACCACGGATCCAGGCCACCACTCCGGCGGTGAAAATGGTGACGATAAACGCCAGCGCCAGACCCGTGGCCAGACGCAACGACACGGCATAGCTGGTCGTCAACGCGAGCACCATCACCAGAACACCCACTGCCATCAGGAACATCAAGGCCCGATCAAGCCAGCGACTGTGGGAAGCGGTGTGCAAAAAGGAGCGGGCGAACTGGCACCCGAAAAACGCCGATGCGCCAATCAGGAACGGCGTCGACGCATTGGCCCACCACGGGTTATTCGGCCAAAAGTACTGCACCGCGGCGCCATTGACTGACAACTGGTACAGGCCGAAGGAGCCGATATAGAAGATGTAGTAGAGGTAGCTGGTATCACGCACGCTGAGGTAGATGAACAGGTTGTAAATCAGCATCCCCAGCAACACGCCATAAATCAGACCCAGGATGTAAATCCGTACGGGCTGTTCTTCGAGGTAGGCCTGAGCTGACCACAGCGTCAGCGGGGCCTGAACCGAGCCCTGACTGGCCAGGCGCAGGTAGAGGGTCTGGTTTTGCCCGGGAGTGAAGTTGAGTTCAAACAGGTAGTTGTTTTCTTTGATCTGACGATTGTCAAAAGGCAGCGCATCCCCCGTACGCTCAGCCAGCCGGTAGTTGCCTGCGGCATCTGGCAAGTAGAGCTCGATGAAATCAAGGGGCGGGTAAGCCAGCTCCAGCAGCCAGGTGCTGTGCACTTTAGGGTCTTGGGGCTGATAGTGCAGGTTCACTTTGACCCAGAAGGCCGAGTGCGAGTAACCCTCGTTCAAGGTGTCTTTGGTGTGTGCCTTGAACAGTTCATCGTGTGCCGTGACATCGGCCAGGGTCGCCTTGCCGCCCACGTCTTCGAAGACTTGCATCACGCGGCCCAAGGGCAGGCTTTGTGTGGTTTCGTCAAAAGTGACTGCGCTAGCCAGCATCGGTAGCCAGCTCAACAACATCATCAACAAATAGCGCATACAGCCCCAACGTAGCTCACTCGATAAACTGCGCAACCCCATACTCCCTCTGGGATTACGTCGCCCGAATGACCGGTTATTAATTTGAAGGCACTCTAACATAGCCATTAATGGCACATACACACCACGCTAAAAATCATCCAAAAGGCTCTAGAACGGGCATTACAGCGAACAACTCGTATTTTGACGGCAAAATTATCAGGGCAATCAAAAGCTTATAACCAACATTTAACTGCGCACGGACCAAGCGCCCCAAAAAACCGTTTGGTGGTAAGCTCGCGCACCATGAATATCTACAGTTCTCGCCCCGTTGTCCTCTGTCTCTCTGGCCATGACCCCAGTGGTGGTGCCGGCTTGCAGGCAGATATCGAAGCCCTGCTGGCTCAAGGCTGTCACGCCGCCCCGGTGGTGACAGCCCTGACTGTGCAGAACACTGTCAATGTCCGTGATTTCCGCGTGCTGGATCGCGAGTGGGTGTTGGCGCAAGCCGATGCAGTACTCAGCGACTCCACCGTTGCGGCGGTCAAGCTGGGCATGCTCGGTTCACTGGAAATGGTCGACACCGTGGTCGAACTGCTTCAGGCCCATCCGCACCTGCCAATGGTCTGTGACCCGGTGTTGCGCGCAGGCGGCGGTGGGCGACTGGGCAAGGATGAAGTGGGCTACGCCATGCGCGAACGCCTGTTGCCACTGGCCACCATTGCCACCCCCAACCTTCCTGAAGCCCGCATCCTGGCCGAACTGCCCGATGGCAGCGCCGATGAGTGCGCTGAAAAACTGCTGCCTTTTTGCAAGCACCTGCTGATCACCGGCGGTCACGGTGATGAACACGAAGTCCATAACCGCCTGTACAGCCGCGACGGCAGCCGCCATACCTTTACCTGCTATCGCTTGCCCGGCAGCTACCACGGTTCGGGTTGCACCCTGGCCAGCACCCTGGCCGGGCGACTGGCCATCGGTGAAGAACTGGTCAGCGCCGTGCAAACCGCGCTCAACTACACGTGGCGCACCCTGCGCGATGCCGAGCAACTGGGGCAGGGGCAGTTTGTACCGCGCCGCTTGCCGCTGGACTTCTGCTCGTAACGAATGAGGCACGACCCATGACACTGCGCGGCTTGTATGCAATCACTGACAGCCAACTGCTGGCCGGCAAGCTGCTGCCCTACGTTGAGGCGGCCCTCGATGGCGGCCTGACGCTGTTGCAATACCGCGACAAAAGCAACGACGACGCCCGTCGCCTACGCGAAGCCGAGGCCTTGCGGGGTTTGTGCGAGCGTTACAAGGCGCACTTGATCATCAACGATGATGCCGAGCTGGCCGCGCGCCTGGGCGTAGGCGTACACCTGGGGCAAACCGATGGTCCGCTGACGCCGGCCCGGGCACTGCTCGGGCGCAATGCCATCATTGGTTCGACCTGCCACAGCCAGATTGAGCTTGCCGAGCAAGCAGCCAAGGAAGGCGCGAGTTACGTTGCCTTTGGCCGCTTCTTCAATTCCAGCACCAAGCCCGGCGCCCCTACCGCGACCCTGGACGTGCTGGACCAGGCTCGCGCCCGGCTCAACCTGCCGATTTGTGTGATTGGCGGCATTACCCTGGACAACGCGCCCCCCCTGGTTGCCCACGGTGCCGATCTGCTGGCCGTGGTGCATGGCCTGTTTGGTGCCCAGAACGCCCAGGAAGTCACCCGCCGCGCCAAGGCGTTCAACACCTTGTTGTCTATTTAAATACCGAATCCTGATTCAGAGAGAGCCCACCATGTCTCGTTCCGAAACCCTGTTTGCCAATGCCCAAAAACACATCCCCGGTGGCGTGAACTCGCCCGTTCGTGCGTTCAAGAGCGTGGGCGGCACCCCGCTGTTCTTCAAGCACGCCGAAGGCGCCTACGTGACTGACGAAGACGACAAGCGCTACGTGGATTACGTCGGTTCGTGGGGCCCGATGATTCTGGGTCACAGCCATCCAGAAGTGCTGGATGCGGTGCGTGCGCAACTGGAGCACGGCTTGTCGTACGGTGCTCCGACCGCCATGGAAACCGAAATGGCAGATCTGGTGTGCTCCATCGTGCCGTCAATGGAAATGGTGCGCATGGTCAGCTCCGGCACCGAAGCCACCATGAGCGCCATTCGCCTGGCCCGTGGTTTCACCGGGCGCGACAATATTCTCAAGTTTGAAGGTTGCTACCACGGCCACTCCGACAGCCTGCTGGTCAAGGCCGGTTCCGGCCTGCTGACCCAGGGCGTACCGAGCTCGGCCGGGGTTCCGGCAGACTTCGCCAAACACACCCTGACCACCGCCTTCAATGACATCGACGCGGTTGAAAAACTGCTGGGCGAAGTTGGCGACACCGTGGCCTGCATCATCGTCGAGCCGGTGGCCGGCAACATGAACTGTGTGCCGCCTGCGCCTGGCTTCCTGCAAGGCCTGCGCAGCCTGTGTGACAAGCACGGCGTAGTGCTGATTTTTGACGAAGTGATGACCGGTTTCCGGGTTGCCCTGGGTGGTGCTCAAGCCCATTACGGCGTCACCCCGGACCTGAGCACCTTCGGCAAGATCATCGGCGGCGGGATGCCGGTTGGCTGCTTCGGCGGCAAGCGCGAAATCATGCAGCACATCGCACCACTGGGCCCGGTTTACCAAGCCGGCACCCTGTCCGGTAACCCGCTGGCAATGGCGGCAGGCCTGACCACCTTGCGCCTGATCAGCCGCCCGGGTTTCCACGCCGAGCTGAGCGATTACACCACGCGCTTGCTCGATGGCTTGCAACAGCGCGCCGACGCGGCGGGTATTCCCTTCGTCACCACCCAGGCCGGTGGCATGTTTGGCCTGTATTTCAGCGGCGCCGACGACATCGTCACCTTCGACGATGTGATGGCCAGCGATGCTGATCTGTTCAAGCGCTTCTTCCACCTGATGCTCGACGGTGGTGTGTACCTGGCGCCGAGTGCTTTCGAAGCCGGTTTCACTTCGATCGCCCATGGCGAGACCGAGCTGCAACTAACTCTGGACGCTGCCGAGCGCGCATTTGCCGCCCTGAAATGATCGACAAAACGGCAAGCGCTAACGCCCTTGCCGTTTTTTTATGCCCGTTATGACCTGATCTTTTACCCCGCCCGTCCAAAATCGTCTTAAATCAATGGATATCGCGGTCAGGCAGCAGAAAAACGAGTAAAGACTTTGTAAGGTTGCCTCTGCTTATTTCATAATGCGCGCCTATACATCCCATGGTCGGGTTAACCCGTCTTTCAGAGGTACGTCGATTCCCATGAACCGCACCGGCCGCGCCCTTGCACTGGGCTGCCTGTTGCTCCTACAACCGCTGCTTGTCCAGGCAGGCGGTAACTCGTTGTTGATCCCAGCGATGGGTCGCTGCACCCTCAATACTCAGCCTGAAGACCTCGCCGAGGCACTTGCAGCGTGCGTTGAGGCGGCGAAAGCCGGGGATGCAGAAGCCGAATACGAGTTAGGCGAGTTCTATTACGACGGTAAAAATACCCCTCGCGACCTTAATCAGGCACTGAGCTATTTCGAGCAAGCGTCGCTACAAGGCCACGCCATGGCTCAGTTCCAGCTCGGCACCATGTTCTTCAAGGGCGAAGGTGTACCGGCCAATAACATTCAGGCGTACATCGTGCTGAAGATGGCCGCGGTTAACGGCGCTGAAGACGCTCTGGACACCGCCGACCTGGTAGCCGAGCAGATGCCCCGGGACCAACTCGAAACCGCCACCCAGATTCTGGGGCAAATTTTCCGCAAGTACTTGCAGGAACTGCAATCAACCGACGCCCGCTCACCGTTTTCGCCCCTGCCTTAAAGGGTTGCTGCTTCGGGCGCCAGCCTTTCATAAAGACGGGCCCAAAGCCTGAGCAAATCCCCGCAGACCATGTCCGACAGAATGGACGGCCTTACTTTTCCGGCATCGGAAACGGAAACGGCATCACGTTGCTGACGCCACGGGCTTCGCTGATTTTGGGAGTGCCCAAGCGCTCAACCTCGTCAATACGCACAATCGAGTGCATCGGCACAAAACTGCGCACCACACCTTCGAACTGGGCCTTGAGTTTTTCTTCACTCGGGTCGACGACCATTTGCGTGCGCTCACCGAAGACGAATTCCTCAACTTCCAGGAAGCCCCACAGATCACTTTGATAGATCTGCTTGGCGTACATTTCGAACACCTGGCCCTGGTTAAGGAAAATCACCTTGTAGATTGGAGCTTCACGTTTGGTCATGGTGGGCGGGTAAACATCTGGAGGTATAAAAGAGGGCGCGAACTATAGCATAGCCGTCAGACGCACAACGCTAGGAAGCAACGGCTATGCCCCCTATAATGCGCGGTTCTTTGAATCACTTGATGAACACCCATGGCCAAGAAGCTTTACATCGAAACCCACGGTTGCCAGATGAATGAGTACGACAGCTCGCGCATGGTCGACCTGCTGGGTGAACATCAGGCCCTGGAAGTCACAGCGCGCGCCGAAGACGCTGATGTCATCCTGCTTAA
Source organism: Pseudomonas psychrophila (assembly GCF_001043005.1). Taxonomy (GTDB): domain Bacteria; phylum Pseudomonadota; class Gammaproteobacteria; order Pseudomonadales; family Pseudomonadaceae; genus Aquipseudomonas; species Aquipseudomonas psychrophila. Next base: position 1,176,725 of record NZ_JYKZ01000001.1, read on the forward strand.
TACCTGTTCGATCCGTGAACGTGCCCAAGACCGCGTGTACTCGCAACTGGGTCGCTGGCGTGAGCTGAAACTGGCCAACCCCGACATGGTTATTGCCGTGGGCGGGTGTGTTGCCAGCCAGGAAGGCGCGGCGATTCGTGATCGCGCCCCTTACGTAGACGTGGTGTTCGGCCCGCAAACCCTGCACCGCCTGCCAGAAATGATCGACGCTGCGCGTATTACCAAACTGCCGCAAGTCGACGTGTCGTTCCCCGAAATCGAGAAGTTCGACCACCTGCCAGAGCCGCGCATCGACGGCCCAAGCGCCTACGTCTCGGTCATGGAAGGCTGCAGCAAGTACTGCACATTCTGCGTGGTGCCATATACCCGCGGTGAAGAAGTCAGCCGCCCGTTCGATGACGTGCTGGCCGAGGTGATTCACCTGGCTGAAAACGGCGTGCGTGAAGTGACCCTGCTCGGTCAAAACGTAAACGGTTATCGCGGCCTTACCGAAGGCGGTCGCCTGGCGGACCTCGCCGAGCTGATTCGCGTGGTTGCTGCGATCGACGGTATCGAGCGCATTCGCTACACCACTTCCCACCCGCTGGAATTCTCCGACAGCCTGATCCAGGCACACGCCGAAGTCCCGGAGCTGGTCAAACACCTGCACTTGCCAGTGCAATCAGGCTCGGACCGTATTCTGTCGGCCATGAAGCGCAACCACACGGCACTGGAATACAAGTCCAAGCTGCGCAAGCTGCGTGCTGCCGTACCGGGTATCTGCATCAGTTCCGACTTTATTGTTGGTTTCCCGGGCGAGACCGAAAAGGACTTCGAGCAAACCATGAAGCTGATCGAAGACGTCGGTTTCGACTTCTCCTACTCCTTCGTGTACAGCCAGCGTCCGGGCACCCCGGCAGCTGACTTGGCGGACGACACCCCGGAAGAGCGTAAAAAGGAACGCCTCAACGCGCTGCAACATCGCCTCAACCAGCAGGGTTTCGAGATCAGCCGCCAAATGGTCGGTTCCACTCAGCGGATTCTGGTTACCGACTATTCGAAAAAAGACCCTGGTGAGCTTCAGGGTCGTACCGAGAACAACCGTATCGTCAACTTCCGCTGCGACAACCCGCAGTTGATCGGACAGTTTGCCGATGTACACATCGATGCAGCCCAACCGCACTCGTTGCGAGGCTCGTTGCTGAACTGAATACACCCTGTAGCCGCTGCCGAAGACTGCGATGGACTTAACCCTTGGCCCACTTCGTGGGCTTTCGCAGCCTACGGCAGCGGCTACAGGTTTTATGTCGCATCAGTAAGTCCTTTCGCCCATGACCTGCTAGCGTTATCCTTCATTTCATCTCAATTGCCTAAGGGCGGCTAAATACGACCTTGAACGCACCCATCGAACCACATCGCTTTCTTCTCGAGCCATTTGAGGCTCGCCGTTTCGCCAATCTGTGCGGGCAATTCGACGAGCATTTGCGCTTGATCGAACAACGCCTGACGATCGAAATCCGCAATCGCGGTAATCAATTCGAGCTGATCGGCGACCCCAAACTGACCTCCTCCGCAGAACACCTGCTGCGCCGCCTGTACCGTGAAACCAAGGCTTCTGAGCTTTCACCGGACATGGTGCACCTGTTCCTGCAGGAATCTGCCGTCGAAGATCTGGCCAGCAATCCGGTGGCAGAAGCCAGCGTGTCGCTGCGTACCAAAAAGGGCATGATTCGCCCTCGAGGCATTAACCAGCAGCGCTACGTCAAAGAGATTCTGGGTAACGACATCAACTTCGGAATCGGCCCAGCGGGTACGGGTAAAACCTATCTGGCCGTGGCCTGCGCAGTTGATGCTCTGGAGCGCGAGCAGATCCGCCGCATCCTGCTGGTGCGCCCGGCGGTTGAAGCGGGCGAAAAGCTCGGTTTCCTGCCAGGTGACCTGTCGCAAAAAATCGACCCGTACCTGCGCCCGCTTTACGACGCACTGTACGAAATGCTGGGCTTTGAATACGTGGCCAAGCTGATCGAGCGCCAGGTGATCGAAGTCGCACCACTGGCCTACATGCGGGGCCGTACGCTGAACAACAGCTTTATCATTCTCGACGAAAGCCAGAACACCACCGTCGAGCAGATGAAGATGTTTCTGACCCGTATCGGCTTCGGCTCGACCGCCGTGATCACCGGTGACATCACCCAGATCGACCTGCCAAAAGGCACTAAATCAGGGCTGAACCACGTCATTGAAGTGCTCAAGGATGTACCGGGCATCAGCTTTACCCACTTCCAGTCCAAAGACGTCGTGCGCCACCCGCTGGTGCAGCGCATTGTGGAAGCCTACGGGCGCTACGAACAGGAAGCCGCCGACAAGCTGGCCGCACTGCCCGCTGCAAAGGATTACCGTCACGATGCTTGAGCTTGACCTGCAACTGGCCACCGAGGCAGCCGCGCCCACCGAAGTCCAGTTCCGCCAATGGTGTGAACTGGCCCTTCGTCAGCGTACCGCCGATTCGGAAATGACCATTCGTCTAGTAGACGAACCCGAAGGCCGCGAGCTCAATCACACCTGGCGCCAGAAAGACTACGCCACAAACGTGCTGTCCTTCCCGGCTGACGTGCCTGACGAATTTCTCGATATCCCATTACTGGGCGATCTGGTGATCTGCGTGGCCGTGGTTGAACGCGAAGCCACCGAACAAGGTAAAAGCCTTGAGGCCCACTGGGCCCATTTGGTGATTCACGGCTGCTTGCATCTTCTGGGCTACGACCATATAGAAGATGAAGAAGCCGAAGAAATGGAAGCACTGGAACGAACGTTGCTTGCTGAACTGGGTCATCCTGACCCGTACGCAGACGACGAAACTGATTAACACCCACTGAAACTACCAAGGGATACGAGTAAATCGCTATGAGCGAAGACCGATCGAGCAACGGGCAAAAGTCATGGTTAGGTAAACTGACCCAGGCCTTTGCCCATGAGCCGAAAAACCGCCAGGAGCTGCTTGAGCTACTGCGCGAAGCACACCAGAACAAACTGTTGGACAGTGAAGCGCTGGCCATCGTCGAAGGCGCCATTCAGGTAGCGGACCTGCAAGTACGGGACATCATGGTTCCGCGCTCGCAGATGATCAGCATCAAGGCGACCCAGACCCCCCGTGAATTTCTCCCGGCGATCATTGAAGCGGCGCACTCGCGCTACCCGGTGATCGGCGAAAGCCACGACGACGTCCTGGGCGTCCTCCTGGCCAAAGACCTGCTGCCGCTGATCCTTCAGGAGAACGGCGACAAGTTCAACATCAAGGATTTGCTGCGTCCGGCGACTTTTGTCCCTGAGTCCAAGCGTCTGAACGTGTTGTTGCGTGAATTCCGTGCCAACCATAACCACATGGCCATCGTGATCGACGAATACGGCGGCGTGGCAGGTCTGGTAACGATTGAAGACGTTCTGGAGCAGATCGTCGGCGACATCGAAGACGAACACGATGTCGAGGAAGACAGCTACATCAAGCCACTGCCAAGCGGTGACTTCCTGATCAAGGCCCTCACCCCCATCGAGAACTTCAACGAGTTCTTTGATACCGAATTCTCCGACGATGAGTTCGACACCGTTGGCGGCCTGGTCATGAGCGCGTTCGGACACTTGCCAAAACGCAACGAAACCACTGAAATCGGCCCCTACCGCTTCCGCATCCTCAATGCGGACAGTCGCCGGATTCATCTGATTCGTCTCACGCCTATTGCCCGCTAAACCTCAATACCAAGGATTGAAATGCGCTGGATAACCTCCCCCGGCTGGCCCGGTAACTTGCTGGCCGTGGTGGCCGGCGCACTGACAACCCTGGCGTTGGCACCCTTCGATATCTGGCCACTGGCACTGGTTGCCCTGGCCATTTTCTATCTCGGCTTGCGCGACCTGTCTCCAAAGCAGGCGCTGGGGCGTGGCTGGTGCTACGGGTTCGGCCTGTTTGGCGCCGGTACCAGCTGGATCTACTACAGCATTCATCACTTCGGCGGCGCGTCTGTACTGCTGGCCGGACTGCTGATGCTGGCGTTCACGGCCGCTATTGCATGGTTCTTTGCACTGCCCGCTTGGCTCTGGGCACGCTGGATTCGTCGCAATGAAGCCCCCCTGGCCGACACATTGGCGTTTGCCGCTTTATGGGTCGCGCAAGAAGCGTTCCGTGGCTGGTTCCTTACCGGCTTCCCTTGGCTGTACTCCGGTTACAGCCAGCTCGACGGCCCGCTGGCCGGGCTTGCCCCGCTGGGTGGCATGTGGCTGATTTCCTTCACCCTGGCGTTGACAGCAGCCCTGCTGTGCAACGTGCCGCGACTGATCAAGGCCAAACGCAAAGCCTTTGTCGTGGCGGGCCTGGTGTTGCTGCTCGGCCCATGGTGCATCGGCCAGGCGCTCAAGCATCACGCCTGGACCAGCCCCTCGGGTGATCCGCTGAGCGTGGCAGCGATCCAGGGCAATATCGAACAAAGCATGAAATGGGACCCCGCGCAGCTTAATGCGCAGCTGGCCCTGTACCGCGACATGACCTTCAGCTCCAAGCGGGTCGACTTGATCGTCTGGCCAGAAACCGCTGTGCCGGTGCTCAAAGAAAACGCGGAAGGTTTTCTAAGCATGATGGGGCGGTTTGCTGCGGATCGAAACTCGGCGCTGATTACCGGCGTACCGATTCGCCAGGAAGTGCGTCACGAGCAGCGCTTCTTCAACGGCATTACCGCTGTCGGGGAAGCCGATGGCATCTACCTGAAACAGAAACTGGTGCCGTTTGGTGAGTACGTGCCGATGCAGGATGTGTTGCGTGGCTTGATCGCCTTCTTCGACCTGCCAATGTCGGACTTTGCCCGCGGCCCGGCCGACCAGGCCATGCTGCAAGCCAAGGGTTACCAGATCGCGCCGCTGATTTGCTATGAAGTGGTGTACCCGGACTTCGTGGCCGGCCTTGCGGCCCAGAGCGACATTTTGCTGACCATCAGCAACGACACCTGGTTCGGCACCTCGATCGGCCCGCTGCAACACTTGCAGATGGCGCAAATGCGCGCCCTGGAAGCGGGACGCTGGATGATCCGGGCGACCAACAATGGCGTGACTGCGCTGATCGACCCATTTGGGCAAATCACCACGCAGATCCCGCAGTTTGAACGCGGCATCATGTATGGCGAAGTAGTGCCCATGCACAACCTCACGCCTTACCTGCAATGGCGTTCGTGGCCGCTGATCATCCTGTGCAGCCTGCTGATTGGCTGGGCTCTGGTCACCAGCCGGATTGCCAAGACGGTGTAGTGGCTATCAGGCTTGCTCGCGAATGCATCACTGCTGCCTTCCAGACCGCAGCGCTTGCATCGCGAGCAAGCCCGCTCCCACAAACAGCCAAACGCCCTGCCTCTCAGTTACCGGTAAAAAAGCGGATAGGCAATCTGCCCAACCGCTTCATTGATCAACAACCCAGACTGCCAGAACGACTTGTACTCGGGCATCCAGCCCCCCAGCGGCCGAGCATTGTCAGCACTCAAGAATCCAACGGGGGCGGGCACGACTTCAAAGCCAGCCTTTTCAAAGCTCCACACTGAACGTGGCATGTGCCAGCCGTGTGTCACTACGATCACGCGCTTGATACCCAACGGCAGCAGAATATCTGCCGTCATTTTGGCGTTCTCCCACGTGGTACGGCTTTGCTCTTCTTTCCAGCGCACGTTTACACCAAAGTCATCGCGCAACGAGTCCGCCATCAATTGCGCCTCGCTGGGTGGCGTGCCGTAGTGCAAACCTCCTGTGGTCAGTACCGGTAAACCTGAAGCCTTGGCCAGACGAGCCGCATATCGCTGGCGCTCCAGGCCTATTCCCGTCGGTTGATCGCTGCCCCATGCCGGGTCTCCCCGCTCACGGCCCGAACCCAGCACCACGATTGCATCCGCCCGCTGCGCGAGTGTTGACCACTCGCCTTGAGCCAGCGGCGGCTCGCTTTCGAGCACCCGTGCGCCCCACTCCACCATCACTGGCAAGCTCATCAGCCAAAATCCGCCCACACCCAAGGCGAACAGCACACCCGCCAAACGCGGGCGGGAACGACGCAGCCACCAGGCAAGCACCAAGAGGAGTAGAAGAATTCCGGGAGGTAGTAGAAGTTGTTTTAAAAAATATCGAATAGGCATCGAGCATCTCCAAAGATGCCCGAAGCCTAAGGGGGTTGAGTGAACGCATCAACAGCGCAGGTGAGAAACCCAAACACAAACGCTTGATACATCAACCCGGAGTACAACCGTTTTTGATGCGACTTTTTATGAAGGCCCGGCCTGAATCGTTGAATCGCCGTAAGGCCCTAAGCTCCCTGCACCCTGTCTTTGAGCCAGATGACCTTGGCTTTAGGGGCATCTTGCATGTTCCTGCTGCCTTGCGAGCGTTCAATTGCCTCACGCCCCGTCCGATTCAAATAGAGGTTGATCAACTCCAGCTCGGCACGACTCAAGCCTCGTAACTCCAGTTCAACTGGACGCTCATCACGTAATTGGACAGCCGTATTTGCTGAATCAAGAGCCACGTTCAAACGATCAATCAGCCGCTCATACACTTGCGATGTTGGTGCACTGCGTTGCAACTCTGCCATCCGTCCACCTCATTTAAGGAAATGTTTCTCCCCCAAAGACAGCTTAGCTGCGCATGTAAAACCGGCGTGCTGCTGCGACCAACGGAGTGATGAGGCAATCAGGGTTTCCCTCGATAGAGCGGGGTCATGTATGCTACGGGACTTCCTGTAACCCCTGCTCCAACCTGACCGGGCAACACAATAGCCGGTCTATGTTGAAGAGGATTAGGCCACCCTTTATCAGTACAAGTAGCCATGCACGAACAATATCAGCCCCGTGAAATAGAAGCCGCCGCCCAATCATTCTGGGACAACCAAAAGTCCTTCGAAGTCAGCGAAGATCTAGGCAAAGAGACTTACTACTGCCTATCGATGTTCCCGTACCCAAGCGGCAAGCTACACATGGGGCATGTGCGTAACTACACCATCGGTGACGTAATCTCCCGTTACCAGCGCATGCTTGGCAAAAACGTCCTGCAACCCATGGGTTGGGATGCCTTCGGCATGCCGGCCGAAAACGCCGCGATGAAAAACAACGTCGCGCCGGCCAAGTGGACCTACGAAAACATCGCCTACATGAAAACCCAGCTGCGTAGCCTGGGTCTGGCCGTTGACTGGTCTCGCGAAATCACTACCTGCCAGCCGGATTACTACCGCTGGGAGCAATGGCTGTTCACCCGCCTGTTCGAAAAAGGTGTGATCTACCGTAAAAACGGTACCGTGAACTGGGACCCGCTGGACCAGACCGTTCTGGCCAACGAGCAGGTCATCGACGGCCGCGGCTGGCGTTCGGGCGCGCTGATTGAAAAGCGCGAAATCCCGATGTACTACTTCAAGATCACCGCTTACGCGGATGAGCTGCTCGAAAGCCTCGACGACATGCCGGGCTGGCCCGAGCAGGTCAAAACCATGCAACGTAACTGGATTGGCAAATCCCGCGGCATGGAAGTGCAGTTCCCCTACAACGTCGAGTCCATCGGCGAAGCGGGTGCACTCAAGGTCTTCACCACCCGTCCTGACACCCTGATGGGCGCCACCTATGTGGCCGTGGCTGCCGAGCACCCGCTCGCCACTCTGGCTGCACAAGGCAACCCTGAGCTGCAGGCGTTTATCGCTGAATGCAAAGGCGGCAGCGTAGCCGAAGCCGATATGGCGACCCAGGAGAAAAAGGGCCTGCCAACCTCGTTGTTCGTTGAGCACCCGCTGACCGGTGAAAAACTCCCGGTCTGGGTCGCCAACTATGTGTTGATGCATTACGGCGACGGCGCAGTGATGGCCGTTCCAGCACACGACGAGCGTGATTTCGAATTCGCCACCAAGTACAACCTGCCGATCAAAGCGGTAGTTCGCACCAGCGCGGGCGACGAATCACCTGCTCCGTGGCAGGACGCCTACAACGAGCACGGTACGCTGATCAACTCCGGCGAGTTTGACGGCCTGGACTTCGATGCGGCATTCGCGGCCATTGAAGCCGCTCTGGCCGCCAAAGGCCTGGGCCAGTCGCGTACCCAGTTCCGTCTTCGCGACTGGGGCATCAGCCGTCAGCGCTACTGGGGCTGCCCGATCCCGATCGTGCATTGCGAGACCTGCGGTGACGTTCCGGTCCCAGAAGACCAGTTGCCCGTGATCTTGCCAGAAGACGTCGTGCCCGATGGCGCCGGCTCGCCATTGGCGCGTATGCCTGAATTCTACGAGTGCAGCTGCCCTAAATGTGGCGCACCGGCCAAGCGCGAAACCGACACGATGGACACCTTCGTCGAGTCCTCGTGGTACTACGCCCGTTATGCTTCGCCGCACTATGAAGGTGGCCTGGTCGAGAAATCGGCGGCTGACCACTGGCTGCCGGTTGACCAGTACATAGGCGGTATCGAACACGCCATCCTGCACCTGCTGTACGCACGCTTCTTCCACAAACTGATGCGTGATGAAGGCCTTGTCAGCTCCAACGAGCCGTTCAAGAACCTGCTGACTCAGGGCATGGTGATTGCCGAGACTTACTACCGTCGCGAAGCCAACGGTGCGCTGACCTGGTTCAACCCGGCAGATGTCGAACTGGAGCGTGACAGCAAGGCCAAGATCATCGGCGCCAAACTGATCAGCGACGGCCTGCCCGTTGAAATCGGCGGCACTGAAAAAATGGCCAAGTCCAAGAACAACGGCGTCGACCCGCAATACATGATCGAGCAATACGGCGCAGATACCTGCCGTCTGTTCATGATGTTTGCCTCGCCACCTGACGCGAGCCTGGAATGGTCCGATTCGGGTGTTGAAGGTTCGCACCGCTTCCTCAAGCGCGTATGGCGTCTGGCCTATGCCCACGTTGCCCAAGGCCTGCCGGGCAAGCTGGATATCGCCAGCCTGAGCGACGAACAAAAAGTCATTCGCCGCGCTATTCACCAGGCTATCAAGCAAGCGAGCCAGGACGTCGGCCTGCATCACAAATTCAACACCGCCGTCGCCCAGGTGATGACCGTGATGAACGTGCTTGAAAAAGCACCGCAAGTGACTGAACAAGACCGCGCCCTGCTTCAGGAAGGTCTTGAAACTGTTGCACTGGTGCTGGCGCCAATCACTCCGCACATCAGCCATGAGCTGTGGAACCAATTGGGCCATGCCGGTGCCGTCATTGATGCGCCATGGCCAACCCTGGATGAAAACGCACTGATCCAGGACACCCTGCAACTGGTTATCCAGGTCAACGGCAAACTGCGCGGACATATCGAAATGCCAGCCAGCGCCAGCCGTGAAGACGTTGAAGCCGCAGCCCGCATCAATGAAAACGTACTGCGGTTTACCGAAGGCCTGACGATTCGCAAAGTGATCGTGGTGCCGGGCAAACTGGTCAACATCGTCGCGAGCTAACTGGAACAGGCGCCCGTGCCATACGCGGGCGCCCAATAAGACCTTCAGGGCCGCCTAGTCGGCCTATCTGGTTTCAAGGGGAGCAACACATGATCAAACGCAACCTGCTGGTGATGGGTCTCGCTATTTTGTTGAGCGCCTGCGGCTTTCAACTGCGCGGCACCGGCACCAATCAGCTGACGATCACCGAACTCGACGTAACGGCTCGCAACGCCTATGGCGATACCGTGCGCCAACTGCGTCAAGTACTGGAAAACAGCGGCGTGAAACTTACCGCCAGTGCTCCGTACAAAATGATTCTGACCAGCGAAAAAGAATCTCAGCGCGCCGCCAGCTACGCGGGCAACGGCGGTACCGCCGAGTATGAACTGACCAACGTGGTCAACTACGAGATCCAGGGTCGCAACAACCTGACACTGCTGAGCAACCGGGTTGAAGCCAACAAGGTTTACCTGCAGGACGCCAGCAACATCGCTGGCGCCAACCAGGAAGCCCAATTGATCCGCAAAGAGATGCGTCGCGACCTCGTGCAGCAACTGGTCCTGCGTCTTGAGCAGTTGACTCCAGAGCAACTGGAAAAACTGCAACAGCAGGCCGACGAGAAGGCCAAGGCTGAAGCCGACGCCATTGAAGCTGCACGCAAGGCTCAAGAGGAAACCCCTCAACAGTCGCCTCTCGAACTGCAAGACCAGTAAGGCATACGGGGCGCTCAAGCGCCCCGCTATCGTTATAGCCCCTATGAAACTCGCCCCCGCCCAACTCGCCAAACACCTGCAAGGCAGCCTCTCGCCGGTCTACATCATCAGCGGCGATGACCCGTTGCTGTGTCAGGAAGCCGCAGACGCCATTCGCAGCACCGCTCGCCAACAAGGTTTTGATGAGCGCCAGGTGTTCAGCGCCGACGCCAGCTTTGACTGGGGTACCCTGCTGCAAGCGGGCGCCAGCATGTCTCTGTTTGCTGAAAAACGCCTGCTGGAACTGCGCCTGCCTTCGGGCAAGCCCGGCGATAAAGGCGCTGCGGCATTGATCGAGTACTGCTCACGCCCGGCCGAAGACACCTTGCTGCTGATCAGCCTGCCCAAGCTTGATGGCAGCGCGCAGAAGACCAAATGGGGCAAGGCACTTGTTGAGGGGCCTCATACCCAGTTCATACAGATCTGGCCAGTAGACGCCAATCAACTGCCTCAATGGATTCGCCAGCGCTTGTCCCAGGCGGGCTTGGCTGCCAGCCAGGACGCCGTCGAACTGATTGCCGCAAGGGTCGAGGGCAATCTGCTGGCAGCCGCCCAGGAAATCGAAAAGCTCAAACTAATGACCGATGACGGTCAGATAACCGTCGAAACCGTGCAGGCCGCGGTGGCTGACAGTGCGCGCTTTGATGTATTTGGCCTGGTCGATGCCGTACTGAACGGCGAGGCTTCCCACGCTTTGCGCATGCTTGAAGGATTACGCGGTGAAGGCGTAGAACCTCCTGTGATCCTGTGGGCGCTGGCACGTGAACTGCGGGTACTGGCCAATATTGCGCTGCAATACAGTCAGGGTATCCCGCTGGACAAGGCTTTCAGCCAGGCCCGCCCTCCGGTCTGGGACAAACGTAAGCCGTTGATGAGCAAAGCCTTGCAACGTTACTCGGCACAGCGCTGGGCACAACTGTTGATGGACGCACAGCGTATCGATGCGCAAATCAAGGGCCAGGCCGCGGGCTCACCGTGGAGCAGCCTGAGCCGGTTGGCGCTGTTGATGTGTGGGCAACGTCTGAATCTGCCAGCGGAATAACCCTGAAGCGCTAACGCCCCCCGTAGCAGCTGCCGAAGGCTGCTACGGGTTTACCGCCCGGCCCCGGTCACTGGACAACCGAAAAAAACTGGCCGATGATTTGCGCTTGTTCAAACCAAGCGAGAGCACCTGCCATGAGCAAACGCCCCAACAAGGCCAAATCCATCGTCGCCCAACCCCTGTTCCGCAGCCGCCAGGAACGCCCCGCCAAAGGCAAAGGCAGCTACCGCCGCGAAGCCTTCCAGTCGAGAGACCGGGAGGCTTTTTACTTTCTGGCTGCCTGACAGCGGGGATGATAAGGTCTGCATCTGATTTGCATTACCTGGACCTGCGCATGCCCTTAAGTCATAAACGTGGTTGGCCGATGCGCCAACTGATCGCTGCTTCCAGCGTCATCCTTTTAGTCGCCTGCGCCGAGAAACCTACCGCAGCCGATGCTCAACCCCTGCCTGTGACGCCTCCCGCACCAGCGGTGACCACCAGTGCGCCAAGCACCGACATCCCCTTTGTCCAGCCCGCACAGAGCTTCAGTGAGTGGCAGGCCAATTTCCGTGTTCAGGCCCTTAACGCCGGAATCAGCCCGCAGGTGTTCGATAACGCCTTTGCGGACATCACGCCCGACATGAGCGTGATCAAGGCAGACCGCAGCCAACCTGAATTCAGCCGCCCGGTCTGGGAATACCTCGACGGCGCCCTGTCACCTTTGCGTGTGCGCAATGGCCAGCGTTTGCTGGAGCAAAACGCCGAACTGCTGAGCCGCATCGAACAGCGTTATGGCGTCGACCGCCAAGTGCTGGTTTCGGTCTGGGGGATGGAGAGCAACTTTGGCTCGTTCCAGGGCAACAAGTCTGTCATTCGCTCCCTGGCCACCCTCGCCTACGAAGGGCGTCGCCCGGAATTCGCCCAAAGCCAACTGATCTCGGCGCTGAAAATCATTCAGCAAGGCGATATCAGCGCAGAAAAAATGCTCGGCTCCTGGGCCGGAGCAATGGGCCAGACCCAGTTCATTCCTACCACCTACGAAACCCATGCCGTGGATTTCGACGGTGATGGGCGTCGTGACATCTGGAACAGCTCAGCTGACGCCTTGGCCTCGACTGCGCATTACTTGCAAAGCTCAGGCTGGAAACAAGGCCAGCCATGGGGCTTTGAGGTCATGCTGCCTGCCGGGTTTGATTACGCGCTGGCTGATGGTGCCGTCAAAAAGACCGTAGCCGAGTGGCAACAGTTGGGTGTATTAGTGCCTGACACCTCTTCCGGCTCCGAGCAGTTGAGCGCTACCCTGCTCCTGCCTGCAGGCTACCGTGGCCCGGCGTTCCTGGTGCTGGATAACTTCCGCGCCATCCTGCGTTACAACAATTCATCGTCCTATGCGCTGGCGGTGGGCTTGTTGTCTCAGCGCTTCAACGGTGGCGGAAACATCATGGCCGCGTGGCCAAAAGATGATCGACCGCTGAGCCGTTCCGAACGCGTCGAGTTGCAAACACTGCTGAGCGAGCGTAACTACGATGCTGGCAATGCTGATGGCATTATTGGCGCCAACACCCGCAAAGCGATTCGGAGCGCGCAGCAAGCCATGGGCTGGCCAGCTGACGGCTATCCGAGTCACAAGTTGCTGGAGAGTTTGCGAAGCCGTTGAGTCGCGACTCAACCTGTAGGAGCGGGCTTGCTCGCGATGCTATCAACTCGGTATCTCTGACAAAACGAGTCGATGCAATCGCTAGCAAGCCCGCTCCCACGGTTCAAGTTTTTACTGTGACCACATCCTGCTCAAGCACCAACTGCTGCAGGTCCGCATCCAGTCGCACCTGAGCCCCCATCGGCAGGGTCAGATTGGGGTCACAATGCCCGCTGCGCCATCCCGCCAACACCGGAATCCCTAGCCCACCCAGCTCCTGGGTAAGCAACCGCCCCAACGCCAGCACATCAACCCCCGCTACATCCCCCACCAGGACACCTCGCAACCTGTCGAGCTTACCCGCCAGGCGCAAATGTGTAAGCAGGCGATCAACCCGGTATAGCGGCTCGTTCACGTCTTCGATAAACAGAATGATGTCTTCGTCATCCAGCTCAAACGCAGTCCCGAGAGTGGCGCAGATCATGGATAGATTGCCGCCCAGCAGACGGCCACTGGCGCATCCGGGCGCAATCGTCATCAGGGGGTAGGCAGCTGGGTGCTCAAGCACGGGCAGTTGTCGCCCGCTGAGCATGCGTAGCAGTGAGGATTCAGTGGGTGGCTGCTTGTTGCCCAGCAAGTCGGCGTTCAACATCGGCCCGTGAAAGGTCACAAAGCCCGCGTAACGAGTGATCGCCAGGTGCAGCGCGGTGATATCGCTGTAGCCCACAAAAGGCTTGGGATGGCGACGCAGCAGCTCAAAATCGATGCCTTCCAGCAAGCGCGGGCTACCGTAACCGCCCCGCAGGCAGAAAATCGCATCAATACTGTCATCAGCAAACGCATCATGCAGGTCGCGCAAGCGCACTGCATCGGAGCCTGCAAGATAACCGTCCTTTTCCCACACACCCGGAAATACCCGCAGCTGATAGCCGCGGTCATGCATCCATTGGGTGGCGAGTTTCAGATCAAGTTCGGCGGGACCGGCCGGGGCGATCAGGGCGATCACCCCACCAGCGGGCAACGCGGGCACCGCGCTGTGGGTCTTGAAAGACACGGGCGCGGTGCTCCGGTTTGTCATGGAATCAGGCACTCACCAGCATGGATTTGACCAGCTTGGCTTGTTCATCCGCGTGATACGAAGAACGTACCAACGGGCCGGATGCCACGTTTTTGAAGCCCATTTTGTAGCCTTCTTCGGCGAACCAGGCGAAAACGTCCGGGTGCACGAAACGCTGTACCGGCAAGTGGTTGCGCGATGGCTGCAAGTACTGACCCAGGGTCAGCATGTCGATGTCGTGTTCGCGCATGCGCTTCATCACTTCAATGACTTCTTCATCCGTCTCGCCCAGACCCAGCATCAGGCCGGACTTGGTCGGGATGTGCGGCATCATCTGCTTGAAGCGCTGGAGCAAGGTCAGCGACCACTGGTAGTCGGAACCAGGGCGGGCGGCCTTGTACAGGCGCGGCACGGTTTCGAGGTTGTGGTTGAACACGTCAGGCGGCTCGGCTGCGGTGATGTCCAGCGCAACGTCCATGCGACCACGGTAATCCGGCACGAGGGTTTCAAGCAGAACACCCGGTGACAGCTTGCGGATCTCGCGGATGCAATCGGCAAAGTGCTGGGCACCGCCGTCACGCAGGTCGTCGCGGTCTACCGAGGTGATCACCACGTACTTCAGGCGCAAGTCAGCAATGGCGATGGCCAGGCTTTCAGGCTCGTTGACGTCCAGTGGCTTCGGTCGACCGTGGCCCACATCGCAGAACGGGCAGCGGCGGGTGCAGATATCGCCCATGATCATGAAGGTCGCGGTGCCGCCCGAGAAGCACTCGCCCAGGTTCGGGCAGGAAGCTTCTTCGCACACGCTGTGCAGCTTGTGCTTGCGCAGCAATGACTTGATACGGTCGACTTCAGGCGAAACCGGAATGCGTACACGAATCCAGTCAGGCTTCTTCGGCAGCTCGGTGGTCGGAATGATCTTTACCGGGATACGCGCAACCTTTTCGGCACCGCGCAATTTAACGCCGGTCTCAACCTTGGAACGGGCCTCGCTGGCGCGGGCTGCACGTTCTGAGATATCCAGCGTTGGGATCAGGGTTTGAACAGCGTCTTGCGCAGTAGTCATATCAGTCGATTCCGCCCGTCAGGGTCGTCTGCTCAGCATAGTCGAGGTGTTTGACGAGCTGCACACGCAGCCGGGCACCTACCTCGGCAAATTCAATCGGCCCTGCATGGTCACGCAGCTGGGTCATCGCCAGCCCCGCATAACCACAGGGGTTAATCCGTCGAAACGGTTCCAGGTCCATGTCCACATTCAGGGCCAGACCATGGAAGGAGCAGCCATTACGGATTCGCAGCCCCAGTGAGGCGATTTTCGCGCCGTCAACATACACACCGGGGGCATCAGGCTTGGCCGCAGCGTTCACGCCATAGCTGGCGAGAAGGTCGATCAGGCACTGTTCCATCCGCGTGACCAGCTCACGCACGCCATAACCCAGCCGGCGCACGTCAAGCAACAGGTAAGCGACCAATTGACCAGGGCCATGATAGGTCACCTGGCCACCGCGATCCGACTTCACCACCGGGATATCACCCGGTAATAGCAGGTGCTCGGCCTTGCCTGCCTGGCCTTGGGTAAATACCGGCGGATGCTGCACCAGCCAGACTTCATCTTGCGTGTCCGGCTCAAGCTTGCGCTCATCGGTGAAACGTTGCATCGCCAGCCAGGTACGCTCGTAATCAAGCTGACCCAGTTCGCGAATACCCAAGACCTGCGACATCACAACACCATGTGTACGAAGCCGGTGGCTCGCAGTTCGCTGTTGATGTTGTAGAGCTGATCCTGATCGGTTGCCACGATGTGCAACTGGATCGTCGTGTACTTGCCATTGGTGCTCTGGCGTTCGTCGACACGATCATCGTTGACCGTCGCGTGTTTCTTGACGATGTCGATGATCCTGTCCTTGTTGCCCACACCCGTGTCGCTGATCACCTTAACCGGGTAATCCACGTTAGGGAATTCGATCTTTGGCGCCTTTACTTCGGTATCGGTCATGGCGTATTGGCCTCGTAAGCCTTGAGCTACAGAGATAACTCCGCGCCGTGTAAGCGCGGAGCCATACAGGTGGGAGCTATTAGTTGAACAGTCCGTAGAAGAATAGACGGATGCTGTCCCAGACGCGTCGGAAAATACCGCCTTCCTCAACGGGCTCCAGTGCAATCAGGTCGGCGCTGTGCACAACCTTGTCGTCGAGCTTGACCTCAACCTTGCCGATCACATCGCCTTGGGCGATAGGGGCCATCAGTTGCGGGTTCATGGTCATGCTTGCAGCCAGCTTTTTCAATTGGCCTTTAGGCAGCGTCATGGTCAAGTCTTCAGCCAAACCGGCTTTGACCTGGTTGGTAGTGCCTTTCCAGACCGGGGCCTGAGCCAGCTCTACACCCTTCTGGTAGAAGGTCTGGGTTTCGAAGAAGCGGAAACCGTAGGTCAGCAGCTTTTGCGTTTCGGCAGCACGGGCGACTTCGCTGTTGGTACCAAACACCACGGCAATCAGACGCTGGCCATCACGAACAGCCGACGACACCATGCAGTAGCCTGCTTCGTCGGTGTGACCGGTTTTCAGACCGTCAACGGTCTTGTCACGCCACAGCAACAGGTTGCGGTTAGGCTGCTTGATGCCGTTCCAGAAGAACTCTTTCTGCGAGTAGATCGCATAGTGAGTCGGGTCTTCGTGAATGATGGCACGGGCCAGCAATGCCATGTCATGAGCCGACGAGTAATGCTCCGGGTTTGGCAGGCCGGTCGGGTTCATGAAGTGGCTGTTGGACATGCCCAACTCGCCAGCGGTTTTGTTCATCATGTCGGCAAATGCGTCTTCGCTGCCGGCAATGTGCTCAGACAAAGCCACGCTGGCGTCGTTACCCGACTGAATGATGATGCCGTGCAGCAGGTCGCTGACCGACACTTGAGTGCCGACCTTGATGAACATCCGCGAACCACCGGTACGCCAGGCGTTTTCACTGACAGTTACCGGATCGTTTTCGCCGATCTGACCACGACGGATTTCCAGGGTCGCGATGTAAGCAGTCATCAGCTTGGTGAGGCTGGCTGGTGGCAGACGCTGGTCACCGTTGTTCTCGACCAGCACGTTACCGCTGCTGGCATCCATCAGAACGTAGGACTTGGCTGCAAGTTGTGGCGGCGACGGCATCATCTCGACTGCCCAGGCGGCAGGAGTGACGATCAGCGGTACAAGCAGGCACAGGCGTTTGGCAAAAGTGGTGATGTTCATCCGTCTCTCGAAGTTGTTAATTGAAACTTACCCTCACGGGCAAAACTGTACAGGCAGTCGTATGACTGACTGCCGCGTATTCAGTTGCAGTCCCTGCCCCTGAAAGGGCTTTTATTCTTGACCTCTGCAACTGCGTTTGGGCCCCTGATGCTCCGGGCCCAACGCTTTGATCGGTGCTACTGATCCGACGTCACAACACTTGGCTGGCCCAAATTGGCCAGGCGCACGCTGTTTTGCGTTTGCTGTACTTCGCCCGCCGAAGCAATAGGCCCCAGGCGCACTCGATGCAAGGTTTGCTGATTGCGCACAATCGAGCTGATGAACACAGGGGTACTGACCATGCCACTGAGCTTGGAACGAAGCAACTCGGCGGCGTCCGGATTGGCAAAGGCGCCTACCTGCAAATACGTACCCTGCCCCTTGGGCAGGGTGCTGACCGGTACGACATCGGCGGCATGCTGCTGCGCCGGTGGCGTCCATTGCTCAATCTTGCCGGTAGAGACGGTCGGAGCGGTGTTCTGGGCCATTTTCGGCTCATTGAGCATCAAGGGTGCCGGACGACCGCGCTGGGCCCACCAGGCTTGAGGGTCAATGCCTTCAACCTTGACCCGTGCCGTACCGGTTTCGGCATAGCCCAGTTTCTTGGCGGCAGCGTAGGACAGGTCGATGATGCGGTCCGAATAAAACGGTCCACGGTCGTTAACCCGCAGGACTACGGCCTTGCCGTTATCGAGATTGGTTACTTTGACGTAGCTGGGCAACGGCAGGGTTTTATGTGCCGCGCTCATGCCGTACAGGTCATACACTTCGCCATTGGCCGTGTTTTGACCGTGAAACTTGGTGCCGTACCAGGACGCAGTGCCAGAGGCCACGTAGGTCTTGGACTCTTGCATCGGAAAGTAGGTCTTGCCCAGAACCGAGTACGGTGCAGCCTTGTAAGGACCGCTGTGCAGGGTCGGCGTGGCATCCGGGATACGAGACACGTCGACATCCCACCATGGTGCGCCATCTTTATGCGCGCGGTTGATGTCCAGACCTGGCTTGGAACTGACACCGGCAGACGTTTGCGGAGTCGTCGTGCGGCTGCTGGAGCAACTCACCACCAGTAGCGCGATAGCGGCGCAGGCGGCGAGCTTCAAAGGTGTACGGATCGCTAGAAACGGCATTACTTGTTGCCCCGTGCTTGAACCAGCAGGTCGGACAGTTGATGCACTGCCATGGCGTACATCACGCTTCGGTTGTAGCGCGTGATCGCATAAAAATTCTTCAGGCCCATCCAGTATTCAGGGCCGTCGGCGCCTTCAAGACGGAACGCCGTCACCGGCATGTCGTCGCGCAGCGCATCATGACTCGACCAGCCCAGCGCTCGCAACTCCCCGACGGTCTTGACCGGCTCGATGCCCTGAGTCAGGCCTTCATCGACCCGATCGCCTCGCACATCGGCGCGAATCACCACCGGCTCACCCGCTACCCAGCCATGACGCTTGAAGTAGCTGGCAACGCTGCCAATAGCATCGTCCGGATTGCTCCAGATATTGATATGACCATCACCGTCGAAGTCCACGGCATAGGCGCGAAAGCTGCTCGGCATGAACTGCGGCAAACCCATCGCCCCGGCATAAGAGCCTTTAAGGGTAAGCGGGTCGACTTGTTCTTCGCGGGTCAGCAGCAGGAACTCACGCAGTTCCTTACGGAAAAATTCGGCACGGGGCGGGTAATCGAAACCCAGGGTCGACAGTGCATCGATCACCCGGTAGTTGCCCGTATTACGCCCATAAAAGGTCTCAACGCCGATGATCGACACAATCACCTGGGCCGGAACCCCGTACTCCTGCTCGGCGCGGGCCAGTACGGCTTCGTGCTCACGCCAAAAATCGACACCTCGTGCAACCCGGGCGTCGGTCAAAAACATCGGGCCGTATTCTTTCCACTGTTTGACGCGTTCAGCCGGGCGGGAAATGGCATCGAGAATGCTCTGTTTGCGCTCGGCCTCACGGAATACGCCCATCAGTTGCTCGCCGGCGAATCCGTAGTCGCGGGTCATTTCACCGACGAACTCCGCCACTTGGGGTGAGCCCTCGTAGTCACCGGCTACGGCGCTCTGCGCTGCCCCGAATAGACCCAGCAGGCCTACCCATGACGCGTATCGAGCGGCCCAGCCACGCATTGCTTGCATTGAATAATTCACCTTAATCAAACTTGTGCGATCCACTTGCGATGTGTGTGAATCGACATCAAAACCCCAAACGCTGACAACAGCGTCACGAGCGAAGTGCCGCCGTAACTGATAAATGGCAATGGCACGCCCACTACCGGTAACAAGCCACTGACCATACCGATGTTGACGAAAACATAAACAAAAAACGTCATGGTCAGGCTGCCTGCCAGCAATT
Source organism: Pseudomonas psychrophila (assembly GCF_001043005.1). Taxonomy (GTDB): domain Bacteria; phylum Pseudomonadota; class Gammaproteobacteria; order Pseudomonadales; family Pseudomonadaceae; genus Aquipseudomonas; species Aquipseudomonas psychrophila. The sequence continues at coordinate 1,196,232 of NZ_JYKZ01000001.1, forward strand.
TGCCGAACAGCGTCTGTGCCTGGGCGGTAATCACCAGGCCACGACCGATCAACAGCAAGTAAATCAGCAGCAGCGCGCAAATACCGACAAGCCCGAATTCTTCACCCATCACCGCAATAATGAAGTCGGTGTGGCTTTCCGGGAGAAAGTCCAGGTGCGACTGGGTGCCCAGCAGCCAGCCCTTGCCGAACACCCCGCCCGAACCGATGGCGGCCTTGGACTGGATGATGTTCCAGCCGGTGCCCAGCGGATCGCTTTCAGGATCGAGGAACGTCAGAACCCGCTGCTTCTGGTAGTCGTGCATCACGAAAAGCCACATGGCAATCGCCACAGGTACCGTCGCAGCCAGCACACTGAGGATCCAGCGCCAGCGCAGCCCGCCCATGAACAGTACAAACGCACCGCCCGCCAGTACCAGCAAGGCCGTGCCCAGGTCGGGCTGGCGCACAATCAGGGCAAAGGGCACCCCGATCAGCATCAGACTGACCGCCACGTGTTTGAGCTGCGGCGGTAACGTGCGCTTGGACAGGTACCAGGCGATGGTCGCCGGCATGAGGATTTTCATGAACTCCGAGGGCTGGAAGCGAATCACCCCGGGGATGTTGATCCAGCGTGTGGCGCCCATGGCGTTGTGGCCCATGACGTCAACCACCACCAGCAACAGCACGCCTGCCAGATAACCGATCGGTACCCAGCGAGCCATAAAACGCGGTTCAAGCTGAGCGATGATGAACATCGACACCAGCCCGATCCCGAATGAAGTTGCCTGTTTGCTCAGCAGATCCCAGCTTTTGCCGCTTGCCGAATACAGCACGAACAGGCTGCCAGCCGCCAGAGTCAGCAACAAAATCAGCAGCGGGCCATCGATATGCAAACGCTGAAGCAGCGTGGCACGGCGACGCATCACGTCCTCACTGGAGAGGATACGGTCGAAATTACTGATCATCAGCCGGAACCTCTGCCTTTACGGGACCGCCGTACTCGGGTTTGAGTTTGCCGTCTTCACCCAGCAACCAGGCGTCCATGACCTTGCGCACTACGGGCGAGGCTACGCGGCTACCGGCTTCGCCGTTTTCAATCATGACCGACACGGTAATTTGCGGGTTATTGGCCGGAGCAAAGCCGACGAACAAGGCGTGGTCGCGGTGACGCTCCTGAACCTTAGAGCGGTCATATTTTTCACCCTGCTTGATGGCTACTACCTGCGCCGTACCGCTCTTGCCGGCAATCAGGTATTGCGCGCCAACGCCCGCAACCCGCGCCGTACCGCGTGCGCCATGCACCACTTGCTGCATGCCGTGGTTGACCTTGGCCCAATTGGACGGGTCACGCAGAACGATGTCCGGCACCGGATCCGGATCCACCGGCGGCACGCCTTCGATGGTCTTGGCCAGGTGCGGACGAATCCACTTGCCTTTGCTGGCAATCAGCGCCGTGGCCTGGGCCAGCTGCAAAGGCGTGGACTGCATGTAACCCTGACCGATCCCCAGAATCAGCGTCTCCCCCGGGAACCAGGCCTGACGCCGGGTGGCGCGCTTCCACTCGCGGGACGGCATCAGACCGGCGGACTCTTCGAACATGTCCAGGGAGACCTTTCGCCCGATACCGAACTGATTCATGTAGGTCGACAGGCGATCAATCCCCAGCTTGTGGGCCAGGTCATAAAAATAGGTGTCGTTGGAGCGCATGATCGCGGTGTCCAGATCGACGTAGCCATCACCGGTGCGGTTCCAGTTACGGTATTTGTGATCGTAATTGGGCAACTGGTAATAGCCGGGGTCGTAAACCCGCGACGAGCCGGTGATCACGCCGCTGTCCAGGCCAGCAATCGCTACCGCAGGCTTGATCGTCGAGCCCGGTGGATACAGGCCGCGCAAGATACGGTTGAACAACGGTCGATCAATCGAATCGCGCAGTTCGGCATAAGCCTTGAAGCTGATGCCGGTCACGAACAGGTTTGGGTCAAAGCTCGGCTGGCTCACCATGGCCAGCACTTCGCCCGTCATCGGGTTAAGTGCAACCACGGCGCCACGGCGCCCTGCCAGCGCTTCTTCGGCCGCTTCCTGAAGTTTGATATCGAGACTGAGCACGATGTCTTTGCCAGGGATCGGGTCGGTACGCTTGAGTACCCGCAATACCCGGCCCCGGGCATTGGTTTCGACTTCTTCGTAACCCACCTGACCGTGCAGCTCGGCTTCGTAGAAGCGCTCGATGCCGGTTTTGCCGATATGGTGAGTACCGCTGTAATTGACTGGATCGAGGGTTTTAAGCTCTTTCTCGTTGATCCGCCCCATGTAACCCACTGAGTGCGCAAAATGCGCGCCTTGGGGGTAATGGCGCACCAACTGCGCAACCACCTCGACCCCGGGCAGGCGGAACTGGTTGACGGCAATCCGGGCGATCTGCTCTTCGTTTAGCTCAAACAGAATAGGCACCGGCTCAAATGGCCGCCGCCCCTGCTTCATGCGCTTCTCGAACAGCGCGCGATCTTCGGGCGCAAGCTGCAGCACTTCGACAATAACGTCGAGCACTTGCTGCCAGTCGCCAGAACGCTCACGGGTCATGCTCAGGCTGAAGCTGGGACGGTTGTCCGCAATCACCACGCCATTGCGGTCAAAGATCAAACCCCGTGTAGGCGGGATCGGCTGCACATGCACCCGGTTGTTTTCTGACAAGGTGGAGTGGTACTCGTACTGCACCACCTGCAGATAATAAAGCCGCGCGAGCAATACACAGATCAGCCCCACCACCACAAATGCGCCGACCACGACGCGTCCGCGCACAAGGCGTGAGTCTTTCTCGTGGTCTTTAAGGCGAATCGGCTGAGACATTCAGGGCGCTGAGCTATTTGTGATACGGGTGCCCGGACAACACTGTCCAGGCGCGATACAACTGCTCACCGATCAGAATCCTTACCAACGGGTGCGGCAACGTCAATGGCGACAGCGACCAGCGCTGATCCGCGCGGGCGCAGACTTCCGGCGCCAGCCCTTCCGGGCCACCGACCATAAAGTTCACCGTGCGCGAATCCAGGCGCCAGCGGTCGAGTTCAACCGCCAACTGCTCGGTACTCCACGGTTTGCCGTGCACTTCAAGGGTGACGATCCGCTCTCCGGGGCCGACTTTGGCCAGCATGGCCTCGCCTTCCTGACGGATGAATCGAGCCACGTCGGCATTCTTGCCACGGGTATTGAGCGGTATTTCCACCAGTTCAAGGGCCAGTTCGGATGGCAGACGCTTGGCATATTCATGCCAGCCTTCTTCCACCCATTTAGGCATACGCGAACCGACAGCGATCAAACGCAGGCGCACAGCGAACCCTTACTCTTGGTCTTTGTTGAGCTTCAGGAAGTGCTCGTGGGTGTTTTCCGGGCTGTGGTGAGCAGCACTGCCTGCACGGCTTTGCTCAGCACCGGCCCACAGACGCTCCAGGTCGTAGAACTGACGGGCGCTGGCGGTCATCATGTGAACGATCACGTCGTCCATGTCCAACAGAACCCAGTCGCTGTCACCCTTGCCTTCTTCGCCCAACGGCTTGACGCCCAGAGCCTTGACCGCTTCACGGATCTTGTCGAGCATCGCGCCGATCTGACGGTTGGACGTACCGGTGGCGATGATCATGAAGTCAGTGATGCTGTGCTTGTCACGAACGTCGATGACCTGAATGTCCTGGGCCTTGACGTCTTCCAGAGCTGCTACAGCTACCTTGACCAGCTCTTCGCCCTTGAGAGGCTCGTTGCTGAAGGTTTTTTCTGGCAGAGGGGCGCTTTTGAACGTGCCTTTGCGCTTTACTTTGCTTACATCTTTGTCAGTCATATAAAACTCGTTTTGCTCGTATGTTCGGGTGTTTCAATACACGTCAATTCGCGCCTTGAAACACTCCCTTTTTAGTTCGACGCACGGTAAAGCCCGTGCGCATCGATGTAGGCCAGGACCGCGTCGGGCACCAGGTAACGTACCGACTTACCGCTGGCCAGCAGTTGACGGATCTGGGTGGCGGATACCGCGAGCGGCGTCTGCCAAACGAATGCAATCTGTCCGCTTGCCCCCTTCAGGGCCAGCGGGTCGCTTACCGAGCGCGCTGCCAGCAGGTTGCGCAAGGCATCCGGCGGTTCGCTGTCGGCATCCGGGCGCTGTAGCACCAGGATATGGCAATGCTGGAGCAACTCTTCCCAGCGATGCCACGTGGGCAGGCCGCAAAAAGCGTCCCAACCCAACAGTAAAAACAACTGGTCGTCCGCGGCCATTTCGGCCCGCATCAGTTCCAGCGTATCGATCGTGTAGGACGGTTTGTCCCGTTGCAGCTCCCGCGCGTCCACTACCAGCGTAGCCACTCCTGCGACAGCACACTCGACCATCGCCAAACGGTCATGAGCTGACACTTGGGGCGTATCGCGGTGGGGCGGCCTGGCATTGGGAGTCAGACGAAGCTCGTCGAGCCCCATCATTTCAGCCACTTCAAGTCCGCCACGCAGATGCCCGATATGCACCGGATCGAAGGTTCCACCCAGCACGCCTATGCGCAGGGGTAACGCTTCGATTTTCGGTGTCGGCCCTGACGCTTTAAGAGCGACCAAGTCAGACCGGCTCCTGACCGCGCAACTGGCCATCACCGACCACAATGTACTTCTCGCAGGTCAGACCTTCGAGACCTACCGGGCCGCGGGCGTGCAGCTTATCAGTAGAAATGCCAATCTCCGCACCCAATCCGTATTCAAATCCATCAGCAAAGCAGGTTGGTGTGTTGAGCATCACGGAACTGGAGTCCACTTCGGCCATAAAACGCCGGGCTTCACCCTGATGTTCAGTCACGATCGAGTCGGTGTGGTGAGAGCCGTAGTGATTGATATGTTCAATCGCCTGATCAAGCCCGTCGACGATGCGAATCGACAAAATCGCGTCCAGGTACTCGGTGTTCCAGTCTTCTTCGGTCGCCGCCACCACATCGATCAACGCCCGGGTGCGTTCGCAACCGCGCAGTTCGACGCCCTTGGCGCGAAATTGTTCAGCCATTGCCGGCAGAAACGCTGCAGCCACCGCCTGGTCCACCAGCAGGGTTTCCATCGCCCCGCAAATGCCATAACGGTAGGTTTTGGCGTTGAACGCAATACGCTGGGCCTTGGCCAGATCGGCCTGGGCACTGACGTACACATGGCAAATGCCGTCAAGGTGTTTGATGACTGGCACCTTGGCATCACGGCTGACACGTTCGATCAGGCCTTTGCCACCCCGTGGCACGATCACGTCAACGTACTCTGGCATGGTGATCAATGCGCCCACTGCAGCACGATCGGTCACTTCAACCACTTGCACCACGGCTGGCGGCAAACCGGCCTCGGCCAGTCCTCGCTGAATGCAGACCGCAATGGCACGATTGGAGTGAATCGCCTCGGAACCACCGCGCAGAATGGTCGCGTTGCCTGACTTCAGGCACAGACTGGCTGCATCAATGGTCACGTTCGGACGAGATTCATAGATGATTCCGACTACACCCAGTGGTACGCGCATCTTGCCAACCTGAATACCCGAGGGGCGGTAGCTCATGTCGCGGATCGCGCCGATGGGGTCTGGCAGGCTTGCCACCTGACGCAAACCGACAATCATGCTGTCGATGCGTGCAGGGGTCAGCGCCAGGCGCTCCAGCATGGCGGGCTCAAGGCCGTTGGCCCGGCCGGCGGCCAGGTCCAGTTCGTTGGCGGCAACAAGCTCCAGGCGAGCGGCATCCAGTGCAGCAGCAGCGCCGTGCAGGGCACGGTTCTTCTGCGCAGTACTGGCACGGCCAATCACGCGGGAAGCTTCGCGAGCAGCGCGACCCAAGCGGGTCATATAGTCAAGAACGGACTCAGTCATGGTCTCAAGGGTCTTGGCAGGGAGGAAAGCGGCCGATTATAGCGGTCCAACCGCCTTACGCACAGCGGTGGCAGGCGGATGGTCGAAATGGACTACAAATACACGGCGTTCAGCCCCGATTAAGCATGACTTGCTATTATCTGACCCTTTTCAGCTATCCACTGACCGTCCTGAAAATGCCAATGATGCTGCCAGATGCCTTTTTCGACCGCGACGCCCAGCTTCTTGCTCGCGAACTGCTGGGCAAAGTCATCCGCCATCGGGTCAACGGCCTGTGGCTCAGTGCCCGGATTATCGAAACCGAAGCCTATTACATCGTAGACAAGGGCAGCCACGCGTCGCTGGGCTACACCGAAAAACGCAAGGCGCTGTTTCTGGATGGCGGGCACATTTATATGTACTACGCCCGTGGCGGCGATTCTTTGAACTTCAGCGCCCATGGCCCCGGCAACGCGGTACTGATCAAATCCGCCTACCCGTGGCTGGACAACTTGTCGGGCCCGGACAGCTTGGCGCAGATGCAACTCAACAACCCTGACACCCAAGGTAACCCTCGCCCCGAGCAGAAACTCTGCGCCGGGCAAACCCTGCTCTGTAAGGCACTGGGCCTCAAAGTCCCCGTTTGGGATGCAAAATGTTTCGACCCCGAACGTTTATGGGTCGATGACGTCAGAGAAAAACCTTCGCGAATCATCCAGACCTCTCGCCTGGGCATACCCCATGGACGGGACGAACATTTGATGTACCGCTTTGTTGACGCTGATTACGCTGCGTATTGCACACGAAACCCCCTACGCCGCGGTCAGGTCGAGGGGCAGGATTATTTGATAGTGAAATGAAAGCACCCTCACGGGGCTTTTGACTTGAACAAGGAAATTGAAACATGGGCCCGTGGCTCGATAGCGTAACCGGCTGGCTGACAGCCAACCCGCAATGGCTGGGCCTTGCGGTGTTTATTGTGGCGTGCGTGGAGTGCCTGGCGATTGCCGGGATCATCGTTCCCGGCACCGTGCTGTTGTTCGCCATTGCCGTCATGGCTGGCAGCGGCGCCTTGTCACTGGGCCAAACGTTACTGCTGGGCTTTCTCGGCGGGCTGTTGGGTGACGTGGTGTCTTACGCCCTGGGCAGACGCTTCCACCAGAACATTCGACGTTTGCCACTCTTGCGCACACATCCCGAATGGATGAATGGCGCCGAGAGCTACTTCCATCGCTATGGCATTGTCAGTCTGTTGATCGGCCGCTTTATCGGCCCGTTGCGCCCTATGCTGCCGATGGTGGCCGGGATGTGCGACATGCCGATCCCTCGATTTATCGGCGTGAGCCTGCTGGCGGGCGCAGGCTGGGCAGTTGCGTACCTGCTTCCAGGCTGGGCAACCGGCGCAGCTATTCGCCTGCCACTGCCCGAAGGCTTCTGGCCTCAGGCCGCCATCGTTGCTGTAGGCCTGATTGCCCTGCTGGGGCTGAGCATCAATGCCAGCATCCGTCGCCAACCCAGAACCACACTACTGATCGGCGCATTGAGCCTGACCCTGCTGCTGGCCGTTTTCATTGGCTACCCGCACATGACGGCCTTCGACCAGGGCATCAATGCGCTGGTACAGGAGCATCGCAGCAGCGCCATGGACACCGCTGCGGTGCTGGTTACGCAAATCGGCAACTTCCGCACGCAGTTTTTAGCGGCGGCACTGGTGTGCGTCATTCTGCTGTTCACAAAGCAATGGCGGGCGATGTGGTTCTTTGGCGGGGTCACGCTGTTTACAGCCCTGGCCAATACGTCGACCAAACACTTTTTCGCCCGGGTACGCCCCGAAGTGCTGGTCGACCCCCTGACCAGCTACAGCATGCCCAGTGGGCACAGCTCGGGAGCCTTTGCTTTTTTTGTAGCCCTGGCGATTCTGGCCGGACGCAATCAGCCACAGCGCATGCGCGTTACCTGGGTGTTACTCGGGTGCTTGCTGGCGATCACCGTGGCGATGTCGCGGGTATATCTGGGTGCTCATTGGCCAACCGATATCACCGCAGGCGCCCTGCTCGCCATCACCGTCAATGCATTCGCGCTGGCGCTGAGCCAGCGGTTTATGCCGCTTGAACCCATTCCACAGAAAATCTGGTGGCTGATCTTGCCTTCGGTAACTGCGCTTTACGGCTTTTTCATGCTGGCCCACATGTCCAAAGAGCTGCTGCGCTACGCCTATTGAACCCGGAACTGTCAGGTGAACGCCTCGCCCTGAATCTCATCGAGCAGCACTTGAATCCCGTCCAGACGCTGCTGCGGGTCATCGACCTGCAGCAGCTCAATCTTGTCTGCTTCGGCAAAAGGCAACAGGTACGCCAGTTGATTGGCCAATGACTGCTGCCCCGCGACTTCGGTATTCATGCTCAAGGCTGCGACCATCGGGTGCTCGGCCAAAGCCTTGAGCAAGGCCAGCAGGTCCTGGTCTTCATCCTGAAGCGGCTGTTCGGGGATCTCGCTCAGCCATTCGACCTGCGCTACCAACAACTGGTCGCGCTGCAACTCAGTACTCAGCACCTCAAAGCGGCGCCCACCTTCGACCCGAATTCCCAGCAGTCCATTGTCCTGGCGCTGAAAGTCGCGGATCAGCGCTTCGCAGCCGATCCCGGCGATGTCTTGCGGGGCATTGCCGACTTCTCGGCCATCAAGGATGCACACCACGCCAAAGCCCGTGCCTTGCTTCATGCAGCGGGCAATCATGTCCAGGTAGCGCGCTTCAAAAATCTGCAGATCCAGTACACACCCCGGAAACAGTACCGTCTTCAAAGGAAACAGTGGCAACGTCATACACTCACCCTTACACCACGAGGGTCACGGCCAACGGCAAAAATACCGCCGTGGCAACGCCCATCAAACTCATCGCCAACGCTGCAAAAGCACCGCACTCTTCACTCTCATGCAAGGCCACCGACGTGCCGACTGCATGTGCCGTCATCCCCAGTGCCATGCCCCGGGCCTCCGGGCTATGAACCCCCAAAAGCTGTAACAGGCCAGGCCCGCAAATGGCGCCAATCACTCCAGTGATCAACACAAACACCGCCGCCAGTGCCGCCACACCGCCAATCTGTTCAGCCACCAACATGGCAATCGGCGAGGTGACGGATTTGGGCGCAAGGGTCATCAACATCATGTGCTCTGCCCCAAACCACCACGCCAGCAGCACCACCAGACCGGTGGCAAACACACCGCCAACCACCAGCGTAGTTAAAATAGGCCAGAACAATTGATGAATTCGTCGCAGGTTCAGGTACAGCGGCACCGCCAGCGCCACCGTCGCAGGCCCCAGCAAGATACTCAGGATATTCGTGCTCTCACGGTACTCGGCATAGCTCAAGCCGCAACTGAGCAACACACCGATCACCAGCAGCATTGAGGCCAGTACGGGCTGCAGGAAAATCCAGCGGGTTTTTTCGTAAGCCGCAAGCACCAGTTGATAGGCGCCCAAGGTGATGCCGATACCAAACAGCGGATGATGGATCACTGATTCCCAGGCGCCTTGCCATTGAACGCTCATGGCCGCTCCTCAGGATGACTGTGACGCTTGAGCAAGCGTTGCATCAGCACGCCCACAAACGCCATCGAGAGTAACAACGACAGTACCAGCGCCCCGACGATAGCCCAAAAGTCAGCAGCAATATCAGCGGCATACACCATGACGCCCACGGCGGGTGGCACCAGCAGCAAAGGCAGATAACGCAACAGGCTGCTGGCAGCCAGACTCAATGGCTCGCCGACCTGTCCCCGCACCATAAAAAACCCCAGCAACAGCAGCAGCCCAATAATAGGGCCGGGCAACACGGGGACGAACAAGTGATTGAGCGCAGTGCCCAGCAATTGAAACAGCACCAGCCACGTCAAGCCGCGTAACAACATCTCACCTCTCCAGCGAATATTTTTGTGCCGCATTATAAGCACGTCCCCGCCACCACCGGCATTGCCAAACCTTGCCGGCCCGGGCTCACACAGCAACACTGAATTAGTCTCGATGTTTCATCCGGGCCTATAGACACCCTCCATTGCTACGGCATACTCGGTGGCTTAATTATCCGGATCCCGCTATGCGCCCATTTGCCCCCCTTGCTTTGACCCTGCTGCTGACGGCCTGCGGTGACGGTGAATCGCTGTTACCGCCAGACGCACGCCTGCCCGATGGCGGGCGTTATCGTGGCGAAGTGGTCAACGGGTTGCTGCAAGGCCAGGGACGCATCGACTACCCCAACGGCAACTGGTACGCAGGCGACTTCAAAAATGGCCTGTGGCAAGGCCAGGGTGAATGGCACGCCAGTAATGGCGATGTGTATCGCGGCGGGTTTGAACAAGGCTTATTCAGCGGCCAAGGCAGCCTGACCACTCACGACAGCACTTATGTGGGCGGTTTCAAGCAAGGGCGACGCGAAGGTGAAGGCACGCGCAAAGAAGCCGGCTTAAGCTATCGAGGGGATTTCAAGGATGACCAGTTCTCGGGCAACGGCCAGCTTGAACTGGAAGACGGCAGCCAGTACAAAGGCCAGTTTTCCCACGGCAAGCCCCACGGGGAAGGGATGCGCAGCGATGCCAGCGGCAATGAATTCACCGGCCAGTTCGTCAATGGCGAGCTGGAGGGCAACGGCGTCTTCAACAGTGCCGACGGCGACCAGTACGAAGGCGCGTTCAAGCACAATCAGTTGAACGGTAAAGGTCGCTATGAAAATGCCGACGGAGATGTCTGGGTCGGCGAGTTCAAAGACGGCGCATTGACCGGCAAGGGCGAGCTGATCGGCATCGACGGCAGCCACTATCGCGGCATGTTCAACGAATGGCGCTTCAACGGTCAGGGCCATTTGAGCTTGCCCGACGCCAGCACTTATGTGGGCGGATTTGCCGCAGACACCTACCAGGGCGAGGGCACCCTGACGCTGGCCGATGGCACCGTGCAAAGCGGTTTCTGGGTTAACGGCCAGCGAGTCCGCGATGCCAATGGCACTGTCTTGCCCGATCCGCTGGAACTGGGGTTGCTCAACCAAGGCACGCTGCTCAACGAGGCATTGGCGGGTGTTGCACCGTCGACACCGGCCATTGAGCTGTACAGCCTGGTGCTCGCAGGCGACGGCAAGCAGAGCGTGTTCAAGCGTGAAGCCGATTACGTCAACGACATGCTCGCCAGTCGCTTTGGCAGCCGCGGCCAGATCACGCTGGTAAACCACCGTGATCACCTGCTCGATCGCCCCATGGCCACCCGCGAGAATCTGCACCGTGCGGCCCTTACCCTGGCCGAACGCACTGGCCCGGAAGACCTGATATTTATTTACCTGACCAGCCACGGCACACAAGAGCACGAACTGGTGCTGGATCAGCCCCGCCTGGAGCTGGCAGATCTGCCCGCTGACGAACTGGCGGCGGCGCTGGTCCCCCTGAAAAACCGCGACAAGGTCATCGTGATTTCATCCTGCTATTCGGGCGGCTTTATCCCCGCACTCAAGGATGAAAAAACCCTGATCATGACCGCATCCAAGGCTGATCGCGTGTCCTTCGGCTGCTCGGAAGAAGCCGACTTCACCTACTTCGGCAATGCCTTGTTTGCTCAGGCCCTGAACCAGACAGACGATTTGCAAAAAGCCTTTAAGCTGGCCAAACACTACGTCGCCGAGCGTGAGCTGGCTGATGGCTACGAACCTTCCGAACCTCAAATATGGGCGCCAAAAGGCGTTCTGAACCACTGGCAACGCTTGCGTCATCAACAAGCAAAACAGGCTTTGCAGTAAGCAAATAACCCTGGAATGGCTAAGCTGGTTGTATCAAGGGAGAAACACTATGCACTTGACGCCTTCACATATTTTGCTCGCTGGAGCCACCGGTCTTACGGGCGAACTGTTGCTCGACCGCCTGCTCAATGAACCCACCATCACTCGCGTGCTTGCCCCTTCGCGCAAGCCTCTGGCGGCGCATCCGCACCTGGAAAACCCGGTAGGTGATCCAGCCGTATTCCTGCCCCAGCTCAGTGGCCGGGTCGATGTGGCCTTCTGCTGCCTGGGCACCACAATCAAACAGGCAGGCTCGGAAGCTGCATTCCGCGCAGTGGACCATGACATGGTGGTGGCTTTCGCCAAACGCGCACGAGAAATGGGTGCCCGACACCTGATTGTGGTCAGTGCCATTGGCGCCGACCCAAAATCGTCGGTGTTCTATAACCGTGTCAAAGGCGAAATGGAGCAATCGCTGCGCGCCCAAAACTGGCCGCAACTGACCATCGCACGCCCTTCGCTACTCCTGGGAGACCGTGTAGAGCCTCGACTGGCCGAGCAAATCGCTGGGCCATTATCCAAACTGATTCCGGGCAAGTACCACGGCATCGAGGCCTGCCAACTGGCTCGGGCCCTTTGGCGCCTGGCGCTGGAAGAACAGGACGGCGTGCGGGTGATTGAGTCGGATGACTTACGCAAGCTGGGCAAGTAGCCCGCCACCGGTTCGCTACAAACCACCACTGGCCTGAAACCCGACACCCAGCGCGGTCAGCACCGACAACGGCAACACTACCGTGTCGAGCAACGCGCTGGCGGGCAGGTCCAGACCGGGGTATCGCGGGGCCTCGGCGCCAAAGCGATCCTTGGCGCAACACCCGCCTTGCAACGCATACAGATCAAGCCGGGTGCCCGGCTTTGCTGCATTGAGCGTACGTACGCTGGCGCAACCACACACCAGAGCCGCCGCCAGCAAAGCCAAAAGCGCTTTATTCATCGCCGCCTACATGGTGCTCACCCCATCGCGGGAGCATGTCTTGGGGGATGTTGAGCAGGTTGAGGATCCGCGCCACCACAAAGTCCACCAGGTCATCGATGGTCTGCGGCTGATGATAGAAACCGGGAGACGCTGGCATGATCACGGCCCCCATATTGGACAGCTTGAGCATGTTCTCCAGATGGATGCTGGAGTACGGCGCCTCACGCGGCACCAGAATCAACTGGCGACGCTCCTTGAGGGTCACGTCGGCCGCCCGCTCCACCAGATTGTTGCAGGCGCCAGTAGCAATCGCCGACAGCGTACCCGTCGAACAGGGCACCACCACCATCGCCGCCGGAGCACCTGACCCCGAAGCCACCGGGGACATCCAGTCTTCCTTGCCGTACACCCGAATCTGCCCGGCAGCAGCCCCGGTGTATTCAGTCAGGAACGTCTGCATCGCCTGTGGTTTGGCCGGCAGGCTGACGTCGGTTTCGGTTGCCATCACCAATTGCGCCGCCTTGGAGATCAGGAAGTGCACTTCGCGATCCTCCCGCACCAGACAGTCGAGCAAACGCAGGGCGTACTGCATGCCCGATGCGCCGGTGACGGCCAGGGTTATACGCTCCGGGCCGCTCATTGCAGCGCGTCCGCCAGCTTGCCATGCAGCCCGCCGAAGCCGCCGTTACTCATGATCACCACATGGGCGCCCGGCTTAACCTGGGCCTTGACCTCGGCAATGATGGCTTCCAGCGAATCGCAGACCTTCGTCGGCACAGGACTCGACGCAACTGTCGCCGCCAGATCCCAGCCCAGATTGGCCGGTGCGTACCAGACCACGTGATCGGCCTGAACCACACTTTGCGGCAAACCATCACGGTGAGCACCGAGCTTCATGGAGTTGGAGCGCGGCTCAATCACGGCAATCAGCGGTGCATCACCAATGCGCTTGCGCAGGCCGTCGAGCGTGGTCGCGATCGCAGTCGGGTGGTGGGCGAAATCGTCGTAAATGGTAATGCCGTGAACTTCAGCGACTTTTTCCATCCGACGTTTCACGCTTTTAAAGGCGCTCAAGCCATCAATCGCCAGGTTCGGCACAACGCCCACATGGCGTGCAGCCGCCAGGGTCGCCAAGGCATTGGCCACGTTGTGCTGGCCGGTCATGTCCCACTCGACAGTGCCCTGCATGACGCCGTCAAACAGCACCTCAAAACGCGAACCGTCTTCGCTGAGCAGACGAGCTTGCCATTGGCCGCCCTCGCCCGTGGTTTGCACCGGCGTCCAGCAGCCCATCTCGATCACACGCTGCAAGGCAGGCTCGGTGGTCGGATGGATCACCAGCCCTTCGCTCGGAATGGTGCGCACCAGATGATGGAATTGGCGCTCGATGGCAGGCAAGTCCGGGAAGATATCGGCGTGATCGAACTCAAGGTTGTTGAGGATCGCCGTACGCGGGCGGTAGTGAACGAACTTCGAGCGCTTGTCGAAAAAGGCGCTGTCATATTCATCGGCTTCAACCACAAAGAACGGCGTGTCTCCCAGACGGGCCGATACCGCAAAGTTTTGCGGCACGCCACCGATCAGGAACCCCGGCGCCATGCCTGCGTGTTCCAGCACCCAGGCCAGCATACTGCTGGTAGTGGTTTTGCCATGGGTGCCGGCCACGGCCAGCACCCAGCGGCCTTGCAGCACATGGTCGGCGAGCCATTGCGGGCCCGACACATACGGCAAGCCCTTGTTGAGTACGTACTCCACCGCCGGGTTGCCCCGCGACAACGCATTACCGATCACCACCACATCTGGAGCCGGATCGAGCTGAGACGGGTCATAGCCCTGAGTCAATTCAATACCCTGAGCCTGCAGCTGGGTGCTCATTGGCGGATAAACGTTAGCGTCAGAGCCGGTAACGTGATGGCCCAGTTCTTTGGCAAGAACCGCCAGCGAACCCATGAAAGTGCCGCAAATACCAAGAATATGAATGTGCATAGTCGACCTCGTAAATCATCGGCGAAGGGTAGCGCAGGGGGGTGAGTTTCGCACCTGATGATTCATGTGGGAGCGGGCTTGCTCGCGATGACATCACCGCGGTTTGCCAGGCAGACCGCAGCTCCCACACACGTGAAGTCGCTCTGCTCAGCGCTCAATCCCATGCTTGCGCAGCTTTCTATAAAGGGTATTGCGGCTAACCCCCAATTGCAGCGCCGTATGGGTCATGTGCCAGCGGTGCAGTTCGAGCGCCAGCAACAAGGCGTGCTTTTCGGCATCTTCAAGCGGGTGCTCACAAGGTTCCGGGACCCTGGACGGAGCCAGGCGAATAGTGGCAGGCAAGTCGCCGAACTGGATTACGTCGTCGTCACACAAAGCCGCCAGGGTGCGCAGCACATTACGCAATTGGCGCACGTTGCCCGGCCAGGCAAACTCCAGCAGCGCCTCGCGCGCGCCCTGGCTGATCCGCAACGGTTGTCCGCCCGCCTCCTCTGCCAGCAAGAAGTCCAGCAACTGCGACTTGTCAGTGCGATCGCGCAACGCTGGCAGACCAACCTCCAGCCCGTTAAGACGGTAATACAAATCTTCGCGAAAGCTGCCGTGGGCTACGCGCTCCTGCAAGTTGCGGTGCGTGGCACTGATGATGCGCACGTTAACCTCTAGTGGTTCGCCACCAATCGGCACCACCAGACGGTCTTCCAGCACTCTTAATAGACGGGTTTGCAGCGCCAGAGGCATATCGCCGATTTCATCCAGGAACAAGGTGCCACCATCGGCCTGCTGCAACTTGCCTTGCATGCCCTCCTTGCGGGACCCGGTAAAGCTGCCGCCGCGGTAACCGAACAGCTCGCTCTCGATCAGGCTCTCCGGAATAGACGCGCAGTTGAGCGCCACAAAAGGTTGGCTGCTACGCAAACTGGCCTGATGCACGGCCTTGGCAAAGGCTTCTTTACCGGAGCCGGTTTCGCCGTTGATCAGCAGCGGCACATCGCGCTCAAACACCCGCAACGCACGGCGAAAATCGACCTGCAGGGCTTCATCCCCAAGACAAATCCCGCCAAGGCGCGACAATTGCGGCTCAACATGTACCGCGACCGGAACAGGCGCACGTCGTGCTTGACCGCGCAGCGCCGCAATCAGTCGGCGGCCATCGCGAGTGCGCAGCGGCCAACTGGTAGTCGCCTGGGGAGTGGCCCGGGCGAACAAGTCGTCGCGCGGGCAATCGAACACACTCTCGATCAATTGCCCGATCAACCCGTCACGCACGTGGCCCAGCAGGTTCAAGGCACTTTGGTTAACGGCGCAAATAATCCCGTCACCATCAAAGGCCAGCATGCCTTCACTGAACAGCCCGACCGACTCCGCCTGCAGGTGAAACCGCAGCAGCCACTGGTTTTCGAAATGGCCCAGAAAGTAGCTGTTTTCGATGATTTTGGCCGAGAGATTGACCAGCGCCATGGTATGAAACTGGCTCTGGCGCGAAGCTTCGTGACGGGCCGAAGACACATCCAGCACCGCCAGCAACTCACCTTGGGGATCAAACACAGGGCTCGCCGAACAGGTCAGCCCGGTATGTCGACCGCGAAAGTGTTCGTCCTGATGGATCGTCAATGCCTGGCGCTCCACCAGACAAGTGCCAATCCCGTTGGTGCCCTCCCGCGCTTCGCTCCAGTCGGCACCCAGCCAAAGACCGGCCTGTTCAAACACCTTGCGCTCGGAGGGGGCGGTGACACAGTTGAGAATTACCCCTCGGGCATCTGTGAGCAGCACAGCATGCCCGGCACCGGAGAGTTGCTGGTGCAAGCTGTTCATTTCATGACCGGCGATTTTCAGCACCTGCTGCAACCGCTCGCGGCCTTCGAGAATGCGGCCTTGCTCAAGCACGGTCGGAGCGATGGTTTGTGCGGGATCGAGGTGATAATCCTCAAGGCATCGTTGCCAGGAACGAACGATAGACGGGTCGCACCCTTGAGGGCGCCCTTGGGTGACATCTATGACTTGCCGTGCGTGACGGCTCAAATCGGTGCTGTGCATTTCTTATTGTTCTCCGCTCTGTTTCGGTGGCCTCACGCTCGACAGAGGCAACCCACCCTCAGCGGCAACAGAGATCCAGTCCAAACCGAATGCCCAGCATCCTCTGGCATGCGGCCCATTGCAATCACGAACTGACTCACCGGTCGTCGACCGTACCGTCGATGGTACAAATTGTCACAACGGCTGTATCAGCCCTGTCACAGCACCCCCTGCCCAATCGCCTCAAAAAAGCCTTGAAGCCACGGTTTACAAGGACTTCACAAATATGGCCCAGCCCTTGCTCCTGCTTGTATCAGCGCCACAGCGCGTCCTCCCATAAGCACAATAAAGCCAGGAGACACACACCATGCGTTACGCACAACCCGGTACTGAAGGCTCGATCGTCTCGTTCAAGAGCCGTTACGGTAACTACATCGGCGGCGAATTCGTGGCGCCCGTCAAAGGCCAGTACTTCACCAATACCTCGCCTGTGAACGGCAAAGCCATCGCCGAATTCCCGCGTTCGACCGCAGAAGACATCGACAAAGCTCTCGACGCCGCCCATGCCGCCGCCGATGCCTGGGGCGCGACATCCGTGCAGGCTCGCTCGCTGGTGCTGTTGAAAATCGCTGATCGCATCGAACAAAATCTCGAACTGCTGGCCGTGACCGAAACCTGGGACAACGGTAAAGCAGTACGCGAAACCCTGAATGCAGACGTGCCGCTGGCAGCCGACCACTTCCGCTATTACGCCGGCTGCATCCGCGCACAAGAAGGCAGCGCGGCCGAGATTGACGGCAATACCGTGGCCTACCACATCCACGAACCGCTGGGCGTGGTCGGGCAGATCATCCCCTGGAACTTCCCGCTGCTGATGGCCGCCTGGAAACTTGCGCCAGCACTGGCTGCCGGTAACTGCGTAGTCCTCAAACCCGCCGAGCAAACCCCGCTGAGCATCACGGTGCTGATGGAACTGATCGGCGACCTGTTGCCACCCGGCGTCCTCAACGTCGTGCAAGGTTTCGGCAAGGAAGCTGGCGAAGCGCTGGCCACCAGTAAGCGTATTGCCAAGATTGCCTTCACCGGCTCCACACCCGTGGGCTCGCACATCATGAAATGTGCTGCCGAAAACATCATTCCGTCGACCGTTGAACTGGGCGGCAAGTCGCCGAACATCTTCTTCGAAGACATCATGCAGGCTGAGCCAACCTTCATCGAGAAAGCCGCTGAAGGCCTGGTGCTGGCGTTCTTCAACCAGG
This sequence comes from Pseudomonas psychrophila, assembly GCF_001043005.1. Taxonomy (GTDB): domain Bacteria; phylum Pseudomonadota; class Gammaproteobacteria; order Pseudomonadales; family Pseudomonadaceae; genus Aquipseudomonas; species Aquipseudomonas psychrophila. The sequence continues at coordinate 1,214,051 of NZ_JYKZ01000001.1, forward strand.
GTGAAGTCTGCACGTGCCCATCGCGGGCACTGATTCAGGAGTCGATCTACGACGACTTCATGAAAGTGGTGATGAAAAAAGTCGAGTCGATCAAGCGTGGCGACCCGCTGGACACCGACACCATGGTCGGCGCCCAGGCGTCCGAGCAGCAATTCGACAAGATCCTGTCCTACCTTGAAATCGCCAAGGCTGAAGGCGCCGAGCTGCTGACCGGCGGCCAAGTGGCTAAACTCGAAGGCGACCTGGCAACCGGCTATTACATCCAGCCGACCCTGCTCAAGGGCACCAACAAAATGCGCGTATTCCAGGAAGAAATCTTTGGCCCGGTGGTCAGCATCACCACCTTCAAGGACGAAGCCGAAGCGCTGGCGATCGCCAACGACACCGAGTTTGGTCTGGGTGCAGGCCTGTGGACTCGCGACATCAACCGCGCCTACCGCATGGGCCGCGCAATCAAGGCCGGTCGTGTGTGGACCAATTGCTATCACCTGTACCCGGCACATGCGGCGTTCGGTGGTTACAAAAAATCCGGCGTTGGCCGTGAGACCCACAAGATGATGCTCGACCACTATCAGCAGACTAAAAACCTGCTGGTGAGCTACGACACCAACCCGCTGGGCTTCTTCTAACCCCGCAAACCCGTAGGAGCGAGCCTGCTCGCGAAGGCCGTTCGCGAGCAGGCTCGCTCCTACAACGGGTTTCAACTGCTCTATACCGAGCCTTTGGCCCAGCTCTTGCTTTGCTCCCTGTCATATTTTCTCAAACTATAAAAGAACAGGTGACTCCCATGCCTAGCGAACCTACTCCCGCTTCGGCGGCATCCTCTGTCGACTTTGAAAAAGTCGGCAGTGAATATTTCCAACAACGAGAATTGAAAAAAGGCGCTGCCGGCTGGGTCCTGCTGGTGGGCCTGGGCGTGGCCTATGTAATTTCCGGCGACTATGCCGGCTGGAACTTTGGTCTGGCCCAAGGCGGCTGGGGCGGGATGTTTATCGCCACATTGCTGATGGCCACCATGTACTTGTGCATGTGCTTTTCGCTGGCTGAACTGTCTTCGATGATCCCCACCGCCGGTGGCGGCTATGGCTTTGCGCGCAGCGCATTCGGGCCTTGGGGCGGGTTTCTGACCGGTACCGCCATCCTGATCGAGTACGCCATCGCACCCGCGGCCATTGCCGTGTTCATTGGCGCCTACTGCGAGTCGCTCTTCGGAATTGGCGGCTGGATGATCTATCTGGCGTTCTACATCATCTTTATCGGCATCCACATTTTCGGGGTCGGCGAAGCGCTCAAGCTGATGTTTATCATCACCGCCGTGGCCGCAATTGCGCTTGGGGTGTTTCTGGTCGCGATGGTGCCGCACTTCAGTGTCGCCAACCTGCTGGATATCCCGGTCACCGAAGCCAAAGGCGCCAGCCCCTTCCTGCCGTTCGGTTATGTCGGCGTCTGGGCCGCCATTCCCTACGCAATCTGGTTTTTCCTCGCAGTCGAAGGCGTGCCGCTGGCCGCTGAAGAAACCAAAAACCCCAAGCGCGACCTGCCTCGCGGCCTGATTGGCGCCATGCTGGTACTGGCCACCTTCGCCCTGCTGATTCTGGTGATTGGTCCAGGGGGCGCGGGGGCAAACAGCTTGATGACCTCGGGTAATCCGCTGGTTGAAGCACTGAGCAAGGCTTACGGCGGCTCGACCTGGATGGGCAGTTTTGTGAACCTGGTGGGCCTGGCCGGTTTGATCGCCAGCTTCTTCTCGATTATTTACGCTTACTCGCGTCAGATATTCGCCCTGTCCCGCGCAGGCTACTTGCCGCGCAAACTGTCCGAAACCAACAAGAGCAAGGCTCCCGTTCTGGCCTTGATCATTCCCGGCATTATCGGTTTCGGCCTGTCGCTGACCGGCCAGGGCGACTTGCTGATTCTCGTGGCAGTGTTTGGCGCAACGATTTCCTACGTGCTGATGATGGCCGCGCATATCACCCTGCGCATTCGTCGCCCCAAAATGGAGCGTCCGTATCGCACGCCGGGCGGTATTTTCACTTCAGGCATCGCTTTGGTGCTCGCTTGCGTCGCAGTAGTCGCCGGGTTCCTGGTAGATCCACGGGTGGTGATTGGCGCTGCGGTGATCTATGGAGTATTAATTGCCTACTTCGCTTTCTACAGTCGCCACCACTTGGTGGCCGGCACGCCGGAAGAGGAATTCGCGGCTATTCAACAGGCCGAAAAGGCCCTGCATTAACCGCTGAGAAATCCGCCAGACGCGCTGCGTCTGGCGTCATGGAGCACCCTGAATGGCAACTTTCTCTCATGCGGTTGGCACCCAGACCTACCGCTTCGACAGCCTCAAAGAGGTGATGGCCAAAGCCAGCCCGGCACGTTCCGGGGATTTTTTGGCCGGCGTGGCCGCCCTGAACGACGGCGAACGCGTCGCTGCACAAATGGCGCTGGCTGATATCCCGCTCGCGTACTTCCTGCAAGAAATGTTGATCCCGTACGAATCCGATGAAGTCACCCGGCTGATAATCGACAGCCATGACCTGCAAGCCTTCGCTACCGTGAGCCACCTGACGGTCGGTGGCTTTCGCGACTGGCTGCTCAGCGACGCGGCCGATGAACATAGCCTGCGCGCCCTGGCGCCAGGCCTGACGCCGGAAATGGCCGCTGCCGTCTCGAAAATCATGCGTGTGCAAGACCTGATTCTGGTGGCGCAAAAGATCCGTGTCGTCACCCAGTTTCGCGGCACCATGGGCCTGCGCGGCAGACTTTCGACTCGCCTGCAGCCCAACCACCCCACCGATGACCCGGCCGGGATTGCCGCGAGCATTCTCGACGGGCTGCTGTACGGCAACGGCGACGCAATGATCGGTATCAACCCGGCCACCGACAGCATCGCCTCGATCTGCGACTTGCTGAACATGCTCGACGCAATCATTCAGCGCTATGAAATCCCGACCCAGTCCTGCGTACTGACCCATGTCACCACCTCAATCGAGGCGATCAATCGTGGAGTTCCACTGGACCTGGTGTTCCAGTCGATTGCAGGCACCGAAGCGGCCAACGCCAGTTTCGGTATCAACTTGAATGTATTGCAGGAAGGGTATGAAGCGGGTTTAAGCCTCAATCGCGGCACGTTGGGCAACAACTTGATGTATTTCGAGACAGGTCAGGGCAGCGCGCTATCAGCCAACGCCCATTTCGCAGTGGATCAACAAACCTGCGAGACCCGGGCCTACGCCGTTGCGCGGCATTTCAAACCGTTTTTGGTCAATACCGTGGTCGGCTTTATCGGCCCCGAGTACCTGTACAACGGCAAGCAGATTATTCGAGCCGGTCTTGAGGACCACTTCTGCGGCAAGTTGCTGGGCGTGCCGATGGGCTGCGACATCTGCTACACCAACCACGCCGAAGCCGACCAGGACGATATGGACACCCTGTTGACGCTGCTGAGCGTGGCCGGGATCAACTTCATCATGGGCATTCCGGGGTCGGACGACATCATGCTCAACTATCAGACCACTTCCTTCCATGACGCGCTGTATGCGCGCAAAACCCTGGGACTCAAGCCTGCACCCGAGTTTGAACAGTGGCTGAGCAAAGTCGGAATTTTCACTCAGGCCGACGGCCGGATTGAGTTCGGTCATCAATTGCCACCCGCATTTCGCCAGGCGCTGGCTCACTTGGGAGGACGCTGAACATGGCCAACACCCCGCCCCAAAGCCCTAACCCGTGGCTGGAGCTGCGCCGCCTGACCCCGGCGCGCATTGCGCTGGGCCGCACGGGCACCAGTATGCCGACTCAGGCCCAGCTGGATTTTCAGTTTGCTCACGCCCAGGCCCGTGATGCGGTGCATTTACCGTTTGATCACCCGGGCTTGAGCGCGCAATTGAGCGAGCGCGGGCGCGAAAGCCTGTTGCTGCACAGCGCCGCAATTGACCGCCACAGCTACCTGCAACGCCCGGATCTGGGGCGCAAGCTTAACGACAGCTCGGCACAGCAATTGCGCGACTACGCCCAAGCCAACCCCGGGGGGATCGATGTGGCGGTGGTGGTTGCTGATGGTTTGTCGGCACTGGCTGTTCATCGCCACACCCTGCCCTTTTTGGCGCGCATGGAAGAACACACAGCCACCGAGGGCTGGTCACTGTCACCCGTCATTTTGGTGGAGCAAGGCCGTGTCGCCGTGGCCGACGAGATCGGCGAACTGCTGGGCGCAAGAATGGTGGTGATGCTGATCGGCGAGCGCCCCGGCCTCAGTTCACCCGACAGCCTGGGGCTGTACTTCACCTATGCGCCCAAGATCGGCCTGACCGATGCATATCGCAACTGCATCTCCAATGTAAGGCTCGAAGGCTTGAGCTATGGCATGGCCGCTCATCGGCTGGCGTATTTGATGCGCGAGGCCTGCCGTCGGCAATTGTCGGGGGTCAACTTGAAGGATGAAGCACAGGTACAGACCGTGGACGTGGGTGCCCCCAGCGAAAACTTCCTGCTCAAGGGCGAGTAACGATCAAGCCCCCGTGGGAGCGAGCCTGCTCGCGAATGATCTTCGCGAGCAGGCTCGCTCCCACGGCTGGAGTATCTTTCTGTGCCTGCGACCCTTGTCGCAGCCTCGCTTCGCATCTCAACGGCTACACGTTTTGAACAGCTGGAAATTCAATACACGCTTCGCTACAAACTCCATCAGCAGAATTCGTCTCAATCCGTATAATCCGATTCCTTAAAAAAGTACGAAAAAACTACATTAGTTGTAGTTAACTACCTACCCCTCCCCGCACAGACCTGCAGAGCCGGGTCATCAACACAGGTGCTTTACATGGATTTCAACCCGATCGACATTATCCTGCACCTCGATGTGTACCTCGACATGCTGGTGAACAATTACGGGCCATGGATCTACGCCATCCTGTTTCTGGTGATTTTTTGCGAGACCGGCCTGGTGGTTATGCCGTTCTTGCCGGGTGATTCGCTGCTCTTTATCGCAGGCGCTGTAGCGGCAGGCGGCGGCATGGACCCTGTATTGCTCGGGGGCTTGCTGATGCTGGCTGCGATTCTGGGCGACAGCACCAACTATGTGATCGGACGAACGGCAGGCGAGCGCTTGTTCAGCAACCCGAACTCAAAAATCTTCCGTCGCGACTACCTCGAAAAAACCCACGACTTCTACGAACGTCATGGCGGTAAAACCGTCACGATGGCGCGCTTCCTGCCAATTTTCCGTACCTTCGCGCCGTTTGTTGCCGGCGTGGCACGCATGTTCTACCCGCGCTTCTTCATGTTCAGCGTATTTGGCACGATCTTGTGGGTCGGCGGCCTGGTAACCCTGGGTTACTTCTTCGGCAACGTACCTTTCATCAAGACAAACCTGTCCTTGCTGGTGGTAGGCATCATCTTGCTGTCGCTGGTACCCATGATTATTGGCGTAGTCCGCAGCCGCATGGGTCGTACTCCGTCTAAAGCCAAAGCCTGATCGGACTCGCCTACCATGTGGTCTCTAACTGAATGGCGGCGCCAGCGGATTCTGGCGCAACACCCGGTGACACCCGATGTCTGGCACAGCGTGCGCCAGCGGTTGAGCATTCTCGACGGGCTGGATGACGAGCAGGACAAGTGGCTGCGCGACACCAGCGTGTTGTTCCTCAAGGACAAACACCTGACGGCCATGCCCGGTGTTGAGCTGACCGAAGAGGGCCGGCTGTTGCTGGCCGCTCAGGCACAATTGCCGCTGCTCAATCTGGGCGATCTGGACTGGTACCAAGGGTTTCACGAAATCGTGCTGTATCCCGACGACTTCATCAGCCCCCAGCGCCATCGTGACTCCAGCGGCGTCGAGCATGAGTGGGAAGGCCATCACAGCGGTGAAGCCTGGGAGCATGGCCCGGTGGTTCTGGCCTGGCCTGGCGTTCTGTCGAGCGGTGGCTGGGAAGGCTACAACCTGGTCATCCATGAGCTGGCACACAAACTGGACATGCTCAATGGCTCTGCCAATGGCATGCCGCCACTGCACAGCAGCATGCACGTGAGTGACTGGACCAAGGCCATGCAACAGGCCTACGACCACCTCAATCACTATCTTGACCACCACAACGCGGACCACGCGCCAATTGATCCGTATGCGGCCGAAAACCCGGCCGAGTTCTTTGCGGTCACCAGCGAGTACTTTTTCAGCGCGCCAGACCTGTTGAACCATGCCTATCCGCTGGTCTATCAACAGCTGAGTCTGTTCTATCGTCAGGACACCCTCGCACGCCTCAAGCAGCTGCAAACCGAACACCCCGAATACCGCGCACAGCACTGATCGCCCAAGGGTGACGTCCTTATAGGAATACGCCTATAATCGCCGCCACTTTTTGGCCAAATCGGCCAACCAAACTGGCCTACTAACGGGGGCACCGCCCAATGAGCTACAGCAAGATTCCGGCTGGCAAAGACCTGCCGAATGACATCTACGTCGCTATCGAGATTCCGGCTAACCACGCGCCGATCAAATATGAAATCGACAAAGACAGCGACTGCCTGTTCGTTGACCGCTTCATGGCTACCCCGATGTTCTACCCGGCCAACTACGGCTTTATCCCGAACACTCTGGCCGACGACGGTGATCCACTGGACGTGCTGGTTGTTACCCCTTATCCGGTAGCTCCAGGTTCGGTTATCCGTGCTCGCCCGGTTGGCATCCTGCACATGACTGACGACGGCGGCGGCGATGCCAAAGTAGTTGCAGTGCCTCACGACAAGCTGTCCCAGCTGTACGTTGACGTGAAAGAGTACACCGACCTGCCACCTCTGCTGATTCAGCAAATTCAGCACTTCTTCGAGAACTACAAAGATCTCGAAAAAGGCAAATGGGTGAAGATCGAAGGTTGGGGCGATGCAGAAGCCGCCCGCACCGAGATCATGAAGTCGGTTGCTGCCTACAAAGGCTAAGTAACCCCTTAAAAAAACCTCGGCTCGCCGAGGTTTTTTTATGCCCGCATAAACGCAATAAAACAGCCCGTTTACGGCATTCAAAATGCTTATCCCATGGACGTAGGAAAGGTCTCTGTAGGACTGGGAATTTTCTGGTTTTAGCCATGTTTTTTTGAACGTTTAGTTTATTTAAACAGGCCTGCCTTGCCCGTAGACTCTGTGTTCATGAATACATCCGGTGATCGCCTGAAAGCCCTCCTGCGGGAGTGCCATTTAACCGCTTCGGACTTCGCAGCCAATCGCTGCGTTACGCCGCAGCACGTCAACAACTGGTTCAAGCGAGGCATTCCCATGGCTCGGCTGGATGAAATCGCCGAGCTGCTGTGCGTCAACAGTCGTTGGTTACGCACAGGAGAAGGAAACAAACACCCGGGGTTTGCCGACAGCAACGACGCAACGTCTCCTGACCAAGCGCCGATGCCGCACAAGCCTGCTGCCTACCTCGAAGTTGAAGTGCCTTTCTACAGCGAAGCCCTGCACCCGGATGGCTCGGGCAAAACTCGGGTGGTGCACATTCCTGACCGAACCGTGCGATTAACCTGTTCAGTTCTGGAGGCCATGGACGTCAGCCCCGACCAGGCCATGTGTATCTCCATGATCGGCAACGACATGTCGCATAAAATCCAGGACGGCTCCACTGTCGCCGTCGACCGCAGCCTGACCCATATCGTCGACGGCGAAATTTATGCTCTCGAACAGGACGGCATGCTGCGCATCAAATACGTCTATCGCCTGCCCAACAACGGCCTGCGCCTGCGCAGCCACAACCACCTGGAGTCAGCGGACGAAGTGTTCAGCGCCGCCGAAGTCCAAGCGCAGCAGATACGGATATTGGGATGGGTATTTTGGTGGTCCACGCTCAATCGCCGGCGCCCTCCGATGCCTTACACACTGGAGGAATAGCGTTTGGGCAGGCTTTTAGTGGGAAAAGCACTTCAATCCCAGTATGATTTGCCGCACTTGCGCATCCCCCTCGCTTCTAGCGAGCCGGAATGCAGGGCCAGACCGCAAAAAGCCGTCACGCCCCACACCCAGCCGCAACGCGCTGGATGTCCCGATTGAAGGCGAGTACGGCTTACCAAAAATAAGCCAAACCCGCCCCCGAGAAGCCGGCCACAAGCCGGCTTTTTAATGCCTGCGAATCTGAAGTTTTCGAAAAAACCCAGTTGGGTTGCGCCTGCAAGACGAGCCTTGAAGAACAGTGGGAGCAGGCAAGCTCGCCCCCCACAAGTGTCGTTGCAACGGCGGGATTTAGCGGAACACCAGCCCCTCATCGATCAGCGGAGCCTGCCCTGTCATGTAGTCAGCATCCGGGCTGGCGAGGTAGGACACAAAGGCCGCCACGTCATCCGGTGTTTCTGCCCGACCCAAGGCTATCCCGCTGACAAACTTTTCATAAGTCGCACCAATCGCAGCGCCGGTGATTTCGGCCATACGCTTGTCAATGTCGACCCACATGTCAGTGCCCACAACTCCGGGGCAATAGGCGTTGACGGCAATGCCGTGAACAGCCAGCTCCTTGGCCGCCTGGGTCAAGGCACGGACGGCAAACTTGGTTGAGGAGTAAACCCCCAACAGGGCATAGCCTTCGTGCCCGGCGATGGGGCTAAAGCTCAATCTTGCCCGGGCTTTAGGGCATCATTTCCAGGTCATCCACTTCAAAGTCCGCAGGGTGAAGGCCGCCCCCGATTTGCCCCAAAACCTGCTGTCTGCTAGTGTCAGCCGGTTTTAACGCCTACCGAGAATGCCGCCATGGCCCGCAAAAAAGCTTCACCGGATTTCGAACAGTCACTCGCTGACCTGCAAACACTGGTCGAGCGTCTGGAAAATGGCGAGCTGTCGCTGGAAGACTCTCTGACCGCCTTCGAACAAGGCATCCGCCTGACCCGTGATTGTCAGGGCGCATTGGCCCAGGCCGAGCAGAAAGTCCAGATCCTGCTTGAGCGTGATGGTGAGTTGGCGCAAGAGCCTTTTGATGCGGAACAGTCCGAATGATTGACGCTTACCAGATCAGCAGCCAGGCACGCGTCAATGCGGCGCTTGAACTCTTGCTTGTCGCTCCGGCACCGGAGTTGGCCCGTCTTTACGAGGCCATGCGCTACAGCGTCATGAATGGTGGCAAACGTGTTCGCCCGCTACTGGCCTATGCCGCTTGCCAGGCGCTGGGCAGCGTGCCCGAACAAGCCAATGGCGCGGCATGTGCCGTCGAGCTGATCCACGCCTATTCGCTGGTGCATGATGATTTGCCCGCAATGGATGATGACGATCTGCGGCGCGGCCAACCGACCACCCACAAGGCATTCGACGAAGCCTGCGCCATTCTGGCCGGTGACGGTTTGCAAAGCCTGGCGTTCAGCGCCCTGCTCGACCCACGACTCAACACCCTGGACGCCGAGACTCGCTTGCGCATGGTCACCGCCCTGGCAAAGGCCGCAGGCCCGGCAGGAATGGTCGGCGGACAAGCCATTGACCTGGGTTCTGTAGGCCTGAAACTTGATCAGGCAGCGTTGGAAAACATGCACCGGCACAAGACCGGAGCCCTGATCGAAGCCAGTGTTCAACTGGGCGCCTTGGCCAGCAGCAACGCCAACGCCAAAAATCTGCACGCACTGAACACCTACTCGCGGGCCATTGGCCTGGCGTTTCAGGTTCAGGACGACATTCTGGATGTTGAAAGCGATACCGCGACTCTGGGCAAACGCCAGGGCGCCGATATCGCACGGGACAAGCCGACCTATCCGGCGCTGATGGGTCTGGAGCAGGCCAAAGGCTATGCACTGGATCTGCGCGATCAGGCACTCAATGCCCTGCGGCATTTTGATGCAGGTGCCGAACCGCTGCGTGAATTGGCGCGATATATCGTTGAACGCCGCCACTGATAAGCCACACTCGGTAATGATTTCTGACAGCTCTAATGCCAAGGTCTTACTAACGAGTGCCAGACTGCGTGGGCAGCTTACGTTCCATAAGGTAAACTGCCGCCTCTTCTTATACCTATAACGATTCGCCTGATGCCAACGACGTTTCAAGAGATTCCCCGCAACCGTCCGACTACGCCCCTGCTCGACCGGGCAGGCACGCCTGCGGGTCTGCGCCGCCTGGCCGAAGCCGAGCTGGAAACCCTGGCCGATGAGTTGCGCCTGGAATTGCTCTATACCGTCGGCCAGACGGGCGGGCATTTCGGTGCCGGCCTGGGTGTCATTGAGCTGACCATCGCGTTGCACTACGTGTTCGACACCCCCGACGACCGACTGGTGTGGGATGTGGGTCATCAGGCGTATCCGCACAAAATCCTCACGGGCCGTCGCGAGCAAATGGCGACCTTGCGCCAGAAGGACGGCGTTGCCGCTTTCCCGCGTCGCTCCGAGAGCGAGTACGATACTTTCGGCGTTGGGCACTCCAGCACCTCGATCAGCGCAGCGCTGGGCATGGCCATTACCGCCCGCCTGCAAAACAGCGATCGCAAGGCGATCGCCGTGATCGGTGACGGCGCACTGACTGCCGGCATGGCCTTTGAAGCCCTGAACCACGCGCCGGAAGTGGATGCCAACATGTTGGTGATCCTCAACGATAACGACATGTCGATTTCGCGCAATGTGGGTGGCCTGTCCAATTACCTGGCCAAAATCCTCTCCAGCCGTACCTACGCAAGCATGCGCGAAGGCAGCAAAAAAGTGCTGTCGCGTTTGCCCGGCGCCTGGGAAATCGCTCGCCGTACCGAAGAATATGCCAAGGGCATGTTGGTACCCGGCACACTGTTTGAAGAGCTGGGCTGGAACTACATCGGCCCTATCGATGGCCACGACCTGCCGACCCTGATCGCGACGCTGCGCAATATGCGCGACCTCAAAGGTCCGCAGTTCCTGCATATCGTCACCAAGAAAGGCAAAGGCTTTGCTCCCGCCGAAGCCGACCCGATTGGCTATCACGCCATCACCAAGCTTGACCCGCTGAACGCACCGAAAGCGGTGCCAAAAGTGGCCAGCGGGCCGAAGTACTCGGCGGTCTTTGGCGAGTGGCTGTGCGACATGGCCGCTGCCGATGAGCGTCTGATGGGCATCACTCCAGCCATGAAAGAAGGCTCGGACCTGATCGCCTTCAGCGAACGCTTCCCCACACGTTATTTCGATGTTGCGATTGCCGAACAGCATGCTGTGACTTTCGCTGCTGGTATGGCCTGCGAAGGCGCCAAGCCTGTGGTGGCTATTTATTCGACGTTCCTGCAGCGCGGTTACGACCAGTTGGTGCATGACGTTGCCGTGCAAAATCTGGACGTACTGTTCGCCATCGACCGCGCAGGTCTGGTGGGCGAAGACGGCCCAACCCACGCAGGCAGTTTCGACCTCTCGTTCCTGCGTTGCATCCCGGGCATGGTCATCATGACCCCGAGCGACGAGAACGAACTGCGCAAAATGCTCACCACCGGCCATCTGTATAACGGCCCGGCGGCAGTACGCTACCCGCGTGGTACTGGCCCAAACGCGCCTATCGAAAAAAACCTCGAACCGCTGGACATCGGCAAGGGCGTGATTCGTCGCCAGGGTTCCAAAGTCGCCATGCTGGTTTTTGGCGTGCAACTGGCCGAAGCCCTGCAAGTGGCAGAAAAAATCGACGCCACCGTGGTCGACATGCGTTTCGTCAAACCAATGGATGAAGCACTGGTTCGCGAAATGGCTGATAGCCATGAACTGTTGGTGACCCTCGAAGAAAACGCCATCATGGGTGGCGCCGGTGCGGGTGTCAGCGAGTTCCTGGCCCGTGAAAACGTACTCAAGTCAGTCCTGCACCTGGGCCTGCCGGACATCTACGTTGAGCACGCCAAGCCAAGCCAGATGCTGGCTGAGTGCGGCCTGGATGCACCAGGCATCGAAGCCTCGGTACGCCAGCGCATGGCATTGCTGGGGCTGTAGAAAAGCTGAAAATGTACTCGCATATGTAGCAGCTGCCGAAGGCTGCGTTCGATTGCGAAGCAATCGTAAAATCAGAACATGCGGTGTGACTGAAAACCGCGCGTGCTGATTTTACGACGGCTACGCCGCCGAACGCAGCCTCGTTCCTTCGCCAGCGGCTACGGAGTTTTTAACACCCATGAAACACCTTCGCCTGGTTTTAATCCTCAGCAGCCCGTTGCTGGCCAACGCCGCTGAGCGCGAAGACGCGCTCAAACTCCCGCAAACACTGATCACCGGCAATCGCCAGGTTGAAGCGCGCTCGGACAGCAGCAGCGCCAACAGCGTGTTCACCCGTGAAGACATTGACCGCCTGCAACCCACCAGCCTGACCGACCTGCTGGGCCGGGTACCGGGGGTTCAAGTGGCGCGAAGCGGCGGGCGCGGTGGTTTGCCGGGGATTTATATTCGCGGCACCAAGTCGGCACAAAGTCTGGTGCTGGTGGACGGCCAACGCATGGCCAATGCCACTTCGGCCGACAGCAACCTGCAGTACCTGAATATCGATCAGATCGAACGCGTAGAAGTGCTGCGCGGATCGCGATCAGTGATCTACGGCAGTGATGCGATCGGCGGGGTGATTCAGATTTTCACTCGCCGTGGCGCCAATCAGGCCCCGCAGCTTCGAGTCCGCAGCGCGATGGGCAGCTATGGCAGCTCAGACAACAGCGTCGGGATATCCGGCGGGGATACGCAAACGCGCTACAACCTGAGCGGCAGTCTCGAACAGACTGCGGGGATCAACCGTACTCACGAGTCCTTCCCCAGCGACAACGACCATGATGCCTATCGCAACAAATCACTGAGCCTGAACCTGAGCCACTACCTGAGCGAGGACCTTGAGGTCGGACTGACCGCGATGAAGAATATCGGCAAGACCGAACTCGACAACTCGTTTGGTCGCTGGGACCCGAGCACCCTGACGGTCAGTGGGCAGCAACTTTACAGCGACTTCGATATCAGCAGCGTCGGCAGTTTTATCGACGCCCAGCTTGCCGAGCGCTGGAATTCACGCCTGGAACTGGGCCACAGCGAAAACCGCGAAAAGACCCGGGACAAGCTTAGCTCTGACGTTTACAGCTTCAACACCTATCGAGACTCACTCAACTGGCAAAACAACCTGACGCTGGACGATCAAAACACCCTGATCCTGGGCGCAGACACCTATGAAGACCGCGTGCGCAGCAGTACCGTTTTCGACGTAGACAGTCGCTGGAATCGTGCCGCCTTTATCCAGCACCGCTTCCACGGTAATTACTTTTCGACCGAGCTGGGCCTGCGTCACGACCAGAACCAGCAATTCGGCAGCCACAACACCTGGAGCGCCAGCCTGACTGTGCCGCTCAACGCCGACAACGATGTACTGCTGTCTTACAGCGAAGGGTTTCGCGCACCTACATTCAATGACTTGTACTACCCAGAGTTCGGCAACCCGAATCTCAAACCGGAGCACTCCAAGAGCTACGAACTGCAATGGCGCAGTCAGCTGAGTGACACCAGCCGCCTGGAAACCTCGCTGTATCGCACCGACATTCGTGACGCGATTGTGGCCGACGCCAACTTTATCCAGCAAAACATCGGCGCGGCCCAAATTACCGGTTTCGAAAGCGCCGTGCAGCAGGAGTGGTTCGGCTGGCAGAGCAGCCTGGGGATTGCGATCATCGACCCCCGTGATCGAGACACTGGCCACACCTTGAGCCGCCGCGCACGACGGACGTTGAGCCTGGATCTGGACCGCCAATTTGACCGTGTGGGGGTAGGCGCTACCTGGCAGGCGGTGAGCAACAGTTTCAATGATGAAGACAACAAGCAGCCCATTGGCGGGTATGGCGTGCTGGGGCTGCGCGGCAACTGGCAGGCCAGTTCAGAAGTGCGGTTCGATGTGAAGGTCGACAACCTGCTGGACAAGCGCTTCACCCGCGCCCTTTACAGCTATGACGGCAGCTATTATGGCTACCGCGAAGAGCGGCGCTCGCTGCAGTTGGCCGTCACCTGGACCCCAACGCTGTGAAACTTTTTGTTGGAGCGAGCCTGCTCTGTTGAGGCCTTCGCGAGCAGGCTCGCTCCCACTGAGGGAGGGTTACTGCTCTGACGCCAGTTGCTCACACAACCTGGCTGTCGCTTCCAGCATCTGCCCGCTTGGGCGTTCCAGGCCTTTGTCGGCCAACAACAGCAAACGCCCATGCTTGACCGCATCAATCTGCGGCCAGGCTTTCCAGGCATCCAGCTGCGCCTGGGTGCTGGCAATGATCACCTCGGGATTACGCTGCAGAACGGACTCGATACTGACTTGCGGAGCCGGCAGCTTGAGGTCGTCGAACACATTTTTCGCCCCGCACACGGCTAGCGCATCACTGATGATTTGCCCGCCACCGATGGTGTACAGAGGCTGATCCCACACCTGATAAAACACTCGCACCGGCTTGTCGCTCTGATACTTCGCCCGTAATCCGGCAAGACGCTGACGCAATTGATCCGCCAGTGCATGCCCCCGCGCAGGGCGCTCAAGGGCAGCGGCCAGGGCTTCAACCTGATCAGCCAGCTGATCGAGGCTGCCTGGCTCGCCAATGTAGGTCGGGATCTTCAGGCTACGCAGCTGTTCGCGCTGTGCAATGCCCACACTGCCCGGCCAGAGCAAGAGCAGGTCGGGTTGAAGGCTGAGCAAGCGCTCCATGTCCAACTGCCCGTAGCGGCCCACTGAGGGCACGCTGGCCAGCTCCGGTAATGGTTCGCCCGCATCCAGACGCCCCACCAGCAAATCGGCGGCGCCCAGCTCGACGACCATTTCAGACAAAGAAGGTGACAGGCTGACCACACGGGGGGTGGCCAGGGAGGGCGTGCTGGCGCTCAGCAGCAGAGCCGCCAGCCAGACGCGCATCAGCCGACCTGGCGAGGAATGCGGTAGAGGTAAAACAGCACCAGTGTCGACAATGCCAGCAGCAACAGCGGAACACCTTCAAGCCCGACAAATACGGCCAGAGCGGCGATCCAGGTTGGGAACCCTGCGGCCAGCAGGGCACGGTGACGCACACGTGCCAGCTCATCCCAAGCCGCCGGTTCCTGCGGGGTGTCGAGGGCTTTTTGCAGGTTGATCAGGCCATGCTTGTAAGGCCCGAACGTGCGCAGGGTCGCGAACATCGATGCCACGCCTGCGATGAAGAACGGCATCGCCAGTTCAGGCAGCAACGGCTCGGAGCTGCCAAAAAACCAGTTGGCCAACAGCAGCGGGAGCAGGGTCAGTACCAGCTGTTGCCACCAACTAAAGCTCAGGCGCCTACGACGCTGACCACGGGTCACGCCGGGTCTGCCTCATTTTGATGCTGGTTGCCCATCATGTGACCGAGCTTGTTGGCCTTGGTCGCCAGGTACAGTTTGTTGTGCGGATTGTGCCCGGTGTGCAGCGGCACACGCTCTGCCACGGTGATGCCCATATCGGTCAAGGCTTTGACCTTGCGCGGGTTGTTGGTCATCAGGCGCAGCGACTGCACGCCTACGTGCTCAAGCATCGGCAGGCAGATAGCGTAATCGCGCTGGTCGGCAGCAAAGCCAAGGCGTTCGTTGGCTTCAACGGTATCGGCGCCACCATCTTGCAGCTCGTAGGCACGGATTTTATTCAACAAGCCAATGCCACGACCTTCCTGACGCAGGTACAACAGCACGCCACGCCCTTCGCGGGCAATGGCCTGCAAGGCCGCTTCGAGCTGCGATCCGCAGTCACAGCGCTGGCTGAACAGGGCATCACCCGTCAGGCATTCGGAATGAACCCGACCCAACACCGGAGCACCATCCGTCACGTCGCCCAAACTGAGCACAACGTGTTCACGGCCCGTGGTTTTCTCAAGGAAGCCATGCATGGTGAATTCGGCAAAGGGGGTGGGCAACTTGCAAGCGGCAACGAAAACGACGGGCACCGTGTGCTCCTGATCAGTTTGAGGACTGGAGATTCGCAGAGGCGGCATTGTAACAGGAGGTTCCGACAGACGCTTAGGCTGAATTACCGAGGATAAATATCTAAAAGTTTGATGACTTGTGGCACACACAGTACCTGTGGGAGCGGGCTTGCTCGCGAAGCAGGCGATGGGGTGTATCAGGCTGAACGTGGTGATGCCATCGCGAGCAAGCCCGCTCCCACAGGGTCAAGCGTGAAAATGCTGATATCCGCGCACTGCAGGCGTGATGTCTGAGCCATCCGCATCCAGCAGTGTCACGCCCTGCCCTTCGACCACGCGGCCAATCACATGGATCGGCCAACCATCGGCCAGCAACGTCGGCAGCTCAAGCGCGGGCAAGGTGAACGCAAGCACGTAATCGTCACCGCCACTCAAGGCAGCCTGCTGCGCACCGCTGTCGCCCAGAAACTCTTCCAGCGCCAGCGAAACGGGCACTCGATCCAGCTCAATCACCAACCCCGCCTTTGATGCCAAGGCTATATGGCCACAGTCGGCGAGCAGGCCATCGGAGATGTCCAGTGCCGAAGTGGCTTTGCCGCGCAGTGCTTGACCCAGCGCCAGCTGCGGCTGTGGCGACCAGTAATGGGTCAGCAACGGTTCGCTGATCATCGGCTCTGCGGTGCGTTGGCCCAGCACCAGCGGCAAAGCGCCGGCTGCATTGCCCAGCTCACCGCCCACACACAGCAGGTCGCCAGAGCGGGCACCGCTGCGGGTCAGGGCCTGGCCTGCGGGCACCCGGCCGAACACCGTGAGCGTCAGGCACAACGACCCGCGCGTGGTATCGCCACCGATCAGACGCAGACCACAGGCTTGGGCCATCAGGTTTAAACCGCGGGCATAAGCCTCTAACCAATCGGCTTCAACCGTCGGCAAGGTCAGGGCAAGGGTAAATGCGAGGGGTGTTGCGCCCATGGCTGCCAAATCACTGGCCGCCACCGCCAGCGAACGCTGACCGAGCAAGAAAGGGTCGCAAGGATCTGCGAAGTGCACCCCGGCTACCAGGGTGTCGGTGGAAATCGCCAGCTGTTCCCCGAAGGGAACATCCAGCAGGGCGCAGTCGTCGCCAATACCCAGAGCAACACCTTCGCCACCCTGCGCACAGGGCGCGGCAGCGAAGAAATTGCGGATCAGCTCAAACTCGCCCATGGCCGACAGCGCCGTTTAGCGCTTGTAAGCCTTGACTTCAGCTTCACGCAAGCGCGGCGCCAGTTTGTCGAGCACACCGTTGACAAACTTGTGGCCGTCGGTGGAACCGAACACTTTAGCCAGCTCGATACCTTCGTTGATCACAACGCGGTAAGGGACGTCGACACGCTTGATCAGCTCCCAGGTCGACAGACGCAGAACAGACAGTTCAACCGGGTCGAGTTCTTCGATGGTGATGTCCAGGCACGGAACGAGAGCAGCATCGATCTCGCCTTTGTGTGCAGGCACGCCATGCAGGATTTCACGGAAGTAAGCAGCGTCAACGTCGGTGAAGTCGTTATCAACGCGAAACTGAGCTTCGATCTCGTTCAACGATTGCTTGGCCATGTGCCATTGGTACAGGGCCTGAGTCGCGAGTTGACGCGCTTCACGGCGCTTGGCGCTCTTGGAGGGTTTGCCAGCGTCCGCAGGTTTTGGATCGCGCGGGTTGAAACGATCGCTTTCGTCGGAAATCACTTGGCCTCCAACTGTGCCAACAGGCTAACCATTTCAAGGGCGGACAAGGCAGCTTCAGCGCCTTTGTTGCCGGCTTTGGTGCCGGAACGCTCGATGGCTTGCTCGATCGAATCAACAGTCAGTACACCGAATGCTACCGGTACGCCGAACTGCATGGACACTTGGGACAAGCCCTTGGTGCATTCGCCAGCAACGTATTCGAAGTGCGGAGTACCGCCACGAATCACAGCGCCCAGGGCGATGATGGCAGCGAACTCGTTGCGCTGAGCAACTTTTTGCGCAACCAGCGGGATTTCGAACGCACCCGGCGCACGAATGATAGTGATGTCGCTTTCGTTCACACCGTGGCGAACCAGGGCATCAACGGCACCACTCACCAGGCTTTCGACAACAAAGCTGTTGAAACGGCCAACTACCAGAGCGTAGCGCCCTTTGGGGGCGATGAAGGTACCTTCGATGGTCTTCAGGGTCATTCGGTATGTCTCGTATTAAAGAGCCAGAACGCACTCGCGTGCGTTCTTTAAGGATATTGGGCCACGAATTTCGGACAGGACACGACCGGTCTTTATTCGGAGGGCACGTATTCTACAACTTCCAGATCGAAACCGGATATGGCATTGAACTTCATTGGTGAACTCATGAGGCGCATTTTGCGCACGCCCAGGTCACGAAGGATCTGCGAACCGGCACCTACGATGCTGTAGGTGGTCTGTTTTTTCACCGGCGCGTGGTCCGCGGTTTCGCGGATATTAGCCAACAATACGTCGCCGTCCAGCGGATGCCCCAACAGCAGCACCACACCGCTGCCCGCCTCGGCCACCGCGGTCATGGCGGCGCGCAAGCTCCAGCGGCCCGGTTGCTTGACCATCAGCAGGTCGCGCAGCGGGTCCATGTTATGCACCCGAACCAGCGTCGGTTCTTCAGCGCAGATCTTGCCCAGGGTCAGTGCCATGTGCACATCGCCTTCGACTGAATCACGATAGGTCACCAGGTTGAATTGGCCCAGTTCGCTGTCCAGTGGCTGCTCAGCAATCCGCTGAACGGTACGTTCGTGGATCATGCGGTAGTGAATCAGGTCGGCAATGGTGCCGATTTTTATGCCGTGCTCGGCGGCGAATACTTCCAGCTCGGGACGACGGGCCATGGTGCCGTCGTCATTCATGACTTCGCAGATCACGCCACTTGGCTCGAAACCGGCCATGCGGGCCAGGTCGCAGGCCGCCTCGGTGTGACCGGCGCGGGCCAGGGTGCCGCCCGCCTGGGCCATCAGCGGGAAGATATGGCCCGGGCTGACGATGTCTTCGGCCTTGGCGTCCTTGGCTGCAGCCGCTTGCACTGTGCGTGCGCGATCCGCGGCGGAAATGCCGGTGGTCACGCCGGTGGCGGCTTCAATCGAGACGGTGAACTTGGTGCCAAAGCCGGAACCGTTGCGCGGCGCCATCAGCGGCAACTTCAGCAGTTCGCAGCGTTCACGGGTCATCGGCATGCAAATCAGGCCACGGGCAAAACGCGCCATGAAATTGATGTGCTCGGCCTTGCAGCACTCGGCGGCCATGATCAGGTCGCCTTCGTTCTCGCGGTCTTCGTCATCCATAAGGATGACCATCTTGCCTTGGCGGATGTCTTCGACCAGTTCTTCGATGCTGTTGAGCGCCACGCGGCACCCCCTTAAGTCAGGATTTGAGGTAGCCGTTGGCGGCCAGAAAACTTTCGCTGATGCCTCCCGAGGTCGGCTCGGCGGCTTTATCGCCCAGCAGCAGACGCTCAAGGTAGCGCGCCAGCAAATCGACTTCGAGGTTGACCCGGCGACCCGGACGGTAGTCGTCCATGATGGTTTCGCTCAGGGTGTGCGGAATGATGGTCAGAGAGAACTCGGCGCCATTGACCGAGTTCACGGTCAGGCTGGTGCCGTCGACGGTGATCGAGCCTTTATGGGCGATGTACTTGGCCAGTTCTTTGGGCGCACGAATACGAAATTCGATGGCACGGGCGTTCTCTTCACGGGAGATCACTTCACCCACGCCATCAACGTGACCGCTCACCAGATGACCACCCAGGCGCGTGGTCGGGGTCAGGGCTTTTTCCAGATTGACTCGGCTACCGCTTTTCAGGTCGTTGAACGCGGTGCAATCCAGGGTCTCGCGGCTGACATCAGCCGCAAATCCGTTGCCCGGCAGTTCAACGGCAGTCAGGCACACGCCATTGATCGCGATGCTGTCGCCGAGTTTGACGTCGCTCAGGTCGAGCTTGCCGGTGTCGATGGAAACCCGCACATCGCCGCCCTTTGGGGTCAGTGCGCGGATGCTGCCGATGGATTCGATGATGCCGGTAAACATGGCGTTCCCCTTGAGAACAAAGCCTGCGTAAAACGAAGGCTGAGAATTATACGCTCGCTGGCGGCACGGGAATGGCAGTGACTCGCCAGTCATCGCCCACCGCGCGCATTTCGGTGATTTTGAGCAATGGTGCTTCGCTCATGTGGGTCAACGGCAGCTCAAGCAGTGGCCGGGCTGTGGAGCCCAAGAACTTGGCCGCGACGAAGATCTGGTACTCATCGACCAGACCTTGATCGGCAAATGCCCCAGCCAAACGCGGACCGGCCTCGACCAGCACTTCGTTGACGCCGCGTGCAGCCAGCGCAACCAATAGTTTGCGCAGGTCAACCTGGCCGTTGGCGCCGTGAATCACCAGGCATTCGGGCCCCGTGCGGTACTGCTCGGCAGGCGGCACGCAGGTCGCGACCAGCGCTGGCCCGGCTTTGAAAAAAGGTGCATCCAGCGGTACTCGCAAACGCCCGTCGATCAACACTCTAAGCGGCGGGCGGCTGAGCGCCAGCGCGGTCAGTTCAGGGCTCAGGCCCAGCTCGGGACCGCGCACCGTGAGGCGTGCGCCGTCAGCCAGAACCGTGTCGGCTCCGGTCAGCACGACGCTGGCCTGGGCTCGCAGACGCTGTACGGCAGAGCGCGCCTCAGGACCTGTGATCCACTGGCTTTCGCCGTTGGCCATCGCGGTGCGGCCATCAAGGCTCATCGCCAGCTTGACCCGCACAAACGGCAGGCCGTGCTCCATGCGCTTGAGGAAGCCTGGATTAAGCGCCCTGGCCTGGGTTTCAAGCACACCGCTGAGCACTTCAATTCCGGCGTCAGCCATACGTTTGAGGCCGCGCCCGGCGACTTCCGGGTTGGGGTCTTGCATGGCCGCAACTACACGCGCCACGCCCGCACTGATCAGGCCTTCGGCACACGGCGGGGTATGCCCGTGATGGCTGCACGGCTCAAGGGTCACATAGGCTGTAGCGCCACGGGCCAGTTCGCCCGCTGCGCGCAGCGCGTGGACTTCGGCATGGGGCTCGCCGGTGCGCACATGCCAGCCTTCGCCGACGATCTGCCCGTCGCGCACGATTACGCAACCGACACGCGGGTTGGGGTGAGTGGTGTACAAACCGTTGCGCGCCAGCTCGATGGCACGCGCCATGTAATGGATGTCTAAAATCGATTGTTCAGTGGACTGGGTCATTCTTTCGAGGGCTCACGGGCAAGTCGGTCGATCTCTTCACGGAACTCGTTCAAGTCCTGGAAGCGTCGATAGACCGAGGCAAAGCGGATATAGGCCACTTCGTCGAGCTTTTGCAGCTCGCCCATGACCAGTTCACCAACCACCAGCGATTTGACTTCACGTTCGCCGGTGGCACGTAGCTTGTGCTTGATTCGCGCCAGCGCCGCTTCAAGGCGCTCGACACTCACCGGGCGCTTTTCCAGCGCACGCTGCATGCCGGCGCGCAGCTTATCTTCGTCGAAGGGCTGACGACTGCCGTCTTGCTTGATCAGACGGGGTAACACCAACTCGGCTGTTTCAAAGGTGGTGAAACGCTCACCACAGGCCAGGCATTCGCGCCGGCGACGCACCTGGTCGCCCTCGGCGACCAGACGCGAGTCGATGACTTTAGTGTCGTTGGCACCGCAGAAGGGACAGTGCATGGTGGCAGCCAACAAAAATGGGGAGCGCCATGTTAGCGCATCCCACTGGCAAGACAAGCCATAGGCTTTACGGTATACAGTCGGGCTACTATGTTTTACACAATCTGATACATCGACTGACCTGCTGCTGGAGCCGTGTATGCCGCTACGAACGCTTGTTTTGCTGTGCCTTGCCAGTTTGCTGGTGGCTTGTAGCAGTGAGCCACCAAAATCGGCACAGCCCCAAGTGCTGACGCAGCCAAAAACCGACGCCCCGGCTGACCTGGGCCCGCTGCCCGCTCACCAGCGCGAGCTCAGCGGTGTGCTGACCGGTGCCCCGGCGGGCGCCGAGGTTGAGTTGGCAATGCTGATTGTCGACGAGCGCGGACGCCCCCAAGGACTGATGGCCAGCAGCAAAATCATCGGTAATAACCAGCCGCTGCCATTCAAGCTGCGCTTCAACCCCGAAGCCTTCCCGGCCGGTGCACGGGTGGAGCTGCGCGGTCGGGCCAGCCAGTCCGGGCAACTGATCCTGCACCTGCCTTCACGAATTATCAGCCAGCCCGCAACGCAGGCGCTGGGCACTCTGGCATTCGTCAAAGCACCATGAATACACCGCTAGACCTGCAGCAGTCGTTAGGCGAGTTGTTGGGTGATGCGCAACTGATCATTACCGACTTGCCCGACACTGCGCTCAAGCTCTGGCTGATCGATGCGCACAACATGGATCGTGCCTTCACCCCTGACGAAACCCGACGCATTCTCTACGAGCCGCCTTACTGGGCGTTTTGCTGGGCCAGCGGGTTGGCGTTGGCGCGTTTTTTGGCCGACCGCCCGCACTGGGTCAAAGGCAAGCGCGTGCTGGATTTTGGCGCCGGCTCCGGCGTGGCGGGGATTGCGGCTGCACGGGCGGGGGCACTGGAAGTCGTGGCCTGCGACCTTGACCCGCTGGCGCTGGCTGCATGCCGGGCGAATGCGCAACTCAACGATGTGCAACTGGGCTATTGCAGTAATTTTTTTGCCGAGGTCGACCGGTTCGATCTGATCCTGGTGGCTGACGTGCTGTATGACCGTGAAAACCTGCCGTTGCTGGATCATTTTTTAACCCGCGGCCAAGAGGCGCTGGTAGCCGACTCCCGCGTGCGCGACTTCAAGCATCCGCTGTACCGACCACTGGAAATGCTCAAGGCACTGACCTTGCCCGACCTGGCCGAACCCCACGAATTTCGCAACGTCAGCCTGTATCACGCGCAACGCGAACCCACGCCTTTCAGCGCTCGCGTCGAGCCTTTATAGTTGCCCTCATTTACCTGCTTCGAGACACATAATGAATCAGCCTACGCCTGCTTACAGCTTCGACGTAACCTCCGCGGACTTCGACAAATTAGTGGTCCAGGCCTCTTTCGACCAGCCGGTTCTGGTGGATTTCTGGGCCGAGTGGTGCGCGCCTTGCAAGGTGATGCTGCCGATCCTGGAACAAATCGCCGAGGACTATCAGGGCGAATTGTTGCTGGCCAAGGTCAATTGCGATGTCGAGCAGGACATTGTGGGCCGCATCGGTATTCAGACATTACCCACGGTCGTGCTGTTCAAGGACGGCAAGGTTGTCGATGGTTTCCAGGAAGCACAGCCTGAGTCGGCCATCCGCACCATGCTCGCCCCTCACGTAGTCATGCCTGAAGCCGCCGTGGAAGACCCGTTGGTACAGGCTCAGGCGCTGTTCGCCGAAAGCCGTTTTGCCGATGCCGAAGCCCTGCTTAAAAGCATCCTGACTGAAGACAACAGCAACGCCATGGCACTCATCCTGTATGGCCGCTGCCTGGCCGAGCGCGGTGAACTGACTGAAGCGCAAGCCGTGCTGGATGCGGTCAAAAGCGACGAGCACAAAGCCGAGCTGGCAGGGGCCAAGGCGCAACTGACGTTTTTGCGCCAGGCGGCAGACTTGCCTGATGTTGCCGATTTGAAAACCCGCGTGGCACAAAACCCGCAGGACGATGAAGCTGCGTACCAACTGGCGATTCAGCAATTGTCGCGCCAGCAATATGAAGGGGCTCTGGACGGCTTGCTGAAGTTGTTTACCCGCAACCGCAGCTATAACGAAGGCATCACCCACAAGACGTTGCTGCAAGTGTTCGACCTGCTGGGCAACGACCACCCGCTGGTCACCACGTACCGCCGCAAGCTGTTTGCAGCGCTGTACTAACCCCCACCCACTGTGGGAGCGAGCCCGCTCGCGAAGGTCTCAAGAGCACTGCGGCTATACAGTCAACACGCGTTATTTCGCGAGTAGGCTCGCTCCCACAGAGCTAGTTTCAACCCAACTATAAATCGGTGAATCTGCGCCGCTGACCACCTTGACCTCGGCACAATGGCGCAGGCGAACCAACAGGCGCTTGCCCGCACCCGTGCTGCCGGTCAGCGCTTCAAGCTGCCCCAGCAGCTCAGGCCCGGTCATCTGGCCGGCCTTGCGCAGCAAGTCTTTGGTGGTTTCCCACACGGCATCATCCTGATTCGCTGGCTTGGCCGGTGGCTGAATGGTCGGCGCCTCACCCACAGGCAACTGCGCGCCCAGCTTCGCCCAATCGCCGTCATCCAGCTCCACCGTCAAATCCACCGGCCAGTCGCCTATCGTTCCGCGAATGCGCACCATCGTTGTGCTCCTCAAATTTCAGGAAGCCATGCTCCCATGCGTCTTGCGTAACGCCAAGCACACGGGCAAACTCTCGCAACACTTGTTATAAGATCACATAACAAAATATTCATATTTCTTGCTGGAGTGCTCCCATGCGCCGTTTGCTTCTTGCTTTGCCGTTTGCCTTGTTGCCGCTGGCGATGGCTCACGCCGCCGACGTTCATGACCATGACCATGAGCACAGCAGCTTGCCGCCCCATGAACATGGCGTGGGAAGCTTGAATGTGGCGCTGGACGGTCAGACGCTGGAGCTGGACCTGGACGGTCCATCCATGAATCTGGTGGGTTTTGAACACGTCGCCACGACCGACTCGGACAAGGCCAAGGTCAGTTCGGCCCGCAAACAACTGGAAAACCCGCTGGTACTGTTCAGCATTCCAAAGGCCGCCGGCTGCACCGCTGACGAGCAAGAGCTCAAGAGCCCGCTGTTCGAATCGTCTCCCGAAGAAGGGGTAACCAAGGGCGAACACCACCACAGTGATATCGAAGCCCACTACGCTTTTACCTGCAGTCAACCGGATGCGCTGAAAGCCCTGGACCTGGCCCAGTTTTTCAAGACATTCCCCGGCACGCATAAATTCAAGGTACAACTGATCGGCCCAAGTGGTCAGCAAGCGGTGGAAGTGACGGCCAAGGCACCTACGCTGAAGTTTTAAATACCCGCCCCTCTGTGGGAGCGGGCTTGCTCGCGATGGCGTCACCGTGCTTTCACTGAAAGACTGCAGCGTCTGGATCGCGAGCAAGCCCGCTCCCACAAAAAACACCCCCCGATGACACAGGCGATTTCCTCTCCCCATGACCCAAGCACTTATCGAACTGAGCGACCTGAGCTTCAGCTGGCCGGGGCACCCCGTGCTGCTGGATATCCCGGCGTTTCGCCTGGAACCCGGTGAAACCCTGTTTCTCAAAGGCCCCAGCGGTAGTGGCAAAACTACCCTGTTGGGTTTGCTGGGCGGGGTGCAAAAAGCCGACCTGGGCACGATCCGCTTGTTGGGCCAGGAACTGAGCGAACTAGGCTCGGGCGCACGCGACCGCTTTCGGGTTGATCACACGGGCTATATTTTTCAGCAGTTCAATTTGCTGCCGTTTTTATCGGTTCGCGAGAACGTTGAGTTGCCTTGCCACTTCTCCAAACTACGCGCCAGCCGCGCCGTGCAGCGCCATGGCAGTGTGGATAACGCCGCGCAAACCCTGCTCGCACATTTGGGCCTCAAAGACCCGGCGCTGCTGGAGCGTCGCGCCGATTCGTTATCAATTGGCCAGCAGCAGCGCGTTGCCGCCGCCCGCGCATTGATCGGCCAGCCCGAACTGGTGATTGCCGACGAACCCACCTCTGCGCTGGATGCCGACGCCCGCGAAGC
Source organism: Pseudomonas psychrophila (assembly GCF_001043005.1). Lineage (GTDB taxonomy): Bacteria > Pseudomonadota > Gammaproteobacteria > Pseudomonadales > Pseudomonadaceae > Aquipseudomonas > Aquipseudomonas psychrophila. The sequence continues at coordinate 1,239,581 of NZ_JYKZ01000001.1, forward strand.
CTTTATCCAGTTGCTGTTTGCCGAATGCCGCGAGGCTGGCGCCAGCCTGTTGTTTGTCAGCCACGATCAAAGCTTGGCTCCCCTGTTCGACCGCAATCTGTCGTTGTCTGAACTCAATCGCGCCGCCACACAGGTAGAGGTCTGAGATGTATCTGTTTCGTCTAGCGCTGGCCAGCCTGGCCAATCGCCGCTTTACCGCGCTGCTGACCGCCTTCGCCATTGCCCTCTCGGTCTGCCTGCTGCTGGCAGTCGAGCGGGTGCGCACCGAAGCCCGGGCCAGCTTTGCAAGCACCATCAGCGGTACGGACTTGATCGTTGGCGCGCGCTCCGGCTCGGTCAACCTGCTGCTGTATTCGGTATTTCGTATCGGCAATGCCACCAACAACATTCGTTGGGACAGCTTTGAACACTTCGCCAACAACCCGAAAGTGAAATGGGCAATTCCCATGTCCCTGGGTGACTCGCATCGTGGTTATCGGGTGATGGGCACCAACGAGAACTACTTTGAACACTATCAATATGGCCACAAACAAAACCTGAAGCTGGACAGTGGCCGGGCCTTTGCAACCGATCCTTTCGAAGTGGTACTGGGTGCCGAAGTCGCCGAGGCGCTGCATTACAAACTGGGCGACAAGCTGGTGCTGGCCCATGGCGTGGCAGCGATCAGCCTGGTCAAACATGACGACAAACCGTTCACCGTGGTCGGCATTCTCAAGCGCACCGGCACCCCGGTTGATCGCACGCTGCACATCAGCCTTGGCGGCATGGAAGCGATTCATATCGACTGGCACAACGGTGTGCCCGCCCATGGTGCCGGGCGTGTCAGCGCCGATCAGGCACGCAATATGGACCTCACGCCACAGGCCATCACCGCATTCATGCTGGGCCTGAACAGCAAGATTTCCACCTTTGCCCTGCAACGTGAAATCAATGAGTTTCGCGGAGAACCCATGATGGCCATTTTGCCGGGCGTGGCCCTGCAAGAGCTCTGGAGCCTGATGAGCACCGCTGAAAAGGCGCTGTTTGTGGTTTCGCTGTTCGTGGTATTGACCGGGCTGATCGGCATGCTCACTGCGATTTTGACCAGCCTCAATGAACGTCGCCGCGAGATGGCGATTCTGCGCTCCGTGGGTGCACGGCCCTGGCACATCGCAACCCTGCTGATTTTCGAAGCCCTCGCGCTGGCATTGGCCGGGGTGATCGCAGGTGTAGGTTTGCTGTATGTGTGCATCGCCATCGCTCAAGGCTACGTGCAATCCAATTACGGACTGTATTTGCCACTGGCATGGCCAAGTGAATATGAATGGACGCTGCTGGGCGGTATTCTGGCAGCCGCCCTGCTGATGGGCTGCGTGCCCGCTTGGCGCGCCTATCGACAATCGCTGGCCGACGGCCTGTCCATTCGTTTATGAGCCTACGTTTATGAAAAGGTCTGCAATCTCACGCGTGGTACTGGCGCTCTTACTGTTGGTGGCGACACCGCTGTGGGCAGCCGACCCAAAAGAGCTGACCTGGTCTGAGATGATCCCGCCGGATGCGCCACCTGAAGCCCCGGACATGACGCCGCTGCACGACTTGTCTCAGATCGGTGACATGGAGACCGCTCCGGCAGCCAGGCAGAACTTGCCCAACGCGCCGGTAGTTGCGGCGCTGGACGGCCAACTGATTCGCCTGCCGGGGTATATCGTGCCCCTTGAGGTCAGCGAAGATGGCCGTACCACGGACTTTTTGCTGGTGCCCTACTTCGGCGCGTGCATTCACGTACCGCCCCCACCGTCGAACCAGATCGTGCATGTGACCAGCAAAGAGGGGGTCAAACTCGACGAGCTATACCAGCCGTACTGGATCGTAGGGGCGATGCAGGTCAAGGCCAGTACCAGCGAGCTGGCGGATGCGGGTTATCAGATGGATGCGCAGAAGATCGTGGTGTACGAATTGCCGGAGTAAATCAAAAGCACCGGGGCGCTCTTGGCAACTAACGAATTTTTCACAACTTCATCTTTTCATTGAGCTGGGTCAACTGAACGGGTGTGCGGGCTCATTACCATTGGCTATATAAATTTTAAATATCCCAATGGAGCTCCCATGCACAAGTCTTTGCTCAGCGCAGCCGCCCTTGCGCTCGCTGTCGTCGCGCCTCTTGCCCACGCACACACCGAAGGCGACATCATTCTGCGTGCCGGTGCCATCACCGTAAACCCGAAGGCCGACAGCTCCAGCGTCAAGGTTGATCAGGGCCCACTGGCGGGCACCGATCTGGGTGGCAAGGCGACCATGAGCAGTGATACGCAACTGGGTCTCAACTTTGCTTACATGATTACCGACCATGTGGGTATCGAACTGCTGGCGGCAACGCCGTTTGAGCATGACGTCAAACTCAAGGGCACCGGCCTTGCTGCGGCCAACGGCAAACTGGGCAGCCTCAAGCACTTGCCACCGACCTTGAGCGTTGTTTACTACCCACTGGATTCCAAGTCGGTGTTCCAGCCTTACGTGGGTGCCGGTATCAACTACACCTGGATCTACGACGAACACGTCGGCAGCAGCGCCAGCGCCGAAGGTTTCGACAACTTCAAGGCGAAAAACTCCTGGGGCATGGCATGGCAGCTGGGTGCTGACTACATGCTGACCGATAACATCATGATCAACGCCCAAGCGCGCTATATCGATATCGACACGCGCGCAACGGTCGAAAACAACGCCGTCGCACCGGGCACACGCGCCAAGGTCAACGTTGATGTAGACCCATGGGTTTACATGGTAGGTCTGGGCTACAAGTTCTAAGCCCGCCCCCATAAAAAAGGCGCCTTTAAAGGCGCCTTTTTTGTGAGCGAAAAAACATTAGCGACCGAGCAGGCGCGCCAGTCCGACACTCATCGGTGTGGTTTCACCCAGGGTGAAGCGTTGCAACAGACGGCTGTTGTCGGCACGGGAATGACGGATATCGCCAGAACGGGCCGGGCCGTGGCTGATCGGTGGCAACTCTCCAACGACTTCGCTCAGGGCTGCAAGCATCTGCATGAGAGTCGTAGCCTTGTTCAGGCCAACGTTGATCGCGCCCTCTTGAACCGTTGTGGCTTCCACAGCCTGCACCAGGATTTTGACCAGATCGCCCACATAAACGAAGTCGCGGGTTTGCTCGCCATCGCCAAAAATGGTGATCGGCAAACCCTTTTCAGCACGTTCACTGAAAATACTGATCACGCCTGAGTAGGGCGAAGATGGATCCTGGCGTGGGCCAAAGATATTGAAGAAGCGGAAAATCACCGGTTCAAGACCGTGTTGGCGACGGTAGAAATCCAGGTAGTACTCGCTGGACAGCTTGTCGGCGGCGTAAGGGGTCAACGGCGCTTTAGGCGTGTCTTCGACGATCGACTCACCTTCGCCGTTATTGCCATAGACCGCAGCACTGGACGCAAACACAACGCGCTTGATGCCGGTTTCGCGCATGGCTTCGCACACGTTCAGGGTGCCGATAAAGTTGCTTTGATGAGTACGTACCGGATCGTCCACCGATGCTTGCACCGACGCGACTGCTGCCAGATGAACCACGGCACTGCAACCGGCCATGGCCTTGGTCACCAGCGCGGCATCTGCCACATCACCTTCAATCAGTTCGAGCCGTGCGTTGTCCATTGGCAGATTGCTGCGCTTGCCAGTGGACATATCGTCGAGAATTCGTACCGCGTAGCCTTTGGCCAACAAGGCATCTACAAGATTGGAGCCAATAAATCCGGCGCCGCCGGTGATTAAAACGGGAGCATCAACCATGACGATAAAACCTGTCCAGTAAAGTGGGGAGTGCCGCACGCCATGCGCGAGGCTTGATCCCGAAGGTGTGTAGAATTTTTTTGCACGCCAGCACTGCGTGCTGAGGCTCTTCAGCCGCATCCGGCCGCGCGGCATGTGCCTGGGGCGTAGGTGCTTCGATTGCCAGCGTGTGCAGGTTGCGCGCCTCGGCCAGAATCGCCTGGCCCAGCGCCAGCGGCGTCGTCGCCTCATGCCCGGCGTAGTGGTAAGTGCCCCACAGGGGCGCCGCACAATCAAGCTGCTTGAGTACCGAGATAATGACCCGCGCGGCGTCGTCCACCGGTGTCGGATTGCCCCGTCGGTCATCGGCCATCAGCAGTTCGCCCGGTTTTTCGGCTTGAGCCAGAAACCGCCCAAGGGTGCCATCGGGGCTGTCATCCAGTAACCAGCCAAAACGCAGCAGCACGTGTTGTGGGCAAATGGCCCGCACACTTTGCTCGATACGCCACAGGGCCTGACCGCGCAACCCTAGCGGGACTGGCTCGTCCTTCTCGCTGTAGGCCGTGGCTCGCGACCCATCGAAAACTCGATAGCTGGAAGGTTGCAGTAAGGTAATGCTGTGGTGCTGGCACAACTCAGCCAGACGCTCGACAGCACGCTCTTGAGCGGCAAGGCGGGTCTCACTCACTGACTGCGCCTGAAACCAGTCGAAGTAGTACGCAAGGTTGATGACAGCATCCGGGCGGGTGTCGTCGAGCAGTTGCGTGAGGCTCGCGGCGTCCCAACCGTCTTGCGGTGGACGCGGGGCAAGGAAATTAATGTCTTCCTCGGCACCCAGACGAATCAGCGCCTGCCCGAGGGCATTTCCGCCGCCCAATAACATAAGGCGCATTCGCATAAAGTATGCAGACTCAGTCTATTCAGAACGGTGATATATACCAGAAAACCAGCCGTGAAAGCTGCTGACCATGATCAAGATAGCCTCATTTTGCGGGTTTCTGCCTCACTCGTCACTGACAAACTGCCCCCATGTAGCTGGCCCTCACTGTGATCGCGGCGGGATGTCTGACAGCAGCACTGTAGACCGTTGCGCCGAGGAGTCTGTTTGCGATGATTGTTCCGGCTCACGAACAGGCATCAGGAACCCCTGTGGATAATGTTGCGCAAAATGCACTTCAGGCGACTTATCCACAAGCTTTTTAAGCCGGTCATTGAATGCCCGGCTAACGGTGTTCTGCGCCCCCGACAGGGTGCGGAACTGCGCAGTAATCGTCACACCGTCCAGGTTCATGCTGTCGACACCAAAAATGGTCAACGAGCCCTGCAAGCTGAGGCTCAGCAAAGGATCGTCACTGATTTTATTCCCCGCCTCCCGTATCAGGGCTGTCGCCTTGTCCATGTCAGTGTCGTAAGTGAACTGTACTGAAAAAAATGCATAGGCAAACTGCCGAGAGTGGTTGATCACCGCCTTGATCTGACCAAACGGCACCGAGTGGACAAAGCCACGGGAGTCCCGCAGCCGCAAGGTCCGAATGGTCAACCCCTCGACCGTACCCGCGTGGGAAGAGTCGATCACGACCCAATCGCCGACCGAAATGGTGTCTTCAATGATGATGAACAATCCGGTGATCACATCTTGAACCAGTTGCTGAGAGCCGAAGCCGATCGCCAGACCGATAACTCCGGCGCCCGCCAGGAAGGGAGCCACGTTAACTCCCAGATTGGCCATGGTGGTGATGGTACAGATCACCACCAACACCACTTTGATCGCATTGCGCGTCAACGGCAGGATGGTTTTGATCCGCGTGCTGGGTTCGCGGGTGCCACGTCGGTTGGTCGTGGGCTCCAGCGCTTGCTGAATAGCTGTGTCGAGCACGACCCACGACAACCAGGTCACCAGAAAAATCAGCAGGATGTGCCCCAGTGAGTCGCTTATAACCCGGCCGGTATTGCTGTCTGAAGCAAAGGCCAGCAATGAGAAACCCCAGATATTAGCCAATAGCTCAATAAAGCTCACCGCCAGGGCAATACGCAGCAAGGCGTAAACCACATTCATAAAGCGATCTTTATAGGCTCCGGAGCTTTGAACTTTCGTACGAAATGAGTGATGCAGGATCGTACTCAGAAATACAGTGCCGATCAGCAAGCCGGATGTCAGCAGCGCATTGCGCAAAGCGCGCTCGCTACCCTCGCCCACACCCAGCAAGTTGAGTGCCGTTGCCAGCAGCATTAGCAATAGGGGCCAATACCAGAGCACCGAAAAAATGCGTAATGACTCTTGCAATGCCGGCTGCCCCAGACGCTGAGCCAAGGCCCGATTACGCATCAAGTGAGCAACCGGACGACGAAGCCGGACTGCCAAAAAGGCTAAAATGGCGCACGCCATCAACCCTGAAAACACCGAGAGACAGGTCGCAATGTTGCCGCCAATTTCCAGCGTAATTTGCGGGCTGTTCATGGCATCACTCAAAGCAGCCAAAAAACCGGTCCAAAATAGCGGGCGCATGGCGTAGTCGCGAATGATCTGAACTGCACGTCGTTTGTGTTCCACATCAAACATCGTATTCAGTGACAGCACCAGTGCCGAGCAGAACACCCCTCCGCTGCTGGCATATGACAGGCTAAGCGCCAGCGAACGGCCAAGGGAGTCGTTCAGGAAACGACTGACATACAACGTCAGTAATAAGCTGAGCAGCGCAGGCACCAAATAAGGTAACCCGTAGCCGATAAGCGCTTGGATCCGCGGCCTGCTGTTAATTCGACGACTCTTGCCCAAATAACTCGCAAGCCAACGTCCTGCCAGCATTAATCCGATGAAGGCGCATACCCAGATCACGGATAACAGGAAAAAATCCCCCACCCCGTTCCACGAAGGATGAGTCGATGCCTGAACCCCCAGCTCCTCGACTTCTTGTGCCGCTCGTTTGATACGCAAACTCCAGGCACCTAACTGATGCACGCTGGAGCCCAGCTGGCTCTGGACCTCATCCATACCGGCACCCAAGGCGCCCAGCAAACCGCCATCGACCAATACGGGTGGCTTACCGTCGGACTCTTCGGCTTTCATGATGGAGGCCAGCGTAGGCGCTGCCTGAACAACACCGTTGCCTGATAACAACAGGATGAGGAACAAAATCGCTGTCTTGAATGTGAGCAAACCCGGAAATCCTCCTGGACAAGTCTGGCGAGCAGGTCGCAACGAACCGAGAAAATCGGCCGGCGACTCGACGCGCGCTTCCCGGTACAGCGTAGTCAATCCACGGATTAACCCAGCACCTTCGTGAGAAAACTCTCTCATATGCAGCACAAGCGAGTCCTGTCACGGATCAACCATGCCCTTCCCTGCAAAAAGTGCGGCACAAAAAAAGCCCGTCGCTGAATCAGCGACGGGCTTTTTTAGTACTGCGATGAAGCTCGAAAGCTACAAATCAGAACGGAATATCGTCATCAAAACTGTCGAAGTCCGGAGCAGGTTGTGGTGCCTGCTGTTGCGGCGCTGGACGCGATTGCTGCTGAGGCTGCTGAGGCTGCTGCTGCGGCGCAGGGCGTTGAGCCTGCTGACGCGGAGCGGACTGCTGTTGCTGGTAGTTGTTACCACCACCCTGGTTTTGCTGGTCGCCCTGTGGACGGCCACCAAGAAGCTGCATGGTGCCTTGCATGTCGACCACGATTTCGGTGGTGTAACGCTTGATACCGTCTTTTTCCCACTCACGGGTTTGCAACTTGCCTTCGATGTATACCTGCGAACCCTTGCGCAGGTATTCGCCAGCGATCTCGGCAACTTTTCCGAACATCGATACACGGTGCCATTCAGTCTTTTCGACTTTTTGGCCAGTTTGCTTGTCAGTCCACTGTTCGCTGGTTGCCAGACTCAGGTTGGTCACGGCATTACCGTTAGGCAAGTAGCGAACTTCGGGATCCTGGCCGCATGTGCCGACCAATATAACTTTGTTAACCCCACGGGCCATAACGTTCTCCTAGGCTTCGCACGTCGGCGCTGGGTTAACCAACTGCTCGAGTGTCGCGCGATCCAATAGTTCGGTGTCCAATTTGATATAAATCGCAGCTTCTTCAGCCACGATCACTGCATCTGTAACGCCAGCAACTGCTTTCAAACGCTCGGTCAAACCTGCTTCGCGAAGCGCCTCAGGTGATAACGGCAAGCGCAGGCTGGTTACATATGGTGGTTCACGCATGGTAACAGCAAAGGCCAGCCAGAGTGCAGCCAGACCTGCGCCTCCAAGGAACACAACCGACAAACCGCCATGCTGGAATAACCAGCCGCCGAGTATGCCCCCCAGTGCCGAACCCAGGAATTGGCTGGTGGAATAAACCCCCATCGCCGTGCCCTTGCCACCCGCCGGTGACACTTTGCTGATCAGCGAAGGCAATGAAGCCTCAAGCAGGTTGAACGCAGTAAAGAACACTACAGTGCCAATCACCAATGCACGCAAGCTGTCGCCAAACTGCCAGAAGAATAGCTCAGTGAGCATCAACGTCGCGACGGCGCCGAGTAAAACTCGTTTCATTTTGCGTTTCTTTTCGCCGTAGATGATGAACGGAATCATGGCGAAGAAAGAAATCAGCAAGGCCGTCAAGTACACCCACCAGTGCTGCTCCTTGGGCAGTCCGGCCTTTTCGACCAGCGCCAGCGGCAACGCGATAAAGCTCGACATCAACATGGCGTGCAACACAAAAATGCCGAGATCAAGACGCAGCAGATCTGGATGACGCAAGGTGGGTAGCAATGCCTGCCTGGCCACCCCGGACTCGCGGTGCTGCAAGGTCCCGGTCGAGCGCGGCACCATGAACATGACGATCACGATCCCCAGCAGCGCCATCGCACCTGTGGCCAGAAACAGCCCGGACAGCCCGAAGGCACGAGTGAGCAGCGGCCCCACGACCATTGCGACAGCAAATGATAAACCGATGGTCATGCCGATCATGGCCATCGCCTTGGTGCGATGCTGCTCACGGGTGAGGTCTGACAGCAATGCCATGACAGCAGCAGAAATTGCACCCGCTCCCTGCAGGATACGTCCCGCAATGACACCCCAAATCGAATCTGAATTAGCCGCCAACACGCTACCCAAAGCGAAGACAATCAGCCCCAGATAAATGACCGGGCGCCGCCCAATACGGTCGGAAATAACACCAAACGGGATCTGAAAAATGGCTTGAGTCAGGCCATAAGCGCCAATCGCCAGGCCAATCAGGGCGGGCGTCGCGCCGGCAAGGTCCATCCCATAGGTCGCCAAAACCGGCAACACCATAAACATGCCTAGCATACGGAAGGCGAACACCAGGGCCAGACCGCTTGCTGCTCGGGTCTCGCCGCTACTCATGCGTTCGCTGTGGGGATCGTGCATGGAAAAACCTCATGTGAACCGGCGGCGATTCTATCAGTCCCATCGAGTAACAGCACATACGCGAGAGAGCCGCGACGCTTTGTCACGCAAAAGTTATAAAGGCTGCTTGAATGACATCGTGCCATCAAGGCCTGCACAGCTTTCATACAGATCCGTATACTCATTCGTTTACGTTATGCCCGCCAAGCGAGGCCGCAGTGGACAAGATCCTGATACGTGGGGCACGAACCCACAACCTGAAGAACATCGACCTGACCCTGCCCAGGGACAAACTGATCGTCATCACCGGACTGTCTGGCTCCGGCAAATCATCCCTGGCGTTTGACACTTTGTACGCCGAAGGCCAGCGACGTTATGTCGAGTCGCTGTCAGCCTATGCGCGGCAGTTCCTGTCGATGATGGAAAAGCCCGACGTCGATACCATCGAAGGTCTGTCGCCAGCGATATCCATCGAGCAAAAATCGACATCGCACAACCCGCGCTCCACGGTTGGCACCATCACCGAAATTTACGATTACCTGCGCTTGCTGTACGCCCGCGTAGGTATCCCCCGCTGCCCGGACCACGACATCCCCCTTGAAGCCCAGACCGTCAGCCAAATGGTCGATCTGGTGCTGGCGCAACCTGAAGGCAGCAAGCTGATGTTGCTGGCTCCGGTGATTCGCGAGCGCAAGGGTGAACACCTTTCTGTATTCGAAGAGCTGCGGGCCCAGGGCTTCGTGCGGGCACGCGTCAACGGCAAGCTCTGCGAGCTGGATGAGCTGCCTAAGCTCGACAAGCAGAAGAAGCACACCATCGACGTGGTGGTCGACCGCTTTAAAGTGCGTGCTGACCTGCAACAGCGCTTGGCCGAATCATTCGAGACCGCGCTGAAGCTTGCCGATGGCATTGCCTTGGTAGCACCGATGGACGACGAGCCGGGCGAAGAGATGATTTTCTCCGCGCGCTTCGCCTGCCCAATCTGTGGCCACGCGATCAGTGAGCTGGAGCCCAAGCTGTTTTCCTTCAACAACCCGGCTGGCGCCTGCCCCACGTGTGACGGGCTGGGGGTCAAGCAATTTTTTGACATCAAGCGGCTGGTCAATGGCGAGCTGACCCTGGCTGAAGGCGCGATACGCGGCTGGGACAGGCGCAACGTTTATTACTTCCAGATGCTGGGAGCGCTGGCCAAGCATTATGACTTCAGTCTTGAAGTGCCGTTCAGCGAGCTGGCGGCTGATAAGCAAAAGGTCATCCTGTACGGCAGTGGCACGCAAAATGTAGATTTCCGCTACCTGAATGATCGCGGTGACATCGTTAAGCGCGCGCATCCGTTTGAAGGCATCGTGCCAAACCTTGAGCGTCGCTACCGCGAGACCGAGTCGTCTACCGTGCGTGAAGAGCTCGCCAAGTTCCTTAGCACCCAGGCTTGCCCGGATTGCCGCGGCACCCGTCTGCGGCGCGAAGCCCGCCACGTGTGGGTCGGTGAAAAAACCCTCCCGGCCGTGACCAATATGCCTATTGGTGATGCGACCGAATACTTCAGCACCCTGAGCCTGACCGGACGTCGCGGCGAAATTGCCGACAAGATCCTCAAGGAAATTCGCGAGCGCCTGCAGTTTTTGGTGAATGTGGGGCTCGACTATCTGTCACTGGATCGCAGTGCCGATACGCTGTCCGGCGGTGAAGCCCAGCGTATTCGTCTGGCCAGCCAGATCGGCGCAGGCCTGGTCGGGGTGCTGTATATCCTCGACGAACCCTCCATCGGCCTGCATCAGCGTGATAACGACCGATTGCTGGGCACCCTCAAGCATCTGCGCGACATCGGTAACACGGTGATTGTGGTGGAGCATGACGAGGACGCGATTCGTCTGGCGGACTATGTGGTGGATATCGGCCCGGGCGCGGGTGTGCATGGCGGGCACATCGTCGCGCAGGGTACCCCGGCCGAGGTCATGGCACACCCGGACTCACTGACCGGTAAGTACTTGTCGGGCCGGGTGAAGATCGCCGTGCCCGCCAAGCGCACACCACGCAACAAGAAGCTGACGCTTTCGCTAAAAGGCGCTCGCGGCAACAACTTGCGCAACGTGGATCTGGAAATCCCAATTGGGCTGTTGACCTGTGTGACCGGTGTATCGGGCTCGGGCAAGTCGACACTAATCAACAACACGCTTTACCCGCTCAGCGCCACAGCACTCAATGGCGCAACCACGCTTGAAGCCGCGGCTCACGACAGCATCAAAGGCCTTGAGCATCTGGACAAGGTCGTAGATATCGACCAGAGCCCGATTGGCCGTACACCCCGCTCCAACCCTGCGACCTATACCGGGCTGTTCACGCCGATACGCGAGTTGTTCTCGGGCGTACCTGAGTCGCGCTCGCGCGGCTATGGCCCGGGGCGCTTCTCCTTTAACGTGAAGGGCGGACGCTGCGAGGCCTGTCAGGGTGATGGCTTGATCAAGGTAGAAATGCACTTTCTGCCTGATATCTACGTGCCTTGCGATGTGTGCAAGAGCAAGCGTTATAACCGTGAGACCCTTGAGATCAAGTACAAGGGCAAAAGCATCCACGAAGTGCTGGAGATGACCATCGAAGAAGCCCGTGTGTTCTTTGATGCCGTGCCGGCCTTGGCGCGTAAGCTGCAAACGTTGATGGATGTAGGTTTGTCGTACATCAAGCTGGGGCAGTCCGCCACAACGCTGTCAGGCGGTGAAGCACAACGGGTGAAACTGTCCCGCGAGCTGTCCAAGCGCGATACTGGCAAAACGCTTTATATCCTCGATGAACCTACGACAGGTTTGCACTTTGCCGATATCCAGCAATTACTGGATGTGCTGCATCGTCTACGCGATCACGGCAATACCGTGGTGGTGATCGAGCACAACCTGGATGTGATCAAGACTGCTGACTGGCTGGTTGACCTGGGACCTGAAGGCGGTTCCAAGGGTGGTCAGATCATCGCAACCGGTACTCCGGAAGAAGTAGCCGAGATGTCGCAATCTCATACGGGCTTCTATCTGAAACCGTTGCTGATCCGCGACCGGGATTAAAAACGGCGCATAAAAAAAGCCCCTGCCATCAACAGATGGCAGGGGCTTTTTGTTAGCGCATTCTGTATTGCGAGCAAAGCACGCTCCCACAATAGGGTTGCGTTCTCTTACCCGACTGAAATCAGAACTGCGATTGCAGGTAGTTCTGAAGACCTATCGTCTTGATCAAGCCCAGCTGTTTTTCCAGCCAGTAAGTGTGATCTTCTTCGGTGTCTGCCAGCTGAATGCGCAACATGTCACGGCTTACGTAGTCCTTGTGCAGCTCACACAAAGCAATACCTTTGCACAGTGCAGCGCGGACCTTGTACTCAAGGCGCAGGTCGGCAGCGAACATTTCAGGCACTGTTGTGCCGACATCCAAATCATCCGGGCGCATGCGCGGAGTGCCTTCAAGCATCAGAATCCGGCGCATCAACGCATCAGCGTGTTGTGCCTCTTCTTCCATTTCGTGGTTGATACGTTCGTAGAGCTTGGTAAAACCCCAATCCTCGTACATACGGGAATGGACAAAATATTGGTCACGTGCAGCCAGCTCGCCGGTGAGCAACGTGTTGAGGTAATCGATTACGTCCGGGTGCCCTTGCATCGCCGCACATCTCCCTGCTTGAAAGGCTGTAGTTTGAACCATGCAGACTGAGAGGTCACGACTCAATCGCTATAAAATCCTGCATTTGTAGAGAAAACAGGCCTAAATAACGCAAAAACCGCCCTATTGAGGGCGGTTCTGCTTCTCACTTAGACTTACTTAGCCTTTACGCCCAGTGCTTTGGCAACACCGTCACCGTAAGCCTGATCGGCATTGTAGAAATGTTGCAGCTGACGCTCCACCACATCGTCTGAAACCCCGCCCATTGCCCCTGCGATGTTATTGATCAGCAGGGCTTTCTGCTCGTCATTCATCAGACGGAACAGCGCGCCCGCGTGGCTGTAGTAATCGCTATCAACGCGATGATCGTAACGATCAGCTGCGCCACTCAGGGCCAGAGGCGGCTCAGCGAACTGCGGGGCTTGTTTTGGCGCATCCGCGTAGCTGTTGGGTTCGTAGTTCGGCGCAGCTCCCCCGTTGTTGCCATAGGCCATGGCACCATCGCGCTGATAGTTATGCACAGGCACACGCGCCGAGTTGATAGGCAGGTGCTGGTGGTTAGTACCTATACGGTAGCGATGCGCATCAGCATAAGCGAACACACGACCTTGGAGCATACGGTCTGGAGACAAACCGACACCGGGCACCATGTTGCTGGGGCCAAACGCAGCTTGCTCGACTTCGGCGAAGTAGTTGAGTGGATTACGGTTCAACTCAAGTTCACCGATTTCAATCAACGGAAACTCTTTCTGTGACCAGGTTTTGGTCACGTCGAATGGGTTTTCGTAGTGAGCGGCTGCTTGCGCCTCGGTCATGATCTGCATGCAGACACGCCATTTAGGGAAATCACCGCGCTCAATGGCATCAAACAAATCCCGTTGTGCATAGTCAGGGTCAGTACCTGCAAGACGCGCTGCCTCGGCAGGCGGCAGGTTTTTGATACCTTGCTTGGTTTTGTAGTGCCATTTGACCCAGTGACGCTCACCGGCCGCATTGATCAGGCTGTAGGTATGGCTGCCAAAACCGTGCATGTGACGGTAGCCATCAGGAATCCCACGATCAGAGAACAGGATAGTGACCTGGTGCAATGCCTCAGGCGAGTGTGACCAGAAATCCCACATCATCTGCGCACTTTTCAGATTGCTTTGCGGCAAACGTTTTTGGGTGTGGATAAAGTCGGGAAACTTAAGAGGGTCACGAATGAAGAACACGGGCGTGTTGTTGCCCACGATGTCCCAGTTACCTTCTTCGGTATAAAACTTGAGTGCAAAACCTCGTGGATCACGCTCGGTGTCGGCCGAGCCACGTTCGCCACCTACGGTTGAAAAGCGCAGAAAAGTTGGTGTTTGCTTGCCAATGGTGTCGAACAGCTTGGCACTGCTGTACTGAGCCATGTCACGGGTCAGCGTGAAGGTACCGTGTGCACCTGAACCCTTGGCGTGCACACGTCGTTCCGGAATGTTTTCACGGTTGAAGTGGGCGAGCTTCTCGATCAGATGAAAATCGTCGAGTAGCAAAGGGCCACGAGGACCGGCAGAACGAGAATTCTGGTTATCAGCAACTGGAGCGCCGCTGGCGGTTGTAAGCGTTTTGGTCTGGCTCATGCGTTTGCTTCCTCAGTCAGTCTTTGTACTGCCGGCTAATCGGCTGAGGAAGAGTATTGACCATGATCTGCGCACGGGCAAATGCATTAAATGATAAGAATCAATAGAAAAACATAATCGTACAGACACAAAAAACCGGGCACTAGGCCCGGTTCTTTGTAGAGACTGACGTCTTACTCAGCGGATACAGCTTCACCGCCAACTGGACGATCAACCAACTCGACGTACGCCATAGGCGCGTTGTCGCCAGCGCGGAAACCGCACTTGAGGATGCGCAGGTAGCCACCCTCACGAGTTGCATAACGCTTGCCCAGATCGTTGAACAGCTTACCAACGATGGCTTTCGAACGCGTACGGTCGAAGGCCAGACGGCGGTTAGCCAGACAATCATTCTTGGCCAGAGTAATCAGCGGCTCAGCAACGCGACGCAATTCTTTGGCTTTCGGCAGAGTCGTTTTGATCAGCTCGTGCTCAAACAACGACACTGCCATGTTTTGAAACATAGCCTTGCGGTGGGAGCTAGTGCGGCTCAGGTGACGACCACTTTTACGATGACGCATGGTTCATTCCTTACCAAACACAACGTTCGGTGATTACGACGATCAGGCAGTCGCCTTGTCGTCCTTCTTAAGACTTGCAGGCGGCCAGTTGTCGAGGCGCATGCCGAGGGACAGACCACGGGAGGCCAGAACGTCCTTGATTTCAGTCAAGGATTTCTTGCCCAGGTTCGGAGTCTTCAACAGTTCTACTTCGGTGCGCTGAATCAGGTCACCGATGTAGTAAATGTTCTCCGCCTTAAGGCAGTTGGCCGAACGCACGGTCAGTTCCAGATCGTCAACCGGACGAAGCAGGATCGGATCGATCTCGTCTTCCTGTTCGATTACCACTGGCTCGCTGTCACCTTTGAGGTCGACGAATGCAGCCAACTGCTGTTGCAGAATGGTTGCAGCACGACGAATGGCCTCTTCAGGATCCAGTGTACCGTTGGTTTCCAGATCAATAACCAGCTTGTCCAGGTTAGTACGCTGCTCGACACGGGCGTTTTCCACCACGTATGCGATACGGCGAACCGGGCTGAACGAAGAGTCAAGCTGCAAGCGACCAATGCTGCGGCTTTCATCTTCATCGCTCTGACGCGAATCTGCTGGTTCATAACCACGACCACGAGCTACGGTGAGCTTCATGTTCAAGGCGCCGTTAGACGCCAGGTTGGCGATTACGTGATCGGGATTAACGATCTCGACATCATGATCCAGCTGAATATCGGCAGCGGTAACCACCCCCGAACCCTTCTTCGACAAGGTCAGCGTAACTTCGTCACGGCCGTGCAGCTTGATAGCCAGACCTTTAAGGTTCAACAGGATTTCAATTACGTCTTCCTGTACACCTTCGATGGCGCTGTACTCGTGGAGCACACCGTCAATCTCGGCCTCGACTACTGCACAGCCTGGCATTGAGGACAACAGGATGCGGCGCAGCGCGTTGCCCAGGGTGTGGCCAAAACCACGCTCGAGAGGCTCGAGTGTGATTTTAGCGCGGGTTGGACTGACAACTTGCACATCAATATGGCGAGGTGTCAGGAACTCATTTACCGAAATCTGCATGGATGCACCTATTTTCTAGCCCTTACTTGGAGTAGAGCTCGACAATCAGGCTTTCGTTGATGTCGGCGGACAGATCACTGCGAGCAGGAACGTTCTTGAAAACGCCCGACTTCTTCTCAGTGTCTACTTCTACCCATTCTACGCGGCCACGTTGGGCACACAGATCGAGAGCTTGGACAATGCGAAGCTGGTTCTTTGCTTTCTCGCGGATAGCGATCACGTCACCAGCACGAACCTGGTACGACGGAACGTTTACGGTCTGACCGTTAACGCTGATCGACTTGTGCGATACCAACTGACGAGATTCGGCACGAGTAGAACCGAAACCCATACGGTATACGACGTTATCCAGGCGGCATTCGAGCAGTTGCAACAGGTTTTCGCCAGTTGCACCTTTCTTGCCAGCAGCTTGTTTGTAGTAGCCGCTGAACTGACGCTCGAGAACGCCGTAGATACGACGGACCTTCTGCTTTTCACGCAGTTGGGTACCGTAGTCGGATTGGCGACCGCGGCGTTGGCCGTGGATGCCTGGAGCAGCTTCAATATTGCACTTCGATTCGATAGCGCGCACACCACTCTTCAGGAAGAGATCGGTGCCTTCACGACGTGCCAGTTTGCATTTTGGACCAATGTAACGAGCCATTCTTTACAGTCTCCTGGATTACACGCGGCGCTTCTTCGGCGGACGGCACCCGTTGTGCGGGATTGGCGTCACGTCGGTGATGCTGGCGATCTTATAGCCACAGCCGTTCAAAGCACGGACAGCGGACTCACGACCTGGACCTGGGCCCTTGACGTTAACGTCAAGGTTTTTCAGGCCATATTCCAGCGCAGCTTGACCAGCACGTTCAGCAGCTACTTGAGCAGCGAACGGGGTGGACTTGCGAGAACCGCGGAAACCCGAACCACCGGAGGTAGCCCAAGAAAGCGCATTACCCTGACGGTCGGTGATGGTCACGATTGTGTTGTTGAAAGACGCGTGGATGTGGGCGATGCCATCAACCACTGTCTTTTTAATTTTCTTACGAGGACGAGCAGCAGGTTTTGCCATGACTAAATTCCTGTCGATTCGCTGGTGCGATTACTTGCGGATCGGCTTACGCGGACCTTTGCGAGTACGCGCGTTGGTCTTGGTACGCTGACCGCGTACTGGAAGACCACGACGATGGCGCAGACCGCGGTAGCAGCCCAAGTCCATCAAGCGTTTGATTTTCATGTTGACTTCACGACGCAGGTCACCTTCAGTGGTGAACTTCGCCACTTCGCCACGCAGCAACTCAATCTGCTCGTCGCTCAGATCCTTGATCTTAGCGGCTGGGTTTACACCAGCATCCGCACAGATTTTCTGTGAGGTAGTGCGACCAACACCATAGATGTAGGTCAGCGAGATAACAGTGTGCTTGTTATCTGGAATGTTAACGCCTGCAATACGGGCCATTCAGTGGGACTCCAATTGACAGCTACCTACGCCCCGGAAGCCAAGAAATAGGGCGCGAGATAATATCGCTGTAATAACAAATAATCAACCCAGCAGCGCACTAGCTGCTGGGCTTCAAACAGATCACACTCAGCCTTGGCGCTGTTTGTGACGTGGTTCCGCGCTGCAAATTACCCGAACAACACCTTCGCGGCGAATAATCTTGCAGTTACGGCACAGCTTTTTCACCGATGCACGAACTTTCATCACCAACTCCTCTCACCTTACGGGGTAGTACTTCAGCGAAGCATGCCGCTGCCGTAGCCCTTCAGGTTGGCTTTCTTCATCAGGGATTCGTACTGGTGCGAAACGAGGTGCGATTGTACTTGGGACATGAAGTCCATAACAACCACAACAACGATCAGCAACGAGGTCCCGCCAAGGTAGAACGGAACGTTTGCCGCAACCACCAGGAACTGGGGCAACAGACACACGGCCGTCATATAAAGAGCACCGAACAGAGTCAAACGAGTCAAAACGCCATCAATATAGCGTGCCGACTGCTCACCTGGACGGATACCCGGAATAAAGGCACCGGACTTCTTCAGGTTTTCCGCTACGTCTTTCGGATTGAACATCAACGCCGTATAGAAGAAGCAGAAGAAAATAATCCCTGCACTAAACAGCAGAATATTCAACGGCTGACCAGGAGCGATCGACTGCGAGATGTCCTGCAACCAGCCCATACCTTCAGACTGACCAAACCAGGCACCCAGCGAAGCCGGGAACAGCAAAATGCTGCTCGCAAAAATAGCCGGGATAACGCCGGCCATATTCACTTTCAGCGGTAAGTGGCTAGTCTGCGCAGCAAAGACCTTGCGGCCCTGCTGACGCTTGGCGTAGTGAACAGCAATACGACGCTGACCACGCTCAATGAACACCACAAAACCGATAATCGCTACTGCCAGCAAACCGATAGCAACCAAAGCGAAAATATTGATATCGCCCTGACGTGCAGACTCGAAAGACTGCCCTATTGCTCTCGGAAGACCGGCGACGATACCCGAAAAAATCAACATCGAGATACCGTTGCCAACACCACGCTCAGTAATCTGCTCACCCAGCCACATCATGAACATTGCACCCGCCACAAAAGTGGTTATTGCAACGAAATGGAAGCCTAGGTCACCAGTGAACGCTACGCCTTGCCCCGCCAGACCAATGGACATGCCAATAGCCTGAACGAGAGCAAGAACGACAGTGAGGTAGCGGGTGTACTGGCTTATCTTGCGACGTCCAGCTTCACCTTCCTTCTTCAACTGCTCCAGCTGCGGGCTAACAGCGGACATAAGCTGCATGATGATCGATGCCGAAATGTACGGCATGATCCCCAGCGCAAAAATACTCATCCGCTCCAGCGCGCCGCCGGAAAACATGTTGAACAAGCTAAGTATGGTCCCCTCATTCTGTCGAAACAGGTCCGCCAGCCGGTCCGGGTTGATGCCTGGAACTGGGATGTGTGCGCCTATTCGGTAGACGATAATCGCCAGGAATAGAAAACGCAGTCGAGCCCAGAGCTCGGATAACCCGCCTTTGCTGAGCGCTGAGAGAGCACCTTGCTTAGCCATTTATTCCTCGAACTTGCCGCCAGCTGCTTCGATAGCCGAACGCGCACCTTTGGTGGCGCCGATTCCCTTGCCGATTGTGACAGCGCGAGTAACTTCACCGGACAGCATGATTTTCACACGCAGTACGTTGACGTTGATCACGTTGGCATCTTTCAGGGTCTGCACAGTAACGATGTCGCCTTCCACTTTAGCCAGCTCGGACAAACGCACTTCTGCGCGATCCATAGCTTTCAGGGAAACGAAACCGAACTTAGGCAGACGGCGATGCAACGGCTGTTGACCGCCTTCAAAGCCTGGAGCAATTGTGCCACCGGAACGGGAGGACTGACCTTTGTGACCACGGCCACCAGTCTTGCCCAAACCGCTACCGATACCACGGCCCGGACGATGCTTTTCGCGACGGGAACCCGGCGCTGGACTCAGATCATTGAGTTTCATCGATTAACCCTCTACACGCAGCATGTAGTAAGCCTTGTTGATCATCCCGCGATTCTCGGGAGTATCAAGTACTTCTACAGTGTGACCGATGCGACGCAGACCCAGACCCTTAATGCACAGTTTGTGATTAGGGATGCGGCCGGTCATGCTTTTGATCAGCGTTACTTTAACGGTAGCCATGATCAGAAGATCTCCTTGACGCTTTTGCCACGCTTGGCGGCAATAGATTCAGGAGATTGCATAGCTTTCAAACCTTTAAAAGTGGCGTGAACCACGTTTACCGGGTTAGTCGAGCCGTAGCACTTGGCCAGTACGTTCTGAACGCCAGCAACTTCGAGGACAGCACGCATAGCGCCGCCAGCGATGATACCGGTACCTTCAGAAGCAGGCTGCATGTAAACCTTGGAAGCGCCGTGGGCGGATTTCATGGCGTACTGCAGAGTGGTGCCGTTCAGGTCCACTTGAATCATGTTGCGGCGAGCAGCTTCCATTGCCTTCTGGATCGCAGCAGGCACTTCACGTGACTTGCCACGGCCGAAGCCAACACGCCCTTTACCATCACCAACCACGGTCAACGCGGTGAAAGTGAAGATACGGCCGCCTTTAACGGTTTTGGCTACGCGGTTAACTTGAACCAGCTTCTCAATGTAGCCTTCGTCGCGCTTTTGGTCGTTATTTGACATAACTTAGAACTCCAGCCCAGCTTCACGAGCAGCCTCAGCCAGCGCTTTCACGCGGCCGTGGTACTTGAAGCCAGAGCGGTCGAAAGCCACCTGCGAGACGCCAGCGGCTTTTGCACGCGTAGCGACCAGCTGGCCAACCTTTGTGGCCGCGTCGATGTTGCCAGTGGCAGCATCACGCAGTTCTTTGTCCAAAGTCGAGGCGCTTGCCAGGACTTTGCTGCCGTCGGCCGAGATGACCTGGGCGTATATATGCTGCGACGAGCGGAACACGCAGAGACGCACGACTTCTAGTTCGTGCATTTTCAGACGTGCTTTGCGAGCGCGACGCAGGCGAGTAACTTTTTTGTCGGTCATTTGCTATGCCCTACTTCTTCTTGGCTTCTTTACGACGGACGACTTCGTCCGCGTAACGTACACCCTTGCCTTTATAAGGCTCTGGCGGACG
The DNA here is from genome assembly GCF_001043005.1 of Pseudomonas psychrophila. Taxonomy (GTDB): domain Bacteria; phylum Pseudomonadota; class Gammaproteobacteria; order Pseudomonadales; family Pseudomonadaceae; genus Aquipseudomonas; species Aquipseudomonas psychrophila. Next base: position 1,260,137 of record NZ_JYKZ01000001.1, read on the forward strand.
GAAACCGCGGATCTCAGCGGCCACCTGACCTACCAGCTGCTTATCAATACCCCGGATCAGGATATCGGTTTGGCTAGGAGTCTCAGCGGTGATGCCTTCCGGCAATTCGTAATCCACTGGGTGCGAGAAGCCAAGAGCCAGGTTCAGCACTGTGCCTTTTGCTTGCGCTTTGTAACCAACACCGACCAGCTGGAGCTTACGCTCGAAGCCTTGGCTTACGCCTTGGACCATGTTGTTTACCAACGCACGAGTGGTACCAGCCATTGCGCGAGTTTGTTGATCGCCATTGCGAGCAGCGAAACGCAGCTCACCAGCTTCTTCAACAATCTCAACGGACGAATGGATGTTCAGTTCTAGAGTGCCCTTGGCACCCTTCACCGAAAGCTGTTGGCCGGCGAATTTTACTTCGACACCAGCTGGCAGCTTAACGGGGTTCTTAGCGACGCGTGACATGCTTATCCCCCCTTAGAACACAGTGCAAAGAACTTCGCCGCCGACACCGGCAGCGCGCGCAGCACGATCCGTCATCACACCTTTGCTGGTGGAGACGATAGACACACCAAGACCGCCACGAACTTTCGGCAGATCTTCGGAGGACTTGTACTGACGCAGGCCTGGACGGCTAACGCGCTTAACTTCTTCGATAACCGAACGGCCTTCGAAGTATTTCAGCTCGATAGACAGCAGTGGTTTGATTTCGCTGCTGATCTGATAATCCGCGATGTAACCTTCGTCTTTGAGAACTTTGGCTACAGCTACCTTCAACGTGGAAGATGGCATGCTTACGACGGACTTTTCAGCCATCTGGGCATTACGGATTCGAGTTAGCATGTCCGCTAACGGGTCCTGCATACTCATGGGCTAGACGCTCCTGATACAAAAAGAATTAGCCTTGCGGCTACAACTGTCGCCGAGTGACTCAATGCTTAAAAAGCACGGGCTCAGGCGAGCCGGTCATTCTAGACACACGCCAGAAATGAATCAAGCCCCAATAGGGGCTTGATTCATATTCAAGGTCACCGGCTGTCAGGATCTTACGACCCTGACAGGGATAACTTTGCCTGTGCGCCTTACCAGCTGGCTTTAACCAGACCTGGTACGTCGCCGCGCATTGCTGCTTCACGCAATTTGTTACGGCCAAGGCCGAACTTGCGGTAAACACCATGCGGACGACCAGTGAGGCGGCAGCGGTTACGCATGCGCGCAGCGCTTGCGTCACGTGGCTGCTTCTGCAGAGCAACTTGAGCTTCCCAACGTGCTTCTGGACTTGCGTTCAGATCCACGATGATAGCTTTCAGCTCAGCACGCTTCTTGGCGAACTTGGCAACCGTGAGCTGACGTTTCAGCTCGCGGTTTTTCATGCTCATCTTAGCCATGGTCCTACTCCAATCAGTTGCGGAACGGGAATTTGAATGCACGCAGCAATGCGCGACCTTCATCATCCGTTCGAGCAGTGGTGGTCAGGGTAATGTCCAGACCGCGGAGGGCATCGATTTTGTCGTAGTCGATTTCCGGGAAGATGATCTGCTCTTTAACGCCCATGCTGTAGTTACCACGACCATCGAAGGACTTGGCATTCAGGCCGCGGAAGTCGCGAACCCGAGGCAGGGAGATCGACAGCAGACGATCCAGGAATTCGTACATACGCTCACGGCGCAGAGTAACCTTAACGCCGATCGGCCAGCCTTCGCGAACTTTAAAGCCGGCGATGGACTTGCGAGCGTAGGTCACTACACATTTTTGACCCGTGATTTTTTCCAAATCAGCTACAGCGTGCTCGATGATTTTCTTATCACCGATCGCTTCGCCCAAACCCATGTTCAGGGTGATTTTGGTAACGCGCGGAACTTCCATCACGTTCGAAAGCTTAAGTTCTTCCTTAAGTTTCGGAGCGATTTCCTTCCGGTAAATCTCTTTTAGTCGTGCCATGGTCTTATCTACCTAGCAGTGTTCAAGCATCAACCGCTTTTTGGGTCGACTTGAAGACACGAATTTTCTTGCCTTCTTCTACTTTGAAACCAACGCGGTCAGCCTTGTTGGTTTCGCCGTTGAAGATGGCGACGTTAGAAGCGTCCAGTGGAGCTTCTTTTTCGACGATACCGCCTTGTACGCCCGACATCGGGTTAGGCTTGGTATGACGCTTAACCAGGTTCAGACCGCCAATAACCAAACGGTTGTTAGCGAGAACCTTAAGCACCTTACCGCGCTTACCTTTGTCTTTGCCGGCGATCACGATGATCTCGTCGTCACGACGAATCTTTTGCATGTCGGATCTCCTTACAGCACTTCTGGGGCGAGCGAGACGATCTTCATGAACTTCTCAGTACGAAGTTCACGGGTCACTGGCCCAAAGATACGGGTGCCGATCGGCTCTTGCTTGTTGTTCAGAAGAACAGCAGCGTTGCCATCAAAGCGGATAATGGAGCCATCAGCACGACGTACGCCGTGACGAGTGCGGACTACAACAGCAGTCATCACTTGGCCTTTTTTCACTTTACCGCGAGGAATTGCTTCCTTCACGGTAACTTTGATGATGTCACCGATACCAGCGTAACGACGATGGGAGCCACCCAGCACCTTGATGCACATAACGCGGCGTGCGCCGCTGTTATCGGCCACATCGAGCATGGATTGAGTCTGAATCATATAATTTCTCCGACCCCTAGTCCTTAGACTTCCACAGCGCGTTCGAGAACATCAACCAATGCCCAAGACTTAGTCTTGGCCATCGGACGAGTTTCACGAATAGTGACTTTGTCGCCGATGTGGCACTGATTGGTTTCGTCGTGCGCGTGCAGCTTAGTCGAACGCTTAACGTATTTACCGTAGATCGGGTGCTTAACGCGACGCTCGATCAAAACGGTGATGGTTTTGTCCATCTTGTCGCTGACAACACGGCCAGTCAGCGTACGGACAGTCTTTTCGGCTTCAGCCATGATTACTTACCTGCCTGCTGTTTGAGCACAGTCTTCACGCGAGCGATGTCACGCTTAACTTGCGAGAGCAGATGCGACTGCCCCAACTGGCCAGTTGCTTTCTGCATACGCAGATTGAACTGGTCGCGCAGCAAGCCGAGCAGTTGCTCGTTCAGCTGCTGTGCGGATTTTTCACGAAGTTCATTCGCTTTCATCACATCACCGTCCGTTTAACAAAGGAGGTGGCGAGCGGCAGCTTTGCAGCAGCCAGGGCGAAAGCCTCACGCGCCAGCTCTTCAGTAACACCCTCGATTTCATACAGGACTTTGCCTGGCTGAATCTGGGCAACCCAATATTCCACGTTACCCTTACCTTTACCCATACGAACTTCGAGGGGCTTTTTGGAAATAGGCTTGTCCGGGAATACACGGATCCAGATCTTACCGCCACGCTTAACGTGACGGGTCAGTGCACGACGCGCTGATTCGATCTGACGAGCGGTGAGACGACCACGAGCAACAGACTTCAGCGCATATTCGCCGAAGCTGACTTTGCTACCGCGCAATGCCAAGCCACGGTTGTGGCCAGTCATTTGCTTGCGGAACTTCGTACGCTTAGGTTGTAACATTTGGCGTACCCCTTACTTAGCAGCTTTTTTACGAGGCGCTGGTGCTTGTGGCTTCAGCTCTTCTTGGCGACCACCAATTACTTCGCCTTTGAAGATCCAAACCTTTACACCGATCACACCGTAAGTGGTGTGAGCTTCGTAGTTGGCATAGTCGATGTCGGCACGCAGGGTGTGCAATGGCACACGACCTTCGCGATACCATTCAGTACGTGCGATTTCAGCACCGCCGAGACGACCGCTCACTTGGATTTTGATGCCTTTGGCACCAATGCGCATAGCGTTCTGTACAGCGCGTTTCATCGCGCGACGGAACATTACACGACGCTCCAGCTGCTGAGCTACGCTCTGCGCAACCAGCATACCGTCGAGCTCCGGCTTGCGGATCTCTTCGATATTGATGTGCACAGGCACACCCATTTGCTTGGTCAGGTCCTGACGCAGTTTCTCAACATCTTCACCTTTCTTCCCGATAACGATACCTGGACGAGCGGTGTGGATGGTGATACGTGCAGTTTGGGCCGGACGATGGATATCGATACGGCTTACGGACGCGCTTTTTAGTTTGTCTTGGAGGTATTCACGCACCTTCAGATCAGCGAACAAATAGTCCGCATAAGTCCGACCGTCTGCGTACCAGACGGAGGTGTGCTCCTTGACGATTCCCAGGCGAATGCCAATGGGATGTACTTTCTGACCCATCTCTTCGACTCCGTTACTTGTCAGCAACCTTGACAGTGATATGGCAAGACCGCTTGACGATGCGATCAGCGCGGCCTTTGGCACGCGGCATGATGCGCTTCAGCGAACGCCCTTCGTTGACGAAAACGGTGGCGACTTTGAGGTCGTCAACGTCCGCGCCTTCGTTATGCTCGGCGTTGGCTACGGCCGACTCCAGCACTTTCTTGATGATCTCGGCGGCTTTCTTGTTGCTGAAAGCCAACAGGTTGAGCGCTTCGCCCACCTTCTTCCCGCGGATCTGGTCGGCGACCAAGCGGGCTTTCTGGGCGGAGATTCGAGCGCCCGACAACTTAGCGGCTACTTCCATCGTTCCTTACCCCTTAACGCTTGGCTTTCTTGTCTGCCACGTGCCCACGATAAGTGCGGGTACCGGCAAACTCGCCTAGTTTATGGCCAACCATGTCTTCGTTCACAAGAACTGGGACATGAAGACGACCGTTATGCACAGCGATGGTCAAACCGACCATTTGTGGCAGGATCATCGAACGACGCGACCAGGTTTTCACCGGTTTGCGATCGTTCTTTTCCGCCGCCACTTCGATCTTCTTCAGTAGGTGAAGATCAATAAAAGGACCTTTTTTCAGAGAACGTGGCACTGTCGTATCCCTCTATTTACTTGCGACGACGGACGATCATTTTGTCGGTACGCTTATTACCACGAGTCTTCGCGCCCTTAGTCGGGAAGCCCCATGGCGATACCGGATGACGACCACCAGAGGTACGACCTTCACCACCACCATGTGGGTGGTCAACCGGGTTCATGGCAACACCACGAACGGTTGGGCGAACGCCACGCCAGCGTTTGGCACCAGCTTTACCCAGCGAACGCAGGCTGTGCTCGGAGTTCGAGACTTCGCCAAGCGTTGCACGGCATTCAGCCAATACTTTACGCATTTCACCGGAACGCAGACGCAGGGTCACGTAGACACCATCACGAGCGACCAACTGAGCCGAAGCACCAGCGGAACGAGCGATTTGTGCGCCTTTGCCCGGCTTCAATTCGATGCCGTGTACGGTGCTACCAACTGGAATGCTGCGCAGTTGCAACTGGTTGCCTGGCTTGATCGGAGCCAAAGCACCCGAAATCAGCTGGTCGCCAGCGCTCACGCCTTTAGGGGCGATGATGTAACGGCGTTCGCCGTCTGCGTACAACATAAGAGCAATGTGAGCAGTACGGTTTGGATCGTATTCAATACGCTCAACAGTGGCTGGAATGCCATCTTTGTCGTTGCGACGGAAGTCGACCAAACGATAGTGCTGCTTATGACCACCACCGATGTGACGCGTGGTAATACGGCCATTGTTGTTACGACCACCAGTCTTCGATTTCTTCTCGAGCAGCGGTGCGTGAGGAGCGCCTTTATGCAGCTCCTGGTTGACCACCTTGACCACATGACGGCGGCCAGGGGAAGTCGGTTTGCATTTAACGATTGCCATGATGCACCCCTTCCTTACTCAGCACTGCTGCTGAAATCGAGATCTTGGCCTGGCTGAAGGGAGATTACTGCCTTCTTCCAGTCATTACGCTTGCCCACGCCGCGAGCGGTGCGCTTGCTCTTACCCAGAACATTCAGGGTAGTAACACGCTCAACTTTCACGCTGAACAGGCTTTCGACGGCCTTCTTGATTTCCAGCTTGGTTGCATCAGTAGCAACCTTGAAAACGAACTGGCCTTTCTTGTCTGCCAGAACCGTAGCCTTCTCGGAAACGTGCGGGCCAAGCAGAACTTTAAATACGCGTTCCTGGTTCATCCCAGCAGCTCCTCGAATTTCTTCACGGCCGACACGGTGATCAACACCTTGTCGTATGCGATCAGACTAACTGGGTCGGAACCTTGCACGTCACGTACATCAACGTGTGGCAGGTTACGAGCAGCCAGGTACAGGTTCTGATCAACAACTTCAGACACGATCAGGACGTCTGTCAGACCCATGCCATTCAGTTTGTTCAGCAGATCTTTGGTTTTCGGCGCTTCAACTGCGAAGTCCTGAACCACGATCAGACGATCAGTACGAACCAGTTCAGCAAGGATGGAACGCATTGCTGCGCGATACATCTTCTTGTTGAGCTTCTGAGAGTGATCTTGTGGACGAGCTGCGAAAGTAGTACCACCGCCGCGCCAGATTGGGCTACGGATAGTACCAGCACGAGCACGGCCAGTACCTTTCTGACGCCAAGGGCGCTTACCGCCACCACGAACGTCGGAACGGGTCTTTTGCTGCTTGCTACCTTGACGACCGCCAGCCATGTAGGCCACGACTGCCTGGTGAACCAGCGTCTCGTTGAACTCGCCGCCAAACGTCAGTTCGGAAACTTCGATCGCTTGAGCATCATTTACATTTAATTGCATGTCAGCTTCCCCTTAACCGCGAGCCTTGGCCGCCGGACGTACAACCAGGTTGCCGCCAGTAGCGCCAGGAACAGCACCCTTGACCAACAACAGATTGCGTTCAGCGTCGACGCGCACTACTTCGAGGGACTGCACGGTCACGCGCTCAGCGCCCATATGACCGGACATTTTTTTGCCCTTGAATACACGACCAGGAGTCTGGCACTGGCCAATAGAGCCCGGGACGCGGTGGGAAACGGAGTTACCGTGAGTGTTATCTTGGCCACGGAAATTCCAACGCTTGATCGTACCCTGGAAGCCTTTACCTTTGGACTGACCGGTCACATCGACCATCTGACCTGCGGTGAAGATTTCAGCGTTGATCAGATCGCCTGCTTGGTACTCGCCTTCTTCAAGACGGAATTCCATTACGGTACGACCAGCTGCAACGTTTGCTTTAGCGAAGTGACCCGCTTGAGCAGCAGTTACACGCGAAGCGCGACGCTCGCCGACAGTGACTTGCACTGCACGATAGCCATCGGTTTCTTCAGTTTTGAACTGGGTGACGCGATTCGGCTCGATCTCAATGACCGTAACCGGAATGGAGACACCTTCTTCGGTGAAAATACGGGTCATACCGCATTTACGACCGACTACACCAATAGTCATGTTGTAAACCTCATGAGTGTACGGGGCTTTCACCCGCTATGGCCGCCCATTTCAGAGCGTTACACGACTAAGACCCAAGTCTTAGCCGAGGCTGATCTGCACTTCCACACCGGCCGCAAGATCAAGCTTCATAAGTGCATCAACGGTTTTATCCGTTGGCTGGACGATGTCCAGAACGCGCTTATGAGTACGGATCTCGTACTGGTCACGCGCGTCTTTGTTGACGTGCGGGGAGACCAGAACGGTGAACCGCTCTTTACGGGTAGGCAGTGGAATTGGACCACGCACTTGAGCACCAGTACGTTTCGCGGTTTCCACGATTTCCTGGGTTGATTGGTCGATCAGGCGATGGTCAAAAGCCTTCAACCTGATACGGATTTGCTGATTTTGCATTGGATTTCAGACTCCGATTGCTATTCCCACCGAGCGCAATACGCCCGTTTAAAGGAGGCGCAATTCTATAGATGGCCCAACTGGGTGTCAACTCAATAAAAAAAGCCCCCGCTGAGCGGGGGCTTTTTCAGGCAATCAAAGCTTAAGCAATGATTTTGGCTACTACGCCAGCGCCGACGGTACGACCGCCTTCACGGATTGCGAAACGCAGACCGTCTTCCATTGCGATGGTTTTGATCAGGGTGACAACCATTTTGATGTTGTCGCCTGGCATTACCATTTCAACGCCTTCCGGCAGTTCGCAGTTACCGGTCACGTCAGTGGTCCGGAAGTAGAACTGTGGACGGTAGCCTTTGAAGAACGGAGTATGACGGCCGCCTTCTTCTTTGCTCAACACGTACACTTCAGCTTCGAAGGTAGTGTGTGGCTTAACCGAACCCGGCTTAACCAGAACCTGGCCACGCTCTACGTCGTCACGCTTGGTGCCGCGCAGCAGCACGCCGCAGTTCTCGCCAGCACGACCTTCGTCAAGCAGCTTACGGAACATTTCAACGCCGGTGCAGGTGGTAACAGTAGTGTCACGCAGACCAACGATTTCCAGCGGATCTTGAACGCGAACGATACCGCGCTCGATACGACCAGTTACAACAGTACCGCGACCGGAGATCGAGAATACGTCTTCGATTGGCATCAGGAACGGCTTGTCGATAACACGAACTGGGTCCGGAATGTAAGTATCCAGAGTTTCAACCAGTTTACGAACGGCAGTGGTGCCCATTTCGTTGTCGTCTTTGCCTTCCAGAGCCATACGAGCAGAACCGATGATGATCGGAGTGTCGTCGCCTGGGAAGTCGTAAGTGCTCAGCAGATCGCGCACTTCCATCTCAACCAGTTCCAGCAGCTCAGCGTCGTCTACCAGATCAGCCTTGTTCAGGAAAACCACGATGTACGGAACGCCAACCTGACGGGACAGCAGGATGTGCTCACGGGTTTGTGGCATCGGACCATCAGCGGCCGAACAAACCAGAATAGCGCCGTCCATCTGAGCAGCACCGGTGATCATGTTCTTCACATAGTCAGCGTGACCTGGGCAGTCAACGTGAGCGTAGTGACGGATCAGCGAGTTGTATTCAACGTGCGCAGTGTTGATGGTGATACCACGAGCTTTTTCTTCTGGCGCGCTGTCGATTTTATCGAAGTCAACGATTGCCGAACCGAAAATCTCGGAGCAAACACGAGTCAGAGCTGCAGTCAGCGTGGTTTTACCATGGTCAACGTGACCGATAGTGCCAACGTTGACGTGCGGTAGGGAACGATCAAATTTTTCTTTAGCCACGACAATTAACTCCTTGCCTAAAGGACTGAACTAAATCAGCCTTGTTTTTTAGTAACAGTTTCGACGATGTGCGCCGGAGCTGTATCGTATTTTTTGAATTCCATAGAGTAGCTTGCGCGACCCTGAGACATGGAACGAACGTCGGTCGCATAACCGAACATTTCACCCAACGGAACCTCAGCACGAATAACTTTGCCGGAAACCGTATCTTCCATACCCTGGATCATGCCGCGACGACGATTCAAGTCGCCCATCACGTCACCCATATAGTCTTCAGGTGTAACAACCTCTACCGCCATGATCGGCTCAAGCAGCTCACCGCCACCTTTGGTAGCCAGTTGCTTGGTCGCCATGGAAGCAGCCACCTTAAACGCCATCTCGTTGGAGTCGACGTCGTGGTAAGAACCATCAAACACGGTAGCCTTCAGGCCGATCAGCGGATAGCCGGCAACAACACCGTTCTTCATCTGCTCTTCGATGCCCTTCTGGATAGCCGGGATGTATTCCTTAGGAACCACACCACCTACCACTTCGTTCACGAACTGCAGACCTTCCTGACCTTCGTCAGCAGGTGCAAAACGGATCCAGCAGTGACCAAACTGGCCACGACCGCCGGACTGACGAACGAACTTGCCTTCGATCTCACAGTTCTTCGTGATGCGCTCACGATACGAAACCTGAGGCTTACCGATGTTGGCTTCGACGTTGAACTCACGGCGCATCCGGTCAACCAGGATGTCCAAGTGCAGCTCGCCCATGCCCGAGATGATCGTCTGACCAGTCTCTTCATCAGTTTTAACGCGGAAAGATGGATCTTCCTGAGCAAGCTTGCCCAGTGCAACACCCATTTTTTCCTGGTCATCCTTGGTCTTAGGCTCTACGGCAACCGAAATAACCGGCTCCGGGAAGTCCATGCGAACCAGAATGATTGGCTTGTCAGCGTTGCACAAAGTCTCACCAGTGGTGACGTCCTTCATGCCGATCAAGGCCGCGATGTCACCAGCGCGTACTTCCTTGATTTCTTCACGGGCGTTTGCGTGCATTTGCACCATACGACCCACACGCTCTTTCTTGCCTTTAACCGAGTTGATCACGCCGTCGCCGGAGTTCAACACGCCCGAGTAAACACGGACGAAGGTCAAGGTACCCACGAATGGGTCGGTAGCGATCTTGAACGCCAGAGCCGAGAACGGCTCGCTGTCGTCAGCATGACGCTCCAGCTCGATGCTCTCGTCATCAGGGTCAGTACCCTTGATGGCAGGAATATCAGTCGGAGCAGGCAGGAAGTCGATAACGGCGTCGAGAACCAGGGGAACACCCTTGTTCTTGAAGGAAGAACCGCAAACAGCCAAGACGATCTCACCAGCGATAGTACGCTGACGCAGAGCAGCCTTGATTTCCGCGATGGTGAATTCTTCACCCTCGAGGTACTTGTTCATCAGCTCTTCATTGGCTTCGGCCGCAGCCTGAACCATGTTGTCGCGCCATTCGTCAGCAAGATCTTTCAGCTCAGCTGGAATTTCTTTGCGAACAGGAACCATACCCTTGTCAGCATCGTTCCAGTACACAGCTTCCATGTTGATCAGATCAATCTGACCCTGGAAGTTGTCTTCAGAACCGATAGCCAGCTGGATTGGAACCGGAGTGTGGCCCAGACGCTTCTTGATCTGCTCAATAACGCGCAGGAAGTTGGCGCCAGCACGGTCCATCTTGTTTACGTAAACAAGACGTGGAACGCCGTATTTGTTGGCTTGACGCCATACGGTTTCCGACTGAGGCTCAACGCCCGAGGTACCACAGAACACAACGACAGCGCCGTCGAGTACGCGCAGGGAACGCTCAACTTCAATAGTGAAGTCTACGTGGCCCGGGGTATCGATTACGTTGAAGCGATGCTCGTCCTTGTACTGCTTGGCAGAACCCTTCCAGAAGGCGGTGATAGCAGCAGAAGTAATGGTAATACCACGCTCCTGCTCCTGAACCATCCAGTCTGTGGTCGCGGCGCCATCATGCACCTCGCCCATTTTGTGACTTTTGCCAGTGTAAAACAGTACGCGCTCAGTGGTAGTGGTTTTACCAGCATCCACGTGAGCGACGATACCGATGTTACGGTAGCGACTAATCGGAGTAGTACGAGCCATAAAGCCCTCGCAAAATTAGTGAAGCTGAATTTAGAAGCGGTAGTGCGAGAAAGCTTTGTTAGCTTCGGCCATACGGTGCACGTCTTCACGCTTCTTAACAGCAGCACCTTTACCTTCAGCTGCGTCCAACAGTTCGCCAGCCAAACGCAGAGCCATAGACTTCTCGCCGCGCTTACGGGCGAAGTCTACCAACCAGCGCATTGCCAGGGCGTTACGACGGGACGGGCGAACTTCGACCGGAACCTGGTAAGTAGCACCGCCTACACGGCGCGACTTCACTTCGACCAGCGGAGCGATGGCGTCGAGAGCTTTCTCGAAGATTTCCAGGGGATCGCTGTTCTTGCGTTCTTTAACCTTTTCCAGCGCGCCATAAACGATACGCTCGGCAACGGCTTTTTTGCCGCTTTCCATCACGTGGTTCATGAACTTGGCCAGGATTTGGCTTCCGTATTTTGGATCGTCAAGCACATCGCGCTTGGCTGCTACGCGTCTTCTTGGCATGGATAAGCCCTCAAACGGTCTTCAGGTTAGCTCGGAACCATTACATCCAAAAGATGCACGTCCGACCTTACTCTTATCGACTCAGAAAAAAAGAAATCTGCATTTTTTACCAGCAACCGAATACTACTTCGGCTTCTTGGTACCGTACTTCGAACGACCTTGGTTACGACCTTTAACGCCGGAAGTATCCAAAGAGCCGCGAACGGTGTGATAACGAACACCTGGCAAGTCTTTTACACGACCGCCACGAATCAGTACCACGCTGTGTTCTTGCAAGTTGTGACCTTCACCACCGATGTACGAGGAAACCTCGAAACCGTTGGTCAGGCGCACACGGCATACTTTACGCAGTGCCGAGTTAGGTTTTTTCGGCGTAGTTGTATACACACGGGTGCATACGCCACGACGTTGCGGGCAGTTTTGCAGCGCAGGTACGTCGGATTTCTCGACGATACGCTTACGCGGCTGACGTACCAGCTGGTTGATAGTTGCCATCTACTAGCTCCACTGTTGTCTTGCGACGCTATTGTCTTGCAAGAAAAGCAAAATGGCAGGAACGAATTCCCGCCAAATTTAGGGGTACAAGAGTCTAAAGAGGATCTTGCCCCCAGTCAAGGCAAGGCCCCGACACTTCCACTCATCAAACCCAGACAAAATGTCTCAATTCGATGAATGGAACTGCCGGGGCCCACCCTTCATTTACCGCAGAACTCAGTTACCGCTCGAGTTCAGCGCTTCGGTCAGTGCAGCTTCCACTTCACTGGCGCTTACGCGCAACGGCTTGTCAGCCTCACGGCGGCGCTTACGCTCGCTGTGGTATGCCAAACCGGTACCAGCCGGGATCAAACGACCCACGACAACGTTTTCTTTCAGGCCGCGCAGGTAATCGCGCTTGCCGGTTACCGCTGCTTCGGTCAGTACGCGGGTGGTCTCTTGGAAAGAGGCCGCGGAGATGAACGACTCAGTCGACAACGACGCCTTGGTGATACCCAACAGAACACGAGTGAACTTGGAAACGAATTTATCTTCGCCACCCAAACGCTCGTTTTCGGTCAACACCTGGGTCAACTCCATCTGGTCGCCCTTGATGAAGGTGGAATCACCAGACTCGGCAATCTCAACTTTACGCAACATCTGACGCAGAATGGTCTCGATGTGCTTATCGTTGATTTTTACGCCTTGCAGACGGTAAACGTCCTGAATCTCGTTAACGATGTACTTGGCCAGCGCACTTACACCCAGCAGACGCAGGATGTCGTGTGGATCGCTTGGACCGTCGGAGATAACTTCGCCGCGGTTCACTTGCTCGCCTTCGAAGACGTTCAGGTGACGCCACTTTGGAATCAGCTCTTCGTACGGATCAGTACCGTCGTTCGGGGTAATAACCAGACGGCGCTTGCCTTTGGTTTCTTTACCGAACGCGATGGTGCCGCTGACTTCAGCCAGAATCGAGGCTTCTTTCGGACGACGCGCTTCGAACAAGTCAGCAACGCGTGGCAGACCACCGGTGATGTCTCGAGTTTTCGAAGTCTCTTGCGGAATACGAGCGATAACGTCACCGATCGCGATTTCCGCACCATCCGCTACACCGACCAGGGCGTTGGCTGGCAGGAAGTACTGAGCCGGTACGTCGGTACCAGGCAACAGCAGATCCTTGCCATCCACACCAACCATCTTAACGGCTGGACGGATGTCCTTGCCGGCAGCTGGACGGTCTTTGGCGTCGAGGACTTCAATGTTGGTCATACCGGTCAATTCGTCAGTCTGACGCTTGATCGTGATGCCTTCTTCCATGCCCACGTAGGTCACGGTACCTTTCATTTCGGTAACGATTGGGTGAGTGTGCGGATCCCACTTGGCTACGATCGAGCCAGCGTCAACCTTGTCACCTTCTTTAACCGAAATCACGGCGCCGTACGGCAGCTTGTAGCGCTCACGCTCACGACCGAAGTCATCAGCGATGGCCAGCTCACCGGAACGGGATACAGCTACCAGGCAGCCATCTACACGCTCAACGTGCTTGAGGTTATGAAGACGGACAGTACCGCCATTCTTCACCTGAACACTGTCAGCAGCAGAGGTCCGGCTTGCCGCACCACCGATGTGGAACGTACGCATCGTCAGCTGTGTACCCGGCTCACCGATCGACTGAGCAGCGATCACGCCGACAGCTTCACCGATGTTCACCTGGTGACCACGAGCCAAGTCACGACCGTAGCACTTGGCACAGATACCGAAGCGAGTTTCACAGCTGATTGGCGAACGCACGATTACTTCGTCGATGCTGTTCAGCTCGATGAATTCAACCCACTTCTCGTCAACCAGAGTGCCCGCAGGAACGATAATGTCCTCGGTACCCGGCTTGTACACGTCACGGGCGATTACTCGACCCAGCACGCGCTCACCCAACGGCTCTACAACGTCGCCGCCTTCGATGTGCGGAGTCATCAGCAGACCGTGTTCGGTACCGCAGTCAACTTCAGTCACAACCAAGTCTTGCGCAACGTCTACCAGACGGCGAGTCAGATAACCGGAGTTAGCTGTCTTCAAGGCGGTATCCGCCAGACCCTTACGAGCACCGTGAGTAGAGATGAAGTACTGAAGTACGCTCAGGCCTTCACGGAAGTTCGCAGTAATCGGCGTTTCAATGATGGAACCGTCCGGCTTGGCCATCAGACCACGCATACCGGCCAGCTGACGGATCTGCGCTGCAGAACCCCGTGCGCCGGAGTCGGCCATCATGTACATCGAGTTGAACGACTCTTGCTCAACCTCAACGCCGTGACGGTCGATAACCTTCTCTTTCGAGAGGTTGGACATCATTGCCTTGGAAACTTCGTCGTTAGCTTTCGACCAAAGGTCGATTACCTTGTTGTACTTCTCGCCCTGGGTTACCAGGCCGGAGGCGTACTGACTTTCGATCTCTTTCACTTCATCGGTTGCAGCCGCGATGATGCGAGCTTTTTCATCAGGGATAACGAAGTCGTTAACACCGATGGAAACGCCGGAAATGGTCGAGTAAGCAAAACCTGTGTACATCAACTGGTCAGCGAAGATAACAGTCTCTTTCAAACCAACCACGCGGTAGCACTGGTTGATCAGCTTGGAGATCGCTTTTTTCTTCATCGGCAAGTTGACGACGTCGTACGACAGACCTTTTGGCACAACCTGGAACAACAGCGCACGGCCGACAGTGGTGTCGACGATACGGGTGTTGCTCACGCTGCCGCCATCACGGTCGTTGACGGTTTCGCTGATGCGAACCTTGACCTTGGCATGCAGTGCGGCTTCGCCAGCACGGAATACACGGTCAACTTCTTGCAAGTCAGCGAACACACGACCTTCGCCCTTGGCGTTGATCGCTTCACGCGTCATGTAGTACAGACCCAATACAACGTCCTGCGACGGAACGATGATTGGCTCACCGTTGGCTGGCGACAGAATGTTGTTGGTCGACATCATCAACGCACGCGCTTCCAGCTGGGCTTCCAGTGTCAGCGGTACGTGCACGGCCATTTGGTCGCCGTCGAAGTCGGCGTTGTACGCAGCACAGACCAACGGGTGCAGCTGGATAGCTTTACCTTCGATCAGAACCGGTTCAAAGGCCTGGATGCCCAGACGGTGAAGAGTCGGTGCACGGTTGAGAAGAACCGGATGTTCGCGGATAACTTCAGCGAGAACGTCCCAAACTTCCGGCAACTCGCGCTCAACCATTTTCTTGGCTGCTTTGATGGTGGTAGCAAGACCACGCATTTCCAGCTTGCCAAAAATGAACGGCTTGAACAGCTCGAGAGCCATTTTTTTCGGCAGACCGCACTGGTGCAGACGCAGGGTCGGGCCTACGGTAATTACCGAACGACCCGAGTAGTCAACACGCTTACCGAGCAAGTTCTGACGGAAACGACCCTGCTTACCCTTGATCATGTCAGCCAAGGATTTCAGAGGACGCTTGTTCGAACCGGTAATAGCGCGACCACGACGGCCGTTGTCGAGCAATGCGTCGACCGCTTCTTGCAACATACGCTTTTCGTTGCGCACGATGATGTCCGGAGCGGACAGATCAAGCAGGCGCTTCAAGCGGTTGTTACGGTTAATTACCCGACGATACAGATCGTTGAGGTCGGAAGTCGCGAAACGACCACCATCAAGCGGAACCAAAGGACGCAGATCTGGCGGCAGAACCGGCAGAACGGTCAGTACCATCCACTCAGGAAGGTTGCCGGAGCCCAGGAAGGCTTCCATCAACTTCAGGCGCTTGGACAGCTTCTTGATCTTGGTTTCGGAGTTGGTTTGCGGAATTTCTTCGCGCAGACGGCCAATCTCGTGTTCCAGGTCGATAGCGTGCAGCAGTTCACGGACAGCTTCAGCACCCATACGGGCATCGAAGTCGTCGCCGAACTCTTCCAGCGCTTCGAAGTACTGCTCATCGTTCAGCAGCTGACCTTTTTCCAGAGTGGTCATGCCCGGATCGATAACAACATAGCTCTCAAAGTAGAGAACGCGTTCGATATCACGCAGGGTCATGTCCATCAGCAAGCCGATACGGGACGGCAGCGATTTCAGGAACCAGATGTGAGCAACTGGCGAAGCCAGTTCGATGTGAGCCATGCGCTCGCGACGGACCTTGGCCAGTGCGACTTCAACGCCACACTTCTCACAGATCACACCGCGGTGCTTCAAGCGCTTGTACTTACCGCACAGGCACTCGTAATCCTTTACCGGGCCAAAGATCTTGGCGCAGAACAGGCCGTCACGCTCAGGCTTGAACGTACGGTAGTTGATGGTTTCCGGCTTTTTAACTTCACCGAACGACCACGAACGGATCATCTCAGGCGATGCCAATCCAATACGGATGGCGTCGAACTCTTCGACTTGACCCTGGTTTTTCAGCAAATTCAGTAGGTCTTTCAAGGCCTTTCCTCCTGGCGGAGCAGAGAGCGGGCTAACAGCCCCGCTCTCGATTCGCGTCACGTGTTATTCGGTTTCCAGATCGATATCGATGCCGAGGGAACGAATTTCTTTGATCAACACGTTGAAGGACTCGGGCATGCCCGGCTCCATACGGTGATCGCCGTCCACGATGTTTTTGTACATCTTGGTACGACCGTTCACATCGTCCGACTTCACTGTGAGCATTTCTTGCAGAGTGTATGCCGCGCCGTAGGCTTCCAGCGCCCAGACCTCCATCTCCCCGAAACGCTGACCACCGAACTGTGCCTTACCACCCAGCGGCTGCTGGGTAACCAGGCTGTAAGAACCGGTAGAACGAGCATGCATCTTGTCGTCTACCAAGTGGTTCAGCTTCAGCATGTACATGTAGCCAACGGTTACCGGACGCTCGAACTTGTTGCCGGTACGACCGTCAGTCAGCTCCATTTGGCCGCTGTCTGGCAGATCAGCCAAACGTAGCATTGCCTTGATTTCGCTTTCTTTGGCACCGTCGAACACCGGGGTAGCCATCGGCACACCGCCACGAAGGTTCTTCGCCAGATCCAGAATTTCCTGGTCCGAGAAGTCATCCAGGCTTTCTTGACGACCGCCAATTTCGTTGTAGATCTCATGCAGGAACTTGCGCAGGTCAGCGACCTTGCGTTGTTCTTCAATCATGAGGTTGATCTTCTCGCCCAAACCTTTAGCCGCGAGGCCCAGGTGAGTTTCGAGAATCTGACCAACGTTCATACGCGAAGGTACGCCCAACGGGTTGAGAACCACATCAACCGGGGTGCCATTAGCATCGTACGGCATGTCTTCAACCGGCATGATCACGGAGACCACACCTTTGTTACCGTGACGACCAGCCATCTTGTCACCCGGCTGGATGCGACGACGGATTGCCAGGTAAACCTTGACGATTTTAAGCACGCCTGGAGCCAGGTCATCGCCCTGCTGCAGTTTGCGCTTCTTGTCTTCGAACTTGTCGTCCAGCAGACGACGGCGATCGATGATGTAAGCCTGAGCCTTTTCAAGCTGCTCGTTCAGAGCATCTTCAGCCATGCGCAGTTTGAACCACTGACCATGCTCAAGACCGTCCAGGATTTCATTGGTGATTTCCTGACCTTTCTTCAGACCGGCACCGCCCTCGGCTATACGGCCAACCAGAGCAGAGCGCAGACGTTCGAAAGTGGCGCCTTCAACGATACGGAACTCTTCGTTCAGATCCTTGCGGATCTCGTCCAGCTGGGTCTTCTCGATCGACAGGGCACGAGCATCACGCTCAACGCCGTCACGAGTGAAGACCTGTACGTCGATAACAGTACCTTTGGTACCGGTAGGTACACGCAGGGAAGTGTCTTTAACGTCGCTGGCTTTTTCACCGAAGATAGCGCGCAACAGCTTCTCTTCTGGGGTCAGTTGAGTCTCGCCTTTCGGAGTGACCTTACCTACCAGAATGTCGCCAGCGCCAACTTCAGCACCTACGTAAACAATACCGGCTTCGTCCAGTTTGTTCAGTGCAGCTTCACCCACGTTCGGGATGTCTGCAGTGATCTCTTCAGGCCCAAGCTTGGTGTCACGTGCCACACAGGTCAGTTCCTGAATGTGGATCGTGGTAAAGCGATCTTCTTGAACAACTCGTTCCGACAGGCAGATGGAGTCTTCGAAGTTGTAACCGTTCCAGGCCATGAACGCGATGCGCATGTTCTGACCCAACGCCAGCTCACCCATATCGGTGGACGGGCCGTCAGCCATGATGTCGCTGCGCTGTACACGGTCACCCTTGCGAACCAGCGGACGCTGGTTGATGCAAGTGTTCTGGTTGGAGCGGGTGTATTTGGTCAGGTTGTAGATGTCGACACCGGCTTCGCCAGTTTCAACTTCATCATCAGCAACACGAACCACGATACGGCTGGCATCAACAGAGTCGATCACGCCGCCACGACGAGCCACGACGCAAACGCCGGAGTCACGAGCTACGTTACGCTCCATGCCGGTACCTACCAGCGGCTTGTCAGCGCGCAGAGTGGGTACAGCTTGACGCTGCATGTTCGAACCCATCAACGCACGGTTGGCGTCATCGTGCTCAAGGAACGGAATCAACGACGCTGCAACCGAAACAACCTGCTTCGGAGAGACGTCCATCAAGGTGACGTCTTCCGGCGCCTTAACGGTGAATTCGTTCAAGTGACGAACAGCTACCAGCTCGTCGATCAGGACTTTCTTGTCGTTCATCGTGGCCGAGGCCTGAGCGATCACGTGATCGGCTTCTTCGATGGCGGACAGGAAAACGATCTCGTCAGTTACCAGTGCGTCTTTCACTACACGGTACGGGCTCTCAAGGAAGCCGTACTGGTTGGTGCGCGCATAAGCAGCCAAGGAGTTGATCAGACCAATGTTCGGACCTTCCGGCGTCTCAATCGGGCAAACACGGCCGTAGTGAGTCGGGTGTACGTCACGAACTTCAAAGCCAGCACGCTCACGCGTCAAACCGCCCGGGCCCAGTGCAGAAACACGGCGCTTGTGGGTGATCTCGGACAACGGGTTGTTCTGGTCCATGAACTGGGAAAGCTGGCTCGAACCGAAGAACTCTTTCACCGCCGCAGCCACTGGCTTGGCGTTGATCAAGTCTTGCGGCATCAGGCCTTCGCTTTCAGCCATCGACAGACGCTCTTTGACTGCACGCTCAACACGTACCAGGCCAACGCGGAACTGGTTCTCGGCCATTTCGCCTACACAGCGAACACGACGGTTACCCAGGTGGTCGATGTCATCGACGATGCCTTTACCGTTACGGATGTCGACCAGAGTCTTCAGCACGGCAACGATGTCTTCTTTGCACAACACGCCCGAACCTTCGATCTCGGTACGACCGATACGACGGTTGAACTTCATCCGGCCGACCGCAGACAGGTCATAACGCTCGGGGCTGAAGAACAGGTTGTTGAACAGAGTCTCAGCAGCGTCTTTGGTTGGCGGCTCGCCTGGACGCATCATGCGATAGATCTCGACCAGCGCTTCCAATTGGTTGCTGGTGGAGTCGATCTTCAGAGTGTCGGAAACGAACGGACCGCAGTCGATATCGTTGGTGTACAACGTCTCGATGCGAACAACCTGACCCTTGGCAATTTTTGCCAGGATTTCAGTGGTCAGCTCGGTGTTGCACTCAGCAATGATTTCGCCGGTAGCCGGATGCACGATAGCCTTGGCCGTTGTGCGACCCAGGACATAGTCCAGAGGCATAACGAGCTCTTTGATACCGGCTTTTTCCAGCTGGTTGATGTGGCGAGCAGTAATACGACGACCCTGCTCAACAATCACCTTGCCTTTGTCATCGGTAATATCGATGGCCGCGATTTCACCGCGCAGACGGTGCGGAACCAATTCCAGGCTAATGCTTTCGCCCTGAACGTGGAACACGTTAGTGGTGTAGAACGCGTCCAGCACTTGTTCAGTGGTATAGCCCAGCGCACGCAGCAATACCGATGCAGGCAGCTTGCGACGACGGTCAATACGCACGAACACGCAGTCTTTCGGATCGAACTCAAAGTCCAACCACGAACCACGGTAAGGAATGATACGCGCAGAATAAAGCAGCTTACCGGAGCTGTGCGTCTTGCCGCGGTCGTGGTCAAAGAACACGCCCGGGGAACGGTGCAGCTGGGAAACAATTACACGCTCGGTACCGTTGATTACGAAGGTACCGTTTTCAGTCATCAGGGGGATTTCACCCATGTAGACTTCTTGCTCTTTGATGTCCTTGATCGCTTTGTTCGACGATTCTTTGTCGAAAATGATCAAACGAACTTTTACCCGCAAAGGTACGGCGTACGTTACGCCACGCAACACGCATTCTTTGACATCAAATGCCGGCTCGCCCAAGCGATAACCGACGTACTCCAGCGCAGCATTGCCGGAGTAGCTGATGATCGGGAAAACGGATTTGAAGGCCGCATGCAGGCCCACGTCGCGGAACTTATCTTTAGTTGCTCCCGCCTGCAAGAATTCACGATACGAATCCAGCTGGATTGCCAAGAGATACGGCACATCCATGACGTCCGGCAACTTGCTAAAGTCCTTGCGGATACGTTTTTTCTCAGTATATGAGTAAGCCATCAGCGTTCCCCAGCTTGGTCACCTGCTTGTTTGGCCTCTCCCGACGGGAGCAGCCAGAAAATCGTGCAAACCCCTTGGTTTGCTCCACCGCACAGGGTGGTTACAGCACGTTAAAGGCATCGACCTAGTCGACTGCCAATAACGGAAAAAGGCCGGTGGCAAGAGCCACCAGCCATCAGCCTCAGCTTAACGCTTGGGCTGGAGACGCAAGGTCGATGCTTACTTCAGCTCGACTTTAGCGCCTGCTTCTTCCAAGGCTGCCTTGGCTTTGTCAGCTGCGTCTTTCGCAACAGCTTCCAGAACAACGCTAGGAGCGCTGTCTACAACTGCCTTGGCTTCTTTCAGGCCCAGACCAGTCAGTTCACGAACAGCCTTGATCACGTTAACTTTCTTCTCGCCAGCTTCCAGCAGCATGACGTTGAATTCAGTTTGCTCTTCAACAACAGCAGCGGCAGCAGCAGGACCAGCAGAAGCAGCAGCAGCGGAAACGCCGAATGCTTCTTCCATTGCCTTGATCAGCTCAACGATTTCCAGAACGGATTTCGAACCGATTGCGTCGATGATTTCTTGAGTAGTCAGAGACATGACTAAAAATTCCTGTATTGGGGTGACAGCCTAGGCGGCTATCGAAATAAACAATAAACGCTGAAAGGAGTTGCTCAGCCTTAAGCTGCAGCTGCTTCTTTCTGGTCGCGAAGTGCCGCCAGAGTACGAGCCAATTTGCTGGTAGCGCCTTGAATCACGCTCATCAGCTGAGAAATTGCTTCGTCACGGGTCGGCAGACTTGCCAGTACGTCGATCTGATTAGCTGCGAGGAACTTGCCCTCGAACGCAGCTGCCTTGATCTCGAACTTATCCTGACCTTTAGCGAACTCTTTGAACAAACGGGCAGCAGCGCCTGGATGCTCGTTCGAGAATGCGATCAAGGTCGGGCCTGTGAACACGTCGTTGAGGACACTGTATTCAGTGTCAGCAACAGCGCGCTTTAGCAGGGTGTTACGTACAACACGTACGTAAACGCCAGCTTCACGAGCCTCTTTACGGAGTCCGGTCATAGCGCCTACTGTCACACCGCGGGCATCAGCCACAACAGCGGACAGGGCAACTTTGGCAGCCTCGTTGACTTCAGCGACGATGGCCTTCTTGTCTTCGAGTTTAATTGCCACGGGTTTAACTCCTGCATGTTACCGTTTCATCCAACCGAGGCCGGATGTCGTTTTGGTGTCTGATTCGGTAAGGAACCGGGAGCACCATCTGCGTAGGCTTGAGGTTTAAGGCTTGCGCCGCCTACGGTCTTGGATAGCCCCCGCCAGGCAGGGACCCCAATCTTTCATTGGCGAGCTAAAAGCACGCCAATTTGTCTTACGCGTCCAAAGAACCTTGGTCGATGACCAAGCCTGGGCCCATAGTGGTGCTCAGGGTAACGCGCTTAACATAAATACCTTTCGAAGAAGCTGGCTTGATACGCTTCAAATCAGCGATCAGGGCTTCAACGTTTTCCTTCAGCTTGACGGCATCAAAACCGATCTTGCCAACGGAAGTGTGGATGATACCGTTTTTGTCAGTGCGATAACGAACCTGACCAGCCTTCGCATTCTTAACAGCGGTAGCTACGTCTGGAGTTACAGTACCAACCTTAGGGTTAGGCATCAGACCACGCGGACCAAGGATCTGACCCAACTGACCAACAACACGCATTGCGTCCGGGGAGGCAATAACTACGTCATAGTTCAGGTCGCCGCCTTTCATTTCGGCAGCCAGGTCGTCCATACCAACGCGATCAGCGCCGGCAGCCAGAGCAGCTTCAGCAGCTGGACCCTGAGTGAACACAGCTACACGTACAGTCTTGCCAGTGCCGTGTGGCAGCACAGTAGCGCTACGAACAACCTGGTCAGATTTACGTGGGTCTACGCCCAGGTTAACGGCGATGTCGAAAGACTCGCTGAATTTTACAGTCGACAGCTCAGCCAGCAAAGCAGCAGCGTCTACAAAGTTGTAAGACTTGCCAGCTTCAATTTTACCGGCGATTGCCTTTTGACGCTTAGTCAGCTTAGCCATTACACACCCTCCACGTTAAGGCCCATGCTACGAGCAGAACCGGCGATAGTACGCACGGCTGC
This sequence comes from Pseudomonas psychrophila, assembly GCF_001043005.1. Classification (GTDB taxonomy): domain Bacteria; phylum Pseudomonadota; class Gammaproteobacteria; order Pseudomonadales; family Pseudomonadaceae; genus Aquipseudomonas; species Aquipseudomonas psychrophila. The sequence continues at coordinate 1,282,955 of NZ_JYKZ01000001.1, forward strand.
TTCCATATCAGCTGCAGTCAGATCCGCGTTTTTGGTTTTCGCGATTTCTTCCAGCTGAGCACGAGTTACAGTGCCAACCTTAACGGTGTTTGGACGAGCGGAACCGCTAGTCAGACCAGCAGCCTTCTTCAGCAGAACCGAAGCAGGGGTCGACTTGGTTTCGAACGTGAAGCTACGGTCGCTGTATACAGTGATGATCACTGGAGTCGGCAGGCCTGGTTCAATACCCTGAGTACGGGCGTTGAAAGCTTTGCAGAATTCCATGATGTTCACGCCGTGCTGACCCAGAGCCGGGCCTACGGGTGGACTTGGGTTGGCCTGAGCGGCCTTCACTTGCAGCTTGATGTAAGCGGTAATCTTCTTAGCCATGAGGCACTCCAATTACGGGTTCAAGCGCCTAAAGAGGCTCCCCGGTTACTTGCGCGTTTATCCCAGTGACGACAAAACCCCACAGCCTAGACCATGGGGTTGGGATTCGTGTCTAACTAGACCTTTTCGACCTGGCTAAACTCTAGCTCTACCGGAGTAGAGCGACCGAAAATGAGCACAGCCACTTGGATACGGCTCTTTTCGTAGTTAACTTCTTCGACCGTGCCATTGAAATCAGCAAATGGACCGTCGGTAACACGGACAACTTCGCCCGGCTCGAATAGTGTTTTTGGCTTGGGCTTGTCGCTACCATCAGCAACACGACGCAGAATTGCTTCCGCCTCTTTATCAGTGATCGGTGCCGGTTTGTCGGCAGTACCACCAATGAAGCCCATTACGCGCGGAGTATCCTTGACCAAGTGCCAAGTCCCTTCGCTCATATCCATTTGAACCAGCACATAGCCAGGGAAGAACTTGCGCTCGCTTTTGCGTTTCTGGCCATTACGCATCTCAACCACTTCTTCAGTGGGAACCAGAATTTCGCCGAAGCCTTCTTCCATGCCTGCCAGCTTAATACGCTCAATCAAAGAGCGCATAACATGCTTTTCGTAACCCGAATAAGCATGCACTACGTACCAACGCTTAGCCACGGGACACCCTTAGCCAACAATCAAGGAAACGAGCCAACCGAGCAGGGAATCTAAACCCCACAACAGCAACGCCATAACAAGAACAACAGCCACCACGATCAACGTGGTCTGCGTAGTTTCTTGGCGAGTTGGCCATACGACTTTACGAATCTCAGTACGAGCTTCCTTCACCAACACAGAGAACGACTTGCCTTTCGCCGTCTGCAAGCCTACATAGGCAGCAACAGCAGCAATAACAAGAAGTGCAATGACGCGATACAGGATCGGCGAACCAGAATAATACTGATTCCCAACAACGCCAACCACCACAAGAGCAACCACTACAAGCCACTTGAGGAGATCGAAGCGAGAGCCTTGAACTTCAGCCTTGGGAGTCATCTAAGAGGATCCTGTGAAAAGAAAGCCAGACGCAATGAGCGAATCTGGCAGGTCAGGAGGGAATCGAACCCCCAACCTACGGTTTTGGAGACCGTCGCTCTGCCAATTGAGCTACTGACCTAAAACATTATCGAGCCGCCGATTATGCCGACACGAGAGAGACTTTTCAACAACTTATGCAATTACTTTTGCAATCAACCCTACCAAAGCGGAAATTGCCAGCGAGCAGCAGAATGCGAGCTACCCACAACCGTAACAACCAACCAGGGCAGCAATACCAACAAGGCACCACCAGCAAACACCCCAGACAGGCTATGCACCTGTTAAAACAAAGGCAGATATTTGCATATCTGCCTTGTTATATGGAGCTCTTGAGCGGATTTGAACCGCTGACCTCACCCTTACCAAGGGTGTGCTCTACCAACTGAGCTACAAGAGCAAAACATGTTGCGAAAACAGCAAGACTGGAGCGGGTGGCGGGAATCGAACCCGCATCATCAGCTTGGAAGGCTGAGGTTCTACCACTAAACTACACCCGCAAATCTTGCTGCTCTAGCTTAAATATGGTGGAGGGGGAAGGATTCGAACCTTCGAAGTCGTAGACGTCAGATTTACAGTCTGATCCCTTTGGCCGCTCGGGAACCCCTCCTGAGCTAGGCAGAATTCTACATCATTCCAACCTTGTGTCAACCACTTTCTTCAATTAAATCAGGAAGTTAGCAACTTGACCCGCTTCACACCTAACGACCTGTTTGGCGTTCACTGTGGAGCGGGCGCCATTCTATTCAAACTATCAGGTGGCTGCAAGCCCTCACACCGCATTTTTTTGTATTTTAACCCATTGAATTCATTGGCAAGGTTAGTCAGCGCCATTTCGCTGGCTGCGGTGCTGTTTTGGGTTACGATTTTTAGTACGAATCCCCCCGAATCATCTCGACTTACAGTCGCTGGTATTGACTGCATATCTACTTCCGCAAGCCTGCGCTGTAGTCTTTGCAACTGATCCTCACTGGACAAGCCGCTTATATACAGGCACGCCTGGCTTTCTACGCGACCTCCCAGGACTCCAGCAGAGACAACACCGGGTCGGGCCTCACTGAGCAGGCGTATATCCTGCTTATCCCCCTTGTACAAGGATAAGGAGACGATCTCCTTCGCTCTGGGCGCCGCCTCTTGCTGATGCCAAACGTAATAAAAAATATTGAGTACAACCAGCAAAAGAAACAGCCAACGCATAAGAACCTCAAGGAAGGGGACAAACTACCGCCAAGCCAACAAATACAAGGTCTTGCACCACACGCGCATCAGGCACCATATCTTTCACCAAGCTGGCGTCGCCACCTGTGAGAAACACCTCAAAATCTTGCCCCCAATATTCACGCGCCAACTCGAGTTGAGTCAAAACAAAGCCCCTCAACATCAACAAACATCCACGCTCTACAGCTTCGGCCGTTGTTCGGCCCGGCGCTTGACGGAGCAATGCCTGCTCTGCAGAAAAGTTGTCGTATCTGATACGCCGGGTATGGGTACGCAGCTGGTCCCGCATCAAGGGCATTCCAGGGCATATAAACCCGCCCAGATGCTGGCCGTCAGATGCAACAAAGTCCGCTGTGACCGCAGTACCGAAATCCAGAACCAGGCAGGCACTTTTTGCCAACTCAAACGCCCCTACCAGGGCCAACCAGCGGTCCAGCCCCAAACGGGCAAAATCCTCATATCCATTACTAACACCTGCGACTTCCCGCGCAGGTTTCGCACACTCCACTGCGACATCAAACGTAGACACAATTGATGCCACTAGACTCGATGTCTCATCATCACTGCGCACGCTCACGAGCCTGCAATGCGTAATACATAGCGCTGGAACAGCTAAAATCGCAGCCATAAGCCCAACATCAGACTCAACGACTCCTCCGCTCACCACGACCGTACCGTCCAGAGCGCGCCACTTTATGAAACTGTTTCCACAGTCCATCTCAAGAATCATGGCGCAACCTCAAACTTAGCTCGCCGCCACTAAACACCTTCTCTTCACCATTCACATTCATGCGTAGCGCACCCTGCTGATCAATACCCATGACCGTGCCGTTCACCTGGTGTACCCCAGCAATCAAGGAGACTTCACGTCCTTGCCACAAATGATTTTGTTCCCACTCCGACTGAATAGCCGAAAAACCCGATTCGGCATGACGCTTAAGATAAATGCGTAAACTATCGTTGAGCTTTGAAACCAACACATTTCGGTTGATCGCCACTCCAGACTCCAGATATACCGAAGTCCAGGCCTGATCAACCTCGCTCGCCACTCTCATGTTCACGTTGATGCCAATACCAAGGACTACATGACATACATCGGCGGGATCTCCAACCAACTCAAGCAAAATACCTGCGATTTTTTTGTTGTTCACCAGCACATCATTCGGCCATTTGAGCCCCACGTCCGAAACACCTACTTCCCTGAGCGCACTCAACACGGCAAGGCCAACCACAAGACTAAGGCCTTCTAGCTGACGCATCCCGCCGTCCATCCTTAGCACGAGGCTGTAGTAGATATTCTCGGCGAAAGGGCTGACCCACTGTCGCCCCCGCCGCCCTCTCCCTGCGGTCTGTCGCTCAGCCAGTACCACAAATGGCGCCGTTGCACCACGATCAACCGCGCGAAGTGCTTCAGCATTAGTAGAATCTAAAGAATGATTAATCGAGACAGGCCAAGGGCTGGTGTCCAACTGACCCTGCTCAAGGAGCTCTAACGGTGCAGCCAACTGATAGCCACGACCACGAACCTTATGAATTGATAAATTCAAGTCAGACTCGAGATGCTGGAGCTGTTTCCATACAGCACTGCGACTAACGCCTAGCGCTGCACCGAGCGCTTGCCCAGAATGGAATCGACCGTCTTTAAGAAGTTTCAACAACGTCAGCATGCAAGTATCGCCTCACAATGAGGCACGCATAATAGCCATGAGGAGAGCTATTGCATAGAAACCCTGCGATGCACAGTAACTGGGGGAAGATACAAAGCGATGCGCTAACAAGGGCAACTCTCCGTAAGGCACACCTTTTCTCGCCACAAAAACAAACCCCCTGTCTGCGTTAGCAGACAGGGGGTTTGGAATTTAATCTTGACGATGACCTACTCTCACATGGGGAAACCCCACACTACCATCGGCGATGCATCGTTTCACTGCTGAGTTCGGGATGGGATCAGGTGGTTCCAATGCTCTATGGTCGTCAA
>NZ_JYKZ01000020.1 GCF_001043005.1 Pseudomonas psychrophila
ACCTGAGCGCAGCGAGGGCCGTACGCGGGGGCGAAAGCGCTTTGGTTACTTTGCCGCTTTTGCAAAGTGACTCGCTGTAAGAGCGAAACCATCATTTCAGTTCACCGCAAATGCCGGATATGTACCCCGTGTGCTCGTTGTTTTGCGAAGCGCCCGCACCTATGCCGAGTCCATATCCATTCGATATGTCACGACTTTCTACGGGTTCCGCCCTTACGGCGGGTCACTTTTTCCAGACGCCGAAAAAGTAACCAAAAAGGCTTGCCCTACCATTCGGCCGCCTCGCCCAGGCTCGGTGGTTCCCTCTCTCCGGCACTATCATGGGGGCACGCCGCGACGGGCCATCCATGGCCCATCGCGGCTGCGATCGATCGCAAAGCGGTCGCAGAACCGGAGCACGCGGTGTGCCTGAAAAACCGGGAGGCTGACTTTACGGCTGCTGCGTCGCAGTGGCGCACCAAACCTGACGCAGCCTCGCACGGCTCGTCAGCGACTACAGACCGGCGATTTACAACGGCCTGATCACGTCGCTGTAAGGCGTTTGCAAATCACGCTCGGGGATCTCCCAGATCACAAGCGCAGGGGGCGTCTGTTTGAATGCCGGGTTAGTAAAATAGCTATTGGCTCCACCGGAAAACTCGCCACCGTCCTTGGAGAAGTCGCCGATCGGCGCAGCCAGGGCCTGTTGCAGGAACCCGGCGAAATTGGAGTTGCGCGAAAACGATGTACCGATCAGTGCAACGTTGGGCAGGTTGTCATCGCCAAACAGATCATCCAGGTTGTCAGCATCGCTTAGGGATGTATCGGCTTTCTCACTGAACCGGCTGGCTGCCACCGTTTCTGTTGCGGGCTGCAACCCCAGCGGTAACCACTCAAGACCGGCCAGCCTGACCAGATCTCCCGGACGACGCGCCGGGTCTTGCAGTGCAGTTTCATACGCCGTGTGCGGCGTGGCGCTGATCCCCATCGCCTGTACTTGCAGGGCGATGGCCTTGGCCGCCGCCCAGGCGCCTGCTTCACTCCAGTGGGTATCAGTGCGCAGATAGGCATCGCTGCCCACAGACTGCAGAACTGGCGCCAGATCCACAGCCCTCACCCCTGCCTTGTTCAACCCTTCAACCCAGGTCGCTGCGCGGTTTTGCAACTGCGCCGGTCGCCTCAAATCGCACAGTTGCTCACTGGCGATACGGCTTTTGTCCGGCACCACGGCCACCAGCAAACTGATGCCCCGCGACGCCAGTTGCTGCTGGATATCACGCACTGCCGCCGCCTTGGTCTGTGCATTGGCCAGGGCATGACGGTTGATGCGCATTTCATCCGTCAAAAACAACCAGCCATCGCACCCCGGACGTACCCGTGCACCGGTGTCGCGCAGCATCAGCCAGCTTGCACCTCGCTCCAGATCCGCCGCCTTTTGCGGCACGCCTGCCTCGGACAACTGCTTGGCGATCTTGTGGGTTACCTCGCCATGCAGTACCGCGTCACGAGTCAGGTTGGGGGGCAGCATCTGGACCTTGCCGCTGATCAACAACCAGAGCGACGAGGCAAAGCTGACGGCCAGAAATACGACAAACACCACACCGCCAAACCTGCTGACACGGGCGGTGAGTTCGGTCGGTACAGCCGGTTGGGGCGATGAAGAAGACATGGGCTGGGCCATCAGAACTGGAAGTAGAGGAAGGGCACCGCTTCCCGGCTCGCGATCAGCGCGAACGAGAGCAGAAAACCCGCCACCGGCCACAAGGCCGCGATCGGAACAAACCAGGCGTGAGCACCGAAGCGCTGCTCATAACGGTGCTTGAACAGCGGCGCGATAATGCACGCCACGCCAAGCACTGCCGCCAGACCGTGAGCCGAACGCAGGGTCACCGCCAGCGCATCACCCAAGGCGAACCCGTGCAAGCCAAACTGACCGGCATACATGTTCAGGGCCGAGTCGAAATCCGGCGCACGAAACAGGGTCCAGGCCATAAACACAAACAGCAGCGTCAAGGTATGCGAGAACAGGGGCGGGATACTCGGCAGGCTCGATCGCGACCACAGCCGATCGACACACAACGCAATGCCGTGAGCGGCTCCCCACAGCAGGTAATTCCAGCTGTCGCCGCCATGCCAGAGACCCGCAATGGCCATGGTCAGGAACAGGTTGCGGTAGGTCTTCCAGGCGCCGTTGCGGTTACCGCCCAGGGCGATATACAGGTAGTCGCGCAACCAGCTGGACAACGACATGTGCCAGCGTCGCCAGAAGTCCTGAATGCTGCTGGCCAGGTATGGCTGGTTGAAGTTTTCCGGGAAGTGAAAGCCCAGCATCAAGCCCAAGCCGATGGCCATGGCGCTGTAGCCGGCGAAGTCAAAAAACAGTTGCAGCGAATACGCCAGGCAACCGATCCAGGCGTCCACAAAGGACGGGTTATCCAGATGGAACGCGATGTCCACCAACGGTGACAGGGTGTCTGCCACCAGCACTTTCATGCACATGCCGATCATGAAACGGCGTGCGCCCAGGGAGAAATTCTGCCAGTCGAAATAACGCCGGTTCAGCTCACGACGCACCCAGTCATAGCGAATGATCGGGCCTGCAATCGAGTGACCGAACATCGAAATGTAAGTGGCGTAATTGATGAAGCTGCGCTCCACCGGCACCGTATGGCGATGCACATCCACCAGATAGGAAATCGCCTGCAGCACGATAAACGACAGCCCTGCCGGCAGCGCCACCCGCTGCCACTCCAGGGGCATCGCGCCGGGCCAGGTAATCATCTGCATCCAGGTCGCGGCGAGAATGTTGGCGTACTTGTACCAGCACAGCACCGCCGTGTTGAACACGATCAGCGCAATCAACAGCCGCACCCTGCCCTTTGAGTCCTCCCGGGAGCGATCAATCAGCAACCCGCCGACCCAGGCAACGATGGTTAACGCCACGTGCAACGCCAGGAACATCGGGTTCAGCCAGCCATAGAACAACCAGCTGCCCATCAACAGAATGACGTTACGCCACTGCGGTTTCCCCAGAGCGTAAACCAGCATAAAGGCGGGCAAAAAAAGCGTCAGGAACTCGAGTGAGGCGAAGACCATGGCAGCGGTAGAATCCGATCAGTGGGACAGAGTGTCCGTTGCGCTCAAAAGACGTGGCCCCGTGGCAGAAGGAACCAGTAGCACGCTGTAGCGCTCCCCCGCCTTGAGCATGCCCAGATCCAGCGGAGCACCCACATTGGCGTTGGCGCACACCAGTTGCACCGAGAGGTTGACTGGGTTGATCGAGCGCCGTTGCAGGCTCGCGACGGGCACCGCCTTGAACAGATCGGCGCTACGCCCGGCAGGACGCAAACTGGCATCGCTACAGGATTTATCGACGTTGACGAAGGCCAGTGATGCCTTGAGGCCGTTGAAATCGTCAGGTGTTTCGCGCACGGCGACCTGTTCGATCCCCGCCTCCTGCGACACCACAACAATCGTGGTGAACTCACCTGGTTCAACCTTCAGATCCAGCGCCAGCGTATGCGCACCACTGACCAGAGAGCCCTTGACCGGACTGGTGGAGTCCACCGCAAATAACAGCGACGCCGGTTGTGCCACCTCAAGTCGCAACGGCGGCTGTCCGGCTTGACCGAGCACGTCGAGTGGCGCCGTGGTGGCGTTGACGAAGCGGATGAAGGCTGCGTCCTGATCCGGGCCGGTGGGATACAGGGCAAAATCTGCAGCCAGGGTGCACATGCTACATAACAGTGTCATCGCACCCGTCAGTGGACGAATCACTTCTTCTCTCCCTTGGCACTGACCGCTTCAGGCGGCAGTTTGCCCAACGCAGTGCCGATGGCATTGGCCCAAGACTTGTAGCCCGCAACCGTAAAATGCTGGCCGTCAGTGGTCACCCACTGCCCGGGCTTGGAGAACTCCAGGGAGTCAATGTATGTACAAGGCGCGACGTTGGTTGCCAAGAACGCAGATATCAGCTTGGTGCGTGCATCGTTTTTCTTGTACATGCCGCCTTCCTTGCCCCACGCCGGGCCTACCCAAGCGCATTTGGCTCCATTGGCGGTGATTTCCTTGGCCAGTGCAGACACGTTCTGCCACGCCCAGGCCTTGGGAAATACCGGTTTGTCGTACGAGGCCATGGTGTCGGCAATCACAAGCACCACCAGATCCGGCTTGTCGGCGGCAATCAAGTCCTTGATTGGGGTTGTAGTCGCATCACGCCCCTTGATCACAATCTTGCCGCTGCCCTTTTCTTCAGCCCCACAATCGACTTTTTTGGTGATAAGCCAATCGCCAGCGCTGGCCCCGCACGCGCCTATCGAATGCACATTCGCGCCTTGCTGGGTCAAGTTGGCGTGCAGTGGTTCCATCAGGTGATTGGCCAGGCTCATGTGACTCTCCCCAAGAACAAGAAGGGTCATACCGGCTAGAACGGATGAAGGCATTTAAAGTCTCCAGGACATCAATTGGAATAAGGTGAACTGTAGGGGCTGACCGGCAGTGCCATCGGGCCGTTCATGTCTTCAAACATGTAACGCAAGTACATGGCACCCGTGATTTGCTGGTAATCCTGGGCGTTGTCCAAGCCGAGATTGGCCCCCAGGAAAAAGCTCGAGCCAAACTTGTACTCACCCGCTGCAGAGAGGCTGTAACCAACGCCTGCTTTGCTCTCGCTGGAGTAGCGCTGATCGTTGACAGCCTGCAAATCCTTGTCGCCGGGGAAGTAGTCCGCACCGGCCTGATGGGAGTACTGGACACCCACCGAACCCTTGACCTGATAGCTGAGGCGTTCGGTACGCTGCGACCACGCCACCGGCACGCCGAGGGCAAAGTAACTTTGTGGACTGAAATAACCACCATGACCGTAGGTAAAGAAGTTCTGGTTATTGTCGAAGCTCATGCCAGTGGCGCTCAGGCCGAGGGTCAGCTTGCTGTCTTCGTCATTTTGCAGATACCAGTAAACACCGGCGCCCAGTTCGGCACGGCTGTTGGACTCGACGTTATGGCCTAACAGCTTGTGCCAGGCGCCGTAGCCATAAGCACCGATAGCCTGGTCGTCGTAGCTCAGCTGGCCACGACCGCCGTTGGCCGTCACACCGCCCCACGACTGCCCGGTACGCTCATCCGTTGTACCGGCGAACGACGTCACGCTGTCGATCACCGCGCGGCGTGAGACGTTGACGCCATAGCGAACATTGGAGTTGCTGGCGAGCGGGCGATCGACACTCACGCCACCGGCAACAGTGCTGTACTGGAAGCCAATAGGCGTGGTGCCAATGTCGGCCTTGATACCCTCGTCCGGGCGGGCGTAGCCCACACTCACACCCACACCACTTTCCCGCTGGGCACCAATCCCCTCAGTTGACGCCTTGCCACTGCCGAAGCGTTCAGCGGCATACACACCCACCCGTCCCGCGTTCAGAGATACCGGCGTCACACGTACAGCGAGACGGTTGTCACCTGCCGGAAAATTAATCTCCAGCGGCGTCTCGATATCGGTCATTTTGCCCAGGCCCGGCTCGCTGTCATTGGTGCGCACGGTCACACCCTGAGTCACGTAAGCACTGCGTTCCTGAAGGATGCTGTCCAGTGCCCGCTGGGCAGAACTGGCCTGATCTACCGCTACATTGACCGTGCCTTGGGGCGCGAAAGGATTGGCCCCGGCATTGCCAAATCGCCCGGAGGGCACGGCCGCACGGCTCGGGATTGCGGCTGCCACGCGCGCTTGTTGCTGACCTGGATAGACGTCTTGGGGCAATAACGAATTGCTGCCTGCGCTATACGATGCCGAATCCAGCACGGCTTGCGCCGGAGCAGGAATCCCGTCGATCGCCCCGCGGCCAACCTGATTACCCGGCCCCGACAAACCTGCAAAAGGGTTCGGCGCAGCGCCCGTACCGGCAGACTGAGTCGCCAGACTGCGTTTTTTCTCGGTCTGCTCAATGTCCACGGCCTTGCGCAACAAATGGGCGGCCTGACTGGTCTTGCCCATGCTTCGGTAGATCCGCGCCGCTTCGGTCAAGGACTGCGGGTCGTAGTTTTGCAGCTTCACAAACTGCTCCAGCGCACGTTCGGCGTAGCCGTTGTCGCGGGCCAAAACTGCTGCATCCGCTGAATTAAGCAGAATTTGCGGGTCGTTGGGCTGACGCTGCAGCAAGGGTTTATACAGTTCGAATGCCTTGGCATTGTCACCGCTGCTGACATACATCCGCGCAAGTGCTGAAACCGCACCCGCATCCCCGGGCCGTGATGCCAGTGCCGGCGCAAGAGTGTCATAAGCCCCTGCCAGGTCACCGCCCTCACGCAGCAGATCGGCTTGCCGTATACGGTATTGGTAAAGCAAATCATCGAAGCGCTTGCGTGTCGCGAGGCTCATTGGCTGGTTTTGCAGACCGCGCAGAATCGAATTGACCTGAGCATCATTGCCCGTCTTCAACAACAAATTGGCGTACTGCAACATCAGGTCGGCGGACGGTGTCGGTGTCTGGTTAATCACGTCGCGCATCATGGTCAATGCACGTGTGGAATCACCGGTGTCGACATAGGCCGTCGCCAGCGTCGCCATGCGATCCGGACTGCGGCTGGCCATTGGTTGCAAACGATCAAGCAGAGCGAGAGCTTCTTGACGCTGGCCACGCTTGGCCATGGTCGCGGCGAGTTTGACTTGTACAGTCAGGGTGATCTGGTCGGCCAGCTCGGTCATGTCAGCGGTGCGACGCCCCGCAGGAATGCGGCTGATGGCAGCCTGTGCGGCGTCCCACTGTTCCATTTCCACCGAGAGCAATGCGCTGGTATAGAGCGCGTCAACGTCCGCCGGATGCGTTTTAAGGTAGCTGTCGATCAGGTCTCGAGCCTTTTGCGGCTCGCCGGTCTTGAGGTACAGACGGGAGAGATCAAAGCGGGTCCAAACGTTATCCGGGTCGTCCTTGACCGCTTGCACCAACGCCTGTTGGGCACCGCGGGTATCGCCCCGCTGCTCGGCCAATGCAGCAGCCTGGGTGGAGCGCAGCGCATGCAGTCGACCACCACCGCCCAATTCGGCCTGCTGGGCTGCTGTCAAGGTATCGAGCAGACGCAATGCTTCATCGGCCTGCCCCGATTGCGACAGTACACTCACCAGCCCCTGTACGGCCTGCGCATTATCTCGCTGCACACTCAATATTTGGCGATAACTGGCCTGGGCTTCATCCAGTTGACCGCTCTGGGCCTGGAGATCTGCCAGGGCCAGGCGCGCTTCGACGCCTTTAGGGTTAAGACGCATGGCCTGTGCAATATTCTGCCGGGCCTTGTCGGGTTGAGCCTTGGCCTGGTTGCGCGCCTGTTGCAGCAAGGCCCAGTAACGCACATTGTCCAACGCAGGCTTCCAGCGCGTTCCACCGTTGCCGATGGCACGGTTCAGTAACTGCTCAGCTTCGGCCAGACGATTCTGTTGTTGGCGCACCACACCAAGTCCACCCAGAGCATCAGGGTCATTGGCCTTGTTTTTCAGGCGTGCGGCGAAAGCTTGCTCGGCACCTGCCTGGTCGCCTTTTTCAAGGGCTTGCAATCCACGCTCTACCAGTGGATCTGGTTGCCAGCTTGCTACCCGGCCAGCAGTGCTGGCTTTCGATTTACCTTTGTTCAGTAGATCGCGTATTTCCTGGTCATCCGGATGAGCCTTCAAAAATGCGTCGAACAAAGGTATTTGGGCGGGATTCGGGGGACCGGACCACACCAGCGCCAGACGCCAACTCTCGTCAGCGTCACCACCGATGTCGGGCCGCGTCGACAGTTTGGCCAGTGTACGAATACCTTCGGGGCGAGTGTCTTCGTGACGAACCAATTGCTTGGCAAGAAACAGCGCCAGAATCGAGTCATTCGGCGTTTCGTGGAGCAAACGCTCCATGCCTTTGCGAGCTTCCGGCCAGCCTGCAGGATTGAATGCAAGGTTGTTGTAATACTCTCGGCCTAAAGTGCCTGACGGTGTGCGCCCGGCAAAGAGTTTGCGAAATACCTGAGTCGCCTGGTCACGCTGGTCGCTATCGACCAGACGGCGAGCCTCGGCGAGCAGCGCGATGTTCTGCGGTTCTGTAAGGGCTAGATCCTGTTCCAGCTGCGCAGCCAACCATGGTCGGGGCGACAAAGCTTGCAAGCGCGCCAGGTATTGCCTGGCTTGCGCGGACTTTTTCTGCTTGATGCTTGCAAGGCCCATCCCATAAAGGGCGTCGACTTGATTAGGGTCCAGGCGCAGCACTTTTTCCCAGGCTTCGGCCGCTCGTTGTGAATTGTCACGACCCTGCCAGTACTGGCCCTGCTCGACCAACTGCGATTGCACGTCCCTTGTGTCGGCGTGGACGGCAGTGCTGATCACGGCGGTTAAAAACCCTATGGCTAGCGAGTGGCGGTGCGGACGCATGACGTCTCCCAAGATAATTTGAGTGTTCCGTCATCACGAAACTGAAAACGATTTTCAGCCCAGCCGAGTGCGAACAAGCTGAGCATGAGGTTGTAATACAAAGGTTCTGTACGCTCGCCGCCGACAGTGGCCAGTCCCTTGTCCAACGCCTGTAGGGTTCGACGTTGCTTGGCCTGTGCCAGCCAGGGCTGGCCTTTGGCCTGGAAATACGGGATCAGCGCAGCTGAGAACCCGAACGGCCCCTGCCCCTCTAGTGCACCGCTGGTGACCTGGACTTTTTCCGGTGGAAGACCGGTGGACGCAGTGCTGTTTGACATACCGTCCAGCATCGCCAGCAAGGGGGCTGCGAGCGGATCGGACTTGGGCGTCATGCCTGCCCACAGGTACACGCGAATCGCGTCATAACTACCCATCTCGCCTGCAATCGGGTCAACCACGAACAAACCGGCTTTCGGTCCGGTGGCACGGTAACCAACCCAATCGGCCACATAGCCTTTGGGGCTGGAAGCCTTGATCATCTTCACCGTGTTTTGGGCTATTTCTTTCCATGGCCCAGTCGGTGATTCCTTGGCCAGTCGACGCAGCAGCGGCAATGGCAGGTAGCTGGGATTCAACCGCCACAGGTGATCGGGCTGGACGAAACCCTGTGGCCCCGGCAACACCATTTTGCCCAAACCGGGCAAGCTCACTATCAGTTGGGTTTCTATGTTTGCAAGCAGCTGCAAGGCAGCTTCGTGATAGTCCGCACGCTGCCACAAACGTGCTGCCTCAAGCAGTGAATAAGCGATCCACAAATCCGAGTCGGACGCCGAATTCGCGTCCTGCAATTGCCATGTGCCGTCCTTGCCCTGCCCCCACAACCAGCCCGGCAAGCGCTTGCTCACATCGGCACCTGCCATGTTGGCCAAAGTCCATTGCCACAGCTTTTCAAAGCGCGCCTGATCGTTGCCTATCAGTGCGAAAAGCATCCCGTAGGATTGGCCTTCGGAAGAGCTTTGATTGACCTGCGCACTCGACTCCAGCATTCGGCCGTCAGCCTGCACAAAATGCGAGGCATAGGTTTGCCAAAGCGGCCACTGGGCATTTTTGCACGCCTCGTCTTGAGCCACCGCAGGCGTCAGCGTGAACGTTACGAAAGTACAGGCGAGCAAACGAAGCGCCGTATGCAGGCGCCTCGTTGAGGTTTTATTGCGAAAGATCGCGAAGAAACTCATGACCCGTCAGCCACCTAGCCGTTTATTGGCAAGCGCCCGCAACGCCAGATACGCCAGACCACTGAGCAAGATCACTCCCAGACCGGTCAATACCAGCGCCAGTACCACATGTCTGGACATCAACCACTGCAAGTACTTGATCGGGCCAAGACTACCGACGTAGTACTGTTCGTCCGCCACCAGTGGCTCGATGTTTTTACCCCGCACTACCACCAGGCTGCCCTGGACCGACTGGGTGTAATCCTCGCCACCGATCAGGGCATTGGTGACATCAGCCAGACCCTGGGGTTGACCACTGGCAATCACGACGACACTGCGACCGCTTTTGAGCGGTGACTCGAAACCAGTGAGGTAGGTACTGCGCGCGCCACCGGAGAACGCCATCGCCAGTCGGGTTCTGCGCAGATTGGCTTCCGGATCCGGGCTGAACCACTCACGTACACGCATCGGCAGGTCAGAAAGATTGAAAACCTGCTGTCCATCGGCATCAGTGGCCGGCAGACGATCAGCCCATTGCGCCAGCAACGGCTGGTTGCCACCGGATGCCAGTACCAGCAAGTCCTTGTCGGCAGCACTTGCAACCTGAGCAGCCTGGATCACCTGCACGCCGATGGCCGGGTAACCGGTGGCGTTGCCGAAACGGCCGAGTACGGTCAGGTAGGCGTCCAGGTCAGCGGTGCCTGCGTTATCCGGCAGCACGACAGCGGTTTGCGACAAGTCGGCCAGGCGGGTGAACGGGAAACCGGCATCCTTGAACACGCCCAGGTTAGGCATAGCGATAAAGTGGTCGTAGCCGCTTACATCGATGGTCGATTCTGGATCAATGGCACCGCGCATGTTGTCGATGATGATGTCGTTGCATTCACCCTGCTTGATGTAATCGAACATGTAACGCAGTTGCAGACGTGACTGCAGGGGCGCCGAGTTCAACGCCAGCAACACGCTGGTTTCCCGGCCCAGGCTGTCGTCGGACTTCAGTGCGCTCAGGACGCCGCTCGGGAGTTTGTCCTGGGACAGCAGGTTCTGCGACTGAATCAGTGCATCGTTAAAACTGATGATGAACGATGAGTTGTTGGACTTCTCTTGCGGCGTGTAGCGGTATTTGAGGTTCAGCGGTGCGCCTTCTTCGCGCCAGGTAAACAGGTCCGGCGCAAAGTTGAGCGGCACGGTGATGTCGCCCGGGTTGTAGCCCGAGACCGTCAGTTCCTTGGCTGGCAACAGTTCGCCGAGTTTTACCGGGCGATCGCTGGGTAACCAGTTCGGCGCATCGTAGGGTTTGCGCGGCTGTACCACATCCAGACGGTCGATCACTACGCTATTGCCCGACAAGGCCTGGTTGCCCAGCACCAACGCCGTTGCAGCACGTTTGAGTTCATTTGAGTCGCGACCGCTGATGACCAGTAGCTTGCCGTTGGCATCGTTGGGGTTGGTCATTACGGTGAGGGTCGGGCCCTTGGCGGGCGGCAGGCTCAGGCTGTCGATCTGAAGCGCATCCGGGCCACTGACCAGCACCACGGCATTACCACTGGCCGGAATCCGGTTGTAGCCCGATGAAAAGCGCGCACCTCGATAACTGGCCTGGGCGCCGAACCACGATGACAGGGCTCCGGCGGCTTCCAGGGTGGCGTTGTCAGGTGCGGCAGCGAACACGAACGGCAAGTCCAGGGCGCGGGCGTCCCGACGATCAAAGAACGGCAGCGGGATGATCGACAGGTCATCAGGCAAGACCAAGGGCGAGACATCGATGCCCAATTCTGAGGCATTGCTGATCTTGGCCCACAGACTGGAGTGCTGAGGATCTTCGCAGCTCATGGTGTAGTGCCCGATAAACTGCAGGCTCAGACGGTTGAACTCGGTGATCAAATGAGCCGGGATCTCTACAACCTGCTGTTGCAGTTGCCCGGCCTTGTCCTTGGGTAACGGCAGGCTCGCAGCCACTTCATCGTTGACCAGCACGTTGATTTGCGACAGTTCTGCCAGCAGTGCCGGCGAATAGGAATACTGCAGGTTCAGCCTGGCCCCGGTGACGATCGAATCGGCCCGCACATCGAAGCTGACGCTGTCGGTCGCCTCCACGCCGCGAAGGCTCATCGGGTAATTACGGCCCAATTGCTTGAGGGTAACGGTGTAGCTTTTCGCTCCGGGCGCCGTGGCTGCTGGCAGGGTTTGGGCACTGGCAACGCCAGCGCTAACAGCCAGCACGGCGCACGTCAGGCGGGCCAGCGCGCGGCGCAGGTCGCGCAAGGGGGCGAAGGCTGAAGACGTTGAATTCATCACTTGTCCAGGACATTGTCTAGCGTGGAAGGGGTGACGCGGCGACGGCGCAGCAAGCTGCGCACTTCCATGGCCGAGGCTTTGAAAAGTTCGTGGATACCGCGCAGGCCGATACGACCGACCTCGCGCAAGGCTACAAGCGGGGTATCGACCTGCCCGCTGCCCCAGGTTGAAGCCCAGGTGTCGGCGCGGGAGAAGGTGAGCCGAACAAGGTCGCTCTGCTGACGCAACGTGAGGGCATCAAACTGCACGCCAACCAATTCGCCGCGACTGAACACGATGACTGCCGGGAACACACTCGAGTGTTGATTACGAAATAGCGAAATTTGTACCCGCTCGCCCTGAGGCAAGCTGACGCCTTCCGGCAAAATCAAACCCATGCCTTTTTGCGAAAAGTCCTGGGTTACGCCATCTATCACGCGGCCATCGGCACACGTCAGGCGTACCGGCAAACTGGCTGCTACCCGCGGCTCAGCACGAACCTGTCGGGTTTCACTGGCAACTGCCACTGCAGCGCTGGTAATAACGACGTTGTAGAGGGTCCACACCAGATTGATCAGCACCGTGGTGGTGGCGCCCTCTTCTCCCATTGCCAGCCGCGCGAGCCCATAGGCCATGCCTGCCATGTTGAGGGTCAGTAGCACGATGTACGGACGGGCAAGTTTCCAGTCGAAGTATTTTTCGTCGATGATCCCGCCCTTGTCGGTAACGTTGAAACCACCGTGTTTGGGATTGACCAGTGCTACCAGCACCGGCCCCATGATGTACCAGGCCAGTACGGTCTCGTAGACCTCGTTCCAGAACGAGTGACGGAACCGTCCTTGAATGGTGGAGTTGGTCAGGCTGGCATGAAAGATATGAGGCAGCGCATAGGCCATGATCATCAACCCGGCAGCATGGAAAATCTGCGCGTCGAAAAACAGGAAGGCCAGGGGCGCGGTGAGAAATACCAGGCGCGGCAAACCGTAGAAAAAGTGCAGCATCGCGTTGAGGTAGCACAGGCGCTGCCCCAAGTTCAGGCCTTTGCCGAACAGCGGATTGTCCGTACGAAAAATCTGCGCCATGCCCCTGGCCCAGCGAATCCGCTGGCTGATGTGCCCCGACAGGCTTTCCGTTGCCAGGCCCGCCGCCTGCGGAATCGCCAGGTACGCGGTGTTGTAACCGGCGCGGTTGAGTTTCAGCGCGGTGTGGGCATCTTCGGTCACGGTCTCTACTGCGACCCCGCCCACTTCCATCAGCGGTTTGCGCCGGATCACAGCACAGGAGCCACAGAAGAATGTGGCGTTCCACAGGTCGTTACCGTCCTGAACCAGCCCGTAGAACAGTTCGCCTTCGTTCGGTACTGAGCGGAAGGTATCGAGGTTCTTCTCGAACGGGTCCGGGGAAAAGAAAAAGTGCGGCGTTTGCAGCATCGCCAGCTTCGGGTCTTTCAGAAACCAGCCAATGCTGACTTGCAAAAAGGAGCGGGTCGGTACGTGATCGGCGTCGAAAAACGCCACGAACTCGCCACTGGTGACCTGCAACGCTTCGTTCAGGTTGCCGGCCTTGGCATGACGATTGTTGTCACGGGTGATGTAGTTGACGTTGATCTGCTCGCAGAACTGGCGAAAGTCTTCGCGACGCCCGTCATCCAGCACGTGGACCCGCAGTTTGTCCTTTGGCCAGTCCATGGCCTGGGCGGCAAAGATGGTCAACTTCACAATATCGAGGGCTTCGTTGTATGACGGGATAAACACGTCAACCACCGGCCACTCGCTGGGCGGGCTTTTGAGCAAGACCGGCTGGCGCCGCAGCGGCCAAGCCGTTTGTAAGTAACCGAAGATCAGCACTACCAAGGCATAGAATTCGGCCAGTACCAGACCGTACCCGAATGCGATGTCGATCCATTGATCGAAGTCCAGGGTTGCTGTCAGCCGCCAGTACATGTAGCGCAGCGAGGCCGTCAGCGACAAACAGATCATGATCAGGATGGTCAGGCGCCCGGGGATCCGGCGCAATATCAGCGCCGCGCCAAAACAGCCGATGGCGAAGACGCACTGGGCATAAAAATCAAACGGGGCCGTGATGATCAGCAGGCCCACCAAAACGCTAAACACTATCGTGCCAAAGGTCAGCGCGCGACGAGCCGCCACTGGCCATCGATCTATACGATCAGCAACAGACTGCGCCCAACGCTGAAGGCGGGTTTGTGTAGCGGATGGCTCTGTGCATGGGTTGATCACAGGGCGGACATCGCTGATACAGCGGCGCTCTGAAACCTGGCCTTGAGCTGTTTAGCCAGTAATGCCATCTCCTGGCAGACTGCAGAGGCATGCGGCGAAGCCAGCGGATTACGACCGTAAGCCAGCGACTCGCCCAGGGTGTTATCCAAAGCAATAACCCCCAGCAACTGCCCGCCCAGGCGACGTTTGAGCACCTCAAGCATGTCCCGTGAAAACTCACGGCGGGCGTCGAACTGATTGACCACATAGTTGCAGACTGAGGACTCAGGGCGAGTCAGGGCGGAGTCAATCAAGCGATCCATTTGATCCAGGGCGATAAAACTCGCAGCGTCGGCGGTGGTGACCACGATCACTTGATCGGCCACGTCCAGCGCCTGCTCCAGATACAACGACCGGCCGGTCGGCGTGTCCAGAATCACCACGTCGCTTTCACCCAGATCCAGACTCGCCAATTGCCGGGCCAGCCAATGTCGATCCTGGCTCATGTCGCGCTCCAGAGCGCAACGTTCGTCATCACTCAAGACGCCATAGGGCAGCAGTTGGGCATCGTCGAAACCCTGCTGCAGTTTGTCAGCCCAAGTGGTGCCTTGCGCGCAGGTACTGCCCAGGCCTACCGCACCGGACTCAATCCCAAGGTGGTAGTGCAGCGCATTTTGCGGGTCAAGATCGATGGCCAGGGTCTTGCCTGCACCCAGATGCAAGCTGCTGGCAAGACCAGCGCCCAACGTGGACTTGCCTACGCCGCCCTTGGCCGAAACCAGTGCTACGACATGTGCCTTGCACTTTGGTGCACACGCGTCAGGTTGTAGTTGAGCGTGCATCTCGGCTTGTCGGGCGAGGGCTACTTCAGCGAGTAAATGACGCAGCGGAGTTGCGACATCCCCAGAGCTCATCAAGGGCGCTTCAATATCGCGCCGCGACGGTTCAACGGCTGGAATTACCGACTGCACCACGGGTTGCGCTCCCGGCGTTACCACCGAAAACGGTAACGACTTGAATGGCGCCTGTTCATTTTGTGGCTCGGCCGCCATGTTCTCGACTACTTGAGCCACAACTTCAGGCAAATACGCTGGCTCGGCAGGCAGCGGCATCTTTTGCGGGGCTGCGCACGGGTAGTCGAACGGGGTTTCGAACTCGTGATAGCTGTCTGAAGTCGCGCCAAATCTACGGAATAGATTTGATATGTCGTCTTTGTGGCTCATAGGAAGGCTTCCTGCTTTCTGACTGTTAACGACCCATGACCAGCCGCAGCGCGCCAAAATAAGCCATCACAATGGCATCGTCAATAAATTGAACGAAATAGGATTAGTATCTTAGTGAGCACGCAAAAAACCCTGCTTTTAAGCCATTTTATTGACGTTTTCAGGGTTTAAAATTTGGCACCACTCACGTCTCAGGGCTGGCAAACAACTGACCGAACAGCACGGACGTGATGTCGGCAGACGGATGGACAAGGATCAGGACCTAGAGCACGCCGTGTGCCCATTGATCCTTCTACACTGCAGGTAGTTGCTGAAATGAGTGGCAGGGGGACCTGCAAGAAGGAGAACAGCATGTCTGAGCACTTCAAAAACCTCAGGGGGGATACCCCCTTTGGCGCCGCAAGCCCGCAAAGCCAACGAGAACTCGCCGTCGCTGCGGCTTTAACCTTGATTCAGGCGAAGGTACTTAACTCAAGCGGTCCAGGTCAGCTTCAATCAGAGCTGAACCGGCTGAGCACATATGCCGATCAGATTCAGGCCGCACTTGAGGTCAAATAAAGGCCGGTTCTCATAAGGCACATATAACGGCTGCTCATTTAGATGAGCGGTAACTTTGTGGGCGAAGCCTGCCGCGAAGGCAATCACCCATCGCGCGCAACGCGACAGGACCCTTCGCGAGCAGGCTCGCACATAGCTCAAGTCACACGGAATGTGAGTGAAGGGTCTCGCCTCTGTGGCGAACCTTGTCGACGAATAGAAACAATCAGGTTAAACAACATACAAAGGTATTAACCTGTTGAAGTGATCAGTTTAAAGCTCGTGCATTTCAATCGGGCACTTAACGAATGCTGGTTTTAAACAAGGAAATGCCAACATCATTACAAGGACGCCGTCCAATCAAATAGAATCGATCTTTATATTCAATCAGGCAAGGCTCAGACAGATATGTCCCGACCGTCCTGTCCAAATGGGTAGTTACGTCCAGGCTCGGCGCATTACCTGTCCTCTCCAAAAGTGTTTCGGTCAACACATGTTGATCTGCTTGAGCCAGCGAAGCACAAACAAGGTAATTGTTTCGCGCATAAAGTGCAGGCGAACCCGACACCTTGTAGTGGGGCGATTTATAAATAAACTCCCACTTCCCCGAGAAAAAGTTAAAGAGATGCATACCATCGTCCAACCCTGTAAATGCCACACTCAGTGTGTCACCAAATTGACAGAGGGAAGGACTTCCTTTTATATGCAAGCCCGGAGAATTGATCGTATCCCCCCACTCGAAATTTTGGAAAGCTTTATGGTAGAACTCACCGTTGTAGGTACCCTGCAGGGCTAAATATAAGGTGTCCTTGTAACTTACAGCAGAGGGGGCCTGATCTGTCAGCACGCCTGGGACGGTGCCACCATGTGACCACTCGGTCCCTGAATAGACATGGTAATGCACCGTTTGGTCCCTGACCGTATGAAAACAGAACAGATGCCCGTCATGCACTGTAACGGACGGTCGATGACGCGTTAATCCATTGATCGAAAAATCCTCCTGCCTTTCAACAATCAGCGCTTTATCCGTGCCTTTACTGAACACCAGATGGCTCAACTGTAGATTATTCGGAGTTTTTTCGGTGATGAAAAAGGCATATATTTTATCTTTGAATTCAACGGCCGAGATGCCACTGCAAATGCCTGTGCCCTCGACAGGCATGATGAGCTCCCAGGATTGAGTCCATGTGGGTGCGTGCAAAGAGGCATCATGTTCACCTGACGCTACTACTTCGTTCATTAGTTGTACCTTTGAATACAGACTGATCGCCATAAACATTCCGGATATCCAACATCACAGACGCCTGCCAATCAAACAATTGATTATCTTCATCGCTATTTTAACAATGGCTTGAAGACTCCTGTTCTTGCCACCGTCATCTTATTTATTGGAACAACTCTGCGGTGATACATATGTATACAGCGTCATTGAATGTAGCGAAGCGATGTGGGATCAGCCCTCGGTAATGCCTGCTGACAACACCAGTACACTCGCTAACACGTTCGCAGATCATCACATTCTTGAGGTGATTGAACCTGGAACCCCTGCCCCACCCTGCCCCACCCGTGGCTGATCAAGGCATGAGGTTTGGCGCAACCGCGATATGACTCTAGGCCCAAAACTGACGCCGCAATAGCTTGTTACAGCTTTATCATCCACAGTGGTTGCCAACATAGAACTTGAGGGGTTTTGCCCCCTCTATATTCTCAGGCATCCCTAATGCAGTGGGCGCCCTGATTACTACCCATCGAGGTACATAACATGCGAATGACACTCCCTGTACTTGTTCTAAGCATCCTGGTTGCACAAGGCGCAATGGCTGCTGGCGACGGGACCGCTGCTGTGGGAGGCGGTGTGGGTGGCGCGCTGGGTAATATCGTTGGCCAACAGCTGGGCGGATCCACAGGGGCCGCCGTCGGGGCTGGGGTCGGTGGTGCTGCCGGTAGCGCGATCGGTGCTCCAAGAGGCAGCAAAACCGAAGCAGCCATTGGCGGCGGTATCGGATCGGCCGGCGGCTCAGTCATCGGTAACAGGCTAGGAGGCACCACGGGCTCCACTATCGGCGCGGGTCTTGGTGGTGCAGCTGGCGGGGCGATAGGCAACAATCTGGCCGACGATGGCAGCAAGCACAACTCGGGCGGCAAGCATCACAAGAAAAACAAACACAAGAAGAACAAGCACCGCTAATAAGCGAGGCTCATCACGTGACGAAAGCCCGACTCAGTGTCGGGCTTTTTGATGGCGCTGCTGATGCCGGATCAACCCCTCACCCAGTCGAGATTGCAAAACTCTCCTCTCAACGGCTTCAGATGGCGAGTCCACGCCAGTCCATCAAACTATGCCCTGATTAAATTACGCATTTTTTCCGCGGGCCCTTCTTCAAAAGCCACTCGGTTTTAGCCTTTCATTTCGCCAATCATAACGCTCACTCCGCTTCCTGCAAGGGCCGGCACACGGCACTTATGCCTCCTGAAATGGCGTATTCGGACAGCTTGAAATCATGGTTTTTTTGGATAAATGCCATGCCATTTGAGCATAGGGTAGGCATTTACAGCATTAGACGCCGCTCTCCGGCATTGGAATAGTCGCGCCGCCTGAGCGGGCTGCCAGTGCGCTGCAAGCACAACTTCCAAGGGATCTATCCCGGCGATACCCACAGACTTTTCGATTAATAAATGTTCCTGCTCAGGCTCCTACCTACATCAAACTGAAGTAAAGGTACAAAAAAAATAATATGAAGAAGGCAAAACTTAGCCTCGCCTGGCAGATCCTGATTGGTCTGGTCCTCGGGATTGCAATCGGCGCGCTGCTCAACCATTTCAGTGCTGAAAAGGCCTGGTGGATCAGTAACGTTCTGCAAC
>NZ_JYKZ01000021.1 GCF_001043005.1 Pseudomonas psychrophila
TTTGGAATTTAATCTTGACGATGACCTACTCTCACATGGGGAAACCCCACACTACCATCGGCGATGCATCGTTTCACTGCTGAGTTCGGGATGGGATCAGGTGGTTCCAATGCTCTATGGTCGTCAAGAAATTCGGTAGCCAGGTCGTTTACCTTTCGGTTTACGCTCCAGCGAATGGGTATGTAATAGTTGGTGTTTTGTGAGTCGCAAACTTTCGGTTTGTATCGTCTTCACACACCGCAATCTGGTCTCTTCGACGCAAATTGCTTGGGTGTTATATGGTCAAGCCTCACGGGCAATTAGTATTGGTTAGCTCAACGCCTCACAGCGCTTACACACCCAACCTATCAACGTCGTAGTCTTCGACGGCCCTTTAGGGAACTCAAGGTTCCAGTGAGATCTCATCTTGAGGCAAGTTTCCCGCTTAGATGCTTTCAGCGGTTATCTTTCCCGAACATAGCTACCCGGCAATGCCACTGGCGTGACAACCGGAACACCAGAGGTTCGTCCACTCCGGTCCTCTCGTACTAGGAGCAGCCCCTCTCAAATCTCAAACGTCCACGGCAGATAGGGACCGAACTGTCTCACGACGTTCTAAACCCAGCTCGCGTACCACTTTAAATGGCGAACAGCCATACCCTTGGGACCGGCTTCAGCCCCAGGATGTGATGAGCCGACATCGAGGTGCCAAACACCGCCGTCGATATGAACTCTTGGGCGGTATCAGCCTGTTATCCCCGGAGTACCTTTTATCCGTTGAGCGATGGCCCTTCCATACAGAACCACCGGATCACTAAGACCTACTTTCGTACCTGCTCGACGTGTCTGTCTCGCAGTCAAGCGCGCTTTTGCCTTTATACTCTACGACCGATTTCCGACCGGTCTGAGCGCACCTTCGTACTCCTCCGTTACTCTTTAGGAGGAGACCGCCCCAGTCAAACTACCCACCATACACTGTCCTCGATCCGGATAACGGACCTGAGTTAGAACCTCAAAGTTGCCAGGGTGGTATTTCAAGGTTGGCTCCATGCAGACTGGCGTCCACACTTCAAAGCCTCCCACCTATCCTACACAAGCAAATTCAAAGTCCAGTGCAAAGCTATAGTAAAGGTTCACGGGGTCTTTCCGTCTAGCCGCGGATACACTGCATCTTCACAGCGATTTCAATTTCACTGAGTCTCGGGTGGAGACAGCGCCGCCATCGTTACGCCATTCGTGCAGGTCGGAACTTACCCGACAAGGAATTTCGCTACCTTAGGACCGTTATAGTTACGGCCGCCGTTTACCGGGGCTTCGATCAAGAGCTTCGCGTTAGCTAACCCCATCAATTAACCTTCCGGCACCGGGCAGGCGTCACACCCTATACGTCCACTTTCGTGTTTGCAGAGTGCTGTGTTTTTAATAAACAGTCGCAGCGGCCTGGTATCTTCGACCGGCATGGGCTTATGCAGTAAATGCTTCACCCTCACCGGCGCACCTTCTCCCGAAGTTACGGTGCCATTTTGCCTAGTTCCTTCACCCGAGTTCTCTCAAGCGCCTTGGTATTCTCTACCCAACCACCTGTGTCGGTTTGGGGTACGGTTCCTGGTTACCTGAAGCTTAGAAGCTTTTCTTGGAAGCATGGCATCAACCACTTCGTTGTCTAAAAGACAACTCGTCATCAGCTCTCGGCCTTAGAATCCCGGATTTACCTAAGATTCCAGCCTACCACCTTAAACTTGGACAACCAACGCCAAGCTGGCCTAGCCTTCTCCGTCCCTCCATCGCAATAACCAGAAGTACAGGAATATTAACCTGTTTTCCATCGACTACGCTTTTCAGCCTCGCCTTAGGGACCGACTAACCCTGCGTCGATTAACGTTGCGCAGGAAACCTTGGTCTTTCGGCGTGGGTGTTTTTCACACCCATTATCGTTACTCATGTCAGCATTCGCACTTCTGATACCTCCAGCAAGCTTCTCAACTCACCTTCACAGGCTTACAGAACGCTCCTCTACCGCATCACCTAAGTGATACCCGTAGCTTCGGTGTATGGTTTGAGCCCCGTTAAATCTTCCGCGCAGGCCGACTCGACTAGTGAGCTATTACGCTTTCTTTAAAGGGTGGCTGCTTCTAAGCCAACCTCCTAGCTGTCTAAGCCTTCCCACATCGTTTCCCACTTAACCATAACTTTGGGACCTTAGCTGACGGTCTGGGTTGTTTCCCTTTTCACGACGGACGTTAGCACCCGCCGTGTGTCTCCCATGCTCGGCACTTGTAGGTATTCGGAGTTTGCATCGGTTTGGTAAGTCGGGATGACCCCCTAGCCGAAACAGTGCTCTACCCCCTACAGTGATACATGAGGCGCTACCTAAATAGCTTTCGAGGAGAACCAGCTATCTCCGAGCTTGATTAGCCTTTCACTCCGATCCACAGGTCATCCGCTAACTTTTCAACGGTAGTCGGTTCGGTCCTCCAGTTAGTGTTACCCAACCTTCAACCTGCCCATGGATAGATCGCCCGGTTTCGGGTCTATTCCCAGCGACTAGACGCCCTATTAAGACTCGCTTTCGCTACGCCTCCCCTATTCGGTTAAGCTTGCCACTGAAAATAAGTCGCTGACCCATTATACAAAAGGTACGCAGTCACCCAACAAAGTGGGCTCCCACTGCTTGTACGCATACGGTTTCAGGATCTATTTCACTCCCCTCTCCGGGGTTCTTTTCGCCTTTCCCTCACGGTACTAGTTCACTATCGGTCAGTCAGTAGTATTTAGCCTTGGAGGATGGTCCCCCCATATTCAGACAAAGTTTCTCGTGCTCCGTCCTACTCGATTTCACTGCAAAGATGTTTTCGCGTACAGGGCTATCACCCACTATGGCCGCACTTTCCAGAGCGTTCCGCTAACATCAATACAGCTTAAGGGCTGGTCCCCGTTCGCTCGCCACTACTAAGGGAATCTCGGTTGATTTCTTTTCCTCAGGGTACTTAGATGTTTCAGTTCCCCTGGTTCGCTTCTTAAGCCTATGTATTCAGCTTAAGATACCTAACTTATGTTAGGTGGGTTCCCCCATTCAGACATCTCCGGATCAAAGTCTGTTTGCCGACTCCCCGAAGCTTTTCGCAGGCTACCACGTCTTTCATCGCCTCTGACTGCCAAGGCATCCACCGTATGCGCTTCTTCACTTGACCATATAACCCCAAGCAATCTGGTTATACTATGAAGACGACATTCGCCGAAAATTCGCATGTTCAATTAAGAACGTTCACAAATTTTACCTTAGCCTGAATAAACACCAGTGAAAGTGTTATCCAGTCTAACTTTCTATTACATACCCAAATTTTTAAAGAACGATCTAATCAAAAGATCAGAAATCAACATTCACCATCGTTTGATGGAATGCTCATTTCTAAGCTTTACGACA
>NZ_JYKZ01000022.1 GCF_001043005.1 Pseudomonas psychrophila
GCACCCGACTCTATCTGACGTGGGCGGTGCTGTTCGCGTTGTGCGTCATGTTCTTCATGAGCTTCGACCTGAAGCTGTCGATCATTCTGGATAAATTGCCGAACCTGATGGGCCTGCACCTGGGCCCCAACGGTTTCCTGCAAGGCGCGGCACTGACGTTGTTCCTGTGCTTTTGTTCGATCTGGTTGTCCTTGCTGCTCGGCTTTGTGACGGCGCTTGCGCGCCTGTCACGCAGCGCCGTGGCCTTTGGGATCGCGAGCTTCTACGCGTCATTTTTTCGCGGCACGCCGCTGCTGATCCAGATCCTGCTGATCTACCTGGGCCTGCCCCAGATCGGCATTGTTCCGGGGGCAATCAGCGCCGGGATCATTGCTTTGTCGCTCAATTATGGCGCTTACCTCAGCGAGATTTTTCGCGCCGGGATCATGGCTGTGGCCCCCGGGCAACGCCTGGCGGCGATGGCGCTAGGGCTATCGCCGACGGCGACATTCCTGCACATCATCCTGCCGCAAGCCATGCGCACGATTTTGCCGCCGACCACCAGCCAGTTCATTTCAATGCTCAAGGACTCTTCACTGATTTCGGTGATGGGGGTTTGGGAAGTGATGTTCCTGGCGCAGTCCTATGGGCGTTCGTCGTATCGCTACATCGAGATGCTCACCACCGCCGCCGTTATCTATTGGTTGATGTCGATTGGTCTCGAACTGGTGCAGAACCGCCTCGAGCGCCACTACGGCAAAGGGTTCATAAATCAACGGTAACGCCACCCCTTTAATTATTCTTTTCAGGTATCAAGATGTCCGATCCAAAACCTCTGATGTTTGCGCTCTACGAGCAAGCGAGTGTTGGCTGTGGTGGTGCGCCAAGCCTGTGGACACACCCGGCTGACGAGCGATTGAGCATCAATTCGCTCGGCTACTGGTCAAACCTGGCGCGTATTGCCGATCAGGCGCACATGGACATGCTGTTTTTCGGAGATGTCCTGGGCTTCTACGATGTGTTTGGCGGCAATGCCGAGGCGGCCATGAAATGGGCCGTGGAAGCACCGGCAAATGACCCGCTGATGATCATCCCGGCACTGGCTGCGGTGACTGAAAACCTGGCCTTTGGCGTCACGGTGACCACCAGCTACGAGCACCCCTTTACCCATGCCCGGCGCTTCAGCACATTGGACCATCTGACGGATGGCCGGATAGGCTGGAATATCGTCACTTCATACCTGTCCAGTGCCGCTCGAAACTTCGGTCTGGAGCAGATGATCAAGCACGACGATCGTTATGAGCGGGCGGAAGAGTTTCTCGATGTGGCCTATAAGCTGTGGGAGGGTAGCTGGGCCGATGATGCGGTGGTTGCCGACAAGGCGCACCAGCTTTATGCCCGTGGTGATCGCATTCGGCCGATCAATCACGTGGGCGAACATTATCGGGTGGCGGGTCCGCATTTGACGTCCCCGTCGCCGCAGCGAACGCCGCTGCTGATCCAGGCTGGCTGGTCAGGCCGTGGCCGGGCATTTGCGGCCAAGCACGCCGAATTGATCTTTATTGCAAAGTCCAACCCTCATGAAATTCGCCAGGGGCTGGAGGAGATCTGGGCCCAGGCCCAGGCGCTCGGTCGCCCGGCCGAAGATGTAAAGTCGCTGACAGTGCTGCGTATTGTGACCGCCAAAACGGAAATCGAAGCTCAGCGCAAATATGACGAGCTGCAAAGCAATTACCACGTGCAGGCGCAACTGGTCAGCTATGCGGGTGATACCGGAATCGACATTAGCCGTTACGCCGACAGTGATGCTCTGTCTACTCACACCGAAGGCATGACGTCCTATGTGATGCGTGCAGATGGGAGTGGCAAGCCCCTGACGGCCGGTGACGTCAAACAGCGCTTTGCCAACGTCACACGTGGCAGTGACCTGATTCTGGTAGGCACCCCGCAACAGGTGGCAGACCGGATCGAAGAACACGCTCGCATCAGCGGTACCAGCGGCTACATGCTCAATCCGCTGATCAGTCCGGGCAGCCTTGAAGACTTTGTGGAGCTGATTATTCCCGAGTTGCAGAAACGTGGCTTGTATCGCACCGAACCTCAGCGCGGTACGTTCCGTTCACGGCTGCGGGCCGACGGCGCCAGTCATTTACCGGCGTCAGCGTATGGTGCCTCGTTCCGTTTTGATCAAGGGCGTTAGGCCAGCCGTTGTTGATTTGCGCGAGCGAAGTCCCTGTGGGAGCGGGCTTGCTCGCGATGCAGACGGTATGGTCTTTCAGGTACGTCGAAGTGATGCCAGCGCATTCAAGCCAGCTCACTCAGGTTTTGTGAAGCTCACAAAACCTGAGGATCACTTTTTCAGGTGTTCGACACTTCCCCGGCCGGCAGCGGTTCTTTGCTGCGCCAGTGCGGCAGCGAGTTCCAGTAGCGCTCGCCCTTGGCGTCGTCGTACATGCCTTCCCAACGGGAGATCACCAGTACCGCCAGGGCGTTACCGATCACGTTCAGGGCCGTACGGG
>NZ_JYKZ01000024.1 GCF_001043005.1 Pseudomonas psychrophila
TGGTCATCGGGATTCCATTCCTGTGGCTGTTTTTGTTTTTCATGCTGCCGTTCTTCATTGTGTTGAAGATCAGCTTTGCTGAAGCCGACGTCGCAATCCCGCCGTATACCGAGATCTACAGCTACGTTGAACAGAAAGTTCAGCTGCTGCTGAATCTGGGCAACTACGCCATGCTGGGCGACGACGAGCTGTATATCGCTGCCTACCTGGGCTCGCTGAAGATGGCGTTTTTCAGCACGGCGTTGTGCCTGCTGATCGGTTATCCGATGGCCTATGCCATCGCCAATGCGCGCAAAGAGATGCAGACCGTGCTGGTGCTGCTGATCATGATGCCGACCTGGACCGCGATCCTGATCCGGGTGTATGCGTGGATGGGCATCCTCAGCAACAACGGCCTGCTCAATGGCTTTCTGATGTCGATGGGCTGGATCAGCGAACCGCTGCAGATCCTCAACACCAACATCGCGGTGTACATCGGCATCGTCTATTCGTACCTGCCGTTCATGATCCTGCCGCTGTACGCCAACCTGGTGAAACACGACACCAGCCTGCTGGAAGCCGCGTCTGACCTGGGTTCGAGCACCATCAACAGCTTCTGGAAAATCACCGTTCCGTTGTCGAAAAACGGCATCATCGCCGGCTGCATGCTGGTGTTTATCCCGGTAGTGGGCGAGTTCGTGATTCCGGAACTGCTTGGCGGCCCGGAAACCCTGATGATCGGTAAAGTGTTGTGGCAAGAGTTCTTCAACAACCGTGACTGGCCGGTAGCGTCTGCGCTTGCCGTCGTCATGCTGGCGATCCTGATCGTGCCCATCATTCTGTTCAACCGCAGCCAGGCTAAAGAGCTGGAGGGCAAGATATGAATCGCTTCCGTTTTTCTAGCTTCATGTTGGTCGCGGGGTTGCTGTTCATCTACCTGCCGATGCTGATCCTGGTGATCTACTCGTTCAACGCTTCCAAGCTGGTCACGGTGTGGGGCGGCTGGTCGCTGAAGTGGTATGTAGGCCTGCTGGACAACACGCAACTGATGGGCTCGGTGATGCGCTCCCTGGAAATCGCCTTTTACACGGCGATTGCAGCGGTAGCGCTGGGCACCCTGGCGGCGTTCGTACTGACCCGTATCTCGCACTTCAAGGGTCGCACGCTGTTTGGCGGCCTGGTGACGGCGCCGCTGGTGATGCCGGAAGTGATCACCGGCCTGTCGCTGTTGCTGCTGTTCGTGGCCATGGCGCAGATGATTGGCTGGCCGCAAGAGCGTGGCATCGTCACCATCTGGATCGCCCACACCACGTTCTGCTCGGCCTATGTGGCGGTGGTGGTGTCGTCGCGTCTGCGTGAGCTGGACCTGTCGATCGAAGAGGCGGCCATGGACCTGGGTGCCAAGCCGTGGAAGGTGTTCTTTTTGATCACCATCCCGATGATCGCGCCGTCACTGGCTGCGGGCGCCATGATGTCCTTTGCCCTGTCGCTGGACGACCTGGTACTGGCCAGCTTCGTGTCGGGGCCGGGGTCCACGACCTTGCCGATGGAAGTGTTCTCGGCGGTGCGTCTGGGGGTTAAGCCCGAGATCAACGCCGTGGCCAGCCTGATCCTGCTGGCGGTGTCGCTGGTGACCTTCATGGTGTGGTTCTTCAGCCG
>NZ_JYKZ01000025.1 GCF_001043005.1 Pseudomonas psychrophila
CCCGCATCCGCGTGGCGCATCACGCCGGTTGCCGGATCGTTGTGCAGGACACGGGCGATGCGCTCAGCCGCTTCGTCGGTACCGTCACACACGATCACCATCCCCGAATGCTGCGAGAAGCCCATGCCTACGCCGCCGCCGTGGTGCAACGACACCCAGGTCGCGCCGCTCGCGGTATTGAGCAAAGCGTTGAGCAATGGCCAGTCGGACACAGCGTCCGAGCCGTCTTTCATTGACTCGGTTTCGCGGTTCGGGCTCGATACCGACCCAGAGTCCAAGTGGTCGCGGCCGATCACGATCGGGGCTTTCAGCTCGCCACTGCGGACCATTTCGTTGAAGGCCAGGCCCAGCTTGGCGCGTTGACCCAGGCCTACCCAGCAGATACGGGCCGGCAGACCCTGGAAGCTGATGCGCTCGCGGGCCATGTCCAGCCAGTTGTGCAGGTGCGCGTCGTCGGCAATCAGTTCCTTGACCTTGGCGTCGGTTTTGTAGATGTCTTCGGCATCACCCGACAGCGCGACCCAACGGAACGGGCCTACACCACGGCAGAACAATGGGCGGATATAAGCCGGTACAAAGCCCGGGAAGTCGAAGGCGTTTTCTACGCCTACTTCTTTGGCCATCTGACGAATGTTGTTGCCGTAGTCGAAGGTCGGCACGCCCGCTTTCTGGAAGGCCAACATGGCTTCAACGTGCTCGCCCATCGAGGCTTTGGCGGCTTTGACCACGGCTGCCGGATCGGTCACGGCGCGGTCGCGGTACTGTTCCCAGGTCCAGCCTTTTGGCAGGTAGCCGTTCAGTGGATCGTGGGCGCTGGTCTGGTCAGTGACCATGTCCGGGCGTACACCACGACGAACCATTTCTGGCAGCAATTCAGCAGCGTTCCCGCACAGGGCGATGGAAATTGCTTTGCCTTCGGCGGTGTATTTGGCGATACGGGCCAGCGCGTCATCCAGGTCCGCGGCTTGCTCGTCGACATAGCGAGTGGCCAGGCGGAAATCGATGCGGCTTTGCTGGCATTCGATGTTCAGCGAGCAGGCACCGGCCAGGGTGGCGGCCAGAGGCTGGGCACCGCCCATGCCGCCCAAACCGGCCGTCAGCACCCATTTACCGACCAGGCTGCCGTTGTAGTGCTGGCGACCGGCCTCGACGAAGGTTTCGTAGGTGCCCTGGACGATGCCCTGGCTGCCGATGTAGATCCAGCTGCCGGCGGTCATCTGGCCGTACATGGCCAGGCCTTTGGCGTCGAGTTCGTTGAAGTGCTCCCACGTGGCCCAGTGCGGCACCAGGTTGGAGTTGGCGATCAGGACCCGTGGCGCGTTGCTGTGGGTTTTGAACACGCCGACCGGCTTGCCCGATTGCACCAGCAGGGTTTCGTCATCGTTGAGGTTGGTCAGGCTTTCGACGATTTTGTCGTAGCACTCCCAGTTACGCGCTGCCCGTCCAATACCGCCATACACCACCAGCTCGGTCGGGTTCTCGGCCACTTGCGGGTCGAGGTTGTTCATCAACATCCGCAGCGGCGCTTCGGTCATCCAGCTTTTAGCAGTGAGCTGGGTGCCACGGGCGGCGCGGATTTCACCATCACGGTGACGGGTG
>NZ_JYKZ01000026.1 GCF_001043005.1 Pseudomonas psychrophila
GGCAGGTTTTCAGCGCCTCAAAACCCCGTTTTTTGTAAAACGCATGCAGTGGAAAGATATCTAAAAACAGCGTGGTATTGCCCAACGCCAGCATGTCGTACACATAGTTGAACTGTTGCTGGATCTGGCCCAACTCATCTCCTTCAAAACGCAGGTCGAAGGGGATGGGGTTGTTGGCATTGGCGACCCGATAACTCGCCAGATTTTTTTGCAACAACTGCACGGTGTCGTTACTGATCAGCGGCTGTGGCCCGCTGAAGCCTCGCGTCAGTGCTTCCATTGCCGCGGTCTCTGCATGGATTTTCTCAATCGAGTCAGCCGCATGCAGCAGCCAGCACCCCACCTGCTTTGAGGCAAACGCTGCGAGCCCGGCCCATTGGAAGCGTGGGTCTTCCAGCCACATGCGGGCATAGGTGGCGTTGATCGCGCGGTTACGCGCTTGGGGGTCGGCAATCAGGATGCCGCCGGGGGCGACGATTTCTTCGGCTGCCCGCTGGTATATTCGCCACAGCCCTTCGCAGGTCAGAACGGGCACTTCGGTGACCGCGGTCATGCAGTCGTAGAGCTCGATGACGCGGGTTTCGCATTCGGAAACAGGCAAGGTGTTGTGAAACAGGCGCTGAGTGTCGCTGGGATGGTCTTTGAAGCACTGAGTCATGGGCGGGCTCCAGGTCGAATGCCGCGACCCTAACAGCCCACCCCCGGGTGTAGATCATCGCCAAAGAAATCCGGACGTGTCCTACTCTGATGAGTCCAGATTCATTACGAGAGATTCGTGCGAAGCGCAGTAAACACAAAGAAACTCCCCAGAACTGGCGGACGGTGAGCGTGTTGGAGCTGTAACCGCGGGCTTGCACTTCTTCAGTGCGCGACGGATCTTTGTGGCGCACATCTCAAGCGACTTGTGCTTTCGGTGACACTGCTCAGTACCAGATTCGTACACGCTTCCCACAAGTGATACCAATGTGCTCAACAGCGGCGGGGTAGACGGCATGCACGCAGGGTTGAGCCTGTTTGTCGAGCATTTAGGCATGGCCCGTCTAGACGCATAGCGACGTCGTTTTCAGATTTTTTTGAATGCGCATTCAAGTTTAGGCATGAGGTTTGCGTTGTCATCGTAAAGCCCCGTACAAACAGGGCGATAACAAGAGCCTGAGCCTGAGGCCAACACCTGCTTTGTGTGAGGAGATACTGCGATGACGTCGTTCAACTCCGGGGCCCAACCCCAGAACCGTGCGCCTCAATCCATCGGTTTTTTGCTGCTGGACAATTTCACACTCATTTCCCTGGCGTCTGCGATAGAACCCTTGCGCATGGCCAATCAGCTGTCCGGCCGCGAGTTGTACCGATGGAGCACCCTCAGCGCGGATGGCAGCCAGGTCTGGGCCAGTGATGGCCTGCAAGTGACCCCCGATGCCAGCATGTACAAGGCTCCGGTGCTGGACATGGTGATTGTCTGTGGAGGTGTTGGCATTCAACGCACCGTCAACCGCGAACATGTGTCATGGCTGCAAAGCCAGGCGCGTCAGTCCCGTCGCTTGGGTGCAGTCTGTACCGGCA
>NZ_JYKZ01000027.1 GCF_001043005.1 Pseudomonas psychrophila
CAGCGTCAACGGTGTGTCCGGGCTGCACACGCAATTGATGCGCAGCACGGTCTTTTCCGAACTGCATGCGCTCTACCCGAACCGGATCAACAACAAGACCAACGGCATTACCTTTCGCCGCTGGCTGTACCAGGCCAATCCGGCCCTGACCTCGATGCTGGTCAAGGCGCTCGGCAAGGAAGTCCTCGATCGGCCCGAGCAAAAACTGATCGAACTGGAACCTTTTGCCGAGCAGCCACAGTTCCGCATCCAGTTCGCCGAGCAACGCCTGAAGAGCAAATGCACCCTGGCGGCGCTGATTCAGGAACGGCTGGGGATCACGGTCAATCCGGAAGCCCTGTTTGATGTGCAGGTCAAACGCATCCATGAGTACAAGCGCCAGTTGCTCAACCTCTTGCACACCGTGGCGTTGTATCAGGCGATTCGGGCCGAGCCGGGAACCAACTGGGTGCCGCGGGTGAAAATCTTCGCTGGCAAGGCCGCCGCCAGTTACCACCAGGCCAAGCTGATCATCAAACTGTCCAACGACATCGCCCGGATCGTGAACAACGACCCAACGGTACGGGGTCTGCTCAAAGTGGTGTTTATCCCCAACTACAACGTCAGCCTGGCGGAAAGCATCATCCCGGCAGCGGATTTGTCCGAGCAGATTTCTACCGCCGGCTACGAGGCTTCAGGTACCAGCAACATGAAGTTCGGTCTGAACGGTGCCTTGACCATCGGCACGCTTGATGGCGCCAACGTCGAAATGTGCGAGCGGGTAGGGGCTGAGAACATGTTCATTTTTGGTCTGACTTCGCGTCAGGTCGAAGCGCGCAAGCGCAGCGGTGAATTCCATGCCGGGCCTGACATTGCGGCTTCGCAACGGCTCGATGAAGTGCTGCAGGCCATCCGCGGTGGCGTGTTCTCATACGACGCTCCCGCACGTTACACCGGGTTGATCGACTCGCTGATCGAATATGACCGGTTTTTGGTGTGCGCTGACTTTGATGCGTACTGGGACGCTCAGATGCGGGTCGAGGCGCTCTGGCACGACAAGGATGCCTGGTGGCGCATGGCAGTATTGAATACGGCACGCATGGGCTGGTTTTCGTCGGACCGGACGATCCGGGAGTACGCGACCGAAATCTGGAAGGCCCTTGAATAGACCTTCTGCCCGCCTCAAACGACTGGGGCATATGCCGTTATTCGGCAGCCCCGGGCGGTTTATTTCACCCGTTAACTGAACCCGCTCGGCCGGATCTGCGTCTGACTAGAAGATTTGCACGACAACACGCGTTAAACTGCGCGGGTTTTTCGCCCTCTCCCCCTTGTTCGGAGCCTTACATGTCCCGCGTTACCCTGAGTCG
>NZ_JYKZ01000028.1 GCF_001043005.1 Pseudomonas psychrophila
ATGAAGAAGGCAAAACTTAGCCTCGCCTGGCAGATCCTGATTGGTCTGGTCCTCGGGATTGCAATCGGCGCGCTGCTCAACCATTTCAGTGCTGAAAAGGCCTGGTGGATCAGTAACGTTCTGCAACCTGCCGGCGATATCTTTATCCGTCTGATCAAGATGATCGTAATCCCAATCGTGATTTCTTCACTGGTTGTCGGGATTGCAGGCGTGGGAGATGCGAAGAAACTCGGTCGTATCGGTTTTAAAACCATCATTTACTTCGAGGTGGTCACTACCATCGCGATTTTGGTCGGCCTGGTGCTGGCCAACGTGTTCCAGCCAGGTGCCGGGATCGACATGAGCACCCTGGGCACAGTCGATATCTCGAAATATGCGGCCACTGCGGCTGAGGTCACCCATGAACATGCGTTCATCGAGACCATCCTCAACCTGATCCCGTCGAACATCTTCGCGGCCATGGCTCGCGGTGAAATGCTGCCGATCATCTTCTTCTCGGTACTCTTCGGTCTCGGCTTGTCGAGCCTGAACGCCGAACTGCGCGACCCGCTGGTGAAAACCTTCCAGGGCGTGTCCGAGTCGATGTTCAAAGTCACTCACATGATCATGAACTACGCGCCAATCGGTGTGTTTGCCCTGATCGCCGTGACCGTCGCCAACTTCGGCTTCGCCTCCCTGGTGCCACTGGCCAAGCTGGTGTTGCTGGTTTACGGCGCCATCCTGTTCTTCGCCTTCGCGGTGCTGGGCCTGATCGCCAAGCTGTTCGGCTTCTCCGTGATCAAGCTGATGCGCATCTTCAAGGACGAACTGGTACTGGCCTACTCCACCGCCAGCTCCGAAACCGTGCTGCCGCGCGTGATCGAGAAGATGGAAGCCTACGGCGCCCCTAAAGCGATTTGCAGCTTTGTGGTACCGACCGGCTACTCGTTCAACCTTGACGGTTCGACCCTGTATCAAAGTATCGCCGCGATCTTTATCGCTCAGCTGTACGGCATTGACCTGTCGATCAGCCAGCAATTGCTGTTGGTTCTGACCCTGATGGTCACCTCCAAAGGCATCGCCGGTGTACCGGGCGTGTCCTTCGTGGTGCTGCTGGCCACTTTGGGCAGCGTGGGTATCCCGCTGGAAGGCCTGGCCTTTATCGCCGGTGTTGACCGTGTGATGGACATGGCCCGTACGGCCCTGAACGTGATCGGTAACGCCCTGGCGGTACTGGTGATCTCCCGTTGGGAAGGCATGTACGACGACGCCAAGGGCGAGCGCTACTGGAACTCGCTGCCGCACTGGCGCAGCAAAGA
>NZ_JYKZ01000002.1 GCF_001043005.1 Pseudomonas psychrophila
TTGACGACCATAGAGCATTGGAACCACCTGATCCCATCCCGAACTCAGCAGTGAAACGATGCATCGCCGATGGTAGTGTGGGGTTTCCCCATGTGAGAGTAGGTCATCGTCAAGATTAAATTCCAAACCCCCTGTCTGCTAACGCAGACAGGGGGTTTGTTTTTGTGGCGAGAAAAGGTGTGGCACGCGCCAAACCAGGCGAGGCCGCTCTTCAGATCGGCTACAGCTAAAGTCCTACAAATATGCACAGTTATTTTGTAGTCCGCGCACTAGAATAGACTCAGTCAATTTCTGAGCCAGAGACTCCCTATATGCCAGATCCGGTTGACCCCCGCAGGGTGTCAGAATTACCGCTGGACGAGTTGGTGGCCTGTCATGAGTGCGATCTGTTGATGCGCAAGCCGCATCTTGCTCTCGGTGAGAAAGCCCAATGCCCGCGCTGCGGTTACGAACTCTATGCACACAGGTACAAGGTGGTTGAACGCAGCCTTGCGCTTGTGATCGCCGCCTTGTTGCTCTACATACCTGCGAACTTTTTACCCATCATGCAACTCAACCTCTTGGGCCAGGCGTCGCAAGACACGGTCTGGAGTGGCGTGCTTGGTTTATTCAACACCGGCATGCAGGGCATAGCGGTTGTGGTGTTCCTGTGCAGTATGGGAATTCCGCTACTCAAGTTGCTCTGCCAGCTCGCCGTGCTACTCAGCATTCGATGGAATATAGGTCGCAGCTACGGGTTACTCATCTACCGTATTTATCATCACCTGCGTGACTGGGGCATGCTTGAGGTGTACCTGATGGGGGTGCTGGTGGCGATTGTGAAACTGGCCGATCTGGCAGAGTTGAGCCTTGGCCTGGGTCTGGTCTGTTTTGTGAGTCTATTGCTGGTACAGGTTTGGCTGGAGGTTGTGATGTCGCCTCACCAGATTTGGCAAGCACTGTCCGGGGAGGATGTTCATGCGGGCGATTGATGCGGGCATCTTGATCTGTGGCGAGTGCCACGAACTCAACAGGCAAGATCCCGACACTGACGAACAGACCTGTACTCGCTGCGGGGCACTGGTCCATGCGCGTCGCCCTGACAGCCTGATGCGCACCTGGGCATTACTGCTGACCTCGGCCATTCTCTATATTCCGGCTAACCTGCTGCCGATCATGACGGTCAACTCATTGGGCCAAGGCTCGCCGAGTACTATCATGGCAGGCGTTATCGAACTGGTGCAGCACGGCATGATCCCGATTGCGGCCGTCGTATTTGTGGCAAGCATTCTGGTTCCCACTTTCAAGCTGGTCGGCATTGCCTTGCTGTTGTTTTCAGTTCAGCGTCATCAGCCGCTGTCTGCACGGCAACGCATCATCATGTATCGTTTTATTGAGTTTATTGGCCGTTGGTCAATGTTGGATATTTTCGTCATTGCCATTTTGGTGGCCGTGGTGAACTTTGGACGCATAGCCAGCATCGAGGCCAATCTTGGTGCGGTGGCATTTGCCAGTGTGGTGGTGCTAACGATGCTTGCAGCTGTAACTTTTGATCCCCGACTGATTTGGGATAACACGGAGTCGGACGACGACCATGAGTGACTTGCCTACCGCTAAAACCCGCCCGGCTTCGAACTGGTCGGCGATCTGGATCCTCCCGCTTATTGCCCTGATCATTGGTGGCTGGCTGGGGTGGCGTGCCTACAGCCAAACCGGCATCGATATTCAAGTGCGCTTTGAAAGTGGCGAAGGCATCGTCGCCAACAAGACCGAAGTGGTCTACAAAGGCATGCCTGTGGGCAAGGTCAAAACCCTGGCTCTGGATGAGGATGGCCCCAACAAGGGTGTCATTGCTACCGTCGAGATGGACAAGGACGTAGAACAGTACCTCAAGACCAATACCCGCTTCTGGCTGGTCAAACCCAGCGTGTCATTGGCCGGTATCACGGGGCTCGAAACCCTGGTCTCGGGTAACTACATTGCCGTGAGTCCTTCCGATGGAGAGCCAGCGCGCAAGTTCAAGGCACTGTCGCAAGAGCCGCCCCTGTCAGATGCCGTGCCCGGCCTTCACCTGACCCTCAAGGCTGACCGTCTCGGCTCGCTGAACCGTGGCAGCCCGGTTTTCTATAAGCAAATCCAGGTCGGCCAGATCAAAAGCTACGTGCTCTCGGAAGACCAGAGCACGGTCGAAATCAAAGTCTTTATCGAGCCTACCTACGCCAATCTGGTGCGCAAACACACGCGTTTCTGGAATGCCAGTGGCATCAGCATCGACGCCAACCTGTCAGGTGTGAAGCTGCGCAGCGAATCCCTTGCCAGCATCGTAGCGGGTGGTATTGCGTTCGCTACTCCTGAAAACCGTAAAGACAGCCCGCCTACCGACTCCAATCTGCCGTTCCGGCTCTATGAGGACTTTGATGCCGCACAGGCCGGTATCAAGGTCAAAGTTAAGCTCAGCGACTTTGAGGGCCTGCAGGCGGGTCGCACACCTGTCATGTACAAAGGCATACAGGTCGGCAGCCTCAAGGGCCTCAAGGTCGATCCGGACCTTACCAGCGCTAGCGCCGAGTTGACCCTCGACCCGTTGGCCGAAGACTATCTGGTGCAAGGGACTCAGTTCTGGGTGGTCAAGCCATCGATCTCTCTGGCCGGTATTACCGGGCTGGAAGCGTTGGTAAAAGGCAACTACATCGCCATTCGCCCGGGTGACAAGGGCAGTACCCCTGAACGTGAATTTGTTGCACGGCCCAAGGCACCACCGCTGGATCTGCGTTCGCCGGGCCTGCACATGGTGCTCTTCACCGAGAACCTGGGCTCACTGGATGTCGGTAGCCCGATTCTATACAAGCAGGTCAAAGTCGGTTCAGTTCAGAGCTATCAGTTCTCGCGTACTAAAAAGCAGTTAGTGATTGGCGTACATATCGAGAAGGAATACGAAAACCTGGTCAACGCCTCGACCCGCTTCTGGAATGCTAGCGGTATCACGCTGACCGGTGGCCTGACTGGGGGAATACAGGTCAAGAGTGAGTCCCTGCAAAGCCTGATGGCCGGCGGGATTGCTTTTGAAACCCCAGAAGCCACGGCGCCTCTGCAAAAACGCATCCCGCGCTTCCGCCTGTTTACTGACCGCGATGCCGCGATGCAACAAGGTGTCGCCGTTACGATCAAAGTGGCTCGTGCCGATGGACTGCGTGAGGGCACGCCTATTCGCTTCAAGGGGCTGGATGTTGGCAAGATTGAAAGCGTCGACCTGAGCCAGGACCTGCAATCGGTCATGCTCAAGGCGCGTATTACCGAAGTCCCTGAGCGTATTGCACGGGTTGGTAGCCAATTCTGGGTGGTCAAGCCAGAACTGGGGCTGATGAAAACAGCCAACCTCGAAACCCTGGTCACTGGCCAATACCTTGAAGTGCAGCCTGCGACCAAGCAACTGGGTCGTCAGACCAGCTTTGTCGCTCTGGAACAAGCACCGGATGCCGCTGTTTCTCAGGCCGGGTTAAGCCTTGTATTGAGTGCTGCCCGTCGTGGCTCGCTCAAAGAGGGTGTGCCCGTGACCTACCGTGAAGTCACCGTGGGCAAGGTGACGGGGTATGAACTGGGTAAC
Organism: Pseudomonas psychrophila; assembly: GCF_001043005.1. Classification (GTDB taxonomy): domain Bacteria; phylum Pseudomonadota; class Gammaproteobacteria; order Pseudomonadales; family Pseudomonadaceae; genus Aquipseudomonas; species Aquipseudomonas psychrophila. Next base: position 3,584 of record NZ_JYKZ01000002.1, read on the forward strand.
ACCGCCGATCGCGTATTGGTGCATATCCTGATCGAGCCTCGTTACGCGCCATTGGTGCGCACCGGCAGCCGCTTCTGGAACACCAGCGGTTTTGGTGTCGACTTTGGCTTGTTCAAAGGTGCAACGATTCGCACCGAGTCGCTGGAAACCTTGGTCCAGGGCGGCATTGCCTTTGCTACGCCGGATGGCGACAAAATGGGTAATCAGGCCCGCCCCGAGCAAACCTTCCCGCTCTTCGACAAGTTTGAAGACGAGTGGCTGCAATGGGCGCCGAAGATCCAGCTAGGTAAATAAGCGTAAAAAAAACCGCGATCATTGATCGCGGTTTTTTTTATGCTCAGGATCCAGCCTCAGACTTCATCCAGCTCAGGCTCTTGTACAGCCGTAACTGCGTCAGGCTTCACCTCGTCATGCCGACGAATGTACTTCCAGTCGTCTTCATCGATGTAAATCCCGTTAGGCCCGCTGCCGCCCTCAAGGTCGATCGCCACATGAGCGCAGACCTGGGGTTTCACGCTGGCCAGAATCGGCACAAACCCCAGCTGTAAACTGGTCTCCAGCAGTGCGGTCTGGTTTTTCTCGTCGATATCCGCCGCTTCGTCCAGGTAGTACGGCAAGCGGATACGCCCGGCCTGATCGCGGTCCATCAAGTGCAGCAACAAATACATGTTGGTCAGCGCCTTGATCGTCATGGTCGTACCGTTGGACGCTGCACCGTCGATATCGGTATGGATCACCGGTTGGCCATTGACCTTGGTGATCTCGAATGCCAGCTCGAACAAATCCTTGAGCCCCAACTGGTTGTGGTTTGCAGCCACCAGTCGTGCCAGGTACTCCTTGGCTTCTTCGTTCTTGTTGTCCTGATCGGCGCTCTGGCTGAGGTCGAACACCGACAGGGTTTCGCCTTCTTCGTACTGACCGGCGCTGTGGATAATCTGATCGATATGCTTGAGCGCCTCCTTGTTGGGCGCCAGCACGATGCGGAAACTCTTGAGGTTGGACACCTGGCGTTTATTGATCTCGCGGTTGAACAGCGCCAGTTGATGCTCAAGGCTGTCGTAGTCGCTGCGGATGTTGCGCAGCGTACGGGCGATGTCAGTCACTGCCGCCCGGCGCGCCTTGCCCAGCGTCAGGGCTTCTTCGGTGCGGTGTGCGTAAGCATTGATCAACAGCTGCAGACGCCGCTCCATATCGTCTTCGCTGTCGAACTTGGCCACGCCTTTCAAGCGTACCTGAGCGTACAGGGCTTCAATTTGCCCATCGCAGCGCAACAAGCCCTGCCAGCTGTCCTGATAGTCATTGAGCAATGGCAGCAGGTTGTCCATTGAGTCATCGACCGGGTCCATGAACGGCGTACCGAATGGCAAGTCAGCGGGCAACAACTGACGTCGACGCAAGCTGTCATCCAGCGTGCGCTGCTTGGCTTCCATGTCACCGATCTGGCGACCGACCAACTGCAACTTGGCGGACAATTGCTGCACGCGCTCGGTAAAGGCATCGCTGGAACGCTTCAACTCGTCTTGCGCGGCTTCGGCCTGGGCCAGTTGCTCTAGTTTGTCGCCTTCCTCGGCACTTAGCGTCTGGCTGCGGCGGAAATCTTCCAGGGCCTTTTGGGCATCCAGCACTTGTTGATACAACGATTCGGCTTCGGTTTTGCTCGCAGCGCGATCTGATGTGACGGCTTGCTGGGTTTTCAGTTGCTTGAGTTCTTTCTCCAGACGCTCTTTCTGCTCGCGCAAGGCTGCACGGTCAGCCAGCGCCTGCAGGGCAGGGGGCTCAATGTGGCTGAGGTCGATGGAGAGCCCCGGCGCTTCAAAACGCTCGCCTTTAAAGCCGTCCAGGATCAGCTCCAGCGACTTGACCCAGGCATCATTGTCATCCAGCGCAATTCCGTGCTCACCCAACGGCAAGCTGAACAGGGCGCTGTTGAACAGACGCATCAGGCGCTCTACATCTTGCTGCGAAAACTCTTCGCGCAGGCGGGCATAACTGTTGTTGTCGGCGTGATCGAGTTGCTGCTTGACGGACTTGAGGCGTTTTTCCAGTTCACGCAGACGCTCGTCAAGATCCTCTGCACTGAACTGACGTGATTGCGCCAACGCTCCTGCCAGTTCGTCATGGGCATCCTTGGCGCTCAGCAGTTGCTGCTCCAGCACCTTCACATCGTCAACCAGGGCGAAGCGATGCTTGAGTACCGACAGCTCGCCGAGCCAGCGCTGAGCGCTGGCGATTTCTCGCTCAAGGCGCATCAACTCCTGGGTGCTGCTGCGCTGATCGTTTTGCAGGGCGTCCTGTTCGTTGCGGTAGTGCTCGGACTGAATCAGCAGCTCTTCCTTGCGAGCCCCGGCGTAGTCCTGCCATGTGCCAAGCAACGAGTCGAGCAGCGGCGACAGACGATGCAGCTTGCCGCGCAACAGGTCACGCTGGCGAACACCGGCAGCCAAGGACTCAACCAATGGCCCGGCGCCGACCAGTGCGTTGTAGTCTTGCTCCATGCGTCGTACATCGCGGAAAGCCTCTTCACATGCGGCGATGTAATCAACGCTACCCGAGCGCAGGCTGTGTTCGAATGCATCGAGAAACAGCTGCTTGAGCTTGGCAGCGGTGATTTCGCGCATATGCAGCAGGTTGATAAACAGTGCACGGAACGTTTTGAGGCTCTGTTCGCTGGTAGAGCGCAGCGGTATCAGTGTCAGATCCAGCGGGATCGACGTATGCCCACCCACCAGCAAACGACGCAGTTCATCGGGCTTGAGTTCGTAGGCTTTGAGGCCATTACGCTCAAGGTTATTGAACAGTTCTTTTTGGCGCAGGCAGGTATCGTCTTTTTGGTAATGCGCCAGATCCAGCTTGCCCGCATAGGCGAAAAACTGGTGGCCAAAGCCGCCGCCGGGCCCGCGTCCGACCACGCCGATCACATGGGGACCGTGGGGCAGGGAGACTTCTACCAGGATATAGCTGGTATCAGAGGCAAAGTAGAAGCGCCGCGATTGCTCAAGGCTGTACTTGCCGAAGCTCATGTCTGACATGCGTGCCAGAATCGGGAACTGCAAAGCGTTGATCGATGCCGATTTACCGAGGTTGTTTGCCCCGTATACCGACAGCGGGTGTTCCAGCGGGAACAGGCCCAGGCTGTAACCGGCCGTGTTCAACAAAGCAAAGCGGCGAATGCCGTAGCGTTCCTGGCTCATGCGTCCATCTCCTGTTGTTCATCCGCGATGGCGCGGGCCAGAGCCGCTTCGTCGTCAATGTCGTCATCGACCAGAACCGGTGTCGGCAAAGGCAAGATGCTGTGCAGGCTGGCGGCGAGATCACGATCTTGCTGCACCGACAGGCACACATCCAGAAACCGGTGCATCGGTGGCAGAAAACGATAGATACCGGGTTCTTCACTGGCAAAACCGAGCTGGGTCATGCGGCGCATGATCTTTTCTTCCAGCTCTTCATGGGTGGTGACTTCGGCCTGCACAAACAGGTCGCGGTACTTTTCCAGCAAGGCGGGCAACTCGTCGCGGCCCAGGCTGCCACCGTCGAGCACGGCAATCGGGTCGCGGCCCTGATCGGCCAGATGCTCGACGATGATGAAGGTGAAGAGCGCCAGGCGCTGTGCGGTCTTGTTGACTTGCGCGGTGGCGGTGTCGGGCACGAAGTAATAGAAGCCGCGGGTATCACACACCAACTCAAAGCCCAGCGCTTTAAACAGCGTGCGGTATTGATCCTGAAAGTTCGACAGTTGTGCGTACAGCTCCGGGTCCCGGCGGCTGACGTGATAGCCCTTGAACAATTCACGAAAAATCGGTGCCAGCTGGGACAGTTCAGAAAGATCAAGATGCATGCAGGGGGCTCGCAGATGTCTGGGTCGCATCTTCGCAGTGAGAAAGCAAAGCGAATGAGCGCAGGCTGACCAGGTGTTCTTGGGTGTGGTAATCGCGGCGCTCAAGGCGCTCGCGCACGAAGCGTTTTTCGCGGGACAGGCGGGAGAACCAATACAACAATTCGTCGGTGCCGCCGTCCGGCTCTTGTGCCAGTAGCCAGGTCATCAAGTCCGGCATTGGCAGCGCGTCGCTGCAGCGCTCGAGCATTTCCTTGACCGTGCGCGGGGCCTTGGGTGTCTCGCCCCGGTGGACTTTATGAGCCTTGGGAAATTTCGCGGGTTTGGGCTCGAAGCGGGCCAGGGCATACACATAAGCCTCAACCTGACTTGCACTGCCCAAAAAGGTGCTTTGGGGGCGAGTGAACATCGGCATCGAGGCTTGCGGCACCGCGTCCAGCCCCTTGCGCCGGATGGCTGCCAGTGCCAGCGCCGCGCCGCGGGTCACGGCATTGTGCCGGCGGGCTTCTTCACGCAGCGGCAGCAGCAGCTCGCGGGCATGGCGCAGGGTCATCTGGGCGCTGGTTTGCATTTCGAGGATGCGCGCATGGGTGCGCAACAGCATGTCGTCGTCCACCAGATGGCCAAGGCGCTGTTGCTCGCTGAGCATGCGCAGCAGCACGATCTCGACCTTGCGCACGCCCTGCTCGAAGGCACCATCGGCGTTGACCAGTTGAATCATGGGCTCGACGTATTCGTCCCACGTAGCCAGAACTTCGGCATAGCGCTGGCGCAGCGGGATTTGCCGGTCGCTGGTCTTGGCCCGCTCGGCTACGGCCACCAATGCTTGCTCATCGTTCGCCAGCTTCTTCAGTACATCACGTACCCGCATGTCGAGCAGGCGCAGCTGGCGAGCCAGGTCATGGCCGTCACGGATGTCGAACGCATCCTGGATATAGCCCGCCAAGCGCTCCAGATGGCGCAGGTAAGCTTCGATTTCAAGGCACAGCCCAAGGCGATGCTCGTGCCTCAGATACGCTAGAAAGTCGTGAATTTGGGCGTTGAGCTCGAAGCGGTTCGGGCTTTTTGCGACCGGCACCAGAATGTCCAGACGGATCCAGCTGTCGAGCACGCTGGTGATATCTTGAGGTGTGCTGTCCACCTGATGAGCGGCCAGTTGCAGACGCAATTCGTTCAGGCTCAAGGTGCCTTGGTCGAAGTGTTCACACAAAGGCTCAAGGAGTGCCCAGTGCTCGGCGAGGGCACGTAAAACGCGCTTGGGTTCGATCATGGGATGGCCAGTCAATTGGCAATGAAAGGCCGCGATTGTACTGCAACGTGCGGTCGAGTCATCACTTGGCGGATCAACTGCAGGCGGGAAGGGCAGAAGGGCGGTAGAATCCCCCCTCTTTAGTTATCCACAGATGGCCGACCCTTGTTGAACGAGTCCCGCCGCCGCGCTTTTTTAACTGCCATGCAAGTGGTCAGTTGGTTGCCGCGCACCGAACTGCCGTTTGCCGCACCTTCGCGGCCAGAGCTGCTGGTACTTCCTGAACCACCCGCCGAGCCAGTCATCACGCGGCCTGTGGTCAAGGCTGCGGTCGCACCGGGCAAACCTGCTGAGCGTCCAAAAATCGAAGTGCCCCGGCCTGTCAGCAAACCTGTGGTTGAAGCCGAATCGGCGCCCGTACCGGCCAAGGTCGTGCAACTGCCACCGCCACGTTTTGCCTTGCAGTTGCTGCGTGCCGGGCGATGCCTGGTGCTGGTGGAGTTACCCACAGGCAGTGCATTCCAGAGTCGTGACCCGGCCTATTTATTGTTGAAGGACATGCTGCGCGCAGCCGGGCTGCCCGATAGCCCGCAGATCATTGGCGAGCCGGTGCGTTGGCCGTTGCTGCGCCGTGGCAATGTCGATCAGGGGCCTGAGGCCGCACGTGAGTTCGTACAGGGTTTTGTCATGGCCCGCCTCGAAGAGGCCGAATGTGCATGCTTGTGGCTGATAGGCCTGCCGGCCGTGCGCTTTGCCGGTGAGACCGATGCACACGCGTTCAACAGCCAACTCCAAATCGAAGGGCTGGGCTGCGCATGGGCGTTGCCGGGCCTTGAACTCTTAATGGATGAGCCACAACGCAAAGCGGATGTGTGGCAAGCCATGCGCCAGCTAATGGCGCGCTGGAAACAAAACGATGAGTGATGCCGTAACTTTCCGCCCGATGACCGAAGCGGACCTTGATGCCGTACTGAAAATTGAATATGCCGCCTTCAGCCATCCCTGGACCCGCGGTATTTTTCTCGACGGCCTGGGCAAGTACCACATCTGGCTGATGTTTGAAGGTGAGCAGCAAGTAGGGCATGGCGTGGTGCAAATCATCCTCGACGAAGCTCATTTGCTGAACATCACCGTCAAGCCCGAGAGCCAGGGCCGTGGTCTGGGGCTCAAACTGCTCGAGCACCTGATGTCGATTGCCTACAAACATGAGGCGCGCGAGTGCTTCCTCGAACTGCGCGACAGCAACACGGCGGCGTTCAAGTTATACGAGCGCTACGGCTTCAACGAAATCGGCCGCCGCCGCGACTACTACCCTGCGGTAGGGGGGCGTGAAGATGCGGTGGTGATGGCCTGCACCCTGGTCGACTGACGGCGAAAAGTCGTTATGTGGGAGCGGGCTTGCTCGCGATGCAGGCGCTGCGGTTTATCAGGCAAACCGTGTTGATCCGATCGCGAGCAAGCCCGCTCCCACAGGGTTTACCGTTCAACGCTTGCGTCCCACCGGATCGATTTCTGCCATTTCGGCCTCGTCCAGCCCTTTTCCCGCACCGATGTCGTTTTCATCGACCAGGCTCAGATCCCAATCAGCAGCACCGTTTGGGCTCTGGGCGGCTTCCTTGGCATCGCGGGCACCGTCTTCGCGGATGAGCATCTCCTGCTCAAGATCGTCTTCATTCAAACCCAACTCCAGCTCATCATCCAGCACCGCCCTGTGTTTGACTTTTTCATCGTCGATAAACAGATCACTGATGGGCTCGTACGTGTCGTCATCATCAAAATTCAGTGGCTCGACTGAGCCCATGGCGTCTTCTATATCGTCTATAGGCGCGGGTTGCGGTGCCCCGTAAGGGCGGCGTGAATCAGTCATGGTAATTCCTCATAATATGGGGCCTTAATACGATGACTGTAGCCATTGTTGAAGATTCCACCCGGCCGACCGCCGGAATGACATTGATGATCTACGTGACCCCGACTGCAGGTCGGTTGTCAAAGCAGCGCATCAACTCTTGAGGCTTCACAGCATGAACGAACTACAAGATCTGATTGATAACAACGAGCGCTGGGCCGATGCGATCAAGCAGGAAGATCCTGACTTCTTCGCCAAGCTGGCTCGCCAGCAAACGCCTGAATACCTGTGGATTGGTTGTTCGGATGCCCGTGTACCGGCCAACGAAATTGTCGGCATGTTGCCCGGCGATCTCTTTGTGCACCGTAACGTGGCCAATGTTGTGCTGCACACTGACTTGAACTGTCTGTCAGTGATCCAGTACGCGGTCGATGTGTTGAAGGTCAAACACATTCTGGTCACCGGCCACTATGGCTGTGGCGGCGTACGCGCCTCCATGAAGGACCAGCAACTGGGCCTGATCGATGGTTGGCTGCGTTCCATTCGCGACCTGTATTACGAAAATCGCGAAGTGCTGGCGTTGCTGCCAACCGAGGAAGAGCGGGTAGACCGTTTGTGCGAGTTGAACGTGATCCAGCAAGTGGCCAACGTGGGTCACACCAACATTGTGCAAAATGCCTGGCATCGCGGGCAGAAGCTGTCGGTTCACGGCTGTATTTACGGGATCAAGGACGGTCGCTGGAAGAGCCTGAACACCACCATCAGTGGCCTTGACCAGTTGCCGCCGCAGTATCGTCTGCGTCCACTGGGCTCGATCTGAGGTTGCATGCATAACCCGTGGGAGCGGGTTTGCTCGCGATGGTATCGACGCGGTTTTCCTGCATTACCGCGCCGCCTGAATCGCGAGCAAGCCCGCTCCCACATTTGGTTGCGGGTTCGCTTACGGCATCACTGGCGGCGTATACGTAAGGGTAGTCCCCAGCGCCCACAGCAAAAACAGCACCAGCGGCGTGTGCACCAGCAACTGCACAAACGAAAAGCCGATCAAATCCCGCGCTTTGAGTCCCAGCACGCCCAACAGTGGCAGCATGTAAAACGGATTGATCAGGTTCGGCAGCGCTTCGGCTGCGTTGTAAATCTGTACAGCCCAACCCAGGTGGTACTCCAGATCATTGGCCACTTGCATCACATAGGGCGCTTCGATAATCCACTTGCCGCCGCCCGACGGAATGAAAAACCCCAGAATCGCCGAATACACGCCCATCAGTAATGCATAAGTATCGTGGGATGCGATCTGTACGAAAAACGTCGAAATGTGATGGGCCAGGGTTTGCCCGTCAGTTCCCTTGACCACTGTCATCAGCGCCGCAATCGAACCGTACAGCGGGAACTGAATCATCACCCCGGTGGTGGTCGGCACGGCGCTGGTCACGGCATTCAGAAAACTGCGCGGACGCCAGTGAAGCAGAGCCCCGAGCATCAAAAACAGAAAGTTGTAAGTGTTGAGCCCGGAGATGGCGCTGATCGCAGGTTTGGTTGAAAACTCATGGAACAACCAGCCCGCTGCCAGCAGTACCAGCAAAATGGTCAACAGCGGGCTGTATTCCAGCCACTCACCGGGCCGAGTTCGCGGGGGCAACTTTGGCGAACTGAAACTTGGATCAATGCCGCAGGCCGCAGCATCACGGGCTGACTCAGGGCCTGGCGCTGTGGCGTAGGCCACGATGAGCGACACCACGACCAGGGCCGCCAGCAAAACGCCTGATTGCCAAAGAAAGATCGTTTCCGTGAAGGGGATAACCCCCGTGATTGCAAGAATCGACGGTGGCAGGCTGGCCGGGTTGGCCTGTAACTGTGCTGCCGAGGACGACAAACCCAGCGCCCACACCGCGCCAAGCCCCAGGTAGGCCGCAGCCCCGGCGGCGCGATAGTCCATGCGCAGGTTGGTGCGACGTGCCAGCGCCCGCACCAACAAGCCACCAAACACCAGCGACAAGCCCCAGTTAAGCAACGAAGCGACCATTGAAATCAGCGCGACCCAGCACACCGCCTGACGACCGTTTTTCGGTACCTGTGCCAGTTTGTCGATCAGCTTGACGGCGGGCGGCGAACTGGCCACGACATAACCGCCAATGACCACGAAGGCCATTTGCATGGTGAACGGGATCAGGCTCCAGAATCCGTCACCAAACGCCATGGCGGCATCGGTGGGTTTGGCGCCCATAAACATCGTGGCCAGAGCCACCGTGATCACCGCAACAGCGGCGAACACCCACGAGTCGGGGAACCAGCGCTCGGCCCAGTTCGAGCAGCGCAGGGCAAAGTGGGCAGAACGGCTGTCTGCAATCTCAGCGGCCATGGGAAGTACCTCGGTTTTCTTATGATTATGGTGTCGTCAGCAAGGACGACTGACGAGGCACAGTAATTCAATCAGCTGATTTTTCCGATGGGTTTTGCCCCGAGTGACCTGTACGCGATAAAAATAACCTCAGCTGTCCGAAAAGAGGCTGGTGAGGGGTAAACTCTTCCCTTTCCAAAAGGAGTTTCTATGAGTTTTTACCAGCCAGGCATTCTTGCCAAACCTGTGCCTTCACAGGCGCGCTATATGTTTTTCGCCCTCAAGTCAGTAGAAGCATTGCCGGCTGCACTGGACGTTTTGTCTGCGTGGGTGGACGGCAAAAGCGTAGTGGCGGGTCTGGGCTCGCCGCTGGTATTGGCACTTGGCGCGAAAGTCCCGGGCTTGCGCGTGTTTCCGGCACTCAACGCCATGGTTGAAAACCCGTCGACCCAACACGCCCTGTGGTTGTGGTTGCTGGGTGATGATCGCGGCGAGTTGCTGCATCGCAGCCAGGCCATCGAAACGGCGCTGGCGCCTGCCTTCAACCTGCTGCAAGTGACCGAAGGCTTCCGCTACGGCTCCGACCGTGACCTGACCGGTTACGAAGACGGCACCGAGAACCCGGTGGATGACGCGGCTGTCGACGCGGCTATCGTTGCGAACGCTGGCGCAGGGCTGGACGGTGGCAGCTTTGTTGCCATCCAGCAGTGGCAGCACGACCTGAACGGCTTCGCGGCACTGCCGTCCGAAGAGCAGGACAACATCATGGGCCGTCGCATGAGCGACAACGAAGAACTGGACGATGCTCCAGACTTCGCCCACGTCAAACGCACGGCCCAAGAAAGCTTCTCGCCAGAAGCCTTTATCGTGCGCCGCTCCATGCCGTGGACAGAAAACGGCAAGTCCGGCCTGATGTTCGTCGCCTTCGGTCGCACCTTGAACGCTTTTGAAGTTCAGCTGCGTCGCATGAGCGGTATGGAAGACGGCATCATCGACGGGCTGTATCGCTACAGTCGCCCGCTTAACGGCGGCTATTACTGGTGCCCGCCATTGAAGGACGGGCGGATGGACTTGAGCGCTGTGCGCCCCTGAGGAGGCGACGACTGTTCCCGGTCAAGGTCCCTGTGGGAGCGAGCCTGCTCGCGAATGATCTTCGCGAGCAGGCTCGCTCCCACGCTTGAAGTACCTCTATCGCTACAGCGCTTCAGAATTCAGGAATTGTCTGATTATTTTTTTCATGCCCCAGCCTCAGGCTTGCGGCATGAAATCGACCCCTCAAGCCGCCCGAAAACTCCTCCATTTATTTGCCTTTGGCCTGATCGTAGCGGTCTTTGCGGGTTCGTTCGTTTATTTGCGTTCCGTTTTTAACGAAGAAGTGTCCCAGCGTCGCAGCGTCATGAACGAGGCGGTATTCAAAGCTCAGGATTTTTTCGTCAGTCGTCAGACCTTGCTCAAAAGCCTGGTGCTGGCAACGGTGCCTGATACCGCTCTGTCTCAAGCGCTTGGCAGTGTTGATCCCGAAGAAGAGATCAGTATCAGTCTGGGCAGCGATGCTGGCCATTGGAGCCTGTGGCTGACTCGTCGGATGATGGACTATCTGCACGAGAGCAAAGTCAATCTGCTCTACGTCCCACCAACCGATCAACCCCAGGTGGTACGCCTGTTTGACGCCTCGCCCGACCTCGACCCCCTGCCCAAGGTGGTCTTGAAACGATTGGCCGAGGAGGCTGACAAGGCGTATTCCTTTGATGATGACCTCTGGCTGACAGACAACAAGGTTCTGGATTCCCCGTTCTATTTATTCGCACGACTGGATAGCCGCAACCTGTCTTCCGGCTGGTTGGGCATTGAAGTTGAGGTGCCGGATCTTATTGAGGCATTGCGCAGTGACAGCGCTGGCGACTTCATGTTGCTGGACGGTCAGGGGCAGATCATTTTCACTAATACCGCGCAATCCACCCTGGTGGATTCTTTGCACACCCTGGAGGCCAATAAATCGTTTGGCTTTATTGGTTCAGGGTGGTTTCCCGACAGCTTGGCGATCTGGAAAAAACTGGGTTATTCAGGCTGGCAAATAGTCTATTCCGTGGACATCAAGTCTTTGCTGCCCGTACTGGGCTGGCCATTGGCGGGGTGTGTGCTGTTGTTGATTATCGTCTGTATCGGGCTGCGTTATTTGATTGTGCGCATCGACCGACGCCTGATTACTCCGGGTGAAAACCGCATCCAGGCTCTGATTGAAAGTGAGGCATTCAGTCGTGCTGCGCTGCAGGTCGCGCCGGTCGCCTTGTGCGTCATTCGCCGCACAGACGGCACGGTGGTGCTGGAAAACTCGCTTTCTCAACAGTGGCTAGGTAGCAGCAGTGAGCGTGGGAAGTTGTGTCATGGCTGGATTCACCGGGCTTTCGATGAGCCCGACACGCGCAACAGTGATGAAATTGAAATGGAAGATGGTCGTCTTCTGTACCTCGCGTTTACCCCCACACGTTACAAAAGTGAAGACGTGCTGATTTGTGCGTTCAGCGACATTAGTGCGCGCAAACAAATTGAGGTGACGTTGGAGCGTGCCCGGCAGTTGGCTGATCGGGCCAATGAAGCCAAGACCTTATTTCTGGCGACCATGAGCCATGAAATTCGCACACCTTTGTATGGCGTTTTAGGCACCCTTGAATTGCTGGCGCGAACCGATCTCAACGATCAGCAGAACAACTATTTAAAAGCCATCGAGCGCTCTTCCGGCAATTTATTGCAGTTGATCTGCGACGTGCTGGATGTGTCGCGCATTGAGGCGGGCCAATTGCAGCTGGAACTCAACACCTTCAGTCCGATGGAATTGATAGAGGAGGTTGTTCAGGGCTACAGCGGTGCTGCTCAGGCCAAGGGCCTGCAATTGTTTGCCCTGATTGATTCGACCGTACCCGAGTGGCTCAGTGGCGATGTCTCACGTATCCGCCAGATCCTGAACAACCTGCTCAACAACGCCCTCAAGTTCACCGACTACGGAAAAGTCGTGCTGCGCCTGAAAATGGACAGCCGCAACGATGAGCGGGTCATGTTGCACTGGCAGGTTTCGGATACCGGTAAAGGTATTGCCCATGAAGAACAGTCCCACTTGTTCGAGCCCTTTTATCAAGTTGAGTCTTCGAAACACGTGGTCGCGGGTACCGGATTGGGTCTGTCCATCTGCAAGCGCCTCATGCACTTGATGAACGGCACCATGCGGTTGGTCAGCGAGCCGGGCCTGGGCAGTAGTTTCACCCTGCATTTACCCTTGGTTCAGGTCATGGCCCCCTCGCGCTTAGGCGCACTCGGCGAGTTATCTTCCAGCATTGTTTATGTGGTTTCACCACTGCGTGAACTGGCTGAATCTTACTGCGCCTGGTTACAGCGTTGGGGCGCCCGGCCTCATTTGGGAGCGCCCAAGCAGGGTGAAGCCGGTGACGATACAGTTTTGCTGGAGCTGCACCCAGGCGCTGTCCGGCAACTGCTGGAACCCGTTTGGGCGGGACCGCGGGTGGTGGCCGCCAGCGACAACTCGCAGCCGCTTACGATTGAAAGCCCTTGCTGGCGCGCCGACCTCAATAGCTTGCAGGACGTATACCGGGCCTTGTGTGAGGCTCAGGGTATGCGTGCAGGGACTCATTTAAAGACCGGAGTGGCCAAGGTTGAACTCAATCTTGGATTAAACATTCTGGTGGCTGAAGACAACGTCATCAATCAGCTGATTTTGCGTGATCAGCTCCAGGAACTGGGCTGCACCGTGACATTGGCCAGTGATGGTCTGGAGGCCCTTGAACTCTTTCAGCAAGGGGCATTCGACCTGGTTTTAACTGACGTCAACATGCCAAGAATGAACGGTTATGAGCTGGCTACCAGGTTGCGGGCGATGAATATCACTCAGCCGATTATCGGTGCAACGGCCAAGGCCATGCCTGATGACTCCGAGCGTTGCCTGAGCGCCGGGATGAATCACTGTTTGATCAAGCCTTTTACGCTGCACACCCTATACAACTGTCTTCAGCACTTTTAAAGGAGGGTCCAGTGAATCCCTATCGTGTACTGGTCGTTGAGGATCATCCCTTTCAGCATGAGTATTTACTGAATGTATTCAATGAAGTGGGGGGCTTCACAGTTGACACCGTTTGGGACGGCGATGGTGCCTTGCAATGTCTGGCTCGCAACGACTATGACCTGTTGCTCAGCGATTTGCTGATGCCAGGCATGGATGGCGTGCAGTTGATCCAGAAGATCGCTGCTCTGAAAAAAACACCGGCATTGGCACTGATGAGTGCCTCGTCACGTCGAATGTTGATCAGTGCCGGCCTGGCGGCGAAAAACCTGGGTATTTCAGTAGTCGGCCTGATTTCCAAGCCGGTCGAAGTTAATGCGGTTATGCGTTTGAAGGAACGAATGGCTATCTTCCGTCTCAACGGCGCCATGCACCCCGCACGGGGCGTAGAGGTCGATCCGCACAGTATCGAGATGGCCATGGACAACGGCCAGATCCAGGCGTGGTTCCAGCCCAAGAAGTCTCTGCGCAACGGTAATATTCTCAGCGCTGAAGCGTTGGTCCGCTGGGCACATCCCGAGGTCGGACTATTACTGCCCAAGGATTTTCTTTCACTCTTGATCAATCAGGGGCTGGAGGAAAGGCTACTGTGGTTAATGCTGGAACAAACGCTGCAAGCACAAAGACAGTGGAGAGAGCAGGGTTGGGATATTCCGGTTTCAATCAACTTGCCCACCCATTTGCTGGATAGCCATGATCTGGCTGACCGCTTGCGCGATTACGTGATGGCCGATGGAGGTGAGCCGCGCAGCATCGTGTTTGAATTGATGGAGAGCTCAACCACAGAGGAGCTCAGTAACTACTACGCTGGCGCCTGTCGCTTGCGCATGATGGGCTTTGGTTTGGCCCAGGATGACTTCGGCAAAGGGTTCAGTTCCTACTTCAACCTGGTCTCAACACCCTTCAGCGAACTCAAGATTGACCGTTCGCTGGTGCATGGCTGTGTTGAAAATGAAAACTTGGCCTCTGCACTGCGCAGCCTCGTGGAGCTAAGCCGAAAGCTGGGCCTGACGGTCGTCGCCGAAGGTGTCGAGACGCAGGCAGAACTTGCATTCTTGCGTAGTATTGAGTGTGATCAGGCTCAGGGATTCCTGATTTGCGGCGCCGTGTCATGCACAGATTTTGAAACCCTTCTGCTCGAAGATAGCTCCAAACCATCACGGGGATAGCTCCAGCCACGACTTATCGGCATCCCCCTTTTCGGTTGTGCATAACCGCTTTAGTGGCGTCATCAATATGGAGTCAGGTAATGCGCGAATTAAAGGTTGTGATTGCCGACGATCACCCGGTAGTACTGGTGGGGCTTCGGGAAGTGATTCAACGCGATAAGTGTTTCACTCTTGTCGGCGAAGCCTTGAGTTCTTCTCAGTTGGTGGAACAGTTGAGGTTGCATCAACCAGCCTTGTTGATTACCGACTTCAACATGCCCGGCGATGAGACCTATGGCGATGGACTGCAACTCATCGAGTACCTCATCGAACATTTCCCTGAGGTGAAAATCCTTGTGCTGACGATGGAGAGTAATCAGCTGATTATTTCGCGCCTGCTGGAAATGGGCGTGGCGGGAGTGATTGCAAAAAATCATATCTATCAAGAAATAGGTAAAGCACTTAGTGCCCTGGCCAGCGGTAGGTCCTATACCCGGACATCGACCCCGAACACGTCAGTGATAACCAACCCCAAAGTCATCGATGAGCGTTTCTCCACACTGTCGCCCCGTGAGGTTGAAGTGCTACGGCTATTTGTTGCCGGCAACAGCGTGGGGGATATCGCCCGTCAGTTGAATCGAAGTGTCAAAACAGTCAGCACCCATAAAGTAGCTGCGATGCATAAGCTGGAAGTGATTAATGACCATGCTTTACTCACGTATTGCATCAAGGCTGACCTGTGGAACGTGTAGTCACTGCTCTGGCATGAGGCTACGATCCCGATCCGATCCCGATCCGATCTCGTGCCTCGTCAGTGACTACTCAGCAAGTTGGAGTTATGTAAGCCATGCCGCAAATGAAAGTCCTATTGGCCGACGATCACCCGATTGTATTGATGGGCGTGCGTGAAGTCATCGAGCGCGACCCGCGATTCAAGGTTGTGGGAGAGGCAATGAGTCCCTCCCAACTAATCGAAAAGATTTCGCTGCTACGTCCTGATGTGATTATTACGGACTACAACATGCCGGGTGACGATCAATACGGCGATGGCTCGCGTCTGGTCGAATACCTGCGCCGGCATTTTCCCGAGCCTCGGGTGATCGTTCTGACAGTGATTTCCAATCCGCAGGTTTTGACCTGGTTATATGAATTGGGCATCAGCGGGGTCATTTCCAAAAGCTCCGGTCTGGAGCAAATTTTGGTCGCACTGGATGCGTTCTATCGTGAGGGGCACTACCAGCAAGACATGCCCGACTGCACGTCGAGTGACAACGTAGATGATGTCACGCAAAGGCTCAGTCAATTAACCGTCAAGGAATTTGAAGTCTTGCGACTGTTCGCTTCTGGCATGGGTGTCGGGGAAGTTGCGCAAAGCCTGAACCGCAGTATTAAAACGATCAGCACCCTGAAGATTTCAGCAATGCGCAAGCTGGATGTCGACAATGATCAGGCGTTGCTGATTCTGTGTCTCAAAGCCAATCTGTTTGCCTGATCGGCCGGATTTACAGGTAGATCATTTCCATCAGTAGCGTTGAAGTGTAGCTCCCGGCTGCGGGCATCTGACTCCCGATCCTGACTGGGCGGACAGAGAGTTTGAGCATCAGCAGTGTGTCTTCAACAGCAAAAGCATGTTGTTCGCCCAGCTTCAAATCCACCACTTTGGCTGCGCTGGTCATGTCACTCAGACGGGTTTTCAACCCGAGTCTGTCGAGGGTGGTACGCAGGGTATTACTGTCAAATGAACCATTGCCTGCAGTAAAGCGCAGCAGCACCTGGCTGCCTTTGAGGCATTTAAAGTTCAAGTCCACATCGGTCCAGTCAGAACTGTCTGCGCTTAGCGCACTCAGACTCGCCTTGGGAATATCAACACTCTGCGACGCCGGGAAACTGGCGGTGCAGGGCGGCTTTATCAGAGTGCCAGTGATATCGAGTTGGCTTGCGTCCTCGGCGGCATACACTGTGCTGCCGCACAGCGTTACGCTCGCCAGCAATGCTGCAATCAGGCTCCCTTTGGCCTGCCTGAACATCTCACAGATACTCGAGGGTGATGACTGACGACCCGGTAAAAGTACCCTCGGTCTGTGCGGTGATCGCATACAGCTTGGCCGTCAAACCTAGGTTTACGGCGCCGCTTTGATTGGTCAGGTTGCGTTTCGTCCCGGTGACGTTAGCCGCGGTGCCGTCACTTTTCCACGTCAATGTATACACAAGGTTTGCCTTTGTTGTGCTCGCATAGGTGGTCGAGCCTTGATAGACGCCTGAAGCCTTGATGCTGACGTTCAGTGACGAGTTGGCCGGGCAGCTCAGGGTGACCGGAATATCGACGGCACTGGCTGTGTTTATCTGGTCAGTACGGATGCTGCCAAAGTTGGCCGTCAAAGTTTTGCTGCTGGTCAGGGAGCAAGGCGCTCGTGTCAGGGTGCCACTGACGTTGATGGTGACGGTGTCGTCTGCATACGAAGAGGTGCACGCTAGGCCAGTGAGAAGGGCTGCAGCCATTGATAAGCGCAAGTTCATGATCGGTTCCTGTGATTGATCAGAGATAGTTGATGTTGAGGGTGTATTGGCTGGTGAAACTTCCAGTAGGTGAAGCACTGGTATTCAGACTCGGCCGGAAACCCAGGCGAATCGTATTGGTGCCTGTCGTCAGGTTGAGCGTGCGCGGGCTGTTGAACGTTACTGCGGTGTTGTTATCGGCCCAGGTGGCGGCCATCGACAGCCCGGCCAAGGTGGTCGCCGAAACCCCGGGCCTGCCACTGACAGCGCTTTGGGTCGGGACCAGGGTGGCGGTTGCCTGGGTGCCGCGGGTGCAGTTAAGCGTGATGTTGGCAAGTTGCTGGGAGGTCGCGAAGTCGTTGCTGTTCAGGGTGCCGAAGTTAAGGTTCTGTGTGCTGTTCGAGCCCATGGTGCAGGCGGGGCTGATAATCCTGAATTTAAGCGTCAGGGTTTGAATTTTGTCGACATAGGCTTCATAGCCTCTGATGGAGGTACTCGTCAGCGCAAAGGTTATCGAGTAATTGCCAGGCCTATTCACACCGGAGGGCATGTAAAACAGCACGTTGTAGGGCGCGATAGTACCGACGGTCATCGGTTGACAGACACTGCCGTTGGGTGACATGCAAGTAGTTGAGGCGTTACCCCACGGCTGCTCAGGAACGACGCCTCCAGCCGCCGCCCACGCATAAATGGGTAGCCCTGTGTCGACTGTTTCGGTCCAGACCTGGGTGTGTTGCAAAGACGAGCCATAGGGGAAATTGCGGGTTACTCGGCAACTTCCAGTCATTCTCGCTTCGAAATATTGCCCCGGGGCCAGGTCGCCCAGATTAACCACGCCCGTGGTACCTGAAGGGGTACACGTCAGGTTGTTTTCAACCAGGGCAAAGGCCTGCTGGCAGCCAAGGCTGAACAGCAAGCCAAGCAGCAGTAAGCTGCGTTTAACCCAGCTCGAACCGGGTTGCAGTTTTGTTGAGTTATGCATCGGGAGTACCTTGAGTGTCTGCAGGTGCGGCCGACCGGGTATCGCAACTGACCTGCAGTTGTCCGATACCCGTCTCTGACAGCGTGTAGTTGTTCAGGTCCAGATCCTTGGCACACCACTGGCGTCCGTTGACGTTGATCAGCAGTCGTGACTTTTCAGGTACGCCAGTCAGAAATGCCCGCCCCTTGTCCGCCACCATGGCGTTGCTCAATAAAGTGCCATCAAGTCCATACAGCTGAACCTCGGCAGCAAACGGTGCTGGCTTGCCGTCTTTTGAACTGAGGCTGATTAACAGACGGCGGCCGTTACGTGTTTCGAAGTTGGCCAGTACGAAGGCACCACGATTGGGGGTCACTTCCTGAACCAGTTTTTCAACATCGGTGTTGTCGGATAACGAGTCCGTGTCGAGCGCGACCTTGTTTTTTCTGTAGGGCTGAGCAGAAGAAATAATCGTGTAACCACTGCTGTTGGTTTTCACGCCGCTTTTGGTCAGTACCCCGATATCCCCGGCACCAGGTGTGGCCACGATAATGTTGGTCTCGCCCAAGGGCTGGGTCAGCATCACGGTGTCACGGGTGGCGACGATCGCCCCTTCCACGCCATAGTCCGTCTGACGTGTGTTCTGATCCCTGTTGTAAGACCCGTGCCATATGGCATTGGCCGCGTTGTAACGGGCGGCGACCGAACCACCGAGCAAGCGCTCATCGTCACTGACTTGCTGATTGACGCCCAGGTTGTAAGACAGGGTGTCATTCGGGAAATATGAGCCGCTGTATGTGGCGTTACGGCTGGCATTACCGCTGGAATCCTGGCTGTTGCTCAGGCCCAGACGGCTGCTGCTGCCAGGATCGCCCAAAGGAATACTGACGCTCAGCGAAACGCTGCGAATGTCATCTGCGACGCCGCTGTTCTGTGCCACGCCCAGGTTGTAGGACGCGCGCCCGACACTGAAGCTGTAGCCTAATTGCACAGAGGTATTGCTCTTGGCCAGGTTCCAGTAATCGGTTTTGGTCAGGTTGGCATACATGCCGCCATAGGAGCCGAATTGCTGCGATACGTTGGCGGTAAAGCTGCTTTTCATATGGCCGCTCAAGTACGGGGAGTACATCGCACTGTCGGTCAGCGTTTCGTCTACATAGGGTTGGAGCGAGTTGTTGGCGCGCGCGTTGATCGCTTCGTTGAAGCTGTAATAGCCGCTGGTGGAATAGCGGTAGCCAATCAGGCTGAAACTGGTGTCTGTCAGGTCGATCGACTTGGAATAACGAAAGCGATAGGACTGACCCGACAGGGCTTTGGAGTCAGGACCCATGTCGTCGCTGATGGCATGGGTCACGTCCAGCGAAATGGCGCCGAAACCCGCAAAGTCATGCGCAAAACCCGCCAGCACCGAGTGGTACTGCTCGCTGACAATGGTGCCACCGAACAGCGTGGTACCGTCAGTCAGCCCCCGGCGGTAGGTGCCTTGTATAAAGCCCGGCTTTTGCGAATCCAATGCTCCGTCTGCAGGGCGATACTGGCCTGCAGTCACGGCGTAGCTTTGCTGACCTTCGCGCAACATGTAGGGCACGGACGAGAACGACTGGATATACACCTGACGCTCGCCATTGGGGCCTTCAACCGTGACTTCGATATCACCGTTGCCCGAGGTCGAGTAAAGGTCCTTGAGTGCAAACGGGCCGGACGGCACCCACTGTTCGCTGATCACATAGCCGCGCTGGCGTAACGTTACGAGCGAGCGCCCGTTGGCCACGCCACGTACTACAGGCGCGAAGTTGCGCGAGTCATCGGGCAGCATGTCCAGGTCAGAAGCGATGCCCACGCCACGGTACGAGATTGTGTCAAACAGATCGCTGTCGGTTGAGCTTTCACCGACAGTGGCAATGGCCATCATGTTGCCCAGGTCCCGCTGGACATAGGTGTCCACGGACTTCCAGTTGCCGTCGACGTTGGTGCTCTTCTGCCAGGTCGAGAAGTTTCGAAAGCGCCAGGCACCGCTGTTGAATCCGCTGTGCACACTGCCAAACTGGGATTGACGATTACCGTACTGATTCTCGTAGTTGCTGCCCGAAAAGTTATAGTTGGCAAAGGCTACTTGCTCGCCATCACTCCAGCTTTTACGGCGGGTTGCGAATGGAATGCTGCCGATGAATGCCTGTGGCACTTGCAGGTCAAGGTGTTGTTTATTGAAGTCGTAGTCATAGGTGATACCGGTCAGGTCACCCTGAAAATACACACAATGGTCAGCACTGGTCTCAGCGTTTTTCAGGCGCTCTGGATCAACGCCAAAATCAGTCAGGGCCTGAAGGCTCAAGCAGGGAAACAAACCTGAAGGCGTCGATGGCTGACTCGCCGTTTCGCGGACAAATTGCAAGTCGCGCTGTTCGATATAACGATTGTTCAGTGACAGTTCAACACGATAAATGCCCGGAAGTTGACTACGGCTCATGGCCTTTACTTGCTCGGCTACTTCGGCAGAACTGGTACCGCCACCAATCTCCAGAAAGGAAGAATCGAAGCTGTAGTCTGCGAGGGCTGCAGTCGTTGTGAGACTAAGCGCGCTGAGAGGGAGAAGGCCCCAGTAGTTAATTCGGCGCGCGAACGCGCACATGCGCAATCGCAGCATGAGATGGTTCTTCCAGAAGGCGTGTAGTTCAGTATTCAGCGAGCTAAAACAGGGGTTGCCTTGACCGTACTGCCGTATTCATTGATGTAGCTGAATTCGAGGGTGTCGCTGTTTTTCAACGGGATGTTGGTAGTGACGGAGCTACCGGGCTTGATAACCTCAGGCATGCCTTTGCTGGCACTGTTGTTAATTAACAGTTCGCTGACTACCACGTTATAGCCCGACGGGTTATGCACACTTAAATTACCGCCATCCGCACGCCATTGAAGTCCGTCAACGGCTTGCACCAAAGTGCCTTTCAAATCGGCAGGACGATAGAACAGTTTGATCGTAGTCTTGAGTGCAATCTGCAACACGTTCTGGTTACGTTGCTCTTCACTCAGTGCCGGGATCGCCTTTACATTGAGAAAAAACAGGCTTTCTTTATTGGTCGGCAAGTTTTGTGCGTTGGTCGCAATGACTCGCAAAATGTTCTGGCTATTGGCGTCCAGACGAAACAGCGGCGGCGTGATGATGAACTCATCTGCACTCTCATCCGGCTTGTCGAACGTACTGACCCAGGATTGAACCAGATACGGTACACCGTCGTCACCGGAGTTTGAGAGTGAAAGATTGGCTTCCTTATCCTTGCTTTGATAAATAACCCGCGTAGAGCCCACATTGACGCCCGCTTGAATCTGGGGCAGCCAAAAGACTGCTGCCAGTGTCAAAAAGGCTGCAATTTTTAAACGCATGAAGGGTGTCCTCTGTTTAACGTAACGAATGAGCTCGCGATTCATCGCGAGCTCTTTCGTTTACAAACACGAATTACTTGTAAGTCACGTCGAAGCTAGCCAAGGCGTTAACTTTACCTGTGCCGATAGCGCTCACTTCGTCAACGTCTGCAGCCAGACGTACATAGGAAGCGGTGAAATCGAAGGTGTTGCCTTGAGGGCGCAGTACGTAATCAGAGCTGGCGGTGTTCAGTGCCAGTTTGGAGCCGGTGCGGGCATCGTTGATCTGAATGCCGACGCCAGTGATCTGGTTTTCACCGGTCATGCCCAGTACGGTTGCATCCGTCACGGCTTGTTGACCGCTGAACTTGATCGAGGCGTTTTTCAGGGTTGGACCGCTGCAGTTCTCAAGGGAGATAGAGAACGGAGTGGCGCCGGCTGTTGAGCCAACAGTGCTGGCGAAGTCAGCGATACGAACCTGGCCCATATCAACGGACTTCTTCACGCTTTCGCTGTTGATGGTGCATGGGTTGTCGTTGATGACACCGGTGAATTCAACTTGGCCATCCGCGGCTTGAGCGGTAGCCGCTGCCATGACGATCAGCATCGAAGAACCACAAAGTGCCGTGTATTTGCCTATTTTTTGAAACATTAGGGACGTCCTTTACAAACCGATGAAGTGTGATATCTATTTTAAAAGCCAGCCTGTTAACGGCTTGCCGCAGCAGGTGTTGCAAAGGATGCAACTAAACGTGGAGGAGCCCCATCAGACGATTCCTGTTCGTACGGTCAAGATTAATATCGGGCGCTCAAAGGTGTGTTGTGTGCCTCTTGAAGTGTTTAGATACCTGAGCAGGCAGTGGGCATGCGAGGCTCCATCCAGCTAAATGACGGCACTGAATAATGAAGCAAAAAACGGTTCGTCTCGGTGCACTGGCACTGAGTTCACTGCGACTGAACAAGTTGTTGCTGCTGCTGAGCGGGCTTGCTCTGTTGTTGGTGGGCATGAGTTATTGGGCCGTTAACCGGCTACTAATGGAGGAGCGCGAGAAGACGGATTTTCACTTCGCACGGTTGATCGAAAGTATTCATGAGCACGAAGTTTTTTTACGCACAGGCGCTGAGAGTTATGATCACGCCAGCGGCACCTTTTCGATGGATACCAAGCCGCGTTCGCACATTGAATTGATGCGCCAGGGCGATGAGCTTTTATTTCAAAACCGAGACACGGCCAAGTCTCTGCCGTTTACGGTGAGCCAGCGAGACACGTTCACGCTGGGTGAAATGCAGGGGGTCTATTCGCTTGGCGTTCAGTTGACTGATCTGTTCACGGCTTACTGGTCTGATTCTTATTATTCGGCACCCCAGGTGTTTGTGTTTTCGCCCACGGCTCAGTTCTCCATCGCCGTACCCGGTATTGATGGCACCCGTCAGTACCCCCTGTTGTTCAAAAACAATTTTTTTGATGTGACCAAGCGTTTGTACGACGCTTTTTTGCCCCAGCGCCATTTGCTGAACACTGATCGTGTGCTGTGGATGAAAGCGCCGCTCGAACTCATTCAAAAACGCAAATATATAGTGGGCGCAATCAGTGTCGATCTTCCCGATCGCTTTATGCAGGCGGCCAATCAAGGGAGCTCGGTGATTCTTAGCGCCTTGCTCGATGTCAGCGATGTCAGCGACCTTGAACGCTTGTTGATGCGCCCCACTAACAGTCGCCTTACCCTGATTTCCCCTACGGGTGATGTGCTGTTGGGTGACGTTCAGGATGTCGAGGAGCTGGCGCCGGGGTTGAGTTTTGCCCGTGACGGCCTGCGGTTCAAGTTGAGCTCGGGCGGGGATGATCCCTGGATCGGCCTGTACGCCATCACGTATCAGAATTTCTTTGGTTATGCGAAATGGGCCTTGATGTGGGCGGCGGGCCTGTTTCTTTTGTTCGTCCTGATTGGCTGGCGCTTAAATCGCTGGTACAGGGTGCGGATCATCGAGCCCGCACAGCAGTCCAGCCTGTCCCTGGCTGAAAGCGAAGAATTCAATCGGGTCATGCTCGATAACGCGCCCGTTGGGCTGTGTGTGGTTGAAAGGGGGACTGGTGTCGTCTTGCTGGAAAACCAGCGGGCGCACGAATGGCAGGGTACCCCTGAACTGATTGCTTTATTGAAGAGTGATTATGGTGAACGTGAGTCGGGCGAGATACAGCTTGAAGTTTCGGGACGTCATCTTCAGGCCTGTTTCGTCTTCACCCGTTACAAAGGCAAAGACGTAGTGCTCTGCGGTTTCAACGACATCACCCGGCATGTGGATGACGCCAACCTGATGGAGCAAGCACGTCGTTCAGCCGATGAAGCCAGCAAAGCCAAAACCCTATTTTTGGCTACTATGAGCCATGAAATTCGTACCCCTTTGTACGGGGTGCTTGGCAATCTAGAACTACTGGAACTCACTCCTCTGAGTGAGCGCCAACATGAGTACTTGCACACTATTCAGCGCTCATCAGCGGTGTTGTTTCAATTGATCAGCGACGTGTTGGACGTGTCAAAAATCGAGTCCGGGCAAATGGCTGTCGAAGCCCAAACATTCAGCCCTCTGGATGTGTTTGAAGATTGCGTGCGCAGTTATTCCGCTGCTGCGAGCAATAAGGGATTAAAAATATTTGCCTGTGCGGACGCGAACTTACCGGCACTTTTGTGCGGAGATGCGGTGCGCATCCGGCAAATCATCGACAACCTGCTGAGTAATGCGATCAAGTTCACCGATACAGGCTGGGTGCTCTTCAGGCTTAAGGTGACAGACCTTGAGCATGGTCAAGTGTCATTGCAGTGGCAGGTCTCCGATACCGGTGTAGGGATCAGTGAGGAGCAACTGGCGCGTTTGTTTAAGCCCTTTTCCCAGGTGGGTGGCAGCGAGCGTGCAGGCGGTGCGGGCCTAGGTTTGTCTATTTGTGCCCGACTTGGCGAGATAATGGGTGCGAACCTGCGGGTGGTCAGTGAGCCAGGCTTGGGCAGCAGCTTTTCACTGAATATAAGTTTGCCTGTTATGGCTGGCCCGCTGGATAAGAGTGCCGATATTGATCTTGAGGGCGTGAGTGTCTATGTGCGCGCCTCTCGCAGTGATATCGGAGTGGTTCTGATTGACTGGCTAAATCGTTGGGGCGCGCGGGCCCAAGCACTCCCTGCATCGGATACCCACGCCAGCCATGCAATATTGCTGGATGTCGACCCAGACCCGCAGCTTGCTTTGCACTGGCCGGGAGAGCATGTGATAGCGACTGAAACGGGTCGCAGCCAGCCCAAAAAGATCGCGAGGGGATGGGAAGTTAACGCCTATGACATACGAGCCATCGCTAGAACTCTGATGCAGGTCGCGCAAGGAACTGCTCCCGAGTTAGCCGGCAGCGTGCCGCTACCCCTTGCAGGCCTGGACCTGAGCGTTCTGGTTGCAGAAGATAACCCCGTCAATCGGGAGATTCTCAAGGAGCAGCTGGAGGCTTTGGGCGTTCAGGTGACGTTGGCTGAGGATGGTGAGCAAGCCTTGCTGTGTTGGAGTGAGGCGTCATTCGATCTGGTGATTACCGACGTCAATATGCCCAGGCTTGATGGTTATCAGTTGACACGGCGCATACGGGAGCATGATCCGCTGGTGCCGATTATTGGCGTGACCGCCAATGCGCTTCGTGAGGAGGGGGAACAATGTTTGAAGGCCGGGATGAACGTCTGGCTGGTCAAACCCCTGAGCCTGACAACTTTGCGCCAGACCTTGTCAGCCTACTGTTCTCAGCCGGTACCATCGCAGTTGTCCACGTTAGAAGCTGTCGTGGCGACAGTCCAAAAGGATGATCTTGAGGACTGGATTACGCTTTCACCGAGCATGCACCGATTGTTTATCAACACCATGCATGAAGATTTGGAGCAGGCGCAGCGGGCTTTGCAAGAATCCAACACATCGAAATTGCTCAATTATGTACACCGCATGCATGGATCATTTGCGACGGTAGGCGCCATCGCTTTAGCGACGGCCTGTGGTGAGTGTGAAGTCGTTTTGCGGCGTGAACCCTTGAGTCCTGAGTCAGTCGACAAGATCCAGGTGTTGTTGAAACGCTTGCACAGCGCAGTGTCGAGGTTGGTTGACGGGGAGTTGTATCCCAACGGCGGATAATCGTAACCGATGGTATTCATTGATCTTTTTTTAATTCCTGCTTGACGTCCACGGCGTAATAAACGTTTAATTGCGCCGTTGCCCAGATAGCTCAGTCGGTAGAGCAGGGGATTGAAAATCCCCGTGTCGGCGGTTCGATTCCGTCTCTGGGCACCACTACTTCCAAACCCCTGATGCTTAACGGCACCAGGGGTTTTTTGTTTTGGGCCGCTGCCGTTATTTGCAGGCGCGCGCTCCCCATCTCGCAGGCTGACACGGTCTGTGTCGCACTATCAAAATTCAATTCAAAACAGTGATGCGAGTGGCGGGGCCGGCCCGATGTGCTGGCGTTTCTTTTGTGTATGCGCGGCTCAAGTGTTCTTGAGGCATACACGAAGGCGGGGGGCTATGCGCGAAAAACAAATACCCCAGACACAAGAAAGCCCGCACTAGGCGGGCTTCTTGTTGGTTTCATTTTCATCTTGCGATGTAGTGAAGCCGGTGTTTGGTGGCTACACAGGGACTTGAACCCCGGACCCCAGCATTATGAATGCTATGCTCTAACCAACTGAGCTATGTAGCCAATGGCGCGCATTATTCCCTCGTAAGGGACATGTGTCAAGCAAATATCTTAAAAAATCTTTGTTCTATCAACTGCTTAAGGTTTTGGGCGGCTTTGGATGGCAATATCTTGTAAAAAAATGGCACATTGACGTATCTGCAAGCGTGCATTCACCAGTCGTACGGAAGCTCACATGGCTCTTAGCAACGCTCAAACAACTACAAGCGCGTCCTCTCCAGTCCCTCAGTCCAGCCCGTTAGTCATGCGCATTATTGGTGCTGTGGCTTTGGCGCATTTGATCAATGACCTGATCCAGGCGGTACTGCCTTCGATCTATCCCATGCTCAAGGCCAAATATGACCTGACCTTTACCCAGATCGGGCTGATTACCCTGACGTTTCAGATGACGGCCTCTCTGTTGCAGCCTTGGGTGGGGTACTACACCGACCGTCATCCCAATCCGTTATTGCTGCCAGCCGGTATGATTTGCACCCTGATAGGGATTTTGATGCTGTCCCAGGTCGGCAGTTTTCCGCTGATTCTGCTGGCAGCAGGGTTGATCGGTGTTGGTTCTTCAACCTTTCACCCTGAAGCATCCCGTGTGGCACGACTGGCTTCAGGTGGGCGTTACGGCCTGGCGCAATCGACCTTTCAAGTGGGGGGTAACGCGGGCTCGGCCTTTGGGCCGTTATTGGCTGCGGCAATCATCATTCCCTATGGTCAGGGCAATGTGGCCTGGTTCGGGCTATTTGCGTTGTTCGCCGTAGGACTGCTGTATGTCATCAGCCGTTGGTACCGCAACCACTTGAACCTGTTCAAGCTCAAGGCCGGGCAGAAAGCGACTCATGGCCTTTCAAAACGACGGGTGATTGGTGCGTTGGTGGTGCTTGGCCTGCTGGTGTTCTCCAAGTATTTCTACATGGCGAGCCTGACCAGCTACTACACCTTCTTCCTCATTGAGAAGTTCGACGTGTCAGTCTCGACGTCACAGCTGTATCTGTTCCTGTTCCTGGGGGCGGTTGCAGCGGGTACGTTCTTTGGCGGTCCGATAGGCGATCGCATCGGACGCAAGGCGGTGATCTGGTTCTCCATTCTCGGGGTGGCGCCGTTCACGTTGCTGCTGCCTTACGCCGATCTGTTCTGGACCAGCGTACTCAGTGTGGTCATTGGCTTTATTTTGGCATCCGCCTTCTCGGCTATCGTGGTGTACGCGCAGGAGCTGGTGCCGGGGAATGTGGGGATGATTGCCGGTATCTTCTTCGGCTTGATGTTTGGGTTTGGTGGGATCGGTGCCGCCTTGCTCGGGCACTTGGCTGACATTCATGGCATCGAGTACGTTTACACCCTGTGCTCATATTTGCCGCTGTTCGGTGTATTGGCAATTTTGCTGCCGCGAACGAAAAAAATCTGAATCGGTAGTGGGGGCCACTCCCTGGCCTTTCTACACGCTAGCTCTGAGCCATGGACTTCTCTGTGCAGATGTCCGTGGTGAGCACTAGCAATGGGTGGCCATCTTGAGCTGCTCTCGAGCCCGCGAGATACGTGAGCGAACCGTCCCTATGGGGATCTCCAGAACATTGGCCGTGTCGCGATAACTGCCGCCGCTTTCAAGTGACGCGTACAACGTATTGCGCATTTCGGTTGGCAATCGATTGATCGCAGTGAGCGTCAGCTCAAGCCGTCGATTAATTTCGAACTGACCGCCCAGGTCGCTGGCGCAGTGCTGCTCATGGCACAGCGTTTCGTCGTACTCACAATGCACCGGCCTGGCGTACAGGCGGCGAAAATGATTGCGGATCAGGTTCTGGGCAATGCCGCACATCCATGTGCTGAGTGTTGCCTGGCCGTTGAAGCGGTCTTTGCTGCGCCAGGCCTCCAGACAGGTCAATTGAAAAATATCGTCGGCATCCTCCGGGTTCAATACGCGCTTGTGAATAAACGCTTTCAGTTTTTTCTGGAGCTCGGCCGACAGGTCCAGACGGTTGGGAGGAGAGCTCAAAAGGTGGGGTGGGGAAACATCATCAAGGCGATCCATTTTTTTATCCTCAGGGTGAGCATTGTCGAAATGATTTCGACCAAGGCCTCCTAAGCACCGCTTGTGCCAATCAATGGTTGGTATGTATCTGATTGTTTTTTATAGATTTTATTTTTTAAAAGGCGCGATGTAGTGCCGGATCTTGCGTAGCCGCTCCTGGGCTTGCGCCAACTTTTTCAAAAATGATGCCGTCTGCCTCCGGGAACCGTTTGCCTGTGATCGACCACACAGGTCATCGAAACTTCCTCACTTGGCCCCCCTATGAAATTTGACGGACGAAACGAAGCCGCGCAGGCAGTGAGTTCGATGCTCTCTTCGCGTGCCGTTCAATTTCAGGTGCCGCAGACGACTGCGCAAGATGCCGCCGAAGAAGTCGGCATGCTGTTCAGTCAGAAGGTTGAGAGCAGCAGCAAGGAACTGACTCAACGAAAACTGCGAACCCTTGATCCCCAAATACAGAGAATTCAGGGTGTTGAGCAGTTAAGTGAACTCTATGAGCAGTTGGGGCATCCCGGCCAGCTCAGCTTGGGGCAACTGGCCCGGCAAGTTCGTCAGGAGCTGTTGTTAACGCCGGATGTCGACAGCCTGCTGACGTTGACCGGGGGTGATCCGGCTCGCACCCATGTCGTATTGCAGCACGTGACAGATCAGGCCAAGGCGCAAGGGCGTGAAATCGAAGCAGCGCTGGCACGGGACTTTCAGGTGCAGGTGCAAGCCCGCTACCACCCACAAATCCAGGCCGGGATGAACATCGCGCTGGCGCTTAAAACGGCGGATGGCGATGCCGCATTACGCCAGGCGGTTCGCGTTTTGTATTACTCCAGCGTGGTAATGAAGCAATCGCTGGTGAACATCACTCAGGCACTGCTGGGGCTGTTCGGTGAAGAGGGGATCAGCGCCGGGCTGGGCATGATGGGCCGAGCGCTGGCGGATGATCTTGCGGCCTACCGCCCCTCGGTGCCGACGATCAAACTGCGTGCCCTGCTGCTCGGCCTGCACAGCTGTAGCCAGCTGGGCAGTGCCTTGAGCGACTGCCGTTTTTTTCTTGAACGTTTGCCAACCCGTGAGCGGCAGGTCGAACTGTCGGCAGTCGCCCTGTTGCAACGCCTGTTGGGATACGCGAGTACGGACATTGACGCCGATGAAGTTCAAGGCCTGAGCCAGCAGTTGGGCGGCGACAGGTTGTCGAGCCAACTGGTCTCGCTCAATCAAGTCTACCCGCTGATTCAGCGCCTTCCCCCGGCGCTGTGGAGTGATCAGGAAAAACGCGAGGCCACCTTGCACCTTTTTTTGAGCCTGATGGGTGAGCACACTCAGGCCGAAGGCATTGCCCGACTGACACCTGGATTGTCGAGATACATTCGATGAAGCTGGTTCAGTGGCTCAATAAAGGCCTTTCCAATGTTGCTAGTCCGGGGGAGGTGCTCGGGGCCATGGTGGTGCTGGGGATCGTGTTTATTTTTATCGTGCCGCTGCCGACCTGGATGGTCGATATCCTGATTGCGATCAATATCTGCATTGCCTGCCTGCTGATTGTTCTGGCGTTTTATTTGCCCAGTCCCTTGGCGTTCTCTTCGTTTCCTGCACTGCTGCTGCTAACCACGATGTTTCGCCTGGCGTTATCGATTGCAACGACCCGTCTGATCCTGATGGATCAGGACGCCGGCGACATTGTCGAGGCGTTCGGTAATTTTGTGGTGGGGGGCAATCTCGCCGTGGGGCTGGTGATCTTTCTGATCATCACCCTCGTTAACTTTCTGGTAATCACCAAGGGCTCTGAGCGTGTGGCCGAGGTGGCCGCGCGTTTCAGTCTGGATGCGATGCCAGGCAAGCAGATGTCCATCGACAGTGACTTGCGTGGCGGGTTGATCGATGGTGCGCAGGCTCGTTACAAACGCGATCAGCTGTCTCGGGAAAGCCAACTGTTCGGGGCCATGGACGGGGCCATGAAGTTTGTTAAAGGGGACGCCATCGCAGGCTTGGTCATTGTAGTGATCAATATCCTGGGCGGGTTTTCCACAGGCATGTTGCAGCATGGGATGAGTGCTGCAGAGGCCATATCGTTGTATTCGGTACTGACCATCGGTGATGGCCTGATCGCGCAGATTCCGGCGCTGCTGATTTCATTGACCGCAGGCATGATCATCACCCGTGTCGCTCCCGACGACCAATCCCCACGCAGTAACATCGGTACGCAGATCGGGCAGCAAATAACTGGCGAACCCAAGAGCTGGATAATCGCATCGGCGGGCATGCTTGCGTTCGCAGCACTGCCGGGAATGCCGACCCTGGTATTTGTCTTTATTGCCTTGGCCACCTTTTCGCTGGGGCTTTATTTGTTGTTGCGCCGTACTAAGGTCGAGCCGCTGCAGCCTGAACAGGTACTGGAAATTGCTCCGGAACAAAACGGCGAAGATGACCTGAGAGGTTTTGATCCGTCTCGTCCTTACCTGTTGCAGTTCGCCAGTACCCATCAACATCAGGAGCGCACCACGCGACTCATTCACGGGATACGTCAAGTGCGCAACAGCATCGTCACCGCTGTCGGCTTGACTCTTCCTCCGTTTGAAATCGAATACAGCGCCCTTCTGGCCGAGGATGAGTTCCGTTTTTGTGTTCACGAAGCGCCCGTGTTCAGGGCGACCTTTGGTGAGTGGCTGGCAGTGGCACGGGACAGTGTCGAAGGGCAGCCCTCGAATGCGCTCAGGGGCAGCGAGCAGCGAGATGAGCTGGACTGGCTGTGGCTGCAACCCGACGATCCGCTGCTGACCCGGACTGAGGTGATATCTGTCAGTGCGCATGCCTTGATTCTCGAACGCATGCGTCAGGCAATGATGATCAGCGGGCCACGGTTTTTGGGGATTCAGGAGAGCAAATCAATCCTCGGCTGGCTTGAGGAAACACAGCCTGAGCTGGTTCAAGAACTGCAGCGCATCATGCCGCTTTCACGATTCTCTGGCGTATTGCAACGTCTGGCCAGTGAGGGAGTGCCTTTGCGTGCCGTGCGCCTGATTGCCGAAGTATTAACCGAACACGGCCAGCACGAACGCGAAGTGATAGCACTGGCCGACTACGTGAGAATCGCCTTGAGGGCGCAGATCTATCACCTGCACAGCCAGATCGATGGCCTGCATGCCTGGTTGTTTTCACCCCACACCGAAAACATCTTTCGCGAGGCGTTACGCCAGACCCAAACCGGTGTGTTCTTTGCTCTGGACAATGAGCACAGCACCCAGCTTGTGCAGTTGCTCAAGGAAACCTTCGAGCCACGTAGACGCGAGAAAACGGTGTTGCTGGTAGCTCACGATCTGCGCAGCCCTTTGCGCACGTTATTGTTCGATGAGTTCAACCACGTTCCGGTCATATCGTTCGCCGAGTTGATGGGCTCGGCCAAGGTCAAGGTACTTGGCCGCTTTGATCTGGAATACGAAGGCCTGCTGCGCGAGGTCGTGTCTTGAGTATTGAACTCTGTCTGCCTGAAGCCGCAACCGTAGTCATCGACATGGTCGAGCCCGGCGACCTGTTCGAATTGAGGGTGTTGAGCGGTTTGCATCAGGGTGCCGCGTTGCCATTGTTCGGCGAGCAATGGTGTATCGGTGCTCATCAGGAGGCCGACCTGGAGTTGTGCGACCCCGGGATAGAAGATCAGCATGCCCGGTTGCACAGCATTGACGGTGGGTGGATGGTGCAGGCCCAAGAGGGCCTGTTGCAGGATGAAACGGGCGCTACCCTGGCGCGCATTGCCAACCTGGTCCCGGGTGCAGAGTTTTCCATTGGCGGCATTCGACTGTGCATCGCCAATGCACACGGTCCCTGGAGGGAGGCGCCTGTACCCGCGCCTTCTGTGTCGAGCGAAGCCGTCCCTGAGCACAGGCGCACACCCTCTGAAGGACGCACGGGGAAATGGCTGATAGCAACCCTCACCGTGCTACTGCTGGCCATGGCCGGATTGGCCATGTTGCCTTCCAGCAAGGTGCAGCCCGCCGTCCCTCCATCCTCTTCTGTCGGCGACAGACGCCCGCTTGCGACGACCCATCAGGTCCATCAGCAATTGCTCAAAATGTTGATCGAACGGGAACTGGGCAATCACCTCAGGCTGGAGGTGGCCGCAGATCAAATCACGCTGCGTGGTGACGTCACCCAAGAGGTGCTGGCGATGGTTTCGCGCATGCTCGAGCGCTTTGAGGCGCAGTTTGAAACATCGATTTCGATCATCAACAAGGCTCAGGAAATCAGTACCGCGCTGCCCTTCAGAATCGTTCAGGTCATCGGCGGTAAACGGGCCCATGTGGTACTGGCAGATGGTCGTCGGTTGTTTTTTGGAGATGAGACTGACGGCGTTCGGCTGACTGCGATCGACAATCATCGCCTGCTATTTGAGGGAAAACAGCGCTACGAGGTGAACTGGTGAGCCCCGGTATTGAACAGCGCCTTGAGCGCTGGCGGCAGCGTCAGTCTGCAATGCTGGCCGGCTTTTCACCGGTGACCGTTTGTGGTCGGGTACTGCGGGTCAATGGCATGTTGCTGCAGTGTCGGTTGCCCCAGGCCCGGATAGGCGACCTGTGCCAGGTCCAGACATCGGGTAACGAATGGATACTCGCCGAAATCATCGGCTTTGATCAGCAAGACGCAATGCTCAGCGCCCTGGCAGGTCTGGAAGGCATCGCTGCGGGTGCGGCAGTTGAGCGGCTGGGTGGCGCCCATCAGGTTCGTGTCGGTAATGATTTACTGGGTCAAGTGCTCGACGGGTTTGGTCGACCGCTCAGTGGCTGCGGCCAGGGCGCTTTCGCCCGACCGCCTTGCAAAGGTGCCCGTGCGGTTGTGTGCGAGGCGCCATTGCCCACAGAGAGGCCGCGTATCTGGCGTGCATTGCCAACAGGCGTGCGGGCAATCGATGGTCTGTTGACCCTGGGCGAGGGGCAGCGGGTGGGGCTGTTTGCCGGTGCCGGGTGTGGCAAGACCACACTGCTGGCCGAAATTGCCCGCAACGTCGATTGCGATGTGATCGTTTTTGGCCTGATTGGCGAACGCGGTCGCGAGTTACGCGAGTTTCTCGACCACGAGCTGGACGATGGATTGCGTGCCAAGGCAGTGCTGGTGTGTGCGACCTCGGATCGTTCAAGTATGGAGCGTGCGCGGGCAGCCTTGACGGCCACTGCCCTGGCCGAAGGTTTTCGGCGCAAGGGGCAGCGGGTTTTATTGCTGATTGACTCCCTGACGCGCTTTGCCCGTGCCCAGCGGGAAATCGGTCTGGCTGCAGGCGAACCCTTAGGACGAGGCGGGCTGCCGCCATCGGTTTACAGCATGTTGCCGCGTTTGGTGGAGCGCGCGGGCCTGACCCAAGACGGTGTTATCACCGCCATTTATACCGTGCTCATCGAGCAGGACTCCATGAGCGATCCCGTGGCCGATGAGGTCCGCTCCCTATTGGACGGGCACATTGTGTTGTCTCGAAAACTGGCAGAGCGAGGCCACTATCCGGCGGTCGATGTGCTGGGCAGCCTGTCTCGGATCCTGAGCAATGTTGCAACAGCAGAGCATGTGCACAACGCCTCGTCATTGAGGCGCTTGCTTAGCGCTCATCAGCAAATCGAGCTGATGCTCAAGCTGGGTGAATACCAGGCGGGAAACGATGCACTGACCGATATGGCCGTCGATAGTCGACGGCAGGTGGATGCCTTTCTGCGACAGGATCTGCGTGAGCCTGCGTCCTTTCAGGCAACTCTGGAGCATTTGAACGAGTTGACCGCCCATGTCCCTGTTTGACGGGCTTCTTTGTGAAACACGTGCCCTTGAGCGCTTGCGCGGCCATCGAGCCGAGCGGGCCGAGCGCGTATTGCAAAAAGTATTGAGCGAGCAGCGGGCCTTGAACCTGTGTGTCGAGCAAGCCCGCATGGATGTTGAGCAAGCCCGTGACCACGAAAACAGTCAGCAGATCGTATTACTGAATCGCTATCGGGGGCAGGTGGTGTCATTCCAGGTTTTGTCGGGCTGGAACGAGGCGCTGCACAAGGTTTCGGCGCATACGGCTGAGCAACAAAACATCTTGCAGTCGTTGCTTGAGCGTCAGCGCCATGAAGCCGTGAGTGTCGAGCGTGCCCGCAAGCACGTTGCCGAGAGTCAGCGACAAGTCGAGAAACTTCGTGAGTTGTCGTTGTTGCTGGCAGAGGAGGGGGTATGGCCCAGGGATCAGGATTGAAATCGGCGCAATTGTCCTTTCATGACGCTCAGACGGCAGTTGTAGCCCGTGTGTCCGAGGCAGACAGCAAATTGTTTGCCGACAACCTGTCAGGCACCGATTTCGGGCTGGCCCATGCAATGTCTGAGCAGTTGTTGCCCCGTTTGGCAGTGACCGGGCAATCACCCCTGCAGTTTGTGATCTGCCTGGCGCGCCGTGGGCGGATCTATGTCCGCGCCCGGTATGAAGGTCGGGCCTGGAGTATTTCGTTGCAGGCTGAGCAAGCCGGCACCCGCCAATGGCTCATCCGCCTGCAGCAACATTGTCAGCAACACCTGGCCCGCACGCTGGGGCAGCCGGTCAGTCTCCAGTTGATGCAGGCGCGCAGGGGATGAAGGTGATGCCCGTCACATGGTCCCGTCTGGATGCTCAACAGGTAGCGGCTTACCGCCGATTGGGTCGTGGCATTCGATTTTCGTTCCAGGTCGCTGGCGAGCCCGCAGAGCTTTTGCTTGAGCCGGGCCATGGGCCTGAGGCCGGGGTCGCGCACTCATTCGAGACCCGGTGCGGCGTCATCACCCTAAGTGACGCAGGCGCGATGCTGAGCCTGTTCGGTGAGTGTCCGGTGGTTTTGGCCGACGGCGACAATGATCCGAACTCATGGTTTTGGGCACTTTTTCAGCAGCGCATGAGCCCGCAATTAACTCGGCTGTTTGGCCACTTACGACCGCTTGCGACTGTGCAGCCGGGCACCTTCGAATGCCGGATCAGCGTGAGTCTTGGGCAGTCACGCAGTGTCGGCCAACTGAGCATGGCGCCTCACAGCCTGTTGATGTTGCATGACGCGGGAGGATGGCAGGCCATCAAGGCGCTGCTGCCCGAGGACTTTGCGCTGGCAGTTCCTGTGGAACTCGCAGGCTTGCAGTTGGCAATTAAGCAGGTACGCACGTTACGCGTCGGTGACGTACTGGTGGCGGAGCATGGGCCGTTCAGTGCGGATGGCATAGGTCAACTGAGTGTCGGACGGCTGCGGCTACACGCGCAGATTGTTGATGAAGGCGGGCGCCGGAGCCTGCGTATTTGTTCTATCGAGGAGTCAGCTGTGGATGAAGTTCTGTTTGCGGGCACGGCGGTTGCTGAGTCAGAGGGTGATGAGCCGTTTGAAACCTTGCTGTTGGATCTGAGCGTGCGTTGTGGGGTGCTCAAATTGAGCCTGGGAGAGCTGCGTCAATTGGCACCCGGCACGGTAGTGAACATTGAAGGCTACGGCACAGGCATGGCCGGGCTGTACTACGGCAATCGCGCGGTTGGGCACGGTCAATTGGTAGAGGTCGATGGACGACTCGGCTTGCAATTGTCGCGCATCAGTTTTTCGCGATGACGGTTCAGGGGGTTGACCCTCTTCTGCTGGCGCTGTTCCTCGCCGGGCTGTCGTTGATGCCCATGCTGCTGGTGGTGTGCACGGCTTTTTTGAAAATCTGCATCGTGTTGATGATTACCCGTAACGCCATCGGTGTGCAGCAGGTGCCACCGAGCATGGCCCTCTACGGTATTGCGCTTGCCGCAACGCTGTTTGTGATGGCGCCGGTAGGTTATGAAATCTCTCAGATTCTCAAGCAGTCACCGGTGGATTTGAGCAGCGTGCAAGCCTTGCAGGACAGCGGTCTGCAAGCCGTAAAACCCTTGCAGGCGTTTATGTTGCGTAACACCGCCCCTGATGTGCTGACCCACCTGCTGGACAACACCGCCCGCATGTGGCCCCCGGAGATGGCGCAACAGGTCAGTCGCGATGACCTGATTCTGCTGGTTCCGGCTTTTGTTCTTTCGCAGTTGCAGGCGGGGTTTGAAATCGGTTTTTTGATCTATATCCCGTTCATTGTCATCGACTTGATCGTGTCGAACCTGCTGCTTGCTCTCGGCATGCAAGTGGTTTCACCCATGACGATTTCACTGCCGCTCAAGTTACTGCTGTTTGTACTGGTATCGGGCTGGACACGTCTGCTGGACAGCCTTTTTCTGTCCTTTCTGTGAGACGCCAATGGACCCGATCCTATTGTTCAAGCAAGGCATGTTGCTGGTGGTGGTGCTGTCTGCGCCGCCGCTGATTGTGGCGGTCGTAGTGGGGGTGTTGACCTCATTGATCCAGGCGCTGATGCAGATACAGGACCAGACCTTGCCGTTCGGTATCAAGCTGGTAGCCGTGGGAATTACGCTGGCGCTGACCGGGCGCTGGATCGGAGTTGAATTGATCCAGTTGACCAGCCTTACCTTCGATATGGCGGCGCGCACGGCGCAGTGACTGGAGCCCTGGCATGGCGCTACAAATACCTTACCTTGAGTACTTGCCCAGCCTCGCCATTGCCATGGCGCGTCTGTATCCCTGCTTTTATCTGATTCCGGCATTCTGCTTTCAGCATGTGCGAGGGATGCCTCGGCATGCCATCGTTTTTTCACTGGCATTGATCCCTGTACCGGGCATTCACCACACCCTTTCGGGCATGGATTACAGCCTGCTCGCGATAGGCGCGTTGGTGCTTAAAGAAGCGGTTTTGGGTTTTTTGCTGGGGATGTTGCTGTCCATGCCCTTCTGGTTGTTCGAGTCGGTTGGGGCCTTGCTGGACAACCAGCGCGGCGCCTTGATCGGTGGGCAACTCAACCCTTCACTGGGGCCGGATGCCACGCCTGTTGGGCACATGTTCAAGCAGTTGAGTATCTTCTTGCTGATAGTCAGCCTGGGGCTGGGCAGCCTGACCCAGGTGATCTGGGACAGTTACCTGATCTGGCCTGCAACGCTTTGGTTCCCGGCTCCGGGGGCAGATGGCTTTGCCGTTTATTTAACGCTGCTGGGCGACACCTTTACGCATTTGGTGCTTTACGCGGCCCCTTTTATTGCGTTGCTACTGATTGTCGAGTTCGCGGTTGCCGTGCTGAGCCTCTACAGCCCGCAGTTGCAGGTATTCGTGTTATCGATGCCCGCCAAGAGCCTGGCAGGGCTGTGCTTCCTGTTGCTCTATCTGCCGCAGTTGCAGGATCTGATTGTGGAACGCATGAGCCGGTTGGGGGATCTTGGGCATTCCTTGGGTTTGTTGTTCAAGGTACCGCCGCCATGAGTGAAGACTCGGGTGAAAAGAAATACGACGCGAGCCAAAAAAAGCTGCAAGACCAGCGTCAAAAAGGCCAGGTCGCTCAGAGCCAGGACATTGGCAAGCTTCTGGCGCTGACAGCCATCAGCGAAATTGCATTGTTATCGGCTCACAGCAGCATGCAACGCCTCGAACAATTATTGATGTTGCCCGTGAGCCTGATAGGGCAGCCCTTCAGCCGTTCGCTGCAAGCGGTCATCGCAGAGGCGGGCTACGTATTTTTTGGCTTTGCCTTGTTGATGACAGGTACGGCAATTGTCATGAAGTTGATCAGTAGCTGGCTGCAGTTCGGCTTTCTGTTTGCTCCCGAAGTCCTGGTGCCTGACTTCAATCGGCTCAACCCGTTCAATCAAGCCAAGCAGATGTTTTCGGCTCAGTCGTTGATGACCTTGCTCACGGGCCTGATCAAGGCGCTGCTGATCTGTGTGGTGCTTTACCTTGTCATAGGGCCGTCACTGGGCGCGTTGGTGGGGTTGGTCAACGCCGACTTGCCTGGCTATATCGACGCGTTGATTACCTTGTTCCGGTATTTATTGCACGTGTGCCTTGGATTGTTGCTGGTGCTGGCGCTGGTGGATCTGGCGTTGCAAAAGTACTTTTTTGCCAAGCGCATGCGCATGACCTACGTCGAAGTGATCAAGGAGTACAAGGGCATGGAGGGTGATCCGCACGTCAAGATGATGCGCCGGCAACTGGCTTACGAAATGGCCCAGCAAGCGCATGCGCCCACGTTGCCGCCGCTGGAAGAGGCCGACATGTTGCTGGTCAACCCGACTCATTTTGCAGTGGCACTTTATTACCGCCCGCCACAAACCCCCTTGCCGATGCTGCTTGAAAAAGGCACCGATGCCCGCGCGCGGCAGATGATCGACAGAGCCAAGGCTGCGCAGGTACCTGTGGTTCAGTGTGTCTGGCTGGCGCGTACGCTGTATCGCGAAGCGCTTGGCAGTTGCATTGGCCGCGAGACATTGCAGGCCGTTGCGCTGGTCTATCGCACCCTGCGCGAACTGGATGATGACGCGCTGCGTGAAACCATTGAACTGCCGGAGCTTGACCGTCGCTAACCGAGAGGGAACCGGGGCCGGGTTTAAAGCCACTTCATCGATATCATCCGATTGAGTCGAGCCTGTCATGCCCTTAGTGCCCATAGATCCTGTTCGTGCGCACATGCGTTTGAACGCAACCCGTCCCGCCCTCCCGGGCATCCAGCAAAAACCTGCTTCGAGCAGCATCGCAAAGTGGTGTTCCGACCTCTTTCAGCGCGGACGGTGTAGCAGGCCGCCTGCGCAATTGACGCAGTTTCGCAGCTATCGGCAGCCTTCAATGGCGTTCAGCGCCCAACTGTCCGATGGCAAAGTCATGACCGAAGGCTCTCACGCCGGGCAGGACATTGCCCACCAGCTCAACCGGTTGCCCAAACGCTTTATGCAAGACCCGGACTACACAGGTAAAGGCCAGGGGCTGCGGATCCTGGACGAAACGCTCAATGTGTTTCATATCCAGTCCACGCCTGCTGCTGCCGCGGTGCTCAAAAGCAGCCGCACCCTGGCGGCTCAACCGTTGCCACTGGCCAATCCCGGCCGTGCCCACCTGGGGCAGATCAGTGGTGTGCACACCACTGATGACGGTCGCCAATTTCGCTTGGTTGAGCAGCGTCTGCATCGGTTTGAACCGCAGACTTTAAGCTGGCTGCCCGACAAGGATGAGGCTGCCTACAGTCGTCTTGGCCTGACCAGGGAAGGCGCGCTGATGAAGGTGCCACTGGGTGTCGGGGACATGAGTGTCGAGGGCAAGACACAGGTGAGCCTGGAACCTTGGGCTGAGGGTTTCTCACTACGGATCAGCCGGGATGCCACAGCCCCCGGCACGCATCTTGTGCCTGTCAGCGAATCGGGCAAGCCCGTGCAACTCACCCGTATTGGGCTGTCGGGCGATACGCTGTACGCCTCCAATGCCCAGGGTGAACTCTTGCGCGGGGACCTGCGCAGCGCGCAGGCTGGGCGTTTGCGCATGGTGCCTGAACCGGCCGGGAAACTTGAGTCTCTGTACAAGGGGGGCGTCAGCATCAAAGGTTTTATGCATGACGACGCTGGCCAGCTCAATGCCCTGATACGTGACACGCACAACCAGCTGCACAGCGCTCCTCTGACAGATACGCCTTCTCAGGAGCCGGGCTGGAACCTCAGTGATGTGTTGTTCAAGGTTATTGATAAGGGGGTGCCGGAGCCTGGGCTGCGAGCACTCGCTAATGCCGTTGATCTGGGCCAGCGGGGCAAGGTTGCGCTAGAGGGCAACACACTGCTGTGTTGGGACTCGCAAGCACAGCAATGGGAAAAGACCGATCACATGAATGTGGACCAGCTGGAGCGGGGACTGGATGGTCGTGCTTATGTGTTGCAAGCCGGTCAGCTTCAGGAACTGGCGACACACAAAAGTCGTGGCTCTGTGTACATGGAGGCTAGTTACGACCTGGCACCGCCTGAGGGCGCCCGCACTCATGTCACCCTCAGCAGCGGGGCAAGCGTCAAGGGTGAACGGCAGATCACAGGTTTTGCGGTGGAAAACGCCAAGCGCTTTGTGACCCTGGATCAAGATAATCAGCTGCATGCCCATGTGGACGGAGCAGAGAGGGCCTTATCCTTTACCCTGCCAAAAGCGCTTAAGGCACTGGCGCTGGATCGCCGGGGAGATCTTTACGCGCAGAGCCGAACGGGGGAGTTGCTCAAGCTGGAGAAAGCCCACTGGCAAAGTCCTTCCTCGACAGCGAAAACGTGGGAAGCCGTCAAGCTACCCGGCAATGAGTGCTTGAAATCACTGCGCATGGGCCCTGATAAACAGTTGATTGCCAGTTGGGGAGAAAACGATCCTCAACAAAATCGCTGGGGCGAAATATTTCGCCAGTTGGTCGTCTCGCCCGACGGGCAGCCGAAATGGGAAGCGCCAGCGCCGCCCAAAGCGGGCGATAGTTCCTTGAACTCAGTGTTGAGTGGCGGTGAAATCAAAAGCCAAAACAACGGCACAGCCTGGGCTGTGACCTCCACCGTTCTAGGCCATAAAGCGGAAGGTCTGGAGCGTGATCGAGGGCTTTTATCCGGCATTGGCGCCCACATAAAACCCCTTGAAGGCCTTAAGAATATAGGCCTGGATATTCAGTATCACTTCAAGGGACGTGCCGGACTGGCTGGGCTTTACGCCGATGATCGGGCCTTGCGCGGGCAACTTGATGCGCTGGCGAAGGCAGCACCCTGCACCACGAACATGACGACGCGTCTTGAACGCTTGAGTGAGCAGCAATCGACGCAAGCTTTGGCTGGCGCCCTCAAGCACGCACTGGGTCAGGTCGAGAAAAACAGTGAGTCTCTGGCTATCCGGCTGGGTGACATCAAGGGGGCCAGGGTTATCCCGGAACAGGCCGTCGCGGCGGTTGATCACTCTGCGAAGCGCTCGGCGTTCAGTCTTAATCAAATGCGCCAGACGTTCGAAAACCTCGCGCCCTCAAACACTAATACCACCGCCGCTTTGCTTCGCAGTTATGAAAAACAGGGTGTTTCCTTGTCGCCCTGGCACGGGGATCAAAAGCGTGATCTGGGCAACCCGACTGCACTGATAGAAAGTGATTTGATTCAACATGCCCGCACACTGTCCCGGCTCGGCGAACTGATCACCCTGCTGGAAAATGACCCCCCCGATCAGCCCCTGATCAGCGGGACACTGGAGGTGATCATGCAGGCGTATCACGACAGCCCTGTGCACAAGAAAGCGTCGCAACAGATCAACAGCTTCGCGCAAGCGGAGACGCTATATAAGAATTTCAAATTATTGGCCAAGGACTTGAGCAACCCCGGATCAGCGCTGCATTTCCATATAGCGCGAACCTTGGGCATTGGCGGGAAGGGGGATATCAAACAGGTCTTGATGCAGCACATTCAGCAATCGGACAGCGGGCAATCCATCGCGTCTAGCCGGACTAAAACCAAGGCGGCCGGGGTATTTGCCACAGGCATGTTGCCTGTGCCGCTGCTTGAAGTGTTTGTAGGCGTTTCGAGGGCCAAGGCGAGTGGCGTCATTTTCAGTCGAACGGATACGGGCGCCACTATTGAAATCAACAGTGGCACGGCTCATGGGCTCAGTGCCTCTTTGGGCAGTGGCGTGACGCTAATGCCCGTGGGGGACGCATTCGGGACCGGAGTTCGGGTGGGGGCGGAGGCAACCCTGGCTGTCTCGCGGGACACGGGTGCAAGTGTCAGCTTTGATGTGACGGAAGCTGACTTGCCGGCGGCGATGGAGATTCTTGCGGGGCGCAAGGGAGATGTCTTCGACCTACTGGACCTGGGTTGTAATCATCAAAGTGGTCAGCGCTCCAAAAACACCGTGGATTTAAGTGTGTCCGCTCTGGTGCAGGGGCGTGCCCATGTTCTGCTGCCTGAAAACTCAGATGCCCTGGCGGGGCTGGTGCGGGCGGTGATTAATGTGGGCGGGGGACTTAATCTGGCCCATTTTGATCAGAGTCGCTCTGTGTCCCAAGGAGCGAAGGATATGACCTGGGCGAGGGGCGACAATTTTCAGCTGTTAGCCAAAGGCAGTGCATCGGCAGGGGTGGGGCCAGCCAACACGGCCGCGTTGGCCCAGGTCGATTCTGGCGGCTCGACTCTGGTGGGGTTCACCGGGTCTGATATTTCGCTCATGGTCAGTTTTGACCGCAGTGCTGCCCGTGCCATGCGCTTTACCTTCAAGCAGCCTGTTGCGATTGAACAGGCGAAAATCAATGATCTGCGTGATGCC
Source organism: Pseudomonas psychrophila (assembly GCF_001043005.1). Classification (GTDB taxonomy): domain Bacteria; phylum Pseudomonadota; class Gammaproteobacteria; order Pseudomonadales; family Pseudomonadaceae; genus Aquipseudomonas; species Aquipseudomonas psychrophila. Next base: position 45,714 of record NZ_JYKZ01000002.1, read on the forward strand.
TTGTCGAGCCATTCACCGCAATTAAAGGAGCAATTGCTGGCTAGAGTTCCGGCAGAGGGTCACCCGATCGAACAACTGAAAAGCCTGCAACGTCTATTCGAACAACAGTCAGTCCCGGACACACGGCCCCAGGAACACCATGAGCTCAAGAACCAGCTGCAGCAGCTTCATCATCAGCAGGCACTGATTGCACAGGGCAAGCGCGAGCTGAGTTCAGTTGAAGGCACGGTGACCTATGTGGGGCTGAGCGGTGGCGCGCAGGATGAGTGGCTCAACGACGTTGCTCCCGCGAACAAGGCGGCCATTCTCCACTTGTTGGCGAGTCAGCCACAGCTGGCCCGCACCCTTGAAGACCTGAAGAGCAACCAAGGCACTTCCGTGAGCATCGGGCTGGAGGTCAAACCCGATGTGTTACGGATGATCGAAAGCAAGGTCGGGGATGTCCGCAGCCCTGAATATGATGTTCAACAGGCGCTGAAAAACCCGGACAACCTGCGGATCAAAACCATGAGTGTGAGTTACACGGCCAGCCGAACCCATAGCATGGCGTTGCCCACGCCTGTTTTGTCATTCAGCAGCAGTGCAGCGCTGAGCCATACCCATAAGGTTCTCAATACCGAGTTCGAATATGGCAGGGACCAGAATGTTCCGGTCAGCATGAAGCTCAAGGATGTGGTCAGCGAGCCCGGTAAAACGGAGTTCAATCCAGAGGTGCTTGATCTCAAGATCAGGGATGGCCGCAGACCCTTGATGTAACGATACGGCCAGCCTGACTGCTCACGCAGGCTGGGTCAGCAACTGGCGGGTGTCGGTCACTTGTTGGATAAAACCGCAGACCCATTGGCAAAAGTCGGGTGGCGTTAAACGTTCGGCCGGGCACTGGGCACACAGACGTACGCTGTCATCCGCGTCCAGCGCCAACCAGCAACCGTTCAGCAGGTCGGGTTGAAAGTTGAGCCGGAGCAACTGGCGGTCTTGATCAGGGGCAGGGCGGTGAGTGCTCACCGCACAGTGCAGCAAGGCAGCGCTGTGTTGGGGCAAGAGCTCGATGACGCATACCTCCAGCCCCTGACTGTCGAACAATGCACACACGCCGTTTTCCAGATGCAAGTCGACGTTGAGATGCTGACTCAGGGCTGCCAGCAGTAGCTGAGGGGAGCACGGGTGTTGTTTCATTCATATCTGCCTATGAAGTGTTCGGCGGTTGGGATCACTGTTCAAGGAGAACCACCAGATGGTCTGGCCGTAGGGCGTCAGGACCTGTCTCGTTGCGCATGTGTGTGGGCCACCAGATCACCAGGTTGCCGGCGCTGGACACTGGGCGTGTGCACGAATCACCTTGGCAATTCGTGGCACACCCTTGAAGCGTCATCCCCAGGACAAGGGTCATGACAACAGTGAACAACCGGATCATTGGGAGGCACTCTGTGCGGGTGTTAACAAGGATGGTCGAGGCACCGCCTTCAGCTCATCCTGGTCGGGCGGTCGAGTAGCAATAAAGACTTCCGCCTGCTCTCCCGGGGCCAGCCACGGGCGGGGCCAGACACTCACCGCCAGGGTGTTGGTATTGCTGCATTCACTTTCATCGATGCGCACGCGGCTCTGGCTCCGGTTGTGCAAAACCAGGACGGCGACGTTGTAATGGGCGCTTTCGAACCATTGGCGCCGGTCGGGATCAACCCTCAAGAAATCGGGCGTATTACACCGAATACCCGTCCGGGCAGGCATCGGCATGGCCTTGAAATGGGCAGGTATGCGGCCCGTGACCAAATGAGCCAGGGCTTGCGCGACATCGGTGCGATTGATGACGGGCGGGTGCTGCGCCCCACGCCGTGCCAACGGGCTTAGCGCGGCTTCGAGCACCGCCTGATCCGATTGCGGCAAGTAGCGCACAGGGTTGGTCTGATCGCCAATAAGCCGTGGTGTCAGGATAAACAGTCGTTCACGGCGATTATTAGTGGACTGCGTCGAAGAAAACAGCGCTTTGCCCAGCCAGGGAATACTCCCAAGCCAGGGCACCTGATTGCGGTTGTCGGCTTCTTCTGCCACATGAAAACCGCCAATGACCAGGGATTGTTGTTCGCTGATAACCGCTTGGGTACTGACTTTGCCTTGACGCACATCCGGTGTTGAATTGGGACCGACGTTATTGGCAAAAGCGCCGTCCTCAATGTCGATGATCAAATGAATTTGATTGGCTCCACTGGCTGCGATCACCCGTGGGATGACCTGGAAGCTGGTGCCCGTGGTGACCGGCAAGATGTTTGCCACTCCGTCGCCGACGGCTTTGATGTATTGAGTGCGGTTAAAGTCGATGACGGCAGGCTGGTTTTCCAGTGTCATGATCGAAGGATTGGACACCACCGTCGCCAGGCCGCGCTCCTCCAGGGCCTTCACATCGGCTACGAAACGATCAAACCGGGCAATGTTTACAGTCGAGGGGTTGTTGCCTGACAGATTGCCTGTCCCGGCCCGAAAGCGGCTGTTCTGAAACCCCCAATTCACGCCCAACTCTTTGAGTTGAGTGCGATTGATGTCCAGAATCACAGCATCTATTTCTACCAGTTTTCGTGGTACATCCAGCTCGGCGATCAAGGATTGATAGAGTGCCCGTCGCTCGTTCGTGTCGTAGATCAGCACGCTGTTGTTGCGCACATCGGCCTCCACCCGGATGTTGCTTGTGCTTGTTGGTGCCAGGGCGGTTTTAGGCGCTGGGGTTGTAGAGGTGTTTGAGAAGGAGGCGCCGAGGCTGCCTATCGGGGACGCCCTGTCAGGCTCAAGAGCCAATGGCGTTGGAGATTTGGGATCGAGAAGCCCGCGTAACAGGCTGGCAATACCGGGGACTGTCAGTTTTTCGCCCCGATAGTCGATCTGGCGATCCGCAGCGTTGGCGAACTGGAGCGCGAAGGTCAGAACATCCTGTTTGTTGGTTGCCTCTGCCCGTTTACGGCTGAACTGTCTTATTTGCTCTATGTAGCGTCTGGGGCCTGAAACCAGGACTACGCCGATATCGGGCAGCTCACCCCAACCGAAACGCTCGTCCAGCAGGCCTATCTGACTCAGAGCTGTTTTCAAGTCAGCTACGGTGTCTTGCGCGACTTCCAACCGTGCAGAACGTTGTTGGTCCAGAGAGCTGATGTACAGCGTGTTGTTGTAGACGAACCATTGGAAGCGATGCTCCAGCCCCAGCCGATCCAGAAACCCCGGCAGCGTGTCGGCGCGCAGCTTGCCGTTGACGACGCCTTGCAATGAACCGTCGATCTGTAGCTGAAGGCCAACGGTGTGGGCGAAGTCCTCCAAAACATCGCGCAACATCCGGTTGCTCGCTTCATGGGCATAGGGTGTTTTTTTCCAGTCATCGGGCACTGCAGCCATGGCGTGGGGCATTAAGATAAAAAGATAAGTCAGCAATGCGATCTGGCTGGCGCGCTTGATTCCCATCATTACTGCACGGCATCAATAATGCTTTTGGTCAGGCTGTGTTTGAGCCGTGTTTGCTCGGTGATCGCAAACGTTGCGATCGCCACGCTTCGTGACGCTTCGAAGAACCGCCTCATGTCTTCGACACCGGTCTGATTGTTCGAGGCGATTTCATCCAGGTTTTTTTGGGCCTGGGCAAAACGGGTATCTATTCGGCGCTGGACACTTTCGAACGAAGCCATACTTCCTCCAATCAGTAATATTCACGACTCAGTGGCGGCTACGTCATCATCGGTTCCATCGGTGCAAGCAGGTATCAACAAGGCCTCGATGGCTGTGGCCCAGTCGATACGCAGGTCTTCACGGACAGTGACAAGCACCAGAGCCTGAGTGTCGAGGCGTTCATCGGTCTGGAGTTGCCAGGACGTGTCGGGGTGGGTGCTGAGCCACTGCCCAATACGTTCAAGAGCTTGTGGATGGCAGCGCAGCGTTGCGTTCGCGGGCGGGCATTGTGCGCGCAGCAAATGCTCAAGCAAGGCGACGATACGAGCCGGTTGCGGCACCTCATCGAATAGATGACGCAAGGTCTGGTTGACCACTGTTGAAGCGCTCGACTCAATCCCCTTGCACAGGACCAGGTGTTCCAGTTGCCAGTGCGAAAGCTGGGCGTTGGCCAGTTGCCAGAATTCGCCGTGGGCTTTTTTCAACAGGGCCTGCGATGTTGCTTGAGCAGTGCTCAGCAGTTCGTCAGCTTGCGCCTTTGCTTGCGCAAGTACTTGATTGACCTGGCCGCAGTCGATGAGGTTTTCGCGGGTAATAAGTGTCTGGTGCAGTCCAGGGGGCCCGGGCCGCAGTTTAAGGGTGCGTCGTGACAGCATTGAGCTGAACCTCGGTGCTACCTGCGTCTGGATTGTAGGTTTGCTCGTACCAGAGCACCGCTTGCCAAAGCACCTGAAGCTTGGCCGCAGAGATATCCGGTGCTGGGATTTGCTCCATGGCCATGATCCGGCAAGGCGCAAAACGCAGTCGCAATCGCGACCACACGTGCGGTGCGACCCAAGCCCTCAGGAGTTGCAAGGTATCGTCGGTCGGCTTGAGCCAGCGTTGGGTGTGCAAGCTCATGGCCAGACGCTGGCACCACAGACGCTGTGTCGCGTCGAGCCGATTGGGCTCTAATGGCCGGCAAATGTTGTCGGCCAGTTGCAACATGCGGTCGTGTTGTGACGGTCGCGCCAGGGCCAGGTAAACCAGGCTGGCAGTGGGCTTGCAGGGCAGGCAGGGGGCAATGGCAAAGGTCTTGCTCAGGGCCGCGTGCCGGTTACGGGTCAGTCCGGCTTCATAGGCGACTACGTCTGGGGCCTGCCAGTCCGGGTGCGCGTGGCGCCACGGGAAGGCCCACCACTGAGCCCAGCTGTAAGCGTCGCTCATGCAGAGCCCTCTTTAGAGGGGGCCGTTCTATTTCGTAACTTAAGCCACAAAATCGGGCCAGTGATCGCCAGAAGGAACCCAAGAATCGCACCGTAGAAGGTTTTTTTCCAAAACCCCAGGTCTTGCTTCGGCACCAGAAAAGGGCCGAAGAAGAGCAATTGCTGCGTGTCTTGAAAGGCGGTTGCTGGCACAAACACCGTGGTGATTTTATGCGGGTTGTCTAACGCCGTGGCCATGCCCGGAATGCTGCTGGCAACCATTCGGCGTACCCGTGATTGAATGCTGTCGGGGTCAAGCCTTGAGTCGTGTTTGATAAAAACCGAAGCGGAAGCGGGTTGAACTGCCTCCCCCGGGGCTACCCGCTCGGGAAGTACCACATGCACCCGTGCCACGATGATCCCGTCAATATTCGACAACGTGGCTTCGAGCTCCTGTGACAAGGCATGGATGTAACGGGCGCGCTCTTCCAGCGGCGTAGAAATGACCCCCTCCTTGCGAAATATTTCCCCCAGTGTCGAACGAGTGGCTTTGGGTAACCCGGCTGCTGCCAGTGTCTTTATGGCCCGGCTGATGTCTTGCGCACTTACGCGCACGGAGACTCCGTTTTTGGTAGCGATCTTTTGGCTTTGGACGTGTTTGTCTGCCAGTTCGGCGATGACTTCATTGGCCTCTTGTTCGGAAAGCTGGCTGTGCAGCTCGACGCTTTCGCCACAACCGCTCAAACACAACGCGAGCATCAATAACAGGCTCCTGAGAAGGCGCGATGCCATGCGGTTACCGCCTAGGACAGGTTGGTGAGTTTTTCGATGGCTTGTGACGTCTTGCTGATCATCTTGGCGCTCAACAGCGTCTCAAGGTGAAATGCCGATATGGCCCGGGTTGATTTGAGCATGTCGATTGGATCGGTACTGGTGCTGACTTTTTGCAAGGCACGCGCGGCAGTGTTTGAGAGCTCCTGCAATAACGCCGAGCGTTGCTTTAGCGGATGAGCGATTAGGCTGTCGGAGGTTGCGATGTAAGGTGTTTGGGTGGGAGAGGGGAGTAATGAAGCGGTGAACCAGTTGATATCGGCTATTGCAGGTGTATGAAAAGGGGCCTCAAAAGAGATCGACGGTTTTAGGGCGACAGAGGGTGATGTGTTAATTTTCATTTAAACCTCAAACGACGGCTTGGAATTGCGTATTCCAGTTGCTGTACTCACCGATCGGTTAGATGCCCCATCCAGGGATGGGGCGGTGTTAAAGATTAAACAGTGATTTTTCTTGAGAGTTCGGTCATTGCGTTGACCTGTTTGGTTTGTGAATCTATAACCCCATTAAATTTTGCGCTTTTGTTGTCGGTTTCAATTTTTTCTTTAGTGTCATAAAACTTTTTCAACGCTTCCTGTTTGTTGAAGTCTTTTAGCGCTTCCAACGGGTCGATTTCATTGTTGCGACCCCCCCCCCGATAAGTGAGCCAATAATTCCGCCAATACCAAACATGTGTTTTGCCTCTCTATGATAGCTGGATAACTAGTACGAGATTTTATGGGGTGTATGGGTGGGGTGCGATGTGATGTTTTTGGTGTGTGATACCGCATTGTCTACAACGTTTCCCACCAGGTTTTTGGCCATGCCGCCCAGCGAGTCAATGACTTTATTGGCGAGGGGCAATATAAGAGGTGCTAGCAGAGAAAGCATATGTTATCTCCAAATGCAAAGTGTGAGATTTAGGGGGTGAATCAGTTAATTGATTCAAGTATTGAGTGTCAGTATCGGAGTCTGCAGTTCCAATGAATGTGGGTCAGGAGATTTCAAGTTGTTTCATTCGGTGATAGAGCGTGCGTTTGGCTATGCCAAGCTCAAGCACAACAGCGTCTATACAGTGGCGGTGGCGACGCAGGGAGTCCGCGATCAACTACTTTTCTATTTGCTGTAAACGGTCTTTCAATTTCAGGGTGCTGTTTTCATGTTCGCGGGTAGATGAACACAGGGGGGGAATCCCCAATACCAGGCGCTTGGCGGCGGAGCGCAATTCTCTGACATTGCCTGGCCAATCGTGGCAAGCCACTCGTTGAAGCAGTGAGGTGCTGGGCACTGGTATGGACGAGTTAAAGTAGTGTGCCTCGCGCTGAATAAGATTCAAAAACAATGGAATAATATGTTCGCGTCGTTCACGTAACGGCGGTAAGTGCAGGTTGACTACGTTGAGGCGGTAGTAAAGATCACGTCTGAATTGACCTTGTTCTACCAACGTTGGAAGTGAGGTTTGAGCCGATGCAATAACGCGCATGTCGACCGGTATGAACTTTGTCGAGCCCAGCCGTTCAACCCCTCGGGTTTCAAGTACGCGTAGTAATTTTGCCTGCAGGGTCAGCGGCATACTGTCTATTTCATCAAGGTATAACGTGCCTCTGTCAGACGCTTCTATAAAGCCAGGGCGTGATTGCAGTGCGCCGGTGAATGCCCCTTGAGTGACACCAAATAATTGGCTTTCTGCCAGCCCCTCCGGAATGGCTGCGCAGTTAAGTGCAACGTAGTGGCCTCGGCGTTCGGATAAGTAATGAAGTTGCTCGGCCAGTGTGTCTTTTCCTGTGCCGGTTTCTCCGTGGAGCAATATATCGATATTAAGTGTTGCCGTGCTGTGGATGGTGGCGTCGAGTTCGGGATCTTCGAAATGATAGGTTTGATAAAGTTTGTCTTTCGAATGGGAAGACACCATTGAGTGTACTCTCGTTATATTTCTTTTTTGAGACAGCCGTGTTGACAGCCAACTCGGATAGACAGTTGTGTAGAGTATTTCCCGTCTGGAAACAGCTTGGTGCTATTGAATAGGTAAGCCAAGTCATGAAGTGGCCGTATTTCTGGGGTTAAGAGAAATAGAAACTGTGGGAGTTTGTACTAGTAACTGCGTGATTTAACGCCTGAGCCCGAGGGCTCAAGCGTTTTGCTTGTGCTTAGGGTTTGCTTTTCTCGGCGTTTTTAGTGCTTTCGGTTTGCGTGGTAAAGCCAAAGGTCAAAAGGGCGCTTTCAACCGTACTCAGGTGTTGCAAGCACAGCTGCCACGGGGCCGACACCGCGTCGGCCAGTTCACTGGCAGACACCGGGATCAATACGGGACGCTCATTGTCGTTGGCGATCGAAGCACAGCCTGAGGCGACATTTGCCAGTCGCTCGTGCAGTGAGGCTGGCGCCGGGCCTTGCTCCTTGCGCAAGGCATCGGCAAAGGCTTCAGAGAACAGTAGGGAACTGGCATACAAGCGAACGGCGTGGCGTTCGTAACGACTGGCAATGCCCTTGACCTCGCGTGACACAAAGCGCCCGCGCAAGGTCCAGCGTGCGGTGTTGCGAGCCATGCTGATTCCGTTCTCCAGAGCAATCAGGCTGTCGTGGGCCCGGGAGAAAATCTGCACGGCGTTTTGGGCTTTATCGGCGTTTTTTTCTTCGAGTGCCTGCAAGCTTTTGCTGAAGCCCGAGGAGAGCTTTTCCAGTAAGTCTTTCGCCGAGCTGTCAATGATACCAATAGGGTTGGGGGTCAGTAACACCTGGCTGAAGACCAGTCCAACGCCAGCCCCGACCAATACATCAAGCATGCGTACCACTCCGGCACTCTCCGGGCCGACAGCCAGCATCAGCACAGCAGAAACCCCTGCCTGGATCGGTACTACGGCCCCCAGGCCGTACAAGGCCGCAATGGCGATTGCAGAGAAGGTGGCAAAGCCAATCCGCAGCAGGGGGTAATCATCCGGAAGCCACAAGGCGGCGTCACCGACGATAATCCCGGTGGCCACCCCCACCATCAAACCAATCGCCTGTTTGCCATGACTGGGCAGGCCTGGTGCCAGGCAAACCACTGCGCTGATGGCCGCAAAAACGGGGTGTACATGGCCGAATAAATGTTTGGCGAGGACCCAGGCCAATGCGGCCGCGATTGCCGAGGCCAGCGCATCTCGCCAGGCGGAAGACCAGCGAAAGGTTATCCGCTGAATCAGAGGGGTGGTGAAACGATTGATAAACACCTTGGCGAGCATTGAAACTCCCGGTCAGTCTTGAGGCCTTGAGACTTACCATAGACCTTTTGTCCGGGGGATGGTTTGCCCTGCACTAAATACCAGGCCAAAAAAAACCGCGCCTGAGCGCGGTTTTTTTAGACGTGTGCTGTTTTACACGTTGAAGCGGAAGTGCAGGACGTCACCGTCTTTTACGATGTATTCCTTGCCTTCCAGACGCCATTTACCGGCTTCTTTTGCACCGGCTTCGCCGTTGTACTTGATGAAGTCGTCATACGCGATAACTTCGGCGCGGATAAAGCCTTTTTCGAAGTCGGTGTGAATTACGCCAGCGGCTTGCGGAGCAGTAGCACCTACCTTAACGGTCCAGGCACGTACTTCTTGAACGCCTGCAGTGAAGTAGGTCTGCAGGTTAAGCATCTCGTAACCGGCACGGATAACGCGGTTCAGGCCTGGCTCTTCAAGACCCAGGGCTTCAAGGAACATGTCCTTTTCTTCACCGTCTTCGAGCTCGGCAATTTCAGCTTCGATCTTGTTGCAGACCGGAACCACGATTGCGCCTTCTTCTTCGGCAATGGCCATTACCACGTCGAGCAACGGGTTATTTTCGAAACCGTCTTCGGCCACGTTGGCGATGTACATCACAGGCTTGGTCGTCAGAAGGTGGAAGCCTTTGATGATGTGTTTCTCATCGGCATCCATGTTCTTGATCAGGCTGCGTGCCGGCTTGCCCAAGGTGAAGTGTGCGATCAGTTGTTCCAGCAGTGCTTTTTGAGCCACTGCGTCCTTGTCGCCGCCTTTGGCGTTACGCGCCACTTTCTGCAGTTGCTTTTCGCAGCTGTCGAGGTCGGCGAAGATCAGCTCAAGATCGATGATCTCGATGTCACGCTTCGGGTCAACGCTGTTGGAAACGTGAATCACGTTTTCATCTTCAAAGCAGCGGACCACGTGAGCGATAGCATCGGTCTCACGGATGTTGGCCAGGAACTTGTTGCCCAGGCCTTCGCCTTTCGATGCGCCAGCCACGAGGCCCGCGATATCTACGAACTCCATGGTGGTTGGCAGGATGCGCTGAGGTTTAACGATGGCAGCCAGCGCGTCCAGACGTGGGTCGGGCATCGGCACGATGCCGGTGTTCGGCTCGATCGTGCAGAAGGGGAAGTTCTCGGCCGCAATACCGGATTTGGTCAGGGCGTTGAACAGGGTGGATTTGCCGACGTTAGGCAGGCCGACGATGCCGCAGTTAAATCCCATGGTGTTTTCCCCGAGGAGTAGAGTCAGGCCTTCTGGCTGTGCAGGTTTTTCATCGCACGGTTCCATTCCCCGGCGAGGATATCCGGCAGCACGCCGAGGGCAAAATCGATGCTGGCGTCCAGTTTTTCCTGTTCGGCGCGAGGCGCACGACCCAGAACAAAGTTGGACACCATGCTGGCGACGCCTGGGTGGCCAATGCCGAGCCGCAGACGGTAAAAATTATTGTTGTTTCCCAGCTGCGCGATGATGTCGCGCAACCCGTTATGACCTCCATGACCGCCGCCCAGTTTGAGCTTGGCAACGCCAGGTGGGAGGTCGAGTTCGTCGTGGGCCACCAGTATGGACTCCGGCGCAATGCGGTAGAAACCGGCAAGCGCCGCAACGGCTTGGCCGCTTCGGTTCATATAGGTGGTGGGAATCAACAGACGAACATCCTGACCCTGGTGGCTGAATCGCCCGGTCAGGCCAAAATATTTGCGGTCTGCAACCAGGTTTACCCCGTTTGCCGACGCGAGACGCTCAACAAAAAGGGCCCCTGCGTTATGCCGGGTCTGTTCGTATTCGGTGCCTGGATTTCCCAGGCCAACGATCAGTTTTATGGCGGTCACGACAAGGGCCCTTCTATGGAGTTGTGGATAACATCGCCGCTAACGGTTAGCGGCGAAAACGGACAAAAAAGCGGGTTTACATGAGTAAACTTCGCGATCTTGTCCGCTTTACTCGCTGCGTGTTAGCTCGCGATGTTTCTCAAAACTCCAACGACAGAGTAATGAATTACTCTGCGTCTGCTTCTGGTGCAACACGTGGAGCGTGAACGTTGGCTACTGCCAGGTCGTTACCGTGTGCCAGAGCTACGAACTCAACGCCTTTAGGAGCGGTGATGTCCGACAGGTGAATGATCGAGCCGACTTCGGCGTTAGCCAGGTCAACTTCGATGAATTCAGGCAGGTCTTTTGGCAGGCAGGAAACTTCGATGTCTGCAACAACGTGCGAGATCTCGCCGCCTTTCTTGATCGGAGCAGCTTCACCAACAAAGTGAACTGGAACGATTGCAGTCAGCTTTTGACCAGCAATAACGCGAACGAAGTCAGCGTGCATCACGTGGCCTTTAGCCGGGTGACGTTGCAGAGCTTTGATGATCACGTTTTGCTTAACGCCGCCAACGGTCAGTTCGATAACGTGGCTGTAAGCAGCTTCGTTTTCGAGCAGTTTGGCAACTTCTTTAGCCAGCATGCTGATGGATTCAGGGGCTTTTTCGCCACCGTAAACTACAGCTGGAACCAGGCTTGCGAGACGACGCAGGCGGCGGCTCGCACCTTTCCCCAGGTCGGAACGCACTTCAGCATTCAGAGTAAAATCGTTCATGTTGTATCTCCAAAATAACCACATCCGGCCTAGCGTTTGCGACCAGCGCTATGGACGGTATGGGCAAAAAAGCCCCGCCCCAACAGGCTGCTGGGGCGGGGCGCTTTTCGTCAACGTGATGTCTGAGAAGGGCAGGGCCCTTAGCGGAACATCGCGCTGATCGATTCTTCGTTGCTGATGCGGCGAACCGCTTCAGCAACAACCGGTGCGATATCCAACTGGCGGATACGCGAACAGGCTTGTGCGGCTGCGGACAGCGGAATGGTGTTAGTCACCACCAGCTCATCCAGCATGGAATTTTCGATATTCTCGATTGCCCGACCCGACAGCACAGGGTGTGTGCAGTAGGCGAACACTTTGGAAGCGCCATGCTCTTTCAAGGCTTTAGCCGCGTGGCACAGAGTGCCGGCGGTATCGACCATGTCATCAACCAGAATACAGGTACGCCCTTCGACATCACCGATGATATGCATCACTTCCGAGTGATTGGCTTTCTCACGGCGTTTGTCGATGATACCCAGATCGACGCCCAAGGACTTGGCAACAGCTCGTGCACGCACGACGCCGCCGATATCCGGGGACACAATCATAAGGTTCTCAAAGCGCTGATCTTCGATGTCATCCACCAAAACTGGGGAGCCATAGATGTTATCTACAGGAATATCGAAGAAACCCTGTATTTGGTCAGCATGCAAATCAACCGTGAGAACACGATCGATGCCGACTACGGTAAGCATGTCAGCGACAACTTTTGCGCTGATAGCCACACGTGCGGAACGCGGACGGCGATCCTGACGGGCATAACCAAAGTAAGGAATAACAGCAGTAATACGAGTCGCTGAGGAGCGGCGGAAGGCATCAGCCATCACGACGAGTTCCATCAGGTTATCGTTGGTCGGAGCACAAGTCGGCTGAATGATGAAAACGTCTTTACCGCGGACATTTTCATTAATCTCAGCGGTAATTTCGCCGTCGGAAAACTTGCCGACAGAGATGTCACCGAGTGGGATATGCAGCTGACGTACGACACGCCGAGCCAGATCGGGGTTAGCGTTCCCCGTAAAGACCATCATCTTGGACACGCGCAGTACCTGAAGGCTGAGGGTAACCTGGATGAGTATAAGAAATGGCAGGGGCGGCTGGATTCGAACCAACGCATGGCAGGATCAAAACCTGCTGCCTTACCGCTTGGCGACGCCCCTGTATCTGTTGCTACGAGTACCGTGTACCCGTTTCCTTTGCCAGATCTTGTAGCGTGCGATGCAACATCGAAACGTTGCTTCCTTTTGCTACAAACCCTGTAAGGGTGTCTGTCAGAAGGTGCAGCACTTTATCAGCATCTGCTTCGTTTGGGAAGGCCCCAAATATACAACTTCCAGTTCCAGTTAATTTTGCTTCGGTATATTTACCTAACAAATTCAAAGCGTTACGTACTTCTGGATAACGCTCCTTCACAACTGCTTCGCAGTCGTTTCGGCTGTTTCCCTTGGGAACGGGGCGCACTTTAATGGGCAAAGAGTCACGTGTCAACAAAGGATCTGAAAATATTTCTGCTGTACTAACAGAGACTTGCGGGACAAGGACCAGATACCAGGGTTCTTCAGGGTCTGCAGGCGTAAGGATTTCCCCTACACCCTCAGCAAATGCGGCGTGCCCGCGGACGAAAACCGGGACGTCGGCCCCAAGGCTCAGGCCCAGCGCAGCCAGCCGATCTTCATCCCAGGCCAACTGCCAAAGGTGGTTAAGCCCCAGCAGGGTAGTCGCCGCATTTGAACTGCCGCCACCAATGCCGCCGCCCATGGGCAACACTTTTTTGATCCAGATATCGATCCCCAGTGCGCAACCGGATTGCGCCTGAAGTTTTTTTGCCGCCTTCACGATCAGGTTTTCGTCGTGAGGGACTCCGGGGAATTCGGTGTGTAGGCAAATGACGCCGTCGTCACGCACGGCAAAGGTCATTTCATCGCCGTAATCGAGGAATTGAAACAGCGTTTGCAGTTCGTGATAGCCATCGTCTCGGCGGCCGAGGATGTGCAGCATCAAGTTAAGTTTTGCCGGGGAGGGCAGAACCAGGGCGTCTTTATCTAAATGGCCTTGCATCTCATTGACCCAACAGGCGAGGTTGCCAATCTTTAACCACTAACGTCACATCCAGATCCGGGCCGTGCAGCTTGACCCGCTCGGGCAGCCAGAAGCCGTTTTGCTCGACGTAGCTCAAATATTCGATTTTCCAGCCGTCCTGCTCCAGGTTGGCAAGGCGGCTATCAGCATTCAACGTCACGCGGCTTTTGCTGCCAGGTGCAGGCAAACCGCGCACCCACCAGACCAGATGTGACACCGGCAGGCTCCAGCCCAATTGCTCGCCCAGCAGTTCTTCGGGCGTGGGTGCTTCATAGCGACCCTGGCTGGCGACTTCCAGAACGACACTTCCCGGGCGTCCGGTCAGGCGGGCAGCGCCCCGGCCCAGCGGACCGGAAAGGCGGATATCGTAATAATCCTGGCGCTGGAGCCAGAACAGCGTGGCGCTGCCTGAGTCTTTGGGGGCGCGAATGCCGACTTTGCCGTTGATTTGCCAACCGTCGAGCTGGGTCAATTGCTGTTTATGCGCCGACCACAAGGCCGGGCTGCCGTGACCTTCAACGGATTCGCGGGAACCAAAGCCCGCGCAGCCGGCGAGCAAGGCAACAAGGCTAAAAATAACTAAATGGCGCATATGACGAAAAAACATGAGTTAAAGAGTCTCTGATCCGGTCAGGCGCAAGATGGTTTTGCGCAGAATAGGGCTGTCAGGATTTTCTTTAAGAAAAGTGCCCCAGATTTTTTTGGCTTCACGCTGCTTGCCGTTGGCCCACAGGACTTCGCCCAGGTGAGCGGCGACCTCCTGATCCGGGAAGCGCTCCAGCGCCTGGCGCAGCAAGCGTTCTGCTTCATCGAGATTGCCAAGGCGGAAATTCACCCAGCCCAGGCTGTCGAGCACCGCCGGGTCATCCGGGTTCAGGTCATAGGCTTGCTGAATCAGTGCTTTGGCTTCCGCGTAGCGCGTGGTTCGATCCGATAGCGTGTAGCCCAGCGCATTCAATGCCATGGCATTGTCAGGTTCGCGTTTGATGATGGCGCGCAAATCCCGTTCCATTTGTTCGAGATTGTTGCGTTTTTCGGCCAGCATGGCCCGTGAATACAACAGGTTCATATCGTCCGGGTATTGCTTGAGTGCTTGCTGCAGAACATTCCAGGCGCGATCGGTCTGGTTATTCGCCGACAGGGTTTCCGCTTCTATCAAGTACAACTGAATGGCAAAGTCGGGTTGTGCATCACGAGCCGCGGCCAGCTTTTTCGATGCCTCTGCACCGCGACCGTGGCTGATCAGAATATCGGCCTGACGCAATTGTGCTGGCAGATAGTCGTTGCCCGGGCCCACGAGAGCGTACTGGGTGAGTGCAGTTTCGGGGTCGTTGCGCTCTTCGGCGATACGGCCAAGGTTCAAGTGCGCCGAGTCAACATGGCTGTCGCGCTCGATCAGTTCTTCGAGATAGCCCTCGGCCTCATCCCAGGCCTTGCCTTCCAGGCACACCAGGGCCAGGGAGAACCGCAGCTCATCGTCTTCGGGGTATTGCTCTACCAGTCTGGCAAATTGCACTTTTGCCTCGCCCATGCGGTTCTGCTCGACCAGCGTGCGGGCATACGTCAGGCCCAGGCGTTTGTCGTCGGGGTATTGGCGAATGCTTTTTTGCAGCAGTGGCAACGCTTCGTTGCCGCGATTGAGGCTTTGCAGCAAACGGGCGCGCAACAAGACAGGGGCGACTTCACCGTTTTGCGGCGGATTTTTTTCCAGCAGTTTCAGCGCGCCTTCGGCATCACCGTCCTGCTGCATCAACAAGGCCTTGCCGAAAATCAGCTGGCCATTGTCCGGATGCTTGACCAGCAGGCTATCAAAACTTTTTTGCAGGCCCGCACGGGTTTCCGCGTCTGTTTCTACTGCCGACAAGGCCAGGAAATCGAAGTGAGTATCGCCCTTGGCCTGCAGGACTCTTTCCATGTAGACCATGGACTCGTCGTAACGGCCATTGCGAGCCAGCTGAATGGCTGCAGCACGTTGTGCCTCAAGATCGTCCGGGGCGTTTTTAGCCCAGATCAGCGAGGTATCCAGTGCGGCCTGGTCAGCGCCCAGGTACTCGGCAATACGAAAAGCCCGCTCGGAGATGCCGGGGTCTTGTGTATTGATTGCCTGCGTCACGTAGTTATCGAGTGCGATATCCAGACGATTGCGTTGGCCGGCCAATTCAGCGCTCAACAGGCTGTACAGCGTTTCTTCGCTGAACGAGCTGTAGACCGTTGGTTTTTCCGGGACGGAGGTGACGTCTTCGGCCGCGGATGAGTCATCCGGGGACGTGGGAGCCAAAGCCTGGCAGCCACTGAGAAGAACGAGGGCGAGGAGCAACGCGGAGGATCTATTCATATAAGAGATGGGCGACTTACCTGCGGTCCGGGCATCATGACACATGCTATGACGCAAACCCTAGCAGGTGCGACCATCGATATCCGGGGGGCTGATGGTGTGTTCAACAGACGTTAACTATAGAGACAATAGTCAGGAGTGGTTGTTCTCAATCTGACGAAGTAGGACAATTGCCGGCTTCTCGTCATCATCAGCGATATTGAATGGCCTTCCTCGCACTCGGTATTAACCACAAGACTGCTTCAGTAGACGTCCGCGAGCGCGTGGCTTTTACTCCGGAGCAGTTGGTTGAGGCCCTGCAGCAGCTCTGCCGCCTAACCGACAGTCGCGAAGCTGCGATCCTCTCCACCTGTAATCGCAGTGAGCTCTATGTCGAGCAGGACCACCTTTCAGCTGACAGTGTGCTGCAGTGGCTGGCCGACTATCACAACCTGAGCCTCAATGAGCTGCGTGCGTGCGCGTACGTTCATGAAGACGACGCTGCCGTTCGTCACATGATGCGTGTGGCCTCGGGCCTCGATTCGCTGGTGCTGGGCGAGCCGCAAATTCTCGGCCAGATGAAATCGGCCTACGCCGTGGCGCGTGAGGCGGGCACTGTAGGGCCTTTATTGGGGCGCTTGTTTCAAGCGACCTTCAACTCGGCCAAGCAAGTGCGCACCGATACCGCCATCGGTGAAAACCCGGTTTCCGTCGCTTTTGCTGCCGTGAGCCTGGCCAAGCAGATCTTCAGCGACTTGCAGCGCAGTCAGGCCTTGCTGATCGGTGCGGGCGAGACCATTACCCTGGTCGCCCGTCACCTGCATGACCTTGGTGTAAAACGCATCGTGGTGGCTAACCGTACCCTGGAGCGCGCGAGCACTCTGGCTGAACAGTTCGGTGCCCATGCCGTGCTGCTGTCGGATATCCCTCAAGAGCTGGTACACAGCGATATCGTGATCAGCTCCACGGCCAGCCAGTTGCCGATTTTGGGCAAGGGGGCGGTCGAAAGCGCCTTGAAGTTGCGCAAGCACAAACCTATCTTCATGGTCGATATTGCGGTCCCCCGGGATATCGAGCCTGAAGTCGGCGAGTTGGACGACGTTTACCTCTATACCGTCGATGACTTGCACGAAGTAGTCGCCGAAAACCTCAAAAGTCGTCAGGGCGCTGCCCAGGCTGCAGAAGAGCTGGTCAGTATCGGCGCTGATGACTTTATGGTGCGCTTGCGTGAGCTGGCGGCTGTCGATGTGCTCAAGGCCTATCGCCAGCAGAGCGAGCGTTTGCGTGATGAAGAACTGCAAAAGGCTCAGCGTATGCTCGCCAATGGCAGCAACCCTGAAGATGTGCTGGTACAACTGGCACGTGGCCTGACCAATAAATTGCTGCACGCACCCAGCGTTCAGTTGAAAAAGCTTTCCGCCGAAGGCCGCCTCGATGCGCTGGCCATGGCCCAAGAACTTTTTGCCCTCGGTGAGGGCTCATCGCATAGCTCTGCGGATAAAAAATAGTAATGAAAGCGTCACTGCTTAATAAGCTGGACATCCTCCAGGACCGTTTTGAAGAACTGACCGCACTGCTTGGCGATGGCGAAGTCATTTCGGATCAAACCAAATTTCGTGCCTATTCCAAGGAATACGCAGAAGTTGAACCCATTGTCGCGGCTTACGGGCTGTGGCTCAAAGTGCAGGCCGACCTTGAGGGCGCCCAGGCGCTGCTCAAGGATAACGACCCTGACATGCGTGAAATGGCGGTCGAAGAAGTTCGCGAAGCCAAAGAGCGCCTGAGCGAGCTTGAAAAAGACCTTCAGCGCATGCTGTTGCCCAAGGACCCGAATGACGGACGCAACGTGTTCCTTGAAATTCGGGCCGGCACGGGAGGCGATGAGGCGGCCATTTTTGCTGGCGACCTGTTTCGCATGTATTCCCGTTACGCTGAGCGTCGCGGTTGGAAGCTTGAAATCCTGTCTGAAAACAGCGGAGAGCATGGTGGCTATAAAGAAGTCATTGCCCGCGTCGAAGGCGAGAATGTTTACGGCAAGCTGAAGTTCGAGTCGGGTGTTCATCGCGTACAGCGTGTGCCCGCCACCGAATCCCAGGGCCGTATCCATACCTCCGCGTGTACCGTGGCGGTATTGCCCGAGCCGGACGAGCAGGAAGCCATCGAGATCAACCCGGCCGACTTGCGCGTTGATACCTATCGCTCCTCGGGTGCGGGTGGTCAGCACGTCAACAAGACCGACTCGGCGATTCGTATCACCCACTTGCCGTCGGGCATTGTGGTGGAGTGTCAGGAAGAGCGTTCCCAGCATAAAAACCGGGCGCGGGCGATGTCCTGGCTTTCGGCCAAGTTGAATGACCAGCAAACCAGCGCGGCGGCCAATGCCATTGCCAGCGAGCGCAAGTCGCTGGTGGGCTCGGGAGATCGTTCCGAGCGCATCCGCACTTACAATTTCGCGCAGGGGCGAGTGACCGACCATCGCGTCAACCTGACCCTGTATTCCCTGGATGACGTACTGGCTGGCGGCGTTGATGCCGTTATCGAGCCTTTATTGGCGGAGTTTCAGGCTGATCAACTGACAGCCCTGGGTGAATAAATGACTATTATTGCCAGTTTGTTACGTGCTGCTGAACTGCCTGACTCACCCACGGCCCGCCTGGATGCGGAGCTTTTATTGGCTGCTGCCCTGGGCAAGTCGCGCAGTTATCTGCATACATGGCCCGAAAAAATTGTCAGCAGCGAAGCGGCATTGACCTTCGCCGAATACCTGTTGCGTCGCCGTACCGGTGAGCCGGTGGCCTACATTCTGGGCCAACAGGGTTTCTGGAACCTTGATCTGGAAGTGGCGCCGCATACCCTGATCCCGCGCCCCGATACCGAACTGCTGGTCGAAACCGCGTTGGCTCTGTTGCCTGCGAGCCCGGCCAAGGTGCTGGACTTGGGCACCGGCAGTGGTGCAATTGCCCTGGCATTGGCCAGTGAGCGCGCCGCCTGGCACGTCACGGCGGTTGACCGCGTACTTGAGGCCGTGGCGCTGGCCGAGCGTAATCGCCAGCGTTTGCAGCTCGAAAACGTCAACGTGTTCACCAGTCACTGGTTCAGTGCATTGGCCGACCAGCGTTTTGACCTGATTATCAGCAACCCGCCCTATATTGCCGCGGGTGATGTACACCTGGCGCAAGGCGATGTGCGCTTCGAACCAGAGAGTGCTCTGGTTGCCGGTGCGGATGGTCTGGACGACATACGCGAAATCATCACTGCTTCTGCAGGTCACCTGAACGCGGGTGGCTGGTTGATGCTGGAGCACGGTTACGATCAGGCCGAAGCGGTTCGCCAATTGTTGCAGGACGCAGGTTTTGCACAGGTTGAAAGCCGCAAGGACCTGGGTGGCCACGAACGCATCACGTTGGGCCGCCTGCCGTGCTGACCGATGAGGAGCTGTTGCGCTATAGCCGACAGATCCTGTTGCAACAGGTTGATATCGACGGTCAGTTGAAGCTGAAAAACAGCCGTGTACTGGTTGTCGGCCTTGGCGGGCTTGGATCGCCTGTTGCGCTCTACCTCGCGGCTGCCGGTGTCGGCGAACTGCATCTGGCCGACTTTGACAGCGTTGACCTGACCAATCTGCAGCGTCAGATCATCCATGACACCGCCAATGTGGGGGAGAGCAAGGTCGACTCGGCGTCTCGCCGACTGCGCCTGATCAATCCGCTCATCAAACTGGTTGCCCACCGTTCGGCGCTGGATGCCGACTCGCTGGCCGAGGTCATTAGTGCGGTGGATCTGGTGCTCGATTGCAGCGACAACTTTGCCACCCGTGAAGCGGTGAACAAAGCCTGTGTCGCAGCGCGCAAACCGTTGGTCAGTGGCGCGGCGATTCGCCTTGAGGGGCAGTTGTCGGTGTTTGATTCGCGTCAGCCAGCCAGCCCCTGCTACCACTGCTTGTACGGGCATGGCAGCGAAGCAGAACTGACCTGCAGCGAAGCTGGAGTGATTGGGCCGCTGGTGGGGCTGGTCGGCAGCTTGCAAGCTCTTGAAGCGCTGAAGGTTCTGGCCGGTTTTGGTGAGCCGCTGGTGGGCCGTCTGTTGCTGGTCGATGCCTTGAGCACGCGCTTTCGCGAGTTGCGGGTCAAGCGCGACCCTGCCTGCAGCGTGTGCGGTACAGGCCATGAGTGAGGCGCCGATTGGGGTTTTTGACTCCGGCGTTGGCGGTTTGTCGGTACTCAAAGAAATTCATGCGCTGTTGCCCAACGAATCGCTGCTCTATGTGGCGGACTGTGGCCATATTCCCTATGGCGAAAAAAGCCCCGAGTTTATTCGTCAGCGTTGTGCGGTGATGGCCGATTTTTTCCAGCGCCAAGGTGCCAAGGCTCTGGTGCTGGCCTGTAACACGGCAACGGTGGCGGGAGTGGCGGATTTGCGTCAGCGTTACCCGGACTGGCCAATGGTCGGTATGGAGCCTGCGGTCAAACCGGCTGCAGCGGCCACCCGCAGCGGCGTGGTGGGTGTACTGGCGACGACTGGCACTTTGCAAAGTGCCAAATTTGCCGCCTTGCTTGATCGCTTTGCCAGCGATGTCCGGGTCATCACCCAGCCATGCCCGGGCCTGGTGGAACTGATCGAGACCGGTGATCTGCACAGCGATGCCTTGTGCACCTTGCTACGCGGTTATGTCGAACCGTTGCTGGCAGCGGGCTGTGACACGATCATTCTTGGCTGTACCCATTACCCCTTTCTCAAACCTCTGCTTGCTCAAATGCTCCCGCCCTCGATCACCCTGATCGATACCGGCGCTGCCGTGGCCCGTCAGCTTCAGCGCTTGCTGACTGAAAAAGGCCTGCTGGCATCCGGCCCTCCCTGTGAAACACAGTTCTGGACCAGCGCTTCACCTGAACACATGGGAAATATCCTGCCTGTGTTGTGGAATAAATCTGGCGTTGTGCGAAGCTTCGGTCTGTAAAAAATCGGAACTCTGCTTTAAAACGCCTGCCTGATGAAGCGCATAACAACTGACACAGGCATATGAAAATGGGATTTTTCTTATGAAACGACTGTTTGGCTTGGCTGCGGTTGCAGTCGTGGCACTGGGGCAAAGTTTCACGGCACAGGCTGCCGGACTTGAATTTGGGGTGGGGCATACCAGCGAGTCGACCATGACTTACCGTCTGGGCTTGAAGTCTGATTGGGACAAAAGCTGGTTGCAGACTGATGTCGGGCGTCTGACCGGTTATTGGGATGGGGCTTACACCTACTGGGAAGGTGACAAGTCATCCTCAAGCAGCAGTCTGTCGTTCTCACCCGTACTGGTGTACGAGTTTGCGGGCGAAAGGGTAAAGCCCTATGTCGAGGCTGGTATCGGAGTAGCCTTGTTCTCCCACACGGAAGTCGAAGGCAACAAACTGGGAACGGCTTTCCAGTTTGAAGACCGTATTGGCTTTGGTGTGCGCTTTGCGGGCGGTCATGAAGTGGGGATTCGTGCAACGCACTACTCCAACGCGGGGATCTCGAGTACCAATGACGGTGTCGAAAGTTATGCGCTGCACTACACCATGGCGCTGTAATTGTGGGTGTTTAACGGTACGCCGTTGCAATGCCCTGGCGTTCATTGAGGCATTCGACATCGCCCATTTCGAACTCGCGACAAATCAGCGGGCGCAGCTCATAAATGGTGCACATCATGGTGTTGCGGTCTAGGGCCGCACACCAGCCATCATCCAGACGTAGCATCACTTCACCGCCCCAGTCATCGTTGTCGATAAAACGCTCAGGCACGCCGGTATCGGTGATCAACATCACTTCCAGTTGGCAGCAGCACGCCGCGCACGTCGAGCAGGTGACAGCGGGTTCGGTAATTTCGGTCAGGGGGATGTTGGTCATAGGCGCGCAGTGTAAGGCAGAGCTGCCATCAGGTGTACATGTGCTGATGAACGCAGGTTTTTTTATAGAAACCAGGCTGCCGGTCAAGGGGCCCTTGTAGCCGCTCCCACGGTTGAAATCATGCGGTCCTTATCGCAGCCTTCGGCAGCGGCTACAGGCGTTTAGCAATGGAAACAACCCCGCCCACAACAGGCTCAATCCGGCCAGCGTAGGCCACAGGCCCAAGGGGAATTGCACCGCGCCCAGACGTTGCCCGGCGTAATACGACAGCGGTCCACCGATGGCACCCAGCAAAACAGCCCGCCACCAGGGCTTGGCAGTCCACGCCAGACAGTGGTTCAAAGTGGTTGCCAGCAGGGCCCAAAGCAGTATCAGCCAGAATGGAATCAACAAACCGGGCTGCTTGAAGGCGAAAACCCCGGCATTGAGCAGCAGACTGTCGACGGCAGTGCCGAGCAAACACACGACGGCCACCAGACGGACTTCTGCCATTGAGCGACTTATCCACAGCAAGTGCGTGAACAAGGCAGCACCTGCCAGCACTAGCCACAGGCTATTGCCGCCCAGCACACAGGCAAACCAGCCGAGCTGGAACAGCCCGGCATTCGCCAGATTCTTAAGCATTGAAGCGGCCGAGCAATGGTTCAGGCATGGCTGCAGGCTTGGCCAGCAACAACTGCGCAGTGCCGATGCTGCGTTCCAGAAAGCCACCTTCGCAGTAGCACAGGTAAAACTCCCACAGGCGCAGGAAGTATTCGTCGTAGCCCAGTTCCGTCAGGCGGCTGTGAGCACGACGGAAGTTCTCATGCCACATGCGCAGGGTTTTGGCGTAGTGCAGGCCAAAGTCCTCCATGTGCATCAGATTCATGTCAGTGTCCTTGCCCACGATTTCGAGCATTTTTTGCACACTGGGCAGCGCACCGCCGGGGAATATGTAGCGTTGGATAAAGTCCACGCTGCTTTTGGCTTGCTCGTAACGCTGCTCGCGAATGGTGATGGCTTGCAGCAGCATCAACCCGTGGGGCTTAAGTAGACGGGAGCACTGTTTGAAGTAGCTGGGCAAAAAGTGATGACCCACTGCCTCGATCATTTCGATCGACACCAGCTTGTCGTATTGCCCGGTCAAGTCGCGGTAATCCTCCAGCAGTAACGTCACCTGGTCTTGCAACCCCAAAGCCTCAACGCGGGTTTTGGTGTAGTCGAACTGCTCCTTGGACAGGGTCGTCGTCGTGACCTTGCACCCGTAATGCTGTGCGGCAAATAACGCCATGCTGCCCCATCCGGTGCCGATTTCGAGCAAATGGTCTTCAGGTTTGAGGTCGAGCTTCTGACAGATGCGTGCCAGCTTATTGAGCTGCGCTTGTTCCAGCGTGTCGTCAGGGCTTAAAAATTGCGCCGCTGAATACATCATGGTCGGATCGAGAAACTGCTCAAACATCTCATTGCCAAGGTCGTAATGCGCGGCAATGTTTTTTTGCGAGCCCTTGCGGGTATTGCGGTTGATCCAGTGCAGGCCGCGTATCAGCGGGCGGCCCAGACGCGCCAGGCCACCCTCCATTGCATCAAGTACGTCCATGTTACTGACCAGCACGCGGATCACCTTGGTCAGGTCGGGGGAAGTCCAATAGCCATGAATAAAGGCTTCACCCGCGCCAATCGAGCCGCTGCTGGCCATCATGCCCCACAGGCTTGCATCGTGAATCTGTACTTCGCCGACCAGGCCCGCGGTGCTGTCACCGAACATCAGGCGTTCGCCGTTTTCGATCACCACCAGGTGACCGTTTTTCAACTGGCCGAGCTGGCGCATTACACCGCGTCTCAGCAGCGCACTGGTCAGATTATGGGTAGTCGACAGTGAGGATTTGCTCACCAGGCTAGAGCTCTTCATGGCGTTTATCCTTAGGTTGCAGGGCGGCAATTCGAAAGGCGCCGTCGGCGGCCTGATGGGAAAAAATCGGTGTGCGTTTAAGAAATAGGCGCAAGGCTTGCCAGTAAATGGCCAGACAGGTTTTGGCGGTCATCCACGGAAACTGCCGCAAGTAGCGATGCACCCCGGCGCGGTCCAGTGTCGTGCGTTGCAGGTTGAGGGTGGCGTCGAACAGCTTCATGTCGCCTTGCCAGTCGGCCATGTGCACCCCGAGCCGGGCCCCGGGTGGACTGAAACTCATGCGGTATTCCAGATCCCGAGGCAAAAAGGGGGAGACGTGAAAGGCTTTGGCCACGCTCGCATATTGAAAACCGTCCCCTTGAGCTGGCAGCACGTAGTGATAGCGTTCGCGCCAAGGCGTATTAGTGACTTCACACAAGATTGCGGCCAGTTTCCCGTCCGCCTCGTGGCAGTAAAAGAAACTCACGGGGTTGAAAGACAGCCCCCAGCTGCGGGCCTGCGTCAGCAAACAGACTGAGCCCTGGGGCGTATGCCCTAAGGCGACGCCTACTTGCTGGCGAACCGCGTCAATCAGGCGCATACCGGTTGCCGTGTGCGCTTTCAGGTAATCGGTTTCGCGAAAAGAGAAGGGCGCAAAGCGGCTTTTTCCAGCCAGCGATGAAAGCCCCAGTACAGCGTCTTGCTCATCCAGATCCAGATACAGCAAGCCGATCTGGTAACGAAACGCATGGGTGGTCGGCGCAAAGCGTCGATGGGCGATCCAGCCGCTGTACAGGGCGCTGTTCATAGTTGTCGGCCAAAGGCCTGGGCCACGCGCAATGCGCTGACCACGCCGTCTTCATGAAAACCGTTGGCCCAATAGGCACCGCAAAAGTAGCTGTGCCGAGCGCCCAGCAGTTCTTGCCAGCGCGCTTGCGCGGCAATGGCGTCCAAGCTGTATTGCGGATGCGCGTAGTTGAACCGGGCCAGTACTTTGAACGGATCAATTGCACTGGTTTGATTGAGGCTGACGCAGAATGTTGTCTCGCTCTGAATCCCTTGCAGGATGTTCATGTCATAGGTCACGGCCGCACGTTTTTGACCTGCTGCGCCCAGGCGATAATTCCAGCTCGCCCATGCCAGTTTTCGGTCTGGCAACAAGCGGGTATCGGTGTGCAGCACTACGTCATTTTCGGCATAGGGCATCGCGCCCAGAATTTGCTGCTCTGCAGATGAAGGGTCGGCCATCAAGCTGAGCGCCTGGTCGCTGTGACAGGCAAAGATCACTTTGTCGAAGTGTTCAGAACCGCCAGCGCTGTGTACCTGAACGCCCTGTTCAGTGCGGACCACCTGGATGACCGGGCAGTTGAGGCGGATTCTGTCGGCGAAACCTGCGCTTAACGGTTGAACGTAGGCACTGGAACCTCCTTCAATCACACGCCATTGCGGGCGATTACTGACGCTGAGCAAACCGTGATTTTTGAAAAAGCGCACAAAAAACTGCAGCGGAAAGGTCAGCATGTCTGCCAGTGACATGGACCAAATCGCTGCGCCCATCGGCACGATGTAGTGCTCGATAAAGCGCGATCCATAGCCCTGCTGCTGCAGGTAGTCGCCCAGCCGGGTGTCGCTGGCAATGCGCTGCTCGTCCAGATCGCGAATGGCTTGGCGATTGAAGCGCAGGATGTCACGCAACATGCCCCAGAACCCGGGAGATAACAGGTTGCTGCGCTGGGCGAACAGGCTGTTGAGGGTGTTGCCGTTGTATTCGAGATTGCTCTCGGTGTCGTGTACTGAAAAGCTCATTTCAGTGGCTTTTGAGCGAACCCCTACCTGGTCCATCAGCTTGATGAAATTAGGGTAAGTCCAGTCATTGAAAACGATAAAACCGGTGTCGATGGCATAGGACCGGCCCTCGACGCTCACGTTGACGGTGTGTGTGTGGCCGCCGACCCAGTCACTGGCCTCGAATACGCTGATGTCGTGTTCTTTGTGCAGCAGGTAGCCGCAGGTGAGCCCCGAAATGCCGCTGCCAATGATCGCGATTTTCATGATGGTTTACCGTCAGAATTACGGGCCAGACGTTTGCCGAGTGCTACTTGCAGGCGTTTTGGCAAGTTCGCCAACAGCCGCAGCGTGACGATAAACAGGGTGGGGAAGGCGATCTCCAGCGGACGTTTTTTCAGGCGCTGGCAAATATGCTGTGCCGCCTTTATCGCTGACCAGCGCATGGGCATCGGGAAATCGTTGTTTTCGGTGAGCGGAGTATCGACGAAGCCCGGGCTGACGAGGGTGACGTCGATGCCTTCCTGGGCCAGGTCGATACGCAACGATTCGAGCAAATAGCGCAAGCCCGCTTTTGACGCTCCATAAGCCTGGGCACGTGGCAGCGCCCAATAAGTGACAGAACTCACCACCCCCACCAGATACGGACGCGAACCAGCGCGCAGTAGTGGCAGTGCGCTCTCAATGCAGTAACAGTTGGCCAGCAGGTTGGTGCGCACCACGCGCTCAATCAGTGCAGAGTCGAATTCGCGCACGTCGACATATTCACAGGTCCCGGCGTTGAGGATTACGGTGTCCAGAGCGCCCCAGGCTTGGGCGATGCGTTTGCTGATCTCTCGGACCTGCGCAATGTCGGTCAGGTCGCCGGGCACCAGCAGGACTTGACCAGGGAAACGGTCGGACAAGGCTTTCAAGGGGGCGATCGTGCGAGCAGTCAACGCCAGCCGGGCGCCGCTTATGAGCAATTCCTCAGCCATTTGGGCGCCAATCCCGCTGCTGGCGCCTGTCAGCCAGATCCGCCGTCCGTCAGCCATGGCTCACCTCCAGTAATTGCCGTGATGGCAAGCTCTTGAAAGCGCTCAGGGCCCGCTCACGGCTTTGGCTCAAATTGACCATGGGCGCCGGGTAATTGGCCACGCCAAACAGCCCGCCTATAGAGGCGGGGTTATGCACCTGTTTTTTATTCAGATCCGCCAGTTGAGGCAGCCAGTGCTTGATAAACCGGCCCTCTGGATCAAAACGCTCTGACTGAGTCAGCGGGTTGAAAATTCGGAAATACGGTACTGAATCGGTGCCTGTGGATGAGCTCCACTGCCAGCCACCGTTGTTGGCGGCCAGATCGCCGTCGATCAAGTGCTGCATAAAAAACCGCTCGCCTTCGCGCCAGTCGATCAACAGGTTTTTGGTCAGGAACATTGCGACCACCATGCGCAGGCGGTTGTGCATCCAGCCGGTTTCCAGCAGTTGGGCAATCGCCGCGTCGATAATCGGGAAACCGGTGCGCCCCTGTTTCCAGGCGGCCAGTTCATCCGGTGCGTTACGCCACGGCAGGTACTCAGTTTCGGGGCGGAAGGCCCGATGGCGGGAGACCCTTGGGTAACCGACCAGAATATGTTTGTAGAACTCGCGCCATAGCAGTTCGGTAATCCAGGTGAACACCCCCGGGCTGCCGCTTTCAAACTCGCCGTTGTTACTGTGCAATGCCGCATGCAGGCATTGGCGGGGTGAGATAACGCCCGCCGCGAGATAGGTCGAAAGTTGGCTGGTACCGGGCTTCGCCGGCAGGTCGCGTTCGTCCTGGTAGAAATGAATTTGCTCATCGGCAAACTGCGCCAGGCGCTGCTGAGCTTCTTTCTCGCCTGCGGGCCACAGCGCCCGAAGAGATTCGCTGGGCGCAGCAAAACCGCTGACCGATTCGGGAATGCTGTCAGGCACGATGTTCAGCGGTGCCTGGCTGTCAGGCCTGGCGACAATACGCGGCAAGGCCATGTGCAGTCGGTTGTAGCAGATCCTGCGAAACTGGCTGAAGACCTGAAAGTACGAGCCCGATTGCGTCAGGATGCTGCCCGGCTGAAACAGCAGTTGGTCGAGGTAGCGATGAAACTCGATACCCCGGGCTTCAAGGCTCTGTGCCACCTCCTTGTCACGACGGGTTTCGTTGATGCCGTATTCTTCATTGACGTGGACTGCCTGAACGTCGAGTTGCTGACACAGTTCAAGCAGCACTGCAGACGCCTGATCCCAGGTTGGGGCGGTACGAATCAGCAGCGGGATATTCAGTTGCTGCAAGCTGTCACTCAAGGTGCGCAGGTTTCGCAGCCAGAAATCGACTTTGCTCGGCGCATCATCATGGGCCTGCCATTGCTCGGGGCTGATGAGGTACACGGCCGCAGTAGGGCCACGTTTGGCTGCGGCGCTCAGGGCGGTGTTGTCGTAGTGGCGCAAGTCGGTGCGCAGCCAGATCAGTTGCATGTCAATTCCTTGCTATAAAAGGCCGAGTTGGCTGAGGCGTTGATGGGCCTCAACCGGGTCGTGGGCCAGGTACAATCCTGCGATCTCGGTTGCAGTTACGGACAACAGGTCGAAATGGATGCATACCGTTGGTCCGGCAATCAGGGCCGGGCATTCAATGCCGCCCAGTAGCTTGGGCAGTGCTTGGGTATTAAGGGTCTTGCTCGAATACAGCACCACCGCGCGGGGCTTTAAATGCTCCACAGCAAGGCCCAGCTCGCCGTTGGGCAGTGGCGCGTCGAACACTTCGACCGGGCAGTGACTGCTGCTGACCAGCAGTGCGGTGAGCCACAGTTGAGGCTCGAAAGGCAGGTCCGAATGGTTGATCAGCAATACCGGTGCACCCTTGAGCGAGCGGTTGTTGTGATAAATCCGGGCCCCCAGTTTGCTGCGCAACCAGGAGTGGAAAAACACCCGTTCCAGTTGCGCACCGAATTGCCCTTGCCAGCGCTGTTCCAGATCGTTGAGCAGGGGCATCAGCAGTTGTTCGCAGAGCGGGCGAGCGGGGTAGAGCGACATCGCCTGATTGAAGCAATCATCCAGGCGGCGCTCGGCCAGTTCACCGATGGACTCCATCATGGTTTGGCGCCAGGTCTGCCAGTCACTGTCGGGTGTTTCGGCTGGAGTCGAAGGCGTGTTAAGCAGCGGCTTGATCTGGCTGACCGAGACACCACGATTGAGCCACAACAAAATGTGCTGGATGCGCTGGATGTGTTCGGTCGAAAACAGGCGATGACCCTTGGCCGTGCGGTGCGGCACGATCAGGCCATAGCGGCGCTCCCAGGCACGCAAAGTCACGGCATTCACACCGGTGATGCGCGACACTTCACGAATGGGCAACCAGCCTTCAGCCAGTGCCTGGCTGTAGTCCGTGTCAGGGGTATTGGACATGATCAGGTCATCATTCATGGTCAGATGGCATTGCGCAGGCTGAGGTCTTCAGGATGCGGCTGAAGGTAAACCTGGCGCGAGATATACGGGTTCGGGTGCAGGCGAAAGTGATGCTTGAGCAGGGTCAACGGCACCACCAGCGGCACGATGCCGTGCAGGTACTGGCCAATCAGTTGTTGAACTTCCTGCTTGTCTTCCGGGCTGATGGATTGCTTGAGGTAGCCGCTGATGTGTTGCAGCACATTGGTGTGGGTGCGGCGGGTCGCGCACTTTTTCAGGGCTTTCATCAGTTCGCTGAAGTACTGCGGTGCTATGTCTCGCGGGTCTTGCTTGCCAAGACTGCCGAGCAGATTGCCTAGGATTTTGTACTGCACCGGATGATGGGCCATCAGTTGATATTTGTAGCAGGCGTGAAACTCAGTCAGCGAACGGCGGGTGATGCCCTGTTCGAGTAGGGCTTGCCAGGCGCTGTAGGCATAGACCCGGGTCATGAAGTTTTCGCGCAGAACCGGATCATTCAATCGACCGTCTTCCTCCACCGGCAAGTCGGGATGGGCGTCACAGAACGCTTGGGCGTAAATGCCGCGCCCGCTCAACTCCGCAGGGCGACCACCGTCCTGGTACACCTTGACCCGCTCCAGGCCGCATGACGGCGACTTTTGCATGAAGATGTAGCCACAGATATCGGTGTGAGCTGCGGCCATTTCCACACCGTAGTCGTGCAATGGCCGGGTCACGTTCAACGTGCTGTCGACGGTGCCAACAGCTTGCGGTTGTGCAGGGTTGCCCACCAGTCGTACAGGTTGGCGCGGAATGCCAAGACCGATGGCGACCTCGGGGCACAGGGGCACGAATTCGAAGTGTTGGTTCAACGTCTGGCTGCACAGCCGCGACTCTTTGTGCCCGCCGTTAAAGCGGACTTCGGCCCCCAGCAAGCATGCGCTGATGGCGATTTTCGGTTTGTGCCGGGCGGGAACGGTGCTGGCCATGTGACGAACCTCCAAGAATTACTTGTACATCTTTTAATCGATGTACAGCTTGAGTTCATCATAGGCCTGATGTTGTACAAGTCAATTATCTTGTACAAGTATTTGGAGTGCTGCCGAAAGGATTATTGCCAGCCCATTTTCCATTCGCCCGCATCTTGCAGGCTTTGCCACGTCAAACGCTGATTGCGCTGGGTAAGCACCGCTTGCAGTTCGATATCGAGCACGGTGCCTTCTTCGTCGCAAAACAGCTGGGTGACCAGAAAATGTTTTTCACGGTTACGCGGCACAGCTGCTGTCCATTTTGACAGCAGCAATTTGCGCGGGTTGATGCGGTTCATTCCAGGTGCTCAATCAGCCGGCGTGCAGCTTCCTGACCACTCAGCCATGCCCCTTCGACGCGACCCGACAGGCACCAGTCGCCGCAGGCATACAGGCCCAGATCGGAGTCCGCCAGGGCCCCCCATTCATGGGCTGCGGCGGGGCGGGCGTAGAGCCAGCGGTGCGCCAGGCTGAAAATCGGTGCAGGAGTCGGAAAGTGCATCAGTTCGGCGAATGCACCATGAAGGTGTTCGATGACCGCCTCCTTGGGCAAGTCGAGGTTTTGCTTGCTCCAGGTGCTGGTCGCGTGCAAAACCCAGGTGTCAGGCTGGCTGGCACGTCCGGGTTTGCTGGGGTTGCGGGCCAGCCAGTCCAGCGGGCTGCCTTGTACGAAGCAACCCTCCATAGGTGTGTCGAGGGGGGATTCAAAGGCCAGGGCGACGGCCCAGGCAGGTTCCATTTTGACCCCGGCAGCGGTGCTTGCCAGTTTTGGGGCGCTGGCCAGTAGAGAGGTGGCCTGGGGCGCTGGCGTGGCAATGATGACGTGGCTGAAAGGACCGTGTTCTTCACCCTCGGCATCCAGCAGGTGCCAGTGTTTTTCGCCGCGTATCAGGTCGGTGATCTGGCACGTAAAACTCACTGGCAGACTGCCAAGCAGGCCGCGAGTGATGGCACTCATGCGCGGGGTACCTACCCAACGGGTTTGCTCGTCAGGGGAGGGGCTCAACTGACCATTTTTATAGTGGTACAGGTGTGGCTCCCACTCGGCGGCCCAGCCATTGATTTGCCATTGCTGGACTTCATCGACAAAACGCCGGTCACGTGCGGTGAAGTACTGAGCCCCCAGGTCCAGTACACCGACATCGCTGCGTTTGCTCGACATGCGCCCGCCGCTACCACGGCTTTTATCGAAAAGATGAATCGCGTGACCTGCCTTGTGCAGGGTATTTGCTGCTGCCAGTCCGGCTATGCCGGCGCCAATAATCGCGATAGGTACAGTCATTGTGGCCTCGATCTCTGTTTGCACAGACTACGCCGTTGGCAATACCTGTACAATTCTATTTGTTAGTATAGGTTTTAGTCTTTCTTCCAGATCCATGTGGCCTATTCTTAAGTCAGGTCGACGACCGATAAAAGGTCTTCATATAAAAATAGACCAGTGCTCCCGATAAAACTCCTTGCGAGGATCAACTCATGCACATATTGCTGACCGGCGGTACAGGCTTGATAGGGCGTCAGCTCTGTCGTCACTGGCTGGCGCAAGGCCATCGCCTTAGTGTGTGGAGTCGGCGCCCAGAGCAAGTGGCCCGACTGTGCGGCGCTCAGGTCAAGGGGATTGCCCTCCTCGAAGAGCTGGGACAGGAGCGGATTGATGCTGTGGTCAATCTGGCAGGCGCACCCATTGCGGACCGTCCCTGGACCCGCAAACGCAAGGCTTTGCTGTGGAGCAGTCGCATCACCCTGACCGAAACCCTTGTGGCCTGGCTGGAAAGCCGTGAGCAAAGGCCATCCGTGTTGGTATCCGGTTCGGCCGTGGGCTGGTATGGCGACGGGGGTGAGCGTGAGCTGACCGAAGACTCGCCGCCCGTCAGCGAAGATTTTGCCAGCCACTTGTGCATTGCCTGGGAGGAGACCGCGCAGCGGGCGCAAGCCTTGGGGATCCGTGTGGTACTGGTGCGCACGGGTCTGGTGCTGGCGGCCGAAGGCGGTTTTTTGTCGCGCCTGTTGTTGCCGTTCAAGCTGGCACTGGGCGGGCCCATAGGCAATGGTCGGCAATGGATGCCGTGGATTCATATCAAGGATCAAATTGCCCTGATTGATTTTCTTGTGCATGAGAATGCCACCAGCGGTCCTTATAATGCTTGCGCGCCGCACCCGGTACGTAATGCCGATTTCGCCAGGACTTTGGGCAGCGTGTTGCACCGTCCGGCGTTTATGCCCATGCCCGCCTTTGTGTTGCGCGTGCTGTTAGGCGAAATGTCCGGTTTGTTACTGGGTGGCCAGCGGGCGATGCCTGCAAGGTTGCAGGCTGCCGGTTTTACTTTTCAGTTCACCGATTTGCGCGCGGCACTCGATGATGTAGCCGCCCGCCTCTGAAATAGGAAGTTGCATGACCGACCACGCGCTGTTGCTGGTTAACCTGGGTTCACCGGCGTCTACTTCGGTAGCGGATGTACGCAGTTACTTGAACCAGTTTTTGATGGACCCGTACGTGATCGATTTGCCGTGGCCGGTGCGGCGTTTGCTGGTGTCGCTGATCCTGGTCAAGCGTCCCGAACAGTCGGCCCATGCTTATGCCTCGATCTGGTGGGACGAGGGTTCGCCGCTGGTTGTGCTCAGCCGTCGCTTGCAGCAGGCGATGACTAAAGAGTGGACTCAGGGCCCGGTTGAACTGGCAATGCGTTACGGCGAGCCGTCGATTGAAACCGTGCTCACCCGTCTGGCGGCGCAGGGCATCAAGAAGGTCACGCTGGCACCGCTTTATCCACAGTTCGCTGACAGCACCGTGACCACCGTGATTGAAGAAGCCAAGCGCGTGGTCAAGGCTAAAAAGCTGCCGATGCAATTCTCGATTGTGCAGCCGTTCTACGATCAACCCGAGTACCTCGATGCCCTTGTGGCCAGTGCCAAGCCGCATCTGGAGCAGGATTACGATCATCTGCTGCTGAGTTTTCACGGTTTGCCCGAGCGGCATTTGCACAAGCTGGACCCGACCGGTAACCATTGCTTCAAGAATGAAGACTGTTGCCAGAACGCTTCACCCGCGGTTCTGCAAACCTGTTATCGAGCCCAGTGTTTGCGTTCTGCCCAGGCCTTTGCCGAGCGTATGGGCCTGCCTGACGGCAAATGGTCGGTGGCGTTCCAGTCACGTTTGGGCCGGGCCAAGTGGATCGAACCCTACACGGAGGCGCGTCTTGATGCGTTGGCCAAACAGGGAGTGAAGAAGCTGTTGGTGATGTGCCCGGCGTTTGTGGCCGATTGCATCGAAACGCTGGAAGAGATTGGTGATCGCGGACGCGAGCAGTTTATAGAGGCGGGGGGCGAAGAGTTGGTGCTGGTGCCGTGTCTCAATGACAGCCCGCAATGGGCGTCGGCGTTGAAAACATTGTGTGAACGGGCGCCGCTGGCGCTTTAGAAAAACCCGTGTGGGAGCGGCTTGCTCGCTCCCACACGGATTACAGGTCAGATAACGGGCCCGTCACCTTTCTTGTGTTTCCAGCTGTCATTGCCCGGCAGGATCAGGTTCAGCGCAATGGCCACAATGGCGCACAGCGCGATGCCTTTCAGACCGAAATCTTCAGGCCCCATCCCCGTCCCGATCAGCACACCGCCAATCCCGAACACCAACGTCACCGATACGATCACCAGGTTGCGTGCCTCGCTCAGGTCGACCTGGTGGCGGATCAGGGTGTTCATGCCCACGGCTGCAATTGAACCGAACAACAGGCACAGAATTCCGCCCATTACGGGGACCGGAATGCTTTGCAGCAGTGCGCCGAACTTGCCGACAAACGCCAGGCTGATGGCGAAGATCGCCGCCCAGGTCATGATTTTCGGGTTGTAGTTCTTGGTCAGCATCACTGCGCCAGTCACTTCGGCGTAGGTGGTGTTGGGTGGTCCACCCAGCAAACCAGCTGCGGTGGTGGCAATGCCGTCACCGAACAGCGTGCGGTGCAGACCCGGCTTCTTCAGGTAGTCGCGACCCGTCACGCTGCCTACGGCAATCACGCCGCCGATATGTTCAATGGCCGGAGCAAGGGCTACCGGGACGATAAACAGAATCGCCTGCCAGTTGAACTCGGGGGCCGTGAAGTGCGGCATGGCGAACCACGGCGCAGCGGCGATTTTGGCGGTGTCGACGACGCCGAAGTAGAACGCCATGCCAAAACCTACCAGCACGCCGGCGATGATGGGCACCAGACGGAAAATCCCTTTGCCGAATACAGCCACGATCAATGTGGTCAGCAGCGCTGGCATCGAAATCATCATGGCGGTTTGATAGTGAATCAGCTCGGAGCCATCTTCAGCGCGGCCCATGGCCATGTGCGCAGCAATGGGCGCCATTGCCAGGCCAATCGAGATAATCACCGGGCCGATCACCACAGGTGGCAGAAGGCGGTCGATAAAACCGGTGCCCTTTAGCTTTACCGCGAAACCGAGAAAGGTGTACACGAAACCGGCTGCCATGACGCCGCCCATGGTCGCGGCCAGGCCGAACTGCCCCTTGGCGAGAATGATCGGGGTAATGAAAGCGAAACTCGAAGCCAGAAAGACCGGCACTTGGCGCCGGGTCACGATCTGGAACAGCAGAGTCCCGAGACCCGCCGTGAACAGCGCAACGTTAGGGTCGAGGCCTGTAATCAACGGCATCAACACCAACGCGCCAAACGCCACGAAGAGCATCTGCGCGCCAGAAATTATCTGGCGCCAGAGCGGGTCGTTGAACTCGTCCTGCATGTTATGCGTCCTTTTGCTTGGTGCCGAAGATCTTGTCGCCGGCATCGCCCAGGCCCGGAATGATGTAGCCGTGCTCGTCCAGGCGCTCATCGATCGAGGCCGTGTAGATGATCACGTCGGGGTGGGCCGCTTCTACAGCAGCAATGCCTTCAGGGGCGGCAACCAGCACCATGGCGCGGATTTCCTTGCAACCGGCTTTTTTCAGCAGATCAATAGTGGCAACCATTGAAGAGCCAGTTGCCAGCATCGGGTCGATAATCATCGCCAGACGCTCGTCGATTTCCGGTACGAGTTTTTCCAGGTAGGTATGGGCCTGAAGGGTTTCTTCGTTACGGGCAACGCCGACAGCGCTGACTTTGGCGCCCGGGATCAGGCTCAGAACGCCTTCCAGCATGCCGATACCGGCGCGCAGGATGGGAACGACGGTAATTTTCTTACCGGCAATTTTTTCAACTTGAACCGAGCCGCTCCAGCCTTCGATCTCGTAGGTTTCGAGAGTCAGGTCACTGGTAGCTTCGTAGGTCAGCAAAGCGCCGACTTCCTGGGCGAGCTCTCGGAAATTCTTCGTGCTAATGTCAGCGCGACGCATGAGGCCGAGTTTATGACGGATTAGCGGATGGCGTATCTCACGGATAGGCATAGGGAAAAACTCCGGGGGGCAGGCAAAAAAACCGGCCTAGATTAATCTAATCCGGGGTGATGTCCTACAGACATTACTGCACGTTAGTCCATAAATGCTTGATCTGAGCCATGCGGATGCGTACCTTTGCCCGCTTTTCTTGCACAACCCCCCCTGGAGAGCGTCATGTCTGCTGATCTCGAGCATATCCGTCAAATCATGCGAGAGGCTGACTGCCTGTACACCGAAGCTGAAGTCGAGGCGGCAATTGCCCGCGTTGGTGCGCACATCACGGCAGAAATGGCCGAGACTAATCCAGTGGTATTTTGTGTGATGAACGGCGGCCTGATTTTTTCCGGCAAGTTGCTCACCCATCTCAAGTTCCCGCTTGAGGCGTCGTACCTGCACGCTACGCGCTACCGCAATGAGACCACTGGCGGCGACCTGTTCTGGAAAGCCAAGCCAGAAGTATCGTTCATCGACCGCCACGTGTTGATCATCGACGACATCCTCGACGAGGGCCACACCCTTAGCGCGATCGTAGAGTTCTGCAAACACGCCGGTGCCCGTCAGGTGCACACCGCGGTATTGATCGACAAGGACCACGACCGCAAGGCACGTCCGGACCTCAAGGCTAACTACGTAGGCTTGCCGTGCATTGACCGTTACATCTTCGGTTATGGTATGGATTACAAAGGTTACTGGCGTAATGCCGCCGGCATTTATGCCGTTAAAGGTATGTAAGAAAGGACGCTGAAGCTTTCTTTCAGAAAGCTTCAGCCCGGCTATACCTCAATGAGTGTGCTGACATGCTGGCTATTTTCCTTCAGACGCTCACGATAACCGCTCCCGTATTTGCCATGCTTTTTCTAGGCGTGGTGCTCAAGCGCGTGGGCTGGATCAATGACAACTTTATCCACACAGCGTCGGCACTGGTGTTTAACGTCACCATGCCGACGTTGTTGTTTCTGGGTATTTTGCATGCCGATCTCAGAGCGGCCTTGCAGCCCAAGGTGCTGGGTTATTTTGTCGTGGCGACCCTTGCAAGCTTTGCGCTTGCCTGGGGATGGGCGATCTGGCGTTGCCCCCGTGTGGATCGCGGGATCTACACCCAGGGCGCGTTTCGCGGGAACAACGGGGTTGTTGGCCTGGCCCTGGCGGCCAGCATGTACGGCGACTACGGGATTTCTCTGGGCGCGGTACTCGCCGGTCTGGTGATTCTGCTCTACAACACCTTGTCGACCATCGTCTTGGCGGTATACAGCCCGGTGATCAAGTCCGACCCGTGGAGTATTTGTAAGAGTGTGGTCAAGAACCCGCTGATCATCAGCGTACTGGCGGCGGTCCCTTTTGCAGTCTTCAAGATTGGCTTGCCCGGCTGGTTGCTCGCATCGGGTGGCTACCTGGCGGCGATGACCTTGCCGCTGGCGCTGATCTGTATCGGCGGCACACTGTCGCTGGCAAGTTTGCGCAAAAGTGGCGATATGGCACTGAGCGCCAGCCTGGTGAAAATGGTCAGCATGCCGTTGCTGGCCACCCTGGGGGCCTGGTTATGTGGCTTTCGCGGGCCGGAATTGGGGATTTTGTTTCTTTATTTCGCCAGCCCGACGGCCGCTGCCAGTTATGTCATGGCGCGGGCGGCCAACGGTAATCACGAGCTGGCGGCCGCAATTATCGTGATCACCACGTTGATGGCCGCCATCACGACCAATATCGGGATTTTTGTGTTGCAGTGGGGCGGCTGGATTTAGCGACTGCAGGCTCAGTGCTGTCGGCGCCAGGCGCGCAAGGTACTGAACAGCAGGAACACCAGCAGCGCCGGCAAGATAAAATACAGCATCAGGTGTTCAAGCTTGCCGGCCAAAGGCATGCCGGTTGTGAAGGACACCACGTGCAGCCCATAGGCCAGGTACAGCCCCAGAAACAGCAAGCCCTCACCTCGGGTCACACGGTAGCCCGTGTAGAACACGGGCAGGCACAGCGCCGCAACACCCAGCATTACCGGCAAGTCGAACGCCAGGGCATTGGGGGAGACTGACAAGGGCGCCGGAGCTATCAGTGCGGTCAGGCCCAGTACCCCCAACAGGCTGAAGACATTACTGCCAATCACATT
The DNA here is from genome assembly GCF_001043005.1 of Pseudomonas psychrophila. Taxonomy (GTDB): domain Bacteria; phylum Pseudomonadota; class Gammaproteobacteria; order Pseudomonadales; family Pseudomonadaceae; genus Aquipseudomonas; species Aquipseudomonas psychrophila. The sequence goes on from NZ_JYKZ01000002.1 coordinate 83,029, forward strand.
GCCGACAGCGATTTCACGCTGCCCGCGAAATGCTGCGATCAAGGAGGTGGCCAGTTCCGGTAGTGAGGTGCTGACCGCAATGATAGTCAGCCCGATAATCCGCTCCGACAGTCCCAGTTCCGTGGCAACCGTGACTGCCGCGCCCAGTAGCAGGTGCCCTGCAGCCCCGAGCAGGATCAGGGCCGCCAGCATTAACAGGATGTTGTGCCGCCAGGGGGTAGGCGGGTGCTCATGGCTGTTGTGATGATGGCCGCTGTGACGTGATTGGCGCAGAAGCAGGGCCAGGTAGACCAACAGGCCGCACAACAGGACAGCTCCGTCCATGCGATCGAGCTGTTTGTTCAGTGCCAGGGCAAACACCAGGGCGCTTGCGAGGATCATCAGGGGGATGTCCAGGCGCACCAGTTGGCGGGATACGCGCAGGGGTATGATCAGCGCCGAAAGCCCCAGGGTGACCAGGATGTTGAAAATATTGCTGCCGATCACACTGCCCACGGCTATGTCCGAGGTGTCATTGAGCGCGGCCTGCAGGCTGACGGTCATCTGCGGGGCACTGCTGCCCAGTGCGACCACGGTCAAGCCGATCAGCAACGGGCGCACTTTCATGTTGGCGGCCATGCGCACGGCGCAACGCACCAGCAATTCGGCCCCAGCAATCAGCATGACGAGGCCGCAGAGCAATTGCAGCAGGTTCCATGGTGATAGCGCGCTTAAGCCCAAAATGGCGGCAACTCCCTCATTTAATCACCCAAGCCCTGAACCCGGACCTTGGCGGTGCCGGTGCGCAGCATACCCAGCTGCTGGGCGGCCTTGCGCGAAACATCAATCAAACGCCCGCGTGTGTGCGGTCCGCGATCATTGATGCGTACCACAACAGATTTGTCGTTGCTCAGATTGGTGACCAGTACCCGCGTCCCGAATGGCAGGGCGGGGTGGGCGGCGGTAAGGGCATTCTGGTCGAAAGGTTCACCGCTGGCGGTTCGCTTGCCGTGATGGCGAGCACCGTAATAAGAGGCTATGCCTGTTTTGTCATAGCCACGAGGGTCTATGTCATGGCTGGCACAGCCAGCGAGCAAGCCGAGCAGGGCGCAGGCGCCGAGTAGCCGCTTCATGGGGTAGTCCTTATGTTGCGGGAAAAAAACCACAAAACCCTGTGGGAGCGGGCTTGCTCGCGATGCGGGCGGCGCGGTGTTTCTGTAAGGTCCGCATCGATCTCATCGCGAGCAAGCCCGCTCCCACAGTTGAGTGGTTTAGCCTTCGAGTTTGCTTTTGAGCAGCTCGTTGACCTGTTGCGGGTTGGCTTTGCCTTTGGAGGCTTTCATCGCCTGGCCCACAAAGAAGCCGAACATCTTGCCGCGCTTGGCTTCGTCTGCCGCACGGTACTGCTCGACTTGCTCAGCGTTCGCCGCCAGTACTTCATCCAGCACCTTTTCAATGGCGCCGCTGTCGGTCACTTGCTTGAGGCCGCGCTTCTCGATGACCTCGTCTGCACTGCCTTCACCATTGGCCATCGCTTCGAGCACAACCTTGGCAATTTTGCCGGAGATAGTGTTGTCCTTGATGCGCTGCAGCATGCCGCCCAGTTGGTCAGCGGTGACCGGTGACTGGTCGATGTCCAGGCCTTGTTTGTTGAGCAGGCTGCCCAACTCGACCATCACCCAGTTGGCTGCCAGCTTGGCGTCGCCACTGATGCTCACGACTTTTTCGAAGTAGTCCGCTTGCTCGCGGCTCGAGGCCAGGACGCTGGCGTCGTAGGCCGATAGGCCGAATTGCGACTGGAAGCGTTCGCGCTTTTGCGGCGGCAGTTCCGGCAGGGTGGCGCGCACGTCTTCGATAAACGAATCTTCGATCACCACCGGCAGCAGGTCAGGGTCGGGGAAGTAACGGTAGTCGTTGGCTTCCTCCTTGCTGCGCATGGCGCGGGTTTCGTCCTTGTTCGGATCGTACAGGCGGGTCTGTTGAATGACCTTGCCGCCGTCTTCGATCAGCTCGATCTGGCGTTGGATTTCGCTGTTGATCGCCTTCTCGATAAAACGGAACGAGTTGACGTTCTTGATCTCGCAGCGAGTACCGAACTCGGCCTGGCCGACCGGGCGAATCGATACGTTGCAGTCGCAACGCAGGGAGCCTTCAGCCATGTTGCCGTCGCAAATACCCAAGTAACGCACCAGCGCGTGCATCGCCTTGACGTAGGCCACGGCCTCTTTGGCACTGCGCATGTCCGGCTCGGAAACGATTTCTAGCAACGGTGTGCCAGCACGGTTCAGGTCGATGCCGGTGGAGCCGCTAAAGTCTTCGTGCAGGCTTTTGCCTGCGTCTTCTTCCAGGTGGGCACGGGTAATGCCGACACGTTTTACGTTGCCGTCTTCCAGGGTGATGTCCAGGTGGCCCTTGCCGACAATTGGCAGTTCCATCTGGCTGATCTGGTAGCCCTTGGGCAGGTCCGGGTAGAAGTAGTTCTTACGGGCAAACACGTTGTGCTGAACGATTTCGGCATCAACGGCTACACCGAACATGACCGCCATACGCACGGCTTCCTGGTTCAGCACGGGCAGTACGCCGGGCATGCCCAGGTCAACCAGGCTTGCCTGGGTGTTCGGTTCTGCGCCAAAGGTGGTGGCGCTACCGGAGAAAATCTTTGATTGGGTGGCGAGCTGGGAGTGAATTTCCAGCCCGATCACAACTTCCCATTGCATATGTTTCTCCTCAGAAGCCGGCAGGTGAGCGCGTGTGCCAGTCAGTGTTGAGCTGATACTGGTGAGCGACGTTGAGCAGGCGGCCTTCCTGGAAATAAGGCGCAAGCAACTGCACGCCTACGGGCAAGCCATCGACAAAACCGGCTGGCATCGACAGGCCTGGCAGACCTGCGAGGTTGGCGGTAATGGTGTAGACGTCTTCCAGATAGGCAGAAACCGGGTCGCTGTTTTTAGCGCCGATTTTCCAGGCCGGGTTAGGCGTGGTTGGACCGAGGATGATGTCGACTTCGTTGAATGCGGTCATGAAGTCATTTTTGATCAGGCGGCGGATTTTTTGCGCTTGCAGGTAGTAAGCGTCGTAGTAACCCGCCGACAGGGCGTAGGCACCGACCAGAATCCGGCGCTGTACTTCCGGGCCAAAGCCTTCGGCGCGCGAGCGCTTGTACAGGTCAGTGAGGTCTTTCGGGTCTTCGCAGCGATGGCCGAAGCGCACACCGTCAAAACGCGACAGGTTGGACGAAGCCTCTGCTGGCGCGATCACGTAGTACGCCGGAATGGCGTGCTGCATGTTCGGCAGGCTGATGGGTTTGATCACGGCACCGAGCTTTTCAAGTGCCTTGATGCTGTTGTGAACCAGCTCTGCAATGCGCGCGTCGAGACCTTCACTGAAGAACTCTTTTGGCACGCCGATGCGCAGGCCTTGCAGCGAACCATTAAGGTTGGCGCTGAAGTCCGGTACGGGTTCGTCGATGCTGGTGGAGTCTTGCGGGTCGAAGCCGGCCATGCCTTGCAGCAGGATGGCGCAGTCTTCGGCAGTGCGCGCCAATGGGCCGCCCTGATCGAGACTGGAGGCGTAAGCGATCATGCCCCAGCGCGAAACACGACCGTATGTCGGTTTCAGGCCGGTAAGGTTGGTCAGGGCTGCCGGCTGTCGGATAGATCCGCCCGTGTCGGTGCCTGTTGCTGCAGGGAGCAGGCGAGCGGCAACAGCAGCGGCAGAACCGCCCGACGAACCACCCGGTACGTGCTCAAGATTCCACGGGTTTTTAACTGCGCCGTAGTAGCTCGACTCGTTGGCCGACCCCATGGCGAATTCGTCCATGTTGGTCTTGCCCAGGGACACAGCGCCTGCAGCCGCCAGCTTGGCAACGACAGTGGCGTCGTAGGGAGCCTTGAAGTTGTCGAGCATTTTGGAACCGCAGCTGGTGCGTACGCCCAGGGTGCAGAACAGGTCCTTGTGACCGATCGGTGCGCCCAGCAGGGCACCGGTTTCACCGTTGGCGCGACGTACGTCGGCAGCCTTGGCCTGCTCTAGAGCAAGGTCTTCGGTGAGGGTGATGAAACTGTTGAGCTGAGGATCGAGCTGGGCGATACGCGCCAGCAGGGTCTTGGTCAGCTCTTCGGAAGAAAACTTTTTATCGGCGAGTCCGCGGGCGATCTCGGCCAGAGTCAATTGATGCATGCAGGCTCTTTCCCTTTACTCGATGACTTTCGGAACCAGATAGAGGCCGTTTTCGACCGCTGGAGCGATGGACTGATAAGCCTCGCGATGATTGCTTTCAGTCACGACGTCTGCACGCAAGCGCTGGCTGGCTTCCAGGGGGTGAGCCATTGGCTCGATACCTGTAGTGTCGACAGCCTGCATCTGATCAATCAGCCCCAAAATGCTGTTAAGGGCTTCGGTGGTGCGTGGAATATCGGCATCATTGAGGCCAAGACGGGCCAAATGAGCGATTTTTTCCACGTCGGAGCGGTCTAGCGCCATGGGATTCTCCAGTGGAAAACAGGACGGATGCTATCCGTGTGTTAGATTGTCGGAACACTACCGCATTTCTACGGTCATATGGCCGCGATTGTGGGAGTTGGTGCTCAGAAAAGCGCCCAATTTAACATATTGGCGCCTTGCCCAAAATCCCTGTCGTTGTTAGAGTTTGCCGCACTTTTTTACCCACGCGTTGCCTAGGGTCCCTTTCCCATGTTCAAGAAACTGCGTGGCATGTTTTCCAGCGATCTTTCCATCGACCTGGGCACTGCCAACACCCTTATTTACGTGCGTGAGCGCGGTATCGTCCTGAATGAGCCATCGGTTGTGGCTATTCGGACACACGGTAACCAGAAAAGTGTCGTTGCCGTTGGCACCGAGGCCAAGCGTATGCTCGGCCGTACACCGGGCAACATTGCTGCCATTCGTCCGATGAAGGACGGCGTTATTGCCGATTTCAGCGTTTGCGAAAAAATGCTGCAGTACTTCATCAACAAGGTGCATGAAAACAGCTTCCTGCAACCTAGCCCTCGCGTACTGATCTGTGTCCCTTGCAAGTCGACTCAGGTAGAGCGTCGCGCCATTCGTGAATCGGCACTCGGCGCGGGCGCCCGTGAAGTGTTCCTGATCGAAGAGCCAATGGCTGCTGCCATCGGTGCTGGCCTGCCGGTTGAAGAAGCTCGCGGCTCGATGGTTGTCGATATCGGTGGTGGTACCACTGAAATCGCGCTGATCTCCCTGAATGGTGTGGTTTATGCCGAATCCGTAAGGGTTGGCGGCGACCGTTTCGACGAAGCGATCATCACTTATGTGCGTCGTAACTACGGCAGCCTGATTGGTGAATCGACGGCCGAGCGCATCAAGACTGAAATCGGTACTGCCTTCCCGGGTGGCGAAGTACGTGAAGTCGACGTACGCGGCCGTAACCTGGCAGAAGGTGTTCCTCGTGCCTTCACCTTGAACTCCAATGAAGTGCTTGAGGCTCTGCAAGAGTCGCTGGCAACCATCGTTCAGGCAGTGAAAAGCGCGCTGGAGCAGTCTCCGCCAGAGCTGGCTTCGGATATCGCCGAGCGTGGTCTGGTACTGACCGGTGGTGGCGCCTTGCTGCGTGACCTCGACAAGCTGCTGGCACAGGAAACCGGTCTGCCGGTGATTGTTGCCGAAGACCCGCTGACCTGCGTTGCGCGTGGCGGTGGCCGTGCGCTGGAAATGATGGATAAACACACAATGGACCTGCTCTCCAGCGAATAAGATCGCGTGGTGCAGTCCTTTGGTTATCACCAGAAGGTAGCACTTTGCAGTGCTGCCTTTTGGCGTTTATCTTCTGTCAATCTTCATCCAGGCCGCTTGAAGCCGTATGAATAAATTGAACACTTGCCCGGGAGGAGCGGCCTATTAAACCGCTCTTTTCCAAAGGCCCGTCATTGGGCGTGCGCTTTCTGGTGCTGGTCGTGCTATCCGTCACGCTGATGGTAGTGGACGCTCGCTTCACGTTGCTCAAGCCTGTGCGCAGTCAAATGTCGCTGGTGCTGATGCAGTCTTACTGGATCACCGATTTGCCGCAGCGATTGTGGCAGGGCGTGGCCAGTCAGTTCGGCAGCCGTACCGAGCTTGTGGCTGAAAACGAGAAACTCAAAACCGAAAACCTTCTGCTTCAAGGCCGCATGCAAAAGCTGGCCGCCTTGACCGAGCAGAACGTTCGCCTGCGCGAGTTGTTGAACTCCTCTGCGCTGGTCAATGAAAAGGTGGAAGTGGCCGAGTTGATCGGCATGGACCCTAACCCCTTTACCCATCGCATCATCATCAACAAGGGTGAGCGCGACGGCGTGGTGCTGGGTCAGCCTGTGCTCGACGCACGGGGCTTGATGGGGCAGGTGGTTGAGTTGATGCCCTACACCTCCCGTGTACTGTTGCTCACCGATACCACCCACAGCATTCCGGTGCAGGTAAACCGTAATGGCCTGCGTGCGATTGCCAGCGGTACGGGCAACCCCGAGCGTCTGGTATTGCGTCATGTGGCCGACACTGCGGACATCAAAGTGGGCGACCTGCTGGTCAGTTCGGGCCTGGGGCAGCGTTTCCCGGCCGGTTATCCGGTGGCTACGGTCAAAGAAGTGATCCACGACTCGGGTCAGCCTTTTGCCATTGTGCGTGCGGTTCCCACGGCGGCATTAAATCGCAGTCGCTACCTGCTACTGGTGTTCAGCGATAGTCGAACCCCTGAAGAGCGGGCCAACGATGCGGCCCAGGCCCAGGAAGCTGAGCAAAGCGGTGAAGCGCCCGCGATCGTTCCGACGACGGTGCCCAAGCCGGCCCTGCCTGCATCGACCGCAGTACCCGTTGCACCGGCCGCTGCACCCGCCGCACCAGCGGCTGTGGTCACCGATCCCAAGGCCGTGAAAAAACCTGCGCCAGTTGCAACCCCCGCCGCAGCCAGGACGCCTGCCGCTGTGCCGGCCACTACACGGGAGAGGCAATAATGGCGAATACGCGTTCGAGCAATGGCTGGCTGATCTGGCTGACGTTTGCCATCGGCTTGTTGCTCAGCATTTCACCGATGCCGCAATTCATGGAAATCCTGCGCCCGCTCTGGCTGGCCCTGTTGTTGGCCTTTTGGGCTTTATACATGCCGCATAAAGTGGGTATGGTTACTGCGTTTTGCCTGGGCCTGGCCGAAGACGTGCTGTACGGCACGTTGTTGGGGCAGAACGCCCTGACCCTGACACTGATCACCTTCTTGGTGTTGTCACTTCAGCAACGCCTGCGGGTGTTCCCGATGTGGCAGCAATGCCTGGTGCTTCTGGTGATTTTCGGTCTGGCCCAGCTTGCCCAGTTGTGGCTCAGTGCATTGACCGGGAACCGTCAGCCAACCCTGGCGCTGGTGTTGCCCGCGTTGGTCAGCGCCTTGTTGTGGCCCTGGATCAGTTACGGGCTTCGTGGGCTGTGCCGACGTTTTAAAATCAATTAACGGGATACGAGCCATTTCCTGGTTTGTGCACTTCGACAGGGAGATGTCTTGATGACTTCGCTTTATCTGGCCTCTGGCTCACCACGCCGACGAGAACTACTGACTCAAATCGGCGTGCCGTTCAAAACGGTCAGCGCGGCCATTGATGAAACTCCCCTCCAGAATGAGCCCCCTGTGGCCTATGTCGAGCGCCTGGCGCGCGAAAAGGCCCGGGCTGGGCGCCAACAACTACTGACCACACTGCCGGACAGCGCGTTTTGCGTGCTGGGCGCCGACACTGCCGTGGTTCTTGATGACTGCATTCTTGGCAAGCCGGTCGACGAGGCCGATGCCTTGGCTATGCTCATGGCGCTGTCTGGCCGTGAGCATGAAGTGTTGACCTCCATCGCAATCATCGACGCCGATCGCTGTGAAACCCGAGTGGTCAGCAGCCGCGTGCGCTTTCGACACATCAGCAAACAAGAAGCCAAACTGTATTGGGCCAGCGGTGAACCGCAGGATAAAGCCGGTGGTTACGCCATTCAGGGGTTGGCCGCGGTGTTCGTGGCGGGGCTCAATGGCAGTTATTCTGCCGTTGTGGGCCTGCCTGTGTGCGAAACCGCAGAACTGCTCGGGCATTTCGGCATACCCTGTTGGCAAAACCTTACCGTGCGCTGAATACCGCACCTACGAGACGTGGCACTACTGTGATGACGCCTGAACGAGACCCAGCCATGAGTGAAGAGATCCTGATCAACATCACGCCGATGGAATCGCGCGTGGCGGTGGTAGAGAACGGTGTTCTGCAAGAGGTGCATGTCGAACGTACCCAGCGCCGGGGTATTGTGGGCAATATCTACAAGGGCAAGATTGTCAGGGTTTTACCCGGCATGCAGGCCGCCTTTGTTGATATCGGTCTGGATCGCGCTGCTTTTATCCATGCTTCAGAAATTTCCCTGCGCGAAGGCCAGGCCGTCGAAAGCATCAGCACACTGGTGCACGAAGGCCAGAGCCTGGTGGTGCAAGTCACCAAAGACCCGATTGCTTCCAAAGGTGCGCGTCTAACCACTCAGCTGTCGATTCCGTCACGCTACCTGGTGTACATGCCGCGCACTGCCCATGTCGGCATTTCGTTGAAGATCGAAGACGAAGCCGAGCGTGAGCGCCTCAAACAGGTGGTCAGCGACTGCGTTGCCAAAGAAGGCATCAAGGAAACCGGTGGTTTTATCCTGCGTACGGCGGCCGAGGGTGCCGGGGCGGATGAAATCCTGATGGACATTCGATACCTGCGCCGCTTGTGGGACCAGATCGAAGCTCAGATCAAAACCGTTGGCGCGCCGACGGTGATCTACGAGGACTTGGGGCTGGCACTGCGCACACTGCGAGACCTCGTGAGCCCCAAGATCGAGAAAATCCGTATTGACTCGCGCGAGACCTTCCAGAAAACCACGCAGTTTGTTGCCGAGCTGATGCCGGAAATTGCCGACCGCCTTGAGCATTATCCGGGCGAGCGGCCGATTTTTGATTTGTATGGTGTCGAAGACGAGATCCAGAAAGCCCTGGACCGAAAGGTGCCGCTCAAGTCCGGCGGTTATCTGGTGGTCGATCCTGCTGAAGCCATGACCACCATTGACGTCAATACCGGTGCGTTCGTGGGCCATCGAAACCTTGAAGAAACCATCTTCAAGACCAACCTAGAAGCGGCCACCGCCATTGCCCGGCAACTGCGCCTGCGTAATCTGGGCGGGATCATCATTATCGACTTCATCGACATGGAAGATGAAGAGCATCAGCGTCAGGTGTTGCGCACCCTCGAAAAACAGCTCGAACGTGATCACGCCAAAACCAACATCATCGGGATTACCGAGCTGGGCCTGGTGCAGATGACCCGCAAACGCACCCGTGAGAGCCTGGAACAGGTCTTGTGCGAGCCGTGTGTGTGCTGTCAGGGCCGTGGCAAGTTGAAAACCCCTGAAACCATCTGCTATGAAATCTTCCGTGAAATCCTGCGCGAGGCGCGTGCCTATCAGGCAACGGGTTATCGGGTACTGGCCAACCAGAAAGTGGTCGATCGTTTGCTGGACGAAGAGTCGGGTAACGTTGCTGAGCTTGAAGGGTTTATCGGGCGTACGATTCGTTTTCAGGTCGAAACCATGTATTCCCAGGAACAATACGACGTGGTGCTGCTCTGAAGTATCAGGCGTCATATAGCGTTTTAAAGGGGCTGAATCCGGCCCCTTCGATTACTACTGAAGGGGCCACATGACATGGAGCGTCTGACACGCTTTTTTGCCGCGCTGACCCGTTGGGGGTTGGGTCTGTGCGCCCTGGTTTTGGTGCTGACGGCGCTGTACGTCAGCCTGGGCCGAGAACTCACCCCCCTGATTGCTGAATACCGCGTAGAAGTGCAGAACAAGGCCCGCGAAACCTTGGGGATGCCATTGACCATCGGTAGCCTTGAAGGCCGCTGGAGTGTCATGGCGCCGGTGTTGCTGGCACACGACGTGATGATCGGCGAGGGCAACAGTGCCCTGCGTCTGGATGAAGTGCAGGTGGTGCCCGACGTGTGGGCCAGCCTGTTGAACCGTGACATCCGCATCGCCCGCGTACAACTCAACGGCCTGCAACTGAGCCTGCGCCAGGACGAGAGTGGTCACTGGAGCCTTGAAGGGCTGCCAGTGCAGGATGATCAGCCGCTGGATCCCGAGCAGTTGCTCAAGCAGTTGCAGCACGTGGCGCAGTTGTCGGTGCTCGACAGCCAGGTGACCCTTGAACCCTATAAACAAGCTCCGCTGACCCTGACCTATGTAGGGCTTACGCTGGACGTTGGCCCCTCGGATCAGCGTCTCGATGCGCGCCTGACCCTGCCCGATGGCCAGCCAGTCGCGCTGAGCCTCAAGACCCAGGTCCAGGCCAGTCGCTGGCGTGATGGCGCGGCCCAGGCCTACGTGAGCCTGCCGCAAAGTGATTGGGCCAAATGGCTGCCAGCCACACTGATTGCACCCTGGAAAGTCTCTGAGCTGAAGGCGGGCGGCGAACTCTGGTTCAACTGGGGCCAGGGCTCGGTACAGAGCGCGGTAGCGCGCTTGAATGCGCCAAAACTGAAAGGTGCCTACGCCGACCGCAAACCTGAAACCATCGAGAACCTGGCCCTGCATGCCTGGGCCGAACGGGGTAAGCAAGGTTTCAATGTGGTGCTCGATTCATTGGCCATGAATTTGGACAAGACCCGCTGGGAAACCCGCCTGCAACTGCAGCAGTTTGCGGCCTCCGACAAGGAGCAGGAGCGCTGGCATTTACAGGCCGACCGCCTGGACCTGACCCCGATCACGCCATTGCTCGACTCCCTGGCACCGTGGCCGGACGGTGTGGCCAAGGTTATTGACCAACTCAAGGTCACGGGTACGCTGCGCAATGTGCTGGCTGATTACCGCCCACAGGCGAGTGATGATCAAAAACTCAGCTTCGCGGCGAATCTGGAGCAGGTCGGCTTTAACGCTACCCACGGCGCCCCGGCTGCACGCAATGTCAGCGGCTTGATCAGCGGCGACCTGGGCAAGGGCGAACTGCGGCTCGACAGCAAGGATTTCATGCTGCATCTGGACCCGATCTTCGCCAAACCCTGGCAGTACCAGCAAGCCAACGCCTTGCTGACCTGGACGTTGAACAAGGACAGCTTCACCCTGATCGCGCCGTACATCAAAGTGCTGGGCGAAGAGGGCAAGATCGCGGCGGACTTTTTGATCCGTATCCACCTCGACCATTCCCAAGAAGACTACATGGACTTGAGGGTCGGCCTCACGGAGGGTGATGGCAGTTTCACCCCCAAATACCTGCCCGAAGTGTTGAGCCCGGCACTGACCGAATGGTTGAGTACGGCAATCATAAAGGGCGCGGTCGAAGAGGGCTTCTTCCAGTACCAAGGTTCTCTGAGCCACGATGCCGTTGCGGCTGCGCGCAATATCAGCCTGTTTTTTAAAGTGCATGGCGCCGAACTGGCGTTCCAGCCCGGCTGGCCCCATGTGCGTAACGTCTCGGGTGATGTGTTTATCGAAGACAGTGGCGTACGCATCATGGCCAGCAAGGGCCAGTTGCTCGACACTCAGGTTCGTAACGTTGCGGTCAGAATTCCCCATGTACCCAGCGGTAAGGTCAGCCACCTGTTTTTGGACGGCGACTTTGAGGGCGGGCTGGGTGACGGCCTGAAAATTCTTCAGGAGGCGCCCATTGGCACCGCTGAAACTTTTGCTGGCTGGCAGGGAGAGGGCTCGCTCAAAGGCCGCGTCGACCTGGATATCCCTCTGGAGAAAGGCGTTGAGCCTAAAATCCTGGTGGATTTCAACACCGATAAGGCGCGCCTGAAAATCAGCGATCCCGAGTTTGAACTGACTCAGCTCAAAGGCAGCTTTCGCTTTGACAGTTCCAAGGGACTGACCGGTAAGGGCATCAGCGCCCGTGCTTTTGATCGTCCGGTTACGGCGCAGATTTTTGCCGACGGCAAGCCCGGCCGCCTCAGCACCCGGGTCGTGGCCAGCGGTCAAGTGGGGGTTAAAAAGCTCACGGACTGGCTCAAGTTCAATCAGCCGATCCCGGTGACGGGTGACTTGCCCTATCAATTGCAACTCACCCTGGACGGCGCCGACAGCCAGCTACGCGTCAGCTCCAGTCTCAAAGGCGCAGTGGTGGACTTGCCTGCGCCTTTTGGTCTGGCAGCCAATGAAAGCCGCAACAGTGTGTTTCGCATGACCCTGCAAGGTGCCGAGCGTCGTTACTGGTTTGATTACGGTGACCTCGCCAACCTGACCTTTGCCGCTCCCAACGGCAAGTTTGAAGACGGACGCGGTGAGCTGTTTCTGGGTGATGGCGATCCGATATTGCCTGCGACCAAAGGCCTGAGAATTCGTGGCGTACTGTCGGAACTGGACGTGGCCCCGTGGCAGGCGCTGGTCGAGCGCTATGCAGGCAAGGATCCGGGGGGCAGTGCCAAACAAATGCTCAGCAGTGCGGACTTTAAAGTCGGCAAGTTGATTGCCTTCGGCACCCAGCTGGACAAGGCTCGCCTGGTCATGAAGCGCAACGCGGCATCCTGGGCGCTGCAAATCGACAGTAAACAGGCCATCGGTGCAGTGACTTTGCCGGATGCCAAAAACGCCCCGATTGTGGTCACGATGCAGAGCATCAGATTGCCTGCTCCCGATCCAAAGGCCGTGGCTGACGAAAATGCCCCCGACCCACTGGCCACGGTTGATCCGCGAAAAATTCCGGCACTGGACATCATTATTCGTCAGCTCTACCAGGGGCCAGACCTGCTCGGCGCCTGGTCACTCAAGGTGCGGCCCACCAGTCGGGGCATCAGCCTGAGCAACTTGAACCTTGGGCTCAAGGGCATGCTGCTCGAAGGCGCCGGCGGCTGGGAAGGCGTCGCCGGTAACAGCAAGAGCTGGTATCAGGGCCGTCTGGGCGGAGGGAATTTGGCCGATGTACTCAAGAGCTGGGGCTTTGCGCCGAGCGTGACCAGCGACAACTTTCACGTCGACATAGATGGTAACTGGCCCGGTTCACCTGCCTGGATCGGTCTCAAGCGCTTCTCCGGCACCCTGGACGCTTCGCTCAATAAAGGCCAGTTTGTGGAGGTCGATGGCAGCGCCCAAGTACTGCGCATTTTTGGCCTTCTGAACTTCAATGCCATTGGCCGTCGACTGCGCCTGGACTTCTCCGACCTGTTCGGCAAGGGGCTGAGTTATGACCGGGTCAAGGGCGTGCTCAATGCCAGCAGCGGCGTCTACACCACCAGCAAGCCGATCCGGATGACCGGGCCGTCCACCAACCTGGAGCTTAATGGCACGTTGAATATGATCACTGACCAGGTCAATGCCAAGTTGCTGGTGACGTTACCAGTGACCAACAACCTGCCCCTTGCCGCATTGTTGGTGGGTGGGCCGGCAGCGGGTGGGGCTATGTTCTTGCTCAACAAGCTGATTGGTGATCAGGTGTCGCGATTCGCCAGCGTGCAGTACAGCATTCAAGGCCAGTGGAATGATCCCAAGATTACCTTCGACAAGCCTTTTGAGAAAAACTAGGAGCGCGCCGCGATGTCGTTAGCCGTTATTCAAATGGTCAGTCAGAGCGATGTTCTGACCAACCTGGCTCAGGCTCGGCGCCTGCTGGAAGAGGCTGCGCGCGGTGGTGCACAACTGGCCGTGTTGCCCGAGAATTTTGCGGCCATGGGCCGTCGCGATATTGCCGATATCGGTCGTGCCGAGGCATTGGGCGAAGGTCCTGTCCTGCCATGGTTGAAACAGGCTGCTCGCGACCTCAACTTATGGATAGTTGCAGGGACTTTACCCCTGCCACCCGAAGGGCAGCCTGAGGGCAAGGTTAACGCCTGTTCGCTGCTGATCAACGCCGACGGCGAACCTGTGGCACGTTACGACAAATTGCATTTGTTCGACGTCGATGTGTCAGACAATCGTGGTCGCTACCGTGAATCCGATGACTATGCTCATGGTAAACGCGTGGTGGTAGTTGATACCCCGGTCGGCAAGCTGGGCCTGACCGTATGTTATGACCTGCGCTTCCCGGAGTTGTACAGTGAGCTTCGAGCCGCTGGCGCTGAACTGATTACCGCACCGTCGGCATTCACTGCCGTCACCGGGGCCGCGCATTGGGACATCCTGATTCGTGCCCGTGCCATCGAAACCCAGTGCTACGTGCTTGCAGCGGCCCAGGGCGGCGTTCATCCGGGCCCTCGCGAGACATACGGGCATGCTGCCATTATCGACCCCTGGGGGCGGGTGCTGGCCGAGCAGGCACAAGGCGAGGGCGTATTGCTGGCCCGCCGCGATGCGGGTGAGCAAGCCGATATCAGAGCGCGCATGCCGGTGGTGAGCCATCGGCGGTTTAACACCCATTTGATTTAGGTGGGAGCGGTTTTTTCTGCTCCCACAGATCCAGGCAGGACTAATTTTCAGGTCCGTGTGTTCAGCACTCAAAGATGCTGAAGCAGGGGCCAAGACGGAGTGAATATGAGCGAGTTGTTGACCTCAGTCAGCGAACACCTGTTGGCACCGGGCGGTGTCACCATCGAAAGCCTGCAAAGCGTATTGGGCGACCTGGCCGGACCGGGCATCGACGCGGCAGACCTGTATTTTCAGGGCCAGATTTCCGAGTCATGGGCACTCGAAGACGGCATCGTCAAAGAAGGCAGCTTCAATCTCGATCAGGGCGTAGGCGTACGCGCTCAGTCTGGCGAGAAGACCGGTTTTGCATACAGCAACGCCATCACCCTGGAAGCGCTGGGCCTGGCCGCACGTGCTGCGCGATCGATCTCCCGGGCCGGGCAAAACGGCACGGTGCAGGCGTTCACCACCCAGGACGTGGCCCAGTTGTACGGCCCGGATAACCCGCTCGAAGTCATCAGCCGCGCAGAAAAAGTCGAGCTGCTCAAGCGTATCGATGCTGCTACCCGCGCTCTTGATCCGCGGATTCAGCAGGTTACCGTGAGCATGGCCGGGGTTTGGGAGCGGATTCTGGTGGCGTCCACTGACGGTGGCCTGGCGGCAGATATTCGTCCGCTGGTACGTTTCAACGTCAGTGTCATCGTCGAGCAAAATGGCCGTCGCGAACGCGGTGGCCATGGCGGTGGCGGACGCACCGACTACCGTTATTTCCTCACTGACGACCGTGCCATGGGCTATGCCCGCGAGGCGCTGCGTCAGGCATTGGTCAACCTTGAAGCCGTACCGGCACCGGCGGGCACGTTCCCGGTGGTCCTGGGTTCAGGTTGGTCGGGCGTACTGCTGCACGAAGCCGTGGGCCATGGCCTGGAAGGCGACTTCAACCGCAAGGGCAGTTCGGCCTACAGCGGCCGCATGGGTGAAATGGTTGCCTCCAAGCTGTGCACCATCGTCGATGACGGCACCCTGGCCGGTCGTCGTGGCTCGCTCAGCGTGGATGACGAAGGCACCCCGACCGAGTGCACCACGCTGATCGAAAACGGCGTGCTCAAGGGCTATATGCAAGACAAGCTCAATGCCCGCCTGATGGGCGTGGCCCGCACCGGCAACGGCCGTCGCGAGTCTTATGCCCACCTGCCGATGCCACGCATGACCAACACTTACATGTTGGGCGGTGAAAGCGATCCGGCTGAAATTATTGCGTCGGTGAAAAAGGGCATCTACTGCGCCAATCTGGGCGGTGGTCAGGTCGATATCACCAGCGGCAAGTTTGTGTTCTCCACCAGCGAGGCCTACTTGATCGAAGACGGCAAAATCACTCGCCCAGTCAAAGGCGCGACCCTGATTGGCAACGGGCCGGAAGCAATGAGCAAGGTGTCGATGGTCGGTAACGATCTGTCGCTGGACAGCGGCGTGGGGACGTGTGGCAAGGACGGGCAGTCGGTGCCGGTCGGCGTTGGGCAGCCAACGTTGAAAATTGACGCGATTACAGTGGGCGGTACGGGCGGTTGATGGAAGTTGCCCGGAAGGCTGCAAGGCAACCTTCCTGGCTACGAGGCTTAACGCAGACCGCGTTGAGTCTCGTCCAACCCACGGATGTACTTGAACAATTTGCGGCTTGAGGCCGGTGCCTTGTTCTGAGCCAGCTCGTGTTTGGCCTGACGTATGACCGAACGCATTTGCTGGCGATCGGCTTCAGGGAACTCGGCGACAAACTTTTCCAGTACAGCGTCATCACCCTCGATCAGGCGATCACGCCAGCGCTCGAGGTTGTGGAAACGTTCGTTGTACTGGCGAGAAGAGGCATCGACTTGATCGATCAAAGCAAGAATTTCGTCAAGCGGTTGATCGCGCATCAGTTTGCCGATGAACATCATATGGCGCTTGCGCGCAATATTGGCCGTGTGTTTTGGAGCATCTGCCAGAGCCTTTCGCATTGCGTCAGTCAGGGGCATTTTGTTCAGCAAGTCAGGCTTGAGTGTCGTGAGACGCTCGCCCAGATCAACCAGAGCATGAAGCTCGCGCTTGACCTGCGATTTGCTTTTTTCGCCGTCGAAGGCGTCGTCGTAAGAATCAACCATGGTGGCAGTCCGCAAAGAAACGCCGCCATGATAACCAGTCGGGGGCCGCTTGTCCGGCCCGGTCGCTCGGCGGCCCTGCCGAAAACAGAATTTGAGTGGAGAAAACCATGAGTGCAGTACAAAGCGTCGGCCCGCAGGCCTTGCCGGCACTGCAGGAGCAGGTCGAGCAAATCATCGCCGAAGCCAGGCGCCAGGGTGCCAGCGCCTGTGAAGTGGCAGTGTCCCTGGAACAGGGCCTGTCGACCTCGGTGCGTCAGCGCGAGGTCGAAACCGTTGAGTTCAATCGCGATCAGGGTTTTGGGATCACTCTCTACGTAGGGCAGCGCAAAGGCTCGGCCAGCACCTCGGCCACCGGCCCTGAGGCCATCCGCGAAACCGTCGCGGCAGCCTTGGCGATTGCCAAGCACACTTCCGAAGACGAGAGCTCGGGTCTGGCGGATGCCAGCTTGATGGCCCGTGACCTGCAAGACTTCGACGTGTTCCATACCTGGGACATTACCCCCGAGCAAGCCATCGAAAAGGCGCTGGCCTGTGAAGCCGCGGCGTTCGAGGCTGACAGCCGGATCAAAAACGCCGATGGCACCACCCTGAGCACCCATCAGGGCTGCCGCGTGTACGGCAACAGCAACGGTTTTATTGGCGGCTCGGCTTCGACCCGTCACAGCCTCAGCTGCGTAATGATTGCCGAAGGCGACGGACAGATGCAGCGCGACTACTGGTATGACGTCAACTGCCAGGGCGAGTTGTTGATGGACGCCGCCACCATCGGCCAGCGAGCTGCTGAGCGTGCTGCTCGCCGTTTGGGCTCGCGTCCGGTGCCTACGTGCGAAGTCCCGGTGCTGTTTTCGGCCGAGTTGGCCGGTGGTTTGTTTGGCAGCTTCCTGGGTGCGATTTCGGGCGGCAACCTGTATCGCAAGTCGTCCTTCCTGCTGGATGCAATGGGCCAGCAGATCTTCCCTGAATGGCTGACCCTGGATGAGCGTCCGCACCTGATGCGCGCCATGGGCAGTTCGTCGTTTGATAACGATGGCTTGGCCACATACGCCAAACCTTTTATCAAGGACGGCGAACTGGTGTCCTACATCCTCAGCACCTACTCCGGTCGCAAGCTCGGTATGCCAAGCACGGCCAACGCAGGCGGCGTACACAACCTGTTTGTGACCCACGGTGATGAAGATCAGGCGGCGCTGATTCGCCGTATGGGCCGCGGCCTGTTCGTCACTGAACTGATGGGCAGTGGCCTGAACATGGTTACGGGCGACTACTCCCGTGGCGCGGCGGGTTTCTGGGTCGAGAATGGCGAGATCCAATTCCCGGTTCAGGAAGTGACCATTGCCGGCAACATGCGCGACATGTTCAAACAGATCGTGGCCGTGGGCAACGACCTGGAACTGCGCAGCAACATCCGCACCGGCTCGGTGCTGATCGAACGCATGATGGTGGCAGGTAGCTAAAAAGCGGGACTGCGTATGCTCATGCTTACGCTCTCGGACTACACGGTGGGAGCAAGCCTGCTCGCGAAGGTCATTCGCGAGCAGGCTCGCTCCCACCGTTGAAGTTGTTTTTCAACATCAAATTGGAAAGCCCTTACACCCTCTTACGCAGCCTTCGCTCCTCGTCAGCAGTACAGGGCTTGCTGCGCCCGCAGGCTAGTCATAATTGAGCGTGTAAGTGACACCGGAGTTTGCCGTGCCGCCTTTAATAGGGCCGGGGAGCCTTACATAATTTACCGATAGCGGGATTGAATAACTGCCCACGCCCGCCGCGCCATCGAGCCATTGCCCTGGATTACCCGTACCAGACAAATCCGGGCCGAAGCTGACGATGCCAAATTTGTTATGCACTTCGAATGCAATCCCTTGTGCCCCGGAGTCCGGTGACAGATTTAACTGGGTTGTAAGGTTGGCCGGGTTGTTGGCGTCGGTCAGCGTTACATGCACGCCTGTAGTTCCAGCAACTCCCGTGCAATTGAGGTTAATCGTAAAGTCTTTAGGGGTGGTTCTGCCTTGTGCATTGAAGTCCGCTATGTTGACTGTCCCTAGATTGATATTCATGTTTGGGGTAATAGCTGAGCAGGTAGGTTGTAATATGGTTATCGTCAGCGGGGCCAGCATGTTTACATTGAAAGCAATGAAGTCCTCGTTGGTGGGTGAATATCCGGTGGCCAACACCTTGGCGGGGATTAGACCCGCTTCCATAAAGTCGCCCGTTCTAATCAGCTCTATTTCGGTGGGGACTGAATATATAGTATAATTTGTATTATTAACGCCGCTAATTGAATTTGGTACATATGCCCAGCTTGAGGGATCTCCTATTTTTATGCGCATTGCGATTCCTGACAATTCGGTGCTGTAAAGCTCTCCGCCTATGTTGGTGAAGTCGGTTTTTAGTCGGGTTGATTTTACTGCAGTACAATCGGCGCTGAATAGTCCTGCAGTATTATCGGCATAGGTAGTAATCGTCGCCAAAACGCCATTGATAGGAGTGCGAGGGTCGAGCGGTGGAAATTGTACAGATGGTAAATTAAATTCGGGTGAGCCTGATGTGATAGTGCAGCTAGCCAGTGCCGCATAACTAAAAAAACTCCCGCCCATAACGACGAGCGTCATGATGATTTTTTTTGCTGTTTTAGCCGGGCAATAAAATTTACGAGGTGCTCGATATGTAAGAGTGTTCATTATGTTCCCCGCTCTAAATATATTAAAAGTTTGTGCTGTGACCCGTAAATTAATTATCGGCACACCAACTTCATCTGGTCATAACCCTGTGTACTGCTGCGTTCCGGCAATGCATAACCCGCCTCACACGCCAGCGCACCCGACTTGATGTTCAATGTGCCTTTGTCCGACTCGACCAGTACCAGCGCCTGGCCGCTTGGATCGGCGATGGCCAATAGCGTGCCTTCGGCGTTTTCTACGCGGGTGCCAAAGGGCATTGGCGTGCCATCGGCCTTGACCAGCTCGAACTGCACGCGGCGACCCTGTTTGATGTTGAACCGGGCTACGGTCACCGAGCCACGGCGCGGAATGACTTGCTGGGTGGTGTTGTCGATTTCGAAGTCTGAGCCCAACTGGCTGGAGTCCAGGTTGATCCAGTTGGTGCGGTAGGGTTGCGCGTTCGGCACCACGGCATAGCCATTGGCGCCCGTGGTGACTCCGGCGTTGTTGCCCACCGGGATCCCGACCACGCCCGGTACTTCTACCAGGGTAAAACTTTCGCCCACGGTTTGACCGAAGTTGATCCCGCCAGCGTGCACCACGATGGAGCCGGCGGCTGTACCGTTGAGGGACTTGAAGGTGTCCCCCTGGGCGTACCCGGCACCCACTTGGGCCACGGGGGTGGTGCCATTGAGATTGCCGCTGAAGGTTTTGCCGCCCAGGCTTTCGTGACCAGCATTCACCGAATAGAACAAATCGTCACGGTCCATGACTGAGCCATTGGCACCGGTTTGCAGGCTATGAGCACCATTGTTGTCAGCCGCCAGCGTGCTGCTGACCCGGGTAGGTCGGCTGCTGCTGCCCAGCGGGAACGACAGCGACAACGAAACCCGTGTGCCTGCCGACTTTTCCCGGGAGGCGTCAGGGCTCAGTGTTTGCGTGGCATTCAGGTGGTAGGTCATAGACCCCCAATTGCCGCCATATCCCAGGGTAAATTGCCGGGTTTTGCCTGGCAGGTTCCAATAGCGCTGCTCGCCCATTCTCAGGTAAAGCGCACCGTATTGACGCCCGCCCAGACTTTGGTTGAGGGTGAGGTCAAAACGCGTTTTTGCTCGGCCATCTCGGCGGTGCCGATGAGTGATGTCCATATCGCTGACGTGCTCGTTCAAGGTGCGATAGCCCTCGGTCGAGTAGCGATAGCTGGCCAGGCTGAAGGTGGTGTCGGTGCTGGCAAGGGTTTTGGAGTACAGCAGGCGTGCACTCTGGCCCTTGTTGCGTTGACCGACAGCGTTGGTGCTGGTGGATTGGGTGACATCCGCCGAGAACGCACCGATGGCCGTGTTCTGCGAGGCGCCCAGATTGATGGCACTGAAATCCGGCGCCCATTGCACGCCGCCGAACAGGGTGGTGTTATCGGCCGCGCCATACGTCAGCCCGGCGATGCCCACCATGGGTGTAACCCCGTAGTAGCCATTGCTGTCGTATTGCCCCATGCCCAAGTTGTAGCGAAACGTGTCGCGGCGCACCATTTGCGGCAAGGACGCGAATGCCTGGGTGGTCACCCGGCGGCGGCCGTCAGCCTCGATCACGGTAATTTCAAGATCGCCGTTGGAGCCGTTGGGGTAGATGTCGTCAATCACAAAGGGGCCGGGGGCCACGGTGGTGCTGTACAGCAAGTAGTTGTTCTGGCGCACCTCGACGGTTGCATTGGTGTCGGCATCACCTCGGACAATGGGGGCATAACCGCGCAGGCTGTCTGGCAGCATGGAGTCATCGGATGCCAGAGTCAGGCCTTTGATACGAACGCTGTCGAAGACTTGCGAACTGGTGAAGGTCTGGCCCAGGGTCAATTGGCTCTTCAGTGAGGTGATATCGCGCTGAGCAAAGGTGCGGTTGCTGGTCAGCGTGACGCCATTGGCCTCTGTACTGCTAATGTTTGAGTCATTGCGCAGGCGCCATGACCCTAGGTTGATGCCGTTGTTCAGGCCAATCGAGTAGCTGTTGTTATCACCTGCCCGGGTGGTATTGCGACGACCGGTGATGTTGTAGTTGGCAAAGGCTGACGTAACGCCTTCATCCCATAAAGCCGGGTCTACAAAGCCTCGTGCGCTGCGCAGCATGGAAGCTTGCGGCACGCTAATACTCAGGTGTTGGCGACTGGCGTCATAGTCGACGCTGCTTTGCTCGATCAGGCTGACCAGGTCGTAGCAGAGCTCGGACCGGGTTTCATCCAGTTTTCCGGCGTCCCGAAGCAACTTGAGATCCAGCCCAAGTGATTTAAAAATAGGAACTGTCAAACAGGCCTCAACTTGTCCAGTTGATTCCTGTTTGGTAAAGCTGACATCCTGGCGCCCAACTAACGAGCGGTTTATATAAATATCGACCCGGTAACTACCCGCCGCCACAGTACTACCTTGCAGAAAGTCATTAAGGTCTACACCTTGCCCGCCATTTTGTAGAAAGTGGGTGCTGAATGTTGGTTTTTTAGTAGGTTCATTAGAACTGGCAAAAGTGACTGTCGAAGAAAAAACAACAGTGCCCAACACCAGGGAGTGCAAAAGTACGCTGACTTGAGTGGGCGCGTCGACACTTGCTGATCGTGATAACCGATGAGGAGAAGTGCGGTTGTTTAATACAATTAAAGCAGTCATGTAACGCCTCGGTACTGATGTTGCGCATAGGCAGTTCGATGTCATAGCCCGGTAAAGTATTGTTACGTGTCGGCTAAAAAAGTTGTGAGTAAGCGCTTAGGGTTGAAGAGGCTTCAGGTGTGTTGGCGTTGTGCTTAACGATGTGCTGTACACGTTTTTTGCGCCAAAGTCATCAATGCTGCCAGTCGTGAGTGTCATGGAGCTGGTACGAGGAAGTCCTGGTATATCGAGGTACTTGGTGTCGCCCGGTGCAAGCATGAAGTTGTTGATAGGGGCGCTGGTGTAATCGGCAGACTTGATATGGATGTCGGTCAGCGTCACGTAATAGGCAGTGGGGTTTTTAATGATCAGGTTCCTGCCTTCAATCGTCCAGGTTAGAACTTCGGGTGCCTCTTTTGCGGTGCCAGGCAGTCCGGTTGGGCGGTAGAAAAACTTGATGCGCTGACGCACGGCAAGTTGAAGTATGTTTTCACCCTCAGCAGTTTTTGGTATTTCCTGAACATTCAGCCAAAACACCGACTCTTTATCGGTAGGCACCCCAACCCCTTTGTACAGGATTCGCAGAATCTGCCTGCTTTGACCGGCCATATGGGCCAACGGCGGGGTTATGGCAAACGGGATGGACGCTGAACTCATGCCCGGCAGGTCGCTATCCAGCCAGGATTGAATCAGCCTTTCGTCGGTGCCCAAATTACGGACAGTGACGCTGGCTTCTTTTTTGTTTCCTTCAAATACCACTCGGGTTGAACTGAGTGTAATTGCAGCCTGTGCCTGGCTGCACAGAAACAGGGTAATTAAGAGGGCTACCGTGTTTAAGTTTGGAAGTAACATGTCAATAGTCTCACTGCGCGTGTGAACGTTCAGGGAAGACACAGGTCTTCCCTTATCTGTTACTTAGTCATAAATGAAGGTAAAAGGCATGTTTGCATTGGCAGTACCGGCGGCCAGTGGAGTGCCGTTTTTGATGTAGGCTGCGCGCAGATCAAGTTTCGCAGTGGCTGCACCGGTGCCATCAACGATCAGTGCCGTAGTCAGTCGATCGCCTGCACCAAGATTCAAGATCTTGTCAGTGCCATCCATCAGTGCAATACCGACGCCAGTAGCACCACCGGTATTGATCTTCAGCAGACGTGTATCGTCAGCATCCATGCCTGAACCACTCACCGGGTCGAATGACATATGTGCATTGGATAAATCGGTCGCGCCCGTGCAGTTAATGTCCAGTTGAAGTTGGGTCGTTGTAGACGCCTGTCCCGTAGAACCATCTTCAAGATCAGCAATGGAGACAATGCCCATTGGGACGTTAATATTGTTGGCCGTGCTGCCTGGAGCCGTTGCGGAACATGTGGCTGCCGTCAGGCTGCCGGTAAAGTTGATGTCACCTGTTTTAGCCTGAGACAACTGCATAAAAGAAGTGACTGCAATAATGCTGGAGACAAGTATTAGCTTTTTCATGTGTAACCTTTAAAGTCGCGGGAAGTTGCGTTAGAGGCTGCGTGAATACGCGCGAATAATAGGTTCTTGGCTGTAGATAGGATGCGAGGCATGCCCTATTGGTTTGTAGGGGATACCCGAAGATTGATATGAAGGCGACAGTGCCAAAGCGCGATAAATACACAGTTTATGTAAGGTTTTTCACGACTTTAAAAATATCCTCGGTCAATGAGCGGGGCTTCAAGGGGCTGGATGGCGGGCGCTAAACCCTTGGCAGGCTTGTTTTGATAATCAATATCGCTTAATAATGAATCTCATTATCGAGTGAGCTTGAGTCATGAGTTCTGCGTTGCGTGAAGGGCCGTATCTAGAAAGCTGGCGCTGGATGAGCCGCCAGATCCGCTGCGCACTGGCGCCGGACGAACCGCGCCTGATCGAGCATTACCTGGCCGAAGGCCGCTATCTTGCAGGCTGTACGGCGACCTCTCCCTGGATGATTGCCGTTACCTCGTTCCGGTTGTTGCTGGATACCGCAACTGACACTGCGCTGCCATGGCATTGGCGCACCTTGTGTCTGGACCACGCGTGGCGCCCGCTGCGTGACCTCGAAACCCAAGCCCTGTGTACCTGCCGACTCAAGCGTTGGCAAAGCTTTGCCTGGCTGTTGGCTACCTGCGAGCTCGAACCTTCAATTTCTTTAACAGAACTGGTGCAAGGATTTCCTGATGAGTAACACTCGTATCGAACGTGACAGCATGGGTGAGTTGCGCGTACCTGAGGCGGCGCTGTATGGCGCTCAAACACAGCGTGCGGTCGACAACTTCCCCATCAGTCATCAACGCATGCCAGCGCAATTCATTCGCGCGCTGATCCTGGCCAAAGCCGCTGCTGCTCAGGCTAACGTCGAACTCAAGCAGATCAGTGCTGCCCAGGGCGAGGCCATTGTCGAGGCGGCACAGATCCTGCTGACCGGCGATTTCATGGAGCACTTCCCGGTGGATATTTTCCAGACCGGTTCGGGCACCAGTTCCAACATGAATGCCAATGAAGTGATCGCGACGCTGGCCACTCGGCTGCTGGGCGAGGAGGTTAACCCCAACGATCACGTCAATTGCGGGCAAAGCAGCAACGACATCATCCCGACCACCATTCATGTCAGCGCCGCGTTGGGCCTGCACGAACAACTGTTGCCCGCGCTGACGCACCTGGTACAGGTGATCGAGCACAAGGCTGAGCAGGTCCACGTGTACGTTAAAACCGGTCGAACACATTTGATGGACGCCATGCCCGTGCGCATGAGCCAGGTGCTCAATGGTTGGGCGCAACAGCTCAAGGCCAATATCGAGCATTTGCACAACCTGCAGCCTGCGCTGCAATCCCTGGCGCAGGGCGGTACAGCGGTGGGCACCGGGATTAATGCGCACCCGCAATTCGCCGGGTTGTTCAGTCAGCAGCTCAGCGCCCTGACTCACGTGCAGTTCACGCCGGGTAAGGACCTGTTCGCGTTGATTGGTTCGCAGGACACGGCCGTATCGGTATCGGGGCAGCTCAAAGCCACTGCCGTGTCCTTGATGAAAATCGCCAACGATCTTCGCTGGATGAACTCCGGGCCGTTGGCGGGCCTCGGCGAGATTGAACTGGAGGCCTTGCAGCCAGGTTCTTCGATCATGCCAGGCAAGGTCAATCCGGTGATTCCGGAAGCCACTGCAATGGTTGCGGCTCAGGTTATCGGTAACGACACGGTGATTACCGTTGCAGGTCAGTCCGGCAACTTTGAGCTGAACGTGATGTTGCCGGTCATTGCCCAGAACCTGCTGAGCAGCATTGAGTTGTTGGCAAATTCGAGTCGCTTGCTGGCCGACAAGGCTATTGCCAGCTTCAAGGTTAACGACGCCAAGCTTAAAGAGGCGCTTTCGCGCAATCCGATTCTGGTGACGGCCCTGAACCCGATCATCGGTTATCAAAAAGCCGCCGAAATCGCCAAGACCGCATACCAGCAGGGGCGCCCGGTGATTGATGTGGCCCTTGAATACACGGATTTGCCACGCAGCCAGCTCGAGGTCTTGCTCGACCCCGAGAAACTGACCGCCGGCGGCGTTTAATCCATCGACACTGCTTTGGAGGTTCACATGGAGCACTGGAAACGCACGATCGAAAGAGCCAACCGCTGTTTCGCAGAAGGCGAGCTGGTCGATGCCCGGGAGCACTATTTGCAGGCGCTTGCGCTGGCTCAAGTGTTGTTCGAGCGCTGGAGTGATGCCGACGAAGCAGTGGCGGCCTGTGTCATTTCGCATCACAACCTGGCGGATCTGCATTTGCGCCTCAATCAGCCGGAGGAAAGCGTCGAGTACCTCTGTGCGATCCATCAGCGCTTATTGCAAACCATGCAGAACGCCCGTCTGTCGTCAGCGTTGCGTGAAGCAGCGTTGCGTCAGAGCAGTAAAACTTATGTCGAGCTTTTGAATTTCATCAGTGAGCACGGCGAATACCCGCGCTCAAATCTTTTGCTCAAACGCAATGTGGCTCAGAGCAGCCATGAGTTCTCGACAATTAGCGGTCATCACTTAGGAGCACATTGATATGACTTATACCTTGCCTGCCTTGCCTTATGCCTATGACGCGCTTGAGCCGCATATTGATGCGCAAACCATGGAAATCCACTACACCAAGCATCACCAGACCTACATCAATAATCTGAATGCGGCGGTAGAGGGGACGGAGTGGGCGCAATGGCCTGTAGAAAAACTGGTGGCCAGTGTTCATCAACTGCCCGAGAAGCTGCAGGCTGCGGTGATCAACCAGGGTGGCGGGCATGCCAACCACTCGCTGTTTTGGGAGGTCATGAGCCCGAAGGGCGGAGGCAAGCCAGAAGGTGCGCTGGCCAAGGCGATTGACCAGCAACTGGGTGGGCTGGAGACGTTCAAGGAGAATTTCACCAAGGCTGCGTTGACGCGCTTTGGCAGTGGCTGGGCGTGGTTGAGCGTGACGCCGCAAAAAACACTGGTGATAGAAAGCAGTGGTAACCAGGACAGCCCGTTAATGAATGGCAATACGCCAATTCTGGGGCTGGATGTGTGGGAGCATGCCTACTACCTTCGTTATCAAAATCGCCGTCCGGAGTACATTAACGCGTTCTACAACGTGATTAATTGGCCAGAAGTGGCGCGTCGTTATCAAGCCGCGATTGGCTGAGCCCACTTAACAGGATTCAGGCGGATTATGGGCACGCAAATGTTGGCAGTCGGTGGTGTTCGGATGTTTCGTTATGCCCTCGGCACGCTCTTGTTGTTGGCGGGCACAGCTTTGCTGGTGGCCAAAGGATTGGTCTGGCTGGACCTTGAGCCCAGATTGCTGCGGGCGCTGCAAGGCGGTTCGCTTTGTGCGTTAGGTACTGCGTTGGGCGCGGTGCCAGTTTTGGTCATTCGTAAAATGCCAGTTGCGGTCAGCGACACCTTGCTGGGCTTTGGTGCCGGGGTGATGTTGGCCGCCACGGCTTTTTCGCTGATTGTGCCGGGTATTGCTGCAGCTCAAAGTCTGGGGTTGTCGCCCTGGGCCTCAAGCGGTCTGATCAGTGTGGGCATCCTGCTGGGTGCATTTTGCCTGTTTCTGGTAGATCGAAAGGTATCGGGCGCCGGGCCGGAGGTTTTTGCCAGCCGTCCCGGCGAGCCGGTTATTGCACCACGAATATGGCTGTTTGTAATCGCGATTGTGGCGCACAACATTCCTGAGGGCATGGCGGTCGGGGTGTCAGCGGGTGGCGGAATGCCTGATGCCGATAGCTTGGCAATGGGGATTGCGTTGCAGGATGTGCCGGAAGGGCTGGTGATTGCCTTGGTGCTGGCTGGGACTGGGATGTCGCGGGTCAAGGCCTTCCTGATTGGAGCAGCCTCGGGCTTGGTCGAGCCAGTGTTTGCGGTGCTCTGCGCCTGGCTGGTCAATCTGGCCGAAGTGTTGTTGCCATTGGGGTTGGCATTGGCTGCAGGAGCGATGCTGCTGGTTGTCACACAAGAGGTGATCCCGGAGTCGCGGCGCAATGGTCACGAAAAGCTGGCGAGCCTGGGGTTGTGTGTGGGCTTCTGCCTGATGATGGTGATGGATACAGCGTTAGGTTGAGCCGATCTCTTTAGCCGCTGCCGCAGCAGGCTGCGATCGGGCGCGGTTTTCGGGAAATTAAGGTCCTTCGGACCTTATCGCAGCCTGCGGCAGCGGCTACAGGTTGGCGTGCGGCTACTCACCTTCATCGAAGAAGTTGTTGATCAGCGCGACCAGCGCATCCAAAGCTTCCTGTTCTTTCTCGCCTTCGGTTTTCAGGTGGATGGTGGTCCCTTTGCCGGCGGCGAGCATCATCATTGCCATGATGCTCTTGCCGTCAACCATTGACTCAGGTGTGCGACCTGCCCGGATCTGGCATGGAAACTGACCTGCGATACCGACGAACTTTGCAGATGCCCGGGCGTGCAAGCCCAGTTTGTTGATGATTTGTATTTCCAGTGCAGGCATCGCAGGGTAGATCCTTCAAGTAAGGTCGCGGTGGCGAACCTGGACGTTCTTCAGAGTTTCTTGCAGGCACTTGCCCAAGCGTTCAGTCAGGTAGACGGAGCGGTGATGTCCGCCCGTGCAGCCAATCCCAATCGTTACGTAGGCACGATTGCTTGCGGCAAAGCGTGGTAGCCACTTCAGCAGGTAGCTGGAGATGTCCTGGAACATTTCTTCGACATCAGGTTGTGCTGCCAGGTAGTCGGCAACCGGCTGATCCAATCCGGATTGCTCACGCAGTTCCGGTTTCCAATACGGGTTGGGCAGGCAACGTACGTCAAAGACCAGGTCGGCATCCACTGGCATCCCGCGCTTGAAGCCAAACGACTCAACCAAAAAGGCGGTGCCGGGTTCTGGTTTGTTCAGCAAGCGCAGCTTGATGGTGTCGCGCAGCTGATACAGGTTCAGATTGGTGGTGTTGATGGTCAGGTCAGCGAGGTCGGCGATCGGTCCAAGCAGTTGGGTTTCATCGCGAATGGCCTCTGCAAGCGAGCGGCTTGCACTGCTGAGCGGGTGACGCCTGCGTGTTTCCGAGAAGCGCTTGAGCAGGGTTTCTTCGTCGGCATCCAGGTACAGGACATCGCACTGGATATGCCGGTTGCGAACCTCTTCAAGCAGCTGAGGAAAGCGTGACAAGTGGCTTGGCAGGTTTCGCGCGTCAATCGACACGGCCACCAACGGCTGAGCCAATTCGGTGTGAATCAGCGCGCGCTCGGCCAGTTCCGGCAGCAAACCTGCCGGCAGGTTGTCGATGCAATAGAAACCGTTGTCTTCAAGGACGGCGAGGGCAGTACTTTTACCGGAGCCGGAGCGTCCGCTGACAATTACTAAGCGCATGATTAATGACCGTTCTGTACGTCCAGAACAACCTGATACAACGCTTCGTTGCTGGGTGCGGTGCGCAGTCTTTCGCGCACGTCTTTACGATCGAGCATGCTGGCAATCTGCCGAAGCAGTTCCAGGTGTGCATCGGTTGCCGCTTCTGGCACCAGCAAAACGAAAAGCAGGTCGACCGGCGCGCCATCGATGGCGTCGAAATCTATAGGGGCGTCGAGGTGAAGCAAGGCGCTTACAGGCGACTCACAGCCCTTGAGGCGGCAATGGGGTATGGCGATGCCGTTACCAAAACCAGTGGAACCCAGTTTTTCACGGGCGATAAGGCTCTCAAAAACATCCTGCATTTCGAGACCAGGCACTTCGCGGCTGATCAGGTTGGCAATGTGTTCGAGTGCGCGCTTTTTACTGCCGCCCGGCGCGTTCACCAAGGAACGGCCGGGGGTCAGGATACTTTCAAGTCGGATCATGGGTAGGGAGTATTAACGACCGGTCGCGCCCTGGAGCAGGCTTTGGGTCTTTTCCTTATGCTTTTTCAGTTGGCGATCAAGCTTGTCAGTGAGCAGATCAATGGCGGCATACATGTCGTCATGCTCGGCGTTGGCAACGACTTCTCCTCCATGGATATGCAAGGTAGCTTCGATTTTCTGTTTCAGTTTTTCGACCGCCATCGTTACCTGTACGTTGGTAATCTTGTCGAAATGACGCTCAAGTCGGTCGAGTTTTTCGCCGATGTAAGCGCGTAGCGGTTCGGTGACTTCCAGTTGGTGTCCACTGATGTTGACTTGCATACAGTTTCTCCTTTGATGCCATTGCATAAAGTGGCAGGCCGAGCAGCCTGCCACTGAAACGCCGGGGTCCGTGGCTTACATCAAACGCTTGCGTTCGCTCGAAGGCGCTATCCCTAGGGATTCGCGGTACTTGGCGACGGTGCGACGGGCTACCTGAATACCTTGTGCCTCCAGTAAACCAGCGATCTTGCTGTCACTCAACGGCTTTTTCTGATTTTCAGCGGCAACCAGTTTTTTGATGATGGCACGGATGGCAGTGGAGGAGCATTCGCCGCCTTCAGAGGTGCTGACGTGGCTGGAGAAAAAATACTTCAGCTCATAAATACCACGCGGGGTATGCATGAATTTTTGTGTGGTAACACGCGAAATGGTGGATTCGTGCATGCCCACTGCTTCTGCGATGTCATGCAGTACCAGTGGCTTCATGGCCTCGTCGCCATACTCCAGAAAACCGCGCTGATGCTCGACGATTTGGGTCGCCACTTTCATCAGGGTTTCGTTGCGGCTCTGCAGGCTTTTGATAAACCAGCGCGCTTCTTGCAGCTGGTTGCGCATAAAGGTGTTGTCGGCACTGGTGTCGGCACGGCGCACGAAGCCTGCGTATTGCGGGTTCACCCGCAGGCGTGGCACTGATTCCTGGTTGAGTTCTACCAGCCAGCGTTCGTTATCCTTGCGCACGATCACGTCCGGAACGACGTACTCGGCTTCGCTGGACTCGATTTGCGAGCCGGGGCGCGGGTTGAGGCTTTGTACCAGTTCGATGACCTGGCGCAGCTCGTCTTCTTTGAGCTTCATGCGGCGCATGAGCTGGCTGTAGTCGCGTGCGCCCAGCAAGTCGATGTAATCCGTGACCAGGCGTTTGGCTTCGCTCAGCCACGGCGTCTTGGCCGGGAGCTGGCGCAATTGCAGCAGCAGGCACTCGCCCAGATTGCGAGCACCAATGCCGGAGGGTTCGAATTGCTGAATGCGGTGTAATACGGCTTCAATTTCGTCGAGTTCGATATCCAGCTCAGGGTCGAACGCTTCGAGAATCTCTTCGAGGGTTTCGTCCAGGTAGCCCTGGTTATTGATGCAGTCGATGAGGGTTACACCGATCAGTCGGTCGGTGTCGGACATCGGTGCAAGGTTCAACTGCCATAGCAAGTGGCTTTGCAGACTCTCGCCAGCAGACGTACGGGTGGTGAAGTCCCACTCGTCATCGTCGTTGCTTGGCAGGCTGCTAGCGCTGGTCTGATAAACATCCTCCCAGGCCGTGTCCACAGGCAGCTCGTTGGGGATGCGGTCGCCCCAGTCGCCGTCTTCCAGGTTGTCTACAGTCTGTGCGGACTCCTGATAGGTGGGCTCCTGAACGTCGGTATTGGGTTTTTGCTCGATGTTGTCGGCCAAGGGGTCTGCATTGTCGAAGTCGTCGCCTTCTTCCTGGCGTTCGAGCATCGGATTGGACTCCAGGGCTTCCTGGATTTCCTGTTGCAGGTCGAGGGTCGACAATTGGAGCAGGCGGATGGCCTGTTGCAGCTGAGGTGTCATAGTCAGCTGCTGGCCCATTCTCAGGACTAGCGATGGTTTCATGGCAGGGGCTTAACACCTTATTCGCCGGCGCACATGGCGCCATCCACTACAGGGCGCGTGAGCGCCAAACATAAGCAAATTATATGCCTGAAACCGGTGCGTTTGCCTAGGGGGCGTTCTCAATTAGTTTCCACGGCGATGGGCAAACCAATTTAGAGCGCGCCAATGAGCGGCTGGGCAATAAAAATCATGGGGACTTTTTACTGCCCCTGGTGCTCTGGCAACACGCTCCATGCCTGGATTTACAGGCGGAACTCGTGGCCCAGGTAAACTTCTCTCACCAGTTTGTTGGCAAGAATCGTTTCTGCATCACCTTCAGCGATCAACTGTCCGTCGTTCACGATATAAGCGGTTTCGCAGATATCGAGTGTTTCGCGCACGTTGTGATCGGTGATCAGCACGCCAATGCCTTTGGCCTTGAGGTGATGAATGATTTGCTTGATATCGCCCACCGAAATCGGGTCAACCCCGGCGAACGGCTCGTCGAGGAGGATGAACTTGGGCGCAGTGGCCAAGGCGCGGGCAATTTCGACCCGGCGACGTTCACCACCCGACAGGCTCATGCCCAGGTTGTCGCGGATGTGGTTGATGTGGAACTCCTGCAGCAGGCTTTCCAGCTCTTTGCGCCGACTGGCCTTGTCGAGCTCCTTGCGTGTTTCGAGGATCGCCATGATGTTATCCGCTACAGACAGCTTGCGGAAAATCGAGGCTTCCTGCGGCAAGTAACCAATGCCGGCGCGTGCGCGGCCGTGCATCGGTTCGTGGCTGACATCCAGATCATCGATCAGGACGCGACCCTGATCGGCATGCACCAGGCCGACAATCATGTAGAAGCACGTAGTCTTGCCCGCGCCGTTAGGGCCGAGCAAGCCCACGATTTGCCCGCTGTCGATCGACAGGCTGACATCACGTACTACCTGACGGCTCTTGTAGCTTTTGGCCAGATGCTGGGCTTTCAGAGTTGCCATTACTGGGCCTTCTGCGGGTCGGTTTTCTTCTTGGGCTGGATCACCATGTCGATGCGTGGGCGAGGCGCTGTTACCTGGCTACCATTTGCACGACCGGCGTTGGCGACTTGTTTCACCGTGTCGTAAACGATTTTCTCGCCTTCGGTGGTGTTGCCGTCGTTGATGACTTTGGCCTTGTCGATCAGCACGATGCGATTTTGCGGCGCATGGTACTGAATGGTCACGGCGTAAGCCTGAACCGGTTTAGGATCTGTGGCTTTTTGCAGTTGCTCGAAGTAAGCCAGGTTGCCTACGGAGGTCACCACGTCGATTTCGCCCGCTGCGTTACGGGTGATGGTGACGGTGTTGCCGGTGATTTTCATCGAGCCCTGGGTGATGATCACATCGCCCTTGTAGGTGGCGATGCCTTGCTTGTCATCCAGTTGTGCTTCGTTGGCCTGAATGCGGATAGGTTGCTCGTTGTCGTTCGGCAGAGCCCAGGCGCTCACGCTTCCCAGTGCTGCGCTCAAGCTGAGCAATAAAGGGAGGGTTTTAACGAGACTCATACTGTCCTCTTACGTTGGACAGCAGGTCCATCCTGCCGTCTTTCAAATATGCTTTCATTCCCTTGCCAGTAGTAACGCCGCCAGCACCGTCGATTCTAACGTCTCGCTCGGTCTGCGCATATTGCTTCTGCGGGAATACAGTCATGCGTGTACTGGTAATAATAGTGGTGCGTTTTTTCTCGTCGGTACGGGCTATGCGCACCGAGTCGATCAGCTCGACCTCGGTACCGTCCGGATTGACTTCGCCGCGCTCACTTTTCACGTCCCATGGGTAAGCCGTACCGCGATAAAGCTGCATTTTCGGGTTGGTCAGTTGAGTAACCTCCGAAGCTTTCAAATGTTCAAGCTTCTCGGAGGTCATCTCGTACTGCAGCTTGCCGTCGGGCAGAAACTGTAGGCTGCGTGCGTTGGTTGCGAAATAGTCGATAGCATTTTCGTCAACGGCCACGGTCGGGGCGTCGAGAAAGCGTTCCGGCCTGATATTCCAATAGCCAACTGCTGCAAACAGCGAAGCAATGACCGCGAACAGCAGTATTTGGCGAATCTTTTTGCTCAGCATATAAAGCTCTATAGGTAGGCGGCGTGGGCTGCGTCCAGGCTGCCCTGGGCACGCAGAATCAGCTCGCAGAATTCGCGGGCGGCACCTTCGCCACCACGTGCCTGGGTAACGCCATGGGCGTGCTCGCGAACAAAACTTGCGGCATTGGCTACTGCCATGCCAAGGCCGACGCGACGGATAACCGGCAAGTCAGGCAAATCGTCGCCCAGATAGGCAACCTGTTCATAGCTTAGGTTGAGTTGGCCAAGAAGCTCGTCCAACACCACCAATTTATCTTCCCGGCCCTGATAGAGATACGGGATGCCCAGATTTTGCGCGCGGCGTTCGACTACAGGGGTTTTGCGACCGCTGATAATTGCGGTCTGAACACCGGCCGCCATCAGCATCTTGATGCCTTGGCCGTCGAGGGTGTTGAATGTTTTGAATTCGCTGCCGTCTTCGAGAAAGTACAGGCGGCCGTCGGTCAACACACCGTCAACGTCAAAAATGGCAAGCTTGATGCCCTTGCCGCGCTTGAGAAGATCCTGGGTCATTACATTACTCCTGCGCGTAGCAAATCGTGCATGTTCAAAGCGCCAACCGGGCGGTCTTGCTTGTCGACAACAACCAGTGCGCTGATTTTGTGGTCTTCCATGATCTTCAGGGCTTCGGCTGCCAGCATGTCGGCGCGGGCGGTTTTGCCGTGGGGGGTCATGACAGCATCGATGGTTGCGTTGCGGATATCGATTTCGCGGTCCAGGGTGCGGCGCAAGTCACCGTCAGTGAAAATCCCGGCCAGACGGCCATCTTCTTCAATGACGACAGTCATGCCCAGGCCCTTGTGGGTCATTTCCATCAACGCTTCTTTGAGCAGGGTGCCACGCATGACTTGCGGCAACTCATCGCCAGAGTGCATGACGTTTTCGACCTTGAGCAGCAAACGGCGGCCCAGTGCTCCACCAGGATGGGAGAAGGCAAAGTCTTCGGCCGTAAAACCACGGGCTTCGAGCAGTGCTATGGCCAGTGCGTCGCCCAGCACCAGGGTGGCCGTGGTGGAGGAGGTGGGCGCCAGGTTTAGCGGGCAGGCCTCCTGGGCCACGCTTGCATCAAGGCTCACATCGGCAGCCTTGGCCAAGGGCGACTGCGGATTTCCCGTCATGCTGATCAATTTGATGCCCAGGCGCTTGATCAAAGGCAGCAAGGTGACGATTTCGGCGGTTGAGCCGGAATTGGACAGCGCGAGGATGATGTCATCGCGGGTGATCATGCCCATGTCACCGTGGCTGGCTTCTGCCGGATGGACGAAAAAAGCCGTGGTGCCGGTGCTTGCCAGGGTGGCGGCAATTTTGTTGCCTATGTGCCCTGACTTGCCCATGCCGACCACGACTACCCGGCCTTTACTTGCCAAAATCATCTCGCAAGCGCGTACAAAATCTGCGTCGATATGAGTCAGCAAGCCCTCTACGGCTTCCAGTTCGAGGCGGATGGTACGTTGGGCAGATTGAATCAGGTCGCTGGATTGGCTCATGGTTGAAGTCGGGTAGCCTGAGAAAAGGCAACGATTATAGCGGTTATGTGGCGTTCCCTCACGCTTGATCGCAGTGCTTTATTGCCTGCATAGGTAAAGTGTTCGTGTGTTTACAGAAAAACCGTCTTTATTTCGCTGTATTGAGGCTTAACCGGCACTCCTTCGGTCTTGGGCGGTCACTATGAGCAGTGGTATAGTTCGCCGCCAGTTCGGCCCGCCAGGGAACGCGTGCTTCTTGATAAGAAGTTTGGTGTCCGGGTGAGAGGCAGAGGCTGCATCGCAAGGAGTTTAGATGAGCGCCGATAACGCCTACGCGGTCGAGCTGAAGGGAGTGTCCTTCAAGCGCGGTACGCGCAGCATCTTCAATAATGTCGATATTCGAATTCCCCGTGGCAAGGTCACGGGAATCATGGGCCCGTCGGGCTGCGGCAAAACCACACTATTGCGCCTGATGGGCATGCAACTGCGTCCCAGCAGCGGCGAAGTGTGGGTCAACAATCAAAACCTGCCGACTCTGTCGCGCAGTGATTTGTTTGATGCCCGCAAGCACATGGGTGTGTTGTTTCAGAGTGGTGCGCTGTTCACTGATCTGGATGTATTCGAGAACGTTGCCTTCCCGCTGCGGGTGCATACCCAACTGCCTGAAGAAATGATTCGTGACATCGTGCTGCTGAAATTGCAGGCGGTGGGCTTGCGCGGGGCTATCGATCTGATGCCCGACGAGTTGTCCGGCGGCATGAAGCGTCGGGTGGCCTTGGCGCGCGCGATTGCCCTGGATCCGCAAATCCTGATGTATGACGAACCCTTCGTGGGCCAGGACCCTATTGCAATGGGGGTGCTGGTACGGCTGATTCGTCTGCTTAATGATGCGCTGGGTATCACCAGTATTGTGGTGTCGCACGACCTGGCTGAAACCGCGAGTATCGCTGACTACCTATATGTAGTCGGTGATGGTCAGGTGCTGGGGCAGGGGACGCCTGAAGAATTGATGAACGCCGATAACCCGCGCATTCGTCAGTTCATGACCGGCGATCCGGATGGCCCGGTTCCGTTTCACTTTCCGGCGTCGGACTACCGAACCGATCTACTGGGGAAGCGC
The DNA here is from genome assembly GCF_001043005.1 of Pseudomonas psychrophila. Classification (GTDB taxonomy): domain Bacteria; phylum Pseudomonadota; class Gammaproteobacteria; order Pseudomonadales; family Pseudomonadaceae; genus Aquipseudomonas; species Aquipseudomonas psychrophila. The sequence goes on from NZ_JYKZ01000002.1 coordinate 118,621, forward strand.
TGATGCGCAGACATTCATTAATGGACCGTATCGGCTTGTTTGGTCGAGCCGGAATCGACATCGTCTCGGTGCTGGGGCGGTCGACGATTTTCCTGTTTCATGCACTGCTTGGGCGGGGCGGTCTTGGCGGCGGGTTTGGGTTGCTGATCAAGCAACTGCACTCCGTTGGCGTCATGTCGCTGGTGATCATCGTGGTGTCCGGCATATTCATCGGCATGGTGCTGGCGCTGCAAGGTTTCAGTATTCTGTCCAGCTATGGTTCCGAGCAGGCGGTTGGGCAGATGGTGGCCCTTACTCTGTTGCGTGAGCTGGGGCCGGTGGTGACCGCTTTGCTGTTCGCCGGGCGGGCAGGTTCTGCGTTGACCGCTGAAATCGGCAACATGAAATCGACCGAGCAGTTGTCCAGTCTGGAAATGATTGGGGTCGACCCCCTCAAGTACATCATTGCGCCACGGTTGTGGGCCGGGTTTATTTCCCTGCCTGTGCTGGCGATGATTTTCAGTGTGGTCGGCATTTGGGGCGGTTCATGGGTTGCAGTGGACTGGCTGGGTGTCTATGACGGCTCGTACTGGGCCAATATGCAAAATAGCGTGACCTTCAGTGGTGACGTACTTAACGGGATCATCAAAAGCATCGTCTTTGCTTTTGTGGTGACCTGGATTGCCGTGTTTCAAGGTTATGACTGTGAGCCCACATCAGAGGGGATCAGCCGTGCCACTACCAAGACCGTGGTGTATGCCTCTCTGGCAGTACTCGGGCTGGACTTCATTTTGACTGCCTTGATGTTTGGAGATTTCTGATGCAAAACCGCACCATGGAAATCGGTGTCGGCCTGTTCCTGCTGGCTGGCATCCTGGCTTTGCTACTGCTCGCCCTGCGGGTCAGCGGACTGTCCCCGACCGCCAGTACCGACACCTACAAGCTGTATGCCAATTTTGACAACATTGCCGGCCTGACCGTGCGCGCCAAAGTCACCATGGCGGGCGTGACCATAGGCAAGGTTACGGCGATTGATCTGGACCGTGACAACTACATGGCCCGTGTCACACTGCAGCTCGAAAAAGCGGTGGATAACCTGCCGACCGACTCGACTGCGTCTATTCTCACAGCGGGCCTGCTGGGCGAGAAATACATCGGTTTGAGCGTGGGTGGCGAAGACACTGTGCTCAAGGACGGTGGCACCATTCACGACACTCAGTCGTCGCTGGTCCTTGAAGACCTGATCGGTAAATTCCTGCTCAATACCGTTAGCAAAGACGCCAAATAAGGAGCTTTAAGATGATTTCTCTCTTGCGCCGTGGCCTGTTGGTAATTATGGCTGCAGCCCTCCCTCTGGTGGCGAACGCGGCACCGGGGCAGTCTGCTCACGACATCGTTTCAGACACGACAACCCGGTTGCTGGCTGACCTGGCTGCTAATAAAGAGCAGTACAAGCAAAGCCCGAGCAAGTTCTACGATGCCTTGAACGGTATTGTCGGACCGGTGGTGGATGTCGACGGTATTTCCAAAAGCATCATGACCGTGAAGTACTCGCGCAACGCGACCCCCGCGCAAATGCAACGCTTTCAAGAGAACTTCAAGCGCAGCCTGATGCAGTTCTATGGCAATGCCTTGCTTGAGTTCAACAACAAGGGCATCACCGTTTCGCCCGCCAAGGATGAAAGCGGGGATCGCACCAGTGTCGACATGACCGTCAAAGGCGATAACGGTGCCATTTACCCTCTGTCCTATACCCTTAACAAGGTGAATGGCGAGTGGAAGGTGCGCAACGTGATCATCAATGGCATCAACATCGGCAAGTTGTTCCGTGATCAGTTCGCCGACGCCATGCAGCGCAACGGCAATAATCTGGATAAAACCATCGATAACTGGGCTGGCGAAGTTGCCAAGGCCAAGGAAACTACCGATGCGGCTTCGCCCAAGGCTGCAGGCCAATGAGTGAAGCGGCTGTAACCCTGGCCGGCGAGAGTGAGTTGCGCCTCAGTGGCGTGCTCGATTATCAGACCGGCCCTCGTTTGCGCACAGAAGGCCAGGCCCTGATCAAAAAAGCCTTGGCCAAGGCATTGGTCGTTGACTGCTCGGGTGTCACAAAATCCAGCAGCGTCGGTTTATCGCTGCTGCTGTGTTACATCCGTGATGCGCAAGCCCTGAACAAGCCATTGAGCATTCGTGACATGCCCGAAGACATGCGTGGAATCGCCCAGGTCTCGGGCTTGACCGAGCTGCTGGCACATCATTAATAGCCACGTGTAGAAAAGTCCCCCCGTCAGAGTCCTGTTGTACGGGGTTCGCAGGCGCGGGGCTTTTTTGTATGATGGCCGACCCGCGCGCGTTAGGCGCCGATTGAGGTTGAGCATGCAGGCCGTAGAAGTGAAGAGCTTTCTTGAGGGAAAGCTGCCTGGAACCCAGGTAGAAGTTGAGGGCGAAGGCTGCAACTTTCAGCTGAACGTGATTAGTGACGAACTGGTGGCCCTGAGCCCGGTCAAGCGTCAACAAAGCATCTATGCCCATTTGAACCCGTGGATTGCTGATGGCAGCATCCATGCGGTCACTATGAAATTCTTCAGCAGCGCGGCCTGGGCCGAGCGCACCTGAGCCCCCTGAGCCCATTGGCGTCGAGATTGTTATGGATAAATTGATTATTACCGGCGGTGTTCGTCTAGATGGCGAAATCCGCATTTCCGGGGCGAAGAACTCCGCCCTGCCGATTCTGGCAGCGACCTTGCTGTGCAATGGCCCGGTCACTGTGGCCAACCTGCCGCACTTGCATGACATCACCACCATGATCGAGCTGTTCGGTCGCATGGGCATTGAGCCGGTGATCGATGAGAAGCTCAGCGTCGAAATCAACCCGAACACCATCAAAACCCTGGTTGCGCCGTACGAACTGGTTAAAACCATGCGTGCTTCGATCCTGGTTCTGGGTCCGATGGTTGCGCGCTTCGGTTATGCCGAAGTTGCCTTGCCAGGCGGTTGCGCCATTGGTTCGCGTCCGGTTGACCTGCACATCCGCGGCCTTGAAGCCATGGGCGCAGTGATCGACGTTGAGGGCGGCTACATCAAGGCCAAGGCTCCGGAAGGCGGCTTGCGCGGTGCCAACTTCTTCTTCGATACCGTCAGTGTGACCGGTACTGAAAACATCATGATGGCCGCAGCTCTGGCCAATGGCCGCAGCGTTTTGCAGAACTCTGCTCGCGAGCCTGAAGTCGTCGACCTGGCCAACTTCCTGAACGCCATGGGCGCCAAGGTCAGCGGTGCAGGCACTGACACCATCACCATTGATGGCGTTAAAGAGTTGCACCCAGCAACTTACCGCGTGATGCCGGACCGTATCGAAACCGGTACTTACCTGGTAGCTGCTGCCGTGACCGGCGGCCGCGTGAAGGTCAAGGACACCGATCCGACCATCCTCGAAGCCGTTCTTGAAAAGCTCAAGGAAGCGGGTGCAGAAATCACCACCGGTGAAGACTGGATCGAGCTGAACATGCACGGCAAGCGCCCTAAAGCGGTGAACGTGCGTACGGCTCCGTACCCGGCGTTCCCGACCGACATGCAGGCGCAGTTCATTTCCCTGAACGCCATTGCCGAAGGCACGGGGGCAGTGATCGAGACCATCTTCGAAAACCGCTTCATGCACGTTTACGAGCTGCACCGCATGGGTGCCAAGATCCAGGTCGAAGGCAACACTGCCATCGTCACCGGTACTGAGACCCTTAAAGGCGCACCGGTAATGGCGACTGACCTGCGTGCTTCGGCCAGCCTGGTCATCTCGGCTCTGGTCGCTGAAGGCGATACCCTGATCGACCGCATCTACCACATAGACCGTGGTTACGAGTGCATCGAAGAAAAACTGCAAATGCTGGGCGCCAAAATTCGCCGCGTTCCGGGCTAGTTTTTGCTGTTTGGCATCATGGGCACAGGGATAGTGTCCAGCCGCCAGGTGACGTAATGGCTTGCAAGCGTTACCTTACCTGGCCTCGAATCGTTCAAGTCGAGCCTGATATCAGGCTCGATGCTTGTCCGGCGCCGATTGCGCCCGGGCAAAAGTACCCTGATAAGGACTTACGTTTCCCATGTTGACCATTGCACTGTCCAAGGGCCGTATCCTTGACGACACCCTGCCGCTTCTCGCTGAAGCGGGCATTGTGCCGACCGAGAATCCGGACAAAAGCCGCAAGCTGATTATTCCGACTACCCAGCCCGATGTACGTCTGCTGATCGTACGCGCCACTGACGTGCCGACGTACGTTGAACATGGCGCGGCAGACCTCGGTGTCGCGGGTAAAGACGTGCTGATGGAATACGGTGGCCAGGGCCTTTACGAGCCGCTGGATCTTCAGATTGCCCAGTGCAAGCTGATGACTGCCGGTGCCATCGGTGCCGTTGAGCCAAAAGGCCGTCTGCGCGTTGCCACCAAGTTCGTCAATGTCGCCAAGCGTTATTACGCCGAGCAAGGCCGTCAGGTCGACATCATCAAGCTGTACGGCTCGATGGAACTGGCCCCGCTGATTGGCCTGGCAGACAAGATCATCGACGTTGTCGATACCGGTAACACCTTGCGTGCCAATGGCCTGGAACCTCAGGAATTCATTGCCGCCATCAGCTCCCGCCTGGTGGTTAACAAGGCTTCGATGAAAATGCAGCACGCCCGTATTCAAGCCCTGATCGATACCCTGCGCAAGGCAGTGGAATCCCGACACCGCGGCTGACTCACCTGCGCGACCTTGAGTCGCGCCCATCTATCCGTGTAATAGCCAGAAATTTCAGCGACCTGCGCGGATGGCTTGGTAGTCTTGCTGCCTTCACTGTGTAACATCATCCATTCTAAGCATCCGCCCAATACCGAGGCCCTCGCTATGACCGCTCCCACTGCAATTCGCCGACTCAACGCTGCTGACCCGGATTTCGCGCAGCATCTGGATCATCTGCTGAGCTGGGAAAGTGTGTCTGACGACTCGGTCAACCAGCGTGTGCTCGACATCATCAAAGCCGTGCGCGAGCGTGGCGACGCTGCACTGGTTGAGTTCACCCAACGCTTTGACGGACTGAGCGTCAACTCAATGGCGGACTTGATCCTGCCCCGCGAGCGCCTGGAGCTGGCACTGACCCGCATCACCGCGCCGCAACGTGAAGCGCTGGAAAAAGCCGCACAGCGTGTACGCAGCTATCACGAAAAACAGAAGCAGGACTCCTGGAGCTACACCGAAGCCGACGGCACGGTGCTGGGCCAAAAAGTCACGCCGCTGGACCGTGCGGGTTTGTATGTACCGGGCGGCAAAGCCTCGTACCCGTCGTCGGTGCTGATGAACGCCATTCCTGCCAAAGTTGCAGGCGTTACCGAAGTGGTGATGGTAGTGCCGACCCCCCGTGGTGAAATCAATGAGCTGGTGCTGGCTGCCGCTTGCATTGCGGGCGTTGATCGCGTGTTCACCATCGGCGGCGCGCAAGCTGTTGCGGCACTGGCTTATGGCACAGAAAGCGTCCCGAAAGTCGACAAAGTGGTCGGCCCGGGCAATATCTATGTTGCCACCGCCAAGCGCCACGTGTTTGGTCAAGTCGGTATCGACATGATCGCCGGCCCTTCAGAAATTCTGGTGGTGTGCGACGGCCTGACCGATCCGGACTGGATCGCCATGGACCTGTTCTCCCAGGCCGAGCATGACGAAGACGCGCAAGCGATTCTGGTCAGCCCCGACGCCGAGTTCCTCGACAAGGTCGCGGCCAGCATCGCCAAGCTGCTGCCGACCATGGAGCGGGCCGAAATCATCGAAACCTCGATCAATGGTCGTGGCGCACTGATTCTGGTTAATGACATGCAGCAAGCCATCGATGTTGCCAACCGCATTGCTCCGGAGCACCTGGAGTTGTCGGTGGCTGACCCGCAAGCCTGGCTGCCGCAGATCCGTCACGCTGGCGCGATCTTCATGGGCCGACACACGTCTGAAGCCCTGGGCGATTACTGCGCGGGCCCCAACCACGTATTGCCAACTTCCGGCACGGCACGTTTTTCGTCGCCGCTGGGGGTGTATGACTTCCAGAAGCGCTCCTCGATCATCTTCTGCTCCGAGCAGGGTGCTTCCGACCTGGGCAAGACGGCGTCGATTCTCGCCCGCGGTGAATCGCTGACCGGTCACGCCCGCAGTGCCGAATACCGCATCATCGCCGACGACAAGGGGCAATAAGCATGAGCAAGTTCTGGAGTCCATTCGTTAAGGATCTGGTGCCCTACGTACCGGGTGAGCAACCTAAGCTGACCAAGTTGGTCAAGCTCAACACCAACGAAAACCCTTACGGCCCATCGCCCAAGGCGTTGCTGGCGATGCAGGCCGAGATCAACGACAACCTGCGTTTGTACCCTGACCCGAACAGCGACCTGCTCAAGCAGGCGGTGGCCGATTATTACGGCGTGCAGACCGCTCAGGTGTTTCTGGGCAACGGCTCCGACGAAGTCCTGGCCCATGTGTTCAATGGTCTGTTCCAACACGATAAACCGCTGCTGTTCCCGGATATCAGCTACAGCTTCTATCCGGTTTACTGCGGTTTGTACGGCATCGAATTTGACGCAGTGCCGTTGGATGAGCAGTTCCAGATCCAGCCTGCGGACTATGCCAGGCCTAATGGCGGGATCATCTTCCCGAACCCTAATGCCCCGACCGGCTGCCTGTTGGCGCTGGAGGCCATCGAGCAGATCCTCAAGGCCAGCCCTGATTCAGTGGTTGTGGTGGATGAGGCGTACATCGACTTTGGTGGCGAGACGGCCATCAGTCTGGTGGATCGTTACCCGAACCTGTTGGTGACCCAAACCCTGTCCAAGTCGCGCTCCCTGGCCGGCTTGCGGGTCGGTTTGGCGGTGGGCCATCCGGATTTGATCGAAGCGCTGGAGCGGATCAAGAATAGCTTTAACTCCTACCCGCTGGACCGCGTGGCGATTGCGGGTGCGGCGGCGGCGTTTGCCGACCGTGAATACTTCGAGCACACCTGCAAGCAAGTAATCGACAGTCGCGAACACGTGGTAGGGCAGTTGCAGGCGTTGGGTTTTGAAGTGCTGCCATCGGCGGCGAACTTTATCTTCGCTCGTCACCCGGAGCACGATGCCGCGGCGCTGGCGGCCAAGTTGCGGGAGCAGGGCGTGATCGTGCGCCACTTCAAGCATCTGCGCATTGCTCAGTTCCTGCGTATCAGCATCGGCACGCCAGAGCAGAATGCGGCGTTGATTGAAGGGTTGTCAGATATTTAACGCCCAATAACCACTGTGGGAGCGAGCCTGCTCGCGAAGACGCCCTATCGTGAACGACTTTCGCGAGCAGGCTCGCTCCCACAGTTAATTTACCGCTTACTCTTCTTTCTGCGGCGGCTGCTCCTGCGGCGGGCGCAGGCCCACTTCGGCGGTGAGCTTGAGCTCTTTGCCGTTACGCATGACCTGGATCGTGATCTTGTCCGAAGGTTTGATCCGCGCTACCTGATTCATTGATCGACGACCATCGCTGGCAGGCTCGCCATCGATGCTCAGAATCACGTCCCCCAGTTCAAGGCCGGCTTTTTGCGCCGGGCCACCACGGAAAATGCCCGCGACAACAATTCCCGGGCGTCCACTGAGACCAAACGACTCGGCCAGTTCCTGGGTCAAGGGCTGCACCTCAATCCCCAGCCAGCCGCGAATGACCTGGCCGTGCTCGATTATCGACTTCATGACCTCCATCGCCAGATTGATCGGGATTGCGAAGCCGATGCCTTGCGAGCCGCCTGACTTAGAGAAAATCGCGGTGTTGATCCCGGTCAGGTTGCCGTTGGCATCGACCAGTGCGCCGCCCGAGTTGCCCGGGTTGATCGCGGCATCGGTCTGGATAAAGTCTTCGTAGTTGTTCAGGCCCAGCTGGTTGCGGCCTGTAGCGCTGATGATGCCCATGGTGGTGGTTTGACCCACGCCAAACGGATTACCAATCGCCAGGGCAATGTCACCGATACGCAGAGTGTCCGAGCGGCCGATGGTGATTGCCGGCAGATTCTTGAGGTCTATCTTCAGCACTGCAAGGTCAGTTTCGGGGTCGCTGCCGATGACCCGGGCGTGTGTTTCACGACCGTCCTTTAGCGCCACCACAATCTGGTCTGCACCTGCGACCACGTGGTTATTGGTCAGCAAGTAGCCTTCGGGGCTCATAAGCACCGCCGAACCGAGGCTGGACTCCATGCGTTTTTGCTTGGGCTCGTTGTTACCGAAAAAATGCCTGAACTGCGGGTCTTCAAACAATGGCCTGGCATTTTTGTTCACCACCTTGGTGGTGTACAGGTTGGCCACGGCAGGCGCGGCACGCACCACCGCGTCGGCATAGGTCACCGGCCCCTGCTGTACGTAACTGGTTTGCGGGGCTTGTTGCAGATTAACGTCCAGGCTCGGCAGTCCAACCCATTGCGGGTAACGCTGAATAATCAGCAAAGCGATAAGCACGCCAGCCAGCAATGGCCAGCCAAAAAAACGCAAAGCCTTAAACATTGAACTCAGTCCTGAAGGTTGCAGAGCCATTCTGACGGCCCATAATGGCGCCATTATACGAGGGCCGCCCGGCTCTGAACGCTATATTTAGGAGTCTTTTATGGCTGTCGCTCTTAGCACGCTGGTAGAAGAAGCAAATCGTTACCTCAATTGCGCCGCCATCAGTGATTACTGCCCCAACGGTCTGCAGGTCGAAGGTCGCCCCCAAGTGATGCGCATCGTCAGTGGCGTGACCGCCAGCCAGGCTTTGCTGGATGCCGCCGTCGAAGCCCAGGCTGATCTGGTGCTCGTGCATCATGGTTACTTCTGGAAGGGTGAAGATCCCTGCGTGACCGGGATGAAGCAGCGTCGCCTCAAAACCCTGCTCAAGCACGACATCAGCCTGCTGGCGTATCACTTGCCACTGGATCTGCATCCCGAGGTGGGCAACAACGTGCAACTGGCGCGGCAACTGGATATCACCGTCGAAGGCCCGCTTGATCCTGGTAATTCGAAAGTGGTGGGGTTGGTGGGCTCTTTGGCCGAACCTGTGACCGCCCGTGATTTTGCGCGCCGTGTGCAAGAGGCGCTCGGGCGTGAGCCGCTGCTGATTGAAGGCAGTGAAATGATCCGCCGCGTGGGCTGGTGCACCGGTGGCGGGCAGGGTTACATCGATCAGGCGGTGCTGGCGGGCGTTGACCTGTACCTGAGCGGCGAAGCCTCGGAGCAGACCTTCCACAGTGCCCGGGAAAACGACATCAGCTTTATTGCCGCCGGGCACCACGCGACCGAGCGCTATGGCGTGCAGGCATTGGGTGACTACCTGGCGCGGCGCTTTGCCGTTGAGCACTTGTTTATCGATTGCCCAAATCCGATCTGAATCCTAAACGCGTGGGAACGAGCCTGCTCGCGAAGAGGTCATCAGTTGCATCGCTTTCGCGAGCAGGCTCGCTCCCACAGGCAATTACAGCCCAAACTCCGGGGTCTATTCTTAGACCGTTTCGATCTAGTTGGGGTCATCTATATAAGGGGGCGCTGTGCTAGCATTCCCCGCTCGAACACGGCCCGCAGGCCGTTCATAAGATAGCTTTCGTGAGTAGCCATGGTCGACAAACTGACGCATCTGAAACAGCTGGAGGCGGAAAGCATCCACATCATCCGCGAGGTGGCCGCCGAGTTCGATAACCCGGTGATGCTGTACTCGATCGGTAAAGACTCCGCCGTGATGCTGCACCTTGCACGCAAGGCATTTTTCCCTGGCAAGCTGCCGTTTCCGGTGATGCATGTCGACACTCGCTGGAAATTCCAGGAGATGTACAGCTTTCGGGACAAGATGGTCGCCGAGCTGGGTCTGGACCTGATCACTCACGTTAACCCGGACGGCGTGGCTCAAGGGATCAACCCTTTCACCCACGGCAGTGCCAAGCACACCGACATCATGAAAACCGAGGGCCTTAAGCAGGCTCTGGACAAGTACGGCTTCGATGCCGCCTTTGGTGGCGCCCGTCGCGACGAAGAAAAGTCCCGTGCCAAAGAGCGCGTGTACTCCTTCCGTGACAGCAAGCACCGCTGGGATCCGAAAAACCAGCGCCCCGAGTTGTGGAACGTCTACAACGGCAACGTCAACAAGGGCGAGTCGATCCGGGTTTTCCCGCTGTCGAACTGGACCGAGCTCGATATCTGGCAATACATCTATCTCGAAGGCATCCCGATTGTGCCGCTGTACTTTGCGGCCGAACGCGACGTGATCGAGAAGAACGGCACGCTGATCATGATCGACGACGAACGCATCCTTGAGCACCTGTCTGATGAAGACAAGGCTCGAATCGTCAAGAAAAAGGTCCGCTTCCGTACCCTGGGATGCTACCCGCTGACGGGAGCTGTGGAGTCAGAGGCTGAAACCCTGACCGACATCATCCAGGAAATGCTCCTGACGCGAACTTCCGAGCGCCAGGGCCGAGTCATCGACCACGATGGCGCAGGCTCAATGGAAGATAAAAAACGTCAAGGTTATTTCTAAGGGGTTGTCATGTCGCATGTATCTGATTTGATCAGCGAGGACATCCTCGCCTACCTGGGCCAGCACGAGCGCAAAGAGATGTTGCGCTTCCTGACCTGCGGCAACGTCGACGACGGCAAAAGCACCCTGATCGGGCGCCTGCTGCACGACTCCAAGATGATTTACGAAGACCATCTGGAAGCCATAACCCGCGATTCGAAAAAAAGCGGCACCACGGGCGACGATATCGACCTGGCACTGCTGGTAGACGGTCTGCAAGCCGAGCGCGAGCAGGGCATTACCATTGACGTGGCGTATCGCTATTTTTCTACCGCCAAGCGCAAATTCATCATTGCCGACACCCCCGGCCATGAGCAGTACACCCGCAACATGGCCACCGGCGCGTCCACCTGTGACCTGGCGATCATTCTGGTCGATGCCCGTTACGGCGTGCAGACCCAGACCCGTCGCCACAGCTTTATTGCCTCGTTGTTGGGCATCAAGCATATCGTTGTGGCCATCAACAAGATGGACCTCAAGGGTTTTGACGAAGGTGTGTTCGAGTCGATCAAGGCCGACTACCTGAAGTTTGCCGAGGGCTTGAAGCTCAAGCCGACCAGCCTGCACTTTGTGCCGATGTCAGCCCTCAAGGGCGACAACGTGGTCAACAAGTCCGAGCGCTCGCCGTGGTACACCGGCCAGTCGCTGATGGAAATCCTTGAAACCGTGGAAGTGGCGGCCGACCGCAACCTCACCGACCTGCGCTTCCCGGTGCAGTACGTGAACCGTCCGAACCTCAACTTCCGTGGTTTTGCCGGCACCCTGGCCAGCGGCATTGTGCACAAGGGCGATGAAATCGTTGTGCTGCCGTCGGGCAAGAGCAGCCGTGTCAAATCCATCGTGACCTTTGAGGGTGAGCTGGAGCACGCAGGCCCCGGGCAGGCAGTTACGCTGACCATGGAAGACGAGATCGATATCTCCCGTGGCGACCTGTTGGTGCATGCCGACAACGTGCCGCTGGTGACTGACAACTTCGAAGCCATGCTGGTGTGGATGGCTGAAGAGCCGATGCTGCCGGGCAAGAAGTACGACATCAAGCGCGCGACCAGCTACGTACCGGGTTCGATTGCCAGCATCGTCAACAAAGTCGATGTGAACACCCTGGAAGAAGGTCCGGCCAGCGCTTTGCAGCTGAACGAAATCGGCAAGGTCAAAATCAGCCTCGACGCGCCAATTGCGCTGGATGGTTATGACAGCAACCGCACCACCGGTTCGTTCATCATCATCGACCGCCTGACCAATGGCACCGTCGGTGCCGGCATGATCGTTGCCCAGCCGTTGAGTCATGGCAGCGCAACCCATCACGGCAAACTGGCGCACGTGGCTGTTGAAGAGCGTGCCCAGCGTTTTGGTCAGCAACCGGCCACCGTGTTGTTCAGCGGCCTGTCGGGTGCTGGTAAAAGCACCTTGGCCTATGCGGTTGAACGCAAGTTGTTCGATATGGGGCGTGCGGTATTTGTACTGGATGGCCAGAACCTGCGCCATGACCTGAACAAGGGCCTGCCACAGGATCGTGCCGGGCGCACTGAAAACTGGCGTCGTGCGGCTCACGTGGCGCGTCAGTTCAACGAAGCCGGTCTACTGACACTGGCCGCCTTCGTGGCCCCGGATGCCGAAGGCCGTGAACAGGCCAAGGCGCTGATTGGCAGCGACCGCCTGGTGACCGTTTATGTTCAGGCCTCCCCGGCCGTGTGCGCCGAGCGTGACCCGCAAGGGCTTTATGCAGCGGGTGGTGACAACATTCCGGGTGAATCCTTCCCGTATGACGTGCCGTTAGATGCCGACCTAGTGGTCGATACCCAATCGCTGTCGCTGGAAGAGAGCGTCAAGTTGGTCCTGGACCTGTTGCGTCAACGCGGCGCGATTTAAGCCGCACTAAAAAGCCCGCCACCGAGAGATCGGTGGCGGGTTTTTTATTGGGTTTCAGATGCCGGAAATGCCCCTGTGGGAGCGGGCTTGCTCGCGATGGTATCAATCCGGTTCTTCAGCCAAACCGGGGCGCCTGCATCGCGAGCAAGCCCGCTTCCACAAGATCCAGAGACATCAGGTGTTGGGAAACTCGCGATGCAAGTCCTCTAGCAGCCGGTCTTTGTCTTCCCACAACTGATTGATCCAGCCCTGAAACGCCAGCCGGTACTCGGGGTCCTGATCGTAGTTTTTACCCAGAAACTCAGCCGGGATCTGCACCTCTTCAAACACCACGACCACGTCCTTCACATTGCCGCACAGCAAGTCCCAATACCCTGGACGCCCGCCCGGGTAGTGAATGGTCACGTTGACGATCGATTGCAGTTGTTCACCCATCGCATCCAGCACAAAGGCGATGCCGCCGGCCTTGGGCTTGAGCAGGTAGCGAAACGGCGAATTCTGCTGCGCGTGCTTGGCCTCGGTAAACCGCGTGCCTTCTACGAAGTTGAAGATCCCCACGGACTTATTCTTGAACTTTGCGCAGGTTTTACGAGTGGTCGCCAGGTCCGCGCCTTTTTTCTCCGGGTGCTTGGCCAGGTAGGCTTTGGAGTAACGCTTCATGAACGGAAAGCCCAGCGCCCACCACGCCAGGCCAATGACCGGCACCCATATCAGTTCTTGCTTGAGGAAAAACTTCAGCGGGCGGATACGTTTGTTGAGCACGTATTGCAGCACCATGATGTCGACCCAGCTCTGGTGGTTGCTGGTCACCAGATACGAGTGCTCATAGTCCAGCCCTTCAAGGCCCTTGATGTGCCAGCGGGTCTTGCGCAGCAAGTCCATCCAGCGATTGTTATTGGCGATCCAGGCTTCATGGATACGGCGCATCAATTCGTCGGTTACCCGCTGGGCTGCCGAGAATGGCAGGCACAGTTTGAAAATCGCGACGATAAACAATGGCGTGCAACACACGATGGTGTTGAGCGCCAGCAGCAGCGAAGCAATGACGCCGCGTAACGGTGCAGGCAAGAAGTCCAGCATTTAAATATCCATAGGTCGGTTGGCGGCTTGAATCGCCGTGAGAGCGATGGTGTAGACAATGTCGTCCACCTGAGCGCCGCGTGGCAGATCGTTCACCGGCTTGCGTAGGCCTTGCAGCATCGGCCCAAGGCTGACGCAATCGGCGCTGCGTTGTACGGCTTTGTGGGTGGTGTTGCCGGTATTCAGGTCCGGGAACACGAAAACCGTGGCCCGGCCGGCCACCTTGCTGTTGGGGGCCAGTTGCCTGGCGACCACTTCGTTGGCGGCGGCATCGTATTGCAGCGGGCCGTCGATCAGCAGTGAGTGCTGGGCTTCGTGAGCCAGCAAAGTGGCTTCACGGACTTTTTCGACTTCCTCGCCACTGGCGGACTCACCGCTCGAGTAGCTGATCATTGCCACCCGCGGGGTGATGCCGAACGCTGCGGCAGAGTCGGCGCTTTGCAGGGCGATTTCGGCCAGTTCGGTGGCCGAGGGGTGCGGGTTCATCACGCAGTCGCCGTACACCAGCACCTGTTCGGGGAACAGCATAAAGAACACCGACGACACCAGCGTGCAGCCCGGTGCCGTTTTGATCAACTGCAGGGCAGGGCGGATGGTGTTGGCGGTGGAGTGGATAACCCCTGACACCAGACCGTCGACCTCATCCAGCGCCAGCATCATGGTGCCAATCACCACCGGGTCTTCCAGCTGTTGCTCCGCCATGGGGGCGTTGATGCTTTTGGTTTTGCGCAGGGCCACCATGGGTTCGACGTAGCGGGCGCGGATCAGGTCCGGGTCGAGAATCTCCAGGCCCTCGGGCAGTTCGAAACCGTGGGCCTTGGCCACCGCGTGGACTTCTTCGGGCTTGGCCAACAATACACAGCGGGCGATGCCGCGAGCCTGGCATATGGCTGCCGCCTGCACGGTCAGCGGCTCGCTGCCTTCGGGCAACACGATGCGCTTGTTGGCTTGCTGGGCGCGCTGGATCAGTTGATAGCGGAAGACGGCAGGGGTCAGGCGCATTTCCCGTGGCGTGCCACAGCGCTGATGCAACCAATGGGCGTCGAGGTGGCTGGCGACAAAGTCGGTGATGATCTCCGCACGCTCGCGGTCATCGATCGGAATTTCCTTGTTCAGACCATTGAGGCGGTTGGCCGTGTCGTACGACCCCGTGCTCACCGACAGCACGGGCAGCCCTGCTTGCAATGCCCCACGGCAAAGCTCCATCAGGCGCGGATCGGGCTGGGTGTCGCTGGTCAGCAGCAGACCCGCCAACGGAACCCCGTTCATCGCGGCCAGGCTGACGGCCAGGATGATGTCGTCGCGATCACCGGGGGTGACGACCAGCACGCCTGGTTTGAGTAGTTGCAGAGTGTTGAGCACGGTGCGGGCGCACAAAATGATTTTCGACATGCGTCGGGTTTCATAATCTCCGGCATTGAGCACCTGGGCGCCAAGCAGTTCGGCGACATCCCGGGTGCGCGGGGCGTTGAGTTCAGGCTGATACGGAATGCAGCCCAGCAGCTTGAAATCGCCGCTACGCAGCAAGGGCGAATGCTCTTTAAGGCGTGCCGAGAAAACTTCCATGCTTTCGTCGGTGCGCACCTTGTTGAGGATCACACCGAGCACTTTCGGGTCCTTGGGCCCGCCAAACAGCTGTGCCTGCAACTCAACCCGGCCGGAAAGCTCGGTCAGCACTTCGTTTTCAGGTGCCGAGACCAGGATCACTTCTGCATCCAGGCTCTTTGCCAGGTGCAAGTTGACCCGTGCCGCATAGCTGGCGGTACGGGTGGGCACCATGCCTTCTACGATCAGAACGTCCTTGCCGATGGCGGCCTGTTGATAGAGGTTGATGATCTCTTCGAGCAGCTCATCCAGTTGGCCGTCACCGAGCATGCGCTCCACATGCGCCAGCCCCAGCGGGGTAGGCGGCTTGAGGCCATGGGTGCGGGCAATCAGCTCGGTAGAGCGTTCAGGGCCAAGATCGCCCGGATGCGGCTGGGCAATGGGCTTGAAAAACCCGACTTTCAACCCGGCGCGCTCCAGGGTGCGAACCAGGCCCAGGCTAATGGAGGTCAGACCCACACCAAAGTCGGTGGGAGCGATAAAGAAAGTTTGCATGCGAGCTTCCTGACGTGGCAGTGCAAGGGCAACACCCTTTAAGCGGGCTTGTGCCTGAATCAATTGCCAAGATTAGCGCTATCCGCGTCTTGAGCACACCAGCCACAGTCAAAGGGCTGGCCTATTTTTGCCTGGCGTTGCTCAGGGTCAAGCACCCAGGGTCTTGATTGCCAGGGCGGTTGGTGACGGTGGTGTTGGGTATGGCCGCAGGAGAGCACGGCAACCCAGTGCTCCTCTTCATCCTGACGCCAGCCAATGATCGTTGAAGTTTTCAAAATTATCCGTTGGTCTTGGTTGTGTTCGCTTTCGGGCGATTGCTTGGTTAAACTTGCGAACTCATTATTTTTTTGCAAAAGGTCTCGCCCCATGACGATCGCCGCCAATAAGGCTGTCTCCATCGACTATACCCTGACCAATGACGCTGGTGAGGTCATCGACAGTTCTGCCGGCGGCGCGCCGCTGGTCTACCTGCAAGGTGCAGGTAACATCATTCCGGGTCTGGAAAAGGCTCTGATCGGTAAGGCTGTTGGTGATGAGCTGGACGTCAGCGTTGAACCTGAAGACGCTTACGGCGAGTACTCCGCTGAGCTGGTAAGCACGTTGAGCGCCAGCATGTTCGAAGGCGTTGACCAACTGGAAGTTGGCATGCAGTTCCACGCTTCGGCGCCGGACGGCCAAATGCAGATCGTGACCATCCGTGATCTGGACGGCGACGACGTGACCGTTGATGGTAACCACCCACTGGCTGGTCAGCGTCTGAACTTCAAGGTCAAGGTAGTTGCTATTCGTGACGCAAGCGAAGAAGAAATCGCTCACGGCCACGTACACGGTGAAGGCGGTCACCAGCACTGATAAGTGCTGCTACGCTCACGTGTGAACTTGCCAGGAAGGCGCCTACGGGCGCCTTTTTTTATCCTGGTCGATTACTGCAATCGGTGCATCGGACGATTGTTTGAATGTAGATACAGAAATCCTGGAGTCCGTCATGAGTGCTTTTCACGAACTTATCCTAGATGCGCTGGATGGCAAGCCGCTCCCACTGGAAACCTTTAAAGGCAAGGTGGTGCTGGTAGTGAACGTGGCCTCCAAGTGCGGCTTGACCCCTCAATATGCAGCACTGGAAAACCTGTATCAGCAATTCAAGGGCCAGGGTTTCAGCGTTTTAGGTGTGCCCTGCAATCAGTTCGCCGGGCAAGAGCCGGGTACCGAACAGCAAATCCAGGCGTTTTGCAGCCTCAACTACGGGGTCAGTTTCCCTCTGAGCAGCAAGCTTGAGGTCAACGGGCCTGACCGTCACCAGCTCTATCGATTGCTGGCAGGCGAGGGGGCCGAGTTTGAGGGGGAGATCACCTGGAACTTCGAGAAGTTTTTGGTCGGCAAGGATGGCCGGGTGTTGGCGAGATTCTCGCCGCGCACCGCGCCGGACGATGCCACGGTGATTCAGGCGATTGAAAAATCCCTGGCTTAAGGTTTTTTTACCACGACGTGAATGGGCACCGGGGCTGCACACATGGAGCCCTGGCAAGCTCGCTGCAGCTGGCTTTCGAACTGTTCGACAATCCCTGACCAGCTTTGGCGGCTGGCATGACGACGAGCATTGAGGCGCAGGGTGCGTAAGGTCTCCGGGTCTTCGAGAAGCCAGCAGGCGGCTTCGATCCATGCGTATTCGTCCCCCGGCATGGCCAACACTCCGTTGTAACCGTGTCGGATATGCAGGCCCGCAGCGGCCTCGTCATAGGCAACCACGCCCAAGCCAGAGGCCTGTGCTTCGAGCACCACATTGCCAAATGTCTCGCTCAGGCTCGGGAATAAAAACACATCCCCGCACGCGTAATGACTGGCCAGGGCTTGCCCTGACTGCTGGCCGCAAAATATCGCTTCAGGCAATGAGGCTTCCAGCGTCGAGCGTTTTGAACCGTCGCCCACCACGATCAACTTGAAGCGGCGCGCGGGATATCGGGCTTGCAGCGCATCAAGACAGCGCTTGAGAGCGCCCAGATTTTTTTCCGGTGCCAGACGCCCCACATATAACAGCGCAATATCGTTTTCTCCCAGCCCCCAGCTGCGGCGCAACGCGTCCTGGCGTTTTGCAGGGCTGAACAACTGGCTGTCGACGCCGCGAGGGAGCAGTTCCAGTCGTTCAAAATGCCTGCGCGCAAGCTCCACGCGCTGGCTGGTACTGGGGACCAGAGTCAAGGCCGAGCGATTGTGGAACCAGCGCAAATAGTGCGTCAGTGCGCGGGTGAACAGGGTCAGGCCGTGTTGACGCAAGTACTGCTGGAAGTTGGTATGAAACCCCGTGACCGCAGTAATCCCCAAGCGACGCGCAACCCGCAGTGCACATAAGCCCAACGGTCCCTCAGTGGCGATGTAAACCACATCCGGAGGTTGTTGGCGCCAGCGTTTGGTCAAGCGATGGGTGGAGGTCAGGCCCCATTGCAGGCCGGGATAACCGGGGAGCGGCAGACCCCGGCACAGCATCAGCTCATCGTTGCTGCGCTGGCCACCATCGTCGGCCTGGCGCGGGCGTACCAGTTCCACGCGATGATTGCGCGCGCGCAAGCCATCACACAGCTGGCCAAGAGTATTGGCGACACCATTGATTTCAGGGGCGAAGGTTTCGGTGATCAGGGCGATATGCAGGGCTGTGGTCATGACCCCAGTGTGTCGGGGGGTCATGACGCCCATGTGTCACGGTGATGATGGATTTATGAAGCCGTTAGCGGGACGCCAGCGCTTCTTCGCCCCGCTCGCGCACCCAGAACAGCGTCGCTCCGGCCACGGCGGCCGGCATCATCAGGATATTGACCACAGGGATCAACAGCACCAGATAGACGATGCCGCCAAAACTCATGCTCTGCCAGCGCTTCTCGCGTAGCCAGGCGAGCATCTCGTTCCAGCCCAGCTTGTGGTTGTCGGCCGGGTAGTCGATGTACTGGATAGCCATCATCCAGATCCCGAACAGTAGCCACAGCGGCGCCGCGATCAGGTTGAGCACCGGTATGAACGAAAGGATCAACAGCGCAATGGCCCGTGGCAGGAAGTAGCCCAGCTTGCGCATTTCACGGGCCAGGGTGCGGGGCACCATCGCCATCAGTTCACCCCAGCTGAAGGGCGGTGAGTTATCGACCCCGCGTACTACGGCCTCGACTTTTTCCGATAGAAAACCGTTAAACGGCGCGGCAATGATGTTGGCCAGCATGGTGAAGGTAAAAAACACCATCAACGCCACCAGGACCACGAACAGCGGCCACAATACGTAGTTGAGAAAGCTGAGCCAGCTGGGCAGCGACGGCATCAGGGTATCGACCCAGAGGCTGAACTGATGCCCGGCGAAGTAAATCAATCCGACGAACAGCACCAGATTGATCAGCAACGGCAGCAGCACGAACAAGCGCAGGCCAGGGCTGAGAACCAACTTTAGGCCTTCACGCAGGTACTGCGGGCCAGAGAGAACGGGGGCGGGCATAGAGTGCTCCGAGCAGTGGAAAACCGGGCGACCTTAACGGCTTTAGCTGTAGGACGAAAGCCTTGTCGCAGTATCGACAATAACTGTAACAAAGCCGTCTAAAATCGAATTCGCCTACATAGAGACCTGCTATGAGCTGGATTGTTAATGCGTATTTCCTTACTCTCTTCGGCCTCTATAAGCTTCACCCATATTTTTCAGGATCTGCGTGTATCAGGCATAGCCTGGGCAGGTTTACGGTTTCTTTTTATTCCAGCCGGTAATGCGGCATTCCGACCCGGTTTCACTGCGGGCGGTCATAGGAGTGAGTCATGTCTGAAGTACGTCATTCGCGTGTGATTATTCTGGGTTCCGGCCCTGCCGGTTACAGCGCCGCGGTCTACGCGGCCCGCGCCAACCTCAAGCCACTGCTGATTACGGGCATGCAGGCTGGCGGTCAATTGACCACCACCACTGAAGTTGACAACTGGCCGGGTGATGTACACGGCCTGACCGGTCCGGCCTTGATGGACCGCATGCGTGAGCACGCCGAGCGTTTCGAGACTGAAATCGTTTTCGACCACATCAATGAAGTGGATCTGAAAAACAAGCCGTTCACCCTCAAGGGCGACAGCGGCACGTTCACCTGCGATTCGTTGATCATCGCCACCGGCGCCAGCGCCCGTTACCTAGGGCTGCCGTCTGAAGAAGCGTTCATGGGCAAGGGCGTTTCCGCCTGTGCAACCTGTGACGGTTTCTTCTATCGCAACAAGCCGGTTGCCGTGGTAGGTGGTGGTAACACCGCCGTTGAAGAGGCGCTGTACCTGGCCAACATCGCCAGCAAAGTGACCCTGGTTCACCGTCGCGAAACCTTCCGCGCCGAGAAGATCCTGATCGACAAACTGCACGCACGTGTAGCTGAAGGCAAGATCGAACTCAAGCTGAACGCGACCCTGGACGAAGTGCTGGGCGATAACATGGGTGTGACCGGTGCGCGCCTGAAAAACAACGACGGCAGCTTTGACGAGCTGAAAGTGGACGGCGTCTTCATTGCCATCGGCCACACGCCGAACACTTCGTTGTTCGAAGGCCAGCTGGAGCTTAAAGACGGCTACATGGTTGTGCAGGGCGGCCGTGAAGGTAACGCGACTGCCACCAGCATCGAAGGCGTGTTTGCCGCCGGCGACGTGGCTGACCACGTGTACCGTCAGGCCATCACCTCGGCGGGTGCCGGCTGCATGGCTGCGCTGGACGCTGAACGCTACCTGGACGGCCTGCAGAACGCCCAGTTCTGATAGCCCATCCCAACAAAAAAACCGGCCGAGGCCGGTTTTTTTGTGTCTAGGAGTAAGAGATCCCGTAGCAGCTGCCGAAGGAACGAGGCAGCTGCTACGAAATTATCGATTTTGGCTTACGCCTTGCGCGTCAGCGGCTGTGCGTCGAATTTCACGCCGGCCAGGCCGTGGGCAATCAGCGCACGGATATTGCTGTGGTCTGTACCTTCAGGCGTGGCAAGCACCGAACGGTAATGCTCGCCAAACGCCAACAGCGCCTGCTGATCACTCAAACCTTCCAGCAACGCCAGGCCCAGGGTCTTGCACGAACCTTCATTCTGCCCCGCAGCGTTTTCAACGCCGCCGTTGTTGAAGCCTTGCGGCAGGTAATCGTAGTGCGCTGCGATAAATGCCAGGGTGTCGGCGAAGAGATGTTCGCCGCTGTTGAGGCTGGCGCGCAGGGTGTTCAAATCAGTCATTACTTTTTTCCTTGGGCAAACGCCGCGGTTTGTTCGGCGCTGGCTTCTTTCTGGTAGTGGGATTTCCACTCGGCATACGGCATGCCGTACACCGCTTCACGGGCGTCATCGAGGCTGATGTCGATCTGGCGCTCGTCCGCGGCGGCCTTGTACCACTTGGACAGGCAGTTGCGGCAAAAACCCGAGAGGTTCATCAGGTCAATGTTTTGCACGTCCTTGCGGCTGTCGAGGTGGGCGACCAGACGACGAAATGCGGCGGCTTCGAGTTCGAGTTGTTCTTGGGGGGTCATGGGGTTCACCGAGGTTAGGAAGTTGCAGCCTGGCGGCTTGCCGCCAGCGTGATCGACACCGATTCGGCAAAGCGCAGCGCGTGCGGCTTGTCGACTTCGACTTCGGCATACAGCACGGCCGTGTTGGCCATTACCAGATCCAGCAGTTCTTGGGTCAGGCGCTCCAGCAGGGCGAAGCGGTTTTCTTCGACGTGCTGGATCACGGCCTTGGTGATGGTGCGGTAATTGAGCGCGTGGTCGATGTCGTTATCACGCACCGCCTCCTGTGCCGCGTAGAGAATGGTGAGGTTGATCAACACATCCTGCTTGTTGAGGATTTCTTCCTCATTGATACCGATATACGTGCGCAGGCACAGGTCCTTGACGCGAATACGGGCCATTCCTGGCTGAAGTTGTGGCATTACGACTTACTCCGTCCAATCAATTGCAAGAACTCCATACGGGTGCTCGATTCGCGAAATTCGCCCAGCATGACCGAGGTGTTCATGGTCGAATTCTGTTTTTCTACACCGCGCATCATCATGCACATGTGTTGAGCTTCAATCACCACAGCAACGCCGGCAGCCTGGGTGACGCTCTGGATGGCATCGGCGATTTCCCGGGTGAGGTTTTCCTGGATTTGCAGGCGACGGGCATACATGTCGACGATGCGGGCGATTTTCGACAGCCCCAGCACTTTTCCGGTCGGGATGTATGCCACGTGGGCCTTGCCAATAAACGGCAGCAGATGATGCTCGCAGAGTGAATACAGCTCGATATTGGCCACGATCACCATTTCGTCGCTGTCAGAGGCGAACAAGGCGCCGTTGACGAGGGTCTCCAGGCTCTGTTCATAGCCATGACACAGGTACTGCATGGCTTTGGCTGCGCGCTTGGGGGTGTCGAGCAAACCTTCGCGGTCAGGGTCTTCGCCGATATCAATGAGGATTTCGCGGTAATGCCCGGGCAGTGATGCGCTCATGAAAATACTTCCTCGCGGGGGCGGCTTATTTAAGATGCCGGCCGCCATTGACGGTCAGGGTAGTGCCAGTCACATGGGGGTTGTCCAGCAGATAACGCAGGCTCTGGTAGATCACCTCTGCGCCGGGTTCTATGCCCAGCGCGGATTTGGCCAGCGCTTTGGTGCGGTACGCCGCATCGTCGTCAGGGTTGAATAACAGCATGGCCGGGGCGATACCGTTGACTTTGATCTGTGGCGCCAGTTTAGCCGCGAATGACAGGGTCAGGCTGTCGAGCCCGGCTTTGGTGGCGCAATAGGCAATGTGCTTGCTGCTGCCCTTGCGTGTCACATCGTCGCTGATATGCACGATATCCGCCGCAGTTGAGCGCTGGAGCAGCTCGCTGCAATGCAGGTTGATCAGGTAAGGCGCGAGCATGTGCACGCTGAACATGTGCGTAAAGGCGTCGGCTTCAGTCTGCGGGGTTTCTGCCAGCCAGGCCGAGGCGTTATGAACAATGGCCCGCAAGCAGTCGGTGTGCTCTTTAAGCTGGCGGATAAAGTCCAGAATACCGGCCTCGGTCGAGAAGTCGGCAAACATCGCAATAGCGCCCAGGTCACGCAGGGTTTGTACGCCAGGTTTTTCGCTGCGATAGGTAAAAATCACCGGATAGCCGTCTGCCAGCAGTTGCTGTGCGCAGTGCAAACCTACGCGCTGGCCGGCACCCGTGATCAGGATTGGAGCAGAAGAAGTGGGCATGACGGACTCGGTGCAGGAACGCCGGAAACAGTCGCGGCGCAATGGCAAAACTATACCAGCGTCCGCGACGTAAAGCCCAAGCCCGAGCTTAGTTGCGGTGTGTCGCAATTGCGCTGCGCAGGGGTTTGTCTGGCGAGCGGTGCAGCCAGTTGGCCAGCAAGCGGGTAGACAGCGGAATAAACAGATAAACCATCAGCGGTGTCAACGCCAGGGTGCTGACCAGTACCCGGGGCAGCAGGCTCAATTCGCTCAATAAAGGGGCGCATACAAAGTTGAACAACAACGACACGGGGAAGAAGGCCAGCCAGATGGCAACGGCTTGCTTCCAGCGCGGTGGCCTTTGCCCGGCAGCGCCAAACCAGCCGTCGATTCCGCTGACGCGGTGCTCTGAAGGGTTGGCAAACAAGTCACTGCCGCGCAGCAACCAGGCCTTGCGCGACACTGAATGCTCCCAGGCATGCAATGTCGCTTCATCGGCAAAGCGAAAGATGATTTGAAACTCATCGTCGCCCGGTGGCGGGGCCAACACGCCGGAACCCAGGTATCCGTAAAAGTCCGTGGCCAGTTGTTCGCCTTCATGCAACCAGGCAATCAATTCCTGATAGCGGCCCTTGGCGACGCGGCGCGCAACCATCAACGTGACAGGGGAGGTAGACATCGTGTATCTCCATGAGGCTAATGCTGCCCGGGTAGGGCAGACACAAAACACAGCGCCGGGGTGGTGGGCTGAGTGATGAAAAACAAGCAAGTATCGTTCCGCAATACAGCCCTTCCAGCTTGCGTAGCAGCCATAGGCAGTTGCTTGGGGAGCGGGGGCGCTCATGGGAAATGGAGCGTAGAATGCGCCGATCTACTGCAAACTGTGTCCTACCAATGCCCGTGATTACTGAAGCTGAGCCCATTACACAGGCTGATGACTGCCAAGGTCTCTACCCGATCCGGGAAGTGGCCAGGCTCACCGGCATCAACCCGGTAACCCTGCGTGCGTGGGAGCGGCGTTATGGTTTGATCGAACCAAAACGCACCGAAAGTGGGCATCGGCTGTACTCAGTGACCGATATTGAGTCAATTCGCCTGATCTTGGGCTGGCTTGAGCGTGGGGTTGCCGTCAGCAAAGTCGCGCAATTACTTGCAAACACGAAGCCCGCTGACAATCCGCAGCCCGAGGCCAGCGAGTATGGCGAATGGCAAAGCCGTATCAGCGGTGCGCTCACGGCCTTCAATGAGTCGGAGCTGGAACGCCTCTATGGTCAGATTTATTCCAGTTACCCGGTCGAAGTGGTGTTTCAGGGGATCTTCCTGCCCCTGTGGCAACAGTTGTCAAAAGTTCAGGATGTGTTTGGCCGGACCAGCGAATGGCTGATGCTGGACGGGTTCTTGCGCGGGCGGGTGCAGCATCGTCTGCAATTGCAGGCGGCGGATGCCAGGCAGTGTGTGATGGTGGTGGCAATGCCTGAGCTGTGCCGCGAGCTGGAATTGTTGGTGGCGGGCTTGCTGTTGACCCGCAATGATCGGGTGGTCAGGGTTTTGGCCATCGGCCAACCCCTGGAAGAGTTGTCACTGGTCTGCGAAAAACTCGAACCTGAGGCGGTTGTACTGTATGCCAGTCATGCACTGGGGACGGCGCACCATCGGCGACTGATGCGGCTGGCGCAGACCCTGGATTGCTCGGTGTCATTGGCCGGGGCCGGCTCGAATGTGGCTCAGGAGGCGCTGGCGGGTTCATCCATTGGTTGCCTGGGCAGCGAGGCACTGTTGATGAACCAGCGATTGGACGCTGATCTCAAGGCAACACTGGGCAGTTGATCAAGGTCAGCCGTGCAGGCCTGGATGCGTCAGGCGGTGTTGGTGCAGCATGTATTGGCGCAACCGCTCGGTTTCACCTTTGTCACGCTGACTTAGCCGGTAGGCGTAAAGGCCCAGCTCGGTTTTGCGTTCCAGGGTGCCGCGCAAGGCAATTCGCTCGTATCCGCCGGGGTTGAACCACTGGGAAAACTGGCGGGGCGGCTCGCTGTCGTGACGCATTTCAACCAGAACCCCTTTGAACGAGACTTCAGTGATCCACAGATGACCGGCTTTGCCCCTGATGTTTTCAAGGGGGACCGGTTCTGGCAGCGTCAGGCGCCAAGGGCGAGCTTTTGGCCCGTCTTCGAAGATGCTTGGAGCACCGAGTTGCAGATGCTGAGCATGGAATTCGTCCTCAACCAGACGCAGTGGAAAACTCATTTGCTGGTTGGCGAATTGCGCATGGATAGTGACTTGCTCATGGGCCGCCAGGCGTGTCAGCAGATCACGAATTTGCGACATGCCATTGACCATCAGGCTGGACGACGCATCCCGTCTGTTAAGCAGAGGGTTTTGGTGCATCGTTTGGATGAAATCCAGCTCGTCCTGAGTCAAAAGGGCATCGTGGGACATGATGGGGCTCAAAAAAGGTCTGAAAAAATCGGGATAGCGAGGATCAGACCGCTTTTTTTACGTTTTGTTTAATCCGCTCGTCGCCTTGAGCGCTTGCAGTTCAGCCTGTACAACGGCCAGTTGGGCTTCGAGCTGCGCGACCCGCTGCTCTGCCTTGACCTGTTGGGTGACATTCTTCTGCACACCAATAAAGTAGGTCAGCTTGTCGTTCTCGTTGAACACTGGCGTGATCGACAGCTCATTCCAGAAGTGCGTGCCATCCTTGCGATAGTTGCGCAGTACCTGGCGAGTTGGCTTGCCGCTGGCAATGGCTTCGCGGATCAACTGCAGGCCACGCTGGTCGCGGTCGCCAGCCTGCAAAAAGCGGCAGTCCTGATACAGGATGTCATCGCGGCTGTAGCCGGTGAGGGCTTCAAAGGCGTCGTTAACATAAATCAGGATGTTGTCTTCGCCCTCTTGTTCGGCAACCACAATGCCGTCCTGGGACGCGTCTACCATGCGCTGCAACAAGCGGGCGTTGATCATCGTGCAATTCTCTTTAGTTGTACGGATTGATGCATCTTAAGGCATTGGTACGAGAGCGGTGCCGCACCTGTTAATATCCCAGCCTTTTAGTCAGTTACAGGATCAGATTGATGAAAGTCGCCATCCTTTGCGGCTCGGTATACGGCACTGCTGAAGAAGTCGCCCGTAATGCCAAGCAACTGCTCACTGATGCCGGTTTTGAGGTGTTTCTCAATTCCCGCGCCACCCTTGCCGATATTCAGGCGTTCGCTCCGCAGGCTTTATTGGCTGTGACCTCGACCACGGGGATGGGTGAGCTGCCTGACAACCTTGTGGCGTTGTACAGCGCCATTCGTGACCAGCTGCCTGGCGCGTGGCGCGGCTTGCCGGGTGCGGTGATCGCCTTGGGTGACGAGAGCTACGGCGATACCTTCTGCGGTGGCGGCGAGCAACTGCGCGAGCTGTTTGGCGAGCTTGGCGTTCGCGAAGTACTGCCGATGTTGCGTCTGGATTCCAGCGTTACGGTGACCCCGGAAGAAGATTCAGAGCCCTGGATTGCAGACTTGATCAAAGCCCTGAGCCAGTAACTGGGCGTTCACGCAGCAGCTCAAGCCACGCTTGGGCTGCCCGTGACAAATACGCGCCATCGCGCCAGATAAATGCGATGTCCCAGCGCAGGTAATCCGGTGCTACCAGCTTGACCCGAACCACGCCGGGGCGCACTAGCCCGCGGGCAACCACGCTGGGCAGCAACACCACGCCCTGGCCTGCTGCTACCAGCGCCACCAAAAAATCCGCCTGACCACTGCGCCCGCCTTCCTTGGGAGTAAAGCCCGCTTGCTGGCAGGCCTTCAGAACGCGATCGTTGAGCACAAAGCTGCGCTGATAGAGCAAAAACGGCGTGTCGGCCAATTGTTCAAGGCGCACGCAGGGGCCTTCTGCCAGCGGATGATCAGCCGGGATCAAAACGTCCAGAGGTTCGTCACAAAACGGCTGGTAAGCAAATGCAGGGTTCTTCGGAGTCAGGCTACCGCCCAGTTCAAGTTCTCCACTTAAAACAGCCTTTTCAATATTCAAGCTGCCTTCCTCCAGCAGCTGCACTTGAATATTGGGATAGCGCCGCCGGTATTCAGCAAACAGCCCGGCAAACAGCGTATTGCTGCCCAGTAGCGGCAGGCCAACTCGCAACTCACCCCGGGTCAGATGGCTCAAGTCGTCAAGCTCGCTCAGTAATTCATTGTGCAAACGCAGCATGGCCTCGGCTCGCTGTAGCACCACCTTGCCTGCTGATGTCAGCCGCACCTGTGAGCCCAAGCGGTCGAACAGAGGTGTGCCGAGGCTGTGCTCAAGCTGTGCAACTTGTTTGCTTACCGCTGACTGACTGATGTGCAGGCCGCTGGCAGCCTGGGTAAAGCCTCCCAGGCGTGCGACTTCGACAAAGGTGCGCAGGTGTTTGAATTCCATTGAAGCGATTCCATTTTGGAATGGTTATAAGTCTTACAATTCGTTTTCGGGATGGTAACAGGCTCTTTAAACTGACGGCCTGTCTGAAATGGAAGCATCATGAAACGCTTCGATGTGAAACGCTTGGGTCGGCTGATCAGTGAGCTGGCGGTGTTGTTGGCGCTCTACTTCTTGGGCTGCCAGCTCGCGGCCTGGTGGCACTTGCCAATACCGGGTGGTGTGGTGGGCATGACGCTGTTGCTGCTGGCGTTTGCCCTGGGCTGGGTCAGGCCAGCAACCCTGCAGCTGGGGGCCGGCGTGCTGATGGCTGAAATGCTGTTGTTCTTTATTCCCGCGTTGATGAGCCTGCTCGACTACGGCGTGATCGTGCGTGATGACGGCTGGCGCATCCTGCTGGTGATCGGCGTCAGCACACTGCTGGTGATGGTCGTCACGGCGTTTACCGTAGAGGCGGTATGCCGCTGGAGGGTGCGCCATGAAGCTTGAGCTGATGCCCATGTTCTGGCTGTTGTTCACCCTGGTGACGTACGGTTTTAGCCGCTGGTTGTATCGGCGCACCGGTCGCTATCTGCTGTCGCCGCTGATTCTGGTGCCTGCCTTGCTGCTTGCCGTGGCCGTGCCGTTGCACACCGCCTATGCCGAATATTCAAGCAACACCCATTGGCTGATGCTGGTTCTGGGACCGGTGACAGTCGCGTTCGCCGTGCCGATCTGGCAGCAGCGCAGGTTGCTGGCTCGGCATTGGGTGGCTTTGTTGCTGGGAATGCTGGCCGGCAGCGCGGCGTCCATCGGCAGTTCGTTTTGGTTGGCCAGGGCGCTGTCACTCGACACTGCGCTCACGATGTCATTGGTGCCACGCTCCATCACCACCCCGTTTGCCATGCCGTTGGCGCAAAATTTGGGGGGCGTACCGGAGCTTACGGCTGTGTTTGTAATGTTTACCGGGGTATTCGGCGCGTTGCTGGGAGGGATCTTGCTCAAGTGGTTGCCGCTGCGCAGCAGCCTGGCACGGGGGGCGCTGTTCGGCATCGGTGCCCATGGTGCTGGCGTGAGCCGTGCCCGGGAAGTGGGGAGTGAAGAAGGGTCGGTGGCAGGATTGGTGATGGTGCTGACCGGCATCCTCAACTTGTTCGCCGCGCCGCTGCTGACGATGGTGTTCCACTTTTAGAAGCGCCACACAAGCTCGCTCCCTGGGTTTAGTGCGGGCATAAAAAAGGCCGCTGTAAACAGCGGCCAAGGAAGACGTTCATCAAGGAGCTACAAATCAACGTCAGGGTAAATCGGGGTGCAGAGTCGGTGCGACTCGATGCGTTGGACGTGTGTCCGTGCTGGAAAGTTCGACAAGAATAAGGACTTGCCCGCTGCGGAGTAAGGCCGCTTTGCGACAATCTCTTTTACAGCTTCGACAACAGTTGTGGCGAAAAAATGGCTGTAGCTCAAAGGGTTACCTGTCCGATGAGCAGGTCATAACTATGCAGTTCATGCCCCGGCTATTGGCCGTGTTGAATGCACCTTCACATAGTTTCTCCCGGCCTGTGCAGCACGATGTTCCGCAGGCCGGGAGCAATAACAGGAGGTACATCATGAGCACTACGGACAAGCGCGCGTTCGGTTCAGACACGTTCACCCTTAAACCGAGCCCTGAAGTCTTCGAGCGGGTGCGCTCATTTCTGAATGAGCAGCTGCGACACCATGCAATAGACTGCGAAAGTATTTATCTCAACACGATCAACAACATCGTTGATCAGGTCCTGACCTTTAGCCAGAACCTGCTGGGCCTGGGTATGGACACGCTGGAGTGGGGCACGGTCCAGTCCCACAACGACTGGGAAACAGGCGTGTTCTCTAAACCCAGTACGTTCCAGGACAGCCACCGAATGCATCAGTTCGCCATCGAGTACATCGAGCAGTTGATGAGAGATCTGCTCGATGAAGCCAAATACAAATGGATGGTTTGAAGCCGCTGATCGTCAGCCTGGCTGATAACCCATTCGCCAGCTGATGGCCTGGCTGGCAGCCAGCAAACGCTTGGCTGCCGGCCCGGTTTCATCGGCATGGAACAGCGATGTGGGGCCCACCACGGTCAGTACGCCTGCAACCTTGGCGGTTGCATCGAATACCGGGGCCGACAGTGCATCGACGCCCGGCATCAGCAAACCGTGCACAAAGTGCAAGCCGCGCTGACGGATTTGCTCACAAAGCCGGGTGTAGGCCTCGGGTTTTTCCAGCGGGTGAACCAGATCGGTTTTTAATTCCAGTTCGCGCAAGTCGGCTGTTTCTCGATCCGGCAAAAAAGCGTTGAACACCAGCCCCGTGGATGAACTCAGCAAGGGTAAAACCGAGCCTAGCTGGGTTACCACCGTGATTGCCCGCACCGCCGGTTCGATATGCACCACCGTGGCCCCTTGATTGCCCCACACGGCCAGAAAACAGGTTTCGTTCAAGTCATCACGCAACTCGGCCAGGGGCAGGGCGGCAACCTTCAGAACATCCATGCTGTTGAGCGCGGCCAGGCCCACTCGCAAAGCCTCACGCCCCAGGCCGTAATGGTTGGTGGCGACATTCTGCTCGGCAAACCCGCTGGCAATAAGCGCCTGTAAATAGCGATGCACCTTGCTGGCGGGCATCTGTACGTGCTCGGCCAGACGCGACAGCGAAGTCGAAGGTGACAGCTCGGCCAAGGCCTTGAGGATGTCTGTACCGACCTCGGCCGACCGCACTTTTTGTTTGCCGGCACTGTCATTGCTGCTACGGGGCTTTTCCATGGTGGTGCTTATATCTCGGGACGAATGGGCGTCTTTATAGCTTGACGCTTAATACCAATCAAATTACGTTATGCGTAATTGAATTACGATAAAAATAACGCAGCGACGCGCAGACTGTTTCACAGCAACGCGCAGTCCACTGTTTTCTCCACTCTGGAGGCTCCATGAACCTCGACGCGTCTTCGCCAGTCCTTGGCTATCAATCCGGGTTTGGCAATGAATTCAGCAGCGAAGCACTGCCCGGCGCCTTGCCGGTCGGCCAGAACTCTCCGCAAAAAGCCCCGTACGGTCTCTACGCCGAATTATTGTCCGGCACGGCGTTCACCATGGTCCGTAGCGAGTCTCGGCGCACCTGGATGTACCGCATCCAGCCATCCGCCAACCATCCCGCTTTCGTCAAGCTTGAACGGCAATTGGCCGGCGGCCCACTGGGTCCGGTGACGCCTAATCGCTTGCGTTGGAATCCGCTGCCGATCCCTGTCGAGGCCACTGATTTCATTGATGGTCTGGTGGGCATGGTGGCCAATAGCGGGGCGGAAAAACCCTCGGGCATCAGCATTTACCATTACCGTGCCAACACCTCGATGCAGCGTGTGTTTTTCAATGCCGATGGCGAGCTGCTGGTGGTGCCTGAGCAGGGTCGCTTGCGTATTTGTACGGAGCTGGGGCGTCTGGATCTGGAGCCTCTGGAAATTGCGGTCATTCCTCGTGGGCTGAAGTTTCGGGTTGAATTGCTCGATCCGCAGGCCCGTGGCTATGTCGCCGAAAACCACGGCGCGCCGTTGCGCCTTCCTGACCTGGGGCCGATTGGCAGCAATGGCCTGGCCAACCCCCGTGACTTCCTGGCGCCGGTCGCCCATTACGAGGACGACCAGAGCCGTACGACACTGGTGCAAAAATTTCTCGGCGAGCTGTGGGGTTGCGAACTGGATCACTCGCCGCTGAACGTGGTCGCGTGGCACGGCAATAACGTGCCGTACAAATACGACCTGCGCCGTTTCAACACCCTCGGTACGGTCAGCTTCGACCATCCCGATCCGTCCATCTTTACCGTCCTGACCTCGCCAACCAGCGTGCCGGGCCTGGCCAATCTGGACTTCGTGATTTTCCCGCCGCGCTGGATGGTGGCTGAAAACACTTTCCGGCCACCGTGGTTCCATCGCAACCTGATGAACGAATTCATGGGCCTGATCCAGGGCAGCTACGATGCCAAGGCCGAAGGTTTCTTGCCGGGTGGTGCCTCGCTGCACAGCTGCATGAGCGCCCATGGCCCGGATGGCGAAACCTGTACCAAAGCGATTGCGGCCGAGCTGCAACCGAGCAAAATCGATAACACCATGGCCTTTATGTTTGAGACCAGTCAGGTGTTGCGTCCTAGCCGGTTTGCACTTGAGTGCGCGCAACTGCAATCGAATTACGACGCTTGCTGGGCCTCGCTGCCCGCAACCTTCACCCCGAATCGGAGATAACCCATGACCCAGTCCACTTCCACCCGCAGCTGGATTGCCTCCGCAAACGGTCACAGCGACTTCCCGCTGCAAAACCTGCCGATGGGCATTTTCAGTATTGATGGGTCTGCCCCGCGTAGCGGAGTTGCCATTGGCGATGCCATTTTTGATCTCGAAGCCGGGCTGGCGGCCGGTCTGTTTGAAGGTCAGGCGAAGGCCGCGGTAGAAGCGTCGTTGGGCGGCGCGTTGAATGCTTACTTTGCGTTGGGTCGCAGCGCTCGGGTTGCTCTGCGCGAACGCCTGCTTGAGCTGCTGGGCGAAGGCAGCACCCTGCGCGGAAAAATCGAAGCTCAGGGCGCAACATTGCTGCCACTGGCGGCCGATTGTCAGCTGCATTTGCCTGCCAAGATCGGCGACTACACCGACTTTTATGTCGGCATCGAGCACGCCAAAAACGTCGGTAAACTGTTCCGTCCCGACAACCCGCTGCTGCCCAACTATAAATATGTGCCCATTGGCTATCATGGCCGTGCTTCGACCATCCGTGCGTCGGGTGCCGAAGTCCGTCGTCCCAAGGGTCAAACCTTGCCAGCGGGTCAGACCGAGCCGACTTTTGGTCCATGCGCGCGCCTGGATTATGAGCTGGAGCTGGGGATCTGGATTGGCCAGGGCAATGACATGGGGGATGCGATCCCCGTCAGCGAAGCAGGCGAGCATATCGCCGGTTTCTGCTTGCTCAACGACTGGTCGGCCCGGGATATCCAGGCCTGGGAATACCAGCCGCTGGGCCCGTTTCTGTCCAAGAGCTTTATTACCAGCATCTCGCCGTGGGTGGTCACCGCTGAAGCGCTGGAGCCGTTCCGCCGTGCGCAACCGGCCCGACCTGAAGGTGATCCGCAGCCGCTTGCGTATCTGCTCGACCCCAAGGATCAGGCCAATGGCGCCCTGGATATTGAACTTGAAGTGCTGCTGTTGACCGAGTCGATGCGCAAGCAAAATCTGCCCGCCCATCGCCTGGGGTTGAGCAATAGCCTGAACATGTACTGGACCGCTGCACAACTGGTGGCTCACCACAGCGTCAATGGCTGCCAATTGCAGTCAGGTGACCTGTTCGGTTCGGGGACTCTGTCGGGCCCTGACCGCTCGCAGCTGGGCAGCCTGCTGGAAATCACCGAAGGCGGCAAACTCCCGATCGAGCTGGCTTCGGGCGAGGAGCGCAAGTTTTTGGAGGACGGTGATGAAATCATCCTGCGTGCTCGCTGTACTCGCGAAGGCTATGCCTCCATTGGTTTCGGCGAGTGCCGGGGCAAGGTTGTCGCCGCGCGTTAAAAGGAGCGGGTCATGGAACTCTTTACCTATTACCGCTCCACGTCTTCTTACCGGGTGCGGATCGCGCTGGCGCTCAAGGGACTGGATTATCAGGCAGTGCCGGTCAACCTGATTGCGCCACTTGGCGGTGAACACCGCCAGGCGCCATATCTGGCGATCAACCCGCAAGGCCGCGTGCCGGCCTTGCGCACCGATGAGGGCCGCGTGCTGACCCAGTCGCCGGCGATCATTGAATATCTTGAAGAGCGTTACCCGCAGGTAGCGCTGCTGTCCCCGGACCTTACCGTCCGCGCTCACGAACGGGCGGTGGCGGCCCTGGTGGCCTGCGATATTCACCCGTTGCACAACGTCAGCGTGCTCAATCAACTGCGTCAATTGGGGCAGAGCGAAGAGCAAGTGGTGCAGTGGATCAGTCACTGGATCACCCAAGGGCTGGGTGCCATTGAGCAATTGATCGGTGACAGCGGATATTGCTTCGGGTCGCAGCCCGGGTTGGCGGATGTGTACCTGATCCCGCAGTTATACGCCGCGCAGCGTTTTGGCGTGCCAATGGCGGCGTACCCGCGCATTGCCCGTGTGGCAGCGCTGGCTGAGCAACACCCGGCGTTTATCCTGGCGCATCCGGCCAATCAGCCTGATACACCTGCCTGAACTCACTGTGGGAGCGGGCTTGCTCGCGATTGAATCAACGCGGTCTTGCTGGATAACCTCGTTGCCTGTATCGCGAGCAAGCCCGCTCCCACAGAATCCGATCCCGCCGGGATATGTCCGAAACCCCAAAAACTGCACAGGCTTATTCCTGCGCACTTCAGCGAATTTTCTGGCGCCGCCTATACTGGCGATTACCCATAATCGTTCGAGGGCCTGATGATGTTTGCTCTCATGCAAAGCGCTCAGCTGGAGTCGTTGCACCTAAGCGTAGACCCCGTTACAGGCCTCAAAGCCGTGATTGCCATTCATAACACTCATCTGGGGCCAGCGTTGGGCGGTTGCCGTTATCTGGCGTATCCCAACGACGAAAGTGCTGTGAACGATGCCATTCATCTGGCTCAAGACATGAGCTACAAGGCGGCTCTGGCCGGTCTGGCAGTCGGGGGTGGGCAGGCTGTGGTCATTCGTGCGGCCCATGTCGAGAGTCGTGCCGAGCTGTTTGAGGCGTTTGGCCGCTGCGTGGATCAGCTGGACGGGCGCTATATCACCGCCATCGACAGTGGCACCTCTACCGCCGATATGGATTGCATCGCCCAACATACTCGACACGTCACCAGCACCAGTGCTGCAGGCGACCCGTCGCCCCATACGGCAATGGGTGTGTTTGCCGGAATTCGCAGCACCGCCTCGTCGCGCTTGGGCAGCGACAATCTGGAAGGCCTGCGGGTGGCCGTGCAAGGCTTGGGCAAGGTTGGTTACGCGTTGGCCGAGCAGCTGCATGCTGCGGGTGCCGAATTATTGGTCTGCGATACCGACCCCGGCAAAGTGCGCCTGGCCATGGAGCAGCTCGGGGCGCATCCCATCGCGTGCGAAGCCTTGCTGAGCACGCCCTGTGACATTCTTGCGCCGTGCGGTCTGGGTGGCGTGTTGAACTGGCACAGTGTGGCGCAACTGCGTTGCTCGGCTGTGGCCGGGTGTGCGAATAACCAGCTGACTAACCTGCAAGTGGCCGATCAGCTCGAACGGCGGGGGATTTTGTATGCGCCCGATTACGTCATCAATTCCGGCGGGTTGATCTATATGGCCCTGACCCATGAAGGCGCAACGCCCGAGGCCATCAATGAGCAGTTATTACGGATCAGCCAGCGATTGACCGGCATCTACGCCCACGCCCAGGCTGAAAAGCGATCGCCAGCACGGGTTTCAGATGAGCTGGCGCACCGGTTGTTGTATCCGAAGGATTAGGTGCTCTGTCAGCCATGACCTTGCTGCAGCTGGCACAGGTCCTGAGCATTGCCAAAGCGTGTTTCAAACTCCACCAGCCCCGCATGCACCTGTTGCAGCGTTTCAATCTGGCTCATCACGGACAGTTTTTTGCGGGCAATTGCGTCGCTCACCACCTCCCATGGGAGCGCCTGGCCACGGTGTTCATCAAGAATGGCCTGCATTTCTTTGAGTTTGAAACCCAATTGCTGCGCGCACTTGATAAACATCAACAGCTCAACGCTTTGCTCGCAGTAGACACGATAGGCACCCCGGCGTTGCGGCGGCGGTAACAGGCCTATCTCTTCGTAGTGACGAATGCTTTTGATGGTGGTACCAGACAGCTGGGCGGCTTTGCCGATGTACATGAAAAATCCTTTTTCAATGGTCGCCGGCGAGGCTGACGCTCAGCGGTTCGCGAGCGCGCGGGCTTGCTGCAGCCATGTGGTTTTTTGTGCGGGTGTGGCGTCGAGTATCGGGCCAAACGTCAAGGTTGCGAGGGGTTTTATGCCACAAAACGCCAAGGTGGTTTTGCGTATTTGATGCAGCCCTGGCATGCGGTACACCCATTTGTAGTACCAAGGGGGCGTGTCCATCGTTACCAGTAGGTGCGCGCTGCGACCTTTAAGGAGCTTGTCGGGGAATGCCTTGCCCTTGCGGTATTGAAAGGCGAAGCCGGGCAGCAGGATGCGGTCGAAAAAACCTTTCATCAAAGCGGGGATTCCGCCCCACCAGATCGGATAGACCAGAACCAGGTGCTCGGCCCAGAGGATGTCTGCCTGAGCGTTGAGCAAGTCTGGCTCCAGTGCCTGGATCTGCCTGTAACCCTCATGCAGTACCGGATCGAAGCGCAGGGTACCTAACTGCATGACACGTACGTCATGGTTGGCACTCTTGGCCGCCTCAACATAGCTGTCTGCCAGTGCGCCACAAAAACTGTCGGTGCCGGGGTGACCCAGGATCACCAGTACTCGCTTGCTCATCGTGACGCCAACCTGAAAGGGGGCCTTTGAGGGTAGGGTCTGCCCCGTAGGGGAGAGTCAAGCGAGGACGTGGTGCATTTATTCGCTGTCGACCAGCAACTCGGACAGGGCGTCCGGCTGGCTCTTGAAGGCCTTGGCAAAAACATCGCGATTTTTCGCCATGTAGATGCCGGCTTCTTCGACCTGTTGCTCGCTCAGGGACGGCACAGCTTTTTGCAACACTTCGGCCAGCAATTCTGCCAGTTCCAGCATTTTGTCATGACGGTCAGCTTCGGCTTTATCCATGAACAAAC
The DNA here is from genome assembly GCF_001043005.1 of Pseudomonas psychrophila. Lineage (GTDB taxonomy): Bacteria > Pseudomonadota > Gammaproteobacteria > Pseudomonadales > Pseudomonadaceae > Aquipseudomonas > Aquipseudomonas psychrophila. The sequence goes on from NZ_JYKZ01000002.1 coordinate 154,505, forward strand.
GCTCCAGATCTCGGCTGCTGCGGTATACCACTTCGACGGCCATTTACCACCTCATATGCCTTCACGTAAATTATCTTGCGATTACTGTATTTATATACAGCGAAAAGGATAAGCCAAACACCCGGATTTGAATAGCGGCTTTTTCACTCTAGCTGCAATTGGTAGGCGCAACGGTCCCCTGACGTGTCTAATAGCCGCCCGCCATCATCTCACCAACGGTCGCTGGCCTTTTTTCTGCATGTAAAAAGCGTCATGTGCGTCGCGGATGATCCGTTCGAGTCGATTCAAGGAGCTGCATCGTGAGAGTTAACAAAGCTGAGAAGCTACGTCGCCAGGTTCATGAACTGGCCGAATCGATGGGCAATCTGTTCGTCGAAACCTTCCATTACCTGGCGTTGTTTGCCATTGGTGCGGTCACTGCCTGGGCAGCAGTGATGGAATTTCTGGGAATGGTGGAGAAGGGCAACATCACGATTGATGACATCCTGCTGCTGTTTATCTACCTGGGACTGGGCGCCATGGTAGGCATTTATTTCAAAACCAATCATATGCCCGTGCGCTTCCTGATTTACGTGGCGATCACGGCGCTGACCCGCTTGCTGATTTCCAACGTGTCCCATCACAACCCGCCGGACATGGGCGTGGTGTATCTGACCGGGGCAATCCTGTTGCTGGCGTTTGCCATTTTGGTGGTGCGCTATGCGTCTTCGCAGTTCCCGTCGGTGAAGATCGAGAATCCTCATCGCAAGACCGGCGCCGGTTCCGGGGAGCATCCCGAAGTGGAGAAGGGCGAGCTATAAACGTCCTCATGAAAAAGGGCGGGCTTACCGAAGTAAGCCCGCCCTTTTTTATGCGTCCTGGACGCTGTATCAGCTGTTTAATTCGAGTTCTTTTTCTTTTTCCAAAAACTCTTCTTCCAGCAAAGCGTCAACGCTCTGCTTAGGTTCATTTGCCTCAAACCCTTCCGGGGCCAGGGCTGCAGTGCGTTTGCCACGCAGCTTGCCGAACAGGTGTTCCAGAGCGTGCTCCAGCTTTTCAGCTGCACCCTCCACAGCCTGGGTCAGCGAATCAGCGTCGTGGGATACGAGAATCGGCTGGTGTCCTTTAGGTCGAGCCTCCATTTTGCAGCGTTTGTCCTTTGGACCGGACTTGCCACCATTTTCATCGCTGAGATGGACCTCAACCCGGGTCAGATCTTCCAAATGGCGTTCGAGCGTTACTTCAACAGTAGCGGTGACCCAGTCTTGGGTGCGTTTGTCACTGTCGATATGTTTATCGGAAAAGACGTGAGTAAGCATAGTTCTTCCCTTATATAAGCGTGCTCGTGTGAGGTCTGACGGCCTCGAGTGTTCAAAGGTTCATCGTCATTGCTCAGTTACAGTGTTTGGGCCGATGAGCAAATATTTCAAGCACTATTTTCAGGAAGTCTTGCAAGTCGTGATCGGCGTCAGCCTTTGCCGGGAAGAAAAGCCCGCATGTGCGGGCTTTGATCGATTTATATCAAAATGCGACTGAAGTCTGGACGTAGAGGGTGCGCGGTTCGCCCACGTATTTCCCCTTGTTGTTATCGTCAAACGAGCGTGTGTAGTACTCGTGATTGAGGATGTTTTTCACGCCCACTGCCACGTTCAGGTCAGACAGTTGAGGGCCGAAGTCATAGCCCACGCGGCTGTTGAAAACCATGTAGCCAGGGATCAAGCCGTTGCTGCCGTCGGCGCTTTCTGCACGGGTGTTGGCGTTATCGGCGAACTGGTTGCTCTGGAAGGTTGTGTCCAGATTGGCTTTCCACTGGCCTTCGGTATAACCGACGCCGATGCTGCCTTTGTTTTTCGAGGAGAACGGCACGCGATTGCCTTTGTTCGGACCCTCTTCGCGGATAGTCGCGTCAACATAGGCGTAGGTGGCGTATACGTCGAAACCGGCCAGTACGGGGCTCAGGCCATCCAGCGCGTAGTTGACGCTGGCCTCGATGCCCTGATGCCGTGTCTTGCCCCGTGCGATCACGGTATCGGTGGTTTGGTTGCTGTCGTACTGATTGTTGAAATTGATGAGAAATGCGCCGATCTCCGCGCTCAAGTTGCCATTGTCGTAGCGGGTGCCGATTTCCCAGGTGCGCGCTTTCTCCGGTTTTACTTCGCCGCCGGTAACGCGGTTGGGCATCTGGCTGTACTGCACGCTCCCGAAGGAACCTTCGGTATTGGCATAGAGATTCCAGCTGTCTGTGACGTGGTACATCACGTTCAGGGCAGGCAGCGGCGTGTTGTAGTCGCCCTTGTATTTGACATGGGTCAGCAGGTTGGTTTGCTGCTGCTCGATCATCTCGTAGCGAATGCCGGGGGTGAGCGTCCACTTGCCGATGTCGATCTTGTCGTCGATAAAGAACGCATGGGCCTCAGTGGCGCCCCGTGTATCGCGGTCATTGCGGCTATTGGAGGTGGGCAGTTCGTTGGCTGAAATCGGTGTGCGGTAGCGCAGTTCGTGGCCGGCTTCGTTGATGTAGCGGTAGCCCGCGCCCACTTCGTGGCTGGTATTGCCCAGATCAAAGCCCTGGGCTATGCGTGTTTCAACCCCGCGCACCCAGTATTCCCGCGGCGACAGCGAGAGGAAAGTGCCTTGGTCCAGGTAACCGCTGCGCAGGGTTTTCGTGAAGAAGCTGTTGACCGTGAATTCACGGCGGTCTTCCTGATAGCGATAGCCGAAGTTGACCAGGGTACGGCGCCCCCAGAACTTGTCGTTCGGGCGGGTCGATTGATAGGGGTCAGCCTTGTAGGCCGCAGTGCTCAGGCCGCCGGGCATATCAGCTTCGCCATCGTAGTACTGGGCCATGGCATGCAGGCTGTTGGCTTCGTCGATCTGGTAATTACCCTTGAGGATCAAGTCGTCGATGCGCGTGTCGCTGTGTTCGCGCCAGTCGCCGCCGCGGGTGCCGGAGTACAGCAAGGCGCCACCCAGGCCATTGTCAGCGGTACCACCGGCCAGCAGGTTGGCGGTTTTCTTGAAGCCATCCTGGGTGGATGACGGGCTGGTCTCGGTCTGGAAACCGGCCTTGACGGTAGGTTCATCAGGAATAGCGCGAGTCACGAAGTTGACGATACCGCCGACGTTTTGCGGGCCATACCGCACTGCGCCGCCGCCGCGAACCACGTCTACCGCGTCCATGTTACCCATGCTGATCGGGGCAAACGATAACTGCGGCTGACCGTAGGGGGCGAAAGGCACGGGGATGCCGTCCATCAACACCGTCGAGCGGGTCGCCAGCCGAGGGTTCAGCCCGCGAATACCGAAGTTGAGGGCCATATCATGGCTGCCGGTGCCGTTGTTTTCCGGGGCATTGACGCCGGGAATGCGATTGAGTACTTCGCGGGCAGTGGTGGCCCCCTGGCGTTCGAACTCTTCGCGGCGGATTACATCACGTGCGCCGGGGTGTTCGAACACATCGGCCTGCGCCGCCTCTCCCAGCCAGTCACCGACCACGCTGGAGGTTCCCAATTCAATGCTGGCGGGTGCCGTCGAGGCGGTCACCGGCTGCAGGCTGAACGCCCCCTGACCTTCGGCGCGGGCTTGCAGCCCTGTGCCTTCCAGCAAGGCTTGCAGGCCTTGTTCGGGCTCGTAAGTGCCTTCCAGGCCCTTGCTCTGAATGCCGCTGGCGGTGGCGGAGCTGAAGGAAATCAGCACGCCGGCTTCACGGCCGAACTGGTTCAGGGCGTTTTCCAGTGAGGCGGGGGCGATGTGATAAGCCTTGGCGTCGGCAAAGGCCGCCGCGCTAAAACTCAAACTGGCACCCAGCAGCAAGCGGGCTAAAGACGTGAGACGCAAAGGCTGAGCAGACATGAACGAATCCTGGAAAGGTAAAAATCGAAGTGGCTTACCTCCTCTGTCACGCCAGATTCGAAAACAGCTCACATTGTTTGAAATTTAAATCGCCCCTGTAGCCGCTGCCGCAGGTTTTGTTTATGCCTTTGCTTCTACCGTCACCCAGTACCGGGTAAAGCGCCTGATCCGCACCGGCAAACTGACAGCAAGCAGGTCCAGCACGCGCTCGCTGTTGTCTACCGGATAGGTGCCTGAAATCAGCAGGTCGGCCACGTTCGGGTCACAGTTGAGCTGGCCGCGACGATACCGCCCCAGCTCGGCCAAAAAGTCGGCCAGGCGCATGTGGGCGGCGACCAGCATGCCGTCGGTCCAGGCGCCACTTCCCGCATCCAGTGGGCGCGGCGGGTTCCAGGCCTGACGGTTAAAGCTCAGTTGCTGATGAGGCTGGATCCACAGCGGGCTACCCGAATGCGCGGTTGGCATGAGCCCGACCTGGCCATCAAACACCGCGACCTCCGTGCGATCGCTGAATTGGCGCACATTCAAGCGTGCGGCCTGGGGCTGCAAAACTCCGTGGGCTGTCAGTACCTGTAAAGGCCGTGGGTCTTGAGCCGCGGTCAGGAGCATCTCGCCTTCGAGCAAGCGAATCACACGCTGCTGGCCGTTAAACCTCACATCTACCGAGCTGGCGGTGTTGAGCTGGACTTGGCTGCCATCGTGCAATTGCAGTGTGCGTCGCTGACCCACCGGGCTGCTGAAGTCTGCCAGCAGCGGGGTGATGGGCAATTGATCGCGCACACCATAGGTCAGGGCCGTGCCAGCGCCCAACAGCAGCAATAATTTAAGGGCCTGGCGGCGACTGTTGCTTTTGGGCGCATTCAAGGCCGCGTGGGCCAGTGGTGACGATAAACCGCGTAAACGCTGGTTTATCCGTTGAATATGCTCCCACGCCCGCTGGTGTTCGCTGTGCGCCTGCAGCCATTGCTCCCATGCCTGCTGACGCCCTGGGCTGAGCCCGCCATCCTGCATTTCGATCAACCAGCTCACGGCCTGCTCGGCGACGGCTGAACCGATGTCGGGCGGGTGGTTGAACGCGCCGCTCACAGGGCGAAATAGCAGCGCAGGGCTGCCTTGGTTAAATGACGTTTGACGGTGGCAACCGAAATACCCAGTCGGGCGCCGATGTCGGCGTGGCTGAGGCCGTCAATCTGTGCCAGCAAAAAGGCGCGTTTGACTGGGCAGGGCAAGCCGTCGAGTAACTGATCCAACTCCATCAGGGTTTGCAGGATAATTGCCCGCTCTTCTTCGCTGGGGACCACCTGTTCGGGTATTTCGGCGAGCGCTTGCAGATAAGCCCGCTCCAGATCCTGGCGGCGGTAGTGATTGAACAGAACGCGTTTGGCGACAACGGTCAAAAAAGCCCGGGGCTCGGCCAGGGTCGGGGTTTCGCGGGCGGTCAGCAGCCGCATAAAGGTGTCTTGCGCCAGGTCTGCGGCACTTTGCGGGCAGCCCAGCTTGCGCCGCAACCAGCCTGTAAGCCAGCTGTGGTGGTTCTGGTAAAGAACCTCGACGGTATTTGACTGCGGCAACGACCACTCCAGCTGCGCTGAAAACGCTTTAGAGAACAAGAATTGTTCGCATTGTAGGGGTGGGTGATTGCATTGAGCAATCACCACTGATCAATGACAACAGCGCACCCCGTCATCTGCTTTTGCATATGAGAATATTTATCATTAGTATCGCTTTCCTTTTTGACCTGCGCGCCGATGTCCATGATCCCACCTGAACTTGAGAATGGTCCTAGCAGTGAGGCTCGCCATGGACGCGCGCATTTTTTGCAGGTGTTTTTATCCCAGCGTCCGCAAATGGAAGCGCTGGTGAACCGCCGCGTCGGATGCCGGGCAACGGCAGCTGATCTGGTTCAGGACTTGTTTCTGCGTTTTTGGCGGCGGCCACTGGTGCAGGTCGAAGAGCTCAGCACGTATTTGCTGCGCTGCGCGGGCAACATTGCCATCGATCACCTGCGCAGCGAAGGCACGCGCGGGCGGATCAGCCATCACTGGCAGCCCGAGCCGGACGCCAATTGCTGCGAGCCCCAAGCGGCACTTGAGGCGGGTAATGACTTGCGCCAAGTCGAGGCCGCCTTGCGCAGCCTGCCCGAGCGCACGCGGCATATCTTTTTGCTCAACCGGATTCACGGTCGTACCTATGCCGAGATCGCCAAGGTCATGGGGCTGTCCCAAAGTGCGGTTGAAAAACATATGATGCGCGCCCTTGAGGCCTGCAAGGCCAGTTTGCGTGAGCCGCCATCAGGGACAGCGTTGTGATCAGTCGTACGAGAATTCCCGTCACCCCCGAGCAAGAACGCACAGCGTTGGAGTGGCTCAGTGTGCTGCACGATCAGCCTAATAGCGGTGACCAGGCCACTTTCAGCCGCTGGCTGAAGGCCGATCCCGCCCACGCCGAGGCCTACGCCCAGGCCCAAGTGGTGTGGGAGTTGAGCGAAGTGGCGGGTAGCACTTTGGCTGACGAAGAAGCGCTGGTCATGCAGCGTTACCTGACCGCGATGAACACCTCCCGACTCAGCCGCGTCAGGTATTGGTCCGGCGGGCTGGCCGTTGCTGCATGTTTGCTGATGATGGTCGGCGTGTTTGCCGGTTGGCAGCCAGCGCGATGGCTGGACGATCTGGGCGCAGATTATGTGAGCGCGCCAGGGCAAGTACGCACGGTGGTTTTGGCCGATAAAACCAGGGTTACGCTCGATGCCGACAGCGCCATTGCGGTGAACTTCAGTGCGGGCGAACGGCATGTTCAATTGCGCCGTGGGGTGGCCTTTTTTCACGTCACCCACACCGGTGATCCCTTTGTGGTCGATGCCCAGGGCGGTGAAGCGCGGGTGCTGGGCACGGAGTTCGAGGTGCGTCTGCAACCCGCTGGTGCGCAAGTCACGGTGCTGTCCGGGCGGGTAGGGGTCAAGGCAAGCAAGGACGGGGCCCAGCAGATTCTGATCGCCGATCAGCAAATGGCCTATGACGCTGGAGTGACCGACGCAGTGCACCGTGTTGACAGTCAGGCCCAACTGGGTTGGCGCTCGGGCTGGCTGACCTACTACAAAACGCCGTTGGTCGATGTCGTGGCAGACCTGAAGCGCTATTACCCAGGTCAGATCGTGCTGCTCAATAGCAAGTTGGGCACAAGGCGTATCAGCGGCAGTTTCCCCAGCAAGGACCCGCAAGCGGTGCTCAATTCGTTGCAAGGTGTACTGGGGTTTGAGCAGCACAGCGTGTTTGGGCTGATTGTGTTGCGTTGATGCCTGCTCCCACGCCCGCAATTATTTTTCAGCATCAGGTGAGGTAAACCTCGGGCCCAACCGTGTAGTGCTTGAAAATGCGAAAAATTCGTATTCCCCATCAGGTCGGCACACAGGTCATGAGCATGAAGTCCAGGGCAAATTCGGTGAAACAGTGGTTGGGGGCTTCTGCTTTAGTGATGGCCGGGTTGGCACTCAACCCGCTTTACGCAGCAATGGCCGCCGAGGGGGCTCAGCAACAGGCCGGCGCCCTGTTCGATTTCAATCAGCCGGCCAAACCGCTGCCCCAGGCCCTCAACGACTTCTCCCGTTTGACCGGTCTGAGCGTGGTCTATACCGACGAAGCCCCCTTCGGCCTGCAAGCCCCTGCCATCAAGGGCCGCATGAGTGCAGATCAGGCCTTGCAGCAGATGCTCGCTCAGTCGGGTTTCACTGTGCGACGCACCGACGCCAACACCTTCGCCCTCGAACCCCAGCCCACGGCAGGCGCCTTGAACCTGGGCGCCACCAGCATCACGTCGCAGGTTTCCAATGACACCAGCTATCAGCCTCCGGTGAATACCTCGGTCATGCGCGGTACGGGCTCGACCATGGAAGTCCCGCAAACCATCAACGTGGTGGCTGCCCAGGTGATTCGCGATCAGGCGCCGCGCAATCTGGATGACGCACTGAACAACGTCAGCGGCATCACCCAGGGCAACACGCTGGGCAGCACCCAGGACTCGGTGATGAAACGCGGTTTTGGTGACAACCGTGACGGTTCGATCATGCGCGATGGCATGCCGCTGGTGCAGGGACGTGCGATGAATGCCACCACGGAGCGGGTTGAAGTGCTCAAGGGCCCGGCCTCGCTGCTCTACGGGATTCAAGACCCGGGCGGTGTGGTCAACGTGGTCAGTAAAAAACCGCAGCTGGAGCAATACAACGCGCTCACCGTGCGTGGCTCAACCTATGGCTCGGGCAAAAACGGCAGCGGCGGCAGTCTGGACAGTACCGGCCCGTTGGGTGATTCAGGGCTGGCTTACCGGATGATCATTGACCATGAAGACGAAGATTACTGGCGCAACTTCGGTGTGCATCGCGAGACGCTGATTGCGCCGTCGCTGGCCTGGTATGGCGACAACACCCAAGTGCTGCTGGCTTACGAACATCGTGAATTCCTGACCCCTTTTGACCGGGGCACGGCGATTAATCCGGCCACCAACCATCCACTGGATATCCCGGCCACGCGCCGTCTGGATGAGCCGTTCAACAATATGGAAGGTCGCTCCGACCTGTATCGCCTTGAAGTCGATCACGACCTCAACGACGACTGGAAAGCCCATTTCGGCTACAGCTGGAATCGCGAAACCTACGACGCCAGCCAGGTGCGCGTCACCAAGGTCAACCCGGACGGCACCCTGACCCGAAAAATGGACGGCACCAAAGGCGCCATCACCACCGACCGTTTTTCCACCATCAGCCTGCAAGGCAAGGTCCAGGTGGCGGGCATGCAGCATGACCTGGTGTTTGGCGTGGATGACGAATACCGCAAAATCTACCGCGCCGAGCTGATCCGCCAGGACAGCCAGTCCACCTTCAATTACGAGAACCCGGTGTATGGCAATGAAGTTGCCGGCACCACCGTCAGCGCCAGTGACAGCAACCAGACCGACTTGCTACGCAGCGATTCGCTGTTTGCCCAGGACTCCATCCACCTCACCGATCAATGGATTCTGGTGGCGGGTGCGCGCTTTCAGAAGTACGACCAGCTGGCAGGCAAAGCCATTCCGTTCAAGACCAACACGGATACCAACGGCGTGAAATGGATCCCCCGTGCTGGCCTGGTGTACCGCTACACCGATGAACTGTCGTTCTATGGCAGCTACACCGAATCGTTCAAGCCCAACTCCACCATCGCGCCCCTGACAGGGGGTGTGGTACTGGATTCGGCGATTGCGCCAGAGGAATCAAAGTCCTGGGAGCTTGGTGCAAAACTCGATATGCCTGGGCGTATCACCGGCAGCGTGGCGCTGTTCGACATCAAAAAGCGCAACGTACTGGTATCGACGACCGAGGCCGGCAATACCGTCTACTCGGCCGCCGGTGAAGTTCGCTCACGTGGGCTTGAACTGGACGTCAGCGGCCAGTTGAGTGAGCAGTGGAGTGTGATCGGCAGCTATGCCTACACCGATGCCGAAGTGACCAAGGACACGAAATACGAGGGTATGCGTTTGCAGAACGTGGCCAAAAACTCCGGCTCGCTGTCGGCGGTGTATGACGTTGGGAATATCGTAGGCGGTGACAAGCTGCGCATTGGCGCCGGTGCCCGTTACGTGGGTGAGCGGGCGGGTGATGCTCTGAACGACTTCGACCTGCCGGGTTACACCGTAGCCGATGCATTCGCCACCTACGACACCCGGATCGAAGGGCAGAAGGTCAAGTTCCAGCTCAACGTCAAAAACCTATTCGACCGTACTTACTACACCTCGGCGGCCAGCCGGACCTTTGTCTCGATCGGGGATTCACGGCAGGTGACGTTCTCCAGCACGTTGGAGTTTTAAGGGCCGAAACCTGTGGCTTGCCAACGATTCAGGCGTTGAGGTGTGTGAGGCACATTGAAGCATGCCATCACCAGCAGGCTGGTTCCCACAGTAATCGAGCCCTGCTCAATTTTTGTGGGACGGGCTTGTTCAGCGTATGGCGCCGCTTTACTCCTACAAAAAAAGAAGAGGTTTCTATCAAGTAATTCAAAGTTGCTGGGCTTGAGTTAACGGGCACCGTCTTGATCAATAGCTTTGATCTTAAGGTGTCGCGTGACTCAACCCACCCAATGAAGGCAACTCACCAATGAAACCACTGCACGTAGTGTTGGCTGTACTGATCACGGCAATCTGGGGCGTCAATTTCTCAGTGATCAAGCTGGGGTTGGCAACCGTAGATCCGTTCATCCTGGCGGGTATCCGCTTCAGTCTCTGTGCGTTACCGGCGATCTTTTTCATTCGCAAGCCTGATGTGCCCTGGCGCTTTATCATCGGTTACGGACTGGTGTTCGGCATCGGTTTGTGGGGGGTGGTAAATCTTGGGATAAAAGCCGGGCTCTCAGCTGGAATCGCATCGCTGGTACTGCAGTTCAGCGCGTTTTTCACCATCTTGATGGGGGGGTGGGTGTTCAAGGAGTCGCTGACACGTTTTCAGGTATTGGGCATGCTGATAGCCCTGCTCGGACTCTTGTGCATCATCATGATCAGCGATGGCTCGATCAGCCTGCCAGGCGTGCTTCTGGTGCTGGTCGGCGCAGCCTCTTGGAGCGTCGCCAATATCATTAACAAAAAGGCATGCACTAAAGATGTCTTCGGCTTTCTGGTCTGGTCCAGCGCCTTCTCGCCGATCCCGTTGTTCGCCCTCGATTATGCGGTTAATGGCAGCGCCGGCTATACCGCATTTGTTAATCAGGTAGACACAACTGCCGTACTGTCGATTCTGTTTCAGGTCTACCCAAATACTCTGTTCGCTTATTGGATCTGGAACTCGCTGCTCAAGACCTACCCGGTTTCAACCGTAGCACCACTATCGCTGTTGGTGCCTATCTTCGGCATGCTCGGTTCAGTCCTCATCTTCAACGAGAGTGTGCCGTTTAGCAAAATACTGGCGGTGGTTTTAATTGTGCTCGGCCTGGCTGTAGGCCTTTATGGACAACGCATTTTCAATGCTCTGGCCAGGCGTCCTGAACGAGCTTGAACGGGTTACCTGAACGCCGCCCGATACTCCCCCGGCGTACTGCCCAGGCTTTGCTTGAAACGGTTGGCGAAGTGGCTGGCGCTGGCAAAGCCGCAGGCCAGTGCCACGTCGCCCAGTGCCAGGGCGCTGTGGCGCAGCAAGTCGCGGGCGCGGGCCAGGCGGCGAGCCAACAGATACTGGTGGGGCGGCACGCCGAAGCTTTCGCGAAACATGCGCGCAAAGTGATAAGGCGACAGCGCGCACTGGGCTGCCAGTTGGCCGATGCTCAAGGGCTCGGCCAGCTGGTGTTCGATGTAGTCGACCAGTTGGCGCCGTTGATAGGCCGCCAGCCCGCCTTTGAGTTGTAGCCCGTCACGCAAGCCCACTTGAGTCAGCACGGCATGGTCGAGCAGGGCGCTGGCCAGGCTGCTGGTCAGCAAGCGTTCGCCGGGTTCGTCCCAGTTCATGCCGATCAGTTGGTGGAAACGGCGGGTCTGCTGCTCGTCATCCTGAAAGGTGATTTCACGCAACTGCAGTTCCCGGGGGTCGCGATCGAGCAGGGTGATGCAGCTCAACGCAAACTGCTCCTGGCTGACATACACGTGGGCCAGACGAATCTCACCATTGATGATCCACGCCGATTGATGCCCGGCGGGCAGCACGCAGAGCTTGCCCGGCGCGCCTCTGGCCCCAGGCGTTTCACGACGAAAGGTGCCCGTGCCACCGGAGATGTAGCACGACAGCGTGTGGTGAGTCGGTGCTTCATAGTCCCGGGTGTCGTGGTGATTGCTCCACATGGCCGCGGACATGCCTTCCCCCAGCTCGGCACTGTGTTCCAGGCGAGCATTGGGCGAGCGGCCCATGGCTTGAAAGACTTGTAGGGTTTGCAGTGTGTGCATAGTCAGTTCTCCAACGCCTTGCATCCTACTCCGTAGCGCCCGGGCTGCCAGCCCCGGGCCAACAAAAGCGCAAGAATCTGCAAGTGCGCGCACAGGCTCGGGCACAGACTGAAAGCCATTGTCTGGAGTGCGCCATGAATCTTTTTTTGTATGTAATGACCGTACTGATCTGGGGGACCACGTGGATCGCCCTGAAGCTGCAACTGGGAGTGGTAGCGATTCCAGTGTCCATCGTGTATCGCTTTGGTCTGGCGGCGCTGGTGTTGTTTGTTGTGCTGCTGCTCAGCCGCAAATTGCAGGTGATGAACAGGCGCGGGCATCTGATTTGCCTGGCTCAGGGCCTGTGTTTGTTTTGCGTCAACTTCATGTGTTTTTTGACGGCCAGCCAGTGGGTGACCACGGGGCTGATCGCGGTGGTGTTTTCCACAGCCACGTTGTGGAACGCGCTGAATGCGCGGATTTTCTTCAAGCAAAAAATCGCCCGTAACGTCATTGCCGGTGGTGCCTTGGGGATGTTTGGGTTGGGCTTGCTGTTCTGGCCGGAATTAAGCGGGCATACCGCTACGCCACATATCCTGCTCGGATTGGGCCTGGCGCTGATCGGCACCCTGTGTTTTTCGGCGGGCAATATGCTGTCGAGCTTGCAGCAGAAGGCAGGCCTCAAGCCGCTGACCACCAACGCCTGGGGCATGCTCTATGGCGCCAGCATGCTGGCGATGTACTGCGTGTTCAATGGCATCCCGTTCGAGATGGAGTGGAACACGCGCTACATCGGCTCATTGCTGTATCTGGTGATACCGGGGTCGGTGATCGGTTTTACCGCGTACCTGACGCTGGTCGGGCGCATGGGCCCGGAGCGCGCCGCTTATTGCACAGTGCTGTTCCCGTTGGTGGCCCTCAATGTGTCGGCGTTTGTTGAAGGCTACCAGTGGACGGCTCCAGCTTTGGCCGGGCTGGTACTGGTGATGCTGGGCAACGTGCTGGTGTTTCGCAAGCCCAAACCGGTGGCACTGAACGCCAAGCTGGCGTGAGCCTCCCCCCCCGTGGGAGCGGGCTTGCTCGCGATCGGATCGCCGAGGTGTGACTGATACACCGCGTCGCTGTCATCGCGAGCAAGCCCGCTCCCACAACAGGCCTTGCGTCAGCCCTTGAACACCTGCGGGTTGACCAGGTCTTGCGGGCGCTCACCCAGCAGGGCGCTGCGCAGGTTTGCCAGCGCACGGTTGGCCATTGCTTCACGGGTTTCATGGGTGGCCGATCCGATGTGGGGCAAGGTAACGGCATTCTTGAGCTGGAACAGCGGTGAATCGCTCAGGGGCTCTTTCTCATAAACGTCCAGGCCCACGCCACGAATGGTGCCGTTTTGCAGGGCTTCGATCAGGGCCGGCTCGTCGACCACCGGACCACGGGAGATGTTCACCAGGATGGCACTTTTCTTCATCAGCCCCAGTTCGCGATGGCTGATCAGGTGTTTGGTCTTCTCGCTGAGCGGCACCACCAGGCAGACAAAATCTGCCTCGGCCAGCAGTTGGTCCAGGCTGCGAAACTGAGCACCCAGCTCTTGCTCAAGCTCGGTCTTACGGCTGTTGCCGCTGTACAGGATTGGCATGTTGAACCCCAATCGACCCCGGCGAGCAACGGCTGCCCCGATATTGCCCATGCCGACGATCCCCAGGGTTTTGCCGTACACATCGCTGCCGAACAAGGCGGGCGGCACGCTGGCTTGCCACTGGCCGGCCTTGGTCCACGCGTCCAGCTCCGCAACCCGGCGGGCGCTGCTCATGATCAGGGTAAAGCCCAGGTCAGCGGTGCTTTCGGTGAGTACGTCCGGGGTGTTGGTGAGCATGATGCCGCGCTCGTTGAAATAGTCGACATCGTAGTTGTCGTAACCCACCGACACGCTGGACACGACTTCCAGCTGTTTGGCGTTTTCCAGTTGCTTGCGACCCAGCTTGCGGCCGACGCCGATCAAGCCGTGGGCGTGGGGCAGGGCCTCATCGAACTGTGCGTTGATATCGCCCAGCTTGGGGTTGGGGGCAATGACGTTGAAGTCCTGCTGCAAGCGCTCGATCATCTCGGGCGTGACACGGCTGAAGGCGAGTACGGTTTTTTTTGTGCTGGAAAGGCTCATCGGAACAAGGCTCATCGGCTGTCGGGAATGTAAGCACGCTAACATTCTCGACAGCACGGCGCCAATACCTGCAGCGGCTACAGAAGACCAGCGCTGTTCTAGCTATAAGTGGCCAGCTCAGTCTGGTGCGCGGTCAAAATCTCCGGCAGCGAACCGCGCAAGTACTCGACCCAGGTTTTGATCTTGGCATCCAGGTATTGGCGCGACGGGTAGATGGCGTACAGGTTCAGCTCCTGGGAACGGTACTTGGGCAACAGGCGCACCAGTGTGCCGTTGCGCAGGCCCTCGATGGCGGCATAAACCGGCAATACCCCCACACCCATGCCGCTGGTGATCGCGGTTTTCATCGCATCGGCTGAGTTGACCAGAAACGGCGAGGAGTTGATCAGGACCATCTCCTGACCTTCCGGGCCTTCGAACACCCATTTATCCAGGGCAATCACCGGGCTGACCAGGCGCAGGCAGGAATGGTTGAGCAGGTCGCTGGGTTTGGTGGCTGTGCCGTTGGCCTTCACGTAACCGGGCGATGCGCAGACGATGCTGTAGGTGATGCCCAGACGCTGGGACACAAAGCCCGAATCGGGCAGCTCGCTGGCCAGCACGATGGAGACGTCGTAACCCTCGTTGAGCAAGTCAGGCACACGATTGGCCAAGGTCAGGTCGAAGGTCACATCCGGGTGAGTCTTGCGATAGCGGGCAATAGCGTCGATCACGAAGTGCTGACCGATACCGGTCATGGTGTGCACTTTCAATTGGCCCGCAGGGCGCGAGTGGGCGTCGCTCGCCTCGGCTTCAGCTTCTTCGACATAGGCCAGGATTTGCTCGCAGCGCAACAAGTAACGCTTGCCGGCTTCGGTCAGGGCGATGCGGCGGGTGGTGCGGTTAAGCAGACGTGTTTGCAGGTGGGCCTCAAGGTTGGAGACCGCGCGCGAAACGTTGGCAGTGGTTGTGTCCAGCATGACGGCAGCAGCCGTGAAACTTCCGGCTTCGGCCACGCAACTGAAGGCGCGCATGTTTTGCAAAGTGTCCATGAAGTGCTCTCAAGGGGTCGATATAGGGGACAGCAACCGATTACACATCAACAAATTGTGACATGAAGTTTCGGATATTACTGGCCGGTTTTCATTCGACTAAAGAAACTCTGAAGTAGGCATCGATTTTTGATGCCCTCGCAGCATGAGGTTAAAAAAGCTCGCACAATCATATGATAAGACTTTTCCCGCTTTTAACTCATCGAGTTTCCTTCGAGCAGTACCTGTCCAAGGCATTTTTCCGCATTACAGGCGCACCTCGCCCATTTTCGCCTCTGGGGTAATGAGGCTCTATCCGATTGATCAACCCCTTCCAGGGCACGACCTGATCCATCACGATCAGGAAACGCTCTTTACGGGTTTGCCTGCGTACTCGGCTTCGGCGAATTCAGTGCGTGGAGTAAAAGCTGCTTCACTTGAATGTCAGTGCGAACCATGACGTTTCCACCCTGCAATCGAACTCAGCGTCAGCTCTAGGTTGCGAGACCTTCCACCGTGCCCTTCGCCTGATCCAACCAGCTTTTTTGGGGGGGTGTCTGGGCCAACGTTCCATCAAGTAGGGTGGCCGACGAAGTGGGCACTGCTGCTTTAAGTGCTTGCGAGGCTTTGAGCATCGCAATCAAGTCATCAGTGGTGGCGGTTTTCTCAGTCAGTGCCGGCGGAACCGGCAACGCTTGGGCCGCTTTTGACAGAGCGCCCGTGTCGGCGGTAAAGGTGCGAATCGACTCCAACCCATCAAGCATCGGCAGTGCCAGACCTGTCACGCGGTCAAACGCACTGATGCTTGGGAAACCCACCTTGCCGCGAAATACCGGGGTGCCCAGCGACGGAAGAATGAGCCCCACCAAGAAGCGTGGGTCTCGGCGTTTAATGGTCAAACCAACACTGGTCACCGCCAACGCCACGCCAACCACTCGCTCAGCGGTGACCAAGAGCGATAGCTCGTTATTGGATTCATTGTCGAAAAAGATGCCGCGATAACGAAAGTAGTCGCTGAAAACTTCCCGCTCATTGAATGCCGCGTTCATAAACCATGCCCGAGAGTCATGCACATGCTCATCAAACAACCGGATAATCGGAAAGACTTTATCGTTTAACGACTTGCCGTCTGCGCCAAACAGTGCGGCGTAATTCATCTCTCCAGCCTTGCGCAGGTCGGCATAGTGCTGGGCTTCGTCCTGCGAATTGGTCATGTACACAAGCCCACCCACCAAGGTGTTGGCAAGGGTGCCAAGACTAAATATTTCTCCTGCGCTCAAGCTCCACTCGGGCACATAATCACGCCGAAAATCGGCCATGGCGTTGAGCAACTGTCGACAATCAAGGTTCGGCTCATACATCTTGCTGGTGTTGAAGGCGTTCGCGGACGTGGTGCCGGTACGACGTTCATACTCCAACTTGGTAGCTTGATTAGTTTTTTGAGTTGCCAACTGACTTTCAGACCAGACAGGCGCCGAGCTGCCGGCACGGTTGGCCGCATCTTCCTCAAGTTGCATATTGTGTAAAGCTTCAAAGGCGTCGACTTCCTCGGAGGTCATGTCTGCCTGCGGACCGTTTTTCATCACTTTGACATAAGCGTCAGTGTGGTTGGCCCGCCCCTTGGCATAACGACTGATTCGCCAACCGGTAATCAACCCTGCTTCACGGGCCATCACCTCTTCCAATGGGCCGTTATCCATGGCGTCGAGCCAGGTGTTGAAACGATTGATCAGGACGGTGCCTACGTCGTATTCATGTTCTGTTTGTACGTCCATGACTAACCATGGCCAACGCTCTTTCAACTCATTGCTAAACGCCTTTGAAGGGGCCTGCAACGGCGCCCCAATCTTGTAGGCCTCACTGTACATATGGTGCAGAGCGATTTGCGACAACACCAAGTGGCCACCCTCTGCGGCCCTGCCTTGGTCGCCGGGCGGGTAGCCGCCGCCGACGTCGGAGTGCATGCCGGGGTAGATGTATTCCGCTGTGCCTTGGCGATAGGTGGAAGGGCAGTGTGGATCGTCAGCGTCGGCTTTGCGCCGAATCGAGTCTACGGGGAAGCAACTGCGCTGTTCGTGAGCCGCAACCAGATGCACGCAGTGCTCAAGAAACGTCTCCGAATCCGACAACCGCATGCTGCCATCGGCCCAGCCCATGTGCCCGGCAGCAAACGGCGCCAAGTACGGAATGCCCACGGAGGCCACGGTGTCGAACAACCCCATAAACACAATTTTGATCGGTAGCCCGGCCAACAAGTAGCAGGTATCACCCTCCACATCGACCTTGGTCAAGACTTCAAGCCAGGTGGCAAATGCTCGCGCCTCGGCAGCCCCCCGTGAAAAACCATAAACAAACAGACGCACTGCCATGATTTTAGGGATCGACTTGGCCTTATGAGCGGCATCAATTTGGCTTTCAAGTTCCGCCAACGGTTGAGCCAAAACCTCTCGGCGGCGCGTATAGCTGCTTTTGAATATCGAAGCCCCGAGCGCGTCTTCGGTAAGGCTGGTGCCCATTTTTTGCACGAGGGCGTAGGCATCCACTGGATCAAGGTAAGTCTCGCCAGATGCCCTTTTCAGCGCATCGATCAAACGGGTCAACCCCCAGTTGATCCGGTTCTCGCCGCCCGTCGACATCGTCAGCCCTTGACTATCGGGTTTGAACTCGCCTATTTCTTTGAATTCGGTGCCCACCCCCTGCATGTAGTAACGGTAAAAACCCTCTCTCTCTTCTGATTCGGAACCAGAACCTCCCAGGCTCGCATGAAACAGGCGAGCCACATTGGTCGTGGTTGAAGGCAATGCCAGGCTGTCTGAAGGCTCATGGTTGTTCGTGCCGTCAAAGCACAGCGTGACTGTCACGATCTTCATGCATGGCGCGCCTGCGTAAACCCTTCCAGCTGCACGGTCTGCGTCCATCGCCTGTTGTTCATACGGGTGGAAGGCCACCTGTTGCGTCCGATAATTACGCAATACATCCCCTGGCATTTGCGGCAGCATCCCGTCCATTTTGAAATCAGGTGTCGGGCTGAGGAATGCCGCAGCAGGCTTTTGGACTGGTGGGGTCATGGCTTCGGACATGTGGCTGGTTCCTCCATTTTTTGAGGGAAACGATAGGGATATTTGGGTGTGCGGGGCAGCATAAGAACTGCCGTAACAGCTACTTGGTTACAGGGCAAAAAATGCACATTGACGACACCTAGCCGCTCATATGGCGCGACAGCCACAACCGCGCGATGACGGGTGTATTTGGCTGCATGCAACTTGTAAGCAGCCCGATAACCATCTGTCCCAAGCGGAGGCCAATTTGCTGAGGCATGCGGATTGGGGTCTTTCTCCCATTCAACCACCACGGTCAAGCCGGGGTGCCACTTCACTGGAAGCGGTGCGCAGCACATTTGGCCGCCCCCGTATCCATAAGGGGACAGATTCGGCCCGCCATTACCATTTACCGAGAACCGATTAATCGCCGCCGAGGTATGGCTATAGCCCTCGATAGGCGTGCCTAATCTCTCAGGCTGGGACTGCGCACAGCCCTGCAGCGAGAGGCCGCTCATTAACATCACAAGGAGTAAACGGATCATAAGACGGCCTCGTTACGAGTCAGGGTTAGTGGAAGGTGAAGGCAATGCCAGGCTGTCTGAAACATCCCCTGGCGTTTGCGGCAGCAGCCCGCCCATTTTGAAATCAGGTGTCGGGCTGAGGAATGCCGCAGCAGGCTTTTGGACTGGTAGGGTCATGGCTTCGGACATGTGGCTGGTTCCTCCATTTTTTGAGGGAAGTTAAATGGGTAGCCCGGTTGACCAGGAAGTACGGCTACAGCTGAAACCGCAACTTGATTGCACGGTAGAAAATGAACGTCTATTGCGCCCAACTCTTCATATGGCGCGACAGCCACAACCGCGCGATGACGGGTGTAGTGAGTTTCGTGCTCTCTGGCCGCCTTGCGCCAAGCATCAGAAAATGGAGGATCTGGCCAATTAGCGGAATCATGCGGATTGGGGTCTTTCTCCCATTCAACCACCACGGTCAAGCCTGGGTGCCACTTCACTGGAAGCGGTGCGCAGCACATTTGGCCGCCCCCGTATCCATAAGGGGACAGATTCGGCCCGCCATTACCATTTACCGAGAACCGATTAATCGCCGCCGAGGTATGGCTATAGCCCTCGATAGGCGTGCCTAATCTCTCAGGCTGGGACTGCGCACAGCCCTGCAGCGAGAGGCCGCTCATTAGCATCACAAGGAGTAAACGGATCATAAAACGGCCTAGCTACGAGTCAGGGTTAGTGGCCGGTGTTCGCTCAGCGCGCTGGCGATAAAATCTTCGTGATGCCGTTTTTCCAGTTTCTGCCGGCTGATATCCAGGTGGACTGTGATCAGGCAGCGAATCATGGCTTCGCGTGAGGTGAACCCATGTTCGTTTGGCGTTTTTTCGTAGACCTTGAACCACCGAATTGCAGCGCTTACGGCTTGCAAGTGCAAAACGTGCTCATCGCTCATACTCATGCCACTCAGCGTATTCTGGTTGTTTGGACGGCTGTCGAACCCGGAAAGAGTTGCGGCTTTGCTGTCATGGTCGATCCAGTGCCACTGAATGACCGGGGCGTGGAAAAGCTCTTGCTGGTGGGGGGAAAGCTGGTCGCAAAAATACCTGAACAGGCGCGTGTCGTAATAACGCAGCACACCACAGCAGGCTCCATTGCTCCAGGTAGCCTGGGTAGCACCGCGCAAGTGCGCCGCCAATTCCGCGAAGGGCCAGCGACTGATCAGTATCAGCGCACAAAAGTTGTGATGGACCGCGTTAAGCAGCTTCGCAATCCCCGCACACTGCTCTTGGCTGGCCAACACAATACGCAACAGTACGGGGCCCTGATGCGCCAATTCTTGCTCAGGCGTTTGCTCAAATAGCCAGGCGCACGAAGATGCAGGTGTCAATTCAAGCAGCGTCGGTAGCAGTGGGATTGGCAGCGCCGCGCAATCGATCAGTACATCCAGGTGATCAAGTTGTGCGCTACGGGCCTCTTTCATCAGGCGGTGCAGCCAATCCTTCGCGGTCGGTAACATGAGCCTTCCTTGTTCTATGGTGTTCGCTAAATAAGTGTTAACGCGGCACTAACGCTTCGGCCTTGACCTGTGCGGCTAACAAACAATCCTTGCACACCGGTTTTGGCTGCAGTGGCGGCTCGGTTTCCAGAGAGGTTTGATTCGACTGATTTTGTTTCTGTTCCAGTAAGGACGGCACGGCCAACAGGCCGAGTAAGTTAGGCAGCAACGGCGCCGCCGCTGTCCCACTGATAGGTGCGCCACCGATTTGAATCTCGGTGCTGCTGAAGATGCCGCCGGGGCCGATGACAATGTGCTGGCCGCCGGCCTTCAAGGTAATGCTCGCACCCGCGTCGAGGATTAGATTGGCCCCGGCCTTGAGATGGACTTCCTGGCCAGCCTCGGCGACTAAGGTCTGTCCGACGCGGGTGTGACTGCTGCTGGCTACCTGCAAGTAATCGTTGGCCTTGAGTTCTACCTTGCGATCCGCCGTCACGGTGCGCTGATCCTCGGCTTCGAACACCACGATGTTGTTGCCTTTGATGGTTTCATGCCGCTCGTTACCGACCTCAAGACGACTGTCGTTTTCAACTTTCTGTTCCATGTCGCGCTGAGCGCGCAGATAGATCAGCTCTTGACCCGTACGGTCTTCGAGGTGCAGCTCGTTGAATCCGGTACTGCCCGGTGAGCTGCGGCTGCGCAATACGCTGCGGGTCTTGTGTGCAGGCAACTCGTAAGGCACCGGGTTGAGGCTATTGGCCAGGCAGCCACTGACCAATGGCTGATCAGGGTCGCCTTCGAGGAAGGTGACTAACACTTCCATCCCTACCCGTGGAATCGTGACGCCGCCGTGGCTGCTGCCGGCCCAACTGGAGGCCACACGCAGCCAGTAGCTGGACTTGTCATCGGCTTTGCCTTCGCGATCCCAGTGGAACTTGACCTTGATTCGGCCATAGGCATCGCAGTAAATCTCCTCCCCGGCAGGACCTGTCACCAAGGCCGTTTGGCTGCCCAGTACTCGAGGCTTGGGGTACGCTTGTTGCGGGCGATAAAACACGTCCCACGGGGTGACTACGAAGCGGTTGCGATAGCCCTGCTCAAAGCGCTCATCAGACAACCTGTCACTTGCTATGTTCTCCTCCAAAACCTGAGGCTGGTAGCCCTGGTGATGGACTTCAGTGAGCAGCCAGAGCGCGTTCCACTCTTTGCGCGGGTGCTCGATGAGCAACATGAAGTGCCCGCTGACCAGTGTTGGCTGATCGCTTTTGCCCTCGGCCTGCCGGTAGTCGGCGCGGTGGCGTTCAAGGGCGCGTTGTGTCAAGGGCTTGCCGCGCTGGCGTTGTACGAACCGTCCAGGGTAGTCATAGTCCTCAAGGTCAGGCTGAAGGCTCCGTGCTTCAGGACTGTGGGTGGCTTCAACCAGAACCCCGGCCTTCTCGAAGTCGTAATCTCGACGTGTAGTGCGGCTGGTGCGGGCCTCAAAACGCAGATTAAAGTGCTTGATGGCAGGTTCATCCGCCACCATTCCGCTGCCCTGTACATACGCTGTGGCTTTGTCCAGTTTGGTGAAAACCGTCTGGTCATCGCCGAATACCAGCAAATGAGCGTGTTCGGAATGCTGGAAGTGGTAATGAATGCCTTCTTCATGGCTCAAGCGCTGAATGAAGTGTAAGTCTGACTCGTCGTACTGAACACAGTACTCACGCGGCGGGTAGATTGAGTTCAGTTGGAACTGGTAGGCATTGCCATGGATCCCGTGTTCCTCGAGAACTTTTGCAATGATCTGCGGAACTGTGCGCTGCTGAAAAATACGCTGATTGGTGCGATGCCTAAGGTACGAGAGCTGAGGTACCAGCGTTAGGCTATAACGAGTCAGACGTTTGCCTGAATCGCCTTGAGCAATACGGTAAATCTGCCCGTGAATGCCGTTGCCACTCTTGTTAAAAGCCAGAAAGGCCTGCTGGTGAAGTAGACTTTCCAGGTCAAGATCAGGGCGTTCGCTAATCAACTCTACATTGATCGCAAAGGGTGTGCTGATCGCCTCCCGCCCCTGAAACTCAAGTACGCGAAAACCGTGCTCCCGCCCCTCGATGGCCAGGCTGAACTGTGTGTCATTGGCTGGGCTGAACATCCGTTGTTCCTCAAGGTGGACACCTTAGATGTAAGAAACGGCACCAACCGATAAAGAGATTGATGCCGTGAAACAGCTAGATCAGTTTCAGCCTGCGACAGGGGTGCGCCAGTCATCAGAACCGGAGGTGCCGGATACTTCGTGGGTCCAGGTAATTTTACGGTAGGTGAACTCAACGTCTTCCAGATGGGTGAAGTGTGAGTTCGACGGGTCCTGGCAGTTATGCATGTAATCCTTGATGTCGACGATGATCGCGTCTTCGAGTTTGGTGGTGAAGTAGTGCTCTTGAGTACCCGCTGCCGAGGTGCGATACCACTGGATGGTAATCTCAGTCAGGCGCTCGCCGGAGGTCAATGCAGCCAGCAGCAGCGGCGAGGACTTGTCGAACACCTTGGTGATTTTGACAGGCTTGTGAACGCGTTGGCCGGTCGGTTGACCCGATTGCGGATCACGGGGAATGATCACTTCGTGGCTAAAGCCCTGAACCATGACCTGGTCTTCATGACCTTCCTGGTAGGTGTTGCCGACCGAGTCAGCGGTGAAAGCACCGGCGGTGATCAGGCCCTGCTTGGTACCCGTGATGGACATATATGCTGGCGTAGCCATGAATGCTCTCCTTGCTGAGAATATAGGGACCCACAGGCATGTTTGCGCTGCAGGTTCCAAAACAATCATCAAGGTTTATGCCAACTAAATTAAGTCCTTGGATTATCAATGACTTGCATTCAAAGTCTTAGGCTTTACTAATTAGTGATATAAGAATTATCAATAAAAGTGCGCAAGAAGTTGCGCACTGCTGCGCAACTTCTTGCGCACTTGTCTGTTAGTGTTTAAGTGCGTGCCCTGTAGAGATTTATTCACAGGGTTATCCACACTTCAATGTGCAACTTATGGCGCATGATGTCAGTTCAACATTGCGCACTTTAGTCTCCATAAATATCTGTCGTGCAGGAAGTATCTTCGTGATTTTTAGGCGGGTCCTGCATGTTTGTCTATTGCGATGAGTGTGGTGGACTAATTTTCCCGGCCACCCCGGTAAGTGGAAATGCACGTATTGAGGCGTTCTCCATGACCGACAAGCGCAAAGTATTCGACGATAGTTTCAAGCTGGAAGTCGTAAAGATGATCAAGGATCGGGGCCTGAGTGTTACGCAGGTTTATCGTGATCTTAATCTTGGTGATATGGCTGTTCGACGCTGGGGCCGCCCGGGATCGGAAAGCTGCTGACCTCAGAGCAACACCGTAAGTAATGTACCGCTTGGTTCGGCAGCTGCTACCGACCCCTTACGAGCGGGGATGGCGTTGAAATCACCTATTGAGGTGTCCGGAATTAACTCACCGCGACAGTACTTCAGGCCTTCCCCAACGGATTATCCCAAGAACGGTAATAAAGATTCACATTTATGCCCGCTTATCGTAGTGCCTGCCAAGCCATAGACTTCTCTATCTCAAGTATCCCCCTCCTTTTCAGGAATTTGCAGCAGTGCAGCGTCGCATCAGCAGAGAGCTTAAAGCCCTCAGTGTTCTGGCTTTATCGTTAGCATTAAATGGCTGCATCGGTTTTGGTGGTATTGCGCCCAAGGGCACGATGTTGCCAGCCAATGCTCTGGCCACCGACGAGGCGATTCAAAGCGCCGCGAAAGACGCAGACTGGCCCAAAGCCCAATGGTGGCACGCTTACGGCGACCCGCAACTGGATCACTGGATCAGTCTGGCTGTTCAGGGTAGCCCAACCATGGCAATGGCCGCGGCCCGAGTGCGTCAGGCCAGGGCGATGGCGGGGGTTGCCGAGTCGGCTGAATCATTGCAAATCAAAGGTGAGTCGACCCTTAAGCGGCACAACTGGCCATCGGACCAATTCTATGGCCCGGGCGCGCTGGACAACTCCACGACCTGGGACAACAACGCAGCACTGGGCTTCAGCTTTGCGCTGGACCTGTGGGGCCGCGAAAGCAATGCCACCGAACAGGCACTGGACATGGCGCACATGAGTGCAGCCGAGGCGCGCCAAGCCCAGCTCGAACTGCAGAACAATGTGATTCGCGCCTATATCCAGTTGTCCCTGCACTACGCCCAGCTCGACATCATCGAATCGACCTTGCATCAGCAAGAACAGATCCTCGATCTGGCGCAAAAGCGCCTGGACGGCGGCATCGGCACACACTTTGAGGTCAGCCAGGCACAAGCGCCGCTGCCCGAGATCCATCGCCAGATCGACGCCCGGGAAGAAGAAATCGCCCTGACCCGCAACCAATTGGCGGCGCTGGCCGGTAAAGGCCCGGGCGAGGGCGCACGGCTGACGCGGCCGACCCTGGCATTGGGGACCGCACTCAAACTGCCATCGGCCTTGCCCGCGCAACTGTTGGGGCAGCGTCCCGACGTGGTCGCCAGTCGTTGGGAAGTGGCGGCGCAGGCCCGAGGCATCGATGTCGCCCATGCCGGTTTCTACCCCAATGTCGATCTCGTTGGCAGCATTGGCTTTATGGCCACCGGTGGTAGCGCGCTGGGCTTTTTGACCGGCAAGAAGCTCAATTACAACGTCGGCCCGGCAATCTCGCTGCCGATTTTTGATGGCGGTCGCCTGCGCTCCGAACTGGGCGTGGCGTCCGGTGGTTATGACATGGCCGTGGCCAAGTACAACCAGACGCTGGTGACGGCGCTCAAGAACATTTCCGATCAGTTGATCAAGCGCGAGTCGATGGAAAAGCAGCAGGTGTTCGCCGCCGAATCGGTTCAAGCGGCTCAGAAAACCTACGACATCGCCATGGTCGCGTTCCAGCGTGGGCTGACCGACTACCTCAACGTACTGAATGCACAAACTCTGCTGTTCAAGCAGCAGCAGATTGAGCAGCAAGTCCAGGCTGCCCGCCTGAGTGCCCATGCCGAGCTGGTAACAGCGCTGGGTGGCGGTCTTGGGGCTGGTTCTGATGTGCCCAAGGATGATCGCTATGCCCCTGACAAACCCCCGGCCGTCATGGCGCTGTTCAATCACTAAACCCCTGATGGCTAATTTTGAGAGCCTGTAGATGAACCACTTGCCCGCCCCGGTACGCTGGCTGTATTCCCTGGAATGGCGCCGTGGCTTTTTTGACTGGGCACGCAGCGATGGCGTGACCTGGGTGCATATTTTCAAAGTGCTGGTCGCGGCCTTTTTGACCCTGTGGCTGGCCATGCGTCTTGAGCTGCCGCAACCGCGTACGGCGATGATCACCGTGTTTATCGTGATGCAGCCGCAAAGTGGCCAAGTGTTCGCCAAAAGCTTTTACCGGTTTTTGGGCACGCTGACCGGCTCGGCGGTGATGGTCGCGCTGATCGCCCTGTTTGCACAAAACACGGTGCTGTATCTCGGCGCCATGGCCATCTGGGTGGGTATCTGCTCGGCCGGTGCTGCCCGTTGCCGCAACTTTCGCGCCTATGGCTTTGTGCTAGCCGGCTACACCGCAGCGATGGTTGGCCTGCCTGCCCTGGCGCACCCGGACGGCGCCTTTATGGCTGCGGTGTGGCGAGTGCTGGAAATCTCGCTGGGCATCCTGTGCGCCACAGTGGTCAGCGCCGCCATTTTGCCTAAAACAGCAGGCGCGGCCATGCATGACGCGCTGTATAAACGCTTTGGTGTGTTTGCCGGTTTTGTTGCCGAGGGCTTGCGCGGCCAGTCTTCTCAGGAAGCCTATGAAGCCAGCAACGTGCGCTTTATCGGTGAGAGCGTAGGGCTGGAAGGCATGCGTAGCGTGACGGTGTTTGAAGACCCGCACATGCGTCGTCGCAGTGGTCGCTTGAGCCGTCTGAACAGTGAATTCATGGCCATCACCACGCGCTTCAATGCCTTGCACCAGTTGCTCGCACGATTACGCAGCCGTGGTGTGGTGGACGTGGTGTCGGCCATTGAACCCGAGTTGGAAATGCTCGCTCAGTTGCTCGACACCTACGCCGGTCGCTCGATGACAGATAAAGACGCGGCTTTGCTGGCCGAGCAACTGGATGCGTTCAAGGCGAGCCTGCCGGGGCATGTCCGTGCACTGCGGGTGAAGTTCCTGGAAAGTGAACCCAGCTCATCGGACTTTCTGGACTTCAACACGGCGTATGAGCTGTTGTTCCGCTTTGTCGACGACTTGCACAACTACGCCTTGACCCACGCCTCGCTGGCCGATCATACCCACGAGCGTGAGCGTTGGGACCAGCCCTTTATCTCGCAAACCAACTGGTGGTCTGCTGCTGCTTCGGGGATTCGGGCCGCATTTATTCTAGTGGTGCTTGGCACCTACTGGGTAATGACCGCCTGGCCTAGCGGCGCCACCATGACCTTGGTCGCGGCTGCCACTGTGGGCTTGTCAGCGGCCACGCCGAACCCCAAACGCATGGCGTTTCAGATGGCCTGCGGGACCTTTATCGGGGCGCTGGTGGGCTTCGTTGAAATGTTTTTTGTACTGCCGTACATCGATGGTTTCCCGCTGTTGTGCCTGGTGCTGACGCCGGTGATTGTATTCGGCTCGTTCCTGACTTCGCGGGCCAATTACGCCGGTGTCGGCCTGGGGCTGCTGATTTTTTTCAGCATCGGCTCGGTTCCCGACAACCTGACGATCTATAACCCGTACCAGTTCATCAACGACTACATCGCCATGGTGCTGGGCATGCTGGTCTGTGCTGCTGCGGGGGCAATTATTTTACCGCCTAACAGTCGCTGGTTGTGGAGCCGTCTGGAGCAGGATCTGCGCGAGCAAGTGGTGTACGCCATCAGCGGCAAGTTGCGTGGTTTGAGCTCCAGTCTGGAAAGCCGTACCCGTGATCTTATGCATCAGGCATATGGCCTGGCAGCCGGTAACCCGCAGGTACAGCGTGAACTGCTGCGCTGGATGTTTGTGGTGCTGGAAGTCGGCCACGCGATTATCGAGCTGCGCAAAGAGCAGGCGATTTTGCCGGTTCACCCGGCTTACGCCGAAGCTCAGCCGTGGCGTCAGGCCATTCGGGTGATGGGGCGGGCACTGGTCCGGCTGTTTATCGCCCCCAGCGAAAGCAATCTGGAACGTGCGCTGATTGCCGTCGATCACGCCATCGGCCGGGTGCAGTCCACCGACGAACCTTTTGCCCGCAACTTCGACACCTCGGCGCTGGTCCGGGTGCAAAGCTACCTGCACTTTATCCGTACTTCACTGCTCGACCCGCAATCGCCGCTGGCCGTCTACGCCCAGCCGCAAGGACTAGAACATGCCTCGTGAAATCGCCTTCCACGGCGTCTACATGCCCACCATGACCCTGATGTTTTTTATCGCGGCAGGGTTGGCATGGGGCTTTGACCGACTGTTTTCCGGCTATGACCTGTACCGCTTCTTCTGGCACCCGGCGCTGCTGCGCCTGAGCCTGTTTGCTTGTCTTTTTGGCGCCATGGCGCTCACTGTTTACCGTTGAGACCGATCCGATGAAAAAGTTCTTCAGCCTGCTCGCCACCTTGCTGGTTTTGGCCCTTGCGATATGGATCGGCCGAACCCTGTGGGTTCATTACATGAACACCCCGTGGACCCGTGATGGACGGGTGCGGGCCGACATCATCAACGTCGCGGCCGACGTTAACGGCTATGTGGTCGGCGTACCGGTCAAAGACAACCAGTTGGTGAAAAAGGGCGACGTGCTGCTGGAAATCGACCCTGAGCACTATCAGATCGTGGTCAAGCAGGCACAGTCGCTGGTGGCATCGCGCAAGGCGACCTGGGAAATGCGCAAGGTTAACGCCCATCGCCGTGCCGACATGGACAACCTGGTGATCTCCCGCGAGAACCGTGACGACGCCAGCAACATCGCCGACTCGGCCCTGGCCGATTACCAGCACGCTCTGGCTCAACTGGACGCTGCTCAGCTCGACCTCAAACGCACCAAAGTGCTGGCCACGGTCGACGGTTACGTGACCAACCTCAACGTGCATCGCGGTGACTATGCGCGGGTGGGTGATCCGAAAATGGCAGTGATCGACAAAGATTCGTTCTGGGTTTATGGCTTTTTCGAAGAAACCAAACTGCCGCATATCCGCGTGGGCGACAAAGCCGATCTGCAAATGATGAGCGGCGAAGTATTGAAAGGTCACGTGGAAAGCATCTCGCGCGGCATTTACGACCGCGACAACCCTGAGAGCCGTGAACTGGTGGCTGACGTAAACCCTACGTTCAACTGGGTTCGTCTGGCGCAGCGGGTGCCGGTGCGCATCCACATTGATGAAATCCCGGATGGCTTCCTGCTGGCAGCGGGTACGACGTGTACGGTGATCGTGGCGCAGGAAAAAGCAGAGTAACCAAGGTCGGCTCAACTTTGGTGGGAGCTGGCCTGCCAGCGATTCAGGCGGGAGGTGTTTCAGACACGCCGCATGATGCCTTCGCGAGCAGGCTCGCTCCCACGGTTTTAATCCGCGATGAACGTCTCATGCAAATGCCGCCACAGTACCTTGCCGCTGGCGTCTTTCTCGAATACCACGGTGGCGCGGCGGTCGGTGCGGTTGCCGTTATGCTCTTCCTGCAGCTCGCGGTAACTGACCACTGCACCGCCCGCGTGCAGGGCAATACCCTTGAACTCGCTGAGGGTGATGTTCAGGCCCGGGCGCGCACCGCGCAGTTGTTCAAACAGTGCTTCAACGCCATCGATATCCAGCACTGTGCCGCTGGGTGCAATCATCGAAAACTGCGGCGAAAAACGTCCCAGTAGAACTGGCAACACGCCGGGCTCCAGCCCGGAAAACCAGCCTTCGATTTCGACGTGGGTTTCGGTTACCAGGTCGAAGTAGCTCGCATAATCAGTCATCAGAATCTCCAGGTTAAGGTGCAAGCAAGGCCAGCACGCGGGGTGTATCAAGGCGCAAAACGGGGACAAGCGGCACCAGCGTCAATGCACAACCGATGGCAAAGCATAGGGCAAAGGCGTGGGGCGTCGAGGTGATCGCGGTCAATGCACCAAACAGAGCCATCATCAGTGCCGGGCCGAGCAAAAAACTCAACTGGCGGTTGATGTTAAACAGCGCGCTGGCATGACCCATGTGCTCGGGTGAGATGTCGATAAACGCCGTGTTCTGCGCGGTACTGCTGCTTAGACTGCCGCCAAAACCCATCAGTGCGTACAGCGCCATTGGTAGCCAGGTGCTGGAGTCATCGATCTGGATCAGCAGGGCAATGCCCACGGCTTGTGCGCTCATGCCCAACAGCAACAAGGGCTTGGGGCCAAGGCGGTTGAACTGATAACGGCTCAATGTGATGCCCAGCACAGAAGCCAGCGCCCAAGGCAGCATCAGCGCCCCGGTTTGCGTGGCGCTAAAACCTAGCTGGTGCAGATACAAAATACTCACCAGTTGCGTGCCGATAAAAATTCCGGGAATAAACAGGTAAGTCAGCATCGCCACTCGCAGCAGCGGGCCTTTGAGCAAGCGGCCCATGTTGATGGCTCCAGTCCGTACGCGGCGATAATCCAGAGGTGACGGGTTGTCTGGGCGTGGCTCTGTTTTCAACCAACACCCGGCTAACAGTAGCGTGATCAAGGCCAGCGGCAGGTTGGCGTAAAACACCCAGCGCCAGGACAGCGCTTCGACCATCCAGCCTCCCAAGGCGGGTGACAGCGCGGGTACCAGCAGGGCGACCAGTAAAATCACCGAGGTCAGGCGTGCACGGTCGCGGATCGGAAAGTGTCGATAGGCCATGGCCTGACCGACCGGTATCAACAGCCCGCCCCCCAATCCTTGAAGCAGGCGCCAGCCTATCAGTGCCTCGATCGAAGTTGCCCGGGCCACGCACCACGACGCAACACTGAACAGCACCAGTGAAAGTACGATCAGGCGTTTTTCGCCAACTATCTGTGTCAACCATACGCTGGGCATAATGATCAGGATTAGACCGAGCATGTAGGCATTGCCGATCCAGGCCAGTTGACCGACCGACGCCTGTAACTCCTGACTGATGTCGGGATAGGCAATTGAGGCGGCGAACATGTTGACCAGATCCAGCGCAAAGCCCAGCAGGTACACCCATGCGATTTTGTTGCGGTAAGCCATGGTCGGCTCCTTGAGAGGAGATCGCACAGTAAGCAGCTTTTGCGTGTGGAGGAACCGTGCGCCTGCTGCTAGATTGTCAAAATTATTTTGACAATGGGCAGGATTTCCCATGGTTAGCCTCGATCGATTCGACACTTTCAAAGCGGTGGTCGAAGCCGGATCCCTTACAGCAGCTGCCGATTTGCTGGGGCAAACCCGTGCCGTGGTCAGTTTTAATATCAAGCGGCTTGAGGCCGAACTGGGTGTGACCTTGCTTACACGCAACACCCGGAGGCTGGCCCTGACCGAGGCCGGTGAGCGCTTTTATCTGCGCTGCCTGAGCATGCTGGAGGCGGCCCGACTGGCGATTGACGAAGCCCGCAGCGAACACACCGAACTCAAGGGCACCCTGCGCATCACCACCACGGTGGAATATGCGCTGGCCAAGGTGGTGCCAGCACTCGAGCTGTTCCGCACCTTGCATCCCGATCTCAATGTGCATCTGTCGACCTCCTCGACCCACGCGGACCTGATCTCGGAACGTTTTGATGTGGCCTTGCGACTGGGCCGCGTGCTTGATTCCAGCCATCGTGCCGTGCAATTGAGCACTTTCGAGATTCTGCCCGTGGCGTCTCCGGCCTTTATCGCCAGCGTGGCGCCCATCAACAGCGTGCAAGGCCTCGAGCAAACACCGTGGCTGGAGCATGGGCGGGTAGGGGAGTTGAATATTACCGAGACCAGCAGTGGCCTGGTCAGGCCTTACCAGCCCAACCCTTCGCGGGCGCGGATCAAGGCGGAGAATTCATCGGTGCTGCAGGCTTTTGCCCTAACGGGGCAGGGGGTGGCGATCTTGCCTGACTGGCTGATCGAAGAGGACTTGCAGGCCGGCCGACTGGTGCGGTTGTTGCCCGAATGGCAACTGACCCGCCAGGGGGTTTATGCGCTGTACCCTGACACCCGCCATTTGCCGCTAAAAGTGCGGGTGTTCATCGATTTCATGAAGGGCCATGCTTGAACGTGGTTTCGCAGGCACTGTGGGAGCGGGCTTGCTCGCGATACAAACACTGCGGTCCTTCAGGAAAAACGAGGAGATGCCATCGCGAGCAAGCCCGCTCCCACAAGTACCAGAGCATCACAAGGATGCGTTCAGCCCGAACCGTCTCATCAGGATCTTTTGCAGCAAGCGGCGGGGTACCAGCGCGGCCAGCAAGGGCAAGGCCCGGCTGCCATTGCCGTGACGCAACAGTATTGGCGGAACAGGTTTTTGTACGGCCTTGAGCACCGCTTCAGCGAAGTCTGTTGCCGGGGTGGGGTTGTCTTGCGAGGCTTTGGCCCTGGCGCGAATACCCTCACGCACGGGCCACCAGGCGGACTGCTGGTCGATTAGCTGTTCGGCCTGGGCACTGGCATTTTTGGCAAAGTGGGTGTCGATAGCGCCCGGCTGCACTTCCAGCACCCGAATGGCAAAAGGTGCCAGCTCCATGCGCAGGGCATCGCTCAAGGCATGAACGGCGGCTTTTGAGGCGCAATAGGCCCCGGCAAACGGGGTCACCAGTACACCGGAGACACTGCCGATATTGACCACCAGGCCCTTGCTGCGGCGCAGCGCTGTAAACAGGGCACGAGTGACACCGACCACGGAAAAAACATTGGTTTCAAACTGCTGTTGCAGGCCCTCGACGCCGCCATCCAGCAACGGACCCATGGCGCCGAAACCCGCATTGTTGATCAGTACGTCCAGCCCGCCACCGTCTTGTGTCAGGCGTTCGGCCAGCTGTGCCAGCGCCAGCGGGTCATTTACGTCCAGCTGGACCGCGTTAAACCCCGCTGCGGCCAATCGGGCCACATCGTCAGGCTTGCGGGCGCTGGTCCACACCTCATGACCCGCCGCCTTGAAGGCGTCGGCCAAGGCGCGACCAATACCGCTGGAGCAACCGGTGATCAAAACACGGAGCATTGAAAAATCCTTAGTTGGAAAAGCTGCCTTGCAGACGCTCTGCACGGAACTCGAGGGTTTGCGCACGATAACCGGCACGCAGGGGGGGCATCGGCAGGCAGTCCTGCCAGCTTGCTCCGGGTTGCAGCTCGCCAGGCCCTCGGTAGCGCGGGGCGGTGTAGAGGTTGTCGGCAAGGTTGACGGTATCGCCGGGTGCATAGGCCGCGATGCGCCAGCCGAGTTCGACCAATGGCACGGTGTTGCGGTTTTGCAGCGTGAGTTGCAGTGGCCGGTCTGCCGGGCACTGCACAGGGTCATAGACGATACGCAGCTCCAGGCGTGCCAGTTGTTGAGATTCGCGATGATCCAGCCACGCCACCGATATGGCCACTAGCGCCAACCCGATCAGTGCTGCCATCGACACCGGGAAGGCTTTGGACGGATAACGCAGCAGCAGGATCAGCCACGTGATGATCAGTAGAACGCCGATAAGCATGACGCTCCCCTCACAGAAAATGAACGTACATCCTACTGAAGCTTAGATGCCAATGGCGAGGGCGCATGTTCACTGCAACTGGGGTGCATCAGCATGAGGGGGCTTATTCGGGAGCGTGGTCACGCAAAAACACCAGCAGGTCGGGCTTTGACTGCTCTGCGCTGAAACGATAACCCTGCTCATCGAACTGCTTGAGGTGATCGGGGTTGTTGATGCGTTCCTTGATCACGAACCGGCTCATCATCCCGCGGGCTTTTTTGGCGTAAAAGCTGATGATCTTGTGCTGACCGTTTTTCTGGTCCTTGAACTCGGTGTTGATGATGCGTGCGTTCAAGGCTGACTTTTTGACTGCCGAGAAGTACTCATTGGACGCCAGGTTGAGCAACACGTCATCGCCTTGCTCGGCCAGCGCTTCGTTGAGCCACTCGCTGATACGGGTGCCCCAGAACGCATAGAGATCCTTGCCGCGGGCATTGGCCAGTTTGGTCCCCATCTCCAGGCGATACGGCATCATCAGGTCCAGCGGACGCAACAGGCCGTACAGCCCCGAGAGCATGCGCAGATGGGTTTGCGCGTAGTCGAAGTCCGCCTCGTTGAAGTCCACGGCGTTGAGTCCGGTGTACACATCACCCTTGAACGCCAGCAGTGCCTGCTTGGCATTTTCGGGGGTGAACGCGGGTGTCCAGCTGCCGAAACGCGCTGCATTGAGGCCTGAAAGCTTGTCGGACAAGTGCATCAGCTCGCCAATCTGTTGCGGGCTCAGTTCGCGTAATTGCTCGATCAGCTCCTGGGAATGGTCCAGGTAGTGCGGCTGGGTGAAACGCGCAGTGGCCGGCGGCGTCTCGTAGTCGAGGGTTTTAGCGGGTGAAATCACCATCAGCATGAGGTCGTCTCCTTTTAGCGTCGCAGGGATTCTAGGGGGTTGGGCGGTTTGACTCCACCTATGACGGTGATAGGCACTGCGCAAAGTTAGTGGGCGCGAGCGTGAATGCAATGTAAATAACCCAGTCCTTCAACAGAACTGTGTTGATGCGATCGCGAGCAAGCCCGTTCCCACAGGTATAGTGCGAGCAGTTTTTACTGGGAGATTGACCCGTGCGCATCGCTCTTTTTTTCTCGGCCTGGCTGGTGTGTCTGGGGGCAGTTGCAGCCCCCAATGAGCCAGCGACCCTGGATCGCAGCACCTGGCCCGAGCAATTGATCAGTCCAGCTTTATTCGATGTGGCCTCACGGGCTGAAATTCTCACCTTCGCCCACGCCCTGCTGGCCAGCGAAGCGCTGGATGAAAACGCCCTCAAGCAGCGCCTGGGCCTGAAAATCATCAACCTCGATGCCATTGATAGCGTGCGCAAACGGATGTGGCAGCGACTGTTGACCAACTATAACTTTGCCCAGCAAAGCTGCGATCAGGACGCTTCATTTTGCTATTACGTCGACGGCATGGACAGTCTTCGTGAGCAGGCAGGCAAGTTTGCAATCGCGGATGACTCTTTTTACGTAACCTGGGCTGAGCCAAGCCGTGAATTCCACCAGCGTTATCTGGATGAACAACTGCGCAAGGCCGCGCTGTTTCCGCAAATCAGCAGCGAAATAGAGCTGTTCGGCGAGCAGGAAAGCAACGGAGACGGGATGCATGACCGGTTGTTTATGCTGACCTTCGACAGCGGTCCCACCCAATTGCCCGGCACTACCGATTGGTTGACCGATTACTTGCGCAAGCAGTCCTTGAGTGCGAGGTTTTTTGTGCTGGGCAACAGTGTGCAGGTGCGTCTGGACAAAGGCGGTGAGCAGGCGTTGCAAGCGCTGTACAAGGGGCAGTGCGTAGGTGTGCAGGGATGGGAATATCGCTCTCACAGCCACTGGCAGGATTGGCAGGACTCGATTTTGCGCAGCACTGCCTTGCTCAAGCAGGTTGTGCCGCTCAATTACGTGCCTCTGTTTCGCCCGCCCTATGGACAGCGTCGGGCAGACAGCGGGGCGTTTTTCGAGGCGCAGGGTTTGCAGGTGACGCTGTGGGATATTGATGCCCAGGACATGGCAGCCAGCCTTAGCGCTGAACAGTCAGCACAGCGGGTGTTGAGTCTGATGTTGCTCTGGCGTCACGGTGTGATTGCCTTTCACGACACTCAGGACAAGGTGCGCACCGCATTACCCTGGTTGCTCAAGGCGACGGCGCAAAGTGGCTTGGGGTGGGAAGATTGCGAAGTGCTGTAGAAACATACGGTTAATACATGACTTTAGTACCGCTTTCGACATCCGCCAAGGCTATTCGTCATTCAAAAAAATAAAGTGCTGAATCGGTAAAAAAGCTTTTTTTTGTCACACATTTAGGAGTATTACGAAGACAGACGGCCGAAACCTGCAACACAGGTGGCGTCTTCCAAGACCCATCGGGCAGGTTATTTACGGCAGTCACTTCGAGGCGCAGCACTGTTGCGGTATTGCGTCGACTGGCTCCCACAAAGGTGACCGAGTATGGATGATCACGGACGCACTCCTTCTTCCAACCAGCCAATCCTTTATGTACTCGATACCAATGTTCTGATTCACGATCCAAACGCACTGCTGAACTTCGAGGAGCACCACGTCGCCATCCCCATGACGGTGCTCGAAGAACTGGACAAGCTCAAAACCGGCAAATTACTGGTGGCAGCCGAGTGTCGTCAGGCCATCCGTTTGATCGATCAGTTACTGGGGGTTGCCTGCCCTGAAGACGTCGAAAAGGGCGTGCCGATCCAGCGTGGCAAGGGAGCGCCCAAAGGCTTCCTGTCGATCATGATGAGCAAGCGCCGAGAGCCTAACGCGCTGTTGCCCGAAAACCTCAACGACAACATCATCATCAACCAACTGATTGACCTGCACGCTCGTGAGCCGCAGTTGCGTGTGGTGCTGGTCACCAAAGACATCAACATGCGCCTCAAGGCTCGGGCCTGCGGGATCGAGTCCGAGGATTACAGCACTGACCAACTGGTTGACGACGTTTCGATGTTGTCGCGCGGTTATCACACCATGACCGGCTCGTTCTGGGACCGGGTCAACAAGGTCGAAACCCGTCAGGGACATGGCCGTACCTGGCATCAGGTTCAGATGAACGAAAATCTGCCGGCAGTGCACATCAATGAATTCATCATCGATGAGCAGGGCTTTGTCGGCTGGATCAAAGAGGTACGCAAGGATCAATTACTGATTCTGGACATGCATCAGGAACCGTTGCTGCATCAAGAAGCCTGGGGTTTGAAGCCGCGGGATATTTATCAGGGGCTGGCGCTGTTTGCATTGCTCGACCCGGATATTCATCTGGTCAACCTGTCGGGTGCGGCGGGCTCGGGTAAAACCATCCTGGCACTGGCGGCGGCGATTGAGCAAACCATGGTCAGCAAGCGTTACCGGCGGATTATCTGTACCCGCAGCGTGCAGGGCCTGGATCAGGAAATCGGGTTCTTGCCGGGTACCGAAGCCGAGAAAATGGAGCCTTGGCTGGGAGCCATCACCGACAACCTCGAAGCCCTGCACATGGATGATGAAAACACTCACGGCAGCGTCGACTACATCCTGAGCAAGGTGCCTTTGCAGTTCAAATCCCTGAACTACATTCGCGGTCGCAGCTTCCAGCAAAGCCTGATCTTGATCGATGAGTGCCAAAACCTCACACCGCACCAAATGAAAACCATCATTACCCGTGCGGGCGCCGGTTCCAAAGTGGTGTGCCTGGGCAACCTGGCGCAGATCGATACACCGTACCTGTCAGCCACCAGTTCGGGGCTGACCTACCTGACGGAGCGTTTCAAAGACTTCCCCAACGGCGTGCACATCGCGCTGCAAGGGGTGCCACGTTCGATTCTGGCCGAATACGCCGAGTCTCACCTCTGACATTGCCTGTTTAACCCTGACCCGGGCGGCCTTGAGCCGCCCGGTTGCGTTTAGACACAGTAAGTACCAAAGATGCAGATTTAACGGCCGCTGGGCCGTCGACAACAGCTTTTACTCCTTGTCAGTGACTACAAAAATACCCCCTCAGCACTCGATCCGCACAGTGCCCTTAGGCCCGCTGCGGCACGACAAAATCTACCCTTTGGTAATGTCTTAAGTGTGCAATTTGTTGCGCACTTAAATGGGGATAACCATGTGGATACATTGCTGCAGGCCAAGCAGTTAGAACTCTGTAGACGGGTGCGCAAGAAGTTGCGCAGCAGTGTGCAACTTCTTGCGCAACTTCTGGGTTTTTCACTGATTTAACTGAAAAGGATTTAATCTCGGATGATGTAACTATCTGATAGCTATATTGATTTATATAGTTGGTACTAATCTTGTATGGTAATTGGGCGCGTCACACTAGTTTTTCTCCGATAGAACTCATTATTTCAAAGGTTTTGAGGCCCGCATTCAAAATCCCACTCAAGGGTAAGCGTATGTTCGTATCGGCCAACATGGCACATTTCTCGATACAAATTCCCGCCGTTCGCAACGACTTCAAAGTGCTCTCTTTTAACGGTGTTGAAGCCATCAGCCAGCTCTACGCAATTGGGGTTGAACTGGTCAGTGAAAACCCCGATATCGCTCTTGAAACATTGCTAAGTCAGTCTGCGTATCTGCAATTTGGCCACAATGGCGAAGGCATTCACGGGCGCATCGAAGATATTTGCGTGGGCGAAGTCGGTAAGCGCCTGACCCGCTACCATTTGACCCTGGTGCCGGCACTCCACTATTTGCAGTTCAGCTACGACCAGCGAATTTTCCAACACCACAGCGTGCCGCAGATCATCGCCAAAGTCCTGCAAGGCCATGGTATTCAGGCTGACGCATTTACTTTTAATGTCCGCACCAGCCCTGTGCGCGAGTACTGCACTCAATACGGCGAAAACAATTATTTATTCCTGCAACGCTTGTGTGCCGAAGACGGTATTGCCTGGCATCACCAACATACGAAAGACGGCCACCTGCTGGTATTCACTGACAGCCAAGCTTACTTTCCTGCGTTGGGCGAAACGCCCTACCGGCAAGGCACCGGAACCGTGGCCGATTACCCGGTGGTTGAACAGTTTTCCCAACGCTTCAGCACACGTACCAGCACCGTTACCCGCCGCGATTACGACCTGACACGGCCGAGTCTGCTGATTGAAAACACCTTCACTGCCGAGTTCACGCCAGCGCTGGAGGATTACCACTATCCGGTTCTGATCGGCACCGAACATCGCGGCCGACAGTTGGCCCAGCAAGCCCTCGAACGCCACCGAACCGACTACCAATTGGCCGAAGGCAAAAGCGATCAGCCCGCGTTGCGCAGTGGTCACTTGTTCACCCTGAGCGAACACCCGCGCAAAGCCTGCAACGACCTGTGGCTGTTGCTCAGCGTGTACCACGAAGGCAAGCAGCCTCAGGCGCTGGAAGAGTCGATCATCAGCGATTTAAAGCCCGCTGACGGCTTCACTCAGGGCTACCATAACCATTTCAGTGCGATACCGTGGGACGTGTTCTTCCGCCCACCCCTGCCACCCGCCCGCGCGCCACTGGTCGCGCAAACCGCCCGCGTGACCGGCCCCCAAGGTCAAGAGATTTATTGCGACGAGCTAGGACGGGTAAAGATTGAACTGCCCTGGGACCGAGCTGAACTCAACAGCGAAAAAAGCAGCTGCTGGGTCAGAGTTTCATCCAGCTGGGCCGGGGAAAACTTCGGCGCCGTGACGATCCCGCGCATCGGCATGGAAGTGGTCATCAGCTACGAAGAAGGCGACCCGGACAAACCGCTAATTACCGGTTGCGTGCCGAATCAGGCTAAACCGGTGCCTTATCTGCTACCGGCGAACAAAACCAAAACCGTGCTGCGTAGCCACAGCTCGCCCGCGAGTGGCGGCTACAACGAGCTGTCGATTGAAGACCGGGCCGGGCAGGAACTGATCTACCTGCGTGCGCAGCGCGACATGGAGCATGTGATCCTCAACGACATCGACACTAAAGTCGGTAATGACCGCCGCGAACAGGTCACCCGAGACAGCCACAGCCTGATCAGCAACGACCGTTTTGAACAAGTCGACAACAACAGCTCCAGCCTGATCAAGGGTGACGAACTGCACACCACCCAAGGTCTGCGTAACACGGTGATCGGTGGTAACGAGCTGATCAGCATCACCGGTAACAGCAGCACTACGGCAGACGGTACCTGGGTGATTCAGGCCGGTAGCCAAGCGCACCTCACCGCTCCCAATGTAGTGGTTAATGCAAGCATGAACCTCACGTTGGCAGCGGGTGGCCAACACATCGTCATCAGTGCCGCCGGCATCTTCAGCAGCGTACCCCTCGTCGTGGGCGGCGCACCGGCTGTGGGAGTAGGGGCCACGCCAGCGGCTTCGATGCTTCCAGTAGTGACGGCGGCGTTAGTTGCACCCTCATTGCCCGCGCAAACCACAGCAGCAAGACAAGCCGCTCAACAGGCCACCTCTATTTGTGCGGTGTGCCAGAAGATGGAGGCATTGAGCGTATGAGTCAGGCGTACCTGTTACTTGATAGCACCCAAATAGACAACCTGGCGCATCGGTTGTTTGAGGTCGCGCCCAGCGTGCACTTTCATTCCCTGTATCAACGCACCGCCTACAGCGCACTGGATGAAGTCAGCCCAGTGCTGGTTCCGGTGACCCTCAACAGCCCTCTGGCTCAGACCTTTACCGAGCAGTGGAGCGCCACGGCGGGGATCTGGCTGGAGTCGCTGGCTGATGAAAAAACCGTTGTCGAACATGTGCGCAGCCTCATCCATGCCCGCGTCGAGGGCGAGGTCACGGTGTTATTTCGTTTCTACGACCCTCGGATTACCGCCTTGTGGCTAGCAGAATTGCCTGCCCATGAGCGCGCCCCCTTGATGGGACCAATACAGTTAATACGGTTGCCGCATTCAGTGATTCATCAGCCCCAACCTGATCAGCCCGCTGCGCGGTATGCAGACACGCCCTGGCTGGTTCTGCGCGCCGAACAACTGGCTCACTTGAACAGTGCCAAGCAACAGAGCTTTGCCCAGCGCTTAATCGACCATTGTGAAACGTACTTTCCCGACTATCTGCAAGGTCAGGACATGACCGCAGAACAATGGGTCGCTCACTGCCAGAACACTGCCGAGCGATACGGTTACAGCGCCGCCGATGAGATTTTTTTGTGGGCGCGCTTTCAGGCTGTGCTCGGGACGGACTTTCCTCAAGGCCCGGCCCATGGCGCTTATCGTCTGATACTGGCTGAGCCCGGTGTAACCCCCGAACAACGTTTGGACAACCTGAACACCGAGCTGACATACCAGTTGCTCACCAACTAGGAACCCTGTGCATGAGCGCTCAAAAACTGGCCATGATTGATAACGCCGCTCAGGCCGAACGCGCCGCCAGGGCGCAGCCTCACGTCGACGTCAAAAGCCCCCTGACGCCATGCCCGGCTCACCAGCCTGAAGTGTTCGTGGTGCCCGTGCGGTACGCCTTGGCGCAAGAACAAGCCACTCATCCCTGTTGCTCCCCCGGCGTGACCACCCAAAGCCACCCCATGGCCGCGCGACGTCTGCGGGTCGGCTTTTTGTACCTGTGGCAGGAAAAAGGCCCGCTCCAGCGTTATGCCGTGTCGCCCACTGGCAGGCTCCAGCCACAAGCGCTGGAGGCCGAGGCTACCCACGTACCCGACGGCACGTTGACGGGGCTGGCGTTGCACAAGTACCACGACGCCTGGATGCTTTACACCGAATTCCCACTCGACCCGCAACACTGCGCCTTGCTCAGCGACAACCCCGCCAAACGCAGTGCGCACATGCGCCATGTGGCCTTGCGCACCGTGGCCAACGAGCTGCAAGCCGACCATTGCCCGCCCCTTGAACACGCCACCGAGGTGATGGCTGAACTCATCCCCGACACCTACGCCCAATCGATGAAGGCCGATCAAAAAGCCGGGGGCGATGACACCCGGGCGTTGGGTGAAACGGTGATGAATGCCCCCTCCAAGGCCAACATCAAGGCTTACACCGATGCCATGTACCGCGCCCGCGAACGCGAAAAAATCATCGCCCAACACCCCGACGCCCCTGACCAGGCACCCGGCGAGTGGAGTGCCGAGCCGTGGGACGGCCAGGGCACCCAGACCTGGCTGGAGGCCGCCACGGCTGAGGCCAGGGCGTTGTACCCGGTATTCGTGTGCCTGGACGATGATCTGGGGGTGCTGCGCGACATCAACCACGATCAGGAACGGGTTGAATCGAGCCACGAACAGTGGGTGGGCGACAACAACCTGCGCTTGAACATCGGCGGCTTTATTCGCAGCCTGATCAC
This sequence comes from Pseudomonas psychrophila, assembly GCF_001043005.1. GTDB lineage: Bacteria > Pseudomonadota > Gammaproteobacteria > Pseudomonadales > Pseudomonadaceae > Aquipseudomonas > Aquipseudomonas psychrophila. The sequence goes on from NZ_JYKZ01000002.1 coordinate 195,256, forward strand.
CGAAGATGGCGCTGAGGTGGCAGGCACCCTGAGCTACCGGTACAAGGATCGGGACATCAGCCTTACGCCCGAACAGGGCAAAATCATGCTCGACGCCCAGCAGCGGCTGGAAGAAGCACTCAAGATCGAAACCCAAAACCGCCAGTACGGTGGCCAGCCGAGCAGAGCCGAAGCCGCTGCCCGCGATGCTCATATCCAGAGCATTGTCGGCCCGGTGCGCAGCTTTATTCCGAGCGACCTGTACACCGAAGTGGAAGCGTTGGTGCGTGAATACCGCGCCGAAAAACAGTCCAACCTCGACAACGACCACTTCAGCGCCAAGGTTAGCGAGTACATTGACTTGCCGGCCATGAACACCTGGCTCGACACCACCGCCCCGGTCCATTACCAACATGTCGAACAGCGCCACAACGCCTTGTTTGCCGACCGAGGCCAATACCTCACACGCTCCCACAGCGGCACCTGGTTCGTCGATTACTACGACGTTGAAAGCCGCCAGTGGCTCACCGAACTGGCCACCGGCTGCCTGAGCGCCCAATGCACCCGGGCCAAGGGTGCAGAGCAATATGCCGACTACGTGCGCGCGCCCGACGAAGGCGCGCTCAAACACCTGTTCCACGCTTGGACGCCCTCGATCGATGCGGGCATTGTCGGCACCGGTCGCTTGGGGGAAATACTGGCTGCCCTGGGCTCAGAAAACCGCGAGGCAACCCGTCAGCTGTTTGCGCCCCTGAGCGCCGTGATTGCCAACGACATCGCAGCCATGGCCCGCCACGCCCAGGAGCCCTGGAGCGTACTGGTCAACCGGTTGGCAGCGTCGCTGCTGATCCTCAAGGGCGACAAAACCTTCAGCAGCGCCTGGGTGGGTATCTTCGTCGCTGCACGCCTGGGCAGCGATGCGCGCTTGCAGGCCGTGACCCACGCGGGCAGGCAGATATGGACCCTGCTGGGGGAAAAAGCCGAGGGCCTCAACCACTGGGTCAAGACCACGGGGCAAGCCATCGGCGCCGGGCGCATGGAACGCGTGACCAACTCCCCGCTGATCAGCAACAGCGGCGGCGTGGTGCCATTGGCGGCGTTGCTGCTGAACACGCTCAATGCGAACAACTACCTGAGCCAAGCCGCAGCGCTGGAAGGGATGGATGATCAGCGGGTTAACGACACGGTGTCGGCTTCGTTGTATGCCTCGGCGGCGTTGGTGGCGGTGGTTGATAGTCAGGTTAGGAAGGGGTTGGGTAGGGATCGGTTCCATTTCTATGGTTCAGCAGGGCCAACGCTTACTTTGTTTGGGGGGGTGATTGGTGGGTTGTCATTTGTTGCGGCTGTAAATGAGTTCAGATCTTTGCAAATACAGTTAGAGAACGCACAGACACACATCGATCCCTGGCTAGAGATGCGCCAAACGGTGGTAGGAGGGCAAGTAGTCGCTTATGGGGCACAGGCTCTTATAGGGGTGTTTCAAACAAGTAAAGCACTGGCAGGTTTAATCGAAGTAGAAGTCGCCATCATGCGTTACACGCTGTACATGGGGCCGTTGAACTGGATTATTGCCGCACTGGGCGTGTTGTACCTGATCGCCTGGTTCTTTCAGCAAACCCCGGTGCAAAACTTCCTCAACTCCTGCTGCTGGTCCAAAGCACGAGCCAGGAAATTAGACCCGATCCCCGCCAAAGCCCAGCAAAACGAGCTCCATGCGCTATACGGCATCCTGTATACACCCCGCGTCAGCATGCAAAGCAGCTCCGAGACAGGCGGTTCCAATGGACCATCTGGGCTGTCGTTCGTCAGCTCCATCAACGCCCTGACCATCGACCTACCGGGAGCAGAACCGGGTACCGCCTACCTTGAACTGAGCATGATGGGCGACCCCGTGGACTCCCAAGCCTACCGTTACCTGATCAAAAACAGCCCTCACAATAACTACAAACCCCCTCGTCCCTGGCGTGACATGACACCTCATTGGCTGTCCACCAGCGCGTGCCAATGGATACCGTTCCAGGAAGGCCAAGGCTTGCGCCTGAGTGGCCCGTTTAAAACTCTGTCGAACGTATTAAGCACGTCGCCAGCCACTGTTTCGCTTCGTTTGCGCTATCGCACACCCTTGATTGCCATGCTGGGCGCTCACAACTTTGTCGGTGGCGAACGGGGTGTTGCTTTTACCCTCACCAACAACGACGGGGTGATAGCCCTGCGTAACGACCCGACCCCCGAACTGGATCGAGTGCCAACCTACGCCCTCGGCAAGGGCCATCCCGGCGCCATTTACCTGCAACCCAAGGACAAGCCATGAGCACGCCACCAGCCGGAGCCACCAAAAAACGGATTTTTTCGCGTGATGATTATTTGGCGCCATTGCCTGTTCCAACAGGCAGAAAACCTTCAGATGTGCTCAACACCATTTGGCGCAAGAGCGAGGTGTTTATTGATATAGGCAACTACAGCATTGGTTCGGCAGTGATGACCATTTGGCCGATGGTCATGTTATTTACGCTAATGAACTACATCAACCCCGATCCTTTAATTTGGGGCGGTGGGCTAATCATAGTAGGCATCCCAATTTTATTCGTAATCCTAGGCCTCTTCCGCGAAGTCCCCCTCCCCGTACGTTTCAATCGTCAACGCCGAGAAGTCTGCGTACCGATGGAAGACGGCGACTATTGGATTGTGCCTTGGGAAAGTGTCACCGCTGCCGCCACTCAGCACTCATCGACAAGCCAGGCGGGCAAAAATACGATGGGTTTATTGATCGTGGGTTTCGAAAACCCGGACCCCTTGGCCAAGGAAGATAACAAACACTTTTATTTCGCCTTCAATTGCGGCGGCGGCACCACGGCGATGGCGCTGTGGGAATGCATGCGCAGTTACATGGAAGTCGGGCCTGATGCGGCACCAGAAGCAGCCGCACTTAACTCAGGAGGAAGCTGGCGCTATTACATCGACTACCTTAACGGCAGAGCCAATAAATATGGCTGGCTTATAACGTTTTTATGGGATGGTCTGGTCGGAATATTGGTGTTCAATGCCCCTTTGGCTACCTATCTCCAAAGAAAGAAACTGTACCCACCACCGCAGTTGACCCATCCCGACATCATCGAATGGTCAAAACCCCTCCCGCCGGAACAATGGGCCAAACGCTCCCCGGAACTTGAACAGGCCATCGCCAAACGCGAAGCCGAACTCGCCGCGCTGGCGGTGCAAGAAACAGCATGAACCAGCAAACACTGCACTTCATGGATTTACGACTGCTACATCGCAACCGGACGCAGCCTCGCAAAACCCGTCAACTGCTACAAGCTGGGACATGCGTTATTTACCTGCTACCCAAGGTCAAGGCATGGGCTCGTCATTGACTGGAGCAGCCAAATGCCTTTTCGAGATCAGCGTGTAAATCGACGGCAACACAAACAACGTAAACAGCGTCCCGACCACCATTCCCACCACGATTACGATGCCCAGCCCGAAGCGGCTGCTGGCGCCCGCGCCGCTGGCAAACAATAGCGGCACCAAGCCCACGACCATCGCGGCGGTAGTCATTAGGATCGGCCGCAGGCGAATACGCGCAGAGCGGATAATCGCGTGAGTGGGGGAGCACCCCGTGGTCATTTGCAGTTCGTTGGCAAATTCAACCATCAAAATACCGTGTTTGCTGATCAGGCCAATCAGCGTTACCAGCCCTATCTGCGTGTAGATGTTGAGCGTGGCCCAGCCCAGCGCCAATGGAATCAAGGCGCCGCAGATGGACAGCGGTACGGTGATCAGGATGATCAGCGGGTCTCGCAGGCTTTCGTACTGCGCCGCCAGCACCATGTAAATCACGATCAGGGCGAACAGGAACGTCAGCATCAGCGCGTTGCCTTCGTGAATAAACTGGCGCGAATCGGACTGCCAGTCGTGGCTGAAGCTGGCGGGCAGTTGATCGCTTTGGGCGGCCAAAAAGACGACCGCTTCTCCCAGGCTTACTCCCGGCGCGGCAATGCCCTGCAAGGTCGCTGAATTTTGCTGGTTGAACTGCCTGAGGCGGTTGGGCTGGATATTGCTGTGCAGGCTGACCACGGTGGATAGCGGCACTTGCACCCCACTATCGGTCGTGAGGTAGAAGCCGTTCAAGGCCTCTGGAGTCAGACGCTGGCTGGCCTGGGATTGTGCGATCACATCATAGGAGCGGCCTTGCATCGCGAACCGGTTGGTGTAGTTCTCACCAACGAGTATGGCCAGGGTGCTGGCGATGTCTTGCAGGCGGATGCCCAGACTGTTGGCCTTGCTGCGGTCGATCCGGACTTCGGTCACCGGGTTGTTGAAGTCGAGGTCGCTGTCGACCACAGCAAATAAACCGCTGGCCCGTGCCTGTTTTTTTATCTGCTCCATGGCCAGATACAGGGAGCGGTAATCCTCGGTGCTGCGGATTACCAGCTGTATCGGCAAGCCTCCCGTGGAGGCGGGCAGAGGTGGCATCTGGAATACGAATATGGAGTTGCCTTCAACCCCGTCTACCTGTTGTTGCAGTTCGCTCTGGATCTGTGCGGCGCTACGCTCGCGCTGCTTCCATTCCTTGAGATTGATCCCGGCGTAGCTGGCGGCCACACCATCGGTGCCGTTGATGATCCATGTCCCGGTCGCTTCCGGGATGGCGCCGAGCACCTGGCTCAATTGCGCGGCGTAGCGCTCTACAAAATCGAGGTTGGCGTGTTGTGGGGACTTGATTGCCAACAGCAAGTTGCCCTGGTCTTCGTTGGGCGCCAGTTCTTTTGCTGCCTGGCCGTAGAGCAGCGGCAGGCTGATCAGGATCAGGAATGCAAACACCAGTACCACGCTGCGTCCACGCAATGACTTCAACAAGCCACGTTGATAGCGTCGTGACAAACGGTGGAAGAAGCTCTCGGCCATCAACCCCATACGCCCTTCGTTTTGTCCCGCTGGCAGCAGTTTGGCGCACATCACCGGGGTCAGAGTCAGGGCGATAACCCCCGAGACCAATACCGCCCCGGCCAGGGTCAAGGCGAACTCCTTGAACAGTGCGCCGGTCAGACCATTCATCAAGCCTATGGGCATGTAAACCGCCGCCAGGGTGATGGTCATGGCAATCACCGGCGCAGCGATTTCCCGGGCGCCAATGAGTGCCGCCTGCAGTGGGGCGAGGCCCTCCTTGATATGGCGGTGGATGTTTTCGGTGACCACAATCGCGTCGTCCACCACCAGTCCGATGGCAAGCACCATCGCCAGCAGGGTGAGCAGGTTAATGCTAAATCCGAACAGCGCCATCAATGCCAGGGCACCGAGTATCGACAACGGGATGCTGAGGATCGGGATCAGTACGGTGCGCCATGAACCCAGGCACAAAAAAATGATTGCCACGACGATCAGTATCGCTTCAAGCAGGGTCTGGATTACCTCCAGAATCGAGGCCTCGATAAAGTGCGCGGTCTCGAAGGCCAACGCCACTTCAACCCCCGGCGGCAGGGTCTTTTGGATGTCGGGCAGCAGGCGCTTGATACCGTCAACGATCAACAGCGGATTGCCCTTGGGTGTGGCATACAGCCCTAGATGCACGGCAGGTTTACCGTCCATCAGGGCGCTGGTTTCGTAGGCGGCAGCACCCAGTTCGATGTCAGCGATATCACTCAGGCGCAGTAAGTGATCGCCGCGATTGCTGATTACCAGGTCACGAAATTCGTTGAGGGAATTGAGGTCACTGTTGACCTGAATCGCGGAGACTACGTACTGGCCCTTGATTTGCCCCGGTGCGGCCTGGAAGTTGTTGGCGCGGATCGCCTGCTCAACCTGTGCGGCGCTGATACCGTGGCCGGCCATGCGCTGCGGGTCGAGCCACAGGCGCATCGCCAGGCGCTGGCCACCAAAGGTTTCGACCTTGGCCACGCCTTCGATCGTGGCGAACAAGGGCTGCACCACCCGGTTCAGGTAGTCGCTCAAGGCCGGTGCTGACAGGCTCTCGCTGGTAAAACCGACATAGGCCACGGCAGTGGACTCGCCGGCCGAACGTTCGATCACCGGGTCGTAGGCCTGCTCCGGCAGGCGATATTTGACTTGATTGACCTTGGCGATCACCTCGCTAAGGGCTTTTGCCGAGTCCTGGTTGAGCGCCATGCGCAAGGTCACCAGGCTGTGGCCCTGCACCGAAGACGAACTGATGTAGTCGACACCCTCCACCGAAGCCAGGGACTGGTTGATGGGTTGGGTGATAAAGCCCTGCATCAATTCGGCCGGGGCCCCGGGGTAATCGGTGCTGACGGTAATCACCGAGCTTTCCAGCAGCGGGTACTGACGCACGGGTAATCCCATATAGGCTTTGAGCCCGGCCAGCAGGATCATCAAGCTGACCACAAGGGCCAGCACCGGGCGGCGCACAAAAATATCGGTAAATTTCACTCCAGGACTCCTGCGTCAACGGTCACTACGCTATGGGTCATGGGCTCGATACGTGCGCCATCGCTGAGTTTGATCTGGCCTGAAATCACCACGTTATCCTCCCGTGCCAGGCCCTGGGTGATCACCACCCAGCCATCGCGCCGCTCGCCGGTTTTGACCGAGATCCGACGGACAGTGGGGGGTTCGGTAGGTTGCACGACATAGAGATCTTCGCCATAGGCGCTATAGGTCACTGCCGTTTCCGGCACGCTCAAGGTGTTTTCGGGCAGGGGCTGGGGTAAACGTACCCGGGCGAACATACGGGGCAGGGCGGCAATAGGTGGGTTTTGCAGGCGGGCCTGAATATTCACGGTGCGTGTGCGTTCAATGAACGGGTCGATGCTACTGACCACTGCCGTCAATGGTTGATGGGGCAGGGCGTCGAGTTCGATCTGTAGCGTGTTGCCGATAGCGAAGTGGGAAAGGGATTGCTCGGGGACACTGAAATTGACGTACAAGCCCTTGGTGCCGATGAGATTGATCAGGGTGTCGCCCGGGTTTACGTACTGGCCCAAATGGACTTTGCGAATCCCCAGGGTACCCGCGAACGGTGCGCGGATGGTGCGTTGTTCGATCTGTGCGATCAGCCCCTGAACTGCTCCGCGGGCGGTGGTAAATTCGGCTTGGGCATTGTCCAGTGCCTCGCGTGAAATGGCATTGGAACCAATCAGTTTTTTCATCCGGTCAAGGCGTACCCGGGTGTTGTCCAGCTGACCCTGCAAGCGCACCAGTTGGCCGCGCTCTGGTGCATCATTAAGCCGCAGCAGTACCTGTCCGCGCTCAACCCGTTGCCCGGACTCAATCGGCAGTTCGACGATACGGCCGCCAATCTCGGCGGGCACGCCGACTTCCTCCACCGCTTCCAGCTCACCAATGGCGTCGAGAAAGCGCACAAAGGGCTGATTGCTGACGCTAGCCACGGCCACTTTGACCGGCGCGGCGACAAGGGGGGCGGGCGCCGGTTGTTGCCGGTGCCAAAGTCCCCAGGCGATCAGAGCCAGTAAAAGGGCTAAAAGCGCGTACTTGGTTCGGCGTGAGGTAAGCTTGCCGCTGTTACGCGCTGAGTCAGTGAGTCGTTTTGGGTCAAGCATGCAGCGCTCCCTTGGAGTTGGAAATGACAGGAGAGTCGGGGTGTTACTGCGCAATATCGATTTGAATCTGTTGGTGGTGCTCGATGCGCTGCTCACGGAAAAACACGTGACCCGGACCGGTGTTCGTTTGCACTTGAGTCAGCCGGCCATCAGCCATTCACTGAGCAAACTCAGGGTGTTGCTGGATGACCCGCTGTTGATTCGTCAGGGCAACGAAGTGGTGCTGAGCGCCCTGGCGCAAAATCTTCAGGCACCGCTGAAAGTGATTCTTGGGCAGATCGAAACGCTGCTCGGCCAGTCCATCGATTTTGTGCCGGCCGACTCACAGCGCACTTTTCGCCTCGCGATGTCTGATTACGGCGCTGCTATCGTGCTGCCAAAAATGCTGGTGCAACTGCGGGCCCAAGCGCCGGACACCTCGCTTGTGGTGATCCAGGACAGCCGTCTGGGCATGCTGGAACAGATCGAACAGGGCAAAATCGACCTGGCCCTGGGGGTGTTTGCGACGTTGCCGGCGGATGTTTCCAGCGATGTATTGTTTGAAGAAACCTTTACCTGCCTGCTCAATCGTCGTTCGCTTGCGGACACTGGCGTGCTTGACCTGGACAGTTATCTGGCCCGCCCGCACCTGTTGGTGTCGATGGATGGCAACACCCAGGGCGAAGTCGATAACGTATTGCGTGCCCAGGGGCTGCAGCGACGGGTTGCGGTCAACGTTCCCCATTGGGGCACGGCGCCAGGGATGATTGCCGACACCGACCTGATCCTCACTGTGGCCACCCGAACGCTGGACAACCTGTCATATGGGGACACCCTGATAGCGCTGGCGCCGCCCATGACAGTGGCGCCGTTTAACTATGTGCAGGTCTGGCATCAACGTTTCAACGAAGACCCGGCCCATCGCTGGCTGCGAGATCTGGTCAGGCAGGTGAGCGCGCCATCAGCCCCGTGATGCAATGATAAAACCGGCCAGCACCACGCTTACGCCGAGCAGTTTTTGCAGGCTGGGGGTGTTTTTAGGCAAACCCAACAGCCCGAAATAATCGATCAGCAATGAAATAATCAACTGGCCCACGACCACCGCCATGATGAAATTCAGCGCACCCAGTCGCGGTACGATGATCAGAGCCACCGTGATGTAAAACACCCCGGCCAGCCCACCCAGCCAAATCCACCAGGGGCCCGTGATCAAGGTCGCGAGGTTGGGGCGGGGCACTTTGACGATCAGCATCACCAGCGCAATCGCCACACCACTCACCAGCAATGAGATAACCGTTGCCCAAAACGGATGACCCAGCGCCAGACCCAATCGTGCGTTGCTGCCGGCCTGGAGGGGCACCGCAGCGCCGGCCAGAAGGCTCAGGGCAATGGCTATGAAAAGTGGCATAAGGATGTCTCCCGAGTTTCAACCGTTGTACGGCGAATGATCGTGGGCGGCCAATTCGATGTTCTGATGCGTGGTATTCGTGGGGTCGATGGCCTTCCACTGAAACTCGGGTTTACAATCGAGGCTCCTGTCTGGAGTACCCCCTGTGCTGACACACTTAGATTCCCAAGGCCGCGCCAACATGGTCGATGTCACCGATAAAGCGGTGACCTCCCGTGAAGCTGTGGCACAAGCAGTGGTGCGCATGCGCCCTGAAACCCTGGAAATGATCGTCAGTGGCGGTCACCCCAAAGGTGATGTGTTCGCCGTGGCGCGTATCGCCGGGATTCAGGCGGCGAAAAAAACCTCGGATTTGATCCCGCTGTGCCATCCCCTGATGCTCACGAGCGTCAAGGTTGAACTCAGCGCTCAGGGCAGTGATGCGGTGTTGATCGTGGCGCGTTGCAAATTGTCCGGGCAGACCGGCGTGGAGATGGAGGCCCTGACTGCCGCCAGCGTCGCGGCACTGACGATCTATGACATGTGCAAGGCCGTGGATCGCGGCATGACTATCGAAAGCGTGCGTGTGCTGGAAAAGCTCGGTGGTAAAAGCGGGCACTTTCAGGCTGACCTGTCATGAAGCTCAACGTGGTTTTTTTTGCCCGCTACCGCGAAGCCCTCGGGCTGGACAGCGAGTCGGTGGACGGTGAGTTTGCGTCCATCGACCAGTTGCGTGCGCACTTGGCGCAACGTGGAGGGGCCTGGCAGATATTGGCCGAATCCAACCTGATGTGTGCGCGCAACGAGGAGTTGTGCAAGCTGGATGAAGGGTTGGCAGATGGCGATGAAGTGGCGTTCTTTCCGCCTGTGACCGGAGGCTGAACATGGCGATTCGGGTGCAAGTGGCGGCCTTTGACCCGGGCGCCGAAGTCAACGCGTTGCATGCGGCCAACATGGGCGTGGGGGCGGTGGTGAGTTTTGTTGGTTATGTGCGCGACTTCAATGACGGGCGTGAAGTGGCGGGGATGTTTCTGGAGCACTATCCGGGGATGACCGAAAAAGCGCTGGCCAAGATCATGGTTGAGGCTGAGCAGCGTTGGCCGTTACTCTCGCTTGAGGTGCTGCACCGTATTGGGGCGCTGGAGCCAGGTGAACCAATAGTGTTTGTAGGTGTGGCGAGTGCCCATCGCCAGGCGGCATTTGATGCCTGTGCATTTGTGATGGACTACCTGAAGACACGTGCCCCGTTCTGGAAAAAAGAACAGACCGCCGAAGGCCCGCGCTGGGTTGAAGGCCGGGCCAGCGATGAAGCGGCGGCGGATCGCTGGAAGTAGGGGAGGATACTGTGTGGGAGCGGGCTTGCTCGCGAAGCAAGCGGCGCGGTTTATCGTTTAAACCGCGTTGATCCTTTCGCGAGCAAGCCCGCTCCCACAGGTTTGATGGTGTTCACATCATCAGGCTACGCCAGGGCCCACTGTGGGCGTGGGCTTGCTTGCGATGGCATCAAGCAGTTGCATCCGGATCGTGGGGCTTGCGTACGGCCCGTACAACGGGGCGCAGCAGTTCGGTCGGGGGTGTTTCGCAGCTGATTTTGCGTCCCAGCAAGGCTTCGATCGACGGCAGTTGATACGAGTCGTCTTCACCGGCAAAGCTGATTGAAACGCCGCTGGCGCCAGCGCGGCCGGTACGGCCAATGCGGTGTACGTAGTCGTCGGGCATTTCGGGCAGGGTGAAGTTGATCACGTGACTGATGCCGTCGATGTGAATCCCTCGGCCTGCCACGTCGGTGGCCACCAGCACGCGAATCTTGCCTTCGCGAAAACCTTCTAGGGTCTTGATGCGTTTGTGCTGCGGCACATCACCCGACAGTTGGGCTGCGTTAATGCCATCACGCACCAGACGCTCTTCAATGCGGCGCACTTCGTCCTTGCGGTTGGCGAAGACGATGACCCGCTCCCAACCGTTGTCGTTCACCAGGTTGAACAGCAATTTGTACTTGTCGGCACCGGCAACGGCATACACGTGCTGCTCAACCATGTCGCTGGCGACGTTGATCGCCTCGATTTCGACGATGGCAGGGTCGGTGGTCCATTGCTTGGCCAGGTTCATCACGTCCTCGGTAAAGGTCGCAGAGAACAGTAGCGTCTGACGCTCGGCTTTCGGTGGCGTCTGGCGAATGATCTGGCGTACTTGTGGGATGAAGCCCATGTCCAGCATGCGGTCGGCTTCGTCGAGCACCATCACTTCGACCATGTCCAAATGCACTTCGCCGCGCTGGTTGAAGTCAAGCAGTCGGCCCGGAGTCGCTACCAGGATGTCGCAATGACGCGCTTCAAGCTGCTTTAGCTGCTTGTCGAAGTCCATGCCGCCAACGAATGTCATGACGTTGAGGTCGGTGTACTTGGTCAGGTCGGCCGCGTCTTTGGCGATTTGCACTACCAGCTCACGGGTCGGCGCGATGATCAGTGCGCGCGGCTCGCCCATGTAACGCTCTTTGGGCGGCGGGGTCTGGGTCAACTGGCTGATGATGGAGATCAGGAATGCAGCGGTTTTACCGGTACCGGTCTGGGCGCGGCCAATGGCGTCGCGACCGCTCAGGGTATAGCCCAATACTTCAGCCTGGATCGGCGTGCAGTAGGGGAAACCGAGGTCTTGAATGGCGTGCATCAGCTCAGGGGTGAGCTTGAAATCGTGAAACCGGACCTTGCCTTCTTGTGGCTCGACTGCAAAGTCTTCGAGTTTCCAGGGAATGACCGGTGGCTTGAGTGCCACGTCGCGCCGTGGCTTTGCCGCTTTTGGTTTTTCGACGCGTGGTTGTTCAGCAGCGGGTTGTGCGTCAGGGATGGTCACCGGCGCAGGGGCTGGAGCAGATGCAGGAGCAGAGCGGCCAGGCTGTTGCGCGTCGGTTCGCGGGCTGGGGTTGCTCGCAGGTGCGATGGATGCTGGCGCGAGCGGCTCAGCCTCGCTTTTACCGAATATTTTTTTGAGTGCTTTGAGCACGGTCATCTCATCAGTTGGTTAAGGAGTGTACGCCGGGCAGTGTAATGCAAGTCGGGTGCTCGGCGTAGTGAACGACAGGATGTTTCGGTTTTAGCCCAGGCGTTTCGCCAGCCAGGCACCGATGTCGCGAATTTCTTCGGGTAACACTTCATGGCCCATTGGGTATTCCTGCCATGTAACCGCTACGCCTGCAGCTTTCAATCGCTCATAAGCTGTACGGCCCATGGCGTTTTGAACCACTTCGTCGTACTGGCCATGCAAGCAGAGGGCCGGGATGCGTTGTTGGCTGGCTGACAATGGCAGCACTTCGCTGAAGGTGGGGGCATAGGTGGAGAGGGCAAGTACGCCACCCAATGGACCCTGCCATTTCAGGTAGGCGGTGTGAAATACCACGGCGCCACCTTGGGAAAACCCGGCCAGAAAAATCCGGTTGGAGTCGATACCGCTCTGGCGCTGGGCTTCGATCAATTGAATGACCATGTCAGCTGACTCTTCCAGCTCTTCTTCGCTGATGGAACGGGCAGGGCTCATGGCCTTGATGTCGTACCAGCTCGGCATGGCATAACCGCCATTAATGGTCACCGCGCGGGTCGGTGCCTGTGGCAAAACGAAGCGAGTGGTCAGGAGCGACTGTTGCAGGATTTCGGCCACCGGCATGAAGTCATAGCGGTCGGCACCCAAGCCGTGGAGCCAGATAACACAGGCGTCTGCGGTCTTTTGGGGTTGGATGACAAGAGGTTGGGTCATGAGTGCTCCATCGTTGTGCATGTGCGCAAACCGGGTGCGCTACAAATGTGCTTGATCGGTTAAAAATTAAAGAAAATGTCGCCTGCTTGAACGTTTTTTCCTGCATTACCTACTGAACTTACTTAAGCAGCAGGAGTGGTACGCGCTTTGCTTTGTGGACAGGGACGTGAATGCGCTCCCCTTCGGCGGTAACACTAACAGGCTACCGCCGATGGGGGGACAGCAAAAATCCCGAGGTTGAAGTTAGACAAGGAATTCAACAGCTCAAGTGAGCGCTTCAGTTTGACGGTTCGTGCGATGCACCCATCGCTCAAGACTTATGCCGCTTGACCCAATAAAAAGCCAACACGGGTCAACAGTGCCTCACAAGGGGGCGGCGGGTCTTGTTCAAACACAACAAAAGCATCACTGGAGGTTTGAATGAAGCAGTTGAAATCCACCCTGGCTTTGGCCACCGCAGCCATCGTGCTACTCAGTGCCAGTGGTTTTGTCCACGCAGGCGCAACCCTGGACAGCGTTAAAAAGAAAGGGTTTGTGCAATGTGGCGTCAGTGACGGATTGCCGGGTTTCTCGGTGCCGGATGCCACTGGCAAGATTCAGGGTATTGATGCAGACATTTGCCGCGCAGTGGCCGCCGCTGTATTTGGCGATGCAAACAAGGTCAAGTTCAGCCAGTTGAATGCCAAGGAGCGTTTCACTGCCCTGCAGTCGGGCGAAGTGGACGTGCTGTCGCGTAACACGACCTGGACCAGCTCTCGTGACGCGGGCATGGGCATGGTGTTTGCGGGCGTGACTTATTACGATGGCATTGGCTTTTTGGTCAACAACAAACTGGGGGTTAAAAGTGCCAAGGAACTGGACGGTGCAACCATCTGTATCCAGGCCGGTACCACCACAGAGTTGAACGTGTCGGACTACTTCCGTGGTAACAACCTCAAGTACACCCCAATCACTTTTGACACCTCCGATGAAAGCGCCAAGTCGCTGGAAAGCGGCCGTTGCGACGTGTTGACCTCCGACAAGTCGCAGTTGTACGCACAGCGCAGCAAGCTGGCCAACCCGGGCGAATACGTCGTATTGCCTGAAACCATTTCCAAGGAGCCGTTGGGCCCTGTCGTACGCAAGGGGGACGAAGACTGGTTCAGCATTGTGAAGTGGACCCTGTTCGCCATGCTCAATGCTGAAGAGGCGGGCATCACCTCCAAAAACGTTCTGGCTGAAGCCAAGGCGACCAAAAACCCTGATGTGGCCCGTTTGCTGGGTGCTGACGGCGAATACGGCAAAGACCTGAAACTGCCAAAAGACTGGGTGGTACAGATTGTCAGCCAGGTCGGTAACTACGGCGAAGTCTTCGAGAAAAACCTCGGCAAAAATACTCCTTTGGCCATCGACCGCGGGCTGAACGCTCTGTGGAATAACGGCGGCATTCAATACGCACCACCAGTGCGCTGATAGCCCTTTCACCCGGCAGGCCAACTGCCGGGTGATGTTGTCTGATCCATTTTTAGGGGCACTTCATGCAAATTAAAGTCGGCGCACCCAAGCCAAGGTTCAGCCTTGGCGATCCACGTGTGCGTGCGTGGTTATTTCAGCTCATCACCGTGGCGCTGGTGGTTTTCATGGGCTGGTATCTGTTCAACAACACCCAGACCAACCTGCAGCATCGTGGCATTACTTCGGGTTTTGACTTTCTTGAACGCAGTGCCGGTTTTGGTATTGCGCAGCATTTGATCGATTACACCGAATCCGATAGTTACGCCCGGGTGTTTCTGATCGGTTTGCTTAACACGTTGCTGGTGTCCGTCATCGGTATCGTCCTGGCGACGGTTCTGGGCTTTATCATCGGTGTTGCTCGCTTGTCGTCGAACTGGATGATCAGCAAGCTGGCGACGGTGTATGTCGAGATCTTCCGCAATATCCCGCCTCTGCTGCAAATTCTCTTCTGGTACTTCGCGGTCTTCCTGACCATGCCGGGGCCACGCAACAGCCACAACTTTGCCGACACCTTTTATATGAGCAGCCGCGGTCTGAACATGCCCGCAGCTGTTGGCACCGAAGCCTTCTGGCCATTTGTGGGCAGTGTGGTACTGGCTCTTGTGGCCGTCGTGCTGATGGTTCGCCGAGCCAACAAGCGTTTCGAAGAGACCGGCGTGCCGTTCCACAAGTTTTGGGTCGGGCTGGCTCTGATGCTGGTGATTCCTGGCTTGAGCATCGTGTTGTTTGGCACTCCGGTGCATTGGGAAATGCCAGAGCTCAAGGGGTTCAACTTTGTCGGAGGCTGGGTGCTGATTCCGGAACTGCTGGCGCTGACCATTGCGTTGACGGTTTACACCGCGGCATTTATTGCCGAAATCGTGCGTTCGGGGATCAAGTCAGTCAGCCATGGCCAGACCGAGGCGGCTCGCTCGCTGGGCCTGCGTCCGGGGCCGACGCTGCGCAAGGTGATTATCCCGCAAGCGCTGCGGGTGATTATTCCGCCACTGACCAGCCAATACCTGAACCTGGTGAAAAACTCTTCACTGGCGGCAGGTATCGGCTATCCGGAAATGGTTTCACTGTTTGCAGGCACTGTACTTAACCAGACCGGGCAAGCGATTGAAGTCATTGCCATCACCATGAGCGTGTACCTGGCCATCAGCATCAGCATTTCTCTGCTGATGAATTGGTACAACACGCGTATTGCGCTGATCGAGCGATGAGGACGGGACTATGACAACTCATGTTTTTAAACCCGACATGCCACCGCCGGGCAATCGCATCGGCATCGTTGCGTGGGCGCGGGCCAATCTGTTTTCAAGCTGGCTCAACACACTGCTCACCCTGTTTGCCTTTTACCTGATCTGGCTGATCGTGCCGCCGTTGCTGAGCTGGACGATCTTTGACGCCAACTGGGTGGGTAGCACTCAGGCGGACTGCACCAAGGAAGGTGCCTGTTGGGTGTTTATCCAGCAGCGTTTTGGTCAATTCATGTATGGCTATTACCCGACTGGACTGCGCTGGCGGGTAGACCTGACCGTGTGGCTGGCCGTGGTTGGCGCAGCACCGTTGTTTATCTCACGCTTCAAGCACAAGGCAATCTGGGGGCTGGGCTTTTTGGTGGTCTACCCGATTCTGGCCTTCACCTTGTTGCATGGCGGTTACTGGGGCCTGACCAACGTGGCCACCAGCCAATGGGGCGGCCTGATGCTGACGCTGGTCATCGCCACGGTGGGTATTGCCGGTGCCTTGCCATTGGGGATTTTGCTGGCGCTGGGACGACGCTCGGACATGCCGGCCATTCGTGTGGTGTGCGTGACTTTCATCGAGTTCTGGCGCGGCGTACCACTGATTACCGTGCTGTTCATGTCCTCGGTGATGCTGCCGCTGTTTCTGCCTGAGGGCATGAACTTCGACAAGCTGCTGCGGGCCTTGATCGGGGTGATTCTGTTCCAGTCGGCGTATGTGGCTGAAGTGGTGCGCGGCGGTCTGCAAGCCATTCCCAAGGGGCAGTACGAAGCCGCTGCGGCCATGGGCCTGGGATACTGGCGCAGCATGGGCCTGGTGATTTTGCCTCAAGCCTTGAAGCTGGTTATTCCCGGCATCGTGAACACCTTTATTGCCCTGTTCAAGGACACCAGCCTTGTAATCATCATCGGGCTGTTCGACCTGCTCAATAGCGTCAAGCAAGCCGCTGCCGACCCGAAATGGTTGGGCATGGCGACCGAGGGCTATGTATTTGCAGCGTTGGTGTTCTGGATTTTCTGTTTTGGTATGTCCCGCTACTCCATGCATCTGGAGCACAAGCTGGATACTGGCCACAAGCGTTAGGTAGGAGTGCGACATGAGTGAAGCAATCAAAAAGACTGCAAGCGCTGAAGGCATTATTCAGATGCAGGGTGTTAACAAGTGGTACGGCCAGTTTCACGTGCTCAAGGACATCAACCTCAACGTGCAACCGGGCGAGCGAATAGTGCTGTGCGGGCCCTCGGGCTCGGGCAAGTCGACGACCATTCGCTGCCTCAATCGCCTTGAAGAGCACCAGCAAGGGCGCATCGTGGTTGACGGTGTGGAACTGACCAACGACATCAAGCAGATCGAATCGGTACGTCGTGAAGTGGGCATGGTGTTTCAGCACTTCAACCTGTTTCCGCATCTGACCATTTTGCAGAACTGCACGCTGGCGCCGATGTGGGTGCGCAAGATGCCCCGACGCCAAGCCGAAGAAATCGCCATGCATTATCTGGAGCGGGTTCGTATACCGGAGCAGGCGCACAAGTTTCCGGGGCAGTTGTCGGGCGGTCAGCAACAGCGTGTGGCGATTGCCCGGGCGCTGTGCATGAAACCCAAAATCATGCTGTTCGATGAGCCGACTTCAGCGCTCGATCCGGAGATGGTGAAAGAGGTGTTGGACACCATGATCGGCTTGGCCGAAGACGGCATGACCATGCTCTGCGTGACCCACGAAATGGGCTTTGCCCGCACCGTGGCCAACCGGGTGATTTTCATGGACAAGGGCGAAATCGTTGAAGAGGCCGCGCCGAATGACTTCTTTGACAACCCGCAAAATGACCGGACCAAATTGTTCCTGAATCAGATTTTGCATTGATTCAACCGTTGTAGACGCAGCCTTAGGCTGCGGCTACAGGCTATTCGTGTCGCTGCTGTTGTTTTTGCACCAGCAGCGCATTGATATCGGTGCACTCGTTGATGGCCTGTAATTCCCGAACCAGTTCGGGATGGCGATCCAGCAATCGCATCAGCACAAACAAGGGTTTCGGTGGTTCGACCTCGGCACGCTCATAGCGGCTGAACGCATTGTGGCCACCCCCCGACAACAGCTGCACAGCACTTTTTTGCGTGAAGTGAAGTTTGCGCCGGATGCGCTTCATCTCATCAGCCATCACCTGCTTGGCGTCTTCTATCAGTTCGTCTCCAGCCCGGGCATAACGCTCAGCACTGGGCGCATCGAACTCAATCTCTGCGCACTCTGCGCATTCATAGCCATTCAGGCTATGCACCATGCGGTTCATTTGCTTGAAATTCACATTGAAGCTACGTCCTTTGAAGGGGTGCATCGAGTTTGGTGCTGCGCAGGAGTAACAGTCATGTTTGCTCATAGGTCTTTTTCCTTGAAAGCGATGACTGGCGGCCCTCCACTCGGGCGATAAGTCACCTTGATATAAATGGCCAAGCCGTAGCCCTGTGCGTGATAAACGTCTTGCCAGACCCTGTGATCTGCGTGGGTCGACATCGACTTGTACAGCGCCCTGCGTTCTAAAGAAGCAATGACCCGCTGCATTTGGGCGAGGGTCAGGCCCATGGTTCGCCCGCCATCCAGGGCGCTTTTGGTAAACGCTACTGCGCCAAGCCGTAGTACATCGGCTTGTATGCACTGGAGGGTGTAGTGAGGTGTTTTCTTTTCCATAAGAGGCAGCCTCGATGCGCTTGAAATTACCCTTAAAGGGTTTTTTATTCAATGATTAATTATCATTTTTTTGGGGCTCTTAATCTGTAGTTGATTGCCGATGTGAAGACGTCTGGCTAACATGTCGGAAAATTCATCCTATGATTGGATGAAAGGGTGAATTCAATGACAGACGCTTCTCCACTCATAAAACGTTCGCTGGTTGATCAGGCGCTTGAGCAACTGCGTACGCGAATAAACAACGGCACCTGGGCAGTGGGGCAGCGTTTGCCGACTGAGCCGGAGCTTGCGGCGCAACTCAACATCAGCCGTAACACCGTGCGTGAAGCCATGCGCGTGCTGGCGTTCACCGGGCTGATCGAAATCCGTCAGGGCGATGGCAGTTACCTGCGAGGGCGTGTCGACCCGATGGACACGCTGCGTGCGTTGTCGTCCTGCTCAATCGAGCAGGGCCGGGAAATGCGGCAAATTATTGAGGTTGAGGCCGTTGGCCTGGCGGCCTTGCGCCGTACGGATGAGGATCTGAGGCTGTTGCACGTTGCGCTGAACGCAAGTGGCGAGCATTACCACGGCGAACTCGATACCTACATTTGCTGCGACTTACTGTTTCACCAGCGGCTGATAGATGCCGCGCACAATCCGGCCTTGAGCGAGCTGTACCGCTACACCTCAAGCGTTGTGACCAATCATTTGCGCAAGACGATGGACGTTCATCCAAGGCGCCAATTGGTGTTCGACCTGCACGTCGAGTTACTTGAAGCCGTAGAACAACAAAACCCGCAACGGGCCATGGCGCTGTGCCGGACGTTGATCAATGAACCTTGAGCCGGAGCAAGCCATGACTCACCCTTCGTCAGTTGCCAATGCCAGCGTCGAACCCTCTCGCCATCTGGACGAGCTGGAGGAGTTGCTGATTGATGCTGAAATTGACGACGAACAGGTGCAGCAAACGCCCCCGGTCGTGCTGCGGCCCTGGTTGCTGTTGTTGGGGCTGGTACTGGTGGCGCTGAACCTGCGTCCGGCATTGTCGAGCATGGCGCCGTTGCTGGGCGAGGTGTCGGACAGCCTGGGGCTGTCGGCGGCGCAGGCCGGTTTGTTGACTACGTTGCCGGTGCTTTGTCTGGGGTTATTTGCGCCTTTGGCGCCGATTCTGGCTCGGCGCTTTGGTACCGAGCGGGTGGTGCTGGGGATTCTTGTGACACTGGGCGGCGGCATCGTTCTGCGCAGTTGTCTGGGGGAGGTCGGGCTGTTTGCCGGGAGCATTCTGGCGGGCGCCAGTATTGGCGTCATCGGTGTGCTGTTGCCGGGCATCATCAAACGCGATTTCGCGGGACATGCCGGGACCATGACCGGTGTCTACACCATGGCCTTGTGCCTGGGCGCGGCACTGGCGGCGGGCGCAACGGTGCCACTGAGCGAGTCTTTGGGCCAGAGCTGGGCTATGGGACTCGGGTTTTGGGCGTTGCCGGCACTGATCGCGGCCATTTTCTGGTTGCCCCAGGTTGGCAAGCGTCAAGGCTCACACAATGTTGCTTATCGTGTGAGTGGTCTGCTGCGTGATCCACTTGCCTGGCAAGTAACGCTCTACATGGGGCTGCAGTCCTCGTTGTCCTACATCGTGTTTGGCTGGTTGCCTTCAATCCTGATCGGTCGCGGTTTGACCCCGACCCAGGCTGGTCTGGTGATGTCGGGCTCGGTCATCGTGCAATTGCTGACAGCACTGACGGCTCCCTGGTTGGCTACGCGGGGTAAAGATCAACGACTGGCGATCGTGCTGGTAATGATCATGACCCTGGCCGGATTGTTTGGTTGCCTGTATGCCCCCATCGAGGGTTTGTGGGGCTGGGCGATTGTGTTGGGACTGGGGCAGGGCGGCACGTTCAGCCTGGCTTTGACTCTGATCGTGCTGCGCTCGCGGGACGCTCATGTCGCGGCCAACCTGTCTGGCATGGCCCAGGGCATCGGTTACACCGTGGCATCCATGGGGCCGCTGGCGGTCGGGGTCGTGCATGAGGTGACGGGGGGCTGGAATGCCGTGGGCTGGATTTTTGCGGTGCTTGGCCTGGGGGCTATCGTTGCCGGGCTCGGCGCTGGCCGTTCCCTGTATGTGAATGTGCAGAGCGAGAAAATCTGAGGCCCATAGTGTTTCTGTTCATGGCAGATTATCGTGCTCGACTTACTGACCCGCACGGACCCTGCCATGAGCCAAGACCATCACGCATTGATCACTCGTTTCTACCAGGCCTTCCAGCAGCTGGATGCACAAGCGATGGCGGCCTGCTACACCGACGACGTGTTGTTCAGCGACCCGGTTTTTGGCGAGCTGCGTGGCCAGGATGCCGCAGACATGTGGCGCATGCTGACCTCCCGTGCCAAGGATTTCAGCCTGACCTTCGATCAGGTTCAGGCCCAAGGACAGCACGGCAGCGCACACTGGGTGGCAACCTACGTGTTTAGCCAGACCGGGGCTACGGTGGTCAATGATATTCAGGCGCAGTTTGTGTTTCGTGACGGCAAGATTTGCGAGCACCACGATCACTTCGACGTATGGCGCTGGGCGCGCCAGGCACTGGGCACCAAGGGCTTGTTGCTGGGGTGGACGCCACTGGTGCAGAACGCCATCCGGGCTCAGGCGCAAAAAGGGCTCAGAGCTTTTCAGGGCAGTCGTTGACGATGAGCGAGAAACCCTGGTTTGTTTATCTGGTGCGGGCCGCCAATGGTTCTCTGTATTGCGGTATCAGCGATGACCCGGTGCGCCGCTTTGCCAAGCATCAAAGCGGCAAGGGCGCGCGCTTTTTTGCTTCAAGCCCGGCCTTAGCCCTGGTGTATGTCGAGTCCTGGCCTGATAGGGGCGAAGCCTTGCGCCAGGAGCGACTGATCAAAAAGCTCAGGAAGAGCGCCAAGGAATGCCTGGTGCAAAGCCAGGCGCAAGGGGTTATTTCAATGCCGCCAGTATCGCATCCGGCTTGAAGTCCCTGATCAGCGTGCCGTTCACGTCCAGTATCGGAATACCGCGCCCGCCCAGCGCTTCGTAAGCCTGACGGGCGACGGCGTCTTTCTCGATATCGAACTCCTTGAACGGGATGCCTTTCTCATCCAGAAACCGGCGCGTCGCCTTGCAGTAGCCACACCATTCGGTGGAATACAGCACCACCCGGGCGCTGGCCCGGGTTTGCTCGGAGACGGCCCCTGAGGGGTTGAGCATGCGTTCGATCTTGCCCCAGTTCTGGAAAATAACCACCACCACCAGAACAAACAGAACTTTCTTCAAAATACCGTTAAGCATTACTTGCTGCGCTTGAGCTGATCTAGCAGTTGGGTCGGCAAGCCCTTGATGACCAGCGTGCCGGCTTCTTCGTCGAACTCTACCTTGGAGCCCAGCAGGTGGGCTTCAAAGCTGATAGACAGGCCCTCAGCGCGCCCCGTGAAGCGGCGGAACTGGTTCAGGGTGCGTTTGTCTGCCGGGATTTCAGGCGACAGGCCGTAATCCTTGTTGCGGATATGGTCGTAGAAGGCTTTCGGACGCTCTTCGTCGATCAGCTCGGACAACTCTGCCAGACCCATGGGTTCGCCGATTTTGGCCTGGCTGCTGGCGTAATCGACCAGCGTCTTGGTTTTTTCGCGGGCGGACTCTTCGGGCAAATCTTCGCTTTCAACGAAGTCGCTGAAGGCCTTGAGCAGGGTGCGGGTTTCGCCCGGCCCGTCGACGCCTTCCTGGCAGCCGATAAAGTCGCGGAAGTATTCCGAGACTTTCTTGCCGTTTTTACCTTTGATAAACGAAATGTACTGCTTGGACTGCTTGTTGTTTTGCCACTCCGAAATGTTGATCCGTGCAGCCAGGTGCAACTGGCCAAGGTCCAGGTGACGCGAAGGGGTCACGTCCAGATCCGAGGTCACTGCCACGCCGTCGCTGTGATGCAGCAGGGCGATCGCCAGGTAGTCGGTCATGCCTTGCTGGTAATGAGCAAACAGGACGTGGCCGCCGACGGAGAGGTTGGACTCCTCCATCAGCTTTTGCAGGTGCTCGACTGCAACGCGGCTGAACGCGGTGAAGTCTTTACCGCCATCGAGGTATTCCTTGAGCCAGCCGCTGAACGGATGAGCACCGGATTCTGCATGGAAAAGGCCCCATGCCTTGCCTTGTTTGGCGTTGTAGCTTTCGTTGAGGTCCGCAAGCATGTTCTCAATGGCTTGAGACTCGGCCAGTTCAGAGTCGCGAGCATGAAGAACAGCGGGCGTACCGTCGGGTTTTTTGTCAATTAAATGAACGATGCAATGACGGATCGGCATGGGCTTCTCGGCGAGTAATGAGAGGACAGGGGGCGCACCCCGCAAAGGCGCCAAGTGTACCGCACCTGAGCCTCAGGTCGGTGTTTGGGGGGCTTGAGACCACCCGGTACGGTTTTTTTACGGTTTTAAGGCGATAAAGCTGACCAAATGGCTAGGTAGAGGCGGATATTTAACTGTCTCTGTGCTAGTTTTGCCCGGTCTTGCGCTCGGAAACGGCGTAAAGCGTGCATTCAGCATGTGTCAGGTCGAACCAAACCCCGTTTTTGCTATCTACATCCGCGATTCGTCGTGAAAGCTGGCGGGTGTGCCAGACCCTTGAGATCTGGCTCGATGGCTGACATTGCACTCTGCAAACCAAATGAATTTGATAGGGAAGGAACATCTCAATGGCTATTACTAAAGACCAACTGATCGCCGATATCGCTGAAGCCATCGACGCGCCGAAAACTACCGCGCGTAACGCTCTGGACCAACTGGCTCAGATCGTTGCTGATCAATTGGAAAATGGCGGCGAAATCACTCTGCCAGGTATTGGCAAACTGAAAGTGACCGAGCGTCCTGCCCGTACTGGCCGTAACCCTTCGACTGGCGCTGCCATCGAAATCGCTGCCAAAAAAGTTATCAAGCTCGTTGTGGCCAAAGGCCTGACTGACGCTGTTAACAAGTAAGACTGTTGTAAAAAAACCGCGCTTCGGATCACTCCGAAGTGCGGTTTTTTTATGGGCGCTGTTCCCGTAGCAGCCGCCTCGCGCAGCTCGGCAGCTGCTACGAGGTTTGGCGTATTTACACGCTTACTTCCAGTTCTTCTCGCGCCACAGCTGTTGCTGCTCTTTGTCATGGAATGTCCAGGCGACAAAGCGGCTTTGCTTGTTGCCCTGCGACATGTCCACCACCTGGCTTTCGCGGGCACCCGCTTTTTTCAGCGCAGTCTGGATGGCTGGCAAGTTCGAAGCCTTGGACACCAAAACGCTGAACCACAGTATTTGGCGACCCACCTGAATGCTTTCGCGAATCAGCTGAGTGACAAAGCGCTGTTCGCCACCTTCGCACCACAATTCGGCCGCTTGGCCACCGAAGTTCAGAACCGGTAGCTTGCGCTTGGGATCTGCCTTGCCCAATGCGCGCCATTTACGCTCACTGCCGCGCGTGGCTTCGTCCAGCGAGGCGTGGAACGGAGGGTTGCACATGGTCAGGTCAAAGCGCTCGCTGCTTTCCAGCAGGTCCAGCAGGATCTTCTGCGGGTTGGGTTGCAGGCGCAGGCTGATGGCTTTGTTCAGGCCGTTGGACTGCACAATCGCCTTGGCCGCTTTTACTGCTGTCGGGTCGACTTCGGTGCCCAGGAACTGCCAGCGGTATTCGCTATGGCCGATCAGCGGGTAGACGCAGTTGGCGCCCATGCCGATGTCCAGTACACGAACGTTTTGGCCTCGCGGGATTTCACCGTCGTTGATGCTGGCCAGAAGGTCGGCCAGGAAGTGCACGTAGTCGGCGCGCCCCGGTACCGGCGGGCACAGGTAGTCAGCCGGGATATCCCAGTGGGCAATCCCGTAGAACGCCTTGAGTAGGGCGCGGTTGAAGACGCGCACGGCGCTCGGGTTGGCGAAATCGATGCTTTCTTTGCCGTACGGGTTGATGATCACAAACTCCGCCAGCTCAGGGCAGACCGAAATCAGCTGCGGGAAGTCATAGCGGCCCTGGTGACGGTTACGCGGGTGCAGGCTCGGCTTGACGCGCGGCTCGACCGGCTTGGCTTCACCTGCAGGCTTGGGCTTGTGGCGTGTGGCTTTGGAAGTACGTGGGGTAGTCATGTTCAATTCATTCCACAAAAGCAATCGCGGGCAAGGCCGCTCCTGCAGAGTTAAACCCTGCGGGAGCGGCCTTGCCCGCGATCAGGTGCGCAGCGTGATTACAGGCTGGAAATCCGCGCGTGCTGGTCTGCCAATTTGCTCAAGGCCTGTTCGGCTTCGGCCAATTTGGCACGTTCTTTTTCGATGACTTCGGCCGGGGCCTTGTCAACGAACGCGGCATTCGACAATTTGCCGCCCACTCGCGCAACTTCGCCGTGCAAGCGCTGGATTTCCTTGTCCAGGCGCGCCAACTCTGCATCTTTGTCGATCAGGCCGGCCATGGGCACCAGCACTTCCATCTCACCAACCAGAGCGGTAGCAGACAGAGGGGCTTCGGCACCGTCTTGCAGCACGGTGATCGATTCGAGTTTAGCCAGCTTTTTGAGCAAGGCATCGTTCTCGGTCAGACGGCGCTGGTCTTCGCTGCTGACGTTTTTCAGGTACAACTGCAATGGTTTGCCCGGGCCGATGTTCATTTCGCCACGGATATTACGCGTGCCGAGCATCAAGCCCTTGAGCCATTCAATATCGTCTTCGGCCGCCTGGTCGATGCGTGCTTCGTTGGCCACTGGCCACGGTTGCAGCATGATGGTCTTGCCTTCAACACCGGCCAACGGCGCGATGCGCTGCCAGATTTCTTCGGTGATGAACGGCATGAACGGGTGCGCCAGACGCAAAGCAACTTCCAGTACACGGACCAGCGTACGACGGGTGCCGCGCTGACGTTCTACCGGAGCATTTTCGTCCCACAGTACAGGCTTGGACAGCTCCAGGTACCAGTCGCAGTACTGGTTCCAGATGAACTCATACAGCGCTTGTGCGGCCAGGTCGAAACGGAACTGGTCGAGGTGACGGGTCACTTCGGCTTCAGTGCGTTGCAACTGCGAGATGATCCAGCGGTCGGCCAGTGACAGTTCGTAGGCTTCGCCGTTCTGGCCGCAGTCTTCGCCCTTGTCCAGCACGTAACGTGCGGCGTTCCAGATCTTGTTGCAGAAGTTGCGATAGCCTTCAACGCGGCCCATGTCGAACTTGATGTCACGACCGGTAGACGCCAGCGAGCAGAAGGTGAAGCGCAGGGCGTCGGTGCCGTAGCTGGCGATGCCGTCTGCGAATTCGTCGCGGGTCTGCTTCTCGATTTTCTTCAGCAGTTTTGGCTGCATCAGACCCGTGGTGCGTTTGGCCACCAGGTCTTCGAGTTCGATGCCGTCGATGATGTCCAGCGGGTCCAGGACGTTGCCTTTGGACTTGGACATCTTCTGGCCCTGACCGTCTCGTACCAAACCGTGTACATACACAGTCTTGAACGGAACCTGCGGCGTGCCGTCTTCGTTTTTCACCAAGTGCATGGTGAGCATGATCATCCGGGCAACCCAGAAGAAAATGATGTCGAAGCCGGTAACCAGCACGTCAGTGGAGTGGAAGGTTTTCAGCGCGTCGGTTTTTTCCGGCCAGCCCAGGGTGGAGAACGTCCACAGACCCGAACTGAACCAGGTGTCGAGCACGTCGTTGTCCTGTTGCAGTGCAACGTCCGGACCCAGGTTGTTTTTAGCGCGGACTTCAGCTTCGTCGCGCCCTACATAGACCTTGCCCGATTCGTCGTACCAGGCCGGGATGCGATGGCCCCACCACAGCTGACGGCTGATGCACCAGTCCTGGATGTCGCGCATCCACGAGAAGTACATGTTTTCGTACTGTTTAGGTACGAACGCGATGCGGCCGTCTTCAACGGCGGCAATGGCAGGTTCTGCCAGCGGCTTGGTCGATACGTACCACTGGTCAGTCAACCACGGCTCGATGATGGTGCCGGAGCGGTCACCCTTCGGTACTTTCAGTGCGTGATCGTCGACGCTGACCAGCAGGCCGGCTTCGTCGAAATCAGCAACGATTTGTTTGCGCGCTTCAAAGCGATCCAGGCCAGCGTATTTGGCTGGCAGGGTACCGTCGATGGTTTCGTTGAGCTTGCCGTCGAGGTTGAACACCTGAGCAGCAGCCAGCACTTTGGCGTTTTTGTCGAAGATGTTCAGCAGCGGCAGGTTGTGGCGCTTGCCGACTTCGTAGTCATTGAAATCGTGGGCCGGGGTGATTTTCACGCAGCCGGTGCCGAATTCAGGATCGCAGTAGTCGTCAGCTATGATCGGGATGCGGCGGCCAACCAGTGGCAGCTCTACGAATTTGCCGATCAGGGCCTTGTAGCGTTCGTCTTCCGGGTTTACCGCAACGGCAGCATCGCCGAGCATGGTTTCCGGACGGGTGGTGGCAACCACCAGGTAATCCAGACCTTCAGCCGTCTTGGCGCCGTCAGCCAGCGGGTAGCGAAGGTTCCACAGGAAGCCTTTCTCGTCGTGGTTTTCAACCTCAAGGTCGGAGATGGCGGTGTGCAGCTTGGTGTCCCAGTTGACCAAACGCTTGCCGCGATAGATCAGGCCGTCTTCGTGCAGGCGTACAAAGGCTTCTTTCACGGCTTCGGACAGGCCGTCATCCATGGTGAAACGTTCGCGGCTCCAGTCTACGGACGAGCCAAGGCGACGGATCTGACGGCTGATATTACCGCCGGACTGATCTTTCCATTCCCAGATTTTATCGAGGAATTTTTCGCGACCCAGGTCGTGGCGGTTCAGACCTTGTGCTTCGATCTGACGCTCAACCAGCATCTGGGTGGCGATACCCGCGTGGTCGGTGCCCGGCTGCCACAGGGTGTTGCGACCCTGCATGCGGCGGAAACGGATCAGGGCGTCCATGATCGCGTTGTTGAAACCGTGACCCATGTGAAGGCTGCCGGTGACGTTCGGCGGCGGGATCATGATGGTGTACGGGTCGCCCGCGCCTTGCGGGGCAAAATAATTCTCTTCTTCCCAGGTTTTGTACCAGGAAGTTTCAATGGCGTGCGGCTGGTAGGTCTTATCCATGCGCGGCGGGACCCTATTGGCATTAATTCAGGAAAGCCGGCAAGTATAGCGGGGTGGGAGACGTAGGGCGAGTTGTGGTGTGGCCGGTGCGTATTTCGTAGCAGCTGCCGAGGCACGAGGCTGCGTCCGGCGGCGCAGCCGTCGTCATATCAGAAGGGGCGGTCTTTCAGGTAGACCGCAATCTCAGGCTTTACGATCGCTGCGCAATCGGACGCAACCTTCGGCGGCTGCTACGCAGAGCGCTTTAGCTCTGATGCTGGGCGAGCAAGCGCTCCATGTGCGCATCGAGGCGGCGTTTGATCTCGGTTTCGATGTGCGGGGCGAAGTCGTTGATCACGTCTTGCATGATGGCCTGGGCTGCCGTGCGCAGTTCCTTGTCCAGGTGCACCAGCAGTGCATCCGGCGCTTTTTCAACGACGGGCGCCGGGGTAATACCGACCAGCGGTATTTGCGTCGGTACGGGCTCGACTTCCTCGCTAATCACGTCAGACAGCAGCGGAATCTGTGCATCGTCCTGGTCGACCATCTCCGTCAAGAGGGGCGGTTGCAGGCCCTCATCGCCGAGCAACTTGCGAATGGACTCAAGATCATCGAGCAGGTGTGCAGCTTTTTGCGGCGAATTAGAGGTGTCCATCGTGTGCTCAGAGTCGTTGTAACTTGTGGTCTTGCAGAGGATAGCCCTGTTCACGGTAGAAGCGGAAACTCTCCCGTGCGGCCAGTCGGACGGCGGGGTCTTCGACCACTACTTCGGCCACGCGGGCGAAGCGTTTGAAGAATTCGGGGACTTTGAGGTCCAGGTTGATCAACAAGTCCTGATGGCTTGGGGGCGCGTCTGCGCAGCCCATGACGACTACGCCGTCGGGTTCGTCTTCGGTGTTGCTGTGGGGCACGAAGCTTT
This sequence comes from Pseudomonas psychrophila, assembly GCF_001043005.1. Taxonomy (GTDB): domain Bacteria; phylum Pseudomonadota; class Gammaproteobacteria; order Pseudomonadales; family Pseudomonadaceae; genus Aquipseudomonas; species Aquipseudomonas psychrophila. Next base: position 223,228 of record NZ_JYKZ01000002.1, read on the forward strand.
CGCCCTTGAAGCGCCACAGGCGTTCATCCAGATCTTGGCGTTGAGCGTTGTCAGTGCAGTGCACATACACCCTGTGGCCAAGGCGCCAGGCCTTTTCGGTGAGTTTGCAGGCAAAATCCAGCCGCGCTGAAGGTTCGGCGCTGGGCAGGATATAAAAGTCAACCTTGGTCAACTCTGTGTGTGGTTCTGGGGTCATTGCGATTCCTGAATCGGGACTGCGCCGCCGTCAAGCGGCGCAGCCTTCGATTGTCAGCTTCAAGCGTTGGCGCGATCGAGCAGGTACTGGGTCAGCAGGGGTACAGGACGGCCACTGGCGCCCTTGTCCTTGCCGCCGCTGACCCATGCCGTGCCGGCGATGTCCAGGTGAGCCCAGTTATAGGCTTTGGCGAAGCGCGAAAGGAAGCAGCCTGCGGTAATGGCGCCGCCTTTGGGGCCGCCAATGTTGGCCATGTCAGCGAACGGGCTGTCCAGTTGCTCCTGGTATTCGTCGAACAATGGCAGCTGCCATGCGCGGTCGTCGGCCAGTTTGCCCGCTTCCAGCAGTTGGTCGATCAGTTCGTCGTTGTTGCCCATCAGGCCGGAAGTGTGAGCGCCCAGTGCAACCATGCAGGCGCCGGTCAGGGTGGCGATGTCGATTACGGCCTGGGGTTTGAAGCGCTCGGCGTAGGTCAGTGCGTCGCACAGCACCAGACGGCCTTCGGCGTCGGTGTTGAGGATTTCGACAGTTTGGCCGCTCATGGTGGTCACGATATCGCCGGGGCGTGCAGCGCCGCCGCTTGGCATGTTTTCGGCACACGCCAGGATACATACCAGGTTGATCGGCAGTTTTAGCTCCAGTACGGCGCGCAGGGTGCCGAATACGCTGGCAGCACCGCCCATGTCGTATTTCATTTCATCCATGCCGGCGCCCGGCTTGAGGCTGATGCCGCCGGTGTCGAACGTAATGCCTTTGCCGACCAGTACGAACGGTTTTTCGGATTTCTTGCCGCCGGCATAGTTCATTACGATCAGGCGAGGAGGCTGGTCACTGCCCTGGCCTACGGCGTAGAACGCGCCCATGCCCAGGTCCTTGATTTTCTTTTCGTCAAGAATCTCGACTTTCAGGCCTTTGAATTCCTTGCCCAGATCCTTGGCCTGTTCGGCCAGGAAAACCGGGTGGCAGATATTAGGTGGCAGGTTGCCCAGGTCGCGGGTGAACGACATGCCCGAAGCAATCGCCTGGGCGTGGGTCACGGCGCGCTGAACTTCAGCCTGTGCAGCCTTGATGGTCAGCAGGGTGATTTTTTTCAGGGCACGAGGTTCGGCTTTCTGGCTTTTGAAGCGGTCGAAGGTGTAGCCACCGTCGATCAGGGTTTCTGCCAGCAGGCGGTTCTTGCTGTAGCTGTCGCGACCCTTGACCACCAGTTCGTCGAGTGCGAACACCGCATCGCTGCCACCCAGGCCTTTTAATACGCCAAGTGCGCCGCTGATGACTTTACGGAACGGGCGGTCGCCCAGCTCTTCATCCTTACCGGTGCCCAGCAGCAACACGCGTTCGGCCTTGAGGTTGGGCAGGCTTTGCAGCAGCAGGCTTTGACCGGTTTTGCCAGCCAGATCCCCACGTTTGAGGACTGCGCTGATAGCGCCGCCGGTGAGTTCGTCAATGACTTTGGCGGTAGGGCCCAGCTTGCGGCCTTCGCCGATGGCGACCACCAGAGTGGCGGTTTTCAACGTTTCTGGACTAACGCTTTTTACAACCAGTTCCATGTCGGGGTCCCTGAATCAAATGGTCAACATGCACACAAACGATGTTGTTTGCTTGCTTGATAGATGAAGCGCTTCACCTGTGATTAAGGCTGGCGTCAAAGCGGGCAGTTTGAACCCCGCCGCAGGAGCCTGACAACCCCGGGATTCGGCCAACTGAGTACTTTCAAGACTGCGCAGTGACAGGGGCGGTCATTCACAGGATAATGCGCCATCTTTTTAGACGGCCCGTCTCATCTATGATGGGGTATGGGCCGACTCGTTATGCTGCTTGTTTGGCCGCCTTAGCCTGACGACCCTGGAGTGTCTGGTTTGATCGTCTTCCGTTATCTATCCCGCGAAGTCCTGCTTACATTGAGCGCTGTCAGCGCTGTGCTGCTGGTCATCATCATGAGCGGTCGTTTCATCAAATATCTCGCTCAGGCCGCCTCAGGTGCCCTGGATCCGGGGTCATTGTTCCTGATCATGGGGTTCCGACTGCCAGGCTTCATGCAGTTGATCCTGCCGCTGGGGCTGTTTCTGGGCATTCTTCTGTCTTATGGCCGCTTGTATCTTGAAAGCGAAATGACCGTGCTGTCGGCCACCGGCATGAGTCGTCAGCGCTTGCTGGCCATAACCATGGCGCCCGCTACGCTGGTCGCACTGATCGTGGCCTGGCTCAGCCTGAGCCTGGCTCCCCAGGGCGCCAATGAATTTCAGCTGTTGCTCAACAAGCAGGACGCCCTGACCGAGTTCGATACCCTGGAAGCCGGTCGCTTTCAGTCGTTGAGTGATGGTCCGCGGGTGACTTACACCGAAGAACTGAGCAATGACCGCAGCCTTTTGTCCAACGTCTTCATTACTCAGAAAAAGCTCGGCGAGGATGCCAAGGACCGTAGTATTTCTGTACTGCTGGCGCAAAAGGGTCGTCAGGAGATTCGCCCCGATGGCAGCCGCTGGTTGATTCTGGACAACGGCTATCGCTACGACGGCAACCCGGGGCAGGCCGATTACCGTGCGATCAAGTACGACACTTACGGTGTATTGCTGCCAAAACCGGAAGTCAGCAATGACGTGACCGATCGAGACGCGATCCCTACTCCTGACCTGATAGGCAATCCGGCCCCGCGTGCGGTCGCCGAGTTGCAATGGCGTATTGCCTTCCCGCTGCTGGTATTTATCGTGACTCTGATCGCGGTGCCGTTGTCGCGGGTCAACCCGCGCCAGGGGCGCTTCCTCAAGCTGTTGCCGGCCATTCTTCTTTATATGGGCTACCTGAGCATGCTGACTTGGGGTCGAGGCCTGCTTGAAGGTGGCAAGATCCCGCTGGCGCTGGGCTTGTGGTGGGTGCATGGCCTGTTCTTGGTCATTGGCCTGGGACTGATGTATTGGGAGCCGCTGCGCTTGAAGCTGGCAAGTCGCCGTAGTGCCGAGGAGATGGCCCGTGGTTAAGCTCGACCGCTACATTGGTAGCAGTGTGTTATTGGCGATTTTGGCCGTGCTGGGCATCATCCTGGGTCTGGCGCTGCTGTTTGCGTTGATCGATGAGATGCGCAGTATCAGCAGCAGCTACACCATTCTGGATGTGTTCAGTTTTGTCATGCTGACCGCACCGCGTCGCTTATATGAAATGTTGCCGATGGCAGCGTTGATTGGCTGCCTGATTGGTTTGGGCGGCCTTGCCAGCAACAGCGAACTCACCATCATGCGTGCTGCGGGCGTGTCCCTTGGGCGCATTGTCTGGGCCGTCATGAAGCCGATGCTGGTGCTGATGCTGGCGGGCGTGCTGATCGGCGAGTATGTGGTCCCGGCCACCGAGAACATCGCTCAGGCCAATCGTGCACTGGCGCAAGGTGGCGGTGATTCGCAAAGCTCCAAGCATGGTCTGTGGCATCGCCAGGGTGACGAATTCATCCATATCAACGCTGTTCAGCCCAATGGGCTGCTTTACGGCGTGACCCGGTATCGTTTTGACAAAGACCACCAGATGCAGTCTGCGAGCTTTGCCATCAAGGCCCAGTACGATCAGGGTCAATGGCAGTTGAGTGACGTGAGCACTACTCTTTTTCACGGCAACAGCACTGAGGTCGTTAAAACGCCTGAAGAGCGTTGGGATGTGTCATTGAGCCCGCAACTGCTCAATACCGTGGTCATGGCTCCTGAGTCGCTGTCGATTGCAGGTTTGTGGAGCTACATCCATTACCTCAAGGATCAGGGCCTGAATAATGGTCGTTACTGGCTGGCTTTTTGGGTCAAAGTGTTGCAGCCGCTGGTAACGGCTGCGCTGGTGTTAATGGCCATATCCTTCATCTTCGGTCCGTTGCGCTCTGTTACCCTGGGTCAACGGGTGTTTACCGGGGTGCTGGTAGGTTTCGTGTTCAAGATCGCCCAAGACCTGCTGGGGCCTTTGAGCCTGGTGTTCGGTTTCTCGCCGCTGTTTGCGGTGCTGGTACCGGCCTCCATCTGTGCTCTGGCCGGTTTCTGGTTGTTGCGCCGGGCGGGTTGATGAGCGGGCATTGAGTTAATCAAGAGCCTCTATCTCGCGATAGGGGCTTTTTTGTAGGTGTCCATTGGCCTGTGAACGTGACGCTTGGCGAGAGGATCAGGTACAATTCCCGGCTATTTTTCGGCGGGCAGTCTGCCTGCGACTTTTTTGAGTGTTGACCCGTGAGTGATTTGAGTCATATCCGCAATTTCTCCATCATCGCCCACATTGACCATGGCAAGTCGACGCTGGCCGATCGCTTCATCCAGATGTGCGGTGGCCTGAGTGCCCGCGAAATGGAAGCCCAAGTACTGGATTCCATGGACCTCGAGCGTGAGCGCGGGATCACTATCAAGGCCCACAGCGTTACCTTGTATTACACGGCCAAAGACGGCATTACCTATCAATTGAACTTCATTGATACCCCGGGGCACGTCGACTTCACCTACGAAGTTAGCCGCTCCCTGGCAGCCTGTGAAGGTGCTTTGCTTGTGGTCGATGCGGGGCAGGGCGTAGAAGCCCAGTCCGTAGCCAACTGCTACACCGCCATCGAGCAGGGCCTTGAAGTCATGCCGGTGTTGAACAAGATCGACTTGCCGCAGGCCGATCCTGATCGCGTGAAGGAAGAAATCGAAAAAATCATTGGTATTGATGCCACTGATGCCGTGACCTGCAGCGCCAAAACCGGCCTGGGTGTCGACGAAGTGCTTGAGCGTCTGGTGCACACCATTCCTGCGCCAACCGGTAATTACGAAGATCCGCTGCAAGCGTTGATTATCGATTCCTGGTTCGACAACTATCTGGGCGTTGTGTCCCTGGTTCGCGTGCGCCACGGCCGCGTGAAAAAGGGCGACAAGATTCTGGTCAAGTCCACCGGCAAGATGCACCTGGTAGACAGCGTGGGTGTGTTCAACCCCAAGCACACCGCTACCACCGACCTGAAGGCGGGTGAAGTAGGTTTCATCATTGCCGGCATCAAGGACATTCACGGTGCGCCAGTGGGCGATACCCTGACTTTGAGCACGACGCCTGACGTTGACGTGCTGCCAGGTTTCAAGCGTATTCAGCCTCAGGTTTATGCGGGCTTGTTCCCGGTCAGCTCTGACGACTTCGAAGACTTCCGCGAAGCCCTGCAAAAGCTCACGCTGAACGACTCGTCGCTGCAATACACCCCTGAAAGCTCCGACGCACTGGGCTTCGGCTTCCGTTGTGGCTTTCTGGGCATGCTGCACATGGAGATCATTCAGGAGCGCCTTGAGCGCGAGTACGACCTGGACCTGATCACCACGGCTCCAACCGTAATTTTTGAGCTGCTGCTCAAGACGGGTGAAACGATTTACGTCGATAATCCGTCCAAGCTGCCTGACGTGTCTTCGATTGAAGACATCCGCGAGCCTATCGTGCGCGCCAATATCCTTGTGCCCCAAGAGCACCTGGGTAACGTCATTACCCTGTGCATTGAAAAGCGCGGCGTTCAGCACGACATGTTGTTCCTGGGTACTCAGGTGCAAGTGACCTACGATTTGCCGATGAACGAAGTGGTTCTGGACTTCTTCGACCGTCTCAAGTCCACCAGTCGCGGCTATGCTTCGCTTGATTACCATTTCAACCGTTATCAGTCAGCTAATCTGGTCAAGCTTGATGTACTGATCAACGGCGAAAAAGTTGATGCCCTGGCACTGATTGTTCACCGCGATAACGCTCACTACAAAGGGCGTGCGTTGACCGAGAAGATGAAAGAGCTGATTCCGCGTCAGATGTTCGATGTAGCAATTCAGGCTGCTATTGGCGGCCAAATCATTGCGCGCTCGTCTGTTAAAGCGCTCCGAAAAAACGTACTGGCCAAATGCTACGGTGGTGACGTTAGCCGTAAGCGCAAGCTGTTGGAAAAGCAGAAAGCCGGTAAAAAACGCATGAAGCAAGTGGGTAACGTGGAAATTCCACAAGAAGCCTTCCTTGCAGTGCTCAGGTTGGATAGCTAGGTCCTATGTCACTAAATTTCCCGCTGTTGCTGGTCATTGCTGTTGCCGTGTGCGGTTTGCTGGCGCTGCTCGATTTGGTCTTCCTGGCTCCTCGCCGGCGCAAGGCCATTGCCAACTATCAAGCCAGCGTTACGCCGGTTGATATGCAGGTCGTCGAAAAGCTCAACAAGGAACCGTTGCTGGTTGAATACGGCAAGTCGTTCTTCCCGGTGTTGTTCATCGTGCTGGTGCTGCGTTCGTTTCTGGTTGAGCCGTTCCAGATCCCGTCCGGCTCGATGAAGCCGACCCTGGATGTGGGCGACTTCATTTTGGTGAATAAATTTTCGTACGGGATCCGCTTGCCGGTACTCGACACGAAAATCATCGAAGTGGGTGATCCGAAGCGGGGCGATGTGATGGTGTTTCGCTATCCAAGCGATCCGACAGTCAACTACATCAAGCGTGTAGTTGGCCTGCCGGGCGACAAGATTCGCTACACCAGCGACAAGCATCTCTATGTCAACGACAAGCCGGTTGCCGAGCAATTGGTGGGCGTCGAGGCTGGAACCCTGGGCAGTGCCGAGTTGTACAAAGAGAAGCTGGGCGAAGTCGAGCACATGATCCGCAAGGAAATGAGCCGCTATCGTGCGCCGCCTGACAAGGAGTGGACGGTTCCGGCCGGGCATTACTTCATGATGGGCGACAATCGCGACAATTCGAACGACAGCCGTTACTGGGATGATCCGAACATTCCCAAGGACGAGCTGGGCATGGTTCCCGACAAGAACATTGTCGGCAAGGCCTTCGCTGTTTGGATGAGCTGGCCGGAACCCAAGGCGAGCAACCTGCCGAACTTCTCGCGGGTTGGTCTGATCAAGTAGTCAAAAACGGCGCTGTTAATAACAGCGCCGAATGCTTTTCAGGCGTACGAATAAGTCGTATGCCTGAGTATTCAGGATGTGGATTTGAACAAAGCGTTAAGTGTGACGGCGGCGAACAGCCTGTTCCCTGTCCATTTGCTATGCGATAAACGAACATCACTGATCCCTAATATCGGTCCGGTGGTGACATTCGGCCACGAACTCAGCGTGGGTAAATCGTGAGTTTTTCTTTAGAACGTTTAGAGCGTCAGCTCGGCTACACCTTCAAAGACCAGGAACTGATGGTTCTGGCCCTGACACACCGCAGTTTCGCGGGGCGCAATAACGAGCGCCTTGAGTTCCTGGGTGATGCCATTCTCAATTTTGTTGCCGGTGAAGCCTTATTCGATCGCTTCCCGTTGGCCCGTGAAGGCCAGTTGTCGCGCCTGCGCGCACGCTTGGTAAAAGGTGAAACCCTGGCCGTACTGGCCCGTGGTTTTGAGCTGGGCGAGTACCTGCGCCTGGGTTCGGGGGAGCTCAAAAGCGGTGGTTTTCGCCGCGAATCGATCCTGGCTGATGCCCTTGAAGCGCTGATTGGCGCCATCTACCTGGATGCGGGCATGGATGCCGCCCGCGACCGCGTATTGGCATGGCTTGCCAGCGAATTCGAGACGTTGACCCTCGTTGACACCAATAAAGATCCAAAAACCCGCCTGCAAGAGTTCTTGCAGTCGCGTGCCTGCGATCTGCCACGCTACGAAGTGGTAGATATCCAAGGCGAACCGCATTGCCGCACGTTCTTCGTTGAGTGCGAAATTGCCCTATTGAATGAAAAAAGCCGAGGTCAGGGTGTGAGTCGCCGTATTGCCGAACAGGTAGCGGCCGCCGCAGCACTGATAGCCCTTGGCGTGGAGAATGGCCATGACTGATACAACTGCAACTCGCTGTGGCTACGTTGCCATTGTTGGTCGACCAAACGTGGGTAAATCCACACTGCTGAACCACATTCTGGGTCAAAAGCTGGCGATCACCTCGCGCAAGCCGCAGACCACCCGCCACAACATGCTGGGCATCAAGACCGAAGGCAACGTGCAAGCGGTCTACGTTGATACCCCGGGCATGCACAAGGGCGGCGAAAAGGCCCTTAACCGCTACATGAACAAAACCGCTTCGGCGGCGTTGAAAGACGTCGACGTTGTGATTTTCGTTGTCGACCGCACCAAGTGGACCGACGAAGATCAAATGGTCCTGGAGCGTGTGCAGTATGTGACCGGCCCACTGATCGTCGCGCTGAACAAGACCGACCGTATCGAAGACAAGGCCGAGTTGATGCCGCACCTGAGCTGGCTTCAGGAGCAACTGCCGAACGCCCAGATCATTCCGATCTCCGCTCAGCACGGTCACAACCTCGAGGCTCTGGAGCGCGTGATCGCTGATCACTTGCCGGAAAACGATCACTTCTTCCCCGAAGATCAGATCACTGATCGCAGCAGCCGCTTCCTGGCTGCCGAACTGGTGCGCGAAAAAATCATGCGCCAGATGGGCGCCGAGCTGCCGTACCAGATCACCGTCGAAATCGAAGAGTTCAAGCAGCAGGGCAAAACCCTGCATATCCATGCCTTGATTCTGGTTGAACGTGACGGTCAGAAGAAGATCATCATTGGCGACAAGGGTGAGCGTATCAAGCGCATCGGCACCGAAGCGCGCAAGGACATGGAGCTGTTGTTCGACTCCAAGGTCATGCTTAACCTGTGGGTTAAAGTGAAAGGCGGCTGGTCCGACGACGAGCGTGCCCTGCGTTCCCTGGGCTACGGCGACCTGTAAATACAGCACTATCCCTGTGGGAGCGAGCGTGCTCGCGAAGGTCATTATCAATAACGCATGATTACTGGATAATCGTTGCGCTTTTGAGGTCCTCGCGAGCAGGCTCGCTCCCACTGTGATTTTAGGCGCATACGAACACTCCATGTCCAGCAAAGCCCCCACAGCCCAACTCGCTTACGTTCTGCACAGTCGCCCCTATCGCGAAACCAGTGCTCTGGTGGATTTCATCACGCCACAGGGGCGTCTGCGGGCGGTGTTGCGCAGTGCGCGGGGCAAGGCGGGCACGTTGGCCAGGCCCTTTGTCCCGCTGGAAATCGAGTTTCGAGGGCGGGGCGAGTTGAAAAATGTCGGGCGCATGGAGAGCGCCGGTATTTCAACCTGGCTCAATGGCGAAGCCTTGTTCAGCGGTCTCTATCTCAACGAATTGCTGGTTCGGTTGCTGCCCGCCGAAGACCCTCACCCGGCGGTCTTCGATCACTATGCGGCAACGCTTTTAGCGTTGGCAGAAGGGCGCCCTCTGGAGCCTCTACTGCGGGCGTTCGAGTGGCGCTTGCTGGACGATTTGGGCTATGGCTTTTCGCTGACTCATGACATTCACGGCGAGCCGGTGGCCGTCGATGGCATGTACCGCTTGCAGGTAGATGCTGGGCTTGAGCGGATTTATCTGGTGCAGCCCGGACTGTTTCATGGCGCAGAACTGCACGGGATGGCCGAGGCTGACTGGACCGTTCCTGGCGCCTTGTCTGCTGCCAAGCGCCTGATGCGTCAGGCACTGGCCGTGCATTTGGCTGGCAAGCCCCTGGCCAGTCGCGAGTTGTTTCGCAAGCCCTGAATAGACCGGTATGCTGTGCGCCGAATCGTCAACTCTTCAGGAGAGCCCCAGTGACCCAAAGCAATCGCATTCTTCTCGGCGTGAACATCGACCACGTAGCCACGCTGCGTCAGGCTCGCGGCACGCGTTACCCTGACCCGGTCAAGGCTGCGCTGGACGCCGAAGAGGCGGGCGCCGACGGTATCACCGTGCATCTGCGTGAAGACCGTCGGCACATTCAAGAGCGTGATGTATTGCTGCTCAAGGATGTGCTGCAAACGCGCATGAACTTCGAAATGGGCGTGACTGAAGAAATGATGGTGTTTGCCGAGCGCATTCGCCCGGCTCACATCTGCCTGGTGCCTGAAACCCGTCAGGAATTGACCACTGAAGGTGGTCTGGATGTTGCCGGGCAAGAGGCGCGGATCAAGGCCGCTGTCGAGCGTCTGGCTAAAATCGGTTGTGAAGTGTCGTTGTTCATCGATGCCGACGAACGTCAGATTGAAGCCTCAAGGCGCGTAGGTGCACCTGCTATCGAACTGCACACCGGCCGCTATGCTGACGCGCAAACCCCTACCGAAGTAGCTGAGGAGTTGCAGCGTGTGGCAGAGGGTGTGGCGTTTGGTCTGGCTCAGGGGCTGATCGTCAATGCCGGCCATGGCCTGCACTACCACAACGTGGAAGCGGTAGCGGCAATCAAGGGGATCAACGAGTTGAACATTGGCCATGCGCTGGTGGCGCATGCGTTGTTCGTGGGCTTCAAATCGGCTGTGGCCGAGATGAAAGCACTGATTGTGGCAGCGGCGAAGGTTTAAAAACGGCTACAGAGATCATTCGTGGGAGCGAGCCTGCTCGCGAAGATCATTCGCGAGCAGGCTCGCTCCCACAGAAGGTCTACAGGCTGCGCTCTACAGCTGTGGCTCTTCCTTGGGCTTGGTCTTGTCGATGCCGGGGATGTGCAGCTTGCTGTCAGCCGCCTGATCGCCTTCAAGTTGCGGTTGTGTGGCCCATGTCAGGATGTCGTAGTAACGACGGATGTTGGCCACAAAGTGCACCGGCTCACCGCCTCGGGCGTAGCCATAGCGGGTCTTGCTGTACCACTGCTTCTGCGCAAGGCGAGGCAGCATTTTCTTGACGTCCAGCCACTTGTTAGGGTTCAGGCCTTCTTTCTTGGCCAGTTTGCGTGCGTCTTCCAGATGTCCGCCGCCAACGTTGTAAGCGGCCAGCGCAAACCAGGTGCGATCAGGCTCCTCGATATCACTGTCCAGTTCGCTCTTGATCAGCGCGAGGTATTTTGCTCCGCCCATGATGCTCTGCTTGGCATCCAGGCGGTTTGAAACACCCATCGCCTGAGCGGTGTTCTGGGTCAGCATCATCAGGCCGCGAACGCCTGTCTTGGACGTTACCGTGGGCTGCCACAGTGATTCCTGGTAGCCCATGGCTGCGAGCAGCCGCCAGTCGATCTGTTCTTTTTTGGCCGCGTCCTTGAAGAACTTTTCATACTTGGGCAGGCGCTGCTGCAGGTGCTGGGCGAAGGTGTAGGCACCGACGTAGCCAAGCACATCCACGTGACCGTAATAACGGTCTTTGAGGCGTTGCAGGGTGCCGTTTTTCTCGACCTTGTCCAGGTACGCGTTGATCTCGTTGAGCAGGCTGTTGTCTTCACCGGCGGCGACCGCCCAGCGCTGGCTGCGTGCGTCGCCCAGATCAAATGCCACGCGGGCGTTGGGGAAGTACACCTGATTCATGGCCACTTCGTTGGAGTCGACGAGTGTGAGGTCGATCTGCCCTTCATCGACCATGCGCAGCAAATCAACGACTTCAACTGCGTCGGATTCGTCATATTCAATCCCGGGGTATTGCTTCTTGAGTTCGGCAAGCTGCTCGGCGTGGGAGCTGCCTTTAAGCACGGTGATGCGTTTGCCAACCAGATCTGCGGGAGAGGTCGGACGCGATTGCCCGTTGCGATAGATGATCTGCGGAGTGACTTCGAGGTACGGGTGAGAGAACTTGGCTTGTTGCAGGCGCTTCTCGCTGCTGACCAGACCGGCAGCAGCCAAAACAGGGCCGTCAGGTTGGCTTAACTGATTGAACATTTCGTCCAGGTTGTCAGCTGTTTCGATTTTAAGCTCTACCCCCAGATCGTCGGCAAAGCGCTTCACCAGCTCATATTCAAAGCCGGTTTCGCCATTGCGATCCTCGAAATAGGTCGCCGGGCTGTTACGGGTAATCACCCGCAGTACCCCGTCCTCCTTTACGCGCTCCAGGGTGCTGGGTTTTTCAACGCAGGCACCGAGCATCAGGAAGAGTCCGGTTGCGAAGAGCCATCTGGCGCAACGCTGGCGGAATACAGTTAGAGAAAACATCCGCGCAGTATACGCAAAGCTGTGCAGGTGCCATATCTCGACAATTTTTGATCATTCTGATATTGGCCGCAAAAAACCCTGAAACCCTTGTGGAATGGGGGTTTAGTCGCTGTCCAAAGATCAGAAAAGACCTTCTCTCACGCGGCTGATAGCTATAAAGAATAAGGGTTTGGTCGATTAGCGACGTTTGGTGTGCGTCAGGTGTACCGTTTCGGGTGCCGAGGCGAACTGTTTAGGCTAGAATGCCGGGCCTCAAAGCATACCCCTCCCGAGGCTGTCCCGAAGATGTTGATCCTGCGCGGCGCTCCTGCCCTTTCTGCCTTTCGCCACAGCAAACTCCTTGCACAACTGAGCCTTAAGGTTCCGGCTGTCACTGGTTTGTATGCTGAATTCGCCCACTTTGCCGAAACCACCGGTGAGCTGACCAGCGATGAACAGCAGGTACTGGCTCGTCTCCTGAAGTACGGTCCAAGTGTGCCGGTCCAAGAGCCGAGCGGCCGACTGTTCCTGGTGTTGCCGCGGTTTGGCACCATTTCCCCTTGGTCCAGCAAGGCCAGCGACATTGCCCGCAACTGTGGCCTGGCTAAAGTTCAGCGCCTGGAACGAGGCATTGCGTTCTATGTGGCTGGCCAGTTCAGCGACGCTGATGCCGAACTGATTGGTGCTGCACTGCATGACCGCATGACGCAAATCGTGCTGGGCAACCTCGAACAGGCCAGCGGTCTGTTCAGCCACGCCGAGCCCAAGCCGCTGACGGCGATTGACGTGCTGGGTGGCGGTCGCGCCGCACTGGAAAAAGCCAACGTCGAGTTGGGTCTGGCACTGGCTGAAGACGAAATCGACTATCTGGTCAATGCCTTCAACGGTTTGGGTCGCAATCCGCACGACATCGAACTGATGATGTTTGCCCAGGCCAACTCCGAGCATTGCCGCCACAAGATCTTCAACGCCAGTTGGGATATTGACGGCCAGAGCCAGGACAAAAGCCTGTTTGGCATGATCAAGAACACCTACGTGATGCACAGCGAAGGCGTTCTGTCTGCTTATAAGGACAACGCTTCGGTCATCGTAGGCAGTGTTGCCGGGCGTTTCTTCCCGGACCCTGAAACCCGCCAGTACGGCGCGGTGCAGGAGCCTGTACACATCCTGATGAAGGTCGAAACGCACAACCACCCAACCGCAATCGCCCCGTTCCCGGGTGCTGCGACCGGTTCCGGTGGCGAGATTCGTGACGAAGGCGCAACCGGTCGCGGTGCCAAGCCCAAGGCTGGCCTGACCGGCTTTACCGTATCCAACCTGCAGATCCCAGGCTTTGTACAGCCGTGGGAAGTGCCGTACGGCAAGCCTGAGCGCATCGTGACCGCGCTGGACATCATGATCGAAGGCCCTCTGGGCGGTGCTGCGTTCAACAACGAATTCGGCCGTCCGGCCCTGACCGGTTACTTCCGTACCTTCGAGCAGTCCATCACGACTCCCCGCGGCGAAGAAGTCCGTGGTTACCACAAGCCCATCATGCTGGCTGGCGGCATGGGCAACATCCGCGCCGAACACGTACAGAAAGCCGAAATCACGGTTGGCTCCAAGCTGATCGTGCTCGGTGGCCCGGCGATGTTGATCGGCCTGGGCGGCGGCGCGGCTTCCTCGATGGCCACCGGCGCAAGCTCGGCTGACCTGGACTTCGCTTCGGTTCAGCGCGAAAACCCGGAAATGGAACGTCGTTGCCAGGAAGTGATCGACCGTTGCTGGCAGCTGGGTGACAAAAACCCGATCAGCTTCATCCACGACGTGGGTGCGGGCGGTCTGTCCAACGCTTTCCCCGAGTTGGTGAACGACGGTGAGCGTGGCGGTCGTTTTGAACTGCGCAATATTCCAAACGACGAGCCGGGCATGGCCCCGCACGAAATCTGGAGTAACGAATCCCAGGAACGTTACGTGCTGGCCGTGGGCGTCGAAGATTTCGACCGCTTCCAGGCGATTTGCGAACGCGAGCGTTGCCCGTTTGCCGTCGTCGGCGAAGCCACTGCCGAGCCGCAACTGACCGTCACCGACAGCCACTTCGGCAACAACCCGGTGGACATGCCGCTGGAAGTGTTGCTGGGCAAGGCGCCGCGCATGCACCGTTCAGCAGTACGTGAAGCAGAGCTGGGCGATGATTTCGACCCGGCAGCGCTGAACATCGGCGAATGTGTTGAACGCGTTCTGCATCACCCGGCTGTTGCGAGCAAGAGCTTCCTGATCACCATCGGCGACCGTACCATCACCGGCCTGGTTGCTCGCGACCAGATGGTGGGTCCGTGGCAGGTGCCTGTGGCTGACGTTGCCGTCACCGCCACCAGCTTCGACGTCTACACCGGTGAAGCCATGGCCATGGGCGAGCGTACTCCGCTGGCACTGCTGGATGCCCCGGCATCGGGCCGCATGGCCATCGGTGAAACCCTGACCAACATCGCGGCTTCGCGTATTGGCAAGATCAGTGACATCAAGTTGTCTGCCAACTGGATGTCCGCTGCTGGTCACCCGGGTGAAGATGCCCGTCTATACGACACCGTGAAAGCGGTCGGCATGGAACTGTGCCCTGAGTTGGGTATCACCATTCCAGTGGGCAAAGACTCGATGTCGATGCAAACCCGCTGGAACGAAGACGGTACAGACAAGACGGTTACCTCGCCGCTGTCGCTGGTGGTGACCGGTTTTGCTCCGGTGCTGGATGTTCGCCAGACCCTTACCCCCGTACTGCGTATGGACAAGGGCCTGACCGATCTGGTCCTGATCGATCTGGGTCGCGGCCAAAACCGTATGGGTGCCTCGATCCTGGCTCAAACCTACGGCAAGCTGGGCAAGCAGGCTCCTGACGTTGATGACGCTGAAGACCTCAAGGCCTTCTTTGCCGTGATCCAGGGCTTGAATGCCGATGGCCATCTGCTGGCTTACCACGACCGTTCCGACGGTGGTTTGCTGACCAGCGTGATGGAAATGGCGTTTGCCGGTCACTGTGGTGTCAACCTGGTACTCGACGGCCTGGCTGAAACTGCCGCTGACATTCCTGCGATCCTGTTCAACGAAGAGTTGGGTGCGGTAATCCAGGTTCGTCAGGATTCCATGCCAGACATCCTTGCCCAGTTCAGCGCTGCCGGTTTGGGCGACTGCGTGTCGGTTATTGGCCAGCCGCGCAACTGTGACGATGTAAGCATCGAGTTCAATGGCGAGACCGTGTTTGAAGGTCAGCGCCGTCTGCTGCAACGTCAGTGGGCTGAAACCAGCTACCAGATCCAGCGTATGCGTGACAACGCCGAGTGCGCCGAGCAAGAGTTCGCCGTGTTGCTGGAAGAAGACAATCCGGGCCTGAGCGTCAAGCTGAGCTTTGATGTCAACGAGAACATCAGCGCGCCGTACATCAAGACAGGCATTCGCCCTCAAGTGGCCGTACTGCGTGAGCAGGGTGTCAACGGTCAGGTTGAGATGGCGGCGGCGTTTGATCGCGCTGGCTTCAACGCAATCGACGTACACATGAGCGACATTCTGGCCGGCCGTGTCGACCTGAACGAGTTCAAGGGCCTGGTTGCCTGCGGTGGTTTCTCCTACGGCGACGTACTGGGTGCCGGTGAAGGCTGGGCCAAGTCGGCTCTGTTCAATGCCCGTGCCCGTGATGCGTTCCAGAGCTTCTTTGAGCGTACCGACAGCTTCTCCCTAGGCGTGTGCAACGGTTGCCAGATGATGTCCAACCTGAGCGAATTGATTCCGGGCAGCGAGCTTTGGCCGCATTTTGTTCGCAACCGCTCCGAGCAGTTCGAGGCCCGTGTGGCGATGGTTCAGGTGCAGGAGTCGAACTCGATCTTCCTGCAAGGCATGGCCGGTTCGCGCATGCCAATCGCTATCGCTCACGGCGAAGGTCATGCCGAGTTCGCCAGCGAAGAAGCCATGTTGCAAGCGGATCTGTCCGGTTCAGTGGCACTGCGCTTCGTCGACAACCACGGCAAGGTCACTGAAAACTACCCGGCTAACCCGAACGGCTCGCCGCGCGGGATTACGGGTCTGACCAGCGCTGACGGTCGTGTAACGATCATGATGCCGCACCCGGAGCGTGTGTTCCGCGCTGTGCAGAACTCGTGGCGACCAGAAGAGTGGAACGAAGATGCGCCGTGGTTGCGCATGTTCCGTAACGCTCGTGCTTGGGTCAATTAAAGGCTGGGTCGGTTAAAGCATGTACAAGCTCAGCTTCTTCGTTCCCCCAAGCCACGTGGACGTGGTCAAAAATGCCGTATTCGCCGCCGGTGGCGGACGAATCGGCAATTATGACCACTGCGCCTGGCAGACCTTGGGCCAAGGCCAGTTTCGCGCGCTGGACGGCAGTCAGCCGTTTATCGGGCAGACCGGTCAGGTCGAGTATGTCGGGGAGTGGAAAGTTGAACTGGTCGTCGCCGATGATCTGATTCATGCTGTGGTGGCTGCGCTCAAGCACAGCCACCCGTATGAAACGCCCGCCTATGAAGTGTGGCAATTGGCAGATTTCTAACCTCTCGCCACATAAAAAAACCCGCTGAACCGGTAACGGTCAGCGGGTTTTTTGTTATGCGTGGCGTGCGCTCAAGGGCGGATTTCAACCATCGTGCCGTCTTTGACCAGGTTCCAGACTTCGCGCATTTCGTAGTTCTTCATTGCGATGCAGCCATCGGTCCAGTCCAGGGTGTGGAACAGCTCTTCGGGGTTCTCTTCGCTGTCCGGGGTGCCGTGGATCATGATCATCGACCCCGGGTTTACACCTTCACGCCGGGCTGTGGCCGCGTCACTGATATTGGGGTAGTTGATGTGCATGGCGAGGTTGAACTTGTCGCTTTTTTTGCGCCAGTCGACCCAGTACAGCCCTTCAGGGGTGCGTTTGTCGCCCTCGCGCATTTTTGGTCCCTTGGGTTGTTTGCCCAATGAAATGCGGTAAGTCTTGATCGGTTTGCCATCGCTGATCAGTTGCAGCCTGCGGGCAGACTTGAGCACAAGGATCTTGTCGATGCTTTGCCCGGCGCGCAGAGGTTGTGCCGATGGGGTTGACTGGAGTACCTGATTTTTATCGACGGGTTTGCCGTTTACGGTTATGACAACAGAAGCTTGGCAGGTAACGGCAAACGAAAGGCAAAGAGCAGCGAGCAACCAACGCATTAGAGGGATATTCCTGAGGTGCAAGGCAAACAGCATTATTGTTGGGGTTTGATCAGGCTGGCCAAAGGCTCTACAGCCTCGCTGCGCACGGGGTAAGTGTTGCCCGGGCGGTCAGCGAAAAAGCATTCTAGGGTACGGCTGACCGTGCGGAAAGCCAGCTCTGACCAAGGGATGTCAGCTTCGTCAAAGAGTCGGACTTCAAGGCTCTCTTCCCCCGCTGAAAAATCGGGGCTTTGCAGCTCGGCGCGATAAAAAATGTGCACCTGATTAATGTGCGGTACGTCGATCAGGGTGTAGATATTCAGGTTTTGAACGGCGGCGCAGGCTTCTTCAAGGGTTTCGCGTCGGGCCGCGTGTTCGACCGTCTCGCCGTTTTCCATAAAGCCTGCGGGCAGCGTCCAGTAGCCTTTACGCGGCTCGATGGCGCGACGGCACAGCAGCACTTGCGTGCCCCAGGTCGGCAGGCAGCCGGCAACGATATTCGGGTTTTGATAGTGAATGGTCTGGCAGTGGTCGCACACATACCGCAAGCGTGAATCACCTTGGGGGATGTGTTGGCTGACGGAGTGGCCGCACTGGCTGCAAAATTTCATGCTGTGGTCTCTGGCTCTGGCGCCTATCTTGGGGGCTGATACGGCTTCGCGGCAAGTGCGATATGGCGGGCTGCGACACTGTGGGGCTTGGGTGCTCCGTACGATTTGGTGCATGATGCCCGATAAGTGACGGATCGAGATGACCTATGCTGGACGAGCTGCTTGGCCGTGTAAGCCGCTACACCCCCCGCACGCTGGAAACGGAACGGAATTTCCCGGAGGCTGCCGTGCTGTTGCCTGTGACGCGCAGTGCTGAGCCCGAACTGATTCTGACCCTGCGTGCCAGCGGACTGTCGACCCACGGCGGTGAAGTGGCTTTCCCCGGGGGACGTCGCGATCCAGAAGACCCGGACCTTGTGTTTACCGCCCTGCGTGAGGCCGAAGAAGAGATCGGCCTGCCACCCGGGCTGGTTGAAGTTATCGGGCCGCTCAGCCCCTTGATTTCGTTGCACGGCATCCGTGTAACGCCCTACGTGGGCGTGGTCCCGGACTATGTTGAATATTTGGCCAACGACGCCGAAATTGCGGCAGTCTTCAGCGTGCCGCTGGAGTTCTTTCGCCAGGACCCGCGTGAGCATACCCATCGCATTGATTATCAGGGGCGCAGTTGGTATGTGCCGAGCTACCGTTTCGGGGTTTATAAAATCTGGGGGCTCACGGCAATCATGATCGTTGAATTGATGAACCTGCTGTACGACGACTTCAATATCAACCTGCATACCCCGCCTGAACGTTCCATCCCCATATAGAGCTGTCAGCAGACAGCCACGCCTGCCTTGAGGACATCAGCATGAAATACAGCCTGGGCGACTCGCTCGTCGAAACCCATCCAGAGAGCTGGACGGCTCCCAATGCCACCCTGATCGGCAAGGTGCGGCTGGAGGAGGGTGCCAGTGTGTGGTTTAACGCGGTGTTGCGCGGTGATAACGAGCTGATCCTGATTGGCAAACACAGCAACGTGCAAGACGGCGCGGTGATGCATACCGACATGGGGTATCCGCTGACGCTGGGCACGGGCGTGACCATTGGCCATAACGCCATGCTCCATGGCTGCACGGTGGGCGACTACAGCCTGATCGGGATCAATGCGGTCATCCTCAATGGGGCCAGAATCGGCAAGCACTGCATCATTGGCGCCAACTCGCTGATTGGCGAAGGCAAGGAAATCCCGGACGGTTCGCTGGTCATGGGGTCGCCGGGCAAGGTGGTGCGTGACTTGACCGACGAACAGAAAAAACTGCTGGAGGCCAGTGCCGCGCACTACGTGAAGAACGGCCAGCGTTATGCCCGTGATTTGAAGGTGCAGAGTAATGACTGAAGCGGAGCGCCCGGTCGCCTCTCCCTGTGTGAACATTTGCGCATTGGATGACGACGATGTGTGCAGTGGTTGCCAGCGTACCGTGGCTGAAATCACCCGTTGGAGCCGCATGACCAACCCTGAGCGTCGTGAGGTGCTAGCGCTGTGCCATGATCGGGCCAAGTCCAGTGGCCTGTTGTGGATGTCTTAAAAGCGACCTCACCCTAACCCTCTCCCTCCGCGAGAGGGCTGGGGTGAGGGGCTCTTGGCCGAACGCACGGCCTCAAGTACCCTGTGCGCCTTATTCAGAGGTGTCGCCCGCTCCCATGCTGTTTCTTATCGCTTATATCGCCAGCGTCGTGCTGATCAACTTCGCGTTCTCAACGGCGCCGCACCTGGACATTATCTGGTCGGCCTGGGGCGGGTTGGTGTTTGTATTGCGCGATATGGTGCAAACCCGTTTTGGCCACGGTGCGTTGTTGGCCATGCTCGCGGCACTGGTGTTGTCATACATTACTTCTGATCCCTCGATTGCCCTGGCCAGCGCCACCGCGTTCGCCGTCTCCGAATGCATCGACTGGCTGGTGTTCAGCATCACCAAGCGGCCCTTGCATGACCGTTTGTGGATCAGCTCTGCGCTGAGTATCCCGATTGATACCTTTATCTTTTTCGGCATGATCGATGCGTTTACTCCGGGCGTGATCCTGATCGCCATGGCGTCGAAATTCGCCGGTGTCACCTGTGTATGGCTGGCAATGGCCTGGCGATTGCGCAAAGCCGCTGTGTAGTCATGTAAAATGCCGGCCTTTCTCCCCCTGCAGGCGCAGGTTTTGTGCGCGCCTTCGATGATTTGTTTCCTTGAGGACCTGAAATGACCCGTATCGGAACCCCACTGTCGCCGACCGCGACCCGCGTATTGCTGTGTGGCTGCGGCGAGCTGGGCAAAGAAGTTGTCATCGAATTGCAGCGTCTGGGGGTCGAAGTGATTGCCGTCGATCGCTATGCCAATGCACCCGCCATGCAGGTTGCCCATCGCAGCCACGTCATCAACATGCTTGATGGCGCTGCCTTGCGTGCAGTGATCGAAGCAGAAAAGCCGCACTTCATCGTTCCTGAAATCGAAGCCATTGCCACCGCGACCCTGGTTGAGCTGGAAGCCGAAGGCTTTACTGTCATTCCGACCGCCCGCGCCACTTCGCTGACCATGAACCGCGAAGGCATTCGGCGTCTGGCGGCAGAAGAACTGGACCTGCCAACCTCGCCGTACCACTTTGCCGATACCTTCGAAGATTACAGCGCCGCCGTACTGGATCTGGGCTTCCCGTGTGTGGTCAAGCCGGTGATGAGCTCGTCGGGCAAGGGCCAGAGCCTGCTGCGCAGCGCTGATGATGTGAAGGCAGCCTGGGACTACGCACAAGAAGGCGGTCGTGCGGGCAAGGGGCGGGTCATTGTCGAAGGCTTTATCGACTTCGACTACGAAATCACCCTGCTGACCGTACGCCACATCGGTGGCACCACGTTCTGCGCGCCGGTTGGTCACCGTCAGGAGAAGGGCGACTACCAGGAGTCCTGGCAGCCGCAGGCCATGAGCCCGATTGCTCTGGCCGAGTCCGAGCGTGTTGCCAAAGCCGTGACCGAGGCGTTGGGCGGCCGCGGTCTGTTTGGCGTTGAGCTGTTCATTAAAGGCGATCAGGTGTGGTTCAGCGAAGTCTCGCCGCGCCCCCATGACACTGGTCTGGTAACGCTGATCTCTCAGGATTTGTCGCAGTTCGCGCTGCACGCGCGGGCGATTCTCGGTTTGCCGATTCCGCTCATCCGTCAGTTCGGGCCTTCGGCCTCTGCGGTGATTTTGGTGGAAGGGCAGTCCACCCAGACCGCGTTCTCCAACCTGGGTGCGGCCTTGAGCGAGCCGGATACGGCCTTGCGCCTGTTCGGCAAGCCAGAGGTCAATGGTCAGCGCCGCATGGGCGTGGCCCTGGCGCGGGATGAGTCGATTGAAGCTGCACGCGCCAAGGCGACCCGTTCAGCCAAGGCCGTAGTGGTCGAGCTGTAATAACACCTTGTAGGAGCGGGCTTGCTCGCGATTGCAGCGCCTCGGTACATCCGATGCTCCGAGTTGTCTGAGTCGCGAGCAAGCCCGCTCCCACAGGTTGAGTGTTTCTTCAGGCCACCTTGTTCAGGTCAGCCTCTTTCGTTTCTTTCAAGCACAGCACAGCGATCAGGCTGAGCACTGCTGCACCCGAAACATACCCGCCCACCCAGCTCAAACCGCCCATGCTCACCAGTTTCTGGGCGAAGAAGGGTGCGGCCGATGCGCCCACAATCCCGCCCAGGTTGTACGCAGCCGATGCGCCGGTATAGCGCACGCGGGTCGGGAACAGTTCGGGCAGCAGGGCGCCCATCGGGGCAAAGGTCACGCCCATCAAAAACAGTTCGATGCACAGGAACAGCGCCACGCCCCAGGTTGAACCGTGAGTGAGCAGGGGCTCCATCAGGAATCCGGACAAGATCGCCAGCACTCCACCGACAATCAGCACCGGCTTGCGCCCATATCTATCACTGGCCCAGGCTGAAAGCGGCGTTGCCGCGGCCATGAACAACACGGCAAAACACAGCAGGCCGAGGAAGGTTTCGCGGGTGTAGCCCAGCGTGGACACGCCATAACTCAGCGAAAACACGGTCGAGATATAGAACAGTGCATAGCACACGACCATCGAGGCGGCGCCCAGCAGCATCGGTGCCCAGTATTGGCTGAAGAGTTCAACGATGGGCATTTTCACCCGCTCGTGTTGCGCGACAGCTTTGGCAAACACCGGGGTTTCTTCCAGTTTGAGGCGCACATACAGGCCGACCATTACCAGCGCTGCGCTAAGCAGGAACGGAATACGCCAGCCCCATGAGCGGAACTGCTCATCGCTCAGGCTCATGGCCAGAATCAGGAACAGGCCGTTGGCTGCCAGAAAGCCGATTGAGGGGCCCAGTTGCGGGAACATGCCGTACCACGCGCGCTTGCCTTTGGGGGCGTTCTCAGTGGCCAGCAGTGCGGCGCCACCCCATTCGCCACCGAGTCCGAGCCCTTGGCCGAAGCGCAGGACGCAAAGCAGGATCGGCGCCCAGGCCCCGATCGTTGCATAGCCAGGCAGCACGCCGATCAGCGTGGTGCATACGCCCATCAGGAGGAGGGAGGCGACCAGCGTGGATTTGCGTCCAACCCGGTCACCAAAGTGGCCAAACAGGAATGAGCCCAGCGGGCGGGCCAGAAAGGCGATGCCGAACGTCAGGAACGCGGACAGCATTTGCGCCGTGCCAGAGGTCTGCGGGAAAAACACCGGGCCGATGACCAGCGCTGCCGCAGTGGCATACACATAAAAGTCGTAGAACTCGATGGCGGTGCCAATGAAGCTGGCGGTGGCAACCCGGGTTGCCGAGTTGGCCGGCTTGTCGGGCGAGGCTTCGCTGTAAGTGGTGCTGGAGGTCATACGTATATCCCTGACAGTTATGAGCTCATTGGCCGATATCAGCCTTTGCGGCGTGATGGGGCGAGCAATTTTTATGGTCGTTTGCCCTGAGGGATAACAGGGTGCAAGCGCAGTTCAGGATGGGAACGTACGCAGGTACTGCGTAAAGCAACGCGCCGACAGCGCTGAGTGCGGGTAGCACGCGTGTCGGCGAGGCTTGGGTAAGCGAGGAAGATTATAGGGAGGCCTGTTCAAATGTAACAAGACCTTGCACGGTGATTAAGCCGCGGGCTTGACGCTGTTGTGCCAGATCAGGACGCGGCTGACGCGGTTGTCTTCGGTCTGGAGTATCTCCAGGCGATAGCCGCCGATTTTCAGGCATACCGTGGTTTCCGGGATGGTTTCCAGCGCTTCGGTGACAAGACCGTTGAGGGTTTTGGGGCCGTCGCAGGGCAGGTGCCAGCCCAGGGCTTTGTTCAGCTCGCGGATGGAGGCTGCACCATCAACCACATAGCGTCCGTCAGGCAGGGGATCGATATGCGGGTTGTCGACGTTTTGCTCATCCTCGAACTCACCTACGATTTCCTCGAGGATGTCTTCAAGTGTGACGATGCCGAGCACTTCACCGTATTCATCGACCACCACGCCCAGCCTGCGCTGTTGCTTGTGAAAGTTCAGCAGCTGCAGTTGCAGTGGGGTGCTTTCGGGGATGAAGTAAGGCTCGTGGCAAACGGCCAGCAATGCCTCTTTGGTCAGGCTGGCATCAGGCAGCATATGTTGAATATGACGGGTGTTGAGGATGGCTTCGACCTGATTGATGTCGTTATGAAACACCGGCAGGCGCGTGCGTGTGGTCTGGCGCAGTTGCTCAATCAGGTCTTCGATCGGATCGTCGAGGTTGAGGCCTTCGACTTCACTGCGCGGGATCAGGATGTCGTTGACCGTGATGTTGTCCAGCGCATGGATGCCGGAAAGCAGGTGCGGGCGGCTGTTGGCCTGCTCGTCCTGTTGCTGGGGCGTTTCTTCTCGCGGTTGCAGGGCTTCTGCACGCTTGGCCGCTGCGCCGGTCTTGCCTAGAAAGTAGCCGACAAGTATCCCGGCTCCTGCAATCAACAGTGCCGAGGCCGTCAGAATCGACCCGGGGGGCAAGCTATCCATAATTATCGCCCGTCAGATATGCAGAATGTATTCACGAACCAGCTTGCTGCCAAAGTAGGCAAGCATCAGCAGGCAGAAACCGGCAAACGTCCATCGGATGGCTTTATGGCCGCGCCAGCCGAGGTGGTAACGGCCCAGCAGCAGCACGCTGAATACAATCCAGGCCAGGCAAGCCAGCAAGGTTTTGTGCACCAGATGCTGGGCGAACAGGTTGCCCAAAAACAACCAGCCGGAAATCAGAGACATCGAAAGCAGTGACCAGCCTGCCCACAAGAAGCCGAACAGGAGGCTTTCCATGGTTTGCAGCGGCGGGAAGTTCTTGATCAGGCCCTTGGGGTGCTTGTGCTTGAGCTGATAGTTTTGCAGCGACAGCAGCAATGCCTGGAACACCGCAATGGTGAACATCCCATAGGCAAGGATCGACAGCAGAATATGCGCGAGTATGCCGGGCTCTTCATTAATGACCTGGACCGTACCTGGCGGCGCGAACTCGGACAGCAGCACCGTCAGCATGCCCAGCGGATATAAAAGCAGCAGCAGGTTTTCAACCGGTATCCGGGCGCAGGCAACCAAGGTCACCGTGATCACGGCCGCGGCAATCAGGCTGGCAGCACTGAAAAAGTCCAGCTCAAGGCCCGCCGGGGTCATCAGGTGGGTGTACAGGCTGGCGGCGTGGGCGAGGACGGCAAGAATGCCGAGCGTCACCAACAGGCGTTTGTTTGCCATTGCGCCTTGGCGCAGGCAAGAGCCTTGATAGAAGGTCGCAGCGGCATATAAGCAGGCGGCGGCGAGGCTGGGTAGCATGCTGGGTGACAAGGGGAGCATAAATCCTGTTAGGCAAGCCCGAAAGGACTGAGTTTGGCATACAACCGCCTGTACACGAAAGACCACATAAGCCGACGGCAAGGTGTCGGACACGGCCAGTCTTCGCTATAATCCGCGACCTGCCCACGCCGCAGGCTCGCCGAGCATCAGTTTTACACGGGCTGGGCCGCAATAACCCCGGTCTACTTTGGGCCTGAAAGGATCGCGCATGTTTGAAAATTTAACCGATCGTCTCTCGCAGACGCTGCGCCATGTCACCGGCAAGGCCAAGCTGACCGAGGACAATATTAAAGACACCCTGCGTGAAGTACGCATGGCGTTGCTGGAAGCCGACGTGGCTTTGCCGGTCGTCAAAGACTTCGTCAACGCGGTCAAAGAGCGCGCTGTGGGCACTGAAGTGTCCCGCAGCCTGACGCCTGGCCAGGCGTTTGTGAAGATTGTGCAGGCTGAGCTTGAAAGCCTGATGGGCGCTGCCAACGAGGATCTGGTCCTCAATGTCACGCCGCCAGCCGTTGTATTGATGGCCGGTTTGCAGGGTGCGGGTAAAACCACCACCGCCGGCAAGCTGGCGCGCTTCCTTAAAGAGCGCAAAAAGAAAACCGTGATGGTGGTTTCGGCTGACGTGTACCGTCCGGCCGCGATCAAGCAGTTGGAAACCCTGGCTGCTGAAGTGGGCGTTACGTTCTTTCCCTCCGATTTGACCCAGAAGCCGGTAGACATCGCTCGCGCAGCCATTGCTGAAGCCAAGCTGAAGTTTATCGACGTGGTGATTCTCGATACCGCGGGTCGCCTGCACATCGACGCCGAGATGATGGCCGAGATTCAGGAGCTGCACGCAGCGGTCAAACCAGCAGAAACCCTGTTCGTCGTCGACGCGATGACTGGGCAAGACGCCGCCAACACGGCCAAGGCCTTTGGCGACGCATTGCCACTGACCGGTGTAATCCTGACCAAGGTCGACGGTGATGCCCGTGGCGGTGCGGCGTTGTCCGTGCGCGCGATCACCGGCAAGCCGATCAAGTTTATCGGTATGGGCGAGAAGAGCGATGCTCTTGAGCCTTTCCACCCGGATCGTATTGCTTCACGCATCCTGGGCATGGGCGACGTGCTCAGCCTGATCGAGCAGGCCGAACAGACCCTCGACAAAGACAAAGCCGACAAACTGGCTAAAAAGCTTAAAAAAGGTAAAGGCTTCGACCTCGAAGACTTCCGCGACCAACTGCAACAGATGAAGAACATGGGCGGCCTTGGCGGTCTCATGGACAAGCTGCCAAACATGGGTGGCGTCAATCTGGCGCAAATGGGCAATGCCCAGGGCGCAGCAGAAAAGCAATTCAAGCAGATGGAAGCCATCATCAACTCCATGACCCCGGCCGAGCGCCGCGACCCTGAGCTGATCAGCGGTTCGCGCAAACGCCGTATCGCCATGGGTTCCGGCACTCAGGTGCAGGACATCGGTCGCTTGATCAAGCAGCACAAGCAGATGCAAAAGATGATGAAGAAGTTCTCCACCAAAGGTGGGATGGCCAAAATGATGCGCGGCATGGGCTCAATGATGCCCGGCGGCGGCATGCCAAAAATGTAATTTACCCGCCTGAACGCTTGCGTTCGGGCAACTCGCAGCAATGCGAGACACCCGGCAAACCCGCACTGTGCGGGAGCTGACCTGTCACCATTCGTGGTGATCTCGTTGCAAGTCTGTACGGCATGCCGATAGGCGCCAGAAAAAGACATTTGCAAAAGTCCGGATATTCCTTAGAATATGCGGCCTTTCGGGCACCTATGCCCGCTGTGCCTTTAGATTTGCAGCACCGACTACAGGAACGATGTTCACATGCTAACAATCCGTCTTGCCCTTGGCGGCTCCAAAAAGCGCCCGTTTTACCACTTGACCGTTACCGACAGCCGTAACCCACGCGACGGTTCCCACAAGGAACAAATTGGTTTCTTCAACCCGGTTGCCCGTGGTCAAGAAGTCCGTTTCTCCGTTAAAGAAGACCGCCTCGCCTACTGGCTGAGCGTTGGTGCTCAACTGTCTGAGCGTGTTGCTCAGCTGGTTAAAGAAAACGCTAAGGCTGCGGCCTGAGCAATATGAGCGTGACGCCTGAAACTGCTGATGATTTGATCGTTATCGGCAAAATCTACTCGATTCACGGCGTGCGCGGCGAAGTGAAGGTTTATTCCTTTACGGATCCAATTGATAACCTGTTGGACTACAAAAAGCTGACGCTTCGGCGCGGTAATGATGTGCGACAGGCAGAGCTGGTCAGTGGTCGTTCTCATAACGGCAAGTTTCTGGTTGTAAAGCTCAAGGGTCTTGATGACCGTGATGAAGCTGGTCTTCTTCGCGAATTCGAAATCTGCGTGCCGCGTAACCTGTTTCCTGAACTGACCGACGGCGAGTACTACTGGTACCAGCTGCAGGGACTGAAAGTGACCAACCTTGAAGGGCAATTGCTCGGCAAGATTGTTGACCTGATGGAAACTGGCTCGAACGATGTCATGGAAGTCAAACCTTGCCCAGGTAGCCTGGATGATCGTGATCGCTTGTTGCCCTATACAGAGCAATGCGTGTTGAGCGTCGACCTGCAAGCTGGCGAGATGAAGGTGGATTGGGATGCGGACTTCTAAGCGTGGCTAAATTGCGCGTAGAAGTGATCAGTTTGTTTCCCGAAATGTTTTCCGCCATCAGCGACTACGGCATCACTAGTCGTGCGGTGAAACAAGGGCTCTTGCAGCTGACTTGTTGGAATCCGCGAGACTACACAACGGACCGACATCACACTGTGGACGATCGCCCATTTGGCGGTGGTCCGGGCATGGTGATGAAGATCAAGCCTCTGGAAGATGCACTGGTTCAGGCCAGAGAAGCAGCCGGAGAGGCGGCGAAGGTTATTTACCTGTCGCCCCAAGGCCGTCAACTGAATCAGTCGGCGGTACGCGAACTGGCGAATGAGGAAGCATTAATCCTCATTGCAGGTCGTTATGAAGGCATTGACGAGCGTTTTATAGACGCTTATGTCGATGAAGAGTGGTCGATTGGCGACTATGTACTCTCTGGTGGCGAGCTACCGGCGATGGTTCTGATTGATGCGGTTACACGACTGCTGCCTGGAGCTTTAGGGCATGCGGACTCCGCGGAGGAAGATTCCTTCACGGATGGTTTGCTGGATTGCCCGCACTACACCCGACCGGAGGTGTATGCGGATCAGCGTGTTCCCGACGTATTGCTTAGTGGCAATCATGCACACATCCGGCGTTGGCGTTTACAGCAGTCCCTTGGGCGGACCTTTGAACGACGCGCCGATCTTCTGGAAAGCCGCTCGCTTTCTGGAGAAGAGAAGAAGCTGCTCGAGGAATATATCCGCGAGCGGGACGATAGTTAACAACGTATCGATGGTAGATCAGTTGATCTACCTTAGGAGCACAGCATGACTAACAAAATCATCCTTGCACTCGAAGCAGAGCAGATGACCAAAGAGATCCCTCCTTTTGCCCCGGGCGACACCATTGTCGTTCAGGTGAAAGTGAAGGAAGGCGATCGTTCGCGTCTGCAAGCTTTCGAAGGTGTAGTGATTGCCAAGCGTAACCGTGGCGTGAACAGTGCTTTCACTGTTCGTAAAATCTCCAACGGTGTTGGCGTAGAGCGTACTTTCCAGACCTACAGCCCGCAAATCGACAGCATGGCAGTGAAACGTCGCGGTGACGTTCGTAAAGCCAAGCTGTACTACCTGCGTGACCTGTCCGGTAAAGCAGCTCGCATCAAGGAAAAACTGGCTTAAGTCCAGCTTCCCGATGCAGAAAAAAGCAGCCTTCGGGCTGCTTTTTTGTTGCCTGAGATTTGTCATACCTTTGTCCAGTTGTAGGTAGTAAAAGCATGACTTTGCGTGAGCAAGAGATTCAACGTCGTACTGAATTGTCCGTTACCCGTATTACCAAGGCGGTTTTCCCATCGACCACCAATCACCACAACACCCTGTTCGGCGGCACTGCGCTGGCCTGGATGGACGAAGTATCGTTTATCGCCGCCACCCGTTTTTGTCGCCTGCCGTTGGTGACCGTGTCTACAGACCGCATTGACTTCAACCACCCCATTGCAGCGGGCTGCATCGTTGAGCTGGTGGGGCGCGTGGTCAAAGTTGGCAACACCAGCCTCAAGGTTGAAGTCGAGGTGTATGTCGAAAGCATGAGTTGCGACGGTCGCGAATTGGCCATCCAGGGCTTGTTCAGTTTTGTTGCCATCGATGATGACAAGCGTCCAGTGCCGGTATTGCCAGGGTTTGCCTCGTAAAACAGCATTGCGCAGTTTTGAGAACAGCACATTAGTTGTGGTCGCTGGCTTGCCTGCGATGCAAGCGCCGCGGCCTGGCTGGCACACCGCAGGGATGCCATCGCGAGCAAGCCCCCTCCCACAAGGGAGGTGAGGCTTCAGCTCTGCTGCCTGATCAGTGCCAGCAGTGTCCACCCGGTTCCCGGTTTCAATTCGCTATCGGGTGTCACCACATGAACCCAGCCATTGCCATCTCGGGCGAATAGCAGGGTGATGCGCTTACCGTGCAGGTTCTGGTAGTCCTCCCAGGTAAAGTTGTCGGTTAGGTTCGTGCTGTACAGCTCGGCCCCCTGGCTAAGTTCGCTGGCCAGTTGGCCATAGGTCAGCGCGGGGCTGCCTAGCGGTTGCCCGCGATACTCATGACTGGCGCGGTGTTTATCGCTACGGCGGCTTTCCTGGCCATTGGTCAAGGCAAACACGCGTTGAGGGCCGAACTCGTGGTGAAAGCGAACGGCGGCCAAGGTGTTCAGCTCGCCAGACGGCGATAGCGCGAGTAAATACCCCAAGCCCACCAGGTCAAGATGGGATTCGGCGTGCTCTGATGCTGGATTGCCAAAGTAGGTAGGCAAGTTTTCCATGCGCGCTGAACGAATGTTTTCCCAATTTGAGTCAGTCAGCAAAACCCGGCTGCCCAGTTGCTGAAGTGCCTTGCCGATGATCCGTGCGGGGCCATTGGCGCCGACGATCAAAAAGCCGCTGGGCGCGGGCTCGGCTACTTTCAGCAGGCGGGCCAGAGGGCGCGCCGTGGCACTTTGCAGTACCACGGTGCCAATGATCACCGCAAATGTGAGCGGCACCAGCAGCAGGGCACCCTCGTGGCCAGCTTCATCCAGCCGGATGGCAAAAATCGCAGAAACGGCCGCAGCGACAATCCCGCGTGGAGCGATCCAGGCCAGCAGTGCGCGTTCACGCCAGTTCAGTTTTGAGCCAAACGTAGAGAGGACGACGTTCAGTGGGCGAGCAATGAACTGAATGATCAGCAGCAACACCAGCACCACAGGCCCGAGACCGATCATGGCGTTCAAGTCCAGGCGCGCAGCGAGCAGAATGAACAGCCCCGAGATCAGGAAAATGCTCAGGTTCTCCTTGAAGTGCAGGATGTTGCGCACATCCACGCCTTTCATATTGGCCATCCACATGCCCATCAGCGTGACCGCCAGCAAGCCGGATTCATGCATGACCTCATTGGCGGCAATAAAAACGCCCAGTACAGAAGCCAGTGTGGCGAGGCTTTGCAAATACTCCGGCAGCCATTGGCGACGCACGATGTGCCCCATGATCCAGCCGCCCACGATACCGAACAGGCTGCCGCACATAATCACTCCGCCAAAGGTCAGCAAGCTGTGGCTCAGACCCTCGCCCGTGGCACTGGCGATGATAAAGCTGTAGACCACGACCGCGAGGAGGGCACCAATCGGATCGATGACGATGCCTTCCCAGCGCAGGATATTGGCAATTGATGCCTTGGGCCGTACAACACGAAGCATCGGCACAATCACTGTTGGCCCGGTGACCAGCGTCAGGGTGCCGAACAGCAAGGCCAGCAGCCAGTCAAAGCCCAGCAGCCAATGGGTCGCCAGGGTGATAACCGCCCAGGTCGAGAGCGCTCCGATGGTGACTAGCCGATGCACAACAGTGCCGATTTCGCGCCACTCGGACAGGTGCAGGGTCAGGCTGCCCTCAAACAGAATCAACGCCACAGCCAGGGAAACCAGCGGCATCAGCAAGGGGCCGAACAGTTCTTGAGGGTTAAGCCAGCCCAGCACGGGACCCACTAAAATTCCGGTCAACAGCAAAAACAGAATGGCCGGCAATTTCAGCCTCCAGGCCAGCCATTGGGAGCCCAGGGCTGCGATGCCGATACCGCCGAAAGACAGCAGAATCTGTTGTTCGGTCATAAGGTGATCCTGTAAGAACTTATGGTTTATGGCGTGCGCCGGCTATGAAAGACTAGCGGTCACTTTTGCCGTTCACTTTTTATTTGTACGCAGACCCCAGCCCATGCGTTTCGAGAGCCAATGCCTGCTATAGACGACCCACTTATCGACCGTTTTCTGGATACCCTGTGGCTGGAAAAAGGCCTGTCGGACAACACGCGCGGTGCTTATCGCAGTGATTTGGCCTTGTTCAATGGCTGGTTGCTCGATCGCGATATTGCGTTGATCAATGCCGGGCGCGAACTGATCCTCGATCATTTGGCCTGGCGTCTGGAGCAGGGCTACAAGCCCCGCTCAACGGCGCGCTTTCTGTCGGGCTCACGGGGTTTTTATCGTTACTTGCTGCGAGAAAAGCTGATTGCTGTCGACCCGACGTTGCAGGTCGACATGCCGCAGTTGGGCAGGCCGTTGCCCAAGTCTTTGTCGGAAGCCGACGTAGAGGCGCTGCTCGCGGCCCCGGATCTGAGTGATGCCATCGGTCAGCGTGACCGGGCCATGCTCGAAGTGCTGTACGCCTGTGGCCTGCGGGTGACAGAGTTGATCAGCCTGACCCTGGAGCAGGTCAATCTGCGTCAGGGGGTGTTGCGGGTGATGGGCAAGGGCAGCAAGGAGCGGTTGGTGCCGATGGGGGAGGAGGCCATTGTGTGGGTTGAGCGCTACATGCGCGATGCCAGGCATGAGCTGCTCAGCGGGCGGCCCAGTGATGTGATGTTTCCCAGCCAGCGGGGTGAGCAAATGACGCGCCAGACCTTCTGGCACCGCATCAAGCATCAAGCCAAAGTCGCGGGCATCGACAAATCACTATCGCCTCACACCTTGCGACACGCCTTCGCCACCCATTTGCTCAATCACGGCGCCGACTTGCGTGTGGTGCAAATGCTGCTGGGGCACAGCGACCTGTCCACGACCCAGATTTACACCCATGTGGCCCGTGCCCGCCTGCAAGACCTGCATGCCCGCCATCACCCGCGTGGCTAGTCGTAGTCGGTCATGCAAGCCATCTGTGGTAGGCTTTGCCGGTTCAGAAAGCGCGCCGCCTCAACTCGAAGTTTCATGACGGGTGTGCGGGTTGGCCGCTTTGTCCGTCTTCAGGAGTTCCCATGCGCGTGACCCAAATTTTTGCCGCCGCAGCCTTTGCGTTGGTCAGTACGTTTTCGTTCGCCGACACCGGCGCCGAGCAAGCTATTCGCAAGAGCCTCGAAACGCTGCAGCTGGATGTTCCGGTCGAGAGCATCAGCGCAAGCCCGATGGCCGGTCTGTATGAAGTCAAACTCAAGGGCAGCCGCGTGCTGTATGCCAGTGCTGATGGACAGTTCATCGTTCAAGGCTATATGTTTCAGCTCAAGGACGGTAAACCGGTCAATCTGACCGAGCAGGCAGAGCGTGTTGGCGTCGCCAAATTGATCAATGGTATTCCGGTTGCTGAAACCGTCGTTTACCCTGCAATCGGCGAAACCAAGTCGCACATCACTGTCTTTACCGATACTACCTGCCCGTATTGCCACAAATTGCATGCCGAAGTCCCTGAGCTGAACAAAATGGGGATTGAAGTGCGCTACGTTGCATTCCCGCGTCAGGGCCTTGGCTCTGCAGGTGACCAGCAACTGCAAGCGGTCTGGTGTTCCAAGGACAAAAAAAGCGCGATGGACAAAATGACTGATGGCAAAACGGTCGAGGCGCCAAAATGCGCCAACCCGGTAGCCAAGCAGTTCGCGATGGGCCAATCCATCGGTGTAAATGGCACGCCAGCCATTGTTTTGGCTGACGGTCAGGTAATTCCGGGTTATCAGCCTGCTGCACAGGTTGGCAAGCTGGCACTCAGTGTTAAATAATCCTGCGTCGTCACGGTAAGCCTTTGACGATCATGGCGGGGCAGTCCTACTGCCCGGCTATTAATAGAGAACCGTGGCAATCCACGGTTGTTTTCCACGGCCGACCTTGAGTCGGCCGTTTTATGGGGAGTTCAGCGTGAATCCGGTCAAAGTAGGTATCTGTGGGCTCGGGACCGTCGGTGGCGGCACCTTCAACGTACTAAAGCGTAACGCCGAGGAGATCGCGCGCCGTGCCGGGCGTGGTATCCAGGTTGCGCAAATTGCAATGCGTACGCCAAACCCTCAGTGCGACATTACCGGTACCCCCATTACCAACGATGTATTCGCTGTTGCGACCAACCCTGAAATCGACATCGTTATCGAGCTGATCGGCGGTTACACCATCGCCCGTGAGCTGGTTCTCAAAGCCATTGAAAACGGCAAGCATGTGGTCACTGCGAACAAGGCGCTGATTGCCGTTCACGGTAACGAAATCTTCGCCAAGGCCCAGGAAAAGGGCGTGATCGTTGCGTTCGAAGCAGCCGTTGCAGGCGGCATCCCGGTGATCAAGGCCATTCGTGAAGGCCTGTCGGCCAACCGCATCAACTGGGTTGCCGGCATCATCAACGGTACCGGTAACTTCATCCTCACCGAGATGCGCGAAAAAGGCCGTACATTCGAAGACGTACTGGCTGAAGCGCAAGCGCTGGGTTATGCCGAAGCTGACCCGACGTTCGACGTTGAAGGTATCGATGCAGCACACAAACTGACGATTCTGGCGTCGATTGCCTTTGGTATCCCGCTGCAATTCGACAAGGCCTACACCGAAGGCATCACCAAGCTGACAACCGCTGACGTCAATTACGCTGAAGCCCTGGGTTACCGCATCAAGCACCTGGGCGTTGCACGCAGCACGGCCAACGGTATCGAGTTGCGGGTTCACCCGACGCTGATTCCGGCGGATCGCCTGCTTGCCAACGTCAATGGCGTAATGAACGCAGTCATGGTCAACGGTGACGCTGCTGGTTCGACTCTGTTCTACGGAGCGGGCGCAGGCATGGAACCAACGGCTTCGTCCGTGATTGCCGACCTGGTGGACGTGGTGCGTGCCATGACCAGCGACCCTGAAAACCGTGTGCCGCACCTGGCCTTCCAGCCAGACCTGTTGTCCGATCACCCGATCCTGCCGATCGACGCATGCGAAAGCGCCTACTACTTGCGTATCCAGGCCAAGGATCACCCGGGTGTATTGGCTCAAGTGGCCAGTATCCTGTCCGAGCGTGGCATCAACATCGAATCGATCATGCAGAAAGAAGTCGAAGAGCACGATGGTCTGGTGCCAATGATTCTGCTGACCCATCGGGTCATCGAACAGCACATGAACGATGCGATTACCGCGCTTGAAACGTTACAGGGCGTAGTGGGCCCAGTGGTTCGTATCCGCGTTGAACATCTAATTTAATTGATCGCGCCAAGCGGCAGATTCCACACCGCTTGGCGCTCAAGCCGAAGGTTTGAAGACATGCGCTATATCAGCACCCGTGGCCAGGCACCGGCCCTGAATTTTGAAGACGTGTTGTTGGCCGGGCTGGCCAGCGATGGCGGTTTGTATGTGCCGGAAAACCTGCCGCGCTTTACCCAGGAAGAAATCGCTTCCTGGGCAGGTTTGCCATACCACGAGTTGGCATTTCGGGTCATGCGCCCGTTTGTTACCGGCAGTATTCCGGACGCAGACTTCAAAAAGATTCTCGAAGAAACCTACGGCGCGTTTTCCCACGCGGCTGTAGCGCCACTGCGTCAGCTCAATGGCAACGAATGGGTGCTTGAGCTTTTCCACGGCCCGACCCTGGCGTTCAAGGATTTCGCCTTGCAACTGCTCGGCCGCCTGCTCGACTACGTGCTGGCAAAGCGTGGCGAGCGCGTGGTGATTGTCGGAGCGACCTCCGGTGATACCGGCTCGGCTGCGATTGAAGGCTGCAAGCATTGCGAGAATGTCGACATTTTCATCCTGCACCCCAATAACCGGGTGTCGGAAGTTCAACGTCGTCAAATGACGACGCTGTTCGGTGACAACATTCACAACATCGCCATCGAAGGCAACTTCGATGACTGCCAGGAAATGGTCAAAGCCAGCTTTGCCGACCAGGACTTCCTCAAGGGCACACGCCTGGTAGCCGTGAACTCGATCAACTGGGCGCGGATCATGGCCCAGATCGTTTACTACTTCCATGCAGCCCTGCAACTGGGCGGACCGCACCGATCCGTGTCGTTCTCGGTGCCTACCGGCAACTTTGGCGACATCTTTGCAGGTTATCTGGCGCGCAACATGGGCTTGCCGATCAACCAGTTGATCGTTGCCACCAACCGCAACGACATCCTGCATCGCTTCATGAGCGGCAATCAGTACGCCAAGGACACCCTGCACGCGACCCTGTCGCCGTCGATGGACATCATGGTGTCATCGAACTTCGAACGTTTGCTGTTCGATCTTCACGGTCGCAATGGCGCGGCAGTTGCCGGCCTGATGGACATCTTCAAGCAAACGGGCAACTTCAGC
The DNA here is from genome assembly GCF_001043005.1 of Pseudomonas psychrophila. GTDB lineage: Bacteria > Pseudomonadota > Gammaproteobacteria > Pseudomonadales > Pseudomonadaceae > Aquipseudomonas > Aquipseudomonas psychrophila. Next base: position 258,374 of record NZ_JYKZ01000002.1, read on the forward strand.
GTTGAAGATGATCGCTGGACTGAAGCGCGTCGCCTGTTCGACTCGCTGGCGGTTGATGATGAGCAAACGTGCGAAACCATCGCCCAGGTGTTTGCCGAGAGCGGTGAAGTGCTCGATCCGCACACAGCCATTGGGGTGCGTGCCGCTCGCGAATGCCGTCGCAGCCTGGATATTCCTATGGTTATCCTGGGCACGGCACACCCGGTCAAGTTCCCGGAAGCAGTTGAAAAAGCAGGCATAGGAAAAGCGCAGGAGCTGCCGTCGCACCTTTCCGACCTGTTTGAGCGAGAAGAGCGCTACACCGTGTTGGCAAATGATCTCAAGGCAGTTCAAGCCTTTGTCAGCCAGCATGGCAATCGAGGCAAGCCTCTCTAAAGGCATTTGTCTTACGCGTTTTGAAGCCCGTCATCTGACGGGCTTTTTTGTTTGTGCATGGCAAACTTGGCCGCTTTTCGCCCCCGCATGTTGACGGGTTTGCGGCCAAGGATGCTGTCATGTCACCACTTCACCAGGCATTTGAATCAGGGGCGCGCCTATTGCTGGCGATGGTTCTCCTGACCTGTATGCAACCGGCTATTGCCAGCCATGGTTTGCCCTTCAGGCTTGCAACAAGCTTTATCGAGTTCAAGCCGCTGCAACTGGATGCCTCTGAACGGCAATGGCTGGCCAGTCACCCAACGTTGCGTGTGGGTATCGCCCTCGGCGATTACGAACCTGTCGATATCACCAATGATCGCGATTACTACCAGGGCCTCAGCGCCGATTACCTGGGGCTCGTGCGTGACAGGCTGGGAGTGTCTATCGAGCTTCTGGGCTACAAAAAACGCGACCAGGCAGTTGCCGAACTGCTGGCCGGGAAAATCGACATCCTGACCAGTGCCAGCGGTTTTGAACGGGGGATTGAAGGCATCGCTTTTTCCCGCAGCTACATGGTTGATCAAGGCGTAATAGTCGGGCGTGCCAGTGACTTCGAGCCGATTACGCGCTGGGCGGGCAAAAAGATCGGCTTTGTCGATGGTTATGTCGATGTACAGACCGCCCATGGGTTTTACCCCGACAGCGAGATCATCCTCACCCCCCATTTGCAAAGTGCTATGGAGGCGCTGGCTGAAGGGGATATCGATGCATTCATCGGTAATGAACTCATGGTGCAGGCATTCAAAAATGTCCGGCCGTATTCAGGGGTGCGCATTATGGGTGACAGCGTTTTGCCAACTGACGGGTTTGCTTTTGCCACTCGCCGCTCCGAGCCCCAGCTAGCTGCGTTGATTGAAAAGGCATTCGACAGCATTGATGACGCAACGAGGCAGATGGTCCTTGCTCGCTGGACGACCGGGCTTGAAGGGAGCAGCGGGCAGCAGCCCATCGACCTGTTGCCCGACGAGCAGGAGTGGATCAAGCGTCACCCGGTCGTGACCCTCGCCACCCAACAGTTCCCGTTGTACGCGTTCAGGGCTGGAGACGGTCGCTGGGTGGGGCTGAGTGTTGACATTCTGGCGCGTATATCTCGAATGACCGGGCTGCAGTTTGTGCACAAGGAAGCGTTTTCAACGGTGAACATTCTGGACATGCTCAAAAGTGGCGAGGCGCAAATGAACTCCAGCCTCTCCCGAAACCGTGAGCGTACGGCTTTTCTGGATTTCACTTATTCCTACGGAGGGGCACCCTGGGTATTTGTTGTGCGCGTCAATGATTCCCGGCTGGGTTCGCTGGACCAGTTGGCGGGTAAGGTACTGGTGCTTCCCGCCAGGCACGCCCTCGAAGACTTGATTCGACGTGAGTACCCCGCGATCACCTTGCTGCTGGTGGATACTTACGCCCAGGCACGTCACGCAGTTGCCACGGGTGATGCGGATGCAACGATCCAGAGCGAGACACAAGCTCACCTCTATCCGCCGGGGCGTCTAAAGGTCGGGCGCAGTGTGGATGGGCGATGGACCGCTGCCAGTTTTTCGGTATCGACCCGATACCCTCAGCTGCTTGGCATCATGAACAAGGCGCTGGAGGCCATACCGGTGGCCGAGTTTCGAACCTTGAGAACCCGATGGTTGGGAGGCGTTGGTCAACCCCTCGTTATCGAGAGGGGCTTGTATCATTCAGCCTGGTTGTACTGGGCAATTGGCGCATTGTTCGCCGCAGGTCTCATGCTGTTTACATGGAACCGTTTGCTGCGCAGGCAGCTCGGGATCGGGCGCCAGTTTGAGCAATCCCTGCGTGAGGAGGTGGAGCGCAATCGGCGTTTTTTGGATGGCATCCCCAGCCCGATCTTCGTGGTGGGCCTGGAGGGTGAGTTGCTCACCTGCAATAAAAGCTATGAAGAGCGCTTGTCGGTGCAGCTGGAGCAGATACGCGGATTGAAGGTCACGGACGTCAATTTATTCCCCGAGGAAGTGGCCGAGCAGTTTCAGCAAGAGCTTATGTGCATGATTCACAGCCGCAAGCCATGCTACAAAAAACGGTGGGTGGAGTTCAAAGCGGGAGGCATGGAAATCTATCAATGGACCGTCCCGTTTTACTCAGTCTCCGGACGGCTGGAAGGGCTGGTAGGTGGGTGGTTTGATACCTCCGAGAGCCGGAAGTGGAACTAGCAAGCCCGATTGAACAGTAAATTCGGGCACTGGACAGATCTCGTAGTGGATTCAGAAATATCCTATGTTTTCTGGTCGTTGGGCCTACTAAAGTTCATTCCCTCGGAAACAGTAGGTCTATGCCCTGAAGGCCCAAGATGCGATCTCTGAAAGTATTGATTCTTGAAGACAACCCATTTCAGTTAATGGTGTTGCACCAGATGTTGAACGCGTTCCGGATTTTCGATGTGCTGACGGCTCAAAGCGTGGACTCGGCGCGCGAGTCCCTGCTCAAGAGCGGGGCTATCGATGTCGCGATTTGTGATCTCTACATGGACGGCCCGTCAGGGTTTGAACTGATCAACGAACTGGCTCGCCAGCGTAGCGCGAGGGCGGTGATCATTTTGAGCTCGGCTGCGCCTCCGGTGATTGAAATGGCAGCTCTGATGGCCCGCAAGCAAGGCCTCAAGGTGTTGGGTTGTCTGCCTAAACCCGTGAGCCTGGGCGGCTTGGGTCAATTACTGGAGTCATATGAGCGCACGTGCTCAAACGGTGACGGTGCTAATGGGAATTAATTGCTGGTGTCGGGGAACTTCAGGCAGGTCTGGTGTGTCAGATTTTTCATCAACAGGAGCAAGTCTATTGCTCCGATGCTTGTAGCCTGTTGAGCGGGTCGTCATGACCTTGTTAAAACCCGAGTAGCCTCCCCACTGCTCGGGTTTTTTTTGCTCTTTTTTTGGTCAGCGCGAATCCAGGCTCGACACGGGTGGAGGGCCCAATGTGTTGAGTAGTTTATTGACGCTGCGGATAACCTCGCGACCTTCCGGTGTGGCCGAGCACCCGATGTAAATGGACTGAAACTCGGGGGCGCCCTGAATCGGGTAAAACATCAGTGAGTCGGGCGACAAACCTTGTTCGCTGGCCTTGGCCTGAATTTCTGGCCAATAGCCCAACAGTGCCGGCATGCGGCCAGCCTGCTGCATTTGCAGCAGGCTGCTCAGCGGATCGTTGCCGTAATGCATGACGATTTGGCTAGCAGAGCCTTGTGTGAGCTGGGAATCAATCCATTCACCGTAACTGCGCTTGGCGATTACCCCAAGCTTCATGGTTTGAGCCTTTAGCAGTCCTGGCAGGTCCACCTTGTCGTTCTGGATAAAGGGTTCGATCAGTTGCTGGTTCTCACGCAGAATCGCCATGCCGTTGCTGTGCAAAACGGCAACAGGTGACGAATAGACAATCGACTGCGCGCGCGCGGGGTTCCAGATCAAGGCCGGATCGCAGGTCAGTGACGGTTCTTCAAGCATCTGCAGCGCCCGTGCCCGGTTAACCCGCATGATGACGTGTTGGTATTGCGGCATGCTTTCGATCAGCACGGGCATCATTTGATCGATTACCCCCTGACCTTTTTGCTGCCCGTGAAACACCGTGAGCGGCGGTAGATCGCGCAGCAGCCAGATGAGCGTCGGTGCAGCCTGACTGCCTGTGGCCCAAACCAGAAGCAGCGAAGTTATCAGGCCTGCCCAAAGGCTTCGCCACTTCAAGCGATGAGTCATCGTGCTGATCTCCTTCGGGGCCACTTAAAGTGGCAACTGGCCTAAATGGCGCCAGCTTGCTTGAGGTTGGCGATGGCTGCTGCGTCGTAACCCAGAGCGCTCAGCAGCTCATGATTATGGGCGCCCAACTCAGGCCCGACCCAATCTGCGGAGCCTGGGGTCTCGGACAGCCTGGGCACGATGCCAGGCATCTTGAAGTCTTTGCCATCAGGCAGCTTGGCCTGCAGAAACATTTCACGGGCCAGAAATTGCGGGTCAGTGAACATGTCTTCTGCCGAGAAGATGCGGCTGGCGGGTACTTGCGCCGTGCTCAGTTGCTCAAGCACTGTTTCAAGCGGTAATGAGCCGACCCAGCGGTCAATCACGCCATAGAGTTCATCGCGACGGGTATCACGGCCATCGTTGCTGGCAAGTGCCGGATCATTGGCCAGATCGTCACGGCCGATGATGTGCATGAAGCGCTTGAAGATAGCGTCGCCATTGGCGCCGATCTGAATGTGTTTGCCATCCAGGCTGGTATGAATCGAAGAGGGGGTGATGCCGGGCATGATGTTGCCGGTACGTTCGCGAATAAAACCGAACACATCGAACTCGGGGACCATACTTTCCATCATGGCAAAAATGGCCTCGTAGAGCGCCACGTCCACCACCTGGCCTTGTCCGCCATTGACCTCGCGATGACGCAATGCCATCAAGGCGCCAATGACCCCCCACAACGCGGCAATCGAGTCGCCGATCGAGATGCCGGTTCTAACCGGCGGTCGGTCTTCAAAACCGGTGATGTAACGCAGGCCGCCCATTGACTCGCCCACCGCGCCAAAGCCCGGCTGGTCTTTCATCGGACCGGTCTGACCAAAACCGGACAGGCGCACCATGACCAACTTCGGGTTCAGGGCGTGCAGTACCTCCCAGCCCAGGCCGAGCTTTTCCAGCACGCCGGGGCGAAAGTTTTCTATCAGGATATCGGCGTCGGCCAGTAACTCTTTGAGGATGCTCAGGCCATCGGGGTGCTTGAGGTTCAGGGTCAGGGACTTTTTGTTGCGCGCCTGGACGAACCACCACAGTGACGTGCCTTCGTACAACTTGCGCCATTTTCTCAGGGGATCTCCACCGTCCGGGGACTCGACCTTGATCACCTGTGCGCCAAACTCGGCGCAAATGCGCGATGCAAATGGCCCTGCGATCAGTGTGCCTAATTCGACGACTTTAAGGCCTGAAAGAGGTTTGGTGGCAAGCGGCATGGGGAATCCTTGTCCTGGGGGCGAGCGAGTACAGCCTTTTAACATAGCTGGTCGCTGGCAAGAAGCGGGTCGATTCGTTCAATCACAGCGTATCGGTTAGACTTGCCGCCTTTCTCAGTATCAAGAAGCCCGTTCATGGCACAGCCGTCCACGACCTACAAGTTTGAACTCAACCTGACCGACCTCGATCGCGGGGTCTATGAAAGCGTCAAGCAGACCATCGCCCGTCATCCTTCGGAAACCGAAGAACGCATGACCGTGCGCCTTCTTGCCTACGCCTTTTGGTACAACGAGCATCTGTCTTTTGGTCGCGGTCTGTCTGATGTAGACGAACCAGCTCTGTGGGAAAAAAGCCTGGATGACCGTGTTCTGCACTGGATTGAAGTTGGCCAGCCTGACGCCGACCGTCTGACCTGGTGCTCGCGTCGTACCGAGCGCACCAGCTTACTGGCCTATGGCAGCTTGCGGGTTTGGGAAGGCAAGGTGATCCCGGCGATCAAAAACCTGAAAAACGTCAACATTGCTGCCGTCCCGCAAGAGATTCTTGAAGTGCTGGCCAAAGACATGCCGCGCGTTATCAAGTGGGACGTGATGATCAGCGAAGGCACCATTTTCGTGACCGATGATCGCGGCCAGCACGAAGTGCAGTTGCAGTGGCTGCAAGGCGAACGCGGCTAAGCCACTCCACTTTTTTACGACCAAGAGACTCTTCACCCGCTTATGCGCATCGAACCTCGTCCACTGCCTGAAACCCTGCCTTTTTTGGGCGAAATGCCAACCCTGCTGACGCGTCTATACGCGGCACGGGGTGTGCAGTCGCAAGCTGAGCTGGACAAGAGCCTGGCGCGACTTATCCCGTATCAGCAGCTCAAGGGCATCGATGCGGCCGTGGATTTGCTGGTGGTGGCGCTTGAACAGCGCCAGCGCATCTTGATCGTGGGCGACTTTGACGCCGACGGCGCGACGGCGAGTACGGTTGGCATGCTGGGTTTGCGCTTGCTGGGAGCGGCCCATGTCGATTATCTGGTGCCAAACCGCTTTGAATACGGCTATGGCCTGACCCCGGAAATCGTCGAGGTCGCGCTGACACGTACCCCTCAGTTGCTGATTACGGTCGACAATGGAATCTCCAGTATTGAAGGCGTGGCCGCGGCAAAAAAAGCCGGGTTGAGCGTACTGGTTACGGATCACCACTTGCCGGGCAACGAATTGCCGGCAGCGGACGCCATCGTCAACCCCAACCAGCCCGGCTGCGGATTTCCGAGCAAGGCGCTGGCAGGGGTAGGGGTCATCTTTTACGTTCTGATCGCCTTGCGGGCGCGCTTGAACAGCCTGGGCTGGTACCAGAACAGTAAGGCGCCGAACATCGCCGAGCTACTGGACCTGGTGGCGCTGGGCAGTGTGGCGGACGTGGTGCCGCTGGATGCCAACAATCGCATTCTGGTACATCAGGGGCTTGAGCGAATCCGTGCCGGGCGCGCGCGCCCGGGGCTAAAGGCCATTTTGGAGGTGGCCAAGCGTGACCACTCAAAAATCACCTCGACCGATCTGGGATTCATTCTGGGGCCGCGCCTAAACGCTGCCGGGCGACTGGACGACATGAGTCTGGGTATCGAATGCCTGCTGACCGATGACGCCAATGCGGCGCAGGCAATGGCCGTGCAGCTGGACGAGATGAATCAGGACCGCAAATCCATTGAGCAGGGCATGCAACGTGAAGCGCTGGCCCAGCTCAAGGACCTGGCGCTAGAGAGCATGCCGTTTGGCCTGTGCCTGTTCGACCCGGAGTGGCATCAGGGGGTGATCGGGATTCTGGCTTCGCGACTCAAGGAGCGTTACTTCCGCCCGACCTTCGCGTTTGCCGATGCGGGCGATGGCATGCTCAAGGGGTCCGGGCGTTCGGTGCCGGGTTTTCATATCCGGGATGCGCTCAGCGTGGTTGCTGCCCAGCATCCGGAATTGATCAGCAAGTACGGCGGCCATGCCATGGCAGCCGGCTTGACCTTGCCTGAGGCCAACTTCACGCTGTTTTCCCAGGCATTTGATGCCGAAGTCCGACGTCAACTCCGTGAAGAAGACCTTACTGGACGCATGCTGTCCGACGGCAGTCTGGCAGTTGAAGAATTTCATCTGGAGCTGGCGCGAGCCCTGCGCAATGCCGGGCCGTGGGGACAGCATTTCCCGGAGCCGTTGTTTCACGGGGTGTTCCAGTTGGTTGAGCAACGCATCGTGGGTGAGCGGCATTTGAAAGTGGTGCTCAAAACCGAATGCGGCAGCGTAAAACTCGATGGCATCGCCTTCGGGATTGACCGCGAAGTGTGGCCTAACCCGACCATTCGCTGGGTTGAACTGGCCTATAAACTCGACCTCAACGAGTTTCGCGGCAACGAAACCGTGCAACTGATGATTGCTCATATCGAACCGCGTTAATACCTCCAGTCCCCCCCCAGTGTGGGAGCGGGCTTGCTCGCGATTACATCCCCCCGGTTTGTCTGACAGGTCGCGGCGCTTGTATCGCGAGCAAGCCCGCTCCCACAAAAAAACGGGTTACTCGCACAGGAAATTTACTCCTGCCCTGTGCGATTTGAACTCGCCCTCACCCAGTGTTGTCGACTAGGCTCTAGAAGTACTTGGAGCCTACCCACTGGAATTAGAGGTGACCCATGAGTCTGCTGCTCGAGCCCTACACCCTGCGACAACTGACCCTCATTAACCGCATTGCGGTCTCGCCTATGTGCCAGTACTCCAGCGTCGACGGGCTGGCCAATGACTGGCATTTAGTACATCTAGGCAGCCGTGCCGTAGGCGGCGCCGGGCTGATTTTTACCGAGGCCACCGCCGTAAGTCCTGAGGGGCGTATCACCGCCCAGGACCTTGGCTTGTGGAACGACGAACAGATCGAGCCCCTGCAGCGCATCACCCGTTTTATTCGGGCTCAAGGTGCCGTGGCCGGGATTCAACTGGCACATGCCGGACGCAAGGCCAGCACCCATCGCCCCTGGTTGGGCAAGCATGGCAGCGTCAAAGTGGAGGAGGGCGGCTGGGTCCCGGTCGGGCCGTCACCGATTGCGTTCGATCCGCAACACACCGCGCCGACACAATTGGACGAAGCTCAGATACACGATGTGATCCAGGCCTTCGTTGATGCCGCCAAGCGGGCGCTGGAGGCAGGGTTTTCCGTGGTTGAGGTGCACGCCGCTCACGGTTACCTGCTGCATCAATTCCTTTCGCCACTGAGCAATCAGCGGCGAGATCAGTACGGCGGGTCCTTCGAGAACCGTATTCGTCTGGTGCTGGAAGTCACCGAGGCCGTGCGCGGGGTTTGGCCAAAAGAATTACCGCTGTTTGTGCGGGTTTCGGCCACCGACTGGGTAGAAGATGGTTGGAACCCGGACGAAACCGTTGAGCTGGCCCGACGCCTGAAAGCGTTGGGTGTCGATCTGATTGATGTGTCTTCAGGTGGGACCGCGGCCAATGCCGAGATTCCGGTGGGGCCGGGTTACCAGACCCGTTTTGCCGAGCGCGTGCGTAAAGAGGCGTGCATCGCCACTGGCACCGTCGGAATGATCACCGAGCCTGCTCAGGCCGAGCATATTCTGCGCACCGGTCAGGCAAATCTGATTTTGCTGGCCCGCGAGCTGTTGCGTGATCCGTATTGGCCGTTGCACGCAGACGATGACCTGGGCGGTAAAAAGGCTACGTGGCCTGCCCAGTACCAGCGTGCTACCCACCGTGACCAACCGATTCATGAGTCTGATTTGCGTGACTGATTCAACCGGCTCTTAAGTGAGCGGTATCTGTGTGGGAGCGGGCCTGATTGGCTCCCTTAACCCTGTTGCGAGAGGCTGCTTATGAGTACCCGTGGATTGCTTGATCAATTACTAAAGTCCGGCCAGCAAATGCTGGAGAAAAAAACCGGTGCCCAAGGCAATGCTTCGGGTGCCGGTAAAGGTGGTTTGGGCGGCCTGCTGGGTGGTTCCGGTGGGCTGGGCGGTTTGCTTTCAGGTGCCGGTGGTGGCGCACTTGCGGCCAGTGCGCTGGGCTTGCTGCTGGGTAACAAGAGTGCGCGCAAATATGGCGGGCAAGCACTGACCTACGGCGGCCTGGCCGCTTTGGGCGTGCTGGCCTACAAAGCCTACGGCAACTGGCAGGCCAGTCAGGGCACTGCGCCGCAAACCGAACCGCAAACCATTGACCGTGTATCGGCGCCACAGGTCGAGCAGCACAGCCAGGCGATTCTTAAAGCCCTGGTAGCGGCCGCCAAGGCAGATGGCCATGTGGATGAGCGCGAGCGCCAATTGATCGAAGGCGAACTCGGTAAACTCAACGGCGACCCTGCGCTGCGGCAATGGCTACAGGCTGAGCTGAACAAGCCGCTGGACCCTGCGGAAGTGGCCAGCGCGGCCAGCAGCCCCGAAATAGCCGCCGAAATGTATATCGCCAGTTTGATCCTGGTGGATGAAGAGCACTTTATGGAGCGCGCTTACCTCGAAGAATTGGCTAAACAGCTCAAACTCGACCCGGGCCTCAAGCTTGAGCTCGAAGCTCAGGTCAAGCAGGCGAGCAACTAAAACGCCTCTGCAGACCCGTGGGAACAGGCCCTACGATCTACTTAAGTTCAGCGCCCCGGTCCGAAATGGCCCGGGGCTTTTTTTCGTTTAAATAAAGCCTCGTGCTCACTGAGGGCTCTTTTGTCCGCTTCATTGTCATAATGCCCTGCTAGCTTGCCCGCAAGAAATATTTTGTTACGTTTGATCAGGATCATGTAATGAGTGACGAGAAAGACAAAGCCCCCCAAATCGATAGCAGTCGCCGCCGCTTCCTCGCCGGTGCTGCAGCACTGGGCGCAGGGGCCGCGACCTTAAGCGCTTGTGGCGGTTTTGAACACGAAAGCCCAGTTATGTCGCCGTCACTTACCCCGTCCGAGCTGGACAAAAAGCTCCACGAACAGGTAAAGACCATCGTGGTGATCTATGCCGAGAACCGGAGTTTCAATAATCTGTTCGCCAATTTCCCTGGCGTAGAACAACCGCTGTCGGCGCTCAAGCCCAGTGACTACCAGCAGCGCGACCGCGATGGCAGCCTGTTGCAAACCTTGCCCCCTGCCTGGGGCGGGGTGTTGCAAGTGGGGCCGCAGACGGTCGATGGGGTGACCTATGCCCCGGGTATGCAGTTCCAGGAAAACCTGCCCAACGCACCCTTTGCCCTCAAGGGGCCGAATCAGGAAGACCTGCCGCTTAACCTGATCACCCGGGACTTGTGGCACGTGTTCTATCAAAACCAGATGCAGATCAACGACGGCAAGAATGACCAGTTTGTCGCCTGGGGAGACTCCGGAGGTTTCACCATGGGTTATTACGCCCAGTCGCAGTATTCGCTGCGCCTGTGGGACGTTGCCCGTGAATTCGTGCTGTGTGACAACTTCTTTCAGGGCGCCTTCGGCGGCTCGTTTCTCAACCACCAGTATCTGATCAGCGCCACTGTGCCGTTCTATCCGAACGCCAATACCTCTGTGGCTGAGGCCCAGATTGCTGTGTTGCAAGGTGACGACCCCACCGGCACGCGCCTTAAGCCCTTGGCTAAATCTCCGGCCAGTGCCATGACCGGTGCACCGCAGTTCGGCCCCAGTGCCCTGACTCCGGACGGTTTTGCCGTGAACACCATGGCCCCGCCTTACTGGCCGACCTGGATTCGCGACCCCGAACGACCGGACTACGCCAAACCCGACCTGCCCAGTGTGCTGGTGCCGCAAAGCCACGAGCATATCGGCGACAAGCTGAGTAAAAAGAACATCGACTGGGCCTGGTACGCGGGTGCCTGGCAGGCCACGCTGGAGCAGTACAAAGGTTCTGAGAGCATCCCCCGAATCCCTAACTTCCAGTACCACCATCAGCCGTTCAACTACTTCGAGCGCCAAGGCCCGCAGAACCCGACTGAGCGCAGCAAGCGCCTGCGCGACGGTGGTCTGGGCGATGAGACTGCGACCAATCGCTTTCTGGCCGACGCCGAAGCCGGAAAATTGCCCGCAGTGAGCTTTTACAAGCCCCAAGGCAACCTCAACCTGCACGCGGGCTATGCCGACGTGGCCGCCGGTGACCGACACCTCGACCGCACACTCAAGGTACTGCGTAACAGCCCGCAATGGGAAAACATGGTGGTCGTGCTCACGGTGGACGAGAACGGCGGCTGGTGGGATCACGTTGCACCTCCAAAAGGCGATCGCTGGGGGCCTGGCACGCGAATTCCGGCGCTGGTGGTATCGCCCTTTGCCCGCAAGGGCACAGTGGATCACACGGTGTATGACACCGCCTCGATCCTGCGGCTGATTACCCGGGTGCATCAGTTGGAAACGCTGGATGGCATCAGGCAGCGCGATGACGCCATGAAAGCGCGAGGGCAGGCGCCAATGGGCGATTTGACCAATGCTCTGATGTTTTGACTGGCAACCCCCGGATTGTATGAGTGACACCTGACCTGTGGGAGCGGGCTTGCTCGCGATGAAAGCAACGCGGTCTGCCAGATCCACCGCGTCGCCTGAATCGCGAGCAAGCCCGCTCCCACAGATTGAGCACAATTTGCAATCTCCTACTTATTTAGTCTGTTTTATGCGTAGGCTTTTTTGTTTGTTGCTGTGAGATCTGTCTCAACGTCTGTACGAATCATTGCGTACCCTCGGCTATACTCGCCTTCATTTGAATGGCTCCCGAGGATCGACTGTGAAGAACTGGACGTTACGCCAACGCATCTTGGCGAGCTTTGCTGTAATCATCGCCATTATGCTGCTGATGGTTGTGGCGTCTTACTCGCGCCTGCTTTCAATCGAGAGCAGCGAAGAGAAGGTGCAGACCGACTCGATCCCCGGGGTTTACTACAGTTCGATGATTCGCAGTGCCTGGGTCGACAGCTATGTCTTGACTCTGGAACTGGTGGGTTCGATCAACCAGCGCGATCTGAACAACGAAGATCGCAAGCTGTACGCCAGTTACGAAGACCGCCTTAACAAAGAGCTGCAAAACTATCGAAGCACTATTTTTGAAGGCAATGACAACGCTCACTTTGAGGACTTTGAACGTATTCACAAAGAATACGGCCTGGTGTTGTCGAAGGTGCTGGACCTGTATCAAAACAAGGATTATGCACAAGCGCACCAGGTGCTTGGCGCGGAGCTGACTCCGGCCTGGATGGCTGGACGCAAGGCGCTCAACGATATTATCGAAGGCAATCGCGAGTCTGCCGTTCTTGCAACGGACAACATTGCCCAAGCGGTTATGACCGCCAAGATCAGCATGATTGTTTCGCTGGTTATTGCGGTACTGGCGGCGGCGCTGTGTGGCTTCCTGTTGTTGCGGGCGATCATGTCGCCGATGCAGCGCATCGTTTCGATTCTGGAAGTGATGCGTTCCGGTGACTTGAGCTCGCGCCTGAACCTGGAACGCAAGGACGAGTTTGGCGCGGTGGAGACCGGCTTCAACGACATGATGGCGGAGCTGACAACGCTGGTGTCCCAGGCCCAGCGCTCTTCGGTACAAGTCACCACCTCGGTCACTGAAATCGCCGCCACGTCCAAGCAGCAACAGGCCACGGCCACTGAGACCGCTGCTACCACTACCGAGATCGGCGCCACGTCCCGTGAAATTGCAGCCACCTCCCGTGACCTGGTGCGCACCATGACCGAAGTGACTTCGGCAGCGGATCAGGCTTCGATACTGGCCGGTTCCGGGCAGCAAGGCCTGGCCCGCATGGAAGAAACCATGCACTCGGTGATGGGCGCTGCGGATCTGGTCAATGCCAAGCTGGCCATTCTCAACGAGAAGGCCGGCAACATTAATCAGGTGGTGGTGACCATCGTTAAAGTGGCGGACCAGACCAACCTGCTGTCGCTCAACGCCGCCATCGAAGCTGAAAAGGCCGGTGAGTACGGCCGTGGTTTCGCCGTGGTCGCCACTGAAGTCCGGCGCCTGGCCGACCAGACGGCTGTGGCCACTTACGATATCGAGCAGATGGTGCGCGAGATTCAGTCGGCGGTCTCCGCAGGCGTGATGGGCATGGACAAGTTCTCCGAAGAGGTGCGTCGTGGCATGTCCGAGGTGCAGCAGGTGGGCGAGCAGCTGTCGCAGATCATTCATCAGGTCCAGGCCCTGGCGCCGCGAGTGCTGATGGTCAATGAAGGCATGCAGGCTCAGGCCACGGGCGCCGAGCAGATCAACCTTGCGCTGGTACAACTGGGAGATGCCAGCAGCCAGACCGTCGAGTCCTTGCGTCAGGCCAGCTTTGCGATCGACGAACTCAGTCAGGTTGCCGTTGGGCTGCGTAGCGGCGTTTCGCGTTTTAAAGTCTGATGAGCGAGCTTCTAGCCAAGCACGCGGGCGTGAAGGTGCCCAAGCAACGCCTGTTTCTGGTGTTTTACATTGGTAATGAGCGCTATGCGCTGGCCGCCACCGACGTCGTCGAGGTGCTGCCGCGCTTGCCACTCAAGCCCATTGCCCATGCACCCTCGTGGGTGGCCGGGGTGTTCGCTCATCGTGACCGAATGATTCCTGTGATCGATATCAGCGCCATGACCTTTGGCACCGAAGCCGTGGCCCGCACCAGCACCCGGCTGGTGCTGGTCAAGTATCGCGGGCAATTGCTCGGGCTGTTGCTTGAACAAGCCAGCGATACGCTGCGTTGTGATCCGGCAGATTTTCAGCCCTATGGCATTGATAACTGCGATGCGCCTTATTTGGGCCCCGTACGTCAAGACGAAGCGGGGCTATTGCAGTGGTTGAGCATCGACGACCTGCTGAGCCCAGCGGTATATGCGTTGCTCTTTGCCCAAGATGAAGATGACACCTGCGAACAGGTGAACCCATGAGTGCCGATCAGCGCTTTTTCGATTTTCTGAAGCAGCGAATCGGTCTGGACGTGGCCTCGGTCGGTCCGGCCATTATCGAGCGTGCCGTTCGCCAGCGTTGCATTGCGCTGAACATGGTCGATAACGATCGTTACTGGCAGCGCCTGCTCAGTTCCCAGGATGAACAGCAGGCCCTGATCGAGTCAGTGATCGTGCCCGAGACCTGGTTTTTTCGTTATCCCGAATCCTTTGCCACGCTGGGTCGCCTGGCCAGACTACGCCTGACCCAAATCGGCAGTCGGCGCGCACTGCGAATCCTGAGCCTGCCATGTTCGACCGGCGAAGAGCCGTATTCGATTGCAATGGCGCTGTTCGATGCAGGTTTTGCGGCACATCAATTTAAAGTCGAAGCGCTGGATGTCAGTCCGCTTTCGGTGCAAAGGGCCCAGAGTGCGCTGTATGGCAAAAACTCTTTTCGTGGTCAGCACACTGATTTTCGCGAGCGCTACTTCAGCCTTGAGAGCGACGGCTATCAACTGTCCGAGCGGGTCTGCGAACAGATCCGCTTCACCGTAGCAAACTTGCTGGACCCGGCGCTGCTGGGCAGTCATGCGCCTTATGACTTTGTGTTTTGCCGCAATCTCCTGATCTACTTTGATCTTAAAACCCAGCAGCAGGCACTGGATGTGCTCAAGCGTCTGACCCGTGATGACGGCGTTCTGTTCATCGGCCCGGCCGAGGGCAGTTTGCTCGCTCGTCTTGGCATGCGTTCGATCGGTGCGCCACAGTCGTTTGCCTTTTGCCACAGCAACGAGCCTTTACCTTTGGCGCATCCTGAGCCGCCTGAAAACAAACCGCTCGTACGCAGACAACCAACGGTCCCTGTACCACCACCGGCTGCCCGGCCTTTTTCCCCGCGACCTCAAGCCCCTGTCGCGCAAAAAACGGTTTCGATACCCGATGATTCCAAGGGGCTGCTTGAGCAGATAGCCAGCTTGGCCAATGAAGGCAAAAGCAGTGAGGCCCGTGCAGTTTGCGAGCAATTTCTGCAGCGTCATGAACCACAGGCTGAGGTGTTTTACTGGCTGGGTTTGCTCAGTGATGTTCAAGGTCAGACCTCTCAGGCCCAGGGGTTTTATCGCAAGGCGCTGTATCTGGACCCCCAGCATTCAGAAGCATTGGCCCATCTGGCAGCTCTGCTGGCCTCGCAAGGTGATGCGGCAGGTGCCCGGCGGTTGCACGAGCGCGCTGCCCGTAACGGGCACTCCGTCCAAAGTGAGCGTAAACAATGAGCGCTTTAGCAGCACAGAGTTTGATCCACGCCGAAGCACAGGCCATTGATGACTGTTGGAACCGCATGGGTATCTACGGTGACAAGAGCTGCCCGTTGCTGGCGCAGCACATTCATTGTCGTAACTGTGCTGTCTATTCGAGTGCCGCGACCCGGTTGCTGGATCGTTACTCATTTGAGCAGGAGCATCAGGAACTCTATGTCCCGCAGGCCCATGAACAAAAAGTGGCGACCTGTTCGCTGGTGATATTTCGTTTGGGCGATGAATGGCTGGCGTTGGTCACGCGGTGTCTGGATGAGGTGGCGCCGATGCAGTCGATCCACTCCTTGCCGCACCAGCGCTCACGGGCCTTGCGCGGTGTGGCAAATGTGCGCGGAACGCTGGTGCCGTGTCTGTCTCTGGTTGAACTGTTGGGGCTCGACCCTGGCGTGCCCGGTGCAACATCGCTGCGGGTCATGCCGCGCATGTTGATTGTGGCGGCCCACGGCGGGGCGGTCGTGCTGCCGGTGGATGAAGTGGATGGCATCCACAATATCGCCGAGGGTGACATCAACGCAGCGTCAGTCTCTGGCGAGCATGCCAGCGCCAAATACACCCGGGGTGTGCTGCAGTGGAAAACCCGCAGTCTGCGTTTATTGGATGAAGAGCAACTGCTGAGTGCAATCACCCGGAGCCTTACATGACCCCTGAGCAAATGCGCGACGCCTCGTTGCTTGAGCTGTTCAGTCTTGAGGCCGAGGCGCAAACCCAGGTGCTCAATGCCGGTTTGCTGGCGCTGGAACGCAATCCGACCCAGGCCGACCAGCTTGAAGCCTGCATGCGTGCCGCCCACTCGCTCAAGGGCGCGGCACGGATTGTCGGGGTTGATGCCGGGGTTAGCGTCTCCCATGTCATGGAAGATTGCCTGGTGAGTGCTCAGGAAGGCCGTTTGTACCTGCAGCCCGAGCACATCGATGCCTTGCTGCAAGGCACGGATCTGTTGATGCGCATCGCCACACCCGGCAGTGCAAACGTGGGGCCGGCGGACATCGAGGCCTATGTGGCGCTCATGACTGAGTTGCTGGACCCTTCAGCCCCGAGTACGCGGGTGGCACCGCCCGAATTCGACGTGTCGCAACTGCTGCTGGCGCCCGCGCCTGCTGCTTCTGCGCCACAGATAGAACCTCTGCTGGAGCCGCTGATCGAGCCGCAGGTCGAGCCCGAGGTGGCGCCAGAGCCCGTGCGACGTCCTCAACGCCTGACCGAAGGCGGCGAGCGAGTCTTGCGCGTCACTGCGCAGCGCCTTAACAGCCTGCTCGATCTGTCCAGCAAATCGCTGGTAGAAACCCAGCGTCTAAAGCCATTTCTGGTGACATTGCAGCGGCTTAAGCGCATGCAAAGCACCAACCTGCGGGCTATGGATACCCTCAGTGAGCAGCTCAAGGTCGTGGGGCTTGGCCATGAAGCTGAAGAAGCGCTGATGGATGCTCGACGAATACTGGCTGAGTCCCAGCATCTGCTTGGCGAACAGACCGCCGAACTCGACGAGTTTTGCTGGCAGGCGGGACAGCGTGCACAAATGCTCTACGACACGGCCCTGGCGTGTCGCATGCGTCCGTTTGCCGATGTTCTGGTCGGGCAGGAGCGCATGGTGCGTGATCTGGGCCGCGCCCTGGGTAAACAGATTCGCCTGGAAATCGAAGGCGAGAAAACCCAGGTTGATCGCGATGTACTGGAAAAACTCGAAGCCCCATTGATCCATTTGTTGCGCAATGCGGTCGATCACGGCATTGAAGCCCCCGAGCAGCGATTGCTGGCCGGCAAGCCCGCCGAAGGCTTGATTCGCTTGCGCATCTCCCATCAGGCCGGGTTGCTGGTGCTGGAACTGAGCGATGACGGTGCCGGTGTCGATCTGGACCGTCTGCGCCGCACCATCGTTGAACGTCAGCTGTCCACCGAGCCGACAGTGGCCCAGCTGAGCGAAGAAGAGCTGCTGACCTTTCTGTTTTTACCGGGTTTCAGCCTGCGTGACACCGTGACCGAAGTGTCGGGGCGTGGCGTGGGGCTGGATGCCGTTCAGCATATGGTGCGCTTGCTGCGCGGTGCCATTGTGCTGGAGCACACCCCGCAGCATGGCAGCCGCTTCCATCTTGAAGTTCCGTTGACCTTGTCCGTGGTGCGCAGCCTGGTTGTGGAGGTCGCAGACGAGGCTTATGCGTTCCCGCTGGCGCATATCGAGCGCATGCGCGATGTGCATCCGGATGAAATCGTACAGCTTGAGGGGCGTCAGCACTTTTGGCATGAAGGCCGGCATGTGGGGCTGGTTGCCGCTAGCCAATTGCTGCAACGCCCGCCCAGTCAGAGCGATGACGAAACCCTCAAGGTCGTGGTGATTCGCGAGCGCGACGCGGTGTACGGCGTGGCCGTCGAGCGTTTTATCGGTGAACGTACCCTGGTGGTATTGCCCCTGGACCCGCGTTTGGGCAAGGTGCAGGACATCTCGGCCGGGGCCTTGCTTGACGATGGTTCACCGGTGCTGATCGTTGATGTTGAAGACATGCTGCGATCGGTCGATAAGCTGCTCAACACCGGGCGTCTGGAGCGTATCGATCGGCGCAACCGACACACCGCCGAACTGACCCGCAAACGTATCCTGGTCGTGGATGACTCCCTGACAGTGCGCGAGCTGCAACGCAAGCTGCTGCTTAATCGTGGTTACGAAGTGGCCGTGGCAGTTGACGGCATGGACGGCTGGAATGCCTTGCGGGCCGAACACTTTGATCTGTTGATCACCGACATCGACATGCCGCGCATGGATGGCATCGAGCTGGTTACGCTGTTGCGCCGCGACAGTCGATTGCAATCGATGCCGGTGATGGTGGTGTCTTACAAAGATCGTGAAGAAGACCGTCGGCGCGGCCTGGATGCAGGAGCCGACTATTATCTAGCCAAAGCCAGTTTCCATGACGACGCTCTGCTTGATGCAGTAGTTGAACTCATTGGAGGAGCCCAGACATGAGAATCGCCATCGTCAACGATATGCCCTTGGCGGTTGAAGCCCTGCGTCGAGCGCTTGCGTTCGAGCCTGCGCACCAGGTGGTCTGGGTCGCCAGTGATGGCGAAGAGGCCGTGCGCCTCTGTGCCGAAAACACACCTGACCTGATTTTGATGGACCTGATCATGCCTGTCATGGACGGGGTCGAAGCGACACGCCGGATCATGGCCGAAAGCCCGTGCGCCATCGTCATCGTTACCATCGACCGTGAACAGAATGTCCATCGGGTGTTCGAAGCCATGGGCTTTGGCGCGCTGGATGTGGTGGACACGCCCGTGCTGGGCGGCAGCAATCCCAAGGAAGCCTCGGCGCCTTTACTGCGCAAGATCCTCAATGTCGGCTGGTTGATGGGCCAAAGCGAAAAGCGGGTCACTCCGGTTTCGGCCCAGCCTCGTGTCCCGGGGGGGCGAGGCGGGCTGGTCGCCATCGGTTCGTCGGCAGGCGGCCCGGCGGCGCTCGAAACCCTGCTTAAGGGCCTGCCGAGGAACTTTGGTGCGGCCATCGTGCTGGTCCAGCATGTGGATCAGGTCTTCGCTGCCGGGATGGCCGAGTGGCTGAGCACCTCGTGCGGGCTTGACGTGCGTTTGGCTCGTGACGGCGAAACCCCTCAGGTGGGCACAGTCCTGCTGGCAGGGACCAACCACCACATACGGTTATTGAAAAACGGCACGCTGGCCTATACCGCCGAGCCGGTTAACGAAATTTATCGACCTTCGATAGATGTATTTTTTGAAAGTGTTGCCCAGTACTGGAGCGGCGATGCGGTAGGGGTGCTGTTGACCGGCATGGGGCGTGACGGAGCCCAGGGCCTCAAGTCCATGCGTCAGCAGGGTTTCCTCACCATTGCCCAGGATCAGCACAGCAGCTCGGTGTACGGCATGCCCAAAGCGGCCGCCGCCATCGACGCAGCAGTTGAGATCCGCCCCTTGGACAAGATTGCGCCACGCTTGCTGGAGAAATTTGCCAAATGACTGGTAAAACCTGGCAGGCCTGGCTTGAAGGAAGAAATTCAGGTGAACGCGCATGAGCGACTTGCAGTTGGACGACGTTAAAACTGACGAAAACGCGGCCATGGTGTTGCTGGTGGACGATCAGGCAATGATCGGTGAAGCCGTACGCCGTGGGCTGGCCCTTGAGCAGAATATTGATTTTCACTTTTGTGCGGACCCGCATCAGGCCATTGCTCAGGCTATCCGTATCAAGCCTACGGTGATTTTGCAGGATCTGGTGATGCCGGGTCTGGACGGGCTGAGCCTGGTGCGCGAGTACCGCAATCACCCGGCGACCCAGAACATCCCGATCATCGTGCTTTCCACCAAAGAAGATCCGCTGATCAAGAGCGCGGCGTTTTCGGCGGGGGCCAATGATTACCTGGTGAAACTGCCGGACAACATCGAACTGGTGGCACGGATCCGCTATCACTCGCGGTCCTACATGACACTGTTGCAACGTGATGCCGCCTACCGTGCGCTACGGGTCAGCCAGCAGCAGTTGCTGGATACCAACCTGGTGCTGCAGCGACTGATGAATTCCGACGGCCTGACCGGGCTGTCCAATCGTCGTCACTTCGATGAGTACCTGGAACTGGAATGGCGCCGTGCCCTGCGCGAGCAAACACAGTTGTCGTTGCTGATGATTGATGTTGATTACTTCAAGTCCTACAACGACACCTTTGGCCATCTGGACGGGGATGAAGCGTTGCGCAAAGTGGCAGGGGCCATTCGTGATGCCAGCAGCCGGCCGTCTGACTTGCCGGCCCGTTACGGTGGCGAGGAGTTTGCCATCGTGCTGCCCAATACGTCCCAGGGTGGCGCCCGACTGGTGGCTGAAAAACTGCGGATGTCGGTTGAAGCCATGAAGATTCCGCACATTTCGCCCGTTGCTGGTAGCAGTTTGACCATCAGCATTGGCCTGGCCACCCTGACCCCGCAACAGAGCAGCAATTGCCGTGAGTTGATTTCGGCAGCGGACAAGGGGCTTTATCTGGCCAAGAAGAATGGGCGTAATCGGGTGGGGATTGAGTGATTGCTCTCTGATTTTTTGGGTGCGGGGGAGGGGGTAACTGTGCCGCGGCGTACATATCCGGCATTTGGGTCTAACTGAAAGATGGGTTTCGCTCTTACAGCGAGTCCCTTTTTGAAGGACCAAAAAGGAACCAAAAAGTCCTCGCCCCAGCGTACGGCCTTCGCTTCGCTCAGGTTCCCTCGCTCCGGCCCCGCTCCGTGGGCCCGCCGTGACGGGCCATCCATGGCCCAACACGGCTCTCCCGGCATCCATGCCGGTCGACCCACTGCGCAGAACCTCCTCTCGGCCTCCCGAAGGGGCGGGCAGATCAACAGCAGGCTCGCCGAGGCGGCCAACCGGCCGGCCTGTCATGTGGCGGCTTGCGCACGAACCGTAGCAGCCTCGTTCTACTCGTCAGCTGCTACAGATTTTGCGCAGGGTTTTGTGATGTCTGTGACGCATTTTTAAGAGCGAAACCAATCGTTACCCGGCACGTTCCAGCAATGAGTCCACCACGGCGCGCGCCATTTCGACCGAGTGCACCATCGACCAGATCAGGCCGCGTTCAACACCGCTGCCCAACTCGGTAATTTCATCACTGGTTTGTTCCGCGCAGAGCAAAAGCAATGAAACATGGGCCAGCGCATCCTGTGCGCTTGATTAGCTTCGGACTTCCACTTCCGTCCGCTGAGAGGTCAGCGAAGAGCGCACCCTAAACCTCCGTTTTGCCAAGGTGCAAGCAGATCTGGGCCGGAGACAAACTTCCATGATCTGGCCTTCACCAGAAAGAGGAAATCTCTGACGCAATGCGTCAATAAGCTATTACCCCTAATCATCTGTGAGCGAGATCGTTCGAGATTGGATCAGTGCGGTTTATCTGCATTTTCCTGCCCAGAACCCCGCCAGGCGGGCTGCTGATACGCTCTGTTTACGGTATACTCCCCGGCTTTGTAAAAATCGCCTACGAGTGCCGCCAGCCATGGAAATCAACCCGATCCTTAACAGCATCAAGGACCTGTCAGAGCGCTCCGAAACCATTCGGGGGTATCTTTGACTACGATCAAAAGCATGAGCGTCTGACTGAAGTCAATCGCGAGCTTGAAGATCCGAGTGTCTGGAACAACCCTTCGTACGCCCAGGAGCTGGGGCGCGAGCGCTCCCTGCTGGCGCAGATCGTTGAAACCCTCGATGAGATGCACTCGGGTCTGGCCGACGCCAAAGACCTGCTGCTGATGTCTGCCGAGGAAGAAGATCAGGCCGCTGTAGATGACGTTGCCGCTGAAGTGGAACGTCTGCGCGAAGCCCTTGAAAAACTCGAATTCCGCCGCATGTTCAGCGGTGAGATGGATGCCAACAACGCTTACCTGGACATCCAGGCCGGCTCCGGTGGCACCGAAGCGCAAGACTGGGCCAATATCCTGTTGCGGATGTATTTGCGTTGGGCCGACAAGCGCGGCTTCGATGCCACCATCATGGAACTGTCTGCCGGTGAAGTGGCCGGGATCAAAGGCGCAACCGTACACATCAAAGGCGAATACGCGTTTGGTTGGTTGCGTACAGAGATTGGCGTCCATCGTCTGGTTCGCAAAAGCCCGTACGACTCGGGCAACCGTCGTCACACCTCGTTCTCGGCTGTATTCGTTTCGCCGGAAATCGACGACAACATCGAAATCGACATCAACCCCTCCGACCTGCGGATCGACACCTATCGTTCCTCCGGTGCGGGTGGTCAGCACGTAAACACCACCGACTCGGCCGTACGTATCACTCACGTACCGACCAACACCGTGGTGAGCTGCCAGAACGAACGTTCGCAGCATGCGAACAAAGACACCGCGATGAAAATGTTGCGTGCGCGTCTTTACGAGCAGGAAATCCAGAAGCGCAATGCCGCTTCCCAGGCCCTGGAAGATACCAAGTCGGACATCGGCTGGGGTCATCAGATCCGCTCGTACGTTCTGGACGCTTCTCGTATCAAGGATTTGCGTACCAATATCGAGCGCAGCGATTGCGACAAGGTACTCGACGGCGATATCGACGAATACCTGATAGCTAGCCTGAAACAAGGGCTGTAAGTCGCGCAACAAAACGTGTGCGAAGCCAGCGCGATGCCCAAAAGGCGCGCTGAAGCCCGCTTCCCCCTGCCGCAAGGCGGGGGCAACGAACCTGTGATGGAATTTTTTAAGACATGAGCGACCAACAACTCGATCCGCAAGACCTGCAACAGGAAGAAAACGCCCTGATCGCCCTGCGCAAGGAAAAACTTGCAGCCGAGCGCGCCAAGGGTAATGCCTTCCCGAACGACTTCCGCCGTGACAACTACTGCGCCAACCTGCAGAAGGAGTACGCGCAAGCGTCCAAGGAAGAGCTGGCTGAAGCCGCCATTCCGGTCAAGGTTGCTGGTCGCATCATGCTTAACCGTGGCTCGTTCATGGTGATCCAGGACATGACCGGTCGCATCCAGGTCTACGTCAACCGCAAGACCCTGCCCGAAGAAACCCTGGCCGAAGTGAAAACCTGGGACCTGGGCGACATCATCGCCGCTGAAGGTACCCTGGCCCGCTCCGGTAAAGGCGACCTGTACGTTGAAATGACCAGCGTGCGCCTGCTGACCAAATCCCTGCGCCCGCTGCCGGACAAGCACCACGGTCTGACCGACACCGAACAGCGTTATCGCCAGCGTTACGTTGACCTGATCGTCAACGAAGATGTGCGTCACACGTTCCGTGTGCGTTCGCAAGTAATCGCCCATATCCGCAGCTTCCTGATGGCGCGCGACTTCCTTGAAGTGGAAACGCCGATGCTGCAAACCATCCCGGGCGGTGCGGCAGCCAAACCGTTCGAAACCCATCACAACGCCCTCGACATGGACATGTACCTGCGCATCGCGCCGGAGCTGTTCCTGAAGCGTCTGGTGGTGGGTGGTTTTGAAAAAGTGTTCGAGATCAACCGCAACTTCCGTAACGAAGGCGTTTCGACTCGTCACAACCCAGAATTCACCATGTTGGAGTTCTACCAGGCTTACGCCGACTACGAAGACAACATGGACCTGACCGAAGAGCTGTTCCGTGAGCTGGCTCAGCTGGTTCTGGGCAGCACCGACGTGCCTTACGGCGACAAGGTGTTCCATTTCGGCGAACCGTTCGTGCGTCTGTCGGTGTTCGACTCGATCCTCAAGTACAACCCTGAGCTGACCGCTGACGACCTGAACGACATCGACAAGGCTCGCGCCATCGCCAAGAAAGCTGGCGCCAAAGTGCTGGGCTTCGAAGGTCTGGGCAAGCTGCAAGTGATGATTTTCGAAGAGCTGGTCGAGCACAAGCTGGAGCAGCCGCACTTCATCACCCAGTACCCGTTCGAAGTGTCGCCGCTGGCCCGTCGTAACGACGATAACCCGAACGTCACTGACCGCTTCGAGCTGTTTATCGGTGGCCGTGAAATCGCCAACGCCTACTCCGAGCTCAACGACGCTGAAGATCAGGCCGAGCGCTTCATGGCACAGGTTGCTGACAAGGATGCAGGCGACGACGAAGCCATGCACTACGACGCAGACTTCGTTCGTGCCCTGGAATACGGCATGCCGCCGACTGCCGGTGAAGGTATCGGTATCGATCGTCTGGTGATGTTGTTGACCAACTCGCCGTCGATTCGCGACGTGATCCTGTTCCCGCACATGCGCCCACAAGCGTAACGATGCAAAATAAAAAGCCGCCGTTAAGGCGGCTTTTTATTGTCTGGCGCGCAGCCAGTTGAACATTCAGGAGAGTTTGTGGGAGCGAGCCTGCTCGCGAAAGACTAAGGTGCTGCGCGATCACCGGTAAACACGCGCTATCGTCAGCCACCTTCGCGAGCAGGCTCGCTCCCATCGTTTCGGTAACGCCGCTCAATTCAGAAGGAATCTGTCATGACCCCTCAAGGTGCAGCAAATATCGCGGTCGCGCTCGCGCAAAATGTTGAGTATCAGGGCCGCAAGGCCAGCCGGCATGGCAGTGAGCAGCGTCGCCAACTGATCCTCGATGCCGCCATGCGCATTGTGGTGCGCGACGGCGTACGCGGCGTGCGCCATCGGGCCGTGGCGGCTGAAGCAGGGGTGCCGCTGTCGGCAACCACCTACTACTTCAAGGACATCGATGACCTGATCAACGACACCTTTGCCCAGTATGTTGAGCGCAGCGCAGCATTCATGGCCAAGCTGTGGCAAGGCACCGAAGGCAAGTTGCGCGAGATGATGGCGCAAGGGGATGGCAGCGCGCAGGCGCGAGCGGTGCTTGCCGATGATATCGCCAGGATGACCGCCGATTACCTTCACCATCAAATGCTCACCCGCCGCGACCAGTTGATGGCCGAACAGGCCTTTCATCAGGCGGCGCTGATCAACTCCCGGTTGGCGGTGCTGGTACGCGCCCATCAACAGATTTTCCTTCTGGGCGCCTGTCAGATCTTCGAAGTGCTAGGCTCCAGGCAACCTCAGCAGGATGCCAAAGTCTTGACGGCGATTATCGGTCGGATGGAATATCAGGCCCTACTTGATGGCGCGCAGCCTGAGGCGGATGACGACCGGCTGGCTATTCTTACGCGTTATATGCACTTGGTGCTGGCCGCTCTATAGAAGGATGCAGGCATGAAAGCTTGGCGCGTGATGCTTATGGCATTGTCGTTTTTAACGTTGAACGGATGTTTGGTGACCTTTAGCCAGGCGCCGCTTGTGCCACAGCCAGCCCCGAAACAACTGCTGGGTAAATGGGTCAGCAAGGACGCCTGGGGGCAAGCCCGCAATCTGGAAATCAGTGCCATCGACAAAACGCGCTACCAGGCAGTGGTTTATCCCAAGGGCGAGCCCAAGGCCCGTGAGCGGTATGTGTTCATCGTTGCCCGTCACGGCAGTCGCTGGTATGCCTCGGCTGCGATACCGGCCAAACTGGGCGGCAATTACACCCTGAGCGGTTTTGAACTGACCGATAACGGTGAGCTGGTGATCTACGACCTGGACCTGGAGCAAGTCAAACAGGCCATCGGCCAGTCCGTGTTGAATGGTGATCCGGTCGAAACGCCGGAAGGCCCTGGCACCCTGATCAAAAGCCCTTCGGCTGAGGTCTTTGCTTACCTGGACGACCCGGCCAATTCCGACGTATTTGTCGAAGCGGCCCGCTATAAACGTGTGGCCAAGTAACGCTCTTAATTAAAGGAAGCTGCCGGTGGACGACTACCAGCGCACGATACGCACCTTGTCTGACCGCATCGTGCTGGCACAAACACCGATCCGTGTACTGGATGCGGTGAAGTGGGACGACAGCATCCGCCAGGGCTTTTTAAAGGCCAAAGGCAAGGAAATGCCCGCGGTCACCCGCGACTATTACCTTGGACGGCCGTTGTCCTTTGATTCGGCGGCGGTGAAGTCAGAGTTCCAGAACATCGAGCGTGATATCACCCGCCAACTGGGGCAGTTCAACCCGGTCGGGCAGATCATGCGTCGTATGTGCAAGGAGTACCGGATGGTGGTGCGCATGCTTGAAGCGCGTGGCACTGAAGATTTCGGGCTGATCTCCCAGGAGCTGTACGGCGCCGCATCGGACGCGTTCCATGCCGGTGACCCGACCCTGGCCGACCTGGGCCTGATGATGTCCGACTATCTGGACAACATCGACGGGCGTGGCGCGCTCAAGGACGAAGCCAAGACCCTGACTGCCAAGGATGCTGTGAATTTGCTGCAAACCCGGTTGAACAAGGTGTTTGGTGAAGCCGAAGACACCATTCGGGTGTTCGAGTCCGATGGCATCGTCGCGGACGCCGCGGCAGGCGCTGACTACATCAAGATCCGCACCGATGCGATGTTCAACGAGCGTGATGTGCGGGCGCTGGAAGTCCACGAAGGGCTGGTGCACGTGGGCACCACGCTCAATGGTCAGAACCAGCCGATCTGCACCTTTCTGTCCAAGGGTCCGCCTTCGTCTACCGTGACCCAGGAAGGCCTGGCGATTTTGATGGAGATCATCACCTTTGCTTCCTACCCGAGCCGTCTGCGCAAACTGACTAACCGTACCCGTGCCATTCACATGGTGGAGGAGGGCGCGGACTTTATGCAGGTATACGAGTTCTTCCGCGAGCAAGGCTTTGAGATGCCAGAAAGCTATGGCAATGCGAGTCGGGTGTTCCGTGGGTCGGTGCCAAATGGACTGCCATTCACCAAAGACTTGTCCTACCTCAAGGGCTTCATCATGGTTTACAACTACATTCAGCTGGCCGTACGTAAAGGCAAGCTGGAACAAGTGCCGCTGCTGTTCTGTGGCAAAACCACGCTGGAAGACATGCGCACCTTGCGCCAGTTGGTGGATGAAGGATTGGTGGTAGCCCCCAAATACCTGCCCGATCAGTTTCGCGACATGAACGCGCTCTCGGCCTGGATGTGCTTCTCCAACTTCCTCAATCATTTGAGCCTTGACCGTATCGAAGCGGATTACTCGAATATCTTATAAACCCTGTGGGAGCGGGCTTGCTCGCGATGCAGACGCTGTGGTGTTTCAGTTGAATCGCGTCGATGCAATCGCGAGCAAGCCCGCTCCCACCCATACACCTACTCAGGCGATTGGTTTTGATGAAAACCCTGGCTGTACTCTGCCTGCTGTTGACCCTCAGCGGATGCAGTTCATTGCTGTTCTATCCCGAACCCGGCCTGCCGATCACTCCGACGGCCGCGGGTCTGGAGTATCGCGACGTGACGTTGACTGCCGCCGATGGCACGCGCCTGAGTGGCTGGTGGCTACCGGCCAAAAAAGGTGTGCCGCTCAAGGGTACGGTGCTGCATCTGCACGGCAATGGCGGCAACCTGGCCTACCACCTTGGCGCGACTGCCTGGCTGCCGGCGCAGGGCTATCAAGTGCTGATGCTCGACTATCGCGGTTACGGCCTGTCTCAGGGCTCGCCGGGCTTGCCAGGTGTGTATCAGGACATCGACGCGGCTTTCGACTGGTTGCAACACGAGCCCCAGGCTCAAGGCCTGCCGCTGATTGTGCTGGGGCAAAGCCTGGGTGGCGCGATGGGGGTTCACTACCTGAGCGAGCATGCGCAGCAACGGGCTCGAGTCGCGGCCATGGTGCTGGATGGCGTGCCAGCCAGTTACCGCGAAGTGGGGCAGTTTGCCTTGAGTACTTCCTGGCTGACCTGGCCGTTGCAAGTGCCGTTATCGTGGCTGGTGCCCGATGCCGACAGCGCCGTTTATGCAATGCCGCAAATGGCCGGCGTACCGATGCTGATCTTCCACAGTCTGGATGACCCGGTTGTTCCGCTTTCCAATGGCCTGCGCCTGTATCAGGCTGCGCCCCCGCCCAAGGTGCTGCAACTGACCCGTGGTGGTCACGTGCAAACATTTGCCGACCCGACCTGGCGTCAGGTGATGCTGCGCTACCTGGATGACCCGCAACATTTCAATGGCGTGCGGCGACTGGGCGAAATCGCCAATTACCCCGCCTCACCGAACACCGTACTTGAACCCGAGAGCCAACAATGAGTGAAGAACGCAACGCCATTCCCCTGATCATTACCGGTATTTGCAGCATTATCGGCACCGTCGGCGCCCTGTGGTACTACGGTTACCTGCACTTCGCCAAGCCTGAAGACGCGCTGCTGCTCAGTGACTACACCATGCTCAAGACCATCCCGGGCGAAGACTACAAAGTCTCGCTGACGCCGGCCAATCAGGTGGCAAAGTGCATCGATGGCATCATCGTGTTGTTCGATACCGAGCAAAAAGGCCTGACCGGGGTACTGGTCAACAACAAGAAACAGGCGGTGCGTTGCCTGGACCAGGAAACACCAAAACTGCAGCAGTAACGTTCTGTTGTGGGAGCGGGCTTGCTCGCGATGATATCGCCTCGGTTTGCCTGACGAACCTCGCTGTCTGCATCGCGAGCAAGCCCGCTCCCACAGTTGTGGATTTATCTGCGCCCAAAAAAAGCCCCGCCTGATCACTCAGGCGGGGCTTTTTTACAGGGGGTTACTGCATCGAGGAGCGTGGTGCTACCGGCTGGTTGTCGTTGGAGATGGTGACTTCAACGCGACGGTTTTGGGCACGGGCCGAGTCGGTGCTGTTGCTTGCGACCGGGTATTCCTTGCCATAGCCCTGAACCACGATGCGGGTAGGGTCTACGCCTTTGCGTACCAGTGCATTACGCACCGATTCGGCACGGCGTTCAGACAAGGACTGGTTGAAAGCTGCCGAGCCAACGCTGTCGGTGTAACCCTCGACAATCACCTTGCGATCCGGGTTCTGGTTCAGGTAATTGGCCAAGGTGTTGATGTTCCGCAGGCCGTTAGGTTGCAGATCGGACTTGCCGAACTGGAACAGCACATCACCAAAGGTCACCAAGGTGCCGCGTTCGGTTTGCTTGGAGTTCATGCCTTTGAGCTGCTTGATCTGCGCATCACGGGCATCGAGCAATGCCTGGTTACGGGCTGCGCCTGCGTTCTTCAGGTTGTTTTCAGCGGTGCGCAACGCGATGGTTTGCTTGGCCACTTCAACACGCTGATTGGTCAGGTAAGCCAGTTGGTCAACCTTGGACTCGTCTTCCTTGTTCAGGTAAGCCTTTTCAGCCTTGTCCAGCCAGTCGCCTGCGTCCTTGGTTTCAAGCGCTGCAACCTTGGTGGCTTCCGGGTTGGTTTGCAGGGCCGAGAAGTTGGTCTTGGCGTTTTCCAGGTTGACGTTTGGCTGGTGCGAGCACGCTGCCAGGCCAACGCTCAAAGCTAACAGGGCAGGGATCATTACTGTATTGCGCATGATATTTAGTCCTTTCTATCGATTAGGAGTGCTGTGTCGCCAGGTGCAGTCAAAAAAGGGCAGCGTTTATTGAACGCTGCGCATGCCTTCCTGACGCAGTTGCTGAACGGCATTCTGAGCATCCTGAACGGCCTTCTCTGCCTTGGCGGCCTGGGCTTTGCGTTCTGCTACACGAGCATCCCATTCTGCTTGCTCGGACAAACGACGAGCCTCATCGTATTTTTTGTCATGCATGGCCAGTTCGGCCTGCTTGAGCTTGTCCTGAGCCGACTTCATTTCTACCGGTGCATATTCAGTAGCGCCTGCGCTCACGGCGTTATTCACGGCCGATTGAGTCACTGCGTACTGCTCTGACGGTGGATTGCCAGCACAACCGGCCAAAACGAAGCTGGTGCCGATTGCCAGCGCAGCCAGTTTTAGCCCGCGTAGGCGAGGAGAGGTGGTTTTGACAGTGCGGGTCATCATGGTCTTCAACTCCATTGGGGAACTCCTTAATAACAGCTAATTCCATCACGACTGGTGGCGTCACCCGGAGTGTTGGAACACGAGTTCCAGCGGTGATGGTTAATGGCTGTGACCGAAGCGTTTTTTGAATAGTTCAATTAAAGATGGCAAATGGCCTAAAATTTTTTTGACCGATCGGTCAGGCGCACATTTAAGTTTTGCCCGGGGTATGACTTGTCAAAAGCAGGCGTTGCAAAGCACTCTTGGGAACGAGCTGTCCCCGGATACTGCTGGAGAAACCGCTGATGACCGATATTGATGCACGCTTGCGCGATGATGTTCACCTGCTGGGTGAGCTGTTGGGTAATACGATTCGTGACCAATACGGCGAAGCTTTTCTCGCCAAGATCGAGCGCATTCGCCAAGGGGCCAAAGCCGATCGGCGCGGCACTACAGGCGAGGAATTGAGTGCGATTCTGGATGCCCTGAGCGACGATGAAGTGCTGCCGGTTGCGCGGGCGTTCAACCAGTTTTTGAACCTGGCGAACATTGCCGAGCAGTACGAACTGATCCACCGGCGTGAAGAGGGCCAGGCCGAACCATTCGAAGCGTTGGTGCTGCCACAGTTGCTCGAACGACTGCTGGCCGAAGGGCATGACGCCGAATCGCTGGCACGCCAGGTCAGCCGTCTTGAGATCGAACTGGTGCTCACCGCACACCCTACCGAGGTGACGCGTCGCACCCTGATTCAAAAATACGATGCGATTGCTGAGCAACTGGCTGCACAGGATCATCGTGACCTGACCCTCGCGGAAAAATCCGAAATCGAACAGCGCTTGCAGCGGCTGATCGCTGAAGCCTGGCACACCGAAGAAATCCGTCGCACCCGGCCCACGCCCGTCGATGAAGCCAAGTGGGGGTTTGCAGTCATCGAACACTCGTTGTGGCACGCCGTCCCGCACATGTTGCGCAAGGCGGACAAGGCTCTGCATGCGGCCACCGGGCTGCACTTGCCCCTTGAGGCAGCACCGATTCGCTTTGCTTCCTGGATGGGCGGGGACCGTGATGGCAACCCCAATGTCACCGCCAACGTGACCCGTGAAGTCCTGCTGCTGGCGCGCTGGATGGCGGCGGACTTGTACCTGCGCGATATCGACAAACTGGCCGCCGACCTGTCGATGCAGCAGGCCACCCCGCAACTGCTGGCAGTCGCCGGGGAAAGTGCCGAGCCGTATCGCGCTGTGCTCAAGCAATTGCGTGAGCGCCTGAGGGCGACCCGTAACTGGGCGCATAGCGCCCTGAACAGCTCGCAGGACGCGCCGGCTGAGGTGTTGCAGGACAATCGCGAGCTGCTGGAGCCGCTTGAGCTTTGCTACCAATCCCTGCACGCCTGCGGCATGGGCGTCATCGCTGACGGGCCATTGCTCGATTTCCTTCGTCGGGCCGTCACGTTTGGCCTGTTTCTGGTGCGCCTCGATGTGCGTCAGGACGCGGCCCGCCACGCCTCGGCCATGACTGAAATCACCGACTACCTGGGGCTTGGCCGCTACGAAGACTGGGACGAAGATGCGCGCTTGACCTTCCTGATGCGCGAGTTAAGCAACCGGCGCCCGTTATTGCCCAGCTACTTCAAGCCCGATGCCGACACCGCCGAAGTGCTGGCAACCTGCCGTGAAGTGGCGGCCGCACCGCAGGCATCGCTGGGTTCCTACGTGATTTCGATGGCCGGTGCCGCCTCTGATGTACTGGCCGTGCAACTGTTGCTCAAAGAGGCCGGACTTGAGCGCCCGATGCGTGTGGTTCCGTTGTTTGAAACCCTGGCTGACTTGGACAATGCGGGGCCGGTGATCGAGCGTCTGTTGCTGTTACCGGGCTATCGCGCACACCTGAAGGGCCCGCAGGAAGTGATGATCGGCTACTCCGACTCAGCCAAGGATGCAGGCACCACGGCGGCGGCCTGGGCGCAGTACCGGGCGCAGGAGTCACTGGTCAATATCTGCCGCGAGCAAGGCGTTGAATTGTTGTTGTTCCATGGTCGGGGCGGCACTGTGGGACGCGGCGGTGGCCCGGCTCACGCGGCGATTCTGTCTCAGCCGCCGGGCTCCGTCGCGGGGCGCTTCCGTACCACGGAGCAGGGCGAAATGATCCGCTTCAAGTTCGGCCTGCCGGACATTGCCGAGCAGAATCTCAATCTCTACCTGGCGGCCGTACTGGAAGCCACCTTGCTCCCGCCACCCCTGCCGGAACCTGGCTGGCGGGTACTGATGGACGAATTGGCGGCAGACGGCGTCAAAGCCTACCGTGGGGTGGTGCGTGACAATCCACAGTTCGTGGAGTACTTCCGCCAGTCAACGCCGGAGCAGGAACTGGGGCGATTGCCGCTGGGAAGTCGTCCGGCCAAACGCCGGGCAGGCGGGATTGAAAGTTTGCGGGCCATTCCGTGGATTTTCGGCTGGACCCAGACCCGCCTGATGCTGCCCGCGTGGCTGGGTTGGGAAACCGCACTGAGCCAGGCGCTGGAGCGTGGTGAAGGCGAGCAGCTGGCTCAAATGCGTGAACAGTGGCCGTTCTTCCGTACCCGCATCGACATGCTGGAAATGGTCCTGGCCAAGGCCGATGCCGATATCGCCCGGCTCTACGACGAGCGTTTGGTGAGTCCGGAACTGCTGCCATTGGGTGCGCACTTACGCGACTTATTGTCGCAGGCGTGCGAGGTGGTGCTGGGCTTGACCGGTCAGGCGCAGTTGATGGCGCACAGTCCGGAGACCCTTGAATTCATCCGCTTGCGCAACACCTACCTCGATCCTCTTCATCTATTGCAGGCCGAGCTTCTGGCGCGTTCGCGACGCCAGCAAGCGGCACAGGACAGCCCTCTGGAACAAGCGTTGCTGGTGACTGTGGCCGGGATCGCGGCAGGCTTGCGTAACACCGGTTAAAGCAAAAGAGCAGTGAATGTCGCGCCGGGGCGGGCGGGGGGACGACAGGCTTGATGCCGATCCCCGTGCTGGCGCGACACTTTATTGTGGGGTTGCGACCTGTGACACCCGGCCGCAGAGGCCGGTTTGCCTGTAATTATTCCTACTTTGGGCGGCTTGTGTGGGCCGGGCCTGCTGTGTATCTTGATCAGCCCTTGGCCGTTTTGATGGCCATAATCCGATTTTGAGACTGGCCCAAAGAGGCGAGTCTGTTGTCATTTAAATAAAAAATTTGAGGAGCACATCGATGCGCGTAATTCTGCTGGGAGCTCCCGGGGCCGGTAAAGGTACTCAGGCAAAGTTCATCACTGAAAAATTTGGCATCCCGCAAATCTCCACTGGCGACATGTTGCGTGCAGCCGTCAAAGCCGGCACCGAGCTGGGCCTGATCGCTAAAAGCGTGATGGACAGCGGTGGTCTGGTGTCTGACGATCTGATCATCAACCTGGTGAAAGAGCGTATTGCTCAACCAGATTGCGTCAACGGTTTCCTGTTCGACGGTTTCCCGCGCACCATTCCGCAAGCTGAAGCCCTGGTAAAAGCCGGTGTTGAACTGGACCACGTGCTGGAAATCGCCGTTGAAGACGAAGAGATCGTTCAGCGTATCGCTGGCCGTCGCGTACACGAAGCTTCGGGCCGCGTTTACCACACCGTCTACAACCCGCCAAAAGTGGAAGGCAAGGACGATGTGACCGGCGAAGACCTGGTACAGCGCAAGGACGACACCGAAGAAACCGTTCGTCACCGCCTGTCGGTCTACCACTCGCAAACCAAGCCGCTGGTGGACTTCTACCAGAAGCTGGCTGCTGCCCAGGGCAAGCCCAAGTACAGCCACGTTGAAGGCGTTGGCTCGGTAGAATCGATCACGGCCAAGGTGCTTGAAGCGCTGAGCTGATAAGTCGATTTTGCGTCATCACAACAGCCCGCTTGCGGGCTGTTGTTGTTTATACTGCTGCACTTTTTCCAATTTTGATTCTGACGGGAACACCGATGAGCACCTTGCTGGCCCTGGATACCGCGACTGAAGCTTGCTCAGTTGCCTTGTTGCACGATGGCAAGGTTACTAGCCACTACGAGGTGATCCCGCGCCTGCACGCGCAAAAACTGTTGCCGATGATCAAAGACTTGCTGGCTGCGGCCGGCGTCGAGCTGTCGGCGGTCGATGCCATCGCTTTCGGGCGCGGGCCTGGCGCCTTTACCGGTGTGCGCATCGCCATCGGCGTGGTGCAGGGCTTGGCTTTTGCGCTGGAGCGCCCAGTGTTGCCGGTTTCCAATCTGGCGGTACTGGCCCAGCGCGCCCATCGTGAGCACGGTGCGACCCAAGTGGTGTCGGCCATTGATGCGCGCATGGACGAAGTGTATTGGGGCTGCTACCGCGAACAGGCGGGGGAGATGCGTCTGCAAGGCGCTGAGGCGGTGCTTGCACCTGAAGCCGCCGCTTTGCCGGAGGGTGCCAGCGGTGACTGGTTTGGTGCCGGTACCGGCTGGGGTTATGCCGATCGTTTGAGCGTCAAACCCTATGCCATGGACGCGGGCATGTTGCCTCACGCCGAAGACCTGCTGACCCTGGCCCGCTTTGCCTGGGCCCGTGGTGAGGCCATCCGGGCCGATGATGCACAACCGGTGTACTTGCGCGACAAGGTGGCGGCTACAAAAGCTGAACGTGGCGTTTGATCCGCTGTTGTAGCCGCAAGGTCTAAAAGAAACGTCAACTGTGGGAGCGAGCCTGCTCGCGAAGTGAAGTTCGCGAGCAGGCTCGCTCCCACAGGCAGGGTTGACCGCCAACAGAGTATCTACAAAATAGCCGGCCCATTTGCTTAGTCTGGCCAGCGCCGCTAAATTGTAACTATCGCTAACGAGCTTGTTGCCATGCGCATTGACGGCTTTTCTTCCCAGTCCTACCCGATCAAGCGCAAGCCGCGTAAAGGTCAGCCGCTGGTTGATGAGTCCGTTGACGACAATGAAGCCTCGTTCGAAAACACCCCCCAGGCTGCCCGTACGCCACCTTCCGGTGAGCGCATCAGCCAGTTGCCGGTTCGCTCCCAGGACATGATCTTCCAGCGAGCCATGAGCAAAAGCGCGGCCAGTGCCCTTGCCAGCTACCTGACCACCGCAGGCTTCGTCGATTGGGAAACGGAAGTAATGGGGCTGGATTTGTATATTTGAGCCATGACGTACTCGCCCCTCCCTTACTACCTCGGTTGCCCGTCCTGGAGTGAAAACGCCTGGCGTGAAGGCCTGTACCCGCAGAACGCGCGCCCGGCTGATTTTTTGAGTCTGTATGCGCAGGTCTTCAATGCAGTCGAAGGCAACACCACGTTCTATGCTCGCCCGGCACCGACCACGGTGGAGCGCTGGGTGCGCAACCTGCCTGAACACTTCAGGTTTACCGCCAAGTTTGCACGGGATATCAGCCACGGCGGCGATTTACGCGAGCAGTTGCACGCCGCAGACGACTTCCTGCACTTGTTGAGCCCCTTGGGAGCGCGCGTAGCACCGTTCTGGCTGCAACTGCCGGCCAGCTTCGGGCCACAACGTTTGAGCGAGCTGGTGAGCTTCATGGACACGTTGCAGTGCCCGCTGGCCGTCGAGGTGCGTCACCCGGAGTTCTTTGCCAGAGGCGATGCCGAGCGCCTGCTCAATCGCTTGCTGATGGACCGCGGTGTCGAGCGTATCTGCCTTGATCCACGGGCACTGTTCAGTTGCCACTCGACCGATCCTGCGGTGCTTCACGCGCAATCAAAAAAGCCCAAAGTGCCGCCACGCCCTGCAGCCTTTACTCAATTTCCGCAAGTGCGTTTTATTGGCCGCCCGGAGCTTGAGGCCAACGATCCTTATCTGTTGCCCTGGATTGAAAAAGTCGCGGGCTGGATCGAGGAGGGGCGTACGCCCTACGTGTTTTTGCATACGCCGGACAATCACCGTGCACCTGAACTGGCACGGCGTTTTCACCATCAATTGAGCGAACGGTTACCGGGGTTGCCCCCATTGCCCGAGTTGCATCAACCCCAGGCTCGTGAACAACTGGGTCTGCTTTAAGCGGCCATGCGCAGGTTGTTGATAACGATCGGGCGAGCCCAGCCAACATCGAAGTCCATTGCCCGTTGTTGTTCGATCAATGTAATGGCGTCGAACGGCTCGGCGGGCGGAGGCAGCAAGTCCAGCTCAAACTCGGCAATCGGCAGGTGCAAAGGTCGCGGCTCAGGTCCCGGGCCCGGGTCGGGCAGGGGGTGACCCTGGGCCATGACGATGGGGCGCACCCACGTGTTGTTGTAGTCCTGCTGGTGCTGTTGTTCGATCATGTCTTCAGGCGGGAAGGGCACGGCAGGCGGTGGCAGCAGGTCCAGTTCGAATTCGGCAATGGGCAAAAACAGGGCTTCGGGCGGGCGCCGTTCGGT
Organism: Pseudomonas psychrophila; assembly: GCF_001043005.1. Taxonomy (GTDB): domain Bacteria; phylum Pseudomonadota; class Gammaproteobacteria; order Pseudomonadales; family Pseudomonadaceae; genus Aquipseudomonas; species Aquipseudomonas psychrophila. The sequence goes on from NZ_JYKZ01000002.1 coordinate 294,485, forward strand.
GTCCTGAACCTCGCAGTGGCGCTGGGTGACGATATTAACCAACAGATCACTGCCACCACGGGGTTCGGCATGTTCATCTTTGGCGGGCAGCCCTGCATCAAACGCCGCACATTCTTCAGCGCCGGATTGTTCTGCCAACGCCTGGGCGTAGAAGTCCTTCCACAGGTGATTGACACTGCCCGTGATCTGCGAATTGTGCCGGCCGAAGTCGCCAATTGGCGTAATAAAGCCGATGGGTGCGCAATGAATGTCTGACATAGCTCTCGGTTAACGCCCAGCTCTGGCAAAATGCCGGATATTTCATTTATCGGCAGCCTTTGCCGATCATTAAATTTTTGAGCGTGTTTTTAGATGATTGAGCAAGCAGCGGGCTGTCGTATCAAAGTCGAGGCGCTGGACGAGGCCTACCAGGCCTTGGCCGAGCAATGGGCTGAGCGTCTGGGTTTGCCAATGGATGAGCCAGACGCGGAGTTCGCCTTGCAATTGAGCGCCCAGGGTTTGCAGTTGCAGCAACTGGGGCCAGACGCGCCAGGTCCGGTGCGGGTTGATTTTGTTGAAGGCGGCGCAGCCCATCGCCGTTTGTTCGGCGGCGGCACGGGGCAGATGATTGCCAAGGCGGTGGGGATTCAACAAGGCGTACGCCCACGGGTGCTGGATGCCACGGCAGGCTTGGGCAAGGATGCGTTCGTGCTGGCAAGCCTGGGCTGTGAGATGAGCCTGATCGAACGTCAGCCGCTGATCGGCGCATTGCTCGAAGACGGACTGGCCCGCGGCCTGGATGACTTTGAAGTGGCACCGATCGTGTCGCGCATGCACTTGCTCAAAGGCAACTCGATTGAAGTGATGCGTAATTGGGAGGGCGAGCCGCCGCAAGTGATCTACCTGGACCCGATGTTCCCCCATCGCGAGAAAACCGCTCTGGTGAAAAAGGAAATGCGCCTGTTTCGCCCGTTAGTAGGCGATGACAACGATGCCCCGGCCCTGCTTGAGGCCGCGCTGGCGCTGGCGACCCACCGTGTGGTGGTCAAGCGGCCCCGCAAGGCACCCTGCATTGCAGGCCCCAAGCCAAGCCATGCGCTGGACGGGAAATCGAGCCGGTACGATATTTATCCGAAGAAAGCACTCAAGCCCTGAGCATGTGGGAGCGGGCTTGCTCGCGATAGCATCGGCGGGGTTGTTCAGATACACCGCGTCGACTGAATCGCGAGCAAGCCCGCTCCCACAGGGTGATGGGGGGCTTTACTCAGGTCGATACGCCCGCATGAACATCCCCACCACTTCCTGCGCATGGGCCTCGCTTTCCTGCGGCGCCAGCGGTTCACCGCCGCCAAACAGCAGGCGAAAGTTGGGGGCGCCCTTGAGCATGCAGAAGAAGTGTTCCGCCGCGTAGTGAGGATCGTCGATCCGCAGCGCGCCGCTCTGGTCCATCTTGCGCAGCAGCCCCTCCATCTCGTGCACCACGCGTTCGGGCCCGGCCTCCAGAAAAATCTGCGACAGCTTCGGGTCCTGGCTGCCCAGGGTGACCATCAGGCGGTGCAGGTTCAGCGATTCTTCGCTGTTGATCAGCACTTGAAAGCCTCGGGCGATATTCAACAGCACCGCCTCGATCGGCTTGCCTGCGGGCAATTCAAAAAAAAGAACCGGTAATTGCTCGGTGCATTTGGACATGATCGCCGAAGAAAACAGCGTCTCTTTATCAGTGAAGTGGCTGTAGACCGTGAGTTTTGACACGCCTGCCAGGCCTGCAACCGCATCCATGCTGGTGTTGGCGTAGCCCTTGGTCAAAAACAGGGATTTGGCGGCGTCAAGGATCGACTGGCGTTTTGCCAGGTCCTTGGGGCGGCCGAGTGCATTGGGGGGTAAAGGATTGTCAGACATATCCGTTTATTACTGGACTGGTGAGTTTAGTATTAATAACATGCAGCCAGTATAAATATTCCAAGCCCCATTAGCGAAAGGTCGTCCACATGTTGCGCCATGCCTTGCCCCGCGCTGTGCCTGTCTGTCTGGTTTTTTTATTGTCTGGGTGTGGGCAGCAAGAGCCTGCAAAAATCAGCATCAGCCCGGCGATGGTGGTGCATCCGCAGCCTTCAACGCTGGCAAGCCAGAGCTATCCGGGTGAAGTACGTGCACGTTTCGACCCGCAACTGGCGTTTCGTATTGGCGGCAAAGTCACCAGGCGTCTGGTGGACGAAGGTGAGCGGGTCAAGGCCAATCAGCCCTTGGCAGAGCTGGACCCACAAGACGTGCGTCTGCAACTGGACGCTACCCGTGCCCAAGTGGCTGCCGGGCAAGCCAACCTGAATCTGGTGCGTGCTGAACGCGACCGCTACAAGACCTTGCTGGATCGCCAGATGGTCAGCCGTTCGCAGTTCGACAACGCCGAAAACCTCTACCGCTCAGGCGTTGCCAAGCTCCAGCAGCTCAAGGCCGAGCAGGATGTGGCCAGTAACCAGGCGAGCTATGCGGTGCTGCGCGCTCCACAAGATGGCGTAATCGCCCAGCGTCAGGTCGAAGTCGGGCAGGTGGTCAATGCCGGACAAACAGTGTTCACCCTGGCTGCCGATGGTGAGCGTGAAGTTTTGATCAGCTTGCCCGAACAGGATTTTGGCCGCTTCAAGATCGGTTTGCCGGTAGCGGTTGAGTTGTGGTCGCAACCCGGCCAGCGTTTCAGCGGACGCATCCGCGAGCTGTCGCCGTCGGCCGATCCGAAGTCACGTACCTTTGCTGCCCGCATCACGTTCACCTCTGGCAAGGTGCCCGCCGAACTGGGCCAAAGTGCCCGGGTCTTTATTGAAGGTGAAGGCGCGAGTTCTCTGTCGGTGCCTCTGTCGGCCTTGACTGCCGAGAACGGCTCGGCTTACGTGTGGCGTGTCGGCCAGGACAACAAACTTGAGCAAGTGCCGGTGCGGGTGGGGCCTTTTGGCGAAAAGAGCGTGCCGGTACTCGAAGGCCTCAAGGCCGATGACTGGATCGTCGCTGCCGGTGTGCATGTGCTGCATCCCGGGCAGGAGGTGCGGCCAATTGATCGCTCCAATCGGGCAATCAATGTTTCGGCCAAGGAGTAACCCCCATGGGCTTTAACCTTTCTGCCTGGGCATTGCGCAATCGCCAGATCGTCCTGTTCCTGATGCTGTTGCTGGCGATTGTCGGCGGGCTCTCCTACACCAAATTAGGGCAAAGCGAAGACCCGCCGTTCACCTTCAAGGCCATGGTCATTCGGACCCTGTGGCCGGGTGCCACGGCAGAGGAAGTTTCTCGCCAGGTCACCGAACGTATTGAAAAAAAGCTGATGGAGACCGGTGAGTACGAGCGCATTGTTTCGTTCTCGCGCCCTGGCGAGTCGCAAGTGACCTTTATGGCCCGCGACTCGATGCATTCGAATCAGATTCCGGAGCTGTGGTATCAGGTTCGCAAAAAGATCAGTGATATCCGTCACACCTTGCCACCTGATGTTCAGGGGCCGTTTTTCAACGATGAATTTGGTACCACGTTCGGCAATATCTACAGCCTGAGCGGTGAAGGTTACGACTACGCGGTACTCAAGGACTATGCCGACCGTATCCAGATCCAGCTGCAACGGGTCAAGGATGTAGGCAAGGTTGAGTTGTTGGGGCTGCAGGACGAAAAAATCTGGATCGAGCTGTCCAACCTCAAGCTTGCAACCCTGGGTTTGCCGCTGGCCGCTGTGCAACAAGCCCTTGAGGAACAAAACGCGGTCTCGACTGCAGGTTTCTTTGAAACACCGTCAGAGCGTGTGCAACTGCGCGTCAGCGGTAATTTCAAGACGGTAGAGGAGATCGAACGGTTCCCGATCCGCGTGGGCGAGCGCACTTTTCGTATCAGTGATGTGGCTGATGTGCGTCGTGGCTTTAATGATCCACCGGCGCCGCGTATGCGCTTTATGGGCCACGATGCGATTGGTCTGGCCGTGGCCATGAAGGACGGTGGCGATATCCTGGTACTGGGCAAGGCGCTTGATACCGAGTTCGAACGAATCCAGAAAAACCTCCCGGCCGGGATGCAATTGGGCAAGGTCTCCGACCAGCCCGCGGCAGTGAAAACCAGTGTCGGCGAGTTCGTTCAAGTGCTGGTCGAAGCCCTGGTTATCGTGTTGTTGGTCAGCTTCTTCTCACTGGGTGTGCGCACTGGCATGGTGGTGGCGCTGACTATTCCGCTGGTGTTGGCGATGACGTTTGCTGCCATGCATTACTTCGGCATTGGCCTGCACAAGATCTCACTGGGCGCATTGGTGCTGGCGCTGGGCTTGTTGGTGGATGACGCGATCATTGCCGTGGAAATGATGGCGATCAAGATGGAGCAGGGCTATGACCGGCTGAAAGCGGCGAGCTTTGCCTGGACCAGCACCGCGTTCCCGATGCTCACCGGTACCCTGATCACGGCCGCAGGCTTTTTGCCGATTGCCATGGCGCAGTCGAGCACGGGTGAGTACACCCGCTCGATCTTCCAGGTAGTGACCATTGCCCTGCTGGCGTCGTGGATTGCGGCGGTGGTGTTTGTGCCGTATCTGGGCGCGCTGTTACTGCCGGATCTGGCAAAAATTCATGCCGCCAAGCATGGTTCGGGCGCGGGTGCTCCCGACCCTTACGCCACACCGTTTTATCAGCGGGTTCGACGGTTGGTGGAGTGGTGTGTCACCCGACGCAAAACCGTTATAGCACTCACCGCGTTGCTGTTCCTGGGGTCGGTCGTGCTGTTCAAGTTTGTTCCGCAGCAGTTCTTTCCGGCATCCAGCCGGCTGGAATTGATGGTCGACTTGAAACTGGCCGAAGGCGCTTCGTTGAGCAATACCACCGATCAGGTCAAACAGCTCGAAGCACTGCTCAAGGATCACCCGGGTATCGCCAACTATGTGGCTTATGCCGGGACCGGCTCGCCTCGCTATTACCTGCCACTGGATCAGCAGTTGCCAGCGGCCAGCTTTGCCCAGTTTGTGGTGCTGGCCAAGACCATTGAGGACAGGGAAGACCTGCGCACCTGGTTGATTGACACCCTTAACGAGCAATTCCCGACAGTACGCTCTCGCGTCACGCGACTGGAAAACGGTCCACCTGTGGGCTATCCGGTGCAGTTCCGGGTGACGGGCGAACACATCGAAGAGGTCCGGGCGCTGGCGCGCAAGGTGGCTGCCAAGGTCCGCGACAATCCACATGTGGTGAATGTGCACCTGGACTGGGAAGAACCGAGCAAGGTGGTGTATCTCAATATCGATCAGGACCGGGCACGGGCCTTGGGTGTGAGCACGGCCAACCTGTCGCGCTTTTTGCAAAGCACATTGCTGGGCTCCACCGTCAGCCAGTACCGTGAAGACAACGAGTTGATCGAAATCCTGTTGCGCGGCACGCCTCAGGAACGCACCGAACTGGCATTGCTGCCTAGCCTGGCAGTGCCGACCGACAACGGCCACAGTGTTGCCCTGTCGCAAATCGCGACGCTGGAATATGGCTTTGAAGAGGGCATCATTTGGCACCGTAACCGCCTGCCGAACGTGACCGTACGTGCGGACATCTATGGCAAGGAGCAACCGGCGACCTTGGTGGAGCAGATTCTGCCGACCCTTGAGGGTGTTCGCGCCGAGCTGCCGGATGGCTATCTGCTGGACGTGGGCGGCACAGTCGAAGACTCCACCCGTGGCCAGGACTCGGTGAAAGCCGGTGTACCGCTGTTTATCGTGGTGGTGCTGACCCTGTTGATGGTGCAGCTGCGCAGTTTCTCGCGCATGGTGATGGTGTTCCTGACGGCGCCGTTGGGGCTGATCGGTGTGACGCTGTTCCTGCTGCTGTTCGGCAAGCCGTTCGGCTTTGTGGCGATGCTGGGCACCATTGCGTTGTCGGGGATGATCATGCGCAACTCGGTGATCCTGGTGGATCAGATCGAGCAGGACAAGGCGGCGGGGCTGGACCCGTGGCGGGCGATTATTGAAGCGACGGTGCGGCGTTTTCGCCCGATTGTGCTGACTGCACTGGCGGCGGTGCTGGCGATGATTCCACTGTCACGCAGTGTGTTCTTCGGTCCGATGGCGGTTGCCATCATGGGTGGGCTGATAGTGGCGACTGCATTGACCTTGCTGTTCTTGCCAGCGCTGTACGCGGCGTGGTTTAAGGTCAAGAAGCCAGCTGAGGCTTGACGCCCCTGTGGGAGCGGGCTTGCTCGCGATGCAGGCGGCGCGGTGTATCTGGATGACTGCGCTGATGCCATCGCGGGCAAGCCCGGCTCCCACAGGGTTTGTGTGGCTCACATCATCCGGGCCTGGGTACCCATTATTGTGGAGGCGGGCAAGCCCGCCTTCACAAGGGTTACAGCGTTCCGAACACCTTTTTCGCCAAACTGGTAGCAGCCGCTGCCGGGTTCTGGCGGATGGTTTCTTCCTGTTTACCAATCATTTCGAACAAACCATCCAGGGCTTTTTCGGTCACGTAGCTTTCAATGTTGGCGCTTTTGGCGTCCACCACACCCAGCGTGGCGGCTTGCCCGGCGAAAGAGTTGTACTGCTGAGCCAGACCGACCTTGTCCGTGGCGGCCTTGACGATAGGCAGGAACTTGGCGCGGATCTGCGCTCGGCTGCTTTTGTTCAGGTACTGGGTGGCAGAGTCCTGACCACCGCTCAAAATACCCTTGGCATCTGCCACGCTCATGTTTTTCACCGCATTGACCAACAGCGCCTGCGCCTGTGGCACGGCCGCTTCAGCGGCTTTGTTCATGCTGGTTTCAAGCTGCTCGACCTGATCGCCCATGCCGAACTGCTTCATCGTTTTCGCGACCTTACCAAGGTTGCCCGGCAACTCGATCTTGACCTCAGGGTTGTTGCTGAAACCACCAGGAGTCCCCAGTTGCTTGACTGCAATTTGTGCGCCCTGGGTCAGGGCATCTTTAAGACCCCCTGTGGCGTCGCTTTGCGATAAATCGCTCAACGACAACGCCAGGGTGTTAGCCGAAATCAGCAGGCCTGCGCACAGGCCTGCAAAACGTAGAGAAGGGCGCAGCATGGGGAACTCCCTGTTTGCGTGGAATCAATGAGCGACTTGATCTACACGCAAACGTAGTGGTTGCTGGGTTTTTGCATTCAGGTCGACGCTGTTGCGCTCAGTGGTGATAAACAGCAATTTGCCGTCTTGCTCAATGCGCGCACTCACCGCGTAGGTGTGGCCAGGTTTAACCTGTGCCGGGTCGTAGGTCAGATGAAACGGCAACGGCACCTGGCCCTTGATTTGGCCACTTTGCTTGGCAAGGGTCACCGCTGGAGCGTCGGCCAGCGAGACATCCTGCAAGCTAACTTCAAGTGTAGCTGTAGGCGGCAGGGCGATACGTTGCAGGTAGAACACTTCGCCATCGAGGGAGGCTTGCGGGGTCGAGGTCATAGCGCTACAGGCTCCCAGCAGGGCGGTGAGGCTGAGTAAAAGTACTTTTTTCATGGGTTTCTCCTTCAAGATATCTTTTCGAGCGATAGCGGTGGCTGCTCTTGGGTGTCTTCACTGCGGTGCAAGGCAACCTGGCGTATCGACAGGCGGATTTCGGCCGGTAACACACGTTTGGCAGCCCCTTCGGCCAGTTCGCCAAGCAGTTCGTGATAGCTCAACTTGCCGTTGGCATCGCGGCGCAGTACGTCTTCTTCGAGCAAGGTCTGGATAAAGTGGCGGAACAGGCTCTTGTCGAAGAACTCCGGGGCGTTGAGGCCATGCAGAATCGACAAGCGCTGGGCCATCATGGTGCACAGGTCTTCCAGTTCCTCGGCGCTCAGGGTGTTTTGCCCGCTGTTGAGCAGCAGAGAAATCGCCATGTAGAAGCGTTGCAGGGTTTGCGCAATGCTTCTGGACAGCAGCGTCAGCAACACAAAGTGTCGCGAACTCGGCGCAGGGCGCAGGTACACGCCGTTCTCAAGGCGCAACAAGCCTTGCTCGACAAAGGATTCGAGCCACTGATCGACCACACCGTCCAGCTCTTCTGCTGACCAGCGGATAAACAGTTCTGACTGCAGGTACGGATACAGCGCGTGGGTGTAGCGCAGGATCTGCTCGCGGCTCATGCGCGAGGCGCTTTGGAAGAAGCTGGCCAGCAATGAAGGCAATGCAAAAATATGCAGCACGTTGTTGCGGTAGTAAGTCATAAGTACCGCGTTCTGCTCATCCAGATAGAGGATTTTGCCTAGCGCATCACTTTGCTCGGCAAGCAGGTTCATGTCCTTTACATGGTTGATCAGCGCCTTGCCATCGCCTTCGGGCAAGGTGGTGTAAGGCGAGTAGGGGACACGGCGCAACAGGGCCAGATACAGATCCAGCACCCGGGCCATGGCCTGTTCGTCCAGTGCCAGCCGGGTGGTTGAAAGCAGGGCCAGCGCCACCAGATTCACTGGGTTGATGGCCGCCGCTTCATTCAGGTGCTGGGCAACTTTTTCGCCCAGACGATTGGTGGACTGGCTCAGCCAGTCCGGACGATACAGCGGCGCAAGCTCCTGCTGGCGCCAGCCCGGTTGCTCGTGTTCAAGAAACTCGGCGAGTTTGATCGGTTCACCAAAGTTGACCGCCACCTGACCGAATTTCTGCTTTTTAAGGGCGCCGATCACTTTGAAGATGTCGAAAATCGACTCTTTCTTCTTGCTGGCACCCCGCAACTCACCCAGGTAGGTGCGGCCTTCGAGCACACGCTCGTAGCCGATGTAGACCGGGACAAACACGATCGGCGTTCGCGATGAACGCAGGAAGCTGCGCACGGTAATGGCCAGCATCCCGGTTTTCGGTTGCAGCATGCGCCCGGTGCGCGAGCGGCCACCCTCGACGAAGTACTCCACCGGGAAGCCCTTGGTGAACAGGGTGTGCATGTACTCGTTGAACACCGAGGTGTACAGCGGGTTGCCCTTGAACGTGCGGCGCATGAAAAACGCCCCGCCACGGCGCAGCAGGCGGCCGAGCACCGGCATGTTGAGGTTGATCCCGGCGGCGATGTGCGGCGGGGTCAGGCCGTTGCGAAACAGCAGGTAGGACAGCAGCAAGTAGTCGATATGGCTACGGTGGCACGGCACGTAAATGATCTCGTGACCTTGGGCGACCTTTTGCACGCTCTCGATATGGTTGACCTTGACCCCGTCGTAGATCTTGTTCCAGAACCAGCTCAGGAGCACTTCAAAAAAACGGATCGCGGTGTAGGTGTAGTCCGAGGCAATTTCATTGGCGTAGCGCAGTGCCTGGGCACGGGCCTTGTCCGGCGAGATGTTTTCGCGTTCGGCTTCATCAAGGATCGCCTGACGCACGGCGGGTTCGTTGACCAGTCCCTTGACCAAGTTACGACGGTGCGACAGATCCGGGCCGATGGTGGCGGTTTTCAGGTTGCGAAAGTGCACGCGCAAAATACGTTGGGCCATGCGCACGGTGCGTTCATGACCCTTGTTGAGATCGACCAGTTCGCGCAGGTGAATCGGCTCCGAGAACTGCACGCGGGTTTTGCGGCCCAGAATCAGGATGCGCAGCAGGCGGCGCAAGCGCCCGGTGACAGCCCAGCTGTCAGCAAACAGCAGTTTCCAGGGGCTGGATTCGCTGTCGGGTGACTGTCCCCAAAACACGCTGACCGGAATGATTTGCGCATCCTCGGCCGGGTTGTGGGTAAGGCCGTCGACCAGACGAGTCAAGGTTGGCGGAGCACCACGCTTGTCCTGACGACCCAGCCAGTCGGGCTCGGGGGTCAGGTAGAAGAAGGCGGCAGGCTCAATCATCTCTCCCACTGCAACCGGCAATACCGGGCGCGGCAGGCCGGCCTTTGAGCATTCGGCATCGACCACGGCCAGTTCGGTCAGCGAGGGCGATTGCAGTACATAGAACACGGGTCGGCTGCGATCCAGGTTCAGGGTCAGGGAAGACTGATTAATGGTCTCCGAGCGCACCCACAGGTACAGCAAGCGACGCAGGGCACCAAATACAAGGCGGCGGAATGGGGAGGGGGTCATACGGCTTCTGCGTTAGTGGATTAAACGAGCGTTTACTCGGCCGGGTAGTGTGCCGTATCTCCCGAAAATCGGCAAAAAAGCGACGAACTAATATTGATTGAGTGTTTTTTTGCCTGACTTATACTCGGAGGTCTTTCGCGGTACCGCGCAAGAGCCAGTATTGAAGCATCAGGTTCAAACGATAGTTCTCAAAGGGCCAATTAACGAGCCCGATCAATAATAAAAAGGGGGAAAGTATCCATGACAACGCGCGTAACAGGCAGTGTGAAATGGTTCAACGACGCCAAGGGCTACGGCTTTATTCAGTGTGAAAACGGGGCTGATGTGTTTGTGCATTACCGCGCCATTCGCGGTGAAGGCCATCGCAGCCTGGCTGAAGGCCAGCAGGTCGAGTACACCCAGGTCACAGGTGACAAGGGCTTGCAGGCTGAAGATGTAGTGGGTTTGTAACCGCCAAACCTGTAGCAGCTGCCGCAGGCTGCGTTCGGCGGCGCAGCCGTCGTAAATCGGTGGTCGCGGTGAATCTGATACACCGCGGGTTCAGATTTTACGAACGCTTCGCGCTCGAACGCAGCCTGCGGCAGCGGCTACAGGGTGTTGTTTGCAACTCAGGAACCGGTTTTCCAGGTGATTTCTTCCTGGCCGTCTTCACTGATGCGGATCCAGCGATCGGCATCTGCCTCGCCCTGTTCCTCGACCCAGCTGCCCGGCGCGCAACGCACTTCGATCTTCAGCGCCTCAAATGCGGCCTTGGCACAGGCAATGTCGTCTTCCCATGGGGTTTTGTCGCTGTCCAGGTACAGGCTGTTCCATTTGCCGACGGCTTTTGGCATCCAGGTCACGGGTACGTCGCCAGCGGTGCACTTCCAGGTTTCACCTTTCTTTTTCCATTCTGTGCACGGGCCCAGCACGTCTGCCAGCCAGGCTTCGACGTCTTTGTAGGTGACCGCTTCTTTCAGGTAAATCTCGATATCGGGTTGGCGCATGGATGTCCTCACTGCGGGTCTGAAAAATCCACTCGCGGATTAATCGGGTCAAGGGCGTGTGCCCTTGACCGTAAAGTTGGTTATTGGAGCACGAAGTAATCGTAGCGCATCGATACCGTCACCACTAAAGGCTCCGGGTGCTCGATGACCTGGGCACGACGCTCGGCACTGGCGCGCCAGCCATGGGGGGTCATGGCCAGCAGGTTGGCGCGGTCCTGGGGCTCACTCAACCTGAGGGTGAACTCCAGAGTCTCGCTGTGTTGCAGCTGCATGCCTTCGGGCACCAGCGCCAAGTGCTTGTCGTCTGCGTAGTCGCGTACTTCGTCGTACAGTCGCTCGCGCAGCTCCATCAAATGCCCACGAGTGGGGCCTACGCGCATCAGGCCGCCCCCTGGACTGAGCAGGCGCTTGGCTTCTAGCCAGTCCAGCGGGCTGAAGACGCTGGCCAAAAACTGGCAGCTGGCATCGGCCAGTGGCACGCGGGCCATACTGGCGATCAACCAGGTCAGTTGCGGGCTGCGTTTACAGGCGCGCTTGACCGCCTCGCGGGAGATATCCAGCGCATAGCCATCGGCGTTGGGCAAGGCCTCGGCGATTTGCGCGGTGTAGTAACCCTCGCCACATCCGATGTCGAGCCAGCGTTGTGGCGCTTGTTCACCCGCCAGTTCGGCCAGGCGCTTGGCCACGGGCGCGTAATGGCCTGCGTTGAGAAAGTCGCGGCGAGCCTCGACCATCGCCTGGTTGTCACCCGGGTCCCGGCTGTTTTTGTGCTGCACCGGCAGCAGGTTCAAATAGCCCTGGCGGGCGCGGTCAAAGCGATGGCCTGCCGGGCACGCCACGCCATTGTCCACCGCGTTGAGCGGTGCGCTGCAAATTGGGCAGGCGAGCATCAGGCGAGCAACTTGATCAGGGTTTGGTAGTAGATCTCGGTCAGTACATCAAGATCGCTGGCCAGAACCCGCTCGTTAACCTGGTGAATGGTCGCGTTGACCGGCCCCAGTTCGACGACTTGCGTACCCAGGGTCGCGATGAAGCGTCCGTCCGAAGTACCGCCGCTGGTAGATGCTTTGGTTTCGCGGCCTGTGACTTGCTTGATGCTCGACGACACCGCGTCCAGTAGAGCGCCCGGCTCGGTCAGGAACGGCAGGCCGGACAGCGCCCAGTCGATGTGCCAGTCCAGGCCGTGCTTGTCCAGTATGTCCGCCACGCGCTTCTGCAGGCCTTCAACCGTGGATTCGGTGGAGAAGCGGAAGTTGAAGACCGCCACCAGATCACCGGGGATCACGTTGGTTGCACCCGTACCGGAGTTCAGATTGGAAATCTGGAAGCTGGTCGGCGGGAAGAAGGCGTTGCCGTTATCCCAATGCTCGGCGGCCAGTTCGGTCAGCGCAGGCACTGCCAGATGAATCGGATTCTTGGCCAGGTGCGGGTAGGCCACATGGCCTTGAACGCCGCGAACGGTGAGCTTGGCGCCCAGCGAGCCGCGACGGCCGTTTTTAACCACATCGCCCACCAGAGAGGTGCTCGACGGCTCGCCCACGATGCACCAGTCCAGGCGCTCGTTACGGGCGGCAAAGCGCTCGATCACAGCTTTGGTGCCGTGATGGGCCGGCCCTTCTTCGTCGCTGGTGATCAGAAATGCGACCGAGCCCTTGTGGTCCGGGTAGTCGGCGACGAAGCGCTCGGCTGCCACCAGCATCGCGGCCAGGCTGCCTTTCATGTCAGCAGCGCCACGACCGCAGAGCATGCCGTGTTCATCGATCAGCGCGTCAAACGGGTCATTTTGCCAGGCTTGCACCGGGCCGGTCGGGACCACGTCGGTGTGGCCTGCGAAGCACAGCACCGGGCCTTCGTGTTTGCCGTGGGTGGCCCAAAAGTTGTCGACGTCCTCGATGCGCATCGGCTCAAGCTTGAAGCCGGCATCGCCCAGGCGCTGCATCATCAGCTTCTGGCAGTCGGCGTCGATCGGGGTCACGGAAGGGCGACGGATCAGATCGCAGGCAAGTTGCAGGGTCGGCGAAAGGTCGGCGTGGGCCGTCATGGTGTGGACTCCGAAGCAGGGCATGTGCGGGGCGGGCGAGAAAGGGCGGTTATCTTAAAGCAAAACGGCGGCCAGAGGCCGCCGTTTAGGAGGTTGCAGTCAATTTATGCAGCAGGTTGTTCCTGCGCCGCGTCGACCGGTTTGGGCAACGAAGACAGAAAGGCCATGATCAGCGCCGCCAGATACGGCAGCGATTGCACCAATAGCATCACCACCCAGAAGCGCATGTCGTTGCTGGGCAGGCCTTGTACCAGGAAGATCCCCAGCGCCGCGCCCCAGAGCAATAGCATGATGAACACTTCCTCGCGTGCTTCCGAGATGGCGACCCAGAAGCCGTGGTTATCGGCGTTTTTAGGTGTGCGGAAGAACGGAATGCTGGTGGTGAAAAATCCGTACAGCACCGCTTTGGCGATGGTGTGGGACAACGCCAGCCCGGCCAGTGCCGCCGCAAACGCATCCTTGAGGTTAACCCCCACGGCACGGCGGTACAGGAAGATGATCTTGCCAACCTTGAACACAAACAGTGCCAATGGCGGGATGGCGAAAATCAGCAGCGGCGGATCGACCCGCGTAGGCACAATAATCATCGCCGCCGACCACAACAGGGCGCCCACGGTGAAGAAAATGTTCATGCCATCGGCCACCCACGGCAACCAGCCCGCGAGGAAGTGATAGCGCTGGCCACGGGTCAGCTCTGTGTCTTTACCGCGCAACAGGCTTGAGGTGTGACGCTTGATGATCTGAATCGCACCGTAGGCCCAGCGGAATCGCTGTTTCTTGAAGTCGATAAAGGTGTCAGGCATCAGGCCTTTACCGTAGCTGTTGTGGGAATAAGCTGCGGAGTAACCTTTTTCGAATACGCGCAGGCCCAGCTCGGCGTCTTCACAGATGCACCAGTCCGCCCAGCCGAGCTCTTCGAGCACGGAACGTCGGGTCATGGTCATGGTGCCGTGTTGAATGATCGCGTCACGGTCGTTGCGGGTCACCATGCCGATGTGGAAGAAGCCCTTGTACTCCGAGTAGCAGAGCTTTTTGAAGGTGCTTTCGTTCTGGTCGCGGTAGTCCTGGGGCGATTGCACAATGGCGATTTTCGGGTCGGCAAAGTGCGGCACCATGTGCTTGAGCCAGTTGCGATCCACACAGTAATCGGAGTCGATCACGGCAATCACTTCGGCATCGGGTGCGGTGTGCGGAATCAGGTAGTTCAACGCGCCGCCCTTGAAGCCGGCCAGCGGTGCCACGTGGAAGAACTTGAAGCGTGGTCCGAGGGTGGCGCAGTAGTCGCGAACGGGCTCCCAGACGGCCGGGTCCTTGGTGTTGTTGTCGATGATCAACACTTCGAAATCGGGGTAGTCGAGGTTCGCCAATGCGTCCAGGGTCTGTTTGACCATCTCCGGCGGCTCGTTGTAGCAGGGCACATGGATCGAGACTTTCGGGCGATAGGCATCGTCGCTTTCGACCGGCAAGAACTCGCGTCGTCGCTTATGCGTCCATACTGCTTCGGCCAGTTCATGAGCCTCGGTCAGCAAGACAATAAACACCCCGAGTGCGCCCAACCCAAGCAGGAAGCCCACGGTCAGGCTGAACCATGTGCTGTATTGCTGGCTGTAGTCGTAACCGATCCAGACCAGCACCGACCCGCACAGAAAGGCGGTGAACGTCAGGAAGGTACGACCACGCTGGCGCAGTGCGGAGCCGTCAATCAGAAGCAACGCCAGCGACAGCAAGCCCATCACCACCGACCCAATGGCCAGTACGCGCCACTGCGGGATGGCGACCACCGGGCCTTCAAAGTTGAATTTTTGCTGGCGTGCAGCGTTGTACACGCCCCAGTACGCGCCCACGGAGCCTTCATCGCTGGCCTTCCACGGCTGGTCGAAGGCTTCGATCACAAAGTAGTTGTAGCCGCGACGGTTCAGGGTGTTGACCAGCGTACGCAGATAAATCGCCTGGTCGGCCGGGGTGGCGTCTGCGCCACCGCGCATGCGGCCATTGCTCGGCCAGCCAACCTCCGAAAGCAGCAGCGGCTTTTTCGGGAACATTTTTTTCAGGTCGCGGGCACGGTCCAGTACGAACTCACCGGCCTTGTCCACAGGGATAAACTCCCAGTAGGGCAGGATGTGAGCGGCGATCAGGTCAACGTGCTTGGCCAGTTGCGGGTATTTCTCCCAGATATGCCATTGCTCGGACGTGGTCACGGGTACTTTGACCGCGGCCCGAACCCTATCCAGCAGCACGATCAAGTCCTCCGGGGTGATTTCTTCACGGAAGAGTGCTTCGTTGCCCACCACCACTCGTACGATGCTGCGCGAGTTGTTGGCCAGCTCGATGGCTTTCTGGATCTCGCGCTCGTTGCGCTCCAGATCAGGGCTGATCCAGATCCCGATGGTCACCCGCAAACCGAACTCTTCCGCAAGCTTGGGGATATCGCCCAAGGTACCGTCTACAGAGTAGGTACGAATGTTGTCGGTCAGTTTGCTGATGATCTCCAGGTCGCGACGCATTTCGTCGTCGGTCGGGTATTGGTCTTTCTGCGGGTACTGGCCTTGCTGGAACGGCGAATACGAAAAGCCGGAGATTTGTTCGGGCCAGTTGGGGGCAGAGACCGGGCGATTGATCAACGCCCAGAAACCTGTGAACAGGGCGGCAATGGCCAGTACCACCACCAGGTTGAGTCCAAATTTACGCGATGACATAACTATTTCGGGTTCCAAAGGGAGTGGAACGAAGATCGGTCGGCGGGTGCCAAACGGCGCGCATCCTACACTGTGCTCTGACCCACCGTATAGCTGACGGAGTGAGGTCGGGCATTTGGCAGTTGCTGCCGACTTAAGTTCTTTATTTATTGCGTGTAGCGCTTATCTTCCTGCTCAACAGACTATTAAAGCAGGCTTGGTCGCTTAGCCCGTAGGAAAGATATTCAATGCAAGGCAAGCCCCCTATAATGCGCGCCGGTTTTTGGGGTGTTGGTCATGAGTACAGAAGATCCACGTTTTGCCGGTGTAGCCCGGTTATATGGGCTGGAAGGCCTTGAACGACTGAAGGCGGCGCATGTTGCGATCGTCGGTGTGGGCGGTGTCGGGTCCTGGGCCGCGGAAGCGATTGCGCGCTGCGGCGTCGGTGAAATTTCGCTGTTTGACCTGGATGACGTTTGCGTCAGCAACAGCAACCGGCAATTGCACGCCTTGAGTACGACCATTGGTCGGGACAAGGTCGAAGTGATGGCCGAGCGTCTGCGTCAGATCAACCCGGACTGCATCGTTCATGAAGTGGCGGATTTCGTGACGCGTGAAACCATGGCCGAGTACATCACGCCCACTATCGATTGCGTGATCGACTGCATCGACAGCGTCAATGCCAAGGCGGCGCTGATTGCCTGGTGCAAGCGCCGCAAGATTCAGATCATCACGACCGGCGGTGCGGGCGGTCAAATCGACCCGACACTGATTCAGGTCTGCGACTTGAACCGTACGTTCAATGACCCGTTGGCCTCGAAAGTGCGTTCGACGTTGCGCCGCGATTATGGTTTTTCGCGCACCATGACCCGTCATTACAGCGTGCCGTGCGTGTTCTCCACCGAGCAGCTGCGCTACCCCAAGCCGGACGGCAGTATTTGCCTGCAGAAGAGTTTTGTCGGTGACGGCGTCAAGCTCGACTGCGCCGGTGGTTTTGGCGCGGTAATGATGGTGACGGCGACCTTCGGCATGGTGGCGGCCACCAAGGCGGTGGACAAAATCGTGGCGGGCGTGCGCCGGCCTTCGGAGCGGGTCAAGCCTGCATGAGTGCGATGCGATCCTTGTAGATACTCTGTTGCCGGTCAAGCCCTACTGTGGGAGCGAGCCTGCTCGCGAACGACCTTCGCGAGCAGGCTCGCTCCCACAGAGAGGGTCGACTGGCAACAGAGTATCTACAGGCATCGCTGCGGTTCAGCCTGCCACTTCCCGCATCCGCTGCAGCACGGCATTCAAGCCATTGCTGCGCGACGGTGAAAGCTGACGGCTCAGGCCCAACTGGTTGAACCAGTCAGGCACGTCTACCTGTTGCAGTTGCTCGGTGCTCAAACCGTTGACTCGCGCCAGCAGCAACGCCACCAAACCGCGAATCAGCCGCGCATCGCTGCTGGCAGCAAACTGCCAGTGGCCATCGACCTGTGCGCCCACCAACCACACCTGGCTTTCACAGCCATGCACGCGATGAGCTTCGGTTTTGTCGGCGTCGTTCAATTCCGGCAGGCGCTGGCCCCATTGCATCAGCAGGCGTGCGCGCTGTTCCCAGCCGCTGCAGTGCTCAAAGCTGTCGAGCGCGGCCTGGGCGTTGGCGGGCAGGGTCATTGCAATAACTCCAGGGCCTGATCGAGGGCGTCGAAGAACCGTTCCAGATCTTCAGAGTCGTTGTACATCGCCAGCGAGACGCGGATGGCACCGGCCAGCCCAAAGCTTTTCAGTAGCGGCATGGCGCAGTGATGTCCGGCGCGAACGGCAATCCCCTGTTCAGTCAGCAGGTGGGCCAGGTCGGCGTTATGCACGCCCTCGACCACAAAACTGACCAACGCCAGTTGTGGCGACCCCAGCAGTCGAATGCCCTGGCGCTGCTTCAAACCCTCGACCAGCAGCGCGTGCAGCGCCGCTTCGTGGGCTTGAATGGCGTTCTGGTCGAGGTTGGCCAGATAGTTGAGGGTTGCCCCCAGCCCGATCACGCTGGCAATCGGCGGAGTGCCAGCCTCAAACCCGAGCGGAGCGGGGCGAAAGGTGGCGTGCTGGTAGTCGGCGTCTTGCACCATCTCGCCGCCGAACTGCCAGTGCTGCAAACAGCTCAGCGCTTCGTGGCGACCGAACAGCACGCCCAGCCCGTCCGGACCGTAGAGTTTGTGGCTGGAAAATACATAAAAGTCGCAACCCAGTACTTGCACGTCAGGGCGGCCATGGACCACGCCCTGCGCGCCGTCCACCACCGTCAGTGCGCTCTGTGCCTTGGCCAGCGCCAGTAGCGCAGGCAGGGGTTGCCATACACCGAGTACGTTGGACAGTTGGCTCACGGCCAGCAGGCGGGTGCGCGGTGTGATCAGGCGCGTGGCCGCATCGAGGTCGATGACGCCATCGGCATCCAGTGGCAATACCACCAGGTTCAGCTTTTTACGCTGTGCAAGCTGTTGCCACGGCAGCAAGTTGGCGTGGTGTTCCAGAGCGCTGATAACAATTTCATCGCCCGGGTTGAAGTGGTGCTCCAGGCCATAGGCCAGAAGGTTCAGGGCCGAGGTGGCGCCATGGGTGAAAACGATTTGCCCGCACTCGCCAGCATTGAGCCATTGAGTCACTTTGTGGCGGGTGTTTTCAAATGCCTGGGTCGCGTGGGCGCCCGGCAGGTGTTGGGCCCTGTGCACATTGGCTGCGCCGTTGGCGTAGTAATGCGTCAGTGCGTCGAGCAGGGCTTGGGGTTTTTGCGTGGTTGCAGCGTTGTCCAGATAGGTCTGGTCCTGACGTTGCAAGGCGGCGATGGCTGGGAAGTCAGCGCGCCAGGGAGAAGGCAAAAGCATGGTGTTCGGGCTCTGTTGACGAGGCCAGAAACTGGCCCCGTCAGTGGCAGATAAACGCTTAGTTGTGAGCGTGCAGTGCTTCGTTCAGCTCGATGGCCGACTTGTGGGTTTTGCATTCCACCGCGCCGGTTTGCGAGTTGCGACGGAACAACAGGTCAGGTTGACCTGCAAGGTCACGCGCTTTAAGCACTTTAACCAGTTGGTTGTTTTCGTCCAGCAGCGCCACTTTGGTGCCTGCCGTCAGGTACAGACCGGATTCAACCGTGTTGCGATCGCCCAGCGGGATACCGATACCGGCATTGGCGCCGATCAGGCAGCCTTCGCCCACTTTGATCACGATGTTGCCGCCACCCGACAGGGTGCCCATGGTGGAGCAACCGCCGCCCAGGTCCGAACCCTTGCCGACGAATACGCCCGCCGAAACGCGGCCTTCGATCATGCCCGGGCCTTCGGTGCCAGCGTTGAAGTTGACGAAACCTTCGTGCATCACGGTCGTGCCTTCGCCGATGTAGGCACCCAGACGAAGACGGGCCGCATCAGCGATACGCACACCGGCAGGCACTACGTAGTCGGTCATTTTCGGGAACTTGTCGACCGAGAACACTTCCAGCAGCTCGCCACGCAGGCGTGCTTCGAGTTGACGCTCAGCCAGCTCGCTCAGGTCGATGGCGCCCTGGCTGGTCCAGGCCACGTTCGGCAGCAACGGGAACACACCGGCCAGGTTCAGGCCGTGGGGCTTGACCAGACGATGGGACAGCAGGTGCAGCTTGAGGTAGGCCTCTGGTGTCGAGGTCAGTGCGGCGTCTTCGGCCAGCAGCGTTGCAACCAGCGGCTTGTGGCTTTCAGCCAGACGGGTCAGCAGGGCTGCTTGAGCCGCGTCGACCGGTTTAACGGCTTCGGCCAGTTGCGCAGCTTGCGCGGTAGTAAAGGTGATTGCCTGGTTGCCGCCGGTGTAGTCAAGGATCGGTGCGATGGCAGCGATCAGCTCGGCCGATGGATTGATCAGGGGTTGTGCGTAGAACACTTCCAGCCATGCGCCTTGACGGTTTTGGGTGCCGACGCCGAAGGCTGCGCTGAACAGGGTAGTAGACATGCAATTACCTCTTACAAAAAATAAATGGGCGGTCGCTTAAAGAAGGGCCGCCGCATAAAGATCTGGCTTGAAGCCAATCAGGGTTTTGTCACCGAGATCGAGCACGGGGCGCTTGATCATCGAGGGTTGGGCGAGCATCAGTTCAATGGCTTTCGCTTGGTCGAGATCGGCTTTGCGTTCGTCGTCGAGCTTGCGAAAGGTTGTACCTGCGCGATTGAGCACCACTTGCCAGCCGTGCTCGTTGCACCACTGGGTCAGATGTTCACGGTCGATGCCGCTGCTTTTGTAATCGTGGAAGTCGTAGCGCACTGCATGTTCATCCAGCCAGGTGCGAGCCTTTTTCATGGTGTCGCAGGCTTTGATGCCGAAAAGGTGCAACGTCTTGCTTGAATCGGTCACGGCAATTGCCCCCCTTGGAGATGCGTGTAAATGAGCAGTCGCGGATTATGCCATGTGCAGCGTGCCAGGGCGTGGATGGCTTGAGCATCTCATGCTCTTGTGACATGTCGTCGCACTGCTACTTATGTTCAGGCTCCAGATTTGCCGCTAGCGGCTACTATGACCTGCAATGCAAAAATGTTGCTAGCTGTGTCTAGTAGAAGCTGATTGTTTGGGAACCTTGTCGATATGCAAACCGCCTACACCGTCCTCATCCTGCTGATGCTGGTGAGTGTCTCGCGTCTATTGGGGCGTTTAATCCCGTTGCCGTTGCCACTGGTGCAGATTGCTGCAGGCGCCGTGCTGGCCTGGCCGACCCTGGGCCTGCACGTTGCGCTGGAGCCGGAGCTGTTCCTGTTTCTGTTCCTGCCACCGCTGCTGTTCTCGGATGGCTGGCGCATGCCCAAACGTGAGTTTTGGCGTTTGCGCGGGCCGATTTTGACGCTGGCCGTCGGGCTGGTGCTGTTTACGGTCGTGGGCGCCGGTTATTTCATTCACTGGCTATTGCCGACCATACCTTTGCCGGTGGCGTTTGCGCTGGCGGCAGTGTTGTCGCCGACCGATGCCGTGGCGGTGTCGGCCATTGCGCAAAACCGTTTGCCGGCACCCTTGATGCACATGCTTCAAGGCGAGGCGCTGATGAACGACGCCACGGGCCTGGTGACATTCAAGTTTGCGTTGGTGGCCGCCATTACCGGGGTGTTTTCCCTGGCCAATGCCAGCGTGGCATTTGTTCTGGTGGCGTGCGGCGGTCTGGCAATTGGTGTGGCCTTGAGCTGGCTGGTGGGGCGCCTGCGCTCGTGGATGATCACCCGTGGCTGGGATGATCCGGCAACCCATGTGGTGTTTATGCTGTTGCTGCCCTTTGCCGCCTATGTACTGGCCGAGCGTTTGGGGGCGTCGGGCATTTTGTCAGCGGTTGCTGCGGGGATGATGCAAAGCTGGCTCGACCTTTTGCCTCGCCAGACCAGCACCCGGTTGCTCAATCGCAGTGTGTGGTCGCTGCTGGAGTTTGCGTTTAACGGGCTGATCTTCTTGTTGTTGGGCTTGCAACTGCCGGACATCATCAAGGCGGTGGTCAGCGATGAAATCACGCTGTGGCCCAGCTTGATGTACCGCTGTCTGGAAGTCGTGGCGATCTTTCTGGTGTTGCTGGCGCTGCGTTTTATCTGGGTACAGAGCATCTGGCGTTTGTCCGGCCTGTTGCGCCGCTGGCGCGGCAAGGGCGAGCTGACGATGGTG
Source organism: Pseudomonas psychrophila (assembly GCF_001043005.1). Classification (GTDB taxonomy): domain Bacteria; phylum Pseudomonadota; class Gammaproteobacteria; order Pseudomonadales; family Pseudomonadaceae; genus Aquipseudomonas; species Aquipseudomonas psychrophila. The sequence goes on from NZ_JYKZ01000002.1 coordinate 315,773, forward strand.
CCGACGGCGCGCTCGTGCTGGCTGTTGACCGTAGGTGGGGTGCGCGGTGCAGTCACTCTGGCGGGTGTGATGTCGATACCGCTGTTACTGAACGAGGGACTGGATTTTCCTGAGCGTGACCTGCTGATCTTTATTGCTGCGGGGGTGATTCTGCTGTCGCTGGTGGCGGCGTGTATTGCCTTGCCCTTGCTGTTGCGCGGGATTGAAAAAAGCTCGGACGATGCGATGCGCAAAGAGGTGCGAGAAGCATGGCGGCGTACCGCCGAGGCGGCGATTCACGCGCTGGAAGCCGAGGAGGTGGTCGATGCGGCGGGGCAGCAGGATGCCGCTGAGGCGGCATTGGCGGCTGAGTTGAAGGCGCGGATCATGTCCGAATACCGTCATCAGTTGGAGGTTTACAACGATACCGCGCAAGCCCAGGAACTGGCTTCTCAGATGGACCAGTTGGAAAGCCGGTTACGCCTCAAGGCGCTCAGGGCGCAGCGGCTGGAGCTGTACAGCTTGAGGCGTCATCACGAAATCGGGGATGACGCGTTGAGCGAGATCTTGAAGGATCTGGATTTGAGCGAAGCGAATCTTGGGACGGTGAAGTGATACACCAGCCTTGTGTGGGAGCGGGCTTGCTCGCGATTGTATCGCCGCGGTTTGTCAGTCAGACCGAGTTGATGGCATCGCAGGCAAGCCAGCTCCCACCGTTTTTATAGCGCCTTGCAGTGCCATTGTGTGGGAGCGGGTCAGCGTCGAGGGGGTTAGCGGCGGCGCTGGATAAAGTCGCGAATGCGCTCGGCGGCTTCTACGCATTCAGCCAGTGGCGCGACCAGTGCCATGCGCACCCGTCCTGCTCCTGGGTTGAAACCATCCACTTCACGGGACAGGTAAGAGCCCGGTACTACGGTCACGTGCTCTTCGGCGAACAGGTCGCGGCAGAACTCGGCGTCGTCACCTTCAACTCGGGGCCACAGGTAAAACCCGCCGTCCGGTCGCTGTACGTCCAAGACCGGGCTCAGAATCGCCAGCACTGCATCGAACTTCTCGCGATACAGGTCGCGATTGGTGCGTACGTGTGCTTCGTCGTTCCAGGCGGCAATGCTGGCCAGTTGGGTCTGAACCGGCATGGCGCAACCGTGATAGGTGCGATACAGCAAAAATGCCTTGAGGATCTCTGCATCACCGGCCACAAAACCCGAGCGCAAGCCCGGCAGGTTCGAGCGCTTGGACAGGCTGTGGAACACCACGCAACGTTTGAAATCTTCACGGCCCAGTGCCACGCAAGCGCTGAGCAGGCCCACCGGAGGTGTTTGCTCGTCGAAGTACAGCTCGCTGTAGCATTCGTCTGCGGCGATCACGAAATCGTGTTCGTCGGCCAGGGCGATGAGTTTTTTCAGGATGTCGAGGGGGATCAGTGCGCCGGTCGGGTTGCCCGGTGAGCACAGGAACAGGATCTGGCAGCGCTTCCAGGTCTCGGCCGATACCGCGTCGAAATCAGGGTTGAAGCCATGTTCGGCCAGGCATGGCAGGTAGTGCGGCTGGGCGCCCGCCAGGAAGGCTGCACCTTCGTAGATCTGATAGAACGGGTTCGGGCTGACGACCAGTGCGTCGTCGCCACGGTTGACCACGGTTTGGGTGAAGGCGAACAGGGCCTCACGGGTGCCGTTGACCGGCAGGATGTTGCGCGCCGGGTCGAGCCAGCCTTTTGGCACGTTGAAGCGACGCTCGGCCCAGCCAGCGATGGCTTCACGCAGCGCCGGGATGCCCAGGGTGGTCGGGTAGACCGCCATCTGGTCGAGGTTGTCAGCCAGTGCCTTGGCCACGAAGTCCGGCGAGCGGTGTTTCGGTTCGCCAATCGACAGCGCAATCGGGCGCTTGTCGGCAGTGGGCTGCACGCTGCCAAGCAGGGCGCGCAGTTTTTCGAACGGGTAAGGCTGTAGCTGGTTTAGAGCGTTGTTCATGGGGTGCGGGTCTCACTCGGCGGCGGTTAAATGCTAAGGCGCCACGGTTCTGGGGTTGAATCCTGGTTGACCGTCAGTTGTTCGACGATTGCTTCCTGCAAACGCATGCACAGCTGTGGGTCGGACAACGGCTGGTTGTTTGCATCGGTAATGAAGAATACGTCTTCGACGCGTTCGCCCAAGGTGGCGATCTTGGCGTTTTGCAACGACAGGTCGAACTCCAGGAAGATCATCCCGATCCGGGCCAGCAGGCCCGGACGGTCGGGGGCGCTGAGTTCCAGCACAGTGACGGGGCGCTGGGCGTCGTTGTGGATCGTCACTTGGGGCGCGAAGGCGAAGTGTTTGAGCTGGCGCGGCACCCGGCGCTGGATGATGGTCGGGTAGTCATCCGGGTTGCGCAGGGCCTCAGTCAGGCCCTTGCGGATTTTTTCAATGCGCACCGGGTCATTGCCGATTGAGCCGCCCTCGTTGTCGAGCACGATATAGGTGTCGAGGGTGAACTGGCTGCTGGAGGTGATGATGCGTGCGTCATGGATGTTCAGGTTTAGCTGGTCCATGGCCGCCACGGTCACGGCGAAGAAATCGTGCTGATCAGGTGCGTAAATGAATATCTGCGTGCCACCTTCGAACTCGCGCTGGGTGGTTTCCTTGATCAGCACCAGCGGGCCACCATCGGCAGGCTGTTGCAAGATGGCTTCTGTGTGCAGGGCCACGTCGGCCGAGGTGTGGCGCAAGAAGTAGTCATCGCCCAACTGCGACCATAGCTGCTCCACATCATCCTGGTCGTTGCCATTGCGCACCAGGGTGTCCAGGGCAGCGCTTTGGGTCTGGCGAATCTGTTCTTCGCGGTCTACCGGGTTTTCGAGGCCTCTACGCAAGGCGCGCTTGGTCTCTGTATAGAGCTGGCGCAACAGGCTGGCGCGCCAGGAGTTCCACAGCGTCGGGTTGGTGGCGTTGATGTCCGCGACGGTCAGAACATAAAGGTAGTCGAGGTGAGTTTCGTCGACCACGATCTGGGCAAAGTCATGGATAACCTGCGGATCGGACAGGTCTTTGCGCTGGGCGGTGGTAGACATCACCAGATGGTTTTGTACCAGCCAGACAATCAGGCGGGTGTCCCACTGCGGCAACTGATGGCGAATGCAAAACGCTTCGGCATCCACGGCACCAATTTCGGAGTGGTCACCGTGTCGGCCCTTGCCAATGTCGTGGTAAAGCCCGGCGAGGTAGATCAGCTCGGGTTTTGGCAGCTTGGCCATTAGCTTGCTGGCCAGCGGGAATTTCTCTGAGACCTGGGTGTATTGCAGCTTACGCAGGTGCTTGATCAGGTTCAGGGTATGGGCGTCGACCGTATAGATGTGGAACAGGTCGTGTTGCATCTGCCCGACGATAAAGCCGAATTCGGGCAGGTAACGTCCGAGAATGCCGTAGCGGTTCATGCGGCGCAGGTTGCGGTGGATACCGATCTTGCACTTGAACAGCTCGATAAACAGGCTGGTATTGCGAATGTCTTTACGGAAATCGTCGTCGATCAGGTAACGGTGTTCGCGCAGCAAGCGGATTGTATCGGCACGTACGCCTTTGATTTCGGGGTGCTGGGCCATCAGCAGGAAAATTTCGAGCATGGCGAAGGGTGTGCGTTTGAACACGTAATCGCTGGTGGCCTCGATATAGCCATCGTGCAGCTGAAACCGTGAGTTCAAGGGCGTTGGCGGCGCTTCGTCTTCGGGGGCAAGGATGATTTCTTCGAAGTGCTGGATGATCAGGTCGCTGAGCTGGGCAATGCTCATGACCACCCGATAGTACTGCTGCATGAAGTTTTCGATGGTCTGCTTGGCGTCATCGCCTGCAAAGCCGAGCAGTTCGCCGATACTGCGCTGATGATCGAACAGCAGACGGTCTTCGGAGCGGCCTGCGAGCATGTGCAAGGCGTAGCGCACCTTCCACAAAAATTCCTGGGAAGAGGCGAGCAGGGCATGCTCGCTTTCGACCAGAAAGCCTTCGCCGGCCAGGGCGCGAAGATTCAGGGTCCCGTACTGGCGACGGGCTACCCACAAAAGGGTCTGGATATCGCGCAGGCCGCCAGGGGAGCCTTTGACGTTGGGTTCCAGGTTGTATTCGGTGTCGTTGTACTTGTGATGGCGGGCTTTTTGCTCGGCACGCTTGGCCAGGAAAAAGTCCTTGCTGGGCCACATGTGTTCGGTGCTGGTGACATCCAGCATGCGTTGGCGCAAATGCTCGGGGCCGGCAACGGTGCGGCTTTCCATCAGGTTGGTGATGATGGTCAGGTCAGCCCGGGCCTGTTCTGCACACTCGTCCACCGATCGCACGCTCTGGCCTACTTCCAGGCCAATGTCCCAGAGTAGGGTCAGGAAGCGCTCAATGGAATCGCGGAAAATTTCGTGGTCGGCATTGTCCAGTAGGATCAACAGGTCAATGTCGGAGTAGGGGTGGAGTTCGCCTCGGCCATAACCGCCGACGGCGACCAAGGCGATGTCGGCCTGGTCGCTCCAGCTGAACTGATCCCACGCCTGTTGCAGGATGTTGTCGACGAACCATGCACGATCTTCGATCAGACGGCGAATATCGCGCCCTTTTTTGAAGCGTTCGTCGAGCACCTCGCGTGCCTGGCGGATCGCCTTTTTGAAAGCGGCAATGGGGCTTGCCTTTAATGCCAGCTCGGCCTGGAACTGGCCACGGTCAAAAAGTTCTGGATCCACCTGCGGCATCGATTGGCATTCCTGTCGTGGTTATTTCTGTTTAAACGGTGACAACACGCAAGTATCAGGCCGAAACGCGGGGGATGGTGTCATCGCTGCGCAGGGTGAAGATCTCGTAGCCGGTCTCGGTTACCAGCAGGGTGTGTTCCCACTGTGCGGACAGCTTGCGGTCCTTGGTGATGGCGGTCCAGCCATCGCCCAGCACCTTGGTGTCGGCCTTGCCCTGGTTGATCATCGGCTCGATGGTGAAGGTCATGCCAGCCTTGAGTTCCATGCCGGTGCCAGCGCGACCGTAGTGCAGGATCTGCGGCTCTTCGTGGAAGACCTTGCCGATACCGTGGCCGCAGAACTCGCGAACCACCGAGAAGCCATTTTTTTCAGCGTGCTTCTGGATCACTTCGCCGATATCGCCCAGGCGGCAGCCAGGCTTGACGATTTCGATGGCCTTGTACATGCATTCCTGGGTGACCTGCGACAAACGCTCGGCCCAGACCGGCACTTTACCGACGTGGAACATGCGGCTGGTATCGCCGTGGTAACCGTCCTTGATCACGGTGACGTCGATGTTCAGGGTGTCGCCGTCTTTCAGAGCCTTGTCACCAGGGATGCCGTGGCATACCACGTGGTTGATCGAGGTGCAGATAGACTTAGGGAAGCCTTTATAGTTGAGCGGAGCAGGGATGGCCTGCTGCACGTTGACTATATAGTCGTGGCAGATGCGATCCAGCTCTTCGGTGGTAACGCCGGGCTTGACGTGCTCGGCGATCATTTCCAGGACTTCGGCGGCCAGTTTGCCGGCGATACGCATTTTTGCGATGTCCTCGGGGGTTTTGAGGGTGACGGTCATTCGGGCTCTCTTCGCGCGTTGGCGCTCATCATCAGGATTACGGGTGTGCTGTTTAATGCTGCACACCGTCATAAAAACGCGATTCTAACAGACGGTCGGCGTTAATCATGGGCCTCTCGCCATCGCTTCTCTTAATAGAATGGGACATTCTGGCTCTATTCCAAGGCCTGCGCAAAAATGGTGCGCGAATCATGAGCGAGCTTTTGACCTGCATTTGATCCGGCTTTTGATCTGCTGGCCCCTTCGGAAGGCCGAATGGAGGTTCTGCGTTCGGCCATCCGGTGATGGGCTCCAGAGGTGTTTGGAATATTTCAGTGGCAGCAGTAACATTGTCAGGCAAGCGGCAAGCGGCAAGCGCAAAATCTGACGTAAACCCTTGCCGTGCAACGGCTTAGCAATAAAAGCTGAATCCGTGCTTCGTTTTTTGACCACCTTGTGGTATAAAATGCGCCGCTTTGCGGGTATAGCCCGCAGAGCACAAACCCACACACGTGTCGACACGATGACCTGGGTGCCTTCAGCTTGAAGCTGCTGGTTGGTCGTTGGGATACGTGGAGGCCTAACCCGACTTATTAAGGAACTATCATGTCCCAAGTCAACATGCGCGATATGCTGAAGGCCGGTGTGCACTTCGGTCACCAAACCCGTTACTGGAACCCAAAGATGGGTAAATACATCTTTGGCGCGCGTAACAAGATCCACATCATCAACCTTGAAAAAACCCTGCCAATGTTCAACGAAGCTCTGACTTTCGTAGAGCGTCTGGCCCAGGGCAAAAACAAGATTCTGTTCGTCGGCACCAAGCGTTCCGCTGGCAAGATCGTTGCTGAAGAAGCAGCACGTTGCGGTTCGCCGTACGTGGATCACCGCTGGTTGGGCGGCATGCTCACCAACTTCAAAACCATTCGTGCTTCGATCAAGCGTCTGCGTGACCTTGAAATCCAGGCAGAAGACGGTACTTTCGCCAAGCTGACCAAGAAAGAGGCGCTGATGCGTACTCGCGATCTGCAGAAGCTGGATCGTAGCCTGGGTGGTATCAAGGACATGGGCGGTCTGCCAGACGCTCTGTTCGTTATCGACGTTGACCACGAGCGTATCGCGATCACCGAAGCTAACAAGTTGGGTATCCCGGTAATCGGCGTTGTCGATACCAACAGCAGCCCAGAAGGTGTTGACTACATCATCCCGGGTAACGATGACGCAATCCGCGCTATCCAGCTGTACATGGGTGCGATGGCTGATGCTGTGATCAAAGGCCGTAACCACGTTGCTGGCGGCACCGACGTTTTCGTCGAAGAAGCTCCAGCTGCAGCGGTAGTTGAAGGCTGAGTAATTAACGCCTAGCGTTTACTCAGTACGCAAAAAGGGGGCTTGGCCCCCTTTTTGCCACCTCGAAATCCATTTGTTGGGGGTGTGCTTGCCGTTGCTGTTCATGATTGCGGCCAGCAGGCTTGTTCGAGGTGGGCTTCACACGAATTGAACGCCCGCTCGCTCGGGTGGAATGGTTGAAAACCTATCCAAGAGGAATTTTGAAATGGCAGAGATTACTGCAGCGTTGGTTAAAGAACTGCGTGAGCGTACTGGCGAAGGCATGATGGATTGCAAGAAAGCCTTGACCAAGGCTGGCGGCGACATCGAAAAAGCCATTGATGACATGCGTGCTTCGGGCGCCATCAAGGCTGCCAAAAAAGCAGGCAACGTTGCTGCTGAAGGCGCTATCGCAGTTAAAGTTGCGGAAGACAACAAGTCTGCCGTAATTCTGGAAGTCAACTCGCAAACCGACTTCCTGGCTCTGCAAGAAGACTTCAAAAACTTCGTTAACGATAGCGTTGAAAAAGCGTTCGCTGACAAGCTGACTGACGTAGCTCCGCTGATCACCGCTCAAGAAGAAGCCCGTCTGGTTCTGGTTGGCAAAGTAGGCGAGAACGTTAACATCCGTCGTCTGGCGCGCATCGAAGGCGACGTTGTTGACGCTTACCTGCACGGCAACAAGATCGGTGTTGTAGTTGCTCTGAAAGGCGGCAACTCTGAGCTGGCTCGTGACATCGCCATGCACGTAGCTGCAAGCAACCCTGAGTTCCTGCTGCCATCGCAAGTTTCCGCTGATGCAATCGAACGCGAAAAAGCCGTGTTCATGAGCCTCAACGAAGACAAGATCAAAGGCAAGCCAGCCGAAATCGTTGAAAAAATGGTTGCCGGTCGCATCAGCAAGTTCCTGGCTGAAGCTAGCCTGGTTGAGCAAGCTTTTGTGAAAAACCCGGAAATCAAAGTCGGCGACCTGGCCAAGAAAGCCGGCGCTGAAATCGTTTCCTTCACTTACTTCAAAGTAGGTGATGGCATCGAGAAGCCAGTTGATGACTTCGCTGCAGAAGTTGCTGCTCAAGTGGCTGCAAGCAAGCAATAAGACGGTTTTCAACTGTCGACCCGAAGAGGCTGCCCGCTCACGCGCGCAGCCTCTTTTCAAATGGGAGGGGATTTTACCTTCTCGACGGAACCGGTTTGCAAAATCGTGTTCCGATGGTGCTGCTGTGCAGTACCACAGCTAGAGTATGCGCAGGCTGCAAAATGGCCTCGCACAGATTTTTAATAAAACGCGGCAGGAGAGATTCGCAATGGCTCAGCAGGGCAGTGGTTATCAAGCTCGCTATAAACGCATTCTACTCAAGCTAAGCGGCGAAGCCCTGATGGGCTCTGAAGAGTTCGGGATCGACCCCAAGGTACTCGACCGCATGGCGCTGGAAGTCGGCCAGTTGGTCGGCATCGGCGTTCAGGTAGGATTGGTGATTGGTGGTGGCAACCTGTTCCGCGGTGCAGCATTGAGCGCCGCAGGTATGGATCGTGTGACTGGCGACCATATGGGCATGCTGGCTACCGTGATGAACGCCCTGGCCATGCGCGATGCGCTGGAACGTGCGAATATCTCTGCCATCGTTATGTCGGCTATTTCCATGGTTGGCGTGACCGATCATTACGACCGTCGTAAGGCCATGCGCCATCTGAACGCCAAGGATGTGGTGATTTTCGCTGCAGGCACCGGTAATCCATTCTTCACTACGGATTCCGCGGCTTGCTTGCGTGCCATTGAAATCGACGCTGATGTTGTACTCAAGGCAACCAAGGTTGACGGCGTGTATACCGCAGATCCATTCAAAGACCCGCATGCCGAGAAGTTCGATCATCTGACTTACGATGAAGTACTGGATCGCAAACTGGGTGTTATGGACCTGACGGCTATCTGTCTGTGCCGCGACCACAAAATGCCATTGCGTGTATTTAATATGAACAAGCCTGGCGCCCTACTTAATATTGTCCATGGCGGTGCTGAAGGCACTCTGATCGAGGAAGGTCAACAATGATCAACGAAATCAAGAAAGACGCTCAAACGCGCATGCAGAAATCGCTGGAATCCCTGGCCCATTCATTTGGCCAGATTCGTACCGGCAAGGCTCACCCAAGCATCCTGGGTAGCGTGATGGTGCCTTACTATGGCTCGGACACTCCGATCAGCCAGGTAGCTAACATCACCGTTAAAGATTCGCGCACCCTGCAAGTGGTTGCGTTCGAGCGCAACATGCTGGGTGCGGTAGACAAGGCAATCCAGAGCGCTGGTCTGAACCTCAATCCGACCAACCTGGGCGAATTGTTGTTGATCTCCATGCCGGCCCTGACTGAAGAAACCCGTAAGGTTTTCGCTAAGCAGGCTCGTGATGCAGCTGAAGATGCTCGTATTGCCGTGCGCAATATCCGACGCGACGCTTTGAGCCAGTTGAAAGACCTGGTTAAGGAAAAGGAAATCAGCGAAGACGAAGAGCGTCGTGCTGCTGATGATATTCAGAAGCTGACTGACAAGGCCGTGGCTGATATCGAAGTGGCCACCAAGCAGAAAGAAGCGGACCTGATGGCCGTATAAGGGTCAGGGCGTTTTATGGAAAAGACGAAGCAGGCTGACCCGTCATCTGTTCCGCGACATGTCGCGATCATCATGGACGGTAATAATCGCTGGGCGAAAAAGCGCTTTATGCCGGGTGTTGCCGGGCATAAAGCGGGTGTGGATGCAGTTCGTGCGGTCATTGAGGTGTGTGTCGAGGCCAAGGTCGAGGTGCTCACCCTGTTCGCGTTCTCCAGTGAAAACTGGCGGCGTCCTGCGGCTGAAGTCAGTGCCTTGATGGATTTATTCTTCAGGGCGCTGCGTCGTGAGGCCAAGCGCCTCAACGAAAACGAGATCAGCCTGCAGATCATAGGTGACCGCTCACGCTTTCATCCCGACTTGCAAAAGGCGATGCGTGAAGCGGAAGAAATGACGGTGGGCGAAGGCCGCTTTGTGTTGCAGATTGCCGCTAACTACGGTGGTCAGTGGGACATTGCCCAGGCTGCTCAGCAATTGGCGCGTCAAGTCCAGTCGGGTGATTTGCAGCCTGAGGACATCACGCCGGAGTTGTTGCAAACCTGTCTGGTAACTGGCGATTTGCCATTGCCTGATCTGTGTATCCGCACCGGTGGTGAGCATCGCATCAGCAACTTCTTGCTGTGGCAGCTTGCCTACTCCGAGTTGTACTTCTCCGACCTGTTCTGGCCGGACTTCAAACACGAGGCCATGCGTCATGCATTGGCTGATTTCGCTTCTCGCCAGCGCCGCTTCGGTAAAACGAGCGAGCAGGTTGAGGCTGGAGCCCGGATTTAATGCTTAAACAACGAATCATCACTGCTCTTATCTTGTTGCCAATCGCCTTGTGCGGCTTTTTCCTGCTCGAGGGTAGCGGCTTTGCGCTGTTTATTGGCCTGGTTGTTACCTTGGGTGCCTGGGAATGGGCTCGTCTTGCAGGCTTTGAAGCTCAATCCGCGCGGGTAGTATTTGCAGCGTTAGTGGCCGTACTTCTGTTTGGCCTGCACCTCTTTCCTGATCTGGCGCCATGGGTGCTGGGTGCTGCGGTGTTGTGGTGGGCGCTGGCAACCTTCCTGGTGCTGACCTTTCCGCAATCCGCTGTGCACTGGTCGAGTATTGCGACCAAGCTGGTGATTGGGTTGTTGATCCTGTTGCCAGCCTGGCAAGGTCTGGTCCTGATCAAGGCGATGCCGTTGGGTAACTGGCTGATCATGGCGGTGATGGTTCTTGTGTGGGGCGCAGATATCGGCGCATATTTTTCAGGGCGCAAATTTGGCAAGCGCAAGCTTGCCCCTAAAGTCAGTCCGGGCAAAAGCTGGGAGGGTGTATTTGGAGGCTTGTTGCTGAGCCTGCTGATCACCGCTGCAGTAGGTATTGTGCGCAGCTGGAGCGCTTCACAGATGTTTGCTGCGCTAGTTGGTGCCGCCGTGATTGTTTTGATTTCGGTGGTAGGCGACCTCACGGAAAGTATGTTCAAACGCCAGGCCGGTGTTAAAGACAGCAGTAATCTGCTGCCGGGCCATGGCGGTGTTCTGGATCGCATCGACAGCCTGACGGCGGCGATCCCTGTATTTGCTGTATTGCTGTGGATGGCTGCCTCATGAGTCGTCCACAACAGATTACTGTTCTGGGGGCTACAGGTTCTATTGGCCTGAGTACCCTGGATGTTATTGCGCGTCATCCTGATCGTTATCAAGTGTTTGCCCTGAGTGGCTACACTCGCCTCGCAGAGTTGCTGGCCTTGTGCATCAAACACAGGCCTCAAGTCGCTGTGGTCCCTCATGAAGGTGCTGCCAGCCAATTGCAGGCGGATCTGCGCGTTGCCGGGCTCAATACCGAAGTGTTGGTCGGTGAAGAGGGGCTGTGCCAGGTTTCGTCTGCACCTGAAGTCGATTCGGTGATGGCGGCAATCGTCGGTGCTGCAGGCTTGCGCCCGACACTGGCAGCGGTCAATGCTGGCAAGAAGATCCTGTTGGCCAACAAGGAAGCGCTGGTGATGACGGGCGACCTGTTTATGCAGGCAGTGCGTCGCAGCGGTTCGGTTTTGTTGCCCATCGACAGTGAACACAACGCTATCTTCCAGTGCTTGCCGCAGGATTTTGCGCGCGGACTGGGTAATGTGGGTGTCCGTCGGATTTTGCTGACGGCGTCTGGTGGGCCTTTCCGCGAAACTCCGCTGGCAGAGCTGGAACACGTCACGCCGGACCAAGCCTGCGCTCATCCCAACTGGTCGATGGGACGCAAGATTTCGGTAGATTCGGCGAGCATGATGAACAAGGGTTTGGAGCTGATCGAGGCTTGCTGGTTGTTCGATGCCAGGCCAGATCAAGTTGAAGTGGTGATCCATCCGCAGAGCGTGATCCACTCGCTGGTTGACTATGTAGATGGGTCGGTATTGGCGCAGCTGGGTAATCCGGATATGCGAACACCGATTTCCAATGCCCTGGCCTGGCCTGAGCGTATTGATTCGGGTGTTGCGCCGCTGGATCTTTTTGCTGTTGCACGGCTGGACTTTCAGCGTCCTGACGAGCAACGTTTCCCTTGTTTGCGTTTGGCTCGCGAGGCTGCCATGGCAGGCAACAGCGCGCCAGCGATGCTCAATGCGGCAAACGAGGTGGCAGTGGCCGCCTTTTTGGACGGGCGGATCCGTTACCCGCAGATCGCTCGTATCATCGAAGATGTATTAAATAGCGAGCCGGTGGTTGCCGTCGACGAATTGGAAGCGGTGTTTGCCGCTGATGGCAAAGCCCGGATGCTGGCTGAACAGTGGTTGAGTCGTAACGGCTAAAAGTGGTGCTTGCCGGACCCGGACAGAATCGCGGAGAAAGTAGATGAGTGCGCTCTATATGATTGTTGGCACCCTGGTCGCATTGGGGGTGCTGGTCACTTTTCATGAATTCGGTCACTTTTGGGTGGCGCGCCGTTGCGGCGTCAAGGTTCTGCGCTTCTCCGTGGGCTTCGGTACGCCTTTGCTGCGCTGGCATGATCGCCAGGGCACCGAGTTTGTGATCGCGGCCATACCCTTGGGCGGCTACGTAAAAATGCTCGACGAGCGTGAAGGCGAAGTACCGGCCGACCAGCTTAATCAGTCTTTCAATCGTAAAACCGTAGGCCAGCGCATTGCTATTGTCGCAGCCGGGCCCATTGCCAACTTCATGTTGGCGATGGCTTTTTTCTGGGTGCTGGCAATGATGGGCAGTCAGCAAGTGCGGCCGGTTATTGGTTCGGTAGAAAACGGTAGCCTGGCGGCGCAGGCCGGTTTGGCTGCAGGCCAGGAAATCGTTTCAATTGATGGCGAGCCTACGACGGGCTGGTCCAACGTCAATCTGCAGCTGGTACGTCGTCTGGGCGAGAGTGGTTCTCTGCAGGTTGTGGTGAGTGAGCCGGGCTCAACCGCCCAGGCATCGCATCAGCTTGTATTGAAAGATTGGCTTAAGGGTGCTGACGAGCCGAACCCTATCACTTCGCTAGGGATTCGCCCGTGGCGCCCCGAGCTACCGGCGGTTCTGGCAGAGCTTGATCCGAAAGGTCCGGCCCAGGCTGCCGGGCTTAAAGCCGGCGACAAGCTGCTGGCCATGAACGATCAGCCAATCAAGGATTGGCAACAGGTTGTTGACTGGGTGCGCACACGTCCTGACGCCCGTGTTGTGTTGCATGTCGAACGCGATGGCGTACCGGTCGATATTCCGGTCACGCTGGCTGCTCGCGGCGAAGGCAAGGACGCTACGGGTTACCTGGGGGCCGGGGTTAAAGGTGTCGACTGGCCACCAGCGATGATCCGGGAGGTCAGTTATGGCCCGCTGGCTGCAATCGGGGAGGGGGCAAAACGCACCTGGACCATGAGCATATTGACGCTCGACTCACTCAAGAAAATGTTGTTCGGTGAGCTCTCGGTAAAAAACTTGAGTGGACCGATAACCATTGCTAAAGTGGCGGGCGCTTCTGCCCAGTCGGGTGTTGCGGATTTCCTGAATTTTCTGGCTTATCTAAGCATAAGCCTGGGGGTTCTGAACTTGTTGCCCATACCAGTACTGGATGGGGGGCATTTGTTGTTTTATCTGATCGAGTGGGCGCGTGGTCGTCCCTTGTCGGATCGGGTGCAGGGTTGGGGAATGCAGATCGGTATCAGTTTGGTGGTCGGGGTGATGTTGCTTGCCTTGATCAACGATTTGGGCCGTCTGTAAACGCTTCGCTGAATTGCGAATCTGCCGCATTTTGCGGCAGTTTGTTTATTGCCAGTTGGAATAAGAAAGGACTTCATGAAACGTCTGCTGCTAACTGCGGTTCTCGCCGTACTGATGATCGCCGAAGTTCACGCCGAGTCCTTCACTATCTCTGATATCCGTGTCAACGGGCTCCAGCGGGTTTCCGCCGGTAGCGTGTTTGGTGCGTTGCCTCTGAACGTAGGTGAGGTAGCGGATGACCGCCGTTTGGTGGAATCCACTCGTGCGTTGTTCAAAACCGGGTTCTTTCAGGATATCCAACTGGGTCGTGACGGCAATGTGCTTGTTATCACGGTTGTCGAACGTCCTTCTGTCTCCAGCATCACTATTGACGGGAACAAGGCGATCTCCACTGATGACCTGATGAAAGGTCTGAAACAGTCGGGGCTTGCCGAAGGTGAGATTTTCCAGCGCGCCACCCTTGAAGGCGTGCGTAACGAACTGCAACGTCAGTATGTTGCCCAGGGCCGTTACTCGGCGACGGTCGACACCGAAGTGGTGCCTGAGCCGCGTAACCGTGTCGCCTTGAAGGTCAACATCAACGAAGGCACTGTTGCCGCCATCCAGCACATCAATGTGGTGGGCAACACTGTTTTCCCTGAGTCTGACCTGGTTGACTTGTTCGAGCTCAAAACCACGAACTGGTTGTCGTTCTTCAAGAACGACGACAAGTACGCACGTGAAAAACTGTCGGGTGACCTTGAGCGTTTGCGCTCTTACTACCTCGATCGTGGCTATATCAATATGGATATCGCTTCGACCCAGGTTTCGATCACTCCCGACAAGAAAAGCGTCTACATCACCGTTAACGTGAATGAAGGCGAAAAATACAATGTCGGCGAAGTGAAACTGAGCGGTGACCTCAAGGTCCCGGAAGATCAGATCAAGTCGCTGTTGCTGGTTCAGCCAGGCCAGGTGTTCTCGCGCAAGCTGATGACCACCACCTCCGAGCTGATTACCCGTCGTCTGGGTAACGAGGGTTACACCTTCGCCAACGTTAACGGCGTACCACAGCCAAACCCTGAAGATCACACGGTTGCCATCACCTTTGTGGTTGATCCGGGCAAGCGGGCTTACGTAAACCGCATTAACTATCGCGGTAACACCAAGTCGGAAGACGAAGTGCTGCGTCGCGAAATGCGTCAGATGGAAGGTGGCTGGGCGTCGACTTACCTGATTGATCAGTCCAAGGTTCGCCTCGAGCGCCTGGGCTTCTTCAAAGAAGTAAACGTTGAAACCCCGGCAGTGCCAGGTACTGACGATATGGTTGACGTGAACTACGCGGTTGAAGAGCAGGCGTCGGGTTCGATCACTGCAAGCGTAGGTTTTGCCCAGAGCGCCGGTTTGATCCTTGGCGGTTCGATTACCCAGAACAACTTCCTGGGTACGGGTAACAAGGTCAGCCTTGGCTTGACTCGCAGCGAATACCAGAGCCGCTACAACTTCAGCTATGTTGATCCGTACTGGACAGCTGACGGTGTGAGCCTGGGTTACAACGCGTTCTACCGCACCACTGATTACAAAGAGCTGGATGTTGACGTAGCAAACTACTCGGTGGACAGCCTTGGTGCTGGTATCACCATGGGCTACCCGATCAGCGACACATCGCGTCTGACTTACGGTCTGACGGTCCAGCAGGACGAGATCAGCACAGGTCAGTACACCGTTGACGAGATTTTCGACTTTGTACAGCGTGAGGGTGACAAGTACCTCAACTTCAAGGCATCCGTGGGCTGGTCCGAGTCGACATTGAACAAAGGCGTATTGCCTACACGTGGCAGCTCTCAGAGCCTGGTGCTTGAGAGCACGATTCCGGGCAGTGATCTGCAGTTCTACAAACTTGATTACCGTGCGCAGTTGTTCCAGCCGCTGACCGACACCTACACCATGCGTCTGCACACAGAACTGGGCTATGGTGATGGCTATGGTTCGACCGCCGGGTTGCCGTTCTATGAGAACTACTACGCGGGTGGTTTCAACTCGGTACGTGGTTTCAAGGACAGCGCTCTGGGGCCTCGCAGTACGCCAAGTACGGGTAAAAACGGTACGCTTGTGGACCCTGATCAGGACGCGCTGCCATTTGGTGGTAACGTGTTGATCCAGGGTGGTGTAGAGGTTCTGTTCCCTATGCCGTTTGTGAAAGATCAGCGTTCCCTGCGGACCTCCGTGTTCTGGGATGTGGGTAACGTGTTCGACACCAACTGCAAAGGTGATACCAAAGACTGCGATATCAGCTTTAGCAACATGGCCAGTTCTGTTGGTGTTGGTGTGACCTGGGTTACCGCGCTTGGCCCGTTGAGCTTCAGCTTGGCCATGCCGATCAAGAAACCGGATGACGCAGACACTCAAGTGTTCCAATTCTCCCTCGGCCAGACTTTCTAAAGCCTGACCTTAGATACAGACAACGGATTTTTTAGGAGTGCATCGTGCGTAAGTTGACTCAATTGGTTCTCCTGGCTTCGGTTTTAGTGGCTGGCCCGGCTTTCGCCGATATGAAAATTGCCGTGCTGAACTATCAGATGGCATTGCTTGAATCGGACGCAGCCAAGCGTTACGCCGTGGATGCCGAGAAGAAATTTGGCCCACAACTGACCAAGCTCAAAAGCCTGGAAAGCAGCGCAAAAGGTATTCAGGATCGTCTGGTGAAGGGCGGCGACAAAATGGCGCAGGGCGAGCGTGAGCGTCTGGAGCTTGAATTCAAGCAAAAGGCTCGTGACTTCCAGTTCCAGTCCAAGGAATTGAATGAAGCCAAAGCCGTTGCTGACCGTGAAATGCTGAAACAGCTGAAGCCAAAACTGGACAGCGCTGTTGAAGAAGTCATCAAAAAAGGCGCCTTTGACCTGGTGTTCGAGCGTGGTGCTGTGATTGATGTTAAGCCTCAGTACGACATCACTCGCCAAGTTATCGAGCGCATGAACCAGCTGAAGTAATTATGACTGCGACTATAAAACTCGGCCAATTGGCCGAGTTCCTCGGAGCCACCTTACGTGGCTCT
This sequence comes from Pseudomonas psychrophila, assembly GCF_001043005.1. Lineage (GTDB taxonomy): Bacteria > Pseudomonadota > Gammaproteobacteria > Pseudomonadales > Pseudomonadaceae > Aquipseudomonas > Aquipseudomonas psychrophila. The sequence continues at coordinate 332,390 of NZ_JYKZ01000002.1, forward strand.
GCGGAGAGAGAAATCACTGGGCTAGCCACTTTACAAGAGGCTGGCCCAGCTCAGTTGAGCTTTCTGGCCAACCCCCAATACCGCAAATTCCTCGTTGACTGCCAGGCCGCAGCTGTATTGCTCAAGGCTTCTGACGCCGAAGATTATGCTGGTGATGCGCTGGTTGTCCCCGATCCTTACCTGGCTTACGCCCGAGTCTCCCATCTGTTTGATCCCAAGCCCAAAGCGGCTGCCGGCGTTCATCCATCGGCGGTTATCGCTGCTGACGCAGTGGTTGATCCTGCGGCAAGCGTTGGCGCTTTTGCTGTGATCGAAAGCGGTGCGCGCATTGCTGCCGGCGTCACGGTAGGGCCTCATTGCTTTATCGGGGCTCGCTGCGAAATTGGCGAAGGCGGTTGGCTGGCTCCACGAGTGACGCTCTATCACGATGTACGCATCGGTAAGCGAGTGGTCATTCAGTCGGGAGCGGTGCTGGGAGGTGAAGGTTTTGGCTTTGCCAACGAGAAGGGTGTCTGGCAAAAAATCGCGCAAATCGGTGGTGTTACCATCGGTGATGATGTCGAGATCGGTGTCAATACCGCTATCGACCGCGGTGCTTTGGCTGACACGCTGATCGGTAATGGCGTCAAGCTGGACAACCAGATCCAGATCGCGCACAACGTTCAGATCGGTGACCATACGGCTATGGCCGCCTGTGTAGGGATTTCCGGTAGCACTAAAATCGGCAAGCACTGCATGTTGGCGGGGGGGGTCGGTTTGGTGGGGCACATTGAAATTTGTGACAATGTGTTCTTGACTGGCATGACGATGGTGACCCACTCGATTACCGAGCCCGGTGCCTACTCTTCCGGTACCGCAATGCAGCCAGCCGCTGAGTGGCGCAAAAGTGCCGCACGTATTCGTCAGTTGGACGATATAGCCCGGCGGTTGAAACAACTGGAAAAGCGCGTCGGTAAGTGACCCCCGGCGGTAATGCTTCTTCAAAAGGCTAATACAATTTCCATATCAAGAGTGCAGAACCTCTGGTTTGCTTCCTTGATTTGCTAGAGGAGCGCGCCTTAGTCGCGCGCGCCCAATCTTTATTACAGGCTTCCCCACGAAATGATGGACATCAACGAGATTCGCGAATATCTGCCCCACCGTTACCCGTTCCTACTGGTGGATCGAGTGGTGGATCTGGATGTCGAGAACAAGCGCATTCGTGCCTACAAGAATGTCAGCATCAATGAGCCCTTTTTCAACGGTCACTTCCCGGCGCACCCGATCATGCCCGGCGTGTTGATCATTGAAGCCATGGCTCAGGCTGCTGGCATCCTTGGCTTCAAGATGATGGACCTCAAGCCGGCTGACGGTACGCTCTACTACTTCGTAGGCTCCGATAAGCTGCGCTTCCGTCAGCCCGTGCTGCCAGGCGATCAACTGATCCTTGAGGCCAAGTTCTTGAGCTGCAAGCGCTCCATCTGGAAGTTTGAGTGCCAGGCAACGGTTGACGGCAAGCCGGTATGCTCGGCTGAAATCATCTGTGCGGAACGCAAACTATGAGTTTGATTGACCCTCGCGCAATCATCGATCCGACGGCCATTTTGGCCGACGACGTCGAGGTCGGCCCTTGGTCGATCGTCGGCGCTGGTGTGGAAATCGGCGAGGGGACAGTGATTGGGCCGCATGTGATTCTCAAAGGCCCAACCAAAATCGGTAAGCACAATCGTATCTACCAGTTTTCTTCGGTAGGCGAGGACACGCCTGATCTCAAGTACAAGGGTGAGGAAACTCGCCTGGTGATCGGTGATCACAACGTTATTCGTGAAGGGGTCACCATTCACCGCGGAACGATTCAGGATCGCGCCGAAACCACCTTGGGTGATCACAATCTGGTGATGGCCTATGCCCATATCGGGCATGACAGCGTCATCGGTAACCATTGCATTCTGGTCAACAACGCCGCGCTGGCGGGCCATGTGCATATGGGGGACTGGGCGATCCTGTCAGGTTTTACACTGGTGCATCAGTTCTGCCACATCGGTGCCCACAGCTTTTCGGGCATGGGTACTGCTATCGGCAAGGATGTACCTGCGTTTGTGACCGTGTTTGGCAGCCCTGCCGAAGCACGCAGCATGAACTTCGAAGGGATGCGTCGTCGCGGCTTCAGTGAAGATGCCATTCATGCGTTACGTCGTGCCTACAAAGTGGTTTACCGCCAAGGCCTGACCGTTGATCAGGCGCTTGCCGAGCTGGCTGAACCTGCTGTGCAGTTCCCTGAAGTGGCCATGTTTGTAGAGTCCATTCGTTCTTCCACCCGCGGCATTACGCGCTAGTCATGGCCAGATTGCGTATCGCGCTGGTGGCGGGAGAGGCCTCGGGTGACATTTTGGGCTCGGGCTTGATGCGAGCGCTCAAGGCTCAGCATTCTGATATCGAATTTATCGGCGTTGGCGGTCCGTTGATGGAAGCAGAGGGCATGACCTCCTACTTCCCGATGGAGCGTCTGTCCGTGATGGGCCTGGTTGAAGTGCTGGGGCGTCTGCGTGAGCTGCTTAAGCGCCGAAAACTCCTTGTTCAGACCTTGATCGCTGAAAAGCCCGATGTGTTTATCGGTATCGATGCTCCCGATTTCACCCTCAATATAGAACTTCAATTGCGCCGTGCCGGGATCAAGACCGTGCATTACGTCAGTCCGTCGGTATGGGCGTGGCGTCAGAAGCGAGTGCTGAAAATTCGCGAAGGCTGCGATTTGATGCTCACGCTGTTGCCGTTTGAAGCCAAATTCTACGAAGAACACGGCGTGCCCGTGCGGTTCGTTGGTCATTCATTGGCCGACACTATCCCCCTTGAAGCCGATAAAGCCGGTGCTCGCGCCGAATTGGGCCTCCCCGACGGGCCTTTGGTCGCCTTGATGCCAGGCAGTCGCGGCGGAGAAGTGGGTAAGCTGGGCGGGTTGTTTCTCGATGCGGCGCAGCTCATTCACGAAGCCCGGCCTGATGTGCGTTTTGTATTGCCTTGTGCGAGTGCCGCCCGTCGCGAGCAGATTGAGCAGTTGCTGGTGGGGCGTGATCTGCCGCTGACCTTGCTTGACGGTCAATCACACCTGGCACTGGCGGCCTGTGATGCGGTATTGATTGCATCCGGTACCGCGACGCTCGAGGCCTTGCTCTACAAGCGGCCGATGGTAGTTGCTTATCGTCTCGCACGTCTGACGTTCTGGATTCTCAAGCGGCTGGTCAAAAGCCCTTACGTGTCGCTGCCCAATTTGCTGGCTCAGCGCATGTTGGTACCCGAGCTTTTACAAGACGCAGCTACGCCTCAAGCATTGGCCCAGACCTTGCTGCCTCTGCTGGACGGTGGTGAAGAACAGACCCGTGGTTTTGATGAGATTCACCGTACATTGCGTCTCGACGCTTCCAATCAGGCCGCCAAAGCGGTACTGGGCCTGATTGCACAATCCAAGTGAGTAAAGTAACCATGCAAATCGGGTTGGACTTCAATCTGGTCGAAGACCTCGTGGCCGGTGTTGATGAGGTGGGTCGCGGCCCATTGTGCGGCGCAGTTGTCACTGCAGCCGTCATTCTTGATCCCAATCGGCCGATAGCCGGGCTGAACGACTCGAAAAAACTCACCGAGGCCCGTCGCGAAAAACTGTACGACGAAATTCGTGAAAAGGCCCTGAGCTGGTGTATCGCCCGGGCCGAAGTCGAAGAGATTGATGAGCTGAATATTTTGCACGCCACCATGTTGGCCATGCAGCGCGCTGTCGAAGGGCTGAGCATCACTCCGAAGCTGGCGATGATCGACGGTAATCGCTGCCCCAGGCTGGCCATGCCGTCCGAAGCCGTGGTTAAAGGTGATAGCAAGGTGCCAGCGATTGCTGCAGCATCGATTTTGGCCAAGGTCAGTCGTGACCGTGAAATGGCGGCTTTTGAGCTGCAATACCCGGGCTATGGCATCGGTGGACACAAGGGTTACCCAACGGCTGTACACCTCGAAGCGCTTGAGCGTTTGGGCCCGACACCGATTCACCGGCGTTCGTTTGGTCCGGTTCGTCGTGCGTATGAGGCGCTTGAAGGTCTCACCAAGGTTTAGCCGCAAGGCTGATGTTTTTGCCAAGGCCCGGTACAATCCGGGCCTTGTTGTTTCTCAAAGCTTATAGACAGGATCACCATGCCGGCTTCATTCGTTCATCTGCGCCTGCACACTGAATACTCCCTGGTCGATGGCCTGGTGCGGATCAAACCGCTGATCAAAACCCTGGCCGGCATGAATATGCCCGCTGTCGCGGTAACCGATCAGAACAACATGTGTTCCCTGGTCAAGTTTTACAAAGCGGCCATGGGCGGCGGAATCAAGCCGATCAGTGGCGCGGATCTGTGGTTGTCGAACAAGGACCCGGAAAACCCGCTCAGCCGTATCAGTCTGTTGGCGATGAACCCTTTGGGTTATCGCAACCTCACCGAGCTGATTTCCCGCGGTTACATCGATGGCCAGCGCAATGGCCAGGTGATTATTGAGCGCGAGTGGGTGGCCGAGGCCGCTGCAGGCCTGATCATGCTTTCAGCCGCGAAGGAGGGCGAGATTGGTGTCGCGCTGATCAGTGGTAACACTGAGGAAGCCGAGGCCCTGGCCCGCGAATGGATGACAGTGTTCCCGGACCGCTTCTACCTCGAGGTTCAGCGCACCAAGCGCCCCAACGATGAAGAACATCTGCATGCGGCTGTAGCCCTGGCGGACAAGATCGGCGCGCCGCTGGTTGCGACCAACGACGTGCGCTTCATTAAGCAGCAGGATTTCGAAGCTCACGAAACCCGTGTCTGCATTGGTGAAGGCCGGGCGCTGGATGATCCGCGTCGCTCCAAGAATTACAGCGATCAGCAGTATCTGAAAAGCGCCGAGGAAATGGCTGAGCTGTTCAGTGATTTGCCTGAGGCGCTCGCAAACACCGTTGAGATTGCCAAGCGCTGCAATATTGAAGTGAAACTGGGCACTCACTTTTTGCCCAATTTTCCGATTCCCGATGGCATGACCATCGATGAGTATTTCCGCAAGGTATCGTTTGATGGTCTGGAAGATCGTCTGAGTGTTTTGCTGCCCAAGGACGCCACCGAGGACTACGACGCCAAGCGACAGGTTTATGTCGATCGGCTGAATTTCGAGCTGGATATCATTATCCAGATGGGGTTCCCGGGTTACTTCCTGATCGTGATGGACTTTATCCAGTGGGCCAAGAGTAACGGCGTGCCAGTGGGGCCTGGCCGTGGATCGGGTGCCGGATCGCTGGTGGCTTATGTGCAGAAGATTACTGACCTCGATCCGTTGGAATACGACCTGCTTTTCGAGCGATTCCTTAACCCGGAACGGGTATCGATGCCCGACTTCGACGTCGACTTCTGCATGGATGGTCGAGACCGGGTGATCGAGTATGTGGCCGAAAAATACGGCCGCAACGCGGTAAGTCAAATCATCACGTTTGGTTCGATGGCCGCCAAGGCGGTAATCCGTGACGTGGCGCGGGTGCAGGGCAAGTCCTACGGCTTGGCGGATCGTCTGTCTAAGATGATTCCGTTTGAAGTCGGCATGACTCTGGAAAAAGCCTACGAGCAAGAAGAAATTCTGCGCGACTTCATCAAGGTCGATGAGGAAGCGGCTGAAATCTGGGAAATGGCCCGCAAGCTCGAAGGCGTTGTACGTAACGTCGGTAAGCACGCCGGTGGTGTGGTTATCGCGCCGACCAAACTGACAGACTTCTCGCCTATTTACTGCGATGAAGAGGGCGGGGGGCTTGTTACCCAGTTCGATAAAGATGACGTTGAGTCGGCCGGCCTGGTGAAGTTCGACTTCCTCGGTCTGCGGACCCTGACGGTTATTGACTGGGCGCTCAAAACCATCAACCGCGATCGCGCCAAGGTTGATGAACCGCCACTGGATATCGCCTTTATCCCGCTCGACGACAAGCCGACATACCAGTTGCTGCAAAAGGCCGAGACCACAGCGGTATTCCAGCTTGAGTCGCGCGGGATGAAAGAGCTGATCAAAAAGCTCAAGCCCGACTGCCTGGAAGACTTGATCGCTCTGGTAGCCCTGTTCCGTCCGGGCCCGTTGCAGTCAGGCATGGTTGATGACTTTATCAACCGTAAGCACGGTCGTGCCGAACTGGCGTACCCGCACTCCGACTATCAGTACGAAGGTCTCAAGCCGGTCTTGGCGCCGACCTACGGCATCATCCTGTACCAAGAACAGGTGATGCAGATTGCCCAGGTCATGGCCGGTTATACCCTCGGCGGCGCCGACATGCTGCGTCGAGCCATGGGTAAGAAAAAACCCGAAGAAATGGCCAAGCAGCGCGGCGGCTTTATTGAAGGTTGTGCCAACAACAATATTGATGGCGACCTGGCTGGCAACATTTTCGATCTGGTAGAAAAATTTGCCGGTTATGGCTTCAACAAGTCTCACTCAGCTGCTTACGGTCTGGTGTCTTACCAGACCGCTTGGCTGAAAACCCACTACCCGGCACCGTTCATGGCCGCGGTACTGTCGGCGGATATGCATAACACCGACAAGGTCGTGATCCTGATCGAAGAAATTCGCAGCATGAAGCTGCGTCTTGATGCGCCGGATGTGAACGCCTCTGAGTTCAAGTTTACGGTGAACGATGAAGGCCGGATCATTTACGGTCTTGGGGCGATCAAGGGTGTAGGCGAGGGGCCCGTCGAGGCCATCACCGAGGCGCGTCAGGACGGTCCTTTTACGGATCTGTTCGACTTTTGTGCCCGGGTTGACCTCAAACGCATCAACAAGCGTACTCTCGATGGGCTGATCCGCAGTGGCGCGCTGGACCGTCTGGGGCCGTTCTTTCATGACGAACCCAAAGCATGGCAAGCCAGCATCGACCAGAACCGTGCGGTGTTGTTATCGGCACTGGAAGAAGCGATCAAGGCGGCCGAGCAAACCGCACGAACCCATGACAGTGGCCACGCCGATCTGTTTGGCGGATTGTTTGTCGAGGTGGACGCGGACGTCTACGCCAATCACCGCAAGGCCAAGGAACTGACGCTCAAAGAACGGCTCAAAGGCGAGAAGGATACGCTGGGCCTGTACCTGACGGGTCATCCGATTGACGAATACGAAGGTGAAATCCGTCGTTTTGCACGCCAGCGCATTATTGATCTCAAGCCTGCACGCGATACTCAGACCGTTGCCGGGATGATCATTGCATTGCGGGTGATGAAGAACAAAAAAGGCGACAAGATGGGCTTTATCACCCTTGACGATCGTTCGGCGCGCATTGAAGCCTCGCTGTTTGCCGAGGCCTTTCATTCGGCACAATCACTGTTGCAGACCGATGCGATGGTGGTGGTCGAAGGGGAGGTCAGTAATGATGACTTCTCTGGCGGGCTGCGTCTTAGGGTCAAGCGAGTGATGAGCATGGAAGATGCTCGCACCAACCTGGCCGAGAGTTTGCGACTGAAAGTGAACCGGGCCGCACTCAAGGGCGATCAATTGCGCTGGTTGGGTGAATTGTTCAAGAAACACCGTGGTGCGTGCCCGATCACCATGGATTACACCGGCGATGACGCCAAGGCCATGTTGCAGTTTGGCGAGACCTGGCGGATTGATCCGGCAGACAGCTTGATTCAAGCCCTGCGTGACCAGTTCGGGCGAGACAACGTCTTCCTCCAATACCGTTGACGGTCAGGGGCAAGAGCTGCGCCCTGACCTCGACCTGAATTTTTAATCTCGACCTGAGAGCGCCTGTCCCTTAAGGTAGGCGCGATACAGATCAACCGGCTGCCCCAGCTCGGTTCGAAACGCCAGCAAATGCTGGGTTTCAGACCTTCTGGCATGCTTTGCCGCCGACCCAAGACGGATGCTTATGAACCCGAATTTTCTTGATTTCGAACAGCCGATTGCTGACCTGCAAGCCAAAATCGAAGAGTTGCGCTTGGTTGGTAATGACAATTCGCTGAATATCAGTGATGAAATCTCTCGTCTGCAAGACAAAAGCAAAACGCTGACTGAAGATATTTTCGGCAAGCTGACCAGCTGGCAGATTGCCCGTTTGGCCCGTCACCCGCGTCGTCCATACACCCTGGACTACATCGATCACATCTTCACCGAGTTCGATGAGCTGCATGGCGATCGTCATTTTTCGGATGACGCTGCCATCGTTGGCGGTATTGCCCGTCTGGACGATCAGCCAGTGATGGTGATTGGTCACCAGAAAGGTCGTGAAGTCCGTGAAAAGGTGCGTCGCAACTTCGGTATGCCGCGTCCTGAAGGCTATCGCAAGGCCTGCCGTCTTATGGAAATGGCCGAGCGTTTCAAAATGCCGATCCTGACCTTTATCGACACCCCGGGTGCATACCCGGGTATCGATGCTGAAGAGCGTAACCAGAGCGAAGCCATTGCCTGGAACCTGCGTGTCATGTCGCGTTTGAAAACCCCGATCATTGCCACGGTTATCGGTGAAGGTGGTTCGGGCGGTGCATTGGCGATTGGTGTTTGCGACCAACTGAACATGCTGCAGTACTCGACCTACGCGGTGATCTCGCCGGAAGGTTGCGCATCGATTCTGTGGAAAACCGCAGAAAAAGCACCGGACGCCGCTGAGGCCATGGGCATTACCGCCGAGCGCCTCAAAGGTCTGGGTATCGTGGACAAGGTGATTGGCGAGCCATTGGGTGGCGCACACCGTGACCCGGCTGCTGCGTCTGCCAGCATTCGTGCCGACCTGATTTCCCAGCTGGACATGCTGAACAAGCTGGATCACGAAACACTGCTCAAGCGCCGTTACGATCGTCTGATGAGCTACGGTCTCTGATTCAGATTTAGTGTGGGAGCGGGCTTGCCCGCGAAGGCATCTGCGCGGTTTGGCTCAACGATCGAGTAGTCAGCATCGCGAGCAAGCCCGCTCCTACAGGATTGCGTAATGCCCAGTCTATCGATTCCGCTGCTGCAAGCCCTCAGCCCCTGGCGCAACGCCAAGGCCTGGCATGTCGCGCTCTCCGGCGGTCTCGATTCGACTGTGCTGCTTCACCTTCTCGTTCAATTGCGCCAAACCCACTCGTTACCGCCAATTACCGCTGTCCATATTCATCATGGCCTGCAGGCGGCGGCTGATGGGTGGCCGGATCATTGTCAGGCGTTGTGTGACGGGCTGAGCGTGCCCTTGCAGGTGATTCGCGTGCAGGTGCAGGCTGGCGCAAGCGTCGAGCGGGCAGCGCGGGATGCGCGCTATCAGGCCTTTGCTGCACTCATCAGGGCTGAGGAAGTGCTGCTGGTCGGTCAGCACCGTGATGATCAGGCTGAAACGCTGCTGTTTCGTTTGTTGCGAGGGGCAGGGGTCAATGGGTTGGCGGCCATGCCCCGTCAGCGGCGCTTGGGGGCGGGGCACTTGTGTCGGCCTTTGCTGGACGTTTCTCGCGCTCAGCTTGAGGCTTACGCCCTTGAGCAGGGGCTGGGCTGGATCGAAGACCCGTCCAACGTGCAAACAGATTTTTCCCGTAACTATTTGCGCCATGAAGTATTTCCAGTCCTGACTCAGCGCTGGCCACAGGCGGCTGCCAGCCTGGCCCGCAGTGCTGCGCACTGTGCCGAGGCTCAGGAGTTGCTTGATGAGCTGGCGCAGCAGGATCTGCGTGATGCGGGCACTGTCACCGAATTTGCCTGGCTCGGGGTGCCCTCACTGGAACTTGCGCCCATTGCCCGGCTGTCGCCTGCTCGTCAACGCAACGCCTTGCGTCACTGGTTGGCAGCGTTCACTCAATTGCCTGATACCGATCACTGGGCGGGTTGGAATGCCCTGCGTGATGCTCGCGAGGATGCGCAGCCGGTCTGGAAACTCGCCAAGGGTGAACTTCATCGTGCTGGCGGACGGATCTGGTGGTTGTCCGGTGACTGGTTGTGCCCGCACCCTGCGCCAGGGGTGTGGGCGCAACCCGATCAGGCGCTGGTGCTGCCGGGTAATGGTCAGGTGCGCTTTGTCGGGGGTATTGCCGATGGCCCCTTGCAAGTGAGCTATCGTCAAGGGGGCGAAGTGATGGCGCTGGAACAGCGTGGTCACCGTGATCTGAAGCGGCTGTTCAACGAGCGGGGTATTCCGTTGTTTGCCCGTGGCAGATTGCCGCTTCTGTACCGCAATGAGCAGTTATTGGCCGTGGCAAACCTCAACGGACTGGACTCCAGCCCCTGTGGACGCTGGCAATTACAGTGGCTGCCAACTTCGAGCGATCAAGGTTTGAGCTGAAAGGGGGTTTCCGGTAGACTACGCTCCCTTCTTGATACAACTTCTGTGGATTCACCGAAATTACAGAAGTTGCCGATTACCAAGCAGTCTTTGCTGGGCGATTTTAAAAAAATGTGTGGCTTGCATCGAACCGATGATTTGCATCGGTCTGTTTCAACGCAGCAGTTTTTCGAAAGGTGCACTGTGACTAATGCTGGTGATTGGGGGCTTCGGCCTTCCTTCGCTTTCCCCGGCGGCTCTGACCGCTTTAACGCAGACTTCTAGGGTTTTTCATGACGCGCTACATCTTCGTCACGGGCGGTGTTGTTTCTTCATTGGGGAAAGGCATTGCCTCGGCTTCATTGGCAGCCATCCTGGAGGCGCGGGGACTTAAGGTCACCATGCTGAAGCTGGACCCCTACATCAACGTTGATCCGGGCACCATGAGCCCGTTCCAGCACGGTGAAGTGTTCGTCACACACGACGGCGCCGAAACCGACCTGGACTTGGGGCATTACGAGCGGTTCATCCGCACGACCATGACCCAGAACAACAACTTCACCACGGGCCGCGTTTACGAACACGTCCTGCGCAAGGAGCGCCGTGGTGATTACCTGGGTGCAACCATCCAGGTGATTCCGCACATCACCGACGAAATCAAACGTCGGATCATCAAGGGCGCCGGCGATGCCGACGTAGCGATGGTTGAGATTGGCGGTACTGTGGGTGACATTGAGTCCCAACCGTTCCTCGAGGCTATCCGTCAGCTGCGCATCGAAGTGGGCGCCAAGCGCGCCATGCTGATGCACCTGACGCTGGTTCCGTATATCGCCACTGCTGGCGAAACGAAAACCAAACCAACGCAACACTCGGTTAAAGAATTGCGCTCCATCGGCCTGCAGCCAGATGTCCTGATCTGCCGTTCCGATCACCACGTTGATATTTCTTCGCGTCGCAAGATTGCGTTGTTCACCAACGTTGAAGAGCGTGCCGTTATTTCGCTGGAAGACGCCGACACCATCTACCGTATCCCGGGCATGCTGCACGCCCAGGGTCTAGATGATTTCGTTGTCGAGCGTTTTGGCCTGGAATGCAACAGCGCCGACCTGTCCGAATGGGAACAGGTTGTTGATGCCAAGCTTAATCCGGAGCACGAAGTCACCATCGCGATGGTTGGCAAGTACATGGAGCTGCTGGACGCGTACAAGTCGCTGATTGAAGCGATGAGCCACGCCGGTATTTCCAACCGTACCAAGGTCAACCTGCGCTATATCGACTCCGAAGATATCGAAAACAAAGGCACTGAACTGCTTGAAGGCTGTGATGCCATTCTGGTTCCGGGCGGCTTCGGTCTGCGCGGCGTAGAAGGCAAGATCACGGCTGTTCAGTACGCTCGCGAGAACAAGGTTCCATACCTGGGTATCTGCCTGGGCATGCAAGTAGCGGTAATCGAGTTCGCACGTAACGTGCTGGGCTGGAAAGACGCCAACTCCACCGAGTTCGATCGCAGCAGCGGCCATCCGGTTGTGGGCCTGATCACTGAGTGGGAAGACGCCACCGGTGCAGTCGAAACCCGTACTGAAACCTCTGATCTGGGCGGCACCATGCGTCTGGGTGCGCAGGATTGCCAGTTGCAAGCCGGTTCCCTGGTTCACGACTGCTATGCCAAGGACGTGATCGTTGAACGTCACCGTCATCGCTATGAAGTAAACAACAACCTGCTGCCTCAGCTGACCGAAGCTGGCCTGAAAGTGACCGGTCGCTCCGGTGACGGCGCACTGGTAGAAGTGGTTGAAGCTCCGGATCATCCTTGGTTCGTCGCTTGCCAGTTCCACCCGGAGTTCACCTCCACGCCACGTGATGGCCATCCATTGTTCACCGGTTTCGTCAAAGCAGCATTGGCGCAACACGAGAAGAAGGCGTAATCAGAATGGCGCAAAAGATTATCCGTGTAGGCAATATCGAAATTGCCAACGACAAGCCAATGGTCTTGTTCGGTGGCATGAACGTGCTCGAAAGCCGTGATATGGCCATGCAGGTGTGCGAAGAGTACGTGCGGGTTACTGAAAAGCTTGGTATCCCTTACGTGTTCAAGGCCAGTTTCGACAAGGCCAACCGTTCATCTGTCAGCTCTTACCGGGGCCCCGGCCTCGAAGAAGGCATGCGGATTTTTCAGGACATCAAAGCCGCCTTTGGTGTGCCGCTGATCACCGACGTCCACGAACCTGCCCAGGCAGCCGTGGTCGCCGAGGTTTGCGACATCATCCAGCTGCCGGCCTTCCTGTCGCGTCAGACTGATCTGGTCGTGGCCATGGCCAAGACCGGTGCCGTGATCAACATCAAGAAAGCCCAATTCCTTGCACCTCAGGAGATGAAGCACATCCTGAGCAAATGCGAAGAGGCGGGTAATGATCAGTTGATCCTCTGCGAACGTGGTTCCAGCTTCGGCTACAACAACCTTGTTGTAGACATGCTGGGCTTTGGCATCATGAAGCAGTTCGAGTACCCGGTATTTTTCGACGTGACCCACGCGCTGCAAATGCCGGGTGGTCGCTCGGACTCTGCCGGTGGTCGTCGTGCCCAAGTAACCGACCTGGCCAAGGCTGGCATTAGCCAGGGCCTTGCCGGTCTGTTCCTTGAGGCGCACCCGGATCCGGATAATGCCAAATGCGACGGCCCTTGTGCCTTGCGTCTGGACAAGCTGGAGCCATTCCTGGCCCAGTTGAAGTCTCTGGATGAGTTGGTTAAAAGTTTTCCGACAATAGAAACCGCGTAACCCTCGTTTCTCCGGTAAAGTACCGCACGATTTCTCGGGCCTCTGGGCCCGAGCCTTATCGCCCGCAAGGCTGCCCGCTATTTGCCCCTTGCCGCCGATAACAATATTTCCCTCAGCTGCGTCGTTTTCGTCAACTTTGGAGTGTTTACAACAATGGCAAAAATCGTCGACATCAAAGGTCGTGAAGTTCTCGACTCCCGTGGCAATCCCACTGTGGAAGCGGACGTGCTTCTCGACAACGGCATCATCGGCAGCGCTTGCGCGCCGTCCGGTGCATCCACCGGTTCCCGTGAAGCGCTGGAACTGCGTGATGGCGACAAGAGCCGTTACCTGGGCAAAGGCGTTCTGAAAGCCGTTGCCAACATCAACGGCCCGATTCGTGATTTGCTGCTGGGTAAAGACCCGGTTGACCAAAAGGCGCTGGACCACGCGATGATCGCGCTGGACGGTACTGAGAACAAAGGTTCCCTGGGCGCTAACGCCATTCTGGCGGTGTCTTTGGCTGCTGCCAAAGCGGCTGCACAGGACCAGGACCTGCCGCTGTACGCGCACATTGCCAATCTGAACGGTACTCCGGGTGTTTACTCGATGCCGGTTCCGATGATGAACATCATCAACGGTGGCGAACACGCTGATAACAACGTCGACATTCAAGAGTTCATGGTTCAGCCGGTTGGCGCCAAGACCTTTTCTGACGCGTTGCGCATGGGCACCGAAATCTTCCATCACCTCAAAGCTGTGCTCAAGGCCCGTGGCCTGAACACCGCCGTGGGCGATGAAGGTGGTTTCGCACCTAACCTGGCTTCCAACGAAGATGCACTCAAAGTGATCTCCGAAGCCGTGGCAAATGCCGGTTACACCCTGGGCACTGACGTGACCCTGGCTCTGGACTGCGCTGCCAGCGAATTCTACGAAGATGGTAAGTACAACCTGTCGGGCGAAGGTCAAGTCTTCAACTCCGAAGGTTTTGCTGAGTACCTCAAAGGCCTGACTCAGCGCTACCCGATCATCTCCATCGAAGACGGTCTGGATGAGTCTGACTGGGATGGCTGGAAAATCCTGACCGACAAAATCGGTGAGAAGGTTCAACTGGTCGGTGACGACCTGTTCGTAACCAACACCAAGATCTTGAAAGAAGGCATCGACAAAAGCATCGCCAACTCGATCCTGATCAAGTTCAACCAGATCGGCACCCTGACCGAAACGCTGGAAGCTATCCAGATGGCCAAGGCTGCTGGTTACACGGCTGTGATCTCGCACCGTTCCGGCGAAACCGAAGACTCCACGATTGCCGATCTGGCAGTGGGTACTGCGGCTGGCCAGATCAAGACCGGCTCTCTGTGCCGTTCTGACCGTGTTTCCAAGTACAACCAATTGCTGCGTATCGAAGAGCAATTGGGTGCTAAAGCCAAGTACAACGGTCGTGGCGAGTTCCGCGGCTAAGTACTGAATCGTAAAAAGTCAGCAGATTGTGTTGAAATGCTCGTCAACTCGGGCCTTTTGACACTAATCTGATGCTTCTGTATACAAGCCTGGTTCTTCCAGGCTTTGTACTATTCGTTGTTTACGTTTGTCGGCATGGCTGTCTTTTTACTGGATACCTGATATTCGATGCGCAGTCCCTATTGGTTGTTTCTCGTCCTGCTCTTGCTGCTGGCTGGCCTACAGTATCGCCTGTGGGTGGGGAATGGCAGTTTGGCGCAGGTTACCGACCTGACTCAGCAAATCGCCGATCAGCGTGCTGAAAACGAAATTTTGCTGGAGCGTAACCGCGTGCTGGATGCGGAAGTGCTGGAGCTTAAAAAAGGCATGGAGACCGTTGAAGAACGCGCTCGCCATGAGTTGGGCATGATCAAGGAGGGTGAAACCCTCTATCAGTTGGCCCAATGAGTCATTCATCACCGGCCTTTTGGGCCGTGATTCCTGCCGCGGGCGTGGGTGCCCGTATGGCCGCAGACCGTCCCAAGCAATATTTGCAGTTGGGCGGGCGCAGTATTCTCGAACACAGCATCAGCTGTTTTCTCGATCATCCAGGCCTCAAGGGGCTGGTGGTCAGTGTCGCTTTTGATGACCCATTTTGGCCGTCTTTGCCGTGTGCTTCTGATGCGCGGGTAGTGCGGGTGGACGGCGGGCGTGAGCGGGCGGATTCCGTACTCAATGCGTTGTTGTACCTGCATGCGCAAGGCGCAGCGGATGACGACTGGGTGTTGGTCCATGATGCGGCCCGGCCCAACCTGTCCCGTGAAGACCTGGACAAATTGCTGGGTGAGTTGGCTGACGACCCTGTGGGTGGTTTGCTGGCAGTTCCCGCGCGGGACACGCTCAAGCGAGTCGACAAAAAAGGTCGTGTGGTCGAAACCGTTGATCGCAGCTTGATCTGGCAAGCCTATACACCGCAGATGTTTCGCCTGGGGCCATTGCATCGCGCGCTGGCGGACAGTCTCGTGGCCGATGCGATCATTACCGACGAATCTTCGGCAATGGAATGGGCCGGCCTGGCCCCGCGACTGATCGAAGGGCGTGCGGACAATATCAAGGTCACCCGCCCGGAAGACCTTGAGTGGTTGCGATTGCGTTGGGCTACTCGCTGATCAGAGTGTCCCGGGGACTTGTGGGAGCGGGCTTGCTCGCGATGACATCACCTGGTTTTCCCGGCAGACTGTGGCGTCTGCATCGCGAGCAAGCCCGCTCCTACAGGTAATAGGAGCAGCGGCTTAGCCCTGATACTCCTTCCGCTTGGCCAAGCCTTCCTTCAAGTAATCCACCAGTTTTCTGACTTTGGGCGATAAATGCCGCTGTTGCGGATACAGCGCCCAAACCGCAGTGTTGGGCGGCTGGTGGGTGTCGAGCAAAGACACCAGAGCTCCGGTCTTTAAGTGCTCCAGCACGTAGTAGTCCGGCAACTGGCAAAGTCCCACACCCTGAAGTGCAGCATCCAATACCGCCTGCCCACTGTTGCAGCGCCAATTCCCCTGCACCCGTTGCGAAAACTCACGCCCGTCCTGCTGCAATTGCCATAAATCCGTGCTGCCAATCAGACAGTTATGTCGGCTCAGCTCTGACAGGCTGTGGGGGCGGCCATAATGTTCCAGGTACGAAGGCGACGCGCAGACATACATGCGTCTGGGGGCGAGTCGCGTGGCCACCAGCCTTGAGTCCTGCAAGCGACCCAGTCGAATTGCCAGATCCAGGCTTTCATGCACTAGGTCCAGCGGTCGATTGCTGAGCTCTATATCGACCCGTAACTGCGGATACAGCCCCATGAAACGCGTCACCAATGGCACGATAAAACGTTCGCCATAGGCCACCGCGCAGGTCATGCGCAGCATGCCCTTGGGCTCGCTGGCCAGATCCCCTATCGCTCGCAGCGCCTCTTCACGTCCGTCTTGAAGGCGCTGGCAATGCTGCAAGAACGTTTGTCCGGCCTCTGTCAGCGTGACCTTGCGAGTACTGCGGTAGAACAAACGGGTCTGCAGGCGCTCTTCGAGCCGCGCTACCTGGCGACTGATGTGGGACGAAGAGACGCCAAGACGCTCGGCCGCCGCAGTGAATTGGCCGCACTCGGCCACGGCGACAAACTCATCGATACCTTCCCAGCGGTTTTCATTCACGGGGGATTATCCCTATATGGCAATAATGTTTTGCTTTTGTCTGGATTATTAATCACTCAGCGCTGATTTACACTCGGCGTCTTGTTTTTACTTTGCTGGAGACGATCGATGATCAAGTCACGTGCTGCCGTAGCCTTCGAGGCCAAAAAGCCGCTGGAAATCGTAGAAGTTGACGTTGCCATGCCCAAGGCTGGCGAAGTACTGCTGCGGGTTGTGGCGTCGGGTGTTTGCCATACCGATGCCTACACCTTGTCAGGCGCGGACCCGGAAGGCATCTTCCCGTCCATCCTGGGTCATGAAGGCGGCGCCATTGTTGAAGCCATTGGCGAAGGCGTGACCTCTGTTGCGGTCGGTGATCATGTGATCCCGCTGTACACCCCAGAATGCGGCAAGTGCAAATTCTGCCTGTCGGGCAAGACCAACCTGTGCCAGGCGATTCGCTCGACCCAAGGCAAGGGCTTGATGCCGGACGGCACCACGCGTTTCTCCTACAAGGGGCAGCCGATTTTCCACTACATGGGGACTTCGACCTTTTCTGAATACACCGTGCTCCCGGAAATATCGGTCGCCAAGATTCAGAAAGATGCGCCGCTTGAGAAGGTTTGCCTGCTGGGTTGCGGCGTGACGACCGGGATCGGCGCGGTGCTCAACACCGCCAAGGTCAAGCCGGGTGACACCGTGGCCATCTTCGGTCTGGGCGGCATTGGCCTGTCCGCGGTGATCGGTGCGGTGAAAGCCAAGGCAGCACGGATCATTGCAATCGACATCAACCCGGCCAAGTTCGAGATCGCCCGTCAGTTGGGTGCGACCGATTGCGTCAACCCTAAAGACTTCGATCGCCCGATTCAGGAAGTGATCGTCGACATGACGGATGGTGGTGTCGACTTCTCCTTTGAATGTATCGGCAATGTGAACTTGATGCGTGCGGCGCTGGAGTGCTGCCACAAAGGGTGGGGCGAGTCTGTGATCATCGGCGTAGCCGGTGCCGGTCAAGAAATTTCGACCCGCCCATTCCAGCTGGTAACCGGTCGTGTCTGGCGCGGCTCGGCATTTGGTGGCGTACGTGGCCGCACTGAGCTGCCGAGCTATGTCGACATGGCGCAAAGCGGCGAGATTCCGCTGGATACCTTCATTACCCACACCATGGGCCTTGAAGATATCAATAAGGCATTTGACCTGATGCATGAAGGCAAAAGCATTCGCACCGTCATCCATTTCTAATTAACAGCGGTAAGTCTAAACACCGCTAAACACGTGTGGGAGCGGGCTTGCTCGCGATTGCAGCTACCCGGTTTGATTGAAGGACCGAGTTGTCTGCATCGCGAGCAAGCCCGCTCCCACAGGTGGGGTGTTTTGCTTACGGTCTGGAGCTGCCCATGACATTGGAAAATATCTCCTGCCAAAAAAGCTTTGGCGGTTGGCACAAGCGTTACAAGCATCGCTCTGAAGTGCTGGGCTGCGACATGGTCTTCGCCGTGTACTTGCCCCCGCAGGCGGAGCAGGGCGCGAAGTTGCCGGTGCTGTACTGGCTGTCGGGCTTGACCTGCAACGACGAGAACTTTATGCACAAGGCCGGTGCAATGAAGATGGCTGCCGAGTTGGGGCTGATCATCGTGGCGCCGGACACCAGTCCCCGTGGTGAAGGTGTGCCGGATGACCCGCAGGCTGCTTGGGACTTTGGTTTGGGTGCAGGTTTTTACCTGAATGCTACGCAAGAGCCTTGGTCGCAGCATTATCGGATGCACGATTATGTGGTGCAGGAATTACCGGCTTTGGTCGAGGCGCATTTTCCTGCTTCGCAAAAGCGCGGCATCAGCGGGCACTCGATGGGCGGGCACGGGGCATTGGTGTGTGCACTGCGCAATCCTGGCCGCTATCAGTCGGTCTCGGCTTTCGCGCCGATCAGCAATCCGATGGACTGCCCATGGGGGCAAAAGGCGTTCTCCAATTACTTGGGCGAAGAACGCGCCCGTTGGCGTGAGTGGGATGCGAGCGTGTTAATTGGCGAGGCACGTGAAAAGCTGCCGCTGCTGGTCGACCAGGGTGACCGGGATGACTTTCTGAGTGTTCAGCTCAAGCCTGAGGTGCTGCAGCAGGCCGCTAAACTTGCTGACTACCCGTTAACCCTGCGCCTGCAGCCAGGCTACGACCATAGCTATTTCTTTATCGCAAGTTTCATTGATGACCACTTGCGTCATCACGCCAATGCACTGAGCTAATAGCGCCCAATGTTGGACAAAGTAGGTAGAATCACGCCCTGACTTAATCGGGGCGTTTTTTTATGCGTATTGGCCACGGCTATGATGTGCACTGTTTCGCTGAAGGCGATTTCATTACGTTGGGCGGCGTGCGGATCTCCCACAAATTCGGGCTGCTGGCCCACTCTGATGGCGATGTGCTTTTGCATGCCCTCAGCGATGCCTTGCTGGGGGCTGCGGCACTTGGTGATATAGGCAAACACTTTCCGGACACCGATCCGACCTTCAAGGGCGCTGACAGTCGCGTCCTGCTGCGTCATGTCGTGGGTCTGATCCATGCCAAGGGCTGGAAAGTCGGCAATGTCGACAACACCATCATTGCCCAGGCGCCGAAAATGGCGCCGCATATTGAAACAATGCGAGCGCTGATCGCTGCGGATCTAGAGGTTGAATTGGACCAGGTAAACGTAAAGGCCACTACCACTGAAAAGCTCGGCTTCGTTGGTCGTGAAGAAGGTATTGCGGTGCACTCCATTGCGTTGTTGGTTCGCGCATGAACGAGTCTGATCTGCTCGGCCCGCGGGCCTACGGCGAGGCGCTGGGCACTGCTGTGCTCAAAGCGACGGCTGAAGATTTTCAAGTCGACGAAGTGCTTGATATACCGCTGTCCGGTGATGGCGAGCATCTGTGGTTGTGGGTCGAGAAACGCGGCCTGAACACCGAGGAAGCCGCGCGCCGCATCGCCAAGGCGGCGGGCGTGCCTTTGCGTACGGTCAGTTACGCGGGTCTCAAGGACCGCCAGGCGTTAACCCGCCAATGGTTCAGCGTGCAGTTGCCGGGCAAGGCAGACCCTGACTTGTCGGGCGCTGAAAACGACACTCTGAAAATTCTCAAGACCTCACGTCACAAGCGAAAATTACAGCGAGGCGCCCACGCGGCCAACGGTTTCACATTGCGCCTGACGCAGCTGGCCGGGGACAAGGACGCGCTGCAGCAACGCCTTGAACGGATCGCCAAACAGGGTGTTCCTAACTATTTCGGCACCCAGCGATTCGGCTGGCAAGGTGGCAACGTGGGGGAGGCGCGTGATTATGCTGCGCGCAAGGCCTTGCCTGAGCAGCGTAATGTTCGCTCGCGGCTGCTTTCCACCGCTCGCAGCTATCTGTTCAATCAGGTGCTGGCAGCGCGGGTGGCTGATGGTAGCTGGCAGCGGGCGCAGGTCGGCGATTTGCTGGCCTTTACCGACAGCCGCAGTTTTTTCCCGGCGGGCGAGGCTGAATGCAGCGATCCGCGGCTGGGCATTCTCGATCTGCACCCCACCGGCCCGCAGTGGGGCGAGGGCGAGTCACCGACCACCGGCGCGACCCATGCGTTGGAGCAGTCGATTGCAGAACGCGAAGCGGACTTGCGTGACTGGCTGGTTCGCGCGGGCATGAGCCATGAGCGACGTATCCTGCGACTGCCCATTGGCCGATTGACGTGGCATTATCCGCAGCCTGACGTTTTGCAACTGGAATTTGTTCTGCCGGCCGGATGCTTCGCCACTGTTCTGGTGCGCGAGCTTGTTGATCTGGTGCCTTTGGATCAAGCGGATAGCCTATGCGTATTCTGATTTCAAACGATGATGGGGTCACTGCCCCGGGCCTCGCCGCGCTTTACGGTGCGCTGGCCGATTACGCCGAGTGTGTGGTGGTTGCCCCGGATCAAGACAAAAGCGGAGCGAGCAGTTCGCTCACGCTGGACCGTCCCCTGCATCCGCACACGCTGGCCAATGGTTTTATCAGCATTAATGGAACACCGACCGATTGCGTGCACCTGGGCCTTCACGGCTTGCTGGAGCCTCAGCCGGACATGGTGGTATCCGGCATCAATCTGGGCGCCAACCTGGGTGATGACGTGTTGTATTCCGGCACGGTGGCGGCGGCTCTTGAGGGGCGCTTTCTGGAGCGTCCATCCTTTGCCTTTTCGTTGGTGTCGCGCCAGGTCGACAACTTGCCGACGGCGGCATTTTTTGCCCGCAAGCTGCTTGAGGCCCACGCCTCACTGGACTTGCCACCGCGCACGGTCCTCAATGTGAATATTCCTAACTTGCCGCTTGAGAACATTCGCGGCATTCAACTCACCCGCCTGGGCCATCGGGCACGGGCAGCGGCGCCGGTACGGGTTGTTGACCCGCGTGGCAAGGCTGGCTACTGGATTGCCGCCGCGGGCGACGCCGAGGACGGCGGGCCTGGGACGGACTTTCATGCGGTGATGCAGGGGTATGTGTCGATCACGCCTCTACAACTGGATCGCACCTTTGGTGATGGTTTCAAAAGCCTGAATGGCTGGCTGGAGGGCATGGGCTGATGGCGCGCGAGCAGGATGGCATGATGCACCGTGGCATTGGCATGACCTCTGAACGCACACGAGAGCGGCTGATTCAGCGCTTGCGTGAAGAGGGCATCGTTAACCAGAACGTGCTTGAGGTCATTCGCCGCACGCCACGTCATCTGTTTGTGGATGAAGCCCTGGCACACCGCGCCTACGAAGACACTGCGCTGCCAATCGGCAATAACCAGACCATCTCCCAGCCTTACATGGTGGCGCGCATGAGCGAGCTGCTGCTTGAGGACGGGCCGCTGGACAAGGTGATGGAAATCGGCACCGGATCGGGTTATCAAACCGCCGTGCTCTCGCAACTCGTTGAACGCATATTTTCGGTCGAGCGCATCAAGGTGCTGCAGGACCGGGCCAAGGAGCGATTGCTGGAGCTCAACCTGCGCAACCTGGTGTTCCGCTGGGGCGATGGCTGGGAGGGCTGGCCAGCGCTGGCGCCTTACAACGGCATCATCGTGACGGCAGTAGCCACAGATGTACCGCAGGCATTGCTCGACCAGCTGGCTCCCGGTGGGCGCCTGGTGATCCCGGTGGGTGCGGGAGAAGTCCAGCAATTGATGTTGATCGTACGCGAAGAGCACGGTTTTGCCCGGCGGGTGATCGGTAATGTGCGCTTTGTGCCACTGCTTAACGGGCCGCTGGCCTGAGTCTTTATTCGAGCCGGGTGAATTATAGGGTGAGCTGCGGGTCATAAAGCCCGTCACCCCGGGCCCTGCCCAGTGTTTGTTTGTATTTTATACAGTGTGTTTATGATTAGGCTTTGCAGTCTGTAAAAGCCCTGTAGCCAGTTATACTTGCGCTAAACCATGGCCAGTACTGGCGTTTTACTATTTAGCCATCTTCAAAGGGAGCGGCGGGTGAGTCTCACAGTCATTGCGCAGCGTATGAGCAGCAAAAGCTTTCAGAGGCTGGTGGTCGGTCTGTTCCTGAGTGCCACACTGGCTTTGTTGGCAGCGTGCTCCAGTAGCCCAAAAAATGGCGTCAATGTCGTTGACCGTAACGGGGTAGCCCAACGTCCGGCAGTGACCACAGGCCAATACGCCGTGCGTCGTGGCGATACCTTGTTCTCCATTGCTTTTCGGTACGGCTGGGACTGGAAGGCGCTGGCTGCCCGTAATAACATCGGCGCCCCGTTCACCATTGTCCCTGGCCAGGTCATTCGTTTTGACGGGCGCTCGGGTACCCAGCCAGCGGGCAGCACGACAAGAACAGTAGTGTCGTCCTCTGCAGGCAGCAAGACCACGGTAATCAAGCGTTCCGCCACTGCACCTGTAGCTGCTGCGCCGCTGCCAGCAGGTCCCGCGCCCAAGGGCTGGGGATGGCCTTCAAACGGGATTTTGATCGGCAAATTCTCTTCAAACGGTAGTTTGAATAAAGGTATTGATATCGCCGGTGATTTGGGACAGCCTGTTTTAGCTGCGTCTGATGGGTCGGTTGTATACGCTGGCAGTGGATTGAGGGGCTACGGCGAACTGATCATCATCAAACACAGCGATACCTACGTCAGTGCTTACGGACATAACCGTAGGCTGTTGGTTCGGGAGGGGCAGCAGGTCAAGGTCGGACAGACAATTGCCGAAATGGGGTCAACTGGTACAGACCGGGTGAAACTTCACTTTGAGATTCGCCGTCAAGGTAAACCTGTAGATCCATTGCAATTCCTTCCTCGCCGTTGATCGGTTACCAGCCTGTTCCTGATGTGGATAAGGAACAGGCTCCAGCGTTGCCAAGGACTTGGGCGATGCTAGAGCTTGAGGTCGAACTCATCAAAGGACTATAGCAATGGCTCTCAACAAAGAAGCGCCGGGGTTTGACATCGACGATGAGGTGCTCCTTATGGACTCCAACATCGACAGCGACTTGATGTCAGAAGAAGACGATTCAACCCCTACAGCTCGAACCAAGTCCAAAAAAGCACCCGCTACAAAACAGCACAAGTACATTGACTACACACGGGCGCTTGATGCGACCCAGTTGTATCTCAATGAAATTGGCTTCTCCCCGTTGCTCTCCCCAGCAGAAGAAGTTCACTTTGCACGCTTGTCGCAAAGTGGCGATCCAGCCGGGCGCAAACGCATGATTGAAAGCAACTTGCGGCTGGTGGTGAAAATCGCACGCCGTTATGTCAATCGTGGGTTGTCGTTGCTTGACCTGATTGAAGAGGGCAACCTGGGACTGATTCGGGCCGTCGAGAAATTTGACCCGGAACGAGGGTTTCGCTTCTCGACTTACGCCACCTGGTGGATTCGCCAAACGATTGAACGGGCGATCATGAACCAGACCCGTACCATCCGTTTACCGATCCATGTCGTTAAAGAACTCAATGTCTATCTGCGAGCAGCGCGCGAACTCACGCAAAAGCTCGATCATGAACCTTCCCCTGAAGAAATCGCCAATCTCCTAGAAAAACCTGTCGCAGAGGTCAAGCGCATGCTTGGGCTCAATGAACGGGTGTCTTCGGTAGACGTTTCTTTAGGCCCGGACTCAGACAAAACCCTCCTTGATACCCTCACCGATGATCGCCCTACAGATCCTTGCGAGCTGCTTCAGGACGATGATTTGTCGCAGAGTATCGATCAATGGTTGTCTGAACTCACCGACAAGCAGCGCGAGGTCGTCATTCGCCGTTTCGGGCTACGCGGTCATGAGAGCAGTACCCTTGAAGATGTAGGTTTGGAAATCGGTCTGACACGTGAACGCGTGCGCCAGATCCAGGTCGAGGGGCTCAAGCGCTTGCGTGAAATCCTTGAGCGCAATGGTCTGTCGAGCGAGTCGCTGTTCCAGTAGTTCACAACAGGCTGACTTTAAACCCCGAGCTGTTCGGGGTTTTTTGTGGGTCATGGAAAATTGTTTCGGCTGCAGTTTTAGCCTGTGTCTGATTGGTTTGGCTCTGAAATGGAATGTCACTGACAAGATTGATTATTACCTGCGTAGTGCTGTAAGCCTTTACTTACCTTTCATGTAAGCCAAGTGCGAAAATAGGTCAGGCAAATGCCTTTTTCTTACTTTGGTTTGTTCATAAGTCCATGAAAAATAAGGTTTTATATTTTTTTCATAAAGTGGCCATGTAATAAAAATCTATAACTGCTGCGCTTGCAGCAATCCTATAAAACTCTAGTATTTGAATTGTGTCGACGGATCGACACCACGCTCAAGGAAGAACGCAGACGGACATCGCGGGATGCGATTCATCAGGATGATGAGAAGGAAAAAAGGGACTAGGGAAAAAATGTGGGCGGGTCAAACCGCCCCTTTTTTTTTGCCCGAAAAAACTCAAGAGAGCAGCGTTTTATCTTCTGCAGGTTCTCATAAAGCGTGTCACCGAATCGTTCAACGCAAAACGCCCAAGGTCATTAACCTCGGGCGTTTTGCGTTGGGGTATCAAACAGCCTTTTCAGTGCTTACAGCACCGGATAGTCGATATAACCCACGGGACCTTTTACATAGAAGGTTTCTGGGTGCGCTTCATTGAGCGGCGCATCGACCTTCAGGCGTGCAGGCAGGTCCGGGTTGGCGATAAACGGTACGCCAAAGGCTACGGCATCTGCCTTGCCCGCTGCCAGCCATGCATTGGCGCTGTCCTTGGTGAAACTCTCATTGGCGATGTACGGGCCGCCAAAGGCTTGTTTGAGCTGTGGGCCGAGGCTGTCTGGCGCTTCATGCTCACGGGAGCAGATATACGCAATGCCACGCTTGCCCAGTTCGCGGGCTACATAACCAAAGGTTTCAGCCAGATTGTCGTCACCCATATCGTGCAGGTCGGCCCGTGGCGACAAATGCACGCCAACCCGGCCAGCACCCCAGACGTCGATGGCTGCGTCGGTGACTTCAAGCAACAGGCGCGCGCGGTTCTCTACGCTGCCACCGTACTGGTCGGTGCGCTTGTTGGTGCTGCTTTGCAGGAACTGATCGAGCAGGTAACCATTCGCGCCATGAATTTCTACGCCGTCAAAACCGGCAGCTTTGGCGTTTTCTGCGCCGGTGCGGTAGGCCTCGACGACATCCGCGATTTCGGCCGTTTCCAGTGCGCGAGGTGTCGGGTACTCAACCTTTGGACGAACCAGGCTGACATGGCCTTTGGCGGCAATGGCGCTTGGGGCGACCGGCGCTTCGCCGTTCAGGTACATCGGGTGCGAGATGCGTCCGACATGCCACAACTGCAACGCGATCCGGCCACCGGCAGCGTGTACTGCCTTGGTGATGTTGGTCCAGCCGCGCACCTGATCGTTGGACCAGATGCCCGGGGTGTCAGGGTAGCCGACGCCCATCGGCGTCACCGAAGTGGCTTCGCTCAGGATCAGGCCCGCTGAAGCGCGCTGAACGTAGTATTCAGCCATCAGCGCATTGGGAACCCGACCTTCATCGGCGCGGCAGCGTGTTAGCGGAGCCATGATGATGCGGTTGGGCAGTTCGAGATCGCCCAGCTTGATCGGATCAAAAATCGTGGTCATTTATGCAGCCCTCTCAAGGATCAGTGTGTGGCAGTGGCCAGTTCGGCATTGCCGTTCTGGCGAAAAGTAATCAGGGTGACCAGCAGCGCTAGAATCGCCAGCGCTGCAGCGGCCAGCGGAACGCTGGTCAGGCCGAAGCCGTGGGCGATGACGCTGCCGCCCACCCAGGCGCCCAGCGCATTGCCGACGTTGAAAGCGCCGATGTTCAAGGTTGACACCAGGTTGGGTGCGGCCTTGCCGAAGGTCACGACATTGATTTGCAGCGCCGGTACGGCGGCAAATGAGGCGGCTGCCCACAGGAACAGGGTTATTTCGGTCGGGATCACGGCGACGCTGGTCCAGGTCAGTACGGTCGACAGCACGGCCATCGCGATAAAAACACCGATCAATGTAGCGGCCAGACGCTTGTCTGCCAGCTTGCCACCGATGATATTGCCCACGGTCAGGCCAAGGCCGATCAGCAGCAAGGTCCAGGTCACGCCGCTGGGCGATACGCCGGTGACATCACCTAGCAGGGGCGCGACATACGTGAACAGGGTGAACATGGAGGCGGAAAACAGCGCAGTCATGCTCAGGGACAACCAGATCCCGGCGCCTTTGAGTGCGGCAAGTTCGGCACGCATATCGAGCTTTTCTTCATCGCGCTTGGCGGGCAAATAGCGGATCAGACCGATCAGGGCCACGACTCCAATCACGGTGACTGCAAAAAACGTCGAGCGCCATCCTGCGGCTTGCCCCAAAGCGGTGCCCAAGGGCACGCCCAGCACATTGGCCAGGGTCAGGCCGGTAAACATCAGTGCCACCGCCGAAGCGCGCTTGTTGGCGGGTACCAGGCCTGCAGCCACTACCGAGCCAATGCCGAAGAAAGCGCCGTGACACAAGGCTGTAACCACCCGGGCAAACATCAGCACGTTGTAATCGCTGGCGAGGGCACAGAGCAGGTTGCCGATGATAAAGATCACCATCAACGCGACCAGCGCGGCTTTGCGCGGCAACTTGGCCGTGGCCATTGCCATGAACGGAGCACCGATGGCCACCCCCAGCGCGTAACCGGTCACCAGCCAGCCAGCGCCCGGGATTGATACACCAAGATCGGCCGCTACATCGGGCAACAAACCCATGATCACGAACTCGGTGGTCCCGATGGCGAAAGCGCTGAGCGCCAGAATGAGGAGTGAGAGGGGCATGAAGGTCCTTGTTAAAGCTCTTGGCTGATTTTTTCGAGGAAGACCTTGATGGTTTCCTCATTACGTTTGAAGAAGTGCCACTGGCCATGCTTTTGGCTGGTAATCAGACCCGCTCGTTGCAGCGTTGCCAGGTGGGCAGAGACCGTCGACTGCGACAGGCCGCAGAGCTGATCAAACTGCCCGGCGCACACGCCATGTTCGGTTGAGTGGATTTGGTCAGGGAAAGAAGCATCGGGGTTTTTGAGTGCGTTGAGAATTTCTCGGCGTACTGGGTGTGCCAGGGCTTTTATTATTTCGTCGAGGTCAATCGGCATGATGGCAGTGCTCAATGAGGTGTAGCGTTATATCGCGATGAGGCGAACCTTAAATCGTTATATCGCGATATACAAATATGAATTTGATCTTAGTTCAGTTCAAATCGGTATATCGGGTTATAACGATATGAGTGGGGCAGTGCTAAACTGCGCGCCATGAATTATCTCGCACATCTGCACTTGGGCGGTCAGCGTCCGGAAGAATTACTCGGTAGCCTGTATGGCGATTTCGTCAAAGGGCGGCTGCATGGTCAGTACAGCCCTCAGATTGAACAGGGCATTCAACTGCACCGCAGTATTGATGTGTTTACTGACAACCACCCTCTGGTTGATCAGTCGCTGTCGCGATTCACCCGGACCCGCAGGCGCTATGCGGGCATCGTGTTGGATGTGTTTTTCGACCACTGCCTGGCGCGGGACTGGATGCAGTATGCCGAAGGGCCGCTGGAGCGTTTTACTTCCGATTTTTACCGTGTGCTGGTGGCTGAGCAGCAGTTGCCGCGCAGGCTGGCCAGCATCGCACCGCACATGGCGGCCCATGACTGGTTGGGTTCGTACCGGGATTTTGACGTGCTGGAGCAGGTGTTCAACGGGATTGCGCGGCGTCTGTCGCGACCCGAAGAACTGGCGGGGGCGATGCAGGATTTAAAGGCCTTGTACGAACCGCTCAGTGAGGATTTTCGAGCGTTTTATCCGCAGTTGCAGGCGTTTGCGGCGGGCTGCTACCGGCAGGGATATCTGTAGTCGCTGCCGAAGGCTGCGATCTGCTGCGAAGCAGCAGCAAAAAACCTCTGTTGATACGTGCATCGATGTGGACTCGATTTCCCATGGACATGGGATTGCTCGCGTTGCTTAACGCTCACGTTTCTTCAGGATTTTTCGCACAGGGTTGGCAATTGCTGGGGCTTAGTGCGCGGCCTATAGTCGGTGCTCGCCGATATGGCGACCGGATTTGGCGATCCGGGAACAGCCTAGAAAATACGCAATTGCTATAAATACCGGAGCGTGTATTTTGCTCGCTGTGTTTTATGGCAGCTGTACGTGGGAGATCTTCGGATCTGCCGGGTTTTCTGGGCTCTAACCGGTTCGCCAACCCGCGTACAGCGGCCACCTGTTTTTGTTTGGCGACGAAAACGGATGGCTAGAACTTTAGAGCAACAGAGGTTTACTTATGACTAACTCCACGTTTGTTCCTCTTACCGCTATCGACTGCACCATCCCCGCCTTATTGATCGACCGCAACGCTCCTCTCGATGTGCTCCACGCCAACGCCGTCGCCCGCGTGCTGGCCGTAACCCAGTTGATGGAAATGTTCTCCTGCCGCGAAGTGCAGCAGGCCGATTCTGTCGATCTCAAACACCTGGCCACGGTTTCGGCGCAATTGCTGCGCGACGGTTGTGATCTGCTGGATGTCTTGGGCTGGCGCTTGCGGCCTGTTTGATAGCGTTTTTATTACTGATGTATTGAGTACATATCCGGCATCAGCGTTTAACTGGAATATTGGTTTCGCTCTTACAGCGAGTCCCTTTTTGAAGGACCAAAAAGGAACCAAAAAGTCCTCGCCCCAGCGTACGGCCCTCGCTTCGCTCAGGTGTCCCTCGCTCCGGTCCAGCTCCGTGGGCCCGCCGTGACGGGCCATCCTTGGCCCAACACGGCTCTCCCGGCATCCATGCCGGGATGCCCACTGCGCAAAACCTCCTCTCGGCCTCCCGAAGGGGCGGGCAGATCAAAAGCATTGCGCCCAGAGGCGGCCGACCGGCCGGCCTGGTTGGTGAGTTGCACTCACGATCCGTAGCAGCTGACGAGCCGTGCGAGGCTGCGTCCGGTTGCGAAGCGACCGTAAAACCTGAGTCCGGGATTTACCTGAACGACCGCAGTATCCGGTTTTACGACTGCTACGTCGCAGTGGCGCACCAAACCGAACGCAGCCTCGCACGGATCGTCAGCGGCTTGTATGTTGGCGCTAAACCGTTTTTCGTAGGGTTCTGTGACGTCTGCGATGCATTTTGCTTTTGCTGGAGCCACACGAATGTCCAGACGACGCGAATGCCCATCACAGAAGGCCGAACGCAGGTGCTGTTATGGGGGTGGCGCGGCAGGACGCCGCGCCAGCCGCGATGGGCCATGGATGGCCCGTCGCGGCGTGCCCCCATGACAGTGCCGGAGTGAGGGAACCACCGAGCCTGGGCGAGGCGGCCGAATGGTAGGGCAAGCCTTTTTGGTTACTTTTTCGGCGTTTGGAAAAAGTGACCCGCCGTAAGGGCGGAACCCGTAGAAAGTCGTGACATATCGAATGGATATGTACTCGGCATCGCTGCGGGCGCATCGCAAAACAACTGGCACACGGGGTACATATCCGGCATTCGCGGTTAACTGAAATGATGGTTTCGCTTTTACAGCGAGGCACTTTTGTCAAACAGCCACAAAAGTACCCAAAAAGGCCTTGCCCCAGCGTACGGCCCTCGCTGCGCTCAGGTGTCCCTCACTCCGGTCCCGCTCCGTGGGCACGCCGTGACGGGCCATCCATGGCCCAACACGGCTCTCCCGGCATCCATGCCGGTCGACCCACTACGCAGAACCTGCGCTCGGCCTCCCGAAGGGCAGGCAGATCAAAAACCAGTGCAAAAACAAGATCAACGGCCCGCCGAGGCGGCCTACAGGCCGACCTGTTTAGCGAAGCACATTTCTCTAAACAGGCCGGCTGGCAACAGAGTATCTACAGGTTTTCGACCTGCCACTACCGTCAGGATGCGGCAAAGGCCTTGGCATTAGCCTTGCGCCGCTGAATCAAGTAACCCAACAACGCCAGGGGTGCAGTGGCCAGCATCACTTCGACGGTGATTTGCAGGGGTTGGCTGATAAAGGCCGACACCAGCAAGCTGCCCAGAAAGCACAGTCCAAGCTGCAAGGTATTTTGCAGTGCAGCGGCTTTGCCGGAGTTTTCCGAAAACGGCATCAAGGCATTCGCCACTACAACCGGGTAACTCGCACCGTTCACCAGCGCCATCAAACAAAACGGGATCAGTAAGGTGGTCAGCGTTGGCTCGGTTTGTGTGGCGACCAGATACAACCCCACCATGCTGGCGCAGTAAGCCACCAGTAACCAGGGCAACAGCGTACGACCGCTCACTCGCTGCAGTTCGCTGCGGCAGCTGTAACCACCGACCAAAAATGCCAGCGTGGGTAGCGCATAGCTCAAGCCAATATCGCTCGGGCTGTAGCCCATATCGCCGAGGATAAAGGGCGATGCCGTCAACCAGGCGAAAAAGCTGGCCGAGCACGCCGCGAAGATCATCACGTTGCCACTGAATTTGGCCGAACACAGAAGCTGCCAGTAACTCACGCCTGACGCTACGGTCTTGGGCGTTGTGCGAATTTTTTCTTTGAGCATCAGTGTCGGGATGATCAGCAGCACAGCCAGGCCCAATAACACCGCAAAAATCGCTTGCCAGCCCAGGTGACTCAGGACCACGGCTCCCAGCAAGGGGGCAAGAGCCGGAGAGAGGCCCATGAGCGGCATGATTCCGGCAAATACACGGCTGGCCTGGTCAGCCGGGTAGCGATCAATTACCAGGGCTTGCCAGGTAACGGCCGCCGCACAGATGCCGATGGCCTGGATAAACCGCAAGCTCAAGAGCAACACGCTGCTCTCAACCCAGAACATGCCCGCGCAGCCCAGCGAAAACAGCGACAGACCCGCCAAGAGCACCGGCTTGCGCCCAAGGCGATCCGACAGCGGCCCCCAGAGCAACTGACCCAATGCAAAGCCGGCCAGAAAGATGCTCAGGCTCGCGCCCACCGCACCGGCTGACAGCCCTAATTCACTGCGCAAAGTACCGAATGCTGGCAGGTACATATCCATCGCCAGATAGCCGAGCATGCTGAGCCCGGCGAGATAACAGGTAAAACCAAAAGAGTTCTTCATGTGCACCTAAAAACTTGCCATCAAACAATTTGTTGACTGATGCGCATTATCCAGCTGAGGATTTGCTTGTGAAGCGATAATAATTGCCAACTGGCATCGAATTTTTTGAAGGCAAACTCATGTGGTCCGAATACTCGTTGGATGTAATTGATGCAGTGGCCCGCCACGGCAGTTTCAGTGGTGCGGCCCAGGAACTGCACCGCGTGCCCTCAGCCGTCAGCTACACCGTTCGCCAGCTGGAGCAGTGGCTGGCCGTTCCGTTGTTCGTTCGTCGCCACAGGGATGTAGAGCTGACGCCCGCCGGGCAGATGTTTGTCAAGGAAGCCCGCGACGTGATGAAAAAAATGCTTGGCACCCGCCGCTTGTGTCAGCAGGTGGCCAATGGTTGGAGCGGCCAATTACGGGTAGCCGTGGACTCGATCATCAAGCACCCGCGTTGCCAGCAAATGGTGATCGACTTCTATCGGCACTTTCCGGACGTGGAGCTGATTGTTCAGTACGAGGTGTACAACGGTGTGTGGGACGCACTGGTGGACGGGCGCACCGACATTGTCATCGGCGCCACGCGTGCCGTACCGGTGGCGGGCAGCTTTGCCTTTCGCGACATGGGCTTTTTGCACTGGCTGTGCGTGGTCAGCCCACTGCATCCACTGGCTTCGGTTGCAGGATTGCTGGGCGATGATCATTTGCGCCCCTTCCCCTCGCTGTGCATGGATGACACCTCACGCAGCTTGCCCAAACGTGACACCTGGACGCTGGATAACCAGCGCAGAATGATGGTGCCTGACTGGGCCACGGGCCTGGCCTGCCTGAGCGACGGGCTGTGCGTCGGCATGGTACCCGCCCATCTTGCCCAACCCTTGATCGAGCAAGGCAAGCTGGTTGCGCTGCACTTGCAACGCCCCTTCCCCGCCAGCCCTTCGTGCATTGCCTGGTCGCAGAAAAATCATTCCCCCGCCATGAGCTGGCTATTGGAGTATTTGGGCGACACGCCAACCCTGAGCCAGGAGTGGCTCAATGAACATCAAACAGAATTGGATACAGCGACACCACCAACAGAACTGCCATCGTCAGATTGAATGCCAACAACCATTTAGGTTTGGTCAAAACGTTGCGTAACGCGCTGCCGCACCCGGCCCACACGCACACGCTGGGCAAGTTGATGATGGCAAATACCAGGGCGATGATGAACACATTGGCGATGTAACCCTGTGATGGCGTGTAGGTCGTGATCGCGCCGATGGCCATCACCCACGCCTTGGGATTGACCCACTGGAAAGCCGCCGCGCCCCAGAACCCCAAAGGGGTGCCTTGGGCCGATTCTGAATCAGAAACAGGACCTGATGTGGCTACTTTCCAGGCCAGGTACAGCAAGTAAGCCGCCCCCAGGTAACGCAACACGGTGTAGGCCATGGGTACGGCCTTGAACACGCCGCCCAGCCCCAGCCCGACGGCCAGCACCAAAAACATGAAGCCGAAACTAATACCCAGTGCATGGGGGATGGTGCGCCTGAATCCAAAGTTGACGCCCGATGCCAGCAGCATGGTGTTATTGGGGCCAGGGGTGATGGAGGAGACAAACGCAAACAGTGCGAAGGCAGAAATCAGTTCGAGGGAGAACGGCATAATGTTATCCGGCAGTCAGAGGAGCAATTGACTCACCCTAACGGATTACAGTGCTGGCATTGCGCTACAGCTGAGTTCTATTTTTACCGCACACATTGAGAAAGGCTTTCGTTTTGACGACACGATTTTCACGCCACTTTCACATCATCAGGCCTAAATTGGATCCACTCCTTTAGTGAATCCCATTTGGCCCGCTCCCCCCAGCGGGCCTTTTTTTTGCCTGTTTTTTAATGACCTTCAGTCTTCCAGAGCCTTGACCGGTTTTGCCGGCTTGACCGACTTGCCCGCAGCAGCTCCCTTGACTGGAGCCTCGGCCGCAACCGGTGCCAGGGTTTCCTTTTCAACGGGAGGCAAGGCATCGATGATTTTAAACAGCTCGTTGAGATCAACGTCGCCAACTGTCTCGACCTTCTTTTCGCCATCCTTGCCGATCAGGATCACTTTGGCCTTATCAATGATCATCCCCGGTTTGAGGCCGCGAATCAGCGACATTGTGCTTTGGGGTTCGAGGTCTTTGCCATCGCGTTTGCCGGTAATGCCGACAATCGTGTAGAGCACCATATTGCGCTCGTCAAAAGCCTGTTTGGTGGCCGGGTCTTCAAGTGCCTTATTGAGGGCTACCAGCGCTGGATCGGCCTGTGCACGGGCAACAATAACCAATGGGCGAAGCTTGCCGCGATCCTGTTCAATGGGGCTTGGAACTTCAACAGCTTGCACTGTGCCAGTCACCAGCACACTGGCAAGGATCAATAAACGGATAAACATCCAGATCTCCTTTTATTATCGGACCGGCTTCGCGAGCGTGTAGCAAATGCCTTGAAACCCTTGGCGTTGAGCCTGTCATTCAAAGCTTAGGCCAAGGGCTCAGTCACGCAACCGGGGTTCCCGGACTTTGCCTTTCATGTTTATTTTTTGCAACTGCATCCAAACCGCTCACCCGGGGGTAGTACCTGTAACAGCCCGTACGCTGTTACCCCATCAGGAGATAGGTACATGAACGTAAAACGCTTGATCAGCCATGCCAGCGTTACACTTGCCGCCGTGATGTTTGTCGCTGTACCGGGCGCCTATGCACAGGCGGACTTGCCCGAAAACATTAGGGTTCCCGACGGACACAAGATGGCGATGAAGACAGTTGGCGTAGGTGAAATCACTTACGAATGTAAAGAAAAAGCCAATGCCCCAGGACAAATGGAATGGTTTTTTGTTGGCCCAAAAGCTCAACTAAATGACACAAATGGTAAACAAGTCGGCACCTACTTTGGCCCACCAGCCACCTGGCAAGCCCTGGACGGTTCCAAGGTTACGGGTACCCAGCTCGCCGTAGCACCCGCCGGCGCGGGCAATCTGCCGTATCAACTGGTCAAGGCCAATCCGGCTGAAGGCAAAGGCGCCATGAGCGGCGTGAGTTATATCCAGCGTGTCGCACTTAAGGGCGGCGTGGCGCCCAGCAGCGAATGCTCTGCGGTCAACAAGGGCCAGCGGCAAGTGGTCCCTTATCAGGCAGATTACATTTTCTGGGCCAGCCGTTAAGGTACTTGGCCTGTAGCGAATCTCGTCTACGCTGCTTCGATGGAGCCCGGGGGAATGCCCCGGGGATGTCCCACCTATAACGGCGCAAGACAGTGACGATACCTGAGCCATTGTTTGACTACGAAGCCTGCCTGCTCGCCTGCGCCCGCGGCGAACGGCAGGCGCTGGTTGCCTTGTATGCCCAGGAAAGCGCACGACTGCTCGGTGTTGCCAGGCGTATTGCCCGTGACGACGCTCTGGCCGAGGACATCGTGCATGACGCTTTTATCAAGATCTGGACGCGCGCGACCAGTTATGACCCTCAGCGCGGGTCAGCACGGGGCTGGGTTTTCAGCGTGACACGGCATTTGGCACTGAACTTCATGCGCGACAATCGCCTGGAGGTTCAAGTCAGTGAAGACAGCGAGCTGGCATTACAGCCCCTGGCCAATCTTGATGGCAGCCTGGCGCTGGACGCACTTGAATGGCGAGCAGGCTCCGAGCGGATCTATGGCTGCCTCGAACAGCTTGACCCTG
Source organism: Pseudomonas psychrophila (assembly GCF_001043005.1). Taxonomy (GTDB): domain Bacteria; phylum Pseudomonadota; class Gammaproteobacteria; order Pseudomonadales; family Pseudomonadaceae; genus Aquipseudomonas; species Aquipseudomonas psychrophila. The sequence continues at coordinate 367,119 of NZ_JYKZ01000002.1, forward strand.
CCAGGCGCACCTGCATTGTGCATGCCTATGTCGACGGTTATACCCACGCAGAAATTGCCAAAAAACTGGCCACGCCTCTGGGCACCGTCAAAGCCTGGATCAAACGCAGCTTGAGCGCATTGCGCGAGTGCATGGGATGACTTTCAAACCAGAAGACAACGACTCAGCCGATCTTGATGCATTGGCGGGCGAATACGTGCTGGGGACACTGGACGCGCAACAGCGACACGCCGTTGAGCAGCGCCTGCCCCATGACGCCAACTTGCAAGCAGCGGTAGAACGCTGGGAGGCACGCCTGTTGCCGCTCAACGACCTTGTACCGGCACAGCCCCCCTCAAGGCAGCTGTGGCCTCGTATCGAACGCAGCCTGAACGCACTGAATGTGCCCGCCCCTCAGGCCAAGGCCAGTTGGTGGAATCTTCTGCCATTGTGGCGCGGCCTGTCAGCCGCAGGGCTGGCAGCAACCCTGGTACTGGGCACCGTGTTGTTGACCGCAACCCCTAGCGTTTCACCTCCCACTTACGTAGTGGTACTGGTCGCACCACAAGACCAGGCCCCGGGCTGGGTGATCCAGGCCAGCAACCGCCAGCACATCCAGCTTATTCCACTGGGCATCACGCAAGTGCCCACTGACAAGACACTGCAGTTCTGGACCAAGGGCGATGGTTGGGATGGCCCGGTGTCACTTGGACTGGTCAAGCCTGGGCAAACCTTGTCACTGCCACTGGATCGCCTGCCACCGCTTGAGCCCAATCAACTCTTTGAGCTGACCCTCGAAGGCCCTGACGGCTCTGCAACAGGCAAACCTACTGGCCCGATTCAGTTTATCGGCCGTGCCGTCAAAGTGATTTGACGGCCTTGTTTCTCGCCCGTAAATGACGCGCCAATGCGAAGACCACCATCAGTGCTATGACCCCCAGCGCAATCGGCAAACGATAGGGTTTGAGGTCACCCAGCATCCCCTCCAGAAACTCCCCGGCCCAATACCCGGCACTGGCAAACAGCGTTGCCCACGCCGCAGCGCCCAACGCGTTGAAGCAGGTAAATTTCAACGGCGAGACCTTGCAGGCGCCAATCACCATTGGCCCGACCAGTCGCATGCCATACAAAAAGCGCACTGAAAAAATCGATACTGCAGGATGCTGATTGATCATCTGGGTGACTCGATCGATGACCGCCTGCTGCTTGTGCAGGCGCGGCAACAGGCGAGCGCCGAAATAACGGCCGATCCAGAACAGCAGCTGATCGCCCAGCATCCCCGCCAGACTGGCGTATCCAATTACCGGCAATAGCTTGAGCACATGCTGGTGCGCAGCCATTCCGCCGAGAAGCAGGATGGTTTCACCTTCCAGCAAACAGCCGATAAAAACGGCCAGATAGCCATACGTTGCCAGCAAGTGATTGAAGTCGATGTGTTCAAACATGCGGGGTCTATAGCTCCATTGAATGTCAGGGTGTTACGGCGTCCTTGGGGCTCAATCTATCACGCAGCCGTTCAGTGCCGGTGTCGATGATGAATATCCGGAAAATGCGGGTGGTTGTGACTGATCGCGTGATGTTGATGCGCATGGCTATGGGGCACGCTCCCGGGGATGTCTTCGTCATGCTCATGCTCATGCTGATGATGCTCATCGTGAGCATGACGATGGGTGTGCTCCAGCGGCTGATGCAGGTGGACATGCTCATGGCGCTCGGTAAGGTGCAGCCACACCCCAAAAATCATGAACGCAGCGGCCACCCCGAACAGCAGCGACACAGACTCTCCCAGCACCAGGATCGAGATCGCCGCCCCTAGGAAAGGCGCGGTCGAAAAATACGCCCCGGTTCGCGCCGCACCCAGACCGCGCAGCGCCAGTACAAAAAGCACCAGGCTGACGCCGTAGCCCAGGAAGCCGATCAGCAAGGTGGGGCTCAGCACGCCAAGTGGCGCGATCTTGGCGCCCATCATCAACGCAATCGCGCAGTTCACCAGCCCTGCGAGCAACCCTTTGGCCCCCGCAATAAACAGTGCGTCCGAGGCAGATACCTTGCGCGTCAGATTGTTGTCAATTGCCCAACACAAACAGGCAAACGCGACGGCCAACGGCCCAAGCAAGGAGAGCGATACACTGGACTGCGCCCTTGAAGGCCACGACAACACCACACCCCCCGCAATAATTGCCAACATGCCAAGCACAATCCGGCGGTCTGCGTTTTCCTTGAACACCACCCACGCCAACAGTGCGGTCAGCACGGGCTCGAGATTCAACATCAACGACGCGGTTGCGCCACTGGTCAGGGTCAAGCCGAACATCAGGGCCACAGGCCCCAAAATCCCGCCAAACACAATCGCCCCGCCCAGCCAGGGCCACTCACTTGCACTCAAGCCCGATGGTTTCCAGCCCCGATCGCGAATACAACGCACCAACAGCAGTCCCACACCGCTGCCCAAATACAGCAAACCTGCCAGCATCACTGGCGCAACTTCGGTCCCCAGCACCTTGGCCAGAGGAGTACTGGCCCCAAACAACGCTGCCGCTGCCAATGCGTAAACCACACTCGTATTCATCACATCCACTTCTTTAATCGTCGTGCAAGCAGCCTAGACCAGCCCGGTGAAACGAGTCGAAACAGCGCACGACGTGACGCCCACGAAACGGCCGTCATAGCGACAAAAATTCATGGGTGTTCGATATATCTATGATTTTCCGAAGGTTTTACTCAGGCGCCTGTTAAAAAAATGTACCAAAATGGACGTTATCGAACTTGCCTCATCGGCGCAGGCTCTATATATTCGTCCACCTGTCACGCAGGCTCTTGTGTACTTTGATTGCTGAAGCACCTTCCTTCCTGACCCGCTTTACAGCGCTACCGCCCGAATGGCGAAACTGGTAGACGCATGGGACTTAAAATCCCCCGCTCGTAAGGGCGTCCCGGTTCGATTCCGGGTTCGGGCACCAAACAAATCAAGGGCTTGCATGAGATTCTTCGTGCAGGCCCTTTGTTTTTTGCACCGCAAAAATTCAGACCGCTCCGCAATTCTCGATTTTCACCCCTTCCCCTGGCGTCCTGCCAACGTACCAAAGATCAAGACACCTCAAGCGCAGCCAAACCCCTGCCCCCCATTCAAGCTGAACTTACTCAGCGCCAGAAAATACGGAACTCCAACAACACGTGTTCGTGTAACGACGCCTAACACTGCTAGACAACGAGCAACGATGTCGCTTGAAACGTCACTCAGCCTTTTTGTTATTCCTCCAGCGTCTTACCGACCAGAAATATCCCCTTTATGTTCCGCTGCTAACATTGACCTGAACTGGGAAATTATCTCTGAAGAGAGCCCGGCACCTTCGAACACTGCGCAGGTGAAGCTAACGGGGGCAGGGCCTGGAGCAGTTATGATACGGTCTGCAACCACAGCGACTCGACTGTTTTGATAGCGCGCGTGCCCTTCATAACTTACGGCGTTTTTTTGTAAGAAGTCAGCGCTGTTCGAGGTATGAGGAATATCATCGAGAAGCCCGGCCCTCGCAAGTGCCAGCGTTCCCCCACAGATACCAGCAATCGTCGCGCCATCTGAACGACTAGCATGAAGAAAGTCTCGAATATCAGGTGCTTCTACACTTTCCCAAACCATTCCCCCAATGACGGCAACAACGTCCGGTTTCCAGTCCAGACATTGTTGCAAGTTACTGTCGATAGTTACAGCCAGTCCCCCCTGCGAGTTGATTTGCCCCGTGGTCGGTGCAAAAAACCTGACCTCGATACCGTAAAATGGGGACGCTGTTCCAGCGATGAAAGCATATTCCCAGTCTGCAAAGCCGGGGGTCAGTATCAAACTTATACGTGCCATCAGTCAGAATCCTCCATGAATGCCAATAGCATAGGGTGACCACAAACAGACCTCAAGGGCTGTTCCGGGTCGATAGCGGCCTTTCCTGACCGGCAGAAATCGGCGAAAAGCAGCCGCTCATAGGCGTCCAGGAAAGTCGGGGCAATTCAAACTCCCGAACCGACTCGACCAGAGACTCAGCCTCTAGCCACAAACGTACCGCCTCTTCTGTGGAGACTTGAGAATTTGGCCCCCCTGTTAGTTAGTCAAGGCCGTTTAGGTCGCTTCGCACACAGTACCTGCCGTGGAGATTTTGTCGACAGCCCGGAACAGGGAGTCGCGGAACTTATAGAACTTCATAAGCAGTATCGTCATTCTTAAATTTAGTGCGACAGACAGGAGTCTCCCACGGCGCACGACCTCATCAAAGTGCAAAGCGAAACTTCCTCACTCTCTCAAACAAGAAATAAATTGCAACAAAGGCCTATTGAAATATTCTAAACACCAAGAAACCAATATTTACCGAGCAAAAATGAGAAGCCTTGCCTTTTATAGCTGGATGGAAACCCAGTTCAATAAAACCACACCCAATGGTAACGTATGCTTTCGCATTGCTCAGAATAAGAAAAAACATGAGCAAACTTGTTGATTGAATAAAGGATTAACGAATGACTATCGAGCGAGAGATTTTCTCGGCCCTTATCGCGCAGAACGCATTTCAAGGTGAAAAGCCAAGCGTACACAGCTTCGCCCAGCTAGCTGTAGACAAGGGGTTTAGAGCACTTTCGTCAAGGCAGCAAGCGGTGGTAAACCCCTTCCTGAAAAAACAATGCGAAGGGATAAAACAACCAAATGAAAAACATAACAACTGCAAAAATAGTATAGGCGGTCGTGATTTGGTTACAGCGCTTGAGAAATCCGAAAGTTATAAGGGATGGCGCTGCGAGAGCTGCCGAAGCGCAGTTTAAAAACAATAAAGCAACACAAGAGAGTAGCGACCCAGGACTCTACAAAAACAAAAAACACTATTGCCCTTGCTACTCCTGAATATTACTGCAGCAGGCCATCATGGCCTGCTCGCAGGTCTTTATTTTCTTTAAACCCTAACAGCCCACCATCAAAACGCTGCTCACTCGTCACTCATTTGAGCGCTTCGAAAAAATAGTGCACGATGCAGCCAAATTTTTCTGCGCGTCTAATTTTCCAGAGAGAAAATAGTGCCCATATATCAGAAGTCCGTCCCCTCTACCCAGCTTTGCGCAATGCATTGGCAACCAGCGTAAAGGCGGGTGATGGTTGTCGACGGCTGGGGTAATACAAATAGTAGCCAGAGAACGGTGGGCACCAATCTTCCAGCACCCGCTCCAGCCTCCCTTCGCGCAGGTGCGGATCAAACTCCTCTTCTGGCAGGTACGCAATGCCCAGCCCGGCCAAGGCCGCATCCACGATATGGCTCGACGTGTTGAAAATGAGCTGGCCGTCTACACGCACGTTTACCTGCTTGCCTCCCTGCTCAAAGTCCCACACATAGAGCCCGCCAGATGTCTGCATACGCTGGTTGATACAGCTATGGTTCATCAGGTCGCGCGGGTTTTCGGGAATGCCACGGCTGGAAAAGTACCCTGGCACCGCGACAGCAGCCATCCGCAATGGCGGGCCTATCGGGACTGCAATCATGTCTTTGTCGATGGTGTCACCCAGGCGCACGCCTGCATCAAAACGATCCGCCACAATGTCCCTGAATCCGTAACTCACGTCGAACTCAACGTTGATGTCCGGGTATTCGTGGAGCAGCGCAGTGAGCTTGGGTAGCAGCGTGGTGCGCAGAACATGATCGCCGCAGGTGATACGTACGGTGCCCGCAGGCTTGTCGCGCATTTGCGTCAGATTATCCAGCTCTGCCTCGATTTCATCGAAGCGATTCCCGATCGCTTGCAGCAGTCGATCGCCAGCGACAGTCGGCGAGACGCTGCGGGTGGTGCGCGTCAGTAACCTGATTTGCAGACGCGCCTCCAGACCACTGATGGCCTGGCTCAGTGCCGACTGGGTAACGCCCAGTACCCCGGCGGCACGGGTGAAGCTGCCTTCGCGCGCCACTGTCACGAATGAAAGCAGATCGTTGAGGTTTCCTCTGACCATGATATGCAGAACCTTTTACAGCCATTAATTAGCTGATCTTATAGCCTCGTTAAGTATTCATTAGCTAGTCGCGTGAGTATTCGTTCGTCACCATCACCGGTATGAATACAATTAACCGCAAGGCCCCGATGGCCACTGTTTCAACCAGCAACGAGGCTCCTGCCTACTGGAGCGGTGTCTTTGCAATGACGCTGTGTGTTTTCGCCCTGATCGCTTCTGAGTTCATGCCTGTCAGCCTGCTGACGCCGATGGCCGTTGATCTTCAGGTTAGCGAAGGGATGGCCGGGCAAGGCATTGCGATTTCCGGGGCATTTGCCGTGCTGACCAGCCTGTCGATCTCGTGGCTTGCCAGAACCCTTGATCGCAAGCTGCTACTTTTGGCACTGGCCGGGTTGATGGCTGTCTCGGGCTTGATCGTCGGGCTGGCCCCCGACTATCAAACTTACATGGTCGGCCGTGCGCTCATCGGTGTGGTCATTGGCGGTTTCTGGGCGATGTCCGCGGCGACAGCCATGCGCTTGGTACCCGCCCCGCAGGTGCCGAAGGCGTTGGCCATCTTCAATGGCGGTAACGCGCTGGCTACCGTAGTTGCCGCACCGCTGGGCAGTTATCTGGGCTCCATTATCGGGTGGCGCGGGGCTTTTTTCTGTGTAGTGCCCGTCGCGGCAATTGCGCTCGTCTGGATGCTCATCAGCCTGCCGCCCATGCCGGTGGAGCCGCGCAAACCAGGCTCCGGGAATGTGTTCAAACTGTTCAAGAATCGATCAGTGGCACTGGGCATGGTCGGTTGTGGGGCCTTCTTCATGGGGCAGTTTGCGCTATTTACCTACCTTCGGCCCTTCCTTGAAACGGTAACGCGCGTCGATATATCCACGTTGTCGTTGATCTTGCTGGTGATCGGTGCGGCAGGCTTTATCGGCACCCTGATCATCGGCCGTGTTCTGAGGAGCGGCCTGTTCCAGACATTGATAGTCATTCCGGTGTTGATGGCCTTGATCGCTCTGGCTCTGATCCCTTTTGGCTACTCGATCATCGCTGTTGCTGCACTGCTGGGCTTATGGGGGCTGTTGGCGACTGCGGCCCCTGTGGGCTGGTGGAGCTGGATAGCACAGGCCATGCCAAATAATGCCGAGGCTGGCGGCGGCCTGATGGTAGCCGTTATTCAACTGTCCATTGCTCTGGGCTCAACCGTGGGTGGAATGCTGTTCGATAGTCACGGCTATCAGAGCACGTTTGTCGCTAGTGCATTAGTGCTGCTGCTGGGTGCAGCGGTGACCGTACTGACGTCACACGCTACCCCCTCTCGAACTGCTTGAACCACGCAACGATCCAGGAGACGGGTTATGACCGGGAGCATTCACCCCGCCGCAAATGCCGAGCAGCGCAAAGGCTGGGGCAAGCGGCCATTTCGTTGGCCTGGCGTGCTGTATTCAGCTCTCGTGCTTGGCAGTTACATCCTAATGAATGATGCCGCGTCGGCGTCCACGATCACGATCACGATCACGGAGAAATCTCGCATGTGGATGACAGTCGGCGAACAACGCTTCGCCATCACCTTGGCCGACAACGCAGCCGCTCGTACGTTTGTCACGCTTCTGCCACTAACGCTGGAGATGAGCGATCTCAACAGCAATGAAAAATACGCCAGCCTTCCTGGAGCTCTGCCTACCAATGCGAGCAAACCGGGAACGATACACGCGGGTGATCTGATGCTGTATGGCACGGATACCCTGGTTGTTTTCTATTCAACCTTTGAATCGACATACGCATACACCCGCCTTGGGCGTGTGGACGACAACGCGAGCCTGGCACAGGTTTTAGGTCGTCATGCGGTAAACGTGATGTTTTCCCAAAACTGACTGCTCTGCATCGATAGGAATTCCAATGAAAAAGATCATTGTTTTATTAACGCTTCTTGTCAGTTCACTCTCAGCAATAGGAGCCGATATGTCCAACGGCGCGGATAATTTTTATACCAGCGACAAAGTGACCGTGCAGAAGGTCAATTTCAAAAACCAGTATCAGATGAACGTGTCAGGTAATCTCTTTATCCCCAAAAACCTCGACGCCAACACTAAAAGTGCTGCGATTGTTGTTGGCCACCCGATGGGCGCGGTCAAGGAGCAAAGCGCTAATCTGTATGCCACGAAACTGGCAGAAAAGGGCTTTGTGACACTGTCACTGGATCTTTCATTCTGGGGTGAAAGCGAGGGGCTGCCACGCAATGCAGTTTCGCCGGATATTTATGCCGAAGACTTCAGTGCTGCGGTGGATTTTCTTGGCACCCGGCCTTTTATCGATAAAGAACGGATAGGCGCACTCGGCATCTGCGGGAGCGGCAGCTTTGTTATCAGCGCGGCTAAGATCGACCCACGCATGAAAGCCATCGCAACAGTCAGCATGTATGACATGGGCGCAGCCAATCGTAATGGTTTGAAGCATGGGCAGACGCTTGAGCAACGCAAAGAGACCATCGCGCAAGCCGCACAGCAGCGATATGTAGAGTTCACGGGCGGAGAAACCCTCTACACCAGCGGCACAGCGCACCAACTGGACGAAAACACGCACCCGATCCAGCGAGAATTCTATGACTTCTATCGCACGCCACGGGGTGAATACACGCCAGCCAGTTCGTCCAAAGATCTGACCACGCACCCGACGCTTACGAGCAATATCAAATTCATGAACTTCTACCCTTTCAATGACATTGAGACGATTTCACCTCGTCCAATTCTGTTCATTGCCGGAGCCGACGCGCACTCAAGAGAGTTCAGCGAAGAAGCTTACAAGCTTGCTGGCCAGCCCAAGGAGTTCGTTATCATTCCTGGCGCGGGCCATGTTGACCTTTATGATCGGGTCGACCTCATTCCTTTTGGCAAGCTGGCGAGCTTTTTTCAGAGTAATTTGAAGTGATGATAGTGAGATCGAATTAACCAATTCGGTTTAAACGGTGTTTTTTCAACGTCCGCTTCTGGCCGGAAGCAGCCCTTCGTGACAGGCTGCTTACGGCCAAAAGCGGACAGTCGTGACTGACAGTAGTTGTGTCTTATATGATCCAAGTGGAGGCGACGATAGGCCTAGCCTCATCGTGTAGAAACAGCCACCTCAGGCAACCCTTCTACAATAAATACGCGGTATTCTGCCCCCTTTAACCGGTGCTTCAGAGCCTCTTGGTACAAAGGACTGTCGTAGGCAGCCTTGGCATCCGCCAGGGTAGGAAATTGAAGGATAACGGCACCATCTACTGGAGGGCCTTCAAGTGTTTCTACTGCACCGTAGAAAGCTAGTGGTGTGACAGGATGGCCCGCCGACGCGCCCCCCGCGCTGTTCTCATACTTTTTGAACTCTTCTGGATCAGTGATCCGATCTCTGACGTAAACAACATAAGCGCTCATGGTCAATCCTCGATGGACTTGTGAGCCGCAGGTCGTTTCGACTGCGGCTCACAACGGGTGACGGGTCAGTTACCAGAGCAATTAAGCAGCAGGCAAATCGCCAAGTCGTTCGGCAAAGTTCAGCTCAAACTCACCGACTTTACCCAGCCCGGCGTCGAGCATTTTTGTGAATGCATTCTGAGCTTCAGGCCACAGATCTACACCCTGAAGGATATGGTTCGACATCCACAGATCGCCTTCAGAGGGAACGCCTGCACGAGCGTTTACCATTCTCTTGCCGGTCTCCAGAGCGCGTTTCTCGAAGCCTCCCATACGGTGTGCGAGCGCATCGACGAAAGCATCAAGTTCCGCGTCTGGGAGAGCCCTGTTCACGAAGCCATATCGCTCACCAATGTCAGCGTCGAAATCGTCAGCACTGCAAACGATTTCCAATGTACGTGAGCGTCCGACCAGTGCGGAGAGCCATTCGACACCGCCACCACCGGGGATTGACGAACCGCCAACCTCGATCAATGCGAACTTTGCGTGCTCCTTGGATGCGAAACGCATGTCGCAGGCCAATGCAAACTCAAAGCCCTGCGCACGAGCTCGGCCACGTACCTTTGCAATGCTAATCACGGAAGACTGCGCAAGGCGGGTGACCCACTTCGGCCAGTTACCAAAGAATGGCATTGCGCCTGGTTGATTGGGAACGGTCAGCCGATTTTCGACATCGTGGTGATTCATGAAGAAATCTGGGTCTCCGCTCTCGAACACAACGACTTTGAGGTGCTCGTCCTTCTCGATGTTGTCCATCAGGACGTTCAGTTCAGCAAACATCGTCGGATCAAACAGGTTGAGCGGTGGATTGTTGAAGATGACGCGCCAGTAGGCTTGGGATTCAGCAATTATGGTCAAGCGGTTAGCAGTGTTCATATGCGCTCTCGGCTGTTGCGACCTTGTGCTAGATCGCCGGTTTTCAAGAAAAGCCACCTGTTGAGGCGACGTGAACAAACGGATAAATGTAAAAAAGCCACCACCAATCGGGATGAAGTACGTCGGTAATAGCCTCAAGCAACGGCGGCTAAATGATTCTTCCGCCATGCTTTGAAACTTTCCTTACTAGCCTTGGGCTGCCACCGAAACTTCACGCCAGTCGTTCCAAGTGGCGAGCCGGCTTTGATAGGCACCCTTTATCTCGTCAATGGCTGCCGCGCCTAATGCGATTCGAAGCGGTGGCTTGGGGCTATCCACGACCTTCAGAATCGCTCTCGCGGTTGCTTCTGGATCGCCAAAGGCATAGCCCTCGAATGCTTGGCTCAGGGCATCACGTACAGGCTGATAGGCTGCGATAGCTTCTGAATACTTGGCAGAGGAAGGGTTGTTAAAGTCTGTTGCATAGCCCGCTGGTTCGATAAGCGTAACGCTGACACCAAAGAAACTGGCTTCCTGGGACAGTGCTTCAAACAGCCCTTCCACCGCGAACTTGGATGCGCTGTAGACCCCAAAGGTGGGGGCTGAGAACACGCCCAAAACGCTCGACACCGCGAGCAAATGGCCAAAGCCCTGAGCACGAAAGATCGGCATTGACGCCTGGGCCAGCCACATTGTTCCAAAAAAGTTGGTATCCATCTGCGCCCTGGCCTCTGCTTCGGATATCTCCTCTACCGCTCCCTGATGCCCGTAGCCAGCATTGCTCAGCACAATGTCCACGCGACCGAAGTGTTCGCTGACCGTTGTCACGGCCTGGGACACACCCTCGCGGTCTGTAACATCAAGGTGCAGAGTCAGTACCGCATCCCCGTACTTTTCTACCAGTGGTTGAAGGGACGACACGTCGCGTGCGCTAACAGCAACTTTATCTCCACGCTCCAGCGCGGCAGAGGCCCAGATACGCCCAAAACCACGGGATGCCCCGGTGATGAACCATACTTTTTCGGCAGACTTTGAAGGATTCATATGATCTCCATTGCGTTACTCCAGCGAGTAACTGCGGGGAGAGACGGCCAAGCCCGAGATGACGTTGTGGTTAGCCACAACTGCGACATCGCTAGAAATGGGTGCTCTTTGAAAGAGAGCAACTGCCTCGTTGTGTTGACTATGGTATGCCGTTGACTGGCCTAGATTAAGGCAGGTAACGTACATAACACTGATGACAAAACAGTCACTAATCTGGAGGTGGTTTTGGAGACGTTGAGTGGCCTGGAGATTTTCGTCGAGACCGCGCAAAGCCAGAGCTTTGTTGCGACGGGCCGGAAAATCGGGATATCGGCGTCTGCCGTCAGTAAGAGCATCTCTAGGCTTGAAGAGCGTGTTGGAGTCAGGCTTTTCCAACGGAGTACCCGGACGGTCAGACTGACGTCTGAGGGTGAAGTGTTTCTGGAAAGGTGCAGGCGCATCCTCGGCGAGATCCAAGCCGCAGAAGATGATCTTTCGGCGATGACAACCTCCCCTCGCGGGCGTTTGCGAGTTGGCTTGGCCTTGGCTGCAGGATTGCCTTTGCCGGTTATCTCCGCATTCATGGAGCGCTATCCGGAGATACAGTTGGATCTGGACTTCACTGACCGCATGGTGGATGTGATCGACGAAGGATTCGATGTTGTTATCCGTGGAAGCGAACTCCAAGATTCGAGACTAATGTCCCGACCACTTGGGCCTTACCGGTCATGCCTTGTAGCGTCCCCTGCTTACCTTCAAAACCGAGGGATTCCCACCAAACCCGCCGATCTCTTAGATCATTGCTGCTTGCATTACCGGTGGCAGAATTCAGGCAAGCTCTATCAGTGGCCCTTCAAGAAACAACAGGCCATTCAAGCAGGCGAGTCTCTCCCGACCACTATGGTCTGTAGCAACGTAGAGGCTCTGATCTACCTTGCGCAGGCTGGGCGGGGGATCGCGTGCGTACCTGATTTCGCTGTCAAAGATAGCTTGGCTGATGGGCGTTTAGAAAAGGTACTCAGCAGTAGCCTGGTAGGAGGTAGTACCTTTCACGTCGTTTGGCCGAGCAGCAGGCAAATGGCACCCAAGGTACGTGCATTTGTGGACTTCGCCGTAGAGAATTTCTCCACCGGACTGGTCAGCTAAGCGCCAGTGCCACTAGGTGATCTGGATCCATAGCCCTCAGGGCCGCTTTTGGCTGACTTATGCCTTTCGCCACCGTTTGCTTTGGATCGAGTTCAGCCAGTCATAGAGCGTATGTGCGCTGGTCAAGTCCGATGCAAGCGATTGGTCAAGTCGAATGCAAATGGGTGGTCAAGTCCACGCAATTACCCACCAACGGACTGGTTAGCTAATTAATAGTGTAATTGGGATGATCTGGTTCCATAGATCCAGCGTCTGCTTTTGGCCGACTTCGGCCATTCATCAATGGCGGCTTTGGGTCGATAGCGGCCTTTCACCTGTCCACAGAAAAACGCTTAACGTATCCTGCTGCAATAAAACAATGAAAAGGAGTTCGAATGAAAACTGATTGGCAACAATTTCAAGAAATGATGATGTTTTATCCATGACTAGCTGGGACGCTTTTTATGATGAGACCGAGCGTCAAGGCCCATCCCTTCTGCTAGCCCGAGCGATAAACCTTGCTGGTAATTTGTCAGTTGCTCGCCAGGCAGTAGATTTGGGGTGCGGCGCAGGAAAGGAAGCGCAGCAGCTTATGCAGTCGGGCTGGGACGTCTTGGCTGTCGATAATGAACCAGAGGCAATTACTCGTACGATAGCAAACTGCTCAGGGGGTCATGCAGGAATGCTGACTACCTGCCTCTCGGACTTTGAATGTTTGCCTGCACTACCTAGATCAAACCTGATCCATGCCGGATTGGCCTTGCCTTTTTGTCGACCGAAAAGTTTTAAGCAACTCTGGAATCAGGTTCTGCATGCGCTGGAACCAGGGGGAGTTTTTGTCGGGCATTTTTTTGGTCCCCAGCATGGCTGGTCGACTTTTACTCATTTGACCTTCCACTCCGAGCTGGACATCCGTCGGATGTGCGAGGAGATGGAAGTAAATCTTCTTCGCGAGACGCAAATAATGATTCAAACACCCTCAGGCCCACTCAACTGGCACCGTTTTGATCTGATCACTCAAAAGCCTTAATAAATAGCAAGTGTTAGCTACGACGGGTAGAAAGCTGACGTTTACGAGTGGCAGCTATAGACCCATAGCAGGCATTGGAGATAGCTTTTCTGCGCCCTGCTTGGCTAGGAGCCTAAATCCATGGAAGGAGTACGCACGATGGTTTCAATCCTGATTCCAGTTCACCGCAAAGTCTTAGCAATTAACATGATCGGTTTTGTGTTGTTGTTTTTATTTTTCCTCGTACTGGGCTGGTCAGTCGGAAGTCGCCAACAATTTTCCTTAGCCGAATGTATCGCCCTGACCATGTTTGCGGCGTTGGTGGCGATCATAGGCTGGCAACTGAGGTGCAACCTAGCAACTTTTGACGGTGACGAGTTGGTGTTGCGAGCCGGCTTCTACAAACAACATTGGCCAGTAACTGTGCTAGAGGCACCTTGGAAAGAACGTAGGCTGGACGAGTTCGATCGCAAGAACGGTATTGGAGCTTACAAGTATTTTGCTGGACGCTTCTCATTTAGCGACGTGGACGACTGTTTCATGCTGGCGATCAACTCAGATCTTGTCCGCTGTCTAAACATAAACGGTTATCCAGCTTTGTGCTTAGATGCAAATACTCATTCGCTAATTCTTGCAGCCAAACCTTAGATTACGCTATGTAGGCTTAAGGGAAATCATTTCCATCTACGTTACCGGGCCAAAAGCAATCAATGCTGACTTCAATGCGCGAATTGGCTGAACGTTTGGCCATGACATGGCCATGAAAAAAAAAGGCTCCAGCGGCAGATTTAAGGGTGGCGCAGCAAAGGACTGCAACGACCAATGATCGCATGACTGCTTATGGCCGATAGCAGCCTGTCACGAAGGGCTGCTTCCGGCCAGAAGCGGGCGCCCGCTTCAGATACATAAGTTGAGCGCGGCCTAGGTTGCGTTGTGCAGAACAAACTCAGCGATCTCTTGAGCCTTTGTCATGGTTATCCCATTCTCTTGATCATGGATCAGAGGATGATCATCAGTACCGCCTGAGTGTAACCGCAGTAGGGGGCGACCTCCGTCCGTTTGCAGGTAAACATTGGTGGCTAGATGTCTGGCCTCGGGATACCAAGGAATAGCGTTAGAGACACATCCGAAGAAACCATCACCCTTTACTGGCGCGTCGAAGGTCTCAACATAGCGCTCATAGCTTTTTTGCGAAGCAGACACCCACACACCCCAAAGAAATGGCTCACTCACACCGTGAATGGGGACTTCAAGGATCACGCGAATGAAAAAATCTGTGTGTTCTTCAATGGTTACTTTGCATAAGTCATCATTGATCCATCCGTGCAGGTCCTTCTGCTCATCAGTGAGACACGAATAGGCATCTGGGGCGTTAAAGCCAAACGATGGAGAACCTTCATGAATGTCGCCGCAACATCTACACCGATAGGCAAAAATCCCTGCCATAACTAGTTCCCCCACTGACGGGGTAAGTGACGCGCAAAGCTTTACCAATTGTTCCTGCCCGCTCTTCGCGCGTATACCTTACCAAGCTCATGAAAAAACTGCATGAGGTTCGGCCAAGCATCGTTAACAGTACCTATCGAAAGTTAGTAATCGCCCCATTGCCTAAGTCGGAGAATATGAAGCGAAGGGTACGGTCGCATTTGGGGGTAGAGCAGACCTCCTGGAGATCTGCTGTAGAGGTCGGCGTGTGAGCCGACTACGAAGTGGATGGATCTCAATTAATCTTGGGCGCTTAATCATGACGATTAGTAGAAATCATAGTAAATAGCCCATGTGCCAGTGGTGTTATTTTTCCAGAACATCAGGCTGCCGCCGTCCACCACATTCAAGTTTATTTTTGGGTCAGACGATATCTGGAACACGAATTCAAAATCATCACCGGGGTCAACGCCAGACTGACAGAATGAGGGGTATCCACCGATCTTGTGTTCGTATGCGTGAGTTATAAGATCGTAATAGCTCTGTATCTCACCTGTCCGCTCAAGCCTGAGTATTTCGGCTTCAATGTCCTCCGGCATTCCGCCTCCATCCCATAGAGGAAAGTCCTCTGCCACCAATTCAGCCTTCAAGGGGAAGTGCTTGATGTACGAGCCGGCTACCGACAGTTCCTTGCGGATAAGCACATCGTCAGCTCCATACTCTCTGATAAGCCAGTTGTTACCCATCGGCTCGAACTGCTCTGGAAAGGGATCAGAAACGAACAGTGTAAGTGTACGAACCCCTTTAAGAATCGGGCTGATAAAGGGCAGGCTTGGTAGGTGAAACTGTGCATACGGATGAAGCTCATCTCCGGCTTTGTTTCTTGGTATGACTTCATCAGGCCGGAAAAGGATTACTTTTCCAATCCAGCTTTCCTCAGTCTCTTTGGTAGGTCGAAATCCGCCAGCGACGAATTTTGTGGCCGGCCTGGCCAAGCGTTGTCTGATCTCTTGAATTTCCATATTGACGCGAAGCTCCATTGCTCAAGAGTTGGGTAAAAATGGGGGAAGTGAATGTTGCCTTCTTTTTTCGCGGAGTACACGCACGAATCTTGTTTCACTTTGACCAGGTGTGCGCATGACTACTTCTGGCCGTGAGCAGCCTGACACGAAGGGCAAGTTCCCGGCCAAAAGCAGACATTGCAAACGCCGATGCTAAACGTCCTTTCTCATACGCGCGAACACCTCATCACATGCGTCTCTCCAAGCCAGCATTGCGCCATTCTTTCGAAGCTTCTCTAACCCGGCGGAAGTGAACGTACCAGGTGTAGCAATACGACCGCCCAGAACTTCCATGCTGACGTGAGGTTGGTGCCGTGCACTGGTCAGACAATCCTGCATATTGCCCATCACCAACTCTGCTGCCTGTTCATGAGAGAGACCCTTCCCGGTAAACCACTCCTGAAGATCGCCCAGGAAGAAATAAAACCAGCCGTTCATGCATGCCGCCACGGTGGCGAGCTCAAACGCGTCCTCTTGGTCGATCACGATCAGTGATCCAAGGGCGCCGAGCAGGCTCTCATGAGGCTGGCCGCCTGGGGTCACGACAACTGTTGATTGGTTAATCTGAGCGGCATAGGACAGCATCGCCCGGACATGCCGCGCGTTGGGAAAGCTGTGTTCCAATTCGCCGATACTCATACCCGCTACGAGCGAAACCAGCGTCTGTTCGGGCTTGAGTTGTACCTCATTGGCAAGTTGCTCAACAGCTTCAGGTCGGACGCCCAGAAATAGCAGGTCGCAGTCATCGACCACACTTTGGTTGTTCTGCGCAATCTCACAGGCCCAGAGCCTGCCTAGCTCTCGGGCACGGTCATTGTTGCGCGGTGAAAGCAAAACCCTTCCCGAGAACCCGCTTCGGCGTAAGCCAATCACGATCTTCTCCGTCAGTTCGCCCACACCCAGAACTCCAATGTTCAGCACTCTGCCTTCTCCTGTATTGAGCAAATAGAGAGTGTCTCATGATAACTGGAGGGGCAGCCTGTCCCGAAGGGCCAATCGACCCTAAGCCTCCATCCTTGGCGAATCATGACCCGCTGCCCGGAGCACTTGGACAGTTTTAACCCTCTGCCGCTGAATGCATCAACTGTCCAACAGGGATGGATTCGACATTACCTTCACTGGGCTCCGCCTCGAAAGGAGCGTAACAGGTTGATATGTAGCCATCGTAGTCAGCCATCACGCGACCTGGCCCGCAGCCTGTGTGTTCAGTCATGAAAGGCTGCTTCAGGCCAAAGCGGGCATTCAATCATTTACCATCGAACGCGAACATTGGGCCTGTTTCTGAGCCCTTGCTCAGAGCGCCTAGGCGCCCCTAAAGACACCGTCGCCACCTCCCTTTCTGGAACTGATGAAAAAAATTCATGAACCCTTGCCGGTTTAACCGGCTAGTTCCCACTCGTTAGCTCGCTTACTGTTTTCCCAACGCCAACTGTCGGGAGATCCAAATGCACAAGCGCACACTCGGAAACAGTTCAGTCGAAGTGTCAGCCCTGGGCTTGGGTTGCATGGGCTTGAGCCATGGCTACGGCCCGCCGACGGACACACAGCAAGCCATTGCGCTGATCCGTTTGGCGGTTGACCGAGGCGTCACGTTCTTCGATACCGCCGAGGTTTACGGCCCTTACCTGAACGAACAAGTGGTAGGCGAAGCCCTGGCACCAGTGCGCGATCAAGTGGTCATCGCCACCAAGTTCGGCTTCACCTTCGGCGACGACAATAAACAGCAGATTCTCAACAGCCGCCCCAAGCACATCCGGGTCGCGGTCGAGGGTTCGTTGCGTCGACTGAAGACCGATTACATCGATCTGCTTTACCAGCACCGCGTCGATCCGGACGTGCCGATCGAGGACGTCGCCGGGGTGGTGAAGGACTTGATTGGCGAAGGCAAGGTTAAGCACTTCGGCCTGTCTGAGGCCGGTTCGCAGACCATTCGCCGTGCGCACGCGGTGCAGCCGGTCACAGCGCTGCAAAGCGAATACTCGCTGTGGTGGCGCGAGCCTGAGCAGGAAATCTTGCCGACGCTCAAGGAGCTAGGGATCGGTTTCGTGCCGTTCAGTCCACTCGGCAAGGGTTTTCTCACCGGCACCGTGTCGGCAGAGACAACTTACGGTAGCGACGATTTTCGCAGCATCGTGCCGCGCTTCAGCCAGTTGGCACTGCAAGCCAATCAAGGGTTGGTGGTGTTGATCCGTCAGATCGCCGCGCAGAAAGAGGCCACACCCGCGCAGATCGCGCTGGCCTGGTTGCTCGCACAGGCACCGTGGATTGTACCGATTCCCGGGACGACCAAGTTGCATCGCCTAGAAGAAAACCTTGGCGGCGCGGACATCAAGCTTGACGCCGCCGAACTCAAAGCGATCGATACCGCATTGGCGCAGATCCGCATTGAAGGCGATCGCTATCCCGAGGCGCTCAAGGCGCGCGTAGGCCGATGAACAACGATCACGATCCGCTGCGGCGCACGGTGATCGCCGCACTGGCCAGCGCCCCGCTGCTGTCGCTCGCCGGCACGCAAGGCGCCAGTGAGATATCGCGTACAGGTTCGCGGATTCTGGTCGCTTACTTCTCGCGCTCGGGAAATACCCGTGTAGTTGCAGGGCTGATCCAGCGTGGGCTAGGTGCCGATCTCTTCGAGATTCGCCCGACCCACGCCTACCCTGAGGACTATCTGAAAACCGTAGAGCAGGCGCGTCAGGAGCGTGACAGCGGCTTCGAACCCGAGCTGCAAAACAAGGTTCATACCCTCAGCGACTACGACACGATCTATCTCGGTTTTCCGATTTGGGGTGAAACCTCCCCACCGATCGTGCGCGCCTTTCTCAGCGCCCACGACCTGACCGACAAGACCCTGATCCCCTTCAACACCCATGGCGGTTATGGCGTGGGCAACAGCCGCAGCGTGCTGGTCAAGCACGCACCGAAGGCTAAGGTTATGGACGGTTTTGTGATGGAGGGTGAGCAGGAGCGCAAGACCATGGAACGCGTGAACGGCTGGCTGAGCGATCACCCCCTCACGGGTTAATCGAATTCTGTACGGAGTGACATCATGAAAATCCGCACGTTGGGCAATGGCCTGGAGGTGTCCGCACTGGGCCTTGGCTGCATGAGCATGACCTCGGTCTATGGGCCGGCTGCCGACAAAGCCAGCATGATCAAGCTCATTCGTTCAGCCCACGAGCAAGGCATCACCTTGTTCGACACCGCCGAAGCGTATGGTCCGTTCGCCAATGAAGAACTACTGGGCGAGGCCTTGCAGCCGATCCGCGAGCAGGTCGTCATCGCCACCAAGTTCGGCTTCGATATAGACCTGATCACCGGCGCACGCGGCGGCGGAACCAACAGCCGCCCGGAACATATCCGCGTCGTGGCCGAGGCCTCGTTGAAGCGTCTGCGCACCGATTGCATCGATCTGTTTTATCAGCACCGCGTTGATCCCCAGGTGCCCATCGAAGACGTCGCCGGCACCGTCAAGGATCTGATCGCCGAGGGCAAGATCAAGCATTTCGGCCTGTCTGAAGCGGGTGTGGAAACCATTCGCCGGGCGCACGAGGTGCAAACGGTCACGGCGGTGCAGAGCGAATATTCGCTGTTCTGGCGCGGCCCGGAGCTGGAGCTTCTGGCAGTGCTGGAAGAACTGGGGATCGGCTTCGTACCGTTTAGCCCGCTCGGCGCCGGTTTCCTCACCGGTCAGATCGACGAGCACACGCAGTTCGACGCCAGTGATTTCCGCAACTTCGTCCCGCGTTTTTCCCCTGAGGCGCGTAAGGCCAATCAGGCATTGGTCGATGTGGTAAAAGCCGTCGCGCAACGCAAACACGCCACCCCGGCGCAAGTGGCGCTGGCCTGGTTGCTCGCACAGAAACCGTGGATTGTACCGATCCCGGGCACGACCAAGCAGCATAGGCTGGAAGAGAACCTGGGCGCCGTCCAGCTGCAATTGACCTGCGACGATTTGCGCGTGATCAACGAGCAGATGGCGCAGATCCAGGTGCACGGTGAACGCCTGCCGGAATCGGCACTAAAGATGACAGGACTCTGAGTCTGCCAATGCGACGCTGCTTTCACTGCCTGAACTGAGTTGATCCAATGAACCGATTGATCGCGCCACTCGTAGCGATGTCACTTATGACGGCAGAATCCCTGGCCGCCAGCGAAATCCGCGTTACCCCGAACGGCTCGCCGCCCTCGGTCATGGCGCCACGACCAGCAACGGCATGACCCACATCGCTATCGCTGAACCCAAGGACGGCAAGACCGTCACCTGTGAGGAGCAGGTCTCGGAGGCGCAATACGCCGGCCAATGAAGTTACTGAATGTGTCGAGGCTGTTAGCCCGGCATCTTTGTCACAAACTGTCATCCAACCTCCAGGCCCCGCACCAGCGGGGTCGCGCTGGAATTGCAGCGGTTATGGCAATGTCGATTCATGAGTTCTGCTCAGGAGTCCATGCGCAATTTCGGGGTTAATCGCCACAACCATCCTCCGTACGATCCAGCAACACCTCAGTGACACGCAATGGATGGAGCCTTCTACGATGACCACTGTCCCACGCAACAGCACTGCCCTCCCCGCGATCATGGTGCTCTGTCTGGGCATCGGGGCGATGTTCAGCATTACCACTCAAGCAGCCGAGGCATCGCAGAACATGACCAGCACGCCAACCCGCGCAACAACGCTGTCGAGCCAACAACAAACGATTCCCCTGATCGCCGCATTCATGGCGACCAGCGACATGCCTAACCTCAACACAGCACTCAACCAGGGACTCGATGCCGGTCTGACAATCAGCGAAACTCGCGAAATTCTGGTCCAGCTCTACGCCTACGTCGGCTTCCCGCGCAGTCTCAACGCCTTGAACGAGCTGATGACGGTGGTGCAGGCGCGTAAACAGAGCGGCATTGAAGATGCACCGGGGCGTGAGCCGAGCCGGGCGACCCCATTCGGAGATGAGCTGCTGGCCGCCGGCACCGCAAATCAAACCAAGATCTCGGGCGCACCGGTTAAAGGCCCGGTGTTCGACTTCGCCCCGGTAATCAACCGGTTCCTGCAAACCCACCTCTTCGGCGACATCTTCGAGCGCGACAACCTCGACTGGCAAAGCCGCGAACTGGCGACCGTCGGGGCGCTGGCGGCCACGCCAGGAGTCGAGCCGCAATTGCGCTCGCACATGGCGGCGAGCCTGCGCGTCGGTCTGAGCACTGCACAGTTGAGCGAGGTCACGGAACTGCTGAAAAAACACGGCGATGCACAGACGGCTGAACGTGCCTACACCGCGTTGACCCAGGCCCTCGCAGCCTCAAGAGAATGATATGAAACCGGCAAAGTACCTGCTGAGCATCTCGCTGTTGAGCCTCTTGGCGGCGTGCGCAAACCATCTCGAAGGTCCGCTGCTGATTCAACAACAAGGCAGCTTCGCCGCCGGCGGAACGATGATCACCGCACCGGGCACCTTCAACCCGCGTCAACCGATGACGCCCAACGGCCAGACCTACCACGGTGATCACGCCTACGCCTTTTACCAAATCCCGGTCGATGCACGGAAACTACCCATCGTCATGTGGCATGGCGCGGGTCAGTTTTCCAAGACCTGGGAAACCACCGCAGATGGTCGCGAAGGCTTTCAGAACATCTTTCTGCGACATCATTACGGCGTCTATCTGATCGATCAGCCACGGCGTGGCGATGCCGGGCGCAGCATGGTCGAGACCACAATCAAGCCTGTGCCTGACGAACAGCTGTGGTTCAACCAATTTCGCATCGGCCTGTGGCCCAACTACTTCAACGGCGTGCAAGTAGCAAAGGATGCCCAGACCCGCGGGCAGTTTTTCCGGGCGATGACGCCGAACACCGGACCGTTCGACGTGGGCGTGGTCTCTGATAGCGTGTCAGCACTGTTCGACAAAATCGGCCCGGGGATTTTGTTCACCCATTCGCAAGGTGGCGGGCCGGGCTGGTTGACGGCGATCAAGAACCACAAGGTCAACGCCATCGTGGCGTTCGAGCCAGGCAGCAGCTTCGTGTTCGCGCAAGGTGAAGTGCCGGCGCCCATTCCCAGCGCGTTCGATACGATGCAAGGCGCGGCGGTGCCGATGGAGCAATTCTTGGCCCTCACGCGCATTCCGATTCTGATCCTTTACGGCGACAACATCCCGGAGCAGGCGGTCGACCTGCCCGCTCAAGACAGTTGGCGCGCACGCCTGAAAATGGCGCGGCTCTGGCGTGACGCGGTCAATCGTCACGGCGGTGATGTGCGGCTGATCCACCTGCCGGAAATCGGCATTTACGGTAATACCCACTTCCTCATGTCGGATCTGAACAACGTGGAGATCGCTGACCTGGTCGCGAAATTTCTCAAAGAAAAACAGCTCGACTGACCCAAAAACTTTTGCAACTGCCGCCCTTTTGACTGCTCAGGAGCTTCACGTGAAAAACACTCTCAAAGCCACTTTCATGTCGGCACTGGTCGGCCTCTCGACGGGCGAAGCCTTGGCCGGCGATTACAAAAAGAACCCGTTCACCCTCACCTATGATGACGCGATCAGCAAGAACGAACCTGGCAAGGTCAACATCCATCCGGTCAGCTACAAGCTTAATGGTCTGGACATCGCTGCTAACGTGTACACACCGGCCAACTACGATGCGAAGAAGACCTACCCGACCGTGGTCGTTGCACACCCTAATGGCGGCGTGAAAGAACAAGTCGCCGGTCTTTACGCACAGCGCCTGGCCGAACAGGGCTACATCACCATCACTGCCGATGCGGCCTATCAGGGCGGCAGCGGCGGGCAGCCGCGCAGCATCGATAAACCGGCATATCGCATCGAAGACATTCACGGCATGGCCGACTTCATCAGCCAATTTGCAGGCGTCGATAACAAGCGTCTGGGCCTGCTCGGGATCTGTGGTGGCGGTGGTTATTCGTTGGCTGCAGCGCAAACCGACAAACGCTTCAAATCGCTGGCAACGGTGAGCATGTTCAACTCGGGGCGGGTACGCCGCAACGGCTACAACGACTCGCAAATGGACAGCATCCAGCAACGCCTGCAACAGGCGTCAGCAGCCCGCGCTATAGAAGCTACCGGCGGCGCGGTGCTGTATTCGGGCGATGCCAACCTCACCGACGAACAGATTGCCAAACTGCCCTTCGAGCTGTATCGCCAAGGTTATGAGTACTACTGGAAGACCCACGCGCACCCGAACTCGACCTTCAAATACACCACCAGCAGCCTGATCGACTTGATGCGTTTCGACGCCACTGACCATATCGAGCTGATCAACCAACCGTTGTTGATGATCGCCGGCAGCAAAGCCGACAGCCTGTACATGACGCAGGATGCCTTCCCCAAAGCCACCGGCACCACCGACAAAGAAGTGTTTATCCTCGATGGTGCGACACACATCGAAACCTATTGGGTGCCGCGTTATGTTGATCCCGCGATTGGTAAATTGAATGCGTTTTACGCCCGCACCTTGTAATCAACTCTCTTTCGGGGCGCGCATCCGTGTGCAACCTGCTTTGATGGATTAATCCCGCGCCCCTAATGAGAGGTTCTCATCAATGTCCCGCGCCAATCTTAACGACCTGCAAGCCTTCGTGGTCATCACCCGCGAAGGCAGTTTCACCCGCGCGGCCGCCCAGCTCGGCGTCTCGCAGTAGGCGCTGAGCCACACCATGCGCGCGCTGGAAAGCCGATTGGGCGTGCGCCTGCTGACGCGTACCACGCGCAGCGTTTCACCGACCGAGGCGGGTCAGCGGCTGTATCAGTCGATGGCACCGCGGTTCGATGAGATCGAACTCGAACTGGCAGCGGTCAGCGAGTTTCGTGACACCCCGGCAGGCAATGTGCGGATTCAAGCATCCGAACATGCCGCCAACAATATTCTGTGGCCCAAGCTTTTAAAGGTGCTTCCCGACTATCCGGACATCAATGTCGAAATTACCGTCGACTACGCCCTATCCGACATCGTCGCGCAACGCTATGACGCCGGGGTACGGCTGGGAGATCAGGTGGCTAAGGACATGATCGCCGTTCCTATCGGGCCACCCTTGCGCATCGCAGTCGTGGGCTCACCCGAGTATTTCAAACAGCGGCCAATACCGAAGGTTCCCGGTGATCTGGCGGCGCAAAATTGCATCAATCTGCGCCTCCCTACCCATGGCAGCCTGATGCAGTGGGATTTTGAAAAGGATGGTCACCCATTAAAGGCCCGTGTCGAAGGGCAATGGACGTTCAACAGCAGCGTTCCGATCCTGCGTGCGGCCGTGGCAGGATGTGGCTTGGGTTTCCTGCCTGAGGACATGGTGGCGAAGGAGCTTGCCGGCGGTAGCCTTGTGCGGGTGTTGGAAGATTGGTGCCAACCCTTTGCCGGTTACCATCTCTACTACCCGAATCGACGTGAACATTCATCAGCGTTTGGCGTTGTAGTTGAAGCGTTACTTTACAAGTGCTGAATCATCGACCTACACGACGTCTGGACTTTACCGCCCCGCAGCCCCGTTAATGAGCAGATGCTTTTAATCGATCGCGGTTGTACGCGACCGGCTGCAAAGGCTCGATTACAGTCGTTCAAGCAAGGCAGTATTCGGCCAACAGCAGCCCCAGAAGTCTATCTCTATGGTAGGCCCGATTCAGTCTCCCCTATCTGCTGCAGCCCATCCTCCCGAAGGCGGGCTTTAATTGTTCATCATCCAGAGTAAACGCATGGCTGCCCTTCCCGACGAGCCAACACCCGCCCTATTAACCCGATTGACCAAAACACAAACGCTCTGGGCTCTGCTATCGAATTGATTCGTGCAGTGCGTAACGGCTACAGAATTCAGCTACTGGGTTAACGCATAACTATCTTCAATGAGTTCGTGAATTTGCCTGGCGGCTACCGAGCCGTCCAACAGCACGCTGATCCAGTGCTCTTTATTCATATGGTAGCCCGGATAAACACCCTCAAGTTTACGCAGCGAGCCCGTTTTTTCCGGATGGCATTTCACATCCAAAATTTCAACTTCACCCTCGCCGGCCAGACCCAGTTTTTCCTTGGGCACGTTCATTATTATTCCAAACCATTTTTTAGAGCCCGAGTGCCTGAGAACCGCATAGCGGGGGAACTTCTCCCATAGATGTTCTGGCTCGACAGCAAACTCTTTCGCCACATAGTTCACAATGTCTTCTTTCAACGACATGGGTCCCTCCACAAGGTTTGATGAGTGAACAGCTGAATTATTTATCGGGTTTACAGCAGTGTAATCAACTCAAATGATGGTGAAAACCGGCTTCCCGATGGGCTTGTGATCTGCCATGCCTATGTACCCACCACACAGCAGTGGCTTAGCGGTTACCGGTGAGTTGCCGCCGTGTGTGAGACCAGAACGTAATGCCCTGACGTCGGGCGCTACAGGCTCGACTCGAAATCTGAACGCGTCAAAACCAACTCCCGCAACACTCTGCTTTTTGCACTGATTAAAACAAAAGCTTCGGGCAGGCTGCATGATTGTGTTTGGCTATCATCCTCGTAAGTTATTAAAAAACATATACATTTAAAACGTTAGTTTCTGGCATAACATTTGCGAAAGCTATCAGGACGATTAACCCGCCCAGACAGAGCGGGAACCCTTCATCCGTGATAGTGAGGAATAATTCTAATGAACGCCATTGAGATTCTGTTAGCTGACCACGAAAAAGTTAAATCGATTCTGGCTCAGCTCAGCGCTTCGACGGACAAAGCGATAAAAAAGCGCACAGAACTGCTGGATAAACTTGAGATGGAAATCACCATACACACGCAACTTGAAGAGGACATCCTCTATCCCGCTTTCAAGGAGGCTGGCGGCAAGGAACAAGCGCAAATGTACTACGAGGCTAAAGAAGAACACCGCACTGTTGACTCACTCGTCCTTCCCGATCTCAAGAAAACCGACCCGACCACACCCGAGTTCGCCGGGCGTTTCAAAGTCGTCAAAGAGCTACTTGAGCACCATATCGAGGAAGAAGAAACAGACATGTTTCCGCAGGCGAAAAAGCTGCTCGGGAAAGCCAAGCTGGATGAATTGGGTGAGCAAATGCTGGCGATGAAAGCCTCACTCAAGAAGTCACTCAGTGCTTCGAAACTCGCGGCCTGATGAATGTGGGCGGGTTTGCTCAGCTACCAGAACCTGCTATCCGGTTCCTTGAGCATTACCCGCCCATGTTTTAACGATCAGAACACCATGTGTCACCAAGCGTGCAGCTCACCCGGGGTTAACCCATGTCATTGATGCAGACCACTTTGGGCTGGGTCATGTCTTCATAGGCAAACCGCACACCTTCCCGACCCAGGCTTCCGTATTTGAAGCCACCAAAAGGCATGGCATCGAAACGATAATCTGAAGAGTCATTGATCATCACACCCCCGGCTTCAATTTGGCGGGCCAGTTTCAATGCTTTGGACAAATCACGTGTGAACAGGCCAGCATGCAGGCTGTATTCCGGGGCGTTGGCCAGTGCAACGGCATCCTCCAACTGATCGAAAGGCTCCAGAATCACCACCGGCGCGAAGACTTCCTGCTGCCAGATCCTGCTGTCATGGCTTACACCCTCCAGAACCGTCGGCGCATAACACCCCATTTGGCGACGATGTCCGCACACAACAACAGCGCCTTCGGCCACCGCTTCATTCACCGATTGCTCCGTGCGACGAGCCGCCTGCTCCGTGATCATCGGGCCCACATCGGTGATTCGCAGATCCGGATCGCCAACGACCAATGCACGCGTCTTGCTGACAAATCGCTCCCGAAAATCTTCGTAGATCGAACGGTGCACGAAGATGCGCTGTGTTCCGATGCAGTTCTGCCCTGCTGCCCAGAAGGCACCGGACACACAAGACTCAACGGTCGGTTCAAGGTCACAGTCTTCGAGCACGAGGACCGGGGCGTTGCCTCCCAGATCCATGGCCAGTTTCTTCAAGCCTGCACTGCGGGCAATGGACTCGCCGGTTGCAAAGCCACCCGTGAAGGAAATCATCCGCACTTCGCGCAACTGCACCAATGCCTGGCCCAGGTCGACTCCGCCGGTAGCCGTAGTGACCACGGATGGCGGCAAACCTGCTTCCACCAGGCACTCAACCAGCTTAAGCGCAGACAAGGGGGCGAGTTCTGAAGGCTTAAGAATCACAGCATTACCACCGGCGATGGCTGGGCCCAGCTTGTGGGCCACCAGGTTCAGCGGGTCGTTGTAGGGCGTGATTGCGACGATCAGCCCCAGCGGCTCACGGGTAAACCAGCCTTGACGCGATTCGGAGCCTTCATAGGCTTCGAAGGGGATGACCTCTCCGGCGTTACGACGAGCTTCTTCGGCCGACAGCTTCAGCGTATTTACGCAGCGCTTCACTTCTTTCTCTGCTTGTCTCAGTGTCTTTCCCGACTCTGCAACGATGAGTCGGGCAAATGCTTCTGAGGCAAGCTCCACACGCCTCGCCGCATCCTCAAGGATGCGGGCACGCAAGTGTCGAGGCATCGCCGCACTCTCTCGCACGCCAATCCTTGCGCGCTCCAGCAAGCCAGGTACTGCAGTTGCATCGAGACAAGGTAGGCTTCCTACCAAGCGACCATCGAAAGGGCTGAACACATCAATCTGTTTGGCATCAACAAGCTGAATGCTGGCCATGCTGGATACGGTCATGACTTCTCTCCTGTTACTTGCTGTAGCGGTTATGAATGGCAATGATGTCTGACAGCAACGCAAAGGCGGTTTCGATTCGACCTGCGCCAGGGCCGCAGACAGTGACGGCACCCAGCAGTCCCGTGTTGAACGACACCGCGTTCAGGGCACCCGAAACACTTGCCAGGGGGTGTTCATTGGGCAGCAGTCGAGCCTCCACATTCGCCCGAACCGAGCCATCGGCTTCGCGATGTGCTGAACCGATCAGCTTCCAACTAGCCCCGCTGGCCGTTGCCTGAGCGATGTCTTTCGGGCTGATACTGCTGATGCCAGAGCACGCCACATCACTGACGGTCAATCGAGCATTGAGCAGTTCATTGGCAAGGATCACCACCTTGAGCCGAACGTCATACCCCTCCACATCGGCAGTCGGGTCGGCCTCGGCATAGCCAAGCTGCTGAGCCTGGGCCACTGCGTCGTTAAACGTCAGACCGTCTTTCATGCGAGTCAGCACGTAATTGGACGTGCCGTTCAGGATCCCTTCAAAACCTTGAATATCTGCACCTGCCAGAGCCTGACTTGCCAGACGAATCACAGGCGTACCGCTCATGACCGAACCCTCGTATTCGAAGGCAACACCATTGCGACGTGCCACATCCTTGAGCTCGGCGCCGTGCAGTGCAATCGGCCCTTTATTGGTGGTCACAACATGAATGCCGCTTTCCAGTGCCCAGCGACAAAACGTGGTTGCGGGTTCACCATCAACAGGGTTGGTGAAGGTGGCCTCGGAAATCATGTCGGCACCGGAATGCTTGATGATGGTTTCGTTAAACGCCTCAGCGGTGCCTCCAGGCAACTGAGCGAATGCCCCCTGCTCGCCAGGCAGCGCAACCAGTTGCCTTGCATCCAGCCCCTCCCTGGCAACGATGGAGCCCAGAAACAGGTCTGTCACACCGACAATCTTGAGGCTGAAACCCAAAGTGGCTTTCCACTCGGCGTTACGCTCTGCGATCAGTTGAGCCAGGCCGCGATTGACGCCACCAAAACCTACCAGGGCAATTTTGTACTCAGTCATGAAGCTGTCCTCTTGCACGTTGTTGTTCGATAGCAACATCGTAAGAGTCGGGTTCTGGCAGTTGAATATGGCAGAGTGCTCTATTAATTGGCCGTTTTGCGCCTACCCACTACTGCTCAATGGACAGGCTCAAAATCAACCGTTGTATGTGGTTTTGGGATGTTGAGGAGGCATGCACTCGACACTGATGCGAGCACCAGGGCCGAGTCACAAAGAAGGGGTCAGCTAAGGATTGACAGCGAAAGAACCGCTTGTGTTTTCGCTGCTTAAAACACTGCAGAAAGGACAAATGAGGTGACGGTGTTTTCTACCCCGGGCATCGCCGAGATTTCCTTCCAGACAAGGTGGACACGCTCGGGGGACGCTGCATTGACTCGAAGCATCAGATCAAACTCGCCACTCAATACTTCGCACTGAACCACCTCGGGGAGCGAGCGCAGGGCGGCAAGTACTTCTTCTCCACGCATGCGGTCGTAGCGGTAGACAAAGATCACGGCACTGATCAGCGACGAAGGTCGTCGGGAATCACCGAGCAGCACCGTATACCCCTGGATGGCGCCGTCGCGCTCAAGGCGTTCAATGCGCTGGCGCACAGCGTTACGGGACAGGTTGACCTTGGCACCCAGTTCGACATGGGCTATTCGGGCATTGGCGGTAAGTTCGGCAAGGATGCGCTCATCCAGCGGATCCAGAATGCGCTTCATGGGTACCTCTGCTGCGCTGACAAGAGCGCCCTTTTAAGACCGTCCAGATCGTCTTTGGCCAGACCTGGTGGCTGGGCACCCACCTCGGGGGTCGCGGGCACCTCTCCCTGCCACACACCCAGTTCGGCCAAGAGTGCCGCCGACTTGCCCGGTGCAATCTGCCCAAGGGTCACCATGGGAGCCCCCAGGCTGCGTCGGTGAATGCGGCCAGCCAGCACGCCCACAGCGGTATGCGGATCGACTGCGGCTCCCGTCTCACGGAACAGTTTGACCACCTCCTCGCGAACCTGTGCCTCGTTCACGGCATAGGAATCGAACAGAACCCGGGCCCGTAGCCATTGCTGGTTGCCGATGCTCAACTCGCCACACGCCTCAAAGTGTTCCATAAGTGCTTTCGTTGAGCGTCCGTCATGCTCATACAGCTCCCAGATGAAACGCTCCAGGTTTGAGTACAGAGAGAAATCCATCGACGGGGACAGCGTACGGTTGCTCACTTGGGTCGTGTAACGATTGCAATGAAAAAACTGGTGCAGCGCATCGTTACTGTTTGTGGAGATGATCACCTGATTGATGGGCAATCCCATTTTCTGCGCGACGTAGCCTGCATAAATCTCGGCAGAGCTGGCCGCGGGAACGCTGAAACCGACGGGTCGTGTCCCGCCCCCCAGTTGCAGGACCGCGTGAAAATAGAAAACGATCTGTGCAAGGACTCCAACCCAGTTAGTGGAGTTGAAACAGATCGGAATCATCCCTTCCAGCGGCCAGTCACGCATGAGCCGGGAGACCAGCGTCTGGCAGTCGTCGAAATTACCGTCAACCGGATACAGCTGAACGCGCTCAGGATCTGCCGCCAGTAGCACAGAAAGTTGCTCGGCCGAGACTCCGCTGCGTGGGTAGAGTATTGCCATGCGTGTACACGGGCAGTCAGCAAACGCCTCGAGGGCCGCCAGCCCCGTATCGCCATTGGTTGCACCGATGATCAGCGCCTGACCACCGACCTCATCCAGAAAGTGCTCCACCAGGCGCGACTGCAATTGCGCAGCGAAATCCTTGGAAGAACGGGTCGGGCCATGAAACAGCTGGAGTATCCACTCGTTGTGACCAACCTGCTCCAGGGGCGTAATGGCGCGGTGGTTGAAGTTTCGATAGCTGTCGCTCAGCAAGGTGCGCAGCGTGCTTTCGTCCATGGCAGCCCCTACAAACGGCGACACTACGCGCCATACGAGCTCGTCGAATGGCAGCCACGACCAACTGGCAATCTGCTTCTCGGTGAACACCGGCAAACTGGCCGGGACATAGAGACCGCCATCTTCGGCGAGCCCCGACAGCACCACACTTCGAAAGTCCGCCCTCACGTCACCGCCGCGTGTGCTTACGTAATGCATGATGACTCCAGATCAGAATGACAAAAGACGGTGGGATTGAGCCACCAGCCAGGTAGAAAATATCGCGGCATCAGGCGAAAGGACTTCGGCCTGCTCGCGCACCAGATAAAAAGACTCGCTGGCCTCGATTCGATGACTGAATGGAGCAACCAGATGCCCGCTTTTGAGCAAGTCTTCGACCACAGAAGACCGTGCCAGGGCAACGCCCTGCCCCAGTTCAGCCATGCGAAGGGTGGAGACCAGTGTGTCGAACTGAAGACCGCGGGAATAATCGACATCGTCAGCGCCCACCCGCTTCAACCAGTACCCCCACCCCTCCTCGTACCCCAGCACATGCAACAAGGAATGGTTCATCAAGTCGCGAGGCTCGCGTATGGGGGTGCGGGCCATGAGTTCAGGTGAGCACACGGGCTGGAGGATGTCCCAGGTCAAACGCTGAGAGTGCAATCCAGCCCACTCGCCGCAGCCCCAGCGAATCTCCAGGTCATCCTCGCCGTCTGGCTCCTTTACCCAGATGTTGCTGATATACCGGATGTCGATCTGGGGATAGTCTCGACAAAAATCCGCCAGCCGAGGGGCCAGCCAGTAGTGAAAAAAGGACAGGCTGCCACGCACCTTCACATGCCTTCGATTACGCTGGCCAAAAATCTCGTTTGTACCTACCGCAAGACGACTGATCGCGTCTTGCACCACTGGCAGGTAGGACTGCCCTTCTTCAGTCAGGCCAAGCCCTCGGGGCAGGCGTTTGAAGAGCGCGACACCCAGGTGACGCTCCAGCTGACGGAGCTGCTGGCTGACTGCACCCTGAGTCAGGTGCAGTTCCTGGGCTGCATGGGTGAAGTTCAGATACCGCGCCGACACTTCGAATGCCCTCAGCCAGTTCAAGGGCGGTAGTGATTTTTGACTCATCGGCGCAACCTCATCAGGACTTATTCTTGCTCAATCATCGCCCGAGCCATTCACGCTGCACCAGTGCAATGTGCAGCCGCTGCCAATGCCAGTCGCTCTTCACGCTTTTTACGGGTAACCCAGTAAACGAAGTAGCACCAGGCGATAAACGGCAGACCGAAGTACAGCGCGATTCGCTGCTCAGGATCAAAGGCAATACCGACGCAGGCCAGCAAGCAACACAGCAGAGCGCCGAGAGGTACCCAAGGGTAGCCGCGCACACGAAAATGCAGGTCCTCGACTCGCCCGCCATTGGCGACGTATTGGCGTCGAAAGGCTATTTGGCTCGCCGCGATGCTCATCCACACGACCACGACTGCAAGGCCCGAGATCGACACCAGGGCCAGATAGACCGTATCAGGGGCAACCACGCTGCTGAGCAGAGAGGCCATTGCGCCCACCATGCTCAAAACGATCGCGTTGACCGGCGTGCCCCGTTTCGAAAGTTTCACGTAGCGTTTAGGCATGTGGCCTTGGTCACTCAATGTCCAAAGCATGCGCGACGCGGCGTAGAGCCCCGAGTTGGCAGCGGAGATCAAGGCGGTGAGAATCACAAAGTTCATGATGTCCGCTGAATAAGGGATGCCTATCAACTCGAACACCATGACAAACGGACTTTCAATGACTCCCGCCTGTTCGCGTGGCAACAAGGTCGCCAGGACGAAAATAGTACCTACGAAGAACAGCGCCAGACGCACTACCGTCGTACGGATGGCCTTGGGCACACTTTTCTGAGGATCTTTGGCTTCACCTGCCGCAATCCCGATAAGTTCAGTTCCGGAAAAGGCGAAGGAGACCGCTAGAAGTGTCATTGCAATGGGAAGGAATCCCGTAGGGAAAAGCCCTTCACGGGTAAAGTTCGAAAGCCCGGCACCCTGTAGATTCTGGACCTGGAAGAGACCGCAAATAGCACCGCCACCAATGACGATAAACGTAATCACGGTCAAGACTTTGATGAGCGAGAGCCAGAACTCGGTTTCTGCAAAAAGACGGACAGACACCACGTTGCTCAAGAACACCGCAATGGCAAACAGCGCGCTCCAGATCCACACGGGCGTGTCTGGAAACCAGCGAACCATCAGGATGCCCGCCGCCGTGAACTCCGAACCAATGGCGACTGCCCACGTGAGCCAGTACAGCCAGGCCACCGTATAGCCCGTACCCGGGCCGAGGTAGCGCGTTGCATAGCTACTGAACGATCCGGTTTCTGGCATCTGTACCGCCAGTTCGCCGAGACAGACCATTACCAGATACACCATCACCGCACCGATGATGTAGGCAATCACGGCGCCGAGGGGCCCGGCCTGATTAACCGTGTAGCCGGAGGTGAGGAATAATCCCGTACCAATGACGCCACCCAACGCCAACATGACAATGTGTCGGGTTTCCATTTCTTTCTTGAACTTCAAGCTTGGATCGGATTGATCACTATTTGCCTGGATAGTCATGGTTGTATTCTCATGAAATGCTCGGACAACAATCTCTTGCAACTGCCCCGTCGGCAGCACAATGAGAGTGTCGCTAGTTGTTATTGTTTTCACTATTCATGAAGGACTGTCCGGCCTTAACTCCGGAAGCCTTATCGTTTTCAGACGCCCACGTTAGTGAAACGCTCTCTCTTTCCGGCCGGCAGACTTTCATGGCGCTGTTTGTCGCGAACTGACGCACAGGCTTGTTTAAGATCCGCCACCAAGTCTTCCGTATCTTCAATCCCTACGGAGATCCTGACCAACCCCTCGGAAATCCCGAGCGCCTCGCGCTCTTCCAAGGTGTTTTCTACATGGCTAGTTGTCCGTGCCGGCCCATAGATGGTTTCAACCGCTCCCAAGTTACCCGCCCGATGGGCGTACTTGAGCAGCGGTAACAACTGAATCACTGTGCCCATGCCCCCTGCCAGCACGAAGCTGACAATTGCGCCAAATCCGCGCATCTGTGAGCGTGCAATCGCGTGACCTGGATGCTGAGGCAATCCCGGGTAGTTCACAGACTCCACCAACGGCTCGGAGCACAGGTATTCAGCCAATGCTTGCGCGCTTGTCTGTTGCTGGCGAAGACGCAAAGCCAGAGTCTTGATACCCCGAATAATCAGATACGCCGAGAATGGGTCCAGCGAGGCTCCATTGATTTCACGATAATGGCGAACCTGAGACATCAGCTGTTCGCTGCCGCAGACCACGCCTCCCAGCACATCGCCATGACCGGACAGGAACTTCGTAGCACTGTGCACGACGACATCGACCCCGAGAGCAAGCGGGTTCTGATTCAACGGTGTCGCGAACGTATTATCGGCGATGACCAGCGCCCCGACACTTTTCGCCGCCGCCACAAGACGTCGAATATCCAGAACTTTCAGCGTGGGGTTCGTCGGGGTTTCCAGATAAAGGACATTGCAGCCTTTAGCGATCTGATGCTCGATGGCGTCTATGTCGAGGGTATCGCAGAGCGTGACTTCTACGCCCATGCGCGGAAGAAACTCTTCAAAGATCTTGTTGGTTCCACCGTAACTGTCGCGGGTAGACACCACGCGCTGGCCACAGGCCAGAAAGGTATGCAGCACGCCACTGATTGCAGCCATCCCGGTACTGAAAGCGACAGCCGACTCGGCGCTTTCAAGCTCGCAGAGCTTGTCCTCCAGCACAGAAACCGTTGGGTTGCTCATGCGGCTGTAGATGAAGCCAGGCTGTTTACCCAGCGCCACGTCATACCACTCATCGATGTCATGGTAGCCATAAGCGGCACTGACCACGATGGGAGTCTGAGTAGCGTTGTAAGGATGCTGGACCTGTTCCCCTCCCCACACCACTCGCGTCCCCAAACCAGCGCCCTGGTTCAAGCCGGGCTTTAACTTGTCATCCATAAATCTATCTCGCATCGATGGAACACGGATGTTCCGATTGGGCTTGCGAGGACTATATGGAAGGGTTGAGTGTGTGAAAAATCATGTTATCTGGGGCTAAGGGCCTGTTTTTTTAATGGGTGGCCGCTATGCAGGGCTGCCGTCAATGCCGGACACAGGCATTGCGGGCAAGGTGTCGAGAAAGTCGGCGATCTGACGGGTCGTCCTCAAGTGAATGACAGGAATATGCGGCCCTGCGGTTTTGCGTACTGCTTCGATGCCCGGACGCGAGCCTTGGTCGAAATTCCATACGTACTTGAGGAACACCCAATCGAACTTTTCTCCACAGCCGGCTGGAAGGTCAGGTCGAACGCGGTTAGTTACGCTGCGCATAATCACCCGGGTGAAACACGTGAGGCGCGGCGTATCCAGCCAAATGATCACGTCGGCACGAGGCAGGCGAAGGTCGAAGGTACGCCGGGCATAATTGCCCTCACACACCCAGGCATCCGATGCGACGGCCTGGCTGACCCGCATGCGGAACTGTTCAGCGTCCGGTTCGGTCCAGCCGGGCTCCCAGAACAAAGGGTCCAGGTGCACGACGGGCAGGTTGAGGCGTTTGCCCAAGGCTCGGGCGAGGGTTGATTTACCGCTGCCGCCATTTCCCAGTATTACAATCCGTTGCATGGTGACTTCCTGTTGAAAAAAACAGGAAATCTTACCGATATGGATGGCCAGTTAACAGCGGAAAAGAATGGCTTTGTGCTTATATATTTCGTATGCTAACTATTATATTTCACATGCGAAACAATATCATGACCCCTACCCGGCACACCGTCATTGGCCCTGACGCAAACCCAGTACAACTCACCGTTCACGGGGCGATCGGTACCGCCCTGGCAGTCGTTCAGATCAATCCTGCTACTGCAGTCACCGAACGAATGTATTTTCCGTTTGCACAGTTTCTGGCAGAAAACGGCTTCACCGTGATCACCTACAACTACCGGGGAGTTGGCAGAGACGGCCCACACCCCAAGGATGTCAAATCCGGATTTACAACGTGGGCCGACAACGACGTCGAAGCCGTTACGCAGTGGGCATCCGAGCATTACCCGGGCCTGGCCCATATGGCTGTAGGCCACAGCTTTGGTGGTCATGCCATCGGTTTGTGCGCAAGCAGTCGCACGCTGAGCGCCGCGGTGACAATCTGCTCACAAGCAGGCTGCCTCAGGTTTATAAAGCCAGGCATGGAACGCTTGAAAGTATCAATCCTTCTCAAGCTCATAGGCCCTCTTACCGCAAAGCTGCTCGGTTACGTTCCGGGGCGCAGGTTGGGCCTGGGAGAAGATCTTCCTGCGAATGTCATGCTCGAATGGTCCCGCTGGACCAGCCTGCGCCATTACTTTTTTGATGACCCGTCCGTCAACGCCGCCGCCAGATTTGCCCGACCCTCGATACCCATTCTGGCGCTGGGTTTCAATGACGATCCCTGGGCACCGGCGCAAGCCATCGACCTGATGATGGGGCACCTGACTGGATGCACTGTTGAGCGCCGCCAGCTAGGCCCTGAAGACAGCGACGGATCTGCTGTCGGTCATCTGGGATTCTTTCGCAAGCGACACGCGAATGCGTTATGGCCGATAGTGGCCGATTGGCTGAAGACCCAATTGCCGGATATTCAAAAATGAAACATGACCGTCGCTACATTTACCTGCTCAACACCGCGCAAAAAAGCCTGTCCAGGCATATTGAGCGGCACATGACCCATACCGCGGGCATCAGTGCGACTCAAGCCGGCGCCCTGTTTGTGATCCGTGCCCACGATGGCGCTCTCAGTGGAGAAGTGGCATCCGCCCTGGATATTGCGCCGTCAGCCATGACGGGGCTGGCGGATCGAATGGTGAAATCAGGCCTGATTGATCGTCGGGTCGATGACCAGGACAGGCGCAGCTTCCGGCTCTGGCTTACAGACGCCGGGCGACAAGCAGCACTGCAGGCGATGACTGAGTTGGCTCCCTTGAACACACGGCTGACGCAAGGGTTTACCGACAACGAGCTGGAAGTTGTTTCACGCTGGCTAAGCGCTGTGCGGTCTATAGGCGAGCCCGTTTAATGACCATGGCTGCGCACGCTGTGCGTGATAACCCCCCAGATCGACAGGTCGTCTCCTTCCATAACGTACCTGTCCGGGTATTTGGAGTTTTCAGACTTGAGGATCACATCCTTGCCGCGCAAACACAGGCGCTTGCAGATGGGGTCATTGTTCAGCAGCGCCACCACAATATGGCCGTGAACCGGCTCAATTGAGCGGTCAATGACAGCCAGATCACCTGAAAAAATCCCGACCCCTTGCATGCTGTCGCCTTCAATCGATGCCAGATAGACATGCGGCGCACGCACATTGAGCACCTGATCCAGAGAGATCACTTTCTCGATGTGGTCTGCAGCGGGCGACGGGAATCCCGCCGGGATCTTGAATGAGCAAAGCGGCAAACCTGTCCCGCCCTCAGCAAGAGGTCCCAAAAATGTGAAGCTCATGACGCACGCCTTCGTTTAACTGTATGAATATACAGTTAACGATGTAGGACGATTCTGGTCAATATTTCTGTCAGAGATTTCGACGAGAGGAACGCCCTATTGCTCCAAGGCTTCAGTGATACCCGTATCGCTGCCTTCACTCGCCGTGCTTCACACACTGGTTTCGCCCAAGAGCCTTGGCGCTATACAGCGCCTGGTCTGCCGCTTCGATTAAACCCTGCACGTTATCCAGCTGCGCACCTGTGGCAGAACTGATCCCGATACTCACACTGACTCGTCCCAACGGGCTGGCGTTGTGGGGGATGTTCTCTTGCTTCAAGCGGTCGAGGATAAGTTGCGCCACCACTGCTGCACCCTCAATGTCGGTGTTGGGCATGATGACGCTTATCTCTTCTCCGCCATAACGGGCCACTAGATCCGACGGTCGCCGAACGCACTCCTCCAAAATCCTGCCAACCGTCTGCAGGCAGGCGTCCCCGGCCACATGCCCAAGGGAATCGTTGTACAGCTTGAAATAGTCGAGATCGATCATCAGCAGTGCCAAGGGCGTCCCTTCCCGCTGCGCACGTCGCGCTTCTATGGCTAATGTCACATCAAAGCAGCGCCGGTTGGCCAAGCCGGTCAGGGCATCTTTCATCGCCAGTAGCTCAAGCTGGCGGTTCGACGAAAGCAATTGCTGCTGAGCCCCCCGTAACTGACCCTCTACCCGGGTTCGACGACGAATATCCAGGATCAAAAACCGACCGATCAGACCGGTGAGCCCCAGCAGAGCAGTCACCACCACGGCCGACAACAACGCCTCGATACGCCACGCCGCGAGGGCTTCGCGCTTTCCCAGTGCGACGGTCGTTATCAGCGGCAACTGATTACTCTTTCGAAAGGCGTAGAGCCGCTCCACGCCGTCAAGACTGGAGGTGAACGATGCGGTACCGACGGATCGATCTACCAGGTATTTTGCATAGATCGGCGACTTCGAAAAGTTGCGGCCCATGTCCTGCTCACGGAAGGGATAGCGAACCAGCAACGTACCGTCGGTATAGGACAACCCGATGGCCCCCTCCTGCCCCACGTCGATCTTGCCAAACAGACGCAGGAAGTTTTCCACGCCAAGGGTTACTGCTACCACCCCGGCAAACGCTCCGTGGGCATCATTGAAGCGCCGGCTGACAGTGACCACCCATTCATGATTGGCACGGCTCTGGATTGGCGGGCCGATAAAGGTCTCACGGGACGGATCGTCGCGATGGTGAATGAAATAGGCACGATCACTGCTGTTGGCCCCGGCCGGTATCGGCCGGTTGGAAGACATCAACCAGCGTCCGTGATTGTCGTAGATCGTGATCCCGCTGAGCTGTGGCATCAGGGGTTGCTGGCGGTCGACCAGCGCACTTAGCCGTTCGATCTGGAGGGAGCCGCTACCTTCAGTCTCCAGACGTTCCACGAGCCCGAGCAAAAGCAGCGAACTTTGCCGGACAATGCCTTCGGAGTAAGTAGAAAGCGCCTGGGTGAGGTTCAAACCATGGACGTTCACATCCTCCAGCGCTCGATCTCGAGAGGCCAGTACTTTCCAGACAGTCAGCGAGGCCAGGGAACAGCCGATAACCAACAGCAAAAGAACAACCAGGTGGGTATCGCGCTTCACGTCATTACCTAATGGAAAGTCCACTTTTCCGTTCAAGCTACTGTTGGGGAAAGGCAATAACGGCAGCTGTTTGCCTTCACCTTGAGCAAGGATACAAGCAGTTACACATCGCTGCAGCAACAGATTGTCGCGTCACGGGACAGATGCACTTAGCCCCGTGGAATGAGAAACAATCCACAAAAAAGTTACACCGTCGGCCAGCGCCCAAAGCCATGGATGCCTTGCACTTTCGACCCGTTATTGGGCTGGCGATAGAGGGTCACCCTTCTACGCTACGCTCGACCGTTTCTGTAGAAAGGGCTTCGAGCAGTACCTGCTCCAGAATGGCAAAAAAACACTTTATATGGGCCTGCTTCAAGGCCTGAGGTCGGGTCACCAGATAGACCTCCAGATCTGGAAGTTCAATGTCCTCGAACACCTCGATCAGATCCTTCGCCAGAACACGAGGCAGTACGCCAACCCCCAGACCTCGACGCACCGACTCGAGTTGCACGGTGAACGAGTTCACGCTGATTTGCGCACGGTCAAGACCAGCGGCTTTTGCTGCGCGCATTTGCGGCAACATGTCGAGCGGAGGAAGCAGGGCCACATTGACTGCAGTGGCCACCGTGACTCCTGGAAATCGCTTGAGGTACCCGGAATCCGCGAAGACACCGTAGGTGAAGCGACCAATGGGTCGATAAATCAGCGAGGGTTCGCCAAGGTGAAGGGTGCGTATCGCAATGTCTGCAACGCCGCGGACGATCTTGTGAAAATCGGCTGTGATCAGTAACTCCACCGAGCAACGCGGATGCAAAGTGGTGAAGCGACTCACGGCCTCCAGCACCCCAGAAGAAAACCCCTCCCCTGCACTGACCAGCACACTGCCGGACAGCTCTGTGTGCAAACCCGGGGTGTCAGCAACGGCTTGACGCCTCAAGCCTGCTTCAGCAGCCGTGGCCACGTCCACCAGGGATTGGCCACGCGAGGTTAACCGGCATCCTTCAACACCCCGCTCTACAAGGGGCTCGCCCAAGGCAGCTTCCAGCTGAGTCAGGCGGCGGGACACGGTAGAGGCCGCAATACCCAGCAACTGGCCCGCCCGAAGAAAGCTGCCACGCCGCGATACCGCAAGCAGCAGTCGAAGATCGTCCCAATTCGCTTGCAACGCCATGCGTCATATCCTCCCTGGTCTGCATATGTGCAAAGCCATTATGCAGTACTCGCTGTTTTTCAGAAGCGCTCTAAACGGTATATCTACAGGCCTTCGAAACCACTGGATTGGATTGTATGCCTACCGGCCAAAAGGACTCTGCACAACACGCGCCGCGCAACGTATTTGTGACCGGCGCAACCGGCTTGCTGGGCAACAACCTGGTGCGAGAACTTCTCGCTCGCGGCTATACCGTCAAAGCGCTGGTCCGCTCAAGGGCCAAAGGCGAACAGCAGTTCAAGGACCTGGCAAATGTGCAGCTTGTCGTTGGAGACATGGCCGAGGTCGAAGCATTCGCCGCTTCACTGCAAGGCTGCGATACGGTGTTTCACACTGCGGCGTATTTTCGCGATAGCTACAAGGGCGGCAGCCACTGGAAGGCTCTCGAACAGATCAATGTCACCGGTACACGAGAACTGCTTCAGCAGGCATACCATGCCGGAGTACGACGATTCATCCATACATCGTCCATTGCTGTACTCAACGGCGCACCGGGCACGTCTATCGATGAGACGTGCCTGCGGGCCGAGACAGATGCCGATGACTACTACCGCAGCAAGATCCTCAGCGACCGGGAGGTGTTGTCGTTCCTGGAAACCCACCCCCAGATGCATGCCTGCATGGTGTTGCCCGGCTGGATGTGGGGGCCTGCCGACATGGGACCGACGTCCTCAGGACAGTTGGTCAACGATGTGGTGAACGGTAAGTTGCCCGGGCTGATCCCCGGTAGTTTCTCCGTTGTCGACGCCCGTGATGTGGCAGTCGCGCTGATTGCTGCTGCCAGACATGGCCGGCGAGGTGAGCGCTATCTGGCAGCAGGCCGTCACATGACGATGCGTCATCTGGTACCTGCTCTGGGACGCATCGCAGGCGTCAAGACACCCGTGCGACAAGTGCCCACGCCCGTTCTGTATGCCCTGGCGGCGGTGCAGGAGATCTATGCCCGCCTGACCGGCAAGCCCGTTCTATTGAGCATGGCCACCCTGCGCCTGTTGATACGAGAGGAGCACCGCACCCACTTCAACCACCATAAAAGTGAACAGGAACTGGGCCTGAGCTTCCGGGCGCCAGAACTGACAATCATGGATACTGTGACGTGGTACCGTGATCACGGCTGGTTTGAAAGCCACGGGACGCGGGCCTCCAGGAAGAACCGCCCATCCGTCACCGCCGACAACTAACCTCCGGAACCCGACGGCCATCGCCTCCCAAACCGATGGCATGGGGCTTGTTACAAGTGAGCCTCCCCAAGCACAAGGACGTAAACACACTGTGAACAGGACAATAATCCTGATGCGCCATGGCCAGCCACAGCTGGACGAATTCGGCAAACTGTCAGCGCTCGACATGAAAGACTGGATCGAGCACTACAACCAATCCGGAATCACCCGCCAGCCGGCGCCCGATGCCAGCCTCGAACTCGCCGCAACCGCCACGGTGATCGTCTCAAGCAGCGCACCTCGAGCGCTGACCTCCGTTCGGGCGCTCGGCCTGAAACCTTCCTTGGTCGACGCGCTATTTTGTGAGGCCCAATTGCCTTATGGCCGCTGGAAGCTGCCACGCCTATCGCCGTTTACATGGGCATTTGTGCTACGCCTCTTGTGGTTGTGCGGTTACTCACCCGGCGTTGAATCCGCTGCCACTGCCAAGGGCCGCGCCTGCGCCGGGGCGCAACAACTGCAGTCCATGGCCAGCGAAGGAACGGTCCTGCTGCTCGGCCATGGGTTAATGAATCGCATGATTGCCAGGCAACTGGCAGCAAATGGCTGGACTCGCGAAAAACCCAGTGGAAACCGGTACTGGAGTCCGCAGGTGTATCACTGCGACGGTGGTTGATCGGCCCCCACAGGGCGCAATCAAGAACGACTATTGGTTCACGACTTGTTGCGCGTTGATCAAAATGAGTATGCTGAGCGCCGGCTGATACTGCCTGCCGCTCGCGCCCCCAGGGACTGGTGAAAGTATTTTTGCACTCTCCAAATCCTGTCGATTTTCTTGCAGTCGAGGTTTGGCAACGCGAGCACCCGTCTGCCTCGACTCCAGGAGGAACGATGATTTCAATTGAACACGCCAAGCAAATGGCCAAACGACTGCGTACTGTGCTTGAAGCGCGCGGCCAAGAGGTTACGCATTCGACCGCGCTGGAACTGGTAGCACAGCAACTGGGCTACAAGAACTGGAACACTGCGTCAGCGCTGCTGCCCCAGGAAACCACCCCAAACGCGATAACGTTCGAAAGCCCAATCCCCATAGTCCGAATGTTCGATGAAGCCAAGGCACGCGAGTTTTACCTTGATTTTCTGGGTTTTCATGTCGAGTTCGAACACCGCTTCGAGGCCGGCATGCCTCTTTACCTGGGGATCAGCCGCAACGGGTTGAACATCCACCTTTCAGAACATCATGGCGATGCGAGCCCCGGGACAACGATTTTTGTCCCGATGCACAATATCGAACTGCTTCGCGATGAATTGCTGTCCAGGCAGTACGGGTACGGACGTCCCGACATTGTCCAGCAGGGTTGGGGGAAGATACTGGAAGTCCATGACCCGTTCGGGAACCGGATCAGGTTCTGCGAAGACTGATTGAACCGTGCACGCGGGATAATCTGATCCAGGAGTGAACCCGCCCTGACCCGGGCTGGTTTGTTCCGGGATTCGCCACCACGCCGTAACAAAACCGGACCCCGCAGGTGCAGAAAACCTTACTGACCTGAAAGCCGACGTGTATTCATGGAGGAAAAAATGCGGATTTACATCACAGGTGCTTCGTGTGCGGGCGTGACCACTTTGGGTCAAAAGCTCGCAACATTGCTCCGCGTACGACATGTCGATGTCGATGATTTTTTCTGGATGCCCACCAACCCTCCTTTCACGACCAAGCGACCTGCCAGTGAGCGCGTGTCATTAATCCAGCAAAAACTGGGTCACGAAGACTGGGTGTTGACCGGTTCTTGTATGGACTGGGGAGATGCACTGGTGACCCGGGTCGACCTGATTGTATTTATCGTAACAGCAACACCTGTGCGCCTTGAGCGGCTGGCGGCGCGTGAAAAAAAGCTGTTTGGAAATCGGATAGCAGTCGCGGTGACATGCACCAAATACATGGGGATTTTCGGGAGTGGGCCTCGCAGTACGACAACCCGAATTTCTCAGGGCGCAACCGGGCGAGGCACGAGTTGTGGCTATCAGAACAAATAGCCCCCGTCTTACGGATTGACGGGGCTGACAGTGTTGAAAAGTTGGCAGTGGAAGTCATTCAAGCGTTACCGCCAACCCCTTAATAGCTCGAAATCAGGAGGGTCTATTCACTCATTCGATTGATAAGCCGGATTAAGGCTCCCCCCCCATATCCCTTCTGGGTCCGAGGTACCACTTCAAACGCAAGCCAACGACTTGTCTTCAGAGCCAAGTCACAGTAATCAAGTAACGCCCCGACTGCACTGGCTTGCCCGAACCATCCACCAACTCGAATCGTTGATTGTAATAGCGACCGTCTGGACTGCTGACAGCGAGCAATTTGACTTTGACGCTGGAATGCCCGGCAGCACTGACTGAGCGGGTCGATTCTACTGTGCGTACGTTAACCGCTGTACCCAGCATGGGCTGCGGGCATCTTTGAAGTTCAAAGCTCGAACTCATGTTTACGTGGGCAATACAGCTCGACTCCACAACACTGCCATGAAACTGGATAACCCCTTGGCCTAAAGGGACAGCAGCCTGGCTGCCACTGTTCAATGCAAAAAACAGACTTGCACCTATCGCCAATCGATTAATGCTCATGCTGATGCTCCTTTAGGTTGTAAGGAACGCATCGACAAGTCTGGCTGATATCTTGAATTTATTTTGGAAGCCGCTGTATTTTTCCTGAAAGTGAATCGCTAATCATTGTGTGGACTCATATTGAGTTCCACTTTGGCCGGCTGCTACCTCCCTCAATGGACTGCAACCTGACTGAAGCTGTCAGTCGACCTGAGGGCATTGTTTGGAGGGTGTGTACCAGTGGACTGCGGAGTCGGCATAAACGTGTTTTTGCTTTTGAGGCTTGAAGGGCGTGTCGAGCGTACCCAGTGCTATCGAAACCCAGTCGGCAAATTCGCCTTGTGATCGTGACCAGAATAACGTCGAACCACAGTGTGCGCAGAACTCGCGTAACACCGTCTCCGAGGAAGCATACGTTTTGATACTGCTGGCGCCGCCAAGTATCCGTAGCGCGCTGCGGGGAACGCTGGCGTACGAAGCGAATGCAGCCCCGTGGCCTTTACGACACTGGCTGCAATGGCAATGACTCACTGCTGTTGGTGGAGTGAGTAGTTCGTAGCAGACTGCTGCGCACAGGCAGCTTCCTTGATACACCTCTGTCATACGCTCAACCCTGCACGTGAAAAGATGCCAGCATAACCACCTCAACCAAGACCGTCGACCGACTGCTTTTGGCCCTGAGCGCTCAGTCATGACGAGGCATGGGTTCTGAATACCGGCCATGAAGGGGGGGTGAACGTACGGCCACCAACGCCAGATCTACATACTCAGAGGCCGCCATCAAGCCAATGGCGGCCTTGTGTACCGGTGACCCTGGCGCGACAAACGATTAAACTTGCGTGCTATCCAACGCGCTCTCAGGAAGAGGCCAAGCATGTTCGATCATCCAACCCAGCCCGAAATTGCTGAATGGTTCGCCAGGTTCGAAGTCCCCGAGGTGGCATACAGCGTCTGCTCCATCGACCTGAGCAACGAACCGCCCGAGCATTGGTTCTTTAAGCGCAACCGA
The DNA here is from genome assembly GCF_001043005.1 of Pseudomonas psychrophila. Classification (GTDB taxonomy): domain Bacteria; phylum Pseudomonadota; class Gammaproteobacteria; order Pseudomonadales; family Pseudomonadaceae; genus Aquipseudomonas; species Aquipseudomonas psychrophila. Next base: position 411,717 of record NZ_JYKZ01000002.1, read on the forward strand.
TTGCGGCCTGAAAGCTTGAAGCTCGACCTGTGCATACCCTCCAGCGGGAACTGGTGTGTCGACCTCTCGCGTCATGACAGACAGTTCAACATCCAGTGGCGCCAGAACGATGACTTGCGCATTGAGTCCCAGCAACTGCGCTACCGCAAGCTGATCAAGTGGCCTCGGCTGCACAGACTCATGGACTTCCCATTGCTGGTCGGACAGCTGGAACAGTGCCTTGGTGTACGCTTTGTGCGCCATGCCAATTTAGGGGCGCGCTTGCTGGAGCCCGAGGCGCTGGCGTGCAATCCAAAAATCCGCCAATGGTTGGCCCCTTGTGCCGACACCTTCGGCTGGAACAGGCAAATGCAAGCAGAGTAACGTGCAGGCAATCATTTAAGATTTCTGCCGCACTTTATACGTCGCGACCGAAACTGCACGTGTTGGCTGGACACACCTTCGGATAGCTGAACTGCCAAGGGCAGCCCGCCGCGCAAGCCATGACAAAAGCCTCAACCTGGCGTTGCACTCTCCCGCGCGAAGGCGAATGGAATATCTTGCTGGCAAGTTAATCTGCTCAACCACACAAGGAAGTCAATGCTGAGCTCACTCGTATCAAATGGTCAGCCATCTGCGTCCGACCGATCAGAACTGGAAGTGCCTTGGTGGAGTTTTACCAAGACCCTTCTAGCCGCTACCGCGCTGTGTTTGGTGCGTGATGGACGGCTCGGACTGGACTCCTCGATTCTTGATCAACCTTTCACGTTACGCCAACTGCTTCGACATGAGGCAGGGCTCGCCGACTATGGTGAACTTGCGGATTATCACGCCGCCGTCGCTAACGATGAGGCCGCATGGTCAGTAGAAGAAATGATGCAGCGCCTTGATGGTGCCCGGCTTCGATATAGCCCCGGAACCGGATGGCGTTACTCGAATGTGGGTTACCTGCTCATCGGCAGGCTAATTGAACAGGTGACCGATCTGTCGCTTGAAGAAGCCGTGGATCGATACGCACTGACGCCGCTGGGTCTTTCGAGCGTTCGCTTCGCCAAAACGCGAGCAGACTTACGAAATGCTCACCTTGGAAATGGATCAAATTATGACCCCGGCTGGGTATATCACGGCTTGCTGATAGGCCCCATTTCGCAATCAGCGCTATTCCTCGACCGACTTCTCGCGGGGCACCTCCTGCCTGCGGGTTTGCTCCAGGAAATGCAGGTAGCAAAAGCATTGGGGGGGCCGATTCCTGGACGCCCATGGCTTGCACCTGGGTACGGCCTGGGTTTGATGCAGGGTTCGATTGAAGGGGGTTTTACCCTCTGCGGGCACACCGGTTGCGGGCCCGGTGGTGTTATTGCCGTTTACCGTATCTGCGACGGCGGTGCATCGGCGTGTTGCGCTGTTTTTGACGCAGGCACCCCTGAAGGCGCCGTCGAAGTCCTCGTTGTCGAGAAACTGCTACAGGCTTTGCGATAAAGAATGGATTCGCCCAGGACCTTTGGACTACAGCCCCATAATCTGCGCACCACTGGTTTATGTCGATTGCAGCCCCTTGTGACAGGAAGCAATCGGCCAGAAGCGACCGAAAACAGAAGGCCGTCATCTGAGCGAGAGGGGCTTGTCGATCAAATGCCCACGCGCGCCCAAGACCTCGCCAAGAAAGACCAGGGCCCGACGAAAAACCGGGTGGCAATCGCCATAAGGCAAATGCTCGAATGAAGCCCAGAAAAACTCGAAAACATGACCATGGTCATCAAGCGTCTGATGTGACCATTGCTCAGGCAGTGGTCCAGTCGCCTGACACAGTTGAAACGACCAGATCTGGCCCTGATGACCGGAATCCCAACATCCCAGATCGTCTTCGATTGTAGCGGTGCTTATCCCTGACTCTTCCACCAATTCACGCAGAGCCGCACGACAGGGTGCCTCCCCCTCCTCAATCGTTCCCTTCACCAGTTGCACCCCGGCCTGCGGATGACGGAACAAAAGGATCTTGAGAGGCTGTGCAGAAGACAGAACTACTGGGCAGACTTTCTGGGCAAGCATGGCGATGTCCGTATCGAAAAAACGAAAGCTCACCATCATACGCTTTCAGCGATCACGTAATGGCAGCGGCTGGAGCCTGTCGTTTTGCCCAGCAGTCGCCTCACTGCTGCGGTGCAACCATCCGTAAGCGTATATCGATGTTGTCGGAAACAAGGCTGTCAGACCACTCGCCTGCGCCGACGTTGAAGTCACTGCGTTTAAGGACCAACTCTGCGTCGAAGATGCCAATGGCTTGATCTGATTTCAGAAGCACCGGCACTATGACCTCCCGGGTCAGCCCCCTGAGTGTAAGGTTGCCCGTGATCTGGTAGCGGTTGTTGCCCAGGTCTTTGATGAGGGTCGACTCAAAGGTCGCCACCGGATAAGCCGTGGTGTCGAACCAGGCGGATTTTTGCAGCTCAGTGTTGGCCTCTTCGCTACCGGAGTCGATGCTGTTGAGGTCGATGGCCAGTTTGGCCTGGGCAGCCTCGGGGTGAGCGGTATCGAAGTCGAGGGTCCCGACAAACTTGCCAAATGTGCCATACACCCTTGATCCCATCTGGTTGTAGGTAAAACTGATGGTGCTGGCTGTGGGATTTAAGTGGCTGTATTGGGCCCCGTCAGCGCCAGGAAAAAAGCCGAGGCTGAGCGTGACAGCCAGTGCGGTCGAACGAATAGATCGAGGGCTCATTGCATTCTCCAGGGCCGGCCCCTTATGGGTCGACGTGTCTAGCAGCAGGTGAACTGAAGCAAAGAATCACCGTTTGTTCCAGCCCGCACGCAGTTCACGACTCATGTTTTACCTGACCGTGTACAAAAGCGACTGATGACAGCTCCCGTCTAAACCCAGACGCTCACCCAGCACTTCTCTCAATCTGCAGCACCGTTGCCCTGCTCTAACAAAACCGCACCCTGGCCTTGCAGGCTTAAATGATCCCCTGGATTACGCAGGGGGCAGTCTTCCATCGACAGGCATCCGCAACCGATACAACCGTCAAGCTGATCACGAAGCCGGGTCAGGCTCAGAATCCGCTCAGTCAGCATGTCTCTCCACCCCGTGGAAAGGTACGCCCAGTCCTTTGAAGTCAAAGGTCTTCCCGTTGGAAGTTCGTCCAGCGCAGCCTTGATCGCGGCGAGCGGAATGCCCGCGCGTTTTGCAATCTTGATGATGGCAATGCGCCGAAGAGTGTCCCTGCCATAACGACGCTGATTACCTGCACTGCGCTGCCCGTGAATCAGCCCTTTGGCTTCATAGAAGTGGACGGTGGCTATCGTAACGCCGCATCGGCGGGCTAACTCTCCGACCGAAATAGGTACGCGCACATCAATCATGGATTCCGTTCCCCTCTTGACCTCATCTATACATGAGGTTTTATAAGGAGTGTCGGTTTGCCTTTGCAAGCCTTCATTCGCAGCTGCGGATGATTTCTTGAAGTGGAGCCAACATGGACAAGCGTCACATCCCATCAGATCAATCCTCACAACACGGATCGAACCCATGGCCCTCAGAAGATAGCGCCCCTTCAAGCACAGGCTGGGGAGCCCTGCTCTCCGGCAGGAATGGCATGCGCTCTCTCGCACTTGCAGGCGGAGTCGTCCTTCACGCAGTCAATGTCTATATTTCCACGACGATTCTGCCCTCTGTCGTTAGGGACATCGGCGGTATCGACTATTACGCCTGGAACACCACACTGTTTGTCGCGGCATCGATTCTCGGGTCGGCGTTGTCGGCCAGGTTGCTCCAGAGCGCGGGGCCCCGCGGGGCCTACATGATCGCAACACTGGTGTTTGCGATCGGTACGCTGATTTGTGCGTTCGCGCCCTCAATGCCTTTGATGCTTGCCGGACGCATTATTCAGGGACTGGGTGGCGGGTTTTTGTTCGCGCTCTCCTACGCCATGATCAGGCTTGTTTTCAGTGAAGCCTTGTGGCCACGCGCAATGGCCTTGATCTCCGGGATGTGGGGGGTAGCAACGCTCATTGGCCCTGCGGTTGGCGGCGTGTTCGCAGAGCTCGGCATATGGCGGGCTGCATTTTGGTCGCTGATTCCAGTCGCTACGCTGTTCGCCCTGCTCGCGGTGGTCGTATTACCCAAACGCGGCTCGCAGAGCACTCCAGCCTCCCCGCTTGCTCTCACTCAACTCGTTCTCCTGACATCGGCTGTTCTCGTTATTTCGGCGGTCAGTGTCTCCTCAGTTTTCATCTTGAACATGGTCGGCCTGGGAGTCGCCGTCCTGCTGACGGCCTTGCTGATAACAACGGAAAGCCGCGCCCGGCACCGCTTGCTGCCAGAAGGTGCGTTGCGGATTACATCGGCCCTGGGGGCGCTTTATGCAACCATGTCGCTGCTTGCGATCGCCGTAACCAGTGGCGAAATATTTGTGCCGCTCTTCCTTCAGGTTCTCCACCACCAGTCACCTCTGGCTGCGGGCTACCTTGCAGCGCTTATGGCAGCCGGGTGGACGCTGGGATCAATCGCAAGCGCCGGTGCCAATGGCAAAAACATCAGGCGCGCGATCCTCGCCGGCCCGATACTTGGATTGGCGGGTATGGTTGCGCTTGCCGTTTTGATGGGAACTGAAAGCGAAGGCAACTGGCTCGCACTTACCCCTATCTGCCTGGCGCTGGGCGCTATCGGGTTGGGCGTTGGACTGGCCTGGCCGCATCTGCTGACCCGGGTCTTCCAGGTATCCTCGGCAGGTGAGCAGGACCTGGCAGCAGCATCGATCACAACCGTACAGTTGTTCGCCACTGCGCTCGGTGCGGCCCTGGCGGGAATGGTGGCCAACATTGCGGGCCTGACCGATCCCGGGGGTATCGTGGGCGCCTCAAGCGCAGCAACCTGGCTTTTTGGAGTGTTCGCACTGGCACCGATGCTAGGTGTTTTGACGGTCTATCGAGTGCTATTCCATCATCCGAGTGCGGGACAACGGGAGCAGGCTGCAGACACTCCATCATTCTGACTCAAGCGTTCGTATGCCTTCCATTGCACGGTTGTCTACAGAGGAAGACAACCGTTTGTGCCGAGCACCGACTCCAGACGCTCAAGGAACACACCAACTCTATGGGGCACGTGCTGTCGGGTGGGCAATATTGCGGTGATGTAGAGCTGTTCAGGACTGACATCCTGCAACTCGATCAGGCGCAGGGTTCCGGCATCCAGATCATCACGGACATCCCAGTATGTCAGCATCGCCACCCCTAAACCTTGCCTGCTCGCCGCTCGTACCGCCTCGACGCTGTTAGCCGAAAAAACGCCCTCCGCCCGTATGGCAACCGCGTCACCGTCACGCATGAAGGGCCAGTAAGGCATTCCGTGCAACGCTATGCGACGGTGGCCCGACAGTGCGTCCATCGTGGCCGGTATGCCGTGGTATTTCAGATAGGCGGGGCTGGCGCACAGCACTCTGGGATTTGGGGCGAGGGGGCGCGCGATCAAAGCCGAATCCCGCAATGTCGCAATGCGGATAGCGACATCGATTCCGAGACCGACAATATCCACGATGCTATCCGAGAGTGTCAGATCAACCCGTAGCGCCGGGTGCTCAGCCAACAGATCGGGAATCAGGGGCATGATCACTGACTGTCCAAAAACGCTGGGAGCAGTGACCTTCAAGACACCACTGGCCGTACCGGCATTGGATTTGAGACTGACTCTAGCCCCTTCACTGGCTTCCAGCAGCGTGGTTGCAAAGGGTAGAAATGTTTCGCCTTCGGCCGTTAGCGACACGGAGCGCGTTGTTCGATGAAACAACCGAACACCCAGTTCGCCTTCAAGAGTGGCCAGCCTGCGGGACACTGTCATGGGCGACAGGCCAAGCCGTCTGGCGGCTGCCGAGAGACTGCCACTTTCGGCAATGGCGCTGAAAACTTCCACATCTGAAATCTGCATCATTGCATCCGTTTCTGATAAAGCGGCTTATCGTTTTCGCTGGCTTCTAAACGTTCCCATCCAAGCTTACTGTCCTCTGCATCAATTTCTACCGGCATTTTTGTCAAAAGAGGACTGGACACATGAATGACTATAACCAGCAGATATTATCTCACTATGATATTGGCGACCTGAGATTGAGAAATCGTCTTGCCGTAGCCCCCATGACGCGAGTGAGTGCCACCGAAGCGGGGCTAGCGACCCCTGAGATGGCGCGTTACTACGAGCGGTTTGCCAAAGGGGACTTTGGCCTGATCATTACCGAAGGGCTTTACACCGATCAGAAGTATGCCCAGGGCTACCCCTTCCAACCAGGGATTAGCGATGTTGAGCAGGCTCTGGCGTGGCGTGTTGTGACAGATCTCATTCATGCCCACAAAGGCGCTGCATTCGCACAACTCATGCACGCTGGAGCACTGAGCCAGGGCAACCGTTTTGAAACTGCAACCGCTGCGCCCTCCTCTGTGCGACCGAAAGGTACGCAAATGAAGTTCTATTACGGTGAGGGGCAGTATCCGATTCCCCAAGCGATGACGGATGAAGACATCGCTGATGCCATCACCGGATTCGCACAAGCGGCGACTTTGGCAACCCGTGATGCGGGATTCGATGGTGTCGAAATACATGGAGCGAACGGCTACCTGCTGGATCAATTCCTGAGCGACTACACCAATCAACGACAAGATCGCTGGGGCGGCAATGTCCGCGCGCGGATTGGACTGACACTGGAAGTCTTTAAGGCGGTCAGGGCTGCAGTCGGTGCGGGTGCGCCCGTCGGCGTGAGGATTTCCCAGAGCAAGGTGAACGACCATGCACACAAATGGGAGGGAGGCGAAGCAGCCGCCGAAGTGATTTTTGGTTCGCTCAAGGACGCTGGCGTGGACTTCATCCATGTGACGGAGTTTGAGGCATGGCAACCGGCATTCGCCGAAGGAAACTCAAGCCTGGTGGAGCTGGCTCGGCGATATGCTCCTAAGGTGGCGATCATTGCCAATGGCGGCCTGGATAAGTCGCAACGTGCTGGGCAAGTAGTGCGAGACGGCGCCGATATGATCGCGCTGGGCAAGGCGGCTCTGGCCAATCCCGACCTTCCCCGCCGTCTGGCAACCCACACCGACCTCGCCCGGTTCGACACTTCGATTCTGGGGCCGATTGCCGATATCAAGGACAGTGAGTTGAATGTGGCGTGACCCCACTCACAGATTTTGCGCGCAGACCCTAGATACCCGTTTGTGCCTGTACAGCTGAAAGAACATGCTCGAAGGTCGCAAGCACGCGCGCCTGTTTGCGACCACGTGGGTGAGCGACCGCTTCACGGCCTCAATCTGTGCAGGCTTGCCTTGCCGGTCTTTGGCTTGATATCCCCTGCCCCGGCAGCTTTCAGCATTTTTTGAAACGTTGAGCATTCAATATGAAGAGCAGCCGGGCACGACGCCGCACGACGAAGCTCATCGCGTACGGCACTGAGGCGCTCAATGGTGCGGTCCAGTTCATCAGCCTTTTGCGAAAGCCGCTGACGATCAATGGCTGGCTGACCGTCAACGTCCAGCATGGCGGCTATTTCGTCCAGTGAGAACGCCGCAGATTGCCCGAGCGCAATCAATGACAACTGCTGGAGCACGTCGGCCCGAAATACGCGGCTCAGGCCACGACGTCCTATCGAGCGGATAAGACCCTTTTCTTCGTAATACCGAAGGGTTGAAGACGGCAGGCCAGAATGTGCAGCCACTTCACCGATAGTCATCTCTTTCATGCTTGACCTCAAGTGGACTTGAACTTGCAGACTGCCCGGATAAAACCACCAAAGCGGGCTAAAGACAAAGGGAAATATGATGGAAACAAGTGAGACGATAATGCGCATTCTGTTTGTTGGAATGGCCGCCACGCTGATCATGGACGTATCGGCTTTGATTCAAGCACGGGTTCTGGGCGTTGCGTCAGCTGACTATGGACTGGTCGGTCGCTGGCTGGGCCACATGGTAGACGGGCAGTTTCGTCATGCCTCGATCAAGGCTGCGCCCAAGGTCAGGAATGAGCGCTTGGTTGGCTGGGTGTTTCATTACATTACGGGCTGCGTCTTCGCGATGGCGCTTGTCGGTGTCCAGGGCGTTGCCTGGCTCTGCAACCCCTCCTTGGTGCCTGCGCTGATGGCTGGTTTGATCAGTGTGACTGCACCCTTTTTAATCATGCAGCCCGCGTTTGGTTTCGGTATCGCTGCGTCCAAAACCCCGGCACCGAAGGTAGCAAGACGCAGGAGCGTGATTGCCCATCTGACGTTTGGGGTCGGGCTCTTTGGGGCCGGCTGGATGTTGGTGCTGCTCTTTCCTGCGCCGCAGTGCCTGGGGTGAACACCTGCGGGAGCACCGGCGCCAACTGAGCCTCCCGCTCCCGGCGGTATTCTGGCCGAAAGCGCAGGCTCAGTCCTCAACACTGAGGCATGTGAGCATGCACAATGGTTCGAGGGGTGCAGTGCTTAATCTACCCATGAATCATGCAAGCAACCAGCGTTCGACCTGATCTGCCCCGTGCTCCATTTTCCAGGCTTTAAGCGTCTTGTGATTACCGCCCTTTGTCTCGACGACTTCGTTGGTGAACGGGTTCAGATAACGCTTGAGAGTCCGGGCAGCCCGCTGAACCTTGCGCCCCTCCACCGTCCCGTCCATGGCACTGGCAAGATCCGGCTCAAGCAGAGCGACGATCTGATGCAGGTTGACACCGTACGCCTCCATCAGTTTATGCAGTTTGTTTTCAAATTCGGTTTCTGCCTGGAAGGACTTGTCGTTCTTTAGCGCTTCCAGAACCATCTGGTGTTCGATGATCTGGCGTTCGAGGTCCCGGTATTTAGCAACTTTAGACATGCGCTGATGCTCTCCAAGTAACGGCTGTGAAAAATAGACAGGTCATTGATAAGGATGACCAAAGGCCTGTCTGGATGCGGCAGGCGCTGATCGCTTTATAATGATCCGGTTTTGAGTGCCCCCCTAGTTGAGTCGTGAGGACCCAAGGGAGAAAAGTGCACCCTGAAACAAATAAAAACAGGTGACTACTTCAAAAAACACGCCCACCCACCTCACCTTCTCGAGTGACTGACAAGTCCCTCGATAAAAAACTCTATATGCCCTCGAGGACTGTTTGAAATTGGCCACGCATCGATCTTTTGAGCAATAGCCCTGAAAGCCTTTGCACTTTTGGAACGAGGGAAGCTTCGGTAAACAGCTCGTTGCATAAGCGCAGCCTTGCGCACATCCTGGTCGTACGGAATTGCCCCTACGTATTGCAAGGTGACACTTAAAAAACTATCCGTAATCTTGATTAACTTTGCGAACAGTCTTTGACCGTCCAGTGGCGTGTGCTGCATATTGGCCAACACCCGAAAACGGCTTATACCGTAGTCACGATTAAGCAACTTTATAAGTGCATACGCATTGGTAATTGAAGTGGGTTCATCACACACCACCAATAAAACATCCCGGGCGGCCCGAACAAAACTCACGACCGATTCACCAATACCGGAAGCGGTATCAATTACCAGGACATCAAGGGTGTCCGCTATATCGCTGAATACCTGAATCAAACCTGCGTACTGTGCCGCCGACAAATGCGCCATGTTCCGATCACCTGACGCTGCATGGGCTATGAGCACTCCGCCAGGTCCTCGCATCAGCACATCGGACAATTCGCAACGGCCTTCAATCAGATCGGCAAGCGTGTACTTCGGGTTTAAGCCCAGTAGAACACCAATATTCGACAATCCCAGGTCAGCCTCCAGCAACACGACCCGCTTACCGAGCTCAGCCAGCGCCAATGAGAGGTTAACCGCGACAACGGTCTTGCCTACGCCTCCCTTACCGCTTGTCACAGCGATAACTTGTACAAAATGTTCGCACTCCATACTCTCAACTCCTTCCCTGTGTGACGCGTGAACATTCTCGTAAAGCGAGGGATAACTAAATAAGCTTAACCACTACCCCTGATTAATCGGGCTCATGTTTAGTCGCTGATACGTTAAGTTCGACTGACGGTATGACACCGTTAAACCAACGATCCACCCACCTGTCCCAGACAGTCTGACGGACTAAATTGAACGCCGGCAGCATCGAACAGCCTGCCGTACAAGAGGGCCATGCATTTAGCCACAAAAGTGGGTGAGCACTGAGGTTTTATTGTTAATGAACAGCCCGGAGCTCCCCAAAAGCAGCTCAATGACGCCTTAATTGACCCGCCAGGGAGGTTAAATCAGACGCCACACCGCTAATTTATAAAAAAATAAAACAAAAGAAAAGCCACACGAAATAAAACCCAACCTTGAATTAATAAATAAGCCAACCAAATGACGCCAATAACTCGTCAACTTAACATGCTGAGATCATCATGGGCGCCTCCCTTATAAAGAAGATATCCCCCTTCAAGCCAGCACCCAGCCATTCAAATGGCGCCAGCAACCCGTCAACTCTATTGTTAAACTCAAAAAATAAACAGGGTGGCGGGTGACAAAAAATCAGCGCTGGCACTATGATCAACTCATTCCACACTCCAGCCCACACCCACAACTTAGACATCACTGTATAGCCTCCTACCCCCTTCAACTTGACGAGTCAAAACAGCGCTCATGAAAAGCACATGATCCGTCATTAATTAACTTACCCTGCACGACCTCACCTGCAACAATAACTTTTTAATTATCTGACAGCACCAATGCACTTAAAGGCCTGCGCGGATGATTGCCATCAGCAAGAGCCGTCGCACAAACAACTCATTAATCTACAATCAAGGCAGGCTTATGACAAACGTATCTGGACGAGGTTGGATGTGGGCTTATCGCAAGATGCGCAGTCTGTTATGCCCCAGACTGTCATCTGCCTACCGAGCAACCCTGTATGTACTTAGAGGCGATACTGGCGTTTTTTATAACACCCTCACGCATCAAAAAATCCGCATCCGCAAATAACCGGTCCGCCTTCAATTTTCTGAAGGCTGGATGACGACATTGCCGTCGCAACAGTTCGAGTCAACACGGTGCGTCCTTTCGTCCTCGCCGACATGCAAGCGGCCCGTAGCTATTGACTGATTTAAGGCAAGCCCCCCTGTGACCCTTATCGCGCCCCGGGTTACTTCATGGCCGGGCCTTCAATAGCGACGCGACTGGTGCTCTTGACCTCACGCAACGCCAGGCTCGACTGGATGGAAGCTATACCCAACTGGCGCCTCAACACGCTTTCGACAAAATCACTGTAACTATCAAGATCCCGGGCCAACACTTGTAAAAGGTAGTCAGCATCACCCGTGATCTTGTGGCACGACAAAACCTCTGGGAGTTGCTTGATGACCGCCTCGAAGGCTTCCGGGGTCTGATCGGTGTGCGTGGCAAAACGGATGTGCACGAATGCCATGATGTCCAGCCCCAACATCCGCCGATCCAGGTTCGCCTGGTAGCCCTTGATCACGCCCTCCTCTTCCATTCTTTTACGCCGTCTCCAGCAGGGCGTAAGACTCAAGGAAAGTCGTTCGCTCAACTCAGCGTTGGAAATGCTGGCGTCCTCCTGCAGCAAGGCCAGGATGGCCAGGTCAGTGTCATCAAGCGCCACACGTTTGGTATTTTTTTTCATATTATTTCTTTTTAAAGGAAAATATTACCCAAGATACTAATCTCACCAACAATAAAAGCAAAGAAATCGCATCTAACCCCGAACAAAATAGATACCTGAACAAAAACAATGGATGCGAATAAATGTTTACAGTTTTTAGCGACTCTCATCGATTGCACCACGGCACCGAACTGAAGGACGGCGTGCTCAAGCCCTCTTTCGAGCAGCCAAGCCGTGCAGATACCGTGCGTGACAGGGTCAGGCATGTCGGGCTCGGCGAGATCATCGCTCCGCGAACATTCGACCGGGCGTGCTACGTCAACGCGCACAGTGAGCGCTATGTTTCCTTTTTGGAAACGGCCTGGTCCGAATGGACGGCAACCGGCCGCACCCACGACGCCCTTCCCCTCGTATGGCCAGTGCGAGACTTGTCCAATGAACACGTCCCCGCTTTCATTGATGGCAAGCTGGGCTTCTTTGCAATGGATGCCGGTTCACCGATCACCAGCACCACGTGGGAAGCGGTCAAAACCAGTGCGGATATTGCACTCACCGGCCTGTCATTGATCAACGAAGGGCAAAACAGCGCCTTTGCCCTGTGCCGTCCGCCCGGCCACCATGCCGCACGTGAGTACATGGGAGGCTATTGCTACCTGAACAACGCTGCCATTGCCGCCCAGCAAGCAATTACTCAGGGGGCAAAACGTGTGGCGGTACTGGATGTTGACTTCCACCATGGCAACGGAACACAAAACATCTTCTATGACCGTCATGATGTGATGTTTGTCTCTTTGCATGGCGAACCCTCGGTTTCCTATCCGTACTACTCGGGCTTCAGTTCCGAATGCGGTGCCGGTGCCGGCGAAGGTTTTAACCTCAACTACCCGTTGCCAAAAAATACGACCTGGCAGCGTTATGAAAATGCCCTGATTCACGCCTGCAGAAAACTCAAGGACTTCGCACCTGAACTGTTGGTTATTTCGTTAGGCGTCGACACATTCAAAGATGACCCCATCAGCCACTTCCTTCTGGAAAGCCATGATTTTTTCGGCATGGGTGAAATCATCGCCACTGTTGGCGCCCCTACGCTCTTTGTCATGGAAGGCGGTTATATGGTCGATGAAATCGGGATCAATGCGGTCAACGTACTTCACGGGTATGAAAGTAAACAGCACTGAACCTCCGTACCCGATATAACTTTTACGACTCGCCACTTCGAGATAACTGAAAATGACTCTGTTCATAAACGTTGATAACGCCGCCTCGCTGTTTGGAAAAATGGGTATTGGTAATGCCATCCAACAAATGGCTCTTTATATCAAGGCTGATTACTGCCGCTGGGCAGACTTTGATAAATCTCCGCGCACAGCCAATCACTCCGAGTCCGGGGTCATCGAGTTGATGCCGACCGATGATGGCAAACAGTACTCATTCAAATACGTGAACGGCCATCCTGCCAATGCCATCAGAAACCTGCCGACAGTTATGGCATTTGGCGTCTTGGCCGATGTCCAGAGCGGATACCCCACCTTCCTCAGCGAACTGACCCTGACCACAGCGGTGCGAACCGCGGCAACGTCAGCACTGGTGGCGCAGTCCCTGGCACGCAAGAACTCGACATGTATGGCCCTTATCGGCAATGGCGCCCAGAGCGAATTCCAGGCCATTGCCTTTCATGAAATGCTGGGGATCAACGAGGTGCGGATCTTTGATATCGATCATGCTGCCTCGTTGAAGCTCAAGCGCAACCTGGAAGCTTACACAGGCATCACGGTCACCGTGGCCACCTCGGTGCATGAAGCGGTCAAAGGTGCCGATATCATCACTACTGTCACGGCGGACAAGGCATACGCGACCATTCTGACCCCCGACATGATCGAGCCTGGCATGCACATCAACGCGGTCGGCGGTGACTGTCCGGGGAAAACCGAACTTCATGCCGATATCCTGCGCAACGCCCGGATCATCGTCGAGTTCGAGCCCCAGACACGCATCGAAGGCGACATTCAGCAACTGGCCCCAGACTTTCCGGTCATCGAATTCTTCCGCATCGTCCGGGACAACGAACCCGGCCGCGAAAGTGACACTCAAGTCACAGTGTTCGATTCTGTTGGCTTTGCCCTCGAAGACTTTTCTTCACTTCGTTACTTACATGACCTGGCTTGCAAGTATGGCCTGGGCGAAAAGATCCATTTGGTGCCCTCCCCGAAAAACATCAAGAACCTGTATCAGTTGATTGAAGGAACTTCTGGTCATTCACCTGTCTTGCGCAGTCAGAAGTCACAACTCACCTCAAGCTGAACGTGTTCACCCTTGGCGTTTCAGTCAGGTGCCAATCCACCTGACACTTCATTAATCAGGCGCACGCCAATCAGCCTCAACGTGCAAGACATGACCACACACTTTATAAAAATAAACCTGCACTCTTTTTCTGCCAAAACTCAAAAACATAAAATCAAGAGGTTTTGTGATGAAAACTGACACCCATGATTTAACTGAACGGCCCGCATTACAGCGCACGCTCAGCAATCGTCACATTCAACTAATGGCCATGGGGGGTGCTATTGGCACCGGCCTGTTTATGGGTTCCGGAAAGATAATCGCCCTGTCCGGAACCTCGATCATTCTTATCTACATGATCATTGGGCTCTTTGTTTACTTCGTCATGCGAGCCATGGGAGAGCTGCTTTTATCCAACCTCAACTTCAAGAGTTTCGCGGATTTTGCCGGTGCCTACCTAGGCCCTCGAGCAGCCTTCTTTCTGGGATGGTCGTACTGGCTGAGCTGGAGCGTTGCGGTGGTAGGGGACGCCGTGGTTGTCGGGGGGTTCTTTCAATACTGGTTCCCTGATGTACCGGCCTGGATACCCGCCATCGGCATGATGTTTACCCTCTTTGCCCTGAATGTACTAACCGTCAGGCTGTTTGGTGAAGTTGAATTCTGGTTCGCAATCATCAAGATCATCGCCGTCGTTACGCTTATCGGCGTGAGTGCCGTGCTGATTGGCAGCTCCTTCGTATCCCCGACGGGGGTTACGGCTTCACTGACGCACTTGCTGGACAAACAAGCGGCCTTTCCTAACGGGCTATTCGGCTTTTTTGCCGGTTTTCAGATGGCGATCTTTTCCTTCGCGGGCACCGAATTGATCGGTACTGCGGCCGCTGAAACCAAGTCGCCAGAAAAGACGTTGCCCAAGGCCATCAACTCCATACCGCTCAGAATCATACTTTTCTATGTGCTGGCACTGGCCTGCATCATCGCCGTAACCTCATGGCAACAAGTGTCCGCCAACAAAAGTCCTTTCGTTGAACTGTTCCTGATCGCGGGGTTTCCGGCGGCCGCCGGCATTGTAAACTTTGTCGTTCTGACCTCTGCAGCCTCCTCAGCCAACAGCGGTGTTTTTTCGTCCAGCCGGATGCTGTTCGGCCTTGCCGACCTGGGTAATGCACCCCGTATCTTTAAACGGCTTTCGAAAAACAGTGTTCCACTCACCAGCCTGGCGTTCACTACGTTCCTCATGCTGTTGGGGGTGCTGCTGCTGTTCATCATCCCTGAAGTCATGACCGCCTTTACGATCGTATCGACAGTCTCGGCCATCCTGGTGATTTTTACCTGGTCGACCATCCTGGCGTCCTACATCGCTTACCGCAAAACACGGCCCGACCTGCATGCGCAATCCAGGTACAAGATGCCAGGAGGGCTGCCCGTGGCATGGTTGTCCCTCGCTTTCCTGGCATTTGTGCTGTGTCTGCTTGCCCTTCGACCTGACACCCGCCTCGCCCTGTGCGTGATGCCTGCCTGGTTCATATGGCTGGCCATTGCCTATCAAGTAACGCAGTTCAGGAACAGGCCGTCAGCCAGTCACGTAGTCAGGCAACCCGGCTAAAGCTTCTGATGATTTATGGCCATGGATTGGCCATAAATTGAACATCGAAGAGGATCAGGCCTTGTAGCGCAATGCTTCCACCAGTAAGGCAAACGCAGGTGAAGCCTGGCGTCGACTCGGGTAGTAGAGGTGAAACCCGGCAAACCGTGGCGACCAGTCTTCCAGCACATGAATCAGGCGCCCTGCATTGAGGTGGGGCACGACCAGATCGTGGGGAATGTAACTCAGCCCAAAACCATCCAGCGCAGCTTGCAGCAGTTGATAAACACCGTTGTAGGTCACCTGGCCCGTCACCCGGACATTGAGGCTTTCACCCTCCTTGGCAAACTCCCAGGCATACAGACCGCCGTTCGTGGGCAACCGCAGGTTATTGCACAAATGCTCCGTAAGCGCCCGAGGTGTCGTGGGTAATGTTCGATGGGCAAAGTAGGCAGGCGAACCCACTACCGACATGCGCATGTCCGGCCCGATGCGGGTGGCAATCATGCCCTGCGCCACATCCTCGCCCAACCTGACACCGGCATCAAAGCCTTGAGCGGCAATATCGACAAAGCTGTAATCGCAGCAAACTTCCACCGAGATATCCGGATACCTGGGGAGAAAGTCCTTGAGCACCGGCCGAATGATCTGATCCAGCACATGGTCCATGGCATTGATACGGATTGTGCCCGCAGGGGTGTCGCGCAAATCACTCAGGCCGGCCAGTTCGATTTCGATTTCTTCGAAATGAGGCCCCACCCGCTTCATCAACCGCTCGCCCGCCTCGGTGGGCGAAACGCTGCGCGTGGTACGGGTCAACAGGCGCAGTCCCAATCGAGCTTCCAAACCACGAATTGTGTGACTGAGCGCTGATTGCGAGACCCCGAGTCTGGCAGCTGCCTTGGTAAAACTTCGCTCCCTCGCAACAGCGAGGAAGGCAAGCAGATCGCTGGCGTTTTCCCTAAGCATTAATGAGGCACTCACATAAGTGTTTTCGAATTCTAGCGGCTAATCATGATAATTCGCAGCTGATAGAGTGAACAACTTGCTCCAAATGAGCGCACCTCAGCCTAGGCAGAGCGTACTGGGCTTCTCAATTTTTCACGCCGCTCTCTATCAGTCGTCACCGGCGGCCATTGCCTTAAGGGAATCGTCATGAACAGCCTCGCAGCCACGGCGTTATCGCTGTCATTGCTCGCCCTTGAAGTACCCGCAGAGGAGAAATCAATGCTCATCATCCATCCCAACGGTTCTCAGCCATCGGCCAAGGGCCCAAGTGATTACTTCACCGGTACCGTTCGCGTCGATGCGCCTTTCAAGGGAACCCAGGACGCCCGTGTCAGCGGCGCTACAGTGACCTTCGAGCCCGGAGCCCGCACTGCCTGGCACACCCACCCGCTGGGCCAGACCTTGATCGTGACCGCCGGGTCCGGCCTGGTACAGGAACTGGGGCAGCCCGCCCGTTCAATCAAACCGGGGGACACCGTGTGGATCCCGCCTGATGTCAAACACTGGCATGGAGCGACTGCCACCACGGCGATGACTCATATCGCCATTGCCGAAGTGCTGGACGAAAAAGTGGTGGACTGGATGGAGCAGGTCAGCGACGAACAGTATGCCCAAGGCCTTTGATTCCTGTGCGTTTAACGCTCTCGCCAGTTGCGGCTACGATAACTGCGGCAAGTCACACTTAGTCGCTGCAATCAGCACTCACTCGAGGTATTCATGAAGAACACCCGTAACGTCACCGTCGTCATAGGCGCAGGCTCCATTGGCCAGGCAATTGCCCGCCGTGTCAGCGCGGGCAAACACGTGGTACTGGCCGACCTGCGGCAGGAGAACGCCGATACGGCGGCCAAGGTGTTGCTCGACGCAGGCTTCGAGGTCACCACGGCTGTCGTCGACGTTTCCTCCCGCGAGTCGGTCCAGGCCCTGGTTCAATTGGCAACCACCATTGGCGAGGTCACCGCGGTGATCCACGCTGCCGGTGTTTCTCCGTCCCAGGCGCCGGTATCGACCATCCTGCGCGTGGATCTGTATGGCACGGCACTGGTGCTGGAAGTGTTCGGCAACGTGATCGCCGAAGGTGGATCAGCAGTGGTCATCGCCTCGCAATCAGGCCATCGCCTGCCCGCCCTCACACCGGAGCAAAACAAGGCACTGGCCACCACCCCTGTCGAAGAGTTACTGGCACTGCCGATGCTTCAGGCAGACCAGGTGAGCGATCCATTGCACGCTTATCAGATTTCCAAACGCGGCAATTCGTTGCGCGTCATGGCCGAGGCGGTGCGTTGGGGCAAGCGCGGGGCACGGGTCAATACCATCAGCCCGGGCATCATCTTTACCCCATTGGCCAGAGATGAACTCAGCGGTCCACGCGGCGAAGGCTACCAGCGCATGATCGACCTCAGCGCCGCCGGCCGTGGCGGAACACCCGATGAAGTCGGTTCGGTCGCAGCACTGTTGATGGGGCCTGAAGGGACATTCATCACCGGCAGCGACTTCCTGATGGATGGCGGTGTCACCGCAGCCTACTGGTACGGCGACCTGGCGCCTCAGGAGTAGATGCCCCGCCTGCCGGGCGGAACAAAAACTCGGGTCCACCGCTGGTCACAAAAGACGAACCCCGCCTGAGCGTAAAGGTCTGACACGTTATGGCAAACAGCGCGGCATGCGCTGCGAAGCGTCGGCCATCTACAGCGGAGGTTCAGTGATGAGTGCCCTGACAATTGAAGGTTGGTGTAAAAACAGTCCCGACGACAGTCCTACCCCGGTAGGTGAGATCCATTTTTATGTCGACGGCCCCCTCCATCGACGTATGGAACAAGCTGAGGAACGGCTGCAGAAAACCCAGGAACCTGAAGTCATGGTCGACGTCGACATGACCACACTGGATCTGACCCTGCCCGAGGGGTATGGCCCATTGTCAGACTGCCAGATGCGGGTCTATTTACATCTGGATCGTGGGCAGTTTCATTTGGTCGGACATCAATCGAGCGACTCAAGCTTGATCTACACCAATGCGGTCCTGATTGACCAACTGCTTTAGGCGCAGCGGCGCAACGCCTCTAAAACGGACTCCGCACGTTTGGCCATGCACTGGATCAAGCAAGGCGAGCACTGCGCCTGGCATGATCCAGTCTGTCGAACCGATGACTCGGCATACCTACTGACCCACTGAATTCTGACGGCACGCTGTCAGAATTTCACGCCTTGCCTCTTAGAAGTCCACGGTGGCGGAAAGCTCAAAAGTTCGCGGTGCGCCCAAGCCAAGACTGGATAACAACGGCGTGCCCCAATAGGCTTTGTTGGTCACGTTGGTCACGCTGCCGCGCAATGTTACCGGGCGACTGGCGAACTGGGTTGTGTAGCGCGTGCCCAGATCGTAGATGGTGTGGCCAGGCAGCGACTGCGAGTTGTCGGAATTGATGTACTGCTTTGACACCGACGTCGCATTGGCAGTCAGCGTCAAGCGTTCCACGATCGAGGTGTCCCATTCCACACCCAGCTTGCCTTGCAGCTTGGGCAGTCCGGTAGCCGTCTTGCCTTCGTTGACACCGCCTGCGGCCTTGGTGATCTTGGGATCGACATGGGCAACACCACCCATCAGACGTACGTCATGCAGCGGCGAGCCGAAAAAGCCCCACTCGATGCCACGGTTACGTTGCTCGCCGCCAAAGGAAAAGATATTGGTGTCAGGGTCCGTATAGCTATTGGGACGCTCGATCTGATACAGGCTGATGGTGTGGGTAAAATCACCTAGATCCACCTTCACACCGACTTCCTTTTGCTTGGATTTGTAGGGTGCGAACACATCCCCGGCATTCGCCGCTGTCATCGGTGCTGTGGCCCCCTTGCTCAGGCCCTCAATATAGTTCGCGTATACGGAAACATTCTCGCTGAGCTTTACCAGCAACGCGGCAGCAGGTGTGGTTGCACTCTCGTCATAACGGTTGGTACGTGCCCCGGTGGTGGTGCTGAAGGTGTCGGTGAGCACTTGCTGGCGGCGTACACCTAGAGTCAATTGCACCCGGTCCTCCAGGATCGACAACGTGTCCGCCACACCGTAGCTGGTAAGGCGGGTTTGCGAGTGTGCAATGTACGGAAAATTCTTGGCTGCAGCCAAGCCCCATACCGGGTTGTAGATATTGGTAATCCAGTCCGCGCCGGGCACCTGACGGCGCCCATAGTCTTTTTGGGTATCGCCGTAGTGCGTGGCATTCACGGTCCAGCGATGCCCGATCGAGGCTGTATTGAAGCTACCCGTCAGGCCAGCCTCCCCCGAAGTTTTCTCAAGGTCCATTTTCAACTGCCCCATGGATGTCTTGAAGTCGCCCGCGTCATTGAACACCTCGGCCAGCATGGTGCCGCTGTATTCGTAATGGGTCCTGCTCACTCCGTAGGCGGCATAAGCCATCAGGGTGTCGGTCAGGTCGAACTCACCGCGAATGATCCCCCCCCTGTCCTTGGTCTGCACATAAGCCCAGTCTGGGTTTAACAGGGTATCTGCCTTGGGGGGCTTGGGCACTGCAAGGCCGGAGGCCAGGTTGATCCCGCGATTCTGCCCGCGTACCCGGTCTTCACTTTCATACAGATCGGCAGAGAGCCTGACGCGCTCACCACGCCAGTCCAGGCCAAGCGACGTCAACTCGGCTTTCTGCTCCTGATGATTAATCGCGCCGTCACCATCACGGTACACACCGTTGAAGCGCACGCCAAACTGCTGGTCTTCACCGAAACGCCGGCCCACATCGAGATGCCCGCCGAACTGAGCATCAGACATGTAGGTGCCCGTCAGACGAGTCAGCGGTTCGGCGCTCGCACGCTTTGGCACCAAGTTGACGGCACCGCCCACCGAGCCACCCGGTGGCATTCCATTGAGCAGTGCAGACGGGCCTTTGAGCACCTCGATGCGCTCGTACATTTCTGGCGAAATTCGATAGTAGGGGGCCACGCCATACAGGCCACCAATAGTCACATCGCTAATATTGCTGGCGAAGCCACGTATGGAGTAGTTCTCGCTGAAAGTACCGGTCAAGCCATTGCTGAACACTGACGGGTCAGTCGCGGCAATGACCTGAGTGATGTTCTGGGCCTGGCGGTCGGCGATGTATTTTTCCGTGTAGCTGATGGTACTGAAAGGCGTCTCCATGAAGTCCTTGTTACCCAGTAAACCAACCCGACTGCCATAAGCGACCTGATCGCCGGCATAGCTGGCTGGCAACTCGGCTGGCGATGCCATTTCGCCCTCAACCATCGTGGCAGGGAGCGTTGATACGCTCTTTTTTTCCTCATTGGCCGAACTCTCGGCGTAAGCCGGCAGCCCCGTCATGGACAACGCCATGCCAAACAACACGGTCTGCACGGCTACACAGGTACGATTCAAGGCAAAAACTGCTCGTGTTGACGCAATACGGTTTTGAAAATGGTGTTTGCTCACGCGATGGCTCCGTCAATTGAGAAGGCTTCCTCTGAATCTAAATACAAGGAATGTTTTTAATGAGAATCGTTAATTATGAAATATGCGGCTGGCACAGCCCCGCCAGGGTTCAGCCTTGATAGCCCTTTATGACGTCCTCGATTACGCGCTTCAGGGAGGCTGGACTGGCGCCGGTTACATACCAGGCCTGGGCATCGACGAAGATCACCCGGCCGTTTTTCCAGGCATTGGTCTGGCGCAGCAACGGATTGCCCATGCTCTGCACATCCATCACCGCCCGGCGCTCCATCACGGCCGTGCGGTCAACCACGTAGATGATGTCGGGATTGGCTTGCTGGATGAATTCACTTGAAACAGGTTGGCCATGCAGCCCCGCTTCGGCCATCGGACTAGCAGATTTAACGCCCAAGGCATTGAAGATGAATCCATAGCGAGACTGCACACCGAAGGAACTGAAAGCACCGTTGTTATGCAGCACTACCAGTGCTTTTTCCGGCCGCCCTTCAGTGATACGCCTTGCTTCCTCAACTTTCGCGTCGAGTTCCAGGGCTTTCTGTCCTGCAAGGTTTTCCTTGCCGAAGATCCGCCCCAGGGTCAGCAAGTGATCCCTGATGACCTCGATATGGCGCGTCTCGCTATCTCGATAGTCGACATCGAAATGAATCGTCGGAGCCATTTCGCTCAGTTCCCGATAGTGGTTGGCCTGCAGCGACGTGATCAATATCAGGTCAGGCCTCGCCCGATGAACCCGCTCAAGGTTGGGCTGGACAATAGCGCCCAGATCCTCGACCCCCGGCGCGTCCTTGTAGCTGGACAGAAAGTGCGGGATGAAATCCTTGGGCATACCGGCCACAGGAACACCCAACTGATCGAGAAAATCGACCTCATTCATGTCCAAAGCAACCACGCGCTGTGGAGCACGATCGATCACGGTTGTACCCAACTGATGCTGCACCGTGACCGGCGCAAACGCCTCCTGCCCTGATTGCGCCCTGGCGGTTTCCCGGGGCGATTCAAGCGGCTTCTCATTGCACCCTTGCACCGTGACAAACGCGCCGATAAGCAGGGCCAGCAGCCACAATCGAAATGTGAGATCAGTGCTCATTTAGCTTCTCTTTCTGGATTGAAGTAATTGCACAGGCGTCCACGTGGGCTGTGGGTGATCTCGAAGTCCAGCCCGTAAAGCTCACCAAGCCGCGATTCAGTGATCACCTCATCAACGCTGCCGGCGCAATACACTGCGCCCTCCTTCATCGCGACAATGTGATCGCAATAACTGGCGGCAAAATTGATGTCATGCACGACTAGGATCACGGTGCGTGCGTGTTCGTCGCAGAGTCGGCGCAATGCCCGCATGATCTGCACGGCGTGTTTGATATCAAGATTGTTCAGCGGCTCATCCAGCAGCAGGTAATCCGTCTGCTGGGCGATGGTCATGGCCAGAAATGCCATTTGTCGCTGCCCACCACTGAGTTCGTCGAGATAGGCATGGCGCAGCGCTTGGAGCGAGAGAAAATCAATGGCCTCGTCGATCACTCGCTGGTCTTCACGGGTCAACACTCCACGGCTGTAGGGAAAGCGCCCGAAGGCGACCACCTCTTCTACTGTCAGACGCAAATTGAAATCCGGCGCCTGACGCAAGGTGGCCACGCGTTTGGCGTATTCGCCGACACGAATGCCTGCAACTGCACGGCCCTCGATGCGGACTTCTCCGGATGTTGGCTCCATCAACCGTGCGATCATCATCAGCAAGGTGGTCTTGCCCGCGCCATTGGGGCCGATCAGCGAAGTCAGCTGCCGAGAGGGAAAATGGGCGTCAACACCGCGCAAGACCGTCTTGGCGCCATAGACCTTATGGATATCGTGGACGGTGATCATGAGGCTCCCCGGGTGCGCACCATCAGCAAAAGGAAATACCCGCCACACACCAGATTGACGAGAATTCCAACGGTGGTTTTGTAGTTGAAGACATGCTCGACCAGAAGTTGGGCGGCGATGAAAAGCCCAATGGCAATCACGCAGCCCAACGGCAAAGTAACTCGGTGCCTGAAGGTTCGGGCAAGCGCATAGGTCATGTTTGCCACGAAGATGCCCATAAACGCGGTGGGCCCGAGCAGGCTGGTTGAAATCGCGACCAGAGCGGCAATTAGCGCCAGATGCAGGCGCACGTTACGCCGGTAATCAACACCCAGGGAAATAGCCTGGTCACGCCCCAGAGAAAGCACATCGAGGGTCGGCAAGGTTCTGATGCCTACTAGGCAAACACCGGCAACCAGCAGTCCGGCATACAGCAACTGCTGCGGCTGTGCCCGATTGAACGAGGCCAGGCTAAAGCTCTGCAGAATCGAGAACTCGCCAGGGCTGACCTTGAGCTGGACAAACTGAGTAAATGTGCCGATGACCATCGTCAGTACCAGCCCGATCAGCAGCAGGAAATAAACGTTGCTCTTGCCATTACGCAGCAGCCAGCGATGGATAAGCCACGAGTAACCAAGCAACAGCAGTACAGACAGCAGGAAGTTGCCGTTACTGCCCAACAACATCACGCTGCCGGCTCCCAGAAATAGCACCAGCAAGGCCTGCCACAACAAATAGACGGCTTCGTAGCCCATGATCGCCGGTGTCAGTATCCGGTTGCCCGTAATGGTCTGGAACGTGATCGACGACCAGCCGATACAGATCCCGCCAATCACCATTGCCGTCAGGCGGGCAATCCGCCTGGGAATGATGTAGTCGAAATCCAGCCCCGAACGCAGGAACACGAACCCCAGTGCCAACAGGAGCACTACGCCCCATATCCCATGCCTGGAAACGAGGCGCATCATCGGTGCCTCCAAATGATCAGCGCCAGGAACAGCACACCACCCATGCTGCCTGCTGTAAGACCAATCGGCACTTCAAACGGGTAGATAATCAACCGTCCAAGAATGTCGCAGACCAACAGCAATGAGGCGCCACCCAGCGCAACCATAGGCAGCGTACGGGCCAGATTATCGCCATAACGCAGCGCCACCAGATTGGGAATGACCAGCCCTACAAAAGGAATGGCGCCGACCGTAATGACCGTGGCTGCCACCGTGATTGCCACCAATAACAAACCCAGCGCCACGGTTGCCGAATAGTTCAGGCCCAGGCTCATGGCCATACCCTCACCCATACCGACCACGGTAAAACGGTGCGCATACACATAAGTCAGGACTACGATCGGCAGAATCAGGTAAATGATTTCGTAGCTGCCCTGTACGACCCTGGAAAAGTCACCCAGCAACCAGCCCTGCATGCTTTGCATGATGTTGTTGTGATAGGCATAGAACTCGGCGATGGCGCTCAGCAAGCCGCCATACATCAGACCTATGACCGGAACCAGTACCGTGCTTTTGAACCTGATGCGGCGGATGATCGCCAAGAAGATCAAACCGGCGGCGAAACAGAACACCAACGCAAACAGCATGCGCCAGATAGTACCGGCCCCCGGTGCCAGTACGATCGACGCCAGAATGCCGAGCCTGGCCGCATCCAGCCCGCCCGAAGTGCCCGGTTCAACGAATTTGTTGCGCACAATGTGCTGCAAGATGACGCCGCACACGGCCAGGCCAACCCCCGTCAGTATCAACGCCGCCAAACGCGGCAGCCGGCTGGCCGTCAATGTCAGCCAGGCATCGCCTGACAGCGACAACAGCTGCGTCCACTCCATCTGCCGTGCGCCCACCGACAGCGACGCGCCGCAAAGCAGGGCAAACAACACACATACACGCACCCGCATCAGACCCGCTCACTGTTCAGCGGTGTGCCGACCCGCCAGCCTTTGGCGGTCCGGCGCTGATCCAGAAAATGTGCGTAATGGCCTGCGTTGGCAAGCAAAGCGCCAGGTTCGCCCTGTTCGACAATCCGGCCCTTATCCAGCACCACGATCTGGTCCGCCATCGACACGGTCGACAGCTGATGCGCAATCACCACCACGGTGCGACGCCCGCGAAGTCCGGCCAGTACCTCGGCAATCACAAGCTGATTCTCGGCATCCAGGGCAGCGGTGGCTTCGTCCACCAATAGAATGGGAGCGTCCTTGATTAACGCACGGGCAATTGCGATACGCTGACGCTCACCGCCCGACAGGCGTGTACCGCCCTCACCCACAGGCGTGTCAAGGCCTTGCGGTAAACGCTCGACAAGCTCACTTATCCCGGCTTGCTGCGCAGCGTCCAGGACTTCGGCTGCGCTGGCATCGGGCCTGCCGATACGAATGTTGTCGGCAATGCTGCCCAGGAACAGATAACTGTCCTGAAAAATCTGGCCGACATGGTCCGCCAGCTGGCGACTGGACATCTGACGTACATCCACGCCCCCCACCAGCACGCAACCCTCGTTTGCATCGAAGAACCGCGCAATCAGCCTGACCAGCGTGGTCTTGCCTGAGCCCGAAGCACCGATCAAGGCTGTCATGCTGCCTGGTGCAATACGCAGGTTGACGTTATGTAGTACATCTGGCTGATCAGGGGCATAGCGCATGCTCACCCTGCGCAATTCCACACTGCCATCACGTGGCGGCTGCGGTTGGTCCGGCTCCAACAAAGGCTTTACCGCGAAGATGCCCTGCACAGCTTCAAGCTGACCGCACGCACTGCGCAGGATCTCGGCATAGCTGGCCACGTCCAGCAACGGGTCGATATAGCGACTGGTCAAGAGCAGCGCGACCATCACCGCAACCACCGAATCTGTATCCAGCGTGCCGCCCAATTGGGCGTTGAGCCACAGAGCAGCCGTAATCATCAAGGCTGCAAAAATGGCCTGCACGACCCAGGCATTGAGTACAACCGAGAGCGAAGACTGATAAATCAACCGCAAGCCAGACTGGCGTTGCCGCTCGATGGCCTGTTCGAGTAACTGTGAACTCCCGCCCTCACTATTGAATGCGCGCAGCACTGACTGGGCCTGTGCAAACTCGACCATACGCTGGCTGGCATCGGCGAAATGACGATGGTAAGCCTGATCGGTACGCCGCCCCAGGCGCGCGGTCAACCACAAAGCGACGGCCAGAATCGGCAGCCCTAGAAGCGCGATAAGCCCCATTGGCCAATGCAAAGCCAACAACGCAACGACGATCACCAAAGGCGTCACCGCCCCAGTGATTACCGGTGTAAATACGTGCGCTGGCAATTGGGCCACCGTCATCATCCCCTGGGTAATCACATGACCCAGATGGCTGGTGTTGTGGGCCGTGAACCAGCCCAAGGGCAAACGCGCAACATGATCGCCGATACGTTGGCGTGAACCCTGCAGGATAACCACACCCACTGCCACACCAGCCCTCTCCACCCTACGGCGCCAAGCCCAGCATACGGTCATTCCGGCAAGCGTCAGAATCAGCCACAGCGCCGCACCGCGCACATCTTCTGCCAGCAGATACCCCAGCACCGGTACCAGCGTGGTGAGGGTCAAGCCGCTGAGCAATCCATAAGACACCGTCATCAATACATAACGATGGAAAACAGGCGCATCGTCGCCCAGCAGCTCTATAAAGGCTTTCAGCATGACGACACCGCCGGTTCTTCGCAGTTATGGTAGTCACCCAACGCCCACAAATGGGCATATAGCCCCTGACGTGCCAGCAACTCGGCGTGGTTGCCTTGTTCATGGAGCGTGCCGTTATCGAGCACAATGATCTGGTCGGCATGCATCACGGTGTCGAGTCGGTGGGCGATGACCAGAAGTGTGCGGCCCTCGGCGAAGCGCGACAGGGCATCCTGGATTGCAACTTCACTTTCGGCATCCGCCGCCGCCGTGGCTTCGTCGAGCACCAGCACGGGCGGATCGAGCAAGACGGCGCGAGCAATACTCACTCGTTGCAACTCGCCGCCGGAAAACTGCGCATCCTCACCCACCACCGAGTCATAGCCGCGAGGCAACGCGAGAATGCGCTCATGGATATTGGCCATTCGCGCCGCCTCCTCTACCTGCTGCCGGGAGGCCGACGGCCTGCCCAGGGCAATGTTGTCGCACACACTGGCATGAATCAGCCGCACCTCCTGCAAGACGAAGCCGATATGCCGGTACAGCGTAGAAGTCTCAATGTGGCGCAGGTCCACGCCACCGAGGGTGATACGACCTTGGGTGGGGTCAAAAAAACGCAGCAGCAGGCGCGCCAGGGTTGATTTCCCGGCGCCGGAACGACCGACTATGGCCGTCGTTGTACCGGGCTGGAGTGCAAAGCTGATATCCAACACTCCCCTGCGCCCGGCGTCATAGGTGTAGCCGACGTGCTCCAGGCAGATTTCACTGCCCATAGGCAACAACTGCATGCCGGGCGCGGGTTGTTCAAGCACCGGGGTATCGAGCAGTGCCTGCACGCGGCTGGCAGCACCCGTGGCGTGGTTAAGGTCGTGAGTGACGTAGTGCAGCAATAGCAAGGGACCACATAAACCTGGAGTCACCAGGGCGAATGGCAGTACATCCAGCGGCACGATCCAGCCCAACGCAACGAAAGAAGTTCCAAATGCCAGCACCGTACCCAGTACAGCGACCGGAGATATCATCGCATTGGCGTTGGCCATTGAGCCCACCAGAGGGCGGGTGAAACCGATAAAAGCATGGGCGAAAGCGTCGATGGCCTCGCGGTAACTGTTATGCGCCTTGCCAATTGCCCCGAACGACTTGACGACCGGGATGCCATTGACGAACTCGACCACGGCATTGTCTATGCGCCCCATCCCCTCGACGAACGCCTGCATGTTGCGCTCGCTGGCCTTCATGGCGCGGGTGAAAAAGAGGAAGAATCCGGGAAACGGCAAGATCGACACGATCGCCATGCGCCAGTCCATCGCAAACAGGTAGACAAGCGAGATAACAATAGCGCCTACCGCGCGCCCCACCGTCGTATAGAAATGCGCGGTCAGGCTGTGCAGCGTATTGATGTCGTCCTGTATTGCCTGCTTGACCTCACCGGATGCACGACGTGTGAACCACCCCAGGGGTACGCGGCTCAGTCGCTGGATAATCGCCATACGCAGGTGATAAGTGATGCGATTATCAGCCAGGTGGGCGAGAAGTTCTGCGGCGGATATCAGCAGCATTCCCAGACACAGGCTGGCGATACCGGCGATCACCACCCACCACACTTCGTGGGAAACGATGCCCGAATCGCCGAGGGCCAGACTCGCTATATGCGCAATGCCTGCCAGCGGCACCAGCGTCAACATTGAACCGCAACCCGCGAGCGCGGCGGCAACAATCAGCCGCCCACGAATGGGGCTCAGGATCTGGCTGATGGGGCCACGCCCCTTGGGTTTGGCCGAGACCGTGTCAGGAGTGTCCATGTCAATCAAGCGTCCATAAATTCAGGAGGATGGAATGGCTTTCGCACTCCAGCGCAGGGCAAACAGAAGGGAGTCGGATCACATGGGATTGGCCCGGAAATCAGAATCTTAATTAGTTGCATGACTATAAACTAATTTGCGCAATGCTGACAAGACAGCTACAAGACACTCCTCACCGCTCAAGGAACAGCCATGAAAGCGTCACAACCACCCGCCTCCCGCGGGCGTCCGCGCACCATTACGCGAGAGCGCATCGTCGAAGCCGGTATTGAAATCGGCTTACCAAGCATTACTTTTGTCGGCGTAGCCGCTGCATTGGGGGTCAGCCACATGGCGCTTTACAAGCATGTTGCAAACCTTGAGGCGCTCAAGAATCTGGTAGTCGAAGAGATCTTCACTCGGTGGCAAATACCCCGGGCCGACGTAGAGCAACGCAGTGCGTTGAGGGAGTACCTGACGCTGTTCGCCACATCGGTACGGGTGTTTGTCAAAGCGCACCCCGGACTGACGCCCTACGTCATCCGCAGGCTGGCAGCGACACAACCCATGCTCGCCAAGATCGACGAGCATCAAGGCCATATCGCACAGGTCTATGGCCTCTCAAAGGAAAACGCACGCTGGCTGCTGGCGACAGTGGCATTCCACGGTATCGCCGTGGCCGATACGGTGTATTCGGTAACAAGCCGAGCGCCTGTTATCGAAGCAGATCGCTTGGCGGAAGAAACCGAAATGGAGGTGGAGCTGGACCAGGGCATGCGCGCGCTTATCGTAGGGGCACTGGTCCTGCTTGAGGAACAGGCTCAGAAGGATAGTCAGACGTTCAGTACCAAGTCGTAGTACACAGGGCAAGTTCGGCAGCCCCAATGATCACTGCCGTTCAATCGCAGCTTCGCGAATCAACCTGTCAACGGCCTCTATGACGTTCATCATTGAGGCCGTTTTTTGCAGCGTTTTTTGAAACGACCCCTTAATCATGTCTTGCGCCACCTCTTGCGAACAAACGCAGCCCTGAATGACACGCCTGCAACACATACTCCGTCTATAGAAAGGGAACTACTGAGCCAGAGCCGGTCCAAACAGGTTCAAGTCATTTAAGTTGTAGAAATCAGGGGTCAGGTGATGAACAAGCAGGAAGAAGGATGAGCGCCAAGACGAGCCACGGCTGGATCTGGGCATACACCAAGATTCGCGGCCTGCAATGCTCCCGGCTGACTTCGGCCTACAGGGCCTCCCTCTACGTGATGCGCGGTGATACGGGAACGTTTCACAGCGATCTGAGCTGGCAAAAAAATCGCATCCGCCGCTGAACCGGCAACCAGCACCCTCTCCCTTCAAACCTGCACGTTGCCGTGCGACGGGTTTACTTGCGCCATCGAAACCTTTACATAATTGGTTCGACCCGCCAAACAATACATAGACAGGAACACGCCCGGGTCCAATGATGGACCGCTGCATCCGGATACAGACCTCTAATAAAAACAATCGAGTGTCGTGAGCCGCCATGAACATCCTTTACGATGAACGCGTCGATGGCATCCTGCCCGACGTCGATCTAGCCCTGCTTCTGCACACCTTGCAGGCACGTTTGCCGGGCCTTGAAGTCCTGCATCAGCGTGAAGAGTTGAAGCCGTACGAATGCGACGGCCTTAGCGCCTACCGCACCACGCCCCTGCTGGTGGTGCTGCCACGTCACCTCGACGAGGTGCAGGGCGTGCTGCAGATTTGCCATGAGCTGCGCGTCCCGGTCGTCCCTCGCGGGGCTGGTACCGGTTTGTCCGGTGGTGCATTGCCGTTGGAAAAAGGCGTACTGCTGGTCATGGCCCGCTTCAACAATATCCTCCACATCGACGCCGCTGCCCGAACTGCACGGGTTCAGCCGGGGGTGCGCAATCTGGCGATTTCCCAGGCGGCGGCACCGTTCGGCCTTTATTACGCCCCCGATCCGTCCTCACAAATCGCCTGTTCGATCGGCGGCAACGTCGCGGAAAACGCCGGTGGCGTGCATTGCCTAAAGTACGGTCTGACCGTGCACAACCTGCTCAAGGTCGAGGTTCTTACCGTAGAAGGCGAGCACCTGACATTGGGCTCGGACGCACTCGACTCCCCTGGTTTTGATCTGTTGGCGCTGTTTACCGGCTCCGAAGGCATGCTCGGGGTGATCACCGAGGTCACGGTCAAACTGCTGCCCAAGCCTCAGACAGCCAAAGTGCTGCTGGCGGCATTCGATTGCGTTGAGAAAGCGGGTCGAGCCGTGGGCGACATCATTGCCGCAGGCATCATCCCCGGCGGCCTGGAGATGATGGACAACCTGGCCATCCGCGCTGCGGAAGACTTCATCCACGCAGGCTACCCCGTCGACGCCGAAGCCATTTTGCTGTGCGAACTCGACGGTGTTGAAGCCGATGTCCATGACGACTGCAACCGGGTACGTCAGGTCCTGGAGCAGGCCGGTGCCACCGAAGTGCGCCAGGCTAAAGACGAGGCTGAGCGGGTGCGCTTCTGGGCCGGGCGCAAGAACGCCTTCCCGGCTGTAGGTCGCCTCTCGCCTGATTACTACTGCATGGACGGCACCATCCCGCGCCGTGAGCTGCCGGGGGTTCTGCAAGCCATCGCCGCGTTGTCGGCCGAGTACAACCTGCGGGTAGCCAACGTGTTCCACGCCGGTGACGGCAATATGCACCCGTTGATTCTGTTCGATGCCAATCAACCGGGCGAACTCGATCGCGCCGAAGCCTTGGGCGGCAAGATCCTTGAGTTGTGTGTAAAGGTCGGCGGCAGCATTACCGGCGAGCACGGCGTGGGTCGCGAAAAAATCAATCAGATGTGCGCGCAGTTCAACAGTGATGAACTAACCCTGTTCCACGCTGTAAAGGCTGCCTTCGATCCCGGTGGCCTGCTCAACCCCGGCAAAAACATTCCCACCCTGCATCGCTGTGCCGAGTTTGGCGCCATGCACGTTCACATGGGTCGATTGCCCTTCCCTGAACTGGAGCGTTTCTGATGCACAAAGAATCCGATCTGGATGACAGCGACCGCCTGCTGGAACAGGTCCGGCAGGCCCTTCAGTACGCTACCCCGCTACGTATTCAGGGTGCCAACAGCAAGATGTTCCTTGGCCGCCCCGTAGCGGGTGAAGTGCTCGACACCCGCTCCCACCGGGGCATCGTCAGCTATGACCCAACCGAACTGGTGATCACGGCCCGCTGCGGCACCCCCTTGTCGGAGTTGGCGCAAGCTCTGGATCAAGCCCAACAAATGCTGCCCTGCGAACCGCCCTCGTTCGCAGATGCCACGGTAGGGGGCATGATTGCCAGCGGGTTATCGGGACCTCGCAGGCCCTGGTCAGGCTCGGTCAGGGACTATGTCCTTGGAACACGGGTCATCACGGGGCACGGTAAACATTTGCGCTTTGGCGGCGAAGTCATGAAAAACGTCGCCGGCTACGATCTGTCCCGCTTGATGGCTGGCAGTTATGGCGTGCTTGGGGTGGTGACCGAAGTGTCCCTCAAGGTACTGCCCAAGCCTCGGCAATGCCTGAGTATCAGCCTGGAACTGGACCCCGAACGCGCCCTGCTGCGCCTTGCAGAGTGGGGCCAGCAACCGCTGCCGATCAGTGCTGCATGCCACGATGGCCAGCGCCTGCACATAAGACTTGAAGGCGGCGATGGCTCGGTGGCAGCGGCCCATGAACGGCTCGGTGGCGAGCTGCTGGATTCTTCGTACTGGACCGATCTCAACGAACATCAGCTGAGCTTCTTCGACGAGACCCAGCCCCTTTGGCGGCTGTCCTTGCCCAACAACACTCCCTGCCTGGCTTTGCCCGGTACTCAACTGATCGATTGGGGCGGTGCGCAGCGCTGGCTCAAGTCAGATGCCGATGAGGCGTTCATTCGCAACGTCATGGCAGAAGTCGGCGGGCATGCGACCTGCTATCGGCACGGCCTGGTCGACAGTCCGTTTCAGCCCCTGCCCGATGTGCTGATGCGCTACCACCGCAATCTGAAACAGCAACTCGATCCACGGGGCATCTTCAACCCCGGTCGCCTGTACGCGGAGTGTTGAGCCATGCAGACCACCCTGAGCGACAAAGCACGCCAGTTGCCCCGCGCCCTGGAAGCCGAAAGCATCCTGCGCAGTTGTGTGCACTGTGGTTTCTGCAACGCCACGTGCCCGACCTATCAGTTGCTTGGCGATGAACTGGATGGACCGAGAGGCCGTATTTACCTGATCAAGCAAGTGCTCGAAGGCAACGAGGCCACACAAAAGACCCAGCAACATCTGGACCGTTGCCTGTCGTGCCGCAATTGCGAAACCACCTGCCCTTCCGGCGTCGATTACCACAACTTGCTGGATATCGGCCGGGCCGTGGTCGACGCTCAAGTGCCCCGGTCGCTAGGGCAGCGCTTGTTGCGCGAAGGCTTGCGCAGTGTTGTCCCGAGTACCGGTCTGTTCAAAGGGCTGGTCAGCAGCGGTCAGGTTCTACGCCCATGGCTGCCCGGTCCCCTGCAGGCAAAATTGCCCCGCACGGTGCCTGCGGCAAAACCTCGACCGACCACTCACCATGCCCGACAGGTGCTGATGCTCGAAGGCTGCGTGCAACCGAGTCTGTCACCTAATACCAACGCGGCGGCCGCCAGAGTTCTGGACCGGCTAGGGATCAGTGTGAAGCCTGCCCGTGAAGCCGGTTGCTGCGGCGCCGTGGATTATCATCTCGACGCCCAGGCGACGGGCCTTGATCGCGCCCGCCGTAACATCGATGCATGGTGGCCCGGCATTGAAGACGGAGCCGAGGCCATTGTGCAAACTGCCAGCGGTTGTGGCGCCTTCATCAAGGATTATGGCCACCTGCTCAGCAGCGATCCGGCTTATGCCCGCAAGGCAGAAAGGGTCAGCGCGCTGGCCAGGGACCTGGTTGAAGTACTGCACGATGAGCCCCTGGAAACGCTTGGCATACACAGCGATCAGCGCCTGGCGTTCCACTGCCCTTGCACCTTGCAACACGCCCAAAAGCTCACTGGGGCGGTTGAAGCCCTGCTGGCCCGAGTCGGGTTCAACCTGACAGCGGTTCCCGACAGCCACCTGTGCTGCGGTTCGGCGGGGACTTATTCGCTGACCCAGCCCGAGCTGTCCCGACAACTGCGCGACCAAAAACTCACTGCACTGGAGAGCGGCCACCCCGAGGTCATTGTGACGGCCAATATCGGTTGTCAGTCCCATCTCGACAGTGCAGGCAGAACCCCGGTCCGCCATTGGATCGAACTGTTCGAAGCCGCACTGCCCCAACCCGGAGAGCCACCATGCAAACCAAAGCCGTACTGAGTCAGAAAGAAGTCAGCCAAATCCTTGCCGTGGCCCGCAGCGAAGCACAGAACAACCAATGGGCCGTCACCATCGCCATTGTCGACGACGGCGGCCATCCGCTGGCCCTTGAACGCCTTGACGGTTGCCCGCCGATCAGCGCCTATATCGCCACTGAAAAGGCGCGCACCTCGGCGTTGGGTCGACGCGACTCCAAAGGCTATGAAGAGATGGTCAATGGTGGACGCTACGCCTTTTTGTCTGCCCCCCTGCTGACTTCCCTGGAAGGTGGCGTGCCGATCATCGTCGGTGGCCATGTGATCGGTGCCGTCGGTGTCTCCGGAGTCAAGGCCGAACATGATGCACAAGTGGCCAGGGCCGGCGCGCAATGCCTGAAATGACCCGGCCACGATGCACCCAAGCAAGCAGTTCCTCTATGGGAGCGAGCCTGCTCGCGAAAGCTTCAGCACGATCATTCGGGTAAACCGCGTCGTATGAATCGCGAGCAGGCTCGCTCCCACAATAATCCCTGCAAGGCGCGAATTCTCTGGGTGCCGAAGTCCTAGTGGGAGCGAGCCTGCTCGCGAAAGCATCAGCGCGATCATTCGGGTAAACCGCGGCGCATGAATCGCGAGCAGGCTCGCTCCCACAATAAACCCTGCAAGGCTCGAGTTCTGTGGGTGCCGAAGTCCTAGTGGGAGCGAGCCTGCTCGCGAAAGCATCAGCGCGATCATTCGGGTAAACCGCGTCGTATGAATCGCGAGCAGGCTCGCTCCCACAATAATCCCTGCAAGGCTCGAGTTCTGTGGGTGCCGAAGTCCCAGTGGGAGCGAGCCTGCTCGCGAAGGCATTACTTCGGATTAACGGGCAAACCGCAGCGCACGCCTAAAGGCGCTCACCACTGGCGTTTGTCCGGGCGCTCCAGGCCCAGTTTTTCTATCCGGTAGCGCAACATGTCCCGGCTCAACCCCAGCAGGCGGGCCGATTTGGTGACGTTCCAGTCGGTCTTGTCGAGCATCTTGCGCACCATGTCGCGCTCCACTTCCGGCAGGTTCATCGACTCCATACCGTTGTAAACCGCACGTGGCTCATGAAGCTGCGCCTCCAGTTGCATCTGGGGCTCATCCACCAGGCTCAGGCACACGTTCAATTGATTCGCAGCAATGGTGTCGCTTTGGGCCAGCAGCACGGTTTGCTCAAGCATGTTGCGCAGCTCACGCACATTGCCCGGCCAGCTGTAATTGAGCAGCAGTTCTTCAGCCTGATTGCTGAAATGCAGATGCTGCTTGCCATAGCGTTTGCCATGACTGGCGAGGAAGTGTCGCGCCAGCAACAGAATGTCCTGACCCCGGCTGTGCAGTCTCGGCACCTTGATCGAGATGATGCGCAGACGAAAAAACAGGTCGCGACGGAATTTACCCTGTTGAACCATCTGTTCCAGGTTGCAGTTGGTGGCGCTGATAACCCGCAGATCCACCTTGCGCTCCTTGACCGAACCGACACGGCGAATCGTCCGGTCTTCCAGCAACTTGAGCAGCTTGGCTTGCAGCAACAGGTCCATCTCTCCGACTTCGTCGAGAAACAGCGTGCCACCATCGGCGGCTTCCACCAGGCCCACACGCCGATCCTTTGCGTCAGTGAAGGCCCCTTTCTCGTGACCGAAGAGCTCAGATTCCACCAGATTGGACGGTATCGACGCGCAGTTGAATTCAATGAACGGGCCTTTGCTGCGTGGGCCGTCAAAGTGCAGCGCCCGCGCCACCAGCTCCTTACCAGTGCCGGTCTCGCCTTCCACCAGAACAGGCGGCAAGTCGGTGTTGGCCATCCGGCGCTCCGCGTCGAGCAACTGGGCAATGGTGCCCTTGAGGTATTGCATGGGCGCCGAATCGCCGATCAAGGCCTGAACCCCTGATTTCTGAGCCTCACGCTCCTGATAAAACGACAGGGTGCGCTCCATGCGATCAGTCGCCATGGCCTTGTCCAACAACAGCTTGAGCTCAGCCAGGGCTACCGGTTTGGTGACGTAGTGGAAGGCGCCCTCCTTCATCGCAATCACCGCATCTTCTACGTTGCCGTACCCGGTCATCATGATCACTTTCAAATCCGGCGCGCTGTCGCGCAGCTTCTGGATCAGGTCATGGCCACTCATGCCCGGCAGTGAGTTATCAGTCAACACCACGTCAGGGGTGAAGGCCGTCATTTTTTCAAGCGCCTCTTCAGCCGAATGGCAGATCGTCACCTCGAAGTTTTTACGCTCCAGATAAGTCTGAATATTCTCGGCTAAAAGCTCGTCATCCTCGACCAGCAGAATGCTGTGTTCCATATTCTTCTCCCGTTGCCACTTTAAAGTTGAGTCGCACGCGGGTTCCTTCCTGCTCTCGGCTGGTCAGTTCGACCGAACCTTCGAAGCGCTCCATGATTCTTTTAACCAACGCCAGGCCGACACCCAGGCCGCCTTGCTTGGTGGTAAAAAACGGTTTGAACACCATCTGTTGCTGCTGCGGGCTCATGCCTTTACCCGTATCGCTCAAGGTCATGCTCAATTGCCCCGGCTGCGAGGATTCGATGTCGATCATCAGCACGCCGCCCTTGGGCATGGCCTCCAGGGCATTGGCAAACAGGCTGTTGAGGATTTGCGTGAGCAGCACTTGCTGACTGACTACCGGCTCAAACGCCGGTGAATTGAATCGTACTTCCACATTCGAACTGCGGATCAGGGGTTCGAAAGCGCTCAAGGTGTCTTCAAGCGCCAGCACCAAATCCACGGCTTCGGACTCTTCAGTGGCCGGGCGCAAGGAAACAAGCAGCTCACGGACCCAACGCGACATGCGGTCGACCTGATTGATAATGTCACCGATATTTTTCTGTGCACCTAGGCTGGCGAGGCCCTGGGACAGTTCGGCACTTGACCGTATGTTTGCCAGAGGGTTGCGCAAGCTGTGGGCAACGGCTGACGACATAGCTCCAAGGGCGACAAAAGTTTCGTTAGCAATCAGCTGCTTTTGCTGGCTTTCGAGCAGTCGGGCGGCGCGGCGCACGATCCAGAACAACGCCAGGTAAATCACCAGTCCGCCCAGTATCGTCGCCAGCCAGATGCTCTTGAAGCCGCGCTGTATGCGCGCTACCAGGTCCGCGGGCTCCTTGTAGATCTCCACCATGGCAATAACGTGACTTTTGTCGGCGTTAAACATCGGTATGTAGTTTTCAACAAACAGGTAATCGGGCTCACGCAGCAGTCGCTGTTCAGGGCGTTCATCGTTAATTTCGTGATAACTGGTGGAGACCGCTTCCTTCATTTCAAAGGACTGATCCAGTTCATCGTCATTTTCAATACGCACCCCGATCAGTTCAGGATTGGTTGACCAGACCACCGTGCGGTCAAGGGCATACACGGTAGCCAGAAGAAGGTCCGGCAGGTGCTCCACATGGTCCAGAAACTCAATGCGCGCCGTTGTCCGCGTCTCGGGTGCAACGTCTGGATAAGCCTTGTCCTGACGCGGATCGAGCATCTCACCCATGGTACGGTCGGGCGTGATAGCGGCATGCCGGATCTCTGCCGCACCAATGGCCTGGATAAATTGCGCGGTCAGGATCGAGTCCCGCTCAATGCTCTCTTCGACCAAAAAGCGCGTGGATATGTAGCCCAGCCCCAGGGCTACCGCGGCAATGATCAGAAAGCTGCCCAGAGAAAACCAGCGCAACAGGTTGAACTGCCTGCGTTTGAGCAGTTGCGCATGGGGATCGGCTTCTGTTTTATCGGGTAACGGCATGGGTGTTCCCCGGTAGCTGATCTGAGTCCTTTCAGTCGAGTTCAGAGTCAGTGTAGGCGTCCGTTAACAAGACGGACGATACAATGATGCTATTTAGCCTCTACTGCACGTGCGCTGACAGAGACTGCTGGCGATCCGTTTCTTCCTGCAAGAAGTCCATGATTGCCTGCGCGGCGCTTTCATCCAGCCGCAGGTTGGGCATTGGAATCTTGCCGTATTGTTCGAACAGTGCCATCGCAACCGGATCCTTCTGCACCAGCATGCGATCCGGCTCACGTATCCAGCGGCTCAGCCAGACCGGATCGCGCTGCCGGGTCACCCCGATCAGATCGGGGCCGATACTGCGCATACCGATGCCTTGCCCGTCCTCCAGGCCCAGGCTGTGGCACGAGGCGCAACGCGTACGAAAAAGCTCTTCACCGTTGCTTGGTGGACGAATTTCAGGGGCATCTGCATAGCTTTGTTCGAGACTGGGCTGCTTCCAGTTTTGCAAGGTATTGGCCAGTTGATCAGCCAGAATCCAAGGATTTTCAAAGGGCGAAGCTTTCATCCAGCGACCGGTTTGCTGATTGCCTACGATCAGGCTGAGGTTGTGATCCTTGGTCCGGCCGTTGTCGACACCCTCAATGAACAACCCGAGTTTGTGCCGCAGTTCGGTGACGGCGTCGAACTCACCGGTGAGAAACTGCCAGCCGGGCCCTGCCTTGAAGCGTTGCGCGTAGGCCTTTAGCACCTGGGGTGTATCGCTCAATGGATCGATGCTGATGGAGTAAAAGAAAATATCTTTGCCGACCCGCTCCCCCAGCAGCTTTTGAACCTGGCGCAGACGCGCCGTTTCGAGGGGACACGAATCACTGCACGAGGTGAAGATGAAATTGATCACCACCACCTTGCCCTTGATCATGTCATCGAAAAAACGCATCTGCCGACCGTCCTGATTGGTCAGCAGGGTGTTGGGAAAGTAGTCACCGCCCCAGGGCGTTACGGGTTCATTGACCGGGACCGGCTCGGCTTCATGGGCGACACACACCTGAGTCCCCAGCAGGCAGGTGACCAACAACACCAAATGCATGCGCAGCGCACGGCAAAGGGCCAATTGAGCACCCATGAGGTTCATTGGCTCACCTTCACTTGTGGGCCCAGGCCATCGCCCTTGCGGAAAGTAGGCAATGCGGCCGAATTTACATAGCGCACACCGTCCCAGCTGGGCAGCGGAGTCGGCATCAACTGGAATTGCCCCGGTTTCTCTATGTCCCAACGCAGCAGCATGGAGTTGTCTTCATGCTGGGTGTTGTGACAGTGCTCCATGTAGGTGCCAGCAAATTCGCGGAAGTTGATCGCCATTTCGACGCTGTCCAGCCCATCTTTTTCCGAGCCGATACGGTACACATCTTTGCGAGCCCACTTTTCCCATTCCGGCGGAGCCTTGCCACCCCGACTGAGAATGATCCCTTCCTCGAAGTGCACGTGCACCGGGTGACTCCAGCCCTTGCCGCCGGCCTTGATGTTCCACACCTCAAGCGTGCCGAACCCGGCAGTCCCTGCATCGGTTGGACCGCTGGCCAGCTGGGTGGCCGCATTCAGCCGTCTGGGGTCCATGTGGAAGCCAAAACCGCCATCGGTCTTGACCGTCCAGGGTGCTTCGTCAGTCCCGTCAGAGCGGCCGAAGATGAATGTACGGTGGCGAGCCTTGGCCAGCAGAGCCTTGTCTGCCGCATTGTCGCGATGCAGCTTGAGCGGGATCATGACCAACCCTTCTGCCTTGCCCGGCTTCGCGGGTTCATAGGCAGCGGGGTCCATGGCCAGATCCTGCCCGGTGTAAGCCTTGACGTTGAACTGCAACACCATGCCGACTGCCGGGTCGCCCTTGTCCCATTGCGGGCCTTTGCTCGACTGCTTGATCACTGCCAGGTATTTCTGCGACAGCACATCGCCCAACGCTACGGGTTCTTTAGGACCCTTGCCGTCGTCATGCACCAGCAGGTTAACCATGAACAGCTTGTCCCCTGGCTTGATTCCGTTTTTCGCGAAATTAACGATGATGTCAAAGCGTTCGGCGATGCCCTGGGTCGGCAGGATTGCGTTGTGGTTTTGCTTGTCGCCGTCTGCATCCAGGTCCATGGAGCCGTCAAAAGGAACGCTGTGCTCCATGATGTTGCCGTCGTTGGCGATCATATGGAACGGCACCCGGGCATAGGAAACGCCAGAACCTTTTGGTCCCTGGAACTCGCCGCCAGTGCCTTTGATTTCACGCACCATGGCCAGTTTGAAGTAGCGCGATACCGAGCCATTGAGGATACGGAACCGATAGCTGCGAGCACGTACGTCCAGGGTCGGCTTCCATTGCCAGTTCACCAGCATCTGGTCACCGATAAAACCGTCGGTGTTGAACGGGTTGAACCACAGCTGACCATTTGCATCCCAGGCCTTGTCGGCGAGTACCAGATTGACGTCGTAGTCGCGATTGCCCCACGCCAGCGCGCTGCCACTGGGCAAGCGCAGGTTGACGCCGTCGTTCACTGATTCGTTGCCACGGTCCAGGGCGCTGTAGTAGTTCATCATGGCCGCGTTGCCCTTGTAGACATTCTGCGCGGTGAAATCGAGCATGTGATCGTGAAACCAGTGTGTGCTCATGGTTTCGCGCCAGTCGCCACGGATGTTGATCGTGCCGTTTTCGCAGGTCTTGCGGCTCGGCCTGAGATCGTTGGTCCACAGGGTTTCACCGGGCGCACACGGGAACGCTGCACGGGGGTCATGGGCGTCGGTGTTGATGCTGTCGTAGCCGGCCAGCTGGATCGGCCAGCGATAGTCGTAATACTGCCCAGGGAAGAAGAACGCGTTAGCATAGCCGTCGCTTTCAGCTGGCGCGTGGCCGTTGTGTTCGTGGGTGCTGATGGTGTGCAGGCCAAAGCCCATGTTGGCCGCCGGATCGATCGGCAAGCCGTTGTAATGCCGCATCAGTACCGGCTGACCGTAGCGCACCATCAACAGCTTCGGTGGCAAGGTGCCATCGAAGGTCCAGACCGAATTGTGGTTTTGCACCGGCATGTTGGGGTGAAAGCGCGCATCCACGCCCTTGGCTGTGCCATCGGTTGCCGCTACGCCCGCCACGTTGTGGTACAGGCCACCGGGGCCGAACTCGCCCAGCGCATAACCGTGCATCTGCCGACTGTCCCGCAGGCCGCCATTGGTCCGCGCCCCGGTCTGCACCGTCTTGTAGGCCAATTGCGGGTAAAATTCGTTCCAGCGCTGATGGGACCAACCCTTGCCTGGCGGACGCCCTTCGGCAGACGAGCCAATGCGGCGATTGAGAAAAAACTCGATTTGCGCCTGCCACGGGTTGCGATCCACCACATTCGAAAACTGGCTGGGAAACGGTGTCAGCCCCGGTTGACGCAAGAAAGCGTCGAGGGCCGCTCCCGGTGGCGCACTGCGGGCGACACTGGTGGGGTCCTGCTGCGGCAGCGGGCCAATCGCCGCTGCCGGAAACCCCAAGGGCGCTGCAGGTGTGGTCGGGTCAAGTTTTTCCGGGCCGAACTCTTCGAACAGTACCAACTGCTGGGTAAACGGTTGAGCGCCAAACAGCGGGCTGGGTTTACCGTTGGTGGGGTAGTTGAAGCTGGTCTGCACCGCCGGCGGCAGGATGTTCTCTTGACGCATGGTTGCACGGGTGCCTTTGACCCCATTGGGCAGGTCGAAGGAATCCAGGTTGGCTTCCGGCAAGGTCAGGATGGCGTTCAAGGCTGCCGGTTTGTCAGCCGGCTCATCATAAAAAGCGGACGGGTCTGAAGGTTCAGGCTGTCGTTCGTCATCGATGGGGCTGGCACGCAGAGGCGTGATGCCCAGGATCATTGTCAGCAGAACACTCAGCGGAGCTAGCACACCGAGCCATTTGGAAGGGAACCGCGCTTTTATGTCCATCACCAGCCGCCTCGAAATCATGAAGGGGGTAATGGAACAGGTGCAAGGAGCCCGCCACTTTTAAACAATTACTTACAAATAAAACAATCTGATAAAAAACAATTACCTGCATGCAACTATCTTCTGAAGCCTGCAATGTCTACCCGCAAGGCACCCGCTAGTGGGGAAAGCTCACACCCGCTTTCTGGGGTATTAACTTGAATGACAGTTGGACGCACGTCCCCTCTCCCTTGGAGCTTTGCAGGCTTGCCGAACCGCCGTAACGCTCCATGGTCCGCTTGACCAGTACCAGCCCCACCCCAAGCCCGCCTTGCTTTGTAGTAAAAAACGGGCGGAACGCCATGCTGCGTTGCTCCTCGTTCATGCCTTTGCCGTTATCGCTCAATACGACGCTGACAATGCACCCATCGTTTGCAACCAGCTTAATCGTCAGGGTTCCGCCCTTGTCCATGGCGTCCAGGGCATTGGACAACACACTGCTCAGAATATGGTTCAACTGCAGCTGCTGGCTAAGCACCATCGGTGTGGATTTCGGCTCGAACTCAACCCGGATCGCAGCCTTGGCAATCTGCTGCTCAAAAGCTGCGAGGCTGTCATGTAGCGCCGCCACCAGATTCACCGGCTCGGCATCGCCGCTGAGCGGGCGCAGTGATTGCAGCAGTTCGCGAACCCACTTCGACATCCGGTCAACCTGTAACACGATGTCGTTGATGTTCTTGTGGGCCGCGCCACTGTCGAACTCCAGCGCCAGTTCGGCACTGGAGCGAATGGTCGCCAACGGGTTGCGCAAACTGTGGGCGACCGCCGAGGACATCTCACCCAGCGCAACAAACGTTTCGTTGGTCACCAGTTGTCTTTGCTGGGCCTCAAGCAGCATGGCGGCCCTTCGTACGATCCAGTACAGCCCCAGGTAAATCAGCCCTCCACCCACAGCAGTGGCCAGCCAGATCAGCAGCAAACCACGAACCATACGATGGATCAGGTCGCTGGGTTCCTTGTAGATCTCGACCATCGCCGTAACCTTGTCGCCATCGGCATCGAATAACGGGATGTAGTTCTCGATGAAGATATATTTGGGCGGGACTAAAAATTTTTGCTCCATGCGCTCTTCATCGACACTGTGATAGCGGGCCGACACGGGTGTTTTGGAGTTGAAGGCACGGTCCAGGTCTTCGTCAGCATGGATGGTGGTACCGATCAGCGCAGGGTTGGTCGACCAGATTATCGTGCGGTCCGGTGCATAGATGTTGGCAAGGATCACATCGGGCAAGTGCTCGATGTGATCCAGAAACTCGCCTCGCGCACTGGCGCGAGCCTTGGGGTCGACGTCGGGGAAGTCCTTGTCCTGGCGCGGGTCGAGCAATTCACCCATGGTCCTGACGTTGGGTATCGAGACATGGCGAACCTCGGCCGAGGCAATCGCCTGGATAAACTGGGACGTCAGCAACGCATCGCGGTGCACGCTCTCGGCAATCACGAACTGGGTCGAGACCGCCCCCAGTGCTGCTGCCACTGTACCGATCACGGCGAAGCTGATCAGCGAGTACCAGCGCAACATATTGAACGCTGGCTTGCGTGAGCCCATGCGTTCATTGGCCTGGTCGACCCGAAGTGTTCTAGTCGGCACACTCATTGACGTTGCTTCCAACAATGCCCCTCTAGGGTTATAGCCCACTTACGGGCGTTTGCCCGATTCCGGGTGTCCCTCACCCTTCATTCCCCGCTACCCCCAATTGACCCCAGGTGTGGGGACTGATGCCCGTCCGGCACTGTCGGCTGGCAACCTGCCGAATGCCCCAAGGCTCTTGTAGCCGGGGCTTGCAGAGCCATCGCCACCAGTTGGTATGGAACTTGCCAAAACCGTCCTAACTGGCCCACCTCCGAGGGGCAGGTCTCCATTAGAGGGAATACACATGCACCCTTTACTGTCCAAAACGGCGGCCGTCCTGGTCGTCAGCGCACTGGCCCAAGGAATCTCCCAGGCGGCGCTGTTTGCAGTCGACACCGGGCCATACATACCTGCCAACGGGGGCTTTGCCGCCTGGTACCAAGACAGCCATGGCCGGACCCTCGACTTGTGCCTGTCCAAAGCAGTGAGTTCCCGGGTACCCGGCACACCGGGTGCACCTACCTACATGTGCAACCTGCTGCCAACCCCCGGTGTGTTTGATGATGCGCAGCCCGTGGTGTTTCCCACCAACTTTCCTGACGAAGCTTTCTGGTTTACCGCAGACGCAGCCATCGTCGATGCAGCCCGTGGCATCGACCTGTCCTACGGCTCGGCCATCGAGGCGGCCTTCGCCGCAGAAGAACCCGTCGAGGGTGATCAGGTCAGTTTTGCCCGCGTGCGGATTCGCGTCGATGTGCCGGTTGCCGGTACGTACGTGATTACCCATCCCTACGGCATCGAAGTGTTCAATATCGATACCCCGGGGCGGCGGGCAATCAACATGACCCGGGACATCGGCATCGGGTCACCCAAAACCTATGATGGCGCCCTCAAGGGTGATGTCGGGCCATTCCTGCGCAGCGTCAACGGGCCTTACACCGAGACCAATCCAGTGAGCGGTGGCGCCGAGCAGTTCATCGGTGACCCCAATCTCAACGAAGCCGTAACCGGCAGCCCGTTCAACACCAATTACATTCGCATCGAAGGCCCTGGCGGGCTGGATTTGCGCAGTACGGTGTTTGCCATCTCGGGCAAATTGTCGGCCGTGGTTCGCCCCACCCCCCTGATCACCCAGCGCAGCACCTACTCACGCAGACAGGGTGCCAGTGCCCCTATTGCACAGCAGGACGTATTTGTCCTGGCGCCACCGCCTCCGGCCACTGTCTCCCTTAGCAGCAGCACCCCGGCGCTGAAACTGACCGAGGCCGATACCACCGGAAACTGGTACGTCCAGAGCTCGATCAACCCGACCTTGCCAACCACCTTGCAAGTCACCGCCGACAACCATCTGGCGATCGCCAGCAGCA
Source organism: Pseudomonas psychrophila (assembly GCF_001043005.1). Classification (GTDB taxonomy): domain Bacteria; phylum Pseudomonadota; class Gammaproteobacteria; order Pseudomonadales; family Pseudomonadaceae; genus Aquipseudomonas; species Aquipseudomonas psychrophila. The sequence continues at coordinate 455,820 of NZ_JYKZ01000002.1, forward strand.
CACCCACCACCCTGCCCATGGCCCTGACCGATCTGGTGGTAATCCAGCGTGCCGAGTACAGCCTGAGCTCCGGGCAACTGACGCTCGTGGCCTCGACCAGCGATGAAACGTCGCCGCCGGCCCTTACCGCAACGTCCGGCACCGGTGCTGCCATCGGCGCATTGAGTGGTAGCGCAGCGGTGAAAACGCTGACCACGGGCATCTCACCGATCCCGCCAGCCAAAGTCCGCGTGACGTCATCCAATGGCGGCAGCGATACCGAAGAAGTGGTCATTGTGCAATGAACGCTCACATGCCCAGACCCTCATCAGGAGGCATCATGAACAATTGGCCACGCCTGGCGCTCAACGCCCTGGGACTGACTCTATCGCTGTCCGGCAGCGCATTCGCTCAACTCGCTGCCGTCGACCCTGGCCCCTACACCTTCGCCACGGGTAAATTCCCCATGTGGTATCAGGACAACAATCTGCTGTCGATGGAGCTGTGCCAGTCCCGGGCGGCAAGCTCGCGGGTAGCGGTCAGCGTGCCGCCGGCGTACATGTGCACGTTGCTGCCGGAGCCGGGAGTTTACGACGACACACAACCGATGATTTTCCCGGATAACTGGCCTCCGGAAGCCTTCTGGTTCCTCGCCGAGGCCACCATTCCTGCGGTGGGTAACAGCGGCTTTGAACTGGATGCCTACGTGGCCGGGATCGAAGCCGCCTTCGCCTCGGAAAACCCGGTGGATGGCGACCAGCAAAGCTTCGCCCGAATTCGCATCCGGGTCTCGGTCCCCGTGGCGGGGGTCTACACCATCACCCACCCCTACGGCGTGGAAACCGTTAACGTGACGGCTCCGGGGCGCCGGGCTATCAACATTACCCGTGACGTCGGCATCGGTGCGCCAGGCAACTTCAGCGGTGCGGTAAACGGCGCCATTGGACCATTCCTGCGCAGCGTCAACGGGCCGTATACCGAAGTGAACCCGGACACCGGCGCGGTCGAAACCTTTGTCGGCGATCCCAATCTCACTGAGCTCGTCACCGGCAGCCCCAACAACACTAACTTCGTCCGCATTACCGGGCCGACGGGCAGTATCCAGACCAGTCTTTTCACTGTCGCGGGCAAGGTGCTCGATAACCGGGCGCAAACCCCGGTAGAGATTGCACGTGCGACCTACCGGCGGACCGCTGCCGGAGCCAGCAGTAACACTCGGGTCGAAGTGTTCGCCAAAGGCCTGAACAGCTCATCCGTGTGCTTTCGCGAATCCATTGCCCTGGTCGCCGGTCCACCCCTGTCGCCTTGCCAGACCAACCTGATTGGCGACAACAATGGCCTTTTCTTCGGGCAGCGCTTGCTCACCGGAGCCGTGCCGCCGGTCGTGGTGGTGACCGCCACCAACCCCACCGGCACGACACGCCCCACCTCAGTGTCGAGCAAACTGACTGACCTGGTGAAAATCCAGACCGCGCGCTACAGCTGGGACAACAAAAGCCTGCTGATCGAGGCGACTTCAACCGATGAAGTGGTGATTCCCGACATGGTTGCCCAAGGCTACGGGCGCCTGTCCAAAACCGGAACCTTGCAGAGAATTACCGTCGCTGGCCTGGTTCAGCCTCCCGCCAGTGTCACGGTCAAATCTGCAGCGGGTGGCAGTGATACCGAAGCCGTCGTGGTCGTCGGTACAGCCCCCGACATAGGCTCGAACCAGCCGCCGGTGGCCATTGCCGATACGGCCAGCACCAGCTTTGGCGTGCCGATTACCCTCAACGTGCTGGCTAACGACACTGACCCGGATGGTAATACACCGCTCAGTATCACCGCATTGACCCAACCACCTGCAGGACAAGGCACGGTGGCCCTGAGCGGCAGCGCCTCTGTGATCTACACCCCGCCGGCAGTGGTCAACGCACCGTTGACCGCCACCTTCACCTACAAGGCCCAGGACATTAAAGGCCTCGCCTCGACCACCGCTGCCACCGTCAGCATTACCGTAGCGCCAAACCGGCCTCCGGTAGCGGTCAACGATGCCGTCGCGACCCTGGGTGTCGCCATCCCGATCAGTGTGCTGACCAACGACACCGACCCGGAAGGCAACCTGCCGCTGGCAGTCGCCAGCTTTACCCAACCGGCAGCGGGTCGCGGCACGGTCACCAGTAATGGCACCGTCCTCACTTATACCCCGCCAGCCACGGTGACAGCAGCCTTCACCGCTACCTTCACCTACCTCCCGCGGGACAGCCTGGGATCGGTCGCCACGGCACCCGCCACGGTTACCGTGCAAGTCTCGCCAAGACCTGCGGCGGAAACCTTTACCGTCACCACGGCAACCGTCTCGGCGCGTTCCAACAACCGCTTCACCTGGGACTTTGCCGGTACATCATCGGTGATCACCGGCAACACCATCACCGTCCAGGTCACTACCCCCACCGGGCTGGTCACCCTGGGCACTACCACGGTACCGGTGACCGGGCGCTGGCGGCTGACGGTGAGCAACATCACCACCGTGGTGCCTTCGGCGAACCCGACCGCGACCATAACCTCGTCCCAGGGCACCGTACGCACTGTGTCGGTTACCGCGAACTGAGCCTGCGCCCTATCAGCCTTGCGCTGATGGGGCGCATCTCCTGCCAGAGGACACCCCCCATGAACACTTCAACCGTCGCCCTGCTCTGCATGCTTGCGCTCAGTTGCAGCGTGGGTGCGCAGGCCGATGACTTGATGGAAAACGACGACCTCGGCGCCGCATCCGACCTGGGCGAGTTGCCCGCGCCGGTTGGCCAGCAGGCATTGATCCAGCAGTACGGACAGGCCAATACCGCCAACGTGCAACAGAACGGCCAGTCATTGCTGGGCACCATTGTGCAGTCCGGCAGCAATCAGGAAGCCTTCATCCTGCAACAGGGCAACGACCTGATGGCAATGATCACCCAGCAAGGCAGTGGCAATAGCGCTGACATCAGCCAGAGCGGCAGTCACAACCGTGCGCAGATATCCCAGAACGGCAACAACAACGACGCCACCATCAATCAGGCGGGAACGGGGCAACAAAGCGCCGTCAACCAGGCCGGGAATGGCATGAGCGTTTCAGTCAAACAATATCGTTAAAGCACTGCGCTACCTGGAGGTTTCATCATGTTTAAACTGACGCCCCTCACTGCCGCCATCCTGGTCATCGTCAGTGCCCAGGCCATGGCTGACGACAGCCTGTCCACCCAAAACCAGTACGGTACGGCCAATATCGCCGACGTGAAGCAAAGCCAGGCTCCCTTCAGCACCGCGAACCAGCAGCAGTCCGGCCAGGGCAACGACGCTGCCGCTGTGCAAGACCATGCAACCAGCCCCATAGAGCAGCATCAGGACGGTGATTACAACGCGGCTTACGCCGAGCAACTGTACGAAAACTCCAGCACCATCACTCAGCAACAGCTTGGATCCTTCAACGTCAGCCATGCCAGCCAGTCCATCGGCGAAGGAGGCAGCGTGGTGCTGCAACAGCAGCAAGGCGTCGGCAACTTTTCGTTTGTCTACCAGGACAGTCAGGACGGTACCACCGGCCAGACGCTGCAGTTCGGCGACGGCAACGAGGCCTATATCGAACAGATTTCTCCGGGCGTGGCCAACAACGCCCTGGTCATCCAGTACGGCAACACCAACTACGGCACGGCTGAGCAAGTGTTCCATACAGCGGGCCAGATCGACATCAACCAGGCAGGTGATGGCAACTACGCCTACGCCGATCAGCGTAACGGCCTGGGTGGTAACGTGACGGTCAACCAGTACGGTGATTACAACGGTACCGAAGTCTGGCAAGAGACCCAGGCCAGCAGCCAGACCACCATCAATCAATACGGTATGAGCAACGAAGCGATCGTCGACCAGAGCTTTGGCGAGAACAACTTCGCCCAGATCCTGCAGGTGGGTGACTTGAACGCCATTTACGCCGACCAGTTCGAATCAGTCAGCTCGACCCTGGCGCTGTACCAGGAGGGTACGGGTAACGTGCACTTCACCTATCAGGCCGGTGAAAACCAGGTACTCACGGCCACCTCGCTGGGTAACGACAACAAGGTCTACGCCAGCAACTGGAAAGGGCCGCAAGCGGGTGGCCAGTTTGGCAAGGACCAACGCGCCACGGTTAACCAGGTGGGCAGCGCCAACGTCGCCAGCTTCACTCAGGACGGCGTCGGCCACATCATGACGACCCATCAATCCGGCACTGGCAACGCAACCACCATCAGCCAGGCCGATAACTACAACGAGCTGTACTTCGATCAGAACGGCAGCGACAACATCCTGATCGCTGACCAGCGCGGCACCACCAACCTGGCTCAGGGTTTCTCCAGCGGCAACGGTAACAGCACCACGTTCGAACAGTCCGGCAGTGGCAACCAGGCGTTCACCGCACAGGTGTATGGCAGTGATAACCAGATCACTGTCAAACAGGCAGACACCCTGAACGTGGCGTATGTAACCCAGGGCGGGACTGGCAACATCGCCCGTGTCGACCAGAGTGGCGTGACGCAACTGGCGACCGTGCAGCAATCCGGCTCGGCCAACCAGGCCACCGTGTTTCAGCAATAAACCCGAGGCAAAAAAACCGCGGCCCCTTCATACAGGGCCGCGGTTTTTTTATGGCTGCGCAGACTGCGTGCCTGCCAGTCATCGCGAGCAGGCTCGCTCCCACGGGTGTGGTTTAAGGTGTTGCGAGCACTGCTGAACTTGTGGGAGCAGGCTGGCTCCCACACACATTGAGTACTGCAAAGCCTGTGGGAGCGAGCCTGCTCGCGATGACTGGCACACGTAGCAATTCGGTTATTCAGCGTCGGGGTCTATTTTGTTTTGGGACAAGTAACGGCCCAGTGTTTCATTCTGCACCGGGGTTGAGCTGTCTCCCGCCACTTGCCACATCTTGCGCTCAATACCCTGGGCCACCAGGTGCCCGACCGCTGATTCAATTGCCGATAACACACACAGCTGCGCAGGCTCGTTGGTGGTGTAGCCCACTTCGGCTTCAAGCAGTTTCTTGAACTCGATGAACTTGAATACCCCGGCACTGCGGCCCACCGAATAGATGGTCTTGCTGGTCATGACATTCGCCAGCACCTGGCCGCTGCGCACATCCACCGCCCGCAAATTTACCGACACCTGATCGACCCGATATTCCCGCGAAATGTCGATGCCCAGATACCGTGCGCCCTCCCCGCCGCTGCGCACGTTGGTGTCGTAGGCAATGATGCCGCCTTCGAGCATCAGGTTCGCCGCCTGGAGCGGAGGCAACTCGCCCTGGATATTGACCGGTGTGTCGGCCTTTTTCTGCGAGGCGCGAATGATCTTGCGCTCGGTCAACAAGTTCTGCAGGCCTTCACGTTCAAGCACCACGAACCAGCCGCTGGATTGCATGGCATCCATCAACATACTTGCCGCACCCTGGGTGACGCTCGTGGAAAACGAGCTGGCCGGGGTCGGTTTGTATTGACCGGTCTGATCGCGAAAGTTGTACACCACGGCCATCAGGCGGCCTTTGGGCCGGGGCATTTTCAGCAAGTCGTAATAGGTCGACGCCCGAGGTGTCAGGGTCGGTGCCTCGGTATCCTGTTCGGCCGACATCGTGTCGCGCAGGCTGCAACCCTGCAAGGCGGCACACAATAGCCCCAGCATCAATATTGTCTTCATGTCCATCACTCCCCATCGCCCCAAAGCCCCGTCAGGGAGCGAGGCCATTAACCTGGATTTCAGAGATTTCACCGGTAGCCCGGTCGGTCACGACAATGGTCAGTGCCCCGGAATCATCGGTAACGTTCACGATAAAAGCGTCAGTGGACAGGCTCCCCGTGTTGCCGGTAGAGATGTTGTCCAGCAACTGGCCCAGCAACCGCGACTGCAATTGGCTGGTAAAACGTTCAAGGGCCGAGGTGCCGACAGGGGTAATGCGTGCCTTGATGTCGGGATCGTCAAAGTCATTCTGTGACTGGGCATTGTTCAGCAACCATGTGCCGTTCAACGGGTTGCCGCCAAACGAGGGGTTGATGGGCGTGTACACCAGTTCGGTGGCCTGTGCCAGGCCACAACCCCCCAGGCAAAACAGCCAGAGGCAGGCACGCTGCGCACGTTTTTTTGTTTTCATAGTTCGTCCCTCTCAAGGTCCGTGGTGTCTTGCAACAAGGTTTCCAGCTTGCGCTGGACAATCTGCCCGCGGACCAGGTCGGCAGCCTCGTAGGCTTCGTCCTTGAGTTCCACGGTGTTAGGGGCCAGGAAGCGCCGGTACACCAGGCGTTGCTGATATTCCACCGTGACCAGGCTGCCCCAGCGCGCAGAAGGTCGCTCGCGGACCACCAGGTTGAAATCCATCGGGCTGGTGGCACGCAGGCGCTCACTGAACGCGTAGTAAAAGTCATGGCCAATGTGTGAAATCGTGTCATCGACGATAAAACCCAGCATTTCTTCGTCCCCCCTGGCCGCACCAAGCGGCATCAGCAGAACCATGGCCACCGCGGCCAACGTGCGACATTTCATGGTTGCACCCCCTGCAGGGCACCGGACTGCCCTTTGTTCCGCCCGGAAGTACCGTCGAGAAAGGCTTTCTCGGCAACAAACTGCCAGTCCTTGTAGCTGTCCATTGCGCTGAAGTCCGACCACTGACTGGGAAAGTCCGCCTGTTTGAGCGGCTTGTCGGTGGAGGGGCTGCTGACGCCCGTTATGCGACCGTCGAAACCGCGCTGCAGGGTCCACTCACCGCCCCCGATCGGGTCCGGGTAGAGCTGACGGATATGATGCTTGGCATCGGGAAAACGCTCGTCCTGCAACAGGTCTTCCAGGGCTTTGGGGTACTGGGCCAGGCCCGGAGAGACGCGGTAGTAGCTACGCAATGCCTGGGCATATTGAGTGCCGACCCACAGCAATTGGCGTTCGCGATCGCGGCGCGCAGCGGTCGACCACAACTGGCCTGCACTGGCCAGCCCCATGCCCATGAGCATGATCAGGAACAGCACGCCCAAGTAAGTGAACCCTGCCTCACCGGACGGCCTACCACTCGGAATAAAGACTGCCATCACGCGCCCTCCCGGTAGCACCGCTTTTGATGTCTGCCACCCCACCCGCTACGCCTTCAGGAGGGGGGACCAGGACCCAGGTGTCCTTGCGTTCGGCAATCGGGTCCATGGGCGAATTGCGCAAGTAGCGTTGCTCCACCAATTGTTCAAGGGACTCGGGGTAGTGCCCTGTGTCGCCGTAGTAATGATCCAGCGCTTCGCGCATCGCCGACAGGCTCTGGCGCAAGGTGGTTTCCCTGGAGGCTTCCAGGCTGTTGAAGTAGCGCGGCAAGGCGATGGTCATCAACGTGGCAATGATTGCCATGACCACCATCAGCTCCAGCAGGGTAAAGCCTTGTTCCCGGCGCATAAGCTCACCACTCCCGGTACGCAATGCCGTTGAGCCCTTTGCCCCGGGCCTTGGAGTACACGTCAAACACGTCTTCACCTTCACGCGGGCTTTGCGCCGAGCTGTCGTAGGAACGCAACCCCCATCCACCCTCGTCGTCCCGTTTAACTGACATCAACGGGTCGTGGGGCACTCGCCGCAAAAAGTAGAATTTGGCCCCCTTGGCGCTGCGCACATCCCGTACACCGTCCACCAGCACTTGCAGATTGGGCGGATAGCCGCTGCTGTTCAGGGACTTCTCGATGTAACCGGCGTCGAATGCGCGCTTGTAGGCGTCGATGGCATCGCGAATCTGGTAGAGGGAGGTGCGCAGATCCTGCTCCTTGCCCCGACGCACCACCGTCTCGGTCAGCGGCGCAGCCATACCGGCCAGCAGGCCGATCAGGGCCATCGTCACCACGACTTCGATCAAGGTAAAACCACGTTGCGAGGCGTTCATGATCAAGGCTTCTCTACGAAAACTTGGGTGGTGGCAGCCATCGGGGTGTTAATGATTTCGGTGCGGGTCGCCGGCTCCATCCCGCGATCAGGGGCCTGTATGTGCATGCTGGTTTCGGTGCCGGTCGGGAACTCCATGTCCGAGGGGCTCTGGTACGGCAGGTTGCGCACAATGCGCGGGGTGATCGACAGCACCAGCTCCGACTGGCCAACGGTGTCTTTGTTGCTCCCGAACAGCCGGCCCAGCCACGGGATGTCCCCCAGCCCCGGGATCTTGTTGCCGGTGGCGCCATGGTCGTTGCGCACCAGCCCGGCGAGAATCTGGGTTTCGCCGTCGTGCAGGCGCAGGGTGGTCTGGGCGTTGCGGGTGTCGACCTGGACCGGAATCGTGCCTTGCCGGGTGGGTTGCAGTGGCGTGGCGTTACTCACTTCCAGGGCGATCTTGATAGCCACTTCATTGTTCAGGTGCACGGTGGGCTGGACTTCGAGCTTGAGGCCGACATCAAGGTAGGTAACGCTTTCGGTGATCACCGGGCCCTGAGTCGAGGGCACTGCAGTGGCGCTGATGATGGGTACGCGCTGACCGATATGGATGCGCGCCTGTTCGCGGTTGCTGACCCGAATCACCGGGCTGGCCAGGGTGTTGATGTCATTGTCCTGGGCGTTGATCTTGGCCTGGGGCGATGGCGAGATGCTGATCCTGCTGGAGGTGATGCCTTTGAGTTGATCCAGCACCGTCACGTCTCCGCCTGCACTGTTCAATACCCCGAAAGTGTTCGGCCATTGCAGGCCAAGGTCGAGAATGCGCTGGCGGGCGACTTCCATGACTTCCACTTCCAGCACCACTTCAGGGTTGGACTGGTCCTGGGATTGCAACAGTTTTTCCGCCATGCGCACGGCATCTTCGCTGTCGCGCATGGTCAGGGTGTTCAGGCGTTCGTCGACGAACACATCACGGGTTTTGAGCATGGTCTTGATCATGTTCAGCGCGGTATTGGCGTCGATGCTGGTCAAGTAGAAGGTGCGCATCACCAGCTCTTGATAGTCCTTGAGCTTCTGCGGCGAATCGGGGTAGATCAGCAGGGTGTTTTCGTTCACCACTTTCTGGTGCAACTGGTTCTGCTGCAGCAGCAAGGCCACAGCATCTTCGATGCGCACGTCACGCACGAAGATGGTGGCTTTCATGTCCGGGCGCAGGTCCTTGTCGAAGATGAAATTCAAACCGGCGACCTGGGACAGCACTTCGAAGATCGTCTTGAGGTTGGCATCGCGAAATTCCAGCGTCACCGGGCGATCAAGACGGGTGCGCAGTTGCGGGTACTGCACGACGTTGCGACTCTGAACCAGACGAATGCTGCCTTGCAGTTCGAGGGCACCGTCATTTTTCGGGTCCAGTTCCAGTATCTGCTTGACCTGGCGATCAGCACCGTAGATGTCACCGCGACGCAGGTCGCCACGGGCCAGCTCCAGCTTCTCATCCATGCTGCGCAGGTAGTCCAGCTGACGCAGGGAGTCCTGGGCACGCCGGTTGTTCGGCTCGATGGTCAACACCCGGCCGTATCCCATGCGGGCGGCGGCAAAACTGCGCTTGGCGCGGTCCTGATCGGCCTCGGTCATCAGTGCCGTAATCGAACGGGCGCGACCATGACTCAGGGCCAGGTGCAACTCGGTATCGCGGGGGTTCTCGCGCAGTCCGTCCTCGATCCGTGCCAGGCCGGCTTCATACTGGCCCGCCTCGATCAACTCTTTCGCTTCCTTTTGCGCGACCTTGGCGGTGCTGCACGCGACGAGCACGGCGCATAAGCCAAGGCTGATCATCAAACGGGATCGGTTCATTGCGAGCTCCCCACAGACAGTGTCTGAGACAAATGCAGCGGCAGGTAGACGAAGCTCAACTCCACATCGGAAATGCCCTCGATCCGCCACGTTTTGTCGATGACGTCGCCTTTGCGCACGACGTATATTTTTTCTCCGTCCTGCAAAAACACTTGCAGGTCGCGACGGTCATCAAGCCTGCCGACAAATTGGAAAGGCATGGGGGGTGCGGTCGGGGCTTGTTCGACCGGGGCCGCGCTGACGGGTTGCTCGATGACCGTGGCAAGGACCGCTGCAGCCTTCCAGCTGCGAGCGGAAAACAGATCGCCGACCGGGCTCAGGTCACGGATCGGACCGGCCTTGGCCGTGGCCGATACAGGAGGCAAGGCTCCCCGCAGGACGGATGCTTTTTTGCCCGCAGGGGCGACGACGGCAAGCGGGTCGTCGCTCTCCTGTACCGGTTGCAGGTATCCGGCGCCCCAGGTCAAAGCCGCAGCCACGCCAAAGAACGCGACCCAGCTCACCACGCGTTTGTTGTTCATCATGACCTCGACAGATAAAGGGTCATGCGGATCCGGCCGGTCAGGTCGGTGTCGGCGATCTTTTTACGTTGAAACTCCACGTCCTCCACCACCACCGCTGGCAACTGCCCCAGCAACGCGTGTAGAAAACGACGCAGTTGCGGATAACTGCCGCGTACCGGCAGCAAGATCTGATAGCGCGCCAGGTGGGTCTTGGGGTCGATACCCAAGGAGTATTCGCCACGAGCCAGGGTGATGTGTTCCAGGGCGGCCAGGGCATAGATCTTGTCGATAGCCACGGTGGCCTGGGGCTGGGACGGCAGCTTGCTGCGGAAATCGTCGAGCTGGCGTTGCGGGCCGGCCGGAGCCGCCACGCTGCCGTCTTCGACACGGGCCAGGTACTCGCTGGCTTCACGGGTCTGTTGATTGAGCTGCTGCAACGCTTGCCACTCGGGCATCAGCACGACCGGGCCATACACCAGCGCAATCAGCACCAGCGCCGCTCCGGCCAGGCCGGGAACACCCAGACCCTGGAGGTATTCGTGGACGATCAGCCTAGGGATTTGCATCGCCAATCTCCCACGTCGCCGACAGATTGAATTGCACCGGGTGTTCCGGCACGTTGGCAACGATTTCGTGACTGAGCAGGGACACATCGGACAGCTCGTCACTGGCCTCAAGGCGCCGGTGAAAATCGAGCATGGCCTCCAGATCGCGCGCTTCGGCACTGATGCGGACCTGACCCTTGCGTGCATCCGGGGTCAGGCTGAGCAAGGCGATGTTGTCCAGCGGCAGGCTTTCCAGGGTGGCAAACAGGCGCTCCCACGGGCGGCGCAATTGCTGAGAGACCTTGCGCATCTCCGCCAGGTTCTGTGCCTGCTCACGGGTTTGCGCCGCGGTCAGGCCGCCCTTGGCGCCGCTGTTGCCGGTCAGCACACGTTGGGTGGTTTGCAAGTCACCTTGCTGCTGCTGGGCCTGGGCGCTGAAATGCTGTTGCCCAACCAGGCAACCCGTTGCCAGCAGCACACCGGCCACCAGCAGGCTCCAGCCCAAGGGGCTCGAACGGCGAGGCGGTTGAAAATCGAGCATGAGGGCGCGCATGTCAGGCCACCGCCCGGGACATGGCATACAGGCTGTCGCGTACGCCCGTGCGGTCCTCGTCCAGCGTACACAGCAGCACACCCGGCACCTGGGGCGGTGAGTCCAGGCGTGCCGGAGCGTGCAGGTAAATGCTCAAGGGTTGCTCGCTGCTATCCCCTTGCAGCTGGAGCTCGCGACTGATTAATGCCCTTAGAGCCGTATCGCTGTCGCTGCTGCCCACCGAGCGCACTGCAACCCAGCGCCCTTGCCGAGCCAGCAGCAAAACGCTGCGCACAGGCTCAGCCACGACGAAGAGAAAGTCGTCGCTATCCAGGTGTTTGTCGAAATGGTTGAACGCAGCCATCAAGTAAGGCTGGACCGAATTCAGGTGCAGGCCGCGCCCCTTGGCCAGGCTGCGCAAGCGCTCCAGCAGTGCCTGGGGGAGCGCGGCCGCGATCCGGTCGTAGCCTGACGGCTCGGCCGACAACACCAGGCTCCAGGCTTGGCTCGGGGCGCCGTAAAGGTCCTCGAAACACAATTTGGCGAACCCCTGCAGCTCATCGGGACGGTTGATCTGCTCGCTCCAGGGCACGAGGCAAAAGCGGCTGAAGTGCCCGGAAATCACTACCCGCAATTGAGCTCCAGTCGCTGTGTGCTCACCCAAAAGACGGTCCAGGGTTTCCAGGGCAACCGCCCACGCATGGAAGCCTTCGTCGATAAATCCGACGCTGCTCAGCCAGCGGGTTTCGCCGCCGTGGCACTGGCCAAGGCCCACACCACTGGCGCCGAGCACGGCCACATACTGATCACGAGATAAAAGTGACACGGTTGATCTCCTCGAGCGTGGTCCGCCCTTCCAGCACCAGTTCCAGGGCTGACTCGCGCAGCAGGCGCAAGCCACGGCTACAGGCCAGGGCCTTGATCTTTGCTACGGGCTGACGCTCGACAATCATCTGGCGCAGTTCATCGTCCAGGTGCAGCAACTCAGCAATGGCCGTGCGCCCGCGATAACCGGTGCCCCGGCAATGGCCGCAACCCTTGCCATGAACGAAGTGGTAGCCAGAGACCTTGTCTGGATCGAGACCTGAGAGGTGCAGCTCATCGACACTGGGCTGATACGGCGTGCTGCAGGTTGCACAGACCAGCCGGATCAACCGCTGGGCAAGCACTGCGTTCAGGGCCGAGACCAGGCTATAGGGGTCGATTTCCATTTGGGTAAACCGGCCAATCACGTCGAACACGTTGTTGGCGTGAATGGTGGTGAATACCAGGTGTCCGGTGAGGGCTGATTGCACGGCAATCTGCGCGGTGTCGGGGTCGCGAATTTCGCCGACCATGATCTTGTCCGGGTCATGACGCAAAATAGAACGCAGGCCCCGGGCGAAGGTCAGGCCTTTTTTCTCGTTGACCGGAATCTGCAAGACTCCCGGCAACTGGTATTCCACCGGGTCTTCAATGGTGATGATCTTGTCCACGCCGTGGTTGATCTCGGTGATCATCGCGTAGAGGGTGGTGGTCTTGCCGCTGCCGGTGGGGCCGGTGACCAGCACCATGCCGTAGGGTTCGGCTGCCAGGCGCCGCAGTTGGCGCAGGGTTTCATCGGCGAAGCCCAGGGCCTGCAACTGTACGCCGCTGACCTTGTCGGCCAGGTCCTGCTTGTCCAGTACCCGCAGCACGGCGTCTTCGCCAAATATGCTCGGCATGATCGACACCCGAAAGTCGATCTGACGACCGCTGATACCAATTTTGAAACGGCCATCCTGAGGCACGCGCTTCTCGCCGATATCCAGTTCGGCCATGACCTTGACCCGGGAGATCACCTGCTCGGCGAACTCGCTGCCCTGGATCTTGCTGATGTTGTTCAGCACACCGTCGATGCGGTACTTGATCACCAGGCCGCCACCGGTAGTGCCCAGGTGGATATCGCTGGCATGCATTTTCAGTGCGTCGTAGAGGGTTGAGTTGACCAGTTTGACGACGACGCTGGCATCTTCACTGATGCTGGTCAGGGACAAGCTTTGCAGGTTATCCCGCTCAACATGGGTATCGGCCTGGGCATTGAGCGATTCCACGGCATGAAAGCTCTCTTCATGACGGGCCAGGTAGGCCTTGAGGTCATCGGCATGCACCAGGTACAGCGGCGCACCATGCAGGCAGTCATCGATCCAGGCCAACCGCGCGGTATCAAAGGGATCGGCAAACACACCAATGACCATGTCGTCATGGCGCAGCAGCATGAATTCGCGTTTGAGGCATTGGGCCAGAGTGACCCGGTCGAATACCGGGGTGGCCTTGAACAGGGTATCGGTGTGCAGAACGGGGTAGTGCAGCGTGCGACCGAGGCATTCGATGAAAGGCATGGGGGCCAGTTCACAGAGTACCCCTAGTGCTTGAAGTACCCGTTCGCCTGAAGTGACAGCCAGTGCGCGGGCCTGGGCCAGTTGTTCACTGGAGAAAGGAGACGGTACGCAGTCCGGGAGCGCCGGTTCTACGGCAAGGGATAGACGGTCCATGGCTTGCTCTCCAACGCCGGGGGCTTGATGCCCTGTCGACGCGGCGAGCTATTGCGGCCTGAGCCGGAACGTCTAGTCGCGTCACTACTTCCCGGTGAGCAAGTGTTCGTCGTCAGGGGCATTGGATGCCGTTGTTCGTCGGCGATCCGCCAGCACCCAACTGCCGTCGTACAACTGCAGCGGGAAACTCTCGTTCCTGTTCTTGCGTCGTTCGACGAATCCTTCAGCGCGGTTGGGGCTTGTGCCCGATTCGCGGTTCACCCCTAAAAGGTCAAAAATTGCTCGTGCCAGTTCGGCCAATGGAAACGGCTTGAACAGGATATGACTGACCCCTCGCTTGCGGGCCCGATCACACACTTCTGTGGTGGGGTGCCCGGTAATCAGTACAAAGTGACACGTCCTGTTCTGGCGAACGGTATCGAGAACTTCAAAACCTTCCATATCGGGCAAGCGGTAATCGAACACCACCACATCGGGAGCAAAACCCTCGGCTACACCAATGGCTCTGGCACCTTCGTGCGCTATCTGGACTTCCAGCCCTTGCGCCTGCAGATAATCCTGCAGGTTTTGTGCAAGCAGCTGCTCGTCATCAACAACCAGTACTTTGTTCACCAAGGTGGACTCCTTGTAACCGCAGGTCCGAGTATCAAGCCTGACGGAGTGCTCACCTTACTTAGGCTTGAGCACACTTCATGCCAGGCAGCGCAGCGGTCTTACTGCCGCTGCATCTCCTTGATACTCATGATAAAAAATTATCCCTGTTACTCCATCCCCCAAAGGCGGGGACGCGCACGGGTGTGGCTGGAAGCTTTTCCCCACTATTGGGGCCGGCTTCACTCAGTGTTAGTCCGTTCGATCCGGTTGCGCGACCTTAGCTGTTCCAGGACCTGAAGGCGCGCCTGAGACTGTTGCTGTTGGACGAGATAAGTGCGAACCATTGCAAATCCCTGTTCTTCTGTGACATCAACTTCATCCAAGTGGTTCTCCACATAAATCAGATGCCATCCCACCGCAGTGCGCACCGGCTGGCTGATTTCGCCTGGAGCCATGCTAAAGGCCACTTCATCAAACTCAGGCAACATGCGCCCCTTGGAAAAGTAGCCAAGATCCCCGCCGGCGCTGGCTGATGAGCCTTCAGAACGGCTTTTGGCCACGCGGGAAAAATCGGCGGCCCCGATAATTTCCCGACGTACCTCTACCAAGCGTAGTCGCGCGGCTTCGATTGTGGCGGCACTCGCCCCCTGAGGGACCTTGATCAGGATATGCCGGGCCTGCACCTGCGCCGGACGGTTCATTTCACTGCGGTGTTCCTCGTAAAAGTCGCGCACCTGCTGCTCATCCGGCGGGGCGACCGCTGTCATTTCGGCAAACACCTTTTGCGCCGCCAGTTCGCGGCGGGTGTACTCGGTATAACTGGCCTCGTCGAAGCCGGCATCGTTGAGCTTGCGTGCAAACACATCGGCGCCACCCACTGCCTGGCGCGTTTTCTCGACTTGCTCAGTTACCACCGCATCGCTGATCACTACGTCTCGCTTGACGGCTTCTTGCCAGAGCAATTCCTTGTCAATCAAGGCATCCAGCGCCTTCAGCCGTAATTGCTGATAAGCCTTGGGATTGCGAATGTTGCCCACTGCCCGTCCCTGATCTTCCAGGTACTCGGCGAAATAGCGTTCCAGGCGAAAGGCGGGGATTTCGACGCCATTGACCCGTGCCACGACGGGCTCATTGCTGCACAACGCCACGGGACCCCAGAGGGTCAGCAGGATCAACCAATTATTGAGTTTCATAAGGGGTCTCCGGTCAGGGCATCGCAGCAACGGGTTTGTAGGGGGCTACCAGGTAAAAGCGCTGATCCGGCAGTTCCAGTGTGACGACATGGGCTCCATTGAGCCCCAGCCGACGACCGGGACCGAAGCTGATCTGCGGTGTCAGCCCGGTGGCAAAGTCATGCAGGCCTTCCAGGGCACTGACCAGTTTTTCACGACTGGCATCCCTTCCGGCCTGCTTCATGCCTTCGGCGAACAACAGCATCGAACTGAAGGCACCTACTTGCACAAAGGCGTACTGCCCGCCCAGGCCCGCGGACTCGCGAACCCGGGTCAGCGCCAGACGCCCGGCCGGTGTCCAGTCACTGGGTATAAAGGGGTAGGCAATAAACACTCGGCGGGAAAACTCAACGGGGACTTGAAACAGATCCCCTGCCACCTGCTGCGCCGTGGCAAACAGATAAGGCGCCTGACCTGCCGCCTGCAAGCGGATGGCGAGACGACTGAAACCGCCGCTGCTACCCAGGTAAAATACCGAGCGGGAAGCAGGCGGGAGTGGCTCCTGCACCGGGTCGTAGGTCTGCACCTGGACGTTTTGCCAGGCATGAGCCTGTAAATAGAGGCCAAGTTCATCCGCGACCTTTTGCTGTCCGGGTGCGCCGGCGTACAGGATCAACGTGGGCCCCTGCAGCGCTTCAAGCTGCTGGCTGGCGAAGTCGGCCAACGCAATGAGTTGCTCGCGCAGCCCGGGCAAGGGTTCGAATATCAGTCTGCTGGACTGGCTCGTGCCGAGCAGTGACAACGCACCGATCAACGGAACGCCCGCCTGTTCCAGATGCTGTGCAAGCGATGTGTCCAGTGCAGGGGCCAGTGGCGCGATCATGGCGAATACCTGCTCCTGTTCGATCAGCCGGTCCAGTGCCTGCTCGGCGCTGGCGCGATCCGGGCCGGGATCGAGGATGGTCAGGCGCAGCTGCCGACCATGAATGCCTCCGGCCTGGTTGATTTGCGCCACGCTGCCATTGAGCACCGCAGCCAGGGTGGCGCCCTCTTCGGCCAGCGGTCCTTCGGCAGGCAACAAGGTGCCCAAGTGCAGGGTTTTGGCATCAAGGCCGGGATCACGATCATCGGTCACGCGCTTGAGATAAGCCGTGAGGTTGCGCTGGTCATTGATCGACAGCACGAACCGCGGCATGGCCGGGTCGAGCCGATTGCCGCCGGGATCACGGCCCTCCTGAACGGCCCGGGCCAACGCGCCGTCCGAGTACGCCGGGTAATTGCGGCCATTGACCTGCTGCTGGCCATGACGGCTGCTGAGCCGTGACCAGCTCAGGTCTGGCGGTCGTACCCCGCCCTCAGGGCGTCCGAGCCCATCGGTGCCGTGGCAGTTGGCACATGGCAGGCTGGTGGCGGGCAACAACATGCCGGCGACGCCGACCCTGGCCATGATGAGCTCACCGCTCGCCGACATACCCTCACGGTACAGGCGCTTGCCGGCACTTTCGTCGGGGGTCAGTGGCAATGCCTGGGCGCAGGCTATGACGCCTGAGAGCAGTAGCATTGCAGAGGCGAGTGAGGCGTTCATGGGACGCGCTCAACGCCCGACCACTGGCATTGTCAGCAGCTGCAAACGCTGGGCAATGGCAGCAGCCGGGGCATCGGGGCGTATCTTGCTCCAGCGTTTGTTGGCCACGTCGCCCACAATCAGCTGCGTGGAGTGTTGCTCGGGCGTTGGTACGATCTGGCCAATGCGCCCCAGCACCAGTTCCATCTGCGCCTTGTTGCCGGTCAAAAAAAGCCAGTGGGGATCATCGACCCCTTGTTTCAAGGTGTAAGCCTTGAGCACCGCCGGCGTGTCACGCAGCGGATCACTGGTAAGGGAAATAAAGGTAATGCCGTCGGCCTTGTCCCCCAGTACTTCACGCACTTCCTTGAGCTTGCGGGTGATCAACGGGCAGGCATCGGTGCAGCTGGTAAATATCACGTTCAGCAACACCACACGGTTTTGCAAGGCATCGCTGTAGAAGCGCAGTGTCTGACCATTCTGGTCCAACAGCGGGGTGTCGGTGAACCAGGTTTTTGCGTCGCGGGTGCCGGTGGCCGGCGCTGCCACAGTCGCGGTGGTCGCAGGTTCTTCTGGTACCGACGGGTTATGCCCTTCGTGGGCGAGCGCCGCTGTGCTGAACAGGCAAAAACACACACTCAGAGCAATACGGTCCAGGGTTTTCATGGATGCTGCTCCATTGCAACGGCGGTGTGTTTGGCATGGGCCCCGCGCTGGCCGCTGAGTTTTTCCACTTCATGAATCAGCACCGCAGGGTCGGTGAAACCGTAATAACGGGTCCAGTTCCGACTGTTGCCATCCCCCACCAGAATCAGCGGAGCATGATTTTTCAAGTTGGCACTGAACGTCCCCAAGCCCTTGAGCGTGTCATTGACCGATTGGGTCGACCCCGTCAGCCAGCTCCAGCCCGGTCCGCTCTGAAAGCCACGGGCGTATTCATTCAGCCGACCGCTGTCGTCACGCTGCGGGTCAATGCTGATGGAGACCAGTTGCACTTCGCTGCCGACCCGTGCACCCAGTTGTTTCTGCACCTTGCCCATGATGGAGGACACCACCGGGCAGACCGTGGTGCAGCTGGTGTAGATGAAGCTCATGACCACGATCTTGTTAGCCACCAGGTCAGGCTCCAGATGCACCGATTTGCCGTTCTGGTCGACCAGCGCGACGTTGGCAAAACTGACCGGGGCGCCCTGGGCGCTAGCGGGGGTTGCCGTCATGTCGTGGCCGGCATGTTCATCCGCCGAATGAGCCTGGGCCTGGCCAATACCGTAAGCCAACAGCCAGAAAGTCGTGAAAGCACACTGCGCAAATCGGTTCATGTCGATTTCCTCTTCAATGAGCAGCGCCGGGAGCAACCCGCACGCTGGCAAAAGTCTTGTCGTCGAAGCCCGCACCCAGGGACGCGGCACGTACATGCAAGTACCAGGCACCGGGCTGGTTGAGCGTCAGCGGAACTTCATAAACACCCTCACCCACCTCCAGCGCCGCCACCGATTGCGCTCGTGAGGACGGTGCGAGGAAGTAACGCACCTGGACATCCTTGACCCCGCTGCGTTGAGTGTTTTGCTTGCCCTGAACAATGCGAAAGCGCACCACATAGGGACTGCCAAGGGTCGCTGTGACGGTATCGAGCATGAACTCGACCTTGGGCACGCCCGCGACCCGGGTACTCTGTATGGCCGGCTCTACATCCGCCGTGAAGCAGTGAATGATGTTGGGTTGATTCAACAGGAAGGCCACATCGAAACGCCCGGCGGGAGGCAGCTTGATCCGCGCGCTGTAGAGCCCGGGCGAGACTTCCCGCAGGCTGCGGTCAATCACCATTGCTGCCCGCGCCACTTGGCCGCGGTTGGGGTAACCCGACATCGGGGCATTCATGCCCTCTGCATAGAAGTAAGTGGTGTTGTCCACCGGGTTGACCACGAACACCGCATTGTCGTCCCGCGACACCGCCAGACTTGAGGCCAGAGGCAAATCACCGGCAAGGCGCGGCGCCTGGGGACCGGCTTCGAAACCCTGACTGATCGGGGTGCGCCCTTCTCCCAGCGAGGCGAGGTTGATCATCGTGACCTTGGCCGACGCCAGGCCGCGTATGTAGGCATAAGCCTTGGTGAACACCACTTGATAAGGTTCGGCGGACACCGCCACGTCATGGATCAACGAGTCGTTGCTGGCGTCGATGACCGAAGCCTGATTTTCAAGGGTATTGAGCACGATGCCAAAGCGCCCGTCGGCACTGAAACCCATCGGCCCCAGGCCCTGCTTGAGCTTGATAACCCTGCGTACCGACAGGCTCACGGCGTCAACGACTGTTACCGTACCGTCCTGACCATCAGCAACGTACACGGCCTGGGACAGCGCAGAGAAGGCAATCGACAACGGGTGCGAACCGGTCTTGAGCTGCTTGCTCAGGGTCAGGCTGGCGATGTCGATGATGCTCACCGTGCCGTCATCGCGGTTGCTGACAAACGCCTGTCGGCTGTCCTTGCTGAAGGCGATTTCATGATGACCGGCACCGGTTGCCACATGTTTGAGTGGCTTGAGGCTCTGCGCATCGATCACCGTCACCCCGGACTGCTCGGGTGCCCTGGCATTGTTGCCCACCCACAACAGGCGCTCGTCCGGCTGCAAAGCCACCCGCACCGGATTGCTGCCCGCCGCGACCGAGTCAACCAGCTTGAATTGCTCGCTGTCGATGACCGCCACCGCATCGGCATTGGGCATGGAAACAAACACCCGTTTGTTGTCTGCGGGTGTGACCCAGTCCATGGGCGGCTGTTTCAGTTCGATGCGCGATAACGTACTGGTGATCCCCCCTACAGACACTTGCGGGTCTACCACTGAAACGCTCGCATCACGGTTCATGACCATCAGGTAGTAGCTGTTGAGATCAAGCAATGGACGCGCGCCGATGCTCGACTTCAGAAATACCCCGACCCGCGACTTGCAGCTGTGTTCACGCCCCTGAGCCAGGTCAGCGGCAACGGCCTGCGGGTCGAGCCAGGCACCTGGCGCAACCCCGGCCAGCGGCTGGCCGGAGGTTGTGTCCGTGACCCGGAAGCGAACATCGGCAAACTCACCTTCACGCAAGACGCCGTCTTTGGCCAAGGACTGTACCTGCAGGGCGACGGTTACACCGTCACGCACCAGTTTTTGTTCGCCCTCGCCCCGGGTTTCGGCCGCCCGGCACGCGCCTCCCGGGGCACTCAATGCTGTGGCGAGCAGCCACACACAAACACCGGTTCCAATGGCCTTGCTCATGGTATTTCTCCCCCTCAAATTCCCGCTTGCCGCTCCCCCCGTACGGCAGGAGCAGGCGTGCTCACTCCTGCCGATACCTGCGGCCCATCAAGGCGCGGGGGCCGGTTCGGGCTCATTGGAGACTCGCAACAGCCCCCACAACCCGGCGGTGTTGCCATAGGCCGCGTAATCCCGGAAGAGGTAGTCCCCCGGTATTGCATTGGTGCCCCCGGCGCTCGGATGCATGAAACTGAAGTGAGCAGCCGGCAGGACGCTCTCGTGGGCGCCGATATACATCGACATCGGGTTGTAGCCGAACCGCACCGAGCCCACCCCGGGAGTCCACATCGGATAGCCACCGGGATCGCTTTTTTCCGACTGGAACGGGTTGACTGACCACACGTGTCCGTCCAGCTGGAACGTGCTGCCACGACTGCCGCCGGTAGGCATCAGGATGTGGGTACGGAACGGTTGCCCCGGTTTCACATAGAGCACCGGCGTTTGCGGATCGCCTCCCACCAGCGCGTTGCTGTAAGCCATGTGCGCATTGGGCACGTCAGCGTAGCCCGCACCGTCGGCATGGCCGAAGGGTGCATCTGGCGCCAGCCCGAAGCGATACCACAGCGGTTCGGCCTTGTAATTGATCGCCATGCTGGAGTTGTCCTGCGGATCCGTCGGTACCCCCAGGCCTTCAGCCGCAATGCCTTCCACTGGCCGACCGCCGGCCCAGCGGATGTTCAGGGCTTTTTGCCAGACCATCGCAAAGTCGCGGTAAACCGCCTGCCCCGGCGCCGTAACGCTGGCATTGACCTTGCGGATATCGTCAACCCAGGTAGCCCCCACCGGCAGGATGCTCATGGCACCTCCCAGGCCTTTTTGCGGCTGCTTGATCACATCCGCCGGGGTGAAGTTCAGCCCGCCGAACTCCACGGCCGTAGCGTTGATGTTGTCGACGCTGCGACCCAGCTGAGTGATCGGTTTGCCTTCACGCTCAAGGTGACCGGCGTAGTACTGATAAGTACGGCTAGGGTACGCGCCGCTGTTGCCAAGCCGGGGAGCAACGGTCTGGACCGGGTTGGCACCGACGTTGGCACCATCAGACTTGGTGATGTCATACGCCAGCAGTTGCGCATGCAGGCCTACATGGCTGGAGGGCCGCATCAGGTTGTTGCTGAAGGTGCTCGATCCGTCACTGCCATTTCGATCACGCTTGACTACACCTTGCATCACGGCGGTCTGGGCCAGGTCGGGCATGACGCTCGGCAGCCGATTTTCCAGTGTGATGTTGATGCAGTCCCCGGCCGTTGCACGCAACACCAGCGGCTCTACCGGCACGCCGGGTTTGAGCTTGCCACTGATCGGGTCCAGATCGGCCTTGCGTACATAGAGGATGGCCGTTGGATCGTGCAGCGGGCCGCTTTGCCCGCCGAGGGTCATGGTTACCCCGTCTTCAGGATCGGTCACGGTTACTTGGGCGATACTCACCGGCCGCGAGTTGTACACCAGGGTCCCGCCAGCGGGTTTCAACAGCCCGCCCACATGCTGGCCAATGCCTGCCGGATCGCCGAGGGTCAGCCCCAACGGATTGCCGAGGATGTCGTTGGCCAGTGCTGCGACCACTTCATAGTTGCGCTGCACAGTGGGACGGGTTCCGATGCCATTGGGGTTGGCGCTGATTCTTGGGCATGAGCCTTCGAAGGCCACGGTGTTGCGCATACCGGCCGGTTTCGGGTTATTGGGCAACGCAAACAGGTCGGCTCGTTGTGCGGTGTAGTTGCGCATCACACCCCAGATCCCGCTCCAGTAACCCTCAATCGAAGCGTCCATCGAATACAGATAATCGCCAGTGGTGGCAGCTGAACTGGACAGCATCGAGATAGGCGCGATAAAGCCCATCTGTTCCGAAATCCCGATCATCTGCGAGGCGCGCCAGCCGGAGTTGGAGCTGTTGCCGAAGCCAGAGCCGCTTTGCAACCACTTCACGCCGTGCAGGGTCACGTTGTGCTCTTCTTCATGGCCGCCGGCATGCACCCGCAGCCGCACATTATCACCCGTGTAGGTACGCAACATCGGCGTGAACGGATCGCCCGGTTCGGCGCCGCCACGGTTGATGTGCGGTGGAAACAGCGTGGTGCCGCCCGTCGGCCCGGTGGCGGCCGTGATCAGGTTAGGTGCCAGGTTCATGGCCGCAATAGCCCGGTCGGTGCGGCTTTGCAACGCATAGGCAAGGTCTCCACCAAGGCCGTCTGCCTGCATGCCACGTTTGCCGTCGGGGCCGACTTTGTTCGGGTCGTATACCCGCAGCGCCAGTGGTTCATTGCGGTAATTGATCACGAACATGCCAGGGTCATCGACAGAGATGGCCTGTGGGCATGGACGACTTGGGCAACCTGCAACCCGTCCGCCCTGCACTTCGACGATGCCTTCGAGCAAGTTACTGGCGTTGTTGCGCACCGGCGGGTTAATGGCGTAGCGAAAGCTGTCCGCCGTGGCCGGAAAGGCCTGGGGATTGGGCACTCCGTTGGGGCCCGCACCCACATAGACACCCGCTTCATAGGCGTGCTGAAAATCGCTGTATTCGAGGAAAAACTCACGGAAGCTGTCGTTCTTGCCATCGCCGTCCAGATCACCGGTGGACACCACGGCTTGCCACGAGGTCGGCCCGCCATCCTGGCGCGCGCCGCTGTACAGGGGCTCACCCGTTTCGGCGTGGAACCAGGTGGAACCGGCCGGTTCAGCCAGCACGGTGGCGTACAGGCCAATCTGCTGATGGGTCGACGGGCCCAGATGGTCGTGGGTAAAGATCGTCCCCAGCCCACGGTCTATGCCTTTGCTGTTAACCACAGGGTCGACAAACCAGCGCTGCATCGCGGTGCGTGCGCCCACCCAATCAGCCCGGCCAAACTGGCCGAAGTACGGGTGATTCTTGGCTTTGGGACAGGCCGGAGTTCCATCGCGCACATCTGCCCCCGTGCACTGGTTGAAGGTGCGGATGGCATGGATGCGTTCCTGCACGGCGCCGGGCGATAGCACACCGTCTTCATAGTTCCAGCCGTTGGCCGAACCGTCTGCGGCAGTCAGGTCCCATTTAGGCAGGTGAATATGTTGGCCAATAACATCGGTTGGGGTGCGTACCTGATAATCGTCCATCTCATAGGTGGCCGGCACCAGGTTGGTCTGCTGGTACTGCACGCAGTCAAAGGTGTTCATGCGCATCACCAGTGGTTCAGGCGGCCGCTGCTTGGTGATCACCGGCCAGGCGTCTTCCCACAAGGCAAGAATGCGCGCCTGGGGAAAATGGTAGCCAACCTTGTTGTACACCGCGTCGAACTGGATATTGGCCGCTTTATAGATGCGTGGGCGATCCGCGGTAAAGGTCGAGGATCCGGTGAACGACATGCCATCCATCCGTTCGCCGCTGTTGAACTCGCCGGTTCCGGCGCCACTGGTCAGGCGTTTTTGCCGATCATCCATGCACGGCTCGTAATACGGCGCACCGGCGATTGGCAACGCGCCGTTGGTGCGGAAGTTGCGCGCGACAATCTGCTTGCCGGGTAACAGGGCATAGCTGGGGTGGTCTTTTTTGGCGTGGAAGGCCATGGCGGCCTGTTCGACCTCAGTGCCCTCTTCAGGCATGTAGATCGGCTTGGCCAGCGTCACCTCCTTGGAAAAATCCAGCGAGGTGGTAATGGTGTGAGCCTTGCCTCCGGAAGAAAATCCGGCCAGGGAGTGTCGTCCAAGGCCCCCATCCCAGCCGCCGGACTGAGCCGGGTCGAGGTTGGCCCACAGAGCCTTGCCGCTGGCTTTGAGTGCTTGAGCCTTGGTCGCGTCGAGCATATCCAGCGGCGGAGTGGGTGGACGTTGTCCGACCGAGCTTTCCATGCCGCCGATCCAGAACGGATAACCGGGGTTTTTCAGGCTGCCGTCAGCATTGCGGTTGGCTTCACTGCGATCCACCAGAGCCAGCGAGCCAATGGCCCGGGCGCTACCACCTTGATGCTCGCCGTCGTCATCATCGTCCCCTGCTGCAATCAGGGTTTCACTCACTCTGGGCACCACAGCCACCTTGCCTGGCATCGGCGCCATGGCCTTGCCGGGCAGCGGTACGACTGCAGGAATCGGGGTGCCTGCGACGATTTCACCGTCGGGCAATGCCCGGGCGCCAGCGGCCGGTTTGCCACTGCGCAAGGCAAAAGGCTCAGTGTGATAACCGTCGCTGCCCTGTTGTGACACCTCTAGCCGAGTGCCTTCTTCAAACACATCATGCACCCGCCACATGGCCCACATGCCTTGGGCAAAGTGCGGGTAGAAGTGGCAGTGATAGATTGCATCACCGGCTACACGGTTGCGGTTACCCGAACCGCCGTTGGCAATTTCGTAGGTGTACCCGGCCCCCGGACCAATCCCCTGGGCGTCCACATAATCGGAGTTGTCATCGTTGGGATTGAACAGCCATTGATGGCCATGCAAATGGAAGATGTGTTGCTCATGCCCGTTATGGGTATTGCGAAACTTGACGAAGTCACCGATGTAGCTGTGGTTGACGTTGGACGGCTCGGCCGGGTACAGCGCCATGCTTGCCTTGACCCCTGTTTGCTCGGCACGGGGCAGCTCGCCGGGGCGGATGCTCTCCAGCCCGACATTGGCCGGTACGTCCACCAGCATCGCTACGTCGCCAACCGTGTGCGAGCTCAGAAAAAACTCTTCATAGGCGCACGACAGGCAGTCATGCATTGGGCCAACCCCTAGGCGGTTGGCGACCACTTCGGCCCCCATGCCGCCTGAGCCATAGTTGATCATGAACGAATCGCGGGTCGGCTCAAGGACGTGAGCCATGACCGGGTCTGCCCAATACGCCGGAAAGGCCTGGGTGACAGCGGTTTCGTCCTGGAACTGCGAGGCAAAATCACGGAAGGGTTCAAGACGATTGGGCAACGCCGGGTTGCGTTTGCCGATGGACTCCAGCGGATAAGTCGCAGGCGGGAAACTGCCGTCGGCGTTGCTGCCCATCACAATCGCATCGCTTTCGCTGGAGATGATTTCATTGCCGTCGACCATGTTGATGATCGGCGTACCGGCCTTGCCTTCCCGGATCCAGGGTTGACGCTGCGGGTAGCGGGCCTGGTAATCGACAATCGGCTGGCCTGTGGGTGTCCGGCCGCTGGAAGCCAGGCGCATCTCTTCTTCGGTCACTGTATTGCGATAGTGGCGACCGCCCTTGGGCATCACCACCACTTCACCGAACAGACCGTTGGCAACGTTGCCTGCATCCCCTTCTCCGCCGAATGTGGCACCACGGCTGCTGGCGGCGAATGCGCCTTCGCGCTCGGCATAGAGGGTATAGGAACGGGTCGCACCGGGGGCTACCAGAGTATTGGCGTTGCGCCCGGTGTACGAAGAAATATCGTCGATGCTGTTGACCGCTTGCAGACCGTTGACCTGAAACCCGACATGGCGGTCACTGACCTGCTCATCGACCTTGAAGTTGTTGTTATCGACCTGGACTTCGCCTTCTATCTCGCCCTCCTCCCCGTCTTCCTGACTACCGGGGTTGGCCTGGTAGGCCAGCAGGTTCTGCAGGTTGATGGTCAGGCAGTCACCGGCAGCCACCCGCAACACCAGCGGCCGCGGGCGCTTGTCAGGCCGCAGCGTGACCTTGCCCGGCACCGCCGCACCCCCTGCGGACAATGGCTGGTCGTGGTCATCCACCACATCACGGCGCAAGGCGAACATCATGCCGTTGACGTTCTGCGCCCCCAGGCGGTTGAACATCAGCGGCTGGTCCAGGGCGACGATGTTCGCCACCAGATTGCGTTCGCAACGTGCTGCAGCCTGGGCCGTTTCAATACCGATCAGTGGCGTGACCATTAACAGCAGGTTTAACAAATGATGAGCGTGGGGGATGCCGTTCATGATCGCTGATCTCACTGTAGGTGCTCAGGGAGTGATTCTCGCTAAACCCAATACTGCATAGGCCATGCCATAAATATTTTTGCTTAAATTCAAATGCTTACGCTTTGAATCGGTTAATACGGGGGATATTCCCCACCCTTTCCCCACTTTCTGTACTGCCTGCCATACCCAAAGATCGGCTAATCAGCCCCAGCACCGCGTTCACAGCGGCGCGTCTGCTGCCAGACCCTGCAGACGCCGGTATTGGCGCAGGACGCTGGGTACATAACGCTGGGTTTCGGCGAACGGCGGGATCACGCCACCACGACTGAGCACCGCTTGCGGCCCGGCGTTATAGGCCGCCACGGCCAGGGCAATGTCGTTGTCGAACAGGGTCATCATGCGTTTGAGGTATTTGGCTCCGCCCTGAATGTTGGACTGGGGGTCGTAGACGTCCGTAACCCCCATTTCCCGAGCCGTGTCGGGCATCAATTGCATCAGCCCTCCCGCCCCCTTGGGTGATTTCGCTTTGGGGTCAAAGTTGGACTCGTGCTGAATCACCGCAGACAACAGCGCAGCCGGTAACTGATTGGCCGCCGCTGCCGCCAGAACCATCTCGGCATAGGGCTGTGCGGTGATCATCTGTGGCTGTTGATCGAGGCTGGCCTGCGCCTCTGCAGGCTCGCGAATCACACGTTCATAGTGTCGGCCGGGACGGTGCACATTGGACAATACGTAGCTGCCGCTGGCGTCCCGGGATACAAACACGTCGGCGTTTACGACAGCGCTCATCAGCAGTGCGCCGAGCAGTGCGCCGAGCAGTGCCGTGGTCAGTGTCTTGGTCATTTTTGCCTCCCCCGACCTGCCCCTGAAAATGGGGGTAATGCCCCAGTGGACGGTCGCGGGTTAGCCCTATGCAAGCACCGAGCCGTATCGTATGAGGGCTGAATTACGGGGGGTTCAGGCACGTCGAGGGGTCTTAGCATGGCAATTGCATAAGCCCTGCTGGCGACTGTGCTGCCCACTGTGTGAGGTCATCATGAATCTGCGTTTGCGTTGTGCACCGCGAATCCAACACGGGTTCACCCTGCTCGAATTGTTGGTGGTACTGGTGGTCCTCGGGTTATTGGCCGGGATCGTCGCGCCCAAGTATTTCGCCCAGTTGGGCCGCTCCGAGGTCAAGGTGGCCAAGGCGCAAATCGAAGGGTTGGGCAAGGCGCTGGACTTGTACCGACTGGAAGTCGGCCACTACCCCTCAACCGAACAAGGCTTGCAGGCATTGGTCACCGCGCCCAGCGACGAAACCCGCTGGACAGGCCCTTACCTTCAGAAAAAACTGCCCCAGGACCCCTGGGGGCGTAACTACACCTATCGCTATCCCGGCGAAAACGGTGAGTACGATCTGCTGTCCATGGGCAAGGACGGACAGCCCGGTGGCGATGGCGAAAACGCTGAAATCACCAGTTGGCAATGACGGGAGTCGCAACGATGCGCTTTCATCTCAAGGCAGTCGGCAAAACGGGCGTGGTCACCATGACCGTCGAGGCTCAGGGCGATGGCGAGGCCCGGCGCATGGTCGAAGATCAGGGCATGCGCGTGGTCAGTCTGCACGCCGAGCGCCGCTGGCGGGCATGGCATCTGCATCAGCGCGAGACCTTCAACCTGGTGTTGTTCAGCCAGGAACTGACAACCCTGCTCAACGCCGGCCTGCCATTGATCGATGCACTGGAAAGCCTGGCCGAAAAGGAAACCGCACCCCAGGCCCGTAAAACCTTGAGTGAACTGGTTCGCCTGCTGTACGAGGGCAAATCCTTCTCACAGGCTTTGGCGCAGTTGTCAGCCGTGTTCCCCCCGCTCTACGTTGCACTTGTGCAGTCCAGCGAGAAAACCGGGGCAGTGGGTGAGGCTCTGGGACGTTATGTCAGCTACCGGCAACGCATGGACGAGGTCCGGCAGAAAATCGTCAGCGCATCGATATACCCGCTGTTGTTGCTGGTGGTGGGCAGTGGCGTGGTGTTGTTCTTGATGGGTTACGTGGTGCCCCGCTTCAGCCTGGTGTTCGAAGGCCTGGGCGAGAATTTGCCTTGGCTGTCGCAGATGCTCATGCGCGGCGGGATGTTCCTTCACGCCCATCAGGGCGAGTTTTTTGGTGCTGTAGTGGCGAGCATCGTCGCCATCATCGTGCTGCAGCGCCGGCCGGCCTTTCGCCGGGCGGTTGGCCGGCTGATCGAAAAACTTCCGGCGGTCCATAAACGTATCGTCATGTATGAACTGGCGCGGTTTTACCGTTCCCTGGGCATTTTGCTGCAAGGCGGTATCCCGCTGGTCACTGCCATGGGAATGGTCCGTGGCCTGCTGACGGTGGCGTCCAGCCTGCGCCTCGATCAGGCCTGCGAACGGGTGCGCGAAGGCCAGTCACTGTCGACCGCGCTGGAGCTCAATCACTTGGTGACGCCGGTATCCCTGCGCCTGCTGAGGGCTGGCGAGCAGTCGGGTAATCTTGGGCAAATGATGGAGCGCAGTGCCGACTTCTATGACGAAGAGATTGGTCGCTGGATCGAATGGTTCGTGCGCTTGTTTGAACCCCTGCTGATGACTTTCATCGGCCTGCTGATCGGGGTCATCGTGATCCTGATGTACATCCCGATTTTCGAACTGGCTTCCAGTATTCATTGATCACTAGCAGACGCGTTGTATCTGTGGAATCTGACTACCCGGTTTAGCGCACGGACTGCGGTGAGGCCTTCGCGAGCAGGCTCGCTCCCACAGTGGGGTAGTGTCTGGCCCCAGATGTGGGGACACATTAATTGCTGTGGGAGGTTGCTGATAAGTTAAACCATTCACCCGTTCTTTCGTACTTGAACGCTGGAATATCAACAGTCATCTGACAACCTTAGCTAACAGCACTGTCGCGCAAGAGTTGCATGGGTGAAATAGAATGCTTATCGGTTACGCAGGTTGCTCATCGGATGATGTAACAACTCCCTTGCCCTAATAACAAAGCAGCGCTATTCCTTATGTCTGCCAACATATAAAAACAGGAATACCGTGATGCCTAGGTTCGTTGTTGTCCCTGCCGTTCCCAAGGAGACCGGATCAATGCGCATTGGATCGCGCTTCTACTGCACCACCGCCCCTATAGACTTCAATATCTATGACAGTGAGGCCCAGTGCAGGCTGCCAGACACCTTTCCCGACAGGGGGGACGCAGATAAAGCCTGTAAACAGCTCAATACTGCAAGCCTGCAACGCATGATCAATGAAAGTGTCTACGCCAGTTCACCCTGATACTCGGTTGCACTTGGGTATAACGTGTAAAAAACAAAACCGTCTGCGCCCCTTAATCGAAAGTATCGATTCAAACGAATAGCCCAACTAACTTATAACATCCAACCAGGTGAAGAAAGTGCGGTTAGTTACGTACCGCACACCGCATTGTTTGTACTTTTATATGGGGATGACTTGCCAAAGGTTCCCATTCATCCATAAAGACAAAGCCTTGTTTCAGATAGAAGCTGGAGGCTCTTGCGTTGTCCGGGGATACGTCCAGATAAACGCATTCATGCCCATCTTGCAGGGCCTGGTGTTTAACAGCCCTCACCAGTTGAGCGGCAGCGCCAGAACCACGGAAATCAGGTGCGATCCACATGCCGATCAAGTTGTAGCGATGGGTTTGACTCAACGCGGCACCGATCATGCCGACCGGCTTGCCATCCTTGATCGCCAGCCAGAATTTCGTTCCGATTGCTGACGATGCACGCTCCTGCCACTGGGCATCGGTGTAGTTGGCCGCCGTTTCATGGCTCACACCAAACGCCGCAGGTGAGTCCAAAAGTGCTGCAAGACGGACGTGCTTCAACAGCATCCAGTCCTGTGTTTGCGTCAAACGAATGTCCATGTTCTTCTCTGCTCCAATGACTGAAATTACTCGTTCAGTGACTTTTCAAAACGCACATCACCCTCAGGCAACTGTTCCACCACTTGCCAGCCCAGGCTTCGATAGAAGCCGCTGGCACGACTGGTTTCAGCGGTTTCAAGCCAGATGGTGCGGTGGTGTTGAAACAGGAATTCCTCGGCCCTGGCCATCAGGCGGCGGCCCACTCCGCGCCCTTCGAACTCTGGCCGAACAAAAGCGGCAAACACACAGCCATCTTCAGCGTCAGCCATTGAAAACCCGACCGGCACTCCCTCAACCTCTGCCACCCAAACGCATGGCGAAGCCGACATAGCTTGGCGTATGGCGTCGGGCGTAATGCCCATTTCGGTCAACTGATCATGGGAGAGGTGGTTCTCCGTGACACTGGTTCGAATATCAAAGATGGCGCTGATGTCTGCCTGATTGGCGATTCTGACTGTCGTTTCCATGAACGGCTCCTTGTCTGTCATCCGCCAGAGGGTATCTGCCCGGGCGGGTACAGCACAACAAACGGCAAATCAGCCATACCCAAAAGAGATGGCTCCATCTGAAATCAGCACTACAAGTGTGTACCAATCGCTGCCTAAGATGAGTCATGACTCCTTACAAATGCCGCCAGCGTCACGCGGCGCACAAAAACCGGAGATTGCTCGATGACCCTTCCTGCCGCCTGCGAACACCCGCCCCTTCCCGACCTAGTGCGCGATGAACTGAGCGATTTGCTCGGCACACGATTTTCTACCTCGGCCAGCGTGCGCGAGCACCATGGCAGCGATATTTCCGCACTCGATCCAATGCCACCGGATGCTGTGGCCTATGCCAACAGCATCGAAGACATCGTCAACATTAGCGCCGCGTGCTATCGCCACAATGTGCCGATGATCGCCTATGGCAGCGGCACCTCTCTGGAGGGCTGGTTGCAGGCGTCCCACGGCGGCGTAAGCATTGATGTTTCAGGCATGAACCGGATTATCGATATTCGTGTCGATGACATGGATGCCACCGTACAGCCGGGGGTGACCCGCAAGCAGTTGAATGCCGCGCTGCATGGCACCGGTCTGTTCTTTCCCATCGATCCGGGTGCCGACGCGTCCTTGGGCGGCATGGCAGCCACCCGCGCGTCCGGAACCAACGCCGTGCGCTACGGCACCATGCGCGAAAACGTCCTGGCCATGACCGCCGTACTGGCCGATGGTCGCGTGATCAACACCGGTGGGCGTGCGCGCAAGTCTTCATCCGGATACGACTTGACCCATTTGTTGGTGGGTTCGGGCGGTACGCTGGCGACCATCGCCGAGCTGACCGTCAAGCTGCACCCGATTCCCGAAGCCATTTCGGCTGCCGTGTGCCGCTTTCCGAGTGTCGATCTGGCCGTACGCGCCGTCATTCAGACCATCCAACTGGGCGTTCCAATTGCCCGTATCGAATTGCTAGACGCCTTGACCATGAGAGCCCTCAACGCCTACAGCAGCACCCAACTGCGCGAGGCACCCTCCTTGTTCTTTGAACTGCATGGCTCTGAAGCGGGAGTAAAGGAACAGATTGAGACGGTGCGCATGGTCGCCGACGAGCACCAGGGGCTGGACTTTGAATGGGCGGTCCATCCCGAAGATCGCAGCCGCTTGTGGCAAGCACGCCACGACGCTTATTTTGCCTCCCTGGCCCTGCGTCCCGGTTGCCGCTCCCTGACCACCGATGCCGTGGTGCCGATCTCACGACTGGCCGAGTGCATTGAGGCCACCGCTGCGGACCTTACTGAACATGGCTTGCTCGCCCCGATTTTCGGTCACGTGGGGGATGGCAACTTCCATGCGCTGATTCTGGTCGACCCCCATAACCCGGACGAAGTCGAACGTGCTGAAGCGGTGGCCCATCGACTGGCAGAGCGGGCAATTGCCATGCAAGGCAGTTGCACCGGCGAGCACGGCATAGGGCTGACCAAACAACACTTTATGGCGGTAGAACACGGAGCCAACGCGGTGAGCGTCATGCAGGCAATCAAGGCAGCGCTGGACCCCAAGCAACTGATGAACCCCGGGAAGATTTTCCCTCGCGGACACTCCACAGGCTGAGGCGCTGTACCATTATCGGCCCCTTACATTCGAGTCCTGCAGGAAGCGCCTCAATGGAAATCCGCCAGATCAAATACTTTGTTGCAGTCATCGATTGCGGCAGCTTGTCCAGGGCCGCACGCCAGGTGCATGTGGCGCAATCGGCATTGAGCAAGCAGATGTCGGCGCTGGAGGAGGATCTGGGGGTGCAACTGTTCCATCGCAGCCACAACGGCGTGGTTGCCAGCGAAGCGGGCAAGGTTTTTTACGAATATGCCCAGGGCATGCTCAAACATTTGAGCGATGCCCGCGCTGCCGTCAACAGCAGCCAGGAGGAAGTCAGCGGGTCGATTACGGTGGCGTTGCCACAAAGTGTCGCAACCATTCTGGCCATGCCTCTCATGCGCGCAGTGGCTGCCCGTTACCCAAAGGTGGCGTTTCATCTCAACGAAGAGTTGACCGGAAACGTCATGGATCAACTGCTCCATGGCCGAGTTGATCTTGCTCTGTTCACCTCACTTGATTTGCCCCCGCAGGTGATGTTCAGCGCATTGATCGAAGAAGATTTTTATCTGATTCACCGGGCCCATGCACCCGACGCACCGCCCGCCGGCGAGGTTTCCCTGGAGCAGGCGCTGGCCAGGCCTTTGGTGTTCCCCAGCCAGGCCCATGGTCATTGCACCCGTACCGTCGTTGAGCACGCAGTAAAACAGCGTGGTTTGGCAACGGGCGAAATCGCCATGGAAGTCAACTCCGTACACATCCTCAAAAGTGCGGTCGAAGCAGGTATTGGTCACACCATCATGCCGCTCAACCTTGCCATGCGAGAAATCGAGGACGGGCGCTTGGTCGCCCATCGGATCGCAGCTGAGGGCGTGTCACGAATCCTGGGCATTTGCAGTTGCGCCTCAATGCCCGCCAGCCACCTTAAAACCCTGATCAGTGAACTGATCCGCGAGATCGTGGGGGGGATGTGTCAGAGCGGTGACTGGCCTGGAGGTCGCGCCCTCGATCCGTAAGCCCTGCCATTTCACAATCGCCCCTACAACAATAAGAAAGAGGCTCGAGATGAACACCTTATCGCCGCTCCCCGGTGACATGCCGGACCACGCACTGCATTCGGCCTATCGCAAAACCGCATGGCGGGTCATTCCGCTGCTGATGGTCTGTTATCTGGTCGCTTATCTGGACCGGGTCAATGTCGGCTTCGCCAAGCTGCAGATGCTCGATGACTTGAAATTCAGTGAAGCGGTCTACGGGTTGGGGGCCGGCGTGTTCTTTGTCGGTTACCTGATGTTCGAGATCCCCAGCAATATCGCGCTGCACAAGTTTGGAGCCCGACGCTGGATTGCCCGAATCATGATGACCTGGGGCCTGCTGTCGGCAGCCATGATGTTTGTCGAAACGCCCATGAGTTTCTACCTGCTGCGCTTTCTGATTGGCATCGCCGAAGCCGGCTTCTTCCCCGGGATCATCTTCTACCTCACCACCTGGTTCCCGAGCCATCGCCGCGGGGTGATGATTTCATTGTTCATCGCGGCCTTGCCGATCTCAAGCATGCTCGGCTCGCTGATTTCCGGCCTGATCATGCAAACACTCGATGGCGTGGCAGGTTACGCCGGCTGGCAGTGGTTGTTCGTGATCGAAGGATTACCGGCCGTGGCACTGGGTGGCGCGGTGTTCTTCCTGTTGCGCGATCGCATTGCAGATGCCCACTGGCTCAGTCACGATGAAAAACGCGGCATGCAGGCCGCACTGGACCGCGAAGCCAAGGCAAAATCTCACCATTCAGTGCGCGATGGTTTGCTGAACCCGAAAATCTGGTTGCTGGGCGCAGTCTACTTTTGCCTGGTGCTGGGCCAATACGTCATCAGCTTCTGGATGCCGACTATCATCCGCAACAACGGTGTTGCCGAACCCTGGGCGATCGGCGTACTGAGTGCTATTCCCTACTCCGTTGCGGCCGTGAGCATGGTGATGGTCGGGCGCAGCAGCGACCGTTTTCGTGAGTATCGCTGGCACCTCGCGATCTGCGCTTTCATCGGTGCCGGCGGCGTGGTGTTCGGCACCCTGTTCGGCGCCAGCCTGTGGTTGTCGATGATTGGCCTGACTGTCGGTACCGCGGCGATGATCAGCAGTTTGCCGGTGTTCTGGGGCATGCCCACTGCCGTGGTGGGTGGCGCAGCGGCGGCGGCCGGGATCGCGCTGATCAACTCGCTGGGTAACGTGGCCGGTTTTTTCAGCACGATCGTGGTCGGCTGGTTGACCCAACTGACCGGCAACACCCAGGCCGCCATGTATTTTATGGCCGGCGCTCTGGTGATAGGCGGGCTGCTGGGGTTGAGCGTGTCGCGCACGCGTGATGAGCCGATTGTGGCGATGAAAACAGCGCCCTGAGCAGGTACTGAGACGGGGCTGAACACCACACGTCCTGTGGGAGCGGGCTTGCCTGCGATGCCATCGCGAGCAAGCCCGTTCCCACTTCAGCACGGCTCAGTTACCCCGCCCGCCCCCGAATGACCAGTCCTCGGCCTCTGTGGTGGTCACAACCACCATCACATCTTCAGGATCGAGGCCTGTGGCACGGTTCAGTTTCTTGACCAGGTCTTGATAAAAAACCTGCTTGGTCTGCGTAGAACGCGACCGCCCTGCCGTTATGGCAATCAACACAAAGTCATGGCTGCGCGGCCCGCCAAGGTAGTCACGATCGAAAATCAGCTCACCCGCCTCATGCTGGTCAATGACCTGAAAACGATCCGCCAGCGGCACCTCGAAACTTTCCACCAACGCATCGTGAACCCCCTGTGAAAGCGCCTGCAAATATTCGACAGACTTGCCCCGGTGCAGCGAAATTCGTGCAAACGGCATGGCGCATTGCTCCTTTGAAGTGGTGATCGTAAAAATCTATCAAGTCGCAACCCTTGCGAATATCAGATTAAATGACGCCCATCGTTCCAAAATTGTGGATGATCAAATGAGACGGCCTGCCTTCGACCTCGATGTACTGCGCACGTTTGTGACCGGCGTGGAGCTCAACAGTTTTGCCAGGGCGGCAGATCGCCTGGGCCGCTCGACGTCTGCCGTGAGTGCACAACTCAAGAAGCTTGAGCAACAGATTGGCACACCGGTATTGGCCAAATCCGGTCGGGGTCTGGCACTGACGCCAATGGGCGAATCCTTGCTGAGCCATGCCCGCCGACTGCTGGAACTCAACGACAGCATTTTCCAGATGTTGCATGAAAACCAGACGGCAGCAACCGTACGCCTGGGACTTCAGGAAGACTTTGGCGAGCACTTTCTCAGCGATATTTTGCGCAGATTCGTCACGACCTATCCGATGGTCAGCCTGGAAGTCAGGATCGCGCGCAACGCCGAACTGCTGACCCTGATGGACAACGGCGGGCTTGACCTGGCGCTTGCCTGGGACACCGGGCTGGCGTCCACCTGCGTAAAGCGTCTGGGTGAAACTCAACTGCACTGGATCGGGTCGCGAGACAGACCAACTGGTAACAGGCCTGCCGAGGCGCCACTGCCCCTGATCATGTTCGACGCCCCTTGCGTCATGCGCAGCGCGGCGATCAAGGCGCTGGATGAAGCACACATTGCCTGGCGAATTGCGCTGACCAGCCCAGGTGTGGGGGGAATTTGGGCAGCCGTAGCAGCCGGATTGGGGGTGACCCTGCGCACCCGCATCGGGCTGCCGAGTCATCTCGTCATTATTCGCGACTTACCTGCGCTGCCCACGTTGGCTTATGTGCTGCATCGCGTAAACGAGCACCTAACCCCTGCCGCCAGGCTGCTGGCCGAGCTGATAGAAACAAGCCTGCAAGAGCAGTCGATGACCAATGGGTTGGGCCCTGGCTGACCTCCCCTATTGGCTCTCTGACTTTGTTGCCCCCTGCATGAGCTTGCGTTTCACTTGCCTGAGGTAGCTATTGACGATGAGCTTGTGCGCCGGGCCCACCGGCACCATGTAGAGGCGACCGTAGGCGTTGTGGGTGACCACGGAGGATGTGACCAACAGCACATGATCGGTGGTTATCGAAAGGCAAATCATCACATCCAGATGCCGGTCACGCTCGGTCAGCACCAGCATCTGGGGAGCACTGTGCTCCACCAGGAAAAAATCCAGATAATCCCCCGCTTCCACGGTTTCTCGTCGGGTGCCGGAAAACCCACCAATGCGTTTCACGCCAAACAGGGAGGAGATTGCATCACGCGTCCGAAACGCCAGGCGCATGGGCATTCCCTGTTCGGCCGTCATGAGGTTCCAGGCTTCAAGCGCCGTGATTTGCGCTGGAAGCTGGACCGATCTGCTGTCGTGGTAATCGAGTTCAGACACTTTACGAAGCGTGCGTACTGGTGATGTGAAAGCCAAAGCCTACCTCCTGGATACTGACGAAAATTCCATTTTTTCAATCGCCCCGGGCAGATCCAAACAGCCTCAGCGCCCCGGCTGCCATTGCGGGTGCATCGCAAGCTGCTCATGGTTGAGCCATGGAGCATCATGCTCAACCCAAATGTGAAACTGCGCACGCACACCCGGGTCTTCGTCCAGAGTCGCGACACGAACAATCACTGCCGGTGCTGCGGTTCGCTCTGCCACAAGGTGAGAGCCGCACAGCGAGCAAAAGCGACGCAATTTCCCTGGGGAAGACTCGTAACTGCTCAGGTGCTCATGCCCCTTCGTCCAGCGAAAGTGCTCACGCAAAACACCCGCCGTGGTCACGAATGCTGCCGCATGGGTTTTGCGGCACGAGTGACAATGGCAGTGGCTCATCGGCATGTCGACACTGTCAATTTCATACCCGATTGTTCCACAGGCGCAGCTTCCTTTCATTGGATATTTCCTTGTTGATGAGGGGGATACGGTGACCATCAATAACCTAAAGCAGACGTGTATCGGTCACAACCCCAGCGCGCTAGACCGGCTGAAGGCGTCAGCGGTCTCTTCTCGCTTTGCGCGTCTTCGATTAGGCTCGTGCGCTTAACCGAATTGCCATTTTGGAAACGGAGTCTGACGTGAACACAGGGATTGTGACATTTGCCACGTGTGGCTATGCCGTTATCAACGGGCTGATCGGGGAGCAGGAACTGGCCTGGGCGAGAAAGATGACTGACGCGCTGGTGGAACGCTATCGTTCAGGGGAACCGTCAGCACGGGCCGCCGGGGTGAGCATTGGGGACGCCAGTCGACAACATCCGCAGCGCAATCCCGATGTTGAACCGGGTCAATACAGTCACGAACCGTTTATCATCGGCGATCTTGTCGCGCTGGAACCCGGCTTTGCGCGGTTCCTTTGTCAGCAGTCGATCTGGACGTGCGCCGCCCGGCTGCTGGACTGCGCGCCAGCTGAGGTGCTGTTTCATTTCAGCAATATCACACGTAAACCCGGTGAGATCGGCCCTGCCGTGGGCTGGCATCGTGACGCTGACAATCGATACTTTGCCAGCGATGACGGGCGCACCCTGCGGTTATTGATACCGCTTCAGCACATGAGCGCGGGCAATGGCGGCACAGCCGTGGTGCCAGGTTCACACCTGCATGCCGAGACCGCCATCGACACCGCGCTATCCCCCGACGTTCCGGCTGCGGGATGCCTGGCGTTGCACTCAGGCACGTTGCACGGTGGTTTACCCAATCGCAGCCGGCAGAACCGGGATGTCATAGTCATCCAGTTCGGGGTGCGCTCATCACACCTCAGAGCCCACGCGAGCGAAGCAATGGCGCTATCGTCTCGCGAGGACTTCCTGAAGGTGGTCAATGCCTAGTTTTTCTTGCCCAGGTTGCCCAGGCCGCCGAGCAGGCCGCCAAGACCGCCCAAGCCACCCGTGGCAGTACTTCCCCCCGTCGTGCCGGTGTTTACCTGACCGCCAGTTGAGGCCGTTGCCCCACCAAGACCGCCAAGACCGCCAAGCAAGCCACCGTTGCCACCATTACCCCCCAGCCCCAGCAAACCGCCCAGTCCACCCAGCCCGCCGGTATTTGTACCGGTGCCTGCACCTGCTGGCGGATTGAGATAGCCACCGGATTTATCCAGCACACCGCCTACGCCGCCAAGCACTCCGCCCACCAGGTTAGTGACCGGGTTATTGCCTGTGTCTGCCACTTTGTCACCTAGCCCCCCTACCGCACCGCCAACCTGTTTGAGCAAACCGTCCACTGGTTTGCCCAAACCGGTTGTTGTACCCACCTTGCCCGTTACGTTCTCAACCAGTGAAATCACCGGCACCACAACTTTGTCATTCACGCCGCCAGTCGCCTTGCCCAGTTGACCACTGGTTACGTTGGTAGTCAGCGTATTGCCGAGCATGGTGACTGTGGTTCCGACCTTGTTCACCAGACCACCCGTGGTGTCGGTGACTTTGCCCACAACGCCCCCGACGAGAGGAATCTGGCTGATCGGCGTGTTATCGACCAACCCGCTGACGCCCGTTCCGAGTGACGAAACCCCTTTGCCGACGTCGCTGACCCCAGTGGTGACACCGGCCACGGTGATACCCAGCGAGTTTTTATCAGTGCCCAGGGACCCCAGACCGTTGGTCACGCCATCAGTAATGGAGGACACCGCGTTGCCAGTATTGACCACTAGCCCGCCTGCTGCGCCGACCACAGGAACTTTGGTCAGGGTCGTCCCCACATCGCTGACCAGATCACCCACACCGCCCAGGCCCTTGCCCAGTTCATTGGTGACCTGGCCTGTCACCAAAGGCGTCTGGGTAGTGGTTGTGACAGGAGGCGTCGTTGTGTTGCTGGTGCTGATGGTGGTCTTGGAGCCACCGCCGCCGCTGCTGCATCCCGCCAAAGCGGCGGTCATGACCAAACATAAAGCGGTGCTCGTTTTCAACCCTAGTTGAGTGCTCATAATCAACTCCCTTGAACGTGCCATGCCTAAGTTCGAAAGCCCCCTGTTCTGAGTTCAAGGGACATTCCATCCGTGAGCACATAACAACTCCATAGGCTTCAACACACAATTCACAACTTGGTATTAACACTCTATATAGCGCGGCCGCGACTCAACTAAAGGACTAATACGCTCGGATTAATAACCGCCTATAACGTCATCACCATCAACCCCAACGCGGGTTTCATCAGTGCCCTGCACGTGGGCCACTCCTTAAGTTATAAGCACAATTAACAGCCCCCCTGTTTTCTAAATAGACGTTCAGAACCGGCCACCGGCCTGAAATCATCAAGGAGTATTGGCCGCAAGGGATTCAATACCTGCCTCAACCGCTCAAATCTCCTTGAATTGATAGCGGGGAACCCCCGCAACGGGCACACGGATACTGTAGATATTTCCGGCTGCCGGGCAGTCAGCCAGCTCGGCTGGTGACATGCCGAACCTGGCACTGGTGATAAACAGTGTGCTCATGTCGGGGCCGCCGAAACAGCAACTGGTGGGGCGCGGGACCGGCACGTCGAGCACACGGGTCAGCTCACCGTGGCGGTCATACCTGAGCAGACAGCCACCATTGAACTGGCATACCCAGATGCCCCCTTCACTGTCCATTGCCAACCCGTCAGGGCGTCCAAGGTCTGGCGGTGTAAGGGCAAACACCGACACGTCGTCCAGGCAGTTGCTGTGCGCTTGGTAACGAGCCCGAAAAAGGGTGCGGGCCACTGAATCGACAAAGAACACCTCACTGCCATCAGTCGACCACACCAGCCCGTTGGGCAATCCGAGACTGTCCAGGATCACCGAGGCATTCAGACCTGGGTCGTAGCGATACAGCTTTCCTGAGTGTTGGCT
This sequence comes from Pseudomonas psychrophila, assembly GCF_001043005.1. Lineage (GTDB taxonomy): Bacteria > Pseudomonadota > Gammaproteobacteria > Pseudomonadales > Pseudomonadaceae > Aquipseudomonas > Aquipseudomonas psychrophila. The sequence continues at coordinate 495,792 of NZ_JYKZ01000002.1, forward strand.
GTGAGCTTCGTCCATCAACCCCGTGACAAACCGGCCCTGAGGGTCGCAAGCGCCGTCATTGAAACGGTATGAAGAGTGCGTGCTGGCCGGTTGCGACTGGCGGGTAACCCGCAGGGTGTCACGGTCAAGGATGGCGATGCCGGCATCACGGGCAAATATCAGGTTACCGGCATTGGTCAGTGCCAACGCGCCGATCCGGGAGGGTGATTGGTAAAGCCGGGTAAGGTTGGCCTGGGTATCCAGGGCATTTATCTGCCCTCGGGAAATGTCCACGAACAACAGGCGATGACTGATTGCATCCCAGACCGGGCTTTCGCCAAGATCCGCCTGGCACGCAGAAAAAAGGCACAACGACTCCTGAACAGGCATCTCAACATTCCTTGATCTGGTCCCACAAGCGGGCAACCTGCTCGGCGCTGGAGGCCTTGACCCGAGCCAAATCGAGGGGATAGTCGACCCCCGGGTTCTCGACAAATCGCGTCGCGGTGAACTGGCCATTGCTGGCCCGTAGAATGTAGCCGGTGTCTTGGCACAACTCAGAAGCCAGAAAAATCACGCCGGATGTAACCCATTGAGGTTTCAAATTGTCCGGCTCGCCGCTCACGCCCCACATGCGGGTCTTGGCCACCGGTGATACGGCGTTGACCAGGATGCCATCGGCCGCGCCTTCCATGCTCAGTGCATTCATGATCCCAAGCTGGGCCATCTTGCCTGAGGCATAGGCCGTCAACCCCGGCTGCGCATAGTGCTGATACATGGCGCGGTCCGAAGATGTCAGCACCACCCGTGCAGCTTCTGAGCGCCGCAGGTATTTCCAGGCATGCTTGGAGAGCCAGATCGGGCTGTAGATGTTGATATCCAGCGCACGTTCAATAAACGTCGATTGCGCCTCTTCAATCGACTGATAACCGACCCAGCCCGCGTTGTGGATCACAATGTCCAGTTGTCCGAACGCGTCGATGGCCGTCTCGATCAATTGCTGACACACCTGCTCGCCAGCCAGATCACCATGATGGCCGATCACGTTGTATCCCTGGGCTTCAAGGGTGTGTGCCGCATCCAGAACAACGGAGTCGTCAATGCCATCACCCATCTTGTCCGCACCACTATCACTGATCACGACATTGGCACCCAACTTTGCCAATTCGCGTGCATAACTCAAACCCAGCCCACGGCCAGCACCCGTTACAACGGCGGTTTTTCCGGAAAAGTTCATGGATAATTCCTCGTATTTATCACGTCACCTTAACAATCGGACGGGAAGTTGTTTAATACTAAACAGGAACTCAGTTGATACGCTGCGCCTATCACGCGGCCTATTTAAAGCCGTTGAGGAATCAAGCCTTCTCTATAATTAATTGTTACCCTGCTCCGGCAACAGTGATCTATTCAAATCAAGGAACACTGGAAATGATCGAAACCCGACTGCTCAGGCAGTTCATCGCGGTGGCTGAAGAGCTGCACTTTCATAAAGCTGCAATTCGCCTGCATATGGCCCAACCGCCCCTGAGCCAGGCCATTAATCGCCTGGAAGGTAAACTGGGTTTCAGCCTGTTCACCCGCAGCAAGCGCGAGGTAAAACTGACACCCGCAGGCACTGTCTTTTTGCAGGCCGCCTATCAAACACTCAAAGCGCTGGAACGGGGGATTGAACACGCTCGCCAGGTGTCCGAAGGCAGTGCGGGGACCCTCACGGTGACTGCCGTCTCCATCGCGTACTACGAGCCATTGCTCAGCACCCTCAGGCGGTTTCGCCAAACCTTTCCCAAGGTTCAACTGGTCATCAAGGAAATGCCATCCTCCAGCCAGGCCAAGGCGATTCTGGCCGCAGAAGCCGATATCGCCTTTATGCGCAAACTGCCTTTTTCGGCGCAAAACATCGAATCGCGCCTGTTGCTCGACGAAGCCATTGTCATGGCGCTGCCCCTGGACCATCCCAAGGCGCGGCCAGGTCCGGTCGAGCTTCGGGATTTCGCCGACGAGGACTTCGTGTTCACCCCCCAGGCCCTGGGCAGCGGCTATCACAGCCAATTGATTGCCTTGTGCGAAGCCGCCGGTTTTTACCCAAAAGTGGTACAGGAAGCCGCGCAGATCCATACCCTGATCGGCCTGGTGAGTTGCGGTTTTGGCGTGGCCCTTGTGCCTGAGTCCATTGCCAGCTCGAACATGCGCGACAAGGTTGTGTTTCGCCCGATACGCCCGGTGGCAGAGTCTGCCAACCCTGCCATCGGGCTCTACATGAGCTGGCATACCCACAACCCGTCACCGCTGATCAACCCTTTTATCTCCATGTTCGACAGCGCCAGCCAACAGCCCGACTAGAACCTGGTCTGCAAGCCCACACGCAGGGTGCGCCCCGGAGCGGGCATGAAACTCTGAGCCAGCGGGTCGAGGTAATAACGGTCAGTCAGGTTCTGCAGCGAAACATTCAGCTGGGTGTGGTCCTTCCACTTGTAGTTGAGGAACAGATCAAACAGCGCCACTTGTTCATAGACCAGTTGCGGCGTGGTGGCGCCGGTTTGCCATTCATTGTCGGCCTTGACGGTCGGGCCGGAGGTATAAGTTCCACGGCCGCCGACGGTAAGCGTCTGGTCAAAAAAGCGCAGGCCCGTGGTCAGGTTTGCTGCAAAGCGTGGCGGGTTCTGGGTATTGGAATAAGAACCCATGAAGCTGCCCGGCGTGCAGTTGGGCGTTTTGCTCAAGTCCTGATAGGGATTGGAGCTCGCGCGCAAACGTGCTGCGAAAGTCGAGTCGCAGGTTTCGGTTTTCAGGTAGTAAGTGGACGATAAATCTGCAAACACCCGGCCCGCGTCGTAATGCGACTGCAACTCCAGGCCGCTGGTTTTGAAGCTGTCGGTATTGCTGAACTGCATCAGGCCCATCAGCCCCGGGCTTGGGTCGTAGTAGCGGGTGATGTAGTTCTTGATGTTGGTGTTGAAGTAGGCAACCTTGATGGCCGCCGAATCGTTGTCCACCAGCAGGCTTTTATGCAGGGTGCTGGCACCGATCTCCCAGTTGCTTGAGCGCTCGGGTTTCAGGCCCTTTCCGGGCATGGTCTGCAAGACGCCCTGACTGGTTTCGAACAGCGAGGGCATGCGCAGGCCCTGGGTGTAAGACGCATAAAAGAACGTGTCCGGCGCCAGCTCGACGTTGAAACCAATGGCAGGCGCAAAGGCACCGCCGCTGTCGCTTTGTTTACCGGAGTACGCGTAACCGCTGACCACCTCGCCAACCTGGGATGGATACACCGTAGATTCAGTTGCGCCGAAGTCGTTGTAGCGCGTGCCCTCGAAAGGGAAGTTGGTGTTGTTGAACACGATACCGTTGTTCAACCGCGGGTCCGTAGCGTCGGTGTACTGCCCGTTCTGATCCGGGAACCACATCATGTTGCCGTAGCTTTGCGGGCTAAAGACCCTCAGGTACCTCAACTCACGCTCCTCTCGCAGGGCCGTCGAGTGGGCAACGTGATCCTTGGTGCGGTAATAGGTGTAGCGACCACCACCCCACAGCGTCAGCCTGTCGACCGGCTGGTATTCCAGTTTGCTGTGCAGGCTAAACTCCTGCCGGGAACCGTCGCGCAGGCTGCGGTTGGCATTGATGTCGTCCTGATGGGTGACCACACCTTTTTGCGGGCGCAGTTCCTCGACCTGGAACGAGCCGCCCACATCCAGCTTAAGGTCGCCGAAGTTCGTATCAAACTGCGAGGTATTGGCCAGGTCGCCGCCAATGCGCCGGTCGGCCTGGCGGGTCCAGTTGCGATCCGAGCGATAACGTTGGGAAGCCGGCGCCAGCACCGAGGTCAGGTTGCTGGTTTGCGCATCCGTCATCCACAGGCTGGCTGTCAGGTCCACCAACGGGTTGGCGCTCGGGAGGTAGTTGTATCGGGCGGTATAGGTGTCGATTTTGGTGTGGCCCAGCGGGTACTGGTAGATGCCCCCGGTGCCGAAACGAAAAATGTCCGAGGGCATGATCTCGCCAATATGGCCGTCGTACCGTCTAAAGCCCAGCTCCAGCGTATGGTCATCGGCCGGGCGAATGGTGGTTTTGATCAGGTAGGAGTCGGTCTCTGACGATGAGTTGAGGACCTCTTCGCCGGGGTTATAAGTTGTGGCAACCGTCATGTCTTCGCGACCATAACGGTCAAAAGTGCGGTAACGGTCCTGACCCTTTTTACCGGCGAAATAGTTGCCCTGATTTCGATGCGCGTAGGCGGCCACCACATCGAAATAGTCATGGGTGTAGGCAAACGCGGCACTGCCGGACTGCGCCTCTGAGCCGAACAGCCCGCCACGGTTGCGGTGCGGCTCGGAGTAAAGGGTCTCAGTGGCCGAATGGCCGTCACGGGAGGCGGGAGCAACGCCGTTGTTCCACACATCGCCCTTCAAGCGCAGGCCAACGGTGTGACCGTCACGCAAAATGTCGTCTACGCCGATGGTGCGCATCTTTACCGTGCCGCCAATGGCACTCGATGTCAGGCTCGGGCCCTTGTCGATGGTGATATCGCTGATCAGGTCAGGGTCAATGTAGCTGCGCTGCTGGGTACCGGCATAACCACGATACACATCCAGCGCCTGTTGCGAGCCATCGACCGTGACGGCTACCCGGCTTTGCCCCTGGATGCCACGAATGTTCACATCCAGGCCACCGCCATTACGGCTGTCCCCCACCTGCACACCCGGCTGCCCCTTGAGCACATCACCCACCGAGATCACGCCAAATCGTTGCATGTCTTCGCTGGAGATATACACCGACGATCGCGGCGCCAGATAGACCTCTTCAATGGCCGGATCTTCCCCGGTGACCTTCTGCGAGGGCAGCACAACAGCCCCTCCCCCCTGAAACAACTCGACGCTACCATCCACCCGGCGCTGATAACTCAGGCCGGTGCCTGACAACAGTCGCGTCAGGCCCGCCTCAGTACTGAAGTCGCCCTGCAGTCCCTTGCTGCTCTTGCCTGCCGTCAGCGTCGAACTCCCCGCCATGCTGATGCGCGCCTGCACGCCGAAACGCGAGAGCACCTGATCCAGCGGACCTGCATCGATGTTGAAGTGCTGACGCTCGTCAGCAGCGAAAACGGCTGCGCTGTAAAGCGGTTGCAGGCCCAGAATAAGCAGGCCGAAGGTACGGGCGCACAAAACACTTGCGGGGGATATCATGCAGGGCTCCTGAAGGTGAAGACCCACCTGTTTCGGTGGGTTATTCCTGAAGGCCCCGCCAGATTCAAAAAACTATCGCGCTGCACAAAAAATAATTTCAGACCGGTACCACGGTGACCCAATAGCGGGTCCGGCGCTCGATGCGTACCGGTAACGCATGGGCCACCAACGCCAGCGCCGCATCGGTGTCGTCGAGCTGAAAACTGCCAGTCACGCGCAAACCCGCAACCTGTTCGCTGCAGCGCAAAATTCCGGGCCTGTAGCGTGACAGTTCGGCCAGCAGAACATCCAGACGCATGCGCTCAGCCGGTAAAATGCCACGCAGCCACGCCTGGGCCATGAACACATCAGTGAGGCTTGCCGGGTGGAGACCCTGAGCATCCACCCGCGTTCGCCAACCGGCCTCAAGCAGTAAGGGTGTCCGGTTGTGACGCGAGTTCACCTGTACCAGGCCACGCAACACCGTGACCTGAGTGCCCAGGCGATCATGGCGCACCAGCAGATTAGCCCCACGGCCATACAGCACGGCATCGGGGGTGACCAGTTGCACCGAACCTGACTTGGCCTCCACATTCAGAGCCAGTTCGCCTTCGATCAACTGCACATGGCGACGGTCTGCCTGCCAATCCACGTTGGCCGCACTGGCGGTGTTCAACCATAACGACGTGCCGTCGGCCAGCCGCCACTGACGACGCTCGCCGGTGGAGGTGCGGTAAGTGGCCAGAGCTGTTCGCATAACGGTGGACTGAGCGCCTTGCCAGGAAACCCCGCCAAACAGCCCCAGTGCCAACAAGCACTTGAGTACCTGCCTGCGGCGCCGAGGGTCTGTGCCGGCAGATTCAAGCGCCCTGCGCGCCGTTGCATCGGATAAAAGAGCGGCCCCGGGCTGCATCAACAGCGGCAGGCTACTGACACGTTGCCAGGCATGTTCATGCTCGGCGCTCGCCTGGCGCCATTGCTGCAACGCCAACTGATCAGTTGCACTCATGAGCCCGGACTGCATGCGGACGATCCAGTCGATGGCCGTATCACGGACACGGGGATTAACTGAAACACCGCTCATTCGAAACGGCTCGCGTAGCAGACACTGAACGCCTTGCCCATGGCCCTCTGCACTTGGGCCACGCTCAAGCTCAACTGCGCGGCGATCTGCGGATAGGTCAAGCCATCGAGTTGGGACAAAAAGAAAATCTGCCGGACCCGGGCAGTTAATCCGATCAGCAGCGAATCGAGTTGCAACAGGGTTTCGATCGTCAGGTAGCGGTCTTCGGGAGAAGGCTCCTCGCCTGCTGGCCGGGCAGCCAGGGCCTCAAGGTAAGCCCGCTCGATTGCCTGACGCCGCCAGCGGTTGATCAGCAGGCCATTGGCAATCGTTGCAAGAAACGCCATGGGTTGGCGCAGTGCCTGAGCATCGTGCTTTGAACGCAGTACACGGATAAACGTGTCGTGAGCCAGGTCCTCGGCATCGGCACTGTGCCTCAATCGCCGATGCAGCCAGCCCCGCAGCCAACCATGATGATTCGCATACAACTGCTCGACGGGCGAGACGATCCTGTCGTGAGACATGTGAGATTCGCTTGATCTAAATGATAATTCTTCTCATCTTATTATTTGTCACCGACTTTTGTACAGCTCCTGCGAAGATTCCTGGGATTCAGGCAGGTGAAAATAACCGTTTCAGGGAAAGACATTTCACCTGATCAGCGCACAACCGCGAGCAAGACCCCAAATCCCACCAGCAGCCCCCCGAAAGCGCGGTCGATCCAGTGACGCACGGCGAGCAACCGCCCCTGTACCGACCCAGTAGAGAAACACAGTGCAACCAAAGCGAACCAAACCACGTGCGCCACTGATATAAAAGCGCCATAGCCAATCTGCACCGCCAGCGATGTATCGGGCTGCACCACCTGCATGAACAAACTGACAGTAAACAGTGTGGTTTTCGGGTTGAGTGCATTGGTGAGAAAGCCCGTGCGCAGCGCCGCCAGATCCGACAGCGGTGCCGCCGGGCTTTCGGCTTGCCCGCCACGGGGCTTGGTCCGCAGCATCTTCACACCGAGATAAATCAAGTAAATCGCGCCCACCAGCTTGAGCGTGCTGAACAGCCAGGGCGACTTCTGGATCAGCAGGCCCACGCCCAGCAGGGTGTAGGTCACATGCACCAGCACCCCCAGACCTATGCCCAGTGCAGTCAGCACCCCGGCGCGGCGCGACAGCAGCAAACTGTTACGTGTGACCATTGCAAAGTCCGGCCCCGGACTGATGATCGCAAGCAGGGTTATTGTGATTACAGCTATCAATTCGGTCATGACGTATCCTGTCGATAGTTAACGAACAGACGCCATGCTATTGGCACCGACTGCAGATGAATAACGATGATATCTGACAACAATAGTGAGTCTGACTCACCACTCACGCATGGGCGACTGCCATCCCTGCTGGCCTTGCGTTGTTTTGAGGCCGCAGCGCGTCAGGAGAATTTCAGCCGTGCCGCCAGCGAGCTACACCTGACCCCCGGCGCAGTCAGCCGCGCCGTACGCTTGCTCGAAGACGAGCTGGGTGTGGAGCTGTTCGAACGTCGCAGCCGCCGGGTGTTTCTCACGGATGCGGGCCGCTTGCTGGCGAAGGCTGTAGGCGATGGTCTGGGGCTGATGGCACAGGCCATCGACACGTTGCGCGCCAACGCGCGCCAGAAACGGGCCTGGGTGCTGTCCTGCGAGCCTACGCTGCTGATGCGCTGGCTGATTCCGCGCTGGCCTGACTTCCAGGCCCGGCATCCGGGCATCGACGTGCATCTGGTCGCTGGCGGAGGACCGTTCAGCTTCGCCAATGACATCGATCTGGCCATCCGCCGTGACGATTTCCCCTGGGCCGACGGATACCACGCAGAGCCATTGTTTGCGGAAAAAATCGGCCCCGTGTGTCGCCCGGACAAAGCAGCCCACTGGTTTTCTACGCAGAACGGTAGCCCGGAGCAGCGGGGCGAAGCCCCCCGGCTGCACACCCGCACACGGCCGGGCGCCTGGCAGGAATGGGCCACGGCTACAGGCCTGACCTTGCCTGAGGCACCGGGACAGACTTTCGAACACTTCTATTTCAGCTTGCAGGCGGCCGTGGCTGGCCTGGGCGTGGCCATCGGCCCTTGGCATCTGGTGCGCGACGATCTGGACAGCGGTGTACTGACTGCGCCAGCGGGCTTCGTCGAGGACGGCTCACGTTACTGTCTGCTGTCGCCCCGGCCGTTGATTGCCGACAGCCCTCAAGCACAGTTGCTGGCATGGCTGCGAACGATGGTTTGAGCTCGACTGGCCGAGGCTATGCCAGCAACCGGGTAATCCAGCGGGCCTGCTGGTCGATTTCCTGCACCTTGTCTTCGGGCACGGCCTGCCGCGCCCGGGCAAAGCTGGCCAGCACCTTTTGCTTTTCGAGCAGCATGCGTTGCCACTTGCCCAGAAATACAGGACTGCGCGCCTGCATTTGCAAAGGTCCGAAGTACAGTTCTTCGGCGGTGTAAAGCACCGGCCCGGCGCGCTCGGCAACGATGATTTCGTAGTAGAAGCCGTTTTCCCGCAGCAGCTCTTCGCACAGGATGCGGTAGTTGTTTTCCATCAGCCACTGGCGCAAGGGTTGCTCGCCGCCATTAGGTTGCAGGATCAACCGCTCCCGGCCACTCAGGCGTGCCTTGCCACTCTCCAGGATGTCGCGAATGGTCTCGCCGCCCATGCCGCAAATACTGATCGCGGTGATTTCGTCTGCCGCCTCGATCGCCGCCAGACCGTTGGCCTGACGCACGGTGATCTGCTGCTCCAGACCGTTATCGCGCACCGTGCGTACTGCGGCGTGGAATGGGGTCTGCGCCACTTCCCCTGCCACTGCCGCCGCGATGGCTCCACGGCGCATCAACGCCACCGGCAGATACCCATGATCAGAGCCAATATCAGCCAGGCGTGCACCTGCCGGCATATGAGCCGCCACGCGCTCCAGGCGCATGGACAAAGTGTGTTCGTTCAACGTCAGTTCCTTTTAACCACAAATACCCGGCACCGTGGACATGGATGCTGGCGGCACATGATGCGTGGTGAGGCCGCCGGGGTAAAGCGCCTGCACCACCTCGGCAGGAGCAAAAGGTCGCACAATCGTTAATGACCCTCGCGAGCAGGCTCGCTCCAACAGTTGAGGTCACGCTTGCCATCACATATGGTTATCCGTATATTCGGATAACCATATGTATAGAGCCATCCCCCATGCTCAATCCCGCCGCACTGTTCAAATGCCTGTCCGATGAAACACGGGTACGGGCCACCTTGCTGATCGCCCGCGAGGGGGAGTTATGCGTCTGTGAACTGGTCTGCGCGCTGGATGACAGTCAGCCAAAAATCTCCCGCCATCTGGCTCAGCTGCGCGGTTGCGGGCTGCTGCTCGACCGTCGCCAGGGTCAGTGGGTGTATTACCGGCTCAATCCTGAACTGCCGGACTGGGTGCGCAGCGTTATTGATACAACCCTGACCGCCAACGCCCACTGGCTTGAACAAAACAGCGTTCGTCTTCATGCCATGGGCGACCGCCCGCTCAATACCACTGCTTGCTGCTGACCCGGCACCTGTCGAGACATCCCATGCTCATAGCATTCGCGATTTTTTTACTGACTCTGGTACTGGTGATCTGGCAACCCAAAGGGCTGGGTGTCGGCTGGAGCGCATCCTTGGGCGCTGGACTGGCGCTGATTGCAGGGGCTGTAACGTTCCAGGACATTGCGCTGGTATGGGCCATTGTCTGGAATGCCACCGCTACGTTTATCGCAGTGATCATCATCAGCCTGCTGCTCGACGAGGCAGGTTTCTTTCAGTGGGCAGCACTGCATGTGGCGCGCTGGGCCAAAGGCGACGGTCGTCGCCTGTTCGTGTTTACCGTGCTGCTGGGCGCCGTGGTATCCGCCCTGTTTGCCAATGACGGGGCCGCCCTGATCCTGACCCCCATCGTCATTTCCATACTGCTCGCCTTACGCTTCTCTGCTGCCTCTACCCTGGCCTTTGTCATGGCTGCCGGGTTCATTGCCGATACGGCGAGCCTGCCGCTGGTGGTGTCGAACCTGGTCAACATCGTTTCGGCAGACTATTTCGGCCTTGGCTTCAGTGAATACGCATCGGTCATGGTGCCGGTCAACGTCGTCTCCGTGGCCTGCACGCTGTTGGTGCTGTACGGTTTTTTCCGGCGTGACATTCCTCGGCACTACGCCCTGGATGACCTGCCAGAGCCACGCGAGGCCATACGCGACCCGCTGACTTTTTATGTCGGCTGGGCCGTATTGGTCCTGCTGCTCACAGGCCTGTTTGCACTGGAGCCAATGGGCATTCCGGTCAGTGTAATTGCGGCCGTGTGCGCTGCCCTGCTGTTCGCTGTTGCTGCCCGGGGCCACATCATTTCCACCCGGCGCGTGCTGCGCGAAGCCCCTTGGCAGGTGGTGACGTTCTCCCTGGGTATGTACCTGGTGGTGTACGGGATGAAAAATGCAGGCCTGACTACTTACCTCACCATGGCCCTGAACCACATGGCCGAATTCGGCCTCTGGGGCGCGACTTTGAGTACCGGGCTGCTCGCGGCGTTATTGTCTTCGGTCATGAACAACATGCCTGCGGTATTGCTGGGGGCGCTCTCGATCCAAGACACGCAAGCCAGCGGCGTAATACGCGAGGCCATGATCTACGCCAACGTCATCGGCTCCGACCTGGGCCCTAAAATCACCCCCATTGGCAGCCTCGCCACGCTGCTCTGGCTGCATGTCCTGGCACGCAAGGGCATCCGCATTACCTGGGGTTATTACTTCAAGACCGGGGTGATCCTGACCCTGCCAATCCTGCTGGTCACCTTGTGTGCCCTGGCCTTGCGCCTGAGCGTTTAGTGCCGTTGAAAAGAGGGAATACCGTGCGCGTTCTGTTTATGTGTACCGCCAACAGCTGTCGCAGCATCTTGTCCGAAGCCATGTTCAACCATCTGGCACCGCAAGGCTTCCAGGCTGTCAGTGCAGGCAGCTTTCCCAAGGGCCAGGTTTTGCCCCGCAGCCTGACCACCTTGCTCGAAGCCGGAATCGCTATCGACGGCTTGAGCAGCAAAGGCAATGACGCCTTCCAGAACAACCCGCCGGACATTGTCATAACCGTCTGCGACAAGGCCGCCGGTGAGGCCTGCCCTGTGTACTTCGGGCCGGCCCTCAAAGCTCATTGGGGACTGGAAGACCCCTCCGAGGTCAAGGGCGACGACGCGGCCGTGACTGCTGCGTTTCACGCCACCCTGGCGCGTATCGAAACACGCTGCCGGGCATTCCTCGCCCTGCCCTTTGCCCAACTTGATGCCGCGACCCTGAAATACGAACTCGACCGCATCAGCACCCTGTAACCGGAGCCACCATGATCGACTCGCTGCCCAATCTCGACACCTCGTTGGTTGATGCCAAACCCAGTGACCACGACGGCCGGCATAAACCGCGCATCCTGCTGCTGTACGGTTCGACGCGCGAACGCTCGTTCAGCCGCCTGCTTGTCGAAGAAGCCGCCAGGTTGCTCGAACATTTCGGCGCCCAGACACGGATCTTCAACCCCTCGGGCCTGCCACTGCCGGATGACGCGCCGAACGACCATCCAAAAGTCCAGGAACTGCTGGAGCTGATGCAGTGGTCTGAAGGACAGGTGTGGTGCTCGCCCGAGCGACATGGTGCGATGTCCGCCGTGTTCAAGGCGCAAATCGACTGGGTGCCGCTGGCCTTGGGGGCTGTTCGCCCGACCCAGGGCAAAACCCTCGCGGTGATGCAAGTCTGCGGGGGGTCGCAGTCGTTTAACGTGGTCAACCAACTGCGCGTGCTGGGACGCTGGATGCGGATGTTCACCATCCCCAATCAGTCTTCAGTGCCCAAGGCATATCTGGAGTTTGACGAACGCAACCGGATGAAACCGTCGGCGTTATATGACCGCGTCGTCGATGTCATGGAAGAGCTGGTGAAATTCACAGCGTTGCTGCGCGATCGCCCGGATCTGGTTGACCGCTACTCGGAGCGCAAAGAGTCGGCGCACGAACTTACCGAGCGCGTGAACCAGCGCTCAATTTAAAAGCGCCAGGATGAGGGCCGGGTGTTCTGAAAAGTCGACCCAACCCTCGGGTCGACTTTTTCATCCGGCCTTCAGAGATGCCTGAACACTGCCGCTGCTACAACGCCCGCCGCAATTGCGGGCAGTGGTTTCTTGAGCACCAGCATCACCACTCCAGTGGTGAGCAAGGCAAGTCGTGCGCCGTTGTCACCGTTAAGTGCCAGCGGCGCCAGCAGCGCGACCAACACTGAGCCCGACATGGCGCTGATAAACTGCTGCACACGGTAGTTGATGGGGACGAAGGACATTACGAAAACGCCCCCCAGGCGCGTGACCAAAGTGACCACGGCCATGATCAAAATGATGATTAATGTGCCGTAACCTGCGCTATCAATGCTCACTTTTTCTTCTCCATCCACACAGCGCCAAGAACGCCACCCGCCAGAGCCCCGACCACCACATGGCTATTTTCAGGCAAGTACCTGTGCGCCAGCAGTGACGAGGCGGCTGCCACACTCCAGATGACCAGCATGCGCAGGTTCTTTTGCCCTCCGACCACCATGGCCAGCAGAAAGCAGCCCATCACCATGTCCAGACCCAGACTGACCGGGTCCTTGATATCACTGCCAAAGTACACGCCCAGCCAACTGCCCAGCACCCATGCCGCCCACAGGGCAATACCGCCGCCCAGAATCAGGCCTATGCCTGACTTGCCGCTGTTGAATGCCTGCATCGACATCGCCCAGTTGGCGTCCGAGATCACCAGCATCACGCCGTAACGCTTGGCGGTGGGAAGCTCGCGCAGCCAGGGATACAAGGTCGCCCCCATCAAAAGGTGCCGCGCATTGATCGCAAACACCGTCACGATCAATGGCACAACGGGCACCTGCGCACCCCACAGGTCCAGTGCCGCGAACTGCGAGGCACCGGCAAACACCAGGGCGCTCATGAGCAGGCTCGCGCTGTCGTCCAGCCCTGTCTGCGCGGCAGCAAGACCAAACGCAACGCCAAAGACCACCACAAACAGAGAAATGGGCAATAGCTGTTTGAAGCCTCCCCAGACTTCATTCCAATTCAGCTCGACCGAGCTTTTATCACCACTCAACAAAACGTCACCTCATCTGTTCCACTGCATGCTTTTGTTATGCCAGCATTCTGCGGGTTTAAATTTAATCCAGACAAGGCTTAAGTGTTAAAAGCTACATTCGTTTCTCAATGGCCGGGCGAAACCCGTTAACCACGATGTACAGCAGTGGCCCCACGGACACGAAAACGGCCGTCACCACCATGTAAGGCAGCACAGCCCCCAACGATCGCCCTTTGGCGCGTGCATCCCGGTACATCCAGACACAGGCCAGGGCCGCGAGCACATAAAGATCAATCACCACCTGAGCCGTGTCAGGGCTAGACATCAGCCCCAGACCGAACTCGACAAGGGACTGATCCGCCTGCCACATCGTGTAGGCCGTGTAGGCAGAGAAGCCCAGTAAAGTGGCGAGTGCCAAATAAGGTCTGTTCATGTGGTTTCCCGGGATAACAGTGGGCGATAAGGTGCAGCCACGTTAGTGATACTTTTGCCTCACCCGCAATGACCTCGCAGGTCATGGACTCAGACCTTTACCAGTGCCAGAGTTGACGCATGAACAGCCAATCCTTTCCCCGCACCACTGCCCCGACAACCGCCGGCCCGCAGTTACGTTTGCTTCGTCGTCAAGCCAGGTTGAGCCAGCTGGAGCTGGCCTTGATCACGGGCATTTCCCAGCGCCATTTGAGTTGCATTGAAACCGGACGGGCCCGCCCCGGCCCCGGCACTCTGCACAACTTGCTGATGGCCCTGGAGGTCCCGCTGGAGCAGTGCAACAGCCTGTTCCTGGCGTCCGGTTACGCACCTCGCTACGAAACCACCCCGCTGTCCTCCCCGGCAATGGACGCCGTGCGCGACGCCATCACCCATGTGCTGCACGCCAATAATCCTGCTCCGGCGATTGTGCTGGGCAGCCACTGGGAAGTGCTGGCAGCCAATGCCAGCACCCAAGTGCTGTTCGATCTGCTGGGGCTGCCTACCGACGCTACGCAGGGCTTGAATCTGCTGACCACCCTGCTGCAACCCGGCGGCCTCGGCGACCACTTGATCAACCCCGAGCAAATCCGCAGCATTGCCTGGCAACGGGCAACCCGCGAGGCGCTGGACAACCCGCTCCTGGCCGAACTGCTGCAAAACCTCGATGCCCCGCCGTCCTGCTCAGCCGTGAGCAATGAGCTGCCACCGCTGGTGTTGACCCGTATCCGCTCCCCCCACGGCGAGCTGAATTTCATGTCAACGTTCACCACATTCGGCATGCCGCTCGACATCACGGTGACGTCTTTGCGCATCGAGCATCTGATTCCTGCCGATCCAAAAACCTGGCAGACCATGACGGCCGCATACGCCCGCTCACTGCTTGAGCAGCCTCCTGGCTAGAGGCTCAGCCCATCAACCCGACCACCCGGTGCCGCGACACATTGGCCTGGCATTGCACCAGTTGCGCCACTTTCAGGTAGTCACTGCCCTGCCCCCCTTCGCGCTCGAACACACGACCGGCAAAGTCGTGGGCCCAGCGCTTTTCGTCCTTGCTTTCGTGGCGACCGATCTGCTCCCTGACATGCCCCTGGCGCTGGTTGAGTTGCTCAATCACCCCGTTGACCCGCACCAGCCCTTTGTCCACCGTGGCCATCAACTGTCGCAGCTCGGCCCGGCCCGTACCTTTGGGCGCAATCAAGGGTGCGCCCAGCAGGTTTTCCTCCTTGCTGTGCACCGGGGTAAAACTGGCCCGGGCGAAGAGTTTGTCTTCACCCTGGATCGACATCTGGCCCTTGAGCTTGCCCCATTGCGACTCGGTAGCCGAGAAACGCAATTTCGCTTCGTCGTTGACCTCGGCATGCAGCCCGGCCTGGGCCAGGCTGGTGTTGAAGCGGCGCAGGATCTGGCGCTCGTTCATGTCATCGTCCAGCACCACGGCAATCGGCCCCGGCATGTGCCGTCCGGCACTGAACAGCAGGGTCTCACTGCCCGAGGCCTGCACGGCGTTCAGCGATTCCAGCCCCTGAATGCTGAAACGGCTGCGCAGCGGCTGGTCCAGGTTAAGGCCCAACTGGGCATCGACACTGGAGGCCGATAACCGGCTGCGGTTCTCCAGCAGGTCGTTGAGGCGCTTGACTGAACGGGACAGGGTTTCGCCATCCAGTCCGCTCTTGGCCGGGCCATTAAGGCTGCGGCCAAGATCGCGCTTGAAACTGCTCAGGTGTTCGGTCACCTGGGTCAGGTACAGATGCGCGGCCTGAATCGAAGAAGACTGCTGGTTCAACTGCAGGCTCAGCCCGGCCATTTTCCCCGGCTGGCGCTGCACGCTGGCCAATTCGGGCGGCTTGGCATTGCGCACACGTTGCTGGGGCACGCTATCGCGCTGCTGGGCCTGAGTGCGCATGCCCAAGTCATAAGAGGCAATGGCCGTGCGTTCGTTTACAACTTTCATGTCGGGTGTTCCGGTTCTGGGTTACATCAGGTCAAACAAGGAAATGGCGGCCACGCGGGTGTAGACCTTCTGGCTGGCCTGCATTGAAAGCTCGTAGCCACTGACCTGCAGGAACGCAGCGCCCAGGTCCAGCTGCGACAGATCGCCCTGGACTTTCTGGTTGGCCAGCGACACATCGGCGTTGCCGTTGCCCAGCAGGGTCAGGGTGTTCTGGCGCCCGCCCAGTTCGGTCAGCCCGCCGAGCACGCGGCCGTGGGTCTGGTCCAGGGTGTCCAGCGTGTCCTTGAGTTGTTGGCGGGTGGCCGGGTCGTTGGGCGCGGTCTTGAGGCTGTCGACCAGGCTGTGCAGAGTGTTCAGCAGGTCGGCATTGGGGCCCAGTATTTCCCTGGCCGTCACGTTGTCATCGATCATCACGCCATTGCCCACGACCGCCTGACGGTGCTGGTCGTTGCCAGTGACGCTATAGATGCCGCTGGCCGGGTCAAAGGTCACCGCCTGGGTGTCGCTGAGCGTGCCGGAAAACATGTAGTTGCCCGCTTCATCCTTGGCGTTGAAGTAACTCATGATGCTGTGTTCCAGGCTCGACATTTCATCGGCAATAGCCGAGAGATCCTCGCCGCTGTTGCTGTCGTTACCCGCCCACAGCAGCAGATCGCGCACGCTGAGCATGGCGTCGGAGCCGGACTTCAAATAGGTCTCCTGCACCATCAGGTTGTCCGATACCCGGCCGATATTGAGGTTGTATTGCCCCAGGCTGGCCTGCTCGCGTTCGATGCGCATCAGTCGGGCGTTGGCAATCGGGTCGTCCGAGGGCCTCTGGATGCGCAGGCCGCTGCCGATTTGCGCCTGCAACTTGCCAATCGCCTCGGCGTTGCGGTTCATGTTGGCGTGCATCAGGGCAGAGGTTTGTACGTTGGTCACTCGCATGGTCGTGGGCCTTTACTCAAGTCGGGGTGCCGGGCTTCAAACAGCCGCCAGAATGGTGTCGAAAATACTGTTGGCGGTCTGAATGACCTTCATATTGGCCTGCAGAGCCTTGTTGTAATCCATCACTGCCTGGGCTTCCTCGGTATCACTCACCGCACTCACGCTGTCGCGCTGGCTCTGGGCCTGCTCGGTGACGGTGATAGCGGACTTGAGGTCGGCCTGGTTCTGTCGGCTGGCACTGGCCACATCCCCCAGCATGCCGCTGTAGGCTTCGCTCAAGGTCACCGAGTTGCCGCCCACCGTGACCTTGGTGTTTTTCAGTTCGATCAGGTCCAGCAGCACCTGGTTGTTGCCGCTCTCGCCCGCAACGCCAGACAGCGCCAGTTCCTCGGGCTTGACGTTATTCATTTGCAGCAGGCCGTTGCTGCTGTTGGGGTCGAACGTCAGCAGCGGGTTGCCCGGGTTGCCATTGAGGTCAAAACCGGTCGCAAGGGTGTCATTGACCAGGGTAGCCAGCGCCCCGGCCATTTCCTTGAGGCTTTCACGGGCCGGCAGCAAGTTGTTGTACTCGGCGTTGTAGAGCCCGCCGAACGCGCCGCCCAGGGTGTCCTGACGCAACGGGAAACGGGTACCAGAAAAATTCAGCGCCACTTCCTGTTCACCCGCAGCGTTGAGGGTGATCGACAACTGGCCCGCGGTTTTGCCGCTGACCAGCGGCTGGCCGTTGGCGAAGGAGACGGTCAGGGAGCCGTCGCTGCTTTCGCTGACACGCACATCTGCGTACTTGCTCAGCTCGCCCACCAGGGATTCGCGGTGATCACGCAGTGCAGAACTGTCGGCGCCGGTGGATTCGGCCTGCACGATTTTCTGGTTGAGCAGCGCCAGGTTATTGCTCAGGCCGTTAATTTCGGTGCCCATCGCCGAGCGTTGCTCATGCAGGGCCTTGAGCTGATTGTCGATAGTGCTGTTGAGCCCGTTGAAGCGCTGGGTGAGATTTTTCATCTCGGACAGGATCTGCTGGCGCAACGGGATATCGCCGGGGCTGCTGCTAGCGGCGCTCAGGGCGGCATAAAAGTTGTTGAGCCCGGTACTCAGGTTGGAGCCCTCGCCCGACATCACGCCTTCAAGCGAGCTGAAGTAGTCCTGACCGGCCTGGTAGTAGTTCATGTCGGTGGTGGCACGCCACAGCTGCTGAGTCTTGAAGTTGTCGCTTATGCGCTTGACGCCGATCACGTTGACCCCGCCACCCACCTCCTGGCCCTGCCCGCCGACCGAACCCGTCTGGACGGTCAAGCGGCTGTAGCCCGGGGTGCGGATGTTGGCAATGTTCTGCGCTGCCGCGTTCAGGGCGACTTGCGCCGCCGATACTCCGGAATATCCGATCTGGCCCATGAGGCTCATGTTTCAATCTCCTTGCGCGCAACCCGCATGTTCTGGGCAAAGGCCGGTGAACGAAGTTCGGCTGCACGGCTGACGGTGGAAGTGAGGTCCTGTGTGCTTGAGGCGACCGGAACGGCGCCCGGCTTAAATACCAGGTCATCAATAGGCCCGCTGCGCGAAGTAGCAGACGGCGCCCTCGGCGACACACCGGTCTGGCCAAGGTCGGCCAGAATCGAACGGGTGTAGTTGCGGGTTTCTTTGAATGGAATACGCTCGACCCACTGACTGACACTGATCGTGCCCTTGCGCGGGTCGCCATTGCTCTTGAGCCACTCATCCACACGCCCGGGCCCGGCGTTGTACGCCGCCACCGCCAGCGCCGTAGCGCCGTCATAGCGCTTGAGCAGTTTGTCCAGATACGCCGTACCCAATTGCTTGTTGTACTCGCCATCACGGGTCAGGCGCTGCTCGCTGTAGTGCAGGTTCAACTCCTGGGCCATTTCCCGGGCCGTTCCCGGCATCAGTTGCATCAAGCCACGGGCGCCCTTGGGCGAGACCACCGCAACCCGCCCGCCCGACTCGTGCTGAATGACTTTTTCCACCAGCGCCACCAACCCGGCAGCCCCCTTGCCAAGGCTGTCGATACCGCGCTGCCAGGTGTTGACGATGGGTGCCAGCAAGCTGTCGACCCTCTGTGGTTTCGGGGCAGCAGACGGCAAATCATGGTGGGCTGCCCGCACATGGGTCAGCGCCTTGTTGGCTGCCAGCAGGCCAGCCGGTGCCACAGGCGCGCCACATTGCCCGCTCTGGGCCGGGGCCGCGGGGGATGTGGACGGCATGCCCGGAGACAGCTGCTTGACCAGCATGTCGGCAATCCCGGTTTTGCGATGGCCGGCCAGCTTTTCGGCCAGCGCTTCGTCGTGGAACTCACGCAAGGTGTCGCCCTGGCGGCTGCGCAATGGGCTGCCCTCGGACAACACATCGCCCGCCTTGCGCATTTGCTTGAGGATCTGCTGCAAGAACATGGCCTCGAACTGCTCCGCCACATTTTCAAGACGTGCCTGGCGTGGGACGGCCACATCGGCAGAAGACTCCTGCCCCGATTTTCGGTGTTGCGAAATTTGGGTAATGCTCATGGTGAAAAGGGCCTTAAATCACGATCAATTCAGCGTTCAGGGCACCGGCCTGTTCCAGTGCCTGCAATATGCTCATCACATCATCCGGCGTCGCCCCGAGGCTGTTCACCGTCTTGATGATGCTGTCCAGGTCGGCACCGTCGGGCCAGGCGAACATGGGGTTGCGCTGCTGGCTGACATCAATGTCGGAGCGCGGGACAACGGCGGTCTGCCCGCCCGAAAACGCGCCCGGCTGGCTGACTTGCGGGGTTTCGCTGATGGTCACGGTCAAGGTGCCGTGAGCCACCGCCGCCGCCTTGACCCGCACCCCTTGCCCCACCACCACGGTGCCGGTGCGGCTGTTGAACACCACCTTGGGCCGGGTTCTGCCTTCCTGCACGTCCAGGGATTCAAGGATGGCCATGTAGCTGACGCGCTGGCTGGTAGCAATCGGCGCCGTGACCGACACCTTGGTGCCATTCAGGGCCGTGGCGCTGCCGGCGCCAAAACGTGCGTTGACCGCTTCGGCAACCCGGCTGGCCGTCTGGAAGCTGGGTTTGCGCAGGTTGAGCATCACATCGCTGCGTTCGTTGAAATCGCTGGGGATCATCCGCTCGACCGTCGCCCCGTTAGGGATCAGGCCCGAGTTGGAGCTGTTGACCGACACACTGGAGCCACTGCGCCCCGAAGCCTTGACCCCGCCCACCACCACGGCGCCCTGGGCCAGTGCATAGACTTCGCCGTCCACCCCCATCAGCGGGGTCAGCAACAGTTGACCGCCGCGCAGGCTTTTCGCATCGCCCAGGGACGAGACCGTCACGTCCAGGGACTGCCCGGGACTGTACGATGCCGGAATGCTCGCGGTGACGGTCACTGCGGCCACGTTTTTGAGCTTGGGATCGACATTGGGCGGCAGGTTGATGCCGAACTGCTTGATCAGGTTGGCCACTGACTGGTTGGTGAACTTGACCTGATTCTTGTCGCCGCTGCCGTCCAGCCCCACCACCAGGCCATAGCCAATCACCTGGTTGGAGCGGATCCCTTCAATATCCACCAGATCCATCAAGGGCGCCGTGTGTGCTGGCATGCCCAGCAACAGGGCCAGCGCCGCCAGCCCACTGTATAAAATGCTTCGCATAAAAAACTGTCCACTCACATCGGAAACAAGGGGCTGGCAAAGAAGCGCGTCAGCCAGCCTGCCGAGTTGCTGTCGTTCAGCACGCCTCGCCCGGCATAGGAGATACGGGCGTTGGCCACACTTTGGGACGACACCTGGTTGTAGCGGTTGATATCGTCCATGCGCACCAGTCCGGCCAGACGGATGAATTCGTCGCCCTGATTGAGGCGCAGCGCCTTCTCGCCCTTGACCAGCAAGGTGCCGTTGGGCAGCACCTTGTGCACCGTTACCGCAATCGAGCCTCGCAGGGTGTTCTGCTGCGAACTGTTGGAGGAACCGGAAAAGTCACGCCCCGCACCCAGCTTGGTTTCCAGGTTGGGATAGGCCTTGCCCAGAATGGTCGGCACATCAATGCCCACGCCGGATTTTTTGCCAAAGCTGGTGCCGGCACTTTTGCTCGACTGGGTCGACTCATCGAGCACGATGGTCAGAATATCCCCCACCCGTACCGCACGTTTGTCCTGGTACAGCGAGCCGCCGAAACCCGAACGGTACAGCCCGCCACTGCTGGTCGGTGGAACGCTGTAATCCAGCGGCGGCGGTTCAAAAGCACTGGAATCCTCGTCAGGCAGGATTTCGTTGAAGCTCTGGCAACCGCCGAGCACCAACAGCAGAGAGAACAGGATGAAAATACGCATAATCCTGCTCAGACGGTCTGGTTGAGGAACTGCAACATACCGGACGAGGCGTCCAGTACCTTGGCATTGGCTTCATAGGCACGCTGGATGGCCATCATCGAGACCATGGCTTCCACCACTTCGACGTTGGACCCTTCCAATTGGCCCTGCTTGAGCACACCCAGGCCGTCCTGACCGGCAACACCTTCAACCGGCACACCGCTGGCGACGGTTTCCTGATACAGATTGCCGCCCAGGGCCTGCAAGCCTGACGGGTTGGCAAAGTTGACCAGGGTGATCTGCCCCAGCTGCACCGGCTCGGTGCCGCCCGGCAATACCGCTGTGACAATACCGTCGGTGCCCACCATAAAGTTCTTGTGCCCTACGGGCAGTTGGATCGCCGGGGTCAGAGGCAAGCCCTGGGTGTTGACCAGCATGCCTTCGGCATTGAGCTGCAATTGCCCGCTTTCGGTGTAGTACGTCTCACCGTTGGGGCCTTCTATCTGGAAGAAGCCCGGCCCACTGATGGCAAGGTCCATCGGCTGGCCGGTGGTCTGGATATTGCCTTCGGTGAAGACTTTTTGCGTGCCCACCACCCGCACGCCGCTGCCCAGTTGAATGCCAGAAGGCACGGTATTGACTTCATCGGCCTGGGCGCCGGGCGGGACTTCGATGCTGTAGAACAAATCCTCGAACACCACGCGGTCGCTTTTGAAACCCACGGTGTTGACGTTGGCCAGGTTGTTGGCCACGGTGGCCATCGCCTTGTCTTGCGCGGCGAGGCCGGTCTTGCTGATCCAGAGTGCGGAGCTCATGTGTTAATTCCTGTCGGCCATCAATTGGCGCGAATCAAGCTGTTACCCGCCGTGGACAAATCCTCGGCGGCTTTCATCATCTTTACCTGGGTCTCGAACAACCGGCTCAGGCTCATGGTGCCCACCAGTTCATCAATGGCCGAGACGTTGCTGGCCTCCAGAAAACCCGAAGCCAGTTGCACGTTCTCGTCGGTGGCTGCAGGCATGCCATCGCGGGTTACCAGCAGCCCGGCGTTGTCCTTGCTCAGTTGGGCCGCGGGCACATCCACCAGCTTGATCTGGTCGACTTCGACCATCTGCGGCTCACCCCGGGGCAACACGGAAATACGTCCGTCGTTGGCAATGCGGATGGAGTCGAACTGGGGCAGCACGATCGGCCCGCCCTCGCCCAGTACCGCACGGCCATTGATGGTCAGTTGCATGTCGGCGTCCACCTGCAAGCTGCCGTGACGGGTATAGGCTTCGCCGTCCTGCCCCTGTACCGCGATCAGGCCCGGGCCCTTGATCGCAAAATCCATGTCCCGGCCGGTGGCCATGAGCGCGCCAGCTGCCAGGTTCACGCCATTGCTCTGGGCCATTGCCAGATGGCGGCTGTCGTAGCCATAACCTTGCACCGGCACACTGACGGACTGTTCCAGATCACTGCGAAAGCCCGGGGTGTTGACGTTGGCCAGGTTATTGGAGCGCACGGCCAGGGCAGTCATCGTGCGGCTGGCGGCGGTCATTGCCGTGTATCCCAAACGATCCATGGGTCAGCCTCAAATGGAGTTGAAGAGCACTTGGGTCAGCTCTTTGTTGGTCGACAACACCTTGCTGTTGGCCTGGTAGTTACGCTGGCCTTCCATCAGGCCGACCAGTTGCTGGGTCATGTCGACGTTGGAGTTCTCCAGCGCCCCCGCCGTCAGGTCGCCAAACAGGCCGGTGCCCGGGGTGCCTATCAACGGGTTGCCCGACTCGCCCGTGGCGCTCCAGCGCGTGGCGTTTTCGTTTTTCAGGCCGTTGGGGTTGATGAAGTTGGCCAACACCACCTGGCCTTGCAGCATCCGCTCACCGTTGCTGTAGGTGGCATAGACCTTGCCATCCTTCTCTACGGTGACACCGGTGTTTTCACCTGCGGGATAACCGTTCGGATTGTTGGTGGCCACCACGAAATCCGAGGCACTCTGGGTGCTGCGGGTGTAGTCGATATTGATGTTCATGGCATCCACGCCCGGCAGCGCGAAGTTGATATTGACCGGCCCCACCGGGGTGCTCAGTTGGCCCCTGGTATCGAAGGTCATCGGCTCGGGGCCGCCCACCTCAGTGTTGCCAACGTAGTAATGGGCCTCCCAGGTGTTGTCCCCGGTCTTGACGAAATACTGCGTCAGCGAATGCTGTTTGCCCTGGGAGTCGTACACCGGCGTGGTTTGAGTGCTGGTGTAGCTGTTGAGGTTGGTCGGGTCGAACGGCGTGACTGTGACCACGTCCTTGTTGGCGTCCAGATTGACGGCAAAATCGATTTTGTCCGTGGCCTTGGCCCCCAGATTGCCGTTTTGCAGGCGCAGATCGCCCACCACACCGACCTGCAGATTGCCCGCAGCATCGACTGGGTAGCCTTGCAAAAATTGCCCGCTGGCATCCACCAGATAGTTGTCGCGGTCTTTGCCAAAGGCACCGGCGCGGGTGTAGTTGATATCACCGCTTGAGCTGCGGGTTACGAAAAAACCGCTTTCGGAGATCGCCAGGTTCAAGTTGTTGCCTGTCGCAAAGTGCGAGCCGCCCAGGCCCATGCTTTGGGTCTGGCCCAGTACCCCGACGCCCATCGCCTGGGTGCCGGAGTACAGGCTGCCAAACTCGGTACGCGATGACTTGAAGCCCACGGTGCCGGAGTTGGCAATGTTGTTACTGATGCTGTTGAGTTGCTGGGACACGGCATTGAGGCCGGTCAGGGCAATATTGAAACTCATGAACGTTGGCCTTGTGCAAATTGACTGAGAGAGCGCTGAAACGGGTTGGAACCACTGCGTGGCAGGAAGCTGGTTAACGGCGTGGGTTCACTGAACTCGGTGATCTTGTAGAACGGCACATCCCCCACGCCCTCAATGGCGAGCACCGGCCCGTCACCGCCCAGGCGCACGCTGCTGACCTTGCCCTTGACTTCAACCCTCAGGCTTTCACCGCTGCTGGATTTGACCTCGATATCGTATTTGCCCGGTTTGAGCCCCAGCGCCTGCGGATCGATTTCAAAACCGACACGGCCAGGCTCACTGGGTGGCAGTGGAATTTCGGTCTTCACGCCGTTGGCATCGGTGAGCACTACCACCAGATCCGAAGCGCTGTGCTCCAGTTCCACCTCACCCTGGATCGGTTTGTCGGTGATGTTCAGTTCATCAACCGCCACCTTGACCACCTGCCCCACCAGCGTGGAGGCGCTCAGGTACTGCAGGTTTTCCAGTAGCACCATGTTGTTTTCAGTCAGTGCCGACATTTTTTCCAGGCTTTGTACCTGGGACATGGTGGCGAACTGGCTAAGGAACTCGCTGCTGTCCACCGGTTTGGTGGGGTCCTGGTTCTTGATTTGCGCAACCATCAACTGAATGAAGGTGTTCTGCATTTCGGCACCGTTGGATTTGGGGCCTTGTTGACCGCCACCCCCCGGGGTGACGTTGTCATTGTTGACTGTACTCATCAGGCTTCTCCCAATTTCAGCAGGCCTTGCTGCATGCTCTTGATACGGTTGAGCACTTCCACCCCGGTTTCAAAACTGCGAGTGGCGGACATCATGTCGGTCATTTCTTCGATTTCGCTGATGTCCGGGTAGTACACATTGCCGGCGCGATCAGCCAGGGGATGGTCGGGTTCGTGACGCGTTTTCGCTTCGCGCCCCGCCGTCACCACATCCATGACCTGCACGTGGGCGCCGCCCATGCCGACGCCTCGGCTCAACTCGTTGTTTTCGTAAACTGCGGCGAATACCGGCTTGCGAGCCTGATAAACATCCTTGGCGGCGCCTGCGGCGGAATCCACGTTGGCCAGGTTGCTGGCCACGGTGTTCAGGCGCACGGTCTGGGCATTCATCGCAGAGCCGGCAATCTGGTAAATGGAGTCAAAAGCCATAGTGTTCAGCGTCCTTCGATGGCCTGTTTGAGGCCTCGAAATTTCATGTTGAGAAAGGTCAGGCTGGTCTGGTAGTCCGACGTGCTTTTGGCGAAGGCGGCCTGCTCCACACTCAACTCCACGGTGTTGCCGTCTTGTGCTGACTGCGCCGGTACGCGGTATTGCAGGCGGGCCTGCGTGCTCAGACCGGAAGATGACGCGTTGCGGCCCATTTCTGCGGCGAAGTCCAGATCCCGGGCCTTGAACCCCGGGGTGTCTTCGTTGGCCAGGTTGGCGGCCAGAATTTCGGTGCGTTTCATATGCAGCCCGAGCGCACGCGTATGCACACCGAGCGCGTCATCTATCCTTATACTCATTGCCTGTACCATTGATTGAAGTTGAGGTCATGCCTCTTGCCCGCAGGTAATTGCAGGAAGCGTGCCCACTTCAAAAAACAGGTTTAACTTGCTGATTTAAAAGAAATTAAATGAATACACGAAGAGTGTTAGCGGCCGCTTTGCTTCCGCTTCAGGCATCTAAGGGAGCACCAGGAGGAAGGCGCATTTCCTCTTGCGCGCCCATCGGCGCTCTACTGTTGCTGGCCTGCTCCGCGGCGGTGGCCGACGAGGCCCTTGACCGGCAAATCGATCAAGCCGTGGGGCAGTACTTCACCCTGCAGCTGATAGACAAAACCGCAGACCAGGGCTGGCAAGCGTCGCGCTTGACCCACAAGGTCTTTGCCCTGCCTGAAGGGGCGCCCACCGCCCCCTGCGAGCAGCCACTACAGATAGACAGCAGCGGGCATGACTGGCGGGGCTAAGGCCGCGTGCGCCTGACCCTCACGTGCGCTGCACCCCAGTGGTCGGTTGACGTCACCAGCCAGGCCACGGTGTTTATCCGGGCGGTGGCCGCCGCGCAGATCATTGAGCGCGGGCAACTCATCACCCAGGCCATGCTCGGGTACCAGGAAGTACCGGTGACCCGCCAGAGCACCGGGCTCTTCAACAAGGTGGATGAGGTGGTCGGCCTGAGCGCCAAGCGACGCACCCGCAGCCAGCAAGTGCTGACCCGGGACATGCTGGTTGCGCCCTGGCTGGTCCGCCGTGGCGAACGCGTGACGGTACTTGCCAACCACGGTGACATTCATGCCAGCACCCAGGGTGAGGCCCAGCAGGACGGACGCCTGGGCATGGTGATCAGGGTCAAGAACACCGCCAGCGGTAAAATCATCGAGGCCAAGGTGATCGGCAGCGGCAAGGTCAGCAGCACCTTTGAGCCGCCTGGAAAATAATTTGCCAAGGGATTTAAGTGCGTCGAATCATCGGTCGCCTTTTGAGTGTCAGCGGGCAGAACAAGCTGCACCGCCACAATTTCAACACTCAATGCTCACCAGGAATTTCGATCATGGCCCTGACTATCCACACCAACTACTCCTCGCTGCTGACCCAGACCAACCTGAACAAGACCAACAACGCCCTGGCCGTCAACCAGCAGCGCCTGGGCACTGGCCTGCGCATCAACTCTGCCGCTGACGACGCCGCTGGCCTGCAGATCGCTACCCGCATGAACGCTCAGTCCAAAGGCATGGCGGTGGCCCTGCGTAACGTCAGCGACGCGTCTTCGCTGCTGCAGACCGCTGATGGCTCGCTCAACGAATTGACCGACATCATGCAGCGCATGAAAGACCTCGCCACACAGTCTGCCAACGGAACGAACAGCGACGCCGACCGCACCTCGATGCAGGCCGAGTACGACGAGTTGGGCAAAGAAATGCACAACATCATGGAGAACACGGCTTACGCTGGCGAAAAACTGTTCGGCAGTGACGGCACCACCGGCAAATTCGGTTCGGCCGTGGCGTTCCAGATTGGCGCCAGCGCCGCAGAGACCCTCGACCTTGACCTGTCGGCACAAACCTCCGGCCTGGGCACTGAACTGGGCGGCTTGTCTAAGAGCTACGGCGCAGCCCCGGTATCCGGCACTGAAATCTCCACCAGCACCGCCGCCAACGCCCAGATCACCGCATTGAGCGCTGCGCTGGACAGCGTGGGCGAACTGCGCGGCCAGTTTGGTGCCAATATCAACCGCCTCAACCACACCGCCAACAACCTGTCCAACGTCAAGGACAACACCGAAATGGCCCGTGGGCGCATCATGGATGCCGACTTCGCCAGCGAAAGCGCGATGATGAGCAAGAACTCCATGCTGATGCAGTCGGGCATCTCCATGCTCAAGCAAACCGGGCAAATGCCGAGCATGGTTATGTCCTTGTTGGGCTAAAACCCAAGGCAGGACGCTTGAACAAAAACGCCCCCGAAGTGATTCGGGGGCGTTTTTTTATCCTGACGCACTGTGGTGTGAGAGGACGGAGGGGATGAAAACGCCTCCTGCTCCACCCATGCTTTTCTCGTCCCAATAAAAATGGCCCGCTGAGCGGGCCATGTTCACAGGTCTGTCAATCAGGCCTTGCGCCATTGCTCCATGCCGACCTCGTCGAGCATCCAGTCCCGGCTGGGTTGAATGGGGCAGCCCCAGACAGTCGTGCAGGGTGATCGCGGTGGCCGGTATCGGGTAATCAGGTGATTCCAAACCAGGGCATAGGCCGTGGCCGCAAAGGTATACGGCGTGGAGATCAACTCGCCTTAGATTTGCGGGGCCTGCAGGGCGGGCATCAAGGGGCGGGTCACATCTATGGGTTTGTCCATTGAAAATGTCTTTGCAGAGGGCGGCGATCCGCAAGCAACACAGGGTCAAGCCCGCCACCCTTGTCGGCCAGACTCTGCATGCCTGCGGTCTTGGGTGGGCCATTGCATCACGATTATTACAAACAGTTCTCAGCCTCATTGCAGGGACCATGCCACCTCTTAGATATTTTTTATCTTGTTGTTTTATATGCACTTATTATAAATTTACGAGGCCCTCCAAAGCGTGTTTTTCCTCCTCTGTACCCTGGCTCTTCCGCCAGAGGGAAGCAGGCTTTCCGCTGTTTGGCATGATTCGTACAGGCATTACGCGAGTGTTAGCCATTTACCCAAGCGTCACGTTCGGACAGGCCCGACAGAGTGCTTTTGGATACCGGAAAGTAGAGCTGCACCTCGACAGGTTAACCCTTTGAAAGAACACTCTTTTTGTGAATATTAAGAGCGGGGACAACCCGTCAAGGGCTTTGCTTTAGCCGGCTTCATTCAGGCTCAGTGCTGAGGGGGGATTACGATTCGCCCTTAATTAAAATCAGAAATACCCTACATGAGTCGCCGAAGACTGAAGCGTAAGATTGCGCTCCCTAGCATGGTGACTCCTCTGAATGAACACTTTTGATGCGAATATGAAGACCGGTCACAGCCAGCAACATGCTTTATTCTGCCCGGTGCTATACACGCTGACATTGTTCAAGGATGAAGAAAAACGCACTGTCGAATTGGGGTTTTCCGGCGGTCGCCTGCTTGAACGTCTGTTGCAAGAGCCCGGGCAGGTGATCGACCGCGACACCCTCGTGGCCTATGCCTGGTCAGACCGTGTGGTCGGCCCCGGCAGTCTCAACCAGCAGGTCTATACCCTGCGCAAGATCCTGGGTGACGAGAAAAACCTGCAGATCATCCAGACCGTGCCGCGTCGCGGCTACCGCCTGAATCCAACCTACATCATTGAACAAAGCAGGCTGGCAAGCGCCACACCGCTGCCCCCCCTGGCAACCGGGCAGGCAACCGCGCAGCCTTATGCAGCCCCTGCACGGGCGCCCTCCGGCATGGGCCGTCGGTTCATGGCCATCACCGCGATTACCGTGGCGGTTGCCGGCTACTTTTTCGCCCTGCCGTCTCCTGAGCTCTATGCCAGCATGCAGAGAGTAGGGACCAATACCGTGATGTATGTCGATCAGCAGGAACCCCAGGTCAAGGAGCTGATCAAAACGACCCGTACGCTCAGCGAGCGCATGATCCAGCTGAGTGATCAACCGATCGAGCTGGCGATCGTTGGCAGCGCCGATGGCGAGTACCAGATCTATTGCTCCCTGCACTCGGGCCAGCACCATGTGCTCAAGCTGCACCGTGACGACATTCAGAGCGTCAGTGATGCACGCCTGCGCGACTGCGTAAACTGAGCGCCCGCCAATAGAATCTGCGCGGCTACCTGCCGCGCAATACATTACCCTTCTAGTTAACCCCACGAGCCGCTGCTGGCTGGATGTAATCAACATCGCCCGGCGCATAACGCGCATGGCCGTCAGCAAACAGTTGGCGGTACAGCGCCTCCGCCTGACGCGTCAGCAACAGCAGTTCGATACGCCGGTTAACACCGCTTTGCGGCTCCTCAGGGCGCAGGGGCATGCCATCTGCCTGGGCCGAAACCTGCAACACGCCCTTGACCGGCAAGCCCGCGGCGACCAACCCCCCCCTGGCTTGCAAGGCACGCTCGCCGGACAGGTTCCAGTTGTCATAGTCGCGCTTGCCGCGATAAGGCGTGGCATCGGTATGGCCGCTGATGATCAGCTTGTTGTCGATCTTGGCCAGTTCTTGCGCCAAAGCCCCCAGCAGGGTACGAAAGTGCGGATTGATGCGGGCGCTGCCCCGCTCGAACATAAAGCGCGTGGCATCATCCTTGATCAGAATTCGCAGACCCTGGGGCACGACTTGCACCTCGATATTGGCCAGTGCATCCGTACGCTCGGCGAGCAGGCTCATCAGCCTGGCCAGTTCCTGCATATCAGCCTCGGATTCGTAGCGCTCGGCCTGCAGCGGTGCTGTGTCTGGCGCCAGTGGCTGTGCCAGGGATGCCACAGAATCGGCCTTTACGATCTCCTGGGCCACGGCGCTTTCAAGCGGCACGGCACTGACACCGTCGAAAATACCGGCACCCCCTTCGAACACGGTGTCATAACCCTCCCCCCTGAGTGCCATACGCTCTGCATCGGCCTGGGGCTGAATGATCCACAGCACCATGAACAACGCCATCATGGCCAGAGTGAAGTCCGCAAACGCGACCTTCCAGGCGCCGCTGTGCAGCACTTCATGTCCGCGTTTGCTGCGGCGCTTGATAATGATTTGCTCGCCTGACTCGCTAGCTCGTCTCATTGACCCGGTCCTCGTAAGCCGTCACCCAGTCTTCCAGGCGCTTGAAGGTCGGTTTGACGTCCTGCTCAATCAGTTTGCGCCCGGCGTCTACGGCCAGCAGCGTCGGCTTGCCCGCCAGATGCGCCACCAGTGTGGTGCGCACGCACTCAAGGGCCGACATCTCGGTGCGGATACGCTGAGCCATCGCATTACTCAAGGGCTCCATCAGGCAGTAGCAGAAGAAGATCCCCAGGAAAGTGCCTACCAGCGCAGCCGCAACATGGGCACCAATTTCGGCGACCGAGCCGCCGATGCTGTCCATGGTGATAATGATGCCGAGGATGGCGGCCAGAATCCCGAAACCGGGCATGGCTTCACCCACCTTGAACAGCGAACGGGACGGCAGCAGCAGGGCTTCATGCATGGCGTCCAGTTCTTGCTCCAGAAAGCCTTCCATCTCATGGGCGCTGATCTTGCCCATCGCCATCAGGCGAAAGTTGTCGGCAATAAACGCCATCAGGTTTTTTTCCTGAAGGATCAACGGGTACTTGCTGAAAAGATCGCTTTGCTCAGGCTCCTCGATATGCGCATCCAGCGCCTTGAGCCCCCCTATTTCAACGGTTTCCATCAACTCGTAGAGCAACATCAACAGCTCGCGCTGGAACTGTTCGCCACGGCGGCGGAACGAAAAAACCCCCTTGGTCTGATGCCACATTTCAATCAGGACTTCCTTGGGGTTACCGATGATCAGGCTACCCAGCGCTGCGCCCACGACGATCAACAATTCGGAGGGCTGCCACAACACGTTCAGTGAGCCACCCGCCCAAGCGAACCCCCCCAGCACGCAGCTGAGGATGATGATTGCACCTAAAATTTTCTGCACGTCACATTACTCTTGGTTAAAAAATGATGAGCCTTCTCGATCGCCTGCTTGCTGATCTGGCAGACCCTGGCATCGCTGATGTCGAGTACCAGGCCGATTTCCTTGAGGCTCAACTCATGCTGGTAGTAAAGCGTCAGCACCAGGCGCTCGCGCTCGTTGAGCGGGTCCAGTGCCTGAGCCAACAGGCGCTCGTTGAGCACACGTTCCTCAACACCGCGACCTGAATGTTGAAAGTCCTGACTGCCATCACACAGCAAGGTATCGAGGCTTTCGATGGCTTCGGCCGCTTCTGCCTGCAAGTAGCCTTGATACTGTGTTTCGCTCAGCCCCGTGGCCTTGAGCACTTCTTCATCACGGGGTGCTCGACCCAATTGCCGGGTCAGGCTGCGCAGGGCGTCGCGCACTTTGTGCGCCTGCTGGCGCACTTGCCGGGGGCGCCAGTCCAGGCGACGCAGTTCATCCAGAATCGCCCCGCGAACACGCAGGGCGGCAAAGCGCCCAAACTGCTCATCCGGGGTGCCGTAGCGGCGCAACCCCTGCAGCAGGCCCATCAGGCCAATCTGCTCCATGTCCTCACGGTCCAGCACCTGGCTGGCCTGTAGCGACAGCTGATTGACAATGCGCTTGACCAGCGGCAAGTAGCTCAAGATCCAGTGCTGCTCAACATCCGGAGTCAGTGTTTGCGGGCAGTGATCTGCGCCACTCGATCCGTGATCGACCAAACTATGATTGTTCATGGCGTTGTTACTGCACCAGCAACTTGCTGACCAGCGCACCGCTGAACGGTGCTGTCAGACCCTTGCTGGCAAAGTCCTGTCGCAACCGGGTCTCGATCCGGCCTTGCACCTGATCAATACCCAGTTGGCGCAACTCATCAAACGAAAGCTGAGACAACGAACTGATCACCGAATGGCGTACCAGCGGTTCGATCTGTTTGAGGGTGTCAGCTTTTAGACTGGTGTCCGCCTGCAGGGCCAGATCAAGCACCACATAGCGCTCACGCCCTTGCCCCGGCAGATTGACGATAATTTTTTCGATCGGGTAAAACGCCAGGTCACTACTCGGCTGTACCACCCCTGCGGTCGCACCCTTGATCATCGGGCGCAAATACAGATAACCACCCACCGCTGCACCCACGGTGATCACCGTGTTGAGCCCCACTATTAATAAAATGACGCGTGACATCGACATGTAAAAGTTCAATCCACTTGGAGTTCAGTTTCGGTTTGGCCGTACAACGGCGCCAGGGAGGTCAAACGGTCACCAGCACGCCGTTGTCGCGCTGCGTGGGTAAATCTGCGGGCGCCTGCCCATCCTGTACGGCATCGGCATCGGCAATGGCCGATTCACGGGCTGACCGGCCCTGATCACGGGAGGAATGCCCTCGCGAATCGCTGGACACCTGCACGTTCACTTGCAGGCTGTTCTGCTCCACCAGTTCCTGGCGCAAGCGTTCGCTGGTGGCCGCCAGCAAACGCGCAACATCGGTCTGGGCAGCGGAGATATGCACGCTCAGGCGGCCGGATTCATGACTGATGAAAATTTCCAGGCTGCCCAGTTCAGGCGGGTCCAGGCGAATCGTGGCTTGCTGAAAACGTTGCTGGACCTGCACCTCGACGGTTTCACGCAGGGCATGGAGCATTTGCTCCCCCCAGCGGGCCTGCGGTTCTGCCAACTTGAGCCCGCGTTCCAGCACCGGACCTGAAGTCTGGGGGGCCGGCGTCAATGGCGCAGGCGCAGGCGCAGCAGCCCCCTCTGTGCCCGACAGCGCCTCGAGCGTGGCGGTCACTGCCAGCGACACGCCTTCACTGGCGGCACTCATAACGGGCATGACCATTCGCACTGCCGGTGCATCGCGCTTTTCCAGCATCATTGCCAACCCGTCGACGGGCAGCTCGCTGGGGGTTCGGGCCTGCCCGGATACCGGCGCCATTCGGTTTGAATCACGGGCGGCAACCGGCTCCTGGGCGGTGTGTGACGCCATGCGGGCCAGCAGCCGTTCACCGGACACGGCTTGCACCGCCGGTGCAGCAACCTCACGGGCCTGAACCTGGGCGTTTTGCTGGCTCAGCATCATGTTCAACCACTGCTGCGGGTCCACGACAGGATCCTGTTGCAGCTCGGCTGCCGGCCCGGACTGCGCCTCGGCTTCAGCCTCGGGCAGTGGCTCGGTGGCGGTCAGCTCCACAGGCAATTCAGCCAACGGCAAGGGCGGATCGAGTTCGGGCTGCGGCGCCACGTACAACAGCGGCGCCAGATCGCCCATCACCAGGGCATCCTCGACAGGCAGGTTACGGGGATCAAAAGCGGCACCGATTCCGCCGAGCAGCGACAAGGACATGTCCATGACTAGACCTCCCCCTGCACACTATCGAGCAGGGAGTAGGCGCGACGCCCTTCCCCATGTTCGGTGTGACGGCCCAACAGGCCGCCAACACGCTGGCATTCTCGCGTGCAGCCCTGCAACGCCCGGGCATGCAGGGCTTTGAGAGGCTCCAGGCGCGCCTGCAGCTCTGCGCCCAGCTCACCGGTGACTCTCAAACGCTGCAGGCCCTGGCGGATCAGCGCGTCGATTTCGCCAATGCGCGCCCAGTCCTCTGCGGCCAGCGCGGCACTGAGCAATTGCCCCAGATGATCCAGGCGGCGCAAATCAATGGTGTGAGGCATTGACACCTTCCCAGCCGTCACGAATCTGCCCCAACAGATGCACAACTTCATCAATACCGGTAACCGACAGGGACACACTGACGTCCACCAGACGGTGCAGGCAGTAGTCGTAAAGCCGTGACAGGTCCTGCACCAGCTCACCGCCCTCTTCATAATCGAGTGTGCTGTTGAGTGCGGTGAGAATGTTCATGCACTTTTCCAGCGATTGGCCCTTGAGTTCGTAATGGCTGGCCTCGATGTGCCCGCGTGCCCTGCTCAGTTCATCGAGCAGACCATCGAACATCACCAGCACCAGTTCATACGGCGAAGCGGCACACACACGGACTTCAAGGTCGACTGCGCGGTACCCGTCATAGCTATCATTCATTTTTCAAAATCATCCAAACATGCTGAAGGTTTGCTCCATCGACGCCATGACCTGCGCCAATTGGGTGTATTGCTTGAGGTAACGCTGGTAGTGGTTCTGGTACTTGTTCTCCAGTTCGTCGAACTTGACTTCGACTTTCTGCAGCATGCTGTTGAGGTTGTCCTTGCGGGCCTTCATCGCTCCGGTGCTGGAGCTGGTGTAAACCGCCAGGCTCTTGTCCATGCTGTCGATCATGTTTCCCTTGCCGGAAAAGAGCTGTTCAAAAGCATCCGGGTTGGCGTCGAGCATCTTTTCAAACGCCTTGGTATCGACTTTCAACTTGCCGCTGGAATCCGCCAAAATGCCGAATTCCATCAGGGTGATACCGTTGAACTGGGTACGCAGCACGTTGTTGACCATCGACTCGACCGCGCGGATGCCCGAGTCGCCAGCCAGAGGCCCGCGTCCGCCCTTTTCTCCCCCCGCCGAAGTCAGCGTGTCGAAGGTGGCGAACAACGTATTGATCGCCGAGATAAATTCATTGAGCTTGCTGTTGGTGGCGCTCTGGTCACGGCTGATGTTCACGGTCAGCGGCTCGTCACCGGCCTGATGCACCTTGCTGAAAGTCAGGCTGACGCCGTCGATCATGTCCTTGAATGTGTTGGAGCCCTGTTGCAACTTCATGCCGCTGGCGTCAGCACCCAGGTACACAATCGCGTCCTGGCCCTTGGACAGTTCCTGCCGGTTGCCCAGGCTGGCTTCCAGGGCACTGCCAGTGGCATCGGTGCGTAATTCAATGCGGTTGGCTTCGCCGGTTTCCTCGGCGCTCAGTACCATCGTCACTTCGCCGCCGCTGCGTACCAGCGTGGCCTTTACGCCCTTGTTGTCAGGGTGGGCATTGATAGCCGCCGCCAGCTCTTCCTGGGACAGGCTGCCGTCGCCATTGCTGTCGCCCGCGCTCAGGTCCACGGCAAATTCCTCGCCGTTCTGCTTGATGTAGAACGTGCCGCTGGATGCCGCATCGGTACCCAGGCCTCCGAGTGCAACCTGATGCCGGCTGGCCAGTTGCTCGACAAAAAACTGGTAGCTGCCTTCCTTGGCGCTGGGGCCGAGGGTGGCACTGGCCATGCCTTCCTTGCTGAACACCGCCTGGTTGATCAGCATGCTCTTGTCGGTGCCCTTGAGCCCCTTGACCGCTGAACCGAGCGCCTTGAGCGCAGTATCCAGAGTCGTCACGGCCGCCAGCTGTGCCTTGTATTTGGTCTCGTTGCGCTGGGCCTGGGCCAGTTCACGCTGAACTTCATATTCAGCAAGAATCTTGGCCTGGGTCTGGATGTAGTTGGTATCAATTGCCATGTCTAATCTCTCCTATCCAAGGTAGTTAGCAAAGCCTATGCCAACATTTAACCTATTGATTTATAATGGTTTTTATAAAATTACCGAGAAACTCACCTTCCCCATCGCGGGTTTTCTCAGCCCCGGGTGGAAGGTGCGTTTCCGCCCTGTCGCCCACACTTAATCGTCAGGGCCTGTTTGTTGAAGGCGACCTGAATGGACAGTTGATTAATCCCTTGAGGGCAACGTGGCGGTAAACGATTGGGGGGCAGGCACCCGGTGCTGGCTGTGCACGCACCGGGTCAAAGCGAAGGGGAATACACCTGGGCACTGTCGTGATGGGCCAACTGCTGAAAAATCTCGCTGTGCATGGCCAGCAACTTGCCGTTGCGCTCATTGAGGTCTCGGCAACGCTCGACACTGACGATCAGGGTTTTCCAGGCGCGCACCAGGGTCGCGCGCCGATCGGGGGGGTACAGGTCGATCAGGCTTTGCATCGCATGGGTGTCGGTGCCCAGGTGAAACACCTCAAGCACCCGGCTGCGGCGCCGGGCACGGGCACCGGCGGCATCCATCAACGCCGAGATCTGCTCATTGGCCGTGGTGATGGCGTCACACTCGCGGGCCATCAAGGCCACTTGCAGATGGCTCATGCATCCGTGCAGCCGTGTAAACCCAGTCAGGTCATCGTGCACATCCTGCTCGATAACCTTGAGCAACTGCTCGCGCTGGCTCACCGCTCGCCCCGGTGATAGGTCAGCATGGCCCCGGCCAGCGTGGCGCTGTCGCTGCTCAGCTCACCGGCGGCCAGGGCGGCCTTGAGTTGCGCGACTTTGCTCAGGTCCACTTGCGGCAATTGCCCCAGCGCCGACTGGATGCGTTCCAGGCCCGGCTTGACCGGCGCCGGTGCGCTGATCGGGGCCACAGGACCGCCCGTGCTGCGCTCGCTGCTGCCGGACGCGGCGAGCTCGGATGGCTGGCTGATGCTGATAACAGGCTGTCGAGTGATTTCCATGATGGGTTCCAGAACGGGTAATACGGTGTAAAGGCGACCCTTTGGCGAACCGCTTAAGGACAAAAGGCAAAAAATCAGCCAAACACTTCCTGCGCCTTGTTGCGCCACCAGGTCTGGCTCGCCAGACCGTCCTGGATTTTCTGCTCCTGTTGCGCCAGGGTCGCCTGCCACTGGCGCATCTTGTCCTCGATAACCTGGACCAGCACCTGCTCCTGGCGCACCACGTGCTGCAACTCGTCCTGGATGCGTTTGAGGGTCTGTTCGGCCAGTTTCAGCTCGCGCACCTGCAAATTGATCATGGCATGCAACGTCGCCTTGTACTGTTGCTGGTTGTGGCGCTGCAAGGGTGTGGTCGTGGCGCTGGTAAAGCCGCACAGTCGGGTCAACCCGGCAATGTTGTTGCGATAGCGGTCGCACAGGTTCTGCTGATATCCGACCCGGCCCATGACCTGGCGCGCCTGGACTCCGCGCAATTGGGCCAGGCGGTTGAGCATGTTGATGCGGTTTTTCATGGCTGCATGCCCCGTTCACTCAAGCGATTTTTGCTTCTGTGGGAGCGGGCTTGCTCGCGATGATCGTCAACGATGACGCGTACTGGCTGAGTCAATGCGGCGCCCTGAAGACCATCGCGAGCAAGCCCGCTCCCACACACAAGCAGCGTTGTTTCACGACCGGTCATTTGACGATGCTCTGCAACGTGTCGATGCACAGGTTCAACGGTGCGCCGACCCCAACATCCTGACGCAGGAACCGCTCGATATTGGGTGCCAGCTTGACTGCACGATCCGTCACCGGGTCCATACCCGGGGTGTAGCCACCCAGCGGGATCAGGTCCTTGATACCCTCATAGGTGCTGCTGTACTCCTTGAACGTACGGGCCGCCCCCAGGTGTTGGCGCCCGGCCACCTGACTCATGCAGCGACTCACCGAGGCCGCCACGTCGATCGCCGGGTAGTGCCCCACATCCGCAAGCTTGCGCGACAACACGATATGGCCGTCGAGAATGGCCCGGGCACAGTCCACGATCGGATCCTGTTGGTCATCGCCTTCGGCCAGCACGGTGTAGATCGCACTCAGGCTGCCACTGCTGCTTTCCCCGTTGCCCGCACTCTCGACCAGCTCCGGCAGCATGCCGAAGACCGAAGGCGGATAGCCCTTGGTGGCAGGGGGTTCGCCCAGAGCCAGGGCGATTTCACGCTGGGCCATGGCATAGCGGGTCAGGGAGTCGATCAACAGCAGCACATGCTTGCCCTTGTCGCGGTAATACGCCGCAATGCTGTGGCACAACTCGGCGGCCTTGAGTCGCATCAACGGCGATTCGTTGGCCGGGGCCACCACCACCACGGCCTTGCGCAGGCCTTCAGGACCCAGGGAGTGCTGGATAAACTCCTGCACCTCGCGGCCCCGCTCGCCAATCAGGCCAACCACTACCACCTGTGCCTCGGTCTGGCGCGTGATCATGCCCAGCAACACACTCTTGCCCACCCCGCTGCCGGCAAACAGCCCTACGCGCTGGCCCTTACCCAGGGTCAGCAGGCCATTGATCGCCCGTACGCCCACATCCAGCGGCTCGCTCACCGGTTGGCGCTTGAGCGGGTTGACCCTGGGCAACTCGACTTGCAGGGTGTCGCGCCCGCTGAGCTTGCCCAGATCGTCCATCGGTTCGCCCAGACCATTGATCACTCGCCCTAACCACGACTCGTCGATGTGCAAGGCCTCTTCCTGCCTGGCGGCAAACACCCGCGACCCCGAACTCAGCCCCACCGGTTTTTTGAACGGCATCAAGTAGGTGATATCCCGATTGAAGCCCACCACCTGGGCATCGAGCATCTCCCCGTCAGCCTGCTCCACATAACACCGCTGCCCGGTCACCCGATGGCAACCCAGGCTTTCGAGCAAAATGCCGGACATGCGCACCAGCCGCCCGCTGACCTTGGCCAGTTGCACGGTATCCAGTGAACGCAGCGCCTCATCCAGTACAAAAGGTTTGTACACGCCTTACTCCTCGCTCAGGTTCATATGCTCGGACAGGGTCGCGACGCAGGCATCCAGACGCTGCTGGCAGCCCACGTCCACTTCGGCCTGGGGCGTCACGATGCGGCACTCCCCCAGCGCCAGCGTTTCGTTCGCCACCAGCCGCCAGCTTGCGGCGCGCTCGGGCACCAGATCCTTGATCCGTGCAAACTCCTGGGGATGCAGGTTGATGTGCACATTCACCGCCTCCAGCGGCATGGTCGACAGAGCCTCTTCCGCCAGGGTCAGCAATTGGGTGGGGTTCAGGGTCAGTTCGCAGCGAATCACTTGCTCCGAGACCTTTTTGACCAAGGCCAGCAGCTCCTGGCGACGGCTGTTTTCAAAGCTCGCCAAAAAGCTTTGCAGTTGCCGGTTGACGGCTTCCAGCGGCGCACTGGCCAGGTCAAAAGACGCTCGCCCCTGCTGGCGGCCCTGCTCCTGGCCTTCCTCTAAGCCCTGCTCACGGCCAGCGTCATAACCTTGCTGGCGGCCATGCTCCTCGCCCTGGACAAGGCCTTCCAGATAGCCCTTTTCATTGCCTTCCTGAAAGCCGTCCGCGATGGCGCGTTGCAGGGCAATCGGATCGTTTTTCCACTCCGGCGCCAAAGCCTCCGGTAACGGTGGAAAACGGTAGGGGCGCCAGTCTCGGGTCTTGCCCTTCAGTACGTTGATCGACACAGCGCACTCCTCACTCTACGGTCTGTTCACGGAACAGCTGTACCGCAAGGCCGCCTTCGGTTGCCAACTCCCGCACCACCGCCATGATTTCTTTGCGTACCTGCTCGACCCGGCTCATGGGCACCGGGCCCTGTCGACGGTTCAATGCTTCCATCTGCTGCATCTGGCGACGGGGCATGGCGCCCTGGATCGCCTTGACCAGGGCCGGTTCCGCGCCCTTGAGCGCTACCACCCACTCACTCAGGGGGATGGCCTCCAACAATGCCTGCAACACTTCCTCACTCTGGCGCGAGAGGATAAAGAAGTCATACATCTCATCTTCAATGCGCTCCACCAGGGAGGTGTCCTGGGCACGCAACAGCTCGAACATCTGGTCGCGGTTGCCCTTGTAACGATTGAGGATGTCGGCCGCCTGCTTGACCCCGCGCACTTGCGAACCCTGGGTCGAGAGCACTGACAGGCTGCGGTCGATCAGTTGCTCCAGCTCCTTGATCACATCACCGTTGATCTCACTGAGGTTGGCAATGCGGTACAGCAACTCGTCCTGACGCCAGGTCGGCATGCTCTCCAGCACTTCACCGGCCATGCCCGGAGGCAGGAAGGCCAGGAACACCGCTTGCATCTGCGCATGCTCCTTGGCAATCAGCGTGGCGAACTGCTTGGGGTCGACCCATTCGAGCTTGACCATCTTGGCGCGGATTTCCTCGCCGTAGATGCTGTCCAGCAGGCTACGGGTAATGTCACTGCCCAAGGCCTTGCCCAGCATGCCCGACAGGTAGCTGCGTGAAGCGCCCTTGATGCTGCTTTGCTCTTTGTAATCGTCGAAAAAGCGGCTTATCACCTCGGAAACCATCGGCTGCTTGACGTTGCTCAGGCGCGCCATTGCCTGGCTGATCAGCACGATTTCCTCACGTGAAAAGTGACGCAGCACCCCTGCCGAAACACTGTCACCCATACTCAGCATCAGGATCGAGGCTTGCTCAAGGGAGTTCATGGTGCGGCTCTGCGCCGTACGGGCATTAACTCCCTGCAGGGCATCAGAGGGAGGTGTTGAGATGGTTTTCATTGCGGCCTATCCACTGTTTGATCACTTCCGACACGCGTTCGGGGTCGTTTTTAGCCAACATCTGCAAATGCTCGATTTGCAGTTCCAGTCCCGAGCCCGGTGCCGGGAGACAAATTTCAGACAGCGGATTCAATCCGCCCAGTACCGACACCCGGCCTGAGTCCTCATTGCTCTCGGCGATCTTCGTCAAGGCATGCTCATTGCCCAGTGCCAGCTCGGCATCGGCCATCGGCACCAGCCCCTGCTCCTTGCGACCCATAAGGCGAGACAGTGCCGGGCGCACCACCATCAGCAGCAACAACAGGCTGATCAGGCCAAACAGCCCTATTTTGACCAGCTCATGCAGCTTGTCGTCCTGCCACCACAGCGGTTGCTCGATTGACATGTCTGCAGCGGCAAACGGGAACACACTCAGGGTCAGCACGTCGCCGCGACTGCTGTTAAAGCCCACCGCGCTCTTGAGCATGGTTTCCAGGTCGGCGCGGGCTTGCGGCGACCAGCCGCCATCTGCCTCGGCGGTGCCGTTCAACACCACGGCAATGCTCTGGCTGCGCAGGCTGAACGGCGAGTATTTGACGTGGGTGACGCTCTGGTCGTAATCGAGCTTGCGATTGGATTCCTTGCGGATCGACGTCGCCCCCTTGTCGGTTGTCGTGGTCGTGTTGGCGGTGTTGGCCGTAGTGCCCGGCGCCGGTTTGGCGGGCGGTGCCAGCGGGCGATTGCTCAGCGAACCCGGAACCCCCAGGGCCAACTGGTCCAGAACGCTTTCATCCTGCAACACCTCATTGCGCAGGCGCGGGGTGTCGCCAAAAGCTTGAACGGTTTCTTCTTTCTGACTGAAGTCGATATCAGCCGTGACGCTGATTCGGTAGTTGCCGTGGCCCAGGATGGGGGCAAGCACCTGTTCAACATTGCCCGAGGTTTTTTGCTGGTACTCCTCGACCAACTGCCAACTCTGCGCCGGGGCGCCACTGGTGTTGAGCCCGCGGGACAACAGCGCGCCGTACTGGTCGACAACGCTCACATCCTTGCCTTGCAGCTTGGGCACACTGTTGGCCACCAGGTTGACGATGGCGCCCACCTGCTCCGGCGTCAGTTTGGCTCCCGGGCTCATCTGCAACATCACCGAAGCCTTGGCCGGCTCACGGTTGCTCACCACAAACGAGCTGCTTTCCTGCAGGGCCAGGTGTACCCGGGCATTGTCGATACCCTTGAGGGCCATGATGGTACGGGCCAGTTCGCCTTCCAGGCTGCGCTTGAGGCGCACGTCCTGGACAAACTGGCTGGTGCCCAGCGGCTCGTCCTTGTCGAACAGGTCATACCCGGCGGGCACGGCGACCTGCACGCCTTTGGCACTGAGCAGCATGCGCGCGCGGCCCAGGTCGGCTTCGCGTACCAGAATCTGCCCGCTCTGGGGGTGCAGCTGATAGGCGATCTTGTCGGCATCGAGCACCTGCATCACGTCGGCGGCGGGGTACGCTTCCCCGGCACCGTACAGCGAGCGCATGGCGCCTTGATCGCGCCACAGGTAAAACACCACGGCGAGGGCCAGCAGGCCTGCCAGCCCGGCCATAAGCCCCAGCCCCAGACGCGGATCAAGCTTGACCCCGCCCAGCAGCGGCTTGAGTTTATCGTTGATTGTTTGCAGCACGTTCAGCACTCACTGGTCGGTTACAGCGGCATTCTCATCACGTCATCAAATGCCGTGGTCAATTTGTTGCGCACTTGCAGCAAGGCACTGAATGCCACACTGGCTTTCTGACTTTCGATCATCGCCCCGGCCAGATCATCGCTCTGGCCACTGTCGACGGCGGCCATCGCCTTGCCCGCCACATGTTGCTGGGCGTCTACCGAGCGCATGGCCTGTTCGAACGCCGTACCGATACCGCCGCTGGCCGTTTGCTCGAACAGGGCTGCGGGCTGGATCATCGGGTTTTGCACCAGGCCTTTGGCCTGCTCCATCTGGCCCAGCATGTTTTGCTGGACACTCAAAATCGAACTCATGGGTATTGCTCCACTGGGGTTGGAATATCGGGTGAAGGTGAACGGACAGACTCAGAAAGCCGGCATCGATATTCCTTGTTCGCGCATGGCACTCAGTCGATAGCGCAAGGCGCGGGGGGTCATGCCCAGGCTGTGCGCCGCCTTACTTTTATGGCCGTCGAATTTGCGGATGGTATCCAGCACATGCTGGTACTCGGCCCACTTGCCGGTGGCCCGCAACGCGGCCTTGCCGTCACCAGGCTCGACTTCGAGCAGCGGCAGCGGGCTGGCGCAGGCAGCCGTGGCGGCCAGCCCCAGGTCCTGCGGCTGGATGAACAGCCCTTTGCGCAGGATCAGCGCCCGTTGCAGGGTGTTTTCCAGTTCGCGCACATTGCCCGGCCAGTCATGCTGCAAGAGCGCCTGGCAGGCCTGTTCGGTGAGCAGGCCATCGGCATCTTCCTGGGGGGCGTAGCGCCTGATAAACCGCCGGGCAAGGGCCAGCACATCGTCCTGGCGCTCGCGCAACGGGCTGATGTGCAAAGGCAGCACGTCCAGACGAAACATCAGGTCGGCGCGAAAGCGCCCCTGGGCCACCTCTTCGCTCAGGTCACGGTTGGTCGCGGCAATAATGCGTACGTCCAGGGCGATTTCCTTGTGCCCGCCCAGACGCTCCACCTTTTGTTCCTGCAACACGCGCAACAGTTTGGCCTGCAGTCC
The DNA here is from genome assembly GCF_001043005.1 of Pseudomonas psychrophila. Taxonomy (GTDB): domain Bacteria; phylum Pseudomonadota; class Gammaproteobacteria; order Pseudomonadales; family Pseudomonadaceae; genus Aquipseudomonas; species Aquipseudomonas psychrophila. The sequence continues at coordinate 538,396 of NZ_JYKZ01000002.1, forward strand.
CAGGGGCAGCTCGCCGATTTCGTCCAGCAGCAAGGTGCCGCCATTGGCCATTTCAAACTTGCCGCACTGGGCCGTCACTGCGCCGGTAAAGGCGCCGCGTTCATGACCGAACAACAGGGATTCGAGCATCTGCTCGGGGATGGCAGCACAATTGACCGCCACAAACGGGGCATTGTCGCCGGAGGCAAAACGGTGAATGTAGCGCGCCATCATTTCTTTGCCGGTGCCGGTTTCACCGGTAATCAGGATCGGCGCGCGGGTCACGGCCACCCGCTGGGCCATCGCCAGCAGACGGCGCCCCGCAGCCGAACACGACACAAAGCTTTCCTGGGCAGTGGCAGCCGCCGCATGGCGTTGCAGCAACGCCTTGATCTGGGTGGCACTGAACGGCGCCAGCAGGTAGTCCACGCACCCTCTTTCAAGCAGCGCCGTTGCACGTTCCTGCTCGGCGTACTCCACGACCGGAACCACACTTATATGGCGGGCATGACGAATGAAGTTTTCAGTCTCGGCATTTAGCAGTTGAACTGAAAAACCGCTGACAAATACAAACACCAGGGGGGCTTGATTGAACACATGCGCGTGCAACTGGGTATAACTTTCAACACAGATTACAGGGCAGCGCTGTTCAGACAAACTGTCCACTAATATTGAATACCCTTTATTGTCCGGATGACCCACCACAATAACCGGGGGCTGTTCGGTGCGGGTTTCAAACAAAGCAGAAGTTGTATGACTGTACGAATTAATAACCGGTCTCACCGTGTATACCTGCGGTTTGGATCGCGAGTGTCTGTCGACATGAACCCTGGCACCCGGCGTGGGGAAGTGTTCATGACGGTGCGATACCTGTGCGTGTTCGTTTCGGGTGCTGGCTGCACTCAAGCGGCCTGTAAAGACTCACGTTCCTGTGACCGGTCGAACTGTAGGCAAGGCCGCGACAAAACTGAAATCATTAACCATCAAATCGCCATGATCCCTGTCAAACGCCGATTTGACAGTTTTTGATTTAGGAATTTTAAGGCGGATTCCTATACTCGCCACCAGCCAGGCGCTCCCCGACCCCAGCAGGCAGTGGAGGTCTGCTTCTCGATTCCAGGAAACGAATCACCTGCCCCCCGGCAGGCACGAGATACAAAAGGATGCGCGCTACAACTTCCAGGAACGATCTTTTCACTATGACTGGTTATAGAAAAGTCCAACATCAGGTGCCTGCAGACGACCTGTTGTTTTTAAAGCCCGAGAAACTGGGCCGGTACTATCACAAAGTACCTATTTATATAAAAGAGCTGGCCGGTAAATACCCGAAGGCACTGAGCGATTATTTTTTAAGTACCTATCGAATCAACAGTGACCTGTGCGAAGTGGTTGTCCATGAAACACAACAACCGGACCCGCAATGCAGGTTCATGACCGCTATCGGCAAAATCGGTTTCAGTATCGACCGCCCGTTATTAAGCGAGTTGCTGGAAAGTTACTACGGTGGATCCACGCCCCCCGCCCAGGATGAGCCGCCGGTCAGTTCGTCGGAACACCGCATGCGGACGCGGCTGGGTGTCGATGTGTCGACCATTTGCGCACGCATTCTGATGGGGGATGTCCCGCTGGGCACGATCAACAGTTCGGTGAGCACCTATGAAGAGATTCACTGGGCCTACTGCATCGAGTTCGTGTTTTGCAGCACCGCCACCCAGTGGGTGTCGTCGGTGTTCCTGTCTCTGGATGCCCAGGCCGTCGATGAGCTGACCCGCCGCCTGAGCGACGATCAACCCTTGCCCCAGGCCGAGGGCGCCGGGTACCGCATCGTCGAACTGCCGGTACACCTGGACTGCGTGCTGGCCCGGACACTATTGCCACTGAGCAATGTGCTTGCGTTGCAAGTGGACGACATCCTGATGGTGCGTTTGCTGGACCGCTGTGAAGTTCATATCAAGCAGCAAAAACTGTTTCACGGGGCCATTTCCGAAGATGACGGCGCCTTGTTTTTAACCTCTCTGGACAGTGTTAACAGCCAATGAACAACTCCATTTCCGATTCCGACTTCGACCACCTTCTCAATGACACGCTGCCCGCCTTTGACGAGGACCTTGCGCCAGAGGCCAGCCCCCCCGAAGCCGCTCCCCTGCCACAACAGGACTTGAAGTTTTTCGGCAAGATCCCGGTCACCGTCACCCTGGAAGTGGCTTCAACCGAAATTTCCCTGCGCGAGCTGATGGACGTTAATGCCAGCAGTGTGATTGCCCTGGACAAACTGGCTGGCGCGCCGCTGGACGTCAAGGTCAACGGCGCCCTGTTTGCCAAAGCCGAAGTGGTTGTGGTGCATGGCAACTACGGCCTGCGCATTGTGGAACTCAGCGGTTCCAGCCTGAGTGACCTGGCGTTATGAAACTGATCAAGCCAGCCGTTTTCTGCATGTTGGTCGCGCTCGTGGCGTGTGTGCCGCAATGGGCCTTGGCGGCCAACGGCGAGATCTCGCTGTTTAGCCTCAATGACGGTGAAAACGGCCAGGAACTGAGCATCAAGCTGCAAATCCTGGTGATGATGACGATGCTGGGTTTCTTGCCGGCCATGTTGATGATGATGACCAGCTTTACGCGCTTCATCATCGTGCTGGCCATCTTGCGCCAGGCCCTGGGCCTGCAGCAGAGCCCGCCCAACCAGATACTGATCGGCATCGCGCTGTGCCTGACCATGCTGGTTATGCGCCCGGTGTGGCAAGAGGTCTACCAGGATGCCTACCAGCCTTTCCAGAACGATCAGATCACCATGGATCAGGGCCTGGACGTGGCCAAAAAGAGCATCAGCGGTTTTATGCTCGCACAAACCAACAAGGCCTCGCTGGAGACCATGGTGGCGCTGGCCAACGAAACATTGCCCGAGAACCTTGAAGATCTCGACTTCTCCCTGCTGCTGCCGTCTTTTGTGCTCAGTGAGGTGAAAGCTGCGTTCCAGCTGGGGTTCATGATCTTTCTGCCCTTTCTGGTGATTGACCTGGTGGTCGCCAGTGTCTTGATGGCAATGGGCATGATGATGCTGTCACCCATGATGATCTCACTGCCCTTCAAGCTCATGGTGTTTGTGTTGGTGGACGGCTGGGCCTTGTTGATGGGCACTCTGGCCAGCAGCATCCAGCCCTTTGGAGGTTCGTGATGATGACTCCCGAAGTCGCCGTGGGCCTGGTGGGCCACGCCGTATTGGTCACGGGCCTGATTGTCTGCGTACTGGTGGTGCCCAGCCTGCTCGGTGGCCTGCTGGTGAGCGTGTTTCAGGCCGCGACCCAGATCAACGAACAGATGCTCAGCTTTCTGCCGCGCCTGCTGATCACCCTGGGCATGTTGATGTTTGCCGGCCACTGGATCTTGCGCAAACTCAGTGACCTGTTTATCGAAACCTTCAAAATCGCCGGGTCCCTGGTGGGCTGAACCGATGAACGCGACCGAACCCCTGATGAACGCCACCCAGTACTTGCACACACTGCAAGGCTACTGGTGGCCGTTTTGCCGGCTGCTGGCAGTGTTCAGCATGGCCCCGCTGTTCAACCACAAGGCCATGTCGAAGAAGGTCCGGGTACTGCTGGCCCTGGTGGTCACCGCAGCCATTGGCGGCGCCCTGCCCCCGGTACCGGATGTCAACCCGCTGTCGGCCCAGGGTGCGCTGCTGGCCCTTGAACAGATCGCCTTCGGCCTGATCCTGGGGCTGTGCCTGCAACTGGTGTTCACCGTGTTCAGCGTGGTCGGCGAAGTCGTGTCGGCGCAGATGGGCATGACGATGGCGCGCTACAACGATCCGGTCAACGGGGTGTCGTCGTCATCGATCGTTTACCAGCTGTATTTCGTGTTGCTGGCGTTCTTGTTTTTGTCCATCGACGGGCACCTGGTGACCCTTAGCGTACTGTTCAAAAGCTTCAGCCACTGGCCCGTTGGCAGCGGGCTCAACTACCAGAGCTACACCGTGTTCATCCAGGCCGTCGCCTGGGTATTCAGCGCCGCCGTGCTGCTGACCCTGCCCATGGTGTTCTGCGTAGTGCTGGTGCAGTTCTGCTTTGGCCTGCTCAACCGTATTTCACCTTCGATGAACCTGTTTTCCCTGGGGTTCCCGATCACCATTCTGGTGGGCCTGCTGTGCATCTACATGACCTTGCCCAACCTGCCGGAAAACTACCTGCACCTGACCCGCGACCTGCTGGACAACATCGGTGCCATGCTCGAAGGAGGGCCGGATGTCTAACAACAGCGCCCAGGAAAAAACCGAAGACGCCACGCCCCAGAAGCTGCGCAAAAGTCGCGAAGACGGTGAGGTCACCCGTTCCAAGGACCTGTCCACCACCGTGTCGCTGATTGCCACCCTGTTGATCCTCAAAATGGTGTTTTCCAGCTATTACCACGGCCTTGAGGAAAGCTTCCGGATCTCGTTCCTGAACTTTCATTCCAGCGAAATCACCCAGGAGGATCTGGGCCTGATTCTGAGCCACAACATGGCCCTGTTCGTGAAGATACTCGCCCCCCTGCTGCTCACCAGCATTCTGGTGGTGGTGTTTTCACTGATCCCGGGGGGCTGGGTGTTTGTGGCCAAGAACTTCTACCCCAAATTCAGCAAGCTCAACCCGATCACGGGCCTGGGGCGCATCGTCTCGAAACAGAACTGGGTCGAACTGTTCAAGTCGATGGCCAAAATTGCCGTACTGATCGGTGTGGCCTGGATGTTAATCAGCGACGCTGTCCCTCAACTGATCGCCTTGCAGCGCACCAGCCTGCCCACGGCCATCGGTACGGCGTTCAACATGACGTTCAACATCCTGATCGCGCTGATGGGCATATTTGTGGTGTTTGCAGCCATCGACATTCCGATCCAGCGCTACTTCTTCCTGAAAAAACTGCGCATGACCAAACAGGAACGCAAGGAAGAGCATAAAAACCAGGAAGGACGCCCCGAGGTCAAGGCCCGGATCAAGCAGATCCAGCGCCAGATTTCCCAGCGCCAGATCAGCAAGGTGATCCAGGACGCCGATGCTGTGATCGTCAACCCGCAGCACTACGCCGTGGCCATCAAGTACGACACCAACAAGGCCCAGGCGCCCTTCGTGATCGCCAAGGGCGTCGATGACATGGCCCTGTATATCCGCAAAATGGCCATCGCCCACAAGCTCGAAGTGCTTGAGATACCGCCCCTGGCCCGGGCCATTTACTTCACCACCCAGGTCAACCAGCAGATCCCGGCGCCGCTGTATGCAGCCGTCGCCCATGTGCTGACCTACATCCTGCAACTCAAGGCATACAAGAGCGGTATGCGGGTCAAGCCGCAGTTGCCGGACAACCTACCGATACCCGAAAGCATGGCGAACAAGGCATAAACATGAACGTATTGCACAACCTCCTCCCGACGCTGCGCAGTGGCCGGATCGGGATCCCGCTGGTGATTCTGTCGATCCTGGCGATGATCATTCTGCCCTTGCCGCCGTTGCTGCTGGATATTCTGTTCACCTTCAACATCGCCATGGCCGTGCTGGTGCTGATGGTCAGCGTGTCGTCGAAAAGCCCGCTGGACTTTTCCCTGTTCCCCACGGTGATCCTGATCACCACCCTGCTGCGCCTGACCCTGAACGTGGCCTCGACCCGGATCGTGCTGCTCGAAGGCCATAACGGCACGGGGGCCGCGGGCAAGGTCATCGAGTCGTTCGGTGAAGTGGTGATCGGCGGCAACTTTATCGTCGGGATGATCGTGTTCGTGATCCTGATGATCATCAACTTCATGGTAGTCACCAAGGGCGGCGAGCGGATTTCCGAGGTGACGGCGCGCTTCACCCTGGATGCCCTGCCCGGCAAACAGATGGCCATCGATGCCGACCTCAATGCCGGCCTGATCACCCAGGATCAGGCCAAGCAGAGGCGCCAGACCATCTCCAAAGAAGCCAACTTTTACGGCGCCATGGACGGTGCGTCGAAGTTTGTGCGCGGCGATGCGATTGCCGGGATCCTGATCCTGATCATCAACCTGTTCGGTGGTTTCGCCATCGGCCTGTTTGTGTACGACTTGCCGGCCGGGCTGGCCTTTAAGCAATACGCCCTGCTAACTATCGGTGACGGTCTGGTGGCCCAGATCCCTGCGCTGTTGCTGTCCACCGCCGCGGCTTTGATCGTGACGCGGATCAACGAATCCGCCGAAATCACCACCCAGGTGCGCCGCCAGTTGCTGGCATCGCCGAGCCTGCTCTACACCGTGGCCGGGATCCTGCTGGTACTGGGCCTGGTGCCCGGCATGCCGCATATCGCATTCCTGGGTTTTGCCGCGGTTGTCGGTGGCGTGGCCTGGAGCGTCTCGCGCTTTCAGCCACCGGCCGAGGCCGTTGAACTTGAAGCGGTCAGCGCACTCAGCGCGGCCATGCAAAACGAGCGCAGCCAAAGCCTGGCGTGGGATGACATCCCCCACGTGGAACGGCTTTCGGTGTCACTGGGCTACAAACTGGTGGGGCTGGTCAATGTAGCGGCGGGCGCGCCCCTGACACAACGCGTGCGCGGTTTACGCCAGACCCTATCGGAAAACCTGGGTTTCCTGCTGCCCGAAATCCAGATCCGCGACAGCCTGCGGCTCATGGCGGCGCACTACTCCATCCATATCAACGGCGAGCAGATCGAAGGCGCCGAAATCCATGCCGATCACCTGATGGCCATCCCTTCGGCCGACCTGTATGGCGAAGTGGACGGGATCCTGGGCATCGACCCGGCCTACAAAATGCCGGTGGTATGGATCAAGCCGGTCGACAAGAGCCGGGCCCTGAACCTGGGTTATCAAGTGGTTGACTGTGCCGGAGTGATTGCCACGCACCTGAACAAGGTGATCCGCGACAACCTGGCGGACATCTTCAAGCACGATGACGTCGACAACCTGATGCAACGCCTGACCGAACTGGCGCCCAAACTGACCGAGAACCTCAAGGCCCAGCTGTCCTATACCCAGCAGCACCGGGTGTACCGCCAGTTGCTGGTGGAGAACATCTCGTTGCGCGACATCGTCACCGTGGCCACGGCACTGGTGGAAAGCAGCGAAAGCACCAAAGACCCGGTCCTGCTGGCTTCCGATGTGCGCTATGCCTTGCGCCGCAACATCGTCTCGAGCATTACCGGGCGACGCGATGAAGTCAGTGTGTTCGTGCTCGACAATGCCCTGGAAAACACCCTGCTGGGGGCCTTGAGCATTGCTCAGCAAGCGGGCCCGGTGAGTCTGGACAACATTCCCGTGGAGCCCAACCTGCTCAACCAACTGCAAAACGCCATGCCGGTGGTCAAGGAAAAACTGCGCAAGGACGGTCATCCACCGGTGCTGACGGTCATGCCGCAACTGCGTCCGTTGCTGGCGCGCTATGCGCGGGTATTCAGCCCGGGGTTGCATGTGCTGTCGCAGAACGAAATCCCGGAGAACGTCAGCGTCAATATTGTCGGGACGCTGGGGTAAACACCCGGCCATGCGGGCTTGCTGTTTGCGGATGGAGGTCAAATCCGATGCACCACAACAACAAAAAACGACTCACGGAGACGCTATGACCGAGACACCGGAAATGCCTCAGGTTTACACCCGCCGCCTCTTGCTCAGACCCTTCACGGAGCAAGACTTCCCGGCTTTTATGGGCTATCACTCACTGCCTGAAACCTACCGCTACCTGTTTAAAGTGCAACCTGACCCACAGGCCATCCGGGAGCGCTTCGAGCGCGCCTTGAACCCCCAGGCTGAACATGACGGAGATGAAATCCGTTGGGCCGTAATCAAACATCCGGAAGGAATCCTGACCGGTGAAGTGATGATTCGACTGACCTGCAAGGCGTCCCGACAGGCAGAGATCGGTTGCATTTTCGCCCCGTCGTTTCACCGGCAAGGCATCGCATCGGAAGCGCTGACGGCGCTGATTGGTGTGGCTTTCAAACGCTACGATTTGCATCGCTTGTTTGCGTCCATCGATATCCGCAATACCGGCTCATATACTCTGTTCAGCAAACTGGGATGGAAACAGGAGGGTTGTCTTATTGAAAACATGTGGGTCAACGGCGAATGGACCAGCCGTTATATCTACGCCATGTTGGCTCGCAACTGGCAGACCTAACGGGTTTAGTGCTTTTGAAGAACTCATACCGCTCCGTAGCAGTTGACGAGTAGAACGAGGCTACGTTCGATCGCGAAGCGGTCGCAAATCAGCAACACGCGGGGGTGGGCGTGGCGCCGATAAGCCTGACACGACACTTTCAGACAGATCCGCGGCCCAGGGAGTGACATTTCCTACAGGCCGATTCTAGTATGGCCGCGCATCACTCCCCGCCCCATAAAAAAAACGTATGGAAACTCTGAAAATGCCCTTCACCCGTACCCTTCTTGCCCTCTCTTTGGGCATGGCTTTACTGCAAAACCCGGCCTTCGCTGCACCGCCACTGTCGATGGCCGACGGCGTCGCCCGCGTCAGTACACAGGACAGCAATGCCTGGGTCGAGATCAACAAGGCCGCGTTCGAAAACAACATCCGCGTGCTGCAAACCACCCTCGCCGGCAAGTCGAAAATCTGCGCAGTGCTCAAGGCTGATGCCTACGGCCACGGGATTGGCCTGCTGATGCCGTCGATCATCGCCATGGGTGTGCCTTGCGTCGGTGTTGCAAGTAATGAAGAAGCACGTGTAGTGCGTGAAAGCGGCTTCAAGGGCCAACTGATCCGCGTGCGCACGGCGGCACTGAGCGAGCTGGAAGCAGCATTGCCGTACAACATGGAAGAATTGGTGGGTAACCTCGATTTCGCCGTCAAAGCCAGCCTGATCGCCGAACAACACGGTCGTCCGCTGGTGGTTCACCTGGGTCTTAACTCAAGTGGCATGAGCCGTAACGGTGTTGAAATGACCACGGCTGAAGGCCGTCGCGATGCAGTGGCTATCACCAAGGTACCGAACCTTGAAGTGCGGGCGATCATGACCCACTTCGCAGTCGAGGATGCCGATGACGTGCGCGCCGGTCTCAAGGCGTTCAACCAGCAAGCCCAATGGTTGATCGACACGGCTCAACTGGATCGCAGCAAAATCACCCTGCACGCGGCCAACTCGTTCGCCACCCTTGAAGTGCCAGAGTCGCACCTGGACATGGTCCGCCCTGGCGGCGCGCTGTTCGGTGATACCGTGCCGTCCCACACCGACTACAAGCGCGTGATGCAATTCAAATCCCACGTGGCCTCGGTCAACCGCTACCCCAAGGGCAACACCGTCGGTTACGACCGCACCTACACCCTGGGCCGCGACTCGAAACTGGCCAACATCACCGTTGGTTATTCCGACGGCTACCGTCGCGCCTTCACCAACAAAGGCATCGTGCTGATCAACGGGCACCGTGTGCCCGTGGTGGGCAAGGTCTCGATGAACACCCTGATGGTCGACGTCACCGACGCGCCGGATGTGAAGAGTGGCGATGAAGTGGTGCTGTTCGGGCATCAAGGCAAAGCCGAAATCACCCAGGCAGAAGTTGAAGACATCAACGGCGCACTGCTTGCCGACCTGTATACGGTGTGGGGCAATTCCAACCCCAAGATCCTGACCGACAAATAAGCCGATCTGTAGCCCCTGTAACCCTGACAAGCTGGGCGAGGCTGCGGTTACAGGGGTTCAGCCCGTCATTGGAAACACCAGGCAACATTCCCGAGCATGCGTTAATGAGAAGCGCTATCATTGCGATCCTTGTCAGTGTCTGCTCTGGAATTGCAATCGATGCTCACGTCCTCTTCTTCCACACGCTGTGCCTTGGGTGAACTCTACGTTCAACACCATGGCTGGGTGGTGCAGTTGCTGCGCCGCAAACTGGGCAATCATGAGCAGGCGCTGGATCTGGCCCAGGACACCTTTTTGCGGATGCTGCGCACTGACACGCAACCGGTGTTACGAGAACCGCGAGCCTATCTGACGACCATTGCCAGCCGCCTGTGCGGCCAGTATTTCCGCCGTCAGGCACTGGAGCGGGCGTACATGGAGTCGCTGGCGACCCTTGAGCCAGAGCATATGCCTTCCCCGGAGGCGCGCCTGCTGGTGCTTGAAGCACTGGACGCTGTCGGCCAGGTTCTCGATGGCCTGGGCGCCAAAGTGCGGGAAATCTTCCTGCTGTCGCAACTGGACGGACTGACCTACCCGCAAATTGCCGCGCGCATGGGCCTGACAGTCAACGTCGTACAAAAAGCCATGCTCAAGGCTTATCGTCACTGCTATAGCGCGGTCTACACCGGGTGAGCCTGTTCGAGCCCGGCAACGCTCAGCGCCTGGACCAGGACGTGGTCGAGCAGGCCCTGCAGTGGATGGTCATTGTGCAATCGGGAGTCAGTACCGAAGCCGAACGTCAGGCCTGCCAGCATTGGCGCACGCAATCCCCGCAGCATGAAATGGCCTGGCTGCGGTTAACCGGGCTAAACGCCGATTTTCGCGACAGCACCCGCATGCTCCCCGCCGCAGGAGCGCGCACCTTGTTGCGCTCACGCAACGTCACTTCTCGACGCACCCTGCTCAAGGGCTTTGCCGGTCTAGGAGTGGCGCTGGCCACGGGCTACAGCGTTCGTGAGCGGATACTGCTGCCAGAGCTGTTCAGTGACTACCGCACCGCGACCGGTGAACGCAGGCAGGTGTCGCTGGCCCAGAATACCGATCTGACACTGGACACCCATACCGCCCTCGATGCCCGGACCACGGGCTCGGCTACCGACCTGACGCTGAACCTGGGCCGTGTACTGATCACCGGGGCCAACATCAGCCTGAGCACCGCCTACGGCCGGGTGCAGCCCACGGGCTACTCACGATTAGTGATCAGTCAGAACCTGCCCGGAGTCGATGGCACACGAGTGCAAGTTTTGACCGGCAGCGCGTCGATCGAGCTGGCATGGGGCGACAGCTTCAGCCTTGGTGCCGGTCAACAGGTGACGTTTGACAGCAGCGCTGCCGGACCTCGTGGCCAGGTCATGACCGGAGCCGATGCCTGGGTCAACGGCCTGTTGATCGCCGAACGCATGCCGTTGTCCCAGGTCATTGCCCAACTCAACCGCTATCGTCCAGGCGTGGTGCGCTGCGACCCGGCAGTGGCCGCATTACAGGTATCGGGCTCGTTCTCCATCGACCGTCCGGATGCCAGCCTTGACCTGCTTGCCCGCGTGCTGCCGATTCGTGTGCAGCGTGTGTTTGGCTACTGGGCCAACGTGGTCGCCGCCTGAAGAACATTTATTTTCAGTACAGGCGGCAGTTTTTTTCATCTGGTGCATCAAGTTCAGGGAAGACGCTGATTAACAGCGCAATGCCGACCCTTTTCACACATGGACAGTCTTTATGCACAGCCCACTTACCCCCCTTGCCGGTGCATTGCGCACCGTTGTACTCGGTTTATCCATCGCCACGGCCAGCCACCCAGCATTCGCAGCAACGGGCGACGAGCACGCCTACCACATCGCTGCGGGCAATCTGGACTCGGTATTAGGCAGCTTTGGCCAGCAATCGGGCGTGATGATCGCCGTTGATTCGACGCTGACCACCGGCATCCACAGCAGCGGTTTAAGCGGCAACTTTGCCGTCAGCGAAGGCCTGCAGCGACTCCTTGAGCCGCTGGGCCTGCAAGCGGTGAGCGAAGGCGACGGTTTCAGGGTTATTGCACGACCGACCCAGAACAACGGGCAACTGGAGTTGCAGGCCACTCAGGTCATGTCAAACCAGCTCGGCACCATCACCGAAGGCAGCGGCTCATACACCCCCGGCACCATCGCCACGGCCACCCGCATGGTGCTCTCGCCACGTGAAACACCGCAGTCGATCACGGTGATTACCCGTCAGCACATGGATGATTTTGGCCTCAACTCCATCGACGAAGTGATGCGCCACACCCCGGGGATCACCGTGTCGACTTTTGACAGCGAACGCACCAATTACTACGCCCGCGGTTTCTCAGTCGAGAACTTCCAGTACGACGGCATTCCCACCCTGCGCAACTCGGCGTACTCGTCGGGGCAAACCCTGAGCGACATGGCCATCTATGACCGGGTGGAAATCCTCAAGGGAGCAACCGGCCTGCTGACCGGTGCCGGCGCGCCCGGTGCGACGATCAACCTGATCCGCAAAAAGCCGACCCGCGACTTCAAGGCCAGCGTCGAGGTAGGGGCTGGCAGCTGGGACAATTACCGCACCCAAGTCGACGTCAGCGGCCCGCTCACCGACAGCGGCAACGTGCGCGGCCGCGCCGTGGCGGCCTATCAGGACAAAAACTCGTTCATGGAACGTTACGAGCGCAAGACCGGTGTCTATTTCGGTACCCTGGAAGCCGATCTGAGCGATGACACCCTGCTGACCGTGGGCTTCGACTATCAGAACAACGACCCTCATGCCTCGGGCTGGTCAGGCAGTCGCCCATTATTCGACCGCACGGGCGAACCTATCGATGTAAAGCGCTCGTATAACAATGGTGCCAACTGGAGCCGCTGGGAGCAGACCACCCAGAGCGTATTCGCCACTCTGGAGCACAGCTTCGCCAACGCCTGGGTCGGCAAGGCGCAGCTCACCCATCAGGTCAACAGCTACGATGCACCCCTGGGCTCGGTCATGAGCGGCCCCTCTCCCGCCACCGGCCTGTCATCGATCTATGCCAACAAATTTACCGGCAACACCCGCACTGATGCTGCCGACGCCTACTTCAGCGGCCCCTTCAGCCTGGCCGGCCGCGAACATGAACTGGTCATCGGTGCCTCAGCGTCCAGCGCCCACTGGCGAGGCAAGGACTACGGCAACCCGACCTTTTTAAGTGCCAACGTGGTTGATTTCTGGAACTTCGATGGCAAGACCACTGAGCCGAACTGGGGCGCACCGACCCAATACAATGACACCACCACGCGACAAACCGCAGGCTACCTCAGCGCCCGCTTCAACCTGACCGATGAGCTGAACCTGTTGCTCGGTACACGGGTCGCCAACTACTGGCTGACTGGCGATTACGACACCACCGAAACTGGCCGTCTGGTGCCATATGTGGGGGCCACCTACGACCTGAACGACAACTTCACGGCGTATGCCAGCTACACCGACATCTTCATGCCGCAGACCTACAACCGTGATCGCAACAACAAAGTGCTTGAGCCGGATGAAGGCAAAAACTACGAAGTGGGGATCAAGGGCGAGTTCTATGGTGGCAGGCTGAACACCAGCCTGGCCTACTTCGAGGTGCATGAAACCAACCGTGCCGAGCCGGATGCCGAATACAACGCGGACCCGACCAACCCGTCGATTCTTTATGCGTCGATCGGCACCAAAGCCAAGGCCAAGGGCTTCGAAGCCGAAATGTCCGGTGAACTGGCACCGGGCTGGCAAGCGCAGGCAGGTTTTACCCACAAAATCATTCGCGACAGCGAAGATAAAAAAATCTCCACCTGGGAGCCTGAGGACCAATTGAGCGTTTACACCACCTACAAATTCAAGGGGCCGCTGGACCGTTTGACCATCGGCGGCGGTGCGCGGTGGCAGAGCCGCAGCTGGCAGAACATCTACAACCGCGCCAGGGACCAGTACCAGGACTTTAGCCAGGATGCCTACTGGCTGGTCGATGCGATGGCCCGCTATCAAGTCAACGAGCACCTGTCCACCACACTCAACGTCAATAACCTGTTCGACAAGCTGTACTACACCAACATCGGCTTCTATAACACCGCCTATTACGGCGACCCGCGCAACGTGATGCTCAATACCCGCTGGGATTTCTAGGCCGTATGTCAGCAGCCAAAGAGTCCTGCCACAGCCCCTTGTAGCCGCTGACGAGTAGAACGAGGCTGCGTCCGGCTTCGAAGCAGTCGTAAATCCAGAAATGGCGGTGAGCCAGTTAAAACCGGATATCAGGATTTGCGATCTCTACGTCGCAGTGGCGCACCAACCGGTCGCAGCCTTCGTTTCTCGTCAGCGGCTACAAAATCTGCCCGTAGCCATTCTGCAACCGAAAACGGTAAGCCGTGCGGGCTCGTGAATGCGAATAGTAAAGATTGGTAAATAGAATTGATTATCATTGGTGTAGATGTAAAACTTTGTAACCAATTCTCGTTTACGCAGTTCCAGTCCGGAGTATTCGCAGATCATGCGCCCACTGTTCACCCTCCCCACGTCAGCACTCACGCTGGTTGCCCTGGGTATTTTCAATCACGCCCTGGCCGATGAAAACACCCTGAATCTACCGTCCACAAGCATCACCTCCACGGCCGACAGCGATGAAGCGCCACAGGGTTATCAGGCCAAGCCGAATGCAACGACTACACGGTTGAACCTCACGGCAGGTCAAACGCCACAGGGCATTACCAGCATCAAGCGTGAACAACTGGATGACTTCAAACTCAACAGCATTCGCGATGTGCTGGAGAGTACTCCGGGGGTGAACGTGCAAAAGGTCGAGACCGACCGCACCTACTTCACCGCCCGCGGTTTTGATATCACCAATTTCCAGTACGACGGCATGGGCATGGGGCTGACTGGCGGTGTACTGGTGGGCGATATCGACACGGCCCCCTATGAGCAAGTCGATATTCTGCACGGTGCCAACGGCCTGATGACGGGCACCGGCAACCCTTCGGCCACGGTTAATTTCATCCGCAAACGGCCCACGTATGAACCTGAAGCCAAGGTCAGCGTCAGCGCCGGGTCCTGGGACAAGCGCCGCGTCGACCTGGATGTGTCCGGGCCGCTGACGGACTCAGGCAATGTGCGCGGGCGAGTGATCTATGCCAACGAAGTGGGCAATTCCTATCTGGATCGTTACTCCCGGGAAAAGAACATTTTCAGTGGCATGCTGGCCTTCGACCTGACCGACGACGACACCCTGACCGTGGGTTACGAAGACCAGAAGAGCGACGCCAACGGTGCCAGTTGGGGGGCATTGCCATTGACCGACAGCAACGGCAATGCGTTGCACTACAGCAGCACCCGCTCCAACATTGCCCAGCCCTGGGTGTACTGGGACGTACGTACCACCCGCGCCTTTGCCGAGTGGCAGCACAGTTTCGCCAATGACTGGAAGTCGACGCTGACCCTGACCGCCATGGAGCACCGCGAAGACACCGACATGTTCTACATTTATGGCGATAAAGCCTCGGCTACCGGTTACACGGGCCTGGCCTCCAACTACAAGGGCAAAACCCGCGAGCTGGATGGCGACCTTTCGTTCAGCGGCCCTTTCAGCCTGGGCGGTCGCGAACACCAACTGACGTTCGGCGCCAATGTGGCGCGCTCACGCACCCATGAAACGTCGCTGTACGGCACCTCGTCATATTACACCCCGGTGTCGCTGGAAGACGCCCTCAATGGTTCCATCCCCAAGCCCACTTACAGCAATACTGCCCTTGCAGACGCGACATCGAACTATACCGACCGCCAGAAAAGCCTCTATGCCGGCGCCCGTTTCAGCCTGACCGACGACCTGCACCTGATCACCGGTGCGCGCATGCTCAGTGCCGACAGCGACGGTGACAACTACGGCTCGCGCCGCGACGTAAGGGTTCATGGCAAGATCACGCCGTACGCAGGCGTGGTCTACGACCTCACGCCGAAATACTCGCTGTATGCCAGCTACACCAAAATCTTCAATCCGCAGTACTACCTCAACACTCAGGGCCAGGTACTGGAACCCCTGGAAGGCAAAAGCTACGAGGCCGGCATTAAGGGGCACCTGCTGGACAAGCGACTGGACGTTTCGGCTGCGGTGTTCCACACCAAGCAGGACAACGTCGCCACTTATGTTGGCTTTGACTCTGCCCTGGGCGGTTACCTGTATGACGGCATGTCGTATAAAAGCAGCGGCCTGGAACTCGAAGCCTCGGGGGAACTGGCACCAGGTCTGCAAATCAGCGGCGGCTACACCTATGTCTACATAACCGATGCCGACAACAACCGCGGGCGCAAATTTATCCCGCGCAATGCACTGACCTCATCCATGACCTACAGGTTGCCGATGGCGCCTAAGGTCAAAGTGGGTGGCAGCCTCAAATGGCAGAGCAAAATCGAGAACGACGACGCTCCGGCCGCGAACCAGGCCGCTTATGCGCTGGTGGGCCTGATGACCAGCTATGACATTGATCCGCACTGGAGCACCCAGCTCAACCTCGACAACCTGACCAACGAGAAGTACCTGCAAAGCGTTCGATACGGCCAGAGCAACTACGGTGCACCGCGCAACGTGACGGCGTCGGTCAGCTGGAAGTTCTAAACCTGGAACGTGACCAGTTGCAGCCTGCTCGCGAACGACCTTCGCGAGCAGGCTCGCTCCCACCATAGTTCCTGCAAGGCTCAAACTCTGTGGGCGCCGTAGTTCCTGTGGGAGCGAGCCCGCTCGCGAAGGCAGCACAGTGATTGCACCGTGTGGTGCATGAATCGCGAGCAGGCTCGCTCACACACTTGAATGACCTGCCACACTGGTGTAACAGGACCACTACGCCACGCAGGTATGCCATGGACTATCCCCGCATTACATGGATTGCGCTCAGTATGAGCCTTGCATTCACCGCACAGGCCAGCGATACACCTGTCCACAAGGCTCTGCTGATAGGCGTGGACGGCATGCAATACCAGATGCTGCAAACAGCCATTCAACAGAATATGGCCCCCACTATCGCCAGCCTGAAACTGCATAAAAGCTACACCGGCGGCGTGCTGGGTACCTCCACGGAGCAACCCACGGTCAGTGGCCCCGGCTGGACAACCATTCTGACCGGCAGCTGGGTTGACCGGCATCAGGTCAGTGCCAATGACGAGGCGTTGCGCAATCAGGCGCCCAGCCTGTTCAAACAGTTCAAGCTGGCATTCCCTGACCGCAAGACTGCCAGTATCGTCAGCTGGAACGTGATCAACGCACACTTCGCCGAGGATATTACCCAGGGTTACATTGACCTGGCCGTCAAGTGCTCGGGGGTCGATCCGTGCGTCGTCGACAACGTCAGTCATGAACTGGAAACCGGCCAGCCCGATCTGTTGTTTGCCCACTTCGATGAACCCGATATCACCGGCCACCGACTCGGCTTTACCCCCGAGTATCAACAGGCGATTCAGACCGTAGATGCCCAGCTCGGGCAGATTCTCCTGGCGCTGCAACGCCGTGAAAAAGCCCATCCCGAAGAAGACTGGCTGGTGATCGTATTGCCCGATCACGGCAGGCACTTGCCTGAAGGCAAGGACCACGGCCAGCAAACCCTGAGCGAAAAAACCACTTTTATTGCCATGAACAAGACGGGCAACGCACACTTGCGCGCCCCCATCGTTAATCCGTCAAATCCCGACTTCAAAGGCCTGTATGGTTTTGCCAGCCAGGCCGACATTAGTCCGACCGTGCTGGCCTGGCTTGGGGTAAAACCGGATCTGACCCGTTACACGATGGATGGCCTGCCCCTGATCGGGCCCGTGGGTGTCAGACAGCTCACTGCGCAGCAACTACCAGATCGCGCCCAGGTCAACCTGTCCTGGCGTACAGAGACCCCGACGGGCAAGCCCGTACAGATTTACCGCGACGGCCAGCCCATCGCCCGGCTCACCGACCATGAACATTCCTATGTCGATAACGATATCCAAGCGTTGAAGGGGCCCATCAACTACACGCTGGTGTTTAACGGGGTACCGGTATCGCGTCTGGTAACCCTGCATGAGCAAACGTCGACGCCATAAAAAAGGCGCTACCCGATCACTCGGGCAGCGCCTTTTTCAAGACCACTGTTGTTCACTTAAGCGATTTGCGCCTCTGTGGGAGCGGGCTTGCTCGCGATGAACTCCAGAACACCGTATTTACTCAGCCAATACGCGTCTTCGTTAACGACCATCGCGAGCAAGCCCGCTCCCACATTTGAAAGTGAACTGGTTTACACCAGGCTTTTGCTTACCACTTCAAACACGTCGCTGGACAGATCGCCCGAATTGCGGATGCGTTCCAGTTCAGCCTTCATCAACGCCTGACGGGCAGCATCGTATTTGCGCCAGCGGGTCAACGGCGCCAGCTGCCGCGAAGCAATCTGCGGGTTAAAGCCGTTGAGCTGGATCACCAGGTCCGCCAGGAAACGATAGCCGGAGCCATCCGCTGCATGGAAGTTGATCAGGTTTTGTCCGGCAAACGCACCGACCAGAGCCCGAACCTTGTTCGGATTCTTGAGGTTGAATGCCGGGTGTTCCATCAACTGACGCACACGCTGCAGACCACCGGGCAGTGTGCTGCCTGCCTGCACGCTGAACCACTGATCCATGACCAGCGGATTGTCCTTGAAGTGCTCGGCAAAACTGGCCAGCGCCGCGGCTTTTTCAGCCTCGTATGGCGAATTGACCAGCACCGCCAGCGCAGTCAGGCGCTCGGTCATGTTGTCGCTGTGTTCGAACTGCTCCAGAGCCGCCGCCAGCACTTGCGGCTTACCGGCAAGCATCAAATAAGACAGCGCGATATTTTGCAGTGCACGACGGGCGAAGTGTTCGGCTTCGGCCACGTATGGAGTGACTTTCGACACTTCCCGGTTAGCCTGGTAGCGTGCCCATAAACCATCAAACAGGCTGTCTGCCAACTGCTTGCGGGCACATTCGCGGGCGATGTGAATGGCCTCGACATCGGCCACGTCACTGATTTCAGTCAGGTAGGCTTCGCCTGGCAACGACAGCATTTCGGCCACCATGGCCTGATCCAGCGCCTGATTCCCCAGCACACTGCGCAAGGCTTCAATCAAACGCGGGTCCATGACCAGTGCTTCACCGCGCTGATGCTGCCCTATCAGCTCCTGCAGCACCTGCACCGACAGTTGCTGGCCTGCATCCCAGCGGTTAAAGCCGTCGGTATCGTGTTGCATCAAAAACATCAGTTGGTCGCGGCTGTAGGCAAAGCTCAGTTTCACCGGTGCCGAGAAACCACGCAGCAGCGAAGGCAACGGCTTTTCGTTGACGCCCACGAAGGTGAAGGTCTGTTGGGCTTCGGTTACAGACAAGACACGGCTAGTGCCCTGGGCCACAGACTCACCCGCCAGTTGCAGGGCGATTTCAGTCCCTTGGGCGCTCAACAGGCCCAGCTCCACCGGAATCACGAACGGCAGTTTTTCGACCTTGTCCGGGGTTTCCGGGCAGCTTTGGGCAAAGGTCAGGCTGTAGGTTTTCTGTGCGGCATCATAGTGCTCGCTGACGGCCAGACGCGGCGTGCCTGCCTGGCTGTACCAGCGCTTGAACTGGGTCAGATCGGCACCATTGGCGTCTTCCATGGCCTTGATGAAGTCATCGCAGGTCACTGCCTGACCATCATGACGCTCGAAGTACAGATCGCTGCCTTTACGGAAGCCCTCGGGCCCCAGCAAGGTGTGGATCATGCGCACCACTTCCGAACCCTTTTCGTAAACGGTCAGGGTGTAGAAGTTGGAGATTTCGATAAAGCTGTCTGGACGCACCGCGTGGGCCATGGGGCCCGCGTCTTCAGCGAACTGGTGGGTACGCAGATAGGCCACGTCCTGAATGCGCTTGACGGTGCGCGAGTTCATGTCTGCCGAGAACTGAGAGTCACGGAACACCGTGAAGCCTTCCTTGAGCGACAGCTGGAACCAGTCACGGCAGGTCACGCGGTTGCCCGTCCAGTTGTGGAAGTATTCGTGGGCAACGATGGCCTCGACCCGCTGGTGAGCGGCATCGGTCGCGGTTTCGGCGCGGGCCAGCACGGCGCTGGAGTTGAAGATGTTGAGGCCCTTATTCTCCATCGCGCCCATGTTGAAGTCATTTACGGCCACGATCATGAAGATATCCAGATCGTATTCACGACCGTAGGTCTCTTCATCCCAGCGCATGGACTTTTTCAGGCTGACCATGGCGTGCTGGCATTTGTCGATGTTTTCGGGCTCGACATAAATGCGCAGCGCCACGTCACGATTGCTCATGGTGGTGAAGCTGTCTTCGACGCACCACAGATCACCGGCCACCAGCGCAAACAGGTAGGCCGGCTTCATGAACGGATCTTCCCAGGTTGCCCAGTGTCGACCGTCTTCGTCGGGACCACTGGCAATCGGGTTGCCGTTGGACAACAGGATCGGGTAGCTGTGTTGCTCGGCCACCACGGTGGTGGTGAATTTGCTCATCACATCCGGGCGGTCGAGGTAATAGGTGATCTTGCGAAAGCCTTCGGCCTCGCACTGGGTGCAGAACATCCCGCCGGACTTGTACAGCCCTTCCAGCGCGGTATTGGATTCGGGGTGGATCCTGACGCTGGTATCGACCACAAATTGCTCGGCGGTCGGGTGCAGGATCAGATGGCTGTCGCCGAGTTGATAGTCGTCAGCCGCGAGTTCGATGTCGTCCATGCTGACCGACAGCAACTCAAGCTGCTGGCCGTCCAGCACCAACGCCGGCAACCCAGCGCCACGGGCCGGGTTGCGACGCATCACCAGTTGCGCATGGACCAGCGTGTGGTCTTCGAACAACTCAAAGGTCAGGTGCGTTTCGTCGATCAGGTACTCGGGCGCCTGGTAGTCCTTCAGGTAGATCATTTGCGGTTGTTCGGTGCGCATGCTGGAGTCCTTTTACTGATGCACGGCCAGTTGATAGGCCGTGTATTTGCGAATGTTGATTACGCCGGTGTCAAAGATCAGGTACTGGCCCTTGATCCCCATCAGCGTGCCTTCTACGATCGGGTCCTTGTCCAGATTGAAGCTGACGATCTTGCTCGGGTACTGCTCGACCGGGTAGCGAATCTCGATGGGCTCAACGTTTGACAAAGGTTGGACCGCTTGCAGGCCAAAACGCTCCTGCAGGGTTTTCATACCTTCGGCGCAGCTCTCGAACAGTTGTTCACGCACCGCGGCAAGGTCAACAGGTTCGGCATCGCCCTTGAGCAGTGCACGCCAGTTGGTGCGGTCGCCCACTTGCGAGCGGAACAGGTCTTCGACAAAGCCCGATTGCTGACGGGTTGCCACCCGCACAATCGGCAGTGCCTGGCTGGCGCCCTGGTCGAGCCAGCGTGTCGGCAACTGGGTGGCACGGGTGATGCCCACCTTGATCCCGGAGGAGTTGGCCAGATATACCACGTGGTCGGTCATGCAAAACTGCTCGCCCCACGACGGATCACGGCAGGTGCCTGCCTCGTAGTGGCAACGTTCCGGGCTCATGATGCATACATCGCATTGCGCCAGCTTGGTCATGCACGGGTAGCAGTAGCCCTGACTGAAGCTCTTTTTGGTCTTGCGTCCGCAGTGAGTGCAGTTGATCTCACCCAGGTATTCCAGACGCAGTTTGGTGCCGATCAATGGATTGACCGGCACCTCGGTATCGCCCAAACGAAACGCATACTGAACAGTCGGCGTTTCAAGGCTTGCCGACATCTTGCTGATTGCACCGCGACCAATCTCAATCAATGGATAGCATCCGACTTGAACAGGATGTTAGGCACTGGCGCCGATTTGGAGCTGCACTCTTGCGGCCCCATGTAACCGGTGCGCTGATCTTCAGGCAGGTTGTGTACTTCCCAGGCAATCATCGCCTGCAACGACAGCTCGCGCTGTTCAGGGGTGAGTTTGTTGCCGTCTGCCCATTTGCCGATTTCAACGGCCAGTTTCAGGCTCTGATAGATCTCGGGGGTGATGTTTTGAATCATTTCGTTGAAAGAGGACATGGTTCTGTTTCCGCTCTAAAAAGTAAACCTGTAGTCGCTGCCGCAGGCTGCGATAAGGTCCAAAGGACCTTCAAAAAAATAGGGCCGCTGCGCAGCCCATCGCAGCCTGCGGCAGCGACTACAGAGTTAAGCCATCTGTTTGCGCCGCGCCCACAGACCGCCCAGCAAACCGGTCAGGCACCCAATCACCAAACCGCCCACATGGGCCGCGTTGGCGATCTGGCCAAAGCCGATCATCGACACCAGCCCGGACATGCATAGCGCCAGCCACACCAGCATCATCACCAGGACCCCGCGAGGCAGGTGATACAGGGGGTTTGGCGCCATCATCTGGTAAATCCAGATATGCCCCAGCAGCCCGTACAACACTCCCGACAACCCGCCAAACAGGCTCGGGCCACCAAACAGGTACTGGGCGAAGTTGGATACCAGGCTGAACAACAGGCTCAAGCCAATCAGGTTGATGCTGCCCTGACGCACTTCAATGCGCCGCCCCAGCTCCCAGAACCACATGCCGTTCATGGCAATGTGCAGAAAGCCGAAGTGGATCAACATCGGGGTGAACAATCGCCACCACTGCCCCGACGCCAAGCTGTCGGACAACGGGACAAACTGGATGTACTGGCCTCGAATGCTGAAATCGAGAAACGTCAGCCCGCTCAGGGCCGACAAGTTGTCCCCCAGTTGGGTCACTGCAGCGACGATTACACACAGCAGCAAGATGATCCCGGTGGCCGGGCTGGCACGCAGTTGCTGGGCGAAACCGGGCCGGGGCATGGCTGCCGGGCGCTCAACGATGGGCAATTCGTGCTCGGGGTCACCCACAGGAAAACGCTGGTACAAACTGCGCACATCGTCGGCGATGTTCTCTGGCGCCCACAACACTTGCTCGCCCGCCTCTTCGCTGACCCGATGCGGTACTTGCATGCGCCTGAGCAACGCGACAAAACCGCTCAGGTCGACGGACAGCGGCAAACGTAAAACAGCTACAGCACTCATTGAATGGCCTCTGGGCGATCTACATTCACCCATACAAATTTGTTCGGATCGAGCCGGGTTTCCTGATCCAGGCGGTAAGCCACCAGCTTGCCGTACAACACCGCGCTGTAATCCAGGCACGCCAGGTTCGGCCGGATTGGCGCAGGCCGACCGCTGCGCCAGTAGTGGCCGACAAACAACAGCGGCTCATCAATGCCGTAGCGCAACAAGGCACTTTTCTCAGTGGAGGACAGCGGTTGTTGCGCCACCCGATCGGGCAATGCGTCAGGCTGGAACACGATATCGCCGTAGGTCTTGGGGTCGTCTTCCCAGAATTTGGTGCGAAAGAACGCCCTCGTCAGACCATCACCACCTGTCAGGGTCATGCCGCCCGGCAAACGCATGTCAGTGCCGCGCAACAATCGATTGAAGCTCAGGTCGGCAAAGCTGCCCGACACCCCGGCCGCCGTCAAAAAAGCCTCATCAATGCAGCCTTCGGGGTATTGCTCGCGCAGGGTCGCAATCACTTCGGCGTCCCAGCATGCGTGCACGACCCGGAAGCGCCCGGCGTCGACAAACAGCGGCATGTCGTAAAACCACTGCACGAACTCGCGCCATTCGCCGGGATACTTGTCGAACTGCTCCAGTGTTTCGTGAATCAGTCGGGCATGGCGCGGGGTGTGCTCACGCACAAACTGCTTGCCACTGCCGGCAGGCGCGGGTGTGCACCAGCCCAATGCGTTGAATTCATGGTTGCCCATCAGGCACAGGGCCTGACCGGCCTTGACCATGTCGTAAACAATATGCAGCGACTCGCGAATACGCGGGCCGCGGTCAATGATGTCACCCAGGAACACCGCCATCCGTTGCGGGTGTCGCCAAATACCGGCGAGTTTTCGATAGCCAAGACGCTCCAGCAGGTGCTCAAGGGTATGAGCACAGCCATGCACGTCACCGATCAGATCGTAACTGCGCGCTGGATCGAGCATCAGTCAGCCCTACCGCCCAGTCGGCTACCCCAGCCAAGCTTGGTCCGACACACCTCATAGTAGTTGTGGTCCAAGGGGTGAATCAGGCGCAGCTTTTGCGCTTTTTTGCTGACGGTGATGGTGTCGCCCGGAGCACAGGTGAAATGGTTCTGACCGTCGCACGAGACTTGCGGGTAGATCTGCATGTCCTTGGCCACCACGATTTTCAGCTCACTGTTGCCATCGACCACAATCGGGCGACTGCTGAGGGTATGTGGGTACATGGGCACGATCACAATGGCGTCGAGTTTGGGGTGCATGATCGGGCCGCCCGCAGACATCGCGTAGGCCGTAGAGCCGGTTGGCGTGGCCACGATCAGGCCGTCGGCCTTTTGGCTGCACACAAACTGGCCGTCGATATGCAGTTCGAACTCGATCATGCGCGTGGACTTACCGGGGTGCAGCACCACGTCATTCAGGGCGTCGCCCTGACCAATGGCTTCGCCATGACGTCGAACCTCGGCTTGCAGCAGAAAGCGGTTTTCAACCAGATAGTGACCGTCGAGCACTTCAGCCACTTTGACTTCCAGCTCATCGGGACGGATATCCGTCAAGAAGCCCAGGCTGCCACGGTTGATGCCCAGCACCGGGACGTTGTGTCGGGCCAACGCGCGGGCGGCGCCCAACAAACTGCCATCGCCGCCGACCACAATCACCATGTCGCAGACTTCGCCGAGCATTTTGCGCGACGAGGTTTGCAAGCCATGACCGGGCAACACCTCGGCGATGGTGTCTTCGAGGATCACGTGCATGTGCCGCTCAAGCAGGAATTTTTTCAGTCGGCGAACCGTGTCGAGCACTTGCGAGCTGCCCAGACGACCTATGATGCCGATATTACGAAATTGCTCCATGGGGCTCCTGCGGGATTCAATGCGTGCGAAAACAACGATTATGGGCGAAAGACGACGATAGACAAAACCCTTTCAGCCCCCGGCGTCTGGCAAACAGCTATGCTCGCACAATGACACTCTTCCCCGACTTGCTTGACCTGCCCCATCAATTGCGCCACCCCGAGGTGCGCGATCTGGCGTGGGTGATTCTCGCCCCGCCAATGCTGAGTCGCACTCCCTGGCCACAGCGTCATCCACTGGCAGGCAGCGACTGGGTAAACGCTCCGCAGCAACTTGAACACTGGCTGCGTGAACTGGACCAGTGCAGCGAGCCGCTGCTGCACTGGCTGGCACTGGCAACCACCCGGCGCCTGGGGCGCTACTACGAACGTCTATGGCAATTTGCGGTGCAGCACGCCCCAGGTGTTGAGTTGATTGCTGCCAACCTGCCAATCCGTCTGGGCGGGCACACCTTGGGGGAACTGGACCTGTTGCTGCGGGACCGCGACGGCGTGCATCACCTGGAACTGGCAATCAAGCTCTACCTCGGCCCCCAGGACGGAGACGGCACAGACCACGGCCAATGGCTCGGCCCCGGCAGCAATGACCGGCTGGACCGCAAGCTCAAGCACTTCAGCCAGCATCAGCTACCCATGTCCAGCCGCCCCGAAAGCCGCGAAGTCCTCGCCAGCCTCGATATCCAGACGTTTAGCGCACACCTGTGGCTCGGTGGCTATCTGCTTTACCCGTGGCCGGGGCAGTCACAGCCTCCGGCTGGCGCCAACCCGCAGCACCTGCGCGGAAGCTGGCTGCATCAGCGCGACTGGCCGGCGTTTGTGCGCCAGAGTCCTGCCGGGTGCTGGCAACCCTTGCCCCGGCATGCCTGGCTTGCCCCGGCACACTATGGCCCTGAAGGTATCTGGACGGCGCAGCAGCTGGACGTGTGGCTTGCCGAACTGCATCCCCAGGCACCGGCCCAGCTGTTGGTCCGTCTGGTGCCAAACAATGACGGCGACTGGGAAGAAGCCGAACGTTTATTTTTAGTGTCCGACCTTTGGCCAAATGTGCCGGGCAACCCTGAAAGCTGACGTATCTCAGTGCGAAATTACCCAACTCGCTTAAAGTAAAGGTACTCCGTCGCACAAGAACGGAGGCTTCAGACCTGAACTGTGAGGAAACACCATGTCCTGGAAAAGCACCGCCCACCACTACAGTCGAATGTCCATCGCCCTGCACTGGCTTATGGTGCTGTTGTTTGTACTGATTTACGCCGCCATTGAGTTTCGCGGGATCTTTCCCAAGGACAGCGACGGCCGCAACCTGATGAAAGACGCGCATTTCATGCTCGGCCTGACGGTGTTCGCGCTGGTCTGGCTGCGCCTGCTGGCCCGAACGCTGGGCGTTGCACCGAAAATCACCCCCACCCCTCCCGCCTGGCAAACCGCGTTGGCCACACTGATGCACTGGGCGCTGTACCTGTTCATGATCGCCATGCCGGTACTGGGCTATCTGGTGTTGAGTTACAACGACAAACCGGTGTTTTTCTACGGCTTCGACATCCTGCCACTGACCGCCAAGGACCCGGACTTCGCCAAGCAGATCAAGAGCTGGCACGAACTGGGCGGCACCATCGGTTATTGGCTGATCGGTTTACACGCAGTTGCAGGGCTGGCGCACCACTACTTGATCAAGGACAACACCCTGCTGCGCATGCTGCCTGGACGCGGTTAAACCTGCAGGAGCGGGCTTGCGCGGCAAAACGCAGCGCGAGCAAGCCCGCTCCCACATTGATCCTGCATTCCGGGTGATTACGCAAACCCCCGGCGGCCTTGCAAGCCGCCGGTGTGGACAAACACCAGACGCATCCCCCGCGCAACGACCCCTTCCTTGACTGCCTGCTTCAGGGCCATCAACGCCTTGGCTGTATACAATGGCTCCAGCGGCAACCCACTGGCCGCTTCGCTGTCATGAATAAACCCCAGCAAATCGTCATCGACCCTGGCAAAACCACCGCGACTGGCTTCTATCAACTGAAAATTGCGCTCCGTTGCCCCGCCCGCCTGCAAAATGGCCTCCACCTGCGGCGCGACACCGTGATCCAGTGGCACCGCCAACGCGCCATACACACACCGCACGCCCTCCTCGCCCAGCACCAGCCCGGCCAGAGTCGTACCCGTGCCAGCCGCCAACCACCAGCCGTCGTAATCATCCCAGCTAACATCCGACAGTTGACGGCGCACCATGTCCACCAGCGGCCGGCATCCCGAGGCTCCCGCCAGCCCGCCACCGCCCTCGGGCACCTGATGCAACTTCGGGTACATGGCCTGCCAGGACTGCCAGAAGCCGGGTTCATGGCGGGCCCGATAACCGGCAAAACCCAGCCAGTGCAACTGCATGCCATAACGCTCAAGGTCCATCGTGGTGGGGGTTTGCTGAGGATGACCGCGCAACAGCCCCACGGTGGCAAAGCCAAAACGCTTACCGGCTGCCGCCAGGGCATGCAAATGATTGGAATGGGCGCCCCCCAGGCTGATCAACCCCTCAGCCCCTGCTGCATGGGCCGCCAGCAAGTGCTCGGTGAGCTTGAACCACTTGTTGCCGCTGATCAGCGGATCGATCAGGTCCAGACGCAGCACCGCCACCTCCACCCCTGCCTGTTCCAGCCAGTCAAGGTGCAGGCGCTGCAAGGGCGCATGGGGGTGCCAGTTGATCAAGGGCAGCATTAATGGGGGCTCCGTTTGAAAAAGTGCAGTTTACAGCCACAACAGCCCGTCGGCTTTCATATACAAGCCACCCAATAAACTGACTCGACATCAGGCTTCTTGGTAAGGTGTGCGCCGAATTTTGTAGCCTGGCTGGCTGCTGCTATCTGTTGACTTAAGCGAGACACCCCACTCATGCCCGAACCGATCCCTCTTAAAGATCACGAAAGCGAAAAACGCCTGGTCAATAAAAGACTGATCGCCTGCGCGGGGCTAGTACTGGCTATCAGCTGCGCGCTGATCGGCCGTATGTATTTTTTGCAGGTCACCGAGTTTGACTACAACTCGACGGTCTCCGAGAACAACCGGGTACACGTGCTGCCCATCCCCCCTGAACGCGGTTTTATCTACGACCGCAATGGCGTGCTGCTGGCCGATAACCAACCCAGCTTCAATATGACCATCACCCGCGAACGGGCCGGCGATACCGCCAAAGTGCTGGACTCAGTGATCAGCATCCTGCATTTGCCTGTAGAAGACCGTGCGGTATTTGCCAAGGCCATGAAGCAGGCGCGCCACCCGTTTGATCCCTCCACCCTGCTGTACGAGCTGAGTGAAGACCAAATCGCCCTGCTGGCCGTGAATCAATTCCGCCTGCCGGGTATCGATGTCGAGGCACAGTTCGTGCGCCATTACCCCCAGGGTGATCACTTTGCCCATTCGGTCGGGTATGTGGGGCGAATCAACGAAAAAGAAGCCAAGCAACTGGATGCCACCCAGTACCGGGGCACGCAGTCCATTGGCAAGACCGGCATCGAACGCTTTTATGAAAATGAACTGCACGGCAAGGTCGGCTTTGAAGAAGTCGAAACCAACGCCCAGGGCCGGGTCATGCGCGTACTGCGCCACACCGATGCCGTGGCCGGTAAAAACATCGTACTGAGCCTGGACATCAAGCTGCAGGAAGCTGCCGAAGAAGCCCTGGGCGATCGTCGTGGCTCGATCATTGCCCTGGACCCGAAAACGGGCGAAGTGCTGGCCATGGTCAGCAAACCCAGCTTCGACCCCAACCTCTTTGTGACCGGCATCAGCTCCAGGGACTATTCGAGCCTGCGTGATTCCATCGACAAGCCGCTGTTTAACCGGGCCTTGCGTGGCCTGTATGCACCCGGCTCGACGATCAAGCCCGAAGTGGCGATTGCGGGTCTGGATAGCGGCGTAATTTCCGCCTCCACGCGGGTGTTTGACCCCGGCTATTTCCAGTTGCCCAATGTCGATCACAAATACCGCAACTGGAACCACAGCGGCGATGGCTGGGTGGACTTGAACGCGGCGATCATGCGCTCCAACGACACCTACTTTTATGACCTGGCCTCCAAACTGGGCATCGACCGCATGCATGACTACATGGCGGAGTTCGGGCTTGGGCAGAAGGTGTCCCTGGACATGTTTGAAGAGTCGTCCGGCCTGATGCCGTCCCGTGAGTGGAAGCGCAGCACCCGTCGCCAGGCCTGGTTCCCCGGTGAGACTGTCATTCTGGGGATCGGCCAGGGCTACATGCAGGTCACCCCCCTGCAACTGGCCCAGGCCACCGCACTGATTGCCAACAAAGGGGTATGGAATCGTCCGCACCTGGCCAAAACCGTTGACGGCACGCCGCCAGTGGATGAGCACCCGATCCCCAATCTGGTGCTGCGTGATCCCCGGGATTGGGATCAGGTTAACCACGCCATGCAACTGGTGATGCACGACCCGCGCGGCATCGCCCGGGCAGCGGCCCAGGGTGTGCAATACCGGATTGCCGGCAAAAGTGGTACTGCGCAGGTGGTGGCGATCAAACAAGGCGAGCGTTACAACCGCCTGAAAACCGCCGAGCGCAATCGCGACAACGCCTTGTTTGTGGGCTTTGCGCCGGCGGAAGATCCCCAGATCGTGATTTCAGTGATGATCGAAAACGGCGAAGCCGGTGGCCGGGTGGCGGGTCCCGTGGTGCGCAAGGTGATGGACGCCTGGCTGCTGGACAACCAGGGCGTGCTAAAACCGCAATACGCCAGCCCCCAGGTCAAGGCGCACACCACACCGCATGTTTGAACAGCGGCCCTCACCACGCCTCTCCTTCCGGGAGAGGCGTGGTGAGAGGCTTTTGCTATTGCTCTAGCTCTTAATACCGTGCATCTACCGGTTTTCCGCCTTTGGGCCAATCCTTGGCCTTGTCGACAAAGTCAGGCCGTGGCTGATGGGAGAAGTACTCAGCCACATCCACCGCTTCCTGATCCGATAACCCGCCCTGCCCCAGCGGGAATTTTTCGTGGAAACCGATCGGCATGTTGCGTTTGACGAACGCCGCCGCCGTGTACGTGCGTGCCATGCCCGCGCCGATATTGAACGACTCGTCCCCCCACAACGGCGGGTACACAAAGCTGCCGTCGGCATGCTTCAGGCCCTGACCGTTGTCACCGTGGCACACCGCACATTGCTGCGCATAAATCACCTTGCCGTTTTCAGGATCGGGCTTGATGTTGGGATCAACCTTACCCACGCCCCGACCTGCCACCTTGTCGCCCGCGACGGTGTTCATTTTCATCCAGTCAAAATACGCCACCATCGCCTGCATATCAGGTGAAGCCACCGGCAACGGTTTGCCATCCATCGAACGGCGAAAACACCCATTGATCCGTTCTTCCAGCGTGACCTCCTTGCCCGCACGCGGCGCATAGCTTGGGAAAAAAGCCGAAACGCCCACAAACGGCGAACCATCAGCCACGGTACCCGCGTTCAAGTGGCAACTGGTGCAATTAAGCGCATTGCCGACGTTGTCCGGCAGCAGCGCTTTGGTTTGCAAGTGCAAGCGCATGCCGCGCACCACCTGATCGGCATTGGCGGCGCTGAGCAAATTGGCCAGTCGCGGCGTCACAAATGCGCTCTCGTCAGTGGTTTGAGGGTTGAGCTGCTTGCGCATCCTGGCCACTTGCGCGGGTTTGATCGCCGGGGCGTCATTACCCCAACTGCTGCGCACAAAACTCAAAATTTCAGCCATTTCATCATCCGCCAGCCGCGCGAACCCTGGCATGGTGTAAACCCGTGGGTGCGTCGCGGTTTGCGGGGTTTTCCAGCCGGTCAGGGTAATGTGCAGCAGCGTAGTGGGGTTGGCCGCCACGATCCCCGGATTGCCGTTCAACGGCGGGAACATGCCTTTGACACCGCCTCCATCCGGGCGATGGCAATCGGCGCAGAACTGCGTGTAGCCCAAGCCGCCACGGCTGGTAAATAGCGTGTCCGGCGCCTTGACCGGTTCGATCGCCACAGCGGGCATCGGCAAATCATCCTTGCCCGGTGGCAGCGACTTCAAGTAACTGGCGATGGCGGTCAAATCCGCGTCGGTGAAGTGCTGGGTACTGTGATGAATGACGTCGGCCATGTTGCCCGAGACCGTGGCAAACCGGTTTTGCCCGGTTTTGAGCAACTGCACCGTGTCCTCTACCGTCCACAGGTTGCGCAGACTCAAGGCGCGCCACTCTTCCACGGTTTCACCCGCCAGGTAGTGCTTGCCACGACTGCCCCCATCGTCCATAGCCTTTTCCTGGAAGGCGATACCCCGAGGCGTGTGGCAGGAACCGCAATGCCCCAGCCCCTGCACCAGATAAGCACCCCGGTTCAGCTCGGCACTTTTACCGGGGTCGGCAACGAACGGCTGATGATCGACAAACGCCCAGTTCCACAGCGCCAGGCCCCAGCGCTGATTGAACGGAAAGCCCATGTCCGCTTCAATATTCGCCATTTTTACTGGCGTTACGTCCTGCATCAAATAGGCGTAAAGCGCGCGCATATCCTCTTCGCTCATCTTGGCGTAGGACGGATACGGCATGGCCGGGTAGAGGTTCTGCCCCGCAGGTGTCACGCCTTCGCGCATGGCCCGGTCAAATTGCTCAAAGCTGTACTGACCGATGCCGGTCTCGGGGTCTGGCGTGATGTTGCTCGAATAGATCGTACCCATCGGCGTTTTCAGCTCCAGCCCACCTGCCATCACAGCCCCTCCCTGGGCGGTGTGACAGGCTATGCAGTCGCCAAGCCTGGCCACGTACTGGCCCCGCTCGATCAGGGATTTTTCGGGGACAGGGGCCGTTGTCGGCTCACCGGCCTGCACCTGAACAGTGCAAAACAACGTCAGGCCGACCAGCGCCAGACGTGGGAAAGTAGAAAGCATCGCGTTATTCCTTTAAGGCGTCGATCTGGGGTGATCCCCTCGAAACGGGCCGTGCTGGTATTGTTATTGACTCCTCACACAGGGGTTGTACTGGCTTTTAAAGGCGGGGCGTTTGACCAGGGTCATGGCCGTGGCAACAAGGTCGCGCGAGCGCTGGTGGCACGTATCACAAGCGCCGCCAGAGCGACTGGCCCGCAGGCCTTGATCGCCACTGGGCCTGTATCGGCAATAAATTTTTGCCGTAATAACAAGCTGTTATCTGCTGGCACAACAAATGCTTTCTTACCCCCAAAGCACAGAACCTTGTATCGCCAGCCCCGACCTGGAGATGCAACAACCTGCGTGAACCCCGACGCTAAACGCGTCCGGGGTCATCTAGAGGAGCGTAAGGATGGCAACGCCTGTTACAGCGTCACCGATCAACATGCCCACGGTAAAAACCGTGGGCTTTCTGGTGATACCAAACTTCACCACCATCGGTTTTGCCTCAGCCATCGAAACCCTGCGCATGGCCAACATGGCCGCTCGCTGTGAAATGTTTCGCACCGTGATCATCGCCCCCACCCTGGACCCGGTCACTGCCAGCAATGGCATGCGCATCCTGCCCGACCATGTGGTGGGTGAGACGCCAAAACTGGACATTTTGCTGGTGGTGGGCTCAAACCCCATCGTGTCCCATCTCAGTAGCCGGCCGGTGCTCAACTGGTTGCGCAAGCTGGCCCACGAAGGAGTTGCGCTGGGCGGAATTTGCACCGGAAGCTACTGGCTTGCCCGCGCGGGTTTGCTCAAGGGGTATCGCTGCACCATTCACTGGGAAGACATCGAAACCCTCAAGGACCATTTCCCGGGGATCATTATTTCCAATCAGCTATTTGAACTGGATCGCGACCGCTACACCTGCTCGGGCGGCGTGGCGTCGATGGACATGACCCTGCAACTGATCGCTCGCGAGCCGGGAGGCCGGGAAATCGCGGCCCATGCTGCCGAACTGCTGCTGTGTGACCGGGCGCGGGGAGCGCAGGAGCAGCAACGGGTGCCGCTGCGCCAGAAGCTGGGGACCTCCCAACCCAAGCTCAGCCAGGTGGTAGCCATCATGGAAGCCAACCTTGAAGAGCCGGTCAGCCTTGAAGACCTGGCGCGCTTGAACGAGGTGTCGGTGCGTCAACTGGAGCGTCTGTTTCACAAACACTTGCAGCGCACACCGAGCCAGTATTACCTGGAACTGCGCCTGGCCAGAGCGCGAAGCCTGTTGCTGCGCAGCGAGTCGCAAGTACGCGATATCGCCCTCGCCTGCGGCTTTGTCTCGGCGGCACATTTTTCGAAATGTTATAGCCGGTTGTTTGGGGTTTCGCCGATTGGCGAGCGCAAGCAAGTGGCGTTGCACTGAGCCCTGCCCACAGGCCAAAAAACCTGTGGGAGCGGGCTTGCTCGCGATGGCTTTGACGCGGCCTGACAATCAGTGCGCATCGATGCAATCGCGAGCAAAACCGCTCCCACAGGCGTATTTCAGCGGTGTATTTAGTCTTGCAACGCGGTGTGCGCTGTTTCGCGACTGGCCAGCATCGCAACCAGCGCCACCGCAGCCGCTGCCAGCAAATACCAGGCCGGGGCCATTTTGTTGCCGGTCATATGAATCAGCCAGGTGGCAATAAACGGGGCAGTCCCGCCGAACACCGCGTTGGCCACGTTAAAACTGAAGGCAAATCCGCTGAAACGGACCCGGGTCGGGAAAATCTCGGCCAGGAAACACGGCAAGGTGCCGTCGTTCATGGCCAACATCGCGCCGAAGGCAATCTGAATCATCAGAATTACCAGCAGCGACGGGTTGCCAAGCATCCCGAACAGCGGAAATGTCAGCAGCAAAAACAGCACCGACGCGGTGACCAGCATGGTCTTTCGGCCATAACGGTCAGACAGCGTGCCCATCAGGAAAATCAGGCCGATATAGGTCGCCAGCGACACTGTCGAGGCGGTAAATGAATCACTCTCGCTCATGCCCATTTCAGTCGACAGATAGGTCGGCATGTAGCTGAGCAACAGGTAGAACGCCACGGCGTTCAGGCAGGTCACGCCAATCCCGATCATCACTGCCCGACGATGCACGGTCAGCAATTCACGGACCGGTGCATGGGTCGCACACTCCTTGGCTTCAAGCCGCTGCTCCATTTCCAGGAACTTGGGTGAGTCCTGTAAATGCACCCGGATATAGCGCCCTACCAGACCAAAGGGGGCCGCCAGTAAAAACGGCAAACGCCAGCCCCAGTCATGAAGGTTTTCGGCAGTCATCAAAGCGTGCATTCCGGCAACAAACATCGCGCCAAACAGCAATCCTGCTGCAGTGCTCGCGGGCACAATGCTGGTGTAAAAACCGCGCTTGCCCTCGGGCGCGTATTCGGCCAGGAACGCCGAGGCCCCCGCATACTCCCCCGACGCTGAAAACCCCTGCATCAGGCGAATCAACAGCAGCAACGCCGGGGCCCACAATCCGATTTGGTTGTAGGTGGGCAGAATACCGATGCAAAAGGTCGAGAGGGTCATGATCAGAATCGACCAGGACAAGGCACTGCGCCGTCCGTACTTGTCGCCAAAATGACCCCAGACCAGACCACCGATGGGGCGCACGATAAACGACAGGGCAAATACCGCGAAGGTCGCCAGCAGCCCTGTTGTGGTATCGGTTTGGGGAAAGAAGGTCAGCGCAATGACAGTAGCCAGGTAACCATAGGCTGCGTAGTCAAACCACTCGACAAAGTTGCCCATGAAGCTGGCCGTCGCAGCACGTCGCAAGGCCTTGCGCTCGCTGAGGCGCTCCGTTTTCTGCTCGAGGGTCAGAGGTAAAGAAAGGCTTGGACTTGGGATACTCATTGAGCACCTCCGGAGAAAGAGATGCTGGGTTGGAAAACGGCAAGCGACGTCGGGACGCGGGACATGACAGATACCCTCATTGTGTTCTTTTTGGCAGGGGTAAACAGGTCAGAAAACGCTGCGTAATCTGCGTACGCATGCGCTGGTATCGGGCTTGGCAATTTTGTGGGAGCGGGCTGGCCCACTCCCACAGGGGCAACGCAACTCTACTTCTTGATGATGTTGTGCTGCGGGCCGTACGGGAAATGAGTAATGTTCTCCCCGCCCTGTTCGTTGACGATCAGGATGTCATGCTCGCGATACCCGCCCGCACCCGGACGACCTTCGGGAATCATGATCATCGGCTCGATGGACACCACCATGCCCGGCTCCAGCACCGTGTCGATGTCTTCACGCAGCTCCAGCCCGGCTTCGCGGCCATAGTAATGGCTGAGAGTGCCAAACGAGTGGCCATAGCCAAAAGTGCGGTATTGCAGCAGGTCATGCTCCAGGAAGATTTCATTGAGTTGCAAGGCGATGTCCGAGCAACGCATGCCGGGCTTGATCAGTTTCAGACCGGCCTCATGCACCTGGACGTTAACTTCCCACAGCCGTAAATGTTCGTCCGAGCAATGATCGAGAAACAGGGTGCGCTCCAGCGCCGTGTAGTAACCGGCAATCATCGGGAAGCAGTTGAGACTCAGAATGTCGCCCTTGTTCACTTTGCGGCTGGTCACCGGGTTGTGCGCACCATCGGTATTGATCCCCGACTGGAACCAGGTCCAGGTGTCCATTAGCTCGGAATCGGGAAAGGTACGGGCAATTTCCCGCACCATGGCCTGGGTCGCGTGCAGCGCCACTTCATATTCGGGCACCTGATCACGCAGCGCTTCCACGATGGCCGCGCCGCCAATATCGGCGATCCGTGCACCGTGGCGAATAATGGCGTGTTCTTCGGCTGACTTGATCATGCGCATACGCATGCACGGCGCGCCAATATCCACGAGCTCGGCCTGGGGGTAACGGCTGGCGAGCTTGTCGCGATTGAGCAGGTTCATGTGATCGAACTCGATCCCGATGCGACCGGCCTTGGGCAGCGCCTGCTGGATCGCGACAAAGTAGTTATCGCGCTGCCAGTCGGTATACACAATGTTGTCGGTGCCCATGGTCCGTCGCCACGGCTGGCCGCCATCAATATTGGCGCTGATGGTCACCGCACTGTCCTGAGTCACCACCAGCGCATAGTTGCGGCCAAACGAGCAGTACAGGAAATCGCTGTAATAGTTGAGGTTGTGATAGGACGTGAAGACCGCAGCGTCGATATTGTTCTGCGCCATATAGACTCGCAGCTTCGCCTGACGGTTGGCGTACTCCTGGGCCGAGAACGTGGGAGAGACCTTTTCACCGTTTTTGATCTGAATGGTTTTCGGCATTTGCATGTCTTGGGTCCTTGTCTGTGATCGAGCATCAGAAGCCGCCAGAGGGCGAGTCGTTGAGGATCATTCGAACAGATACAAGAACGGCTTTTTTGTGCGAATCCGACCTGTAGTTGATCAGATCCGCTGTGTAAACCTGCCCCCATTGCTTGACTCACAAAACAGCCCAACTTGACCCAGCGGCTACAGGTTTCGTCGTCAACTGCGCGTCGTAGCAGTTGACGAGTAGAACGAGGCTACGTTCGATCGCGAAGCGGTCGCAAAACCGGTAGACGCGGTATGCCTGATAAGCCGTGAAAGCTGATGTTACGACGGCTACGTCGGGGTGCCGCATCACGCCGCACGCAGCCTCGTTCTACTCGTCAGCTGCTACGGATCGCAAGTACCCTTTTGCGCGCAGCCACTAGAGGAGCGCGTTTGACCGGCAACAGAGTAGCTACAGCTTAATTAAGCATTTGTCTCTCGACGCTGAAGCCTTAAAGTACCCGCCCCTGAATAACAGACTGCAGGCGAAGTTCGCGTGTTTGAATTAACCAGCTATTTCGGCCTGTTCCTGGCGGCATTCGGGGCCGCGTCACTCCTGCCCATGCAATCGGAAGCCGTGCTGGTCGGCATGCTCCTGTCCGGCAAGTACGTCGCCCTGACACTGCTGGTCGTGGCCACCCTC
Organism: Pseudomonas psychrophila; assembly: GCF_001043005.1. Classification (GTDB taxonomy): domain Bacteria; phylum Pseudomonadota; class Gammaproteobacteria; order Pseudomonadales; family Pseudomonadaceae; genus Aquipseudomonas; species Aquipseudomonas psychrophila. Next base: position 574,694 of record NZ_JYKZ01000002.1, read on the forward strand.
GGCAATGTCCTGGGTTCAGTGTTGAATTGGGTATTGGGCCGCTCGGTCGAGCGCTTTCGGCACAGGCGCTGGTTCCCGGTCAGCGAGCAAAAACTCGACAAGGCCCGCGCGTTCTATCTGCGCTATGGCCGATGGTCGCTGCTGCTGAGCTGGGTGCCGATAATCGGCGACCCGCTCACCATGATTGCCGGCATCATGCGCGAACCGCTATGGAGTTTCGTGCTGATCGTCACCCTGGCCAAGGGCGCCAGGTATCTGCTGTTGACGGCAGTCACGCTGGGCTGGACGTAAGCGACCAGCCCGCACTCACTCAAACCGGGCTTGCAGTGATGCGTTGCTCCATCACAGGCGGGTATTCAGGCAGCCAGGATAGCGGCATCAGTTGATTGTATTTTTGATAGAACGAGGACTGAATCCGGCCGCGAATCTGCTCCAGCTGTTCAATCAGATCCACCAGCGCTTGCTGCTGCGAGGCCAGACAAATTTCATCCTCAGCCACATCGCTGTCGGGCAATGTGATTGCCTGCAGCGCAATACGTTCACTGAAGTAAGCAGGCACTCGTCGACCATTGCGATGCAATTGGTTTTCGGCGCGATAGCATTGAACCAGCCCGGCCAGGATCATTTCGGCCTTGTTCAAACCGCTGGCCATCCGCGGCTTTACATTGCGCTTTTCGTCCAGGGCCGACTGGTAGCTGACCAGTTGCTCATTGCACGCCAGAACATCCGACTCAAGCTTTTCAAGAAACTGCTGCTTGAGCGCCATCAGTTCATTGCGCACGTCGGCAATCTCGTCCTGATAGATCCCCAACGCTTGATTGCGGCGCTTTTGATGTTTTTCGAATCCCGAGTGATGCTCTGCCTTGTAGGCACACAATTCAGCCTCGCGCTCGCGCACGCTGTACTCCAGGCGCTGCAGCCGTATCGCGTAATCGCTCACCAGGCTGTCTATGGCACGTTCGAAATCCTGGTCAACCTGTATACAACGGCTCACCGTAGCGCCGATATCCAGTGCATCCAGCCGGTTTTGAACCGCAGTGAGCCGCGATTCGGCCCATGCCAGAACCTTTTCTCGCTCCAACTCAAGGGTCACACGGATGGTCTCTTCAGTCGCCGTCAGCCGGGTTGCTTCCTCAGGGGGATAGCCCTGCTCACCGTGGCGCCGGGCTTGCTCAACGATGTTGAGATCCCGTTTCAGGTGTTCAAACTCAGGCGGGACAAATAAAGGATTGCCAGTACGCTCGCGACTGCGATCAGCCTGCTCCAGAATGTTCATCAGTTTTTTGAATAACTGCATGGCGTTCGCTCCGAAAAAGAGGTCGTGAAGCCAAATCACCGATTTGAACGTAACGGCCGAGCTTGAAACTCGCCGCAATCGTCAGTGCCATCAAGCGATTCCGGGAAAATTCAGGAGATACATCAAGGAAGCAGCGAGGTGAGGATGATGCCTGCATCAAGCAGAGCGTGATCCGTGATCCCGACAGCAAACACTTAGGGAATAACCTTAGTGTCAAAATCATGCCAACGCCTGCCATGAATGACAAGCAATAAGTAGCACATAGCCATCAATCACGGGCATACGCTTGAAAAACGGGGATTTTTTGCGTTTAAACGACAACGTTTTTGCCGCAAGAACGGGCCAGAAAGTACAAAGGCCTGAAGAATCAGGCCGGCGGGAAATAATCCCGGAGCGCCTTCAAGCGCTCCGGGTTTTGCACATCAGCGCTGCATGCCCCAGCGCTTGACCGTGACCCGCTCAAGGGTAGCGAACACCAGGTTCTCCACCAGCAAACCGATCAGAATCACCACCGCCAGCCCGGCAAACACCTTGTCGGTGTACAGCTCGTTGCGGTTCTGGAAGATATACCAGCCCAGGCCGCCCTTGCCGCTGGTGGCGCCGAACACCAGCTCGGCAGCAATCAGCGTGCGCCAGGCAAATGCCCAGCCGATTTTCAGACCGGCGAGGATCGATGGCAGCGCTGCAGGGATCAGGATAAACAGCACGAAGCGAATGCCTTTCAACCCATAGTTGCGCCCGGCCATGCGCAGGGTTTCCGAGACGCCGAGAAAACCCGCATACGTGTTCAGGGCCAACGCCCAGAGCACCGAATGTACCAGCACGAAAATCAGGCTGTTCTGCCCCAGCCCGAACCACAGCAATGCCAGTGGCAACAGGGCAATGGCCGGCAACGGGTTGAACATCGACGTCAGGGTGCTCAGCAAATCACGACCCAACTGGGTCGAAACCGCCAGCGTGGTGAGCGCAAACGCCAGAATGATCCCGATCAAGTAGCCCTTGAGCAGCACCACCATGGAAATGCCCACTTTGCTCAACAACTCGCCGCTGATCAAACCGCTATACAGGGCACTGCTGGTTTGCAGGAACGTGGGTAACAGCAGATCGTTGTTCTGGTAACGCGCAACCAGCTCCCAGAGCACGGCCAGGACTATCAGAATCAGGCTTTTACGTAACCAGCCATGCTGCCAGAGCCGCTGCCCGAGGGGCAGTTCGCGCTCCAGCGGTACCGTCAGCAACGGCTCCAGGACCACTTCATACTCCTGGCGTACAGATGATGATTGGCTCATCGGGCAATCCTCCACGGCTCAATAAGCGATACGGATATCAGCGAAATTCAGGGGTTGTTCGTCAGTGCCTGCATCGGGTTCATCGAACAGCAGCCGATGAATGCGCCGCGCCGTGTGCTGGAACCCCGTACCGCCCAGGCTGTGCAGGTCGTACTGATGGCTGTTGATTTCAGCGCGCACACGACCCGGGTGCGGCGACAGCAGCAAGATCCGGTTACCGACTACCAGCGCCTCTTCGATGGAGTGCGTGACAAACAACAAGGTAAAGCGCACCTCCTCCCAAAGCAGCAGCAACTCTTCCTGCATCTTGCGTCGGGTCAGGGCGTCGAGTGCGGCAAAGGGCTCGTCCATCAACAGGATTTTCGGCTGCATCGCCAAGGCCCGGGCGATCGCCACGCGAGCCTTCATGCCACCGGACAAGGTGTGCGGGTAAGCATCGGCAAATGCAGCCAGGCCGACCTTGTCCAGATAATGCAGTGCCCGCTCCTCGGCTTCGCGCCGTGGCAGGGTTTTGGAGGCCAGCAAAGGGAACATCACGTTTTGCTTGACCGTCTTCCAGGGCGGCAGTTGATCGAACTCCTGGAACACCACCATACGGTCCGGCCCCGGCGCGGTGACGGCCTGGCCCTGGAGGCGGATCTGCCCCTCGCACGGTGTGTGAAACCCGGCGACTGCCTTGAGCAACGTCGACTTGCCGCAGCCCGAAGGGCCAAGCAGGATAAAGCGGTCCGCCGGATCGATTTCAAAACTGACCTGATGGGTTGCCCTCACCACACGTTGCGGCGTGCGGTACTCAAGGCTTACCTGATCGACCGACAACAGGGCAGGCCCTGTTGCGTTCAAGTGGCTGGCCGTGTGGCCTTGCACGGAGGCGTTCATGGCTGTCAGCTCCCCTGCAGCGGTTTGGCGTCCTGGAAGAAGTAATCTTTCCAGGAGTCGGGTTTGTTTTTGATCGCGCCAACGCGGTACAGAAACTCAGCCAGTGGGTAAGTGTTTTTCGGCGTCACGCTGAACTCGTACTCCGGGGTGTCGATGATCTTCAGCAACTCGTCGCGATCGACTTTGGACTTGGTTACACGAATGTATGTGTCAGCGGCAGCAGCCTTGTCGTTCTGGGCAAACTCGGCCGCCTCGGTCAACGCCTCGACGAAGGCCTTGTAGGTTTTAGGGTTGTCGTTACGGAACTTCTCGGTGGCAAACAGCACGGTCGGTGAGTTGGGGCCGAGCAAGTCGTAGGTATTGAGCACCACGTGTACGTTGGGGTTTTTCAGCGCCTGATCCTGGAACGGCGGGTTGGAAAAATGCCCGCTCAGCTCTGTACCACCGGCAATCAGCGCAGCCGTGGCATCAGGATGGGGAACGGCGATGGTGTACTTGTCCAGCCGGTTGAATTCCTTGTCGCCCCATTGCTTGGCAGCCGCGTATTGCAAGAAGCGTGACTGCACGGAAACACCCACTGCAGGCACGGCAATGCGGTCCTTATCGGAGAAGTCGGCAATGGTTTTGACGTTCGGGTTATTGCTCAGCAGGTAGTACGGAAAGTTGCCCAGCGATGCCACGGCCTTGACGTTCTGCTTGCCGTGGGTGCGGTCCCAGATAGTCAGCAGCGGGCCAACCCCGGCGCCGGCAATGTCAATGGAACCGGAAAGCAAGGCATCGTTGACCGCCGCTCCGCCGGACAATTGAGTCCAGTCGACCTTGATGTCGATGCCCTCCTCCTTGCCGTGTTTCTCGATCAGGTTTTGATCGCGCACCACGTTGAGCAGCAGGTAGACAATGCCGAACTGTTCGGCGATACGGATCTCGCCTTCGGCATGGGCCACGGTAGGTGCGACCAGGCTGCCGGCAAGCAGACTCAAGCCCAGGCCTACACTGGCAGCGACGGTTTTGAATGATTTGGGCATGGTTATGCTCCTTGAAATAGGGACGATCAGTAAGGGGCATTGCCCTGAATGGTGGTGCGATAGAGCTTGCGCCGCAGATGGCTTGGGCATCCGGCAGCGAGATGGATCAGCGAACGGTTATCCCAGAACACCAGGTCATGGGGCTGCCATTGATGGCGGTAGATGTTTTCAGGCAGCACGCTGTGGGCGAATAGCTCTGCCAGCAACTGGCGGCTTTCATCCTCGGGCAGACCTACGATGCGAGTCGTAAAACCCTCGCTGACAAACAGGGCCTTGCGGCCATTTTCCGGGTGGGTCCGTACCACCGGATGCACCACCTCGCTGACCTGAGCCAGTTGCTCCGGGGTCAGGGTCGGGCGCCAGTTGCCTTCAAATTTGGTTTCGCTGTAGCGCGCCGTATACGAATGCGCGGCCGAGCGGCCCTCCACGGCGCTGCGCAAGGCTTGCGGCAGGCCGTCCCAGGCTTTGTGCATGTCAGCGAACAGCGTATCCCCGCCTTCGCTCGGCAGCTCCTGGGCATGCAGCATCGAGCCCAGGCTCGGCAGCTCTTTATAGGAAAGATCGGAGTGCCAGAACTTACCCGCATCCCCCAAGCCGATGGATTGGCCGTTCTCGATAATATTGGAGACGATCAGAATTTCCGGGTGGCCGGTGAGCAGAAACTGCTTGAGCACATGAATCTGCAAGATGCCAAAACGACGACTGAAGGCGATCTGTTGCTGCGGGGTAATGCGCTGATCGCGAAACACCACCACGTGATGCTCCAGATGCGCGCGGTGAATGCGCGCAAAATCCTGGTCATTGACCGGCAACGCCAGATCAAGCCCGATGATTTCGGCACCCACGGCACCGCTGAACGGGCGGATTTCAAAAGACTGGGGGGCGATGCTTACAGCAATCGCAGAGGCAGACGGTGCAGACATAAATCACTCCCACGCAGAGCACACCCAATGGCGCGCTGATCGATCAGAAACTCACGGAGGTCCCGTGTTGGTTCATTTCGTGCGGCGCGTCGATTGGTCGACCTGTACGCAGGGGTATGACTTTATAGGTATAAGAAATTTAATTTAAATACCGTTAAGGAATAAGCATATGACCTGTGATCCGGCTTATTTCGCTCCACGGCCTAAAGCACTGATGCGCCCTGCCGATGGACTTGAATGGCATAAGGTTTAAAGGACGAATCGACATGGTCGGCAGCATCAATCCCTTGGCATCCAGCCTGAATATCCAGAGCGTGGCCAGCACTGCATCCAGCAAGGCGCCGGACAGCAGCGCCGTGAGTGACGCCAGCACCACGGCCACCGAGCAGGTCAAGCCGCGAGCGTCCAGGGGCGCCAATGCAGCACCTGCGCCAGACAGCAATGACGACAGTTCAGACACGGTCAAGCAGCTGAAAAAACAGATCGCGCAACTGCAAAAACAGCTCCAGCAGCAGATGCAGGCACTGCAAAGCATTCAGGCCAGCGACCAGAGCCCGGACGCCAAGGCCGCTGCCGTTGCCGGGGCCCAGGCACAAGTGACGGCGACCACTGCGGCGCTGCAAGCGGCCACGGCCGCATTGCTGCAGGCACTGACAGCCCAGGGCAGCAGCGGCTCGGGGTCGATGGTCAGCACCAAGGCGTGAGCTTTAGGGCAGGCGCGCAGAGCGCCTTATAGATACTTAGGTGGGAGTGAGCCTGCTCGTGAATGGTTATAGCGAGCGGCTTGCCCCCACGGGTGAAGCCACTCTGCAGCCGCTGAACCTCAGGTCGGTAAACCGCTACGCTGTAGCCGGTATACGGTCCAGGCGTAGAACACTAGCGCCAGGCCCGCCAGCGAGCCCCCCGCCAGCCCGATCCAGGCAAAGCCAAAATGGCTGCCAACCGAACTGCCCAGCAGTGCACCGCCGCCGATCCCGATGTTGTAAATCCCCGAGAACATTGCCATCGCCACATCGGTTGCATCGGGCGCCAGCGTCAAAACTTTGGACTGCATCGCCAATCCAAAACCCATGATCGCCATCCCCCAAATGATGCTCAGCACACCCAGGGACTCAATCCAGTTGCTGGCCGGCAACATCAACAACAGGCTAAGCGCGATCAAGCCCACTGCCGTCAGCAGAAAGCCTTGGGGGTTGTACTTGTGGAACCAGCTGAAACACAGGGAGCCGATAATCCCTGCCCCACCGAACAGCAGCAGGATCAAGGTCACAGTGCTGCCGCTCATGCCGGCCACCCCTTGCACAAAGGGCTCAACGTAGCTGTAAGCCGTAAACTGAGCAGTAATCACCACAGCGGTCAACACATAGACCGCCACCAGCGCAGGTCGCTTGAACAGCACCGGCAGGCTTCTGAGTGAGCCCGAGTTCTGGCTCGGCAACAATGGCAGGGTTTTGGCCAGCCAAAACACCAGCAACGCGGCCAGCCCGGCAATGACAACAAAGGTGGTGCGCCAGCCCATGGCTTCACCCAGCAAGCGACCCAAAGGGACGCCCATGACCATCGCCAGCGACGTACCGGTTGCCAACAAACCCAGCGCCTGTACCTGCTTGCCCTCTGGGGCCAGCCTTACCGCCAGTGACGCGGTAATCGACCAGAACAGGGCATGAGACAACGCTACCCCGATCCGGCTTAACAGCAGGATGCCAAAGTTTGTCGCCAGGCTCGATAACACATGACTGGCGATAAACAACCCGAACAGCACGAGCAACAACTTGCGTCGCTCGACGTTGCGGGTCAGCAGCATGATCGGCAGCGATGCCAGTGAAACCACCCACGCATAGATGGTCAGCATCAGTCCGACCTTGGCAGTGGACAGATCAAAACTGCTGCCAATCGCACTCAACAACCCCACAGGTACAAATTCGGTGGTGTTGAACACGAAAGCGGCCAGCGCAAGCGCGATGACCGGTTGCCAGTTGGCAGTGGAGGTAGAAGTGGGGTTGGTCATTTAAAGAATGCACTACTCGCTATCGATGATCTAACAAGCCCATGACACGACCGCCCTTGCAGACCCTTCGAGCCAGAACCACGCAGACGGTAGTTTATAGCCTTCTCAAGGGGCTGTTGATGAACATCTGCTCTTGCTCTGAAAATTTTTAATGGATCCACTGAAGTAACTCATATTTTTATTTTGTGTTCGGTAATCGCCAAAATAACCCAAAAAACCCAATAATCCATCAATGTGAAATTGACTTGAAAGATCTGGATACCGCCTAATGGATCCATAAAAGCAATAACACCTGATCTGGAGATTGGTCATGTACCCAAAAAACACCTGGTATGTCGCATGCACCCCCGATGAAATCACCGACAAGCCTTTGGGCCGGCAGATTTGCGGCGAGAAAATGGTTTTCTATCGCGGCCACGAAAACAAAGTCGCCGCTGTCGAGAACTTTTGCCCGCATCGCGGTGCTCCCCTGTCACTGGGTTATGTCGAGAACGGCAACCTGGTGTGCGGCTATCACGGACTGGTCATGGGCTGCGACGGCAAAACCGTCGAGATGCCCGGACAGCGGGTACGCGGTTTCCCGTGCAACAAGACCTATGCCGTGGTCGAACGCTACGGCTTTATCTGGGTATGGCCCGGCGATCAGGATCAAGCCGACCCTGCCTTGATCCACCACCTGGAGTGGGCGGTGAGCGATGAATGGGCCTATGGCGGCGGCCTGTTTCATATCGGTTGCGACTATCGCCTGATGATCGACAACCTGATGGACCTGACCCACGAAACCTACGTACACGCCTCCAGCATTGGCCAAAAAGAAATCGACGAAGTCGCCCCGACCACCACGGTTGAAGGCAACGAAGTCGTCACGGCGCGGCACATGGAAAACATCATGGCCCCGCCGTTCTGGCGCATGGCATTGCGCGGCAACAACCTGGCCGACGATGTGCCGGTGGACCGCTGGCAGATTTGCCGCTTTTCGCCACCCAGTCATGTGTTGATTGAAGTCGGGGTCGCCCACGCGGGCAAAGGCGGCTACCACGCAGCCCCCGAGTTCAAGGCATCGAGCATCGTGGTCGATTTCATCACCCCTGAAACAGACACTTCAATCTGGTACTTCTGGGGCATGGCGCGCAACTTCAACCCTCAGGATCAGGCTCTCACCGCTACGATCCGCGAAGGTCAGGGCAAGATTTTCAGCGAGGACCTGGAGATGCTCGAACAACAGCAACAAAACCTGCTGGACCACCCGCAACGCGCATTGCTCAAGCTCAATATCGACTCGGGCGGCGTGCAGTCACGCCGCGTCCTGGACCGCATCATCGCCAGCGAACGCACACCCGAGCCACACCTGATCGCCATGGCGCAGTAATTCCCTGACGGGGGCGAGCGCACGTGGGCCAGCCCCCTCAATGGCAACGCTTTGAGGAAGCAGCATGATTGATGTGGTGGTGGTATCACGCAACAACGAAGCACAGGGCATTTGCACCTATGAACTGGCCAACGTCGATGGCAGCGCCCTGCCCGCGTTCAGTGCCGGTTCGCACATTGATGTGCACCTGCCCGGCGGGCTGATCCGCCAATACTCCCTGTGCAACCATCCTGACGAACAGCATCGCTACCTGATTGGCGTGCTCAAGGACCCAGCTTCACGGGGCGGCTCGCAAAGCCTGCATGAACACATCAAGGGTGGCGATCGTCTGCGCATCAGCGAACCGCGCAACCTATTCCCGCTGGTCCACGAAGCCCGCCGCAGCTTGCTGTTTGCAGGCGGGATAGGGATTACCCCGATTTTGTGCATGGCAGAACGACTCGCCCACAGTGGCGCAGATTTCGAAATGCATTACTGTGCCCGCTCCAGCGAGCGAGCGGCTTTTGTCGAGCGCATCCGCAACTCGCCTTTTGCTGACCGGGTGTTTTTGCATTTCGACGAGCAGCCAGAAACCGCCATGAATACCGCTCAGGTACTGGCCAACCCGCAGCCCGACACCCATTTGTATGTGTGCGGGCCCGGTGGTTTCATGCAGCATGTTTTAGACAGCGCACGCGCTCAGGACTGGCAGGAAAACGTCCTGCACCGCGAGTACTTCGCCGCCGCCCCGGTTGACAGCAGCAACGATGGCAGCTTCTCGGTCAAGGTGGGCAGCACCGGCCAGGTCTTCGACATTCCGCCCGACAAAACCGTGGTTCAGGTCCTGGAAAGTCACGGCATCGATATTCCCATGTCGTGCGAACAAGGGGTCTGCGGCACATGCCTGACCCGCGTACTTGAAGGTGTGCCGGATCACCGCGACATGTTTCTCACCGAAGAGGAGCAAGCCTGCAACGATCAGTTCACCCCGTGCTGTTCGCGCTCGAAATCGCCCATGCTGGTGCTGGATATCTGAACCTCAATCGGAGCGGTGAATCACTTTCATCCGCTCATTGGCGGTGGCCGAGCCGAAGATTTCGGCATAGCGCAATGTCGCGTTGGCGTGCTCGCGCATGATCGCTTCGGCGCGGGCACCCTGGCGACTGACCAGCGCATCGAACACCGAATGATGCTGCATATGGGCATAGTTGAAGCGCCGGTATTCACGGGCCATGTCTTTTCGATCAACCGCCAGCGCCGTCACTGAAGCAAACGGCAAATGATCATTGCGGGCCAGGGCATCGGCAATGGCCGGGTTGTGACTGCCTTCAACGATGACCTGATGGAAACGCATATTGAGGTCGTGATAGACCTCAAGATCGTCCTCGGTGACGAAGCCTTTATCGAACAGCTCGTCCCCTTGCAACAGGCATAACTCAAGGGCGGCCCGCGCCTCTGGCGACAGCCCGCGCTCGGCAGTCAACCGTGCCGCCAGACCTTCGAGCACCCCGCGCACTTCCACCGCCCCCGCGATGTCATTGGCACTGACCGAGCGCACCTGAAAACCGCGCCCGCCGAAACGCACCAGCAAGCCTTCCTGCTCAAGCGTGCGAAAGGCCATGCGTACCGGCATGCGGGAGACGCCGAACAACTCGGCAGTGGGAATTTCCATGAGGCGTTCGCCAGCGGCAAGCTCGCCAGAGGCAATCATCTTGCGCAGTGCAATCAGCACCAATTGACCGGGTTTGCTCATCCAGGCAGCATCCAGAAAACGTGAACGGCCATAGTAACGCATGAGCGGCTATAGAGACTGAGCGGCGCGCACACTCCTCAGCATCCACCGCCTGGCACACCTCCTTGTGGGAGCGGGCGTGCTCGCGATGGTATCGACGCGGTTCGGCAGACACACCGCACGGCCTGCATCGCAGGCGCCCCTACATCGACAACGGATAACTCACGATCACACGGGTCTGGTCGAAGTCGCTGTTGAAGCTGCGACGGTTGGTGGCGTTGTTGACGCGCAAGCTGAGGTTCTTCAGCGAGCCGCTCTGGAACGTATAGCCGACCTCGGTATCGCGCTCCCATTCCTTGCCGTTAGCCCCCTGTTTGGTAGTGGCGTTGTCGCCATGACCATAGCGAACCATCGCCAGCAATCCAGGCACCCCGAGCGCGGCAAAGTTGTAGTCGTAGCGCGCCTGCCAGGAGCGCTCGTCGGCATTGCTGAAGTTACCGTTGAACATGTCGTTGCCCAGCGTGCGCCCGCTGCTGCCGTACACCGACATCCAGCCGCTGTCCCCGCTGACCCGCTGCAACCCCAGGTACAACGTGTGCCCGCCCGTAGCCGCGGAGAACAATCCGTACGCCGTGCGGCTGCTGACCCGACCGATACGCGCGCTGCCATCGTCCTTGTCGATGAAGTAACCCAGATTGGCGCCCAGCACCCAGTCACCCACCGGCTGTTTGTGCAGCAGATTGAAATAGCTCTGCTGGTAGATATCCGCCAACTGCGAATGCCACGCCCCCACCTGGGTACGCTGCTCATTGAAACGGTACTCAGCCCCCGCGTAGTTGAATCGGTCGGAGGTCACGCCCGGCGCAGCCCAGGCCGCCAGATCCTGCATGTCTGAAGAATTGCGCAGGCTCACGGCCCGGTATTGCCCCGCCTGCAGCCCCAGGCCTTCAATCTCCCTGGACACCAGCATGGCGCCACGGAAGGTCTGCGGCAGCAGTCGCCCATCGTCGTAGCGCAGCACCGGAACATCCGGCAGCAGTTCGCCAACCTTCACTTCCGTTTCCGAAAAACGCGCCTTGGCCGCCAGTCCTGCCCGGCCAAAGTTATCGGCCGCGCGACCATCGCTGTTCACCGGCAGCAGTTCGGAACCACTGGCCACGCGACTGCTGTCGAGCTTGACCCCAAGCATGGCAATCCCTTCCAGGCCAAAACCCACAGGCCCCGGGGTGTAGCCTGAGCTGAATTTCAGAATAAAGCCCTGCGCCCATTCATCCACCTTGCTTTTGCCGGCGCTGTGGTCACGAAAATCACGATTGAAGTAGTAGTTGCGCAGCATCAGATCGGCCTTCGCGCCGTCAAAAAACCCTTCATCCTGGGCCATTGCCGAGGCACACACCGACAACGACAGCAAACCTGTAAGCATCTTCATTATTATTGTTCTCCGATTGTTGGGCGCAGCCGCTCCCCGCAGCTGATACAGCCCGCCCAGACAGATAGATAGATAGATAAGGGTATGCGCCCGGCCAGGCCGGGCATTGATCAGAAGGTTGAATCAGGCCTGGGCGAACGCCGGTTGTGCCTGCGAAGTCGACGGCTTGAGCAGCAGCAAGCAACCGGCCGCGATCACGAAGACGATGGCAAACACGCCATACAGGTGCAGGGGCTGCCAGCCGGCATCCAGCAGAAAACCGGCCACAATGGGCGACAGGATCGCGCCGATACGACCAATGCCGATCCCCCAGCCCACGCCCGTCGCTCGTACGGATGCGTCATACACCACTGGCGACAATGCATAGAGCCCGGCAACGCAACCGTTGGAAAACAGCCCAATCAGCAATCCAAGCCCAAGCGCGGCCATGACCGAAGACCCTGAGCCGACAAACAGCACCAGCAACCCTGCGGTAATCAACATGAACAGCGACAACACCCGGGTCAGCGGCCAGCGCGATGACAAGCCGCCGATCAGCGCCGCGCCAAAAATCCCGCCAACACTCAACAGCACGCCACCGGTAATACCTTGTTGCGCAGAAAGCCCAGCTGACACCAGCAGTTTTGGCGTCCAGCTCATCACAAAGTAAAAGCCGAACATCACCAGGAAGAACAACAGCCAGATCAGCAGCGTGGTACGGCGCATGGCAGGCGCCAACAGCTTGGTCAGGCTTGAACTGGATCCTGCCGGGCTCGCCACGACAGGGGGCATTTGGCTCAAGACCGGCTGACCCAGGCGCCGGGCCAGGTTATTGATGCGCTGCAAGGCCGTGGCCGGGCGGCGCGCAAGCAAAAAGTCCAGCGACTCGGGCAGCCACAGCAACACCAGCGGGATCACCGCAAAGGTCACAACCCCGCCGAAGACAAACACCGAACGCCAGCCCCAATGCGTCAACAACCAGACCGCCAGCAAGCCGCCCAGTGTCGCGCCCAAAGCATAGCCGGTGGATTGCAGGCTCACTGCCAGGCCGCGCCAGCGCTTGCTGGCGTACTCGCTGGCAATCACGTTGCTGCTGGCCAGAATCCCGCCAATCCCCAGCCCCGTAAGCCCGCGCAACAGCGCCAGCTGCAATGGGGTCTGGCTCAGCGCCGAAAGCAGCATGCCCGTGCCGCTCACCACCAGGCACAACAGGATCAATGGGCGTCGACCGATGCGGTCCGCCCAGGGCGCAAGAAACAGTGAACCCGCCGCCATGCCAAACAGCCCGGCACTGAGCAACATGCCGATTTGCGCTCCACTTAGGGCCCACTCCGCCGACACTGAAGCCGCCGTGAACGCCATTACCAACACATCAAAGCCATCGATCATGTTCAACACGATGCAGATCCCGATGGCGAGCCACTGGAAGCGCACCATCGGACCGTCATCCACGCGAGCTTTCAGATCGATATCCATCATTGCACCTGCCTGTCGCAAGCGACCCGGGCAAGGCAAACGCAAAACACGGCAGTGCGCGCAGACATAAAGCGGACAGAACCCTGACAGTTCTGTGCTCTGGATAAGCCTTTCATGACGAGACCCTTTTTTTGTAATTTTTATGGGCGACGGTCAGGAAGGAATCCAGCCATCGCCAGGGCGTAGTCAACCTGTTAATGGATCCACAGGCAATATGATGGATTGTCACAATCTCAAGAACCCCTACCCTCAGATCCTGAAACCGGCGCAGGGATATTATTTATTTCCTTTAAATACAACAGCTTGTATTACAAATACCCTCTACACTTTAGCGTTCGATTATCGACCAATCTCGTAGCCAGAAATCCTGTCTGGCCACGAACCCAGTATTAGTCACTTGAAAATCGATTTATTGGATCCACTGAAGCAGTGTTTTCCGGGTATCACTCGACAAACGCCAGGCTCGCCTGTGCGCCACGAATGGAGGCGATTCGGTAGTCGGCTTCTGGCAATAGATAGGCAAAAAAGAACTGCGCAGTTTGTAGCTTGCCGGCGCGTACAGGGTCGCTGTCGGGCAGCAAACGGGACACCCGCGCCCCTCGTACCCAGGCAAACCCCATCAGGGCCACCCCGCACAACCGCAAAAAGTCCCCGGCAACCCGATAGGGATACTCGACCTCTTCGCCAGCGCGCTCACGAACTGCGCCCACCAACGCTTCAAGCTTGTCGCACAGTCGCTCCAGCTCAGTGCCAAAACCGGCACACTCCGAGACCTCCAAAGCCAGCGCGGACTCCTGGCGCATCACCGCCAGCAACTCGGCAAACGCCAGGCCGTCATCGCCCAGTACTTTGCGCAACAGCAAGTCATTGGCCTGGATCTCGTTGCTGCCTTCATAAATCATCGCGATCCGGCTGTCGCGCAGGGTTTGCTCGATCGCGAACTCGCTGACATAGCCGTAACCGCCGAACACCTGCAAAGCGTTGCTGGCCTGGCGAAACCCCTGGTCGGTGAAAAATGCCTTGATCACGGGCGTCAGCAGTTCTGCCAGTTGCAGGGCGCGCTGTCGCTCGGCCGGACTCTCTTGGTGCTCAGCCTCATCGAGCAGATGCGCCACCCAATAGCCCACGGCCCGCATCCCCTCGGTGCAGGCGCGCAACTCCAGCAAGGTGCGGCGCATGGCCGGGTGAAAATGGATCGGGTCGGCGGCGTCGGCACTGACGCCTACAGGCCGCACCGGCGCACGCATCTGCTTGCGTTCCAGGGCATAGTCGCGAGCGTTCTGCCACGCCGCTTCGGCGTGCCCCAGTCCCTGCAGACCCACGTGCAGCCGCGCCGAGTTCATCATCACGAACATCGCCGCCAGGCCGCGATTGGCCTCGCCAATCAGCCAGCCTTGAGCCTGCTCGAACACCAGCGAACAGGTCGCGCTGCCCTTGATCCCCATTTTGTGTTCGATACCGTCGCAACGCACGGTGTTGACCTGATGGTGGTCCAGCAGCTTGGGCACCAGAAACAGCGAAATACCCCGGCTGCCAACAGGCGCACCGGGCAGTCGTGCCAACACCAGATGCAGGATATTTGCGCTCAGGTCGTGTTCGCCGCCAGAAATAAACAGTTTGCTGCCGCTCACACGATAACTGCCGTCGTCTTGCGGCTCGGCACGACAGCGCAGCAGGCCGACGTCGCTGCCTGCCTGCGGCTCGGTCAGGCACATGGTGGGCAAGACTTCACCGCTGACAATCTGCGGCAAATAACGCGCCTTGATCCACTGCGGGGCATGGGCCTTGAGGCACAGGTAGGCACCATGGGCGATGCCGGTGTACATGGCCCAGCCATGATTGCAGGCATAGAGCATTTCCTGCAGCGCCGCGTCGAGCAGCTGCGGCAAGCCCTGCCCGCCGTAGGCCTCATCGCACGCCAGGGCTGACCACCCGCCTTCGGTGTAGGCGCGATACGCCTCGACAAATCCGGCGGGCGTCGTCACCCGGCCCGCGTCGAAACTACATCCCTGGCGGTCGCCACTGCTGTTGATCGGCGCAAGCACCTGGGCGCTGAACCGCCCGGCCTCTTCAAGCACCTGGCGGGCCAGCGCCAGATCGAGGTCCTGGAAGCGCTCTGTTTGCGCCCAGGCCTGTGGGGCCTCAAGCCAGTGTTCAATCACAAAGTGCATGTCGCGCAGCGGCGCCTGGTATTGCCACATGGGAAAACCTCAAATCGTGGAAAAATGCGGATTCTCGATCAGTACCGCCATGCCCTGGCCACCCCCGACACACGCAGCGGCAATGCCATAACGCAGATTCTGCTCACGCAGTTGCCGGGCCAGGGTCAACACCAGACGCAATCCGGTGGCGGCCAGGGGATGCCCCAGGGCAATGGAGCCGCCTCGGCAGTTGAGTTTTTGCAGGTCGAGTTCCAGCGCCTGAGCCACGGCCAGAACCTGTGCACCCTGCGCCTCGTTGATTTCAAACAGATCGATCGCGTCCAGTGCCAAACCGCTGCGCTGCAGCAACAACTGGATCGCAGGCACCGGACCTATCCCCATCAATTGCGGCGCTACGCCGACCACCGCCGTCGCCAGCAGAGTGGCCAGGGCCGGCTGCCCCACCGATGCACGGGCGACCAGCGCGGCAGCGGCGCCATCCACCACTGCGCAACTGTTACCCGCCGTCTGCACACCACCCGGGTGAATTGCCCCCAGCCTGGCCAGGGCTGCGGCGTCGGTGGAACGCGGATGACTGTCGAGGCTGACCGACTCACATCCACGCGGCAGGCTGATACCCCTCGGCTGGTAGCCCTCCAGCTCAAACACTTCATTGCGCAGGGTGACGATCTCACCTGCCAGCCAGCCGCTGGTCTGTGCGTGAAGTGCCTGCTGGTGACTGTTCAGGGCATATCGGTCCACCGCCTCACGGCTCAGGCCGTACTCCGTAGCCAGGATTTCCGCCGTGGCGATCATGTCCACGCCGGGAGCCGGGTCGTACAGCGCCTCCCAGAGAAAATCCTTGAACTCGACCGGCGCCCCCAGGCGGAATCCACCGCGATGGGTGTAGCCGGCAATCGGGTTACGGGACATGGACTCCGTGCCCACGCACAGCGCCAGTTCCATGCCGTCCTGCAGCTGCCCGGCAGCCTGGCGCAGCAGTTCAAACCCGGTGGCGCAAATCCGTTGTACCGCCAGCGCAGGCACCTGTTGTGCCACGCCACTGTAAAGGCCTATATGGCGCGGCAACATGTACGCATCGAAACTGGCCTGGGCCATTGAACCCGCCAGTACCGAGTCCACTGCCCCCCCGTCCAGCCCGGCACGGGCCAGTACTTCACGGGCGACCTTGATCCCCATGTCGATCGGTGAAACCTGGGCCAATGCCCCGCCCAGGTCGACCCACGGTGTACGAACTGCCTCAAGAATGGCGACATCGGTGAATGCCGAGTACTGCCCCCCAGGGCTCACGACGGCTTGCCAGCACGCAGGATCGAAGACGCCTGCCCGCGATATAGCGCTTCCACATGCGCCGCTCGCCATTGCAGCACTGCACGCTGATTGATCGAACCCTTGTCGGTGATTTCACCGCGATCGATCGACGCGGCCTCATCCTGCAGCGCGATCCATTCCAGGCGACTGGCATTGCCACTGGCCTGAAGATTGAGCCGCTGCAACCAGTCAGCAAACCACTGGCGCACCGGCTCACTGGCCAACACTTGCGCCTCACTGGCATCGGCGGGCAAACCCGATAACTGTCGGCACTCATACATTCGCGCAAACACCAGGGCCCCCAGGCATTCGCGATCCGGCGCTGCAATCACCAGATCCTGAACATAGGGCGAACCTTCGAGCACGGCCCGGTTGCGCAGCGGCCCCACGCTGACAAACACCCCGGATGACAATTTGAAGTCCTCGGCCAGTCGTCCATCGAACATCAACCCCCATTGCGGGTTGCAAGGATCGGCCAGCTTGATGGCGTCACCGGAGCGGTAAAAGCCTTCATCGTCAAACGCCTCGGCACTCTGCTCAGGGGCGCGCCAGTAACCGGGCATGATGTGCGGGCCGCGAAAGCGCCCTTCCAGCTTGCCATCCACCGGTACCAGACGGACCTCACAGCCCGGCGCCGGCAGACCGATGTAACCGGCCATCGACAACGGCCCGGTGGTGAAGGTGCATGAAGGCGAAGCCTCGGTCATGCCCAACCCGGCCATCATGCGGATGCGTTCGCCACAGTGTTGCTCGGCAACCCGGTCGAGGCGGTCCCAGATACTTTGCGAAAGGCCCGCCGCGGCGAAAAAGAACAGTTTGATGCGGGCAAAAAAACGCTCGCGCAACTCGCTGTCGGTTTCCAGCGCCGTGACCAGTTCTTCCCAGCCTTTAGGCACGGTGAGGTAGGCAGTAGGCGAGATTTCCTTGAGGTTGCGCAGGGTTTCGGCAAAGCCCTGAGCCGTTGGTTTACCGCCATCCAGATACAGCGTACCGCCGTTGTACAGGACGATCCCGAGGTTATGGCTGCCGCCAAACGTGTGGTTCCAGGGCAGCCAGTCCACCAGCACCGGGGGTTCTTCGGCAAATACCGGAAAGGTCTGCAACAGCATTTGTTGATTGGCACAAAGCATGCGCTGGGTGGTAATCACCGCTTTGGGCAGCTTGGTCGAGCCTGAAGTGAAGAGAAATTTGGCGATGCTGTCCGGGCCTGACGCCATGAACGCAGCCTGGGCCTCGGCGCCGCCCGGCTGCTCCAGCAAACTGGCAAAGCTCACCTGGGGCCGCCCCGCCATCTCGCCGCGTACCGCTACCAATGGCGTGTCTGCGGGCAATACCGCGTCCACGGCACGCTGGTAGACCGCAGCATCACTGACAAAGATCAGGCCCGGCTGCAACAGGTCGCAGACATGGCGCAACTTGGCAAAATCCTGGGACAGCAACGAATAGGCAGGCGAAACCGGGCAGTAAGGAATACCGGCGTACATCGCCCCCAACGCCATCTGCAAATGCTCAATATCGTTGCCCGACAGGATCGCCAGCGGACGCTCTGCTCCCAGGCCATAGGCCAGCAGGCTTTGTGCAATGGCGCGAACGTCTTCCAGCATCTGGGCATAGCTGATGCGACGCCATTGGCCATCAGCGTCCCGTGCAGCGATAAAGGTGTGCCCGGGCCGGATCTGCGCCCAGTGCACCAAGCGATCAAGCAAGCGTTCGGGCATCGGCTCCAGGGTTTCCAGGGAGCGCATGTGCAAGATGCCGCCGACCTCCAGCACTTCGACCGCCGGCTGACCGATGGCCACCTCGCGATAACGTGGCGCCGGTGTAGGGGACTTGGCCGGGGAATTGAATTCGAAACTCACGTCATGCTCCTCCATCAAGGCATGCGCTGCCCGTCCGACACTTAAGCGGCATGGCGCAGGCATGGCTCCTTGTTATTGTTATGCCTTGTGCAGACGATCAGATCGGGTAGTGACGCGGCCCGTTCTGCAAGGTGATCCATCGCAACTGGGTGAATTGCTCGATCGACGCCTTGCCGCCAAAACTGCCGTATCCGCTGGACTTGACCCCACCGAAAGGCATTTGTGCTTCGTCGTGAACCGTAGGGCCGTTGATATGGCAAATGCCCGATTCGACCCGCTGGGCCAGCGCCAGGGCACGCCCGGTGTCGCGACTGAAAATCGCCGCCGACAAACCGAACTCCGAATCGTTGGCCAGGCTCAGCAAGGCCTCATCACCGTCACCGCGCAGCAGCACGGCAACCGGGCCAAAGGACTCTTCGCGGTACAGGCGCATGCTCGGGGTTACGCCATCGAGCAACGCCGGTTGCATGATGCTGCCCTCGACCTGACCGCCCACCACCAGCCGCGCGCCTTTGCCGACCGCATCGTCGATCAGTGCCTTGATCCGCACACCGGCGCTGGCATCCACCAGAGAGCCGAGTACCGAGCCGTCCGTCTGAGGGTTACCTGCGCGCAAGGTGGCAACCTTGGCCGCCAGCTTGTCGATAAAGGCATCAGCCACCTTGTTGTCCACGATCAGCCGCTCGGTGGACATGCAGATCTGGCCTTGATTGAAGTAAGCGCCAAAGGCTGCGGCGTCGACTGCGGCGTCAAGGTCAGCGTCGTCCAGCACCAGAAACGGCGCCTTGCCCCCCAGCTCCAGAAGGGCCGGCTTGAGGTGACGGGCTGCCAGTTCGGCAACAATGCGCCCCACGTGGGTTGAGCCGGTAAAGTTGACCCGGCGCACCGCCGGATTGGCGATCAGTCGCTCGACAATCGCCGGTGCATCTGCCGGAGCATTGCTGATGACGTTGACCACGCCATCGCCCAGTCCCGCATCCTGCAACACCTGGCCAATCAACCGGTGAACGGCCGGGCTCAGCTCGGAAGCCTTGAGCACCACGGTGTTGCCGCACGCCAGCGGCATGGCCAGCGCACGGGTGGCGAGAATCACCGGGGCATTCCAGGGCGCGATGCCCAGGATCACGCCACAGGGTTGACGCAAGGCCATCGCAAAGCTGCCGGGCACATCGGAAGGGATCACTTCGCCGTTGATCTGGGTGGTCATGGAGGCGGCCTCACGAAGCATGCCGGCCGCCAGCTTGACGTTGAACCCATACCAGTTGGCCATAGCCCCGGTTTCGCCCGCCGCCTCGATAAACTCGCTCGCCCGTGCCTGCATCAACTCGGCAGCAGCGAGCAGCCGCGTACGTCGTTCATTGGGCGCCAGCGCAGCCCAGGCAGGAAAAGCAGCCTGAGCCGCGGCAACTGCGGCATCGGCATCTTCCAGAGTGGCGGCGGCCACGCGTGACACCACCTCACCCGTCACCGGGTTGCAGCGCTCGAACGTTCGGCCATCACGGGCCGGGCACGACTTTCCGCCGATGAGCAGGGGCACGTCCAACATGGTGATTCCTCTTTATTGTCGTTATCGGGAATTCATTTACAGGGTGCGACCGGCGCACCCTGAACAGCGAGATTAGCGCTTGTAGGCTTGCAGGCCTGGCTTGATGCTCTTGTCATCGAGGAATTGCTTCATGCCCTGCTCACGCCCGCCTTCGGTGTCCAGCAGTCGCGACTGGTCGAGTTTGGCGTACAGGTAATCTTCGTTCTGCTCCCAGGTCAGTTCGCGGCAGCGCTTGAAGCCATGCTTGGCCGCACGCAGAACAACCGGGTTTTTCTCCAGCAGATTGCGCGCCAGTTCAATGGTGACTTCACGCAGCTGCGCCAGCGGCACGCTCTCATTGACCAGGCCCATCTCGGCGGCTTTACGCCCGTCGAAGGTCTTGCCGGTCATGATGTAGTACAGCGACTGGCGGTGGCCTACGGTGTCTGCCATTGCCTTGCTGACCAGGTTGCCCGGTGGAATGCCCCAGTTAATCTCCGACAGGCCAAACGTAGCCTCGTCGGCGCAGATGGCCAGGTCGCACGCCACCAGCGGGCTGAAGCCGCCACCAAAGCACCAGCCATTGACCATGGCAATCGTTGGCTTGGCGTACATGCGCAGCAACTTCCATTGCCACTGCGACGCTTCACGGCGGATTTTCTCCTGAAGAATCTCGGGACCGGCGTCCACTTCGCGAAAGTACTCTTTCAAGTCCATGCCCGCCGTCCAGGCATCGCCCGCACCGGTCAACACCAACACGCCAGCTTGCGGGTCCTGCTCGAGGGTTTCCAGCACGTCGATCATTTCACGGTTCAGGGTCGGGCTCATGGCATTGCGTTTTTCCGGACGATTGAGAATCACCCAGGCGATGCTGTCTTCGATTTCGACTTTGACGGTTTTCCAGCGGCCTTCGTATTGGCTCATAGCGATTGCTCTCTTGTTGTTCGCATGAAGATGAGTAAAAACTAACCGGCAAAATTAGTTATGTCAATTAACCATTAATTAAATTAATCAAATTTTTTGGCAGCAAACGCTCGTAAAATAACGCAGCGGTGGCTATCAACCTTCAACCGCGGCAAACTAGATAGGTTTATTAACTTCATTCGAGCAAGGACCCCTCTATTTATGGCCAAGTCAGCCACCCCTGTCGTCGCCCAAGAGGCCCTGCCTGAAAGCCCGGACGTACAGGCCCCCCTGGACACCGCGCTGGACGAACTGATCGGCTATGCCATGCGTCGCGCCCAGCTCAAGCTGTTCCAGAACCTGATCAGCCGACTGTCGGCCCATGACCTGCGCCCGGCGCAGTTTTCGGCAATGGCGATCATTGACCAGCATCCCGGCCTGATGCAGGCAGACCTGGCCCGTGCGCTGGCGATTGAGCCTCCGCAGGTGGTGCCATTGCTCAACAAGCTGGAGAGTCGGGCGTTGGCGGTACGGGTTCGTTGCAAACCCGACAAGCGCTCCTACGGCATATTCCTGAGCAAGACAGGCGAAGCCCTGCTTAAAGAGCTCAAGGCCATCGCTGCCCAAAGCGACATCGACGCGACCTCGGCGCTGGATAGCGCCGAGCGTGAAGAACTGCTGCGCCTGCTGAAAAAGGTGTATCAGGAGTAAGCCGGGGCTGTAGCCACTGCGTAGCCGGACGCAGCCTCGCATGGCTCGTCAGCGACTACAGATTCGCCACCCTCTCCGTGTTGTAGTCGCTGACGAGTAGTACGAGGCTGCGATCGAGCGCGCAGCGGTCGCAAATCCGCAACACGCGCAGTGCCTGATTAACCGTGCAAGCCGGTTTCACGACTGCTTCGCAGCCGGACGCAGCCTCGCACAGCTCGTCAGCGACTACAGATTCGCCACCCTCTCCGTGTTGTAGTCGCTGACGAGTAGTACGAGGCTGCGATCGAGCGCACAGCGGTCGCAAATCCGCAACACGCGCAATGCCTGATTAACCGTGCAAGCCGGTTTCACGACTGCTTCGTCGCAGTGGCGCACCAAACCTGACGCAGCCTCGCACGGCTCGTCAGCGACTACAGATTCGCCACCCTCTCCGTGTTGTAGTCGCTGACGAGTAGTACGAGGCTGCGATCAAGCGCGCAGCGGTCGCAAACCGCCCCTACCAGATCGGCAAGGTATAGATGGCCAGAAAGCGGGTCTGGTTTTCATCGCGAAAGGCCGCACCTGTCGGGAAGTCGTTTCGGTAAATAGACTTCCTCGCCAAAAGACCCAAGTTTTTCAGCGGCCCGCTCTGGATCACGTACCCCAGTTCCATCTGAAACTCGCGCTCCTTGCGATCATCCGCATTCAAGGACGCCAGTTCGATATTGTCACCGCGCACATAACGCAACCGCCCTTTCAATCCCACCACCCCCACCGCCGTGAAGTCGTAGTCGTAAATGGCCTGCCAGGTGCGCTCCTTGGCATTGAGAAAGTCCGAACTCATGGTCATTTCGCTCATGCCCATCAGCTCTGTGCCGGAGATATATGGCGTTGCCGTATCACCGCTGGAATGCATATAGCCCACGCTTAAACGATGCCCCCCCAATCGATAACCCAAGAGCGCCGATGCGTTGATGTTGTCGACCTTGCCTGCTTTGGCACTGCCCGCCTCATCACTGAAAAAACTGCGCAGGTCGGTGGTCAGCACGCCGTCACCCAAGGGCAGGTCATGCAGCAATGCCAAGGTGCTTTGCTTGTACAAATCCGCCACCTCGACATGGTAGGCACGCAGGCTCAAGTTTTTGTTGACCTGATAATCACCGCCGCCGTAAGCCAGGTGCGAGGTTTCGGCCGAGCCCTTGAATCGGCCATTGGGGGACGCGATGGTCATGGCCTGGTAGTTGGTGGAGTCACGTTTGTTGATCGCGTCGATATAACCGGTATTGAAGGTCAGGCCGTCAATCTCCTTCGAGCTGACGATGGTTCCGCGAAAAGTCTGGGGTAATAGCCGCGACGGACTGGCAAAGGCAAACGGCAGAAAGATCGAGACATCACCGGTCTTGAGCGTGGTCTGGCTCACACGCAGCTTGCCGGTGAAAGCCAGTCGCGAGTACTCATCCGCCGCCTGTTTGTCGCTGTTGACCGGCAGCAGTTCGGTGCCGCTGCGGTCAGGCGACGAGTCCAGCTTGACCCCCAGCAGACCGCGCACATCAAGTCCGAAGCCAACCGTACCTTCAGTAAAGCCCGACTCCATGTTGGCAATGAAGCCCTGAGCCCATTCCCGCGCTGCGGTCTTGGCGCCACCGTCCTTGTAATCACGGTCCATGTAGTAGTTGCGCAAGGTCAGGGTGCCGTGACTGTCTTCGATAAATCCCTGGGCCCAAACCGGGGTGCTGAACAGGCACAGGGCAATGCACGAAAGCGGGAACAAGCGCAGGGCGCCTTGGTTGAGCGTATGCATATTGAATGTCCATTTATTGTTGTTTTTGACAGAACCAGAACGCTCTCTTGGCGTTTCCTGAGCCAGAGAATGGAAACAAGTCAAAGCAACGTCAATCATAAATGACCGATAATCGAACATTATGTTTCTTATCTAGTTTTGATAATCACTGGCAGATACGGGCTAAAAGCCTGTCTTAAACACCTTAAATCTCATATTGAAGCCAATAACAATCTCAGCTTCTTTTTTTAGTTATCTTTGTTAATCTTTATTTGGCTCGCAGAAAGCCCCCCTACAAAAACAATAACGAGGTTCGTCCATGAACACTCCACAGCATCGCTCGACGCTGACAATCGCTTTGTGCTTTATCGTTGCGCTTATCGAAGGGTTCGACCTGCAAGCCGCCGGCACTGCCGCCGCAGGCCTGCGCCAAACCTTTGCCCTGGACCCGAAAATGATGGGCTGGGTGTTCAGTGCCGGGATCATCGGCCTGCTGCCCGGCGCCTTCTTCGGCGGCTGGATTGCCGACCGCATTGGTCGTAAAAAAATCCTGATCGGCGCGGTCATCCTGTTTGGCGTCTTCTCCTTGTTGACCGCCTATGTAGACAGCTACTCCCATTTGCTGCTGGTGCGATTCATGACGGGCCTTGGTCTGGGTGCCGCCCTGCCCAACCTGATCGCTTTATGTGCCGAAGCGGTTGACGAACGCCGTCGTGGCACAGCGATCAGCATCATGTATTGCGGCGTGCCACTGGGCGGCGCATTGGCAGCGGTAGTGGCGATGTTCTCCCATGACCACTGGCAGACCACCTTTATCATCGGCGGGCTGGCCCCGTTGCTGGTGGTGCCGCTGATGATCATGCTGCTGCCCGAGTCCCGGGTTTTCCGCCAGGACGTCAGCCAGGCCTTGCGCGTGTCCACCGGCCAGGCACTGTTTGGTGAAGGTCGTGGCCGTTCGACCCTGGCGCTGTGGCTCAGTTACTTCTTTACCCTGACCGTGATGTACATGCTGCTGAACTGGCTGCCCACGTTGCTGCTCGCCCAGGGCTTTACCAAGCCGCAGGCGGGCATGGTGCAAATGCTGTTCAACATAGGCGGTGCTTTGGGCTCCTTGCTCGGTGGCCTGCTGCTGGACCGCTGCAACCCGATCAAGGTGGTTCTGGGCGTCTATGCCGGGCTACTGGCATCACTGGCCGGGATCGGCTTTTCGGTAGGGATTATGCCCGTGGCCACCGCAGGCTTTGCCGTGGGCCTGTTCGTCATGGCGGCGCAGCTGGTGCTGTATGCAATGGCTCCGCCGCTGTACCCGACCGCCGTACGAGCAACCGGTGTCGGCGCTGCGGTCGCTATTGGGCGCCTGGGTTCGGTTGCAGGTCCCTTGGCCGCAGGTCAGATCCTCGCCGCCGGGGCAGGTACGGCCGGGGTGCTGCTGGCGACCTCTCCGGGACTGGTGATTGCGGCATTGGCGGTGATCACGGTGATTAACCGCGCCAATCAAAGTGCGAGCCTGAAACCGGGCTTTGTGGCCGCTGACCAGTAACCCAAGGCTGCGCTCTGTGGCTTGGAGCGCCTCGACAGCGTGTTTGTTTAGGTTCTGCCGATCTCAGGATTCAAAGGTTTGAATCCTGAGATCACCGGTTGTCTGTTATTAACGTTCGATGCACCGCACAACCATAATCGAACCTCAAGGACGACCCGCAATGCCATCCACTCCTCCCCAACAGGCCAAGGGCGTCTTCGGGCTCTTCTGCCTCGCCAGTTACCTGTTGTCGCTGTCTTATGGCACCACTTTTTTACTGGCCATGATGCTCAGTGCCCACGGCGGCAGTGAGTCGGATGCGGGTACGATCATCTCGGTCGCCATGCTCAGCACCTTCATGGCCGTGATTTTTTCCGGCCATCTGACCGACCTGTTCGGCGCTCCCAGGGCCATAGCCTGCGGGGCTCTGCTGCTCGCCGCGGCCTGCCTGGGTTTCGCCACCTTGCCGGGTCATGGCACCGCAGTACTGATCTTTGGCTTGGTGCTGGGGTTGGGCTGGGGAGTGTTTTACACCCTGGGGCCGATCGTCGTGGCCATGCTCATCGAGCCCGCGCAACGGGTGAAACACTTCGCCTTGCTCTCGGGCAGCATGATGACCGGCATCGGCACCGGGCCCTTGCTCGGCCGGGCCGCCCAGGCATTGGGTTATCCAGTGGAGTCGGCGTTCCTGGTGGCGGCCTTTGCCAGCCTGCTGGGTGGTCTGGTGTTTGTGGTCATCGGCCCTGAAATCAAGCGCCAGCACAGCACCCTAGGCCCTGTCATAGCCTGCAAAATAACGTTGCCGGCCACTGGGCGCGTACTGCGTTCCAGGGCCGTGTTCGCGATCATGATGGTTGGCCTGGGCGGTGCCATCTTCGGAGGGTTGTCCAGTTTTCAAACCTCCTACGCGACGCTCAATCAGCTGGACTATTCACTTTTCTTCCTGGGCTTCATGGGTGCCGCAATCACCTGTCGCCTGCTGGTTGCGGGGTTGATTGTCAGGCGCGACCCCTATGTCATGTCCTGCTTGCTGACGGCCTTGATGGTGGTTTCGGTGTTGATGCTGATGTTCTTTGTCAGCTCCGGGTTCACCTATTTATTGGCTGCCATTGTGCTTGGGGTCGGCTACGGCCTGACGTACTCGGTAATCAACGGCCTGGCTGCCAACGAAGCACCTGCCGGGCTGACGCCACAGTCGCTGGTGCTGTTCAGCCTGGCGTATTTTGTCGGGGTATTTGGTTTCCCCTGGCTGGCCGGGCAGATCATCGTTAACTACGGAATGCACACCCTGCTCTGGATAATCCTGGGGATTGCCTTGTGCAACTGGTCCATTACCCTGGGCCGCCTGGTATGGCGGCTGCCTCTGTTCCAGAACACCCCCCCACCCCGGACCTTCGCGAGCAGGCTCGCTCCCACGGTTAAAGTCCCTCCGGTCACTCAGCCAGGGAGCCTGCCTTCACCCCCCCACACTCCAACGGAATAATCTGCGCAGTGCCATGCCGAACCCCGCGTTCGGCCATCACATGACGCGCCAACTCCGTCACCTCCCCCACTGTGCCCTTGAGCACCGAGACTTCCATGCACTTGCCCTGATCCAGGTGCACATGCAGCGTCGACAGCGTCAGGTCATGGTGCTCATGAAAGGCCGTATTCAGACGCTTGGACAACTCCCGCGTAGCGTGGTCATACACGTAGCTCAAGGTCGCGACACAGGCACTTTGCGGGTCACCCTGCTCCGGTTCCAGCAACCCGGCACGCAACAAATCACGTATGGCCTCGGAGCGCCCCTGATAGCCGTGGGTACCAACCCGCTCATCAATGGCAGCCAACAAATCATCGTCCAGCGAAATAGTGACCCTCTGCATCCAATCAGCCTCGCAGTTATGAACTTTTGACATAGACTTCATACCCAGCATCTGATCAGGCCAATAGCCATCAATTGAGGGAGAAGCAGTGTGAAGCAGTCACGGACTAAAAAACAGCTGGCTTTATGGATGATTGGAGCCTGCCTGAGCGCAGGTATCTCGACTGCCTGGGCCGCCGCCCCGGCACCCACGCTGACCTATTCATGGCCCACCAATGCTGGTCCGCTGGACCCCCGAGGCTATTCGCCCAACCAAATGTATGCCCAGGCAATGGTCTATGAACCCCTGGTGCGGTACACGGCACAGGGCACTCTGGAACCCTGGCTCGCAACTCACTGGACCGTGTCGCCGGACGGCAAGACCTACACCTTCACCCTGCGCGACAACGTAACCTTCAGTGATGGCAGCCCATTCAACGCGAGTGCCGCCAAAACCAACCTTGATGCGGTGCTGGCCAACAGTAAGCGCCACCAGTGGATGGAGCTGGTCTCCACCCTTGAGCGCGTCGAAGCGCCGGACGAGCACACGTTGGTGCTGGTGCTGAAACATCCTTATTACCCGACCCTGATGGAGCTGGCACAAGTACGCCCGTTGCGTTTTGCCGCGCCAGACGCCAAGCCAGGCACGCCGGTGGGTACCGGGCCTTGGGTGCTTGCCCAAACCCGGCGCGGCGAATACGACCGCTTCGACCGCAACGAGCACTACTGGGGGCCGAAACCGGCCTATGACTCGGTACTGGTCAAGGTCATCTCCGACCCGGACAGCCGTGCCATCGCGCTGCAAACAGGTGAAATCGATCTGATCCAGGGCGCCGACGGCGAAATTTCTCCGGGGACCTTTGTGCGCCTGCGCGATTCGGGCTTCAAGGCTGCCATTTCCGCACCGCTGGCCACTCGCACCGTGGCCATGAACACCGGCCTGGCACCGACCAATGAGCTGGCGGTACGCCAGGCGATCAATCAGGCCGTGGACAAGGACACCATCATCGCCAAGGTGCTGCATGGCCAGGAACCCCGTGCCGATGCGCTGTTCGCCAGCAACATGCCCTATGCCGATCTTGGCCTCAAGGCATTGCCCTATGATCCCGAGCAGGCGAAAAAAACCCTTGAGGCCGCAGGCTGGAAAGTCCCTGCGGGCAAGAGCATTCGCGAAAAAGACGGCAAAACCCTGAGCACCGAGCTGGTATTTCTGGGCCCCAGCGCCCTGCAAAAAAGCCTGGCTGAAATCATTCAGGGAGAGTTGGCCAAAGTCGGTATCGAGGTCAAATTGCGCGCTGAAGAAGACGGCGCACTGGTCCAGCGCCAGCGTGAGGGCAAGTTCGGCATGATCTTCGCCGACACTTGGGGCGCGCCCTACGACCCGCACTCATTCGTCAGTTCCATGCGCTACGCAGGTCACGCGGATTACATGGCCCAGCGCGGCCTGCCGATGAAGGACGCCATCGACCATAAAATCGCCGAGGTACTGGGCGAAAAGGATGAAAAAAAACGCGCCGAAGATTACCGCGAAATTCTCACCACCCTGCACGATCAGGCCGTGTACCTGCCGATCTCGCACCTTACGGCCATCAGTGTCAGCGGTAAAAACGTCGACAACGTGCAGTTCGGCAGCACGTTGTTTGACGTGCCGTTCGAGGTCATGCACCCAACCACCGGGAAGCCATAAATCATGCTGCGCTATATCATCCTGCGGCTTGTGCTGCTGATCCCGGTGCTACTGGGGGTGTCGCTGATCGTCTTTGTCCTGCTGCATCTGGGCAACGGCGACCCGGCACTGGATTACCTGCGCCTGTCGCAGATCCCGCCGACCGACACCGCGCTGGCCGAGGCCCGCCACGCACTGGGCCTTGACCGCCCCCTGCCCGAGCAATACTTCACCTGGCTATGGAATGCCCTGCATCTTGATTTCGGCATTTCCTATATCACCGGGCGTCCGGTGCTCGACGACATTCTCTATTACCTGCCTGCCACCCTGCAGCTGGGCGGGCTTGCCCTGCTCACCACCCTGGTGATGAGCATTCCGCTGGGCCTGGCGGCGGCTCGCTGGAAAGGTCGCTGGCCCGATCAGGTGGTGCGTTTCATCACTTTTATCGGGGTGTCGATGCCCAACTTCTGGCTGGCATTTCTGTTGATCGCCTTGTTCTCTCTGTGGCTGGGCTGGTTGCCACCGATGGGCCGTGGTGGCCCGCAGCATCTGCTGATGCCGGTACTGGCCATTGCATTAATGTCAATGTCGATCAACGCCCGTCTGCTGCGCGCCAGCCTGCTCGACGTGCGCCAGCACCGTCATGTGTTCTACGCCCGGGCCCGCGGCCTGAATGAGAAACGGGTGTGGCGGGACCATATCCTGCGCAATGCCTGGATGCCGCTGGTAACCGCAACGGGCATGCATATCGGCGAGTTGCTGGGCGGCGCACTGGTGATCGAAACCATCTTCGCCTGGCCCGGTGTCGGGCGCTTCGCGGTCAGCGCGGTGCTCAATCGCGACTTTCCGGTGATGCAGTGCTTCACCCTGCTGCTGACCACGCTGCTGGTGGTGTGCAATCTGGTGGTGGACATCTGCTACGCCTGGCTCGATCCACGTACGCGTTTGTCGGGGGTGATGGCATGAGCGAAATAGCTGCGGCTTATACAAGCAAAAAACACGGCCTGCGCATCGGTTATGTACTGGTGGCCCTGCTGCTGGTGATGGCGTTGCTCGGCCCATGGCTGGCGCCTTATGACTCGACACTGGTGAATCTCGACGACCGTCTGCTGCCCGCCAGCGCCAGTCACTGGCTGGGTACCGACCATCTGGGTCGCGACGTACTCTCGCGCCTCATCGTCGGAACGCAACTGTCCCTGGGCAGCGTAGTACTGGTGCTTGGGCTGGTTCTGGTGCTGGGCGTGGTTATTGGCGGTATCGCGGGCATCGTCGGCGGCAAGGTCGACATGTTCCTGATGCGTCTTTGCGACATGTTCCTGACCTTCCCGACACTGGTGCTGGCGTTCTTTCTGATTGCCTTGCTGGGTACCGGCCTGACCAACGTCATCATCGCTATCGCCCTGTCCCACTGGGCCTGGTATGCGCGGATGGTGCGCGGCATGGTCCTGGCGCAGCGCAATCGCGACTATGTGCTGGCTTCGCAACTGGCCGGCGCTTCACGCCTGACCCGCCTGCGCCAGCACGTGATGCCCAACGTCGTGGGGCAACTGCTGGTCCTGGCGTCGATGGACATCGGCCATATGATGCTGCACGTCTCGGGACTGTCCTTTCTCGGTTTGGGCGTCAGCCCGCCGACGCCTGAGTGGGGGGTAATGATCAACGACGCCAAGGAGTTTATCTGGACCCAACCGCAGCTTCTGCTCTGGCCCGGCCTGATGATTTTTATCTCGGTCATGGCCTTCAACCTGCTGGGCGATGCATTGCGTGACCGGCTCGACCCAAGCGTACTGGCGGAGATCAAGGAATGAAGCACACATTGACCATTCGCGACCTGACCCTCAAACACCAGCAACGCACCCTGGTTGACCGGGTGGAACTGACCCTCAAGGCTGGCCAGGTGCATGCGCTGGTGGGCGCCAGCGGTTCCGGCAAGTCTCTGACCAGCCTGGGCATCCTCGATTTATTGCCCCCCGGTGTACACAGCAGCGGCGCAACCTTGTTGCTGGACGGCATTCCGGTTGAAGCCGCGCACCTGCGCGGCCGCGAAGTGGCGCTGGTGTTGCAAAACCCGCGCAGCGCCTTCAACCCCGTGCGCTCATTACGCCAGCACGCACTCGAAACCTTGCAGACCCGCGGCCTGGGAGGCGCAGAGGCCGAGCAACTGATCCAGACCACCTTGCACGAGGTCGGCCTGCACGATGATCAACGGGTGCTCGACTCATTCGCCTTTCAACTGAGCGGCGGCATGCTGCAACGAATGATGATTGCCCTTGCGCTGCTGGCCGACAGCCGTTTTTTGCTGGCCGACGAACCCACCAGTGATCTGGATGTAGTGGCCCAGGCCCGCTTTCTCGACCTGCTCGAGCGGCTGGTGGAACAACGCAACCTGGGCGTGCTGCTGATCACCCATGACATGGGGGTGGTCGCGCGCTGCGCCGACCGGGTGAGCGTCATGGCCAACGGGCGGATTGTCGAGCATGCCGGTGTGCATGAGCTGTTTAACGCACCGCAAAGCAAGGAAGCGCGCACGCTGCTGGCGGCGCATCACTCATTGACCCTGGAGGGCTGCGCGCCATGAGCTTTATTCAAGTACGCGACCTGAGTCACGGTTACACCGCTGGCGGTTTTTTCAGCAAACGGCATCGAGTGCACGTGCTCGACGGATTGAATCTGGACCTGGAACAAGGCCAGAGCCTTGGCCTGCTGGGGGGCAGCGGCAGCGGCAAAAGCACATTGGCGCGCCTGCTGATGGGCCTGGAAAACGCCGATCAGGGCAGCATCGTGTTCAATGGCCAGCCGCCGTTTTTGCAAAGCGTGCAGATGGTATTCCAGGACGCCCTCAGCGCCTTCAACCCCCAGCGCAGCATTGGCTGGAGCATTGCCGAGCCTCTGCGCCATCTCAGCACAATGTCTACCGAGTCGTGCAAGGCCCGGGTTGAACACCTGTTGCAGCAGGTCCAGCTGGAGGCCCGGGACATCGACAAACTCCCCGCGCAACTGAGCGGCGGCCAACTGCAGCGCGCCGGTATCGCCCGAGCCATGGCGATCGGGCCGCAACTAATTATTCTCGACGAAGCCCTGTCCAACCTTGATCGGGTGCTGCAAGTGCAAATTCTGGATTTGCTGGCACAAATACGGCGTGATTCGGGCACAGGCTTTTTGCTGATCACCCATGATTTGAGCCTGGTGCAGCGTTTTTGCCAGCGGGTGGTGGTATTGGCCGAAGGCAAGCTGGTGGAGGACATGCCCGTTACCCCGCAGATGCGCTTTACCCACCCGGCAGCACGGACCTTGCAAGAAGCAGTGCTGCCGGCAATGCCGAGGGCGAGCAAAGTCTATCGCGAGACGGCGATCCTGTAGCACTCCTGTGGGAGCGAGCAAGCCCGCTCCCACCGTGATGATGAAGCTCTGGTTTTGTGAGGCTCACGTCCCGCTTTTAACCTTGCTCCATACCCGTGTCCGTACCCGCTCAAGTTTCAGGGGCAGCGGCTCAAGCGGGAACAGCGTCTGCATGACGTCCTTGCCGGGGTAAATCTCCGGATTGTCGCGGATCTTTTCGTCTATCAGTGCCCTGGAGTCCTGATTGGCATTCGGGTATTTGAGATAGGTAGTGGTCTGCGCAATGACTTGCGGGCGCAGCATGTAATTGATAAATGCCAGGCCCTGTTCGGGGTTGGGAGCTTCCTTGAGCAGGACCATGCTTTCGACCCAGATCGGCGCGCCTTCACGGGGGATGCTGTAACGGATGTTTCGACCATTGCCGGCCACTTGGGAGGCGGTCTTGGCGTCCTGCACCCCGCCTGCCCAACCCACCACCACACACACGTTGCCATTGGCCAGGTCGGTAATGAATTTGGACGAGTCAAAATAGCGAATATATGGGCGCAACGTCAGCAGCAATGCCTCCGCTTTCTGGTAGTCCTCAGGGTTGGTGCTGTTGTAGGGCAGCCCCAGGTAATGCAGGGCGATAGGGATGATTTCGCCGGGAGCGTCCAGCATCGCCACGCCACACTGGCTGAGCTTGCTCAGGTTCTCGGGCTTGAAGATCAGGTCCCAGGAATCGACCGGCGCATCCGCCCCCAGTACGGCCCTGACCTTGTCGACGTCATAGCCCACCCCCGTGGTGCCCCACAGGTAAGGCACGGCGTAGCGATTACCCGGATCGTTACTCTGCATCTTGGCCAGGATGTCCGGGTCCAGGTGTGAGCGATTGGGCAACTGCGCAGGGTCCAGCTCCTTGAGCACCCCGGCCTTGATCAGGTTGGGCAGCAGATCCCCGGTGGCCACGACAACGTCATAGCCACTGCGCCCGGCCATCAGCTTGCTTTGCATCACATCGCTGTTATCGAACACGTCGTACATCGAGCCGATTCCAGTTTCGGCCTTAAAGTTTTTCATCGTGTCGGGGGCAATAAAGTCGTACCAGTTGTAGATGTTTACCTGCTGCTCAGCCGCAACCGCGCTCGCAAGGCTGCAACTCAACACCGCGGCCAGGGCCAGGCGCATACCGTTTTTATTTTTCATGTTCAGGCTCCGATCAACAGTTCGCGACGACCGTCTGCATGTTCGAGCTGTGTGCCCGACAACAACAAACGGCGATCCTTGAGGTAGTCGTAATCACGGCGGGCAGCCTTCAGTTGATCAAAATCCAGCGCCACCACCTGGCGATTTTCTTCGCGCCCGGCTTCAACCAGCACCCGCCCAAACGGGTCGACCGCCATACTGCCACCCGCAAACACCAGCCCGTCGTCCCCAGCCCCTACGCGGTTGACCATCACGGCGAATGCCTGGTTTTCCTGGGCGCGGGCCATGATTGCAGTGCGGTGCACAGGGCCATAGGGATCCATGTTGCCGTTGGTGACGATGATCAGTTCGGCCCCCAGTTGCGCCAGGGCCCGGCTGGTTTCCGGCAGTTCGATGTCGTAACAGATCAGCAGACCAATCCGAACGCCCTGCCACACAACGGTGGTAAAACGGTCGCCGGGGCAGAAGTCGCCACGCTCCGAGGGCCAAAGATGGGTCTTGCGGTACTGCAGCGTGATCCCCTCGGGCGTCACCAGTACCGAGGTGTTGTAGAACGTGCCCTCATGGACCTCGGCAATCCCGACCACCACACCGACACCACGCTCCCGTACGGCCTGCAGCACAGCGTGCAGAGTCGGGCCGTCCAGGGGCTCGGCCACCTGCGCCAGCTGTTGGCCGCCGACAAATCCGGTCAAGTGGGTCTCGGGAAATACCAGCAAATCCGTATCGCCAGCGCAGGTGGCGATGGCATTCAGTGTGCGCGTCAGGTTATAAGCGGTGTCGCCGTCACGGCCAGCCAGTTGCACCAATTCAATGTTCATCTCGGATCCTTGTACCCAGGGATGAGCCGAGTATGGTGCGCGGCACAGCGCCAATAAATGACTTCGATGGGGTAACACCCGGTGGGTAGTGAGATGAATCTGACGTTGCAGGATGTGGCTTGGCACGACGCAGTGGGCCGGGTGATCGAAACCCTCGACCAGTCCAACTTCTGGACGGGGCTGGTGCGTTTGCTGGGCCGTTATGTGCCCGTGGACAACTGGGTGGTGCTTGTTTACAGCGCGGGCAAGCCGCAGGTTCTGGCCGAATCCCCCGGGGAAGACGGCGGCATGGACTCGTTGTTCCAGGATTACCTCAAGGGCCTGTACCTGCTGGACCCGTTCTATATTGCCAACCGTGAATCACCGAAAAGCGGGTTGTTCCGCTTGCAGGACGTGGCTCCGGAATGCTTTGAGCAGACCGATTACTATCAGCGTTACTTTCGCCTGAACATCGTCACTGACGAAGTGCATATCAATGTGCAACTCGACAACGAACGCACCCTGAGCCTGTCACTGGGCAGCCAGTGCCGGTTCAGCCTTGAGCAGACCGCGTTGCTGGGGCTGGTGCAGCCTTGGGTGGCCGCACTGATGCGCCAGCGTCTGATCTTTGAACGCGAGCCGCGGGAGGCGCCCGAGCTGACTCCCAACTGGCAAAGCCGCCTGGAAGCCGCTACTGAACAGTTGAGTACACCCCTGACCGCGCGAGAAATGGAGGTGGGCCTGCTGCTGCTCAGCGGCTGCTCGAACAAGGAAATCGCCCGAAAACTGGCAATTTCTGCAGAGACGGTGAAGGTGCATCGCAAGCACATGTACAGCAAGCTGGGAATCAAGTCACAGTCCGAACTGTTCTCGCTGTTTTTACAGGCGCAGGAATAAAAAGCACCTACCGTTGCACTTCCTTGCAGTGTAAGTTTAGAAATGTTTTGTTTCATTCATCCCACATTTCTACCCAACTGACTGCAAAGGAATGCCCAGCACAATGGATTTTTCACTTAAGCATCTGGCCGTGGCAACCATGATGATGGCCAGCCTGTCCGCGTTCAGCAACGCTGCACACGCCGCCATCACACCGCAACAGAGCGCGGTTATTCTCAAGACATTCAGTGGCACTTCAGCCACTGATTTCAGGGAGTTCCTGAGCGGTCTGGCCAAGAGCGATCTGGCCAGGACCGACAACCTTGAGCAAACCATCAACGCCTACCTCGATAACCAGGCCCTGGCACCTGAACAACAGAACGAAATCTATCGCCTGCTGGGCCTCTACACGCGGTTGAAGTATGGCAGTGAAGCCACGCAAACCCTGCGTGAGCTGGTTGCGATCCCGACCGTCAACGTGGACGGTGTGCCCACGTACGAGAACCCTCAGTTCATCAAGATTGCCGACAAGATCAAGGGCCTTGCCCAGGCCTTCAACCTGAACTTTCGCAATGTCGACAACCGCGTTTACGAAATTACCCTGCAAGGCAGTGGCGATGAAGTCGTCGGTATTCACGCCCACGCCGACGTAGTGCCCGTGACCCCGGAAAACTGGGTGTTGAAGGACGGAACCCGACTCGATCCGTTCAAGGTCACCCTGATCGGTGATCGCATGTACGGTCGCGGCACCGAGGATGACAAAAACGGCATCGTGGTGGCCATGTACGCCATGAAAGTGATCAAGGAAGAGAAGCTGCCACTGGCGAGGAACTTCAAGCTGCTGATCGACACCACCGAGGAAACCTCCGGTGATGCCATCCCCTATTACTTCGAAAAAAACCCGGTCCCCAATTACAACCTGGCGCTGGATGGCGGCTATCCGGTAGTGATTGCCGAGAAAGGTTACGGCACCGTCATGGCCAGCTTTGCACGGCGTAACGCCGAGGGTCAGGGCGCTGAAATCATCTCGCTCACGGGCGGCATGGCAACCAACCAGATCCCTTCGACCTCGGTCGCCACCCTGATCACGGACAAGCCTGCAGAACTGGCCGCTGAATTGAATAAGGCCGGGGCGCAATACGCTAAGCGCAACGGCGGTAATTTCGAAGTGAATGCCAAGGTGGTCGGCAAGGATGTAGTGCTGACCGTCACGGGCGTGTCTGCGCACTCCTCTGAGCCCGAGTCCGGGGTGAACCCGGTGGCAAGGATGCTGGATTTCATCAGCAGCGTTGACGGCCAGATCGCCCTTAAACACAACCACATTACCGACGCGGCTCACTATGGCGCCGAGAACTGGGGGCTGGACTACGAGGGTGGCAAGTTGGGGATTGGCTTTGCCGATGCGTTCATGGGCCCGCTGACCACTTCACTGACATTTGTCGGGCTGGACGACAAGGCCCTCAAGCTTGCCGTCAACCTGCGCGTGCCCAAGGGCAAGTCCCCGCAAGAACTCAAGGCGCAAATTGCCGAGAAGCTGGATGCCTGGAGCAAAAGCAAGCACGTTCCGGTGACGTTCGACTACAGCATCGCCGAACCCATGTACCGCAACCCCGAAGGTGAATGGGTCAAGGCGCTGCTGGCCGTAGCCAGCGAAAACCTGGGCATGGAACACACCTTCGGCACCTCGGCGGGTGCTACATCGGTTCATGAACTGCCTAACGGCGTGCAATTCGGTCTGGCCATGCCCAACGTCAAATACACCGGGCATACCGACAACGAGTTCAAGACGGTCGAGCAGTTCATGCTGGACTTGCAGATCGTCACCGAGATGATGGCTCGCGTCGGGCAATTGCCCAAGCTGTAAGGGAAACGCCACAAAACCTGTGAGAGCTGGCTTGCCTGCGATGCATATGACGCGGTTTATTTGAACGATCGCGGTGATGCCATCGCGAGCAGGCTCGCTCCCACAGAATCTTCAGCACCTACAGAATCCGAGCCTTGCAGGGATTTTTGTGGGAGTGAGCCTGCTCGCGATGCAGGCGACGCGATCTGTCTGGGCTACTGCGGCGATACCATCGCGATCAAGTCGAATAGTCGCACTGCCGCTCCCACAGGTTGGATTCGAGTCAATCCGCAGGCTTCCAACCCACCTGCTGCAACGCCGCAAGCAATCGCTCAGGCTTGAGCGCCAGCACCGTGTTGCCACAGCCTGTCAGGTCATCAGCGCCGAGCATGGCATTGAGAATGGCTTCTTCCACTGCATCGGCCGCTGCCACAAACAGTGGCGAGATGTAGTCGTTATTGACCATCTGCAATGCCGTTGTCGGCTCACCCGGATGACCGAAATTGGCCGCCGGCAAGTTGTTGTTGCCCACCGCAAAGGCAATGAAGATATCGCCGCTGGAGTCCTCGGTTCCTCCCCCCACCCGCGCCAAGCCGACACTGGCACGCTGTGCAAGACGGGTGCACTGATGGGGCAACAAGGGCGCGTCGGTAGCAATGGTAATCACGATCGACCCCATGCCCGGCACGCCGACATTGACCCCGCTTTTGAAGGGCGATGGCACGTCATCCAGCACCGTGCCGACCGGGTAGCCGCCCACCCGCAAGGCTTCACGCACGCCGTAGTTGGCCTGCACCAGTGCCCCTACCGTCCAGCCCCCCTGCTCCGGGCTCAATACCCGTGATGACGTGCCGATCCCGCCCTTGAATTCGTGGCAGATCATTCCGGTACCGCCCCCGACGTTGCCCTCTGCCACAGGCCCGGACTCGGCCGCTTGCAGGGCAAGTTGCAGATGCTCGGCAGTCACGTGCTGGCCCCAGATATCGTTCAACGTTCCGTCGTAGGTCTCCAGCACCACGGGCATGCACCAGTAGGTATGTTGCTTGCCCATCTCCCGCTCGGCAGCTACCAGCGCATCGCGAACCACGCCCACACTGTGGGTGTTGGTATAGGCGATGGGCGAGGTCAGCAAACCCGCCTCGCGAATCCACTCCAGCCCCGTGGCGTCGCCATTGCCATTGAGCACATGCACACCCGCAAAACACGGCTGCAAATGGGTGGCTCCGGCCCGCGGCTCAATCACGGTGACACCGGAATGGATGGAAACCCCATCGGTTTCAACATTGAGCGTGTGATGCCCCACTCGCACACCCGGTACGTCGGTGATGGCGTTGTACACGCCCGGGGTACCTGAACCGATAGTGATGCCAAGCTCTCGGATACGCATGGTGCTGTTCTCGTCATTCGATTAAGTGCCCCCAGTTTAGGAACCCGGCAGGCACTTGACGATAACCCCCATTCACTACCCCTGAGGGGTTACTTGTCCGACTTGATGCTGGTCCAGACCCGGGTGCGCACCCGTTCCATTTTTTGCGGCAGCGGTTGCACCACATACAGAGACTTCAACGCCTCGCTGGTCGGGGTCAGGTTCGGGTTGCCAGTGATGTCCTTGTTGATCAGCCCCAGCGAGTCCTTGTTGGCATTGGGATAACCAAGAAAGTCGCTGATCCCGGCGATAACCTTGGGCTCCAGCAGGTTATTGAGAAACTCGTGGGCTTCTTCGACATTTTTCGCGCTTTTAGGGATGGCGAAGGTGTCAAACCAGATCGGCGCGCCCTCTTTGGGCAAGCGCCAGTCGACCACTACACCGTTACCCGACTCTTTGGCGCGATTGCCGAACTGGTAGAAGCTCCCTGAATAACCGATGGCCACGCAGATGTCGCCATTGGCGATATCAGTCATGTACTTGGCCGAGTTGAAGTAGGTCACGTAGGGACGGATCTTGAGCATCAGCTCCTTGGCTTTTTCATAATCGGCTGGATTCTGGCTGTTGGGGTCCAGGCCCAGATAGTGCAGCGCCAGCGGCAGGATTTCCGACGGTGAATCGAGCATGGCCACGCCGCAGGATTTCAGCTTGGCCATATTCTCGGGCTTGAACACCAGATCCCAGCTGTCCACCGGGGCATTTTCGCCCAGCGCGGCCTTGACCTTGGCCGGGTTAAAGCCGATCAGCACCGTGCCGTACATGTAAGGCACTGCGTACTGGTTGCCGGGGTCGTTGGTGTCCAGCAACTTGAGCAGGGCCGGGTCCTGATGCTGCCAGTTGGGCAGTTTGGACTTGTCCAGTTTCTGAAATACGCCAGCTTTGATCTGGGTATCGAGGAACTGGTTGGACGGCACCACCAGGTCATACCCCGAGTTGCCTGTCAGCAGTTTGGCTTCAAGGGCTTCGTTGGTGTCGAAAGAGTCCCAGGTCACCTTGATGCCCGTCTGTTTGGCGAAGTCCTTGGGTACGGACGGCAAGATATAGTCCGCCCAGTTGTAAACCCGCAACTCGCGCTGCTCGGCATGTACGCCGCCGGCCAGCAGCGTCAGCCCGCAAACAGTGGCGCCCAGTAAGCATTTCAGAGTGTCCATGGATCAGTTCCCCAGGTTCGGCGTGAGATCGATAGTTGTTATGTTCTGTACACGGCAGAGGCCTGCAGAAGGCCGAGGGTAATGACGAAAGGATTTGTTGTTATTTGAGTGGTGGGGTTGATTCTTGCCGACAGCCAGAACCGATCACAGAGGGAGGCAGGCCAAAAGGGGATTTATATGGCCATTGTGCGTGTCCGATTCTATGTCCGGGACGCAGATTCAGGGGCTAACACTAGATCTGTAGGGGCTTGCTTGCCTGCGATGCTGACGACGCGGTCTTTGCGCCGTACCGGGTAGATGCCATCGCGAGCAAGCCCGCTCCCACAGGGATTTGTGCCAGACAGCGGATGCAGCCGACGCGGTCTG
Organism: Pseudomonas psychrophila; assembly: GCF_001043005.1. Classification (GTDB taxonomy): domain Bacteria; phylum Pseudomonadota; class Gammaproteobacteria; order Pseudomonadales; family Pseudomonadaceae; genus Aquipseudomonas; species Aquipseudomonas psychrophila. The sequence goes on from NZ_JYKZ01000002.1 coordinate 614,323, forward strand.
TCAGGTCAAAACTCTACAGCCAACCGATTGGCCAATGCCTTGGCTTGTAGTGCAACGTCCGTCACCGCAGTGCTTTCCCACCACATGCCACGCAACGGCGGGCCCATCGCAAACAGCTTTTGTCCCGGCTCGCCGTCGGCATTCAAAACCGCTCCGCCCGCGTCAGCGGCAATGCCCAGCCCCAGGTTGCCGGGCCGTATCAACCCGCGCTGCAGCAGTTGCCGGGGCAAGGCTTTATCCACCCGGCGCCAGTCATACTCAATGCCGGTGGAGTTGATCAGCCCATCCCCTTCTACCCACACCGCTTCAGTTTGCCCACGGTAACGCAGACGAATTCGAAGGCCGGCACTGTCTACACCTTGCATGGACGCGGCACGCACCGTCAGCCGACCTTCCTTGAGCAACCGCTCCAGCAAGGCATTGCCCTGGGGCGGCGAGCGATGGTGATGGCTTTCCCACCAGGGCCGCACATGACGCACAAACTGTCGGCGCTGTGCGTCGCTGGCCTGGCTCCACAGCCGGGCGATATGCACCCGCACAGTGTCCAGCGGCGCCTGCCAGTCGATGCCCTGCTCCAGGGCCAGCGCACATTGGCGACGCAGTTCGCGCAGCAGTTGCAAGGGGCTGCGGAGATCCGGCGCCAGGGACAAAAAATCCTCCCAGGCTGGCGGCTGGCGGCGTACATGGGGCAGTAGTCCGTGACGCGAATAGACCTCAATAGGCCCGCGATGCCCGGCCTGACTCAAGGACTCCAGGGCATCAACCATGGTCAGCCCCGAGCCGATGATCAGCACCCGGGCATCCGTGGGCAGCGCTCGTAGTGCGTCGACATTCCAGGGGTCCAGTGCTGCTGCGTTAAGGCCGCTGGACTCGCGCTGGGCAGTTCGGGCCGCCGGGAACATGCCCGTGGCCAGTACGGCCGCAGCGGCCTGCCACTGGGCACCGTCCTTGAGCGTTGCCCTCACCCCCTGTTGGAGGGTTTGCAGGTCGATCACTTCATCACGCACATGGATCAGGCTTGAGCCATTGGCCTGACCGATGATCAGTGCTTGCGCCAGGCGCTGCTGGGTATACAAACCAAACAGCCCCCGGGGCGGGAATAATTCACTGACCGGCACATCCTGGGTACCGGACTCGGGCCAGCCGCCCTCATCAAGATGGGCCTGCAGCCAGCGTGTCAGGTCATCGGCATCGTCCGGTTCGATACTCATGCGCGCCGCATTACCGTTCAGGGTATGCCCCAGTTCGGTGGCGCTATAGGCTTCGCCCCGGCCCAGTTCGGGCCTGGGCTCCACCAGCACGATGCGCCGGGCGCCGGGTAAACGCAGCAGTTGCATGGCTAACAAGGTGCCGCTCAGGCCACCTCCGACAATCAAAACATCGGCCTCACGGATGGCAGGAGTTGCCTGTCCGGTTTGCGGCTCACTCATGGTTACTCACTCATTCTTGGATTTATTAAGCGCTGAACGCAGGATCGATCGCCAATCCTGCGTTCAGCTCCCCCGCTGTGTCCAGCACCGGGGTTCAGGCCCGTTGTTTTTCCTGGGCGCGATTAAGCTCTCCCAGGTTGCGGTAGCCAGGCCAATGAGCTTTTACCAACTGTTGCTGGGCTAGCAGCTCTCCTGCAACGCCCGCGGGCGATGGCTGCGCAACTCGGCTGCGGGGGCGGCGGCCTGCTGCAGCTGGAAGTCGAATGCAAGCTCGGCATAGCGCCCCGTCACATCACGGGCGCCATCGTCGCGAAACTGCACCTCGCCGACCAGACCTTCACGGGTGGCATAGGCAAAGTCATCCCACAGGTACTTTTCGCCCGACAGGTTGATCTGCGTGGTCAGATGCCGGTGGCCAGGGGCCGAGATAAAGAAGTGCACATGGGCCGGACGCTGGCCGTGGCGCCCCAGCAGATCCAGGCATTCCTGGGTCGGCCCCTGTGGATCGCAGCCGTAGCCCGATGGCACGATACTGCGGGCGCGATAGCGACCTTCGGCATCGGTAATGATGCGCCGACGCAGGTTGTACTCAGACTGGCTCTGGTCGAAAAACGAATAGGTGCCCTTGGTGTTGGCGTGCCACAGGTCGACCGTGGCGCCAGCCAGCGGCTTGCCCTGAGTGTCGAACACCTGACCTTCAAGGAACATCACGGTGGCAACACCCTCTTCACTGCCGTCGTCCATCCGTGCGTGCCCTGCGGACAGCGGCGCACCGGCCACGTACAGCGGGCCTTCGATGGTACGCGGAGTGCCGCCGACCTGACCGGCCTGCTCATCCTTGGCGTCCTGCAACAGGTCGATAAAGTGCTCGATGCCCAGGCCTGCTACCAACAGACCGGCTTCCGAGCGGCCGCCCAGACGGTTGAGGTAGTCCACGGACTTCCAGAATTCGTCCTCGGTGATTTCAAGGTCTTCGATGATTTTTGCGCTGTCCTGCAGCACACGCAAAATGATGCTTTTGAGGCGCGGGCTGCCATTGTCGCTGCCAAAGCCGGCGGCTTCTTTAAAGAAGCTCTGGATACCGTCAGTGTGGGAAATTTTCACGGTCATGGGGCTCACCTTATCTTGTTCTTGTGCGAGGGAATGAAAGGGTTAGCGGTCGTCGTCATGGATCGAGGACGGGTGGCGGCACAGCCCTTCGATCTCGATATCCATGTACGGAAAAAGCGGCAATTGCAGCAGGGTGTCGTGCAATGCCTCGACGCTGGCCACGTCGAATACGCTGTAGTTGGCGTAATGCCCGGCAATGCGCCACAGGTGGCGCCACGTGCCTTCCTGTTGCAGGCGCTGGGCCAGTTCCTTTTCGTCGGCCTTAAGCTTCGCAGCCTTGGTCGGGTCCATGTCCAGCGGCAGGTTTACGGTCATTTTTACGTGGAAAAGCATGGGGTTCTCCTTGAAGAAATAGGGGAAGAGGCTGTGGGAGCGGGCTTGCTCGCGAAGACGTCGAGGCGCCTGCATCGCGAGCAGGCTCGCTCCCACAAGGTTTGGTTCAGCGGCTGAAGCGCGCCAGGCGCTCTTCGTCCAGCGTCAAGCCCAGGCCCGGGGTACGCGGGATGTGCAGTTCAAAATCGCGGTACTGAGGTGCCTCGGTCACGATGTCTTCGGTCAACAACAGTGGCCCGAACAGCTCGGTGCCCCAGGTCAGTTGCTTGAGGGTGAGGAACGCATGGGCCGAGGCCAGCGTGCCTACCGAGCCTTCAAGCATGGTGCCGCCGTACAGCGCGATCCCCGCTGCCTCGGCAATCTGCGCAGTACGCAGCACGGCGCGTGGGCCGCCGTTTTTGGCGATCTTGAGGGCGAATACGCTGGCCGCGCCGTCAGCCGCGAGGCTGAAGGCGTCCTCGACACTTTCGATGGATTCGTCGGCCATGATCGGCGCCGGACTGCGCTGGTTCAGGCGCACCTGGCCCGAGCGGTTGACCCGTGAAATCGGCTGTTCAATCAGGTCGATACCGTTGTCACCCAGCACCTGACAGCCCCGAATGGCCTGGGACTCGTCCCAGTACTGGTTGACGTCGACGCGCACGCTGGCCCGGTCGCCCAAGGCCTTTTTAATGGCGAGCACATGCTTGAGGTCCTGCTCCAGCGGGTTGGCCCCAATCTTCAGTTTGAAGATCCGGTGACGGCGCACATCCAGCATCTGCTCGGCTTCGGCGATATCGCGGGCGGTGTCGCCACTGGCCAGGGTCCAGGCCACTTCCAGGCTGTCACGTACCCGACCGCCCAGCAGCTCGCTGACCGGCAGCCCCAGGCGCTTGCCCTGAGCGTCCAGCAACGCGCTTTCGATCCCGGACTTGGCAAACGTATTGCCTTTGGCAATCTTGTCCAGGGTCTGCATGGCGGCATTGATATTGTCCGCAGGCTTGCCCACCAGCATTGGCGCCAGGTGCGCATCAATGTTGGCCTTGATGCTTTCCGGGCTCTCGTACCCGTAGGCCAGGCCACCGATGGTGGTGGCTTCGCCGATGCCTTCGATACCGTCACTGCAACGCAGGCGCAGGATCACCAGGGTCTGCTTGCGCATGGTATGCATCGCCAGCGTGTGCGGGCGGATGGTGGGCAGGTCGACGATCAGGGTCGTCAGGCTTTCAATCAGGACTTGGTTCATTTGAGTGTTCCCGTCAGGTACTTGATACCGGCCCTTCAGCCGAGGTCGCCGCCGCCGACCGGCAGGGTTACGCCGGTGATATAGGAGGCTTCGTCGCTGGCCAGAAACAGGATCGCGCCGACCTGTTCATCGAGGCTGGCGTAGCGTTTCATCAGGCTGCTGTCCAGGGTCTGGTCGACGATTTGCTGGTACCAGACTTTCTCGTCCGGGGTTTGCTCGGCGTCATTGCGCGCAATCCGGCGCGGCGGTGCCTCGGTACCGCCCGGTGCGGTGGCGTTGACCCGAATGCCGCGCTCGGCGTTCTCGAACGCCAGGCAGGCGGTCAGTGCATTCACCCCGCCCTTGGCCGCGCCGTAAGGCACGCGGTTGACACTGCGGGTGGCGATTGAAGACACGTTCACGATCGCGCCATGGCCCTGTTCCAGCATGTAGGGCAGCGCCGCATGGCAGCACCACAGGGTGGGGAACAGCGAACGGCGTACTTCGGCCTCGATTTCTTCGACCTGGTAGTGCTCGAACGGCTTGGCCCAAATGGTGCCGCCCACGTTATTGATCAGAATGTCGAGACGGCCGAAGGTTTTTACCGCCTCAGCCATCACCCGAGCGCAGTCGGTGTATTGCTCAAGGTCGGCTGTCAGAGTCAGCACGCCCTCGCCCTGCAGCTCGAACACCAGCTCGGAGCGGTCCACCGCGATGACCCGTGCGCCTTCAGCCAGCAAGCGTTCACACACACGGCGGCCGATGCCTTGGGCAGCGCCGGTGACCAGCGCGACCTTATTGTCGAATCTGTTGTTCATGGCAACCTCGTATAAAAAGGAATCAAGCGGCAGCGGCGAATTTTTCGTAATAGAAATTGGCCGGTGTAATGCCTTGTTCGCGGATATAGAGGTTGACCGCCTCAACCATCGGCGGCGGGCCGCACAGGTATACGTCGACATCGCCCTGGTTCAGGTGGCATGGCTCGATATGCTGGGTGACGTAGCCCTTGAGCGGGTGCTGGCTCTGCGGGTTGGCCACGCAGGCACTGAAGCTGAAGTTGGCAATGCGGGCGCTCAAGGCCTGCAGCCGATCCAGTTCAACCAGATCAAAGTCGTTGCTCACGCCATAGATCAGATGCACAGGGTGCGGGCTGCCCTGCTCGGCGATTTTTTCCAGCATTGCGGTAAACGGTGCCAACCCCGTGCCTCCGGCCAGCAGCAACAGCGGGCGCTGGATCTGGCGCAGATAGAAGCTGCCCAGCGGCCCGGCCAGGGTCATGCTGTCACCTGCCTTGGCAATGCCGGTCAAGAAGGTGCTCATCAAACCGCCCGGCACATTGCGAATCAGAAAGCTGACCTCGCCATCCTTTTGCAGCGTGCTGAAGGAGTAAGCCCGCGACTGATCGCTGCCCGGTACGTTCAAGTTGACGTACTGACCCGGCAAGAAAGCCAGGCTGCTCAGAGACTCGCCCTTGATCGACAACGCGATCGTGCTCTCGGACAGCTGGCGCACATCACTGATGCTGGCTTCAAAACTGGCCTGCTGGGTCTTGCACACCGTCGAAGATGCGGGCACACGCAATACGCAGTCGCTGGCGGCACGCATCTGACAGGTCAGCACGTAGCCCTGCTCAACTTCATCTTCGCTCAGCGCGTCTTCGATGTATTCGTCGCCCAGCTCGTAGGTTCCGGCTTCGGCAAAGCACTTGCAGGTACCGCAGGCACCGTCTCGGCAGTCCAGCGGGATATTGATGCCCTGGCGGTAAGCCGCGTCGGCGACGGTTTCGTGGCTGTTGGCTTCGATAAAACGGGTAACGCCGTCTTCGAAATTGAGCGCAATTTGAAAGCTCATAATGTACCTCGCAGGCAATGCCGGGCCCCAGGTGCCCGCAGGCACCTTCAAGCACGCATCACAGCGTTGATCAGATGTGGTAGATGTCGATGACCTGACGCACGTAGTCGTTCTTGAGCACTACTTTTTTGGCCTTGATCAGCGGCTGGGCGCCGCGCAGGTCGAGGGTGTAAAAGCTGGTGCCGAAGTAGCTGTCGGTGGTCTTGTAGCGAAAGCTCAGGGTGTGCCAGTTGAAACGCACATGGCACAGCCCGTCGGCCTCGTCGACGATCTCGATATTGCTCAGATTGTGCGAGGTGCGGGTGTCGGGCATGGTCGCACTGGAGCGCTCGGTCTTGATCCGGAACACCCGGTCTTCCAGGCCGCCACGGCTGCCGTACCAGATCAGCGAAATTTCGCTTTGCGGGTCTTCGGTCAGGGTGTCGTTGTCGTCCCAGCACGGCATCCAGAAGCTCGCATCGGCGGCGTACAGTTCCAGCCATTGATCCCACTGGCCGTCGTCCAGGTAACGCGCTTCGCGATACAGAAATTCGCACACCATTCCATAGAGGCTATTCATTACACGGCCTCCAGAGGAATCAGCTCAGGCTCGCACGCCGTGGCCTTGAGCATGGTTTCCTGCCAGTACTTGTGTTGCAGCACAAACAGGCCTTCGTCTTCGGTACGAACACCGGACAGCAGGGGCTTGAGGTCGATTTCTTCGGCGCCGGCATCGGCACCTTCGATCCAGTGCTCGGCGCCGCGTGACATATCGTTCCAGCCACGACCCGCGCCGTAGCCGGTCTGGCAGGAGCGGAACTCTTCCAGGTCATCCGGGGTGGCCATGCCGCTGACGTTGAAAAAGTCTTCGTACTGGCGAATACGTTTGGTGCGCGCCTCGCTGCTCTCGCCCTTGGGCGCGATGCAGTAAATGGTGATCTCGGTCTTGTCGACGGAAATGGGCCGGGCGATGCGGATTTGCGAACTGAACTGATCCATCAGGTAGACGTTGGGATACAGGCACAGGTTGCGCGAGTTTTCGATCATCCAGTCGGCGCGGGCCTGGCCGAAGTCGCGGGACAGTTCGTCGCGGCGCTCGTAGGCCGGGCGATCCTCGGGGTTGGCCCAGCGGGTCCAGAGCAGCAAATGGCCGTGGTCGAAAGAATAGAAACCGCCACCGCTCTTGGCCCAGCTACCGGCGCTCATGGTTTTGATTTCTTCGCCGGCTTCACGCAGGGTGCGCTGGTTTTGCGTGGCAGCGTAGTTCCAGTGCACAGAACTGACGTGGTAGCCATCGGCGCCGTTTTCGGCGGCGAGCTTCCAGTTACCTTCGTAGATATAGGAACTGGCGCCGCGCAGTACTTCCAGGCCATCGGCGGACTGGTCGACGATCATGTCGATGATCTTGGCCGACTCACCCAGGTGTTCGGCCAGGGATTTGACGTCGGGATTGAGGCTGCCAAACAAAAAGCCGCGATAGGACTCGAAACGGGCAACTTTGGTCAGGTCGTGGGAGCCTTCGCAATTGAAACCTTCGGGGTAGCCGGCCGCGCTCGGGTCCTTGACCTTGAGCAGCTTGCCGCTGTTGTTGAAGGTCCAGCCGTGGAACGGGCAGGTGTAGCTGGCACGATTGCCGGTCTTGTGCCGGCACAGCATGGCGCCGCGATGGCTGCAGGCGTTGAGAAAAGCATTGAGCTCACCGGCCTTGTTGCGCGCGATAAAAATCGGCTGGCGCCCCATGGTGGTGGTCAGGAAGTCGTTAATGTTGGGGATCTGGCTCTCGTGGGCAAGGTAGATCCAGTTGCCCTCGAAGATGTGGGTCATTTCGACTTCGAAGAGATCAGGGTCGGTGAACATCTCGCGCTTGCAGCGGTAGATGCCCTTCTCCTTGTCGTCTTCAAGCATGGCATTCAAGTAATCGATTCCCAGGGACATGGCCGGGGCCTCCGTTGTTATTATCCAGGCCCGGTCAGGTTAGAGCGTCGATTCAAGGAGCAATATCCGTTTACTGCGGATCGCTATCCGATTACTGCGCAAAGGGGATGTTTCAATCGTGGGAGCGAGCCTGCTCGCGAAGCGCATTCGCGAGCAGGCTTGCTCCCACAGTGGGGAGGGGGTATTTCAATGCCGGCGCTTGAAGGTGCTCGAAGGCAGCTCGCCGAACTGCAAACGGTAGCTTTCGGAAAAACGCCCCAAATGTAGAAAACCGTAATCGAGTGCCAGTTCGGTGAGGCTGCGGACCCTGCAACTCGGGTCGCTCAGGCAGGCGTGGATACGCTCAAGCTTGCGTTGGCGGATGTACTGCAAGGGGGTGACGCCCAACTGGCGTTCGAACAGGGTGTACAGCGAGCGCGGACTCATGCGCGCCTGCGCAGCCAGGTCCTCAGCACTGAGCTCCTGCTTCAGGTTGCGTTCGATGTAATCGAGGATGCGCTCGATGCTGGCATTGGGTGAAGTCAGGGATTCACGGGTGATGTTGGTCTGCATCAGCGTCAGCAACTTGCTGCCGACAATCTGGGTGTAGTGCTCTTGTACCCGCAGTAACGGGTCACTGGCCTCCGACTCCAGGCACACCATCCCCAGCAAGCCGAGAAACCCTTCCAGCTCATCGAGCCGGTAGTGATTGCGCATGAAGCGCACACCGCCCGCAGGTCGTCCCCAACGCTGCTCGTCGCAAATGGATTCGAGCACGTTGACCGGTAATTTCAGGATGAATTTTTCACAGTCCTGGGAGTACGTCAGGTCGACCGGGTCGTCGGGATTGATCAGCAACAATTCCCCCGGTACCAGATGGTGTTCACGGGTCGGACCACGCCACAGGCAATTGCCGCTCAGCAGCACCTGCAGGTGAAAGATGGTCTCCAGCGCAGGCGAAGTCACGCGAACACTCCCGCCATAACTGATGCGACACAGATCAAGTTCGGCGAATTTTCGGTGATTGAGGCTCGCCAGTGGTCGTGTGGTTCTGGAGAGACCAATACAGTGCTGGCCAACATGCTGGTTCACATAATCGGAAACGGCATGTGGGTCTGCATGTCTGAACACACTACTGCGCTCACTCAGCAGGTGGCTATCCATCGGCAAGGTACTCGGTGTTGTCATTTTTATGGGTGTCACGTACGCCAGAGTAGGCACGGTCATGATTGCAGATCAATTGGACCCTTGACTAATGTTCGATAATCGAACGGTTTTAGCCGACCGGCTGAGCCACTTCGGTTGACGACGACATAACCTGTGCGGCTTAGACCAACAATATAGAGAAGATCAATGTTACCCCGCCTAAGCCCTGCCCCTTTGTACCTCGCGCTGGTCAGCGCACTGACTGCCACCGCCAGCCAGGCCGCTGACCTGAGCTGGGTCGATCCCGCCGTCGCCTCGGTCAACTCACAGGTTATTTCGCTGCGCCATACCATTCACCAGAACCCGGAGATGGGCAATCAGGAGTTCAAGACCGCTGCATTGGTCGCTGAACAGCTCAAGAGCCTGGGTCTGGAGGTGCGCACCCAAGTGGGTAAAACGGGGGTGGTGGCCGTGCTCAAGGGCGCACTGCCCGGCCCGGTCATGGCCCTGCGCGCGGACATGGACGCGTTGCCGGTCAAGGAGATGACCGGCCTGCCGTACGCCAGCAAAGCCACCGGTACGCGTCTGGGCAAGACCGTGCCGGTCATGCACGCCTGCGGCCATGACACTCACACCGCCATGCTGCTGGGCGCCGCCAGGGTGCTGGCCGAACACCGCGATCAGGTCGCGGGCACGGTGGTCTTTGTGTTCCAGCCCGCAGAAGAAGGCGCGGCGGACGTTGACGAGTTCGAGTCAGATACCTTGATTGGCGCCCAGGCAATGATTCGCGACGGCGCACTGGACTCGCCCAAGGTCGAAGCCATCTTCGGCGTTCACGTCATGGCGGGTTATCCCACCGGACACCTGTATTACAAGGCAGGCACCGTACTCAACAGCAGCGACGGCTTTCGCATCATCGTCAAGGGCAAGCAGACTCACGGCTCAGCACCCTGGAGCGGCGTTGATCCCGTGGTGGCCAGTGCAGGCATCATCAACGGCCTGCAGACCCTGGTCAGCCGGCGCGCCGACCTCACCCAGGGGATGGGCGTGATCAGCGTCGGCACTGTCAATGCAGGTTCGGCGGCCAACATCATTCCCGAAACCGTGGAAATGACCGGCACCATCCGCAGTAACAGCGCTGCGGTGCGCGACACCCTGCTGCAAAAAATGCCGCCACTGGTACAAGGCATCGCCAGCGCCTATGAGACCGAAGCCAACCTGCTGCTGGTCAACCATGCACCGGTCACTACCAACAATCCGCAACTGACGGCCGCCATGATCCCGGCACTCGAACTGGCAGCCCCGGGCAAGGTGCAACGGCTGGAGGCATCCCTGTCCCCAAGCGAGGACTTCTCGTATTACGCCGAAAAAGTGCCAGGTTTGTTCGTCTTTTTGGGGGCCACGCCTGAAGGACAGGACATGAGCAAAGTGCCGAATAACCATAGCCCCTACTTCACCGCCGACGACGCGACCCTGGCTACGGGTGTGAAGGCGCATGTGCAGTTTGTAATGAATTATCCGGGCCGGGATCGCAGCAGCCTCTAACCCCCCGCTAGATCTCTGACTGACCGCACTGATCGGGCCGACTCCCACCGCACCTCGTCGGGAGTCAGGCCGCATGTGCCCGCGCCTGCGGGCTCCTTGTGATCCAGACACTCCGCCACCGCGCCATGCTCGCCCGAACCCGAAAGTGCCTGAGGGGATGACCGGCATACTGAAAACCGACCTGCCAGTCACATATGTAGTGCGCAAAAATAATCACTACATATGTATTGACGACACGATTTTCCCCCAGCATTATGCAGACGTCTTCCCCACCGGAAGCGCTGGAAAGGGTTGTTGCAAGCATGTCCGACGAGCTGTCGGGCTGTTCCGGGATAGGTACTGCCCACAAGGCAGAATTGATGAAGCTGACCTGGCTTGATCGTCCGCGTCAAAGACGACAGAGGGGCTTCAAGAAGCTTGTGGTTGATGCGTCATGTCACCCTGGCATCCTGGTTTACGCTGCTCTCCCTCGCTTTACGCTCTTTATGTAGTGTTATGTTTTACGACTACATATGACGAACTCAAGACAGATCTGCTTTAGATGGACACTACGTAGCGCTGCAAATGCAGTTGCGCGAATCAATTAGACAGATCAACGAGTGGTCAAGGAGTTAGCTATGAACCTGAATAACCAACCGACTGTTAATGAGCTGGCTCGACTCTTCGCCGCCCAGAAAGACACGCTGAACGACCACATTCTGTGGATCAGTGACGCCGGTGATGTTCGTATCGATGCAGTGACTTCGTGCAAGGAAGAAACCAGTTTCGAGGAGGACCGTCCACAGATGCGAGCCCACCTCAAAATGTACCGCCGTGGCCAAGGCTACGTGGGCAAGAAGGCTGCCGCCGATAACGACTACATGGCGCGTGTCCTGCAAACCTTGACCCTGACTTGGGAAAAGGCTCAAACCGAGCCAGCACTGGTCAAAGTTAACAGCTACAGCTGATAACCTGCTGCTGTAACAAAAAGCCCCGGACAATCTCCGGGGCTTTTATGTTTCTGGCACATCGGTGGTTAGCTTCAGCGTCCCATTGTGGGAGCGGGCTTGCTCGCGATGGCATCGCCCCGACCTGTCTGCCAGACCGCATCGTCAACATCACAGGCAAGCCAGTTCCCACAGAATGGGGTCAACCCCAGTTTTCAGCTCGGCTTCAGATCGCCCGCTCCAGTTCAGGCACTGCCTCGAACAAGTCGGCTACCAGGCCGTAATCAGCCACCTGGAAGATCGGTGCTTCTTCGTCCTTGTTGATCGCAACGATCACCTTGGAGTCTTTCATGCCGGCCAGATGCTGGATCGCGCCGGAAATCCCCACCGCGATGTACAGTTGTGGCGCAACGATCTTGCCGGTCTGACCGACCTGCATGTCGTTAGGCACAAAACCTGCGTCAACCGCCGCACGGGAAGCCCCCACGCCTGCGCCGAGTTTGTCCGCCAGCGAATATAGATGCTTGAAGTTGTCGCCGTTCTGCATGCCGCGACCGCCCGAAACGACGATTTTGGCTGCGGTCAGCTCAGGACGGTCCGACTTGGCCAGTTCTTCACCCACGAACGACGAAGTCCCTGCATCGTGAACCGCTGCAATCGCTTCAACCGCTGCCGAACCACCTTCTGCAGCCACCGGGTCGAAACCGGTCGCACGTACGGTGATCACTTTTACCGGCGCAGTGGACTGCACGGTAGCAATGGCGTTACCGGCATAGATCGGGCGCGTGAAGGTGTCAGCGCTGATGACCGAAACGATCTCGGAGATCTGATCCACGTCCAACTGCGCAGCAACGCGCGGCAGGATGTTTTTGCCGTTGGAGGTAGCGGCCGCCAGGATGTGGCTGTAACCGGCCCCCCCACCCACTTGAACAAGAGCAGCGACAAGAGGCGCCACATTTTCAGGCAACTGATGGGCGTAAGCCGCGTTGTCGGCGACCAGCACTTTAGCCACGCCAGCGATTTTAGCGGCGGCTTCGGCTACTGCGCCAATGCCCTGGCCTGCAACCAGAACGTGGATGTCGCCACCGATTTTAGCGGCAGCAGCCACGGTGTTCAGCGTGGCCGGGGCCAGTGCTTTGCCGTCGTGTTCTGCGATTACGAGGATAGTCATGATTCGGCTCTCCAATTCAAAGCACCTTAGCTTCGTTTTTCAGTTTCTCGACCAGTTCAGCCACCGACTTGACCTTGATACCCGCGCTGCGAGCAGCCGGTGCTTCAACTTTCAGGGTCTTGTTGGTCGAAGCTGTCGAAACGCCCAACGCATCTGGCGTCAGCACTTCAAGCGGCTTCTTTTTGGCCTTCATGATGTTTGGCAGGGACGCATAACGCGGCTCGTTCAAACGCAGGTCGGTGGTGATGATCGCCGGCAAGCTCAGCGAAACAGTTTGCGCACCGCCGTCTACTTCACGGGTCACTGCAACCTTGTCGCCTGCCACTTCAACTTTGGAAGCGAAGGTGCCCTGACCGAAACCGGTCAGCGCGGCCAGCATCTGGCCAGTCTGGTTGTTGTCGCTGTCGATGGCCTGTTTGCCCAGGATCACCAGCTGAGGCTGTTCCTTGTCGACAACGGCCTTGAGCAGCTTGGCCACGGCCAGCGAGGTCAGATCTTCGGCGGACTCGACGAGAATGGCGCGATCTGCACCCAGTGCCAGCGCGGTACGCAGCTGTTCCTGAGCAGTGGTCGGGCCGATGGAGACGACGACGATTTCAGTCGCAACCCCCTTTTCCTTAAGGCGTACGGCTTCTTCCACAGCGATTTCGCAGAAGGGGTTTATCGACATCTTGACGTTGGCGAGGTCAACGCCGGAGTTGTCCGCTTTGACGCGAACTTTAACGTTGTAATCGACCACGCGCTTGATACAGGCCAGCACCTTCATAGTTTCTCCCTCTATGGCTACAGGAGCAGTGCCGACAAAAAACAGCACTGCGTACCTGTGTTGATTGGAAAGCCCTTAAACCGTTGCGGGTTCGACGGGCAATATCAGTTGATCCGGCACCGACTGCCCCGACGTGCGTGCCACGAAGTAATACACCAGCGCTGGCAGCGTCAGGCCGATGATCCACGAGATATCAGTCCCGCCCAGTTGTTCCACCAGAGGCCCGGTATAGAAGCTGGTAGCAATAAACGGCAATTGAACCACCACCCCAAAGGCGTACACCAGAATACCGCGCAGGTTCCAGCGCCCGTATCGGCCATTCGGGTTAGACAAGGCAGGCACGTCGTAGCGCTCTTTGCTGATCAGGTAGAAGTCCACCAGGTTGATCGCGCTCCACGGAGTGAAAAACGCCAGCAAAAACAGGATAAATGCCGAGAAGTCCTTGAGAAACGAATGCTGCCCCAGTAACGCCAGTGCGGTGGCAAAGCCCACCATCAGCAGGATGTAAAACAGGCGCAAGGGTTTGGAGATGTCGTGGTTACCGCGAAAGCCGCTGACAATGGTCGCCAACGACATAAAACTGCCGTAGGCATTGAGCGTGGTGATGGTTACCTTGCCGAACACCACGCAGAAATACAGCAGCGCCGCCATTGCACCGCTCGCGCCCATACCAACGATGTACGACACCTCGTGCCCGGCAAACTTGCTCCCTGCCAGCGCCGCCACGAACACACCGAAGACCATCGAGATTTGCGAGCCGACGACCGAGCCCAACCCTACCGCCAAAAAGGTTTTCAACGAAGAGGTGTTCGATGGCAAGTAGCGCGAGTAGTCCGCTACATAAGGCCCGAAGGCAATCTGCCAGGAGGCGGACAACGAAATCGCCAGTAAAAAACTGCTCAGCGAAAAGTGTTTATTACTGAGTAGCAGGCCAATGTCGTTTTGTGAAATCAAGGTGTAGAACAGGTAGAAAAACGCCAACACCCCGACCACGCTCGCCACGCGTCCGATCATATGAATGGTGCGATACCCCAGAACGGTCAGCAGCACGATCAGCGCCGCAAAAATCAAAATCCCCCACGAATCGCTCACCCCGACCAGTTGCCCGACCGCCTGCCCGGCCAGTACCGAACCGCTGGCTGAAAAGCCCACATACATCAGGCACACCAGCACAATCGGGATCACGGCGCCGTAGACACCGAACTGCACCCGGCTGGAGATCATCTGTGGCAATCCCAGTTTTGGGCCCTGCGCTGCGTGCAACGCCATGATGGTGCCACCCAGCACTTGGCCGATCAGCAGGCCGATCAACGACCAGAACACATCGCCGCCCAGCACCACGGCCAGGGCCCCGGTGACGATCGCGGTCACTTGCAGGTTGGCCCCGAACCACAGGGTGAACTGACTGAACAGGCGCCCGTGGCGCTCCGACTCAGGGATGTAATCAATAGAGCGTTGTTCGACCAGTGAGGCCCGTTGTGAATCCTGGTTGTGCGTGGACATAAGCAGTTCCTTCAGGCTGGCACCCAAGGTGCGCCGTGTTGTTTTGGGAAAGACTTTTCCAATCCTTGACCGAACCTCAGTGCATCCATGCAACAACGGGCAGGCTCTATTACGAACCTGCCGCAAACCGATTATTTGGCTGCGTCGAGCAAGGCGCGGGAGATGATGATTTTCTGCACCTCGGAAGTGCCTTCAAAAATCCGCAAAATCCGTGCATCACGCACGTAACGCTCCAACGGCAAGTCCCGGCTGTAACCATATCCGCCGTGCAATTGCAGAGCGGCATCGGTGATAAACCCGGCACACTCGGCGGCGACCAGTTTGGCGGTGGCCGAGTCCAGGCTGAAGCGCTCGCCGCTGTCACGCCGCGCGGCAGCTTTCATGGTCAACATGCGTGCGCTTTCAAGCTGTGCGTACATGTCTGCCAGCCGCCATTGGGTACCTTGATAAGCCGCCAGCGGCTTGGGCCCGATCTGACGTTCGCGCACCCAGCTCAGGCTGGCTTGCAGTGCGGCATTGGCAATGCCAAGCGACATGGCCGCCACTTCCACCCGTCCGCGATCCAGCACCGCCATTGCCGTGTTGAAGCCCTGACCCTCAACACCGAGCAGCGCCGACTCCGGCAGCCAGCAGTCCAGCGACAGCTCATAGATGGTACTGCCACGCAGGCCCATGGTTTTTTCCGGGCTTGAGAAGCTGATACCCGTCGTTCCACGGGGCACTATAAATGCACTGATGCCTTTATGACCGGCGTCTGGGTCCGTCTTGACATAGAGGACGATGAAATCCGCTTCCTTGGCATTGGTGATGTAGTGCTTGCTGCCCCGCACACGCCAGCCGCCCTCTTCTCGCACTGCGCGGCTGCGCATGTCGGCCGGATTGGAACCCGCCGCAGGTTCAGTCAGGGCAAACGCTGCCAGCAACTCGCCGCTGGCCGCCCGTGGCAACCATTCCTGCTTTTGTTCTTCTGTACCGCCAAGCAGGATCGAGTCAGTGGCCAAAAAGTGCGCGGTCATGGCCGATGCCGTGGATGCACAGGCGCCCGCCACCGCTTCTACCACACGGCTCATGGCAAGACTGCCGATGCCCAGGCCGCCATATTCTTCTGGCAGGTTAATGCCCATGCAGCCCAAATCTCCCAGGGCCCTGATGCTCGCCAGACAGAAGGTTTCCGTTTCGTCGTAGTGCTGGGCCAGTGGTTGAATGACCTCGCGGGCGACTTGTTCGGCACTGTCGATCACTGCCAATTCTTCTGCAGTCATTTCGAAGTTCATGCGTGTGCTCCTGCTTTGTTCAAGCCAAATGCGGCGTTGTCTGCGCCCAAACGTGGGGCATTGGTGGACGCGTGGGGTTTGTGGCCGTTGAAGAACACCGGTTGCGGTACCAGCGGCAGCGCTGCGCCCTCTGGCTGAAACTGCAACTGGCGGACGCGGGCGTGTTCGCTGCCTGCGGCTTCGGCCAGATCCCACACTGGAGAGGACGGCACACCAGCATCGAGCAGGCCATCGCACAAGTGCTCAACGCTGTGTTGCGCGGTCCAGGATTCAATGGTGGCGCGTAACGCAGGCTCGTTCAGGGTGCGCTGAGTGTCATTGATAAAACGCGCATCCGTCGCCAGCTCCGGTTGGCCCATGCACTGGCACAAACGTTCAAACAAGCGATTGCTCGCCACCGCAATTACCACCAGGCCATCCGCTGCACGGTATGTGTCGAAAGGCGTCGATACCGGGTGCCGATTACCGACCAGCCCGGGCGCCACACCGTTGGCGTAAAGGTTGGACAAGCCCGTCACTTGCAGGCTGAACAACACGTCAAACATGGCCACATCGATGTACTGCGCCCCCGGCGCATGCCGTTCGCGGGCAAACAGTGCCGAGCTGATTGCCCAGGCGGCATAGACGCCAGCGCACAGATCACCGATGGCCTCACCGCTGCGAGTCGGGCCGGTTGCGGCAAAGCCGGTCACACTCATCAGGCCGGACATGGCCTGCGCCACGATGTCGTAGGCTGGACGCCTGGACAGCGGGCCTTCCTGGCCAAAGCCGGAAATACTGGCGTAGATCAGGCGCGGGTTGTGCTGCTTGAGGCTATCGAAATCGATGCCCAGGCGCTGAGTGACACCGGGGCGGAAGTTCTCCACCACTACATCGGCATCGGCTACCAGCTCATAGAAGCGCTGACGGTCCGCAGGGTTTTTAAAATCGATTTCAACGCTTCGCTTGCCGCGGTTTATCAAGCCGAAGTAAACACTTTCACCGTCCAGGAACGGCCCCAGATGACGGGCATCATCGCCCTCCTCGGGTACTTCAAACTTGATGACATCGGCCCCCAGGTCAGCGAGCATCGCGGTGCAATGCGGTCCGGCCAGTACGCGGCTGATGTCCAGCACACGAACGCCTTGCAGTTGTTGGGTAAACGGACTGTTGTTCATGCTCACACCCTCTAGATATCCGCAAACAAACCCGTCCTGTGTCGCCGGGCCTGCCTGCAATTGAATCGCCTCGTATCGCCTGAAGCACCGAGGCGTCTGCATCGAGCAAGCCCGCTCCCACAGGATTCGTACCCGTGGGTCAGCCGTTAATCATCGGCAGGTTCAGGCCCTGCTCGTTCGCACAGTCGATGGCGATGTCATAGCCCGCATCCGCGTGGCGCATCACGCCGGTTGCCGGATCGTTGTGCAGGACACGGGCGATGCGCTCAGCCGCTTCGTCGGTACCGTCACACACGATCACCATCCCCGAATGCTGCGAGAAGCCCATGC
>NZ_JYKZ01000029.1 GCF_001043005.1 Pseudomonas psychrophila
GGTAGAAACCGAGTACATCGTTTACGTTTAAGACCGGGTACATCGTTTACAGGTATTAATCATGGTCAGGAGGTACTGACCATGCCCTGGAAACGAGAGTCCGTAATGGATCAGCGAGTTAAATTAATCAGCGACTGGCTTAGCGGTAACTACAGCAAAAGCCAGTTGAGTCGCCGTCATGGCATCAGCCGTCCCACGGTTGATAAATGGCTAAACCGGTATGCAGATCGAGGCTCTGATGGCCTCAAAGAGCTGTCCCGCAAGCCGTACCACTGCCCGCACCAGACGAGTGACGAGATCATCAGCAGACTGCTCGAAAAGAAAAACGAGCACCTGGATCGCGGCCCGAAACAGCTGATCCAGCGCTTGCGAAATGCAGAGCCTGAGATTGTCTGGCCTGCTGCAAGTACCGCGGGGTTATGGCTGAAGAAAGCTGGACTCGTATCGCCTCGTAAACGCGCTCATCCCCGCCCTCATAGCTCGGCCAAGTTACGTGAGGCCAATGAACCCAACCAAACCTGGTGCGCCGATTTCAAAGGTCAGTTCAGAACCAAGGACGATCGTTGGTGCTACCCCCTGACCATTACAGACCACGCCAGCCGCTATCTACTGCTTTGCAGAGGTCTTCTCGGCACTCACGGCGAGCCCACGCGGCAAGGCTTTGAGTGGGCGTTCAGGGAGTATGGGATACCTGATGTTATACGAACCGACAATGGCTCGCCGTTCGCCTCAACTGGCTTGGCGAGACTATCGAGCCTGTCGGTATGGTTTATCAGGCTCGGCATTTATCCAGAAACGATCAAGCCTGGGCGCCCGGATCAAAACGGTCGGCACGAACGCATGCACCGCACCTTAAAAGCCGCTGTACTCAAGCCTGCGGCCGATAACCTGCTACGACAACAGTTGCTCTTTGAAGAGTTCGTGCACGACTTCAACTACTACAGGCCCCACACCGCTTTGGACATGAAAGTACCCGCCGAAGTGTACAGCTCATCGGCAAGGATTTACCCGGGCTACGTACCTGCGGTGGAGTACGGAGAAGATGTGGATGTAAGACGAGTACGAAGCAACGGAGAGATCAAATGGAAAGGCTCGCACATATTCTTGGGCGAAGCCCTGATAGGCGAGCAAGTAGCTTTGAAGGAAGTAGCTGATGATGTGTGGGATCTGTACCTTTGCAGCTACCCTTTGGGCAGGCTTGAGCGCGGTGCAAAACGCGTCTCAAGCCTGTAAATGTGTAAACGATGTACCCGGTTAGATGTGTAAAGGATGTACCGGTCTCTACA
>NZ_JYKZ01000030.1 GCF_001043005.1 Pseudomonas psychrophila
TAGATTTCAACTTGTGGCGGTGCAACCACCGGATATTTGGCCACTGGCAACTGCGGGATAGCCAATGCTCCCGCCAGCAGAATGAATAGTGCAACGACCCAGGCGAAGATCGGGCGGTCGATAAAGAACTGCGGCATGCTCACTGATCCGTGGAATGTGCGAGGGGAAGGGTCGGGTCATCGATCTGCACGTATTCACCGGGGCGAGCGTGCTGCAGGCCCTCGACAACGATGCGGTCGCCGGCCTTCAGCCCTGCATTGACGATCCAGCGGTCATTCAACACGTTGCCCAGTTGCACCGGCTGTTGCTTGACCCGGTTCTCGGCATCGAGCAACAGCACCTGGGCGATGCCCGCGCTGTCGCGCAAGATCGCCCGTTGCGGCACGGTGATCCCCTGTTTATTGAGGGCCTGTTCCACACGTACACGCACAAAGCTGCCAGGCAGCAAGTCATAGTCGGGATTGGGGAATTCACTGCGCACGCTGATCTGGCCGGTGCTCGGGTCCACACTGATATCCGTGAACAGAAGCTTGACGGGCAGCGGATAGAGGTTGCCGTTGTCACGGATCAACGTGGCCTTGGCCTGATTTTTACCCACTTGCTGCAACTGGCCGGCACGGAATGATTCGCGCAGGTTATCCAGGTCACGGGTGGACTGCGTCAGGTCGACATGAATGGGGTCCAGTTGCTGGAGCCGCGCCAATGCGGTCACTTCACCCTGGCCGACCAGCGCACCTTCTGTGACCAGCGCCCGGCCGATACGCCCGGAGATGGGGGCGGTCACGGTGGCATAGCCTAGGTTCAGGCGTGCCCGTTGAACCTCAGCCTCGTTGGAGGCGACATCGGCGCTGGTTTGCTGAGCGACAGCGCGTGCGTTGTCGTACTCCTGACGGCTGATCGCGTTGATTTGCATCAGCTCGCCATAGCGCTGGTCTTGCAGCCTGGCCTGCTTTGCCAGCGCCTGCGCCTTGCGCAGTGCAGCCAGCGAACTGTCCAGCTCAGCCTTGAGGGGGGCGGGATCGATCAAAAACAGCACATCGCCTTGTTTGACTTCGCTGCCTTCGGCAAACACGCGCTTGAGGACGACACCCGCGACCCGTGCACTGACTTGCGCGACCCGAGGTGCGACGACCCGCCCGCTCAACTCATTGCTGATGGACACGGGGGCGGAGGCAACCACTTCGGTTCGGACCTTGACCAAGGGAGGCTTGGTTT
>NZ_JYKZ01000031.1 GCF_001043005.1 Pseudomonas psychrophila
TCAACAACAGAACGATGACCGGCCAACGCAGCATGGTCCACAGGGTCACGACGAACTCCTCAAGCCCTACCTGCCCGGCAAGCCAGCTCATCACCTGCGCGCCAAGCACCATAAGCGCCGCCGCGGCCAGCAGCATGCCGGCAATCCCGACGGTGTAGAAGATCGACAGCGGGAAGCGCTTCCAGATGGGCCGCCCCTCAACCACATCGTAGGCCGCATTCATCGCGCTCATCATCAACCGTACGCCGGCCGAAGCCGTCCACAGCGCAATCACGATACCCACCGACAGCAATCCACCCTTGGACTGCTGCAATTGATCGATGACCGGGTTGACCTGCTCCAGCGCTTGCGGTGGTAACACCAGCTCTGACTGCAGGCGCAGCCAGGTGAAGAAGTCCGGAAGGTGCAGGAAACCGATCAATGCAATCAGAAACAGAATGAACGGAAAGAGCGAGAACAACATTTGATAAGCCAATGCCGAGGCGTAGGTCGACATTTCATCGTCGATAAACTCTTTGACCGTGCGGATCAAGACTTTGCCCAAGGGCAGGCCATTCAAGACCGGAAAAAACATAGCGTCTCCTTTCGCCGCCTGAAAATCGGTTCAATACATTCAAGGGTGGGGTTTTACCTCAAAAGTAGCCGTGCTGGCGAACTCTGGAAACACTTAACACCTGAACCTGTAAAAACGGCCATCCCAAGGATGACCGTTTTGATCTGTCGCAGCGGATGCTATCAGGCTTTGTCTACGGTCTTTTTCACTGCATCTTTGACTTTGCCGACAGCCTGCTGGCCTTCGCCTTTCAATTCCTGGGCTTTGCCCTCTGCTCGCAACTTATCGTTATCTGTCGCTTTACCGACGGCCTGTTTGACGTTACCTACTGCTTCGTTCGCCATTCCTTTGATCTTATCGCCAGTGCTGCTCATGGGATTTCTCCTGATGAAATTTCGGAAGTCATAACATCGACAAACGTGTTGACTCGCCCTTCCCACGCAGAGTTTCATTTATTTACTGTGATTCA
>NZ_JYKZ01000032.1 GCF_001043005.1 Pseudomonas psychrophila
GGTGATCATCTTCCCGCCTCAGAGGCTATGAGAGCGTAGCCGGCAGCCCGCCCCCATAGACGAAAAACCTTACTGCCGAGTAGTGCCCACAGGCTCGCCGCTCATGCCCTCGATACGCGTCATCAGCACACTGACAAAATCTTCAAGACTCATTTTCTGGCCATTGAAATCCACTTGCCCGCCGCTGTAGCTGAGTGACGCAAGAATGTTGTTGCTGTCGACTTTTGCCAGACCCGTTTGCACCGCCATGACCCCAGCCATTTCACCGTTCATGCTTGCTGCTTCAGCGATCGCTTGAGGATCGCTCTGCCCGGCCCGTTGAGCTTGTACGGCTGACAAGTCAGCGATCATGGGCTTGGACAGCTGAAGCTTGGCGTTCAGAGCGGTCATCATCTGCTTGGCGATCTCGATGGGTGGCTGCTCAAACGAAGCCGGCTTGGCCAGACTTACCGTGACGTTAAAGTGACTTTCTCCATGAACTGTTTTAAGCGTGAGGTCTTCTAGCGCCAGCTGGGGTTTTGCAGACAGAAAATTTTCGACACCGGCTTGCATCAGGGTTTGTTCGGCCAACGTCAGAGGAGTTTCGGGCAAAGTGCCATCGGCTTGCGGCTGAAACTTGGTCTGATACAACTGCAGCAGCGATTGCATGGCCGGAATATCCAGGCTGTTGGCCGTCATGACCATTTTCGCACTGCCCACCGGTTTACCGTCCAAGGTGATGTCGCCCACGTTATAGGCAAGACGCCCGGACAGCAGGTTGTCGGTAGCAGACGCAGAGTCCGCATACTCGAAATCCTTGATCTTGAGCTCCGATCGCCGCTCTCCAAACGTCAACTGACCGTCACTCAGTTGAAGAACGTTCTGCCCGAGGTAGAAACCGTAAGTGCTTTTGTTCAGATCGCTGGCAATCGTCAGGCCGTTTAACTCAACCAGCACCGGTGGCTTGCCTGGTGTGTCGGCATGAACCTTGAGGTGTTCCATATAGCCTT
>NZ_JYKZ01000033.1 GCF_001043005.1 Pseudomonas psychrophila
TTCAAATAAGCGGGTGTGGGCATAGCAAAACTCCGTTCATGCTTTTTAGGAGAAACAGGTTGTAGCCCCGGGACCGGGTGACACCTCTGTTCGGGGAGCCATAAGCACCATGCACAGCCTTCGAGGCCAGCTGCGCCCAGGCTTATCGAACACCTTCCTCATAGGCGGGCCCTGGCGAGCTCTAGGCTAATAAGGTAACGTTCTTCGTCGGGGTGTCTGTAGTCCTTGAAACGGTTCACGTTGAGCATGATTTGATATTTGTCGCCGGCTTGCCAAAAGGTTCTGCCACCCAGGATACCTCGCACCCGAGCACGCCCTTCAGGCGTGTCGACAATCTCGGGATCACTCTCTGGGTCGGAGACAAACCAGCCTTGTCGACGCCATTGGTCCTGCAGACCCAATACGACTTTCAGCGCATCGTCCAGCAGCAACGGTTCGATTTGCGGGGACATGCGGATGTTAGCCACGCGTTCATTATCAAAATTGATCGTGAAAAAGCGGGCCAAGGGCGTTGTGAAACCGTATTGCGGGTCGATAAAGCGTAATCGCGCGTCTGATTCGGGCATATGGAACCAAAGCTCATCAGGAATCGCAGGGGGAATCGAGGCGCTGGAACGCTGGCGCATGTCTTCCCATGGCTCCCCGAAGACAAGCGCGATTTCCGGTTCATCGGCCAGTTGTTGCCCCACCCAGCGCACGCTCGCCACCACGAAAAACACCATAAGCACCATGCACAGCCTTCGAGGCCAGCTGCTGACTTTCAGACGCCGGATCATGGCGCTGCACCTGCGGCAATATGTTTGATCGAGTGCTCCAGTGCATGACGGTTTTCGTCGTGCAGCATCGTCAATGCTCCTCACCACTCACCCATGGACTGGCTATCGCCAGAGTGATCATGTAGCGCTCTTCGGTGGGA
>NZ_JYKZ01000034.1 GCF_001043005.1 Pseudomonas psychrophila
TTGGCCAGCACTTGTTGAGTGGCCGGGTTAACGATGTCGTGCCACTCAGTGGTCTGCGACTCGATCCATTCACCATCAATCAGCAAGCGGGCGTTTTGGTATGGGGCGGTAGAAACGTTCATGGAAGTCTCCGACATTATTTTTATGTTGCGTCAGTAGCGCGTGTACGGGCGTCCAGATTGGTCGCAGGACTGTTTTTGGAGTATAGGTGTGCGTTCTTCTAATAAGAACGCACATAAAAGCCGGTCTAACATGCAAAAAAACATCACATCGTTAAGCGCTTTGAACTGGGACGACCTGAAGTTTTTTCTTGAGGTGGCCCGCACCCGCAAAGCCAGCAGCGCAGCCAAACGCCTGGCCGTGGACTACACGACATGGGCTGTACCGAGGGTTTCGGCAGCTTTTTCATCACCCCACAGTTGAGTCACTTTGTGGATGCCTACCCGGCAATCTCGGTGGATATCCTGCCACTGCCGCACTTCATCAGCCTGTCCAAGCGCGAGGCGGATATCGTCATCGCGCTGGAGCGCCCGGAACACGGCCCCTACGTGTGCTGCAAGCTGTGCGATTACCGACTGCAGCTGTTTGCGACCCAGGAATATCTGGATCAGCACCCGCCGATCCGCCGGCCTTCTGACCTGGCAGAGCACCCGTTTATCAGTTACGTCGACGATTTGGCATTTAGCTCGGAGTTGCTGTACCTGGCCAATGTGCTGCCCGGCGCCAGCGCCAATCTGCGCAGCACCAGCGTGATCGCACAGTACGTGGCCGCTCAGCAAGGCCGTTCACTGGCGATTCTGCCGTGTTTTCTGGCCGCCCAGGACCCGCGTTTGCTGCCGGTACTGCCGCAGGAGATCAACCTGACACGGCAGTTCTGGATGTACTGCCGCGAGGAC
>NZ_JYKZ01000035.1 GCF_001043005.1 Pseudomonas psychrophila
GGGCCCAGGTGCAGGCCCATCAGGTTCGGCAATTTATCCAGAATGATCGACAGCTTCAGGTCGAAGCTCATGAAGAACATGACGCACAACGCGAACAGCACCGCCCACGTCAGATAGAGTCGGGTGCGAAAGCCAAACAGCTGGCTCAAGCGACGGGGTTCGGTCTTGGCTAGTGAATGTATCTTGGCGGGATGGGGGTTGTGGGCTGTCATTGGCTGATATCGGAACCGATCCACTTCTGCGAAATCTTGCTCAGGGTGCCGTCAGCCTTGAGTTGAGCAATGGTCTCAGTCACCTTGGCACTCCACTGCGGATCGCCCTTTTCAATCGCGACCACGTTGGGCTCAGCGTAGAGCGCGGGGCCTGCGATCTTGAAGCGCGGATCCTGGGCAATCCGTTCACGGGCCGTGATCAGGTTGGTGACCATCGCATCCAGACGCACCCCGCTGCCCAAGGCCAGGTCCTGGAACGCCACGGTTTCATTGTCGTACGGGGCAATCTGGACATGCTCGAACGGGTAGCTCAACGGCTTGTCTTCGGCGCCTTCAATCACCAGGTCCTTGTTCAGATAGGCTTCATAGGTGGACGCACTGATCACGCCGACTTTTTTCCCGGACAAATCCTTGCCTTCAACGATGTCGTTGTCCTTGGCGTTCACCACGATCACTGCTGGCGACTGGTAATACTCGACCGGAAAGTCGAACACTTCAGCCCGGGCCTTGCTCGGGGTCATCGAGCACACACAAATGTCATAACGCCCGCTCCAGCGGCCAGCGGCGATCACATCCCAGGACGGTGTTTCCAGCTTGAGCTTGACCCCTAGCCGTTGCGCCACGGCCTTGGCGACATCCACGTCAAACCCGTCCAGTTGGTTCTGATCATTGAGAAAGGAAAA
>NZ_JYKZ01000036.1 GCF_001043005.1 Pseudomonas psychrophila
TAGCGCACAAGGTAAAAAGTGGCGCACGAATGATCAAGGCCAGGCATCTGGCCCAGTGTTGCGAAGACCTTGAACAGGGTTGTCTGGCGCCTAACTGGAGACAGCTGGCCAAGCGGGTCGACGAACAGTACACGGCAATGGAGCAGGTGCTGGATGCGCTTGAGCGGCATCGAACATGAGGCCTGGCTCCGGGGCAAGCGGCCTGCCCCGGAGCCAGGCCGATCACATAAAACTCTGGATCAACACCACGGTTTTTGAGAAGCGTCCCGTTTGCGCACCCTTGTCGGTCAGCGTGGAAGCAATCCTCAGAACCGAGGTACCAGACGGCAGGTTGATCAGCTCGCCCGCCCTGACCCCGTTCACCGTAATCAGGCTGTCGATGCCGTTGCCAATGGCGAACGGGTTCCCTACAGACACCTGGTAACGGACCGCAGCGCTGCGCGCGCACGTTACCGCTCGAGTGGTCTCTTTTTTCACACCATTGATTGCTCCGAGCTTCAACGGTCCGTAATTCAGGATCACGGTTGCCCCGGAGACCGTACACTGATTGGCCGGGATCGTTCCCGGGACACACGAGACCGAGCCCGGAACCAACCCATAAAACCCCCTGCCGTAAGTGGACCATGCCCCGCACACCTCAGCGACCCATCCAGGCTGTACGGTGTAGGCATAACCATAGCTTCTCGTCACGCTTGTGCCGAACTTGTTCACCCAGGCTCTGATCGCCTGATCGAACGTAATACCGTTGCTCACCATGACATTGGTATCAACCCCGCCATTCGCCCAGCAATCACGGGTCCACGATACACAGCCCATGGGTGATATAGCGGGATAACCGGGGGTTAGCTTGGTGTAGGAAAGCGGCCCGAACAAACAACTGGCAGCGC
>NZ_JYKZ01000037.1 GCF_001043005.1 Pseudomonas psychrophila
GCAGTGATATAGTTCGCCGCCAGTTCAGCCCGCTCAGGGAACGCATGCCTCCTGACAAGGGGTTTGGTGTCCGGGTGAGAGGCAGAGGCTGCATCGCAAGGAGTTTAGATGAGCGCCGATAACGCCTACGCGGTTGAGCTGAAGGGAGTGTCCTTCAAGCGCGGCACGCGCAGCATCTTCAATAATGTCGATATTCGAATTCCACGTGGCAAAGTCACGGGAATCATGGGGCCGTCCGGCTGCGGTAAAACCACACTATTGCGTCTGAGGGGAATGCAACTGCGTCCCAGGAGCGGTGAAGTCTGGGTGAACGGTCAGAACCTGCCGGCCCTGTCACGCAGTGATCTTTTCGATGCCCGCAAACATATGGGCGTGTTGTTTCAGAGCGGAGCCCTGTTCACCGATCTCGACGTGTTCGAGAACGTGGCTTTTCCGCTGCGGGTTCACACCCAGCTGCCGGAAGAAATGATCCGTGACATCGTGCTGCTCAAGCTGCAAGCGGTCGGGCTGCGCGGTGCAATCGACCTGATGCCGGATGAGCTGTCCGGTGGCATGAAGCGTCGGGTAGCTTTGGCGCGAGCGATTGCGCTGGATCCGAAAATACTGATGTATGACGAGCCTTTCGTGGGGCAGGACCCTATCGCAATGGGTGTGCTGGTGCGACTGATTCGCCTGCTGAACGACGCCCTGGGAATTACCAGTATTGTGGTTTCACACGATTTGGCCGAAACAGCGAGTATTGCCGACTACTTATATGTTGTCGGAGATGGTCAGGTATTGGGGCAGGGCACGCCAGAAGAGCTGATGAATGCCGCTAATCCGCGTATTCGTCAGTTCATGAACGGCGATCCGGATGGCCCTGTTCCGTTTCATTTTCCGGCGTC
>NZ_JYKZ01000003.1 GCF_001043005.1 Pseudomonas psychrophila
GTGAAACGATGCATCGCCGATGGTAGTGTGGGGTTTCCCCATGTGAGAGTAGGTCATCGTCAAGATTAAATTCCAAACCCCCTGTCTGCTAACGCAGACAGGGGGTTTGTTTTTGTGGCGAGAAAAGTATTGGCAGGTTTAAACCGCTTGCATCCTGCCTGTAGCTTTTTTCAAGGCAAAAAAAACCACCCATTCAGGTGGTTTTTTGGCGCAATTGACTCAGTCACCGTAGTAGATGCAACCACTGGTGCAGGTTTCATGGATTCGGATCGCGGATAATTCTGGAAGCAAAGGCTTAAGCTGTTGCCAGATCCACTTGGCCAGCACTTCGCTGGTTGGATTCTCCAGGCCAGGAATATCATTCAGATAGTTGTGATCAAGCAGCTCATAAAGTGGTTTGAAAATCGCCTTGATTTCTGAGAAGTCACGAATCCAGCCGGTTGCCGGATCGATATCACCGCTTAAATGGATTGCCACCTTGAATGAGTGACCATGCAAGCGGCCGCATTTATGGCCTTCAGGAACGTAAGGCAGGCGATGCGCAGATTCGAAGGTAAACTCTTTGAAAATTTCCACAATATTTATAGCTCTTGAAAGGTGACTATCGCCTGAGCGATGAATACAGGGCGGCAGTTTAGCAGTTAACGCCCAGCGCAGGTGTATACCTCCCGCAATCAGAGGGCGAGGGTTAGCTGATTCAGTTTCAATTAAGCCAATACGTTTATGCTCCCTGTTTTTGATATCGCAAAAATGACATTGAACGGAGGCCGCAAAGGCAAGTGATGACAGTGAACCTACGAGTAAGTGGATTTATCGTGCTGGTGTTCTCTGCTTTCTGTTCTATGGCTATTGCGCGAGACTTGGGCCCGGACGAGGCCCTGCGTTTGCGTGAGCAAGGCTTGATCCAGCCGCTGGAGCAGCTGCTTCAAAAAGCCCTTGAGCGTCACCCTGGTGCAAAGTTGCTGGAGGTAGAGCTGGAGGAAGATGACGACGTTTATGTTTACGAGGTTGAGTTGCTGACGACCAGCGGCGTTGTGCGCGAGATCAAGCTGAACGCCAGCAATGGTCAATTGCTTAAAGATGAGGTAGATGATTAATGCGGTTGCTGCTGGTAGAAGATCACGTTCCTTTGGCCGATGAACTGATGGCCGGATTAACACGCCTTGGTTATGCAGTTGATTGGCTTGCCGATGGCCGCGATGCCCTTTATCAAGGACAAAGTGAACCGTATGACCTGATTATTCTTGATCTGGGGTTACCGGGGATGTCCGGCATCGATGTTCTCAAACAATGGCGCACACAAGGGCTGGCGACGCCTGTTCTGATTTTGACGGCCCGCAGCTCTTGGTCCGAACGCATAGATGGCCTTAAAGCCGGTGCAGATGATTATGTGACCAAGCCTTTTCATCCTGAAGAACTGCAATTGCGGGTGCAGGCGCTGTTGCGTCGTTCTCACGGTCAAGCGAATCAGCCTTTATTGAAATCTGCTGGGCTTCATTTGGATGAAGCACGTCAATGTGTAATCAGAGAGGGAACCGAGGTGCAGTTGACCGCAGCCGAGTTTCGCCTCCTGCGGTATTTCATGTTGCATCCCCAACAGATCCTCTCCAAGAGCCATCTGGCCGAACATCTTTACGACGGCGAAACCGAACGTGACTCTAATGTTTTAGAGGTTCACGTGAACCACTTACGTCGCAAACTGGGGCGTGCAGTGGTCGAAACTCGTCGCGGTCAAGGCTATATTTTCGGCGCTGTCGGTCAGTGAGATCCATTCAGAGGCGTTTGAGCCTGGGTTTGGTCAGTGTTCTGTTGGTCGCGGGTCTGGTGGTAGGTCAAGTCAGCCTCTGGCTGTTTGAAAATGGCCTCCAGCGTTATCTGGAATCAGGCCTGAAAAACGATAGCGAGAACTTGCTGATAGCGTTAAGTCGCGGCCCTCAAGGCTTGCAGCTGGATGAACGACGGTTGTCGCCTGCTTATCAGCGGCCATTTTCCGGGCATTACTTCAGTATCGAGTTTGGCGATACTCATTGGCGCTCTCGTTCGCTATGGGACGCTCAATTACCGCGCCCCAGCCAGCCCGGGTTGAGCAGCGAACTGCAACCTGGTCCAGAAGGGCAGATGTTGCTGGTCATGCGCAGTGACTACCAGCGCCTAGGCCAAGCGGTCTCCATCAGTGTTGCCCAGGACTACACCCCCATACGTGAAAGCTTTAAACAGGTTCAGCAGATTGGCCTGGGAATGGGCGTCTTTGCCCTGGTAGTTATTTTACTGTTGCAGCGCGTTACTGTTCGCCGTGCTCTACGGCCATTGGAGACGGCGCGTAAACAAATCGCTCAGTTGCAATCAGGTCAGCGCTCGCAGCTTGATTCGAGAGTCCCCCTTGAGCTTGAACCCCTGGTCACGCAAATAAACCACTTGCTGGCCCATACCGAAGACAACCTTAAACGCTCGCGTAATGCGTTGGGTAATTTGGGGCATGCATTAAAAACACCGCTGGCAGTTTTAATCAGTCTTGCCAGTGACTCGCGACTTGCGGCCTATCCCGAGATACAAAAAACACTCCGCGAACAGTTGGAGCACATTCAGCAGCGCATGAGTCGGGAACTCAATCGTGCCCGGCTGGCAGGTGATGCCTTGCCAGGTGCGCAATTTGACGTTGATGCCGAGTTGCCGGGGCTACTGGCGACTCTTGGGATGATTCATGGTGAGCATCTGGAGCTGTCGCTCAATGCTTCACCGGGGCTGCATCTGCCTTGGGATCGGGAAGACATGCTCGAATTGCTCGGCAATCTATTGGATAACGCCTGTAAATGGGCCG
Organism: Pseudomonas psychrophila; assembly: GCF_001043005.1. GTDB lineage: Bacteria > Pseudomonadota > Gammaproteobacteria > Pseudomonadales > Pseudomonadaceae > Aquipseudomonas > Aquipseudomonas psychrophila. The sequence continues at coordinate 2,819 of NZ_JYKZ01000003.1, forward strand.
ACGCCCAGGTAGACCTGAGCGTGAGCCAAACTCCAGACGGATTTCTGATTGAGGTACAGGACGATGGTCCCGGTATTCCTGAGGCTAAACGTGATCAGGTGTTCAGCCGGGGCACGCGTCTGGATGAACAAACCAGTGGCCATGGCCTTGGCTTGGGCATCGTGCGAGACATTGTTGATGTCTGGGGTGGTGAGATGGCGCTTGAAACGGGCTCATTGGGTGGGCTGATGGTAAGAATCAAGCTCCCCGGGCGTACGCAAAAGGCGACGACGGCGTAAAGCCGTCATCGCACGACGGATCAAACCCTAAATTGATCCATCAATTTTTGCTGCTGGTTAGCCAGTGAGTTCAGGGCCTGGCTCACCCTGGCAGACTCATTGGCCTGTTCAGACAAAGACTCTGTGACATCACGAATAGTCGAAACATTGTTGTTGATCTCTTCTGCCACGGCACTCTGTTCTTCAGCCGCGCTGGCAATCTGCAAGTTCATGTCAGTAATTACCGTCACGGCATCACCGATTTGCTGCAAGGCCGTCACCGCTTGTCCTACCTGCTCCACGCTGCCCTGAGCCTGGCGATGGCTGTTGCTCATGGAGCTCACCACTTCCTGAGTTCCCGCTTGCAGGTGTTCGATGACCTGGCGGGTTTCCTCAACCGATTCCTGAGTCCGGCGTGCCAGGTTGCGCACCTCGTCAGCAACCACGGCAAACCCGCGCCCGGCTTCGCCTGCCCGCGCCGCTTCAATCGCCGCATTCAAGGCGAGGAGGTTGGTCTGTTCGGCAATGGCACGAATGACTTCCAGTACGGAGCCGATTTTTTCGCTATTGGCAGCCAGCCCTTCAACTTGCGCCATGGCCACACTCATATCGGCAGCCAGATGATCAATGCTGGCAGTCGTACGGTCTATGATCGTGAGTCCCTGGCGCGTCGCCTGATCAGCATCACGAGCGGCTTGAGCGGCCTGTGCAGCGCTGCGAGCGACATCCTGCGCCGTTGCACTCATTTCATGGGAGGCTGTGGCCGCCTGGTCGACTTGACGGTACTGCTGCTCCATGCCCGCGCTAGTCTGGGTAGCAATGGCCGCCGATTGATCGGCCGTACTGCGGGCGTCCTGCACCGAGCGTTTGACCTCGGCGATGGTCGGTTGCAGCTTGTCGAGAAACCGGTTGAACCAGCTGGCGAGCTGTCCCAGTTCGTCTTGTTTGTCATACGCCAGGCGACGGGTCAGATCACCTTCTCCACTGGCAATGTCTTCAAGCATGTTGGCCACGCCCAGGATCGGGCGCGTGACACTGCGGGCCATCAACCACACCAGCAGAAGCCCGATAATGGCGGCCAGAGAGCCCCAGGCCATCTCGGTCAAGGCTCCGGCTTTATTGCGTTCGTCCAGTTCTGCCTGCAGGGCCTGGGCAGGCCCGACCAGTACGGCTTCAGGCACGTCGAGCAATACGCCCCAGGGCTTGCTGCCCGGGATCGGCTGGAAAGGCGTCAGGATTTTCAGGCGTTGCTGGCTGCGAATGCTCTGCGCCTGATTGCCTGTGGCCATTATGCGGATCAGTTCAGCGCCATCGCTGGCGTCTACCTGATCAAGGCGCTGGGCAAGTTTGCTGGCGTCAGCGCTGAAACCGGCCAGAATGGCGGCTGAGCTGATAATGCCGACGCGTGTTTGCCCGTCGTACAGCTTCTGACTGGCTTGGACGGTGATGGCTTGCAAGCTGTTGAGGTTGATATCAACCGACAGTGAAGCAATGACCTTTCCGTCAACAATCAGCGGGAAAACGATACTGGTCAGTAGTATGTTTTGCCCGTCGATTTCATAAAAGTAGGGTTCAATAATGCACGGTTTGCGCGTGGTGCGAGGGCAGGTAAACCACGCGTTATTGGCCTGGCCGCTGGGGCCAGTACTGGTGTCGGCCATATCCGATTCGGGCAGGGCCATCGAGCTCAGCTTGCCCGGTGTCGGTTGCGACCAGTAAAGGGCAAAACGCCCTTTATCATTGCTGCCCAGCTCTTTTTGATGGTCGAAGAGTGAATCCTTGCCATCCAGTGCGTTGGCTTCAAATACCAGCGACAGCCCCAGCAAATCCGGATTGGCCTGCAATGCCGCTTTTACCTGTCGTGTCAGGTCTTCGCGCAGGTCGAAAGCATCCAGGAAGCGTTTCTCGGATTGCTCACGTAAAAACAGGACTTGTCGGGCGAACCCGTTGCCGTACTGATAGGCGTCCATAAACTGGCGACTGATTGCCAGTGCCTGGGCTTCACCCTGAGCCTCAATGCGGGCTTGCGCAGACTCATTTAGCATCTGTGAGCTTGAAGCCTCCACCATGTCGGCGGTGTGATCCATGCGATAGAGAGAAAGCCCCACCAGCAAGGTAACAACGCCCAGCAGGCAAAGTCCGGCGAGGAGGGTGATTTTCCATTGGATGGAAAGCTGTCTGAGCGACATGGATACATCCTTAAAAGGGGCTTTCATCGTTAGCGGCCACGCGGCTTTTTTCTTTACGTAAAAACCGGAGTTTTTAGTGTTTTGCCCGGTCTTTAAAAAGCTTATTTAGCCCTTTAAATACTAGGGATAAGGCCGGTTGGGGAAGATTGTCTGGATGCCTTGGGCCTGCGCTTTGACAAGGCGCGGGAGGTGCTGCAAAGTGTGCGCCCTCAAAAAGGTCCACCCTTCCAGATCCGGCGATTGGAACAGTCGTCTTTTGCCCGAAATTTTCCGCTTTACGGTGTTTTATCGTGGTGCGCGCTATGAGGTTGTAATGATGAATGCAGTAATTGCCGCGGTCGGCATCATGCTGGTGCTCAGTTTGTCCCGTGTGCACGTGGTAATTGCACTGATAGTGGGGGCCGTTGTGGGCGGTCTCGTTGGCGGGCTGGGCATCGAGGCAACGCTCAATGCTTTCAACGGTGGATTGGGCGGTGGTGCTCAGGTGGCGTTGTCCTATGCCATGTTGGGTGCATTTGCCGTAGCAATAGCCAAGTCGGGCATGGCCCATGCCCTGGCGGACAAAGCGTTGATGATGGTCAACAAGCAGCATGCGGTCGGTGGCAACAGCGTTAAATGGTTACTGATCGGTCTGTTGTTGGTTGTGGCTGTTTCTTCGCAAAACATTGTGCCGATTCATATCGCTTTTATTCCTTTGCTGGTTCCCCCCCTGTTGTATGTGCTGACCAAGCTGAAAATTGACCGGCGCTTGATCGCTTGTGTCATGACCTTTGGTTTGATCACGCCGTACATGTTTTTGCCGGTGGGCTTTGGCAATATCTTTCTTAATCAGATATTGCTCGCCAACGTCAGCAAAAGCGGCGTGGACATCAGCCAGGTCAATGTCACCCACGCAATGGCAATCCCGGCATTAGGGATGTTGTTCGGTTTGTTGGTGGCAGTTTTTATCAGTTACCGTAAAAAACGCGAATATGACCTGGCCAAGATAGAACAGGTTGAGCAGGTTGCCGTCAGTTATAACCCGCGCACACTGCTGGTAGCCGGTGCTGCCATTGCCTCGGCGTTTATCATTCAGCTATGGCTGGGCTCCATGATCATTGGTGCGCTGGCAGGTTTTCTGATTTTTTCGGCCTCGGGGATCGTGCGTTGGCGCGAGACTGATGATTTGTTCACCGAAGGCATGAAGATGATGGCCATGATTGGTTTCATCATGATCGCAGCGTCGGGATTTGCTGAGGTCCTGAAAGCCACGGGCGAAGTCAAATCACTGGTTGAAGCCTCTGCTGGCTGGATCAACCACAGTAAGGGCGTCGGCGCGCTGCTGATGCTGCTGGTTGGATTGCTGGTGACCATGGGTATAGGTTCGTCATTTTCCACTGTGCCGATTCTGGCGGCTATTTTTGTGCCGCTCTGCGTACAGCTGGGTTTCAGCCCAATGGCCATCGTCTGTATCGTCGGTACAGCGGGCGCCCTGGGTGATGCGGGCTCTCCTGCGTCCGACTCCACGCTGGGGCCAACGTCCGGTCTGAATATTGACGGCCAGCATCACCATATCTGGGACACCGTAGTGCCCACGTTCCTGCATTATAATTTGCCGTTGCTGGCCTTTGGCTGGGTGGCGGCAATGGTGTTGTAAGGCATCTGCGGGCTGGGCTTCAAGGCAGTTCGATACGACCGGTTTCTCCAGGTACTGTCGGCCAATGTCCTGCGGCCCAGCGAGATCGGGCCTGCTCGATCAGGGCGGGATCGCTGGCGACGAAGTTCCAGTTCATGCGGCGCGGACCATCGAGCGCCGTCCCGCCGATTATCACCATATGGCTGTCACTCATGGCACCCAGGGTCATGGCTTCGCCGGGCGGCAACAGTACCAGGCAGCGGGGCTCGATCGTCTGACCTTCCAGTTGCACTTCACCTTCGAGCACATACAGTGCGCGCTCCGGGTGTTCAGCAGGAACCAGCAGCGTAGTGGCTGTCTGCATCTGCACTTCGGCATACAGGGTCGGTGAGAGCACCGGTACCGGTGAGACCAAGCAAAAACCCGTGCCCGCAATCAGGCGAATCATCACGCCCAGACCCTCACTGACCGGCAGGCTGTCCGCATCATGATGGCTGTAGTGGCTTGCGCCTTGTTCATGCTCCTTGGGCGAAGCCAGCCACACTTGCAGCCCGTGCAGGCTAGAACCGTGCGCCAGAATTGAGGCGGGTGTACGTTCAACGTGAGCAATGGCCGCGCCTGCGGTCATCCAGCTGACGTCTCCAGGGCCAACCTGCTGGTCAGAGCCCAGGCTGTCCTTGTGTTGCAGTTGCCCTTCGAACAAATAGGTCAGAGTGGACAGACCGATGTGCGGATGCTGTCTGATATTCATCCCGTGGCCGGGTGGATAGTGGGTAGGCAGCATGTGGTCGAAAAATACAAAAGGCCCGACGCTGCGGCATTTGGCCGAGGGCAGGGAGCGCAAGATCGGCTGGCCTTCGACATCCTCGGCGCGTGGCCGAATCATGGTCAGTGTGAGCATTTGAAGGTCCCTGCAATGGAGAAGCGTTGAGCATAACCCAACGCTTCGCAGGCCTGCAGGTAGAACCGGTGCGTTACTGGCTGAAGGCACCTTCAGACAAATGGGTTTCGATGGTGACCTCGGCGGTGGTCATCAATTTATGCACCGGGCACTTGTCGGCCACATTGTGCAGTTCATCGCGCTGGGCATCGGTCAGTACGCCTTTGAGCGTCAGTTTGACGTGCAGGGCGTATTTACCTTTCTGCTCTTCGCTGGCGTCGTGCTTGACTTCGACGGTCACGCCGGTGAGCGGGATGTCCTTTTTTTGCGCATAGAGCTTGAGTGTCAGCGCCTTGCAGGCGCCTAGGGCCGCATCGAAGTAATCATGGGGGGAGGGAGCGGAGCTTTCGCCTCCCATGGATTTAGGCAAGTCAGTAAACACCTCGTGATCGTCGATTTTAATGCTGTGACGAAAACCTTCGTGGGACTCGGTATTAACGGTAACAGTCATGGCAAACCTCGGAGTGGCAGTGATAAAGGTCCTGATCTTTATAGAGCATACGGCGAGTCATGCGTTCCCTTTGATCCCAAGCTGAAACCTTGCGTGGCCTCGCAGGTCTACTGGAGTCAATAAAACAGGAGGTGGCAGGTGCGATTGAAACACTGCGTTCTGGCGTTGGCCCTGGCGACTTCCGGTGCTTGGGCCCAGTCCCGTGACTACGCCTACAGCGATGCACATCTGCATTACGTCGATTTCTTCCAGGAAACGGCGGGAATGGACAAGTTGCTGGCGGCTATGGCGCAAAACCGTATCGAGCACGTCATGATCTCCGGTATTCCGGTTGCCAAGAAGTGGCATGAAGACGAGCCCAAGCGGCCACGCTACTACGCGGGTGATGATGCGGATGCCTATTGGTTCAGTGCCACGGATGTATGGGTGGCTGCGGCGGTCAAAGGTTTGACTGCAGAGCAGCGTCGGCACTTTCATCCGTTTCTGTCAGGGTTTAATCCCAATGACAAAAACTCGGCGGCACATATCCAGCGCATGCTCGATCTCGACCCCGGGCTGTGGCAAGGCATCGGCGAGGTGTTTACCCGGCATGATGATCTGACAGCTCTGATCGCCGGGGATACGCCGCGAGCCAACAATGAAGCCATGAACAAGATTTACACCTTGGCTGGCGCACATGATTTGCCAGTCTTGCTGCATTCCAACATCACGTCGAAACGTGAGAGGAACCCGCTGTATCTGGCCGAGCTGGAGGAACCCCTGGCTCGGCATCCCGATACCCGCTTTATCTGGGCCCACGCTGGCACCAGCGCCGAGATTCATCGGCATCAAACCCAAATGCCATTTTTGTTGCCGACCCTGGAACGGTTGCTGGCCACTTACCCGAATCTGTACGTAGACCTATCCTGGAGCATGCTCAGGCCGTATCTGCTGGATGAGCAGGGCTTGGCAAGGCCTGAGTGGGTTGCGTTGGTAGAGCGCTTCCCCGGGCGTTTTATGCTGGGCTCGGATGTAGTGGGGCGTTTCGACAATTTGGGTCAGGAATTGCGCAGCTTTGATCCGTTCCTAGATGCATTGCCCCTCAGCGTGGCGCGCCAAGTCGCCAAGGACAACTTTTTGGCGGTATTGCCGAAAAAGCAGCCATGACGCTTTATTCAGGACAAAAAAATGCCCCGGATGTCCGGGGCATTTTTTATCCTGCGAGCAGCAGGCTTATTCAGCCCAGCGCTTCAGTACCAGAGTGGCGTTAGTGCCACCGAAGCCGAAGCTGTTGCTCATCACATTGTTCAGAGTGACGTTCTCGCGGGTCTTGGTCAGGATCGGCATGTCGGCAACGACCGGATCGATTTCATCGATATTGGCCGAACCAGCGATAAAGTTACCTTCCATCATCAGCAAGCAGTAGATCGCTTCGTGAACGCCGGCGGCGCCCAGAGAGTGACCCGACAGGCTCTTGGTAGAGCTGATGGCTGGCGCCTTGTCGCCGAACACCGCGCGAACACCTTCCATTTCCTTGGCGTCGCCTACTGGAGTAGAGGTGCCATGGGTGTTGAGGTAGTCGATCGGGCCGTCAACGGTAGACATTGCCATCTGCATGCAGCGGATGGCGCCTTCGCCGCTTGGAGCAACCATGTCGTAGCCGTCGGATGTCGCACCGTAGCCGACAATCTCAGCGTAGATTTTGGCTCCACGAGCCAGAGCGTGCTCCAGCTCTTCAACCACAACCATGCCACCACCACCGGCGATGACGAAGCCATCACGGTTTTTGTCGTAGGCACGGGACGCTTTTTCAGGCGTGTCGTTGTATTGAGTGGAAAGCGCGCCCATGGCGTCGAACAGGAACGATTGGCTCCAGTGTTCTTCTTCACCACCGCCCGCGAAAACGATGTCTTGCTTGCCCAACTGAATCTGCTCGACCGCAGTACCGATGCAGTGAGCACTGGTGGCGCAGGCAGAGGAAATCGAGTAGTTCACGCCCTTGATCTTGAAGGGAGTAGCCAAGCAGGCAGAAACGGTGCTGCCCATGGTCCGCGTAACGCGGTACGGGCCAACGCGCTTGACGCCTTTTTCGCGCAGGATGTCCAGCGCTTCCATCTGGTTCAAGGTCGACGCGCCACCCGAGCCGGCGATGAGGCCGGTACGCGGGTTGGAGACTTGCTCCTCGGTCAGGCCCGAATCAGTGATGGCGTCTTTCATGGCCAGGTAGGCGTAAGCCGCTGCGTGGCCGACGAAGCGATAGATCTTGCGATCGATCAGCTCTTCGAGAGGCAGGTCAATGGAGCCGGAAACCTGGCTACGCAGACCCATTTCGGCATATTCCGGGTTGAATCGGATGCCAGGGCGACTTGCACGCAGGTTAGCGGAGACGGTCTCTTTGTCATTGCCCAGGCACGAAACGATGCCCAGACCAGTGATAACGACGCGGCGCATGCGGATAACCCTTAAAAGTTGTCAGTGGAAGTAAATACGCCGACCCGAAGGCCTTCGGCAGTATAAATCTCGCGACCGTCGACAGTGACCGAACCATCGGCAATGGCCAGGTTCAGCTTGCCCTTGAGGACGCGCTTGATTTGAATGTTATAGGTGACTTTCTTGGCGGTCGGCAAGACCTGGCCGAAGAACTTCACTTCGCCGGAACCCAGGGCACGACCGCGGCCTGGCAGACCTTGCCAGCCCAGATAGAAGCCGACCAGCTGCCACATGGCGTCGAGGCCCAGGCAACCTGGCATCACCGGATCGCCTTCGAAATGGCAGGCGAAAAACCACAGGTCAGGGGTGATATCCAGCTCGGCGACCAATTCACCTTTGCCGTACTTGCCACCCTCTTCGCTGATATGGGTGATGCGATCAACCATCAGCATGTTAGGGGCGGGCAGTTGCGCGTTACCTGGGCCGAACAGCTCGCCACGGCTACAGCGCAGCAAATCTTCCCGAGTAAAGGCGTTTTGTTTGGTCATGCGAGCTCCTCAATAATCCCATGCGGCAGGGTGGGGCAAATCTTCCCGACCAACTGAAACATACGAGTTCCAGTTCGCCAGCCTACACATAGACTATTGCGTTGTAGTGAAAGTCACAGCGCAAAGGGCAAGAATGTACACTTGTGCACTGAAAATTTAAATCGGGCCGGTTCAGTGGCCCATTCGGGTGCCTAAGACTGCCGCACTTTTGTGTTTAACGCCAGTCGCAGGTGGCCTTTTAGCCATAAGTTACTGGACCCAGCGCAGCAGAATTTGTTCCAGATCAGCTCGTTTGAACGGCTTGGCAAGGTAATCGTTCATTCCGGCTTGCAGACAGGTTTCCCGATCACCCTGCAACGCATTGGCGGTCAGGGCAATAATGGGCAGGGTCATGCACCCGGGCAGTTGACGAATTTGCCGGGTGGCTTCGTAGCCGTTGATGATCGGCAAGCGACAGTCCATCAGAATTGCGGCAAAGCGCTCGGTGTTGGCGAAGTGAATGGCCTGTGCGCCATCACTGACCATGCTCACTTCATATCCCAGGCTGCTCAACATGGCTTCAATGACGGTCTGATTGACCTGATTATCTTCCACCAACAGAATTTTACGCCCTGGCGCGCACGTCGTTTCCGGCTCCAGTGCAGGTCTTTGACTGTGCTCTGCGGGCTGATGCAGTTCCAACGGGATTTCCAGGGTGAACACTGAGCCCAGGGTCTCTTCGCTGGTGGCATGCAACGTGCCGCCCATGCGTTCAGCCAGCGTGCGGGCGATGGGCAGGCCCAGCCCTGTGCCACCGTAGCGCCGCGAAATCGAGCTGTCAGCCTGCTGGAAAGCGGTGAACATGGAATCCAGTTTTTCGCTGCTGATACCAATACCGCTGTCGCGCACGACACAAGTAAACCAGATCAACTCATGATCCAGCCTTTGCCAAAGCGGTTCGATGCTGATCTGGCCATGCTCGGTAAATTTCAAGGCATTGCCGATCAGGTTGACCAGAATTTGCCTGATCCGTGTCGGGTCCCCCAGCACGTGCAAGTCCTGCAAGCCCTCGGGGATTGTCAGTTGCAAGTGCAGGCCGCGTTGCACGGCGCTGTGCTGGAAAGCCTGGGCGCAATTGCTGACCAGCTCTGCGAGGTTGAAGGGGATGCGCTCCAGTTCAAGGGCTGACCGTTCGATGCGCGAGAAGTCGAGGATATCGTTAATGACTTTGAGCAAATGCTCGGTGGACTCAGACGCTAAAGCGGCATATTCAGCCTGCTCTTCAGTCATTTCCGTGGTTTCCAGCAGTTGCAGCATGCCTAGCACGCCATTCATCGGCGTACGAAGCTCGTGGCTCATCATGGCCAAAAAGTCGGTTTTGGCACGGTTGGCCCGTTCGGCTTCTTCACGTGTCTGAATCAGTTGGGCGATGGCGGCATGTTGCTCCCGGCTGGCCTGTTCAAGGCCATCGGCCAGATTGTTGATGTGCTGGGCCAGACTGCCCAGTTCGCCATCGTCGACGACCGGCAGGGGCGTTGTGTAGTCGCCCTGCTGGATGGCCTTGACCGCATTGCTCATATCACTGATGGGCTTGGACAGGTTGGATGCCAGGCGTCTGGCCAGCAGGTAAGTGAAGCCCAGGGCAAACAAGGCGAGAATCACCGCCTTGAGCAGGATTTCTTGCTGGCGGGTGCTGAACGCCTCACCGGACATGCCAACCAGTACCCGTCCCAGATAGTCTTCTGTCGGTGCAGGCGTCTGGTTACTGCTGAGCAAAAAATAATCCCCCGAAGGGTTCTTCTGCAATCTGACGGAAGCCTGGAACACTTCAACCTGCGAGCCCTGCTCATTGCCGGGCGGGGAGTGCTCGGCCTGTGCCAGCACTTCATTGGTACGATTCTGTACCTGCACAAACTGTACGTGTGGGATGTTCAGCGAGGCGTTGATCAGGGGTTCCAGGACGTGGGTATTCCCCGTGATGAGCCCGTACTCGGTAGCGGGTGCCAATTGGTTGGCGATCAATTGGCCGGTGTGCTTGAGTTCCTGACGTAAATCCTGAATGCGTACGAACGTGAAAAAACTGATCAACAGCAAGGTCAACAACAAGGCCGGGCCAAGACTCATCATTTGTGTACGGGTGTGAATATCCCACCGGCTGCGAGTCATCATGGGAACGTGTCTCCGACAGAAACTCTGCGCCCAGCGAATACATCTCCCATATACGTTGTCATCCTTGACCTGCAGTCGTTCATTTTGAAGTGCAGCGAAGCTGCCTCTTGAAGGTGAGTACCTGAGCGGCATGTTAACTGAGGTCTTGCACTTTTTCAGTCAAAGCCATCTATATGCCATAGGGCTGGTCGCGGGGGATGTGCTCCGTATAATGCCGCCATTGCCACTGCTAGATGGAAAACGGGATTGCATATGACTGAACAGCACGCTATTGCGGTCTTGGGAGGCGGAAGCTTTGGCACCGCCGTGGCCAACTTGCTGGCAGAAAACGGTCATCGTGTGCATCAGTGGATGCGCGACCCCGAGCAAGCCGAGGCCATTCGCCTCAATCGCGAAAACCCGCGTTACCTCAAGGGCATCAAAATCCACCCCGCAGTTGAGCCGGTCACTGACCTGCAAGCGACGCTCGATGCCTGCGAGCTGTGTTTTGTAGCCTTGCCGTCCAGCGCCTTGCGCAGCGTTCTGGCCGAACACGCCGAGCGCTTGAGCGGCAAAATGCTGGTCAGCCTGACCAAAGGGATCGAAGCCCACAGTTTCAAGCTGATGAGCGAAATTCTCGAAGAAATAGCCCCTCAAGCGCGTATTGGCGTCTTGTCAGGGCCCAACCTTGCCCGCGAGGTCGCTGAGCATGCGTTGACTGCCACCGTGGTCGCCAGCGCCGATGAAGACCTCTGCAACCGCGTTCAGGCGGCACTGCATGGTCGTACATTCCGGGTCTATGCCAGTGCTGACCGGTTTGGGGTAGAGCTGGGCGGGGCGTTGAAAAACGTTTACGCAATCATCGCCGGCATGGCCGTGGCGCTGGGCATGGGTGAAAACACCAAGAGCATGCTGATTACCCGTGCCCTGGCTGAAATGACCCGATTTGCCGTGAGCCAGGGCGCAAACCCGATGACGTTCCTCGGCTTGGCAGGTGTAGGTGATTTGATCGTTACCTGCTCATCGGCCAAAAGCCGCAACTACCAGGTGGGGTTCGCCCTGGGGCAGGGGCTCAGTCTGGAAGAGGCCGTCACTCGACTGGGGGAGGTCGCCGAAGGCGTTAACACCCTCAAGGTGCTCAAGGCCAAGGCGCAAGAGCTGAACGTGTACATGCCGCTGGTGGCTGGCCTGCACGCGATCTTGTTCGAGGGTTACACCCTGGATCAGGTCATCGGGCAGCTGATGCGCGGCGAGCCCAAGACGGATGTCGATTTTATCTCCACCAGCGGTTTCAACTAAGCACGACAGGAGCAGCACATGAACGACACTAAAAACGCACCCAAGTACGAGTCCCTCGTTTTGCGCGTGCTGTGGATGCTGGTTTTCTTGCTGGTCTGGCAGGTTGCGCAATTGGTGCTTGGCGGGCTGGTGCTGGTGCAACTGATATACCGTGTGGTTTACGGTGCTCCCAATGGCGGCCTGATGAACTTTGGGGATAGCCTGAGCCTTTACCTCGCACAAATAGGTCGATTTGGCAGCTTTCACACCGAGCAAAAACCCTGGCCGTTTGCCGATTGGCCGGCCCCGCGTGCACCAGAAGGTGAAGCTCCCTACGCGCAAACCGCCAAGGGCGAAGAGACCAAGCCATGAAAATCTGGATTCTGCGTCACGGCGAAGCCGAGCCTCACGCCCGGCGTGATGCCGAACGCGAGCTCACAGCCCATGGTCGTGAGCAGGTGCTGCGCAGTGCAGCCCTGTTGATTGGCCAGCCGCTGGACAGCATTCTGGTCAGCCCTTACGTGCGGGCGCAGCAAACCGCCGAGCTGGTGCGCAAGGCACTTGGTTTTACATCCGGCCTCATCACCGTGCCCTGGCTGACACCCGAAAGTGAGCCCAAGTTTGCGGTCAGCAAACTGCCGGACAGCGGTAATGTACTGCTGGTCAGTCATCAGCCGTTTGTGGGCGAGTTGATCAGTCTGCTGGTGCATGGTCATGTGCGTCAGCCCCAGCCGATGCAGACGGCCAGCCTGGTGGAGCTCGAAGGTGAGTGGCCGCTGGCTGGCAGCATGACCCTGCTCGGTGTTCATCACCCCTGATCATTGCAGCGGTTGCGCATTCCGGTCGTAGTGAAAGATAGTTGGGGCGGATCAATGGCATTTTTGCGGCTGCATTGCACGTCAATGACGCCGCCACCAACACTCACAGACCAAGGAATGACTGCATGATTTCGTGGATCACACCGCCCGACCTGGCGCGCCTTAATGAGCTGCGCAAAAACACCATTTGCGACGTCCTGGACATCACTTTCGATGCCTTCGATGACCACTCCATCACGGCGAGCATGGTGGTCGATCATCGTACCCACCAACCTTTCGGCCTGCTGCATGGCGGGGCGTCAGTGGTGCTGGCCGAAACCCTCGGCTCGATGGCCAGTTTTATGTGTGTCGATACCCAAAAATTTTATTGCGTGGGCCTTGAGGTCAACGCCAATCACCTGCGTGGCGTACGCAGCGGCCGGGTGAGCGCTGTGGCCCGCCCGGTGCACATGGGTCGCACGACCCACGTCTGGGATATCCGCCTGAGCGATGACAGCGGCAAACTCAGTTGCATTTCCCGCCTGACCATCGCCGTTGTGCCCCTGGGCGAAACACCGCCGGCCCGGTGATCAAACGGCCAGATAATGGCCGTATTGTCGCCACTCATGGCGCATACGGTCATTGATATGAAGAATCTTCCTGCAGACAATACGGCATACCTCCCGCATCTGGACGCCTTGTATGTCTCGGCAGATTTTTTTCGCCCATGCCAACGGCTTCCCTTCAGCCACGTATGGCAAGTTGTTCAGTGCCCTTGCCCCGGACTTCAGCGTGACTCACCTGCCGAAGCACGGGCATGACCCCCGTTACCCGGTGGACAACAACTGGCATAACCTCGTCGATGAACTGATTTTCCACCTGCAACAACAAGCTGGGCCCGTACTGGGTGTTGGCCATTCCCTGGGCGGGATGCTGCACCTGCATGCCGCCATCCGTTGCCCGCACCTGTACAGGGGCGTGGTCATGCTGGATTCGCCGGTGCTGACACGTACCGATCAGTGGGTGATTCGTGCGGCCAAGCGTTTTGGCCTGATCGATCGCCTGACCCCGGCGGGTCGCACGCTGGGGAGGCGCGAAGAATTTGCGGACCGTGAGTCGGCGCGCGCCTACTTTGCGGGCAAGTCGCTGTTTCGCAGTTTTGACCCTGACTGCTTTGAGGCTTATCTGGAGCACGGATTACAACCGGTTAATGACCGGTTGCGGTTGAGCTTTGATCCGGCGACTGAGATCGATATCTATCGCGGCGTGCCCCACACCAGTCCCGGCAAGGCCTTTCAGTTGCAGGTACCGCTGACCGTTGTGCGTGGGCGCGACAGTCGAGTGGTCATGAACCATCATGCCAAGGCCGTTTCGCGCATGCCCAACGGAGAGTCCCTGAGCGTACCGGGCGGGCACATGTTTCCGCTGGAGCGACCGCAGGACACCGCCCGCCTGCTCAAACAGATTTTTGCCCGCTGGGAGCTTCGTCATTCCGACCTTTAAAGAGCACTTTGCATGAGTCCTGTGGTTGAAGAAATTCGCCTGAGCCTGCCGCATATCGAGCTGGCTGCGCACATTTTTGGTCCAGAGGACGGCCTGCCCGTGATAGCGCTGCACGGTTGGCTGGACAACGCCAATAGCTTCGCCCGGCTGGCGCCAAAGCTTGCCGGGTTGCGCATCGTGGCACTGGATCTCGCCGGACATGGCCATTCGGATCACCGCCCACGAGGGGCAGGGTATGGGTTGGCGGACTATGCCTTCGATGTGTTGTGTGTGGCCGAGCAATTAGGCTGGGAGCGATTTGCGCTGCTGGGGCATTCGCTGGGGGCGATTGTGTCAGTGGTCATCGCCGGATCGTTCCCGGAGCGAGTGACCCGGCTGGCGTTGATTGACGGCATCGTAGCGCGCAGTGGCCCCGAAGGGGATGTGGCTGAGCGCATGGGCCAGGCCTTGCAGGCGCAACTCGACCTGACGCATAAGCGTAAATCGGTGCATCCGACCCTCGACCGCGCCGTGGAAGCGCGGATGAAAGGCCTGGTCGCCGTCAGTCGGGATGCCGCAGAACTGCTGGCTCAGCGTGGCTTGATGCCGGTCCCCGGTGGTTACAGCTGGCGTAGCGACAGCCGACTGACATTGCCGACGCCGTTGCGCATGAATGACGAGCAGGCCATGTCTTTCATTCGCCGGGTGAGTTGCCCGACAGCGTTGGTTGTGGCGGAACAGGGCATGCTGGCCAGCCATCCGGAGCTACTGGATCGACTACCCTTCCACCTGGAGCGGTTGCCGGGTGGCCATCATTTGCACCTGAATGACGAAGCGGGAGCGATCCTTGTTGCAGACTGTTTCAATCGGTTCTTCGCCGTTCCTTGACTTGCGGCGACCAACTGTCGAGGCTTGGCGGGTTGAAATGGGAGACGACCATGATAGATCTCTACACCGCTGCGACCCCGAAAGGCCATCCGGTCTCTATCGTGAGGATGCTGAGCCACACGCTATCTCTCGGTGAAGTACGCCGATGAAAATACCCAATCGTTATATCCTGGCCTTGAGCCTCAGTTGTTTTAGCCCGTTACTCTGGGCCAGCGATGTGCCCGGTAGCCAGGATTTGCCTGACGTACCGCGTCTCGCGGATGCGCAAATTGTCGACTACGCCGTCAAGCCTGACGTCGAACGTATCTATCCGATGGGCTCGATCCGCAAGATCAGCGGCCGCTTGCGATTTGAGGGGCAGGTCAACACCCGTGGTCAAACCACGGCCATCACCTACGAGTTACCCGCCGAACACTCGGCGACTGAAGCCTTTACCGCTGCCCGTGAGGCATTACAGGAGCAGGGCGCAGAGCTGCTGTTCTGGTGCCAGGCCCGTGACTGTGGCGAAAGCAGCCTGTGGGCCAATGAGGTTTTCGGCAACGCCAAGCTGGTCGGCTCCGATGAGCAACAAACCTATTTGCTGTTGCGTCGGGCAGCACCCCGGGAGAACCAGCTGGTTGCCCTGTACGGGATCAATCGGGGCAGTCGCAAAGGCTACCTGCACGTCGAGCAACTCCAGGCGAGCGCCGATCTGGGTGAACTGTTGCCTACTTCGGCTACCTTGCAACGCCAGTTGAAAAGCACGGGTGAGCTGGACTTTCCCAAGCTTGCAGATGAGCCGGATGCACAGTGGCTGACGTTAATCTCCAGGGCATTGAACCTTGATTCAACTTCCCGAGTCAGTTTGACCGGTGCCAAGGCTTCTGCCTGGCGCGATGGGTTGATCAGCAAGGGTGTACGGGCCGCCCGACTGGAGCTGGGTGACAGCGATGCCAAAGGGCTGCGTATCGAGTTACTGCGCTAGCATCTTGTAAACGACGGCTACACTCTGCGTAGTCGTCGTCCTTCTTTGATTTCTGAACTTTCTGTGGAACACACATGCTCAATAACGATCGCCTGCTGGTGCAGATTCTGCTCCTGGTGTTGTTCGGTGCCAGTCTGTGGGTGATGGCACCATTTTGGTCGGCCTTGTTCTGGGGCGCGGTGCTGGCATTCGCCAGTTGGCCCCTGATGCGCCTGCTGACACGCGTGCTCAGAGGGCGCGAGTCGCTGGCTGCGGGCATCCTGACCCTGGGCTGGATGCTGCTGGTCGCCGCGCCCCTGGTGTGGCTGGGGCTCAACCTGGCAGACCATGTGCGCGATGCCACTACCTTCGTCAAAGATGTTCAGCTCGAAGGTTTGCCTGATGCGCCGACCTGGCTGGCCGGTATCCCTATCGTCGGCGAGCGTTTGGTCGGCATCTGGAACACTATCGACGAGCAGGGCGCTGCGCTGCTGCTGGCAGTCAAGCCTTACCTGGGGCAGGTGGGGAACTGGTTTTTGGCCCGCAGTGCGCAGATTGGTGGCGGCATCCTTGAACTGACACTGAGTATTGTCTTTGTGTTCTTTTTCTACCGTGACGGGCCGCGGCTAGCGAGCTTCGTCCATGGCCTGCTTGAGCGGCTGATTGGCGACCGTGCCGATTACTATCAGGAACTGGTGGCGGGCACCGTACAGCGTGTGGTCAACGGGGTGATTGGTACCGCTGCCGCTCAGGCGCTGCTGGCGTTGATCGGCTTCCTGATCGCGGGAGTCCCCGGCGCACTGGTGCTGGGGCTGGCGACGTTCCTGCTCAGCCTGATCCCGATGGGGCCGCCGCTTATCTGGGTCCCGGCCACGGCCTGGCTGGCCTGGAAAGGCGACTACGGGATGGCGGTCTTCCTAGGTATCTGGGGCACGGTGATCATCAGCGGTGTCGACAACGTGCTCAAGCCTTACTTGATCAGCCGAGGCGGCAACCTGCCACTGGTGATTGTTCTGCTCGGCGTGTTTGGCGGGTTGATAGCCTTTGGTTTTATCGGCTTGTTTATCGGACCTACCTTGCTCGCCATTGCCTACAGCCTGCTGGTGGACTGGAGCTCCAGCCAGCAGAACAAAGGCAAGGTCTAGCCGAACTTGGGGCCGGAGCGGGTGTTATTGCCCTTGGCCAGTCGGTCGTAAAGCACCACATTGACCGTGGCTGCGAGGTTCATGCAGCCATTGGTCGGGATGTAAATCACGTCTTCGCACCACTCCAGCACGTCTTTGCCCAGCGAGCCGTCTTCTGGGCCGAAAATATAGATCGCCCGGTCCGGATGCGTGTACTCAGGCAAGGAACGTGCGCCCTCGACCATTTCTACCGCGACCGGAATACAGCCCAGCGGAATGATCTTCTTCAGGTCGTCAATGCCGATCAAAGGGATGTCCTGATGGACTTTCTTGGTGTCGGTGACAAAGTCGCGAGCCCGTTCGTAACGCTTGCCGGTGTAAAACACCGAGGCAACGCTGTAGCAACCAGCCGCACGCATCACCGAGCCGACGTTTTCCGGCGATTTTGGGTTATACAAACCAATGCAGCTGTACCGTTTGTTTGCCACTTGCCCGAGCCCTTGCGAAAAAAAGACGCGAGTATACCTGTGTTGTCCCTAACTCCGTAGCAGCTGCCGCAGGCTGCGTCCGGCGACGTAGTCGTCGTAAAACCTGAGCCATGCGGCCTAAGAGTGAAGTCGCGTGCTCTGATTTTACGATCGCTTCGCAATCGGACGCAGCCTTCGGCAACTGCTACGACAGCGAGGCGCTACTCGTCTTTCTTCATCAAGCCGGCCAGTGCCGCGAACGGGTTGTGGGTGGCCTTGGCAATTTTCGGGCTGCTGGTAGAGCCTTCCGCAAAGTACTGCTGGTCGGTGTAGCGCGAGTGCTCGTTGTCGTGGCAGTACAGGCACAGCAGCTCCCAGTTTGAGCCGTCTTGCGGGTTATTGTCGTGGTTGTGGTCGCGGTGGTGAACGGTCAGCTCGCTCAAGCGCTTGCCGGCAAATTCACGGGTGCAACGGCCGCACACGTGGGGGTACATTTTCAGGGCCTTGTCGCGATAGCCCATTTCACGGTCACGCTGGGCATCAGCCAGAATGCGGTCCAGTTTGGCGGTGTGGGAGGGTGGATTCACCGAACTCATGGGTTCACCTTGTAAGACAAATGACGGTTATGTCGTTAAGTTTAGCTGTTGATCAGCCTTTGATTTTTTCTGCAATCCAGATGGTGTGTCGGGTGCCCTTGTTGCCGTGGGCAAACACCTGGACTTCTTCAGCCTTGAAACCGGCTTTGCGCAACTTGTCCGAAAACTGTTTGTCGGCGCTGGCAGACCACACGGCCAGCACGCCTTTGGGGCGCAGGGCCTTGGCACATGCACTCAGGCCTCCCGCCGAATACAACCAGCTATTGGCTTTTTGGGTCAGGCCTTCGGGGCCGTTGTCGACGTCGAGCATGATCGCATCAAACCCGTTGGGTTCGACTTGCAACACCTTGGCCACGTCTTCCATGCGGATCACGGTACGCGGGTCTTGCAGCGGGTTACCGGATTTTTCGCCCAGCGGTCCGCGATTCCATTCCACCACGCCGGGTACCAGCTCTGCGACCACCACTTCGGCCGTCTTGCCCAAGTGCTTGAGTGCCGAGGCCAGGGTGAACCCCATGCCCAGACCGCCGATCAGTACCCGCGACTGCGGCCGGCCGGCGACTTTCCGGCAGGGGATTTCTGCCAGCGCGTCTTCCGAGCCGTGCATGCGGGTGTTCATCAACTGGCCGCCATCACCGCCCTGAATCTTGATCACGAAGTCTTCGCCATACTCGAACAGGCACAAGGCACCGCCGTTTTCGGGGATCGGAGTGGTGTCGAGCAAAACAAAACGTTTCATGGAAATCTCATTGAAGGGGGCAAAAACCGCAGGTTACGAGTAGCCTGAGGGCAGACAAGCCGGTCTGGCAACGGAGTGATTGATGAAACGCACTATTCTAACGGCCATTGTAGGGAGCGCGCTCTTGATAAGTGCAGCCCAGGCAACGGAATTGACGACTGTTCCGAGTGCCCCCGTGACAGCCGCACCGGGTTCGCCGGGCACTGCCACGCCAACCCCGTACCCGCAAATCACTCCGAGAGCAGTGCCCAAGCCGGTTGCCGGAAGTGGCAGCTTGATCCCGCTGCCACCGATTGATCTGCCGCAACCGCCCAAAGACCAGCCGCTGCCGGGGCTTGAGGTTAAAGACTTGAAGGGCAAAATCCCCCAGGATTGATTGTTCATCCTTGCTGTGGATGCTTCAAGCCCCCCGTGGGAGCGAGCCTGCTCGCGAATGATCTTCGCGAGCAGGCTCGCTCCCACGGTTGAAGTATCTCTAGCCGCCGAAAAGGGGAGTTATCGCGGGGCTGTCAAATCCCCAGTACCTTGAACACAAACGCATATTCCAGTGCTACGTCGCGCAAACCCTGATAACGCCCGCTCATGCCGCCATGGCCAGCCTCCAGCTCAGTCTTGAGCAGCAGCAGATTGTCGTCAGTCTTGGTGGCGCGAAGTTTGGCCACCCACTTGGCCGCTTCCCAATACTGCACGCGGCTGTCGTTGTAGCCGGCAATCACCAGCATCGCCGGATACGCTTGCGCCGTGACGTTTTCGTAGGGTGCGTAAGCCTTGATCCGTTCATACACTTCGGGCTCTTGCGGGTTACCCCACTCGTCGTATTCGGTGACGGTCAGCGGCAAGTCCGGGTCGAGCATGGTGTTGAGCACATCCACAAACGGCACTTCGGCAATCGCCGCCTTGAACAGCTCCGGGCGCTGATTGAGCACTGCGCCAATCAGCAGGCCGCCAGCACTGCCACCACTGATCACCAGCTGTTCGCTACGGGTCAGGCCCTGGTCGATCAGGTGTTCGGCGCAGGCGATAAAGTCGCTGAATGTGTTGTGCTTGTGTTCTTGCTTGCCGGCGCGGTACCAGGCTTCACCCAGCTCACCGCCCCCGCGTACGTGGGCGATGGCAAAGGCTACGCCGCGATCCAGCAGGCTCAGGCGGGCGTGGGAAAACCACGGATCTAGGCTCTCGCCGTAGGCGCCGTAGCCATACAGGTAAAGCGGCACAGGCTTGCCCAGCACGTCGCGCTTGACCACCAGGCTGATCGGCACCTGAATGCCATCGGGAGCGGTGGCCCACAGGCGATGGCTGACATAGTCATCGGCATTAAATGTCCCCAGCACCGGGGTTTCCTTGAGTACGACTTGTTCGCCAGTGTTCAGCGTCAGTTGCCGTACTTGCGCAGGACGATTCAGCGCCTCATAGCGCAGGCGGATGTGCGTGCTGTCAAATTCCAGGCTGTCTTGCACATACAGGCTGTAGGCTGCGTCCGGCAATTGCACGCGATATGACGGCAAACCGTTGGGGCGGACTTCGATGATCGGCAGGCCACCTTCGCGCAGGCTCAGGCACAGGGCCTGGGCGTTCAAACTCAAGCCTTCCAGCATCACGCTGTCGCTATGGGCGATCAATCGCTGCCAGTCATTGCGTGTCGGCACCTCGCCAAAGGCGTAGTAAAGCGCAAAGTTGATTCCGTCCTGATTGGTGCGAATAAACCACGACCATTGCCCCTCGTACAGGCCGTGATCGACGCTGTAGTCGTGCCCCTCAACCCTTTGCGCCAGGCAGCTAAAAGCCTGCTGCGGCTGATTGGCGTTCAGCACCCAGCTCTCACTGGTAGTTTTGCTGTTGAGCAGCAGAATCAGCTGGCGCTCAGAACTCGAACGATAGCAATGCAGGAAAAAACGTCCATCCGGCTCATGAAACACCTCGTGGACGTCTGCCTCGCCCAAGGTATGGCGCAACAGTTTGTGCGGGCGATGGGTGTCGTCCAGTTCGGCAAAAAACAGTGTCTGGCTGTCGTTGGCCCACGTCATGCTGCCATCACATTCTTCAAACGGCAGCTCGGTGACTGCGCCGGTGCTCAGTTCTTTGACAAACAGGCGATAGGTTTCTTCGCCACTGGTGTCCAGGCTATAGGCAAGGCGCTGGTGATCCGGGCTGATACTGAAGGCACCCAGAGAAATAAAACCGCCCTCGGCCAAGGCGTTCGGGTCCAGCAGCAAGTGCTCGGCGTTTTCGTCGACCTGCTGGCTGTCATCGGCCGGGCGCGGGCAGCGGTAATGGCGAGGGTATTCGTCACCGGCGTTGGTGCGGGTGTAATACAGATACGGCCCCCAAGGGGAGGGCAGCGACAGATCAGTCTCGCGAATTCGGCCCTTGATCTCTTGAAACAGCGTCTCACGCAATGTGGCCTGGTCGGCCAACTGCACTTCCTGATAGCTGTTTTCAGCTTTTAGGTAGTCTAGAACCTCTTCGCTATCGCGATTTTGCAACCACGAGTAGGGGTCTGAACCCTCTGCTTTATGTGCGATAGGGGCGCTATTTGCGTAGGCTGATTCGGTCATTGAGTGTTCTCTGAAACCTGCATGAAAAAGAAGAGGGGCTGACGGCGTTGCAGCCGCACTGTCTAAAAGCCGTTATCATAGCGTCTCATTGCCTGCCGACCATGGATACCATGACCGAGAACGACTATCTGATCGCATGGGGCCTTTACGCCTTTGCCGCTTTGGGCTGCCTGCTCGTATGGTGCCGAATGACCCGCTTCATGTGGCGCTGGTTGCGCGAACCGCTGCGTGTGCTAATGGCCGTGCTGCTGTTCAGTCCCACCATCATTGATCCCGTCAAGGAGCAGTTTGCACCCGCGGTGGCGATTACCGCCCTGGACCTGGCCTTTAAGGTTGGCAACAACGCCTGGCGTGCCGTCTCTGATTTGTTGATGTACGCCATCATCGCATTTTGTGTGTACGCCGTATTTGCGCTGATCCGCTGGCCCATCGAGCGCGCCAGCACGGCCCGCAAGGCGCAAGCCGACGCAGCAGCACGCGCCGATAAACACGATCCTGAAGACGACCAGCCGTTCGGCTCGGCGGGCAATGATCGTTATGTGCCACAAAGCGCGTCGCGAACATCGGCCCCGTCCCGGGTCGAGCCGCGGTTGTAATCCTATTTCGTCGAGCCTGAATGCGAGAGTGCGAGCGTGTGTGAATTATTGGGCATGAGCGCCAACGTCCCGACCGATATTGTGTTCAGTTTTACCGGGCTGATGCAGCGTGGCGGGCGTACCGGCCCGCACCGCGATGGCTGGGGCATTGCCTTCTATGAGGGCCGTGGCCTGCGCCTGTTCCAGGACCCGGCCGCCAGTTGCGACTCTGAAGTCGCCTTGCTGGTGCAGCGTTACCCGATCAAAAGCGAGGTGGTCATCGGGCATATCCGTCAGGCCAACGTGGGTAAGGTGTGTCTGTCCAATACTCATCCGTTTGTTCGCGAGCTGTGGGGTCGCAACTGGTGTTTTGCGCACAATGGCCAACTGGCCGATTTGTCGCCGAGCACCCGCTTTTATCGACCCATTGGCGACACCGACAGCGAAGCGGCGTTCTGTGATCTGCTCAACCGTGTGCGCGAAGCATTCCCCGAGCCGGTTGATGTCGAACGCATCCTGCCGGTGCTGGTAGCAGCCTGCGCCGAGTTTCGCAGCAAGGGCGTGTTCAACTGCCTGCTCAGCGACGGTGACTGGTTGTTTTGCTACTGCTCGACCAAGCTGGCGCACATTACCCGCCGTGCCCCGTTTGGTCCGGCGCGCCTGAAAGACGTCGACGTGATCGTCGATTTTCAGGCCGAAACCACGCCCAACGATGTGGTCACCGTGATCGCCACCGAGCCTTTGACCGAAAACGAAACCTGGACGCGCTATGAGCCGGGTCAATGGAGCCTGTGGCGACGCGGCGAATGCGTCAGCCAGGGCACAACCGAATAAGGATGGGCACACATGTTCTTGAGCTACCTGCGGTTGGTGTTGTTTACCATTGGTTTGTTGATGGGTGTGCAAGTGCCAGGCTTTATCAATGACTACGCCAATCGCGTCGAAGCTCATCTGATCGAGGCCCAGACCGGGCTGGTGGGTTTCCAGAACACCGCCAACCAGTTTTTCAAGGGCGACCTGCACGCGTTGGTGGCGCATTACCAGGCCAGCGACGACCCGGTCTTTCGCAGCGATGCCACCAGCCTGGGCACCTTGCTGAACCGCCAGCGTCTGCTTGATGAACAGTTCCAGGCCATGCAAGGCCCGTGGTACATGCGCGCCCTGCAGGTGGCCTATGCCGCTGACCCGGCCATCCGCCAGGAAACCGCCGACAGTTACACCTATCAGGTTTTGCTGTCCCCGAGTGCTATCGGCTGGGCCATGGCGGGCGCCTTGTTGTTCTCCTTCATCATTGAAGGGTTCGTGCGGCTCGTGGATTGGGTCGTGCTGGGCGGCAAACGCCAGCGCGAACGCATTGCCCGCCGCGAGCGCAGCTTTTAGGCGTTGTGGGAGCGAGCCTGCTCGCGAAAATCCCCGGCGACTTTCGCGAGCAAGCTCGCTCCCACAGAAGCAATCAACTTTTTTTTATGCCCGAGTCCGGCTTTTATTAGTTGGACGAACGGCGTGCGCCTGTCGAAAAATGGCTCACACCTAAACTATAAAAAGACCACAGGAGCATCATCGTGAGCCGCCTGTTATTGAATTGCGACATTGGTGAGAGTTTCGGCAGCTGGACCATGGGCCTGGATGCCGACGTCATGCCGTTTATCGATTGCGCCAACATTGCTTGCGGTTTTCACGCCGGCGATCCGAGCATCATGCGCAAAACCGTAGCGCTGGCCCTGGCGCACAACGTGAAAATCGGTGCCCACCCGGCGTATCAGGACCTGGCCGGCTTCGGTCGCCGCTCGATGGCCTACTCGGCGCAAGAGCTGCAGGACCTTCTGCACTATCAGATCGGTGCACTGGACGGTATTTGCCGTGCTCAGGGCGCGCGGGTCAGCTACGTCAAACCGCATGGCGCGATGTACAACGACATGATGGCCAATCCCGCGCAACTGCGGGCAGTGATTCAGGCCCTGGCCGCTTATGACTCAACGTTGCCGCTGATGCTGATGGCCACGCGGGATAACAGCGCCGCGCAGGCCATCGGTGATGAGTTCGGCGTGACCCTGTGGTTCGAAGCTTTTGCCGACCGGGCTTACGACAGCGCCGGGCGTTTGGTCTCCCGACAGTTGCCGGGTGCCGTGCACCACGAAGCCGATGTCATCGTGCAGCAGGCCCTGACCATCGCGGCGGGCAAGGCTCTGGTTGCCAGTGATGGCAGCGCCTTGCACCTGCACGCCAATACTCTGTGTGTACATGGCGATAACGCCAGTTCAGTGGCTGCGGTGCAGCGTATTCGCGATGCCTTGAGTCAGCAGGCGCAGGCATGAAGCCGCGTATCGAAGTGGTGGCGATCGATTGCTTGATGCTGCGTTTGTTCGATGAGATTGCCGAAGCCAACATGCCCTGGATGCTGGCGGCCAGCGAGCGCCTGCGGGCCAGCTTTGCCGGAAACCTGATCGATCTGGTGCCGTCCTACACCACCCTGATGGTGCATTACGACGGGCTGGCGCTGAGCCCGGTTGAGGCTCGCGAGTTGATCGCCCAGGCGCTGACGGACCTGCGCCCGCAAACCCAAAACCTTGGCCAGTGCCATGTTCTGCCGGTGTGGTACGACTTGAGCGTGGGCCCGGAGCTTACGTTACTGGCCCAGCGCGCAAGTTGCCCGGTAAGTGAAGTTATCCGTCGTCACAGCGCGCATGAGTATCAGGTGTTTGCGCTGGGTTTTGCCCCGGGTTTCGCCTTTATGGGCCTGGTCGAAGAAGCCCTGGCCGCGCCGCGCCTGAATACTCCGCGAAAACGCGTCGCCAGCGGAAGCGTCGGCATTGCCGAGCGCCAGACCGCGGCCTATCCGGCGCAATCCCCCGGTGGCTGGAACCTGGTGGGGCGTACACCCAGCGCACTGTTTGACCGCGAGCGGGATGGCTACAGCCTGATGCAACCCGGCGACACGGTTCGGTTTGAGCCTGTGTCCCGCGCTGAATTCATCCGTCTGGGCGGCGATGACACCCCTCAGGAGGCACTGGCATGAGCCGTTTACTGATTAAGGCCAGCACCCCGTTGTGTCTGTTGCAAGACTGCGGGCGGTTTGGCGTGCGGCATTTGGGCGTGACCCAGGGCGGTGCCGCGGACTGGCTGTCGATGGCGTGGGCAAACTGGCTATTGGGTAATTCGCCGGATGCGGCTGTGATCGAAATCACCCTGGGTGGCTTGAGCCTTGTCGCGCAAGACGATTGCACTCTGGCACTGGCGGGCGCCGACCTTGCGGCCACTGTGGACGGTCAGGTGCTGAAGCCTTGGCGCAGTTTTGCCCTGAAACAAGGCCAGACCCTGACATTAAGCCAGCCGCTGCTCGGTGCCCGGGCTTATCTGGCCGCTCCTGGGGGGATTGCAGCGCCTCAAGTATTGGGCAGCTGCGCCACTGTGGCCCGCGAACAACTGGGCGGACCGGACGGCTTTGGCCGTGGGTTGGCGGCAGGCGATGAACTGAGTTTTAACGGGCATGCGCAGCCGTTGCGCGAACTGGCCAGTGAGCAGCAACCCGTGTTCAGTCCCAACCCCGGGCTGGACGTGGTATTGGGGGCGCAAATCGGTGCCTTCAGTGGCCAAAGTACGTTTGATGCCTTCAACAGCCCGTGGACACTGGACACCCGTGCCGATCGCATGGGCATCCGTTTACTGGGCCCCGCACTGGTCTATCAAGGTGCACCGATGATTTCAGAAGGGATACCGCTGGGCGCGATTCAAGTACCGCCCGATGGTCAGCCGATTGTGCTGCTCAACGATCGCCAGACCATTGGGGGTTACCCGCGACTGGGGGCATTGACGCCATTGGCGCTGGCGCGACTGGCCCAGTGCTTGCCGGGGGAGGGCGTGGCCCTGCGCCCGACCACGCAAGAGGCTGCGCAGCGTCAGATGGTGGGGTTTATGCAACGGTTCGGCTGAATCACTTTGTAGATACTCTGTTCCAGGTCAAGCCCCAGTGGGAGCGAGCCTGCTCGCGAAGATCATTCGCGAGCAGGCTCGCTCCCACGCTTGAAGTATCTCTGTAGCCGCTGCGCTGCGCTGCCCATCGCAGCCTGCGGCAGCGGCTTGTATGTTGGCGCTAAACCGTTTTTCGTAGGGTTCTGTGACGTCTGCGATGCATTTTGCTTTTGCTGGAGCCACACGAATGTCCAGACGACGCGAATGCCCAAGACAGTGCCGGAGTGAGGGAACCACCGAGCCTGGGCGAGGCGGCCTACAGGCCGACCTGTTTAGCGAAGCACATTTCTCTAAACAGGCCGGTTGGCAACAGAGTATCTACAAGGTTCATTACTTCGCCAAAAACCGCATCCCGTCTCCCAGCCCCTCAAGGGTCAGCGGGTACATACGGTCTTCTATCAGGTCACGCACGATCCCGATCGAGGCCGTGTAGTTCCACGTGTCCTTGGGATACGGGTTGATCCAGACCAGTTTTTTGTACTTCTCCATAAAACGCTGCATCCACGTGTAACCCGGCTCTTCGTTCCAGTGCTCGACACTGCCCCCGGCGTGGGTGATTTCGTATGGCCCCATCGCTGCGTCGCCGATAAAAATCACTTTGTAATCGGCCCCGTACTTGTTCAGCAGATCCTGGGTCGAGATGCGCTCAACCTGGCGGCGCTGGTTGTTCTTCCACACCGACTCATAAATGAAGTTGTGAAAGTAGTAGTACTCCAGATGCTTGAACTCGGTCTTGCAGGCCGAAAACAACTCTTCGCAGATCTTCACATGGGAGTCCATCGAGCCGCCGATGTCGAACAGCAACAGCAGCTTGATGTTGTTGCGCCGTTCGGGGCGCATCTGAATGTTCAGCAGGCCAGCGTCCCGTGCGGTGTGGTCGATGGTGCTGTCGATATCCAGCTCCTGCGCCGCGCCCTGGCGGGCAAACTTGCGCAGGCGCCGCAACGCGACCTTGATATTGCGCGTGCCCAGCTCGACCTGATCGTCGAGGTTCTTGTACTCGCGCTGTTCCCAGACTTTGGCGGCCTTGCCCTGTCGCGCACCCGCATCCCCCACGCGTATGCCCTCAGGGTGATAGCCACCCGAACCGAACGGGCTGGTGCCGCCCGTGCCGATCCATTTGTTGCCACCGGCATGGCGTTCCTTTTGTTCCTCAAGACGTTGCTTGAATGCCTCGATCAGCTTGTCCAGCCCGCCCAGGGACTGGAGTTGCGCGCGGTCCTCGTCGCTCAGCGAGCGCTCGAACTCCTTGCGCAGCCAGTCTTCGGGGATCAGGGCCTCAAGGTGCTCGTTGAGGTTTTGCAAGCCATTGAAGTAGGCGCCAAAGGCCCGGTCGAACTTGTCGAAATGGCGTTCGTCCTTCACCAGAATCGTACGCGCCAGGTAATAAAACTCGTCCATGTCGGCGAAGGTCACGCGGTTTTTCAGGGCGTTGATCAGGTCCAGCAGCTCACGCACTGAAACCGGCACCTTGGCCGCACGCATTTCATTGAACAGATTAAGCAGCATGCTTATCGCCTTCTTGAAAAATCAGCGATTGGGGCGACGGCTCATAAACGCCAGGCGCTCAAGCAATTGCACGTCCTGCTCGTTTTTCACCAGCGCACCGGCCAGGGGCGGAATGGCCTTGGTCGGATCGCGTTCGCGTAATACCGCTTCGCCGATATTGTCGGCCATCAGCAACTTGAGCCAATCCACCAGCTCTGAGGTCGAAGGTTTTTTCTTCAAGCCAGGCACTTTGCGTACGTCGAAAAAGACGTCCAGGGCTTCGCTGACCAGCTCTTTCTTGATGTTCGGGAAGTGAACATCGACGATTTTTTGCAGCGTGGTGCGATCCGGGAAGTTGATGTAGTGGAAGAAGCAGCGCCGCAAGAAAGCGTCCGGCAGCTCTTTTTCATTATTGGAGGTAATGATGATGATCGGGCGCACCTTGGCCTTGATCGTTTCATCCGTCTCGTAAACGTAGAACTCCATCTTGTCGAGTTCTTGCAGCAAGTCGTTGGGGAACTCGATGTCGGCCTTGTCGATTTCGTCGATCAGCAGGATGACCCGCTCTTGGGCCTCGAAGGCTTCCCACAACTTGCCCTTTTTCAGGTAATTGCGAACATCGTGCACCTTGTCGACGCCCAGTTGCGAGTCGCGCAGGCGGCTGACAGCGTCGTACTCATACAGGCCCTGATGGGCCTTGGTCGTGGACTTGATATGCCAGGTGATCAGCTTGCAGCCAAAGGATTCAGCCAGTTGCTCGGCCAGCATGGTCTTGCCGGTACCAGGCTCGCCCTTGACCAACAGTGGGCGCTCCAGGGTGATAGCTGCGTTGACCGCCAGCTTCAGGTCATCGGTGGCCACATAGGCGCGAGTGCCTTCAAACTTCATTTGCTATTCCTCAAACCATGACCCGGGCCCTGCAAGGGGCAGGGCGGGAGAACTGAAAAGTATGTCCGACTATAACGCGCCGCCCGCCGAACTTGAACGCAGACGCACCATTCAGTCTCTGAATGAAGCGTCACGTCATGACTGGACGCATGGGAACGTGAGGCCTACCCTTGGGATCTTCCCAAAAGGTGCATAAGGACCCCGCCATGAGCCGCATTTTTGCAGATAACGCCCAATCCATCGGTAACACGCCTTTAGTGCAGATCAACAGCATTGCACCGCGTGGCGTGACTATCCTGGCCAAGATCGAAGGCCGTAACCCGGGCTATTCGGTGAAGTGCCGGATCGGCGCCAACATGATCTGGGATGCCGAAAGCCGGGGCTTGCTCAAACCGGGTATGACCATCATCGAGCCGACCTCGGGCAACACCGGTATCGGCCTGGCGTTTGTGGCGGCGGCGCGGGGTTATAAAATGGTGTTGACCATGCCTTCGTCGATGAGCATCGAGCGGCGCAAAGTGCTCAAGGCGCTGGGCGCCGAGTTGGTGCTGACGGAGCCCGCGAAGGGCATGAAAGGCGCCATCGAAAAGGCCACCGAGATCCAGGCCAGCGATCCCGCGCAATACTATATGCCACAACAATTCGAAAACCCGGCCAACCCGGCGATTCACGAGAAGACCACCGGCCCGGAAATCTGGAACGACACCGATGGCGGGGTTGATGTGCTGGTTTCTGGCGTCGGTACCGGCGGTACGATTACCGGCGTTTCGCGCTATATCAAACACACCCAGGGCAAGCCGATCCTGTCGGTTGCGGTCGAGCCTATCACCTCGCCGGTGATCACTCAGTCGCTGGCAGGGGAAGAAATCAAACCTTCTCCCCACAAGATCCAGGGCATCGGCGCCGGTTTTGTACCGAAAAACCTCGACCTGTCGATCCTCGACAAAGTTGAACTGGTCAGCGATGACGAGTCCAAGGCCATGGCCCTGCGCCTGATGCAGGAAGAGGGCATTTTGTGCGGTATCTCCAGTGGCGCGGCCATGGCCGTGGCGGTACGTCTGGCAGAGACCCCGGAAATGCAAGGCAAAACCATCGTCGTGATCCTCCCCGACTCGGGTGAGCGCTACTTGTCGAGCTTTCTGTTCAGCGACATGTTCAGCGAACAGGAGCTGCACCAGTAACACACTACGCTGTAGCCGCTTGCGCCAGCGGCTACAGTTTTTGGCTGACCCACATCAAGCCTCTTTCTCACGGCTTATGCTAAAAAAGCGCTGTTACGTATTACTTAAGACTGATTGTTGGAATACGCGGGTTTTGTCCTGCGCCGGTAGTGTTTATCATGGCCGGCTGCCACGTCGGGCTATTGGTGCCGCACGGTATTTTCGAGGAGTTGTTGCATGACCTTATCCTTCGCCATCAAGGCCGGGCTCATACTGCTGTTTGTCGGCAGCATCCTTTACGTGCATTTTCGCGGCAAGGCACGGTTGCCGGTGTTACGTCAGTTCGTCAACCACTCAGCGTTCTTTGCACCCTACAACGCCTTGATGTACCTGTTCTCCGGCGTGCCGTCCAAGCCGTACCTGGACCGCAGCAAGTTTCCCGAGCTGGATGTCCTCAAGGACAACTGGCAAGCGATCCGCGAAGAAGCCATGCATCTGTTCGATGAAGGCTATATTCGCGCCGCAGAAAAAAACAACGACGCCGGCTTTGGCTCGTTCTTCAAAAAAGGCTGGAAGCGTTTTTACCTCAAGTGGTACGACAAAGCGCTGCCATCGGCCGAGTTGCTGTGCCCGAAAACCGTTGAGCTGGTCAACAGCATCCCCAATGTCAAAGGCGCAATGTTTGCCTTGCTGCCGGGCGGCAGTCACCTCAATCCGCACCGTGACCCGTTTGCCGGATCGCTGCGTTATCACCTGGGGCTGTCGACTCCCAACTCGGATGCCTGCCGTATTTTCGTCGATGGCGAGGAGTACGCATGGCGCGATGGTGAAGACGTGATGTTCGACGAGACCTATGTGCATTGGGTCAAGAATGAAACCGACATCACTCGGGTCATCCTGTTTTGCGATATCGAACGACCGCTCTCCAGCCCCTTCATGACCCGCGTCAACCGCTGGGTCAGCGCACAACTGGGCAAAGCCACGGCGCCGCAGAACCTCGATGACGAGCGCGTAGGCGGGATCAACAAGGCCTATGCCTGGAGCAAAACCTTCAGCGACCGCTTCAGCGGCGTGGTCAAGCAGTGGAAGCGCCGTAATCCCAAGCTGTACCGCATCGCCCGCCCGATCCTGGCCGTGCTGGTGCTGGTAGTGCTATGGCGGTGGTTGTTCGGTTAAGTCGTTGCAATTTGTATCGGGCGCTGGTTATAGTCGGCGCTCGTTAATCCTCTTCAAAAAGATCAGCCCATGCCGGTTTCCTTTGCACATAGCGTCGTCGATTCAGCAGTCACTGCTGGCGTCGTGCCGTGCGGGAACCAACAGCCTGCGCAGATCAGTCACTACCCCCCTCCTGTCAGCCGCACTGTGGCGTACGTCGCCGTATCGCCACCGGGTGTTGTTGCGGGCTGAGCTGATCGTTCGGCTGCCCGTACCCGTCTAAAAAACCATTGAACTTCAGCTTCGGCTGAGTCGGCTTTTTTGGCCTGATGACAGGTGCTTTCCATGTTTTTGATTTCTAAAGAGTCCGCGATGGCGGCTGCTTCCACGTGTCTGTTCGTACTGCTGTGGAGCAGCGGTGCGATTTTCTCCAAGTGGGGGCTGGCTCACGCCTCGCCCTTTGCCTTTTTGTTGATGCGTTTCGCCATCGCCCTGATGGCATTGGTGCTGATCATTCCGTTGATGAAGTTTCAGATGCCCCGTGGCGTCAGGGCGATCAGTTATGCCATGGCTACGGGTGTGGTGTTGCTGGCCGCTTACCAGATCTTTTATCTGCTGGCGCTGGACCTGAAAGTGACCCCCGGAGTGATGGCCACCGTTATGGGCGTGCAGCCGATTCTCACGGCTGTGATCATGGAGCGTAAACACTCCTTCAGCCGTTCCCTCGGGTTGTTGCTGGGGCTTGCCGGGCTGGTTCTGGTGGTGTACCAGAGCATCGGTCTGGCGGGTTTGTCGTGGGCCGGGATGTTGTTTGCCCTGTTGGCACTTGCCAGCATGACGGCAGGGACTTTGATGCAAAAACGCATCACCCAGAACCCGCTGGGCACGCTGCCGTTGCAATACCTTGCCGGTTTGCTGGTGTGCGCGGTGTTTGTGCCGTTCCAGCCGTTTCACTTCGAACACAGTGCGGGCTTTGTGGTGCCGGTGTTGTGGATGGGGCTGGTGGTGTCGGTGCTGGCAACCTTGCTGCTGTACCGGATGATTGCCAGGGGCAATCTGGTCAACGTCACCAGCCTGTTCTATCTGGTTCCCGCCGTGACCGCGATCATGGACTACCTGTTTTTCGGCAATAAACTGGCAGCGTTAAGTGTGCTCGGGATGGCCATGATTATCGTCGGGCTGATGTTTGTGTTCCGTAAAACCCGCTGAGTAAACCAAGACCCGTAGCAGCCTTCGTACCTCGGCAGCTGCTACGGGTGGAAAGGCTCAGGCTGGTTGTCTGGCCGCAGGCTTGAGCACCAGCCACAGCGCCACAGCGATCAGCAGCCCGCCATACAGGTGGGCCATCGACAGCGGCTCACCCAGGAACAGCGCGCCCCATAGCACGCCAAACGGCGGGATCATGAACGTCACGGTCATGGATTTGACCGGGCCAATGCTGGTCAGTAAACGGAAGTACAGGATGTAGGCAAACGCCGTACACACCAGGCCCAGCCCCAGCAACGATAACCACACACTCATTCCGCCCCAGCTCACGGGTGGCTGATTCATCACGCTCAGCCCAAACAGCGGCAACAGGAACAGGGTTGCACCCAGCATGCTGCCCAGCGCCGAAAGCCGTGGGTCAAGACCGCCTTGCTGATCCAGCCAGCGGCGCGCCAGAAAACCGGCAAAGCCATAAAAGGTGGTAGCCAGCAGGCAGGCGAGGGCGCCCATCAGCAAGTCCATATTGAAAGCAACTGGCCCGGCCCGGGTCAAAATACCGACACCGAGCAACCCCAGAAATACCCCGGCCATTTTGGTCAGGGTCAGTTTTTCGCTGAAAAACAGCCCGCCAATCAACACGCCCATCAACGGGGTGGTCGCGTTGAAAATGGACGAGTAACCGGCAGGCAATACCTGAGCCGCCACTGAATAGAGGGTGGCCGGAACCCCGGAGTTGATCACCCCCAGAATCAGAATGACCTTGAGCTTGCCACCGAAATCCCAGCGCACGCGCATCAGCGCCAGAATAACCACCAGGCCGGTAGCGGCGATGGAGACCCGAAAGAATGCGGTAGGAATAGTCCCCAGTACTGGTGCAATGATCCGCATAAACAGAAAGCTGGCGCCCCAAATGCCTGCCAACGACAGCATGCGCACCAAATCGACAAGTCTCACGGGATTTTCCTTACAAGGTTTAAGCCGCGCAGTGTAGGGGATGCTGCGCGCAAGGCAATGGTTGCGCCTGCTAACAATTGGCCACTAAGCTCAGGCGTGTAACAAAACCCTCACCGACAGCTGTGCAGAGGTTCCACCATGCCCCACTCCTGGCCGGCGGCCGCTATTGCTCAGATGATCCTCGATGGCTTCGATGATTACCGCGAGCACTTTCGCCAGATCACCGAAGGCGCCCGTGCCCGGTTTGAAGGGGCGTTGTGGCAAGCCGCACAGCTTGCCTCGGCCGCACGGATCAATCTGTACGAGCATAAAGTCAGTGAAATCAGCCAGGCTTTGCGCAGCACCTTTGCCGGTCAGGATTTGCTGGATGCTGATCAATGGCCGCGGGTCAAAAGTGCTTATATCCGGCTTATAGATTTGCGCTTTGACGATGAGCTGGCCGAGACCTGGTACAACTCGACCTTTTGCAGCCTGTTCAGTCATGACCTGATCAGCGATGGCTGTATGTTTATTCACACCACCCGACCCGCTTTGCGTCAGGCCCGCGCCGCGCAAACCCGCACCTATCGGCCTGCCGGGCAATTGAATCAGGCGCTGGCGCAAATTTTTTCCGATTTTGCCTTCGATGAGCCTTACGCCGACTTGCCGGGCGACCTGCACCGGCTCGAAACACTCTTGCGCGAAAACCTGCCGGATTGGGTGTGTAAAGACCCGCAGTTGAGCATCGAGCTGTTTTCGTCAGTGCTGTACCGCAACAAGGGTGCGTATCTGGTGGGGCGTCTATATACACGCGACGAGCAATGGCCGTTGGCGATCGCTTTGCTGCACCGTGAAGGTCAGGGGGTCCAGATTGATGCGCTGATCACCGACGAGGCCGAAGTGTCGATCATCTTTTCGTTCACCCGCTCGTATTTCATGGTGGATGTGCCGGTGCCTGCAGAGTTCATCGGCTTTCTCAAACGCATCCTGCCCGGCAAGCATGTGGCTGAGCTGTACACCTCGATCGGCTTTTACAAACACGGCAAGTCCGAGTTTTACCGGGCGCTTATCAATCATCTGGCGACCACCGACGACCGCTTTGTCATGGCGCCCGGGGTGCGCGGCATGGTCATGACGGTGTTCACCCTGCCAGGGTTCAACACGGTGTTCAAACTGATCAAGGACCGCTTTTCACCGTCGAAAAACGTCAGTCGCGCCACGGTGATTGAAAAGTACCGACTGGTAAAAAGTGTCGACCGGGTAGGGCGCATGGCGGATACCCAGGAGTTCGCCGACTTTCGCTTCCCGTTGAGCAAATTCGAGCCCGAGTGCCTGGCCGAGTTGCTGGAAGTCGCGCCTTCAACCGTGGTGGTTGAAGGCGATAACGTATTGATTCGCCACTGCTGGACCGAGCGACGCATGACTCCGCTCAATCTGTATCTGGAAAACGCCAACAGCGCGCAAATCCGCGAAGCGCTGGACGATTACGGGCTGGCGATCAAGCAACTGGCTGCGGCCAACATTTTTCCCGGTGACATGCTGCTGAAAAACTTCGGTGTCACCCGCCATGGGCGCGTGGTGTTCTATGACTACGACGAAATCTGTTACCTGACCGAGGCCAACTTCCGACATATCCCGCAGCCGCGGACCCCTGAAGACGAAATGGCCAGTGAGCCCTGGTACTCCATCGGCCCGTTGGACGTGTTCCCCGAAGAGTTTCCGCCGTTCCTGTTCGCCGATGCAGGGCAGCGCCGCCTGTTTAACGAGCTGCACGGCGAAATCTACGACGCCGATTACTGGAAAAGCCTGCAAGCGGCGATTTTGGAGGGCAAGGTGATTGATGTGTTTCCCTACAGGCGCAAGGGACTGGACGCAGCCTGATGATTGTGTGGGCGCGGGCATGCCCGCGCCCACCGTTATCCCCGTGTCTGTAGAGCCCAAATCTGCGACAATCCGCCCCCTGCATTTACGAAGAATTCTGCGTACCTGATGACTGACGAATCGCCTGCTATCGACCAACTGTTGAAAAACCTTGATCAAGCCATGATTGCCGATCGCCATAAGCTGCGGCGGCAACTGCATGAGCTGCGCAAAAAGCCTGACGAGGCCAAGCTGGCCGTCTGGGCCGAGCGGGTGCAGGCGTCCTGTGCGCAGGTGACCGCGCGGGCGGCCAGTGTGCCGTTGATTCGCTATGACGAAAACCTGCCGATTGCCGCCAAGCGCGATGAGATCAAGGCAGCATTGCTCAAGCATCAGGTGCTGATTCTGGCGGGTGAGACCGGTTCGGGCAAAACCACCCAGTTGCCGAAAATCTGCCTTGAAATCGGCCGTGGTCAGCACGGCCTGATCGGCCACACCCAGCCACGCCGGATTGCTGCGCGCAGTGTCGCGAGCCGTGTGGCCGAAGAACTGGGTACGCCCCTGGGTGCTTTGGTCGGCTATCAGGTACGGTTTGAGGATCAGAGCGACTCCAATACCCTGGTCAAGCTGATGACCGACGGTATCCTGCTGGCCGAAACCCAGCACGACCGCTATCTCGAACGCTATGACACGATCATCGTCGACGAAGCCCACGAACGCAGCCTGAACATCGACTTCCTGCTGGGCTATCTGAAGATTCTGCTGCCGCGCCGTCCAGACCTGAAAGTCATCATCACTTCGGCGACCATCGATCTGGAGCGCTTCTCCAAACACTTCAATGACGCACCCATCGTCGAAGTGTCGGGCCGTACCTTCCCGGTCGAAACCTGGTATCGCCCGCTGACCTCCGAGCAGGACGAAGAGGGCAACAATGTCGAAGAAGACCTGAGTGTCGATCAGGCCATCATTGCCACCCTGGACGAGATTGCAGCCTTCGAACGCAGCGAGCGCAAAAGCCCGGGCGACGTGCTGGTGTTTCTGCCCGGAGAGCGCGAGATTCGCGATGCCGCCGACATGCTGCGCAAGGCCCAGCTCAAGCACACCGAAATCCTGCCTTTGTATGCGCGGCTGTCACCTGCCGAACAACAGCGGATTTTCCAGTCCCACCCGGGGCGCCGTGTGGTGCTGGCCACCAACGTGGCCGAAACGTCGCTGACGGTGCCTGGTATTCGCTATGTGATCGACAGTGGTACTGCACGTATCAGCCGTTACAGCTATCGGGCCAAAGTGCAGCGTTTGCCGATCGAGGCGATTTCCCAGGCCAGTGCCAACCAGCGCAAAGGCCGTTGTGGTCGAGTCGAGCCCGGGATTTGCGTACGTTTGTACGCTGAAGAAGACTTTAACGGTCGCCCGGAGTTTACCGATCCGGAGATTTTGCGTACCAACCTTGCGGCAGTAATCCTGCAGATGCTGAACTTGCGTCTGGGCGAGATTACGGCGTTTCCGTTTATCGAGCCGCCAGATGGCAAGGCGATCACCGACGGATTCAACCTGCTGCAAGAGTTGTCGGCAGTGAACCGTGAAAATCAGCTGACCCCGCTGGGACGCCAGCTGGCGCGCTTGCCGGTGGACCCGCGCATGGGTCGTATGCTGCTCGAAGCCGCCAAGCTGGGCAGCTTGCAGGAAGTGTTGATTGTCGCCAGTGCGATGTCGGTGCAAGACCCGCGTGAACGTCCGCCTGAGCGTCAACAAGCGGCGGATCAGGCCCACGCACAATGGAAAGATGTTGACTCCGATTTCGCTGGTTTGATCAACGTCTGGCGTGGTTTTGAAGAGCAACGCCAGGCCCTGACAGCCAGCCCGTTGCGCAACTGGTGTCGCAAGAACTTCCTCAATTACCTGCGGTTGCGCGAGTGGCGTGATTCCCATCGTCAGTTGAGCCTGATCTGCCGTGACATGCAGCTCACGGTCAACCAAGAGCCGGCCGACTACCCGAAATTGCACAAGGCGGTGCTGTCCGGTTTGCTGAGCCAGATCGGTCAAAAAACCGAAGACGGCGATTACCTGGGCGCGCGTCAGCGCCGGTTCTGGATTCATCCTTCCTCTGGCCTGGGTAAAAAACGCCCGCAGTGGTTGATGACTGCTGAACTGGTAGAAACCACCAAGCTGTATGCGCGCATGGTGGCCAAGATCGAACCTGACTGGATCGAGCCGCTGGCCGGGCATTTGATCAAAAAGAATTATTTCGAACCGCACTGGGAGAAGAAGCGCGGGCAAGTGGTGGCTTACGAGCAAATCACCTTGTTCGGCCTGATCGTGGTCGGCCGCCGTGCCGTGCACTACGGGCCGATTGACCCCGTGATGTCCCGTGAGCTGTTTATCCGAGAAGGGTTGGTGCGAGGCGAGATTCAGTCCCGTGCCAAGTGCCTGACTGCCAATGCGCAGTTGCTGGAGCAGCTCGACGAGCTGGAGGCCAAGGCCCGTCGTCGGGATATCCTGGCCGACGAAGAAACCCTGTATGCGTTCTATGACGCCCGTCTGCCCGCCGAGATTCATCAAACCGCGACCTTTGACAGCTGGTACCGGGTTAACAGTCAGAAAGACCCGCAGCTGTTGATCATGCGCGAAGAAGACGTGCTGGCCCGCGAAGCCACTGAAATCACCGCCAGGCATTATCCGGACACTCTGCACTTGGGTGATTTGACCCTTGAGCTGAGCTATCACTTTGAGCCCAACCACCCCCGTGACGGGGTGACGGTCAAGGTGCCTGCGCCGCTGCTGCCGGTATTGCCGCCCGAGCGCTTGGAATGGCTGGTGCCCGGCATGATCGAAGCCAAGTGCATTGCTCTGGTGCGCAGTTTGCCCAAGGCGTTGCGCAAAAACTTTGTACCGGTGCCTGACTTCATCAAGGCGGCCCTGGAGCGCATGGAGTTTGCTCAAGGCTCACTGCCGCAGACCCTGGGCCGAGAACTGCTGCGCATGACGGGCGCACGGGTGAGTGACGAGGCGTGGGCAGAAGCCGCGCTGCAGGTCGAGAATCACCTGAAGATGAACATTGAAGTGGTCGACGCGGACGGCAAGTTCCTGGGCGAAGGCCGTGATCTGGCCGAGTTGACGGCGCGCTTCGCCCAGGCCAGCCAGGCGGCACTGGCCGTACCGCAAACAGCCAAGAACCAGCTGCCGGTCGAGGCCAAGGTGTTCGCCCCGGTTGCCGAAAAGACCCAGCAGAAGATCGCGGGCCTGTCGATGACGGTTTACCCGGCGCTGGTGGAAGAGGGCAACACGGTCAAGGAAGGACGCTTTTCGACCCCGGCCGAGGCTGAGTATCAGCATCGCCGTGCGTTGCAGCGTTTGTTGATGCAACAACTGGCTGAACCCGCGAAGTTCCTGCGCGGCAAATTGCCGGGGCTGACCGAGCTGGGCTTGCTATACCGCGAACTGGGCCGGGTTGAAAGCCTGGTTGAGGACATTCTGCTGGCCAGCCTCGACAGCTGCATCCTTGAAGGCGAAGCGGTATTGCCCCGTGATGGCGCCGGGCTGGCGTCGCTTGCCGAGCGCAAGCGTGGTGCCTGGACCGAGCATGCGGAAAAACTGGCCAGACTGACGCTGGATATCCTCAAGCTTTGGCACGGTCTGCAAAAGCGTTTCAAGGGCAAGATCGATCTGGCCCAGGCCGTTGCCCTGAATGACATCAAGCAGCAGTTGAGCCACCTGGTGTATCCGGGGTTTGTCCGCGAAACTCCGGCCCTGTGGCTCAAGGAGCTGCCGCGCTACCTCAAGGCGATAGAAATGCGCCTCGAAAAACTGCCGGGCCAGGTGCAGAAAGACCGGGTCTGGAGTGGTGAGCTCAGCGGGTTGTGGGCGCAGTATCAAGCCCGTGCCACCAAGCATGCCCAGGAAGGCAAACGCGACCCGCAGCTTGAGCTGTACCGCTGGTGGCTGGAGGAATACCGCGTATCGTTGTTCGGCCAGCAACTGGGCACCAAGGTGCCTATTTCGGACAAGCGCCTGAGCAAGCAGTGGAGTGCGGTGGACGCATAGAGGCCACTGATAACGGGATGCCTTGTTACCGGCCAAGGCCCCCTGTGGGAGCGAGCCTGCTCGCGAAAGATCTTTGCGAGCAGGCTCGCTCCCACAGTTTAAGTTTCTGCAGTGGCGCTCATCGCGCGTGCAAATGACGCCAAATGCTGGCGTTTATGGCAAACTTCGCGGCTATCGACACCTGAATACCTATAGAGGAACGACCGTGCATAACGTCGTCATCAGCGGCACCGGCCTGTATACCCCGGCCAACAGCATCTCCAACGAAGAGCTGGTGCAGTCTTTCAATACCTACGTGCAACAGTTCAATGCGGACAACGCCGCGGCTATCGAGGCCGGTGAAATCCAGCCTCTGGCCGAATCGAGCGCTGCATTTATTGAAAAGGCATCGGGCATCAAAAGCCGGTTTGTGATGGACAAGGACGGCATCCTCGACCCACAACGCATGCGCCCGCACTTGTCGGCCCGCAGCAACGACGAAATGTCCGTGCTCTGCGAAATGGCCGTTGGCGCCGCCAAACAGGCGCTGGAACGAGCGGGCAAAACAGCTGCCGACATCGACGGCGTGATTGTGGCGTGCTCTAACCTGCAACGTCCGTACCCTGCGATTGCCATTGAAGTGCAACACGCGCTGGGTATCCAGGGTTTTGGTTTTGACATGAACGTGGCCTGTTCTTCGGCAACCTTCGGCATCCAGACCGCCAGCAACAGCGTCCAGTTGGGGCAAGCCCGCGCAGTGCTGCTGATCAGCCCTGAAGTGTGCACCGGTCACTTGAACTTCCGTGACCGTGACAGCCACTTCATCTTTGGTGATGCGGCGACTGCGGTGGTTGTCGAGCGCGCAGATCTGGCGACGTCCGAGCATCAGTTCGATATCGTCAGCACCAAATTGCTGACCACGTTCTCCAACAACATCCGCAACAACTTCGGTTTCCTTAACCGTGCTTCTGACGAGCCTGCCGACAGCCCGGACAAACTGTTCGTTCAAGAAGGCCGCAAGGTATTCCGCGACGTGTGCCCGATGGTGGCTGAACTGATCGGTCAGCATCTGCAAGAAAACCAGCTGGACGTGGAACAGGTGAAGCGGTTTTGGCTGCACCAGGCCAACCTGAGCATGAACCACTTGATCGTGCGCAAGCTGCTGGGGCGCGAAGCTTCGATCGAAGAAGCACCGGTCATTCTCGACACCTACGCCAACACCAGTTCGGCCGGTTCGGTTATTGCTTTTCACACGTATCAGGATGATCTGCCAAGCGGTGCGCTGGCGGTACTCAGCTCGTTCGGTGCAGGTTATTCGATCGGCAGTGTGATTTTGCGCAAGCGTTAATCGACAACTCCCCGCTCCAACAGACTCCAGGCAGACGAGGTATCCATGTCAGTTGCTGACGACTCTCAACTGCTCAAGCGTCTGTTGGCGGGCGAGCAATCGGCTTTTCGCGAGTTGGTCACTACCTACCAAAGTGCCATGCGTGCAGTGGCTTATGCCATCGTCGGCAGCCGTCATGCCGATGAAGCCGTGCAAGATGCGTGGCTGTCAGTTGTGCGCAATCTGGCCGGATTCGAAGGTCGCTCCAGCCTCAAGACCTGGCTGCTGACCATCACCGCCAACTCGGCGAAAAACCGCTACAAGCAAAATCGCCGCGAAGTGTTGCTCGACGATCTACCCTCGCCCCACGGCACCATCGATGACGACCGGTTCAGCGGCGATGGCCACTGGTTGCTGGCGCCGTTTGCCTGGCATCAAGACACGCCTGAAGCCTTGCTCACAGAAGATGAATTGCGTGAATGCCTGGAGCACACGATGCTCAGCCTGCCGCAGTTACAAAGCAGTGTGCTGCTGTTGCGCGAGCGCCAGGGGCTGGAGCTGGAGGAGATTTGTAATTTACTGGAGATATCGCTCTCTAATGCTCGAGTGCTGGTGCATCGAGCCCGGCTTAAAGTCTTTGCCACTGTGGAGCATTTTGAGGAAACCGGCGAATGTTGACCTGCAAACAGCAAGTAGCACGCTCAAGCGACTATCTGGATGGCCAGCTGAGTATTCGTGAGCGGCTGTTGGTGCGTCATCACCTGATGTTTTGTCCGAACTGCCGACGTTTTATCAAGCACATGCGCTTGATGAGCGTCACGTTGAAAAAGCTTCCCGAACCGTTGCCCGCAGACCTTGAGCAAACAGTTGAGCGGATGATGCGCGAGCAATCGCGCTAAGAAGGGGCAAGAGCGAGGCTGCCGTCGGTGGATGTCAGGGGGGCCGACGCCAACCTCGCTTTGCTTTCAGACACAAGACGCCGAATAAGTTCGGCGTCCTGTTTGTTACGTGAAACGCTTTGTCATTGGATCTTAGAACTTGGCTTCCAGGTCCAGCTGCAAGGTGTTGGCCTTGGCATCTTTTTGCGTGGACGTTACGTAGTCAGCCTTGGTCAGGAAGTAAGTCAGGCCGACACCAAAGTTCTTGTCGATTTCGTAACCCACTTTGAACTTGTGACCGCGCGAACCAGTAGTACCGTTGGCAAAGTCAGAGTCGGTGAAGGCGCCGACCACTGCGTTACGCTGAAGGTCGCGGTAGTTATAGTCCAGGCTGAAGGCGTTGAGCTTGCTCTTGAAACCCACCAGCCAGGCGTCGTCCTGGTCGCTGTCGGTGGCTGCGTTGTGTACGTACTGGCCATACAGCGACAGAGGCAGCGGCAGGTTGGCGATATCGACCTGGCCGAAACCTTCGTACAGGCGGAACTCGCTGGTGCTGTTGCCGTTAACGGCCAGGGCGCAAGGGGTCGTCTTGGTCCCGGTGGCAGGGCAGGCGCTGTCCTTGTCATTGTCGTAGCTGTAAACGCTACCGCCCAAGGTAACTTTCAGGCTGTCTGTGGGTGCGAATTTTGCACCCAACTGACCTGCGTATAGACGCAAGTCATGACGAAATTGCACGCCGTCGCCGTCGACGTTGTCCTTGAGGGTGTAGTAACCGGCGCTACCGAACATTTCGACGCCGCTGTTACCCAGATTGTGCTTGTAAGTGGCAGCCAGGCCTTCCGGGTTGATATCACTATCCCAGATCACATCACCCATGCTGACCCAGGGCTGTGCCATCTTGCCGGCGATCAAGTGCAGGTCCTTGACGGCGGTCGGGTGGTAGTCGATGAAGGCCATGTCCAGCCACAGCTGCTTCTTGTCGAAGTAGTTGTCCAGATCCTGGTTGGTGGAGCGCGCATCGTCGCCGCCGCCTGTGGCGATACGAATACCGGTGTTCACTTGCGGATTGATCTCGGTGTAAGCGCCCAGACGGGCACGAATGCGCTGACGGTCCTTGTTCTTGCCATCGGACTCGCCGTCGATCTTGATGTTTTCGTGACGAACCCGGACATCCCCCTTGAGTTCGGTTTTGGCTGCCCAGGCGACTTTTTGTTCAAAGGCGGTGAGGTCGGATTTTTTGACCTGATTGGCAGCAGCTTCTTGCTTGGCTTGATTCTCACTGGCGAGTTCGGTTTGCAGTTCGGAGTATTGGGCCGGCGAAATGGAACCGTTGGCTTTAAGCATTTCGAGCAGTTTGGCATCGACCGCAGCGCTGGCCGGAACGCTCATGGCCAGTACCAGGCCACCACACAGTCCAGCCGCAACCCGTGTAGAAACAAAACGCATTGTGAATCTCCCAGTGCTGAGATGGCCCTAGCCACCCCAATAAAAATCGGCCCTTAGCGGGCTCACGTTAACGAGGCTTGGGTGTGTCATGAGCGTGTTGGCAAACAGGTCACTCATAACCTCGTGATCTAAGAAGCGGCGCCAGTATCGCGGCTGGATATGACAGAAAAGTGGCAGTCTGATAGCAAGTCCGTGACACTCGCTGACCGCGCTGCAGAGGCCAGAAAACCTGTTGGAGCCGGGTTTGCTCTCAAAGACCTCACCGCAAGATGCGCGGCAAACCGTTGCGCCTGTATCGCCGGCAAGCCAGCACCCACCTGGGTTGCGGTGCTACCATCGCGGCTCACATGCCACGCTCCGGGGACTCTCAATGCCGTTACAACGACTGGACAGCCTGTCCGCTATCACCGCTCAGGAATGGGATGCGCTGGTGCCGGTGGAGCAGCCGTTCTTGCGGCATGCCTTTCTCAGTAGTCTGGAAGACAGTGCCTGCCTGGGCCCGCATTCCGGCTGGCAGCCCGAGCACTTGCTGCACTATGAAAACGGGCGGTTGCAGGCGGCGTTGCCGAGCTACCGCAAGTGGCATTCCTACGGTGAGTACGTGTTCGATCACGAGTGGGCGCAGGCCTGCGAGCGGGCGGGTATCGAGTACTACCCCAAGCTGTTGACGGCAATCCCGTTCAGCCCGGTCAGCGGTCCCCGTTTATTGGCCGCCAGTGCCCAGGACGGGCTTGAGTTGCTGGCCGCTTTGCCCGGCTATCTGGAGATAGAAGGGCTGTCCAGCGCGCACATCAATTTCACCGACACCCTGGCCGATACGGCCCTGGCGCAACAGCCCGGCTGGATGCAGCGGCTCGGTTGCCAGTTTCATTGGCAGAACCGTGAGTACCGCGACTTTCAGGATTTTCTGGATGCCTTGAGTTCCCGCAAGCGCAAGCAGATGCGCAAAGAACGCGAGCAAGTGGCCGGGCAGGGGTTCGAGTTCGAATGGCTGGAAGGCCAGCAGGTCACTGAGGCGCAATGGGATTTTGTCTACGCCTGCTACGCCAACACCTACGTCGTACGGCGACAAACACCCTACCTGACGCGAGCGTTTTTCAGCTTGCTGGCCGAGCGCATGCCCGAGTCGATTCGTGTCGTGCTGGCCAGGCAGGGGTCGACCCCGGTAGCGATGGCGTTCAGTCTGATCGGTGGCGACAGCTTGTATGGGCGTTACTGGGGATGCCTGGCCGAGTTTGATCGCCTGCATTTCGAGACGTGCTTCTATCAGGGTATGGGTTACGCCATTGCTCAGGGTATCAAGCGTTTTGATGCCGGCGCTCAGGGCGAGCACAAACTGATCCGCGGTTTTGAACCGGTGATCACTCACTCATGGCATTACCTGCGCCATCAGGGCCTGAAATCCGCCGTCAGTGACTTTCTGCAGCGTGAGCGGGTCGGGGTGCTGGCGTATGCAGAAGAGGCGAGGTCGGCGCTGCCCTATCGTCAGGCCTGATCCTCGCCATTTCGGTTGTCAGTCGTCCTGCTTGCCCAGCCATCGATAGGTCAGTGCGCCAAGGGTTGCGCCCACCAGGGGGGCCAACCAGAACATCCACAGCTGTTGAAGTGCCCAGCCGCCCACGATCAGGGCCGGGCCTGTGCTGCGAGCCGGGTTGACCGAGGTGTTGGTGACCGGGATAGCGATCAGGTGGATGAGCGTGAGCGCCAAACCTATGGCGATCGGGGCGAAACCTGCCGGGACTCGCTTGTCAGTGGCACCCATGATGATGAGGATGAACATGGCCGTCATTACCACTTCGCATACCAGCCCTGAAATCATCGAGTAGCCACCGGGGGAATGGTCGCCATAGCCATTGGCTGCCAGGCCGCTGGCAGCCAGATCAAACCCGGGTTTGCCGCTGGCAATGAAGTACAGCAGTGTGGCGGCAATGATGCCCCCCAGTACCTGGGCCACGATGTAAGCGGGTAGCTCTTTTGCAGGGAACCT
The DNA here is from genome assembly GCF_001043005.1 of Pseudomonas psychrophila. Taxonomy (GTDB): domain Bacteria; phylum Pseudomonadota; class Gammaproteobacteria; order Pseudomonadales; family Pseudomonadaceae; genus Aquipseudomonas; species Aquipseudomonas psychrophila. The sequence continues at coordinate 47,116 of NZ_JYKZ01000003.1, forward strand.
GCCCCCCACCCACAGCCCGAACGACACGGCGGGGTTCAGATGACAGCCGGATATATGGCCGATCGCGAATGCCATGGTCAGTACGGTAAGGCCAAAAGCCAGTGCGACCCCCAGCAGTCCAATACCAACGTTGGGGAAAGCCGCAGCGAGTACTGCGCTGCCACAGCCGCCAAGAACCAACCAGAAGGTGCCTACCAACTCGGTTGCTGAACGTTTGAGCAAGGTCATGTGAAGGTCCCGGATAGATAAATCTATCGAGCAATTGAAGCGGCGTAGCGTCCTGCGATTAACAACAGAGCTCTCCCGAGCCCTGATTTAAGTACAGCACTCGCCCGGGTTTTTTCCAGCGCCATAAAAAACGCCAGAGCCCTTTAAAACCGGGCGCTGGCGTTGTGTTACACGGGCTTTGCAGGTGCCGGTTGTAGGCCTCAGTCGATGCCTACAAAACCACCTGTTTGATGTTGCCAAAGGCGGGCGTACAGACCTCCCTGGGCGAGAAGTTCGCTGTGGGTACCGGTTTGAGCGATATGGCCGTTTTCCAGCACCACCAGACGGTCCATGCGGGCGATGGTTGAAAGGCGGTGAGCGATTGCAATCACGGTCTTGCCTTGCATCAGGGTTTCGAGGCTTTCCTGAATCGCAGACTCGACTTCGGAGTCCAGTGCCGAGGTGGCTTCGTCCATGATCAGGATCGGTGCATTCTTGAGCAGGACCCGTGCAATGGCGATCCGCTGGCGTTGACCGCCAGACAGTTTGACCCCGCGCTCGCCCACGTGGGCGTCAAACCCGGTGCGGCCCTGAGCATCGGACAGCAGCGCAATAAATTCATCGGCCCGGGCTTTGCGCACGGCTGCCCACAGTTCTTCGTCGGTAGCGTCCGGTTTGCCATAGAGCAAGTTGTCGCGGATCGAACGATGCAACAGCGAGGTGTCCTGGGTAATCATTCCGATCTGTTCGCGCAGGCTCTCCTGGGTTACTTCAGCGACGTTTTGATCGTCGATCAGGATACGACCGCCTTGCAGGTCATACAGGCGCAACAAGAGGTTGACCAGCGTCGACTTGCCCGCACCGGAAGGTCCGATCAGGCCGATTTTTTCACCGGGTTTGATCACCAGATTGAGGTCGCTGATGATGCCGCTGCGTTTTCCATAATGGAAATCGACGTGCTCAAAGCGCACTTCGCCACGGCTGACCGTAAGGCGGGGTGCCTGTTCGCGGTCTTGGACGGCGATGGGTTGTGCAATGGTTTGCAGGCCATCTTGCACCATGCCGATGTTTTCAAAAATGCCGTTGACCACCCACATGATCCAGCCGGACATGTTGACGATACGGATGACCAGACCGGTGGCCAGGGCGATGGCACCGACGCTGATAAGCGACTGGCTCCACAACCACAACGCCAGGCCGCTTGTGCTGACGATCAACAGGCCGTTCATGGTGGTGATCGTCACGTCCATGCTGGTGACTACGCGGCTGGCCAACCGGGTTTTTTCGGTTTGCTCGATAATGGCTTCGCGGGCGTATTGCTGCTCAAAATGGGTGTGGGCAAACAGCTTCAGGGTCGTGATGTTGGTGTAGCCGTCGACAATACGGCCCATCAATTTTGAGCGCGCATCGGAAGACACCACCGAGCGCTCTTTGACCCGGGGGACGAAGTAGTAAAGGGCGCCGATGTAGCAAAGGATCCAGGTCAGCAACGGAATCATCAGGCGCCAGTCGGCTTCGGCAAACAGCACCAGTGAGCTGATGGCGTAGATCAACACGTGCCACAGGGCATCGACCGCCTGCACGGCCGAGTCGCGCAGCGAGTTGCCGGTTTGCATGATGCGCTGGGCAATGCGCCCGGCGAAGTCGTTCTGGAAGAAGTTGAGGCTTTGCTTGAGCACGTAGCTGTGGTTCTGCCAGCGGATCATGCTGGTCATGCTCGGGCTCAGGGTCTGGTGCACCAGCAGGTCATGGAGGCCGAAGAACACCGGGCGGATGATCAGCGCGACTACGGCCATCCAGATCAGTTCGCCGCTATGGACCTTGAAGAATTCGGTGTTGGGTGTGCCCTGGGTCAGGTCAATCAGCGTGCTCAGATAGCTGAACAGCGAAACTTCGATCAGTGCCGCTATCAGCCCGATCACCAGCAAGGCGGCAAACATGGGCCAGACTTGACGCAGGTAGTAGAAGTAAAACGCCCAGACGGTGCTGGGAGGAGCGGCAGAGGGGGCTTCGCGGAATATATCGATCAGTTGTTCGAAACGGCGGTAAAGCATGGGCACTGACGCCCGCAGCGCGGGCTCTCCTTTAGTTGACGTTACCCCTCCCGTAGCAGTTGCTTCGTTCCTTCGGCAACTGCTACGGGGCACAGGTCAAAGCTCCCTGCAGTGTGCAGCCTGTCAGTCGATACGTTTGGCCGACTTGATCAGCACCGGGTCGATTGGCACATTCTGCATGCCTTGTTTGGTGGTGGTTTGCGAGTTGACGATCTGGTCAACCACGTCCATGCCATTCACCACCTTGGCGAATACGGCGTAGCCGGCGTCGCGGCCCGGGTCCAGGAACGCGTTGTCTGCCACGTTGATGAAGAACTGGCTGGTGGCAGAGTTAGGGTTGGAAGTGCGGGCCATCGACAGCGTGCCGCGCACGTTATGCAGGCCGTTGCTGGCTTCGTTCTTGATCGGGTCACGGGTCGGCTTTTGCGCCATCTGCGAAGTGAAACCGCCGCCTTGCACCATAAAGCCCGGGATCACACGGTGAAAAATGGTGTTGTTATAGAAGCCGCTGTCCACATACTTGAGAAAGTTGTCAGTGCTGATCGGAGCCTTGACCGGGTCCAGTTCGATTTCAATCTTGCCGAAGCTGGTGTCCAGTACGACATGAGGTGCCTTGGACGTGTCGGCAGCCATTAGGTTGGCAGCGAACAGCATGGCGCCAGCGGCAAGTGCAATTTTTTTAAGCATGGCTCAGTGATCCTGAAAAGTGGGGTGACTGTTCAATGCCACACAGGCAGTAACGCCAGGTGCGTTGAACCAATGCCCGTGCCACATCCGTTAGTGGCGGATGTTCACGGGCGGCGGGTGTTGGACAGGATATTCTCGAATCGGGTTCCTGCCCACTGATCTTCACGCTTGCTGTGGCGCGGCAAACGGCGCATCCAGCGGTGCCGTGTCAAAAGTTTGCAGCAGTTCGACCAGGATTTGTGTCGCCGGGCCCAGCGGTTTGTCCTTGTTGGCGTACAGGAAAAACACCGGATGACGGTTACCACCCTGGTTGAGGGGCAACGGCTTCAGGACACCTTCCTTGAGTTCTCGCTCGATCATGTGCCGTGGCAACCAGGCAAAGCCCAGCCCGCTGCCCACAAAGGCGGCCGCCGTCGCCAGGCTGCCGACGGTCCAGCGCTGTTCTGAGCCGAGCCAGCCCACGTCACGGGGTTGTTGGCGGCCGGAGTCACGAATCACCACTTGCAACTGGCTTTCGAGGTCCTGGAAATGCAGTTCGCGTTGCAGGCGATGCAAGGGGTGCTCGGGGTGGGCCACGGCCACAAATTCGACGGTGCTCAACTCGGTGCCCAGGTAGCCGGGAATATTGAAGCTGCTGATGGCCAGGTCAGCCACGCCTTCGAGCAGGACTTCTTCGACGCCGGACAATACCTCTTCGCGCAGGCGCACGCGGCAACCACGACTTTGCGGCATGAAGGCGGTCAAGGCGCGCACCAGTCGTGCATTGGGGTAGGCCGCGTCGACGACCAGCCGGACCTCGGCTTCCCAGCCTTGCTCCATATGGTGGGCGAGGTCTTCGAGCTGACTGGCCTGCTTGACCAGTTGCCGTGAACGGCGCAGCAACACGCCGCCCGCCTCGGTAAGCACCGCCTTGCGCCCATCGATCCGGAGCAGCGGCACGCCGAGTTGATCCTGCATGCGGGCCACGGTGTAGCTGACAGACGACTGCGAACGATGGAGTACTTCTGCGGCTTGAGCAAAACCGCCGTGGTCGACCACCGCTTGCAGGGTGCGCCATTGATCAAGGGTCACGCGGGGCGCTTTCACGATGAATTCCTCTGAATTGGAGTGGTTGCAGGATACCGTTAAACAACAGGTTTATAGATAGGTTGTAGCAAATTAATGCGCTTTTTTATCGAGTTGATGATCTCTATTCTCTACTCCATCGCCTTACCGTATTTACAGATGGAGTCTTATCCGCCATGTCCAACGTTCTGATCATTGAAAGCAGCGCCCGCCAGCAGGACTCATTCTCACGACAGTTGACCCGGCAGTTCATCAGTCAGTGGCAAGCGGCGCATCCGGCTGATCAAGTGACCGTTCGTGACCTGGCCCTGGCCCCGGTGCCGCATCTTGACGCCAGTCTGTTGGGCGGCTGGATGAAGCCAGAAGGGCAACGCAATGCTGACGAACAGATTTCCCTGCAACGTTCCAACGAGCTCACTGATGAGCTGCTGGCAGCTGATGTGCTGGTGCTGGCGGCCCCCATGTACAACTTTGCGATCCCGAGCACGCTCAAGGCCTGGCTTGATCATGTATTGCGGGCTGGGGTGACCTTTAAATACACCGAAACCGGTCCTCAAGGACTGCTGGTCGGCAAGAAAGCATACGTTTTGACTGCGCGGGGCGGGCTATATGCGGGTAGCACCTCGGACCATCAGGAACCCTATCTGCGTCAGGTCATGGCTTTTATCGGCATTCACGATGTGACCTTCATTCATGCAGAGGGCATGAACCTGGGCGGTGACTTCCAGGAAAAAGGTTTAAACCAGGCCAAGGCAAGACTGTCTGCAATTGCATAGGCTGTTAATCGACAGATAATCGCAGGATGGCTTAATCGTTTCATTGCTCCTTCAAGCATGCGGTTCGCGCATCGAACCTCCCTTTGCACTTTTTTGAGTGCTCGTACCCGATCAGCCCTTGCGCCGGATCGGGTTTTTTTTTGCCCGCTTTTTGCGGGGTGATGGTCAAGGCTGATGAAAAACCGCTAAGGTCGCGCACATTCTTATGGGTTCACGGGCGTTTTACCGCGAAGCTATTTCGACTTTCTGAGCGAGAGATTCATGGGCTATCTGTTGTTTGTCACCTTGATTCAGGCGTTTTCCTTCAGCCTGATTGGTGAGTATCTGGCGGGGCACGTCGACAGTTACTTTGCGGTACTGGTACGCGTAGTCCTGGCGGGGCTGGTGTTTATTCCGCTGACGCGCTGGCGACAGGTCGAACCCGGCTTCATGCGCGGCATGTTACTGATCGGGGCCTTGCAGTTCGGCATCACCTACGTGTGTCTGTACCTGAGCTTTCGGGTGCTGACGGTGCCTGAGGTGTTGCTATTCACCATCCTGACACCGTTGCACGTGACATTGATCGAAGACGCTCTGAACCGGCGTTTTAACCCCTGGGCGCTGGTGGCGGCACTGGTGGCCGTGGCGGGTGCCGGGGTGATTCGCTTTGACAGCATCAGCCCGGATTTCTTCAAGGGATTCTTGTTGCTGCAACTGGCCAACTTCACCTATGCAGCCGGGCAGGTCTTGTATCGTCGTCTGGTGGCCCGTTACCCGAGTGATTTCCCCCATTACCGGCGCTTTGGTTTCTTTTATCTTGGCGCTCTGGCGGTGGTGTTGCCGGCATTCATGCTGTTTGGCAAAGCCAACTTCCTGCCTGAAGCGCCCTTGCAGTGGGGCGTGCTGGTGTTTCTGGGCCTGGTGTCGACGGCCCTTGGCCTGTACTGGTGGAACAAAGGCGCCTGCATGGTCAGTGGAGGCACTCTGGCGGTGATGAATAATCTCCATGTGCCGGTGGGCCTGTTGCTCAACCTGTTGATCTGGAACCAGCATGAGCCTCTGGGGCGACTGTTCATCGGCGGGCTGGTGATTGTCCTTGCCGTCTGGATAAGCCGGCTAGACCGCAGGGCTGTGACGGTCTAAGGTCAATCACAGTCCATCTAGCGCCTTAAGGGAGAGTCGGAATGACAGTCAGGGTGTTGATCTTGCCGGGCCTGTTCAATTCAGGAACAGAGCATTGGCAATCTCACTGGGAACAGCACTACAGCGGGCTGCACCGGGTCAAGCAGGAAAACTGGGAGACCCCCGTTTGTACGGATTGGGTGCAGAACCTGCAGAAAAAGATCACCAAAAGCGAGCGGCCCGTCGTGCTGGTGGGCCACAGCTTGGCGTGTACGCTGATTGCCCGTTGGGCGCTGCAGTACCCCAAAGAGGCAAGGCGTGTACGCGGGGCGCTGTTGGTCGCGCCCAGCGACACCGAAGCCGACAGTTACCCGGCCGGCACAACGGGTTTTAGTCCGATGCCGCTCAACACCCTACCTTTTGATGCAATCACTGTCGCCAGCACCAACGACCCGTATGTGACTCAGGAACGCGCCAGCGCCTTCAGCGATGCCTGGGGCAGTGAACTGGTGTGGCTGGAAAATGCCGGGCACATCAATGGTGATGGGGGCTATGGCAACTGGCCGCAGGGGATCGAGTTGCTGTTCAAGCTCACTGGCGACCCTCAGTTCAAGCAAGCCTGAACTCATGCTGTGACCGCTTGGGTTGACGGGATCTGTGGGAGCGGGCTTGCTCGCGATGGCATCACCCTGTTTCTCTGGAGAATCGTGTTGCCCGAATCGCTAGAAGGCCCGCCCCCACCAGGTTCAGTCGTCTTCGGGCAGCGCCAGCGGAGTTTGCAGCTTGCTCAGCAGCCCTTTGCGCAGGTCATTGCCGCTCGGTTGCTGGTACATGCTGAGTCCGAATTCTGGGAGTACTGACAGCAGATAGTCAAAAATGTCGCCCTGGATCTGCTCGTAATCACTCCAGACCGTGGTCCGGGTAAAACAGTACACCTCAAGTGGCACGCCCTGTGGCGTGGCTTGCATTTGGCGAACCATGCAGGTCATGTTGGGCTGAATGTCGGCATGGCTTTTCAGGTAGGCCAAGGCATAGGCGCGGAAAGTCCCGATGTTGGTCATGCGGCGACGGTTGGCAGACATTGCCGCAACATTGCCTTGGGCTTCGTTCCAGCTTTTGAGCTCTGCTTTCTTGCGATGAAGGTAATCATTCAGCAGGTGTACCTGTTCCAGGCGCTGTTCCTGCTCATCGGTCAAGAAAGCAATTTCAGAGGCGTCAATAAACAGGCTGCGCTTGATTCTGCGCCCGCCGGACTGCTGCATGCCGCGCCAGTTTTTAAACGATTCGGACATCAGGCGCCAGGTCGGGATCGACACAATGGTTTTGTCGAAGTTCTGCACCTTGACGGTGTGCAAGGTGATGTCGATCACATCGCCATCGGCGCCGACCTGCGGCATCTCGATCCAGTCGCCCACGCGCAGCAAGTCATTGCTGGTCAGCTGCACGCTGGCTACGAACGACAGCAGTGTGTCTTTGTAGACCAGCAAAATGACCGCAGACATCGCGCCCAGACCGGAGAGCAACAGCATCGGTGAGCGATCAATCAGTGTTGCAACGATGATGATTGCGGAAAACACATACAGCAGCATTTTAGTCAGCTGAATGTAGCCCTTGATCGGTCGGGTCTTTGCGTAGTTGGTACGCGAGTAAATATCGAGCAAGGCATCCAGTAGTGAGCTGATCACCCGGGTGAGCACAAAAATGGTAATGGCCAGCGCCAGGTTGCCGAGGAAGTGGCGACCGTTGTCGCTCATGTCCGGCACCAGATTGCGCCCGAACTGCACCATCAGGGAGGGGGTCAGTTGCGCCAGACGATGAAACACTTTGTGTTCGCGTAAATCGTTGATCCAGTGCAAGGCCGGCTGACGGCCCAGGATTTTGGTCACGCGCAACACGATGATGCGTGCGATATGACCGGCAAGCAGGGCAATGCCCACCAGAACGATCAGACCCAACATGGCGCTGACCCAGGGATGTTGATCCAGGTTGGCCCACAGGGTCTGGATTTGGGTCCAGAGTGGTTGAGTTTCCATAAGCTAAAACGATATCCCAGTAATAAATGGCCATGGGATTAGAGCACTTCAGAGCAATTTATGGGCCCTGGTTGGACTAAAGACCCTAAAAAACCATTTGTTTCATGCCGTTCGTGCAAAGTAACTCGGCCTTGGCGCTCGAAACCGTTACTCTATGCCGCTGATTTTTTGTATTTCTTCGAGGTAGCACCCGTGTTTTCCGATTTCGCCCTGCACGAACGCCTGCTTAAAGCTGTGGCCGAGCTTAAATTTGTCGAGCCTACGCCTGTGCAAGCAGCGGCCATCCCGCTCGCGCTCGAAGGGCGTGACCTGCGGGTTACAGCTCAAACCGGGAGTGGTAAAACTGCCGCTTTCGTACTGCCGATTCTGAATCGTCTGATTGGTCCAGCCAAAATCCGCGTAAGTATCAAAGCGTTGATTTTGCTGCCGACCCGCGAGCTGGCACAACAAACGCTCAAGGAAGTTGAGCGCTTTTCGCAGTTCACGTTCATCAAGTCCGGCCTGATCACCGGCGGTGAAGACTTCAAGGTCCAGGCCGCCATGCTGCGCAAGGTGCCGGATATCCTGATCGGCACCCCGGGTCGTTTGCTGGAGCAACTGAACGCCGGCAACCTCGACTTGAAAGAAGTTGAAGTGCTGGTACTCGACGAAGCCGACCGCATGCTCGACATGGGCTTCTCCGAAGACGTTCAGCGTCTGGTCGACGAGTGCCCTAATCGCCAGCAGACCATGCTGTTCTCGGCCACCACCGGTGGTTCGGGTCTGCGCGAGATGATCGGCAAGGTGCTGAACAATGCCGAGCACTTGCAGCTCAATCAGGTCAGCCAGCTGAACGCAACGACGCGTCAGCAAATCATCACGGCCGACCACAACCAGCACAAAGAGCAAATCGTTAACTGGTTGCTGGCTAACGAGACGTATCAAAAAGCTATCGTTTTCACCAATACCCGCGCCATGGCAGACCGTATCTACGGTCGTTTGGTCGCTCAGGACTACAAGGCGTTTGTCTTGCATGGTGAGAAAGACCAGAAAGATCGCAAATTGGCCATCGATCGCCTGAAGCAGGGCGGCGTCAAGATTCTGGTGGCTACTGACGTTGCAGCCCGTGGTCTGGACGTTGAAGGCCTGGATCTGGTGATCAACTTCGATATGCCACGCAGCGGCGACGAATACGTACACCGTATTGGTCGTACGGGTCGTGCGGGTAACGAAGGCCTGGCGATTTCGTTGATCTGCCACGGCGACTGGAACCTGATGTCCAGCGTTGAGCGCTACCTGAAGCAAAGCTTCGAGCGCCGCACCATCAAGGAAGTCAAAGGCGTTTACGGCGGTCCGAAAAACGTTAAGGCCTCGGGTAAAGCTGTTGGTGTGAAGAAGAAGAAAACTGACGCCAAGGGTGTCAAGAAGAAGTCGGGCGCCAAGGCACCGACCAAGCGCAAAATAGCCAACCGCCCGAAGACCGACGCCCTGTCGCTGGTCAGCAAGGACGGCATGGCTCCGCTCAAGCGCCGTAAGCCAGAAGCGCCGGCTGCTGAATAAAGCGCAGGTGTAACTCACAAAAAACCCGGCCAGTGCCGGGTTTTTTGTTGCCTGCAAAACCGCTGGGCTGCCACCGCGAGAAGACCCGCTCCCACAAAAAATTACGGGTCAGTAAAAGGCTCGCTCAGCCTTGAATGTCAGCAGGCCATCGCACTGGGTGTTTTGCCCTGAGTAGGCTGAACAGTCGGTACCGTCCAGGCTTGAGTCGCTGTAGATCAGATCCAGGTCGATGCCCATCCAGGGGCGGGAGAGCTTTATCGACCAGTCATTGAAAGCGCTCACGCTGCCACCATCGACAATGGACACGGGCGAGCCGAGTTGGTGAGTGGTGTATTTCATGCTCACTCCGATACCGAAGGGCTGGTTGACCCCCAGGTCGGCAAACAGGGTGCTGTCGCGTCGGTCCGGGTCGTTACTGAAGGCGGCGCCAAAGCGTGTGCCCAGTATGGTCAGGCCGGCAAAGATCTGCTGGCTGTCCAGTGAGCTGAGTTTGGGGTAGCTATAATGGATTACCCCCAACTCATAGCTCAGGGTTTGGTCGAAGGGGTGCTTGTAGCCGAGGTAGGAGTCTACTTCCAGATTGCTGCCTGGCTTGATACCCATGGTCGGTGCCCATTGGCCGGCATACCAGCCACTGTCATGGGCCAGGTCCAGGCCGCCATGAAAGGTCGAGCCGGGGCTTGTAGGCTTGACCAGGCCTTGAGCCATGCTGCGGCTTGGCTGTGTGGCCAGTTTAAGGTCGAAGCTGCCCAGTTCGCGGGAAAAGACCTGTGCATCTACAATCGTGCTGGCCAGCAACGTGCCAGTCAGCATTACAGCCCGTGTGAGCATAATCGGCTCCCTATATGGGCTCAAAGGCTTGATTCAGAGCCTTTGGAGCATACGCAGGAATACCGGCAATAAAGTGCCGTTCGTCGATTTATCGATTCGAATCAGAGGTATAGCGAGGGAACCAGGGATGAATCGATAGTCCTAGCGCCTTGGAAGGCAAAGCGCATAAGGACCAGATGAGGCGAGGGGTATTACTTCTTGCCCAGCGTGATTTGCTTGGACGGGCCAAAAGTTTGGCCGCTGACGCCTTTGTTGATTTGCTGGATCTCGCCGCCCGATTTCAGGAATGCTTCGATTTGAGCATTGATGGAATCACTGGTTTCAACTGCGGGAGCTGGCTTTGCTTTGCTGGCGGATGCTTTTACACGCATGGCGGCTATTGACCTGTAGAAAATAACTTGGCCAGCGATAGTACCTGAAATACTTGACAATTGCTTGTTAAATATCTTCGTAAAATAATAGAGGCGCTGTGCTCGATGACATATACACGCGTCTAATTGTCCGCTAACTCGCTGTTTTAATTCATATCACGGGAGGGATCTTATACATGTTCAGACGCTGATGGATGGGAGGTCAGCCCCTCGCAGGCTGACGAGTGGCAGCCAAGGTGCTCCAGAAAATCCTGATAAATCAAACCTTTCGCAGATTTTTTGAATACCGGCTCGCGGCGCTCCAATTCGCCCCCCTAAACTCGGGTAGAATGCCGCCTACGTAATGAGGGTATTGGACATGGCTTTAATCGGTCGCTACAACAGTTTACAAGTGGTTAAACATACAAGTTTTGGTTTGTATCTCGACGGTGGGGCGGACGGCGAAATCCTGTTGCCCAATCGTTATATTCCCAAAGATATTCCCAGTGAAGATGAAGACTGGCTCAACGTATTTGTTTATTTGGACAGCGCTGACAAGTTAATTGCCACCACTGAAAAACCAAAAGTTCAGGTCGGTGAGTTCGCCAGTCTTAAAGTGGTTGAAGTTAACAGCATTGGTGTATTCCTCGATTGGGGTCTGCCAAAAGATTTGCTGCTGCCGTATTCCGAAGAAAAACGCCAGATGACCGCCGGCGAATATGTCGTCGTGCACGTCTATCTCGACAAGCACACTCGCCGTATCACCGCGACTGCGCGTCTGGATCGTTATCTGGACAAGACCCCGGCCAACTATGAAGTAGGTCAGGAAGTTGATCTGTTGGTGGCCGAGGCCACGGACATGGGCTTCAAGGCCGTGATCAACAACAAGCATTGGGGCTTGATCCACAAGAATGAAATCTTCAAGTTCATGCGTGCGGGCAAGCAAGAAAAAGGCTATATCAAGGAAATTCGTGCTGACGGCAAAATCAGCCTGAGCCTGCAACCCGTCGGTCAGGAAGCCGCCAGCAGCCTGAACTCGAAAATCCTCAGCAAGTTGCGCGACAACAACGGCGTGCTGGCGGTTAGCGATAAAAGTGCTCCAGAAGTGATCAGCAACCATTTTGGCGTCAGCAAGGGCAACTTCAAAAAAGCCATTGGCGCGCTGTACAAGGAAGGCAAGATTGCGATCCACCCGGACCGCATCGAATTGATCTGAACTGACCCAGGAGGGCTGACGACATGAGCAAGGCAGTGTGGGCGTATATCGGTGCGTTACTGGCTTTTCTGGTGCTCGACGGCCTTTGGCTCGGCGTGCTCATGACCTCTACCTATAAAGAGCTGTTGGGCTCGTTGATGCTGGCACAGCCCAAGTGGGGTCCGGCCATCGTGTTTTATCTGGCGTACGTGCTGGGCGTAGTGTTCTTTGTCGTGCTGCCGGCCCTGGCCCGGGCCAGTGCGCGCAGGGCTGCACTGACCGGCGCGTTCTTCGGGTTGGTGGCCTATGGCACCTATGACATGACCAATTGGGCGACACTGCAAGGCTGGTCTGCCCAGTTGGCATTGATGGACATGGCGTGGGGCGGGTTGTTGACCTGTCTTGCATCATTGTCGGGTTACTGGGCGGCCCGCAAGCTGGCGTCCTGATTCCTTTCTTCTTGCACGTTAAACACTGTGCTGTTTTGAACCTGTGCGGGCGTGGCTTTTTTTTCGGGTGGACTATGAGTGTTTCTCGACGTGCAACGGATGCCTTTGCACTGCAGGTCATGTTGGGGTTATGCCTGATCTGGGGCGTGCAACAGGTCATCATCAAAGTTGCAGCACCCGACATCGCGCCCGTCATGCAAGCCGCGTTGCGCTCCGGTATATCGGCGCTGCTGGTGGGTTTGTTGATCTGCTGGAAGGGTGGCTGGAACCAGGTGCCCGCCACGTGGCGTGGCGGCGTGCTGGCCGGTAGCCTCTTTGGTCTGGAGTTCTTCTTTATAGCCGAAGGCCTGCAACTGACCAGCGCTGCGCATATGTCGGTGTTCCTCTATACCGCGCCCATTTTTACCGCCCTGGGGATCAACTGGTTGTTACCCAGCGAGCGTTTGCGGCCATTGCAATGGTTGGGGATCATTCTCGCGTTCGTCGGGATCGCCTTTTCCTTTGCTGGCGGTATTTCGTTTTCCGATATGGACCGCAACATGCTGCTGGGCGACGTCTACGGGATTCTGGCAGGCATGGCCTGGGGCGCAACCACTGTGGTGGTACGCGGCTCCCGATTGTCGGAAGCACCAGTCACCCTGACTCTGTTCTACCAGCTTGTCGTAGGCTTTTTCGGGTTGCTGGTAATTGCAGCCTTCAGCGGCCAGATCACCCATGTCAGCCTGACCACCGTCGCAGTGGCCAGCGTGCTGTTTCAGGGGCTGGTGGTGTCGTTTTTTAGCTACCTGGTGTGGTTCTGGCTGCTCAAGCGCTATATGGCCTCCAATCTGGCGGTGTTCTCATTTATGACGCCCCTGTTTGGCGTGACCTTCGGTGTGCTGGTGCTTAACGAACCTTTAAGCGTCAACTTTGTGGTGGGCGCGATTTTTGTGTTGTGCGGCATCACATTTGTCAGCGCTGAACAGTGGGTGCGTCGCAAAGTGCGCGCTCTGCTGGGGAACTGACCGACGTCCAGGCAAGCATGCCAGCCAGCAGCAGCCCGCTGGCGGCAATGATCAGCGCCGGTTGCAGGCCACCGCTGAAATAGCTGCTGAGTGCTGCCAGTAACGGCCCGGACAACTGGCCCACGGCAAAGCAGGCGGTCAGCAGGGCGGCGTTTCGAGCGGTGGCGTGGGGCGCCAGATCCCGTGAGCGCTGCATGACCAGTGGCATGCAGGCCAGAAACGGCGTGCCGCACAGGATCACGCCAAGTGCCAGGCCCGTACTGCTCGGCAGCAGGCATGCCAGTACGCCAAGGGCTTGAACCCATAGCCCGCCCATTAGCCAGAAGCGCGTAGTGGCAGGGCGGGGTCGACGAAAACTGATCAGTACTACGCCAATCGCGGCGCATAGCCCGAAAGCCGGCCAAAACAGATCGGCCTGCCACTGGCCGTGAAAACGGGCATTGGCCATTTGTGACAAAAATGTCGCAGGAATGATGTAACCCAGACCATACAGCCCATAAATCGCCCCCAGGCGCGCGATTCCGGGTTGGCGGCTGCCAGTTGGCGCAGTGTGAGTCTGGGCAGCCGCCGCGGCCGGTTGTGGCAGGGCGGGCCAAATCACAAGCAGCATCAACAGCGCCGCCACGGCATAAATCATCCAGAGGGTGGCCGAACCTTGCCCGGTTACATTGGCTGCCAGTGCCAATAAACCGGTGAGCATCACGCCAAGGCCGGGCCCGGCAAACACTAGGGCGCCCAGGCGTGGGCGATTGTCTGTGATAGCTATGTGCTGGCTGAGCGCGGTAATCATCACCATCACCCAAGCACTGGCGACACCGGAACCAAATCGCAAGAGCAGATGTGGCCAAAAACCGTAGGCCCAGTACGAAACCAGTGTCAGCAGCACGCATAGCCACAGGCCCGTGTGCAAACGGCCTCGAACCTGTTCTGGGCGTCTGGCGCGCATGGCATCCAGTGCGCCGATCAGATAGCCAAGGTAGTTGGCGGCAGCAATCAGTCCGGCGCCGGTCAGGTCAATCTGCCCCTCGCTGATCAGGTGCGGCAGTTGCGGAGTCAGGGAGAAGCGGCCAATGCCCATGGCCATCATGAGCGCGATAAAGCTGGCGAGTAAGCGGATCAGGGGTGACATGCTGCAGGTTCCAGGGTGAAGGCAATGACCGTCAGGCTAATGCGGATTGACTTTCTTCAAAAATGAATAATAGTGAGTAACTTGTTCAGTTTTGGAGAAAGGCGTGGAGTTTAGCCAACTACGGATTTTTCAGGCCGTGGCTCAGGAAGGGTCGATCACTCGTGCCGCTGAGCGCCTGCATCGCGTGCCATCGAACCTGTCGACCCGGCTCAAGCAGCTTGAAGAGCAGATGGGCGTCGAGTTGTTCGTCCGAGAGCGCCAGCGCTTGCAGTTATCTCCCGCGGGGCAAGTGTTGCTGGACTACACCGCGCGGCTGTTTGCACTGCACGATGAAGCCCTGAGTGCTGTGCAAGGTGGCGTGCCTTCGGGCAAGTTCACGCTGGGTACCATGTACAGCACGGCGGCGATCCATTTGCCGGGTTTGCTTGCGCACTATCACCGCACTTATCCGGCGGTGAATCTGCACGTTCAATCGGCCCCCAGCGGCGAGTTGCTTGAGGGGCTGTTGACGGGGCGTCTGGATGCCGCGCTGGTAGATGGTCCGCTGGAGCTGGCCGGGCTGGACGGTGTGGAGTTCTGCGAAGAAAGCCTGGTGCTGATCAGCGATCTGGATCATCCGCCGATTGGTCGTGCCCGGGACGTGCAGGGCAGGGCGGTATTCACCTTTCGTCAAGGCTGCTCGTATCGCACCCGACTCGAAGCCTGGTATGCCAGCGACCGCGCCACGATGGGGAGGGTGATGGAAATCGAGTCCTATCAAGGCATGCTGGCGTGTGTGGTGGCGGGTTCGGGTGTGGCGCTGATGCCTGCCTCGATGCTGGGCAGCTTGCCAGGGCGAGAAAATGTCAGCATACATCCCTTGCAACAACCTTTTGCAAGCGCCACAACATGGCTGATGTGGCGAAAAGGCATGATGGGCGCCAACTTGAATGCATGGATAGAGCTGCAGCAGACGGCGCCGTTGTCAAATGGAGCAGCGTCGTCGCAACTCAAGGTGGAACATTGAGTCAGATGTGTAGGGCATTAGCCTAAAGTTCATTGACCTTAGGCAAGCATTGCGTAGGACTTAGGACTATTATCTGTGTGAAGCGACCACAGAATTCCCGTCGCCAGAGTGACCCCAAGGGGGATATATGAAAGACAAACTGCAAACCTGGCTTCATGACGTTGGTGTTGCGCTTGGCCTGATCGAGCCGCCACTGCAGCCTGTGCCGATCCCTGTCGATGACACGCGCCGCCGTCCACAACGTCGCCGTTAAGGGCGCAGCTGCACGTTACGCCGGTTGTCTGGCCATGTTTTTTTCGGTCCTGGATCGCCGGAAGGGTGTCGGGCTGGAAAAAGAAAAGGGCAGTGCGAGCTGCCCCTCCCTCCAGGGCTGTGTTAGCCCATGGTGAAGCGCACGCTGTAATCCAGTGGCACTTTGTCTGTTTTCTCCGTAACCCGCGCTTCACACTTCACATCGTCTATACCCGTCGAGGTTGCACTGGCTGACCGCGTTGAGCTCAGTGCCGGCTTGAATACACCGAATGACTGGGTAACTCTCAGCGCCGTGGTAAAGGTGCATTCCCGATTGCCAGTGGCATATGAAATGACTTCGCGCAGTGTCGCGGGTGTTTTTCGCGGGTAGCCAAAGCTGGTTTTATAGTTCGCTTCATATGAATGCTCGCTATACGGATCGACATCAAAGAAACCGGGGGCGGCCAGTGAGAGGTCCCAGCTCGAACGATTGAGCTTGAGCGGTTCGGAGGTGTTATTGACGATTTCGAATGTCAGCGTGGTGACATCAGCTTGAGCGTTGACGCCGGTGAGCGCCAGGCTGATAGCCATTACCGCGGTGGCCAGATATTTATTTACGTGGGTCATGTCGTTAAGTCCATTTAGTGAGTCGAAGTGGCTTGAGGGTGTGCGGCTACATCCCATGTGGCCGCTTTTCAAGCGTAGTTGGACTCATTAATGGGCTGGCAGCGATAAGGCGCTGTATGGACGAGGTATTGGTGTTCGGGGCTGTGTGAAAGGGGCAGGGTTAAAAGCGGATACGACCTGCCACGTCGTACCCGTCTTATAAAGCGTTGATCAGGCGACGCTCACTACTGTAGCGGGGCGTCGATCCAGCAGGCTGACCACGATAAAACTGATCAGCGCCACGGCCAGGCTGTAATAAATGGGCGTGTTGGCTTCCAGCCCATCCTTGAACATGAATACCAGTGCGGTGACAAACCCCAGGCTCATGCTGGTAATGGCGCCTGCTGTGGTGGCGCGCTTCCAGAAAATCGCCCCGATCAATGGCACCAGCATGCCACCGACCAACAAGTTGTAGGCCAGGGTGAGAGCGCTGATGACATCAGAGACCACCAGTGCGATTCCCAACACGGCAAAACCGGTCAGCATGGTAAACAAGCGATTGATACTGAGGCTTGATTGCTTGCCCCCGCGCAGCCTAGGCAGCAGGTCCTCGGTCAGCACCGTGGAGGCCGCCAGCAAGCCCGCGCTGGCGGTCGACATCATGGCGGCCAGGGCAGCAGCAATCACCAGGCCGCGAATGCCGTCAGGCAGCGAGACTTTCACGATGGCGGCGAAGGCGTTGTTGACGTTGTCCAGATCCGGGAGCAATACATGCGCCGCCATACCGATCAGCGCGCACGTCAGGCCGTAGAGGATGCAGTACAAGCCTGCGAATGTACCGGCGTACTTCGCCACCCGGGCGGTTTTGGCGGTAAATACGCGCTGCCAGATGTCCTGGCCGATCAGGATGCCGAAGAAGTAGATCATGAAGTAGGTGACGATCGTGTCCCAGCCGATGCTGGTGAAGCTGAAGTTCGATGCCGGCAGCTTGCTGACCAGTTCGTCCCAGCCGCCGACGCGGTACAGGCATATCGGCAGCAGCACGAACATCAGGCCGATGGTCTTGATCGCAAATTGCACGATATCTGTCAGCGTCAGCGACCACATGCCGCCAATGGTCGAGTAAACCACCACCACGCCACCGCCGAGCAACACAGAGATCCAGAAAGGAAGGTCGAACAGAACTTCCAGTACGGTACCAATGGCCAGAATCGAGGTCACGCCGATCATCAGTGCGTAAGCCAGCATGATCACCGCGCTGGCCTGGCGGGCCATGGGGTTGTAACGCTTCTCCAGGACCTGGGTCACGGTGAATATTTTCAGCTTGAGCAGCGGCTTGGCCAGGAACAGGTTGAGCGCGATGATCCCGCAACCGAGGGCGGCGCATAGCCAAAATCCAGAAATCCCGTGCACATAACCCAGGCGCACGGTGCCGACGGTGGAAGCGCCGCCCAGTACCGTAGCAGCCATGGTGCCCATGTAGAGCGTAGGGCCCAGGTTGCGGCCTGCGACTAGATAATCTTCGTGGGTTTTAGCCTTGCGCATGCCGTAGTAACCCAGCACCAACATTGCCGCAGCGTAGATAAGGACGACCAGTAGATCTAAAGCCATGATGGCGAATCTCCGATTATTTTTTTTATGGATGCAGCAGGCTCGGTGGCTTGGTGCCGTTAAGCGCAAGGCTTGATGGCACCGCAAAGATGTCCTTATCGGTGCACTACGCCGGGTAGCACGCAGAGCATTTCGTACAGCAGGTTGGCGCCCAATAACGAGGTGTTGCCGGTGGTGTCGTACGGCGGCGAGACTTCTACCAGATCGCAGCCGACCAGGTCGAGGCCCTGGCAGCCGCGGATGATTTCAATCGCCTGAATGGTGGTCAGGCCGCCGATTTCCGGCGTTCCGGTACCGGGTGCCCAGGCGGGATCAATGCCATCGATATCAAAGCTCAGATACACCGGGCCATTGCCGACTTTTTCGCGCACCTGTGCCATCAGCGGTTCCAGGGACTTGTGCCAGCATTCTTCTGCCTGCACCACGCGAAAACCCTGGTTACGACTCCAGTTGAAGTCATCGGCGGTGTAGCCCTGGGCGCGCAGGCCGATCTGAACTACGCGGTCACAGTCCAGCAGTCCTTCTTCCACGGCGCGGCGGAAAGTAGTGCCATGGGCAATTTTCTCGCCGAACATATGGTCGTTCACATCAGCGTGAGCATCGATATGCACCAGCCCGACCTTGCCGTGTTTTTTGTGAATGGCCCGCAGAATCGGCAGGGTGATGGTGTGATCGCCACCCAGGGTCAGGGGGATTACATCGTGCTCTAGGATTTCGTCGTAAGACTCTTCGATGATGCGCACGGCATCCAGCAGATTAAAGGTATTGATTGCCACGTCGCCAATATCGGCCACTGACAGCGAGTCGAACGGCGCAGCGCCGGTGGCCATGTTGTAGGGGCGGATCATCACCGATTCAGCGCGAATTTCGCGAGGCCCGAAGCGGGTGCCGGGGCGCAGCGAGGTGCCGATGTCTAGGGGCACCCCGATAAAGGCTGCGTCCAGGCCCTTGGCCGATGGCAGGTGTGGCAGGCGCAACATGGTGGCGATGCCGGCGAAGCGCGGCATTTCATTACCGCCCAGTGGTTGATGAAGAATTTTGTCCACGGGTAAGGCCTCGTCGTTTGTTGTGGTTATGGCGTTCGATTCTGCGAAAGGTACGCGGTGGGAAGAATCGCTGTAGGCAAATACTTAGTTCAGGTTTTTCTAAACTAATGGCGGTAGACTCTGATGCCCAAGACCGCCTGTATCGCGAGCAAGCCCGCTCCCGCAGTGGCAAGTGAGAGTTTGATGGCCAACGCTTTACCTGATCTGAAACTATTACGAATATTTGCCAGCGTGGTCAGGCATCAGGGGTTTGCCAATGCGCAGCAGGCGCTAAACCTTTCTACATCGGCCATCAGCACCTATATGAGCCAGCTCGAAGCCAATCTCGGCCTGGTGCTGTGCCATCGCGGGCGCGGTGGGTTCAGCTTGACCAGCAAAGGCGAGCTGTTTCATCAGGAAACTCTGCGCCTGTTGGGTGAGCTGGAAGGTTTTGAGCAGTACGCTGCTGCGCTCAAGGGTGAATTGCGCGGCACTTTGAACCTGGGCGTTATCGACTCCACGGTCAGCGACAAGGCCTTGCCCTTTGCCGAGGCGATTGGTGCCTATAGTCAGGAACACCCGGCGGTGCACCTGCATTTATCAGTGATGAGCCCTTATGAATTGCAGCTAGGCGTGCAAGACAATCGCCTGGATCTGGCCATCGGTGCGTTTTCGACACGCATGAGCGGGTTGGTCTATCAGCCGTTGTATCGTGAGCAACACTGGTTGTACTGCAGCACGCGGCATCCCCTGTTCAGCGAGCGTCGTATTCCCGAGCAGGTGATTACTCAGCAGAGGATGGTCGGTCGCGGTTATTGGAGCCAAGCAGAGCTGGCGCGCCACGGCTTCAAACACAGCGCGGCGACGGTGGACAGCATGGAGGCGCAGCTGATCCTGGTGCTTTCGGGTGCTTACATTGGTTACTTGCCAGAGCATTACGCAGAGCCCTGGGTAGAGAAGGGCGACCTGCGTGTGCTGCTCCCTGCGACCTTTGGTTATCAGGCACCGTTTTCGATGATCGTGCGCCGTGGTCGCAGCCGTGAACCGCTGATTCAAACCTTTCGCGACCTGCTCAAAGCACAGCTTAATCAACCTTGAACGAGAGCTTTAATTTCATGTCACGAGCCCAATGCCCTCGCTGCATGCGCCCGCAATCTCACTGTTTATGCGAGTTGATTACGCACCTGGACAGCCGCACCCGGGTGTTGCTGTTACAGCATCCCAGCGAGGTCAATCATGCGCTGAACACCGCGCGGTTGGCAGCGCTGGGGTTGATCAATGCCGAGCTGCTGGTGGGCGAAGTGTTTGAGGATCTGGACAGGTTGCTCAGCCCGCCGGGGTACCAGGCGCGGTTGCTGTTTCCGGGGGCTGATGCGCAGTTGCTGCAGGCAAGCGCTGCGTCAGGCGAAAACTTGCCAGTGCTGCTGGTGGTGCCCGATGGCACGTGGCGCAAGGCCCGCAAGCTATTGCACCTGAATCCCTTGCTGGCACAGTTGCCCCGGGTCACGCTGCCTGAAGGTGCGGTGTCCCGTTACCGCCTGCGCAAAGCGCCGGGGCCGGGAGCCCTGTCGACCCTGGAAGCCATCGTGCAGGCGCTTGAAATCCTTGAGCCGGCCACTTCGTTTGCGCCCTTGCTGCGTCCGTTTGAGGCGTTGATCGAAGGGCAGATCGAGGCAATGGGTGCTGAAACCTATCTGAAAAATCACGGGGACAAGTCGTAACGTGTGGGAGCGGGCTTGCTCGCGATGCAGGCAGCGGGGTATGTCAGGGAAGCCGGGTTGATGCGATCGCGAGCAAGCCCGCTCCCACAAAGGGTTCAGGGTTTTTCGAGGGTTTTTTGACGCAGGATGTAAATGCTCACCAGCACCGCGCTGGTCAACATGAACCCCCTTGCCCAGGGCAAAGGCACCAGGTAACAGGACACCCCGATACTCAGCCACATCAGGCCAATGGCGTAGACCTTGCCTTTGAGCGGAATGCCGTTGCCATCAAGGTAATCGCGGATCCATGGCCCAAGTCGAGGGTGCTCGACCAACCATTGATAAAAGCGCGGCGAACTGCGAGCAAAGCACGCGGCAGCCAATAGCAGAAAGGGAGTCGTGGGCAGAACAGGGAGGAAGATGCCGATCACTCCCAGCGCCACGCTCAGCCAGCCGATGGCAAACAGAACGTGGCGCAGCAACCGCGAGCGGTTGCTGAAATCGGGAGGTGTCACTGAATCAGTGGTGACGAGGCTTGAGGATCGCAGGCTTTTCGTCTGGCGCCTGGCACAGCAGGTACAGGGCAGTCAGCGCTTCCGGGATCTGGACGATCATGTCGTCCATCAAGTTGGCATCCTTGGCGATGTCTTCGAACTCAGGCTGGTCATCGAACAGACCCGAACCCACCATGATTGGCAGCAGCATTTCGCTGACTTCTTCTTCGGCGGTTTCAAACCAGGCGGCTTCGCGCATAAATACGCCTTCCATGAAGCCTACACACCAGCCACGCAGGTCGGAGTCATCCGGCTCGTCACCCAGATCCAGGTCGCAAGGCAGTTCGAACTCTTCGTCGGACGCCAGTTGGCGAGCGATGTGGGCCTTGAGTTGAATCAGCGTGCCTTCGATCTCTGCGCGCTGGGCGTCGTCCTTGTAATGCGGGGCTTCAGAGAAGATCGCATCGATCCATTCACGCTCAGGAACCTCTTCAGAGCAGATGGACAGGGCCGTCAGATAGCCGTGGGTGGCCACGTAGTCCAGCGCCTCGTCATGCAGCTCGTCGGCGTCGAGGAAGACTTGCAGGCGGGTTAGTTGCTCAGCGAAGGACATTAATGTGCTACCTAGTAAATAAACGATAGTGAATTCTAGGCTTTCTTGAGCTCCCAAGCCAGTCGCAGGGCACATTTGCCATCAGTTCCCGGTTATCAGTGTTGCAATTACACAACCCGCAGCGGGGGAGTGCTCGGGTATACTGCCGCGTTTTGTGATGCCCTGCGATGAATGTAGCGCACCGGCGCCTTGTGCCCGAGCCTTTAAAAGGCTTGCGGCCGTGCCGGATCGCGCTGGCGCAGGGGTGTTTCGGCGATTTCTGGAGTTTCTATGCTCGAACAGGCTCAACGCGTACTCAAAGACATCTTCGGCTACGACAGTTTCCGTGGTCGTCAGGGTGACATCATTGAGCGCGTGGCCAGTGGTGGTGACGCCTTGGTGCTGATGCCGACCGGCGGCGGCAAATCCTTGTGCTTCCAGGTGCCGGCACTGCTGCGCGATGGTCTGGCGGTAGTGGTCTCGCCATTGATCGCCTTGATGGACGATCAGGTGGCAACCCTTGAAGAACTCGGGGTGGCAGCTGCAGCCTTGAATTCGACCCTCAGCGCCGAACAACAGCGTGATCTGGCCAACCGCATCAAGCGCGGTGAAGTCAAAATGCTTTACCTGGCCCCCGAACGTCTGGTGCAACCGCGCATGATGGCGTTTTTGCAGAGCCTGGATATCGCCCTGTTTGCCATCGACGAAGCCCATTGCGTATCGCAGTGGGGTCACGACTTCCGCCCGGAATACCTGCAATTGGGCCAGTTGGCCGAAGTGTTCCCCAATGTGCCGCGTATCGCCCTGACCGCCACGGCAGACAAGCGTACTCGCGAAGAAATCGTCACCCGCCTGCATTTGCAGAACGCAGAACGTTTTTTGTCGAGCTTTGACCGTCCCAACATCTTTTACCGCATTGTGCCTAAAGAACAGCCGCGCAAGCAGTTGCTGGCGTTTCTATCGGAGCGCCGCAGCGACGCAGGCATCGTGTACTGCCTGTCGCGCAAAAAGGTCGATGAGGTGGCGAAGTTTCTGTGCGAGCAGGGCTTCCCGGCCTTGCCGTATCACGCCGGTTTGCCGAGTGAAACCCGCGCCGCCAACCAAAAGCGCTTCCTCAATGAGGAAGGGCTGATCATGGTAGCGACCATCGCGTTCGGCATGGGTATCGATAAATCCAACGTACGTTTTGTCGCGCATCTGGATCTGCCCAAGTCCCTTGAGGCTTATTACCAGGAGACCGGTCGTGCAGGGCGCGATGGCCTGCCGGCTGATGCCTGGATGGCCTACGGTCTGCAAGACGTGGTGATGCTCAAGCAAATGCTGCAAAACTCCGAAGGCGACGAGCGCCATAAGCGTCTTGAACACCACAAGCTCGATGCGATGTTGTCGTTGTGCGAAGAAACCCGCTGCCGTCGTCAGACCCTGCTCGCGTATTTTGATGAAGATATGCCACAGCCTTGCGGGCATTGCGATAACTGCATGGATGGCGTTCAAACCTGGGATGCCACCGAGCCTGCACGTCAGGCACTCTCGACGATTTATCGCACGGGTCAGCGTTATGGCACCGGGCATTTGATCGACGTGCTGCTGGGGCGAGAAAACGAAAAGACCCGCAGCATGGGGCATCAGCACCTGGCCGTGTTCGGTGTCGGCAAAGACCGTAGCGAAGGCGAATGGCGCACGCTGTTCCGCCAGTTGGTGGCCCGTGGTCTGGCCGATATTGATATCGAAGGCTTTGGCGGTTTGCGTCTGAGCGACAGCTGCCGGCCTTTGCTGCGTGGCGAAGTGACCCTGGAACTGCGCCGCGAGCTCAAGCCGCAAACTACAGTCAAGAGCAGCTCTGCCAGCCCGGCCAGTCAATTGGTGCGTGGCGAAGAGCGAGAACAGTGGGAAGCCCTGCGCGCGTTGCGGCGCAAGTTGGCCGAAGAACACGGTGTGCCGCCTTACGTCATCTTTCCCGACTCAACCTTGCTCGAAATGTTGCGTAGCCAACCCACCTCCCTGTCCGAGATGGCAACGGTCAGTGGTGTGGGTGCGCGTAAGCTGGAGCGTTACGGTGAGGCGTTCCTCGAAGTGTTGGGCGGGCAAGCCGAAACGCCCAAAGTGGTGGCCGATATTCGCCACGAGCTGATCAGCCTGGCCCGTGCCGGCATGACCCCAATGCAGATCAGCGGACAATTGCAGTGTTCGGAAAAGAACGTTTACACAATGCTGGCCGAAGCCATTGGTCGTCAGGAGCTATCGCTGGAACAGGCGCTGGACTTGCCTGAAGACCTGATGGAAGAAGTACAGGATGCGTTCCTGGATGGTGAAGGCGAACTGCCGAGCGTTGCCAGCATCGCCGAGCAGTTCAAGGGGCGTGTCCCGGAAGGTGTGCTGTATTGCGTGCGTGCAGCGCTGCAATCTGAGTTAGAAATGTGACCATGTAGCTGATTATGTAACGATTGATTGACTTGCACCTCTTGCCTATGAGCAAGCGGCATGCTTAGCTGACTAATAATTAGCTTCACTCTATTTTCAGTCTAATCATCGAGTTTTTTATGCCGTTAACCGATCAGCACCGTTTTGGTATGCAACTGGCCCAAATGTCCCGTGGCTGGCGTGCCGAGCTGGATCGTCGTCTTGCCGGTCTGGGGTTGTCCCAGGCGCGCTGGTTGGTGCTCTTGCATCTGGCCCGTTTTGACGAGGCGCCTACTCAGCGCGAACTGGCCCAAAGCGTTGGCGTTGAAGGCCCGACCCTTGCTCGTTTGCTCGACAGCCTTGAAGCCCAGGGCCTGGTTCAGCGTCACTCGGTGGTCGAAGACCGCCGCGCCAAGAAAATCGTCCTGAGTGACTCCGCCCGCCCGTTGATCGAGCAGATCGAAGCCATCGCCACGGCCTTGCGCCAAGAGTTGTTTGTGGGCGTCGACGAAGAAGAGCAGCGTATTTGCCTGCGCGTTCACAAGCGCATTCTGGATAACCTCGAAAAGCACTGATCCCTGCACATTTCCCCTTGTGGGAGCGAGCCTGCTCGCGATGGCATCACTGCGGTCTCTTTGGAAGACCGTGCTGCCAGCATCGCGAGCAGGCTCGCTCCCACATTGGTTTGAATCGTCAGAACGTCTGCCCCAAATTCAAATACAGCGCCTTTTGGTCATCATCGTTAAAGCCATAGCTGAAGTTCAGCGGGCCCAGCGGTGTGTCGAAACCGATAAAAATACTCGCCGCATTGATATAGCCGCTGTCGAACTCGTTGTCGTTGTTCCAGGCGCGCCCGCGTTCCAGCGAGGCACCGGCATACAGCGGGAAATCAAACGGCAAGTATGAGCGCGGCGTGAGACGGCGATAGTACACGGCACGCATCAGGCTGATGTTCTGCCCCGAAATCCCGTCTTCCCTGAACCCAGACAACTGCCGTGCGCCGCCGAGCAGGAAGCTCGATGTCACCACATTGGCCTTGTCCAGCGTGCGCCCGTAGCGTCCGCCCAAAATCCAGGTGTCGGGTCCCGAACTCAGGGCCTTGTCCAGATTGAACTCCCATTGACGATAACGCTCGTCCGAACCGATGCCCGGATCGAATTGACGCACGCTCAGGTTGATGTCTTCACCGGAGTGGGGGAAGTACACGTTATCCAGAGAGTCGAAGGAGTATTTCAGGTCGTAGAAGCCTTCATTGAAGCTGGTGCTTGGCAAGTCACGCTCGCCAATTCGCACGTCGGCCTTGCCCCATGCCTCGCCCACACCCAAGCGGATCTCGCCGCTGTTGCCGATTTGACGACCAAAATTCAGGCCAAAGCCGTAACGCTCAAGTCGGTACTCGGCAATAGGGTCGTTATCGAGGATGGCTTCCACGTTTTGTGACTGGGCGTTGATGTAGGGCGCTACAAAGTACCTCGAGCCCGCATCCAGCGGCTGATAAAACTCGCTGTACAGCTCTTGCTTGTCGCCAATCTGTACCCGAGTCAGCCACTCGGCACCCAGGGTGTTGATGCCGTTGATGCGGTAACTGGCGCCGATATTGAACGCGCTGTCGCCGCGCATATCGTCAGACAGGTTCAGCCCCAGGCGAAGATAGTCAGTACCGCTGCGTTTGCCACGGGCGCTGATGACCAGCGTGCGGTCCTGGCCTTTGTGCACCACGCGGTACTGCACCTGATCGAAGTAGTCCAGCCCGTACAGCGTGCCCATATCCCGTTGCAAACGGCCCAGGTCCAGCGGCTCGCCAATGGGTTGGCGAATGTAATAGCGGATCACCGAGTCGCCGATTTTCGAATCGTTTTCGATCTTGATCGCGGTAATGACCGGGGTGCGTTCTTCGGGGGTTCGGGCCTCAGCCAACTGAGTGTTGGAGTCATGGTGCAAGCTGGCCAGGCGCTTTTCGAGTATCTGCGTGGCGCGGTAGCCGGCGTTGATGATGTCTTGCGAGCGACCAAAATCGGTGGCGCCATAACTGGCCAGCGCGGGCTGGATCAGGATGTCGTCCGGTTTGAGCGACGCCAGCTGCACTTCGGAGTTGCTGCGGGTCATCAGGGTAATGGACTGGTTGAGGATATCGAACACGGTGTTGAGTTCTTTGCGCCCCCGAAGCGGGGTGCCGATGTCCACCACGATGACCATGTCCACGCCCATCTCGCGGGCTACATCCACGGGAATATTGTCGACCATGCCCCCGTCAACCAGCAGCTGCCCGTTGATCTCAACCGGGGCGAATACCGCCGGGATCGACATACTCGCGCGGATCACCTGGGGCAGATGGCCCTTGCGAAACACCACCTTTTCGCCATTGACGATATCGGTGGCCACGGCACGAAACGGGATCGGCAGCTTGTCGAAATCACGGATGTCGCTGCTATGAGCTAGCAAACTTTCGAGCAGCAACGACAGGTTCTGGCCCTGGATCACGCCCAATGGCAAGCCCAGACTGCCATCATCGCGAAAACTGAGTTTTTGTTTGACCAGAAAATCACGGTCATCCTGCTTGCGCCGGAACGGTATGTCTTCGCGGGCCGGAGCGTCTGACAGGGCTTCCTGCCAGTCGATGCCCAGCGCGAGTTTTTCCAGCTCATCGATCTTGTAGCCCGAGGCATACAGCCCGCCGATCACTGCCCCCATGCTGGTGCCCGCGATGGCATCGATATGAATGCCTTGCTCTTCGAGCGCCTTGAGTACGCCGACGTGGGCCAGGCCACGGGCCGCCCCTCCGGACAGTACCAGGCCGATTTTTGGCTTGGCCGCTTCGGCAGCAAACAGCACCAAGGGGCATAAACACAGGAGTAAACAGCTCAGCAGGCGGCGCATCATGAATCTCTGGGCAAGCGACAAAGGCGGTTATTATAGCGGCGCCTTTCCTTCAAGAGCCTTTGAAATCATGTCGTCAAACAAACCCGAAATTGTCATCACCTACTGCACCCAATGCCAGTGGCTGTTGCGCGCTGCCTGGCTGGCCCAGGAGTTGCTCAGCACGTTTGCCGAAGACCTTGGCCGGGTCGCGTTGGAGCCGGGCACCGGTGGGGTATTTCGCATCACTTGCGATGGCGTACAGATCTGGGAGCGCAAGGCCGATGGCGGCTTTCCCGAGGCCAAGGTGCTCAAGCAGCGCGTTCGCGACCAGATCGATCCACAGCGCGACCTCGGGCATAACGATCGGGTTCAGTGAGCGGCGGCGTCCAGTGTTGACTTGCCCGTAGCGGGGCCGCTGGCCATGCGGCTCGACACCACAATCGCGACAATAATCAGCACCCCGCCCAGTAGCATGCGCAGCGAAGGTGTTTCGTGGAACAGCAGCCATGCCAGAGTGATGCCGTAGACCGGCTCCAAGGCAAAGACCACGGCAGCTGTACGCGCTTTGATCACCGCCAGGCTTGCGACGAACAGGCTGTGAGCCAGCCCGGTGCAAAGTACGCCGAGCAGGCAGATCCACAGCCAGTCCAGCGGGCGAACATCGTTCAGCTGCGGGGCGGCAAATGGCAGCAGGCAAAAGGCGACTACCACGTTCTGCCACATGGCTGCCTGCACGGCCGGAACTCGTCCCGCGTTGGCGCGGTTGTTCAGCGACAGCAAAGAGAACAGCAGCCCCGAGGCGATTGACCACAGCAGCCCTTCGGTGGCCTGGCTGGCCAGATCGAAACTGGGGGTGACGAGAATCAGCCCGACGCTGACCAGAACCACCAGAATGATTTCGTTGAGCCGGATGCGTTCGCGAAAAATCAATCCTTCGAGAATCACCGTAAACGCCGGAAAACTGGCAAAGCCCAAGGTCGCAATCGCGACCCCGGCGATCTTGACCGAAACAAAAAAACTCACCCAGTGCCCGGCCAGCAGCAAACCGCTTAACAGCAGATTGCGGGCATCGCGCAGGGTCAGTTTGTACCAGCAGCCTTTGGCCAGCCCGGCGAAACAGACCAGCGCCAGCACCGCAAATGCGGCGCGACCAAAAACGATGACCGAAGCTGAAGCGGCCGCAAGCTTGCCGAAAACGCCAGTCAGGCCAAACAGCAAGGCGCCGATATGCAGAGCGCCCAAGGCGGTACGCGGAGTCATTGCATTCCTTAAATCAATACGGGCAAGACGTGCAGTCTAAGGGGCAGGGCGGGGGGCTGTCTGTCGTGAGACTGGCGTCAGTTGTCGCCAGACTCGCGGCGCAGCACCGAAGGCGAGGCGCCGAATTCCCGGAGCATGGCGGCTGCAAAAGCGCTTTGTGAACTGTAACCGACGCGGCTGGCGACTTCGCCAATGGGCAGAGCGCTGTGGCGTAACAGCGTCAAGCCGCTGTACAGGCGGCGTTGGCGAATGTAGTCCATGGGAGTCTGCCCGCTCTCGCTGACAAAACGACTGTGCAAGCGGGCGCAGGATAGGCCAGCGATGTGTGCCAGGTCCGCGACCTGCAGCGGGTAGGCGGCGTTTTGCTCGATGTAGGCATCCATGGCGGCATAGGGCAGGCGTTTGGGTTGAACCTGTTCGGGTGCAAGCTGGTTCAAACTGGCCAACAGCAGGATCGCACCCTGGCGGGCAATCAGCGGATCACTCACAGGACTGCTGGCCAGCCAGCTCACCAATTGATGTTGCCTGGGGTCCAGGATCAGGTGACCGGCCGTGTCGAGCAAGCGACGGCTGGCATCGGCGTGCTCGCCCAGGGTTTGCCCGAGCCAGTTTTGCCCCGGAACATCGAGCACCAGGCAGTGGCTGCCTTGCGGGCTGCCGCAGGTGTGGTGGGCACCTGCGGGAATAATGATCAGGTGTTGCTGGCGCAACAGGCTGGCGCGCCCGTCCACTTCGAAATCGAGTTTGCCGGACAGACTGATCACCACCTGCGCGTGCTCATGGCTGTGAGCAATCACCTCTTGGCGGTAATGACGCAGTGACAGGATTTGGTCCATGGCGACCTCATGTGTGGATCAGTGCCGCCAGAATGCCGGAATGCACAGTACGAACACGGTAATGATCTCAAGGCGCCCCAGCAACATGCCCAGGGACAGAATCCACTTGGCTGCATCCGGCAGGCTCGCGAAGTTGCCGGAGGGGCCAATGGTTTCGCCCAGCCCCGGTCCAACGCCGGACACGGTACTGGCAGCGCCGGTGAGGGCGGTCATCCAGTCCAGCCCCAGCAACGAAAGGGCCAGGGCGATCACGCAAATGGTGATGGCAAAGAAGAACGAAAAGGTCAAAATCGAGCGTACGATTTCTTCGTCGAGGCGGTGGCCGTTGTACTTCTGCTTGATCACCGCGCGGGGGTGGATCAGCTGATTAAGGTTGGCCTTGAGCAGGATATAGGCCACTTGAAAGCGGAAAATCTTGATTCCGCCTGCGGTCGAGCCCGAACACCCGCCAATAAAGCCCAGATAGAAAAACAGCATAAGCGAGAAATTGCCCCACAGGCTGTAGTCGCCCAGCGCAAAGCCTGTGGTCGTAACAACCGAAGTTACGTTCAGCGCCACATGGCGAAAGGCGTCCCAGTAGGGCATGTTGGTGGTCCACCACAGCCAGGCGCTGAGTACGATCCAGGTCACCAGCAGCAAACCGAGCAAGCCTTGTACCTGTTGGTCCTTGATCAGCGCCTTGCGATGGCCGCGCAGGGTGGCGACATACAGGGTAAACGGCAAGCTGCCCATGATCATTACGGCAATGGCTACCCAGTGCACCGCCGGTTGTGACCATTTGGCCAGCGACTGGTCAGAGGTCGAGAATCCACCGGTGGAAATGGCCGACATGGCGTGGTTGATCGCGTCAAACACACTCATGCCCGCCCACCAGAACGCCAGGCTACCGATGATGGTGATGCCGATATAGGCGGCCACTATCAGTCTGGCCACCATGTGCGAGCGGGGCATGACCTTTTCCGAACGGTCAGAAGATTCGGTCTGGAACAGGCGCATGCCACCGATTCGCAGCAAGGGCAAAATCGCTACCGCCATACCGATAAAGCCAATGCCCCCGAGCCAGTGGAGCATTGAGCGCCACATCAAAATGCCGGGGGACATGGTGTCCAGCCCGCTCAATACCGTGGAACCGGTGGCGGTAATGCCGGACATGCTTTCGAAAAAAGAGTCGGTGTAGCTGATGTGCTGCGTCAGCAAAAATGGCAGCGCGGCGAAGATACACACGATGACCCAGCTGGACACTGTCAGCAGGTACATGTCCCGGGGGCGCAGGTGAACCTGCTCGGGGCGTCCAGGTACCACCAGCGCCAAACCGGCAATAAAGGTAATCAGGCTGGCCCACAGGAAAGACGGCAAGTCGCCCAAGTGGTCGTAAATCACCAGGGTCAGCATGGGCACAGCCATGCTGATCGCGAGCGTAATCAGGAAGATGCCGATAATAAAACCGATGATGCGTAAGGTCGGCAACGCCATGAAGTCAGCTCGGGCATGAAAGAGGGGCGCCATTCTACCTGTGGTCTGGGCTATGTAAACCGCCAGGCCTTAGGGAGATACCGTTAGAATAGCTGCACATTTTCTTCAGGAGGTGGCCAATGGAGGCTCTCGACGCTTTGCTCAACCGTGTTTCTGCCCCGCGCTTGCTTGATCCGGCGCCAACGGCTGAGCAACGTGAAGTACTTTTTGCGGCCGCACTGCGTGCGCCGGATCACGGCCAGTTGCGTCCTTACCGTTTTTTGACGGTTGAAGGCGAAGCGCGCAATCAATTGGGTGAAATACTTGCCGAGGCCGTGCAGGCCCAGGGTGGCGAGGTGACACAAGCGGCGTTGGACAAGGCTCGCGCCATGCCTTTGCGTGCACCTTTGGTGGTAGTGGTGATTGCCCGTTTGCAGGATCACTTCAAAGTACCGAAGTCTGAGCAGTTGATTACTGCAGGCTGCGCGGCCCATGCCATTGAACTGGCGGCTTATGCCCAGGGCGTTGGCGCGGTATGGCGCACGGGCGAGTTATCCTATGCACCGCACGTCGCCAAAGGTTTGGGCTTGGGCGAAGGCGAAGAAGTAGTGGCGTTTTTGTATCTTGGGACACCGCAGAACGAACTGCGTACCGCGCCGAAAGTGGATAGCGCCGAGTTCGTGAAGGCGTGGTCGGTCAATTAAGAAGCACACATACTCGTAGCAGCAGCCTCGCGGAGCTCGACAGCTGCTACGCATTGAGTGAAAGCGCAACCTTCACAGATTGCCGTTGGGCTCCAGCGGTAACTCCAGGGTGGCGATAAACCCGCCGTCCGGGTGATTGCCCAGTACCAGGCGGCCGCCATGACGTTCCGCCGCACGGCGTGCAATCGCCAGTCCCAATCCGTGCCCGGCGGCTGTCTGGCCGGGTGCGCGGAAGAACGGTTCGCCCAGCTGCGTCAAATGCTCTTCAGCCGCTCCAGGTCCGTGGTCGCGAACCTTGATGGTGATGTGCTCGCCCTCGCGCGCCGCACTCAACTCGATCGGCTGGCCGGGCGGGTTGAAACGTTGCGCATTGCGCAGCAGATTATCCACCGCACGCTCGATCATCAAAGGCCAGCCATTGAGGCTCAAATCCGGCTCGGCATGCAATTGCACGGGTTGCTCAGGGACCGCCATCGACGCATCCTTTTGCACTGAGTAGAGCAGGGCATTGAGCTCGACGTGCTCCGCGCTCGCCTGATCGGCATCAACCCGGGCCAGGGTCAGGATCTCGCTGATCAATGACTCGAGCCGATCGCATTCGCGGGTCAGCCGCGGCCACAGTTTTTCCCGCTCTTCAGGTCCGGCGCGCTCAGCCAGTGCCAGGGCGATTTTAAGGCGGGCCAGTGGCGAGCGCAGTTCGTGGGACACGTCGCGCAGCAGCTGGCGCTGACTGCTGATCAAACTCTGCAGGCGGGCACCCATGCGGTTGAAGTCGGTGGCCAGGACGCCAAACTCATCGCGGCGCGAGGCCAGGCGCGCCAAGCTGTTCTGTTGATAGGTGGTTTGCCCCAGATCGTGCACCGCCACCCGCAGGCGGCTAAGTGGCCGGGTGATCGACAACGTGACCACCAGGCTGAACAGGGTCAGCACCACCAGGGCAATTCCCAATGCGCTCAGCGGCCAGAGCAGGCTCTGGCGATGCCAGGCATCCAGTTCCGGGTGCGGAATGCGATAAATCAGCAGGTAAGTTTCGGCGGTTTTCGGGCTGGTGTATTCGACCGTCAGGCGGCGCCACGGCAACTGCTCTTCGCCCGGGTGCTGGCGAGCTTCCCAGGCGGCTGCCCGGCGCGGGAAGGTGCCGCGTACTACGGGGTCGCCACTTTCGTTAAGAACCTGCACATCGATGTGGTAACGACGTTTGCGTTTTTCGAGGAAGTCTTGCGCCGCGTCGGCGCCCTGGGTTTCGTAGCGCTCAGTCCATTGTTGCGCCAGATTGGCGATC
Source organism: Pseudomonas psychrophila (assembly GCF_001043005.1). Taxonomy (GTDB): domain Bacteria; phylum Pseudomonadota; class Gammaproteobacteria; order Pseudomonadales; family Pseudomonadaceae; genus Aquipseudomonas; species Aquipseudomonas psychrophila. Next base: position 79,594 of record NZ_JYKZ01000003.1, read on the forward strand.
CCCGGGTGGCGGGAAAGAATCCACGCGTCCTGATTGAGCATATGCCCCAGCAGGATCGACAGCCCTGCGACCAAGGCAATTGCCAGCCAAAAGCTGGCAAGAATGCGCCAAAACAGTGATCGCACGGTAATTCCTCACGAGTTGTGGTTTAAAACGAGTAAAGCCCAACGGCCAGGGGCCGTTGGGCTTGATGCACGCGCGGTTTATTGCGCTTTAGTAGCTTGCTGTGCTTTCCATTCCTTGAACTGCTTCCACTCGGCCTGACGGTCGGCACGTTTCTTTTGCATCTCGTCGAAACGTTTCTGCTGATCAGGCTTGAGCACGGCGCGGATATCGCTCTGGGTCTTGTCCTTCTTGGCCTTGATCTCGTCTTTCAGCGCTTTTTGATCAGCGGCTGGCAGTTTTTCCAGGTACTTCTCGACCAACTGCTTGCGATCATGCATTTGCTCGCCCATCAACTTGCCAATCTGCTGGCGCTGTTCGCGGCTCAGGTCCAGTTGGCTGTAAGGAGCATCGCCGCGACCGTGGTGTTCGCCACCGTGACGTGGGCCCATTGAGCCGTCGCCACCAGGCATGGCCATTGCGACGGTTGGCAGTGCTGCAGCAAACATCAAAGCAATTAGAGTCTTGCGCATGGTGTGTCTCCTTCGATTACGGTTCCGGTGAATCCGGATGCGCCCAGTTTAGGGAGATCAAGGTCAAGCGCTGTCAGCCCTGCGTAAAGCTTTGGTAAAGAGGGTTTTTCGGGGTCTTTACATACGCTGCCGGCAAAAAGGGGTTATGCGCTGTAAAAGTAACCACGGCTGCGCAGGGCCACAATACGGGGGCTGCCGTCGGGGTGGGGGCCAATCTTCTTGCGCAGGTTGCTGATGTGCATGTCCAGGCTGCGGTCATACAGGGTCAGCTTGCGGCCCAGGGCTATCTGCGCCAGTTCCTGCTTGTCCAGCGGCTCGCCCGGTTGACGCAGCAAGGCTTCAAGAATCCGGCTTTCAGACACCGTCAGCGTGATGTCGCGCTGGTCGATCGTGACCACGCCGCGCATGGGGCTGAAGCACAAATCCCCCAGCTCCATCTGGCTGGATACCGCTGCCGGGTGGCTGCGGCGCAATACAGCGCGCAGGCGGGCCGTCAGCTCTCGGGGGTCGCACGGTTTGGCCAGGTAGTCATCGGCGCCCAGTTCGAGCCCCAGAATGCGGTCCAGCGGTTCGCCACGGGCCGACAGCATCAGCACGGGCAGGTCCGGATGATCGTTGCGCAGTTGTTTGAGTAGCTCAAGACCACTGCCATCTGGAAGCATGACATCCAGTACCACGGCATCGGGGCTGGATTCGTTCAACGCCTTGCGGGCGCTTGAACCGTCGTGGCAAGCGCGAACCTGAAAGCCTTCCTGGCTCAGCCAACTGACCAGAAGCTCACACAGCTCCTCATCATCATCTATCAGTAACAGGTCGCTCATGACTTACTCGATTTAACCAGTGCCGACGCTGTCTACGTCGGCCACCGGCAAAGATACCGCAGGCAGGCAGGCAGGTTATGGCAGGACTTGCTTGAACGGCTTGACGCTGACATTGGCATACACGCCAGCAGCAATGTACGGGTCGGCATCGGCCCAGGCCTGAGCGAGGGTCAGAGACTCGAACTCTGCCACGATCAGGCTACCGGTGAAACCGGCTGCGCCCGGATCATTGCTGTCGATGGCCGGGTGCGGGCCGGCCAGCACCATGCGTCCTTCGGCTTTCAGTTGTTGCAAGCGCTCAAGGTGCGCTGGGCGAGCAGCCAGGCGAGCTTCGAGCGAATTGGCGACGTCAGTTGCAATGATGGCGTAGAGCATGTCAGTCCTTGGTCTTGGGGGTGGTTGGATCGGTGTCATGCAGATGGCGCGACAAGTAGATACCTTGGGCAATCAGGAACAGCACGGTCATGCCCAGGCTGCCGAACACTTTAAAGTCGACCCAGATGCTTTGATAGGTGAACGCAACGAACAGGTTGGCGGCACCGCAGAACAGGAAAAACGCGATCCAGGCCAGGTTCAGGCGGGCCCAAACGGCGTCCGGAAGGGTCAGTGCGTGGCCCATGATGCGTTTGATCAGCAGCTTGTCACCAATGAAATGACTGCCGGCAAACGCCAGTGCAAACAGCCAGTTCACCACTGGAGCTTTCCATTTAAGGAAAGTTTCGCTGTGGAAGGCGAGGGTCAGGCTGCCGAACACCAGGCAGGCAACCAGGGTCAGCCATTGGCTTTTTTCGAGTTTGCGCTGTTTAAAAAACAGAATCCCGTACACCACCAGCGAACTGGCAATCAACATCGCCGTAGCGCTGTAGATACCCCCTACCGACAGGCTGTGCCCGCCGATTTCGATGACGCGTGGGTCGGTTTTGTAAACGATGAAAAACAGTAACAGCGGGATGAAGTCGATGAATTGTTTCACAGTGGCAGCCAGAAGCAGGATGTGGCGGCATAATAACAAACATCAATGACAGCGAAAGTGTCAGCTAGAGGTTATTAAATCCCCGTGGAAATTGACTTGCATTGCCATAGCACAGCTTCCGATGGCGCCCTGGCGCCTGCGGTACTGGTCGCGCGTGCGTTCGAGAAAGGTGTGCGAGTCCTGGCCCTGACCGATCACGACACACTTGAAGGCCTCGACGAAGCCCGCACAGCGGCGCAGGCGTTGAACATGACCCTGATCAATGGCGTCGAATTGTCGTGTACTTGGGGCGGTGCCACGATCCATGTGCTTGGCTACGGTTTTGATGTCCATGCCCCGGCGTTGGTCGAGGCCATTGCCAAGCTTCATGAGGGGCGCTGGCTGCGGGCCGAGGAGATCAGCCGCAAACTGGCGCTTAAGGGCATGCCCGGCGCGCTTGAAGGCGCAAGGGCCATCCAGCAAGGGCTGGGTGACAGCGGTAATGCTCCGGCCCGCCCGCACTTTGCCGACTTCCTGGTCGAGGCCGGTTACGTCAAGGACCGGGCCGAGGCGTTTCGCAAATGGCTGGGCGCTGGCAAGTTGGGTGACGTCAAACTGCATTGGCCAACCCTTGAAGACACGGTTGCCACCCTGCGTGCAGCCGGGGCCTGGGTCAGCCTGGCGCACCCGTCGCACTACGATTTCACCCGCAGCAAGCGCCGACGTCTGATTGGCGACTATATTCAAGCTGGGGGTCACGCTATTGAAGTGGTCAACGGGTATCAGCCAGCCGATCAGGTGGGCAGCCTGGCGATCCTTGCGCGTGAGTTCGGTCTGCTGGTCAGTGCCGGCAGTGATTTTCATGGTCCGGGAGGTTGGTCCGAGATAGGCGAATACCGCCCAGTCCCGGAAGATCTGCCGCCATTGTGGTGTCGATTCAAATATGAACAGCCCACTGCTAACGTCTGAACAGGTAAACACTGTGAGTCAATTTTTCCAGATTCATCCGGAAAACCCTCAGGCGCGCCTGATCAAGCAGGCCGTCGAGATCATTAAAAAGGGTGGGGTGGTGATTTACCCCACCGATTCGTCCTACGCCGTGGGTTGCCAGATGGGTGACAAGAGTGCGATCGAGCGGATCAAGCGCCTGCGAAACCTGGACGACAAGCACAACTTCACCCTGATGTGCTGCGACCTTTCGCAGCTGGGGCTGTTCGCCAAGGTTGATACCGGCACGTTTCGTTTACTCAAGGCCCATACGCCGGGTCCTTACACTTTCATTCTCAACGCCACCCGCGAAGTACCGCGGCTGCTGCTGCATCCCAAGCGTCGTACCATCGGCCTGCGGGTGCCGAGCCATCCGATTGCGCTGGCACTGCTTGAAGAGCTGGGCGAACCGCTGATGAGCGTGACGCTGATTCTGCCGGGTGAGAGCGAGCCGATGGAAGACCCGTACGAGATCCGCGATGCCCTCGAAAAACAGGTCGACCTGATTATTGATGGCGGTTTTGGCGGCAACAAGGCGTCGACCGTGATCAGCTTGGTAGACAGCGGAGATCCCGAGATTGTCCGGGTAGGTTGCGGCGACCCTGAACCGTTTATGGTCGAGGCCTGATGTCTGAAGTTCAAGCCCCTGAGGCGGTAGAGGCCCAGGCCGGTGCCCAGCAAGAACTGTCCCTCGCTATGGTCTATGGCCAGGCGGTCATCGAAATGCCGCAAGACCTGTACATCCCGCCGGATGCACTGGAGGTGTTTCTTGATGCCTTTGAAGGCCCGCTCGACCTGCTGCTCTACCTGATCCGCAAGCAAAACATCGACATCCTCGACATTCCTGTGGCGGAGATCACCCGCCAATACATGGGGTATGTCGAGCTGATGAAAACCGTGCGCCTGGAACTGGCCGCCGAGTACCTGGTCATGGCCGCCATGCTGGCCGAGATCAAATCCCGGATGCTGCTGCCTCGTTCGGTCGAGATCGAAGAGGACGAAGGCGACCCACGCGCCGAACTGATTCGCCGCTTGCAGCAATACGAGCGTTTCAAGGCTGCTGCTGAAGGGATTGAAGGATTGAGCCGGGTAGGGCGCGAGGTCTTCGTGCCCAAACTCGATGCCCCTGAAGCGCGGGCCCGCAAGCTGGTGCCGGATGTAGCCCTGGAAGAGTTGCTGATGTCCATGGCTGAAGTGCTGCGCCGAACCGACATGTTTGAAAGTCATCAGGTCAGCCGTGAGGCTCTGTCGACCCGCGAACGCATGAGCGATGTCCTCGAGCGCCTCAAGGGCGGTGGCTTTGTGCCGTTTGTCGAGCTGTTTACCGCCGAAGAAGGCAAGTTGGGCGTGGTGGTGACTTTTATGGCCGTTCTTGAACTGGTCAAGGAGTCGCTGGTCGAGCTGGTGCAAAATGAACCCTTCGCGCCGATCCACGTGCGGGCAAGAGCCGAATAAAGAGCTGAAACCATGAATTTGACTGAACCCCGCGAGCTGGCCTCCTTGCTTGAGGCCTTTCTGTTGGCCTCGGGAAAGCCGCAAAGCCTTGAACGCCTGTTTGAACTGTTTGAAGAGGGCGAACGCCCGGAACCGCCCGTATTCAAAAAGGCCCTGGAACTGCTGCGCAAATCCTGTGACGGCCGCGCGTTTGAGCTCAAGGAAGTTGCCTCAGGCTATCGCCTGCAGATCCGCGAAAAGTACTCGCCGTGGGTCGGGCGTTTGTGGGAAGAGCGCCCGCAGCGCTACTCGCGAGCCATGCTTGAAACCATGGCGCTGATTGCCTATCGCCAGCCCATTACTCGGGGCGAAATTGAAGATGTGCGAGGTGTGGCGGTCAACAGCCATATCGTCAAAACCCTGCTTGAGCGCGAATGGATCCGCGTGGTGGGCTATCGCGACGTGCCGGGCAAACCCGCGATGTTCGCGACCACCAAGGGGTTTCTCGATCACTTCAACCTCAAGAGCCTCGACGAACTGCCGCCGCTGGCGGAGTTGCGTGAGCTGGAACCTGATCCGATCCTCGATTTCGACGACGCTCCGGTGCCTGCGCATCTTCAGGCCCTGGCCGACGAAAGTGCCGAGCCGGAAGAACCCAAGGATGAAACCAGCTTCCGCACCCTGCTGACGGAACTGGACACCATGGAAGAAGGTCTTAAAACCGACTTTGATGACCTGTTGCGTGACGTTGCGCCCGTTGATGTTCCGGAGCCGGAAGTAGCGGTAGAGGTAGAGGTAGAGGTAGAGGCGCAACCACAACCGCATCAACCCTCTGCCGCCGAACTGGCCCGCGAGCGATTGCGCGCTGCCGTTGCAGCCCTTGAGCAGCGATCGACCATGAGCGACGAAGAGCTTGAGGCCCAGGCACTGGCTGAAGCCATCGAGCAAGAGCGCCGCGAGCTGGAGGACTGACACGCTCTTGTAGCAGCTGCCGAAGGAACGAGGCTGCGTTCGGCTGCGAAGCAGTCGTGAATTCAGTGCGTGTGGTTTGTCAGAAACGCCGGATTTTCATTATTACGACCGCTTCGCGCCCGAACGCAGCCTCGTTCCTTCGGCAGCTGCTACGGACCTTGGCCAGCTTCTGATTGAGAGGTTTAACCATGACTTCACCCAAAGACCCCTGCATAGGCGTCTGCAAATTCACCGATGACATGTGCATCGGTTGCGGTCGCACCAAGCGTGAAATCAAGGCCTGGAAGAAGCTCGACAAGGACGAAAAGCGTGCGGTGCTGGCCGAGTCGGCTCTGCGTTTGCTGGCATTTGAAGCCACCGGCCGGCGGAAAAAGAAGTAAGTCAGCCACTTCGTGGCTAGCCTTTGATGCGCAATGGCCAACATCAGCGTATGATTCGCGACCCTCTGGCGCTCGATAGAGCCCCAAGGCCCATTTTTTACACTTCAGGCGTTCGCCTGAATTGACACACCGGGAGGTGCCCAGATGAGTGATCTAGACCCTAAAGACAGCCAGGAAATTGGCCCAGCAGGCGAAAAACTGCAAAAAGTCCTCGCCCGTATTGGCGTTGGCTCGCGTCGCGACGTAGAGAGTTGGATCAGCCAGGGCCGCATCAAGGTCAATGGCAAAGATGCAACCCTGGGTCTGCGCGTAGACCTGCACGACGCCATCTCCATCGATGGCAAGGTGATCAAGCGTGAAGAGGCAGCCGAATCGGTTCGCCGCGTGATCATGTACAACAAACCAGACGGCGAAATCTGCACCCGTGACGACCCTGAAGGCCGTCCGACCGTGTTCGACAAATTGCCGCGTCCAAAAGAAGGCCGCTGGATCAATATCGGTCGTCTGGACATCAACACCACCGGCTTGCTTATGTTCACCACCGACGGTGAGCTGGCTAACCGCCTGATGCACCCTTCCTACGAGATGGACCGTGAATACGCGGTACGTGTGCGTGGCGAAGTGGACGACGAGATGATCGAGCGCCTCAAGGCCGGCGTTGTGCTGGAAGACGGCCCGGCGCGTTTCACCGACATCAAGCAGGCTCCGGGCGGCGAAGGCTTCAACCATTGGTACCACTGCGTAGTGATGGAAGGCCGTAACCGTGAAGTACGTCGCTTGTGGGAATCCCAGGGCCTGGTGGTCAGCCGCCTGAAGCGCGTGCGTTTCGGTCCGGTGTTCCTCAACTCCGACCTGCCGATGGGTCGCTGGCGCGAAATGAGCCAGTTTGAGGTTGATATCCTCAGCGCTGAAGTTGGCCTCACGCCGGTTGCCATGCCGCAAATGAACGCCAAAAGCAAAGACAAGCTTGAGCGTATGCAACGTAAATCCTCGCGCCCTGTGGCTCGTGGCGATCGTGTTGCCCGCGTTCTGCGTCCTGCCGAAGGTGCTCCGCTGGCTCCGCGCCCGGCGCGTCAGCCGCACATCGAAGGCGAGCGCCCGGCGCGTCCTGCCCGCGATGAGGCTGCTCGTCCGGCACGCAAGCCAGCGGGTCGCACTGACCGCGTACCTGCGGGTCGTGGCGCGCCAGTGGCCGAGCGTCCGAGCGAAGTCAACAAGCGTCCAACCAAGCCAAGCCGCTCAGGCCCCAAGCTGGTTGAAGATGCACCGTCGGGCAAGCGTCGTGGCGCCCCGGCCGGTTCCGGCCAGCGTCCAGGCTTCGGCCGTCGCAAGCCGCAGTAAGCTTTAAGCGCTGTACAAAAAACGCCAACCCCTCGGGGTTGGCGTTTTTTTATGCCTGACGGATTGATGCCATTTTGGTCATGAACGGCTGCAGAGATACTTCGACCGTGGGAGCGAGCCTGCTCGCGAAGAGCATTCGCGAGCAGGCTCGCTCCCACAAGGGGCCTTGTACAGGTTGTGCGGTTGTTTTTTAAGTGGCAATTTTTCGTTACGCCGCGTCAATAAATCCATACGAATTCAGCCACTTACCGACCTTAAACCGCTGAAATCACCTCGCTGTAATGAAAATCTTCCGAGTTTTATAGATTTAGGACACTTCCTACCGATATGGCGGCTTGTTTCGTCTTGCTATCGGCTGTGTGATGGGATCTTGCCTTCGTGCGGGTGTACAATGCGCCGCGTTTTAACTGTGACTCAATTGCGTACCCGCGCATTTTGCCAAGGCCGTACGCCTTGATAATTCCGCAATGCCACAAGCGTTGCGGGTTCGATTCCGTCACAGATAAAAACAAACAGGTGACGCATGACTCGTGAAACAACCTTGGATTCCTGGCGCCTGCGCTGGGGTTTGATTTGTGTTGTAGACCCTTCGATCACTGCCTCTGGTGCTCAAGCTACAACGCACTGAATCACATCAAACCTTGTGTGGGACCTTTTCAATGAGTGGAAATACCTCGCATTCGGGCGAGCTTAAACGCGGCCTGAAAAATCGTCATATCCAGCTGATCGCCCTCGGTGGCGCGATTGGTACTGGCCTGTTCCTCGGTTCGGCCGGGGTGCTGAAGTCAGCCGGTCCATCGATGATTCTGGGCTATGCGATCTGCGGCTTCATTGCCTTCATGATCATGCGCCAGCTCGGCGAAATGATCGTCGAAGAGCCGGTCGCCGGTTCCTTCAGTCACTTTGCCCACAAGTACTGGGGCGGTTTTGCCGGCTTCATGTCGGGCTGGAACTGCTGGGTGCTGTACATCCTGGTGGGCATGTCGGAACTGACCGCCGTCGGCAAGTACGTGCACTACTGGTGGCCGGAGATTCCGACCTGGGCCTCGGCGGCAGCGTTCTTCGTCCTGATCAACCTGATTAACCTGACCAACGTCAAAGTGTTTGGCGAGGCCGAGTTCTGGTTCGCGATCATCAAGGTCGTGGCGATCGTCGGCATGATCGCCCTGGGCAGCTACCTGCTGGTCAGCGGCAGCGGCGGTCCTCAGGCATCGGTCAGCAACTTGTGGGAGCACGGCGGCTTCTTCCCGAACGGAACGACCGGTCTGATCATGGCCATGGCCTTTATCATGTTCTCCTTCGGCGGTCTGGAAATGCTCGGTTTCACCGCAGCAGAAGCCGACAAACCACGCACCGTGATCCCCAAGGCGATCAATCAGGTGATCTACCGCATCCTGATTTTCTACATCGGTGCCCTGGTGGTTCTGCTGTCTCTGACGCCGTGGGACTCGTTGCTCGAAACCCTGAACGCCGGTGGCGACAGCTACAGCAGTAGCCCGTTCGTGCAAGTGTTCTCGATGCTGGGCAGCAACACGGCTGCGCATATCCTCAACTTTGTGGTCCTGACCGCAGCGTTGTCGGTGTACAACAGCGGCACCTACTGCAACAGCCGTATGCTGTTGGGGATGGCGCAGCAGGGTGATGCACCCAAAGTGCTGGCCAAAATCGACAAGCGCGGTGTGCCGGTCAACTCGATCCTGGCTTCGGCAGCGGTCACGGTGATTGCGGTCCTGCTCAACTACCTGATGCCCCACGATGCGCTGGAGCTGCTGATGTCGCTGGTAGTGGCCACCCTGGTGATCAACTGGGCGATGATCAGCTTCTCCCACGTCAAGTTCCGCCAGCACATGGACAAAACGGCACAGACGCCGCTGTTCAAGGCCCTGTGGTATCCCTACGGCAACTACATCTGCCTGGCATTTGTCGCGTTCATTCTGGTGATCATGTTGTTGATCCCGGGCATTCGCGTGTCGGTGTATGCGATTCCGGTGTGGGTGGTCTTTATGTGGGTGTGCTACCTGATCAAAAACAAGCGCGCGGTGCAGGCATCGGCTGCGGCCTACAGCTCTGCCAAATAAGCTGAGCGGTTAATGCAACAAGCCCGGCCATTGAGCCGGGTTTGTTGTTTGTGGGGTATCCTGCACGCCCCGAAGACGGACCCATTTTTGATGCTGGTGATTTCCAACAACGTGCATATCCCCGATGCCGAGATCGAGCTGACGGCAATTCGCGCCCAAGGTGCGGGCGGGCAGAACGTCAACAAGGTGTCGAGCGCCATGCACTTGCGCTTCGATATACCCAACTCTTCGTTGCCGCCGTTTTACAAGGAGCGGCTGCTGGCGCTGCGTGACAGTCGGATCACCAGCGATGGTGTGCTGATCATCAAGGCTCAGCAATATCGCACCCAGGAGCAAAATCGGGCGGATGCGCTGGAGCGCCTGGTCGAGTTGATCGTCAGCGCGACCAAAGTCGAGAAAAAGCGCCGTCCTACCAAGCCGACCCTGGGCTCAAAAAAGCGTCGCCTGGAATCCAAGACCAAGCGCGGCAGCATCAAGGCCGGGCGAGGCAAGGTGGACTTCTAGAGAGTCCTCCAATACCCCCAAAGGCATTAAGTGACTCTCGCTCTCTGCGCCTGGCGGTACAGGTAAACACTCAGCAACAACCCGCTAAATGCCGCCAGTGCCGCGAACAGAAAGATCGAAGCAAAGCCGAAGCCTGCCGCCACGGCACCCACCAGCGGGCCGGTGATGCCCAGTGACAGGTCGATAAACAGCGAGTACGCGCCCACTGCCGCACCCCGGCTGGAGGCGGGAACCAGGTTTACCGCTTCAACGCCCAGCGCCGGGAATACCAGCGAGAAGCCGAAACCGCTCAAGGCTGCGCCCGCCAGCGCCAGTTCAGGGTTCGGTGCCAGCCAGAGGAGCAGCAAGCCCAGGGTTTCGACGCTCAGGCAGGCAATCGCCACCCTGAAACCGCCGATACGGTTGATAAAGTTGCCGAATATCAGCCGTGCACCAATAAAGCTGGCGCCGAACAGGCTCAGGCACAGCACCGCGTTTTCCCAGTGATTGGTCGCGTAGTACAGGGTGATAAAGGTCGCAATGGTGCCAAAACCAATCGAGCCCAACGCCAGCCCGGCACCGTGGGGGAATACACGCCCCAGCACATGCAGGAACGGCAGGCGCACACCACTGACGATGGGCGCCGCGCGCTTGGGCCATGCCAGCAGCAAGCCCACCAGCGCCAGCAAAATAATGCTCACGCCCATGCTCCACATGCCCAAGTGGCTGACCATCACCACGCCCAATGGCGCGCCAATGGCAATTGCGCCGTAACTGGCAATGCCGTTCCACGAAATTACTTTGGCGGTATTGGCCGCACCGACCCGGCCAATGCCCCAGCCGATGGAGCCGGAGCCCACCAGGCTTTCAGCGCTGCCCAGCACCAGTCGCCCGATCAGCAGGCAGGTAAGGCTTACGGCCGGCATCGATGCTGTCCAGCTCGATGCGAGCATCAATACGCCGCTCAGGCCGCAGCCCGCCAGGCCGTACATCACCGCGTGCTTGCTGCCCAGGTTGTCGATGATACGGCTGGCATAAGGGCGGCTCAGTAGCGTGGCCAGATATTGCACACTGATCACCAGCCCGGCGATGACGGTGCCATAGCCAAGGTGGTTGTGTACGTAACCGGGGAGCACGGCCAGCGGTATGCCGATATTCAGATAGCCGATAAAGGTAAACAGAACGATGGAAACCACTTGCAGAGTGATCGCCATAGGACGCTGTGTTTCGGGCATGGGGTAGGGGTCCTGCGGGGTGCGGTTGAGGCAGATTACAGTGGTGCAACCAATTGTGTCGCGATTAAAGCGGCCAAGGCGTTTTCCTGAGTGCCGAAACGCTTGAGCAGGGTCGCCTGCTTCTCGGGGCTGAGACGCTCCCAGAGGTCGATCATTTTTTCGGCGGTGCCGATCAGAACGCTGGCTTGGGTTTCGCTGAAAGTGTCAGTCACGCATTAATCCGGAATAGAGGGGGTGGAGCGATTGTGTCAGACGGTGTGAAAAACAAGCTGCTTTTCGCACCGTCTGAGTGTATGCCGTCAGTCTTCGCTGTCGGCCTGGAGGCTTTCTGAAGCCTCATCCAGAGCGCTGTTTTCGCCACTGGTGTGTTGCGGGATTGGCTGCTCGGTTTCGTGCAGGCTTGGGAAGGGGAGGTTTGGGATCTCGTGCATCGTCGCGCTCCTCGCAAGGTGTGTTTTAAGTAGCTTGCTAAGGATACAGGAGGGAGTGTGACAATTTGTCTTTTTATTGCGTCTGGGGGGAATTTAGACCTATGGCTGGGGCAGGCCGCGCAGTCTGCCAGTTCTGTGGGAGCGGGCTTGCTCGCGATGCAGGCGGCGCGGTCTCGCAATCGAACCGCGCTAATGCCATCGCGAGCAAGCCCGCTCCCACAGAGTGCCCGCTAGCGGGTACACACCTGCGCAATCGCCTTGGCCAGCAGGCTCAGGCGCGTGCCGTCCACGCCGGCCATGTTGGCGCGGCCAGAACCGACCATGTACACGCTGTGCTTCTCGCGTAATAACTGGACTTGTTCTGCCGTCAGGCCGGTGTACGAAAACATCCCGCGTTGCTCATTGATATGAGCGAAGTGTTCCGCCAGCCCGAACGGCGCCAGTGCTTCGACCAGGCCGCTGCGCAAGTGCGCGATACGGCTGCGCATGGCTTCGACTTCGTCGGTCCAGAGGTTTTTAAGCTCTGCATCGCCGAGGATGGTCGCCACCACTGCCGCGCCATGATCCGGCGGGTTGGACCACAGGTTGCGAGCCAGGTACGCCAGCTGGCTGCGGATATCCGTCAGCTTTTCGCTGTCATTGGCACACACGATCAAGGCACCAACCCGTTCGCGGTACAGACCGAAGTTCTTCGAGCATGAACTGGTGATCAGTACTTCCGGCAACTCGCTGACGAACAGACGAGTCGACCAGGCATCCTCCTGCAAGCCGTCACCGAACCCCTGGTAAGCGAAATCGATCAGCGGCAGAAGTTCGCGACGGCGAACCACGTCCAGCACGTTTAGCCAGTCAGCTTGGGACAGGTCGAAACCGGTCGGGTTGTGACAGCAGGCGTGAAGCAGCACCACATCGCCTTTTGGCGCGTGTTCCAGCGCTTCGAGCATTGCCGCCACGTTGAGCTTGTTGTCGCGGCCCACGTAGGGGTAGTGGCTGATCTTCAGCCCGGCAGCGGCAAAGATGGTTTCATGGATCGGCCACGTCGGATCGCTCAGCCAGATACCGCGGCCCGGCAGGCATTGCGCGATAAAGTCGGCGCTCAGGCGCAGCGCACCGGTGCCGCCCGGGGTTTGGGTGGCTCCAGCACGTTTGCCCGCCAGCAGCGGCGAATCCTCGCCCAATACCAGCTCGGTGATCAATTGCCCAAAGCGGCTGTCGCCATGACCGCCGATGTACGTTTTGGTCAGTTGCTGGTCCACCAGGCGCTGTTCGGCCTTTTTGACCGACTGCAAGATCGGCGTCAGGCCATTCGCGTCTTTGTAGACGCCCACGCCCAGGTCGAACTTGTCCGTATTGGTGTCTTGCTGGTAGGCGTCCATCAAACCGAGAATCGGGTCGCCCGGCACCCGACCTATGGCGTCGAAGTGCATTATTTGCGGCCTTCTGCAGTTTTTGCGACGTCGTCAGTGCGTGCGGCCATGATGAAATCGTTACGGTGCAGGCCTTTGATCGAATGGCTCCACCAGGTCACGGTGACCGAGCCCCACTCGGTCAGCAGGCCCGGGTGATGCCCTTCGGCTTCGGCGATTTCGCCCACGGCATTGGTAAAGGCCAGTGCGAACTTGAAATTCTTGAACAGAAACACCTTTTCCAGCTGCATGACGCCGTCGCGAACTTCGATGTTCCAGTCTGGGATCTGCTTGATCAGTACCGGCAGTTCTTCATCGCTGACTTGAGGAGCATCGGCGCGGCAGGCTTCGCAATGGGCTTGGTTCAGAGCGTTCATGGTGGATTCCTGAATTCATTTTTTATTGATAGGTAAAAAGACGTGTTATGCCGCTTTCGGTTTAGGCGCAAATTTGGGCGCGTGCAGGCCCATTGTCATGCCTTTTTCGACCATGCCCATGATGTCTTCGTGGGCCAGGTCAAACAGTCGCTTCAAGTCCGGGAGGACAAAATACAGCGGCTGCAAAATATCGATGCGATACGGCGTGCGCATGGCTTCCAGCGGATCGAAGACCTGATGTTCCGGTTCTGACGACAGGCTGTAAACCGTTTCTTTGGGCGACGAAAGAATCCCGCCGCCATAAATGCGTTTGCCTTCTGGCGTGTCCACCAGGCCGAACTCGATGGTCATCCAGTACAGGCGCGCCAGATATACCCGTTGCTCCTTGCTCGCTTGCAACCCCAGCTTGCCGTAGGTGTGGGTGAACTCGGCAAACCACGGGTTGGTCAGCAGCGGGCAGTGGCCGAAAATTTCGTGGAAAATATCCGGCTCTTGCAGGTAATCCAGCTCTTCGGGGGTACGAATAAAGGTCGCTACCGGGAATTGCTTAGTGGCGAGCAACTCAAAGAAGGTCTGGAAGGGGATCAGCGCGGGAACGCGGGCTACTTGCCAGCCAGTGGTGGCACCCAGTACCTGATTGATTTCGCTCAGTTGCGGGATGCGGTCGTGGGGCAGGCCCAGCTTTTCGATGCCTTCCATGTACTCTGGGCAGGCGCGGCCTTCCAGCAGTTTCAGCTGGCGGGTGATCAGCGTTTTCCACACCGCGTGTTCGGCTGGTGTGTAGTCGATAAAGCCACTGGCATCCGGCTCACGGGCGACGTATTTCGTTTGCTTCATGGGGCTCTCCGCAAGGAAATCGTTTTTATTATTCGGTGTTGTTGCGATGCCTTAGTGATACCCCAAGTGATTGCTCCGTGCAGCTAGCCTAAAGCCAGTAATGCTGGGATGATGCGGGTTATTCGTAAAGTATTCGTTACGATGTGCGCTTCGGGCTGTCATTATTGAGTGTGCGACAGCACAACTGTCACAAAATCGTGACGATGAAATGCCCCTGAAGTATGAAAACTTCTCTGTGGGAGCGAGCCCGCTTGCGAAAGGCGCTCTTGAGGCCTTCGCGAGCAGGCTCGCTCCCACACTGGATCTCCATTGTTAGTTATCTCCGAGCCTTGCCCATGCGTATCAAAGTCCACTGCCAAAACCGGATTGGCATCCTTCGCGACATTCTTAACCTGTTGGTTGCCTACGGCATCAACGTGAAGCGTGGGGAGGTCGGGGGGGATCAGGGCAACGCGATTTATCTGTACTGCCCGAATTTGATCAACCTGCAATTCCAGGCCTTGCGCCCGAAGTTTGAAACCATCGCCGGGGTGTTTGGGGTCAAGCGCGTAGGCTTGATGCCCAGCGAGCGCAGGCATATGGAGCTCAATGCCTTGCTCGGGGCGCTGGAGTTTCCGGTGTTGTCCATCGACATGGGGGGCTGCATCGTTGCCGCCAACCGTGCGGCTGCACAGTTGCTCGGGGTGCGGGTCGACGAGGTGCCGGGGATTTCCCTGTCCCGTTATGCCGAAGACTTCGACCTGCCCGAGCTGGTGCGGGCCAACAAGTCGCGGATCAATGGCTTGCGAGTCACGATCAAGGGGCTGGTGTACCTGGCCGATATCGCGCCGCTGCAACTGGAACATGATGAAAGCGAGGCCATGGCCGGCGCCGTCCTGACCCTGCACCGCGCCGACCGCGTGGGCGAGCAGATCTACAACGTGCGCAAGCAAGAGTTGCGCGGTTTTGACAGCATCTTCCAGAGCTCTAAAGTCATGGCCGCCGTGGTGCGTGAAGCCCGGCGCATGGCGCCCCTTGATGCGCCGCTCTTGATAGAAGGCGAAACCGGCACCGGCAAAGAACTGTTGGCCCGCGCCTGTCACCTGGCCAGCCCCCGTGGCCAGTCGCCACTGATGGCGCTCAACTGTGCAGGGCTGCCGGAGTCGATGGCTGAAACCGAGCTGTTCGGGTACGGCCCGGGGGCGTTTGAAGGCGCGCGGGCCGAAGGCAAACTCGGCCTGCTGGAGCTGACAGCGGGCGGTACGTTGTTTCTCGATGGCGTAGGCGAAATGAGCCCGCGTTTGCAGGTCAAGCTGCTGCGCTTTTTGCAGGACGGTTGCTTCCGGCGGGTCGGCAGCGATGAAGAGGTCTACCTCGATGTGCGGGTGATGTGTGCCACCCAGGTCGACCTGTCCGAGTTGTGCGCCCGGGGCGAGTTCCGCCAGGACCTGTACCACCGGCTTAACGTGTTGTCGCTGCATATCCCGCCGTTGCGCGATTGCTTGGACGGGTTGGAGCCTTTGGTCGAGCACTTTCTGGATCAGGCCAGCCGACAGATCGGTTGCCCGCTGCCCCGCCTGGCGCCTGCCGCGATGGACCGGTTGAGCCACTACCACTGGCCGGGCAACGTGCGCCAACTGGAAAACGTGCTGTTTCAGGCGGTGTCGCTGTGTGATGGCGGGGTGGTCAAAGCCGAGCATATCCGCCTGCCGGACTACGGCGTGCGCCAGCCGTTGGGCGAGTTCTCCCTGGAAGGCGGGTTGGACCACATTGTCGGCCGTTTCGAAAAGGCGGTGCTGGAGCAGCTGTATTCCGAGCACCCGAGCAGCCGATTGCTGGGCAAGCGGCTGGGGGTTTCCCACACCACCATCGCCAACAAACTGCGCGAGTACGACATTATCAAACCGGCCTAAATTTCTGTGACCTGAGGTGTAGCCCCAAGTACAGCTCGGCAACTAGCCCTTTAAGCTCTGCGCCATGCCCCTCGCCTGATCCAGCCAGCCCTTGGTCGGCTCAGCCTGGGGCGTTTGTGTTTGCAGCGCTTGCTCCAACAGGCTGTTGGTTTCAAGCGCTTGAGAGGCTTTGAGGATCGCGATCAAGTCAGCCGTAGTGGCGGTTTTTTCGGTCAGCGCAGGTGGCACGGGCAGCGCCTGGGCCGCTTTCACGGCGTCGCCGGTGTTTTTGGTAAAAGCGCATACGGCTTCTATGCCTTCGATCATCGGCAATGCCAGGCCTGTCACGGTGTCAAAAGCACTGATCTGCGGGAACCCCACCTTGCCGCGAAGCACCGGGGTGCCCAGGCTTGGCAGAATCAGCCCCACTAAAAAGCGCGGGTCCTGGCGCCTGATCGTCAGGCCGACACTGGCCACCGCCAGGGCGACACCCACCACGCGTCCGGCGTTCACCAGTAGCGACAGTTCGTTGTTGGATTGAGTGTCGAAGAAGATCCCGCGGTACCGAAAGTAGTCGCTGAACACCTCCCGCTCGTTCAAGGCCGCGTTCATGAACCAGGCGCGGGAATCATGCACATGCTCGTCAAACAGGTCCACGATCGCCCAGGCTTTGTCGTTCACCGGCTTGCCGTTGGCGCCGAACAGCAGGGCGTAATTCGCTTCACCGGCCTGGCGCAGTTCGGCATAGTGCTCGGCCTCATCCTGGCCGTTGGTCATATACACCAGTCCGCCCACCAAGGTGTTGAAGAGGGTGCCCAAACTGATCATCTCGCTGAAGGTCAAGTTCCACTCCGGCACGTAGTCACGCCGAAAATCGGCCATGGCGTTGCGCAACTGGCGGTAATCCAGGTTGGGTTCATACATCTTGCTAGTGTTGAACGAGTCGGCAGGTTGGGTGCCGGTGCGCTTTGCATAAGCCACTTTTGTGGCTTGATGTTTTTTTTGCGATGCCAGCTCGGCTTCGGACCATACCGGCGCTTGAGAGCCGGCGCGCATGGCGGCGTCTTCTTCGAGTTGCCTGGCGTGCAAGGCTATGAACGCGTCGACTTCGTCGCCGTCCATATCGCTCGCGGGGCCGTTTTGCAGCACCCGCCTATAGATATTCGTCCAATTGATCCGGTCCATGGCGTAGCGGCTGATGCGCCAACCGGTAATCAACCCGGCTTCGCGGGCCATGACCTCTTCAAGCGGGCCGTTGTCCATGTTGTCGAGCCAGGTGTTGAAACGTTCGATCAGGGTGGGGGCGACCTGGAATTCGATAGACGTTGAGTCGCTCATCACCAGCCAAGGTCGATCATGTTTCAATGCCATGTTGAAAGCTTCTGGAGGTGCCTGCAACGGCGCGCCAACTTTGTAGGCCTCGTCATACATATGGTGCAGGGCAATCTGCGATAGCACCTCTTTTCCCCCTGCTGCAGCTTTGCCCTGATCGCCGGGCGGGTAACCGCCACCCACGTCGGAGTGCATGCCGGGGTAGAGGTACTCCGCCGTACCGTTGCGGTAGGTCGAAGGGCAATTCGGATCGTCGGGGTTGGCCTGGCGCCGGATCGAGTCCAGGGGGAAGCAACTGCGCTGCTCGTGGGCTGCCACCATATGTACGCAGCGCTCCAGAAAGTCTTCGGAGTCGGACAGGCGCAGGGTGCCGTCGGCCCAGCCCAAATGGCCTGCGGCAAATGGCGCCAGATAGGGGATACCCACTGAGGCCACGGTGTCGAACAGCCCCATGAACACAATCTTGATCGGCAGCCCGGCGAACAGGTAGCAGGTGGTGCCTTTCACTTCGACCTTGGTCAGGGCTTCCAGCCAGTTGGCAAATGCCCGCGCCTGGGCGGCGCCCCGTGAAAAGCCGTACACGAACAGGCGTATGGCCTTGATCTCAGCGATGGTCTTGCCGGCATGGGCGGCGTCGATCTGGGCTTTGAGTTCGGCCAGGGGCTGGGCCAGCACTTCCTTGCGGCGGGTATAGCTGTTTTTGAAAATCGATGCTGCGAGCATATCTTCGGTGAGACTGGTGCCCATTTTTTGTACCAAAGCGTAGCTTTCTGACATGGTCGGCGGCTTTTGATGGCACGCTTTTTTTAGCGCATCTATCAAACGGGTCAGTCCCCAATTGATCCGGTTCTCGCCGCCTGTCGACATCGTCAAACCTTGGCTATCCGGTTTGAACTCGCCTATTTCCTTGAACTCGGTGCCGACGCCTTGCATGTAATAGCGATAAAAACCCTCTCTCTGTTCTGCTTCATGTTCAGAGCCTCCCAAACTCGCATGAAACAGACGTGCCACATTGGTAGTGGTCGAAGGTAAAGCCAGGCTGTCCGTCGGTTCATGGTTGTTGGTGCCGTCAAAGCAAAGCGTGATCGTCACGATCTGCATGCAGGGCCGGCCCGCGTAAGCCCATCCGGCTGCATAAGCAGCATCCATCGCCTGTTGTTCGAACGGGTCAAAGGCTTGCTGTTGCTTTCGATAATTGAAAAGCACATCTCCCGGTGCTTGCGGTAAAAGCCCGTCCATTTTGAAATCAGGGGTCAGGCTGAGAAATTCGCCAGTGGATCTTTTAGGGCGCGGCGTCATGGTTTCGGACATGTTGCAGGCTCCTGCATTTTTTGAGGGTAATGAAACGGATAGTCCGGTAGGCCGGGATAGGTCGCTCCAGCCGATACCGCGACCTGGTTACACGGCAAGAAATGCACGTTCACAAGTCCCAGATCTTCATACGGCGCAACTGCCACAACGGCGCGATGGCGGGTGTAGTGGGTGTCGTGCTCATCCATACGTTTTCGCCACCCATCAGAAAACATCGGCTCAGACCATCTTCCGTAAGCATACGGATCAGGGTCTTTCTCCCACTCGACCACCACGGTCAAGCCGGGGTGCCATTTCACGGGAAGCGTCGCGCAGCACATCTGGCCGCCGCTGTATCCGTAGGGCGCCAGATTGGGTCCGCCATTGCCATTCACCGAAAACCGGTTGATCGCCGCCGAGGTATGGCTATAGCCCTCGATTGGTGCGCCGAGTCGGTCAGGCAGGGAGTCGGCACAGCCCAGAAGCGCAATCCCGGCGATAAACATCACCAGCAGTGAGCGAGTCACGGCTTCGGACATGTGGCAGGCTCCTGCATTTTTTGAGGGAATTTAAATGGGTAGTCCGGACGACCTGGGTAGGTGGCACCTGCCGAAACCGCAACTTGGTTACACGGTAAAAAATGCACGTTCACAAGCCCCAACTCTTCATACGGCGCAACCGCCACAACGGCACGATGGCGGGTGTACTTGGCTTCGTGCTCTCGGGCGGCCTTGGACCAAGCATCGGAATAGCGGGGTTTGGGCCAGTTGGCGGAATCAAACGGATCAGGGTCTTTCTCCCACTCGACCACTACCGTCAAACCGGGGTGCCATTTCACGGGAAGCGTCGCACAGCACATTTGCCCGCCGCCGTATCCGTAGGGCGCCAAATTGGGCCCGCCATTCTTATTCACCGAAAACCGGTTAATCGCTGCCGAGGTATGGCTGTACCCCTCGATGGGCGCGCCTAACCGGTCAGGTATGGCGTCGGCGCAGCCCTGCAGCGAGAGGGCGCTGATTAATATCAAAAGGGGCAAGCGGTTCATGAGTGGGTCTTGTCTCTTGTCAGGCTTATTGAAAGAAGAGCACCCAGTGCAATGCCAGTGGGTGTTTGCTAAGTGCCTTTAAAGTGTTAGTGAGAATATTGAAACGCCCGCGAGGGTGGCTGGAGTTCAGGCGTCTTGTAACTATCAAGTCTAGTGTTGGCAAAATCAAATGCTCTTTATGGTGTTCATAAAAGTTTGCCAATGCAGGGGCGGCTAAAGTGTATAAACAAATAAACGAAACTTATAAAAGTGCGCAAGAAGTTGCACAGTGTTGGTCGGTTTCTTGTGTTTTAGTCTGCAGATAACTGTTCGCCAGTTTGTTCTTGTAATAAGTGTGCAACTTCTTGCGCACTGGTTAATACCGAGCATTTGCGTGAATTGTCGGCGCCAGGACTTTCAGAGGCAGGTTGGGGCAAGGGAAGTGCAAGGTTTGCCGGATTTTGCCTCGTCAGCGACACGTTTCTGGCCATGCATTGCCGCAACCGGCATAACCCCGCCGTTTTCATCCCGCTGATCTTGCCCCGTACCTCACCCCACCCCCTCGCAAACCCGCGCTGCATGGCGTCAAAAAATAGTTGGTGCGCAAATTGCTTTAGCCATCGCAGTACAGCGGTGGGCGGCAAGCGTCCGTCAGACAGAGGAAAGACTGTGGACAAGTACCTTTATGTGGCAATGACCGGCGCCAGTCAGAACGCACTGGCGCAAAAGGCCCATGCCAACAATTTGGCGAACATCTCGACCAACGGTTTTCAGCGTGACCTGGAACAGGCCCGCTCGATGCCGGTGTTTGGTGACAGCTTTCCGGCGCGTGCCTTTGCTCTGAGCGAACGCCCCGCGACCGACTTCACTCCCGGCGCTCTGGTTGAAACAGGGCGGGATCTGGATGTGGCCGTGTCCGGCGATGGCTGGCTGGCCGTGCAGGCACCTGACGGCAGTGAAGCCTATGTGCGTACCGCGAGCATGAATGTGGATGCCCTGGGCATTCTGCGTGCTGGCAACGGGATGCCGATCATGGGCAACGGCGGGCCGATCGCGGTACCGCCCCAGCAACAGATCGAAGTCGGCCAGGACGGCACCATCAGTATTCGTGCCCAGGGCGAAGGCCCGCGGGTGATGGCGCAAGTGGACCGCATCAAGCTGGTCCAGCCCGACCTGAAAACCATGAGCAAGGGCCTGGACGGTCTGATCCACACCAACGACGGTCAGCCGGCGCCAGCCGATGCCAACGTGCAGGTGGTTTCGGGGTTTCTGGAGGCGAGCAACGTCAATGCCGTCGATGAAATGACCTCGGTGCTGGCCCTGTCCAAGCAGTTCGAGTTGCACATCAAAATGATGAACACCGCCAAAGAAGACGACCAGGCCATGACTCGCGTCTTGTCCATCAGCTAATTACTTGAACGCAGCGCCGAAAAACCGGCGCGCGAGGAGAGCACCATGCTTCCGGCACTGTGGGTTGCAAAAACAGGTTTGGCTGCGCAAGACACCAACCTGACCACCATTTCCAACAACCTGGCCAACGTGTCGACCACCGGTTTCAAACGTGATCGCGCGGAGTTCCAGGACTTGCTCTACCAGATCAAGCGCCAGCCAGGTGCCCAGTCGACCCAGGACAGCGAACTGCCGTCGGGCCTGCAAGTGGGCACCGGGGTGCGCATCGTGGGCACGCAAAAGAACTTCGCCGCCGGTAGCCTGCAGACCACCGACCAGCCGCTGGACATGGCAATCAATGGCCGTGGTTTCTTCCAGATCATGCAGCCCGACGGGACCACGGCCTACAGCCGCGACGGTACTTTCCACCTGGACGCCAACGGCCAGATCGTCACCGCCAGTGGCTTTGCCCTGGAACCGGCGATTGTGGTGCCCGCCGATGCCCAGACCTTCACCGTCGGCCAGGACGGTACCGTGTCGGTGACCATCGCCGGCAACCCGGCCGCCCAAGTGATCGGCAACGTGCAGACCGCCGACTTCATCAACCCGGCCGGTTTGCAGTCCCAGGGCGGCAACCTGTTCCTGGAAACCGCCTCCAGCGGCGCGCCGCAGATTGGCACCCCGGGCCTCAACGGTTTCGGTCTGACCATGCAGAGCATGCTTGAGACTTCGAACGTCAGCACCGTGGAAGAAATGGTCAACATGATCACCACTCAGCGCGCCTACGAGATGAACTCAAAAGTGATCTCCACCGCTGACCAGATGTTGTCGTTTGTCACGCAAAACCTGTAATTACGTGAAATAGCGGGAGAGCTCATGAAGCGCTTGTTTTCTGTTCTGGCACTGGGCGCCATTACCTTTGTGGCGGGGTGCGTCAGTCCGCCTCCGCGGGCCAACGACCCGTACTACGCCCCTGTCCTGCCGCGCACGCCGCTGCCGGCTGCGGCCAATAACGGTTCGATTTACCAGGCTGGCTTCGAGCAGAACCTGTACAGCGACCGCAAGGCGTTCCGCATTGGCGACATCATTACCATCACCCTGAACGAGCGGACGCAGGCGAGCAAAAACGCCAACTCGGCGATCGGTAAAAACAGCAATACCAGCATCGGCCTGACATCTTTGTTCGGCAGCGGCCTGACCACCAACAACCCGCTGGGCAGTGGTGACCTGAGCCTCAATGCCGGTTACAGCGGCAGCCGTGCCACCAAGGGCGACAGCAAGGCGGGGCAGGGCAACAGCCTTACCGGCTCGATCACCGTGACCGTGGCCGACGTGCTACCCAACGGCATCATCGCCGTGCGTGGTGAGAAGTGGATGACCCTGAACACGGGCGACGAACTGGTACGCATTGCCGGTCTGGTGCGGGCGGATGACATCGCCACCGACAACACCGTGTCTTCGACTCGCGTGGCCGATGCGCGCATTACCTATTCGGGGACCGGCTCGTTTGCCGATGCGAGTCAGCCAGGCTGGTTTGACCGATTCTTCCTTAGTCCGTTATTCCCTTTTTAACCGAGTCTTTCCAAGTGAATCGAGCCATGCCCAACCTCAAGCATTTGCTGGCAGCCGTGTTGCTGTTGTCGACCTCCCTGGGCGTTCACGCCGAGCGGTTGAAAGACATCGCCAGCATTTCTGGCGTGCGCTCCAACCAATTGATTGGTTACGGCCTGGTGGTCGGGTTGAATGGCACGGGCGACCAGACCACGCAAACCCCGTTCACCCTGCAAACGTTCAACAATATGCTGTCCCAGTTCGGCATCAAGGTACCGCCGGGCTCGGGCAATGTGCAGCTTAAAAACGTGGCCGCGGTGTCCATCAGTGCCGACTTGCCAGCGTTCGCCAAGCCGGGGCAGGTGATCGACATCACCGTTTCGTCCATCGGCAACTCCAAAAGCCTGCGCGGCGGTACGCTGTTGCTGACGCCGCTCAAGGGCATCGATGGCAACGTGTATGCGGTCGCCCAGGGCAACCTGGTGGTGGGCGGTTTTGATGCAGAAGGCCGTGACGGCTCGAAGATCACCGTCAACGTTCCGTCAGCCGGACGCATTCCGGGCGGCGCGTCGGTGGAGCGTGCGGTGCCCAGTGGCTTCAACCAGGGCAACAGCCTGACCCTGAACCTCAACCGTTCTGACTTCACCACGGCCAAGCGCGTAGTGGACAAGATCAACGACCTGCTCGGCCCGGGTGTGGCGCAGGCAATTGACGGTGGCTCGATCCGTGTGACCGCGCCGCTGGACCCAAGCCAGCGGGTGGATTACCTGTCGATCCTGGAAAACCTCGAAGTCGATCCGGGGCAGGCGGTGGCCAAGGTCATCATCAACTCGCGCACCGGCACCATCGTGATTGGCCAGAACGTCAAGGTCTCGCCTGCCGCCGTGACCCACGGCAGCCTGACCGTGACCATCACCGAAGACCCGATTGTCAGCCAGCCCGGCCCGCTGTCCAACGGCGAAACCGTGGTAGTGCCGCGCTCGCGCCTCAATGCCCAGCAAGAAGCCAAGCCCATGTTCAAGTTCGGCCCGGGCACCACCCTGGACGAGATCGTAAGGGCGGTGAACCAGGTCGGCGCGGCGCCAGGGGACTTGATGGCGATTCTCGAAGCACTGAAACAGGCCGGCGCCTTGCAAGCCGACCTGATCGTGATCTGAGGCCGACGTTATGGACATGCGCAAGAGCGGGGTGGTCAGTGGCAGCGATTCGGGAGCGTTTACCGACCTTAATCGGCTGAACAACCTGAAGGTCGGCGACCGCGAAAGCGACGCCAATATGCGCAAGGTGGCGCAGGAATTCGAGTCGCTGTTCCTCAACGAAATGCTCAAGTCCATGCGCTCGGCAAACGAAGTGCTGGGCAAGGACAATCCGCTCAACACCCCTGCGGCCAAGCAGTATCAGGAAATGTACGACCAGCAACTGTCGGTGACGCTGTCCCGGCAGGGCGGTGGTATCGGCCTGGCAGACGTGCTGATGCGCCAGATGTCGAAAAACAAGTCCGCCGTGCCGGGGGAGTCTGCGGTGACCACGGCGCTGACCGCTGAAGTTAAAACTCCTGCGGCCACCCCTGCGGTGGACAGTCCTTTTGTCCGTTCCAGTGGCCAGCGCCCGTTGTGGGCTTCGCGGGTTGCTATCGCGCCGGATGCGGCAGCGGGCGGGCACAAAAATGACATGGCCATGCTCAATCAGCGACGCCTGGCGTTGCCGACCAAGCTGACCGACCGCTTGTTGGCCGGGATCGTACCTTCCGCCGACCCGGCCCGTTCAACCCTCAATACAGGCGCAGTGCCGGAGCGCACTTCGCCGGGGCTTGATGCTGTGCTCAAGGGCGGCCGCCAGCCGATGCTCAGTGCCAGTGGTGCGCATGGGCGGATGCAGATTTATGGCCGTGCCGTGGCGCAGCCGCCATTGGCTCCGGCCAAGCAGGCGTTCAGCTCCCCCGATGCGTTCGTCGCGACGATGTTGCCGATGGCGCAGCAGGCTGCCGACCGCATTGGTGTCGATCCGCTGTATTTGGTGGCGCAAGCGGCACTGGAAACCGGCTGGGGCAAGTCGGTGATGCGCCAGCAGGACGGCAGCAGCAGCCATAACTTGTTCGGCATCAAGGCCACCGGCAACTGGCAGGGTGCGCAAGCGCGGGCCATCACCAGTGAGTTCAAGGGCGGGCAGATGGTCAAGGAGACGGCGGACTTCCGTTCCTACGATTCCTATCAGGACAGCTTCCACGATCTGGTCACGCTGTTGCAGAGCAACAATCGTTATAAAGAAGTACTCAACGCGGCCGATAAACCGGAGCAGTTTGTACGTGAGTTGCAGAAGGCCGGTTACGCAACCGACCCTGAATACGCGAGCAAGATTTCTCAGATAGCCAAGCAAATGAAAACCTACCAGAGCTACGCCTCGACGGGTTCTCTCACGAATTTATAAGGTTTGAACCATGGCGAGTTTGATCAACATCGGGATGTCGGGGCTAAACGCCAGCCAGGGCGCATTGGCCACCGTGGGCAACAACATTGCCAACGCCAATACCTCGGGCTATTCGCGTCAGCAAATTGTCCAGGGCAGTGGCGCTTCGCAGCAGGTGGGCGGGGTGTTTATCGGCACCGGCACCACCCTGGCCGACGTGCGCCGCGTGTACAACTCATACCTCGACGCCCAGTTGCAAACCACCACCTCGCTCAACGGCGATGCTCAGGCCTACCTCGATCAGATCGGTACGGTCGACAAACTGCTGTCGGATAAAAACACCGGCGTTTCGGCCGCCCTCAGCAGCTTTTTCAGCTCGTTGCAGACTTCCGCCGCTGCCCCCGGTGATATGTCGGCGCGCCAGTTGCTACTCACCAGCGCGCAAACCCTGAGCAACCGTTTCAACTCGATTTCGTCCCAGCTCAATCAGCAGAACGAAGGCATCAACAGCCAGCTGGACACCCTGACCTCGATGGTCAACCAGCACACGGCCACCATTGCTTCGCTGAACAAGCAGATCGCCCAGGCCACCACGGCGGGCAATACCCCGAACAACCTGCTGGATGCGCGCAACGAAGCGGTGCGCACGCTCAATGAGCTGGTCGGGGTAACGGTTCAGGAACACGACAACGTTTACGACATTACGCTGGGCACCGGTCAGACCCTGGTGCAAGGCTCTACCTCCAATACCTTGTCGGCGGTGCCGGGCCAGGTCGATAAAAGCCAGTTCAGCATCCAGATCAATTACCAGCAGTCCAGCTCCGATGTGACCTCGGTGCTCAGCGGCGGCAAGATCGGCGGCCTGCTGCGTTATCGCGATGATGTGCTTGCGCCCGCGATCAACGACTTGGGGCGTACTGCGATTGTGGTTGCCGATGCGATCAACAAGCAGTTGGGCCAGGGCCTGGATGCCAATGGCGAGTTCGGCTCGTCGATGTTCAACAACATCAACAGCGAAAAAGCCATCACTCAGCGCAGCCTGGCGGCAACGGGCAACAGTGCCGGTTCGAGCAACCTGAACGTAAGCATCAGCGACAGTAGCCAACTGACGGCCTATGACTACAAGGTGACGTTAACCAGTGCCACCGAATACACGGTCCAGCGCTCTGACGGCCAGGATGCCAAGGGCCCGTTCAAGCTCGGCGACAAGCAGGTGATTGACGGTTTTACCCTCCAGCTCCCGAAGGACGGTGCGGTCGCGGCGGGCGACACTTTCAAAGTCAGCCCCACCCGCAGCGGCGCGAGCAATATCGGTGTGCAAATGACCGATGCCAATAAGTTGGCGTTTGCCGGGCCTTTGGTGGCGGGGGCGGGCGGTTCCAACAGTGGTACGGGCGCGGTGGGTGGCCTGAGCCTGTCCTCGGTGCTGGATATTTACGGCGGCGTCGATCTGGGCAAGTCGCAAAGTGATATTGAAGGCGCAATGCCGGTACGGATTGCCTTTGACGAAGCCGGCGCCGACGGCACCCAGACTTATCGGGTGCTGAACGAAGCGGGCAAGGAAATCGGCAAAGGCAGCATCGTGCCGGGGCAGGACAACAAGGTCACGATCAATGTGCCCGTCACCAACGCGGACGGCACCACGACCAACGTCGGTTTTGACACTGTTATCAGCGGCTCGCCGGGCAAGGGCGACAGCTTCGATATCAAGTTCAACAAGGACGGCAAGGCCGACAACCGCAACGGCAACGAACTGTTGGCCCTGCAAACCAAAGCCACAGTCGGTGTAGGCAAGGACGGCACTGGCGGTGTCAGCATGGCGACCTCCTACAGCCAGCTTGTGTCAAAGGTGGGCGGCAAGGCCAGCCAGGCGGCTGTCGACGGCACTGCAAACGGCGCGGCACTGGCCTATGCCAAGGAAGTGCGCAACTCGGTGTCACAGGTCAACCTGGATGAAGAAGCGTCCAACCTGGTCAAGTTCCAGCAGTACTACACCGCCTCGTCGCAGATCATCAAAGCGGCGCAAGCAACCTTCAGCACGCTGATCAACAGTCTTTAAGGGAGCCCGCGACGATGCGTATTTCTACCTCGCAGTTTTTTGAATCGACCAGTGCCACCTACCAGAACAACTTCTCGTCGGTGATCAAGACCCAGGGCCAGATCGACTCCGGCGTGCGTATCCAGACGGCCGCGGATGATCCGGTGGGCGCTGCGCGTTTGCTGCAACTGCAACAGCAAAAAGACATGCTGGGCCAGTACAGCACCAACATGAACAGCATCAAGGCGTCGCTGGGGGCTCAGGAAGCGGTGCTCGACAGCATCAACACCGCCTTGCAAAAGGCCGGTGAACTGGCGCTTGGGGCGGGCAGCGGTAAAAGCGACGCGGACCGCACTGCAATCGCCAACGAGCTGGGCAGCATTGAGGAGCAGGTGTTCAGCCTGCTCAACAGCAAGGACGTCGCGGGCAACTACATGTTCTCGGGCTCCAGGACCGATACCCCGCCCTATACCCGAAACAATGACGGCACCTACAGCTATCAGGGCGACGACACCCAGCTCAACCTGAAAGTCTCGGACACCCTGACCCTGGCCAGCAGCGACACGGCCAAAAGCTTTATGGAGAACTCTGTCAATACCGGGCGTACCCAGGCCACCTTTGTGCCGGGGGTGGACGCCAATGGCGAGCCTACGGTCAATGATGGCAAGCTCTCCGTCTCTGCCGGCCTGGTCACTTCAAGTCCTGTGTTCAACAAGAGCTTTGCCGAGGGCCAGCCGTACACGCTGACATTCAGCAGCAGCACCCAGTACACCGTGACCGACCGCGACGGCAACGACCTGACCTCGCAAATGGCGGGCAATGGCGTGTTCGACCCGACCAAGGATGGCGCACAGAGCATCAGCCTGCGTGGCGTGTCCTTTGACATCACCCCCAACCTCAAGGACGTTCCGGCAGCGGACCGGGATGCAGCAGTGGCGGGGCGTACCTTTACCCTTGAGGCCAAGCCGGACTCGTTCAATGCCTCGCGCACGCCGAGCAACGGCTCGACCGCGCAGATCACCAGCGCGACGGTGACCGACCCCGGGGTCTACGGCGATAGCTTTCCGAGCAATGGCGCGGTGATCAAATTCACCAGCGCCACGGAGTACGACGTCTATGCCCAGCCGCTGACGGCCGACAGCAAGTCGATTGCTCAAGGCAACGTTGCCGACGGTGCGCTCGGGATTACGTTCGACTTTGCCGGCACGGCACAGGCGGGTGACCAGTTCTCGATCAACCGCAACAACCACCAGAGCCAAAGCGCGCTGGACACCATCAGTGAGCTGCGCAAGGCGCTGGTGATCCCGAGTGACAAAGATCCGCTGGCCCAGCAAACGCAAAAAGACGCGATCAACTCGGCGATCGGCAACCTGAAAAACGCCAGTGCGGGGGTCGACAGCGCCCGGGGTTCGATTGGTGCGCGCTTGAAGGCGGTGGACATCCAGGCTGACGAAAACATCAGCCTGGGCCTGGCCAACGACTCCACCACGGCGGCGATTGGCAACACCGACATGGCCGGGGCCTCCATCGAACTGGCGTTCCAGAAGGCCATGCTCGAAGCCTCGCAACTGGCGTTCGTCAAAATCTCCCAGCTGAGCCTGTTTAACCAGCTTTAAACAGCTGCGCAGAGACCTCTATGTGGGAGCGAGCCTGCTCGCGATAGCCATAACGCGGTGATTCAGGCATACCGCGTTGAGGTTATCGCGAGCAGGCTCGCTCCCACAGGGAATCCCTGTGTTCTCGTAATGTTTTGTATAAAACCACACAAAATAGCGTGACCTATGAGTCATTACGCGCATCTTCACTGTATCGTGTGAAACGTACGGGCGGGTGCCGGGCCTTTTTCAGGCTGTTTTGTCTATTTTCATGCACCCACATTCGCCGCATTCCTGCGCGATAAAGCCCTTTTATTGTCAACGCCCCTCGGTTGTACGAGCGGGTGATCTCCAGCTATTCAGTATTGGGAAGCCACAATGATTGGCATTAAAAGCATCGCCAGTTACGTGCCAGCAAGCGGTGTAGACAACTACGCGCAAGGCGCGAAGTTCTCCAAGGACGAAGAATTCATTCTGGGCAAGATCGGTTCGGCCTTTCTGCCGCGCAAAGCCGCTGACCAGGAAACCTCGGACCTGTGTGTCGAAGCGGTCAACGCGCTGTTCGCCAACAATCCGCAGCTTAAACGCGAATCCATCGACGCGCTGATCGTCGTCACCCAGAACGGCGACGCCGAAGGCCTGCCGCACACGGCCGCTATCGTTCAGGACAAGCTCGGTCTGCCGACCCACGTGGCTGCCTTTGATATTTCCCTGGGGTGCTCGGGCTATGTCTACGGCATCTACGCGATGAAAGGCTTTATGGAGGCCACGGGCCTGAAAAACGGCCTGCTGATCACCGCAGACCCGTACTCGAAAATCGTTGACCCCGAAGACCGCAACACCACCATGCTCTTCGGCGACGCGGCCACCGCCACCTGGATGGGCGAGGACGCGCCCTGGCAGCTGGGCAAGGCCAAGTTCGGCACCGACGGCTCCGGCGCTCCGCACCTGAAAGTCAGCGATGGCGTGTTCTTCATGAACGGCCGCCAGGTCTTCAACTTCGCGCTGCTCAAAGTGCCTGCGCACCTGAACGAGCTGCTGGAAGAGTCCGAACTGACCTCTAAGGACATCGACGCTTTCTGCATCCACCAGGGCAGTGCGGCCATTGTCGACGCCGTGGCCCGCCGTTTTGAAGGCGAGCCCGAGAAGTTCATCAAGGACATGGTCGAGACCGGCAACACCGTGTCGTCGAGCATTCCTCTGCTGCTGGAAAAACACGTCATGGAAGCCAGCTGGAAGCGCGTAGCGCTGAGCGGCTTCGGCGTGGGCCTGTCGTGGGGTTCGGCGATCATCTATCGCCCATAAGCTTCACGCCGACACACAAAACGCCCGTGGCCCAAAAAGCCACGGGCGTTTTGCGTTCTGATAGGGGCTGATGCCATCTGTGGGAGCGGGGGATGCCTGGCAGGTCATCCCTCGCTAACCCCCTGAAATACAAGGGATGGCCTCCGGCCAGTAAAAAAATTCAAAAAAACCCTCAAGCAACCCGCTTTGACGACGATAACTATTACGAAGGTTCTCTAGGCCACACCCGGCGGTTGCCAGGGCCGGAAGCCGCAGTATTCATCCAATGAGGATTTCGTCATGGCTTTATCAGTAAACACTAACATCACGTCCCAGACCGTTCAGAAGAACCTGAACAAAGCCGGCGATGCACTGAGCACCTCGATGACTCGTCTGTCTTCCGGCCTGAAAATCAACAGCGCCAAAGACGATGCTGCTGGCATGCAGATGGCCAACCGTCTGACCTCTCAGACCAAAGGCATGACCGTTGCCATCGCCAACGCCAACAACGGCACCTCGATCGCGCAGACCGCTGAAGGCGCGATGCAAGAATCGACCAACATTCTGCAACGTTTGCGTGAACTGGCCCTGCAGTCCGCGAACGGTGATAAAAGCGACGCCGACCGTGCGTCCCTGCAACAAGAATTTACTGCGAAAACCGGTGAACTGACCCGTATCGCACAAACCACTACCTACGGTGGTCGTAACATCCTGGACGGTTCGTTCCAGAACCAGGCGTTCCAGGTGGGTGCTGATGCCAACCAGACTATTTCGTTTGGTATGAACGATATCAGTGCTGCAGGCCTGAAAGGTTCTTACAGTGAAGCTAATGCGACTGGTGGGTTGACTAAGCTATCGGCTTCGGTCACAGCTAGTGCTGCTGTGCTACCTGGTGCGCCAGCTGTAACCGCGACAACTCCGTTTGTGCAGACAGGTGCTGCTTACGTCGCTCCTACTGCAGGTAATCCTCAAACATTCCAAATTAATGGCACGTCCGTTACCGTTGCAGCAAACGCTGATATTGATGCTGCTTTGGGCGCAATCACGGCTGCTGGCATTACAGGCGTAACTAAAAACGCTGGGGATACTGCGCTTGTTCTGACAAGTGCCACGCAAAGTACTATCACCGGTACTAACACAGTATTTGGCACCACTACCGCTAGCGGCGGTGTTACATCTACAGTAACTCCAGCTATACCTGAAGGTCAGCTGGGCTCTGCAGCTGAGATTAATATCAACGGAACTAATGTTACTTTCGCAGCTGCAGACAATTTGGCCGCTATTGCTGGAAAAATTAACACTGCTAATGGTACAAGTAATTTTGGTGTGAGTGCGGCTATATCGGCTGAAGGTCGACTGGAGTTGACTTCGGCCGATGGGAAGGCAATTAAATTGGGTAATGGTACTGGTGCTGCTGCAAACGGCGGCTCAGGTGCTCTTGCTAAACTTGGCCTGTCGTCTGGTACGACTGAAGCCAAGCTGGATAAGACTACATCTATAAGTTTGAACGGTACTGAGGTTAAGTTCTCTACTGGTTCAACTATGGCTGATATTGTTTCATCTATAAACAGTGCGAGCACAGGCGTCACCGCTAGTGTCAATAAAGATGACGGTAGCTTGAAGCTGTTCTCCACCCAAGACATCACAATTGCTGATGGAAGCTCCGGTACTGGTCTTGATAAGTTGGGCTTGACTGGTACTCCAGCTTCCACTAATGCTGTAAAAATGGAGACTACCGTTTCTGACCTAAGTGTTTTAACTGCCGCTGACTCCCAGCGTACCGTCCAGGCGCTGTCTGACGCGATCCAGCAGATAGACACTCAACGTTCCGCGCTAGGTGCCGTACAAAACCGTTTCACCAGCACCGTGGCCAACCTGCAGAGCATTTCCGAGAACTCCACCGCTGCACTGGGTCGCGTTCAGGACACTGACTTCGCTTCCGAAGCTGCCGAGCTGACCAAGCAACAAACCCTGCAACAGGCTTCCACCGCGATCCTGTCCCAGGCTAACCAGCTGCCTTCCGCTGTGATGAAATTGCTTCAGTAATTTCAGCGCTGGGTTGAGAACAAAAGGGCGCGTTTACGTGCCCTTTTGTTTTTTCAGCGTTTGGTACTTGAAGGTGGCACGAAATGTGAAGCTGCCTGCAGCCTTGGCACTTGCTTCGTCAATAAAGCGATAGCCACCGTACAAGGAGAATACAGATGGCCAGTTCAACGATTACCGGTGTCGGCTCGGGTTTTGACACCATCGGGATTGTGAAAGCCTTGGTGGATGCTGAAAAAGCGCCCAAGCAAAGCCAGATTACTGCGCAACAAAAAGACACCACGATTCAGCTGTCCGCTGTTGGCACGGTCAAAGCTTCGCTCGAAACCTATCGCGCAGCCATTGCCAAACTTAACAGTGTCTCCAGTTTCAACGGTTTGACCGCTTCGTCCAATGACGAAAAAATTTCTAAAGTCACCATCGATGACAAGGCGTCCAGCGGCAAGTACGCGCTGAACGTCACTCAGTTGGCGACCGCATCAAAAATCACCAGCAAGGTGTTTGAAGGGGGCGCATCGGCGTCGGTTAACTCCAGCGAGCAAGACCAGACCCTGACCATCTCGCAGTCCGGTGACAGCTATGACGTCAAGATCCCGGCTGGCGCGACCATGCAGCAGACCCGGGACGCGATCAACACGCAGCTGCAGTCCAAGGGCATCAGTGCCAACGTATTGACCGACGCCAATGGCTCGCGTCTGGTGATCGGCTCGCAGACCACGGGCAAGGGCACCGATATCACCGTCAGCGGTGATTCGGAGCTGGCCACCGGGTATGACGCCGGTAAGCCGCCGATGAATGCCGAGTACACCATCGATGACATCGCCATGGAGTCGTCGAGCAACAAGATCACTTCGGCCATCAGTGGCGTGACCCTTGAGCTGCTCGATACCAAGGCGTCCACCATCACCGTGGCCTCCAACACCGACACTCTGAAAACCTCCGTACAGTCGTTTGTCACGGCCTACAACGCGCTGCTGACCAGCATCAACACCCAGACCAAGGTCACCGCCACCGGTGATGCGGCGACCACCACTGCAGGTGCCTTGACGGGTGACGCGTCGATGCGTCAGCTGGTTAACGGTTTGCGCGGCGAGCTGCTGCAAAACTCGGGTACGTCGAGTGTCGGCAACCTGTCCCAGATGGGCATCAGTACCGATCAGAAAACCGGGCTGTTGACCCTGGATGACACCAAGTGGAAAGCAGCGGTTGCAACGCCCAATGGTGCAATCGAGATTGCCAAGGTGTTCACCGGCGATACCGGCCTCATAACCCGTATGACCAAGGCCACCGAAAGCTATGTCGGCAGCAGCGGGTTGCTGGCGGCGCGGGCCACGGATCTGAACACCAAGCTGACTACGCTGACCACTCAGCAAGCAGACCTGGACCGGCGTATGGAATCCATGAAAAGCACCCTGACCGCCAAATACACGGCCATGGACGGTCTGATCGCCAAAATCAACGCCAGCAGCTCCAGCATCATGACTACGCTCAACTCCTTGAATAATCCTAAATCCGACTGATTTTGCCCGGCCTTGGCACTAAAGCTTTGGCCGCTTCTGTCGATAAAAAGATCAAGAACCCGCCATTTTTGCCTGTCACCGTAATGAGGTCGAAACATGAACCCGATGCGCGCCCTTCGTCAGTATCAGAAGGTTAATTCCCACGCTCAAATCTCCGAAGCCAGCCCCCATCGCTTGATTCAAATGCTGATGGAAGGCGGTCTGGATCGTATGGCCCAGGCCAAAGGCGCGATGAGCCGTGGGGATATCCCGCAGAAGGCGATGTTGATCACCAAGGCCATCGACATCATCACCGGCCTGCGTCAGGGTCTGGATGAAGACAAGACCGATGACAAGGAAGCGCTGCAGCAGCTGGACAGCCTGTATGAATTCATGACGGTGCGTTTGACCCAGGCCAATGCCAAGAACGACCCTGAAATCATCGATGAAGTGGCTCGCCTGCTGATCACTGTAAAAAGTGGTTGGGATGCCATTGCCCCGCAATAAGCCCGAGGAGTGCGCCATGAGCCAACTGCAACGAATTCAAGAAACCCGCGTAGCGCTGATTGACGCTCTGGCCGAGCGCAATTGGGATGCCATCGGCGAGCTGGACTCGGCGTGTCGGGTGTGTGTCGAGAGTGTTCTGGATGAGGCGCCGCTGGATGAGGCGGTGTTGCGCGAGAATCTGGAAGGGCTGTTGGTGGTGTATCGCATGCTGCTGGAAGCCGCGACTGATGAGCGTCAGTCAGTCGTTGAGCAAATGGGGCAGATCAATCAAGCAAAAAATGCGTCAAAGGTTTACCATCTATTCGGTTAAGGCCTAAAGATTATGTGGTTAATTGCGTTTTAAACCGCCATAAATTTGACTCTGCACAGTTTTTTGACTTAACTAGCACGTTATTCTGTATTCAGTCGTCTTAGATATCCAACAGGGTTAGGGCGTCTACATATGTCCTGCCATCCGGGGCATTGAGTTGACTAGGGAAGTTGCTATTGCATGTGGCGTGAAACCAAAATTCTGCTGATCGATGACGATAGCGTCCGCCGCCGCGACCTGGCGGTGATTCTGAATTTTCTTGGCGAAGAAAATTTGGCCAGCCCTAGCCACGAGTGGGAGCAAGCCGTCAAAGTCTTGCCGTCCAGCCGTGAAGTGCTCTGCGTGCTTGTAGGCACCGTGAGCACTACGGGTGGTCTTTCTGGCTTGCTTAAGACACTGGCTGTGTGGGATGAGTTCCTGCCGATCATGCTTTTAGGTGAAGTTTCTTCGGTCGACCTGCCTGACGACCAACGCCGCCGGGTGTTGTCCAGCCTCGAAATGCCCCCCAGCTACAGCAAATTGCTTGATTCCCTGCACCGTGCCCAGGTCTATCGCGAGATGTATGACCAGGCCCGTGAGCGCGGCCGCCATCGTGAGCCCAACCTGTTTCGCAGTCTGGTCGGTACCAGCCGGGCGATTCAGCACGTGCGCCAGATGATGCAACAAGTGGCCGACACTGATGCCAGCGTCTTGATCCTCGGCGAGTCCGGGACCGGTAAGGAAGTGGTTGCACGCAACCTGCATTACCACTCCAAGCGCCGTGACGCGCCATTTGTACCCGTTAACTGTGGGGCGATTCCTGCCGAGCTGCTCGAAAGCGAGCTGTTCGGGCATGAGAAGGGCGCCTTCACCGGGGCAATTACCAGCCGCGCCGGGCGTTTTGAACTGGCCAATGGCGGCACGCTGTTCCTCGATGAAATCGGCGACATGCCGCTGCCCATGCAGGTCAAGCTACTGCGGGTGTTGCAGGAACGGACCTTTGAGCGTGTAGGCAGTAACAAGACCCAGTCCGCCGATGTGCGGATCATTGCCGCGACCCACAAAAACCTCGAAAGCATGATTGAAGTCGGCGCTTTTCGCGAAGACTTGTACTACCGCCTCAACGTGTTCCCGATCGAAATGGCGCCCCTGCGCGAGCGGGTCGAAGACATTCCGTTGTTGATGAACGAGCTGATTTCGCGCATGGAGCACGAAAAGCGCGGCTCTATCCGCTTCAATTCTGCCGCCATCATGTCGCTGTGCCGTCATGCTTGGCCGGGCAACGTTCGCGAGCTGGCCAACCTGGTGGAGCGCATGGCGATCATGCACCCGTATGGCGTGATTGGTGTCGTTGAACTGCCCAAGAAATTCCGCTACGTGGACGACGAAGACGAGCAGATGGTCGACAGCCTGCGCAGCGACTTGGAAGAGCGCGTGGCAATCAACAATGTCAGTACCGACTTCGTCGCCAGCGCCAACGCGATGCTGCCGCCCGAAGGGCTGGACCTCAAGGACTACCTTGGCGGTCTGGAGCAAGGCCTGATCCAGCAGGCGCTCGACGACGCCAATGGCATCGTCGCCCGCGCGGCAGAGCGCCTGCGGATTCGTCGCACCACCCTGGTGGAAAAAATGCGCAAGTACGGCATGAGCCGTCGTGAAGGCGAAGAACAGGCTGACGATTGACGCTAATCCTTGTAGCAGCTGCCGAAGGAACGAGGCTGCGTTCGGTTGCGAAGCAACCGTAAAATCTGAATTCGAGATTTCCCTGGCTGCAAGCAGTGTTCGTGATTACGACGGCTTCGCCGCCGGACGCAGCCTCGCGGAGTTCGTCAGCTGCTACGGAGCGCTTACCTCTGCCATTCACCCCTATCAGGCACGGGTATTGCTTCGCTTGGTTCAACGAACCGTTTTATGACGGTCAGCCAAGCGAGAACGCACCATGTCTCAAGCCGCCCTCCAGTTATCCTCCGCTGCTGATCCCTACAGCCTGCTCCAGGCCCGCGTCTCGGAGCTTACCGGTGAGCTGGCGGTGGTCAGCGCGCAGCGCATGGCCGAGCTCGCGGAAAAAGAGCGGCTGGCCAATCGCTTGCAAAACCTTCTTGATCTGCTGCCGGGTGGAGTCATCGTTATCGATGATCGCGGACGGGTGCGCGAGGCTAATCCCGCGGCTTGCGAGCTATTGGGCCTGCCGCTGGAAGGCGAGTTGTGGCGCCATGTGATTGCCCGCTGCTTTGCACCCCGCGAAGACGATGGTCACGAAGTCTCCCTGAAGGACGGCCGGCGCCTGTCGATTGCCACCCGCTCGCTGGATGCCGAGCCGGGGCAGTTGGTATTGCTCAACGACCTGACAGAAACCCGGCGCCTGCAAGATCAACTGGCCCGCCATGAGCGTTTGTCGTCTTTGGGACGGATGGTGGCCTCCTTGGCCCACCAGATTCGTACACCGCTTTCGGCGGCCCTGATTTACGCCAGTCATTTGACTGAGCAGGCGCTGCCGCTGGAAACCCAGCAGCGTTTTGCCGGGCGCCTCAAGGAGCGTCTGCATGAGCTTGAGCACCAATTACGCGACATGCTGGTGTTTGCCCGGGGTGAGTTGCCGCTCACAGATAAGGTCAGCCCCAAAGTCCTGATGCAAACCCTGCAGGCCGCCGCCCAAACCCATGTTCAGGGCGTGCCAATCCGCTGGCAGTGCGACGCGTATACCGGCCAGTTGCTGTGCAATCGCGACACCCTGGTCGGCGCGCTGCTGAACCTGATCGAAAACGCCTTGCAAACCGGGGCCGTGCAGGTGCGGCTTAAAGTCCATTTATACCATCGCGATAACAGCCTGAGGCTGTGTGTAAGCGACAGTGGCACGGGTATTGAACCTCGAGTCCTGGCGCGTTTGGGCGAGCCGTTTTTCACCACCAAAGCGACCGGCACCGGCCTTGGGTTGGCGGTGGTCAACGCGGTGGTGCGGGCCCATCAGGGCCAATTGCAATTACGTTCGCGGCTGGGGCGTGGCACGTGCGCCTTGCTCAGCTTGCCGCTGATTCCCGGTGTGGCGGAGGCAAACTGATGGTGATGCGAATTAACGTGCTGTTGGTCGAAGACGATCATGCGTTGCGCGAAGCGCTGGCGGACACGCTATTGCTGGCCGGTTACGGCTTTCTGGCGGTCAACTCGGGGGAAGAAGCACTGGCGGCGGTCACGTCGCAAGCGTTCAGTCTGGTGATCAGTGACGTCAATATGCCGGGCATGGATGGCCATCAGTTGCTCGCCCGCCTGCGCACCAGTCAGCCGCAATTGCCGGTGTTGCTGATGACGGCCCACGGCGCCGTTGAGCGAGCGGTGGACGCCATGCGCCAAGGGGCGGTGGATTATCTGGTCAAGCCGTTTGAGCCCAGGACCTTGCTCGATTTGGTGGCCCGCCATGCCCTGGGCAGTCTCGGTGTGGCGGACACAGAAGGTCCGGTGGCGGTTGAGCCGGCCAGTGTGCAGCTATTGGAGTTGGCGGCGCGGGTGGCGCGCAGTGATGCCACGGTGCTGATCTCGGGTGAGTCAGGTACCGGTAAGGAGGTCCTGGCGCGATACATCCACCAGCATTCCCGTCGGATTGATCAGCCGTTTGTGGCGATCAACTGCGCGGCCATCCCCGACAACATGCTCGAAGCCACGCTGTTTGGTCATGAAAAAGGCGCGTTTACCGGTGCCATTGCGGCCCAGGCGGGCAAGTTTGAGCAGGCGGATGGCGGCACCTTGCTGCTCGATGAAATTTCCGAGATGCCCTTGGGTCTGCAGGCCAAACTGCTGCGTGTGCTGCAAGAGCGTGAAGTGGAGCGAGTGGGTGGGCGCAAGCCGATTGTGCTGGATATCCGCGTAGTCGCCACCACCAACCGTGATCTGGCGGGCGAAGTGGCGGCTGGGCGGTTTCGCGAGGATTTGTTCTATCGCCTTTCAGTGTTTCCGCTGGCCTGGAGCCCGCTGCGCGAGCGTACCGCCGACATCCTGCCCTTGGCTGAGCGGCTGCTGGCCAAGTACATCAGTAAAATGAAGCACACCGCAGTAAGGTTTTCGGCCGATGCACAGGCGTGCCTGAGCGCTTACTCGTGGCCCGGTAATGTGCGCGAGCTCGATAACGCGATTCAGCGGGCGTTGATTTTGCAGCAGGGCGGCATGATCCAGGCGGCAGATTTTTGCCTGGCCGGGCCGGTGGCTTGCGCGCCCTTGCCGTCTTTGTCGCGTATTGAACCGTTGCCGGTCGATGCCGTGGAGCCGGCAGGGGCCTTGGGCGATGATCTGCGCCGGCGTGAGTTCCAGATGATCATCGACACCTTGCGTGCCGAACGTGGTCGGCGCAAGGAAGCCTCCGAGCGCCTGGGCATCAGTCCGCGTACCCTGCGCTACAAGCTGGCGCAGATGCGCGATGCGGGGATGGATGTTGAGGCTTATCTGTTTGCTTCAGGTTGACAGGTCGCCTCCTGTTTTGTGGGAGCGAGCCTGCTCGCGAAGCGTTTACCAGGTGCATACGGTGATGCCTTCGCGAGCAGGCTCGCTCCCACAAGGTTGAGTGACGTTTTACCTGCGACGTTTTGTAACGTTAATAGTTATAGAACGACAAAGAGCTGGCACTCTTGTTGCTATACCTCGGTAAGCGCTGTGAAAGTGTCAAAAAAATGCGGGTCGTCGGAGGCAGTTGTCCATGAGCCAAGGTATTGAATTTAATCGATTGATGTTGGACATGCGGGCCATGCAGATGGACGCAATGGCTCAGCCTAAATCGGCTGTGCAGGCCGTTCCTGAAGCGGGTGCCAGCAGTTTTTCCGACATGCTCGGCAACGCAATCAATAAAGTCAGCGATACGCAGCAGGCATCGAGCCAGTTGTCGAACGCATTCGAGATCGGCAAAACCGGTGTAGACCTGACGGATGTGATGATCGCTTCCCAGAAGGCCAGCGTTTCTTTCCAGGCGTTGACCCAAGTCCGTAACAAGCTGGTTCAGGCATACCAAGACATCATGCAGATGCCGGTTTAAGGGCGATATCAAGTCATGGCAGATGCACTCCCGGATAACGTTCCGGCCCAAGCAGGCTCAGCCGGCGGCAAGTCGCCGCTGTTTGGCTTGTCTTTTATGGACAACCTGGCCGACATGACCATGCTGCGTCAGGTCGGCCTGATGGTCGGTCTGGCGGCGAGCGTGGCGATTGGTTTTGCCGTTGTGTTGTGGTCCCAGCAACCTGATTACCGGCCGCTGTATGGCAGCCTGGCCGGTATGGATGCCAAACAGGTCATGGAAACCCTGGCCGCCGCCGACATTGCCTACACCGTTGAGCCCAACTCGGGTGCCTTGCTGGTCAAGGCCGACGACATCTCCCGTGCCCGCCTTAAGTTGGCCGCCGCAGGTGTTTCGCCTACCGACAGCAATATCGGTTTCGAGATTCTCGACAAGGACCAGGGCCTGGGCACCAGCCAGTTCATGGAAGCCACGCGCTATCGTCGCGGTCTGGAAGGGGAGCTGGCGCGCACCATTTCCAGCCTCAACAACGTCAAGGGCGCGCGGGTTCATCTGGCAATCCCGAAAAGCTCGGTGTTCGTGCGTGATGAGCGCAAGCCCAGCGCTTCGGTACTGGTTGAGCTCTATGCGGGCCGCTCGCTGGAGCCGGGTCAGGTGCTGGCGATTGTCAATCTGATCGCCACCAGCGTGCCTGAACTGAGCAAGTCCCAGATCACCGTGGTCGATCAAAAGGGCAACCTGCTCTCGGATCAGGGTGAAAACTCCGAACTGACCATGGCTGGCAAGCAGTTCGACTACAGCCGCCGCATGGAAGGCATGTTGACCCAGCGTGTGCACAACATCCTGCAGCCGGTGCTGGGTAATGACCGCTACAAGGCTGAAGTGTCGGCCGACGTGGATTTCAGTGCAGTGGAGTCCACCTCCGAGCAGTTCAACCCCGATCAACCGGCGCTGCGCAGCGAACAATCCACCAGCGAGCAGCGCACTGCCAGCAACGGCCCGCAAGGCGTGCCCGGTGCCTTGAGCAATCAGCCGCCGAGCCCGGCCACGGCCCCGCAGCAAGCCGGTCAGGGTGCTGCCGCAGCGGGCATGATCCAGCCGGGTCAGCCTTTGCTCGATGCCAACGGTCAGCAAATCATGGACCCGGGCACGGGCCAGCCGATGCTGGCTCCGTACCCGGCAGACAAGCGCTCGCAGTCGACCCGCAACTTCGAGCTGGACCGCTCCATCAGCCATACCAAGCAGCAGCAGGGCAGGGTCAATCGTCTGTCGGTGGCCGTGGTGATCGACGACAAGATCAGCGTCAACCCGGCCAACGGTGAAATCACCCAGGTGCCGTGGACCACTGATCAGTTGGCGCGGTTTACCCGTCTGGTGCAGGACGCCGTGGGTTTTGATGCCAGCCGTGGCGACAGTGTGAGCGTGATCAACGTGCCGTTCTCCACCGAGCGCGCCGAAGTGATCGCCGACATCCCGTTCTATTCGCAGCCCTGGTTCTGGGATGTGGTCAAACAAGTACTGGGCGTGCTGTTTATTCTGGTGCTGGTGTTTGGTGTGTTGCGCCCGGTGCTCAACAACCTCACCGGCAACGGTCGCAACAAGCAAGTGGCAGGCATTGGCAGCGATGCCGAGATGGGCGGCCTGGGGGGACTGGATCGTGAGTTGGCCAACGACCGTGTCAGCCTCAGCGGTCCGCAAAGCATCATGTTGCCAAGCCCGAGCGAAGGCTATGACGCTCAGTTGAACGCCATCAAAAGTCTGGTCGCAGAAGATCCGGGTCGTGTGGCCCAGGTAGTAAAAGAGTGGATCAATGCCGATGAGTGATAACCGCGCCGCTGCCAACGCCAAGTTGACCCGTGTCGACAAGGCGGCAATTTTACTGCTGTCCCTCGGTGAGTCCGACGCGGCCCAGGTTCTGCGCCACATGGGCCCTAAAGAGGTTCAGCGGGTGGGTGTGGCGATGGCGCAAATGCGCAATGTGCACCGTGAGCAGGTCGAGCAGGTGATGAGCGAGTTCGTCGAAATCGTCGGCGACCAGACCAGCCTTGGTGTGGGCTCGGACAGCTACATCCGCAAAATGCTCACTTCGGCCCTGGGCGAAGACAAGGCCAATGGCCTGATCGACCGCATCCTGTTGGGCGGCAACACCAGTGGCCTCGACAGCCTGAAGTGGATGGAGCCCCGTGCAGTGGCCGATGTGATCCGCTTCGAGCATCCACAAATCCAGGCCATTGTGGTGGCCTATCTGGACCCGGACCAGGCGGGTGAAGTGCTGGGTCATTTTGACCAGAAGGCCCGTCTGGACATCATCCTGCGGGTTTCGTCGCTCAATACCGTGCAGCCGGCGGCGCTCAAAGAGCTGAACCAGATCCTCGAAAAGCAGTTTTCCGGCAACTCCAATGCGGCGCGTACCTCTCTGGGTGGCGTCAAGCGGGCGGCCGACATCATGAACTTCCTCGACAGTTCGATGGAAGCGCAGTTGATGGACTCCATTCGCGATATCGACGAGGACCTGTCCGGTCAGATCGAAGACCTGATGTTCGTGTTCAACAATCTGGCCGACGTCGACGATCGGGGCATCCAGGCGCTGTTGCGCGAGGTGTCTTCGGACGTGCTGGTACTGGCGCTCAAGGGCTCCGACGAAAACGTGCAGGAAAAAATCTTCAAGAACATGTCCAAACGGGCTGCCGAACTGTTGCGTGACGACCTGGAAGCCAAAGGCCCGGTTCGCGTCAGCGATGTTGAGACCGCGCAGAAAGAAATCCTTACCATCGCCCGCCGAATGGCCGAAGCCGGAGACATTGTTCTCGGCGGGAAGGGCGGCGAAGAGATGATCTAAGTGAGCAGCGGCGAGTCTCCCGGTGATGTGATCCGTGCCAAGGATGTAGGTGCCTTCGATGTATGGGGGTTGCCCAGCTTTGACCCTTGGCGCGAGCCCGAAGAACCTGAGCCCGAACCGGTCGAAGAGCTGCCGGTGGAGAGCGAAGAAGTGCCGCTGGATGAAGTCCAGCCGCTGACCCTTGAAGAGCTCGAAAGCATTCGTCAGGAGGCCTGGAACGAAGGCTTCGCCACGGGTGAGAAAGAAGGCTTTCACAGCACTCAGCTCAAGGTTCGCCAGGAAGCCGAAGTCGCCTTGAGCGCCAAGGTTGCCAGCCTTGAGCGGTTGATGAGTAGCCTGCTGGCGCCCCTTGCTGAGCAGGACCAGCAGCTTGAAAAAGCCATGGTCGGGCTGGTCGAGCACATGACCCGGCAAGTGATTCAGCGTGAACTGAAAACCGATTCGACCCAGATCGAGAAAGTGCTGCGCGAGGGCTTGAAGCTCTTGCCGATGGGCGCCGAGAACATTCGGCTGTTTATCAATCCACAGGATTTCGATCAGATCAAAGCCTTGCGTGAGCGCCACGACGAGCACTGGCGAATTGTTGAAGATGACACCCTGCAGCCCGGCGGTTGCCGC
Organism: Pseudomonas psychrophila; assembly: GCF_001043005.1. GTDB lineage: Bacteria > Pseudomonadota > Gammaproteobacteria > Pseudomonadales > Pseudomonadaceae > Aquipseudomonas > Aquipseudomonas psychrophila. The sequence goes on from NZ_JYKZ01000003.1 coordinate 122,531, forward strand.
ATTGAAACCGAGCACAGCCGGATCGATGCCAGTATCGAAACTCGCATCAAGCAGGCCATGAGCCAGTTGCTCGATCAGCTCCACGAGCAGGCACTGCACCCGGCGGCGCCTGATATCGACATCGACCTCGATGCACCTTAAGCGCACCAGCTTTGCCAAGCGCCTGAGCACCTATGCCCCGGCCGTGACTTTGCCCGTGCAACCGGTGGTTGAAGGCCGCTTGCTGCGCATGGTCGGCCTGACCCTTGAGGCTGAAGGCCTGCGCGCCGCCATGGGCAGCCGCTGCCTGGTGATCAACGACGACAGCTTTCATCCGGTGGAGGTCGAAGCCGAGGTGATGGGGTTTTCCGGTGGCAAAATCTTCCTGATGCCCGTGGGCAGCGTCGCCGGGATCGCGCCGGGCGCCCGTGTGGTGCCCCTGGCCGATAATGGCCGCTTGCCGATGGGCATGAGCATGCTGGGGCGGGTTCTCGACGGCGCCGGGCGTGCACTGGACGGCAAAGGCCCGATGAAGGCCGAAGACTGGGTGCCGATGGACGGCCCCACCATCAACCCCCTCAAGCGTGACCCCATTAGCGTGCCGCTGGACGTGGGCATTCGCAGTATCAACGGGTTGTTGACGGTGGGTCGCGGTCAGCGTCTGGGCCTGTTTGCCGGTACGGGCGTGGGCAAGAGTGTGTTGCTGGGGATGATGACCCGCTTTACCGAGGCCGACATTATCGTGGTGGGTCTGATTGGTGAGCGGGGTCGTGAGGTCAAGGAATTTATCGAGCATATCCTCGGCACCGAAGGTCTCAAGCGTTCGGTGGTGGTGGCATCGCCTGCCGATGACGCGCCACTGATGCGGTTGCGTGCGGCCATGTACTGCACGCGGATTGCCGAATACTTTCGCGATAAGGGCAAGAATGTACTGTTGCTGATGGACTCCCTGACCCGATTCGCCCAGGCCCAGCGAGAAATCGCCCTGGCCATTGGCGAGCCGCCTGCCACCAAGGGTTATCCGCCTTCGGTGTTCGCCAAGCTGCCCAAGCTGGTGGAGCGGGCCGGTAATGCCGAAGCGGGTGGCGGTTCGATCACTGCGTTTTATACCGTGTTGTCTGAAGGCGATGACCAGCAAGACCCTATTGCCGACTCGGCCCGGGGCGTACTTGACGGTCATATCGTGCTGTCTCGGCGTTTGGCCGAAGAAGGCCATTACCCAGCCATCGACATTGAAGCGTCCATCAGCCGGGTCATGCCGTCGGTGGTGACGGAAGAACACATGCGCCGGGCGCAGCAATTCAAACAGCTGTGGTCGCGCTTCCAGCAGGCACGGGACTTGATCAGCGTGGGCGCCTACGTGCCGGGTGGCGACCGTGAAACCGATACTGCGATTGCCTTGCAGCCGGCGATGGTGGCGTATCTGCGCCAAGGGCTGAACGACAATATCAGCCTGGCCGAGAGTGGCGGCCATCTGGGCAGCATCTTCGCTCCGGCAGCGGGCGGTTAATCGACGATGGGCGCAGATTCAAGAGCGGCGCGCCTGGCGCCCGTGGTCGATATGGCCGAAAAGACCGAGAAGGCTGCGGCCCAGCGATTGGGGCACTTTCAAGGGCAGGTCAACCTGGCCAACAGCAAACTGGGCGACTTGGAAAACTTCCGTGGCGAGTACCAGTCGCAATGGGTTGATCGCGGCAGCCAGGGCGTATCGGGTCAATGGTTGCGCAACTACCAATACTTCCTCAGCCAGCTGGAGACGGCCGTCGGCCAGCAGCGCCAAAGCCTGGTGTGGCACCAGAACAACCTCAATAAGGCCCGCGAAACGTGGCAGCAGGCCTATGCGCGGGTTGAGGGGCTGCGCAAGTTGGTCCAGCGCTACGCTGACGAAGCCCGCCAGCTCGAAGACAAGCGCGAGCAAAAACTGATGGACGAGTTGTCCCAGCGGCTGCCGCGTAAAGACGTGTACTGACCCCCAGTCCCGCTCCCACGCAAAGCGTCTATAGTTGCTGGGTCAACCACGGGAGTATCCATATGGCAGTGACGTCTGAAGTCTCCGCAGATGGCAGCAAGCTGACAATCGCAATCAAGGGCCGTTTTGACTTCGCCAAACACCAGGAATTCCGCAGTGCCTACGAGGAGCTGAGACCGCGGCCCGTCTGCGTGATCGTGGATTTGAAAGATGCGACCTACCTCGACAGTTCGGCGCTGGGCATGTTGTTGCTGTTGCGTGAACATGTGGGCGGTGATGATTCCGATATCCGCGTGGTCAACAGCAGTCCGGATGTGCGCAAGATTCTCGGTATTTCCAATTTTGACAAGCTGTTCGATATCAATTGAGCCGTTCAATGGAGCGCTTGCGGCGGTTGCAGCAAACCGTGCTGCAGCAGCGTGACTTGATAGCCGAGCACAACGACTACCTGCTCAATGAGCAGCGGGTAGCCAAGGCTGTTTTTGATCGGGTGGCGCACTCGGGCTGCCTGGATGCACCCAATATCCGCTTTCTGCAATCGCCGTATGCCTTGTTCAATGGCGACCTGCTATTGGCGGCTTACACTCCCGCAGGGGATACCCACCTGCTGCTCGCTGATTTCACCGGCCATGGTTTACCGGCAGCCATTGGCGCAATGCCGCTGGCCGAAGTGTTTTACAGCATGACGGCCAAAGGCTATGGCCTGGCCGAAATCCTCCGTGAAATGAACGCCAAACTTAAGCGTATCCTGCCCGTCGATATGTATTGCTGTGCCACGTTGCTGTGTATCAGCGCCCAGCGCCGCAGTGTCGAGGTGTGGAATGGCGGGATGCCCGACGGCTACTTGCAGGCTGGCGGGAAGCGTATGGCATTGACCTCGCAACACCTGCCATTGGGTGTGTTGCGTGCTGACGCGTTTGACCATGCCACCCAAGTGTGGCCGATGCAGCCGGGCGATCAGGTGTTTCTATTAACCGATGGTGTGATCGATACCTGTGGTCCGGATCAGCAGTTGTTCGGGGTCGAGCGTCTGGAGCGGGTGCTCGATGCCAATCGTCATCCGTTGCAACTGATTGCAGAGGTCGAACAGGCCTTGCGCGACTTTCAGGGGCAGGCCCGGGATGACGTGAGCATGGTGCAGATCACCTCCCAGCTGCCGCAGTTTTTGGGCGTGCCGGCCATCGTCTATTCAGACAGCGGCCTATGCAGCCCGCGGGACTGGTCATCCAGTTTCGAGTTTCGGGCATCAACCCTCAAGCAGTTCAATCCACTGCCTTTCCTGCTGCAGTTGCTAATGGAAGTTCATGGGTTGCGTACCCAGGGGGCGGTGATCCATGCCGTGCTGTCCGAGCTTTACAGTAATGCGCTGGAACACGGTGTGCTGGGGCTCGATTCTCGGCTCAAGCGCGATACAGAAGGATTTGCCCATTACTACCAGCAGCGCAGGGAGCGTCTGGCGACACTTAAAAGCGGATTTGTGCGGGTGTCGTTGCAGGTCGAACCGATCGGGGAGAGCGGGCGGGTTCTTATCCAGGTTGAAGACAGTGGTGCCGGCTTTGATGTCACCAAAGTGATGGCTAGACCCCTTGATGCAGACCGTCTGTCGGGGCGTGGCGTGAGTCTGGTACGTCAACTGTGCCCTGCAGCCCGCTGGGCCCCTGATGGTCGTAGTGCGACCGTAGAGTTTTCATGGGGGGGTCTGGCATAATCCGGCCATTCTTGATCAAGGAGTGAACAAGTGTCTGACATTCATATGGACCCGAAAGTGGTCAATGCATTGCGCGACGTGATGGAGGGAGGTTTTGTGGACTTGCTGGATACCTTCCTATCTGACTCCGAAGAGCGCATTGGCCAATTGCACAACACTCGCGAAGCCGGCGATCTGACACTGGTAGCCCACAGCTTTAAAGGCAGCAGCAGCAACATGGGTGCCATTCGTTTGGCGCACTTGTGCGGCCTGCTTGAAGAGCGTGCGCAAAAGAGGCAACTGGCTGGTATCCAGGAGCTGGTGATCAAGATCGATGACGAATACCAGATGGTACGGCGACTTTATCGCGCCGAGCGCCATCGCTCCGGGCCGTCGCATTTCGCGGTCAGCTGATTCTTCAAAAGCTGGCCCGAACCTTGCTCTGACTCTCTGACCTGTACCCATGCCAGCCGTACAGCGGAGACCCGTTAATGCCCGTTGCCGCCCAACCTCTTCTTCAGACACCTGCCGCCGCTGCCCCCAAAGCAGTGGCGGGCAACCCTGCGCAACCTGCCAGGCCCGAGGCTCAGCCCTTTGCCAAGGTGTATGCCAAGGCGTCTGACCCGGCGCCCTCGGTTGCCGATAGCGGCAACACCTTGCCTGGCGGCAAGCCCAAGGATGCAGCCATCACCGATCAGGATGACAGTGCTGGCCAGTCGGGCGATGACATGGCAGTGGTCGATCCGCTTGCCCCGCAGCCTGTGACGGCAGCTTCCGTGCCGGTTGTTGAGGCCGCACCTGAGGTGCCGGTTACTGCACAGATACAAGCCGCACAACAACAGGTTATTCAAGCACAGCCCCAGTTGCAGCCGGCTGCCGACGACACCTTCGACCCCGAGGCAGATCCTCTCGACGCGATGCCTGCTGTGCGCCTGGCGATGGAGCAGGGTGGGCATGTGTCGGCCAGCAGCCAGAGCCCGGTCAAAAACCAGCCGAGTGAAAGCACGCCTGCCGTGGCTCAGGGGCAAGCCAGCGGCATCGCTATGCTGGTCGATGGGGAGGCCGACGAGCCGGCCACCGGCGAGGGCGGTGAGAAGGCCTTTAAAGGGTTGCTCGAAGACGGCCTCAAGGATCTGAAAAGCACGTCCAGCGATACGCGGGTCGATGACTTCGCCAACCGCCTGGCGGCACTCACCCAGGCTGCAGTGCCCAAAACCGTGAATGCGCTGCCGGTCAATCAGCCCTTGGCCATGCACCAGGGTGGCTGGTCTGAAGAAGTGGTCAATCGTGTGATGTACTTGTCCAGTGCCAACCTCAAATCCGCCGATATCCAGCTGGAACCGGCGGAACTGGGGCGCCTGGATATCCGGGTCAACATTGCCGCCGATCAGTCGGCGCAGGTCAATTTTGTCAGTGGTCATGCGGGAGTGCGCGAAGCGCTGGACAGCCAGATGCACCGTTTGCGCGACATGCTGGCGCAGCAGGGCATGGGGCAGGTGGACGTTAACGTGTCCGACCAGCCGCGCAACTGGCAGGGGCAGCAGGGTCAGGAGCAACAGGACCGCAGTGGGAGCGATGGCCAGCGGCTGGGCAGCGTCATTGATGACGAGCCAGCGCAGGTCGCGGCGGTAACGCCAAGCGTAGTTCTGGGCTCCAGTGCAGTGGATTACTACGCCTGAGTACAAATCCTGTGGGAGCGGGCTTGCTCGCGATGGCATCGGCGCGGTGTAACGGTAGCGCCCCATAGCCTGTATCGCGAGCAAGCCCGCTCCCACAAAGTCACCCACCGTCCTGCTTCTGGCATAACACTTGCTGTGCCTACCCCAGCATCTGTGAAAACCAAATAGTGACGGATTATTGGCATGGCGACGAGCGACGCGGTAAGTGAACCGGCCGGCAAAGGCAAACTCAAGCTGATTATCCTGATCGTCGTGGCTGTGCTGCTGGCGATTGGTCTTTCCGTAGGTGCCACCTGGTATTTCATGCACAGCCCCAAGAGCGAGCCTGTGCCGCAAGTGGATAGCACCGTCAAATTACCCGCGCTCTATGAGCCCATGGCCCCGGCCTTTGTCGTCAACTACACCGCCAATGGCCGTCAGCGTTACATGCAAGTGAGCGTGACCTTGCAGGCTCGCGATGCTGGCGATCTGAAAGCCCTCATGGTGCACATGCCGGTCATTCGCAACAATCTGGTGATGCTGTTTTCCGGGCAGGCCTTTGACGATCTCGCAACGCCAGTGGGTCAAGAAATACTGCGCCAGAAAACGACAGCCAGCGTGCAGGAAGTCGCACAGAAAGAACTCGGAAAAGTGGTTATCGATCAGGTGCTCTTTACTAACTTTGTATTGCAGTAGGATCACGACATGGCCGTGCAAGACCTGCTGTCCCAGGATGAGATCGACGCGCTGTTGCATGGCGTGGATGACGGTCTGGTACAGGCCGAAACAGCTGCCGAGCCCGGCAGTGTCAAAAGCTACGACCTGACCAGTCAGGACCGTATTGTCCGGGGCCGCATGCCGACCCTGGAAATGATCAACGAGCGTTTCGCCCGCTATACCCGCATCAGTATGTTCAACCTGCTGCGCCGCTCGGCGGACGTGGCGGTGGGCGGGGTGCAGGTCATGAAGTTCGGCGAGTACGTGCATTCGCTGTATGTGCCTACCAGCCTCAACCTGGTCAAAATCAAGCCGTTGCGTGGCACGGCACTGTTTATCCTCGACGCCAAGCTGGTGTTCAAGTTGGTAGACAACTTCTTTGGCGGCGACGGCCGTCACGCCAAGATTGAAGGTCGTGAATTCACCCCCACCGAATTGCGGGTGGTGCGCATGGTGCTGGAGCAAGCCTTCATCGATTTGAAGGAAGCCTGGCAGGCGATCATGGAAGTCAATTTCGAGTACATCAACTCGGAAGTTAACCCCGCCATGGCCAATATCGTCGGCCCCAGCGAAGCCATTGTGGTTTCTACGTTCCACATCGAACTCGATGGGGGCGGCGGCGACCTGCACGTGACCATGCCGTACTCGATGATCGAGCCAGTACGGGAAATGCTCGACGCCGGTTTCCAGTCCGACCTCGACGATCAGGACGAGCGCTGGAGCAAGGCCCTGCGCGAAGACGTACTCGATGTCAGCGTGCCGCTCAGTGCCACGGTGGCCCGTCGTCAATTGCGACTGCGGGACATTTTGCACATGCAGCCCGGGGACGTGATCCCGATCGAGCTGGAAGATGAACTGGTAATGCGCGCCAATGGCGTGCCTTCGTTCAAGGTCAAACTGGGCTCGCACAAAGGCAATCTTGCCTTGCAAGTGGTTGAGCCTATCGGTCGACGCTAGGCGTCAGGCCACACGAATTTGCTGTGCTAATGATTGAAATGCTCGCCGAGGACACCCCATGGCTAACGAACACGATACAACTGCTGCAGATCAGGCGCTGGCTGATGAATGGGCAGCGGCGCTGGAAGAAACCGGCGATGTTGGCCAGGCAGATATCGACGCTTTGCTGGCGGCTGATGCGGTCACCAAACCGGCACCCAACCGTCTGCCAATGGAAGAGTTCGGCAGTATGCCGCGCAACAACCAGCCAGTGACGCTGGATGGCCCTAACCTGGACGTGATTCTGGATATTCCGGTATCGATTTCCATGGAAGTGGGCAGCACCGACATCAATATCCGCAACCTGCTGCAACTCAACCAGGGCTCGGTGATTGAACTGGATCGCCTGGCGGGCGAACCGCTGGACGTGCTGGTGAACGGCACCCTGATTGCTCACGGTGAAGTGGTGGTGGTCAACGAAAAGTTCGGCATCCGCCTGACGGACGTGATCAGCCCAAGCGAACGCATCAAGAAGCTGCGTTAAGTGAAGCGGGTTCTCGGCGGTTTACTCGCGTTCCCCGTAAGCGTGCTGGCGGCTGAACCGCTGGCTGGCGCCACGGCAGCGGCCGCGCCGGTTGTGGGCAGCAGCATCGGCGGGCAATTGACACAGTTGGTACTGGGTTTGCTGTTGGTGCTGGGTCTGATTTTTGCCCTGGCCTGGTTGCTGCGCCGTGTCCAGCAAACGGGGCCGCGCCAGGGGCAAGTGATCGAGCTGATCAGCTCCCGGGCCCTGGGGGCGCGGGATCGGCTGGTGCTGGTGCAGGTCGGCAATGAACAGATCTTGCTTGGCCTGACGCCTGGCCGTATTACCCCGTTGCATGTGCTCAAGGAGCCCGTGCAAGTGCCGGCTACTTCAGCGCAGGCAACCCCCGAATTTGCCAAGCGGCTGATGGAAATAATGGGCCAGCAAAAGGACAAGCCGTAATGCGTTTAGTTGTCGCGCTGTTGTTGGCGCTTGTCGCGCCGTTGGCGTTAGGGGCTGATCCACTGTCGATTCCGGCCATCACCCTGGGCACCGGGGCCAACGGCCAGCAGGAATATTCGGTCAGCCTGCAAATTTTGCTGATCATGACCGCGCTAAGTTTTATTCCGGCGTTCGTCATGCTGATGACCAGTTTTACGCGGATCATCATTGTGTTCTCGATCCTGCGTCAGGCCCTGGGTTTGCAGCAGACCCCGTCCAACCAGATCCTGACGGGCATGGCGTTGTTTCTGACGATGTTCATCATGGCCCCGGTGTTCGATCGGGTGAACAACGACGCCCTGCAGCCCTATCTTGCTGAAAAGCTCTCGGCCCAGGATGCGATTCTCAAGGCTGAAGTGCCGATCAAGGATTTTATGCTGGCCCAGACACGCACCAGCGACCTTGAACTGTTTATGCGCCTGTCCAAGCGCACCGACATCGCCACACCGGATGCTGCACCCCTGACCATTCTGGTCCCTGCATTTGTCACGTCAGAACTGAAAACTGCGTTCCAGATCGGTTTCATGATTTTTATCCCGTTTTTGATCATCGACCTGGTAGTGGCCAGTGTGCTGATGGCCATGGGCATGATGATGCTCTCGCCGCTGATCATTTCGTTGCCATTCAAAATCATGCTGTTTGTGCTGGTGGATGGCTGGGCGCTGATTATCGGCACGCTGGCCAGCAGTTTCGGCGGAGTGTGAGTCATGACCCCAGAAGTTGCGGTTGACCTGTTTCGCAGTGCGTTGTGGCTGACCACACTGATGGTCGCCGTACTGGTAATCCCCAGTTTGCTGGTCGGGTTGCTGGTGGCGATGTTCCAGGCCGCGACCCAGATTAACGAGCAAACCCTGAGTTTCCTCCCGCGATTGCTGGTGATGCTGATCACCCTGATCGTGGCAGGGCCCTGGCTGGTGCAGACCTTTATGGAATACATCCTGCAGTTGTACGGCAGCATTCCGCAGTTGATCGGCTAAATGTCTCTGCTCGCTCTGACAGACGCGCAGATCAGTACCTGGGTCGCCAGCTTTATGCTGCCGCTATTTCGGGTGGGTGCACTGCTGACTACCATGCCGATCATCGGCACGACCCTGGTGCCGAAGCGCATCAAGCTGTTTCTGTCATTGGCGATCACCCTGGCGATCATGCCCAGCCTGCCGCCGCTGCCCACTGTCAACCCGCTTGATCTGAGCGGCCTGATGCTGATTGCCGAACAGATCATCATTGGCGCGCTACTGGGGTTTTCGTTGCAGCTGTTTTTCCAGGCGTTCGTGGTGGCCGGGCAAATTGTCGCGATTCAGATGGGCATGGGCTTTGCGTCCATGGTCGATCCGGCCAACGGCGTGAACGTGGCGGTTATCGGGCAGTTCTTCACCATGCTTGTGACCCTGTTGTTTCTGTCCATGAACGGCCATCTGGTGGTGTTTGAGGTGCTCACCGAGAGCTTCACCACATTGCCGGTAGGCGGTGGGTTGCTGACCAATCACTACTGGGAAATCGCCAACAAACTGGGCTGGGTCCTGGGAGCTGCGCTGCTGCTGGTGCTGCCAGCCATCACGGCGTTGCTGGTGGTCAACATCGCGTTTGGCGTCATGACCCGGGCTGCACCACAACTGAATATTTTTGCCATCGGCTTTCCGCTGACCCTGGTGCTGGGCATGGTGATTCTGTGGATCAGCATGGCGGACATTCTCAACCAGTATCAACCGCTGGCCTCCGAGGCCCTGCAGTTTTTACGTGAACTGGCACAGGCGAAGTAGACCGCTATGGCAGAGAGTGAAAGTGGTGCCGATAAAACAGAAGACCCCACGGAGAAACGGAAAAAGGACTCCAGGGAAAAGGGCGAGATCGCACGCTCAAAAGAGCTGAATACCTTGGCCATCATGTTGGCCGGGTCTGCGGGCTTGCTGATTTTTGGCGGTGCGCTGGCGCAGGACATGATGGAGCTGATGCGCTACAACTTCAGCCTGAGCCGCGAGGTGCTGCTCAATCCTGACTCCATGGGCCTGTTTTTACTGCATTCGGGCAAAATCGCACTGCTCGCCCTGCAACCGGTATTGGTCACCTTGCTGATCGCCGCTCTGGTCGGCCCGATTTCCCTTGGCGGCTGGCTGTTCGCCGCTGGCAGCCTGGCCCCTAAATTCAGCCGTATGAACCCCGCTGCGGGGATCAAGCGCATGTTCTCGGCCAAGGCACTGGTCGAGCTGCTCAAGGCCCTGGCCAAGTTCTTCATCATCCTGATTGTGGCCTTGCTGGTGTTGCAGTCTGACATCGACGACCTGCTGCGCATCGCCCATGAGCCGCTGGAGCTGGCGGTGATTCACAGCCTGCAAGTGGTGGCCTGGAGCGCTTTGTGGATGGCCTGCGGGTTGATCTTGATCGCTGCGGTGGACGTGCCGGTGCAGCTGTGGGAAAGCCATCAGAAACTGCTGATGACCAAGCAGGAAGTGCGCGACGAGCACAAGGACCAGGAGGGGCGCCCTGAGGTCAAACAGCGGATTCGCCAGTTGCAGCGCGACATGTCCCAGCGGCGGATGATGGCCGCGATCCCGGATGCTGATGTCATCATCACCAACCCGACGCATTACGCCGTGGCCCTCAAGTACGATGCGGAGAAGGGCGGGGCGCCGATGTTGCTGGCCAAGGGCAGTGATTTTCTGGCGCTGAAGATTCGCGAGATTGGTGAAAAGCACAACATCCTGCTGCTTGAATCCCCTGCGCTGGCGCGTTCGATCTACCACTCCACAGAGCTGGAACAAGAGATCCCTGCCGGGCTGTATCTGGCCGTGGCCCAGGTGCTTGCTTACGTGTATCAGATCCGTCAGCACCAGGCGGGCAAGGGCAAGCGCCCGGATCCGCTCAAGGACCTGCCGATTCCGCCGGATTTAAGGCGTGATGAGTGATGTGGATAAGGTTGGGGTGATAGGTCTTTAGATTCTTACTGGAAGTGGGTGTTAAGATAATAGTGTGTTGTTGTTTTAAAGATAGACATGAAGTGTATATTCAAGTCTGTGTTGAGGCGGGTGTTGTTAACTATAATCAGTTGCTTGCGATATGTTTTTAAGTGAGTGGCCCGTAGGGGGTTGTCGGGGCGGTTTTTTTATCGAGACCAGCAACTTCCTACTGTGAATCTAGAGTGCTCCTTCAATTTTTCAATAAAATCCATTCGGATTAATAGGCAATTTCCTGCATATTCTTGAGTGTTAAATTGTTAGTTTTCCAATGCTCTTTTTGGAGCGTTTGCCAAACTTAATATGCTCTGGACTCTTAATAGACATGAAGGCCCCTACAGGTTTCATGTTGAGTCAAATACTTATGTGCAGGGGATCTTTAATGAATGCTGTAATTAAAAAGGCCATGGCTTCCATGGCGTTGCTGGCTGCTTCTTTATCGGTTGTTCATGCGGCGGGAGCCGGGTCAGGAACAATCACGTTTGAGGGCGAGATTCTGGAAGCTGCCTGCTCCATCAAGCCGGGCAATAGCGACCAGACCGTTCCACTGGGTGAAGTTGCCAAGTCTCAACTGGAAACGGGCGGTGCAAGTACTCCTAAAGTCTTTGAAATTGAATTGACCGGATGCTCTCCCTCGAGTCTTGCCGATAAAACGGTATCGACCACCTTTACAGGTGCCGAATCCGTCGATGTGCCCGGTGCGCTGGGCATTACCGGGACGGCAAGTGGGGCGGGCGTCATGATGATCGATGGCTCCGGCACGGCTGTAACGTTGGGGACACCAACCAAGACGCAACTTATTCAAGCCGGTGATAACACCCTGAGTTTTAGTGCCTTTCTCAGAGGTAAGGGCACGGGAACCATCACCCCGGGCGCGTTCGCTGCAGTGACCAATTTCTCCTTGACTTACAAGTAAGTTATTTGCCCCGTTGCAGTCGGTTCAGTGGCGGGGCAAGTTTCAGCGGGGTCGGGTGTGAGAGTGCTCACGATGTTAGTCATGACTGGTTTTATCGGTATGTTAACAAGTTCGTTGATGTCTATTGCTGCAGCGCGTGAAAATCAAGGTAATGGCCGTATCAACATGGCCGGAGAAATACTGGATTCTGCTTGTGCACTGGATGCGAGCAGCGCTTATCAAGTCATTGATATGACTCCTTTGTCAGTGGGCGGCCTTATTCGCCATAACGCGGGTGAGCCCAGTGTGTTTTCATTGCGCCTGGTCAAATGTTCATTAACGCGTCCCGATCCTGATCGTCCTGGTGCCTACTTGCCCGATTGGCAGCATGTAAGAGTGACCTTTGACGGGTTGACTGACATTAGCGGGCGTCACTTTGCAGCATTAGGTACTTCAAGTGGTATGGCCCTGCGCATAACCGATGTGCAAGGGCAGGAAAGTATACCGGGCGTCCCGATGTCACTCATCGCCCTGACCGAAAATCACCAAGAATTACGTTACTCCCTGCAATTGGTTGGCAATGGCCGCCCCATGGTTGTTGGATCTCACCGCACCGCGTTGCGATTCAGACTGGAGTATTTTTGAATGCATGGGTTGCTTGCATTACGAGATTTTTCAACTGCGAAGACAATTCTGCATACCAGTGTATTAAGTAGTTTGATGTCGATTGCCTGTGAAGTGTCGGCCGCAGAAGACATCCAATTCAATACCGATATTCTCGACCTGAACGATCGCACCAATATTGACTTGTCTCAGTTCTCGCGCAGCGGCTTTATCTTGCCGGGTACTTATCCAATGCAAGTACAGGTGAACACGCTGGTGCTGCCTGAACAGCGCATCACTTTTTATCCTCCGGACGATGATCCCAAAGGCAGCCAGGCCTGCTTGTCATCCAATCTGGCAAGCCAGTTGGGCTTAAAGGAAAACAAGTTGACGGAACTCTCCTGGTGGAAGGAGGGAACGTGCCTGGATATTCGCAGCCTTGCGGGGATGGAAGTGAGCGGCGATCTGGGTACATCTACGCTCTATATTTCTGTGCCCCAGGCCTATCTGGAGTACAACGCTCAGAACTGGGACCCGCCTTCACGTTGGGATGAAGGCGTACCTGGCCTGCTGGTTGATTACAACCTTACGGCACAGTCCATCAATCAAAGAAACACTGCCAGCCGAACCGACCTGACCGGCAATGGTACTTTCGGTGCCAACGCAGGCCCTTGGCGGCTGAGGGCTGATTGGCAGGGTCGTATTGAAGATGAGGCCGTCAATAGCAGGAAGAACCTTGAGTGGAGTCGCTTTTACGCCTATCGCGCTGTTCCCTCACTCGGGGCACGTCTGTCGCTGGGGCAAAACTACCTGTATTCGGACCTGTTCGACAGCTTCCGTTTCACCGGCGCCGCACTCAACTCGGATGACAGTCAGCTACCTCCCAACTTGCGAGGCTATGCCCCAGAAGTCGTCGGGGTAGCTAAAACCAATGCCAAGGTCATCATCAGCCAGCAAGGCCGTGTGCTGTATGAGGCATTGGTCGCGGCCGGCCCCTACCGCATCCAGGATCTGAACGATGCCGTCACCGGCACTCTGGATGTCCGCGTGGAAGAGCAGGACGGCAGTGTCAATACGTTCAAGGTCGAGTCGTCCAGTATTCCCTATCTGACACGCCCCGGCACTGTGCGCTACAAGCTGGCCACCGGTCGGCCGTCCTATCTGCATGATGGAGGGCAGGGCAGTGTCTTTGGTGCGGGGGAGTTTTCCTGGGGTGTGAGCAATGGTTGGTCAGTATATGGAGGGGGTATCAGTGACAGCTACTACAAGGCTTTTTCCCTCGGTGTAGGCCGCGATCTGCTGGCGTTTGGTGCCCTTTCATTCGATGCTTCGCGAGCCAGCGCCACCCTGCAGGACGATACGTTGTCCGGCGCCTCCTACCGCCTGAGTTATTCGAAAAAATTTGAAGAATACGACAGCCAGGTCACCTTCGCGGGATACCGGTTTTCCGAGAAAAACTACCTGAGCATGAGCGAATACCTGGATGCGCGACGCTACGGCGAGCGTGTGGGCGGCAGCAAATCGCTCTACACCGCAACGTTCAACAAGCATTTTCGAGAGGCTGGCCTCTCCGCTTATGTGACCTACACCGACCAGTCCTACTGGGATCGCCCGCGCAGCAACCGCTGGAACGTGTCGTTGGCGCGCTATTTCAATGCGGGGTCGGTCAAGAACATCAATCTCTCATTGAACCTGTTTCGAAATCAGGAACACAACCAGCGTACTCGTACGCAAAATAATAATTCCGGGATGTATCTGTCACTCACTCTTCCCCTTGGCAGATCCGGCACTTTAACCACCAGTGCCAACAATTCGCAGAATAAAAGTACGTATTCGGCACGCTTCAGCGATCAGGTGGATGAACGCAACCACTATCAGTTGGCAGTCAGTAACACCTCCATTGGCGGTTATCTAAGTCATACCGCTGATCAGGCTGATCAGGCTGATCTGACCTTTAGCGCCAGTCGACAAGAAAACAACCACACCAGCCTTGGCATGTCTGCGCGAGGCGGCGCCACACTCACACCGTACGGGGGTGCGGGGCATCGAAGCGCAGGAGCGGGCGGCACTCGACTGATGGTCGACACCAGCGGTGTTCCGGGAGTGCCCGTTCGCGGTTATGGCAACCCAACGCGCAGCAATGCCTTCGGCAAAGCAGTGATCCCTGACGTCAACAGCTACTTGCGTACAGCAGCCAGTATTGACCTTGAAAGTCTGCCGGCCAATGTCGAGGCGGCTCAGTCCGTGACTCAATTGACCCTGACGGACGGGGCCATTGGCTATCGCACGCTGGATGTGATTGCCGGCTACAAGGCCATGGTTGTGCTGCGCCTGTCCGATGGCCGCGTGCCGCCGTTTGGTGGCACGGTGAAGAATGAAAAACAGCAGGAGACCGGCATCATCAATGACGGTGGCAGTGTCTATCTAAGCGGCATCCGGCCTGGGGGAATGATGGTTGTCTCTTGGGGGGGGGCAGAGCGTTGCACGCTGGTAATGCCTGCCAATTTACCGGACGACGGTTTGGCCACCACCCTGGATCTGCCCTGCCAGATGCTGATACCTGACAACGCTGCACCTGCATCGGGGATCCGGCTTACCAACACAGAGATCACACCTTCATGATCAAGATATTCAGCTTTGCACTCTCGGTTCCTGCCCTTGTGGCCATGTGCCTGATCAACAACGCCAATGCAGCCATTGGTCTTGATCGCACCCGGGTTGTGTTTGATGGCAACAAAGAAGCCGTCAGCATGAGCATCACCAATAACAACACACAGTTGCCTTATTTGGCCCAAGGCTGGATAGAAGATGAACAGGGCAACAAGATCACCTCGCCGCTGATCGTGCTTCCACCCGTCCAGCGTCTGGAGCCGGGTAAAAACAGTCAGGTAAAAGTCCAGTCGTTACCTGCAGTCCAGTCGCTCCCTCAGGACAGGGAGTCGGTGTATTACTTCAACCTGCGCGAAATTCCTCCGCGCAGTGAAAAGACCAACAGCCTGCAGATTGCCCTGCAAACCCGAATCAAGTTGTTTTACCGTCCTGCCGCGTTAGTTCAGAGCCGACAAGAGCGGTCTGCACCTTGGCAGGAGGAACTGACCCTCACCCTTGTGGGGGATCAGTATCAAGTCAACAACCCCACTCCGTACTACGTCACCCTGATTGATGCCCGTCGCAGTAAGGAGGCAGAAACCGTGACGGGTTTCGAGCCCCTTATGCTGTCACCAAAAGAATCGCTAAAGCTGGGCGGGAGTGTGGCTGCGCTTGGTACTAAACCGCGACTGACCTATGTAAATGATTACGGCGGTCGCCCACCTCTGGTTTTCAGTTGCGAAGGCAATACCTGCAAGGTGGACGTGGCGGCGTCCTCAGTCAATGAGTAGTGCGCGAGGTGTGTGTACGGTCACGACCCTGTCATGCTGGCTACTGGCGTCGAGTATCCACCAGGCCCGGGCCGAGGCGGTCGACGGCATGAGTGGAGTGCTGGATGTTATTGGCGAATTGCACAACACCCCCTGTGCCGTGGACATGCCTTCGGCCTATCAAGAGGTAAACCTGGGGACTGTATCTCGCAGCCAGCTGCTGCGCCCTGGCGATCAGGGAACGCCTGTGGCTTTCCAGTTGCGCTTTGTCGACTGCCAGCGCGCTTCGGGCAGTATTCAGAGTGAGCGCACTGGCAATCTGGTGTGGAGTGCCTATCAGCCGGTGGTATCGGTTGCCTTTGTGGCGCCAGCCGATGCGGATGACTCAAGGCTGGTCAAGGTGAGGGGGGTAACCGGGATGGGGCTACTCCTGACCGATGCCCTTGGCCGGAACGTAGCTTTGGGCAGTCGCGGCGAGCCTTTGTTTATGCAGCATGGCAACGACACACAGACCTGGCACGTGCAGCCTGTGCGCACTTCGGCTGCGCTGGGCAATGGCGCCTTTCGGGCGGCCGTTGATTTCAGGCTTGTCTATGAATGAAAGCGCAACGATGAGTCAGTTAAAGCATTGGCGGGCACTCATTGCGGTGGGCGGCCTGTTGTCGATGTGCTGTCAGGTTGCATGGGGGGACGTCAGTGTGAGCATCAAGGGGGTCGTCCTTATGCCTCCACCCTGCAAGGTCAACGCAGGGGGCACGTTGAATGTACCTTTTGGAGCCGGCCTTCTGACCACCAGGATCAACGGCGTTAATTACAGCCAAACAGTGGCTTATACCGTCACATGCGGACCGCAGCCAACCAACTTTATGACCCTGGAATTAAAGGGAACTGGCGCCGGGTTTAACAGTGCGTTCCTGGGTACCAGTAAAAGTGATCTCGGCATCAGTTTTACTGTTGGGGGTGTTACCTGGCCCCTCAATAAAACCGTGAACTTCACCTATCCCGCCCTGCCGGTTGTGAAGGCTTATCTCGTCAAAAAAACCGGTAGCACGCTCACGGGCGGGTCATTTTCTGCAGCGGCTACCTTAGTGGTTGCACTGCGATAAGAGAGACATATTGATGAGATTCAAGCAACGATTTGCCCTTTTAACAGTGTCTATGCTTGGCTTTTGCACTAACGCAATGGGCAACCTCACGTTTAGTGGCACCCTGGTAGAGCCGCCGCCCTGCACCATAAACAGTGGTTCCACTATTGCTGTCGACTTTGGGGATATAAGTGTCAAAAGTGTCGATGGGGTCAAGAACCGCAAAGGGCTGAATTACACCATTACTTGCACTTCCAGCACTCTGCCGTGGGGGCTGAACTTGATGTTGACGGGTACGGCAACGAGTTTTGACTCTTCAGCCGTGCAGTCCAGTGTTCCTGATCTTGGCATCAAGGTACTGCGAAATAACCTGGCATTTGTGCTCAACACTAAGCTTTCAATTAGCCTGTCAAGTCCACCGGTACTGGAGGTGGTTCCAGTCAAGAGGTCGGGCTCAACGCTGGGTGAAGGCGATTTTACGGCCACAGCAGTTCTGCTGGCATTTTACGAGTAAGGAGGGCATCCCATGCGAGCCGGGAGCATGAGTAAGCGCTGGCAACCTGCTGTGATCGTGCTGCTGCTGGGTGTGTCCTTGATGCGGTCAGATGATGGCGTGGCGGCGAGCAACTTGACGCTCAAGGGCGCATTGGTTGCGGCAGCCTGCAGGATCAAGGCGGGCGACGAGGCGTTGGCGATTGATCTGGAGGCGGTCACTAACGCAGAGCTTTATCTAAATACCCGGACGGTCGGCAAGACTTTTCAGATCCGCCTTGAAGAGTGCGACACCAGTATCAGTGACGCTGTGACGACTACCTTTAGCGGCATCGAGAACACCAAGCTGCCGGGCTTGCTGGCGCTGGACGCAAGCCCTGAGAAAGGAGTGGCGCTGGGGCTAGAAACACTTGCGGGCTCACCGTTGCCGTTAAATATCGCCAGTGGTAAGCAGGCATTGAGTAATGGCGCCAATGTCATTGCTTTTAAAGTGTTTTTGCAGGGGGAGCCGCAAGCCATTATTAATCAAACGATAGTGGCCGGACACTTTACGGCCGTTTCGACATTTACATTAGCCTACCCTTAAAAGAGTAGTGATTTTAGGGTGCTGTTTTATTAAATATCAGGCTACATGATTGCATTTAAGGTATCGACCAAAGTTAAGCCACGGATCGTTGTTAATCAAATAATAAAGCCTGAGGTATTTGCTGTAGTTCGGTTTTTGCATCGGGCTACGCCCATAAATATGCACAGCTGCAAGGGCTGTTTTATAGCGGAGGGATGTATATGAAGTATCTGATGGGTCTGCTTTTTTTACTGCTGATGCAAGCCGTCAGTGCAACGGAATGCCGATTGAATGGTGGCAACTGGGTAAATCCTGAAAGGCATGGATTTAACGCGTATGTCAATCTTGTGCCGAACCTTGCAGCTGCAAAAGTTTTTCTGGATGGTTACACGTTTGAATGCAGGCATGGATTGCAAACGACTTTTCCTTTTGATCCTTACGAGCAAGTGCTGACCGACCCCGATACGATGATGCTGTATCCGCAACCTGGTTATTTTGCTGAGGGTGGATTGAATGTGACGGGTACTTATTATCCGACACCTGTGAGGGCCGGTATTGTTCTCTCCGTGCAGCGAAATGAGCCCCTCGTGAGTGTGCTGGGGCGGCCATATCTCAATATTGTAAGAGCGCCGGGCAGATACGTTAGAATCTCGTCCGGGGCGCTTGTCGCTACTGTCAGATTAAGGGTACGCACTTATTTGAACGGCTCGACACTTCGGAACTTTGTGACCTTTGTGAATGTGTATGCGCGTCATTCACTTAATTTGAACCCGTCCACCTGCACGATTAATAATAATGCGCCTATTAATGTGGACTTCGGTTCGGTGGATCCCTTGGCGGTCGGGGCGAATCCACTGGCTACGCCAAATAATAAAAATTTCGTACTGATCTATTCATGCCCTGATGCGGGGATTTCCTCACCCATCAAAATCACATTGATGGGCAGTGCCTCTTCGTTCTTCTCAGGTGGCCTTGTGATGAGTAATCCTGATCTCGCGACTGTCATGTACCGTACCAGTACCCGTGCGCTAGTACCTCCGGGCGGCTCATTCGCAGGGACTATCACCAATAGCTCGGGAAGGGACGGTGTGACTTTTGCACTTATTCGAAAACCCGGCAGCTTGCCTGCCGCAGGGCCTTTTACGGGCAGTGCGACGCTGATAATGGGCCTACCTTGAACCTAGTGTTTTATCTCGCAAATACTGATCCTCTTTTAACGGCATCTGTTGTTGCCATACTGCGTTGCCGCTCCTGCCCATAGTTAGCTATGAGTCGTCGCTGCGCCTTGCCTGGCAATAACAGCCACTCGTCAAAAAAGGATCAGTACTTGTGAGGCAGGGCACTAGAAATGCCGTACCCCGACAGTCGGATTTAACCTGGAAACACGTTCGATTAAACGATCCGTTCATGCGCCGTGTTACCAGGATCTCACCCCCACAACTGCTGGTAATTGAACGATCGGCCGCAGTACAGGCTGAGCCAAAGCCGAGTCAATTAGCTGTGCGTCACGCTGAGCGTGACTCATGGCCCACTCCGAAACCCTTGGCCAAATCGGCCATGCTTGAACGAGTGGCCAAAGTTGGAAGGTTTCTTGCAGAGGCAGGCTCTACGGCGCGCATGGCGTCAAAAGTTTGCTAAAGGTTTGACGCAATGTCCTTGGATCGCTCTCAGTTAATCAACACCGCGCGCAGCGGTCTGGCCGGCTTGGGCCAGGGGCAGTTAGGTGTGCCGTTGTTGTTGCTGGTGATGCTGGCGATGATGATGTTGCCCGTTCCGCCGTTTTTGCTGGATGTGTTCTTCACCTTCAACATCGCGCTGTCGATTGTGGTGCTACTGGTCTGCGTCTATGCGCTGCGGCCACTGGATTTTGCTGTTTTCCCCACCATTTTGCTGGTCGCGACCCTGATGCGCCTTGCCCTGAACGTGGCTTCCACCCGGGTGGTGATGCTCCACGGTCATGAAGGCCACGCGGCCGCAGGCAAGGTGATCCAGGCCTTCGGTGAAGTGGTGATCGGCGGTAACTACGTGGTTGGTATCGTGGTCTTTGCGATTTTGATGATCATCAACTTCGTGGTGGTGACCAAAGGTGCCGGGCGTATTTCCGAGGTGAGCGCGCGTTTCACCCTCGACGCCATGCCCGGTAAACAAATGGCCATCGATGCCGATCTCAACGCCGGCCTGATCGATCAGAACCAGGCCAAGATGCGCCGTCAGGAAGTTGCCCAGGAAGCCGAGTTCTACGGCTCGATGGACGGTGCCAGCAAATTCGTACGCGGTGATGCCATCGCCGGTCTGTTGATTCTGTTTATCAACCTGATCGGCGGTATGGCCGTGGGTATCTTCCAGCACGGCATGACCTTCGGCGAAGCCGGCAAGGTCTATGCCTTGCTGACCATCGGTGACGGTTTGGTGGCGCAGCTGCCCTCTCTGCTGCTGTCCACTGCCGCCGCGATCATGGTGACCCGCGCCTCTGGCTCAGAAGACATGGGCAAGCAGATCAATCGTCAGATGTTCGCATCGCCCAAGGCGCTGGCTGTGTCGGCAGGCCTGATGGCCGTGATGGGGATGGTGCCGGGCATGCCGCACTTCTCCTTCCTCAGCCTGGCCGCAGTGGCCGGTGGCGTGGCGTACCTGATGTGGAAAAAGCAGAACGTGGTCAAGGTTCAGGCCCTGCAAGAGGTCAAGCGCCAGCAGGAACTGCTGCCATCGCCTGCCCGCGCCCAAGAGACCAAGGAGCTGGGCTGGGATGACGTGACGCCCATCGACATGATCGGCCTGGAAGTTGGATATCGGTTGATCCCGCTGGTTGACCGCAATCAGGGTGGCCAACTGTTGGCGCGGATCAAGGGCGTGCGCAAAAAGCTGTCCCAGGACCTGGGCTTTCTGATGCCCACCGTGCATATCCGCGACAACCTCGACTTGGCTCCCAGTGCTTATAGGCTGACGTTGATGGGGGTTATTCTGGCCGAGGCCGAGATCTACCCGGATCGCGAAATGGCGATCAACCCGGGGCAGGTATTCGGCACGCTTAACGGCATTACCACCAAAGACCCGGCCTTTGGTCTGGAAGCCGTGTGGATTGAGGTCAGTCAGCGCAGCCAGGCGCAATCGCTGGGCTATACCGTAGTGGACGCCAGCACCGTAGTGGCGACTCACCTTAACCAGATTCTGTACAAACACTCCCATGAGCTTATCGGTCATGAAGAAGTGCAGCAGTTGATGCAGTTGTTGGCCAAGTCTTCGCCCAAGCTGGCCGAAGAACTGGTGCCGGGCGTGCTGAGCCTGTCCCAACTGCTCAAAGTATTGCAGGCCTTGCTGGCTGAGCAGGTACCGGTGCGCGATATCCGCAGTATTGCCGAAGCCGTCGCGAATAATGCCCATAAGAGTCAAGATACTGCCGCTTTGGTTGCCGCTGTACGGGTCGGCTTGTCGCGCGCCATTGTGCAAAGCATTGTAGGAGTTGAGTCTGAGCTGCCTGTGATCACCTTGGAGCCAAGGTTGGAACAAATATTGCTCAATAGTTTGCAGAAGGCCGGACAAGGCCAGGAAGAGGGCGTTTTGCTCGAGCCAAGCATGGCAGAAAAGCTCCAGCGCTCGTTGATTGACGCGGCTCAGCGTCAGGAGATGCAAGGTAATCCAGTGATCCTGTTGGTGGCAGGCCCGGTACGCGCGATGCTTTCGCGCTTTGGCCGTCTGGCGGTGCCCAACCTGCATGTACTGGCTTACCAGGAAATCCCTGACAACAAGCAGGTCACGATCGTTGCGACAGTAGGCCCTAACGGCTGAGGGTTTGGTTTATGCAAGTGAAGCGATTTTTCGCCGCCGATATGCGTCAGGCCATGAAGCTGATCCGTGATGAGCTGGGGGCTGACGCCGCCATCATTGGCAACCGCCGGATTGCCGGGGGCGTTGAGTTGACCGCGGCCCTGGACTACAAGCTGTCCGCGCTGGCACCCCGTGTACCGAACATTGAGCTCGAAGAAGAGCTGCGCAAGACCCAGTCGCGGATTGTCTCGGCCCAGGCCGAGTTGAGTCTGCGCGGTGAGGGCGAGGCGGGCGATAACCGTCAGCTGTTTGCCGGTCTGCCGCTGACCGCCGCCGAGCCATTGATTGAACCGACGCTCGAAGAGCCACCGCGCCCTGCGCCTGCGCCGGCCGCCCCGACGATTGATCAGCGCGCGTTCGACAACATGCGTCATGAGCTCAACGGTTTGCGCGAGTTGCTCGAAGTGCAGCTGGGCTCGCTGGCCTGGAGCCAGTTGCAGGATGCCAAGCCTGCACAAGCCAATCTGTGGCGTCGCCTGCAGCGTATCGGCCTGTCCGGACCGCTGTCCCGAGATCTGCTGGCGCAAGTGGCCGGTATCGAAGAGCCGCGTCAGGCGTGGCGGATGTTGCTGGCGCACTTGGCGCGCATGATTGCCACACCTGAGCTGGAGCCGCTGGAAGAGGGCGGTGTGATCGCGATGGTCGGTCCTGCCGGGATGGGTAAGACCACCACGCTGGCCAAGCTGGCGGCGCGTTATGTGCTCAAGTACGGCGCGCAGAATATCGCGCTGGTGAGCATGGACAGCTTTCGTATTGGCGCTCAGGAGCAACTCAAGACTCTGGGCCGGATTCTTAACGTCCCGGTGACCCACGTGGCCCCCGGTCAGTCGTTGGGCCAGACCCTTGAGCCGCTGGTGCGCAAGCGTGTGGTGCTGGTGGATACTGCTGGCTTGCAAGCCAGCGATCCGGCGTTGCGCCTGCAGCTGGAAAGCCTCGCGGGGCGCGGGATCAAGGCCAGAAATTATCTGGTATTAGCCACCACCAGCCAGAAACAGGTGCTGACGGCGGCGTACCTCAGTTACAAGCGTTGCGGGCTGGCCGGTTGCATCCTGACCAAACTGGATGAAACGGCGAGCCTGGGCGAAGTGTTGAGCCTGGCGATCAGTAACGCGCTGCCGGTGGCATACCTCACCGATGGTCCACGGATTCCGGACGACCTTCACCTGCCGCGTCGTCACCAGTTGGTGAGTCGCGCAGTGAGTGTGCAAATGCAGGAAGAACCCAGCGAAGAAGCCATGGCCGATATGTTCGCTGATATCTACCACAGCCCTCCCAAGCGGGTAGGTTGAGGTAGTCAAGATTACGTTGCAATGTACCTACATCTGATGGTCTGAAGGTTTTGTTCCATTCGGGAACGGGCAGCCAACGCATGTAGCCGCGTCTAAGTAAGACAAGGTAAAAAAAGATCATGGGCAGCATGCATCCCGTACAGGTGATCGCAGTGACCGGCGGCAAGGGTGGCGTCGGTAAAACTAACGTGTCAGTCAACTTGTCCATCGCCTTGGCCGAGCTGGGCAGGCGCGTTCTGTTGATGGACGCGGACCTTGGGCTGGCGAACGTCGATGTCCTGTTGGGCTTGACCCCAAAATTTACCCTGGCCGATGTGGTCGAGGGGCGTTGCGAGCTGCGCGATGTCTTGCTCCAGGGCCCGGGCGGGATTCGTATCGTGCCCGCGGCCTCGGGCACCCAGAGCATGGTGCACTTGAGCCCGGCGCAACATGCCGGACTGATCCAGGCATTCAGTGACCTCGGCGACAATCTGGATGTGCTGGTGATCGACACCGCGGCCGGGATTGGCGAGTCGGTGGTCAGCTTTGTGCGCGCCGCCCAGGAAGTGCTGCTGGTGGTCTGCGACGAGCCGACGTCGATCACCGATGCCTATGCGCTGATCAAGTTGCTCAACCGCGATTACGGCATGAACCGCTTTCGGGTATTGGCCAACATGGCCCAGAGCCCGCAGGAAGGGCGCAATCTGTTCGCCAAGCTGACCAAGGTCACCGATCGTTTTCTGGATGTGGCCCTGCAGTACGTGGGCGCCGTCCCGTATGACGAATGCGTGCGCAAGGCCGTACAAAAACAGCGGGCCGTCTACGAAGCGTTCCCGCGCTCCAAGTGCTCCCTTGCGTTTAAAGCCATCGCACAGAAAGTTGACACCTGGCCGTTGCCCGCCAACCCCCGCGGGCATCTGGAGTTCTTTGTCGAGCGTCTGGTGCAGCAAGCAGGGGGGCGCTTTTAATGACCGCCAGCGGCTATCGCATGTACAGCAAGGCGTCGCGTGACAGCCAGTACGAGCTGATCGAGCGCTACGCCCCCTTGGTCAAGCGCATCGCCTATCACCTGTTGGCGCGCTTGCCCGCCAGCGTGCAGGTGGACGATCTGATCCAGGCCGGAATGATCGGATTGCTTGAGGTGTCGGGCAAATACGACGCGACCAAGGGCGCGAGTTTTGAGACCTATGCCGGGATTCGCATTCGTGGCGCAATGCTCGATGAAGTGCGAAAAGGCGACTGGGCCCCGCGTTCTGTCCACCGCAATACACGGATGGTCAGTGACGCAATTCGGGTAATTGAAGCAAAAACCGGTTGTGACGCTAAAGATCATGAAGTTGCAGCCGAACTCCAGTTAAGCCTTGATGATTATTACGCCATCTTGAATGACACCCTGGGCAGCCGCCTGTTCAGTTTTGACGACTTGTTGCAGGACGGTGAACACGAAGGGCTGCATGAGGATGGCGCAAGTGCTCACCCGGAGCCGTCGCGTGACCTTGAAGACGAGCGCTTCCAGGGCGCACTGGCCGATGCAATTGCCCATCTGCCCGAGCGTGAGCGACTGGTGTTGGCGCTGTATTACGACGAGGAATTGAACCTCAAGGAAATCGGCGAAGTGCTGGGGGTCAGCGAGTCCCGTGTGAGCCAGTTGCACAGCCAGTGCGCCGCACGACTGCGTGCACGCTTGAGCCAGTGGCGAGCGCACTGACGGGAACACGCGTACTTATTGTGGGAGCGGGCTTGCTCGCGATGGGATCGACACGGTGAATCAGAAAAACCGCGCCGCCAGCATCGCGAGCAAGCTCGCTCCCACAGTCGATTCTGGCGGTGTTTGAAAACGAATTGATTGAATGGCGTGTCCCCAGACCGGACGCGTTTAAGACTGCTTGGAGGTCGAATTGGACAAGAACATGAAAATCCTCATCGTTGATGATTTTTCAACGATGCGGCGGATCATCAAAAACCTGTTGCGTGACCTTGGTTTCACCAACACGGTCGAGGCGGATGACGGCATCACGGCGTTGCCGATCCTCAATCTGGGTCACATCGACTTTTTGGTGACCGACTGGAACATGCCCGGCATGACCGGTATCGAGCTGCTGCGCCACGTGCGTGCAGACGAAAAACTCAAGCACTTGCCGGTGCTGATGGTGACCGCTGAAGCCAAGCGTGAGCAGATCATCGAAGCGGCCCAGGCCGGTGTTAACGGTTATGTGGTCAAGCCGTTCACGGCTATCGCACTCAAAGACAAGATCGAGAAGATCTTTGATCGCATCGGTTGATCGGTTGCCTTGGGGGCGCTATGGAGCATAAAGAATCCACACAGGGCGATTTTGAGTCGACCCTGAAAAAACATGCTCACGAATTGGTCGAAAGCCTTGAAAGAGGTCAGTTTGGCGATGCAGTGCAGCTGATTCACGAACTTAACCAGACCCGTGATCGCGGGTTGTATCGCGAAGTCGGCAAACTGACCCGTGAACTGCACAGTGCGATTGTCAATTTTCATATTGACCCGAGCATGCCGCAAGCCGAAGAAGTGTCGCAGATCACAGACGCCACTGAACGCTTGGCTTATGTTGTGAAACTCACCGAAGCGGCAGCCAATCGCACCATGGATCTGGTGGAAAACAGCACGCCGCTGGTCAACGGCCTGGGGCAGGACGCCAAGGCCTTGAGTGCCGACTGGGGTCGCTTCATGCGCCGTGAAATCGGTGCCGAGGAGTTTCGTGAGCTGGCGCGTCGAGTTGACAGTTTTTTGACGCGTAGTGAAGAGCAAAACCAGGTCGTGTCTGCCAACCTCACTGACATTTTGCTGGCTCAGGATTATCAGGACCTGACCGGTCAGGTTATCAAGCGTGTGACGCAACTGGTCACCGACGTTGAAAGCAACTTGCTCAAGCTGGTGCTGATGGCCAGCCAGGTGGACCGCTTTGCCGGCATCGAACACGACCGTGATGCACTGCGCGCTGAAAATAATTCGCAAAAAAACCAGGCCAAGGGTGAAGGTCCGCAGATTCATGCCGATACACGTAATGACGTCGTATCCGGTCAGGATGATGTTGACGATTTGCTGTCCAGTTTAGGTTTTTAGGACTCGATAGACGTGCGGGCGCTGTTGCCTGGCGTCGCGGGCCTATATCAAGGAGCACGTACATGAGCTTCGGCGCCGATGAAGAAATCCTTCAGGATTTCCTGGTTGAAGCCGGCGAAATTCTGGAGTTGCTGTCCGAACAACTGGTCGAGCTGGAAAGCCGACCGGATGATGCGGATCTGCTCAATGCAATTTTTCGCGGTTTTCATACTGTAAAAGGGGGCGCCGGCTTCCTGCAGCTCCATGAGTTGGTGGAGTGCTGTCACATCGCCGAAAACGTCTTCGACATCCTGCGCAAGGGTGAACGCGGCGTCGATGCGGAGCTGATGGACGTGGTGCTTGAAGCCCTGGATGCGGTCAACGGCATGTTCAGCGAAGTGCGCGAGCGTAGCCCGATCACCGCAGCGACTCCCGAATTGCTGGCGGCGCTGGCACGTCTTGCCGAGCCTGCAGCCGCGCAAGCAGTTGGCGCACCTGAGCCTGCGCCGGTGTCTGCGGTTGCAGCCCCGGTGACCGATATCACCGACAGCGAGTTTGAGCAGCTGCTGGAGTCCCTCGATGCGGTCAAGGCCGCTGCGGTCGAGCCTGACCCGGAACCGGTGGTGGCAGACATCTCGGCCAGTGACGAAATCAGCGACGCCGAGTTCGAGTTGCTACTTGATCAGTTGCACGGCAAGGGCCAGTTTTCTGCGGCAACCGCAGTGGTTGCCCCGGTGCCTGACGAAGTGCCTGCAGCTGCAGCCGAAGTCAGCAATGAAATCACCGACGACGAATTCGAGGCCTTGCTGGATCAGTTGCATGGCAAGGGGTCGTTCAACACCGAAGCGCTGGGCGCTGCGGTCGCCGAGACCGTAGCCACTGCCCAGGAGCCGGCTGGCGACCCGAACCTGATCAGCGATCACGAATTCGAAGCCCTGCTCGATGAGATGCACGGCAAAGGCAAGTTCAGCCCCGACTCGGCAGCGGTAGTCGCTGCGGCTGTACCCGCCAAGCCGGTTGCAGCGGCGCGTCCGGCACCGGCACGGGCGGCAGCTGCACCTTCGGAAAAACCGGTTGCTTCTGAGGCGGAAACCACCGTACGGGTCGATACCGCACGCCTTGACGACATCATGAACATGGTCGGCGAGCTGGTGCTGGTGCGTAACCGTCTGGTGCGCCTGGGCCTGAACAGTCATGACGAAGATATGGCCAAGGCCCTGTCCAATCTCGACGTGGTCACCGCCGACCTGCAAACCGCCGTGATGAAGACCCGCATGCAACCGATCAAAAAAGTATTCGGGCGCTTCCCGCGTCTGGTGCGGGATCTGGCGCGTCAGCTGAAAAAAGAAATCAGCCTGGAACTGGTGGGCGAAGAAACCGATCTGGACAAAAACCTCGTCGAGGCCCTGGCCGATCCGCTGGTCCACTTGGTGCGCAACGCAGTCGACCACGGTTGCGAAACACCGGAAGAACGTGCGGCTGCGGGCAAGCCAAGCTGCGGCCGGGTCATTCTGTCGGCCGAGCAGGAAGGCGACCATATCCTGCTGTCGATCTCCGATGACGGCAAAGGCATGGATGCCAACTTCCTGCGCTCCCTGGCGGTGAAAAAAGGCCTGATGGACAAGGATGCAGCCGATCGCCTGAGCGAAAGCGACTGCTACAACCTGATTTTTGCGCCGGGTTTTTCGACCAAGACCGAGATCAGCGATGTGTCCGGACGTGGCGTGGGCATGGACGTGGTGAAAACCAAGATCGCCCAGCTCAATGGCTCGCTGAGCATCGAGTCGGTCCTGGGGCGTGGCTCTAAAATCGTCATCAAGGTACCCCTGACCCTGGCCATCATGCCGACCCTGATGGTGATGCTGGGCAACCAGGCGTTTGCCTTCCCGCTGGTCAACGTCAACGAAATTTTCCATCTCGACCTGTCGCGCACCAACGTGGTTGACGGTCAGGAAGTGGTGATCGTGCGCGACAAGGCGTTGCCCCTGTTCTATCTCAAGCGCTGGCTGGTGGCGTCTGCCGCCCATGAAGAGCAGCGCGAAGGGCATGTGGTGATTCTGTCGGTCGGGACCCAGCGCATCGGTTTTGTGGTCGATCAGTTGGTCGGCCAGGAAGAAGTGGTGATCAAACCGTTGGGGAAAATGCTCCAGGGTACGCCAGGCATGTCGGGCGCCACCATTACCGGTGATGGCCGTATTGCCTTGATTCTGGATGTTCCGAGCATGCTCAAGCATTACGCATCACGGCGTATTTGATTCTGGTGAGCCGGGGCTTTTACGCCCCGCACCGCCTAACGGAGTGTTTATGGTAGTCAAGGTCCTGGTGGTGGATGATTCCGGTTTTTTCCGCCGCCGCGTCTCGGAAATTCTGTCGGCTGACCCGACGATTCAAGTGATCGGCACCGCCACCAATGGCAAGGAAGCGATTGATCAGGCGCTGGCGCTAAAGCCGGACGTGATCACCATGGATTACGAGATGCCGTTGATGGATGGCATCACGGCTGTGCGCCATATCATGCAACGCTGCCCGACCCCGGTTTTGATGTTTTCCTCGCTGACCCATGAGGGCGCCCGCGTTACTCTCGATGCGCTGGATGCCGGGGCAGTGGATTTTTTACCGAAAAACTTTGAAGACATCTCGCGCAACCCCGAGAAGGTCAAGCAAATGCTGTGCGAAAAGGTTCACAGCATCTCGCGCAGCAACCGTCGACTGTCCAGCTACAGTGCGCCAGCACCAGTGGTTTCAGCTCCTGCCCCGGTGCCTCGGCCTGCGCCCGGCGGTTTTGTGTCATCCGCTCCGACGGCTTCGATAGCTCCAGTGCGCACCACGCCGATTGCCAGCCGTGGCGCGCCTGCGCCGTCATCCACGTCCGGGGCTCCCAAGCGCAAAGCTTACAAGCTGGTAGCCATCGGTACTTCGACTGGCGGGCCGGTGGCCTTGCAGCGGGTACTGACCCAGTTGCCGGGCAATTTTCCGGCGCCGATCGTGCTGGTGCAGCACATGCCGGCGGCGTTTACCAAGGCGTTTGCCGAGCGTCTGGACAAGCTATGCCGTATCAGCGTCAAGGAAGCCGAAGACGGCGATATCCTGCGTCCCGGCCTGGCCCTGTTGGCACCGGGCGGCAAGCAGATGATGATTGATGGTCGTGGCGCGGTACGCATCCTGCCGGGCGACGAGCGCTTGAACTACAAACCGTGTGTGGACATCACCTTCGGCTCTGCCGCCAAGTCCTTTGGTGACAAAGTTTTGGCGGTGGTCCTGACCGGCATGGGCGCGGATGGCCGTGAAGGTGCCCGGATGCTCAAGCAGGGCGGCAGTCAGGTCTGGGCACAGGACGAAGCCAGTTGCGTGATTTATGGCATGCCGATGGCCATCGTCAAAGCCAACCTGGCCGATGCGGTGTACAGCCTTGATGACATTGGCAAACACCTGGTGGAGGCCTGCCACTGATGGATGTGCTCAGCCTGATTGGCATCATCATGGCGTTTGTCGCGATTATCGGCGGCAACTACCTGGAGGGCGGTCATTTGGGCGCCCTGGCCAATGGTCCGGCAGCCCTGATCGTGCTGGGCGGGACGGTGGGCGCGGCGCTGTTGCAGTCGCCCATGAGTGCGTTCAAGCGGGCGATGCAGACCGTGGTCTGGATCCTGTTCCCGCCGCGTATCGACATGGCGGGCGGTATTGACCGTGTCGTCAACTGGAGCCTGACGGCGCGCAAGGAAGGCTTGCTGGGCCTGGAAGGCGTGGCCGACACCGAGCCCGACAATTATTCGCGCAAAGGCCTGCAATTGCTGGTCGACGGTGTGGAGCCAGAAACGATTCGCAGCGTGCTGGAAGTCGATTACATGACCCAGGAAAGCCGCGATATCGAGGCCGCGAAAGTATTTGAAAGCATGGGCGGTTATGCGCCGACCATCGGCATTATCGGCGCGGTCATGGGCCTGATCCATGTCATGGGCAATCTGGCCGATCCGGGGCAACTGGGCAGCGGTATTGCGGTGGCGTTCGTAGCGACCATTTACGGGGTGGCCAGTGCCAACCTGGTGTTGCTGCCCATCGCCAGCAAGCTCAAGGCCATAGCCATGCGCCAGTCGTTGTACCGCGAGATGCTGCTCGAAGGCATCCTGTCGATTGCCGAAGGTGAGAATCCACGGTCTATCGAACTCAAGCTTCAAGGCTTTTCGGGTTAACTATGAGCCGGCGCCGTCGCCCTGCGGATGAACACGTCAATCACGAACGTTGGCTGGTGTCCTACGCGGATTTCATCACCTTGCTGTTTGCTTTTTTCGTGGTCATGTACTCGATTTCTTCGATCAACGAAGGCAAGTATCGGGTCATCTCCCAGGCGCTGGTCGGGGTGTTCAGTGACACCGAGCGCAGCATCAAGCCGGTACCCATAGGTGAAGAGCGCCCGCTGACGATTCCGCCTGCCGAACCGTTGATCAAAGACAGTGAACATACCGACGCCGGCCTTGGGCAAGTACCCGATGACCCGCTCAAGACCATTGCCAATGACATCACCCATGCGTTTGGCGACTTGATCGCGACCAAACAATTGACTGTGCGTGGCAATGAGTTGTGGGTCGAGATCGAACTCAATTCGAGCCTGCTGTTCGGCAGTGGCGACGCGATGCCCAGCAATGCAGCGTTCAACATTATCGACAAGGTGGCGGCGATCCTGAAACCGTTCGAAAACCCGATTCACGTCGAGGGTTTTACCGACGATCTGCCGATCCGCACTGCGCAATACCCTACCAACTGGGAGCTGTCGTCGGCGCGTTCGGCGAGCATCGTGCGGATGCTGGCGATGCAGGGCGTGAACCCCGGGCGTATGGCGTCGGTGGGGTATGGCGAGTTCCAGCCGGTGGCCAATAACGCTACGCCAGAAGGGCGCGCGCTCAATCGCCGGGTGGTGCTGGTGGTGTCGCGCAACCTGGAAGTGCGTCGCAGCCTGACCGGTACGGGGACCGCCAACGCCACACCGGATGCGGCCCTCAAGCGTGCTGGCACACAAACTGCACCGCCACAGACACAGCCACTGGTTCGTGGGGATGCCGTCAATTCCCCGTCACCCACCCTATAGTCTCGGCCGGCACGCATGCAGCCGGGAGGAACAACTGAATGAGAGTCTGGGCAGTAGCCAATCAAAAAGGTGGGGTCGGCAAGACCACCACATCCATCGCTCTGGCCGGTTTGCTGGCAGAGGCGGGCAAGCGCGTGGTGATAGTCGATCTTGACCCGCACGGCTCCATGACCAGTTACTTCGGGTATGACCCCGACGGTCTGGAACACAGCGTCTACGACCTGTTTCTGCATCAGGGCCAGGTACCGGAAGGTCTGGCTGCACAGTTGCTGTTGCCCACCAGCCACGAAAAGATTGCCTTGCTGCCGGCAACCACCGCGCTGGCGACCCTGGAGCGTCAGGCGCCGGGGCAAAGTGGCCTGGGCCTGGTGATTGCACGCAGCCTGGCGCAACTGTGGCAGGACTACGACTACGCAATCATCGACAGCCCGCCGATCCTGGGCGTACTGATGGTCAACGCATTGGCGGCCAGCCAGCAATTGATCATTCCGGTGCAAACCGAGCATCTGGCGCTCAAGGGCCTGGAGCGCATGGTTCACACCCTGCGCATGATCAATCGCTCGCGAGCGCAAGCGTTGCCGTTCTGCATCGTGCCGACCTTGTTTGACCGCCGTACCCAAGCCTCGATGAGCACCTTGCGGGTCTTGCGCGATGTGTATCCCGACACCTTGTGGCAGGGCTTTGTCCCGGTCGACACCCGCTTGCGCGATGCCAGCCGGGCAGGGCAGACGCCTTCGCAGTTTGATGACAAAACCCGGGGGGTCATCGCCTATCGTGCGTTGCTCAAACATGTACTGACCCGCCAGCTTGCACCTCAGGTCGCTTGAGGTGGACGGTTATTCAAGTATCGGTCGCGTGTGGCCGATAACGTCTACAAGTCTCTGTCGCGAGGCTGTTGAGTGGGGCACTTTATGACGCAGCCGATAGCACTTTCCAATCGATCGCAAGTGGCGTTGCAGTCGTATCTCGACGACCTGCTGTTTGATGCAACGCAGGCGCTGGAGTCGGTTGAGCCCGTTGCGCTGGAGCAGGAACAGGCCGTTGAGGCGCCTGTTGAAGCGCCGGTGGCGATGCCGGTGGAGCTCTCGCAAGTGGGCGTGCCCGCTGAGGCGCTGGCCCATCCGCTGGTCGAGGTTCATCGGCCAAGTGCGCCCGGTGCGCATTTACCGATACCCGATGATGGCCGCCCCGCGTGGGCCGCAGAACCCTTCGAGTGCCTGTTGTTCGACGTGGCCGGGTTGACCCTGGCAGTGCCATTGGTGTGCTTGGGCTCAATCTATTCGCTGGCCGGGCGTGAACTGACTCCGCTGTTTGGTCAGCCGGACTGGTTTCTGGGGATACTCCCGAGCCAGAGCGGCAAGCTCAACGTGCTGGACACCGCGCGCTGGGTGATGCCCGAGCGCTATCGCGATGATTTTCGCGAAGGCCTGCAATACGTTATTTCCGTACAGGGCTACGAGTGGGGGTTGGCGGTGCATCAAGTCAGCCGCTCATTGCGCCTGCACCCGAACGAAATTAAATGGCGGTCCCAGCGTGGGCAGCGGCCGTGGCTGGCAGGCACAGTGATTGAGCACATGTGCGCATTGCTGGACGTGGCGCAGCTGGCCGAGTTGATCGCCAAGGGCAAAGCATAAGAACACGTGTGGTTGATGCTCATCTGCAAGGGTGAGCCGCCAGTTATCAGCATTCAGCGGTATTTCAGTCAGGGGTTTGGGGTATGAAACAGTCAGCGGCACAGGGTTTGGAAGATCCGATCCTGCAATGGGTTACCTTCAAGCTCGATAACGAGACCTACGGCATCAATGTGATGCAAGTGCAGGAGGTGCTGCGTTACACCGAAATCGCCCCGGTCCCCGGCGCACCTTCCTACGTATTGGGCATTATCAACCTGCGCGGCAACGTGGTGACGGTCATCGACACGCGTCAGCGTTTTGGCTTGTACAACGCAGAAATCACCGACAATTCGCGCATCGTGATTATCGAAGCGGACAAGCAAGTGGTCGGGATTCTGGTCGACAGCGTGGCGGAAGTGGTTTACCTGCGTCAGTCTGAAATCGAAACGGCGCCCAATGTGGGCAACGACGAGTCGGCCAAGTTTATCCAGGGCGTATGCAACAAGAATGGCGAACTGCTGATTCTGGTTGAGCTGGACAAAATGATGACCGAAGAAGAATGGTCGGATCTGGAGAACATCTGATTGATCCTTGAGGTGGCGGTAATCGTCCTGGGCCTGTTGTGGGCTGTGACCCTGTGGCTGTTCGTAAGCCATGTTCGCCGCCAGCGCGTGCTGGCGGCGCAGCAGGTCGCGGGCGATGAACAGCGTGACCGGCGCCTCAGGGAGCTGGCGCGGCGACTGGACACCTATCAGAACGGCAATGTGCAGATGGGGGAAGACCTGCACGAACTGCGGGCGGTGGTAGCGCCGCTGCCCGAGAAGCTGACCCAGCTCGAACAGCGCGACCCTACCAGCCTGTCGTTCAACCAGGCAGCACGCCTGGTCAGCATGGGCGCCAGCGTTGACGAATTGACCCAGTCTTGCGGGTTGACTCAGGCCGAGGCCGAGTTGATGAGCAAGATGCACAAGGGCTGAGGCTAATCCTGTGGGAGCGGGTCATGGCGTCTTCTCCTGCAGCGCCTGCTTCAACGCCTCAACCATTCGTACCCTTGCACCTTGTGCATGGCTGATCAGCACAATCTTGCGGTCATAGCGTTCATCACCCACATCCTCCACCACACAACTTTCTGTCCAGCGCTCAATCCCCGACCAGCAAGGCACCAGACTGACCCCCAGCCCTTGCGAGGTCAGCAGGGCGATGGTTTCCAGGGCATCCAGATCCAGCAGGGCGGCAGGTGTCAGGCCATGGTCTTGCAGGTACTGCACGGCATGGCGGCCACCCCAGGCATCGGGGTCATATTGAATATACGGACAGCGTTGCAGGCGGGCGTCGATAGTCTGCGTCGAGTGCTCATTGGAGAGAAACACCAAGGGCTCCTTGCGCAGCAATACGGCATCGAACGTTCTGGGAAGCGCAAATGGCGGCGCGACCACCAGGGCGGCATCCAGCTCGTTGGCTTCAAGCGCCTGATACAGCGAACGTGACGTCCCTGGGACTATCACCGGTTTCAGTTGCGGAGTTGATCGGGTCAAGCTGCGCAAGGCCTGTGGCAGAAGGCCCGTGAGAACCGTTGAAACAGCACCGATGCGCAAGGGGCCGGTCAGGCCTTGTGTGTCGACGTCACCTGCCAGAAGCGCCACTTCATTGACGATGGCTCTGGCCCTTGGCAGCAGGTCCATGCAGGCCAGGCTGGGTTTGGCTTCGTGGCCAACCCGCACCAGAAGTTCGAGCCCCAGCTGTCGTTCGAGCGCCACAATACGCTGGCTGACCGCCGCAGCCGTCAGGTTTTCCAGGCGGGCTGCCTTGGCGATTGACCCGCATTCCACCACGGCGATCAGGCTTCTGAGATAGCGCGTATCCATAAGAATTTCTTTCGTTGATGGAAAAAATAACAGGTTATCTCTTTTGTACCACCCGTAGCATGATTTCCCGCCTGGTCATTTGGCCAGGTCCGGGTTCAGGAGGTTACTGTGCAATCGCTTTTTCATTTTGCTTACCACGTTCATGACCTGGTGTCAGCGCGCAGCTTTTACTGTGATGTGCTGGGCTGCGCAGAAGGTCGCAGTACCGACACGTGGCTGGATATCGATTTTTTCGGTCACCAATTGTCATTGCACCTGGGTGAGCCATTTTCTGTCAGCAACACCGGGAAAGTGGGTGACCACTGGGTACCCATGCCGCATTTCGGGGTGGTGCTGAGCATGCCTGATTGGTTGGCCCTGAAGCAGCGACTGGTGGAGCGCGGCGTGAACTTTGTTCTGGAGCCTACCTTTCGCTTTGTCGGGACCCCGGGTGAGCAGGCGACGATGTTTTTCCTCGATCCGTCAGGCAACCCTGTCGAGATCAAGGGGTTTGCAGAGTGGGCGGCGGTTTATGCCCAGTAACGTATTCATGAACCGAGGTTGAAAACAGCATGAGTTTTCTCGACACAGCGGATGCCCACTCGATTGTCGAACAGGTCCGCACTGCACGCCTGAGCCCCGGCAGAGTGGCCGAGCATTTCCTGACCCAAGCAAGCGCCCGTGAGTCAGCGATCCAGGCGTTTGTCGCCCTCGACCCGCAGGTCGTGCGCAAACAGGCACAGGGGCTGAGCAGCCCAGGGATCAACGGCTTGCTGGCCGGAGTGCCGATAGGGGTCAAGGACATCATTGATACCCGCGACCATCCCACGGGTTTTTACTCCCCGATCTACGACAACAATTGGCCATCGCGCGATGCCCATGTGGTTGCGCTGCTGCGTCAGGCGGGGGCGGTGATCATGGGCAAGACCCACACCACCGAATTTGCCTATATGCACACCGGGCCGACCCGCAACCCCGTGGACCTGAGCCGGACCCCGGGCAGCTCCAGCGCCGGTTCTGCTGCGGGTATGGCTGCAGGGTTTTTCCCCGTTGCGTTGGGCACGCAAACAGCCGGTTCATTGCTCAAGCCTGCGGCTTATTGCGGTCTGTATGCGTTCAAGCCGTCATACGGGCTGGTGTCCCTGGAAGGGGTCAAACCCCTGGCGCCGAGTTTCGACACGATGGGTTGGTACGGGCGCTCAGTTTGTGACCTGAGGCTGGTCGCACAGGTGCTGATTCCCGGTTTGCCACATGCCACGCGCCCCAGCGGCCCGCGCACGTTTGGTTTTTGCCGCACCGCGCGTTGGGATCAGGTTGAACCTCTTGTGGCTGATGCGTTGCTGGCGGCGGTCGATAGATTAAAAGCCGCAGGGCACAGCGTGACCATGGTGAACCTGCCGGATGATTTTGCGCAGGTGTTTGACGACCACCTGTTGATCAATGACTGCGAGGGCGCACGGTCGCTGTCAAAAGAGTGGCAATCCAGCCCTGAACTGCTGAGCCCGTCCGTCGTGGCCATGATCGAGCGGGCCAAGGGCACAACATGGGAGCAGGAGTCAGCGGCCAAGGCGCGCCTGGCTGCGCAGGCACCGAGACTGCAAGCGATTTTTGCACCCTTCGATGCGATGCTGAGCGTCACCTGCGGCATGGTTGCGCCCCTGGGTCTGGAAACGACGGGTCCATCGGACTTTTGCAAATGCTGGATGGCATTCGGGCTGCCGCAAATCAACATTCCCTTACCCAGACAGCCGGGTGAACTGCCGGTGGGGTTGCAACTGATTGGTGGTTTTCGTCAGGACAGTGTGCTGCTGGACGCGGCCGGGCAAGTAGATTTGGCGTTGCGGGGTTAGTTGCTTGTGTGGGAGCGAGCCTGCTCGCGAAGGCATCACTGCGGTTTGCCGGAAAGATCGCGTCGCCTGCTTCGCGAGCAGGCTCGCTCCCACTTCAAAGGGTGCTGTTTAAAATCTGCTTATTGCCTTTGTCTTTGCTGTAGCCACGGGACTGTTCAAACAACGCGAACGCTCATCACGACTCTCCTGGCCCCGCATCCGGATCAAACCCTTCCGGGAATTTGCCTTTGAGCTGCCAGGCAAATGCAATGATTTCAGCCAGGGTTCGATACAACTCTTGCGGGATGCTGTCGCCCAGCTCCATGCGCGCCAGTAGGTTGACCAGCTCGGCATTTTCATAAATCGGCACCTCATGCTCGCGGGCCAGACTAAGGATGGCTTCAGCCAATTCATCGTCGCCTTTGGCGGTAAGAGTGGGCGCTTGTTTGCCGTCATATTTGAGGGCGATCGCCTGGCGTGGTGCGGGCTCTGTCTTCATGCGGTTTCATCGACCCAGCGTTGTTCAAGTCGGGCAGGGCCACTGTGTGGCGGGGTGCCCTGGTGGCAGTCCAGATCGGTCACGCTCAACCCCGCGTCGTTTAAACGCTGGCGCAAGTCGCCCAGCTGGCTCTCGATCAAGTGCGCCGTAGAGGCCCGTTCGGCCCACAGCTGGCCTGACAGGCTGCCGCGCAGCAGTTGCGCCTGGACATGCAGCGGGCCTAAGGGCGTGAGGTCGAAGGCCAGTTCTACCCGCCACAGTGGGTCCTTGATTTCCCGGGATTCGGGCGGATCGTGTGGCTCTTTTTCGGGCGGGTCTTCTCGCTGAAACTTGACCTGTAAAGGCACGATGTCGTGGGCATTGCGCATGGGGATTTCCAGTTGCCAAGTGGTTAGCACGCCGCCATCGGTGGTTCGCCCGCTTTGCTCCAGACTCGACAGCTGGTGGCTTTGCAGGCGAGAAATGGCCGCCGCGGCCAGTTTCAGCAAGTTTTCCAGGCTGTCTTCACTTTCGCCGTTTTGCACGGAGCGCTGGGGCAGGGGAAAGCCTGCGGGTGGCGGCTTGGCGCTGACCTGACCGAGCATTCCCAAGGCATTACGCACAAAAGTTGGCAGCGCCTGGGCCTGAGTGCTGGCGGCCATGCCGGGGTTGAAGCTGGTGCTGGCCGGCAGGCCGGGCAGAATCTGCGCAATCAGCCGTAGTAGAGAGGCTTTCATGTCCGGGGCCATTGCGTGTGCCTGACCGCTGAGCAACTTGGCTTCCAGGAATGCGCCGCTGTTGAGCAAGGCAGTGCCCAGGGCTTTGGGGTTGCTCAGTTGCGAGGGTGTAGGCAATTGAGCCAACAGCGTGTCGATAGAGGCACGTAGTTCAGGAGGCATCTGTGCGTTGGCCGGTAGTTTTTGCAGGGCGCTGAGCAGTCCCTCCAGTGACCCTTGGCGGCTTAGTTGTGTGGCCAATTGCTGCGCGACGGCCAGTTGTTCCTGGCGTCCGCTGAGCGGGACGAAATTCAAACGTTGCGCATCGAGGACCTGTGCGCTCAACAAGCTGCCGATACGCAAGGGCTGCGGGCTGTCCAGGGTCAGGGTGCTACCGCTCAGGGTGCTGTTGAGCAGGGTCACCAATGAACGATAGATCGCCGGTTGGCCCGCTGGCTGCGCCAATGCCTGAGTCGTCAGAACCTTGCCCTGGAGCAGGGTGCCCACCGGCACTTGCTGAGTATCAAGGCGAGTCAGGGTGGCGACGCTGCTGCTCAGGGCCTGTTGCAGACTGATCGCAAGATTGCCTGCTGAAGGCTGGGTCACGGCCAGTTGTGTGCCCACCGGCAAAGGAAAGTTACTGCTGGCCTGCACGTTGGTTTCCCGGCCACCGGCCAGGGTCAACTTGAGTAGCAACTGGAACGCTAGGTCGTTTTGCTTGAGCGATATCACTTCTGCCTGGGCACTTTGGCCGGGTCTTATCAGACCTTCGGCAGGCTGTAACAACTTGAGTACTTCACCGCCCACAAGACCAGGGCGCACACTGCTGGGGGTGGCTTGCGGGATGGGTGGAATATTCATGTCGCCTTTCATCGTTACAACCTGTCGAAATTGCCCTCTTTAGCGTAGGACATGGCATGTATAATGCTGCCCCGTCGTTCAGAGGGGATGAAAACATTGCAATTGTTTGATCCAGCTCTCTGAAACCGGCCGCAAATGCATTTATTCTGCATCACTTTAACGGCCGCGCCTGAGCCGACTTGAACCGTGAAGGCCTCAATTACGTGACCAGCCCTCTTTTAGAAGCCGTATCGCTCGCCTGCGAGCGTGACTGGCGGATGTTGTTCGAGAACCTCGAATTGCGTCTGGCCAGCGGTGACATGCTGCAAATCAGCGGCCCCAACGGCAGCGGTAAAACCAGCCTGCTGCGATTGTTGGCGGGCCTGATGCAGCCGACGGCGGGCGAAGTACGACTCAACGGCCAGGCCTTGAGCAGCCAGCACCATGAACTGACCACGAACCTGCTGTGGATCGGCCATGCTGCCGGGATCAAGGATTTGCTCACCGCCGAAGAAAACCTCGGCTGGCTGTGCGCCCTGCATCGACCGGCAACCCGCGAAGCGATCTGGACAGCACTGGCTGCGGTAGGGCTCAAGGGTTTTGAAGATGTACCGTGCCACACCTTGTCGGCCGGTCAGCAGCGGCGTGTGGCGCTGGCCCGTTTGTATCTGGAAAGCCCGCCGTTGTGGATTCTCGACGAGCCGTTTACCGCGCTCGACAAACAAGGGGTCGCGCAACTTGAAGAACACCTGGCCCGCCATTGCGAAGGCGGCGGCATGGTGGTGCTTACCACGCACCATACGTTGCTCCGGATGCCGGCCGGTTATCGCAATATCGACCTGGGGCAGTGGGCTGTATGAGTGTGTTTGGAACGTTGGTGGCGCGTGAGGCGCGTTTGCTGTTTCGCCGTCCGGCCGAGTTGGCCAATCCGCTGGTATTTTTTGCAATCGTGATCGCCATGTTCCCCTTGGCGGTCGGACCCGAGACTCAATTGTTGCAAACCTTGTCTCCGGGGCTGCTCTGGGTCGCAGCACTTTTAGCGGTTTTGCTCTCGCTGGACGGGCTTTTTCGCAGTGATTTTGAGGATGGATCGCTGGAACAGTGGGTCCTTTCGTCGCACCCCTTGCCACTACTGGTCTTGGCCAAAGTGCTGGCACACTGGCTGTTTTCCGGACTGGCACTGGTCATCCTGTCGCCGCTGCTGGCCATGATGTTGGGGCTACCGGTAGCCTGCCTGCCGGTGTTGCTGATGACATTGTTGCTCGGGACGCCGGTGTTAAGCCTGCTTGGGGCCGTGGGGGCTGCGCTGACCGTCGGCCTCAAGCGTGGCGGCCTGCTGCTGGCGCTACTGATTTTGCCTTTGTATATCCCGGTGCTGATTCTTGGCAGTGGCGCCTTGCAGGCGGCATTGCAAGGCATGCCCGCAACCGGTTATCTGCTGTGGCTTGGTAGCCTGACCGCCCTGGCAGTAACCCTGACACCTTTTGCTATAGCCGCCGGGCTGAAAATCAGCGTCGGCGAATAATGAGGTCTGGTCCCCGTGGACCAGTAAAGACCCTGGCTGGCATGACACTCAACCCGTCGTGACCGGCACCGTGATGGAAACAGCGTGATGAACTGGACTTGGTTTCACAAACTCGGCTCGCCCAAATGGTTCTATGCCATCAGTGGGCGGCTGTTGCCGTGGTTAAGCATTGCCGCCGTGTTGCTGATCACCTGCGGGGTGGTCTGGGGCCTGGCGTTTGCACCGCCGGACTACCAGCAAGGCAACAGTTTCCGGATCATTTATATCCATGTTCCGGCCGCCATGCTGGCGCAGTCCTGCTATGTGATGTTGGCGGTGTGCGGCGTGGTGGGTCTGGTCTGGAAGATGAAGATCGCCGACGTTGCGCTGCAGGCGGCTGCGCCCATCGGTGCCTGGATGACCGCCGTGGCGCTGGTCACCGGCGCCGTTTGGGGCAAGCCGACCTGGGGCTCGTGGTGGGTCTGGGATGCGCGCCTGACCTCGATGCTGATCCTGCTGTTTCTGTACTTCGGCTTGATTGCCCTGGGCAATGCCATCACCAACCGCGACAGCGCGGCCAAGGCCTGTGCGGTGTTGGCGATTGTTGGCGTGATCAATATTCCGATCATCAAGTACTCGGTGGAGTGGTGGAACACCCTGCATCAAGGTGCGACGTTCACCCTCACCGAAAAGCCGGCCATGCCCATGGAAATGTGGATGCCGCTGCTGCTGACAGTGGTGGGCTTTTATTGCTTCTTTGGCGCGGTGCTGCTGTTGCGCATGCGCCTGGAAGTGCTCAAGCGCGAGGCTCGCAGCAGTTGGGTCAAGGCTGAGGTGTTGAAGGCACTGGAGGGCGCGCGATGAGTTTTGCTTCTTTTGGTGAGTTCATCGCCATGGGCCATCACGGGGTGTATGTCTGGTCGGCCTACGGCATTTGCCTGGCGGTACTGGCGTTGAACGTGGCGTTGCCGATCATGGCGCGTCGACGTTATTTGCAACAAGAGGCGCGTCGTTTGCGTCGGGAGAATGTGAAGTGAATCCG
Organism: Pseudomonas psychrophila; assembly: GCF_001043005.1. Lineage (GTDB taxonomy): Bacteria > Pseudomonadota > Gammaproteobacteria > Pseudomonadales > Pseudomonadaceae > Aquipseudomonas > Aquipseudomonas psychrophila. Next base: position 163,563 of record NZ_JYKZ01000003.1, read on the forward strand.
CTGCGTAAAAAACGTTTGATCATCATCCTGGCGATTCTGGTGGGGGTGGGTGCTGCCGTGGCCCTTGCCCTGAGCGCCTTGCAGCAGAACATCAATCTGTTCTACACCCCGACTCAAATCGCTAATGGCGAAGCGCCACTGGATACCCGTATTCGTGCCGGCGGCATGGTTGAAGCCGGATCGCTCAAGCGCACGGGTGATTCGCTGGACGTGCAGTTTGTGGTCACCGATTTCAACAAATCCGTGACCATCACGTATCGCGGCATCCTGCCGGATCTGTTCCGTGAAGGGCAGGGCATCGTCGCGCTGGGCAAGCTCAATGCCCAGGGCGTGGTGGTGGCCGATGAAGTGCTGGCCAAGCACGACGAAAAATACATGCCACCTGAAGTGACCAAGGCGCTGAATGAAAGTGGCCTGTCCGCGCCTGTACCGGGCAACTCAGCACCGGCGAAAGAGGTTAAGTACTGATGTCTGGACTCTATATTCCTGAATTGGGCCATCTGGCCATGATTCTGGCACTGTGCTTTGCCATTGTGCAGGCCATCGTGCCGCTGCTGGGCGCCTGGCGCGGCGACAAATTGTGGATGAGCCTGGCGCAACCCGCCGCCTGGGGGCAGTTCGCTTTCTTGTTGTTCTCATTCGCCTGCCTGACCTATGCCTTTATGGCCGATGATTTCTCGGTGGCGTACGTGGCGAGCAACTCCAACAGCGCGCTGCCGTGGTACTACAAGTTCAGTGCCGTGTGGGGCGCCCACGAAGGTTCGCTGCTGTTGTGGGCCATGATTCTGGGTGGCTGGACCTTCGCCGTTTCGATCTTCTCCCGGCAATTACCGCAGGTGATGCTGGCGCGGGTGTTGGCGATCATGGGCATGATCAGCGTGGGCTTCCTGCTGTTTTTGATCCTGACCTCAGACCCTTTCGTACGTTTGCTGCCACAGATTCCTTCGGACGGTAATGACCTTAACCCGCTGCTGCAGGACATCGGCCTGATTGTTCACCCGCCGATGCTGTACATGGGTTATGTCGGTTTCTCCGTGGCGTTTGCCTTCGCCATTGCCGCCTTGCTCGGTGGTCGACTGGACGCCGCATGGGCGCGATGGTCCCGTCCGTGGACAATCGTGGCGTGGGCCTTCCTGGGTATCGGCATCACCCTGGGTTCGTGGTGGGCTTACTACGAACTTGGCTGGGGCGGCTGGTGGTTCTGGGACCCGGTGGAGAACGCCTCGTTCATGCCGTGGCTGGTGGGTACTGCACTGATTCACTCGCTGGCTGTAACCGAAAAACGCGGTGTGTTTAAAAGCTGGACCGTGTTGCTGGCCATTGCCGCGTTTTCGCTGAGTCTGCTGGGCACCTTCCTGGTACGTTCCGGCGTGCTGACCTCGGTGCATGCGTTCGCCTCCGACCCTGAGCGCGGCGTGTTTATCCTGATCTTCCTGCTGTTTGTGGTGGGCGGTTCGCTGACCCTGTTCGCGTTACGTGCGCCGGTGGTCAAGAGCCACGTCAGCTTCAAGCTGTGGTCGCGTGAAACCTTGCTGCTGGGCAATAACCTGGTGTTGGTGGTGGCCGCGTCGATGATTCTGCTCGGCACGTTGTACCCGCTGATTCTGGATGCCATCAGTGGCGCCAAAATGTCGGTGGGCCCGCCGTACTTCAACGCATTGTTCATTCCGCTGATGGGGCTGCTGATGGTGGTGATGGCAGTGGGCATGCTGGTGCGCTGGAAAGACACCCCGGTCAAATGGCTGTTGGGCATGCTGACCCCGGTGTTGCTGGGCAGCGCGGCCCTGTCGGCGATTGCCGGTGTGGCCTATGGTGATTTCAACTGGGCGGTGCTCACCACCTTCATGCTGGCGGCCTGGGTGCTGCTGGCCGGGGTTCGCGACATCGGGGATAAAACCCGGCACAAAGGCCTGGTCAAAGGCGTTCGCAGCCTGACCCGCAGTTACTGGGGCATGCAGATCGCCCACCTGGGTATCGCGGTGTGCGCCCTGGGTGTGGTCTTGTCGAGCCAGAACAGTGCCGAACGTGACTTGCGCCTGGCGCCAGGCCAGTCGATGGAGTTGGGCGGTTATCAGTTCATCTTTGAAGGTGCCAAGCACTTCCAGGGCCCTAACTTCACGTCAGACAAAGGCACCGTGCGGGTTATCCGCAACGGCAAGGAAGTCAGCGTGCTGCACCCGGAAAAACGACTGTACACGGTGCAGAACTCGATGATGACCGAAGCCGGGATCGACGCCGGTTTCACTCGTGACCTTTACGTCGCGCTGGGCGAGCCTTTGGGCGATGGCGCCTGGGCGGTGCGGGTGCATGTGAAGCCGTTTGTACGCTGGATCTGGTTCGGCGGTCTGCTCACAGGTTTTGGTGGGTTGCTGGCAGCGATGGACCGTCGCTACCGGGTCAAGGTTAAAAGCCGCGTGCGTGAAGCATTGGGCATGACAGGAGCCACGGCATGAGACGTTGGTTAATGCTGGTCCCGCTGGCCGCTTTTTTGGGCATGGCGTGGTTTCTCTACAAAGGCTTGTACCTGGACCCGACCGAGTTGCCGTCGGCGATGATCGACAAGCCGTTCCCGGCATTCAGTCTGCCTGCAGTTGAGGGCGACAAAGTCCTGACCGAAGCTGACCTCAAGGGCAAGCCCGCGCTGGTTAACGTGTGGGCCACCTGGTGCATTTCGTGCCGGGTCGAACACCCGATGTTGACCAAGCTGGCCGAGCAGGGTGTGGTGATCTATGGCGTGAACTACAAGGACGTCAACGCAGACGCGAAAAAGTGGCTCAAGGAATTCCACAACCCGTACCTGCTGGACATCAACGATGCTGACGGCTCCCTTGGCCTGAACCTCGGTGTGTACGGTGCCCCCGAGACATTCCTGATCGACAGCCAGGGCATCATTCGTCACAAATTTGTCGGTGTGATCGACGAAACCGTGTGGCGCGAGCAGCTTGCGGGTAAATATCAGGCACTGGTTGACGAGGCCAAACCATGAAGCGCTGGTTAGCCGCTGTGGTATTCGGGTTGACGTTGACGGGTGTTGCCCATGCCGCCATCGACACCTATGAGTTTGCCAACGACGCCGAGCGCGAACGTTTTCGCGAACTGACCAAGGAGCTGCGCTGCCCCAAGTGCCAGAATCAGGACATTGCCGATTCCAACGCACCGATTGCCACTGACCTGCGCCGCGAGATCTTCCGCATGCTGGGCGAGGGCAAGGACAACCAGCAGATCCTCGATTTCATGGTCGCCCGCTACGGCGATTTCGTGCTCTATAAACCGGCCCTGACCAGCAAGACGGCAGTGCTCTGGTTTGGCCCGCTGGCCCTGCTGGTGGGAGGTATGGTGGTGATTGGCGTCATCGTAGGGCGCCGTCGTCGCACAGAGCAGACCGAAGGCTCGGACACACTTTCTGTCGAGGAGCGCAAGCGCCTCGACACTTTGCTGGATAAAACCAAAGATGATTGATTTCTGGCTCGCAGCCGGCTTGCTGCTACTGATCGCCCTCAGCTTTTTATTGATCCCGGTATTGCGTGGTCGTCGCGCCCAGCGCGAAGAAGACCGCACCGCACTGAATGTCGCGCTGTACCAGGAGCGCGTCGCCGAGTTGCAGTTGCAGCGCGAAGAGGGTGCTTTGACCCCCGAGCAATTTGAAACCGGTCGCGCCGAAGCTGCCCGCGAATTGCTGGCTGACACTGAAGGCGTTGCTCCGGGACGGGTGTCCAGTCTCGGCAAGGCCATTCCATTACTGGCAGCCGTGCTGGTGCCGGTATTGGGTTTGGGGCTGTACCTGCACTTTGGCTCCAGCGACAAGGTCGAACTGACCCGCGAGTTCTCGCAGCCGCCGCAATCCCTTGAAGAAATGGTTGCGCGCCTTGAGCGTGCCGCCGTGGCGCAACCGGAGTCGGCCGAAGGCCTGTACTTCCTGGGCCGTGCCTATATGGCGCAAAACCGTCCGGGCGATGCGGCCAAAGTGTTTGAGCGCGCTGCCAACCTGGCCGGGCGTCAGCCCGAACTGCTGGGCCAGTGGGCTCAGGCGCAGTACTTTGCCGACGATAAAAAATGGAGCGACAAGGTTCAGGCGCTGACCGACGAAGCCTTGAAGGCTGACCCGAAAGAAGTCACCAGCCTTGGCCTGTTGGGCATTGCCGCTTTTGAAGATCAGCGCTACCAGGAGGCCATTGGCTACTGGCAGCGTTTGATGGACGAGCTGCCCGAAGGCGATGCTTCACGTTCTGCCCTCGAAGGCGGTATTGCCAAAGCCCGTGAGCAGTTGCTGGCCAGCGGTGGCAAGGTTGAAGCGGCGCCTGTCGCCAAGGCCCAGGCCTCGATCAAGGTGAACGTTGACTTGGCCGACGCGGTGAAAGCCAGCGCGCTGCCGGGTGATAGCGTCTTCATTTTTGCCCGTGCCGTGTCCGGCCCTCCGGCCCCTCTGGCGGTCAAGCGTGTGACTGTGGCGGACCTGCCGATCACCGTTGAGCTGGGGGACGTGGACGCAATGATGCCGCAATTGAAACTGTCCAACTTTCCTGAAGTCCAATTGATGGCACGCATCTCCCGTGCTGGTCAGCCGACGGCGGGCGAGTGGGTAGGGCGTAGCCAGCCGTTGTCCAGCAGCACCAAAGAGCTGCAACAACTGACCATCGACAGCCCGGATAAATAGAAATGCATCCACTTGCACGCATCACCTTGCTCACACTGGCTTTAGGCCTGAGCGCCTGTGCGGTAAATCAGCCTTACGAACCGACAGCGCCTTCAACACCGATGCCGATGCCGCAACCGTCGCCCCAGCCCTCCGGCAAACCCCTGCCGGACATGCCCATCCCCAAGCCGCCAAAACCGTTGCCGCGTACTTCGGCCACCTTTGCGCCGCCGCCGGGTGGCCCGAGCCATTGGGATGCGCGCATGGGCGTGTACGTGCTGGATAACCAGACCAACATCTTCTACCGCCAGCGTGCCTACTACCGCTGGGACAACGGCTGGAGCCGTTCGGTAAGCCCCAACGGGCCTTGGGAAGAGACTGACATCAGCGGCGTACCGCCGGGTTTGAGTCGGCAGTTCAAGTAACGCAAAACGGCGACCTCTGTGGGAGCGAGCCTGCTCGCGAAAGGCGTTAACAAAAGCCAGTGCTTACTGCCTTCGCGAGCAGGCTCGCTCCCACGGTTTAGTTTGAACGAACAGTTTTACGCCCAAATACGTCTTCTACCGCCAGCGGGCCTTGGGAAGAGACTGACATCAGCGGCGTACCGCCAGGGCTGAGTCGGCAGTTCAAGTAACGCAAAACGGCGACCTCTGTGGGAGCGAGCCTGCTCGCGAAGGGTGTTAACAAAAGCCAGTGCTTACTGCCTTCGCGAGCAGGCTCGCTCCCACGGTTTAGTTTGAACGAACAGTTTCACGCCCAAATCTGTATACTTCCTATCCGTTCGCGTCAGGGCTTTACGCTTCTGATGTAGGACTTATCTTCCGGCACACGCCGGCCATTGCTGCAAGCACCGGGTTCAACGTGCTAGCGCACGCTTTACCTTTTGACGTGGGACGCCTCTTGCGTTCCGTCACTTGCCAGCCATCACTCTGACAACCCACGGACCTCTGTCTGTTATCGCCTGCCTGTCAGGAATTCCGGGTTGTTGCGCTTGCCGTTTTTTGGCCTTTCGTTGCGTCAGTGGCGATTGCGCGCACATAAAAAGGAGAAAGGAATGTTTCAACTTTCCACCCTCACTGTGTTGCTGCTTATGTTCTGTTTTTATGGCCTGACGTTTCTGGTCTCTTTGCGCGTGGGTCGCAAGGAAGAAAATGTCGACGGTTATATGGTTTCCAATAACTCCATCGGTTTTGGCATGTCAGCCGCCAGCATGACGGCGACCTGGATTTGGGCGGCATCGTTTTATGCCGCCGCCACTGCGGGTTACAAATTCGGGATCTCGGGGGCGCTGCACTACGGCTTCTGGGGCGCGCTGATGATCTTGTTCATTTACCCTTTTGGCCGGCGATTTCGGCAACTGGCACCCAAGGCTCACACGCTTGCTGAAATCATGCACGCCCGGCACGGGCGCTCGAGCCAGATGATTCTGGCGGGTTCCAATATTGTCGGCAGCCTCATCAGCCTGATGGTCAACTTCACCGCCGCCGGGGCGTTGGTGGCAGTACTCTCGCCACTGAGTTTCACCCACGGGGTTTTGATTGCGGGTGTCGGGATTCTTACCTACACCATCTGGTCGGGGTTTCGCTCGTCGGTACTCACGGATTTCGGTCAGTTGTTCGCCATGATTTTCGCTGCCGTGGTGATTATTCCGATTATTTTCTTCCAGCTAGGCGGCCCGGAAATCTTTGCCCAGGGCATGCCGAAGATCACGCCTGAGCAAGCCAGTTTCTATTCCAAAACCGCGATTCTTGAACAGGGTGCACCGTACTTCGTGGCCGTGCTGGCCTACGCCATCGGTAACCAGACCATCGCCCAGCGCCTGTTTGCGGTGCGTGAGGACTTGATGAAGTCGACCTTTGTCACGGCCACCATCGGTTATGCCTCAATCGTGATCGGGCTTGGCATGCTGGGCTTTCTGGCGTTGCTGGCCGGTATCGAACCGCTGGATGGCGACCTCAATAACTTGATCCCGCAAATGGCGTCGACCTACTTGCCGCCGTTTGCGGTGGGGCTGTTTTTCATCATGGTGATTGGTTCGCTGTCATCCACTGCCGATTCGGATCTGTCCGCGTTGTCGGCGTTGGTCATGACCGACGTGTATGGCAAGAACATCGCCAAGGGCAAGCCAAACCCCAAAACCATGTTGTTTGTCGGGCGCCTGACCATGGTGCTGGCGACAATGCTGGCAATGATTTTTGCCAGTATGAAACTCGACATATTAACCATGCTGATTTTTGTCGGTGCGCTGTGGGGTGCCATCGTGTTCCCTGTCATCGCCAGTCTGTATTGGGAACGGATCACCAATGCAGCGTTTACCAGTGCGGCAATCGCAGGCTTTGTGATGTTTTTGGTGGCGCGGTTCGAGCTGCTGGAGATGCAAGGGGTGGTGGCACTGTTTTTCGAACTCTGCGCTTCGATTGGCGGCGGGGTGGTGATCGGACTGATGGCATTCGGCTTTTTGGGTAAGCGCGCCGGGTTTGTGCTGGGTGCGCTGGCCTTTATGGTGTTTGCGCCCTTTGCGTTTGGTTTTTTACGTGATTACCCGGTACTGCTCAGCTCACTGACGGCCTATGGCGTCAGTACGGTGGTGTGTGTGCTGGTGAGTTTACGTTCCAACCAGACATTTGATTTTGACTGCATCAACGAGCGGGTGGTGGCGTTTCACCACGACGCTGAACCTGACACTGTGAACGGAGCCTCCCCATGTCCAGTTTCGCTTTGACTGCTTACGTATTGATCTGGCCGGCCATCGCGGCCACGGTGATGGTGACACTGTGCGTCAGCCTGTGGCGCGACATGCGCAAGGCGAAGCGTGACGGTACGGATCTGGTTTAACCCGTGTAACAGCGTTTGAAACGAGGAAGCCGCGATCTGCTTGTAAAGCCGATCGCGGCTTTTGTGTTTCTGCAGCGGTTACAAAACGCGCGATATTTCCCCGGATTGTGTAGGGTGCTTCTGGTCGTTATCAGGAGCTGGCCATGAGCCTATTTGAATTCAAGCAAGTTGATGTCTTCAGTACGGTTGCACTTAAGGGCAACCCGGTCGCTGTGGTGTTGAACGCTGACAGTCTGACCGACGGGCAGATGGCCGACTTTGCGCGCTGGACCAATCTGAGTGAAACCACCTTCGTACTGAAACCGCAAAATCCTGAAGCGGATTACCGCCTGCGCATTTTCACCACCCTTCACGAACTGCCGTTTGCCGGGCACCCGACGCTGGGTAGTTGTCATGCCTGGCTGGAAACCGGGGGCGAGCCCAAGGGTGAAGAAATCATTCAGGAATGCAGCGCGGGCTTGATCAGAATCCGCCGCGACGGGGAGCAACTGGCCTTTACAGCACCGCCTTTGTTGCGTGATGGCGCTGTCGAGGATGAGTTGTTGCAACGTATCTGCGGTGGCCTGGGCATACAGTCCAAGGCTGTGGCGCTGGCGCGTTGGGTCGACAACGGCCCGGGCTGGGTAGCGCTGATGCTGCACGACCGTGAGCAGGTACTGGCTTTAAACCCTGATTATGCACAATTGCTTGGCCTGTCCATTGGCGTGGTCGCTCCCTGGAGCGTCGAGCGCCATGGGGATGAAGCTCAGTTTGAAGTGCGTGCGTTTTGTGCCGGTGAAGGCATGCCCGAAGACCCGGTCACTGGCAGTCTGAACGCCGGGCTGGCCCAGTGGCTGATCGGCGACGGCCTTGCGCCGGCACACTATGTGGCCAGTCAGGGCACGGCCATGGGGCGAGCGGGGCGCGTCTCCATCGAACAGGTTGGCGATGATATCTGGGTGGGCGGTTCAGCCGTGACCTGTATTTCGGGGCAACTCACGCTTTAACATTCATGCCCCTTTGGCTTTCACCGCGCGTTTTGGCTTGGCCTTGCCGGTTGCGGCCTTGCGTTTCTTTTTCCAGGCAGGTGCTGCACCCGCCGGGCTGGCAGGGCCGCTGATGGTCAGCGTCAGGGCGCTGCAGCGCTCGATGTGCTTGCTCATCCAGGCCGCCTGCTTGGCGACGAATACGTCGAGGGTCATCTCGCCGCTTTGCACCATGTCCAATGCCTGTTCCCAGATGGCCGTGGTGCCGGGGTCGGCGATGGCGCGGGGCACGGCGTCGATCAGGCTGAATGCAGGCGCTGTGGCGGCCAGGGCCTTGCCGTTTTTGATCAGGTAGCCGCGGTCCAGCAAGCCCTGGATGATTCCGGCCCGGGTGGCTTCGGTGCCGATGCCCGTGGTGTCCTTGAGCTTTTGCTTGAGCAGCGGATCTTGCACCAGCTTGGCGACGTTTTTCATCGCCTTGATCAGATCGCCTTCAGTGAAAGGCTTGGGTGGCTGGGTCCACAGGTCTTTAAGGTTGACCGCCGAAATTGCGCAGTCCAGGCCTTCGCGCATTATCGGTAAAGGTTGTGGCGCTGGGGCTTCGCGGCCTTTTGCCGGAGCCAGGGCTTCGGGCAGCGCGCGCTTCCAGCCGGGCTCAACGATCTGTTTGCCCACGGCACGCAAGTGCTGACCTGCGCAATCGAAGTCGGCCTGGGTGCGGTCGTACTCGTGATTGGGCAGAAATTGCGCCAGGTAGCGTGCGCGAATCAGCGTATACACGGCGCGGTGTTTGCCGCTCAGACGCTCAAGGTTTTTCGCTGCCACGGTAGGAATGATGCCGTGGTGGGCGCTGACTTTGGCGTCGTTCCAGGCCCGTGAGCGGCGCTGAGGGTCCAGATACCCGGCTAGCGCTCCCAGTGTCGGGTCTGCCTGCTGCAATGCCGCCAGGATCGACGGTGCTTCGCTGTGCTGGCTTTGCGGCAGGTAGCCACAATCGCTGCGCGGGTAGGTGATCACTTTGTAGGTTTCGTACAGTGCCTGGGCGACGTCGAGGGTTTCCTGAGCGCCGAGGCCGAGTTTTTTTGAACACACCTCTTGCAGGGTGCCGAGGTCGAACGGCAACGGCGCCACTTCACGCATGCGCTCGGTTCGCAGCGTGGTCACCCGGGCGCTGCTGGCGCTGTTGATCGCCGCGGCAGCCTGCTGCGCATGGGCCTGGTTGAGGCAACGGTCCTGGTCGTCGCACGTGTCGGGATTAGCGCGCCATTGCGCGGTGAACAACTGCCCCTCGTGTTTGAGTTGCACATCAATGGCCCAGTACGCCACGGGGATGAAGTCGCTGATGCTGCGATCCCGGTCGACCACCAGCCGTAGCGTCGGGGTTTGCACCCGGCCCACTGGCAACACGCCCTGATAGCCGGACTGGCGCCCGAGCAGGGTGAACAGGCGGCTCATGTTCATGCCGATCAACCAGTCGGCCCGCGAGCGTCCCAGTGCCGAGTGGTAGAGGTTGAAGGTTTCGCTGCCGGGCTTGAGTGCAGCCAGTGCCTTGCGAATGGAGGCGTCGTCCAGGGCTGACAGCCACAGGCGCTGGATCGGGCCGCGATAGCGGCAGTGCTCGACCAGTTCGCGGGCGATCATCTCGCCTTCACGGTCGGCGTCGGTGGCGATCACCAGTTCGCTGGCTTCACCCAGCAGGCGCTTGACGGCCTTGAACTGACTGGCAGTCTTGGGCTTGACGCGCATTTTCCATTTGTCGGGAATGATCGGCAGGTCGGCCAGTACCCAGCGCTTGTAGCGCTCGTCGTAGGCGTCGGGCGGGGCGGTTTCGAGCAGGTGGCCGATGCACCAGGTGACGGTGGCATTGGGCCCGACCCAGCAGCCGTCTCCGCGTCGGCTGGCACCGAGTACGGCAGCGATATCTTTGGCCTGGGAGGGTTTTTCACACAAAAACAACCGCATCGCTCAACTCATTCAGGGTGCGCAGAAGACGCACAGCATGGGCAGAGACGGGCGCGAGGGCAAGTGTTTTTACTGTTGATATGTACAGGTTTAATTGTTGAGTAGCCGTTGCCGAAGGGACGAGGCTACGTTCGATTGCGAAGCGATCGTAAATTCTGAGAATTGGATGTAACGGGTACACCCCAGTGCCTGATTCTGCGACGACTGCGTCGTCGAACGCAGCCTCGTCCCTACGGCAGCTGCTACGAGTAAATCCTGTGGGAGCAAGACAGTTGCTCCCACAGGAGGCGGGGATTATTGACCGTTATAGATCTGGTCGAAAACGCCACCGTCGTTGAAGTACTTTTTCTGCACGTCGCGCCAGTCACCGAAGGTTTTCTCAACCGACAGGAAGTCGACTTTCGGGAAGCGGTCGTTGTACTTGTCCAGCACTGCCTTGTCCCGTGGGCGCAGGTAGTTGTTGGCAGCGATTTCCTGGCCTTCAGGCGACCACAGGTACTTCAGGTAGGCTTCGGCTGTTGCGCGGGTGCCTTTTTTGTCGACCACTTTGTCGACCACGGTCACTGGCGGTTCGGCTTCGGCCGATACGCTTGGGTAGATCACTTCGAACTGGTCGCGGCCAAATTCACGGGCGATCATTTCAGCTTCGTTTTCGAAGGTCACCAGCACGTCACCGATCTGGTTGGTCATGAAGGTGGTGGTGGCTGCACGGCCGCCGGTGTCGAGTACCGGAGCTTGCTTGAACAGCTTGGCGACAAAGTCCTTGGCCTTGGTTTCGTCACCGCCGTTTTTCAGCACATAACCCCACGCCGAAAGGAAGGTGTAGCGGCCGTTACCCGAGGTTTTCGGGTTGGGCACGATCACCTGAACACCGTCCTTGAGCAGGTCAGGCCAGTCGTTCAGGGCTTTTGGGTTGCCTTTGCGCACGATAAACACAGTGGCCGAGGTGAACGGCGCGCTGTTGTCAGGCAGGCGTGTGACCCAGTTTTCCGGGACCAGTTTGCCGTTGTCCGCCAGCGCGTTGATGTCGGTGGCCATATTCATGGTGATCACGTCTGCCGGCAGGCCATCGATTACCGAACGGGCCTGTTTGCTGGAGCCGCCGAAGGACATTTGTATGTTGAGCTTTTCGCCGTTGTGCTCTTGTGCCCAGTGCTTCTGGAAGGCCGCGTTGTAGTCCTTGTAGAAGTCACGCATCACGTCGTAGGACACGTTCAGCAACGGCGGAGGGGTAGCTGCGTGAGCAACGCTGCCCAGGGCCAGGCCTACGGCCAGAATTGAAGCACCAAAGAGTTTTTTCACTGCGAATTCCTTGTTATAGGGAGCAATAAGGGCAATTTGCCAGCAACTATAGCGGTTGGCGCATAGTCCTTAAAAGATTAAAAAGTGCTGTGGTTATGCATTTTTAGTAAAGAGAGCATTGCCACAGCGTGAACAAAAAGAAGCCGAGGGTTCGTGGTTGTTCTTCTTGCAGGTGGGGCAGTCGTGCTTGAGCTGTTCGCCGCGCATGGCGTTGGCCAGTTCTGCGGTAAAGATGCCAGTGGGCACGGCAATGATCGAGTAGCCCGTGATCATGACCATGGCCGAGATGATTTGCCCCAGTACGGTTTTGGGCACGATGTCACCAAAGCCGACTGTGGTCAGGGTAACGATGGCCCAGTAAATGCTGACCGGGATGCTGGTAAAACCGTTTTCCGGGCCTTCGACCACGTACATCAGGCTGCCAAACACCGTCACCAGAGTCGAGACGCTGACCAGAAACACGATGATCTTTTGCTTGCTGCCACGCAGGGCCGAGAGCAGGTAGTTGGCCTGGCTCAGGTAGGGTCGCAGTTTGAGGATGCGGAAAATACGCAGCATGCGGATGATACGAATGATCAGCAGGTACTGCGCGTCGCTGTAATAGATCGCCAGAATCCCCGGCACGATGGCCAGCAAATCCACCAGCCCGTAAAAACTGAACGCGTAACGCAGCGGTTTGGGTGAGCAGTACAGGCGCAGGCCATACTCGATGGCAAATACAAAGGTAAAGCCCCACTCGATATAGGCCAGCAGGTTGGCGTAGTCGCGGTGAATGCTGTTGATGCTGTCGAGCACCACCACCACCAGGCTGCACATGATGATCAGCAGCAGCGCGGTATCAAAACGTCGGCCCGCGGGGGTGTCGGCCTGGAAGACCATGACGTACAGGCGTTGACGCCAATCCTTGTTATCCATGCAGGTTGCTCGATGCCCAAATGTCAGAAGGTTCGAGTATTAACGCTCAATGCGCAACCTGCATTGTTCTTCTGCATCGGGCGCCTGGGGGCTGAGTATCCGAATGCTGGCATGCACCAGCCAGCAACTGAGAATAAACGGTGCGGTTAATGGCGCCAGCCCCAGGGCGATAAATCCGGGTGTGAGCAACAGGGTGACGATGATGCCGACCAGTGGAAGCCAGGGCCGCCGTCGTTGCTGGCTCAGGGCCAATGCGGCGAGTGCCGGGTTATAACCCGCCAGACCGCTCAATGCGCCAGCCGTATCCTGTTGATACAGGCCGAATGCCAGACCCGCCAAAGACCCCGTGATGGCCCAGAGTGCTGCCCGCGTGCTGCTCAGCCACACGCCGAGAACAATCAGCAGCCCGGCAATTGGATGCTGCAACAGCATGACTTGGGCTACGCCTTTGAACAGGCCTTGTATCAGCGTCAGGCTGTTGACGGTCTGATCGTGGTTCAAGGCAGTGGCAGAGGCGTTGTTGACGTGCAGCAAAATCCAGCCAATAGCCACGAACGGCGCGGTATAGGCCATCAGGCTTTGCCCGTGGGCGGCGCGTTTTAACCATTGGTGGACGAGCATGGTGCTCAACCCGGCGCTCGCGATAATCAGCAAGGGCAGCAGGGCCGACCATTCCAGTTGGTGGCTCAATAGCAACCCCAGCAAGATGCCGTTGTAACTGTAGATACCTGCCTGGCGTTCGGCTTTGGGGTAGTCGCGGCGTTGCGCGGTAAGGAGCCCCGCAACACCGCCCAGCAAGGCGCCACCGAGCAGGGTGGGCGCACTGAGCAAAATCGCCAGCAGGCACATCACCCCGCACAGTGGATGGCGTTGAAGGAAGATTTGGCTGAAACCGGCGCACAGGGCAGTCGCCCAGTCGGGACAGGGATGTGAGCTCATGGTGATGGCTACGCAGTGTGGCGGTTGGAACCCGTAAACCCTGTAGAAACTATGTGTGGGAGCGAGCCTGCTCGCGAACGTCCTTCGCGAGCAGGCTCACTCCCACGACTGAAGTTTCTCTGCAGAAGTCGTGCAGATTACTTGTCGCGAATCGAGAAGTTGGCCATGTGTTCCAGACCTTTGATCAGCGCCGAGTGGTCCCAGTTGCTGCCACCGATGGCGGCGCAGGTGCTGAACACTTGCTGGGCGTTGGCGGTGTTGGGCAGGTTGATCCCCAGTTCGCGGGCGCCCGCCAGGGCCAGGTTGAGGTCCTTCTGGTGCAGGCTGATGCGGAAACCCGGATCAAAGGTGCCCTTGATCATGCGCTCGCCGTGGACTTCAAGGATTTTTGACGAAGCAAACCCCCCCATCAGTGCTTCGCGAACCTTGGCCGGGTCAGCCCCGTTTTTTGCGGCAAACACCAGCGCTTCTGCCACTGCCTGAATGTTCAGGGCAACGATGATCTGGTTCGCTACCTTGGCGGTTTGACCGTCACCATTGCCGCCGACCAGGGTGATGTTTTTACCCATGCTCTGGAGCAGGGGCAGGGCGCGGGCGAAGGTTTTTTCGTCACCGCCGACCATGATGCTCAGGCTGCCGGCCTTGGCGCCGACTTCACCGCCAGACACTGGCGCGTCCAGGTACTGCGCGCCCTTGGCGTTGATTTTTTCAGCGAAGGCTTTGGTTGCTGTCGGCGAGATCGAGCTCATGTCGATCACGACCTTGTTCGGGCTCAGACCTGCCGCGATACCGTCTTCACGGAACAGTACGTCTTCGACCTGAGGGGTGTCCGGCACCATCACGATGATGAACTCGGCTTCCTGGGCGACTTCACGAGGGCTGGCCAGGGCGATTGCGCCGGCGGCGACCAGATCGGCCGGTGCGGCGCCGTGATGGGTCGATAGAAACAGGCTGTGCCCGGCCTTTTGCAAGTTGCTGGCCATAGGCGAACCCATGATGCCTGTGCCGATAAATCCGATTTTAGCCATGACAAATCCTCTTGTTTTTCTTAAGGCGATTCAGAGTAGGTGGGCTGATGTGGGAGCGGGCTTGCTCGCGAGGGGAGCGCTGTGGAGTGACAGGTACACCGCGTCGTTGCCATCGCGAGCAAGCCCGCTCCCACAGAGTTACACCGCGTTATGGGTCTTGAGCCACGCCAGACCGGCTTCGGTGCTGGTCAGTGGCTTGTATTCGCAACCCACCCAGCCCTGATAGCCAATGCGGTCCAGGTGATCGAACAGGAAGCGGTAGTTGATTTCGCCGGTACCCGGTTCGTGGCGGCCGGGGTTGTCGGCCAGCTGGATATGGTTGATCTGCGGCAGATGGGTTTGCATGGTGCGGGCCAGATCGCCCTCCATGATTTGCATGTGGTAGATGTCGTATTGCAGGAACAGGTTGGCGCTACCGACCTTGTCCTGAATGGCCAGGGCCTGCTTCGTGTTGTTCAGGTAAAAGCCGGGAATGTCGAGGGTGTTGATCGACTCCATCACCAGCTTGATGCCCACCGCTTGCAGCTTGTCGGCGGCGTACTTGAGGTTGCTGACGAAGGTTTTTTCGATCAGGGCCTCGTCTGCGCCTTGTGGGCGAATCCCCGCCAGACAGTTGATCTGGTCGTTGCCCAGTACTTGGGCGTAAGCAATGGCGAGGTCGACCCCGGCACGGAACTCCTCAACCCGATCCGGGTGGCAGGCAATCCCGCGTTCGCCCTTGGCCCAATCACCGGCCGGCAGGTTGAACAGCACTTGGGTCAGCTTGTTGGCATCGAGCTGCGCCTTGATCTCGGCAGAGCTGTAGTCGTAAGGGAACAGGTATTCAACGCCATGGAAACCAGCGTTGGCAGCCGCTTGAAAACGGACAAGGAAATCCTGTTCGGTGAACAGCATGGACAGGTTGGCGGCAAAACGCGGCATGGTGAACTCCTGCAAATAGGTGGCCCCTCTCCCTGAGAGAGGGGCAGTCAATTAATCCAGCATCGAAATGGCGGTCGGTGCATCGTTACCCACCAGCGCCAAGTCTTCAAATTCATTCACGGCGTTAATTTCGGTGCCCATCGAAATGTTGGTCACGCGCTCCAGGATGATTTCCACCATCACGGGCACACGGAACTCCTTGATCAGCTCCTGGGCCTTGCGCAGTGCAGGCTGGATTTCACTGGGTTCGAACACGCGCAAGGCCTTGCAGCCCAGGCCTTGAACGACGGCCACGTGGTCTACGCCATAACCGTTGAGCTCGGGTGCGTTGAGGTTGTCGAAAGCCAACTGCACGCAGTAGTCCATTTCGAAACCGCGTTGCGCCTGACGAATCAGCCCAAGGTAGGAGTTGTTTACCACTACGTGGATATACGGCAGGTTGAACTGTGCGCCCACCGCCAGTTCTTCGATCATGAACTGGAAGTCATAGTCACCGGACAGCGCTACGACGTTGCGGGTCGGGTCGGCCTTGACCACGCCCAGCGCTGCAGGAATGGTCCAGCCCAGTGGGCCGGCCTGGCCGCAGTTGATCCAGTGACGCGGCTTGTAAACGTGCAGGAACTGCGCGCCGGCGATCTGCGACAAGCCGATGGTGCTGACGTAGCACGTGTCTTTGCCGAACACCTGGTTCATCTCTTCGTACACGCGCTGGGGCTTGACCGGCACGTTGTCGAAGTGAGTCTTACGCTGCATCGTGGCTTTGCGTTGCTGACAGTCTTGCAGCCAGGCGCTGCGGTTTTTCAGCTTGCCGGCGGCTTTCCATTCGCGGGCCACTTCGAGGAATACCTTGAGCGCGGAACCTGCGTCGGAAACGATGCCCAGATCCGGGTTGAAGACGCGGCCGATCTGGGTGGGCTCGATATCAACGTGTATGAACTTGCGACCTTCGGTGTAAACGTCGACCGAGCCGGTGTGGCGGTTGGCCCAGCGGTTGCCGATGCCCAGTACCACGTCGGACTTGAGCAGGGTGGCGTTGCCGTAACGGTGGGACGTTTGCAGGCCGACCATGCCCACCATCAGCGGGTGATCGTCAGCAATCGTGCCCCAGCCCATCAGCGTCGGTATGACCGGGATGCCGGTCAACTCGGCGAACTCCACCAGCAGATCACTGGCGTCAGCGTTGATCACGCCTCCGCCGCTGACCAGCAGCGGACGTTCGGCCTGATCGAGCAAGGCCAGGGCTTTTTCGGCCTGGAGCCGGGTTGCCGATGGTTTGGCCAGTGGCAGCGGTTCGTAGGCATCGATGTCGAATTCAATCTCGGCCATTTGCACGTCGAACGGCAAGTCGATCAGCACGGGACCTGGGCGGCCGGAGCGCATTTCGTAAAAGGCTTTCTGGAAGGCGTAGGGCACCTGGCCCGGCTCCATCACGGTGGTCGACCACTTGGTGACGGGTTTGACGATGGTGGTGATGTCGACGGCCTGGAAGTCTTCTTTATGCATCCGTGCCCGTGGTGCTTGGCCGGTGATGCACAGAATAGGGATCGAGTCGGCTGAGGCACTGTAGAGGCCCGTCACCATGTCGGTGCCTGCCGGGCCGGAAGTGCCGATGCACACGCCAATATTGCCGGCCTTGGTGCGGGTGTAACCCTCGGCCATGTGCGAGGCGCCTTCTACGTGGCGAGCAAGGACGTGATCGATGCCACCGACCTTTTGCAGGGCCGAGTACAACGGGTTGATGGCGGCACCCGGGATACCGAATGCGGTATCGACACCTTCGCGACGCATCACCAGAACGGCGGCTTCGATTGCTCTCATTTTGCTCATTTTTTGTGCCTCTTACGTTTTGTAATTGTATACAAGTGGCTGTTGAGCGAGTGTATTCATCCTCCGGCGTGCAGGTCAATGGCTTTTGTTGATTCAGTGATTGATGGCTCTGGAGCCCTGCATTCTGGTCTTTGGTTTGATTTTTGATTTAATGCCCAATAAAAATTGTATACAAAACAGATTTGTATTGTGTTCTATTGGCTGTATTGAATGCGCCTGAAAAAACGCGCGAAAGGCTTTCCATAACAAGATAAGGACGGCAACCATGAGTGCTTTAACCTTGAAAGTCGCTTTAGAACTTACTGCTCAGGCCTTGAGCACAGGGCGCCAGATCAGCGCGGCACCGTTAACGGTGGCGGTGCTCGACTGTGGCGGGCATCTGTTGGCGCTGCAGCGCGAGGATGGTGCGAGCTTGCTGCGCCCCAGCATCGCGATTGGCAAAGCCTGGGGCGCGATTGCCCTGGGCAAGGGCTCGCGTTTGCTGGCGCTGGACGCACAGCAGCGCCCGGCGTTTTATGCCGCCCTTAACGGGATGGGGCAGAGCGACGTGGTGCCAGCGCCGGGTGGGGTGTTGATCCGTGATGAGTCGGGGCAGGTGATCGGTGCGATCGGCATCAGCGGCGACACCTCGGATATCGACGAGCAGTGCGCGATCAACGCGGTCGAGGCACTGGGCTTGAGGGCGGATGCGGGGGTGGTGGTCTAAACGCTTTCGCGAGCAGGCTCGCTCCCACATTTGAAAGGCCATGGTGGGAACGAGCCTGCTCGCGTAGACATTCCTCTAGATACATCATGCTAAAAAACTACCCATCTGAGTCGTACTTACATGGCTAGCCTTTTCATGAACTCACTCTGAAAGGGCAAAGGAATGCCATCTCTGGCTGCTTCACACCGTCTGCGCACAGGCCGCTTCTCTGAAAAAAATAGAATGTACCTGCTGAGCACCAATACGCTCTGTAGAGAACCCATCTTCAATGATTTTGCTTTGGGCCGATTGGTTGTCGCACAATTTCGCGTTGCACAAGACCAGGGTTTTGCTGACTCACTGGCTTGGGTCGTCATGCCCGATCACTTTCATTGGTTGATCGAGTTGCGCCGGGGGACGCTCAGCGGATTGATGCAAAGAACCAAGTCCTTGAGCACCAAAGCGGTGAGCCTGTCCATCGATCGCAAAATCAGTCTTTGGCAGAATGGCTTTCATGATCGGGCATTAAGGCGTGAGGAGGATCTAGTGAAGTTAGCTCGTTATGTTGTTGCCAACCCATTGCGGGCAGGGCTTGTTGAGAAGCTGGGTGACTATCCGTTGTGGGATGCTATCTGGATTTGACCGCGTTGCAGCTTTCGCGAGCAGGCTCGCTCCCACAATGGCTGATCAAGGGTGGGAGCGAGCCTGCTCGCGAAGGCCCCGGCTCGGTCTACCGGTCTGGAGTACAGACCTTGAGCACCAGCCGGATAATGGTCTGGGTCGCGGCCCGGATGCTCCCGCATGGCTGATCAAGGGTGGGAGCGAGCCTGCTCGCGAAGGCCCCAGCTCGGTCTACCGGTCTGGAGTACAACCCTTGAGCACCAGCCGGATGATGGTCTGGGTCGCGGCTTCGTAGTCGCTGTCTTCGAGTTTGGCCTTGCCGGTGATGGCGGTGATCTGCCAGTCAAAGTCGGCGTAGGTCTGGGTCGCCGCCCAGATGCTGAACATCAGGTGATGGGGGTCGATCGGGGCAATCTGGCCACGGTCGATCCAGATCTGGATGCAGTCGATGTTGTGCTTGGCCTGGACGTTGAGCTGTTCGACCTGTTTTTCGCTCAGGTGCGGGGCGCCGTGCATGATCTCGCTGGCAAACACCTTGGAGGCAAACGGCAAGTCGCGGGAAATGAGGATTTTTGAGCGGATGTAGTTGCTCAGCACTTCGTTCGGTTCGCCATCGGCATTGAACGGTGTCGAAGCCCGCAGAATCGGGTCGATAATGCTCTCAAGTACCTCGCGATAGAGGTTTTCCTTGGATTTGAAGTAGTAGTAGACGTTGGGCTTGGGCACGCCTGCCTTGGCCGCGATATCGCTGGTTTTGCTGGCGGCGAAACCCTTGTCAGCGAACTCTTCGCTGGCGGCACGCAAAATCAGTTCTTTATTACGCTCGCGGATACTGCTCATAAACCCGATATGTCCTTGCCTGCTGGGGCGGTCGGGCATGGTAGCACCGGGCTTGCAAGTGGCTCAAGATTGCAGCTTTCGGGCTGGCACGCGCTATGCTTGTGGCCATTCAATCTTAAAGGACGTTTTTCTATGGCTGGCAGTAGCTTGCTGATGTTGCTCGACGATATCGCCGCTGTACTCGATGACGTCGCACTGATGACCAAAGTGGCCGCCAAAAAAACCGCCGGGGTGCTGGGCGACGACCTTGCGCTTAATGCCCAGCAGGTCTCTGGCGTGCGGGCTGACCGGGAGTTACCGGTGGTGTGGGCCGTGGCCAAGGGCTCGTTTCGCAACAAGCTGATCCTGGTTCCCGCAGCACTGGCCATCAGCGCATTTGCGCCGTGGGCGGTCACGCCGCTGTTGATGGTGGGCGGTGCTTATCTGTGTTTCGAGGGCTTCGAGAAGCTCGCTCACACCTTTATGCACAGCAAGGCCGACGCCCAGGGCGAACGTCAGGCGCTGCATGACACATTGGCCGGTACTGACGTCGATCTGGCGGCGTTTGAAAAGGACAAGGTCAAGGGTGCCGTGCGCACGGACTTCATCTTGTCAGCCGAAATCATCGCCATCACCCTGGGGATCGTGTCCGAGTCACCGCTGATGCAGCAAGTGGTGGTGTTGTCGGGGATCGCCATTGTGATGACCATCGGGGTGTATGGCCTGGTAGGGGGTATCGTCAAACTCGACGACGCTGGCCTGTACTTGAGCAAGAAGACCGGCGAAGGCGTGTGGCCCCGTTTTCAGCGCAGTTTCGGTCGCGGGGTGCTGAACACGGCCCCTTACATGATGAAAAGCCTGTCGGTGATTGGCACGGCGGCGATGTTCATGGTCGGCGGCGGCATCCTGACCCACGGCGTACCGGCGCTGCATCATTGGGTTGAAGGCGTGGCGCAAAGCAGCGCGCAATGGCTGGGCGTGGTCTCGGCAATCGTGCCGACTTTGCTCAACGCCGTGGCCGGCATTATTGCCGGCGCGGTGGTGTTGGCGGTGGTGTCTGGTGTGAGCAAGGTCTGGCGCGCGGTCAAAAGCTAAGCTGTCAGGTCGCTACGGCACGCGGTGAGGTGCTGTCCTGCAGCAGGCGATAACCCAGAACGGCAAACAGCAGCATGGCGCCCCCGGCCGCCAGCGACACTGTGAACCCGGTCTGGGGGCCGTAGGCGTCAATTACCCAGCCGCCAACGACTGCGCCCAGGGCAACTCCCATGCCCAGACCGGTAATCATCCAGGTCAGTCCTTCGGTCAGTTTGGCGGGCGGGACTATGTTTTCCACCAGACCCATCGCAGTAATCAGGGTAGGGGCGAAAAACAGCCCGGCGAACAACATTCCCACGGCCAGCGTGGCGATGCTGTCGACCCACATCAGCGGCACCATGGTGATCGCAGTGGCCAGCGCGCCCAGCACAAACAATTTTGGCAGTGGCATGTTCAACTTGAGTGTGCCGAACACCAGCCCGGCGACGCACGAACCCAGGGCATACACCGACAGCACAATGCTTGCAGCGGCGGGTTGGCCCTGATGTTGAGCGAAGGCCACGCTGACCACGTCCACAGTCCCCACAATCGTTCCCAGGCCCAGCAGAGCCATGAGCAAAATCAGCACGGCGCCCTGACGCAATACGCTGCCGCCGTGTTCGCTGCTGCGTGGGTGTACCGGTGGTTCGGTTTTGCGTTGCAGCACAAATGCGGTAACGCCGATAGCCAGCAGGATGGCAGCGACCAGTGGCCCGGCTTGCGGAAACAGCGCCACGCTCAGCCCCACGGAAATCGGCGGGCCGACAATAAAACTCACCTCATCAAGTACTGACTCGAACGAGAACGCCGTGTGCAGTTTGGGGGAGCCGCGATACAGCTCGGTCCAGCGTGCCCGCACCATGGCCGGCATGCTCGGGATGCAGCCCGACAACGCAGCGAACACAAACAGTGTCCAGTCAGGCGCCGCAAAATGGCTACACAGCAACAAGGCCAGCATGGCGCTAACGCCAACGGCAGTGACGCCGGGTAATACCCGGCTTTGACCGTAACGGTCGACCCAGCGCGAGATTTGCGGGGCCAACAAGGCCATGGCCAGGGCAAAGGTGGCTGCGACGGCGCCGGCTAACCAATAGGAGCCGTGCAGTTGTGCAAGCATCGTGATGATGCCGATGCCGACCATGGAAATCGGCATCCGTGCGATCAGCCCCGCGCCACTGAAAGCCTTGGTGCCAGGGGTACTGAAAATCTCGCGGTAAGGGTTAGACATACAAGCTCCGGAACGGTATTGGGGGCGCTTACGTAGCAGCTGCCGCAGGCTGCGTCCGGCGACGCAGTCGACGTAAAACCAGTGAATGCGGTTCTTCAGGAAAACGGCATTCACTGATTTTACGGTTGCTTCGCAACCGGACCCAGCCTTCGGCAGCGGCTACGGGAAATGTGTAATTGCCGAATGTCACATACGTGGCGTATGTAGAAATATACGCATACATGGCGTATGTCAATTAACATACGCCGTGTATCCCAAAAAAAGGTGGCAGACATGGCGCCCAAAGCGCGGTCGCAAATGATCGAAGAAACCCGTGGCAAGCTGATTGAAGCAGCACGGCTGGCTTTCGGTACGGTGGGCTATGCCCAGACCTCGATGGATGAGTTGACGGCTTCGGTGGGCTTGACGCGCGGCGCGTTGTATCACCATTTCGGTGACAAGAAGGGGTTGTTTCAAGCGGTGGCCCAGCAAATCGACGCCGAGCTGGATGCGCAGCTGGCGCAGGTGCTTGAGCTAGCCGAAAGCCAGTGGCAAGGGTTTCAGGATCAGTGCCGGCTGTATCTGGAGATGGCCCTGCAAATCGAAGTGCAGCGCATTTTGTTGCGTGATGCGCCCTCGGTGCTGGGGTCGCAATACGTGCAGAACACTCAGTCAGTGTGCTGCCTGTCCATGGCGGCGATGCTGCAAGGCTTGATGGACACCCACGTGATTCAACGCACCGATCCCGAGGCGTTGGCACGCCTGATCCAGGGCGGCTTGATGGATGCATCGTTCTGGATTGCCGAGGCTGACAACCCGCCGCAGCGTCTGGCGGCTGCGCTGGACAGCCTTGACCTGATGTTGCGGGGTTTGTTGCAGGTGCCTCAGGCGCGCTGACGCGACTGAGGCCCAGGCATCAGAAGTGGTACTTGACCAGCAGGCTTGCAGTGTCCTGGTTGGTTTTGAATGAACCGCTGTCTTCGATACCGTATTTGTTTTTCCAGTAGTCGTACTCAACACCTACGTACAACTGCTTGGCGCCCCAGCTCAACGCCTTGCCCAGGTCATATTTGATCTGTGGGTTGAAGTGCAGGTTGGCGTGGTAGGTGCCGCGGGAATTCTGGTCGTTGTCGACCACCCAGTCCATGTAGCCGTCGATCAGCACATCGGAATTGCCCACGGGCAGGGTGTAGGACCACACCGGGGTGATCTGCCAGACGCCTTTGCCAGCACGGTTGCCTTCAGGGAAACGCTGGTAGAAGTTCAACTGGAAGTAGTCAAAGCCCGGCACGTTCAGGTCGAAACCCGGGCCGATCAGGTAGGCCTCGGTGTCGCCTTCGCCAAACTCGTAAGTCATGGCCAGCAGTACGTCTTTGATCGGGCCAAACTCAAACTTCTGGTCGAAGATTTTGCCGAACGACAAGCGTGGGGTGAATTCGCCGTAATAGGTGTTCGGGCCAACGTTACCGTCTTCTTTACCGTTATAGAAAATACGGTCGAGGAAGAAAAAGTTATCGCCGTACTTCCAGCTGTCAGCGTGCTCGAAGGTGAGGGTTTGCTGAATCTTTGGATTGACCTGGAAGTCTTTGCCATACAAGTAAGTCAGGCTGTTGGTTTGCCATTGCAGCAGGTCGCCGGCGACTGCCGGAGCCCCGCCCAACATGCTCCCCGCAAGCATCAGGCTGGTAAGAGTGCGCTTCATTCGGTTAGCTCCAAAAAAGTAAAAAGGTGTGCAGTAGTGAGAACGTGGCGCTCTGTTTTGGCGCCTTGGTCCGTCTTTATAAAACTTGCCCTTACGGTCAGCTTTATTGTTTAAAGCAAGTACGGGGCCATACCTGTTTGGGGGCCAAAAGAATCCCCCGGCAGTCATCTGACAATCGCGTGAAAGGTGATTGATACAGGCACTAAACCTTTGATTTAAAGGCATTAAGTTGGCTTTGAAGTCAGCTTTAAAACAGCACTCGCGTTTGAGCGGCCGCGGAGAATACTGGCTCAGACGTTTGCACTCAAGCGCTCTGTTATCACCCGGGTCGAGCGATAACAGAGCGTGCACAGCCTTTAACTTAGAAGTGGACTTTGATCAGGGCACTGGCCGTGTTCTGGTTGGTGTCCAGGCGGCTGCTGCTTTCGATGCCGTACTTGTCTTTCCAGTAACTGTATTCAATCCCCACATACAGCTGTTTCTCACCCAGGTTCAGGGCTTTGCCCAGGTCATATTTGATCTGAGGGTTGAAGTGCAGGTTGGCGTGATAGGTGCCGCGTGAGTTCTGGTCGTTGTCGACCACCCAGTCCATGTAGCCATCGATCAGCAGGTTGGAGCGCCCCAAGGGGATGGTGTAGGAAAACGACGGAGTGATCTGCCAGACCCCGGTGCCAGGGCGTGGCCCCTCGGTATGGCGACGGTAGAAATTAAGGGTGAAGTAGTTAAAACCCGGCACTGCCAGATCAAAGCCCGGGCCGATCAGATACGCTTCGCTGTCACCTTCGCCGTACTCATAAGTCATGGCCAGCAACACGTCCTTGATAGGGCCGTACTCAAGCTTCTGGTCGAAGATCTTGCCAAACGACAGGCGTGGGCTGAACTCGCCGTAGTAGGTGTGCGGGCCTTTGTTGGGGTCATCCTTGCCGTTGTAGAAAATGCGGTCGACAAACAGGAAGTTGTCACCGTATTTCCACTTGTCGGCATGCTCGAAGGTGACGGTTTGCTGGATCGAGGGGTTGATCGCGAAATTCTTGCCGTAGAGGTAAGTCAGGCTGTTGGTTTGCCACAAAAACAGATCACCTGCCAGGGCCTGACCGGCAGCCAAAAACCCACCCGCGAGCGTGACGCCCCAGTGTTTGCAGTTCATGGGTAACTCCTTTTTTATTGTTGTTTTCTTAACCAGAAGCGGGTGAATCTGTGGGAGCGAGCCTGCTCGCGATGGCATCAATGCGGACGTTCAGAAATACCGCATCGTTTGCATCGCGAGCAGGCTCGCTCCCACAAGGGGGGTAGTCGGATCAGTGCTGATGCACGTGCCCGCTCATGGCTGCGCGCTCGGCGCCGCCTAGTACGTTGAACATCAAGTTCAGGCAGACCGCGCTGACGGCGGCCATGGCGATGCCGCTGTGGGTGATGGGGTCCATCCACAGTGGCAGGTGGGCGAAGAACTCGGGGCGTACCACCGGGATCAGGCCCATGCCGATGCTCACAGCCACCAGCAATTGATTGCGGCGGTCGGCAATGTCGGCTTCCTGGAGAATCTTGATCCCTGTGGCCGCGACCATGCCGAACATGGCGATGGCGGCGCCGCCCAATACCGCAGGCGGAATGGAGGCCACCAGATACGCGGCCTTTGGCAGCAGGCTCAGGGTGATCAAAAATACACCGGCCATGATCGTCACCGAGCGGCAACGTACGCCGGTCATTTGCACCAGACCAATGTTCTGGGCGAATGAGGAATGGGTGAAAGTGTTGAAGAAACCGGCAATAAACGACGCCCCGGCATCACACAGCAAGCCACGACGCAGCATGCGTGGAGTGACTTCCTGATCGGTGATTTTGCCCAGCGCCAGGAACATTCCGGTGGACTCGACAAAGATGATCACCACCACCAGGCACATCGAAAGGATCGGGGCCAGGTGAAACTCAGGCATGCCGAAGTGCAGCGGGGTGACGATCTGGAACCAGGGAGTGTTGTCCAGGCCGGAGAGGTCGACCATGCCAATGGCGCCTGACAGTACATAGCCCAGGGCCATGCCGATCAATACCGAAATGTTGACCCAAAAGCCACGCATGAAGCGGTTGATCAGCAGGATGGTTCCCAGCACCAGTGCAGCAATGGCCAGATACGTCGGGGAACCGAACTGCGCAGCAGTACTGCCACCACCGGCCCAGTTGACGGCAACGGGGAACAGGGACAAACCGATCGAAGTAATCACGGTGCCGGTGACCAGCGGTGGAAAGAAACGAACCACCTTGGACATGAACGGCGCAATGATCATCCCGAAAAAGCCTGCAGCGATGGTGGCGCCGAAAATCCCGGTCAGGCCGATACCCGGCATCCCGGCCATAGCCACCATGCTGCCGACGGCGGCAAAACTGGCCCCCATCATGACCGGCATGCGAATACCCATGGGGCCGATACCCATCGATTGCACGATGGTGGCGACACCCGCTACCAGCAGGTCAGCGTTGATCAAAAAGGCGATTTCTTCCCGACTCAGGCCTGCGGCTTGTCCGATGATCAACGGCACTGCAACCGCGCCGCCGTACATCAGCAGTACATGCTGCAAACCGACCAGGATCAGTTGCAGCATGGGTAGCCGCGCCAGCGGGGGCGGCGCGGTTATGGCGGGTATGCGCGGTTCGGATAAATCGGACATGCAACACCTCGGTCATTTTTTATTGTTGTGAGCTAGTGGTGTGTTCATGCGGTCGCAGCATGGCTGCGACCGCATAGCGCGTGCGTCAGTTGGTCTGGGCTCCTGCACTGATCCAGGCGCCGACCAGATCACGTTCCTGCTGGGTCATCTGGGTGATGTTGCCCAACGGCATGATCGGGGTGGCGACGGCCTGGGCCTGTATGCGGGGAGCCATGAGCTTGATCTGTTGCGCGGTGTCGAACATCACGCCTGCCGGGGCCGCACTGAACAGCGGGCTGGTGGGGGTGGCGGAATGACAAACCGTGCAGCGCTCCTGAATCACTACATGGACTTTTTCGAAGTCAACGCTGGCCACTGGTGCTGCGGGTGTTGCAGGTGCTGCGGGTGCAGACGGTGGAGCATCCTGCGCCCTGACACCGCCCAGAGCGGTTTCCGGGAGCGGTTGGTATTTGATTACCTTGGCTGTTTCAGGTGCAGTCGACACCGGCTTTGGACCGGTGACGTACGCCAGGCAGATCATGCCCAGTGCCGCGACAGGCAGTGTCCAGGCATATTTGTGGCTGTCGTGACGGGTGTTGAAGTAGTGACGCACCAACACCGCGAACACCGCAATCCCGGCCAGGATCAGCCAGTTGTACTGGCTGCCGTAAGTGCTCGGGAAGTGGTTGCTGATCATGATGAACAGCACCGGCAAGGTGAAGTAGTTGTTGTGACGCGAACGCAGCAGGCCTTTGGCCGGCAACGCCGGGTCGGGTGTGCGGCCTTCCTTGATCGCGGCGACCAGAGCGCGTTGCGCGGGCATGATGGTGCGGAACACGTTACCGACCATGATGGTGCCGATAATGGCGCCCACGTGCAGGTATGCACCGCGCCCGCTGAACACCTTGCTCAGGCCGAACGCTGCCGCAACCAGCAACACAAACAGGACGAAGCCGAGCAACGCCGGGCGTTTGCCCAGGGCGGAGTCGCACAGAAAGTCATAAATGAACCAGCCGGCAATCAGCGAACCGATACCGATGGCAACGGCTTCTGGACCGCTCAGGCTGGAGCCTGGAGCAATCAGGTACAGCGCGGGGTTGAAGTAGAAGACCAGGCAGAGCAGGGCGATGCCTGACATCCAGGTGAAATAGGCTTCCCATTTAAACCAGTGCAGGTTTTCCGGCATGGTGGGAGGAGCCAACTTGTATTTTTCGAGGTGGTAAATGCCGCCGCCGTGAATCGCCCATAGATCGCCGGCCAGGCCATCCTTGGGGTTGGCCCGGTTGAGGTTGTTCTCCAGCCAGACGAAATAAAACGATGCGCCGATCCAGGCCACACCCGTGATCATATGAATCCAGCGCACGCTCAGATTCAGCCATTCCATTAGATGTGCTTCCACAGTCTTTACCTCTTGCCCGTCACTCTTTTATGAGTGTTGGACCTTCTCTTATTGGTGGGGGGCGAGGAACAACAACTGATCCTCTTTGAAGAAATGCTCATCGCAGTTATTGCCTGTGCCACTGCGATCAACCACCAGGAAGTCATCCCGCTTTTCGATCGTCAGCACCGGATGGTGCCAAACGCCGCGATGGTAATTAATGCCCTGCCTGCCATTACTGACAAAGGCGCGGACCAAGCCTGATACAGGTTCATCGCCAACTGGCGCGACCACGATCAGAAAGGGGTTGCCGAGCAGCGGTATAAAAGCCTGGCTGCCCAGCGGATGGCGCTCCAGCATGCGTACGGTAAACGGCATGTCCTGCGCTTGGGCGCGGAAAATGCTGATGATCGCCTTGTCTTCTGGCGTAGCCGTTTCGACCTCTGCCAGACGGTGAAAGCGCATGGTCGAACCGTTATTGATCATGAAGTGGTCGCTGCCATCGGTTTCGATTACGTCACCGAAAGGGGCGAAGGCTTCTTTGGTCAGCGGTTCAATCATCAATGTGCGCATGGTGGTCTTCTTATTCGGGTTTCTGTGGTGTCAGTTTTTGTCGCTATCGCGGGCAAGCCCGCTCCCACCGGGTGAATGCATTTCAAATGTGGGAGCGGGCCTGCCCGCGATGGGTTCAGCGCTTATTTGGCGACTTTACCCAGTACGCGAATGCGGCTTACACCACCGTCCGGGAACAGGTTCAGGCGAATATGAGTAATGGGGCCGAGGTTTTTGAGTTGCTCGCTGTAGGTGTGCTCAGCGTGCATCTCCATTTTTTGGCTCGGCAGCAGCTCACGCCAGAACAGCGACTGGGTTTCGATCTGGCTGTCGGTACCGCCCTTGACGAACGCGCCCTGGATCGAGCAGCTGTCCGGGTAGTTGCCTTTGAAGTGCAGGGTATCAACGATGATTTTTTCAATCTCGCCGGCATGGCCCAGAGCCACGATGACCCAGTCATTGCCCGGAGTACGACGGCGTGCGGTTTCCCAACCGTCGCCCATGTTGATGCCGCGACCCGGGTTAAGGATGTTGCTCATGCGCCCGAAGTGTTCGTCGGAGCAGGCCAGGGCGCGGCCGCCATTCAAGGCAGCTGCCAGGTCGATCTGCTCGTTGTCGCCCACCGCCGACCAGTCACGGAACGGCACGCCATACACACGCAGACGTGCTACGCCGCCATCCGGGTAGATGTTGAAGCGCAGGTGGCTGAAGGCCTGGTCATTGCTGATTTCGTGGTAGTGATGGCTGTTGCCTTGCAGCTCGACAGCCGACAGCACTTCAACCCACTGGGTGTTTTCGTTGGGTTCGCCCGAGGCCAGGAAACAGGCTTCCAGCGAGGCAGACGGCGGAAAGTTGCCGGTGAAGAATGAAGTGTCGATGTCCACACCCTTGATCGAGCCCGGAACGCCAAGGCGGATCACTGCGCTGTCATAGCCTTCGAAGCGCTTGCGACGGGACTCCCAGCCGTCCATCCACTTGCCGTTGTCATCGAAAACGCCCTCCTTCCATACGGCCGGGGTAGGCTGGAACAGGCGGTTGGCGTCGGCGAACCAGTCATCGGTGACCGAAACGATTTTGGTGCCCAGGCGGGCATCGGCCAGGTTGACGAACTTCTCGAAAGGTACGGCGTAAGCTTTCATTCTTCTTGTCTGCCTTTAAATAAGTGGCTGGAGATGCGTCATCGGCAGGTGCCGATTCGGCTTAGAGCTGGAGTAATCGGAACAGGGCAATCTTGTTGATTTCTGCCAACGCGCATTTGAACTCGACGTCTGCCGGGTTATGGATGCGGGTCTCGAACGCGGCGAGGATCTGGTGCCGGTCGCTGCCTTTTACCGCCATGATGAAGGGAAACTTGAACTTGGCTTTGTAGGCCTCGTTCAGCTCGGTGAAGCGTTGAAACTCTTCGGCCGTGCATTGGTGAATACCGGCGCCAGCTTGTTCATGGGTGCTGGCTTCGGTGAGTTGGCCCTGGACGGCTGCTTTGCCGGCCAGGTCCGGGTGAGCATTGATCAGTGCCAGCTGGCTGGCGTGATCGGCGCTCAACAACAGGTCACTCATGCGCTGGTGCAGGGTTTCGATTTGATCGACGCTGCTGTCCAGGCCCAGGTCATAAGCTTTTTCGGCTACCCAGGGCGAGTGTTCGTAGATATCGGCAAAGGCTGCCACGAACGCTTCACGGCTCAGTTGTGAAGGCTTGAGGGTCTTGAAGGCGCTCATTTGGCTGTCTCTGCAACAAAAGGGTGGGTGGCGTGCCAGTGGCGGGCGATGTCCACCCGGCGGGTGAACCAGACCTGTTCATGACCCTTGGCGTATTCAATGAAGCGCTTGAGGGCGGCGAGACGCGCAGGGCGGCCAATGAGGCGGCAATGCAGGCCGATGGATAGCATTTTCGGCGACTCTGCGCCTTCGGCGTACAGCACATCGAAAGCATCCTTGAGGTACTGGAAGAATTGCTCGCCGGTGTTGAAACCCTGCACCTGGGTGAATCGCATGTCATTGGTGTCCAGGGTGTAAGGGATCACCAGATGCGGCTTGCCGGTAGGGTTGTTGGGCTCCCAGTAAGGCAGGTCGTCGTCATAGGTGTCGCAGTCGTACAGGAAACCGCCTTCTTCCATCACCAGGCGCCGTGTATTGGGGCCGGTGCGTCCGGTGTACCAACCCAGCGGGCGTTCACCGCTGATGTCGGTGAGGATGCGGATGGCTTCGAGCATGTGTTCACGCTCAAGGGCTTCATCCATGTACTGGTAGTCGATCCAGCGATACCCGTGGCTGCAAATCTCATGCCCGGCGGCCACCATGGCGCGGATCACATCCGGATGGCGCTGGGCGGCCATCGCGACTGCAAATACAGTCAGCGGGATATCAAACTCGCGAAACAGCTTGAGTACACGCCATACGCCTGCGCGGCTGCCGTACTCGTAGAGAGACTCCATGCTCATGTTGCGCTCGCCTTGCAGCGGCTGCGCCGAGACCATTTCGGACAGGAAAGCTTCAGACTCCTTGTCGCCGTGGAGAATGTTGCGCTCGCCGCCTTCTTCGTAGTTGAGTACGAAAGACAGGGCGATACGGGCGTTGTCCGGCCAATGCGGATGCGGGGGGTTGGGACCGTAACCAATCAGGTCGCGTGGGTAGTCAGCGCTCACTACAGTCTTCCTTATTGTTCGTGTTAACAGTCGATTGGCCAGACCTGGCGTCACTGCGATGGCCTGATTGTATACAACTTTATAATCTATTTGTAACCCTGATTTTATCTATTTCTACCATGCTTCGCGCCTCAAGGGTACTTGCAAGAAACCTGCCTGATTGGTCAGCTTATGGATAAGAAGTCTGCTAACCCTGCGGCTTTGACAGTAAATACCGTGCAGGCGGCGTGGCTCAAGGGTTGGCTGAAATTGTGCTTTTTAATTGTGTACAATTTTTTTGATAAATGTCTTAATCGTGTTCTCGCTGATGCTTTTGGTGCGCCAAAGGGGTGCAGTGGCCATTTTTTTACCGATTCGGGAGGTCGCACAATCTATGGGACGTTTGACTACGCACGTTTTGGATGCCGCACATGGCTGTCCGGGCAGCTCGATCAAGGTCGAGCTGTATCGGGTTGAAGGTTCGGGGCTGGAGTTGGTCGCTACAGCACTGACCAACAGCGATGGCCGGTGCGACGCGCCGCTGCTGGAAGGGGATACGTACCGTTCGGGGGTTTACCAGGTGCAGTTCAGTGCCGGTGACTACTACCGCGCAAAGGGTGTGAAATTGCCTGAGCCGGCGTTCCTGGACGTTGTGGTGCTGCGTTTCGGGATCAGTTCGGAGCAGGATCACTACCATGTACCGCTACTGATTTCGCCCTACAGCTACTCGACCTATCGCGGTAGCTAGAAGCTTTCGATCTGCGCATGTGGTTATTTGCCCGCTCACACTGCGGGCTTTTTTTTGCCTGTCTATACATGACCTGTGGGAGCGGGCTTGCTCGCGATGGCATCGACGCGGTCATCCAGACACACGGCGCTTGAATCGCGAGCAAGCCCGCTCCCACACAGGCGGTGCTGTATCAGCGGCTTAGCAGTGACGCCGTTCCCGCTACACCAAACAACCCGGCGCTGATGCGGTTGAACCAGCTCTGGCCCTTGCCGCTGCGCAGATAACCCGCCGCGCCATGGGCACCAAGGCCGTAGGCCAGCTTGCACAGCAGGTCGAGTACGGTCCAGGTGGCGATCATCACCAGCAACTGGTTAAGGAACGGCAAGTCGGGGTTGAGGAACTGCGGCAGGAAGGCGGCAAAGAACAAAATATCTTTCGGATTGCTGGCGCCCAGTACAAACGCGCGCCCGAACAGGGCGCTGAAGCGTGGTTTTGGTGCAGCTTCAGGCACGTTGGTGACCGTGGCCGGCTGGCGCGATTGCTTCCAGCTTTGCCAGGCAAGGTAAAACAGGTACAGCGCACCGACGATTTTCAGGGCGCTAAAGAGTTTTTCCGAAGCCAGCAGCAAGGCACCCAAGCCGAGAGCTGAAGCGCTAAGCAGGCAAATCGAGGCAAACACTCCCCCCAGAAATGCCGGATACGAACGGCGCAAACCGTAGTTCAAACTGTTGCTGATCATCAATAACGACAAAGGCCCCGGAATCAGGATTACCACCAATGCCGCGCTGCTGAACAGCAGCCAGGTTTCCAGACTCATCACTTCCTCCCATAACACAAAGACCCCGCATCATTGGCGGGGCCGGTTGATATCGCCCGGTCTACAGGTAAATAAACTTGGCGATGAAAATAGCGCAGAGCACCCACAAGCTGACAGAAATTTCGCTGTATTTGCCGGTGCCCGCCTTGAGTGCGACATAGGTGATAAAGCCCAGAGCAATCCCGTCGGCGACCGAGAAGGTCAACGGCATCATGATCATGGTCACAATGGCAGGGATGCAGTCAGTGGGTTCGTCCCAGTTGATGTGGGCCATGCCACCCATCATCAGCATGGCCACGTAAATCAGTGCGCCAGCAGTCGCGTAAGCGGGGATCATGCCAGCCAGGGGGGCAAAGAACATCGCGGCTACAAACAATACGCCCACGGTGACTGCGGTGAGTCCGGTTCGACCGCCGGCGGCAACACCCGCGGCGCTTTCGACATAGCTGGTTACGGGCGGCACGCCCACCACAGCGCCGAATACGCTCGAAGCGCTGTCAGCCTTGAGTGCCCGGGACAGATTTTCGATCTTGCCGTCAGCCTTGACCAGGCCGGCACGCTG
The DNA here is from genome assembly GCF_001043005.1 of Pseudomonas psychrophila. GTDB lineage: Bacteria > Pseudomonadota > Gammaproteobacteria > Pseudomonadales > Pseudomonadaceae > Aquipseudomonas > Aquipseudomonas psychrophila. The sequence goes on from NZ_JYKZ01000003.1 coordinate 196,300, forward strand.
GGCCACGCCCATCAGGGTTCCGGCAGTGTCGAACATGTGTACAAACAGAAAGGCAAATACCACGCTGATCATGCTGATATTGAACACACCCTTGAGGTCCATGGCCATCCAGGTGGGAGCCAGGCTAGGCGGCGCAGACATAATGCCGTTGTAGTGGACCAGGTCCAGGCTCCAGCCAGCCAGGGTGACGGCAATGATGCTGATCAGGATCGCGCCGAATACACGGTGATAGCTAAGAATCGCAATCATCAAGAAACACACGGCGGCCAGCAGCGGAGCAGGATCATGCAGCGATCCCAGCTTGATCAAGGTGGCCGGGCTGTCGACGATAATGCCCGAGGTTTTCAGGCCAATAACCCCCAAAAACAAGCCGACCCCCGCACCCATCGCATGGCGCAGGCTGACAGGAATGCTGTTGAGCAGCCATTCGCGTATCCGCGACAGGGTCAGAAACAGGAACAGCACGCCAGACACAAATACCGCACCCAGGGCCGTTTCCCAGCTGTAACCCATGGTTCCGACCACTGTGTAAGTGAAGAACGCATTCAGGCCCATGCCTGGCGCCAGGCCTACTGGCCAGTTGGCGTAAAGCCCCATCAGCAGGCTGCCTAGCGCGGCGGCGATGCAGGTCGCCACAAAGGCCGCGCCATGATTAATGCCTGCGTCAGCCATGATGTTGGGGTTGACGAAGATGATGTAGGCCATGGTGATAAAGGTGGTCAGCCCGGCGATCAGCTCGGTTTTGACCGTGGTGCCATGCAGCGACAGTTTGAACAGGCGCTCCAGCCACCCGCGGGAGGTGGGAGGGGAAAGTTCAACGGCGGGGATTTCTGACTTTTGGCTGTCCACGGTTATTTCCTCAGGCTTTTATTGTTTTTAAGGGCACTGGTGAGGCGAGCGGCAGTTTTCTGACCTTTGGGTCAAGAATGCAGGCGAGATGAATTATGCTTTTGTATACAAAAAAAGCAATTAATGTTTTCGATGTTGTAGACGAAATGCAGGGTGCATGAGGACGTTAAGGTGGGGGCAGGCTAGGGCTGGCGGCTTTGGCCCAAGGCATGGTTGATTGCCAGCCAGCCATTGACGGCGTCGTCACCCGCTTGGGCGAACACCCGCTGCAATAGCTTGACCTGCTCGCGACGCAGGTTTTTCTCGAAGGTGACGCCGTCAGCGGTCAACTCCAGCAGGCGTTTGCGCTTGTCGGTCTCGGGGGCGACGCTGCGCACCAGGTCCATTTCGATCAACTGGCGTAAAGGCGTGTTAAGGGCTTGTTTACTTACGCCCAGCAGCGTCAGCAGTTCCTTGACGCTTACACCGGGATGGTGGGCGATAAAGAAAACGATGCGCTGATGCACCCGACTTAGCCCACGACGTGCCAGCATTTCGTCCGCCTTGGCGGTAAATGCTTGATAGCCAAAGAAGAAGGCTTCCATGGCGGCACGCTGAGTGGTCGGATTTTTAAGGTCAAGCATATTGACGTATCTAGGCTTCGCGGCGTAGTTTCGGTCAACCAGTTTGACTTATTTCCAATTACTTCCGCTACCGGTGATCTGTATGGCCTTCTCCGAACGTGTTTCCCGCCTGAAAAGCTCTTTGATTCGTGAAATTCTGGCTGCGGCCCAACGTCCGGAAGTCATGTCTTTCGCTGGCGGGCTACCGGCCGAAGCCATGCTGCCCAAGGTCGACTGGACCGATATGCCGGCCTCGATGGGGCAATACGGCATGAGTGAAGGCGAGCCGGCATTGCGTGAAGTACTGGCTGCCGAGGCCCGTGCATTGGGCGTTGATTGCGACGCGAGCCAGGTCATGGTACTGAGCGGCTCGCAGCAGGCACTGGATCTGGCTGCCAAGCTGTACATCGACAAAGGCACTGAGATCATGCTTGAAGCGCCGACCTATCTGGCCGCGCTGCAAATATTCCAACTGTTCGGTGCCGAGTGCCTGACGTTCCCGCTGCAAGCCGATGGCCCGGACCTGGCCGCGTTGCGTGTGCAACTGGAAAAACACAGTCCCGCTTTCATCTACCTGATCCCGACGTTCCAGAACCCGTCTGCCGTGCGTTACAGCGAAACCAAGCGCGACGCCGTTGCGGCCTTGCTGGACGAGTTCGGCGTAACCCTGATTGAAGATGAGCCGTACCGCGAACTGAATTTTGACGGCGGCAGCGCCACGCCGATTGTCAGCCGCCTGAAAAAAGCCAGCTGGATCTACACCGGCACTGTGTCCAAAACCCTGTTGCCGGGTTTGCGCGTTGGCTTCCTGATTGCCAGCCCTGATCTGTTCCCGCACCTGCTGCGCCTCAAGCAATCGGCGGACCTGCACACTAACCGTGTTGGCCAATGGCAGGCATTGCAGTGGATCGGCACCGAGAAAATGAGCAACCACCTGGCCGAATTGCGTGACTTCTACCGTGTACGTCGTGACGGCTTTCAGCTGGCGCTCGAAGAGCACTTCTCGGACCTGGCTGACTGGCATGTACCGCAGGGCGGTTTGTTCTTCTGGCTGACCCTCAAGCAGCCGTTCGATACCCGTACGTTGCTCAAGCCTGCGCTGGAGCAGAACGTGGCATTCATGCCGGGTGAGCCGTTCTTCGCCAACCCGGACCAGAACGTTGGCAGCCTGCGCCTGAACTTCAGCCACATCGACCCTGCGCGTCTGCACGAAGGCCTCAAGCGCCTGGCTAACGTTATTCGTCAGGCACAGGCTGCCCAAGCGGCCTAAAGGAGGCGCGATGCTCAAGGTTTATGGCGATTACAATTCGGGCAACTGCTACAAGATCAAGCTGATGCTGCATTTGCTGGGCCTTGATTATCAGTGGTTCGCGGTGGACATCCTCAAGGGTGAAACAGAAACCCCGGATTTCCTGGCGAAAAACCCGAACGGCAAAGTGCCGGTGCTGGAGCTGGAAGACGGTACGTGCCTGTGGGAGTCCAACGCGATTCTCAACTATCTGGCCGACGGCAGTGAGTTCTTGCCGACCGAGCCGCGCTTGCGCACCCAGGTGCTGCAATGGCAGTTTTTCGAACAGTACAGCCATGAGCCTTACATTGCTGTGGCGAGGTTTATCCAGTTTTACCTGGGCTTGCCTCAAGAGCGTCTGGAGGAGTACCGCAAACTGCAGAAGCGGGGTTACAAAGCGCTGGACGTGATGGAGCAACAGCTCAACCGCACACCGTATCTGGTGGGTGATCAGTACTCGATTGCAGACGTGACCCTGTACGCCTACACCCACGTGGCGGATCAGGGTGGCTTTGATCTTAGCGGTTACCCGGGTATTCAAGCGTGGCTGCAACGAGTGGCCAGCCATCCGCGGCATGTGGGCATGCTCGATTGAGTTGATTGCGCACACAAAAAAACCGGCCTAGTGCCGGTTTTTTTGTAAGTGGAGCGTGATGTTTAAACGTTGGCAAAGCGTTGGTTCAAGTACTCAATGATCACCTTGGAGTCGTACATCCAAGTGGTCTTGCCATCTTCTTCGATGCGCAGGCACGGGACTTTGATCTTGCCGCCTTGCTCCAGCAGGGTTTGACGGTCCTGCTCGTTGTTTTTCGCGTCACGCAGGGCTACCGGCACATTCAGGCGACGCAAGGTGCGGCGGGTTTTTACGCAGAACGGGCACGCGTGGAACTGGTACAGGGTCAGGCTTTTGGCAGCGTGATCGACCTGCGCCTGTGCGGCTGCAGGGCGCTGCTTTTTGCTGGGGCGGGTAACAAAATCGCCAGCGATGATGAGCTGACCCAGGCCTACGCGAAGCGCTTTGATAAACACAGTAAAAGCCTCATGGGCAAGTAAGAAGGGGCGCAGCTTACCTGAAAACAGACATACGAAAAAAAACCGGCGATAAACGCCGGTCTTTTTCGGGACGCCAGTTACTTGATCAAGCTGAGAAACTCGCTACGGGTGGCGGCGTTTTCGCGGAACTCACCCAGCATCACCGATGTGATCATCGACGAGTTTTGCTTCTCGACACCGCGCATCATCATGCACATGTGTTTGGCTTCAATCACCACGGCAACGCCCAGGGCGCCGGTGACTTGCATCACTGCGTCGGCGATCTGGCGGCTCAGGTTTTCCTGGATCTGCAGGCGGCGGGCGTACATGTCGACAATGCGCGCCACTTTAGACAGCCCCAGCACTTTGCCGCTCGGAATGTAAGCAACGTGGGCCTTGCCGATAAACGGCAGCAGGTGGTGTTCACACAGCGAGTACAACTCGATGTCTTTCACCAGCACCATTTCGCTGTTGTCAGAGCTGAACAAGGCACCATTGGTGACTTCTTCGAGAGTTTGTTCATAGCCACGGCACAGGTACTGCATGGCTTTGGCTGCACGCTTTGGCGTATCCAGCAGGCCTTCACGGGAAACGTCTTCGCCGAGTTGACCGAGGATGGCGGTGTAGTTTTGTTCCAATGTCACAGGGCTATATTCCATGCGGGTTTCATAGTGGCACCTCGTCGGGTCGTGCCAATTTTGTACCAATCTTGCTGTTTTCGAGTTTCCCGAGCTCGCTCCAGTCTGTGCTGGAAATGAGCCATTTAGCATACGTTGAAAGCAACATTTGTACGCTGTGACTTAGCTGATTGGCGATAAACGCAGGGTTCATGCCTGCCATGAGGCACATGGTAGCGTAGGAATGGCGGCAGTTGTATTGTCAGCGCACTCTGATGATCAGTTTTGATGGCGCTTCTTGGAAAATAAGCGTGATTCGGTCGAGTGCAGGCTCAATGCATTATCGGGATCAGGCCTGCGCGAATCGAGGGCTGACCCCGCTGGAGGCCTGCGAGGGCGTGTTCATCCAGCCGCCTTTACAGCGTCAGGGCGTGGGTCCTGGCCTGGACCACGGCGTGTATCACCTGGGAAACACTGGCCATATCCTCATTGCTTAATATATCGAGGGTTTTGAGCGCTTCGCTAAAGCCTTCTGCGCGCTCACTTGCCAAGCGTACTTGCAGGCTGTTCCGGGCGCTATTGATAGCCTTTAGTTGACGGTGTAAACCGACCCTCACCGCGTCCGGCATGCAAATAGTGATAAAGGAGCCAAAACCTTTGCTGTAGCGTATGTTCATCGCTTTAGAGACTCAATCCATGTGATTTTAAAGCCAGCGCTAACTGTGTTCTGTTGGAGGCGCCTGTTAAGTTCAGTATTTGTGAGATATAGAGCTTTACGGTATTTGGCGTAATGCCCATGTCGCAGGCGATTTCGTAGTTTGTTTTACCTTCGCTGACAAGGTGTGCCGCTTGCAGTTGGCGAGGGGATAACTTGCTGAATAGAAAATTTTTATAATCAGCTTGTTCGGTATTTGATGAGCTTTTAGTGTTCTTTACACGGGTGGGGTGTGTTTTTTTTATATCGCTGTGTATGTCGCTTATGGAATTTATCAAGCCTTGCAAGCGCCTGCTCAAGGCGTCAGTGCTCTGATTGTGTGTGGCGCTTTCTGTTTGCTTTTCTTCCAGTTTTTTTAGCGTTTGAAGCAGCGAGTCGGGGTTAACAGGTTTTTGATGGTAGTCGGAGAAGCCTTCCCGCAGAGCGCGGACCAAATCCTGTTTTTCGCCCTGGGCGCTCAGCAGGACGGCATCGAAGACGCGATGCTTCTTGGAGTATTGCTTGAGCTTCTGGATGAGCTCTATTCCATCGAAACCGGGCATCAACAAGTCGCACACCACCAAGGCGATCGACGGGTCCTCGTTGAACAGGTCAATGGCTTGGCGGCTGCTGTAGCTGGGAATACAGGCGAAACCATTACTCTCAAGAAACTCACACATCTCTTCAACGATAAGCGGTTGGTCGTCGACAACTAATATGCGTGTTTTGGGAGGTCGTGGAGTCACAAAAAGTTATCCATGTGTGGAGGGCTAAAGCAGCGCCGAGTACCCCGTATTATCCAGCAGGTTTAAAGGGGAGGGTAGCCATACTTTTTGTATAGTTAGTTAGTTTGAAACCTATAAAGTTAAGCGGGTAACTTAAGGGTGCCGTAAAACGCTACAGCCAGCCCCGACCACGAGCTCACGAAGTTTTAGTGTGTGCGAGGAGAGTGCCACTGAACTAAGGGGTTATTGAGCAGTTGGAGGGCTGCTCGATATGACGGCTTTGCCTAGAGCGAAGCGGGTTCTACACCCATGCCGGGTTTATTGCTCGTCGCGGCCTTCCATCATGGTGCGTTTGAGCATGACATACACCGCGCCGGCACCCCCATGCTTGGCCTGGCAGGAGCAGAACCCTAGCACCTGTGAGTGTTGACGCAGCCACGTATTGACGTGACTTTTGATCATCGGGCGCTTGCCGTCCAGACGCACAGCCTTGCCGTGGGTGACGCGCACGCAACGTACTTCTAGCCGGGTGGCTTCGCTGAGGAACTCCCAAAGGGTTTCGCGGGCTTTTTCGACAGTCATGCCATGCAGGTCAAGGCTGCCCTCAAAGCTGATCTGGCCCAGCTTGAGCTTGCGCATCTGGCTTTCTTGCACGCCGTCACGGGCCCAGCTCAGTTGATCTTCGGGGCCGACATCAATCACGAATTGGTCTGACAGGCCGTCGATGATGGTCGCATTGGTTCGCACAGTGGCTGACTGACGCAGTTTTGCCAGCTGTGCACGATCAGCTTTGGGTTTACCGGTGTCCGCTCGATCATGCTTGATCGGTTTAACGCCGCGGATCTCGTTTTTGAACAGGGAAAAGTCGTCGTCTTGCATGTCAGCCTCCGTGAAGGGCGGCTAGTTTACCCAAGTCGACGACCATCGGGCGGCGGATATGCTTCAGTCGTGCTTTTTCATGAGGTGTGGAGCCATGTTCAGCCCAAACGGTTTTCGCATCAGGCGCCGACGGCGACGCCACATCCAGATCCCTAGCCAGCAGATCAGCATGCCCGTCACCAGCACCAGCGATGCACCAGCGGGGCTGGCATTGAGCTCGCCCAAGGCATCTGGATGGCCAATCAGGCTGGTAGCCCCCGCCACAAACATTAGTGCGCCAAGCAGCGCCAGCAGCGCCGCAAACATCAGAACCAGGCGCGAGCGCCAATCACTGTGGGCCTTGGGGCGTAAGCGTCGAGCATCAAAACCATCGGAGATCTTCATTCCGATCTTTCCTTAAAGGGTATCGGCCCTTCGACAGGGACTTGGGCAGGTTGTTCCTGGGAGGGGTGAAATAGGAAGCTGCGTGCAGGTGGAAGGTGTTTATTGATGGGCGGTTGGAGAGACCGCCCGTCAGAAGCCGATTCAGATCAAATCAGGTTTTTGGTCAGGGTCAGGGTGGCGAAGTTGTCGTTCATGATCGCCATCTCGGCTTTCTGAACGAGCTCTGCACTGATAATGCCGTCCGGGGTAGGCAGGTCTCGGGTGGCGCAGGCATCTTCGACCAGGGTGCAGCGCAGGCCATAGTCCTTGGCTGCACGCACGGTGGTGCTGACGCTGGAATGGCTCATGAAGCCGCAGACGATCACATCCAGAGAACCCAGGTTTTCCAGTGCCTTTTGCAGACCCGTGTCATTGAAGGCGTTAGGCATGCGCTTTTCGATAATCAGTTCATCGCCCTGGGGCTCCAGGCCCTTGATGAACGCGCCGCGCTCGCCCTGAGGGTCGAACATGCCGCCAACGGTGCCCAGGTGACGGATATGAATCACCGGGCGCTTGGCCTTGCGGGCAGCCTCCAGCAAAAGTGCGATGTTGGCGGTGGCAGCGTCCATCCCGGACAAGGCCAATGGCCCGTTCAGGTATTCATTTTGCGCATCGATGATCAGCAGGCTGGCATTGCTCAGATTGGCCGCGGCATAACCACGTCCAGTGAGTTGAAACATCGTCTTTAAAGCGGGCATTCGGGGGCTCCTTTGAATGGGGCTTTTGCGACATTCTCCACTGGCGGAGCGTTTATGTGAATGGCCTGTCGTGTAAGCGGTGTGGTTGCTGGCCTGTAGCGATGTCAAGGGGTAAGGCAAGAACCGGAAAATGTACAAATTGGAGCGATTTCATGTTTTTCCGGGACGCGTTCTGACGTTTTAAAACAGCGTTGCGTGTAAGCGTAAGGCACAACTTTGGCGCGTCGGAGTTTGGCTGTTAGAATCGCCAATCGATTTTGAGGAGTAAGACCATTGATCACTTCCCGCCTGCGCACTTTGCGCGACCATATTCGCTGGGCCGTTAGCCACTTTCATGGGGAAGAGCTGTTCTTTGGTCATGGCACCGACAACGCGTGGGACGAAGCCCGTCAATTGGTGTTGGGTGCGTTGAACCTGCCCTGGGAAATTGCGGACAGTTACCTCGATTGCCGTCTTGAAGACGATGAGCTGGTCAACCTGCAACACTTGCTCAAGCGCCGTATCGAAGAGCGCGTGCCGACGGCCTATTTGTTGGGCGAGGCGTGGTTCTGCGGCATGTCGTTCATCGTGGATGAGCGTGTACTGATTCCGCGCTCGCCCATTGGCGAGCTGATCGAAAAACGTTTTGAGCCATGGCTGGCACAAGAGCCTGCGCGCATTCTTGACCTGTGCACCGGGTCGGGGTGTATCGGCATCGCGTGTGCCTATGAGTTCCAGAACGCCGAAGTGGTGTTGGCTGACTTGTCCTTTGAAGCCCTTGAAGTGGCTAATCAGAATATTGAGCGTCACGGCGTTGACGAGCGCGTCTATACCGTTCAGGGCGATGGCTTTGATGGCTTGCCGGGGCAACGCTTCGACTTGATCGTGTCCAACCCGCCGTATGTCGATGCTGAAGATTTTGCCGACATGCCTGCCGAATATCAGCATGAACCTGAGCTGGGTCTGGCCTGCGGCGACGATGGTCTGAACCTGGTACGTCGGATGCTGGCCGAGGCGGGTGACCACCTGACCGAAAAAGGCCTGCTGATTGTTGAAGTGGGCAATAGCCAGGTTCACGTTGAGTCGCTGTACCCGGAAGTCGATTTTGCCTGGCTAGAGTTCGAGCGTGGGGGGCACGGCGTGTTCATGCTGACCGCCGAGCAGTGCCGCGAGCATCAGGCGCTGTTTGCTTCGCGGATCTGATGGCTGATGCAGATACGCAGCGTGGGAGCGACCCTGCTCGCTCCCATGGTTGAAGTCTTTCTGTAGCCGTTGTGTTAACGGTGTGTCGCAATCCAGATCAACAAGCCTGCCTGGAACACTGAAAAGGCCACCAGGCAGGTAATGGTAAAGCGCAACCCGGTCTCTTCGCGCCGGAACCTGCTGAGCTTTTCATCCTTGTCCCGCAACTTGACGTCCTGCTCCTGCAGATTCTGTTCGGCCTGCTGCAGCATGTGTGCGGCATCGAGCACTTCCAGGAACTGAAGTTTCTCGACGTTCCAGCTGTCCAGTATTTCGCCTGCCTGGACGTCTTCGATGCGCGCTTTCAGAAACTGGGCGTCGGCATACACCACATCAAACCCATGCACGCGCAAAAAATGGTCGCGGCGCAGGCGGCTGTCTTCGTTCAGGGCATCCCTGCTGGGCAGGTCGGTCCCGTCAATGCGGTAGTGTGACCACTTTTTTTGCACCCATTGAGCGGCTTGAGCCAGCAGAAAACGGCCAATACCGCGGTTCAAGGGTTCAACCTGCAGGCCGCGTTCGGGGCTCAAACGTACACGGTGAGTGACGTGGTCGACCCACACGTCGAGATGGTTTTGCTCATTGCGCACCCGTTGGCCGGGCAAGGTGACAGTCAGGCGCAGGAGGCTGAGTTCTTTGCTGTTGCGCTCGGCATACCCGAACTGCACAAAACGCAGGGGCCGCGCCCCGGTGGTGCGGTCAGTTTGCAGGGGGGCGAGGCGCAGCATCCTGAATTGCTCGGGCTGCACGTCAGCCCAAGGCAGGAGCGGCGCCTCGGGCACTGCCGGTGCCTCAGGCCCGGCGGGGTGTGATGGGGTGTCGCTCATAGCGGCTCAGTCCTGTGCTAGCCCGAAATGTCAGCAAAGCAAAGGCGGCCGACACCGGTTTATCGGCCGTTATGCGCAGGACTGTAGGGCTGGCCAGCGTTCACTTTCGTGATAAAGCGCACAGTTCGATCCCCCAGTTCGCCAGCCAGACGCTGATTGGGGTCGTTGTAGGATTGTATCTGGCGCTTCATGTCCATCGGTACGATGCGCATCACGTGGTTCATGCCATTGATCAGCGTGAGGACGGCATCGGGCTTGGCCGCCTTGAGCAGGCGTGCATCCTTGACCTCGACCTGAATATCGTGAGTGCCTTGAATGATCAGTGCCGGCATTTTCAGTGCAGCAAAGGCAGTCGCAGGGTTGTAGCGCAGAAGGCTGATCATGTAAGGCTGGACGCTGGGACGAAACACCAGTTGCAGGTCGTTGGGTACATTGTCGTCGGTGCGACCGGCTTCAAGTGTACTGATCAATTCAAAACTACGTTTGAGCAGCGCAGGTGGCAGGTGATTGCGTTGCAACTGTTCGCGCAACAATACGCCCACCGGGCGTCCCGTCCCCGCAATGGAAATCACCCCGGCGGCGCCAATTCTGGGGGCTGCCAGGCTTGCGATCAGCGCGCCCTCACTGTGTCCGAGCACAAACACCTTGCCAAAGCGCGGATCGCTTTTGAGCTTCTCGCCCCAGGCCACCGCGTCGGTGACATATTGATCAAGGTTCAACTGTCGTTCGTCAGGCCCGGCTGGTCGGCTTTGAGCAATGCCACGCTTGTCGAAACGCACGCTGGCGATATTGCTCTGGGCCAGGCGCCATGCCAGTTTTTTCAGGGCGTCATTGCGCCCGCCTAGGGGGTTGTTGCCGTCGCGGTCAGTGGGGCCGGAGCCTGCGATGATCAATACCACGGGGACAGGTTTGTCGCTCTTGGGCAACACCAGCGAGCCATACAGCGTGCCGGAGCCGGTATCCAGCTCAATGGGTCGCAGCAAGACATTGGAGGGGGGGGCTGCCAGGGCCTGGGAGCCAAAGCCAAGCAGGGTCAGTGCAAAAAAGAGTATTCGCAGCATCATAGCGCCATCATTGTCTAGTGTGCCGGTTGGACAAACCCGGATGAGTAAGGTTCGAGGATGAACTACGGAGGTAGCCTGCGTATACTGGCGCATTTGGTTATCTGGGATCTGTTCAACTTCTGTTGTGGCTGCAACAAGATTTGAACGGATTCCGGGCTGAATTTTATCGGCTGATTTTCGCGGAGCGCCCTGCATGTCCGGCAATACCTACGGCAAGCTGTTCACTGTCACCACCGCTGGCGAAAGCCATGGTCCGGCGTTGGTCGCCATTGTTGATGGCTGCCCGCCAGGGCTGGAGCTGTCCCTTGAAGACCTGCAGCGAGATCTGGATCGACGCAAGCCCGGCACCAGCCGTCATACCACCCAGCGTCAGGAAGCCGACGAAGTCGAAATCCTTTCCGGTGTGTTTGAAGGCCGCACCACGGGTTGCGCCATCGGCCTGTTGATCCGCAACACTGACCAGAAGTCCAAGGACTACTCGGCGATCAAGGATCTGTTCCGCCCGGCCCACGCCGATTACACCTACCACCATAAGTACGGCGAACGCGATTACCGCGGTGGCGGTCGCAGTTCGGCCCGTGAAACGGCGATGCGTGTGGCCGCAGGTGCAATTGCCAAAAAGTATCTGGCCACCCAGGGCATCGTGATTCGTGGCTACATGAGCCAGCTGGGCCCGATCGAAATCCCGTTCAAGACCTGGGACTCGGTCGAAGAAAACGCCTTTTTCAGTCCTGATCCAGACAAAGTGCCGGAGCTTGAGGCCTACATGGACCAACTGCGTCGTGACCAGGACTCGGTCGGTGCAAAAATCACCGTGGTCGCCGAGGGTGTGATTCCCGGTCTGGGCGAGCCGATTTTCGATCGCCTTGACGCCGAACTGGCCCATGCACTGATGAGCATCAACGCAGTCAAGGGCATCGAGATTGGTGCGGGCTTTGCCAGCGTTGCCCAGCGTGGCACCGAGCACCGCGACGAGATGACTCCCGAAGGCTTCCTCAGCAACAACGCGGGCGGCATTTTGGGCGGTATTTCGTCGGGTCAGCCGATCGTTGCGCATTTGGCTCTCAAGCCAACATCGAGTATTACCACCCCGGGCCGCTCGATTGACGTGCATGGCAACCCGGTGGACGTGATCACAAAGGGCCGTCATGACCCGTGTGTCGGCATTCGTGCCACGCCGATTGCCGAAGCGATGATGGCCATCGTGCTGATGGACCATCTGCTGCGTCATCGAGGCCAAAATGCCGACGTGCGCGTAAGCACGCCTGTGCTGGGCCAGCTGTAATGCAGGGGCTGCTGAGCGCCATGGTCTGACGACCGTGGCGACTCTTCCTTACTGGCGACTGTCAGGGTTCTATCTCTTCTATTTCGCCTTGCTCGGCGCGACAGCGCCGTTTCTGGCGCTGTACTTCCATCACTTGGGCTTCTCCAGTGCGCGAATAGGCGAACTGGTGGCCATCCCGATGCTGATGCGCTGCGTGGCCCCCAATTTGTGGGGCTGGCTGGGGGACTACACTGGCCAGCGCCTGTTGATCGTGCGGTTGGGTGCGCTCTTTACCTTGCTCAGCTTTGCCCTGATTTTTGTCAGCCAGAGCTACGCTTGGCTGGCGCTGGTGATGGCGCTTCACGCTTTCTTCTGGCACGCCGTACTGCCGCAGTTCGAAGTCATCACCTTTGCCCATCTACGCGAGCAGCCCGAACGTTACAGTCAGATTCGCCTGTGGGGTTCGATCGGTTTTATCCTCACCGTGGTGATTTTGGGACGTCTGTTTGAGTGGCTGAGCCTGGATATTTACCCGGTAGCGCTGATCGTGATCATGGGCGGCATCGTGTTGTGCAGCCTCTGGGTGCCGAACGCGCAACCTTCGAGTCAGGGTCGTGTAGCCATCGTCGGCGGCTTTTTAAAGCAATTGTGCAGCCCCGGTGTCCTGGCGTTTTATGCCTGTGTCGCGTTGATGCAAATGAGCCACGGACCGTATTACACCTTCCTGACCCTGCACCTTGAAGACCTGGGTTACAGTCGGGGAGTGATCGGTTTGCTCTGGGCCCTGGGAGTCGTCGCCGAAGTCCTGATGTTTTTGGCCATGCGCCGTATCCTGCTCAGGTTTTCGGTGCGTCGTGTGTTGATGTTCAGTTTCTTGCTGGCCGCATTGCGCTGGCTGTTGTTGGGCTCTTTTGCGGAGCACTTGTGGGTATTGCTGTTGGCGCAACTGCTGCATGCTGCCACGTTCGGCAGTTTTCATGCCTCGGCCATGACCTTTGTACAGCGCAGTTTCGGGCCGGGCCAGCAAGGGCAAGGACAGGCTTTGTACGCCACCCTGGCCGGGATTGGCGGCGCAGTGGGGGCGCTGTATTCCGGCTACAGCTGGAACACCCTGGGCCCCACGTTCACCTTTAGTATGGCAAGCGTCGCAGCGCTGACCGCAGCCGTTATCATTGCCACTCGATTGCAAGAGGGCAGGCGTTAATCACTGTCCGTAACAGCCGAATGCACGCCCAAGTCAAGGAACCACATCCCATGAGCAGCCTGTCCGTTTATCACGTATCGAGCCCTGAATTACCCAACAAAGTGCTGACCCACTTTGAAGACATCGTTTCTACGCTGGCCGAGCAGGGTGTGCGTTATGATCGTTTGCAAACCACGACACCGATCCGGCCGGGAGCCAGCGAGGACGAAGTGGTCCAGGCCTGCCGTGAATCGATTGATCGGCTTATGAGTGAACACGGTAGCGTCTGTATAGAGGTTGTCAGCGTCAACAGCGAACACCCGCAAAAAGCCGAGTTGCGCGCAGGGTTTATGAACGAGCATCGACATGGCGCTGATGAGGTACGTTTTTTTGCCGCCGGACGCGGACTGCTTGCGCTGCACATCGGCGATTACCTGTATGCGGTGCTGTGCGAGCGGAACGATGTGGTCTCGGTGCCTGCCGGCACTGCGCAATGGTTTGATATGGGTGAGCACCCGCACCTTGTTGCCATCAGGATGTACAGCAGCACGCAGGGCATGGTTGCGAATCCGACTGGGGCAGACATCGCCAGCCACTTCCCAGGTCTTGACGATTAGATCGTGCACCTGCCGGACACAACAAAAAGCCAGCAATCGCTGGCTTTTTTGCATCAGTCGTTCTGACTAGCGCGTGTGATAAGTCGGCAGTGCGAAGCGATGCTGGCTTTGCAGCAGCGAAATCGTCGGCAGTTCACTGGCGGTGCCGGCTAGATCGCGGCGAATGGCGCTGATGGCCCACGTCAGTTGTTCGGCGGTGTGCAATTGCGCGTATGAAATCGTGCGCTGAGTCTGCTTCCCGTCGCTGTCACACAGGGTCAACAACACTCCGCCATCTGGACGGGGTTTGACGGTAACTGTGTAATTGGAGAACAACGATGCGAATTTTTCCTGAATCAGGCTCATGTGTTTGGCTCCATAGCTCTTGAAAGGCTTCTATGGAGGGGTAGTTGCAGTGATTGTGCCACTATTCTGATTTTAAAAAATCCTTATTAATCAATGACATAAAATTTATTAAAAGTGAAGGTGTCGTGCAATTTGCATGAAGGGCCATCGTGCATCCTGCATTTTGCCCAGTTGATATGAGGCCTGAATCTGCGATTGATTGCTTCTATGGCCATGTTGAGAAAAAAAGGGATGACACCTTTGCTCTGTCTCAGGAAACTAGGTTTTTTTGTAGCGAAGGTGGAGCCTTACATGTCAGACAACAAGCCAGCAGATCAAGCCCGGCAGATGACCCCGGAAGAGGCCGCCGACTTTGCCGAGCAGGTGTTCAACAAAGCGCGCGACGGCGATGCTGCAATGTTGGCCGCCTTGCTGAGCAAGGGTTTGCCGGCTAACTTGCGCAACCATAAAGGCGATACTTTGCTGATGCTGGCCAGCTATCACGGGCACGCAGAGGCGGTCAAGGTGTTGCTTGAACACAATGCCGACCCCGAAATCCGCAATGACAACGGCCAAAGCCCGATTGCCGGTGCAGCTTTCAAGGGAGATCTGCAGATGGTCAAAACCTTGGTCGAGGGCGGCGCACAAGTTGAAGGTGCTTCGTTTGATGGCCGAACCGCACTGATGATGGCCGCCATGTTCAATCGCACCGAGATCATCGATTACCTGATCAGCAAGGGCGCTGACCCTAAAGCCAAGGATGCCAACGGCATTACTGCGCTGGATGCCGCCAAGACCATGGGCGCAACCGACGCCGTGGCTAAACTTGAGAAGCTGTTGGGCTGATTGCCCGTGAAGGGCGCAATTGTTATATCCTTCGCGCCCTTAAATTTCCCAGTGACAGGCCTCGCCCATGAAAACCACTCTCGTTGAACTCATCAGCAAAATCAGCTCTGGGTGCATGGGCGACGACGAAATCGCCACAATCGCTGACGAGGCGGCTCAAGCTTACGCTGATCAGGATGCGTTTCTGGCTGCCAATCCGGACATCAACTACGACGACAGCTTCCCTATCCCTCTGGGTGAGTGGGTAATTGTGGGTAGCTTGCCGGACACTGTTTTGTTCCAGGCAGATACCTACATGGACCTGTTTGCCCAGATCGTTGCTTCGTTTGGTCCGGACGTCGCGTTCAACATCAAACCCAAGCAGTTGGCCAAGACCGAGCCGCTGACGGCGCTGAACCGCATCCAGATCCAGATGGGCAGCATGAGCGCCGAGAAGGGTGGTTATGTGTTGTTAAACCTGAGCCAGCCGCTCGATGATGAGATTCAAGTGGTGCTGGTGTATGGCAATGACGTGCCTCGCGTGCTGGAGTTGTGTGCCGAAGCGGGTATCGCGGCAGCACCTTCGCTCGAAGCCTTGAAGGTTGCCGTGCACGTCTGAAGCTGTGCCGGTGCAATAAAAAGCGGAACCCTGGCTGCGGGTGACTATCCTATGTGCACACGTACTCACTCAGGAGCGTCATCATGGGTTCAACGTTTAATGGACTGATCGGTTTGATTATTTTGGCCCTGGATATCTGGGCCATTATCAACGTGCTTAAAAGTGGTGCCGGGACCGGGGCAAAAATCCTTTGGATCTTGCTGATTCTGTTGCTGCCGGTGTTGGGGCTGGTCATTTGGGCCATCGCCGGGCCGCGGGGGAATGTGCGCATTTAAGCAACTGGGTTATCAAGCCGCGGTGCCGACACTCAACGGCTGTGCAAAGACTGGAAAGGGCCTGATGGCCCTTTCTTATGTTTCAAGATGTGCTTTGAACGAAATTTTCACGGAATCTTTAAGACAATTCGCACGCAAATTATCGGCTACATAACTTGCAAACACCTCTAGCGCGGTGTTTTGCGGTGAGTGTCGGGCCAAATCCTGCTTAAAGAAGAGCGATGTACCAGTGGAAATCCACCGGTGATCATGCAACATTTGCCCCCCCAATGCGTGACCTCTCTGCCTGTGCCAACGCGCACGGGTGCCAAGGGCAGGGCAATGCTCAATAAAGCCACTTCAACATGAACCAATGGGTCCTAAAACGACATGGCAAACCCGGACGCCCCAAGTCAACAACATGCTGCTACGCGTGTGTTGCAACCGACCGTCAAATCGCATCTGGCGTTTACGCTGCTCTGTGCCTTGATCATGATGGTGATGTTCACCCTGCTGCGGGTGGCATTGCTGGTTTATAACCGGGAAATGATCCTCGATACCCCGGCCTCGACTTTCCTCGAAGCGTTCGCCAACGGCCTGCGTTTTGACTTGCGTATTGTCGTTTACTTCAGCATTCCATTGCTGTTGGCGCTGCTCAGTGCCAAGGCAATGACCATGCGCGGTGTATTGCGCTTCTGGCTGCTTGCTGCTTCCAGTCTGGCGCTGTTTTTGGGCCTGATGGAGATGGATTTCTACCGTGAATTCCATCAACGCCTTAACGGCCTGGTTTTCCAGTACGTTAAAGAAGACCCGAAAACCGTCATGAGCATGCTTTGGTACGGCTTCCCGGTAGTGCGCTACCTGTTGGCCTGGGCCGTTGGCACTGTCATTTTGTATTTCGCATTCCGTGGCGCAGACCGCATCACCCGTTCAAGCACTGCCTCGGGCGCCTCCCGCGCTGTTGCGCCGTGGTATGGCCGTGTAGCCGTGTTTATGGTGTTGTTGCTGGTGTGCGTGGTCGCGGCCCGTGGCACCCTGCGCCAGGGTCCTCCGCTGCGCTGGGGTGATGCCTACACAACTGATTCCAACTTCGCTAACCAATTGGGGCTCAACGGCTCTCTGTCGTTGATTGCTGCTGCCAAAAGCCGCTTCGGTGACGATCGCACCAATATCTGGAAGGCTACGCTGGAGCAACCGGTCGCTCAGCAGACCGTACGCGACATGCTGCTGACCGAGAACGACAAGCTGGTCGACCCGGATACTGCTCCTGTGCGCCGTGATACCACGCCGCCTGCGGAAAAAACCCTGCCGATCAAGAACGTCGTCGTGATCCTGATGGAAAGCTTCGCCGGTCACTCGGTGGGCGCCTTGGGTCGTCCGGGCAATATCACACCGTACTTCGACAACCTGGCGAAGGAAGGTTTGCTGTTCGAACGTTTCTTCTCCAACGGTACCCATACCCACCAAGGTATGTTCGCCACCATGGCCTGCTTCCCGAACCTGCCGGGTTTCGAATACCTGATGCAGACGCCCGAAGGCAGCCACAAGCTGTCCGGCCTGCCGGAATTGCTGAGTGCCCGTAAGTTCGATGACGTGTATGTCTACAACGGTGATTTTGCCTGGGACAACCAGTCAGGTTTCTTCAGCAACCAGGGCATGACTACTTTTGTGGGTCGTAACGATTTCGTTGACCCGGTGTTCTCGGACCCTACCTGGGGCGTGTCCGACCAGGACATGTTCAATCGTGGCCTCGAAGAGCTGAAAAAGCGTGAAGGTAAAGAGCCTTTCTATGCGCTGTTGCAAACCCTGTCCAACCACACGCCGTATGCCTTGCCTACGCCGTTGCCGGTTGAGCCGGTGACTGATCGCGGTTCGCTCAACGAGCATTTGACTGCGATGCGTTACTCGGACTGGGCATTGGGCCAGTTCTTCGAAAAAGCGCGTAAAGAGCCGTACTTCAAGGAAACCCTGTTTGTTGTGGTCGGTGACCACGGCTTCGGCAACGAACAGCAAATTTCCGAGATGGACCTAGGGCGCTTTAACGTACCCCTGCTGCTGATCGGGCCTGGTATTCAAGAGAAGTTTGGTGCCCGCAATGACACGGTGGGTACTCAGGTCGATATCGTTCCGACCATCATGGGTCGTCTGGGTGGCGAGTTCCGTCAGCAGTGTTGGGGGCGTGACCTGCTGACCCTGCCGGAAGGCGACAAGGGCAGCGGTGTGATCAAGCCGTCTGGCAGTGACCAGACCGTGGCGATCATCAGCGGCGACCATTTGCTGGTTCAGCCCAAGGATATGCCGGCCAAGGTTTGGCAGTACAAGTTGGGCGCCAATGCCGAAGCAAAAGTGGTAACCGATTCGCCTGAAGCGACCGAGCTCAAGCAAAAGCTCGAATCCTTCCTGCAAACCGCTACCAAGAGCCTGCTGGACAACACCGCAGGCGTGGCTGATCCGAAGTAATCAGCCGGGTAAATAAAAAAGAGGCCTCAGGGCCTCTTTTTTATTGTGTTGCTGGCGTCAGATCTTGCCGAGCAACAGCAATATCAACAGCACAACCAGTACTGTCCCGATAATCCCCGACGGTCCATATCCCCAGCTTTTTGAGTGTGGGAATACCGGCAGTCCACCGACCAACAGCAAAATAAGAACGATCAGAAGAATCGTGGTCATGAGCATTTCCTTCTTGTTGTGTTGCACCAATATGCAGGTTTTGGGGCGCCGCTTGAGGAGCAAGGATGGGCAGTGCTTATAAAATCCGACTCAACTGACAGGCGAATAATTCAACTTTTATGCGCTTCAGTTGAAAAACACTTCCACCTTGATCGGCAGCAGACCCGCAGGTAGGGTGCGCGCTGCCTATCTGGAGACACACGCATGCTCAACTACGTATGGTTTTTTTTGGCAGCCTTGTTTGAAATTGCAGGCTGTTACGGATTTTGGATGTGGTTGCGCCAAGGCAAAAGTGCATGGTGGGCATTGCCGGCGATCGTGAGCCTGGTGCTATTTGCCTTGCTCTTGACCAAAGTCGAAGCGGCTTATGCCGGGCGAGCATATGCCGCCTATGGCGGTATTTACATTGTTACGTCCATCGCCTGGTTGGCGGTCGTGGAACGTATTCGGCCGCTGGGGTCCGACTGGATTGGCGTAGGGTTGTGTGTGATCGGCGCAACTATCATCTTGCTGGGGCCGCGCTTTTCAAGCCCGTAAAAGGCTTGTTTGTCAGTTAGTCTGTAGGAGGTATCTGAGGAAGCAGTAGGCGTGCGCTGAATTCATTTGTAGGGATTGATGGGGTGTTTTACGCAGTGCAGTCTTTATGCCTACTCAGATCCTAGGATGACAGCCATGCAGATACTCACCCGTGCCGCAGGCGAGCGTATTTCAATCGGATCAGAAATAACGCTGAGCGTTATTGCCGTAAACGGTACTAACGTGCGCTTGGGGGTTGAGGCCCCCAAGGCCATCAGTGTTCATCGCGCTGAAATCTATAAGCGGATAAAAGATGGCAATGCCGGGCACCTGGCAGGTGGCGCGCTTGCAAAGGATTAATCAAAGAACTCTTTTGGCACGGCGTGCTTGGGCATCAGCTGGCACTGCTGGCTTTCGAGGTCGAAAAAAATGACGGCTTGCCCTTTGCTCAGCGCATGCCGGACACGCAGCACGCGGGTTTCCTGGGGTGTGTCATCGCCGTTGTCAGTACCATCACGGCTGACGAAATCTTCGATCAGACTCGTGAGGGTGTCGGGTTCAAGCTGGTCGTAGGGAATTAGCATGGGGCGGTCTCGCAAAAAGGCAGAATTGGGCGGCCAGTTACAGCATCAAATCGATTTGTCACGATTATCCCAATAGCGCTGGGCCAGCTCAAAGGCTTGCTCTCGGGGCGTGCCCAACCCTCTGAGTGCCAAGGCGATGGTTGAAAGCAGAGCCAGTTGGGGGTAGCTGTCTTCGACTTCGCCACGCCATAGCGCCTTAAGGTGCTCCGGCTCCAGCGATGCGGGTTTGACATGGCGTTGTGCAGACAAAGCGGGCCACTCTTCATCCCAGTTCACACCTGCCGTTGTGCCGTAGAGATGGCTCAGCGTGTCGGGGTTGATTTCGACCTCGCCGCCATCACCCTTGATCACGATGCTGGTGTCTCCCAGTAAGCCACTGGCTTCGCGGTGCACACTTTGATAGCCCGGATGGAAAATGCTTTGCAGGCCGCAGCGTGCACTAAGGGGATTAAGAATGCGTGCCAGAGAGTGAATCGGCGAGCGCAGGCCCAAGGTGTTGCGCAGGTCGATCATGCGCTGCAATTGTGGCGCCCAGTCCTGTAGCGGCATAAACGCCGGGTTGCCTGCATCCAGGGCTTCGTTAACGCTCTGCCAGTTGCGGCACAGTGGAATGCCAAGCGTCTCCAGAAGCTGTTCACTGTACATTCGGCCCGCCGTATGGGCGCCACCACCATGCATGAAAATGCGCACGCCGTTCTGGGCCAGGCACTTGGCAGCCAGCAGATACCAAGGCAAGTGACGCTTTTTACCTGCGTAAGTCGGCCAGTCGATGTCGACCTTGATCGCGGGCGCTGTCAGACGCTCCCTCACAGCCTCAGTGAAACCTGCCATTTCTTCGGAGCTTTCTTCCTTGTGACGTAACAGCATCAGGAAGGCACCCAATTGGGTGTCTTCTGCCTTCTCGTCAAGCAGCATGCCCATGGCCTCGCGAGCTTCTTCGCGGGTCAGGTTGCGAGCACCACGTTTACCTTTGCCCAGAATGCGTACAAATTGCGCAAAAGGGTGTTCGGCCGGGGTTTCGAGCGTCAGCGCAGCGGGAGTGTTCATAGGCAATTGGTCGGCTTGGGCAGGCCCGCCAGCTTGGCGGCGAGTTTGGCTGGGGTGCCATTAAACAGTCGGTTGAGGTGCAAGCTGTTGCCTTTTTCAGGCCCCAGTTTGAGAGCGGTGTACTTGATCAATGGGCGCGTGGCGGGAGACAGTTCAAACTCCTGATAAAAGCGGCGCAACAACTCAAGGATTTCCCAGTGTTCGGGACTTAGCTCGATACCTGCTTGAGCGGCCAGTGCCTGGGCAACTTCAGTAGACCAGTCGTTGAGATCAAGCAGGTAGCCGTCTTTGTCCAGTTCGATGCTTTTACCGCTCAGCGTAAGCACATTCATAGCCAGGTGTTGACCTTGTCATAATGAATCGACAGCTCGACAAAGGCCGGGTAATCAACACCAGTCGCCCATATCGGGCACTCAAGGTTGCGCACCAGCAAGTCCTCTTCAAGGATAAAAACGTTTTTGTCTTCCAGGGATGTGAGAGCGCTGCCTTGAAGCTGCAGGGCGTATACCGCATCGCCGCAAAGCAGCAGGGCATCTTCACTGCCCAGCAAGCGCAGGCAGCTACCCAGGCGGGTGTCAGAAAAAGGTGAGTGGCTCACAACGTGTAGGGTCGACATCAGAGGGTGATCACTTGGTCATAACGGTCAATAACTGCACGGACTTCCTCTGCGGACAGTGGCTGCACATCTGCTACCGCAAGGCCTGCGGGCGAGATGCCGCGTTCGTTGAGGCTGTGACGGCAAGCATACAGATCTTCAACACCAAACATGGCCAAGGCTTGCAGATTGGCAGTGAGGTTTTTTTGTTGAAGGGCGGCAGCGTTTTGTTCGGGCACGAGCTGAAAAGTACCGTCATCCATAAACAGCAGGCCAATCGGCAAATCGAAAGCACCGCCAGCCAGAACGATATCCAGCGCTTCTTTGGCCCCGGGGCCAGACCATGGCGCCTGGCGGCTAATTATCAAAAGCGACTTGGTCATTTCAAGGCCCTCCGAAGCAGATCAGTCTATCTGCCGATTGAATGGCATCGTGTAACTGCCCCAGCCCCGACAATTCCCACGGAGCTTTCAGGTTGACCCCGGGACGTTGATAGCGCGCTGCTTCGTCTTCATTAAGCACGCCTCGGCGCAAGGCAGCGGCAATACACACCACGCCATCAAGCTGATGCTGACTTATGAAGGTCGTCCATTGTTGCGCGATATCCTGCTCGTCTTGCGGCGTCACGATATTGCTCGAAGCGCTGTGAACACCGTCTTGATAAAAGAACAGCCTTACAATTTCATGGCCGCCCGCCAGCGCTGCCTCGGCAAAACGCAGGGCGCGACGGGAAGAGGGCGCATGGGCTGCCGAATATAGGGCAATGGCAAATTTCATGGTGGGCTCTGTCAGCAAATCTGCGGTAATGATAAAGCCAGAAGCCCAAAGATGCTTGCAGCAGACAACAAAAAGCCCGCCGAAGCGGGCTTTTGTGTAGCGGTTGTTGATCAGTCGTCGCGGCTCATGATGCCGAAAATTTGCAGCAGGCTGATGAACAGGTTGTAGATCGAAACATACAGGCTGATGGTAGCCATGATGTAGTTGCGCTCGCCGCCATGAATGATGGCGCTGGTCTGGAACAGGATGCACACCGACGAGAACAGTACAAAACCTGCGCTGATCGCCAGTTGCAGGCCACTGACCTGGAAGAAGAAGCTAGCCAGCGTCGCGCCCAGCAGCACAAAGAAGCCGGCAGTGATGAAGCCGCCCAGGAAACTCATGTCCTTGCGGGTGATCAGCACATAGGCGGACAGGCCACCAAAAACCAGAGCGGTCATTGCAAATGCAGAACTGACAACTTCAGCGCCGCCCTGCATGCCCAGAAAACGGTTAAGAATAGGGCCCAGCAGGAACCCCATAAAACCGGTCAGGGCAAAAGCAGACACCAGGCCCCATGCCGAATCACGCAGCTTGTTCGTCAAGAAGAACAGGCCGTAGAAACCGATGAGGACGACAAAAATATTAGGGTAGCCGACTCGCATCTGCTGCGAGACGTAAGCCATCACACCGCTGAAAGCCAGGGTAAGAGCCAGCAAACCGTATGTGTTGCGCAGGACGCGGCTAACCTCTAGCTGCTCGGCCTGCACGCTGTTATTAACTGCGTAATCCTGTTCGCGCATGGCGATACTCCTGTGGTTTGAAATGTTAAGTAGCAAAGATCATAGCAGAGGCTCTGAAACAAGCGATCAAGAGAGTTTGACAACGTGTTTCATTCAGGTATTATGGCGCCCGAAACAACGTTAGGAGGTGTGGCCGAGTGGTTTAAGGCAACGGTCTTGAAAACCGTCGACTGTAACAGGTCCATGAGTTCGAATCCCATCGCCTCCGCCATATTGCTACACCGCAGAGCCCGCCTTTTGGCGGGCTTTGTCGTTTCTGGGGGGTGGGGAAACTCAGCGTTTGCCCCATCCCTTGCTCACCCCGAGCAGTTTTAGAGCCCGATCCAGCGCTCTGGAAAGTAGCTTCTCTATCGCATCGGGCGCGTAAAAAAGCGGCCGCAACTGGATGCGTCTATATCCAGCCCGGCCAACAATTCCGAACTTGAGTCCTGCAAGGGACGGGTGTTTATCTCAAATCATTCTCTAGAGGTCTGAATAGAGGCTCGAAAGAGGTGACAGGATCTCCTTCCACACCTTGTCACGCAGATGAGGCAGTTGACTCTTTTCCAGCTCGGTCAGGCCGTAGTGGTCTGGGTTGCTCAGGACATTTTCGAACTTGACGATGCGGCAGTTGTAGTCGGTCGTGTCCCGTTTTTCGTTAACGATATAGATGGGCAGTACCTTTAGGTTATACAGCCGAGTCACCCCAAGGGTTTTGCCAATGTCGAACTTTACGGAGTAGGCAAGTTTTGAGTTGCGACTCTCTGGATGGAAGCTCACAAAGTCGCCGAAAGCGTAGATGACCAACGCATCCTGTTTGCCATGCCGTGGAATCATTTGCGCTGGCTGGCTGACGTGCGCGTGGTTGCCGAGGATGGTGTCCACGCCGCACTCGATAACCTTGTGCGCGGCATCAACAATTTTTGCATGGGGGTACATTTCGAACTCCCACCCCCAATGGCAGTAGGCGATGATCCAGTCAGCGCCCTTGGCCTTGGCGGCAGCGACCTGTTTTTTGATCAGGGCGTAATCCGGAGGCGGGTCAACGTCGTTGAATCGCACTTCGTTGGCCAGGTAAAGCTCCCCATCCCGTGAGTGACCGTTGAGGTCAAATGTGTAAGACAGGAGAGCGACTTTGATGCCGTTTTTTTCCACCACGACGACATCATCCTGCTCGGCCTGACTGCGGGCAGTGCCGGAATAGTAGGCCCCTGACTTCTCAAGTACTTTGAGTGTGGCCTCCACGCCTTCCTTACCCCAGTCCATCGCGTGGTTGGTCGCTGTGCTGAAGAAGTTGATCTTCGCTTCATGGCGGAACTTGTTGAACATCGCTTCAGAGGTGTTCATTTGCGCCGGCTTGCCAGTTTGCTGGTGGCGCCCTATAGGCTTGCTCTCATCAACGGTCGACTCCAGGTTGGCACTAACGATGTCAGCGGTGCTGTAAAAATCTGTGATGTCGTCGAACAGGTGCGGTGTGTTTTCAGGCGTCAGCACATCCACCGCAAGCAAGTCACCCGCACATGAAACTGAGAGGACGGGAATAACCGGGAACACACCCCCTTGTTCAATTGAGGGGTCACTCAGGTTACGGAACTTCAAGGTCTGGTCAGCGAAGAATCCTTCGAGCCCCGACTCTTTTTCGGCAACTTCAAGTTGATTAAGCCAGTAGCGGTAGAGCCACTTGGTCTTCTGGAAAGTATTGCCCGAGATGTCATACACGCCTGTTTCGGGCTGCGGGTAATGAAACTGCTCATAGCAGATGTAACTCATCAGCAAAACACCAAGTCTGAGCAGGGTGCGCTGGTGTATCGGGTCCTTGAGGGCAGGGGGGAGTACTCCAAATCCGGGATCATCAAGGAATTCCTCGAGCAAGATCTCTGCCTTGAGTAATTGAGATGGATCGGCGAGCACCGGCTCAAGCCTCTCCCAGACCCGCTTCGGGCCCTGTTGTGCAATCCAGCCGAACAACGCCCGCGCGTAAGCCTCTTCCTCGGGGCTGATGGTCTCGACCATTTCCAGGTCGCCATCAGCGACGCGCCGCAGTATGTCGATGGTCTCGGCTTCGTGCCCATCCAGGCAGCATTTGATTGACCGTACAAGCTCCTTTAATGCTTCAAACATATAAGCATTCATCCTGAATATCCTCTGGGTTTGCTTGGTGATTACAGCGCAAGTCGATTTTAACTACGTACTTTCGGGGTGCCGGCCAGCCCGAGCCGGGTGAGTTCAAGCACGTCTTGCGCCTGCTGCAGCACCCGGCGTTTCCATGGGTCGGTATCAATATAGAAGGCATCGCGCAGTTGGCGTTTGATCTGCATTAACCGTTCTGCTGGGACAGCGGCTTGGTTGTGCAACCACTGATCGGCACGCAGCGCTTTGAGCACCATTGGTCCGGGTTTGGTGCCGTACTCCAGGGTCAATCCGTTGTATTGCGCGTCGGGGCATTCCTGCATCACGGCTAAATCAAGGGTGCCGTTTAAAACGGCTGATGAAGAAGTACCTTGTGTGCTGAGGGTGACCTGTTCACCCCACCAGCTTCGTGCCCGTGCAATCGCGTCCGGGGTATCGTGTCCTTTATAAATACGCTCTCCCACGCCACTGGGACCAAGCCCTGTATGCACATCGATCCAGCCTATGCGCCGACATTGGCTGCCATAACGTCGAATGATCTGGCGAACCTGTACGTTGCTCCAGGTGGGCTGGGTGCCCGCAAAAAACAAGCCGTCAGGGTCGTTGTGTTGACCTCGGGTGATGGCTGACTGTAAGGCTTTGGTGCCGTGGCGTAACGCGTACCCAAGGAGCCCGAGGGTACTGAGCAGCGTGGGCGGTTGACGCCGGGGCACCAGTAACGGGGCGATCGAGGTGTATTCGGGGTTACCTGGCAATGGCCGGTTGAAGTCCATGAAGTTGCGATTGATATCGACATTGTCTTCGTTGACGCGACGCAGCCAGGAGAAGCCATAAGGGTTGACCGCATGCACATAAAGCACGGCCATATTCTGATCCCGGCACTGCCTGCTCCAATCATGATTGCGCAGATGATCCACCTGAACAGCCGAGCCGCAAAAGCCTTCAACGCCATGCACGCCGCTACTCACTACCAGCAGGTTGGCTGCTGTGGGTGAACCAAGAAGTGCGACATCAATTGCCAGCTCTTCTCCATCGCGACCGGGTAACGGGTGAGCGCGGGATTCAACTTCCAGATGGGCATAGGCGCAAGCCTGCAGGAATTTTTGCCGAGCTTCGGCGTAGCTTTGTGAAAAGCAGGATACGTCCATCAAGGATGTCCTATTAACAGTCGTGCCAAATTTGGCGATCAGGGAGTGGGGGTAATCACTGCGCGATGTGGGCCGGGCAGGCAGTTGAAGGGGCGGGCTCGGGAAGGTTGGCGTTAAGTTCGCGACGACTGCGCTCAGGGTCGATGAGCACCAGGCCAAGTACGGTGAACACTAAAAGTGCGATCCCGAACAGGCCAATCGCCAGTTCGAAACCGGTGACTAAATCCCCCCCCTGCCAGCCGATGGCCTGACCCACCAGAAGAGGCGCGAGCATGCCTGCGGTGGTCAGCAAGGCGATGTGGATGGCCAGCATACTTCCGCGTTGGCGGGCCGGTGCGATGTGGGCGACGATGCTAAAACCAAAGGCTGACAGCAAGTTAAGAAGGATACTGCCCAGAAGAAACAGCCCCAGCGTGACCGTCAGCGATGTCGAGCTAAAGCCCATGATGATGTAAGCCACGGCTGCGATCAGGCATGCCACGAGGGGCGGAATAACCATCGCTTTGCGGATGCTGGCGCCACGCTTCATCGCTCGTTGGGCCAGGCTGGACACCAGCAAGTTCATGAAGATCACCCCCAGCGTGGTGGCGAGCACCAGATAACCGGACTGCATCGGCGTCATCCCCAGCCCTCTTTGCAGGTAGGTGGGCAGCCAGCTGTAAAGCAGAGCATTGGGCAGATAGCTACAGAAAGCGACCAGAGTAATGCAGACAAACGTGCGATTGAGCAGCAGTCGGCTGTAGGGCAGTGTGGGCAACAGGCTGCCATTGGCGGTTTTTGTATCGTCATGCTGGCCTTCGCGGCCAAACAGTTGCCACAGCAGCAGCCACACCAGGCCAACACCTGCCAGCAGCACATACCCCGTACGCCAGCCGTAATGCTCAATCAAGGTTGGCAGGGACAGGGCGCCTGCGATGGCACCTAACATGATTGCGACTTGAATCAGCGCCGCTGGCAGCACCCGCTCGCGGGTGGCATACCATTTGAAACAGGCGTGCTGGGTGACGGCTGTACCAGGGCCGCAACCGGCGCCCAGCATGACGCGGCTGATGAGCAGGGTGACGAAGCTGCTGGACAGGGCGGCGAGCAATTGCGCGGCCATCCAGACCAAGGCCATGCCCGAAAGGATCCAGCGGCTTGGCATGCGGTTGGCCAGAAAGCCCACCAGTACCCCAGAGATGGAGTACAGAAAAAAGAACGCGCTGCTGATAAAACCGAACTGCTCGGGCGTCAGTTTCAGCTCGTCAATAATCTGCGGGCCGGCGAAGGCAAAAATGGTTTTATCCAGCACGCTGATAATCACCACAGTCATCAGCAAAGCAACAACGAACGGACGTCTTTTATCGGGAAGTAAATGCATGGGTATGGCCTTTAATTGAGGAGCTTTTTTAGAAGCGCATGCCGACACTGGCTTCTAACATGCTTCGGTCTGCAACCATGTTGTAATCGCCACCCCCGGTGTTCAGGTAGTTGAGCTCAAAGTTGTAGTCGCTTTTGTACTCACCCTGCAGTCCGAAAATTTGTGCATAACGCCCTTCGGAAAACACGCCGTCATAGGCGTGCCCTTTAACGTCATACACCAGGGTTAACGAAGGCGTCAGGTCAAGTCCGGGCAAAACGTTTCTATAACGAATCTCCCCTTTGGAACGGGTTCCCCACGAGAAAGGTGTGACGAAACCATCGATTGCACATTTTGCCGCCGGGCCTGTGCATTTCGAACTGTTGCCGTAAGGCGCGCTGCCGAAGCCGGGGCGTCCGTAACGGATGTCGTCAGTGTCGGGCAGGTCGTGGACATATTTGAATCCCGCCTCGGCTGACAACTTCATCTCGCCGCCCAATACAGTGCCAAAAGGATGGCTGGCGCCGAGATTAAGCTGGCTCACTCGAAACCGGTCGAAACCGCTGGCCACATAGCCTGTGGGCGTTTTGGACAGGTAGCCCATGGGCCCGTTGCCTCCTAACAGGCCAGCAATGAAATCGGAACCGTTCCAGGCGATCGGTTGATTGGGACGATAGCTGTATTCAGCGTAGATACCTGTGCCACCTGGCAGTCGCGTTTTGAAATTAAGGGCGTACATCCGGATGCTGGTCGGGAAGGCGCGTTGATAATAAGCAGCAATCCCCGAGGGTTTGGCCTGGCCGAGGTTGGCGGCGGGCGGCGTCAGAACGCCGGGGCCGGTACGTACCGCCTGGGTGACTGCTTCGCGGCTGGTGTAGTCAGCGAAATACAGCCCGAACATGCCGACGTCTTGCCATAAATATTGCAGGCTGGCGCCGAACTGATTGTTACTGGGGCGATGGTCCGGGCCACGGGACACGTAATCCAGAGGGTTGTTCAAGGCCTGGCCGTCGGTGGTGTAAATCGGGCGCCCGGCCAGGGAGCTCAAAATACTGCCATTGAGAAGAAACTGATCGCACCCCGGTTGAGCGTAATCGCTGGTCGATAGAAAGGTACCGCAACCCGGATAAGCGCTGGGACGGAACTCAAACTGGTTGAACGCATCGACCGACAGGTTTTCAGTCAGCGCCAACTTGGCGTAAAGGGTTGGCATCGCCACGGTGCGAGCTTCTGCAATTGAAGTGGCTCGACGTGCCGCGGCCCAATCAAAAGCGTTCACTGCCTGTAAGCCGCCGCCGATGGTGGTTGGCGTGACCCAGGGGATCGCCTGATCGCCGAGTCGCACCAGCAGGTTGTGCCCGCCAGGCTGGAACGTGCCGTAAACATACGCGTCGTTGATGACTGCATTGGAAAACCGCGCCAGCGAATCAAACCCTGCATCGCTCAGCGGCTCACCGGATTGATAGCCGTTCGGAACGCTGCCGTAGTCCACGTTCTGGTGTTTTTGGGTGTAGTCGTACCAGCCTTTGGCGCTCACAAACATGCCAAGGTTTCGGTGGCTCAAATCCGCTTGCAGGTAAGCCTCGGTGGAAGTAGAAACCGCATCGCCGCGCTTGTAGTTGAGGTTGCCGTCATTGAACAAATTCATGCCGTACTCGGTGCTGGTCAATCGATGGCTCGGATTGTCCATGCGCCACACGGAGCCCAGTGAAAAAGCACCTTTCACGTTCAGGCGAGTGTCGTCCTGCTGCCATTCGATACCTTTGCCCAATCCTGACTTGAGATCGCCGAAAACAAGCTCTCCAGCCACAGCGGATGCCGTCATGCCAACGGTCAATAAAGACGTGGCCAGCCCTGCAAATACGGGGTTTCGGGTCGCTGCCCACTGTTTTCTTATTGTTGTTGTCACTGACTAATACCTTTGTTTTTGTTTCTCTTGTGAATGCCAGGCGTTTTTCAGTCTAGCGCTGAACTATTTTTCTTAATACGGCGAATACCGACAGCGATGGGGTCAATATCGCCAGCAGAAAACAGGCATTAAGGCCCCTTATTTGAGCGCTCAAAAGAAGCGAGCCCACCCCTGAGTCAGCCTACTCATACGCTTTGATATCCAGTGTTCTGGCAGGGAGGGGGAATAGGGCAGGGCAGCGAGTACGAGCCGTAGGCAGACAGCATTTGGAAGTAGGGCTAATATCGCCAAAAATAAATCCAATAACGCCAGGTGGACCGATGAACGTCCGAATAGATTTATTGCACAGCCCCCATGGCATGGCCGGGACGCTGTTCAGTGTGATCGACATTCTGCGCACCTTTAATAACCTGTGGCAGATGCGTAATCCGGATAAGCGAGGGGCCTTTTTTCACTGGCGATTGATTGATGCAGCGGGCCATGAACTGCCGCTTCCGGACTGGTTGTCAGGGATGCAATCGCCTGCCGGAGGGCGCAAAGCGTTGCGGCCTTCGCAGACCGCGCTGTTTGTGCCAGGGGTGCAGATGAAAAGCGTGCCGGATCTTAAGCATGTGCTCGATCAATGCACCGAGGAACTGAATTGCATCGCGCGTTATCACTCTCAAGGACGTGTCGTTGCAGCCAGCTTTAACGGCCCGGTGATGCTGGCTCGAGCGGGTGTGCTGGACGGCAGGCGTGCGACGGTCACCTGGATGATTGCCAATTGGTTTGCCTCCAGCTTTCCTGCGGTGCAGTTGGCAATGGAAGGCCCGGTGGTGGTTGACGGGTTGGTCTTTACCGCAGGTGCCCCGGCAGCCGTATGCGATTTGATGGTGGAGTTGATTCGTCATTTTGCAGGCGAAGAAATGGCGCAGATTGCGACCAATGGGTTGCTCTATCATCCAATGCGTTTTGAGCATTCGAGCCTTAATTTCCCTGGCATTTCGGTAAAGACCCGTGACAGCGTGGTGTTCCGTGCCAAGCACTGGATTCAGCAGCACATCCAGACGCCTTACAGCCTGGAACGCGTCGCTCAGGAAGCGGCAGCGAGTCCTCGCACCTTGCTGCGTCATTTCAAAGAAGTAGAAGGCATGACGCCGCTCGACTATCTGCACCGACTGCGGGTGGAACGAGCCAAGCAATTATTGGAAGTCACCCTGGTAGATCTGACTGAAGTGATGGAGTACTGCGGCTATCAGGATGCCAGCGCTTTCCGTCGCCTGTTCCGTCGCGCAACGGGAGTCACGCCTTCAGAATATCGCCGTCGCTACACCATGCGCATATCTAGTCGTTGGTGGCGGGCTGACGAGTCTGGCCCCAAGGACAGAGTCGATGACTTGATAAAGGGACTGAGCATTGGGCCTCAGCTCAGGTCAGATCAGTGATAACGCAGCGGGGGCGGGACAGTCTTTTTGCCCATTGCATCTATCAAATACTGCGGTCATGGCTGACGTTATGCACGATCAGCCCCGGCCAGCAAACATCTAACGACGTCGCTCAACTGGGGGCTATATGGACGAGCTAAGGGTTTTCAGGAATTCCCACTGGGTGGTGAGCCATCGCAGAGACGCACGTCACGACGGGTACTTGATCATTTCATCTGAAGAAACAGCATCGGATCTCGGTGAGTTGAGTTGTGAAGCCCTTTCGTCTTTAGGGTGGGTAATGAAAACGGTGGAGCGTGTACTAATAATGGCGTATTCCCCCTACAAAGTGATGTTCTACAAATTAGGGTTCTCGCCTGGTTTTAATGTCCATTTTCATGTTGCACCTGTCACGCAAGACTTGCTGGCAGCGATATCCAGTCACCCCGGTTATTCCTCAAATCCTGACGGTAATGACGCAATTGTCTTTCTCAGTCGAGAATGCTGCGAAAGACCTCTCAGCGCGCACGAGGCGCAAAAACAACTGTCGGCGGTTCGTCTGCTTAAAGGTCTTTTTGGCTAAGGCATACCCGCATTAACGCCGGAAAAATCAGGCTCAGCGCGCATTCCAGGGTCGATACAACACATCAGTACTTTAGCCTCTGTCAAAAAAATAAAAATGTACTAGAGTAAGATCCGAACAACTCGCGGGTCTGTTTTTTTACAAGTGCCATAGCACTTGCTGGCTAGGTATATGGGGTGATTGGATGTTAGCGTTATTAACCATGCGATCAAAAAAAGAACGAAATATAACAGCGGCTATTCGGGTGGGGGTAGTTGCCGGTATCCTATCCGCGCTCGTGAAATCAGGCGTTGAGACATTGATTCCACCCAGAACCTTCAGTACACCACCGCCCCCTGTAGTGCTTCTGGAAAAGCTTGGCGTTAACGTAGACGTCCTGACTTATGACTGGATGGGATACAGCATTAATTGGGGCGGCAATGGGGTTCATATAATGTTCTCTATGGTGATTGCCGTCATCTATTGTGTCGTTGTTGAGTTTTTACCAAGGGCCAATATTCTTCACGGTATTGTATTTGGCGTGGGTGTTTCTGTTTTTGCCCATGGGTTGGTTGTTCCTCTTCTGGGGCTGTCAGGGTGGTTATGGAGTGCTGGTCCTCAGGCACTGATTTCGGAATTTGTAGGCACGGCTTTTTGGATTTGGACGATCGAGGCGGTGAGGCGTGACCTGCGTGATCGGCTATCACTGAATCGCACTTGATTATCTTCACAACCTGACATTGAACTTCGAGCGGCGTTGGCGGCTTGGAAACTTTAGAAAAAAGGGAACGTTATGAAAACTAAAATCCACAAGAAACACATATTTGTAATTGCGCTGGTTGTGTTTGCTGTGTTCAGTTTTTTAATGACTAACTGGGATCAGTCATTATGACTCGCCTCAAGTTCGCAGGCGCACCTGATGCGTTGACGGTCACAGACGTTCGGCCTCATGGGCGTATTTAAGCGCTTGGCCATACGCATTTGGATATGTTCCGTGGTTTGTTAGCTGTTTATCAGCTCGATACGGGAGCTGGTCGTCGAGGCCTGGTTGCTGCTGCCTGATTGAGGCGGGTGTTCTGGCAATAAAGACCGCCACCTACGGACAAGCGACTCAGGTCGCGAAGTACCGGGTAGGTGGTCAAGGCCTTTAGCCTGTGGCAAGGGAATATCAGTGTCGAGCAAACGGTCGACATGGGCGTCCTTGCTGACGCCAGGGCAGCGTTAACACGAGTGGCCTGTAAATCAACTTTCGCAAGGCGTGGTCGGTTCCTGACTGGTCTCGGCTGCCAGCTTAAGTCGGTCAGCTTTGCTGATGTATTTGGTCTTGTTTTTCGGTGCCAGCTTGGCACTGGCTTTTTTGGCGTGAGCCTTCAATAGCTGCGTTATTTTCTTGCGACGATTCATGTTTTCTACTCAGCATGTATGTTCTTGATTTTTGCCTGACCGTGTCTTCGAGAGTGTGCCGCCACATTGAAGGGAGCCGCTCGACTTACGGTTCCAAAGGTCATCCATCACCCCGTCCCCCCCCTTGAGCCGCCAAGCGTTCGCAGGTTTTGAGTCCCTAGTGCGCACAAAAGTTGATGGGCGTCATGGAGTTGCGCTCTGTAAAGACGATTGTCAGTTATTTTTGCACGGGACGCTCAGCTAATACCCCGATTTTTTGCATCTGGCTTGACCCTGTGAGGGTGGTGCCTCAGGACTGTATCCATGGGTCTGAGCGTCTGGCGTTTTTGCCGATATCGGCTAAGTGCTTGATTTGTAAAAGCCTACTTGTTTCATAATGTTTCAATTGATTTTGCGGTGAATATTGCCATGTTCGGTATCTATTTGCTGTTAAATCATGAAGTGCGCCATGTTTAAGCTGTTATTTGTGATTTTTATGGTGAAAATAACTGCTCAACACTTCCTATACTGCGCTCGGCGTCTGCGTACCTGCACAGTTCGAAAAACCACGATGTTTTTTTGGACTGCTATGGAGATAGTCGCTCTGCGGAAATGTTAAGGCGTAGATGGCCTCACTTTTCCCGTGCACCTAATAAGTCTAAGAATGAGAAAAGTGTAATGAATAAACAGTCGATCCAGATTGCTCTTGCATACATGTCTGTCGTCATTGGCGGTGGCTTCGCCTCCGGGCAGGAGGTGCTACAGTTTTTCACCGGCTATGGGCTGATAGGCATCGTAGGCACTCTGGTGAGCGGTTTGATGTTCGCTTTCCTCGGTATGCAGATCGCTCGAATGAGCTCGAAGATGCAGGCGAAGTCCCACAAGGACGTTCTTTATATTCTGTTCGGCGCTCGTCTCGGCTTGGTAGTTGACGTGGTGCTGTCCTTCTTCCTGTACGGCGTCGGTGTGGTGATGCTGGCCGGTAGCGGTTCGATCTTTTCCCAGCAGTACGGTCTGGATCCGTTGGTCGGCGGTGTGCTGATGACTGTACTGGTGATCGCGACCCTGTGCATGAACGTCAAGC
Organism: Pseudomonas psychrophila; assembly: GCF_001043005.1. Lineage (GTDB taxonomy): Bacteria > Pseudomonadota > Gammaproteobacteria > Pseudomonadales > Pseudomonadaceae > Aquipseudomonas > Aquipseudomonas psychrophila. The sequence continues at coordinate 230,213 of NZ_JYKZ01000003.1, forward strand.
GCATCATTGACCTGATCAGCGCGGTGATGCCTTTCCTGTTGGCGATGGTACTCATCATCACCACCTACTCGATTTTCAGCTACAACGCCCCGATCGAAACCCTCGATGCTGTTGCTCGTGAAAACAACGAGACCGTTACGGGTAACTGGTTTGTCGGTGCATTGCTGTACGCATCGTTCAATATCGCCGTAGGCTTCCCGATGCTGGCTGTGATTGGCGGCATGACCAAACAGCCCAAGGCTGCTGCAATCGGCGGCGTACTTGGCGGTCTGGGTCTGGGTGCGCTGATCCTGCTGTTGAACATCGGCCTGTTTGCCAACATTAACCAACTGCAAGGCATCGAAATGCCATCCCTGGCACTCGCAGGCCGCATCTCGCCAATCCTCTCGGTGGTGATGTCGGTGGCGTTGGTGTGCATGGTCTACAGCACTGCGGTGGGGATGTTCTTTGCTTTCAGTGCACGATTCTCCAAACCTGAAACAAGTCGCTTCAAAATCGTCAGTGCCGTGACCGTATGCGTGGGTCTGGGCTTGAGCCTGGGCGGTTTCAGCAAGCTGGTAGGTACCGTCTATCCGCTGCTGGGCTACGTGGGTTTCGCCCTGATCCTCGCTATCTGCTTCAACTGGCTGCGTGGTCGCTCAATCGCCAAGGCGCAAAAAGCCGCCCTGGACGCCGCGTCCTGATCCAACTGCCGCCGAGCTCAAGCTCGGCGGCATCCTCTCTCAGTCCAACCGGTCAGCACCTCAGACCGATGCAGGCACAGTCGTCCCTTTTGCTGGCGTCGCCACATCATGTAGCGAAATCCGCGAAGTCTCGGGCAATGCCAGGCCACCGACCAGAGCCAGCAATGCCACAGCCATCAGGTAAAACGCAGGCGACAGATTGCTGCCGGTAGAGCTGATCAGCCAAGTGGCTACCAGCGGTGCCGTGCCGCCGAAGAGGGTGTAGGCCATGTTGTAGGTGATAGCCGACGCCGTATAGCGAGTACGTGTAGGAAAGGTTTCCGAAAGCAACGCTGCGGTCACCACGCCACATAACACTGCGCCAATGGCCAGGAGCATCACGCCGATGATGGACGCTGCGAACCCCCCGGAACTGGCCATCATGAACGACGGATACACCGCGATAATCAGCAGGCCGCACGCCGTCACCACTGTAGCCCGACGCCCGACCCGATCCGAATAGAGCCCGGCCAGTGGGCATATTGCGGCGGCGAAGATCAGCGCTATCAACGACACCAGCAGCGCGGTTGCACGACTCAATCCTCCTGCAACTTGCAGATAGGTTGCGAAGTAGGTGGTGAACATATAGAACGACAGCGCCGTCAGCGATACAAAAGCCCCCAGACAGCAGATGGCTGCGCCATGATTGCGCAACGTTTCCTTGAGCGGGGAGTGGGCAACCGCGTGTTCCTCTGTCACCGCCTGAAACGCCGGGGTCTCGTCCAGCCTCCAGCGCATGTAAAGACCCACCAGGCCCAGAGGTGCGGCAATCAGGAACGGCAGGCGCCAGCCCCAGCTACCCATGGCCTCGGCCGATAATGACGCCTCGAGCGCATAGGCCACCACGGCAGCAGCGGCAAAAGCGGAAAATGTCGATACCGGCAGAAAACTTCCATACCAAGCCCTTTTATCGTTGGGCGAGTGCTCCATCAGATAGGCGCAGGCTCCCGCATATTCGCCTCCGGCCGAAAACCCTTGGGCGCATCTGATCAGGGTCAGAAGGATTGGCGCCATAACCCCGATAGCGGCATAACTGGGCAGCACACCGATCAAGGTCGTGGCACCGGCCATCAGCAGGATGGTCATCGCAAGCGTGCGCTTGCGGCCGATTCTGTCCCCCAGCATGCCGAAGAAAATGCCGCCCAATGGCCTGAAGGCGAAAGCCACTGCAAACACGGCAAACGTCTTGAGCAACGCGGCGCTGGTATCGCCACTGGGGAAAAACTGCTGGGCGATGGTTGTGGCCAGAAACCCATACACTGCGAAGTCGAACCACTCGACGAAATTACCGATGGTGGCGGCGGCAATCACTTTTCTCAGCGTTTTCGGGCTGACCTGCTCTGTGGATACGCTCGTCATGCTGAACCTCGACCTGTCATCAGTAAGTCGTGATTATCGAGGCAGCGCTGGAGGTGATTCGCTCCAAAAGTGTCATCGGCATATTCAGCACCGACGATCCTTCGGTTAATACCTGTAGGGCAGGTCTGCGAACTGACAGAATCACCGCACCGGGGACGTTAAACGTTTACCGGTTTGACTGTGGCTGTCAGTCCAGGCTGTTTTGTTCGAGAAATCCGGGTGGTTGAGTATCGTCTTCAGAAACTCACTGACGGGCATGGGTTTGGCGAAGAAATAGCCTTGCATGTAATCCACGCCGCAGGCACCCAGGTAGTCGCGTTGTTCTTCCGTTTCAATGCCTTCGGCCAGCACTTGCAGGTCCAGTTTAAGTGCCAGGTCTAAAATCGAATCAAGGATGTGCACGGACAGGGCATCCGCTCCGATCATCGAGATAAAGCTCTGATCGATCTTGATGAAGTCGACTTTGAAACGCTGCAAATAGCTCAGGCTCGAATGACCGGTGCCAAAATCATCCAGCGCAATTTTTACGCCAAGCTCATGGAGCCTTTCAATGAGTTCAAGTGCGGTGGGTGTCGGTTTTACAAGTTCGCGCTCGGTCATTTCCAGCACCAGGATCACAGTGCCGGGTTTGAACGCTTTCAAAAATAAAATGCATTCATCCACCAGGTCAAAGTTCTCAAAGTGTTTTGCGCACACATTGAATCCGATGTGAAAGGGCTGCTCCAGTCTCGACGCGTGTGGCGCGAGTTGTTGTGCAGTCTTGTGCATAAGGCGCCGGGTGATGGCAATGATCAGATTGGAGCGCTCGGCCAGCGGGATAAAACTATTGGGCGTAATAATCCCTTCATGAGGGTGGTTCCACCTGACCAGGACTTCGGCCCCGATACATTTGCCAGAGGTTGAAGAGAAGACAGGTTGTAAAAAAGGAACGAACTCATCGGCGGACAAAGCCCGCTGAAGCTCAATGCTGGGGGCCAGCACGCGCCCCAGCATCCAGTAGGTGAGCAGGCCGGAAAACATGCCCAAGGCCAGCAATAGGCCAAGAATAATCGAATAGGTCTCAAGTGTATGGCTGAAAAGGGTGCCTGCCGGGTAGGCCGCAGAGACTGTAAACCCATATTCGTTGGACACTACCGAGCGGGGTGCCGTCGGTTCGTTTTCGAACGGAGGGTTATCCACTACCCCGTTTTGGGTCATCCAGTGGTTACCGACCTTAAGTGACAAATTACTTTTTTTATCGATGAGGTGAAGGGCGTCCTGAATATGGCGGCCATCAATGCTGACCAAGGCGCTTTTATGTGCTTGCTGGGTTCTTAGAATGAGGGCTGCGGTTTTGGAGCCTGAGGCTGTCTGGTCAATCAGTCGCAGACGGCCACGCAAATAATCGTGTGGGTTCACGGTAATGTTTACATCGGACCCATACAGCGAACTGCAATAAACCTTGTTGTCAGTGGCCAGACTTGTTGCCCGCAAGAATCGATAGGTGGCAACGGCTTCCCGAAGTGGCTTGGCCGCTTGCGAACAGGGCAACCCGGTTATGTCTGACAGTTCTTTGGCGGCCGCCTCTGCCTCGCTGAGCATCACATTTATCTGCCTGAATGCCTCATGCGCCGCAGTGTTTGATGTGCGAGATAAATCCGAGACAGATTTCAGGTAGACCAGAGGAATGCCCAGGGCCAGTGGAAGAATGCCGATGACAAGCGCTATTAAAAAAACCTTCTTCGAGGAATAACGTATTGCTCGATTCATGGATCATTCCTGCGAAATTCGGTCGGATAGAATACGGGTAAGGTAAGAGAGGGCGAACATGATAAATGGCAGTTTCAGGCTGCAATGTTAAGCGCATCGGACCTTGAATAATACCCGTGCACTGTGTATTTCCGATGCAGTAAGAAGAAGTAAGGTCCGGAAAGTCTATATAAGAGCGATGCCGGGTTAAGGGCGTAGCGCTGTGGGAGCATGGCGTTAGAACTCTTCCTGGGCAGGGCAGCATGCATTCACGTCTATCAATTCCCATCGTGGGCAGAAACTTCGGATTTAAAGCCGCCTTGGCCATTCAGGATGAAAATACCGTCAGGAATATCGATGTTAGAAATGCCTTGCGCTTTCTTGATGTATTGATTCGTCAAGGCTGCCTGGCTAGCGAGCAGGAGATTGAACATGTCGCTAACACGATTGCTGCGCATATTTGTCAGTGCGGGAAGTACCCTCCCTTGGTCTCCTTTACGCAGTACAGCAGTGCGCTAACGAGCGTGGTGAAGTTTGTGCATGGATCAAGTACTGATGTGCCCAGGGCTGCAAGTACTGTCCGGCACTTGTTGTCGGTGCTCGCCAAAGCAAAAAGAGCACGCGTGCCGTTGTACGAGCATGGGGAGAGCACCTGTTTATCCGTATTTGTTCAGCGCGAATGTCTGCAAGGCATCCGCGTATCAACTAGAAAAGAATGGGCGGGTTTGAAGGGTTGCACTTACCCTGCAGTGCTCAAGTGGGGACGTGGCATACACCCGTCAGAATATTATTGATGTTGTAATAATATTCAACGTCCGAGAAACGTGAGAAGGTAATAAGTCCGCCCTCCAGCCCGCGACGCATGAAGAGTGCATGTTTAAGGCTGTTGTCACTTTCGAATACCGTGGCGTTCAGGGTTTTAAACAAAAAACGTGAACTGTCCAGCGTGTCAAACTGCACGTCGAGCCTGCGGTTATATAGAAACTCTTGCTGCTCAGGATCTTTGAGGTTGAAGTAAAGATAGATTTCTTGCGCCTCCATGTTGATCGACATGTCTCCTTTGCCCGTCCAGCGCTGGCCGTTGTCTAACGTGTAGATGAAGTCAATGGCGGCGTAGCACGGTGCCTGAGGCGTGTCCTCATGGTAGGTGTAGGCTTGCAGGGCGATGAGGGTTCCGAACACGAGAGTGGAGGCAAGGCTCAGGAGCAGTATTAATTTTTTTGTTCGATAATGAGGTGGTTTGTGCACAGCGCCTCTCCTTTGCTTTCTGGTTTTTCGCAGTTAACTAACAGTTCGGATAATGTTTTATGGACATAGTAATTTGTTCCCGTTGCACCCACAGAAGAACCAAACCTGGCCATGGTTGAAAGAATGCTGTCTTTGGTTTTTTTCTCTCCCCGTTCGATATACAGTTTCGCCTGGGGGGTTTCCCATAACAGTCGCCACCCTTCCAGTTGGACCGGCTTGTTGAAAAGCATATAGGCATAATAAACAGGCAACGTAATGCCAAGGAAAAACGTCGCGTAAAAAAATGCTTTATAGAAATACTTCCTGAACACGGCACTTGAACGTGGAAGGGCGGGGGGGCTCTGTTCTTCGGTTGTAGCGGTCAAGGGTATTTCACTGTTTTCAAGTGGGTCACTGATGGCGAGTAACGGGGTGGCTACTTCTGAGGGAGGCGTAGCGATTTCAAAGGTTTGACTGTCGGGGCGTGCGGGCTTCAGGTCGCCGGGTACGTCGTGGTTGCTGTTATCGCCGCAAACACGTTCTATGTGCTGCAATAAAACAACGCCTCGTCGTGGCAGTGTTTTTAAGATGGACCTGTCGAGCCCCACTTCGGAGAGGTAATGCCTGAGAGTGTGGAGCGCTTTATAATAACTGCTGTCCGATACAATGAGCCCCCGGTCGCCCCAGACACGGCTAATTAAATCTTCCTTGTCGGTAACCCCCTCAATCAGGGCTAATAATAAATGGCCTTCATTGCTGGTGAGGGTTGTTTGCAGGGGAGGGTAACTCAGTAACAACTTGTCGTGATCATAGGTGCATTTGGCCGTGTGTAATGGTGTTGGCGTTTCACGGTCACCCTGCATCTTACTTACCTTTGATATAGTCTTGTGCAACTACACCATGGTGAGGCGTTATGAGTCAAGTATGGATGTAGGAAAATTCCTATTTTCCCCCTTTGCTGGATTGTTCGAGGTGGTAATGGGGTGAGTTTGGGGGTAAGTAAGATTGATTAAGATTAAAGTGATGTATGAGTAAGGTCGGGTGAGGTGTTGCGTCGCGAGAGTGTTTATACTGAAGTCTTTATTTTTAATCGGGTAGTGTGTGGGGGTGCGGTTGGGGAGTTTAGATATAACAGGTGTGTCCGTTTGTTGGAGTGTCATTATTATAAATAAACACTCCGTGTACAGTTTAAGCGCGATCCGTGACGGAAAAGTGGCTGTCGAACGGTCAGCGCAAGAGAACATTTAGCATTAAACTCCTCGCACCTTGTCAATTAACAAGGTGTCTTAGTTGGCAAATTTCCTGGCCGAAATCACACACAGAATCACCGCTGCTGTCACGCCAAACATGCCCATGCTAACCGTTTCATGCAACAAGGTAGCTGCCAGTGCCAACCCGAAAAAAGGTTGTAACAACTGTAGTTGCCCGACGGCTGCAATTCCGCCCTGGGCCAGCCCCCGGTACCAGAATATGAAACCGATCAACATGCTGAAAACGGATATGTATGCCAGTCCAAACCAGGCGGGGGGGCTGATGCCTGCAAATGAAGACGGGGCACTCAACCCTGCAAGTGGAGCCATGACGGGGAGCGAAAGTACCAGCGCCCATGAGATCACCTGCCAGCCGCCTAGCGTGCGGGACAGCTTTGCTCCTTCGGCATACCCCAGGCCACACATCAGGACTGCCAGAAGCATCAGGATGTCGCCTTCGGGAGCGACTGTCAGGCCTTGTGACAGGGCATACGCCACCACGATCGCGCTGCCCAGCATTGAAAAAATCCAGAACGCCGGTCGAGGGTGCTCACCGCCACGTACGACGGCGAAGGCTGCCGTGGAAAGAGGCAACAGGCCGAGAAAGACAATGGTGTGGGCCGAGGTCACATGCTGCAAAGCCAGTGCGGTCAACAAGGGGAAGCCGACGACAACGCCGGTTGCCACGAGCAACAGCGAGAAGAGATGGCGACGCTCCGGTCGCTTGGCCTTGAGCACCCCAAGCAGGGCCAGTGCGATTACGCCGGCAATGCTGGCGCGGGCCAGGGTCAGAAACACCGGGTCAAACTCCAGTACCGCTACCTTGGTTGCGGGCAGTGAAGCACTGAAAATGACCACGCCAATAAACCCGTTGATCCAGCCACTCAGGTTTTTTTCAGCGCCGGGGTTTTGCAGGTTGGAGGTACGTTCCATCGAGTCTCACGCTCAGGTCTAATCGCGGGATTGCATGCAACGCATCCTAGGGCTGATGATTAATGACAATCAAAATATTGTCATGGATACAAGTCGATGTCTCGATCCCGGTACAAGTCGCTGGTTGACACTTTTGCAGTCGATATTCGTTCAGGATGCTTGCCTCCGGGAACACGCCTGCCTACGCACCGTCAATTGGCGGCCAGTGAAGGGCTGGCCCTGGTCACCGCAAGTCGGGTCTATGCAGAACTGGAGGCTATGGGGCTGGTGAGTGGCGAAACCGGGCGTGGCACGTTCGTCAGGGAAACCTCGCTGCCACCCGGTCACGGCATTGACCAGCCCGACGTGACGGCCGGGATGCTGGACCTCAACTACAACTATCCCTCCTTGCCGGGCCAGGCCGATATGCTGCGCACCGCGTTGCGTCAGCTTGCGTTGTCCGGTGATCTCGAATCGTTGTTGCGCTACCAGCCCCATGGAGGACGCCTGCATGAGCGGGCGTCGGTGGCGCGGCATCTGGCCATGAGCGGCCTGAACGTGCCTGCCGAACAGGTGCTAATCGTCAATGGCGCGCAACACGGATTGACCGTGGTCCTGATGGCCTTGCTGCAACCGGGTGATGTCATTGCGGTCGATGCCTTGACCTACCCGGGGTTCAAGGCGCTGGCGCTCGCACTGCATCTTGAAATCCTGCCCATCCCGACAACAGACCACGGGCCCGATCTTGATGCCCTTGCAAAGCTCTGTTGTAGCCGCTCAGTGCGCGCGATCTACAGCATGCCCACTTTGCACAACCCGTTGGGCTGGGTGATGGGTCTTGAGCAGCGCGAGCAGTTGGTAGCGATCGCACGCAAGCATGATCTGCATATTATTGAAGACGCGGCCTACGCTTTTTTGGTTGAAAACCCACCTAAGCCGTTGGCTGAGTTAGCACCTGAGAGGACGGTCTACGTTTCCGGGTTTTCCAAAAGTGTTGCGGCGGGTCTGCGGGTTGGGTTTATCGTTGCGCCCGCACACAAAATTGGTGCTTTGGAGCGAATCATCCGGGTTACAGCCTGGAACGCCCCCGGCGTGATGACCGCCATCACCAGCGCCTGGCTTGACGATGGCACCGTTAGCCGACTGGAGGCGCAAAAGCGTAAGGACGCACAAGCAAGGCAATTGATCGCTGACGAACGCCTGGCCGGACTGCACACAGTTCGTCATCCATCCTCCTACTTTGTCTGGTTGCCTCTGTCGGAGGACGCCAGAGCCGATCAGGTGGCGGCGGCCTTGTTGCGTGAGCAAGTCTCGGTCTCCACCGCTCAGCCGTTTGCCACCTCAGCCCACGTGCCCCGTGCGATCCGGCTGGCGCTGGGTTCGGTGGACATGAACGCGTTGCGAGAGGGGCTGGCCAAAGTGAAATGGGTGGTTCAAGCCCATGCTTAGGGGCTGGCCATGACCTCAACCGTGGGAGCTCACCCCATGGGTGGCAGGCGGCGTTTAACCGGGCTTTTCTTGATAATTGCGGTATTGGTTTCGGCATAGGCATTCAAGCCATCGAGCAGGCTGTCCAACTGTTCGATGGAACGCACATGCAGTCGAGCGATAAAACAGTCATCCCCCGTGACCTTGTCGCATTCAGTGAACTGGGGCGTGTTCTGGATCTGGCGTTCTACCTCCTGCAACTGACCGGGCAGCGGGCGAATGCGGATGATGGCCTGGAGTTGATAGCCAAATGCTTTGGGGTCGACGTCCACGGTATAACCGGTGATGACTTTGCGCTCCTCCAGTTTATGTATGCGCTGCGCCACACTGGGTGATGACAGTCCGCTGATGCGGGCAAGCGTTTTCAGGGAGCTGCGGGAGTCTTGCATCAAGGCGCTAATCAATAGCTGATCTATCTCGTCGTTCATTTTTGCTCCTTAGGCGAAACCAGCAGAATGCCTCAACACTAAAGGCAAATAGGTCTATTTACCTTTTTTGGATTATGGAGCTGCGAGCGTCGAGATTGCCATACTGTTTCCTACTTTGAGGGAGGCAATTATGGACAAAACAACGCAACGCGGTTCGCTGGAAATGGTCGCCGCCATGCTGATTTCCGGCACCATCGGCTGGCTGGTCATGCTCTCCGGGCAAGCGGTACTGGACGTTGTGTTCTGGCGATGTGTGTTCGGTGCGGCCACGTTGCTGGTGATTTGTGCGCTGATGGGGTTCCTGCGCCCCGGCGTATTGAATCGCCATAGTTTTTTAATGATTGTGCTGAGCGGGGTGGCCATCGTCGCCAACTGGGTACTGTTGTTTGCCTCTTACTCGCGGGCCTCAATTGCCATTGGCACTGCCGTCTATAACGTCCAACCGTTTATTTTGCTTGGGCTGGCAGCGTTGTTTCTCGGCGAAAAAATCACCCTGCAAAAACTGGCCTGGCTTGCGGTGTCATTCGCAGGAATGCTGGCCATCGTCAGCGCCCATCACGGCAAAGGGGAGAGCGGGACTGAATATTTGCTGGGGATTGCCTTGGCCTTGAGTGCGGCGTTGATGTATGCCGTGGCCGTGTTGATCATCAAGCGTCTGCGCGAAGTCCCCCCGCACCTGATCGCGCTGATTCAGGTCAGTACCGGCATCCTGCTGCTGGCTCCGATGGCCAACATCACGGAACTGCCCACTGGCACACAGGCCTGGAGTACTTTGCTGACGCTTGGCGTAGTCCATACCGGCCTGATGTACGTGCTTCTCTACGGAGCAATCCAGAAATTGCCCACGGCATTGATCGGTGCCCTGAGCTTTATCTACCCCATCGCCGCGATATTTGTGGACTGGTTTGCCTTTGGCCATCGCCTTGAGCTTTTGCAATGGATCGGCGTTGCGGCGATTTTGATCGCTGCGGCCGGGATTCAACTGGGGTGGCGAGTGGGAGGGCGGCGGGTGGTGATTTAGTAATGGGTTAGGGTCTCGATTTTAGTTTCAGCATCTCGGCTCTTTCCTACAGCAGTTACTTTCTGCTTACGTTGCCAGGTAAATTTCCCTACCTTGAGTGCCTACGCATAGGTTCATAAGGATAAGGTGATGTCGGACGGTTGGAGTGACAAGGAACTTGCGGCCTCGGTTGAGGCATACCGTGAGATGTTGAAGAAACAGGCTAAAGAACAAACCTTTGTAAAATCTCATATTTATCGTGGCTTAGCTGAGCGGTTTGGGCGCGATGAGGGTGCTTTTGAGCGTCGGATGCAAAACATTTCGGCGATTTATGAAGCCAGCGGCCAGGAGTGGGTTAAAGGGCTAAAACCACAAAGAAATATCGGCACAGCGATCAAGGCTAGGCTGATTGAAATGATTAACTCACGCTCTGATCTCAGCCCTGCAGCTCAAGAGCTTGCGTTAGCCGAAGCCCAAGCAGATCAAGATGACGCGTTCGACCCCATAAACATTGAAGATGCTAGAAACCGAGTAGTGGCGAGTATTGTCCGTCGTCGCGGACAAGCTGCGTTTCGTAAGGAACTATTGGCAGCCTATGGTAAATGCGCCATCACAGGTTGCGACCAAGTCGAAGTGCTAGAGGCAGCCCATATTCATCCTTATATGGGGCAGCAAACCCACTCCGTTTCCAACGGCTTATTGCTTCGCGCCGATCTTCATACATTGTTCGATTTGTACTTGATCGCCATTGAGCCAGGTACTCGGCTTATTCGTCTGGCCCCAGCGCTCAGTCAATCGGACTATGCCCAATACGAAGGCATGCCACTGAATACACCAGCATCGCCTTCAGCGATGGCGAGTCTTAAAGCATTGCAGTGGCATGCGGACCATTGTACTTGGCTTAAATCCCCGACCGACTCATCGGGCTGATCATCCGGACTCCCAAGCTAAGCGCTTGTGTTACCAGGGCTCTGAGGTCCGTGGTGTTTTCGTCCTTGATGCACTGCGCCAGCCTTTCACCCAGGGTCGGGGCGGTGTCTGTGCCTTCAGGGTAGGCGCGCAAGATCAGTAGCCCGCTATTGGTCAGCACGACTTCGTAGAACGCTACGCCAGACATACCGTCGAAGTGGATGTAGCCGATATCGGCCAGCCATTTGACGGTGGCCAAAAACAGGTTTTCTTCCTTTTCCAACGCTTCGCGGTTGCTGTCGCCGAGCGTTTTGTAGTCGATAAAGCTTTCTGCGGTGAGGGTGATCGGCAAGGGAAAGTTGCGGTACAAATGGCCCAGGATCAAGCCGGTATAGCAGTCGAACAATTCAATGTTGTTGGACGGCAGGGCGTTGATCGAGTGGACGTTTTTATCTTTGAGGTGACCGGCTAATCCTTTAAACATGCGAACCTCTGTCAGTTGAGTCTGTATCCCGTGACGGAATAATCTTCCCCATTGGTATAGCACAGTCACACGCATGAAACCTGACCTGCAGCAATTGTTACAAAGTGATGCTGGCAGGCCGGAAAACCCCTAAAAAATCAGATGGATAACTGGCTATTTAGAGTCAGACTGCTATTACTGTTGGGCGCGATAACGCGTGTACAGCCGCTTATCAGGCCTTCTGGCCAGCCTATTTATGATCGGGAGGATAGATGTCAAAGACTGCATGGATGCGTAACACCCTGGTGGCGGCTGCTTTGCTCAGTGTCATGGCAGCGCCGGCTTATTCGTCGCAGGACCGCACTCTGCAACTGGCTATTGGTGATGAGCCGACCGAGGGCTTTGATCCTATGTTGGGTTGGAGCCATGGCAGTTACCTGCTGTTGCACAGCCCATTGCTCAAGCAAAACGAGGACTTGTCCTGGAGCAGTTTTCTGCTGAGCGATTATCAGACCAGCGACGATGGCAAGACCTGGACCTTGAAGCTCAAGCCCGAACTCAAGTTCTCTGACGGTTCACCGCTCACAGCCAAGGACGTGGCCTACACCTACAACAATGCAGCGGCCAGCGGTGGCAAGGTCGACATGGGCAACTTCCTCAAGGCCGAGGCGGTTGATCCGCTCACGGTGCGTATTGAGTTAAAGGCGCCACAAAGCACGTTCGTCAATGTGCTCGGCTCGCTGGGTATTGTTTCAGCGGATAAATACGATGCCAAAACCTACGCGCAAAAGCCGATCGGTGCAGGGCCCTACCGACTGGTCAGCTATCAGCCGGGCCAGCAGTTGATTGTTGAGGCCAACCCGTACTACGCAGGGCAAAAAAACGATTTCAATAAACTGGTGTTCGTTTTCCTGGATGAAGACAGCGCTTTTGCTGCCGCTCAAAGCAAGCAGCTGGGCATTGTGCGCATTGCCCCTTCGTTGGCGGTGACCCCGGCCGCGGGCATGAAGCTGTGGGTGCGGCCCAGCGTTGAAAACCGCGGCATCGTGATGCCGACCATCGCCTCCGGTAAAAAAGACGCCAACGGCTATCCCATTGGCAATGATGTGACAGCAGATGTCGCCATCCGCAAAGCCATCAACTACGCAATCAATCGGCAACTGCTCGCCGATCAGATTCTCGAAGGGCATGCGGTCCCGGCGTATTCCGGCGTCCAGGGCTTGCCGTGGGCTAATCCGGATGCAGCCTTCAAGGATGGCGATATCGCCAAGGCCAAGCAGATTCTGGATGAAGGCGGCTGGGTAGAAACCCCGAGCGGTATCCGGGAGAAAAATGGCCTGCCGGCCAAAATCACCCTGTGGTACGCCAGTGGCGATGTGACTCGTCGTGATCTGGCCCAGGCCGTGCGCTCAATGCTCAAGCCCGTCGGCATCGACGTGGACCTCAAGTCCGGCAGTTGGGAGACCGTCGAGCGCAACATGCACGCCAACCCGACCCTGTTTGGTTGGGGCAGCCTCGACCCGATGGAGCTTTACCATCACTACAGCAGCAAGGCCGCAGGCGTTGAGTACTACAACCCTGGCTATTACAAAAATCCGGTCGTCGACCAGCATCTCCAGCAAGCGCTGGATGCCCCGACCTGGCAGCAGGCGGTGCCGTTCTGGCAGCAAGTGGAGTGGGACGGCAAGACCGGCGTTGGCGTCAAAGGTGATGCGGCCTGGGCCTGGCTCCTGAACGTGCAGCACACCTATTTGACCGATGAATGTGTTGATCTGGGCAAGGGAGCACCGGAAATTCACGGGTCCTGGTCGCTGCTCAACAGCGTTGATGGCTGGAAGTGGACCTGCAAGTGATACGAGGGCTCTCGTTCTTCGTTGTGCGTTTGATGGGCCTGCTGCTGGTGACAGCAGCAGGCACCTTTGCCTTGCTCAGTTTTTCTCCGGTGGACCCGATTCGCGCCTATATAGGCAACGACTTGCTGCACGTGCCGCCCGAGCAATACCCGTTGATTGCTGCGCGCTGGGGGCTCGACCTGCCGTTGTGGGAGCGTTTTTTGCGCTGGTTTGGCCAAATGCTGCAAGGGGACTTTGGCTACTCGATGCTTTATAACGCGCCGGTTTCGCAGGTGATCGGCGAGCGTTTCGCCACCTCATTTGCCCTGTTGTTTTCGGCGTGGCTGTTTTCCGGCATTGTCGGCCTGGTCATGGGGCTGACGGCAGGGCGCTACTTGAATCGCTGGCCTGACCGACTGATTTCGACCTTGTCCTATGTGCTCGCCTCCATGCCAACCTTCTGGATTGGCCTGCTGTTGCTGTCGTTGTTTGCTGTGACCCTCAACTGGGCGCCGATCTGCTGCGCCTGGACCCCCGGCAGCAATGCCGAAACGGCCACGTGGGGTGACAAACTCAGGCATCTGATTCTGCCCATGTTGGCACTAGGCATGCTGGGCGTAGGCAATATCGCCCTGCATACCCGCTCCCGGGTGGCGGAGGTGATGCACAGTGAGTTCATTCGTTACGCCCATGCTCAGGGCGATAAAGGCTGGCCGTTGATCAACTTCCATATCGTGCGCCATGCCCTGACGCCTGCCTTGTGCCTGCAGTTTGCTTCGGTAGGAGAGCTGATTGGCGGCTCGTTGCTGGCTGAAAAAGTATTCGCTTATCCAGGCCTGGGGCAGGCCACGATTGATGCAGGATTGCGCGGTGATATTCCGTTGCTGATGGGGATCGTGATGTTTTGCGCGGTGCTGGTCTTTACCGGCAACAGCATTGCCAACGCGCTGTTATTGCGCCTCAACCGTGGGGCGGCGCGCCAGTCATGACGTACGATCCGAATCGCGCCTTGCTAAGGCTCTGCCTTTCGCTGTTGATGTTGCTGGTGTTGATCGCCTATGGCGTTTCGATCATCAATGTCGATGTCTCCATGGACCTGCTGGCGCGACGTCTGCCGCCGTCGGCCGAGTACTGGTTTGGTACTGACAGCCTGGGGCGCGATCTTTGGTTGCGCTGCTTTCAGGGGATGACCACCAGCTTGCAGATCGGCCTGACCGCGGCTTTTAGCAGCGGTTTTCTGGCGATGCTGGCCGCCAGTTTGTGTTCGCTGAACAAAACCCTGGACTACCTGATTCGCGGCCTGATCGACAGCATGCTGGCGTTGCCGCATTTACTGCTGCTGGTGCTGATTTGTTTCACTCTGGGTGGCGGTAAACAGGGGGTGATCCTGGCGGTGGCGCTGACTCACTGGCCGCGGCTGGCACTGATCCTGCGTGGCGAGATCCTGCGTATCCGTGAGACGGATTTCGTGATGCTCTCGCACCGCCTGGGCAACAGCAGTTTCTACCGCTGGCGCCATCACTTGCTGCCCTTGCTGTTGCCGCAGTGGATCATCGGCACCTTGTTGATGTTCCCCCACGCGGTGCTGCATTCAGCTGCGTTGAGCTTTCTGGGCTTTGGCCTGGCACCCCATGACCCGTCTCTGGGCCTGTTGCTGGCCGATGCGCTAAGGTACTTGAGCAGCGGCGCCTGGTGGCTGGCGTTTTTCCCGGGTTTGATTCTGGTAAGTCTGGTGTTGGTTTTTGACCAATTTGCACGGGCATTGCAGCAGCTCTGGATAAGGATTACCTGATGCTGAAATTCGACCAGTTTTCGATCGATGTTGCTCACTACCACTGGCTGGGCCTCAAAACCTGGCATCCGCTGTTGAGCACTATCTCCCTTGAGGTCAAACCCGGAGAGCTGGTGGCGCTGGTGGGCTCCAGCGGCGAGGGTAAAAGCCTGCTGCTGCAAAGCACCCTGGGCTTGCTGCCCGAGAACATGCGCTGTCGCGGTGACATTGTGCTCGACGGGCAGGTGCTGGGTGATACCAGCAAGGTCGATCAACGCGGCAAAACGGTGTGTTACGTGCCTCAGGGCGTCAGCGCCCTGAACCCGCTGATCAAGGTCGGGCCGCAATTGATGCGTGCCGCGCGCCTGAGCGGGGTCAAGTTGGGAATGGAGGAGGTGGCTGATCAACTCAAACACTACAACTTGCAGCCGCAGTTGGTGGATGAGTTCCCGCGCACCCTGTCGGGCGGGATGGCCAAGCGCGTACTGGCCAGTTGCGCGGCCCTGACCCGTGCGCGCTATATCCTCGCTGACGAGATCACGTCGTGGCTGGATGACGAGCATGCCAGCCAGTTGCTGACGCACCTGAAGGGTTTTTGCCAGCAGGGGCGCGGGATCTTGTGGGTGACCCATGACCTGGCGCTGGCGGCACGTTTTGCCGACCGCATAGCCGTACTGCATCAAGGCGAGCTGCACGAAACCCTGAGTGCTGCAGAGTTGCGCGAGAACGGTGGCAGCCCGTGGTTGCAGTCGCTGTGGGCGGCGTTGCCCGAACAGCAGTTTCTGGCGCGCAGGGTGCCTGAATATGCTTGAAGTCCAGCAGTTGAGTATCGTGCAGGATGGACGCCGGCTCTGGGATTCGGTGTCGTTCCAGGTCCGGCCCGGTGAGCGCCAGGGCATCTCGGCGCCCAGCGGCTACGGTAAAACCACCCTGGGCCGGGTGCTGGCGCAATGGCAGTCAGCAACGTCGGGCAAGGTCACCGTGGGCGGCAAACCGCTTTCACAAAAGGGTTATTGCCCGGTTCAGTTAGTGCCGCAACATCCCGAGCAGACCTTCAACCCTTATCGCACCACGGGCGAAAGCCTGCGCGATGCCTGGTCCCCGGATGCCGCCTGGCTGGAGCGTCTGGCCGTGAAACCCGACTGGCTGGCGCGACGCCCGGATGAATTGTCGGGCGGTGAGTTGGCACGTATCGCCTTGCTCAGAGCGCTTGATCCGCGCACCCGTTACCTGATCGCAGACGAAGTGACGGCCCAGCTGGACCCGCATATTCAGGCGCAGGTTTGGCATGTCCTGCTGGAAGAAGCCCGTCATCGTGAGTTGGGGCTGATAGTGTTCAGCCATAACAAAGTCCTGCTGGAGAAGGTGTGTTCGAGTATCTGGATGCCGCAGCGGGTGCTGGGTGTGAATGCTGCTACGCCCTGCCAGCAGTGAATCCACCACGCCGCTTGCCATTTCGACACCGTATATCAAGTTCCACAGCGGCTCGGCGTCAAAACCCCTGAGGTGGGAGCGGATGTCGTCGGCAGTGGTTTCAGCCCCCTAGAGCAGCAGCGAAATAGGCAGCAAGGCGTCGTGGGCGTTGATACCGGGTTGATGCTGAAGAGTGGCGTGCCCGGATGGGCTGTGGTTTCGAGCGTGTCGAGGGAAAGGGATCAGGCAGGTGCAGGCGTTGCAATTTGTGTGGGAACCACCGCAAATCCACTGTGGGAGCGAGCCTGCTCGCGATGCAGACGCTGCGGTGATTCTGATGACGTGTGGAGCGTATGTAATCAGCGCCCCTCAAGGCCATGCAATTCGCAGTATTCTGCCCAGTCCATGCCCGCCATTTGCGCCACTTCACGGTGAACTTCCAGGCGCTGGGCCTGAAATTCTTCAGCATCGGCACTGGTCAATTGCAGCGTCAGCTCCCAGGCAAAAAAGCCCAGGCGTTCGGCCTCGGCCTCAAAGGCTTCATTCAAGCGTTCCTGGCGATATTCCTTCATGGACTGGCCAACAGCGCGGGCAGCCAGGGGGTTTAACGTTTCAAGTTCTGCAGCCAGATCAGGGTGTTCGTCGAGAAAGCGATCAAGGGCTTTTTGATGATTGGTTCCGGGTTCGGTCACACAAGTCTCCAGATTGAAAAAGGGCGAGAACATAGCGTAGACGCGTTCGACGCCGCTCGTGTCGTTTGCACCCGGGGTCTGGCCATTCAACGGTGTAGTCGTGTTGGCTGCATCGCGGGATGGAGATCAGTTTTTGGTGAGTTGTCCATTGCCGGTAGGCACGATGACAGAGGGCGATCGATACAAGGTGTGGCGACCGTTAAGGATATAGAGCACATCGGTGCCGAGCAGGGTGATCAACGCCAGATAGTCGGCTCGGGGAAGGCTAAGGTCCCGCTCATACAGGCTTTGCGCGTTGCGACCGATACCTCCGGCCAGAGCCATTTGCTGCTGCGTCAGGCTAAGGCGCAGGCGCTCTTCTCTGAGGCGTTTTCCGTAGGTACTCATGTGCGTAACCTGATAGGAGCATGGGTGTCATGCAAAGATTAATTCAAGCGGTGAAAGAGGGAAAGGGCGGTCGTCAATAGTCTCTGCAGGTTGTGTGATTTCAGACAAAAAGAGGCAGGAAAGCGCCAAGCGTTCCTGCCTCTTTTATTTTGCCTACAGCGCCGGCTTTTTCTCGGCTTCCGGCAGGAACCAGTTCAGCAGCAGGGCGCAGATACCGCCTGTGGCCACGCCGGATTCCAGCACGTTGCGCAGGGCAGCGGGCATGTGGGCGAGGAACTCAGGTACCTGAGACACACCCAGACCCAAGGCCAGGGAGACGGCAATGATCAACAGGGCGCGACGGTCCAGGTTGATGCTGGCCAGAATATTGATCCCCGACGCCGCTACGGCACCGAACATCACCATGGCTGCACCGCCCAGTACCGGCTCGGGCACGGCCTGAATGGCACCGGCCACGCTTGGGAACAGGCCCAACAGGATCAACATGCCTGCAATCCATACGCCAATGTGGCGGCTGGCAATGCCGGTGAGCTGAATCACGCCATTGTTCTGGGCAAAAATCGAGCTGGGGAACGTGTTGAAAATGCCCGCCAGGAACGAGTTGGCACCGTTGACCAGAACGCCGCCCTTGATGCGTTGCATCCAGATTGGGCCTTCGACCGGCTGGCGCGACACTTTGCTGGTGGCGGTCACGTCACCAATGGCTTCCAGCGAGGTGACGAGGTAAATCACCAGCATCGGAATAAACAGCGACCAGGAGAAGCCCAGGCCGAAGTGCAACGGCATTGGCACCTGGAACAGTTCTGCTTCGTGCATGCCGGTGAAATCCAGACGCCCCAGATAACCCGCCAGCGCATAGCCCACTGCCAGGGCGATGACGATGGCGCAGCTGCGCATCCACACCAGCGGGATGCGGTTAAGGATCACGATGATTGCCAGCACTACGCCCGACAGCATGAGGTTTTCGCCGTTGGCGAACGTACCGTTGCCCATCGCGGTAAAGCCGCCGCCCATGCTGATCAGACCGACTTTAATCAGGGTCAGGCCAATCATCAGCACCACAATGCCGGTGACCAGCGGGGTGATCATGCGTTTTACGAAGGGCAAAACCCGGGAGATACCCATTTCGACAAACGAACCGGCAATGACCACGCCAAAGATCGCAGCCATCACAGCTTCAACCGGCGTGCCTTGCTTGACCATCAGCGCGCCGCCCGCAATCAGCGGCCCGACAAAGTTGAAGCTGGTGCCTTGCACGATCAGCAGCCCGGCGCCGAAAGGACCAAAGCGCTTGCACTGAACGAAGGTGGCGATGCCGGAGATGACCAGCGACATGGAGACAATCAGGTTGGTATCGCGGCTGGACACACCCAGTGCCTGGCAGATCAGCAGGCCGGGGGTGACGATTGGCACGATGATCGCCAGCAGATGTTGCAGAGCTGCCAGAAAGCCGATCCACGGCTTGGGCCGGTCTTCAAGACCGAAGACCAGCTCGCTGGTCTGGGACTCGGCTTCAGGCGGTGTGTTGAGAGAGGTCATGGCGAGCGCCCTGGAAAAAAGAGCGCGATTCTACTGGTCTTGGGCCATTACGCCCAGTGTTGGTTGGTTATTGACGCCGCAACTCACTTCGGTGGGAGCGAGCCTGCTCGCGAATGCCTGCACGCGACCTTCGCGAGCAGGCTCGCTCCCACATCAGACATTACAGATGCAAGGCATGCCCCAATGCGCGCAGGGCGGCTTCCTGTACGGCTTCACCCAGTGTGGGGTGGGCGTGAATGGTGCCGGCAATGTCCTCCAGGCAGGCGCCCATTTCCATTGACTGGCCAAAGGCGGTCGACAACTCCGAAACACCCGCACCCACGGCTTGCCAACCGACGATCAGGTGGTTGTCGCGGCGCGCCACAACTCGCACAAATCCGGTTTTGGATTCCAGGGTCATGGCCCGGCCATTGGCCGAGAACGGGAAGCTGGCGCTGATAAAGTCCAGCCCGGCCGCTTCTGCCTCGGCCGGGGTTTTGCCCACCACGACAATTTCCGGATCGGTAAAACACACCGCAGCAATGGCCGTGGGGCTGAACTCGCGCTGTTTACCGGCAATGATCTCGGCAACCATCTCGCCCTGGGCCATGGCTCGATGTGCCAGCATCGGCTCACCCGTCAGGTCACCAATCGCCCACACGTTGCGCATGCTGGTGTGGCAGCGGTTATCCACGCGAATGGCCGGGCCGTTCATGGCCAGAGCCAGGGTTTCAAGGTTGAAGCCTTGAGTGCGGGGGCGGCGACCGACCGCCACCAGCACCTGATCGGTTTCCAGGGTTTGGCTCTCGCCCATGGCGTTGCGCATGGAGAGGGTTTTGGTGCTGGCCTGGAAGCCTTCGACGCTGTGGGACAGGTACAGAGTAATGCCCAGCGCCTTGAGGGATTCGGCCACCGGCAGCGTGAGATCCTTGTCGTACGTTGGCAAGATCCGGTCACGTGCTTCAACCACGGTCACTTCGGCGCCGAGCTTGCGGTAGGCGATACCCAGCTCCAGGCCGATATACCCGGCTCCGACCACGGTCAGGCGCTTGGGAATGGCGGTTGGCTGCAGGGCTTCGGTAGACGAAATGATCGCGCCGCCAATGGGCAGAATCGGCAGGTCGACGGTCTGCGAGCCGGTAGCCAGCAACAGGTGTTCGCATTCGATGCGCTGTCCGTCGACTTCAACGGCCTTGCCGTCGAGGATCTTGGCCCAGCCATGAATGACCTTCACGCCATGTTTTTTCAGGAGTGCGCCGACGCCGGTGGTCAGGCGGTCAACGATGCCGTTTTTCCATTGCACGCTTTGGCCGATATCCAGGCTCGGGGCTTGAGTCTTGATCCCCAGCGGTGAATGGCTAGTGCTGTAGCGCTGAGTCGTGTGGAACTGCTCGGCAACGTGAATCAGCGCCTTGGACGGAATGCAGCCCACGTTAAGGCAGGTACCGCCCAGGGACTGGCCTTCGATCAGGACCGTCGGGATCCCCAGCTGGCCGGCGCGGATCGCCGCGACATAGCCGCCAGGGCCGCCACCGATAATCAGCAGCGTGGTGTGTTGTGTTGGCTGCATGTTCACTCCAGAAACAGGGTGGCAGGTTGTTCGAGCAAGCCACGCATGGCCTGGATAAATTGCGCCGCGTCCATGCCATCGACCACGCGATGGTCGAAGGAGCTGGAAAGGTTCATCATTTTTCGCACCACGATCTGGCCTTTGACCACGACCGGACGCTCGACGATGCGGTTAACCCCAATAATCGCCACTTCAGGCAGGTTGACCACCGGGGTGCTGACAATGCCGCCCAGCGCGCCCAGGCTGGTCAGGGTAATGGTTGAACCGGAGAGTTCTTCGCGGGTGGCTTTGCCGGTGCGCACGGCGTTGGCCAGGCGAGCGATTTCATCGGCGGCACCCCACAGGTTCAGGGTTTCGGCGTGACGAACCACGGGCACCATCAAGCCGGCGTCGCTCTGCGCGGCAACGCCGATGTGGGCGGCGCCAAAGCGGGTAATGATTTGTGCTTCGTCGTCATAACGCACGTTGATCTGCGGGAAATCGCGCAAGGCGACGACCATCGCCCGTACCAAGAATGGCAGCAAGGTCAGCTTGCCGCGGCTGTCGCCCCATTTTTGATTGAGCTGGGCGCGCAGTTCTTCAAGGGCGGTGACGTCCACTTCCTCGACATAGCTGAAGTGTGCAGCGCGGCGCTTGGCGTCCTGCATGCGCTGGGCGATCTTGCGGCGCAGGCCGATCACCGGGATCTGCTGCTCGTCGTTGCGTTTGGCGTAACCACTGGCAGGCGCAACGCTGGTGCTGGAGTCTTGTGCCAGATAAGCATCCAGGTCGTCATGCAGCACACGACCCGCAGGGCCGCTGCCCACCACAAAGCGCAGCTCGATCCCGGCATCCCAGGCACGCTTGCGCACGGCCGGGGAGGCCAGCGGGCGTTCATTGGCTTCGCGGGCGACAGGCGCCACACGCTGCATTGTTGCGGTTTTCACCGAAGGCGATGACACCACGGCGACCTCGACCCGGGCCTGGGGCGCAGCTTTAGGGGCGGCGACCGCAGGGGCTGGCGCCGCGGCAGGCTGGGCGCTTTCACGCAGGTTGCCCGCGCCTTCGACTTCGATGCGGATCAATTCACTGCCCACGGCCATGACTTCACCGGGCTGGCCACCCAGAGCCAGGACTCTACCGGCCACGGGGGAGGGAATGTCCACGGTGGCCTTGTCGGTCATCACATCGGCCACGACCTGGTCTTCGCTGACCATGTCGCCGACTTTGACAAACCACTCCACCAGTTCAACTTGAGCAATGCCTTCGCCAATGTCCGGCATCTTGATAACGTGCGTACCCATTCAGACCTCCATAACCCGTTGTAAAGCAGCACCCACTCGCGCCGGGCCGGGGAAGTAGGCCCACTCCTGAGCATGGGGATACGGCGTATCCCAGCCGGTTACACGCTCGATTGGTGCTTCCAGGTAGTGGAAGCAGTGCTCTTGAACCAGTGCGATCAGCTCGGCGCCGAAACCGCAGGTGCGGGTGGCTTCGTGCACGACAACGCAACGGCGGGTCTTCTTCACGGAGGTGACGATGGCGTCCAGATCCAGCGGCCACAGGCTGCGCAGGTCGATGACTTCAGCATCGATGCCGGTTTCTTCAGCGGCCACTTGGGCGACATAGACGGTGGTGCCGTAGGTCAGGATGGTGACTTCAGTGCCGGGGCGCACAATGGCGGCGCAGTCCAGCGGCACGGTGTAATAACCGTCGGGTACGGCGCTGGCCGGGTGTTTCGACCACGGGGTGACAGGGCGATCGTGATGGCCGTCGAACGGACCGTTGTACAGGCGTTTTGGCTCAAGGAAGATGACCGGGTCATCGTTCTCGATGGCGGCAATCAGCAGGCCCTTGGCGTCGTAGGGGTTGGACGGCATCACGGTACGCAGGCCGCAGACCTGGGTGAACATGGCCTCCGGGCTCTGGCTGTGGGTCTGGCCGCCGTAGATCCCGCCACCGCAGGGCATGCGGATGGTCATCGGGGCGATAAATTCACCGGCCGAGCGGTAGCGCAGGCGCGCCGCTTCGGAAACGATCTGGTCGGAAGCCGGGTAGAAGTAGTCGGCAAACTGGATTTCGGCCACAGGGCGCAGGCCGTAAGCACCCATGCCCACTGCAGCGCCGACGATGCCGCTTTCGGAGATGGGGGCGTCGAACACCCGCGAGCTGCCGTACTTGGCCTGCAGGCCTTCGGTGCAGCGAAACACGCCGCCGAAGTAGCCCACGTCCTGGCCAAATACCACCACGTTATCGTCGCGCTCAAGCATCACATCCATGGCCGAGCGCAGGGCCTGGATCATCGTCATGGTGCTGGTACTCACGGCGTTCTCCATCTGAATTTTATTGTTGTCGTTCATCTGGTTATAACCCCAATTCCTGACGTTGCCGGCGCAAATGCTCGGGCATTTCCTTGTACACGTCTTCAAACATCGAGGCAGCGCTGGGTATTTGCCCACCGGCCAGGGTGCCGAAACGCTCGGCTTCCTTTTGCGCGCCAATGATTTCAGCTTCGAGTTCAGCGCTGACCGCGACGTGCTCTTCTTCCGACCAGTTGCCAGTGGCAATCAGGTGCTGCTTGAGACGAATAATCGGATCACCCAGCGGGAAGTGGCTCCAGTCATCGGCAGGACGGTACTTGGATGGATCGTCAGACGTGGAGTGCGGGCCTGCGCGATACGTGACCCACTCGATCAGGGTCGGCCCCAGATTGCGGCGTGCCCGCTCGGCGGCCCAGGCCGAGGCGGCGTACACCGCGATAAAGTCGTTGCCATCAACCCGCAGCGAAGCGATACCGCAACCTACCCCACGCCCGGCGAAGGTGGTGGATTCGCCGCCGGCAATGGCTTGGAACGTCGAAATCGCCCACTGGTTGTTGACCACGTTGAGGATCACAGGGGCGCGGTAGACGTGGGCGAAGGTGAGGGCGGTGTGAAAGTCGGACTCGGCAGTGGCACCGTCGCCAATCCAGGCCGAGGCGATTTTGGTGTCGCCCTTGATCGCCGAGGCCATACCCCAGCCGACGGCTTGCATGAATTGGGTGGCGAGGTTGCCGGAAATACTAAAAAAGCCGTAATCGCGAACCGAATACATGATCGGCAATTGCCGGCCCTTGAGCGGATCGCGTTCGTTGGACAGCAATTGGCAGATCAGGTCGACCAGAGGGACGTCGCGGGCCATCAAAATACTTTGCTGACGGTAGGTCGGGAAGCACATGTCGTCGATATTCAAGGCCAGGGCCTGGGCGCTGCCGATGGCCTCTTCGCCAAGGCTCTGCATGTAGAACGACATTTTCTTCTGGCGCTGGGCGACCACCATGCGGGTGTCGAAAATGCGGGTTTTGAGCATGGCGCGCATGCCTGCACGCAACACCTCGGTGGATACGCCTTCGGCCCACGGGCCAAGGGCCTGGCCCTGATCATCGAGCACGCGAATCAGGCCCTTGGCCAAATCAGCCGTGTCGGCAGGTTCTACATCGATTGGCGGTTTGCGTACCAGACCGGCATCGGTCAGGCGCAGGTAACTGAAGTCGGTCTTGCAGCCTGGGCGGCCAGACGGTTCGGGAACGTGCAGGCGCAACGGTGCATATTCATTCATGGCTTTCTCTACGCTCGATCTTGTCGTGATTATTAGGCGCGGGAGCTAGGTAAAACGTCGAAGATCTGTCTGATATAAGACCAAGATCTTGTCCTACAACAATCATATTCCTGACGCTGAAGAATATTTCTCTGTAGTTCATTGTGCTTTGCAGCATTTAAGGATAAGAATTCTTTATAAACATAAAAAACAGGTGTTTTTATCTCATGCGTAAGCTAGATCGAACGGATATCGGGATTCTCAACAGCCTTCAGCAGAATGCGCGCATCACCAATGCGGACCTTGCGCGCTCGGTAAACCTGTCACCGACGCCGTGTTTTAACCGGGTCAAGGCGATGGAAGAGCGTGGCCTGATCCGTGAGCAGGTGACCTTGCTCGACGCCGACATGCTGGGGCTGCACGTCAATGTGTTCATCCATGTCAGCTTGGAGAAGCAGGTCGAAGAAGCCCTGCAACATTTTGAAGCGGCAATTTCCGATCGCCATGAAGTCATGGAGTGCTATTTGATGGCGGGCGACCCGGACTACCTGATTCGGGTGCTGGTGCCGAGTATTCAGGCACTTGAGCGTTTCATGATGGACTTTCTGACCAAGGTTCCAGGGGTGGCCAACATCCGTTCAAGCTTCGCTCTCAAACAGGTGCGCTACAAAACCGCGTTGCCGCTGCCTCCGGGTGGGCTAATGCTGGAGGAGTGATTCACACCCGCAGCCGCCAGCGCTCAGTGAAGCGCAGGTCAACCACCGACAGCGGCTCAACGTCAATCAGGTTGAAGGACGCCGTATTTGCAGCAAGCGCATGCAATATGGCGGCACGGATGACAAAGGGGTGAGTCACTACGGCAAAATGGCCTTCTTCTCGAAACTCATCGAGCCAGGCGCTGACTCGCAGGCAATGGTCCTGCACGGATTCGCCGCCGTGGGGCGCTGAATACGGGTTGTTGATCCAGCTTGTGAGCACTTGCGGCATGCTTTGCTGCAAGTCCGACAGGCGCAACCCCTGCCAGTCGCCGACATCGTAGTCCCCCAGGGCGGGTACAATTTCAATCTCGCCGCCCAGTGCCTGGGCGGTTTGCAAGGTTCGGGTTTCGGGCCCGCAGAGTATGCGCACCGGCTTTTTCAGCCGCGCCCTCAGTTCAGCTGCCAGCAGCAAACCCTTTGGTTCAGCCGGTTCATCCAGTGCAAAGCGTCCCAGACGCTGGGCTTCAGTGCGGGCATGACAAATAAAGCTGAGGCGGGTGGGCATGCTGGGGTCCTTGCGGGGGAGGCGTCGTGTTGGGTGCCGGGAGACTGCGTGCGCTCGCCCTTGAATCAGTTTAGGCGAGTATTATGACCGCGTATTTCACTCTCAAGGTACTGTGCAATGGCTGCTGCTCTGTTGAAAAAAGTCCTTAATACCGCTGCATTACTGACACTGATGGCCGGTGCCAGTGCGGCGTTCGCCCATGCCCATCTGGAACAGTCGACACCCGCTGCCGGTAGCATCGTCACGAGTGCCAATGAACTGCGACTGGTGTTCACCGAAGGCGTGGAGCAGGCGTTCACCAAGGTCGTGCTGACCCGTGACCAGGCGCCGGTTACTGTGAGCAGCATCAAGACCGAGCCTGCCAACAAGAAAGTCCTGATTGTGACCCCGGCCCATCCGTTGCCTGCAGGTACCTACCAGGTGAAGTGGAACGCAGTGTCTGTGGATACTCACAAGAGTGCTGGCGATTACAGTTTTACGGTGAGCAACTGAGTTGATTGTCAGTGCAATGGTCATCTGCCGTTTTGTGCATTTTTGCGTTGTGCTGCTGATGTTCGGGGCCTGTGCATTCAGGCCTCTGCTGCTGGGTGCCTGGCCTTGCGTCGAGATTGATCGAAAGCTGCGCAAGGTCAATCTCGTTCTGGCATGGGTTGGGCTTGGCAGCGGGGTGGCGTGGCTGGTGTTGACCACCCATTCGATGGCCGGCAGTTGGCCAGAAACACTTGACCTCGGCACATTGTGGCTGGTGCTGGGCAGCACTTTTTTCGGTCAGGTCTGGGCCTTCCATCTGTTGTTCTGCGTTCTGTTACTGATCACTTTGTACGCCCCGGCCCGTTTTTACGTCATCTGGCTGTTGAGCTTTTTGTTGCTGGCCACATTGGCGCCGGTTGGTCACGGTGCGATGCTGGATGGCTGGCGTGGGCAACTGTTGATGCTCAACCAACTGATTCATCTGGTGTGTGTCGCCATCTGGCTTGGCGGTCTGATGGGGTTGCTGCTGATCCTTGGGCGTCCTGCGGGGCATGCCGTGAGTGCGGTTTTACAGCGCTTCAGCAATCTGGGTTTTGTGCTGGTTGCCGGGATCATGCTGACCGGGCTCATCAATACCCGGGTGCTTACGGGGGCGCTCTGGCCTACACCGTTGTTTGAAGGGTTCGCACTGATTCTGTTGATCAAAGTGACGCTGGTGGGGGTGATGTTACTGCTGGCACTGCTCAATCTGGTCATGAGCCGTTTGGGCCGCATCGCACTGTTACGCAGCAGTGTTGCCCTTGAATGGTTTTTCGGATTGGCGGCAGTGGCTGCGGTTTCGTTGCTGGGCACTTTGCCGCCGCTGGTGGTGGGCTAACTGTTTTTAATGCCTGCACTGCCTCGTGGGAGCGAGCCTGCTCGCGATGCAGGCGATGCGGTTTATCCAAATGATCGCGGTGATGCCTTCGCGAGCGGGCTCGCTCCCACTTCAACTTTGGCGCCCTGAAGAGTCGAGCTTGCAGGGATTATTGTGGGAGCGAGCCTGCTCGCGAATGATCTTCGCGAGCAGGCTCCCCAGGGAGAAGTCTAGATCAGTAAAAAAACGCCCAGCAAACCGCCAAACACCAGCCACTTTTCCAGGTAGTAGCGCGCGCGGTTGCGCTTTTTCAGCTCCTTGCCGCGCAGGCGAATCTTGTACAGCTTGGTAAATGCGCGGTTCAGACCACCGGTCTTATCACTGCTACCGTTGGGTGAGCTGGCAGAAGCCATGACCGTTCGGCTGAACCACTGGTTGAAGGCGCTGGCCCAGCGATATTTCATGGGCCGCTCTACATCGCAGAACAAGATGATGCGGTTCTTGTCGGTGGTGTTTTCGGCGTAATGAATAAAGGTTTCGTCAAACATCACCGCTTCGCCGTCACGCCACGCGTAGTTCTGGCCGTCGACATTGATGTAGCAGCCCGGATCATTAGGCGTATCCAGCCCCAAGTGAAAGCGCAGCGAGCCTGCATAAGGGTCGCGGTGACGCACCAGTTTCGAGCCGGGTGGCAACTCGGCAAACATGGCGGCCTTGATGGTGCCGATGCCGTTGAGCAACTCAATGGTTCTTGGGCACAGTTCGACCGCTGACGGGTGGTTGTCGCCATACCACTTCAGATAAAAGCGCTTCCAGCCGCTTTTGAAAAACGAGTTGAACCCCACGTCGTTCGGCTGTTCGGAGCGTTTGATTTCGCCCGCTTGCATCAGGTTTCGCGCTTCTTCGCGGATCTCCTGCCAATGCGCTTGCAGAGGCTGTAGCTCGGGGAAATCTGAAGGTTTCAGGTAGGGCTGGCTCGGTACTTTGGAAAAGAGGTACAGAAAGCAGTTGATGGGGGCCAGAAAGGTGGAATGGTCGCTCAGTTGACGTCCAAGTTTATGGCGCACAGTGCCCCGCAGGTGGACATAGGCAATGGACAAAACATAGAGAGCAATAATGATGAGTTTCAAAAGTATCGTCACAAGTCAGGAGAAACGCAGCCCTGCATACACGCAAATAGCCCGATATCCTGTAGGAGTTATCGGGCGCTGGTGTCGCTTGATGGGAGCCAAGGCGTAAGGTTAGTGCAGCACTTTAGGCATTTTCCAGCTTTTCATGATGTTTTTGAACATATTTGCTTACAGTCTTTGGTCGTGTTGCGGGTGGGGATTTTCTATTTCCCTCAGTAAAGCATCTACTTCGTCGGCACCTGGCGACGTGGCGGGTCCGTGGCGGGTGACGGTCAGCGCCGCTGCGGCATTGGCGCGTGTAGCTGCTTGCACCGAGCTATAGCCCGCCGCCAACGAGGCAATCATCACTCCGGCATGCGTGTCTCCGGCACCGTTGCTGTCGACGGCGTGTACCTTGAACCCGGCCATGTGCTGCGCACCATGGCAATCGCTGATCCAGCACCCCTGCGGTCCGTCGCGCACAATCGTGAGGCAGTGGCGGGGCAAGCGTGCAGGCAGGAGGGACAGGGCGCCTGCCAGCGTAGTGCTGGAGGTGAAGGTCTGTGCTTCACTGCGATTGCTGGTCCAGAGGTCAAGACGCGGTAACAGAAGGTCGAGAAGGTGCGGATCGATGTCGGCCACTAACGGACCGGGGTCGAACGACACATGTACGCTCGACGGCAGGCTCTGTATCCAGTTCATTAGCGCCAGAGCCTTGTCGACATGGAGCAGGCTGTAACCGCTGACATAGACGTAGTCGTCAGGCTGGACGGTGACGTTCGCCAGATCCTGGGCGGATAACCCGCCTTCGGCACCGATACAGGAAATAAACGTGCGCTCAGCACTGGCTTCCGTGAGGGCGACGCACAGTCCGGTGTCCTTGTGCGGGTCGATGGGCAAGGTCATCTGGATGCCCTCGGCATTCATGGCCTGCCGGGCCAAATCACCGAACTGCCCCTGGCCGTGGCGTCCCAAATACAACGTTGGTAGTCCATTGCGCTGGGCCGCGGCCATCACGTTGAAACCACCACCTGCATGAAAGTGGGCGCTGTGGGCCAATGTATCGCCACCGGAACGGGGCAGCGTGTCGAGGGTCATTGCCAGGTCGACGATGACCTGGCCGGTATGCAGCAATCTAGACATGGGCGGTATCCGGAGCAGACTGACGGCGGTCTTTGGCACCGCCCAGCAGTGCGTACAAGCCACCTGCCACGACGAATGTCACCACCCAACTCAAGCCGTTATGGCCCAACCAGGAGTCGGCCAGTGGTCCGACAAACCAGTCCGCGTCACTGCTGCCCACACGGGTAAAGCAAAACCCCAGCACCAGGGCCAGTGCCCAGGCACCCAATGCTCTCCATTCGATGCCGCCGTTGTACCAGTAGGCGCTGCTTGCGCTGACGTCCAGCAGGTCTTTGGGGCTGTAGTACTGGCGGTGAGCAAGGTCGACGACAAAGATGGCCACCCAGGCGGTAATCGGAATGGCGGTGAGTGAGATAAAGGTGATGAAGGGGCCATAAAAGCTGCCAGCAAACAGCATGAAGTAAATCGAGCCACAAAAAATTGCCACGATATCGACGACGACGGCCTGTACCCGTTTGATGTTCACCCCTAGGGTCAAGGTGGTCAGGCCTGCGGAATAGACTGACAGATGGTTGGACAGTAACAGGCCGCCAAAGGCGCTGAGCAGGTAGGGAACAGCCATCCACGAGGGCAGCATGTTACGGATCGCGGCGATAGGGTCGGTGGCGGAGGCCAGGTCGTGGTTGCCGACAGACAGCAAGCCGCCAAGGCTGATCAACAAGACCAGAGGAATCCCGGCACCCCAGGCCGCGCTCGCGATCAGTTGCGAGGCCCTGACGCTGCGCTTCTGGTACCGCGACATGTCGGCGCCGGCGTTGGCCCAGCCAATGCCGGTGCCTGCAGCCATGATGCCGATCCCAATAATCACCGCGCTCAGGGGCGCAGGGCTGGCGCTGAACACGGTTTGCCAGTCGATGGTGGCGCACAGGAAGCCGCCTACCAGCAGGTTGAGCGCGCCAAACACGTAGGTTGCCCATTTCTGAATAAGCAGCAGGGTTGCATGCCCCAGGCCGGAAACGCAGAGGGTAAGCACTGTAAAAATGCCGATACACAGCAGGGTAAGCCACGGTGCGTGTTTGGCTTCGGCAGGGGTGTTGAAGACGATTGAGGACAGTGCGAGCAGCACGAATGCGGCGGTGGTGGTGTTCACTGTTTCCCACCCTACACGTGAAATCAGTGAAACCAGTGTGGGGCCAATATTGCCCCGTACGCCGAAGATGGCTCGCGACAGCGTCAGGCTTGGCGCGCGGCCACGTCGTCCAGCAATCGAGATGACACCGACCACGGCAAACGAGCCGGCAGCACCGATCAGGGCGACGATGACGACTTGCCAAATGGCCAATTGATGAAAGGCCACCAGGGTTGCCCCCAATGGCAGACCGAGAATGCTGATATTGGCTGCAAACCAGACCCAGAACAGTTGCAGGGGATCGCCGTTGCACTCGTTTTCGGGGACGGGCTCAATGCCGCGTGTTTCCAGTTGCCCGGCGCTGTGCCCGGCGTTAGGCGATGTCATGGAGAGTGGCTCCTGATGCTGTGTTCTCGTTGTAAGCCGCGTGCGTCCAGGACGGGCCTCAGAAGCGAGGCCGATCGTTTGCTGTCCATGGCAGATTTTTTACAGGTTACGAAGGGCCAGCAGTTGGTGCACCAACGGCTCCAGTTGCAGGCTGTTGACCGCAGTGATCTGTTCGATCAGCTCAGCCGGCCATTGATCCAGCCCAGCACAGGCGCCCAGCATGGCGCCGAGAATGGCGGCAATGGTGTCGGTGTCGCCGCCAAGGCTGGCGGCCATGCACAGGGCGTCGAAACTGCTGAGGTTGGCGGTTGCCACTCGCTGGGCGATGGCGAACGCTGCGACGACAGATTCCTGGGACGCGACGGACGTACCGATCACGTCATACAACAAGTCGCCAAGGTTGTCAGGGTTGCACTCGGTGCTTGCCTGTCTGGCCCAGCGAATGCGCGGGCCCATGCGCCCGCCCGCAACCCAGTGGCCGTGATGCTCCGCAATGAATGCCATTTCGGTGCCCGCATTAAGGGCGTGTTCCAGTTTTTTGCCATTGATCCCGCTAGAGACCACGGCGGCGACTGCAGCTGCACTGGCGATCCCCAGGCTGGTGTTGTGAGTGACCTGGCACGCCTGAATCACGGTATTGATAAAATGTTCCGGATGGGAAATGTCGCTGGCGATACCCACTGGGGCAATGCGCATTGCGGCGCCGTTGGTGGTGCCGTAGCGGCCTGACTGCTCGGGGCTGTGGCCAGCGAGGATCATCTCGATCGCGCGCTTGGTGGATGGCCCAAGCAGATCTTGAGAGCCTTTTGCCTGCATGCCGGATTCCCAACTGATCAGGCGCTGGGCAAGCTGGTTGGGGTCAATGCTGCCTTTGCCTTCGACCAGTAGTTGCCCAACCAGAATGGCTTGCTCGGTGTCATCGGTGACTGAGCCTGCGACCATGTTCGGGGCAATGGGCTGATCGGCCGGGGCGCCTTCAAGCGTCGTAATGTGCCCGAAGCGGACCACAATTTGCCTTCGGCTCAATGACTGGGTCGGCATGCCCAATGCGTCACCCAAAGCCAGGCCATAAAACGCACCCAGCGCACGATCCGTCGCCGTCATGTGGGCGTTCCAAACGAGTGGTACATGCGAAAGTGCACGGGATCAAGCCAGCTTTCGACCAGCTCCATAAAGCGTCCGTGGCGGTCGTAAGTGGTACGTAGCGCCTTGAGAAAAACGGTTCCGGCAGGGCGCCCAAGCAACAGTGCGTCTTCCTCGTTGAGAGGTTCGGCGCCAATCCATTGATCGCCCCGGTCGCCGACAAAGCCGTACGCCGCCAGGGTGATGGTGAGTGAGTCGTCGATCAGACCTACTCTTGGCAGGCCTTCAAGGCCGCCAGTTGCGGGCATGAGGGAGCGCTCCAGCGAAATCGCGGTGCCATCGTCGCGCCGGCGGCGTCGCTCCAGCATGACAAATTGACTCAAACCGAATTGATGGAGCAGATCCGGGCGCTCAATGGCCTCTAGTCGAAGCAGCTCTGTATGGATGCGGGCGCCCGTATTGGCCAACGCCTGGGTCCAGCCGTTATGTTGGTCGAGCGTAATACCGTCATACGTGACGATGGCGCCGCCTTCGGTCCGCGTAGCGATATATTTTCGCCTTTCCAGTTCAGTCAGTGCTGCGCGCAACGTACTGTGGCTCACACGCAGTTCTTGAGCTAATTGGTCTTCTCCCGGCAGCAGATGTCCATCTGCCAGAAGCCCGCTTTCGATACGGTGGACGAGCTCGTCGACCACGCGTTGTTTTTTAGTGAATCGAACCTGTTTAATCATCCCGCAAGTAATAGCTCAGCAATGCAGGTTCAGCAATGTGAGCCCCCCTGAAAAAGCCATAATTCATTGGCTGTTGGTGGACATTCAATGGCAGGAGAAACGCCTTGAGCCTGCGCTGACATCAGGGCTCAAGGCTGTTGCAGTCGAGCAGAGGGGTTTCAGCCACAGGCCTTGAGGTTGACCGGGCCAACAAACTCGTTGCCGCGACCCATCACGCAGGCGACCGCCTGATTGCGCTGACGCTCCCAGGCTTGAACGGGATAGGACTTGTCCCAGGCCTCGTAGAGCTGACGGTCTTGCTTGGAAAGGCGCAAGTTGTAGCGCTTGCTCATGTAAAAGTAGGTGCGGGCGATCATGCCGCGAATGTTGGGGCGGGGCATGACCTTTTTGGATTTGAAGTCGACCTGTGTCAGGCACGAGCCATATTGGCCCTTTTTCTCGGGTAGCCAGCCAAAGCTGAAGTTGCTTCTGTCCCCGTTGACCTCACCAATGCTGGGCACGAGGTTGTGCAGGTCTGCTTCGGCCACTTTGTATACCGGGTCGTTACGGGTGCAGTTTTTCCGCCCGCCACTTTGCCAGCATTGGCGCTGATGACCGATTTGCCAGGCCGGAACGATGTGTTCCCACTCGATGCGAGCGGCCCGGTTGGCATTTTTGCGTGGGATGTAGCCACAGGCTTTCAGGTCGATGCGGTTGCCGCTGTATTTGCAGCCGCAGTAGAACTCGGTGGACTGCGGTGCGTAGAGTTTCCAGGCGACCTTCTTGGCTTCACTGAAGGTTTGCGGGGCTGCAGCGTGTGCGCTTACAACGGTAAAAAGACTGACCAGTGCCAGTAAACAAAACCTCATCGACTCAGTCTTCCTCGGGCACAGTCCAGAAAATATTGACGCTGCCATCATCGCGATGGGCAACGGTTACGTTGTCGTTTTCACCAATTTCTTCCAGCAGGCGTTCCCAGAACTCAGGATTGTCGCCTTCGAGTCGCTCAAGCACCGCCATTTTGTCTTTTTGAGCTTTGGGCGAACTGATGATTTTTTGTATGCGTGTGCCGAAAATTTCGTAGGGGCTCGGTGGGGTAGGCGCTTTCGCCACTTTTTTAGCCATGATGCGATCCTTGGTGTGCTGTATGCGCATACAGTATTTAACTGTGTCAGATTTGGCAACTGTTTGGTGCACGGGGGAGCGCATCCGGCGGTTATTCAGGCCCCAATAAAAAGGCCGCCTCCCTGAGGGAGGCGGCCTTTTCGAGTTCAACCGCAGGCGTTAACGCGTGCGACTTAGTATTCCCAGAAGATCCGCTGCAGCTCTTTGCTGTCTTGGGTTTTGGTCAGTGCGACCATGGCCAGGATGCGAGCTTTCTGAGGGTTCAGGTCGTGGGCTACAACCCAGTCATTTTTGTCGTCAGGTTGTTCTGCGTTACGCAGTACGAACCCGCCGTTATTGACGTGGGAAGAGCGAATGATTTGTACGCCATCCTTACGCAGAGCTTGCAAGGCCGGAACAACACGTGAAGACACCGAACCGTTGCCTGTGCCCGCGTGGATGATGGCTTTGGCGCCGGATTGTGCCAATGCCTTGTAGGCTGTGTCATCGACGTTGCCGTAGGAGTAGGCGATGCCTACGTTTGGCAGGCTCTTGATGTCTTTAATGTCGAACTCGGAATCCATGGTGTGACGCTTGGCTGGCAAGCGGAACCAGTAGGATTTGCCTTCAACGACCATACCCAGTGGGCCCCATGGGCTTTTGAATGCTTCGGTCTTGATGTTGATGGATTTGCTGACGTCACGGCCGGACTGGATCTCGTCGTTCATGGTGACCAGCACGCCTTTACCGCGGGCGTCTTTGCTGCCGGCAACGGCAACGGCGTTGTAGAGGTTCAACATGCCGTCAGCCGACATGGCGGTGCCCGGACGCATGGAGCCGACAACAACGATTGGCTTGTCTGTTTTTTCGACCAGGTTCAGGAAGTAAGCGGTTTCTTCCAGGGTGTCGGTGCCGTGGGTGATCACGATGCCGTCGACATCCTTGCTGTCAGCCAACTCGGCTACCCGGCGGCCCAATTGCAGCAGGTTGTCGTTGGTGATGCTCTCGGATGCAATTTGCATCACTTGCTCGCCACGAACGTTAGCCAGCTGGCTCAACTCGGGTACACCGGCAATCAGTTTGTCGATACCGACCTTGGCTGCTGTGTAAGTTGCACTGTTTGCAGCGCTTGCGCCTGCACCGGCGATGGTGCCGCCTGTAGCCAGAATGACAACATTGGGCTTGGTGGCGGCTTCTTCGGCTTGTACAGCAGTTGGCAGTGCAAGCAGAAGGGCCAGAGCGCCCGGAACGAAGGTTTTCAACACAGCATTTTTCATTGTTTTTTCTCTTATTAGTGAGTGTGCCGGTGTACGCACACCAAACACGGCACAAGCGATTCATTGGCCGTGAGCGGTGTATGGGAGAGCATTATTTATGCCAGTGCGCGCGGCCCTTGTGTCGATATGTAAGTTATTGATTTATAAGTATAAAAATATAATTTGAAATTTCTTGTATTGAAATTGGCCGGTTTCCCGAACAAAAAAGCTTTTTCCGTTCGGAGATTCGAATGCCAGTCCGTTTTACGCGGTCTTTTTTTCACATTGACAAATAACAAGCGGCTTTCCATAGTGAGGTTCAAGCAAACGTTTGCGCGGCGTTTTTTGAACCTGCCCCGGCAGTTTCTGAATCATGACCTATTGCCAGAACACGGCTGTTGGCACTCAGGCTTGGCGCGAGCAGGACGTTGCTCACAATAATCATAAGATCGGAGTTACTTCCATGAAGCTGCCATTCGCTGGACGCCTTCTTGCTGTCGCCATGCTGGCTGCGGCATCCCTTACCCTCCCTGTTGCTCATGCAGATACCCCTGAAAAACCCAAAGTCGGCCTGGTGATGAAGTCGTTGGCAAACGAGTTCTTTGTCACCATGCAAAAGGGTGGCGAGGACTATCAAAAAGCCCATGCGGCCAGTTTCGACCTGGTCTCTAACGGGATCAAAAATGAAACCGACACCGCAGGCCAAATCGACATCATCAATCAGATGATCATCGCCAAGGTCGATGCGCTGGTGATTGCACCGGCGGACTCCAAAGCCTTGGTGTCGGCGATCAAGAAAGCCAAGGACCGCGGGATCGTGGTGGTCAACATCGACAACCAGCTGGACCCCGACGTGCTGAAAAGCAAAGGTATCGAGGTGCCGTTTGTGGGGCCTAACAATCGCCAAGGCGCCCGTGAAGTAGGTGAGTACCTGGCGACAAAACTTCAGGCAGGCGATGAAGTGGGGATCATTGAGGGCGTGTCGACCACCACCAATGCTCAAATGCGCACCGCAGGTTTCAAGGACGCCATGACCGCAGCCGGCATGAAAATTGTGCCCGTGCAGTCGGGTAATTGGGAAATCGACGGCGGCAACAAGGTTGCGGCGGGCATGCTCAGCGAGTACCCCAATCTCAAGGCCATCCTTGCAGGCAACGACAGCATGGCTCTTGGCGCTGTGTCGGCCATCCGTGCAGCAGGCAAGGTCGGTAAGGTCCAGGTCGTGGGCTATGACAATATCGATGCGATAAAACCGATGCTCAAAGATGGCCGGGTACTGGCCACTGCAGACCAGGCAGCAGCCAAGCAGGCGGTTTTTGGCATTGAAACCGCCCTCAAGCTGGTCAAGAAAGAGCCGGTTGAAAACCTGAAGGATGGTGTCATCGACACCCCAGTCGAACTGGTCATCAACAAGTAACCCCCTTCGGTGTTGCAGGCATCCGCCCGTTTGGGCGGGTGCCGGGAGAAATAATATGTCTGCTCCTGATGCCGGCGTGGTCCTCACGGTCAGCGGGATTGGTAAAACGTACACTCAACAGGCAGTGCTGGCAGGCATTGATCTGTCGCTGTATCGCGGCGAAGTGCTGGCCTTGACGGGTGAAAATGGCGCCGGAAAGAGCACCCTGTCGAAAATTATCGGCGGCCTGGAAGTGCCGACTCTGGGGCAGATGCAATTCAATGGCCAGGCCTATGCCCCGAGCAGTCGCTCACACGCTGAGAAGCAGGGCGTGCGCATGGTCATGCAGGAGCTGAACCTGCTGCCCACCCTGTCAGTGGCTGAAAACCTGTTTCTGGATAAACTGCCCAGCCGCATGGGCTGGATCAGCCGTAAACAATTGCGCAAGTCAGCCATTGAAGCCATGGCCCAGGTGGGGCTGGAGGCGATAGACCCTGACACCCTGGTCGGAGAGCTTGGGATTGGTCATCAGCAAATGGTCGAGATCGCTCGCAACCTGATTGGTGACTGTCATGTGCTGATCCTGGATGAGCCTACTGCGATGCTCACGGCCCGTGAAGTTGAAATGCTGTTTGTGCAAATCGAACGGCTTCAGGCCCGTGGCGTGGCAATTGTGTATATCTCCCATCGACTTGAAGAGTTGGCGCGTGTGGCGCAGCGGATTGCCGTGCTGCGTGATGGTTGCCTGGTGTGTGTCGAGCCCATTGCGGATTACAGCAGTGAGCAACTGGTCAATCTGATGGTGGGCCGTGAGTTGGGCGACCAGCTGGATTTAGGGCCGCGTACTTTGGGTGACACGGCGCTCAAAGTCTGTGGGATCGGTCGTTCGAACAAGGTGCAAGATGTCTCGTTTGAAGTGCGGCAGGGCGAAATATTTGGCATTTCGGGGCTGATCGGAGCAGGGCGCACCGAGCTTTTACGATTGATCTATGGCGCCGATCTACCCGATACCGGCAGCGTTGCGGTGGGCACGCCGGCGCAAGTGGTGAGCATTCGCTCGCCAGCCGATGCGGTAAAGCAGGGTATTGCCCTGATTACGGAGGATCGCAAGGGCGAGGGGTTGCTTTTGACTCAGTCGATCAGTGCCAACATCGGCCTGGGCAATATGCACCGTATCTCCAGCACGGGGGTGGTGAATGGCCAGCAGGAAGCCGCGCTGGCCCGACGCCAGATAGACGCAATGGGGATCCGCAGCAGCGGTCCTGATCAAGTTGTGTCACAACTGTCCGGCGGGAACCAGCAGAAAGTCGTCATCGGCCGTTGGCTGGAGCGCGACTGTACGGTCCTGCTGTTTGATGAACCCACTCGCGGTATCGACATCGGTGCCAAGTTCGATATTTACCGACTGTTGGGTGAACTGACGCGCAAGGGCAAGGCGTTGGTGGTGGTGTCGAGCGACCTTCGTGAGTTGATGTTGATCTGTGACCGCATTGGCGTGCTGTCTGCGGGGCGTTTGATCGATACGTTCGAGCGTGACAGCTGGAGCCAGGAACAATTGCTGGCAGCAGCGTTTGCCGGTTATCAAAAAAGAGATGCGTTGCTTACAGAAGCCGCGCCAAAGGAAGCCTCATGAAAGCCACCCTCGTGCCGCAAAAAAATGCACACAACTACTACGGAATGGGCACTTATCTGGGGTTGGCGGGCGCTTTGCTGGCCATGATTGTGCTGTTCTCAAGCCTCAGTGATCACTTTTTCTCTTATGACACGTTGAGCACGCTGGCCAACCAGATTCCGGATTTGATGGTGCTCTCTGTCGGTATGACGTTTGTACTGATTATCGGCGGCATCGACCTGTCGGTTGGATCGGTATTGGCCCTGGCTGCGTCAGCGGTCAGTGTCGCGATTCTGGGCTGGGGCTGGAGTGTGATGCCTGCCGCCTTGCTGGGCATGGGGTGTGCAGCCCTTGCGGGTACGATTACAGGCTCAATCACAGTGGCCTGGAAAATCCCCTCTTTTATTGTGTCGCTGGGGGTTCTGGAGATGGCCCGGGGTGCGGCCTACCAAATGACCGGCTCGCGCACGGCCTATATCGGTGATGCGTTCGCCTGGCTTTCAAACCCGGTTGCCTTCGGTATTTCACCCTCTTTCATCATCGCATTGCTGATCATTGTTATCGCTCAAGCGGTACTGACGCGCACGGTGTTTGGCCGCTACCTGATCGGTATTGGTACCAACGAAGAAGCTGTACGTCTGGCCGGTATCAACCCCAAGCCCTACAAGATACTGGTCTTCAGCATGATGGGGTTGCTGGCAGGAGTCGCGGCCCTGTTCCAGATCTCTCGCCTTGAAGCTGCCGACCCCAATGCCGGTTCGGGTCTTGAGCTGCAGGTGATTGCCGCAGTGGTGATTGGCGGTACGAGCCTGATGGGCGGGCGCGGCTCGGTAATCAGTACCTTTTTTGGTGTGCTGATTATCTCGGTATTGGCCGCAGGGCTTGCCCAGATCGGCGCGACAGAGCCTACAAAGCGTATTATTACCGGTGCTGTCATAGTGATAGCAGTGGTATTGGACACATACCGCAGTCAACGTGCACAGCGACGGAACTAAGCGATGGCAACTATTAAAGATGTCGCGGCAATGGCGGGCATTTCATATACGACGGTTTCTCATGTTCTGAATAAAACCCGCCCAGTGAGCGAGCCGGTTCGCTTGAAAGTTGAGGAAGCCATCGCGCGCCTCGATTATGTCCCCAGCGCTGTAGCGCGCTCGTTGAAAGCCAAGACCACGGCGACTATCGGTCTGTTGGTTGCCAATAGCCTGAACCCGTACTTTGCCGAGTTGGCGCGGGGGATTGAGGACTATTGCGAGCGCAACAATTACTGCGTGATTTTGTGCAATTGCGACGATGACCCAGACAAACAACGCAATTACTTACGGGTACTGCTTGAAAAGCGGGTGGACGGGCTGGTGGTTGCTTCGGCCGGTGGCGATCTGGGGATGGCCAGCGGCCTGGTCGGGGTTCGAACGCCGATGGTCATCGTCGACCGTAGCCTTGAGGGCGTGGAGGCTGATCTGGTGCGAATCGATCACGAGCTTGGCGCTTATTTGGCGACCCGTCACTTGCTCGATTTGGGGCACCGTGACATTGCCTGTATCGCAGGGCCGGCAATCACTCGCGTTGCACAGCTGCGCATGGCCGGGTATCTGCGGGCGTTGGCCGAGGCGGGCGTTATGGCGGATGAACGCTGGCTGGTCGAAAGCGACTTCAGCAGCGTGGGCGGCTATCAGGCTGCTGTCGGCCTGCTCGAGCACAACCGGCCCTCGGCTATTTTTGCCTGCAACGACATGATGGGTATCGGTGTATTGCGGGCGGCGGCGGAGCGCAACATTCGAGTACCGGAGCAGTTGTCGGTCATCGGCTTTGATGATGTGCAGATGAGTCGTTACGTCTATCCCTCCCTGACGACGGTGGGGCAGTCGATTTTGCAATTGGGTGAAATGGCAGCACAACTGTTGTTGCGCCGCATTGCCTCGCCGGAGCGAGCGATAGAGCAGCGGATCGTGAAGCCTGACATCGTGTTGCGAGAGTCCACCAGAGCCTATGTCGAGGCCCCTTTCAAGTCCCCCCAAAATATCAATGGATGAGTGCCGATACATGCAAGCAAATGTAGTAGTGGTTGGCAGTCTGAACATGGACCTGGTCACCCGCACAGAGAGATTGCCTCGCCCGGGAGAAACGGTTTTTGGGCAGTCCTTTGGCACAGTGCACGGAGGCAAGGGGGCTAATCAGGCGGTGGCGGCTTCGCGCCTGGGGGCCCGCGTGGCCATGGTCGGGTGTGTCGGCAGTGACGCCTATGGAGTGCAACTGCGCGAAGGGCTGCTGGCTGACCGGATTGATTGCCTGGCAGT
Source organism: Pseudomonas psychrophila (assembly GCF_001043005.1). Classification (GTDB taxonomy): domain Bacteria; phylum Pseudomonadota; class Gammaproteobacteria; order Pseudomonadales; family Pseudomonadaceae; genus Aquipseudomonas; species Aquipseudomonas psychrophila. The sequence continues at coordinate 270,193 of NZ_JYKZ01000003.1, forward strand.
GCGCACCGTGCCCGAGAGTGCAAGCGGTGTGGCGCTCATCACCGTCGATGCCAACAGCCAGAACACCATTGTGGTCGTGGCTGGTGCCAATGGTTGTCTCGAGCCTGAAGATCTCAAGGCGTGTGATCAGGTTTTGCAAGTCGCAGACGTGATTGTCTGCCAGCTTGAAGTGCCGATTGAGACTGTAGGCTACGTGCTCGGCCGTGGGCGTGAACTGGATAAGATCGTGATTCTAAATCCCGCCCCGGCGAGTGGTCCTTTGCCCAGGCACTGGTACGGCGCCATCGACTATTTAATTCCGAATGAAAGTGAAGCCTGGGCGCTTAGCGGTGTGACAGTCGACTCCCTTGAATCGGCAGAGCTGGCAGCTCGCCAGTTGATCGAGTTTGGAGCGCGCAAGGTGATTGTGACCTTGGGTGCCAAGGGCGCCCTGTTTGTCAGTGCCCAGCGTGTAGAGCACTTTGCTGCGCCCAGGGTTGAGGCGGTAGATGCCACAGCGGCAGGGGATACCTTTGTCGGGGGCTTTTCTGCTGCACTGGCGGCGGGTATGGATCAGGACGATGCCATTCGCTTTGCTCAAGTAGCTGCCGCGTTGTCGGTAACCCATGCAGGTGCTCAGCCTTCGATTCCTTCATTGCGTGATGTCCAGGGCTTTGCCACACCATGAAAAAAACACCTCTGCTTAATATTGCCCTGTCGCGGCTTGTTGCTTCGCTTGGGCATGGCGACATTGTGGTTATTGCGGATGCCGGATTGCCGGTGCCCAAGGGAGTGGAGCTGATTGATCTGGCGCTGACCCAGGGCATTCCGGATGTCGCCAGTACCTTGCGTACGTTGCTCAGCGAGATGCAGGTGCAAAGTCATGTACTGGCCAACGAGCTGCTGCATGCACCGTGTCCTGCACTCTCGTGCATCGAGGCGCTAGCCGGTAGCGGTGAGTTGGGGTCGAGGCTTCTGCTCACCCACAGTGCTTTCAAGGAGTTGTGCCTACAGGCAAAGGTGATTGTTCGTACTGGAGAGTGTCGTCCTTACTGCAACATTGCCTTGGTCTCAGGCGTAACCTTTTAACGAAATAATCCAGGGAGTTGGTCATGTCGCGTTTTACACAGGTTTTTCAGCCATTGCTAAGGAGTGTCCTCTTCTTGTCCGCCATTACGATCTCGAGTGTTCAAGCCGCAGACAAGATTGATTTGATTATCGATACCGACCCCGGTGCCGATGATGTTGTTGCGCTGCTGTTGGCGCTGGCTTCACCCGAGCAATTGAATGTGCGGGCGATCACCACCGTGGCGGGCAATGTGCGGCTGGACAAGACTTCTCGTAATGCCCGTTTGGCGCGGGAGTGGGCAGGTCGTGAGGAGGTTCCTGTTTATGCAGGAGCGCCAAAGCCTTTGGTGCGCACCCCGATTTATGCCGAGAATATTCATGGTCAGGAAGGTGTGACAGGTGTGCCTGTCCATGAGCCTGCAAAAGGGCTTGAATCGACCAATGCCGTTAACTATCTGATCGAGACATTGCGTGCGGCGAAGCCTGGCAGCGTGACGATTGCCATGCTCGGCCCACAGACAAACCTGGCGCTGGCATTGATCCAGGCACCTGATATTACTCAGGGCATCAAGGAAGTCGTGGTCATGGGCGGCGCTCACTTCAATGGGGGCAATATCACTCCGGTCGCCGAATTCAACCTCTATGCGGATCCCCATGCAGCCGATGTGGTGTTGAAAAGCGGCGTCAAGCTGACTTATGTGCCGCTGGATGTTACGCATAAAATCCTGACCAGCGAGGAGCGTCTCAAGCAGATCGCAGCGTTGCGCAATACGGCCGGAAAGCTGGTCGGCGATATTCTTAATGAATATGTCAAAGGCGATATGGCGCACTACGGATTACCGGGTGGGCCCGTACACGATGCCAGTGTCATTGCCTACTTGCTGAATCCGGGTCTGTTTTCCGGGCGTGAGGTCAATTTGGTAGTGGATACCCGTGAAGGGCCGACCTTTGGCCAGACAATTCCTGACTGGTACAACACCTTGAGCCAGCCCAAAAACGCTTTTTGGGTCGAAAACGGCGACGCACAAGGTTTCTTCGATTTACTGACGGCGCGGCTGGGCCGGTTGAAGTGATTTGATGTCGCGCAGAGTCAAGTCAGCTTGGACAGTTCAGTCGGTTTGTACTTTTCGAAAACCTGGCTGACAAACGCTCGGGCAGCCTCTGTCCCGAGCTCCTTGACTAAAAGGTCGATGCCGATGATGGCCAGCTCTTCAGGGCTGCCAGGGCTGTAGGAGCATTGTCCTTGATGCCATTTGGCCTTGATATCTGCATCGATGCTGACTGTTGTCATTGGCTGCTCATGATAAGGGTGCGTGAAACAGGGATTTTAGCAAAAAGTCGTCTCGAAGCTATCAAGAGACCACCGTAAATCGTGTGAATGATATTTCGGGGCCTCAACTTTCCCATGAGACCCATGCCACACTTGCACTTTTTGAAAGTGGGGCAGGCCATGCAAATTGATCTAAACGACCCAGAAGCTTTAACCCTTGCTGCTGTACGTCAACTGCTGGCTTCAGCCAGTGATGATGCGCATACCCAATTGCGTGTTACCAAGGCAGGTATTGCCTACATTTCATCAGGTGTAGTCGGCGGAGTAGATATCGACGGGCTGCTTTTCAGGCTGGAGACCTGGGCGGCAGGTTCCGGCTATGTCGGAAAGGTTGCGGCAAGTGATGAGGTCTGGGTTATGCAGATTTCCAATGCCCTCAAAGACAACTGGCCCAATCCGCCCTTTGACTACATTGATGTGTACTGATTCCTACACATATTTGGCAATGATTGGGTGAGTGCTATAGAGGCCGGCTCGGGCACACTTGTTCGCGCATTGATCTAAGAGAAGATGCTGTCAGGCACCATGCAACCTAATTGCGAAAAAGCTGTCGCAAGGGTTCGGACTTTTTATTTTAAGGAGGCTTCATGTCTTGGAAGCTAGTGTCATTGGGTTCGTTGTTGGCGGTCGTAGCGCTATCAGGGTGCACCACCTCAAATTCGGATAAAGAACCCGCCGTGGAGGCAGGGCATAGCCGCTGTGATGCTAAAGCAGCATCATTTGTGATTGGTCAGAAAGCGTCGGCGCAGCTTCTGGAGCAAGCCCGCGTCAAGGCCGGTGCGCAGAATGCACGCCTCCTGTCGCCACACGACGTCATGACCCTCGAGTATCGGTCGGATCGCTTGAATCTTAATACGGATGACAATGCAGTCATCACCCGCGTGAACTGCGGCTAAGCAGCAGGCCTGGCTTTGTATCAGGCATAAAAAACCCCGTCACATGGACGGGGTTTTTTTGTTCGAGGGAGATTTACTCCGGACGAACCTGTGCAGCTTGCATACCCTTTTGGCCTTTCTCAGCCACGAAGGAAACGGTTTGGCCTTCTTTCAGGCTTTTGAAACCGTCGCTTTCGATAGCTTTGAAGTGTACGAACAGGTCGTCACCGCCACCTTGAGGAGTGATGAAGCCGAAGCCTTTTTCATCGTTGAACCATTTTACGGTGCCGGTTTGGCGATTAGACATGGTGTATCTCCAAGAAACTTATATTTTCAGTAGTACTGTGCTGCTCAGGCCAACTGGGCACACCGAGCTATCATAGTCGAAATGTGCGCTTTGGGAGCCCCCCTGAGTCACAGATTGCTGCAATGTTCGCTCTTTTTTGTGAGTGGCAACACTCTAGGCCCCCGGTTTACGGGGGTTTGAGGGTTAAAAACACTTAGAAAAAAAGCAGTCGCGAATACATTTTTTTTACGCAAAATAGGTTTTTAGGCCTGTTTCGCCCTGAATCAGGACCCAATCAGCCTTGGGGGTGAGGTCTATTTTGTAGCTCTGCAGGCCTGTATTGCATCCAGAGCTTTGGTTCTAAGCTCTGCACTCGGCTGCGTCGTCTTACTCATCAACTGCTGGATCTCTGCAGTCGAAAACTTCTCGGACAGTTTGTCCGCACCGCACGCGCAATGTTGTTGAGCGGTCTTCAGGTCGACGCTTTGGCTTGCCGCCGCTACGCAGTCCTTCATGTAGTCTTTTTTTGCTCCGGCTGGCCAGTTGTCGGCCTGGGCGGTGAGGGGTAGCAGCATTGCCAAAGGTGCTGCGAAGGCGAGTAAGCGGATCTTGCGCATAAGATGCTCCTTGTAAGCATTAAAACCGAGTGTGTATCACTGAGTATCTGAGAGGTTAGTGCAGCTCAAGTTCACCAATATGTAAAAAAGCTGCCTTTCTTTTAGATGCAGGGCCGGGCGCACAACAGTGATCATGCATCTGTGCTAGCATGCCGCCCTTGGCTATTTTGTGTGTTTGCATGCTCTCTGAGTTGCAGGGCAGTGCCATTAACCTTATTGATTTGAACTCCAGTCACTCTGGTTCGGTTTTTGGTTGGCCGCAAGGCTCCTGCCACTGTGAGGCAGGCATACCACCGAATCGCGTACTGGCTCATCCCAACCCACGTGACCTTTGGTAGGGGTCACCACTAGGAGAGGAGGCGCCATGCCAACTATTACTCTTCCCGACGGCAGTCAACGCTCTTTCGATCATCCTGTATCTGTTGCTGAGGTCGCCGCTTCAATTGGCGCGGGCCTGGCTAAAGCCACCGTGGCCGGCAAGGTCGACGGCAAACTGGTGGATGCCTGTGATCTGATTGAAAACGACGCCACCCTGCAAATCATCACGCCCAAGGATGAAGAGGGGCTGGAGATTATTCGCCACTCTTGCGCTCACTTGGTCGGTCATGCAGTCAAACAACTGTTTCCGACAGCCAAAATGGTGATCGGGCCGGTGATCGACGAAGGTTTTTATTACGATATCGCTTATGAGCGTCCGTTTACTCCGGATGACATGGCTGCTATCGAAAAGCGTATGCAGCAGTTGATCGAAAAAGATTACGACGTCATCAAGAAAGTCACTCCGCGTGCCGAAGTGATCGATCTGTTTGCCGCTCGTGGTGAAGACTACAAGCTGCGTCTTATTGAAGACATGCCGAACGAGCAGGCCATGGGTTTGTACTTTCACGAAGAGTACGTCGACATGTGCCGCGGGCCTCACGTCCCGAACACTCGCTTCCTGAAGTCGTTCAAGCTGACCAAGCTGTCGGGCGCCTACTGGCGTGGCGATGCCAAAAACGAGCAGTTGCAGCGTATTTACGGCACAGCATGGGCTGACAAGAAGCAGCTGGCGGCCTACGTTCTGCGTATTGAAGAAGCTGAAAAACGCGATCACCGTAAAATCGGCAAGCGTCTTGGCTTGTTTCATACTCAGGAAGAAGCCCCGGGCATGGTGTTTTGGCACCCTAATGGCTGGACGCTTTACCAGGTGCTTGAGCAGTACATGCGCAAAGTACAGCGCGAGAATGGCTATCTGGAGATCAAAACTCCCCAGGTAGTGGATCGTAGCTTGTGGGAAAAGTCCGGGCACTGGGCCAACTACGCCGACAACATGTTTACGACTCAGTCGGAAAGCCGCGATTACGCAATCAAGCCGATGAACTGCCCTTGCCACGTGCAAGTGTTCAATCAAGGCCTGAAGAGCTACCGTGAGCTGCCGCTGCGTCTGGCAGAGTTCGGCGCTTGCCATCGTAACGAGCCGTCGGGTGCCTTGCACGGCATCATGCGTGTTCGAGGCTTCACGCAGGACGATGCGCATATTTTCTGCACCGAAGAACAGATGCAGGCCGAGTCTGCAGCCTTTATCAAGCTGACGCTGGATGTCTACGCTGACTTCGGATTCAAAGACATTGAGCTCAAGCTGTCGACACGTCCTGAAAAGCGTGTTGGGTCTGATGAGCTGTGGGATCGCGCTGAGAGCGCACTGGCTTCAGCCCTTGATAGCGCTGGCCTGGCTTATGATTTGCAGCCGGGCGAGGGTGCCTTTTACGGACCCAAGATTGAATTTTCTCTGAAAGATTGTCTGGGTCGTGTCTGGCAATGTGGTACCCTGCAGCTCGATTTCAACCTGCCGATCCGTCTTGGCGCAGAATATGTGTCCGAAGACAACAGTCGAAAGCAACCCGTTATGCTGCACCGCGCGATCCTTGGATCGTTCGAACGCTTCATCGGAATTCTGATTGAGCATTACGAAGGTGCGTTCCCTGCGTGGCTAGCGCCGACTCAGGCAGTGATCATGAATATCACTGATAAACAGGCAGATTTTGCTGCTGAAGTTGAAAAAACTCTCAATCAGAGCGGATTTCGTGCCAAGTCTGACTTGAGAAATGAAAAGATCGGCTTTAAAATCCGCGAGCATACTTTGCTCAAGGTTCCTTATCTCTTGGTTATCGGAGATCGGGAAGTCGAGATGCAGACTGTCGCTGTGCGTACACGTGAAGGTGCTGACCTGGGCTCGATGCCCGTCGCGCAATTCGCTGAATTCCTCGCACAAGCGGTTTCCCGGCGTGGTCGCCATGATTCGGAGTAATTATTATTAAGCGTGAAATGAGACAAGATAAACGAGCTGCACCGAAAGCCCCGATCAACGAGAATATCTCTGCACGCGAGGTTCGGTTAATTGGGGCTGAAGGCGAGCAGCTTGGGATTGTGTCAATTGAAGACGCGCTTCTTAAAGCTGAAGAGGCCAAACTGGATTTGGTGGAAATTTCCGCTGATGCAGTACCCCCAGTTTGTAAGCTGATGGACTACGGCAAATCTATCTTCGAAAAGAAGAAACAGGTTGCCGCTGCAAAGAAAAACCAGAAACAGATCCAGGTTAAAGAAATCAAGTTTCGTCCAGGGACGGAGGAAGGGGATTACCAGGTAAAACTGCGCAACCTGGTACGTTTCCTGAGTGATGGGGACAGGGCCAAGGTATCGTTAAGATTCCGCGGCCGTGAGATGGCCCACCAGGAGCTGGGTATGGAACTGTTGAAGCGGGTTGAAGGTGACCTGCTTGAATACGGGACCGTCGAACAGCATCCTAAGATGGAAGGACGCCAACTGATTATGGTCATCGCCCCGAAAAAGAAGAAGTAATCACTAGGGCACGGCAGGCCTTTTGATTATGTTTATCAACTGAATGCGGAGTACCGAACATGCCAAAGATGAAAACTAAAAGTGGTGCTGCTAAGCGGTTTCTGAAAACTGCTAACGGCATCAAGCACAAGCACGCTTTCAAGAGCCACATCCTGACCAAAATGTCGACTAAGCGTAAGCGTCAATTGCGCGGTAGCAGCTTGCTGCATCCGTCTGACGTGGCAAAAGTGAAGCGCATGCTGCGCCTTTGCTAATTTCGGTCAAGAATAGAGGAAGTAACTCATGGCTCGTGTAAAGCGTGGCGTTGTCGCCCGTAAACGTCACAAAAAAATTCTGAAACTGGCTAAAGGCTACTACGGCGCACGCTCACGCGTATTCCGTGTTGCCAAGCAAGCGGTAATCAAGGCAGGCCAATACGCCTACCGTGACCGTCGTCAGAAAAAACGTCAGTTCCGCGCTCTGTGGATCGCTCGTATCAACGCTGGTGCACGTATTAACGGTCTGTCCTACAGCCGTTTCATCGCCGGCCTGAAAAAAGCTTCCATCGAGATCGACCGTAAGGTTCTGTCTGATCTGGCAGTGAACGAAAAAGCGGCGTTTGCTGCGATTGTCGAGAAAGCTAAAGCCACTCTGGCTTAAGTACCCCCGACATTCACTTGGGCTTGCCTGTGTGAGCCCAGGTGCTAAACGTCTTAAATAGGGGAAGAGCCTTCAAGCTCTTCCCCTATTTTGTATCTGGAGTCTGTACATGGAAAACCTGGATGCGCTGGTCTCTCAAGCACTAGAGGCTGTGCAAAGCGCTGAAGATATCAATGCCCTGGAGCAAATCCGGGTTCAATACCTTGGCAAAAAAGGTGAATTGACTCAGGTGATGAAGACCCTGGGCAATCTGCCGGCAGATGAGCGTCCGCAAGTAGGTGCTCTGATCAACGTTGCCAAGGAGCGTGTCACAGAGGTTCTCAATGCGCGCAAGGCACTGTTTGAAGAGGCTGACCTGGCCGCCAAACTGTCTGCCGAGTCCATTGATGTGACCCTGCCTGGCCGTGGCCAGACCTCCGGCGGTCTGCATCCGGTTACCCGGACTCTGGAACGTATCGAGCAGTTCTTTACCCACATTGGCTACGGCATTGCCGAAGGCCCTGAGGTTGAAGACGACTATCACAACTTTGAAGCGCTCAACATCCCAGGCCATCACCCGGCCCGGTCGATGCATGACACCTTCTACTTCAATGCAAACATGTTGTTGCGCACCCATACCTCGCCGGTACAGGTCCGCACCATGGAATCGCAGCAACCGCCGATCCGCATCGTCTGCCCGGGCCGTGTGTACCGTAGCGACTCCGATATCACCCACTCGCCGATGTTTCATCAGGTTGAAGGCCTACTGGTAGATCGCGATATCAACTTCGCGGACCTGAAAGGGACCATCGAAGAGTTCCTGCGGGTGTTCTTCGAAAAAGAACTGGCCGTGCGCTTCCGTCCCTCGTACTTCCCGTTTACTGAGCCTTCAGCTGAAGTGGATATGGAATGCGTGATGTGCAGCGGTAAAGGCTGCCGTGTCTGCAAACAGACGGGCTGGCTGGAAGTTATGGGCTGCGGCATGGTTCACCCGAACGTGCTGCGCATGTCCGGAATTGATCCAGAAGAATTTTCGGGCTTTGCCTTCGGTATGGGCGTTGAGCGTCTGGCCATGCTGCGTTACGGCGTGAATGACTTGCGTCTGTTCTTCGACAACGACTTGCGGTTCCTCGCGCAATTTCGCTAGTCGTAACTAATTCTTAGGAGAGCAGGATGAAATTCAGTGAACAATGGCTGCGTGGTTGGGTAAACCCGCAGGTAGGTCGCGACGAGCTGGTTGCTCGTCTGTCGATGGCCGGTCTTGAGGTCGACAGCGTTACGCCGGCCGCCGGTGTATTCAGTGGTGTGGTCGTGGGCGAGGTGCTGAGCACTGAGCAACACCCTGATGCCGATAAGCTTCGTGTTTGCCAGGTCAGTAATGGTTCTGAGACTTTTCAGGTAGTTTGCGGCGCGCCTAACGTGCGTCAAGGCCTGAAGATTCCGTTCGCCATGATCGGCGCCGAACTACCGGGTGACTTCAAAATCAAGAAAGCCAAACTGCGTGGTGTCGAGTCCAACGGCATGTTGTGCTCCCAGGCAGAGCTGCAGGTGGGTGAAGGTAACGACGGTCTGATGGAGCTGCCGGCTGATGCGCCGGTTGGCGAAGATATCCGCGTTTACCTGAACCTCGAAGACGCTAGTATCGAAGTGGACCTGACCCCTAACCGCGGTGACTGCCTGTCGCTTGCAGGTCTTGCCCGGGAAGTGGGTGCTTTGTACGCGGCGCCGGTGACTCGCCCTGTTGTGGCTGTTGTACCGGCTGTACATGACGAAGTCCGTTCTGTCGAAGTACTTGCTCCTGCCGCATGCCCGCGTTACCTGGGCCGTGTAATCCGCAATGTTGATCTGTCCCGGCCCACGCCGTTGTGGATGGTTGAGCGTTTGCGTCGTGCCGATGTACGTAGTATCGATGCAGCTGTCGACATCACCAATTATGTGATGCTGGAGCTGGGTCAGCCGTTGCACGCGTTTGACCTCGCCGAAATCAATGGCGGTATCCGCGTACGCATGGCCGAAGATGGCGAAAAGCTGGTGTTGCTCGACGGTCAGGAAGTTTCCCTGCGTAGCGATACACTGGTGATTGCTGACCACACCCGGGCCTTGGCGATTGCTGGCGTAATGGGTGGCGAGCACAGCGGTGTAACCACCAAGACCCGCGATATATTTCTTGAAAGTGCCTTCTTTGATCAGATTGCTGTCGCTGGCAAAGCACGTTCATATGGTCTGCATACTGACGCTTCGCACCGCTATGAGCGTGGCGTTGACTGGAAGCTGGCCCGTGAAGCGATGGAGCGCGCCACTGGCCTGCTGCTGGACATCACTGGCGGCGAAGCCGGCCCGATCATCGAAACTGTCAGCGAGCAGTATCTGCCATCGATTGCACCGATCACTTTGCGTGCAGCTCGTATCAGTCAGATGCTGGGTTTGGAAATGGATTCGGCAGAAATTGAGCGCTTGCTCAGTGCCCTGGGTCTGACCATTACCGCTGAAGGGGCAGGGCAGTGGCGTGTAGAAGTGCCTAGTCATCGCTTCGATATCAGTCTGGAAGTTGACCTTATCGAGGAGCTGGCCCGTCTGTACGGCTACAACCGTTTGCCGGTTCGTTATCCGCAGGCCCGCCTGGCACCGCAAGCCAAGGCTGAAGCCCGTAGCGACCTGCCTGAGCTGCGTCGTTTACTTGTAGCGCGTGGTTATCAGGAAGCGATCACCTACAGCTTCATCGACCCGAAACAGTTCGAACTGTTCAGCCCGGGTGTTGAGCCACTGCTGCTGGCTAACCCGATCTCCAACGACATGGCCGCTATGCGTGCCTCGTTGTGGCCAGGACTGGTCAAGGCATTGCAGCACAACCTGAACCGTCAGCAAGACCGCGTTCGCCTATTCGAAAGTGGTCTGCGTTTTGTAGGTCAGCTGGAAGGACTTAAGCAAGAGCCCATGCTGGCAGGTGTGGTTTGCGGCAGTCGTCTTCCTGAGGGTTGGGCGCAAGGCCGCGACGTCGTTGACTTCTTCGACGTCAAAGCCGATGTAGAGGCAGTGTTGGGTTTTGCTGGTGCTCTGGATGCATTCAGCTTCGTGCCAGGTAAACATCCTGCGCTGCACCCTGGTCAAACCGCCCGTATCGAACGTGATGGTCGAGAAGTCGGCTATGTCGGTGCAATTCACCCGGAACTGTCAAAGAACCTGGGTCTTGACCGACCAGTGTTTGTTTTTGAGCTGGTTTTGGCTGAAGTGGCGCTGGGTAAAATGCCTAAATTCCATGAGTTATCGCGCTTTCCTGAAGTGCGTCGTGACTTGGCCTTGTTGGCCGACCGTGACGTTGCAGCCAGTGCTGTACTGGATGTAATTCGTGAAAATGCAGGCGAGTGGCTCACGGACCTAAGGTTATTTGACGTTTACCAGGGTAAAGGTATTGATCCGCATAGAAAAAGCCTTGCAGTTGGCTTGACCTGGCAGCATCCATCGCGCACTCTTAATGACGATGAGGTGAACGCCACGACGCAAAACATTCTCACCTCGCTCGAAAAAAGGTTGAACGCCACGTTAAGGAAGTGACGTATGGGGGCTCTGACGAAAGCTGAAATGGCGGAACGTCTTTATGAAGAGTTGGGCCTGAATAAACGTGAAGCCAAAGAATTGGTGGAATTGTTTTTCGAAGAAATCAGGCACGCTCTTGAAGACAACGAGCAAGTCAAATTGTCAGGTTTTGGCAATTTTGATCTGCGTGACAAGCGACAGCGGCCAGGCCGCAATCCGAAAACGGGAGAAGAAATCCCGATCACGGCTCGCCGTGTAGTCACTTTTCGTCCAGGGCAGAAGTTGAAGGCCCGAGTAGAGGCTTATGCTGGAACCAAGTCATAACGACGAGCTCCCGCCGATCCCAGGCAAACGCTACTTCGCCATTGGCGAAGTCAGCGAGCTCTGTGCGGTAAAACCGCACGTGCTGCGCTATTGGGAGCAAGAGTTTCCTCAACTCAACCCTGTGAAACGTCGCGGAAATCGCCGGTATTATCAGCGTCAAGATGTGCTGATGATCCGGCAAATTCGTGCACTGCTTTATGATCAAGGATTCACCATTGGAGGAGCGCGTTTGCGACTTTCTGGTGATGAAGCCAAAGATGACACCACACAGTACAAGCAACTGATTCGCCAAACGATCTCCGAGTTGGAGGATGTTTTGCTAGTCCTTAGAAAGTAACTTCGGCGTTTAAAATACTTTCGTATTTCAAAAGCTTAGGGTATATTTCTCGACGTTCTAGAAAGTTGTAACGCCTAGTCGGGGCGTAGCGCAGTCCGGTAGCGCACTAGCATGGGGTGCTAGGGGTCGAGTGTTCGAATCACTCCGTCCCGACCATATTATTCAATGACTTAGGCCAATGTCCCCGACATTGGCCTTTTTCATTTTCGGGAGATTTTCGGGGCTTTTCCGCTTTTCATCCCTGCCTCCTCTTCAAAATTGTCAGAACCAGACCTCGTGAGTCGGTTGCTGATACCATATTTGCAGCCTCAATCAGTTGCCCCAGTTCAGCGCCGGAGTAGTGACTGGTGATGCTGCCGTTCTTGTGTCCGAGCAATGCCTTGCGGTCTTCCTCGGTTACACCTGCTGCTCGTAGCCGTCGGCCAAACGTGTGCTTCAAGTCGTGAATCCTGATCGACTGGTAGCCAGGGTCAGCACGGCGAAGGTTTTTCTCCTGCCAGAGTTTCGCCGCTCTCACTCGCGCTTTCTTCTAGGCTGAATCGTTCATTTGGTGCATCGCGGTACCGTTGTAAGGAAACACCCATTCCTTGCTGATACCACGCTGCTTCTCAATGATCGACTTGGCCACGGTGTTGAGCACCACCGGGCGCTCATCACATCGCCCGCCAAAATTGATCAAAGGCATGCCACCGATATACGGATCGAGCTGCGAAAGGTGGTGAGCTGACAACTTGATCAATGGCTGGTCGCGAATATCCAGAAGGAAACGCATGGCTGCGTCCCGCCACGTTCTCACCTGCTTGACGCCATACACCTTTTGCTGCCGGATTTGCTTCAGCCGGTGGATCAGGTACCGCTCTGTTGCTTACCGTTGACTAGCTCCAGTACTTTCGCAAATTCGTTCGCCGTTGATTTTCTTGTCGATATGCCGAGCCCGTTCCTTTGGGAAAGGCCTGTGATTGTTTTGCGCGCCATGTTGTTACTCCGATGCGCCTTTTATATCAATTGCCCTGGTTTCGACGTAAGAATAGGCCCACTCATCAAGCTCCAGCCGGTCAAAGCCAAGGCCGCGCTCGCCAATAAGAAACTCACTGAAGTAGGGCGGACTTTTTCGTTAAACAGGACCAGGGTCTACGGTATCGAAAATCCCGATCAGGAACTGCTCATGAGCAGATGCGAACGGGTTCCAGTCGAGGCAGTGACACTCGCCGTCGTCATACGGGTGAAGACATCGATACCTGGCATGTTGGGTTAACCCACCATCCGTCGTTGTCACGTTCGACGCAAACCGGCTGGATCAATACTGTTTCTTCAGGCATGACTTCGTCCTTGTCGCTGTAGCGGCTGGCTTTGAATTGAGGGCGGGCGAACTGGTATAGCTGGTAATACGCATGTATTTTGTTAGGTTGGATCACAACGCCTATAAGGAATGTAAAGCCATGATTCAGAAAATGTTTTTGTTTCTCGGGGGGGCTTTTTTATTGTCGGTGTTAACGGCATGTAAACAGTCTCAGCCTGTTGGTGATGTAGCTGAATTCCAAGCATCCAAGGCAAGTTCATCTCAGAAAATTGAGTCGAGCGGACTGGTTAGAGAGTTCGTTGCAAGAGGTAATGAACCGTTCTGGACGATCAAATCCAACGGAGCCACATTGACCTGGATAACGCCTGAAAACTTACAGGGTAGTCAGCTCAAAGTTGACAAGGTTATTTCGGCAGATAACGTTAAATACGTCGGTGTCGACGGTGATAGCGACTTTACCTTGCTCATCATCCAAACGCCCTGTGTCGATACAATGTCGGGAGAGACCTTCGACTTCGCATCCGTCTGGACGCATGGTCGCGAAAGGAATGTGGGCTGCGCTGCAACGGGTGGTTGAGCTATAACCGCAATTCACAAAACCCTGCCTTTGGGGCCTTCATCTTTGGGAGGGTGAGTCATCACTTCTCCCGTGCGCGGGTGATTTGCCGCGTTTATAACAGATGGTGTGCAGATCAAGCGGCCGCATGGGGGGCGTCGAAATATTACGATTCGGCTAAGGGCGGTCATGCTGCAACCGCCTGATGCTCAATCGCGCGCCACGGATCGTTTGCCCGGGCAAGCGCTGCCATCGGTGGAGGGGTGACTGAATCGCTCTGAACTTCTTAGAGAGTGAGCGATCGCTTTTGGCCGAAAGCATACTACCGGACCTATGAGGTCATACGGAGTTATGTAGGCCGAAGCCGGACTTGAACTGGCGTAGCCGGATTTGCAATCCGAATTTTTTTACATGCAAATTAGTCATGTATGGATAATTAGATTCCGCAAGCGTTTCAAATTTAATTTACGCGAGAGGACGAGGCATTTGCTTTTTTAAGCCGTTCGATACGGCTTTTTTTAGCGTATTCGTCACGCGCTTGTGCAGCACCCCCCACTGCTTGAATCCAGTCTCTGGTCGTGCATCCTGAAATACTGACAGTGAACATAAGGGCGCCGGCAAGTAAAATCTTAAGTTTCATGATCACTCTCCCGACGACTCAGATACCGATAGCAGCAATAAACGCGTAGCCAACTCCATATCACTAACATCCAGGGCGGGGTTTGACGCCCGCATAGCATTGATTGACGCCTCCAGGTAAGGGCCGTGGATAGCACCACCGCTTGCAACAAAACTGCTCGCATCACCAAGTACCGACACGTTCAGTTTGTTGTCCTTGGACGTGAGATAGGTTGATCCACCGGACGTACTGGATATGAACGTTTCAAGCCAAAAATTATTCATGGCCACTGCCGAACTGGCAAATGTTGCCAGTGCGTAAATCGACATAACCTTAACCCATGCATTACTCATACTGACGCTCATTATTTAATAACCGTTCACTACTAATCCGCAGTCGCGCGAGCCAATTGTCTGCGAGCGTGATGCAGTTTCTCTCGACATACCATAACTTTACTTGGCTCGTCCTCTTTCAGCGCTTTTTCAAGTTGCTCACTTCTGTAAATAACTTCAGCCACAGCGCTCTCTATTTTATTTTGACGACGTTCAATCGCATCGTCCTGACAGTATCGCTTTACGTTGTGCAGGGCTGTTTCCAGCCCCGACTGCTTATACCGATTGCCACTTTGTTTGGCTTGCTCTAATTGATACAGTATTTCATCACGACGCTCAGCACAGGTGCTGTCATTATGACCCGCAGAGTAACCACTCATAAAGAGGCAACCCAATCCAATCCCTATTGTCCATTGGCTGACTACTTTCTTACGCATTGATAGACCTGTTCATGGTAACTTTAATTAAATACACATATCTAACATGACTTTCAATAATGCTCAGGGAACCGTCCGCCGCATGTAGCTGATGAGTACGAGACAACTGTCTACTGCAGACCTAGCGCATCTAATGAGTCCTGGGGGGATTGAACAGCCTCTTTACTAACAGAGTTGCATTCTGGCTATGGCAGGCGCGAATGTTAAAAATGCGAAGCGCTTCCATCACGATAAGTTAAAACCTCAGTCTAGACAGCGGAAAATATTCCAGCAACCAATCCACAGGTACCTACACGTGACCGAAACAGACAAGCGCAGGTACTATCTTGCGCAGGGTTAATAAGACCGATTCTTGTTCTTCCGCGTCGACTGCTGCAGTCACGAACAAAATCCCTTTTTTATTTACGGCCATAGAACACTTCCCGAAAGTGCACCCTCCAATTAGCTTTATTTAGAGTTGCTTTATACCCACTCGACGCTCGTTGCACGCCAGCATCGTAGAAGGCAGTTCTATATAAGTCCTTAAGTGCCTATTACTCAGTATTACTCAATCTTACTGGCTTGCCGTGCGCCCTACACGCACCCGCCATTTGCCTGCTCTGGGCATAGATTGTTCAATCACTTTACCCACTGACGAACAAGGGTTGGTACTGCCTAAAAGTTGCCTACAGTAATACCTCTGAGCTAACGGCACAGGCGTGCGGCATACCAGTATCATTAAGAAATTTACGATAAGCTAATCTGCCCAGTGGGGTAGTGTAAAGGCTAAGTCTTAGGCTGAAAATTATTTTCTCCTGAGTTGTAAATAACCGACTGATCTGAGGTAGGCATATTGCCTTCCAAATTATCAAACATCAAAGCCTTCAGTTGATTAATATATGCTATTAATCTAAAATGGGCTGAAGTATTGGTTTTAATAAAGTTTCACTCTTTCTGATCCTCTTGGCTCAATCCATGAGTTCTTGCTGGCGGTTTGAATCTAGCACTGGCATGTTTTTCCGTGCCGACCTTTAGGTTTTTCTATTTTAAGGAAATAACGCTTGAGTCAAATCTCTCTTGGCTGAGACCTTACTTGACTCAACCTTAGGGAGGGTAAAATCCACTGTGCTATGGTTTTTAGTTTGAGCGGGCAAACGTTCAGTTAGATTTACCGCCTCGCTATGATTTTCCCTTAATTCCCCCATCGTCTGGATCCACCCGACTCTGTTCGGGATTCAGGTGGGCATGCAGGTTTTGCAGAGTCAATATGGGAGTGTTTAATACATTATGTGGAGTTGACTCATTTCGTTGTTCAGCGAGTTAGATTTCGAATTGCCAATGCCATAATTTCTCTGGCTGTGCTCAGTAACCTGAGCTTTTAATAAGCCCCTAGCCTCAGCAGTAGTCTTCAAAACAGCTTTAAGCTCTGGTGTGTTTAGCGGTGGGGGACGTCTCAACAGCTTCCCCAAGTCTTTATATTTAACCCCGCACGGTTGGCCCGGCTTATGCGTCTCTTCGATAACTCTGGAGAGCACCCTTTGTGTACGAATTGGGGCACGTCCAAATAAACTTCTAACGCCCATTTGTTGCTTCAGATGCATGCTCGGTTCAATGAACATCCCACTTCGGATAGCTAAGCAACAACCAACGTCCGGTAGGCTGAAGGGAAGAGTGTTATTAAACGGCTTTGATGCAGATGACACGCGTTGCGCGGTGCCCAAGTATTCTGCATGGGAGTGGGATCTACCTGATGCTTGTCCGACGTTGCTCTCGCGCTGGCGGGCGGCATTCAGATCACACTCCGATGCGACCTCCCGTGAGGGATCGGGCAGTTACCGACAGGCTGTCGTTGGCGCTGGTTGTTCACTGCAAACCTTTATATTCAAGTGAAGCTTGATTACGTGAATCTGCACTGTTTTCAGCATAATTATTTGCATGCGGCCCCTGTCCTTCGGTGCCACAAACACCTCGATGAGGACTTCGTGTGTGATGTGCAGGGCATCTCAAGCAATGCCGGATTTACAGGTGCCAGCAGGCACGGTAGGGGAGATGCCCAGTGCAGGCGGCAGATTGCTTGTTTATAGCTATAGTGAAAGCCCACTGCCTCAATAAGAGAGAGCGTTATGAAACGATCAGTTTTGTTTGTTCTAGCGGGCCTGGTAGCAACGCCTATTTTTGCTGCCGATGATTTATGCACCATCAATCTGCAGAAACTGTCTGACTACAAGGCCACTGCCAGCACTCTTGGCCAGCCGCTGCTTGGGCAAATCCACGACGCGAGAGTTGAGGCTGAAAAAGCGCAGGCTGAAGGTGACACGCAGAAGTGCATCAGCCTCACGAATAAAGCCCTGCAGGATGTTGTCAACTCACAAAAAGGTCAGTAGTCGAGGGGAGGCGGACGGTCATGCTACCAAGGTCGCTAGCCGTCCGCGCTTTTCGGTTGAAGATTGGCTTCTCGACAGGTTGAGTGGCGTATCAAGTTCGCAGCACGGGCTGGGCAATCGCCAAAACGACGCATACATCAGATGAACGCCAGTAAATCGAAGTCGCGCCACGCACTCAGCTTTAGTCTTCGCAATCTCTCTGCTTGAGCTCTTCTGAAATCACCTTAAGCCGGGCAACGTCTTCGTAAAGCTTTGTGATCAGCTTGAGAACTTCTATGAGTTCTGCGCCCTGATATTCCTTCGCTTGGCCAAGCGCATCATTTGCGGCCAGCTCAAGCTTGCTACCTATTATTTCGAGCTTGCGACTAAGCTCCTGATTGGGCTGGATTCGTCTCATGAGCTCTCCTGAGAATGTGTATCACGGTGGATCATTCTGCCGGATTTTTCCGACTGCACCGAATGAACATTCTCAGTGCACAGAAGGGTTCTCGGTCCGCAGGTAAAGCTCCGCCTCCAAAACTTGCACGCGAGTCAGGCTGTGCCTGTCCTTAAGCTCGGAGTGCTCGTTCTTTTCTTCAGGTGTCGCGTTTCTCATCGGCTCGCTTAGAGCAAGGTATCGTCTGGACTCTTCATGGGTGAGCCCCACCAAAACCTCTCTGTCATTCAGGTCGGTGGAGAGCGAATAAATCTTCTTTAAAAACGTTCTATTGCTATCTGTAAGGTTAAGCATGCAGATATTCACACAGGGTATTGGTTGAAGTGTGACCGAGCGCCTGTCCAATAAGTTCAGTGCTCAGGGGGCTGTGCGACCTTGGACGATTCATGACAATCAAGCTGTTCGCCAAGGACGTATGGAAGGTGCCTACTGGACTGAAACAGTCTCTGTTGAGGCTCTGGCAAATTCAAAAGCTGCAGTGATGGCCGCTCGGGCTTGAGGGCTGTTTTTCCAGCAAGTCGATCCGGTTGCCGCGGATGCTTGGGTGAGGATGTCACTGACACTCGCCTTACTCAGGTCAGCCAGGGACTCGATGCCCATTTGCTCAAGCCGAGTGATGACGGTTGGCCCTATACCCTTTAGCCCTAACAGAGCGATTCTTTCTTCCAGTGAAAATGACATCCGTAAAGTCCTTTTTGGTCAGTTATATTCGGGTTCAACCCAATTCCGTGAAGGGTTTTGAAACAGCGTAATAGCTCAGCGCCTGAGTGACTCCAAGGCGCAATTCAAGATTGTGAAACCCAGGCAACGCTGCATCAAGTATTCATTGCACTGGCGCCGGATCAGCGCAGCTGACGTGATCCTCACACGTTGCTGAACCGTCAATGTATGGGCGTCATGCCCAGTCATCCTGGCGCCCGCACGTCTCATCAGAAGCTGACTTGCGCAGACAGGCGCAACGTACGTCCTTCTCCCCAGCTCACTCGCCGAGTGTTGCCACCTGAAGCCACAAAGTAGCTGCGATCGGTCAGGTTGCTGGCATTGAGTTGCAGCGAAGTCTCCTTGCCCAACAGATGGCTAGAATTCCAGGATGCGAAAGCGTCCAGCGTGGTGTAGTCCGGCAGCTCGAAAGAGTTGCTGATATCGCCTGCGCGTTTACCCACATAGCGAGCACCGGAACCCAGGCGCAATCGACCCGCGAAAATATCGGCCGGGACTTCGTAGGTGAGGTAAGCACCGCCCACATGACGTGCCACGTTGAACAACCGATTGCCTTCGGTTTGTTCGGTGTCTTTTTTGATCCGGGCGTCGGTGTAGGCATAGTTGCCAATCACGCTCCATTGCGCGTTCAGGCGTCCGGTCATGCTCCATTCCAGTCCACGAGACTGCACTTCACCCGCCAAGCGCTGCACCATGTTGCCGAACTCGTCCAGTTCGCCGGTGTTCTGCTGCACATTCTTTTTCAGGATGTCGTAAAGCGCCAGCTGGCTGGTCCAGTCGCCGTTGTCATACTTGAGGCCCACCTCGTACTGGCGGCCGGTCTCCGACTTGTAAGTGCCTTCGAAGGTGGTGCCGGACTCCATCTCATTGGGTGCGAACGACTGGCTGTAATTGGCATAGACAGAGAGGTCATCGCGCATCTGATACACCAGCCCCAGAAACGGCAGGAGCTTGGACTCGCCCTCATCAGTGGTTTGCTTGAAGTCCAGACCCGCTCCAGCGTCTATCGAGTAGTGCTGATAGCGCAGGCCTGGCGCCAGGATCCATTTTTCGCCCAAGTGAATAGTGTCTTTGACGTACAGCGACTGGCCCTTGATGTGGCTTTTGCCGTTGGTGTTCGACGGGTTGACCGTGCCTGTCGCAGGCAACAAGCCATACTGCGGATTGGCCGGGTAAAAGCCGCCCACGTTACGACTTTGCAGGAAATCCCCGTTGGCTTCGCGACGGGTTTCATAGTCGACACCCGTGACCAGATCATGGTCGATGCCGTACCAGGTCTTGTTGCCGATCCAGTCCAGAGACAGGTAAGCGTTCTCGCGATTGGCGCCCACATTGCGTCGAAAGCGTCGGGTCAACTCGCCGGTGGCGGGGCGGTATTCGCTGGGGTCGGCCTGATAATCGTTGTAGTGGTCATACACCCAGCCGGTCGTAAGGCGTACCCGTGAATCCGGGGCCAGACGGTACTCGGTGGTGGTGTTGAACGACTGGCGCTGGCCTTGGGCGCGGGTCCATTTTTCGTCCAGACGCTTGTCGCGGCTGCCCACGTGATGGCCGTTGTAAAACACTGCTCCGCGGTCAAGGGTGTTGCTGTAATCGTTGTATTCATAGGCGGCCAGAAATGACAGATCGTCAGACTCATAGGACAACGAGGGGGCGACCAGCTTGGAGGTGTTCTGGCCAAAGTTGCGCCAGTAATTTTCGTCCCGATTTTGCCCGATCAGTCGAAACGCAAACCCTGTCTCACCCAGGGGCCCGGTCACATCGAACCAGCCATCGCCACCGCCCTGGTCACTCAGAGTACCGCCCAGTGCGCTGTTCCATTGGTACTGCGGCTTTTTGGTGATCACGTTGATCACACCGCCCGGCTCCTGCATGCCGTAAAGCAATGAGGCAGGGCCTTTGAGCATCTCAACGCGTTCAGTGGTGACACGCTGGAAGTTACGGCCGATGGGCATGCGTACACCATCGCGTAACACGCCGCCATCGTCGGAGTTGCCGAAACCGCGCTTGATGAAACTGTCCTGGGTGCCACCAAAATTATTGCTGACCACGACCCCTGGCATAAACTTGATCACGTCTTCGAGGGTTTGAGGCGCTTGATCCTTGAGCTGTTGTGGCGTCACCGTATCCACAGTTTGTGACTGCTGGAGGTAGGGCGTTTCGGTCTTGTCTGCTGTCGAACTGTAGCCTGCACGGTAGTCCGTATCGTCCCCGCTGGACTGCACACCGTCGACCTGAATGCTCGGCAGTTGTATGGGGGCGGCTTCGTTCGCCAGCACCGTGCAACTGATCATCAGACTGGTGCACACACCCAGCGGCACAATGCCGGCCCGTTTTAATCCCTGCTTCCTTTGCAACATCCGTAACACTCCACACCATTGACGGCAGATAACTGAATTCGCTGCCGAGCACCGGACACACGCTGGACAAGGTTCCAGGTATTCCAGGTATTCCGGGTGAAACGTCTATTACGGGCGTTTCAGGCGCGTCAGCAGTGCTGAATCGTATCAGCAGCAGGAATGTTTATCATTTACTTTGGGTGTGGAGTACAAAACGAAGCTGTGGAGCAGGGCGATGTGCCCGCACAAAGAGCAATCATTTTCGTGCGCAGTGGCGCGTTCTGCATGTTAGCAATGCATGAGATTATGAAATTAAACTAAACGGCGACTGTCGCTACAGAGGACGTCTTGAAGTTCTTTTTCACGAGATCTGAAATCGGTTTTTCGATCCACCGAAAACTCGAATAGGACACGGCCACAATACCCATGATGATCAAGATAAATGTCACGGCATCACTCAGATTCAATTGTTCCTGGACGTTCATCATGCAGCACATAACCAAGATGTGGCACAAGTAAGTTGAATATGACCAATCCCCTAATCGGCTCATCAATCCTGATTTAGGGCTAAAGCGTTCCAGCGAAACGGCCGCAAAAAAGATCATTGCGCAAGGAAGACCTGACTTTATCGGACTGTGAACGACTTGTCCGTAATAGATAATCATTCCAGTTGCGACAAGAACCATGACGACAGCCCCCAGTGTCGGTAGCTTGTGCATCCATCTTTTCTTATAGGCGATGGCCGTAATGATCCCGAATAAAAACTCATAGATGATTTTGTTGCCATAGAAGGACCAATCGCCACCAAGACGGGATACAAATTTGCAAAGCAGAAAAAGCCCGAGCGCAACCATGAGTAGTTGAATTTTCTTGGGAAAATAAAAGCTCAGCAAAAAAACAGCATAAAATGCCATTTCATAATTCAGCGTCCAGCCCACCGTAATCAGTGGATACGGACCAATGCCTGATGGGTTTTGAGCCGGTATAAACAATAGGCTTTGTAAAAAGAACATCGGTTCAAAGGCGGTCAGTGGCAAGAACGTTGGTGCAATGATGAAGGTAGCGGCGCTAATAAAAGTAAAAACCCAATAAGCGGGTACTACTCGTGCCAGACGATGGACTGCAAAAACGCCAGGTGTAACGTTTCTCCCAACGACTGATAGGTAAATAACAAAGCCGCTGATAATAAAAAATAAATCCACGCCTATGGCGCCATACATATGGAGTGCTTTAGATATGGGGCCGTTTAGCTGGTTGCCATGCACAATCTGAATATAGTGATGAAGTACTACAAGCCAGGCAGCCACGGCTCTTAATAATTGAATTGAGTGGAGCATAGCAAAAGGCCATACGAGGAAAGATTCGATTATAGCCAGCGGATCAGCATTGTCGTTGTTTAAATGAATGTTTTGCCAACTGGATCTTTAATTTGAGCTAAAAGCGATGAACATCCCTTGTCATTGTATTATCGGTATCCAGTCTCATTCGCTTTGATTGGGTGCTTTGTTCATCGATTGAGCATTAAACCCGTCGTGCATAAGGCAATCCTGTTAAGGACGTGCTGGGGTCAGTAAGGGATCCACCACGTCAAAGCCCGCACGTCATTCTTTAAGCACCTGTGGCCCAAACGGCAGCAACTCGCTCATCAAGTTGAACACGGTGCTTTTGACGGCGCTGTTCAAATCCGTCCATGCCAACCCTGTGGTTGCGCGGTAGGTTCCCAGCTCAAGAGGTCTGGAGATGACGTTGGCGGGTAATGCGCGTCCGGCATTGGCGGGCAGCAAGCCAACGCCTAACCCGGCCGACACCAGCGCGAGCATGGTGGTGAACTCGCCCAGCTCCGCCGCAATTTGAAGCTGCACGCCCTGACGTGTGATTGATTGCATCAGTTCATCGTAAAAACCGGGAGCGTAACGTCTGGCCAGGATAAAGACGGGCAGTTGGTCGAGGGTGGTCGGGTGCAGGGTGTCGCAGGCAACCAGCGGGTGATCGCCGGGCAGGGCAACAATAAAGGTTTCCTGCAGCACCTCGCGGGTCTGGATGCCGGGGATAGCGGCTGGCAGGCGCATCAGGCCGAAATCGAGCTGGCCGTTTTTGAGTGCCACTGCCTGGTCCGGGCCAGGCATGTCCTTGAGCTCCAGCTCGATACGCGGGAATCGTGCATGCAGCGAGCGGATCAGTGAAGGCAGCAGTTCAGGCAGCACCGATGACACAAACCCCAAACGTACGCGACCGATTTCTCCACGTCCGCAGGCTTTGGCCACATCTGCTGCATGGGCGCACTGATACAGCGTCGCCTGGGCCTCGGGCAGGAAGAGGGTGCCCACTTCAGTCAGCGTGACCGAGTGCCGGTTGCGCTCAAACAGGCGTACCCCGAGCTCCTCCTCCAGCAGCTTGATCTGCATGCTCAGGGCCGGCTGCACGATGGACAACCGTTGCGCAGCGCGGCCGAAGTGCAGCTCCTCCGCCAGGGTCACAAATGATCGCAGGTGTTTGATTTCCACTGAGCACTCCAGGCTACGTAACGACGTCTTGGCGAGGCTCATGGTAATGGATTACAGGCTTATTGGTGACCATGGATGCATCAATGCCCCGCGATTTCCTTGAGTCGGTACCAGAGCATGCCCAGCGCCAACAAAGGTGAGCGCAGGTGCTTGCCCCCGGGGAATGTCAGGTGCGGTACGCGGGCGAACAGGTCAAAACCCTGGCTGTGTTCAAGGCTGATGGCCTGTGCAACCAGCCGCGCCGCCATATGGGTGGTGTTGATGCCATGCCCGGCATAGGCCTGGGCATAAAACACGTTGGGATGGGCCTGCAACCGGCCAATCTGTGGCAGCCGGTTGGCGCCAATGCCGATCATGCCGCTCCACTGAAAGTCGATGGTTTTGCCTGCCAGCTGCGGAAACACGTCAAGCATTTTGGGGCGCATATACCCCGCAATATCCTTGGGCGTACGCCCGGAGTAGTGACACGCACCGCCAAACAGCAAGCGCCGGTCAGCCGACAAACGATAGTAATCAAGCCCCACACGTTGATCGCACAGTGCCCGGTTCTCGGGAATCAGGGTTTGCGCCAAGTCCTCGTTTAAGGGCTCAGTGGCAATCACGTAGCTGCCTGCGGGCAAAATTTTGCCGCTGAGCGCAGGTTCCAGATCACCGAGATGGGCGTTGCCAGCGAGTACCAGAGTCTTTGCCTGCACCACGCCGTTGGCCGTGTGCACACGAACTTGACTGCCATAGTCGATACGGGTCGCGGCGCTGTTCTCGTAAATCCGGACCCCAAGCTGCTGAGCGACTCTGGCTTCGCCCAGAGCCAGGTTGAGCGGGTGCAAATGCCCCGAGCCTTGATCGATCAGCCCGCCGAGGTAGCGGTCTGAAGCGACAACGCGATGCATGTCCGCGCGCTCGACCAGTTCCACCTTGTGCTGATACCCCAGTCGTTGCAGGGACGCCTGCTCTGCCACGAGATTTTCAACATGGCCCGGGGTATTGGCCAGCTCGCAAAAGCCCCAGCGCAAATCACAATCAATGCCGTGTTTTTCTACGCGCTGGCGCACCAGATCCACCGCGTCCAGCCCCAATCGCTCGAGTACCGTGACGCCTTCGCGGCCGATGGTTTTTTCGTGGGCATCCAGGTCGTGGCCAACCCCGCGGATCAGTTGACCGCCGTTTCGGCCTGTGGCCCCCCAAGCGATTTGCCGCGCCTCAAGCACAATCACCGAATGCCCCCGTTCCGCCAGCTCAATGGCTGTGTTCAAACCGGTAAAGCCTGCACCAATAATGCAGACGTCGGCCTGCACATGGCCTGCAAGGGGCGGGCAGTCGAGCTGCTGGTTGCGCGTGGCGCTGTAATAGGTGTGCGGTAAAGACATCATGGGCGTCATAAAAAACTGCCTACTGAGTTGAAGGGCACCCATTGATGCCCTGCACAGGATTAACGACCGGACTTGAACGTGTTCCACGAACGGGTCATCCAGCGCATAAGGTCTGGCGGCAGCTCCGATGACACATAGAGCTTGGCCTGCACTGACTCGGGCGGATAAATCGACGGGTTGTGGGTGATTTCGTCTTTCATCAAGGCCGTGGCCGCGGTGTTGGCGTTGGCGTAACCCACGTACTCGCTGATACCGGCAATCACTTCGGGCTTGAGCATGTAATTGATAAAAGCGTGGGCTTGTTCAGGGTTCTTGGCATCGGCCGGGATGGTCAGCATGTCGAACCACAGGTTGCCGCCTTCCTTGGGCACCACGTAGGCAACGTTTACGCCGTTACCGGCCTCTTGCGCACGATGGATCGCCTGATACACATCACCCGAATAACCGAAGGCAATGCAGATGTCGCCGTTGGCCAGGTCCGTTACGTACTTGGAGGAGTGGAAGTAGCTGATGTAAGGGCGCAGCGGCTCCAGTTTTTTCTCGGCGACCTTGTAGTCCTTGAGCTCCAGGCTACGGGGGTTGAACCCCAGATAGTTGAGCATCGAGGGCATTATTTCGTCCGCAGAATCCATGAAGGCAACGCCGCAGCTTTTCAGCTTCTTGAGGTTTTCAGGCTCGAACAGCACGCTCCAAGAGTCGATTTTGTCGATGCCCAGCACCTGTTTGACTTTATCGACGTTGTAGCCAATGCCGTTGGTGCCCCACAGGTAGGGCACTGCGTACTCATTGCCCGGGTCGTTGGCTTGCAGCCTGGCCAACAAGGTCGGGTCTAGATTCTTCCAGTTGGGGATCTGCGACTTGTCGAGCTTCTGAAACACCCCGGCCTTGATCTGTCGTCCCAGGAAATGGTTGCTGGGCACCACCACGTCATACCCGGTACGCCCGGCGAGCAACTTGCCCTCAAGGGTTTCGTTGGAATCAAACACGTCATAAATCGGTTTGATGCCGGTGTCGCGCTGGAAGTTGACCAGGGTGTCTTCGGCGATGTAGTCCGTCCAGTTATAGATATTGACCGTGTCTTGCGCCGAGGCCTGGCCGGCGAGGGCGAAGCAGCTTATGAACATCATTTTTTTGGCAATACGTTTCATCCACATGTCCTTTCTGTGAGTCCATTTTGGAAGGCGTTAAGCGCTACACGCTAAACAACAGGAACTCGCGCTCCCAGGAACTGATGACCTGCTTGTAGTTCTCGTGCTCGACCCGTTTGACGGCCACAAAGCCCTTGGTGAAGCGCTCGCCGAGGTACTTTTTGGCCATGTCCGACTGTTCCATGCACTCCAGCGCAGCCTCCAGAGTCAGTGGTAGGCGCAGGTTACGGCGCTCATAACCACGGCCAACGACTGCAGCGCTCGGCTCAATGCCCTCGACCATCCCGGCGTAACCGCAGAGCAGGCTGGCGGCCAGGGCCAGGTAGGGGTTGGCATCGGCACCGGCCAGACGGTTTTCAACGCGACGGTTTTGCGGGTCCGAGTCAGGGACGCGCAGGCCCACGGTGCGGTTTTCTTCACCCCATTCAACATTGACCGGGGCCGAGGTGTCGGGGAGGAAGCGGCGGAAAGAGTTCACGTTTGGGGCGAACAGTGGCAGGGTTTCGGGGATGTACTTCTGCAGGCCGCCAATGTGGTGCATGAACAGTTCGCTCATGCTGCCATCGGGGTTGGAGAACACCGACTTGCCTGTCTCAAGATCCACCACGCTCTGATGTACATGCATCGCGCTGCCGGGCTCGCCGGTCATGGGCTTGGCCATGAACGTTGCGCTCACGTCATGCTTGAGCGCTGCCTCACGCATGGTGCGCTTGAAAATAATGATCTGGTCAGCCAGGGACAGCGCCGCGCCATGACGGAAGTTGATCTCCATCTGCGCCGTGCCTTCTTCGTGAATCAGGGTATCCAGATCCAGCCCCTGAGCTTCGCTCCAGTCGTACATGTCTTCAAACAACGGGTCGAATTCGTTGGTGGCCTCGATTGAATACGACTGGCGTCCGGTTTCCTGGCGGCCGGAGCGACCCACTGGCGGCTTAAGCGGGTAGTCCGGGTCGGGGCTGCGCTGGGTCAGGTAGAACTCCATTTCGGGGGCAACAATGGGCTTCCATCCGCGCGCCGTGTACAGGCTCAACACCTTCTTCAGCAAGTTGCGTGGCGACAGTTCAATTGCATTGCCCCGTTTGTCATAGGTGTCGTGAATGACCTGTGCCGTGGGCTCTGTTGCCCAGGGCACGATAAACACGGCGTCCTGATCGGGACGGCAGTGCATGTCGATATCCGCTGCGTCCAGCAGTTCGTAGTAGATATCGTCTTCTACGTAATCGCCGGTCACTGTCTGCAACAAGACACTCTCCGGCAGGCGCATGCCTTGCTCGTTGAGGAACTTGTTGGTGGGAGAGATTTTGCCCCGGGCGATGCCGCTCAGATCAGAGATCAGGCACTCGACTTCAGTGATTTTGTTTTCTTTGAGCCAGTGACTCAGTCGATCCAGATTGCCTTTCATAACGCCTCTTGCAGGGAAATGCCTGAGCGCCCCCTGGCTGCTCAGTTCCGTGTCGCGAGGTGATAATGCAATCGTGGGACGGCAGGCTTCTATCCGATTTGCGTTTTAATTAATGCCCTGTTTTGGTGCGCTAGCGGGGGCGCAACAGGGTGCTGCTGGGCAGTTCGCCGAACAGTGTGCGGTAGGTTTCCGAGAACCGGCCCAGGTGCCAGAACGACCAGCGCATGGCGATTTCTGCCACAGTGGTTTGGGCGGGACAAAGGCGCAGCAAGTCGCGGCGGGCAAAATTCAGTCGGCGCAAACGTTGCCACTGGCTGGGCGAGACGCCGGTAAAGGACGTGAAACTGTGCTGCAACTGACGCACGGACACCCCGGCGGCATTGGCCAGTTGCAGCACGTTGAAGTGTTCCTGGGGGGCGGTCATGACCAGGTCGAATACGCGCTGGATCAGGCGTCGGTCATGGGCTAGGTGTTTTTGCTGGCTGTGATCGAGGGTCTGGCGCGGGCAGTCGAGGATATACAGGCAATCGTCGACCAGTTGCTGGGCCAGGCTTTCGTCGGGCAGGGGCGAATCATCGACGGCCAGTTGCTGCAAGGTGCTGCTTAACCAGCGACCAAAAATGCGGCTTTGCTGGGACACCAGCGGCGTGAGGAACAGGCCATCGAGGTTGCTCAGGTTTTCCAGTTGCCTGAGGTAGCGGGGGCCGATGACGACCGAGACTTCCTTGTAGTTTTCCGGGGTGATCCAGGTGTTCTGGGTTTCTTCGTTGAGCAGATAGAGCGAGCCGTTTTGCGTGTCAAAACTGAACACCAGCGAGGCAGCGGGTGCATGAAAATGCTGCTCGATGCGGGTGTTCATCTGCTCCTCAAACACCTCGATGCCGTTGAGTTGCAGGTGCACCACCTTGCCCTGGAAATACCCGGCGGACATTTGTTGGTAGTGTTCCTGCCAGCCTGCAATCACCAGTTGCTGATCCACGTCCGCCGTGTTGTGGGATTGAATCTGCATGGCTTGCTTCCTCGTGTTCCTGCTTGGGCAGGTATTGTCAGCAGACCCTATCAGCGGAAAAAAGGCCGCGCAAGACACGGATGGAGCAGGTCTCAGTGCTTAGGCATGTTGTCGTACAACTGCTTGAGCTATGATGGCAGTTCATTCGCCAGCAGAAGTAAAGGCACTTGATGGACAACCCGAACGTCCAACCCCGAGCTCGCCAAAAGCATCGCAGCCTGGCCGAGGATCTGGTTACTGAGCTTTCCCGGCGGATTCGAGAGGGTGAGTTGGCACGTGCTGCAAAACTGCCGACCGAGTCGCAGGTCATGCAGGAGCACGGTGTCAGCCGTACGGTGGTGCGCGAGGCTATTTCCCGATTGCAGGCCAGCGGGCTTGTAGAAACCCGGCATGGCATTGGCACCTTTGTGCGGGACATCCCGAGCGCCAGCGGTTTTTATATCGACCCTGACAGCATTGTGACGCTGCACGACGTGCTGGCTGTGCTTGAGTTGCGCATCAGCCTGGAAGTGGAGGCTGCAGGCCTGGCGTGCTCGCGGCGAACGGATCAACAGCTGCAACTGATGCGCGACTCGCTCGATGCCCTGAATTCACCGGCAGTCAGTGTCGATTACGCCGTGTCTGCGGACTTCCAGTTTCACCAGCAGATCGCGTTGGCCACGGGTAATCGTTACTTCACCGACATCATGTTGCACCTCGGGCTCAGCATCATCCCGCGCACCCGGCTGCATTCAACGCGCCATACCAGTGATGCGGGCCCTTATCTGGAGCGGTTGAGCCGCGAGCATGAGGACATTTACAAGGCCATTGCCCGGCGCGACTCCGATGCAGCCCGTGCGGCGATGCGTTTGCACCTCTCCAACAGCCGTGAGCGGATGCGCAAGGCGTATGAGTCAAGCCTGAAGGGATGAGTGCTGGCGCTTCACTCGCCGAAAGGCCCGGCAACCGCAAAGGCCCCGCCCTGATACAGCCGGTTTGGGTCATCAGCCGCCAGTTCGGGCTGTTGTTCGAACTGTGGGCGAAACGGTTCTGAAGTGTCCTGCGGCGCAAAGCCCAGGTGCGAGGCATGGCGGTTGCTCCACCACACATCCCTGTTATCGGAAACACCGTAGACCACACTATGGCCGACGTCGTGTGCCAGCAAGGCGCGCTCTACCAAGTGTTCAAGGTCGGAGTAGCTCAGCCAGGTCGACAGCATTCGGGTATTGCGGGGTGCGGTAAACGAAGAACCAATACGCAGGCTCACCGTCTCGATGCCATACCGGTGCAAGTAGAAGGTTGCCATGTCTTCGCCGTAAGACTTGGACAGCGCGTAATAGCCATCGGGACGACGTTGGGAGTGGGCATCCAGCGGCGTGTCCTGGGGATAGAAACCTGTCACGTGGTTGGAGCTGGCAAAGACGATCCGCTTGATCCCGTGGATGCGCGCAGCCTCATAAATGTGAAAGGTGCCGCGAATATTGGCCTCGAGAATTTCTTCAAAGGGGCGCTCAACTGAAATCCCGCCCAAATGAACGATGGTGTCCACATCCTTGGCAAGTGCCGTAATGGCGGCTTTGTCGACCAGGTTGCAGGTGATGACTTCCTCATGTTCACCCTGACTGGGCGCCATCGGGCTGATATCCGAGATTCGAACGATGGTGGCGTGAGCCTGCAGGGTTTCTCTGAGTATCTGGCCCAGGCCACCGGCGGCGCCGGTGAGCAGAATGCGGTTGAAGGGTTTGTTAGAAGAGAGCGGTGTTGTCATGGTCAGGTCGTCCTTTGATGGGGATTCAGGTCCGGGTGGCACAGGCCTGCCTGGCGCACGATGCGCGTACGCCAGGCAGCACGCGCATTACATGAAGTTGTACTGGACGCCAAGACGCCAGCGGGCCTGACGGTCGTCGGAGGTTGAGTTGACCTTGACGTCGCCGATCTCCATGAACGGAGCCCACTGCTTGTTGATCTTGTACTTCACGATCAGGTTCTGCTCGTAATCGCTCTTCTTGTTGTCGTAGCGGATGTAGTTGGTTTTGAAATAGATGGCCTGGTATTCAAAAGCCCACTTACCGGCCGGGGTGTAGCCCACCCAACCTTCGATACGGTGAGTGTCCTGGTCATCCTTGATGTGATCGGGCAGGTCGCTGTTGACCTGGTCACGGTCGAGTTTCTTCATGTCCATGCGATAGCGGGTCGCGACGTAGAAGGTGTCGTTGATTTTGTAGGTGTACTTGAGGCCGAACTTGTAAGAGGTCGAGTCCTTCGAACTGTCCATCTGAAACGCTGGTGTCAACGTCGATTGCGGGCTCAACTTGTGGTTGTAGCTGACGGTGAACTCATGGCCGTTGTTGACCATGTTGTCGTAGGCGACGTCTTTGCGATCGCCGGCCGTGCGGTATTTCATTTCTGCTTCAAAGCCCAGACCACTGTCCAAGCGGTAGCCCAGCTTGATTCTGTCGGCGTGGGCGCTGTCTTCCTCAGTCATCTGGTGCCGGTAATTGATGCTGGCGGAATCGGCACTGACGTAGAAGGGCAGGCACAGGGTCGCGACAGTAACGAGCGTACGTAAAGGGTTGTTCATACGGCCTTCTTTTATTGTTTTTTTTGGGGTTCGTTTGAAACGGCTGCTACCAATCAGTTGTTACGGGCGGATCAAATGTTGCGCGCCGATATACGTTATCGTACGACATGTAACGAGTCTATGGGTTATAGGTGCTTTGGTAACATCTTGTTACATATGTTGATGTTTTACTCAGCCGTGGTGATGGATGAGTTATCTCGATGTTGTCCTTTAAGCCCCAGTAAATTGGGGCTTTCATGCGATTTTCAGGAGCGGTGTGCATTTTTAAAGGATGTTTATCAGTGTCTTTTCAATCGTTGTACGATGACTTATGATCATTTCGACAGGCGATTGCTCTGATACACACCCAATAAAAAGGCGAACCACGTCCATGAGAATTACCGCAGTCAACGTCCAGGTTTTTTCCTATCCCACTCGCCGCGCAGTAGACAGCGCCGGCCATGCCCATCCCGGTGATGTCGCCCAGGCACAAATGGCGCTGCTGCGGATCCAGACCGAAGACGGCAACGAGGGGTATGCCTTCGGTGCTCCCGAATTGATCAGGCCGTATGTGCTCGATGGCTTTGTGCGCAAAGTGCTGGTGGGGCAAAACGCATTTGATCGCGAAAAGATCTGGCATGAGCTGGCGCACTGGCAACGTGGCAGCGCCAGCCAGTTGACCGACCGCGCACTGGCACTGGTCGAGCAGGCGTTGTGGGATTGGGCAGGCCGCAAGCTGGGCGTGCCGGTGCACAAACTCATTGGTGGTTTCCGCGACAAGGTGCCTGCGTATGGGTCAACCATGTGCGGTGATGAATTACCGGGTGGTCTGGCGACGCCAGAAGATTACGGCCGGTTTGCCCAGACGCTGGTCGAGCGAGGCTATAAGGCGATCAAGCTACATACCTGGATGCCGCCGGTGTCCTTCGCCCCGAGCCCGCGCATGGATGTCAAAGCCTGCGCCGCCGTGCGCGAGGCAGTGGGGCCAGACATCGCCCTGATGCTCGATGGTTATCACTGGTACAGCCGCACTGACGCGCTGTACATCGGTCGCGAATTGGAAAAACTCAATTTTGCCTGGTTTGAAGAGCCCATGATGGAAGACTCGGCAGAGTCCTACGCCTGGTTGGCGGGGCAATTGGATATTCCGGTGCTGGGCCCGGAAAGCCTGGGTGGCAAGCACCTGAGTCGTGCCAGTTGGGTCAAGAACGACGTGTGCGATATTTTGCGCGCAGGCGTTGCCGGGGTCGGTGGAATTGCGCCGTGCCTGAAGGTCGCGCACATGGCGGAGTCGTTCGGCATGGATTGCGAGATCCACGGCAACGGTGCCGCCAACCTGGCGGTGGTCGGGGCCATCAAGAACTGCACCTGGTATGAGCGCGGCTTGCTGCACCCGTACCTGGATTACGACGAAGTACCCGCGTATCTCAAGCGCCTGGTCGACCCGATGGACAGTGACGGGTTTGTTCATCTGTCCGATTTGCCAGGGCTGGGTGAAGAAATCGATTTCGATTTCATCGAGACCAACACGCTCAAAAGCTTCTGATGTGTACCCGGCTAACCCGGTGAAAACCGGGTTGTCCGAGCGCCCTATAACTATAAGAAAGGCACTCTCACCATGAGCATTTCCCCTTTGCTTTGGGCGCGGGTATTGGCGATGGCCCTGGCGGTCACTGCAGTACCTGTGACGTATGCCAAGACTCCGGCCGACCAGCTGATTGTCGGCATGAGCATGATCAACCTGTTATCCCTGGATCCGGCGGCAGCCACTGGCCTGGATGTGTCGGAGATCAATGCCAATCTGTACGACATGCTGCTGGTGCAGGATGTGGCACAGCCAGATCGTCTGTTGCCCGCGCTGGCTGAACGCTGGCAGGTCAGTGATGACCGCAAGACCCTGACCTTTAACCTGCGCTCCGATGTGAAGTTCCAGTCAGGCAATCCTTTAGGCGCCGACGATGTTGTCTGGTCGTTGCAACGGGTACTCAAACTCAACCTGGCTCTGGCTTCGACCTGGAAGGCTTACGGATTCAGTGCCGACAATGTTGACCGCCTGATCCGCGCCACTGACCCCAACACCGTTGTGATTGAACTGGCGCGGCCCACCGACCCGATGCTGGTGCTCAATACGCTGGCGACGTCCCCCAGTGCCTTTATCCTGGACCGTAAAAAAGTCCTGGAGCACGAAAAGAACAATGATCTGGGCGCCGCCTGGCTGGTGACCCATGCGGCTGGCAGTGGGGCTTTCGTGCTGAACGACTGGCGCGCCAATGACGTGATTCTGATGACCCGTTTCGATGGCTATTGGGGTGGCCCGGCCAAGCTCAAGCGTATCGTCATGCGCAACATGACGGAGTCGCAGTCCTTGCGGCTGATGATCGAGCGCGGTGATCTGGATATCGCCAAAGGCATGTCGGCCCCGGATATCCAGGCCCTGCAAAAAAATCCCGATATACGTACCCAAAGCCTGCAGCGCGGCACCCTTTACTACGTGGCCTTGAGCGTGAAGCAGCCGATGTTTGCCGATGCCCGGGTTCGCCAGGCCGTGCGTTCGCTGATCGATTATCAGGGCATCAACCAGACCGTGATGCCGCACTACGGCGTGATCAATCAGCGGCCTTTGCCCTTGGGGCTACCCGCACGGCTGCCCGATCCGGGCTACCAGTTGAACGTCGATCAAGCCAAAAAGCTCCTGGCCGAAGCGGGCTATCCCAACGGTTTCAAGACTTCTATCCGGGTGCTGACCGAGCCGCCGTTTATCAACATCGCCTCCAGCCTTCAATCGACTCTGGCCCAGGCCGGGATCGAGGCCAGCATCATCACCGGCACCGGCAACCAAGTTTACGGCGCCATGCGCGACAGGTCCTTTGACATCATCGTCGGCCGTGGCGGCGGCGGTGCTGAACGCCATCCCCATTCCAGCCTGCGCACCCTGGTCTATAACCCCGACAACCGCGATGAAGCCAAGCTCAGCAACTTCCAGGGCTGGCGCACATCGTTCTACAGCCCGGAACTGAACACCCTGATCGAAAGCGCCGAAGTGGAGCCCGATGCTGCCAAGCAACTGGCCCAGTACCGCGAGATTCAGGAGCAACTCGACCAGCAGGTCGGGGCCATCCTGCCTGTCTCGCAGATGACTGACACGGTGCTGGTATACGGCGATGTGGTTGATTTCCAGGGCCATACGGCGGCGACCACGCGCTACAAAGACGTCTACAAAAATCGCTGAAAGTGGCGCGGGTAAACGCCCGCGTCCTTGGTGCACCGGTGCCCGATAGATCAGGAGTTCACTATGTTTGTTTCGACAGCCTCTGTGTTGGGAGCGCGTACTTCCAACGCCGCCCGGCGGGTCAGCACGGTCCTGGTGACCTTGCTCGGCCTGCTGGCTCTGACGTTCGTGATTGGCCGGGTCATGCCGCTGGACCCGGTCCTGGCGGTGGTCGGGCCGGACGCGGACAGTTCCACCTATGACCAGGTCTACCGGGCAATGGGCCTGGACAAGCCGATCTGGACCCAGTTCGGCCTGTACCTCAATGACCTGCTGCACGGCAATTTCGGTAACGCGCTGTTAACCGGTCATCCGGTGCTTGAAGACATTCTGCGGGTCTTCCCGGCAACCATCGAACTGGCAACGCTGGCGATCCTGTTCGGGGTGCTCATCGGGTTGCCGTTGGGGGTCTGCGCTGCCAGTAACCAGGGGCGCATGGGTGACCATATTGCCCGGGTCATCACACTGTTCGGTTACTCCACGCCGATCTTCTGGCTGGGCATGATGGGCCTTCTGGTGTTCTACGCCTGGCTTGGATGGGCGGGTGGGGCAGGGCGCATCGACCTGGCCTACGACGGCATGGTGCCCGAAGTGACCGGGTTGCTGCTCATCGACACCAGCCTGGCCCGGGACTGGGATGCGTTTGCCAGCGCCATGCGCCACATCCTGTTGCCTGCACTGATTCTGGGCCTCAACTCGGTGGCCTACATCAGCCGCATGACACGCAGCTTCATGCTCGAACAACTCTCCCAGGAATACATCATTACGGCGCGGGTCAAGGGTCTGTCCCGGCGCCAGGTGGTCTGGGGGCATGCCTTTCGCAACATCCTGGTGCAACTGCTGACGGTCGTGGCCCTGGCTTACGGGTCGCTGCTCGAAGGCGCGGTATTGATCGAGATGGTATTTGCCTGGCCCGGTTTCGGCCAGTACCTGACCAGCAGCCTGATGCTCGGCGACATGAATGCCGTGATGGGATGCGTACTGGTAATCGGCTTGATCTTCGTCGCGCTCAACCTGATCAGTGATGCCTTGTACAAGGTGTTTGATCCGCGCACCCGCTAGTCCGACTGCAGCACCTTAATAACTATAAGAAGAAGGATTTTTGAATGAAGACTGCATTTTCGACAGTGCATATGAGTCTGCTGGCAGCTGTTCTGGCGTTGGGCGCGACGGGCGCGGTCAATGCCAAGACCCCGGCCGACCAGCTGATTGTCGGCATGAGCATGGTTAATTTGTTCTCCATAGACCCGGCCAATGCGCCCGGTCTTGACGCCTCGGGCGTCAATGCCAACCTCTACGACACCCTGATTAAGCGTGACCAAGGCAACCCCGAGCGTCACGTGCCGCAGTTGGCCGAGCGCTGGGAGGTCAGTGAAGACGGCAAGCAGGTGACCTTTCATTTGCGCCAGGACGTGAAGTTCCACTCCGGCAATTCGCTGACCGCCGAAGACGTGGCCTGGTCGCTGTACCGGGTGATGAAACTCAACTTTGGCCTGGCCACGACCTGGAAGGCTTACGGCTACAACGTCGACAACATTCAGTCGCTGATCCGCGCCACAGATGAGCACACCCTGGTCATTGACCTGCCGCAGGTCATGGACCCACTGCTGTTGGTGGACTCCCTGGCGATCTCGCCCAGTGCCGTGGTGGTGGACCGCGTGACGGCCCTGGCCCATGAAAAGAACGGTGATCTTGGCGCAGGCTGGCTGGTGACCAACGAAGCGGGCAGCGGTCCTTTCGTGCTGACCAAGTGGAGCGCCAATGACTCGCTGTTATTGACCCGCTTTGATGGCTACTGGGGTGGCGCGGCCAAGCTCAAGCGTGTGGTGGTGCGGCACATGACCGAGTCCCAGTCCTTGCGTCTGATGCTTGAGCGTGGGGATCTGGACCTGGCCTACGGCATGGCGGCGCCGGACATTCGCGCCATCGACGGTTCACCGAAGCTTCAGGTGCAATCGTTGCCCCGGGGCACCATGTACTACGTGGCCATGAGCATGAAGCAGCCCGAGTTTGCCAAACCCAAGGTCCGTGAAGCGGTGCGCAACCTCATCGACTACAAGGGCCTGGATGAGCAGGTGATGCCTTACTACGGCAAGCTCAACCAGCAACCGATGCAATTGAGCCTGGAAGCACGCTTGCCGGATCCTGGGTATCACATGGACGTGGCGGAGGCGAAAAAACTGCTGGCCGAAGCCGGTTACCCGCAGGGTTTCACCACCACCATCCGCACCTTGTCCGAGCCGCCCTTTATTGACATCGCTGCGCGCCTGCAATCAACCCTGGCCGAAGGCGGGATCAAGGCCAGCATCGTCACCGGTACGGGTAACCAGGTGTATGGCGCGATGCGTGCGCGCAACTTCGACATCATCGTCGCCCGTGGCGCCGAACGTTACCCGCATCCGTACTTCAGCTTGCGCACCTTCGTCTACAACCCCGACAACAGCGATGACGCAGGCTTGCCAAATTTCCAGGGCTGGCGTGCTTCGTTTTTTAGCCCGCAGATCAATAGCCTGATCGACAAGGCCGGGGTGGAGCGTGACGCCAGCCAGCGGGTGAGCCTGTACCACCAGGCGCAGAACCTCTACGACCAGGAAGTGGGCCCGATCATGATGATTTCGCAAATGACCGACACCGTCGTGAGCGCTTCCGATATCAAGGGGTTTACGGGTGATGACGCCGAGGCCACCCGTTATCTGGGGGTCTACAAGGAACGCTGAGTGTTCACCCGCGAAGTGCTGCCGGACGCGCCTGCGGGCGTATCCGGTGAACCTGATTTCAATCCGAGAACATGCCGATGATTCCCACCATGTCTTCTACCGATTCCAGCCTCAAACAGCCGTTGCACCATGCTCCGGCATCCAGTTTCGATGCCCTGTGCAAGAACGGTCTGCGGGTGCTGCGCCATCTGCTGCGCAACCCCATGACATTGGCCGGGCTGCTGGTCGCCCTGTTGCTGATTGTGGTGGCGACGTTCGCACCCTGGATTGCCACCCATGACCCCGTCGCGCAGAACCTGGCCGACGCCCTGCAGCCGCCGGGTGCCGCCCACTGGTTCGGCACCGATGAATACGGCCGCGATGTGTTCAGTCGGCTGGTCTACGGTTCGCGCATCACCCTGTACATCATCACCCTGGTGACGGTGATCGTCGGGCCCATCGGCCTGTTTATCGGCACCGTCTCCGGTTATTTCGGCGGCATCGTCGACACGGTGTTCATGCGCCTGACCGATATATTCATCTCCTTTCCAAGCCTGGTACTGGCACTGGCCTTTATCGCGGCACTGGGCCCTGGCCTGGAGCATGCGGTGGTCGCTATTGCACTGACGTCCTGGCCGCCTATCGCACGACTGGCTCGGGCCGAAACCCTGTCCCTGCGCAAGGCCGACTTTGTGGTCGCCGTCGAGCTGCAAGGCGCCTCGCCTGCGCGGATCATCCTGCGTCACATCGTGCCGATGTGCCTGTCGTCGGTGATCATCCGCCTGACCATGAACATGGCCGGGATCATCCTCACGGCCGCCGCCCTGGGCTTCCTTGGGCTTGGGGCCCAGGCGCCGTCGCCGGAGTGGGGCGCGATGATCTCCACGGGTCGGCGCTACATGCTCGAGTGCTGGTGGCTGGTCGCAGTTCCAGGGGCCGCGATCATGCTGGTCAGCCTGGCATTCAACCTGTTGGGCGATGGCCTGCGGGACATTCTCGATCCGCGTAGCGAGTAACTGGAGGCCCTATGTCTGCGAATACCGTGTCCACCCATAAACTGGTCGTCGAAGGGCTCAATGTGCGCTTCGTCAACGGCCAGAAAGAAACCCATGCCGTGCGCGATGTGTCCTTCACCCTGGGTCGGGAAAAGCTGGCCATTGTCGGCGAGTCCGGTTCGGGCAAGTCGACGGTCGGGCGCAGCCTGCTCAAGTTGCACCCGAGCAGCACCCGGATCACCGCCAACACCCTGCAATTTTGCGAAGTCGACCTGCTCAGTGCCAGTGAAAAGGCCATGCAGAAGATTCGCGGGCAGCGCATTTCCATGGTCATGCAAGACCCCAAGTACTCGTTGAACCCGGTGGTCAAAGTCGGCGACCAGATCGCCGAAGCCTACCTGGCCCATCACAAGGCCAGCCGCAGCGAGGCCCGGGAACGGGTCATGGAAATGCTCGAAAAAGTGCATATCCGTGATCCAAAAAGGGTCTACGGCCTGTACCCCCACGAAGTGTCCGGGGGCATGGGGCAACGCATCATGATCGCGATGATGGTCATCACGCGGCCGGAAGTGATCATCGCCGACGAGCCGACTTCTGCCCTTGATGTTTCCGTTCGCCAGCAGGTACTCAGCGTGCTCGAGGAGCTGGTCGAGGAGCAGGAGATGGGGCTGATCTTTGTCAGCCACGACCTGAATCTGGTGCGCAACTACTGCGACCGTGTGCTGGTGATGTATGCCGGGCGGGTGGTGGAGTCTCTTGCTGCCTGCGACTTGCAAAATGCTCAGCACCCCTATACCCGTGGCCTGCTGGCTGCGCTGCCCAGCATGGATAATCGCCGTGTGCGCCTGCCGGTGCTGCAGCGTGACCCGCTTTGGCTGACCCACTGAGGAAACCTGTCATGTCCATGATTCAAGCCCGTTCGCTGAACCTGAGCTTTGGTGCAGGCGCGGCTCATAACCACGTGTTGCAGGATGTCAATCTGAGTGTCGCCGATGGCGAATCCTTTGGTTTGGTGGGGGAGTCCGGCTCCGGCAAGACCACGGTCCTGCGCTGCCTGGCCGGACAGTACCGGCACTGGAGTGGCGAGCTGAGCATTGCTGGCGTGCCGTTGCAGCACAAACTGTCCAAGGAGCATTTTCGCAAGGTGCAGATGGTCTTCCAGGACCCCTACGGCTCCCTGCATCCGCGCCACACCATCGACACCGCCCTGCGCGAACCGCTGATCATTCACGGGGTTGGGGACAAGGATGACCGGATCAATGAAATCCTGCTCAAGGTCGGTCTGAATGACAGTTTCCGTTATCGCTATCCCCATCAACTGTCCGGTGGTCAGCGTCAGCGGGTGGCCATTGCCCGGGCCCTGATTCTGGAGCCACGGGTGCTGCTGCTGGATGAACCGACCTCGGCCCTGGATGTTTCGGTGCAGGCCGAGATCCTCAATCTGCTCACGGACCTGCGTGAACGGGAAAAACTCACGTACTTGATGGTGACCCACGACCTGGGGGTGGTGACGCACCTGTGTGATCGGGTGGCCGTGATGCAGCAGGGCAAAATCGTTGAACTGCTGGACAGCAAGGCCCTGAGTCAGGACTCGGCGGTCCACGCCTATACCCAAATGCTGGTGCAGGCCAGTCGCGATTTCAGTCAGGCATCGGCTTAAACGGCTCTGGCGTGACGATTCACAACAATAAGGAAGACAACATGTTGGATCAAAACACGACGACTGCTTTACCCAGGCGGGTGCTGACCCGGTCGGCGGTAGCCACCCTGGCGCTGGGGTTCAGCCTGCCGCTGTGGGCCGCGTTGCAGGCGCCAGTGAAGGTGCAAGTGCCGACCCTGGCCTTTGATGATCAGGAGATCATTCTGGTCTGGGAAAAACCGGCAGACCATGCTGCGGTCAAGGATTATCGGGTTTACGCCAATGGCGTGCTGCTGGGCAGCAGCAACGCCAACAACGACCGGGTGTCGCCCGCCAAGCCTTACATCAACCGCTTCTACGAGCAGGACAAGGCCAACTTTCACCATCGCATCGGCATCCACAGCTACACCGCACAGGGCCTCAAGCCGGACACCCCGTACCGTTTTACCGTGCGCTCGGTAGGGGCTGATGGCCAGGAATCGGCCGACAGCCAGGCCGTGGAGCAACGCACCACCCCTGTGCCTGCGGTCTTTGACGTCATGCAGTACGGCGCCAAGGGTGACGGCAGCAGCCTCGATACGCAGGCCATCCAGAGCGCCATCGACGCCTGTACCGTCGGCTGCAAAGTGCTGCTGCCCAAGGGCATCTACAAAAGCGGGGCGCTTTACCTCAAGAGCAACATGACCCTGCAAATGGCTGAAGGTGCCACGTTGCTGGGCTCAGAGCGGGCCGAAGACTATCCGCTGGCGGGTTATATCCAGTATCCGTATTCCACCACCGTGCGGCCGGCATCCTTGATCAACGCGTTGCCCAGAGATCCGAAGCAGCACCAGCGCTTCGAAAATATTCGCATCGTCGGCCCGGGCACCATCGACGGCAATGGCTGGAAGCGCCAGGCCGATGTGCTGGACGAGACGGGTCAGGCGCTGCCGTTCTACCTGCCCAGCGATAATACCCGCTACATGCTGGACGGCGTTTTGGCCAAGGCCCAGGTGGAGCAAGCCGTTGCCCGCGGCATGAACGTCAAGGATGCGTATGGGCAGATGCGTTCCTCATTGATCACCTTGCGTGACGTGAAGAATGTGTTTTATGGCGGCTTCACCGTGCTCAATCCGGCCTACCACGGAATCATGAACCTGGAGACCGAAAACGTGGTGCTGGCCAACACCACGCACAAGACCTACGACGCCAACAATGGCGATGGCATCGAGTTTGCGAACAGCAAGGGCGCCATGGTGTTCAACAACTTTTTCGACACCGGTGATGACTGCGTCAACTTCGCCGCGGGCACCGGGGCCGATGCGGTGCATCAGAAGCCCCAGGAAGATGCCTGGATCTTCAACAACTTCTTCCGCAAGGGCCACGGCATGGTTGTGGCCGGCAGCCATACAGGCGCCTGGATTCAAAACATCCTTGCAGAAGACAACGTCTCGGACGGCACCGATGCGGGGCTGCGCATGAAGAGCACCAACTTCATGGATGGCGGTGCGCGCAACGTCACCTTCCGCGATTCTGCGATTCGCAACACGGTCAAACAGGCGTTTATTTTCACCCTCGACTACAACGACCCGAACGCCAAACTCGACTACCGGCGCTCCACGGTGCCGGGGCAGTTCCGTGATATTCGCGTCTCCGACGTGAGTGTCGAGAACGCCCGGGGAGCGTCAATTGAGGTCAAGGGCGACAGTAAAAACAGCGCTTATCACGAAGGGTTGGTTTTCGAGCGGGTGCGTTTCAGCGGCCCGGCCAAAGCGCGGATTGACGGCTTGAAAGACTCGCAGTTCGCAGAGGTGGTGTTTACCGATACGGGCGGGACCAACCCCTGGCAAGTGAGCGACAGCCAGGGGTTGAGCTTCAAGGGTGTGGAACCCGGACCGTTGTAGCGTTGGGGTAATGTGATCCTGGCAAGGGTTGTCGACGGTGCTGGCACACGCGACAATCCTTGTTTAACTCAAACAAGAGACTCCCATGAGTAATCACGACCTGACGTTTGTTCCCGATCCTGATGCTGACTCCATCTCATCAGATGTTGCCGGTTTCGGCGGCATCCTGATGTCCACCCAGATCCCGACCCGTGCTGACGGCAGCCTTGAGCTGGGCGGGATTGTCGAGCAGAGCGAATGCACCCTGCAGGCGCTCAAGGTAGCGCTGGAGAAGGCGGGCAGCTCGATGGACCGGGTGTTGCACCTGACTATCTACCTCACCGACATGGCTGATCGTGCGGCGTTTAACGAAGTGTACAAACGATTCTTTGCCAAGCCGTGGCCGGTGCGTGCCGCGGTGGGCGTGGCCTCGTTGGCGGTTGAAGGGATGCGGGTAGAAGTGACGGCGATGGCTGCGAAGCAGTCGTAATAACAGCTTCCACGGTTTATCAGGCATACCGCGTGTACCGGTTTTGCGACCGCTTCGCGATCGGCTGCGCAGCAGTCGTAAAATCAGCTTCCACGGTTAGTCAGGCAAACCGCGCGCTCCGGCTTTGCGACCGCTTCGCGCTCGAACGTAGCCTCGTTCTACTCGTCAACTGCTACGAGGCGGGGTAGACGCCAACCCCCGTTCCATCTACACCCCTTACTTGAAGATATTGGACTCGAGACAATAGGTGATCAAATCCTGGTCGCTGGTCACTTCCAATTTACGCATGGCAGAAATTTTCTGAGCACTGATGGTCTTGGAACTTCTGTTTTGCCCTCTTGCGATGTCAGTGACACTTTGCCCTGAGACAAAAAGACGAAGTATTTCGTGCTCTTTGGGTGACAGAGTGGCGAAGCGCTCATTCAAGGGCAGCAGGTTATCAGTCAACGATTTAGCCGTTGCGTCAGCGTTCTGGTATTCCATGCCCTGGATAATAGCGTTGAGCGCGACTTCGATTTCGTTGTGCAAATGCCTTTTTTGAATGATTCCGGCCACTCCCAGTTCGTGCAGGCGAGTGAGAATCAAGGGGCTGGATATCATGGTTAACACCAGAATGCGCACACTGGGGTAGTGACGCTTCAAATACTCCACCAGTTTCAGGCCGTCACCGTAAGGTGATTTTGCCGGCATGCTGAAATCCGTGACGATAAGGTCTACAGCCTGTTTCTCCAGCAGCTGCACCAGCCCTTCAGAGCCTACCGCTTGGCCGACAACATGGAAGCGTCCGTCGCGCTCAATCAATTCAAGCAAGCCCAACAGCACAATGGGGTGATCGTCGGCGATTACAACATTAAGTTTGCGCATGGCACGTTATCCGTGAAACGTCACGAGTAGATTGAATGGCTTCATAAGTCAGGAGCCTCCAGTTTTTTTAGCAATGCATCTATTCGTTCCAGCCAGTCGCTGACATCCTGTGCCAGTTGAGGTGTAACGCCACGTTCTCTTAGCTGGAGTTCAAGTTCACTGCAGGTATCGGCCAGGGCGTAAGACTGTACTGAGCCCAAGGCTCCGCCCATGCTGTGCAACTGATGTGCCAGTGCCATGGCATCGTTACTGTCCAGTGCAACTTGAATCATGTGCACATCTTCGTACATCGTGCTGAAGAACAGCTCGCGCATTCGGGGCGAGAGCTGAACTTGATCGATGCCGCTTGTGGTGGCCGTGGGCTGGTCAGTCGTCATGCCAGGATCAATCAGTACGCCCTTGTAGTGCTTGAGCAGTTGGGCATGCAGGGTATGCATGCTCAAGGGCTTGACCATCCAGGCGTTCATGCCGGCAGCGGCGCAGCGTTTGCCCTCTTCGCGCATGGCATTGGCAGTAATGCCGATAATGGGCAGTTCCGAGTCTTGTGTCCGCAGGGCCCTGGCCAATTCATAACCGTTGAGCACCGGCATGTTGACGTCGGTCAGTACCAGGTCGAACTCGCCGGGCATCCAGAATTCAAGTGCCTGTTCACCATTGATGGCCACCACTACGAAGCATCCCAGCGCCTCCAGCTGCTCCTTGATGATTTCTCGATTGATCGGGTTGTCTTCGGCAACCAGCACGCGCAGTTGCAGCTGTTGGTTTTGTCTGGGGAGTGAGTCACTGACGGGCGTGGCGATTCCTTGCTGTGCAAAGCTCACGGCCCAGGCAATCCCCCGAATGGAATTGGCATCTGCTTCCCAGCCATTGGCACTGAACTCAGGTGGGTTGCGCCCGTCTGGCCTGGCTATAATGCGCGGGCCCGGCCAGTCGTGATGAGTGTCCGATGCCAGGATGTTGAGCGGTCAACCGACTGCATATCGTTCAGCAGCCGAGCGTGTACCCCCATTCGACTTAGCCATGCACAGATATGTTGTGCCAGCTCAGGGGGCGGTGCCCGTACATAAACGGGTACTGGCTGAGGCCCGAACTCAGGGCAGTCGGCCAGCTCTCCAGGCTCGCGTTTGAGCCTCAGTTGCAAGGAAAAACTGCTGCCCAGACCGGGTTCGCTTATCACCTCAAGTGAACCACCCATCAACTCGCACAGCCGTCGGCAAATGGACAGCCCCAAGCCTGCGCCTCCTTCACTGAAGGTAGTGCGCACTTGATAAAAAGGCTCGAACAGTTGCACTTGTTGTGCAGGGGAAATACCGATTCCCGAGTCGCTGACTTGCCATTCCAGAGTGCTGTATTCCTCGTTTTGCTCCAGTGTGCGGACCCACAAAACTACCTGGCCGCTGTCGGTGAACTTGATGGCATTGCTGAGCAGATTATTGAGAATCTGACGGATGCGCACCGGGTCACCCCGTACCCTGGCGGGTATCTGGGCATCAATGCAGGCATAGAGTTGCAAGCCTTTGTTCAGGGCAAAGGCACTGTAGGTGCTCATGGTTTCTTCGGTTATATCCAGGGGGCAAAAGTCCTGGCTGTCGATGGTCATCTGTCCCGCTTCAATCTTGGAGACATCCAGAACATCGCTGATTAGCTGGAACAAGGTCGACGATGAGCGCTGGATGGTGTGCAGATACTCCTGCTGACGCGGTTGCAGAGCAGTGAGCTCCAGCAGTTCCAGCGTGCCCAATACGCCATAGAGGGGGGTGCGGATTTCATGACTCATGGTTGCCAGAAAACGACTTTTGGCTTTGTTGGCCGAATCTGCAGCCTGGCGCGCGTGCTCAAGGATGGTCGCATCTTGAATATGGTTAGTCACATCGTGGAAGGCACAAAGCCAGGCGTCCTCACCGTGGTAGCGGGTAAAAACAACACCCACCTGCAAATGGCGACCGTCAATCTCCAGCTCGGTTTTACCGTGAGCAGACAGCTCATGGTGCTTCTCGAGAGCGGCAACAAGCTTTGCCGAGCTGCACGATTGCTGTGCTA
Organism: Pseudomonas psychrophila; assembly: GCF_001043005.1. Classification (GTDB taxonomy): domain Bacteria; phylum Pseudomonadota; class Gammaproteobacteria; order Pseudomonadales; family Pseudomonadaceae; genus Aquipseudomonas; species Aquipseudomonas psychrophila. The sequence goes on from NZ_JYKZ01000003.1 coordinate 314,927, forward strand.
GCTGGTTTTCAAGCAATACCTTGTGATCGCTGCACCGCACCACACATAGACCGGTAGGTGCACTTTCAATAACTGTCTGACTGAAAGCCTCACGCTCGGCAATATCGTCGTGAGCTTGTCGCGCGGGCACGATGACCCGTTTTTTGTACCACCGGTTGAACGCCCAGCCGCAACCCAGTCCCGCCAGCAACAGCGCGAGCAGGCCCAGTAAAGCCCACAAGGCATAGTCCAGAAAGGTTGTAAAATTGATGATGTAAATGCCGGTCCAGGGCTTTGGCTCAGCACTGCTGATCTGAAATACGAGGCCCTCGCTATCAAGGTTCAGCCCGTCATGCAGCGCCAGTTCCGGCTTGGGCGTGCCAATCACTGTCTCGCCAGTGGGAGCGATCAGGATGAAATGGTCATAGATCGACCGCTGCGTGATTCGCTCGACATTGTTGACCTGAGCCAGATTCAGCAACGAAGCAACCACGACCCTTGGGCTGGCACCGGAAATATGCAGTTGCGTGGAGGGCAGATCAATATCGACATAGCTCAGCATGTTTGGGGCGCCGCCACTACCGGGCCTGCCGATATAGGGCAGCCAATGCACAGAGTTGGCTTCTCCCTGCCCAGTGTGTGCGGTTCTGGACGCCAGAATCTGCTGTATGACAAAGGCTGACTCACCTACCTGCGTATGGGCCACACCGCGCAGCCGTCCGTGGGCCGGGACGCTGAGCTCAAAATTGTCCGGGACATTGAACACGTAAATTTGCGGTGACTGATAGTGCGAGGCGGACCAATACGCGCTGTAATAGTTGGCCAGATGGGCGCCCAATTCAGTGATTTTGCTGTTCTGCAGGGCAGGGATGGTGGTCGGGTTGATTCTTACACTGAACGGCAGAGAGAACGAATACTCTCTCCCCACATAGACGTTGTCACCCTGCGCAGGTGCCGGGTCGTGCAGGTTTATCGGTGCATGCAGTTTTTCCAGCAGCCTGCCCTTGGTGCTTTCCCTGGATACGGTGTTGAGAAAAGACTCGTGCTCACGAATTTTTTCCATCAGCCGGGCAAAGTGAAAACTCACATTCTCGCGTTGCTCGTCAAGCATGCGCTGCACGCCCCAATAGCTGATTCCAATCAACAGCAAAGCGAGTGCGAGTAGAACGGTAAGCCCTTTGTTAAGGCGCAGTGAGCTCTTGGTCAACTTATCAAGGAGGGTGTTACGCGCAGTCATCTTGAAGCCCTGAACAAAGCGATTCGTACAAAAGAGTTAACCTTCAAAAAACCCTCAAGCGCCTAAAATGCGCTTGCCGGGCCATCATGAGTCAACAACTGCGCAAACAAGTCGCTAGAGACAGCGTGGGAGATCAAAAAGCCCTGGACCTGAGTGCAGTCGATCTTGTGCAAAAAGGCAAGTTCTTGCGCTGTTTCTACACCTTCCGCGACAACGGTCAGGCCCAGTTGCCGTCCAAGCCCGACGATGCTGGTCAAGGCTTGCGCCAGCTCTTCATTTTCACTGCAGCCGCGCACCAGCGCCCGGTCGATCTTGAGCTCGGTAAAAGGGGTCGAGACCAGGTTGATGTAGGAGCTGTAACCTTTGCCGAAGTCGTCTTGTGACAGCCCGAACCCCTTGATCCGTAACCGGCAAGCACCCGCATAAAAGCTACTCATTTGTTGAGGGGTTGAGCACTCCATCAACTCAAAGAACACTTTTTCCGGCACACCGTTGTGGCGCAGAACGAACGCGTGAATACGATCGGGAAGGTCATCGCTGTTAAGCAGGTGGGTAGGCAGGTTGATCGACACAGGTATGTCATAGCCTTGCCTGGCCCATTGCGCCTGGGCCTCGATACCTTGTTCAAGCATCAGCCATAACAGGCGCTCCTCCAGATTAAAGGTGCTCAGTGCGGGCAGAAACACCCCGGGTAACAGCACCCCGTGTTCGGGATGTATCCAGCGCACCAGTGCTTCGGCAGCCACGATGCGGCCATTGGCCAATGCTTTTTTGGGCTGAAACCAGGCCTCAAACTCTGCGTTGTCCAGTGCGTCAATCAGTGACTGGCGGTCAATATCGGCAAGGGGTGCCGGTGGCGTTTTATCTCGCAGCCTCATGAGCTGGTCGATCAGATCCCGCAGGGCGCTGGCCCGCACCGGCTTTGAAATCAGCCCGATGACGTTGACCTCCAGATTGCGGGCAACCAGGCTTGCGGCCATCAGCATGCGTCGTGAGGACGAGCTCATGATTGCCAGGGCAGGTCGTGAGCGCAGGGCTGCCAGCTTCTGGATGAACTGCACACCATCCATGCCAGGCATCAGCAGATCGGTGAGGACTAAATCGTAATTATGCCGTTGCAGGCAGGCCAGGGCGTGCGCGCCGTCTTGTGCACACTCCAAATAAAAGTCTCCCAACTCGCTGAACAGGTTCTGTAAATACATCCGCTGAAAAGGATGATCCTCAACAATCAAAATGCTAAAGGGTTTCATGGGCTGCTCCTTCGTAAGGCGCTAGGCAGTTAAACAAGGCCTGCAAGTTGAAAGGTTTGACCAGGCAGTGGTTCATTCCGGCCCCAAGACAGAGTTCTTCTTCGCCAAGCATGGCGTTGGCAGTGGCGCCGATGATCGGTGACAGGCAACCTTGGCTGCGGAGCAGGCGGGTCAGTTCATAACCGTTGACTTTGGGCATATTGACGTCGGTGATCAGCAAATCGAACTTTCCTTTGTGCCAAATGGACAGTGCTTCTTCGCCATTGGAGGCCAGCTCGACGCAGCAGCCGAGTTTTTCCAGCTGTGCGCTCATAATCAATTGATTAATCACGTTGTCTTCGGCTACCAGGATCTTCAGGTTGAGCCTTTTCAATTCATTTATTTCATTGGGCTTGTTGGGTTTGAGCACCTGCAAACCCTGTGCCTCGCCGACGGCTTGATGGATGGCTTTTAAATGATTGAGGTTGACCTTCCATGTGCCGTCAATGATCTGTGGTTCGTGGTTGCCGTCTCCAGTGGCCAGCACTACCGGGCCATCCCAGTCAGGTTCCAGCCGTTGCTCAAGGGAGCCTGGGTGTAACTCAAGCAAAACAGCGTCTGTATCACCCTGGTGGTGCGCAGGGTGGCCGATTTGTGGGCGCGCGCCCCACTTGCGCAGCCAACCGCTGACGGTCTCGGCCAGTTCACGCACAGGTGAAACCACATGGATGGTTTCCGGCAGCAGCTCGGGCAGGGCCGCTGACAAGCCGCTGGTGGCTGGCACCTCCAAAGGCAGGCTGAGGGAAAAACTGCTGCCCAGGCCCACTTCACTGACCATGCGGATGCTGCCATTCATTAACTGGATTAAACGCAGGCAGATCGGCAGGCCAAGGCCGGTGCCAGCCACCCCATGGGTGCTGCCTTCGCTCTGGTAGAACGGCTCGAAAATAAAAGGCTGCGCGGCCTGTGGAATGCCTCTGCCCGTGTCTGAAACTTGCCACAACAGACTGGCCCGTTCACCTTCACGACTCTGCAGGCTCAAGCGCAGAACCACTCGGCCGGAGTCGGTGAATTTCACGGCGTTACTCAGCAGGTTGTTGAGCACCTGGCGAATGCGCGCCACATCACCTATAACCCGGTCCGGCAACTTGGGGTCATAGCAGGCGTAGAGTTTCAACCCCTTGCGCTGTGCAGCGGCGGCATAGGCTTGAACAACCTCCTGAGCCAGTTCCAGCACAGAGAACTCGCTCAGTTCCAGCGCCAGTTGCCCTGCTTCGATCTTTGATACATCCAGTACGTCACAAATCAGCTGTAACAACGTGGCGGAGGAGCTTTCGATAGCATGCAGATAATCCTTTTGCTGGGGGTCCAGTTGAGTGCGCCCCAGCAGTTCCAGCGTGCCCAGCACCCCATGTAACGGTGTGCGAATCTCATGGCTCATGGTGGCCAGGAACAGGGTTTTGGCTTCGTTGGCAGCTTCTGCTATTTGCCGTGCCTGTTGCAGCGTTGTTTCAATCTGGGTGCGAGTACTGATGTCGCTGAAGGCGCACAGCAGCACGTCCTCGCTTCTATAGCGGGTCGGTGCACAGCTTAAATACAAGTGGCGGCCGTCGGCCGTTTCAAAGTAGTCGGTAAGCTCTGGCTCGGCACTGCCGAAGGCGTGCTGTATCCAGGTGGCGCTCAACGCTTCGCGTTCACCGCCCTGGCCCATCCATTGTTGGGCCAGGGTGTTTTCCAGCACCACCTGGCCATCGCTGCGACGCAGCACACACAGCGCCACAGGTGCGGTCTGAATGACGTCGCGGCTGAACAGCTCGCTTTCGACCAGCGCCTGGATGCGATGAATCGTGGGGGCGATAAAGCGCTGCTCCAGGCGCCGCATCAACAGCCACACCAACGTCAGGCTGATCAGGCAAAACAGCAGTGCCCCCAGCAACTGCGGCCATAACGACAGCATGACTGAACGCAAGTCGATGAAGTACACCAACTGCCAGTCAGACGACTTGAGTTGTTTGCGGATAACCACATGATCCGGCCACCACCGGCTACCGACCAGGCCGAAGAAGTTCTGGTCTTGCAGCGGCAACAGCCTGTCACCCAATGCATGCACAAGGCTGTTGGTGAACAGCAAAGAGCCCTGCGAGTTGAGCATCATGAATTGCCCGGCGCTCTGATCACTCAGGGCCGTCGAGACTTCGCCGGAATCCATTTCCAGCCCCAGCCAGCCGGATTGAGGGTCGCGCTCATCCAGGCGGATAAAAATATACAGCCGGGCATGGGGGCTGTCCTGCTCCGACAGCCACAGCTCATCCAACTCTCTTTTATCATCGTGTTTCAGTGAATCGAGCTGGCGCAGGATGGTTTCGGAAAACCCGCTCACCGCATCGGTGGCGTTATACAGACGGGATACTTTGGCATGGGCACCTGTGCTGACGTAGACCAGATTGACCTGTTTCTCTTTCATATAATCGCGCAAGCGTTCAGTCAGCCACAGGTTCCATTGCCGCTGTGGCGAAGGCCCCAGGAGTAAATGGATTTCTTCCGCAGAGACGGTGACAAATTCGCCTTCAGGCTGGCGGGTTGCAGAAAGGCTGATGCTTTCCAGCAGTGCCTGGCGGGTAGTGAAAAATGTATGGGCTTCGGCGATGGCACTGCTCATATAGCCGCGGCGCTGGGACAGTTCGGTATTGAATGTAAAGAGCAGAAAGTTATAGACCCCGGCCAGCAGTCCTGCCAACAGGATGGCAGCCACTGTCCATAATAAGCGTCTTGCTGAATGAGGAGAGGAGAGCAGGGGGGTTATGGAGTGCAAGTACATTTTGAGTTTCATTCCGATACTCTATGCCGTGCACAGAGTGCTGGATATAAGACAATCCTTAAACTCGGGCCGTTACTTGTTATCAGGTTTGCATCTGTCTTTAAGTAGTCGGGCTTGTGGGATCGCTGTTTAATAATTGAATGGCGGGAGCTATTAAGATTCGTCTGATTGTGGAGTGTGCGCAGGAATGTCATTCTTTTGTCAGGCAGTAGGAACTGCCTGTTAAACAACTCTTCACCAACAATGCCAGCTGCTTAATATTTGGCGTTTTTGGTAACACTCTATATTGGATACGAATAATGAACTTTAAAGTTGCTTTGATTGCTCTTGGCTTGAGCACTGCGATGGTTGGCATGGTGCAGGCTGCTGATAACACTGTTTCCAAGAAAATCACCTTGACTGCTCAAATCAACGACGCGCTGTTCGTTTCCAAGGCAGACGGTTCAACCTGGTACGGCACCGAAGAGCTGACTGCAAACGACCACACCCAAACTTCTTTCTCGAAAACACTGCCTGTGCGTGTTTGGAGTACGGCTGACGGCTTTAACGTTACTTTGGCTCAGCCACTGAAAATGTCAAACGGCGCTTATGAAATGACCAACGCTGCTGTGAGCCTTGATACAAAAGCGTTGACTTTCGGCACCGTGTTGACCGTTGACCAAACCGTTACCGGTGTTGGCGGCTATGACCAGATTCACCAACTGGCTGTCAGTGTAGATGCACCTACCCAGGTTGGCGCCGTCAGCACCAACGGTAGTTACAGCGGCGACCTGGTTATGCTGTTCGAACCTACTCCAGCACCGTAACGCCGGCATCAGTCTTCATTTAATGCCCAGAGCCCCGAAAGGGGCTCTTCTTTTCCAGTGACGGAAGATCAGGATGTTCACCCATAAGATTCCCTTTCAGTTGCATATATTGGCGGCTTGTATTGTTACGGCTTTTTCTTCCCAGGCACTGGCTGAAGTAAAGATCTCCTATGGGACACCTGAAGGGTTCAGTGCGGTGGAGATGGACAATACCGCAAACTATGTCGCTACTTACAATGGCAAGACATTGCCGGGTTTTATCAGTTATTCGCTGTCTAAAAATGCCCTTGTATTTGATGCGCGTCAGTATGCGGACAATGGTATTGACACTGAAGATCGGCGTGTTATCGAAGACGTGCTGTCAAAGATTGACTATAAACAATGCAAGGACGGTTGTGATCTGCGCGTGGCCGAACACTATGTCACGCTGGACAAGACACGCCGCACCCTGAAAATTCGCTCCACGCGCGAAGATTTTCTCGCGCCTGATACGTCGTGGGGGCTGATCAATAATCAGTCTCTGGATATGCGCGGTTCATCTGAAAGTTATAGTGCTTTCAACCTGAACGGCAACACCTGGTTTGGCTTGCCGGGTCGCAGCTTTGGCTATATGAACTGGTACGCCAACCGTAGCCAAAACCGTGGCCAAAGCAGCCGTGACCAGGGCATTTCGTCCTATTATCTGCAAAAGAACTTTGCCGACACCTATGTGCGTGCCGGTAAGCAAAACAGTATCGACTATGGCTCAGGTTCGGTCAGTACGGTGCTGTCGCCCAGTTTTGACCAGTTTATTACCCTGGGCAGCCAGGACTATATGCGCAGCGACCGGGACGTGGGCTCGCTGGTGCTGTTTTCCACGGCCGAAGGTAACTATGAGTTCTACCGCAATGGTCGCCTGATTCTTAAACGCCCGGCCATTCTGGGGCGTAACGAAGTCAGCTTTACGGACTTGCCCGGGGGTTACTACCCCGTCGAGATTCGCCTGGTCGATCGCAACGGTAATTTGATCAACGAGCAAACCCAGGACATCAACAACCTGAACTTCGGCGGCGCAAACTCTTGGCGCGTTACGGCGGGGCAGGACATGGACGAGGGCGGGCAACTGCTGGAAGGCGCCATCAGCCGCAATATGAGCCAGTTCTATTTAAACGCCGCGGCTGTTTCCGGTGAAGACTCTGACTGGGCCTCTGAAGTCAACGTTACCCGACCTTCCTCTTTTGGCACGCTGAGTCTTGACCCGACAGTGGGGGTATTGAGCGGCGAGAATGGCACGGGCGGTTACTTCAACCTGAGCATGAACGACCCGGTACTGGGCAACTTGATGCTTAGCCGCTATCAGAACACTGACGTCTCGCGTTTTTATTACGGCACCCCCAGCTCCAGCCTTGCTTACAGCAGAAACATTGCCGGCGTCACGCTGGGCTACAACTACCGGGACTATGGCCGTGGGGAGACCCAGCAACTTGAAGCACGCTGGAACTACAAGCCCAACGGTTTGTGGTCGACCTTCGGCCTGGGCGTGCAAAAGGCCAACGGCATGCCCGGGGACAGCGATTACACCCTGTACCTGAACATGACCTGGATGCTCGACAAGTCGCAAGCCAGCGTGCGTGCGGCCCAGTACGGCGGCAAAACCCAGTTGAGTGGCGACTATCGCAAGGACTATGACGACAACTTTGGCACCACCTCGACCGGTGTCACGGTCAACCGCATCGACAGCAGCAACAGCTTCAACGCCTACGGCAGCCGTGCAGGCACCCGTGGCGATGCGTCCCTTAACCTGGGGCACAGTGATGCGGCCAGCAACGTCGACTTCAACTACCGCGGCATGGTTGCCGCCAACCAGGATGGTATTGCGCTGGGACGTTACAGCAACGGTGGCAGCGCCATGCTCCTGCAAACCCCGGCGCTGGGTGAAACGCCTTACGGTTTTAAAGTTGAAGGTCATCCGGTTGCGGGCGACGGCACCTATGCCGTGCCACTGAACCAGTACAGCGATGTGCCCTTTGCTCGCGTCAGCAGTGACAGCGACAACATGGACATGAACATCGAAGTGCCGGCGAACATTGTCCGCGCCCACCCGGGCCAGGTGTACAACGCCAAGGCCAAGGTGGATATCAATATGGTTTACAGCGGCATTTTGGTCGATGCGGCGGGCAAGCCGGTGGGCGGCATCATTCAAGAGACCGGGGATACGGCCTATGCCAATGGCCTGTTCTCGATCAGCAGCAAAGCAGTGCTGGCGAATATTTCGGTTGACGGTGCGGGGGGGCGTTACACCTGTGATCTGTCCAAGCCGGTGCAGCCTAGCCATTACTTGTGCCAGTAAGCGCACAACCTGACAGGAAAACCTTATGAAATTACGTATGTTTTTGCTGAGCCTGATAGGGCTTGGCTCAAGCCTGGCCCAGGCTGAGGGCGAGTTGATGGTCATGCCGGCCACCCTCAAGGTGTACAACAATCACGAGCACTCGGTGAATGTTAAAAACCTCGGTGACGAGCCGCTGTATTTGTCCATCAGCTTGCAGAAGGTGATGAACCCCGGTGTGTCGCCGGAAATAAAACAGCCGCTGAGTGCCCTGACGCATCCGGGCATGCTGGCCAGCCCTGACAAACTCACATTGGGGGCGGGGCAGAGCCGCGCCATCAGCCTCAAGTCGCTGGTCGAGCCTGAGGCTGAGACCTTGTACCGCCTGTATATCGTGCCGGTGCGGGCCATGCAGGTAGAGCAGGCGCCTGAAGACAAAATCACCGCGCCGATGTCAGTTGCCATTGGCTACGGGGTATTGGTTCGGCATATGCCGCCCCCTGCCAAACAGCAGGCGGGCTGGACTTATCACTGTAAAGACGGCGGTGTGACGCTAGAAAATACGGGCAACATAAGCTTGCAGTTATCGGAAATTGAGAGTGCAGGAAGTCAACAGCCAAAAGCCAAAGTTGCTTTGTTTCCGGGAAGCCCACAACACTTCGCCGGTAAACATTTGACATTTACCGTGGGTGAGAAACCGCAGGTGCTGAAATGTCCATAAAAAAAATTCGACCCGATAGCGCGCCAGTTGCGATTGATCATTCACACATTCAGCGGTCAAAAATTCGGCATATTGATTTTTATGCTTATTTGTTGGTTGTCAGTATGGCTCTCTTTTCGGGCGGGGCATCAGCAGCTTACAACCTGATCTTGAGCGATCTCAGTAGTGGTTATAGTAATTGTAGCTATACCGATACCAGCGAGACCTACGCCACGTTCAATTTGACGATTCAATACAAAAGTACATCGGGTCATCTGGGGGGTAGAAACTTTTGGAGTCGAGGTGTCATGCTCTACACCTATGATGCAAATGGCGTGCTTCAAGAGAGTAGCGCTGTAGCGAGTGGTATGTGGCTTAATAATGTGGGGTATTCGTTTTTTTATGAGGGTAATGGTTACACAATGTACCAGGGGCAAAACTCAGGCGGTTCGTGGATTAGCCCTTCTGCAATGACCGCTAATGTATCATTCAGCGTGTTGAAGTCAAAAATTGCAGCATGGCCAGCGGTAGGTGTGCGCGCAGGCAACTATACGAACATGAACGATGTCGGCGAAGTGGCGGGTGTCGCGTATATAGGCCCTAAGTCAAAGGGCAGTTGTACAGTGGTTGTAGACCCGGAATTTCCCCCTCCTGCTGTCCCCCCAACCGTCACCATGACCGCACCGGACTGGGACCTAGGTGAGTTGCCCGCGGGTGAAGAAACCGTATTGACGTTACCGGCGACCAAAGACCAGTTGTGTTTCAGTTACGAAGGTTCAACCGCTATCACCAATCAGAAGTATCTGATCAATGCGACGAATAGCAATGGTTTTTCGCCGACGGGTGGTTATCTGCTTAAGAGCCTTGAAGACAGTTCGCAAACGGTTCCTTATACATTGACGCTCGACAATAGCATCGACTCGGTATCATTGCCCAATGCTCAAAGTCGTTTGTTTTCGTTAGATGCGGGGGGGCGAACCTGCTTCACACCTACGTTCAAGGCTCAACCTGACAAGAAAGTAAAAGCGGGGGCTTACAGCGATATTTTGACCTTCACTGTGGTCACTAAACCTTAAATGGGCCGGTATATAAAATATCCCATTGCCTTGCTGTTGGGCTGGTTATCTATCAGTCCGTCAAATGGCATGGCTGCGGGTGTATTGAAACTCTCGACCCCTGAGTTGCGCTTGGTGCCCGACCAACGTCAAGGCGCGCTCTACGCCCTGAACACCGGGGATTCGCCCCTGTATCTGGATGTAGAGCAAGCACTGGTGCTCAACCCCGGTGAGCAGCCGGAGCAGTTACAGGCAATCAGCCAGGTATCCAAGCCAGGCTTGTTGGTAACACCTACCCGTTTAGCGTTGGCGCCGGGGCAAAAATACCGGATGAACATCAAAACCCTGGGTACACCTGCCAGCGATCAGGTGTGGCGCGTGACCTTCAGGCCCAAAGAACAGGTGACCGTACACGTACAAGGGGCGGACGGCTTATCGGCGCCCCTGTCGGTCAGCGTCGGGTACGGCATGGTGATTTACCAGAACTCGGCAACTTCCAGGATTCATTCTCAATCGGAGTAACACATGAACAACGTAGCACTGGCTAGCCTGCTGGCCGTCCTGGGCACTCTGCCGGCCATGGTCTTTGCGGATGTAGAGTTGCTAGGAAAAGTCACCAGCAGGATTACCGCCACGGTCACCAACCCAAACAACTTTTTCGTGACCAGCGACACGGGCGGGTGGTTTGACCAGGGTTTGGAAATGTCGCAGCCGGGGGGGTGGGACTCAGCCTATGGGGCGCAAGCCCGCTTGAAAGTTGTCGCCACTGACAGGGATTTTCAGGTGCGCCTGGACGAGCCCCTGGTCATACGCAACACCAGCAATGCCGCGCAAGTTTTCCTGCAGCCCATCGTGGAGCTGAATGCAGATGGCCAGGCGCCAAAAACCCTGGCAGTGGCAACGCCGACAGTCTTTAAAAACCCTGTGTCGGGCGGGGCGGGTATGGATTCCATCGGCTATTACGACCTGTCAATTTCGGCCTATCCGCCAGCTGGCACATTCAAGGAAACCAGCGGCACCTACACAGGGGTGTTATCCCTGACCTTCGAGCCGGTAATTTCCAACCTTTAAGGTTCGCCTGCTGTTAACAGGCATGCCCACGTCACAAGGGCATGCTTCAGTTATTTCGAGAAACCTATGAAACCATTCACTAACGGCCTTGTTTTTGTTCTGTGCGGGCTTGTTTTGGCATCGCCTGCGTCGGCGTTGATCAACGTCACGCCGGCGGTCACTGAAGTATCGGATAAACCTGTAACGCTCGATATTTCCAACGACGGCGAGCGCCCCGAGTTTGTCTCCATCTCGCTGTCGCGCCTGTTTAATCCGGGGGTCGAGTTTGAGGATGAACGCCTGGAGTCCATCGTTCAGGTGACGCAACCCAAGCTCTACGCCACACCCTTCAAGCTGATGCTGGGCCCGGGGCAGAGCAAGAAAATCACCATCAAGCCTCTGGTTTCCATTGAAGAGGAACAGGTTTACCGCCTGGAAGTAAAACCGGTGGTCAACCTGATCGACCCCAAGCACACCAGCGTGGCGGGCAATGTGGTGGTCAACCTTGCCTTTAGCTCACTGATTCGCCATATGCCGCAGAAAGAAACCTCGACGTTAACGGTTAAATGCGAAGCGGATGGCGCGCGGTTTTACGCTTCGGGCACCACGCGTTTTGCGGTGAAAGATGTGACTGTTGATGGCAAACCCAGTGAGTCATTCAACGTGTATCCCGGCGTGCCGTTATTGGTTAAAGGCTCAAAGATTAAAGTTCCTAAGCAGGTGGGGTGTTAGGCCTCTATTGCCATACTTGCTGTTCAGAGCGGCTAACTGAGCAGTCACCAGTTTTTAAGACATGTCTTAAAGAATTGATTGATGGTCTTGGTTAAAATTATTCAGGCCATTACGTGGCTTATATGTACTTTTTTGACATCAAAGGATTTGACATGAAGACGTTCAAAGTTTCCTTGGCTATTGTTGTTGCTTCTGGTGTTGCTCTGCTTTCAGGTTGTACGGGGCAAGTCTATAACCAGCAAAAAAACTGTTCCTATGACTATCTGTTCACGCCAACGGTGTCCATCTCCAAAATGATCGGCGGCTGCGGTCCAATTGATACCATCACTCCGCAAAAATAAGCGTGGGGCTGACTAAACTTTAAAGTTTGCTTGGCGGGTCCATCTACTATGAAAGTAGTAGGTGGATTTAATGCTTCGGGGGGAATGTCAATGTATCAGTCATCTGGTTGCTGGAAGGCGGGTGCTGTACAGGACAGAGTTTAATAATTTTCGAGATTCAATAGAGCAAGATAACAGGGCCTTTAGGGCTTTTTTATCGTTTTAGTTTTATTACTATCATCCACAGGATGAGTTTAAACATTACGTTGGGTACTTGTCCTGAGACCCGATTGAAAGACGGGCGCGCTTGTAATTGGATACAACGCGGGGTTGGCGGTGAATCTGTAGTCGCTGACGAGCCGTGCGAGGCTGCGTCCGGCGGCGCAGCCGTCGTAAAATCAGCGTTCACGGTTAATCAGGCATACCGCGTGTACCGGTTTTGCGACCGCTTCGCGCTCGAACGCAGCCTCGTTCTACTCGTCAACGGCTACAAGGGTAGGTGACGAACTGTAGCCGCTGAGGAGCCGTGCGAGGCTGCGTCCGGCTGCGCAGCAGTCGTAAAGCCAGCGTCTACGGTTAATCAGGCAAACCGCGTGTACCGGTTATGCGACCGCTTCGCGATCGAACGCAGCCTCGTTCTACTCGTCAACGGCTACAACGCGGGGTAGGTGATGAATCTGTAATTACACAGCGGTCAGGTGGTGACCGCTGACGAGATCTTCCTGTTAACCGCCCGACAACGGCGGTGTACGCGGCGGGATCACTCGCTTGGAGCCCGTAGCCTCAAACGCCGAAGCAAAACGCAGCAACGCCGAATCGTCATACGCACGGCCCGCAAAGGTCAGCCCCACCGGCATGCCGATATCCGCCATCACGCCCATTGGCACCGTGACCGTCGGCACGCCCAAGTGCCGAATGGCCAGGTTGCCGTTGGCCACCCACACGCCATTGCTCCAGGCGATGTCCGCCGAGGCCGGATTGACATCCGCATCCGCCGGACCCACGTCGGCCACGGTCGGGAACAGCACGGCATCGAGCCCCAACCGGTCCATCCAGTCTTCCAGGTCGATTCGACGCGTCTGCTCAAGACCGCGCAGGCCGTCCGGAACGGTGCTGATCTGGTCCCACGGGGTAATCCCGCGCTCGGCCATGCGCACGTATTCGTCCATGCCCGCCGCCAGTTCGTCTTCGCGATTGGGCAGGGTGCCCGGGTCGTGAGGGAATATCTGCGGGCCATCGACATCGGCCAAACGGTTCAGTTTTGGATCGCCGTTGGCCCGCAGGAAGTCGTCAAACGCCCAGGCCGACAGCTCCCACAGTTCATCATGCAAAAACGCTTTGGACACCAGCCCACGGGTAAACACCGTCGGAGCACCAGGGCGGTCGCCTTCGCAGTTGGATACCAGCGGGAAGTCGACTTCGATCACTTCGCCGCCCTGGGCTTCGATGGCTTTGCGCGCGGCTTGCCACAGGTCGATGACCGAGGCGCGGGTGATGATGCGCTGCCCCGTAGGGCCGCCGATACCCGGTGCTTCACTGGTACCCGCCTCTGGGTCGGCATTGATGTACATGCGCGGAACGCCAAAGCGCTTGCCCGCCAGTGCGTCGCTTTTGGTATTCAGTTCGGCATAAGAGGCAGGACGCACCGAAGCGACACTTGGGATGGGCACCCAGGGTTGCAGGCGCCACAAATCGCCACGGGTGTCCGGGTCTTCAGCCACCACCACATCGAGCACTTCCAGAAGGTCGGCCATGGTTCGGGCAAACGGCACCACCACGTCCATGGTCGGCGTCAGCGGCCAGTTGCCGCGCACCGAAATCACGCCCCGTGAAGGCGTGTAGGCACACAAACCATTGTTGGAGGCCGGGCCGCGTCCGCTCGACCAGGTTTCTTCCGCCAGGCCGAATGCCGAGAAGCTGGCCGCCGTGGCCGTGCCTGCGCCGTTGGACGAACCGGAAGCGAAGGGGGCCGTGAGGTAGTCGGCGTTGTACGGGCTTTCGGCACGGCCATAAACGCCGCGCTGCATCCCGCCGTTGGCCATGGGCGGCATGTTGGTCTTGCCCAGACAGATGGCACCGGCGGCGCGCAGCCGCTCGATGGTGAACGCATCGCGATACGCCACCAGGTCCTTGAAGGCCGGGCTGCCTGACGCTGCGGTCAGGCCCTTGACCAGATAACTGTCCTTGGCGGTATAGGGGATGCCATCCAGCGGGCCAAGGGTCTGGCCCTTGGCTCGGCGGGCATCGGATGCCTGAGCCTCGATCAGCACTTGCGGGTTGCGCACCACCACCGCATTGAGCGCGGTAGGGGTGTCCGGGGTGTCGTAGGCGTCGATCCGTGCGAGATAGGCCTGCACCAGCTCGACCGCCGTGGTTTGGCCGGATTCGAGCGCGGCGCGCAGTTGGGCTATGGAAACCTCGGTGACTTCAATCATGCGCTTACCGCTGGTTGCTGATGGGGGTGGCAGAGCTTATCTAAAGTCCTGCCTGCTCAGCCAGCCCATGTCGCAATTGTTGTCGTAAATCGTCACCACAGCTTCCAGGTGTAATCGATATTGACCCGCAGTTCGTTGTCATCCCGATGGCTGGCCTGTGCCGTGAAATCGTTGCGGTACCAGGCGTTGCGCAACCGCAGGGAGAGGTCCTTGAGCGGTCCGCTCTGCAGCACGTATGACACCTCGATGTCCTTTTCGCTCTCGCTCAGGTTCGAGCCGCCGAACCGGGCCAGCTCGATATTGTCGCCGCTCACGTAGCGCAGCATACCGTTGAGGCCTGGCGCACCCATTGCGGCGAAATTGTAGTCATAGCGCACCTGCCAACTGCGCTCCTTGGGGTTGAGGAACTCCGAGCTCAGGGTGCCTTCGGTGATCACCAGCGGTTCGGTGCCAAACAGATACGGCATGCCGCTCTTGCCGGTCAGTTGCATGTAGCCGGCGCCGATTTTATGGGCGCCCAGGCTGTAGGTCAGCATCAGCGCCGCATTGCGGTTGTCCACCGTTCCGGCTTTGGCTGCGCCGTCTTCGCCGGTGATAAACAGGCGAAAATCGCTTTTCAGGCTACCGGGGCCCATCGGCCGATTATCGACAAGGCCGTAAAAATCCTTGCGGTACAACTGCGCGAGTTCGGCGTGGTAGTACTTGAGGGTCAGGTGCGGCGACCAGGCATAGTCGCCGCCGATGAACATGAAGCGGTTTGACTCGGCCGCGCCATTGAAGCGGCCATTGGGTGAGCCGACCGACATTTTCTGGTAGTCGGTCGAGTCGCGCAGGTTGATGCGGTCCAGCCAGCCGACATGCAGCGTCAGTTGGTCAATGTCCTGAGACTTCAGATACGCGCCGCGAAACGTTTGCGGCAGCAGGCGGGTAGGGCTGGCGAATGCGATCGGCAAAAAGGTGCTGATGGTGCCCAGTTGCAGCTCGCTTTTGGAGGCGCGGGCCTTGGCTGTCAGCCCCAGCTCCGAGTACTCATCGGCAGGTTCGCGGGTGGTGGCGTTGTAAGGCAACAGGCCGGTGCCGGTGCGTGCGCGTGAGGAGTCCAGGCGCACGCCTAGCAAGCCTTGAGCGTCCAGGCCAAACCCGACCGGACCTTCGGTGTAGCCCGAGCGCAGGTTGAGGATAAACCCCTGTGCCCATTCCCGGGCAGCGGCCTGGGGTGTTGCATTGACGTAGTTGCGATCGAAGTAATAGTTGCGCATCACCAGGTCTGCGTGGCTGTCATCGATAAAGCCGCTGGCCAGGGCAGGGCCAATGGATAAAACGCAGGTGCAGGCGCTGAGCGCCCGAAGAACAGTCTTGAGCATGGCGGTTTCACTTTTATTGTTATGGGGGGTGGAGCACTGCGCGCCTTTCGACGCGCAGGTTGTCAGTCCGGCGCTGCTGCGTTGCGCCGCACCGACAGGTAAAACATGGCCACGGCCGCGATCACGATGCCCGGCGCCGACGCCAGCATCACCCCGGCGGTACCGGTACCCAGCGCGAGCATCTTGCCGGCTACCAATGGGCCGCTCATGGCACCGAGACGACCAATGGCCACCGCGCTGCCCACGCCCGTGGCGCGTATCGAAGGGCGATAGAAATGGGGCGCCAGGGCGTAGAGCACGCATTGGCCACCGGTGGCAAAGAAACCGGCGATAAAGCCTGCGGCCAGCATGCCCGGCAGATGACTGGCCAACCCGAGGGCGCTCAGGGACACGAGGATGCCCAGATAGATCAGTACAGACAGTGCCCAGGCAGGCAGGCGGTCCATCACCCAACCCAGAAACAGGGTGCCGATGGCTGCGCCAATTTGCAGGGCGAGCATCACCCAGCTGGCTTGACGCCCGGTGAAACCCTGGCCGATCACCAGGCTGGGCAGCCAGTTGATCAGGATGTAAACCACCATCAGGGTGAAGAAATAACTGACCCAGATCAGCGCAGTCGGCAGTGCCGCGCCATCGCGAAACAGGCCCTGAACCACACCGACAGGCGTCTCGCCCTGAGCGTTGCGAAACTGCTGCGACTCGGGAAGGTAGAGCCCCAGCAGCGGCACGATCAACAGCGGCACCACGCCGCCGACGTAGAACACCACCTGCCAGCCACCGGTCAGGTCGGCGATGCCGATAATGGCGGCCAGCGCAGCGCCCAAAGGCACGCCGCAATACATCAGGCTTACCGCCGTACCGCGCAAGCGCGGGCCAGCCACTTCGCTGGTGAGGGCGATCAGGTTGGGCAGGGCGGCGCCAAGGCCAACACCGGTCAGGCAACGTGCGACCAGCAGGCTGTTAAAGTCCCAGGCCAATGCGGTGGCAAGTGAAAACACCCCGAACAGCACCACCGAGGCCATCAGCACGCGTTTGCGACCAATGCGGTCAGCCAGCCATCCACCCGCGAACGCACCGGGCAACAGGCCGAAAATGCCGGCGCTGAACACCCAGCTCATGTGTAATTTATCCAGTTCGAACGCGGCAGCCATGCCTTGAGCAGCGATCCCTGCGGCCTGTAGATCGAGGCCTTCCATGAGGGCAACGAGAAAACACAGGCCGATGGTGCGGGCCATTTGCAGATTGAGTGAAGTCATGGGCTGTACCCGTTTTATTGTTGTTATGGATGAAGCAGCGATAACCCCTGTTTCTGTGGGAGCGGGCTTGCTCGCGACTGGATCAATGCGGTTCGTCAGGTAAACCGCGTTATCTGCATCGCGAGCACGCTCGCTCCCACAAGGGGGGTAAGGAAGGCCTTAGCGTTTGAGCAGGTCCAGCGCCACGTCGACGATCATGTCTTCTTGACCGCCCACCATCCGCCGTTTACCCAGCTCGACCAGGATGTCCAGGGTCTTGAGCCCGTACTTGGCCGCAGCGATTTCGGCGTGGCGCAAGAAGCTCGAATACACGCCGGCATAACCCAGCGCCAAGGTCTCGCGGTCGACCCGCACCGGGCGATCCTGCAACGGTCGAACAATGTCATCCGCCGCATCCATCAGCGTGTAAAGGTCCGTACCGTGGTTCCAGCCCAGGCGCTCGGCGGCGGCGATAAACACTTCCAGCGGGGTATTACCGGCCCCGGCCCCCATGCCCGCGAGGCTGGCGTCGATCCGGTCGCAGCCTTCTTCAACCGCTGTAATCGAGTTGGCTACGCCCAGCGACAGGTTGTGATGAGCATGCATGCCGGTTTCGGTTTCAGGCTTGAGCACGGCCTTGAACGCGCGGAAGCGATCGCGAATGTCCTGCATATTCATCGCCCCGCCCGAGTCGGCCATGTACACGCAGGTCGCGCCGTAGCTCTCCATCAGCTTGGCCTGGGCCGCCAGCTGCTCGGCCGGGATCATGTGGCTCATCATCAGAAAGCCCACGGTGTCCATGCCCAGTTCGCGGGCATATTCGATGTGCTGCTTCGATACGTCGGCTTCGGTGCAATGGGTGGCGATGCGCACCACCCGGGCCCCGGCGTTGTACGCGGCCTTGAGGTCGTGAACCGTACCGATGCCGGGTAGCAGCAGGGTGGTGATTTTTGCGTGGCTGATCACGTCCGCCGCCGCTTCGATCCATTCCAGATCGGTATGGGAGGCAAAACCGTAGTTAAAGCTCGAACCCTGAAGGCCGTCACCGTGGGCCACTTCGATGGCGTCGACGCGGGCCTTGTCCAGCGCGCGGGCGATGTCTTGCACGTTCTGCAACGAATACTGGTGGCGTACCGCGTGGCTGCCGTCGCGCAGGGTGACGTCGCTGATGTAGATCTTTTTACCGTTCATGGTTTTCCCCTCAGGCGTTGAGCATCGACAGCGCCATGCGCTCGGCGGTGGCCAAGGCTGCGGAGGTCATGATGTCGAGATTTCCGGCGTAGGCCGGCAGGTAGTGGGCGGCGCCTTCAACTTCAAGAAACACCGACGTCTTGAGGCCGGAAAACCTGCCCAGGCCGGGAATGGTCAACGGTGCGTCTTCAGGGATGACGTCGAATTGCACGCTCTGCTTGAGGCGATAGCCCGGCACATAGGCGTTCACAGCGGCGGCCATTTCGACGATAGAGGCCTCGACCAGCGCTTGGTCTGCGGCTTCGCTGAGCACAAAAACGGTGTCGCGCATCATCAGCGGCGGCTCGGCCGGGTTCATCACGATGATCGCCTTGCCCTTGGTTGCACCGCCAATCACTTCGAGGGCCTTGGAGGTGGTTTCGGTGAACTCGTCGATATTGGCGCGGGTGCCGGGGCCGGCAGATTTGCTGGCAATCGACGCGACGATTTCGGCGTAATGCACCTTGGCCACTCGAGACACGGCAGCGACCATCGGAATGGTCGCCTGCCCGCCGCAGGTCACCATGTTGACGTTGAGCTGGTCGAGGTTCTGTTCCAGGTTGACCACCGGCACACAGTACGGACCGATGGCAGCCGGTGTGAGGTCAATCAGGCGGATGCCGGGTTTGATGGCCCGCAGAAAGGCGTCGTTCTTGACATGGGCACCGGCGGAGGTGGCATCGAACACGAAGTCGATGTCCTTGAACACGTCCATGCGCGACAGGCCTTCAACCCCTTCGTGGGTGATTGCAACTCCCATGCGGGCAGCACGGGCCAGACCGTCGGAGGTCGGGTCGATGCCGACCATGGCGCCCATTTCCAGGTGCTTGGCATTGCGCAGGATTTTAATCATCAGGTCGGTGCCGATATTGCCGGAGCCGATGATGGCGACCTTGAGTTTCTTGTTCATTATTGTTGCCTCATTTGCACGCAAGTCGCCGATTACTCGGCGCTGCTGTGTTGCGAGAAGTCCACACCGACACTGCCGATGCCTTCGATATGCGCCTCGAAACGATCACCGGCGGCCACGGCCACCATCGGCCCCAGTGCGCCGGTCAGGATGATGTCGCCCGCTTGCAGCGGATTGCCCAGGCGCGCCATGGTGCAAGCCAGCCACACGGCCGCATTGAGCGGATGGCCCAGGCATTGCGCGCCGCTGCCACTGGAAACCTCTTCACCATTGCGGGTCATGCGCATGCCCGCATTGCGCAAGTCCAGCCCCTCGAGGCTGCGGGCCGGGCCGCCGAGTACGTAGCAGCCGCTGGAGGCGTTATCGGCCACCGTGTCGACAAAGCGGATGTTCCACTGCTGCACGCGGCTGCCGACGATTTCCAGGGCCGGGACCACCCATCCGGTGGCGGCCATGACTTCGTCAAAGGTGGTGTCGGAGTGGGGCAGGTCATGTTTGAGGATCAAGGCGATTTCCGCCTCGATCTTGGGTTGCAACACGCGATCGATGGGTACGGTCTGGTTGTCGCCGTAGCACATGTCGGCGAACAGGGTGCCGAAGTCCGGTTGGTCCACGCCCAGCTGCGCCTGCACCTTGGGATTGGTCAGGCCGATTTTTCGGCCCACTACCCGGCGCCCGTTGGCGACGCCGTGGGCGACATTGAGCTGCTGGATGGTGTAGGCGGCTGTCGCGTTGTCTTCACCGATCAGCTCGCGCAGCGGTGCGATGGCGTTGCCGTGAGTTTCGGCGTGACGCAGGTCGGCGGCCAGTTGGGCCAGTGTTTCGGGAGTCGGGTTCATGGCGGTCTCGGTCATCAGTGGGTCAGGAAGTCCAGCACCATGCGGTTGAAGGTGTCGGCGTGTTCCCACTGCGCCCAGTGGCCGCAGCGGTTGAACACGTGCAACTGAGCCTTGGGCAGCCCTGCCAGCAGGCGCAAGCCGGTGTCCATCGGCACAAAGCGGTCTTCGCGCCCCCAGACCAGCAGGGTTTCGGCGCTGATTTCGTGCAGGCGATGGCTGAAGTCGGGGAACTGCTTGGGATTGAGGGTGCTGCTTTTGACGAAGTTTTCCAGATGGTCGCGGCGCGCCAGGAGGTTATCCAGACGGGTCTGGAACAGTTCTTCGGTCAGGCTGCTGGTGTCGAAAACGAAGACGCTCATCATCTTCTTCAGGTTCTCGATGGTCGGCTCGCGGTACAGCGCACCGATCAGCTTGATGCCTTCGGTGGGCTGGGGCACAAACGCGCTCGGGCCGCCGGTGCCGCCGCCCATGAGGATCAGTTTGCCGATGCGCTCGGGGTTTTCCAGAGCGAAGGCCACGGTGCTGTGGGCACCCATCGAGTTGCCGATGATGTGCACCCGGTCAAGGTCCAGCACATCGAGCAGCCCCTTGAGCGCCGACGCATTGAGGTTGGAACGTGAGCCTTCGCTGACCACCGGATCGCTTTTGCTCCAGCCCGGGCAGTCGAGCAGGATCACCCGGTAACCGGCAGTCACCAACGGTTCGATATTGCGGTTGAAGTTGGCCCAGCCGCTGGCGCCAGGCCCGGAACCGTGGAGCATGACCACAGTTTCGGCACCCTGGCCGACGTCGTTGTAGTGCAATTGCAGGTCCAGGTCGCCTTCCTTGATACGGACAAAGCGGCTGGTCGACGCTTCAGTGAATACGCTGGCAGTCATGGCAGTGTTCCTTGAATTCAAAGGGTGGTGTTCAGCGGCTGTGCGCCAAGGGCGCCGAAGCCTGCGATCCATTCGGGAATCGGGCGGTAGTAGCGGCCTTCGGTTTGGTAAGGGCCAAAGGCGGACAGTGCTGCGAACGCGGCGACCCAGGTTTTCACCTCGTGGGTCGACTTGCCGGCCAGCGCCGACAGCGCGTCATTGCCCAGCGCATCGAGGTCGCTCAAGCGACCCTGCTCCAGCGTGTCGAGAAACTGTTGGTCCCAAACCGGGTTGAGCGGATGCAGGCTGTTCTGATCTTCGACGAAGTGCCGTGCGGCCTCGATGACTCGCTGCTGGCGTGCGGCGCGCTCATCAGCGGGCAACTGGCGGCCGCTGCCCATCAAGCGGTCGGCCATGCGCGCATCGACCTTGGCCAGTTCGGGCACTGGAGGCTGATGAGACAGTCCTCCGGACGCCAGAAACAGCACGCGCAGGTCCAGTGACTTGGCCCATTGGCCGATGGCCTCACCCAGCAAGCGCGCACGCTTGAAACCGGGCAGGGGCACCGCCACCGAATTGATGAAGACCGGAATCACCGGGCAGGTGCGCAACCCGCCCAGCAGCAGCTCCAGGGGTTGGGCAAAGGCATGATCGACTTGCATGCGGTAGGACACGGCGGTGTCTATCCCGGCATCCATAACCGCTTGTGCGCAAGCTTCGGCCAGCGCTTTGGGTACGTCGAGGGGGCCGGCTGCCGTGTCGAAATCACCGATGGCATCGGCGGCCATGCCAATACAAAAAGGCGGCATGACGTCGTAGAAAAAGCCGTTGTAGTGATCGGGCCCCAGGAGCACGATCAGCTGCGGGTCGAAGCGGGCGATGCGTTCGCGGGCATCGCGGATCATGCTGTCCACTTCGGCCAGCACGTCAGGTGTCGGGTCGACGTAGCCCACCAGCGGCGTGTGTGACAAACAGTGCAAATAGGCGCTCATCTCAAGCCACCTTGCTGACGGCTGGCGTCACCTGGATGTGTGGCTGCGCGTTGAGCGCCAGGGCCAGTTCATTGCAGGCCTTGCCGAGGGTTTGCGGTGTGGCCAGCCCGGCGAGGAAGCGGTCAGGGCGCAACAGGGCAATGGACGATGAGCCGCGAGCGAACCACTCGCGCAGGCGGCCGCTGCTGTCGCCGACGCGAATCACGTCGTTGCCGGCGTCGCTCGGGGCCCTGAGTTGGACATCCGGCAGCACTTGAATAAACCGCGTGCCCAGGGTTTTCCATTGCGCAATCTGCGCCGCCGTCAGGCCCCAGGTCGGGTCGCAGCCCCAGGCGATAATGGCGAAATTCTCGCCGATCACTTCATCGAGCAATACGGTTTCACCCGCGTCGGTCATCACCTTGGGCTGAATGAACATCTTGCCCACCGGCGAGCCTTTTTCGCTCGGCACGATCAGGGCGCCACGGGTGTATTGCGGCATGGGCTTGAAGCGCATTTCGACGAAGTAGCGTTTGACCGGCGGCACATAGTTGAGCAGCCACGACACACCATCGCGCAGGGTGCCCTGCCAGCGCTTGGGTGGCGCCAGCACGTGGCCGGCCAGTACCGAGAGGTCGATCATGGCCTTGGCGTGATCCCGGCGCTCCAGCTCATAGCTGTCGAGCAGGCGGTCGCTGGCCAGGCCCTTGATCACCAGCGACAGCTTCCAGGCCAGGTTGGAGGCATCGCGCATGCCGCTGTTGTAACCCTGGCCCTGCCAGACCGGCATGATATGCGCGGCATCCCCGGCCAGCAGTACCCGGCCCTGGCGGAAGCTGCCTGCGAGGCGGGCGTTGTGGGTATAGACGCGGCTGCGAATCAGCTCGATGCGGTCCGGGTCCGGCAGCACCTTGGCCAGCAGCTTGCGCATGTTTTCGGGCTTGCTCAGCTCAGCTTCGGTCTCGCCGGGCATCACCATAAACTCAAAGCGGCGCACGCCGTGGGGCAGGGCGGCGGACACGTAAGGGCGCACCGGGTCGCAGCACAGGTACACATGGGGCGTGCTCAGGGGGTCGTTGGCGATATCCACCACGATCCACTGATTGGGCGCGGTTTTGCCTTCAAAACTGATGTCCAGGCTGCGGCGCACCAGGCTGTTGCCGCCATCGCAGCCAATCAGGTATTTGGCCTGCAAGCGCTCGCTGCGGCCCTCGGCGTTTTTCAGTGTGAGTTGTACACCGCTGTCGCTTTGCTCGAAGCCTTCGAGTTCGCGGCCGAACAGCACCTTGACGTTGTCAAAGCGTTCCAGCCCTTCGAACAGTACCCGGTCTGCCAAGGGCTGGATAAAGGCGTTGCGCCGGGACCAGCCGAACTCATCGGTCTTGGGCTGGATATCTGCAAAGCAGCGACCCTTGGGTGTCATGAAACGCATCGCATGCCAGGGCGTGGTGTGCGGCAGCACGTTTTCGGCAAGGCCGACGGCCTGGAATGTGCGCAGGCTTTCGTCATCCAGGCCAATGGCGCGTGGGTAGTCGATCAGGCTGTCGAGCTTTTCCACCAAGGTGACGTTTACACCACATTGGCCCAGGTAATTGGCGATCATCAGCCCGACAGGGCCAGCCCCGACAATGGCGACATCGGTACTCAGGTCCAAGGGGGAAGCAGTGGGTGCAGAACTCATGGGTATCTCCGTACAGCGCTTTTTTTGGATTTCTTGTTGGGCGCAGTATGGAAATCACGAAGCTGGTGAACAACGACAACCCTTGCTAGGGTGCACTCAGTGCACATCGTTGATTTACCGATAAAAATAATGGGAAACACATGAGCGAAACCGAATATAAGGCCGTGCGGGGCTTGATGCGCGGGCTGTTACTGATCAACGGTCTCAACCGTTTCGACGGGGGCGCCAGCACGGCTCAACTGGCCGACCAGAGTGGCCTGCACCGTACGACCGTGCGTCGTTTGCTGGAGACATTGCAGGCTGAAGGCTACGTGCGCCGCAGTGAATCCGATGACAGCTACCGGTTGACGCTGAAGGTACGAGAACTGAGTGAAGGCTTTCGCGATGAGCAGTGGATTTCATCGATTGCTGCGCCCTTGCTCGGCCAGTTGCTCCAGCAAGTGGCGTGGCCCACCGACTTGTGCACCCTGGACGGTGACGCCATGGTGATTCGCGAAACCACTCACCGTTTCAGTCGCCTGTCGTTTCACCGTTCGATGGTGGGTCGCCGCTTACCCTTGCTGATGACCGCAACCGGGCGGGCATATTTCGCGTTTTGCCCGCCTGCCGAGCGAGAAGAATTGATCGAATTGATGATCAGTCGAGACGACGTGCAATCACCGCTGGCGGCGGATCGACGATTCGTCGAGCGACTGGTGGAGCACACCCGCAGCAAGGGTTATGGCGAAAACAACTCGCACTGGGGCGAAGAGCGCAAGATAGCGGCGATTGCGATCCCGGTGATGCATGAGGATAGGGTGATGGGTTGCCTGAACCTGGTCTATATCGCCAAGGCCATGCCAGTTGAAGAAGCTGCCCGCCGCTTCTTACCGGCGATGCAGGAGGTGGTGGGAAAAATTCAGGCGGGGCTGGGCGCAGACAAACTGTAGCCGCTGAGGAGCGCAACGAGGCTGCGATGGGCAGCCCTCGCATTCTCAGACAGACCGGGTGTGCAGGGTTTGCGACCGCTGCGCGCTCGAACGTAGCCTCGTTCTACTCGTCAGCGGCTTGTCTGTTGGCGCTTAAACGTTTTGCGCAAGGTTCTGTGGCGTCTGCCATGGATTTTGCTTTTGCTTTTGCTTTTGCTTTTGCTGGAGCCACACGTATGTCCAGACGACGCGAATGCCCATGACAGTGCCGGAGTGAGGGAACCACCGAGCCTGGGCGAGTCGGCCGTATGGTAGGGCAAGCCTTTTTGGTGACTTTTTCGGCGTCTGGAAAAAGTGACCCGCTGTAAGGGCGGAACCCGTAGAAAGTCGTGACATATCGAATGGATATGGACTCGGCATCGCTGCGGGCGCTTCGCAAAACAACTGGCACACGGGGTACATATCCGGCATTCGCAGTTAACTGAAATGATGGTTTCGCTCTTACAGCGAGTCACTTTGCAAAAGCGGCAAAGTAACCAAAGCGCTTTCGCCCCCGCGTACGGCCCTCGCTGCGCTCAGGTTCCCTCATTCCGGTCCCGCTCCGTGGGCACGCCGTGACGGGCCATCCATGGCCCAACACGGCTCTCCCGGCATCCATGCCGGTCGACCCACTGCGCAGAACCTCCTCTCGGCCTCCCGAAGGGGCGGGCAGATCAAAAGCACTGCCCGCCGAGGCGGCCGACCGGCCGGCCTGGTTGGTGGGTTGCATTCACGATCCGTAGCAGCTGACGAGCCGTGCGAGGCTGCGTTCGGCTTGGTGCGCCACTGCGACGCAGCAGTCGTGAAATCGGCTTGCACGGTTAATCAGGCACTGCGCGTATTCCGGTTTTGCGACCGCTGCGCGATCGAACGTAGCCTCGTTCTACTCGTCAACTGCTACGTAGAGGGATAGACGACGAATCCTGTAGACGCAGCCGTCGTATAACCCTGCACTAGGGTGTTTTTCTATGCAGGCTGCAATCGCCAACCCAACACATTCAACACGTCACAACCATCTCGCAGTAGCAGCGCAGCCGCCGTGGCAAGATGTTTGAGATTAACCGAATCTGCCTGCTGCAATTCGCGGCTGGAGAGTGTTTCCATAAGTTGGGTTGCCGCCAGCATGCGGGCCACGGCGTTGGCGTGAAGCACATCGAGGGGCGTATTGCGGTCGATAAATAAGGCGGGGATGGTGCAGTCGATGGCGGTTAGCGGAATAAATGGATGTTGAGTCATAAGTGATGCTCCTGGAAGGGTATTTGAGCCAGCTTATTTCGTCGCCAAACGAAAACAGGTGGCCGCTGTACGCGGGTTGGCGAACCGGTGATCCAGGAAACCCGGCAGACCCGAAGATCTCCCACGTACAGCTGCCATAAAGCAGTGCGAGCAAAATACACGCTTAGCCATATTTAACAACCACACGTTAACTGGATACTGCCAGGTCGCCAAACCCGGTCGCCTTATCGGCGAGGGCTGACTATAGGCGTCGTGCCGATACCTCAGCAATTGGCAAACCTGTGCGAAAAATCCTGAAAGTTCGTAGTGGGGCTGGTGATGTGCGGGGCCGCGATTGGGGGCTTTGGTGATAGCTGGCAGGCCGGGTACATATCCGGCATGCATGTCTAACTGGAATAGGGGTTTCGTTCTTACAGCGAGTCACTTTGCAAAAGCGGCAAAGTAACCAAAGCGCTTTCGCCCCTGCGTACGCCTGTCGCCGGTGCGCAGCGGTCCCGGGATCTTTACACTTTCTTTGTCTACAATCGCTGCCAGAGCGCATCAGCCTGGGGGTTACGGTTGTCCCTCCACCGCACCAGAATGACTTCCAGGTGGTCGGACTCCATGTCCGGATACAAGCGCACCAGCTCCCCGCGCTCGATCAGCGGTGCAACCATGCTGTGTGGCATGCACGCCACGCCCTGGCCGCTGGCGACCATCGGTTTGAGGGCTTCGGACACTGTGGCCTCAAACACCTGAAGCAGGCGGTGGGGCTGGGGGTGACGGTTGATCTGGGTACGGGACAATTCATGCAGTTGCGCACTGCGCGAATAACTGAGCAGCGGGATCGGTTCATCGGTCTGGGCGCAATGCACCGCCAGTGCCGGGGTGGCGACCCAGTACAGCTCGTCATGGCCCAAGGACTTGACCTCGAACTCACTTTGCCGGGAGTAGGGCGCGGTCTTGGTATCACGGTAGAACAGGATGAAATCACAACGTCCGGACATCAGCGCCATGTAGTAGTCATCGGTGCTGCGATAGCCGGTATCGATACGGGTGAACAGGGGCGTTTGCGGGCTGTTCAACTGGCTGATCCAGTCCGGGAAAAAGTTGCACGCCAGGGTGTGCAACGAGGCAAAGGTCAGGGGCCGATTAAGCACTTTTACGCTCTGTTCACAGTCGCGGGCCATGCGCACCAATTCCACGGCATTGGGCAGCAAGGCTTCACCGGCGGCCGTCAGTCGCACGGGGTTGCGTTCGCGGTCGATCAGGGTGGCTCCCAGGTGCGCTTCCAGCAATTGAATTCGCCGGCTCAGCGCCGATTGCGAAGAGCCGCGCATGCTGGCCGCCGCCGTGAACTTGCCGGTATCGGCCAGGGCGAGAAAGTCTTCATACCAGTCGATGTTCATAGAGTTATTCCAATATTCGATAGCGCGTCCAGCTTAGTGGATCAATAGTCGCTATCCGGCCCATGCCTCTGTCTTTATTGTGCGTCTTAACCGCCACCTGCCGTTGGATTGTGGTTGTCAGGCATAACAAGAAGAATTTTGAAGGGGCAATGATATGCACAAATTGAATAGGGTGAAGCTTTTACTTGGGGCACCACTGCTGGCGATGCTGGTGACCGGTGCTCAAGTTGCCCAGGCAGGTGTGCTGGACAAGGTCAAGGCCCATGGCAGCGTGCGCTGCGGGGTGGCCGGCGACAAGCCGGGGTTTTCCCTGATCGACGACAAAGGTCGCTGGACCGGCATGGACGTTGACCTGTGCCGTGCCGTTGCCGCCGCCGTGCTGGGCGATGCGGACAAGGTCGAGTACCTGACCACCACTGCAAAAAACCGCTTTACCGCCCTGGCTTCCGGGGAAATCGACATTCTGTCGCGGGCCGCATCCTGGACCGCCGAACGGGTGGCCAATCTGGGTGTGGACTTCACCACGGTCTGGTTTTACGACGGCCAGGGTTTCATGACCCACGCCGCGGATGGCATTAAAAAGCTGACGGATCTGGACGGAGCAACGTTCTGCCTGTCGCCGGGCACTACGTCGGAGCAGAACCTCGAGGACTATTTCGGTCGGCGCGGCCTGACGTACAAGACGGTGGTCATCGAGAAAAGCCCCGAACTGTACGCCGCGTTTCAGCGCGGGCGCTGCAACGCCATCTCCAATGACTCCTCCGGCCTGGCTGCCCGATTGGCGCTGATGAACAACCCTCAAGACTACGTGCTGTTGCCGGAAGTCATTTCCAAGGAGCCCCTCGGCGCCTTCGTCGCCCAAGGGGACACCACCTGGCGCAATATCGTGACCTGGACCGCCTATGCCCTGATGACAGGTGAAGAACTGGGGGTGACATCTGAAAACGTCGACCAACTGCACAGTGATAAAACGGCGTCGACCGATATCGCCCGTTTGCTGGGCACTGAAGGCACGATCGGCAAGTCCTTTGGCCTGGACAGTGACTGGGCGTACCGCGCTCTCAAGCAAGTCGGCAACTACGCGCAGATCTATGACCGCAACCTCGGCCAGCAGACGGCACTGAACATCCCGCGCGGTCTGAACCGCAGCTGGAAAGACAATGGCTTGATGTACGCGCCGCCGATTCGTTAAGGGAATTACTGTCATGTCGACTTATCGTTCGCACAACCTGCGCCTGTCGAGTGTGTTGCAGCAAGGGCTGGTACTGGCTCTGGTTGCGGCGGTCTTTTACCTGCTTTCCAGTAATGCTGCGCTGAACCTGAAAAATCTGAATATTGCCTCGGGCTTCGGGTTTTTATCTCAGCGCGCTGGCTACGACATCAGTTTTTCGCTGATTGATTACACCCCGGACGCGAGCTATGCCCGGGCCTATCTGGTGGGGTTGCTCAACACCTTGCTGGTGTCAGTATTGAGCATTGTGCTGGCAACCCTCCTGGGGGGCGCACTGGGCATGGCCCGCGTCTCGGACAACTGGCTGATCAAGCGCCTGAGCGGGACGTGCATTGAGTTTCTGCGCAACGTGCCGCTGGTGGTGCATCTGGTCTGGTGGTACGGCCTGGTACTGGCGTTGCCAGGGGTCAAGCATTCGGCTTCGTTGTTTGGCGTGGTGTTTTTGAACAACAACGGTCTGAACCTGCCCTGGCTTGCGCAAGGCAGTCAGGTCGGCTGGGGCCTGACCCTGATGGTATTGGGTACGTTGCTGGGTTATGTGTTTTGTCGCGTCAAGGAAGCCCGTACACCGTGGCGCGGATTTGCCTCCCGCCGATGGCCAGTGCTGTTGGCCGGTGCGGTATTGCTGCCGTTGCTGGTGTACGTCTTGAGCGATGCCCATTTGCAATGGGAAGTGCCTGTGCAGCGTGGTTTCGGGTTCAAGGGCGGAATCACCCTGGTGCCGGAGATGCTTGCCCTGTGCCTCGCCTTGTCGTTCTACAGCGCCAGCTACATCGCGGAAATCGTCAGGGGCGCCATTGAGTCGGTGCATCGCGGTCAGTACGAAGCAGCCAAAGCGCTCGGCTTCAAATCCGGCTCAACCATGCGCCAACTGATCGTGCCACAAGCGATCTATCCGATGATTCCGCAGATCACCAACACATACCTGAACATCGTCAAGAACTCCTCATTGGGTGTGGTCATCGGCTTTATGGAGCTGGTGTCGTCTACCGGCGGTACCACCCTGAACCAGACGGGCCAGGCCATTGAGTGCATCGCGCTGGTCATGGGGACTTACTGTGCAATCAGTCTGGTGATCTCTCTGGGGATGAACATCTATAACCATCGTATTGGCCAGAGGGGGCACTGAACATGACTGCCATGAATCAATCACTGGCTATCGCGCTGGCACCTCCAAAATTGCCCTGGGCTCAGCGGGCGCTGGCCTGGTGCCGTAGTCAGCTGTTCCCCAGTGTTGGCCACAGCCTGCTGACGCTCGGCGTGATTGCACTGTTGTGCTGGTGCATTCCTACGGCACTCAACTGGCTAGTGTTCGACGCGACGTTCGTGGGCGACAGCGCCAAGGACTGCAACCCCGCCGGGGCATGCTGGCTGCCGATCACCCAACGCTGGAACCTGTTTGTGTATGGCTTTTACCCGCAAGCCGAGCAGTGGCGAGTGACCCTGTCGCTGATACTGGCGGGCGCGGCGTTTGTTTTGCTGTTTTTCAAACGTCTGGACCGCCGCGTGCTGCTGGCGTACCTGGCCTTGCTGCCGATCGTGATGTGGTGGCTGCTCAAGGGCGGGGCCGGTTTGCCCGAGGTGTCTTCGACCAAGTTTGCCGGGATGCTGGTGACGATCTTTCTGGGTACCGCAGGGATGATTTTCGCCTTGCCCCTGGGGATTTTGCTGGCCTTGGGTCGACGCTCAAAGTTGCCGGTTATCCGCATGCTGTGCGTGCTCTATATCGAGCTGGTGCGCTCGGTGCCGGTGATCTCTCTGCTGTTTATGGCTTCGCTGATGATTCAGCTGTTTCTGCCGCCGGACTCGGCCTTCGACATCCTGCTTCGGGTGCAACTGGTGCTGATCCTGTTTACCGCCGCCTATATGGCCGAGACCCTGCGCGGCGGTTTGCAGAACCTGCCCAAGGGGCAGTATGAAGCGGCCATGGCGCTGGGTTTTGGCTACTGGAAAACCATGGGCCAGATCATCCTGCCGCAAGTGCTCAAGCAATCCATTGCGCCCTTGCTCACACAATTTATCGGCCTGTTCAAGGAAACCACGCTGGTGATGATTGTCGGCGTGCTGGACATCGTCGGTATCGCCATGAGCACCGCCGTCGCGCCGGAGTGGGTTGAGTACGGCCACGAAATTTACGTCTTCCTGGCGATCTATTTCTTTGTCATCTGTTTTGCACTGTCGCGCTATGCCCGACATCTTGAACTTCGTATGGAGCAAAGCCGCTCATGATCATGAAACCCAAGGCAGATGCCGCCGAGATGGTGCGTATCGAACAATTGAACAAGTGGTTCGGCAATGCCCACGTGTTGAAAAACATCTCCCTGAATGTCCATGCCGGGGAGAAAGTGGTGATCTGCGGGCCTTCCGGTTCCGGCAAGTCGACCCTGATCCGCTGCATCAATCAGCTGGAACAGCATCAGCAAGGGTTGGTCGAGGTGCTGGGCGAGGAGCTCAATGGCAGCGTCAAGGGCCTGGAGCGAATCCGTCGGCAGGTGGGCATGTGTTTTCAGCACTTCAATCTGTTCCCGCACCTGACGGTACTGAAAAACTGCACCTTGCCCCAGACGTCCAATCTGGGTGTGCCTGAGGCTGAAGCCATCGAACGTGCACTGGCCTTGCTGGACAAGGTCAAGATGCGCGATCACGCCAACAAGTTTCCCTCGCAGTTGTCCGGTGGGCAGCAGCAGCGTATCGCTATTGCCCGGGCATTGTGCATGCAACCCAAGGTAATGCTGTTCGACGAGCCGACCTCGGCGCTGGACCCGGAAATGATCGCCGAAGTGCTGGATGTGATGACCAGCCTGGCCCAGGAAGGCATGACCATGATCTGCGTGACCCATGAAATGGGTTTTGCCCGAAAGGTCGCAGACAGGATCGTATTCATGGACCAGGGCGAAATCGTCGAAGAAGCGCCCCCCGAGCGTTTTTTCTCGGCCCCGGAATCACCTCGGACCCAACGTTTTTTGAGCCAGATAATTAATCACGGAGTGCATGCGCAATGACTCAATCCATAGCGATGGCCCTGCATGGCGGAGCCGGGGTGCTGATGCCCGGCGTGCTGACGCACGATGACGAACAGGCGATTCACGCAGCGTTGTTGCAGGCGCTCAGGGCCGGTGTTGAGGTGCTGGAACAGGGCGGCAGCAGCCTGGACGCCGTGCAGGCAAGCGTTGTAGAACTCGAAGAGTGCCCATGGTTCAACGCCGGCAAGGGCGCGGTGTTTACCCACAAGGGTGACCACGAACTGGACGCGGCGATCATGAACGGCGCCAACCTCGAAGCTGGAGCGGTGGCTGGCGTACATCACGTGCGTAACCCGATTTGTGGTGCGCGGGCGGTACTGGAGCACAGCGAACATGTGTTGCTGGCAGGCGAGGGTGCGGATCTGTTTCTGTCCGAACAACCCGATCTGGAGCACGTCAGCAACGACTGGTACGACACCCCCTTGCGTCGCCGACAGTGGGCTGCCCAGCAACAACAGCCGCAGACCGTGTTGCTGGAGCCGGGTGGCGTCGAGAAAAAATTCGGCACTGTGGGGGCTGTGGCGCTGGACCAACAGGGTCATGTTGCGGCGGCCACCTCTACAGGCGGCATTACCAACAAACGCTACGGACGCGTGGGTGACTCGCCGCTGATTGGTTGCGGCACCTGGGCCGATGACCGCAGTGCCGCGATTTCGGCGACCGGTCACGGCGAGTTCTTCATGCGCACGGTGGTAGCACACAATATTGCGTCGCGGATTCGGTTGGTGGGATCGAGCCTGGCGCATGCCTGCGAGCAGGTCGTGCAGGGCGAACTCAAGGACTTGGGAGGCAACGGCGGAGTAGTGGCGGTGTCACCGTCCGGCGAGACCGTCCTGAGCTTTAATACGCCGGGCATGTACCGCGCCTGGCGCGATACCGAAGGCGGTTTGCACACGGCGATTTATGCCGAGGATGATCGTCTGCATCCTCTTTGAGTCTGTTGACCCGTGGGGCGGCTGGAGACTAGTCTCGATCTCCTTTCGCCTCATGGAGTGAACACATGATCACGTGCTACCTGCGTTATGTAATTGACCCTTACAAGCTGGCCGAATTCGAAGCGTACGGGCGAATCTGGATACCGCTGGTTGAGAAGTTCGGCGGTCAGCACCATGGTTACTTCCTGCCCTCGGAAGGTGCCAACAACATCGCCCTGGCCATGTTTACCTTCCCCAGCCTTGCGGCCTATGAAGACTACCGCGAGCGCTCAAAAACCGATGCCGAGTGCATTGCCGCCTTCAAACTGGCTGAAGACAATCGCTGCATCCTGAGTTACGAGCGAAGCTTCTTTAAACCGGTTTTTGAGTGACCCGAGCGGGTCTCACAGGGGCCGTTGCTGTTGGCACACGTCGTTTCGGTTTGGTTCAACCCGCAAACCAAGTGCCGACGACAAATCACTGACTGATGGAGAATCCCCACATGGCAACCGCATCCGCAACTATCGATATTCCCGTTCCAGCCGATCAGGTCTGGCAATTGATCGGCGGCTTTGGCTCGCTGCCGGACTGGTTGTCGTTTGTTGTAAAAAGCGAACTGAGTGAAGGCGGGCGCTTGCGCACTCTGCGTACCGAGGACGGCACGGTGATTGTCGAACGGCTTGAAAGCTTCGACAACGGGAGCAAGACCTACAGCTACTCCATTACTCAGGCGCCGTTCCCGGTGACGGATTACCTGGCAACCTTGCGCGTGGAAGCGCACGGCGATGGCGCCCGTGTGACCTGGTCGGGGCGCTTTACCCCGAATGGGGTAAGCGATGAAGAGGCGCAGGAGCTGTTTTCAGGCATCTATCAAGGTGGGCTGACGGCGCTGCGAAGCAATTTTCCAGGTTGAGCACAAGGCTGCGAGATATGGGTAAAAAATACCCATAAATATCGCGGTGATAGCAATTTGGAATAAGACTGGATCCAATAAACAATTAAAAAACGTGGCTATTTAATGACTTAGGTCAGTATTGGTTTGAAATAAATTGTGCAGAATCACTTGTTACTGATTGTTACGATAGGGTAAGATCGCCCTGCGTTCACCTACCACGGTTTATGCATTTTTAAGCCCCAAGTTTCCATCAGCTACTTGGGCTTTTTTTTGCCTGAAATTTGATATTGGATCCAATTTGCAGGCATAAAAAAGGCGCCACATGCTGGCGCCTCCAGGCAAACCCCCGCCTTATCTGATCGCCTGGGAGCTCCACTCGCCGTTCACCAGACGCTTCAAACCCAACGGGTTGCTGTTTTGCAACGCTTCGGGCAGTTGGGCATCGGGATAGTTCTGGTAGCAGACCGGACGCAGGAAACGGTCAATCGCCAATGAGCCAACCGACGTGCCGCGTGAGTCCGAAGTCGCTGGGTAAGGGCCGCCGTGAACCATGGCGTCGCACACTTCGACGCCGGTAGGGTAGCCATTGACCAGAATCCGCCCGACCTTTTGCTCAAGGATCGGCACCAGCCACTGATACTGTGCAAGGTCATCCGGCTCGCCGATCAAGGTGGCGGTCAATTGGCCGCGCAAGGCCAGCAGGGCCGCTTTTAACTGCGCATCGCTCTCGACTTCGATAAGGATGGTCGTCGGGCCAAACACTTCCTCTTGCAGCAGTGGATCCTTGTCCAGCAGCAGGCTGACATCGGCCTTGAACAATTGTGGTTGCGCTTGCGATCCCGACTGGGTGTGGCCGGCCAGGTGGCTGATGCCCGGATGGCTGAGCAGATGCTCCACGCCCTTGGCGTAGTTGCGCAGCCCGCCTGCGTTGAGCAGGGTGTGCGGCGCCTGTTCGGCCATGTGCCGGGTCAGTTGCTCGACAAAGGCAGAGAACTGGGCGCTACGCAGGCCGATCACCAGGCCGGGATTGGTGCAGAACTGTCCGCCGCCCTGAGTGACCGATGCCGACAGGTCTTTGGCGACAGCCTCGCTGCGTGAGGCCAGGGCCTGAGGCAGCAGGATCACCGGGTTGATGCTCGACATCTCGGCGAATACCGGGATGGGTTGCTCGCGTTCGGCGGCCATTTTGCTCAGTGCGTTGCCGCCGTGCAGCGACCCGGTAAAGCCCACGGCCTGGATGGCCGGGTGCTTGACCAGCAGTTCACCGACGCCAGAGCCGAAGATCATGTTGAACACGCCCTTGGGCATGCCGGTCTTTTCAGCCGCACGAATAATTGCGCAGCCCACCTGGTCGGCGGTTGCCATGTGCCCGCTGTGTGCCTTGAAAACCACCGGGCAGCCCGCTGCAAAGGCGGCTGCGGTGTCGCCACCAGCAGTAGAAAAGGCCAGCGGAAAGTTGCTGGCACCGAAGACGGCCACAGGTCCGACGCCGATGCGGTACTGACGCAGGTCCACCCGTGGCAGAGGCTTGCGATCCGGCAGGGCCAGATCGATCCGCGCCCCCAAAAAGTCGCCGCGACGCAGTACTTTTGCAAACAGGCGCATTTGCCCGCTGGTACGGCCACGCTCACCTTGAATGCGCGCTGCTGGAAGCGCGGTTTCTCGGCACACCAGGGTCACAAAATCGTCACCCAACTGATCGATTTCGTCGGCAATGGCGTCCAGAAATTCGGCGCGGCGTTCAGGGGAAAGTTGGCGGAACGGTAAAAAGGCCTCTTCGGCGGCGTAGGCGGCGCGGTCCACTTCTTCAGGCGTAGCCTGATAAAAGTGCAGAGGCAGCGCCTCTCCGGTGCTGGCATCAAGGCTTTGCACTGTGACGGTACCGGCAGCGCTGCGGCTGCCACCGATAAAGTTGTGGCCAGTTACGGTCGACATCGTTCGATCCTCGCTAGAGTGTTAAGGGCGCAGTGGGGAGCTCAGCGCACAAGACAGGGTTTTTTGTTGTCGTATTTCCAGCCCGGAACAATGTACTGCATGGCGACGCTATCGTCCCGTGCGCCCAGGCCCATGCCTTTGTACAGTTCGTGGGCCTTGGCCACGGCGTCCATGTCGATGTCCACGCCCAGTCCGGCTCTGGTCGGAACCTTGATGTGACCGTCGACAATTTTCAGCGGCTCGCGGGTCAGGCGCTGGCCGTCCTGCCAGATCCAGTGGGTATCGATGGCGGTAATTTCGCCCGGTGCGGCGGCCGCGACCTGGGTGAACATGGCCAGGGAAATATCAAAGTGGTTGTTGGAGTGCGAGCCCCAGGTCAGGCCCCACTCGTGGCACATTTGCGCGACGCGTACCGAACCTTGCATGGTCCAGAAGTGCGGGTCGGCCAGTGGTATGTCCACGGCTTGGGATTGAATGGCGTGACCCATTTCGCGCCAGTCCGTGGCAATCATGTTGGTGGCAGTGCGCAGGCCGGTGGCGCGGCGAAATTCAGCCATTACTTCGCGTCCCGAATAACCGTTTTCAGCACCGCAGGGGTCTTCGGCATAGGCCAGTACGCGATGTTGATCGCGGCACAGGGCGACAGCTTCCTTGAGTGACCAGGCACCGTTAGGGTCCAGGGTGATACGGGCGTTGGGGAAGCGCTCGGCCAGAGCGGTGACGGCTTCGATTTCTTCGGCACCGCTAAAAACGCCGCCTTTAAGCTTGAAGTCGTTGAAGCCGTATTTGGCTTGTGCGGCTTCTGCCAGGCGGACGATGGCTTGCGGGGTCAGTGCCTTTTCATGGCGCAGACGGAACCAGTCATCGGCCTCGGCTTCATCGCGGTAGGCCAGATCGGTCTGTTGGCGGTCACCAATGTAGAACAGGTAGCCGAGCATCTTCACCGCATCCCGTTGCTGGCCTTCGCCAAGCAAGGCCGCCACTGGTACCTCCAGAAACTGACCGAGCAAGTCGAGCAGGGCGGCTTCCATTGCCGTGACGGCGTGGATGGTGATGCGCAGATCAAAGGTCTGCAGGCCACGGCCAGCCGAGTCACGGGCGGCGAAGGTGGTGCGCATGGCGTTGAGAATGCTCTGGTAATTGCCGATGGGCTGGCCCACGACCAGGTTGCGTGCGTCTTCCAGGGTCTCGCGGATGCGTTCACCGCCAGGCACTTCGCCGACGCCGATATTGCCGCTGCTGTCTTTGAGGATAACGATATTGCGGGTAAAGAAAGGGCCGTGGGCGCCGCTGAGGTTGAGCAGCATGCTGTCATGACCCGCTACCGGAATAACCTGCAGGCTGGTGACGACCGGGGCTTTGGTGGCGTGATGTTGATGTTCGGCGTTCATGGTCTGTTCCTTGTCAGGCTGGTTGCAGGGCGGCGGGGATCGCAGCGGCGGGGGTGGGTTTGGTCTTGGCAAAGAACACGATGATTGCCGCGATGATCGATGTGCCGGCCAGGCCATAGAGCCCGCCCTGGATCGAACCCGTGGTTTGTTCCAGAAAGCCGAAGGTGGTGGGCGCGACGAATCCGCCCAGGTTGCCGACGGAGTTGATCAGTGCGATCACGGCTGCCGCGATGCGTGCATCCAGATAGCCTTGGGGAATGGGCCAGAACAGCGCCGATGCCGATTTGA
This sequence comes from Pseudomonas psychrophila, assembly GCF_001043005.1. GTDB lineage: Bacteria > Pseudomonadota > Gammaproteobacteria > Pseudomonadales > Pseudomonadaceae > Aquipseudomonas > Aquipseudomonas psychrophila. Next base: position 351,931 of record NZ_JYKZ01000003.1, read on the forward strand.
AACCGATCGCGGCGAAGCAGATGGCAATGAAGGCAAAGATCGGGCCGCCGGTGGTCGACAGGAACATGCCCAGCGCGGCAATCAACAGGGCTGTGGCAATCCAGGCTTGCTGGTATTTGAAGCGGCTGGCCAGTGAAGCAAATGCATACATGGCAATAATCGAAATCAACCACGGAATCGAGTTGAAAAAGCCCACCTGCATGTCGCTCAGGTCGCCCATTTTCTTGATGATGCTGGGCAGCCAGAAAGTCGCGGCATAAATGGTCAACTGGATGCAGAAATAGATCGCGCAGAACAGCATGATCTGGCGGTCCTTCAGCAGCTTGAGCATGCTCGGTTTAACGGTGTTGACGGCGTCTCGCTCGCGCTGCTCGCGGTCAATTTCGTTCACCAGTGCATCTTGTTCCTCACGGCTGAGCCATTTGGCGTCATGGGGTTTTGAGTCCAGCCAGTACCAGACAAAACCGCACAAAAACACCGAGGCCATGCCTTCGATGATGTACATCCACTGCCAGCCATGCAGGCCCATGCCGGTGATTTGTAACAGCAGGCCGGACAACGGGCCCGAGATCAGGGACGCCAGTGCCGAACCGCTGAGGAAGATGGCAATCGCCTTGCCGCGCTCGGCGCCAGGCAGCCAGCGGGTGAAGTAGTAGATCACTCCGGGAAAGAACCCCGCTTCGGCCACACCGAGTAAAAAGCGCAGGATATAAAAGTGGGTTTCGTTCTGGATAAAGGCCATCAGGGTAGCGGTGATGCCCCAGGTGAACATGATCCGGGTCAGCCAGATACGGGCGCCGACTTTTTGCAGCAGCATGTTGGAGGGCACTTCAAACAGCGCGTAGCCGATGAAAAAAAGTCCGGCCCCGAAGCCATAAGCGGCTGCACCAATGCCCAGGTCGTGCTCCATGTGGGTGCGCACAAACCCGATGTTTACGCGGTCAATGTAGTTAACGATAAACATGATGACGAAGAGCGGCAGCACATGCCTCTTCACTTTTTGAATCGCGCGCGCCAGGACGGGGTCGTTGGCGTGCGCAGCAGACGGATTGCTGGAAGTGTTCACAATTCGAAGCCCCACTGATTATTGTTATGCGGGTGATATGTGCCGGAGGATGCGCCTTCGGTTGACGGACATCATACGAGTTGACTTTTGTCATCGCAATGCCCCGATACAAACCGTTAAGTTATATAAAACAGATTTAAAATGCCTTTAATGGCTTTTATGCCCATATAAAGCTTTTTTTCGCAGTTTTTAGGTGGTTTAGAGGTTCTGTCGCGGGCAGGTTAAAATTTTTCAAGACCTGCATTTCTTAGTCTAAAGATAGGTTGTCATACATGTTGGGGGGCGATTCAGATGCTAGTATTACGCCGCCTTAACTGAAGGGGTTTCCCATGCAAGACCCGCAAAGCCCATCGACCCGCAAGCGTTCTCCTGGCCTGGCCCACGACATCGTGGCTGAGCTCACGCAGCGAATCCTGTTGGGCCAACTGGCGCCCGGAGAGAAGCTGCCTTCCGAATCGACCATCGTGCGTGAGCATGGTGTGAGCCGTACCGTAGTGCGCGAGGCCATCTCCAAATTGCAGGCCTCGGGGCTGGTCGAAACCCGGCACGGGATAGGCACCTTCGTGCTTGAGCGCGATCAGCAGCAGGGCATTCACCTCAAGCGCGATACCGCTGCCAGCGTACGTGGCATCATCGAATTGCGCATGGGCCTTGAGACACAAGCGGCAGCGTTGGCCGCCAGGCGTCGAACAGAAGGGCAACTGCTGCAAATGCGCCAGGCGCTGGATGACTATCAGAGTTCACTGGCCAACAACGACAGCAGCGTCGAGCCCGATCAGCGGTTTCATAACCTGATAGCCCAGGCCACTGGCAATACCTACTTCACTGACATCATTTCGCAGCTGGGTCGTTCGGTGATCCCCCGCACGCGGATTGACGCTGATGAGCGCGGCGATGCCGACTTGATGAAACTGGGGCAAATGGCAGTGCTGGAACACGAAGCGATCTTGCGTGCCATTCGCCGACAGGACCCCGATGCCGCCCGCGCCGCCATGCTGCTGCACTTGAGCAACAGCCTGGAGCGGATGGCGGGGAGGTGAATCATGCATACATGCTGTAGCCGTCCAGAGCCGCGATGGGCCATGGATGGCCGTCGCGGCGTGCCCCCATGACAGTGCCGGAGTGAGGGAACCGCGGAGTCTGAGCGAGGCGGCCGTATGGTAGTGCAAGTCTTTTTGGTTACTTTTTCGGCGTATGGAAAAAGTGACCCGCCGTAAGGGCGGAACCCGTAGAGAACCGTGACACATCGAATGGATATGGACTCGGCATAGGTGCGGGCGCTTCGCAAAACAACGGGCACACAGGGTACATATCCGGCATTCGCGGTTAACTGAAATGATGGTTTCGCTCTTACAGCGAGTCACTTTGCAAAAGCGGCAAAGTAACCAAAGCGCTTTCGCCCCCGCGTACGGCCCTCGCTGCGCTCAGGTTCCCTCATTCCGGTCCCGCTCCGTGGGCACGCCGTGACGGGCCATCCCTGGCCCAACACGGCTCTCCCGGCATCCATGCCGGTCGACCCACTGCGCAGAACCTCCTCTCGGCCTCCCGAAGGGGCGGGCAGATCAAAAGCACTGCACGCCGAGGCGGCCGACCGGCCGGCCTGGTTGGTGGGTTGCATTCACGATCTGTAGTCGCTGACGAGCCGTGCGAGGCTGCGTTCGGCTTGGTGCGCCACTGCGACGCAGCAGTCGTGAAATCGGCTTGCACGGTTAATCAGGCACTGCGCGTGTAACTGTTTTGCGACCGCTGCGCGCTCGAGCGTAGCCTCGTTCTACTCGTCAACTGCTACGTAGAGGGATAGACGACGAATCCTGTAGACGCAGCCGCCGTAAAACCCTGCACTGGGGTGTTTTTCTATGCAGGCTGCAATCGCCAACCCAACACATTCAACATGTCACAACCATCTTGTATGTTGGCGCTAAAACTGGACCTGTCTCCTTGCAGCGGACGCCAAGAAGGGCAGGCAGATCAAAAAACCAGTGCAAAAACAAGATCAACTGCCCGCCGAGGCGGCCTGCAGGCCGACCTCTTTAGCGAAGCACATTTCTCTGAATAGGTCGGCTGGCAACAGAGTATCTACAGGATGGGCGCACTGTAGCCGCTGAGGAGCATAGCCAGGTTTAACGCCTGAGTTTACGACGACTCACTTCAACGCCACGTCCTCAGGGTTGATCTTTTTCCATGCCTGCAGTACCGCCTGTGCCTTGGGCTCCTGGCCGCTGTCGAGGTAAAACTGGATCAACGCCAGCCGTGCATCGCGAAATGCCGGTTGGCGTTTAAGCAGTTCTTCCATTTGCGCACAGGCCGGCTCTACCTGACCGCTCTGGTGCAACGCCACTGCCAGCACATAACGGTATTGGGCATTGTCAGGTTCCAGTTTCACCGCCTGCTGCAAAGCTGTCATGGCGTGTTTGGGCTGGCCTGCACGAATCAACGCCAACCCCTGGCTGTGTTGCAACAGCGCTGTTTGTGGGTGCGTTTTGATCGTGTCGTTAAGCAAGGCCATAGCCTCGGCACTGCGGCCACTGGCTTCCAGCCACTGGATCAGCGTGACCAGCGCCGGGAAGAACTGCGGGTCGCGGAGTAAAGCGGCCCGCAGTTTTGGTTCAACCTCGGTATTACGACCACTGGCCTGATACAACATAGCCAGGTTGAGGTTGGACTCGGCCCGTTCGGCCAGACCCAGTTGCACCGTTTCGTACTCACCGATGGCTGCGTCCCAGGCACCTTGATGTGCCCCTAGACCATTGCGCGCAGCCCCCAGCAAATTACGGGCGGCGATGATGCGTATCGCGCGCACGCTGTCATTCAATAACGGGCCGAGCAAGGTGATACGTTCAGCCGCAGGCAAAAACGTGCTTACTGCCCGCACCGCGCTTTCACGTACTTGCGGTGCAGGGTTGTTCAAGTCCTTGCTGGCCAGTTTCATGGCGGATTCACTGGGGTAGTTCGCCAGCTCGGCCAATAACGTTGCGCGTTGAATTGCCGGCAGGTTGCTGCGTCGCAATTGCTCGTACAACGCCTGCGCCGCGCCGGGCTGACCGCTGCGAATCAACCACAAGCTTTCGTCGTAACGGGCTGCCTGGGGGCCTTGATGTGAGGTCCAGAGCTTGAACTGTGCAGTCACCTTGTCCCCCGTCTTGCCCTGATGGCAGGTCAGGCAGGCGTCCGGGGTGCCGAGGGTTTTGGCCCGTACCGGGTTGGGGATGCTGAAGCTGTGGTCATGCCTGAAATCGTTGCCCATGTAGAGCTTGCCGGGCATATGACAATCCACGCACTGCGAGCCCGGCTGGCCTTCGGTATGACGGTGGTGTTCTATCGAATCGTAGTCCTTGGCTTGCAGCCCCTTGCCGTCAATACCCGTAACCGCCGCTTTGCCTGCGCTGTTATGGCATTGCAGGCACACGCCATTGCCGGGTGCTTTCAATTGAGTACTGTGCGGATTGTGGCAATTGCTGCAACGCACTCCCTTGTCGAACATTTTGCTTTGCGCGAAGGAGCCGTGTTCAAACACTTCATCCTTGATCTTGCCGTCCAGTGCATACAGTTCACGGCTGAGCACGCTGGGCAGGTAGTCATCCATCAGGCGTTTGCCGACGGTAAAGCCGTCACCCAGCGGGGCGCGTCGGGCGTGGCAGCGGGCGCAGGTTTCGATCTCGCTGGTGGCGTCCTTGTTTTTAAGGTCGACGACAAACCCGCTGTGGGGCAGTTTGGTGTTGTCAGTCACTGCCAGCAGGTGACTGGAGGCCGGTCCGTGGCAGGCCTGGCAACCGACTCCGAGGCTGTTCCACTGGCTGTTGAAGCGGTTGGTCGCGGCGTCAAAATTGCGCTTGTAGCCGGTGGTGTGGCACTCCACGCACATAAAATTGGCGTTCTGGCTGGGCTTGCTCCAGTGCAATGGATTCTTGAAGTCCACCCCCTGGCCCGGATAAAGGTGAAACCAGCGGTTTTTCTCGGTATCCCAGGCCACGCCCAGGGCTTGCAACCTGCCGTCGCCGACTTCGATCAAATATTGCTGCAACGGCGCAATGCCGAAGGTGTAGGCGACCTTGAAGTCGCCAGCCTTGCCTTCAGGTCCCGGCGTATTGACCCAGAACTCATCGCCCTTGCGAAAGAACCGGGTGTTTTCGCCTTCGCCCTTGAACGTGGCATTGTTGAAATCGGCCAGCACGGTCTGCGGGTCGGCCCCCTGCATGGCCAGCTGGTGATGGGAGCCTTGCCAGTCATTGGCCTGGGCGCTGTGACAGCCCAGGCACTGTTGTTCGTCGACCATCTGCGCAGGGGGCATGTGCCTGACTACGGGTGCGGTGGCCACCGCCTTGGGCTCAAGCACCGGCGTCACGACCGGGGCCGGGCGGTTGAGATAAAACCACAGCCCGCCCAGCACCAACAGCAACATGACAGCGCTGACGGGTAATAGATAACGGTTCATCAGGGTAGGGCGCGAATCAGGTTGGTTTGCAGCTTTTATAGTTTTAGTTTTGGGCATTGCGACTTCCGTATCCAAATAGCTTTAGCGTTCACCGACAAACCAGCGGTAATAGGGGTTGGCGCCATCACCGCGCATCACTTCGCGGATGTCCCTGGCCCATGCCTCACGGTCGCCATCGTAGGCATGCAGGCTTGAGCGGTAAAACTGCATCAGACGTTGCTGATGGTCATTCATGCGCGCGACAAACCCGGGGTCGGCGTTGAGCAAAAGTGCGGGGCGACGCAGATCGAGCAACGCCGGGAGTACCCGGCTGATTTCCTTGGAGCGTACCCAGGGAGCGTACTCGATACGTGGTTGATCGTCCGTGACGGCCGGCGCATCTGCAGCAAAACGTTCAAGCCCCTGACGATCTGTCACCCAGGTTGCCAGCAGGGCCGCCGCCGAAGCGACGCCTACATCCTGCAGGGCGCTGCGTACACCTGGTTGTTCGAAGCGTGCGTTGATGCGCGCTGCGTCCAGTTCAATCGGTTGCAAGGAGCCGACCAGCAGCATTTCGTGAAACTCGCTGGTCCATAACGTCGCGTAGGGGAACACGTCTAGAAAGCTGCGCACCAGAGAGCGCGAGTCGTCTATGTTCTGGGTTGGCAGCGGGAGCCATTGCGCGACTATCCCCAAGGGCTCCAGGCGCTGCGCGGCCAGTTGATAAAAGTCCCGCGAATACAGGTTGACCACCCCAGCGGCGGAAGGCGGTGGCGGCTCCAGGGTGATCAGATCATAACGCTGGTCGCTGCGCAGGAGCTCCTGGCGACCGTCGCGCAAGCGCACTTGCAAGCCGGGGTTGGCAGCGGCATCGAAGTTGCCTTTGAACAGTGAAGAGGCCTTGACTACCGAGGGCAGCAACTCGGCCACCACCCTTTGTTCAAGCCCCGGATAACTCAACAATGCCCCGGCGGTTATCCCTGTGCCGAAACCGATTACCATCGCCGAACGTGGTTCGCCGTTGTGGATCAGCAACGGCAGAAGGGCTTGAATACGCATGTAACGCAGCGACGGCATGGCATCGCCGGTGTTCGATACACCCTGAATATAAAGGCGGTGGAAGGTGCGCTCGCCTTTACCTTGGGTCACCACGGCCACGGTGCCGCCACGGCCTTCTTCATAGAACGCCAGCTCGGCGTTGCGAGCCCCCGGCAGCAAGTCGGCGATGCGCTCAACCGGGGTCAGCCAGGCCACCAGCAGCGCTGCCAGGCTTAGCGCAATGACCCCTTGGCGATGGCCTTTTTTGACCCCGTGTCCCTGACGCACCGCGACATAACCAACCCCTGCAGCGATGATTGCCAATAGGCCCAGGGTGCGAACCAGACCCAGCAACGGGATCAGCACGAAGCCGCAGAGGGCAACGCCGACTATGCCGCCCAGCGTATTGAATGCAACGACTGCGCCGACATCACGTCCGACCCGATCCGGGCCTACACACAGTCGCAACGCCACCGGGAAAGCTGCGCCTAATAGCAGTGTGGGAATAAATACGATGCACAGCGCCGCCACCGCAAAACGGGTGCTCATGCCCACCAGTGCAGAGGTGCCTAAAGCCAGTACCAGGGTTTCGCCCCGGGTTTGCAGCAGGATCAGCCAGCGCCCGAGCAGGGCGACTTCCAGCAAGGCGACCAGGCCTGCACCAGCGATCAGCAACGCAAAGATGCCCCAGGGATCGCGCAGGCGATCAACCCGGCGCGCCATCAGGCTGCTGCCGATAAACAAACCGGTGAGATAGGTCGCCAGCACCACCGCAAAGGCGTAGGTACGTGTACTCATGAATTGCACGATCGATTGCGACCAGACCACTTCGTAACCCAGCGCCACACCGCCTGCAATGGCGTACAGCACCATGGCTAAACGGGCCGGCGACGGTGGCGTCGAAGAAGGAGTGGCAAGGGGTGTCGGATAGCGACGCTGTACGATTAATGCGCCAATGGCCGCGACAACGTTCAGCAAGGCTGCGGCATAGGCACTGCCGCGCACGCCAAGGGTGGCAATCAGCACAAAGGCGGTGAGCAGCGTACCGGCAATTGCCCCTGCGGTATTGGCGGCGTACAGGCGGCCACCGGCCTGGCCCAGTTGCCGAGGGTCAGCTGCCAGCGCGCGGACCAGTACCGGCAGCGTGCCGCCCATCAGCAATGCAGGCAGGCCCACCAGCAGCAGAGGCAGCAACCAGGCCAGCAGGCCAACCTTTTGCTCAAGCCAGGCGAACGGGGCTGCACTAAGGCTCAGGCCCAGGGTAGTAGCAACTCCCAGAACTGCCACGCCAACCTCAAGCCCTGCATACAGCAGCAAAGGTTTGACCAGCCTGTCGGCAAATCGCCCAAACAGCAGTCCACCTAAAGCCAGGCCTGCGAAAAAGGCACTGATGCCGGTGGTGATGGCATACACCTCGACACCGATCACCAGCGACAGTTGTTTGATCCATAGCACCTGATAAATCAGGGCTGCAGTTCCGGAGATAAAGAGCAGCAAGGCGGGCATTAACAGCGTCTTACGGCTGGTCGGGTAGGGTGACGGCATTGCGCGGGAGCCTTGTGCGGAAAGAATTCGGATGCCTACATAAAGAGCTTAAGCCCTCTCCCGCAGGGAGAGGGCAGGTTTGCGGAGGGTTACTGCGCTGGGTGTTGCTTCATTTTCTCGGCGATTTTGGCGTCTACTTCAGCCCTTACCTGATCGATACTGAAGCTGGCCGGTTTTTGGCTTGGCGGGAAATCTACAAAAGTTTGTAAAAACTTGGCAGCCTTCATGGTTGCGACTTCACCCAGGTAAACGTTTTTGGTGGTCCAGTCGTAATACTGATCGGACACAATGTCTGCCCGCTCGAACGGATCCATGCGCAAGTTGAAGATCTTGGGCACTCGCAAGCAAACGAAAGGTTCGCTCCAAACCTTGAATCCGCCCGGTTCACGTTGCTCGCAGAACACGACTTTCCAGTTGTCGAAACGCATCGATACCAGCATGCCGTCATCGTTGAAGTAATAGAACTCGCTACGATCTCCCTTGGGTTGTTGACCGGTCAAGTAGGGCAGTTGGTTGTAGCCGTCCAGATGCACCTTGAAGTCGGTGCCGCCTGCCACCGGTGCCCAACCTTTGAGCAGCTTGTCCTTGACCTCAGTATCACCTGCCGCGGCCAGCAAGGTCGGGAACCAGTCCAGCCCTGAGAACATTTCGTTGCTCACTTCGCCGGCCTTGATCTTGCCTGGCCAGCGCACTATGGCAGGGACGCGGTAGGCACCTTCCCAGTTGGAGTCTTTCTCATTACGAAACGGAGTGGTCGCCGCGTCTGGCCAGGAGAACTGGTTCGGTCCGTTGTCGGTGGTGTACACCACGATGGTGTTGTCAGTGAGCTTCAGGTCGTCCAGGGTTTTGAGCAGTTTTCCGACGTCGCCATCGTGCTCAAGCATGCCATCGGCATATTCGTTGCCGGGCATACCACTCTGGCCCTTCATGGAGTCGCGCACGTGGGTAAACAAGTGCATGCGCGTGGTGTTCATCCAAACGAAAAAAGGCTTGTCGGCCTTTGCCTGCTTTTCGATAAACGCCTGTGCAGCCGCGGTGGTTTCGTCGTCGATGGTTTCCATGCGCTTGGCGGTCAAAGCGCCGGTGTCCTCAATCTTGCCATCGGCAAAACTGTGGATCACACCCCGTGGTGAGGCTGTTTTGACGAACTCGGGGTCATCCTTGGGCCAGTACGGACGCTCGGGTTCCTCTTCGGCATTGAGGTGATACAGGTTGCCGAAGAACTCGTCAAAACCATGATTGGTCGGCAAGTATTCGTCGCGGTCACCCAAGTGGTTCTTGCCAAATTGCCCCGTGGCGTAGCCTTGCGACTTGAGCGCCTGGGCGATGGTGATGTCACGTTTTTGCAGGCCCACCGGTGCGCCTGGAACACCGACCTTGGATAGGCCGGTTCGTAGTGGTGTCTGACCGGTGATAAACGATGATCGACCGGCAGTGCAGCTGTTCTCCGCGTAATAGTCGGTGAACATCATGCCTTCTTTGGCAATCCGGTCGATATTGGGCGTTTTGTAACCCACCACACCCATGGAGTAGGCGCTGATATTGGATTGGCCAATGTCATCGCCAAAAATCACCAGGATGTTGGGTTTTTCAGCGGCAACAGCAGTGGCAGACAACGCCATCACTGAAGCCGCCACTAAGGCTAGCTGAGGTAACCACTTGGCTATTCGAGTCATGCAACTTGCTCCTTGTTGACCTGTTTGATGCATTGCTGACGGCTTATTCTTATTGCTGTTGCTCCGTTACGCCGGACTCGAATGGATAGATTTGCCGCCACTGCGACGCCATATCGACGATAGCCCAGTTCTGTTGTTTTGCCTGATCCAGCGCCTTGTCCAGGCGACCTATTTTTGAGTCCTTGTCATAGGCCCATTCGCGTTTGGCGTCGGTGTGGTGAACCAGGCCCATAAAGCGTGGACCTGATCCTGCGGCAGTCCACTGGAGCATTTGCAGGTCGCCGTCCGAGTTACCAAACGCCAGGATCGGCCGACGACCAATCACGCTATCGATGCTTACCGGTTTGCCGGGGCCGTCATCGTTGTGGGCGATTTTGGCGGTGCGCAGGATTGAAGGTTTGCCGTCCTTGTCCTGGTACTCCGTTACGAATGTGGAGCCGATCACGTGCTCAGGCGGGATGCCGTAGACCTCTTCGGCGAACACGCGCATAAAGCCGGTATCACCGCCGGACACGATGTACGGTTTGAAACGCTGGCTGCGCAAGTAAGCGAGCACTTCCAGCATCGGCTGGTAGACCATCTCGGTGTAGGGCTTGCCGGTGGTGGGGTGACGGGCCGTGCTCAGCCAGCGCTGGACGTTGTCGCGAAATTCATCGGTGGTGAGCCCGGCGTGGGTGGCCATGAAGATTTTCAGCAGGCCTTCCATGCCGCCTTCTGCCAGGGCTTTGTGGTCATTCTCGATCACCGCCTTGAATGGTTGCTGGTCTTTCCACTCCGGGTGCTGGGCGGCCATGCGCTTGATTTCGTCGAAGGCGAAAAGCTCTTCGAAGTAACCCGGTTGCTCGCTCCACAACGTGCCGTCGTTGTCGAATACGGCAATCCGCGCTTCGGGTTGTACAAAGCCTTTGTTGTTCGGAGCGGTGACCGTCTGCACAAACTCGATGATGCTTTTTTTCGCCGGGCCGTCGTTCCAGGACGGCAGCGGATCTGCCGCTTGCGCGAACAGGGGGCAGGGCAAACAGCAAGGCCGTCAGCGCTTTTGTAAATACCCTGTTGCCGGTCAAGGGCCTCTTGTAGCAGCCCCGGTGGGAGCGAGCCTGCTCGCTAAGGTCGTTCGCGAGCAGGCTCGCTCTCACGGCTACTGGTTTTGATGTATTCATTCTTGGAAGTCCTTTTCATGACCAGGATTAAGTGGGCGCAAACCATAGGTTTTGCGTGGAGGTCGCGTGCGTAGCCAGTGGTTGACCTGGCTGAAACCGTGCTGCAACCGGCGGCGGCTCATATAGCCGATGCCTGCCAGCAGCAGGATTGAGCCCAGGAACAACAGCGATCCGGGGATGTGCAGCCGGGTCGGTTGCCCCAGCTGTTCAAGGTCGCGGGTGATGGAAAACACCGGGCTGTCGCCGCTGTTGGCTGTGGCCTTGAAGCTGAACCCGGGTACCTGGCTGACCTGCACCTTGCGGTTCACGCTGTCCCACCATTTGACGCTGATCGCCGGCAGGGTGAAGTCGCCTTCGCGCTCGATGCGATAACTCACGCGGTCGATGCGTTGCCCGCCGATAAAGCTGCCACGGCCGTCGTCCAGATTGCGCACTTGCGGGGTTTTCGGGTAAGCACTGAGCCCTTGGAGGGTGCCCAGCGCAGGCGTTGGCAAGGACAGGCCGGGGGTGTTGTCGGCTTGTAGCGTCAGTGTGCGACTGAGGCTGTCACCGACCTTGAACGGGCCGGCATTGGGGCTGATGGTTTGGCTAAAACGCAGTGCACTGGCCACCAGCACCGGCTCGCCGGGGCTGAAGCCGCTCGGCAGGCTGGCGCGGAACTGCATCGCCGGTGTTTGCGCCGACAGCTCATGGCTGGCCTGGGCCGGGGTTGCCCGCACGGTGAAAGGGGGGATGGCAAAGCCCTGCGCCAGATTCGCGGTGATGCGGTAGGTGTAGCGCAGACCGGTCAAGGTCTGGCCGTGCAGGGTTTGTGTGAGGTGCTGGGCTTCGGCATTGGGCGGCAAGATATCGGTGCCGCTGATCGACAGCTCCGGCAGCGTCGCGGCGCTGGTGAACCAGGTGTTGGTCAGCACATCGACTTGCAGCTGCAAGGGTTCGCCGACCACCACCGCGTCACCCGGCACGAGGCGGGTTTGCACCAGCAACTGCGGCTCATCAGCCCAGGCCAGAGCGCTGAACAGCAGCAAGGTCAAGCCCAGGCGCTTCATGGCGCCACCTTCGGTTGCTGTGCGGTCTGGTCCTGCAGGCTGAATTTCTGGCGCAGGAAGTTGGCCGGGGACGTGGTGAGGTTTTGCAGCCATTGTTCGTCGCTGGCCGCTTGCAGGGTTTGCAGCGGCTTGCTTTGGCCCTTGCCCGGTTGCTTGTCGAATTTGATCGCGTCGGGTTTGACCTCGGGGGTGTTTTGCTCGGCGCTGTCGGTGTCTTTCAACAGGGCCAGTGCCAGGGCCAGATTGGCACTGGCTTCGGGGAACTGTGGTTGCAGGGCCAACGCCTGGCGGTAGGCGGCAATCGCTTGCTCGAACTTGAAGCGGCGCACGTAGATATTGCCCAGATAGAAGTACGCCTGGGGGGTGTCCAGTTGCGCAAAGCTGGCCAGTGCCAGGTCGAAATCGGCAGCGTTGTAGGCGGCGATGCCTTTCCAGTAAGGGTCGACGAACAGCTCGGCCGCTGCCGGGTAATGCTGATGTTCAAAGGCCCAGCGCCCTTGCTGGTCACGGGTGAAAAAGGCATCGGTCAGGGCGTTGGCCTCAGCGGGTGCCGGCTGCAGGGCCAGGCCTGCGCCCAGCACCAGCACGGCGTTCCAGTTCAGGCTCCAGCCACGGCGCACCGAGAAAAACGCGATCAACAGCAGTGGCCCGCACAGCCAGTAGCCTGCGTCTTTCCATTGCAGTTCGCGCTGTTCATCGCTGGCGGCCTGAAAGTGCTGCCGGGCGTGGCCCTCTATCCAGTCCAGATCGTCATCATTGATGGTCAGGCTGCCCAGCGGCGCATCGGTGGCGGCGGCCAGTTGCTTGAGTGCGGCGCTGTCGAAGCTGCCCAGCTCGGGGCGGCCATTGCTGTCGGTGCGCGGCTGGCCGCTGGCATCGCGGATGATCCCGCCATTGGCGCTGCCCACGGCCAGTACCAGCACTTGCAGGGCGCTGCCTTGCAGCAGTGGTTTGAGGCTGTCCAGCTGCGCGGTGTCGGCGCCGTCGGTGATTAGCAGCAAAGTGCCGGGGGCTTTCTCGGCTTGCAGCAGACGCTTGGCCTGTTCGATCACTGCCGCCACATTTTTGCCGGGGAGGGCGATCAGGTCAGTGCCCAAGGCCTGGATGAAACTGTCCAGTAACGCCGGGTCGTCGGTGGCGGGCAATACCAGATGCGCGCTGCCTGCATAGGCAATCAAGGCCGTGCGTGCGCCGCTGCGCCGGGCTATCAGGTCGTGGAGTTTGTGTTTGGCGGCTTCCAGGCGCGTCGGTTGCACATCGCTGGCGTCCATCGACGGTGACAAATCCAGGGCGATGATCAGCGGGGCACGGTTTTGCAGGAACGCCGGGCGATCCTGTTCCCAGGTGGGCCCGGCCGCCGCGATGGCGCCAAGGATCAGCAGGGCGGCCGTCAAGTGCACCGGGCGCAGGCGGTGAGGGTCTTGCGGGGTGATCAGCAAGTGGGGCAGCAGATGCGGGGCAATGATCGCCCGCAAGCGGCGCTGCTGGTCATGGCTGCGGCGCCACAGCAATGGCAGCAGGGCGCCGAACAAAGCCAGCAGCAGCCAGTACGGGCGCAGAAAGTGGAAGTCGCTGAGGTTGATCTCCATTTCAGACCTCCTGCCGGGTCGGACGTTGATGCAGCCGCGAGGCCAGCAGCGCGCCCAGGTGATACAGCGCCAACAGGTTGATGGCCGCCGCCAGCGGCAACCAGAACAGGTCCCGCTTGGGTTGATGGCTCAGGGTTTTGACCTGGTGCGGGGTGATGCGGTCGAGGGTGGCGTACACCTGGTTCAGGCTGTCACGGTCTTCGGCGCGAAAGTACTGGCCGCCGGTGCTTTTGGCGATGCTTTGCAGGGCGGTGAGGTTGACCTTGGCTTCGCCTTCGGCATTCGGGTCGCCAATGCCGATGGTGTGAATCACCACGCCTTTGGCCGCTGCCATTGCGGCGGCACGGGTCGGGGGGATGGCGCTGTGGGTATCGTTGCCATCGGTGAGCAGGATCAGCACCTTTTCCGGCTCGTGGGCCTGGTCGAGCAGTTTGAGGCTCAGGCCAATGGCATCGCCGATGGCGGTGTTGGGCCCGGCCATGCCGATTCCCGTGTCTTCGAGCAGCAACGACAGGCTGGCGTGGTCAAGGGTCAGCGGCGCCTGGGGGTAGGCGCCGCTGCCGAACACGATCAGGCCGATGCGGTCGTCCTTGCGGCGCTGGATAAAGTCCTGCACCACCTGTTTGACGGCGGCCAGGCGGTTGATCTTTTGCCCGTTGGCGTCCGTAAAATCCGTGGTTTCCATCGATTGTGAGATGTCGATGGCCAGCATCAGATCGCGCACCGGTTGCTGGCGTTCGATGGGCTTTTCGACCCACACCGGTCTGGCCACGGCCACCACCAGCAACGCCCACACCAGCAGATTGAGCAGCAGTTGCCAGAGGTTATGCCGCGTGCCGGCGGCCTGTGGCGCCTGGTCGATGGCGCGGCTCATGGCGTTGAAAAACGGCACTCGCACCGCGCTGCAGGCCTCGCGGTACGCGGGCAGCCAGCGGTAGCCGAACCACGGCAAAGGCAGCAACAGCAGCAACCAGGGGTAATCAAACTGCCACATGGTGTAGCTCCACCCAGCGTGTGCAGGTCTCGAACAGGTACTGGCGCTGCGTGTCAGGCAATGCCAGCAACTGGTCATCCGGGGCATAGGCCAGGAACGCCAGTTGCTCGCTGAAATCGTCTGGCAGCGGTTGCGGGCTGTGGCCGCGCAAAAAGTCTTGCCAGGCCGCCCCCTGCAACGGGCCAACAGCCTGTGGGGCCGGCATGGACAGGGCCACGCGCTTGAGCAGCGTGGGCAGCTCGCGCAAGGTGGCGATCGGGTCGTTGGCCGCGCGCAGCTGGGCCAAACGCTGCAAGGCCTCGCGCCGGTAGCGGTTACGCCGCCAAAGCCAGTAAGTGCGTGCGGCCCAGACCGCCAGCCCGGCCAGTACAACCCCCAGCAACGCCCACCAGCCCCAGGTCTGCGGCATGTAACTGACGGGCGCAGGCAAGGCCAAGTTTTGCAGTTGATCAATGCTGGGGATGGGAGTGGTCATCGACGCGGCCCGCCCAGTTTGCCCAGTTCAGTGCGCAGTTGGCTGTGGGCATCCAGCTCGGTGCTGAACATCATCAACGGCACCTGGCTGCGGCGCAGCAGGCTGGCGATGTCCTTGAAGCGGCCGCTGAGAAAGTCTCCCAGGGGTTGGCGAATGTGGGGGTGCTGCACCGCCAGCTCCACTTGCAGTTGACCCTGGGTCACCAGCAAGCGGCCGTTTTTGGGCAGGTCCAGCGCCAAGGGATCGTAGACCTGCATCGCGATCACATCGTTGTGCACCGCCAGTTGGCGCATCAGCTGCAGGGTGCGCGGGCCTGCATCGGCGAAATCGCTGATCAGGCAAATCAGGTGGTCATGGCCGGCTACGGCAAGGCAGTGTTGCAGCACCTTGTCCAGCTGGTCGGCGTCTTCGCAGTCGGGTTGCGTGGCATTGAGCAACTGGTTTTGCTGCACGATTTTGCTGCACAGCGCTTCGACCCGCTTGCGACTGCGCAGCGGGGCGATGCTGTCGATGCGCTGGTCGTTGAACACCAGCCCGCCGACCCGGTCGCCGGCGTTGAAAACCATCCACGCGGCCAATGCACCTAGCTCGGCGGCGGTGGCGGATTTGAAGCTGTGGCTGGAGCCAAAAAACATCGACATGCGCTGATCAACCAGGATCAGCGCCGGGCGGTCGCGCTCTTCGGTAAAGGTGCGTACCACCGGTTTGCCGGTGCGCAACGAGGCCCGCCAGTCGAGGTGACGCAGGTCGTCACCGGGCTGGTAGCGGCGCAGTTCGTCGAAATTCAATCCACGGCCCCGCAAGCGCGAAGCATGGTTGCCCGAAAGGATGCTGCCCTGGGGTTGGCGGGCGACAAAACTCAACGCACGAGCCTTGAATTCCAGCGCCATCAATTGCGCCAGAGACACATACACCAATCCATCGGCGTCCTGCTGTGGAGCGTACATCGGCAAGCTCCTCAGGCCGGTATTGCGACTTTTTCGAGCAGTCGGTGGAGCACTTGATCGGCGCTGACGCCATCGGCCACTGCGTCGTAACTCAGTTGCAGGCGATGACGCAGCACCGGATGCACCACCGCGCGCACGTTATCGGGCGAAACGAATGCCTGACCGCGCAACCAGGCGTCGGCCCGGGCACAACGGTCCAGGCCGATGCCGCCCCGGGGGCTGGCGCCGATGGCGATCCAGCGCGCCAGGTCGGGGTCGTAGTCGGCGGGGTGCCGGGTGGCGTTGATCAGGTCGATCAGGTAGCAGTCGATGGCGGGCGAGACGGCCACCGCACTGACTTCACGGCGGGCAGCAAAAATGGCCTCCTGGCCAAGGGCGAACCCCGGCGCAGTGTCGGCGCTGGCGCCTTGCGCCTGTTCCTCGGCCCGCAGCATGCGCAACACTTGCGACTCGTGCGCAGGGTTGGGGTAGTCGAGCAATACCTTCATCAGAAAGCGGTCCATCTGCGCCTCGGGCAGCGGGTAGGTGCCTTCTTGCTCGATGGGGTTTTGGGTGGCCAACACAATAAACAGCTCGGGCAATTGATGGCTGTTGCCGGCCACGGTGATCTGGCGTTCTTCCATGGCTTCCAGCAAGGCGGCCTGCACCTTGGCCGGGGCGCGGTTGATTTCGTCCGCCAGGATAAGGTTGCCGAACAGCGGGCCGGGCTGGAACATGATCTGGTTCTGGCCGTCGACCTGATGCAGCACCTCGGCACCGGTGATGTCCGAAGGCAACAGGTCGGGGGTGAACTGGATGCGGCTCATTTTGGCGTCCAGGTGTTTGGCCAGCGCCTTGACGGTACGGGTCTTGGCCAGCCCCGGCAGGCTTTCCAGCAACAGATGCCCGTTGGCCAGCAGGCCGACAATAATCTGTCGGATAACCTCATCCTGCCCCAGTACCGATTCGGCGATGCTGGCTTGCAGGGCGTTAAGATCGTTGAGCGTTGTCATAAAGCATTCCTTGCTTAAGCATGATTACCAGGGCGCGGGGACCACTACAAACTGCACGTTGCCGCCTACGTAACGCGGTTGGTACCAGGTGGGTCCGCAGTGCTGATACGCCACATTGTTGGCCATCACCGACACGCAGTCAGGAGGTACGCTGGTTACCTGCGAGCCGATGGCTATGGCCGTGGTTGCACCTACCACAGCTGCTGCGGCCCAAGGGTGATACCAGTTATCAGGAGGCGGGGGCGGTGGAGGAGGCATGGGGCGTGGAGGCGGCATGGGCCGGGGCGCCGGGTAGGGGTGCGGTTGCGGATAAGGGGGCGGCCCCGGTTGTGGATGCGGATGCTGACCTGACTGAGGGTGTGGTTGTGGCATGGGGTGTGGAGAGGGCGGATACCCCCCATTGTGGGGCACAACAAAGGTGCGTGCTCCGCCACCACTGCGTATTTGCCAGGCCATGACCACCGAGGTGTGCAACAGGCTGGCGCCGAGTACGCCACATAGCATCCAGTGTAGGCGCTTCATGGTTGCGCCTCCGGGCTGTACTTGCTGGGGGCCCATTGCAATGGCACTTCCTGGGCGCCTTGGGGTGGTTCGAATTCGAAACTGCTGGCGCTGATCGCCGGTTTAAGTTGCCAGGTAAAATCCACGCTGTGGCGCGGATGTTCGGGGATATCGCGGCGGCTGATGATCAGGCGGCAGGGTAGAGGTTGTTCGCCTTGGCGTAGCCATAGTTGCCAGTCGATATCGTCCTGGCGCAAGGCGTAGTGATCGCAGCGCTGACCTTCCAGAGTGTCACTGCCAATCAGCACGGCGGAGCGCAAGCCGGCTTGTTCCGAGGTGTTGGCGTTCCAGCGAAACAGATCGGCCAGTGGCAATTCAATACCGTAACGGGTGTTGAGCAGGTCGATAAGTGCATTGATGCTCGCTGGCGCAGGAGCGCTGGCGTAGTAGGCGCTGGGGCTCTGGTAGAGAGTAAAGCGCTTTCCGTTGTAATAGAGCGTGCGCCGCACGCCTTGATTGTCGACCGAGACCATCAGCTTGTCCGGCTGTTGGGCCAGCAGTTGGGTGGTATGACGAAACTCGACAGTCTGGCCGTTTTCCAGCACTTGGTCAGTCAGGCTGCTGGCCTCGATGCCAAACTGCCTGAGGCTGCGCAAGTAACTGCCCATCCGCTCCAGTGCCTGCACGGCTGCGGGTTCAATGGCTATGTTCCCAGCGGCATGGACCTGTCCGGTAAAGACCAGGAGCAGGCCGAGCAAGGCAGGACGCAAGGCGAGCATGATGGCGGCCTCTACCAGACGTACTGCATGCGCAGGGTCCAGGTGGCGATATCTGGTGACCCTTTGCGCTCGGCCACAGTGTCGGTGTAGGCCAGCAGGCCGCCAAACTGGGGTGTGAGCATAAAGCCCACGCTGGCGCCTGCCAGGGTGCTCTCCTGTTTGTTGTCCTGCCAGTCGCCGTCGATTTTGGTCTCGCCGCCGCGTGTATAGGTGGCGTCCAGTGAGGCCCAGAGGGCGCGATTAATGGTGTAGCTGTAATGGCCCTCAATGGCATACAGCGGCTTTTGCTCAAGCTTGCTGTCGCCTTGGTATTCGTCGTTGTCACCGAACAGCGAAACCCAGGTGTTCAGTTCAAGCCAGGTAGGGCCAATGGGCGTGCCAAAGCCTATTTCCGGTTTGAATACCCAGCGGTTGGCGCCGATATTGATCACCCGGTTTTTGTCGTAGTCCCCGGTAGGCGTAGTCACCCATAGCGCGCCAGTGAGAAAGGTCTCGGGAGTCCATTTGGCAAACTCCTCTTTGCTCAGGGCAGGGCCGCCGAAGATGTTATGAGCCAGCACCACTTGGGTGTCGCCCATGCCGCCGTTGTGCTTGGTGCCAGTGAAATAGCGCGCATTGTCAAAAGACGCCGACAGGTCGGCATAGGGCTGCAGGAGCTGGATCGCAGTGTTGCGGCCCTCTACGGAGAACGAGCGGGCATAGCGCAGGATGTAAACATCAGCATTGAGCGACAGGCCTTTGATGGGCAAGGCCGTGTCGATGGGGGTGTTACTGTCGACGCGGTTGTAATAGCCGAACAGCATGTTGAGGTCGGTGGGTGTATTTTGCCAATCGCGGGCGTTATCGGCCCAGCTCGCCAGCGGCGTCAGGACCAAAGTGAGTGCCGTGACACTGGCTTTACGGACGGTGCTTGATCCCATCGTATTGCTCCTTCAATTGCCCTTTGGCGGTCTATCGTCCGATGCCCGGCGAATTTATTGTTAATTGAAGCTAGCAGTAACCCCGGACTTCGCTGGCTGGCGGATGAAAAACTGCTGATTCTGTGGCCTGGGTCACTGATAAAAGACGAGCGGTTATCTGACGTGAATCCTCTGAAGGCACTGATTCTAATGGCGACTACTGGATATTTAGCCACCGGTTAGCGCTGGCCGCGTGCTATCGTGTTGACCTTTATTGAGGGGATTTCCAATGCGAATGCTGATTGGCGTTTTGAGCCTGGCCTTGCTGGCCGGTTGTGTGTCTCCTGCGATGGACACTGCTCGCAGCAAAGCCCCGGTCCGGGTGCTGGCGTCGGATAAAGCCACGGCGCTGGTCGCCGAATGCATCAAGTTTTCGTGGGAAGACGAAAGCGTTTTCGGGGTAGATGCCAGTGCCTATCTCAACAGCGACAAGGCTGGTCAGCAGACGGTGTATACCCGTGGCGCAGAATCCTTTGCCGATCTGGTGCCGCAAGGTACGGGCACTGCGGTGAGCTACTACGCCAAGCAACCGGGCGACGCTGCAGCCATGCGCCGTTTGGCGATGCTGGCGACATGTTTGTAAGTTCTTGAGGGTGCTGCGGTGGAGTTGAAGCAGGGGTTTGTCCTGACCCGGCATTGGCGCGATACGCCGTCGGGGATCGAAGTCGACTTCTGGCTGGCCACCGATGACGGGCCGCAGCACGCACGCCTGCCTTATCAGACCTCAACCGCGTTTATCCCGACGGTGCAGCTCGCTCAGGCGCAGGCCCTGTTGCAGGATGAACGTGGCGTCGAGTTTCGTGAGCTGCAGCTCTGCGATTTTCAATCGCGACCGGTCATGGGCCTTTACTGCCGTCAGCATGCCCAGTTGATGGACGTCGCCCAGCGTCTGCGGCGCGCCGGGGTCGATGTGTTCGAGGCCGATGTGCGCCCGCCGGAACGTTTTCTGATGGAGCGTTTCATCACCGCCCCGGTGAGTTTTGGCGGACGGGCCCAGGGCGATGGATCGCTACTGGATGCCAGGATGAAGCCGCATCCCGATTATCGGCCGCGCTTGAAACTGGTCTCGCTGGATATTGAAACCAGCGCCCAGGGTGATCTGTATTCCATTGCCCTAGAGGGCTGTGGCCAGCGTCAGGTGTACATGCTGGGCAAAGCCACCGAGGCGGACACTGCGGTCGATTTCGATCTTGAGTTCTGCGCTACCCGCGGCGACTTGCTGCTGCGCCTGAACCAGTGGATGGCACAGCATGACCCCGATGCGATCATCGGTTGGAACGTCGTGCAATTTGACCTGCGGGTGTTGCACGAGCATGCCCGGCGCCTGGGTATCCCGCTGCTGCTGGGGCGTGCGGGCAGTGAAATGCAGTGGCGCGAACACGGCACCCGCAATAATCATTTCTTCGCCAGTGCGGCGGGTCGATTGATCATCGACGGTATTGAGTCGTTGCGCTCGGCAACCTGGTCGTTTTCCTCGTTTAGCCTGGAAAATGTCGCCCAGACCCTGCTCGGTGAAGGCAAGGACATCAGCACGCCGTATCAGCGCATGGACGAAATCAACCGCATGTTTGCCGAAGACAAGCCTGCGCTGGCGCGTTACAACCTCAAGGATTGCGAGCTGGTGACGCGGATCTTCGCGAAAACCGAGTTGCTGACCTTTCTGCTGGAGCGCGCCTCGGTCACGGGCCTTGAAGCGGACCGCAGCGGCGGCTCGGTGGCGGCGTTTTACCATTTGTACATGCCGTTGATGCACCGCCAGGGCTTTGTCGCCCCCAATCTCGGCGACAAACCACCCCAGGCCAGCCCCGGCGGCTTTGTCATGGAGTCCCAGCCGGGGCTTTATGAGTCGGTGCTGGTGCTCGATTACAAAAGCCTTTATCCGTCGATTATCCGCACCTTTCTGATCGACCCGCTGGGGCTGGTAGAAGGGTTGCGCGACCCGAGTGACGAGGCCTCGGTGCCAGGCTTTCGCGGGGCGCGCTTTTCGCGAACCCGGCATTGCTTGCCTGCCATTGTCGAACGGGTGGCCAATGGTCGCGAAGTCGCCAAGCGCGAAAAAAACGCACCCTTGTCCCAAGCCCTGAAAATCATCATGAATGCGTTTTATGGGGTGCTGGGTTCCAGTGGCTGCCGTTTTTTCGATACGCGGCTGGCGTCGTCGATCACCTTGCGGGGGCATGAAATCATGCTCAAGACCCGGGCATTGATCGAGGCCAAGGGTTACAGCGTGATCTATGGCGACACCGACTCCACCTTCGTCTGGTTGCGTAGCGAGCACAGCGAAGACGACGCCGCCCGTATCGGTTGCGAGCTGGTGCAGCACGTCAACCAGTGGTGGCAGGCCCATGTGCGTGACGAATACGGGCTCACCAGTGCGTTGGAGCTACAGTTCGAAACCCACTACAGCCGGTTCCTGATGCCCACGATTCGCGGCGCCGAAGAGGGCAGTAAAAAGCGCTATGCGGGATTGGTGGCCCATGCGGACGGGCGTCGGGAGATGGTCTACAAGGGGCTTGAGACTGTGCGCAGCGACTGGTCGCCGCTGGCCCAGCAGTTTCAGCAAGCGTTGTACCTGCGCATTTTCAATCGCCAGCCCTATCAGGACTATGTGCGGGATTTTGTGCGCAGCACTCTTGCGGGCGAGCATGACGAACTGTTGATTTACCGCAAGCGTCTGCGTCGTCAACTCAGTGATTACGAACGTAACGTACCGCCCCATGTGCGGGCGGCGCGGCTGGCCGATGAGTACAACGACCAGCAGGGGCGGCCCCGGCAGTACCAGAACGGCGGCACTATCAGCTATGTGATTACCGTGGCCGGCCCCCAGCCCTTGGAAAATCGCACCGCAGAAGTGGATTACGACCATTACCTGACGCGTCAGCTACAACCGGTGGCGGACGCGATTCTGGTGTTTGTCGACGACGACTTCAGCGCGCTGGTGGGCGGGCAGATGGGGTTGTTTTAAACGTCGCTGCCGGGGGCAGTTGCCTTGGACTTGGCGCGATCCTTGGCGGCCTTGGCTTCAGCGGCCAGGCATTCCAGGCAGAACTGCTCGGCGTAGCTCATGATGATTTCTGTGGTATCACCCTTGATCGTGCGCGAGCCCGCGAGGATGTAGCGCATGCGCTTTTCGGTCACGCCGATGCGCTGGGCAATCCAGGCCGGGGTCTGGCCGATGCGGTCGACCAGTTTGTTGGCGTATTCGGTGGAGTGGTTGTAGCGTTCAGCGTTGGGAAACATAGGGGGTCCATAAGCGTGGGGATAAAGCCGGAGGGCAGGGTACTCCTTTTCATCGCAATCGCCTGTATTTAAACCGCCGGGCTGACGGGATACCTGGCGGCTATGGTTTTGCCGGCCTGATCAAGCTTTCAGCCGGGATGCCAAACATCTCATGCAGTTTCCAGATCATGGGCAGTGTCAGCGCCCGCTTGCCATTAAGCACCTCGTAAACCCGGTTCTGCCTGCCGATAGCGGGCACCAGGTCGGCAGGTGACAGCCCGGACTGCTCCATCCTGAAGCGTATGGCCTCTATCGGGCTGGGCAGGTCCATCGGGAAGTGCTTCGCTTCATAGGCTTCAATCAAGGTGATCATGACATCGAGGTAGTCGCCTTGCGGGGTGCCTGGTTCCGGCTCATTGTCGAACAGAGGGGAAACAGCCTTCAGGGCGTCCTGGTAATCTTGTTCAGTACGGATTGGGCGAATATTCATGGGTTACTCCATTTCAACGGTATCGGCATCAATGGCGTCGTACTGTTTGTGGGTGCCGACGAACTTGATGTAAAGGGCGCTGAAGCGGTAAGCCACGGCGACCACGAGTCGATACTCATTACCTTTGATGTTGAAAACGACTCTGCTGCTTTTGAGAATGCTGGCATGGCGAAACTGGGCCTTGATGTCGGCGGGTGTTTGCCAGTCGGCCTGCCTGGCCTCATCTATCCAGCAAAGGAAAGACTGTTTCGAGCCCGGGTGCTGTTGCCAAAATTTTTTAAGCTGACTGGTCGCAACAATTCTCATAGAATGATCCTAGTCCCATAGTGGGACTTTAGCAAGTGACTTCCATTTCTAAGCGGCTATTCAATTACCAAGTCCTCCTCGTTAATACCAGACACAAACTTCAAGAAAGTGTGTGGCGCCCCTTATGCTCCAAATCACGTGCCTCCTGGTATTTCTGAACTAGAGTTCCTCTCACTAATCAACAGGCACGAGAGGGAACTTCATGACTGCGCTGGATGTTTTTTGGGTCGGATTGGGGGGCGGGCTGGGGTCTTTGCTGCGCTGGTGGATCGGACTGCGGGTGGGGCAGTTCTATAAGGGATCATTCCCGCTGGGCACGTTTTTGATCAACGTCAGTGGCGCCTTTGTGATCGGTTACTTGAGCATTCTGTTTACCGTGGACTGGCGTGACCGCTACGGCGACTTCCTGAGTGCTGCCGTGCTGACTGGTATTCTTGGCGGCTACACAACGTTCAGTAGCATGCAGCTGGATGCTTCCAAACTGGCCAAGGCGAAGGATCGTGCATGGGCGGCAGGTTATCTGATCATCTCGGTACTGGTCGGTCTGGCCGCCGCCGCATTCGGCGCCTGGCTGGCGCGCTGACACAGGAGCAAACACCATGTTGAACATGATTATTCTGATTTTCGTCGGCGGTGCGTTCGGTGCCATGTGCCGCGAATTTGTCATGCTGTCGGTGCCGCGCCTGGCCGACGGCTTTCCCATGGATATTTTTGTCGTCAATATCGTCGCCGCCTTCCTGCTGGGGGTGGCCACGTCGCTGTTCAAGAGCAACCGGATCAATCAATACGTACACGTCATGGTCGGCACAGGGATCATGGGCGGGCTGTCCACGTTCTCCAGTTTTGTGTTCGGTGCCGTTGAGATGATGAAAGACCCGAGCGGTGTATTTGTCTCCATCTGCTATCTGGTGCTCAGTCTGGTGATCGGTTTTGCCGCCGTTGAGTTCGGCCTGGTGGCCGGGGCCAAGGGCACGCCTGCCCCCGATACCTCGCAATAAAACATGATAAAGCCCTCAACTGTGGGAGCGAGCCTGCTCGCGAATGATCTTCGCGAGCAGGCTCGCTCCCACAGAACACCGCTCGTGTTTATGCCAGGGACGTACGCTTGCCGAAGAACATCTCGGTGATCAGGTCATTATTGATTTGATCGCCCTGCAGGGTCCGCACCAGCAGCTCACTGCCCAGCAATGGCAACGACAGCACCATGGTCGGGTTGACGCGTTTGACCTTGGGCATGTTCCGCGTTTCGTTGACCAGCGCGATGATCTGGGTGTCATCTCCGGCGACTTCCTTGGCCGCCAGAATGGTGAACACGTTTTCGGCGTCGCTGTCGCACAGGGTCACGATGTATTTGGCGTCCTCGGCACCGGCCATTTTCAGGGTTGCAGCTGCCGATGGGTCACCCTCAATGATGTCAGCTTTTTCGGGCAAGTCGTGCTGGCTGCCGGTGGTGCACACGACCGTGACGTGCTCGCCGCGATCAGTCAGGCCTTTGTAGACGTTTTGTGCCAGTGAGCCGACGCCAACGAGGATGTAGTGATTTTTACGGGCCATGTGGGTAATCCTGCCTTTAACGATTCGTTGGATGTTGTTGCTGATCAGCGGGCCGGCAATGGACGCCACCGAGATCGCGAAGATGGTGATGCCCAGAATGATCACCGTCAGGGTGAAAAACCGCGCATCGGTGGTGTGCGGGACGATGTCGCCAAACCCCACGGTCGACATCACCACAATGGCGAAGTAGAAAGCTGACGGCAGGTCGGTAACGGGGGGTGCGAATCCTTCACCGATGTAGAGCGTGCCCAGCGTGCTGTAGACGATCAGCGAGGCAATGCTGACCACCGCAAAGAAGCTGCCTGTGGCCAGACTGTAGTGGTCGTACCGGCGCCAATAGAAGGCCAGTACCGCAAGGGTGAAGATTGAAAAGAAGGTCACACCGTCGGGTTTCTTAAGGATAAAGACATCAACGCAGACGGTGGCCACTAAGAGCAATAATGCGAAAAACCAACTGATGCGCGACTTGATCAGCAGCCCCAGTGACATCAGTACCAGTACAAATCCCACCACAAATCCGGGTATTTCGAGTAAATCTAAAAATCTTAAGGCCTCCTTCCAGGAGTCAAATGAGCCAGAGACTGTATTGGCGTGAGCAATACCACGCTGCAACACCGGCAAAAATAAAAGAAAGCCATTGATCGCCACCAACAAGGCGACTCCATAGGCAAAGGAGATCCGATTTTTTACGTCCTGTAATAAAGTCATGGCACCTACGACGCGTCTGTTGAGGGGTGAAGGGAGTGTAGGTCAGGTTTTTATGCCTGCCACACGGGGGGCCGAGTGCTTGGCCTTTATCAGGTATTGGCAGCCAGTTGGTCATAACCGCGGAGGTAGTAGTTGAGGGCCGAAATTAACCAGCACAGCACAAACATGCCGATGATCCAGTAGCCAATTTCGCCGAAGTTTTCACTGATGGCATTGATCGGTGTCCATATTCCCCCTGTTAGCTCCAGCTTGTCGGCAATCAGTCCCAATGCCTCGATGCCGCCGATGAACAACGCAACCACCACCGAGGCGGCAGTAATGGTGATGTTGTAATAGAGCTTGCGCACCGGTTTGGAAAACGCCCAGCCGTAGGCACCGATCATCACGAAGTTGTCCAGTGAATCGATCAGGGCCATGCCCACCGCGAACAGTATCGGGAAGACCATGATCGACCACAGGCTGATGCCGTGCGAGGCACTGGTGGCGCTGATGCCCAGCAGGCCGATTTCGGTGGCGGTGTCAAAACCCAGGCCAAACAGAAAACCCACCGGGTACATGTGCCAGCTTTTATCCACCAGGTTGAACACCCGGCCAAAGATCCGCGCCATCAGGCCACCCTTGTTGGTGGAGATCAGGTCCAGCTCTTCGGGGGGCAGGCTGTGACCAGCCTTGACCAGCCTGAACTTCTTGTACACCGAGATCAGGATCACCAGGTTGAGCACGCCGAACAGCAGCAGGAACACCGATGACACCAGGGTGCCGATCAATCCGCCGGTTTCATGGAACCACTCCATGTCGTCCTTGAAAGCCAACGCCGTGACGGCGATGGCAAAGGATGCCAGGACCACGATGGTGGAATGCCCCAGGGAGAACCAGGTGCCTACGGCAATCGGTCGTTTGCCCTGCTGCATCAGTTTGCGGGTGACATTGTCGATGGCTGCGATGTGGTCGGCATCCACGGCGTGGCGCAGGCCGAAGCCGTACGCCAGTAATGCGGTGCCCATCAGTATCGGGTTGTTGCCGAACTCGATAAAGGCCCAGGCCCAGGCAAGGAGGTTGGCCAGGACCAAACCGGCCAGCAGGTAAATGGCACGACGCGTGGTGTTCGACGGTTCGGCACCGGCAAGGGGTCGGGCAATCACGGTCATGGGAAGACTCCGGCAAGGCATCGAAAGTTATTGGCGGTGGGCCGGCATGACGTCTTTGTTAGGTACCAGAAATAACCATGAAGCCAGCACAAAGGGCATGGTCAGTGTCGGGATACCTGCCGGGCCCAATACTGTATTCAAGGCGCCTTGTACAAATACAGTGAAGATTACGCCCACCAGGGTGTAGATCAGCACTCGCCAGCTGGGTTTGTTGAACGTTGACCCGAGGGCGATGGCCGTCAGTACAGCGCTGAATGCATACAGGCCGTTATTGATGCTGGTGTGTTCGGCCTGCAGGACCACCGCGGTCAGCACGGCCAGCAGCGAGCCCAGAAGGCCGAACACGGCTGCCCATAACGATGACACCGCCAGCCCTGCCAGAAACAGCACGCTACCAATCACCGTGCTAATCAGAAACACTTCAGAGACGCCGTAAAACGTACTTTTGAACAGGTCGATGCCGTCGAACAGATTGCTGTTATAGGCGATCAGGTCGTGGGGCAGGTTGGGGACGGGCAGTGAGCTGTTTTCCAGTCCGCCAAAGGCATAGCTGGCCAGCAGCATGGTCCAGGTTACGAGTACGAAGGGGGCGGTCAGTGCGGCGACTTTCCAGGTTTTCAGGATGTCGGCAATGCAGATCGTGACGATTACCGAGACTGCGCTGCCCAGGATGATGCACAGCCACAGGATGGGGGTGACGGCGAGAAAGGTCGGCAAGGCAACACCCACCAGGCAGCCGTTATAGCCGTACAGACCGGCTTTCCAGGACGTGTGGTCCTTGAGGTGCATGCCGGTGAGGGTTGCCACTACGGTGCCCAGTACGCTGCCGTAGGCCACGGCCGGATTACCTTCGGCAAAAGCCCCGACAAAGATCGCAGCGAAAAAAAACAATCCGGTCAGCGGATTGTTCTGGAACATGACCTGAGCGCAACCGCGCAGGGTGACGTCGATAAACTCAAGGACGACGTTGCCATCCGCCACTTTTGACCACTTGGATGCAGTTTCCATATTGACTCTCCCAATTATGCATTCGGCCAAGAGCCGCCCTGGTAATGCTATGTCCCCCTGTGGGAGCGAGCCTGCTCGCGAACAACCTTCGCGAGCAGGCTCGCTCCCACAGTTGACCTTTCTGTAGCCCCTGACGAACAACGCGAAGCTACACAGCTACTTCCACAGAAACTGCGGTTGCAGTGTCAAACCCAGAATCTCTTCGCGGGCAACTTTCCAGAACTCGCGGATTTGCGCCTTGACCTCACCGCTGTCATTGCCCAGCACCTTGAAAATCAGGCCGCAGTCGTTCGGCAGGCGGGTAACGCCGCTGGCCAGCCCTGCAGTCATGTCGAAGAGCGCCGGGATGCGCTCCACAATCCGGTTGTGATGCTCCTTGGGCGTGAGCAACACCACGTTGCCGAACACGTCGAAGGTTTGCATGACGCCAATGGCGTCCAGGCTCTCCTTTTTCGGTTCAAGAATGTACTTCTCGACA
This sequence comes from Pseudomonas psychrophila, assembly GCF_001043005.1. Classification (GTDB taxonomy): domain Bacteria; phylum Pseudomonadota; class Gammaproteobacteria; order Pseudomonadales; family Pseudomonadaceae; genus Aquipseudomonas; species Aquipseudomonas psychrophila. Next base: position 380,023 of record NZ_JYKZ01000003.1, read on the forward strand.
AACAACTCACGGCCCTCAAGGTTTTCAGCGCTCACTCGCGAGGAGTACACGTCAAAACCGAAGCGCTCATCGATGTGGTGGTATTTGCGTCCCGACATCAACACTTCGCAGTAGATCGCCGTCGCCGTGGGATGGATCTTGATCTGGGTGTTGGTGATAAACCGCGCATTGCGATGGGGTATGAGCGGGTCTGGCATGAACTCCAGATAGCCGTCTTCCTCGATCCGCAAGTGCTGGATTTGCGTGGCGTAGTTGGCATCCATCGAATGCACTTTGGTCGCTGACTGGGTGGTGACGTGCCCGCAGGCACCCACCCCCACCGTGACGTCAGTGGCCAGGCGATCGCCCTGCAGCACGCAGCCTGAAGTTGAAATCATGGTCACGCAGGGCAGTTGGGGCATCACCTCGTCCCAATACAGGGCCCGCTGCACCAGCGACGGTACCCGCCGCTCCATATCCGCCAGCACACTGCGATTGCCGCGTTTTTCAAAACCCAGTCGCAGGTAGCCGCTTTTACCTGCGGCACCGCTTTGCATTTGCGGTGGTTCGTCCTGGTACTGGGACAGCTCCGGCGCATCATTGCCTAATGAGTGAGCGCGAAGCCGTGACGGGGTGTTCACGATCTGGCTCTGCGCTGTCATGCAGTGACCTCGCTCTTGACCGCCGGTTTTTGTGCGAACAGGAACATGTGTTCGATCATGTCCACCAGCTCTTCAATGCCGTGGCCGGTTTTGCAGTTGGTGAGAATGTACGGGCGGTTGCCGCGCACCACTTTAGTGTCACTCTCCATGACATCCAGGCTGGCGCCGACATAAGGGGCAAGGTCGATCTTGTTAATGATCAGAATGTCGGCCTGCACCAGACCCGGGCCGTTTTTGCGCGGAATTTTTTCGCCTTCGGCCACGTCGATCACGTAGATGTAGAAGTCGGCCAGGGCAGGGCTGAAGGTCAGGGTCAGGTTGTCGCCGCCGCTCTCGATCATGATCAGGTCGCTGTCGGGGAACTTTTCTTCCATTTCTTCGACCGCCGCAATGTTCATGCTCGGGTCCTCACGCACTGCCGTGTGCGGGCAGGCACCGGTCTCCACGCCCAGGATCTTGTCTTCGTCCAGGATCCCCTTGAGGGTGCGTTTTACCTGCTTGGCGTCTTCGGTGGTGACGATGTCGTTGGTGATGATCAGTGGTTTGTAGCCACGGTTGATCAGAATCGGAGTGATCACTTCGATGATCGCGGTTTTACCTGAACCGACCGGGCCGCCAATACCAATACGAGTAATCTTTTTCACGGTTATTTCCTTACCAGATAGGGGAGCTGATTGAGCGTTGACCCTGTCAACGCAGGCCACGGGTGTCAGTTCATGAATAGTCGTACGTGGGCTTTGACGTGTACGGCGGCAAGCACATCGACGATGGGTACATAGGAGGACATTTGATCGATATCGCCGATTTCAGCGATATCGCAGAAGGCTTCAATGTCATGGTTGAGTTCGAACAGAATGTGCTGGGTGTCCAGGTGCGTGACCCGCATCAAGCGCATGGCGGCGCTGAGAATGGTCATGGCGACACCGTACTGGTGCATCACCACCACTTCCCTGGCGCCAATGCCCTGGGTCGACATCACTACGGCCTGGGTGACGGGGTAAGTACCCGCCGCATTGCCGGCCTTGATCTGCTCCAGCCACCAGCGGACCAAGGGTTTTTCGACGACATGGATCGACATTTCGGCCAGTTTTTTACCCATGCGGGTGGCCATCAGCCGACTTTCTTCGTTGAGCTTGCGGTTATTAACCGCCCAATCAGCGCGCAAAATTGCGTCGCGGTCGTCGGCGACGCAGGCCCGGTGGGCTGCGACGACGCCCATGCCGTCACAACTGGCCGCTTGTTTGAGAGCCGTGAGGACAAAACCCTTGAGGGTCGCGACATCGTGAACGATGCCTTTCTGAATGGCGGATTCCACGCCGTTCGAGAACGAAAAGGCACCGACTGGCAATACGGAATCGCCAAACTGCATGATGCGAATTAGATCTGATGCGTTCATCAAAGCGCCTTCTTGCCGGATTCAGTGCTTATGGCTGTGAAACGTATGGCCATTGTCGTGGCTGTGACTGTGCGAGTCTTTGCTGTGCAGGCCCTGGATCTTTAGGGCTGCGGCGTCCAGCTTGTCTTGCGGGCTGGCCACGTGAACGTGGGTGTCGGTTTCTTCGGCGCCGCCAAACAGCAGGCGTGCTTCTGAAGTAGTCAGCAGCGGCAGGATTTCAGCGCCGCCGACAAAGGCATACGGCAAATGTTGAAAACCGTGGGTGCGCATCACCGAGTCCATCATTTTGGTTTCGACCGTGAGAGGGATGTACACCTCGTTGTTTTTGGTCACGGCTTTCCAGTGTTGGTTGCCCAGGGCATGGCCCAGTTCAAAGCTGGTTTTGATCAAAACGTCCAGGGGTTGCTGTTTAAGTTCCTTGAGGTCAATCACCATCACGTCACGCAGATTCAGTTGCACCACCACCGCAGTGTTGGTGGCGTCGTCCCACAGCAGCACATCACCGTCGGACAACACGACGTTGCGCTCCAGCGAGATACCCAGGTCCAGACCGCCGAGACTGGTGCGCCGGCAGCGGCTTTTTTGCGCTTCACGCTGGTCCAGCACCAGCAGGTCGACATTGGCGCCTTCCAGTTTCTGTTTCCAGAGCGTGTCTTTCTTGGCGTTACCCAGAATGTGTTCAATCAAAATCACGTCGCAAACTCCTTCCCCGAATCATTTGCCGGGCGTTTGCCGCCGGGGATGAATGCGCTCCCGGCGGCTGCCCGTTCAGACTTTAGCCAAAGAAATAACGCTGGTTCATGGTGGCCACATCGATGGGTTTGCACGTGGCGTGCACACCGTCGACTTTTACGGCGAAGGTTTCAGGGTCAACTTCGATGTTCGGTGTCTGGTCGTTGCGCACCAGGTCTTTTTTGGACACGGTGCGACAGCCCCGGACTGCCACGACCTGACGTTCAAGCCCGGCTTTTTCTTTCACGCCGTCTTCAAGCGCCGCTTGCGAAACAAACGTGACGCAGGTGTCTTGCACGGTTTTACCGTACGCGCCAAACATCGGACGGTAGAATACGGGCTGCGGAGTTGGCAGGGAGGCGTTCGGATCACCCATTGCCGCCCAGTTGATCATGCCGCCCTTGATGACCATCTTCGGCTTGGCACCGAAGAAACGCGGGTCCCAGAGCACCAGGTCGGCCATCTTGCCGACTTCGACCGAGCCCAGCACATGGCTGATACCTTGGGCGAGCGCCGGGTTGATGGTGATCTTGGCCACGTACCGCAGTACACGGAAGTTGTCGTTGTCGGCACTGTCTTCCGGCAGTTTGCCGCGTGAAGCCTTCATCGCATGGGCGGTCTGGATCACGCGCAACCAGTTTTCACCGACCCGGCCCATGGCCTGAGAGTCACTGGAGAACATGGAAATCACGCCCATGTCCTGCAGCACGTTTTCGGCGGCAATGGTTTCCGGGCGTACCCGGCTTTCGGCAAACGATACGTCAGCCGGCACGTTGGGGTTAAGGTTGTGACAGACCATGATCATGTCGAACAACTCGGCCTGGCTGTTGACGCCGTAGGGCAGGGTCGGGTTAGTCGAACTCGGCAGCACGTTGCTCTGGCTCGCCACCTTGATGATGTCGGGGGCGTGACCGCCGCCGGCGCCTTCGGTATGGAAGGTGTGAATGGTGCGACCCTCGAAGGCATCAATGGTGTCTTCGACGTAACCACATTCGTTCAAGCTGTCGGTATGCACCGACACCTGGACGTCCATCTCATCGGCAGTACGCAGCGCATGGCGTATGGCGTTTGAAGTTGCGCCCCAGTCCTCGTGAACCTTAAGACCGGCTACACCGGCGATGATTTGTTCGACCAGCGGATCGCGGCCGAAGGAGTTGCCCTTGCCCAGCATGCCGACGTTGATCGGCAGACCTTCCAGCGAGCGCAGCATCTGGCGGATGTTCCACGGGCCCGCGGTCACGGTGGTGCCGTTGGTCCCGTCGGTAGGGCCGATACCGCCGCCGAAGAAGGTGGTCACGCCGTTGGACAGCGCGTGATAGGCCTGTTGTGGCGAGATCAGGTGAACGTGGGTGTCGATCCCGGCTGCGGTCAGGATCAAATGCTCACCGGAGATGGCGTCGGTGCTCACACCCACCACCAGACCGGGGGTCACACCGCTCATGGTGCCCGGGTTACCGCTTTTGCCGATACCGACAATCTTGCCGTCACGCACGCCCACGTCGGCTTTGATCACGCCCTGGATCGCGTCGATGATGGTGACGTTGGTGATCACCAGGTCCAGTACGCCATTGTCCCGGGTCAGGGTGTTGTCAGCCCCCATGCCGTCGCGCAGGGATTTGCCGCCGCCGTAGACGGATTCTTCGCCGTAACCACGTAAGTCCTTTTCAATCTCGACAAACAGATTGGTATCACCCAGGCGGATTTTGTCGCCCGTGGTTGGGCCGAACAGGCCTGCATATTCTTTGCGTGAAATGGTTGGCATCGGTGGCTCCTTTTCTAATGCCGCGCGGGCGTCAATGACTAAACGGCGCGAGTGCAAAATATGAAAATGCTGTGGTTACTTGTCGTTGGTGGGCTTGGCCGGCTTGGAAAATTTGAAGCCGTGATCGACCGCGCGCTGAATGGCCTGGAGTTTTTCCGGGCGTTCATGGTTGCTGGTCATTTTGTCCGGTGCCCAGCCATCGACCAGGTTGTTGAAGCCGTAAAGGGTTTGCTTGCCACCGTACGGAATCAGCGGCACTTCAATTTCATCGCCCGGCTCGAAGCGGATGGCGGTGGTAGCCGAGATGTTCAGGCGCTTGCCAAAGGCTGCGGCACGATCGAACTCAAGGGCACGATTGACTTCGAAAAAATGAAAGTGTGAGCCGATCTGGATCGGGCGATCGCCGGTGTTGCGCACTTTGACTTTGGTGACGGGACGGTCTTCGTTGAATGTGATCGGGGTGCTGGCGAAGATGGTCCCGCCCAGAGGCACGTCAGCTTCATTGCCCTTGTGTACGCCGCCAGGGTTTTTGGCGTGAGGGATGTTGTGCTTCGGGTGGGTGTCCTGGTGCGGCCCTGCGGTCTCTTTAGTGCTCATGACTGACTCCTCAAAACGTGAAAGTTTTGCGTTAACCGGGTTTGGAACAGGCGGTTACTTGATCGGGTCATGGACCGTGACCAGACGGCTGCCGTCGGTGAAAATCGCTTCGACCTGAACGTTGGGAATCAGGTCGCTGACACCTTCCATCACGTCATCTTTGGTCAGCACTTTGCTGGCCTCGGTCATCACATCTTCAACTGACTTGCCGTCTCGCGCGCCTTCCAGTGCGGTCACGGTGATAATTGAAACAGCCTCTGGATAGTTCAATTTCAAGCCGCGAGCCTTGCGCCGGAATGCGACGTCCGAGAGGGTGTAAACCATCAGCTTTTCGACTTCTCTGGGGGTGAGCTGCATAAGCCCTCCTATCTACAGTGCGGTAAGAATTAAAGTTCTGGAGTGCGTGTCAGGCGTGCGCGCATGCAAAACACTCCACACGTCGGGACCGTGCAAAGGCTGGTTGAGGTTTGAGTGGTTTTTGGGTGCAGGTGGTCGTTTCATGGGCTCAACCGTTCAAATCCATTAATACGGGTGCGAGCAGAGCCTAGACCATAATTCTCGGCAGGCCAGGTGAGGCTGTAGGGTGGTAACAGGGTGTTGACAAAGTCTGGAATTGGCTGATTTTGATTTTTATTGTTTTAAAACAATAAATTACATATTTTTTATTTGCTTTTTTGGCTGGTGTTTATAGCTAAATACGCATTTTTAGAGTCCGAAAAATCCTCATCTTTTGTGCGTTAAGTCATCTAAATGGGTCAAGAGCATTGGATTAATAGGGCCTTATGCAAGCGTCATAATTCTTGCACGAGACCCCGCGAATTCACCATTCAGGCAGCTGCCATGAGGTTATTTCTGATCCGCCGGCTTGTCGTTTTTAAACAAGTGCTTGTGGGGGTTCGGATAGAGTGCGCTGTGCAGTTGATCATTGAGTTCGGTCAGTTGTCTGAGCATTTCCAGGCTCAGCCACACATAGGCATAAAAGGGTGTTTCGCTGATCTTGCCATCAAGACTCTTGAGCACAAGTTCATGCAGGTCGTGGGTTTTTTGCCGCAGTTCGCCACTGATCTGGTTGTTTGAAATGCCCAGGGTCAGCTTGTTCTGGAGTGATTCGAGCGCTTGCGGGATCAGGTGGTGGAGGTCGCTCAATGCCGGTTCGCTCTCAATCAGCAGATGGCTTTCGCGTGAAGACCAGTATGCATCGATCATCAGGCTCATGGTCGCCAGCATGTTGCGGTGCAGGGTTTGCACTGCCTCGAACACGTGTGGCTTGAGTTTGGTCTCTTTGCTGGCGGGAGCGATATAGCTGCGCAACTTGATGATCGTGTCCAGCTCATCCTTCAGCTCATCCTCCAGATCGGGCCGCTCGGCGATCCGGGGGGAAAAGTACGCCGAATACAGTTCGTTGATCTTGCCCAGACTTGCACTGAGTTTGATCCGCAGATCGGTGTAGGCCCTTAACGGGTAAATGCTGGTGTAGAGCATGGCCAGTATCGAACCTGCCAGTACGTAACCACTGCGGGTGAGTGCGGACTCCATGTCATTGGGCGGTGCGCAACTGACCACTGCCAGCGTTGCGCCGATCAGCAGGGCCATATAAGGATGCTTGCCCAGCGTCAGGTAGCCTGCGATGAACATCAGGACGCCGGACCACAACAGCATGAGGGAAAACGAGTAGGTTTCCAGGTACAAACCCACGAGCCCCGACAGCGCACCAATGATGGTGCCACCGGTACGTTGCACGGCTCGTGACGAGACATTACCCCAATAAGGCTGCGGCCCCATCACGATGAGCATGGTGATCAGGGCATAGGAGGCGCCGTCGAGCTTGAAGTAACGAATGACAACGAAGGTAATCAGGAACGCCAGACTGATACGGGTGGCATGGATCCAGTGGTTGTATTTGCAGGCCAGTTTTTCCAGATTTGAAATCTTTTTGCCCAGCTGCATAGAGTCCCCAATCGTTGTAATGGATTGGGCTGCCAGCGTAGTTCAGGATGGGTGGCTCCACCACTCAGGATGGCTCTACTTTGGGGCGGGGGAGAAATGGCAGGCGTAAAAAAGGCCATTACCATCATGGGGATCCGGTAATGGCCAAAAATCTCAACCAAAGAGAGCGTCAGGCATCAACCTGACGGGCGGCAATGTATCAATGTCACTCTTAGTTAGCTAGCTAAGTGTGAGCGAAACTGTTTTACCTGATGCGCAATAATGGTGCATTACGAGCCGGCTAGGCATGACATGCGTTACCCGATACCCTTTAAGGCATGCAAATACCTGACTTGAATCTGCTGGTTGCCTTGAATGTCTTGCTCGAAGAGGGCTCTGTGGTGGGCGCTGCCCGGCGCATGAACCTGAGCGCTCCGGCCATGAGCCGCACCTTGACCCGAATCCGTGAAGTCTTGAATGACCCTATTTTGGTGCGTTCCGGCCGTGGGCTTGTGCCCACACCCAGGGCGCTGGAATTGCGTGAACAGGTACGCGGTGTGGTTGAGTTGGCCCACGGGATCTTCACTCAAAGCCAGAACAGTGATTTGCGTGAGCTGGAGCGCACGTTCAGCATTCGCGCCAACGACGTATTTTTTGGCGTGTATGGTGCCGCTTTACGCCAGCAAATAGCCCTGGAAATGCCCAAGGCCACCTTGCGGGTCGTGCCGGAAGGTTTTACCGATGATGAAGCGCTTAATGAAGGGCGTATTGACCTCACCATCTGCGCCACTAACCGCTTCAGCTCGGATATCAAGGTTCAAAAGCTGTTCACTTGCCCGTTTGTAGGGCTGGCACGGGAAGGTCATCCCATCTTCGACCAGCCCATTACACCCCGACGCTTTGCCGGGTATGACCATATCAGTGTGTCCCGCCGGGGCCATGCCCGGGGGCCGATTGATGTGGTGCTGGCTGAACAGGGGCTGGAGCGTCGGGTGTCATTCACTACGCCGACTTTCTACTCGGCGATCTTTGCGCTGGCTGGCGCCGACCTGATTCTGCCGTTGATGCCCCAGGTGCTGCTTAAAACCCTTGAACCACTGGGCCTTAAATTGCGTCCGTTCGAGTTGCCGATCCAGTTGCAGCCGGTTGAAATCGTTCAGGCCTGGCACCCGCGCCTGGACAACGACCATGCCCACCGCTGGCTGCGTCGAACCCTCAAGACTTTCTGCGATAACGCAGTGGTGTGAGCCTTAATCCCTGTAGCAGCTGCCGAAGGATCGAGGCTGCGTCCGAGTGCGAAGCACTCGCAAGATTTTAGTCGCGTCATTACTGTTTAACCCGTTAGCTGATATATGGCGGCTTCGCTACCGGACGCAGCCTCGTTCCTCCGGCAGCTGCTATGGGCAAAAGTTGGCATCCGCAATAATTGCGTCTGACGCACTCCACAGTTAGCTATTTATCAATTTTTATAGCAATGCAAGCTGATTAAACTTTCTGTCATCTATAAAGACGACGGAGTCAGCCATGTACTGGCGGTTTGATCATGGGCGCAGTCTGGCGTCTGGAGCAGGGGTGTGACTGCGCTGGTTGCAGGTGCAACCACCCCGGCACCCGCCATCAGCACGGCATTTGGGCTGCGGATTTTTACGGGTCTGCTGGGCGTGTTGCTGGCGGTGCTGGTATCGGGTTTCAACGAGAATGTAACCAAGGTGGCCATGCCCGATATTCGTGGGGCAATGGGCATCGGTTTTGACGAAAGTACCTGGTTGCTGGCGGTGTATTCGGCCACGTCCATCAGTGCCATGGCTTTCGCGCCCTGGTGCGCGGCAACCTTCTCTTTGCGACGGTTTACCTTGTGTGCCATCGGTGCTTTTTTGCTGTTGGGCATCCTCTGCCCGTTTGCGCCTAATGTCGATGTGCTGATGTTGCTGCGCACTTTGCAAGGGTTTGCCGGTGGCGCCTTGCCGCCAATGCTGATGTCGGTGGCGCTACGGTTTTTGCCGCCGGGCATTCGTCTATACGGGCTGGGCAGTTATGCGCTGACCGCGACCTTTGGCCCCAGTTTTGGTACGCCGCTGTCTGCCTGGTGGGTGGAGTACGCCGGGTGGCAGTGGGCGTTCTGGCAAATCATCCCGCTGGGTCTGTTGTCGATGGCTTGTGTGGCCTGGGGTTTGCCCCAGGACCCATTGCGGCTGGAGCGTTTCAAGCAGTTTGACTGGCGAGGCCTGCTGCTTGGCTTGCCGGGCCTGATCATGCTGGTGCTGGGCCTGGAACTGGGCCAGCGGCTGAACTGGTTCGAGTCGCCGATGATTCAGTTTTTTATTGTCGGCGGCACCGCGCTGATGGTGTTGTTTTTTATTAATGAATGGTCGCATCCGCTGCCGTTTTTCAAGTTGCAACTGTTGAAAATCCGCAACCTGGCTCATGCCCTGCTGACGTTGGGCGGGGTGCTGTTTGTGTTGTTGGCGGTGATCAAGATCCCTTCCAGTTATCTGGCTCAGGTGCAGGGTTACCGTCCCCTTGAAACCGCTCCGGTCATGTTGCTGGTGGCGTTGCCACAGTTGATTGCGCTGCCGCTGGTGGTCGCGCTGTGCAACCTGCGCTGGGTTGACTGCCGCTGGGTACTGGCCATTGGTCTGGCGCTGTTGGCGCTGGCGTGCGGCCTCGGTTCGCAGGTGACCTCAATGTGGAGTCGCGAGAATTTCTATGGGTTGCAGGCGATTCAAATCATCGCACAGCCCATGGCAGTAATTCCGTTGTTGATGCTCGCCACGGGCGGCCTGAACCCGGCTGACGGCCCGTTTGCATCGGCCTGGTTCAACACCGTCAAAGGCTTTTCAGCGGTTGCCGCGGGCAGTGTGCTGGGTGTGTTGACGCTCAACCGCGAGCACTTCCATTCAACGATGTTGCTCGATCGCCTGGGTAACTCGCCGCTGGTCAGTACCGGGGCAGATCTGGCGCATCGGGTTCATCAGCAGGCGGTGGTGCTGACGTCTGCCGACCTCTATCTGTACATGGCCGCCTTGGCGCTTCTATTGATTGTGTTAATCCCTTTTGGCCCCACGCGGATCTACGCGCCGGGCACACCTGTTGGAGCAGTGAAATGAGTACAACAAGCGGGCGCAAGCCTTTGGTCATGGTCGGCGTGGGTCTGGTGGCAGTTATTGTGCTGTACGGGTTGTGGCGGCTGGTTTTCGGATCGGGTGCAGTGCAGAGCACCAATGATGCGTTTGTCAGCGCCGATTACACTTTGATCGCGCCTAAAGTCGCAGGGTTTATCGATGAAGTGCTGGTGCAGGACAACCAGCCGGTCAAGGCCGGGCAGTTGTTGGCGCGGATCGATCCTCAGGACTATCAGGCTGCCGTGCAAGCGGCGCAAGCCAGCGTGGCGAGCGCTCGGGCGCAGCAGGCCAATGCACTGGCGATGCTTGAGCGTCAACGCTCGCTGATCGAACAGGCCAAGGCCACGGTCGATGCGGACCTGGCGCAGGTGGAGTTTGCCGAACATGAGTTGCAGCGCTATCAACATCTGGCGGGGCAGGGGGCGGGAACGCTGCAGAACTCCCAGCAGGCGAAAAATCGTTCGCTGACCGCCCGGGCCGAGTTGGCCCAGCACAAGGCCGCCATGGAAGCTGCCCGTCAGCAAACCCGTGTGCTGGCCGCCCAGGCCACCGCGGCGCAAGCGTCGGTGGACTATGCCGAGGCCTTGCAGGCACGGGCCGAGCTGGACTTGTCCCACACCCAACTGACGGCACCTTTTGACGGCGTTGTAGGTCGGCGCAGCGTGCGTCTTGGCGCTTACGTCAAGCCCGGGGATACCGTGCTGGCGGTTGTACCGCTGGCGGACGCCTTTGTCGTTGCCAACTTTCTAGAGCATCAGTTGACCCACATGCAGGCCGGGCAACGTGTGACGATCAAGGTTGACAGTTTCCCCGGCCAGACCCTGCAAGGCACCGTCGACAGTATTGCTCCGGCTACCGGTGTGACGTTCTCGGCCATTGCCCCGGATAACGCAACGGGCAACTTCACCAAGGTGGCGCAGCGCATAGCGGTGAAAGTCACCCTGGATCAAGGGCAGTTACTGGCCAGCCAATTGCGCCTCGGGATGTCGGTAGATGCATCTATCGACACGGCCACAGCGCACGATCAACAGGTCAGCGCACGATGAAAAACACTGCATTGATCTGGGCTGTGGCCTGTTACAGCGTGTTGAGTCTGAGTGGTTGCGTGGTAGGTCCGGACTTCCAGGCGCCCGTGCCCAAGATTGCAAAAAACTGGGCGCCCGTGGCCACTGAAGCGGGGCATAGCGGGACGCTCGAGTCAGCAATCGACCCGCGTTGGTGGGACACTTTTGGCGATCGTCAGCTGTCGGCATTGGTGCGCGAGGCGCAGCAGAGCAACTTTGATGTGCAACTGGCGGCCAGTCGCCTGGAGCAAAGCCTTGCGATACGCCGTCAAATAAACGCCGACACCTTGCCTGAGGTGGACGGTACGGCCAGTTACAGTCGCAGCCGTAACAGTCAGGTGGGCTTGAATGACCCTTCGGGGCACAGCGGCAAGCAGGCGTTCAATCTGTGGAATGGTGGCCTGGGTTTTAGCTGGGAAGCGGACTTGTGGGGCAGGGTCAAGCGTTCGGTGGAAGCGGCTGATGCATCAGTGCAAGTGGCGGCAGAGGATCGTCACGGGGTGCAGTTGCTGGTGATCGTGCAGACCGCGCAGCACTATATTCAGCTGCGTGGTACGCAGCAGGCACTGGCGGTGGTGGAGCAAAACCTGCAGATCGCCCGCCGTAGTCTGGAGCTGACTCAATTGCAGCTCAAAGAGGGCGTAGCCACTGACTTGCAAGTGTCGGAAGCCGCCGCTCAGGTAGCCGAGATCGAAGCGCGCATGGCGCCGTTGCAGCAGCGTAGTGCGCAATTGATCAATGCTCTGAGCATGCTGGTGGCTCGTGAACCAAGGGCCTTGCAGCAGCTATTGAACGCAGCGGCGCCCGTGCCGGCCTATGGCGCGGATGTACCGATTGGCTTGCCGAGCGAGTTGGCGCAGCGACGCCCCGATATCCGCCGTGCCGAGGCACAATTGCATGCAGCCACGGCTGCTATCGGTATGGCCAAGGCGGACTTTTATCCACGTATTACCTTGTCTGGAAGCCTGGGGATGCAAGCCATGCAACTGTCAGATCTGGGCAGCTGGGGCTCGCGCAGTTTTGCGTTCGGGCCGGGGTTGAGCGTGCCGGTGTTTGAAGGTGGACGTTTGCAGGGTGCGTTGCAATTGCAGGAAGGGCGTCAGCAAGAGGCCGGCATTGCCTATCAAAAAACCGTATTGCGGGCCTGGCATGAGGTGGACGATGCACTGGTAGCGTATCAGGCCAACCAGCGTCGTCGTGACAGCCTGCAGCAGGCGGTGGTGCATAGCCAGCGTGCGCTGGATAGCGTCCATCAACAGTACACCCAGGGTACGGTGGACTTTCTGAACGTATTGACCGTTCAAAACGTGCTGCTGGCCAACGAAGCAGCGCTGGTCGACAGCACCGCCCAGGTGTCGCTGTCGCTGGTGGATGTGTTTGGGGCATTGGGTGGAGGGTGGCAGGGGTAGTTGCCTGGGGGCGGGGGCCTATGTGGGAGCGGGCTTGCTCGCGATGGCCGCGCTTTGGTGACTCAGTCACACCGAGCAGTTCGCATCCCAAGCCAGCCCGCTCCCACAGGTTTTGCAGTGGTTTCTGCAGGATTTGCTATGCTCGCGCCCTCGAACGCAAGCGCCAACATAGGCGTGTCCAGTTAACATTGAGCCTATTTATGTCTGCTGATACTCAAGCCACAACGGTGCGTTTTTCCCGTTCCGACTATAGAACCCTGGGCCTTGCGGCCCTGGGCGGGGCGCTGGAAATTTACGATTTCATCATTTTCGTATTCTTTGCCCTGACCCTCAGCCAGCTGTTTTTTCCGCCGGACATGCCCGAATGGCTGCGCTTGCTGCAGAGCTTCGGGATTTTTGTGACCGGTTATCTAGCGCGCCCATTGGGCGGGATTTTGATGGCGCACTTTGCCGACCACCTGGGGCGCAAGCGGGTGTTCAGCCTGAGCATCCTGATGATGGCGCTGCCTTGTCTGCTGATCGGGATCATGCCCACTTACGCGGATATCGGTTATTTCGCGCCGCTGATTCTGTTGGCCCTGCGCATCCTTCAGGGCGCGGCGGTAGGGGGGGAGGTGCCCAGTGCCTGGGTATTTGTGGCCGAGCATGCACCGGCCGGTCGCAGGGGCTTTGCCTTGGGCTTCTTGCAAGCCGGGCTGACCTTCGGCTACTTGATCGGGGCCTTGACCGCGACGCTTCTCGCCCAGATGTTCACACCAGCAGAAATCCTTGATTACGCCTGGCGCTTTCCGTTCCTGCTCGGTGGCGTGTTCGGTGTGATTGGCGTGTGGCTGCGTCGCTGGCTCAGTGAAACCCCGGTGTTTTTAGCCTTGCGCGAGCGCAAGGAAGGCCGCGCAGAGTTCCCGTTACGCACGGTTTTGCGTGATCACCGTGGGTCTTTGCTACCGGCTGCGTTGCTGACCTGCGTCCTTACTAGCGCCGTGGTGGTGTTTGTGGTGATTACGCCGACCGTGATGCAGCAACGCTTTGGCATGACTGCCAGTCACACCTTTGCGTTGAGCAGCCTGGGCATCGTGTTTTTGAATATCGGCTGTGTGCTGGCCGGTCTGATCGTCGACCGTATCGGCGTCTGGCGCAGCATTGCGCTGTACAGCGTTTTGCTGCCACTGGGTATCGGCCTGTTGTACGCCAGTCTGGTAGGGGAGTGGGCATTGCCCGGGCTGGCGTACGCATTCGCCGGTTTGACCTGCGGGATTGTCGGGGTGGTGCCTTCGGTGATGGTTGGCCTGTTTCCTGCGCCGATCCGCGTCTCGGGCATTTCGTTTACCTACAACATCGCCTACGCACTCTGGGCCAGCACCACGCCGTTGCTGCTGATCGCGTTGATGCCGTGGAGTCCGTGGGTGTGCGTGGCGTTCTGCGGGGTGATGGGAGTGGTCGGGTTGCTCACGGCCCGGCGCTATGGTTCCAGCGGTGCCACTCAAGTCGAGAAACGCTTGTTAGCCAAGGCCGAGATGTAAGGGTTTGACCTTCTGTCATCGCAGTGATTGCTGGCTTTAATAGGAAGCATTACTATTCGCGCCCCACCTGTGTAGTCCCCTGCGATGACTCAGAAAGTGCCCCGTAAAACGGGCTTCTTTGACCATTACGAAGAGTTGATCGGAACCTGGACCCGGCGCCTGCGCAACCGACAGCAGGCTCAAGACCTCGCCCATGACACTTTTGTCCGCGTGCTCGAATCCAATGTGGATGCGGTCGAGCAGCCGCGTGCGTATTTGCACCAGACAGCCCGCAATATCGCGGTGGATGGTTTTCGCCGTGAAGAACTGCGCGCTGCCAAGGAGCAGGCGGGCGTTCCTTCAGGCTCGTCCGAAACCGGTGATCCGGAGCAGTACATGCGTGCTCTGCAGTTGGCTGAGTCGGTTGAAAGGGCATTGCAGGAGCTACCGCTCAATTGTCGCAGGGTCTTTGTCTGGCAGAAGATCGAAGGCCTCACCCAGGCAGAGATTGCAGAGCGCCTGGGGCTGTCCAAGAACATGGTGGAAAAGTATATGATCCGCACCCTGCGCCATCTGCGTGAACGTGTGGGGTCTGCGTGATGACATCGGTAAAGGATTGCGTGATGGATACGCCTGACTGTGCATGTGGCAGCGCGAATGTGCGCGACGCCGCCGCAACCTGGTTTGCGCGAGTGCAAGCGCACACCCTGAGCGTGGCCGAGCAGGCCGAATTTGAGGCGTGGCGTACGCAACACGCCAGCCATGAGGCGGAATACCAGTGGTTGGCCAGCATGTGGTCGGCCGCAGACCTGTTGCCCAAGGCGCGATTGCAGGCGTTGTGCGAAGTGCCTGCGCCAAGGTTGGGGCGTCGCTCGTTTCTGGCTTACGGGCTGGCTGCGAGTGTTGTGGCAATAGCGGCCGGGGCGGGCCTGTGGATGCAGTTGCAATCGTCAGCGGGCTACCAGGCAGAGTTTGCCACGGCGACAGGTGAGCGGCGCACAGTGAACCTGCCCGATGGATCATCCATTGAACTCAACGGCCGCAGCCGCGTACGAATCAATTTCGAGCGTCGCCAGCGCAATGTCGAGTTGCAGCAGGGCGAGGGAATGTTCAGCGTGGCCCGCGACGCTGACAGGCCGTTTGTGGTTCAGGCCGGTGCCGGGCAGGTGACAGTGACCGGTACGCGTTTTGACGTGTTGCGCGAGGGCGATCAGGCACGGGTTGCGGTGGAGTCCGGGCATGTTCGGGTGCAAGGTGCCAACCCGCACGCAGTGGCCAACCTGACGGCGGGGCAGGGGACTGTTGTGGGCGCGCAGGGGCAGGTGGCTGCCGTGCAGGCGGTCAACACCCGGGTGTTGACCGCCTGGCGCAAGGGACAACTGGTGTTCGAGGATGCCACCCTGGGTGAAGTGGCGGCACAAGTGTCCCGTTATCGCGACAAGCCTGTGCACGTGACCTCGCCTGCGATCGCCCGGCTGCGGCTGTCCAGCGTGTTTAAAACCGATGACACCGATGCGCTGCTCAAGGCCTTGCCACAGATCCTTCCAGTCGCTGTCCGGGCACGGTCAGACGGCAGTCAGGAAATCATCGCCCGAAAATAATTGGGTAATCAATTCAGGTTTTTTTCGAGTTCTTCGTCTTCTTGATCAACTGCAACTGGTTTGCATTAACAGTCGCACTCAAGTGCGATCCACAGGGCAAGACTCGACGTGAAAAACAACAATCATCGTGGGCGACTTTCCTCGCTTGAAACACCTTTGAGCACTCCAGCTTCTCTTCCCCGCACGCGCTTGTTGCCGCTGGCGTTGGCCCTGGCGGTCAATGCGGCGATGCCCTGTGCGTTTGCCGCACAATCCCCGTCGAGTGCTGTCCATATTCAGTCGCAGCCCTTGGGTGCCGCACTGAGCCAGTTGGCTCAACAGACCTCGTTGCAGGTGTTTTTCAGCCCGCAACTGGTGGCGGGCAAACTGGCGCTTGCGGTCGACGGCAACCTGTCACCCGAGCAAGCCCTGGCGCAGTTGCTGCAAGGCAGTGGCCTGAGCTACACGCTGGACGGCGATGCCGTGACCCTGAGTGCTGCGCCCACCGTCAGTGCCGCACCTTCCGGACCCCTGGAACTGGGGCCGGTGGATGTGAAAGTGGTCGGTAACTGGCTGAGCGATGCCAATGACGCGGTGGTGCAGAATCATCCGGGCGCCCGGACGGTGGTACGCCGCGAGGCCATGGTCGAGCAGGGCACCATGAACGTCAGTGACGCGCTCAAGCGCATTCCCGGGGTGCAGGTGCAGGAGTCCAACGGCACTGGCGGCAGCGATATTTCGCTGAACGTAGGCGTACGCGGTTTGACTTCACGGCTGTCGCCGCGCTCCACCGTATTGATCGACGGCATCCCTGCGGCGTTCGCGCCCTACGGCCAGCCACAATTGTCGATGGCTCCGATTTCGTCGGGCAACCTGGACAGCATTGACGTGGTACGCGGTGCCGGTTCGGTGCGCTATGGGCCGCAAAACGTGGGCGGGGTGATCAATTTCGTCACCCGGGCCATTCCTGAAACCTTCCAGGGCGAAGTGGGTACTACCCTGGAGACCTCCGAACGCGGTGGCTGGAAGCACATTGAATCGGCGTTTCTGGGCGGCACGGCAGACAACGGCATCGGTGCCGCGCTGCTGTACTCGGGGGTCAAGGGGGATGGCTATCGGGCGCGCAACAATGACAACGATATTGATGACGTGTTGCTTAAAACCCACTGGGCGCCCACCGATCAGGATGACTTCACCCTCAACTTTCATTATTACGATGCCACAGCGGACATGCCCGGTGGCCTGACCCAGAAGCAGTTCGATGCCGATCCGTATCAGTCGGTGCGCGACTACGACAGCTTCACCGGGCGGCGCAAGGACGTGTCTTTCAAGTACCTGCGCCAGATTGACGACCAGACCCAGTTTGAAGTCCTGACGTATTACACCGACAGCTTTCGTGGCAGCACTATTGCCGCACGTAACTTGCAGACCCTGGCCTCGTATCCGCGCAGTTATCACACGTTTGGCATCGAGCCACGGGTGTCCCATGTGTTTACGCTGGGGCCCGTGACGCAGGAAGTGGGTGTGGGCTATCGCTATCTCAAAGAAGCGATGCACGAGGAGGCCAGCCAGGTCTTGCTGGTCAATAACGTGCCAGTGCCGGGGCCAGGAGCCGATGGTCATGTGTATCAGGATCGCACGGGCGGCACTGAGGCCAACGCGTTCTATATCGATGACAAGATCGATGTAGGTAACTGGACGGTGACTCCGGGGATTCGTTTCGAGCGCATCAGCACCCAATGGCACGACCGCCCGGTACTGGGAAACAACGGTGTGCCGGTGCTTGAGAAGAAGCGCAGCATCGACAGCAGCGAAGCCCTGCCGGCCCTGAGCGTGATGTATCACCTCTCGGACGCCTGGAAGCTGTTTGCCAACTACGAAACCTCGTTCGGCAGCCTGCAATACTTCCAGCTGGGGCAGGGCGGTGTCGGCGATGCGACAGCGGCAGGCCTGCGCCCTGAAAAGGCCAAAACCTACGAGCTGGGTACGCGCTACGACAATGGCGTGTGGGGCGGTGAAGTGACGCTGTTCTACATCGATTTTGCCGACGAGTTGCAATACGTCAGCAACGATGTGGGCTGGACCAACCTGGGGGCAACCAAGCACCAGGGCCTGGAAACTTCGGTTCATTACGACTTGTCGGCTCTGGACGCACGCCTTGACGGCTTGTCGGTGAATGCGGGCTTCACTTACACCAAGGCGACTTCCGAGGGTGACATTCCGAACTTCAAGGGGCGTGACCTGCCGCTGTATTCCCGCCAGGTGGTAAACCTGGGTGCGCGTTATGTGGTCAATCGCTGGACCTATAACCTGGACATGTTTGCCCAGTCCCAGCAGCACGCGCCCGGCACTGGCGGTGTGTACATCACTGATCCGACACCGGATGGCCAGTATGGGGACATACCGGGCTATGCGACCTGGAGCACCCGTGTTGGCTACGATTTCGGCCCTGAAGCGTCGAATTTGAAGGTGGGGGCGGGGATCAAGAATCTGCTGAACCAGGAGTACTACACCCGTTCCAGCGACAACAACTCAGGGATTTACCTGGGTGAGCCGCGTACGTTCTTTGTGCAGGCGAGTGTAGGTTTCTAAGCGCCTCAACACAGGTACTGCCGGACCTGTGGGTGCGGGTTTGCCTGCGAGGCGGAGCACTGCCCCCCTCACAGGGTGTTGTGTTACCTAGACGCGCAAGATCCGCCCGCTGATGGCCACGGCCATCAGCATGGCGGTGATCAGCAAAAAGGCGATGCTCAGGCTGCTGGCATGGGCGATAAAGCCGATGGCCGCAGGCCCTGCCAGAATCCCCGCATAACCCAGGGTGGTGATGGCCGGCACGGCGATGTTTTCCGGCATCACGGTTTGTTTGCCTACGGCGGTGTACAGCACCGGAACGATGTTTGAACAACCCGCGCCCACCAATGCATACCCGAGCAGCGAAACTTCCCAACCCGTCCCCAGTGTTGCCAGGGCCATGCCGGCAGCGGCAAACAGCCCTCCCACGACAATCACCCGCCGGGCACCCAAGCGCTTGACGATGGTATCGCCCATCAAACGACCTGCGGTCATGGTCAGTGCGAACGCGGCATAGCCAAGCCCGGCGTAGGCTTCACCGATGTTTTTTTCGGTGGTCAGGAACACCGCACTCCAGTCGAGCATCGCGCCTTCGGCCAGAAACACCGTAAAGCACAGCAGCCCGATGAACAGCACCACGCCGTGAGGCACGGCAAACGCCGGGCCGCTGCTTTCGCTGCCATAGGGCAGCAGATGGGGAGCGGCTTTAATCAGGGCCGCAAGGATCAGCATAATCACCACCACAATCGCCCACAGTGGTGACAGGCCCAGCGCAAGCAATGCGCTGACACCGGCTGCCCCGGCAATCCCGCCCACACTGAACAAACCATGAAAGCCCGACATCATGTTGCGTCCGCTGGCGCGCTCAACGATCACGGCCTGCAGGTTGACGGTGGAGTCGACGGCGCCCAGCCCTGCACCAAATACAAAGAGCGTCGCGATCAACAACGACATGGAGCTGGCAGTCGCCAACAGCGGCAGTGCGAGGCAGATCAGTAGCGTCCCGCCGATCAATACCCGCCGACAGCCAAAGCGTGTGGCCAGAACCCCTGCGATAGGCATCGCCAGGATCGACCCTGCGCCCAGACACAGCAGCAAAAGCCCCAAGGTCGCCTCATCCAGTCCGGCCCGCGCTTTGGCATAGGGCACCAGTGGCGCCCAGGCCGCGAGCCCAAAACCGGCGATAAAAAAGGCAATGCGGGTCGACATTTGTTCAAGACGCCCCGGCACAAGGGGCATTTGGGTGTTGATGGCGGTCATGGTCATCCTTGGAAAACGGGCTCTGGTGCGATGCGGCGGGACATCCTTACATATTTGCGGCAGGTGTCGCGAGGGCGCTGGCATACGGGTTTGCGAGAGTGGTTGAATAGCGCGCTTGCTTACTCAACTGCCTATGGTGCGTATTTTATGGATAAGAACTCTAACCCTGCAGTGCAATTACTCAACCCGGCAGGCTTGTATGACCCTGCGCCCAACGGCTATTCCCATGTCGCCCGTCTGGCGCCCAATGTGCGCCTGGTGTACACCGCAGGCCAGGGCGGTGAAAACGCCGAAAGCCAGTTGTCACCCGACTTCGCCGAGCAGGTGCGCCAGGCATTTGCCAACGTGCAGATTGCCCTGGCAGCAGCGGATGCGCAGATCAAGGACGTCGCCAAGATCACCGTATTGATCGTAGATCACAGCATGGAGCGTCTGCAGATTTTGGGTGCCGAGATCTCGCGGGTGTGGGGTGAGCTGCCAGCACCGGCCTGCACATTGATCCCGGTACCGCGACTGGCGCTGGATGAGATGCTGTTTGAGGTAGAGGCGGTGGCGGCAGTGGCTGTGTAAGTGGGAGTCTGAACCCGCCGTTAACGCGCAGTTACTGGATAAACCGCGCTGCCTGGAAGACTTCGCGAGCAGGCTCGCTCCCACTTAATTGAATTTTTTCTGTGCCCCTGTGGGAGCCAGCCTGCTCGCGAACGGTTAAACCTGCAACAACCGCTCCCTGAGCTTGCCGATTTCGTCGCGCATTTGCGCGGCGGCCTCGAACTCCAGGTCGCGGGCCAGGGCGTACATTTTTTCTTCCAGCTGGCGAATGCGCTTGCTGATCTCGCTCGGCGAGCGCAGTTCGTTTTCGTACTTGGCGTTCTCTTCGGCGGCTTTGGCCATCCCTTTGCGCTTTTTACTGCGCGAACCCGGTACTACTGCGCCTTCCATAATGTCGGCAACGTCCTTGAACACCCCTTTGGGGGTGATGCCGTTGGCGAGGTTGAACGCGATCTGTTTCTCGCGACGACGCTCGGTTTCGCCAATGGCCCGTTCCATCGAGCCGGTGATCCGGTCTGCATAGAGAATTGCCCGGCCATTAAGGTTACGGGCCGCACGGCCAATGGTCTGGATCAGTGAGCGCTCCGAACGCAGGAAGCCTTCCTTGTCGGCATCGAGAATTGCCACCAGCGACACTTCGGGCATGTCCAGGCCTTCACGCAGCAAGTTGATGCCCACCAGCACATCAAACACCCCCAGACGCAGGTCACGAATGATCTCGACCCGTTCCACGGTGTCGATGTCCGAGTGCAAGTAACGCACGCGTACGCCGTGGTCGGCCAGGTAGTCGGTCAGGTCTTCGGACATGCGTTTGGTCAGCGTGGTGACCAGCACCCGTTCTTCCAGCGCGACGCGCTTGGCGATCTCGGACAGCAAGTCGTCGACCTGGGTCAGTGCCGGGCGAATCTCGATTTGCGGGTCGACCAGGCCGGTCGGACGCACCACTTGCTCGACCACACGGCCCGCATGTTCGGCCTCGTAGTTACCCGGCGTGGCCGAGACGAAAATCGTTTGCGGGCTGATGCGCTCCCATTCATCAAAGCGCATCGGCCGGTTGTCCAGTGCCGAAGGCAGACGGAAGCCGTACTCCACCAGGGTCTCTTTGCGGGAGCGGTCGCCTTTGTACATGGCGCCTACCTGCGGCACGCTGACGTGAGACTCGTCGATCACCAGCAAGGCATCCGCCGGCAGGTAGTCGAACAAAGTCGGTGGCGGCGCACCGGACTCGCGGCCCGAGAGGTAGCGCGAGTAGTTTTCGATGCCGTTGCAGTAGCCCAGCTCCATGATCATTTCCAGATCGAAACGGGTGCGCTGCTCCAGTCGCTGTGCCTCGACCAGTTTGTTATTGGCGCGCAGGTACTCAAGACGCTCCTTGAGTTCCTCCTTGATGCCTTCGACGGCGTCCAGCAGGGTTTCGCGCGGGGTCACATAGTGGCTTTTTGGGTAGAAAGTAAAGCGCGGCATCTTGCGGATGACTTCGCCGGTCAATGGGTCAAAAGCGCTGATGCTCTCGACTTCATCATCGAACAGCTCGATGCGCACGGCCTCAAGGTCCGACTCTGCCGGGTAAATGTCGATCACATCGCCACGCACCCGGAATGTCGAACGGGCGAAATCCATGTCGTTGCGGGTGTATTGCAGGTCGGCCAGGCGGCGCAACAGCTCGCGCTGGTCGAGCTTGTCCCCGCGATCGACGTGCAACACCATCTTCAAATAGGTTTCCGGGCTGCCCAAACCATAAATGCACGACACCGTGGTGACGATAATCGCGTCCTTGCGCTCCAGCAGCGCCTTGGTCGCGGACAGACGCATCTGTTCGATGTGGTCGTTGATCGAGGCGTCTTTCTCGATGAAGGTGTCGGAGGAGGGCACGTAGGCTTCGGGCTGGTAGTAGTCGTAGTACGAAACGAAGTACTCCACCGCGTTGTTTGGGAAGAACGACTTGAACTCGCCATACAACTGCGCGGCCAGGGTCTTGTTTGGCGCGAGTACCAGTGTGGGACGATTCACATGGGCGATCACGTTGGCGATACTGAAGGTCTTGCCCGAACCCGTTACCCCGAGCAGGGTCTGGTGCGACAGGCCGGCTTCGATGCCTTCGATCATCTGGCGAATGGCTTCGGGTTGATCACCCGCAGGCTCGAAGCGGGTAACAAGCTGGAAATCGGGCATGAAGGACCTCGGGGTTTGCTTCTATAAAGGCGTTGACCCTTATAAGTGCATGCGACTCAAGCCGCAGGAAAAAAACAGGATACGGGTAAATATGGAGGTCATGTCTGACTGTTTCAAGGCGCTGCTCTGACACGGTGATCTTGGCAAAGATTGCAATTCGACCAGTGGCCTGAAAATAAACTCAAATACTTAGCCAAAACCGGTAATAGCCTGTTGCCCGAATCGTGATCGGCCTTATACTTGCTCCCCGTTTGTGCACCGCTCTAGTGCAATCGGCTGGAGCGTTGTCACCCCCTCCATTCTCCATTCAGAGCCGCCGTAATAATGAGCCTGTTCTCCGCTGTCGAAATGGCACCACGCGATCCTATCCTGGGCCTCAACGAAGCATTTAACGCCGATACCCGTACCAGCAAAGTGAATCTGGGGGTCGGTGTTTACTGCAACGAAGAGGGACGAATTCCGCTCTTGCGTGCCGTTGTCGAAGCCGAAACGATTCGGGTTGCTCAGCATGCGTCGCGCGGCTACTTGCCGATCGATGGTATTGCTGCCTACGACCAAGCTGTTCAGAAACTGCTGTTCGGTGCTGACTCACCCCTGTTGGCTGCTGGTCGAGTAATCACCACTCAAGCCGTGGGCGGTACTGGCGCGCTGAAAATCGGTGCTGACTTCCTCAAGCAACTGCAGCCAAATGCTGTTGTTGCCATCAGCGATCCAAGCTGGGAAAACCACCGTGCTCTGTTCGAAACCGCGGGTTTCCCGGTTCAGAACTACCGCTACTACGACGCCGCCAGCCACGACGTAAACCGTGCCGGCATGCTCGAAGATCTCAATGCCCTGCCAGCCGGCTCCATCGTTGTGCTGCACGCGTGCTGCCACAACCCGACCGGTGTCGACCTGACCCCGGCTGACTGGCAGAACGTGCTGGACGTGGTCAAGGCCAAAGGCCTGATTCCGTTCCTGGACATGGCCTACCAGGGCTTTGGCGACGGCATCGACGAAGACGCCGCGGCAGTGCGCCTGTTTGCTGAGTCGGGGCTGAGCTTCTTTGTTTCCAGCTCGTTCTCCAAGTCGTTCTCGCTGTACGGCGAGCGTGTAGGGGCACTGTCAATCATCACCGAGTCTGCGGATGAGAGCGCTCGCGTTCTGTCCCAGGTCAAGCGTGTGATCCGCACCAACTACTCCAACCCGCCGACCCACGGTGCAACCATCGCCGCCGCTGTGCTCAACAGCCCTGAGCTGCGTGCCATGTGGGAAGAAGAACTGGCTGAAATGCGACTGCGCATTCGCGGTATGCGCCTGCAAATGGTAGAGCTGCTGTCGAAAAAGGCTCCGGGGCATGATTTCAGCTTTGTTGCGCGTCAGCGCGGCATGTTCTCGTACTCCGGCCTGACCGTTGAGCAAGTGACGCGCCTGCGTACCGAGTTCGGCATCTACGCCCTGGACACTGGCCGAATCTGCGTGGCTTCTTTGAATCAGCGCAACATTGAAGCGGTAACCGACGCTATTGTTCAGGTCATCTGAATAATGCACTGAGAAGTCATCGAAAGTGTTGACTTCTCTTTTTATATCAGTAAGATAGACGCCATTCCGCGATAGCTCAGTTGGTAGAGCAAATGACTGTTAATCATTGGGTCCCTGGTTCGAGTCCAGGTCGTGGAGCCAGATAGTAAAAAAGCCGCTAGCGATAGCGGCTTTTTTTTGCCTGAAATTTGGCGTGCGGGGGGCCAGATACCGCTCAGGCTGAGCACGGCCCGTTGTTCTCGTGCACGTCCTCAATATCCGCCAGCAGGGCTTTTGGATCGCAAGGATCCAGAACGACCTTATTTTTCTAGCAGCCACCCACCTCAGCACTCCACAGCTCAGCGTCTGAAGTTCAAGAAAGCACTGGCGTTTAGCCAGCCATTTACGGGCAGCAACGTTTTTTTATGCACTCCATCACGAATATCGCTATTCGATAATAAAAATCGTTTACTCCTATCTGAGAATGATTATTATTGGCTTCAGTGTTTCCTCGCTCAAAGGACCTGTGTCAGTGATCAGAACCTCTCCGGTATTTTCCCTGCTACAAAACGGGAAAAGCGTTTACGGCATGCTCAATTCCCTGCCTTCACCCATGCTCTGTGAAATGCTCGCGTTTGCCGGGTATGACTTTGTAATCCTCGATCTTGAGCACTTGCTGCGCTCCGAAGAAGACCTCATGCATTGCATTCGGGCCTGTGAGGCTGCCGGCATTTCTCCCTGGCTGCGCCTGCCCCACGTTGACGAAAAGCTGATCGGCAGGGCACTGGATGCCGGTATCGAAGGCATTGTCCTGTCACGTACCGAAAGTGCCGCGCAGGTTCAGCGCGCCATCGAAGCCACCCGTTTCCCGCCCTTGGGGAACCGCGGAATAACAGGGGGGCGCATCACCGGATTCGGTCGTGTGCCATTACCCGAATACATCGAGCTGGCCAACCGTCAGACACCGATTGTTCCCATGATTGAAAGCCGCGCAGGGGTCGACGCTCTGGGCGAAATCCTGCTACTGCCGGGAGTCGGCATGATCATGGAGGGCGCCCTGGATCTGGCCCTTGATCTCGATCTGGGGCCTGACCCGCTCAGCCCTCACGTCTGGCAAATGCTGCAAGGCATGGCCGACGCCTGCCTCGCCGCTGAAGTACCTTTTTGCGCCAACCCCCGCACCGCTGAACAGAACGCGTTTTGGCGAGCTCGGGGTGTGCGCAGTTTTCTGGCCGGTGAAGACCGTGGCTTGCTGCATAACGCATTGAAAGCCCGCCTGCATTCTCTCCAACAGCAATAACGAGTCGACGTAGATAAATGAAAACAACAACATACCTACACTTTTCACTCAGTCTCATCACACTGGGCATTTGCCATGCCGCCCTGGCTGCTGAGCACCCCCCCGTCAGCAGTCTGGAACTGGCACCCATGACGATTCAGGGGGACGTTCTCGGCGCAGCCAGCGATCAGGACGTGCGTACTTACGCCGGTAGTCGTAGTGTCGTCGATTCCAGCGATCTGAAAAAAGCCAGCGTCCGCGGTCTGGACGACGCTTTGCAGCGGGTCCCCGGGATCAAGATTTTTGACGAAACAGGCACCGGCGCCTTGCCGCAGATTTCTGTACGCGGGCTCTATGAGAGCCGCAGCGGCCGGATCCAGGCTTTGTCCGATGGCATCCCTCTGGCATTGGCACCGTACGGCCAGACGGGCCTGTCGCTGTTTCCAATGACCATGGCCACGGTCGATCGTATTGATATCGTGCGCGGGGGCGCAGCGGTGCAATACGGCCCGAACAACGTTGGCGGGGTCATCAACTTCATCAGCAAGCCGATTCCGCGTGAGTGGGAGACCACTTTGCAGGAGAGGACTACATTCAACCCTGGCGGGCGCCAGTTGTGGGACACCTATCTGGGCACCGGTGGTTACCTGACCGACAACTTCGGCTTGCAACTGGATATCAACACCCTGAGCGGTGAATACGGTCGCGAGCACTCCGACACCGATGTTCAGAACTACCGCCTGCGGGGTCAGTGGAACATCGACGACGATCGTGATCTGAGCTTCGGTGTGCAGCACTACAAGGCCGACATGGACCTAGCCGGGGCGCTCAGCGTGAAGGACTACAAGGATGATCCGCGCCAGTCTACGCGCCCGCTGGACCGCTTCGAGGGCGACACCAATCGCGTCTGGGGCACCTACACCCAGCGCCTGGGCGCCATGGGGCCTTTCGACTCGGTGGAGTTCAGCTGGACCAACTTCGCCCACAACAGTTACCGCAACTTCGTGGTCGGCTTGCCGTTCACACCGGACGGAACGGCAGTCACCAAACAGGACGGCCCTCGTGATTTCAAAGTATGGGGGACGGAGCCGCGCATCAGTGCCACGGTCGATGGCGACAACGTTGGCCAGACCTGGCTGCTCGGTGCCCGCTATGTCAGCGAAGACATCGATTACAAGGTCAATCGCCAGAGCCTCGCGACCGGCGTGACGGCGCCGTTCCGCGACTGGAAGTTCGATGACAACGCCCGTGCCTTCTACATCAGCAACGCCATCAGTCTGCTCGATCACCGCCTGACCATCACGCCGGGCGTGCGCTATGAAAACGCCCGCATGAATTACAGCGACGGCATCACCGGGTTCAAGCGCGAAAACAAATCCGAGGAGTGGCTGCCGGGCCTGACTGTGGGTTATCAGGCGAACGATGCCTGGTATGTCTACGCCAACGCCCAGAAGTCCCTGCGTCCGCCCCAAGTTACGCAGATCGTCAAGGAGGGCGCTGTGGGGGCCGAGCTGGCGTGGAACTACGAGACCGGTGTGCGCTACACCCCGTGGGACGGCATGCGCGTCGACTTCAATCTGTACCGCATCGACTTCGACGACCAGATTTCATATAACGCCACGACCGACCGCTTCGACAACCTTGGCAGCACGCGTCACCAGGGTTTCGAGACCGATATCTTCTGGACGCCGCAAGCCATGCGTGATCTGGACCTGCATGCCGGTTATGCCTACCTCGATGCCAAACAACGCAATGGCACATACACAGACAACGAGGTGCCGTACTCCTCGCGCAACCAGTTCATGGTTGACGCCCGTTATCGTTTTGCCGAGCACTGGACCTACAACCTTGACGGCCTGTACATCAGCAAGGCCTACACCGATGCCGCGAATACCCGCGATGAAAATGCCTCGGCCAGTGTGGGTGAGCTGCCTGCGTACTGGGTCTGGAACACGGCCGTGGAACGTGAGTTCCCGCTGGCAGACAAGAGCGTCCTGACCGCATCGGCGGGCATCAGCAACCTGTTCAACCGCGAATACTATTTCCGCGGTATCGACACCGCCCCTTGGGGTCGTCAAGCCGCGCCCGAGCGTTCGCTCACCCTAGGCGTCAACTACCGCTTCTAACCCGCGCACACGCGCCTACGTGAACCAGTTGCCCGATCCTCAGGGACGGGCAACTGCTGCCCCCAGGAAACTGCCATGCAACGTCCATTTGTCATCCTTGCACACGTCGCACATCCAGCCATTCTCGAGGGCTTCTTGCCTGCAGCACACGCGCGCGGGCTGCCGGTTGTGGTGATTACTGATCACGCCCAGGAGCACCGGCGTCTGCTCACCACCTCGCACATTTCGCCCGACCAGCTGCACGTTATCGAATGTGATGTGTTCAATCCGCTGGCAGTTATCGAGACGCTCAACGCCCAGGGCTTGCGCCCCGTGGCTGTGTTCTCCAACAGCGACCACCTGCAAACCGCCACGGCGATGGTGGCCGAGACATTCGAGTGTCCAGGCAAGGACTGGCGACTGTGTTACGCGGCGAAGAACAAGGCGGCCATGCGCGAGCGCATGCAACGACTGGGTTTGCCTGGGCCGTGGTTTCAGGTACTCACATCGAAGAGCCCATTGCCGGCCGATGCGCCATGGCCGGTGGTGGCCAAGCCTCGTGAAGGCGTTGCCAGCCTGGACGTCAGGTTATGTCACAACGCGGACGACCTGGGCACTTACTGCGAGCAGTTCTGGCAGCAGCAACCTGATCGGGCACTGTTGCTCGAAGCTTATATGGAAGGCCCGTTGTTCACCCTCGAAACCCTGGGGGACGGACGGACCCTGCAAGCCATTGGCGGCTTCGACGTGACCCTGTCTGCGCCGCCGCATTTTGTGGAACTCGCCGCACGCTGGAACGGCCACCTCAGTTGCGCGCAGCGTTCTGCGGCGCTGGCACAAGTCGCTGCATTCGGGGTCAATTTCGGTGTGTGCCACAGCGAGTTCATTCTGACCGCCCAAGGCCCGGTACTGGTTGAAATCAACTATCGCAGTATCGGGGATGGCCGGGAGTTCCTGCTTGACCGCCTGCTGCCGCAAGGGTGGTTCGATCGTATTGTCGCGGTGCATTTGGGGCACGCCCTGAGCGCTGCGCAACCGGCGCAAGCCCAGGCCACCGTGCATTACCTGGTAGCCGACCGCAGCGGGCGCCTGGACCAGGCCAGCGCCAGTTTCAACGTCGAGCGAGAAGGGCACTGGTGCGATTATCGGGCGTTGCAGCATGCGGGGGATACGGTAACCATCAGCCATTCCAACAAGGACTATGTCGGTGTGCTGCGCCTGATCGCGCCGGATGATGTCAGCCTTGATGCGCAACTGAGTTCGACCCTGAACGACCTGAAATGGGTGGTGGCATGAGCCTGCAACCAGAGGTCGCCGATCAGGGCTTCATCACCCGGCGCATCATCGATTGTTGCCTGCGCGAAGACATTCGCGGGGTTGTCAGCCA
Source organism: Pseudomonas psychrophila (assembly GCF_001043005.1). GTDB lineage: Bacteria > Pseudomonadota > Gammaproteobacteria > Pseudomonadales > Pseudomonadaceae > Aquipseudomonas > Aquipseudomonas psychrophila. Next base: position 408,574 of record NZ_JYKZ01000003.1, read on the forward strand.
GGGGCAGCTTGGCCCGCTGCCCGAAGCGTTGAGCCCCTATCTGGATCATCAGCCCGGCGCCCACTGGCTCCGTATCGCCCATTTGGGCGCCGACGAGCTATGGCTGCCCGTTGTCAGGGCCTATCCGTTGCAGGACTGGATCGGTACAGGCGACGCCTGGATCAAGGTTTCGTCGCAACAACCGGTCGAGGTCCAGCGCGGCTATTCGCAATGGCTGGGCCACTTGAGTCAGGGCCTGGATGAAGAAAGCGTGGCGCTGTTCGCGGCGTATCTGAAAGAAGCGGATTGCGCCACTGAACACCGGACCCTGTGCAATCAGGCCTATCACCACTGTGCCCCCGGTCTCGGTGATGTCATTGCGCTCAAGGACTGGTCACAGCGGTTGTTGAAAATAGACCAGTTGGCGAGCTATCTGGATCACCCGTTCTACCCCACGGCGCGGGCTAAAAGCGGTTTCGATGCGGCGGCGCTTAAAGGCTACGCCCCGGAGTTTGCACCGCGCTTTGAACTCAACTGGCTGGCGATTCCCAACCAGGCGCTGACCCTGACCAGCCCGCCGCCGCCGCATTGGCCGGACTTTGAAGAAGTCGGCCTGTCGCCGACCTTGCACAACAGCCATTCATTGTTGCCGGTTCATCCGCTGACCTGGAACGAACTTGAGCACTATGGCTTGCCCGAAGGCACACTCAGGGCTCCACGTACCGCCATGCAGGTCGAGCCCACACTGTCCGTGCGAACGGTGGTGTGCATCGACCAACCGCAGTGGCACCTCAAACTGCCGTTGCTGGTCAGCACCCTCGGGGCGCGCAATTTACGCCTGATCAAACCGAGCACTCTGTATGACGGTCACTGGTTTCAAACCACCTTGATGGCTTTGGCCGAGCGCGATACGGCCCTGGCATCCCGGTATCTGCACGTCGATGAAAAACATGGCGGTCATGCGGACCAGAGTCGTCATCTGGCTTACATCGTGCGTCGTTATCCCTCAGGTCTTGAAAACACCACGCTGGTGCCCGTCGCAGCGCTGGCCAGCCCGCTTACCGATGGGCGGCTGTTCCTTGAGCAATTGGTCGAGCGCTTCTACGCAGGTTCATTGCAACACTGGCTCAACGACTATCTCGACCTGCTGCTGCAGGTGCATCTGCGGCTTTGGCTGCATTACGGCATCGCATTGGAGGCCAACCAGCAGAACGCCGTACTGATTTTCGAACCCGGGCAACCATTGCGACTGTTGATGAAGGACAACGACGCCGCTCGTTTGTGGCCTCAGCGCTTCGCTGCTGCCTGCCCGGATCTCGCCGATTTGCCGACAGCGCTGCAGGATGAGCGCATTCGTGTCGACAGCACCCAGCCCTTGGCCGAGATGTTCTGCACCATCACCTTGCAACTGAACATCGTGGCCATTGTTGAGGCCATTGCGGTCGCGGGGCTGTCCTCCCGATCCAGCCTGTACGGTACGTTGCGTCAGCGCCTGATGCTTTGTCTGGAGCAGCTCGAAACAGACGGCATCAACTGTGACGACGCACGCCTGTGGCTGCTCGACAGCCCGAAACTGCCGGTCAAGTACCTGCTCAGTGCAGGCAGCCTGTTGAGCAAGGCGCATTCCGGTGCCAGTGATATCAACAAGTTCTACGGCTACAGCGCGGCGAACTTCCTGCTGGAGGAGGGGGCATGCAACGCCGTCTGATCACCAGCGTCCTGCTGGGGCATTTCCTGTCGGCTTTCACGGCGCTGGGGATTCCGCTGTACCTGCCGCGCATCCTGGCCGATCTGGCGCCCGGTACCCCTGGGTGGGCCATTGGTGTGCTGTTTGTATTGCCGACACTGTGCACCGCGCTGGCAGCGCCGATCTGGGGGCGCTGGGCCGATCGCAACGGCTGTCGCCTGTCATTGCTGCGCGCTCATGCCGGGCTGTTCGCGGGTTTTCTGCTGGCAGGCTTTAGCCCCAATCTGACGGTGTTCGTTCTGGCGTTAATCATCCAGGGCACTTTCGGTGGTGCGATGGCGGCGTCCAACGCCTATCTGTCGACCCAGTTCAAGGACGGGGACCTGTCCCGAGCCCTGAACTGGACACAGTATTCGGCGCGGCTGGCGATGATCACTGGTCCGATCCTGCTGGGGCTGATGACTTCCAAAGGTCTGGGGTTAAGCCTGTACAGCTATCTGGCCTGGTTGCCGCTACTGGCCTTTGTGCTCGTCCTGGCGTTGCCCAACGACAAGCCCAGGCATGCTCTGGACAGCAAAAAAAACCAGGCATTGGGTGAGCTGCCGCCAGATATGGCGCGGCTGCTGGCGGTGCAGTTTTTATTCAGCTTCGCCATGGTCGTCACCTTTCCCTACTTCATGCCGTTCGGCGAGCAATTGGGAATCGGCAGCGACACCTTGATCGGCGTGCTCTACAGCCTGCCGCATCTGGTGTACCTGCTGGCCTTGCCCTGGGTGCACAAGCATCAGGGCAACCTGCTGTTGCCGGGGTTGGCGCTGCTGGCAATCAGTAACGCGCTGCAGTTCTGGAGTGTGCAGGCCGAGCCTTTATTCGCCCTGCGCCTGCTCAGCGGGGCGGGCATGTTGCTCAGTTTTGTCGGGTTGCACCGCTGCCTGAGCCAGCGCAGTCGCCAAGGCAGTGCAGGGCGCATGTTTGGCTGGTTCGATTCCAGCGGCAAATGGGCCGGTACCGCTGCCGGTGTCACCGCCGCCGTGGTCAGCCAGACCTGCGGCATTGCTTCTCCGTTTCTTGTTGCGTGCCTGGCAGCCATGGCGGCCATGGTAATCGCGCGCCCACTATTGATGACTTCCCGGGAGATTCCGGCATGACGTTCGCAAGACATACCCCTTCGCTGAACACTGTATCCCTGCAGGACCATGCCCTTGATGGCGAAGCACAGCGACATGCCATTGAGTGCCTGCTCAATTGCTATTTGCGTGAATATGCATTGCCCCGCAATGAGGCCAACCTGAACTATCAGGCTCAGGACTTGCCAATGAGCCTGCGCCAGGCCAACGGCCGTTGCATCAGCATTCGCCTGCCCGGCGGCCGGTTGGTGGTACGCATCGATCGCGCCAGCCTTCTGGGACGATGCCATTACCTCAGCGCACCTTATTTCAAGGGCAACCAACAGAGCTGGCGGCCGCTGGACGCCCATGAGCTGGCACGCCTGCTGTGTACGCCGCTCAGTGGCGCCGAGCGCGTCGGCGAGATGCTGCAGCAAGTCGCCAACAGCCTGCTGATCACCCGTACCTTTCTGCGCCACTCCCGTCCTGCCAATGAAGTTGCCGATAGCCTGCTGGCGTCCGAGCAACATCAGCTGTGGGGTCACGCCCTGCATCCGACTCCGAAGAGTCGAGAAGGTATTTCCCATGACGATTTGCTGGCCTGCTCGCCTGAAGTCGGGGCGCGCTTTCAATTGCACTGGTTCAAGGTCGACCCGGCGCTGATACGGCATCAGGGCGATGACCCGCGCAGCACCTTGCGCGACCTATCGGGGCGCGACGACGCTTACCCGTGCCACCCCTGGGAAGTCGCCCGTATACTGGCCGACCCGCTGGTGCAGCGCGCACAGCAGCAGGGCTTGATTACATACCTCGGTGCTTTGGGACAGTCCATGTACCCGACGTCGTCGGTGCGCACGCTTTACCATCCGCAGTTGCCCTATTTCATGAAGTTCTCGATGCACGTGCGCCTGACCAACTGCGTGCGCAAGAACGCCTGGTATGAGCTTGACAGTGCCGTCGCTCTGACCCGGCTGCTCGGCCCTGTCATGAACGAGCTGGCGATGCAGCAACCTGGTTTCAGGCTGATGCCCGAACCCAGTGCCACCAGCCTGGACCTCAGTGCTTTGGGCACCCTTGAACAGGCCCGGGAAGTCACTGAATGCTTCGGTATCGTGTACCGGGAAAACCTCTGCGCCGCAGACCGCGAGCGGTATCAGCCGCAAGTGGCAATGGCGCTGTTCACCTGGGATCAACAGGGTCGCAGCGTGTGCCGCGAACAGGTACAGCGCTATGCCGACCGCGCCGGTCTGGGCATTGAGCTCGCCACCCTGAACTGGCTGGATGCCTATGCTGCCCAGATGCTTGGCGGCGTACTGTATTGCCTGTTCCGTGAGGGCGTAGCGCTGGAGCCGCACTTGCAGAATACGGTCATCGGTTTCGCCGAGGATGGGCTGCCAAGCCAGGTGTGGATTCGAGACCTTGAAGGCACCAAGCTGGTCCCTGAAATCTGGCCCGCTGAACGCCTCAGCGCACTGGATGAGCGCACCCGCAGCTCGGTGTACTACAGCGCACAAAAGGCCTGGCAGCGGGTGGGCTACTGCGCCCTGGTGAACAATCTGGGCGAGGCAGTGTTCCATCTGGCCAGCGGTAGCACTGCCCTGGAGCAACAACTGTGGGCACGTATCGGCGACCTGCTGCAGGTGCAATCAGAGCGGCTTGGCCACCCCGAGCCCCTGCGAGCGTTGTGCGCCGGTGCACCATTGCCGAGCAAAGAGAACTTCATGACACGCCTGATGATGCGCGCCGACCGTGAAGCCGGTTACACCCTGTTGCCCAGTCCGCTGGCGATCATTGAAAAGAGCCAATGCGCATGAGCCTTCCTGCATCCGTCACCCACTGCATCGAGCAGCTCAAGGCTGAGCACGACGGGCCATTATGTGCCTACGTTTACGACCTGCCTGCCCTTGAACGGCACGTACAGGCAATGCGCCAGGTACTGCCCAAAAGCTGTGAACTGTTCTACGCCGCCAAGGCCAATCCGGAAGCCCGGGTGCTGAAATCCCTTGCCCCTTGGGTCGATGGCTTTGAAGCTGCTTCAGGCGGCGAACTGACGTGGCTGCATGACCAGTGCCCCGACCAGCCGCTGATTTTTGGCGGCCCCGGCAAGCTTGATCGCGAGCTGGATCTCGCCCTGCAGTACCGGATATCGGCGTTTCATGTGGAGAGCGTGACCGAATTGCGCAGCCTGGCACGCATCGCCCGTGAGCGTGGCGTGCAGGCACCGGTCATGCTGCGATTGAATCTGAAGCTGGCCCAGGCACCGCAAAGCCGATTGGTCATGGGAGGCAAACCCACGCCATTCGGTCTGGATGAAGAGGGGCTCGCCAGTGCCCTGCACCTACTGCGTGAAGAGCCGTCTCTGGAGCTAAAGGGGCTGCACTTCCATCTTCTGTCACACCAGCTGGATGTGGACGCGCACCTGGAGTTGATTCGCAGCTACTTCCTGACATTCCGCAAGCTGTGCGCCGACAACGGCCTGCAACTGCCGATCCTGAATGTCGGCGGAGGCATGGGCATCCACTATCAGGACCCGGCGCAGTCGTTCGACTGGCCACGGTTCTGTCAGGGCCTGCAGGGTTTGATCGATGAGTACGACATGGGCGCCACCTGCATTCGTTTCGAGATTGGCCGATTTATCAGTGCTGCCTGTGGCTACTACGTCATGCAGGTACTGGACATAAAAAGCAGTCATGGCGAGTTCTTTGCCATTGGCCGCGGCGGTACGCATCACTTCCGCACGCCTGCTGCTCAAGGCCATGACCATCCGTTCACGGTAGTACGAGGCACTCAGCCAGCTCAGATCAGTGATCAGGAGGTCACGCTGGTGGGGCAGTTATGTACGCCAAAGGATGTGCTGGCCAGACGGCAACCCGTGGCGCAACTGGCGATAGGTGACTTGCTGGTGTTCACCCTGGCGGGGGCTTATGCCTGGAACATCTCGCATCAGAACTTCCTGATGCACGAGCCGCCACTGAAAGTGTTTATCGAGGGTTGAGGCTGAGCAGTACCGCTGCGGGAGCGAGCAGGCTCGCTCCCGCAGCGGGTGATCATCACGGCACGACTGGCTGCGGTGTTATGTTCGAGACGTTGTGGGCGGGCATCATCTCCCAGGCATCACGGGGTTCGTCCAGATCGCGGTTGAGTGTTTCCGGAGTTTTGAAGGTGGTGTAAAGGGTGATCAGCGTCAGTAGCGACAGGTAGCAGGCAATCGGCAGCCAGGCGCCAATGCCCGCGCTGGCGTCGCCATCGTGGCTGGCCACGACCAGGGCGATAAGGCCTGCGCCGATCAAGGGCGCAATGCCACCCGCGATCACGGCCGAGGCTTCCCTGGCGATGGAAACGCCCATGTAACGGTGACGCGAACCAAACAGCTCGGGCATAAGCGCCGCTTGCGTACCGAACATCCCCCAGGTACCGATGCCCAGCGCGATGGAGATGGCAATGATGCTCGCCACCACATTGCCCTGACTCAGTACCCACCACACCGGAAAAGCCAATACCAGTTGCAGCATGGCAAAAGCCCGGTAGACCACCACACGACCAAAGCGGTCGCTGAGCTTGCCGGCAATCGGCACCGTCAGCGCGCCAAGGCTGGCGGCGCAGATCAATGTCAGTACACCCACCGGGCCTTGCAGTCCAACCACGCCAACGATGTAGCTCACCGCCAGGGCTTGATAAATCGAAGAACCGCCGTTTTCTCCCAGGCGCAGGCCGATGCCGAGCAGCAGGGTGGGCTTGGAGTGCTTCATGGCACTTTTAAGCGGGTTGTCGCAGACGCGCTTGAGTGCCTTGAGGCGGATAAATGTCGGCGATTCCTTGAGCGACAAACGCATGTACAGGCCCAGGGCAACGATCACCACGCTGCTGAAAAACGGTATGCGCCACAGTCCGCTCTCCAGCACGTTGTCACTGCTGCTGATGACCAAAAAGTACACCAGCGCCGCAAGGATGGTGCCCAGCTGGATGCCAAGGAATGGCAAGGCGGCATAGAAACCGCGTCTGCCTTCGGGGGCGTACTCGGTCATCATGACGGCTGCGCCTGCCTGCTCGGCACCTGCGCCCAGGCCCTGGAGCAGACGCAGAACCACCAGCAGGACCGGTGCCAGATAACCGACCTGTTCAAAAGTGGGCAGGGCGCCAATCAGGGTGCTGGAAACACCCATCAGCAGCACGGTGGATGTCAGCACGAATTTGCGCCCTACGCGGTCTCCGATCATGCCGAACAGCACGCCGCCGAGGGGGCGAATGGCAAAACCCAGGAAGTAAGTACCGAAGCTGGCGATGAGGCTCATGGTACGGGTCTGTTCAGGAAAGAACAGCGGCCCGAAAATCAGTGCGGCGGCCAGCGTATAGAGGGCAAAGTCGTAATATTCCAGAGCACTGCCCAAGGAGCAGGCCCAGGCAGCGCGGTGCAAGTCTTTCTTGTGTTCTTGCGGTTCGGGGACCAGGTCAATGTCAGATGGAGAATGATCATGAGTCATGTTGGTACCTTCTGGTAGGTGCCTTTACGGCATCTTGTTATCGATAGGCAGCAGGGTTACTTACAATTTCAGTCTCTGTATTTCATGGAGCATGGCCTGCTCCATAACGTCGATGGGTGCATCGTGTTCGGTGTACAACTCGATTTGCCGACATGCCTGGTGCACCAGCATGCGTGTGCCGCTAACCGTGCGGCAGCCCAGCGCTGCCGCTTGCAGCAGCAGGGCGGTCTGCACGGGCATGAACGCCACGTCCATGACAATCAGGTGGCTGGCCAGCAGGCCGTCCAGCGGGTTGCTGTCTGGCTGCTTGAACCCCACGGACGTCGCGTTGATGACGATGTCGAAATCCTGGGCTGCAAATGCATCGACGCTGCCGCCCCATCGAGCCCCCAAATCCTCGGTCAACGCCTTGCCGCGCTCGCGGCTGCGGTTAAACACCGTGACCCGGGCCGCCGCTTGCAGGCAGCCGTAAACCACGGCCCGGGCAGCGCCACCGGCACCGATCACGGCAATGCGCCTGTTGTTCAGTTCGCTGACTTCCTGCAGGGCACGCACTGCGCCCAGATAGTCGGTGTTGTAGCCAGTAAGCACGCCGTCAATGTTATTGATGGTGTTGACTGCGCCAATCACGTGGGCGGACTCGTCAATCACATCCAGATGAGCCATCACGGCGGTTTTGTAAGGCATGGACACGTTCATGCCGCGTATACCCAAGGCCCGGATGGCCGCGACGGCGGCCACCGGGTCTTCTACGCCAAAGCACACAAAGGTGTAGTCCAGACCGAGCGCGGCATAGGCCGCATTGTGAATTTTTGCGGAGAGGGAAAACGGCGACCCCATGATCGAACCGCACAGGGTTGGCAGGGATTGGGGCATGGGTGCCTCCTTGAATTAGATTTATGAGTGGGGCAATGCCGCCACTTTCAACCCCTGCCGGCCTTGAGTGCCAATCGTATATGGTGATGCCGTGATCACGGATCGTGATCACCAAAAGAGCGGTGCCGCTGGTGTTGGATGTTGTGTGCCATCAACCCTGCAAGTGCTGGAAGAGATTTCGTAGCCGCCGCCTCGCGGAGCGAGGCTGCGAACGGACACTACATAAACTCAGATAAATACCGGACTCATTAGCTCAAGGCGGCGATCAGACGTTCAAGCTGTTTGCAGGCGCCATCGTCCAGTGGCGATACCGGCAAGCGCGGGTTGCCGACTTCCAGTCCGGTGTTGCGCAAGCCGGCCTTGATGGTTGCTGGTAAGCCGCCCTTGAGGATGAAATCCAGCAGGGGTAACTGGCGGTAAAACAACGCCCGTGCCCGCTCCAGATCATTGGCCAGAATGGCCGCGTACAACTCAAGGTTAAGGGGCGCTATCAAGTTGGGGGCTGCGGTGCACCAGCCCTTTGCGCCTGCGGCAAAGGCTTCCAGTGCCAGAGGATTGCAGCCGTTGTAAAACGGCACCTGCCCCTCGCCCAGCACGTGCAGGCGGTGCATGCGCTGGATGTCCCCCGTGCTCTCCTTGACCATGGTGACGTTCTCAACGGCGTTGAAGATCCGCAGGATCAGCTCGGGCGACATGTCCGTGCCGCTGGTGGCCGGGTTGTTATAGAGCATGATCGGCACCTGGATGCTGCTGCCGATGGCCTGGTAGTGGGCAAGAATTTCCGCTTCGCTGAGTCTCCAGTAAGACGCAGGCAGCACCATGACCACATCGGCACCCTGGGCCTGGGCAAAGCGCGCACGGCGTAAGGCTTTGGCGGTGGTCAAATCTGAAACGCTGACGACGGTCGGGACTCGTTTGGCCACGTGCTGGATGCTGAACTCGCACACCCGGTCCCATTCAAGGTCACTCAGGTAGGCGCCTTCGCCCGTGCTGCCCAATGGCGCGATGGCATGTACGCCGCTGTCGACGAGGCGGTCTATGGATTGCCCCAGAGCATCCAGGTCCAAGTGTTCGCCGTCAGCGGAAAATGGGGTGATGGTGTAGCCGATGATGCCGTGGATATCAGGGGTCGACATGTCGATGTCCTTGAGAAAAGGGGGGGTCAGTTCAGGCAATCGGCATGACGACGAAGGTTTTGCCGGACGTAATAGTTGAAGGCGGCAGTGTGGCGTTTGGGCCTGGCAATCCAGTCGTGGGCTTCGCGGCCCAGTTCAGGCTGGATCGGCTTGATTTCACCTGCGGCCATGGCCAGCAATTGCAGTTTGGCGGCCCGCTCGATCAACTGCGCAATCACGCACGCTTCTTCAATGCTGGCGCCGGTCGACAATTGGCCGTGATGGGAAAGCAGCACCGCCCGTTTTTTGCCCAGCGCACCGGCAATCAGTTCGCCTTCTTCATTGCCCACCGGAACACCCGGCCAGCTTTCGAGAAACGCGCAATCGTCATACAGGGGGCACAGATCCATGTGCGAAATCTGCAGTGGAACCTCCAGCATCGACAACGCACTGATATGGGTGGGATGGGTGTGAATGATGCAGTTTACGTCCGGACGGGCGCGGTACACCCAACTGTGGAAACGGTTGGCCGGATTGGGCATGCCGTGGCCTTCGAGCACTTCCAGGTCCTCATTGACCAACAACAGGTTGCCTGCGCTGATCTCATCGAAACCGAGCCCTAACTGCTGGGTGTAGTAAGTGCCGGGTTGCGGGCCACGAGCGGTAATTTGCCCGGCCAGGCCCGAGTCATGACCGTTCTCGAACAAAATACGGCAGGTCAGTGCCAGCTTTTGCCGGTCAGTCCACGTATTATCCGCCAGGGTTTGTTGCATCTGTTGCAGTGCCTGCTTGACCAATTGGTCTTTGGGGAGTGCTAGTGTCTTGCTCATAGAGGTGTCCTCTGATGCGTTCATTAAGCGTCGAGTTCGCTGTCACTCATCTCTGGGGAGGGCATGGGTGAATGCAAATGACACGAAAGATCCTATATGACACATTGTGTCATTGGCAAGCATGAGTCGTTTCCTTTTCTGTGAGCTGACCGTTTTTTATGTCTATCCGATTGAAATTGCTAAGAAAAAAACTGGGGATGAGCCTGGAGTCCTTGGCTGAAAAATCCGGCATGACCAAGAGTTATCTGTCGAAAATCGAGCGCGGCCTTAATACGCCGTCGATTGCGGCAGCCTTGAAGCTGGCCAAAGCGCTGAATGTGAAGGTCGAAGAGTTGTTCAGCGAAGAAAACGTCCAGCTCGACAGCTACAGCCTGATACGCAGCGATGAGCGTCAGTCATTGGCAGCCAATGACCAGAGCCTGGGGTACGCCGTGCTGGCCCATCAGGTGGGGGAGCGCAGCATGCTGCCGTTCATGATTTATCCGCCGGCCGATTTCATTGACAAAGCCTTCAAGGAGCACATGGGCGAGGAGTTTCTGTTTGTCCACGAGGGGCAGGTCGAAGTGGACTTCATGAACGAGCGTGTGTTGCTCAATCGCGGGGATGCCTTGCATTTCAACGCGCAGAAACCGCACCGTATTCGTTCGGTGGGCGAGCAGCAGGCCCAACTGCTGGTGGTGGTGAACAGCGCTCAAGAGTGAGGCGGGAGGAGGGGGCTCGAAGCCGAGACGGTTGAGCCCCGAAACTTTATTGAACCGGGAGTTTTTCCAGCGCCCCACGCAACTCCTCAGCGGTCGCGAACTCTTGCTGGGAAACCAGCGTGCCATTGTCCAGTTGCAGCCACAGCACCTTCTCTTCGGCGCCCGGGTAGTTGGCGGCAATACTGCCATCGCGGTCCAGGACCACACGATAGCTGTAGTCACGCATGGCCGGGATGGCGATGAACTTGCCGATCAGCGAGGGCATACGCTGCACATCGGCCAGGAACACCACGTTGCGCGCTTCCAGATAGCCCTTGGCCTCGTTTTCCAGTGCAGCCTTGACCAGTTTGGAACCGTCCATGTTGCGTGCTACCAGCAGAACCCGGGTTTGAGTGTCCAGGGTGTAGGGTTGGTCATGCTGGTCCTGCAGGGTCCAGGGCGTCAGGCGCTCGCCGATATTCGCCGCGAAGGCCTGCATGGACAGCGCGCTCAACAGCAGCACAAGTGCAATTCTCACCGTTTGATACCCCTTCAGGTTGTGTAGTCGAAGCGTTGGAGCCCGACATGCATCGGGCATGGCGCGTATGGTATCCCACAGGATCAGGTAAAAGTTCTGAGACGCATTTAGCTACAAATTGCTCTATGGTTAAGCGCAACCGGCCATAGGAAGTGCACTGATGACTCGTCTTACCGCGAAAGACTTTGCCCCTGAGTTGCTTGAGCTCTATGACTACTACGCCCACGGCAAGATCAACCGTCGCGAGTTCCTGGATCGTGCCGCGTTGTTCACCCTGGGTGGTTCAGCGCTTAGCGTGCTGGCTGCGCTAAGCCCTGATTACGCGCTCGCCGAACAGGTCTCTTTTACCGACCCGGATATCGTGGCCGAGTACGTCATGTATCCATCTCCGAAGGGCAACGGCCAGGTTCGCGGCTATCTCGTGCGTCCTGCCAAGGCGCAGGGCAAGTTGCCAGCTGTGGTGGTGGTTCATGAAAATCGCGGGCTCAACCCCTATATCGAAGATGTCGCCAGGCGGCTGGCCAAAGCGGGGTATATCGCCCTCGCACCCGATGGTCTGACCTCAGTGGGCGGCTACCCGGGCAATGACGCGCAAGGGTTGGCATTGCAACAAACGGTCGATCCCACCCAGTTGATGAACGACTTTTTTGCCGCAGTGGAATGGCTGATGCAGCACGACGCGACGACCGGAAAAGTAGGGATTACCGGGTTCTGCTATGGCGGTGGGGTGGCCAACGCGGCTGCGGTGGCCTATCCGGAGCTGGGGGCGGCGGTATCGTTTTACGGGCGCCAGGCCGCTGCCGATGAGGTCAGCCGCATCCAGGCGCCACTCATGCTTCAGTACGCCGGGCTGGACACGCGAATCAACGAAGGGTGGCCGGTCTTCGAACAGGCGCTTAAGGCCAATGGCAAAAATTATGCAGGGCATGTCTACCCGGGGGTAAACCACGGCTTTCATAACGATTCAACGCCCCGCTACGATGAGGCCGCGGCGACATTGGCCTGGAGCAGGACGCTGGATTGGTTCGGCAAGTATCTGGCGTAAAGGCTTAGCTGTTCTTTTTGCGCAAGCTCTTGAGTCGGGCGCTGGCGCGTTGCACGGCGGCCATTTTTTCCGGACGTTTCATGCTCCGCCACTTGCGGATGTCTTCCTTGGTACGCCCGCAACTCACGCAGAGATCGCCACTCAACTGGCACACGGCTATGCACGGATTTTCAATGTCTTTAGCCAATCAGTTGCGCCCCGTCTGCTTTTGGGCCAGACGCTTTGGCCAGTTGCCGCCACAGCTGCGCTGGCATTCTTCTTCAGAATCGAAAAATACGTGGGCCGAGCCATTTCGCACCTTCACCTGGGCGTCAGCCAATGCCCGGGCCGTCAGTTCACCCATATAACTGGCCTCGCCATCGGCCAGGGCGAAGTCTTTACTGGCTTGTGTATCGAACACCCAGACCACCTTGAGGCTGGCCGGGAAGGCCTCGTAGTCGACCACATGAGTCAGCCAGACAAACCCCGGAATCTGTGATTTGGCTGTTTCACAGGCCTCGGTCAGGGTGGTGATCAGACGACGTTCGATCTGTGCCTGGGTGCGCTTGCTTAAAGACATGGGTGAATCCTGTTGATGGGCGGAGCAAAAGCGCGATTATACCTGACCTCGGGGCTCGGTCACTGCAGCGACTGCCGCTTCGCCCAAAGTGCCACCTGAGGTAGAATGACGCAGCAAGTCGGCTGGCCGCCCTGGATCGTCGTATCCACACACGTTCCCCGGAAGGAGCTGTGAGCAGGCCGGGCATCAAGGAGCCGCAAGTGCTGCACAAAAAATGTTACCCAAGTAGCTGAAGCCAAAACCAACAAGAGATCAGCGCCCAAGGTGCATAAAGTGAGGTCTGTAACGTGCACAGGCCTTATATATCTGCCCGTTCAAGGTTTGAGGATCGGTTCGATCGCAGGCGACAAGCCTGTGGTGAGTCGAAGAATTTCATGCTCTGCGTGTCGGGTGGATGGCGTTTTATCTTAGGTACTACAACATGTTTAAAAAAGTGAACAAGGGGCTACTGGGCCTGGCGCTGACCATGGGGATTACCTCCGTGCACGCTGCCGAGCCTAAACAGGTGGATGTACTGCTGATTGGCGGCGGCATCATGAGCGCTACTCTGGGTGTCTGGCTCAATGAGCTGGAACCTGGCATGTCCATGGAGATGATTGAACGTCTCGATGGCGTTGCCCAGGAAAGCTCCAACGGCTGGAACAACGCCGGTACCGGTCACTCGGCCCTGGCCGAGTTGAACTACACGCCAGAAGACAAGAACGGCAACGTTGAAATCCCGAAGGCCATTGAAATCAATGAAGCTTTCCAGGTGTCGCGTCAGTTCTGGTCCTGGCAGGTCAAGAACGGCGTTCTGAAAGACCCGCGTTCGTTCATCAACTCCACTCCGCACATGAGCTTTGTGTGGGGCGATGACAACATCAAGTTCCTGAAGAAGCGCTACGAGGCCCTGCAGGCCAGCCCTCTGTTCGCGGGCATGGAATACTCCGAAGACCCGGTGCAGATCAAGAAGTGGGTTCCGCTGATGATGGAAGGGCGTGACCCGGCTCAAAAAGTCGCGGCCACCTGGTCTCCGATCGGTACTGACGTGAACTTCGGCGAAATCACGCGCCAGTTCGTGGCTTACCTGCAAACCAAGCCTCAATTCTCGCTCAAATTGTCGAGCGAAGTTGAAGACATCAAGCGCAATGAAGATGGTTCATGGCGTGTGGTGTACAAAAACCTGAAAGACGGCACCAAAACCGAGACTGATGCCAAGTTCGTATTCATTGGCGCAGGCGGTGGTGCTCTGCACTTGCTGCAGAAGTCCGGCATTCCTGAAGCCAAGGAATACGCAGGCTTCCCGGTTGGCGGCTCGTTCCTGGTCACCGAAAACCCTACCGTTGCTCAGCAGCACCTGGCCAAGGCCTACGGTAAAGCATCGGTTGGCGCACCGCCGATGTCGGTTCCTCACCTGGACACCCGCGTGCTGGATGGCAAGCGCGTGATCCTGTTTGGCCCGTTCGCGACCTTCTCTACCAAGTTCCTCAAGGAAGGCTCGTACTTCGACCTGCTGACCAGCACCACGACCCACAACATCTGGCCAATGACCAAAGTCGGCATCGAACAGTACCCACTGGTTGAGTACCTGGCTGGCCAACTGATGCTGTCTGACGAAGATCGCTTCAATGCTTTGAAAGAGTACTTCCCGAACGCTAAATCTGAAGACTGGCGCCTGTGGCAAGCCGGTCAGCGTGTTCAGATCATCAAGCGTGATGAACAGAAGGGCGGCGTGCTGAAACTCGGTACCGAGATTGTCAGCGCCAAAGACGGCAGCATCGCAGGTCTGTTGGGCGCATCGCCTGGTGCATCCACCGCTGCACCGATCATGCTGACCGTGCTCGAAACCGTGTTCAAGGACAAGGTTGCGACGCCAGAGTGGCAAGCCAAGCTGCACCAGATCGTGCCGAGCTATGGCACCAAGCTGAACGGTGATCCTGATCGCGTTGCTCAAGAGTGGGCCTACACAGCTGAAGTCCTGCAATTGACTCCGCCGCCGGCGATCCCGGCTGCAACTCACACTGCAGCCCCTGCTGCCGCGCCGGCCAAGCCTGCGCCAAGCAACCCAGCGGCTGACATGGCGCTGTAAAAAAACGGCCCCACCCGACGCTGTTCGGGTGGGGCTGCTTTACCTCGCACTATCCCCTCCTACATTCTCCTAGCACCATACGCACCGGGTATCGGCCCTTACTGCGTGCCGAACAAGGCCGTCCAGTAAATGCCTGCGTCACTTTTGGGGTCTACCGCGTAGGCTGCGCCGAGCTCGCGAAACTCAGGGTTCATTACGTTGGCGCAGTGGCCAGGACTGGCCAGCCAGCCGTCGACCAGTTTGCGCGTGGTGTCTTGCCCGGCCGCGATATTTTCGCCGATCTGCTGGGCGATATAGCCCGCCAGTTCAGCACGGTCGCCTGGTGTCGAGCCGTCGCGCCCCTTGTGGTCAAAATAGTTGTTATTGGCCATATCCCGCGAATGGGCTTCAGCGGAGGTTGCCAGGGTGGCATTCCAGGTCAGCGGTCCGGCCGGGGCAAAGGCCTGTGTGCCGCATTGACGGGGCTGGTTGCGGGCGCTGTTGAGCATCTCAAGGACTTTCTGGCCTTCGGCCTGCCAGTCACCCAAGCGTGCCGCCAGCAGAGGGCGGGCCAGGACGATGCGCCATTCGCGCTGGTCATGGCTGACGCCGATATCGACGAACTGCGGGTCCAGCACCACGCGGCAGAAGCTTTCCTGCACCGCTTTCATGGCGGCCTGCGCATCACGGGGGCCGGAGAGATTGATCGCCTGTACGTTTACCATCGGGTATGCCGCCCGGCCAAGGGCTTGCTGCAAGTCGCCGAAGCTGCTGGCGGGCAGTATCAGCCGGGTATCAGCGGACAGCGGCGGCAACTCTTGCGAAGCCTGGCCGGCGCACAACTGGATCTGGCTGCGATACGCGTTGATCGAATCGATCAATTGCGACTCTTCGCTGGCGAGGGCCGGAACGCTGAACGCCAGCCCCAGGGTCAAGGCACCAAGACGGGCCAGGGTTAAGTGAGTACGCATATAGGTTCCCTCTAAACGTAATACCCCCATGATGCGTTATTTCGGCTTGTTAGTCTTTTGCCTGGGCCACAAAGGCTTTTGCCCTGGCGGTCAGCTGATCGATCTGGCGGTCGCGCTTTTTCTCGGCGTCGAGCATTGCCTTCTTGCCGTTGCGTTGCAGCAGGTAGGTATGGATCTGGCGCACTTCAGTGGAGTTGTAGATCGCTGCGACATCGAGTACGCCCGTCAGGCCGTCGGTGCTGTGATCACGGGTGTTCATCAACACTTGGGGGCCACGGGTACCGATGACTTGCAGGCCCATGGCTTCAAATGCCGGCACCTTGGCCACGCTGCAGGTCAGTTCGGTATGGGGGTAACGGCGCACCACTTCCTGCACCATTGCCTGGGTTACACCCAAATGACGATGGCTGGCCAGTTCGGCCATGTACGCGATGCCGCAAGCATGCGGATCATCCTTGACGGGCAGATAGAGGGCGAAGCCGGTCACTTTTTCCGGGTCTTGAGCGTCGGTCGCCACAATCAGCTCAACCGCAATCCCCTTGGAGCCGTCGAGTGCTTGCAGATAAAGGTGCACTTCAAAACCAATTGCATATTGGTAGATGCTGTACAGCAGATTGCTCGGCGCGATTTCCATGGCGCTGATGTCGGTGAGGTGGTCGACGACGATCTGCAGAATCTGGCTGTTGATCGGCTCGCTGACCGGAGTATCGAAGTGGGTAAGGGTGGTCATGGGGCTTTGTCCGCGAGGGAGAGGTGAATCTCTGTGGGAGCGGGCTTGCTCGCGATAGCATCACCTCGGTTTTTGGATAAACCAAAGTGGCGCCATCGCGAGCAAGCCCGCTCCCACACTGGATCTGAGTTTGATCGGGTGATCAGCGCTGGCTCAACCAGAAGTCATGCAGTGCACGTGCCGCTGGTGCAATGGCGGCAACACTGTGCTGATGAGCCGCTACGTCCAGGTCTTCAGGCAGTTCAAAGTTGTCCTGCTCGGCGCATTCGGCAATGGCTTGCAGAAGGTTCGCTTGCGGCAGAGGCAATGCCGGCCAGTTGCAGATAGCGACTGCACGGGTGTAACCGAAGCACCATTCTTCAGCCAGCGTCACGTCTTGACCCAGATGCTCGGTCTGTTCGAAGCGCGGTGAAAATGCAGCGCTGTCCTCGGCCAGTTGCCGTGCAAGGGTATTGATGTGGCGAACGCTCAACTCGATGAACTGCTTGGCTTCTTCCGGGGTTTGCCAGGCCGGATTCTGGCCGCCCCAGATCGCCGGGAACCATTCGGCGATATCCACTCGAGTCGGGCTCGACACCAGAGCCGTGAAGTAGCCGTCCAGCTCCGAAGGGTTGAGCACAGAGTGATCGTCGCCGTATTTGAGCAGCGTGTTTTCGAGCACGTCAAAGTCGCTGGCGTTCAGGGGTTGCGATTGCATGTTCGGGCTCCTTGGATGGGGCGCTAAAGCGGGCGGTCGATGGCTGACCGCCAGTGCGAAGTCAGTCCACTGAAACGATAGACTCAAGCTCGAAGTATTTGAAGCCGGCTTTGGCCAGGGCTTTTTTGGCCTCTTGCTCAGCGTTGAATCGGCTCAAATCCTTGGAGTCGTGCACAAACTGGGTTTCTTCGCCGTCAAAGACCTTCGTCACACGCATGGTGACGCGAAGAACCGGGCCACTGCGCTTTTTCGGCACAGGTGACTGAGCCTTGGCAGGTGCCGGAGCTTTCTTCGGGATTGGGGTGGTTTTTGCAGGGGCAGGTTCAACTTCAGGTTGAACAGGGGCAGCAGGTATATCAAGGCCGAGCGCTCTGCGCATGTCGTCCTCGGTGAATCCGGCACTCATTGATAAGACTCTTGTAATATAAAAGACGCGCTTATAGGGCAGCGATTCGGGTTATGGCAAGCAAATTTGTTCATAGGCTGCATATTATGGCCTTTTAATGGCTAAAAGTCCTTATCTGAACCGATTCAGGTGTCGCGCAGCAAGTCGTGACCGTCCAGCAACTTGTAGGCAATTTCCGGGCGTTTCTCCAGGGCTCGGCGAATGGCGGCGGGAATGGCCTGCCGGGTTTTTCGGCACAACCCCGGCTGCTCGACAAGGCGGATTGAAATACCGCGCATGGTGCGAACTTCGTTAAACCCCGGGTCAATCTGCACTTCAATCCCCAGTTGCTCGTGCATGCGGCGCTGCATGTGTTCCAGATCGCTGAGGCTTTGAATATTCTCCAGTCGCTCCAGCAGCACCTTTTCGGCCTGGCGGGTCAGGTTGAAAATGCGCAGGTCGGTATCCGGTGTCGCCAACAGTTGTTCCCGCTCGCAGATGCAGGCGCCGGGTGGGCAGGGTGAGCGAGTCGCTGCTATGGGAGTCATGGGGCTCAGCATAGCTGCGCTACGATTTAAGCGTCCAGCCGCAGCGCCATAATCACGGTGCGTTCGGCACCGTGAAACTCATCGCGCACGGTGTGAAAACCCAGTTGTGCGTAGAACGATTCAGCGGTCAGCGAGGAGGGCACCCTCAGCTCTTCGACCTGCGCGGCAATGGCTGCCTCCATAAGGCGGGCCATCAATTGCTGACCAATACCGCGCCCCTGATGGCGCGGGCTGACAAAAACGCTGCGCACCACCGCCTGATCGAGGCTGGCCGTACCCACCACATGCTGTTCAACCACTGCCACATACATTTGGCGTTGTTTCATCAGCGCCATGATCGAAGTCGGGCAGAAGTTCTGCTCTACCTGGGCGATCACCTCGGGGGAATAGTCCCGGGCGTTGGATTCCTGCAAGGCGGCAATCACCACCTTGCTGATTGCTTGGGCATCGACCGGCAGGGCGCGGCGAATCTGACACTGCATACAGGCTCCTTGTTTTTCCAGGGTCAGGCTGCGGGGTCAGGGCCTTCGGCCAGAATCCCGGCATACAGCTGACGGTCAATATTGGCACCGCTCAGAATGAGCGCCACCCGACGGCCTTGCTGGCTTGACTGCTCGCTGATCAACCCGGCCAGTGCCGCAGCACCCGCACCTTCGGCGGTGTTGTGGGTGGTTTCATGGTAGACCCGAATGGCGTGGGAGATCTGTTGATCGCAGACCCGAATCACCCGTGCCGCACCTTTGGCGATAATGTCCAATGCCTCGGGCAGCGGCTGACGACAGGCCAGGCCGTCGGCGAAGGTGTGGGCCGAGTCCGTGCACACCACGCGGCCTTGTTCGAAGCTTTGTGCAAAGGCATCGGCATGGGATGACACGACACCCACGATATCTGTATCCAGGCCCAGCAGATCACGGGCCTGAATCAGTCCGCAAATCCCGGAGCCCATGCCGATGGGCACATACACCGTGTCCAGTTCCTCCACCGCTTCCAACAACTCCAGAGCATAAGTGGCGACCCCGCGGATCAGGTCGTGATGGAACGCGGGCACCATATGCCATTGATGCGTGGCTGCCAGTGTGGCGGCTTCGGCCCGCGCTTCGTCGAAGTCCTTGCCGCATTCAATGACGGTTGCGCCCAGCGCCCGCATGGCCGCATTTTTTTCCTGAGAATTACCTACAGGCACCACGATACGGATCGGCAGCCCCATGCGCCGAGCCGCTAGCGCCAGGCTTTGCCCGTGATTACCGCGGGTTGCGGTGACCAGGCCTCTGGTATTCGGTTCCCGTGCCAGCAAGCCCTGGACATACAACAACCCGCCGCGCACTTTGAACGCACCGGTGGGCAAGTGGTTTTCATGCTTGACCCACACCGTGCAGCCCAGGCGCTGAGTCAGCAAAGGCCAGGCCAGTTGCGGTGTTGGCGCCAGGGTCTGGTAAACGGTTTGTGCTGCAAGGCGAAGGGCATTCAAGTCAAACATGGCGCACCGTCATCGAGGGGTTTGACTCGATTCTAGGCACAACGCATTGTATGGGCCGATCCTTATATTGCATGGCCAACAATAAATGTGGATACCGACGCTCAGCGAAAAGGACCAGCCGCGCTATTTGGCGCTGGTCGATGCAATCACCCAGGCCATAGCCTGTGGCGAGCTGCAACCCGGCGCACGTTTGCCGCCACAGCGGCGTCTGGCCTGGGCGCTGGGCTGGAACCCCAGCACGACCATGCAGGCCTATCGCGAGGCGGCACGCCGGCATCTGGTCTCGGGCGAGGTGGGCCGTGGCACTTATGTATTGGCCAGCAGCCAGGAAGCGACCCTGTTCAGGTTGCAACAGGCCGATGAAAACGCCGCGCGCATCGACCTGCGAACCAACGTGCCGGCCATTGATCACCTCGGTGAGCATGATGCGCAGGCGTTGTCATGGCTACTCGACAGTCGCCAGGCAATCCGTTTGCAGGGTTACTTGAGCGCGGCGGATTTACTGCTGGCACGGGTGCAGGGCGCGACCTGGTTCAAGGGGCGCGGGCTGGACCTGAACGTGGATCACATCATGCCGTGTACCGGCGCCCAGCAAGGGCTGTTCACGGTGCTCTTGTCGTTGTGCCAGGCAGGCGAACCGGTGCTGGTCGAGGCGTTTACCGCTCCCGGGATCAAGGCTGCCTGCGCACAACTGCGCCTGCCCATGCACGGTGTAGCGCTTGACCGGGAAGGCATCGTGGCGGAGGACTTCGACCGGATGATTCGAGCGACGGGGGCGCGGATTGCCGTACTGACGCCGACCCTGCAAAACCCTACATCGGCAGTCATGAGCATTGAGCGCAAACAGGCCATTGCCCATGTCGCCCGGCGTCACGGTGTACTGATCATTGAGGATGACGTGTACGGGGCTCTCACCGACAGCCCGCCGTTGTACCGGTTTTTACCCGAGCTATCGGTGCTGGTCAGCAGCTTGTCCAAGACCGTTGCGGCAGGCGTGCGTTTGGGGTGGATTGTCGCAAGTCCTGAATTGCTGGCCCGCATTGATCCCTATGCGCAGTCCGCGCACTGGGGGGTATCGCCCCTGTGCATGGCCATTGCTTGCCAATGGATTGGCGACGGCACTGCGCAAGCGCGTGTGCAGTGGCAAACCGGGGAAGTCGCCCGGCGCTGGCGGCTGGCAAAAAAGATCCTGGGCCCCGGGATGTACCAGACACAAACGCCATCGCCTCATATCTGGCTGACGGTGCCCGACAGTGAGATTCCGCTCGCCGAGGCTTGCCGCGCCGCGGGGGTTGACGTGGTGCCTGCGGACGTATTTACGGTCAAACCCACCGCGACCAATGCAGTGCGCATCAGCCTGACAGCGGCTGCGAGTATCCAGGTTCTGAAGGTGGCGCTGGAGCGGATTGCGGGTAAGTGCTAAAGGGTACTCGCGATCCGTAGCAGCACCTGCGTTCGACCTTCTGTGATGGGCATTTGTGGCGTTCAGGTAATCGAATGGCTACAGCAAAGGCAAAGGCGATAAACAGCAAAAACCCTCGCCCACCCCTCTGCCTGATAAACCGAAGAGGCTTATCTTGTGACCGCTGCGCCCAAAGGTCTTGTGTATCCTTTACCGCCCGAACTGTCCAAGGAACCCTCATGCGCAGAGAAATTGGCTACTGGCACCGAGAAGGTCGCGAGTTGTTCTATTACCTGGAATTCAAGCCCGAAACCGCCGAGTTCTACCTCACCTGCGAACACACGCCCCGGGAAGGCGAGGGCAGCGTCCGTTCGGTGTTGCTCAGCGAAGCCCGGGGTGAGCGCTATTACGAAGATGCGTTGTTGATCATCAAAGAGGAACTGTTCAAGCAATACACCCTCTGAGTGGGGTCGCGATCAATGATCTGGTTTGAGGCCAGGGCAAGATGTGTCGATAATGCCGCGGGCCCGGCAGGTGCCGGGTCAGGAAGTTGCAATTCAAAGGAGCTGTAGATGCGCGTGTTTTATATCTTTACCCTGTTGGGCACCTTGTTGTTGGCCGGTTGCGCAAGCAACCCCATGGACCCGGTAGCTGACCAGACGGTGCAGCCACCTGCGCCAGGCATGTCACAAGTCGTGTTCATGCGCGATGCCTACACCGGCAAAGCCATTGTTTCCTCGCTGTATGACGTGACCGATGGCAAGACCCAATTCATTGGTGTAATGGCCAACGGCACGAAAATCGTTCATCCCGCCACCCCAGGCAAACACACCTACATGGTGGTGTCCGAAGCGGCTGACTTTATGGAAGCCGACCTTGTGGCAGGCAAAACCTATTACGCGCTGGTAACGCCGCGCATGGGTTTGTGGAAAGCTCGCTTTTCACTGTGGCCGATCAGCAATGACCCCGAAGCGTCACACAGCCTGAAGTCCAAGAACTTCAAAGAATGGGTTGAAGACACGGAGATGGTGACCAACTCGCCGAAGTCTCTGGCCTGGTATGAGCGAGTCAAAGCCAGCGTCGAGAAAAAGCGCGCTGAATACTGGCCGGTCTGGCAGGAAAAAAGTGCTGACGCAGTTGCCGAGCGTACGCTCAAGCCAACCGATGGTTTGTAACACCTGAGCCGAGGGCAGGGTGGTGTCGTTGACATTGCCCTGCTCTTATCTCACCACTTCACTGACCTGCAACACCCAGGCAATCGCCTGCGTCTTGTCATCCCACACATACCGAAAATGCTGGCCTTGCACCGGTAGCGACAGCGCAGGTGGACGGAACGCGGCCACGCATTCGTGTCCCTCAAGGCGCACGCTCTTGTAGAGCAGCCCCCAGGCGCCGTTTTCCCGCAAAGGCCGGGCGAATGCCTGAGACAGACCATATGCGCACGGTGACGGTTGATGCAGCTGCGGGTCGCCACGCACATCGATCATCGGCTGCACCACGCGGTTGATATAGGTACGCATGGTGATTTCGATACTGGGCTCCTGTGTCGCCCGCCAGAATTGCTCCTGATGAAAACAGGTTTCTGCGATTGCCGCGTCAACGCTGTTGGCGCAGTAGTACACGCCGTAGCTGCCATCGGTAAAACGGCTGGCACGGCCAATATGGGTAAAAGCCGCCATCACGGGCGTTGAGCCTTCTCCACACAGGCGGTCTTCAGGCCGGACCCTGTTCAGCACTCCCGCCTGATCACGCAACCTGTCATTGGTCAGGCTTTCGAGGGCGAAGGCGATCTCCAGATCGGCCGGGTCCAGGGTGTCTTCAAACACTGAAATGGGCGGGAAGGCGCTGTTGACGATGCGATAAGCCTTGTTCCACTCAGGCAGCATTGCATCTGGCATCAGCCGCGTACTCCATCGAGGTAGCGGCGCACATCCGCCAGGTCGACGACCTGACCTGCGAGCATGTAGCTCAAGGCGCTCTGACCATTGAATGGCGCAGCAGTGTTGGGTTTATGAACCCACTCATAGGCACGTTCAGGTTGATTGCTGAACAGGATGCGCAAAGCCTTGTGCACGCCCATCAGGTACGAAATGCGCTCCAGAGTGTCATGGGGCAAGCGTACGTTTGGCAGCTTTTTGTACTTGAAGTAAGTGGTATTGCCAATGGAGCCGAGCAGGGTGCACTGCTGATCCTTGGTACAGCCCCAATGCTCCATCAAGCTGAAGAAAAAAGTCAGTGCAACCCGGCCGGCATCGCCGCTGGTGATATCGGGTTCGGGGTGTTTGGCTACCAGGTG
This sequence comes from Pseudomonas psychrophila, assembly GCF_001043005.1. Classification (GTDB taxonomy): domain Bacteria; phylum Pseudomonadota; class Gammaproteobacteria; order Pseudomonadales; family Pseudomonadaceae; genus Aquipseudomonas; species Aquipseudomonas psychrophila. The sequence continues at coordinate 432,023 of NZ_JYKZ01000003.1, forward strand.
CATGGCCGCCTCCAGAAAGTTGATATGGCCAGCTTACTCCGGATACGACTATTTTCAATAAATTAGTTCACATTTGAATTATGAAAATATGACTGCATGGTCTTACAAGTGCCGGGGACGCTGTTTATGAGAACGATCGCGGTGATGCCTTCGCGAGCGGGCTCGCTCCCACTTCAACTTCGGTGCCCACAGAATTCGAGCCTTGCAGGAATTATTGTGGGAGTGAGCCTGCTCGCGATGCCGGGGACGCGGTTTATCCGAACGATCGCGGTGATGCCTTCGCGAGCGGGCTCGCTCCCACAGGGACTTTGGCGCCCACAGAATTCGAGCCTTGCAGGGTTTATTGTGGGAGCGAGCCTGCTCGCGATGCAGGCGACGCGGTTTATGCGAACGATCGCGGTGATGCCTTCGCGAGCGGGCTCGCTCCCACAGGGACTTTGGCGCCTACAGAATTCGAGCCTGCAGGGATGATTGTGGGAGTGAGCCTGCTCCCGATGCAGGCGACGCGGTGTATCCGAATGATCGCGGAGATGCCTTCGCGAGCGGGCTCGCTCCCACAGGGACTTCGGCGCCTACAGAATGTGTGCCTTGCAGGGATGATTGTGGGAGCGAGCCTGCTCGCGATGGCAGCACAGAACTACCACTCAGCCCATTGGCAAGGCCTTTGCCCGGTTCATGCACCGCGCCCGCCGTTCATCCACCCGCTTGGCAAACCAGGCGGTGGTCAGGTTGCGGGTGATCTTGGGACTTTGCAGAGTGATGCCCGGCAGCACGGCGCGGGGCAGGGGTTTGCCTTGCTGGCGGTCGGCGAGGGCGAAGACGCTCTGGTAAAGGTCCGTGTCGTTAAATTCCAGGCTGTCACCTTTTTCGAGTTGGCGGCGGATGGCGTTGTTGCTTAAGCCCACCTGTTTGCCAAGGGCGCGCACCGCCAATTCGGTGGAGCCAAGTTTGTAGGACCCCGGGATGGTCAAGTCGCCATCCAATGCCAGCGGAATGCCGGACGCGCGGCTAACAGCATTCTGAAAAGCGGCATTGCGACTGGCATACCAGCCCGCATTAAAGTCGGCAAAACGGTACAGCGATTGTGTGTAATCCACCGGGTAGCCCAGCAAGTGGGCGATACCAAAGTACATGCCGCCGCGTCGGGTGAAGACTTCCTGACGGATCGAGTGTGCAACGGGGTAAGGATACTCCCGCGCCCGTTGCTCGGCGAAGGCGATGCTGACCTGCATAGGGCCTGCGGTGTGAACCGGGTTCAAGCCGCCAAACAGGCTTTTGCCTAATGGCACCATGCCGATAAAGTCATCAAAAATGGCGCTCAGCTGGCCTTCGGTGCGGGCCGTGTCCAGTCGTTGATTGTAGGTCTTGCCATTGGGCGAGGTGATGCTCAGGGCGCTGCGCACCAAAAACTCGGGGATATGCAGTGTGCTGGCGCGGCGGTTGATTTCCGAGCGGGCGATGGTGGCAAGCCCAGGCACCGGCGGATCAGCTTGAAAGGTCGACTCCTGCTCGGTCACCGCCAGCACGGAGCACAGGTTCTCATCGGTGGGGGCCAGCCCCTGAGCGGTAAACGCGACCTGGATATCCGCCGCCCAGCCCTGGCGGTCCGCGGTTTTCACCGGGAGCAATTGCACAATGCGTGCCCGTGCCTGGTCGGGGGTGATATCCGGGGTTGTCCGCGACCCCTGGGTACCGCAACCCGCCACTACCACCAGGGGCATCACCGATAAAAAACACCTGAAGAATCGATTCACCCGATACAACTCCTTTAAATATGCCCTGCCAATCAATCGTCGCGCGTGAGCACTTCCAGCAGTTCGATCTCAAACCGGAGGTTGGAGTTCGGTGTGATGTGCGCGCCCATGCTTCTTTCACCATAGGCCAGGTGTGCTGGTACCTGCAGTGCGCGTTTGCCTCCGACCTTCATGCCCATCAGACCGATATCCCAGCCTTTAATCACGCGCCCTGTGCCGATAACGCACTGGAACGGCTTACCGCGCTCAAACGATGAGTCGAATACCGTGCCATCTTCGAGCCAGCCGGTGTAGTGCGTAGTGATCAATGCACCTTTGGCCACGGCCTTGCCGTCGCCCGGCAAGAGGTCAGTGATTTGCAGTTCGTCTGTCATGGTGGTGGGACTCAAAAAGTAGGATGAACGATTGTTCCGGGCAGGGTTTTTCTCAATTTGAAGGCGGTTTTGCAATTGTTTTGATTCTTTTTATGTAGGAAAAGGCTCTAAAACAAAGGGATCGGGGAACTTTGCAATGAGGATCATTGTCAATTGCGCTTTACTCTCAAGTGAGAATGTTTATCATTGCAGCCCTGGCAGTGCCGGGGAACGCTAAACACGTAGGTCCTTTCAAGGTCGTGCGTCAGCAATTTCCAGCCCTTGGCCTGCTGAGCACACTCCATTGTTAAGGGATCAACTGGACATGTCGTCTCGATTCAACCGCAGTCATCTTTCACTGGCTCTCATGGCCGCACTGGCTTCGCCAACCCTGCTCGCCGATGCACTTGAGCGTGAGCGTGACGAAGTACCGGTAGAGGCCGCCGATTTGCCGGTGGATGGCACCCGACAGGCGCTGCAACTTGAAGAAACCCGCGTACTGGGCACCGCAGCCCAGGAACTGAAGCAGGCACCGGGTGTGTCGATCATCACCGCCGAAGATATTAAAAAACGGCCGCCAGCCAACGACCTCTCCGACATCATTCGTCGGGAGCCGGGGGTCAACCTGACGGGCAACAGCTCCAGCGGCGCTCGCGGCAACAATCGCCAGATCGACCTACGTGGCATGGGCCCGGAAAACACCCTGATCCTGATTGACGGCAAACCATCCTCTTCACGCAACGCCCAGCGCTATGGCTGGAGCGGCGACCGTGATACCCGTGGCGAAACCAACTGGGTGCCGGCCGAAGAAGTCGAGCGCATCGAGATCCTGCGTGGCCCGGCAGCTGCTCGTTACGGTTCCGGCGCAATGGGCGGGGTGGTCAATATCATCACCAAGCGCCCTTCGGACAAACTCAGCGGCTCGGTCACTGCGTACTACATGTCCCCTGAAGACGATTCTGAGGGCGTCAGCAAACGCACCAACTTCAACCTCAGCGGGCCGATCACGGACGATCTGGTGTTTCGTGTATATGGCGGCCTGAACAAGACCGATGCCGATGATCCGGGCATCAACACCGCCGCTCAGGCGTCTCCTGACAGCGTAGTGGCTGGTCGTGAAGGCGTGCGCAACAAAGACGTCAACGGCTTGCTCAGCTGGCAGTTCACCCCGGAGCAGTCACTTGACCTGGAAGCCAGTTACAGCCGTCAGGGCAATATTTTTGCCGGTGACACCATGCTCAACAGCGGTGGTGATTTCGTTAACAGCCTGACCGGTAAAGAAACCAGCGTACTGCAGCGCAGCAGCTTTTCGGCGACCCATAATGGCTCGTTCGACTGGGGCTCCACCATGGCCTCTCTGACCCACGACCTGACCCGTAACGCTCGCCTCAACGAAGGCCTGGCCGGTTATGGTGAAGGTGCGCCGTCTGAAAGCGCGGGCAGATTTGAATCGCGGTTGCGCAACACCCGAGCCACCGGCGAAGTAAACCTGCCGTTGACCCTGGGCACCGCACAAGTGCTGACGCTGGGCGGCGAGTACCTGTACGAATCGCTCAATGACCCGGGTTCGTTGCGGCCGCAAAGCTGGGACCCAGGCACTGACGGTACTCCAGGGCTGCCGGGCACGGACCGTACGCAAACCAAAACCACGGCCAACAGCTATGCGTTCTATGTTGAAGACAATATCGAAGTCGGCGCCAAGACCATCGTGACCCCCGGCGTACGTTTCGATCACCACAGCGAGTTTGGTGCCAACTGGAGCCCGAGCCTCAACGCTTCGCACCAGATCACCGATGAGCTGAGCATCAAGGGCGGTATTGCCCGGGCCTACAAAACCCCGAACCTGTACCAGTCCAACCCCAACTACCTCCTGTACAGCCGTGGTAACGGTTGCAGTTCAGTAGAAGTGAATCTGGGCGGTTGCTACCTGGTGGGTAACCCGGACCTCAAGCCTGAAATCAGCGTCAACAAAGAGATCGGCCTGGCGTACGACAAAGGCACATGGCGCACCAGCGGTACGTATTTCCGCAACGACTACCAAAACAAGATCAATGCCAGCAACGAATCGGCATTCCGCCTGCCAAACGGCCGTCGCGTGCTGCAATGGGAAAACAGCGGCAAAGCCATCGTGCAAGGGATTGAGGGTAATCTGTTCGTCAGCTTGCGCGACGATCTTGACTGGAACACCAACCTGACCTACATGATCGAAAGCAAGGACAAGGAAACCGGTGATCCGCTGAGCATCATTCCCAAGTACACCCTCAACACCATGCTGGACTGGTACGCCACTGAAAAACTGTCATTCCAGGTCAGCGGTACTTATTACGGCAAGCAGGAAGCGCCCAAGCGTAATAACCGCGCCAACGAAGAACTCGACAAATCGGTACAACAGCCGGTTGACCCTTACGGTCTCGTGGGCCTGAGCAGTGGTTATGAGTTCAATAAGAACTTCAGCGTGCGGGTCGGCATCAACAACCTGTTCGACAAGCAGTTGTACCGCAAGGGCAACTCTGACGAAGCGGGCGCGCAAACCTATAACGAAGCAGGCCGTGCCTACTTTGCGTCGGTGACCAGCTCCTTCTGATAAATAACCCGGGCCTGATCGCTGTTACCGGTGCAGGCACATCCAGGCGCGACATCCGTGAATAACGGGTGCCGCGCCGTTGTCGCATCTGGTGCAGGCAAAACGCAGAGCTCGATGAGGAATTGAAAACATGAAACTCGCTACGTCGGCCTGGGCGCCGATTGTGTCCCGCACCCTGGCTGCACTGGTCGGCGGTTATGTCTTTACCTATGCCTTTACCGCTGCATTGGCGCGGCTGCTGCCGCTGGACAATGTGGACTCGATGATCGTCGCCAGTTTGCTGTCGTTTGTGATCTACACCTTCGCCATCCTGTGGGCGTTTGCCGCCCGTCATCAGTGGTCGGCCTGGATGGGCGCGGTACTCGCCGTCCCTTTGGCCGCCATCGGCTTTTGGCCACAACTGCTGGAGCAACTGGGATGAAACAGACCCTGACCCAATCCATGGCCTGGCTGCATACATGGGGCGGCCTGATCGTCGGCTGGTTGTTGTTCGTGATCTTTTTGACCGGCAGCCTGGCGGTGTTCGATCAAGAGATCGACAACTGGATGACCCCCGAACTGCCTGCGCACCACTTGACGGATGAGCAAGCCGCGCAACGTGCGCTGGATTACTTGCAAGCACACAAGGCCGACGCCAAGCAGTGGGGTATCCGCCTGCCTTATGAACGTTCGCCGCAGCTGCAGGCCTCGACCGGCGGGCGCCGTGACGGGGTGTCGGTGACACTCGACCCCGATACCGGCGAGGTGATACCGGTGCGCGAATCGGTGGGTGGACGGTTTTTCTTCCTGTTTCACTTCACCCTGCATATGCCGCGCATGATCGGGATCTATCTGGTTGGCGCACTGGCCATGGGCATGCTTGCAGCGCTGGTCAGCGGGATCGTGATTCACAAAAAGTTCTTCAAGGAATTCTTTACCTTTCGTCCTGCCAAGGGTCAGCGTTCATGGTTGGACGCTCACAACGCCAGTGCCGTGCTGTTGTTGCCGTTTCACTTGATGATCACCTACAGCGGGCTGGCTATATTTCTGGTGATCTACATGCCAGCGGCGATGGATGCGTTGTTCGATGGCAACCGCGAGGCCTTTTTCAAAGCCCAGGACGCCGCGCCACCCGCGCTTGAGGTCAAGCGCCCGGCGACGGTCGAACCGGCGCCGCTGGTGGCACTTGGGCCGTTGCTGACCAAGGCCCGTGAGGTGATGGGGCCGTTGAGCGGGGTAAACATCAGCAACCCCGGGCAGAGCAATGCCGAAATCCAGGTTCGACCGATTCTGGGTAACCGCATCGCCCTGACCAAAGGGCAAGGCATGCGCTTCGACGGGGTCACGGGTGAGCAGATTTCCGGGCCGACAGAAATGCGTCCTACAGTGCTGACCCATCGGGTGATTTCAGGGCTGCACTTTGCCCAGTTCGGGGGGTATCCGATGCGCTGGCTGTACTTCGTTTGCGGTCTGATCAGCAGCGCCATGATCGCCAGTGGCCTGGTGTTGTTCACCGTCAAGCGGCGACGTAAATACGCCAGCGAAAGCCGCGTCGCGCAGGTCCTCTACCGTGTGGTTGAAGCGCTTAATATCACCGCCATGGCTGGTCTGAGCCTGGCCTGCATCAGCTTGCTGTGGGGCAATCGCTTGTTGCCCTCAGGGCTGGCAGAACGTGCCGACGCTGAACTGAACGTGTTCTTCGGTGTGTGGGCCCTGAGTCTGGTTCATGCGTTGATCCGGCCACGCATGCAGGCCTGGCGCGAGCAGCTTGGGTTAGCGGGGTTGATGTGCCTGGCCTTGCCACTGCTGAGCATGCTCACGGTCAGTCGGCCTTGGGCGCTGCCTACCAGCATGGGCGTGGAACTGACTGCGATGGCACTGGGTGCCTTGTTATTGTGGGCGTGCTGGAAGGTATCGCAACCGGCGGTTGAGCGAGTGCCGCGCAAAAAGACCGCTGTCATGGCTGAGGTGAATTGAGATGCTGGCTCATTTTTTTGCTGCGCTGGCGTTCGCCTACCTCGGCATGCTTGCCCTGTGTCAGGGGCTGGACCGCCATTACAAACAGGTGTGGGGCAAGCCCCCATCGCCTCGTCTGAGCCGCTTGCTGCGGGTTTCAGGCTGGGTGAGCCTGGGGCTGAGCTTCTATTTTTGCGGGCTGGCCTGGGGCTGGGCGATGGGGCCGGTGGGCTGGCTCGGCATGCTTTCGTTGAGCGGTTTTGGGCTGCTGATGCTGTTGCCGTACAGGCCTCGCCTGGCCGTGTGGTTGCCGATGGGATTTGTGCCGGTTTGGGCGGTGATCGAAACCCTGACGTGAACCCGTAGCAGCTGCCTCGTTCCTTCGGCAGCTGCTACAAGCTTTATGCAGGTTTTCGAACCCAGCGATTGGCAATTACATCCAGACTGCTGCAAAACACGAAATACACCAAGGCGACGAACAGGAATATTTCAGTCGGGTGCACCATCACCCGATTGCTGACCTGGGTGGCGACGAACGAGAGCTCGCCAACCCCGATCACATACGCCAACGAGGTGTCCTTGATCAGTGAAATCCATTGATTGAGAAAGGAGGGCAACATCATGGGCAAGGCCTGAGGAAGGATGATCAGGCGCAGCACTTGCCAGGTGCCCAGGCCCAGCGCCTTGCCTGCAGCCCATTGCCCGGCCGGCAAGCTGCTGATCCCGGCATACACCGAGTGCGCCAGGTACGCGCCACCAATCAACGACAACGCGCACACCACGGTGGCCAGTGCGGGAACATCGACCTTGAACACAATGGGCAGCAGGAAGTAACTCCAGAAAATCAGCATCACCACCGGGATCGCCCGTAAAAAGCCCAGTACGCCAAGCAACAGCCAGCGCACTTTGCCGCGAATCATCACCAGCGCAATACCCAGCACCAGCCCCAGCAGTGCCGAGATGATCCCCGACAGCAGACTCAGCACCAGCGTCAGTGCCGCTCCGCCCAGAGGTCCGTTGGGCCAGGCGCCGAGCATAAAGTACGAAAAATTATCGCTAATCACCGAAAAGTCCATGTCTTACACCACTCCCTGGCGATACCACTTGCTGCGTGCAATCAGTTGGCCGATCACTTCGATCAGCGCAATGCTGGCCACATACAGCAAGGTGGCAAAGCCAAAGGCCTGAAACGTCTTGAAGGTTTCAGTCTCGACCTGGCGCGAAGCGTAAGACAATTCGGCCAGGCCAATGGCCATGGTCAGCGACGAATTTTTCAGGGCATTCATGTATTGCCCCAGCAACGGCCCCAAAGCCGTGCGCAGTGCCTGTGGAAAGACGATATAGCGCCACACCTGTGCAGGCTTGAAGCCCAGCGCCAGACCGGCCGCCCGTTGTTCAATACGCACCGAGCTGATGCCCGCGCGAAACTCTTCGCAAATAAAGGCTGCGGTATACAACATCAGGCCCCAGAACCCGGCAATGAACTCAAAGGACGGCCATTCAATTTCAAACAGGCCCACTGACAGGCTGCGCGGCTGGTTGAGCCACATCACCAACTCTTCGGGCAGCATCGCCGTCACTGCGAAGTACCAGAAAAACAATTGCACCAGCAGCGGCGTATTGCGAAACAGGGCGAGATAAGCCCGTGCTGGCCACGACCACACGCGCGAAGGTGAAATGCGCGCCAGGCACAGCAAAAAACCCAGCCCGGTGGCTACCAGGCAGGTCAGAAGCGAGAGGATCAGGGTGAGGACAAAACCGTCGAGCAGCCAGTGCAGGTAGTGCGGGGCAAGCAGTTCACCAAACATAAAAACAGCGTCCATCTATAAACGAACAAACCCGTCCGGTTATCCGGGACGGGCTGAAGGAGGCAGGAGCCGTGGGAGCGAGCCTGGAAAAGCCTTCGCGAGCAGGCTCGCCCTCACACAGGCAGTGGCTCAGCTCTTGTCGCCGATTTTGTACAGGCGAGTCAGCGGGGTCTTGGTGGTCGGACCGAACCAGGCGTCATAAATGCCTTGTGCCTTGCCCTGGGCTTCCAGGTCGGTGAGGGTCTGGTTGACCACTTCGGTCAGGCGCGCTTCTCCTTTTGGAATGCCCACACCGATCAGGTCATTGGAAATGGTGAACGGCGGCACTTCGTATTTGTCCTTGTCCGGCACATTGGCCAGCAGGCCGATCAGCTTCGGGCCGTCCTGGGTGATGGCCTGGACGTTGCCGTTGCGCAAGGCGGTGAAGGCGAAAGGGGTGTCATCGTAGGCAACCACTTTGGCACCGGGGAATTTCTCGCGCAGCACACCTTCATTGACAGTGCCCTTGTCCACCCCGACACGCCACTTGTTCAGTTCCTCCGGGGATTTAAGCGTGCCTTTCTTGACGATAAATTGCTGACCGGATGCGAAGTACGGAATGCTGAAGTTCACTTGCTCGGCGCGCTCAGGGGTGATGGTGAAGTTGGCCAGCACCAGATCCACCTTGTTCGCGACCAGCAACGGCACACGGTTGGCCGGGTTGGTCGGTTGCAACTGCAATTTCACGCCCAGCTTATCGGCAATGGCCTTGGCGTAGTCCACGTCCAGGCCTTCAATCTGCTTGCTCTTGGCATCAACAAAGCCAAACGGCGGATTGCTGTCAAAAGACGCCACGCGCAGCACACCGGACTTTTTGATGTCGTCCAGACGATCGGCGTGGGCCAGGCCAGACAAGACAGCCAGGGTCAAAGCGGTGAGGGCAGTGATTTTTTTCATTTCGTTCTCATCATGAGTTGGAAGAGTTATGACGAGAGTCTTGCAGGAAATTTAGCTTTTAAAAAAGAATATAAAATGATTTGAATATGCCTTTAAGGAATATGACGTTGCGATGATCGCTGTGGGAGCGGGCTTGCTCGCGAGGGCACCGCCGAGCCTTGGCGAGGCGTCCGTTGTCACGGGACAGGCCCATGGTTACTTTTTCGGCGTTTGGAAAAAGTGACTCGCCGTAAGGGCGGAACCCGTAGAAAGTCGTGACACATCGAATGGATATGTTCTCGTCTGCTTCCACGGTTTATCAGATATGCCATGCGTACCGGTTTTACGACCGCTGCGCCGCTGCGTCGCAGTGGCGCACTCTCTCAAACGTAGCCTCGTTCTACTCGTCAACTACTACGCAACGGTGTGCGAGGCTGCGCCCAGGTTCACGCCCGTGGATCAAAAGCATCACGGCAGGCTTCGCCGATGAACACCAACAGCGACAGAATCAGCGCCAGGGCACAGAACGCAGTCAGGCCCAGCCAGGGAGCTTGCAGGTTGCGCTTGGCCTGGCCGATCAGTTCACCCAGGGACGCGGTGCCTGGCGGCATGCCAAACCCCAGAAAATCCAGGGCGGTGAGGGTGGCAATCGCGCCGGTCACTATAAAGGGCAGGTAGGTGAGGGTGGAGGTCATGGCGTTGGGCAGGATGTGCCGTCGCATCAGTTCCATATCGCTGAGGCCCAGTGCCCGCGCAGCCTTGACGTATTCCAGGTTGCGCCCGCGCATGAACTCGGCGCGCACCACGTCCACCAGCGCCAGCCAGCTGAACAGCGCCATGATCCCCAGTAACCACCAGAAGCTGGGCGCCACAAAGCCTGACAGGATGATCAGCAGGTACAGCACCGGCAGCCCTGACCACACCTCTTGCAGGCGCTGGCCGAGCAAGTCCACCAGCCCGCCGTAATACCCTTGCAGGGCACCGGCGCTGATGCCCACCACTACGCTGATGGCAGTCAGGATCAAGGCGAACAGAATCGAAATCCGGGCACCGAAAATCACCCGCGCCAGTACATCCCGTGCCTGATCGTCGGTGCCCAGCCAGTTTTGACTGCTGGGCGGGCTCGGGGCGGGTTCCTGAAGGTCGTAATTGACCGTGTCGAAGCTGAACGGGATCGGCGCGAAGAGCATCCAGCCATCCTGATCGGTAATCAGCTTGCGCACGTAATCGCTTCTGTAGTCGGGCTCGAAGGGCAGCTCGCCGCCAAACTCGGTTTCAACGTAGCTGGACACCACCGGGAAGTACCAGCGGTCCTTGAAGTGAATGGCCAGCGGTTTGTCATTGGCGATCAGCTCGCCGCACAGGCACAGGACGAACAGCGCGATAAAAATCCACAGCGACCACCAGCCACGGCGGTTGGCCTTGAAACGGGCAAGACGCCGACGGCCCAAGGGGGAAAGATTGAGCATCAAACTTCCCTCCCCGAGAAGTCGATGCGGGGATCGAGGAGCGTGTAGCAAAGATCGCCGATCAGCTTGATCAGCAGGCCAAAAAGGGTAAACAGAAACAGCGTGCCGAACACCACCGGGTAGTCCCGCGAAACGGCCGCTTCGTAGCTCATGCGCCCGATGCCGTCGAGGTTGAAGATGGTCTCAATCAACAGTGAGCCGGCAAAGAACACTTCGATCAGGGCCTGGGGAATCCCTGCGACCACCAGCAGCATGGCGTTGCGCATGACGTGACCGTACAGCACCCGCCGCTCGGTCAGGCCCTTGGCCCGTGCCGTGACCACGTACTGGCGGCTGATTTCATTGAGAAAGCTGTTTTTGGTAAGAATGGTCAGGGTGGCAAAACCGCCGATCACCAACGCCGAGACCGGCAGCACCATGTGCCACAGGTAATCACCGATTCTGGCAAAAAAGCCCAGGCTGTCGAAGTTCTCCGAGACCATCCCTTGCACCGGAAACCAGCTCACGTAGCTACCACCGGCAAATACCACAATCAACAAAATGGCAAACAGAAACGCTGGCATGGCGTAGCCGATGATGATCGCGGTGCTGGTCCACACATCGAACGCGCTGCCGTGGTGGATGGCCTTGCGTATGCCCAGCGGGATCGAGATCAGGTAAGTAATCAGCGTCGCCCACAGCCCCAGTGAAATAGTCACCGGCAGTTTTTGCAGGATCAGGTCTGTAACCTTGGCGCCTCGAAAGAAACTGTTGCCGAAGTCCAGTTGCGCGTAGTTCTTGAGCATCAGCCATAACCGCTCGTGCATGGGTTTGTCGAAGCCGTAGTGCCGGGTGATTTCTTCGACAAGCGCCGGGTCCAGGCCCCGGCTGCTACGGCTGGCAAGGCCGGTGCCGCCTGCCATGTCACGGGCTCCACCGGCGACGGCAGTGCTGCTAAAGCCCTGCAAGCGGGCAATGGCCTGCTCCACCGGACCACCGGGGGCGGCCTGCACGATCATAAAGTTGACCACCAGAATGCACAGCAGGGTGGGGATGATCAGCAGTAAGCGTCGACTGATGTAATGCAGCATTTCAATGCCCCTCCGACGCTTTGCCCGTAGCGTTCATGGCGGCGTTGGTTTGTGCGGTTTTGCTGACTTCCCACCAGGTGTTCAGCCCCTCGTCATACTTGGGCTCCAGCGCCGGACGGGCGAAGCGGTTCTGGTACACGGTCGGGGTGCCCACCGAGTAATAGTTGGGAATCATGTAATAGCCCCACTGCAGGACGCGATCGAGGGCGCGGGCGTAATGCACCATTTCGTCACGGGTGTTGGCTTGTACCAATCCGTCGAGCAGCGTGTCCACTGCCGGGTCGCGCAGCACGAAGGCGTTGGAGGCACCGGGCTGGGTGGCGCTGCGCGAGCCATACATGTCGTAAAGCTCTCGGCCCGGGGAGACAATGGGGTCGCCGCTGCGCGGAAAGCCCACCACGATCATGTCGTAGTCACGGGCATTGAGCCGGTTGACGTATTGCGCCGAGTCTATCTTACGGATTTCCATGTTGATCCCGATCTGCGCCAGGGTCCGTTTGTACGGCAGGATCATGCGGTCGAATCCGCCCTGTCCATCGAGGAATGTGAAGCTCAGCGGCTCGCCCTGTGCGTTGACCAAGGTGTTGTTTTTCGCGCTCCAGCCGGCCTCCTTGAGCAGCGCCAGGGCTTGCAGTTGCTTGTCGCGGATGTAACCGCTGCCATCGGTTTTCGGCGCCTGGTAGACCTGCGTGAACACCTCATCTGGAACCTTGCCGCGCAGGGGTTCAAGGATCTCCCGTTCGCGGGCGTCGGGCAGGGCAGTGGCAGCCATTTCGCTTTTCGGGAAGTAGCTCTGCTGGCGCACATAAAAACTGCGCATCATCTGCTTGTTGGTCCATTCAAAATCCCATAACAGGCTGAGCGCCTGGCGTACCCGGCGGTCCTGGAAAAACGGATTTTGCAGGTTGAAGGCAAAGCCCTGTGCCGCCCCCGGCTTTTGCTTGGCGAATACCCCTTTTTGCAGGCGGCCATCGGTCAGCTTGGGGCTGTCGTAGCCGATGCTGAACCCGGTGGCCGAGAATTCGCGGTTGTAATCGAAGGCTCCACCCTTGAGCAGTTCGCGGGCCACGTCCGTGTCACCGTAAAAATTCACGGTCAGGCGGTCAAAGTTGTATAGCCCCTTGCTGACCGGCAAGTCCCTGGCCCACCAGTTTTTGTTGCGCTCAAAGCTGATGCTGCGCCCAGGATCTACCTGGGACACCGAATACGGGCCGCTGCCCAAAGGGGGCTCAAAACCGCCACCGTTGCTGAAGTCACGGGTTTCCCACCAGTGTTGCGGCAGGATGCGCATGCTCGCCAGATCCAGCGCCAAGGTTCGGTTCTGGTTGCTCTTGAAGTCGAAGCGCACTTGCAGCGGGCCTTCGACCTCCATGCCCTTGACCTCGCCATAGAGCATGCGAAAGCCCAGGCTGCCCTTGGTCATCAGCAGGTTGTAGGTGTAGGCGACGTCCCGGGCGGTGATTGGTGTGTCGTCCGCGAAACGTGCCTTGGGGTTCAAGTAAAACCGTACCCACAGTCCTTCGGGGTCGCGCTCCATTTTTTGCGCTACTAGGCCGTATACGGTGTAGGGCTCATCCAGTGAACGAAAGGCCAGTGGCGAGTAGACCCAGTCGTTTACTTGAGCGACCCCGGTGCCTTGATCGACGTAGGGCGTGATGTAGTTGAACTGGCCGATTTCCATCGCCGCCCGGCTCAGGGAGCCGCCTTTGGGGGCGTTCGGATTTACAAAGTCGAAATGCTGGAAGCTGGCCGGGTATTTGGGCGCTTCGCCATAGACGGTCATGGCCTCGCTGGGTGCTGCACTTACGTTCAGGCACATGCAGGCCAGTACGGGCGCCAGCATGGAGCGGAGCAGGGGCAGGAATCGTAAAGGCATGCCGGGAGATCCTTGTGCCGCGCGTTGAAAACCCCCACACCCGCACAGCCAATGCTGTTCATTTAAACGAGCGGTGTTTTTGTGGGAGCGAGCTTGCTCGCGAAGGTCATTCACGATAGCGCGTATCCACTGGATAATCGCGTCGCTTTTGAGACCTTCGCGAGCGGGCTCGCTCCCACTTCAACTTTGGCGCCCTGAAGAGTCGAGCTTGCAGGGGTTACTGTGGGAGCGAGCCTGCTCGCGATGCAGGCGATGCGGTTTATCCGAACGATCGCGGTGCTGCCTTCGCGAGCGGGCTCGCTCCCACTTCAACTTTGGCGCCCTGAAGAGTTGAGCTTGCAGGGGTTACTGTGGGAGCGAGCCTGCTCGCGATGCAGGCGATGCGGTTTATCCGAACGATCGCGGTGCTGCCTTCGCGAGCGGGCTCGCTCCCACTTCAACTTTGGCGCCCTGAAGAGTTGAGCTTGCAGGGGTTACTGTGGGAGCGAGCCTGCTCGCGATGCAGGCGATGCGGTTTATCCGAACGATCGCGGTGCTGCCTTCGCGAGCGGGCTCGCTCCCACTTCAACTTTGGCGCCCTGAAGAGTTGAGTTTGCAGGGATTATTGTGGGAGCGAGCCTGCTCGCGATGCAGGCGACGCGGTTTATCCGAATGATCGCGGTGCTGCCTTCGCGAGCGGGCTCGCTCCCACTTCAACTTTGGCGCCCTGAAGAATCGAGCTTGCAGGGGTTACTGTGGGAGCGAGCCTGCTCGCGATGCAGGCGATGTGGTTTATCCGAACGATCGCGGTGCTGCCTTCGCGAGCGGGCTCGCTCCCACTTCAACTTTGGCGCCCTGAAGAGTTGAGCTTGCAGGGGTTACTGTGGGAGCGAGCCTGCTCGCGATACAGGCGATGTGGTTTATCCGAATGATCGCGGTGATGCCTTCGCGAGCGGGCTGGCTCCCACACTATTGCTAATTAAATAAAGGATTACCCGGGGTTAATCAGCCTTTGTCGACAGTGCAGGGTCAACCACGCGCCGCCGCTTTCGCGGTTGCTGACGTCCAGGCTAAAGCCGTGCAGGTTGACGATGGCGGCTACGATGGACAGGCCCAGGCCAAAACCGCCGTGCGTGTCATCGCAGCGGTAAAAACGCTTGAACACTGCCTCCCGCTCGGCCTCGGGGATCCCGGGGCCTGTGTCTAGCACTTCAATGCGCGGGCTCCCGTTATCGTCTGTGGCTCGCAGGGTCACTTCGCCGCCGGGGGGGGTGAATTTGATCGAATTGCTCAGCAGATTGGCCAGTGCCTCAAACAGCAATGCGCGATCGCCCGTCAGGCTGGGCAATGTCGGCTCCGTGTCGAGAATCAGGGTGACCTGGCCTTCTTCAGCCAGAGGCAGGTAAAAATCGTACAGCTCCTGCAGCAAGGGCAGCGGATCGAGCTGCAGGAAGCCCGAGCGTCGTTGATGGTCTTCCAGCTCGGATATGCGCAGCAATCCGCGAAAACGTGCCATCAAGGTGTCGGTTTCGCCGATCACTTCGTCCAGTTGCAGCGCCTCGGCGGAGCCCTCGACAGCATGCTGGCGCATCCGGTACAGCTGGGCCCGCAAGCGGGTGAGGGGGGTACGCAGGTCGTGGGCAATGTTGTCGCACACCCCTTTGACCTCGTGCATCAACAGTTCGATGCGATCGAGCATGGCGTTGACGATGGCGGCCAGCATGTCCAGCTCGTCACGTCGATTGGACAACGGCAGGCGGCAGGTTAAATCCCCCGCGATAATCGCTTCGGCACTGGCCTGAATCGCCCGAATGCGTTGCAAGGGGCGTCGGCGCAGCAAATGCCAACCGGCAATGCCCGGGATGATGGTCAGCGACAAGCCCCAGAGCAGCGCGTGCAAAATGATCCGGGTGACGGCAAACAGCGAACCGTTGTCGCGTACCAGTACCAGCCAGCGGCCGTCGTTGGTCTGTGTGGCGATGGCATCGCAACTGTCCTGGGGCAGGTCGGGGTTGTCAGAGTCGATGCAGGTGCTCAGGGCATGGATCTGGCCATCCAGCGGCAAACCCGCAGGGAGTGATCGAATGGGGCCACTCAGGGGCTTGTGGTGGGCATCGAACAGGCCATAGGCATCCACTGCGCGCATGTCGAAGGTCATGCTGGTGGCAAGCGCTTCGTCCAGTTGTTCGCCTTCAAAGCGGGCAAACAAATGCTGGCGTTGCATGAGCGAGTGCTTGGCCAGATTGCCCAGGTAATCCGACACCTCGTAATAAAGCACCCCCATCAGGATGCAGCTCCAGGCTACGAACAGAAAACTGTACAGCGCCAGCAGTCGGCTGCTGGAAGAACGCCAGCCCTTAGAGGGGTTCGGCAATGACATAACCCGAGCCTCGGACAGTGCGAATCAGAGGCACCTGGCCCGCAGGATCGATTTTTTTGCGCAGGCGACCGATATGCACGTCGATCAGGTTGGTGCCAGGGTCGAAGTGATAGCCCCAGACCTCTTCGAAAATCATCATGCGCGAGAGGATTTGCCCGGTGTTGCGCATCAGGAACTCCAGCAACTTGTACTCGGTGGGCAGCAGGCTCAGCTGTTGTTCGCAGCGACTGGCCTCACGGGTGATCAGGTTGAGTTCAAGGTCCGCGACGCGCAATGACGTTTCGTATTTGTCGACCGGGCTTTTGCGCCGCAACAGGACTTCAACCCGGGCCGCCATTTCGTCGCTGGCAAAAGGTTTGGTCAGGTAGTCATCACCCCCTGCGCGAAGGCCGCGTACACGCTCGTCGACATCGGACAGGGCGCTGATCATCAGAATCGGTGTACTCACGCCAATGGTGCGCAGGGTGGTCACAATCGCCAGGCCATCCAGTTCGGGGAGCATGCGGTCCAGTGTGATCAGGTCGTAGTCACCACTGACTGCGCGCACCAAACCTTCGCGACCATTGGCTACCCAATCGACCTCAAGGCCGTGGCTGGTCAATTCAGCCACGATTTCTTTCGCCGTTACGGCATCGTCTTCAATGGTCAAAATACGGGTCATACCGTCACCTGATGGGCTCTTTCAGCGTTGAGCACATTTTGCCCGCAAAAAGCTGAAACGTTTCTGAATATTTCTTCATGTTCAGCAAGTCGTCAGAAAGCGTAGTCCAAATGCCCCTGATGAGACCCTCAAGCCGGGTCGTTGATCCTGCTCTTCAGGAATATCTGGATACATTTGCGGTATAACTCCCGTTGTTCATTTTTTCAGGCGCTGTGTTCATGCAAACCCCTTCGCAACAGCCGCTGTGGCGGATCTACCTGATCTTTCTCGCGCCCATGGTGCTGTCCAACTTCCTTCAGAGCTTCTCCGGTACCCTGAACGGGATTTATGTCGGGCAACTGCTGGGTACTCAGGCGCTGGCCGCGGTATCGGGGATGTTTCCCATCGTGTTCTTTTTTATCGCGCTGGTCATTGGTCTGGGGGCGGGGGCTTCGGTGCTGATCGGCCAGGCCTGGGGCGCGCGGGAAACCACGATGGTCAAGCAGATCACCGGGGCCACCTTGACCCTTGGGGCGCTGATCGGGCTGCTTGCTGCGGTGCTGGGCAGCCTGTTGGCGCGCCCCGCCTTGCAGGCGCTGGGCACGCCGGTTGACGTGCTGGAAGAGGCCGTCGGTTATGCCCGGGTGATGATGTTGATCATGCCATTGCTGCTGGTATTTATTTTGTTCACGCAAATTCTGCGCGGGGTCAGTGATACGGTTTCGCCATTGCTGGCACTGATGGTTTCAACGGCGGTGGGTTTACTGTTGACCCCGGCGCTGATCCTGGGCTGGACCGGCCTGCCACCCATGGGCATTCAAAGTGCTGCCTATGCGGGGCTGGTGGGCAACGTGCTGGCCATGCTGTTTTTGGTGCTGCGCCTGCGCCACAAAAACCATGTGATGGCACCAGATCGCGAGCTCTGGCTTGCACTGCGCCTGAACCGGGAAATTCTGGGCAAGGTGTTGCGCATCGGCCTGCCGACGGGCGTGCAGATGGTGGTGTTGTCACTGTCGGAGCTGGTGATTCTGGCGCTGGTCAACAGTCACGGCTCCCAGGCGACCGCGGCCTACGGGGCCGTGACCCAGATCGTCAACTACGTGCAGTTTCCGGCGTTGTCGATTGCAATCACCGCCTCGATCCTTGGCGCCCAGGCCATTGGCGCCGGGCGCATTGAGCGCATCGGGCCCATCCTGCGCACCGGGCTGCTGATCAACCTGTGCCTGACCGGTTTCCTGATTGTGCTGGGCTATGTGCTTTCCCACTGGTTGCTGGGGCTGTTTATTACTGACGTTGACGCACGGGTCCGGGCTGAGCACCTGCTGCATATCATGCTGTGGAGCGTTCTGGTGTTTGGTTTCCAGGCGGTGATTGGCGGGATCATGCGAGCCAGCGGGGTGGTGTTGGTGCCTATGGGGATCACGATTTTCTGCGTGTTGTGCATCGAGTTGCCGGTGGCTTATGCACTCAATGCGCACTTTGGTCTCGAAGGGGTGTGGATGGCGTTCCCTGTGACCTATATCGCCATGCTGGGGTTGCAAGCCGCGTATTACCGGTTTGTGTGGCGGCATAAGCAGATTCAGCGACTGGTTTGAGTGTGTGATGCTGCGTTTGGGTCTTCGGGTGATAACGGGTGTACCGGGTACATATCCGGCATTCGCTTCGCTCAGGAGTCCCTCGCGCAGGTGCGGTCAGATCAAAAGCATTGCACCCCGTGGCGTCCGACCTGGTTGGTGGGTTGTACTCACGACCCGTAGCAGCTGACGAGTAGCACGAGGCTGCGTCCGGCTGCGTAGCAGTCGTGAAGTCGGCTTTCACGGTTAATCAGGCACTGCGCGTGTACCGGTTTTGCGACCGCTGCGCGATCGAACGTAGCCTCGTTCTACTCGTCAACTGCTACGAGGAGGGGTAAGCGTGAATCTGTAGTCGCTGACGAGCCGTGCGAGGCTGCGTCCGGTTTGGTGCGCCCCTGCGCCCCTGCGCGCTCGATCGCAGCCTCGTTCCACTCGTCAGCGACTACAGGCGCAAAACTATTCTCCATGGCCGTTTTTTCACTCCTCCATCCGGGCTAGGCCATTTGGACGATGTGTCTGTGACTGACCAGTCCGATGATCGAAGCCAGGTTCTGGATACCTCTGCGAGGAGCAATCCAGAGCATCCAAGATAATAAAAAAGAGGACTGGCTGCATGAACTCTGCCCAGCAACTGAATCGTGCAGCGAGGCATCAACCATGCGCTCAATGATCGGCTATCTGGTTTGCCTGATTGTCGCTGCAACCATCGCGTTTACCTTCTCCCCCCGCCCTGCTTCGACCGTCGCTTCTGCTCAGTTGCGGCCTGACCGCCTGCAAATCAACGGCATGCTGTACCTCGACAAGCGTGTGGTAGCGGTGGGTGAGCGCGGCAATATTTTGCTCAGCGATGATCAGGGGCAGTCCTGGAAGGCCGCCGCGGTCAAGCCACAACGTGATCTGACCCTCACCGCCCTGGTAGCCCTTGAAGACAAGAGCCTGCTGGCGGTGGGTCATGATGGCTGGATCCTGCGCTCCGAAGATGAAGGCGCAAACTGGTCCGAGGTCCGCTTTGATGGCGACATCGCCGAGCCTTTGCTGGGTGTCTGGAGTGCTGGCGGTAATCGCGTGCTGGCGTTCGGCAGCTTTGGCAAGTTTTACCAGTCCGATGATGACGGTCGCACCTGGCAAGCCCAGCCGCTGGAGGTGGACAGTGCTCACCTCAATGGCATGGACGGCGGTGCCGATGGTCGGCGGATGGTGGTGGGTGAGCAGGGGCTGGTGTTGCGCAGTGACGACGCAGGCCTCAGCTGGAAGAAACTGGAACCGTTCTACAACGGCTCATTGTTCGGTGTGGTGCGCCTGACCCCCGACCGTTGGGTCACTTACGGCATGCGCGGGCATGTGTTCGTCAGCCAGAACTTTGGCCAGACCTGGGAACCTGTGAAGGTGGGCAATCAGTTGCCGCTCTACGGGCATGCACTCTTGCCCAATGGCGGCGGTCTGCTGATTGTGGGTGCGGGCAGTTCTGTGGTTCGCCTGGACGGCAATGGTCGTCTGGTCAGTGCCACACGCCTGCCAGGGCTGGGTACGTTGACTTCAGCTGTATTGATCGGCGCCCAGCGCTTGCTGGTGGGGGGGGAGCGCGGTGTGTTTCAGGGGGCCGATGACGGCGTTGCTGCGCTCGGAGGTGCCCAGTGAGTAGCGAAAAAAGTGCAGTAAATCGCGCGGTCGAGCACGTTGCCGATCTGTTGATCAAATGGCGCAAAAGCTTGCTGGCGCTGTTTGTATTGCTGACGCTGGCCCTGGGTTACAGCGCCACGCACACCCAGCTGGATCCGGGTTTTAACAAGCAGATCCCGGTGCGCAATGCGTTCATGGTCAACTTCCTCAACTTCAGCCAGTACTTCACCGGCGCCAACCGCTTTCTGGTCAGCGTGAAGTGGAAGGGCGAGGGCGATATCTATAACCGCCAGTACCTCGATACCTTGAGCAAGGTCACGGATGACGTGTTCTTCATCAATGGTGTCAGCCGCGCCAGTGTGACCTCGTTGTTTACTGCCAATGTGCGGTACATCGAAATCACCGAAGACGGCTTTTTTGGCGATGTGGTCGTGCCGCCGCGCTTTATCGGCTCGGGCGAAGATCTGTCCCAGGTGCGCAATAACGTCGCTCGGTCGGGGCAGATCGGACGCCTGGTGGCCAATGACCTGACTTCGTCGATGGTGCGCGCCGACTTGCAGGATATGGACCCGCAAACCGGCAAGTCGGTGTCGTATGCAGAGGTGGCCCAACGGCTTGAGGATATCCGCGCCAAATACAGCAACGATGATATCGAAATCAATATCGTCGGCTTTGCCAAGTTGGTAGGGGATGTGGTCGAAGGGCTGACCACGGTGATCGGCTTCTTTGTGATTGCCTTTGTCATTACGGCCCTGATGCTGTGGGTGTATTCACGCTCATGGCGCCTGACGATTGTCGCTCTGGCTGTGGCGCTGCTGCCGGTCGTCTGGCTGCTGGGGCTGCTGCCTTTGCTGGGGCTCGGGATCGACCCGATGTCGATTCTGGTGCCGTTTTTGATTTTCTCGATTGGCGTGTCCCATGCCGTGCAGATGACAAATGCCTGGAAACAGGACGTGCTGGGCGGCAGCTCTTCGGTGCAGGCGGCGCAGGGGGCCTTTTGCAAGATATTCATTCCGGGCTCCCTGGCCTTGCTGATGAACGCCCTGGGCTTTGGCGTGATCATGCTGATCGACATTCCCATTGTGCATGAACTGGGTGTGACCGCCTGTATTGGTGTGATGCTGATGATCATCACCAACAAGCTGATGCTGCCGATCATCCTGTCGTACTTGAAACTCGAACCGAGCGCTTTGGCTCAAGGCCTCAAGGTTCAGGGCAAGCACGCATTGTGGTGGCGCCTGTCGGCACTGGCCGAGCCGAAACCGGCGCTGGCCGTGTTCGTGGTCAGCCTGTTGCTGCTCGGCGTGGGCGCCTGGAAGGCCCGGGACCTGGCGGTGGGCGATATTGGCGTCGGCGCGCCGGAACTGCGGGCAGACTCGCGCTACAACCAGGACAACCAGAAGATCATCAACAGCTATTCCATCGGACTGGATGTGATGTCGGTGTTTGTGCGGGTCAAAGGCATTGAAGAGGGTTGCCTGGCGCCTCAAGTGATGCGCGCGATCGAGTCGTTCGACTTTCAGATCCGTAGCGTCGAGGGCGTGCAGTCGGTACAGAGTGTGGCGGGCATGGGCAAAACCGTGATTGCCGGGAATAACGAAGGCAACCCGCGCTGGTCGGCGATCCCGGGTTCCGAACGTGGTTTGAGTCAGGGCTCCCGGGCGTATATGCCGGACGACGGATTGGTGACCGAAGGCTGCCAGCGGATGCAGATCCTGGTGTTCCTCACCGACCACGAGGGGGCGACGGTGAGTCATGTGGTCGACGAAACCCAGCGCATCATTGCCGGTTTGCAAGGGCCGAATGTGGAGTTTCTGATGGCGGGCGGCAACGTGGGCGTGATGGCGGCGTCCAACGAAGCGGTCAAACAGGCCGAGGTGGTGATGCTGGCAGCCCTGTTCGGTTCGGTGGCGCTGTTCTGCTGGCTGACCTTCGGCTCATTGCGGGCAGTGCTGTGCATTCTGGTGCCATTGGCGATTGTCGCCATTCTGTGCAACGCCTTGATGGCCACCCTGGGCATCGGCCTGAAGGTTGCCACGCTGCCGGTGATGGCGTTGGGTGTGGGGGTCGGGGTCGATTACGGGATCTATCTTTACGAGCGTATTGCCCATGAGATGGCCGACGGCAAAGACCTGCGCAACGCGTTTTACCAGGCCATGTGCCAACGCGGAACGGCGGCGGTGTTTACCGCTTTGACCATGTCCATCGGGGTCTGTACCTGGGCTTTTGCACCGTTGAAGTTCCAGGCTGACATGGGCGTGCTGCTGTCCTTCATGTTCCTGGTCAACGTGCTCGGAGCCATCTTTCTGCTGCCAGCGCTGGCCGCCTGGTTCAATTTGGGTCGCCCGTTGGTCAGGGTTAAAACCCACGTCCGGGACGTACCTGCAGGGCATTACCCGCTCAAGCAGAGCGTTGCCGCCAAGGACGCTTCAAACCGCTGAAACAGACAGCTTGCCGGGCTTGTATGACGGTGAACATAAAGAGACACTGAGGCGTTTTTGCGCAGCTGCGGTTGCAGTGGCTGCGCAGAGACAACCGCTAGTAATAAGAACAATAAAAAGGGCAGGTCTTGAACCTGACCCAATGCGAGGATACGTCCGTGGATACAGTGACCCTGAACCACCAAACCCTGGCCAGTCTGGGGCTCGAACTGGCCGATTACGATCAAATGGTCGGTAACTTCTACGACGGTGCGCTGGACCCGAAAGTGATGGGTCGTACCTTGTGTGCCGTTCGCAGCATGTTCAAGGCCAACTACGCGACCCTGATTCTGCGGGTGCCGGATCAGCCCGATCTGGGCTTGATGATTGTGGCTGGTGATATCGAAGGCGAGGGTGAGTTGACGTATCAGACCTACCCGCAAGCCAACACTCCGTTCGCCGGGCAGGCGCTTGATCAGGTGTTTACGGTTGAAGACCTGATGAGCGAGTCCGAGTGGGTGCAGTCGCCGTATTTCAAAGCCTACTGTGCCAAGCAGGATGTCTATCATGTGATGGGCGCCGATATTTCGACTCCCGACGGCGGCAAGCTGCGCTTTCGTCTTACCCGGCCCAAAACGTCTCCCAAATTCTCCAGTGCCGAGCGAGCATTGTGCAGCAGTTTCTTGCCGCATCTGCGCCGGGCCCTGCACCTGCACAACCTGCTCGATCGCAGCGAGTCCATGAGCGAACTTTACGCGCAGGCCATCAGCCGCCTGTCCGTGGCCACCATCGTGCTCGACGAAACCGGCAAGGTACTGCGCCTTAACCCGGTTGCTGAAGAAATCCTCAAGAATGCTGATGGCTTGAAACTGGTGGGCGGCCGGCTGGAGGCCACTTACCCCAGCGATAACCGTGAGCTGCAGCGTCTGGTCAAGCACGCCTTTAGCCAGGAAGTGCGCGACGGCGGGGTGACGGCCGATGCAATGTCCGTTACTCGGCCATCGGGGCAGGTCAGCCTGGGCCTGGTGGTCGAGGCGATTCCTTCGCTCGAATGGGCGGAAGGCAAAAGCAAGCCTGCGGCGGTGATCTATATCCGTGATTCGGTCGGCAAGTCGCTGGCCAGTGAAGTGGTGACCAAGCAGCTGTTCAACCTGACTAAAGCCGAAACGGCGCTGGCGATGGAGTTGGCGAACGGCTTGTCACTGGAAGAAGCCGCCGAAAACCTGAATATCAGACGCAACACCGCACGGGCGCACCTGCGTTCGATCTTCTCCAAGACGGGGGTGCGCCGTCAGACCGAACTGGTAAGGATTTTGCTGAACAGCGTGGTCGCCTTGGGAAAGCCCAAGTGCGCCTTGCGAGCGGCTGAGTCCGTGGTGGTGCCAGCACCCCAGTTGGCGCGACCCGTTCGCAAAAGCGCTTAAGGAATGAATACAGGCTGGCAGTAGCGATTGAGCGCCACTGCCAGTTGCCCTTCAGTCAGGCCAACCAGCGCCTGAATCATCAAGGAAAGTCTTATGCCAGTTACAGCTGTCAGTGGTTCCGCTTCCGGGATCGGCGCCGCCGTGTGCGCGGTATTACGGGCTGCGGGGCACCGCATTATCGGAATTGACCGGGCCAATGCCGAGGTGGTCGCCGACCTGTCCACCCGTGCCGGGCGCGAGGCCGCCGTGGCGCAGGTGCTTGAACAGTCGGGCGGTGTGCTCGACGGCCTGGTGTGTTGCGCCGGGCTCGGGGTGACGGCGTCTTCCAGCAGCCTGGTGCTGGCGGTGAACTACTTTGGCGTCAGCGAATTGCTTGATGGCCTGGCCGATGCGCTGGCCAAGGGGCAACACCCGGCCGCGCTGGTCATTGGCTCGGTGGCCGCCACCCAGCCCGGCGCGGATCAACAACCGATGGTCGCAGCCTTGCTGGGCGGTGACGAGACCCTGGCGCTGGAGTTGGCCAATGCACTGGGCCAGCCCCACATCGCCTATGCCAGCTCCAAGTACGCGGTGACCTGTGAAGCGCGGCGCAAGTCGGTGCAGTGGGCGGCGCAAGGTATTCGCCTGAACGTGGTTGCGCCGGGCGCAGTAGAAACCCCGCTGCACCAGGCAGCCAAGGAAGATGAGCGGTTCGGCAAGGCGGTGCGTGAATTTGTGGCGCCATTGGGCCGTGCGGGTACGCCTGAAGAAATCGCCCGGGTGGTTGCTTTTCTGCAATCGAGCCAGGCCAGTTTTGTGACCGGCAGCGTAGTGTTCGTCGATGGTGGTATGGACGCAATGGTGCGTGCGCAGCGCTTCTGACCTTAAAGGAGTCCTTATGAACAAAGTGGCATTTATTACGGGCGCCAGTCGCGGTATTGGTCGTGAAACAGCGTTGGCGTTTGCCCGTGCAGGTTTTGATCTGGCCATCAGCGCCCGCAGCCTGGAAGAAGGTGAAAACCACACCCACGGTTTGCGCAACCCTGACGGCACGGCGTTGCCCGGCAGTTTGAACGCAACCGCCGCAGCCATTCGCGAACTGGGCCGCAAGGCCTTGGTGGTGCGCATGGACCTGCTCGACAGTGAGTCGGTGCTTGCGGCCAGTCAGGCGGTGTTTGCGGAATATGGCCGGGTGGATGTACTGGTCAATAACGCGATTTATCAGGGCAGCGATCTGAACGCGCCCTTTATGGAGTTGCAGCCAGAGACCCTGGAGCGGGTGTTTCAAGGCTACATGATGACCCCGTTCCTGCTGACCCGGGCCGTGGTCAGCCAGATGCTGGAGCAGGGCGGCGGGGTAGTGATCAATGTCACCTCCGGAGCGGGTGAAACCGATCCGCCGGTGGCGGCAGGCAAGGGCGGCTGGGGTTATGCCTATGGTGCGGGCAAGGCTGCGGTGTCGCGGCTGTCGGGGATTTTGTCGGTGGAGTTCGGCGATCAGGGGATTCGCGCCTACACCCTGAACCCGGGCGTGGTGACCACCGATGCCTTGCGCGCCACCATCGGTGACAAGGGCGTGATTGCCTTGCGTGCAGGCTCTGCACCGCCCGAGGTGCCGGCAGCGGTGATGCTGTGGCTGGCAACCAATGAGGCTGCAGTCGATCATCAGCGCAAGACCATTCAATGCCAGCCGTTTGCCCGGGAACACGGGATTGTTGAGGATTGGCGCTGATAAAGGCGGGCTCCCACCCTGTGGGAGCGAGCCTGCTCGCGATGGCATCCCCCTCAATCAGCCTGAAGCGCCGCGTTGTGCGCATCGCAGGCAAGCCAGCTGCCACATGGATGTGGGGCAGGGTGCTGTACCTAGTCCATCTGAACGATGAGCCTGTTTCTCACCTCGGTGAAGATCTCTCAGTAAAGCGCCCTGGCCCTTAACCTGAGGAATAATAAAAATGACTAAACTCGCTGAAATTCACGTCGAGAACGCTTTGTCGCCGCGCTTTGGCCGTGGTTGGCATTGTCTGGGCGAAGCGGATGAGTTCCGTGATGGCAAGCTGCATACCCTGAATGTGTTTGGCTCGCGACTGCTGGCGTTTGCCACGTCCAAGGGCGAGATCAGCGTGCTGGACGCCCACTGTCCGCATATGGGCGCCGACCTGTCCCAGGGCACGATCGAGAATGACCGCGTGGTTTGCCCCTTCCACCACTGGCAGTACGATGCCAGCGGCAAGTGTGTCGAGATCCCTTACTGCAAACGCATACCGCCAAAGGCCAAAACCCGCGCCTGGCAGACCTGTGAAGTGAACAAGCTGCTGTTCGTGTGGAACAACCCCGAAGGCAAGCCGCCTGCCGAAGACGTGGTGATTCCCCATCTGCCCGAAATGGACAACGATGAGTGGCTGCACAGCTGGCACATGGACAAGCTGATCATCAACACCAACCCCCGCGAACTGGTCGACAACCTGGTGGATGCCCAGCATTTCGGCCCGGTGCATGGCACACCGACCAAGTATTTCCATAACGTATTTGAAGGGCATATCGCTCAACAGATCTTCCATGGCGACTCTGAGCGCCTGGGGGGTGATCTGGTGGCAGAGTCGGCCTATTACGGCCCTGCGACTCACCTGACCCGCATGCGCGCGGTGTTCGAAGGGCTGGAAATCAAGTCCATCCTTCTTAACTGCCACGTGCCGATCGGACCCAACAGTTTTGAGCTGCGTTTTGGCTGTATGGTCAAAAAAGTACCGGGCTGGACAGAGGAGCAGAACGAAGCGCTGGCGGTGGATTACGTGCAACGTAACCGGGATTCCTTCTATCAGGACGTTGATATCTGGACCCACAAGGTTCGGGTCAACAATCCGGTATTGGCTGAAGGTGATGGCCCTGTGTATCAACTGCGCGAGTGGTATCAGCAGTTCTTTACGGACGAAGCCGGTGTGCCGGCGAGTATGGCCGAACGCCGTGAAATCACCACCGTTGATAACCGCTGATTGATTGCTTGAACGAAGGGTACTGCCAATGTTGCTGAACCAACGTAAAACCCTGACTTTTATGTTGGCTGCGAGCCTGGCCTCAACCATTGGCGGCTTGCCCTTCAATACGCTGCCTATTTTGCTGGGCTCACTGGCGGACAGTTTCGGTTTCGCACCGACGCAAATCGGTTTGCTCGGCTCTGTTTGCTTCACTGGCTATCTTGCAGGAACGCTGGTAGCGGTGGGCTTTATTGACCGCTGCAACTGGCGCGCCCTGACCTTTGGTTGTGCGTTGGGTGCGGCACTAGCGTTGCTGGCATCATCACAACTGCCGGCGCCTGCACAGTTGCCGTTGTGGGCACTGATCGGTTTTTTTGCCGCGCTCATGACGTGTCTCGGGTTGCGAATAATGGCCGAGATGCCCAACAAGGAGCGGGCGTTCGGTATGCGTCAGGGGATTGAGCTGGGGTTGGTGGCGTTGGTGTTGTTTGTGCTGCCATCGCTGGTGATCAGCAATTTTCACTACGCCGGTGGCGCGCTGGTGCTGGCGGCAATGATTCTGTTACTGAGCCTGAGCGCCTTCGCGTTGCCTCGGCGCAGTGACTTTGCGGTGCATGCAGATTTGGCTAAAGACAGCTCCCTTCAAGGGCGTTTTCGCTTCCCGGTGCCCGCCTATTGGGCGCTGGGGTTTTTTTTCGTATTTGGTGCCGGACAGATTGGTCTATGGGCGTTTCTTGAACGTCTCGGGCACGGGCTGGACGTGGCCCCGGCGCAGATGGGCGTGGTTTTTGCGGTGCTTAAACTGCTGGGCGGTGGGGCGGCCCTGACCCTGGCGCTGGTTGGCGATCGCCTCGGTTCGCGCTGGCCGCATCTGCTGGTGCTGGCTGTCATCGGTACGGGCTTGTTGCTGTTGGCCTATGCCCAGGGATTTGTGATGTATGCCCTGGGTGCCTGGATCTGGGAAGTGGGTTTCTGCTGGGGGTGCATCTACCAGACCGCCGCCGTGGCCCGGCTCGATCCGAGCGGTCGCTCGATCATGCTGATTCCTGCCGCGTTTGCCTTGAGCTCAATGGTGGGGCCAGCGCTGGCGGGACAACTGGTGGCAGACGGTTTCGCCGGACTGCTGTGGCTGGCACTGGCCACGGCTGTGGTGCCGGTGGTGGCCTTTGCCGGGCTATTGGCCAAACGCCTGTCATCACCGCCGCTGGCGTTGCCCGTATAAGCCTAAGGTACTGCTGGCTTTTTGATCCGTGCTGCTTAAGATGGCCGTCAACGACACGTCATCGGGCTTGGAACACGGCCAATGTTGAACAAGGACACCATCTCCATTCATCTGGTGCGCGAGGCGCTGCTGCAGAGCTGTGCGCCAGGTAGTGCCACGGATGAAGTGCTGCACAAGGTCGGCATTGCCCCCCAGTTGCTCAACGAGCCGGATGCCCGTGTCCCTGCGATGGTTTATGCGCGGATGTGGCGTCTGTTGGCGCGACGTCTGGATGACGAGTTTTTTGCCATGGATCCGCGCAAGCTGCGGTCTGGCAGCCTGGAGTTCATGTGCCGCACGGCCATGGCTCAGCCCACCCTGGCGCAGGGGCTGGAGGTGGTGCTGGGTTTCCTGTCCTTGATGCTTGAGCGTTTGCCGGCGCAATTAGTGCGCCAGCAAAGCCTGGCGGAAATCGTCTTGCAGGAGCCTGAGCAACCGGCGAACCGTGGTTTTACCTACTTCACCTACTGGATGATCGTGCACGGTATTGCCTGCTGGCTGGCCGGGCGGCGAATACCGATTCTGGCCATTGAGTTGCGCTGTGCAGCGCCCGACTATTGCGAAGACTACGAGGTGATGTTCTCCGAGAATCTGCGCTTTGAGCGGCCACGCACGCGGATGATTTTTGCCGCCGACTGCCTGGATGCACCGATCAAGCGCAACGCTCAGGAGCTGAAGCGTTTTCTGGCCGAAGCACCTGCCAATATTCTGGTCAAATACCGGGATCCTGAGAGCCTGGCCAGCCAGATCAAACAGGACTTGCGCCAACTGCCTGCCGTGCAGTGGCCTGAAACCCCGGGGATGGCGCAAAGCCTATGCATGTCGGCATCGACCCTGCGCCGTCGGTTGGCGGAAGAAGGGCAAACCTTCCAGGGGATAAAGGATGGCGTGCGCAAGGAACTGGCAATTGGCTGGCTGGCCGAACCCGACCATAGCTATGCCGACATCGCCCTGCGCTTGGGCTTTGCCGACACCAGCTCATTTTACAAAGCCTTTCGCAAATGGTCGGGAACCAATCCCGGGCATTACCGGGGTTTGATTTTAGGCGGTGGCTGAACCCAGGCCACGGGTGGTACGCAGTCGGCCTTCCAGGCGTCGCTTCAACCCCTGAGGTTCAATGATCAGCTTCGAACCCTTGGCGGCATTGGCCCGCCCCCATTCTTCAAACAACTCCAGGCAGGAGTGATCGATATAGCTCAGGTTATTGAGGGGCACATGCACGATGCTACCTGCCGGTACGCGAGCCAGCACTTGAGTCAATGCCGGTACTTTGAGAAAGGTCGCCGAGCCATTGAGCCGCAACTCCATTTCGCCGTTTTGGGGCAGATCAATCAGGCTGATTTTCAGGCGTGCTGCCTTCCAGGCCAGATTGGCCAGGGTCAGCCCGAAACCCAGCAGTACACCGGTCAGTAAGTCCGTGAAGATGATTGAGAGGGCGGTCGCCGCATAGGTCAGCATCGGGATGCGGCCATAGCGCGCCAGGCCGCGAAAAGCCTTGATGTCTACCAGCTTGATGCCGGTATACACCAGTACGCCCGCCAGGCTCGCCACCGGAATGCTTTGCAGCACGCTGGACAGCAATAGCACAAAAGCCAGCAGCCAAAGGCCATGGAACATTGCCGAAAGCCGCGTGGTGGCACCTGCCTGAACGTTGGCCGAACTGCGCACGATCACGCCGGTCATTGGCAGCGCACCCACCACACCACAGAGCATGTTGCCGACCCCTTGGGCCGTCAGCTCCTTGTCAAAGTCGGAACGTTGGCCGTTGTGCATGCGGTCAACGGCCGCTGCGGACAGCAAGGTTTCTGCGCTGGCAATAAAGGCTACCGCAAACGCCGCGATCAACAGATTGGGATCGGCAAAGCTCAGCAAATCGGCCGGGCGCAACCAGTCGATGGCATCCGCCAGGTTTTCCGGGACTTCGACGCGCTTGACCTGCAAGGCCATGACCAGGCTGACCGCCGTGGTCAGGCCCACACCGAGCAGGGCGCCGGGGACGAAACGCAATTTTTGCGGGCGCAGCTTATCCCACGACCACATCACCACAATGGTTGCCAGGCCCAGCAGGCCAGCCTGCCAGCCAAGGGTTGGAATGGCTTGCGCCACCGCCTGCGGGAAGCCTGCAAGGTTATCGAGGCCTGAGGGCTTTGGCGCGCCGTCGAGCATCACATGTATTTGCGACAGCACAATCAGCACCCCGATCCCGGCAAGCATGCCGTAGACCACTGCCGGGGCGGTAACACGGAACCAGCAGCCCAAGCGCAAACGTCCGGCCACCAGTTGTAAAAATCCTGCCAGGAGCAGGATCGGCCCCAGCATGGCCATACCATGCTGGCGCACCACTTCAAAGACCAGCACGGCCAGACCGGCTGCCGGGCCACTGACTTGTAGCGGCGATCCCGCCAGCCAGCCTACGACCAGGCCACCGATAATGCCGGTGATCAAGCCTTTGGCCGGTGGCATCCCGGAGGCGATCGCGATGCCCATGCACAAAGGCAGGGCGACCAGAAACACAACCACAGAGGCCAAAAGCTCCCGTGGCAGGACTGCTTTTAATTGCGCAGCACGCATGATGATTCTCCCTGGGGGGGGGCTTGGGGCGTGGCAAGGCCTGGCGTCATGCCTGGCCGCCACTGCTACCTCATTGGGACAGGTTTAGAAGCGCGCTTTAGGTGTCGCGCAAGGGATTGTCTGGAGATTGTCCAATGGCAGGAAACTGCCAGACTCTGCGTCGTAGGCTTTGATTTGGCTGGTTTCGATGTTGTAGACCCAACCATGGATAAACAACTGGCCGCTGGCCATGCGCGAAGCGACTGAGGGATGGGTACGCAAGTGCTGCAACTGAGCAATCACGTTTTCTTCGGTGAGCACGTGCATGCTTTCAGCTTCATTGGCGCAGGAACAGTTTTCCTGAACCATGCTTTTGGCCACTTCGGCATGGCGCAGCCAGGCTTTGACCGTGGGCATTTTCTCAAGGCTTTGCGGGTTAAGTACTGCGCGCATGGCACCACAGTCTGAGTGCCCACAGACGATGATGTGCTGTACGCCCAGTGCCAGGTTGGCGTATTCGATCGCCGTGCTGACCCCGCCATTCATCTCGCCATAAGGCGGTACGACGTTGCCGACGTTACGGGTGACGAACAAATCGCCAGGAGCGCTTTGGGTAATCAATTCGGGGACGATTCGAGAATCGGCGCAAGCGATAAACATTGCCCTTGGGCGTTGAGCGGTGGCCAGTTTTTTGAACAGGTCTTTCTGTTGTGGAAAGACCTCACGATGGAAGTGCAGAAAACCTTCAACAATGAGCTGCAGTGCTGCACCAGCCTGTTCCGTTTCAGGAGGGGCAGTAGCTGCAGCCGAGCGCTGTGTGACCTTGATATCCATCGTTCATCCTCTGTGGTAGAGCAGGGGAAAAGCTAATGCGAGTCATTTGTGACTCGTCGGTCACGTTAGCGCCCTAAACTTAACTGAACCTTAATTGACTGCTCTAGCACGGGCTTTATATGAGGATGCTACCTATTGCGGGAGGGGGTTTTGTTGCCATGCAACGACAGCGGCTGTGGTGATTCAGGGCGACCACGATCACCGATTCCACGACTGCTACGTCGCAGTGGCGCACCAAACCTGACGCAGCCTCGTTCCTTCGGTGGCTACTTGTATGTTGGCGCTAAACCGTTTTTCGTAGGGTTCAGTGTCGTCTGCGATGTTTTTTGCTTTTGCTGGAGCCATACGAATGTCCAGACGACGCGAATGCCCATCACAGAAGGCCGAACGCAGGTGCTGTTATGGGGGTGGCGCGGCAGGACGCCGCGCCTGGACGAGGCGGCCGTATGGTAGGGCAAGCCTTTTTGGTGACTTTTTCGGCGTCTGGAAAAAGTGACCCGCCGTAAGGGCGGAACCCGTAGAAAGTCGTGACATATCGAATGGATATGGACTCGGCATAGGTGCGGGCGCTTCGCAAAACAACTGGCACACGGGGTACATATCCGGCATTTGCGGTTAACTGAAATGATGGTTTCGCTCTTACAGCGAGTCACTTTGCAAAAGCGGCAAAGTAACCAAAGCGCTTTCGCCCCCGCGTACGGCCCTCGCTGCGCTCAGGTTCCCTCATTCCGGTCCCGCTCCGTGGGCCCGCCGTGACGGGCCATCCCTGGCCCAACACGGCTCTCCCGGCATCCATGCCGGTCGACCCACTGCGCAGAACCTCCTCTCGGCCTCCCGAAGGGGCGGGCAGATCAAAAGCACTGCACGCCGAGGCGGCCGACCGGCCGGCCTGGTTGGTGGGTTGCATTCACGATCCGTAGCAGCTGACGAGCCGTGCGAGGCTGCGTTCGGCCTGGTGCGCCACTGCGACGTAGCCGTCGTAAAATCAGCCTCCCAGGTTTATCAGGTAAACCGCGTATTCCGGTTTTGCGACCGCTGCGTGATCGAACGCAGCCTCGTTCTACTCGTCAGCGGCTTGTATGTTGGCGCTAAAACGTTCTGCGCAGGGTTCTGTGGCGTCTGCGATGGATTTTGCTTTTGCTTTTGCTTTTGCTTTTGCTTTTGCTTTTGCTTTTGCTTTTGCTGGAGCCACACGTATGTCCAGACGATGCGAATGCCCATGACAGTGCCGGAGTGAGGGAACCACCGAGCCTGGGCGAGGCGGCCGTATGGTAGGGCAAGCCTTTTTGGTTACTTTTTCGGCGTCTGGAAAAAGTGACCCGCTGTAAGGGCGGAACCCGTAGAAAGTCGTGACATATCGAATGGATATGGACTCGGCATCGCTGCGGGCGCTTCGCAAAACAACGGGCACACGGGGTACATATCCGGCATCCGCAGTTAACTGAAATGATGGTTTCGCTCTTACAGCGAGTCACTTTGCAAAAGCGGCAAAGTAACCAAAGCGCTTTCGCCCCCGCGTACGGCCTCCCGAAGGGCAGGCAGATCAAAAACCAGTGCAAAAACAAGATCAACGGCCCGCCGAGGCGGCCTACAGGCCGACCTGTTTAGCGAAGCACATTTCTCTAAAAGGCCGGTTGGCAACAGAGTATCTACAAGGAATACGTAGCAGTTGACGAGCTGTGCGAGGCTACGTCCGGCTGCATCGCGAGCGGGCTAGCTCCCACCGGGGACCGCTACAAGGTTCTGATCGAATTGCTGATCCCACGGGCACACTGGATAACGGTCGAGGCTAATTTATCTTCGGCTTCTTCCATGCTCCAGCGACTGCTCGGCACTACCACATGCACGGCCGCAACCGGCAGGCCGTTGCTGTTGAATATCGGTGCGGCAATGGTCATGTCGCCCAGGAACATTTCTTCCTTGTTGGTGGCATAGCCCTGATTGCGGCTGGTGATCACACGCTCAAAAATGGCGGTGGCATCAGTCAGGGTGTAGCGGGTCAGCTCAGCCAGCGTGCTGTCTTGCAGCACACGGCGAATTTCGTCATCCCCCAGGCCACTCAGATAGGCTCGACCGCCCCCGGTGCAATACATCGGGATTCGACTGCCGATGGGCATGTGGATCGGGATAAATTTGGGTGCCACAAAACGCGAGACATAGACCATGTCCAGGCCGTCCGGCTCCGTCAGGTTGACCGTCTCGCCCGTGAGCTGGTTGAGCTCGGCCAGGTAGGGGTTTGCGACATCGACCAGTATGTCGGCTGCTAAATAGTTGTAGCCGATTTCCATAACCTTGGGCGTTAACTGGAAGCGTCGGCTTTGCGGGTGCTTACGCACATAGCCGAGTTCTTCAAGGGTATGCACCATGCGCTGGGCCGAGCTTTTGCTGATGCCCGCAACCTGCGCGATATCCGCCAGAGTCATGGTGCGCCGCGCTGCCCCGAAGCCGCGAAGTACGGCCAGGCCCTTTTCCAGTGACTGGTTGAAAAGAGGGTTGTTGCTATCGCTCATGGCGCATCCTTGGCTTTTTTTAGAGTCATGAATATCGATATGCGATATTTATAAATCTCTTTACGATTTAAGTAAATTGGTTATAGTCGATGGCGGCATTTTGTACCAGAGGGTGCAAGGGTGTTAAATGCTGCCCCGCAACAATAAAAGCGACCACAGGGAGATTCGCTATGCACAAACCTTTTCAAGTACTGACGCTTGTATGCGCAATGGCAGCCGGACTGATTGGATCAGCCAGTGCTGTTGCAGAGCCTGTCTATAAAGTCGGTGCAACGGCGACAGGTATCCCGTTCACCTTCCTCGATATCAAGAGCGGAAAAATCCAGGGCATGATGGTCGACGCCGCTGAAGCCGTCGGCAAAGCAGGGGGGTTTGACACCGAGATCCAGCAAACCACGTTTGCCGCGCTGATCCCTTCGCTGACCACCAACAAAATTGACCTGATCTCCGCTGCCATGCTCAAAACCCCTGAGCGTGAAAAGGTTGTGCAGTATTCCGATCCGATTTTCAGCTATGGCGAAGGCCTGATCGTCCAGACTGACGATCCCAAAGAATACAAGACCATGGATGACCTGGCCGGTGAAGTGGTCGGTGCTCAAGTGGGCACGGTATTCCTCGACGCCCTGAACAAGCACGGCGGCTTCAAGGAAGTGCGCAGCTACGACTCTATTCCTGACCTGATGCGTGACCTGAAACTGGGTCGCATCAAGGCTGCTTTCGGCGATCGCCCGATCATCGCCTACCAGTTGGCCCAGGGTAAAAACCCGGACGTGAAACTGTCGAGCACCTATGTGCCGGTAGTGATGGGTGATGTGTGCCTGGTCATGCGTCAGGGCGACGCCGAGAAACTGGCACAGGTCAACAAGGGCATTGCAGCCATCAAGGCTGACGGCTCCCTGCAGCGCATCATCGAGAAGTGGAAGCTGAACTGATGATTCTGTGGCCCCCGCTCTGCGGTGGGCCACTTCTTGTAGCGGTGTGCAGGTAGTTTATGTTTCTCCAGGACGCGTTGGACTTTCTTCCGATTCTGCTCAAAGGGGCAGTGGTCACTGTGCAGGTCACGGCGGGTTCGTTCCTGCTCAGTTCAGTGATTGGCCTGATGTTCGCGCTGATGATGGTTTCAAAAATCCGCGCCATCGCATTGTTCGCCATTGGCGTGGTCAATGTGATTCGCGGGTTGCCGATCATCGTGCAACTGTTCTACATCTATTTTGTCTTGCCCGACTTCGGCATCCAGCTCAGCGCCATGCAGGCCGGTGTGATTGGTCTGGGGATTGCCTATTCGGCCTATCAGGCCGAGAACTTCCGGGCCGGGATTCAGGCCATCGACATTGGCCAGATCGAGGCCGCCGAATCCTTTGGCATGCGTGGCCTGATGATCATGCGCCGCATTGTGCTGCCCCAGGCGTTTCGCATTGCCTTGCCGCCCTATGGCAACACGCTGGTAATGATGCTCAAGGACTCCTCGCTGGTGTCGACCATCACCGTGGCCGAGATGACGCGCCAAGGGCAACTGATCGCTTCCTCGACCTTTGAAAACATGACGGTCTACACCCTGGTTGCCTTGCTCTATCTGTCGATGAGTTTGCCGCTGTCTTATGGCTTGCGTCGTCTGGAAGGCCGTTTTGCGCTGCGGAGGCGTACATGAAAGCAACGTCGAAACTCACCTTGCCGCCTTCGCTCTGGTCCGCCACGGCTCGCACCGCTGCGATGACCCAGCCACTCGCGCAAAACAAGCGGGTGGACGTGGCAATTGTCGGCGCCGGGTACACGGGGCTTGTGACTGCACTGCGCCTGGCCGAGTCGGGTGTCAGCGTGTGCGTGCTGGATGCAGGAGAGCCTGGCTGGGGTGCTTCGGGGCGCAACGGCGGGCAGGTGATTCCCGGGCTCAAATACGATCCTGACCAGTTGATCGAACGTTTTGGCGCGGCGCGCGGTGAAAAGATTATCGAGGCGTGCGGCGGGGCGGCTGACGAAGTGTTTTCGCTGGTTCGCGAGTACGGCATCGCCTGCGATGCAACACGCAAGGGCTGGATTCAACCCGCGTACTCCAGTGCCACGATGAAAACCCTGGAGCACCGCGCCCGGCAATGGCAGCAGCGTGGTGTGGCTGCTGAGTTGCTGGACGGCAATGCCGTTTGCCAGCGCATCGGCACGCAAAACTATGTGGGCGGCTGGGTTGACCCTCGTGCCGGGAGCCTGCACCCGCTCAATTATGCCCGTGGACTGGCCCGGTCGGCGTTGGGCCGTGGGGCGATGATTCACAGCGATAGCCGGGTGACCGATTTGCGGCGCATCGGTACGCAGTGGCAACTGAGCACTGCACAAGGTCACACCGTGACGGCCGAGCGGGTGGTGTTGGCCACCAATGGCTATACCGATGGTTTATGGCCCGGTTTGCGGCAAACCTTGCTGGCGGCCAACAGCTTTATGATCGCGACTCGACCGCTCTCGCCGGAACTGCGCAAAACGATTTTGCCGGGTGGAGAAGTGTGTTCGGATGCACGGCGCCTGTTGCTGTACTTCAAGCAGGATGCTCAAGGGCGAGTGCTGTTGGGTGGCCGTGGGCCGTTTTCCGAGCCGGGCCGCAACGAAGACTGGGCGCATCTGGAGCGCTCGCTGATCAACGTGTTCCCGCAGTTGGCAGGCGTTGCGATTGAGTACCGCTGGAGCGGTCGCGTGGCACTTAACCACAGCGTGCTGCCGCAACTGCACGAACCGCAACCGGGCCTGTCAATCCTGATGGGCTACAACGGGCGCGGCATTGCGATGTCCACCACCCTGGGCAAACACCTCGCGGCCCGCATCTTGGGAACCAGCGATGACTTCCCGTTCCCGGTGACGCCGATTCGCAGAATTCCCTTTCATAGCTTGCAGCGTTTGTACGTGGCAGCGGGCATCAGCTACTACCGGTTGCTGGATGCCTTGCATGGGTGACGGGTGGCCTGGTACCTGGCGCTAACCTTCAATCAGACTTGATTGTCGAGACATCCGCTGCCCTGACCTTGATGTGTTTGCCTGCAATGTCCACAAACTCATAGAGACCGTCCTTGTTCGTGGTCTTTGGCAGGTCTTTGGTCAGGTACTGCGTGCCGTTTTGCAGGGTTACAACGCTCGGGGTCGCGCAACCTGCCAGTCCCAGCAAGGCAACCACAAGCAGGGGTAAACCGATAGCGTTGATTTTCATGGGTGTACCTTGAGCTCTTGGCAATGTGGAGAGTGTTCGCGCCGGGCGTCGTCGAGCAGCCAGCGCTGGAAAGTTAGTGCTGCATCTGACAGCGTTTTATGGCGAGAGTGCGCCAGATAGTCCGCGTTAGAGCTGAAAAATTCAAATGGACCCACGCGGCGCAGTTCGCCCTTGTCGATTTTGTCCTTGACCATAAAGTCCCATCCCAGCCCCACGCCCATGCCTTGCACGATTGCCTGATAGGCGAGGGTGACCTGATTGAAGGTCGGCCGCTTCGCATCGGGCTTGTGCTCCAGGCCGAAATGCGCGAACCAGTCGCGCCAGTCCATGCAGTTCCATTGCGAGGCGTCCAGTTCAATCAGGGGCAAGTCCTGAAGGTCTGAGGGCTCATTGACGCGTTTCAATTTCAAATCAGGTCGGGCAACAGGGTAGACCCTTTCGGCAAACAATGGCTCAGCATTCAGGGATGACCAGTGACCGGCGCCGTATAAAATCGTGAAATCGTAATCTGCGACGCTGGATTCGTGGATGTCGTTGCTGGCGTGAATATTCACCGTTATGGACGGATGCTCGGTATTGAACGCGAGCAATCGCCCAAACAGCCAGAACTGCGCCACGGCATGGGTGCAGAGCACCGTGACCGAGTTGGGGGCATGGGCCGTCTTGATCCGGTTGACGCCGTGCAGCAGGCGTTCAAGCAGAGTAGTGACTTCGCTGAGCAGACTTGCTCCTGCCTGCGTCAGGCAAATGCCCCGCGCCTGGCGTTCAAACAAGGTCAGTTTGAGGTTGTCTTCCAGGGCCCGGATTTTCTTGCTGATCGCGCTTTGGGTCAAGCACAGCTCGCTTGCCGCACGGGTAAAGCTGCCATTGCGTGCGACCGCTTCGAAGGTGATCAGGCTGTCCAGAGGTGGCAGGTTTTTCGAATAGCGATTCATGTTGCCTCTCGTCACTGGAATGCCGCGCAAATGCTGTAGTTACTCTGTTGCCAGTCAACCCTCCCACAGTTGAAGTTTCCTTCAGGCCCTGTAGCTGCTGAGAATCTGGTTTTGCTGGCCGACCGGATACCTGTCCGGCACGGCTATCCTGCCGCGGAGTGACGGTATAAGGCATTCCTGCACGGAATACCAGCATGCCAAATGATCTTTTGTGACAAATCGCAGGGCCGCTTACGCTCACTCGATACTGAACTGTTTGAGAGTGTTGAATGAAGCGCGGAATAGTCTATGCAGGCATGGCAGGTGCAGTGTGGGGGCTGGTGTTTCTGGTGCCCAAGCTGTTGCCGGAATTCAGCCCGCTGTTGCTCAGCTGCGGGCGTTTTATTGTGTACGGGGCCGTATCGCTGCTTTTGTTGCTGCCCCATGCGCGGCGTTTGCTGGGCCAGCTCACCCGGCGCGATGTGCTCACACTGGTCAAGTTCGCACTGCTGGGCAACCTGGTTTACTACATGCTGCTGGCGGCATCGATTCAGTGGGTAGGCATTGCGGCCGCCTCTCTGATTGTGGGGGTGTTGCCCCTGAGCATTACCTGGCTGGGGCGCCGCGATGCCGGAGCGGTGCCACTGGCGAGGCTGGCCTGGCCGCTGCTTCTGGTGCTGGGCGGCGTGCTTTGCATCAATCTTGAAGCCTTGTTCGGCGGCACTTCGCAGCAGCCGCTGGGGGACAAGGTTCTGGGCGTGCTGTGCGGGCTCGGCGCCTTGCTGTGCTGGAGCTGGTTTGCGATCGAGAATGCGCGGTATTTGAAACACAGCCAGTTTGACAGTGGTGAGTGGTCGACACTGTGGGGCGTCACCACGGGTGTGCTGGGTCTGATGATCTGGGGTATGGCCCATGTATTGTCCCTGGACGCAGTGACGGTCGAGGTCAGTGATCAGCGCTGGCAGATGTTCTGGATGGTTAATCTGGCGTGTGCGGTGCTCGGTTCATGGTTTGGCAATCGCATGTGGAATGCTTCGTCCCGCCGCCTGCCGCTGACCCTGAGCGGGCAGTTGATTGTGTTCGAAACGGTGTTTGCGTTGTTCTATGGCTTTGTTTACTTGCAGCGCTGGCCGACTTTGACCGAAGCCGTGGCGGTTGTATTGCTGCTTGGGGGCGTGAGTTGGGCGGTGCGCCGCCATGCCCCGGCGCGGACAATGCTCGCGCCGTGATCCATGTGCGGGCCAATCAGCTAGGGCAGGTATGAGCCCCATTGTTGAGGTCCTGTTTTTCGGCGCGACTGAGCAGGGTGGCCTTGCCATCTTTCCAGGTCAGGGTCAGCACGTACAACGAGTCGAAATCACTGCCGGGCCAGTCTTCGGTCAGTGAAGTCTTCTTGCCCAGGGCCTGGCTGGCGACGTTGTTGATCAGCTCCGGCAAATAGCCGTGCGACCACGCGGTGTAGATGGTGGAGTTGTGATACTGGTCGTCGGTCAGTTCCTTGGCCAGTGCGCGGGTGTCGTTGGCTGAGTACTCCAGATTGATCGGCAAGCCCAGTTTGATGGCGCTGGGGTTGATGGTCATCATCGGTCGCACGTAGCTGTAAGCATCGTCATCAGCCCCTTCTTCCACTTGTCGCGACGGGTTGGCGGCAAACACGTAGTCGGCCTTGCCATAGCGTTGCGGCAGCAGGGTGGCCAGATCAATTGCGCGGTTAAGTCCCTGGCAGGTGAGCTGGCCAAGGCCGTCGGCCGGTTTTTCGGCGTGACGCATAAATACCAGAGTTTGTACGCCATCAACCGGCTGAGCAAACACATCATCTGCATGCACGGCCAGCGTCACGGCGCCTGCAATCAGTAACAGCGGGGCTGCCGCCAGTGCGTAGGTTTTGAGTCGGAATTTATTCCAAACAGACTGAGTCATGGGGCTCTTCTACATACAGCATTAAGGCTGACTGGCCTGGCACATCGAGCACATCGCGCGTGTGTTTATCCCTGTCATTACTACACAACCTGTGTTTCTCATCCTTGTTCCAAGCAATCATTAGATGCCATTTTCAAATTTGGTTCGATTTTACCTGCGCTAGATTGGGAATGGTCCTACAGGTCGAGTGCTATGGTGGCTTTTTTGTATGACAAAATCGTTCTCTCTTTAGTCGAGTCACTCTTCAGAGGCTTACACCATGCTTCCAGCCCCCCTCAGAAAACCGAGCAATCCCGTGCATCTGCGTGTTCGTGCCTGGCGCGGGCGAGTGGGGCTGGCAATGGTTGCCAGCCTGTCGGTGCTGGCGGGCATGACTGACGCCATTGGCTTTCTGGCCACCGGTGATTTCGTTTCATTCATGAGCGGTAATACCACCCGCCTGGCGGTAGCCATTGGCGAGGGCGACTTGAGCCTGGTGGTGCGCCTGTTATTCGCGGTGCTGGCGTTTATTGTCGGCAACGCCCTGGGGGTTTTGCTGGCGCGCTGGGGAGGGCGGCGCGCACTGCCGTTGATGCTGGTGATTGCGGGTCTGCTGTGCACAGCGGCACTACTGCCGTTCGCCACCCAAGTGCCGGCGTTGCTGGCCGCCATTGTAGCCATGGGCATGCTCAATGCGGCGGTGGAACAGGTCAATGGACTGCCGGTGGGCCTGACCTATGTAACCGGGGCGTTATCACGTTTTGGCCGGGGCCTTGGCCGATGGGTGCTGGGCGAGCGTCGCAGTGGCTGGCGCGTGCAGTTGGTGCCATGGACGGGAATGCTGCTGGGCGCGGTCATGGGCGCACTGCTGGAGGCACAGTTCGGGCTCAAGGCCATGCTCTTCAGTGCCGGTTTTGCCGCCGTCCTCGGGCTGCTTTCGTTGAGAATCCCGCGCCGCTGGCAGCGCGATTACATGCCGCGTTAAACGCCCGTTTTGCTTCGCTCACGCTGCGCGTAAACTGCTCCGGCGCACGAGGGTGTGTTTTCAATCCGTTTGCTCACGGCGTGCAAACTGATCAAGCCCCCCTGGCATGCCCACCCCCACGAACAGGAGTCGTTGTGTCCAAGTCAGTCGATGACAATTCATCCCTTGAGTCATTTTCCATCGAGAGTCCTGCGCCGCTGTACGCGCGCGTAAAGCAGGCCATTGCGCAAAAAATTCGTTCAGGTGCCTGGCTGCCCAACTCCAAGCTGCCCTCCGAGAGTGAGTTGCTTGCCCTGTTGGGCGTGAGTCGCATGACGATCAACCGCGCACTGCGTG
Source organism: Pseudomonas psychrophila (assembly GCF_001043005.1). Taxonomy (GTDB): domain Bacteria; phylum Pseudomonadota; class Gammaproteobacteria; order Pseudomonadales; family Pseudomonadaceae; genus Aquipseudomonas; species Aquipseudomonas psychrophila. Next base: position 473,251 of record NZ_JYKZ01000003.1, read on the forward strand.
AACTGACAATCGAAGGGCTGCTGGTGCGCATGCAAGGCGTGGGGACGTTTGTTGCGGTGCCCAAAGGCAATGCGGCGTTATTCGAAATCCATAACATTGCCCAGGAAATCGCTGACCGTGGCCACGTGCATCGCTGTGAAGTCATCGTGCTCGAAGAGGTCCCGGCCAAGGTCACGCCTGTCATGCCGTTCGCCCTGGACGGCATCAAGCGGTTCTTTCACTCGGTGATGGTGCATTACGAAAACGAAGTGCCCGTGCAAATTGAAGAGCGCTACGTGAATGCCGAGATTGCCCCTGAGTACTTGCAGCAGGATTTCACTCGCACCACGGCCTATGCCTACCTGATGAACCTAGCGCCATTGACCGGCGGCGAGCATGTGGTGGAAGCGATCCATGCAAAATCTGCAGAGTGTCGCCTGTTGCACGTCAAGCGAAACGAGCCGTGCCTGCTGATTCGCCGCCGCACCTGGGCGGCTCAAGGGATGGTGGGGTGCGCCCGGCTGGTGTACCCGGGAACGCGCTATCGCCTGCAGGGTCAGTGCGGCAACTGAGTGGCCCCTCGTAGCGGGTAACGATGTGTTACTCGCGTTACTTTTGGTGCGTTTTTGTTACCTTCCCGCCTGTTTATGCACAAAGTTGCGGCACTTTTTTGCAGCTTTTCCGTGCGTGATGTTCTTTCATTAAAAAACGTAAATTTTTTAACTCATTGATTTAAAAAATATTTATATCGATTCAGACACCTTTTCGCGCGCGGGTGTTTGCGTGTTGGCCCTTCACTTGCATTCACTTGTACATACAGGTTGGTATAAGTGCGCACCTATCGCACTTCACCGTATGACGTTGATGCCATTTGATGAAGGACTGCCCCATGACCACTGCTCACACCCGTCACCGTGATGGTGAAATCCGCGCCGCCCGTGGCACCCAGCTCACTGCTAAAAGCTGGATGACCGAAGCGCCGCTGCGGATGTTGATGAACAACCTCGACCCGCAAGTGGCCGAGAATCAG
>NZ_JYKZ01000038.1 GCF_001043005.1 Pseudomonas psychrophila
CCTCCAAGCATTGCGCTGTATGGCATCGCACTGGCCGCGACATTGTTTGTGATGGCCCCGGTGGGTTATGAAATCTCTGAAAACCTCAAGCAGTCGCCGATCGACCTCAGTAGCGTGCAGGCCTTGCAAGACAGCGGCCTGCAGGCCTTGCAACCCTTGCGGGCCTTTATGCTGCGCAATACGGCACCTGATGTACTGACCCACCTGCTGGATAACACTGCGCGCCTGTGGCCTGCGCACATGGCGCAACACGTTGATCGCGATGATCTGATCCTGCTGGTGCCGGCCTTTGTGTTGTCACAGTTGCAGGCGGGTTTCGAGATCTGGTTTCTGATCTATATCCCGTTCATTGTCATTGACCTGATTGTGTCGAATCTGCTGCTGGCCCTCGGGATGCAAATGGTGTCGCCCATGACAATCTCATTGCCGCTCAAGTTGCTGCTGTTTGTACTGGTGTCGGGGTGGACGCGTCTGCTCGACAGTCTTTTCCTGTCTTACGTGTGAGGCCCCTATGGAGCCTATTCTGCTGTTTAAACAGGGCATGCTGCTGGTGGTGGTGCTGTCTGCGCCACCGCTGATCGTGGCGGTGGTTGTCGGTGTACTGACCTCACTGGTCCAGGCATTGATGCAGATTCAGGATCAGACTTTACCCTTCGGTATCAAGCTGGTGGCAGTGGGGATCACGCTGGCGTTAACCGGGCACTGGGTCGGGGTTGAGTTGATGCAATTGACCCAACTGACCTTCGACATGGCTGCGCGTTCTGCGCTCTAAAGGGGGGCCGGACATGACGTTACCTGCTTCGTACCTTGAGTTCCTGCCCAGTATTGCCATTGCGATGGCTCGCCTTCATCCGTGCTTTTACCTGACACCGG
>NZ_JYKZ01000039.1 GCF_001043005.1 Pseudomonas psychrophila
TTACAACCCGGAAAGCCTGCGTTACAGCGAGGTTTTTGGGTAGTTTACGAAAAATTGTCGGTTTGGGAATTTCCGAAGAATCGGTTCAGCCAATTGCCTGTTTTTTCTGCATAAACCTTTTTCCGAAAAAAACCGAAGAAAAAATCCAAATGAAACCGTGTCAATAAATATTTTGCATTTTGAAACACTCTCTCCTAGGTTCATTCCACTTGCCAGCGAAGCCCGTTGGCAAGCGTTCTCAAACAACGTCCTCTAGGAGATACACCATGCAAGCACTGGAAAAAGACCTGGAAACTGAACTGCAACTTGACGATTGGTTTGAAGCGCCGACCCCTGAGGCCGCCGTTGAAATGATGCAAGCCGACGCCGTTGTGCCATTCGGCACCGCGATGTGGCCGTTCTAATACCCGGCAGGCATTCGGCAGGTGCCGTGCACAGCACCTGCCGAATGCCTGCCGGGTGTTAGACCGGCCACATCGCGGTGCCGAACGGCACAACGGCGTCTGCTTGCATCATTTCAACTGCGGCCTCATGGGTCGGCGCTTCAAACCAATCGTCAAGTTGCAGTTCAGTTTCCAGGTCTTTTTCCAGTGCTTGCATGGTGTATCTCCTAGAGGACGTTGTTTGAGAACGCTTGCCAACGGGCTTCGCTGGCAAGTGGGATGAACCTAGGAGAGAGTGTTTCAAAATGCAAAATATTTATTGACACGGTTTCATTTGGATTTTTTCTTCGGTTTTTTTCGGAAAAAGGTTTATGCAGAAAAAACAGGCAATTGGCTGAACCGATTCTTCGGAAATTCCCAAACCGACAATTTTTCGTAAACTACCCAAAAACCTCGCTGTAACGCAGGCTTTCCGGGTTGTAA
>NZ_JYKZ01000040.1 GCF_001043005.1 Pseudomonas psychrophila
GAGCAAAACCCTGGACGAATGGAAGGCCATGCTCGATCCAGAGCAGTACAACGTGTGCCGCCTGAAAGGCACCGAACGCCCATTTTCGGGTAAATACAACGCAACCAAAACTGACGGTGTTTATCACTGCGTGTGCTGCAATCAGCCCCTTTTCGACTCCAGCGCCAAGTTCGATTCGGGCTGTGGTTGGCCGAGCTTTTACCAGCCGATTGACGGCAGTGCGATGGTCGAGATCCGCGACGTGAGCCACGGGATGATCCGTACCGAAGTGGTCTGTGCCACATGCGATGCGCATCTGGGGCATGTATTCCCCGATGGCCCACCGCCCACCGGGCTGCGTTATTGCATCAACTCGGTCTGCCTGGACCTGGTTCCCCGCGACTGACTTTTCGAGGCCCGGCATGAACGACAACCTGCTCGATATACCCTGCATCACCCTCGACGGTGAGCAAAAGACCTTGGCAGAGTTCGGAGGCAAAGTGCTGCTGGTGGTCAACACCGCCAGTAAGTGCGGCTTCACTCCGCAATACGCCGGGCTTGAAGCGCTGTGGCAGCAATACAAGGATCGCGGCCTGGTTGTGCTGGGCTTCCCGTGCAATCAGTTCGGGCAGCAGGAACCTGGTGATGAAGCGGCCATTGCCGGGTTTTGCGAAGTGAATTTCGGTGTGAGCTTCCCGCTTTTCAAGAAAGTCGAAGTCAATGGCAACCAGGCGCATCCGTTGTTTGTCCAGTTGAAAAAGCGCGCACCCGGGCTGTTGGGGTCTCAACGCATCAAATGGAACTTCACCAAGTTTCTGATCAGTGCACAGGGGCAGCGGGTTAAACGCTATGCCCCGACCACCAAGCC
>NZ_JYKZ01000041.1 GCF_001043005.1 Pseudomonas psychrophila
GGACGATATCAAGGGGAACGCGCCGTGAGGCCCTCTTCGTACTTTTCATTTCTGCCAGCGCGCCCTCAAGGATCACGTCGGATGCCTGGCCAACCTCTGGAGACTCCCCCGATGACTGCTCGTCACTGGCAAGCCGTCTTGCTGACCCTCGCCATGCTGTGCGGCGTGAGCGGCTGTAGCGGCAACTACAAATTCAACGACAACAGCTATCGCCCCTTGGGTGATCCGCAAGCGGTCAATCGCGGCAAGTGACCGCAAGGAGCAGCAATATGGAACTGGTATTTGATCTGTCCAGCACTCGATCGTTGGACGCTTCACAAGTGAGGAGCAAAACCTTTGACGAAGAGGGTGGGGTGATCGGGCGTAATGCCGATTGTGAGTGGACCCTCGTCGACAAAACCAAAACCGTGTCCAAGTACCACGCAGAAATCAGCTATCGGGACGGGACGTTTTTTCTCACCGACAGAAGCTCCAACGGCACCCAGTGCAAACACTCCGACACTTACCTGAGGAAAGGCCAGGCACAGCGCATCCAGCATGGTCATGTGTACGCGCTGGGGGATTTTCTGATTCGTGCGCAACTGGAGCACGAATTGCAGGTGTTACTGGATCAGGTCGGGATGCCTCAACCCGCAGGCAGTGTTATTCCGGACGATGCCTTTCTGGAGCTCAACCCGCTGGACCCGTCGATTCAGGGAATTTCCCTGATCGATGAGCCTGCCACACGGCCAGGATTGAAACCCGCGTGGTCGCAGCGTGTCGACAGCCCTCCGATCGATTATCAAAACCTCAGCGTGCCGCAGCTGGTTGCCGAGCCGGCGCCGGAGTTGCCTACGGCCCA
>NZ_JYKZ01000042.1 GCF_001043005.1 Pseudomonas psychrophila
TGGGTGCCACATCTGCGCGGCATCAGCTGGCGGCAAGATTAGCGCTGCACAAGCAGAGGTGCAACCTAGTGCAACCCGTTTTTTTGTGGATTGATCGACGCTTCGTCAGGAATTTTCAGTGAAGCCCGGATCGCTGCACAGGCTTGGAGCTTTTTCATTGCTTTTGCTCTGTTCTTGCTCCGAAAAGGAGCAAAAAAGAGCTATTGCGAGGAAAAGACGACAAGGTGCAACTGCCCTGACAGAAATTGGTTGCACCTTATTTGGTTTGTTGCATAGCATTCGCGTCCAAGGTGCAACCCTCGACAAGTTAGATTCTCTCTACACTCAGTTTTTGGTTCATCAGCTGATGGTTTTCCTGGGGAAACGTCAGTCATAAATGCGCGGCAATGTTCTACGTCTCAAACAGGATGTTTGTGAGCGTTCAACCAGACCGCTGCTAAACATAAAAACAATGCCAGGGCTTAATTCAATGAGTTTAAATAACCCAACCCTGATCACGTTCGTGATCTATATCGTGGCAATGGTGCTGATTGGCCTAATGGCCTATCGCTCCACCAATAACCTTTCGGACTATATTCTCGGTGGCCGCAGCTTGGGCAGCGTCGTGACAGCATTGTCCGCTGGCGCCTCGGACATGAGCGGCTGGTTGTTGATGGGTTTGCCGGGTGCGATTTATGTTTCCGGCCTGTCGGAGAGCTGGATCGCCATCGGTCTGGTAACCGGTGCCTACCTGAACTGGCTGTTCGTTGCAGGCCGCCTGCGGGTGCAGACCGAACACAACGGTGATGCACTCACCCTGCCGGATTATTTTTCCAGCCGTTTTGAAGATACAAGTGG
>NZ_JYKZ01000043.1 GCF_001043005.1 Pseudomonas psychrophila
TATCGGGCTGGTAATGGTTCGCGAAACTAATCGTCAGTTGCGTGAGACCGCCGAAAAGAACGAGCGCAATCAAAACGCGATCATGCGCTTGCTGGACGAAATCGAAGACCTGGCGGACGGCGACCTGACGGTCACGGCGTCCGTCACCGAGGACTTCACGGGCACCATTGCCGACTCCATCAACTATTCCATCGACCAACTGCGCGAGCTGGTGGCGACCATCAACCTCACGGCCGGACAAGTGGCCGCTGCGGTGCAGGAGACGCAAGCCACCGCCATGCAATTGGCCGAAGCTTCAGAGCATCAGGCCCAGCAAATTGCCGAGGCCTCCGGCGCTGTCCAGCAAATGGCTGACTCCATCGACCAGGTATCGGCCAACGCCTCCGAGTCGTCGGCGGTGGCGGAGCGCTCCGTGGCCATTGCCAACAAAGGCAACGAAGTGGTGCACAACACCATTCACGGCATGGATAACATTCGAGACCAGATTCAGGACACCGCCAAGCGTATCAAGCGATTGGGCGAGTCTTCGCAGGAGATCGGCGACATAGTCAGTTTGATCGACGACATTGCTGATCAAACCAATATTCTGGCCCTCAACGCAGCGATCCAGGCCTCCATGGCGGGAGATGCCGGACGCGGTTTTGCGGTGGTGGCCGACGAGGTTCAGCGCTTGGCTGAGCGCTCGTCAGCCGCCACACGGCAAATCGAAACGCTGGTGCGGGCGATCCAGGCTGATACCAACGAGGCGGTGATCTCCATGGAACAGACCACCACCGAAGTGGTGCGTGGTGCCCGCCTG
>NZ_JYKZ01000044.1 GCF_001043005.1 Pseudomonas psychrophila
ACCGATCGGCATGTGCACCGGGATGAATTTTGGTGCGACGAAACGGGCCACATAAACCATATCCAGTCCGTCCGGCTCCGTCAGGTTGACCGTCTCGCCGGTGATCTGATTGAGTTCGGCCAGGTAGGGGTTGGCAACGTCGACCAGAATGTCGGCCGCCAGGTAGTTGTAGCCAATCTCCATGACTTTTGGCGTTAGCTGGAAGCGCCGGCTTTGCGGGTGTGTGCGCACGTAGCCGAGCTCTTCAAGGGTATGGATCATGCGCTGCGCCGAGCTTTTGCTGATGCCCGCCACCTGGGCAATATCAGCCAGGTTCATGGTGCGCCGCGCTGCGCCAAACCCGCGAAGCACGGCCAGCCCCTTTTCCAGAGATTGATTGAAAAGAGGGTTGTTGTGATCACTCATGGTGTTTCCTTGGCTTTTGTACGGGCAGTGAATATCGATAAGCGATATTTATAAATCTCTTTACGATTTGAGCGAATTGGTTATAGTCGAAGCACGCTTTTTGTACCACAGGGCGCGACGGTTTTTTAGAGGCGTCATCAGGAATAATAAAAGAGATCACAGGGAGATTCGCCATGCAAAAACCATTTCAAGTGCTCACGCTTATGTGCGCAATGGCCACCGGTTTGATGGTGTCCGCCAGTGTCACAGCTGCACCCGTCTACAAAGTCGGTGCTACCGCCACAGGTATTCCGTTTACGTTCCTAGACATCAAGAGCGGAAACATCCAGGGCATGATGGTTGACGCGGTAGAAGCCGTCGGCAAG
>NZ_JYKZ01000045.1 GCF_001043005.1 Pseudomonas psychrophila
GCAAATAGGTGAGCACTTGCGGCAACGCGCGCTGTACGCGCTCCAGAGAGGCCAGCGAGCGCGCAAGCACCTTGGCGGTTTCTTCACCAACGTCCGGGATGCCCAGGGCATAGATGAAGCGTGCCAAGGCCGGGCGTTTGCTGTCGGCAATGGCCTGCAGCAAGTTCTTGCTCGACAGCTCGGCAAAGCCTTCGAGGTCGACGATCTGCTCGAAGGTCAGGGTGTACAGGTCAGCCGGTGAGCTCACCAGGCCTTCGTCCACCAACTGTTCAACACTCTTCTCACCCAGGCCTTCAATATCCATTGCCCGGCGAGAAACAAAATGAATAATCGCCTGTTTAAGCTGGGCACCACAGGCCAGACGCCCGACACAACGATACACCGCGCCTTCACTGATGGTTTCACGGCCCTTGCTGCGCTTGACCAACTGTGTGCGCTCGACATGGGAGCCACACACCGGACAGCGCTCAGGAATATGCACCGGCCGCGCATCCCCGGGGCGACGCTCAAGCACCACCTGCACCACTTGCGGGATCACATCTCCGGCGCGACGAATGATCACCGTATCGCCGATCATCAGCCCCAGGCGCGCGACTTCGTCCATGTTATGCAGCGTGGCATTGGACACCGTGACACCGGCCACCTTGACCGGCTTGAGGCGAGCCACCGGGGTCACCGCACCGGTACGCCCGACCTGGAATTCCACATCCAGCAACTCAGTCAGCTCTTCCATTGCCGGGAATTTATGCGCAATGGCCCAGCG
>NZ_JYKZ01000046.1 GCF_001043005.1 Pseudomonas psychrophila
TTCGATCCTCCTCCCTCCGAGAACTCATGAGTCTTCCCCAGGCTACTTTCTCGCGGCACATGACTTCACCCGTGTTAATTCAAATCACCCAGGCTAACAACCGGATAAAGGATAGAGAGCGTCGGTTATATATCGCTCAGCCTTTAAACTCCGCCAGCGTGTGAGTAACTTGCACGGGCAATTAGCCGCTGCCTTATTATTAGATCAATCCCGGTAACTTTTCTCCTCAGAAACAGCTCCCTCAATAGAACATTGACGTGCCTAAAGGGCTTCGGCGATAGTAGCGGTATTACTCAGGCATTCTGTCCCTCAGTAATTGAATGCACAGGATCAAGCGATCACTGCGGCAGTGAACACTCTTGCACCGCCTGCTCACTACGCCCCCATGGTTAAACATCCCGGTGCACCGCGAGTTACCTCCCTGACGGGTGAGTACTTAACTGCCGCGACGCTCATGCATTATGAATGACCGCACGCTGTGCAGAGAAAACGGTGTATTAAATCTGATGCTGCCCAACGCCTTTGGCCCAGTGCAGAACACCGACATTAAATGAATTGGCCATTCACGCATGATGGCCCACCCGATTAAATCCTTACTCAATTAGGTATGACTGTGACGACAGACGAACTGCGCGCAGAACTTGAGCGTAAGGAACAACGTTACAAGGATGTATACGGTGGTGAAGTGACCACCTACGCCGCTCAACCCGAGCCTGAGCGTAAACCGTGGCGTAAACGCGCCAGCCTGCTCGACAAGG
>NZ_JYKZ01000004.1 GCF_001043005.1 Pseudomonas psychrophila
TTCAAACATCTTTGGGTTTTTAAGAAACCCTAAACTTGGCTCAGCAATCGTTGGTTACATCTTTGATTTCTCGCGGAGTAACTTGTGATGCTGATAATCTTGTTGACTATCAGTCTGACTCCACAAGCACCCACACGAATTGCTTGATTCAGTTGTTAAAGAGCGGTTGGTTTAGCTTTCGCTGAACCGAGGCGCGCATTCTACAGCAGCCTCTGTTGCTGTCAAGCGGTTATTTTAAGATGTTTCCAAAGTTTCCTCTGTAACATCAACCACTTGCGCTTTCGATCTCTCGTTAGCGGGAGGCGAATTCTACAGCGTTACACGCTGCTGTCAACACCTCATTTCCTGCCTCGATGACCTGAAGCTGACACTGCCGAAAACCAATCCAACTCATTGAAACTCAAGGAGTTTTCCGTTTCGACTGCGCCGGAAGTGGGTGAATTATAGGCCGCTGTGTATTTGAGTCAAGCATTAATCGAAACTATCGAAAACCAATGTTTAATAGACAGAAAACCGCACAAATTGCGCACTATATTGCACATTTCAAATTACCCAAGCATGATACCTGCCTTTAAACACCCTCCTCAGGTTCACTCTGCAATGATCAAACACCCCCAGCGCCTCATAGCAACGCTATTCCCTGTCGGGTTGCTACTCATTGCCATGGCTTCGATACAATCCGGCGCTTCTCTGGCTAAAAGCATGTTCCCGGTTATTGGTGCACAAGGAACAACCAGCCTACGCCTGATATTCGCCAGCCTGATCATGTTCCTGATACTGCGACCATGGAGAGCCAAGTTCACCACTCAGTCCTTGAAGACCGTCATTGTTTACGGGATCGCGTTGGGCGGGATGAATTTCCTCTTCTATATGTCTCTACGTAGTGTTCCGCTGGGCATTGCAGTCGCCCTGGAGTTCACCGGACCTTTGGCGGTGGCTATTTATACCTCCCGCAGACCCATCGACTTTATATGGATTGGCCTGGCCATAACGGGACTCCTGTTACTCATACCTTTTGGAGAGAGCGCTCAAGGAATCGACCCGCTAGGTGCTGGTTACGCGCTCAGTGCCGGGGTGTGCTGGGCGCTATACATCCTCTATGGGCAGCGGGCTGGTGCAGATAACGGCGTTCAGACAGCCGCTTTAGGCGTAATTATTGCTGCCCTGTTTTTTGCGCCTATCGGGATTTACCACGCAGGGGGGGCATTGCTGACCCCTGGCCTGATCCCTATAGCCATAGGCGTAGCACTCTTATCGACAGCTTTGCCCTACACACTAGAGATGATCGCACTTACACGTATGCCCACTCGCACATTCGGTACTTTGATGAGCATAGAACCTGCATTCGGTGCGCTGTCGGGGCTGCTGTTCCTGAATGAGGTCTTGTCGTTTACACAATGGATGGCCATCTCTTGCATCATAATGGCCTCCATCGGTGCAACCTTGACGATGCGCAATCACTCTAAACCCATCGTTGCCGATAATAAGTCCGCCAACTAACACAGTTCTGGTAATTGACTCTCATTTAAGGGATGTTTGTCTCTTGAGAATCACATGAGCCGATTCCGGATAAGGATATCCATAAGAGCCATTGGGAGATGGTCACCGATTCTCGCATCCCGTAAATCCGACGCAAACGCTTAAGGACAGGAATGAAACGAATTTTGGTAGCTTTAGCCGTACTCGCTGTAACCGGCTGCGCTGCAACCTCAGAAACCGCCGTAAAGCATGGAAAAAGAGGCTTGCATATCAATTGCTCTGGATTGTCCTCATCGTGGAACAAGTGCTACGCCGAAGCCGTCAAGTCCTGTGGAAGCAAGGGATACCGAGTGGTTGCCAAATCTGGCGATACCGCAGAAGAGCCTGGAGATTACCCGTTCGGTTTGAACCCGGCGGGCTATACCAGCCGCAGCATGATTGTTATCTGCAAGTAACGACCCGCTCTGCCATGCCGTCGAGCGAGTCGACAGCATGGCAGGGAGATCAGGCAGATATCGAAAGTGGTACCGTACGCTCCAGCAGCCACTCAAGAGCAGCCCCAACAAGCAGCGGGCTCAAGCGCTCGCGAACCATCGCGTGATAAGCATCAAACCACTGCAGCTCTTCCAGGGTCAGCAATGAAGGCTCCAGACAGCGAGTGTCAATCGGGCACAACGTCAGGGTTTCAAACTTCAGGAATGTTCCAAACTCCGAAGTCCCCGCCTCACGATTCAACACCAGGTTCTCGATTCGCACCCCCCAGCGACCCGGACGATATGTGCCCGGCTCAATCGAGGTAATCATCCCTGGCTGCATCGCTGTATGGGGTGCAGGAGCTGCCTGATAGGCAATGACCTGCGGCCCCTCATGCACATTCAGGAAATACCCGACTCCATGACCTGTCCCGTGCCCGTAATCGACGCACTCAGCCCAGATCGGCGCCCTTGCGATTGAGTCCAGCAAGGGTGACAGGATCCCTTTTGGAAATTGAGCCCTGGACAAAGCGATCACACCTTTTAGCACACGGGTACAGTCTTGCTTCTGCTCGCGGGTTGGTGTGCCAACAGGGACCATGCGGGTGATATCGGTTGTGCCACCCAGGTACTGCCCTCCCGAGTCGATCAGCAACAAACCATCACCTTCAATCACAGCATGCTCTTGCTCCGTTGCATGGTAATGAGGCATGGCACCATTGGCATTAAAAGCGGCAATGGTGTTAAAGCTCAACGATACGAAGTCAGGGCGGCGGGCTCGAGCAGCGGTCAACTGTTCATCAATAGTCAACTCGGTGATGCGCTCACGTCCAAGGGCTGTTTCCAGCCACGCAAAGAACTCGCAGAGAGCAGCACCATCCTGCTCCATGGCCTTACGGATATGGACCGCGTCATCAAGGCTCTTCTGCGACTTGGCCAAGGTAGTTGGATTCAAGCCTTCAACCAGCTTCACTTCTGCCTGCAAATGACCGAGCAGCCCACAGGTCACCCGCGCAGGGTCCACCAACAAACGAGTTGAAACCGGCAATGACGCCAGCGCCGCATTGATCTCAACGTAATCACGCAGTTCAACACCATCCTTCTCAAGGATCTCGCGCAGGCCGGGGTTGATTTTATCCAAGTCCAGAAACAAGGTAGCCCGCGAGGCATCGACCAACGCAAACGAAACGAATACGGGGTTAAAAGAGACATCTGAACCACGCAGGTTAAACAACCAGGCGATGTCATCCAGCGTCGCAATAAAATGAGCATCTGCCTGACGCTGCTGAAGTGTTTCGCGTAACTGCGCCAGTTTTTCGACCCGGCTGACAGTCGCTTGCGGTGGCAGATGCTCATAAACAGGCTGTACTGGAAGGAGTGGGCGATCATCCCAAACCTGATCCAGCAGATCGATATCCGTACGTAAAACGGCACCACGCTCTTTAAGTTTGCTCTCGAGTGTTCGTGCAGAAGCCAGCGCAAGTACTGCCCCATCAACCGAAACCGTTGCACCTTCAGGTGTCAGCTCTGCCAGCCACTCCAGAGGGCCGGGTTGTCCGGGCAACAACTTGACGAGTTCAATGGTACTGCCACTCAGTTCTTTGGTCGCTTGCTCCCAGTAACGACTGTCGGCCCACACACCGGCAAAGGTTGGGGTCACAATCAATGTCCCAACAGAACCGTAAAAACCCGACAGCCACTGACGGCCTTGCCAATACGCAGGCAGATACTCCGAAAGATGGGGGTCAGCCGAAGGCACCAGCAGCGCATAGATACCGTTCTGGCTCATCAAGGCCCGGGTACGCGCCAAACGCTGCGTAACCGTTCCTGGATTCAACGACTGAGTACTCATTCTGTCTCCTGCTAATCACTGGGATTTATTATTCGTTAACAAACGCTTTAGCTATAGATGATGGATCAGCTACCAAGGTTGGGCAACCGCCCAAAAAGGTGCCGGTGCGGCTACAGCAGCTTTAATCGCTCCGACTGCGGCATCTATATCCTGCTCGCGGGTGAAGCGCCCAAGACTCAGGCGAATTGTTCGACTGGCCTTGTCAGCATCGTGTCCCAGAGCCAGCAGTACATGGGAAGGTGCATTGCTTGCCGAATTGCATGCTGAGGTTGCCGAATACGCCAGAGAGGCACTCAGAACCGCGCTATCGAAGCGCCCTTCGCTGAAAGTCAGGCTCAGGGTATGGGGAATACGCTGCGTCGGACAGCCATTACACTGCAGCTCAGGCACGTCGGCCAGTTGCTCAAGCAAACGCTGACGTAGTTCACCTATGTGAGCCAGCTCCTGAGCAAATGATTCACTTGCCACCGCAAAAGCAGCGCCCATGCCCGCAATTTGATGAGTTGCCAGAGTTCCCGAGCGCAGACCGGACTCATGCCCGCCACCATGAATCTGTGCCTGTAGCCGATCCTGCGCGCGCGGCCCCACATACAAGGCGCCGATACCCTTGGGACCATAAATCTTGTGGCCCGAGAACGACATCAAGTCTACCGCCCACTCATCAAGGTCGATGACTACCTTACCCGCTCCTTGCGCTGCGTCCACGTGGAACAGCGCACCATGCTCGCGCACCCGACGCCCGATACCTGGAATGTCATTGACCGTGCCCAGCTCATTGTTGACCAGCATCAACGACACCAGCAGCGTGTCATCGCGCAAGGCGGCATCTACCTGCCCGACACTTATAAGGCCATTGGCATCAGGGGCCAGATACGTCACCTCAAAGCCCGAACCCTCCAAAAAGCGTGCAGTGTCCAACACCGCCTTGTGCTCGATCTGGCTGGTGATGATATGTCCGCGGGACTGACCACCGCCCAGGGCCACGCCTTTCAACGCCAGGTTATTGGACTCGGTGGCACCCGAGGTCCAGATGATCTGCTCAGGCCGGGCTTTAATCAGCTGCGCGACCTGTGCTCGAGCCAGTTCTACCGTCTGCCGGGCTTGCTGACCAAAGACATGGGAACCCGAGGCCGGATTGCCAAAATTGCCTTCAAAGCCCAGGCAATCGACCATCACCTGAATGACACGAGCGTCCACAGGAGTGGTGGCCGCGTAATCGAAATAAATAGGTCGTTTGTTCATTGTTCAAACCCACTGAGCGCATTCCGGCAACAGGCAGTACTTGATGCCGGTGAGTGAAGCCACGAAAAAAGCGGCCGTTAGAGATAACCGATAGAGCCAAGCGAAAAAAGGTGCATTTGGCAGAGAGGCCGTAGGATAAGTCTCAAACTTGGGCTATCTGGAAAGCAGGGTCTTATAAAGCGCTAAAAGCAGGCCATCACGCAAGTCAGATATGCGATATCGATATATAAATATGGAATTAGGTTAGTTTACGGAATAACAAAATGACTTTATAAAGCAGCCTTCGGCTTTCCTTTTGTGGGCAGAGCCCCTGTTAAAAGGAGCTGTCAATGCAGCTTTTAACATTACCTGCCACCCCCGCACTGGCCACGTCCATACGAGCCACGGCCCAAGTGTTCGAGGACCCCGCGTCCAAAGCCCTGTTGGCACATTTGCAACAAATAGCACCCAGCGATGCCAGCGTACTGATCATTGGGGAAACCGGCACCGGCAAAGAACTGGTCGCCCGGCATATTCATCAACTCAGCCACCGCCAGAATCAGCCGTTTGTGGCGGTCAACTGCGGAGCCTTTGCCGAGTCATTGGTGGAGGCAGAACTGTTTGGCCATGAAAAAGGGGCGTTCACAGGCGCGCTGACTTCAAAAGCCGGCTGGTTCGAAGAGGCCGATGGCGGCACATTATTTCTGGATGAAATCGGCGACTTGCCACTGACTATCCAGGTAAAGCTGCTGCGCGTCCTGCAGGAACAAGAGGTCGTGCGGCTGGGCTCGCGTAAAAGCACACCGATCAACGTGCGCGTACTGGCTGCCACCAACGTCAACCTGGAGCAGGCCATAGACGCCGGTCATTTTCGAGAAGACCTGTACTACCGCCTGAATGTCGTCAGCCTTGGGCTGCTGCCGCTGCGCGAGCGCCCGGGAGATATCCTGCCGCTGGCCAGACACTTCCTCAAAACCTATCGCCAACGGCTGCCCCACGGACCAACGTCACTGAGTGAGTGCGCCGAACAAGTGCTCATCCACCACCCGTGGCAGGGCAATATTCGCGAGCTGGAAAATGTCGTGCATCACAGCTTGCTGCTGTGCCGCAATCAGACCATCACGGTGCAAGACCTGCGCTTGTCACAATCACGTAGCAGACGTCAGGATTTCTCGCTGCAGCAACCCGCCACATACACCACCCGGGACTTGTTGCAACGCGCCTTTCGAAAACTGTTCGAAGAGGAGCCGGGCGCCTTGCATGAAGCCGTTGAAGACACCCTGTTGCGCACGGCCTATGAGTTTTGCCATCACAACCAGGTACACACTGCAAAATTGCTGGGTTTGAGTCGAAATGTCACCCGCACGCGCCTTATCAAACTCGGAGCCCTGTCCGTCAATGTTCGAAGAGCGCAGGCCGACGCCCTCGCCTACTGAAAAAGCCAGCACCTCGCAGTTGCCTGACGACGCTCCAAACGGTTCGCAGCATCGTTCGAAGCAGTGTCGGGCGACCAGCGCTGTTTCTATGTTCCTATCGCACCACAAAAGGCCTATCGCCGCTGTTCACGCTTATCGGTAAGATGACGTCCTTCCTGCGCGCTTGAGCGCTGTACGTCCCGCCGAATTAAGTCGATCCCATGCCTTTTGAACTCAGCGTAGATTTGACCACCCTCGCCATTCTGGCCGCCGTTGCCTTTGTTGCCGGATTCATTGACGCCATTGCCGGTGGCGGTGGCCTGCTCACCACCCCTGCCCTGCTAACAGCAGGTTTGCCCCCCCATCTGGTGCTGGGCACTAACAAGCTCAGCTCCACGTTCGGCGCAGCCACGGCAAGTTTTACTTTTTACCGGCGCAAACTGTTCCACCCTCGTGAATGGAAGCTGGCCATTTTCGGCACCCTCGCCGGCGCCCTGATCGGAGCAGTCGTCGCCCATTACATGCCCGCCGAATGGCTCAACAAAATGCTGCCGGTGATTGTCTTTGGCTGCGGGATCTACCTGCTGTTTGGCGGCACGCCCAAAACCCCCATCGATAACGATGCCCCGATCAAAAAGAAATGGCAGTTGCCGCAAGGCTTTGGCCTGGGCTTCTATGATGGCGTGGCAGGACCGGGAACAGGTGCCTTCTGGACCGTCAGCACCATGCTGATGTACCCGGTCGATCTGGTTAAAGCCAGCGGTGTGGCGCGCAGCATGAATTTCGTCAGCAACATTGCGGCGCTGTCGGTGTTCATATTCTCCGGCCATGTGGACTGGGTGATCGGCCTGACCATGGGTTTTGCAGTCATGATCGGCGCGTTCTTCGGCGCCCGCAGCGCAATCAGCGGCGGGGCCAAATTCATTCGCCCCGTATTTATCACTGTGGTGCTGGGTTTGACCGTGCGCCTAGCCTGGCAGCACTGGTTCGGCATGGCCTAAGCGCCGGGCCACATACAGGTCGATGAGATAGCGCGCAATCGAGCGCGATGCCGGCAACGGCGGTAGCTGATGCACATTGAACCACTGCGCATCTTCTATCTCGTCGGCCTGAGGCACGATATCGCCTCCTGCGTATTCAGCGTGAAACCCCAGCATCATCGAGTGCGGGAACGGCCAGCACTGGCTGCCCACATACTGGATGTTCTTGACCTCTAGCTGCACTTCTTCGCGCACTTCGCGGATCAGGCAATCCTCGGCCGACTCCCCGGGCTCGGCGAAACCCGCCAAGGTGCTGTATACCCCTGGCACAAAGCGCGGCGAACGGGCCAGAAGCACTTCGTCGCCCCGGGTAATCAATACAATCATGCTGGGCGAAATACGCGGATAGCTGCGTAAATCGCAGGTGGGGCAATGCATTGCACGCTCCCTTGGCACCTGCGTCATGGCCTGCCCGCAGCTACCGCAAAAGCGATGTTCACGAGCCCAGGTGCCGATTTGCGCGGCATAACCCAGTACCTTGTACAACGTGTGGTCATCGCCCAGCATAAAGGCGCGCAAGCCCTGCCACTCACAGCCTTCAACCTGGGCTGCACCTGACAGCTCAAGGAGATACACCGGCTCGCCGTCCAGGTGTCCGATGCCATGCTCCGCCAGCACCGGCAGGTCCTGGCGCTTGAGCCACTCCCGGGGAAACAGCGGGCCATTACCATCGATCAAGAACCCGTCGGGGCCGCGCGCCACGGCCCAGCCGCCAGGTAGGTCTGTATCCAGTACTGCCGTGATCCAACGCGGTGTCATTAAATGATCCTTGTTCAGGTTACAAAAACGTCAATCCAGAAACTCGGGTTTTTGCTTGGTCATATGCGCCGTCATCGCGACCCGCAAGTCACTGGACTGAAGCATCGCCGCGTTCCAGGTGGCCACATACTCCAGACCGTCGTCCACGCGGTGATCGCGCATATAGCTGATCATCTGCTTGGTACCGGCGATGGCGACGGGCGATTTGCTGGCGATGTCCAGGGCAATTTCCATCACCCCTTCCAGCAACGCCTGATGATCGCTGTAGACGCGGTTGACTAGGCCAATCGCTCGGGCTTCATCCGCCGCGACCATCCGCCCGGTGTAAGCCAGTTCACGGAGCATGCCATCACCGATGATGCGCGGCAGACGTTGCAGTGTGCCTACGTCAGCGGCCATCCCCATGTCGATTTCCTTGATCGAGAACTGCGCGTCTTCGGCGGCGTAGCGCATATCGCAGGCCGCAATCAGGTCAATCGCCCCGCCCAGGCAGTAACCATGAACAGCCGCCAATACGGGTTTGCGGCACTGGTCAACGGCATTGAATGAGGCCTGCATTTGCAGGATTTTACGCCGTAGCATGCGGGCATTGCGGCCCACATCCTTGCCCATCTCGTTGGCCACCGAAGCCAGCAGCATCAAGTCGATACCGGCAGAAAAGTGCTTGCCTGCACCACTAAGCACCACCACCCGCACGGCGTCGGTTTCATCAATCCACTGGAAGATCTCGATGATTTCTGTCCAGAACGCCGCATTCATCGCATTGACCTTTTCAGGCCGATTGATCTGAACGTGGGCAATGTTGCCTGTTAACTCAACCTGAAAAGCCTGGTAGTCGGACATAACCTGAATCCTTTATGGGGGCACTGTCGCCGCTCAATGAGCGGCGGACTATAACAAGCCTGGCAGGCCCCAAGCAGGCCGCGATGACGCCAAAATACGGACAGAATGACCTGCCTGAATAACGTCAACGCTGCAGGATAAAACGCTCAATGACCTGGGCAACACCGTCATCAACGTTGCTGCCGGTGACCTGCATCGCCTGCTCGCGAACCTGCGCTTCGGCCTGCCCCATGGCTATCGACAGGCCGGCACGATGGAACATCGCCGGATCATTGCCGCCATCACCGATCGCTGCCGTACGTTCAAGAGGGACCCCCAAATGTTCGGCCAGAGCTGCAAGGGCATCACCTTTATTGGCCTGGCGTGCGGTGATATCCAGATATCGGGCCTGGGAGCGGCTGGCCGATGCCTCACCACTCAACACCTGTTGCAAGCGCTGCTCAAGCGCCACCAGCAGTGGCGCATTACTGGTAGTGGCCACAATCTTGTCCACACGATGCAAATAAGGCTCAAAACTCTCAACTACCTGCGGCGCGTAACCGAGGCCCTGTTGTTCGTGGGCGACCATCGGACCAAGCGGATCGCGCAACAGCCACTCATCGTCGGCAAATACCCAGATCTCGACATCATGCTCGGCCAACAGGGCCAGGGTCTTCAACACGGCCTCGTACGGCACATGATGCGACTGCAAGTAGCTGCCATCGGCATTAACCAGAACGCCGCCGTTGAATCCTGCGGTGGGCAATTCAATGCCCAACTGCCGGATATATTCGCGCATGGCCCTGGGCGGGCGGCCTGTAGCCAGGGTGAAATGAATGCCTGCGGCCTGTAACGCCTTGACCGCCGCCAGATTGCGCGGGCTGATCGTGTGATCGGGCAGTAGCAAGGTGCCATCCATGTCACACAGTACCAATTGAATGGAGTCTTGCTTCACGTCACTCATCCTATGTTGAGCCAGACGCGACCATCGCGAGCCAGCAACTCTTTGGCCGCCTCAGGGCCGTCTTCCCCGGCCTTGTAAGGCTGAACCTCGCTGTGTTCACGCCATGCGTCCAGAAAAGGCTGCACACCGCGCCAGCCGTTTTCAATATTGTCCGCACGCTGGAACAAGGTCTGGTCGCCGGTGAGGCAGTCGTAAATCAACGTCTCGTAGCCTGTTGAAGGCTGCATTTCGAAGAAATCCTTGTACGCAAAGCCCAACTCTATATTGGCCATTCTCAGACCCGGCCCTGGCCGTTTGGCTTGAAGGTCAAACCACATTCCCTCATTGGGCTGGATCTGAATACGCAAATAGTTGGGCTGCAGCCGGTCAACTTCGGTGTCGCGGAACTGCGCATAAGGTGCAGGCTTGAAGCAGATGGCGATCTCAGTGTCACGCGCACTCATGCGTTTGCCGGTGCGCAGGTAAAACGGCACTCCGACCCAGCGCCAGTTGTCGATCATCACCTTGAGCGCCACAAACGTCTCAGTGCTGCTGTCGGCAGCCACATTGTTCTCTTCGCGATATCCCACGACCGGCTTACCGCCGGACTCACCCTGGGTGTACTGCCCGCGTACCGAGTTTTTCAGCGCATCTTCTTTCGACCAGGGGCGGATCGCTCCTATCACCTTGGCCTTTTCACCGCGCACCGCATCTGCCCCAAAGGCTGCGGGCGGCTCCATCGCCACCATCGCCAGCAGTTGAAACAAATGGTTGGGCAACATGTCGCGCAAGGCGCCGGTGTGTTCGTAAAAACTGCCACGTGTCTCGACCCCGACGGTTTCGGCCGCAGTGATCTGCACATGGTCAATGTAATGATTGTTCCAGAAGGCTTCGAAGAGCCCGTTGGAGAAACGGCTGACCAAAATGTTCTGGACAGTTTCCTTGCCCAGGTAATGGTCAATCCGGTAGATCTGCTTCTCGCTCATGACACTCAGCAGGCACTCATTCAATGCTTGAGCTGTCTGCACGTCAGAACCAAAAGGTTTTTCAATGACGACCCGGCGAAATGCATCGGGGGTTTCCTGGAGCAACCCGCTGGCGCCCAGCCGCTGCACGACTTCGCTGAAAAAGCGGGGTGCAGTGGCCAGGTAGAACACCGCATTGCCCGTGCCGCTGGCGATGATTTTCTGCTCGAGCGCCCCGTAGGTGCTGTCATCCAGAAAGTCGCCCTGCACGTAACTGATATTCTTCGCCAGCGAGGCCCACAAATCGGCATTCAAGCCATGCCCGTCAGGATGATCCACTTTGCTGGAGGCTTCATTGCGAATGAAGTCCTCCAGCTTTTTGGCAAAACCCTCATCGCTGATCGCATTGTGGTCGACGCCCACAATGCGCAGGCCATCGTCCAGTAAACCGTCACGACTCAAGTTGTACAGCGCCGGCATCAGCAAGCGCTTTACCAGATCACCGTGGGCACCAAACAAAAACAGTGTGGTGGGCGGCGCAGGCTTGGCATCTGGTTTACTGGACAGATCAATCATTTTTTAGACGTCTCCACATGGCCACCGAAACCAAAGCGCATGGCCGATAGCATTTTGTCGCCATACAGGCTTTGCTGGCGCGAACTGTAGCGGGCAAACAGGGCTTGCGACAACACCGGTACAGGTGTCGACTGCTCCATTGCAGCTTCGATGGTCCAGCGGCCTTCACCACTGTCCGCAACGGCGCCGGAGTAGCCATCCAGAGGCTCGTCAGTGGCCAGTGCATCTGCGGTCAAATCCAGCAACCAGGACGAAACAACGCTACCACGACGCCACACTTCAGCGATGTCGCCCAGGTTCAGGTCAAAACGCTGATCTTCAGGCAGGTTCTCACCGCCTTTCATTTTCATCAGGTTGAAGCCTTCGGCGTAGGCCTGCATGAGGCCGTATTCGATACCGTTGTGCACCATTTTCACGAAATGACCTGCACCGGCCGGGCCCGCATGAATGTAACCACGCTCGGCACGATCGTCGTCAGATTTACGGTCCTTGGTACGCGGAATGTCGCCCATGCCCGGTGCCAGAGCAGCGAACAGCGGGTCCAGGTGTTTTACCACGGCGGTATCACCGCCAATCATCATGCAGTAACCGCGCTCCAGACCCCAAACGCCGCCCGATGTACCGACGTCAACGTACTGGATGCCCTTTTCAGCCAGAGACTGCGAACGACGAATGTCATCTTTATAGAATGTGTTACCGCCATCGATGATGATGTCATCGGCGTCCAGCAGCTGGCTCAGGGTCTCGATGGTGTCTTCGGTCGGAGCACCGGAAGGCAGCATGACCCAGACAGCACGGGGTTTGGCCAGGCCTGCGACCAGCGCTGGCAAATCGGCAACGCCTGTGGCGCCTTCCTGTTCCAGAGCACTGACAAAGTCGGTATTGCGGTCAAAAACCACGGTTGTATGCCCATTGAGCATCAGACGCCGTGCGATATTCCCGCCCATACGGCCCAATCCAATAATTCCCAACTGCATGTACTGTTGCTCCCAACGACAAATAAATAGGTGTACAGCACCTTAGTGCAGCATTGCCCAAGGTGCCCGGTCAGGATCAGTCCTGACACATGGTGCATAGTTTCGCACAAGGTGAAGGCCAGATTCCCGATTCAATACACTCAACAGACGGACGAAGCAGCAAAGACTGCAAAACTTATAAACATTAAGGTCGCCGAATACGCCGACAACCCCCTGCAAGCGCGGCCATTGGCGACAAAGTTTTCACATGCACTTGGAGATACTTGAACACTTTGTGGCTGCTCATTCGTGAGACAGCCCCCATGTGTTGTGCCTCGATACCCGGCATTAACCCTTCAAGTTAGTTATCAGCTGGAGCGCTGTATGGGGATGTTTAAACGCAGCAACACGTCTGCGAAAGGATTTGACTGGGCGGGCCTTGGCTGGCTGTTCCTGTTCTTTTGGTATTTTTCCGGCATCACCCAGCTACTGATCCAACTGACCGGCACCTCCGGGTTTTCGGGGTTTCGCCAGGCCTTTGTGATGAGTGCCATTTGGTTGGCCCCGATGCTGATGTTTCCAAGACACACCCGGGTAATGGCAGCCGTTATTGGTGTCGTGCTGTGGGCTTGCTCGATGGCAAGCCTGGGCTACTTCTTTATCTATCAGCAAGAATTCTCGCAAAGCGTCATCTTCATCATGTTCGAATCGAACATCTCCGAAGCTGGCGAATACATGACCCAGTACTTCGCTTGGTGGATGGTGCTGGCATTCCTGGCCCATACCGCTTTCGCCGTGTTCCTGTGGTCGCGCCTGCGTCCGGTATACCTGCCCCCTGCGCAGGCCTGGGCCGCAGCAGTCGCCATTCTGGTAGCGGTTATTGGTTACCCGCTGATCAAGCAAACGATCAAGCACGATACCCTCGCCTCGGCCATGGAAAGCTTCGAAAGCCGGGTAGAACCCGCGGTGCCGTGGCAGATGGTCGTCGCGTATCGCCGTTACCTCGAGCAACTGGATAACATGCAAGGCATGCTGGCCAGCGCCAGCAAGATTCCGCCACTGACCAACCTCAAGGACAACGAAGCCGGAAGGCCGACCACATTGGTTCTGGTCATTGGCGAGTCGACCAACCGCCAGCGCATGAGCCTCTATGGCTACCCGCGCGAAACCACACCCAACCTCGATAAGCTGCGCGATCAACTGGCGATTTTCGACAACGTTATCACTCCGCGGCCTTACACCATTGAGGCCCTGCAACAAGTGCTGACGTTTGCTGACGAAGAAAACCCGGACCTGTACCTCAGCACGCCGTCACTGGTCAGCGTCATGAAGCAAGCCGGTTACAAGACCTTCTGGGTCACCAACCAGCAGACCATGACCAAGCGCAACACCATGCTTACCACCTTCTCCGAACAGGCTGATGAGCAGGTCTATCTCAACAACAACCGCAACCAGAACGCCCGCCAGTACGACGGGGATGTCATTGAACCGTTCAACAAGATCCTGGCCGACAGCGCACCGCGCAAACTGATCGTGATTCACCTGCTCGGCACTCATATGAGCTACCAGTACCGCTACCCGCCGACCTTCGACAAATTTGTCGACCGTACCGGCGTGCCCGTCGGGCTGACCGATGACCAGGTACCGACCTACAACAGCTATGACAACGCCGTCCTGTACAACGACTTTGTGGTGTCGAGCTTGATCAAGGACTTCGCAAAGACCGATCCCAACGGCTTTCTGCTGTACCTGTCCGACCACGGCGAGGATGTTTTCGACTCGGTCGGGCACAACACCCTGGGCCGGAACGAAGCCAAGCCGACAGCACCGATGTACACCATTCCGTTCATGGCATGGGCCTCGCCAAAATGGCGTGAAAGCCACACCTGGAATTTCGCCAGCGACCTTGGCCGCCCTTACAGCAGCTCGCAGTTTATCCATACCTGGGCCGATCTCGCGGGCTTGAGTGCCGACGAACTGGACGACAAAAAGAGCCTGGTCAGCGATCAGTTTGTCGCCCGCCCGCTGCTGATTGGCGATCCGTACTCGCGCCCACAAAAGGCCTTGATCGACTTCAGCCTGATCAAGCCGAAACCCCCGGCCGTAGGCAATGTTGCCAAGCAATAAACAACCCGCAGGGCGCCAATGGCGCCCTGCTCGTTTCCAGGCACACAGAAATAAATAATTCTCATTATCCTTAAAGCGCCGCCTTGTCATTCGTTTGAAGCACTAGACAACTTCATAACAACGACAAGGAGTCGGCAGCGATGTTCGCGCCATTTACCCGTTCCATGACCTTGACCCTAGGTCTTATCGGCACTGCAGTCAGCCCATCATTGTGGGCTGACACCGAGCAGGATGACGTAGAGAAAACCTCCCGTTCACTGGAACTGGGCAGTACCAGTGTCACCGCCCAGGGCCTGGGAGCCACCACCGAAAATACCGGTGCCTATACCACGGGCTCGACCAGTACCGCGACCAAACTCAACCTGAGTATTCGCGAAACCCCGCAGTCGATCTCCGTCGTCACTCGCCAGGAGATGGACGATTTCAACCTCAATACCCTGACCGAGGCCATGCGCCATACCACGGGGATTGTGGTTCAGCACAATGACTCGGACCGAGTCAGTTACTCGTCTCGCGGCTACACCATCTCCAATTTCCAGATTGACGGGATGCTCAATACGTTCAGTTTTATGAAAACTGATGCCGACACCATCATTTACGACCGCATTGAAGTAGTGCGTGGTGCCACCGGTCTGACCACCGGCGCAGGCGATCCGTCAGGCACCATTAACATGATCCGCAAACGCCCGACCCACGAATTGCAAGCCAAGGCCAGCGCCACGGGCGGCAGTTACGATGACTACTACAGCTATGTCGATGTGGGCGGCCCGCTGGCTTTCGACGGTCGCTTGCGCGGACGCACCGTACTGTCTTATCGCGACAGCAAATCGTTTCGCGATAACTACGCACTGAAGCGAGAAGTGGCCTACGGCATCCTGGAAGCCGACCTGACCGACACTACCATCCTGGCCGTAGGTTACGACTACCAGGACAAGCAGGTGCAAGGTTCGTCCTGGGGGACTACCCCCTATTGGACCGGCTCGGGCGAAAAAGCCAATTTTGGCCGTTCGACCAACCTGGCCACCTCCTGGAGTTCGTGGCCGATGAAGGACAAAACCGCCTTCGCCACCCTCGACCAGCAGCTGTCCAATGACTGGCACCTCAAAGCGGCCTACACCCATCGCACCAGTGATGCCGAAGGCAAGGTCTATTACGCAGGGGGCGGCTTCCCCAATGCCGATGGCACGGGCATGTCAGCCTATAGCAGCCATTTTATCGGCGAAGAAAAAATGACCGCCGTCGACGTCAACATCTCGGGCACTTACCCTTTGTTCGGGCGTGATCATGAGTTGATGGTGGGTTACGGCCAGGCCAAGAACGACAATACGTCGCCCTTGATGATTAACCTCAACTCAAAAACCTACGACACAATCGCGAACTGGCAGGACATGAGTTCGATTCCCAAGTATCAGGACTTTAATACCGGCATTGAAGGCAGCCAAAGCATCGTCAAACAAAAGTCAGGCTATCTGGCCACACGCTTTAACCTGACGGATGAATGGCATGCAGTGCTCGGTACCCGCTATGGCAGCTGGAAAAGCTCCAATGCCAACTCCGAGTTTGTTGAAGGCAATTCAGGCCCTCTCAACCACACGAAAGTCACCCAAACACAAAATGACATCATCACGCCATACGCGGGCTTGCTGTATGACTTCACTGAAGAATTGACGCTCTACGCGAGCTACACGGATATTTTCAAACCGACGACCAACAAGGGCGCAGGCGATGTGTATCTTGAGCCGGTGGTGGGCAGTAATTATGAGTTGGGTTTGAAGGGAAGCTTCCTGCAAGAGCGCCTTAATCTGTCGTCAGCCGTGTTCTGGAGCAAACAGGACAACGTGCCGGAAATCGACGATTCAGTCCCTCGCGGTCCCAAGGGCGAGGAATATTACAAATCAGGCGGCAAGGGTAACAAGATCAATGGCTTTGAGGTCGAATTAGCCGGTGAGGTCATGGATGATTGGAACATGGTCGCCGGTTACACCTACACCCATTCACGCAACGCCGCAGGGCAACGCATGAATACTGCGTCGCCTTTGAACCTGGTCAAGATCTCGAGCACTTACCGCCTGCCGGGTGAATGGAGTGCCATGACCGTGGGTGCCGCTGTCAACTGGCAAAGCGATATCTACCGCGCTGGCAACCGCCCTACCGGCGAGAAAAATGATAAAGGCAACCCGATCACCTTCAAGGAAGACATCACCCAAAAGTCCTACACCCTCGTCGACCTGATGGCCCGATATAAATTCGACGAACACGTGTCGGCGTCCTTGAACGTCAAGAACCTGTTCGATCAGAAGTATTACGAAAACGTCGGCTTCTATAACGGCGTGTTCTGGGGCGATCCGCGAACAGTGAGCGTCGGTCTGGAGTGGACGCTCTGAAACGGGGTTTTATCCAGCAGTATGGCGTGCCAGTGACGCTGATAACCCCGATTATTTGAAAGCCCGCGCTGATGCCATCGCGGGCAAGCCCGACTCCCACAGCGCTGGATGTCGCACTTGAGGCGTGTGCACGACAGAAACCCTGTGGGGCTCGCCGCCCTTACAAATACTTGTTCCAGAACATCATGCGTCCGTGAGCAGGGTCGAGTTGCCCATCGCTGAAACCAAACTTGCGATAGGACCCTTGTGCCACCGGGTTGCCCTCAAGCACTTCAAGGGTGATCTTGCAGCAGCCGCGCTCGCGGGCGATGTCTTCAACCTTGAGCAGCATTTTCTGGCTCAGGCCCAAACCACGAAACGAGTCCACCACCGACACATCATGTACGTTGACCAGCGGTTTGCCGGCAAAGGTCGAAAAACCTTCAAAACAGTTCACCAGACCTGCCGCCTCGCCATTGACGAACGCTAGCACGCTAAACGCATGAGGACGCCTCGCAAGCTCTGCTGGCAACTGCGCCAATACGTCCTGTGACAATGCTTCACCGCCCCCCATGGGGTCCTGGGCGTAGTGGTTCAACACGTCTCTCAGCGCCTGTGCATGAACCGGGTTTGTATAATCAGCTTGAACTACCACGACATCCGACATTACGCGCATCCCTCGACCCATCCTGGTGGCTGTTTATGAGAACGCCTGACCTTAGCGCGGCCCATGTTCAGCACACAAGTACCCACTTCAGGGTTGGAGCGATGAATCCAGCATCGACATCTGCGTGGCGAGCTGATTTGCAAAACTGTCGGCATCCGCATAGATCAGTACGTGGCGAAACTGCGAGTTGTCCATTCGAAACTCAGCTTCACCCACGATGCCCCCTCCGGCCATTTCCTGGCTGATCAGCAGCACGTCATACTCGTTGGTCCGGGCTGCTCTCAAGCTCACCAAGGCCTCAGGGCTGTACAAAGGTGCGATCCGGTAATAACCCAGAAGGTTGAGGGCCCTTTCCATTTTCAGAGCCTGATCAGGGTCAGTATCGGCAATCAATATGCGTAATGTTTTTGTTGGCATTTTGGCCTCGTCATTAATGAGACTCATCGGCTTGAGCATAACGATCCAGTTCGTCGGCCAATTGCTCCATGCTGTGGTGCAGCGCATCGACAGCAGCGGCAAGATCGTGTGGCTCTCCCGTCTTGCAAACCTCTTCCAATTGCTCGCAACACTCAATCAGTTTCGTGGCTTGAATGAGCCGGCCACCTCCTTTGATGCCATGTGCCAGAGCAGCCAGGCCCTCATAGTCATCCGTTACAAACAGCTCGATCAGGGCACCGAGGTCCTGGCGATTACTGATGGCCAGTTCAGAGAGCAACTTGTGAATCACCCCATCGTCACCCTGGCTCAGCTGTTTAAGATAAGTCAGATCAATCTCACCATCAGCCCCATCGACATAATTGTCTGACTCTCCCTGCGGTACACCTGCTGCCAGGCAGGCACTCAAATCCTTCAGGCTGATGGGTTTGAACAAACATTGATCCATCCCTGCTTCCCGGCAACGCTCAGCCTCTTCCGGTTGGGCGTTAGCCGTAAAACCAAAAATCTGACAGGGCGTGCGCCCCGACACGGCCTCCTCATACCGAACCGTCCGGGCCAGCTCATAGCCATCCATGACCGGCATGGAGCAATCTGTGATGACCACGTCAAAGTACCCCATTCGCCACGCCTTCAGTCCCAGCGACCCATTCTCGGCGTCGGTCACGCGGTGGCCCAGATAACTGAGTTGCTGGGCCAGCAGCATCCGGTTCGCCGGATAATCATCCACCACCAGCACATTCAACGAGCGTGTATTCCCGACTTCTTGCTGTTCGTCGTCGACAGCGATTTCTGCAGGTTCGAGTAATGGCACCGCCATCGTGATCTCAACCTGAGTACCGGTCCCGTCAACACTACTGAGGCGCAACTGCCCCCCCATCATCTCGCAGAGTTCACGGCTGATAACCAGGCCCAAACCTGAACCCGAACGCGCAGACTGGGTGTTGTTGCTGGCCTGAACAAAAGGGCTGAACAGTCGACGCTGGTCTTCGTCAGAAATGCCCACCCCCGTGTCCTCCACGCGCAAACAGACCGATGCATATTGCCCATCGTGATCGGGATGCAGGTTTAGCTTCAGGCGGACTGAGCCCTTGTTCGTGAACTTGATGGCATTGCTCAACACATTGGAGACGATTTGCTTGAAACGCATCGGATCGATCAACACATCAGTGTCCGACGCCACGCTCAACTCACACTCCAGGCTCAAGTGTTTCTGCCGCGCAAGACCATCGAACATCCGCGCCACAGCCTCAACCAGCGACTTGAGATTGCAACGCTTGGGACTCAAAGACAAATGACCGGATTCAATACGCGCGATATCCAGAATATCGCCAATCAAATCGAGCAGTTCGCGGGCTGAGACCGAAGCCACTTCAATTGCAAAACGATCCGTGATCCCCTGATCGGCTTTTTTCATGGCCAATTCAAGCATGCCGATGACAGCATTCATGGGGGTACGGATTTCGTGACTCATGGTGGCCAGGAATGTGGTCTTCGCCCGATTAGCCTCATCGGCACTTTGTTTGGCGACATTCAACTCGTTCATTAGCTGTTGGCGCTTGGTGATAACTCGCTGCAAATAGGTAATCCAGGCAATCGCCACCAGCAGCAAGGCCGCCGCAATGACGAATCCTTGAATAATTGCAGCACGATTTCGCAGCCAGTAACTCTCAACTACCGGTGTATCAGTGCGCCATCGGCTGGTCAGTTCACTCATTTCTCCAGGGGTAATACTCAACAACGCCTTACCCAGAATGGAGCTCAACTGCGGATCATTGCTGGCGGTGGCAAAACCGATCTGCTCGGGTTGCGTGCCCACTGTGCTGGTGATTTGCAGCTGTTGATTGAAGCGCCTCGAGACCAGATAACGGGCACTGACCAACGCACAGACCGCGGCTTCAGCCCGCCCCTGCGCCACCATGTTCAGGGCCGCAGGAGGGTTGTCAGCCTCCACCACCTGGATACCCGGATAGTTGCGTTCAATAAACTCGCGCAGTACGTTACCTCGCACCAATGCCACCCGCCGGCCCGACATTTCATCCAGGGTTTGCGGCACGTCAGAACCAATTCGGGTGATCAGCACAAAGGGGGTTGTGAGGTAAGGTCTGGTAAAGCGCAGTTGATTTTCTCGGGCGGTACCGCTCGTGATCCCTCCCAGGATCTGCGCCTTGCCCGAACTGACCAGCTCAATCCCCTCGGCCACCGTGCTCTCGCGAACCGCTTCGAACTCAAGCCCTGTGCGCGCACTGACATTGGTTAACAGATCAGCTATCAAACCTTTGAACGTGCCTTGCTCATCAAAGAATGACAACGGCACAAACTGATCATTGATCGCCACTTTTATTCTGGGGTGCATCGCCATCCAGCGTTGCTCGCCGGGACTGGGATTAAAGCGCCAGGGATTAGAGATTTGCGGCCCGTCGGAGCTCCAGCGCCGCAGGATTGTCATGCGCTCACTGGGCGGGATCACCGCCAGCGCCGCATTCACAACGCGCAGTAATCCAGGGTTATCGCGGCGTACTGCAAAAGAGAACGGGTTGTCTTCCAGCCGGGAGAAATCGGCCAGTTGCACGTTGTTCAGGTAGTTCTTGTGAATCAGGTAATTAGCACTAATAAAATCCCCGAGGTAGACGTCGGCCTGACCAAACGCCACGGCGCCGATCGCAGTCAGGGTTGAGGGATACAACTGCAAGGTTGCCTTGGGGTAAAAATCCTTGACCTTTTGAGGCGGTAAATAGTGATCCAGCATGGCCACCCGCAACCCAGCCAGATCCACCGGCGGGCGCTCGCGATTACTGATGCGCGTCACCAGCGCAGGCGAATCGTCTGCGTAGGCACGGCTTAGCACCAGCGCGGGATCTTGCGCCTCAAAACCATTGGAACTGCTCAACAAGTCCAGCTCGCCACGCTTGAGTGCGTCTATTGCCAGCGGTCTTGAGGGATAGCGTTTGACTTCAATCTCGACGTGAAGCAACTGCGACAACAACCCCGCATAATCGGCAGTCAAACCTTCAAAATCCTGGCCATTGACGGCCAGATCAAAAGGACCGTAGTCGGGAGCCGAGATACCAAGACGCAAGGGACCGTTTTGCCTGAGCCATTGCACGTCGGATGGCTCAAGTACCGCGCTGTACGCTTCAACACTCGAACGTCCCAGCAGGCGCAAGGTCTGCACCGATGTTTCAGCGGATGCATTGTGTTGACCGAGGACAAGCAGCAGCCCGACAAGTCCCAGACATACAAGGCTTTTCAATTAAATCAAATCATTGCGCTTGGCAAAATCTGCCAAATAAACGACTGACTTTATATTCAATTTTTCTATCAACCTCGCCTTGTAAGTACTGATGGTCTTACTGCTCAGGATCATGTCTTCAGCAATCTTCTTGTTACTCAAGCCACGGGCGAGCTGTTGCAATATGTAAAGTTCTCGAGCCGACAAATGCTGAATCAACTCTACATCGCTCATGTTTGCATCGCTGCTGCGTACCGAACTGGCCGCCAGATACGGAAAAAAGGTGTAACCATCCATGATTATTTTGACGGCCCTCAACAACTCCGTGAGGTCCTGGCTTTTAGTGATGAACCCTGCCGCACCGGCTTTCATGCACCGCTGGGAATAAAACAGCGGCGACTGGGACGTGAGCACCAGAATACGAGTGTCCAGCCCTGAAGCCCTGATTCGATTGATCACCTCCAGGCCATCAAGTCCTGGCATGGTGATATCCAGGACAATCAGGTCCACCTGATGCATACGCGCCAGTTGAACCGTGTCGGTTCCATTGGCCGCCTCAGCCACGACGTCATAACCCTGGCTTTCCATCAGTACTTTCATCGCTGACCGAATAAGTGAGTGATCATCCGCAATCAACACTTTCATACATGTAATCCTCCGCCAGTAAGCCGAGCATCCGCGTATATCAGGCACAAACATATCGTTTTGAATAGGTACAACAGGCGAAAGCCTGAAAAAAACGACCTAATGAATGATAGTGAAAGTATAGGACAGTTCTTACAGGCAACATCCCCAAAGTCCACAATATCTATGCGCAACATACCGAACCCCGTTCAAAATCGAGCCGGGGATGATCGTCAATCGAATTCGATCTACAAGAAGGGAAAACACCATCTGAGTTGTAGGTTTTTTCCCAAGATACGGATCCAAAAGCTGAATAAGCTTTTGGATCCTGTTACATGACGAAGTTAATACTTATTGCCATCCAAACTTGCGGATGTAAAACCCTTTTACTGCCTGGGTCAGCGCCATGTATGCCAGCAAAATCATGGGCAGGAACACAAAGTACAACCCCGGCAATGCCTCCAACTTGAAGTAGCCAGCCAACGGTCCCATAGGCAAGAAGATACCAACGGCCATGATGACCCCCGTCATCACCATCAACGGCATCGCTGCGCGGCTTTGAAGGAACGGGATTTTAGGCGTGCGAATCATGTGCACGATCAGGGTTTGGGTCAGCAGCCCGACCACGAACCAGCCCGACTGGAAAAGGGTCTGGTGCTCAGGTGTGTTGGCTTTGAACACGTACCACATCAGGGCAAACGTCAGGATGTCGAAGACAGAGCTTATCGGCCCGAAAAACAACATGAAACGCCCTACATCGGCAGGTTGCCAGCGCTGAGGTTTTTTCAGCATTTCCTCATCGACGTTATCGAAAGGGATGGCAATTTGTGACACATCGTAAAGCAGGTTCTGTACCAGCAAGTGCATCGGCAACATCGGCAAGAACGGAATAAACGCACTGGCGACCAACACCGAAAACACATTGCCGAAGTTCGAGCTGGCAGTCATTTTTATGTACTTGAGCATGTTGGCAAAGGTGCGGCGCCCCTCCAGCACGCCCTCCTCCAGCACCATCAGGCTTTTTTCCAACAGGATGATGTCAGCAGCCTCCTTGGCGATGTCTACCGCACTGTCCACCGAGATACCGATATCTGCCGTGCGCAACGCTGGGGCATCGTTGATCCCGTCGCCCATGAAGCCGACCACGTGACCATTGGCCTTGAGCAAACGCACGATACGTTCCTTGTGCGTAGGCGTGAGTCTGGCAAATACGTTGGTGGTTTCTACTGCCACCGCCAATTCGGCATCGCTCATGCGCTCAATGTCGTTGCCCATCAGCAGGCCTTGCTGCTCAAGACCCACCTCACGGCAGATTTTGGCCGTGACCAGTTCGTTATCACCGGTCAGAACCTTTACCGCAACGCCATGCTCGGCCAACGCTTTAAGCGCCGGCGCGGTGCTTTCCTTGGGAGGATCCAGGAATGCCACATAGCCAATGAGCGTCAGTGCCTGTTCGTCTGCCAGGCTATACGTGTCGCGCCCTGCGCTCATTGGCCGCGCCGCCACTGCCACGACCCGCAGCCCTTCCTCATTGAATTCGGCGGTGACCTGACGAATACGCGCCAGCAGTTCGTCACTCAGGGCTTCCTCCTGATCGCCATGGCGCACGGTGTTACACACTGCCAGCACTTCTTCGACGGCCCCCTTGCAGATCAACAGATGAGGCTGATCCTGCTGGGCCACCACCACCGACATGCGACGACGGGTAAAGTCGAACGGGATTTCATCAACCTTGCGCAAAGCCGTCCCCACGTTCAGCTCTCGATGAACCTCAACATGCTCAAGCACCGCAACGTCCAGCAGGTTCTTCAAGCCGGTCTGGTAGTAGCTATTGAGATAGGCCATTTCCAGCACATCGTCAGACTCTTGCCCCCATACATCAACGTGCCGGGCCAGGAAAATCCTGTCTTGGGTCAGGGTGCCGGTTTTGTCGGTACACAGCACATCCATCGCACCAAAGTTCTGAATCGCATCCAGGCGTTTGACGATGACTTTTTTACGCGACAGAAATACTGCGCCCTTGGCCAGGGTCGAGGTCACAATCATCGGCAGCATTTCCGGGGTCAACCCCACGGCCACCGACAACGCGAACAGCAAGGCTTCGGTCCAGTCCCCCTTGGTAAAACCATTGATGAACAGCACCAGTGGCGCCATCACAAACATGAAGCGGATCAGCAACCAACTGATGTTGTTGACCCCGGTCTGAAACGAAGTCGGACCACGGTCCGTGGCTCCGACACGCTGCGCCAGCGCGCCAAAGTAGGTGCTGTTACCGGTGGCCAGCACCACCGCCGTCGCCGCACCGGAAACCACGTTAGTGCCCATGAACACGATATTTTCCAGCTCCAGCGGGTTGCTGGTCTGGTTGTCAAACTGGCGGGAGAATTTCTCCACCGGCATGGACTCGCCCGTCATGGCGGCCTGGCTGACAAACAAGTCCTTGGCGCTGAGCACCCGGCAATCAGCCGGAATCATGTCCCCTGCCGACAACACAATCAGATCACCCGGCACCAGTTGCCTGATCGGTAACTCGATACGCTGCGCCCCCCGGATTTGCCGAGCCGCGCCAGAGAATTTGCCAAACATAGGCGAGGTGTCGGCACCGAAGTCACGGCGCATCACGGTGGCGGTATTACTCACCATTTCCTTGAGCCCATCAGCCGCCTTGTTGGATTTTGCCTCCTGCCAAAAACGCAGCACTGTCGACAGCACCACCATGGTGCTGATCACCACAGCGGCCTGAACATCATCGGTGGCCAGAGACACCCCTGCGAGCAGGGTCAGCAGCAGGTTGAACGGGTTTTTGTAGCAATGCCATAAGTGCACCCAGCGACTGAGCGGCTGCTCGTGTTCAACTTCATTGAGGCCGTGTTGCTGACGCAGCGCATCAACCTCGGCATCACTCAGGCCGTCAGTGTGGGTACCCAGGTTGTCGATCAGTACCGCACTGTCACTGTTCGCGGCAGCTACCAGCGTCTGCGCCAGCGTGGGGGGAACTTCGCGACTGACCGTGGTGTTGGTCATGCTGTCGAGCAAGGCAAGGCGCCGAAAGTGCCGACCAAAGTGGCGGGTGCGCAGAAAGCCTGCGAAGAATTCCTTCAGGGAGAGTTTCATGGTGCTACTCCTGTATCGCCCGTGCTCACACCTGATCGTTGATTACGCAGGCGACCTTGATCTCGAACCGCACGGCAATGCGGGCCGATGCTGGCGCCAGAGCAAACACACATTTGAGAGTCCCGCAAAAGGCTTCACGATTGAGGTCAGAACTGACCGAATCAAAACGCCGGCAACTTACGCTCGACGTTTTAAAGAGTAAACCGTCGGGAAACTTCTATCTTGTGTATCGGAAAGTTCTTCAGGAATGGTTCAGTCAACGCACTGACGCGACTACAAATCCCCGGGCAGCTGCAACCTGCAAATCAACACGTCACCGCCGCGCGTGACCGAGACCAACAGTTTGTACAACCGATGCCGTTCATGCGCGGCGCGCACTATTTTGGCAACCTTGCTGTCCGGATGGGCGAACAACTCTTTAGCAAGCTCCGACTCAACCCAGCTATCACCAAAGTGCAAACCTTTTTGGGTGTTATGCACTGCAATACTCTTCAGGGCACCGCCCGGCCCCCGATAAGCGCTGAGCCTGGTCGCCGCCACATACACTTCACCGTTGGGGCCTGTGAATACCAGACCGAGTAATCCTCGGCTCAACACGGTCTCACGGCCTAAAAATGTATACCCTTTGCGGTTCAAGACAGTGCTCAGAAACGGGGTCATGGCCCCCGCTGCGGATAGCACTATGCTTTTGGGATTGCTCAGTATGGTTTTTACCTTCGTATGCATCTCGCTCTCCTCGGCAGTCAGAGGCATAAAGTGCAGGTAATTACCCGACACAAGCGCAGCATTGATGTTGAAACTATTGCCGCCCAACACCGACAGCGGAATCAACCCCTGTAGCTCATCGTAAATCGGCAACCCATCCGGGATCGGCAGCCCGTTGATTTTCGCTTCGAAGATCCGTATCAGCGTTTCAACCGGCAACCCGTGGCGGTAGACATACTGCCTGGTCAATGTATCCAGCTCTACCAAACCGCGAGCCAAGAGAAGTTCAGGCACCGTATATTTGAGGATCTGATGCCCATAATTCGAAATATAACTCGAGACCTGCTGATCAGTAGCCGGTAGCGGCATTAACTGGCGTACCAAGGCGTCGAGCCTTGCCGAGAGATCCTTTTGCAGCACCTGGGCCGATAACAAACGCCATTCACCCATAAATTGAAAGGGGCCAGCCGGTTCCACCATCAATCCATCCTGCGTGCTGCCATCGGTTTTGATGATAGTGAAGCGATTTAGCGTCTGGTTGAACCGGGTCTCGTAAAAGTGCCCGCCAATCGAAATATAGTCCCTCTCTACGGGGTGTTGGATGTGATAAATACCTTCAGGCGACAGTCTTCCGCAGACCTCGAGCGCCCCTTGTTCAAGAGCATTGGGTCGATACAGCGAGTTAAAACCGTCACCATCCGTGCCTGCCGCTACCAACAGATCGTTCTCTCCAATCACCACTCGATGCATCAACTCACTACCGCTGATCATGGCTGGGGTAACGGCAGGCTGTACCACATAGTCTTCCAGCCCCAAAGTGACTGGCACGCAAGCGGACAGGCAACGTGAAGAACCTGCCATGGGTTCGGCGGTAACGGCGCGAAACTTGTTAGCCCACTCGGGCTTGATGCCATCTCTTTGCACGTTCTTGGCAAACAGCTTATCGAGACCTGAGTTGACCGGAAAGTCGTAGTCCGCCAGTAATCCTTGCGCTATCTCCAGCGACATACCGCAATTGATCAGTATGGTCTCGGCCGTTTTCCCGCCGCCTGGTAGTCCGTAACCCGCAGCATAGAACCACTCACCGGCCTCGCTTCTGCGAACAGGCAGCCCCAGACGTTGCGTGAAAGGGTCTTGCAGATGCAATGCCTGGGCATTTTTGGGACGTGCGACACGATAGCTTTGGCCTTTTTGCACAATAAATTGCACGCCATCCTTGCGATAACTGCCCAGGTCGTACTTTCCAGTTAGCGCGCAACCCTCATGCGCAGTGAACGGGACCTCATAACCGCTGAAGTCCGGTGCCAGCATTGGTTTAGGTTCAGGATTGATAACCCGGGCCCCCCTGCCTTCATGACTCAGGGCTTGTCGAGCCTTCAAGGGCTGCATCAACCACTTGGTTTGCTCGTGATCCTGAGGCGCCACTCTTTCCCAGGGACTTGCTTTAACGCCGTCCTCACCAAACGAAGCGACGGTAACAAGCATGTCGGTCATGCACATTCCGATTTGCAATACCTGCTGCGCCACTTCATAAGCAGAGTGGGCAGTGTGCAGTGCCTTAAATGCCTGAACGATGTAATAAATATCAGCCGCCATGTTCAAACCCGGGACAAATGCCAACCAGGTGAAGAGCTTGGCAATCCTTTGCTGATGGTTGCGTTCGTTGCGCAGGCGTTCGCGCTTGGCGTTTGACTGAGACATCAAGCGCAGCACCTGGATAATGCGATCAGAGCGAGCGGTGCTCAGGCCTCTGCCCATATCGATTTCGCCTGCAAACGTTGCGCCGATCCAATCCTGCGGTGCATAGCCCGCGCCGTCCGCCAGATGTTCTTGTATATGCGCTGCTTGCTCTTCAGGCTCCGTGCGTTGCGCAAGATAGACCAACCACTGCGGCTTGCTTCCCATC
Source organism: Pseudomonas psychrophila (assembly GCF_001043005.1). Lineage (GTDB taxonomy): Bacteria > Pseudomonadota > Gammaproteobacteria > Pseudomonadales > Pseudomonadaceae > Aquipseudomonas > Aquipseudomonas psychrophila. The sequence goes on from NZ_JYKZ01000004.1 coordinate 27,675, forward strand.
TCTGCCAATGCCGCGTTGGCCAACTCCAGACTGGGGTACATGACCAGGCTATTGCCGCCCGGGATACCGGGCAGATAGATCAGGGTCATATCCGAAAGCGTGTCACGAATGACCCGTACACCCGCGACCGAGGTCAAGCCATAACGTTCGACGACACTGCTGTAGGAGACATTTCCAACGGCGATATCCATGCCGCCCACCTTCAGGTCAGCCGCCTTGCGCGCCCCTATAGCGCGGCTGAACAAGGTTAGGGCCGATGGGTCCATTGCTTGCTGGCGGGCCATCCAGAGCTCCAGCTCCAGCGTTTGGCGAAATGGCCGAACCATAAGTTGAATCCGCAAATCGCTGCCGGGGGCCTCGCTGACCTGGTTTTCCTCCAGGCAGGGCTTGCCGTAAAACACCTGGTTGATCTGCTGTTCGTACGCCCCGCTGATATCCAGGGCCGACATTACCCTCGTCAAGTACCCAACACTCAGGCGAGTCTTCCACTCAGGTTTCAAAACCTGCAGATGTTTGAGGCGCAGCGCTATTGATGGGTCATCCGGGTCCATATTTTCCAGGGCAAATTGCACCAGGTTATAGGTGCGCACTCCTTGAGGAACTTGTGCCAGTTCAATCTGCGGCACGATGTTAGCGAAGGTAGGTAAATTCGCAGTCGGCAACGTGCTGATGATGTCCACATGATCCGGGAGGCTGAGCATGTCTGCCAACGGGTCCAATTCATCGTCAAAACCATCGTGTTTGAACTGCTCGCGTAGTTTCTGCGCAGCAAACTCATCGAGCGACGGCAAATGCTTGAACAGATAACGTTCAATAGCCAGCAGGTTTTCATTGATCTGCCTGGTCCGACGCGCGTAGTCGACCTGAACCTCGTTAGTCTCTAAAAGTAGCCACGGCGCAAGTTGCTGCTTAAGCAATTGAGCCTGGCGCATTAATAGAATGTGATCAAATGCCTGTTTGCGTGCCGCGTGCTCGGGTACTTGCAATACCAACGCACTGGTCTGGCCCAATATGCCCAGCGCTGCCTGCCGGTCGGCGCCAGTAATCACCAGCACATTGTTTTTTATCGCCTGCATGCTTTTCTTGTGGGCCTTGATTTGCGCTTTAACGCTGAACTCAATAATACCGAGGGTGATTTCGCTCAATTGCAGCGCAACTCGGACTGACACAGGCACCGTTTCAATCCATGCGCGTGCTGCAGCCTGCTGCTCCAGCGCAACCGTCGACCACAGCGAACAATCGGAACATCGGAACAGGGTCTGGCCCACATGCTCCTGTAATTGCGCCAATGATCTGAACTTGACCAAACCGCCGTCCTGACCTGGAACAAACAACAGTGCTGGCCCTGCGAGCGATGGCGTGAGCAATCCCTGGCGAGAGGTAATGGCGAAACTCCCGACCAAGGCAAATGGCTGCTGTGCGGTACCTATGGCAATCGCCACCACGCGCAGATCTGTAGCGCTGTCATGTCCCACGATATTAAGTTTCAACGCTTGAGTCAGTAGGGTGAAGTCCGCAGCGCCCAGCTGTTTGTGCAGGACTTGCAGCTGACCTTCAATCAGCAAGGCCTGACTGCGACTGGCAATCAAGCGACTCTGCGGCGAACCCTGACCTGCATCGCTGGTCAACAGATCGGCATTATCACGTTGCGTCACTGTTAATAAATCCTTCAAGCACGTTAACGACAGGGCGCGCTCGGCCTGCAATGCGGTTTGATACTTCACAAAAGCAATGAATGCCGCAGTATCTTCAGCCAATTGACCAGGCCTCAACAGCTGCAAAATACTGTGCTCGTAGAGCTCGATTTTTTCTTGGCGAATACGCAATGCCAGCTCAGGCGCCAAGCTGCCAAACGAAATATCGTCCTCATGCCAACGTGCGTGACCGCGCGCAAGCTCGGCCAGCACCTCAGTTAAATCAGCCGGCAGGCTTTTACCTGCCACTTCGCGGCGCCACTGCTCAGTGGTCTGGGCGTAACTCAAGGCAACACCACTAAGGTCTGTCGCCAACAGAATCGCCTCCCCGGTTTGCAATGCAGGACTAAGGGTTACCGCACAGATGAGCTCGTTGGTGTGCTGGGTGAACACGCTCGCGCGGGCGCTGTGTTCGAAAATATCACCTGCAACCGCTTTATAGTCGAGATGCTCAAGCGGTAGCCGGGCGCCTGAGCCATACAGCGTTGAGCGACTGTGATAGGGCAGCAGCTGCCATAACAACCAGCCTGGCTGCGCACCGCTGTCGATCCAGCGCACCATCTGCGCCCATAACCGAGAGCGCGAAGTGAATTCGAATAGCTCCATGCCCATACCCGGCACAAACAGCAGCTCGCGGGGGTTCTGCTCAGCGTCACGTCCATGGATCACAAATGCCCCCTTAAACACCACACCACCGCCATTGCCATGGGTCTGGCCATTGGCCCAAGCAATTTCACTGACCTGCAAATTACTGACTTCACCCCCCGCATCCATACGCTTCTGATCGGTTGGCGCATCGACTACCTGTAACCACGTTTCAAGCCCCTCTTCGCTCAACTGCCCAGACGCCTGGGCCAACAGTGCGCGGGTTTTGATCGAGACGCGGCGTAACTCGGCCACATGCTCGCAACAACTCACGCTTTGGCCTTGAGCAAGACCCTGCCAATAGTCGCGAACCGTCAGGTTGAAGCGGTCTTTAAGGTTGAGTGAGTCGAGTTGGTTCAAGATCTGAGCAGGACTCAGAGCAACAGGCTTGCTCGACGCGCCCGAGTCGTCGTTCAGACTGACTGCCTGATTGATATCGCCAGTAATGAAGTCGTCGCGCAGGCTCTCGACGGCAATCTGAGTCAAGGTCAACGTAACCGGTGCATCCGGTTGCAACGCACTGGTCCAGGTCAGTTTATCGGGATCACAATTTAAGGCCTGCGACACCTGTGCATGCACGACCTGATACAGCGTTGGCGCTGCGCTAAATAGGGCCTGGGACTCGGCCAGCGCGTGCTGGTTCAAGGTAACTGCCGCTTGCAGTTGATTGAGCAGCTCGCCAGGATACGCCGCCTCCTCAATCGCCCTCCCCAATTCGATCGATAACCGCTCGCGACGGGTCAGTTTGGCGGGCAAAGCAGAAGGCAGATAAGTCGTAAAAGACGTGTTGGGAAAAGTCATAACGCTCACTTTCTAAAGAAAAGAGCGCCTAGTACAACAGCGGGGCATTGGCCAAACGTGTTACTTAGTTAGGTCTTAGTACACGACTCAGGCGTTGTCCCACTGCCGAATCCGAATCCGGCAGTGCTTCATGGCGTTGACGATGTGCTTCTCGACCACGCTGCGCGACACCCCCAGGCGCTCGGCAATTTCAAGGTGAGACAAGCCCTCCAGCTTGCGCAGCAAAAAACATTCACGGCACGGCGCAGGCAGTTCGGCCAACGCTTTCTGGATCATATCCAGTCGCTGGCTCTGGTCCATCAGGACCTGCGGCGAGGGACTGAAAAAACGCTCTTCTCCGTCGAGCACTTCCAGCGGCTCGGACTGGCGCAGGGTGCTGCGCCGATGTCCATCGATAACCAGGTTGAGTGCCGTGCGGTACAAAAATGCACGCGGCTGTTCAATCGGCTCGCCACTGGAGCGCTCCAGCACTCGCACATAAGCGTCATGCACCACATCTTCGGCCGCCTGGGCATTACCCAGCCTGGCACTCAAAAAGCCCACCAGTTCTCGATAGTAGTTTTCCAACAGGACTCCAGGCCGCGACGGCAGCGGCAACACTCCATGAGCGCAGAAACAGATCTAATGGGATAGCGGCATGATGATGGCATTTGTGCGGATGTAATTTATAGTAATTCTCATATAGATTTAAAGCCCGCACGCTTAAACATTTCCGAAATATTCAGTTACAGACGCTCCAACCAATACCTAAATCCCTCGCCAAATCATTCGTTTACTCAACAGCTCCCCGTCTCTGTAGCGCTGGCGACAGCGTTTGTCTCTGGGTATTGGACCCTGACGGCATGACGACGGGTCGATATTCATTGCTCGGAACCCCGTATGAAACGCCCTCGACAGACCCGCCGTGCGCTGCTTATCACCTTGTGCTTATTGCTTGTCGCGACCGTCACAGCCTGGGCTTTGCTGACCCCGGGACGGCACGCGTATGACACCGTTCCTGTCACCCGGGGCGATATTGAAAGCAGCGTGACCGCACTTGGTACCTTGCAACCCCGGCAATACGTCGACGTGGGCGCGCAGGCTTCGGGGCAAATTCATAAAATCCACGTGGACGTTGGCACTGAAGTCAAAGAGGGACAGCTGCTGGTGGAGATCGACCCTTCCACCCAAACCGCCAAGCTCGATGCCAGCCGCTTTGCCATCGAAAATCTCAAGGCTCAGTTGCAGGAACAACGGGCCCTGCATGACCTGGCAAAGCAAAAACTCCAGCGCCAGCTACATCTGGCCAAAGGCGGCGCCACCCGCGAAGAGGATGTTCAAGCCGCCCGTGCTGAAGTTCGTACCACCCAGGCCCGGATCAACATGTTCGAGGCTCAAATCAGTCAAGCCCGGGCCAGCTTGCGCAGTGACGAAGCCGAGCTGGGATACACGCGCATCTATGCGCCCATGTCCGGCACGGTGGTGGCACTGGATGCCCGAGAAGGTCAGACCCTGAATGCCCAACAACAAACCCCGCTGATACTGCGCATCGCCAAACTCTCCCCCATGACGGTCTGGGCCGAAGTATCGGAAGCTGATATCGGCCACGTCAAACCCGGCATGCCCGCCTGGTTCACCACCTTGAGTGGTGGTAACAGGCGCTGGAGCAGCACTGTGCGACAAGTCTTGCCCGTACCGCCAAAACCCCTCAACGAGACCAGCCAGGGCGGCGGCAGCCCCGCCAGTAAAAGCGGCAGCGCCCGCGTGGTGCTGTACACCGTGCTGCTGGATGTCGACAACACTGATCAGGCACTGATGCCCGAGATGACCACCCAGGTATTTTTCGTCGCCGATCAGGTCAGGGATGTGCTGCTGGCCCCTATCGTCGCGTTGCAGGGCACCCCTGAAGACAACCGCCAGACCGCCCACATCGTGACCCAAAACGGCAAAGTCGAGCCGCGCGAAATCCGTACCGGCCTCAGCGACCGTTTGCGCGTGGAGATCATCGACGGTTTGAATGAAGGCGATCACCTGCTGATCGGCCCCGCCACCGGGAACGGAGGTTAAATGCCCACTCCCCTGATTGACCTGCAGGATATCCGCAAGGTCTACGGCGGTATCGATACTCCCGAAGTTCACGTGCTCAAGGGCATCAACCTGTCGATCCATGCCGGTGAGTTTGTCGCCATCGTCGGCGCTTCGGGCTCAGGCAAGTCAACCCTGATGAACATCCTGGGCTGCCTCGACCGCCCGACCTCGGGTCGCTACCTGTTTGCGGGCGAAGACGTCGCCCACCTCGACAGTGACGAACTGGCCTGGCTGCGCCGCGAAGCCTTTGGTTTTGTGTTCCAGGGCTACCACTTGATCCCCTCGGCTTCGGCCCAGGAAAACGTCGAAATGCCGGCCATCTATGCCGGTACCCCGGCCGCCGAACGCCACGCCCGAGCCGCCGCCCTGCTCGACCGCCTGGGCCTGGCCGAGCGCACCGCCAACCGCCCGCATCAATTGTCCGGGGGCCAGCAACAGCGGGTGTCGATAGCGCGCGCCTTGATGAACGGCGGGCACATCATTCTCGCTGACGAACCCACCGGCGCGCTCGACAGCCACAGTGGCGCCGAGGTCATGACCTTGCTCGACGAACTGGCGAACCAGGGTCATGTCGTCATCCTGATTACCCATGATCGTGAGGTGGCTGCACGGGCCAACCGGATCATCGAGGTACGCGATGGCGAAGTGATCAGCGACAGCGCCAACGGCAAGCAATCACCCGCTACCGAGAACCCCGACGCCTTGCAGGCCATCGACTTGCGCAAGCGCCTGAGCGAAGGCAGCGAAGCACGCGGGGCCTGGAAGGGTGAACTGGTGGATGCGGTTCACGCCGCATGGCGGGTGATGTGGATCAACCGTTTTCGCACTGCCCTGACCCTGCTCGGCATCGTCATCGGCGTGGCTTCTGTGGTGGTCATGCTGGCGGTCGGTGAAGGCAGTAAACGCCAGGTGATGGCTGAAATGGGCGCCTTCGGTTCAAACATTATTTACCTCAGCGGCATGCCACCCGGACCGAGGGCGCCGCTGGGCATCATCACCCTCAATGACGTGGCCGCCCTGTCGACCTTGCCGCAGGTCAAGATGATCATGCCTATCAATGGCGCCGAAATTGGCGTGCGTTACGGCAACGTCGATCACACCCTGTACACCGGTGGCAATGGCATCGACTTTTCGGCCATTTTCAACTGGCCGGTCGTGCAAGGCAGCTTCTTCACCCAGGCCGATGAAAACGCTGCGGCCGCCGTGGCCGTCATCGGAAAAAAGGTGCGCGATAAAGTCCTCAAGGATGTGCCCAACCCGATCGGCCAGTACATCCTGCTCGAAAACGTACCGTTTCGCGTGGTCGGCGTCCTGGCCGAAAAAGGTGCCAGCTCCGGTGACTCGGACAGTGACGCGCGCATCGTGGTGCCGTACTCAGCTGCCAGCGTGCGCCTGTTCGGCAGCCACAATCCGGAATACGTCGTTATCGCGGCGGCGGATGCCAGCAGGGTTCAGCAAGCCGAAAAGGCCATTGAGCAACTGATGCTCACGCTGCACCACGGTATCCGTGACTTCGAAATCACCAACAATGCAGCGATGATCCAGGCAGAAGCCAAAACCCGTAACACCCTGTCGTTGATGCTGGGTTCAATTGCCGCCATCTCGCTACTGGTCGGCGGCATCGGCGTGATGAACATCATGCTCATGACGGTGCGCGAGCGTACCCGCGAAATCGGGATTCGCATGGCCACCGGCGCCCGCCAGCGCGACATCCTGCGCCAGTTTTTGACCGAGGCCCTGATGCTGTCGGTGGTGGGCGGCCTGGCCGGTATCACCCTGGCCTTTATCGTCGGCGGGATGCTGTTGCTGTGCGATGTAGCCGTGGCGTTCTCCCTGACCGCCGTACTCGGTGCTTTTGGTTGCGCACTGGTAACCGGCGTTATTTTCGGCTTTATGCCGGCCCGCAAAGCTGCCCGGCTAGACCCGGTCACGGCCCTTACCAGTGAATGATCTATTGATGAAGCCGTCCTTGAGCCTGTTGACCCTGTGCCTGCTGTTGGGCGCGTGCAGCCACTCCACTCCTGATGACCACAACGACGTGATTGCCCCAGCGACCTGGCAGTCGGCACCGGGGCAAGCCCGCCATCAGATCAACCAGCAATGGTGGCAACAGTTTGGCAGCACCGACCTGGAGCATCTGGTCAACCAGGCGCGGCTCGGTAGCTACGATTTGGCCGCTGCAATGGCGCGGGTGCAGCAAGCCCGGGCTTCTGCCGTCATCGCCGGCGCACCGTTACTGCCCGAAGTCACCTTGGCCAGCAACGCCAATCGCGAAAAACTCCTGCGCGGCAAAGGCTACAGCCAACTGGAGGCTCGCGACGACAACCAGGCGGCGGACTATTTCGACACCCGCCTGAGCGCCAGTTATGAGGTGGATTTCTGGGGTGGCAAAGCGGCGGCCCACGACAGCACACTGCAGACCCTCAAGGCCAGCGAGTTTGACCGGGACACCGTCGAACTGACCCTGCTCAGCAGCGTCGCCAACAGCTACGTCCAAGCCCTGGCACTTGATGAGCAACTGCGCATTGCCCGACTCAATCTGGCCAATGCGCACAGCGTATTGGACGTCGTGCAGACCCGTCATGATGCGGGTTCGGCAACGGCCCTGGAACTGGCCCAACAAAAAAGCCTGGTTGCCAGTCAGCAGCGGCAAGTCCCACGGGTTGAGCAACAGACCCGGGAAGCGCGAATCACCCTCGCCGTCCTGCTTGGCCAACCTGTACAAAATCTGACACTGGGCGATACGCCTTTCACACGGTTGCATTGGCCTGCCATTGGCGGCGGATTGCCCAGTGAATTACTGAGCCGGCGCCCGGACATCGCGAGCGCCGAAGCCAAGCTGGTCGCAGCACGGGCCGATATCACCGTTGCCCGTGCGGCCATGTTGCCAAACCTGACCCTGAGCGCCAGCCTGGGCTCCGGGGCAGATCACTTTAGCGATGTCCTGCGCAGCCCGTTCTACACCCTCACCGCCGGACTGATAGCGCCGATTTTCAACAATGGTCGCCTCGGCGCCGAGCGCGACAAAGCCACCGCCCGCCAACAAGAACTGCTGCAAACCTATAGGGCTAGCATCATCAGCGCGTTTGCCGACGTCGAAAAAGCCCTCAACAGCTCCAACGGCCTGGACCAGCAACGCCAATGGCAGGATGAAGAACTCAAGCAGGCACAACGGGCCTTCGACATTGCGCAAGACCGCTACAAGGCCGGTGCCGAGATGCTGCTTACGGTACTGGAAACCCAGCGCACGCTGTATCAGGCCCAAGACCAGTACGTACAACTGCGCCTTGCGCGACTGCAAGCCAGTATTGCGTTGTACAAGGCACTCGGGGGCGGCTGGGGCACTTATGCACTGGACAACAGCCATGCTACTGCACCCGTAGCAGCTGCCGTAGGAACGAGGCTGCGTCCGAGCGCGAAGCGGTCGTAAAATCTAAGTCCGTAGGCGTATCCAGTGCAACGCATTTACTGATTTTACGATTGCTGCGCAGCCGGACGCAGCCTCGTTCCTACGGCAGCTGCTACGCAAGGTGTTTAAAGGCCAAAGCGCTGCAACTGCATTTCCTGTAGACGGCTCAAGGTCCGGCGGAAGGCGAACTCCAGGTAGCCCTGGGTGTAGAGCTGATCCATTGGTACTTGAGCTTCAATGCAAACAGGCACTTTGCGGTCGTAACACTCGTCGATCAGCGCAATGAAACGCCGCACGCTGTCATCGTATTTGGACAGCTGCGGCAGTTCGCGATCACCTGCCTCGACTTTCACCGCAGCGTCTTCCGTACCGCGGGCAATTTTGCCCTCGCGCTGCTCGGCACTCAGGCAAGGCACGCCGCTGAGTAATATCACCGTGTAGCGATCACAGATTTCCATGAATTCAGTAGCGGCCAGCGGTTGCTCGCACAGTTCGTGAAAGTCGCACCACAGCACGGCATCACTGGCCTGCACTACATTCAGCGAACGGTACCCCACGCCTATGGGCTGATCTGACACCACCTGCCCTTGGGTTAAATCCTTGAACACCGGCTCAATTGCACTTGGCTGACCCGGACCCGTTACCCAATACCGTTGATGAGCAATGCCGGGGTGCAGGCGATGGTCCTCAACCCCGTTCACCGAGACCACCTCCATATGCTTGAGAATCGCAGTGATCCCGGGCGCAAAGCGATCCCGGTTGAAACCGTGACCGTAGAGATCTTCGGGTGGCTGGTTAGAGGTGCACACCAGCACCACGCCTTCATCGAACATGACCTGAAACAAGCGGCCAAGAATGATCGCATCGGCAATGTCATTGACGAACAGTTCGTCAAAACACAGCACGTTGACTTCCTCACTCAAGCCTTTGGCCAGGGCCTTGAGCGGGTCCGCCGTCCCGGTCAGCTGGAACAGGCGCTGATGCACCCATTGCATGAAATGATGGAAATGCTGACGCCGGGCCGGCACCTGCAGGCTTTGGTAGAAGCGATCCATCAACCAGGTTTTGCCCCGGCCTACCGGGCCCCACAAATACACGCCCTTAACCGACTGTGCTCCTGAATGCACTGCCTCATGGCAACTTTGCAGTGCTTGCACAGCCCTCCATTGGGCAGGGTCATGGACAAAACCCTGCTGCTCAATGGCTTGTTGATAGGCACTGAGGGGGGACTCGATATTCATTCGGATGACTGACTCCTGAATCAGGAGTGCCAGTATGCCAGCAAGGACACACTCCGAGCACTTGAAAATAGCCACAACGCCACCACATTGTTACCCGAGCGGTAACAGAGCCTTTTGCCATCCCGTCTTTTTACTTGGGTGGATCGGCGTAACATTGTTCATATGCTTCACACATAGATTGACACGGATACACGGTACTTCGTACGCACCTGACAACGTTGGCAGGTGCCGTAACTTCTTCCCGCCTCATCGGCAAATGAAGTCAGTCAATTTAAACTCTTGATTACTTTAGAGGCACTACCATGAAAAACTTGATCGCACTCTTTCTTGCCGGCTTTGCAACGCTGGCCGTTGCAGGTGAAACTTCCGCTGTCCAGACCCCAACGGTCGAATCGTACAGTTATGGAACTAAGCTGGATATTGCACGGGTCATCAACCTGTCGACCATTCCCGATGTATGTGAAGTTGTACCCGCCACCATGACCTACGAAGACTCCCAGGGTCAGCGTCACATCCTTGAATACAAGGCCATGGGTGACGGTTGCAGTTCGCACTAATTTTGAGTGGTTGCACCCACTGTTACGACCCCGGCCCCCTCTTGCGAGGGGGCTTTTTGTTGTGTGTTGATCAAGCCCAAGGATTGTTACTGATTCGGAAAGACTGCTTGGCGATCTTTTGACTTTAATCAATACGCGCGGGGCGTATTCTATGTTCATCCCTCAACGCAACATTGAAACAGGGCACGGTACTTCGTGTTACGTCACTTCCCTACAGGGCGTAACAACTTCTCCCGCCAACAGGGCAATTGAAGTCAGTGATTCGTGATTGTTTTAAGGTCTTAATAATGAAACGTTTGATTGCTCTTGCACTGGTTGCTTTTTCAACACTGGCTGTTGCTGACGAAGTTCAAGTACCCCAACAACAACCTGCGGTTGAACAGTACACTTACGCCACCGATCTCGATATTGCCAACGTGATCAGCGTGACGCCGATTGCAGATGTTTGTGAAGTCGTACCCGCACAGATGACCTACGAAGACCATCAGGGTCAGCGTCATATTCTTGAATACCGTGTGATGGGCAATGGTTGCAGCAACGGCTAATACCCGCTCCAGACGCAACGATCTAGCGGGTTTGCTCCCGCACCTGATCAAATCCAAGCCTCCGTTTAACGGGGGCTTTTTTATGAGCGCCATTGGGAGGTACTCTCGACTCAAATTACTGGCAAGGAGCCACCTCCCATGCAGCCCCCACCAACACTTCAGACCCGACGACTCTTACTGCAGCCACTGCAGTTAAGTGACGCGCCCGCGATCCAGCAACGCTTCGCCCATTGGGAGGTCGTGCGCTACTTGAACGCGCTCGTGCCCTGGCCCTATCCCGCCGATGGGGCTCTGGGTTATTTACGCGATGTGGCGTTGCCCGCCGTTGCACGCGGCGAAGAATGGCACTGGACAATTCGCTTGCTCTCGCAGCCGGACGAACTGATTGGCAGCATCAGCTTGATGGATACCGTCGATAACAACCGGGGCTTCTGGCTGGCACCGCAATGGCAAGGCCAGGGGCTGATGAGCGAAGCGTGCGGGACAGTTGACGCCTTCTGGTTCGAGACCTTGGGCCGCGAACGCATGCGGGTGCCAAAAGCCTCCCCAAACGTGGCATCGCGACGAATTTCCGAACGGGCCGGAATGCAGTGGGTCAGCAGCGAAGAAAAAGATTTTGTCAGCGGCAGGTTTGCTTGCGACCTGTGGGAAATGACTCGGGAACAATGGCTGTTGCGGCATAGGCGCAATGATTGAAGCGGCAAGTTCAAAACACCCGGCCCTGTCAAAAGTTACGATCAGGGCCGGGTTAAAACGCTCAGCGGGGGATTCGTCTCAGGTGAGGAGAATCAGTCTTTCTTCTCGGAAATCACCTTGCCGGTCGAATCGAAGATAATTTCATATTCCAGGCCATCGACCTTCTTGATCCCTTCTGCTTTCCAGATGCCAGCAGCCGGGTCTTGAGCTTCAATTTTCTTGATCACGGTGTAGCCGTTCTTGTTCTTGAGCACTTCTACCAACTCTTTGGAGAATGCCCAGTTCGGGTCAACAGGCTGAGCCATCGCTGCACCGGCACTCAACAAAGCAGCAGTAGTGATTACAGCAGCAAAGGTTTTCTTCAACATTGTCTTAACTCCATTAATTGATGTTGCGTCTGGTACTCAATGTGACTGGAACAACCGTAGCAGAGAAAAACGCGGCCATACGGCTAATTGACATGCTTTTGACATGGCTCATGTTCTCGTTACCTCCAGTGCGGGGTTAGAATGCGCAAAACCGGGAAAAGCCAATGAGTGAAACACGCCCCACAGAAGCCGAAAACGATGTCATCACTGAAGCTGCGGCCCAGTGGTGCATGCGCTTGCACGAGCCCGATTGCACACTCCAGGAACGTGATGCTTTTGCGGTGTGGTTAAACACTGATCCCCGGCACGCTGTTGAATATGAGGCAATGCTGGACATTTGGGATGTCAGTGAACACCTGTCGCGCCCCGCGCCCGCCGAAGCCCGGGTGATTGCATTGCCTGCACCACGTCGCACGACCTGGCAGCGTTTTGCCGTGGCCGCAGCCGTGACTCTCCTCGCCGTCCCTGTAGCGGCCTACAGCGGCTGGCAACTGGGCTGGATTCCTGATGCCCATGAACGCTTTACGGCCGATACCCGTGCGAAGACGGTGACACTGCCCGATGGCAGTCAAGTCGAGCTCAATCTGGGTACGCAACTGACTTTCAGCAACTACAAGGACGAACGCCGGGTAACCCTGGGCAAGGGCGAAGCATTTTTCAAGGTCAGTCACGATGTCTCGCACCCGTTTCTGGTCCAGGCCGCAGAGGGACAGGTTCGGGTCACAGGCACTCAGTTCAATGTGTGGATGTACGAAGATCAGGTGCGGGTCACGCTGCTGGAGGGCTCAGTGCTGGTCACCAGCAACAAGCACCTGAGTGGCGACGGCTTGCGTCTGGAACCGGGGATGCAGGCGCGCTACAAGGCTGGCGACTACGCCGCACAAATCAGCCAGACCTCAACTGGCATGCCGGATCTGGCGTGGCGCAACGGCAAGCTGGTGCTCGATAACCTGTCACTGGCCGACGCCCTGCCCCTGATCAACCGCTACCTCGACAGCCCGCTTTCTGTGGCCGACAGCGCCACTGGCAAGCTGCGCATTGGTGGCGTATTCAACACCCGCGAAATCGACCATCTGGTGACATCCCTGCCCAAGGTCTTGCCGGTGTACCTGAGCCGCACTACGGACGGCAGGCCCGTGCTGAACGCCCGCACAAGCCTTTAAAAGAGCCGTGTAGATACTTGCTTCAGGTCAAGGCCCCCTTGCTCGCGAATGACCTTCGCGAGCAGGCTCGCTCCCACGGTTGAAGGCTGCGACGTCATTTCACACTTTTGCACGGCTGACCGTCCGGTTCCGAAACCTCAGTGCACAGGTGAAACACCGCACAGATTAAAAAAATTTAATAATCAGTCCAAACCCCCGTCCCCATTGGGCGAGAACGCGACTGAGACGAATTCACGACAAAATTTCTACATTCCAGTGTTCATGATTTAAGCCGCTCATTCGTCTAGTTAACCAAGAGCGCTTTTTTATTTTTTCCTGATCAGGCTCTGAAAAGGAGTTTTTTGCATGCACAACCAGCAAATACCAACGGATGGTAGCAACCAGCATCGCGACGCAGCTTTCCAGCCCGATTCAGGGTTGCTGGAAGCGCTGACTCCCTTGCAGGGCAACGAACGGATCCGCCACTTACTCAAGTGCTTCGGGCTACGTACCAGCCTGGTGAGACTCAAAGTCATTGATGCATTGCTGACGGCGGCCGGCAATGATCGCAGGTTGGGGGTACGCGGCATGCACAGCCACTTGCAGGCACTGGATATTCCACTGTCATTTCTGAGTGTGCGCGAGGTGCTCAAGCGTCTGTGCAGCGAAGGGGTGGTGGTACTCAACAGCGACAAGAGCTACAGCCTGCATCCACAGGCTGAAGCCGTTTTGGTCGGGCAAATCGAGGCTTAAATCTTGGTTTTGCGGCGCATCACACCATTGATCACAACCACGATCACTGCCACGCCGATGGCGACGTACTGGAACATTTTTTCAGTGATCATGCCGGCGTTTTGCATGTACGAAAGACCAAACATGATTCCCAGAACCACCAATGAAATCAAAATCGAGTATTTCAAGCGCTGCGAAGGGGTCATAACCTGTTCCTGAAAGTAAGTCTGAAAGCGAAAACCGGAAATTAACAAAAACGTTCGGCTTTCGAAAATGAATTGAAATATTCAAGGCCATATCTTACAGCCGGAACAGTTTTTTAGCTGCCACGGCTCCAATGGCGTGACGGCCTATCGGGTACATCGCACCGATATTCTCGCGGGCCTCCCACACAGAGTGTGGGAGGCATTTCATCGCAGGTTAGAAGTCCCGTTTGTAAAAGATATCCAGCGAGCTCGCAAAGCCGCTCGCCACTTCCACATACACCCGCTTGCTCAGCTTGTAACGCAGGGCAATGGTGCTGGCAGGTTCAAACACCCCAACCCCGTAACGCACGCTCAGGCGCTCGTTGATCTTGCCGCTGGCCACGACTGATGTGTTATTGCCGCTGCCTTCGGTGTCGAGTTCAAACTCCTTGAGCCCCAAATGATTCGCCAGGCTGGTGGTGATCCCCGAGCTGCCCAGCAGCCCCAGGCCCAAGGCTGCTTGCGCCAGCAGGTTTTCATCTTCGCCGGTGCCCGTCAGCGGACGCCCCAGAATCAGGTATGACAAAGCCTGCTCCTGACTCATGGCCGGTTCCGAGAATATTTGCGTGGTGGGCTGTTCAGCACTGCCTGTCAGGCGAATGCCGGCAATCACGTCGTCGGTCTGGCGAACCGCTTCGATATCCAGATACGGCTGATCGATTGGTCCTGCAAACAACAGACGTGCCCGGCGAATGGTCAGCTTCTGGCCATAGGCGCGGTAGCGACCATTGTTAAGGCGCAACTCGCCGCGGGTCTCCAGGTTGTTGCCAATATGAACCTGCCCCGCCAGATCGGCGCTCAGGCCAAAGCCCGAGAACGTCAGCAGTTCCTGGCCCACCACCACGTTGATGTCCATGTCGATCTGCATCGGCGACGCCTCATCGGTCGTCTGCTGGCCCACGACGACCGTGTCATCCGAAACCTTGACCGTCGACGGCGGCAATTCGCGAACAACAATTTCACCTTTGGGTACATTGACCCGGCCCGCGATCAACAACGTGTTGTCGGGGTTGAGGGATATTTTCAGATCCGGGGCGACTTCAAGCTTGGCGTAAGGCTCAACGGTCACCGGCAGGTTGTTACCCTTGATTAACACGTCGACCACCATGGCCCGACCCCAGGCGACATTACCGCTGATACTGCCCTGCCCTTGCTGGCCGCTGGTCCAGCCGCCATTGATCAACGCCGTCTCGCCGTTAATAGCCATCGAAAGCTGGACATTTTCGAAGCTGGTCGGCAACTGCGGTCCCGAAATTTCGCCATCGCTCAGGGCCACATTGCCGATGATATGGGGCGACAGTAAAACCCCCGAAATCGTACCCGAGCCATTCAACTGACCGGTGAGTTTCTCAACCATTGGCGCGAACGGACGGATCATCGACACGTCCAGCCCGGTTAGTTGGAACTCTCCGCTGATAGGTTTGCTTTTAGGCAGAGGATTGATTCGCGCCGACAGCATCAGTTGCCCCAGCTTGCCGCCGTCGAAATCAAGACGGGATTCGACCCGGTTTGGGGTCAGGTTGCTGGTCAGCTTGAAGGCCTCATAGGGGAAGTCTACCCACTGGCCCTTGTCTTTGAAGAGCAGCGTGCCACCGCTGGCATCGACCACGATCTGACCTTTGGGCCCGCTGGCTGGCAAGTCCAGCACCAGGTCTGCATTGAGGTCGCCTTGCCATTGAAAGTCCTTGGGCAGCCACTCGGCCAGGCTGTCGAGGGGGAACTGTTTGAGGTGCAGACGCAGTCTTGGATCAGGCATCAAACGCTGTTCTTCACTGCACAAGCTGGCCGGGCCTGAAATCCAGCACTGCGAACCCATATTGATTCGGCCATCGGCCAGACGCTCCAGCCTTGCCGGATTTTGCAGTACCCAGGCCTGCCCACCGGCCTTGACGTCACCGCTGACCAGTCGACCGCGCCAATTGTCTTTATCCAGGCCGCCATCCAGGGCCAGGGCCAGTTGCAGCATCGGCCCTTGCAAACCCAGCTTGAGCTGCTGACGCTTGATATCGCCACTGGCGTTGGCGGTCAGAACGCCGAGCTGAGTCTCCCCGGCCTGAATTCCGCTGCCCTTGAGGTCAAGGCGGCCACGTTGATTGCGATCGAGACTGGCATCCAGGGTCAGGTTTTGCAGGCGATTATCGGCGAAAGCCAACTGTTGGCCATTGAGCTTAACCGTGCCTTGCGGCGCCTTGAGGGTCCCACCCAGGTCGACACGGCCTTTTAGCTGGCCGCGCAGCTCTGGCCAGAGCTGGCCCAGACGCGGCATGTTGAGGTCAAGTTGGGCCTTGATCTGCTGCTGTAACGTGGCGGTGCCGTTGATGCGGTTGTCACCCAGGCGAATATCCAGCGCGCTGACCGTCCAGGTTTCACCCGCCCCGTTGGCCTTGGCTTGCAACACCGCAGGCAGGCCGCGCAAACGACCCTTGAGGTCAAGGTTGGCATCCAGTTCCAGGCGCTCACTTTTGAATGAGCCTTTGCTGCGCAGTGGGCCAGCCAGCGTACCCGGCAGTTCGGCCACCCAGTACGCGGGGTTGATCGCACTCAGGTCCAGTGCCGTGTCCCAGGCCACGCCATCGGCAAACTGCACATTAACGTGCCCCTCGGCCTTGCCTTGACCGGCGACCAGTTTCAATTGCGGCAAAAATATCTTGCCCAGATCGCCACTGAAGGGGCTGCTGAGGCTGAACTTGCCTGCTGGGCCATCGAGGTTTGCCTGGAAGTTACCCAGGTAGTTGCCATCGCGGTAGGAGACTTCACCGACAAAGGTGCGCACATCCACATCGGGCTTGTCGATCAACGGGTACAGGTTGTGCCACGGGAACTCCAGCCAGTCGATTTTGGCTTCGGCACTCAAGCCTTCCTGCCAGTCCACTTGCCCCGACAGTTTCAGGTGCTGCTTGGGGTTGGCGGTCAGGTCCAGGGCTGCGATTTGCGCGCCCTTGGCATCCACCCGGCCTTTGAGCAGCAGACTTACCGGCTCTTGTTCAGCGGGCAATGTGGCACTGCCATTCAATTCATAACCGTCTTTCAGATCGCCCTTGGCCGTCAGCAACAGCTGGTTGAGCACCAGGGTATCCGGCAGATCAGGGCTGGCCTTGAACGGCTCGGCGGTAATTTTCAACTGCGCCGGCAGATTGTCCGCCAACGGCTGGATCTCTCCCGTCAGGTGTGCAGTGAGATACCCGCTGGTGTCGGCCGCAAGGTTGAGGGTGGTGCGCAGATTGCCTTCAACCTTGAGCGCTACCGCCAGCGGTTTGTCACCCGGCGCTGGCAGGCTGACGTTGCCCTGCAAGGTCAACGGCCAGTCGCCACTGGGTTGCAGCAAGCCAGACAACTCAACGTTCAGGTCTTCACGCTCGACCTTCACCGAATCGATCTGCAAACCTTTGGCTGTCCACTGCGCCGACATTTGCATGCCCTTGAGCTGCTCGATGCCGTTGAACAGCACATTGCCTACCTTGATTACCCCCACCTCAATCGCCAGTGGCAATTTCAGTTCCGGCAGGCTGATCGGACCGCTGCTGCTGTCTTCGCTTGGCGGGAATTGCAGGCTGACTTTCTCTGCTTGCAATTGATCGATACACAAGGTCATGCGGGTCAGGCAGCCCGGCGACCAGGCAAAGATCGGCCTGTCCACTTCTACGCGACTGGTGCCTTGCTCCCACAACAGGTGATCGGCACCCCACTGACCGCCCAGACGCCCGGCAAAATTATCAACCTGCAAGCCTGGCACCTGCCCCAGCACCCAACGGCTGCCCGTTTGCGTGCCGAGCATGACGCCCACGCTCACAACCACCAGCAGCACCAACGCCAACACCACCAGACCCGCTATTTTCAAACCACGAATCACAGTTCTGGCCCCATCGAAAAGTGCAAACGAACACCGCCATCGTCATCCAGCGCATGGGCCAGATCCAGACGAATCGGGCCTACCGGCGAGATCCAGCGAATACCCACGCCGACCCCGGTTTTCAAACTCGGGAAGTCCAGCGTATTGAACGCATTGCCCTGATCCACAAAGGTCGCCCAACGCCATTTTTCAGCGAACTGATATTGATATTCGAGACTGCCGGCCAGCATGTAGCGCCCACCGATCCGATCACCTTCAGCGTTCTTGGGCGACAGGCTCTGGTAGTCATAGCCACGTACGCTTTGGTCACCACCGGCAAAAAAGCGCAAGGACGGAGGAATCGATTTGTAGCCGTTGGTGGCGCTGCCGCCAAACTGAATCCGCCCCAAAAAGCGGTGCTTGTCCCACAAGGTGGTCAAGGCCTTGAATTTCACATCGCCGTGAAAGAGGTTGGTATCGGACAGCAGCCCTTCCTTGGCTACTTGCATCTCAGTGTTCACGCTGTAGCCGTGACTGGGATCGATACGGTTGTCGCTGCGCAAGACCGAGTAGCTGACACCGGGCATCAGCAGGGTGCTGAGCCCCGAGTCATCGCCCAGTCGGTATTCTTCGTGCTGCCATCTGAGCGACACGATTCGCGTCCAGCCGTTGTCCAGTTTGCTGTGCCACTCGGGGCCGACCGTGAGCAGTTTGCTCAAGGTATCGGTGTTGGCGATTTCTTCGTTTTGATAACCCGCGGCAAGACGCAGTTTGTCAGTCAACGGAGGGTCCAGCGGGATGTCATACCAGGCGCCGACGTTTTGCTTGGGCTGGGAAATTTCGGATTCAAACCCATAGCTGTCGCCGCGCGGATTGCCCCAATGGCGCATCCAGCTGGCTTTGCCACGGGCACCGGTGTCGGTCGAATAACCAAGGCCCAACGTCATGGTGCGCGGCTTGCGGGTTTCCAGATCAACATCAACCGGAATCACCTGCCCCACTGCTGTGCTGGGTGCGGCATCGACGCGCACGACTTCAAAATAACCACTGCTTTGCAGGTTTTGGTTGAGCTCAGCGACCAGTTCGGAGTCGTAAGGGGTGTCCGGTTTAAAAGGCACCATGCGGTCCAGCAGGGTTTGGTCAAAGGGTGCATCGCCTGCAAAAGTGACTTTGCCAAGCAAAAAACGCGGCCCGCTTTCGTAGACCAGATTGATATCCGCAAACCCGCCTTTGGGGTCGACCAGAATTTCGTGCTGAGTAAATTTACCGTTGAAAAAACCGTAACGCAGGGCACGGTTCTGGATCAATCGCTTGGCGTCTTCGTAGTTGCCCTGATTGAGCACCGCGCCGGGTTTAAGATCATCACTGGCCGGCACTTGAAAGGCCTTCAGTGAGGCGGCTGGACCTTCGACGCGCACGTTGACGTTGCGCAGATGCACCGGTTCGCCGGGATCGATGCTCAACACCAGACGCGGCGGATCACCGGGTTTGACCTCGGCTTCTATAGAGGGATGGTAGTAACCCAAGGCCTGGGAAGCTTTGAGGGCTTGCTCCTGCGCGCCACGCTGAAAGCGCAATAACGCTTTTTCGTCACGATCGCCGAGACTGCCTATATAGCCTTCCACGTTGGCCTTGAGGGCATCGTTTGCCGGTTTGACCTTAACCACCAACTCGCTTTGGGCAGACACCGCAAAGCTGCTGAGCAGCAGGACAACACCACTGGTAAATCTTCCTGAGAACTTCATAGGCGCGGATGCTATCACGGGCTGGGGGGCTCATAGAGCGCGCCAACGGGCAAAAATTTCGTCTTCAGGCCGTTGCTGTGTGCGACACCTGTGGATTGGCATGGAAGAACACATGTTCCACCACTGGCCCAACGGCCACTTCACCGATTTCCACATAGCCCTGGCGTTTGTAAAACTCCAGGTAATGCGGGTTGCCGGTGTCGAGTACCACGCCTTCGGAATGCTCATCCTCCGCGCACCAGTTATGCACGGCCTCAAGCAATTGCTCGCCGTAATGCTTGCCCTGAAATTCGGGATGGATCCCCAGCAACGGCAGCATATGCACCGCATCACCCGGAACGCAGGCCTGTACCGCCTGGTGATAGGCCAGATAGCGCCGTGTACAGCTCAGGCCAGTACTGAGCACCATGCGCAACTGCCACGCCCAGCTTTCGGTGATACCCAGGCGCCGCTGTGGTGGCGCGATCAGGGCAATGCCCAATAGCCGGTCATCAACCAGCAATCCCAATGCTGGCAAATCCTGCAGAAAATGCTGTTTGACCAGTTCGCGCACAGTGGCCCGAACCCGTTGCTCGTAACCACTGCGCTGCGCGTTGAATAGAAAACGAAACGTCGGCTCATGACGATAGGCCTGATACAACAAGGAACGCGCTTCTCTTGAATAGCCACTGTCGAGCAACTGTATCTGACAGGTGGCGTTCGACGTTTGCGTCATGCGATCAATCTCCCCGGCGCGGCCTCAATAGCGGCGCTTCTAATGCGTACGAACCCCCGAGGGCCACAACAGTTCAATCATGGCCAAGTGCATCCTACGTTAGCAGTGCATTTGCCCTACTGCACGCTGGCAGCTAGCATCGCAGTTTTGCTCAGGACTGCCCGCCCATGAAAATCGTTTCATTCAACATCAATGGCCTGCGCGCTCGGCCGCATCAGCTGGCAGCGCTGATCGAGAAACATCAGCCAGACGTGATCGGCCTGCAAGAAACCAAAGTCCATGACGACCAGTTCCCCCTCGCCGACATCGAAGCACTGGGTTACCACGTTCACTACCATGGGCAAAAAGGCCACTACGGTGTTGCACTGCTCTCGCGCCAGGCACCTCTGGAACTGCACAAAGGCTTTGCCAGCGACGAAGAAGACGCACAACGGCGCTTTATCTGGGGCACTTACGCTGACGAAAACGGCCAGCCCGTCACCATCATGAATGGCTACTTCCCACAGGGAGAAAGCCGTGATCACCCGACCAAGTTCCCCGCCAAACAGCGCTTCTACAGCGACCTTCAGCAGTTACTCGAAAGCCGGTTCAGCAACGAACAACCGCTGGTGGTGATGGGTGATATCAATATTTCCCCGCAAGACTGCGACATCGGCATAGGTGCGGACAATGCCAAACGCTGGTTGAAGACCGGCAAGTGCAGTTTTTTGCCGGAAGAACGCGAGTGGCTGGAGCGCCTCAAGGGCTGGGGGTTGGTGGACAGCTTCCGTTACCTGCACCCGGACGTGGCCGATCGCTTCAGCTGGTTCGACTACCGCAGCCGCGGTTTTGAAGACGAGCCCAAGCGTGGCCTGCGCATTGACGTAATCCTGGCCTCCCAAGGGCTGGTACCGCGCATCAAGGCGGCCGGAGTCGACTACGACCTGCGCAGCATGGAAAAACCTTCGGACCATGCGCCCATCTGGCTGGAACTGAGCTGATCTCCCTGTCATCGGCTTGAAACGTTTCTGACTTAAATTGCAGACATTCCTATGGCTCCAGGAAGGTGCCCACACATGCTGCGCTTTATGTCGGTGACCCTGTTATGCACGATGGCCAGCCTGGCCATCGCTGCAGACTTGCGGATCCAGGGTTCCAACACCATCGGCGCCAATCTGGGTCCCGCGCTGGTGGCCGCCATGCTGGCAGAGCAGGGCTTGCACGACATTCACAGCGTCCCGGTCATTCCTCCCAACGAGCACAGCATTGTCGGCACCAACGCCCAGGGTAAGCAGGTGCGGGTGGATGTCGCGGCCCACGGCTCAGGCACCGGTTTCTCTGCACTTTCCGCCGGGCAAGCGGACATGGTGGCTTCATCGCGGCCGATCAAGGACCGCGAACTGGTCGATCTCGAACGCCTCGGTGATCTTAAAAGTCCTGACGCCGAGCAAGTCATCGCCATCGATGGGCTGGCGATTATTCTTCATCCGCACAACCCGCTTAATCAACTCAATACCGAGCAACTGGCCCAGGTTTTCAGTGGCCAGGTCAGCAGATGGGAACAACTGGGCGGCATTGGTGGCACGATCCATTTGTATGCCCGTGATGAACAGTCCGGCACCTGGGACACGTTTAAAGAGCTGGTCTTGAACCGCAGCAAACTCGCTCTTAGCAGCACCGCGCTACGCTTCGAATCCAGCGAGCAACTCTCGGATGCCGTCAGCCACGACCCTCAGGCCATCGGGTTTATCGGCCTGCCTTACATCCGTGAGGCCAAAGCCGTGGCCATCGTCGACGGGGCATCACAACCCATGTTGCCGCTCACCGGCCTGATCGCCAGCGAGGACTATCCGTTATCGCGACGGTTGTTCTTTTACTTGCCGCCCTCTTCCCGCAACCCTTGGGCCAAGGCGCTGGTGACCTTCACCCAAAGCCCTCAAGGCCAGGCCATCGTCGCGCAGAACGGCTTTGTCGCCCAAACCGTACAGGCCGGCAATGTCCTGCCCGGGGCGCATATGCCCGCGCAGTACCAGACACTGACCCAACAGGCTAAGCGCCTGTCGGTCAATTTTCGCTTTGAAGAAGGCAGTGCTTCACTGGACAACAAGGCGCGTCAGGACTTACTGCGGGTCATTGATTACTTGAAGGCCACCCACAAGCTGATCAATCAAGTGACGCTGGTGGGGTTTGGCGATGCCAAGGACGATCCCGAGCGGGCGCAACTGCTGTCAAAGTTACGGGCGATGGCCGTACGGCGCGAGCTGGTTAAAAGCGACGTGGTGCTTCGCGAAATTCGCGGCTACGGCGCACAAATGCCGGTGGCGGCCAACACCGAAGATGAAGGCCGTATCAAGAATCGTCGGGTTGAGGTGTGGGTGCATTGACCAATGACTCTCACCTCAATCTGCTTGCCACTTATCCAGCTCAAACTTGCCCACCGCTGCCCGGTGGACTTCATCCGGGCCATCGGCCAGACGTAACGTGCGCTGCATGGCGTACATGTAGGCCAGCGGAAAGTCCCCCGAAACCCCCGCCCCGCCGTGAATCTGAATGGCCCTGTCGATTACTTTCAATGCAACATTCGGGGCGACGACCTTGATCTGGGCGATTTCGCTTTTCGCCACCTTGTTACCTACTGTGTCCATCATGTACGCGGCTTTAAGGGTCAAAAGCCGTGCCATGTCGATTTCCATGCGCGAGTCGGCGATCTTGTCGATAGTGGCGCCCAAGCGTGCCAGCGGCTTACCAAACGCGGTGCGTGCCAGCGAACGCTTGCACATCAACTCCAGTGCCCGCTCGGCCATGCCGATGGAGCGCATGCAGTGATGAATACGCCCGGGGCCCAGGCGTCCCTGAGCAATTTCAAAACCCCGGCCTTCACCCAACAAGACGTTTTCGTAAGGCACTCGCACGTTTTCGAACAGCACTTCAGCGTGCCCGTGGGGCGCATCGTCGTAACCGAACACCGGCAGCGGTCGCAGGATTTTCACCCCCGGCGTGTCGACGGGTACCAGGATCATGGAGTGCTGCTGATGACGCGGATTCTCAGGGTTGCTCAAGCCCATGAAAATCATGATTTTGCAGCGCGGGTCACAGGCGCCGGAAGTCCACCATTTGCGGCCACTGATCACCCACTCATTACCCTCGCGCACAGCAGTGGCCACCATGTTGGTTGCATCCGATGACGCCACATCTGGCTCGGTCATGGCAAACGCCGAACGAATTTCGCCGCGCAACAGCGGATCCAGCCACTGTTTTTTTTGCGTATCACTGGCATATCGCACCAGCACTTCCATATTGCCGGTGTCGGGCGCCGAGCAATTGAACGGCTCTGAGCCCAGCATCGAGCGGCCCATGATTTCAGCCAAAGGTGCGTATTCCAGGTTGGTCAAACCGGCGCCCCGCTCGGACTCGGGCAGAAACAGGTTCCACAGTCCTTCGGCCCGGGCCTTGTGCTTCAACGCCTCCATGATTGCGGTCGGCTGCCAGCGGTCACCTGTAGCCACCTGCTGCTCGAAAATCGCCTCCGCCGGATAGCCATGGGCGTCCATAAACGCTGTCACTCGCTCGCGCAGTGCCTGAACTTTTGGGGAGTAAGCGAAATCCATGGAGGGCTACCTTCTACCGGGAATGACGAAAAGTGTTGCCCGATGCTAGAGCAGCCACCCTTAATTTGCGCTGCCTATTAGCGGTGTGTATTACCATTCATAAGCAATATATGGCTAGCCCGCATCACTGCCCCTAAAACAAGAGCCCTGCGCCATGAATCTGAACAAGGTCGACCTCAATCTGTTTATCGTCTTCGACGCCATCTACACCGAAGCCAACCTGACCCGCGCCGGGCAGATCATCGGTATCACTCAGCCTGCCGTGTCCAACGCACTGGCGCGACTGCGCGAAAGTTTCAACGACCCGCTGTTCGTCCGTACTGCCCAAGGCATGGTGCCTACCCCAATGGCGCAGAACATCATCAGCCCGGTACGCAGTGCCCTGGCGCTGTTGCGCGTGTCCGTGCAAGAAAGCCGCACCTTTAACCCGCTACAAGCCAACAAGACCTACCGCATCAGCATGACGGATCTGACCGAGGCAGTAATTTTGCCGTCTTTGTTTCAGCGTCTGAGGCGTCAGGCACCATCGGTGGTGATCGAGAGTTTTCTCTCCCATCGACGCGAGACAACCAGCGATCTTGCGGCCGGACGTCTGGATTTTGCCGTGGATGCACCGCTCAATACCGATCCACAGGTGCGCCACGTCAAGTTGATGGAAGACCGATATGTGTGCGCCATGCGCCAAGGACATCCACTCGCCAGCAAGACCTCACTGTCCCTGGATGAGTACCTGGCCATGACTCATATTCATATCTCGACCCGTCGCAATGGCCTGGGAGAAGTAGACCTGGCGCTGGGGAAAATGGGCCTGCAACGTAAAATCACCTTGCGCTCGCAGCATTACCTGATGGCGTCCAATGTGCTGCAACAGACCGACATGGTGATGACCGTGCCCGAGCGCTTTGCCCGGCGCCATGCCTTGCATTTTGTACCCTTGCCACTCAGCGAGTTGCCCAACGTTGAAACCCATTTGTACTGGCACGAAAGCACCGAACAAGACCCGGCAAACCGCTGGATGCGTGAGCAACTGATCGAACTGTGCCAACAACAAGTCGCACAGGAAAATAAATCAGACACGGCCAGCTTGCTTGACGTATACGTCAAGCAGCCATTAGTTTAAGCCCACGAACTCTCCAGAGCCCGCCCATGAGCAGCCAGACGTACAGTATTTCCGACCTTGCCCGCGAGCTCGACATCACCACCCGTGCCATTCGTTTTTATGAAGAACAAGGGTTGCTCGCCCCCGAGCGACGCGGCCAGGAACGAGTCTACTCAGCGCGGGACAAAGTCAGCCTGAAATTGATTCTGCGCGGCAAGCGCATTGGTTTTTCCCTGGCCGAATGTCGCGAGCTGATTGAGCTTTACGACCCCACCAGCGGCAATCAAAAGCAACTCAACAGCATGCTGGCCAAAATCGCCGAGCGCCGCGAGCAGCTTGAACAACAGTTATTGGATATCCAGCAGATGCAACTGGAGCTCGATACCGCTGAAGAACGGTGTATCCAGGCGCTGGAACAGACCATAAAAAACCAGACAACTAAAAGCCCCTCACCCTAGCCCTCTCCCAAAGGTAGAGGGTTGGGGTGAGGGCTTGGCAAGACACACATTTCTACAGACACGGTGACCCCCATGACACTTCCAACCCATGTGCGCCTGATCGAAGTTGGCCCGCGTGACGGTTTGCAAAATGAAGCGCTGCCCATCAGCGTCGCAGACAAGGTGCAACTGGTTGATGCCCTGACCGACGCCGGACTGGACTATATCGAAGTCGGCAGTTTTGTATCGCCCAAGTGGGTGCCGCAAATGGCGGGCTCGGCCGAAGTCTTTGCGCAAATCCGTCGCAAGCCAGGAGTGGTCTACGGAGCGCTGGCGCCCAACATGCGCGGGTTTGAAGATGCGGTAGCAGCAGGCGTAAAAGAAGTCGCAGTGTTTGCTGCTGCCTCCGAGGCGTTCTCCCAGCGCAATATCAATTGCTCGATCAGCGAAAGCCTGGCGCGCTTTGTACCCATCATCGAGGCCGCCCAACAACACGGCATCAGCGTGCGAGGCTATGTGTCCTGCGTGCTCGGGTGCCCTTATGAAGGCCAGGTCAGCCCACAACAGGTCGCACAAGTGGCCAAAGAGTTGTTCGCCATGGGCTGTTACGAGGTCTCTCTGGGCGACACCATCGGCACCGGAACCCCAACAGCCACGCGTACCCTGTTTGAGGCCGTAACGGCTTACGTACCACGGGAAAAACTCGCCGGGCATTTTCATGACACCTACGGCCAGGCGCTGGTCAATATCTACGCCAGCCTGCAAGAAGGTATCGCCGTATTCGACAGTTCCATCGCCGGGCTCGGCGGCTGCCCATATGCCAAGGCCGCCAGCGGTAACGTGGCCACGGAAGATGTGGTGTACATGCTCAACGGCATGGGCATCGAGACCGGCGTCGACATGGACAAGCTGCTTCTGGCAGGCGAACACATCTGCAACGTGCTGGGACGTGTTACCGGGTCACGGGTAGCAAAGGCCCGGCAGGGCTAAAAAGTGTTCCATGGTGTTACCTCGCCTCCCCACAAACGAGTAACACGGAAACAAACCGGCCTTTCCAAGGGCTGGTTTTTTATTGCCTAAAAACTCAAGCCATTGATTTATAAGGATTTTAAAAAGTTGGCACGGCTCCTGCTATCTCTATGGCATAACAAGAATAAAAACCGCAGCAACATAATAAAAACAATACGAAACGACTCTGACATAACAAAAACAACACGGCAGAGACGCAGCTAACAGATTTTTTTGGAGAAGGTTTACTTTTCCGAGGCGCCTAAAAGCCACCTCGCAACCGGGCAGAGAAGAATAAAACTACCTTCAGGTAGCACCCGCACAGGTTGGATCACAGGTTTGATAGCCCGTGATAAAAGTGGATCAGCGCTCAAAAAAATACGTTTGCTCTTGATCCCGCATGGGGATCGCAAAAAAACGCAGCAAAGGGTGAGTTCCAAAAACAACAATAAACCGCCCTTCAATAATAAAAAAAGAGCATGCACGACATATTAAAGGGGAGCCTCGGCTCCCCTTTGTGTTGTCTGCGATTCAAGATTACGCCCGCGTGGGAGCGAGCAGGCTCGCTCCCACAAAAGCCGGTCATTTTTGTTCGCATTCCTGAATGCTGATCTCGCGCATTTTGAATTTCTGGATCTTGCCGGTTACGGTCATTGGGAACACTTCAACAAATTTGAAGTAACGCGGCGTTTTAAAGTGCGCAATACGCGACTTGCACCAGGTTTGCAGCTCGAGTTCATTGGCCGTGTGGCCGGGATGAAACTTGATCCAGGCGACGATTTCCTCGCCATACCTGGCGTCCGGAATACCCACTATCTGAACGTCTGCTACCGCCGGATGAGTGAAAAAGAACTCCTCCAGCTCTCGCGGGTAAATGTTTTCGCCACCGCGAATGATCATGTCCTTGTTGCGCCCCACAATGCGCACGTATCCCTGCTCATCCATCTGCGCCAGATCACCGGTATGCATCCAGCCTTCGCTGTCGATGGCATCGCTGGTCGCCTGCGGATTGTTCCAGTAACCCAGCATCACGCTGTAGCCCCGAGTACACAGTTCGCCAATGTCACCGCGAGCAACAGTGTTGCCCTCAGCGTCGATCAGCTTGCTCTCAAGCTGCGGCTGAGTACGCCCCACTGTGGTAACACGTAATTCAAGCTCGTCTGCCGGACCTGTCTGAATCGAGACCGGACTGGTCTCAGTCATGCCGTATGCAATTTGCACTTCACCCATGTGCATTTCGCTGATGACCCGACGCATCACCTCTATCGGGCAAGTGGCGCCTGCCATGATCCCCGTGCGCAGGCTCGACAGATCAAATCCCGCACGCTGCGGGTGATCAAGCATGGCGATAAACATGGTCGGTACGCCGTACAACGCAGTGGCACGCTCATCCGTCACCGCTTGCAGAGTCAGGCCCGGGTCAAAGGCCTCACTGGGATAGATCATCGTGGTCCCATGAGTTACACACCCCAGATTACCCATGACCATGCCGAAGCAGTGATAGAGCGGCACCGGGATGACCAGACGATCACTGGCCGTCAAACCCAGGCTTTCGCCGACCATGTAGCCGTTGTTGAGAATATTGTGGTGGCTGAGGGTCGCCCCTTTGGGGAAGCCCGTCGTACCTGAGGTGTACTGAATGTTTACCGGCTGGTCGAAGTGCAGGCTGGCCTGGCGGGCATGGAGTTGATCCGCCGTAACCCCGGTACCCAATGTGGCAAGTTGCGACCAGGGGAGAAAGCCTGCGGGGGGCTCAGAATCGAGACTGATGACGCCACGCAGCTCGTTGAAACGCGCACAATCCAGAGCTCCGACCGATTGCTCGGTCAGCTCCGGAATCAGCTCCAGGAGCATGGCGTGATAGTTGGAGGTCTTGAACGCGCCCGCACACACCAGCCACTGACACGCCGATTGCTTGAGTACGTATTCCAGCTCCGAGAGCCGATACGCCGGGTTGATATTGACCAGAATCACGCCGATCTTGGCGCTGGCAAACTGACTGATAAACCATTCGGCGCCATTGGGCGCCCACACTCCCAGCCGGTCCCCTGCCTTCAAACCCAAAGCCAGCAGAGCCCTGGCATGCAGATCAACTGCCCGGGCCAATTGCGCCCAGTTGTAGCGTTGCTGTTGATGACGCACCACCAGCGCTTCTCCCTCTGGATAGAGCGCGGCGGTGTGATCGAAGGCCTGGCCGATGGTCATGGCCAGCAATGGCTTATCCAGCGAACCCTGGGTGTAACTGGGGACGGATTGCTGCTTCATGACAACTCCTCTTGTGATTGTTTTGGGAGCATGAGCAAGGCGTGCAGGTGCGCCCTCTCATTTGAAGAACTGCAATTACTCTGGCCTAAGTTGACGTTAACGTAAAGGTCGTTGACAGTTTTAAGCACCAAGTTTACGTTAACGTCAAGGCTATCCATGGCGACGCTGTAAACGCCTCCACAAGAACAACGATCAAGGTGCCACATGAGCTACCCGACTTTGAACTTCGCCCTGGGCGAAACCATCGACATGCTGCGCGATCAGGTGCAGGCCTTCGTCGCCGCCGAACTGGCGCCACGAGCGGCGCAAATCGACAAGGACAACCTGTTCCCGGCAGACATGTGGCGCAAGTTCGGTGACATGGGTTTGCTCGGCATCACAGTCCCTGAAGAGTACGGCGGCACCGGCCTGAGCTACTTGGCGCACGTGGTGGCGATGGAAGAAATCAGCCGCGGTTCGGCGTCAGTCGCCCTCTCCTACGGCGCCCACTCCAATTTGTGCGTCAACCAGATCAACCGCAACGGCACCCACGAACAAAAACTCAAGTACCTGCCCAAACTGATCAGCGGCGAACACGTCGGCGCACTGGCCATGAGCGAGCCGAACGCCGGTTCCGACGTGGTATCGATGAAGCTGCGCGCCGACAAGCGCGGCGATCACTTTGTGCTTAATGGCAGCAAGACCTGGATCACCAACGGTCCGGATGCCAGCACCTACGTAATCTATGCAAAGACTGATCTGGAAAAGGGCCCACACGGGATCAGTGCATTTATCGTCGAGCGTGACTGGAAAGGCTTCAGCCGAAGCAGCCATTTCGACAAGCTCGGCATGCGCGGGTCCAACACCAGCGAACTGTTCTTCGACGATGTTGAAGTGCCGGAAGAAAACCTGCTGGGCACCCTCAACACTGGGGTCAAGGTATTGATGAGCGGCCTTGACTACGAACGCGTTGTGCTTTCGGGTGGGCCTACCGGGATCATGCAGGCGTGCATGGACCTGATCGTGCCGTACATCCACGACCGTAAACAGTTCGGCCAGAGCATCGGCGAGTTTCAGCTGATCCAGGGCAAGGTCGCGGACATGTACACCCAGCTCAATGCCAGCCGCGCCTACCTGTATGCCGTCGCAGCTGCGTGCGAACGGGGTGAAACCACACGCAAGGATGCCGCCGGGGTGATTTTGTACAGCGCCGAACGCGCCACACAAATGGCCCTCGATGCGATCCAGATTCTGGGCGGCAACGGTTACATCAACGAGTTTCCTGCAGGGCGCCTGCTGCGTGACGCCAAGCTGTATGAAATCGGCGCTGGCACCAGCGAAATCCGACGCATGCTGATTGGTCGTGAACTCTTCAACGAAACTCGCTAAGGAGCGTAGGCATGTCCATCTTGCATACGACGATCAACCCGCGCTCGGCCGAGTTCAGTATCAACCGTGAGGCCATGCTCAAGCAGGTCAATGCCTTGCATGCCCTGCTTGAGCAGGTGCAACAGGGGGGCGGGGCCAAGGCGCAGGAACGGCACACTTCACGGGGCAAGTTGCTGCCACGCGAGCGTATAGATCGCCTGCTGGACAGCGGTTCGCCCTTTCTGGAGCTGAGTCAGTTGGCGGCTTACAACGTGTACGGCGAAGACGTCCCGGCTGCCGGAATAATCGCCGGTATTGGTCGGGTAGAAGGCGTGGAATGCATGATTGTGGCCAACGATGCCACTGTCAAAGGCGGCTCGTACTATCCGCTGACGGTCAAAAAACACCTGCGGGCGCAAACCATCGCCGAGCAGAACCGCTTGCCCTGCATTTATCTGGTGGACTCCGGTGGTGCCAACCTGCCGCGCCAGGATGAAGTGTTCCCGGACCGCGAGCACTTTGGACGCATCTTTTTCAATCAGGCGAACATGAGCGCGGCGGGTATCCCGCAAATTGCCGTAGTCATGGGCTCGTGCACGGCTGGGGGGGCTTATGTGCCCGCCATGGCCGACGAAGCCATCATGGTACGTCAGCAGGCGACCATCTTTCTGGCCGGCCCGCCGTTGGTTAAGGCTGCCACGGGTGAAGTCGTCAGCGCCGAGGATTTGGGCGGCGCCGATGTGCATTGCAAGATTTCAGGGGTCGCCGATCATTACGCCGACAGCGACGAACATGCGCTGGCGCTGGCCAGGCGCAGCGTCGCCAACCTCAACTGGCGCAAGCTGGGCCAACTGCAACAGCGAACTGCGCTAGCCCCGCTGTATGGCCGTGACGAGTTGTACGGCATCGTTCCGGCCGATGCCAAACAGCCTTTTGATGTGCGTGAAGTGATTGCCCGACTGGTGGACGGGTCGGTGCTCGATGAATTCAAGGCCCTGTTCGGCACCACGCTGGTGTGCGGCTTTGCGCATTTGCACGGCTATCCGGTGGCGATTCTGGCCAACAACGGGATTCTGTTTGCAGAGGCCGCACAAAAAGGCGCGCACTTTATTGAGCTGGCGTGCCAGCGCGGTATTCCGTTGATCTTTCTGCAAAACATTACAGGCTTTATGGTCGGTCAAAAGTACGAAGCCGGGGGCATTGCCAAGCACGGGGCCAAATTGGTCACTGCCGTCGCATGCGCCAAGGTACCGAAGTTCACCGTGATCATCGGCGGCAGTTTCGGGGCCGGTAACTACGGAATGTGTGGCCGCGCCTACGATCCGCGCTTTCTGTGGATGTGGCCAAACGCCCGAATTGGCGTGATGGGTGCCGAACAGGCGGCGGGCGTGCTGGTACAGGTCAAACGTGAACAGGCTGAGCGCAATGGTGTGGCGTTCTCGGCACTGGACGAGGCCGAGATCAAACAGCCGATTCTTGACCAGTACGAACACCAGGGCCACCCCTACTACTCCAGCTCTCGGTTGTGGGATGACGGCGTGATCGACCCGGCTCAAACCCGCGACGTCTTGGCGCTGGGCTTGTCGGCGGCACTCAATGCTCCGATTGATGCCACACGCTTTGGCGTGTTCCGGATGTAAGCCCTCGCCTCTTAAAGGACTGACAAACATGATCGATTTCAACACGCTCGAACTGCACACCGATCCCCGGGGTTTTGCCACCCTGTGGTTGAGCCGTGAGCAAAAGAACAACGCTTTCAACGCCGAGATGATCCGTGAGCTGATTCTTGCTCTGGATGCCGTGCAATCGGATCCGACCCTGCGCTTTTTGGTTCTGCGCGGGCGTGGCAAACATTTCAGCGCAGGCGCCGATCTGGCCTGGATGCAGCAATCGGCCGAGCTCGACTATCACACCAATCTCGACGACGCCCGCCATCTGGCCGAATTGATGTACAACTTGGCCAAACTGAAAATGCCCACCCTGGCCGTTGTGCAAGGTGCGGCCTACGGCGGAGCGCTGGGCCTGATCAGCGCCTGCGACATGGCCATCGGCGCGGATGACGCGCAGTTCTGTTTGTCTGAAGTACGCATCGGCCTGGCGCCTGCCGTGATCAGTCCCTTTGTGGTGCAAGCCATCGGTGAACGTGCGGCGCGGCGCTACGCCCTGACCGCCGAACGCTTCAGTGGCCATCGTGCCCGCGAGCTGGGCTTGCTGTCAGAATGCTACCCCATCGCCGAGCTTGAGCAGCACATCGACCACTGGATCGAAAACCTGCTGCTTAACAGTCCGCACGCCATGCGTTCCTGCAAGGACCTGCTGCGCGAAGTCAGTCATGGCGCACCGACTCTAGCCATTCGCCGCTACTGCGAAAACGCCATTGCACGGATTCGGGTCAGCCCTGAAGGCCAGGAAGGCTTGCGTGCCTTTCTGCAAAAGCGTGCTCCCAGTTGGCAAGCCAATCCAACGACACAGGAGCCGCGCCCATGACCGCCTCTGGTATTACCTCTGTGCTGGTCGCCAACCGTGGCGAGATCGCCTGTCGGGTCATGCGCACGGCCAAAGCGATGGGCCTCACAACCGTCGCCGTCCACAGCACTACCGACCGCGATGCGCGGCATTGCCGCGAAGCTGATATCTGTGTGGACCTGGGGGGGAGCAAAGCCGCCGACAGCTACCTGAAAATCGACAAGATCATCGCAGCGGCGAAGACCAGCGGGGCTCAGGCCATTCACCCCGGCTACGGTTTTTTGTCGGAAAACGCAGGCTTTGCCCGCGCCATTGAAGCGGCCGGACTGATTTTTCTCGGCCCGCCGGCCAGTGCCATTGATGCGATGGGCAGCAAGTCTGCGGCCAAGGCCTTGATGGAAGTCGCAGGCGTACCCTTGGTGCCGGGCTATCACGGCGCAGATCAGGACCTGGAAACCTTTCGTGTGGCGTCAGAGCGCATCGGCTATCCAGTGCTGCTTAAAGCCACGGCGGGGGGTGGCGGCAAAGGCATGAAAGTCGTCGAGGAGGTCAGCCAGCTGGCGCAGGCACTGGCCTCGGCGCAGCGTGAAGCACTGTCATCTTTTGGCGATGCGCGGATGCTGGTTGAAAAGTACGTGCTCAAACCCCGTCATGTGGAAATACAGATTTTTGCCGACCAACACGGCAACTGCCTGTATCTCAATGAGCGTGACTGCTCGATTCAGCGTCGCCACCAGAAGGTCGTGGAAGAAGCGCCAGCACCGGGCCTGAGCGTCGAGCAGCGCCAGGCCATGGGTGATTCTGCCGTGAGAGCGGCACAGGCTATCGGCTATGTGGGTGCAGGCACCGTAGAGTTTTTGCTGGATGCGCGAGGCGAGTTCTTCTTTATGGAGATGAACACGCGCTTGCAGGTTGAGCATCCGGTCACCGAAGCCATTACCGGGCTGGATCTGGTGGCCTGGCAAATCCGTGTGGCCCGTGGTGAAGCGCTGCCCATGACCCAGGCGCAAGTGCCTTTACACGGCCACGCCATCGAGGTGCGCCTGTACGCGGAAGACCCAAGCAATGACTTTCTTCCGCAAACCGGACGCCTTGAGGTGTATCGCGAGTCGGCTGCCGGCCCGGGAAGACGCGTGGACAGTGGCGTCAGCGAGGGTGACGAGGTTTCACCGTTTTACGACCCGATGCTGGGCAAACTGATTGCCTGGGGAGAAGACAGGGAGCAGGCCCGCTTACGGTTGCTGGCGATGCTCGATGAATTTGCCATAGGTGGCCTGAAAACCAACCTGAGCTTTTTGCGTCGTATCATTGCTCATCCCGCCTTCGCCGCAGCTGAACTCGATACCGGGTTTATCCCGCGCTACGAGGATCAATTGCTGCCTGCTGCACAGCCGCTGCCTGCAGCCTTCTGGTCGGCAGCCGCTGAAGCCTTTAATCAGAGTCAGCCCCCACGAGTACGCGACGATGACCCGGCGTCACCCTGGTCCGCACGCAACGGCTTTCGTACCGGCCTACCCGCTCAAACCTTGCTGGCATTGGCCTGTAATGGCGAGCAACAGGTCATCCATCCAAGTGGTAACGCCGCCACCTTGTGTAATGAACAGCTAGTCATCGAAGCGGGCGGAGTAAGGCGTCAGCACTTGGCCGTTCGCCGGGCAGATGCGCTTTACCTGCGGTGGAACGGTGAGCTGCACTGCGTGCGCCTGCACGACCCGATCAGTGCCGTGGATGCCAGTCACACGGCCCAGGGCGGCCTCACAGCGCCCATGAATGGCAGTATCGTGCGAGTGCTGGTTGAAATCGGACAAACCGTCGAGGCTGGCGCTCAACTGGTGGTTCTTGAAGCCATGAAGATGGAACACAGTCTGCGGGCGCCCCATGCGGGCGTGGTGAAAGCCTTGTTCTTCCAGGAAGGCGAAATGGTCAGTGAAGGGGCTGCGCTGGTCGAACTTGAATGAAAAAAGGCGGATACCGACATCGGTATCCGCCTTTACTACAGCATTTGAAATACACCTCTAAAACTTGACTGTCGCCTGAACCACTACCCCGATGATCCGGCAGTTTTCATCAAACAGGGTCTTAGGATAGGTCGGGTTAAGTGGCTTCAGGTAACGTTGACCGCTCTCTTCGATCAATTGCCGAAATGTGCTCGCCTCTGACTCAGGTGTCAGGGCTATGACCATTTTGCCTGGCGTGGCCTCAATGTCCGGGTCGACCAGAATCATCATCCCTTGCGCGATGCTGACCCCCACCGGCGCGGTCATGGCATCACCCGTCACCTGCAACCAGAACGCAGCCCCTTTGGCGTAGTGATCACTCACCTCAAATATCGTGCCGGGCGGTGCAGCATAGCCAGCCTGCAGCTTCTCGCTGACCTGACCTGCCGTGACCCAGTCTCTCACCGGATAGCGGAATGCCGAGGTGATCTCGTAGGTGTATTCGTCAGCGCCAGGCTTGTCGCCTGCGTCACTGCGCTCACGAATTACCAGCGCGACTTCAAGGTGCTCGAGCCCAAGGGCATGCAACACGTTGTTCATCGTCGGCAAGTCGGGTTGGCGGCGTTTATTGAGCCAATGGCCGACTCCGCCCTGGGAAGCCCCGACGCGTTCGGCTAGTTTTTCTTGCGTGAGTTTTAGTTCGCGCAATTTGGTTCTGACTAAAGCGATCCATTTATCCATCTGCCGAACAATACGGATTGAATTCGACTCAACAATACACACATTGTATTATTTAACTTGAATATGAAAATACTTACTGTACTAATCTTGGTTGGCTGATTCGATAAATTCCTGAAACGCAGGCAAATCATGACTCCAATTACAAAAACCCCGCAGAAAAACGAGTCCGATTCCGAGCTCGAATCCTTAAAGGACACCGTCGCGACTCAACGTGCGCTGGACTATTATTTGAAACCATCTGTTTCTCAGCACACGGCTGAAAAAAAAGTGTTCCTGGTGAGCAGTGACGTGAGCCAGGAAGAAGCCTTGGTCCATGCGTCAGATTATCTGCGATGTGCAATTGCCAGCGCTCAAGGCGCCGCCGAACATCAGCAAGGACCTCAGCGTGACCTGCTGATGAGCCTCCTGTTCTTCATCGAATCATCCAAGCAACTGGTGGACAGGGCGATCGATGTGCAGCAACTGGCGGCCCATTGATGCAAGAGCAGGCGCCGGCTGCCCGATACGGACACCCGCGCCTTTCTCATCAAGCGTTGAGACGTTCGCGTGCGAGGCTATCGGCGATGCGCGTGGTGTTCTGATCCTCGGCTTTGGCCCTTAGAAAGATCTGACGCAGAGTTTCTCCAATGCCTTCCACGTGCTGACGAACCTGCTCGGGCGTGCCTCCGTTGTACTCGTAGGACACGTCAATAATACCGCCCGCGTTGATCGCATAATCCGGTGCATGCAGACAGCCCCGACGCCACAGCTCATCGGCATGGGAGGCTTTGGCCAGTTGATTGTTGGCAGCACCGGCAATGACTGGCGCACGCAGTAACTGCAAGGTTTCATCATTGATGATTGCGCCCAGCGCACAAGGCGAGAACACATCGACGTCCAGCCCGTAAATGTCTTGTGCCGTCACTGCGTGAGCGCCCAGCTCGTCAACTGCGCGACGCACGTTGGCCTCCTGAATATCGTGGACCCACAGCTCAGCCCCCGCCTCCTTCAATTGCCGGGCGAGGTTGAAGCCCACTTGCCCAAGACCCTGTACGGCCACACGCAGCCCCGTCAGGTCACTGCGGCCAAGACGTTGCAAGACCGCTTCACGCAAACCGATGAACACCCCGAGCGCCGTTGCAGGAGACGGATCACCGCTACGGGTGCCGCCCCCCAGCTGCTCACGCGTGCCAGCACCCACTACATGACGAGTGCGCTGGCCCATAAGAGCCATTTCGGTGACCCCGGTGCCCGAGTCAGCAGCCGTGATGTAACGCCCACCCATGCTTTCGACAAAACCACCCATGGCCTGGAACAGCGCTTCGTTCTTGTCCTTGCGCGGATCACCAATGATCACCGCCTTGCCCCCGCCCAACGGCAACCCGGCCAGCGCCGATTTGTAAGTCATGCCACGGGACAGGCGCAATACATCGTTCAAGGCTTGCTGCTCATCGGCGTAGGGCCACATGCGGCACCCGCCCAGAGCAGGGCCAAGACGGGTGTTGTGCACCGCAATGATGGCTTTGAGGCCAGTGGCCTTGTCATGGCAGAACTGGACCTGTTCGTGATGATCGAATTCGGGGTGAGTAAAAATCGGCATTGCATTCTCTCTCTTGTTATTAGCCTGGGAAACGAGTCAGACCGAGAAGTCAGTATCTGACCCAACGCAGGGGTGCGAAGCAAAAGAGTGAAGGTTTTGCCTAGGATTTTTCTTTCTAATTTGTAGGATTTCTTCTGCTAATCTGCATGAATCGTTCAAAAAAAATAAGAAATCAGATCAATTCATGCAGATTAAATTAAGCGCTATTGACCGTAAGATTCTTCGCCTGCTGCAACACAACGCCGACCTGTCTGCCGCCGAAGTGGCGGAACACGTGGAGTTGTCGCAATCGCCCTGTTGGCGTCGCATCCATCGATTGCAAGAGGAAGGCGTAATCGAGCGAAAGGTCGCCCTGCTCAATCCGAAAAAGCTTGGGCTCAATGTGGTGGTGTTCGTCAATGTGCGGCTATCCGGACATGGACGACGTCACCTGACCGAGTTTGAAGAAGCGATCACCGATTACCCCGAGGTGATCGAGTGCTACACGATGGCAGGCGACATGGACTATTTGCTGAAAGTGGTTACCCACGACATAGACAGTTATGAACGTTTTTTGCGCGATCACTTGTTACAGAAGCCGCACGTCCAGGAAGCCCACTCGAATATCGCCATGAGTGAAGTCAAACGCACCACTGAATTGCTGCTGGACTAGGGGTAAAGGCCGCGAGATAGAGCCTTGGGATGGGATAAGGAAATTTAATTTCCAAAAAGCGCGGGAAAATACTTGCTTTGCAAATGATAATGATTACTATTGCATGCAGCTGGTCGCGAGATCAGTCGATAATTCAAAGGACCTTAGGTCGGTCTTTTGAATTACCTCCTCATCAGGCTAATCACGGTTATTTGACCCGGCTTCTAGCCGGGTCTTTTTTTTGCGGCCAGTTATCTGGCTCTGCGTGCTTCAGGCTAATGAAGTCTTGTGTGCGGCCGGTTTTTTCGGTGACCGCTACGATGCCGACGATGATAGCAAAAGAACATCGGGAAACGGAAGCCTGAAGTCCTGGACTATGGCCGTAATGGCAATCTAGCACTTGAGAATCAATCGCAAAAACCCTACACTTGCGCAGCGTCAAGGACGACGCCCCCCTTCGCTTTTTCCTTCAACTTATTGTCCAAAATTCCGTATTGGCCTATAGCCATAGCGATGTACAGTAACGCCCACAATTATCAGATTTCGGGATTTTGACGATGACTGTGGCGCCCTCTTCACTTCATATCAGCAGCGACTTCGACAGCGGCAATATCCAGGTGCTGGATGCCAGCAACCCGCTGCAGGTAAAACTGGCCATCAGGCCGGATACCAAGAGCCCACACTTTCAGTGGTTCCACTTCAAGGCCGATGGCCTGACCCCGGGGCACACTCACCACTTTCAATTGAGCAATGCCGGCCAGTCTTCCTACAACAAGGCATGGGATGGCTATCAAGCGGTGGCTTCATACGATCAAGAAAACTGGTTCCGGGTCCCGAGCGAATTCGACGGTACATCGCTGAACGTTCACCTTGCCGCCGAACAGCCTCAAGCCTGGTTTGCCTACTTCGAACCCTATAGCCGCGAACGCCACGATCAGTTGATCAAAAACGCCTTACAGTGGTCAGGTTGCCAATTGCTGGCCACCGGCAAAAGTGCCGAGGGTCGCGATATCCAGTTGCTGCGCAAAGGCAACGGCGCCAGCCACAAGCGCAAGATCTGGATCATCGCCCAGCAGCACCCGGGCGAACACATGGCCGAATGGTTTATGGAAGGAATCTTCGAACGCCTGGAACAGGGCAGCGATCCACAGATGCGCAAGCTACTGGACTTTGCCGACTTGTACCTGATCCCGAACATGAACCCGGACGGCGCGTTTCACGGGCACTTGCGCACCAATGCCAACGGCCAGGACCTGAACCGGGCCTGGCAAAACACCAGCCCCCAGATCAGTCCTGAAGTGTTCTTTGCCCTAGAGCAAATGACTCACTACGGCGTTGACCTGTTTCTGGATATCCACGGCGACGAAGAAATCCCCTATGTGTTCACGGCAGGCTGCGAAGGCAATCCTGGCTACACCCCACGCCTGGCGACCCTAGATGAGCGTTTTCGTAGTCACCTCAGCGGCCTGACCAAAGATTTTCAGACCACCCATGGCTACACCCGTGACGAACCCGGACAAGCCAATATGACCCTGGCCTGTAACAGCGTCGGCCAGCGCTTTGACTGCTTGTCATTGACCCTTGAGATGCCGTTCAAGGACAACGACGATGCGCCGAACCCCCAGACCGGCTGGGATGGTAAACGCTCAAAGCAGTTGGCCAAGGACGTGCTGACCACCCTGTCGGCCATGGTCAAGGAACTGCGTTAAAAACTCACGTCCAGCACCACGCTGTCGGTATAGGTGCCGGCTGGCGGCGTGGCCTGGTCGGTGTAGATGCGGGCGTTGTAATTGAATATCTGACTGCCGCTGCCCAAGCCGTTTCCGGGATTGACCTCAGCCGTCGAACTGGCCCGCCGGGCAGCGCCAACGCTGCCCCAGCGGGTAGTGCCGGCACTCTGAAAAATGTCGTAAGCCAAATAGTTGCCGCCGGACATCATCTGCCGCCTCCCTCCCACGCTGACGGGGTGCGTGCCATCGCCCAAACCGACCGTATAGGCACTGCCCTTGGTGCAGTTGACACTGACGGTCTGGCTTACTGTTGAAAACGCGCTGACCACCGGTGCGCTGCCAAAACTGATCGAGGGTGCGCTGATGGTGCAGTCGTTGGCCACCGTCATGCTCACTGTCAGGGTGCTGATCTTGTTGGAGCCCGTGTCATATCCCAGGCAAATCCCCAACACTCCCAGCCCGGTGCAGTAGGACCAGTCCCAGCGAACATTCAGGGTTTCGGTGTAGACGCCAGCCGCCACGTTGTTGGCTGCAGTGGTGAAGTACAACGGGATCATACTGGGGGCCGTAGCACCCAGTAGACCATTGCTGGAAAAGTCGAATGCCTGGCCACGGGTGATGGGCTTCGCGATGCTGTTACTCGCATAAATGGTGTAAGCAATAACATCCCCGGTGGGGCCAACCATGCCGGAGTTGGAGGACGTGATCGTGGCCTTGAAATACGCTTCACCGAGCAGCGAAATCCCCCCGGCGGTGCAGGTCAGGCCCGCATTGGAGGATGACGTGCTTTGAGCCGCAGTGCGTACCAGAGTCGAGCTGATCGGGCCATAACTGGCCGGGCTGGCGACCCCCGCAACAGTGCAGCCGGCTTTGGCTTCGAACGCTGCCAAACAGCACAACAGTCCCAACCCGATTGCACACTTCATTGGCACACCACTCCCTCAATCAAGGGTACCTGGTCCGTCTCTGGCGGCAATCCAAACTGCGCCTTGCACGACTGGCCGTCGGGCATGATCACCTGCAGCGAGTTCTGCGCCGCCAGGTTTTCCAGGTACACCAGCCCGTCCCAGCCCACGACCGCACGAGAGCCGTTTTGCTCGTTCAATACCGCGCTGCCCAGCGCCAGATCCTGTTGCCGGGCATCAACCAGATGCACGCTGGCAGCCGCCACCCGGCTCAACTGGAACTCCAGTAAATAACCGCTGCCCCGGCGTACAGCCACGCGCTGCTCAACATTGGGGCTGAGGATATTGGCTGCCAGGTTCAGCGGATCAATCTCGTATTTACCGCGGTAATAAGCGCTGCTCCAGGGCACCAGCAAGTGACCGTTCTTGTCGGTATTGCCGATCCACTGGTTTTCGTAACGCACGCCTACATCGGGAAAACCGCCGGTACTGACGACCACAAAAGCATCGTCGATGCGGTTGGCGGCGAATGTTTGTCCGTCCATCCATACCAGCGAGCCGCTGGCATCTGCCCAGCGTGTCTGCTGATCCGACGTGCCATACACTCCAGCCTGCAACTGCACCGATTGCAGCCGCCAGGTCAGATCGGCCTGGCGGTACGCCGGCGCATCACCCTGGGCATAGCCCAGATTGAAACCAACACCCCCCTGGGTCGGGACGCTACGGCTGTAGTTGACCCGTTGTTGCGTCACCCCCGAACTGCTGCGCTCGGTGCCAAAACTGAAGTTGCCGCGCAGATCAAAGGGCACCACGATCTGCGCCTGCATCGCCCAGTTGCTGTCGCCCAATTCACGGTTGGCCGAGACATACAAGCTGCTGCTGAACCACAGCGGCGTGCTCCAGCTCAAGTTGAGCAGGCGCGTGCGTGTAGCATCGGCGGCCACCACATCGAAATACCCGGCCCCCAGACTCCCGAAACGATCCAGATCCACGGCCAGAGTTACTTGCTCGCTGCGTCGGCTGAGGCTGATGTAGTCAGTGTCGATGACCGTCAGGTCGGCGTAGTCGTCAAACCGTTGCAAGCGTTGATAGGCAAAGCTCACACCTTGCGAGCTGTACTGATAGCCCAGGCTCACCTGTCGGCCGCTGCGACCATCGAGCTGGCTTTGACTCACAGCGCTGTTGAGCACACCAAAGTTGCCCAGCTTGAGGTTGCCCCCCACCCCGCCCAGGGTCAGCGAGTCCGAGGCTTCAAGATGGCTTTCAAGCGTCACATTGTTGGTCAGGCCATAACGCAAGCTACCCGATGACACAGCAGGGCCGTAGGCAAAATTTTCAATCCCGTAGCCCCGACGCACACTGCCCGCCGAGACAC
The DNA here is from genome assembly GCF_001043005.1 of Pseudomonas psychrophila. GTDB lineage: Bacteria > Pseudomonadota > Gammaproteobacteria > Pseudomonadales > Pseudomonadaceae > Aquipseudomonas > Aquipseudomonas psychrophila. The sequence goes on from NZ_JYKZ01000004.1 coordinate 69,213, forward strand.
TAAAGTCACTCAAGCCTTGCTGCAGCAAGGTACTGGTCACATAAAACGGTACGCTGGTAGAAACCTGCCGCCCCAGCGCATCAGTGGTCACCACCACAGCCTCACCGGCACCATTGATAAAAGGGACGTTAGTCAGGGTGTAGGGCCCCGGCTGCAAGTTTTCACTGGAAGACTTGTAGCCATTGATAAACAGATCTACCGACGACGGCACCGCCGCCTCTCCGGAAAACTGCGGCAATGGATAAGTCACCAGATCGGGGCGCACACCAAAATCCCGGGACAGCTGCACACCGCCCATGCGTAGGGCACTGGTCCAGGGCAAGGCGCCACTGATCAGGTCGCCAGCCTCGTAGGTGAGCATTCGTTCATCGTCAGAAAAGCGCCAGGTGGTGTCATAGCGCAGATAGCCGCTGTCCAGCGAGGTTTGCCCTGAGGTAACGATATTGCGCCGGTATTGCCCGGTATTGGACAACGTGCCCCAACTGTCAAACACCCGAACTTCGTTCCAGACGGCCAGATAAGAGCCCGCATCATCGGTGTCATTGAGGTAGGCATCGTAGTTGAACAACGCACCAAAGCTGCTGACGGCCTCGCTGTGCGGCAAGGTCGAGCGCCCCAGCACTTGCTCGGGCAACCAGTCGGGCGGCACATCCAGCAACAGGCGCTGGCCCTGTATGTCGTACTCACTGTGCAAGCCCGGCACACTGTCCAGGCCTACATCCTCTGGTGGTGTGAGGGGCAGGTGTATCCCGGCCTCCTGTAGCACACTCGCTTGCAGATACAGTTGACCTGCACGCTGCTGCACCTGCACCAGGCGTCCTGTGTTCATTTGGTTAACCACCAGTTCCAGATAGAGCTGGGCATCGGCAACAGCCTCCATGCTGGCGGGAGGTGGCGGCAATTCACCTGCCTCAGTCGATGGACCCCAGAGCGCACTGCACAGACCGATGCAGACGCACACCTGGGACCTCCTCACTTCCACGCCCAAGCTTTCAATGGCCGCTCCTTGCTACCACTTCCCCTGCGCAACAACCTTGAATGCCGGGCGAGCATGCCAAGGGCGATTGCCGAAGGTGACTTGCGAAAACGGGTCGATGCCCGGGTTATTGGCTTAAAGGCACAGTCTGCAACTGCGCCTGGCCATTGACACGGACCTGCAACGCATCGCCCTGAGCCGGGGCCGGCCAGCGCATCGTTGCCCCTGGCAACACGTAACCCAGCAACCCGTCCACGACCGGTTTGGACTGAGCACCCGACTTGAGCGCGGCCTCGGTCAATCGCGCATGTACCGCCCCGCGATTAACCACCTCGACATAAGGCTTGCCGTCGACCTTGACGGCGCGTCCGCTCAATTGCGGCAAGCCCGCACCGCTCGGGTCCCGAGGGCGGCTGGCATCCGGCTTGCTCCACAGCCCCGCGCCATAGGCAAACAACGGCACCGAATAGCGCATCTGCAAGCGGACAGCTGCCGCAGCCTTGTTGCTGCCGGCCTCTGAGGGAGGCAGCGGCATCGGGATCTCGTCAATGATGATGCGGTAAGCGTGCTCCTCGCCCGCCGGAAAAGTCTTGGCCCGGGTCAGGCGAATCAGTTGCTTTTGTCCGGGCTGGATGGTGGCTACAGGGGGGCTGCCAACCACATCGCGCTGGTTCTGGTACTTGTCGTCAAAGCCTTCCTGATTCCAGGCGAATACCCGTATCTGCAAGTTGGCGGGCGTGTCACCACGGTTTTCCAACCACAGGGCACTGGCCTGTTGGTCCGCTTCCAATACCGGATCGATAGGCCAGATCAAAATCGAACTGGCTGCCTGTGCAGACTGGGCCATGCCCAATACCAGCAAGCAAAAGGCCAGCCCCTGAAGTGGCCGTAAAAATGAATGCATAAACAGGCTCCTGATCCTTGGGCATCAATAAGAAATTTGCACCTGCAGCGTGTCGCTGTAGGTGCCCGCCGGCTGGTTGCCCGGCAACACCACATAGCCGTAAATCGGCAGGCTTATAGCGTTGGCATTGGTGTACGGCACGTTGACCGATTGCGCGATACCCAGGCTCTGGGTACGCGCTGCGTCTTGAAACAACTGATAGGCAATCTGCGCAGTACCGCTGCCCATCTTTAAATGCCGTCCGCTGACGTTATTCAAACCGCCATTGACTTGCATGCTTACACTGACCCCCGGCGTGCATTGCAGCGTCACACCACCTGCCAGCGCCACCGTCACTGGCGCGGTGGATAATGCGGAATACGTCCCGAAGCTCAAGGTGCCGTACAGCCCCCCCGTGCTGTTCACCAGACAACCCGCCACGATGCTGGCGCTGACCGGTAGCGCCGCTGTCAAAGCTGCATTCACCGTTGCACTGCCGGTGCACAGCAGCACCAGTGATAGAGCACGCAGCCATGCCACAAGGCTTAAAAAGTCAACACAACAGTAATGGTGTCGCTGTAAGTCCCGGCCGGCAGCCCGGACTTGCCGGTCGCTTTGCCGTAAATATTGACTGTTTGCTCCACACCCGTGCTCAGGGGCAGCGTGACGTTGCCACCGATAGCTACCAGCGTGGTATGGCCCGAGTCGCTGTACAGGTCATAGCCCACGTAATTGCTGCCACTGGCCAATGCCCGCGTGCCTTGCGCCGCCGCTAACCCGTCATGGGCACCCGTGCCGAGAGTGATCGCGGGAGTGGTCCCGGCCGAACACAGCACCTTCAGGGCTCCAGCCCCGCTCATTACCTGAGCGTTCGCGGTGTCGAACAGCGTCGTGGTCGTACCGAAGTCCAGCGCCCCGAACACCGCCCCACCAGCACCCACCACCCCGTTGATCAGGCAACTGCTCGTCAGCACCAACGAGGCATTTACAGTGCCACTCACGGTAGTGGCTGCTTGCACCGGGCCGGTCAACATCAAGCCCAACAATGAGAAACCCAGCGTTGATTTAAGTCCGCGCATCTTGCACCCCACTTTTGTTTACCAATCCAGCGTCACCCGCAGCGTGTCGCGATAGACGCCAGCCGGTAGCGCCACAGGATTTGCCATCACCATGCCATACACCGGGATCGGTACATGACCGCCACTTGCCACCACAAAATTGTGTTGCTGCCCGATGCTGTAGCTGTTGCTGCCAGCAGCATCGAGATACAAGCGATAAGGGATCATTTGCCGGCCATTACTCAGTCGGCGGTCTACGCCATTACCGTGATTGCCACCATCGATCGAAACCGTAAAACCTCGCACTGCAGGGTTACAGGTCACCCTCAAGTTGCTCTCGCTGCCATCTAGCAACACCTCGACCGGTGTATCCCAGGTCGGGCCTTTTGAGCCGAAATTAAGCGTTCCGAGATCATCGAGACGGTTTTCCTCTCCAGTCCCCACTCCACTGCTCACCTGGCAACTGGCCATAATCACCAGACGCGCCTGAATCTGTCCGCTGACCATGGCCGCCTGTGCACCGCTGACCAAAAGCCCGCAGGCTGCAAGCAAGGCTGACAACTGAGCAGGGCCGGCCATATTCATACTCCTGGCACTACCACGTGAGAGTGACTTTCAACAGGTCCGCATACAGTCCTGCTGGGGGGATCTGACGCAACGGCTCGATCCGGCCATACAACGGCAACTCAACTGAACCGCTCTCAGGCACTGTGCCGCTGACAGGCACATTGACCGACAACGGGATCTGGCGGGCCGGATCGCTAAACAGTCGATAAGGAATGGGCGGGCTATCCGGCCCCAGGGCCAAATAGCGAACATCTGCGGTGCCACCATGCTGGCCACCGTCGACCTGAATTTGATAGGTGGTATCGGGATTGCATTCCAGGCGCGGTAAACGCGGGTTTATCAGCGATGCACCCAAGGGTGCCGAGGGACCGTCCAGCCGCGCAGTACGGCCGAAATCAAGGAGGCCCAAGGACTCAACGCCAGCGTCGCGGGTTATGCCCACCAGTTGGCAGCCTCGTTCGACGATGACTCGAACCTGAACCTCGTACTGCGCAGACCAGGCACAGGTACTGAACAAGGAGCCTATGATGACTATCCCTAGACGGCACTCCATGACCTTTCCTTGTGTGCATTTATAGGATGAAGGCTAGCATCGAAGGACGATACGTCCAGCCGTGTAAGAAATTAAACAAAGTTAAACGAAACCTAACTCTTAACTCACAGCCCCTGCACGCAAATACTCGGCCCCACGCTGATTAATCGTTATCATGCGCGACACTTTTGCCCCACCCTCGAGTACCCGACCCTGCTTATGGATACCCTCGCCAAACTGCGCGCCGGCCAACTGGCGGGCCTCAAACGCCTTGATCTGTCGTGTGGGCTGACCGAGTTCCCGCCCGAAATTTTCCAGCTGGCCGACTCGCTGGAAATTCTTAACCTGAGCGGTAACGCCCTAAGCAGCCTGCCCGATGACCTGCATCGCCTGACCCGTTTGCGCATTCTGTTTTGCTCGGACAATCAGTTCACCGAGCTACCAGCTTGCTTGGGCCAGTGCGCACAGTTGAGCATGATTGGGTTCAAAGCCAACCAGATCCAAAGTGTGCCGTCTGCTGCGCTGCCACCTTTGCTGCGGTGGCTGATCCTGACCGACAACTGCATCGAGCAACTACCCGAAGCACTGGGCCAGCGCCCCCTGCTGCAAAAGCTGATGCTGGCCGGTAACCGTCTCCAGCAACTGCCCCGCAGCCTGGCCGGCTGTGAGCGTCTGGAACTGATCCGCCTGGCGGCCAACCAATTCAGCGAGCTGCCTGACATGCTGCTGGCACTGCCAGGCCTGAGCTGGCTGGCATACGCCGGTAACCCGTTGCAAGAAGATGCCAGCGCCCGTCGCCAGCCCGACAACACCCCGAACATCGATTGGTCGCACCTTGAGCTTGAGCACAAACTGGGCGAAGGCGCCTCCGGCATCATTTATCAAGCACGGTGGAGCCGCCCCGGTCAGGCTGACCAGTCAGTTGCCGTCAAGCTGTACAAGGGCAGCATCACCAGCGACGGCTCGCCACTCAATGAAATGAACGCCTGTATCGCCGCAGGCCGGCACCCCAACCTGATCAAGGTATTAGGACGTGTCGCCGGGCATCCTGAGAATCAGGCCGGTCTGGTCATGGAGCTGATCGACCCGTCGTTCATCAACCTGGCGGCCCTCCCCAGTTTCGATACCTGCAGCCGTGATGTATATGCCGACAGCACCCGCTTTACCGGCGACAGCGCTTTGCGTATCGCTCGCGGCATCGCCTCGGCGGCAGGTCATTTGCACGCGCAGGGCATCTGTCATGGCGACTTGTACGGGCACAACATTTTGTTCAATGCACAAGGCGAATGCCTGCTGGGGGATTTTGGTGCAGCGTGCTTCCACGCCATCGACGACAGCCCGCGCAGCCGTGCGCTGCAACGTATTGAAGTACGTGCCTTCGGGATTTTACTGGGGGAGTTGCTGGAGCGGATCGATTCAGGCCTGAGTGATCAACGGCGCAGTGCGTTACAAGGCTTGCAACAGCGTTGCATCCAGCCGGAGGTGTTGGCACGACCTGGGTTTGCTGAGGTTAACCAGATACTGGGATAAGTGCGTAGCAGCTGCCGAGGAACGAAGGCTGCGTTCGAACGCGAAGCGGTCGTAATGTCATAGTTCACGGTGTGTCGAATACACCGAAGACTCAGGTTTTACGACCGCTTCGCGCTCGAACGCAGCCTCGTTCCTACGGCAGCTGCTACGGAGTCAGGGCAGACTCAGGCCAGCGCTACAAACATGTCCTGCACGTCGTCCTGCTCTTCCAGCTTGGCCAGAAACTCCTGAACTTCAGCCATTTGCTCGTCAGTCAAACCACTGACCGGGTTTTTCGGCTGGTAGCCCAATTTGGCCGACAACACGGTGAAGCCTTGCTCCGGCAGTGCTTTTTGCACGGAGTCCAGGTCAGTCGGCTCAGTGATGAACAAAGTCGTGCCTTCGTCTTCACCTTCTTCGAAGTCCTGGGCACCCGCTTCAATCGCGGCCATTTCAGGGTCTGCATCCGGGGTATCAGGCTTGGCTTCGATCATGCCGACGTGGTTGAAGTCCCATGCCACCGAACCCGAAGCGCCCAGTTGGCCTTTGCGGAAAGCAACGCGGATTTCAGCCACGGTGCGGTTGATGTTGTCCGTCAGGCACTCAATGATCAGCGGTACCTGATGAGGTGCAAAGCCTTCATAGGTCACACGATGGTATTGCACGGCTTCAGTACCGATACCGGCACCTTTGTTGATCGCACGCTTGATGGTGTCAGCCGGCATCGAAGCCTTTTTGGCCTGTTCGTAGACCAGACGCAAGTGCGAGTTCATGTCCGGATCTGCGCCGTTGCGAGCAGCAACTGTCAGTTCCTTGGCCAACTTGCCAAAAATCTTGCCGCGGCTGTTGGCGGCGTCCGCTTTATGTTTAACCTTCCACTGTGCGCCCATAACTCACTCTCTCAATCTGGTGTGTCGCGGCCTGTCGGCCGTCGAATGGGCGCAAGTTTATACGGCAAGAAGTCGGCAATCGACCAAAAAATCCAATCGTTGCCTGCTTAACCCTTGTCGGCCTTGCCCGCAGCCGCTGCAAATCTGGCCAGACGCACATCCAGATGCCGGGGCCGGTGGCCATGGTCTTCGGCACGCTCCTTGCGCCGAATCGCATTGCGCACCATCAACGAGCCCAGGTAACGAATGGGTTCGGGCGGAAAATAACCCAACGGTCCGTTGACCAGCGGCGAACGTGTCCAGTCATTAGCCAGCCCCTGCACCAGTGACGCCAGGATCTGCCCGCCCATGTGGCACGGACCTACCCCGCTACCTGAATAACCAAAGCCATAAAACACATTGCCGTGGCTGCTCATCTGACCGAAAAACGGCAAACCGGTGACCGAACGATCAGAAGGCCCGTTCCAGGTAGCCTCCACTCCAACCCCCGCAAATGCCGGAAAGAACTGCTCAAGGCTTTTGCTCAGTAGCCCGGCGTAGGGTGAAGGCTGATCGAACACCGGCAACATGCGCCCGCCATAGGCAAAGGTGTTGCCGCCCTTGCCCAGCATGATTCGCCCGTCCGGGGTGTTGTGGTAGTAGTGCACGAAAATTCGTGAGTCGAGCACTGTGACACCGCTGGTCAGGCCGATTTCCTGCAGCAAGTCAGGACGGGGTTCGGTAATCAGCATATCGCTGGACACAATCGCCACGCTGCGTTCGAACTGTGGAAACGCCCGGGCCATCCACGCATTCATCGCCAGCACCACACGGTCGGCGCGAATGCTCCCCGCCGGGGTGCGGATCACTGCCGGGGTGCCTTCCTCCAGCCCGGTCATTGGAGTGTTCTCATAAATTTTCACGCCTAGCTGCAAGGCAACCCGGCGCAACCCGCGCACCAGCTTGCCCGGTTGCACGCTGGCCGCTGCGGGAGAAAACCAGCCCTCCATATGCTGAGCCGATCCGGCCCGGCGCTGGACCTCGTCAACGGGCAACTTGCTGAACGAGTTGATGGATTGACGCTCCAGCGCGGCAATCACGCCGTCTGTGGAGCCAACCTGCGCCTGATTGGTCGCGGTATACAGCGTGCCATCGAGGCGGTAATCCGCGTCCACTGCGTACTTTTCACAAAACGCGCCAATCGCATAAATGCTTTGTTCTGACGCTTTGACCAGTCGCACCGCCTCCTCCACCCCGAACAAGCGTTCAAGGGTGAAGTACTTGGCCGACCAGGACAGCGCGCAGCCTCCGTTACGCCCGCTGGCACCTGCCCCGCAGATGTCAGCCTCAATCAGCACCACGTCCAGTTCGGGGCTCTGCTCCTTGAGCATGATCGCGGACCACAGCCCTGTGTAGCCGCCGCCCACAATGCACACTTGAGCCCGTGTTTCACCCTGCAGCGCCGTGCAGGGTTCTATATTTTCCTGGGCAAGTGCCTGTTCCAGCCAAAAAGGTCGCATGGGTCGTTCTCCTGCTCAGGTACGCAAAGGTTTGATCAACAACGGGTGATTGGGTACAAACGCGCAGCCGGCGTTGAGCCCTGCAGGCCTGCTGTTCCAGTGCGGGATCAGCACCAGGGAGGAAAAAAGCGCGCAGCAGGCAAATACAATAAACACCGTGACCGTGTCGAAATAGCCAGGCAACAAACCGCCAAGAATCGCCCCGACTGAACCGCAGCCATTCACAAAACCCGCCGCGGTGGCACCGGCTTTGGCGGTGCCAAAATCAATGGCGGCAGCGCCGCTGATCATGGAGTCGGGCCCGTACAGGGTCAGCCCCATTACAAACAACAAGGCCACCACCAGCGTTACGCTGCCGGAATGCAATGCCCCCATAAAGAATGCAAGGGAAACGGTCAGCGCCAGCAGACTCAAAATGCAGGCTGGCATTCGCCGGGCGCCGAATAGCTTGTCGGAGGCCAGGCCTATCATGATCGGCCCCAACAAACCCGCCAGCTCAAAGGCCGTGGGAATAATGGCCGCACCAACCTTACCCACTTGGGGCATTTGTTCAAAAACGATGACCGGCCCCCACAACAGAATTGCGTAACGCGCCGGCTTCAACATGAAGTACGCCAGCCCCAGGGTCAGTACCGTGCGATTGCGCATGATCTCGCGCAGCGGGGCCAAGACACTGATGCGTTTTTCGGCAGCAATCTCCTCAGCGCTCATTTCCGGCTCCGGCTCGACCGCAGGTAGACCGACATCTTCAGGAGTGTTGCGCTGGAATATAAAGAACAGCCCCGCCACCAATGCCACCACCACTGCACTGGAAATAAACGCCGCGTGCCAGGTACCCATCAGCGTGTATGCCCACCACCCGGCAAAGGGTGAAGCCACCAGCCCGCCAAAGGCGTAACACGAACTCCACAGCCCCAGCACCCGACCACGCTGCTCGGACGGGAAGAAACTTCCGATGTTTTTGCACAGGCCCGACCAGCCCGTCGATTGCGCCAACCCCTGGATCAGCATGCAAGTAGCAAAAATCGGCAAAGTGGCGTAAGTGCCCATAACCAGTGCCGCCAGCGCCGAAATGATCAAGCCGCCCAACACCACAACCCTGGGCCCAAAGCGGTCCGCAAGGATCCCCCAAGTGAATTGCCCGACGGCATACGCGGCGAGGTAGATGCCGTCAAGGTTGGCCATGGCCATCTTGTCCAGATGAAAGCTTGGGTCTTCGCTGATGCCCAGTTTGGCAACGGAGAAGGCTTTTCGTGTGAAGTAAAAGGCCGCGTAGGCCAGCCAAGTGATGGCAAAAATCTGCACGCGCCAGCGCTGGATGGTGGCAATGGACTTATTCATGTTGGGTCTGACCTCAGGTGTGAAATGTGCCGGCAGAATCAGAAAAGAACGCCTGTTTTTTTATTATGTTGAGCACTTCAATACCGCCCCGAGAAAGCAGACCGGCATCTATCAGACACACCCTGCTGTCCATTTTATTGGGTTTTCAGGTCTTTTCAGGGGGTGTCACAACCCGGCGCTATCGAGGACATAACGCCGGGCCGAGGTCGATCAAAGCAATTACTGACTAATAGGTAAAATCGATTTATCGTATTTCACTCATAAGCTCAGCTTGTAACAGGTTATCCAATGCCGATTTCACATGCGCAGTTGAAAGCCTTTCACGCGGTCGCCGTCCACGGCAGTTTTACCCGCGCCGCCGAACGGTTGTTTTTGAGCCAGCCGGCCATCTCCGATCAGGTCAGAAAACTTGAGGAACGTTTTGGCGTGCTGCTTTTTCACCGCAACAAACGCTCGGTACGCCTGACGGATCTGGGTGAGCGCCTGCTAAGCATCACTCAGCGTCTTTTCGTGGTGCAGGCCGAGGCACAGGAGCTGTTGCAAGACTCCCGCGCCCTGCAAACCGGGAGCCTGATTCTGGCCGTCGACGCGCCGGTTCATGTACTGCCCCAAATAGCCCGTTTCTGTGAACGCTACCCGGGGATCACAGTAAAAATCGAAACAGGAAACACCGACGAATCCCTGACACGCCTGTTCAACTACCAAGCGGACTTGGCATTGCTGGGGCGCGATGTCAGCGATGAGCGATTGCTGAGCGTGCCCTTGCGCAGCGATCCAATGGTGGCGTTTGTGGCCCGTACCCACCCGTGGGCCAGTCGCAGTTCCATCTGCCTGGCCGACCTGGATGACACCCCCTTGGTGCTGCGCGAAGTAGGCTCGGTGACCCGACAAACCCTTGAAGAAGAAATGAGCCAGGCTGGACTGCGCATTCGCGCCGCGATCCAGGTGGAAGGCCGCGAAGCTGCACGTGAAGCGGTGGTTGTCGGCATTGGCGTAGGGGTGGTATCGGCGGCAGAATTCGGGTCGGACTCACGGGTATGCGCCCTGCCCATTACCGACTGCAAAAGACGCCTGACTGAAACCCTGGTCTGCCTGCGCGAGCAGAGTTCACGGCGTGTGGTGGCGACGTTTCTGGAAATTGTGAAGGAGAGTTTGTAAGCCCATGGACAGTCTAGTTTGGGAGTGAGCCAGCTCCCACAGGATTAAAGCGCCTTTACGGCGCCAGCTCCATGAATGCCTTGATCAGCCGCAACTCGGCACGCCGCTCCATACAACCGAGCATATGCAGATTGACCAACCCAGCACCGTTGATCGGCACCGCGCGTACACGCGGGTCATGGCTGACTTCTACCGAAGACACGATTCCCACCCCGAGCTGAGCAGCTACCGCTTCGGTGACGGCTTCGCGGCTGTCCAGTTCCAGCAACACCCGCGGGTTGACTGCGGCCAGCTCACAGGCAGTGTCGAAGGTGCGACGGGTGATCGATGTCGGTTCACGCAACACCATGATCACCTGATCCAGTTGCGCAATCTCGACACCATCCGGCAGCGCCAGCCACGGGTGATTGGCCGGCACCAAGGCGCATATCCTGGACTGATCCAGCGCGCGCAAGGTCAACCCTTTGCGCGGTTCGACCTCTGTCAGCACAGCCACATCGGCATGCTCCGACAACAACGCCGCCAGGGTTTCCTGGGCATTGCCCAAACGCAAGTTCACGGTGATCCCCGGATAACGCGCCCGCAAGCTGGCCAGCATCGGCATCACCAAATGCGGACCGTCGGCCGCCACCTCAAGCCGTCCGGTGAGCAGTTGGCGATTGGCCTCCAGCATGACCTGTGCCTCATCCACCAAACCAAACATGGCGCGGGTGATGGCAGCAAGCCTGGTGCCTTCTTCGGTCAACTCTACACGCCGTGCAGTACGCCGCAGCAAGGTGATTTGATAGTGCTCTTCAAGAGCCTTGATGTGCCCGGTTACGGCCGGCTGACTGATAAAAAGTCGCGCCGCAGCGCGGGTAAAACTGCCTTCACGGGCCACGGCGTCAAAGGCACGAAGCTGGAATAAATTCATGCATAACCCTCACTGATGGCTGGCATAACAACAAACAATTTGATTGATATCAACTCAAACTGCAATTTATGCCCTGTACCAAGTAGCCATCCAATGCTTGTGAGGACTTCAGAATGAGTACTGCCGCGCCGATCCTGCTGACCCCCGGTCCACTGACAACGTCGGCGCGTACCCGCCAGGCGATGATGGTCGACTGGGGTTCCTGGGATGACAGCTTCAACCAGTTAACTGCCAGCCTCTGCGACCAACTGCTGACCATCGTCAATGGCAAGAGCAGCCATCACTGTGTGCCTCTGCAAGGCAGCGGCACCTTCGCCGTCGAGGCCGCCATCGGCACCCTGGTGCCACGAGATGGCAATGTGCTGGTGCTGATCAACGGTGCCTATGGCAAACGACTGGCCAAGATCTGCGAAGTGCTGGGGCGTCGCTTCAGCACCTTTGAAACAGCTGAAGATGAACCCACCACTGCTGCCGACGTAGAGCGTCTGCTGAGTGCCGACCCGAGCATCACCCATGTGGCTCTGATTCACTGCGAAACCAGTACCGGAATTCTTAATCCGCTGCCCGAAATTGCAACGGTCATTGCTCAACACGGGAAACGTCTGATCATCGACGCCATGAGTTCTTTCGGCGCTCTGCCCATTGATGCGCAGCAAGTCCCTTTCGACGCGCTGATCGCCGCCTCCGGAAAATGCCTGGAAGGCGTTCCGGGCATGGGGTTTGTTTTCGCCCGCAAAGAGGCACTGGCGAACGCAGCAGGCAACAGTCACTCACTGGCGATGGACCTGTTTGATCAGCACGCCTATATGGCCAAGACAGGCCAATGGCGCTTCACTCCGCCCACCCACGTGGTCGCGGCCTTGCACGAAGCCCTGCTGCAGTACAACGAAGAAGGCGGTTTGCCGGCACGCCACCAGCGTTATGCCAACAACTGCCAGACGCTGCTCGACGGCATGGCCGGGCTGGGTATCCGTAGCTTCCTGCCCGACGCCATTCAAGCGCCGATTATCGTCACCTTCCATGCCCCCAAAGATCCGCGCTACCAGTTCAAGGAGTTCTATGAACGCGTCAAAGCCAAGGGTTTCATCTTGTATCCGGGCAAATTGACCCAGGTCGAAACCTTCCGCGTGGGCTGCATCGGTCACGTCAATAAGGCTGAGATGCAGGCTGCCGTCAATGCGGTAGGCCAGGTGCTGCAAGAGATGGAAGTCTTCGAGATCTGATGATGTGGGGGCGAGGCGCTCCCACCTGCTTGAACAACCCAAATTACTTCGTGCGGCACAGCCCGCTCATACAGGATTGACAGACATGAATTACACCAACCCGAGCAAACTCCAGGCAGCCATTCTCGATTGGGCAGGCACCGTGGTCGACTTTGGCTCGTTCGCACCGACGCAAATTTTTGTCGAAGCCTTCGCCGAGTTCGACGTACAGGTTTCCATCGAAGAAGCACGCGGCCCGATGGGCATGGGCAAGTGGGACCACATCCGCACCTTGTGTGACCAACCACAAATCACCGAGCGCTATACAAACGTGTTTGGCCGCGCGCCGACTGACGAAGACGTAACCGCCATTTACCAACGTTTTATGCCGCTGCAAATCGAAAAAATTGCCGAGCACTCGGCCCTGATCCCCGGCGCATTGGAAACCATCGCCAAACTGCGTGAACAAGGCATCAAAATCGGATCATGCTCGGGCTACCCGGCGCAGGTGATGGCCAAAGTCGTTGAGCTGGCGGCCACCAATGGCTACGTCGCGGATCACGTAGTGGCCACCGACGAAGTGCCCAATGGCCGCCCGTGGCCCGCTCAAGCACTGGCCAACGTGATCGCGCTGGGCATCGATGATGTAGGCGCCTGCGTGAAAATCGACGACACCGTGCCGGGCATCCTCGAAGGCCGCCGTGCAGGCATGTGGACGGTCGCGCTGGTGTGCTCCGGCAACGCGCTGGGCTTGACCTACGCGCAATACAAGGCGCTGGATGCCGCGACACTGGACAGTGAGCGCACCCGCATTCATGCCTTGTTTGCAGGCTCACGCCCCCACTACCTGATAGACACCATCAGCGACCTGCCGAACGTCATTGCCGATATCAACCAGCGCCTGGCCAATGGCGAAATGCCACAAAGCAGCTAAGTGAGATAAAAAAACGCGGCTGCCCTGAGTCAGGCCTGCCGCGTTTTTTATGAGAAAGACTCAGCGTTTGTGTTGCTGCTCGACCCAATTGGCAAAGTCGTCGATGAATTTCTGCAAAAACGGTCGAGTTTTGTCTGACAGCTTTCCAGACGCATCAATTGCATCCCCCGCCCCGCCCAGGTACGCTTCAGGCTGCTGCATGCACGGCACATTGAGGAAAACCAGTGACTGGCGCAAATGCTGGTTTGCCCCAAAGCCGCCAATGGCTCCCGGAGAAACACTGATCACGGCACCCGGCTTGCCACTGAACACGCTTTGACCATAGGGACGCGAGCCGACATCAATCGCGTTTTTCAATACACCCGGCACCGAGCGGTTGTATTCAGGGGTCACGAACAGCACAGCGTCGGCCGGGCGTACCTGATCGCGAAACGTGCTGTAAGACGCAGGTGGCGGCGTGACATCAATGTCTTCGTTATAAAGCGCCAAGTCACCGATTTCGACAATATCCAGCTTAAGACTTGCCGGAGACAGTTCTGCCAGAGCAAGGGCGACTTTTCGATTGAGAGAATCTTTCCTCAGACTACCGACCAACACCGCAACGCTGTAGACCTTGCTCATAGAAAAACCCCGAGTCTGTAGTTGTAGGAAGAGTAGTTATAGATGATCGGACGCCTTTCTTGCACCCCAGTTCACCCTATCTGCCTGCAAGCCTGTAAAGTAGCAGGACTATTTTTTTCACATTGCTAAACTTCCCCTACTGATCAACGGTCTACAGAACCGCAAATTGGGTGTTTATCTCCAGAGGTTCTCTACAAATGGCGGCAGTTCTCGTTGGGCAATTTCATGCAAGGGATGCGGAAGGTCGCGTCTATTCCGTGCATGAGTTTGAAGATACACAAGCGGCAGGCGACCAACCGGTAAAAACGTACAAACTGGCCATTGGCGATCGCGTCAAAAAGAACGACGACAATACCTTCGAGCTAGTACAGTCGGGCGTCATACTGGTTCGAGATCCTTCTCCGGTTGTCGCCGCCTAACCTGCTGCCCGCGGCATATCGCTGAAGTCAAAGGATGAGACTTGGGTCAGGCTTCATAACGCTGAAACCTCATCTGCCGGACATGGACTTCACGCATGCGTTTACGCCACATCGAAGTGATTCAAGCCATCTTGCAAACCGGCAATCTCGGCCATGCTGCCGAGTTGCTGCAATTGCCCGCGGCAACCCTCAGCGCCACGCTGCAGGAAGCCGAGCAGCAATTGGGCTTTATGCTGTTTGCCAGTGTTCGCGGGCGGCTTAAAGCCACCCGCGACACCCTTGTGCTCCAACCCCATATCAACCAGCTGTACCAGGCACTTGAGCCGCTACGCCAGCTTGGCAACGACTTGCGCCAGCATCAGGAGCCGGCCTTGCGCGTGGCCTGCAGCGAAACCCTGGCACACCCCCTTCTGCCGCACTGCATAGGTGCCCTCAGGCGCCGTTTCCCCGATACGCCGACCACCTTGACCAGCCAGCCTTGCGCCGAAATTGTGCGCCGCCTGTTAATGGACGAATGCGATATCGGCCTGAGTTTGCAGGCATCTGAACAACCCGGGATCGACTGCCAGCCGCTGATTCAAGGCAAAGTGCAGTTCCTGGCACCCCACGGCTGGTTATCCCCCAAGCACAAATACATCGCACTGCAAGAGTTGGCTGGACAGGCAATGATTGGCCTGCAGCAGCACGACCCTTTGAGCCGCCTGCTCGATGACAAGCTTCAAGCCTTGCGCCCGGTGCCTGTGGTACAGATTCAGGTTCAGAGTTACCAGATGATGCGCAGCATGGTGGAAGCTGGCGAAGGGTTGGCGCTGGTCGATCCGTTCACGGCAGTGGGAGCCAAAACCAGCGGGCTGGATGTGTGCCCACTGTCACCGGCTATCCCGGTAACACTCTACGGGCTGACCCGCAAAGACGCACAGCCCGGGCCTGCGCTTAAGGCACTGCTCGATATCGTGCGTCAAAAGGCCGAGGCATTACTCGCGGATCAGGGGTTGGTGGTGCTGTAACAACCGCCCCATGACCTTCAAAGTACTGCGTCGCGATTCTCAAACATCAAATACCAGAAGATCGCCACTTCGCTGGTCTGCGGGTCTATGCCGCGATAGCGCAGGTAATCGATGCCACCGACCTGATACCCGCAACGCTCATACAACCGGCATGCGCCAAGGTTGTTGTTTTGGGTTTCCAGCATGATTCCCGGCAGGTTTTTTTTGTGGCTCCAGAACTTGACCACATCCAGCAATGACTTGGCCACGCCATGGCGACGGGCGCTGGCGACGACGGCCAGCTCATCCACGTGGGCGAAGCCATTCCAGTTGGTGCTCACCACCACATGCCCGACCGGCTGATTGTCCAGGTACGCCATGAAGATGTCGCTGTCCTTGCCACCCCGATAGCTGGCAAATTCATCAGGGTCGATGCCGTAGCATTTGCGATAAGGCGTGATCAGGTCCAGCGGCCAGTGCTCGACCCTTTTATGGCGGTCGGCACGAGCGTAAGCGCGAACCTCAAAGCTGAAGTCATTGCACCACACATACGGCGCAAAACCTTCGTCGGCCAAACGTACAGAGACTTGAGGGTCTTTGGGGTTCATAACCAGATGCATGAAAAATCCTTCTTTCTTGTCGTCGATGCTGACAATGGGCTGCTGTGCAACCCATTGCAGCCTGCGGCAGCGACTACAAGGTTAGCGCAAGGCTATTGCAGCGTCTGTCCCTTAGCGTCGAGAAGCTGGGCCCACAACGAGGGGCTGCCTGCCGATTTGGCAATGGCTTCAAGACGAGCCGCATGCTCGGCCAAGTCGCTTTCACTTGCACGAATAATCCGACCCGGCTGACGGTCGGCCGACAAGCGGCGGATTTCGCTGGCCTGATTGCCTGAGCCTTCGCCAGAACCATTGCCGTCGGAAGCATTACCGGCCAACGACAGGCTGGTCTGACCACCGGTCATGGTCAGGTAAACGTCTGCCAGGATCTCGGAGTCGAGCAATGCGCCGTGGAGTTCACGGCCCGAGTTGTCGACACCATAGCGTTTGCACAAGGCATCAAGACTGTTGCGCTGCCCCGGGTGACGGGCCCGCGCCATGGCCAGGGTATCGAGGATGGAGCAGTGACGGGTTATGTCCGCCCGGTCCGTCTGCCCGATCAGGGCAAATTCGTTGTTCAGAAAGCCCACGTCAAACGCGGCGTTATGAATGATCAACTGAGCGCCCTTGATGAAGTCAAAAAACTCATCGGCCACTTCAGCAAAGCGGGGCTTGCCCACCAGAAATTCGTTGGTAATACCGTGAACGCCGATGGCGCCCTCGTCACTTTCACGGTCGGGCTGCAGGTATACGTGAAAATGCCGGCCGGTCAAACGACGCCCCATCAACTCGACGCAACCGATCTCGATCACGCGGTGGCCGTCAGTGACCGGCATACCGGTGGTTTCGGTATCGAGTACCACACTACGCATGCTTGATTCCCCGCACCTGATCTACTCCGCGGTTGGCCAACTGGTCGGCGCGTTCGTTGCCAGGATGACCGATGTGCCCACGTACCCACTGCCACTTCACGGTATGACGGTTGACCTGCTCATCGAGCAGCTTCCATAGATCGGCGTTTTTCACCGGCTCTTTGGAAGCGGTTTTCCAGCCGCGCTTTTTCCAGTTGACCATCCATTCGGTGATGCCTTTCATCACGTACTGGGAGTCAGTCACCAGCAACACTTCACACGGGCGTTTAAGCTCTTCAAGACCGCGAATGGCGGCCATCAGCTCCATGCGGTTATTGGTGGTATTGGCTTCGCCACCCCAGAGTTCTTTTTCAACGCCCTGGCAGACCAGCAAGGCACCCCAGCCACCCGGGCCAGGATTGCCCTTGCAGGCACCATCGGTGAACATTTCAACGCTATCGGTCATTACAAACTATCCAGAAAAAGGCTGCTTATGGCCTGACCATCAGCAAGGGTCAGTGCCTGAGCCGGGCAAACCCGGCCCAACAAAAATTAAGGTTCAGTGTGGCGCCGATTGACCTTGGCCATCTGCAGGGGAATCAGCTTGCCCATCGGTTCCCGGCGCAAAGGATTGACGGGGCGCAAGCCCACCACCATTTTGCGTGCAACCAATATATAGAAGCCACCACCGGCCAATTGCCAGCTGCCAGCCTTGCGCTCCCAGCCTGAGAAACGGCTTTGCCACGCCTTGGATGCAAGCGGCGGACGATAGCACCCGAAGCGGCGTTTCTCCAGCGCAAAGCCCAGCAGATTCAGCCAGTCGGCGACCCGTGAAGGTGAAATGCAACGCGCTTTGCGCAGGGCATCCTTGGCGAACACATGGCGTAAGCCCCAACTGCTCCAGGGGTTGATCCCGACAATCAACAAATGACCGCCAGGACGCACGCTGCTGGCTGCTTCGCGCAACAAACCATGGGGCGAGAGGCAAAAATCCAGGCCGTGCTGCAACACCACCACATCCGCTGCGTGCTCACACAACGGCCACGCCTGCTCTTCACAAATGATCTCAACACCCGGCAGGGGGGCTCCAAGACGCACACTGCGGCGTACTTGCGCAGCCTCTGGAGGGGGTTCGGCGCCAGGGCCGTAATGCACCAGATAGCCGCCGAAAAAGCGTCCCAGCTCATCCTCAAGCACACGCTGCTCATCTTCGAGCAACAACTGCCCAAGGGGGCCGGACAGCCATTCACGCGCTGAACTGATCAGCGCCAGCCACTCAGGGTCTGCCTGAGCCAATGCTTTATCGGTCATCGCTCCTCCAACTCGCCGTCTACCAATCACAAGCCTTAAGGTTTGCTGACGTTTCTTTGCGGCCGCGACCATAGCACACGTGGTGCCGGGCGAGGCGCGAGCAGCGCAGTCAGGTTGTACTGAACAGGCTGGACGCAACGTCGTCCTGCGACGCGGCTCGCAATGGAACATCAACAGACCCTAAGATGCGCCATTGTTTCGCACTTGGGAATTGCACCATGTTACAGATCGACGCCCTGCCCGCCTTCAGCGACAACTACATATGGTTGTTGCAAGACACCGATCACAAACGCTGCGCCGTGGTCGATCCGGGTGACGCCGCGCCCGTCATGGCCTGGCTGGAGCAGCACCCGGGCTGGGTGCTCAGTGACATATTGATCACCCATCACCACTTCGATCATGTGGGCGGTGTTGCGCAACTGCATGAGCACACTAACGCGAAGGTCTGGGGCCCGGCACTTGAGACCATTCCAGCCCGACAAGTGGCGCTTAACGACGCCGACCGTATCGAAGTGCTGGGCCTTGAATTTCAAGTCATGCTCGTGCCCGGACACACGCTGGGGCACATCGCCTTCTATCATGACGACCCATCGGCTCCCCTGCTGTTCTGCGGTGACACCCTCTTCGCCGCTGGCTGTGGCCGACTGTTCGAGGGCAGCCCTGAACAAATGCACCAGTCACTGAGCCGACTCGCTGCGCTGCCAGCCCTCACTGGCGTGTACTGCACCCACGAATACACCCTTAGCAATTTGCGCTTCGCCCAGGCGGTCGAGCCCACCAATGCGGATATTGCAGCGCGGGTAGCGCAAGTCACCCAATGGCGCGCCGAAGGCCGCATCAGCTTGCCATCCTCCATAGGCCTCGAATTACGCACAAATCCCTTTTTAAGGGTTAAAGAAACATCTGTTAAAGAAAAAGCTGACGAGTGGAACTCCCTCGACAACGACTCGCCCGGTGCTGTCTTTGCCAGCCTGCGCAGCTGGAAAGATACGTTCTAAAACGGGCTGCGGTTAGCACAGAAATTCTCAACAGTTGACCGCACCCCCCCTGCTTTCTAGAATCCCCCGACATTTTTTCCTGAAACTATCATCAGCCAATGTCGTCATTTAAAGGTTACTCCATCAATTCAGACGCATTGACGCGCTTGGTTAAAGCCATCGCGGTGGCTGTGTCCGCCACTCTTGCGGGCTGCCAATCCATGGATCATTCGGCGCAAACCACCGAACGGGCCAGCCTGAAAATCGCCAAGCGCATCCCTCAAGAGCCGCTCTGGCTCAGCGAAAAAACTAGCCCCGTTGCCCCGCAAGATGTCTGGGAGCGGATGCGCCAAGGGTTCAAGTTGCAGGACGGCCAGAACGTTAACCCCCGCATTGAACAACAGCGCTTGTGGTTTGCCAGCAATCCGTCATTCCTCGAGAACGCAGGAGAGCGTGGCAGTCTTTACATCCACTACATCGTCGAACGCCTCGAAGAGCGCAACATGCCGCTGGAACTGGCCCTGTTGCCAGCCATCGAAAGCGCCTACAACCCAATGGCGTACTCCCACGCCAATGCGGTCGGTCTCTGGCAATTTATCCCTTCGACGGGCCGCTATTTCAATTTGCGTCAAACCCGTGCTTACGACGGTCGCCGTGACATTACCGCCTCGACCCTGGCAGCCCTGAACTACCTGAACCGTCTGCACGACATGTTCAACGGTGACTGGCTGCTGGCCCTGGCGGCTTACAACGCAGGCGAAGGTACTGTTAGCCGGGCCATCGAGCGCAATGAAAAACTCGGCTTGCCGACCGATTACTGGAACCTGCCACTGCCGCAGGAAACCAAAGACTACGTTCCAAAACTGCTGGCACTGTCCCAAGTGGTTCTGGCCCCTGAAGCCTATGGCATCAACCTGAATCCGATCGCCAACGAACCCTACTTCGAAATGGTCGAAATCAAGCAGTCCATGGATCTGTCCCGCGTGGCAGCCCTGGCCGAGATCGACGAAGACGAGATGTTTCAGCTGAATCCGGCTTACAAGCAGCGCGCCACGACCGATGGCCCGCAACACCTGCTTGTGCCCACCTCCAAAGCGCAGTTGCTGACCGCCAGCCTTTCCAACCTCAAGCCCGAAGAACTCGTCAGTCTGCGCCCTAAAAAGCCTGTGTTTGACAGCATTGCGAGCAATCAACCGGCACGGCTTAACCGCAAGTACCGGGTTAAAAGTGGCGACAACCTGACCCTGATTGCCAAAGCCAACAAGGTTGATGTCAAAGACCTGCAGCATTGGAACAAACTAAGCGGCAACAACCTCAAGGCCGGTCAGATCCTGGTCATGCAGGACACCCGCAAGTCCACGGGCAGAAAGCCTACGCAATACAAGGTCAAAAAAGGCGACTCGCTGTACATCGTTGCCAAGCGTTTCAACGTTGAAATGCAACATCTCAAGCGCTGGAACCCAAGCAGCGCAAAAGCCCTGAAACCCGGGCAGATGCTGACAGTTTCAAAACCGCGTTAAAGCATAATGCTGGCACTATTGCGGGCAAGTTGATTCCTACACAAAAGTAGGGCGCAACTTGCCCGCAGTGCTTTCCAGCGTGGCCTTTTTCCTACAGATACAAGCTGTTACTGTACGGAAACCTAAGCCCAATGCCTGGATCGGATCTCTGACTTGATGCGTCCCCTCCTCACGCTATTTATCAGCCTGGCCTTGAGCTTCCCCGTAAGCGCATCCTTGAGCGAAAGCCACGGTTATGCGCAGTTCGGCACACTCAAGTACCCGGCCACGTTCACCCATTTCGATTGGGTAAACCCTGACGCGCCCAAAGGCGGGACCTTGAAGGTCATGGCGTTCGGCACCTTCGACACGCTAAACCCCTATACCTTCAAAGGCACCAGCCCGGTATCGACGCCAAATTTTTTGCAATACGGGGTCAACGAGCTCAACGAAACCCTGATGGCCGGCACTGGCCAATACGCGCCATCCGGCGATGAGCCAACATCCAGCTATGGCTTGATCGCACAATCGGTGGAGTACAACGAAGACCGCAGCTGGGTGGTATTCAACCTTCGACCCGAAGCCCGTTTTCACGATGGCAAACCGATCACTGCCTACGACGTTGCGTTCTCTTACAACCTGTTGCTCAAAGAGGGCCATCCGCAGTACCGGACCAATCTTCAGGAAGTCCAGCGCGTCGACATTCTGGGGCCCAAGCGCATTCGCTTTGTGTTCAAGCGTGCAAACAACCCTTTGCTGATTTTGCGTCTGGGTGAGTTGCCAGTCCTGCCCCAACATTACTGGGCAAAACGCGATTTTAAAGCCACCACCTTTGAACCACCGCTGGGCAGCGGGCCATACCGCATCACCAAGGTCACTCCGGGTCGCCAACTGGTCTTCGAGCATGTGAAGAACTGGTGGGGCGCCAACTTGCCGGTCAATCGCGGCAAATATAATTTCGACCGGGTTGAAGTGGAGTTCTACCGCGACAGCGATGTCGCCTTCGAAGCCTTCAAAGCACGCGAATTCGATATCTATATCGAACACCAGGCCAAGAACTGGGCCAATGGCTATAACTTCCCGGCGGTCCGTCGGGGAGATGTGGTTAAGGCTGAAATCGCCCACCAGATTCCGACGCAAACCCAGGGGCTGTTCATGAACAGCCGCCGCGCCACCTTTGAGCAAACCAGAGTCCGTGAGGCCCTGGGCTTGATGTTCGACTTTGAATGGACCAACCGCACACTGTTCAACGGTGCCTACAAGCGCGCTTCGAGTTTTTATCCCAACAGCGAGTTTTCGGCCAGCGGCATTCCCCAAGGGCATGAATGGCTGATGCTTTCACCGTGGCGCAACCAACTGCCTCCCGAACTGTTCAGCCAGGCCTTTGCCCTGCCCCAAACCGACGGCCGCGGCATCCCCCGTGAAACGATGCGCCAGGCACTGGGCTTGCTGGCCGAAAGCGGCTGGAAGCTGTCCGGTCAACGCTTGCTCAACAGCGAAGGCAAGCCGCTGCGCTTCGAGATATTGCTGGTCAATCCCAACCTTGAGCGCATCCTGCAGCCTTATGTGGAAAACCTCGCCAGCATCGGCGTCGACGCCCGACTACGCACGGTAGATCGCGCGCAATACAAACAACGACTGGATCAATTCGACTTCGACATGATCCTCATGACCCTTGACCAGACCCTGAGCCCCGGCCTTGAACAGTGGCAGTACTTCCACTCCAGCCAGGCGAACGTCAAGGGCAGCAAAAACTATGCAGGCGTTTCCAGCCCGCTCGTGGATCAGTTGCTCGAACGCTTGCTGGCCGCCCAGAACCGTGACGAGCAATTGTCGGCCGGGCGAGCCCTTGACCGTGTGTTGCTATGGCAGCACTACATCATTCCTAACTGGTATCTGAACTATCACCGCCTGGCGTACCGCAACCGGTTCGCCTTTGTGACTACGCCGCCCTACACCCTGGGCCTTAGCGCGTGGTGGCTTAAGCCTACGGAGAAAAAACAATGATGCCTTTGCGTACGTTGCTCAACCCCCTCGCTGGCTTACTGTTGACCGGTTTTGCCTGCATGGCGCTGGCCGCCCCTCAACATGCGTTGACCCTCTACGACGAGCCGCCGAAATACCCGGCCAATTTCAAGCATGTTGATTACGTCAACCCGGACGCTCCCAAGGGCGGGACATTTCGCAAGTCCTCGCTGGGCAGTTTTGACAGCCTCAACCCCTTTATCAACAAAGGCGTTCCGGCCGACGACATTGACCTGACCTTCGATACCCTGGCCCGGCAAACCCTCGATGAGCCCTTCACTTCCTACGGCCTCATCGCCGAGAAAATCGAAAAAGCCCCAGACAACAGCTGGGTGCGCTTTTACCTGCGCCCCCAGGCAAAATTCAGTGACGGTCATCCGATTCGTGCCGAAGACGTGGTGTTCAGCTTCGATACCCTGATGAAAAACGGTTCACCGCTTTACAAGGGCTATTACAGCGATGTCGACCAGGCGATCGCAGAAAACCCGTTGCAAGTGAAGTTCACCTTCAAGCACAACAAGAATCGCGAGTTACCGCTGATACTTGGCCAGCTCCCGGTTTTGCCCAAGCACTGGTGGGAAACACGAGAGTTCGGCAAGGGCAACCTGGAAGTGCCGCCCGGCAGCGGGCCTTACACCATCACCGAAATCAAGCCCGGGCGCTCAATCCGTTACGAGCGCAACAAGGACTACTGGGGCAAAGACCTGCCGATCAACAAGGGCCTGTACAACTTCGACACGATTACCGTCGATTACTTTCGCGACAACAGCGTAGCGTTCGAAGCCCTCAAGGCCGGGCAATTTGATTACTGGCTGGAAATCAGCGCCAAGAACTGGGCCGGTGCCTACAACGCCCCCGCCTTCACTCAGGGCCGGTTGAAAAAAGAAGAAATCCGCAACCACAACCCGACAGGCATGCAGGGTTTTGTCTTCAACCTGCGCAAACCCATGTTCCAGGATGTTCGTGTTCGCGAAGCCATCAGCCTGCTGTTTGACTTCGAGTGGGCCAACAAGCAGCTGTTCAGCGGCGCTTATGCACGTACGGGCAGTTATTTCGAAAACTCAGAAATGGCTGCCAAAGCACCGCCCACCGAAGAAGAACTGGCCATTCTGGAACCCTTGCGCGGCCAGGTTCCGGACAAGGTATTCACTGAAGTCTTCAAGCCTAACGTCACTGATGCCAGCGGCATGATTCGCGAGCAGCAACGCCGCGCCTATCAACTGCTGCAAGAAGCAGGCTGGCGTATCGTCGACGACAAGATGGTCGACGCACAGGGAAAGCCGGTCACCATCGAATTTCTGCTGGCACAAACCGAATTCGAGCGAATCCTCCTGCCTTTCAAACGCAACTTGAGCGATCTGGGTATCGACTTGCAGATACGTCGGGTCGATACCTCCCAATACCTGAACCGTCTGCGCTCGCGCGATTACGACATGATCGTCGGCAGCTTCCCGCAGTCCAGCTCACCTGGTAGCGAACAGCGCGAATACTGGGAATCGCTCAGTATCGATAAGCCCGGCAGCCGTAACTTTATCGGCCTCAAGGACCCGGCCATTGATCAACTGACGGAGGGCCTGATCAATGCCGAGTCCCGAAAAAGCCTGATCAACCATGCCCGGGCCTTGGACCGAGTCTTGCAGTGGGGCTTCTACGTGATTCCGAACTGGCACATCAAAACCTGGCGCGTTGCGTATTCGAGTCACATCGGCCACCCCGAAGTGACCCCGAAATACGACATTGGCACCTCGACCTGGTGGGCAAAGCCTGACGCCAAAACTGAGACCCCGATTAAACCTGCAAGCGCGAGCCAGGAGCCTTAAATGCTGGCTTATATATTCAGGCGACTGCTGCTTATTATTCCGACGCTATTCGGGATACTGCTGATTAACTTCATCATCATCCAGGCCGCACCCGGCGGCCCGGTTGAACAGATGATCGCCAAGCTGGAGGGTTTTGATGGTGCCACCAGCCGTATCGCGGGAGGGGGTTCGGAGGTGTCCGTGGCCGGCTCCAACTATCGCGGCGCGCAAGGGCTGGACCCGGAGCTGATCAAGGAAATCGAAAAGATGTACGGCTTCGACAAGTCGGCGCCGGAACGTTTGTGGATCATGATCAAGAACTACGCACAACTGGACTTCGGCGAGAGTTTCTTTCGAGACGCCAAGGTCATCGACCTGATCAAGGAGAAGATGCCGGTTTCGATTTCACTGGGGTTATGGAGCACCCTGATCATGTACCTGGTATCGATTCCGCTGGGAATCGCCAAGGCTACGCGGCACGGCAGCCATTTCGACGTCTGGACCAGTTCGTTGATCATTATCGGTTATGCGATCCCCGCCTTTTTGTTTGCCATCCTGCTGATCGTGCTGTTTGCCGGGGGCAGCTATTTTGACTGGTTCCCGTTGCGAGGCCTGACCTCCAACAACTTCGACGAGCTGAGTGTGGGCGGCAAGATCCTTGATTACTTCTGGCATCTGGCATTGCCGGTCACCGCGCTGGTAATCGGCAACTTCGCCACCATGACCTTGCTGACTAAAAACAGCTTCCTGGATGAGATCAACAAACAGTACGTGGTCACCGCAAAAGCCAAAGGGCTGACCAACCATCGCGTGCTTTATGGCCATGTGTTTCGCAATGCCATGCTGCTGGTGATCGCGGGTTTCCCGTCCGCATTCATAGGAATTTTCTTTACCGGCGCCTTGTTGGTCGAAGTAATTTTCTCCCTCGACGGCCTGGGCCTGATGAGCTTTGAAGCGGCGATCAATCGCGATTACCCCGTGGTCTTCGGCACCCTGTTTATTTTCACGCTGGTCGGGCTGGTGGTGAAGCTGATCGGTGACCTCTCATACACCCTGGTTGATCCACGCATCGACTTTGAAAGCCGGGAGCATTGAGATGAAATTATCGCCTCTGAATCGACGCCGCTTTGCGCGCTTCAAAGCCAACAAGCGTGGCTGGTGGTCGCTGTGGATTTTTCTGGTGCTGTTCGGGCTTAGCCTGAATGCCGAACTGATCGCCAATGACAAACCACTGGTGATCAATTACGACGGGGAACTGTATTTCCCGGCGCTCAAGCGCTACCCGGAGACTGACTTTGGCGGTGAGTTCCCCCTCGAAGCCAATTACAAAAGCCCGTATATCCGTGAACTGCTGGCCAAGAAAGACGCCTGGGTGCTGTGGCCACTCATCCCGTACAGCTATCAGAGCATTAACTACGACCTGAAAGTGCCCGCTCCTGCGCCGCCGTCAGCGGAAAACTGGCTAGGCACCGATGACCAGGGGCGCGATGTGCTGGCCCGAGTGATTTACGGCTTTCGGATTTCGGTGCTGTTCGCGCTGACCCTGACCGTTTTAAGTTCGATCATTGGCGTCATCGCCGGAGCACTCCAAGGCTTTTATGGGGGTTGGGTGGACCTTGCCGGCCAGCGCTTTCTGGAAATCTGGTCAGGCTTGCCCGTGTTGTATCTGCTGATCATTCTCGCCAGCTTTGTGCAGCCCAATTTCTGGTGGCTGCTGGGGATCATGCTGCTGTTCTCGTGGATGAGCCTGGTCGACGTCGTACGCGCCGAATTCCTGCGTGGGCGAAATCTGGAATATGTGCGCGCCGCACGCGCCCTCGGCATGCAGGACATGGCCATCATGTACCGCCATATTCTGCCTAACGCCATGGTCTCCACCATGACGTTTATGCCGTTTATCCTGACCGGAGCCATTGGCACGCTCACCGCGCTGGACTTTTTGGGCTTCGGCCTGCCGCCAGGCGCGCCGTCACTCGGTGAACTGGTCGCTCAGGGCAAGTCCAACCTGCAAGCTCCTTGGTTGGGTATCAGTGCATTCGCGGTACTGGCCATTATGCTCAGCCTGCTGGTGTTTATCGGTGAGTCCGCTCGCGATGCCTTCGACCCGAGGAAATGAGATGACGCAAGACAACCTGATCGAAGTGCGCGACCTCTCCGTCGAGTTCACCGCCGGTGAAACACCGCAGCGTGTGGTACAAGGCATCAATTTTGATATCAAGCGCGGGGAAACCCTGGCCCTGGTCGGTGAAAGCGGGTCTGGCAAGTCAGTGACCGCGCACTCGATCCTCAGGCTTCTGCCCTACCCGCTTGCACGCCATCCAAGCGGCAGCATTACCTATGGCGGGCAAGATTTACTGAGTCTGGACGAGAAAAAGCTGCGTCACATTCGTGGCAATCGCATTGCAATGATTTTTCAGGAGCCCATGACTTCACTGAATCCGCTGCACAGCATTGAAAAACAAATCAATGAAGTGCTAGGCATTCATAAGGGGCTAACAGGCAAGGCGGCCACACAGCGTACGCTGGAGCTTCTGGACCTGGTTGGCATCCCCGAGCCTCACAAGCGTCTCAAGGCTCTGCCTCACGAGCTCTCGGGTGGGCAGAGGCAGCGGGTGATGATCGCCATGGCCCTGGCCAATGAACCCGAGTTGCTGATCGCCGATGAGCCCACCACGGCGCTGGACGTCACGGTGCAGCTTAAAATTCTTGATCTGCTCAAGGATCTGCAAGCCCGCCTAGGCATGTCGCTGTTACTGATCAGTCACGATTTGAACCTTGTTCGACGAATTGCGCATCGAGTATGTGTCATGCAGCGCGGTTTAATCGTCGAACAAGCATCGTGCGAGCAGCTGTTCCGTTCGCCGCAGCATCCATACACTCGGGAACTGCTCAGTGCAGAGCCTAGCGGAGGCCCGGCCAACACCGTTGCCGGCCCGCCATTGCTGGAAGTCGAGGACCTGAAAGTATGGTTCCCGATCAAAAAAGGGCTGTTGCGCAAGACCGTTGACCACGTGAAAGCAGTCGATGGAATCAACTTCAGCCTGGCGCAGGGACAGACACTGGGCATTGTGGGTGAAAGTGGATCGGGCAAGTCGACGCTGGGCCTGGCCATTTTGCGCCTGATTGCCAGCAAGGGTTTGATCAGTTTTGAAGGCAAACGGCTAGACTGTCTGTCGCAGAAAGAAGTCAGGCCGCTGCGCCGCGAAATGCAGGTGGTGTTCCAGGATCCGTTTGGCAGTCTCAGCCCGCGCATGAGCGTCAGCGAGATTGTCGGTGAAGGGCTGCGCATCCACCGCATGGGCACAGAGGCAGAGCAGGAAATAGCAATTATTGAAGCCTTGCGAGAAGTAGGTCTGGATCCGGAAACCCGGCACCGTTACCCTCACGAGTTTTCGGGCGGACAACGGCAAAGAATCGCCATTGCCCGGGCACTGGTTTTGAAGCCGGAGTTGATTTTGCTGGACGAACCCACCTCAGCGTTGGATCGGACAGTGCAACGCCAGGTCGTTGAGCTGCTGCGCTCACTTCAAACCAGGCACAACCTGACATATTTGTTTATCAGCCATGACCTGGCTGTCGTCAAAGCGCTAAGCCACCAGTTGATGGTGGTCAAGCATGGCCAAGTGGTCGAACAGGGTGATGCGCAAAGTATCTTTGCCTCACCGCAACATCCATATACACAGCAGCTGCTGGAAGCCGCCTTTTTGGCACCAGTGGCTGTCGATTAACCTGATAGAGGAACAACACATGGGTTTTCTCACCGGTAAGCGCGTACTGATCGTTGGTGTCGCTAGCAAATTGTCCATCGCTTCTGGCATTGCTGCCGCCATGCATCGTGAAGGCGCTGAACTGGCTTTCACTTATCAGAACGAAAAGCTGAAAGGTCGTGTTGAAGAGTTCGCAGCAGGCTGGGGTTCCAACCCTGAACTGTGCTTCCCTTGCGACGTTGCCAGCGATGAAGAAATCGCCAAGGTATTCGAAGACTTGAGCAAGAAGTGGGACGGTCTGGACTGCATCGTTCACTCAGTAGGTTTCGCTCCTGGCGACCAACTGGATGGCGACTTCACTGACGCTACTACGCGTGAAGGCTTCCGCATCGCTCACGACATCAGCGCCTACAGCTTCGTAGCCCTGGCAAAAGCCGGTCGCCCGATGATGAAAGGCCGCAACGGCAGCCTGCTGACCCTGTCTTACCTGGGTGCAGAACGCACCATGCCTAACTACAACGTGATGGGTATGGCCAAAGCCAGCCTGGAAGCGGGCGTACGTTACCTGGCTGGCAGCCTCGGTCCGGAAGGCACTCGTGTTAACTGCGTATCGGCAGGTCCGATCCGCACCCTGGCCGCTTCGGGCATCAAGAACTTCCGCAAAATGCTGGCGGCCAACGAAGCACAGACTCCTCTGCGTCGTAACGTCACCATCGACGAAGTCGGCAATGCCGGCGCCTTCCTGTGCTCCGACCTGGCGTCGGGCATCAGCGGTGAAATCATGTACGTGGACGGTGGTTTCAACACTACCGCCATGGGCAGCCTCGAAGAGTAAATACTTCGTTGTAGCTGTTACTCAAAACGCCCGGTGCATTGAATGCATCGGGCGTTTTTCATTTCGTGCACAGCCTTTAAAAACTGATGCCGAAACGGGTGGCCAATTCCTTTCGCCCTTTGGGAGTCAACCCAAGTGCTCGACTGTCCAGATCCTGGACAACCCAATTGCGGGCAATGGACATTTGCAGGAAGGCGGCGCCCAGCGTGCCAGCCAGATGAGGACTGCGCATGCTCCAGTCCAGGCACCCGCAGGCAAAGCGACGACGCTGCGCCCGCAGCGCATCGATCTTTATACCAAGCCCCGTCATCGCCCTTTCACCGTCAGGCGTGAGTTGATACAGGCCGTCATTGGACGCGGTCGATACAAGCCAGGCCGACTCGATGAAAAAGTCATGCAGGCGAACCGCCAGCGTCCCAGCCATATGGTCGTAACAGGTTCTGGCAAACTGCAAACGATCGGGTGCCGTAGGCACAAACCGTGGAGTGGCTATCTTGCTGATGACCATCAGGGCTTCAATAGCTCGAGCCACATGGGCATCGGCCAGGCTGTAGTAACGATGCCGCCCCTGCACATGCAGCTTGACCAGCCCGTCCTCTCTCAGCCGAGCCAAATGCGCACTGGCCGTGGATGTTCCCACCCCCGCAATCACAGCCAGCTCGGTACTGGTGCGCGCGTGGCCATCCATCAACGCGCAGAGCATCCTCGTCCTTGCCGGCTCAGCAATGGCCGCCGCAACCTGGGAGATATCGGAGTCATGACATGGAACATCCATATTTCGCTCCTGAGCGAATTGCAGGAAGAGAGGATGCGAGAGATTACCCGTTCTTACTGACAAGGACGCTCTTAATGACTCCCTTCGAAGCTGCTACACACGCCGCCCCCTACCCTTATTACTCGCACTTGCGAGAAAAAACGGATCTTTTTTTCGATCCTGATCTTGGCCTGTGGGTCGCCTGCGGAGCTGCAGCAGTGGAGGCAATCCTGCAACAGCCGGATTGCCGGGTACGGCCCGAGCATGAGCCGGTTCCGCGAGCCATCGCCCAAGGTCCGGCCGGGGACGTATTCGCCAGATTGATGCGCATGAACGAGGGAGCGCGCCAGCAATGCCCAAGAGCCGCGATCGAGCCTGCTCTGATGGCAGTGCCTGTGCAGAACGTCGAAACACTCGTGTGCAGCCTTGTAGGCCGTGCAGACCTCGGCGCCGAGAGCCTGAACGGCTTAATGTTCAGCCTGCCAGTTTCAGTGCTCGCAGCCATGATGGGGTTTCAAGCCGCCCAGCTACCCAGCGTCGCCAGCCTGACCAGGGATTTTGTCGCTTGCCTTTCGCCATTGAGCAATGCCTGCCAACTGCGCAGCGCGGACGATGCCGCCACCCGGTTAAGCCAGATGCTGAACGCGCTGCTCAACGGCCAACAGCCTAAAAGCGACTTCCTTGCAGATATATGCCGGGCCTGCACAGCCAGCAACTGGCAAGACCAAGATGCACTGATCGCCAACCTGATCGGTGTATCCCAGACTTGCGAAGCAGGCGCCGGATTGATCGGCAACACGCTTGTTGCACTTCAACAACAACCCGGGTTGCTCGAGGAGGTAACCCGCACTCCGACACAGATTAACGAGCTGGTTGCAGAGGTTGCGCGCTTCGACTCTCCAGTACAGAACACTCGGCGCTTCGTGACCAGGCAATGCACCATTGGCGATAGCGTCTTGCACGCCGGGGATACGGTTCTGCTGTTGCTGGCCTCGGCCAACAGGGACCCACACTCGAATCCAGACCCCGACCGCTTTTTGCTCAGGCGAACTCATCGAAAAATCTACAGTTTTGGCCACGCAAGACATCAGTGCCCCGGTCAGCAATTAGCGCTGACTATTGCGGCTCAAAGCATTTTGGCATTGCTGCAACAACCGGCTACCTCACTGATACCGCAATTGCGCTGGAGTTACCTCCCTTCGCTCAATGGCCGAATCCCCGCATGGAGCAATCCCTTGGAGCCTGAACAATGATTGCCGTGATTTTTGAAGCCTGGCCGCACGACCAGCACTACCAGCGTTACCTCAACCTTGCAGGAGAACTCAAACCCCTGCTTGCAGAGTTGGAGGGTTTTATTTCCATTGAGCGTTACCAAAGCCTGAGCGAACCGGGAAAACTGCTGTCATTGTCATTCTGGCGCGACGAAGAGGCTATCCAGAAGTGGCGTACGCTGGAGCAGCATCGAATGGCCCAATCCGAAGGTCGGGTACAGGTATTCAACGACTATCACGTGCGTATCGCCCATGTAGTGCGCGATTACACCCTTGACCAGCGATCCCAGGCTCCAGTCGATAGTCAACACGCCCACCCTGAGTGAATCCTTACGACAATCGCCAATCACCGCCCATAAAAAATGGCCACTCACTGAGCGGCCATTTTTAGTGAAGCGGGATAAACGCCTAGTAGCGCTCTACCTTGGCTTCGTTTTCCAACTGCTTGCGGTAGGCAGCAAAGTCTTGCTGGCCAACACGGGAAGCGAGGAAGCGACGGTACGACGCCTTCTCTTCTTCAGTCGGTGCAACAGCATCGTTAACACCATTCAAACGCAAGACCATGACACCACCATCAGCCAAGGTCACGCTGCCAAACGTCGGCTTGTCCTTAGATGCTGGCTTGGGCATGCGGAACACAGCTTGCAACACGGCCGGATCAATACCTTCCTGGCCACGGGCAACAGCTTCCTGAACCTTCCAGGACTGACCATCAATTGGCTGGTTCAACGGCAGTTTGCCATCGCGCAGTTCCTTGATGATTTCTTCAGCTCTGGTTTTGGCAGCAGCGCTGGCGTGTTCTTTCACCAATTGCGCGCGAATGCTTGAAGCAACAGCTTCAAGAGGCAACTGCTCTGGCTTGCGGTGCTCCTTGACGCGCAACACAACTACGGTCTCAGGATCGAGTTCGATAGCCGTGCTGTTCGCACCTTCATCCATCACTTCGGTACTGAATGCGGCTTGAATCACAGCACGATTGGCTGCTATGCCTTCGCCACCCTCACGACCAAATGGCGCAGAGGTATGCACAGTCAGCTTCAGCTCTTGAGCAGGCTGAACCAAATCGGAGGCTTCAAACGCAGAGTCTTCCAATTGCTTGGTCGCATCTACAAAGCGGCGCTCGACCTGCTGGGTTTTCAAGTCATGGGTCAGCTTGTCTTTCAGGCTGGCAAAGCTCGGCACTTCAGGTGCTTCGACGCCCAGCAGCTTGATCAGGTGATAACCAAAAGTGGTCCGCACCGGTTCCGAAACCTGGTCTTGCTTCAATGCATAAACTGCAGTTTCAAACACAGGATCGTAGACACCTTGACCTGCAAAGCCCAGATCACCGCCATTGGCGGCCGAACCCGGATCCTGGGAAAACTCCTTGGCCAGAGCCTCAAAGCTTTCACCTTTGGCCAGACGCTGCTGAATATCGGCGATCTTGGCTTTGGCCTGCTCGTCGCTGACCTTGTCGTTGACTTCGATCAGGATATGCGCAGCTCGACGCTGCTCAGCCAGGTTGGCGATTTCTTTTTGATAGAGCGCTTGCAGCTCATCGTCTTTAACGGCTACCTGGTCAAAGAAAGAGGATTTCTTCAACTCGATGTAATCGATTACGACCTGATCAGGCGTCATGAACTCTTTGGCGTGCTCGTCGTAGTAAGCCTTGATTTCGTCATCGCTCAATTTCACCGCAGCCGGGTCGGCCTTGATGTTCAGAGAAGCGAAATCACGGGTTTGTTTTTCGAGACGGGCAAAAGCGTTCACCTGTTCATCGGTCACAAAACCGCTACCTGCCAAACCGGCACGCAGCTGACCAATCAACATTTCCTGGCCCAGCATGTCGCGGAACTGAAGACGGCCGTAACCCAGTTGACGAATGACCTGATCGAAACGCTCAGGACTGAATTTGCCATCTTCCTGAAACTCAGGGGTCATCAGGATGACTTGATCCAGGGCAGCTTCAGAGAACGAAAACTTCGCTTCTTTAGCGCCTTGAAGCAACAGCTTGCGATCGATCAGCCCTTTGAGGGCCGCTTCACGCAGCATTTTTTCATCCAGCAACGAAGAGTCGAAATCCTTGCCCAACTGCTGCAGCAGCTGACGACGTTGCATGTCGACGGCTTGGCTCAGCTCAACTTGAGTGACTTCTTCACCGTTAACCTTGGCGGCATCCTGGCTGGTAGAGGTGGCTTGAAAAATGGCATCGAAACCGGTCAACGCCATCAACGCGACGATGACACCGATGATGGTCTTGGCAATCCAGCCTTGTGAATTGTCCCTGATATTTTGCAGCATGCTTCCCCCAGAAACGGTCTTGCATAATGAGCAACCGTGGAGCGTGGGTAGAGTCCGGATAGAAGAAAGGCGCATCCGAGGATGCGCCTTCTCGTAACTGGCGGAGCGGACCGGGCTCGAACCCGCGACCCCCGGCGTGACAAGACGATGTTGCCATCGATTGCACTACCGCTCCGCTGCCAAGCCTGGCGTGCGCCTGACCCGGTTGGGTAAAAAGTGTTACAGAAACTTAGTTAACCGCTTCTTTCAGTGCTTTACCGGCTTTGAAGCCTGGTTTTTTAGCAGCAGGAATTTCCAGCGTTTTACCGGTCTGTGGGTTACGACCAATACGAGCAGGACGATCGGTTACAGAGAAAGTACCAAAACCAACCAGTACCACAGAGTCGCCAGCCTTAAGAGCGCCAGTGACGGATTCGATTACTGCGTCCAGCGCACGGCCAGCTGCAGCTTTCGGGATATCAGCAGATGCAGCGATAGCATCAATCAGTTCCGACTTGTTCACTCTAAGTCCCCTTATATCTATCTGAGTATGTTTCTAAAGTTTTTTGGTAAAAGCAAAACGACTGCTGAAGCACTTACGGACACTTATAGAGCCGCTTTATAACAAGGGCTCTAAAAAGCGTCAAGAAAGCCCATCAGGCGAATCCGTATTAATGCGTGCTAATTCTTTCCTTAGAGTCAGACTCTCGTTTGTCGTCCTTGGCAACAATCTCGGGAGCCACATCCGGCAAGGGCTCCGGGGCGTATTGCAGCGCAATTTGCAGGACCTCGTCAATCCATTTAACTGGTTTAATCTGAAGATCCTGTTTGATGTTGTCAGGAATTTCCTTCAAATCACGTACGTTTTCTTCAGGAATAATTACAGTTTTGATCCCACCACGGTGAGCTGCAAGTAATTTTTCTTTCAGACCGCCAATCGCCAGCACCTGACCACGAAGGGTAATTTCACCCGTCATTGCAACATCGGCACGTACCGGAATCAGGGTCAATGCAGAGACAAGAGCCGTACACATTCCTACACCGGCACTAGGACCATCTTTAGGCGTAGCGCCTTCCGGCATGTGAATGTGAATATCGCGTTTTTCGTGGAAATCCAACGGGATACCCAGGCTTTTAGCACGGCTACGCACTACCGTAAGTGCAGCCGTGATCGACTCAACCATCACATCGCCCAGCGAACCCGTTTTGATCAGTTGACCCTTGCCAGGAACAACTGCCGCTTCAATAGTCAACAACTCGCCACCAACCTGCGTCCAAGCCAGACCGGTCACTTGACCAATTTGATCCTGAACTTCAGCCAAACCGTAGCTGAATTTTCTTACACCCAAAAAGTGCTCAAGCAGCTCTGGAGTCACAGTGACAGCAAAGCGTTTTTCCATTGCATGCTCTTTGACCGCCTTGCGGCAGATCTTCGCAATTTGACGCTCCAGACCCCGCACACCGGCTTC
Organism: Pseudomonas psychrophila; assembly: GCF_001043005.1. Classification (GTDB taxonomy): domain Bacteria; phylum Pseudomonadota; class Gammaproteobacteria; order Pseudomonadales; family Pseudomonadaceae; genus Aquipseudomonas; species Aquipseudomonas psychrophila. The sequence continues at coordinate 104,057 of NZ_JYKZ01000004.1, forward strand.
ACGAGTGTAGTAACGAATAATGTCGCGGATAGCTTCGTTATCGAACGCCAGCTCGCCTTTCTTCAAACCGTTGGCTTCGATCTGTTTCGGGGCCAGATATTTGACAGCGATGTTGATCTTTTCGTCTTCGGTGTAGCCAGGCAGACGAATGACTTCCATCCGGTCCAGCAAAGCTGGCGGGATATTCATCGAGTTGGACGTACACAGGAACATCACATCGGACAGGTCGTAATCGACTTCGAGGTAATGATCGTTGAAATTATGGTTTTGCTCCGGGTCTAGCACCTCAAGCAAAGCCGAAGCCGGATCGCCGCGCATGTCACTGCCCATCTTGTCGATTTCATCGAGCAGGAACAGAGGGTTGCGCACGCCAACCTTGGTCATCTTTTGAATCAATCTTCCTGGCATCGAACCGATATAAGTACGGCGATGACCACGAATTTCCGCCTCGTCACGCACACCACCCAAGGCCATACGTACGAATTTACGGTTTGTCGCGTGGGCGATGGACTCAGCAAGTGAGGTTTTACCTACACCTGGAGGACCCACCAGACATAGAACGGGACCACGAATTTTTTTCACACGCTTTTGCACGGCGAGATATTCGAGGATCCGCTCTTTGACTTCGTCCAGACCGTAGTGGTCTGCGTCCAAAATGTCTTCAGCGCGCTTCAGGTCAAGACGCACCTTGCTCTGAGCCTTCCACGGCACCTGTACCAGCCAGTCGATGTAGGAGCGCACTACAGTGGCTTCAGCAGACATTGGCGACATTTGCTTGAGCTTGTTCAGCTCAGCCTGAGCCTTGGCCATTGCATCTTTGGGCAAGCCGGCAGCATCGATACGCTTTTTAAGCTCTTCAATTTCATTGTGACCTTCGTCACCATCACCCAGCTCTTTTTGAATGGCCTTCATCTGCTCATTCAGGTAGTACTCGCGCTGGCTGCGCTCCATCTGCTTTTTGACACGGCCACGGATGCGTTTTTCAACTTGCAGCAAGTCGATCTCGGCATCCAGCAACGCAAGAACGTGCTCAACCCGGGCCTGAAGGTCGACAATTTCAAGAATCTCCTGCTTCTGTTCGATCTTGAGCGCCATGTGGGCGGCCATCGTATCGACCAGACGGCTTGGTTCATCAATGCTGTTAAGCGATGACAGAACCTCAGCCGGGACCTTTTTGCCCAACTGCACATATTGTTCAAACTGCGAGAGCAGGCTGCGAACAAAAACCTCGGATTCACGATCCGGGGCAGCCACTTCATCAATCAAGGAGACTTCAGCGCTCAGATAACCATCTGCCTGGCCGAAATGCTCAACAGCACCGCGCTGCTCACCTTCCACTAGCACCTTGACAGTACCGTCCGGAAGCTTGAGCAGTTGCAGAACGGTAGCAATGGTACCGACACGATAGAGAGCATCTTCGCCCGGATCATCGTCAGCAGGGTTTTTTTGAGCTAACAGCAAAATCTGCTTGTCGCCCGTCATCGCAGCCTCAAGGGCCTCGATCGATTTCTCGCGTCCCACGAACAGTGGGATCACCATGTGCGGATAAACCACAACATCGCGCAATGGCAGGAGAGGCAATTCGATGGTTGTCTTCATGATTTCGCCTCTACGGCGGCCATAAGGCCGTAATCAGATGGAAGTAAGCTTGAAGCCAAGATGGGGGCAGTCTTGAAAAAAAACAAGCGTTGAACAACAGGAAAAACAAAGGGGCCCGCAGGCCCCTTTTTTAACACGCTATGTGTAATGCCCAGCATTACCTTTACGCGTCAGGTGCAACCTTGGCAGTCGCTTCGTTGTTTTCATAAATCAACAACGGCTTGGACTTGCCTTCTATAACGCTTTCATCGATCACCACTTTACTCACCTCAGATTGCGAGGGGATTTCGTACATGGTGTCGAGCAGTACGCCTTCAAGAATCGAACGCAGGCCACGGGCGCCAGTCTTGCGCTCAAGCGCGCGCTTGGCCACAGCTTTTAAGGCATCAGCACGGAACTCGAGATCAACACCTTCCATCTCGAACAGCTTCGCGTACTGCTTGGTCAATGCGTTCTTGGGCTCGGTCAGAATCTGCATCAAAGCAGTTTCGTCCAGTTCATCAAGTGTCGCCAGAACAGGCAGACGACCCACGAATTCCGGGATCAGACCAAACTTGACCAAATCATCAGGTTCGACTTCACGCAGGGATTCGCCAACCTTCTTGCCCTCTTCCTTGCTGCGAACTTCAGCGCTGAAGCCGATGCCGCCACGAGTCGAGCGAGCCTGTACAACCTTCTCCAGACCCGAGAATGCACCACCACAGATGAACAGGATATTGCGGGTATCAACCTGCAAGAACTCTTGCTGTGGGTGCTTACGACCACCTTGAGGGGGAACGGAAGCCACAGTGCCTTCAATTAGCTTGAGCAAGGCCTGCTGCACACCTTCACCGGAAACATCACGGGTAATCGAAGGGTTGTCAGATTTGCGCGAAATCTTGTCGATTTCATCGATGTAGACAATACCCATTTGGGCTTTCTCTACGTCGTAATCGCATTTCTGCAGCAGCTTCTGAATGATGTTCTCAACGTCTTCACCCACGTAACCAGCTTCAGTCAGCGTGGTCGCGTCAGCAATAGTGAAAGGCACATTCAGCAGACGAGCCAAGGTTTCTGCAAGCAAGGTTTTACCCGAGCCGGTTGGGCCGATCAGCAAAATGTTGCTCTTGCCGAGTTCGACGTCGTCGTTCTTTTTGTCACGCTGGTTAAGGCGCTTGTAGTGGTTGTATACCGCTACAGCCAAAACCTTTTTGGCACGTTCCTGACCAATAACGTATTGATCAAGGATGCCGCTGATTTCTTTTGGCGAAGGTAATTTATGCGCGCTGCTCTCGGCCTGGGCTTCCTGCACCTCCTCACGGATGATGTCATTGCACAGGTCAACGCATTCGTCGCAGATAAAGACCGAGGGGCCGGCAATCAATTTGCGCACTTCATGCTGGCTTTTGCCACAGAAGGAGCAATAGAGCAATTTGCCGTTGTCCTCGCCGTTGCGGGTGTCAGTCATTCGATCGATCCAAATCCGATAGGCTTGCAACACAAGATGAAGGCAACTGCGGGCTTTTTCAAGCCCGCAGGTGGTCGGTTAACCCAACCACCCACATTTGAGCTGCTTAAGCGGGCATTTGACGCTTGCTGAACACAGAGTCGATCAAACCGTATTCGGTTGCACGCTCGGCGCTCATGAAGTTGTCACGCTCAGTGTCACGCTCGATGGTTTCGAGAGTCTGACCCGTGTGGTGAGCCAGTAGCGAGTTCAAACGATGACGGATGTTAAGGATTTCCTTGGCATGAATGTCGATATCCGACGCCTGCCCCTGGAAACCGCCCAGTGGCTGGTGAATCATCATGCGCGAGTTAGGCAGGCAGTGACGCTTGCCCGGTGCGCCACCGGCCAACAGGAAGGCACCCATGCTGCAGGCCTGACCGATGCAGATGGTCGACACATCAGGTTTGATGAATTGCATGGTGTCGTAGATCGACATGCCTGCAGTCACCGAACCACCTGGGGAGTTGATGTAAAGATGGATGTCCTTGTCCGGGTTCTCGGCTTCAAGGAAAAGCAGCTGCGCAGCTACCAGGTTGGCCATGTAGTCTTCTACAGGACCGACGAGGAAGATGATTCGCTCCTTGAGCAGGCGCGAGTAGATGTCATAGGCGCGCTCGCCACGGGCGGACTGCTCGACAACCATCGGGACCAGGCCGCCAGCGGCGTGGATATCAGAGTTCTGCTGAATATAAGAATTGCGGGACATGTCCGGCAGTCACTCCCAAATAGTCTTGTCTGGATACGCATAAGCCAGCTCGAGGCTGGCTTATGGTTGTGTTTTCTAACGAGTCAGAAATCAGTCGGCTTGTGGAGCTTCCACCGGCTTGACAGCTTCTTCGTAAGAGACCGCTTTATCGGTCACCTTAGCCTTCTGCAGAACAGTATCCACAACTTGCTCTTCCAGCACAACCGAACGAACCTCGTTCAATTGAGCGTCATTTTTGTAGTACCAAGCTACAACCTGCTCTGGCTCCTGGTAGGCGGAAGCCATTTCCTGAATCATTTCGCGAACGCGATCTTCGTCAGGCTTGAGGTCGAACTGCTTGACCACTTCAGCCACGATCAGACCCAGTACTACGCGACGGCTGGCTTGCTCTTCGAACAGCTCAGCTGGCAGTTGATCAGGCTTGATGTTGCCCCCGAACTGCTGAACAGCCTGCACACGCAGACGATCAACTTCGTTGGACAGCAGGGATTTTGGAACTTCGATCGGGTTGGCAGCCAACAGACCGTCCATTACCTGATTCTTGACCTTGGACTTGATTGCCTGACGCAGCTCACGCTCCATGTTCTTGCGAACTTCGGCGCGGAAACCTTCCAGACCTGTTTCCTTGATACCGAATTGAGCGAAGAACTCTTCGTTCAGCTCAGGCAGCTTAGGCTCGGAAACAGTGTTCACAGTCACGGTGAACTCAGCTTCTTTGCCGGCCAGGTCCAGGTTTTGGTAGTCAGCAGGGAAAGTCAGCTTCAGAACGCGCTCTTCGCCAGCTTTAGCGCCAACCAGGCCTTCTTCGAAGCCAGGAATCATGCGACCCGAACCCAGAACCAGCTGAGTACCGGTGGCGGAACCACCAGCGAATACTTCGCCGTCAACCTTGCCAACGAAATCGATGTTCAGTTGATCATCGTTCTGGGCAGCACGGTCAGTCACTTCAAAACGGGTGTTCTGCTTGCGCAGCACGTCCAGCATTTTGTCCAGGTCGGCATCAGCCACTTCGGCGCTCAGGCGCTCGATAGCGATAGTGTCCAGACCAGTTACTTCGAATTCAGGGAACACTTCGAAAGTAGCAACGTATTCCAGATCCTTGCCTTTTTCGAAGACTTTAGGCTCAACCGAAGGTGCGCCAGCCGGGTTTAGCTTCTGCTCAACCACTGCTTCGTAGAAAGAAGCCTGGATCACATTGCCCAGAGCTTCTTGACGCGCATCAGCTTCGTAACGCTGACGGATCACGCTCATTGGCACTTTGCCTGGACGGAAGCCCGGGATCTTGGCCTTTTGGGCAGTCTGTTGCAGACGCTTGTTGACTTCAGCCTCAATACGCTCAGCTGGCACGCCAATGGTCATGCGACGCTCAAGAGCGGAAGTATTTTCAACAGAAACTTGCATGGATATTCCTCGTTGCACAGACGTTAGCCGGCCGTTTCCGACCCCATAATCAAGGGCATGCATTCTAGTGGGTCAAACTCAAGAAGTCACCCTACCGCAAACACCCTTGGAAACAGCCGGCAGAAATTAAGTAAATACGGCCATCTGCTTCGCCTTCTATATAGATAGAAGCGCGCATCAGGCAGGACCCAATGCTTCACCGAAGGCACTTTTCGCAGACGACCACACAGTTCGACAAAAGCCGGGTGCAAACAACACACAGCCCTTGCTGAGTAACTGGCGATATCGGACACCCTTTGGAGCCGCCCCAATCTGCGCGCATTGTCACACAAATTGCAGAGGACGCTAAGCATGCGGGAAATGAGGCGCTACAGGGGACCCATACATCCGTTTCTCAAACTGCAGATACAAAAAAACGCCAGACTATTAATCTGGCGTTTTCTTTAAATATGGGGTGGACGAAGGGGATCGAACCCTCGACAACGGGAGTCACAATCCCGTGCTCTACCAACTGAGCTACGCCCACCATATTGCGTTACAGCACTGCCAGCCCTAAAGAACAAGCAGTCAAACAAAAGAAAAAAGCCGCTACAAGCGGCTTTGTTCAAATTTGGTGCGGACGGAGAGACTCGAACTCTCACACCTTGCGGCGCTGGAACCTAAATCCAGTGTGTCTACCAATTCCACCACATCCGCATTTCAAACTTTTAAAGCAAAGACGCCAGACGATTAATCTGGCGGCTTTCTAAATATGGGGTGGACGAAGGGGATCGAACCCTCGACAACGGGAGTCACAATCCCGTGCTCTACCAACTGAGCTACGCCCACCATATTGCCTGTACTGCTTACTTGTGCCAAAGCTGCCTAATGGCGCACCCGGCAGGACTCGAACCTGCGACCATCCGCTTAGAAGGCGGATGCTCTATCCAGCTGAGCTACGGGCGCCTTGTTAGCCTGTATTCTTTGACGACTACAAACCAAGTGCTTTCAGTATCACCAAGCTGAACAACAACTTCGCTCTACCTTCTTAACCAGTGCTAGGCTGTGCCCGACAAGTGCGACGAATGTTATAGGTGAGCCTGAAAGTCGTCAACTCTTTTTTAAAAAAAGTTTAGAAATATAAAGGAGTTAGGGCAATAAACAGACCAGGCGCCTTTGCCCTCGCGCCACGGCATGCGAGAATGCACGTCCTTTTTCCACCCTTTACGATGGTTAATCACGCGTAATGACTGCACAACTAATCGACGGTAAAGCGATTGCCGCCAGCCTGCGCCAGCAGATTGCCAAACGTGTCGCCGAGCGTCACGAGCAAGGCCTGCGCACCCCTGGTCTGGCGGTGATCCTGGTCGGCAGCGATCCTGCTTCCCAGGTTTATGTTTCGCACAAGCGTAAAGACTGCGAAGAGGTAGGCTTTCTTTCCCAAGCCTATGACCTGCCTTCTGACACTACCCAGCAAGCGCTGACCGATCTGATCGACCGTCTTAATGACGACGCGAACATCGACGGCATTCTGCTACAACTGCCTCTACCTGCCCACTTGGATGCATCCAAGCTGCTGGAGCGCATTCGCCCGGACAAAGATGTCGACGGTTTCCACCCTTATAACGTCGGTCGCCTGGCCCAACGGATCCCACTGCTGCGCCCATGCACCCCCAAAGGCATCATGGCCCTGCTCGAAAGCACCGGCCAGGATCTGTACGGAATGGACGCCGTGATTGTCGGAGCATCCAACATCGTTGGCCGCCCAATGGCCATGGAGCTGTTGCTGGCTGGCTGCACCGTGACCGTGACCCACCGCTTCACCAAGGATCTGGCCGGCCACGTTGGCCGTGCTGACCTGGTGGTCGTGGCTGCCGGTAAACCTGGCCTGGTCAAGGGCGAGTGGATCAAGGAAGGCGCCATCGTGATCGACGTTGGCATCAACCGCCAGGCGGATGGCAAACTGGTTGGTGATGTAGTTTACGAGACCGCCCTACCCCGCGCTGGCTGGATCACCCCAGTCCCAGGGGGCGTAGGCCCGATGACTCGCGCCTGCCTGCTTGAAAACACTCTGTACGCAGCTGAAACATTGCACAGCTAAATGTTCAACCTGCTACAAAAACAACGGCACCTTCGGGTGCCGTTGTTATTGGCGCCACCAAACGCCGGACAAACAAAAGCCCGCACGAGGCGGGCCTTTGTTCACACAACAAGCAACCTAGTCAGCCAAGCGCCAGGTCGTCCCGCCTTTACCGTCTTCCAGCACAACACCCATTGCAGCGAGCTGATCACGAATCCGATCCGACTCTGCCCAGTCCTTACCGGCACGGGCCGCCAAACGCGCGGCGATCAAGGCATCCACCTGGGCTGCATCGACCTTGCCTTCAGCGCCAGCCTGCAAGAAATCATCAGCCTCGAGCTGCAAGACACCCAGCACATCAGCCAACTGCTTGAGGCGCGCCGCCAAACCAGCCGCAGCTTGCAGATCGGTTTCGCGCAACCGGTTGATCTCGCGAACCATCTCGAACAGCACCGCACAGGCTTCCGGCGTACCGAAGTCGTCGTTCATCACCTGGGTAAAGCGCTCAACGAATGCCTCACCACCGGCCGGAGCCACCTTCGGCAAGCCTTTGAGCGCATTATAGAAACGATCAAGGGCTGCTTTCGCATCCTTTAGGTTGTCTTCGGAATAGTTGATCGAGCTACGGTAATGGCTCGATACCAACAGATAACGCACCACTTCTGGATGATATTTCTCCAGGACGTCGCGAATGGTGAAGAAGTTGTTCAAGGACTTGGACATCTTCTCGCCATTAATGCGAATCATCCCGCAGTGCATCCAGGCATTGGCGTAGGTCTTGCCGGTTGCCGCTTCGCTTTGGGCAATTTCGTTTTCATGGTGCGGAAACTCAAGGTCGCTGCCGCCGCCATGAATATCGAAGGTCTCACCCAGGCAGCAGGTGGACATCACCGAGCACTCGATGTGCCAGCCCGGACGACCCGCCCCCCACGGCGACTCCCAGCTCGGCTCGCCAGGCTTGACGCCTTTCCAGAGCACGAAGTCCAGCGGATCATCCTTGGCTTCGTCGACTTCGATACGCGCACCGATGCGCAGGTCTTCGATTTTCTTGCGCGACAGCTTGCCGTACCCCATGAACTTGGCGACGCGGTAATACACATCGCCATTGCCCGGGGCGTAGGCGTAGCCCTTGTCAATCAAGGTCTGGATCATTGCATGCATGCCAGGGATGTGATCCGTGGCCCGGGGCTCCATATCCGGCTTGAGGATATTGAGCCGCGCTTCATCTTCATGCATCGCCTGGATCATGCGCTCGGTCAGCGCCTCAAACGGCTCGCCGTTTTCACGGGCACGATTGATGATCTTGTCTTCAATGTCCGTGATGTTGCGCACATAGGTCAGGTTGTAGCCGCTGAAACGCAACCAGCGGGTCACCAGATCGAAGGCGATCATGCTGCGGCCATGACCAATGTGGCAGTAGTCGTACACGGTCATACCGCACACGTACATGCGCACATTGTTGCCGTCCAGCGGCTTGAAAACTTCTTTGCTCTTGGTGAGCGTGTTGTAGATCGTAAGCACGGCTTATTCCTTCAAAACTTGATCACTGGCCCCACGAATCACGCAAGGTCACGGTACGGTTGAATACCGGGCGACCAGGTTTCGAGTCCTTGATATCCGCGCAGAAGTAACCTTCGCGCTCGAACTGGAAACGGTCTTCCGGCTGTGCATTGCCCAGCGAGGGTTCAGCACGACAACCGGTAAGCACCTGCAGCGAGTCAGGGTTGATGTTTTCCAGGAAGCCGGCACCGTCTTCAGCCTTTTCAGGGTTTGGCGAGCGGAACAGACGATCATACAAACGCACTTCACACTCGACACTGGCTGCCGCCGGCACCCAATGCACAACACCTTTGACCTTGCGACCTTCCGGGTTTTTACCCAGGGTTTCAGGGTCGTACGAGCAATGCAGTTCGACGATGTTGCCATCGGCGTCCTTGATTGCTTCGTCAGCACGAATCACATAGCTGCCGCGCAAACGTACTTCGCCCGCGGGCTCAAGACGCTTGTAGCCTTTTGGCGGTTCTTCCATGAAGTCATCACGATCGATGTAGATCTCACGGGCGAAAGGCAGTACCCGCACACCCATGTCTTCTTTCGGGTGGCAAGGCAGCTCAAGGTTTTCGACCTTGTCTTGCGGGTAGTTGGTGATGATGACTTTCAGCGGACGCAATACACACATGGCACGCGGTGCGCTGTGGTCCAGGTCGTCACGGATGCTGAACTCCAGCATGCCGAAGTCAACCACGCCGTCAGAACGGTTGGTGCCGACCATGTCGCAGAAGTTGCGGATCGATTTAGGCGTGTAACCACGACGACGGAAACCCGACAGCGTGGACATGCGCGGGTCATCCCAGCCATTGACGTGCTTTTCATCAACCAGTTGCTTGAGCTTGCGCTTGCTGGTGATGGTGTAGTTCAGGTTCAGACGGCTGAACTCGTACTGACGCGGGCGCGCAGGCACTGGCAGGCTGTCGAGGAACCACTCATACAACGGGCGATGGCTTTCGAATTCCAGGGTGCAAATCGAATGGGTAATGCCTTCGATGGCGTCCGACTGACCGTGGGTGAAGTCATAGTTCGGGTAGATGCACCACTTGTCACCGGTCTGGTGGTGATGGGCGTGACGGATGCGGTACATGATCGGGTCGCGCAAGTTCATGTTCGGCGAAGCCATGTCGATCTTGGCTCGCAGTACGCACTTGCCGTCCTCGAACTCACCGGCCGTCATGCGGGCGAACAGGTCCAGGTTCTCTTCGACGCTGCGGTCGCGGAACGGGCTGTTCTTGCCCGGCTCGGTCAGGCTGCCGCGGTATTCCTTGGCCTGCTCTGGCGTCAGGTCGCAGACGTAGGCCTTACCTTCTTTAATCAGGTAAATCGCCCACTCGTGCAACTGATCGAAATATTGCGAGGCATAGCGCACTTCGCCGGACCATTCAAAGCCCAGCCACTTCACGTCGCTTTCGATCGCGTCGATGTATTCCTGGTCTTCCTTGGCCGGGTTGGTGTCGTCAAAACGCAAATGCGTAACGCCACCGAACTCCTGAGCCAGCCCAAAGTTCACACAAATGGACTTGGCGTGACCAATGTGCAGATAGCCGTTGGGCTCCGGCGGGAAGCGGGTCACGATCTGTGTGCATTTACCCGAGTCAAGGTCCGCCTGAACGATTGGACGCAGGAAATTGGCCGGGACAGCAGGGCCAGCCTTTGGATTCAGAGTGGGGTCGACAGTGGGCTTGCTCATAGGATCCTTGAACGTAACAGGGTGCGCGGCCTGGGTCGGCCGACTAAATCAAAGCGCCTATCATAGCCGATGCCGTCAAGTCACCGACAGAGCAGGTGCTCAATCAAACCGATTGAAATGCCGGCTTTTAGTCCCCATATGGGAAAAACACCATCGAAATGCCGCGTGAGCACGCTAAACTCCGCCCGCGGCTGTATCTACCCAGCCAGCCTGGGGGATTGAGGTGTGTCACCGCGCCCGGGCCCGACGAATTCTCTGATAGAGCGATAACGACCATGACCAAAGTAAAACTGAGTACCAACCACGGCGACATCGTGATCGAGCTGAACGCTGAAAAAGCACCGATCACCGTTGCTAACTTCATCGAATACGTTAAAGCCGGCCACTACGAAAACACTGTGTTCCACCGTGTAATCGGCAACTTCATGGTCCAGGGCGGCGGTTTCGAGCCCGGCATGAAAGAAAAGAAAGACAAGCGCCCAAGCATCCAGAACGAAGCTGATAACGGCCTGCCAAACGAGAAGTACACCGTGGCCATGGCTCGCACCATGGAGCCGCATTCGGCTTCCGCCCAGTTCTTCATCAACGTGGCTGATAACAGCTTCCTGAACCACAGCGGCAAAACCGCTCAGGGTTGGGGCTATGCCGTATTCGGTAAAGTCGTTGAAGGCCAGGACGTTGTAGACAAGATCAAAGGTGTTGCCACCACTTCCAAAGCCGGTCATCAAGACGTGCCTAAAGAAGACGTGATCGTCGAGAAAGCAGAGATCATTGAGTGATACTGCTGATTTCAGACTTGCATCTGGAAGAGGAGCGCCCGGACATAACCCGGGCGTTTCTGGATTTCCTGACCGGGCGTGCGCGCTCGGCTCAGGCGCTATACATTCTGGGTGATTTTTTCGAAGCCTGGATTGGCGACGATGCGATGACACCTTATCAGCGCTCGATCTGTGAAGCGCTGCGAACACTGAGCGATACCGGCACCAAGATTTTTCTGATGCACGGCAACCGCGACTTTTTGCTTGGCCAGGCCTTTTGTAAAGCGGCTGGCTGCACCCTGATCAAAGACCCCAGCGTTGTCGACTTTTATGGCGAGCCGGTTTTATTGATGCACGGCGACAGCCTGTGCACTCGCGACGAAGCCTACATGCGCCTGCGACGCTACCTGCGCAACCCCATCACCTTATGGGTCCTGCGCCATCTGCCCTTGGGCACGCGGCATAAACTGGCACGCAAGCTGCGCAGCGAGAGCCGCGCCCAAACCCGCATGAAAGCCAATGACATCGTCGACGTGACCGCCGAAGAAATCCCCCGGATCATGGCGCACTTTGGCGTACATACCTTGATTCACGGCCATACCCACCGCCCTGCGATCCACAAACTGCTGGTCAACGAACACGCAGCCAAACGCATCGTGCTCGGTGACTGGGATCGCCAGGGCTGGGTTCTGCAAGTGGACGAGCAAGGCATGCAACTGGCGCCGTTTGATTTTGCACCGCCTCCCTCACAATAAACCCGTGGGAGCGAGCCTGCTCGCGAAGGTTTCTGCGCAGTATCACAGATAAAACGCATGGCAACTTTCGCGCGCAGGCTCGTTCCCACAAGGGGTTTGCAGGGCTCCAGCTTTAATGCCCGCTCGTCGCCGGCCCCGCCTTGGCCGCAAACGGCGGCTTGGCCAGCCATACCAGCAAAATCAACCCCATAAACAGCCAGCCCATCATGGTGAAGTAGTCCACGGTGGAGAACATATACGCCTGACTGGTCAGAATCTGATCCATCTGAGCGTAGGCCGGTGTACTGGCGCCCCCCAGGCTTTCCAGGGTATGCCGTGTCACCGGATCATAGGCACTAATGCTTTCACTCATGTAGGCATGATGCTGATCCGCCCTGCGAATCCAGATCCATGTGGTCAAGGAAGCGGCAAAGCTGCCCCCCAGGGTCCGCAAGAACGTCGCCAGCCCGGCTCCGTCGGCGATCTGATGCGGTGGTAAATCCGACATCAAAATGGTCAACGTCGGCATAAAGAACAACGCCACGCCAATCCCCATGAACAACTGCACCATCGCGATATGCTGGAAGTCCACCTCATTGGTGAAGTCGGCACGCATAAAGCAACTCAGCCCGATGGCCAGAAACGCCAGGCCGGCCAGCAAGCGCAAGTCGAATTTATTCGCATACTTGCCCACGAACGGCGACATCAACACCGGCAAGATCCCGATCGGTGCCACCGCCAACCCCGCCCAGGTCGCTGTATAGCCCATCTGCGTCTGCAGCCATTGCGGCAAAATCAAGTTGATACCGAAGAACCCGGCATACCCCAACACCAGCACAATGGTGCCGATGCGAAAGTTACGGTGGGCAAACAGGCGCAAGTTGACGATCGGATGCTTGTCCGTCATTTCCCAAATAATGAAAGCCGCCAGCGCCACCACTGATAACGCACTACCCAACAGGATGAAATTGGACTCGAACCAGTCCAGATCATTGCCTTTGTCGAGCACGATCTGCAGCGCACCCACACCAATGATCAGGGTAATCAACCCTACATAGTCCATCGGCTGGCGGGTGATCACCACCGGGCGCGCCTTCAGTTGCTGGCGAACCACCATCACCGCAAAAATGCCGATCGGTATATTAATGAAGAAAATCCACGGCCAACTGTAACTGTCCGTGATCCAGCCACCCAAAATGGGACCCGCAATGGGCGCGACCACCGTGACCATCGCCAGCAATGCCAATGCCATCCCCCGTTTCGCAGGCGGATACACCGCAATCAACAGGGTTTGAGTCATGGGATACAGCGGCCCGGCCACCAGCCCTTGCAACACGCGAAACCCGACCAGCTCAGGCATCGAAGTCGAAATACCGCACAAAAACGAGGCCAGCACGAACAGGATTGTGGCCCACAAAAACAGCTTCACTTCGCCAAAACGGCGGCTCAGCCAGCCAGTGAGGGGCAAGGCAATCGCGTTACTGACTGCGAAGGACGTAATCACCCACGTGCCCTGCTCCGAACTCACCCCAAGGTTGCCGGAGATGGTGGGCAAGGCAACGTTGGCGATGGTGGTGTCGAGCACCTGCATAAAGGTCGCCAGCGATAGACCAATAGTGGCCATTACCAGGCTGGGAGGGGTAAAAGACGCGTTTGTACTCATCGCAAATCCTTTAAAACCGGGGATGCAGCCCCGCCACTTCGGCGAGGCTCATGGATTGGCGAATCAACGCTGAGCGGCCATATCGCCTGTCGCAGCGCTGTTGCTGTTAATCAAACGCGTAATCAGTGCTTCAGCATCTGCCAACTGCTGCGCATACACATTGGTACTGAACGAGGCTTTTTGCGGTGGTTGCTGAGCCAGTACCGGGCCGGTCTGGTCACGCAGGTTCACATCAACGGTTGTAGACAAACCGACGCGCAATGGATGCTCAGCCAGCTCATCGGCATTGATATGGATACGCACCGGTACACGCTGCACGATCTTGATCCAGTTACCCGTCGCATTTTGCGCGGGCAACAGGGCGAATGCGCTGCCAGTACCGGCACCAATGCTGTCGATGGTGCCGCTGTATTTCACGCTGCTGCCATAGATATCAGATTCAATATCCACCGGCTGACCGATGCGCATTTTATGCAACTGGGTTTCCTTGAAGTTGGCATCAATCCAGAGCTGATTGAGCGGAATGACCGCCATTAGCGCAGTGCCCGGCTGAACCCGCTGGCCCAACTGAACCGTACGCTTGGCCACATATCCGGCGACCGGAGCAATCAAGGTGGAGCGGGCGTTTGCCAGGTAAGCCTGACGCAACTGCGCAGCAGCAGCCTTCACATCCGGGTGGTTGGCCACCGATGTGTTATCGACCAACGCACTCGTGGTATCGAGTTTTTGCTCAGCATTGCGCAAGGCGCTTTGTGCCGAAGACAGATCATCCCGGGCATGGGACAGCTCTTCCTGGGAGATGGCCCCGCCAGCCGCAAGACTTTTACGACGGTTGTAGTTGTCCTGGTTCTTTTGCACTTCGACTTTCTGCGCAGCCACCTGGGCCTTCATGCCCTTCACATCACTGAACAGACCACGCACCTGACGTACGGTACGCGCCAGATTGGCCTCGGCGCTCTGCAGCCCAACCTGCGCGTCGCTTGGGTCGAAGTTCAGCAAGACCTGGCCCTCATGAACCAGATCGCCATCGTCGGCACCAATACTCACCACCGTACCGGTGACAAGAGGCGTGATCTCAACCACATTGCCGTTTACATAGGCATCGTCGGTGCTTTCACTCCAGCGACCGTACAGCTCTTCCCAGGCCCAGACGCCCAACCCGACCAAGATGACCAGAACCGCCAGGCCACTCAGCAAGAGCTTGCGTTTACGCTGATTGCCAGCGTCCTGGGTGTGTTGCGTTTCATTCGGTGTTTGCACAGTGGCCATGACGATTACCTAAATTATTCTGCCGACGAGGACTTGAGAGGGAACGGCTTCAGCCGTATTGCCGGGCTCAAATCCACCGCCCAGGGCTTGCATCAATTGGATCGAAAGATCGATCTGCTCGGCATTCAGGTCCGCCAGCTGGCGCTGGGCCTGAAGCAATTGCTGCTCAATGCTGAGCACGTCCAGGTAGTTACCGACACCCGAGCCATAGCGCTGCAACACGGTGTTGAACGAGTCCTGGGCGATATCGGTTGCCCGTTGCTGGGCGTTGATTTGCTGCCCAACGGCACCTAGCTGAACGAGGGTGTCACTGACATCGCCCAGGGCGCCCACCAATATCTTGTTGTACTGCGCGACAGCCAGATCGTACTTGGCGTCCTCGCTATCCAGCCCTGCACGCAGGCGGCCACCATCAAAGATCGGCAGCGAAATGGCCGGTGCGATAGTGAGGAAGCGACTGGCAGACCCGAACAACGCATCACCCAACAGCGACTGAGTACCTGCCGCCGCACTCAAGTTGAGATTGGGATAAAAGCGCGTCTTGGCCGCAGCAATATTCTTGCTCGCCGCCTCCACTCGCCAGCGCGCCGCCACCAGATCCGGACGACGACCCAGCAACTCAGCAGGCAGGGCACTTGGCAACGCCACAGCGCTCGGCGCCAGAATTTTCGGACGCGCGATATCAATGCCGCGATCCGGCCCCTTGCCTAACAACACCGCCAGCGCGATGCGCGCGCTTTTGAGTTGTTTTTCAGCGCTGATCAACTGCTCTTGAGAACTGGCCTCGAGGCTTTCGGTTTGCTGAAACTGGTAATGGCTGTCGATGCCGGCTTGCAGACGACGCTTGCTCAGGTCGAGCAATTTCCCGGTACGTTCCAGGTCATCCTTGGCCAAGTCACGGACGATAAAGGCATGCCCAAGGCTGCTGTAACCCCGGGCTACATCGGCGGCCAGGGTCAGGCTCGCGGCCCGGCTGTCAACTTCGGCCGCACGGGCCTCGCCCAACGCTGCTTCCCAGGCGTCACGCTGACCGCCCCACAAATCGAACGTGTAATTAAACGTCAGACTGGCATCACGCAGGGTGTCGTATCGACCGCCCTGCCCACTCGGATCTTGAGAGCGCGACAGGCGTGAACGCGAGACATCGGCTTCGGCATCCAGCGTCGGCATACGTGCGGCATTGGCCGCACCGGCCGCGGCAGTCGCCTGATGCGCACGGGCGCTGGCTATTTGCATGTCCGGGCTGTCGCGCAAGGCTTCCTGAATCAAGCCGTCCAGCTGAACGTCCCCCAGACGCTTCCACCAGTCTTTTTCAGGCCAGGCTGCCGGGGTAACCGTGACGCCATTGAGCGATTGAGCAGCCTTGAGGTTTTTCGCTTCCTCACTCACGCCCACGGTGTTTAAGCCGCTATAGCTGGCGCAACCGGCCAACACCATCGACGTAAATACCAGGCTAAGGCCTGTACGCAGCGTTTTGTGGCTCATTTTTCACCTAAGCGCATGACAGTGATCGGATCACCAGCTGCCAAGAGTATTTTCTTGAGGATCTGTTCCAGACTTTGCAGCTCTTGCGGGCTAATGGCGCTTGCCAGCTGATTCATTGCATCGGCGCCAATCTTCGGCAATTGGTTGGCCAGGGCCTGGCCGTCGTCGGTCAACACCAACCTGACCTGTCGCCGATCGGCTTCGGAGCGCTGGCGCATCAACAGCTTTTTTTGCTCGAGGCGATCAAGCATGCGAGTCATGGACCCACTGTCCAGCGACAGATGGCGGCAGAGCTCGGCCGGGGTATCAACGTCGAACTGGGCCATGATAATCAGCACCTTGAACTGCGCCGCCGTAATGCCATATGGCTCCATATGACGATCGATGATCCGGTCCTTGAGCATGGCCGTACGCCCGAGGAGCATGCCCAGGGTGCAATTTTGGAAGTTATCGGGATGGAAATGTTTCATCAGGGCACCAGGAAGCTGCCTAGGCAGTAATGTTTCTAAATATTACTGTCTAGGCAGCTAATGTCAAGACGACAATTAGGTGCCTATCTATCTGACTGTAAGCATTCACCTATTTTGTAGTCGCTGCCGAGGAACGAGGCTGCGATCGATTGCGCAGCAATCGTAAATCCTGATGTTTAGGTCTAACTGACACGCCACAGTGACTGGATTAATGACGGCTGCTCGGGGTACCGCATCACCCCGATCGCAGCCGTCGTTCCTAGGCAGCGACTACAAGACTGGTGCTTGGGTTGGCACACCACTGTGGAAGCGGAATTCAACATCCGGTGATTCGATCAGCTCTTGCTCTGCCGCCCTCACCCGCTCGATCACCTGGGCAATATCCTTGGCATCGCCATACTGATAGGCCAGTTTCAGATAACCCTGAAAATGCCGTGCTTCGCTCTTGAGCAGGCCAAAGTAGAACTTGCCGAGTTCTTCGTCCAAATGCGGGACCAATGCCTCGAAACGCTCGCAACTGCGGGCTTCGATAAACGCCCCAACCACCAGGGTGTCCACCAGTTTGACCGGCTCGTGGTTACGTACCACCTTGCGCAGACCCGAGGCGTAGCGCCCGGCCGACAGCTGACGCAGCTCGATCTTGCGCTTTTTCATCAGGCGCATGACTTGCTCGTGATGCACCAACTCTTCCCGGGCCAGACGCGACATCATATTGATCAGGTCAACATGGGAGTGGTACTTGGCAATCAGACTAAGCGCCGTGCTGGCGGCCTTAAATTCACAGTTTTTGTGATCAATCAGCAAGGTTTCCTGATCGGCCAATGCCGCTGCGATCCAGCCGTCAGGCGTGCGGCAGCCCAGGAACTCATGAATTTCAGGAAGAATCACGCGCACGCTCCCGACCGTTGGGGATTGCACAGAAGACCGGCAGTGTTTTGAAAAATCGCTGACATGAGGCTCACAAAGACTGAATTGAGGCGAGCCGGCGATTATACGGGCCACGGAGCGCAGCACCAACGGCGCAACTTGATATGCATCAACACAGGGGCAACCGCTGAGCAACTATAGTGATTACACGCCGCTTTTATAACTTGTGGAGTTACCGGTCATGCACAGCATTAACAGCCTGTTGGTCGTCATCGAGCCCCATCTGATGGAAAGTCTCGCACTCAAGCGCGCCAAACACATCGCCAGCCACACGAAAGCGCATTTACATCTATTGATCTGCGATAAAAAGCATGACCATTCAGCCCTGCTGAGCGTGCTTGAAAGCAGCCTCAAAAGCGAAGCCTACAGCGTCACCAGCGAGCAGAACTGGCATGAGAGCCAGCACGCAACCATCATCAAGGTGCAGCAAGCCCACAACTGCGGGCTTGTGATCAAGCAGCACGTACCCGATAACCCGCTGAAAAAAGTACTGCTCACACCCGAAGACTGGAAACTGCTGCGCTATTGCCCCAGCCCGGTACTGCTGGCCAAAACCACAGCGTCGTGGGAGCACGGGGTAATACTGGCCGCCGTCGACGTGGGCAACAACGACCCTGAGCATATGGCCCTGCACTCAAGCATCGTTGACCATGGTTTTCGCATCGCAAGCATGGCCCATGCACAATTTCATGTCGTCAGCGCTCACCCTGCCCCCATGCTGGCAGCTGTAGACGCAGCCTACCCACTGGACAACCAGCTGCAAGAAACCTACCGGGCCGAGTGTCAGGTGTTTCAGCAACAGTGTGAAATAGACGACAGCCGCCTGCATATAGAAGAAGGCCCGGCAGACGTGATCATCCCACGGGTGGCCAAGGCCTTGGGCGCAGTAGTGACCGTCATGGGTACCGTGGCGCGTACCGGGTTCTCGGGAGCATTGATTGGCAACACGGCCGAGGTGGTGATCGACAAGCTGGAAAGCGACATTCTGGTGCTCAAGCCCGAGGACATGATCGAGCATCTGGAAGAGCTGGCAAACAAAGGCTGATCGGCTGACGCCTTACTCGCCAAACGCCTCTTTCAGAAACCCCGGGGCGATATAGCGCTGATAATGGGCTTCGGACAGCAGGAAAAATTCCCGATCAATGGCGTCACGCAACTCTGGCAGCGCCCAACCGCGAAACTCCGGCAGCAGCACCATGCCATAGAGCTCCAGCTGATTGATCACCCGAGCCCCGCGGGCAATCAGCTGATACGCCCAGCAATATTCGGATTGGTTGGGCACAAAGCGGATCTTGCGCGCCACCAGTTGGTCGCGCAGCGTAGCCCGATCGAATACTTCGACCTTGCCGGCCATTACCTGCACCAAAAGCTGCTCAAGCCGACGCCACACGGCGCGCTTTTCTTCCTCGTTGTAACCGTTCCAATTGATCACTTCGTGGTGGAAACGCTTGCAACCACGGCACACGAGATCGCCGTAAACCGTTGAGCACAGGCCTATGCAGGGGGTCTTGATGGTTTGATTGGACATGGCGAAATAGAGCACTGCAGAACGAAACAGGGGCCCATGTTAGCCCTTTGTCTAACGCAGATCACCCCTCAACCTTCAGGGGCTAACTTACCTTTAACAAGTTTTTCCCGTAGAATCGGCCTGCCTTTTAAGGCGCCAATGTCCGTTAGAAGCTGTTTTCAAAGCGTCACGAGCACAGTTGATCCCGAAGAACGGTGTTGGTGAGGGGTATTTGCACTGCAGATACCCGCACCAACATTCATCATCTCCCCCGTTCGGAAGGCGTAAAACTTTGAAAACAGCTTCTGTTGGGAATCCTTGCAACTCTGGCTAAGCGGCTCAAAAAGCCCCCATGCGCATGAGTGCTCGGCATTCCTGGATGAGCGTCCCGGACACCCATTTGGGACCAATGATGAGGGTAATAACTGTGCTTGAAGCCTACCGCAAACATATCGAAGAGCGCGCAGCACTGGGTATCGTTCCCCAGCCGCTTAACGCCGAACAAACTGCAGGCCTGGTTGAGCTGCTGAAGAACCCGCCTGCCGGCGAAGAAGAATTCCTCGTTGACCTGATCACCAACCGCATTCCGCCGGGTGTTGACGAAGCGGCCTATGTAAAAGCCGGCTTCCTGTCCGCCATCGCCAAAGGTGAAGCGACTTCCCCACTGATCAGCAAAAAGCGCGCTGTAGAACTGCTTGGCACCATGCAAGGCGGCTACAACATCGTGACGCTGGTCGAGATGCTGGATGACGCAGAGCTGGCACCGGTTGCCGCCGAGCAACTCAAGCACACCCTGTTGATGTTTGACGCCTTCCACGACGTCGCTGAAAAAGCCAAGAACGGTAATCCCCACGCTAAAGCCGTGGTGCAATCCTGGGCTGACGGCGAGTGGTTCAAGAACCGCCCTGTACTGGCTGACAAAATCAGCCTGCGCGTGTTCAAGGTAACCGGCGAAACCAACACCGATGACCTGTCGCCTGCACCGGACGCCTGGTCGCGCCCTGACATCCCGCTGCACGCCCTGGCCATGCTGAAAATGGCTCGCGACGGCATCGTACCGGACGTTCAAGGCTCCATCGGTCCGATGAAGCAAATCGAAGAAATGCGCAACGCGGGCTTCCCTATTGCCTACGTCGGCGACGTGGTCGGTACCGGTTCGTCGCGTAAATCGGCCACCAACTCCGTACTGTGGTTCTTCGGCGACGACGTTCCTTACGTACCGAACAAGCGTGCCGGTGGTTTCTGCTTCGGCAGCAAAATCGCTCCAATCTTCTACAACACCATGGAAGATGCTGGCGCACTGCCAATCGAGTTCGATGTTTCCAACATCAACATGGGCGACGTGATCGACCTGTACCCGCACGCAGGCAAAGTCTGCAAGCACGGTACCGACGAAGTCATCACCACCTTCGAAATGAAGACCCCGGTTCTGTTGGACGAAGTCCGTGCTGGCGGCCGTATCCCCCTGATCATTGGCCGTGGCCTGACCGAGAAGGCTCGCGCCGAACTGGGCCTGGCTCCATCCGATCTGTTCAAGAAGCCTGAAGCTCCTATTGAAAGCACCAAGGGTTTCACCCTGGCGCAAAAAATGGTCGGCAAGGCTTGCGGCGTGACTGGCGTTCGTCCAGGCACTTACTGCGAACCGAAGATGACCACCGTAGGTTCTCAGGACACCACCGGTCCCATGACCCGTGACGAACTGAAAGACCTGGCGTGCCTGGGCTTCTCCGCTGATCTGGTAATGCAGTCCTTCTGCCATACCGCTGCTTATCCAAAGCCGATCGACGTGACCACCCACCACACCCTGCCAGACTTCATCATGACCCGCGGCGGCGTTTCCCTGCGTCCGGGCGACGGCATCATCCACAGCTGGCTGAACCGTATGCTGCTGCCGGATACCGTCGGCACCGGCGGCGACTCCCACACCCGCTTCCCGATGGGCATTTCGTTCCCGGCCGGTTCCGGTCTGGTAGCGTTCGCCGCAGCCACTGGTGTAATGCCACTGGACATGCCGGAATCGATTCTGGTTCGTTTCAAAGGCGAAATGCAGCCGGGCATCACCCTGCGTGACCTGGTACACGCCATTCCTTACGTCGCAATCCAGAAAGGCCTGCTGACCGTAGAGAAGAAAGGCAAGATCAACGAATTCTCGGGTCGTATCCTGGAAATCGAAGGTCTGGACAACCTGAGCATCGAGCAAGCATTCGAACTGTCCGACGCTTCGGCAGAGCGTTCGGCTGCTGGCTGCACCATCAAGCTGTCCAAAGAGTCCATTACCGAATACCTGAACTCCAACATCACCCTGCTGCGCTGGATGATCGGTGAAGGTTACGGCGATGCTCGTACCCTTGAGCGTCGCGCTCAAGCGATGGAAGCCTGGGTAGCCAACCCTGAGCTGATGGAAGCCGATGCTGACGCCGAATACGCTGAGATCATCGAAATCGATCTGGCTGACATCAAGGAGCCTGTGCTCTGCGCGCCAAACGACCCTGATGACGCCCGCCTGCTGTCCACCGTTGCCGGTGAGAAGATCGACGAAGTGTTCATCGGTTCGTGCATGACCAACATCGGCCACTTCCGCGCTGCGGGCAAGTTGCTGGACAAGGTCAAAGGCCAGCTGCCAACTCGTCTGTGGCTGTCGCCTCCGACCAAAATGGACGCGCACCAACTGACCGAAGAAGGCTACTACGGCATCTACGGCAAAGCTGGCGCACGCATGGAAATGCCGGGCTGCTCGTTGTGCATGGGTAACCAGGCACGCGTAGAACCGAACTCGACGGTTGTGTCGACTTCGACTCGTAACTTCCCGAACCGTCTGGGTGATGGCGCGAACGTTTACCTGGCTTCGGCTGAGTTGGCGTCGGTAGCCTCGATCCTGGGTCGCCTGCCTTCCGTTGAGGAATACATGGCCTACGCGGCTGAGATCAACACCATGGCAGCGGACGTATACCGCTACCTGAGCTTTGATCAGATCGCCGAATTCCGTGAAGCGGCTGCAAACGCCAATATCCCGGTTATTCAAGCGTAAGTTGATGCAGTAACGAAAAAGCCCCGGCTCTCACAAGAGCCGGGGCTTTTTCATGTTCGCGATTCGGTTATTTATAGAAGTGGAGCCACCACTTGCTGCTCTCTCGGCCAGGCATCAAGTACGGCCTTGAACAGCGTCGCCAGCGGGATTGCAAAAAACACCCCCCAGAAACCCCACAACCCGCCAAACAACAGCACGGCACAAATGATTGCCACCGGGTGCAGGCTCACAGCCTCAGAGAACAGCAGCGGTACCAGCACGTTACCGTCCAGGGTCTGGATGATCCCGTAGACCGCCATCAGGTAGATAAACTGGTCGCTCCAGCCCCACTGGAACAACGCGATCAACAGCACCGGTACCGTCACCACCACGGCTCCCACATAGGGCACCACCACCGAAATCCCCACTAGCAGCGCCAGCAAAGCCGAGTAGTTAAGATCCATGGCGACAAATGCGATGTAAGTCACGCCGCCGCAAATAATGATCTCGATGACTTTGCCGCGAATGTAGTTGGCGATCTGGCGGTTCATTTCCTCGGCCACACGGGTAATCAATGCCCGTTCACGGGGCAGGTAACCGCGCACCCAACGCCCAATCAGCGCCCGGTCCTTGAGAAAGAAAAACACCAGAATCGGTACCAGCACCAGATAAATCATGATGTTGACCAACAACGGCAAACTGGACAGCGAAAAGGTCAACGCCAGTTGCCCGAACTTGCCGATTTCACCCCGCGCCACTTCAATGGCTTGCAGCACTTGCTCATCCGACACCAGGTGCGGGTAACGCTCTGGCAACAGCAACAACAGCGACTGCCATTTTGCGAGCATGCCCGGCAGCTCATTGAACAGCGTGATCAGTTGATGCCACAGCAATGGCACCACCACCACAAGAAATACCAGCAACAACCCCATGAACAGTGCAAACACCAGCCCGACCGCTGCGGCGGCCGGCACTCGCAGGCGCTCCAGAGCAACCACCAGGCCCTGCATCAGATACGCCAGCACCATGCCCGCCAACACGGGCGCCAACATGCCGCCCAATGTCAGCACAGCGGTAAATGCCAGCACCAACAAAACCGCCAGTACCACCGCTTCTTCATCAGAGAAATAGCGCTGCACCCAACCGCGTAAAACCTTGAACATCGATATTCCTTAGAAAAAAGTGCAGTGCTTCTGTGGGAGCGAGCCTGCTCGCGAAGATCTTGATACTTATTGCGATTCTTTCACGAGCAGATTCGCTCCCACAGTGAGGTCAAGCAAGACTCAAGCCTTGCGTAACCAGTAGCGATAAGTGCCCGCATTGTCTTCTTCATGCAGCAACTCATGCCCTGCCAAGCGTGCGAAGGTACGAAAGTCACGTTGTGAACCCGCATCCGTGGCGATCACCTTGAGGACCTGACCACTGCTCATCTTGTTCAACGCCATCTTGGCCTTGAGCAGTGGCAACGGACAGTTAAGGCCCGCTGCATCCAGTTCGGTATCGTGGGCCAACGCATCAGTCATTACGTACATCTCCAGAGATGGCATTTTTATGCCGGCTAGAATACCCCAAGCAGACCCGCCACTGGTCGCCAGCCGAGTGTCCAGCTACAGTAAGCGCTTTACCGACTAGAGCTCTGTGAATGACTTTTCTGCGCCCTACCCTGTTGACGCTCGCTTGCCTGCTCGCCTCGCCGAGCTTCGCCGACGATTTACCGTCCCTGGGTGACGCCAGTTCGTCCATCGTCTCTCCACAACAAGAGTACCAACTGGGCCGCGCCTGGTTGAGCATGCTGCGCAGCCAGGTGTCGCAACTCAACGACCCGCAGCTTAAGGATTACGTCGAAACCAGCGTCTACAAACTGGTCGAAACCAGCCAGGTACAGGACCGCCGACTGGAATTCATCCTGATCAACAGCCCGCAACTCAACGCCTTCGCCGCTCCCGGCGGTATCATCGGGGTCAACGGCGGCCTGTTCCTCAACGCCCAGACCGAGGGCGAATACGCTTCGGTAATGGCTCACGAACTGGCTCACTTGTCCCAACGCCACTTCGCTCGTGGCGTAGAGGCGCAGCAGCGCATGCAACTGCCGATGATGGCTGCACTGCTCGCAGGAATCATCGTTGCGGCTTCTGGCGCGGGCGACGCCGGCATTGCTGCTATCGCAGGGACACAGGCCGCAGCCATGCAAGAACAGCGGCGCTTTTCGCGACAGAATGAGCAGGAGGCTGACCGGATCGGCATTCTCAACCTGGAGAAAGCAGGCTATGACCCGCGCTCCATGCCCACCATGTTCGAGCGCCTGATGCGCCAATATCGCTTTGACGGTCGGCCACCCGAGTTTTTGCTGACTCACCCGGTCACTGAATCGCGTATTGCCGACACCCGCAACCGCGCCGAACAGGCCCGAGTGGGCGGCACCGAAGACAGCTTGCGCTATCAACTGATCCGCGCCCGAGTGCAGCTCAACTACGAAGAAACCCCTGGCCTGGCTGCCAAGCGCTTTCGCCAGCAGTTGGATGAGAACCCGAAAAACGACGTAGCCCGTTATGGTCTGGCGATTGCCTACATGAAAGGCAGCCAGTTCAACGAAGCCCGCGACACGCTCAAGCCGTTACTGGAAAAGTCGCCGAACGACATCACCTACAACCTGGCGCAAATCGAGCTGGACATGGACAGCAATCGCCTGGCCGAAGCCCAACAGCGAATCGACAGAATGCGCACCCTGTATCCGGGCAACTACCCGCTCAATCAGGCGCGAGTCGACCTGCTGCTCAAGCAAAACAAACCCAAAGAAGCCGACAAAGCGCTTGAGGCCCTGCTCAAGAGTCGTCCCGACGACCCGGATGTCTGGTACTCGGTTGCAGAGACCCGAGGCTTGT
Source organism: Pseudomonas psychrophila (assembly GCF_001043005.1). Classification (GTDB taxonomy): domain Bacteria; phylum Pseudomonadota; class Gammaproteobacteria; order Pseudomonadales; family Pseudomonadaceae; genus Aquipseudomonas; species Aquipseudomonas psychrophila. The sequence continues at coordinate 129,254 of NZ_JYKZ01000004.1, forward strand.
CTGGCAACATCATCGGCCTGCATCAAGCCCGTGCGGAGTACTTTGCGCTGGTGGGTGACTACCGTCAGGCCATCCAGCAACTGGACTTTGCCCAGAAGCTCACCAACAACTTCCAGCTGTCAGCACGACTGGATGCCCGCAAGCGGGAATTGATGGATCAGGAGCGGGCGCTCAAAGAGATGATGAACTGACCCCAAGAGCAAAATCCCGCAGGGAGAGGGAGCTGATTGTCGGTGATATCCAGTCAGTGTGCGGTCAGTCCCCTAACCCTCTGGGAGAGGGTTAGGGGGAGGGTGAGGGCCCAAACAACAACTCGATCTATCAGGCATTCCCCGCCAGCTTCAAACGCGCAGCCTGGGTGAAATCCAGCATGCGTTTGAGCGGGCGAATGGCGTGGGGCACCAGTGCCGGGTCGACGAAAATTTCGTTGGTCCCCTTTTGTAAACACTCCAGCGTACGCTCCAGAGTGTTCATGGCCATCCACGGGCAATGGGCGCAGCTACGGCACGCCGCACCGTTACCCGCTGTCGGCGCCTCGATAAAGACCTTGTCCGGGCACAGCTGCTGCATTTTGTAGAAAATGCCGCGGTCTGTGGCCACGATAAAGGTCTTGTTCGGGAGGTTTTGCGCCGCGGCGATCAGTTGACTGGTGGAACCCACCGCGTCAGCCAAATCGATCACCGACTCCGGCGACTCAGGGTGAACCAGAATCGCCGCGTCCGGATACAACGCCTTCATGTCTTCAAGCTGCTTGGACTTGAACTCTTCGTGCACGATGCAGGCACCGTCCCACAACAGCATGTCGGCACCGGTCTGGCGCTGGATGTAACGGCCCAGATGCTTGTCCGGCCCCCAGATAATGGTTTCGCCGTTATCCATCAGGCTTTCGACGATTTCCAGCGCGCAGCTTGAGGTCACCACCCAGTCAGCCCGGGCCTTGACCGCCGCCGAGGTGTTGGCATACACCACCACCGTGCGCTCGGGGTGCTTGTCGCAAAACGCCGAGAACTCTTCAACCGGGCAGCCCAGATCAAGAGAACAGGTGGCCTCCAACGTCGGCATGAGCACGCGTTTTTCAGGGGTCAGGATTTTCGCCGTCTCGCCCATAAAGCGCACACCGGCCACCAGAATGGTTTTGGCCGGGTGGGCCGCGCCAAAGCGGGCCATCTCAAGGGAGTCGGACACACAGCCACCGGTTTCTTCGGCCAGGGCCTGAATCACCGGATCACAGTAGAAATGCGCCACCAGCACCGCGTCACGGGCTTTAAGCTCAGCCGCGATCTGCGCACGCAGGCTGAGGGATTGTGCCTCAGTCAACGGTTTTGGCTGCTTGGCATCAAGGTGGGCTTGAACCAGAAGTCGTTCAGAAATTTGCGTCATGTTCGCAAGACCTGCAAGCGCGTTGCGCGAAAGTCGAGTGTACCACCAGCTCCGGACCGTCAAGTCCCGCTGGGAGAATGTGTGTATCAGGCACGGACAAGCACTGAAGCGCGACAAGGCTACAGAATATCCTTGGGATTCAAAAGTTTAATGTTGCTCTTGCGACGGCGGGCGGGTGATCGGCAGTTTATTGGGGGAAAGGGGCGCTGCGTGCGCCCCTCACTTAGATCTTCCCGAAGACCTTGAACACACTAATGATCGCCGGACCGATGGCCACCAGGAAAAAACTTGGCCACAGACAAAAGATCAGTGGAAACACCAGTTTGGTACCGACTTTGGCCGCTTTCTCCTCGGCCATTTGCGTACGCCGGTCGCGAAACTCTTCGGCATAAATCCGCAAGGTGGTCCCCACACTGGTACCAAAGCGAATGCTCTGCGCCAGCAAACTCACCAGTCCGCGTATGTCTTCCAGCCCGGTACGCTCGGCCAGGTGCTTGAGGGCCTCGGTACTGGGAACACCCGCACGCACCTCGGCGTTCACCAACGCAAGCTCCAGGGCCAGATCAGGCTGGCTGACCGCCATTTCCTCGGCGACCCGCTCGATAGCCTGGGGCAAGGCGAGCCCTGATTCCACGCACACCACCATCAGGTCCAGGGCATCTGGAAAGGCAATCAGCAGACGCGACATCCTCGCCTCCTTGCGGGCGCCGACATAGACCGCCGGGGCCAGCCACCCCACACCCAGCACCACCACTAACAACCCGACCCCCAACAGCAGCGACAGGTTGGGAATAAACGGCAGCGCCATAAGCGTAATCCCCACCAGCAACAGTGGCAGTAACAGTCGGATCGCCCAGTACACCTGCACCGCCGACGGCGATCGGTAACCGGCATGGGTCAGCAAACTCCGGGTGGCCGAAGATTGACCCGGCTCACCGCTGTTAAAACGCTGACCGACCTGTTCCAGCATCATCTGCAGGTTGCTCGGCGGTGCCCGCAGGTCGACGCCGTGACCACGCTTGATCAACATCAGTCGACGCTGCACAGGGCTTTGCAACCCCTTGACCAGTATCGCCAGGGTGGCCACCACCAGCACCACACTCAGACCGATCAGCGCGGCAAACAACAACCGGGTCAGTTGCTCATCACCCACCGCCCGATTGATCAGACCCAATAAATAGTTCATGCCCATACCCTCCGGGTTACCCCGTGTTCAAACCTGAATCCGGATGATTTTGCGAATCCAGAAAATACCGATCAGCATGGCCACAAAAGCCCCCATGATCAGCTTCTGCCCCAAGGGCTCCTTGAACAGCAAAGGCATGTAAGTCGGGCTTGAAATCAAGATGGCCACCGCCAGTACAAAGGGCATCGACACCAGGATCCAGCCGGACATCCGCCCCTCGGCCGAAAGGGTCTTGACCTTGCGATGAAAGCGAAAGCGTCCGCGGATCAGGCTACTCAAACGGGTCAGCACTTCAGTCAGGTTGCCACCGGTTTCGCGGTGGATCAGCACCGTGGTCACCAGCATCATCACCGTCATACTGGGCACACGTTCCAGCAGGCCCAGCATGGCCCGACGCACATCATTGCCATAGTTGATATCGGCAAAAGCCAGACCAAACTCGTAAGCCACCGGCCCGTGATGTTCATCAGCAACCAGTTGCAGGGTTTCGTTGAACGGATGGCCGGCACGCAGGGCGCGGCACATGGCATCCAGGGCATCGGGCAAACCCTCCTCAAACTGGGCGAAGCGCTGGGTGCGATCGTGGGAAATCTTCCACACAGGCAACCAGAAACTGACAAGTGCAGCCGGTACCGCCACCCACCACAGTTGCAGGAACGACCACAGCACAAGCCCCACCGCTGTCGCCAGCACCAGCCCCAGCAACAGGACCCGATAAGCCCGATACTCATGACCGGCCTGCTCGATCATCTGGGCCAGGGTTTCCATCATCGGCAACTGCTCCAGGCGAGCCTCGAGCGGCGGCAGGCGACGCAGGTATTTCTGGCGCAGTATCGACTGCATGTTGGGCAAGTTATTGGCCCGCTCCAGCAAGTTAAGACGGCCACGAATGCGCTTGCGCACCTGGTTGGCCTCACCGAACACCGGAATCGTCAGCCCCTGACTGAGCAGGAACATGGCAGAGAACACCATGCCCAGAAACGCCAGGATAAATTCACCAGGAATCTGGTTCATCGCTACCCCTCCATCCATTCCGGCCGGAACAGGCTGAGCGGCAGCTCAATACCCCGTTTGGCCAGCACATCACGAAATGCCGGCACCATACCGGTTGAGCGAAACTCGCCCAGAACCTCCCCTTTCTCACCCATGCCATTGCGCACAAAAGCGAAGATCTCGGTCATGGTGATGACATCACCTTCCATGCCATTGATCTCCTGGACGCTGACCAAACGCCGCGTACCGTCCTCCTGACGCTCCAACTGGATAACCACGCCGATGGCCGAGGCAATTTGCTGACGCATGGCCTTGATCGGAAACGTAGCTCCGCTCATGGACACCATATTCTCGATCCGCCCCAATGCATCGCGGGCAGTGTTGGCGTGAATGGTGGTCAATGAACCATCGTGACCCGTGTTCATTGCCGTCAACATATCCAGCGCCTCGGCGCCACGCACTTCACCGATCACGATGCGATCCGGGCGCATCCGCAGACTGTTGCGCACCAGTTCACGCTGGCCCACCTCGCCACGGCCCTCGATATTGGCCGGGCGGGTTTCCAGGCGCACCACGTGAGGTTGCTGCAATTGCAGTTCGGCGGAGTCTTCGATGGTGACGATCCGCTCGTTGTGCGGGATAAAGCTGGACAGCACATTGAGCATGGTGGTCTTGCCGCTGCCCGTACCGCCGGAGATCAGCACATTGAGCCGCCCGCGCACGATTGCCTTGAGCATCAGGGCGATCGCCGGCGTAAGGGTGCCCATCCGCACCAGGCTTTGGGTATTGAGCAAATCCACGGCAAAGCGACGGATCGACATGCTCGGCCCGTCGATGGCCAGCGGCGGGATGATCGCGTTGACCCGCGAGCCGTCCTTGAGCCGTGCGTCCACCAGCGGCGAGGACTCATCGATGCGGCGTCCCAGACTGGACACGATCCGGTCGATGATATTGAGCAAATGCTGATCATCGCGAAAGCGCACATCGGTTCTCTGCAACTTGCCAAAGCGCTCCACGTACACCGAGTTGAATCCATTGACCAGAATGTCGGACACGCTGTTGTCACCCAGCAACGGCTCAAGCGGCCCGAGCCCCAGTACCTCGTCGGTGATCTGCTTGATAATCAACTGGCGGCTGCTGGCACTGACCGGCGCCGAGTACTCGTCCAGCAGACGCAGGCTGATTTCGCGGATCTGGCGTCCGGCGTCGGCCAGCTCCAGAGTATCGAGCAAGGACAGGTCCATGACCTTGAGCAACTGCTGATAGATCTTCTCCCGCCACTCGGCCTCCATGGAGCTGAGCTTGGTTCGGGTTTCATAGACGACATCCGGCGCACTGGCTTCCCACGCCATCATGACACTGGAGCAATCGGCACCCTCGATGGGGATTACCAGGGCATCTGCCGGAGCCGGTTGGCCGGCTTGCTGACGCAGGCGGTTACGAAAGTCGCTGAGCATGGCTTATCCTCCGAACAGACGGTTGAACGTACGTTTTAGCAAGCCCGCGTCATGGGCTTCGATCCCGATCAGGCTCTGGCTCAATTCACGCAAACTCAAGGTGATGCTGGCACGTGGTGCATGCAGCTCCAGTGGCACCCCGGTGTTCTGGCTTTCACTGACCACTGCATAGTCATTGGGCAACTTGTGCAGCTCGTTGCAGCGCAGTGCATCGCTGATGTCCTTGGGCTTGAACGGCGAAGACTTGTCGAAGCGGTTGACCACCACATGCAGACGGTTACTTTGCACGCCCAGGTCATCACGCAGAATGCGCACCAGCCGGTTGGCATCCTGCAGATGGCTCAGGCTCTGTTGCAGCACGATGTAGACCCGGTCCGACTGCTCAAGCGTGATTCCGGTGAGGTGATCAATGTGCCGCGGTAAATCCACCACCACCCAGTCATAGGTGTTGCGCGACAGCCGCAGCAAGCTGTCCAGTTGCTCCAGACGTATCTCCTGGGACAGGCACAGCTCATCGGTGCGCCCACCCAGCACATGCAGGGAGGGGCTGAAATGGCTGCAAAAACCGCGCAATGCAACGCTGTCCAGGGTATCGATCTGTTGCAGCACATCCGTATGACTGTGTGTAGGCAGCACATCCAGACTGTGGGCCAGGCTGCCGAACTGCAGGTCCAGGTCCAGCAACAGGGTTCTACCGCCCTGAACACTCAGTTGATGAGCCAGATTGCAGGCCAGCATCGAGGCCCCCGATCCGCCCTTGGCATTCATCACAGCCACCAGCTTGCCCTTGGCCCCAAGATCGGAATGCAGCTCCATCTGCATACGGTCGAGTGCCGACTGCAAATCCTCTGCTGAAACAGGCTCAGGCAAAAAGTCACGGGCTCCGGCCTGCATGGCCATGCGCATGCCTTCGCGCTCATCCATGGGCCCGCATACCAACAGCGGTGGACGCTCCTTGAGCGGATGCAGCAACAGGGCCGCCAGCTCTTCGCGCCATAAATGGCTGACACGCAACAGCAGGAAATCAGGCATCTGCTCCAGGCCGTACAACGGATCGGTATGGCCATTGCTCACCAATCGCGTGCTCACCAGCAGGTTGGGTACGCCCTGACTCAAACCTTTGAGATGGTTCAAGGCCGCTGCATCACGCCCACTGATCAACAAGCGCATGCCCTGACGGTCAGATGACGCTGCCGCCGTCACTTCTCGGACACTTAACATGGCGTAATCCCCGGTGTAACCGTCGGATCAGGCTGGCGGCCAAGGCTTTCACGCGGGGCGGTCGACCTGAACGTGGGCAGGATGAATACCCCGCTGAATCCGGGGATCAACAAATTGAAACTGAAGTTGGTCACCTGTAACTGCACATAACGAATGGCCGCAAAACCGGTGGCATTCACCAGGTCATTGGGACTGGCAATCACCGCTCCGTTGGCGTCCATGTAGATCAGGTTCAGGTTGGCCGTGCTCAGGCTGGCAATCAGGCTGCTCGGCCCGGTATTGGCGGCTGTGTTGAACATCGCACGACGCAGGATGACCGGGTCCTGGATGTTGCATACCGCCGCCAGACGCGCACCTCGGCGCACCGACTCGCTGAGCACGTTGACCGTGAAATACAAGCGGCCCATTTCCAGCGCGCCGAACAGCAGGGTGAACAACACCAGAGCCGTGATGGCGAACTCCACGACATACACACCGCCCATGCGCTTGCTGTTCATCACAAGGCCCTCATGACGACGGTTGAAGTCAACAGCAAACCCAGTGGCACGCTGCTGCCAAACAGGGCGGGGATCGAACTGCCGATCACCGGGACAAAGGTGTAGGCAATGCTGACCCGAACATGATCTGTGCCCACCGCGCTCACCGTGACATTACCGGTGGTGAGGCCGGGTGCTGCCGCCGGGTAGCCATTGGGGTTGGCCGGAACACCGTAAACCGCAACGTTCCTGGTCTGCGCAATCAGCGCAGTGCTTAACTGCACCGTACCCAGGGTTGAATTCCACGCCTGGCTGGCCACATAGCGCCCGGCATCGCGACTGGCTTGCTCCATGCTGTTGTACTGGAACAGCATGCGACCGAACTCGGCGAAGGTGAGCATCAGCAACACCAGCAACGGCAATGTCAGCGCCAGCTCGACCATTGCCAGGCCACGTTGTGCGCGTACCGACTTGAATCCACAGCGTCCCATAAGACCTCCTAGGAGTCGGTGCTCGGCGTCTGGTTGTTGTCGATGTAGGTTTTGTACAACTGAATGATCTGCGGACCGACGTTACCCGCCGGGTTAGGCCCGGGCACATTGTCGCCTTCACACACACTCACGAACTGGCCGAAAATTTGCGCCTGATTGCCCTGTTGGGTTTCGGGCTGCAACACGAAATAGCAACCAAAGCCCAATACCGGTACCGAGGACGTGCCATCGTTCTTGCCCGAGCAATCGCCTATTACGATTTTGATGATGCGTCGTTCAAATACGCCATTGCTCTGACAGTTACCCCCGCCCCCCACACAGGCAGCTGAGTCCTGTGCCCAGTTGTTGTAGTCGTACAAGGCACCACTGGAAGTGGACAGGTTGCCGTTGCTGGAAGTGACCGTTTGACCGTTGTACTGAATCGGAGCGGGTGAGCCGGCGTAGGTAAACGACTTGGAATTGACGGTAGTGACCAGGTCCGGCGGGTAGTCCGAAGCGCTCAACCCCCCTTTGTATTCGTTAAAACGCGTATTGAGGCCCTGCGCCGAAGGCCCCACGGTATTGCCCGGTTTCGTCTGGACGGTCGAGCCGACGACATTGCACTGGTTGATCCCCCCCGCCAGCCCTTCCCTGACGGTTTTGCCGCCTGAGCCAAAGTCCAGTAGCTGAAAATTTCCGGGGCCAATGGCAGAGCTGTTATTGGCTGCGGTTTTCAACACCTGTAAATCACCGAACCTGAAGCCCCAGAACATCCCCGCCGTCGGGTTGTTTTGCGCAGGGTCGCCACATACCAGCAGCGGGGTCAGATCACATGGGCTGCTGGTCGGACTGGGGCCAGCAGTGGCGACTGCAGCAACGGCCTTGCTCGTGGCATTGCCGTTGTCCAGCGCCTGAAATACCCCCCAGAAAAAACTGCTCAGGGGGTAGTTGGTCACCGTTACCCGGACAAAAGTCGCACTCGCAGGGCCAGGAAAAGAGAACGGCCCGTATACGCTGGTTGCCAGTTCCACCTTGGCGAAGCCTGCTGCATTAGCGGCCATCGCAGTGGCCAGCTCCTGGTTACCCGCCGCATTAGCGTTCAGGGTCAGGGTATTGAGTGCAGCGGTTTGGCTCAGGCTCGCAGACCCGCTCGTACCTGCCACCATGCTGAGTGTCTTGGCCCCGCTCAGCGCAGCCGCGTCCACTGCATTTTGCAGGCGAGTCTTGTTCAGCAGCATATGACTGCCGTCCAGCGCCAGGGCCCCCATCAGCAAAAGCGAAGCCATGGCAATCACGACCAGGACAAGCATGGCTCCGCGCTGCTGTTGACCAAACGCGGTGTGGGGCTGTTGGATACGCGCGTTCATGATGTTCCACCTTTCTGTTCTGCCGTTGCGACGGCCCGACCCTCTACATCGCTTTTTCGACCGTGGCCACGACACCACGAATCACGATGACGCTCCCGTTGCTGGCAGGTGCGCGACGACGCACCACTGGCTTGGTCATGACGGGTGCCAGTGCAGGCGCCGCCACTGCAACGGGCTCAGTCATCACCGGGGCCTTGTGGTTATCCAGCGGATTACGCAAGGCCAGTTGCACCTTGCCTGCGGCCATCCCCTTGACCAGCACTTCTGCCTGAGGGGGCGTCATCTCCAGGGTCACCGCACGCACCACCACCGGTTGGGTCTTGTCGGTACTGGCTGTCTGGTCCACCGCCAGCACACGCAAATCTTCCAGAATGGTCTTGGACTCGGCATCACCCGCGTTACCGGTCTGCCGGGTTGCCAGCACGTCGACTCGATTGCCAGGCAGCAGGAACCCGCCGACACCGACAACATCGTCCACCCGCACCGATATGGCGCGTTTGCTGGGCTCAATCAGTGAGGCCAGGGTGCTGCCGCCCATATGCTCAGCCAACCGCGCACCCCGCAGAATGTCGCCGCGAAGCAAGGAAAACGTGGCGATTTTGCCGACCACTTTTTCCGTAGAGTCGAATGCATCATCCGGCGCTGCATCCTTGGGCATGCGTACCACAGCCACCTGCTGGGGCTCGATCATTTGCCCGAAAGCGATTTCCACCGTGGCAATCACCACGTTTTGCTGGTTATCGTCGGGGCTGGTATTGAGCCTTGCCGTCAGCCAGTTATTGGCCATCCATGTCGCGCCCAGCCCGAGAATCACGGACAGGACAATCAAAGTAAGCGTGCGCGAGTTCATGACAGTGACTCCTTACCCAAGAAAATCGAGTTGGACGAAATAGTTGTGCCACGCCCACTCAAGCTCCTGAGTAGTCAGTGGCCCTGCCCCCTCCTGATAACGCTGGCGATCACAGGCCATGTTCAAGAGATCTCTCGGATGGCAAGGCACCAGGGGCATGTTTTCGGCGCCATAGAGTTCTCGCAACACAAAGCTGAGCAACGCGGGGTCATAGGGGATGCCCAGTCGCTGCGTCTCTTGAATCCAGATACGTTCGTACTCGCCTGGCTTGAGGTAGCCGAATTGCAGCTTGTAGCCAATGCGTCGCAAAAACGCTTCGTCGGCCAGCTCCAGCGGATTGAGGTTGGTGGAAAACACCAGGATCAGGTCAAAGGGCAGCTCGCAGTGGCGGCCGCCCCCCAGGTTGAGGAAATCCCGCCTCTCCTCCATGGGCACAATCCAGCGGTTCAACAGCACCTCTGGCGTCATGCGCTGACGCCCAAGGTCGTCGATGACAAGCAAGCCGTTGCTGGCCTTCAGTTGCAACGGTGCCTGGTACTGACGCGAGAAAGGCTCATAACGGACGTCCAGTTGCTCCATCGTCAACTCGCCACCGGTGATGACAATCGGCCGCTCACAGCGCAGCAGCCGGCGATCTATGCCTTCATTGAGCATCAAGGCATTTTGCTGTTCGTCATCGTCCAGACGTTTGTGCACCTGGGGATCATAAATTTCGATGACCGCTTCGTTGATCGCGATTGCATGGGGCACCCATATTGACTCAGCAAACAACCGGATCAGCCGACTGCTGACATAGGTCTTGCCGGTACCTGCAGGCCCGTAAATCATGATGGCGCGCCCCGAGTTCAGGGCAACACCCAGTTGGTCGAGCATGTTTTGCGCCAGCACCATCGAGCCGAAACAGGTGTGCATGTCATGGGCACTGATACGGCCATGATGAATGGTCTGCAACTTGAGGAGTGCGCGGTACGCACTCACCGGATAGGGCGCAGCGCCAATGTAGCCACTGCGTGCGAGGGCATCGCGGGCACTGTTGCGACCGCGCTCCGTCAAGCCATAACGCAAGGCCTGACCCCCTGACTGACCAAGCACCTCCACACGACGATCCTTGCGCAGGAACGTCAGCACTTCTTCAAGAACCGCTCCGGTCAACGCCAGTCGTGCTACCAGCTGCACCATGTCCAGCACACCCGCATCGTATAAATGCTTGCACACCAGATCACCGAGAAAGCTGTCTGCCAATCCGGTCTCAAGGATCGTGCGCGGCTGTGGAGCCAGTTGCTGGACCGCTTCGCGTTCATGCAGGGAAACACGAGTGCTGTTGATAGCGAACATAGTGTTCTCCTGAACTAATGGCCAAAGGGCAGCCAAAAGACGCTGGTCAAGGTGCCAAGCAAAACTGCAATTGAATAAGGAAAAGGTTTGCCGGCCACTTCATCCGCTGCGGGTGAAAAATAGGCCCGGGCCCTGAGCATCAACCAGTACCGACCCAGGGTTTGCAGGGCCTGACCACGCAGCAGCACAATCAATAATCCACATGCACCGCCGGCAATGAGGCTGAAAAAAGAAGCCCATAGGGCGTCGTACGGTGTGAGAAAAGCGCCAACCATGGCCATTAACTTCACATCACCGGCAGCCATGCCTCCGACCGCGTACATCGGCAGGAAAATCGCGAAACCGACTAGCATGCCCAGCAGCGCATGGCCCAATCCGATCAATCCTGAGGCATAGCTCTGGCCCACGACTCCCAGCACCAACCCCAACAAAACAAGAAGGTTGGGAATCCGGTGATTTCGAAGATCGTTCACCACCGCAATTCCCAGCAGCCCCAGTAGCAATGCAACAGCAAACATCTGTACCCCGCCCATGGCTGCACCCTCAACAAGACACATCGCGCTAGCAGGTCTGGCCTTTGACGGCACATCCCAGACTGGTAATTGCCGTTTTCACATTAGTGCCCAGCGTGATAAACGCAGCGACAGCGCCCAGCGTGATCAGGCCACCGGCCACGGCATATTCCACAATGGTCAGGCCATCTTCATCGTTGATAAACTTCACCACGGAAGTTTTGATTGTTTGCAGTTTCATTTTGTCCACCTCACTCAATGTTTAATACTAAGCAGCAGGGCAAACTGCACTGCTTAATTAAATCCTAGTCAGCGTGATAATTGAGGGTTAGGAGTTTTTTGCTGACTGATAGGACTTTATTGCCCAGACCGTAAACATTTAAATCCTGAAATAAACAAATAACAAAACAAACAACTGCAGCATCGACACAAATACATGTCGACCGTACTACAATACGCACACTGCTCGTTGTACAGCAGACCATTTCAGTGCCTGCCGACAGAATAAAAACCGGCCTGGAACTGTCAGCTAGAGGGGACGTATAGCGCGACAGACTAAGCCGGGGGTTTCATATCAGAATTTAATCTTCTCAGCGTTAATGCAACGGCAATACTTGTCTACACACCCGTACTATTAGCGCTGCGCCAGGCAGCGGGCAGCTGCCATGAGGAGCCTGGATCCAATGAAGAGTCTTGCGTCAGCAGGTTTGCCCCTTGACCGCGCACCCCAGGCTGGTGATGGCTGTGCTGACATTTCCCCCCAGGGTTATAAACGCTGCAACTGCACCCAGGGTTATCAAGCCACCGGCCACGGCATATTCAACAATCGTCAGGCCATCTTCATCGTTAATAAAGGCAAGCACGTAAGCTCTAATAGATTGAAAGTTCATTTTATTCACCTCATTCGAGTGGTTTACCGAAAGCGATTACTTAATGCACCGCCTGATTAAAGGCTAGCCAGAGGCCGCAGCAAAAGTTAGGAGTTTATTGTCGAACAGCAGGATTTTTTTGCAGAGACAAAGCAGAACAAGAAACACTCTCAGCCGTATTTTAAATAGCGCTGCACACACTGAACATTCACCAAGAAGACAGCAGACAACACCAAAAGGATTAAGTGAATGAAGTTCGACGCTGTCAAAAAACCTCACCTTTTATGGTTTGACCTGACGCGCAATCAATCGACTGAAGCGTTGATGATGCCTTTTCGTTCAGCCTGCCACTGCCAACTGGAAAAACCCGGGGGATGGTTCGACAGACTCCGTGACTCCGCACCCGACATGGTCTGCATACATTTCGACTGCCCCGACCTGTCAGGGCTCAACCTGTTGCAGGAGATCAAATTCAAGGCACCCTCCATCCCTGTGACCATGTTCACCGTGCAGCACTCCGAAGAGCTCGCCATCTGGGCCATGCGTTCAGGGGTCTGGGAGTATGTGGTGCTTCCCCTGTGTGGGACCGAGATCAACCGTTACCTGCATGCCCTTGAGCAATTGTGCGAACTGCGACGCAACGTCGGTAACAGCAAGACGCTACCGATCGAACATGGCCCCTCCCTGCCTGACAGCATCCGGCTTACCACTGACCACCAAAAACACAAGGCTCTGCACAACGTGCTGCAGTACATCGATCAGAACTACTGCGAAAGCATCGATCAAAAACAACTGGCCAAGCGCTGTGGCATGACAACCTTTCGCTTCAGCCGCCTGTTCAAGGAAGTCTATGGGTTGGGGTTTATGGACTACGTACTGGGCAAACGCATGGACTACGCCAAGGACCTGCTCGACAACAGCCAGATGCCCATCACCAGCATCGGCTATGACGTGGGATTCAAGGATCCTTCCTACTTCGCCCGGGCATTCAAACATTACGCCGGCTGCACCCCCAGCGAGTATCGCCAGGCACGACGCAATGACGTGCCGGTGTCCAATGACGTTCTTACGCACGTCATCGAAAGCCTGGCCCACAGCGCCGAGGGTTGAACTGAGGGCTATTGGCCGGCCAAGCGTGCGAGTTGCTCGCGGGCATCCTTGAGGGCTACGGCCACCGCTTCTTCGCCAAACACCAGGCCCTGCAAATAGACAAAGTGAATGTCAAACAGCCCAAGCGTGTTAAGGGCATAACGCAGGTAGTCCGTCAAAAAATCGGGTTGCCGCGCCCTCTCCCCCTGATGAAAGCCACCTGACCCCACCAGTACAAACACCGGCCGATCGGCAAGCAAACCGATTTTACCTTCGGGGCCTGCGCTGAACGTGCGATGAATGCGCAGCACGTAATCGATCCACAGCTTGAGAGCTGCCGGAATAGTGAAATTGTGCATGGGCGTGGCGATCACCAGCATGTCGCTACTTTCCAGCTCACGTATCAGCGCCTCGGACACATCGAACGCAGGAGACTCGAACGGCGTGGGTGCGGCTAAAGCTGCGCCGTAATCGCTGCCCAGTGGCGGCAACGGCTGTTCGCTCAAATCCCGCCCCACCCAGGCAAGATCCGGATAGCGCTGGCGCAGGGTTGCCAACCATTCGCGAGCCAGGCGACTGGCATGGGAAAAGTGCCCGTGGGGACTGGCATTGATCAGCAAGGCGTTGTTCATGGTTGCTCCCCGGTCAGCTTCTGAGTGAAGTGCATGCCCTGCGCCAGCAAGCCCTGACGGAAGTAGAAACGCTGAGCCAGCGCCATGTGCAGCCCTGTATCCAGCACCAGATGATCGCACTGGCGCCGCACGGCTTCGTCACGCACGCAGCTCAGGAGACGGCTACCCAAACCTGAGCGCTGCATGTCGGGGCTCACAACCAAGTCATCGACATAGATAAAGCGCGAATAGATCAGGTTTTCCATCTCGCGGTACCCCGCCAGCCCGACCAGCCTGTGCCCCTGCCAGGCGGCAAGCAGGCGATAGCCCTGAGCCATCTGACGTAGCAGTTGCGCCGAATAGGCCCCGGGATCGCGCAGATGTGGGCGCAAAACGCCCATCAGGTCAAAACTGACACGCATCGCCGACTCGTCCTCAAGATGTTGCAGTGTGAAATCCATGATGGTCAGCCCTTAGGAAAGATGGCCCCACTTTAGAACTGCGACGGCATACCACCTAGAGCCACAAAATGACTAAATGACCAGGCCATGATTATCACTGAGCGCCCAGCCCCCCCGCCACCTGGAGGCATTAACATCCTACAGTCCGCATTCCCTAAAACGCTTTTTTAATACGACCAGTGCTGTTCGTCGGGATCAGATTAATACCGTAATCCATGTAGGAATAGCCTCACATACCCGCTTAAGCCGCACTTTTAGACTTCAAGAACCCCCATCAATCGGAAGGTTACTTGTGTCTAAATTCATCTCTCTTGTCTTACTGTTCACCCTCGCCGGCTCTAGCATTGCGTGCGCTGCCGACCTGCGAAAACCCTACGCCTGGGCCATTCAAACCGTTAAACAAGACGCCTCACCCGTTCACGTCAAGAAGGTCATCAAGCGCGCCCACTCCTTGCTGGGCATTCCTTATCTGTGGGGGGGCATGTCACTGGACAAGGGTTTCGATTGCAGCGGCATGCTGGTCTATCTGTTCAAGAACGAAGCCAATATCCATATACCAAGAACCACCTCAGCCATGCTGAGTGCGGACTTGCCCATAGTCGCCCGGCATAAACTGAAACCCGGCGATGCAGTGTTTTTCCGTACCCAAGGGAGCACCCGAAGCAATCACGTAGGCTTGTACATCGGCGATAACCGTTTTATCCATGCACCCCGTAAGGGCAAGACGATTCGTATCGATTCGATGGATAACTCGTACTGGAAGAAAAACTACACCACTGCACGCCGCTTCTAAGGCGGGACACAAGGATTAAACCGCTCATAGAAGCGGACACATTGATGGATCTACCCGTACTGAATGACCAGCGAGGGGTTTAGGGGTAAGCCCCTCGCGTTGTAGTCATCAGCCAAATTGCTTCAAGCCCAGATGACCGCGCAACGTCGGGTGTTCGTACGCCGTGCGCAAATAACCGCGACGTTGCAGGATCGGCACCACCGATTCGGTAAATTCCGTAAACGTGCCAGGCAGGTAGGCAGGCGACACCACATAACCGTCACAAGCACCCAGCTCCAGCCAGTCGATCAGTTGCTGTGCCACGCTTTGCGCAGTGCCCGTCAATTGCGGCACCCGGATACTGGCCGCCATGATGGCGCCGTATTCGCCAAGAGTGATGTCGCGCTCCAGGCGCAGCTTTTGTGCAATCACATCCGGCGTCGCCGAATGCCTGGCGATATCGAGCAAGCGGGTGTCCAGCGGGAACTGGGTAAAGTCGAAATTCGACTGGGTCGACAGCGTAATAACTCCCAGCTCAGGGTTGGCCAGCGCATTGTGTTCATCACGCTTTTTGATCGCTTCAGCCTCAGTGCCGCCAATGAAGGGCATGATGGCAGTAAGGACTTTGCACTCATCCGGGTTACGACCAATGGCGCGCATTTGCTGGTGGATGTCCTGACGGAATTCAAGCATGCGCTCTACCCGACTGTTGATACTGAAAATAACCTCTGCCCAACGTGAACCAAACTGCCGGCCACGGCCCGAAGCCCCCGCTTGAATCAATACCGGCTGGCCCTGGGGTACTCGGGGGATATTCAGCGGCCCCTCGCATTCAAAGAAAGCCCCGCTGTGCTTAAAGGCATCGATTTTGTTCGGGTCCGCGAGAATGCCGCGTACCTTGTCCAGCACCAGCGCATCAGGCTGCCAGCTGTTCCACAGCTTGAGCACCAGCTCGACAAACTCATCGGCACGGGCATAACGCTGGTCATGGGCCAGATGCTGCGCATGACCAAACAGACGTGCTTCGCTGTCGTTCATGGACGTGACGATGTTCCACGCACTGCGCCCCCTGGAAATATGATCCAGAGAGGCAATCGCCCGCGCCACATGGGGCGGTTGGTAGTAGGTGGTGGAGCGCGTCAGTCCCAGGCCGATATGTTTGGTGTGGCCGGCCAGCAGGCTCAGAATCGGCAACGGGTCCAGCCGCGCCGCATCCTGGGCCCCCAGCTCAAAAGAGCGCGCACGTGATTGCCCGGCTTGATCGCCAACCGCCAGCCGATCGGCAAAAAACAGCAGGTCAAAGCAGCCGTCTTCGAGGGTTTTGGCAATGTCGATGTAGTAGTCGGGGTCGAGAAAGTGGCTATGGGTCTGCGGATGACGCCACACCGCGTGGCTATGTACCACGGGGCCCGAAAGCATGAACCCCGCCAATGCCATTTGCTTGGCCATAAGGTTTTCCTCGGTTATCAGAGTGCGCGGTCAAACATTGGGGTGACGTCATACGGCTTTTTAAGCAGCTTGGCGTCATAGAGAAAATCAGAGGTAGCCTGGGCTTCGCTGACAATGGTGGGCGAGATCGGCAATACGGTAATGGCGTCGCGCTTGAACCAGGCCTTGGCGATCTCCGGAGAAGACTGGTTGGCCTTGGACCAGGCATCGGCGTATTCGTCGACATGGCTTTGGCTCCAGACCCGGGCGCGGGTCAGGCGCGCAACAAAGTCCTTGATGATCTCGCCCTTTTGCGCCAGCACCGGTTCATACGCAACTACATAAGTCGGCGCGCTCATCAACCCCTTGGCATTGCGGATCAGCGTGCTGCCCTCTTTCTCCTGCAAGGAAACATAGGGTTCCCAAGTACCAAAAGCGTCGATGTCACCCTGGCTCAAGGCCATACTCGCTTCAGCTGGCAACAGGAACTTGTAGTTCACGCTGTCGCGCGGGACGCCAGCTTCATCCAGAGCCTTGAACATCATCTGCTGGCTCCACGAGCCGTTCCAGATCGCGACGGTTTTGCCTTTGAGGTCTGCCACCGATTGGATGCCCGGGCGGGCCACGATTCCTACACCGTTGAGACTGGTCTGGGTACTGGCCACGACTTTGACCGGGGCCCCGTTGGCCGCCAGGCTGATCACTGGAGTGTCACCCACCACACCAATATCCAGCGCGCCGCTGGCCACTGCCGATGCCACAGGCGACCCGGTATTGAAGCGCTTGAAGTCGATGGTGTAAGGCAAGTCCTTGAGCTCACCCGAGAGCTCCAGAACGATACGATTGGAGAAGAACTGATCCCCTACTACCAGAGTCAGCGGTGCAGCGGCGTAAGTGGGTGCGCCATGCAGCACCAGCGAGGCCAGACCCAACAGGGTTAGCAGTTTTCGACGTGTTGTCATTCAGAAATCCTACAGAGTTAACGGATAACTCAACCATCTGTAGGCATGCAGTCTGGCATTGAGAAAAGAGGCTTCAGAGGGTCGCCAAGCGTGGCGTTTTTAGAAGCTAGCGCAATAAAGACATAAGCATCTAATACTTTTAATGCATATATATAGAACCCTGTCCGGGTATTTGGTTAGCTGTTTTTGGTATTAAGCATTTAACCAATCTAGGATTAGGGTGACCTCACCAGACCACTGGGCCTAAACGCATTTACTTCACTTATTACAGCGCCAGCGCGCCTTTGAGCGCAGGCCCGGCAAGGTCAGATTGCATGCCTAATCCAGAATTGAACATTTGGGGCACCGCCCCTTCCGCCCGTTACGAACAACTGGCCGCACCCTTTCGCCCGCTGTTTGAACGCATCAGTGCGCAAGCTGCAGAGGCTGACGGATCACGCAGCAGCCTGGCCACGGTGATCCAGCAATTGAATGCGCTCGGCTTGCCGCGCTGGCGCTTGCCCGCCGCGTATGGCGGACAAGACGCCACGCTGGTTGAGTTGCTTACCCTGTTGAGCGAGTTGTCTGCGGCCGACTCAAACATCACCCAGGCCCTGCGCGGACATTTTGGTTTTTGCGAAGAAGTGCTGGTTTCCAAGAGTCCCGACTGGCAGGCAAAGTGGCTGGACAAGCTCAGCCAGGGCGCGCTGCTCTCACCGGGCAGCACCGAGGTGGGCACACAGACCCGTGGCGAGTTTGAAACACGTATTCATCGGTCTGAAGATGGCTCGCTGCGTATCAGCGGGAAAAAGTTCTACACCACCGGGGCGCTTTACAGCGACCTGATCAACACAATCGGTACCGGTGAGGACGGCACGCTCTACAGCGTAGTGGTCGACCTTAAAGCGGCGGGAGTACAGGTCATTGATGACTGGAACGGTTTTGGCCAACGCCTGACGGCGAGCGGCACCTGCATCTTTGACAAGGTGCGGCTGGATGATGAGCCGCGTCCCACTGATCAGCGTTTTGCCTATGGGCAATCGTTCTTTCAGATTTATCACCTGAGCACTCTCGCAGGCATTGCCCGTCGCGCAACCTTGAGTGGCGCCGAGGAGTTGAGCAACCGATCCAGAACCTTTTCCACGGGCAATGCCGATGTCGCAGCCCAAGACGTGCAACTGCTGCAAGTGATCGGCGAAGTGGCCAGCCAGGCCTACGCGGCACACGCCATTACCCGACAGGCTGCGCAGCGTCTGGAACAGACCGCGCAGTACACGATCGCCAGTGACCAGCCTCTTGCCCATGACGACCCGCAGGTCGCACTGGCAGAGCTGGAAGTGTGCCTGGCAGTCAATCCCGTGGTGGATGCCACGCTCGCCGCCACCACAGCGCTGTTCGATGCCCTGGGGGCCAGCGCTACCGCCAGCAACAAGGCGCTGGATCGACTCTGGCGCAACGCACGCACCCTGGCCAACCACAACCCCCGCGTGTACAAGTCGCGCATCGTGGGCAACTACCTGGTCAACGGCCTGGTGCCACCTTCGCAATGGCGGGTGGGCGTCGCCAAGGTCTGAGGATTGCCGGGGTGGTGTGATTGGATGTCAGTTCAGTGCCTGACAGCGTGATGCATTGGCAATGCTGCTCAGCGCCGCTTTCAGTTCACTGCCCCCTTTGACGGCAACCACACGCCCGGCGCCAGACACCTGAAACTCTTTTGGCGTCGAATACACGCCGGTTACGGTGATGACGGCGCTGTGACCATTGTTGAACGTCACCTGAACATCAGAGGCAGTGGCGCTGACACTTTGAGTCTGAAAAGAATGCTGGATTTTTGTCGGTAACGTAGCGAGCAGCGCCTCAATATCTGAATCCATTTCGGCCATGAACCTGGACCTCTGGTGCTCGCGATGTTGCGTGGCTTGCGGGGTTTCGCCACGGGAACCACAAGCACAGCTGTAACTGGCAAACATCCCGCTGGTATGGTCACAATACATTTTGTCACACCAGCAATTCATGATAGTGCCGAACGCACTGGCCTCATTCCCGCAACCGGGGCACGTGATAGTACTCATCTTAATCCTTTGAATGTAGGGACACCGGTTTGTTGCCATTGAGTACTTATCGAGTAGCGAATAATAAGTACGGTGGCGCCCTGCAAAACTGGCACTGAACATCCCCCTACGCAATTCAGGTGGGCGAAATCAAGCCAATAAAGACCAAACCTTCTAATACATACGAAATCTCCTACAGCTCTTCTCCCGTAATTAACACCTTATGGCGTGGCCTGCTAAAGCGCCCCGTGTACTTACGCACACGGGGCGGCAATGCCGGGCGCCCTGAAGCAGGGCCACTCACCCGACCGGACAATCAGCCAATCTTGATAACGACCTTGCCGAAGGCGCCTCTCGCCAAGTGCTCGTAGGCGTGTCGTGCTTCTTCAAACGGATAGACCTTGTCGATGACGGGGGTGATCTGGTTCTCGTTGAGGAAGGCATTCATTCGATCAAACGAGGAGCGTGGCGCGACCGCGATGCCGCGTAGGGTCGTCTGCCGGAAGATCAGCGGCATAAGGCTCAGCGCGGTGGTTTGCCCCGTCAGGAAGCCGATTTGTGCAATTTTGCCTGCGGCCTTGGTGGCAGCAATTGACTGATTCAAGCCATTGCCACCGGCAACGTCCAGAAGCAGGTCCACCCCTTTACCGTCGGTGAGACGCAGCACTTCTTCTTCCCACTTCGGATGGGTCCGGTAGTTCACGCCTGCAACGGCGCCAAGCTTCATTGCAGCTTCCAGATTACGGTCGTTGCTGGACGTCACGATGACGTTGGCACCGAGCGCTGTAGCCAGTTGAATCGCAAAGATCGACACGCCGCCCGTACCTTGTACGAGCACGGTTTCACCTGCCTTGATCTGACCGTAGTCCACCAGTGAGTACCACGCCGTGAGCGCGGCAATCGGCAGTGTCGACGCTTCTTCGTCCGACATGTTGTCGGGTGCGCGGACGGCGCTTTCTTCGTGGATGATCATGTACTCAGCCAAGCCGCCTGGAAGGGGTGAACCGAAGCAGTAATCGGGTTCATCGGGGCCTGGAGCACCATCAAGCCAGCGCGAGTACAAGTGCGAGTTCACCCGGTCGCCGACCTTGAATCGGCTGACGCCTTCGCCCACTGCCACCACGGTTCCTGCGGCATCGCTCACGGGAATCAGGGGTTTAGGCACCATGTGTGGCTCGTAGATGCCGTCGACGATCGCTTTGTCTCGAAAGTTGAGCGAAACGGCGCCCAC
This sequence comes from Pseudomonas psychrophila, assembly GCF_001043005.1. Lineage (GTDB taxonomy): Bacteria > Pseudomonadota > Gammaproteobacteria > Pseudomonadales > Pseudomonadaceae > Aquipseudomonas > Aquipseudomonas psychrophila. The sequence goes on from NZ_JYKZ01000004.1 coordinate 149,954, forward strand.
TTTGACAAGCAACTCGCCAGCCTTGGGTTGTGGGGCAGGTGTTTCACCCAGGACTAAATTATCGAGACCAAAATCTTCAAGAAGCCAGGCTTTCATTTTGTTTCTCCGTAAGGTCACCAGCGATCTCTGGTTAAGTACGGCTATTGTTTCCTTTAAATCGGCAACGATAAATGCATCAGCCATCACAGGACTGTTATCTTAAAAGACAACAATCACTTGCCATTAGTGATGACCAACAGCAACAAAAACCGTCGAGGGCGTATGGAACTGCTTCAATCAATGCAGGTTTTTGCTCGCGTTGCAGAGCTTGGCAGCTTCACGAAAGCGGCGGATGCCATTCAGGTGGGACGCCCTCAAGTCACCCGGGCGATACAGGAGCTGGAGGCAACGCTTGGGGTAAGGCTTTTTCAGCGCACGACCCGTCACGTTCGCCTTACTACCGAGGGTGAGCAGTTTTACGAACGGGTTTTGGACGTTCTGGGGCGCGTAGCCGAGACGACAACCATGTTCGATACCACGGGAGCATCCCTTCGGGGAAAACTGCGTGTTGATATCCCTTCTGCGTTTTCCCAGCCTGCATTTATCACCAGCCTGAAGGAGTTCACCGACAGCCATCCGGAAATCGAAATGGCTTTAGGGGTTACCGACCGTACGGTGGATTTGGTCGCAGAAGGAGTAGATTGCGTGCTCAGGATTGGAGAGTTGCCGGACTCCAGCCTGGTGGCCCGACGCATTGGCATGGCCACCATGGTGACGTGCGCTGCGCCTGGGTATATCAAGGAGTTTGGGGCTCCGGACACTCTGGAAGCGCTCAAGGCTCATCGTGGCATCAGCTTTTTGTCCGGGCAGAACCAGCGCCCCCTCCCCTGGCAGTTTTCCCAGGATGGCATCGACAGGAGTTACATCAGTCGCCACGGCATCGTCGTCAATGAGTCAAACGCCTATGTGCAATGTGGCGTGGCTGGCTTTGGCATTCTTCAGGCACCGGGAATAACCTTGGGCCAGTACCTGGCTGATGGCTCTTTGGTTGAAGTGCTCGAGCACTTTCGTCCACGTCCACGCCCGGTGTCAGTGTTGTATCCGAGCAGATCACACCTCGCCCCCCAGGTTCATGCTTTTGTCGACTGGGTGAGTCAGCGGTTTGCCGTCCTTCATCACTCCTGGTTGGAGTAAAAGCCTGCGAGGGCCTGGATTTAATCCTGGTCCTTTGAAGGGTGAGGCTACTTTGTTTGCGGGGCTATCGCTCACAGCTCAGGGATGGAAAGGTTTTGAAGAGCCATTACCCGTCACTTTCAATGTCCCAGCGAACGCTCTGCCACCGCGAAAGTGAAAAGCTACGCCTGGTCCCTCCACACCACTAATCGACAATGAACAACTTGGCGCCGGTACGGGTAAATGACCGATGCCCCTCAGCATCATTACCCACCTGATAGCTCATCCCCGCATCAAGCGTGTACTGGCGGCCATCTTCCAGTTCCGTGTGTAACTGACCTTCCAGGCACAGCAGAATATGCCCCCTCCAGCACCAGTGATCGGCCAAGTATCCCGGGCTGTATTCGACCATGCGCACACGCATCGAACCCACCTGCAGGGTTCGCCAATAGGCTGTACCTGTCTGACCGGCATGCGCTACCGGCTCAATGGTTGACCAGTCAGTAATGCCGAACGGGATGGCGGTGAGTTCCATTTTAGCCTCATCAAAATACGGTTAACCCGGACCCTATCAACCCCGCAATACTGCCGATAGACACAGATGGCGCGCATTAATGAAATACAGCGAAACAGGAAAAATGGTGCTGACACCGTCGGACCTTGGCGACCCTGCAATGCGTATCAACCAACAGGGCCCCGCAAGGCCCTGTTGGTGTATCGGGAGGGATAAATCAAACGTCTCTGACGCATAAACTCAGGGGTTACCCGTTTACGCCGAGAGGTAATCGTCCACAGATTTAACGGTGCCGTACCCAAACTCAAACGCGGCCATCATCGCGGCATGCACTTGAGCGGCCGGCACATTGACGCCATTAAAGGTGAGGTCCAGGGTGGCGCAGGCGTCATGCAGCACCGTAACCGGATAACCCATGTCCGCCGCAGCACGTACGACGGCGTCGATACACATGTGGCTCATTGCACCTACCACCACGATATCCTGAACATCGAAAGCATCCAGCTGCTTCTTGAGGTCAGTGTCTCTGAAGGCGTTGATGTGTTTTTTAACAATCACCGGCTCTTCACCCTCAGGAGCTACCGCAGGCTGAATGTGCGCGCCGCTGGATCCCTTGACGAAAATGGGGGCAGCCGCATTATCGGATTCGTGCCGTATGTGAAAAACGGGAATACCTTTATGTCGCGCATGGTCGATGACCCGGCGGGCATTCGCCACTGCCGCCTCGATGCCGCTCAAAGGCAACTTGCCAGTGGGCAGGTATTCGTTTTGCAAATCAACTACTACAAGACCTTGTTTCATGAGCGATCTCCGATCAAATCAAAGTGATGTTGCCCTGAGGGTCGAGAGGGTTGGCGGGTTAGAAACCTGCCCGCTACCACGCCCAACACGGTTTTAAATCAGTACTCCAGCGCAGCGCCGTCTTCCGGTATATCAACGCGACTTTCGATACCTTGCTTCTTGACGTAATTGCGCAACTCTTCACGGCTCAGGGACATGTGGTTAACCGCGTCCATGTGCACCGCGACAATTTTTGCGTCTTTGGCGGTCTGTGCGGCACGCAGGACGTCCTCCTCACCCATGATGATCGCCCCCTCGAACCCCGTCATTTTTGCTTTCCCAGCGTTCAGCACGATGACTTCAGGGTGATATTTCTCGATGGCCTGGTCGACCTCTTTGCGCCAGATGGTGTCGCCGGCAAGGTAGAGAGTCTTGTAGCCTGGCGCTTGAAACACCACACCCATGGCTTCGCCCAGCGGTTTTGCGAGGGCTGGCACGGCATACATTTCGTCGGTGCCATGCTGACCACCGGTTTTGGTGATTTTGACGCCGCCGAACTCAGCTTCGTCAGTCAGTACACGTACATTTTTGAAACCCTGGGAACGAATCAGCTGCGCATCGTCTTCGTGCTGGGTGAACAGCGGGATGTCTTTAGGCAGCGCTTTTTGTGCCGCATCATCCCAGTGGTCAAGGTGTGTATGCGTGACGATGACTGCGTCGACACCCGAGATAACCTTGTCAGGGGATTCGGGTAGATCGACCAGCGGATTGCGAAGGTTGCTTCGGTAGGTATTTTCGAACCCCGGGTAAGCCCCTTTTTTAGCCAGCATGGGATCGATCAAGAACGTAGTGTCACCGTAAGTGATTTTTACCGTGGCGTTGCGAACCTGCTGCAGATCCACTTTGTGGGAGGTGTCAGGTGCCTGGGTGGCGTTTGTGTCCGCTAACGCCGCAGTAGCGACTGCACCACAGGCAATGCCAAGGGCGAGAGGAAGCGCTATGAATTTCATGAAATTAATCCTGTTGGTACATCGAGGAGAGCATTCTGGCCCAGTGTCTTGGAGCCCAACAGTGGCCTGAATGACATATTTCGATATAATCGGGCCAACCAATCGGTGTTGCCGCAGAGGGTCAAGGGTAGTTGACGCACCTCATGGCGTGAAAAAACTCCCGCTCTGTGTGGGCCATTACAGGATCAATCTGAGGCTGCCTGATGCAAGCCATACGTGTTGCAGTTCTAGCGTTCAACGGCGTGAGTCTTTTTCACCTTTCTGTTCCCGGTGTTGTATTGGGGACCGCTCAAACCGCGCCGGGTGAGCCAGAATACGAGGTCAATTTCTGCGCAGAGGTGCCGGGCATGCTGAGCAGTGACCAAGGCATTGGGCTGTCTGTAACCCACGGTCTGGAACTGATGGAGGCAAGTGACGTAATTGTCATTCCCGCGTGGACTGATCCGGCGGTCGCCGCATCTGCACAGCTTGTGCAGGCGCTGCAACTCGCCCACTCCAAAGACAAGTTGATCGTCGGGTTATGCCTTGGAGCATTTGTGCTCGGCGATGCTGGGCTGCTTGACGGGAAAGAGGCGACGACTCACTGGGTGGCCCGCGATGAATTTGCGCGGCGGTTTCCAGAGGTCAGTTTTCGGCCTGAAGTGCTCTATGTCAGTGACGGCAACATCATGACCTCGGCTGGAACCGTGGCCGCCATCGATTGTTGCCTGCATCTTGTACGCCAGCGTCTCGGGGCTGATGTTGCCAATCGCACCGCCAAACTGCTGGTGACACCACCCCACAGGCAGGGGGGCCAGGCTCAATACGTAGAGCATCCTGTACCACAGCTCTCCAGCGAAACTCATTTATCTGATGTATTGGCGTGGGCTCGCATGAATCTGGCCAGCCATCTATCACTCGATGTCCTGGCAGACATGGCCAAAATGAGCAGGCGCACCTTCACCCGTCGGTTCAAAGAGACCACCGGCACCACCGTATCCAAATGGTTAAACGCGCAACGCGTGGTCAGAGCACAGGAGCTACTGGAAACGACCGAGTTATCGATTGAATGCATCGCGGGTGAAGTAGGCTTTGGAACGCCCCTGTCTTTAAGGCAACAATTTGGTGCTCATCTGGGCACATCACCCTCTGAATACCGGAAAATGTTTTGCCTCGGAGTGCATCTAAAAAATGAGCAGAGAAGTGAAAGCGCCCTGCCATGACGTTCGATAGTGGCCAAGGGAGATGCCGACGCTTCATAGCATGGGTTTACCCCATTTCATTTGGTGCCACCTCTTATATCCGGTGATGCTCCAGCAAAAAGTCCACAAACAATCGCACCCGCGCCGGCATTGTCGATCCCCCGACGAACACCGCATGAATCGGCTCCTGGTCGCCTGGATTCCAGGCTTCCAGCAGCGGTATCAGGTCGCCGCGCTGCAGATCCTCGCTCACGCTGAACTCGCCGATACGGGCAATCCCAGCCCCTACGCGCGCGAGTTGTGCCAGCGCTTCACCACTGCTGCATTCGATGTTGCCGCTGACCTTCAGGGAAAACTCTCTTGCATCGCGGATAAATGGCCAGTTGGGTTCGGCCCGCCGGAAATTGAAGCGCAGGCAGTTGTGCCGTAGCAGGTCCTCCGGTTCGAGGGGGATGCCGTGGCGCTGCAGGTACTCGGGGGATGCCACCACGACCTGGCCGGTGGCACCGATCCTGCGCGCGGTCAGCGGGCTGTCCGGCAAATGGCCAAAGCGTACCGCCACGTCAGCCTGGCCGCCGAGAATGTCGACGACTTCGTCACCCAGTGTGAGGTCGACGACGATATTCGGATAACGGGCGCTGAATGCTGCCACCAAGGGAACGATGGCCAGCCGCCCATGGCCCAGGGCGGCGCTGACCCGCAATCGGCCCCTTGGTACGCCTTGGTCGGCGATGGCTTCTTCGACCTCGGCCATGTCGGCCAGGATGCGCCGGGCACCGCGCAGGAAAGCTTCACCCTCGGCGGTGAAGGTGATCGCCCGGGTGGTGCGCAACAGCAGGCGGGTACCCAGACGCTGCTCGGTACGCGCAATGATCCGACTGACCGCAGAGGGTGTCAGCCCCAATGCACGCGCGGCGGCCGACAGGCTGCCTTCCTGCGCCACAGTAACGAACACGCTCATTTCACCCGACCTGCCGTTGAAGTCCATTTGTGCTCACTACGCAAAGGTGATTGCCAAAATTGCTATCTACCGCCTTTAAAGGCTGGATCGTAGCATTGGCGGCATAGATAAGGAGCTTTCCATGCGTATCAATCCACCACTTGTAGCACTCGCCATTGGTGCCTTTGCCATTGGCGTTACCGAGTTCGCGCCTATGGGTATGTTGCCGGGCATCGCTGCGGATCTCGGCGTATCTATTCCCGCCGCAGGTCTGTTGGTCAGTGCTTACGCCCTGGGCGTACTTCTCGGCGCGCCGCTGATGACCCTGACCACCGGCAGAATTCCACGACGCTATCTGCTGATCGGACTCATGGCGATTTTCACCTTGGGCAATCTGATGTCAGCCCTGGCTACCGATTACTACAGCCTCATGGTCGCCAGGGTGGTGACCTCACTGAACCACGGTGCGTTCTTTGGCGTCGGCTCCATCGTCGCCGCCAGCGTGGTCGCCCCGCAGAAACGTGCGGGGGCGGTTGCGGCCATGTTCATGGGCCTGACCCTGGCGACCATTGGTGGTGTTCCACTGGCCGCCTGGTTTGGCGAGCTGCTGGGCTGGCGCACGGCATTCTGGGGCATTACCGGCCTCGGCGTGGTGGCCATGGTCGCGTTATGGTTCGCCCTGCCCAACCTGCCGGCGCCGAAAAGCGTCGGTGTACTGGCCGAAATCAAGGTACTGGGCCGTGGCCCGGTGCTGGGGGCCTTGGCCCTGACCGTTGTCGGCTCGGGAGCCATGTTTACCGTCTTCACCTACATCGCACCGATCCTCAGCAGTGAGACCCACGCATCCACCGCTTACATCACCGCCATGCTGGTGCTGTTCGGTGTGGGTTTGACGCTGGGCAACATGTGGGGCGGCAAGGCCGCCGACCGCTCGATAGATCGCACCCTGATCGTTTCGTTGAGCGTGCTGATTCTGGTCTTGCTGGCGTTCACTGTACTGATGCGCTGGCCGCTGCCAGCCGCGGTTGCCATCCTGATATGGGGTATCGCCAGCTTCGCCCTTGTGCCGCCGCTGCAGATGCGCGTTATGGAAGCGGCCAAGGACGCGCCCAATCTGGCCTCGGCGGTAAACATCGGTGCCTTCAACTTCGGCAACGCGATTGGTGCGGCGCTGGGCGGAGCGGTGATCAATGCCGGGCTGGGTTATCCGGCGATCTCCCTGGCCGGAGCGGCAATGGCGGGTCTGGGGCTGCTGATGGTGCTGGCTTTTGCCTGGCGTTCCAGAACGATTGCAGGTGCGGTTGCGTGACGTCGAGGTGATTGGGCTGCTGGTCGCCATTGATGAGTGACGGCTAGCAGCCGATAGCAACCTTGGGGTGGGGGGTTGCCTTCAAGGCGAGGACGACTCAGATTACGCACCAAGCTGTAATATCTGACTTTCCAGGATGGAATCTATTTTGAATAAAGCCCTGAAACGCAACACGATCATCACCCTTCTCGCGGCTGCTCTGGCACCTGCTGTCATGGCTGATACACCTGAAATGCCTCAGGGAATGACGGTCAAAGAGCTAATGCCTACCGAACCGTTTCCATCGACTTACCCCGGATTTGAAAGCTACAAGAGCAAGTTCCCGGCTCAACTTGAAGGCAGCGCAGAGTTCAAGGTCACACGAGTGGCAAGCGTCTGCTCCGACCCAACCAACCCGATTAACTTCGCGATGGAGGCAGAGAACTTCATCCGTATGGGGAACAAGCCGGTGGCTGCCGTGCTGGAGAAACGCAACATCGATTGGGAGATGTGCGACGCCTCGGTCGTTGGGCAAAAACTCAAGGTTGTTCGCCTGCAGCTCTTGGCCATGGGGTGTGGCTTTCCCTTTGTGACCCAGAAAAACATGCCTGTCGACCAGATCAGCCAACATGCCTGCTTCTACCTGCCTGTTGTTGAATACAACGGCAAGGAACAAGCGATTGCCAGCGATGCACTGGATGGTTTCGAGGCTTTTGCTGTAGAGCGTCTGAGTGCCTACCTGAAGAAGTAAGTGCTTATCGTCAGTGGCGCCCGTGGGTAGACCCTCACTGACACGAAACCCGCCACAACTGATCCAGCCTCGTCGTATAGCTTTGACTCATCATCTCGCGCTGCATGCCCCAATCCGGCTTGCTCGGCACACTGGCGGCGCGCAGCGTGCCCCTGCCCCAGCGCCCGTTGATCTGATCCAGAACCGCCATCACCCTGGACGCTTCTGCGGGCTGATTGATGGCAAACAGGTCATCGGAAAACTCGCCGGGCTGGCGAAGGTCCAGCAGCAATACCTCGGCCTTGCTGTATTTGAACCCGGGCTGAAAGACATGCTCCAGCGCATCGACTGCCGCCTTGGTGAGCAACCGTACATCGTCCGTCGGGTATGGCAGGGTCACAACGACTCCTTTCGCGTATTTCGCTTCATCCGGGTTAAACATGCCTGTGCGGATACTGACCCTGACTTTCTTGCAGTAGGACTTTTGCGCTCGCAGCTTTTCCGAAGCACGCATCATGTACGTGGCCACAGCCTCTTTGATCGGGGCCAGTTCAGTCAGCCGCTTGCCAAACATCCGGCTGCAGCAGATTGCCTGCTTGGGTGGATCAGGTTCGTCCAGCTCAAGGCATGGGGTACCCGACAGCTCGCGAGCCGTTTTTTCGATCACCACGCTGAATTTTTTACGCAGTGTCCACGGGTCGGCTTTGGCCAGGTCCATTGCGGTCTTGATGCCCATCCCTTCAAGGTGAGCGGTCATACGGCGCCCTACTCCCCATACTTCAGATGCGGCGGTATTACGCAGCACCCAGTCGCGCTCAAAATCACCACACAGATTCACCACACCTCCAGTGCGTGTCTGGAGGCGCTTGGCGGTGTGGTTGGCGAGTTTGGCCAGGGTTTTGGTGTGACCGATACCGACACCCACAGGTATGCCGGTGCACTTGAGGATTCTGGCCCGCAACTGCCTGCCCATGGCACTGACATCCGCAATACCGGTCAGGTCGGCAAAGGACTCATCAATGCTGTAGACCTCGACCGCTGGCACCATGGACTCGATCAGGCTCATGACGCGCTCGCTCATGTCGCCATACAGCGCATAGTTCGATGAGAACGCGACGATCCCCTCCTGCTGGAGGCGCTGTTTGATCTGGAAATAGGGTTCACCCATTTTCACAAAGGGCTTGGCGTCGTAACTGCGCGCGATCACACAGCCGTCATTGTTGCTCAGCACCACAATGGGGACTTTCGCGAGGTCAGGTCGAAATACCCTCTCGCAGCTGGCATAGAAGCTGTTGCAGTCAATCAGTGCGAACACCGGCTTGGGCTTAGTGACCATGGCTGCGCACGCTATGGGTCACCATCCCCCGGATCAAGCGAGCGATGACCGCCACATCCACTGAGATCAGTGTCTCGATAGGGTCGCCAGCAAGTGACGGACCGTCTTCAGGAGTCTTGAACGAGCAAAGGGGTGAGCGGACGCCACCTTCAGCCAAGTGACTCAGGAGTGTGAAACTCATGACGCGCGCCCTCAATAAACTGTATATGTATACAGTAAACGTTGTGAGACGCATCAGGTCAATATTTCTGTAAGAGGTTCTGACAGGAGGAGCGCATGACCTGAAGAAGCTATACGTCTGACCCGCACCTCGCCAAATCGCAGGCACAAAAAAGCCGGTTAATCCTGAGGATTAGACCGGCTGTTTTGGTGTTGCATATGGTGGGTCGTGTGGGATTCGAACCTACGACCAATTGGTTAAAAGCCAACTGCTCTACCAACTGAGCTAACGACCCGCTTCGTTGTGGGACGTATAATACTGATTTCTAACGAGAATTCAACACCTTGTTCGAAATAAATTCGAAATAATTCAAAAATAACGGGTTGGGTCACTAATTCCGGCGGCTGCGAAGCCTTCAGCACGCAAGCGGCAGCTGTCGCACTTGCCACACGCACGGCCTTGGGCGTCCGCTTGGTAGCAAGAAACTGTCAACGCGTAGTCCACACCCAGCTTTGTACCTGCCTGGACGATTTGAGCCTTGCTCATATTTTGCAAAGGCGCCTGAATTCGAAAACCCTGGCCCTCTACCCCGGCCTTTGTCGCCAGGTTTGCCATGACTTCAAATGCTTCAACAAACTCCGGACGGCAATCCGGGTAGCCCGAGTAATCAACAGCATTGACGCCGATAAAGATATCGCGCGCTTGAAGCACTTCAGCCCAGCCCAACGCCAAAGACAGGAACACGGTGTTACGTGCGGGGACGTAGGTGACCGGGATGCCTTCACTCGGAGCTTCTGGCACGTCAATTGATGAGTCGGTCAGTGCCGAGCCGCCAATGCCGTCCAGGTTCAGGCCAATGACTTTATGCTCGACTGCACCCAGATCCCGTGCAACACGGGCCGCAGCATCGAGCTCGGCACGGTGACGCTGACCGTAATCAAAGCTCATGGTGTAGCAGCTATAGCCTTCAGCACGAGCCATAGCCACGACAGTTGCTGAGTCGAGGCCGCCGGACAGCAAAATCACGGCTCTTTTTTCAGTGACAACAGTTTGTTCGGTCATTTCAGCGCCCCGGCTCGTCATTCCACAGATATTTGTGCAGTTGCATTTGTAAACGTACTGGCAAGTTGTCCGCCACGATCCAGTCAGCCAGATCACGGGCCGGCAAGTCATGGTGACTCGGCGAAAACAGCACTTCGCCCGCCCGTCGCTCCAAACCATACTCAATCAACTTGGATACCGCCCAGTCGTAGTCCTCCCGCGAACAGATCACGAACTTGACCTGATCATTGGGCGTCAACAAGGCGATGTTTTCGTAGAGGTTGCGATGGGACTCTTTGGAGCCCGGCGTTTTCAAGTCAAGAACACGGCTCACGCGCGGATCGACTGCCGAGATGTCCAGCGCACCGCTGGTCTCGATAGAAACTTCATAGCCCGCATCGCAAAGCTGCTTGAGCAGAGAAATGGCATTGGGCTGGGCCAGCGGTTCGCCACCTGTCACGCATACATAACGCGGACGAAAGTCGGCAACTTGCTGAAGGATATCGTCCAGAGGGCGCACGGTTCCGCCGCTGAAGGCATAGGCGCTGTCACAGTAACCGCAGCGCAAAGGGCAACCGGTCAGGCGTACAAAAACGGTGGGCAGGCCAGCCGTTCGCGTTTCACCCTGCAACGAGTAAAAAACTTCGGTAATTCTCAATGTGTCTTGCATATTCGCCACGGGCGTAACAGCTAAACAGGCTGTCCGCCTCCGTCAGGCACTCCAAAGAATCTGCTTATGCAGGATTAAGAGGAGCGTATTTCATAAAAGGGCGTGGATTCTAACGAAAAAACCCGCGATAGGCGCGGGTTTCTCGATTAAAGCCGGTTATTGCTTACATGCGCTGCAAATCGCGCTGAGCCAGCTGAGCAGCCGACGTGCCCGGATACTGGGCTACAACCTGCTGCAAGATGCCTTTGACCTTGTCTGTATGACCCAGGCGGCGCTCTACATCAGCAAGCTTATAGAGTGAGTCCGGTACTTTTGCATGCTTGGGATACAGCTGACTGACTTTGGCAAATGCTTGGCCAGCGGCCTGCAAATCGCCTTTGGCCAGATTCACTTCACCCAGCCAGTATTGGGCATTGCCCGCATATTGGCTGTTTGGGTATTTGCGCAGAAAGGCTGTAAATGCCTGACTGGCCTTGTCGAAATCCTTAGCCTTGATCAAATCGAAAGCAGCATCGTAATAGAGCTTTTCTTTCGCCGGATCAGCCGGTTCCGAGCTGGCAGCAGCCTGAGTTGCAGGCGCTGCTGTATTACCGGTGGCATTAGCACCACTGGCAGAAGAATTATCAGGTGTGGCAGCAGGAGCAATGCCAGCACCAATACGCCGATCAAGTTCCTGGTATCGCTCCAGGCTTTCTTGTTTCATGCGCGAGACATCATTTTGCAGAACTTCAATCACACCCTGTTGGCGTGCAATCTGTTCCTGCATTTGTTGCAGCTGGTTGAACAGCTCGCCCTGTGCCGAGACAGGGGCCGAAACCCCTCCCCCGGCATAGGCGCCGCTCGCACCATAACCCGGTGATGGATAACTCCCCCCGCTATTGTTATAGCCAGAGTTGTCATCGACCACAGGAACCGCAGCCCATGCCGCTAGCGGCATGAGGCTGAGAGTCAGAATAGTTACAGCACGGCGGCACGTTCGCATGACGAATTACTTACGCAGTTCGACGCGACGGTTTTGAGCCCACGACTGTTCGTCGTTGCCAGTAGCGATTGGACGCTCTTTACCGTAGGACACCAGCTCCAGCTGTGCTGGAGAAACGCCTTGCAGTACCAGGTAGCGTTGAACGGCTTTCGCACGACGCTCGCCCAGTGCCATGTTGTACTCACGAGTACCACGGGCGTCAGTGTTACCTTCCAGAACAACGCGAGCGCCGTTAGCTTTCAGGTCTTTAGCGTGAACATCCAGAGCGCGCATTGCTTCTGGTTTCAGGTCCGAAGAATCGTATTCGAAGTAGAAAACAGTGATAGCGCGCAGAGCAGCTTCTTCGCTCAGGGAACCATCAACAGCGCCTGTGTTTGCGCCGTAACCAGCGTTTGGATCAACAGCAGCGCCTTCACCGGCATTGTCGCCGCCTTTGGACGAGCAACCTACAGCTACAGCCATGGCCAGTGCCAGCGCAGCAAATTTACCAAACTTCAGCATTTCCATCGTAAAACTCCTAATGAACCCCAAATGTTATGTGAAACGTACAGCACCACGTCAGTTCAGGTAAGGGGACCAGGAAGGTTCTCTGACTTCGCCTTGAGCGGTAGGAAGAGGGAGCCTTACGCGTCCATTGATAGACACGAGCATCAAGACTCCCCGGCCCTGCTGGCGGGTGGCGTAGATTACCATGGTGCCGTTGGGTGCAACAGTAGCAGACTCATCAAGGTTGGTATCTGTGAGGATTTTCACGCTTCCACGCTGCAAATCTTGCGCCGCAACACGGAAATTGGTGAAACCGTCCTGACGATGGATCATTACCAGGGTCTTTTCATCAGCCGAAAGCTTAGGACTGGCGTTGTAGTTCCCGATAAACGTCACGCGCTCTGCGTTACCGCTGCCTACATTGGTTTTGTAAATCTGCGGTTTGCCACCACGGTCAGAGGTGAAGTAGATGGTAGAACCATCTTTACCCCAGAACGGTTCTGTATCAATGGCTGGGTTATTGGTGACGCGAGTCAACCCACGGGAAGCCAGATCCATCACGTAGATCTCGGCGTTACCGTCCTTGGACAGTACGAACGCCAGCTTGGAGCCATCTGGCGACCATGCAGGCGCACCGTTCAAACCTTCAAAGTTGGTGATTTGCTCACGACGACCGGTATCAATGTTCTGAACAAAGATACGAGGACGCTTCTGTTCAAACGATACATAAGCGATGCGCTTGCCATCGGGTGCAAAACGCGGCGACAGGATCGGCTCACGCGACTGCAGCAATGTAACGGCACGGGCACCATCGTAGTCCGAACGCTGCAAGGTGTAGCGGGTGTTGGTTGCACTTGCACGCTCTGCCGTTACATAAAGCAGACGGGTTGAGAACGCACCTTTAATACCCGTCAGTTTTTCAAACGACTGATCGGAGATGTAATGCGCCATGTCCCGCAACTGCTCGGCGGTCCCCGACACGCTGCCAGTCAATACTGGCTGCTCGGTAGCAACGTTGAACAAGGCATATTGCACCTGCAAGCGACCGCCTGCTGGCACGATATTACCGACCATTACGTACTGGGCACCCAGGGCTTTCCAGTCGCGAAAAATGACTTCACTGGCCTGAGTCGGCAAGCCGATCATGTTCTGCTTTGGAATCGGTGCGTAATACCCCGAGTTACGCAGGTCGTTACCGATGATTTCAGCCATGTCATCCGGCAACACGGTGCCGCCTTGCCAGCCGAAAGGTACTACCGCAATAGGCGTCGCCCGGTCACTACCACTGGTGACCAGAATGTTCTTTTCATCTGCTACAGCCATCCCTGCCAGGCAGCAGACGACGACCAGCAGTCCTCGAAAAAGTTTAATCACAAGGCTAGATCCTCAGGTGTGAATGTCATCTTGAATGATCGATAAGGATTAAAATCGCTGGGCTTCATACCCTGCATTTCCGTTAAACGACCAATGTTCTTGACCGCTGCCACAGCCGAGCTGTCGAACGGACCGTCACCGCTGGACTTGGCAACCGTCACAGACGTCACCGTGCCATCTGGCAACATGCCAATTTGCAGCACCACTGTCATGTTCTTGCGCGCCGACGGCGGACGAGCCCACCCTTCTGCTGCACGAGCACGAATCAGGTCATCAAAACTGCCGGCGACCTCATCACCTTGCTCATCTGCCAGAGCTTGCTGGCGTTGCGGCGTATCGGAAAGCAAATCAGCCAAGGCTTGCGCCTTTTTCTCTTCGGTCGATTTACGTGCTGCTTCTACGGCCTTTTTCTTGGCTGCATCAGCAGCGGCCTTTTTCTTGGCATCTTCGGCGGTTTTCTTCTTCGCCTCGTCTGCTACGGCCTTTTTCTTGGCGTCTTCAGCTGCTTTTTTCTTCGCATCTTCAGCCGCTTTTTTCTTGGCGTCTTCAGCGGCCTTTTTCTTGGCCTCTTCTTCCGCGGCCTTCTTGGCCTCTTCCTCGGATTTTTTCTTGGCTATGTCAGCCAATTTTTTCTCTTCGGCTTTTTTAGCTTCCGTCGCCTTTTTAGCATCGTCGGCTTTCTTGGCGTCATCAGCCTTCTTGGCCTCGTCTGCCTTTTTGGCTTCGCTTGCTTTGGCTTCGTCAGCTTTCTTGGCGTCAGCAGCCTTTTCGGCAGCTTCTTCCTTCTTTTGTTCCGCGGCTTTCACAGCCTCCTGCTCAACCTTCTTCTGTTCCATCTGTTCGACTTCGGTCTGACGCGCGGCAGATTTCTTCGCCTCACCCGCAATCTTTTGATTGGTTTGAGTAGTTGCCTGACTTTTTGACTTCAGTTGATACAAGGTCGCCTGGACAATCGGTTTCGAAGGCGGCAAATCCGGGGTCATGGCAAAACTTACGAACAGCATGCCAAAAATCAGAACGTGCAGCCCTATCGCCCAGACTGCAGGCCAAAAATAATTTTCAGAGGCGGACGGCTCCCGCTGTTCGCGCATCAGGGAGCCTCGGTTATCAAGCCAACGTTACCGACCCCGGCCTTCTGAAGACCACCCATGGCACCCATTACCGCGCCGTAATCAACGGTTTTGTCACCACGGATAAAGACCTGGGTGTGTTTGCCGCCTTCATTGCCTGCACGAATGATTTTAGTCACGGCGTCAGTCATTTGAGGCAAGGTCATTGCCTTGTCCATCTGCTTCTCGGTATCAACTTCACTGCCAAGATTCCAGAAATAGGTCTTGTCAGCCTTGATCGAAATAGTCAGAACCTGAGTGTTGTTGTCTTGCGGCAAGGCCTCGCTGGAGACCTTGGGCAAATCAACCTTCACACCCTGATTGAGCATCGGAGCGGTCACCATGAAGATAACCAGCAGCACCAGCATCACATCGATGTAAGGCACCACGTTCATCTCGGCAACCGGCTTGCGCTTCTTGCGAGCTCGAGCGATTAAAGCCATTGGAAATTACCTGCTTATTCTTCGCTGGTGTGCACTTTGCGGTGCAGGATCGCCTGGAATTCGTCGGCGAAGGTGTAGTAGCGGCTGATCAGGGTTTCACTGCGAGCTGCAAAACGGTTGTAAGCGATAACCGCCGGGATAGCAGCGAACAAGCCAATAGCCGTTGCAATCAGTGCTTCAGCAATACCGGGCGCTACGGTCGCCAGCGTTGCTTGCTGGGCAGTTGCCAGGCCACGGAAGGAGTTCATGATGCCCCACACCGTACCAAACAGACCGATATACGGGCTAACAGAACCCACGGTCGCCAGGAACGGCAGGCCTTGCTCCAGCTTTTCTTCTTCACGGGAAATGGCTACACGCATGGCACGCGCCACACCTTCCATTACCGCTTCAGGATCGACACCCGGCTGCTGACGCAGACGCGAGAACTCCTTGAAACCGGCACGGAAAATTTGTTCAACACCGGAGTCCGGATCAGGATTGCTGCCCGCCTGACGATACAGCTTCGACAAGTCGATACCTGACCAGAAGCGCTCTTCAAAGCTTTCAAGGGCACGTCGACCGGCGCGCAGCATTGTGCTGCGCTGAAAAATCATGACCCACGAGGTAACCGATGCGGCCAGCAGGGTCAACATTACCAACTGCACAACAATGCTGGCATTGCTGACCAAGCTCCACATGGAGGAATGGTCGACGACGTTAGCTTCCACGCTTTATCTCCTGCTCTAAATGTTTACCCGCGCCGCTCACGTCGGCAAAGGCCGTACGTAAAGCTTCGGGAATGGCCCGGGGTTTGAAACTATCGGCGCGCACACAGGCCACCAAAAATTGCCCTTCACAGAGCAACGTTGCATCTGCAGCCCGCCAGACCTGCTGCTTGAAACGCAGGCTGGCACGGTTGAGCTCTATTACTTGCGCACTTACCAACAGTTCGTCGTCCAGTCGCGCCGGTGCGTGGTAACGCGCCTCGCTGGAATGCACGACAAATAACAGGTTCTCCCCCACAAGCTCGGATTGGGCAAAGCCCATCTCCCGCAGCCTTTCGGTTCGAGCCCGCTCCATAAACTTTAGATAATTTACGTAATACACGACGCCACCCGCATCGGTGTCCTCGTAATAAACGCGACAGCGATGTGCGAACGGCTCTAGCCTGTTTTGCGCGCGCATACTCTAGTGCTTACTCCTCAGGTTGCCAATCCGCCTAACAACTGTTTTTTACGCTTCAGGGGCTTTATGGCCCAAGATTTTCAACGCCAGCCCTTAAGACAGCAAAAACCTTAAAAAAATCGGCCGCTAATGGCTTATTAATCGTCCAGGGCATTCAAAAATTCGTCTACCACAGGCATATCACCCAAACGGGACGGAATGTTCAAACCGAAGTGCAGATACGCATGACGCGTCACAACACGCCCACGCGGTGTGCGCATGATGTAACCCTGCTGAATCAGGTATGGCTCCAGCACGTCTTCAATGGTGTGCCGCTCTTCGCTAATCGCTGCGGCCAAGCTGTCCACACCCACCGGCCCACCATCGAACTTCTCGATCATGGTCAGCAGTAAACGCCGGTCTTGATGATCGAAACCATGTTCATCAACGTCCAACAGGTTCAATGCCAGGTCTGCCACCGGTTTGGTGATATGCCCTTTGGCCCGTACTTCGGCAAAATCTCGCACACGACGCAACAAGCGATTGGCTATCCGCGGCGTACCACGAGCCCGCCGGGCAATTTCGTATGCCCCCTCAGGATCGAGTGGCAGACCAAAAATACCTGCGGAGCGACTGACGATCGTCGCCAGGTCGTCAGTACTATAGAACTCCAGTCGCTGAACAATCCCGAAACGATCGCGCAAAGGGTTGGTCAGCATCCCGGCGCGGGTCGTCGCACCCACCAGAGTAAAAGGCGGCAGGTCGAGCTTGATGGAGCGCGCAGCTGGCCCTTCGCCAATCATGATATCGAGCTGAAAGTCTTCCATTGCCGGGTAGAGCACTTCCTCGACGATGGGTGACAGACGATGGATTTCATCAATAAACAGCACGTCATGGGGCTCAAGATTGGTCAACAAAGCAGCCAAGTCACCCGGACGCTCCAAGACGGGACCTGAGGTGCTTTTAATGGACACCCCCATTTCCTGGGCAATGATGTTCGCCAACGTGGTTTTACCCAGCCCGGGCGGACCAAAGATCAACGTGTGATCCAACGACTCCGAACGCCCGCGCGCCGCCTGGATAAACAGCTCCATCTGCTCACGCACGGTTGGCTGACCAATATAGTCGGCCAGGCTCAGGGGACGAATCGCCCGGTCCTGAACCTCTTCGCGGTCTCGCCCGCCCGAGGCCGTTATCAAACGATCAGCTTCAATCACTTAAATCATCCCCTTCAGGGCGCGACGAATCATATCTTCACTGCTCAACGTTTTATCCTTGATTGCCGAAACGGCCTTGCTCGCTTCCTGGGGCTTGTAGCCCAGGGAAATCAAGGCACTGACCGCATCACTTTCAGCACTGGCCACCTGCACCGGGGCATCAGGCTGATTGGGGACCAGTGCAAACATACTTGGCACCTGCTCCCACGCCTTGAAGCGATCTTTCAACTCAACCAGCAGTCGCTCGGCTGTCTTTTTCCCGACACCCGGAACCTTGGTTAAGGCCGAGGTATCCTGAGCCTGCACACACCTAACAAGCTCATCGACCTCAAGGCTGGACATTAGAGCCAAGGCCAGCTTGGGACCAACACCGTTGAGGCGGATCAGCTCACGAAAGAAATCGCGCTCGCGCTTGCCTATGAAACCATAGAGCAACTGGGCGTCTTCGCGAACTACCAGGTGAGTATGCAGAGTCAGAGGCTCGCCTATGGACGGCAGCCGATAGAGCGTAGTCATGGGAACTTCCAGCTCGTAACCCAGGCCATTTACATCAAGAATCAGGTGCGGCGGCTGTTTTTCAGCCAGAGTGCCGCGCAAGCGTCCAATCACGTTTCAGATCCTTTTCTCTGGCCAGATCAATGGCTGACAAGTAGAACGGCAAAGCCGCATCATTAAAGATGACACCCTGCCAACAAGCAAAATCAGGTTACAAATCACATCTCAGAGCCGCAAACGGCCACCACGGCTACGCGCCGCACCCAAACCATGGGGCAGCAGGCTGGAGCGAGTGTGGGCATGACACAAGGCAATTGCCAGCGCATCCGACGCATCGATTTGCGGCTTGCTGGTCAGCTTGAGCAGGTGCATGACCATCATCATCACTTGCTCCTTGTTGGCACCACCGGTGCCGGCTACGGCTTGCTTGACCTGGGTTGCCGAATACTCTGCGATCTCCAGGTTTTCCTCGGCGCCGGCAACAATCGCCGCGCCCCTGGCCTGGCCCAGCTTGAGTGCCGAATCGGCATTGCGCGCCATGAACACCTTTTCGATGCCCATGGTAACGGGACCATACGTCTGAATAACTTCGCGCACCCCACGATAGACGATCAACAACCGCTCATGCAGCTCGCCGCTACCCGTGCGAATACACCCTGAAGCCACGTACACACAGCCACGCCCAGTGTCTCGCACTACGCCATAACCGGTGATTCGCGAACCAGGATCGATACCAAGAATAAGAGTCATAACGCCTACAGCTTATGAAGTGACGCCTACCGGCCTATGCCCGGACAGCTTAAAGGCAGAAGCCGGAGGTGCCCAGCGCCGCTATCGTCGCGACGGTGCACCTCCGGCCTCTTGACTGACGCAACCCGTGGATCAGGCCAACTGCTCCAGGACAGCGTCAGGAATTTCAGCGTTGGAATACACGTTCTGCACGTCATCCAGGTCTTCAAGCATATCGATCAGTTTGAGCACCTTTTCAGCGCCCTCCAGGTCCAGCTCGGCACTGGTGGTGGGCAACATCACGATTTCTGCGTCAGTCGGAGCGAAGCCTGCGGCTTCCAGAGCGTTGCGAACCGCGTAAAAGCTCGAGAACGACGTAAACACGTCAATGGAACCGTCTTCGTTGGTGACTACGTCGTCGGCATCAGCCTCCATCGCAGCTTCCATCAAGGCATCTTCATCAACGCCAGCCACATAGGAGATCTGACCCTTGCGCTCAAACAGGTACGCAACTGAACCGTCAGTACCAAGGTTCCCGCCGCACTTGCTGAACGCATGCCTCACAGCGGCTGCGGTGCGATTACGGTTGTCGGTCATGCACTCGACCATCACGGCAACGCCGCCAGGACCGTAACCTTCATAGCTCAGCTCGACCATATCGTCGGTATCAGCTGCACCAGCACCACGGGCAACCGCACGATCAATGATGTCGCGGCTCATGTTAGCGCCAAGTGCCTTGTCCAACGCCAGACGCAGGCGCGGGTTGGAGCCCGGATCACCACCGCCCTGACGGGCAGCAACGGTCAGCTCACGTATCCACTTGGTGAAAATCTTGCCTTTTTTGGCATCCTGACGCTCTTTGCGGTGCTTGATGTTCGCCCACTTAGAATGACCTGCCATAACGCACTCCGAATCCTTTATGAAACATTGCCCGGCCTTGACCCGGCAATAAAAATTCTCGACCCAAATAACAAAGGCGCATCCGGAGATGCGCCTTTGAGGGCCAGTTTTACTCAGCCTTTGGTTGTTCGCGCAAACGAATATGCAATTCGCTCAACGCTTTGTTATCAACTACGCCCGGGGCCTGAGTCATGACGCAGGCAGCACTCTGGGTTTTCGGGAAAGCAATCACTTCACGAATCGACTGAGCGCCAGTCATCAGCATCACCAGACGGTCCAGACCGAATGCCAAACCACCATGGGGCGGCGCACCGTATTTCAGCGCATCGAGCAGGAAGCCGAATTTCTCTTCCTGTTCGGCTTCATTGATACCCAACAGACGGAAGACCGCCTGTTGCATTTCTTTGCGGTGGATACGGATCGAACCACCACCCAACTCAGTACCGTTCAACACCATGTCATAGGCACGGGACAACGCGGTAGCCGGGTTGGCCTCGAGCTCTTCAGGCGAGCACTTTGGCGCAGTGAACGGGTGATGCAAGGCGCTGAAGCTGCCGTCTGTGTTCTCTTCGAACATAGGGAAGTCAACAACCCACATCGGTGCCCACTCGCACGTCAGCAGGTTCAGGTCGTTACCAACCTTGATACGCAGTGCACCCAGAGCTTCGCTGACGATCTTGGCCTTGTCGGCACCGAAGAACACGATGTCGCCATCAACCGCACCAACGCGATCCAGGATCACATTGAGGTTGGCTTCAGGGATGTTCTTGACGATCGGCGATTGCAGACCCTCAACACCCTTGGCGCGCTCGTTGACCTTGATGTATGCCAAGCCACGTGCGCCGTAGATGCCAACAAACTTGGTGTATTCGTCGATTTTGCTGCGCGGCATGCTCGCACCGCCCGGAACACGCAAGGCGGCAACGCGGCTTTTAGGGTCATTGGCCGGGCCGCTGAACACCTTGAATTCGACTTCCTTGAGCTGATCGGCAACGTCAACCAGTTCCAGCGGGTTACGCAGGTCAGGCTTGTCGGACCCGTAACGGCGCATGGCCTCTTCCCAGGTCATGTGCGGGAACTCACCGAATTCCAGACCCAGCACTTCCTTGAACAGGTTGCGGATCATTTCTTCAGTCAGACCCATGATCTCGGCTTCGTTCATGAAGCTGGTTTCGATGTCGATCTGAGTGAACTCAGGCTGACGATCGGCACGCAGGTCTTCGTCACGGAAGCACTTGGCGATCTGGTAGTAACGGTCAAAACCGGCAACCATCAGCAGCTGTTTGAACAGCTGTGGCGATTGCGGCAAGGCAAAGAAGGAACCTGCGTGAGTACGGCTTGGCACCAGATAGTCACGTGCGCCTTCTGGCGTGGCACGGGTCAGGATTGGAGTTTCAACGTCCAGGAAGCCGTTTTCGTCCAGGAAGCGACGGATGCTGGTGGTCATGCGCGAACGCAGACGCAGCTTCTCAAGCATTTCAGGACGACGCAGATCGATAAAACGATAGCGCAGACGCGTTTCTTCGCCGACGTCAGAGAACTCGTTGAGCGGGAACGGCGGGGTTTCGGCTTCGTTCAGAACCTCGAGCTCGTACCCCAGTACTTCGATCATGCCCGACGCCATGTTGGCGTTGCCTGCACCGGCTGGACGCAGACGTACCTTGCCGGTGACCTTGACCACATATTCACTGCGCACGCGATCGGCGGCTGCAAAAGTCTCGGCGCGATCCGGGTCAAACACCACCTGGGCCAGACCATCACGATCACGGATATCGAGGAAAATCACCCCACCGTGGTCACGGCGACGATGGACCCATCCGCAAAGGGTAATTTCCTGGCCTTCCAGGCTTTCGTTCAGTTGGCCGCAATAATGGCTGCGCATCATGGTAGTGGTTTCACTTCTCGTAATTCGAAATTCGGTGGAGGTCTTGCGCACCGTCGGTGCTGGTAACCATGCAAGAGCCCGCTAGTGTTCTGACTGCTTTCGCTCAGCCTCAGTCGGATTTATCGCCGCCTGCCAGATTCTTTTTCGAGCCTGTCTTGAAGTCTGTTTCATACCAGCCTGTACCGCTGGGGCGGAAACCTGGCATGGACAGCATTTTTTTCAGTTCAGGGGCCTGACAGGCTGGACAATCAACCAACGGCGAGGCGCTGATCTTTTGAATGGCTTCCAACTGATGACCACAGGAAGCGCACTGGTAATCGTACATGGGCATTGGCGTGTCTCGACAATCCGTTAGCGGCAACCCTTAAAGAGGGCCACACAGCAAAGGGCGAGATTATATCTGGTAAATCGAGCCATTGCAGCCGCATGAGCAGCCAGAAGCCCCTAAATGCATCATAAATTTCGAGCGATTACAAGACACCGAACGCCCTCCTCCAGCCAACCGCACCGTATCACCCCATGAACACCTGCTTTTGCACTCCCTCCGCGGAATCGCGTGCCATCCTCAATAAATGCATCACACAGACAACCCGGATGAGCCCGCTGAAATTTCTTACCCCCCCATAACGCAAATGCACCTCACGATCGACATAAGACAACAGCGTATTTATTGAGCAGTTATTAAGTCGCGAAATATCAGACAACACTTCCCAGTACACTTCCTCAAGTCGCAAGCAGGTGGCAAAACCATTCAACCTGACTGACCGCGAAAGTGGTTGAGCCAACGTCATGCCAAAATCAAGAATATCGGGATCAACCCCAACTCTTTGCAGTAATTTTCCTCTGGCGCTTTCTTGCCGAATCAATCGCCTCATGTCCAAAGCACTCCATTGCGTAACACTAGAATTAATGAATGATTTTTAAAAAACACACCCCATCAAACGATATGTAAAAATTCTTATCCAGCGGACCAAACCCTCAAGCCTGTAGGAGCCCTCTCGGTCCGAGCGGCGAATACGGTGGCCTTCGCACCTTGAACCATGACCGCGAGGCTATTAGGTTAAACGGACAGGAACGCGAACAGCCAAGCGACTTAATCCAGTGAGAGCGTTTAACTTAGAGACTCATTAAGCTCCCGACATTCCTGCCCTAACGAACAGTTATACATGCGTACAAAAACATGCATTATCGTGATTAAGTATTGCCTGTACTTATTCAGACTCTAGTTTGATCGCCATTAAACTGGAGTATTTCCGGCCCGGCAAATAAACCGACCGCATATACGGCCCAAGACTACACGCCCCCCCTTGAACTGCACGCAAGCAGGAATACCGATGCCATGCACATTGCCTACTCCAAAGAACATAAAAATTAACGACCAACGGTCATCAGCACAGCTGACCTGAACAATTTCGGGCCTATCACGCATCATAGGGCACCACATCAGCCCCCTACTGGAAAGAAGACTACGTGTGTCTAGGACAAGGTTTTCACTACAAACAGATTTGGCCGAGACATCCTCAGGTAGCCTCGCTCGTAGATAGCGCCATACGCTTAATTTGAGTAGGCCCAAGCTTTGCTGTTAAATTGGCAGCGTGTCGCCCTCTTCCAGCCTCTATCGAGGGCGCATAGGCTGATATGTGCACGTGTCCAGCGCCTCCTCTTTTTTCTGAAGCGAACCGTGTGCAATCAGCTCTTCCTTGCGATCCATCTTAATGTGAGTCATTGAAATGTTGAAAATCGTCCACCTGCTAACGGGTGCAGCGGCTTTGCTGCTGTCCTTTATTCCCAGCCTGCAATCCGAAGCGTTACCTTACCTCCAACACCCCGATGCCCTTTACCTGGCTTTTCTTGGCCTGCTAAACCTGACACTGGCTCCAGTCATTCCATTCTGGAACAAAGGCCCGCGTCATCAACTGCAAAATCTGGTCAGCGCCCTGCTGGTGCTTTCCGTTGTTCTACAAACACTGACCCTGTTCGGCCTTCTGCTGCCGATCGGTGATCAACCTGCGGTACTGCTCGGCCTTACTCCTGCAGTCATTGCCGTACTGCTTCATTTGATCGTCAGCTTCTATAAATCATCACCTTCACCCTCCTCACAAAGCTATGACATGACCAACCGCGATACCGGGACGGTCAAGTGGTTCAATACCTCTAAGGGTTTCGGCTTTATCTCCCGAGATTCCGGCGATGATATTTTTGTGCACTTTCGCGCCATTCGCGGCGAAGGCCACCGTGTACTGGTGGAAGGCCAGCGCGTTGAGTTCTCGGTCATGAACCGTGACAAAGGCCTTCAAGCTGAAGATGTGATCGCAGCGCTGCCGCGTCGCTGATTCAAACTTAAAAAAAACCGCGATCAGCCAAGCTGTATCGCGGTTTTTTTTGCCTGCGCAAAAAAGACTTAATAGTGCGGCGGCGGAGCTTCCTCTTCAAACGATTCGAACTGTCCGCCCATTTCTTCCTGGCGCTTGAGCAAGGCAGCCATTTGCATTTGCAAACGATCCACCGCGTTCTGCTGCATTACCAGCACATCATTCAATGCCTGGATGGTGTCATCCTGAAAGGCCAAACGACTCTCAAGGTCCATCACTCGCGCTTCAAGTGTCACAATTAACCCTCCGAAAAAGTAAAACCCGCATCAAGAACCGACGCAAGCCTGTCCCGGACAGCATCTACATCTGCCTGCGCGTAAGGTTTGGCTGGATGCTTGCCCCACACCGGCCCTGGCCAAGCCACGTCAGTCTGATAACGAACAATCACGTGCATGTGCATTTGGCTGACCACGTTACCCAATGTGGCGACATTCATTTTGTCCGCACCGAACAACCCTTTCAGCACTCGCGCCAGAGCGGTCGTCTCAGCCCACATCAACTGCTGATCCGAGTCATCCAATTGAAACAATTCGGTTATACCCTCGCGCCGTGGCACCAGAATAAACCAGGGGTAATTCGAATCGTTGGATAGCAGCAAGCGGCACAAGGGGAAATCCCCTATGAGCCAGGTATCCTCTTGAAGATGTGTATCCAAAGCGAACACTGGGAGCTCTCCTCTTTACCGTTCTTTAAACTCAGCGTGCGATGAGACTCAGCGCCAGCCATGTGACAGAAGTGAAGGATACCCTTGATCGGCTGCTGCATCACGCCGACAACCGCGGATGCACACGTGAATGACAGCAAGACACGCTCAATCAACAGTACTCAGACACTTGTGCACCAAAACTGCACAAAACGAATGCTTTTAGTGCGCCAAAACGTCACTAACCACCCCATAAGGTGTTAACCGGTAACGCTTTAATCACGCTTTTCTGAGAAAAATGCTTCCTTGCAACGAAAAAGAACACGCCAAGGGCTGCGTTATCGCCGTTTGACCCAAGCAAGATCAGGCCTGATCGCTCGAAAACGCACAAAAAAAATTATTTTCCATCCGTACTGCCTTTTGAGCATGCTTGTTGCATAGAGCATTTACATAGTCGCCAGGCTGCAGCCGGAATGCAGTGGCCTGACGATAAATAACAATAGCGGGATCGTAGGAATTTGGAATTTTCATTGTAGGCAGTGCGGACTCCCCCATATGCCAAACGCTGAAAACAGCAGTAACTACATGCTTAAACATGGCATTAGGCTGCGCGTTTGCGACATGTAGGGTGCTATTTGCGACATGCCTGTAAAGAAGCCGAAAGCTTATGAGAGCAAGTATCGCCAACATTGTCGGCGTGATATAAGTTTGCGCCGACACAAAAAGAAAGAGCCGCCCAGATAATAATTTCAGGTGGGACGGCAGTACTCTTCCTAAAAACCAAAGGAGCAAATCACGATGCGCGTGATGAAGTGGAGCATAATCGCCCTGGCTGTTTCAGCCGGTACTACCCAGTTCGCAATGGCCTCCTCCCAGGACGACGCCAAAGGTTTCATCGAAGACAGCACTCTGACTTCTAAAACCCGCATGCTGTACATGAACCGTGATTTCCGTAACGGCGCTGGCAACATTGCCAAGCCAACCGGCGGCTTTAAGAGCGGCTACCGTGAAGACTGGGGCCTGAGCGAACTGCTTAACTACCAGTCCGGCTTCACCCAAGGTACCATCGGTGTCGGTGTTGACGCTTTCGCCATGGGCACAGCACGCCTGGACGGCGGCGCTGGTCGTCAAGGCAACGGCCTGTTCGCCACCAAGAGCGACGGTTCTCCGGAAGATACCCAGTCGAAAATGGGCGGCGCTGTTAAATTCCGCATTTCCGATACTGAGCTGAAATACGGCAACCAGTTCGTAGCCAGCCCGGTTTTCTCCACCGACGATAGCCGTCTGCTGCCAGAGGTTGCTACCGGCACCCTGATCACCAGCAAGGAAATCAAAGGCCTGGAGCTGAGCGCAGGTCGCTTCACCGCACTGAGCTCGCAGACTGGCATGGCACGCGACAGCATCAATGGTAAAGGCCAGCCAGGCCTGACCTCCGCCAACATTGCCGGCGCGACCTACCAGTTCACCGACAACTTTGTTGGTGGCGTGGCAGCGTCCGACGTTGAAGACTACTTCAAGAAGCAGTACATCAACCTGAACTACACCCTGCCTATCGCAGAGTCTCAGGCCCTGAACTTCGACTTCAACGGCTACAGAACCACCAGCGACGGCAAGGAACTGCTGGGCGACGTGGACAACAAAATCTGGAGCTTGGCAGCTGCTTACAGCCTCGGCGCTCACAAGTTCACCGTGGCTCACCAGCGCTCTACCGGTGACAGTGGTTACAACTACGGCATCGACGGCGGCGGCAGTATCTTCCTCGCCAACTCCGTGCAGTACTCCGACTTTAACCAACGTGACGAACGTTCCTGGCAGGGTCGCTACGACCTGAACATGACCAGCTACGGCGTTCCTGGCCTGAGCTTCATGGCTCGCTACGTTAAAGGCGATAACATCTCCACGACTGATGGCGAAGGCAAAGAGCACGAATTCGACTTCGAAACCAAGTACGTATTGCAGGAAGGCCCGGCCAAAGACCTGTCTTTCCGTCTGCGTAGCGCGATCTATCGCACTACCAGCAACAACGGCAACGATGTCAACGA
This sequence comes from Pseudomonas psychrophila, assembly GCF_001043005.1. Classification (GTDB taxonomy): domain Bacteria; phylum Pseudomonadota; class Gammaproteobacteria; order Pseudomonadales; family Pseudomonadaceae; genus Aquipseudomonas; species Aquipseudomonas psychrophila. The sequence goes on from NZ_JYKZ01000004.1 coordinate 176,579, forward strand.
CTTCCGCCTGATTGCTGAATACCCACTGAACATCTTGTAATCATGGCCTCCGGGCGATAATTACACTCACTGTTTAGTGAAAGCCACGCTCCTGTCTCAGGGCGTGGCTTTTTATTTGCCTGAATAAAAGAGCCGTTATATAGCAAGCTAACTAATAAATATAAATGCAATTAATTATCAATAGTAAAGTTGGCTTGCCTAAACATCTGCAACTGCCTGTCCCAAGGTACAAAAACAATTAAAGGGGCCTTTAGCCCCTTTAATGTTTACACACGGTCGACTCAAGAATCAGACGCCGCCTTTAGTCTTACTGCGCAGCTACTTCCTGAACCACACGAACCACTCGCTGTGGGAAAGGAATATCAACGCCCTGCGCCTTCAAGCGATCGCGTGAATGTTCGTTGAGCATAAACAGGACATCCCAGTAGTCAGGGGTGTTGACCCATACACGCAACGACATGGTGATTGCACTATCACCCAAGGCAGTGACCACGACGACTGGAGCCGGTTCTTTCAGAACACGAGGGTCATCGGCCAAAGCCAGCAGCACTTCACGGACCTTTTGAAGGTCAGCCTCATAGTCCACGCCTACATCAAACACCACCTTGCGCGTCGGTTGACGGTTGTAGTTGGTGATGATGCCGTTGGACAGGTTACCGTTTGGCACGATGACGGTTTTATTGTCACCAGTACGCAACACGGTGTGGAAGATCTGAATGCTGTCGACCGTTCCGCTCACGCCTTGCGCTTCGATCCAGTCACCGATCTTGAACGGACGGAACAACAAAATCAGTACCCCGCCCGCAAAGTTCGCCAGACTGCCCTGCAACGCCAGACCAATGGCCAGACCTGCCGCACCAATGGCCGCGACAAACGACGTGGTCTGGATACCGATCATTGACGCGACACTGACGACCAGCAATATCTTGAGAATGATGTTGGCAAGGTTGCTGATAAAGCCCTGTAACGCCAGATCAGCCTTTCTCAGCGCCAGCAACTGACCAATTTTAGTAGTCAGACGGTTGATCAGCCACCAGCCCACCGCCAGCGTAACCACTGCCAGCAGCACGCGGCTACCGTACTCCATGATCATCGGGATCCAGGCCTGCGAGGCCTTGATCAATTGATCCACTTCAGTGTTCAAATCCATTTACATCTCCTCGCGACAATACCCGACGCCGTCATTTTTTCAGCAACACGATAAGGCGACCGTGGCCGCCAAACTGTTTATGCAACTCCAGGAAAAGTCGGACGGCTATAAGCACCATAGGTTCCCTGGACTCGTAATTAGTCGCGGAAGTTATTGAACTGCAGTGGCATGTCGAACGTCTTGGCGCGCAGCGCTGCAATTGCATCCTGCAGGTCATCGCGTTTCTTGCCGGTGATGCGCACTTGCTCGCCCTGAATGGCGGCCTGAACCTTGAGCTTGGCATCCTTGACGTGAGCAACGATTTTCTTCGCCAGCTCTTTATCAATGCCTTCCTTGAGCACCGCTTCCTGCTTCATCAATTTGCCCGAAGCATATGCATCCTTGACCTCAAGGCACTGAACGTCGATCTTGCGCTTGACCAGCGCCAGCTTGAGGATCTCGATCATTGCTTCCAGCTGGAAGTCGGCTTCTGCGGTCAGATTGACCGTCAGATCCTTCTCCTTGAACTCAAAAGTACCTTTGCCCTTGAGGTCATAACGACGGTCCAGTTCCTTGACGGCGTTCTCTACGGCGTTGGTGACTTCGTGCTTGTCCAGTTCGGATACCACGTCGAACGACGGCATGTAATTTTCTCCAATAATAAAGGGCGCGCTCAACACAGATGGAGCACGCCTGACCTGACAGTTAAAATGCGCGGGCATTATAGCGGTTCTTCGACTTCATTCACTTGCGAGCTCACATGCGAAATTCGGCCCTGTCCCACCCCCACTCCAATGCACCAGCCCTGACTTCGGCCACCTGGTACGTACTTGGTGCTGGAAGCATGGGCATGCTGTGGGCAACTCGCCTGGCGCGAGCAGGCTTGCCAGTGAAACTCATCGTGCGTAACTGCGACCGCCTGCAAGCGTACAAAGCAGCCCAAGGATTGACTCTGATTGAAGGCGAAGATTCGCAAAAGTGGGACATCAGTGCGCAAACCCCTGAAACCGAAGAGCCTATCCAGCGCCTGCTGGTCGCGTGCAAAGCCTATGACGCACAGCAGGCCGTTGCGCAAATCGCCGGGCGGCTCAGCCCGGATGCAGAGCTGATCCTGCTGCAAAACGGCCTAGGCAGCCAACAGGCCGTCGCCGCCCTTGTGCCCCACATTCGCTGCATATTCGCTTCCAGCACCGAAGGCGCCTTTCGCGCTGGCGATTGGCGCGTCGTATTTGCCGGCCTTGGTCACACCTGGCTGGGCGATGCCGATCAAGGCCCGCCCCCACACTGGCTTGGAGAGCTTCAGCGCAGCGGGATTGCTCACGAATGGAGCCCGAATATCCTGAGCCGCCTGTGGCGCAAACTGGCACTTAACTGTGCAATCAACCCTCTGACGGTTCTCTACGACTGCCGTAATGGCGGCCTGCAAGCACACAGCGCTGAAGTGAACACCCTGTGCACAGAACTCAGCGCACTACTGAAATGTTGCGGGCAAGCAGGTGCAGCGGTCGATTTGGCCACAGAGGTTCATCGCGTAATCCAGGCCACCGCCAACAACTACTCGTCCATGCACCAGGATGTCGCCCACGGTCGTCGCACTGAAATCAGCTACCTGCTGGGATATGCCTGCGAAGCAGCCCGCAGCCGACACTTCGTCGCACCACATCTGCAGCGCCTGCACCAGCGATTAACTGAACACCTGCTGCGGCGCGGATTGCCCTGTAACTGAGGGCCGCGCTACCCTGCCAGCATGTTCCTCTCTATGCGGCCCCCCCATGCCCTTGCGCCAGCGCCTTGAAAACCTCCCGGTAGGCCAGAAGTTATTAGCCGCCCTGCTCGTCTTACTGGCGACCGTAATGCTGGTAGCCAATTTGACGTTTATCAGTGTGGCGTACTGGATTTCCCACGAGAGTACGGCGCCACAAGCCTTGCAGACTCTAGGACAGCTGACCTCAAATCCTGACCTGATCGCTCATGCGCTGGATTCGCCTGAGAACGCGAAATCTCTACTCAATGAAATCGGCAGCTACGCACCCCTTCGCGCCGCCGCGATCTATGACAGCGCGGGCAATCTGCTGGTGCAGTTGCAACACGGTGAACCTCTTCCGCTCCCTGAGCACTATCGCCACATAGAAGCCTGGAGCCTGACCGAACTGCGCAGCCATCAAGTCACACGCCTGCACCACGGCGACCAGCCGCCCGGGCACCTGCTGCTGATCGCCAGCAGCGAGCTGCCCATGGCCTTTTACACCGGCACGCTGACGGCCAGCCTGGGTATTCTGGTGTTTAGCGTTTTACTCTGGTTCGTGGTGGCACGGCAGATCAAGCGCCTGATCACCCAACCCATTCACCGCCTTGAAGAGCTGTCTCGCCAGGTCAGCCGCGAAGAAAATTACGCATTACGCGCAGCACCCGGCAACAACGACGAGATCGGCAGCTTGGCCAAAGCCTTCAACACCATGCTGTCGCGCATTGAAGTGCGTGACCAGGAACTCAAGCGCGCCCGGGACGAAGCCCGGGAAGCTTACGACCAGGCCCAGGCACTGGCCGAAGAAACCCGTCACGCCAATCGCAAGTTGGAGCTCGAAGTCCAAGTTCGAAGCAAGATAGAAAAAAAACTCACCGGCTTTCAGAATTACCTCAATTGCATCATCGACTCCATGCCTTCGGCCCTGATCGCGCTGGACGAAGAGCTGTATGTCACCCAATGGAACCAGGAGGCTAGTGCCCTGTCGGGCACACCCTTGGACGATGCCATGAGCAAGCCCATCTACCTGGCCTTCGAACCTTTGAAGCCCTTCCTGCCTCAGCTCAAAGACACTATTGAGCATCACAGGGTGGCAAAAATTGAGCGCGTTACCTGGGGCCAGGGCGAGGACGCCCGCCACTACGCCCTGACCTTTTATCCGCTGATGGGCGGCGCCGGTCGTGGCGTCGTGATCCGCATTGATGACATTACGCAGCGACTGTCACTGGAAGACATGATGGTGCAGTCGGAGAAGATGCTCTCCGTAGGCGGGCTGGCCGCCGGCATGGCCCACGAGATCAACAATCCCCTGGGCGCCATCCTGCATAACGTGCAGAACATTCGCAGACGCCTGTCGAGCGACCTGCCAAAGAATATCGAGCAAGCCGAACAAACCGGCATCGACCTGGATGTGGTCAATCACTACCTGCAAGCACGCGAGATCCCGCAGTTGCTTGACGGCATCCAGCAGGCCGGGGCGCGCGCAGCAAAAATCGTCACCCACATGCTCAGTTTCAGCCGACGCAGCAATCGACAAATGAGCCCCTGCGATTTATCGGCATTGATTGATCAGGCTCTGGACATTGCCAGCAATGATTTTGATCTGGCCATTGGCTTTGACTTCAAGGGCCAGGCCATCATCCGCCAGTTCGACCCGCAACTGGGCCCGGTGCCCGGCATCCCCAACGAACTGGAGCAGGTGCTGCTCAACTTGCTGAAAAACGCCGCCCAGGCCATTCATCAACGCACCGACAAGAGCGAGCCCGGACGCATCATCCTGCGCACCAGGCTGAACCCGCCGTGGGCCGAAATACAGATTGAAGACAATGGCATCGGCATGCCGGAGCCTGTGCGCAAACGTATTTTCGAACCGTTTTTCACTACCAAGGAAGTTGGCCAGGGCACGGGGCTGGGTCTTTCCGTGTCGTATTTCATCATTACCAACAACCACAAGGGTCAAATGGAAGTGCATTCAACCCAGGGTCAAGGTACCTGCTTTACCCTGCGCCTGCCTTTGGCCGGCAACCCGATGACCTCCCCCGAATCAACCAAGGTGGAACTGTAAACATGGGCTTTCGCTTATCGAAAATTTACACTCGCACTGGCGACAAGGGCGAAACCGGGCTCGGGGATGGTCGCCGGGTACCCAAGGATCACCCCCGCATCGAAGCCATTGGCGAGGTCGACACCTTAAACAGCCAGGTCGGCCTGCTCCTGGCCGGGCTCATGGAGCACAGCGAACAGACCCCGGGGCTCAACGAGTTGATTGAAGTACTTGAACCCTGCCAGCATCGATTGTTTGACCTGGGAGGGGAATTGGCGATGCCGGAGTATCAGGCCCTGAACACGGCCGAAATAGAGCGGCTTGAAGCCGCGATTGATCGCTGGAATGAAGAGCTGGGCCCGCTTGAGAACTTCATCTTGCCCGGGGGTTCGAGCCTGATCGCCCAAGCCCATGTTTGCCGCAGCCTGGCGCGCAGCGCCGAACGCCGCTGCCAACAGCTCAATGCACTGGAACCCCTGGCTGGCGTTGGGCTGGCTTACATCAATCGTTTGTCTGACTTGCTGTTTGTAGCGGCACGCTTGATTGCCAAGCGCCAGGGCATAGCAGAAATTCTGTGGCAGGCGGCAGCAAAGCCTGAGGTATAACCATCATGCACAGCACTTGTGGGAGCGGCGCTCCCACAGGGTCGTGCGTATTTTTTAAGCCTGCGGCCAAAACGCCCTGATTCCGGCAACGCCCTGCCCACCAATGCTCCACACCTGCTGACGATCGTCAGGGCCCAAGCCTCCCAGTAAAAACACCGGTTTACTGAAGTTGGCGATCAATCGTTGTGCCTGATCCCAACCCAAAGGCTGCGTATCAGGATGAGTCTGTGTCGGCAGAACCGGCGACAGGGTCACGAAGTCCACATCCATCTGTTCGGCCAATGCCAACTCTTCGGCGTTATGGCATGACGCCGCCAACCAGCGGTCTTTCGGCAGCGGCCTGCCCTTGGCAGCGTACTTGCGCAATTGCGCAGCGGTCAGGTGCCAGCCAGCCGAAGGGAAGTCACCCAGCCATTCCAGCGGCCCCTTGAGCATCAGTTGTGCCTTGCCTGCACACAAACCGGTCGCATCTACCGCCAAATCGCGGTACTTGGGGTCATAGCCATTGGGCGCCCGCAGCGAAACCAGCTTGATACCACCGGCGATTGCCTTCTGGATGCCACGCAACAATTCAGGGGTCTCCAGGCCATCCGGAGTAATCAGGTATTGATCGGGCAAACGGGCTGCCGTCACGATCGGCTGGTTAGCCTCTGGAAATGCATAGTCCGCCAATTCGCGGGGGCTTACCCACGCCAATGGCTGACCTTCTGCACCGTGAGGCTCTCCGGTGAAAGCCGAAACCTCCCACACATCCAGCAGAACATGCTTATCCGGGTAGTCATGTTGAACCTTGATCAAAGGTCGAGCGGCCTGAACCAAAATGCCCAACTCCTCCTTCAACTCGCGACCCAGCGCAGCCTCGACCGACTCCCCTGCCTCAACCTTGCCGCCGGGAAACTCCCACAGGCCGCCTTGATGCTGAGAATCAGCGCGACGAGCGATCAGAATCTTGCCGTCTGTGCCTCGGATAACGGCCGCAGCCACATGAACTCGTTTCACCCTTGTACTTCCTCTAATCCGGCCTGTTGCCAGGCTTTGAACGCAGGCCATTGGTAAATGGCATCGATATAAGCTTCATCTTCGGCTGACAGCGCAACGCGGTACGTACGCAAACGAACAGCCACCGGTGCAAAAAAAGCATCAGCCACACTAAGTCGTCCAAACAGATAGGGCCCGTTTTCGGTCGCCACTGCCCGGCACTCTGCCCACAGCGCACTTATCCTGTCGATATCGGCCTGGGCCTCCGCCGGCATGGGTATCAGCGCCTGATCACGACTCAAGTCAAAAGGCAGATTGCCCCGCAACCCAAAAAAGCCGCTGTGCATTTGCGCGCACGCCGAGCGAGCCTGAGCTCGCGCAGCAATATCGGCAGGCCACAGTTGAGCGGCCGGAAAACACTCATTCAGGTATTCCGCGATAGCCAACGAATCAGCGATGGTGCCGTGTACAGTCTTCAGCAACGGCACTTTGCCTGTTGCCGAATGTTGGAGAATAAGTGCCCGGGTATCAGGCTGACCCAGCTTGATCAGCGTCTCGGTATACGGGGCACTCGCCAGATCCAGCGCCAGCGCGGCGCGCAGGGACCACGATGAGTGCAACTTGTCGCCAATGATCAGGTGAAAGTTCATACATAGGCACCTTGGGAAGGGAGCGCTGATGAAACGGGGGGTATCAGGGGCCCATCCGTGCAGAGTCGACTGACAGGCCCATGATGTCGAAACGAATCAGGTGCGGTATTCGGCGTTGATTTTCACGTACTCGTGGGACAAGTCCGTCGTCCAGATAGTCTCGCTGCAAGCACCACGACCCAACTCGATACGAATGGTGATTTCTTCACGAGCCATCACGGCCGAACCCTGCTCTTCGGTGTAAGTGGCCGAGCGTGCGCCACCGCTGGCAATACACACCTCACCCAAGAACACATCAATCTTGCTTACGTCCAGATCCGGCACGCCAGCACGGCCCACAGCAGCCAGGATGCGACCCCAGTTCGGGTCAGAGGCAAACAGCGCGGTCTTGATCAACGGCGAGTGGGCGACGGTGTAACCCACGTCCAGGCATTCTTGATGATTGCCACCGCCGTTTACTTCGACAGTGACGAACTTGGTTGCGCCTTCGCCGTCACGCACGATGGCCTGCGCCACTTCCATGCAGACTTCCAGCACGGCCTGTTTCAACGCAGCAAACAGCGGACCGCTGGCTTCGGTAATTTCAGGCAAGGCCGCTTTACCGGTAGCAATCAACATGCAGCAATCGTTGGTCGAGGTATCACCATCGATGGTAATGCGGTTGAACGACTTGTTCGCGCCATCGAGCAGCAGGTTTTGCAGCACATCGCGGGCTACTTTGGCGTCGGTCGCGATGTAGCCCAGCATGGTGGCCATGTTGGGACGAATCATCCCTGCGCCTTTGCTGATACCCGTTACAGTGATGGTTACACCTTCGTGTTCAAACTGACGGCTGGCACCTTTGGGCAGGGTGTCAGTGGTCATGATACCGGTGGCAGCCTCTGCCCAATTATTCTCGGACAGATCGTCCAGAGCGGCTTGCAATGCACCTTCGATTTTCTCAACCGGTAGTGGCTCACCGATGACACCGGTGGAGTACGGCAGCACGGCACTGGCTTGCACGCCTGCCAGCTCCGCCAGCTTGGCGCAGGTACGGGTTGCAGCAATCAGACCCAGCTCACCGGTACCCGCATTGGCATTGCCGGTGTTGGTCAACAAGTAACGAACCGGACCTTGCACACGCTGCTTGGCCAGGATCACAGGGGCTGCGCAAAACGCATTAAGGGTGAAGACACCCGCCACGCTGGAACCTTCGGCGCAGCGCATAACCACCACATCCTTGCGTCCAGGACGCTTGATACCGGCGCAAGCTATACCCAGTTCAAAACCGGCCACCGGGTGCAAAGTAGGCAAAGGACCAAGACCAACAGCCATGACGCGCTCCTAAATAAGTGATGTGCACCGCCGCAAAGGGACGGGAATTCAATGGTAAAACGCCGCGACGGCTAATGCCGGTCGCGGCGCAGGTGTTTCAGCAGTTGAAGCGGGCTTTAGTTGATTTGCCCGTGGCAGTGCTTATATTTCTTACCCGAGCCGCAGTAGCAGAGTTCGTTGCGACCCAGCTTTGGCTCGTTACGAGCAGGCTCGGCGACCACGTCAGCCACATCGGCACCTTCCAGCACCTTGGCCAATGCGTCTGGCTGATCAAGGCCCGGCGCTTCGGCATGCTGGAATTGCAGGCGGGAGGCCAGATCTTCAGCTTCCTGACGCAGACGTGCTTCTTCAGCTTCCGGGTCTTCGCGACGAACCTGTACATGCGACAACACACGGATCGAATCGCGCTTGATCGAATCAAGCAGCTCGGAGAACAGGTTGAACGACTCGCGCTTGTACTCTTGCTTCGGGTTCTTCTGCGCATAGCCGCGCAAGTGGATACCGTGGCGCAGGTGGTCCATGGTCGACAGGTGGTCTTTCCACAAGTCATCCAGTACACGCAGGACAATCTGCTTCTCGAAGGTGCGCAGCGCATCAGCGCCGGCCTGATCTTCTTTCTCGCTGTAGGCCGCAATCAGCTCGCTCAGCAGTTTGTCGCGCAGGGTTTCTTCGTACAGGTGATCGTCTTCGTCAAGCCATTGCTGGATCGGCAACTTCACACCAAAGCCGCTTTCGATGGCCGCTTCCAGCCCTTTGACGTCCCACTGCTCCGGCAACGATTGTGGCGGAATGTGAGCGTTGATGGTGCTGTCCAGAACGTCCTTGCGGAAGTCTGCAATGGTTTCACCGATGTTGTCGGCGGCCAGCAACGTGTTACGCATGTGATAAATCACTTTACGCTGTTCGTTGTTGACGTCATCGAACTCCAGCAATTGCTTACGAATGTCGAAGTTGCGGCCTTCAACCTTGCGCTGAGCCTTTTCGATTGCGTTGGTCACCATGCGGTGCTCAATCGCTTCGCCAGATTGCATGCCCAGGGCTTTCATGAAGTTCTTCACCCGATCAGAGGCAAAGATGCGCATCAGGCTGTCTTCAAGCGACAGATAGAAACGGCTGGAACCCGCGTCACCCTGACGACCGGCACGACCACGCAACTGGTTGTCGATACGGCGCGACTCGTGACGCTCGGAAGCGATCACATGCAGGCCGCCCGACTCCAGCACTTGCTGGTGGCGTTTTTGCCAATCGGCCTTGATCTGTGCGATCTGCTCAGGCGTCGGATCTTCAAGAGAAGCGACTTCCACTTCCCAGTTGCCGCCCAACAGGATGTCAGTACCACGACCCGCCATGTTGGTAGCGATGGTCAGCGCACCCGGACGACCGGCCTGGGCAATAATTTCGGCTTCTTTTTCGTGGAACTTGGCGTTCAGAACCTTGTGCTCAATGCCTTCCTTGTTCAACAGGTTAGACATGTGCTCGGAGGTTTCGATGGTCGCAGTACCCACCAGCACTGGACGGCCTTTGGCCATGCAGTCCTTGATGTCAGCCACAATCGCCGCGTACTTCTCATCGGCGGTGAGGAACACCAGGTCGTTGAAGTCTTTACGCGCCAGAGGCTTGTTCGGCGGGATAACCATCACCGACAGACCATAGATCTGGTGGAATTCAAACGCTTCGGTGTCCGCAGTACCGGTCATGCCCGAGAGCTTGTTGTACAGACGGAAGTAGTTCTGGAAGGTGGTCGTGGCCAGGGTCTGGCTCTCTGCCTGAATATTCAGGCCTTCCTTCGCTTCGATAGCCTGGTGCAGGCCTTCGGACAAACGACGACCCGGCATGGTACGGCCAGTGTGTTCGTCGACCAGCAATACCTGACCGTCTTCAACGATGTATTCAATGTTGCGGTTGAACAGCTTGTGAGCGCGTAGTGCAGCGTACACATGGGTCAACAGGCCCAGGTTGTGTGCCGAGTACAGGCTCTCGCCTTCAGCGAGCAAACCGATCTGGGTCAGCATGTCTTCAACAAACTGGTGACCGGCTTCGTTCAGTTCTACCTGGCGAGTCTTTTCATCAATGGTGAAATGACCGGCCTTGGTAACTTCACCTTCGACTTCCTCGACGTGCATCTCAAGGCGCGGGATCAGTTTGTTGATTTCGGTGTACAGCTTGGAACTGTCTTCGGCCTGGCCGGAGATGATCAGCGGAGTACGGGCTTCATCGATCAGGATGGAGTCGACTTCGTCGATCACTGCGAAATTAAGCTCGCGCTGGAATTTTTCTTCCATGCTGAAAGCCATGTTGTCGCGCAGGTAATCGAAGCCAAACTCGTTGTTGGTACCGTAAGTGATGTCGGCGGCGTAGGCTTCACGCTTTTCTTGAGGCGGCTGGAACGGCGTTACAACACCGACCGTCAGGCCCAGGAATTCGTAGAGCGGACGCATCCAGTTGGCATCACGGCGAGCCAGATAGTCGTTCACGGTAATCACGTGAACGCCTTTACCCGACAGCGCGTTGAGGTAAACCCCAAGGGTCGCTACCAAGGTCTTGCCTTCACCAGTACGCATTTCAGCGATCTTGCCTTCATGCAAGGTCATGCCGCCAATCAACTGAACGTCGAAGTGGCGCATGCCCATGACACGCTTGCCTGCCTCACGGCAGACCGCGAAAGCTTCTGGCAACAGTTGGTCGAGGGTCTCACCTTTGGCTATGCGGGCCTTGAACTCTTGGGTCTTGGCGCGCAATTGCTCATCGGTAAGAGCAACCATTTGCTCTTCGAAGGAATTGACCACCTGTACCGTCTTGAGCATGCGTTTAACTTCGCGCTCGTTCTTGCTTCCAAAAAGTTTCTTTAACAAAGGCGCAAACATATCGGCAGGATCTTCCACACATAGGGATGGAGGGCGGCCCCGTGAGTCGCCCGAGCAGCCCTGATGGCCGCATGCGAACGAGCATTCTACCCGGAAACGTCGGTGAGGAAAGTGGCGTTATTCCACGATACTGGTGCAGCGTTGTGACGGGGCCTCCCTAAAATAAGGGCTTTTTGCTGAACTTCAAGCCATAAGCATAAGAAGTTAATCATTGATTTCATAAATAAATGTTGATGAAACTTGATCTGGACGAGTGAAACCGGAGGTTTCTGCTAAGATTGCGGCTCTGTTTTCTCAGGTGTTTGAACATGGCATTTCGCCCACACCCAGCACGGGCACCCTCCGTTCTGCTCCGCGAGGCCAAGCCCCTAAAAGCCATTTTTGGTCATGCAAAGCGCCTTGGGCACCTGCAACGTTTGCTTGAAAGCCAGCTCCAGCCAGCCGCACGCGAGCATTGCCACGTCGCGTCATGGCGAGAAGGCAGCCTGTTGCTCATCGTGACTGATGGCCACTGGGCCACTCGCCTGCGCTATCAGCAAAAACGCCTGCTGCGCCAATTGCAGGCGTTTGACGAGTTCGCCAGCCTGACCCGAATTCTCTTCAAGGTACAACCACCCACCGTGCAGGCTAAAGTTGTGGGGCACACGCTGGATTTGTCCGAGGATGCCGCCCAGACCATTCAGGCAACGGCCGACGGCATTACCGACCCGGCCTTGCGCGCTGCCCTTGAGCGCCTGGCGAGCCACGCACGACCAAAGCCCTGACCTGAAACTGTGGGCGGGCTTTACTTGCGCTTGCTGCCCCCCAACAGCGACCCCAATAACCCCCGAACCAACTGACGACCCATCTGGCCTGCGGCCTGGCGCGCCATTGACTGCAACGCCTTGCCTGCAGTCGAGCCCAGAAAATCACCCGCCTGATCCAGAAAACCAGGCTCATGGGGCGCCGCCTCTTGCTGTGCCTGCCCCTGCTCTTGGGGCACTCCCCCTTTACGGGCCATCAGAATCTCGTAAGCCGACTCCCTATCGACAGGCTTGTCGTAACGCCCCTGCAACGCAGAACCGCGAATCAACGCCGCCCGCTCGGCTTCAGTCAGCGGGCCAATGCGCGATTGTGGTGGCGCAATCAGTACACGCTGGACCATGGCTGGTGTGCCTTTCTCCTCCAGCATGCCCACCAGAGCTTCGCCCGTACCCAACTCGGTCAGTACCGCCAGCGCATTGAACGCCGGGTTCGGACGAAACCCGTCAGCCACGGCCTTCAAGGACTTCTGCTCTTTGGCCGTAAAGGCCCGCAAACCGTGCTGGACACGTAACCCCAGCTGTGCGAGCACCGTATCCGGCAAGTCCGCAGGCGATTGAGTGACGAAATACACCCCCACGCCCTTGGAACGGATCAGACGTACGACTTGCTCAAGGCGGTCCTGCAACGCTTTTGGCGTGTCGGCAAACAGCAAATGTGCTTCGTCAAAAAACAGCGCCAGCAGAGGTTTGTCCGCGTCACCGCGCTCGGGCAACTGCTCGAACAGCTCCGCCAACAACCACAGCAGGAAAGTTGCGTACACCTTCGGCGCTTCATGCACCAAACGACTGGCATCAAGCAGATGAATTTGCCCGCGACCATCGCTGGCCGGCTGCAAAATATCTTCGAGTTGCAGTGCCGGCTCGCCGAACAGGGCCTCGGCACCCTGCTGCTCAAGGGTTGCCAGGCGACGCAACAATGCCTGACTGGATCCCGTGGTCATCAGGGCCGCGTCATCACCCAGCACTTGGGGGTTATCGCGCAAGTGGTTGAGCAGCGCTTTCAGGTCCTTTAGATCGAGCAGTAACAGCCCTTCACGATCTGCCACCTTAAAAGCTGCATAGAGCGCCGACTGCTGACTGTCGGTCAGTTCCAGCAAGCTGCCTAACAGCAACGGCCCCATTTCACTCAAGGTCGTACGCAGCGGATGACCGGTCTTGCCCTGGATATCCCATAAGGTCACCGGATACGCCTTGGGCTCGTAATTGAGCCACGGCATCCCCGCAATCCGTTCCGCGATTTTCCCCTTGGGATTGCCGGCCGCGCCCAAGCCGCACAAATCGCCCTTTATGTCTGCGGCAAAGACTGCAACCCCGGCATCGCTGAACTGTTCAGCCAGGCGCTGAAGCGTGACGGTTTTACCCGTCCCCGTGGCCCCCGCCACCAGCCCGTGCCGATTGGCAAGGCGCAAGGACTGAGCGATAGGCTGACCCGATAGGTCGGCACCGAGTACTAGAGCTGAAGAGTCAGGCATTTTGCCACCTTTGATTAATCTTTCGCGATCGCGGGTCGATACACCCTGAATGCTAGACCAGAAAAAACCGGATTTAGCGTCGTAAAGCGCCTTGATGAACACTCAACTTGCCCGTTAATGGCAGTGATGTGTAGAGCGCGCGTTTTACCAGAGTGTATGCCTCACACTTTTAGACCTTAGCGGACCCTTCAAGTCATGAATAAAAACCTGCGTTTCAGCCATAAAATCTTGCTTGCCGCGTCCCTGATCGTAATAGCCGCCTTCTCGCTATTTACGCTGTACAACGACTACTTGCAACGCAACGCCATCCGTCACAACCTGGACAACTACCTTCACGAAATGGGCAGTGTCACAGCCAATAACATACACACTTGGCTGGGGGGCCGGATTCTACTGGCGCAAAATCTCGCCGAATCCATCGCACTGACTCCAGAGCCCGCACAGGTGGCAAATCTGCTGGAGCAAAAAACCCTCAGCAGTACATTTATGGCCGTTTATTTTGGTGATAGCCAAGGTGGCTTCACCATTCGCCCGAACAGCAAAATGCCTGACGGTTACGACCCACGTACCCGCCCCTGGTACAACGATGCGCTGAACAGTGCAGCCTCAAGCCTGACCGAACCCTATATAGATGCAGCCACCGGTCAGATGGTCATTTCTATCGGCGCCCCGGTCAGAATAGCCGGGCAAACCCTCGGCGTGGTCGGCGCCGACCTGACACTGCAAACCATTACCGACAGTATCAATGCCCTGAACTTCAATGGCATGGGCTACGCCTTTCTGATCAGCGCCGACGGCAAGATCCTGGTCCATCCGGACAAAACGCTGGTGACCAAAAACCTGAAGGATATTTATCCCCAGGACACGCCTTCGATCAACGCCGGGTTCAGCGAGATTCAGGTCGACGGTAAAACCCGCATTGTGACGTTTGCCCCGGTCAAAGGGCTGGGTTCAGTCAACTGGTACATCGGCCTGTCCGTTGATAAAGAACAGGCTTTCGCTGCACTCAGCGAATTTCGCACCTCAGCCATCATTGCCACAGTGATAGCGGTGGTTTCGATCATCGCCCTCCTCGGCTTGCTGATTCGCCTGCTGATGCAGCCACTGCACGTGATGACTCGCGCCATGCAGAACATTGCTGAAGGTGAAGGAGATCTGACGCGCCGTCTGGTGGTTGAATCCCAGGATGAGTTCGGCATGCTGGGCAGTGCGTTCAACCGCTTTGTGGAGCGCATTCACTCTTCGATCAGCGAAGTGGCCTCGGCCACCGAACAGGTCAACGAAGTGGCCCTGCGTGTGGTCAGCGCCTCCAACTCATCGATGCTCAACTCTGACGAGCAAGCGAGTCGCACCAACAGCGTCGCGGCTGCAATCAACGAGCTGGGCGCTGCTGCGCAAGAGATCGCCCGCAATGCTGCCCAGGCCTCACACCAAGCCAGCGATGCACGCGGCCTGGCCGAAGAAGGCCAGCAAGTGGTCGAGCGCAGTATCAGCTCGATGCAGCAGCTGTCGAAAATGCTCGGCACATCCAGCGGTCATATCGAGTCGCTGAACGACAAGACCGTGAACATCGGTCAAATTCTGGAAGTGATCACCAGCATTTCTCAGCAAACCAACTTGCTGGCACTGAACGCAGCCATTGAAGCGGCCCGTGCTGGTGAGGCCGGGCGAGGCTTTGCCGTGGTGGCCGATGAAGTTCGCAACCTGGCGCACCGCACCCAGGAATCGGCGCAGCAAGTACAAAAAATGATCGAGGAGTTGCAGGTCAGTGCCCGCGGATCAGTGAGCACCATGGAAGAAAGCCAGCGTCACAGCCAGGACAGCGTAGAAATTGCCAATCGCGCAGGTGAGCGCCTGATCAGCGTGACCGAGCGCATTGGTGAGATCGACGGGATGAACCAATCCGTCGCCACCGCAACCGAAGAGCAAACGTCGGTGGTCGAATCGATCAATATGGACATTACCGAAATCAATACGCTCAACCAGGAAGGCGTCGAAAACCTTCAGTCAACGCTTCGCGCCTGTTCCGACCTGGAACAGCAGGCTGCGCGCCTGAAGCAACTGGTGGGCAGCTTCCGTATCTGATTGGCCGTCAGCAGCTTCAAGCCTGTTGCTTGAAGCTTGCTGCAACTGCTCCCAAAGCCTGGCGGCGTCAGGAAAGTCCGTACCGTCCTCGACGCTCAGCGCCTCTGGGTCATAACGACTCAAACAGCCTTCGCCCAAGGTTGCCGGCGCACGAGATGTGGCTTTGTCGAGTGGATCGCTCATGACATCACCCTCGAAATGCTGTGGGAGCAGGCTTGCCTGCAGTACAGACGCGGTGGTCAGTCAGGCAAACCAAGTTGATACCATCGCGAGCAAGCCCGCTCCTGCAGCGTTTATCACGACCAGCTTAGAACACGACCGTTTTGTTGCCATGGACCAGCACGCGGTCTTCAAGGTGATAGCGCAAGCCACGGGCCAACACCATCTTCTCGACATCACGACCGAAACGAACCATGTCTTCGATGCTGTCACTGTGGCTGACACGTACTACGTCCTGCTCGATGATAGGACCTGCGTCCAGCTCTTCAGTCACGTAATGGCACGTTGCGCCGATCAGTTTCACCCCACGCATGGATGCCTGGTGATAAGGCTTGGCCCCCACAAACGACGGCAGGAAACTGTGGTGAATGTTGATGACCTGGCCCGCATATTCACGGCACAGATCTGGTGGCAGGATTTGCATGTAACGCGCCAGCACCACCACTTCAGCATCATGATGCTTGACCAGACGCGAGACCTCGGCAAATGCCGGCTCTTTGTTCTTCGGGTCAACGGGTACGTGATAGAACGGGATGCCATGCCACTCGACCATGCTGCGCAAGTCATCGTGGTTGGAAATCACGCAAGAGATCTCGCAGTCCAACTCATCGCTGTGCCAGCGGTGCAGCAAATCTGCCAGGCAGTGAGATTCGCGACTCGCCATCAACACCACGCGTTTTTTCTGCGCTGTATCGGTAATGCGCCACTCCATCGAAAACTCTTCGGCAATAGGGGCAAATGCCTCGCGAAATGCCTCAAGTCCGAAGGGCAGAGAATCGGCACGAATCTCGTGACGCATAAAGAACCAACCACTCTGGTCATCCGAGTGATGGCTCGCTTCAGTGATCCAGCCATTGTGGGAGGCAAGGAAATTGCTGACCTTGGCGACAATGCCGACGCCGTCGGGGCACGCAATCACCAACCGAAAAGTGCGCATGAGGAAAAAACTCCAAAACTTTACTAAGGCCGCCATTCTAGCGAGTGCGCGGCAAAACTACAGTATTCGTTACGTCCTGCCGCCTGCGCCATGGGGTCGCGCCGCCTGTTCCACACGCCAGCACTGCCGTGGCCTGCACTGCAATTGACCCGTAACTGACAGGCCTTATTAATCACCGTTGTTAAGCCTATTGCACCAGTCATTATTTAATAGTGCGCATATAGGCAACCGCGAAGTTAATGAATAAAAATTTAAATTAATCGCCTGTTACAGGTTTACTTGCAGTAACTGTCTGACTACTATTGCGCCACTGTCTCCCTGTTACCCCTTTTCAACATAAGGTTATCCTCATGTCCTTGATCAACGAATACCGTGCAACAGAAGAAGCCATCAAAGAACTGCAAGCCCGCCTGAAGAACCTGTCCGAAGACGACAAACTTCAAACCGAGCTGGAATTTGAAGGCAAACTGCGCACGCTGATGGGCGAATACCAGAAATCGCTACGCGATATCATCGCGCTTCTGGACCCAGAATCCAAAGTTAGCAAAGCACCACGCGGTGTTGTTAAAACTACCGGCACCAAACGTGCCCGCAAGGTTAAACAATACAAAAACCCGCACAACGGCGAAGTGATTGAAACCAAAGGTGGCAACCACAAAACTCTGAAAGAGTGGAAAGCCAAGTGGGGCAGCGACGTGGTTGAAGGCTGGGCTACTTTGCTCGACTAAGTGACACCCGGCGCGCGCACGTTTTGCGCCGCTCATAAAAAACGCCAGCTTGCTGGCGTTTTTTATTGTCTGTTTTTTAATCCACACTGTCGCCGTGGTTGTTCAACCCCATACGACGACTCAACTCCCGCGCATAACGCTGCCACTCCCCCAGCAGCTTTAGCTGGGCCGTCGTGGCGCTACGGGACACTTCGTCCGCTGCCCGCATGAAGTTATCCAGGGTCATGGGGGCTCCCATGGCCGGATCGGACAAACGCTGTTGGCAGAACGCTTGCCAACGTTCAAGTTCATGCGCACTCAAGGTATGAGGAAAGTTTCGGGCGCGGTAGCGAAATAATAATTCCGGTAAACGCTCATCATCAAAAGCCCATGTATCGTTGGCCAACTGCTCCGGATCACTGAGTCTGACTTGCTCACACAACCGACGGTCTCGATCACCGAGAAAACCGTCATACAGTTGCTGCTCCGGATCTTCGCTGGGCGTAAAGTCTTCGCGCGCATAAAGGATCGACAACTTATCCTTCCAAACTTCCTGCGCCTCGGTAAGGCGGTGGGCTCGCGCTTGATAGAGTGGCATATCCAATTGCAAGCGTTCTTGATCCTGTGCACGCACTACATTCAAGGGCGCGACCACCGGACAACGATTAATTTGAATCAGCTTTAGCGGAACCGGCAATTGTCCTTCGGGCAAATCTTCGCGACGGGTGTACAGCAGTGTGCGCAAAGTTTCTGCATCCATGTCCAATAATGGCTGAGGATCGAAGTGCAGATCGCACACAATCAGCGCATTACGATTCTTTGGATGCCAGGCCAGCGGCAATACCACGCCCACATAATGTCTGGCCGCAGAAAAGCGCCCCGAAATATGCACCATCGGTTGCAACAGACGAACTTGATCAAGCACGCGCTGCTTACTGCGCAACTGGAATAACCAGTCATATAACTTGGGTTGTTTGTCACGGATCAGCCGGGCCAGTGCGATGGTTGCCCGCACATCGGACAACGCATCATGGGCCTGACCATGATCAATCCCGTTGGCTGCCGTCAAACGCTCCAGCTTGAGCGTCACCCGCCCATCTTCTTGCGGCCAGACGATCCCTTCCGGGCGAAGGGCATAGGCTGTTCGCACAACATCAATCAAGTCCCAGCGGCTGTTGCCGCCCTGCCATTCACGGGCATAAGGATCGAAGAAGTTTCTATACAGGCTGTAGCGCGTGACCTCGTCATCAAAACGCAACGAGTTGTACCCCGCGCCACATGTGCCGGGTAACGCCAGCTGGGCATGAGTACGGGTGATGAACTCGGCTTCGCCCAAGCCTTTATCTTCAAGGCGACTGGGGGTAATACCCGTGATCAGACAGGCCATCGGATGAGGAAGGATATCGTCGCTGGGCTGGCAGTAGAGATTGATCGGCTGATCAATCTCGTTGAGCTCCAGGTCGGTGCGGATACCGGCCACTTGCACGGCTCGATCGCAGCGCGGGTTGATGCCGGTCGTTTCGTAGTCGTACCAAAAAATAGAGGTCACGGGGTGTTCCTGAGCAGTAGACCTCAACAGTCTAGGCGCTCAAGCCCGGGCAAGACCAGCCCTAGGCAGAAGCCTGCAAGGGTTGAAAACTGAAGTAACGCTGCAAGGCGGTGATCAATGCTGCGTATTCGGCGGGCGGCTGGTACAGGATAAAGCCGGAGTCATAATAATGAGGGGTTACATCCTCATGACACCACATGCAACGCGCCGTCAGGTCAATAAATTGCGGGCATCCATCGGTATCAGGCAGCTTGAGCCGAAACTCGAAGTTGGCGTCCACCAGCATCGGCAGCTGACTGATCAACATCAGGCCGCCATCGGATACATTGCCCAAATAACCAATGGGCTTGTCGGTGAACCGATTGAACACGTTCAAGTAAAACGTCAGTTGATGCCGCTGGATAAGCCGTTCGATAACCATGATCAATATCACTGTAAAAGGCCATTCAGCATGGCCGCGCTAGCGCTTCGAATTACTCTGCTTGCACACTTGATCTTAAAGCCCCGCCAACAGCTGCCCCCCTGCGTTCCACCTGAGGCATGGCACAAAAACGCACCTCCAAGCACCACACCTTTTTGGATGTGCCAACAAACAGAACAAACTCAAACGAATTAAATAGTAGTCAAGCGACTACAAATGACCAATTTAAATTCCGACCATCATGGAATGACCGCTGGCAGCGCCTGGCCTGTTGCCCCGGGGCCGGGGATGAACTTGAGTATGCGCAGGGTCTCAATCCGCGCCTTGGCCCGATAGGCATATTCGCTCTTGGGAAACTCATTGATGATGTACTGATAGGTCTGGGCTGCATCCAGGTAAAACTTCGTACGTTCGAGGCACAGCCCACGAAGCATAGCTGTTTGTGGCCAGATGTAGGGCCGACTGCGACTGTCGCGGTCAACCTCGGACAACTCGAGCATCACCGCTTCGCAGTTGCCACGGTCATAAGCCCGGTAGGCATTGTTCAAATGGTGATTCATCGACCAACGGGTACAGCCGGCCACACTGGCGACCAACAGTAAAACGAGCACAATTCGCATGGGGATCTCCTGTTCACAACAGTGTATCGACCCCACAGCCAAATTCTTCAGACAACAGACCCGATGCACCACAACTTAAGCAGAAAGTAGTGCAGAGGAACAATGACTACAGCTAAAGACCATAGTAGCCTTTGGCAGCGCTTGAACTCAGGAGTCTTTGCATGTCTGTTCGTCGAACCAAAATTGTTGCCACACTTGGCCCTGCCAGCAATTCACCAGAAATGCTGGAGCAGCTGATCCTCGCGGGCCTGGACGTTGCCCGTCTGAACTTCTCCCACGGCACTCCCGACGAGCACAAGGCTCGCGCCAAGCTGGTCCGTGAGATCGCTGCCAAGCATGGTCGCTTCGTAGCCCTGCTGGGTGACCTGCAAGGCCCGAAAATCCGTATCGCCAAATTCGCCAACAAAAAGATCGAGCTGAAGATCGGTGATCAATTCACCTTCTCCACCAGCCATCCGTTGACCGAAGGCAACCAGCAAGTGGTCGGCATCGACTACCCGGACCTGGTCAAAGACTGCGGCGTTGGCGATGAGCTGCTGCTCGACGACGGCCGTGTCGTCATGCGTGTAGACACCGCCACCGACGACGCTCTGCACTGCACCGTGCTGATCGGCGGCCCGCTGTCCGACCATAAAGGCATCAACCGTCGCGGCGGCGGTCTGACCGCTCCGGCCCTGACTGAAAAAGACAAGGCCGACATCAAGCTGGCTGCCGAAATGGAAGTCGACTACCTAGCCGTTTCGTTCCCGCGCGACGCTGCGGACATGGAGTACGCCCGTCAACTGCGTGACGAAGCCGGCGGTACTGCCTGGCTGGTGGCCAAGATTGAACGCGCTGAAGCCGTGGCTGACGACGAAACCCTCGACGGCCTGATCAAGGCCAGCGACGCGGTAATGGTTGCCCGTGGCGACCTGGGCGTTGAAATCGGCGATGCCGAGCTGGTGGGCATTCAGAAGAAAATCATTCTGCACGCACGTCGCCACAACAAAGCGGTGATCGTAGCGACCCAGATGATGGAGTCGATGATCCAGAACCCGATGCCAACTCGTGCCGAAGTGTCCGACGTTGCCAACGCCGTTCTCGACTACACCGATGCCGTGATGCTCTCGGCTGAAAGTGCTGCTGGCGCCTACCCACTGGAAGCCGTGCAAGCCATGGCGCGTATTTGCGTCGGCGCTGAAAAGCACCCGACCAGCAAAACCTCCAGCCACCGCATCGGTAAAACCTTCGAAAGCTGCGATCAGAGCATCGCGCTGGCGGCCATGTACACCGCCAACCACTTCCCGGGTGTCAAAGCGATCATCGCCCTGACCGAGAGCGGGTATACGCCGTTGATCATGTCGCGCATCCGTTCTTCGGTGCCGATTTACGCGTTCTCCCCGCACCGTGAAACCCAGGCCCGCGCCGCGATGTTCCGTGGCGTGTACACCGTACCGTTCGACCCGGCTTCGCTGCCGCCAGAACAGGTCAGCCAGGCTGCCATCGACGAACTGCTCAAGCTGGGCGCGGTTCAAAATGGCGATTGGGTCATCCTGACCAAGGGCGACAGCTACCACACTATCGGTGGCACCAACGGCATGAAGATTCTGCATGTCGGCGACAAAATGGTTTAAGCCCTACAAGGCTCTAGCCCAAAGCCCCGCCTGAGTGATCAGGCGGGGCTTTTTTATGACCGCAAACACCTAACTGCGAGTCAAAAAGGCATCCGCCAGCAGTTGATTGCGCGGTAATCCGGCCAGAAACAGACGCTTGGCAAACGCGTCAACACTGTCGGGATGCCCGCAGACCAAGGCGTGGGTCTGACGCGAAACAACGCGCATCTGCTGCAGATACTCGGGCAACAGATGGCGCTCAAGGTGTTCAACCACAAGGTTGGGGCAAGTACCGGTCAAGGCGGACAATGTGTCCTTGAGGTAATACTCGCTTTCATCGCGCGCCACATGCACCAGCAAAATCGGCCCTTGATGGTCCTGGCGCAACGCCTCGCGCAACACGCCATACAGCGGCCCCAAACCCGTGCCCGAGGCCAGCAGCCAGAGCGGCTGCTCCTGCCAGTCCGGGTCGTAACGCAGGGCGCCACCGCGCAACTCTCCCAGTCGTACACAATCGCCGATATTGAGTAGGCGGGCAGCACTGGCGAACTCACCGGGGTGAGCGCAATCGAGGTGAAACTCCAGAAAGCGGTCTTCTTCGGGCAGACTGGCCAGCGAGTAAGGACGAGCGATACCACTGGCGGTCCACAGCACCACATGCTGGCCTGCGCGATAACGCAAAGGGCGCTGCGGCAAAAGACGCAGACGCAATACCGTCGGGCTTAGCCAGTCGAGCGCCGCCACCTCGGCAGGCAAGCCGTCGCGCACGGGATCAAACGCTTCAACCTCCAGATCTTCGACTACCTGGCACTGACACGCCAGGCGCCAGCCCTGCTCAAGTTGCCCCCGGACCAACGCGTCGGGCTTGAGATCCACGGGTTCACCCCTCACGCAGCGCACCAGACACGCATGGCAACTGCCCGCCCGGCAGCTGTAGGGCACAGCCACACCGGCCTGATTCAAGGCGTCGAGCAGGTTGGTGCCATCGGCAACCGACCAATGCCGGTCGGCAACGTGTAATTCGGGCACTCAGGCCTCCGCAGGGTAATTCTGTGGGAGCGGGCTTGCTCGCGATTGCATCACCGCGGTGTACCAGGTTCACCGTGCAGCCTGCATCGCGAGCAAGCCCGCTCCCACATGGGGTATGGGTTGATTGATAGATCTTTATCGCAGCCTTCGCCAGCGGCTACAAGTTTTGCCCGTGCGGGTGTATCAAGGAGTGTACCGGGTTATACTGCCGCGCCGTTTTTGTACCGGTCATGCGTGCCCGGTATGCCTAGTAAAGATGTTTTCGACAGACCGATACACCAAGGTCGCAAACACCTTAATTGAATGTTCCCGTCTTATAGAGGAGCGCGACCCATGACCGTGATCAAGCAAGACGACCTGATTCAGAGCGTTGCTGACGCCCTGCAATTCATTTCCTACTACCACCCCGTGGACTTCATCCAGGCGATGCACGAGGCCTACCTGCGCGAAGAATCGCCAGCGGCCCGTGACTCGATGGCGCAAATCCTGATCAACTCGCGCATGTGTGCCACTGGCCACCGCCCGATTTGCCAGGACACCGGCATCGTCACCGTTTTCGTGCGCGTGGGCATGGATGTGCGCTGGACCGGCGCCACCATGGGCCTGGACGACATGATCAACGAAGGCGTGCGTCGCGCTTACAACCTGCCGGAAAACGTCCTGCGCGCTTCGATCCTGGCCGACCCGGCAGGCGCTCGTCGCAACACCAAGGACAACACCCCTGCGGTCATTCACTACTCCATCGTTCCGGGTAACACCGTGGAAGTGGATGTAGCGGCCAAGGGCGGCGGTTCCGAGAACAAGTCGAAAATGGCCATGCTCAACCCGTCCGACTCGATCGTTGACTGGGTGCTCAAGACGGTTCCAACCATGGGTGCGGGCTGGTGCCCTCCGGGCATGCTCGGCATCGGCATTGGCGGCACTGCTGAAAAAGCGGCAGTGATGGCCAAGGAAGTGTTGATGGAGTCCATCGACATTCACGACCTGATCAAGCGCGGCCCGTCCAACCGTATCGAAGAGATGCGCATCGAGCTGTTCGAGAAGGTCAACCAACTGGGCATCGGCGCCCAGGGCCTGGGCGGCCTGACCACCGTTCTTGACGTTAAAATCATGGACTACCCGACCCACGCAGCGTCCCTGCCGGTGTGCATGATCCCGAACTGCGCTGCCACCCGTCACGCCCACTTCGTACTGGACGGCTCAGGCCCTGCATCTCTCGAAGCGCCACCGCTGGACGCCTACCCGGAAATCGTTTGGGAAGCAGGCCCGTCGGCTCGCCGTGTCAACCTCGACACCCTGACCCCGGAAGATGTGCAGAGCTGGAAGCCGGGTGAAACCGTCCTGCTGAACGGCAAAATGCTGACCGGTCGTGACGCGGCGCACAAGCGCATGGTCGAAATGCTGAACAAGGGTGAAACCTTGCCGGTAGACCTCAAGGGTCGCTTCATCTACTACGTGGGCCCGGTTGATCCGGTGCGCGACGAAGTGGTTGGCCCTGCCGGCCCGACCACCGCCACGCGGATGGACAAGTTCACACGTCAGATCCTCGATCAAACCGGCCTGCTGGGCATGATCGGTAAATCCGAGCGCGGCCCGACCGCCATCGAAGCCATCAAGGAACACAAAGCCGTGTACCTGATGGCCGTCGGCGGTGCTGCGTACCTGGTAGCCCAGGCGATCAAGAAATCGCGCGTGGTGGCATTTGCCGAACTGGGTATGGAAGCGATCTACGAGTTCGACGTCAAAGACATGCCCGTCACCGTGGCAGTCGACAGCAACGGCGAGTCGGTCCACATCACCGGCCCGGCGATCTGGCAGAAAAAAATCAGCGACAGCCTGGCCGTTGAAGTGCAATAAGCGCTTTTAAAGCCAGACATAAAAACGGCCGGGTTAATAACCCGGCCGTTTTTTTATGCCCTCAAACCAGCCAGCTTAAAACGCGTTACGAAAGATTTCCTCAATCTGCCCCTGATCTGCCTTGCGCGGATTGGTCAAACCACACGCATCTTTCAAGGCATTCGTGGCCAGGATCGGGATGTCATCCAGCTTGGCCCCCAGATCACGCAGCCCCGCCGGAATCTCGACGTCCCTGGCCAGCGTACGAATCGCCGCGATTGCTGCCTGAGCCCCCTCCTCCGGGCTCAAGCCGCGGACATCGGCACCGAGTGCGTGAGCCACGTCAGTCAAACGAGCCGCACACACGCTGGCGTTGAAGGTTTGCACATGAGGCAGCAATACCGCGTTACACACACCATGGGGCAAGTCATAGAAACCGCCCAACTGGTGGGCCATCGCATGCACAAAACCCAAGGATGCGTTGTTAAAGGCCATACCCGCCATGAACTGCGCATAAGCCATATTTTCGCGCGCCGTCAGGTCCTTGCCGTCATTCACCGCCTGGCGCAGGTTCTGACTGATCAGCTCCATCGCCTTGATCGCGCACGCATCGGTAATCGGGTTGGCGGCGGTCGACACATAAGCCTCAATGGCATGGGTCAGTGCGTCCATACCGGTGGCTGCAGTCAGCCCTTTGGGCATTGCCACCATCAGTTCAGGGTCGTTGACCGACAGCAGCGGTGTGACGTTGCGGTCAACAATGGCCATTTTTACGTGACGTTCTTCGTCGGTGATGATGCAAAAACGCGTCATCTCACTGGCCGTACCGGCCGTGGTATTGATCGACACCAGTGGCATTTGCGGCTTGGCGGAGCGATCGACACCTTCGTAATCACGGATATGCCCGCCATTGGTGGCGCACAGCGCAATACCCTTGGCGCAGTCATGGGGCGAGCCGCCGCCCAACGACACGATAAAGTCGCAGTGATGCTCCTTGAGCACCCGCAAACCCGCCTCTACGTTAGCAATACTGGGGTTAGGTTTGGCACCGTCAAAAATAACCGAATCAATGTCTTGCAGCGCGAGCTTTTCAGCGATCAACGTCGCAACCCCCGCCTTGGCCAGCCCCGCATCGGTCACAATCAATGCCTTTCGAAAACCATAATTGCGGATCGCAGTCATGGCCTCGTCCAGACAACCGTTACCCATAATGTTGACGGCGGGAATAAAGAAAGTGCTGGTCATGTCGAGTCCTCTTGGCGGGTCATTGGCTAAGTCGGTTTTCTACAGCTTCCCCCAATCACAATGCAGCAATGTTGATCTGGCTCAACACTTGAGCATGATAAAGTCCGCTACCGCCCACGCCTTGAGACGATATTTGCGATGACCCCCTTCCAGGAATTTGATGCCGAACTAGAAGACTGGAACACGTTACGCACCAGCACACCGTGCAGCGGGCTACTGATCGGTAATGGCGCGAGCATGGCCGTGTGGCATGACTTCTATTACGACTCGTTGTTTGAAAAAGCCAAGAGCGTCGCCGAAAAGCCGCTGAGCCAGACCGAACTCAGCGTGTTCGAAGCCCTTGGCACCCGCAATTTCGAACACGTACTGAGCGCCCTTAAAACCGCGAGCAAGGTCAACAAAGCCCTGGCAATCAACTCGGCCTCGCCGCGCAAACGCTATTACGCCATTAAGGAAGCGCTGATCAATTGCACTCAGGACATCCATATTCCCTGGCGCCTGATGCAGCCCGAGACCCTGGCGTGCTGGCACGAAGAACTGGCGCGCTACAGCACCGTGTATTGCTCCAATTACGATCTGCTGGCGCCATGGGCTGTCATGCAGGCGCCAAAACAGTTCAACGATTTGTTCAACACTCCAGGCGCAACCTTTGACTTGAGCGCCAGCGCGGCCAAGGGTAAAACCACCCGCATGCTCTATCTGCACGGCGCCTTGCACCTGGTCAGGAACCAGGAAGGCAAAGCTCGCAGAGTCACAGCCAACGAGCCCACCTTGTTAAGCAACTTCGCCATTAACCATTCGATCAGCGCACTGGACGATGTACCGTTGTTTGTCAGCGAAACCAGCAGTGACGACAAACGAAAATCCATCCGCCAGTCCGACTACCTGTCTTTTTGCCATGAACAATTAATGGCTCATAAAGACGCGCTGTGCATCTTCGGCCACAGCTTGGGCGAGCAGGATCAGCACCTGATCGATGCCTTGCGCCAGGCACCGCTCAAAACCCTGTGCATCGCCATCTACCCGCGTAGTGAAGCGTTTATCCGCTTTCAGAAAAACCATTACACGGCGCTGTTTGCTGACAAGAAGCTTGCGTTGCGCTTCTTCAATTCAAAAACTCACCCGCTGGGCCTCAGCCGACACTCAGTGCCAGTAGAGGCTTGACCCAAACCGCACGCCTCAGAGTTTTTCTTTGATCACCGTCGTCGGGCCGTTGTGTTTGACACTGGCAATGCCTTTGTCTCGCGCGGCTTCGGCGGAGTACAACTCGCTGGTGCCAATGATCTGATGATTGGCGGCCTTAAGGTTGAAGTACGGCTTGCCATCCTTGGCTACTTTTTTCTCGTAGCGCTCATCCAGCGGACTGTTGGCCTGGACCGAGGCGATACCGCCCTTGGCCGCCGGCAGCGTGGTGTACTGCTCACTGACCAATATCGTTTCGGCATTCGCCGCTTTTAATACAAAGCGAAACTGACCGCCGCTGGTCTTGCTCAATTCATACCAACCCGACATAGCCTTTCTCCTGAAAATTAGGGTACCTGCATTAATTCAGTAAAGACCCCGTGGGCTATTTATCCATTTATCAGCAGCAATGAGCGAAAGGCGAATATTCAACGAGACAAATAGCAATGGTTATCGATACCATTCGCAAACTATTTGCATCGCTGTGTTCTCAAGGATATTCATGTCTGGCCTTAAACCCGACCCACCTGCGGCCGATCACTTTCGCGAGTTCTACACGCAAATTTTGCACTTTCTGCGCAAGCGTACCGACAACACCAGCGATGCAGCGGACATGACCCAGGATGTTTTCACCCAATGGCTCGGCTATCAGGACCGGGCCAAAGTCGAACAACCTCGGGCGTTTTTATTCCAGATGGCGCGCAATTTGTTGCGCGATCACTGGCGTCGCCAGCAGGTACGACTTGCCGTGCACGGCGATCACGCCGCGAGTGACCCCGAACCATTAAGTGATGAAAGGGATGACCCGATGGCTGCAGCCCAGCGCCAGCAGCGCCTTGAGCAACTCAAACATGTCCTCGCAGAACTCTCGCCCAGACGCCGCGAAGCTCTTATGCTGCACCGTTTTGAAGGCTTGAGTCAGGCACAGATTGCCGAACGCATGGGGATCTCCGTCAGCATGGTTGAAAAACACATTGCCCTGGCTTTGCTGCACTGCAAGCAACATCTACAACGGGACAGCGGCAAGGAGCAGCCAGAATGAGCCCTTTTCATGAAGCCGGGCACAGCAGCATCGATGAACAGGCGGCCAACTGGTTTTCGCGCAACCGTAACGGGCGCGACCCGTCCAGCCGTGAGCAATTCAATATCTGGTTCGCAAACCCGGCCCATGCTCGGGCTTATAGCGAGTTCGAGTCTTTGTGGGCTGACCTGGGCGAGCTTGAGCAGATCAACCGCCCCGTCGCGCTCCCCGTGCGCCGACGGCGCTTCAACCCTGTACTGGCCACCGCTGCCGCCGTGCTGTGCGCCGTATTTGCGTTGAACCTGGGTGCTCCCGTGGCACTGCACCAGCAACACGTCAGCAC
Source organism: Pseudomonas psychrophila (assembly GCF_001043005.1). GTDB lineage: Bacteria > Pseudomonadota > Gammaproteobacteria > Pseudomonadales > Pseudomonadaceae > Aquipseudomonas > Aquipseudomonas psychrophila. Next base: position 204,968 of record NZ_JYKZ01000004.1, read on the forward strand.
GTTGGCCCAAAGCGGGCGCACGCTGTTACTGCCCGACGGCAGCACCTTGAGTGTCAATGCCAACACAAGGGTTCGCCTGGAATTCAGCGCACAGCAGCGCGATATTTATCTGGATCAGGGCCAACTCTACATAGACGTAACGGCCAATAAAGAACAGCCATTGGTGGTGCATGCAGGCGATGCACGCATCCGCGTAGTCGGCACCGGGTTTGATGTGAGGCGCAGCCCACGCCAATTGGTGGTCAGTGTCGCTCACGGCCAGGTCGCGTTTACCCCCGACGCCCACTCTTCAATCCTGCTGGGCGCGCAACAACGTGCCACTTACGACTACGTCAGGCGCTCGTTACAGGAGCAAACCCTGGGATCTGGTGAAGTGGCGGACTGGCGCAGCGGGCACCTGTCATTTCGCAATCGCGAACTGGCCAGCCTGGTGGATGAACTTGACCTGTACCGCCCCGGCGTCATCCAGCTTGCCGATGGCCCCCTCGCTCGCTACAAGGTCTCGGGTAATCTGAACATCAGCGATCCACTGGCACTGGTCAAGGCCCTTCCCGCGTTGATCCCGGTAAAAAACGTGCTGCTGGACAACGGAACAATCCGCATCGAACCCCGCTAAAAAAACATATGCGAATATTTTACATTCGCATATGTGGATTTTTCATTCTGTCGCGTCTTCCTCCGGTCTGCGTTGCTAACGCATGTCTTTTTGGCCTTTGTTGCCACACCGGGGGATTTCATGTTTCGCACACCACATCACTTCTCGCACGTTTACGCGCGCCCGACACTGATGGCGGCTTGCCTGTCGATTAGCCTGCAAGCTCACGCCGAGTCGTTCCAGTTGCAGCTACCGGCCCAATCGCTAGCCAGCTCGCTGAGTGAGGTGGCACAGCAGGCAAAAATCCAGCTGCTGTTCGACGAAGCCCTGTTGCGCAACATAAAAGTCCCCGCACTCAAGGGCGACTACACCCCCCAACAGGCTATCCAGTTACTGCTCAAGGGCACCGATTTCAGCCTGATCCAGGTCGATCGCACCTACGTTGTGCGACCTCGGGAAGACGGCACCACCACCAGCAACAGCCTTGAACTCGGTGCAGTCAGCGTCGTGGGCAATGGCGGCGAGGTGGACTCCAGCAACGTCGGTAAATCGACGATGACGCAAACCCAGATCAATCAATATCAAGCCAACAACATCCCCAGCCTGCTGGCCACACTGCCCGGTATCAATCTCGGCGGATCGCTAAAGCCCGGTGGTCAGACCATCAATATTTGGGGGATGGGCGAAGCCGAAGACGTTCAGATGACAGTTGATGGCGCGACTAAAAGTGGCTTTGAGCGCTACAAGCAGGGCACGATTTTTATCGAGCCCGAGCTGATCAAGCGCCTTGAAGTTGAAAAAGGCCCCCATGACATACACACCGGCAATGGTGGTTTTGCCGGCGTCGTACACATGGAAACCAAAGATGCCCCGGACTTGCTCGAAGACGGCAAAGACGTTGGCGCCATGCTCAAGTACGGCTACAGCAGCAATGACCATCAACAGGTTTACAGCGGTGCCGCCTACGGTCGTACCGAAGATGGCCGCGCCGATGTACTGGTGTATTACACCAAGCGCGACGGCGACGACATGAAGCTGGCCGACACGATGCCCGATCCGAAAAACCTGTACCCGGTCAACCCCAAGCGCCTGCCCAACACCGCCCAGGACCTGGACGCTCAACTGTTAAAACTCAACCTGCACCTCGACGATGAACACAGCGTAGGGATGTCTTACTCGCGGGCGAACAATTACCTGTGGGTGCCCTTCTCGGCAGTCAGTTATCCGGAGCCGCCCAGCAAGGCCAACATTGCCAAATATGGTTATGACATTGCCTCCCAACGATACCTGTCCAACCGCTCAACCATCGACACCACCTGGTCGGCCAAATACAAATACGAGCCTCTGGACAACCCCCTGGTAGACCTTGAGGTCAAGTACTCGCACTCCAACACCGAACAGACCGACAAGCGTAGCGAACACGCCTTCACCCAGCCCACCAGTGGCGGGCGCAAGATGGAAACCGGCTACACCGATGACATGCTCCAGATCGAAAACATCAGCCTGTTTGCCACCGGCCCGCTGGACCATGCGGTGACCACCGGCGTGCAATTTCGCAAACATCAGCGTGATGTGGACATGTGGATGCCAGGCGGTAATTACGAAACAGAGAAGTACAACTACGGCCACTATCAGCCCAACTTCATGCCACGGGGCAAGGTCAATACCAACAGCGTCTACATTCAGGACGCCATCACTTGGGGCGACTTCACCTTGACCCCGTCCATGCGTTACGACCATGTGCGCAATCGCGGCCAGGAAAACGACGCGCCCTTTTACAACCATCCGGAACTGGGTCACGACTACAGCGACAAAACCTACACTGGCTGGTCGCCTCGCCTGTCGGCCTTCTGGACAATTACCCCGAAAACCGCCTTATTCCTTAACTACAGCAAGACCTGGCGCGCCCCGGTGATCGACGAGCAATACGAAGTCCAGGGCACTGGTAGCCGCACCTCCAGCAGCCGGAGCCTGGATCCGGAGCGCATCACCGGCTGGCGCGGGGGCAACATCACCACGTTCGATCAGATTTTCGGCGACAGTGACCACGCTCTGGTGCGCACCACCCTGTTTCACAACACCGTCGACGATGAGATTTTCAAAGCCACAGGTGTTGGCTGCGCCGCACAAACCGTCGATGTCAGCATGAGCACAGCGTGCGGCCCCAACATGCCCAACTACCGCAATATTGGCAGCGTGACCATCAAGGGCTTTGAGGTTGAAAGCTTCTACGAGTCCACCTACGTGTTCGGCTCACTGTCGTACGCATGGATGACGGGTAAACACGAAGGCGCCTACACCAACCCGTGGGGCCCCAACGTCTGGGCCCGAGATGTGCCTGCACCAAAATGGATTGCCGTACTGGGCACCAAAATACCGAGCCTGGATGCTCGCGTTGGCTGGAAGGGAGAATGGGTGCGTAAAACCGACCGCAGACCGAGCGACGACTACTACAGCAGTCCGATCAGCGCCCTGGGTGACCGTTACTGGGATCACTACAACAACGACGGCTACAACGTGCAGGGCCTGTTTGCCAACTGGAAGCCACAACAGCCATACCTCAAGGGCACCGAGGTCAATTTCACCGTGGACAACCTCTTCAACAATAGCTTTCGACCGATGCTCAGCGGCGATAACGCCTACAGCCAGGGCCGCAATGCCAAGGTCAGCGTAACGCGGTTCTTCTGAGTTGGCTGATCCGGCAAACCCTCTGTGGGAGCGGGCTTGCTCGCGATTCGGCCTGCTCGGTGTATCTGGCCAACCGCGCCGACGCCATCGCGGGCAAGCCCGGCTCCCACAGGTGTATGCCGCTCACACCCACAAGCGCTATTGCGGGAGAGAGCGGCTACTGTGACGAGCTACCACACTCAACTCCGGCGCCTGAACCCGGCGCTGGCTCAGGTAGCGGGTGCAGCTCACACGCAGGAACGAGGCAAAGTTGACCACTTCGCCGCGATAATCCATGACCTCTTCATACAGCTTGGCCACCAATTGGTTGGTGGTCATGCCGTCTGCTTCGGCGATGTCGCTGAGAATGTCCCAGAACTGGTTTTCCAGGCGCAAAGTGGTGACCACGCCGCAAATACGCAATGAGCGCGAACGTGACTCGTAAAGAATCGGATCGGCTTTTACATACAGTTCACACATGGTCACGCCTCCTTCCTACAAAGTGATCTTGGTGCCCAGCAAGCCCAGAAACGCCGCAAGCCAGGCAGGATGTGCCGGCCAGGCAGGAGCGGTAGCCAGGTTGCCCTGTACATGGGCCTTGGTCACGTCGATGTCGATATACGTACCGCCCGCCAGACGCACTTCCGGTGCACACGCCGGATATGCGCTGCATTCACGTCCTTCAAGCGTGCCCGCCGCCGCCAGCAGTTGCGCGCCGTGGCACACCGCCGCAATCGGCTTGCCCGCCTTGTCGAAATCACGCACCAGTTCAAGAACCTTTTCGTTCAAGCGCAGGTACTCCGGCGCACGACCACCCGGCACGAGCAGAGCGTCGTAATCGCTGGCTTTAACCTTGTCGAAATCGAAATTCAGGGCAAACAGGTGGCCGGGCTTTTCGCTGTAGGTCTGGTCGCCCTCGAAGTCGTGAATGGCGGTACGCACGGTTTGGCCAGAGGTCTTACCCGGGCACACGGCGTGCACTTGATGACCGACCATCAACAGCGCCTGAAACGGCACCATCACCTCGTAGTCTTCGACGTAATCGCCGACCAGCATCAGAATTTTTTTCGCTGCCATGGTACGCGCTCCTGTGGGGTAAGACCTTGGGCCAGTAAGAGTAGCCAAAGTAACCCCTCAGCGCCCAAGCGGGTAATAGCCAAGTACTACGTACCCGCCAGACGCAACTCACAGGCTTATTTCAGCAAGCCATCGGCCTGCAGCAGCGTTTCAAGGCAGTGTTCCTGGATGTTGTAGAACGCCTTGAGCGCCTGGATTTTCACCAACAGCTGAGCCGGATCAAGCGGCTCGGCGCGCTTGACCGCGAGGATCATCTTGTTTTTGTTGGTGTGTTCCAGGGAGATGAACTCAAACACCTTGGTTTCATAACCGCAGGCTTCCAGGAACAGTGCGCGCAAGCTGTCAGTGACCATTTCGGCCTGCTGGCCCAAATGCAGGCCGTATTGCAGCATCGGCTTGAGCAATGCCGGGCTCTGGATTTGCAGGCGGATCTGCTTATGGCAGCACGGCGAACACATGATGATCGCAGCCCCGGAACGAATCCCCATATGGATGGCGTAGTCGGTGGCAATGTCGCAGGCATGCAGCGCGATCATCACGTCGATCGGGGTCGGCGCGAAGCTGCGCACATCACCGTGCTGGAACGTCAGGCCCGGATGTTCGAGGCGCTGAGCGGCGTTGTTGCACAGCGTGACCATGTCTTCGCGCAACTCAACACCGGTCACCAGGCCTTCGGCTTGCAGGCTGTGGCGCAGGTAATCGTGGATCGCAAAGGTCAGGTAGCCCTTGCCCGAACCGAAATCCACCACTTTGATCGGCTGGTCGAGCTTGAGCGGCGAGTTGCTCAGGGCGTGAGAAAACACCTCGATAAACTTGTTGATCTGCTTCCACTTGCGCGACATTGCCGGGATCAGCTCTTGCTGCTTGTTGGTGACCCCCAGATCCGCGAGAAATGGACGCGTCAGTTCCAAAAAGCGATTTTTCTCACGGTTGTGCTCGGCCGACGGCACTTCCCGCTCTTGCTGGCTTTTGCCTTTGAACAGCGAGCTTTTGCCTTTTTTGCTGTATTCCAGCTGCACTTCGTCGGTCAGGGTCAACAAATGTGCGTTCTTGAACGCGTCCGGCAGCAGCTCGGCAATGTTGGCCACGCCCTCTTGCAGCGGGAAGTTCTTGGTGATGTCACGGGTTTTGTAGCGATACACAAACGAGAGGCAGGCCTGATCCTTGACCGTGACCTGCTTGATGATGATCCGCTGCAGCTCGGCTTCAGCACCCACGTACTTGGCCAGGACCAGCTTGATAAAGGAGTTCTGGGCCAGGCCGGTCTCCAGCAGGCTCAAAAATTGCGCACGATGATCCGGCACAGACGCGGCGGTGGTAGCAGTCACTGACATTGAAAAAGGTGCCTCGGGGGTGCAGGAGGAGAAATCAAAAAAAGAATGGCGGCCATTTTAGGCGGGTTGGTCGCCGGGGGCACGGAGTTATTTCAGACAGCGGCAATTACAACATCACCAACCGATTCGGTAATTGGTTACGCGGCTGAGTTTTAGGTATGTGCTGCGCAAGCACTTCGGCACAGGCATCGATGCAGGTAATAAAGCCTTCAGCCGTATGCCCCAGCGCCACGCGGCGAACGAAGTCGTTGACGATAGTGCCCCAATCGCTGTCGTCCAGATGACGGGATATCCCTTCATCCACCAGGATTTCGACATAACGCTCGGCCTCACTGACAAAAATCAGTACGCCGGTGCGCCCTTCGGTGTGGTGCAGTTTTTGTTCAAGAAACTGGCGCCGGGCCAGGTTGCTGGCGCGCCAATGCCGCACACGGGGCGGGATCAGGCGGGTGGTGATCGCAGGGATGCGAAAAATCAAACTGAGGAATACAAAACTGGCCCACTGCAGCATCAGCAGCGTGTACGTCGCCAGCCCGCTGTTTAAAAAATGCACCACGGCAGGCACCACCAGGGCGATGAGGCTGGCCCACAGCAAGGGGATATAACTGTAGTCGTCGGACCGCGGTGCCAGCACGGTAACTATTTCGGCGTCGGTGCGCTGTTCGGCGCGGGTGACGGCCTCTGCGACCTGCTGTTGTTGCTCTGTAGTTAATAAAGCCATAAGTATCGATACTCGTTGAAAAGTGAATTACCAGCCGCCTGAGGCCCCGCCGCCGCCAAAGCTGCCACCACCGCCGCGAAAACCTCCGCCACCGCCTCCTCCGAACCCGCCACCCCCAAAGCCGCCCGAGCGCGAACCACCACCGCCGCCCGAGTGGCAGATGCCCAGGAACTGGCAGGCAGCGACAATCAGCACAAACAGTATAAATAGCAGTACAACCACGCCCAGGTGCTCAGCCATGAAGTCACTGCCGTCGCCCTGCCCGGTGGCGTAGGCCGGTTCGGCCATGGGCGCGCCGCCCAGTACCTGCAAGATGGCGCCAACACCGTCGCTGATCCCCTGGTTGTAGTTCCCTGCCTTGAAGGCCGGAGTGATGACCTGATTGATGATCACCGAGGACTGGGCGTCAGTGAGCCGATCTTCCAGGCCATAGCCGACCTCAATGCGCAACTTGCGGTCGTCCCGGGCAACGATCAGAAGTGCCCCGTTGTTCTTGTCCTTTTGGCCGATACCCCAGGCCCGGCCCAATTGGTAACCGAAGTCTTCAATCGGGGTGCCTTGCAGGTCGGGCACGGTGACCACAACCACTTGCTCGCCAGTGGCTTTTTCGTGGGCTTGCAGGGTTTGTGTCAATTGCTCGCGCGTAGCGGGATCAAGCATTTGCCCGTCATCCACCACCCGCCCGCTCAGTGCGGGAAAGGTCAGCGCCTGGGCCGTGGCTATAAATAGCCAGAGCAGCAGACCCAACACCGGTTTTAATACGCGCATCGGCACCTCGTTAGTTGAAGAAAATACCCCAGCTGCGTGGGAGCGAGCCTGCTCGCGATGCAGTCCACGCGGAGTGTCTGATCGAACGTGGTGATGCCATCGCGAGCAGGCTCACTCCCACAATGTTCAGAACTTCACTTCTGGCGCTTTGTCAGCGTCCGGGGTGGTGGCTTCAAAGGTCGGGCGGACCGGCAGGTCGCTGTACATCACCGCATGCCACAAACGCCCCGGGAAGGTGCGAATTTCAGTGTTGTAGCGCTCCACAGCGAGGATAAAGTCGCGGCGGGCCACGCTGATGCGGTTTTCCGTGCCTTCAAGTTGTGACTGCAGCGAGAGGAAGTTCTGGTTCGACTTGAGGTCCGGGTAACGCTCGGACACCACCATCAATCGACTCAAGGCTCCCGTCAGCTGGTTCTGCGCTTCCTGGAACTGCTTGAGTTTTTCAGGATTGTTCAGGGTGCTGGCGTCGACCTGGATCGAGGTCGCCTTGGCCCGCGCTTCAATCACTGCGGTCAGGGTTGCCTGCTCCTGTTTGGCCGCCCCCTTGACCGTTTCGACCAGATTGGGTATCAGATCAGAGCGACGCTGATACTGGTTTTGTACTTGCGACCAGGCCGCCTTGACCTGCTCGTCGAGGGTCGGAATGGTGTTGATCCCGCACCCCGCCAGCAGACTGCTCATGGCCAGCAGTGCGATCACTTTCCAGCCCACGACTCTAACGCTTTGTATTCCCATGCTTGTGACGCTCCGAAATAACGACATTAGGATTATTGACCACACACCACGCCTAAAAACTCCCGGCAATACTGGATTGCGCGCGATGAATCAGCTAAAAGACTGCCTACCAGTCAGGAATACTCTGTTCTAAAGGTAGGTCAATTCTTTAATCCGAGTACTCCTGATACCTCCCCAGAACAATATCGCTGCACAAGCGTGGGCTTCCCTCGCTTCACGTGAGCGGCTGCGCAGAAGAATCCAATGAGAAAAATGTGTTTGCTGGGCATCGTCATCAGCCTGGCCAGTCACACCGCGTGGGCTCAAACCCCGGCGGCCCCGCTCCCTCCCAAAGACGAGTTCGTCGCCCAACTGCTGAAACAAATGACCGTCGATGAAAAAATCGGCCAACTGCGCCTGATCAGCATCGGCCCGGAAATGACCCGCGAGATGATCCGCAAGGAAATCGCCGCAGGCCACATCGGTGGCACATTCAACTCCATCAGCCGCGACGAAAACCGCCCTATGCAAGACGCCGCCATGCGCAGCCGTCTTAAGATCCCGATGTTTTTTGCGTACGACGTGATCCATGGCCATCGCACCATTTTCCCGATCAGCCTGGCTCTGGCCTCCAGCTGGGACATGGATGCCATCGGCCTCAGCGGTCGCGTGGCCGCCAAGGAAGCCAGCGCCGACAGTATCGACCTGACGTTCGCGCCCATGGTGGACATCGCTCGTGACCCGCGCTGGGGCCGTACCTCAGAGGGTTTTGGTGAAGATACCTATCTGGTCTCGCGCATCGCCAAGGTAATGGTCCACGCCTATCAGGGCGCGTCACCGGCCCTGCCCGGCAACATCATGGCCAGCGTCAAACACTTCGCCCTGTATGGCGCAGTGGAAGGGGGGCGTGACTACAACACTGTGGATATGAGCCCTACACGCATGTTCCAGGACTATCTGCCGCCCTATCACGCGGCGATTGAAGCTGGCGCAGGCAGCGTCATGGTGGCCCTGAACTCGATCAATGGCATACCGGCCACCTCGAACATGTGGCTGATGCAGGACTTGCTGCGCAAGGACTGGGGCTTTAAAGGCGTCGCCGTCAGTGACCACGGCGCGATCATCGAGCTGATCAAGCACGGCGTGGCCAAGGACAGCCGGGAGGCCGCCAAACTGGCGATCAAGGCCGGCATCGACATGAGCATGAACGACAAGGCCTACGGCGAAGAGCTGCCTGGCCTGCTCAAGTCCGGCGAAGTGCCGCAAAGCGATCTGGATAACGCGGTGCGTGAAGTGCTGGGCGCCAAATATGACATGGGCCTGTTTGCCGACCCGTACCTGCGTATTGGCAAGGCTGAAGATGATCCGGTCGACACCAAGGCCGACAGCCGCCTGCATCGCAGCGAGGCCCGTGAAGTGGCGCGCAAGAGCCTGGTGCTGCTGAAAAACCAGTCTGAAACCCTGCCGCTGAATAAGCAGGCGCGCATCGCTCTGGTCGGCCCGCTGGCCAAGGCTCCCATCGATATTTTGGGCAGTTGGGCGGCAGCCGGTCTGCCGGCACAAGCTGTAACCGTCTACGACGGCATGCGCAATGCACTCGGCAAGCAAGGCAACTTGATCTACGCCCGTGGCGCCAACATCACTGACGACCAGAAAATCGTCGATTACCTCAACTTCCTCAACTTCGATGCGCCCGAAGTGGTCAATGACCCGCGTCCGGCACAGGTGATGATTGACGAGGCGGTCAAGGCGGCGCAGCAGTCGGATGTGGTGGTCGCCGTGGTGGGCGAATCGCGGGGCATGTCCCACGAATCATCAAGCCGCACCAACCTCGACATTCCTGCCAGCCAGCGCGCCCTGATTACAGCGCTCAAGGCTACGGGCAAGCCGTTGGTGCTGGTGTTGATGAACGGCCGGCCGCTGTCGATCGACGTGCAACAGCAACAGGCAGACGCAGTGCTGGAAACATGGTTCAGCGGCACTGAAGGTGGCAATGCGATTGCTGACGTACTGTTCGGCGATTACAACCCGTCTGGCAAATTGCCGATCACCTTCCCACGCTCTGTTGGCCAGATCCCGACTTACTACAGCCATCTGAGCATTGGCCGGCCGTTCACGCCGGGCAAACCGGGCAACTACACCTCGCAGTATTTCGATGAGTCCAACAGCCCGTTGTACCCGTTTGGTTATGGCCTGAGCTACACCGACTTCAGCGTGTCGGATGTCAGCCTGTCGAGCAAAACCTTGAAGCCGGGTGCCACCCTGACGGCCAGTGTGACCGTCAAAAACACCGGCAAGCGTGCTGGCGAAACAGTGGTTCAGCTGTACATCCAGGACGTCACAGCGTCCATGAGCCGTCCGGTCAAGGAGCTGAAAAACTTCCAGAAGATCATGCTCCAGCCCGACGAGGAAAAGATCGTGCAGTTCAACATCGACGAGGACGCCCTGAAGTTCTACAACACACAATTGAAGTACGCCGCAGAACCGGGTGAATTCAACGTGCAGATCGGCCTCGACTCGCAAAACGTCCAGCAAAACAGCTTCCAATTGCTGTAATTTCGCTCAATGACCGGGAAGGTCTGCCCTGACCTTCCCGGTGCTTCTTCGCAGCAATATCCCCTTGACCTTTCCTATCTTTGCACCCGCCTGAAAATGCGTTCGGACAGCGCTGTTTTTTATGGTAGGGTTCGCGCCCTCAAAATTCAGCACGCACAGTTTAATCCGGTAAAAATTGGTGACAAACGGTCTGATGCAGAGCCTGTGGGGCCTACGCCGTTTTTTATACTTTCATACACAAATCGAGCATGGATTCAAGCCAAGATCCTACGTTGCAGAGACTCGGCAAAACGCATATCTTGTATCTATCCAGCCAAAAAACCCCATATGTAGGGTTTTAAGCAAAAAGACCAAGCACAACTCAGACGAGAATTTCAAGCCCTTTTCTCGCGCCTGCCTGGTGAACCAAACACGATTTTAAAGACCAAACCGCTCATGCGGATGGCAACCGCTTTCCAACGTAAATGTCGGAAAGCGGCCCGGGTGTTGCAGTAAAAATACTGTCATCCAACAGGAATACGGTTTCACGCGGTCTGCGTGAATCAAGACTTCGGCACGGAAGCGGCTTAACCCCCCTTCTGTACGTCCCGAAGTTGTTATGCCCGGCTCATCACCGGTTGTAGTGCTTCAGGACGTAACGGTGGGCACCCAAAAGGCGCCCAAACAAACATAGAGAATGTGGAGACACCCCCCATGCAAACCGATACAACTCGCGAGAACTCGCAGGGTTCTGATTCAAATCTGGATCTATCTGCGACCGCGCCAGGCCAACTGCGCGTGATCAAACGTAACGGGGCTGTGGTTCCTTACACCGATGACAAGATCACCGTTGCCATCACCAAGGCGTTTCTCGCAGTTGAGGGCGGCAACGCTGCCGCCTCGTCCCGCATTCACGACACTGTTGCGCGCCTGACCGAACAGGTCACTGCAACCTTCAAGCGTCGCATGCCATCGGGTGGCACCATCCACATCGAAGAAATCCAGGACCAGGTTGAACTGGCCCTGATGCGCGCCGGCGAGCAAAAAGTGGCTCGCGACTATGTGATCTACCGTGACGCACGCTCCAAGGAACGCGCCATCCGCGCTCCTGCCCAAGACGCGGTGCAAGCTCACCCGTCAATTCGCATCACCCTCGCTGACGGCACGTTCGCGCCGCTGGACATGGGCCGCCTGAACACCATCGTCACCGAAGCCTGCGAAGGCCTGGAAGAAGTTGACGGCGACCTGATCCAGCGCGAAACCCTGAAAAACCTCTACGACGGCGTAGCGCTGAGCGACGTCAACACCGCCCTGGTGATGACCGCCCGCACCCTGGTAGAGCGTGAGCCCAACTACTCGTTCGTGACCGCTCGCCTGTTGATGGACACCCTGCGTGCCGAAGGCCTGAGCTTCCTGAAAGTCGCTGACAGCGCCACCCACCACGAGATGGCTGACCTGTACGCCAAGGCCCTGCCGGCCTATATCGCCAAGGGTATCGAGTTCGATTTGCTGAACCCGGTTCTGGCCACCTTCGACCTGGAAAAACTGGGCAAGGCGATCAACCACGAGCGCGATCAGCAGTTCACCTACCTGGGCCTGCAAACCCTGTACGACCGCTACTTCATCCACCACGATGGCGTGCGTTTCGAACTGCCGCAGATCTTCTTCATGCGCGTGGCCATGGGCCTGGCGATCGAAGAGAAGCAAAAAGAAGACCGCGCCATCGAGTTCTACAACTTGCTGTCGTCCTTCGACTACATGTCGTCGACCCCTACCCTGTTCAACGCCGGTACTCAGCGTCCGCAGCTGTCCAGCTGCTACCTGACCACCGTGCCGGATGACCTGTCGGGCATTTACCACGCGATCCACGACAACGCCATGTTGTCCAAATTCGCCGGTGGCCTGGGCAACGACTGGACGCCAGTACGTGCACTGGGTTCGTGGATCAAGGGCACCAACGGCAAATCCCAGGGCGTGGTTCCGTTCCTCAAGGTCGTGAACGACACCGCTGTGGCCGTTAACCAGGGTGGCAAGCGCAAAGGCGCTGTGTGCGCTTACCTGGAAACCTGGCACATGGACATCGAAGAGTTCATCGAGCTGCGCAAGAACACCGGTGATGACCGTCGTCGTACCCACGACATGAACACCGCCAACTGGATCCCTGACCTGTTCATGAAGCGCGTCTTCGATGACGGCCCGTGGACCCTGTTCTCGCCATCCGAAGTACCGGACCTGCACGACCTGACCGGCAAGGCCTTCGAAGAGCGTTACGAGTACTACGAAGCACTGTCCCAGTACCCGGGCAAGATCAAGCTGTTCAAGACCATTCAGGCAAAAGACCTGTGGCGCAAAATGCTGTCCATGCTGTTTGAAACCGGCCACCCATGGCTGACGTTCAAAGACCCGTGCAACCTGCGCAGCCCGCAGCAGCACGTGGGCGTGGTCCACAGCTCGAACCTGTGCACCGAGATCACCTTGAACACCAACAAGGACGAAATCGCTGTTTGCAACCTGGGCTCGATCAACCTGCCGAACCACATCGTCAACGGCAAACTGGACACCGACAAGCTCAAGCGCACCATCGACGTAGCCGTTCGCATGCTCGATAACGTGATCGACATCAACTACTACTCGGTGCCGCAAGCACGCAACTCGAACTTCAAGCACCGCCCAGTGGGTCTGGGGATCATGGGCTTCCAGGACGCTCTGTACCTGCAGCACATTCCGTACGCCTCCCAGGCTGCCGTTGAGTTTGCCGACAAGTCGATGGAAGCGGTCAGCTACTACGCGATCCAGGCTTCTTGCGACCTGGCAGACGAGCGCGGCGCTTACGAGACGTTCCCGGGTTCCCTGTGGTCCAAAGGCATCCTGCCGCTGGATTCGCAACAGATCCTGATCGAGCAGCGCGGCCAGAAGTACATCGACGTTGACCTGAACGAATCCCTGGACTGGGCACCGGTTCGTGCCCGCGTACAAAAAGGCATTCGTAACTCCAACATCATGGCCATCGCACCGACCGCGACCATCGCCAACATCACTGGCGTATCGCAGTCGATCGAACCGACCTACCAGAACCTCTACGTGAAATCGAACCTCTCGGGCGAATTCACCGTGATCAACCCGTACCTGGTTCGCGACCTCAAGGCGCGCGATCTGTGGGACTCGGTCATGATCAACGACCTGAAGTACTACGACGGTTCCGTGCAGCAGATCGAACGTATCCCGCAAGAGCTCAAAGAGCTGTATGCCACCGCGTTTGAAGTCGACACCAAGTGGATCGTTGACGCCGCCAGCCGCCGTCAGAAGTGGATCGACCAGGCTCAGTCGCTGAACCTGTACATCGCTGGCGCTTCGGGCAAGAAGCTGGACGTGACCTACCGCATGGCCTGGTACCGTGGTCTGAAAACCACTTACTACCTCCGTGCCCTGGCCGCGACCAGCACCGAGAAATCCACCGTCAACACGGGCAAGCTCAACGCCGTGTCGAACGGCAACAACAGCGAAGACGTCGTCGCAGCCCCTGCCGGTCCAGCACCGGTACCAAAGGCTTGCGCGATTGACGAGCCGGATTGCGAAGCTTGCCAATAACCTGTATGCACTCTAAAGCGTATACTTTATAAAAGACAACAACCTCTAACCCCTTTAAAAACAAGGGGTTGGAGGATTTACTTATCGTATACCCCTCCCTATACTCGCCGCCCTAACTAGCTTATAGGCCGGAAGCGTATACTTTGGTCAACTATTCCATAAGATCTTTTACAGCATCAGACGACCTGCCTATGGTTGTGCTCGTAGATCATGAAGGACGTCCTCCCTTCCTCCCCAATATCTATGCAACCCTCCGATACCGAGACGTGGGCTTTGCCGCAACGACCACTGAAAAGGTGCTCCGTTCATTGGGCATGGCATATCTGTGGGCGATCTCCCGAAAAATCGATCTTGACCAGGCTTTACGATCAGAAACTTTTCTCTCGATTGAGCAATGTGAAGATCTGGCGTTCTTCCTTCGCATGGATCGAGGCGCCCAAGATCAACTGGTGGCAGAGTCTCTGGAAATTCGAACTCGAAAGATCGTGCGACTGGAACAGGTACGCAGTGGCGGTGCCCCGAACGTGCCCAGAACATTGATTTCAGCAGTGGAAGGTGGATACCGGATCCGGACAGTAGCGAACTTTCTGGAATTCAATCATGAGCGTATCAACCCAAAGGCATCCGAGAAGCCACGGAAAGACCTCTCCAAATCACGAGAGAGGGCCATTGCCGCGTTGCGAGCTCAAGAACCAAGGGCAACACCGTCCGATGAAGGAGATGCTCCTGAGGGTCTATCTGAAGAGGTAATGGACGCATTGGATGCTGCATTCGAGCCAGGATCCGAGACCAATCCTTTTCAATCGGACTTTCATCAGTATCGTAATCATCTGATGTACCGGATTTTCACGGAGACGGCGATCCGGCGAAGCGAGCTTCGTTACATTCGAGTGGAGGACATAAACCACGCAACCCGCCGAGTCGGCATTCGGGTGTCGAAAACCATAGCAAGAACCCTGCCTTTATCCGAACAGACTGCAGACGACTTCCACCAATTCGTCATGAAGCACTGGAGCAACATCCCAGTCACGGGCAGAAAGCATGGTTATTTGTTCACAACGAAAACGGGCGACCACTTATCCCTAGAGGCAATAAACCTCGTTTTCAGGGAGCTACGTCGCAAGAGTTATTTGCCGGCCAGCATAGCTCCGCACTCAATGCGACGGACATGGAATGACCGCTTAAGCCGAGCAATTGACGCTTTGCCTCCAGAAGAACGAATGAAGCCCGAGAAAGAAAAGCAAATGCGAAACAGACTTAACGGCTGGTCGAAAAATTCATCGATGGAAGAGCGCTATGCCCGTCGGCACATTCGTGAAAAGGCAGACAAGATTGCGGAAGAACTGGCCAATAGCTTGCGAGATAAAAAATGATCAGCACCAAAGATCATACTTTATTGAGCCAGGCCTGCTCATTAACCTACCGAACGGCCAGAAGAGTTGTATTGCTTGATGGTCGGATTGTGGAAGCCGAACTCGGTGTAAATCTACCTCTGATTGACAGGGATGGTATTTCTACGCCAATTAGATTTGGTTTATTTGACAAAAAAAACCCCTTTCATCAAAGCGTTTTTTCTTGCCTAGCGACTACTCTTTCTACGCATAGTCTTCGTTATAACTCCACCGTATGCCATGCCACAGAGAAGTGGCTGCGCCTACCTACTATGGTGGGCAAAGATCTAATAGGTATTCCGGAAATCAACGCTCTCTCCGAAATCCAGGCAAGCTACAGGCCTTTTATCATCCCGCTTCTTCGTCGGATTAAGGACTCAAACACTTCCGTACTTAGTGATGAAGCTTGTGACTTTTTGGAGAACAGTCATAGCTGGGAAGAAAAATCCCAGGGCGCGTATTACGGCCTCATCACCAATGACCCTGAGAAAGGAGCCCTTACGGAAGAAGAGTTGCACAATGCCAATTCGGTGTTGAACAACGCGTTCGCTCTAGGCCTCATCAGCCAAGATACATACACACTCTGTTGGTTCTTCATTGGTACAGGCGTTCGCCCAGTTCAAGCCCGGCGAATGAGGAAGCGTGACGTAGTAGTGCATGACCGCCAAGGTTTCGACGTTACCTTGAGGATCCCACTGGCAAAGGGTGAGAAGACAGTAGCAGATGAGTATTGGCTTCGGCGTGCCCCAACAGTTCTCGCAGAAACTTTGATAAGTTACCTCGACACGCCTGCAATGCGCGATGCCAAAGATCACGATCACTTGTTTTTAGGCCAGTCATCGAGAGAACTCAGCAGAAAGGTAGTTGAGACATTTTCAGCCCTCGATACATATTCAGACAGGCTGGGCGCGAAAATCCCAATCACCCCATATCGCTTCAGATACACACTCGCCACCAGGGCTCTGGCCCAAGGGGCTTCGGATTACGAAGTGGCGCGACTGCTTACCCACCGGAGCACCTCCTGCATCCAATATTATCGGGCATCCATGCCAGAGCTCCAGAAGCCCATCCGTGAGGCGCTGGGCAAAGAAATGGGCTACTTCGCTCGGGCATTTCAAGGCAAGCCTATTTCTGGGCTGCACGAAGCCACTAGGGCTGGGGATCCTGACGCCGTTATCACGGACTTCATGAGGCTCATGGGGATGCCTGTTGGCGCTTGCGGAACCCGTGCTGAATGCCACCAGAACGCTCCGGTCGCCTGCCTAGCTGGGTGCGCCCATTTCGAGCCATTGCTGAGCGCGCCCTGGGAGACGTTGATGGCTTTTCTGGTAGCAGATCAAGAGATCGAAACGGAGCTAAGAATCCGTCAGATCAATCACAGTGCAATGTCTGCTATTCAACAGATCATCACGATCCGCGACACATCAGAAGAAGCATTTTAAATGAGCGAAATCGTACACTTCATTGGCAGAGACGCGCTAAGTGCTCAGGAGAATTTGGAGCTATTCATCTTCCATGCCAAGACAAACTTTCCTTTCGTTAACGTCGATTGGGAGAGTAACAGCTGGGACATCTCAACCTTTGTTATCGGCAGGGCTCAGGGTAAAAAGAAAAAAATCGCGCGTTTCAAATCAATGCGCGACGAATCCAAAGGCAAATCAACAGTCCAAATCCCATTTGAAATAGACTTTCTTACCTTTGCAAAAGCTACGTTCAGCGAAGTAATGCGCCGTTTGCGACTGTCAGAGTTCTCTCGACACCTATATGCACTTCAAGCCATAGAGCAGGCATTAATTGACTCCAAATCCAGACCATGCATTACACAGCTGACTCCTTTTGTGCTCGACAAAGCAGCTGATTTGTTGAAAGCCAGATACGCGGACTCTTGGTCAGTAGCAAGGGTTCTCGAAAGAATTGTGACAGAAGTAGTCAATCCTGCACGCCTAACGCCAATTGTGTTGGAGTGGCGAAGCCCAATTCGATACAAGGCCCCAGTCAGAAATGACAGGGTTGCGACCAAGGAATCCGAAAAAGCAGTGGAAAGGCTTCCGTCACTTGAATCGATTTTTGCACTCGCTGAAATTCATCACACCAGCACCAATGTGTCAGATAGGTTGACAACCGCTTTTGTGTCTCTTGCCATGTATGCGCCAAGCCGGTCATCTGAAATTTTGAGCCTTCCGGTAGACTGTATCCGCACCGCAGATACCAAAGAAGGCCCAATCATGGGCATCGCATGGGCTCCTGCCAAAGGCGCGGAGGCGATGACAAAATTTTCCGCCTCTGATGAATTTGAGACAGTGGTGAAAGAGACGGTCAAATACCTCACTAACCTTGGTGCACCCGCCAGAAAAGCTGCGGCTTGGTATGCAAACAACCCCGACAAAATCTATCTTCCTCCTGGGGCAGAGCATCTGCGTGACCAGCCGATTACGTTGTATGAAGCCGCTACCATTTTGGGTAAGACGGCACCAATTAGCGGATGCCACGCTACCCGTTATGGCTTGGTAAAACGTGAGGATCGCACCACCAATAAGGAGCGTATGGGGCCTAAGTCGCAGAAGGCCCATTGGGTAGCACTTTACGAGTTTGAATCGCTGAAAAGCTTCATTCTGGCGAAGCTCCCAGATGCTTTTCCAATCTTGGACGGACACACAGGGCTCAAGTGGCACGAAGCGCTATTCGTACTCCCCGAAAATATCCTTAGGCCCAACGCTGAGCCCTTGCTGCATGTACCCGCACCACTATCGACATATCAATTCAATAATCAGCTAGGCGCAAATCCTGCCGGGGTTACTATTTTCAGCCGAAATGCCAAAGTGAATCCTGATGGCAGTCCTATCGCGATCAATACGCATGATTTCCGCCACCTGCTGAATACGCTAGCTCAAAGCAAAAACCTTAGTGAGTCGCTGATTGCTTTTTGGTCTGGACGCAAAAGTGTCAAGCAGAACGAATGGTATGACCATCTGCCTCAAGAGGCCTTTATCGAGGCCTATCTCAAGCTTGGGGCCAAGCAACGGCCACTGCACGTACACGGGCACCTGGAAGCCAAGGTGAACTCAATGGCGATTGCTCACGGGCTCACACGAGAGCAGGCCCTACAATTGGAGCTGGGGGCGACTCATCGCACCCGTTACGGCATTTGCCGCCATGATCACGCACTCACACCATGCCCTAAGGACAAGGACTGCGTGAGCTGCGGAGAGCACACGTTTGTGAAGGGCGACAAGCGCCATCACGACGAAGCCGAGTTCCAATTCAAGCTCCATGAAAAAGCTGTCGCGGATGCTGAAGCGGCTGACGAACGTGGTGAGCCAGGCGCATCAAGGTGGCTGAAGCTTCACCAGCCTAAACTCGAACGGTGGCGGCTTGTTCTCACCAAGCTGAACGATCCAACAATTGCTGATGGAACGCTTATCACATTGCCCCCCCCTGAAAACCCGCAGTCAAAGGCTGGGCTAGCTCAAGCCGTGAGAATCGTTAACCTAGACGCAAAAGTGCCGAAGAAACCTAAGGCGAAAGTCGATGACGATTTGGACGCCGACGAGAAGTTGCTACTAGACATGGGGTTTTTCTAAATGGGCGCGCCAAAGCTAAACGATACCGGAATCGAAAAGGCAGTCCGCCTGCTGGATGGCTGGGCCGGAAAACTGACTTGGGATCGCTACCTCGCCATGCTAGAGGTCGAGATTGGGCACAAGTACACCAAGGCGGCAATGCTCCGGCGCCCACGCATCAAATCGGCCTGGGATCACGCTAAGGAGCATGCAAAGGATGACAACGGAGTAAGCGTTTCTCGAAGAGCAGTTGAGACAGATAAGGCTTTGGAGCGCGTCAAGCTCCTAGAGGCACGGGTCGAACGCTTAACTCGTGAAAACAACGCTCTCTTGGAGCAATTTGTGCGGTGGAGCCACAACGCAGTACGGGGAGGCCTCACCCTGGATGACCTCGACCGGCCTCTGCCATATGCCAAGCCAAAAGAAATCCGGTAGCCTCGTGGACGGGAAGGTGTGTTCGCCAGTGAGTCTGCACCGGATGCCACTATCTTGCTGCGATTTCGCCGCTTGCTAGAAACCCATCAGCTAACGCGAGTACTGCTTGAAAGTAAGCGTCTGGCCAAGTCATCTAGGTATGACGGCCAGCCTAAGTCTCTTTGACGCCTGGCGGTGATGTCGACCGCCCACTTCTAGAAACAGGACTGTGAGCCCTGTAGTCCCCCCATTTGGGCACATAACGGGCCAAAGGGGACTTAACGCTCCGCATCGGGGGCATTACTCCATAGTTTCGGGCTTCAGGATGCTGTGGGAAACAACTATGTAGAGGTGCTCCTCGGTGCGCCAACTGATAATCCTGTTCTGTCCAAACGGATGCAGCTCTACCTAAAGTGCTTAGCCATCTAGGCGTTTCGATTGGGATGTGCGATAAACGCGGCACAGCGACTGGCCACTGTATCGATAGCCATAGCAGTCACCCGTCTTACCTCCCAAGCATAGACCGTAAGCGAGAGATAGGCTTGCTGACCTGGAAGTTTGTCGCGGTGCTGGGAAGCGTTCGCCGCAGCATTTAGGGCGCTTATGACTATTTTTGGACAGCTGAGTTACGGTTAAGCATGAAAACTACAATAGACGATCAAATTTCACCGCTTCAGGAGCTCAGAATCCTTCTCTGTTTGATCCGTCATGCAGACGCAAAAGGAAGCGTAGATTTCAACAACCCCGACGTCACGGCCACCCTTAGTAGCCTGGTGAGGAACTGGAACGCCGCGGATTATCTGCTCTATAAGCTCGATGAGGCTGGTGTGATCGATTATTCCGAAATCGGTGAGGACGGCTTCAAGCCAATCATTCTTTGCTTCGTCAACGATGACACGCATCAGTACGTAGCCGGGTTGGCTGAGAAAACTGAGTCGGACTACGTTGACTTAGACAAGCGCATCACCGATATCCTTACCTTCAATCCCAGCGCGCTGACTAATCGAATCACCGACACTAAGCGTCAGATTGAAGATGTCAAAAAACTCGTGGCATCAAACGACCTCCTCAAGCCTATGGCGGGCCCTTTACGCGAGATCCAGAGCCACTTCGACAGCATCAGCATCGTGTCCGAAGGCTACGAGCACATCTACAAAAACATCATTCGCCCTGTTCAAGATGAAGGTAAGTCTGGCGTCAGGGCCACGGTGAGATGGGCCATTTTCAGCATTCTAATTTCGACAGCGATCTCGCTGGCAATCAGTAACTGGTCATTCCTGAAAGATGGATTAGGGACGTACTTTTCCGCTTGACGACTAGCGCCTGCGGTATCAAGTACGAATCATGCCGAACGTGGGTATAAAGCTTTCCGACTTAGTCGGAGCCTGAGTAGCTGCCGCATGGGTGGCCCTGATCCAAGCGAGGGGTGTTCCGACACTAGCCCTAGAACTCAACGGCCAGTTTGAAATCCTGCATTTAGGTCATGACCTTGGAAAGCCAAAGCTCTTCAAGAAAACCATCGAACAGCAATTGACCAAGTAGTACAGCATCAGCCAAAGGCCATGCCCCCGCATGGTTTTCGTCGTATATGAAAAGACAACACCCTTGATTTACGCTGCGTCCACATGAAGTTGTATCTTGCGTCAAATTTGCCCTCTCTATCCAGGGAGAATTATAAGTTCATAGCCTGATGCGTGGATGCTCTCGCATAAATCAACAGACTCTTGGCAAACTTGGTTGCGAAAGCTTGAATGCCAATTCAAATCAATGGATTGCCACTGGCCCTGAACGGACTCTCAATCGTTATGCCTATCAGTATCTACCCACCTTCGAGCAGAAACCTCAAAAGCATAGACACCCAATTTGCTCTCCAGCAGGACGATTGGAACGACTACAGTTACAAAACCCTCTACCACCTTTACTACCGCCCGAGCGCCAGTAAACCGGACAAAGTTAAATACATCGGCGGTGTGAAAATTCTCAAGCGAGACCAAGAAACAGGCCCCCAGCTCATTCAGAAGCCTTTTTCCCGTCTTGGTCACGGATGGGTGTCAGTAGGCACATCACTTGATTATTACAAACGGCTGAATGAGCTACCAATCAAGCACCGCGAGAAGATCATGTCTGCCTTGCAGGACGCTGTGGCGATCCCAGATCTGATCGAGGAGTTCCAGAATGAAACGGGATGGAAGACGTCGATCTTTCGAAACACGTCCAACTGGAATAAGTTTCTCTCCGACGCCCGTGTTCTCTACGAGGGGAATTTCAGCGCCCTGGTTGGAATGGAGGATTTTTCATTTCGCCCGAAAGGGGCCACAGAGTCCATTGATTTCAACTTTGAAGCCCCCGTCCCACCTGACTACGGTGGTTCATATCGAAAAATCGGGCCTAGTCGCACTAAGGTACTGCTGCCAGAGCGCATTGTTGTATTGGTCGGACGCAATGGATCAGGCAAGAGCACTATCCTTTCGAGGCTAGCTCACCTGGCCTACGCCTCTCCTCAAGAACGGAATAAGAAAGAACTTTTAGCAATGGGTGAGATTACGCCAGCGAGTATTGGTTTCATGCGAGTGGTCACCATATCCTACAGCGCGTTTGATAGCTTCGTCGTACCCGGACTTGCCGAAAAGGACTTGAAGCAGATCATTGAGGACATCGACAACGGTGACAGCCGCTTCGTGTTCTGCGGGCTTCGAGACATCGTTCGAGAGGTGAGTAAAGACTTGGCAAGAGCTGAGAGTAAGCCAGAAAGTGCCCGATCAAGTGTATCGATGGATCGCCGGAGTTCCACTGAGCTTAAGCCTATTGACGCCCTTGCAGATGAATTCATCAAACTCCTAAAGGCCATCAGAGAGAACAAGGATGAAAACCTGTTCAAAGCAGCAATTGAGCCGCTAATGACAGATCCGTCATTCCGGGATTTCACCGTTGAACTTGATGCGCTTCTAAGCAGTACCCGACTGGCGCGCAAATACTTCATGCAATGGAGTACCGGCCACAAAATCGCGTTGCACGTAATCGCATCCTTGGTAGCTCATACACGCCCACAATCACTTGTACTCTTTGACGAACCGGAAACGCACCTACATCCACCATTGATGGCGGCTCTGATGCATTCCGTACGTTTGATCTTGACCGAGGTGAACGCGTATTGCGTGGTTGCAACGCATTCGCCTGTTCTTCTGCAAGAGACACTGGCCCGCCATGTCCGCTACGTCGAACGAAATGGTTCGACTCTAACGATTACTCCACCGACGCTCGAAACTTACGGGGAGAACATCGGCATCCTGACATACGACAGCTTCGGCCTGACGGCGGCCAGCACTGACTATCATGCTGCCCTAGATCTGCTGGCTGCGGAGTACGATACACTTAAAGAGATCGACACCATATTTGAGTTCGGGCTCAGCGCTCAGGCTCGTGCCTATGTGTTGTCCAAGATGGCGAAACGCAGGTTGGCACGATGAGAAACCTTCCCCTCCCTCATCGCGAAACCTCCAGGGCAGATCTGATTGCATCCATCCGCCAGTACAACTATCGCGGCCCGCAAGGGCATGCGCTGTCTGAAATCGAAATATCAGACCTGCTTGCCCTGTACGACCAATACGATCAAGACAGGGGGGCAGCGAGCCAGTTGCTCAAAGGCTCCAACTTCCCTCAAACACTGATTGACGCACTGGACGCGGCCTATGAGAAAACCTACGAGACTCGATCGCTATATCCGCTGCGCGAACGACTCTTCAAGGGAATAGGCTTATGCCCTATCTGTGGAATTGATCCGGTCGCCGAGCTCGATCACTTTCTCCCTCGCTCTCATTTCGCACCGCTCGCGATCTATGCTCGAAACCTCGTACCGAGTTGCCACGACTGCAACCACATCAAACTCGCCGGTTTCGGGGGGCAAAACGAAGAAGAGCTGGCATTTGTCCACGCCTATTTTGACGCACTGCCTGACATCCAGTTTCTGGAGGCGCAAATAGACATCTCTGAAGGTGGGCTGGTTGCAACGTTCCAAGTGATACCAGAGGTTGCACTGGATGAAGGCATCAGTGGTCGCCTTTCTAACCAAATGATTACGTTGAAGCTCAACGAACGTTATGAAAAAGAATTGAACAACTACGTGATGTCCCACGCGACGGCGATTCACCTTGAACACGCCAGAAAGGGTGAACGCGGCGTTAGGAAATTTCTTCGCAACCAGGGAGCAATTGAGGCTGAAAACCTCTACACCAATCACTGGCGACCTACCTTGTTGAGAGCGCTGGCAAACCACGACGAGTTCGTCGGCGAAGGTTTCGTGGAGATATTCAAGGTACCTCAGCGAATTCTAGATGAGCTCTTGGACGATTCTGACTGAGTCGCCAAGATCTG
Organism: Pseudomonas psychrophila; assembly: GCF_001043005.1. Lineage (GTDB taxonomy): Bacteria > Pseudomonadota > Gammaproteobacteria > Pseudomonadales > Pseudomonadaceae > Aquipseudomonas > Aquipseudomonas psychrophila. The sequence goes on from NZ_JYKZ01000004.1 coordinate 228,703, forward strand.
GAGCGCAAAGCTGAGAGCGTCCCGCGGACTCTCCGATTCAATTGCCCGCTGCGTTGGCAGGCGAGCAAAAACGCACTTCAAGTAGGCAAAGGGATCATGCCCATTGAGCTTGGCCGACTGGATCAGGCTCATCAACGCAGCAGCGCGTTTGCCACTGCGTTACGACCCTGCGAAGAGCCAATTTTTTCTTCCCAGAACCCAGGGACGAATTTGCTGCTCGATATAGTTGTTGTCTATCAAGAGGCTGGTTGGCCAGCCAGATCGCATCGATGCGGATCATGGAGCAAGTCCACGGAAAAAGCGGGCGCATCCCTCGATATCTGAAAACGGCCATTTCACCGTGATAGTTTGCTCGCCAAATGGCGGTCAATGATCACTGACGATTCAGTTGCTGGTTTTGGGGCGACCTTTATCGGTACGAACGCTGGCAGCGTTGCGGACGGTTGATCTCGATAAAGCGGCAGCCACTTACGAATCACGTTGGTATTGATGCCGTGACTGATGGCAACGCTGGAAATGGATACGCCGGGTTGCAGGCATTCCTGAACAACCTAGGCTTTGAACGACTTGGGGTAAAAGCTTCGTTGGCGCATTTAAGGACTATCGCGTCCGCTTAAAAATAGACGGACAACATCGCCCTTAATTTGAGAGTTCGGAAGGTGTGTTTGCCGCTCCCTTACTGTGCAGGCAGGGAGCAACTGTCTCTAGAGCAAAGGTACTGCTGAAGGTAATTCCCTTCAGCTCATGAAACCAAGCGGTGAGATACGTCCCTAATGATAAGAGTTAACGATGTTAGGGTTCTAGGTCACTCATCAGCTACTCACCCTCAAGCCAGGAAGCTAGTTTTTCTACCTCTTCGATCGCCTTTTCTAGTGCCTCCCGTGTCACATGGACAGATGGTTCAATCATCCAGCTACCTCCTAAGCGCTCCATTAGCTCTCTTTCGTACTCACTCACAAAAATAGGGCTTGGGTGCTTTTGCAGCGCTTTTAGGGTGTGGTTAGCCCGAGTGTAGGTTATGCAACTGACGTGCTGGCTAGCGTTCCTAGCCAATACAATTTGCTCCAATATAGAGAAATCTACGGGGCATTGGCTCCAGTCAACACCGTGCTGCGCGAAGCAGGTACGGTAACCACGAATGAAGCCTTTGCCGAACACATCTTGGCCAACCTCTTTTACGCAATTCAGACCAGCATTCTTTTCGTGAGTAACGAAAAAAATTTTCAAGGTCTCAGACAACATGGATATGGCGGTTTGACCAATTATCTCTAACCCAGTCTGCGCGCGAAGCCATTCATCTGTGAATGCAGGTTCACCAGTTGCCGCGTCTGGATCGAAGCCTTGTTCCTCGAATGGCTCCTCTCCTGCCTCTATTTTTCGCATCGTTTCCACAAACGGGACTGAGGCCTCATCAAAAAAGTGCGTTATGAACGCAGTGCGCTGTTTCAGGAAAAAACCAACATCCATACTTTGCCCCCCGTGCAGGTTAAACTTAACAAACTTTAGGTTAGCCCATTGCCTCCCCATGACGCGCACCACTGCCGGCGCTTTTCCTCTGAAGGTCTCGTCTAAAATGCAAGACTCAGAAGTAGGTAATCTTTGAGTTTTCTCCGGTGAGCAATCAGTAGCAGTGAAATGGCCAATTTCTGATCCTAAAAGATGCACACGATTCCCCTGTGAGCTCGTATAGTGATCCGCAGCAGAGATGGCCGGCCAATTGCCATTAGTGTTAGCGTTAGATAATTTACAGGCTCGGCCCCCCCTCTCGCCTCTTCTACAGAAGCTTGAGCGGTCGTCCGAATTTTAGCCAAATTTCTTGCGATACAAGGACGTCATGGTGCGTATTTCTAGCCCAACCAATAAAGGTGGGCCTGCGGCGAGGCAGGGCTTCAAATATCAAGACCACGTGGCTGTTAGCTTCATCGTCAAGATGCTTCGCGACAGTAGCTACGTTCAGATTGAGTGCGAGACAGCCGACGATATCGTTGCAGTCTTCCAACATTCGGGACTGACCGTCTTTGAATATATCCAAGTCAAAACCACGGAAGGTAACCACAAGTGGAACTGGAAAGAGGTGACGGATCTTGAGAACAAGAAGGCAGAGTCTTCCCTGTTCCAAAAATCGCTTAAATGTGACATCCGATCTGGCACGGCTCGCTTCCGGATAGTAACAAAACGAGACGTAGCAACCATCTTGGAAGGCTTCAAAACTGAGCTGGTAAAGCGGCTTCTGCCTGATACAACCACGGAGCGAAGCGAAGCACTGCTTAAGAAATTCAAAACATTCTGTTCCCCTCAGAACCGAGACTTCTCGTACTGGGCGGAGAATTTCGTGTGGCAGGTTTACGGCGAAGTGAATGCCCTAGAAGCGATCAACATCAACACGCTTGCTAAGTTAGCTGAGCAGTATGGCAATCGACCCAACTACAACCAGCTTAAAGATATTTACGAGGAACTCTTGGAGTTGGCTGATAAGGCGGCGACCGCCGATGTGAAGACGGATGCAGCGACCAAGATCATAAGCCGCGAAACTACATTAACCCTCATTCGGCAGCGACTTGACGAAGCTGATGCGGTTTCAACCTCAACCTCCAAGCCTTACAAGACTCGACCTGAACCATTTTTGGTACAGTTTCACGCCAGCACCGAAGAGGGATTACTCCGCTCAGTTACCGCTTACGACGTTCGCTATTCGTTGAAAAAATGGCGATGTGAGGACATGGCGAAGCATCTGATCGAATGGTTGCCAGAGTTCTCGTTGAAGGCCAGTGAAATCGTGAACATCCAGGCACACAACGCTGAAGCAATAATCGCACGGTCGATCAGCGCTTTTAGCAACAATGAGCTTCCACGAGAAAGGCTCGTTGCAGAGCTCATACTTCATGCAATTCTACGCAGCCGAGCAAACAGCGAGCCTATCGCCTGCAAAGTTTTCTACAAGGCTGCTGGCAAGCTTTCAGAATTCGGCAATGCCCATATCATCCAAGAGCAAGGACAAAACGACCAACTTTGGCTTGGCCTTGCGCGGCTAATCGAAGCTGGCAGTATGGACACTACGCTTGAGCAGATTTGCGAAGTGTTGGACGCCACCATCTCTGAAGCCGTTCTGTCCGCTGAGCGCGAGATAGTCATTGCGCTCCGCGAACCCCACCATCACCTGCCAAAAGCTGAAACATTTAATCAGGCGTTACATCGAAACTCGCCTGTGGACGACATGCTTAACGTCCTTTGCTTCCCTATCTTATTGACCTACGACAGCGCATCGCTCGCCTCTGGCTGGCTGGCCGACTACGTCAATCACCTCGAAAATGAGATTATCGACCACTACAGCGCTCTAAGGACGCAGTTACCCGAGAACATTCAACAGGTAAAGGTTGCCGTCTTTCTTGTACCTATGGAGAGCGTTGCGAAGCTAATCAAAGCCTTCAACGAACGCTGTAAAAAACTTGAAGATTTATAGACGCTGATCTGAATGCTCGACTCTAGCCTAGTAGCTGCACGCCAAAGACGGAATTGGCCTCGGGGGAGTGTAGAGACTCGACCAAGGCCTCAAGGAACAGGTCATGAATTACGAGAAAGCCAAAGAAAATCTGGTTCAGCTTAACGAAAGCAGTCTATTGAGTATCGATCTGCTAATAGCCATCAACACTTTTGTCAGCAGAAGTGACCCTGAGTGGGAAGGACGTGACCTAGTCATCCGGGCGCTCGACAAATTTGATCTGTTCGGCCCAGTTGAGCAATCACTGTTGCTCAATATGGTGCGTGCAGTTGGCCTCTTTCCCTATATAACCCCTCACCTGAGCAATATGGATCTGTCCGACCGGCTAGCATACGAGGCTCATCGGGTAGAGGGACTAGAACAGGGTATGGTATTCCATCACCTGCAGGCTCACGTGTTCAGCTTAATAATGCAGGGCCGAAACGTGGTGCTTAGCGCGTCCACAAGTGTTGGTAAAAGCCTCGTAATCGATGCTGTTCTGGCTCAGCACCGCTTCAAAAAAGTCGTTGTGATCGTTCCAACCATTGCGTTAATCGATGAAACCCGTCGCCGTCTTGTTAAACGATTCAAACAGTTCAACCTGATCACCCATCCCAGCCAAGAAGCAGAAGCAGGAACGACCAACGTCTACCTTCTGACTCAAGAAAGGGTCATCCAACGCAAAGACCTAGATGATGTCGAATTCTTCGTTGTCGATGAGTTTTACAAAATAGACTTGGGTAGCGACAAGGACGGGAGTACCCGCGCTGTTGATCTGAGCTTGGCGTTTCACAAGCTTGCCAAGACCCGTGCTCAATTTTATATGCTCGGCCCTCACATTCAGCAGATTACTGGATTGGATAGCTACGAGTATAATTTTATCCCGTCCGACTTCAGTACGGTCGCAGTCGACATTCAGAACTTCAACCTAGGTATGCGCTCGGAGGAGAGAAAAGAAACACTGCTGAAACTCGTCAAGACCCTAGCCTCCCCCACGCTAATCTACTGCCAAGCGCCAGCGAGCGCCAATCGTGTCGCTCAATACTTGATCGAAGAGGCAGGGCTTTCCGAGGTGCCGGAAACAAAGGAAATAGCCGCCTGGATCTCGAAGCATTATCACCCGGAGTGGAACGTCGCCAAGGCTATTGCCTTAGGCATCGGCATTCACCATGGAGGCGTCCCTCGCGCGCTGCAGCAATACATCGTAAAGCTGTTCAACGAAGGGGTTATCAAGCGCATCATTTGCACGTCAACGATGATCGAGGGGGTTAATACTTCGGCAGAGAACGTCATCATCTATGATCGCCGATTAAAGACGTCAAATTTTGACTACTTCACATTTAAGAACATTTCTGGCCGTGCTGGTCGAATGAATAAATATTTCATCGGCAAGGTTTTTATGCTCGAGGAGCCCCCTGTGGAGCGGGGTCTTACCGTTGAGTACCCCATCGGCCACCAGGACGAAAGCTCTCCAATGGGCCTTCTCATGCAACTGGAGAATGAATACCTCACTGACGTCTCGCGCGGACGGCTTCAAGAGGCGTATTCGAATCCTGTCATATCACCAGCAACCCTGATTGAGAACCGGCATATACCAATCGATCGACAACTCGAGGTTGCCAACGCGATCATTCGGGAGCTGGCTGAAAGCAGGCAGTTGCTCACTTGGAAGGGCATTCCAGAGAAATCGAGTCAGCTTAATTACCTCTGCGATCTCGTTTATAGCTTGGAAGGCGGCAATTTGATGGAGTACGGAATTTCTTCAAGCTCCCATCTGGCATGGCACATCAATGAGATCAGAACAAAGAAAGATTTGCCCTCCTATCTCCAGGATGCCGTACTGAATCGTAGGGAGGATGACACACCGAGCGAAGCGATAAATCTGCGATTGAAATTCCTCAGGAACATGGTCTGCTTTAGGTTGCCACGGGACATAATGGCGATTAGCAAAATACAGGACGATGTATTCACCCAAAGAAATATCGAGCCAGGAGACTTCAGCTTTTTCGCAGAGCAGCTGGAGAACCTTTTCCTTGACCCGTTACTCACGGCCCTGGATGAGTACGGCATTCCTACGCAGGTCTCAACCCAGATCAAAGGCATGATTCTACCGTCTGATAACCTGAACGATTTGCTTCGAAAGCTCCGGGCGTTGGCCCCCCAAGTAGAACGGTTAAGGTTGAGCAACTTCGAGAAAAGCTTGATGAGTTGGGCCATCGCAGAGATGTAACCAAGGGCTAAGGAATTCGGTCTTTCGAGAGTCATAGAAGGGCCGACTCACAGCAAAGCCTTGTCGCTGATTCGCCAAGCCAGTAACGGATAGCAGTCTCAACACGGCCCCAACTGCCAAACCGTCCTTCATGCGAGGAGAGGCATAATACAACATCACCTTTCAGGGCCTCTAGCGCTTGGAACTGCTCGACGAGATGCTTTCAAGTTGGCGGAGCTCTGCGAGTTTGGATATAAAAACCCTCAAATGTAATTTTTATGTGCTCGTCCGAGCCTCTTAACTAAACAACGCGATTAGGGTATCTCACAAAGCCTAATGCGCGATCTACCTCACAGAGAGTATGGGTCAGGCTTTGTGCCCGCGGGGGTCAATCCCAATCACCCCCATACCAATCGTCGTCAAAATCACACTGATCAGGATCGTTATCATTTCGCGGTGAGTCATCCGTCGAGAATTTAACCCGCTGAACGCTGTGGAGCATGAGTGAATTCGAAACGTATTCAATAGCACTCAAGCGCGGAGGTAACGAATTCGATATTTGCCCAAGATCGTCGATTACATCCACTCGCGGTTCTTCGGCAATCACCGCATGGTTGAACAAGGTTAGATTTGTGCCATCCGCCACCTGTACAGAGGCAAAAAGAACTCCATCGATGGGAGGTGTTCGCTGGGTAGCCAAGTACTCCGCCATTACTTGAGTGACTAAATACTCATGCTCTTGGTCGGGTAATACGGGAATTCTGATTTTGCTGTGTAGTGTTTTAAGAAAATCTCGGCGCCCCTTTTTTTCTGCGTATGCGGGATCAAAGATGCTTAGCGGGTGCGTTTCATAAGCCTTGTCTAAAGTTATAAAGTCCAAAACCCGAACGGGCCGCCTAAGCTTAAATAGCCCACTGATAACCCGTCCTCCTACAGGCGGACGAAGTTCAGCTACGCATGTGTCACGTTCAAAAGCTCCATAGAAGGCAGGCACACCTGCAGGATTCATCCTCCCCGATCCTGCACGCTCCTTTGGAGGCGCCCCTAACTGGTTAGCGGCATCCTTCGCGATCACAACATACTCAGCAGTGGAATCACAGCGTCTACCACGATAGATTTCTTCATCGCTCAGCTCTCTGATTACGGTTCTGAAATCGCCGTAGACTTCAAAGAGATCAATCCCTTTAAACAGCCAATCAAGAAACTGTTTCGCATTTTTATTGAAGAAACGATTTCCGTGCTTCATGTCTAGCTTGAAATCGTCCCATCGGTGCTCAGCCTGATAGGGCTTGAGCGTTCGCGAGACGTAGTTTAGTTCGTCGCTATATTGGGGCTCTCCACCCTGCATGAACTCATAGTGTGAGCAGGTCGTTAGAGCACCGCAAACAAGTTCCGATACCGGATCATCCTCATCAACGCCCAGCATCTCAGCAATATGAAGGATCAATAGATCACCCTTCTGCTCATAGTGGGAAAAGCTCCCACTATGAGTGAATTTTGGATAATCCGCACCCGGTAAAAAATAGCGTTGTAAAACATTATCGACCATCAAAACCAAGTCGCTAACAGGAATGGCCTTACGTTTTTTTGAACAGACTGAGCATTCGGAGCTGACCCCCTTTCTCTTGATGAGTTTAACAAGGTAGTCATCATTTACACAGCCAAAGCAGATCACGTCGCTATCCAATTAAATCTCCAAAAAACCCTAACTAACGCCAAGCCCCCTAGCCGACACTAAGACCTAATCTCCGTCAAAACTCGCTAGAGATTATGGCTCAGCAATAACTATTATTGAGCCATAATTTCGAATAATCCAATCAAGTCTTTCGGCCGAAGCCACCAGATCGCTCGGACTAAGGCAGTACACAGTCCCAAGCTGATCACCCCGCGTAGTGAAGGCTCTAGCTCATCATCTCCCAGCGCATCCCTAGATCAGGATGGAGGGAACACTCGCAAAACGCAGTTCTCTCTAATTGGTGAGCATAATCACCTTCATAGATGCTGAACCTTACAGTCCTGGTCGATCAGCTTCCGGCGGTTCTCTTCAAAAAGCGCATCCTCCCACTGATGAAAATCGGTTTACTATTCGTGATTCCCTTTTCGACCAACTCATCGAAATTGTTCGTAGCCCGAGTAGCCCTCCAGCGCTCTTCCATTGCCACACAGTCATGCCTCCACGTCCAATGAAATCGCGCATTCAACCTTTGATCAGACTCGAGCCGTTCACTTTACCGAAGCAACTCAAGAAAACTACGACGCCCACCGCCGCGCTTGAAGCTACCAACAAGGTAATTTCCCTCCCCCGTTTCCAAAAGCCAGAAACGCCCTTCTTTCCATGCTCTTTGAATTTTCGTCGTGCAAATGATTCCGCCATTGGCTGTTCGATGAGCTTCGCCTTCCTGAAGGTGATCGAAGAACACACCAAGGCACCTGTCTTCTATAATCACCACATCGCTGATAAAAGCCGTAATAGCTACGGTGTATTTTCGAAGACTCGCCTGTACAAGACGACTCAGTTGAAAGTCACTGAGATACTTACTATGAAATTCGACTTCGATGATTTCTGGCATCCGGCCAAAGCTCCAAAATGAATTAACAGTATTTGAGGTGCTCATTGCTTAACCTGCTTTCATAGAAAAAGCGGCACCCACACTGCCCTCTTTTCTAAGGCCCGATCCCCAGAGGAGGTAGACGGTGCTCTTGGTTTCAAACATGCAGCTTTCAGTGAAGGATTTTCCGAAGTTACTACGTACCCACATAGCGGGCTGGAAACGACCTTTACTGTCTAGGACGATTTCGTGAGCGAAAAGCGTCATGGGAAGTAGACCAAGACTCGTAAGCTTTTCCCTTTCAACCGGCGTAACGGTGAGGTCGATCAAGATCCACTGTTTGACCACACAGAATGCTTTGCCCGGGAATGTCTTTGCTGCCAAACAGATCAATTTCTTTTCAGATCCCTGCCAGCCAGGCAATTCATCTCCGGTTCCGTATAGCAACTGCGAGATTTCATTCAAAGTGACCATTTAAAACCTTAGATTCACACTAAACATCAACTGTCGAGCAAGCTCACACCCGCTAGTTTTGATCTATCAACTCCGAGCCCAATGAAGGACACTGACGAGATCTATTCACCCTCAAACCACCACCAAGCACTCAGGATCGAAGCCTGTGCTTTGACCCGGATAACCTCGCGGATTGGAAACCACTCGGCACCCATTCTTTAAGAAGTCTGCTGCAAAATGCGTGTGCCCATGTATCCACAGGTCAGCCTTACTAAGTAACTCTGACCAATCGTTCGCATAGGCTGCAGCCTGATGTCCAGGATGATCGTCACCCAGATGATCCAACACTGGTGCATGGTGTGTGACCACCACTGTTTTGCCGTCGAAAGGTCTATTAAGCTCCTGGGTTAACCAGCGGTGAGCTCTCATGGATTTCGCGACTAGGTCATCTGGACGCAAACGCCTGTAATCCAAGTCGGCTCGAATAGCCAAGAAATCGTTCATCGAATCCCAAGCAAGGCGCTTTGCCGCAACCACATCACCCGTTGCCGAATAATCCGTCCAGGCAGTTGTGACCAAAAAGCGTGTGCCATCGAGAATAAGCATCTCGTTTTCGAGTACATGCACATGGGGCAATGCAGCGTCTTTCATCTTTCGCAATGTGTGACCTATATGCCCGCCGTAATATTCGTGATTGCCACAAACATAGATCACAGGGCACTGGAATGTCTCATTCGCCCATGAGACTCCACGCGATTTGAGATCAATGTCACCAGCGAGAATGACTACGTCCGCATCGCTTGGGGTGGGATCGAACCGAACGAACTCGAGGTGCAGGTCAGAGTAAATCTGAATTTTCATAGCGGACGACCAGTTTCGATTTAGATGTACTTTGGATAACGCTGCGGCAGCTGGCCTCCTAGGGTGACTCGTCTTGCAAGGAGAGGCTGCGTTTACGACTTGGATTAAAAAATCACTCGGAGTCCTTTTAGAGAGTGGGCATCTATAAGACGACCTGGGGCATCGGCATAAGCCTTTTCGTCATCTATGTTGTGAAGACATACCCGACATCCCGTGGAGTCATATCCCACCAGTAATCCAGAAAGCCCCTCCATGATCCATTTACCGGTTTTGTTCATCCACCCGGGTGTGACGACCTGAATTTCCGTAATGACAAACTCGCTGGTTTGTTGAGAAAGTATTTCGTCGAGCATATCGATGTCACTAATCATCATGGTGCGTGGCCACACCTTGCCATCCGAGCACTCTTCAAGAACGACGTGATACCAAGGATGAGCCAAGTGGCGTTCAAATATCCGCCAGTTTGAATACCCATCCCCAAAGATATTAGGGGTGCCGTCGGCAAAGGCTTCATGACTTCTAAACATTTCACATTCCCATAGATCTACAGGCCGCAGTTGCAGCTGATTTCATTGATAAAGAGACATAATCGCGGCGAGGCTGGCTGACTTTTCATCGCCATCGCCCATCAAAACGTACACCGTATTTTTGGTTTCAAAGAGAAAGCCATCTTGGAATGAAATGGCCATGGACGTAGATTTTGGTCAGATCCTCATCGCTTGCTATCGCACGCACAATCGTCCACTGCTGGACGATGCAAAAGCCTTTGTTTGGAAAGCAGCTCTGTACCAACTGAATCAAGCTCTCTTGGCTTTCAGTAGAACCAGACCGAGGTTCTCCATTGCTGGAGAGGAGCTCACCGGCTGCTTGGGTATCTTCGAGTTCCAATCAAAAAGCCTCTGACATTACATGTGATAGGTTCAGTACCTATGCCGTCTACGCTTGACAGCGCTTGTCGCCGCCAGCGGTAACCGGCGGCGAAAAATACGTTGGAGCTCAAGTGGTTGCCCGGAAGAACACTATATAGAGTCGATCCGGGCAGAGCAACGTGGCTACATCCTCGCCTTTCGAGGATTTCCTATGTCACTGAGCCAAGGCTTAGCAGCCGTTCTACGAGCGATTAGAGCCACCAAAGACCTCGCCCAGAGCGACCTAGCATCTGCAGCAGGTCGTACATTTTTATCTAGGATCGAGCGGGCCAAGTCGGATGTGACACTTAGCAAACTTGATGAAATCGCCTTAGCGGCCGGGCTTGACACTGTGACGTTGATGGTGCTCCGCGCAGTAGCGAATAACGGTAAAACGCCAGAACAAATACTGAAATGTGTAGAGGAGGAGCTGGCGGAATTTAAAAGCCAAGGCGGCTTGGAAAAGCTAACTAGCCAGGTAGAGGATGGTGCAGTAGCGTCTAGGGCAAACAGCCGATTGGAAAAGCAACTGGCAGTTCAAGAGTGCAGGATGATCGGGATGACCCAGCGAGAGGCGGCGAAAAAGCTACAGCTCCCCAAATCCACAGTGGCTGATTTGTGGAATGTTAGTGGTACGTAGCTTGGGGTACCTGCGGACACATATTCTGCTGTCGCTGCAACGCTTAGTTGATGGATCAGTGCGAACGCTCGAGATCTTCCGACATCAAGAGCGCGGTAGCCTTTTTAATATCGATTTCTCTCGTTCGAGACGAGCGATTCGGGCTTCCAGCTCCTGAATCTTTTGCTGCTCAGGGTCAGTGCATTAGTCTGCGGGGTGATACCTGTGCACTCCTGCAGAAGCTGGCTAGCCCAGCGGCGCAGGGCCAACTCGCCAACACCTAGCGAGCGACTGGCTTCGATGAAGCTATAGTTTTGTTTGAGTACGAGGTCGGCATCCTCGCGTTTGAATTCAACGGAAAAAGCACGACGCTGTTTGGTCATCTGACACCTCGATATGGCGAGCATTCTTGCCTAAATGGTTGTCCGGTTTCATTAGATCACTACACTCTGGTGATATGTAGACGGTGACGTCCACCGACCAGCGATAGGCCTCACCATAGAATGGCGGCTCGTGATGTCGACTGGATGAGAGCCCAATTGAAATTGCCCGCCGCCAATACCGACTGTTCGGCGGTCATACCCCAACCCGCCATCGACAAAACTGTCTAGTAGACCCCATGAATTCCACTCTTGGCCCGGCTCGGGTGTGGGGCAATCTGCCATACGCCGCTATGTCCGCATGCGATATGATGCCAAGTAGATATCAACACAAGCAGCTTGGGAACGGTCGATAAAACCGGGGCTGTATGGCTTTCATTTCACAACACAGGATCGTGTTCTATGCCAGTCGATGCCCTGCCACTTGCCCCTCTAGCACCACTGCCTGTAATCCCTCTCACACTCCAACATCAAGGGCAGCAGGCATATCTTCCCCCAGGTGCGAATGAGTGGATGCCACTGACAGCTGAAGCATATCGCGTACTGAAAGGGGCCGAGCCTGATGATGCCCAACTGATCAGTTCGAACAGGAATACGTTGAGCGAGATGTTCTCGTCCGCTCTTCAGGTGCCTAACCTAGGTTTTTTTGCGGGAAGCGGTACATCCCTAGGTAACCCCGGTGGGCCTAGCATGTTGAAGCTATGGCAAGACTCGATGTGCGACCCGCTGACCCATACGCTGACAGCTGCCGGTCAGCAGGTTACTGAGCGTGTCCGTTATGCCGAGCGCAAAAATCCGAACATTGAGCATTTCTTGTCACAATGCGATGCCTACCTAGCGTTCAACGACGACCCAGCCGTCGAAGGGTTTGTTGCACGCGTGAAAGAGCAAATCCTACACGCTTGCTCAACGTTTATTACCCTGCCCACGTCAGACATATCGGCATATCGTGAACTCCTTCAGAAGCTGGCTAGGAGAAGGGTTCGTGACCCGCGCCTGAAGGTGTTTACGACAAATTATGACATGTGCTTTGAAACGGCAGCGTCGGAACTGGGGATGGTCATTATTGATGGATTCTCCTACACCCGCAGACGTCGGTTTGACGGCAAACATTTCACATACGACATCGTGCGCCGTGAAGCTGACAGCCATGAGTTTGCCGAAGGCATTTTTCAACTACTGAAGCTCCATGGTTCCGTCAGCTGGAGCCGAGAGAGCAATGAAGTCTACGAGGACAGTCGACCGACGCCGGAAAATGCCTGCCTGATATACCCCGCGAAAGGAAAGTACCAACAAGCGTTTCTCCAACCTCACTTAGAGCTGCTTTCAAGATTTTTAGAGTTTTTGCGTCAGCCGAACAGCTGCCTGGTTGTGTCAGGATTCGGGTTTAACGATGACCACCTTTCCGAACCGATCTATTCAGCGTTGCAATCCAACCCAAGCCTGAAGCTGATTCTTTGCGACTTCCAGTGCATCAGCCATGTCCACAACCGGGGTTTTAATGGGTCGAGTCCGTATTGGGGAAAATTCCGCGATCTCGCTCAGCGCGGTTTCGACGTCCATTTTGTCAGCGGCTCATTTGGTGATTTGACGGCTCATATCCCCCACCTGCGCACCGCTTCACCAGCTGAACAGTTGGCAAATGCTGTTAAACGGATTGGTAGGTAACCATGTCCCCAGAAGGAATACTTCTTAGCACGCTGAAAATCGGAGTGGTCACCAGCGTGGCAGCGCAACTGATCAAAATCAACCTGGCACATGCTGGAGAAAACAGCGGTCGATATTTAGGTCACAATCGCTACGGTAAGGGTGAGGTGGGGGAACTGGTGCTGATCGAGGGTCAGCAAGCGGTGCTCCTAGGACGCATTACCGAGGTGAACCTACCTGATCGTGAGCGCACCGAGATTTCCCAGGACTTCGCTGGCACGCATGCTATTGATGCAATTGGCTTGATCCGCCTACTGGGGTCTGTTGATCCACACACCTTGAAAGTCACTGCAGGCGTGAGTTCCTACCCACGATTGGGAGACCGGGTTTACTCAGCACCTGGCTCGTTTATCTCCAAAATCCCAACATTGATTTCGAGCGGAATAAATGGGGAGTCCCCCCGTGTAACACTCGACCTCGGACATGTCTCTGGGGACGGAGGTTTCGCGATTGCTGTAACGCCAGAAAAACTCTTTGGTCGGCATTGCGCGATCTTGGGCTCAACCGGCGGCGGGAAAAGCTGGACGACTTCAAAGCTTATTGAGGAGTGTCGTCGATATACCTGCAAGATCGTGCTTGTGGACGCTACCGGGGAATACAGGTCACTTGAAGGGGAAGACTCAACACATCACCATCTTGGAAACCCGCTGCATCGGACTCCTGCCTCACTTGAAGTGGCCATTCCGCCCACATGCTTTAATGAGACGGATTTTATCGCACTCTTTCAGCCGTCAGGTAAAACTCAAGGCCCAAAACTCAGAGAAGCCATAAAAAGCCTGAGGCTTGCGGCGTTGGCTCCAGATATCTTCACGGGAGGGTACGTTCCGAAAGTAGGTCAACTCAAAGCTGATTTTCGTCGAGCGATGAATAGGGACAATAACGCCAACCGGGTGGGTAATCCGAATCTCCCCTTTGATCAGGGCATGTTGGTTCGGCAAATTGTCGAGGAATGCTGCTTCCCGACGGGACAGAACAACGACATGAGTAGATGGGGCGCGGCAAGTAGCGAGCTATCCTACTGCTCCTCCCTAATGACACGAATCATGAGTGTCATGGACTCTCCTTCGCTGAGCAGTATATTTCGCCCTGCAGAGGGTCTCCCGAGCTTGGTTGAACATCTCGATGAGTTTATCGCTGGAGAAAAGCGGTTATTCAGAATATGCCTCAGCTCAGTCGGCTATGAGTTCAACGCAAGAGAAGTCATCGCCAACGCCATCGGCAGGCTGTTATTGCTTCGAGCACGTAACGAGTTTTTTAGGCAGCGTCCGCTGATCGTCATCTTGGACGAGGCTCACAATTTCCTAGGAAAAACGTTGGGAAGTGAAGACGATGTTCAGAACCTGGACGCGTTCGAGCTCATAGCGAAAGAAGGACGAAAGTACGGACTCAACATTTGCCTAGTGACTCAGCGACCGCGAGACATCACAGAAGGAGTGCTGAGTCAGATGGGCACGTTGCTTGTACATCGGCTGACCAATGACCGTGACCGAGAAGTGGTCGAACGTGCCTGTGGAGAGCTGGATCGTTCAGCCGCCGCTTTTTTGCCCAACCTCAAGCAGGGCGAGGTGGCACTGGTAGGTGTTGATTTCCCAATCCCTGTAACCATTCAGATGGGACGCCCCACCCAACCTCCAAGGTCGGACGGGCCAAGCTTTCAAGCGCTATGGTGATGTCGCAATCCGTTTCGCTTGCATCGGTGTTCTGAGAATGTTCAGCTACTCTCGAATTCAAACAGTTAAGCGACGTCGCGGGTGCTGGATCTCAACACAAATATACGATGATGCAGCTTGCGAATTTACTCCGGCCATCTGTATGGGTAACGCTATAAACTCAGGTTACTGTGCCTTGTTTTTGACGCTTGAACCGTATGCGTCCGGCCAAGGTATCTAACCACCGGTTGGTTGTAGATAAATTCAGAGTGCGCGATCATGAAGTGCTAGCTTTCATTCGTACAGTCATGAGATTTCCAAGGAATGAACCGATCAGAGCGCCGCAGGTACGAGAAAGAGTTTCCAAAAGCTTTGAAGAAGGCCGGTGATAACTGCGGGATTTGCCGCAAGCCACTGAAACACAACTCCCGTACTTTTGGCGGAGTGTTGTCGGATGGATGCGCTGCATTGGCGGGTGAGTGCTGCCAAAACCAGCTCGATGTCGTCATGGGTTCCGGGGTGTACATCAACCAGAACACCGATGCCATCATGGGTGTTTTGGAGCAGATGAAAGGTGATTCAGGTGGGCAACCAGTCGCGGATGCGCTGGAAGCTTCGAGGCGTCTCCAGTCGGGCATTGGAGGACTAGAGGACATCGTCGAGCGCACAATGCGGCGCGGAGGGCTTTCGAGGCCTGCTCAAGGTATTTCGTTGACCGACACCCCGTGGAAGACGGATGACGCACAGTGGTTTGAGACACACTCCGCTAGATCTCACCGGTTACGCCCTATGCATCCTGGCGAACACGAGACAATACCAACTCAAATGAAAGAGGCCGTCATCCCCGATGATCATCGATGGGATATTTTGGTGCGGCAGATACAAAAAGGGCACCGTGCCCGATTGGCTTTTTGTCGCAATGCTCTTATGGAGATCCCCGATGTGGAAGAGGTGATTCATGCAATCTTTGACACTGTTGCCAATGCCAGGCCGGGCGACACAATAACGGCCGATAAAATTGCTGCTCTGGCCAAGCGTTATCACACCTCCAAAGGCTCAGTCCCCAACTAAACGAGATCGCTTCAATCCTTCAATTCAGCCTGGGCTGGATGGCCGATCACCTCAGGTCGATCAAAAGGCTGAACAGCATACGTAAAGAGGAATTGATGTCTAGACATGGGGTTATCGTTCGACGGGCATGGGTTCTTGCTTAGCCGGATTGGAGCGTGATTTACAGCTCTCAGCTTGCTCAGAGACGTCGACTTACAAAATATTTCGGATTCGAAGTTTGGCTGATAAAGCGTATACTTCGACCCTCAAAATGAAGCTGAAATAGCCAAAAGTATACGTTTTTACTCGATCGCATCGATTAAGACTTGATAAAAGCCCCGCAGGCGTTGGGCTGCGCGAATGTATACGTAGACCTATATGAATATTATGCCAATAAGCTGAGCTGGCAGGCGGGTCAAACCGCCTGACCAAAAACCCCCGTTAAACCCTGGCAACAGTTGGGTTTAACGGGGGTTTTGTTTTTGCGCGATTAAACGACGGGAGCACCCTTCTTGCTTCGTCAGCGACTACATTGCAGGTTGCAGAATTCAACAACAGGACGCCCCATGAAGATCATCAATGCCACGCTGCGAAAAACTCCCGGCCTGCACACCGTCATGTGTGAGGGTGAGCACATCAGTGCCATCACCCTACAGTCGGCTCATGTACCGCCTCAGGCAGGCGATATCGACGCCCAGGGCCAGTTGTTGATCGCACCGTTTGTGGAGCCGCATATTCATCTGGACGCGGCCCTGACCGCAGGTCAGCCCGAGTGGAACTTGAGCGGCACCCTGTTCGAAGGCATCGAGCGCTGGGCGCAGCGCAAGGAAACCATCACCCATGAGGACACCAAGCAGCGTGCCCACACCACCCTGCGCATGCTGGCCGAGCATGGCATTCAACACGTGCGTACCCATGTCGATGTCACCGATCCGACGCTGGCCGCGCTGCGGGCGATGATTGAAGTGCGTGAGGAAACCCGCCACCTGATTAACCTGCAAATCGTTGCGTTTCCGCAGGAAGATATCGAGTCCTACGCCGGTGGGCGCGAGCTGATGACCCTGGCAGTGGAGCTGGGAGCGGATGTAGTCGGCGGTATTCCGCACTTTGAAAACACCCGTGAGCAAGGGGTCAGTTCAATCAAGTTTCTGATGGACCTGGCTGAGCGTACCGGCTGCCTGGTGGATGTGCACTGCGACGAGACCGACGACCCGCATTCGCGCTTTCTTGAAGTGCTGGCCGAAGAGGCCCGCGTACGCGGCATGGGCAGCCGGGTAACCGCCAGCCACACCACGGCCATGGGTTCTTATGACAATGCCTACTGCTCGAAATTGTTCCGCCTGCTCAAGGCTTCGGGCATCAACTTTGTCTCGTGCCCGACCGAAAGCATCCACTTGCAGGGGCGCTTCGACACCTTCCCGAAACGTCGCGGTGTGACACGGGTTGCAGAGCTGGACCGAGCCGGGATGAACGTGTGCTTCGGTCAGGACTCGATCAAGGACCCTTGGTACCCACTGGGCAACGGCAACATTCTGCGGGTGCTGGATGCCGGTTTGCATATCTGCCACATGATGGGTTTTGAAGACCTGGCACGCAGCCTGGACCTGGTCACCGACAACAGCGCACGCACCCTCGACCTTGGCGAGCGCTACGGCATTGCCGTGGGCCGCCCGGCGAATATGCTGGTGCTGGATGCCGAGAGCGACTACGAAGCGGTGCGCCGCCAGGCCAAGGCGCGGGTATCGATTCGTGGCGGCAAGGTATTGATGACACGGGTGCCAGAGCGGGTTGAGTTCAGCTGAGCGAAGCGAGGCTGCGACTAAAACAATCGTGGGAGCGAGCCTGCTCGCGAAGGTCATTCGCGAGCAGGCTCGCTCCCACAGGAAGGCTTTATCGACAACAGAGTCTCTACAGAAGGCCTGGATGACCGATAACACCCATCACGTCATCTGAATAATGGTCTGCATGATGGTGCTTTGGGTCGAGATAGTTTTAGCGTTGGCCTGGTAGTTGCTCTGGGCCTTGATCAGGTCTACCAGTTCGCTGGTCAGGTTGACGTTGGAGTCTTCCAGCGAGTTGGACTGGATGGCGCCCAGGCTGCCGATTTTCGGTGCGTCGTAGCCTGCCATACCCGAGGAGTAGGTTTCTTTCCAGGCCGTGCCACCTACCGGCTGCAGGCCTTGCTCGTTGGTAAAGCTGGCCAGGGAAATCTGGCCGATGGCACGGCTCTGGTTGTTGCTGAAGTTGGCGAACATCACGCCCGAACCGTCGATGGTCAGGTTGTTGATCTGGCCGGTGGCGTAGCCGTCCTGGGTCGGCGGGTTACGCGAAGAGTCGGTGTTGTACTGGGTGGTTTTGGCCATGTTGATGACGATGCCACCCGGCTTGGCGTCGGCGCCGTTGGTGTCCCACTTGCCATTGATCATGGCACCCGGCTTCCAGCCACTGACGACCAGTGTGTTTTCCAGCTGATCTTTAACCGGATCGGGCTGCGTGACATTGGTCAGCGCACCGGCCGAATCAAACGCCATGGTTGAAGGCACTGGCGCTTTGGCGCCATCACCCGACACTGGCGTGCCATCCGGGTTGCGGCCATCGATCAGGGTATAGACACTCCAACTGTTGCCACCGGTCTTGACCATGTACTGATCCATCGGGTGCGCGTTGCCCTGGGTGTCGTAAACCATGGTGCTGAATTTTTTGGTGTAGCTGGTGGACACGGTCGGATCGAACGGGACCTTGGTCTGATCGATCGCATCAGAGCTGGAATTCAGGTTGATCTCGGACGTTACCGACCCTGTAGGCTTGGGCGCCAGGTTTGAGGTGTCGATACGCAGGTCGGTCAGCACGCCATTGACGATATTGCCGTTGGCATCCACGCCATAACCCTGCAAACGCGCAGTCCCATCAGAACTGGTCACGTAGCCGTCTTTATCAGACTTGAACGTACCGGCACGGGTATAGCTCAAGGAACCGTTGTCGCTCAGTACGAAGAAGCCGCTGCCCTGAATGCCCATGTCCAGCAGGTTGCCGGTGTTGTTGACGGCACCTTGACCAAAGTTTTGCGAGACCGCTGCCAGGTTCACGCCACTGCCGATGGTCTTGCTGCCGGTACCCAGTTTGTTGGCCGAGTAGATATCGGCGAACTCTGCGCGCGATGATTTGAAGCCGGTGGTTGCAGCGTTGGCGATGTTGTTGCCGGTCACGTCGAGCTGCTTGTTCGCCGCATAGAGGCCGCTAAGGCCGATATTGAATGACATGTTTCTCTCCTTGAGGCGTATGAGTCGGCTTAGAGGCCAATGGTCTGGACTTTGGATATGCCAATGCTGCCCAGGCCTGCGAGGTTGAGCATGATTTCGCCACCCGTCTTGCTCAGGGTCACGCTGTTAACCGTGGCAGGCAGGTAGGTGGTGAGCGCCGTCGTACCGGTGTCGGTTTTGCTCGATGCGGTGAAGGTGTACGAACCCTTGTCCAGCAGCACGCCGTCGTCGTCCTTGCCATCCCAGGTAAAGCCCGCGTTACCGGCCTTCTGGGTGCCCATGTCGATCGTGCGAACCACTTCACCGTCCGCATTGGTAATGCTGATCACGGGATTGGAGTTGGCGTCCTGGACCACCACGGTGCCGTTGAATGGTTTTTCGCTGGCAGGGTCTACGTAAGCTTCACCGGTTTGCACAATCACCGAGCGACCCACCAGGGACGAGGCCTGCAAGGCTTGCGAAGACTGGAAATTGCCCGAGAGAGAAGTCACCGTATCGTTAAGCGTGGTGATGCCTTCCAGGCTACTGAACTGGGCCAGTTGCGCGACGAACGCAGTGTTGTCCTGCGGGTCCAGCGGGTTCTGGTTTTTCAGTTGGGTAACCAGCAGTTGCAGGAACGCATCCTTGCCCAGCGCCGTGTTCCCGGACGCAGCCTTGGAGGCCGCCGCCAGACTGGTATCGGTGGTCTTGGCCTGGGCTGAGTTGGCAAGCACCTGGTTAAGGGTCATGCCGCTGGTGGAATCGGTCACACTCATTTGCGTCGCCCCTTATCACTGACCGAGGGTCAGGACCTTCTGCATCATGGTTTTGGCGGTATTCATCAACTCGGCGTTGGTTTGGAACGAACGGCTGGCAGAAATCATGTCAGCCATTTCTTCAACCACATTGACGTTGGGGTAGTACACATAGCCCTTGGCGTCTGCAGAAGGATGATTAGGCTCGTAACGGGCCTGAAGCTCGCTTTGGTCTTCAACCACACCCAGCACTTGTACACCTTGGCCTGCAGCGTCCTGGTTCTGGAACAGCGAGCCGCCGGTGGTGCTTTGCGCGCCTTCAAACACGGTGGCGAACACCGGATGACGGGCACGGTAGGTCTGGTCGATGCTCGAAGACACGGTGTCAGCGTTGGCGATGTTGCTGGCCACGGTGTTCAGACGCGTGGTCTGGGCGCTCATGCCACTACCGGCAATATTGAAAACACTGGATAGAGACATGAATTACTCCCCGCGCAGGGCCGACATCAGCCCTTTGAATTTGCTGTTGAGCAGGGTGAAGCTGGCCTGGAAGTTGACCGCATTCTCTGCGTAGTTCGATTGCTCCAACTGAGCATCCACGGTGTTCTGGTCGATCGAGGGTTGCATCGGGGTGCGGTACAGCAGCGACTCGTCGCCACTGCTCAGGCCCTGCGCTTCGATATGGCGAGTGTTGGTCTTGTTCAACGCAAAAGCGCCGCTCTGGTGTTTGTCGCTCTGTGCGGCGAGCACCGAGGCAAAGTCCAGATCCCGAGCTTTGTAGTTCGGTGTATCGGCGTTGGCGATATTGTTGGCCAGTACTTCAGCGCGCTGAGCGCGAAAGCCCAGGGCTTGCTCATGGATACCAAGCGCTTTATCGAAGCTGATGCTCATGTCGGAAAACCTTTGTGGGCTGACCTGAGAATGTGATTCAGGCTTTACATGACAGGGATATAGCAAACCCCGTGCCAGTTTTTACAGCCCCGTATTTCAAGGGTTTTCCGGGATGCGGACAGCGGCAATGCCAGAAAAGCGGCAACGGCTGACCGCTGACTGCCGCTTTTCTGCCGCTTTTTATCGGACAACGCAAAACCGGTGGGAGCGAGCCTGCTCGCTAAGGCCGTTCGCGAGCAGGCTCGCTCCCACGGAGGTTACTTGGCCTGGTAGATGATGCCCGGGCTGCATTGGACCATCTGGTAGTGATCCGGCAAGCCGTTGAGTGCTTCAGAGGCGCCCAAAAACAGGTAGCCGCCCGGCTTCAAGGTGCTGTGAATACGCAGCAGGATGTCTTTTTTCACTTCTGCCGAGAAGTAGATCAACACGTTGCGGCAAAACACGATGTCGAACTTGCCAAACCCTGCGTAGCTGTCCAGCAGGTTGAAGGAGCGGAACTCTACCCGGCTCTTGATCGGCGCCTTGAGCACCCAGCGCCCCGGCCCCTTGGGGTCGAAATAGCGCTGCAGGCGTTCGGGCGACAGACCACGGCCAATCGCCAGGTTGTCGTACTCGCCGGTTCTGCAAGTATTGAGCATCTGGGCCGACAGGTCGGTGGCAAAAATCTGCACCCCAGCTTTCAACTGCCCAAGATTGCTGCGCTCAAACTCGTCAATCGCCATCGACAACGAGTACGGCTCCTGCCCCGAAGAACAGGCCGCCGACCAGATGCGCAACCGCTGGCCCGGACTGGCCTTGATTTGCTCAGGCAGCACCTTGTTCTTCAATACTTCGAAGGGGTAGGTATCGCGAAACCACAGGGTTTCGTTGGTGGTCATGGCATCGACCACCTGTTCGCGCAGCCCGCTGCGCGGCTGGCTCTGGATACGCTGAATCAGCTCGCCCAAGGACTTGATACCTTGCTGCTCCATCAGCTTGTTGAGCCGACTGGAGACAAGGTACTGCTTGTTATCACCCAGCAAAATGCCACAGGCTTTTTCCAGGAAGACCCGGAACTGTTCAAAATCCAAATTAGCCGTCGACAAATGTCCTGCCTCTTAAATCGTTTTGACAGCCAGGGATGAGCCCTGGCTGTGGTCTGCTGCTTTGATCCGGTCAACTACCCGGGATGCCAGGTCATCTGGCCGGAACTTGGCCAAAAAGTCATCGGCACCGACTTTTTTCACCATCGCCTGGTTGAATACCCCGGACAACGAAGTATGCAGAATGATGTGCAACTTTTGCATCCGCGGATCGTTACGGATTTCAGCGGTCAGGGTGTAGCCGTCCATTTCCGGCATCTCGATATCCGAGATCATCATCAGAAACTCTTCAGACGGGTCCTTGCCCTCCTCCACCAGCTTGCGCAGGTAGTCCAGCGCCTGACGGCCGTCGTTCAGCGACACCACTTCAACACCGACCGTTTGCAGGCAACGGGCAACCTGCTTGCGCGCCACCGACGAATCGTCGACGGTCAGCACCCGCAATGACAGTGCCTTGCTTCGGGTTTCGACATCCACCACGCCATGGGTGATGGTTTCAGGTGATGGCGAGACTTCTGCCAGGACCTTTTCAACATCGATGATTTCAACCAGTTGGTCGTCCAGCCGGGTGACGGCCGTCAAGTAATGGTCGTTACCCGTGCCCTTGGGCGGCGGGTGAATATCTTCCCAGTTCATGTTAACGATGCGTTCGACCGAGCGAACCAGAAAACCCTGAGTCTTGGTGTTGTACTCGGTGATGATCACAAACGGGCTGCTTTGATCTTTCAGGGGGCCCGCCCCGGTGGCCATGGCCAGATCAAGAATCGGGATGGTCGCGCCTCGAATGCTCGCCACACCACAGACCACGGGATGGGATTTGGGAATCAAGGTCAGTTTCGGGCATTGAAGCACCTCCCTGACCTTGAACACATTGATCCCGTAAAGCTGTGGCCCATCCAGACGAAACAACAACAGTTCCAGGCGGTTTTGCCCGACCAGTTGAGTGCGCTGGTTAACCGCATCCATCATCCCGGCCATAGTCAGCTCCTCTTAAAAACTTCAAGTTTCATCACGCAGTTCCCGGTAAACGGCACGGGGCTTGCTTTTTTATCGGCCATGAACGCAAAAACGACAATTTCCTGCCACCGGCCCTTCCTTCAGACCCTGCGTCGCAGCTGTCTGAGTGTCCTGGCGGCTGGCACCCTGCTTGGCACAGGCACTTATAGCAAGGCTGATGCGTTTACGTCGCCTGAACAGCTTATCGGCGTGACCCAGGGCTTTCTTGAATTCACCGTTGAAGACTACCTGGCCACCAGCCAGACCGAAGGTCGATATCAGATCCAGGTCAACAACCTGGACCCCCGTCTGCGACTGGCCCACTGCGACAAGGAATTGACAGCCACCCTCGAAAGCCCGGCCCAACCCATGGGCCGGGTGATCGTGCGCGTACGCTGTGAAGGGCTCTCACCGTGGACCATCTTCGTTCCCGCTCAGGTCAAACTGTTCCGGGACGTGGTCACCGTCAATCACCCCCTCAAGCGTGGCAGGGTGATCGACTATGCCGATGTGACCTTGCGCGAGCGGGATATCAGCCTGATCAATCAGGGATACCTGACTGCCACTGAACTGGCGGTGGGTCAAAAGCTGCTGAGGCCCATGGTCACCGATCAAGTGCTGACCCTCACGCACCTGGAACAGGTTGCCGCCGTGCGCAAGGGCGATCACGTGGTCATCAGCGCGCGTAGCGGTACATTAAGTGTCAAAATGCCCGGCGAAGCCCTGTCAGACGGTGGGCTCAGCGAGCAGATACGAGTAAAAAACCTGAATTCCAAGCGTGTGATCCGGGCCCGAGTGACAGCACCCGGTCAAGTTGAAGTGGCATTGTAGGAAAGTTGGCATCAGTCTTTCTAGTTTCCTACACTGTGGTTTGACGCAGATCAGTACAGTTCTGTGTGAAGCTATGATTAATCGAGCCTAAAGTTTTTCCGGGTATGGCCGAAAACATGGCAAGCGTCCAAATACCCCGAGGTTTTTCGTTATGGTCATCGACTTCAGTCGTCTTAACAGCGCCCCGCCCTTAACCGGCAGTACGCGCAGTAATGCAAATCAGGAAGCAGGCAGCGCCACGCAAGCGGCCCCGGCAAAAAACCCTGAACAAACCAGCGCCAGCGCCCCAAGCGGGGAGTCTGTACACCTCAGCCAAGAGGCTCAGCAGTTGCAGAAGATCAGCGACTCGTTGCGTGACCAACCTGCGGTCGACAAAAATCGGGTGGCAGAGCTCAAACAAGCCATCGCCGAAGGCAGCTATAAAGTCGACAGCAACCGGGTCGCCAGCAAACTGCTTAACATGGAAGCCCAGCGCTAGGCCCACACGGCCAGTGCCAGGCTTTTGGACGCTTAACTCCCAGAGCCGACTATGCACGACGAAAATTTACTGCAACTGATCAATGATGACCTCGCCCCCGCCGAGCAATTGCTCGGTCTGTTGCAGGACGAGTCCATCGCCCTCAAAGGCCGCGACATGCAGGTGCTGGAAAACATTCTGGCGCGCAAACAGTCGCTGATCATTTTGCTGGAGCAACATGGCCGCAAACGCAGCGAGATTCTGGCGGGCCTTGGTCTGGCCACCAACCGCAGCGGCCTCGAAAGCCTGGCCAGCCACTCCAGTGTGGGTGCGCAACTGCTCAGCCAGAGCGATGCGCTGAACCAGTTACTGGCCCAATGCCAGGCCGCCAACCTGATCAATGGACAGTCGATCCAGACCCAGCAGGCGATCACCGCCAACCAGCTGCGCATTCTCCATGGCGGCGAAGCCCCATCGCTGTATGACGCACGCGGCACCACCTCGATGCTCAACAAGCACCGCGCCTACAGCCAGGCTTGAACCTGTACATCCGCAGCCTGTAGCGAGACACGCACCATAATGGCAGAATGCCTCTTTTTTGCGTGTCGCTGTATTTTGTCTGGAGATTGACCAAACGTGTTCGACGCCCAAGATGCTCCGCAACCACCCAAGGTGCTGACCACCCCTTTGGAAATTGCCTCCAACCTGCGGATGCTGTTAGAGAGCCATGACCCGCTGATTATCACTTTTCAGGACCGTACCCAGCGCTTCCAAAGCTATGTGGTGGATGTGGATCGTGAGCGCAATACCATGTCTCTGGACGAAATGATCCCCCGTGACGGCGAGCGCTTTCTTGAGGCGGGCATACCGTTTCGGGTTGAGGGTTTCCACGACGGCGTGCGCATTGCCTGGGAATGCACCACGTTGCTGACCATTGATGATGCCAATCATCATCGCTGCTATCGCGGCGCGTTACCCCAGGAAGTGGTCTACCACCAGCGGCGCAATGCGTTTCGTGCAGCGTTGCGGCTGGCCAACCTGGTCAGCGTGGAAGTCGCAGGTGAAAAGCTCAATTCCCCGCTCAAAGGCAAGTTGCTGGACGTTTCAGCAACAGGCTGCAAATTGCGCTTTGAGGGTGACATCAGCCAGGGCATGCAACTGGGCCAGGTGTATGAGCGATTCAGCGCAGACCTGCCGTTCGGCTTGATGTCCACACCGGTCGAGCTGCGGTACCTGCACTTTGAAGAGCGGCTGAACATTACCTTTGCCGGCATGCGCTTTCACAACATCAGCGGCGCCGTTCAGCGTCAGGTCGAGCGTTTTGTGTATCAACTGCAGCGCGAAGCGCGCCAGTTTGATAAAGACGACGATTATTGAACTTGAGTGAACACTGCACATCCTGTGGGAGCTGCCTTCGCGAGCAAGCCCGCTCCCACAGGGAAAGTGTCTAGGGCTTGGGTTCCGTCTCTGGTTCCGGCTCCGGCTCAACGTTATCCACCATCTGATCCTGCACCACCTGCTCATCGACCCTAGGGTCAAGCGCCGCTACCAGCGGCGAGCTGGACATGCTGTCAGGCATTGCCACGTGATGCAGCGGCGCATCATCGACCTGGTGCAGGTTGGTCACTGCATTCGGACGAATTCGCCATACCAGGATCAAGCCGGCCACGCTGAAAAACGCGTAAAGCATCTGGCTGCCAAGCACCTTCATCAGCACCCCTGCCACCAGCGGTCCAACGCTTGCTCCAATGCCGTAGGTCACCAATAGCATCGCGGTCAGCGACACGCGACGCTCGGGCTCGATGTGATCATTGGCAAACGCCACGGCCAGCGGATAAATACAGAACTGCATCAGCGCCGCCATGCCCCCGGCCACAAACAGCACCTCCAGAGGCACCGACGGCAGGATCGCCAGCGGCAATGCCGCCACCGCCAGCAAGAAGGCGAAGATGCGAATCAGCAATGGCCGGTCATAGCGGTCGGACAGCCAGCCCAGCGGCCACTGCACCAGCAACCCGGCAAAAATACAGCTACCCATGTACAGACCGACCAGCTCGGTCGACAGCCCCTGCTGCGAGGCATAAAGCGGCGCCAGACCGTAGAACGAACCCACCAGCAGGCCTGCGCCCATCACCGCGATCAATGACTGGGGTACACGTTTGATAAAAAACTTGGGGTCCATCGGTGCGGGGTGCAGGGGCGCCGGGTGAATGCGCCGGGTCATGGCCACGGGCACCAGGCACAGGGCAAAGCACAACGCCACAACCATCAGCAATTCAAGCCCCAGGTCCGGATGGATCACCAGGATCAATTGGCCGAGCACCAGGCCCAGATAGGAGGCGATCATGTACAGACTGAACACCACCCCACGCTGCTTTGCATCGGCCTGCTCATTGAGCCAGCTTTCGATGACCATGTACTGGCACATCATGCCCAGACCCACGATCACCCGCAGCAGCAACCATACCGGCAACCAGTCCGTCAGCCCGTGACACAGCACTGCCGCACCGACAATGCCGGCACAGGTGGCGTAGGCACGAATATGCCCCACCCTGGCAATCAGCCGGTGGCCAATCTTGCCGCCCAGTACCAGGCCAAAATAGTTGGCCGCCATCAACGCGCCGATCCACAGACCGTCAACGTTGTCGGCCGCCAGACGCAGCGCCAGATAGGTACTCAACAGGCCTGAGCCGATCAGCATCATCAGCGAGGCAAAGTACAACGCTCGAAAAGACTTCCAGATTTGGTGCATTGGCTTTCCGTGCGGCTCCTTGTATCTGCAGCCGGGACGAGGGCCCGGCGCCACAGATTTAAACGCTTAAGCCTGAGCCGCCAGAACGCGACGTTCCCAGGGAGTTATTTCGTCATGGAAGCTGGTAAGTTCCAGCGTCTTGGACGCAACGTAACCTTCGATGAACTCAGTGCCGAACAGTTCAATCGCCAATTGACTGCGCTTGAGGCGATCAAGGGCTGCATGCAAGGTACAGGGCAATGACAGCGCCTGGGGCACTTCGAACTCACCCTGAATCGCGGCGCTCGGTTCCAGCTCATGCTCAATGCCATATAACCCTGCCGCCAGGCTGGCGGCAATGGCCAGATACGGATTGGCGTCGGCGCCCGGCAAACGGTTTTCGACCCGCCGCGCCACCGGTGAGCTGGCCGGAATGCGCAGGCCTGCGGCACGGTTGTCGTGGGACCAGCACGCATTGTTCGGCGACGCATAGGGGTGAAACAAACGCTGATAGGAGTTGACGTTCGGGGCAAACAACGCCGTAAAGTCAGCCATCCCCGCCTGCTGGCCGCCGATAAAGTGGCGAAAGGTGGCTGTCGGCTGCCCCTCCTCGTCACTGAATACGTTGCGACCGCTGCCCAGCTCCACAACGCTCTGGTGGATGTGCATCGAGCTGCCAGCGGTGTGTGCCAGTGGCTTGGCCATACACACAACGGTCAGGCCATGCTTGAGGGCAACCTCCTTGAGCAAGTGCTTGAACAGAAAAGTCTGGTCGGCGAGCAACAGGGGATCACCATGCAGCAAGTTTATTTCAAACTGACTGACACCCATCTCGTGCATAAAGGTATCGCGCGGCAAACCCAGTGCCGCCATGCACTCGTAGACTTCGCTGAAAAAAGGCCGCAAACCGTTATTGGAGCTGATGCTGAACGCCGAAAAGCCATCTTCGCGACGACCATCCAGCCCCACAGGCGGGCGGAACGGCTGAGTCGGATCGGGGTTGGGCGCAAACACAAAGAACTCAAGCTCGGTGGCTACCACCGGCGCCAGACCACGGGCCGCGTAGCGAGCGATAACCGCCTTCAACTGACCACGCGTCGACAACCGCGAGCTTTCACCGCTGAATTCATCGGCGTCACAAATGGCCAGGGCTCTGGGTTGTTGGCTCCAGGGCAGGCGATGGAGTTGGGCCGGGTCTGGCACCAATGCCAGATCCCCATCATCGCTGCCGTAGAAGCGCGACTCCGGGTAGCCACCCATGATGCATTGCAACAGCACGCCACGAGCCATCTGCAAGCGCCGGCCTTCGAGAAAGCCCGCCGCAGTCATCACCTTGCCGCGCGGTACGCCATTGAGATCGGGAGTGACGCATTCAACCTCATCGATACCCGCCAATCGCTGTGCGAGTGAGCCCTGGACGTCGCTCGTCATGACACTTTCCTTGCTGTGCAGGCCACTGAGGGCAATGTGTACAAAATACGCACCTGTTCCAGGTTTGTGTAGTCGCTGATGATGGACCGTACTGGCATTGTGGGAGCGGGCTTGCTCGCGATTCAGGCGGCGCGGTCCACCAGGTAAACCGCGTCGATACTATCGCGAGCAAGCCCGCTCCCACAGAGCCGATACGCCAGGTTGTGCGGTGTTTACCCGATAACTGTCTAAGCTCTTTGCCCACCGTGTCAGGAAGACCAAAAGGAAGAACGATGAAGACGCTGCTCCCTCTTTATACCGGTCTGCTACTGGCCAGCATGCTCAGCCCTGCGGCCTTGGCCCAAACCCCCACAAGCGATGGTTATGCGCTGGATAAAGTCGTGCAAGTCAGCCGTCATGGCGTGCGTCCTCCTACCAAGTCCAATGAAAAACTGCTCACCGCCGTCACCCAACGCCAATGGCCGACCTGGCTGGTGCCCTTCGGCAACTTGACCGGCCATGGCTACACCGGTGCTGTCGAATTGGGACGCTACCGTGGCGAAGTACTGCGCACCGCCGGGCTGATCCCCAAGGGTTGCCCGGATGCCAGCCAGTTACTGGTACACGCCAGCCCCCTGCAGCGCACCAAGGCCACCGCGCAAGCCTTGCTCGACGGCATGTTCCCGGGCTGCGGCCTGCAACCGACCTATGTCAGCGGCGACCAGGACGCCTTGTTCCAGGCCAATGAAATGCCCTTTGCCGCCCTCGACCCAGTGAAAGCCAAAGCCGACATTCTCAAAGCCCTGGGTGGCAGCGTCGAGGCCGCTCAGGCCCGTTACAAACCCTTTGAAGAAAAACTCAGAGAAATCGCCTGCCTGCCCGCGGCCGACTGCCCCTATGGCAAACAAGCCTGGACCCTTGAACAAAACGCCAAGGGCCGCTTCTCGATCAAGGGCCTGAGCGCGGGCGCCAACATGGGCGAAGTGTTCCGCCTGGAATACAGCCAGGGCTTGCCACTGGATAAAGTCGCGTTCGGCAACGGTCGTACCGCAGCCCAAGTGTCGAGCCTGATGGTGCTGACCAAAGCCAAGTACGACTACCTCAATGACATCCCCTATATCGCCAGTCGCGGTGCGTCAGAGCTGATGAACCAGATTTCGCTGGAACTCAAGCAAGGCACCCCGCTGGCCCAAAAAGACGGGCAAAGCATCCCGCCTGATGTGCCGCTGATGCTGCTCGTGGCCCACGACACCAATATCGCCTACCTGCGCACCATGCTCGGCTTCGGCTGGAAGCTGGGGGACTACATCGAGAACAATATCCCGCCCGTCGGTACGCTGCAGTTTGAACGCTACAAGGAAGTCAAAACCGGCGAGTACTTTCTGCGCATTGCCTTTGAGGCGCAGTCAATGGATCAGATCCGCAACCTGACGCAGCTGACCGGCGCCCAAAAACCGCTCAAGCGTGATTTCAACAGCGCCGGGGACTGCCGTAAAACCAGCGTCGGCCTGCTTTGCCCGCTCAAGGATGCGATGGCCACCGTGGATCAGAACATCGACCCGACGGCACTGACGCCGTACTCATTCGAGTGATCCGGCGCCGTTGAAGCCTCAGCGCCAGGACTGGCTTCACGTTGTTGCAACCAGTGCAGCAAGTCCTGGCCGCTCATGGGTCGTGCAAACCAGTAGCCCTGCCCTTCAACGCAGCCCATTGTCAGCAAGCGCTGAAACTGGGCCTCGGTTTCGATCCCTTCGATGACCACCGACATGCCCAGATTTTTGCCCAGCGCCAGGGTGTTGGCGATCACCGCTTCGCAGCGCGGCTCATGCTCCAGGTGGCGAACAAACCCGGCGTCGAGCTTGATTTCATTAAATGGCAACTGACACAGCCGTTGCAGCGAGGAAAACCCGGTTCCAAAGTCGTCGATCGATAACCGGCAGCCCATCATTCGCAGGCGTACCAGGTTCTCCAGACTGGCGGCCGGCGCTTGCAGCAGTCCGTTCTCGGTCAGTTCGAAGGTCAGCCTGGAGCCTGGCGTCGCATGCCGGGTCAGGATGCCCTTGAGGGTGTAAGTCAGCTGGTTATTGGCCAATTGCGCGGTTTGCAGGTTGAACGCCATGTTCAAGGGAAAGCCCTGAATCCTGGCTTGCTCTTGCAGTCTCAACGCCTGATCCAGTTGAGCAAACAACATGTCGTCCATCAACCCGCAGCGCTCCAGCACCGGGATAAACATGGCCGGGGGCAGCACCCCTTTACTCGGGTGCTGCCAGCGACACAGCACCTCAACACCACACACCTCGCCGGTCTGCAGGTTGAACTTGGGTTGGTACCAGGCCTGCAGTTGCTGCAGAGCCAGGGCCTGGCGCACCTCGTCTTCACAGGCCAGTTGCACCTTACTGCCGGGCGTTTTCTCGGTGGTGCAGGCGCCCTGATACTTTGCCAGCAGAGGCCCAAGCACTTCGGCGTGCAGCGGCTTGCCGACATCACCCAGCAACTCCAACCCCAAAAGGGTAACGATCTGACGCGCCGTGCGGCGCAAGTCAGCCGACAGGGCACTGCTGATGATGATGGCTTTGACTTGCCCCGACTTGCCCACCCGGCGCAAAAAGGCCAGACCGTCCATGCCTTCCATCTGTAAATCGCAGACGGCGATATCCACCGCACCAACCTGCTCAAGAACCGCCAGCGCCTCACTGCCATCACTGGCCTCAAACACTTCATGACAGCCCAGCGAGCGAAACAGGCTCACCGCTACGGCGCGCTGGAAGTCGTCATCTTCCAAAATCAGGATACGCAGTGAATGACCAGACATCAGGTTGACCCATCGAAAAACGGTGTAGGTCAATTGTCCCGGAGACATCAGGATAGTTACCTAGGAAATTTCCCCTTAAACGTAGGAATTATCCCAAGTCGACCCGGCTGTCGATTGAAGGTCAGCGAGCACTGCGGGTGAAGATGCGGATCACTTCATCCAGATGCTCGGCCATTGCCTGACGTGCAGCGGCCGGGTCGTGCTGCTCCAGTGCTTGCAGCACGCGACGGTGTTCATTTTCCGAACGATGAATCATGTCATCCGGGGTGTAGTGACTTTGCAAACGCTGGAACATGCTGCCGTAACGATGACCCAGCAAATGCTGGATCATCAGCGCATAGGCCGGGTTATCCGAAGCCTGGGCAATGCGGATATGGAACAGGCGGTCGCCCGGGTGGGTATGGGAGTCGTTGCGGTTGTCCTGCACGTTGCGCTCGAACGCCTCACGAATACCCGCCAATTCTTCGTCACTGGCATTCACCGCTGCCAGTGCCGCGGCCTCGGGCTCGATCAGGCGCCGAGCCTGAAGCAAGGCGAACGGCGGGATCTCAGCGCTGAAATCAACTTCGATGCCCAACTCAGGGTCCAGTTCTTTCCACTGATTTCGCGTGGCCTGGGCCATCACTGGTTCGTCGGACACCGCTTGCACCGGCGGCTCACAGACCAGAACCCCGTTACCCACGCGCACATCCACCAGACCGATGACTTCCAGGGCAATCATCGCCTCGCGCACCGAGGCGCGACTCACACCCAGCAACTTGGCCAGTTCGCGCTCGGCCGG
Organism: Pseudomonas psychrophila; assembly: GCF_001043005.1. GTDB lineage: Bacteria > Pseudomonadota > Gammaproteobacteria > Pseudomonadales > Pseudomonadaceae > Aquipseudomonas > Aquipseudomonas psychrophila. Next base: position 260,551 of record NZ_JYKZ01000004.1, read on the forward strand.
CAAACGGCTGCCCGGCGGGAATTCACCGCTGTCGATCAAGGCACGTAGTTGATCAGCGATTTGCCGATAAAGTCTTTGATTATCAATAACTTGAAATGGCATCAGGAAATAAGCTCTGGAATGGACAGCCTTCGACGAGCACTTTTGGCAAAAAAAGACGCTTGTTGAAGCTTGAGGTGCATGCTACAAAAGGACCAATGGCCTGACCATTGGATGGATAACGTAAAGCGATCATAGCAAACCTTATCCCTGCACTTGAGTCGTTTTGCCATTTGCTACGCCCACAATGGCCTGACCATTAGGCCATTTACGACAAAAACAAAAAAACGTAATGGAGCACCCATGGATCTTTCCGGCAAACGCGTGCTGATCACTGCGGCCGCTCAGGGCATTGGCCAGGCCAGTGTCCAGGCATACCTCGCCGCTGGCGCCGAAGTCTTCGCCGCCGACATCAATGCCGCAGCCCTCAACACCCTTGAAGGCGCGCACACACATATTCTGGACGTTACCGATGCCGCTGCAATCGAGCGCCTGGCCAAGGAACTTGGCCCGCTGGATGTGCTGTTCAACTGCGCTGGCGTTGTGCACAGCGGCAACATTCTGGAATGCAGCGAACAGGACTGGAGCTTCGCCCTGGACCTCAACGTGACCGCCATGTACCGCATGATCCGCGCCTTCTTGCCGGGCATGCTGAGCAACGGTGGCGGCTCGATCATCAATATGGCGTCGGTGGCCTCCAGCGTTAAAGGTGTGCCCAACCGCTTTGCCTACTGCGCCAGCAAAGGCGCGGTCATTGGCCTGACCCGTTCGGTGGCGGCTGATTTTGTAAGCCAGAACATTCGCTGCAATGCCATCTGCCCCGGCACCGTCGACTCCCCTTCCCTGCGCCAGCGCATCAGCGAACAAGCCGAGCGTGAAGGCCGCAGCACCGACGAGGTGTACGCCGCCTTTGCCGCTCGCCAACCCATGGGCCGCATCGGCACCGCCGAAGAAATCGCCCAGCTGGCGCTCTACCTCGGTTCCAGTGCCAGCGGCTTCACCACCGGCACAGCACAAATCATTGATGGCGGCTGGAGTAACTGACTCCATCGCTTTTGACTTTGCTCTTATGGGAGCGGGCTTGCTCGCGATTGGATCGCTGCGGTGTATCAGGATAATCGCGCTGATGCCATCGCGAGCAAGCCCGCTCCCACAACAAGCCAGCTCCCACAGGGCCCTGCCCCTTCCAAAAAGGATTGTTTATGAAACTGCTGCGCTACGGTGACAAAGGCCAGGAACGCCCTGCTCTGCTCGATAACAACGGTCAACTGCGCGACTTGTCCGCAGTGGTCACGGATATCGCAGGCGAAACCCTGAGCCCGCAAAGCATTGCCCGCTTGCAAGATATCGACCCGTCGACCCTGCCACTGGTTGAAGGCTCGCCACGTATCGGTGCCTGCGTCGGCCAGGTCGGCAAGTTCATCTGCATCGGCCTCAACTACGCCGACCATGCTGCCGAAACCGGCGCCGCCATCCCCGCCGAGCCTGTGGTGTTCAGCAAATGGACCAGCGCCATTGTCGGCCCCAACGACAACGTAGAAATCCCGCGAAACTCGCGCAAAACCGACTGGGAAGTCGAACTGGGCGTGGTCATCGGCAAGGGCGGTCGTTACATCAGCGAAAGCGATGCCCTTGAGCACGTGGCCGGTTATTGCGTGATCAACGACGTCTCCGAGCGCGAGTTCCAGCTCGAGCTGGGCGGCACCTGGGACAAAGGCAAAGGCTGCGACACCTTCGGCCCGCTTGGCCCGTGGCTGGTGACCCGCGATGAAATCGCCGACCCGCACCAACTCGACCTGTGGCTGGAAGTAGACGGCAAGCGCTACCAGAACGGCAACACGCGAACGATGATTTTCCAGATCCCGAAAATCGTCAGTTACCTCAGCCAGTTCATGAGCCTGCAACCGGGCGACGTGATTTCCACCGGCACGCCGCCGGGCGTCGGTCTGGGCATCAAGCCCGAACCCGTGTACCTGCGCGCCGGCCAGACCATGCGTCTGGGCATCAGCGGCCTGGGTGAACAACAACAACGCACCGTGAACGCCGACTGACAGGGAGTTGAACCATGACCACGATTACCGCCGTACGGGTTGAAGACATTCGCTTCCCCACTTCGCAATCCCTGGATGGTTCGGATGCGATGAATCCGGACCCGGATTACTCAGCCGCCTATGTCATTCTTGAAACCGACACCCCGGGCCTTGAAGGTCACGGCCTGACCTTTACCATCGGCCGCGGCAACGAGATTTGCTGCGCCTCGATCAAGGCGCTGTCCAGCTTGCTGGTGGGTTTGAAACTGCAATGGATCGCCGAAGACATGGGCCGCTTCTGGCGCCACGTGACCAGCGATAGCCAACTGCGCTGGATCGGCCCGGACAAGGGCGCCATTCACCTGGCTACCGGTGCAGTGGTCAACGCGGCATGGGACTTGTGGGCCAAGGCAGAAGGCAAACCCGTGTGGCGCCTGGTGGCCGACATGAGCCCCGAAGAACTGGTGCGTTGCATTGATTTTCGCTACATCACCGACTGCATCACGCCGGCACAAGCTTTGACCTTGCTGCGCGAACGCGCCCAGGGCAAGGCCGAGCGCCTGGCTTCACTGGAAGCTGACGGTTACCCCTGCTACACCACCTCGGCCGGATGGCTCGGTTATGCCGATGACAAACTGCGCAGGCTTTGCCAGGAAGCGGTGGATGCAGGTTTCTCCCACGTCAAACTGAAAGTCGGCCACGACCTGCAAGACGACATCCGCCGCGTGCGCATCGCCCGCGAGGTGCTGGGGCCGGATCGCCAATTGATGATCGACGCCAATCAGGTATGGGAAGTCGACGCCGCCATTGACTGGGTGCGCGAGCTGTCGTTTGCCAACCCGTGGTTTATCGAAGAACCCACCAGCCCGGACGACGTGGAAGGTCATCGCAAAATCCGTCTAGGCGTCGCCCCGGTCAAGGTCGCAACCGGCGAGATGTGCCAGAACCGTATCGTGTTCAAGCAACTGATCATGCGCGAAGCCATTGATGTGGTGCAGATCGATGCCTGCCGTCTCGGCGGGGTCAACGAAGTGCTGGCCGTGATGCTGATGGCAGCCAAGTACAACTTGCCGGTATGCCCGCATGCCGGCGGTGTTGGCTTGTGCGAGTACGTGCAGCACCTGTCGATGATCGATTACCTGTGCATCGCCGGGACTCACGAAGGCCGGGTGGTGGAGTTTGTCGACCACCTGCACGAGCATTTTGAAGACCCGTGCGTGATTCGCAATGCGGCCTATATGCCCCCACAGGCGCCGGGCTTTTCGATCCAGATGAAAGCAGCGTCCCGCGAGCAGTATCGGTACCGGGGCTGAACCAAGGGCGGAGCACAATAATAATGTCGTCCTCACACTCACTGCGACTCGATGCACACCAGCACTTCTGGCGCTATGACGCCACGGACTATCCCTGGATAGGTCCCGACATGAGCGGCTTGCGCCGGGACTTTCAACCCGATGACTTGCGGCCCTTGCTTGATGCGGCCGGTCTTGACGGCTGCATCGCCGTGCAGGCCCGGGCCTGCGCCAGTGAAACCGATGCGTTATTGCTGCTGGCTGAACGTTACCCGTGGATTCGCGCCGTGGTGGGTTGGGTCGACCTGTGCGCCAGCGATCTTGAACAGTCGCTGGAACGCTGGGGGCAAAATCCGGTTTTGCGTGGCTTTCGTCATCAGTTGCAGGACGAACCTTCACCCGGTGACTTCATGCTAAGCCATAAATTTCAGCGCGGCCTCACAACGTTGCAGCGCCAGGGACTGGTCTATGAAGTGCTGGTCAAGGCAAGAGATTTGGGGGCGGTCACCAAACTGTGCCAGCAGCATGACCAGCATCATCTGGTGCTCGATCACCTGGGAAAACCCGATGTGCAAGCCGGTGATTTAACCGCCTGGGCCAAACAGCTCGCGCCGTTGGCCGCCCTGCCCCATGTCAGTTGCAAGTTGTCAGGGTTGATCACCGAAGCCCATTGGCAGCATTGGCACAGCGCCCAACTGACGCCTTATTTGCACACCGCACTGGAACTGTTCGGCGCCGATCGTCTGATGTTCGGCTCCGACTGGCCCGTGTGCCTGCTGGCCAGCGACTACACAGCCACCTGCACTTTGCTCGACAGCCTGTCGTCCAGCCTCAGCACGTCGCAACACGCGGCTATCTGGGGCGGTACGGCGTGCCGCGTCTACACCATTGAGGGAGCGACTCCATGAATTTGTACCTGCAAGACAAGGTCTTTATCGTCACTGGCGGCGGTTCGGGGATTGGCGCAGCCATCTCTCTGGGGCTGGCTGACGAAGGCGCGATCCCGGTGATTTTCGGCCACAGCCCGCTGTCCGATGAGCTGGCACGGCAACTGGACCAGCGCGGCTCGCAGAGCCTGTTTATCCAGGTCGAACTGCGTGACGAAGACGCCTGCCGGGCAGCGGTCGCCACTGTACTGCAACGCTTTGGACGCATCGACGGGCTGGTCAACAACGCCGGAGTCAACGACAGCGTAGGCGTTGAGGCCGGGCGCTCGGCCTTCGTCGAGTCCCTGGAAAAAAACCTGATCCATTACTACGTGATGACCCACCTGTGCGTGGACGCGCTCAAGGCCACTCGCGGCTCCATCGTCAATATCAGCTCCAAAACAGCCCTCACCGGCCAAGGCGGCACCAGCGGTTATACCGCTGCCAAAGGCGCGCAACTGTCCCTGACGCGCGAATGGGCCACCTCATTGCTGGAGGACGGGATCCGGGTTAACGCGGTGATCCCGGCAGAAGTCATGACCCCGCTGTATGAGCGCTGGATCGACACCTTTGCCGACCCGAAAGCCAAGCTTTCGAGCATCGTCGAAAAAATCCCTTTCGGCCAACGCATGACCACGGCCTCGGAAATCGCCGACAGCGTGCTGTTTCTGTTGTCCTCCCGCGCCTCTCACACCACCGGGCAATGGCTGGTGGTCGATGGTGGCTACACCCACCTGGACCGGGCGCTGACATGACCCGCCAGTGCCTGGCGCTGGACCTCAAGGACGATCCGGTATTGATCGCCGAGTACGAGCGCTTGCACCAACACATCTGGCCGCAGATCAGCGCCCACCTGCGCCAGCACGGGGTGCTGGACATGCAGATCTGGCGCTTGGGGACGCGGCTGTTCATGGTCATGGACACCGCCCCCGGCTTCAGCGCCGAGGGTTTTGAGCGTGCCAGCGCCAGCGAACCCAAGGTGCAGGAATGGGAAGCGCTGATGTGGCGTTTTCAACAGCCCACACCCTGGACCTTGCCCCATGAAAAATGGGCGCCGATGAGCCCGATATTCAGCCTGTAGCCGTAACCCTGTGGGAGCGAGCCTGCTCGCGAAGCAGGCTTTGATGCCTTCGCGAGCAGGCTCGCTCCCACAAATCGATCCAGATCCACGCAAGTCGCCAACAACAATAAGAAGGAGATGCGTCATGTCACTCAAGCACTCGAACGTCGCAGAGCCACCTTTTACCCGGGCGGTTACGTCCTATCGCTGGGCACTGATTCTGGTGACCTGCCTGTTCTTCCTGTGGGGCCTTTCCTATGGCCTGCTCGATGTACTGAACAAACACTTTCAGGAAACCCTGCACGTGAGCAAGGCCCAGTCGGGCCTGCTGCAAAGCGCGTACTTCGGGGCGTACTTTCTGATTGCCCTGCCTGCCGGGTTCATCATGGACAGATACGGCTACAAGGCTGGCATTTTGCTGGGCTTGTGCCTCTACGCCACGGGCGCCCTGCTGTTCATGCCCGCAGCTGCCGCACAGAGCTTTCAGTTCTTTCTGTTCGCCCTGTTTGTAATCGCCTGCGGCCTGGGTTGCCTGGAAACCGCCGCCAACCCGTATGCCACGGTGCTGGGTGAGCCTGCCGGTGCTGAACGACGCTTGAACCTGGCACAGTCATTCAACGGACTGGGGCAGTTTTTTGGACCATTGATTGGCGGCGCACTGTTTTTCAGTGGCGCCAACAGCACCGACACCACGCAATCGCTGCAAATGACCTACCTGGTAATTGCCGCACTGGTGTTGCTGGTGGCCATCCTGATCGCCCGCACCCCCTTGCCTGATCTGCGCGAACAGGAAGTACAAGCCGGCCAGCATGACCACAAAACCCTGTGGCAGCACCGCGAGTTCGTCACCGGCGTCATCACCCAGTTCTTCTATGTGGGCGCACAAGTCGGCGTGGGTGCGTTTTTCATCAACTACGTGACCGAGCATTGGGCGCAGATGAGCAGCCAGCAGGCCGCGTATCTGCTCTCGGTGGCGATGCTCAGCTTCATGTTCGGCCGGTTCTTCAGCACCTGGCTGATGGGCCGCGTCAACGCCCAGCGTCTGCTGCTGATCTACGCATTGATCAACGTCGGGCTGTGCGCGGTGGTGGTGACGGGGATTGAAGGCCTGTCGGTGGTGGCGCTGGTGGCGACGTTCTTCTTCATGTCGATCATGTTTCCGACCTTGTTTGCCATGGGCGTGAAAAACCTCGGCCCGCATACCAAGCGCGGCAGCTCGTTCATGATCATGGCCATTGTCGGCGGCGCACTGTTGCCCTACGTGATGGGCCTGGTGGCCGACCATTCCTCCACGGCCGTGGCCTACCTGTTACCGATGGGTTGCTTTGTGATCGTGGCGGCTTATGCCCGCGGCGCCCTCAAAGCCAAACCAGCCCGTTAAGTGTCGTTGTACTCCACAAAAAAAATAACCGGAGCACCTCATGTCCAATCCCGTTTTGCAACAGGCGCTAAGTAAAATCCGCTGGCGCATCCTGCCCTTTGTCGCGTTGATGTTCGCGATGGCCATCATCGACCGTTCCAACATCGGCTTTGCCAAACACGCCTTTCAGGCGGACACCGGCCTGAGCAACGCGGCGTTTGCCTTGGGCGCAGGGATTTTCTTTATCGGCTATGCGGTATTTGAAGTCCCGAGCAACCTGATGCTGCACAAGATCGGTGCCCGTATCTGGCTGAGCCGGATCATGGTCACCTGGGGCCTGGTGTCGGCGGCGATGATGTTTGCCCACGACGAAACCAGCTTTTACATCCTGCGTTTTTTGCTGGGCGTGGCCGAAGCCGGCCTGTCGCCGGGAGTGGTGCTGTATCTGACCTACTGGTTCCCGCAGAACCAGCGCGGCTCGGCCTATGGCATCTACTACTTTGGCGTACCGGTCTCGCTGATGGTAGGCGGGCCGGTGTCGGGCTGGCTGCTGGAAACCGCGCAGTTCGGCCTTACCGGCTGGCAATGGATGTTTGTGACTGAAGGTCTGGCGGCTTCGATCATCGGCGTGTTTGCGTTCTTTTATCTGACCGACAAGCCCCGGGATGCCAAGTGGCTGAGCCGCGAAGAAAAGGCAGCCATTGAGCACGAGCTTGAAAAGGAACACCTGCTCAAGGCCAACAAGGGGCCTTCGTCGTGGCGCGCGGCACTGATCAACCCGATGGTGCTGTACTTCACCCTGATCTATTTCACGATTCAGGTCAGCGTGTACGGGGTGCTGTTCTATCTGCCGACGCGGATCGCCGAGTTGCTGGGCACCGGCATTGGCTTGAAGGTTGGCGCACTGACTTCAATCCCGTGGATTGCCACCGTGTGCATGCTGTATATCGTGACCCGCTACGCCGACCGCAAAGGTCAGCAAACTCGCTTCGCCGCGCTAATGCTGGCTTTGGCCGCAGTGGGCATGGTCGGCTCGACATTAAGTGGCAGCCTGCCGCTGGTGATATTGGCGTTCTGCATCGCGGCCGCCGGATTCATCACCGTGCAACCGCTGTTCTGGACCCTGCCTACCCGTTTTCTGGGGGGCGCGGCAGCTGCCAGCGGGATTGCCGTGATTGGCGCGCTGGGTAATCTGGGCGGGTTCCTGGCACCAACGGTCAAAACCTGGGCCGAGGGCTACTTCAACAATCCGCACGCGGGCATGTACTTTTTGGCCGGGACGGCGTTGTTGGGCGCGCTGATGTTGATTCGCAGCGCAAGAGCCGGACATGAGCCAGGCAAACAGGTCGATTCACCGTCCGTGACAGCACCCGCGTCACACTGACCGGGCAGCGGGTATTAACACGGGTCACATGTGAGCTACATTGGGAAACAGTTGGAATCAAAACAACAGCCCGTAATCTCACAAAGGGTGACCCGTGAATACCAATCAAAAACTGCGAACCTTCGACCTGATTCGAGAAGCGGTACTGCCCGAGTACCGCGACCGGGTGGACGAATATCTGAGCCTTTATGAAGAGGCGCTGCACAACCAAAACACCCGCACTGCCGACATTCACGCCAGCGCTCATCAACTGCGCGGCTACCTGCGCGGCCTGAACACCACCCGGGTGCTGGGCATGGCTGACTGGGAAGAGCTGGACCGACGCATTACCGAGTCGTGGTTATAAGCGCCTCATCATTCCCGTAGCAGCTGCCGAAGGAACGAGGCTGCGTCCGGCGGCGCAGCCGTCGTTAGTCAGGTGCCTCGTTGTGTCAGGCGAAAACGGAATTCAGGTTTCACGACGGCTGCGCCGCCGGACGCAGCCTCGCTCCGCTCGTCAGCTGCTACAAAGCCTGCGCCTCGCGAAGCTGCAGGGGTGACGATGCATTCCCGCCCGGCTCCTTGAGCAACGCAAAGTAGGCAAAGGCTGAACACGCAGCGACCACCGCACTGATCACGAATGCCGAAGAAAACGAGCCGCTCTGCTGCACGCTGAACCCCGTCAGGATCGGGGCAATGGAGCCCGCCAAATAACCGCCAAAGTTCTGGATCGAACCAAACGAAGCGACACGCTCCGACGGCACGATGGTGTTGACGATCATCCAGGCCGTGGCGCTGGAGATGTTGATGAAGAACATGGTCAGGCACAGCAGGATCACGCACGCCACCACGTTGGTGGTAAACGCCACGATCAGGGTAAACAGCGCCCCGCCGAGCAGGCCCAGAATCACCATCAGTTTTCGGCTGGCCAGTACCCGCATGCCCCTCGCCACCAGACGGTCACAGCACTTGCCCGCGACGATGGTGCCCAGGGCGCCGAACAGATAAGCCAGCGATACCACCCAGGCCGTGCGATACAGGTCCAGGCCATGCTCGCGTTCAAAGTAGCCGGGCAGCCAGGTGAGGTTGAGCCAGATCATGTAGATCACGCCCATGAACCCGAGAAAGGCCCCCCATGTATTGCGATCCTTGAACAACGAGGTCCAGCGCACTTTCGGTGCCTTGGCCTGTTGCACCGGCACCGGTTCTGCACGGCCTGTCTCGGCCATGTATTGCGCTTTGCTTTTGTAGAACTTGAACCAGCACACCGCCAATAACAGGCCCATCACACCGGTCAGGATGAACATCCCGCGCCAGCCCAGATGCACCATGAATACGGTCAACAAAGGCGGCGCCAGGCACGGCCCGATGCAGGTCGAGGACCACACCCAGCCGGTTGCCGTGCCCCGCTCCTGGGTGTCGAACCACTCCGACAAGGCCTTGGCCGCCGAAGGAAAGACCGGTGCCTCGCCAATCCCCAGCAATACCCTCAGCCCGACCAGATGGCCATAGCTGCTGAACAGCCCGAAAGCCGCCTGCGCCACCGACCACACCACCAGCGATCCACCCAGCGCCAACTTGCTGCCCAGCTTGTCGATCAGGGCACCGAGGGGCAATTGGGAGAAGGCGTAGGCCACGGAAAAGGCAGAGAGCATCACGCCCATTTGCATCGGGCTGATGGCAAGGTCTTTCTGGATGGTGGTGTTGGCGATGGACAGTGCACTTCGGTCGAGGTAATTGACCACGCCAATCAGGAACAGGAAGAAGATTGTCAGCGTCTTGTAGCTTTTTATTGTTCTCATTCGCGCCTCTCATGAGCGGTTGCGCCCCTACCCGGCAGGTGGGGCGTCGATCACTTTAGAGGGCGATGCGGCCGCTGCCCAATCACATGATTGGATCAGTTAATAACTGCGAGTTATCAAGGTGTCTGGCGAGCGCCGCGCAGAGCATCGGGCCCGCTCAATAGCGCATCGATAAAAGCTTTTGCAGACCACTGCGGCTCTTCGTTACGCCGGGTGATGACGCCGTAATCCGCCAAGACCAGCGGAAACGGTAAGGCTAGACGGGTCAGGCGTCCGGCCTGGATTTCTGGCTCGACCATCGATTCAGCCAGCATCGCCACCGCCGGGGTTGTCTGCAGCAGCTGCATGGTGGTTTGCAGGGACACGGTTTCGACGGTGTTTTCCGGGGTCTGCATGCCGGCTTCGACAAAGGCTTTTTCTACCCGCGCACGCATCGGTGTGCCTGTGGGGTAGATCACCCATGGCCAGCTGCCGAGTTCAGCCAAGGGGACTTCACTGGCTCCAGCCAAGGGATGCTGACTGCCGGTGACCAGACACAACGGCTCCGGCGCCAGCGCCTGGAACTCGAACAACTCACGATGACGGTCGAGGGTAAACCGGGCCACCACCAGGTCCAGCTCCTTGTGTTCGAGCAAGGTCAGCATGTTGGCGCTGGTGCCTTCAAGCACTTGCACGGTAAGCAGTGGCCACTGCTGCTTGACCCGCACAATTGCCGCGGGCACGGCCAAAGCCGTCGCGGCATAGATCGTGCCGACCTTCAGCAGGCCATGTCCGCCCTGGCGCAGATGATTGATCTGGCTGACAAACTGGCCGGTGTCGTTCAGCGCGATCTGGGCGAACCGGGCCACGTGGGTGCCCAGGTCGGTCAGCGTCATGCTGCGCGGCAAGCGGGCGAAAACTTCGAAGCCCAACTGGTGCTCGATTTCACGCAGCATCTTGCTAACAGCCGGCTGGCTGATGCTCATTTCCTGTGCCGTGGCATGCATGTTTTGCGTGCGCGCCAGGGTGTCGATCAGCACCAAATGGCGAAACCTCAGCCAGTTGCACAGCTGGTTAAACCCGACATCCGCCATCCGATAACCTCCGGTTATTAAGTCCTGAGAATATCTCATTGGCGATTATCGCAAAGCAACATTAGTGTGCAGTGGTTGCGCCAAATAATAACAACGGACACTTGTCATGAACCTAGCCAATAAACGCGTTCTGATCACCGCTGCAGCGCAAGGCATAGGCCGCGCATCGGTAATGGCTTTTCGGGATGCCGGCGCTCAGGTCATCGCCACCGACCTGAATATCGAAGCCTTGCACGACATCCCCGGCATTCAAACCCTCTCTCTGGACGTGACCCGTGCGTCGGACATTGACGCTATCAGCCAGCAAGTGGGCAACGTGGACGTGCTGTTCAACTGCGCAGGTTATGTGCACAGCGGCGCTGTGCTGGACTGCGACGAACAGGCCTGGCAATTCTCATTCGACCTCAACGTAACGGCCATGTACCGGATGATCCGTGCCTTCTTGCCGGGCATGTTGAGCAACGGGGGCGGTTCGATCATCAACATGGCCTCGGTGGCCTCCAGCGTTAAAGGCGTGCCCAACCGTTTTGCCTACACCGCCAGCAAGGCCGCCGTGATTGGCCTGACCAAATCCGTGGCCGCCGATTACGTGCGCCAGGGCATTCGCTGCAACGCCATTTGCCCCGGCACCGTGGACTCCCCGTCGCTGCGCCAGCGCATCGCCCAGCAGGCACTTGAGCAAGGACGTTCCGAAGCTGAGGTGTATCAAGCTTTTGTTGACCGCCAGCCCATGGGCCGCATCGGCCACGCTGAAGAAATCGCCCAGTTGGCGTTGTACCTGGCCAGCGACGCCAGCAGCTACACCACCGGCACCACCCAAGTGATTGATGGCGGGATGAGCAACTGAAACCTGACTGTGGGAGCGAGCCTGCTCGCGAAGGCATCAGCGCCTGTTTCGCGAGCAGGCTCGCTCCCACAGAACATATTTAAATATAGGAGTGCTTATGAAACTGCTGCGCTACGGCGATAAAGGTCAGGAAAAACCCGGTCTGCTGGATGCTCAAGGCAATATCCGTGATGTGTCGGCGCACATCGCTGATGTCGCAGGCTCCGCGCTCAATCCCGAAAGCCTGGCCGCACTCAGCAAAATCGACCCCGCCACCCTGCCTCTGGTCAGCGGCTCGCCTCGAATCGGCGCCTGCGTCGGCCAGGTCGGCAAGTTCATCTGCATCGGTCTGAACTATGCGGACCACGCCGCAGAATCCGGCCTGGCCGTGCCGTCGGAGCCGGTGGTGTTCAGTAAATGGACCAGCGCCATCTGCGGCCCCAACGATAACGTCGAAATCCCCCGCGACTCGACCAAGACCGACTGGGAAGTCGAGTTGGGCGTGGTGATCGGCAAGGGCGGACGCAATATCGACGAACACAACGCACTGGAACACGTGGCCGGTTACTGCGTGATCAACGATGTGTCCGAGCGCGAATGGCAGCTGGAACGTGGCGGCACCTGGGACAAGGGCAAGGGCTTCGACACCTTCGGTCCCCTCGGCCCGTGGCTGGTGACCCGTGATGAAATCACCGATCCACACCAGCTCGACCTGTGGCTTGAGGTCGACGGACAGCGCTACCAGAACGGCAATACCCGCACCATGGTGTTCCAGATCCCGGCATTGATTGCCTACCTGAGCCGCTGCATGTCACTGCAACCGGGCGATGTGATTTCCACCGGTACGCCGCCGGGTGTGGGCCTGGGCGTCAAGCCGTCGCCGGTCTATCTGCGCCCGGGTCAGGAAATGCGCCTGGGCATCAGCGGCCTTGGCGAGCAGCGCCAGCGCACCGTGCAGGCCGACTGATTCACCGCTCAAACAACTATAAGAAACAGGGGCTGTACATGAGAATTCTAATCACCGGCGGTACCGGTTTTATCGGCAAGCAACTGGCTCAGCGCCTGCTTGACCTGAACACCCTGACCCTCGAAGGCCAGGCGCCTCGTGCCATTGAACGCATCGTGCTGTTTGACGCCTTTGCTGGGGAAGACCTGCCCGATGACCCGCGCATCGAACTGGTGACCGGCGATGTGGCTGACCCGCACGTTATCGCCCGAGTGACTGACGGCGTGGATCTGGTCTGGCACCTGGCAGCAGTGGTCAGTTCGGCCGCCGAGGCGGATTTCGACCTCGGCATGCAGGTCAACCTGCACGGCCTGATGCTGCTGCTCGAAACCCTGCGCAAACAGGGCAACACACCGCGCTTTGTGTATGCCAGCGGCTTCGCCGTATTTGGTGGCGCGCTGCCGCCTGTGGTCGATGACAATACCGTGCTCACGCCGCAGTCCTCCTACGGCATGCAAAAAGCCGTGGGCGAACTGCTGGTGGCTGACTATGCCCGCAAGGGTTTTGTCGATGGTCGCGTGCTGCGCCTGCCAACGGTGGCTGTGCGCCCCGGCAAGCCGAACAAGGCCGCATCAACCTTCTTCAGCTCGATCATTCGCGAGCCGCTGGTGGGTCTGCCTGCCGTGTGCCCGGTGCGCCCGGACACCCAGGTGTACCTCACGTCTCCGCGGCGGATTATTGAGTCGATGCTGCTGGGCATGACCCTGTCACCGCAAACCCTGGGCAACGAACGCATCATCCCGCTGCCGGGTGTGACCACCACCGTGGCGGACATGGTCTCGGCGCTGCAACGGGTGGCAGGAGAGGACGTGACAAAGCTGATTCGCTGGGAGCCGGACGCTACCATCCAGCGCATCGTGGAAAGCTGGCCGAGCAAGGTCCAGGCTCCACGCGCCCGAGCCCTGGGCTTTACCGCCGACCCGGACTTCGACGCCATCGTGCGCGCCCATATCGAGGATACGGCCCCCAAATAACCCCACACCTCTGTGGGAGCGGGCTTGCTCGCGACGGGATCGATGCGGTTGTTCAGTGACACCGCGTCGCCTTTATCGCGAGCAAGCCCGCTCCCACAAAAAGCAAAAAAGCTCGCGTTACACACAACAATAAAAACTGAGGCCGTGCGATATGACCACAACGCCACTTCCCGATGTCTCCGACATCGAACAACAGACGATCAAGCGCGTTACCAAGCGCATGATCCCCTTTCTCATCCTGCTGTTTGTGGTCGCCTTTCTGGACCGTAACAACGTCGGGTTCGCCGCACTGCGGATGAACGAAGACATCGGCATCAGCCAGACCATTTATGGCCTGGGCGCGGGTATTTTCTTCCTCGGCTACTTCATGTTCGAAGTGCCGAGCAACATTCTGCTGCACCGCTACGGCGCCCGGGTCTGGATTGCGCGGATCATGGTGACCTGGGGCATCATCGCAGGCGCTATGGGCTTTCTGCAGACGCCCGTACACTTCGTTTCCCTGCGCGTACTGCTGGGTATTGCCGAAGCCGGGTTCTTCCCCGGGGTGATTTACCTGCTGTCGCTGTGGTTCCCGAGCCGTTACCGCGCCCGCATGATCGCCACCTTTTACCTGGGCGTACCCATCGCACAAATCATCGGCGCACCGTTGTCGGTAGGCCTGATGGAGCTGGGCGATGCCTGGGGCTTCGTCGGCTGGCGCCTGATGTACATCGTCGAGGCCGTACCGGCCGTGATCCTCGGTGTGGTGTGCTACTTCTACCTCACTGACCACCCGGCCGACGCGCACTGGCTGACCGACAAACAGCGTAACTGGCTGATCAATACCCTGGCCCAGGAAGAGCGCAACAAACCGCTGGTGGTGGGCATTCAACCAACCAAAGGCCAGATGATCCGCAAGGCTCTGTGCAACCGCCAGGTATGGCTGTTGGCATTGGTGTATTTCGGCATCACCTCGGGCTCCAACGCGATGAACTTCTTCATGCCCACCGTACTGGCCTCGTTCCGTGGCTCGTTCGGGCTTGAAATCGGCCTGATGCAAAATGGTCTGATCACCGCCATCCCTTACGCCGTTGCCGCTGTAGCGATGATCTGGTGGAGCCGTCGCTCTGATCGTCTGCAAGAGCGTCACTGGCATGCGGGCGGCGCTGCCATGCTCGCGGCGGTGTCCATAGCCGTCGCGTTATGGCTCAACCAGCCGTGGATCATCGTCGTCGGCTTTATCCTTCTGGCGATGGGTGTGTACAGCGCAATCAACGTGTTCTGGGCCGTACCGGGGCAAGTGCTGACCGGCGTTGGCGCTGCCGTGGGGATTGGCCTGATCAACTCCATCGGTAACCTCAGCGGCTTTATCGGCCCTTACCTGACAGGCTATCTGTTCACCGTTACCGGCAGCTACACCCCGGGCTTTATGGTGATTGCAGCGCTGGTCGGCCTGGGTGGCCTGGGCATGGTGCTGATGCCACGCAACAAGGTGTCGCAGATTGGCGCAGAAATGGCCCCGGCTGTTGGAGGCAAAGCATGAGCCTGCCTGCCGTAGCCTTTATCGGAACCGGGATCATGGGCCAGCCCATGGCCCGCAACCTGCTGCACGCAGGCTTTGCGGTACGGGCATGGAACCGTTCGCCGGCCAAGGTGCAGGAACTCTCGGCACAAGGTGCTGAGGTTTTCCAGACCCCGGCTCAAGCAGCACACGGCGCGCAAGTGCTGATCTGCATGCTCAGCGATGGTCCGACTTGCGACGAGATTCTGTTTGGCGACAACGGCGCGGCCCTGGCCTTGGCACAGGGTGCGCTGGTGATTGTGATGAGTTCGATCCCCGTCGACACCGCTGCCGAGCAAGCGCGGTTGTGTGCCGAACGCGGCCTGCGCTACCTCGACGCCCCGGTGTCGGGGGGCGAGCGCGGCGCGCGGGAAGCCAGCCTGGCGATCATGGTCGGCGGTGAAGCTGAGGCCTTCGAACAGGGCCGCGAGGTGCTGGCTGCCATGGGCCGCCCGGTACACGTAGGCCCGGCGGGCACTGGCGAACTGTCCAAGCTGGTCAACCAGTTGATCGTCGCCAGCACCATCGCCACCGTCGCCGAAGGCCTGCTGCTGGCCGAGCGCGGCGGCGCGGACCCGTCAAAAGTCCACGAAGCGCTGATGGGAGGCTTTGTCGATTCGCCGATCTGGCGTCAACACGGTCAACGCATGCTCAACAACGACTTCACTCCCGGCGGCCCTGCCAAGTGGCAGCTCAAGGACACCCGAACCGCCCTCGCTCAGGCGCAAAAGCTGGGCCTTAACCTGCCCGTGGGCAGCCTGGTGGACAGTCTGTTTGCAGCCATGGTCGAGGCCGGAGATGGCGAACTCGACCACGCCGGACTGATCCGTCAGTTGCGCCGTAACAACCCATTACCCGAATAATTTGCTGGAGCCTGCCATGACCGATTCAACCCCACGCCGCCTGCGCAGCCAGCTGTGGTTCGATGATCCAAGTCACGCTGACCTTACCGCGCTGTACGTTGAACGCTACATGAACCAGGGCCTGACCCGCGCCGAACTGCAATCGGGGCGGCCCATTATCGGTATCGCCCAGACCGGCAGCGACCTGACGCCCTGCAACCGCCATCACATCGAACTGGCCAAGCGGGTCAAGGACGGCATTCGCGACGCGGGTGGCATTCCGATGGAATTCCCGGTGCACCCGATCGCCGAGCAGTCACGCCGGCCCACCGCCGCGCTGGATCGCAACCTCGCCTATCTAGGTCTGGTGGAAGTGCTTCATGGCTACCCGCTGGACGGTGTGGTGCTGACCACTGGCTGCGATAAAACCACCCCGGCGTGCCTGATGGCGGCGGCCACCACTGACCTGCCCTCCATTGTATTGTCCGGTGGGCCGATGCTCGACGGTTGGCACAAAGGCCAGCGCATCGGCTCCGGCACAGTGTTGTGGCATGCGCGCAATCTGCTCAGCGCAGGCGAGATCGATTACGAAGGGTTCATGACCCTGACCACCGCCTCTTCGCCTTCGGTTGGGCACTGCAACACCATGGGCACCGCCCTGTCGATGAACGCCCTGGCCGAAGCGCTGGGCATGTCGCTGCCCGGCTGCGCCAGTATCCCGGCGCCGTACCGCGAACGCGGGCAGATGGCCTATGCCACCGGCATGCGGATTGTCGATCTGGTTCGCGAGGATGTACGCCCATCGCAGATCATGACCCACGCTGCATTCGAAAACGCCATTGCCGTGGCCTCGGCACTGGGCGCGTCCACCAACTGCCCGCCGCACTTGATTGCCATTGCCCGCCACAGCGGCATTGATCTGTCGCTCGAAGATTGGCAGCGCGTGGGCGAAGACGTGCCGCTGCTGGTCAACTGCATGCCGGCCGGCGAATACCTGGGCGAAAGTTTCCACCGTGCAGGCGGCGTACCGGCGGTGATGCATGAACTGGACAAGGTTGGCCTCCTGCACCGCGACTGCCTCACGGTGAGTGGCCGCACCATGGGCGAGGTGGTCGCCGACACCGTCACCGGCGATCGCGATGTGATCCGCGCCTTCGAAGACCCGCTGATGCACCGTGCCGGTTTTATCGTGCTCAGCGGCAACTTCTTCGACAGCGCCATCATGAAAATGTCGGTGGTGGGTGAAGCCTTCCGCAAGACCTACCTCAGCGACCCGTTGCAACCCAACAGCTTCGAAGCGCGGGCCATTGTGTTCGAGGGACCCGAAGACTATCAGGCACGGATCAACGACCCGACGCTGGATATCGATGAGCGCTGCATCCTGGTGATTCGCGGCTGCGGCACCGTGGGTTTCCCCGGCAGTGGCGAGGTGGTGAACATGGCCCCGCCTTCCAACCTGATCAAGGCCGGGATCGACTCACTGCCGTGCATGGGCGATGGCCGCCAAAGCGGTACGTCGGCCAGCCCGTCGATCCTCAACATGTCCCCGGAATCTGCCGTAGGTGGCGGCCTGTCACTGCTGCGCACGGGAGATCGCCTGCGCGTCGACCTGAATGCGCGCAGCGTCAATTTGCTGGTGGACGAAACCGTACTCAACGAGCGTCGCCAGGAACCGCTGCCGCCGCTGGCCCCGTCGCAAACACCGTGGCAGGAACTGTATCGCCAACTGGTCGGCCAGTTGTCCACCGGCGGCTGCCTGGAACCGGCAACGTTGTACTGGCGCGTAATCCCGGAAAACGGCCCGCCCCGCCACTCTCACTAGAAACCACAGACACATGACTTGTGGGAGCGAGCCTGCTCGCGAAGCAGACGCTGCGGATGCTCAGGCAAACCGCAGTGACTCGATCGCGAGCAGGCTCGCTCCCACGAATCTCGATGTACCTTTTTCAAGGATCAGGCCTATGCAAACGCTGCAATTGACCGTAGAAAACTCCCTGCCCAATGACTGGCAACGCGCGACACTGGTCGGTCGCGTATGGCTGCCCGGCGAGCGTGGTGGCCCGGCCGTGGTAGTGGTTCGAGACGGCGAAGTGATCGACTGCACTGCGCACTTCCCCACCCTGAGCTCGCTGCTGGAAAGCGCCAAGCCGCTGCAAAGCCTGCGTGAAATCAGCGGTACTGCCCTGGGTACGATTCAGGCCGTGCTGGCCAACAGTGGCGAGCAACGTGACATGGCCAAGCCCTACCTGCTGGCCCCTGCAGACCTGCAAGTGATCAAGGCGGCAGGCGTGACATTTGCCGCCAGCATGATCGAGCGGGTCATCGAAGAAAAAGCAGGCGGAGATGCACTGCGCGCCCAAGAGATCCGCGCATTGGTGCAAGAAGTCATTGGCGACAACCTGCGCGATCTGCGTCCCGGCTCACCTGAAGCCATGCGCCTCAAGCAGGTGCTGATCGAACAGAACATGTGGTCCCAGTACCTGGAAGTCGGTATCGGCCCGGACGCCGAGATCTTCACCAAGGCCCCGATTCTGGCGGCGGTGGGCAGCGGTAATGCCATCGGCATTCACCCGGGTTCAAGCTGGAACAACCCCGAACCGGAAGTCGTACTGGCGGTGGACAGCCAGGGCCGGATTCACGGCGCAACCCTGGGCAACGACGTCAACCTGCGCGACTTCGAAGGCCGCAGTGCGCTGCTGCTGAGCAAGGCCAAGGACAACAACGCATCCTGCGCACTGGGACCGTTTATTCGCCTGTTCGACGAACACTTCAGTCTCGATGACGTGCGCCACTGCGAAGTGACCTTGCGCGTCGAAGGCACGGACGGCTATGTACTGGACGGCAAGAGTTCCATGAACCAGATCAGCCGCGACCCGGCCGACCTGGCAGAGCAGACGCTCAATGCCAACCACCAGTACCCGGACGGCTTTGTACTGTTTCTCGGCACCCTGTTCGCGCCCACCGAAGACCGCGACCACCCGGGTCAGGGTTTCACCCACAAAGCGGACGATATCGTGAGCATTTCATCACCCACACTGGGCGCCCTGCACAACCGCGTGACGGGTAGCGACCAGGCGCCGCAATGGGCGTTTGGGGTGGGTGCATTGATGAAGAACCTGGCACAGCGGGGGTTACTCCGCCAGGCTTGAATGACGGGCTAAGCCACAAAAAAGGCCCCGCCTGTTAAACAGTGCGGGGCCTTTGCGTATCTGGTGTCCCAGGCGGGGTTCGAACCTGCAACCTTCCCCTTAGGAGGGGGATGCTCTATCCAATTGAGCTACTGAGACAAATGACGGCGAGCATGGTAACGGCCATGCCTTTATTTGTCATGTCGTGCGTGGCCTTTTTCACGGTAAGACTCACTCCCCGTAGCCGTTACTGCAGTGCAACCGGCAGACCTGACGCTCAATGTTCACGACCTATCGCTGCCCCGCGCAGCGCGGCAGCGATTACAGGTGCCTACAGCGCCTATTAATCGTATACAAAACGTCACATAACGGTGCACTCAAACTTTTCAAAAAGGTTTTCTGCATCAAAAGGTAACATCTCACTCTTTGGTCAGAATCCACCTCGCTTCACCCTCCTTTCTATTGGCTTGTTTTTAAGCAGTCGCGAAAAAATTAAAAATTCTTTTATTTTCAGATAGATAAAAAAACACAAAGCGGTCTGTGAACACCGTTATCGGTTCTGATGTTTTTGCTGGCATGAATATCGCTTACACCCACACGACACTTGTATACAAAACAAACAAAAACTAAGTACACATTGTTTCGTAGCCTGCCACATAAAAGCAGGCATACCGCGAACTCTCACAACCAGTGATTTCCGCTGTCGTGACGAAGATTTGTCGAGCCAACGCTCATGAACAGTCATCACGCCAGCGGGCATCAGGAGCTTGCCAGAATGCGTTCAAGACTCTCCGATACCATCGCTCTGGATTTACCTTCACCGGTTTCAACTCCCCTCCCCGATTCTCTGGACGCTAGCGCATTACCTTTGGCGCTCAGTCCACGCCTGCACAACCGTGACCTTGCTCCCACTAAAACCGAAGGCCGCCGCTGGGGCCGCTACAGTATTTTTGCCCTGTGGACCAACGATGTGCACAACATCGCCAACTACTCGTTCGCCATCGGGCTCTACGCATTGGGCCTGAACGGCTGGCAGATCCTGCTTTCACTCGGGATCGGCGCAATGCTGGTGTTCAATTTTATGAACCTGTCGGGCTATATGGGCCAGCGCACCGGTGTGCCCTTCCCCGTGATCAGCCGGATAAGTTTCGGCATTCATGGAGCGCAAATTCCTGCGCTGATACGCGCAGTAATCGCTATCGCCTGGTTTGGTATTCAGACGTATCTGGCCTCGGTGGTTCTGCGGGTGCTGCTGGTGGCCGTACACCCTGGTTTCGACGCTTACGACCATGACTCGATCCTTGGCCTGTCGAGTCTGGGCTGGGTGTGTTTTGTCGCGATCTGGCTGGTGCAACTGACAATCCTGGCCTACGGCATGGAAATGGTTCGCCGCTACGAAGCCTTTGCCGGGCCGGTGATTTTGCTGACGGTATTGTGTCTGGCGGGGTGGATGTACTTTCAGGCTAACGGCACCATTGCCTGGTCCGACCGCGTGCCCTTGAGCACCGCGGAGGTGTGGCGCAACGTGTTTGCCGGTGCCGCGCTGTGGTTGGCGATCTACGGCACGCTGATCCTCAACTTCAGTGATTTCTCACGCTCATCGCCGTGCTGCAAAACCATCAAGGTTGGAAATTTCTGGGGCCTGCCAGTAAATATTCTGGTGTTTGCCGGTATCACCGTCCTGCTGTGTGGCGCTCAGTTTCAAATCAACGGAACCGTTATCGAGAGCCCAACGCAAATTATTGCCACGATCCCAAATACCTTCTTTCTGGTGCTGGGCTGCCTGGCGTTTCTGATTGTGACGGTGGCGGTGAATATCATGGCCAACTTCGTCGCACCAGCGTTCGTGCTGAGCAACCTGGCACCCAAGCACCTGACGTTCAAACGCGCCGGACTGATCAGCGCGACCCTCGCGGTGCTGATCCTGCCATGGAATCTCTATAACAGCCCGCTGGTGATCGTCTACTTCCTGTCCGGCCTGGGTGCCCTGCTTGGCCCGCTGTACGGGGTGATCATGGTCGACTACTGGCTTGTACGAAAAGGCCGTATTGATGTGCCGGCTTTGTACAGCGAAGACCCGAGCGGAGCTTACTACTACAGCCGTGGCGTCAATTTACGCGCTGTCGCGGCGTTTATTCCTGCCGCATTGATCGCCATCGTGCTGGCCCTGGTGCCGGGCTTCCACGCGGTTTCGCCGTTCTCCTGGATGATCGGGGCCAGCATCGCGGCGATGCTTTACCTGATCATCGCCATACGCCAACCCCACTACGCCCAGGTCAGCGGCGAGTCGATCGCGGTCGACAACGCCGGCCATTGATACCCTTGCGGTCTGGCCAGGTCAGACCGCCCACCCTTGATTTGAAGGAACGTCCATGCGAATTCTCGTGGTCAACGTCAACACCACCGACAGCATCACCCAGGCCATTGCGCGTCAGGCGCAGTCCGTTGCCGCACCAGGCACCGAGATCATCGGGCTGACGCCCAGCTTCGGCGCCGAGTCGGTTGAAGGTAATTTTGAGAGTTATCTGGCCGCCATCGCGGTAATGGACTGCGTCATGTCCTACGACCAGCCCTTCGATGCGGTGATTCAGGCCGGGTATGGCGAGCATGGCCGAGAAGGATTGCAGGAGTTGCTCAACGTACCCGTGGTGGATATCACTGACGCTGCGGCCAGCACCGCCATGTTTTTGGGGCGCGCCTATTCGGTTGTCACCACACTGGATCGTACCGTACCGCTGATTGAGGATCGCCTGAAACTGTCCGGGCTCTGGTATCGCTGTGCATCGGTACGGGCCAGCGGCCTGGCGGTTCTGGAGCTCGAATCGTCACCGCAAAGAGCGGTCGAGGCCATTGTTCGTCAGGCTGAACTGGCCGTGAGCGAAGACAAGGCCGAGGTCATTTGCCTGGGCTGTGGAGGCATGGCGGGGCTGGATGAGCAGATTCGCCAGCGCACCGGCGTGCCAGTGGTCGATGGCGTTACCGCTGCGGTAACCGTTGCCGAGTCGCTGGTTCGTCTGGGGCTGTCGACGTCAAAAGTACGCACCTACGCAACCCCGCGCCCCAAGGTTATTCACGGATGGGCCGAACGTTTCGCACGCTGACGGGTCATCTGTTGGCGATATCCACTGAATCTTTCCCAAGCCCGCTCCCGCGGGCTCTGGACCTGATCGTGCAATTTGCACTACATCAAAAAGCCATCATTGCAAATTGCAATCAAATCCTCTTGAATACATACCTCAACCAGCTGTTTTATAAGGGTTTTTAGACCTTTAACAGTTGGCACGAAGACTGCTCTATTAACAGTATCCCGTCCATGCTCTCAGAGATGACCGCCATGAACAGCACCCTTTTACTGTTAAACGCCCTGGCGCTGGCTGTGTTAGTGATTTTTCACTTTCAACCCGAGCCCGCTGCCGCAGAGCAACATGTCCAAATTTACAACAAGCCCCTCGCGCCGCAGCCACAAGTGGCAGTCATGAATAGCGTCAGCAGCGTGACACCTCACCTGACCACCGAACACCCTGCCGCCAATCTGGCATCTGAGGGTGAGCGCTGGGTCTTTTGAAGAGCACCTTGAGAGGTTGGTAGGAAATCATGTCCAAAATTGCTTTGAGTTTGTTAATGCTGGCGTTGTCGAGCCTCGCACTCGATGTATTTGCCCGTGACGAATTCGGAAATCTGCCATTAATTGCTGCCGGAGTGTTTTTCAGCTGCTGGCTGGTGGCGCTGATCATCGGCCGCAGGTTCAAATTTGACCCGCAATTGCGTTGAGACCGCTCAACGTCGGGGGCGGAGCATTTGGGGTAAGTGGTGGATGTCGATGCTATTAATGCGGATGCCTATTTTTTAGCAATCACTACTGGCATAACGCCTTTATCCGGTTCAATATTTGTCACAGAATTGACGCCAGGGAAGTGGCAGATTTGAGGCATGATGCGCGCCTCCTAGCAATTCAGGTTGAACTTTGGCTATAAGGACGGTCTTAATCACATCCTGCGGCCAATTCCCGAGAACCGCTCCCCTGAACTAACCGGTTAACTAAAATGCGCCCATTGAAACAGGCAATTTACTCCAGCCGTACGGCTGACAAGTTCGTCGTACGCCTGCCAGACGGAATGCGCGAGCGCATCGCCGAGGTGGCTCGCAATCATCACCGCAGCATGAACTCAGAAATCATTGCTCGCCTTGAGCAAAGCCTCATTCAAGAAGGCGTACTGGGTGACGAACTCAGCATGCGCCTGGACAGCCCTGAGCTCTCCCTCCACGAGCGCGAGCTGCTGCAACGCTTCCGCCAACTGTCCCATCGCCAACAAAACGCCCTGGTTTCACTGATTGCTCACGACGCTGAGGCAGCTTCGGAGTAATCCTGATTTAACTCAGGCGACAAAAAAGCCAGCGTTTAGCTGGCTTTTTTATGGGCGCGATTTGCGCCAGGTACAAAACGACCTGGCGTGACAGTTGTCAGACCAGGCCGCCAGCCCTCAGAGCAGGAAGATGGTTGCCAGTCCCAGGAAGATGAAGAACCCGCCGCTGTCCGTCATGGCGGTGATCATCACACTCGCACCCATGGCCGGATCACGCCCCAGCCGGGCAAGGGTCATGGGGATCAATACCCCCATCAGCGCTGCCAACAGCAGGTTGAGCGTCATGGCCGCGGTCATCACCACACCCAGTGACCAGCTGCCGTACAGCAGATACGCGACAACACCGATCACCCCACCCCACACCAGGCCATTGATCAAGCCCACGGCCAGCTCCTTGCGCATCAGACGCGAGGTGCTACCGGTATTGACCTGATCGAGCGCCATCGCCCGTACGATCATGGTGATGGTCTGGTTGCCGGAGTTACCACCAATACCGGCCACGATGGGCATCAGTGCTGCCAGTGCCACCAGTTTTTCAATCGAACCTTCGAACAGGCCGATCACCCGCGACGCAATAAACGCGGTGACCAGGTTGACTGCCAGCCAGGCCCAACGGTTACGCAGGGATTTCCAGACGGAGGCGAAGATGTCTTCTTCTTCACGCAGACCGGCCATGTTGAGAACTTCGTTCTCGCTCTCTTCACGGATCAGATCGACCATTTCATCGATGGTCAGACGACCGATCAGCTTGCCGTTTTTGTCGACCACAGGGGCCGAAATCAAGTCGTAACGCTCAAACGCCTGTGCGGCATCGTAAGCATCCTCATCCGGATGAAAACTCACCGGATCGTTGGCCATGACCTCGGACACTTGCTTCTCGGGGTCATTGACCAACAAGCGCTTGATCGGCAACACGCCTTTAAGCGCACCGTCGTAATCGACCACGAACAGCTTGTCGGTATGGCCCGGCAGTTCTTTGAGGCGACGCAGGTAACGCAAGACGACTTCAAGACTGACATCCTCGCGGATCGTCACCATCTCGAAGTCCATCAGTGCGCCAACTTGATCCTCGTTGTAGGACAGCGCGGAGCGGACGCGCTCACGCTGCTGACCATCAAGGGTCTCCATCAACTCATGGACGACGTCTCGCGGCAGCTCGGGGGCAAGGTCAGCAAGTTCGTCGGCGTCCATCTCCTTGGCGGCTGCCAGGAGCTCGTGATCGTCCATGTCGGCGATCAGGGTTTCACGTACCGAATCGGATACTTCAAGCAGGATGTCGCCGTCGCGATCGGCCTTGACCAACTGCCAGACCGTCAGGCGGTCATCCAGCGGCAATGCTTCGAGGATGTAGGCAACGTCTGCGGAGTGCAGGTCTTCCAGCTTGCGCTGGAGCTCAACCAGATTCTGCCGATGAACCAGGTTTTCAACCCGGTCATGGTGATGGCCTTCCTGACGATGAGTCAGGTCTTCGACCACACGCTGGCGATTAAGCAGCTCAATAACTTGAGCGAGGCGGCTTTGCAGGCTTTCTTGTGTTTTCTTTACTTCAACTTCGGTCATAGGCGAACTCCACTCCCAGCAGCAGGGCACGCCGGAAGGATCAATCAGTCAATTCATGATTGGAAAAACGGGATGCTGAGTTACTACTGGGTAAGTCCATGGAGGTATTCCACAAGCCCCGGCGGGGCTGACGGGCGCAATCATACACGGCTTAAAAATTATTGACGCAAAAATCTCGGAGATAACAAATGCTTGCGGGTAACACCTGCTTTGACAGTGCGACGCAAGATGATTCACGCAGGGCACAACCCATGTGTGAAATTTCAGGTTGCAGGCGCTGCTGGGGAACGAGGGCTGCAAGCGGCTGCACCACGATCGCGAATCAGACGACTCGGTTCTGGACATCTGGGATTTAGACATGCCGCGCACGCATTCGTTGCCTTCGTTCTTCGGCAGCATCTACGCAGCAATCAGGATAAACAGGAAAGAAGTCTGCAGGATGACAGAATGCCCAAATCCCAGATAGCAAAAAGCCCGCATACAATGCGGGCTTTTTGGTGTTTGGTGCACTCGACAGGATTCGAACCTGTGACCGCTCGGTTCGTAGCCGAGTACTCTATCCAGCTGAGCTACGAGTGCAAGTTGTGTTTGTTAGACCAGACCACCCTGGTTGAAGCCAAGTTAGCTGCCGAAGCAACTGACTCTTAAATGGTGCACTCGACAGGATTCGAACCTGTGACCGCTCGGTTCGTAGCCGAGTACTCTATCCAGCTGAGCTACGAGTGCATTTGAAGCTGCGCATTATAGACCGTTAAATCTCTCTGACAAGCTTTTTTTTCAGTATTTTCAACAACTTACCGAAACTGTCCAGATCCAACGTGCTACATGAATAATGGCGGAGAAGGGGGGATTCGAACCCCCGACACCCTTTTGAGATGTACTCCCTTAGCAGGGGAGCGCCTTCGGCCACTCGGCCACCTCTCCGCAACACGGGGCGTATAATAACCAGCCTTTTCCCCGCTTGCAACTAAAAACTTAAATAAAATTAAAGACTTGGTTCTTCATCCTTTTCTTTCTTGATCCGCAGGTAGATCTCCTCACGGTGCACCGCCACTTCCTTGGGAGCGTTCACACCGATGCGTACTTGGTTTCCTTTGACGCCGAGCACGGTCACAGTAATTTCGCCATCGCCTATGATCAGGCTTTCCGCACAACGGCGAGTCAGAATCAGCATACTTTTCTCCTCACACTTTTCATTTCAGTGGCCACAGTCTGCAAAAAAAAAGGGCTTCGGACTACTAGCTAAACAGCTATAGCCCGCAGCTCCTTAGTATTGACCAACATGACGAAACTGGAGGTCTTCGTTCATGCCCGCCAAAAAACAAAGGGCGCGGATTAACCGCGCCCTCCGGACAACGCCTTACTCGCCCTGTCGGGCTGGCGCATCGAGGTCAAAAGCGGTGTGCAGGGAACGCACAGCCAGCTCCAGGTACTTCTCTTCGATCACCACCGACACTTTGATTTCGGAGGTCGAGATCATCAGGATATTGATGTTCTCTTTAGCCAATGACTCAAACATGCGACTGGCAACGCCTGCGTGAGAGCGCATGCCCACACCGACGATCGAAACCTTGGCAATGTTGGTGTCGCCGACCACTTCACGGGCACCGATCTCACGAGCCGTGTTTTCCAGCACGCTTTGGGCAGCACTGTAGTCATTGCGGTGCACGGTGAAGGTGAAGTCGGTGGTGTTATCGTGCGCAACGTTCTGCACGATCATGTCGACTTCAATATTGGTCGCACTGATCGGGCCCAAAATCTTGAACGCCACGCCCGGGGTATCTGGCACGCCACGGATGGTCAGCTTGGCTTCATCGCGATTGAACGCAATACCAGAAATGATCGGCTGTTCCATGGATTCCTCTTCATCAATAGTAATGAGGGTACCTGGACCCTCCTTGAAGCTGTGCAGAACGCGCAGCGGTACGTTGTACTTGCCTGCGAACTCGACAGCCCGGATCTGCAGCACCTTGGAGCCCAGGCTGGCCATTTCCAGCATTTCTTCGAAGGTGATCTTTTCCAGACGCTGAGCTTTTGCCACAACCCGCGGGTCAGTGGTGTAAACGCCGTCGACATCCGTGTAGATCTGGCACTCATCAGCCTTGAGGGCCGCTGCCAGCGCCACGCCGGTGGTGTCAGAGCCGCCACGACCCAACGTGGTGATGTTGCCGTGCTCATCAACGCCCTGGAAACCTGCAACCACAACCACACGCCCGGCCTTAAGGTCGGCGCGAATCTTCTGGTCGTCAATTTTCAGGATGCGGGCTTTGGTGTGCGAACTGTCCGTCAGGATGCGCACCTGGCTGCCGGTGTAGGACACCGCTGGCACACCACGCTTGTTCAGCGCCATTGCCAGCAGACCAATCGTCACCTGCTCGCCCGTGGACACAATGACATCCAGCTCACGGGGTAACGGCTGATCGCTGATCTGCTTGGCCAGTTCGATCAGGCGGTTGGTTTCGCCGCTCATTGCAGATAGCACGATCACCAGATCATTGCCGGCTTCGCGGAACTTCTTAACTTTATCGGCGACCTGCTCGATTCTCTCGACAGTGCCGACCGAGGTGCCTCCGAATTTCTGTACGATCAAAGCCATTTCAAAGCAGCCTCAGCCCATAAAGGGCGCCCATTTATCATTCAAACGACGTGCTGCCACTAGACGACAGCACGTACTGGACCTCAGATACCTTGCTCGACAAATGGCACAGTCAGGGCCAGCGCGGCGTCCAGGGCTGCAGCATCAACACCGCCGCCTTGCGCCATGTCCGGACGACCACCGCCCTTCCCGCCCACTGCCGCAGCGGCCTGCTTCATCAAATCACCGGCTTTGAGTTGGCCAGTCAGGTCTTTGGTTACGCCTGCAACCAGTACAACCTTGTCTTCATGAACACTGCCGAGCAGGATCACTGCACGGCCGAGCTTGTTCTTCAGCTGATCTACCAGCGCCAGTAGCGCCTTGCCATCTTGACCGTCCAGGCGGGCGGTCAATACGTTCACGCCTTTTACGTCCACAGCCGACGATGACAGATCGTCACCGGCTGCGCTTGCTGCCTTGGCCTGCAATTGCTCAAGTTGTTTTTCCAACTGGCGATTGCGCTCAAGTACCGCAGACAGTTTGTCGACCAGGTTCTCGCGCGAGCCCTTGACCAGGCTTGCGGCTTCCTTGAGCTGTTCTTCGGCTGCGTTCAGGTAAGCCAGTGCGGCTGCACCCGTAACCGCTTCGATACGACGGATACCCGAGGCTACGCCGCCTTCGCTGGTGATTTTCATCAGGCCGATATCACCGGTTCGCTGGGCGTGAATACCGCCACACAGCTCCACCGAGAAATCACCGCCCATGCTCAGTACTCGCACGTTGTCGCCGTACTTCTCACCAAACAGCGCCATAGCGCCTTTTTGCTTGGCGGTTTCGATGTCGGTTTCTTCCGTCTCGACCGGCGTGTTATTGCGAATCTGGGCGTTGACAATATCTTCCAGGGCCTTGATCTGCTCAGGCTTGATCGACTCGAAATGGCTGAAGTCGAAGCGCATGCGCTGGCTGTCTACCAACGAGCCTTTCTGCTGAACGTGCTCGCCCAGTACCTGGCGCAAAGCCGCGTGCAGCAAGTGAGTCGCCGAGTGGTTCAGCGCCGTGGCGTGACGCACATCGGCATCAACCCGGGCTTCAACGGTTTCGCCAACGTTCAGGCCGCCCGCTGCAACCACGCCGTGGTGCAGGAATGCGCCGCCGGTCTTGGTCGTGTCGCGCACGTCGAAACGCGCCGCGCCAGCTTGCAGGAAACCGCAATCGCCGACCTGGCCGCCCGACTCGGCGTAAAACGGGGTCTGATCAAGAATGACAACGCCCTCGTCGCCTTCGCTCAGGCTGGCAACCGACTGACCGTCTTTATACAGAGCAACGACCTTGGCCGAAGCCTGGGTAGCGTTGTAACCGATAAACTCGGTAGGCACATCGACTTTAACCAGCGTGTTGTAGTCCAGGCCAAAAGAACTGGCCGAACGCGCACGAACACGCTGAGCTTCCATCTCGCGCTCAAAACCTGCTTCGTCCACGGTCAGGTTGCGCTCACGGGCGATATCGGCCGTGAGGTCCATCGGGAAGCCATAGGTATCGTAGAGTTTGAACACTACGTCGCCAGGAACCACGGTGCCCTTGAGTTCAGCCAGATCCAGCTCGAGGATTTTCAGGCCCTGCTCCAGGGTCTTGGAGAACTGCTCTTCTTCAGCCTTGAGCACACGCTCGATGTTGGCTTGCTCGCGAACCAGCTCCGGGAAGCTTTCGCCCATCTCGGCAACCAGTGCCGCGACGATCTTGTAGAAGAAGTTGCCCGTAGCGCCCAGCTTGTTGCCGTGACGGCAGGCGCGACGAATGATGCGGCGCAGCACATAGCCGCGGCCTTCGTTCGATGGCAATACACCGTCAGCGATCAGGAAGCTGCACGAACGGATGTGGTCAGCCACAACCTTGAGCGATGCCTGGCCGTCGTTGGTGCAACCGATCGCGGCGGCCGCTGCCGTCAACAGGCTCTGGAACAGGTCAATGTCGTAGTTGGAGTTAACGTGCTGCATCACCGCACTGATCCGCTCCAGGCCCATGCCGGTGTCTACCGACGGCGCTGGCAACGGATGCAACACGCCATCGGCGGTGCGGTTGAACTGCATGAATACGTTGTTCCAGATTTCGATGTAGCGGTCACCGTCTTCGTCTGGCGAACCTGGCGGGCCACCCCAGATTTCAGGACCGTGATCGTAGAAAATCTCGGTGCACGGACCGCAAGGACCGGTATCGCCCATGGTCCAGAAGTTATCCGACGCGTACGGAGCACCCTTGTTGTCGCCAATCCGGATCATGCGCTCGGCAGGTACGCCGACGTCCTTGGTCCAGATGTCATAGGCTTCGTCATCGCTGGCGTAGACGGTTACCCAGAGCTTGTCTTTAGGCAGATTGAGTACGCCGGTCAGGAAGGTCCAGGCGAAGTTGATCGCGTCTTTCTTGAAATAATCGCCAAAGCTGAAGTTGCCGAGCATTTCAAAAAAGGTGTGGTGACGGGCGGTGTAACCGACGTTTTCCAGGTCGCTGTTCTTGCCGCCGGCGCGCACGCACTTCTGGCTGCTGGTCGCTCGGGTGTAGGCACGTTTTTCTTGACCCAGGAAACAGTCCTTGAACTGGTTCATCCCCGCGTTGGTGAACAGCAGGGTCGGGTCGTTATTAGGGACCAAGGAGCTGGAAGGGACACGGGTGTGACCTTGCTCCTCGAAGAAGCGAAGGAAGGCTTCACGGATTTCTGCGCTTTTCATAGGTTCTTCCACGGAGGCTGCGGCCAGAGGCAAGTAAATCACGTCAATCGACAGTGCGACTCGCAAAGGGCCGCATTATATCGGCCCTTCGCCCCGGGTACAGCGTGTTTATACGATAGCGACAAGCAATTGGACGGATCGCAAGCTTATTGGCGGGAAAACTCGGAAAAAACGGCTACTACCTGCTCGATCTGACTGCGACTGACATCCATGTGCGTCACCATTCTCAAACGCGGCGCGGCGCTGAGCATGATCCCCTCCTCGGCTGCAAAGGCCTTGAGAGCTTGAGCCCGCTCATCGATCTGAACGTACACCATGTTGGTCTGCACCGGTTCGACCTCATAACCGGCCGCACGCAAGCCTTCAGCCAGTAACTGGGCGTTGGCATGGTCATCGGCCAGACGCTCGACCTGATGATCCAGCGCATACAACCCGGCTGCCGCCAGTTGACCGGCCTGACGCATGCCGCCACCGACCATTTTGCGCAAGCGCCGGGCCTTGGCGATCAAGTCAGTGGTGCCGCACAGTACGGAACCCACCGGCGCGCCCAGACCCTTGGACAGGCACACGGATACCGAATCGAAATGCCGAGTGATCTCTCCAGCGTCCACACCCAGCTTGACAGCGGCGTTGTACAGTCGCGCGCCATCAAGGTGCAGCGCCAGGCCATGCTCACGGGTCAGGCGACTGGCCGCTGCCAGATACTCAAGTGCCAGCACCTTACCCTGCATGGTGTTTTCCAGGGCGAGCAAGCGCGTGCGGGCAAAATGAAAGTCGTCAGGCTTGATTGCGGCCGCAACCTGCCCCAAGTCCAGCGAACCATCCGCCTGAACCTCCAGCGGTTGTGGCTGAATGGAGCCCAATACCGCTGCCCCGCCGCCTTCGTATTTATAGGTGTGGGCCTGCTGGCCCACAATGTATTCATCCCCTCGCCCGCAATGCGCCATCAGAGCCAGCAAGTTGCTCATCGTGCCAGTGGGCACAAACAATGCTTTGGCAAAGCCCAAACGCAAGGCCAGTTCGGACTCCAGCTTGTTCACCGACGGATCTTCGCCATACACATCATCGCCCATCGGCGCATTCGCCATGGCCTCGCGCATGCCATTGCTGGGTTGGGTCACAGTGTCACTACGAAGATCAATAACAGTCATGGGAGCGGCCTCGGCAATAAGTGATCAGCTCTGGATGCTAATCGGGGAATTCCCTTTCGGACAAGAGTACTGCAGGAAGGATTCGTCATATTCAACGGCTTGCCCAGGATCGCACTGATAACGCAGCAAAAAATTTGATAGCTATTAGCAAAAAGCAGCCATGCATTTGCGAAAAAATTATGATACAAAATGTCCGCCGCCAGAAAGGCTGGCGGCAACGTTCTCAGGGCGGGGTGCAACTCCCCACCGGCGGTAATTGCGCGCAATGCGCATAGCCCGCGAGCGCTTGGCAGATCCACCCGTGAGGGTTGAGGATAGCCAAGGTCAGCAGACCCGGTGTGATCCCGGGGCCGACGGTCATAGTCCGGATGAAGAGAGAACGGGATTGGCGCCAAAGGGCCGTCAACCAGGTGGGCAAGTGACGATGCCGAAAGGCCGTGCGCTGCCCTCCTGAACGTACCCTTTAATCCCATTCGATTCATATGCCCTGTTTTTCACACAAACAGGAATCTGAACATGCAACCCACCGCAATCGACAGCAAAAGCAAAAGCCACCACAACGAGCGCGTAGCGTTTATCCAGGCCTGCTGGCACAAAGATATTGTCGACCAGAGCCGTAAAGGCTTCCTGGCCGAAATGCTGGTACAGGGATATCAGGAAAGCGACATCGACTTCTTTGAAGTCGGCGGCGCCTTTGAAATCCCGTTGCACGCCAAGCTGCTGGCAAAGACCGGCCGTTATGCCGGCATCGTCGGTGCAGCACTGGTAGTGGATGGTGGCATCTATCGTCACGATTTCGTGGCCCAGACCGTGGTCAGCGCCTTGATGCAAGTGCAGCTGGAAACCGAAGTTCCGGTTTTCTCGGTCAGCCTGACACCGCACCACTTCCATGCGGGTGAAGAGCACCAGAAGTTCTTCTTCGACCACTTCGAACACAAAGGCCAAGAGGCCGCGAAAACCTGCGCCGATACCCTGCAAAAAATCCGCACCATCAAGCGCATGGACACCCAGCAAAAACGCGCGGTGTAAAGCCAGCTTTTGTAGGAGCGGGCTTGCTCGCGATTGGAGCGGCGCGGTTTGACTCTCTGACCGCGTCGCCTGCATCGCGAGCAAGCCCGCTCCCACAGCTCTCCTTAACTGACAGGCACTGCCCTGGCTACGCTAACGCCAAAGCGCGAGCCGGCTCAATAATGATCCCGGCGCGCAGGCCATTCTTCACCTTCGGGTTGGGAAAGATAATCCGCGCACCCTCTTCTTCGATAATCCAGCGGGTCTTGCCCGCGTCTTGCGCCAGCAAATAACCCTTGGGCAACTCACAGAAATTTTCGACATCCGCAGGCAAGTGCAGGATAAAAGTATCGCTGTGCTTGATCACCTCACGCGCCACGCTGAACAGCTGCAAACCTTCAAGCGATTCATCGGCCAACGGCGGCTCGGTGCCTTCGATCATCTGCTGCAGACGCAGCTCAAGACGCTCCACATTGACGCCGTCGTTCTGCCCAAAAGGCCTGGCCTTGCCCAGCTCAAGGGTAAACGCCTCGGCGCCCAACTGGTCGTAGGTGTAAGCACTGAACACAATCGATGGCTTGTTCTGCAACAAGACCGCTTCCATGCCGGCTGCGCGCAAGCGAGCGAGTTCATCGCGAGAGTGAGCACGCCCCTCTTTATAAGGGTACAGCGCGAACTGCTCGATCTTCGATCCACGAATGGCTGTGTGCAAATCGTAATGAAGGCGGGAGCGCTCAGGGAGGCTGAAAAATGTTTCGGCCAGATGTTCAAGTTCGCACGCGCGCAGCGCCTCGGGGCCACTGCTGCTTTCGTGGCGACCGTTGAACAGCCGGTTAAGGTCTTCTTCGACAAATCGCGCGCCGGTGCGCATGGCGCCCGGGTTGCCGAACAAGAAAAGAATTCGTGCTCGGGGTTTGATAACGCCCCGGGCAATGTCATGCAACAGGCGATCGAGCAACTCGATCGGCGCCGTTTCATTACCGTGGATGCCGGCTGACAACAACAGATCCATACCGTTGTCACGAGCCTCGGGCGGGCGTACTTCAAGCGCGCCTTCGGTCAGCCAGCGCATTCGCACGCCGTCGACAGTCAGTTGAGTTTTCTCGGCCGGTTCACGTCCGGCCAAGGTCAGTTCAAGCAGTTTGCCGAGAGCGAGCATAGTGCATCCTTAATCAGTGGTTGCAGTCTGGGCCGTGTACGTGGCCATCTTCACCATCTTCTTCAATGTCTGCCGGTTCCATTTCCAGTTGCAGACTGACAAGGTTAGTCGCCAATGGACGCAGCAGCAGGTTGGCGTATTCAGCATCGCCTTCTTCAACGTCAACGCCGATCAGCAGTTGGCCACGGCCGTCATGCTGGATCCACAATTCCTTGCCCTGCCACATCACGGCAACGCGGGTGCAGGAGGTTTCCAGCTGAGTGCCATCAGTGTCTTCAAGGATCAGTTTCAGGGTGTCGGTCATTATTTAGCTCTCATTTGGAGGTGAAGGTGCGTGCCGCAGGTGAATATTCACTCAGGCACGCAGCTGTTCAATTGATCTGGAAGGGGTAAACCGAGCCCAGTTTAAGGATTTGCGTCAGTTCATCCAATGCCGTGCGGCATTCAAGCAACAATTGCGGGTCGGCCAGGTCGCTTTCACGCAAGGCGTCGCGGTAGTGCCTGTTTACCCACTGGGTCAGCGTGTCGTACAACGACGCGGTCATGATAACCCCCGGATTGACCGCCGCCAGCTCAGTTTCATTGAGCGCGACACGTAAGCGCAGGCACGCCGGGCCACCACCGTTCTGCATGCTTTGCTTGAGATCAAACACCTTGACCTCGCGAATCGGCCCGCCCGCAGCGGTCAGCCCTTGCAGGTACTGCCAGACGCGCGGGTTGGAGCGGCACTCTTCAGGTACGACCAACAACATCGAACCATCGGCACGGCTCAGCAACTGGCTGTTGAACAGGTACGAACGCACTGCGTCCTCTACCGCCACCTGATCGCGAGGCACGCTGATCGACTGGAAATTACCGCCACGTGCAGCCAGCTTTCCCTGTAGCTCGGCCAGCATTTGCTCGGTATTGAGGAAAGCGTCCTGGTGATGGAACAACAGCTCGCCATTGCCTACCGCAATCACGTCGTTATGGAACACGCCCTGGTCAATGACCGACGGGTTTTGCTGAGCGAACACCACACCCTCTTCGCTCAAGCCATGCAAACGCGCCACCGCTTGTGAAGCTTCGAGGGTCTGGCGGGCCGGATACTTTTGCGGCGCCGGGTAGCGGCTGTCGAACGCGCTGCGACCGAATACAAAAAACTCGACACCCGCCTCGCCATATTCACGGCAAAAACGCGTGTGGTTGGCAGCACCTTCGTCGCCAAACTGAGCCACAGCCGGCAACGCCGCATGGTGCGCAAAGTGTTGCTGGTCGGCGAACATCGCGCCCAGCACGCGACTGGTGGTCGGGTGCTCGATGCTGCGGTGGTATTTACAGTTGAGGTTGGCGGCGGTGAAGTGCACGCGGCCATCTGCGGTGTCAGCACTTGGGCTGACAGTCGCGGCGTTGGCCACCCACATGCTCGATGCCGAGCAACTGGCCACCAGCAATGGCATGGCTTCTTTGGCGGCGCGCTCGATGACCTGAGCGTCAGTGCCGGAGAAACCCAGACTGCGCAAACCGGCAACGTCCGGGCGCTCTTGCGGCGCCAGCACGCCCTGGACAAACCCCATGTCCATCAGCGCTTTCATTTTTTCCAGGCCCTGCAGTGCTGCTTCCTTGGGATTGGAAGCCTGCTGGCTATTGCTCTGGGAGGCGACGTTGCCAAACGACAAACCGCCGTAGTTATGGGTCGGCCCCACTAAACCGTCAAAATTGACTTCAAAGGACTTCATCGGTGAGGCTCCGGCAAACGGTTATAAGTCATACATCCCTTGTGGTAGCGAGCCTGCTCGCGAAAGCCTCAAAGGTCATTCGCGAGCAGGCTCGCTACCACAGGGATGAGCGAAGCGTTACGACAAGCGCACGCCCGGGGTCAGCGCCGCAGGCAACGACAGGGTCGGCGTTTCCAGGGAAGCCACCGGGTACGCGCAATAATCAGCCGCGTAATAGGCACTGGCGCGATGGTTGCCCGAGGCCCCGACGCCACCAAACGGCGCACTGCTTGCCGCGCCCGTCAGCTGCTTGTTCCAGTTCACGATCCCGGCACGGCTCTCCAGCCAGAACTGCTGATACCGCGCCTCGGAGTCCGACAACAAACCTGCTGCCAGACCAAACGCGGTGTTGTTCGCTTCAGCAATGGCCGCGTCGAAACCGTCGTAACGAATCACCTGCAGCAGCGGCCCGAACAATTCTTCGTCCGAACGATCGTGAACGTCGGTCACGTCGATAATGCCCGGCGTGAGCAAGGCCGCCTTGCTGTCTGGCTGATGCATGTGCAGCAAGGCAACAGCGCCCGAGCCCAACAGGACTTCTTGTGCATCCATCAAGGCGCGCGCTGCGCCCAGAGAAATCACCGAACCCATAAAAGGCGCCGGCTGCTGATCGAAAGCACCCACTTCGATGGTTTGGCTGACCTCAACCAGACGCGCCAGCAGGCTGTCGCCCCACGCGCCTTGTGGCACCAGCAAACGACGGGCGCAGGTGCAGCGCTGCCCGGCGGAGATAAACGCCGATTGAATGATGGTGTAAACCGCCGCATCCAGGTCTGCGACCTGATCGACCACCAGCGGGTTATTACCGCCCATTTCCAGAGCCAGGATCTTGTCCGGGCGCCCGGCAAACTGCTGATGCAGCGCATTGCCAGTGCGGCTCGAACCGGTGAAGAACAAGCCGTCGATACCTGTGTGTGCCGCCAGTGCGATACCGGTTTCACGGCCGCCCTGCAGCAGATTCAGTACCCCGGCTGGCACCCCGGCTTCGATCCAGCACTTGACCGTCAGCTCAGCGACTTTTGGGGTCAGCTCACTGGGTTTGAACACCACGCTGTTACCGGCCAGCAACGCCGGGACAATGTGCCCGTTGGGCAAATGCCCCGGAAAATTGTACGGGCCAAACACGGCGACCACGCCATGTGGCTTGTGGCGCAAAACGGCCGTGGCATCGCCCAGCGGGCCGCTTTTTTCACCGGTGCGCTCGCGATAGCTTTGTACCGAAATCGCCACCTTGTTAATCATGCTGGTGACTTCGGTGGCCGACTCCCACAGGGGCTTGCCGGTCTCTTCACCGATACAGCGCGACAGCTCGTCCGCGTGTTTTTTAAGGCTTGCGGCGAACGCTTCGATCACGCTCAGGCGATCTTCAAAGGTGCGCCTGGCCCACGCTGGGAAAGCCTGACGTGCAGCCTTGACGGCGGCATCTGCCTGCTCAGCATTGGCGCCATTGCCTGCCCACAGCACATGCTGCGTCACAGGGTTCAGCGATTCAAAGGCTTCGCCCTGCCCGTCCTGCCAGGTGCCTGCGATGTACAACGTGCTCATTATTTCGACTCCCGAGAGGCCACTGGCTGGGCGGATAGCGCAACGGCACGCACTTGATCGCCCGCTGTCAGCTGCAAACGCTTGGCGGTCAATGGATCGACCACCAGAGTGCCCGCAGCCAGGCGCGCAGGGGCAGCCGTGATACGGCAATCTTCGCGTTTACGGTTGTGGATCAGATAAGGCGTGGCATCGTCACCTGGAGTGCCGATCGCCAGCACCAGCGCTTCACTGTCGCGTACCGCGCGGATTTTGCTGGTTTCACATTCAACCGCCGGGCCCGCATCAAAAATATCGACGTAACCCTGATAGCTGAAACCTTCGCTTTTAAGCATGTTCAAGGCAGGTTCGGTGTGGGTATGCACCTTGCCGATCACCCCACGGGCGTCTTCGGACAAGAAGCAGGTGTACACCGGGAACTTGGGCATCAACTCGGCAATAAAGGCCTTGTTGCCCACGCCCGTCAGGTAGTCCGCCTGGCTGAACTCCATTTTGAAGAAGTGTCGGCCCAGGCTTTCCCAGAACGGCG
Source organism: Pseudomonas psychrophila (assembly GCF_001043005.1). Taxonomy (GTDB): domain Bacteria; phylum Pseudomonadota; class Gammaproteobacteria; order Pseudomonadales; family Pseudomonadaceae; genus Aquipseudomonas; species Aquipseudomonas psychrophila. The sequence goes on from NZ_JYKZ01000004.1 coordinate 298,180, forward strand.
AGCGCCCGGCTTCATCGGACATGCCGCGCATTTCAGCAATGATCTTGTTGCCGAACAGCTCCGGGAACTCGGCGATAAACAACATCCGCGCCTTGGCCAGCATGCGGCCATTGAGCCCGGTGCGGTAATCGGCACTGAGGAACAACGAACACAGCTCCGAATTTCCGGTCAGGTCGTTGGCCAGAAACAAGGTCGGGATTTCGCGATAGATACTCAGCTCCTGGGAGGCGCTGACAGTCAGTCCCACCCGGAAGTTGTACCAGGGCTCACGCAGGCCTACGGCGCCGGCAATGGCGGAAATACCCACCACCTTGCCGTCATCATTTTCGAGCACAAACAGGTAATCCGCATCGCCGCGCTCGGCTTCGCCACGGAAGGTTTTTTCAGCCCAGGTCACACGATGAAGCAAGCGCTCTTCGTTGGCCGGCAAGGTGGTGAGGCCGGTTCCGGTGCTGCGTGCCAGCTCAATCAGGGCCGGTAAATCACTGTTGCGTACAGGACGAACGATCATGCTATCTCCTCAGACAGGGCTCGCTGACGAACCCCGCGAAACTCGCTCAAACGCGTTAAACCGCCACCACTCGTACGCTGGCACCTTCGCCAACGCCAAGTGCTTCGGCCGCTTCCAGATCCAGCGTGACCGGTTTGCCCGGCGCCCAATCAAGCTCCAGCAATACGGCGCGGTAATCCTGCAACTGGGCATTGGCCACCAGGTACTGGCGACCACCGCCCTTGCTCAGCTCACCGAGCTTGACCGGCACCACGCGGCTTTGGGCGATTGAGCGAATACCCGAAACCCGTGCATGCAGGGTTGGGCCGCCGTCGAAAATATCGATGTAATGATCGGTCTCGAAGCCTTCGCGCATCAGGATGTCGAAGGTGATCTGCGCCCGCGGATGAACTTGCCCCATGGCTTCCTGGGCAGTGTCTGGCAGCAACGGCACGTAAATCGGGTAATGCGGCATCAACTCGGCGAGGAAGGTGCGGCTTTTAAGCCCGCACAGACGCTCGGCGGCGGCGTAGTTCAAGTCGAAGAAGTTGCGGCCAATGGCGTCCCAGAACGGCGAGTCGCCATTTTCATCGCTGTAACCAACGATCTCGGTCACGACAGAATCGGCGAAGCGTTCCGGATGATTGGCCACAAACAGCAGGCGGCCACGGGAATTGAGCTCAGACCAGGCCGACCCCACCAACTCCGGAACCACATAAAAACTGGTCAGCAGGCTATTACCCGTCAGGTCATGGCACTGCGAGAGGACGTGGATCTTGTTGTGGATCTTCAGCTCGCGGGAGGCATGCACGAAGGTCTCGTTACGGAAGCTGTAAAACGGCTCCGAGTAACCGGCCGAGGCCACGATTGCCGAACAGCCCACCAGCTTGGCGGTGGTGGTGTCCTCAAGGACAAAGAAGTAGCTTTCTTCGCCGTTGAAACTGACTTCGGCGGCAAACGAGGTTTCAGACGCAGCGATCTTGTCGCGCAGGCGTTCGATATCGTCCGGCAATGAAGTGACACCAATCGGGCTGTCCGCAGCCAGACGCTGTACCTCGCCCAGATCAGCCATTTGCGCAGGGCGCATCACCAGCATGGTGTCACTCCTTAAATCCTTGAACTACATAGAGAGGGTGGGACCGGGCTTGCTGCAATCGCGAGCAAGCCCGGTCCACATTAATTCGGTTCGACGCCTGATGAATCAGGCGTCGAGGTCAGACTCAGGCTTGGGTCAGTGTTTTCACTGCACGCTCAAAGCGATCCAGACCTTCCTTGATGTCTGACTCTTCAACCACCAGGCTCGGCGCAAAACGCACCACGTCGGGGCCAGCCTGCAAAATCATCAGATTTTCTTTTTCAGCGGCATTGAAAATGTCTTTGGCGCGACCTTTCCAGGCATCGCTCAACACACACCCCAGCAACAGGCCCATGCCACGCACTTCAGTGAACAGGCCGTATTGCTGGCCGATTTGCTCAAGGCGGGTTTTGAACTGATCGTGCTTGGTTTTGACACCTGCCAGCACTTCAGGGGTGTTAATCACATCAATCACCGCATTGCCTACCGCACAGGCCAGCGGGTTACCGCCATAAGTGGTGCCGTGAGTGCCGACGACCAGATGTTTGGCCAGCGCTTCGGTGGTCAGCATGGCGGCGATCGGGAAACCGCCGCCCAGGCTCTTGGCGCTGGTCAGGATGTCCGGAGTCACGCCGTAATGCATGTAGGCAAACAGCTGGCCGGTACGGCCCATACCGGTTTGCACTTCGTCGAACACCAGCAGCGCCTCGTGTTCGTCACACAGGTCGCGAGCGCCTTGCAGGTAAGCCTGTTCGGCTGGCAGCACACCGCCTTCGCCTTGAATCGGTTCCAGCACCACCGCGCAGGTCTTGTCCGAAATGGCCGCTTTCAGGGCGTCAAGATCGTTGAACGGGACGTGGGTAATACCGGTGATTTTCGGACCAAAGCCGTCGGAGTACTTCGACTGCCCGCCGACGTTCACGGTAAACAGCGTACGGCCGTGGAAACTGTTGAGGGCGGCAATGATTTCGTACTTCTCGCTGCCGAAACGATCAAAGGCAACGCGACGGGCCAGCTTGAAAGCGGCTTCGTTGGCTTCGGCACCGGAGTTGCAGAAGAACACGCGCTCGGCAAAGGTCGAATCCACCAGCTTTTTGGCCAGGCGCAGCGCCGGCTCGTTGGTGAAGACGTTGGATACGTGCCACAGGGTATTGGCCTGTTCGGTCAGCGCGCCAACCAGTGCCGGATGCGCATGCCCCAACACGTTAACGGCGATGCCGCCAGCGAAGTCGATCAGTTCACGACCGGCCTGGTCCCACACTCGGGAACCGGCGCCGCGCACAGGAATAAAGGCTGCAGGCGCGTAGTTGGGAACCATGACCTGATCGAAATCGGCGCGTTGCACCGGGGCTTGCTCAACGGACATCGGAGTCTCCTGAAGAGGAACGCCTGCCTAAACTGGCGAGCGATGGGAGGATTGTAGGGACACACGGGGGGCACGCCTTGTCGCCAAGCGACAACTTCTTATAGCGCCCAACCATGATTTTCCAAGGCATTACGACAATGCGACATATTCCGTCACAAAGGCGCAGTTTAAACGCTGGGCCACTTTTACGGCAGCACTCTGGCGTTTTGTTTGCGCTAAAAGCATGGGCGTTTCCAGAACGGCTTAGGCGGGTTGTTTTCAGGTGCCACATGTATATCGACTGAACGCTGTTTATTGATCAGAACCCCAGTGGGTTGAACAGGTATTTGCGCTTTTTTTCAGCCTCGGGCTGGCCGATCTTGATGGCCAATCATCGAGGCCACTGAACGGTGTCGACTTGGGCCAGAGCCTGGGTAACGACGCCAGGCTGACGCGCACCCTCTTGTTCCACTCTCTCTATATGGATTGATCATGAGCCGCATTCCCGACAACCCGCCGTCCCCCGAACAGCTGTTTAGATTCAGCCCTCACTTCACCCATGTGAACAAGGCGCTTGCAAGCTGGACGCCACGCTTGACCTCCCCCGTCTTGCAGCGGCTGAAAACAGTGAAACCCACCTTGCACCGTTCGCTGGCAACCATCACCCCCACTCAAAACCGCACATTCAAAAACACACTGACCGAGCGCTGGGCCGCGCACGGCGAAGTGGACAAGCAACTGGAGAACATCCTCGATGTAGGCGCGTTCGCCGAACCGTTACTCAAACGGCTGATCCAGCAACGTCATGGCCTGGACCTTGACGTCAACGCCCTCTGGATCAACCTTTACATCCCCAGGTACCTGCCGGTGATCGGCCTTCAAGACAGTGGTTCCACGGCGTGGCGCGTATCGTTGCTGGACGCCGCCCTGCACAACTTTGAACTGCATGAAACCCTGCCCTATGCCTACGAGCCTGACTCGGGCTATATCACTCGCCCCGACGAGCAGGGGCATTACACTCTCAGGGGCGATATCGCCGAAAAAATGCCGGTACTGGCCTTCACCGCCTTGTGCCGCACACTCAACCTTGGGGCCCGCTATGACGCTCATCTAAGAGCGCATTTGGGGCTCAATGACCGTGCCAGGCAATTACGGATTAAAACCACCCTGCGCGAATGTCATCAGGCCGACCTAAAGGCTGATCTGCTCCACGGTACCCTCACCCGGCAAATGCACGCTCCCTTGTACGAGTCATTGAATGGCTTTATTAGCGGCATGAGCAACAAATGGCTGATCTACACCCTCTCTGTAAGTGGACTGGCGGTAGAGGGACCGCTGATCTTCATTCCCGAAGATCAGCGGTCCGTTGTGGTGTACATCCCCCACGACCCGCTGCACCCGGCAAAAGAATACTCATCCACCGGCCGCTTTATTGAGCACCTGACCGCGCGCCTGAGCGCAGACGACTATCAGCACTTCTTCAGTCGCTTCATCCCTCACGAGCATCTGGCGACTTACTTTTCAGCGCTGAAAAAAACTTACTTCCACGTCATCAATGACACCCCCAACGCCCCTGATCTGGAAGACCGCGAGTTCGGGGTCAACCAAACCCTGATCCCGATTGAAGCCCCCTTGCTCGAGTACTCGCTAGAGCCGATTACCGATGACCTGTGGGAAACCCTCTACAGCACAAAGCTGGCCAGGATTTTCAGCGACGCCAAGAGCATTGCGATTTCCACCGACGCAGAAGACCGCAAAACCCGCCAGGATCGGCTGGAGCGCTGGAAGCGCATTGGAATGGCCCTTTTCAATGCGGCAACCTTTGTCATCGCCCCGCTGGTGCCGGTGGTCGGTGAGCTGATGCTGCTTCAAATGGCCTATCAACTTCTGGATGACGTCTACGAGGGCGTTCACGACTGGGTAGAAGGTCAAACAACCGAGGCCTTTGAGCATTTGATTGCTGTGCTGGAAAGCGGTGTGCAGGCCGGACTGTTTGCGGCGGGAGGACAAATCGTCAGCGACCTGCTGCCCAAATCGTCAGCCTTTGTAGAAGGCATGGCCCCCGTCACCGGCAGTGACGGCAACACGCGGCTATGGAACCCTGACATCAGCACCTACAGCCATCCATTGAGCGTGCCTGACAGCGTGCTCCCTGACCGACTGGGCCTGCGCCATCAGGACGATCAAATGCTGCTGACGCTCAACAGCACTCCTTTGGCTGAACACACGCTGGTAGTTGAGAAGACCGAAGGCTCTGAACGCTTCACCCTGCGCCACCCCACTCGCCCGCACGCCTATCGGCCCAAAATGCTGCATAACGGCGAAGGGACCTGGCTGATGGAAGGCGAGCGTCCGCAGACCTGGGACGATGAGATCCTGATGCGGCGACTGGGTCACACCACCGATGGGCTCAGCAACACTGAACTGCAAAACCTGCGACGTATCAGCGCCACGTCCACAAGCGTCCTGCGTCGGGTACACCTGAACAACGAACCCATCCCCCCCCTGCTCAATGACAGCTTGACGCGTCTCAAACTGCACAAACAGAACATCAAGGACATCGAGCTCGTGCGCAACGGCCTGACCTCGTCAGAGAGGAGCCATTGGCTTGAAAGCCTGCCCACCGAGCTGCAAGGCTGGCCAGAGGACAAGGCGGTGGCCATCTACTCGGATCACACACTGTCCGGCTCGCCCCATGTGTACGGCAACCCGGATGCCGCACCTGAAGGCACGCTGAAAATTTCCAGGGGCGAGGTCAAGCAGGGCAAGCTTTGGCCACTGATTATCGACAACTTGGACTCAACACAACTCGACACCTTGCTGGGCGCCAAAACCGTTAAGACGCAGGCAGTGAGAGCATTGCAAACCAAGGTGGCCGACTATGCCTATCAGCGCCGGGAAGACATTTTCAACTACACATACGCCAAAGAGCGACTCACGAACCGCCCGCAGGCCGCCTTGATTGAAACGGGCTTTGCACAGCTTCCAGCCCCGGTGACGCAGGCCCTGCTTGATACCGCCAGCACCCTTGAAAAAACAGACTTGCTGGCAGGCAACAACTTGCCGTTGCGAATCAGGCATCTGGCTACGGAGCTACACACTCAGACACGGATCGCGCACGCACAGGAAGGCCTGCTTGAAGAGGACCTGATCAGCCCCGATGCCGAGAAACTCGCCATCAACACACTGAAAATGCACACCGATGCCATCAGCAGCCTGAAGCTGGAAGTACGCGAATCGGTAGTGGACGGGCCTTTGCGGCACGCCCATCACCCCGAGGGAGCCAGCCACACGCGAACAATCGTGCGCCTGGGGCCGGGCAACTACGAAGTTTATGATGAACACGGGGCCTTGACTCACCCGGCTTCGCGCTTCCACACCGCCCTTCAGCATTCACTGCCAGACGCCAGCCTTGAACACATGAGGGCCCACCTCAAGCCCGGGCAAACTCTCAAGCAATGGCTCCTCGAAAAATACCAGTCTGGCAATCAGGTCCGAACCGCCCTGGAGCTCCCTGCCCCCAAAAGCTCCGTGGCCATGGAGGCTGAAACGCTGCTGCGGGGCATCGGCAGCAGCCATATGGATCCCAATGCTGCGACCAGTACGCTGAAAAACCAGGTCAAGGCCCTGTACCCGATGCGCGATGATGCCGAAATAGAAATGATCACCGCGCGCATCAACACCGAACAGGCCTTGACCCACCTCAATGCCCTCGAGGACGAAAAGAACCTGTTGTTCCGCGAACTGGATGAGTGGGTGCAGACGCCAGCAGCCCCCTCAGCATCAGGTACCGACAGTCGCGGCATTTATCAAATCCGCAACTATGTCAGTGCCAGAATCAAAGATTCTTGGCACACCGCAGATAAACCGCACATCAACAAGGCCGGCAGAATTGAAATCAGTGCGGTACTCGACTTCAGCCACGCGGCACTGGGTGCCATCGAACTCGAAAGCTTGAATGTGAGCAAACCGCTGCGCCATGTCGCCGGGCTATTTCTCGATGACTGTCAGTTGTCGTCCGCCAGTGAAGGGTTCCTGGATCACTTTCCCAACCTGCGGGTGTTGTCTCTGGCGTCCAATACGCTGGAGCGCTTTCCACCGGCCCTCACACGGCTGCGCCGCCTCAGGCAACTGACGTTTTCCCATAACAGATTGGCGATGACGCCTGAGGCACAGGATCATCTCAACGGGCTGACCCGGCTTCTGCACCTGGACATGAGCAACAACCCGCTAGGGCTACCTCCTGCCATTGGCCATTTGCCTGAGCTCATGACATTGATGCTTAACAGAACCGATATTACGCAGTGGCCAGAAGGCCTGTTCTCGATACCCAGGCCCAAAGCCTTCAATTTGAACCTGCTGGGCAACGAAATATCAGCGGTACCTGACTATTTGCCCGAGTCTGCAGAGGCTTGGGTGGTGGCCAATGCCCGCCTTGAGAGGCAGAAACTTGATCTGGATAACCAGGAGCGGGTTATTCAGTACCGCCGCGCGCAAGGGCTGGACCCTCATCGCACGTACCCGCCCCGAGGCCCGGAAGGGAGTAGTTTTTGGCTCGACGGCACTCTCGAAGAGCGGGCCTTTCTGCAAAACAGCTGGGATAGCGTCGAAAGAGAGCACGGCTCCCAGGGATTTTTTGAAGTCATTTCCAGAATGGAAATTCCACCGGAGGCGTTTGAGACTCAAGGTGACAGGATCGACTACGACGACGCCTGGGAGGATCTGGCCACCAAGGTGTGGCGCCTGATCGATGCTGCACATGGCGATACCCGGATGCGCGAAAAACTTTTCACCCTGGCCAGCGCCCCCACGCATTGCGCGGATGCCGGCGCGCAGATTTTCAATGCCATGGGCCTTGAGGTTATGGCCTATGAATACTACGAAGCCGCAAGCCCTTCACGAGAGCTGAGAAACAACCTGATCACATTGGCACGGGGCAAGGCCCGGCTGGCGAAAATCCATGACATCGCCCGCGCCGATGTCGCTCAGCGGGTAAAGCCTGTCAGCGAAGGCGGCCTGGGGTTGAGGTTCAGCTCTGAAGTCATCGACGGGGTCCCCGGCACCGTCGATGAAGTCGAAGTGCACACGGGTTATCAGGTTCGCCTGAGCTCCAGCCTTGAACTGCCCTGGATTCCCAATTACATGGTGTACCGCCTCACTGCGGGAGTGGGGGATACAGAATTTACGCGGGCCTACAGCCTGATCAAGGAGAGCGAAAAAGGCGATGGCCTGGTTAACCAGATACTGGCAGAGGCGCCTTTCTGGGAGACCTACCTGAACACAACCTATCCAGGCAGGCTTGAAGACAATGCACGGGTTTTCGACGAGCGAGTGGACTGGCTAAATCAGTTGGTCGAGCAGCAAAACGCCTGGGTCAAGTCACAGGTCCAACTGCAAAGTCGCGACCCGGCATTGAGGGCTTCGTTAGTAGACATCGCCGCCAAACTGCGGATCACGGCCCCTGAAGTACTGACTCAAGAGCCCCTCAGTGACAACCTGTATAACCGGGTTTACTTGCAACTCGCCGATGAGCGCATGGAAGTCAGCCGGCAATTGACCCGAGAGGCCATCGCCGAGGCCAAACTGCTCTGAGGTCAGCCCCGCTCTGCAGGCGCCGAAGACAACTCGAACGGGCTGCTGCTACGGCGCTGATTGCGGTCTTCACGAGGGGTGGCGCCAAAAAAGTTGCGATACGCACTGGAGAAATGCGGCCCCGATGAAAAACCGCAGGACAAGCCGATCTGGATGATCGACTTGCTGGTTTGCATCAGCATTTGCCGGGCCTTGTTCAGACGCAGCTCCAGGTAATACTGGCTGGGCACGCGGTTGAGGTACTGCTTGAAAATCCGCTCCAGCTGCCGACGGGATACGCACACATGCTGGGCGATTTCGTCGGTGGTCAGCGGTTCTTCGATGTTGGCCTCCATCAGCAACACGGCCTGGGTCAGCTTGGGATGGCTGGAACCCAAACGGTTTTGCAGCGGAATACGCTGACGCTCGCCACCTTCGCGGATGCGCTCCACCACCAGCTCTTCGGACACCGCACCGGCCAGTTCAGCCCCATGATCGCGAGCCAGAACGGCCAGCAACAAATCGAGCACCGACAACCCGCCACACGCGCTCAGGCGATCACGGTCCCAGTCAAACAAGTGACTGGTGGCGATCACCTTGGGGAAACGCTCGGCAAAATCGTCCTGCCAGCGCCAATGCACTGCAGCACGATAACCATCGAGCAGACCGAGTTGCGCCAGCGGATACACCCCGGCCGACAACCCGCCGATCACACACCCAGCCCGCACCAGTTGCTTGAGCGCACTGCTCAAGGCCGGAGCCAAGGTGGTCGGGGGCTCGTCAGCCAACAGGAACAGCTTTTGGCAGCCTTCAAGCTTGCCGTTCCACGGCTCGCCAGGCAATTGCCAGGCCCCCTCGGGTTGAGGCTCGGCCTGCAGGAACGACAACTCGTAGACAACTTCAGGGTGCACGCGCTGAGCAACACGCAACGCTTCCTCAGCCAGCGCCAGAGTCAGGGCTTTGGTGCTGGGCCAAATAAGGAAGCCAATTCGATGGGCGGTCATAGCGTGCTATCCGGAACGAAACGGGAATAAAAACGGAAGGAGCCGAGCACTGAGCCTAGGTCAGCTTCGCGGGATGCGGAGCATGACCTATTTTGGTGCACAGCGGCAGTCTAAAAATGGCAGTTACTTCAAGCTGCCAGACAGAAATTGCTGCAACCGCTCGCACTGAGGGTTAACCAGCACTTCCCGCGGGTTACCGCTTTCTTCAACAATACCTTTGTGCAGGAATACCAACTGGTTCGACACTTCACGGGCGAAGCCCATTTCGTGAGTCACCACGACCATGGTCCGGCCTTCCAGAGCCAGGTCCTGCATCACCTTCAGCACATCACCCACAAGCTCGGGGTCGAGAGCTGAAGTCGGCTCATCAAACAGCATGACCTCGGGCTCCATCGCCAGTGCACGAGCAATCGCGACCCGCTGCTGCTCGCCACCGGACATGTGTCCAGGGTAGGCATCCTTGCGATGGGACACGCCTACCTTGTTGAGGTAGTGCTCGGCTTTTTCACGAGCTTGGGATTTGGTCATCCCCAGCACATGCACCGGCGCTTCCATGATGTTTTCCAGCGCGGTCATGTGCGACCACAGGTTGAAATGCTGAAACACCATCGACAAACGCGAACGCATGCGCTGCAACTGCTTGGGATCAGCAGCCTTGAGGGCGCCGTCCTTGTTGGCAATCAGCTTGAGCTCTTCGCCATTGAGCAGGATCTTGCCTGCATGGGGCTGCTCAAGCAGGTTGATGCAACGCAAAAAGGTACTTTTGCCGGAGCCACTGGAGCCGATGATGCTGATCACATCGCCTGCCTTGGCGGCCAGTGAAACGCCTTTGAGCACTTCATGACTGCCATAGCGTTTATGCAGGTCTTGGACTTCAAGTTTGTACATGCTGTCGGTTCTCACAAAAACAGTCAGTCGTTGAGCAAGCGCCCGTGACGCAAAGGCTCGCGCCCCGCCACTTTAGCCAGCCAGAAACCGGGTTGGGCATAACGCAGTCGCTCAACGGCAAATAACACGCCGGATGTTCCTGCGCATACCGTACTGACCCGGTCAGATAAAGGATCAATCACTTCGAACAGCGGCTCGCCAGTCTCAACCCAGGCGCCCACCGGACGTAAAAAACTCACCACACCGGGGTGCGGTGCAAATAACAATTCAGTGCCTTCAAACGGCATGCCTTCGCACGTTTCGTACTGCGCAGCAGGCCAGTCGCCCGTGATCAGCCCCTGCTCGGCCAGGAACGCCAGAATACCCTCGGCATAGGCTTCGGCTTGTGGGCGCCCGGTGTCGGCCTGCCCTCCCAGCTCCAGCGTGGTGGACATGCAGGCCAATGCAATCTGCGCGTCGCTGAACTGGCGCTGCAAACGTAACCAGGGCACCGAACAGGCTTCATCGAATGAGCTGCCGCCCGAGTCTTCGGCCAACAGACCTACGCGCACATCCAGCCGCGCAGCCAGTGAACGCCACTGGGGCCAATGCTGAGGCAAGGCGTACATATGCAGTGCGGCATCGGTCTCACAGTGCAAGTCCAGCACAATGTCAGCCGTGCAGGCATGACTAAGCAACACACGCTGCATACCTTGCAACTGACTGGCCGCAGGGGGGAGCTCGGACAACACATCAAGCATCGTCTGACGGATCAGTCGGGTGTTGGCATGGGGATCATCCCCCAGGCACCCAACCAGTCGCTGCGCCACCGGGTCGCTCAACTCAACGAAGTCCCGGTTGAAGTTCTTGCCGCTACCAAACTCAAAGCGCCCCTGGTGGCTGCCTTGCAGCAATTGACCAAGCCCTAGCGGGTTGGCCACAGGCACCAGTTCGATCACACCGTTCAAGGCACCTTGCGCCTCAAGTTCGGCGAGACGCTTTTTCAGCTCCCAGGCACACCGCATGCCTGGTAGTTCGTCTGCATGCAAGCTGGCCTGAATGTAGGCCTTGCGCTCGCCCGCGCCGAAACGAAACACCGTCAAGTGGCGTTCAGAACCCAGGCTGCTCCAGGGCAACACGTGATCTATGCGTTCCATGGGTCAGGCCTTGCGCGGGGCCATGTAGCCCAGCCAGCGGCGCTCGGCCAGTTTGAACAGACGCACCAGAATGAAGGTCAGGCAGAGGTAGAAAGCACCTGCCGTGATGTAGGCCTCAAACGGCAAGTAATACTGCGCATTGACGGTACGTGCAGCACCCGTAATGTCGATCAGGGTCACGATCGAAGCCAGACTGGTGGTCTGCAACATCATGATCACTTCGTTGCTATATTGCGGCAGCGCCCGGCGCATGGCCGACGGCAGCAAAATACGGCGGTACATTTTGGACCGCGACATACCCATGGCCTTGGCCGCTTCAATCTCGCCATTAGGTGTGGCCCGCAGGCTACCGGCAATGATTTCGGCAGTGTAGGCACTGGTATTGATCGCGAACGCCAGGCATGCACAGAAGGTTGCACTGGAAAGCAGTGGCCACATGAAACTGTCACGAACAGCCTCGAACTGGGCCAGTCCGTAGTAGATCAAAAACAGCTGTACCAGCATCGGCGTGCCGCGAATCACGTAGGTAAACAGCCAGGCCGGGAAGTTGACCCAGGCCTGCTTGGAGACTCGCATCAGCCCCAGCGGCACTGCCGCCAGCAAGCCAAAAAAGAGTGAAATACCCAGCAATTTCACGGTTTCCAGCAGCCCGCTCAAGTACAGCGGCATGCTGGCCCAGATGACGTTATAGTCAAAGATCATAGCTCAGCCGTCCTAACGCCTACCGAGTAGCGCTTCTCAAGTTGTCGCAACGCCAGCAGCGAAACACTGGTCAACACCAGATACAACGCGGCAACGGCCAGGAAGAAGGTGAACGGCTCGCGGGTGGCATCAGCCGCCTGCTTGGCCTTGAACATCATGTCTTGCAAGCCGACCACCGAAATCAGGGCCGCGGCTTTGGTCAATACCAGCCAGTTATTGGTAAAGCCCGGAATCGCCAGGCGAATCATCTGTGGCACCAATACCCGGAAAAACACCTGAAACGAACTCATGCCATACGCCATGCCGGCTTCAGCCTGGCCCTTGGGGATGGCCATGAAGGCACCACGGAAGGTTTCAGACAGATAGGCGCCGAAAATGAAGCCCAGGGTGCCAATACCGGCAGCCAGCGGGTTCAAGTCAATATAGTCGTCGTAGCCCAGCATCGGCGCCACGCGGTTGAGCAAGTCCTGGCCGCCGTAAAAAATCAGCAAAATCAGCACCAGATCGGGAATTCCGCGGATTACCGTGGAATACAGATCGCCCATCCAGGCCAGCCAACGTACCGGCGACAAGCGTAACGAAACACCGATCAGACCTAGAACAATGGCCAGGGCCATGGACGACAAGGCGAGCTGAAGCGTCAGCCAAGCGCCATCGAGGATGACAGCCCCGTAGCCTTTCAACATGATTCAGGTCCTCAGAAATGGGGATGAAAAAATGGCGCAAACTTCAGAGAATCTGTTGCTTGCGCCATTTCGGACTTACCGCAGCGATGTATTACTGACCGTAAATATCGAAGTTGAAGTATTTGTCCTGGATTTGCTTGTACTTGCCGTTTTCACGCAGAGCCGTGATAGCAGTGTTGATCTTGTCTTTGAGGGCGTCGCCCTTGCGCACTGCGATCCCCACGCCGTCACCAAAGTATTTCACGTCGGTGAAAGCTGGGCCTGCGAAGGCATAACCTTTGCCAGCCGGGGTTTTCAGGAAACCGTCTTCCAGCAGGGTGGCGTCTGCAACGGTGCCATCCAGACGGCCCGCTTCTACGTCCAGGTAGATTTCATTCTGTGAACCGTAAGGAACGACGGTTGCACCTTTAGGTGCCAGAACTTCCTTCGCGAAACGGTCGTGGATCGAACCGCGCTGTACGCCGATTTTCTTGCCCTTGAGCTCCTCAAGGTTATCGCCGACCACAGTGCCTTCCTTCATCACCAGACGTGCCGGAGTGAGGTAGTACTTGTTGGTGAAATCAACCGACTTCTTGCGGTCTTCGGTGATGGACATCGAGGACAGGATCGCATCGATTTTGCGTACTTTAAGCGCAGGGATCAGACCATCGAATTCTTGCTCGACCCACACACACTTGACCTGCATCTGCTCGCACAGAGCATTACCGATGTCGTAGTCAAAACCCACGATACTGCCATCCGGGGCCTTGGAGGCGAACGGAGGGTACGCCGCTTCAATACCAATCTTCAGAGGTTTATCAGCAGCAAAAGCCTGCAGGGACAGCACGGACAGTGCCAGGGCGCCAAGAAGCACGAGTTTCTTCATCTTAGGACTCCATCGGTAAAGGGCAATAAATGCAGAGTGAGCCTAGGCCCAATATGCGGAGGTTAAACCGGGAATGCGGCGCCACGTCCTACTGGCGTTGCACTGAGATCAGCACAACAACGACGAGCGAGTGATCGGCATTCTAACGACAGGCTTCAAGCCGTAATTTCTTCAATGCGACAACTAATTACAGATGCACCGAAAAAGGCGACCCTAGGCATTGACAGCTCTCCAAAATAATGCAAGAGCAAAAGATGTAGAACCTATATGAGTTGCAAATAGCGGGCCTATTATTCGCAAACCCTTCTATTCCGGCAAGTGTAGCGTTTCATCTTATTTTATGACGGGCCACAAATGGCTCTAAATCAGTGCTTTTAGTATCGCAAAGCCCCACCTTGGCGCAGTCGGTTACACATTCGGTAACACCGAGGGCCTACACCTACAGGAGCAACCGTCTTACTGGTCCTAAATGCCCGCTCCCACTGTAGATTCCAGGCCACCATAAAAAAGCCCCGCCAGGCAACGCCGGACGGGGCTCGATGACACTCAACACGTGTTATGCGACTTTCATGCCTTTGTGGGTCTCAATCAAGTGCTGCACCACACCCGGGTCGGCCAAGGTAGAAATATCACCCAGACCATCGTATTCACCGGTGGCTATCTTGCGCAGAATGCGGCGCATGATCTTGCCCGAGCGAGTTTTCGGCAGGCCCGGCGCCCACTGGATTACATCCGGCGAGGCGATTGGACCGATCTCCTTGCGCACCCAGTTTTTCAATTCAAGGCGCAGCGCTTCACTCGGCTCTTCGCCACCATTTAGGGTGACGTAGACATAGATCCCCTGCCCCTTGATGTCATGCGGAACGCCAACCACTGCGGCTTCAGCGACTTTAGGATGCGCCACCATCGCGCTTTCGATTTCAGCCGTACCCATCCGGTGGCCGGACACGTTGAGCACGTCATCCACGCGACCCGTGATCCAGTAGTAGCCGTCTTCGTCGCGACGCGCGCCGTCACCGGTGAAGTACATGCCACGGAAGGTCTTGAAGTAGGTATCGACGAAACGGTCGTGATCGCCATACAGGGTCCGCGCCTGCCCCGGCCACGAATCCAGAATCACCAGATTGCCTTCGGCTGCGCCCTCTATCAGGTTGCCCAGGTTATCCACCAGCCCCGGCACCACACCGAAAAACGGACGCGCAGCTGACCCCGGCTTGAGTGCGTGCGCACCCGGTAATGGGCTCATCATGCAAGCACCGGTTTCGGTCTGCCACCAGGTATCCACGATCGGGCAGCGCTCCTTGCCTACCGTTGTGTAGTACCAGTTCCAGGCTTCAGGGTTAATCGGCTCGCCCACCGAGCCCAGCAAACGCAAGCTGGAACCATCGGCCCCTTTAACCGCAGCCTGGCCTTCAGCCATCATGGCGCGAATGGCGGTTGGTGCGGTGTAGAGAATGTTGACCTTGTGCTTGTCGACAATTTTCGACACCCGGGTGATGTCCGGATAGTTCGGCACACCTTCAAACAGCAAGGTGGTCGCGCCATTGGCCAACGGCCCGTAAACAATATAAGTGTGACCGGTCACCCAGCCCACATCGGCGGTGCACCAGTACACTTCGCCTGGACGGTAATCGAACACACGCTCATGGGTCAGCGCCGCATAGAGCAGATAGCCGCCAGTGGTGTGCTGCACGCCTTTGGGCTTGCCGGTTGAGCCGGAGGTATAAAGGATGAACAGGGCTTCTTCGGCCCCCATCTCTTTCGGGGCGCAGTGCTTCGAAGCAACGGCCATCAAGTCGTGGTACCAGATATCACGGTGCTTGTACCAGGCGATGTCGCCACCGGTGCGCTTGAACACGATGATCTTCTGCACACTCGAGGTGTCAGGGTTGGTCAGTGCCACATCGACATTGGCCTTGAGCGCTGTGCGCTTGCCGCCACGCAGACCTTCGTCGGCGGTGATGACCACCTTGGATTTGCAATCGATGATCCGCCCGGCCAGTGCCTCGGGGGAGAAACCGCCAAACACCACGGAGTGAATCGCGCCGATCCGGGTACAGGCCAGCATGGCGACCACGGCTTCCGGCACCATCGGCATATAGATAGTAACGACGTCACCACGGTGCACATCCTGACCGCGCAAGGCGTTGGCCAGCTTGCACACTTCTTCGTGCAGTTCGCGGTAGGTAATGTTGCGCTGTTCGGAAGGGTCATCGCCTTCCCAGATGATGGCTATCTGGTCGCCGCGCTCAGCAAGGTGGCGATCCAGGCAGTTGTAGGAAACGTTGAGCGTGCCATCTGCAAACCACTTGATATCGACATGGTGATCGTCGAAGGAGGTCTGCTTGACGGTAGTAAAAGGCTTGATCCAGTCGAGACGCTTTGCTTGTTCGCGCCAGAAGCCATCCGGGTTGACGACGGACTGCTGGTACATCGCCTTGTAGGTCGCCTCGTCAGTCAGCGTATTGGCAGCGACTTCAGGGCGTACGGGATACAGGGAAGCGGCACTCATGTTTCATACCTCAATGCTTGTAGTTGTTGTTTTATGACCCTGTTTTAGCCGGGCCAAGCCGTGAGATCCATTCGACGTTGGTAGTAAGAAACACGCAGAAAAACCATGGTTTTTCTGCGCAAGGCTCAAGAACAGTACTTACAGCGCTTTACTGTTGGATGCACGCCTTGCAAACGTCAAAAATGAACCCTGTTTTCGACGATTGTTGCAGAAACTGTCAACAGTCTTTATCAAAACCCCCTCTATATGCCCGTGCAGCGCAGGCCTAAAATTCATCTCGCCAACCAAGGCACCGCGATTGACCCAAGTTACAGCCCCCACGAAGGCAAGTTTAGTCGCTCTTACTTACTCAGTTTCACACACAGCCTCACAAGGGCTGTGTGACCCCACTCGACCTAAAACAGGTAAATTTGAAATGAAAGCGTTGTTAGTTCTGGCTCTAAGCAGTGTGTGTTTGACCGCCATGGCGGATGAAACAAACACACAGGCTGCGCACCAGCAACCGGCCGTTGAACAGTATTCCTACTCTTCCGAACTGGACATCGCCAAGGTGATTTCCATGAGCGAAATTCCCAGCGTCTGCGAAGTCGTGCCGGCACAAATGGTCTACGAAGACTCGCAAGGCATGCAGCACACCCTTGAATACCGCGTGATGGGCAACGGCTGCTCCAACGGCTGATTCATCGCAACCGCTTTATGACACCGCTAATTAACTTACTTATATAAGCGATCCCACGCGGCACTTAATCGCCACTTTCAATGCAACTTTATTGCCGTTGAACAGTTGCCTGCCTGCGCCTGTATCGCCCGGGAATTATTAAATGAAACGTTCATGGATAATGGCTTTGAGTCTGTCCGTTCTGGCCAGTACCGCATTTGCCGCTGACGGCTACGACCGCACTCACGCAGCCGCTTTTGCAGAAGACGGTTACCAGAACACCCGCTCGGCCAGCTTTGCAGAAGATGGTTACGACAACACCCGCTCGGCAGGCTTTGCCGAAGATGGCTACGACCGTACCAACGGCCATCGCCTCAGCTGACACCGCATCGACTGACGCCCGGTTTCGGCCGGGCTTGATCCTTCCTCGCACCAAAGCCCTCTTCATTCGCGCTTAAGCCACAGGTCATTCGACCTCTTGGGCCGATGAAAAAAAACTTCTGCTCCCGTAAACCCTCGCTCAGCCGCAGCCCTACTTAAGCCCAGGATAAATTTAGGGCGTTTCGTCGCATCCCCTGAAAAAAAACTGGCTGAAATACCTTGTGCAAAAGCCGTATACTGCGGCCATCAAAAAGGCTTGATATATCCCCTTCGCGGGCTATAAATCCACGCTGCTACGGCCTCAAGGCCCAGGGTGAGTGCAGGTACAACCTCCTCCCCTGAGCGACAGCGATACAAGCCAACGTACACATTCATGTTTTTGCGTGAGCACAACGCTACTGCAAGCAACATTTCTTAGATCCAAGTGGCCTATGGCCGTGTAAAAACCAAACCATAAGTGTTTTCACACGGCCATTGGCCCTCACGCAGGAGACGATACGTCATGCTGAGCTGGGACGAATTCGACAAAGAAGACGAAGGCGAAGTCGCTGTTAAAGGCGCCAACGCGGGTCACGCAACCGAAGCCAACATGGACCGCCTGGACGCCGCCGGTGGTGTTGCCGCCCAAGAAGCCCGCGCAGTGACGGCCAGCGACTCTGCCGCCATCATTCGCGCCAAGGCCGCACTGGATAACCTTGACGTCGCCGAAGGTCTGGCCGAACTCGAAGGCGCTTCCGCCCGAGTTGCGGTTGACGAAAAGATGATGATCAACTGCCGCGCCGACCTCAACCAGCTCGTACCGTTCAAGTACGACTGGGCCTGGCAGAAGTACCTGGACGGTTGCGCAAACCACTGGATGCCGCAAGAAGTCAACATGACCGCCGACATCGCCCTCTGGAAAAACCCGGAAGGCCTGACTGACGACGAGCGCCGCATCGTGATGCGTAACCTGGGCTTCTTCTCTACCGCCGACTCCCTGGTTGCCAACAACCTGGTGCTGGCCGTATACCGCCTGATCACCAACCCGGAATGCCGCCAGTACATCCTGCGCCAGGCATTCGAAGAGGCGATCCACACCCACGCCTACCAGTACTGCATCGAATCGCTGGCCATGGATGAAGGCGAGATCTTCAACATGTACCACGAGATCCCGTCGGTCGCTAAAAAAGCCACCTGGGGCCTGAAGTACACCCGTTCGATCTCCGATCCGAAGTTCGAAACCGGCACGGTTGAAACCGACAAAGAGCTGCTGCGCAACCTGATCGCCTACTACTGCGTTCTGGAAGGCATCTTCTTCTACTGTGGCTTCACGCAGATCCTGTCGATGGGCCGTCGCAACAAGATGACCGGCGTCGCCGAGCAGTTCCAGTACATCCTGCGCGACGAATCCATGCACTTGAACTTCGGCATCGACGTGATCAACCAGATCAAAATCGAAAACCCGCATCTGTGGGACGCTGAAATGAAGGAAGAAGCTTCGCAGATGATCCTGCAAGGCACCCAGCTGGAAATCGAATACGCTCGCGACACCATGCCGCGCGGAGTACTGGGCATGAACGCCGCGATGATGGAGGACTACCTCAAGTTCATCGCCAACCGCCGCCTGTCGCAAATCGGCCTGAAAGAAGAATACCCGGGCACGACCAACCCGTTCCCATGGATGAGCGAAATCATGGACTTGAAGAAAGAGAAAAACTTCTTCGAAACGCGGGTTATTGAATACCAAACCGGCGGTGCATTGAGCTGGGATTGATACGGGGCTTGAGTTAAGTCACACGTAGCAAGCAAGAAGGGCCAACGATTGTTGGCCCTTTTTTTTGTGCATCGGCATTTTTACATGCCCTCTATAAGGCTCAAAAATTCGGGGTCCGTCTGCCATAGTTCAGCCAGTTTATTGAGGGACTTGTCAGCAGGCTCCAGATTTCTCAGTTCCTCAATAGCCACCGTCCACCAAAGATATTTGCAAGCTTCAAGATAGAGAGCGTTATTGGCTGCCTTGCCCAACAGATAGAATTTGGCTATTTTTCGGGAAGCAGCAAATTGCCCCCTGAAGGCCCACTTCAACTGTAAGCGGTTGCGCAGTGAGTTATTTGGAAGACGGGTGGGAACAGCGAATGTTGCTCCCAGCAAGTCATAGCGATAGTTCTCGCCGTGCTTATCGAAAAAAACCCGGTACATTGCATGGTGGTAGCGCTTCACCGAAAAGTAGTGATTGACACAGTCATTGGCCTCGACGACTTTTCGACCAGCCAGCATGAATGACATTGCGATTTGCTCAATCGTCAGGAGTGTAGCGCCATGATGAACCCATTGATCAATCAAACTAATGGCCCCATCGAGAATATCCCCGTTGGCCTTGGTCATCCCGCAAACCCCACTATTGAACAACCTCAAGGTTGGAGCGGGTGCTTCATTTCCAGTATTGAGATGGGTCACGAGTACGCTGAACTCCGAACGTAGTGAAGCCTCGTCCCAACGCCACTCAAACTCATCCATCAAAAATTGATCATCAGTAACGCGCTTGAACAGCCGGGACGGGTCTTTGACAAAAACCGTGTCGGTATCAATGAAAATAGTTTTGTCAGCAAGCCCGACACCCGCCTGGATCGCACAAGCCTTACGCCGATGAGAGTAACCACCTACACCTTGCCAGGTGTCCAGCGTATCCGCGCTCAGGGGTAACACTGTAATCGGCCATCCATCAAACGCCTCAGGCTGATCAGTCATCAACGTGATCGTGAAATCAACTGGACTCTTGCGGTGGCGCAGCGCCGTCAAAATACTGAACTTTGCTTCATGGCGATAAACGGCCTTGTCGCCATACAGCAGGTAAAGAAGTTGATTGCCGCCGATAGCTGACGCATTTATGGAGTGCATCATTACTTGCAATACCGTTCTTTTAGAGGGCAATGCAATTTCAAATTATCGTTATTCGACCATTGAAAAACTGCTACCAAATCATCTTTTATTTTAACTGCAAACAGCGCTGATCTTAGACAGATCCAAGTTATATCACTGAACAGATCATTTAAAACCCTCACAGCAAGCGTTCGCTTTTGGGAAAAACCCAGGCGTTCGTTATAAGTAGTGATAGCAAACTCAACCGCTACGACAAAGTATTTCTTCCAAGCACTATCTTTTAACAAGATTAATATTGAGCTCATAGCGCGATTTCCGATTTAATTTTCAGACTGAGGTTTTTCAATACAGCCATTCCACCACTAAGTGACAATCCAAAAGACGGGCATGTTATTATTTTTCCTGGCGCCGCAGGATCATTCTGTTCACCAGACAGGCCAATCAAAACAAGTAACAATTTCATCTCGAGATGACAGGCCGACATACTTACTCCATACACACTTCATTGACTTCACTAAGTAACATGAAGTTGCTTGATGGAACCTGAGTCCCTGAATAGGCTAAGTCTTAGGTGTGCTCGAGTTAAAAAACATAGGAAAAGTCTGAAAAACACGAAGAAAGCTCTTGATAGTTCACAGACAAAAAATGGGGAACATAAACACGTATTGTCGCTGGCTCTGCCGTCGATGTAGCGCTAGCCGGTACGGGCAATGAGCGCTTCGTGAGACAGTCGTTGGTAATAGAACCCGCTTATGGGCCTCCCAGCAGACTATGCAAGCCTATCAGTCCGGCAAGCTGAGTATCCAAGTGCCGGCGTTGCTACAACTGGCCCGACTCCTTTCGAGCACACTCGAAAAGATGTTTGGCCAGCAGCCGGAAACCACTGTGGCGCAAACGGGGCCCGGCTCCAAAATGGCAGCAGCAATTGCAGGCCATCGACCAGGTACCTAAGAGCCAGCAGAAATTTGTTGCGCAGATGCTTGATGCTTTGATCGCTCAGGCCACGACTAAATCGAGCAGCTAAGTAAAGGAAGTTTGGCAGTAAGCAGATAAAATAACACCGGCGCATGGCCGGTGTTAAATAAATACACCTATTGATTGGGCTTGGTAATCATCAAACTCCCCAACTGCCCCCCTCAAAGCCGCACACATAATCATGAATCAACCCAGCAATAGTCGAAAATTATATTCTCGAACAATTAATAGGCCTCTCCCCCAACGAGTCTCCCATATTGTCTCTTCTAGCCACTTTGGAGTGCAGATGAAAAGCTCAAAATCATCTGCCCCTTGCATGCAATCAAGCCCAATTCGAATACGAAGACTCAAAGAAAAATTCTCTGCGCTCTCAGGACAGTAAGTCTCAACATCAAAAACATCATTAAAAATACCTTTTATAACAGCACGCACCATCCCTCCTAATCAGCCACATTCAGATGGCCATTACTTACTTTTTATGCGCTGACCTGTTACAGGGTTGATGTTGTACTTTTCAAAGTTGCCCTGCACGCCTGTCGTTGTAAAACGATGAATCTTTATGTGTTGGCGGCCTGTATACGCGAGCACCATCTCCAACCCAGGTTTTACCCAACTGATTAGCTTCGGAAGATGTACCTTGACCGATAGAGAAGTTCGGGTTTTTCGTTCCACTACCGTTCACAGCAGCAGCTAATCTTGAGTCCTGGGCCGCAACATTGCTCAAGTTTTCTTATATCAGTTGATCCTTCAGCTTTGGATACAAGGCCGCATTTTCAGCGCCTGAGCTAGATGCTCCATTTGTTGCACCAACCAAAGATCCGAAAAATCACGAAATTCTAACGACCCTGAACACGACCTCTGTTGACCGCATCCAGAAGCAATTCAAGCTCAAGGCCATAACTATTTGGCTCGAAACTCTCCTTTACACCACTCATCAAAAACTCATTAGAAATCAACTCACAAAGTTCATCTACCTCACTTGATGATGATGAACCATTAAGCAATTTCTCAGCTAGCTTCTGTTGAAACGCTCCCGCCATAGATACTAACCAAAGTGGCTTGCTTGTGACGACTAAACCTCCGAAATACCTTTTGTACAAACTATTCTTCGACAATTACGTCTACAGCTTGCCCCTTGATAGCTACTTGCCCCCAGTCACCAGCCAATTCATAGCCACTATCACAACCAACAAAGCTGTCTATATTTCCATAATCGAACTCGCCTGAAGCATCTGCATATGCCATAAATCTCCTGTCAAGCTATTCAAAAGAGTCCACATTTAGAAAGCGCAACAAAATCTTCCTATAGCAATGTATCTCTCCTTCTTGTGGCTTTTTATATTTCGGATGGTTTTCAGTAAGAACTGCTTCCAATTCAAAGACTAGAGAGCCATCCCCCTCAAGAACAGATAAAACATAGCTATCTTCGAGATAAATATTTGAAAGCGAAGGAATTTCATAATAGTTCATTTTCATCCTCATAAATCAAAGTCAATTGACGTATAATTATCCGGACTTTTTCTTGTTACCGGATTACCAAAGGCGTCTGTTCTTTGACCTGTCGCGCTTTTAAACTCAACATGTGGATCAGCACTTCCTGGTGCCCGCGAACTGCCTTGTTTGATTGTCACACGAGGAATGCCATTCGCGTCAAGATATTTGAGAGGGCCACCATCCGCCTGAGCAGGCTTCCAACCTTGAGCTTCCGCATATTGCTTCAACTCACTGGCTTTTGGCGTTCGACCGGGTTCAAAAATCTTACTAATGCCTTTTGCACCAACTTATTCGTGAGAAGCTAAAGTCTTAGTCGCCTGATGCAAAGCAGTCATAAGGTCCTCAAGATTGAAATTCCATTTACCACCCTCAACGGGGGGATAAATTTCTATTTCAATTGGTCTTCCTGGCTCATGTGATACCTCAGCCAACTGACTCGACCCCGCCCAAATTTCGAATACACAATTCTCTCGATCTGGGGGGCTTGTTATCACAGAAGATAAAAGATTCATGGCTTCGGGGGCTCCAGCAAACCAATAAATTTCCCATTTGAATCGTAGCGAAGCCCACGGCCATCGGGGGCAATCACATCCATGACCTTCCCAAATCTACCTGTGTCTTTATAGGTTACGGTGGCCGCCGGATTGCTCAAGATTTCGTCAGCTATTTTTTGACCTTGAGCGTTGATTTCAGAAGGGCTCCCTTTATCGCTAGGAAACGCACTGCCTTCACGACTACCGTGTTTTTGGAGTGCTCGACCCGCTAATGAAAGTTGTCCTGATTTATCGGCCGGATCAAGCAGTTTTCCTGCATTCGACAAATCATCAATGTTTTTCCCAGCGAACGCACTACCTTTTGCACCGACTAATTATCGACTATGGGCAATACTCAACCGTATAACTGCTCTCTAGTTCTTGTTGTATCGATTTGGCCAGTAGCTCCCCCTCTGCTATATGCCGAAGCTCTGCCTCAGGAGTGGCAAAACAAGAATCGGGCGGGTAGTCGCTGTTGAACGTCGACTGATACTCACCGTCCCATTCACTGATTTTGACCTTCAGCTCTTGAGAAAGGGGCAAATCTTCAATATCAACGTGTCCCATTCTATCCGGATCTGGGCAGAATATCGGCCCAGCCAAATACTCACTCGTTAGTCTTAACCTGATCATGGCAATGGTTTCCAAGAACTGACCGGATTAGCTCGAACCACGAAGCCGTTTGAGCCAATCCCAACAGCGATGTTTTGTTCAACGCCATTGTACATAATGCGATAAACACTAGCCGAACCATTGGTCCCGACAATTTTTCCACGCTCAAGAGCACTCATAACAACATTTGGAATATCATCACGTGAGATGCCTTTGCTGACAAAGTCGACTTCGTGTCGTTTGTAAATGTGTTGCAGTCCGGCAGCATCAGTACCCTTTTCCAGCCAGACTGTTCGGCCATCTGGCAACCTACGGATATCAACCACACTTCCTGGCGTGATCTTAGTGCCTACAGACAAGCCAGAGATCAATTCGTCCCTCGTCAGAGTCGACCCTGACACTCCTTTGACACCCCCCGAAACCAGCCTTCCTAATACCCCCGCAAGCCCCACCCCTGTGAGTTCACCAGCCATAAACAGGCCCCAGGCCTTTACAAACTCAGTAGCCGGTTGAACACCATCAAACCCTTGCCCTCGGGCCAACTCCAGTTGCGCCTGAGCTATTTCATCACCCGTAGCGCCCTTTTTTTGCATATCTTCTGCGAGGGTCGTTGCCGCTTGCCCATACTCAACCAAGCCCGGCGGCAAGTGGTTCAGGAAGTTGTACTGCGTCAGGTTCTGCGCAATCCATTTCCCTTTCTCAAGCTTGCTGGCATCAACGTCATTTTGAGCGGCCGCAGCCAACACCCCAACAATCTGCGAACTCATGTTCAGCAGATTTTCATCGCCCTTGACCAAGTTATTCAGATGGCCCACGAGTGCTTCGTTAGCACCAGCAGCCAACGCACCGGTTTTAAAATCACCACCCGTTGCTTCGGCGAGTAATCCACCCACCATGGCGTGGATCGCGATTTTTTGCGCAGAACCATCGGCAAACACACCTTGGGTGTAATCACCAACCGCATTGAAACTCGCCGCAGCCAAGGTGTTAAACAAAGCATTTTTCAACGCATCACTGACGTTGCCGCCCTGCCCCAATGCCTTGCTCAAGGCCAGGGAGGTACCACTTTGCAGTGTCTGATTGGCCGCAAACTGCCCGACACCTTTCCAGGTGTTGAGCGGTACATTGACTTTGCTGGTTCCCGTATTGGTTTTGGTTCCAGTCAAATCATCAAAGTAGCCCGCTGTAACACCGGCGGTAACGCCCGATACCACATACCCTTTCATCGCATCCGATGACGTTACGTCCTTGATCACCGCGCCAAGATTGCCGCGATTATTGACGGTGCTGACAGCGGCATTCGTTGCCGCGCCCGCTGCAACGGCACCTGCCCCGGCTGCAACTCCGACACTCGCTCCCGCTGCCGTCATTGCCCCCATTGCTGCAGGCCCGACTACAGCCGCCATCACAATTGCAATAATGATCTGCGAAGCAGGCCCAAGCCCCGAGTTGCTGTACTTGAAGCTGTCGTGGATTTCCTTGACCTGGCGCCAATCCACATCACCACGTTTTTCAGCTTCTTTAAGCCAAGCCAATTGCGGGTCTGCCTTGACCATTGCTTCGATAGACTGGCTAACGGTTTGTTGATCAACCTGTCTGATATCTATCTTCAGGCCATCAACGGCTTTGATCGCAATGTTGCCTTCGGCAATCATCAGGGTTTGCCGAACAGTTTCATCCGTGTTGCCCTTGCCTTTGGATGAAACCCAAAACGCATTGTTATTACTCTTTTCGTGACTCTCCTGGTGCAGGTCCTTGACTGCTTCGAAGGTGATACCGCCGCCGCTTACGAGCGTGATGTCTTTCCCGCTATCAAGCTTGGCCGCCTGATAAAGCTGATCACCGCCACTGCTCAGGGTCAGGTCGCCACCCGTCTTGATTTCGCTCCCCACGTTCTTCACATCGGTCACTTCGTCACGCTTGGTTGCGTTGCTCCCCCAACCACCGTTTTTCTTCATGTCGTACAACGAGTAATTACTGTCTTGCGCGGCCAGCAAACTCAACTCGTTTATCGAACAAGCCCGTGACCAGCTTTACCAAGCCTTTTTCGCTGTTGAGCACGCCGCCTGTGTTGTTGGCAACACTGGCCGCGTCGAGATCAAGATCGCCACTGAAACTGTTAATCCTGCCGCCTTGGTTGTTCAAGGCGCCACTCAGGCGCATCTGATTGTTGTTCTCACTCTGCAACGTGCCTTGCTGGTTGTTCAGAGAGCGGGCGACCAGGTCGAGTCGGCCTTTATTACTGAAAATCAGCCCGTCCTGCTGATTGTTTACATCACCAGCCAACAGCTTGATGACCAAGTCTTTTTGACTGGTCAGAGTGCCTTTGTCGCGGTTGTCCAAGTCGCCATGGGTGAGGGTCAAGCTGAGCTGATCCTGGCTGACCACTACGGTTATCCAGGCTGGCAGTGCTTAACAGTAGCGTCGAGCCACTGGCCAGATGAGCGTTGTTAGCGTTGATCAACGCACCACTGAGGATATCCACGACGAAACGTCTCGTTCAACAACCGAGTGGTCGCTATCTTGAGAAGAGATAAATGAGGCGACTTTTCCGGTCGGGACTTATCAAAAAACGAGTTTGATCCACGCTAAAAATAACTGTATAAAAACACAGTATATTTTCAAGCACTGACTCAGCCCTGGAGAACCCCATGCCTCATTCAGCCATGCGCAGTACGTTTGAACGCATCGTCATTAATCAATTTACCCCGCTGCACTGCGCGCAAGCCCGTGAAATGCTTGGCTGGAGCCTCGACTACCTGAGTGAGCAGTCCGGGGTTTCGGTCCCGGCGATCGAACGCTTCGAAGCCCAAGCCCCTGTGCGCGACGTTACCCGGCTTGCCCTCGCTTACAGCCTGGAGGCGCAAGGGTTGGTGTTCTTTCCCGGGTTTTCGCCCGGTCGCGGGGGCAATATTCGCGGCACCACGCCAGACCCGATGGGCCGCGAAGACTTTGCCCTGATCGAGTAAAAAAGTGGCCTATTGATCTGAGGTTGGCACCTCAAGCCACCAGGCTTGTCCCTTGTGAGGCTGCGTCAGGTTGAAAGCCTCTCCCATTTGTGGCGTTGTAATGAGTACATTGCGTTGCTCTGCCAACGCCACAATGCGGTCAAACGGCTCGGACCAGGCATGGAAAGCCAGATCAAAAGTGCCGTTGTGAATCGGCATTAACCAGCGCCCATTGAGGTCGATATGAGCTTGGAGGCTATGCTCGGGCTGCATGTGCACATGGGGCCAGTCGACGTTGTAGGCACCCGTCTCCATCAGCGTCAGGTCGAATGGCCCAAACTGCTCACCAATCAGCTTGAATCCATCGAAGTACCCTGAATCTCCACTGAAGAAAATCCGAACCTCACCAATGATTAACACCCAGGATGCCCAAAGCGTCTGGTTGTGATCAAACAGGCCGCGGCCTGAAAAGTGCTGGGATGGAGTGGCGATAAAACGAATGCCTGCAACATGGGTGTCTTGCCACCAATCCAGTTGCTGGACTTTGCCGGCCTGTACTCCCCACTTGATCAACAGGTCGCCGACACCCAGCGGCGCCAAAAAATGCTGTGTTTTGGCCGCCAGCTGCAACACGGTTTTTTGGTCCAGGTGGTCGTAGTGGTTATGGGACAGAATCACGGCCTCCAACGGTGGAAGCTCTTGAAGGCTGATGGGGGGAGCATGGAAACGCTTGGGGCCAATCCACTGCAGCGGTGAGGCGCGCTGCGCGTAGACAGGATCGGTCAGCCAGTATTTGCCATTGAGCTTGAGCAGCAAGGTCGAGTGTCCCAATCGATAGACACTGAAATCAGGTGCCGCAGCCAACTGTTCACACGTTAACGCCTTGACCGGAATCACACCTGCAGGACGCGTACTCGCCGGCTTTTGAAAAAGCATTCTCCAAAAAATACCCAAGGTCTTGCCAAGACTGGAGGACGGCCGGGCGCCATCATTTCGAAATGCACCTTGATAACGCTCAGCGGGTTTAGGCCGCTCAGCACTGCGTGAGTCGAGTGCCATGGCATGAAGCCTCCAGTGAAAAAATGAGTATTATCTTGCTTTCCGGCCTGTTAGAGGTTGATCGTCATTCTATAAGAACTAACAGTGGCCACAGACATTGTCACCAACGCCGACTCGCCTTCGACTTAATAGAGCTAGTCTGCATCCATAACCGTTCCAAAAATGTGCGGAATATGTGCGATGTATTCTCGACAACCGATATCAGCAAGCAATCGACGGTCCGGGTACCCAGCGGTATCCGGGTTCATAGTCCAAACATCTCGCGCAGATAACCATGGACAATAAAAGAGGCAAAGGTTTGTCGTTTGCCAAGCGTATTTATACGCCACGTGCCATAGGTTCAGGGTTTGGCGGTCTGAGTTTGGTAGCAGCCCTGTACCCACTCGACAAGCCCATCTGGCTATGGGGACTGCTGCTGTTCAATGCACTCGTATGGCCACACCTGGCATTTCAATTGTCTTCACGTGCGACCTATCCGTATCGGACTGAGCGGCGCAACATCTTGATTGACTCGCTGTGCGGGGGGTTCTGGGCAGCAACCATCCAGTTCAACGCGCTGCCGACAGTCATTATTGTGTCCATGATGATGATGCATAACGTCGCGGCAGGAGGGCCAAGATTTCTCTTGTACGGTGTGTTGGCGCAGTTGGCAGGGGGCCTGATTTCGATTCTGTTTCTGGGAGCTGCCTTCACGCCCGAAACCAACAGCCTGCAAGTCTATGCCTGCATACCGGTGCTGATTCTTTACCCGTTTTCTGTAGGCATGGTCAGCTATCGCCTGGCGATAACCTTGGCCGAGCATAAACGCGCACTAAGTACCCTGAGCCGCACCGACAGCCTGACCGGGCTGCTCAATCACGGTTCATGGAAAGACCTGCTGCACCTGAGCTTCCTGCAAAGCAGGGAGAGTCATTCACCCGCCACCCTGGCCCTGATTGATATCGACCATTTCAAGCAGATCAATGATACCTACGGGCATATCGTCGGTGATTGTGTACTGCGCCAGCTCAGCAAGGAGCTCAAGGACAACTTGCGCGTTCAAGACCTGGCTGGTCGGTATGGCGGTGATGAATTCTGCATCATCCTGCCCAACCGCTCTTTGCATCAGGCCCAGGAAATCATGGAGCGGTTGCGTCAGGTATTTTGCAACTACCAACACGCGGACGAGCCTGAACTACGGATAAGCGTGAGCCTGAGCATTGGGCTTGCTTCGTGCCGCCCTGAGTTTCAAAACGCCTCCATCTGGCTGAACGAAGCCGATAAAGCGCTGTATATCGCAAAGAACACTGGCCGAAACAAAATCTGTGTCGGCGCCGCAGACACTTTTTCAGAACCTTCTTGAATAGCAGCCCGGGAGATACAGAGTGTCCTGGGCTGCTGCACTCAGTTAACGCAACGGCGTACAGCCGAAATTTCAGGCACGTCCAGACGCCGCATATACACGTGCAGTGGTTCGGTGATGTTAAGGCGGTCATCGATATTTTGATCCAGTAATAACTGAATCAGCTCGCGCTTCAGGGTCATGTTGTCTGCGCCATCGGCCTGCCAGACAAACTCGCTGGTGGGCGTGATGTTGTCGTCAGCAACATCCATCCCGAAGGAATCCTCACTGAAACGGACAATGTGCTGGCCTGTCTTGCGATTGAAACCAACAAAGCCATTAAGCAGGTCGGCGGCTTGGCAGATAAGTTGCGAAGTGATGCGCATGGTAAACCTCACTGACGAGCCAGAAGGCTCTGGAACAATGGTTTACACGCAAGATGTAACGCTTGTCCCTCTGCCGGGGACGTTGGTGTGGTCAAGAATACTGCACATTTGTAAGAAAAAACGCTTAAAAACAAGCAAGACACTCATTTGTGTCAGGTTCTCGATAGCCTCCATGACTGTCTTGTTGTTAAAAAGGCGGTCTCTATTTTTCTGATTGAAAGGAATTCAACCAATGCCTGACACTTTTGGCAAAAGCGCCCTGCTTCTAAGCCTGATTCTGGGAATCGGCGGCGCACAGGCCGCCAGCGCACCCAACGCTACCGAGGCGGCACTGGCCAACGCTCATGGCATCCCGCACCCGGCCGTAATTGCACATCGCGGTGCATCCTTCGATGCCCCGGAATCAACTGCAGCAGCCTATACCCTCGCCCGTGATCTGGGCGCCGACTACCTGGAAATGGACCTTCAACGCAGCAAGGACGGGGTTCTGTTTGCGCTTCACGACAACAGCCTGTTACGCACCACTGACGTGGCCGAAAAATTCCCGGACCGCAAGGACAGTCCCGCCAGCGCCTTCACCCTGGCCGAGCTTAAAACCCTGGATGCCGGTAGCTGGTTCAATCAGGCTTACCCTGATCGCGCGCGCCCATCCTATGCAGGGCTACCGATTCTGACCCTGGACGAAATAATCGATATTGCCCAAGGCAATCCACACTACAAACCGGGCCTGTACATCGAAACCAAAGAACCCAAGCAGTTCCCGGGACTTGAGCACGACCTGAAAAACAAGCTGAGCGAGCGTGGTTGGCTTGAACCTGCAACTACAACAGAGTCAAAAGTCGGCCAGGGTAAAGGTCGGGTCATGCTGCAAACCTTTGAGAAAAGCAGCCTTGAGCTGCTGCAAAAAGAAATGCCCGACACTCCGAAAATCCTGCTGCTGTGGGTGGGTGAAGGCGGCATGACACCCAACACCAGCAAGAGCTTTACAGACTCGGGCGAGAAGGACAAAGCTGCCTATTACGCCAAACAGCAGCCCAAGGACAAAGCCGAGTTCATCCAGTGGCTCGACTTTGCCAAGGCCAACGGCGCTATCGGCACAGGCCCTTCGGCGGCATTGACCCACGGCGGAGACCAAAGCTACTTCGACCTGATCAAGCCGTGGATGAACAAGGCTACCCACGACAAGGGCATGCTGGTGCACGTGTACACCCTCGACGAACCGGTTGATTTCAAGAAAGCGATGGAAGCAGGGGTCGACGGCATTTTTACGAACCGCGCCAGCGAGTTGCTCAAATTCTATCAGCGCCCCGCCCCACACAGCGTCAACCAACTGTTGGAAAAGAATGGCTATTAAGTCCGTGACTCCGTAGCCGGGTGAAAATTAAGGATGAGTTAAGTTGCGCCGGGTAATCTGATCCCACTTAAACACCTCAACCCCAAGGGATTAAACATGAAAGCACTTAATGTAGTATTCGCCACTGTTGCCCTGGCTCTGACTGCCGGTATTGCCCAGGCTGATGTACGCCCGGACCATATTCCAGGCCTGATCAAATCGGGTGAAATCACCTCATTTGAAAAGTTGAATCAAGCGGCGCTGGATAAACACCCAGGCGCAACCATTCTCGATACCGAGCTTGATCACTCTTACGGCAAACTGGTTTATGAAGTTGAATTGCGCGATAGCAAAGGTGTTAAGTGGGACGTCGATCTCGACGCTAAAACAGCCGAAGTCCTGCAAGACAAACAAGACACTTAAGTCGACTTAATAAAAAGGCCGCGCCGTTCAATATGAATGGCGCGGCCTTTTTTATTGGCTCCGCTCGGGCTTTTATAGATATTGCCCCTGCGTTTGTGCCACGCTGAGTGTTCTGGCTGGAATCAAATCTTTAAACAAGAGCATTTACCATGGCGCAAGGCGCGATTGAAGATATCGCAACGATTAACCGGATCAGTGCAGTTCCCGCGATCCTCAAGGTCATTACTGAAATGACCGGTATGCGCTTTGCCGCCGTTGCCCGTGTCACCCAAACCACCTGGACCGCCTGCGCGGTGCTCGACAATCTGAACTTTGGTTTGCAACCGGGCGGAGAACTGGACCTGGTCAGCACCCTGTGCTTTGAAAGTATGAACTCGCACCTGCCGATCATCATCGACAACGCCAGCGCAGACCCGCTCTACCAGCACCACCAAACGCCAAAGATGTATCGTTTCGAAAGTTACATCACGATCCCGGTATGGCGTACCGACGGCAGCTTCTTCGGTACCTTGTGCGCGCTTGACCCCAAGCCTGCAAGCCTCAGAAGCAGCAACATCCAGTCCACAATGGAGTCCTTTTCACGCCTGCTGTCGCTGCAAATAGAAGCAGAAGAAAACCTGCAACGCACTGAAACAGCGCTGCTGCAAGAACGTGAGAATGCAGAGTTGCGTGAACAATTCATCGCCGTTATCGGCCATGACTTGCGCAATCCGCTATTCGCCATCACTGCCGCCGCCGAGCGCTTGCTACGCAAGCACTCCAACCCGCTAAGCGATGTTCTGGTGCAGCACATCCTGGCCTCTGGCCATCGGGCATCTCAGTTGGTAGATGACGTGCTGGATTTTGCCCGGGGCCGTCTCGGTAGTGGAATTCCTGTAACTTTGAGCGAATGCTCTGATCTCAATCAAGTATTCAACCACGTGATTTCAGAGATACAGAACGTGCATCCCCAGCGTTTGATCCTGTCCGATATAGGGCAACTCATAGGTATTCGATGTGACCGTGGCCGCTTGGCACAACTGCTCTCCAACCTGCTGATCAATGCGATTACCCATGGTTGCAGCACCGGTACGGTGCGCGTCACAGCCTTGATCCAGGACGGAGTGTTCAGCATCAGGGTAGCCAACCAGGGCAAGCCCATCCCGCATGACGTGCTGCCGCACCTGTTCAAACCCTACTCACGTCCGGCCAACCATACTCCGCAAGCAGGTCTTGGTCTTGGGTTGTACATTGCCAGCCAGATCGCCCTGTCCCACGGAGGCCAACTGGAAGTCGCCTCGGATGAAGAAAACGGTACAGTTTTCACCTTTAGCTTGCCGGTAGCCTGAGCCTGCATACGAATAACTCTGTATTTGGCCTCCTGATGGGTAGAAACTGACGCGATGCTCAGCCGTAACTGGCTTAACGCGTCAGTTACCCCCTATTGCGCCTCGACAGAATCTAGACATGAACACCCGCCTCTGCGCCCATGAAGACCTGACCCTCCTGCAGCGCGAGCAACTGCTCAAGATTGAGGTAGAACCTGATCAAATCGTATTTTGCGGCGACATAGCGTCGGCCTTGCACTCGCTGCCTGCTCAGCCACACGAGGGAATCAAAGGATTGGTGCTGCTCTGTGAGGAGTTGCCGGTTGCCTTTTTATTACTTAAGCGTGAGCCACTGTTGGCCCATTGGGCAGAGGCTGGCAGCGCCACCTTGCATGCGTTTCAGGTCGACAGCCGCGTTCAGGGGCTGGGGCTGGGTAAAGCCTGTCTGCGCGAACTCCCCCGAGCCATTCAGCAGTTCTGGCCCGAAATCAGCCAATTGATGCTATCGGTAAGCCCGTTTAACGCCAGCGCCCTGGCCTTTTATCTGAGCCAGGGATGGACCGAACAGGGTGAAGCCTATCGTGGCGAGCGACGCTTGGTCCTTTCTCTGATGTCACCCGC
The DNA here is from genome assembly GCF_001043005.1 of Pseudomonas psychrophila. Lineage (GTDB taxonomy): Bacteria > Pseudomonadota > Gammaproteobacteria > Pseudomonadales > Pseudomonadaceae > Aquipseudomonas > Aquipseudomonas psychrophila. The sequence goes on from NZ_JYKZ01000004.1 coordinate 331,364, forward strand.
TCAGCCCCAACTGCGAGCAAGCTAAACGGATTTCTTAACCGGCAACCAGATCTCTAGCAGCCCTGTGCCGGTGTCCGGATTAAAATCTGCGCTGTAACGTTCAAACTCGGGCGCATCCACTGCTTCGTAGCCCGACTGAGGCAGCCAGTCTTTCCAGATCGCCTGAAACGTCTGCGCAAGGGTGTCCAATGGGCCGTGATGCTCAAAGACTGCATACGACTGCTCTTGCAACTCAATCCAGCGATAGCGCTCGGGCAAATCGTCCAGCTTGCTGATAGCCACGCCAGCAATGTATTCAAAGCCCCCCTCGCCATCAGGATTGCAACAAACGCCGTAGGTTTCCTCGCCAATTTGACTTGGTACCTTTCCGATTTCCGGAATGAATTTTTCCCACAGTTGTGGAATTCGGCTAGCAGTCTCCTGAGTGAAACGGCCACCCAATCCCGCGATCAATTGAAACTGACCTTTGGTAAATCGCGGAGCCGACAGTTCGAACTTTTTTATTTGATCCATGGGGCATACTCGATGGAGTAAGTAGGAAACCTAGCAGCAGAGTATAGGAACAAAAATACAGCCCAGTCGGATCGGCGAGAAAATAGGTCCTGACAGCATCTAGACAAAAGGCCATCACCGCCCGTATTGTTCCGCCCAGACCACCGCAGTGGTCAACGTCGCTCGGACGGTTCCGGGCGCTTACGTATCAGAGGCACACATGGCAGACCAAGGTTCGCCGCGCCGCTTTGCGCGCATAGATCGACTCCCCCCTTATGTTTTCAACATCACTGCTGAACTGAAGATGGCCGCCCGACGTCGTGGCGAAGACATCATCGACTTCAGCATGGGTAACCCTGACGGCCCGACACCTCCTCATATCGTTGAAAAACTCTGCACCGTCGCACAGCGTGAGGACACTCACGGCTACTCGACATCGCGTGGCATTCCTCGCCTGCGTCGTGCTATTTCTCGCTGGTATGCCGACCGTTACAACGTTGAGATTGATCCGGAACACGAAGCCATCGTCACCATCGGTTCCAAGGAAGGTCTGGCGCACTTGATGCTCGCCACCCTGGATCAGGGCGACACCGTGCTGGTGCCTAACCCCAGCTACCCGATTCACATTTACGGTGCCGTGATCGCCGGCGCCCAGGTGCGTTCGGTGCCGCTGATTCCGGGCGTGGACTTTTTTGCCGAGCTGGAAAAAGCCATTCGCGGCTCGATCCCCAAGCCAAAAATGATGATCCTGGGCTTCCCGTCCAACCCAACGGCGCAATGCGTTGAACTGGATTTTTTCGAGCGCGTAGTGGCGCTGGCCAAACAGTACGATGTACTGGTGGTTCACGACCTGGCTTACGCCGACATTGTCTATGATGGCTGGAAAGCGCCCTCGATCATGCAAGTACCGGGCGCCAAGGATGTGGCCGTGGAGTTCTTCACCCTGTCCAAAAGCTACAACATGGCAGGCTGGCGCATTGGTTTTATGGTGGGTAATCCGGAGCTGGTCAATGCCCTGGCACGGATCAAGAGCTACCACGACTATGGCACCTTCACCCCGCTGCAAGTCGCGGCCATCGCTGCGCTCGAAGGCGACCAGCAGTGCGTCAAGGATATTGCCGAGCAGTACCGCCAGCGCCGTAACGTGATCGTCAAAGGGTTGCACGAACTGGGATGGATGGTCGAAAACCCGAAAGCTTCGATGTATGTCTGGGCCAAGATTCCCGAGGCTTATGCACACATGGGTTCACTGGAGTTCGCCAAAAAGCTGCTGTCGGACGCCAAGGTCTGTGTGTCGCCAGGAGTAGGATTTGGTGAGTATGGCGACGACCATGTGCGTTTTGCCCTGATTGAAAATCAGGACCGCATTCGTCAGGCGCTACGTGGCATTCGCGCCATGTTTCGCGCAGATGGCTTTAACGCTGGCTAAAGCCCGGCGCAAACCAAACCTGTAGATGCTCTATGTGGGAGCGAGCCTGCTCGCGAAAGACCTTCGCGAGCAGGCTCGCTCCCACATTGGCAGTTTTCCTGTAGCCGCTGCCGCAGGCTGCGACTACAAAATGTTGATGGCTTAAACCACCAGCGACAGCAGCAGAATAAAGATCAAACCTACAATCGACAGAATGGTTTCCATCGCGGTCCAGGTCTTGAACGTTTCAGCCACGGTCATGTTGAAGTACTGCTTCACCAGCCAGAAACCTGCATCGTTGACGTGAGACAGAATCAACGATCCAGCCCCTGTCGCCAGGACCAGCAGTTCGCGGTTTACACCTGGAATCATATCCACCACCGGCAACACAATCCCCGCCCCGGTAATCGTCGCCACAGTCGCAGAACCTGTTGCGATACGAATCACTGCGGCCACCAGCCAGGCCAGCAGGATTGGCGAAATTTGTGCGTTCACCGCCATATGGCCGATCACATCACCCACACCGCTCGCTACCAGCATTTGCTTGAAACCGCCGCCCGCGCCAATGATCAGAATGATCGCTGCGGTAGGGGCCAGGCTCGCGTCGAGCAGTTTGAGAATGCGCTTGGAGTCGATCCCCTGGCGCGCGCCAAAGGTGTAGAGCGCCAGCAGCAATGCCAACAGCAGAGCGCTGATCGGGTGGCCGATCATGTCCATCCAGACACGGAAGAAGTTGCCATCAGGCAGCGCGACGTCAGCAAACGTCTTGAGCAACATCAGGAACACCGGCAGCAGCACAGTGATCAGGGTGATGGAGAAGCTCGGCAGCGTGCTGGATTCCGGCTCGCTCGCCAGCTGGTCCATCAGCTCCTGGGATGCGTGACCCGGGATGTACTTAGAGATAAACGTGCCATAAATCGGACCGGCAATGATCGCGGTAGGCAGTGCAACGATCAGACCGTACAAAATAGTCTTACCGATATCGGCACCAAATACCCCGATGGCCAGCAGGGGGCCCGGGTGCGGTGGCACCAGGCCGTGTACCGCCGACAAACCTGCGAGCAATGGAATACCGATTTTGATGATCGACACGCCGGTACGACGCGCAACGATGAACACCAAAGGAATCAGCAGTACAAAGCCGATTTCGAAGAACAGCGGAATACCGACCAGGAAAGCGGCAAACATCATCGCCCACTGCACTTTTTCCTTGCCGAAGGCACGGATCAAGGTACGGGCAATTTGGTCAGCACCACCGGAGTCAGCCATCATTTTGCCAAGCATGGTGCCCAGTGCCAGGATGATCCCGACAAAGCCCAACACACCACCAAAGCCGTCCTGGAACGATTTGATGATCAGGTTGGCAGGCATGCCGGCGGTCAAGCCCAGAAACGCGGAGGCGATGATCAGAGCAATGAATGGGTGCAGCTTGAATCGGGTGATCAGTACGATCAGCCCGATGATGGTGACCACTGCATCGAGCAGCAGAAACGTATTGTGGGACATGCCTAGCATGGGGCGTCTCCTGCCTTTTTGTTCTTATCAAGTACGTGTGTGCCGCTACAGCCGAGGCAGGTAGCGCTATCTGATTGAAACAACATCATGAGGTTGCCATTACCGTCTGCTCGCACCACCAATCCTGGGCAGCGCTCGCTAATTGCTTAATGTTCATCTCGGCTGCATTCAGGGTCAGCACCAATGACTCATTGGTGGGTGACTCAAGCGCAGCGAACTGACTGTCGATCAGGGTCTTGGGCATGAAATGCCCCGGACGATCGGCCACTCGCGCTGCGGCAACCTCGGGGGTCAGCTCCAGAAACACAAAACCCAAACCGTCGACCGCACCACGCAAGCGTTCGCGATAGCGCAGCTTTAGCGCCGAGCAGGTCAAGACCGGACGCTGGCCGCTGGCAACCGCACGACGCAATTCATCGCACAGGCTGTCTAACCAGCCGGCACGGTCTTCATCGGTCAGGGGAATACCGGCACTCATTTTGTCAATGTTGGCCGCAGGGTGAAACGCATCGCCTTCAATCGGGGTCGCGCCATTGAGCTGGCACAGTGCCTGGCTAACGCTGGACTTGCCGCAGCCGGCAACGCCCATGATGACCAGAGCAGTGATAGGTTGACTCATGAAACACCTCAGTCCGTAGACAGCGCTGTCTTTGTTCATGCGTTCAATACTTGAAAGCAAAGCACAAAGCCTAGGCTACCGACGTCTATTTCTCATTTTTATGGGGAGACGCGGTGACGCTCTCGACATACAAAGCTGGGGTAACTGATTTACACACAATCAGGCAATTGCGGGCACGTCAGGACAGCGCTACCTTAGTGACTTGTTTTTTGTTTGGCAAGCCGCCCCGATGACCACCTCTAAAAACGATAAAAACACCCGAACCACGGGTCGCCCCACCCTTAACGAAGTTGCCCGCCTTGCAGGGGTCAGCCCTATCACGGCCTCCCGTGCCTTGCGCGGTATCAGCAGCGTCGCCACGGACCTTGCCGAAAAGGTGCGAATCGCAGCAGACGAGCTGAACTACGTGGTTAACCCGGCTGCTCGGGCACTGGCTTCGGCACAGAGTCACTCCGTTGTGGTGCTGGTCCCTTCATTGTCCAATCTGTTGTTCATCGACACCCTCGAAGCCATCCATGACGTATTGCGTCCCCGGGGGTTTGAGGTGCTGATCGGTAACTTTCACTACTCGCGCGATGAAGAAGAGAACCTGCTGCGCAACTATATGGCCTATCAGCCACGCGGCCTCCTGCTGACCGGATTTGACCGCTCCGAAAGCTCACGCCGGATGATTGAAAGCAGCAATGTACCCTGCGTGTACATGATGGAGCTGGATGCCGCCGAGGGCCTGAACTGCGTCGGTTTCTCCCAGTTAAAAGCCGGTGAAACCGCTGCCCGCCATTTGATCTCCCGTGGTCGCAAGCGTCTGGCCTATATAGGCGCTCAACTCGATCAGCGCACGCTGCTGCGTGGCGAGGGCTATCGCCGCGCTTTGCAGGAAGCCGGCTTGTACAATCCGGAGCTTGAACTGCTGACGCCGCGCCCGTCCTCTGTTGGCCTTGGTGGCGAACTGTTCCTGCAGTTGCTGGCCAGCCATCCGCAGGTAGATGCAATCTTTTTCGGCAACGATGACCTTGCCCAGGGCGCACTGCTGGAAGCCGCACGCACCGGCATTAAAATCCCGGAGCAGATCGCCATATTAGGTTTTAACGACCTTCCGTCCTCGGAATTTATGGTGCCGCGCTTAAGCAGTATTCGCACCCCCCGAGAAGCCATCGGCCGTCGTGCGGCCGAGCAGATGCTCACACTGATGGCCGGCAATAAAGTCGCTAATCCAGTGCAGGACATGGGATTTGAACTGATGGTGCGTGAGAGCAGCTAAAGCCCGTAGCAGCTGCCTAAGGAACGAGGCTGCGTCCGGCTGCGCAGCAGTCGTAAACCCGGTGTACGCAATGTCACTGAAATACCCCGACTGAATGGTTTTACGAGCGCTACGCACTCGGACGTAGCCTCGCACGACTCGTCAACTGCTACCGGGTTTTGCTCACCCAGTCGAGAATGTGTTGCGGCCTTTAATGCAGTTGCAACGTTGAGTTGAACTGGCTGATGGCATCGACCACATGCCTGGAGCCTTGCTGGATTTCCAGAATCGCCTCCCCTGCCTCATTCGCCAATTCAACGCCCAAGCCGGTTCGACTCAGGCTCGACTGCATGCTGGTCACCGCACTCAGCGAGAGGTCGTGGTTTCTGCGCACCACTTCAACAATTTCCAGAGTGGCCGCACTCGTGCGAGCCGCCAGGGTTCTGACTTCATCCGCCACAACGGCAAATCCGCGTCCATGCTCGCCTGCCCTCGCCGCCTCTATCGCGGCATTGAGCGCCAGCAAATTGGTTTGATCGGCAATCCCGCGAATGGTCTGCACAATCTTGCCTATGTTGTCTGACTGCCTGCTCACCGCATCAATACTTTGTGCAGCTTCATTGAGGTCTTTGGAGATAGCTTCAATGATTTGCACCGTCTGCTGAACCACCTGCGAACCTTTCTGCGCACAGGCGTCGTTTTGCACAGATGTGCTGTGGGCTGATTCCGCGGCGGTTTGCAGGTTCGTGACTTGAGCGGTGATATCACTGGCGAACTTCACCACTTTGTATAAACGGCCCTTGGCGTCAAAAATCGGGTTGTAGGACGCCTCGAGGTAAACCGTATGACCGTATTTATCGACCCGTTCAAATCGCCTGGAGTGGTATTCGCCACGATTAAGCGAAGCCCAAAAAGCTTTATACCCGGCAGACTCTGCCTCACTTCTGCGACAGAACATGCCGTGGTGCTGGCCGACGATTTCACTCAACGAATAATGCATGGTGTCGAGAAAATTCTGATTGGCATTCATCACCCGACCATCAGGAGAAAACTCGATCACGGCCATCGAGCGGCTCAACGCATTCACGATGCTCTGATTTTCGTGTTCTTTGTTGATTCGAGCGGTGATGTCAGAAGCCACCTTGATCACACGGGTGACGTGCATGTCTGCGTCGACAATGGGCATGTAACTGGCTTCCAGCCACACCTCGCGCCCTGCCTTGTCGAGACGTGAAAAGGTGCCATTCAAGGGGTCGCCGTGCGCCAGATCGCTCCAGAAGTGACTGTAGTCGCTGGATCGTGCGTAAGCGTTTTCGCAAAAAAGTCGGTGGTGCTTACCGCGGATTTCGTCAGCGGAATAACCCATTACCCTGCAGAAGTTCTCGTTGGCCTCCAGAATGGTGCCATCAGGAGCAAATTCAATGATTGCCATGGACCGACTGATTGCTTGCACTTTGGCTAATGTTTCATTCAACGAGCCGTTTAGACGTTTGTTCTCAAGCAGGTCGGCTTTGCTATGCAAATTAAACATGGCTCAATCCCTGGAGGTGCTGTCTATTGATAATTCAAAAGTTTGAAGGCACGGCAAATCACCCGACTTTTAACTTTTAACGTTAGAGCTGTACGCACTTCGAGGGTTTAAGCATTTACCGCTCAGGCCCCGTCACGATGGAGCATAGCTAGCCAAATGATACGTGCAAGCATATGGCCATCAACCTGCGACGGAACGCTCAAGCTTTAGAAAATCACCGAATGGAGGATGCGCGATTAAAACTGGCAGGGGCTCAAACACCGAGCCCCCGGCAAATGGCTTAATGCCCAAACAATCCTGTATCGGATTTCTTGGATTTTTTATCAGCGCGTTTTTCATCGGCTGTTTTGGCGGGCTTTTTCTTCGCCGCTTTCTTTGAATCCATGCCTTTAGCCATGTTGTGCGCTCCAGTGTTCAGGGATGTGAACTCAGGTATAACACTGATCCGCTGCAAACTTTTATTTAAACGCTGTTATTCAAAAAAGAATGAGCGGTCTCGTGTTTTAATTTCGAATAAACCTTTAAAAGTTTCTTCGATTACCGCGCAATTCCAACCTGTTGATTGTTTATACTGCGCGACCTCTCCTTAAGCCTCGACTTATGACTGCCCTAGTTTATGCCCCACTTGAAGCGCCTTTATGGCCGTTAATGAACAAGTTTTACCGTGCCCATCAATCGTCGATGAAAGCGGTCAAGGACGCACAGCTGTGGGTCGCCCGCCAAGAAGACATTATTGCGGGGCTGTGCCTGCGACCACTGGCTCACGGCCACTGGCTGACTGGATTGTTTGTCGCACCGGCACTGCGCGGGAAAGGCGTGGCAGGTGAACTGGTCAGGCATGCTGTGAGCAGCTGTGAGGGGCCAGTCTGGTTGTTCTGCGATCCCGAACTGCAAGGATTCTATGAAAAACTGGGGTTCTGCCTGGACGTGGAATTGCCCCACGCCCTGCACGAGCGGCTGGTTCGCTATCAACGCAACAAGGCGATGATAGCGATGGGGGTAACTACTCCTTCGTACCCGGCTCCAGATCAGGAAACAGTACCTCGATAAAACCGAACTTGCTGAAGTCCTTGATCCGAGACGGATACAGCCGACCTATCAGGTGATCGCACTCATGCTGGACTACCCGCGCATGAAAACCTTCAGCCACCCGTACGATCGGCTCACCTTTGGGGGTGAAGCCCTCGTAACGGATCTTGTGAAAACGCTCAACGACCCCGCGCAGACCTGGTACTGACAGGCAACCCTCCCAATCCTCCTCAAGCGCCGGGCTCAAAGGTGTGATCAGCGGGTTGATCAAGATGGTCTGAGGCACGGCCTCGGCATCCGGGTAACGTTCGCTGTGCTCGAAACCGAAGATGACCAATTGCAGGTCAACCCCGATTTGCGGAGCCGCAAGACCCACGCCACCAGCGTGCTCCATGGTCTGCAGCATGTCGTCGATCAATTGCCAGAGTTCTGGAGTATCGAACATTTCATCCGGGACTGGCTGGGCTACACGTAATAGACGCTCATCGCCCATTTTCAAGATTTCACGAATCATGGTAAGTATTCATCAGAAGTGGGTTTAAGGGAGTGGTCACGCCCAAGGCCGGAGACATGTTGCTTGGGATCAGGGTCGTCAGATTCATCGAATGTCTTCTCACCCGGATTCTTGCCTTCAGCCGACATGTGTTCAATCACAGCATTCATTTCAGCACCCAGCAACAGCACTGCGGACGAAATGTAGAAGTACAGCAACAGGACGATGATTGCGCCGATACTGCCATACATGGCGTTGTAGTCCGCGAAGGTTTTGACATAAAAGGCAAACCCCAAGGACGCAATGATCCAGACCACCACCGCCAGCACCGAGCCCGGCGTGATAAAGCGAAACTTCTGCTCCACATCCGGCATGACGTAATACATCAACGCCACGGCCACCATCATCAACAGGATAACCACCGGCCAGCGCAGGATGGTCCACAGAGTCACCACAAAGTCTTCAAGGCCTACCTGCCCCGCCAGCCAGCTCATCACCTGCGGCCCTAGCACCATCAATGCCGCGGCAACCAGCAGCATCCCGGCAATGCCGATGGTGTAAAAAATCGACAGCGGAAAACGCTTCCAGATGGGACGACCTTCGACCACGTCATATGCGGCGTTCATTGCACTCATCATCAGCCTTACGCCTGCAGAAGCCGTCCATAAGGCAATCACGATACCCACTGACAGTAATCCGCCCTTGGATTGCTGTAACTGATCGATCACCGGATTGACCTGCTCCAGCGCTTGCGGTGGCAGTACCAGCTCGGACTGCAGGCGCAGCCACGAAAAGAAGTCGGGAAGATGCAAAAAGCCGATCAGGGCAATCAGAAACAGAATGAAGGGGAATAATGAAAACAGCATTTGATAGGCCAACGCCGAGGCATAAGTCGACATCTCATCGTCGATAAACTCCTTGACCGTACGGATCAAGACTTTGCCCAAAGGCAGGCCGTTCAAGCCTGGAAAAAACATAGCGTCTCCTTTCGCCGCTGAGTTATTGAGATCACACGCCTCCAAGCGAAGGGTTGTACCTAAAAGTAGTCCAATTGGCGACGTTAAAAGCACTGACTTGCCAAACCCGTGAAAGGACCACTGCAAGTGTTGACCTGCCTGCCCCGTAGCGAGTTTCATTTATTTCTGCCGATCATTTCGTCGATCAGAGCAGGTTGGGCTTTATGTTTGCCCGCTAACCCCCGAGAATACGCGACGTATTCAGGCTATGGCGCTGAAGATCCGCAATTGTAGGAAGTTTATGAAACTCGATAAAAAGCTGGCTATTGCCCGCAGAAACCAGGAACTCGGCGGCGCGGTACTCGGCGTCAACAACTGCCATTTCGCCGCACTGAACACCAACAAGAACATCTGGTGGTTCGATATTCCGCTGGCCCGCCTGGCCATCGGTCAATACGAATGGGTGCACCTGCTGCTGCACACCCCAAGCACCGACGAACTGCTGCACCTGAAAGTTACCACTGCTTTCCTGCGTGAAAAACGCGAAGGCATGGTTGTTCGCGCGACGCACAAGCGCACGCCGACCATGAGCCTTGAGCTGAGCGCAGACAAGGACTCCTACTTGCAGGACGTTCGTCCGACAGGTACTGGTGTTAACTTCTCGCCGTTCTTGCAGAAATAAACCCAAAGGCCACAACCTGTGGCCGTCCTGTAGCAGCTGGCGAAGGAACGAGGCTGCGTTCGAGCGCAAAGCGGTCGTAAATCAGGCGAGCGCGGTGTATCTGGCACACTACATCGAATGGTTTTACGACGGCTGCGTCGGGGTGCCGCATCACGCCGAACGCAGCCTCGTTCCTTCGCCAGCTGCTACAACAGATCTTCGCCGTTTCAAAACGAAAAAGCCCCGCATTGCGGGGCTTTTTCGTATCCGGGCGAGTTACTTTTTAAGGCCCAACTTTTTCAGTTCTTCGTCACGCAGCTCACGACGGAGAATTTTGCCGACGTTGGTAGTCGGCAAGCTGTCGCGGAACTCGACGAATTTCGGAGCCTTGTAAGCCGTCAGATTGGCGCGCATGTGCGCCATGACCTGATCCTTGGTCAGGGTCATGCCCGGCTTGACCACGATAAACACCTTGATCAATTCCCCGGTTTTTTCATCCGGTATGCCGATTGCTGCTGACTGCAGTACGCCAGGCAACGAAGCCATCACGTCTTCCAGTTCGTTCGGGTAAACATTGAACCCCGATACAAGGATCATGTCCTTCTTACGATCGACAATACGCATGTAACCATCAGGCTGAATGATCGCGATATCACCGGACTTCAACCAACCGTCGCTGTCCATGATCTCGGCGGTCGCGTCAGGGCGCAGCCAATAACCTTTCATGACCTGCGGGCCCTTGATGCACAGCTCGCCAATTTCGCCCAGCGGCAGTTCTTCACCGGCATCGTTGATCACTTTGCACAGGGTCGAAGGCATCGGAATGCCGATAGTGCCAATCTGGATGTTCTGGATCGGGTTCACCGAAGCCACTGGGCTGGTTTCAGTCATGCCATAACCTTCGCAGATCGGGCTGCCCGTCACGGTTTTCCAGCGTTCGGCTACCGACAGTTGCAAGGCCATGCCGCCCGACAACGTCATCTTGAGCGCTGAAAAGTCCAGCTTGCGGAACGCCTCGTTATTGCACAACGCTACAAACAGGGTGTTAAGACCGACAAACCCGGTGAACTTCCACTTGGAAAGCTCTTTAACCATCGCCGGCAAGTCACGGGGGTTGCTGATCAGCACGTTGTGGTTGCCAAGCAACATCATTGCCATGCAGTGAAAGGTAAAGGCATAGATGTGATACAGCGGCAATGGCGTAATCAGGATTTCACTGCCCTCATTGAGGTTGGAAGCCATCAACGCCTTGCACTGCAACATGTTGGCGATCAAGTTGCGATGGCTGAGCATCGCGCCCTTGGCCACACCGGTGGTGCCACCAGTGTATTGCAACACGGCAACTTCACTGTTCACCGGGCTTGCTTCCTTGACCGGCTGGCCCCGCCCTTTGCTCAGTACGTCATTGAACTTGATGGCCTGAGGCAAGTAATAGGCCGGCACCATCTTTTTCACATACTTGATGACCGCATTGATCAGCACACGCTTGAAGGGTGACAGCATGTCAGCCACTTCGGTGACGATCACATACTTGACCGAGGTCTGTGGAACGACCTTTTCGGCCAGATGCGCCATGTTTGCCAGGCATACCAGCGCTTTGGCACCGGAATCCTTGAACTGGTGTTCCATTTCCCGCGCGGTGTACAGCGGGTTGGTGTTGACCACGATCAAGCCGGCGCGGATGGCTCCGAACACAGCGATCGGGTACTGCAACAGGTTGGGCAACTGCACGGCGATGCGATCGCCGGGTTGCAGGTCGGTGTGCTGCTGCAACCAGGCAGCAAATGCGCCGGACTGCTCGTATAGCTCACCGTAAGTGATGGTTTTGCCGAGGTTACTGAACGCCGGTTTATCAGCGAAACGCTGGCAAGACTCCCGCAGTACCGTCTGAATATTTGGGTATTCATCTGGATTGATTTCAGCAGCAATCCCAGTTGGGTACTTATCCTTCCAAAAGCCTTCAATCATGGAAGCCCACTCCTCAGCGTCGCGAATTCTTCACCGCATCGGGTGCGGTTCTTATTTGTTTGATTTTTATAATGGACAGTTCTGGCTTTTAGTTACCTAGAAGTCACAAAGCGCGCCGAGAGTAGCAGCTTTGCCAAAGGCCGCCTAGAGCCAAAAACAGGGTTGAGAGTCACCAACCTGACTGTAGGACAATCCTAAGTCATCATTAGTGCAAAAACTCTATTACTGACAAAACCCCTCTATACCGGGCCTTTTGGATCAATCATCTGACACCTTCAGTAACGACAGGTCATTTTCACGGATGAAAAAAAACGCCCACTCCCTCAAGGCAAGCGGGCGTCTGTCGCCAGGCTGAACGAATCAGGCGATATCACGTAACTCGCGACGCAGGATTTTGCCCACCGGTGTCATGGGCAAAGAATCGCGCAAAACGATTTGCTTGGGCACCTTGTAACCGGTGAAGTTGTCCTTGCAGTAGGCCTTGAGCTCTTCAACGGTCACCCCGCCAGCGCGAGGAACAACAAACAGTTTGACCGCCTCCCCGGTGCGCTCGTCCGGTACGCCAATGACCGCGCAATTGGCCACTTTTGGATGGGCCATCACGATGTCTTCAATTTCGTTGGGGTACACGTTGAAACCGGAGACGATGATCAGGTCTTTTTTGCGATCGACAATACGGACAAAGCCATCCGGATCAATCACCGCAATATCACCGGTCTTGAACCAGCCCTCGGCATCCAGTACTTCGGCTGTGGCTTCTGGGTTTTGCCAGTAGCCTTTCATCACTTGCGGACCTTTGACGCAGAGTTCGCCTCTCTCGCCCAGGCCCAAGTCGACACCTTCGTCGCTGATTACTTTCATGGCTGTACCGGGAACCGGCATCCCCACCGTCCCCAGCCTTGCCAGTGACCCGCAGGGGTTGGCACTGGCCACGGGCGAGGTTTCAGTCAGGCCGTAACCTTCGACAATGCGGCACCCAGTGAGTTTTTCCCAACGTTCAGCGGTGGCCTTGACCAGCGCCGTACCGCCCGAGTTGGTGATTTTAAGCGCGGAGAAATCCACCGTCTTGAAATCAGGGTGATCCATGAGCGCGACAAACAAGGTGTTGAGACCCAGAAAACCGGTGAATTTCCAGTTCTTGAGTTCCTTGATAAAACCTTTTATGTCACGCGGATTGGTGATCAGGACGTTGTGGTTGCCGGTGACCATCATGCCCATGCAGTTAACGGTGAATGCATAGATATGGTAGAGCGGCAGCGGGCCAATCATGATCTCGCGACCGTCCTTGAGCATCGGCTGCCCGTCAGCATCATGCTGGGAGAGGCAGGCACGCAATTGCTGCATATTGGCGATCAGATTGCCATGGGTCAGCATTGCCCCCTTGGGCAGACCGGTTGTACCGCCGGTGTATTGCAGCACTGCGGTGTCATCCAGCGTTACGGTCAGTGGCCGGATAACCTGGCCAGCACCACGGCGCAAAACACTTTTAAAAGGGATCGCCTGAGGTAACTGATAAGCCGGCACCAGCTTTTTAACCTTGTCGACCACCAGGTTTGTGATCCAGCCTTTTACGGCGGGCATCATGTCGCCCATTTTGGCTTCGATCAGGTAGTCGATCTCGATCTCTTGCAGTACTTCCTGAACGCGCTTGCCGAACATGTTCAAGTACACCAGCGCACGAATGCCCGCGCTCTTGAACTGATGGTGCATCTCGCGCGAGGTGTAGAGCGGGTTGGTGTTGACCACCACCAGCCCAGCCCGCATGGCACCAAAGACGGCAATCGGGTACTGCAGGGTATTGGGCATTTGTACGGCGATACGATCACCGGGCTTGAGATCGGTGTGTTCCTGCAGATAACCGGCAAAGGCGGCACTGTAGCGCTCAAGCTCGGCGTAGCTGATGGTCACACCCAAATTGCTGAAGGCAGGGCGATCCGCGAATTTTTTGCAGGAGCGCTCAAACACGTCAACGACCGACTTGTAGGTCGTCATGTCGATATCCAGCGGAACACCGGTTGGACGTTTGTCATTCCAGAAATCAGGTTGCATTATTTTTATCCTCGTACCTGAGCGTGTCTGGCCGCAATTTTCACTTGATGAAAAGCGGAACCTGCGGACGGTATCAGTTATCAAGTTGTAGGCAAATACAGCGATCTTCGCCATTTACATCTTGAATCTTATTACAACACGACGCCTTGATAAGTGGCTGCAGTGCAAATGCGCTATACACTGCTACGACAACAAATAAAGGAAACGCCATGATCCCTGAGACTTTTTGGCTTGGCGCGAATGACCGCAGTGGTCTTTTCGTTAACCAGTGGCTGCCTGCAGGCACGCCCAAGGCCATAGTCCTGCTGGCTCATGGCATGGCTGAACACAGCGGCCGCTATGCCCACCTGGGCAAAACCCTGTGTGATGCCGGCTTTGGACTGTATGCCCACGACCAGCGCGGTCATGGCAAAACGGCCGAACATGGGACTCTGGGGTATTTCGCCGACAACGATGGCTGGTGCGCAGTCGTCAGCGATGTCGCCAGCCTTGCTCAGCACATCGGCCAGACTCATCCAGGGGTGCCGATTTTCCTGCTCGGCCACAGCATGGGTAGTTATATCGCCCAGGCCTACATGATGCATCACGGTGCCAGTCTGCAAGGTGCCATTCTCAGTGCCTCAAATTTCCAGCCGGTAGCGCTTTATCGTGCCGCCAGCCTGATCGCCCGCCTCGAGCGTTTACGCCAGGGCCCCAAGGGCCGGAGTGCGCTGATCGAGTGGCTGTCTTTCGGCTCGTTCAATAAAGCCTTCAAGCCCAATCGCACGCCATATGACTGGCTCAGTCGTGACCCGGCGCAAGTCGATGCCTATGCCAGCGACCCTTTATGCGGCTTTCGTTGCACCAACCAGCTGTGGATCGATCTGCTTGGCGGGTTGCAGCAAATCAGCAAAGCGTCCAATCTCGCTCAGATCGATCCGGGCCTGCCTTTGCTGATAATGGGCGGTGCATGTGATCCGGTAAGTGAAGGCAAGCGTCTCACTGATCTGGCCAAGGCTTTGAGAACGGCCGGAAATCGTCAGTTGCAACTGAATTTGTATCCGCAAGCGCGACACGAACTTTTCAACGAAACAAATCGCGACGAAGTGATGGCGGATGTGATCGATTGGCTCAATCAGGCATTGAGCCACGCCCGCCCCCAGCGCAGCGAATGAGTAACACCTTTTTTGTAAAAAAGTATTTTAAAATCAATATCTTAAAACCGAACACTTGTCACAGGACATGCGCTAGATGACCCAGGTTACCAACACCCCGTACGAAGCCCTCGAAGTCGGCCAGACTGCCAGCTACAGCAAAACCGTCGGAGAGCGCGATATTCAGCTTTTTGCGGCCATGTCCGGCGACCACAACCCCGTGCACCTCGATCCTGAATTCGCGGCCGCTACCATGTTTAAAGAGCGCATTGCCCATGGCATGTTCAGCGGCGCTTTGATCAGTGCTGCCGTGGCCTGTGAACTCCCAGGGCCGGGCACCATTTATGTCGGCCAGCAAATGAGCTTTCAGAAACCGGTAAAAATCGGTGACACCCTCACCGTGCGTCTGGAAATTCTGGAAAAGCTGCCAAAATTTCGCGTGCGCATTGCCACCCGAGTATTCAATCAGCGCGATGAAATCGTCGTTGATGGCGAAGCCGAGATCATCGCGCCGCGCAAGCAACAAACCGTGACCTTGCCAGTACTCCCGGCGATCAGCATCGGTTAAACGCATGCATGCAAAAGCGGGCTTGCTGGCGATGCAGTTCACTCGGTACAGGTCACATACCGGGTTACTGCTATCGCGAGCAAGCCCGCTCTCACTGTAGATCTAAAGTCGATCTACCCGCCCTGGGCTAATCAAGCCCGGGCACGTGCCTCGTTGCGCAAAGCCTTGACCTGATCGTGGTTGCGTTGCACGCCATGCAACTGACGCTCTACCAGATCACGGATACCTACCAGGTTATGCTTGCTGATTTTCTCCAGCGCTTCCTTGTAGGCTTTCAGGGCATGGTCTTCGCCGCGCTCAGCTTCGTTGAGCACCGCTTCTTCATCCTTGCCTGTAAACACGGATTTAACGTCTACCCAGCGGCGATGCAAGTCACCGGACACGCTGGTGCTGGTTTCAGGATCGCCACCCAGGGCGCGTACCTGAGCCTGCAACTCGGCCGCAGCAGCGGCACATTCAGCCGAACGCTTGGCAAACAGCGCTTTGAGTTCCGGGTGTTTGATATCTTCGGCGCAGGTTTTAAACCCTTCCTGACCGTCTTTGCTGGTTTCGATCAAATCGTTCAGGACGCTAATGGCTTCTTTATTGAGGTCAGTCATTGTTCAATTCCTTACAAGGTTGAGGATCGTGCAATAGAGATTGCAGGGCTCGTGCCAGTTTTTGAATTAAAAAAAAACTATAAATATCAATAAGTTATCAAAACAAGAGAAATCTGTATCCGGTTTATATGCATGATCTGTCAATTGGCCTTCATGCAAATTGCCTGTATTTTCCCCCCATAGCATTACGCACCTGAAGGCCGCTGCATGAACCCCGAAAAACTTGAACTCCTGATCACTCGCGAGATGCCTTTCGGAAAATACAAGGGCCGAATCATCGCAGACCTGCCCGGCCAATACCTGAACTGGTTTGCCCGCCAGGGCTTCCCCCATGGCGAACTGGGCGGCTTGCTGGCCCTGATGCAAGAGATCGATCACAACGGCCTGTCAGATCTGCTCGACCCGCTACGCGCAAAACACTCAAAACCCAAACCTCGCCACTAATCGAGTTGCCCATGCCAAGGATTGAAGATAACGCCCGTGACGAACACTTCTGGCACGCCATCGCCGAGCGCTACGACGTGGCACCCGGCCCGATCAATCTGGAAAATGGCTACTTCGGTCGCATGACCCGCGACGTGGCGCAGGACTACCAGCGCAATATCGACTTTATTAACCGCAACAACTCGCTGCCGGTGCGCCAGCACTTCGATGAGATTCAGAGCATTGAGATCCGCGACCGGGTTGCGGGCCTGCTGGGCGTTGCCCCGGCCAGTGTTGCACTGACTTCGCGGGCGTCCGACGCCCTGCAATCGTTGATTCGTAACTACAACGGCCTGCAACCCGGCGATCAATTGCTGATCTGCGACCTGGAATACCACAGCGTCGCATACGCGATGCGCTGGGTTGCCCAGCAGCGCGGGCTTGAGGTTATCGAAATATCCCATAAGCACCCCGCCACCCATGAAAGCGTGGTGACCCGCTATCGCGAGGCCTTTGAGCGTTACCCACGCCTCAAACTGATGGCGCTCACCCATGTCACCCACCGCACCGGACTGGTATTGCCCGTGCAGGACATTGTTGCAGCGGCCAAAGAACACGGGGTCGATGTGATCCTTGACGGTGCTCACGCGCTGGGCCAGATCGAATTCGACCTGCAGGCACTGGGCGTCGCTTTTGCGGGATACAACCTGCACAAATGGATCGGCGGACCGCTGACTCTGGGTTTTATGTACATCGACCCGCAGCGCCTGACCGATATTGATCCCGACATGGGCAACCAGCATTATCCCGAGCCGGATATTCGCAACCGCGCGCCCTATGGCACGACCAACATACCGGCATGGCTGACCCTGCCCAGAGTATTGCAAGAGCATCTGGACATGGGCGGCACACAGGCCAAGGGGGCACGGCTGAACTACCTGCGGGATCTGTGGGTAAGTGAAGCGCGAAAAATGCCGGGGATTGAAGTGCTGATCGAGGATGATCCGCGACTGCGATGCGCGATTACCTCGTTGCGCTTTACCCATCTGCAGGACCAGCAACCGATGGTTGAGCGCCTGCTCAAGGACTACAACCTGTTCACCGTCGCGCGCGATGGCTCGGCGTGTGGCAGTTGCATCCGGATAACTGTTGGGTTCACTACCACCCTGGATGACATCAATCAGCTGGTCAACGCGTTGCGCGAGCTGTCTCAGGGTAATTAGTCGATCCTGTGGGAGCGGGCTTGCTCGCGATGCTGACGACGCGGCTTTTCAAATAGAGCGCAGCGATATCATCGCGAGCAAGCCCGCTCCCACACCACCGACCATGTGTTTTTCAGGCAAAAAAAAGGTGCGCCGACCAAGCGCACCAAAAAACCGTAGAACACACAACAAATTCGGAACTAAAACATCAATCCAGCAGCGCAAGCGCCTCAGCGGTACATTCCTGGATCCGGGCCCAATCGCCGTTTTTGATCCACTCGCTGTCCAGCATCCAGCTCCCACCTACACACATCACGTTTTTCAACGCCATGTAGTTGCGGATATTGGCCGGGCCTACACCGCCAGTCGGGCAGAATTTCACTTCACCGAACGGACCGCCCAATGCCTTGATCGCGGCCACACCACCACTGACCTCAGCCGGGAACAGTTTGAAACGACGGTAGCCCAACCCGTAACCTTCCATGATCCCGGATGCATTGCTGATACCCGGCAGCAGCGGAATATCGCTGGCAACGCTGGCCTGGAGCAAGTCACGGGTGATACCAGGCGTGACAATAAATTGCGAACCGGCTTCTTCAGCCGCCGCCAGCATGTGCCGATCCAGTACGGTACCGGCACCTGTTACCAGCTCAGGGCGCTGATCACGCAGAATGCGGATCGCCTTAAGACCGAACGAGGAGCGCAGAGTCACCTCAAGGGCAGTCAGACCACCTGCCGCCAGCGCATCTGCCAACGGCAGGATGTCTTGTTCGCGGGCGATGGTAATCACCGGCAGAATTCGGGCACGGTCACAGAGGCTGTCGATCAGGGCGACTTTATCCGCCATCGATACGTTCGCAATTGTTGTTGTCATGGCAGCTGATCCTTGGCTCATGGGCACCAGTAAATCTCTAACGTAGGTTGCAGAAAGGCACGAATCGGCAAGGCGGCAACATCGTTACCCCCCAGCGCTTCGTTGAGGGTGTTCAATTTGGACTGCCCCTGAATCGACAGCACCTTGTGCTTTGCGCTCGCCAACAGGCTGCGGCTCATGCTCAGGCGCTGATGCGGCACGGTAGGCGCCAGCATCGCCCAGCAACGGCGCGGGTTATCCAGTTGCAGGGCTTCGCTCAGGTTCGGGCTGTTGGGGAACAACGAGGCGGTATGCCCGTCATCGCCCATGCCCAGAATCAGCACATCAATCGGCGGCAACTCGGCCAGGCCCTGATCCGCTTCCAGTGCAGCCTTTTCAACTGTCGAAGCAGCATTGTACAAACCGACAAAACGGGCCTTGGCAGCCGGGCCTTGCAGCAAGTGTTTCTTGAGCAGGCCAGCGTTGCTGTCAGCGTGTTCAACCGGCACCCAGCGTTCATCGGCAAGGCTGACGACCACTTTCGACCAGTCGATCGGCTGTTTGATCAGGCTCTCGAAAAACACCACCGGGCTACGACCGCCAGACACCACCAGCGTCGCAACGCCCTGACTGGCAATGGCCTGGTTCAATTGCCCGGCAACGTTTGCTGCCAGCCCCTCGGCCATTGTTGCCGAGTTCTTGAAGGTGTGCGCGTTGACACCCTCAGGCAGTTTCAAATCAGATATCGCCATACCAAGACCTCCCGTCCCGCGTAATCAATGCAATGGAACTCATCGGTCCCCAGGAGCCCGCCGCGTACGGCTTGGGCGCATCACCAGACTTTTTCCAGCCCGCGATCAACTGGTCGCACCATTTCCATGCAGCTTCAATTTCATCTTTGCGTACAAACAGATTCTGGTTGCCACGCATGACTTCGAGTAACAGACGCTCGTAGGCATCCGGAATCCGTGCACTGCGATAAGTGTCGGAAAAATTCAATTGCAACGGACCGCTGCGCAGTTGCATGCCCTTGTCCAGCCCCTGCTCCTTGGTCATCACACGCAAGGAAATACCTTCGTCCGGCTGCAGGCGAATGATCAGCTTGTTGCCGATTTGCAGACGCTGCTCCGGAGCGAATATGTAGTGCGACGGTTCCTTGAAGTGGATCACGATCTGCGACAGCTTTTGTGGCATGCGTTTACCGGTGCGCAGGTAAAACGGCACACCCGCCCAACGCCAGTTGCGGATGTCGGCACGCAGGGCAACAAATGTTTCGGTGTCGCTCTGGGTGTTGGAGTTTTCCTCCTCCAGATAACCCGGCACCGACTGGCCTTCGCTGTAACCGGCGATGTACTGGCCGCGCACCACTTGGGTGGTCAGGCCTTCGGCACTGATAGGGGCCAGTGCCTTGAGCACTTTTACCTTCTCGTCGCGAATGCTGTCAGCCGACAGGTCCGCAGGCGGGTCCATCGCAATCAGACACAGCAACTGCAACAAGTGGTTTTGAATCATGTCGCGCAGCTGACCGGCCTTGTCGAAATAGCCCCAACGACCTTCGATACCCACTTTCTCGGCCACGGTGATTTCAACGTGGGAGATATAGCGCTGGTTCCACTGGGTTTCGAACAGGCTGTTGGCGAAGCGCAACGCGATCAGGTTTTGTACGGTTTCTTTGCCCAGGTAGTGGTCGATCCGGTAGGTGCGGTTCTCGGGGAAGTACTGCGCGACGGAGTCGTTTACCTTGCGCGACGATTCGAGGTCCGAGCCGATGGGTTTTTCCAGCACCACGCGGGTATTTTCAGCCAGACCGACTTTCGACAGGTTCTCGCAAATAGCGCCGTACACCGCAGCCGGTGTGGCGAAGTAGGCAATCAGGCGCTGTTCTGTTCCGGCAAGTTCTGCCAGAGACACGTAATCTTCAGTCTTGAAAAAATCCACATGCAGATAGCTCAATCGAGCCAGGAAGCGTGTTAACGCCTCTACTTCAATTTCCTTCTCGCCCAGATACTGGCGCAACTGGCTGTCGATATGCGCCAAATGCGTAGTGGCGTCACCCGGTTCACGAGCCAGCGCGAGAATGCGCGTATCTGCGTGAAGCAGACCGGCGCGGTCCAGTTGATATAACGCAGGAAACAGCTTGCGCAAGGCCAAATCGCCAAGGGCGCCGAACAAGGCAAAGGTGCACGGTTCAACCGTAATCGAAGACATGATGTTTGTTCTTTTATCAAGTTAAGCTACAAATACCTTTTTTCAAGGCATCACTCAAGGAAAAATGTAGTAATAAACACAACATTTTCTCAAAATACAGATTCCTGCTAGTGGTCATCTCAGGCCACCAGTAGGATAGGCCACCTTCCAGAACCGCTTTTGAGCGGTTCTTGCATCGCTGACCCAAGGATCATAAATGGACCGCGTGCGAAATTTACTCGAACAGATCAAGGGCCGCCTCGAAGACCTGA
This sequence comes from Pseudomonas psychrophila, assembly GCF_001043005.1. Classification (GTDB taxonomy): domain Bacteria; phylum Pseudomonadota; class Gammaproteobacteria; order Pseudomonadales; family Pseudomonadaceae; genus Aquipseudomonas; species Aquipseudomonas psychrophila. The sequence continues at coordinate 352,562 of NZ_JYKZ01000004.1, forward strand.
ACAAGGCCGAGCGCAAAGTGGCTGAAATCATTTTGCAGAACCCGCAGCAAGCGACCCGCTTCAGCATCGCGGCCCTGGCTCAGGCGGCCTCGGTCAGCGAGCCTACAGTCAACCGTTTCTGCCGTTCATTTGGCGTCAGCGGTTATCCGGAATTAAAGCTGCAACTGGCACAGAGCCTGGCCAGTGGTGCCGCGTATGTCAGCCGTGCGGTCGAGGCCGACGATAATCCCGAAGCCTACACCCAAAAGATTTTCGGCAGCGCCATTGCCTCCCTGGACAGCGCTTGCCAGGCATTGGACCCGAACCTTATCAGCCGCGCCGTCGACTTGCTGATCCAGGCTCGGCAAATCCACTTTTTCGGCCTGGGCGCTTCGGCTCCAGTGGCGCTGGATGCGCAACACAAGTTCTTCCGTTTCAACCTGGCGGTCACCGCCCATGCCGACGTATTAATGCAACGCATGATCGCGTCCGTGGCCCACACCGGTGAGTTGTTCGTCATTATTTCCTATACAGGTCGCACCCGTGAGCTGGTGGAAGTGGCTCGTATTGCGCGAGCCAACGGTGCCTCGGTACTGGGCCTGACAGCAGAAAACTCGCCACTGGCCAAAGCCAGCACCTTGAGCCTGAATATTCCGCTGCCTGAAGACACCGACATCTATATGCCGATGACCTCGCGCATCATCCAGCTCACCGTGCTCGACGTACTCGCCACCGGTATGACCCTACGCCGGGGGGTGGACTTCCAGCCGCACCTGCGCAAAATCAAGGAAAGCCTCAACGCCAGCCGGTACCCGGTAGGCGATGAATTCAACTGATCGTCTTGCACCACAACCCGTACCCGTAGCAGATGGCGTCAGCACCGCTGACCCTGCCCGACAAGCGGCTGAACCATGCCGCTCCCCCCCTCTCCTGCCCAGCCCCTGTTTTCTAAGGCAATCGCTCTCTTACCGCCTTTAAAGCTGTAGCCCCCATGACGTTTAACTGTCAGATGTGACAGGTTACAGCTGTCGAAAACAGTCATAACGTGAATACCTCGGGGTTATTTTTTGCAACGGGGTTCAGGCCTTTTACGCCTGCTGCTCCTGCCCCTAAATCTTCAGATCGGTCTATCTGAAAAAGCCCTGTGGCAGGAGCTCATGATCATGGCCCAAGAACCGCTCAGTATTTCTGCACCTTCATTGCCAAAAGGCGGTGGCGCCATTCAGAGCATTGGCGAGGGCTGGGGAGCTGTAGGCTTGACCGGTGCTGCGTCACTGGCAATTCCGCTGCCCATTACGCCTGGCCGCGGCTATGCCCCCGCACTGGGCCTGAGCTACAGCAGTGGCGCAGGTCGTACCGAGTTCGGTCAGGGCTGGTCAATCAACCGCCCCTCCATCAGCCGGCAAACCAGCCTGCAAACACCTCAGTTCGAACCCGATTCCAATGGCCAGCTGGCCGAGCCGGTCTACCTCTCCCCCAGTGGCGATGTGTTGCTGGCGCAACGCGACGCCAGCGGCCAGATCAACACCCGTGACACCTCGTTTTTTCGCGACCGGCAGCTGTCTGAACTCTATCGAGTGACCGCCTACCAACCACGGGTAGAAGGCGACTTCAGCACTTACCAACACTATGTCGGCACCACCGATTCGTTCTGGCTGATCCAGATTGCGGACGGCAGTGTCCATGTGTACGGCCACAGTGACAACGCCCGCCTGCAACACGTGCGGAGTACCTCGACCTGGGTGGCCGAGTGGCTCCTTGAGGAGTCGGTCGCTGCCAATGGCGAGCATGTGCTGTACGAATATGTGCCTGAGAATGATGCCTCACTGAACACACTGACCGGGCCTGCAGCAGATGCCTGGCGAGACCGCGACACCAGCACTCATCGTTACCTGCAACGCGTGCGCTACGGCAATCTGACAGGCGATCGGGTGCCGTTCGTGATGCAAGATCCGGCGGTGCGCACCTGGCTATTTGATCTGGTTTTCGACTATGGCGAAGCTGATGCCCGACTGGTGGCTTGCCCCCAGTACCCCAAGACGCCAGGCACACAGTGGCCCCTGCGCGCCGATCCGGTCAGCAGTTACCGCTACGGGTTCGAGGAGCGCACGCTGCGGCTGTGCCACCAGGTACTGATGTTCCATTGGTGCGCCGATGGCCCGGACAATAGCGGCCCCGTGCTGCTCCAGGGCGAGCCGGCGCTGGTACAGCGCCTGCAACTGGAGTACAGCCAGCAACCGGCCGTGTCCTTGCTGACCGCCGCGCACGTCATCGGCTATGTGGGGCAAAAAGCGCAATTCAACCCGCCACAGGAATTCGACTACACCCCGTTCACGTTCACCCCGGAATCCGCAAGGTTCTCACCATTTTTTACAGAGCAGACGCCCGTGCAAAGCCCGGGTATCGATGCCGACAACTACCAATTGGTGGATCTGTTCGGCGATGGGTTGGCCGGGATTCTCTATCGCCTGCAAAACGCCTGGTACTACCGACGGCCCATTCGTCATCCGATGCCCGGCCTGAATAAAAATGCGGTGGGTTACGCGGCGCAGGAGCTGCTCAAACAGATTCCTGTCGCCAACAACAACTCGCCAACGCTGCAAGTCCTCACGGACGTCAATGGCGACGGCAAGCTCGACTGGCTGGTGGCCCAACCTTCGATTGCAGGTTTTTTCACCCTGAACACTGACCAGCAATGGAGCCACTTCACGCCCTACGCGGCCTTCCCCTCGGAGTTTTTTCATCCCCGAGCGCAGTTGGCCAGCCTGATGGGTAACGGCTTGTCGGACCTGGCTATGATCGGGACCCGCAGCGTGCGGTTGTATGTCAATTTGAAAAACCAGGGCTTCGACACGCCTGTCGAGGTCCACCGCCTGGGCACTGAAACTGCCTTGCCAGCGGTCATTGACGAACGCTGCGAACTGGTTGCGTTCAGTGACCTGCTGGGGTCCGGGCAGCAGCATTTAGTCCACATCACCGGGCAGGCCGTACGCTGCTTTCCGAACCTGGGCCGGGGTCGATTTGGCGAGCCGGTCAACTTTGGCAGGCTGGACTTTGCGGGTGAATTCAACCCTGCCCATATCCGCCTAGCTGACCTGGACGGGTCAGGCGCGGTGGACATCCTGTACTGGCAAAGCAGTTCGGTGCAGATTTTCATGAACCTCAGCGGTCACGGTTTCGCCGCCCCCATCACGATCACGCTGCCTGAAGGGCTGAGGTACGACTCGCTGACCCGAGTCAGCGTGGCCGACCTGCAAGGGCTGGGCTGCACAAGCCTGGTAGTGACCAGCCATACGAACACCCCTGCACTCGTGCCCGCTCATTGGCGCTGCGACTTTGTTACCGACAACAAACCGTATTTGCTGTGCGCCACGGACAACAATAGGGGGGCTGCAGGCGAGGTGGTGTATCGCTCTTCGGCACAGGAATGGCTGGACGAGAAAAACCTGCTGCCAGACCCGTCGCAGGCCGTGTCTGAAATGCCCTTCGCGATGCATGTGGTCAGCGAGCAGCGCCAGTTGGATCAGATTACCGGCAATCATTTGTCCCAGTTCTTTACCTATCGCCACGGCTATTACGATGGCGTGGAACGGGAATTTCGCGGCTTTGGACTGCTGCTGCAAACCGACACCGAGGCTGACAACAGCGATACCCAGGGTTTTAGCGCCCCCGTAATGAGCAAGACCTGGTTCCACACCGGCAAAACCCTGCATATGGACGTGCCTGATGCTTGGGCCGGTGATATCCAACTGGCGCCGCTGGGCAACACCCTGTGTACCCAACACATTGATGGCACCGAACAAACGCACACTGACTGGGATGCCCCGACACTGCGCGACGCGGCCCGCACCTTGAGCGGCTCGGTGTTGCGCGCCGAAACCCTGGGCGTCGATGGCAATGCCGTGCCTTACAGCGTCACCCAAAGCCGCTATGGCGTGCGTCTGCTGCAAGCGCGCTCCAATGTCAGCCCCTACAGCGTCATGCTGCCTTTTGTCATTGAGCAACGCAGCCTGCAATACGAGCGTCAGATCAATGATCCGCTCTGCCAGCACCAACTCAATCTGGCCATCGATGACTATGGCACCGTCAGCCATGGTGTCGGTGTCGCATACGCTCGACGCGCCGACGCACAACCGCCCTATCCCGACGATGAAGAGCACGCCCATTTGCGGCGCTGGTGGATGGATGCCAAGGATGACGCCCAACAGTGCTTCTACCTGAGCGAGATGCGCGAACGGGTCTTGCATATCCAACAGACCGATTACCTGCGATTGGGCCTGCCCTACCGCAGCCAGGCGAGCGCCTATGTTGTGCCCGCTGACGATCCGTCGGTCGACGTCATCGGTTACGAAGCCTTTCTTGGCCCGCAATCGCCATTGGGCAAAGACCCGGCCACCGGCCAGCGCATGCTGGCGGGCCAGAGCCGCGTGCAATACCAGGGCTGCACGGACGGCACGGTGAACTTCGATGCGCTGCCTGAATACAGCGAACAGGGCCAACTGGATGCCGCTGCCCTGCAAGCCTACGTCGTGAAAGATGATCAGGGCGCAGACAAAAACCTGCTGGGCAGCACCCCTGGCGAGGTGAAAGCCCGACTCGAATCAGCGGGCTATGTCGATGTCGGACTGTGGCGGCCAACCAGCAATACCGTTGACACGTCCACCAGCCTTTGGGCAGCGCGCACGGGATACACAACCTTTGCCGGGGTCGAGCATTTCAACACGGTGCTTGAGCAAAAAGCGGTCGCATGGGTCAAGCCATCGAAGGTCAGCTATGACAGCCTCTGGCTATTGCCTGTCACATTCACGGCACCTGACGACGGTGTTACCGAAGCGGTTCATGACTACAGCACGTTGCAGGTCAAATGGATTCGCGACCCCAATCAGAATGTCAGCCAGGCCCGTTACGACGGAATGGGCCGAGTGGTGCTGACCACCTTCTGGGGCACCGAGTGGGACGAAGGCACCCAAGCCGTTAAAAATGTCGGCTTTGGAAACATGGACAGTCACGCGTGGGTGCCGGCAAGTGCCGCCCAAGCCATTGCCGACAGCTCGGTCATGGGCGATCTGGCAACCGCACTCTTCTACGAAAGCAGTAGCTGGATGGGCCAAGCCCCGCCGGGCCTGCTACCCAATGGAGTGGAATTGGGGGTGCTGATGCCCACCGGACATTTGCGCGCCAGCGCGCGCAAACGCCTGGCCAAGGGTGATTACCCTGTAAACCAGATTCCGGCCCAGACCTGTTCAGCCTTGCTGGCCCTGCCTCGCGAACCGGCACACAGCGCCGTTTTGCAAGCTGACCGCTACCCGGGCGATCCCGATAAACAGGTGAGAATGTCGCTGAGCGCCTCGGATGGTTTTGGCCGTGCCTTGCAAAGCAAACAGAAAGTCGAACCGGGCCTGGCCTTCGCCGTCGACGACAAGGGCAACTTGATAACCCTGGGCGGTGAGCCGGTACAGGTGCAGGCCGACGAGCGCTGGTGCGTCAGTGAGCGCGTGGAATACAACAACAAGGGGTTGGCCGTTCGGGTCTACCGGCCTTATTTCGCGAACAAACACCGTTACATCAACGATGAATCATTCCGCCAGTTCGGCTACAGCGACCAGCAATTCTATGACCCGCTGGGGCGCCCCACCAAAACCATCACCGCCAGTGGCTATTGGCGCCGCCAGACGTATATGGACTGGTACACCATCGCCGAGGATGAGAACGATCTGTATCAGGAGGCACTGGAACACCCGAGAGTCGCCAGCGTATTGCAGGCGAATGGTAACCGGCTCGATCCCATGCAAGCCCTTGAAGGCGCAACGGTGCGGGTTGAATACCCGGGCATGCTGGCCACCGACAGCATTACGGTGAGCTGGAGTGGTGTAGCCGGTATCGGTACACCTTCGTTGGCAGCAAAACAGGGCGACCTGAAAGGTCGGGTGCTGTTTGATATTCCAGCGACAGCCGTGGGGGCCAACCTCGGCAGAACGGTCCTGGTGACTTATACGGTGACACGGACAACCGGAGTGCTGCATTCAGAAGTGCTTGACCTGACCATTGCCACCCTCCCCGCGTCGCAAATCACCAACATGATTACTGTTGAAAAAGAGAGCAACGGTAAACTGGATGTAAACCGCGCACCCAATGGCGTGAATATTGATACCCGAACCTGCCCTTTTGTGGCGGTCGGGCAGAGGGTCTGGCTACGTCTGGAAGGCCAGAAGGCTGACGGTTCATTACACATACTCACGCTCTGGGAAGCGGCAACCGTGAATACCTATGAAGTAACTCAGGGTTATTTGCGCAAAGTCGCCCCAGCCAGCTACCTGATGCAACTGGCTGACGGCAGTGCGTTCAAGGTGATTTTCAAAGTCGCATTCACGGGTAGCGATGAAACACAGGCGTTAGCGTTCCCCGTGAAAACATTGATCATTCTTAACAGTACCAATGCCTCGTAATGGACGACGAGTCTCCATTGCCAACGCAACAATGAGGCATGGCAACGATGACTTATCTATTGCACCAAAAAACGCCACTACTGATCTCGATAGACCCGCGCGCAGCCCTGCTGCGCACCGTGACCTACCATCGTCTGGAGATCAGTCAGACACCATCGGCCCACACCACGCGGCAACGGTATAACGCGCTGGGTCATCTCACCGAACAATGGGATCCACGACTGTCGATGGCCAATCAGCAAACTCGTTTCAGCCTGTCGGGGCAGGAGTTGCGCAGTGATTCGGTGGATGAAGGCTGGCGCGTCAGTTTCTTCAACGCGGCCGCACAGTTCGTACACAGTTGGGACGGGCGTGAAAGCTTTATGCGCCTGGACTACGATGAGCAACAGCGCCCTGTCGCACTGTTTGAAAAAGGGGCTGACGAAAACGTAGAGCAGTGCGTCGAACGCTTTCTCTATGCCGCAAATAATACTGAAGATGCTCAGCGCAACCGGTGTGGCCGCATGCTGCGTCACGACGATCCAGCTGGCAGTTTGTGGCATGAAGCGTTCGCCGTAACCGGCCAGCCACTGATTGAGACCCGGCGTTTTTGCGTCTCACTGAGCGCTCCTCACTGGCCGGATGCCCCGCTCCAGACCGCCAGTTACAGCACCCGCTGGCAATACGACGCACTGGGCGCGGTGAAGGCGCAAACCGATGCTGCAGGCCACATCGAGACGTTTAACCTCGACATTGCCAGCCACCCTCGTGCCTCGCAACTGGATGGTATGCCCCTGCTCAAAAACTGCGAATACAACGCTTTCAATCAGGTGGAAACCGAACAAGCTGGCAACAATGTACTGACCATCGCCAGCTACTCAGCGGCAAATGGCCGGTTGCTGAGCCTCAAGGCCAGCACTCAGGCCGGGCATCTACTGCAAGACCTGCACTACCAGTACGACCCGGTGGGCAATGTCGAACAAATCGAAGATATGGCCCAACCCGTTCAATGGTTTGCCCAGCAACGGGTTGAAGCGCTCAGTACCTATCGTTACGACACCCTGTACCAACTGGTCGAAGCCACGGGCCGGGAAAGCATCAACCAAATGATCGGGCCCGATCTGCCGGGGCTGGAAACCTTCGGCATGCCGGACGACAGTCGCTGGCGCAACTACACCCAGACCTACACCTACGACAGCGGCAACAACCTGACCCAACTCAAGCATGACGCGGGGGCCGGTCACACCTATTTGCGCCAGATGGTGGTGGACGCACACAGTAACCGCAGCCTGCTCAAGGAAGAGAACCCCGCTGACTTCACGACCCGTTTCGATGCCAACGGCAATCACCTGGCATTGGCGCCGGGCCAAATGATGCACTGGAATGCGCGCAACCAACTGCATCAGGTGACGCAGGTGTTGCGCGCGCAACCTGACGGCCAGGACAACGATCTTGAAACCTATCTCTACGATGGCGAAGGTCAGCGCGTGCGCAAGGTACGACGAGCCAAGACGGGGGGTGGCGAGCAGATCAGTCAGACCCTGTATTTACCGGGGCTCGAAGTGCGTGAATCCACCTCGGGTGAGCGACTGCATGTGATGACAACCCAGGCGGGACGCAACAACGTACAGGTGTTGCATTGGGAGGCCGGGCGACCCGACGAAATCGATCAGGATCAGTGGCGCTACAGCCTGGGGGATCATCTGGGCAGCAGCACCCTGGAGCTGGATCAGGCAGGCGAACTGATCAGCCAGGAAACTTACTATCCGTACGGCGGCACATCCTGGTGGGCCGCACGCAGTGCCGTGCAGGCCAGGTACAAGACCCTGCGTTATTCCGGCAAAGAGCGGGATGCCACGGGGCTGTATTACTACGGTTACAGATACTATGCGCCCTTCCTGTGTCGATGGATAAGTCCTGATCCGACAGGCACCACTGATGGTCTTAATCGCTACCGGATGGTAAGAAACAAACCCTCTTCAGCGTATGACTTACAGGGGCTGATGTTCAAAAATGTTGCAGTGGCCGCCGCGTCTACTGCTGCACTGGGTTATCAAGCCTATAAAGACAGGATTGAACAAGCTGTACCAGCAAGAATATCTAAGCCTTCAATGGCAAATGACAAGATTCACCAAATGCATGAAAAAGCATTACAAACCAAAAACGAAAGCACCACGATAGATAAAATTGAAAATAACTTGTCTGGCAGAGGAAGTGTCATTACAAACTTCTTAACAAAAGGAGAACTTCCAGCCGCCGAGTCTATTAAAAACCAGTCAGAAAACCTTGCCACCATAGTGGAATTCTCTCAGACGGGCAGCCTATCGGACTTGGACAAGGGCGCATTACTGAAGGCCACGGCCTCAGACATAGCACATAACGTACCCCAACGAATATACCAAGCGGTCAAGAACTTATACACGGTTTCGACTGTCTCTTCCGAGGGGATTGATGAACTTAGAGATACTGCACAAATTATCAAAGAAGACATTGCCGACACCGTTGTGGTGGGCCTATCTATAGGGGCAATGGGCAATGCTGCGCTGGGCGCAGCCAAAGTAATTGTTCCAGGTGCTGCAATCCCTATAACATTAGGCCAGATACTTTGGACCGCGTCTTCCGTTGGCAAAACAGTCAATGACACTAATGAGAAGATCAAAGAACATATCGAGGATTCGCCTATCAGTCATGATGCCAGAAACCAGTTATTTCAAAACATGAGAAGCGCGAATGACAAAAATCGAGAGGTGTTATTGAAAGCCGCAGGGTTCACAAAATAGACACCCCAAAAGTCACTGTCAGATCGAACATTCTGACAGTGACTTTGGCAATCTTCACTTGCACAGCCACTGCCAGTAGATCCTTATACACGGTGCAATTAAAGTCACGTTTGAAAAACACAAAACTCTAAACGTTAAAGTCATCGACCGCTTTATCCTGATCACTACCCTAACGTTACAAATATAGAGGCGGCGCAATCAATCTGCTGCATCACACCGCCCCTGCGCCCCTGTCAGCCAAAGTACTTGCGTAGCTCAACCGGTGTCTTAATCTGATCTCGCGCACGTTGATACTGAAGCTCTACTTCTGTAGCCGAGCTTTTTACATACTTGACGCGCCCAACCTGAGTACGCGTCATGCCCAATGCCGTTAAAGCATTATCGAATGAAGGACCTGACTGATAATGGCGATTGACCTTCATCGACCTCATGTCATTGTCACCTTGGGCATCAAAGCCAACGGTATGGGTATCGACATCCGTCAGTTTGTCCAAAAAGCCGACAGCAGGATTGAACGAGTCCATAAACCCGCTAAAGCAGGTATACAGAGACACCGTTTTGACCGTGTCCTTGCTCTGCAACTTGGCAATGGCATCTTTAACCAAAAGCTCACTGGTACTTCCCAGAGTGACCACGCTCTGCTGCCCTCGTTTAGGGCTGATGGAACCGTGATAATCAAGAATCACCTTGTCGATACCCGCCAGTTGCCCCGTACCGATTGCATTCCAGGTGTCCGTCAGTTCCTTCACTGAACTGGCATAAGCACCGGTGACCTGATGACCTTTATGCGTCAGGTAACTCATTTTTTTACTGGAAAACTCAGCCGTTGCTTTCTCATCCCTATCGATTGAGAACGGACTGATTTTGGCACTGATTTACAAGATGTTTTTCTTGGGTTGATCTTTGGTGAGATCAACTTTTTAGCCAATATCTCTATCAAATCAAAAGGCACTTTAAAAACTTCAGGCGTGAACACGTTGCTCAATGTCTTGGGCGCGGCGCCAGCCCCTTCATTTTCATTTTCCAGTACCAACCCCAATGTGTCCTTAAAGGTAATGGGATTGTTCCTGACCATCAGGTACAGGCCATCCACAGTTCCGGCCGGGTCGGCACTCAGCCATCGGCCTGCCCAACTCTGGTAATAGCGATGCCCGTAGTAGTACAGCCCCGTTGCATCACGCTCCCTACCCGAATAACGGATGGTCTTGTAGTCTGCTTCGACCTGACTGCGAGCAGTCCAAACCGCCGTCCCTGCGAACGGGTAATATTCTTCCAGGCTGATGATCTCACCGCTTGCATCCAGTTCCAGTGCGCTGCTCCCGATCAGGCCGCTGTAGCTGTAGCACACCTGATTATTGGTGTTCACAAGCCCGACCTCCCAGTGCAGTACCCGTACCTGTGCCCGACCCGCCTCACCCAGCACGATAGTGTGCAAGTCCTCTCTCAAGCTGTCGCCGCTGTGGGACGTGCGCTGCTCCAACCCAGGCAGATAGATCACACGCTGCACTTGAGTGTTATTACCACTGAGTTGGGTGCTGAGCTTTTCGATCCGCAGACCATCACTGGCGTAACGATATTGCTCGCTGTCCGATCCCGCGCCCTCTCGTACCACCGGGTTGACCTGTTGCAACTGCCCCCGGGCATTCCAGTTCAGGTGCTGCCCCTGGAACAGTTGCAATTGATGCCCTCCACTGTCGAACAACGCGTCGACTGCCCCGGTGGCTGACGTCAGCGAGTCCAGCACTGCACGGTTGCTGCGCGAAGAGACGGTTATTTCGCTGGTGTAGTTATTGCCCGTGGCCGGTGCACTGTGGCGGATGCGCATGAGGTTGTTGCCACGGTCATAGGTATAGGTGCGGGTGTAATTGGTGTAAGCACTGTCATCGGCGGGAAGCGGGATAAGCGGGGAAACAAGTGTGCTGCTTTGTTGACCGATACTTGCCATCTGACGTCCGGTCGCTTGTACTAGTTGATACAGACTGTCATAGCGGTAAGTGCCTTGTGGCACAACTTTTTGATTGCGCCAGAACTGGGTGGCTTGGGCATCGTTGTGTACCAGCACTACATTGCCCACCGGGTCGTAGTCATAACGCAGATCTTGCAGAAGGCGGGCACCGCTTGAGTGCCCGGCGGGGCGTTCGGTCTTGATGCCAACCAGCCGCACGCTCGCTGCGTCATAGCTGTAAGTAGTCACCACGCCATTGCCGTGTTCTTCACGCAGTTTTTTACCTTGGCCCGAGTACGCCAGGGAGGCCACGATCACTTGTTCGGCTTGCCCCTTGAGCGTCAGCCAACTGCCCTTGAGTTGCCCGGCAATGTCGTAGGCCACACGTTGAACATTGCCATAAGCGTCCGTCTGGGACAGGGTTGTACCGGTTGCATCAGGGGTGTTCAAGGACGTGAACAAAGTCGTAGCCAGCAGGCTTTGCCAAGCGAGTTCGTCAGCGCCTTGCCAGTCAGCTTCCTTATGCTCTCGCAACAACTGCCGGCTAACCGATGTCGACATGCCTGTCAGGGCGATGCAGTGGGTCTGTTCAAGCCCGGCGGTATCGTAATGACGCACACATTGTCCGGTGAGGTTGCGATCCTGTTGCGCCTGAACGTTGTTTGCCCAGAAAAAACGCTCAGTCACCCGGGCCGCTTGGTCATTGGCCTGCTCAGCTATTTCAAGCAGGCGGCCAGGCTGACCATTGCTCTCATAGCGGAAGGTACGGCGAAGCCCCGTAGCTGAAACATTAAATAAGGGACGCCCAGCAGCGTCGCTAAACGTGAGTGTGGTGCCAGCATCCACACTGTCAGTGCGCAGAACCTCACCGGTCAGTGACGATTGATAGGAAAAGTTAGGGTTAACTGTGCTATCGACCTGTTGCAAGCCAAACAGCCGCGGGTCAGTGCTTTGCACAAGCACTCCACGGGCAGTGTAATCATGGCGGGTAATACGCTCATCTGTCTGCGTCAGCGTATCGGGGTGACGATGGTAGTGGACGTTACGGATAACCAAACCACGATTATCATTAACCGTTAGTTGCGGTGTATTTCGGTACAAGGCGCCAGTGATACTGAACATGGTTTATCTCCTATGTTTGACATAGAAAGTTAATAGCCAGCGATGCAGTTCTTTAAGCGTGTAACCGATTTAGCTTAGCCCCTGTCAGGGCGCCCACTCCGAAACAACGTACCGTCGAGCGCAAAGTCAAAGTCTGGGAAATGACATGTGCGCTTGTTCAACCGACCCTTCACCCAAGGTGCTCTGCCTACTCAAGCCCCCACCAGCCTCGCCCGCGCCTGCAAACTCAAATGCGCCTGTTCGCCCGGCGCCAGGGTTTGGTTGTGGATGCCTCCGCTGGTGGACTCCACGCACACAAAGCCCATGACCTCACTCCAGCTCACACCCAGCAACGGCCGCTTGCCCGGATGCCAAACCACCGTGTTGGCCTGATCACCCGTATCAATGCTTAACGCCCTTTGCCAGGCGTGGTCATTGAGCTGCATTTCGCCGTCATGCTGAAACACCCGCTGACAACCACCCTCCACCCGCAATTCACCCTTCTGCTGGCAAACCTTACGGTTCAACTGATCGTAGCCGTGAACACCATCCAGACCGGACAGCGCTACCTCCGCGACATCTCCGATACGCCAGTAAGCCCGTAAAGCCTGGCTGACCTGGCAAGGCTCGTCGTCCTGATGTTCGGTGCTCAAGCGCAATTCCATGTCTTCGCCCAACCGCGCATGCAAATCGACCTGCCAGTCGCACAATTGCAAACGCCAGTGCAGGGTCACACCGTCTTCGTCAGTGCTGCTGTCGAGCAGTTTCCAGTCAATCAACCGCGCCCAACCATGGGATGGCCACGCGTTTTCACTGGGATGGCGGCCATACCACGGCCAGCAAATCGGTACCCCGCCGCGTATCGCGCCCACCTGCGGCCATTTGGCTGCGCACCACAGCCACGGCTTTTGCCCGGTCGGCTGAAAGTGCAGCAGTTGCGCACCCTGACGACTGAACACCGCCTGGCAATGGGGGTGATCGATCACCAGCACATCGCGCAGTTGAAAGCGCTCCCACTGGAAAATCGGCTGTTCGCGTTTGGATTTGAAAAAACGGTGAAGCGGATGCTCATGCATGTGCCGCAGTCCTGAAAATCATGCGCCGGGGTGTGCAGCCCCGAAAAAAAGCGGATAGCCAAGGCTATCCGCTAGAAAAGCAAGGAGCTTAGCGCAAGAGGACTAAAACACAGACTGAATTTTCAGCCCGGCTACCAATGCGTTGTCTACCTGGTCCACACCACCCGGGTGAGTGATGTATTGCAAGTTAGGACGCACAGTAAGCCAGTTGGTCACGTGGAAACCGTAGTTGATTTCATAGTTGTACTCGGTGGTGCGCAGCGGCGAGTACAGCGGATCGTTGTAATCGGTGACACCCAGCGAAGCATTAATCTGCTCGGCGCTTTTCTTCACGTCATCGTTGACGTGGATACGGGCGGCGCCAATACCGATGTCATCCTTGGGACGAGCATCGAATGGGCCCTTGTACACAAACATCAGCGACTGGTAGTTGTCGACGATGTTGGTGGCCTTGTCATGAAAAGTAGCGTTGGCCGCAATATTCAAACCGCGCGAAGCGTCTCCGTTGTGGCTGGTGAGCTGCTGTTGCACGACAAACCAGTAACCGTGCTTGCTGTCGCGTACGCGGTAGTCTTCACCATCATTGGTGATATTGACCTTCACGTCATCGGCAGGCGCCGTGCTCTTGTAGTAACCGACACGGTATTCACCCGGCAGGTTGTTAAGCTTCGGCGACCAGACCAGTTCAACCGGCAGCACGGTACCCTTGGTGCCACTGCCGCTGAGTTTGAAGCCGTTGCCGTGCTCCAGTTGCGACGGGTTCTGGTTGTACGCGCCGATCTGGGCATACAGTTCAGGAGTGATGTTGTATTTCACCCGCAATGCAGCCTGACTGACCGGCCAGTTGTACCAGACGTTGGTGGCCCAGTTACCCACCTGGGAGCCACAGAACGCCAGGTTCTGGAATTCGCACGGGAAGGTGTTGAAGTCTTCGCCTTCACCGAAGTAACCGGCCTTGACGTCCAGCTTGCCGTCGAGGAACTGGTGCTGAATCCACAATTGGGTCAAACGCACCATGTGGCCACGGCCATAGACTTCCTGCGAGGAACTCAAGGTACCGGCACGCGGGTCGCCGATACGGTCATTGGAGATGTTCTGGCCATTACGGTTGGTGAGCTGGATCTTGGCCTGGGTGTTGTCCCAGCCCCACAGCTTTTGCAGATCCAGCGCTACGCCCAGGCCAAACTGGTCGCTGTAGCGCGCCGTCTTGCTGTCGTTGTAACCGCCATGCAGGTTGGCGCCGACTTCACCGACGTAATCGGCCTTGATGTCGATACCCTGCTCGATCAGTTTGGTCCGCTCACCGCCCCAGTCGCCGGTCATCCATTTCGAGTCAGCGCTGAACGCTTCGTCAGCGTAGACGCTGCTTGCACCCAGGCTGAGCGCCACAATAGCCGACAGCTGGCAGGCCAGACGGGTACGGGTCATTCTGTTAGTCATCCCTTTAATCCTCGTTGTTTTCTTATTGGCTTTGTTTAACGCGGCACCACTCAAGGAGGCCCGGTAACAGGCTCCCTGTTGACTTAACGACCCTTGAATTGCGCCACGTTATCAGCCCGGCCATGGGCCTGGGGCGAACTCATCGCACCCAGACGCTCGCCCGTGTTCGCATCAAACAGTAGCACTTTGGCTGGATCGAACTGCAAATTGAGGCTCTGGCCGACCTGAGGCGCATCATCAGGGGCCATTCGGCAGCAGACCTTGCTCCCGTTCAGGTTCACAAAAACCAGGGTGTCCGGGCCGGTAGGCTCAATGACTTGCACTTCGGCACGAATGACCGGCAGGCCATTGGGTTCCGAGGGTGCCAGTACAATCTGCTCGGCGCGAATGCCCACAATCACGTCACGATCCTCAAGCCCCGCGTCCTGCATGCTCAGCGGCAACTCGCAGCGCGCCTGGCCGCTGTCGAGCAAGGCCGACAAGCGACCTTCGTTGCGCTGCAACCGCAGGGGGATAAAGTTCATCGGCGGCGAGCCAATAAAGCTGGCCACGAACAGGTTGGCCGGGTCGTTGTAGATCTGCTTGGGCGTACCGAACTGCTGAATGATCCCGTCTTTCATCACGGCCACTTTGTCGCCCAGGGTCATGGCTTCGATCTGGTCATGGGTGACGTAGACGGTGGTGGTTTTCAGACGCTGGTGCATCAGTTTCATTTCGGTGCGCATCTCGACTCGCAGCTTGGCATCGAGGTTGGACAGCGGCTCGTCAAACAGGTAGATCTTGGGCCGACGCGCCAGTGCCCGGCCCATGGCCACGCGCTGTTGCTGACCACCGGACAACTGCCCGGGCTTGCGGGTCAGCAAGTGTTCGATTTGCAGCAGCTTGGACACCCGCGCCACTTCTTCATCGATCGCCGCAGCGCTCATTTTGCGGATCTTGAGGCCGAAGGCGATGTTGTCCCGCACATTCATCGTCGGGTACAGCGCGTAGGACTGAAACACCATGGCGATATCACGGTCCTTGGGGCTCATGCCGCTGATGTCGGCATCGTCCACCAGAATCGCCCCGCCGCTGATGGTTTCAAGACCGGCGATGCAATTCATCAAGGTCGATTTACCGCAGCCCGAAGGCCCCACCAAAATCAGGAACTCGCCATCATCGATTTTCAGCTCGATGTTTTTCAGCGTGTCGGGCAAACCTTTGCCGTAGGACTTGTTAACGTTGCGTAATTCGAGAGTAGCCATGCCTTACCCCTTGACCGCGCCGGACGTCAGCCCGCGCAGAAAATACTTGCCCGCAAAGATGTAAACCAGCAGCGTCGGCAGCCCCGCGATCATGGCCGCAGCCATATCAACGTTGTATTCCTTGGCGCCGGTGCTGGTATTGACCAGGTTGTTGAGCGCCACCGTAATCGGCTGCGCATCACCACTGGCAAACACCACACCAAACAGAAAGTCGTTCCAGATCTGAGTGAACTGCCAGATCAGGCAGACCATCACGATCGGCACCGACATCGGCAGCAGAATCCGCCCGAAAATAGTGAAGAAACCCGCGCCATCCAGCCGTGCTGCCTTGACCAGCGCATCCGGGATGCTCACGTAATAGTTGCGGAAAAACAGCGTGGTGAAGGCCAGGCCATAAACCACGTGCACCAACACCAGGCCGGTGGTGGTGTTCGCCAGCCCAAGCTTGCCGATGGTGAACGAGGCAGGGAGCAACACCGTTTGGAACGGCAGGAAGCAGCCGAACAGCAGTAAGCCAAAAAACAGCTGTGAGCCGCGAAAACGCCACATCGACAGCACGTATCCGTTCATGGCCCCGATAAAGGTCGAGATCAAAACCGCAGGCACGGTGATCTTGACCGAGTTCCAGAAATACCCGCCCACAGTGTCCCAGGCCTTGATCCAGCCAATGCCGTCAATCACTTGCGGCCAGCTCAACAGGTTGCCGGTGCGGATGTCTTCCGGGCTTTTAAAGCTGGTGAGCAGCATCACCACCAAAGGGATCAAGTAGACCGCTGCAGCGAGAATCAAGGTGGCGTAAATGGCCACGCGGCTGAAGGTGAATCGGGACGCGCCGATGCCGCTTGTCATATTAGTCATGGCGTTTATTCCTCAGCTCGGAATACAGATACGGCACGAGGATGGCCAGAATCGCTCCCAGCATCATGATCGCACTGGCAGAACCAATGCCCATTTGCCCACGACTGAAGGTGAAGGAATACATGAACATGGCTGGCAAGTCGGAGGAATATCCCGGGCCACCGGCGGTCATTGCCGACACCAGATCGAAGCTCTTGATGGCAATGTGCGCAAGGATCATGAAGGCGCTGAAAAACACTGGACGCAGGCTCGGCAACACGATGCGCAGGTAGATGGTCGGCAAGCTCGCACCGTCCACCTGGGCAGCACGAATGATCGACTGGTCGACCCCGCGCAATCCGGCCAGAAACATCGCCATCACAAACCCCGAAGCCTGCCACACCGCTGCGATCACCAGGCAGTACACCACCCGATCCTGATCCAGCAGCCAGTCAAAGCGAAAGCCTTCCCAGCCCCAGTCACGGAGCATTTTGTCCAGACCCAGGCCCGGGTTGAGCAGCCATTTCCAGGCCGTACCGGTAACGATCATCGACAGCGCCATCGGGTACAGATAAATCGTGCGGATGAAGCCTTCCTTACGAATCCGCTGGTCGAGCAGGATGGCCAGGAACACGCCGATCACCAGGCTGATGACAATGAACATCCCGCCAAAAACCGCCAGGTTTTTGCTGGCGACCCACCAGCGGTCGTTGTCCATCAGTCGTGCGTATTGCTGCAAACCAACCCATTTGTAGCTGGGCATAAAACTCGAGTTGGTGAACGAGAGCAGAAACGTCCAAAAAATGTAGCCATAAAAGCCAACCAATACGATCAGCATGCTCGGTGCCAGGACCAGCTTGGGCAACCAGCGTTGCAGCGCATCAAACGGCGAGGCCTTGCTGAACACAGCCACGGAACTCATCGAAATACTCCCGATAGGGTATGCCGGCATCTGCAAACGCAGATGCCGCACAACCAGGGGCAAGGGGGAGCCACGCGTGAGCGTGGCAGGTCAGATCAACGAATTACTGTGCGGACTTGATGGCCGAGTAAAGTTTTTTACCGGCTGTGGCCGGATCAGCATTCTTGTCGCTCATGAAGTTGCTGACCGTGTCGAAAATCGCGCCTTGTACGGCCAGAGAAGTGGCCATGTTGTGCGCCATGCTTGGCAGTTGGCTGTTGGCCTTGCCCGCGTCGGCGAAGTCTTTGGCAGACGCCTGGCCACAACTATCGAACTTGCTCATGTCCAGGTCACTGCGTACCGGGATCGAGCCTTTGTTCTGGTTGAACACGTACTGGAACTCAGGCTCAAGCGCGACTTTGGCCACGTCGTTTTGCGCGGCGATGTTGCCAGGTGTGTTGTTTTTGGCGGACAGCTTGAACATCGCCAGCGAGTCGATGTTGTAGGTAAAACTGCCCTTGGTGCCCGGGAACGGCACGCACTCGAAATCAGTGCCCGCCTTTTTGCCCGCAGCAGCCCATTCGCTTTTCGCCCAGTCACCCATGATCTGCATACCGGCCTTGCCGCTGATCACCTTGGCGGCTTCCAGGTTCCAGTCCTGACCGGTGCCATCCGGGTCCATGTAGCCCTGCAGTTTTTTCAGGTGAGTAAAGACTTCAGCCAATTGCGGGCCGGTCAGGGTTTTCTCGTCAAGATCGACGAAGGCTTTCTTGTAGCCTTCTGGCCCCATGACGCTGAGCACCAGGTCTTCAAAGACCGTGCTGTCCTGCCACGGCTGACCACCGTGGGCCAGAGGGATAAAGCCCGCGGCCTTGAGTTTGTCGCCTGCCGCGTAGAGTTCATCAAGGGTGGTTGGCGCTTTGTCGATGCCTGCCTTTTTGAACACTTCGGGGTTGATCCACAACCAGTTAACCCGGTGAATGTTCACCGGTACAGCCACGTAATGACCGTCATATTTCATGGTGTCGGACACGGTTTTTGACAGCAGGGTGTCCCAGTGATTGGCCTTGGAAACCTCATCGAGGTTAGTCAACAAACCGAGTGCGCCCCACTCTTGCAAGTCAGGGCCTTTGATTTGTGCTGCGGAAGGCGAGTTGCCGGAGACGGCTCGGGTTTTAAGCACGGTCATGGCGGCGGCACCGCCACCGCCTGCCACGGCACTGTCCTGCCAGGTGTAACCGTCTTTTTCAATCAGCTTTTTAAGCACATCAACCGCTTTGGCCTCACCACCGGAGGTCCACCAATGCACCACTTCAACCGTGCCTTTGGAATCGGCAGGGGCGGCGGCATAAGCACCCAGGGGGAATAATGTAGCCAGAGAAATGACAACGGCGAGGCGATTGAATGAATTCATGTCTAGACCTTTCTTGTTGTTATAGCTGTGCAAGTCTTTTTGCTTGCGCTGCTAAAGAGTGTATCCATCACCGCCTGCTCGCACGTAACGAAGAGACGCTCAAATGTCACAGCCTGGTGACATTGGACCGGAAGGATCGTTGGTGCCGACGATTTTTCAACTATGTCTGACTCTGCTTTCCTGTAAGCCCTAAACAGGGCCTTACAGACAAGTAAGGTATTTTCCGCGTTGCTTGTAGGACGCATCCCGAAGTCGTTTTCCCACGTTGAACCTGTAAAAAACTTCAGCGAGTCTGCAACACATCGCCACGATTCAAGAACGGATGCCGGCCCCCATCAGGAGATGAGACTCATGCAAAAATATCGCAAAACGGCCCAGAACCACTGCTTCATTTGCGTGCTTGAATACCCGGACGGCTGCCGCTACGCCTGGAAGCTGGATATCCGGCGCTCAGGCAAGGTACATGTCCACCACTTCGACTTCGCGGAGTATGGCGGCGAGGCTGCTGCATTGAAGGCGGCCGAAAACGTGCGCGACCAGTTGGTGCTGACAATGCCCCAGGCCATCACCTATGAAAATCGCCAGCGCCTGACTTCCCACAACACCAGCGGGCACCCCGGGGTCTATCGGGTGCACGCCAACCATATCCATTACTGGCGCGCGACATCCCGCATTCACGGTTACAACCTGAGCAAGAGTTTTCGTGTTGATCGGTATGGCGATGACGAAGCCAAGCGGTTGGCGCTGCAAGAGCGCGAGAGGCAGTTAACCCTGTGCAACGAGCCTTATGACATCGCCATGGAAAAACTGCAGCAGCACTTCAGCCAGACCAGCAGGCGGGTGCGCGAAAACCGTATTAACGCTGCGATGAGCAGTCACCGACTGCCCAAACCCCTGATTGAAGAGACACCCGAGCGCCCTTTGGAACCCTTGCTGCCCATCAGTGCCGAACAGGCGAGCCAGTCGATCAGTCGCCATTTCGCGGCAAGTACAAAGTGACCCGCAGACCGCCTACACGCAGGTTTTGCAAGCTCACTTCACCGCCGTGGCTATGGGCAATGCTGCGGGCAATTCCAAGCCCCAGCCCGTAACCCTGCTGCTGCCCGGCCAGGCGGAAGTGAGGCTCAAACACTTGCTCCAGACGCTGTTCAGGTACGCCCGGCCCCTCGTCATCGACGGTGAGCACAAAGGCCTGGTCATTGTCATCGATACGCAAGTGGGCGTTGTTGCCGTATTTGAGCGCGTTGTCGATCAGGTTGCCCATACAGCGGCGCAGCGCCAGTGGCTTGCCCGGGTAAGGCCTGAGGGCCCGCCCCTGCAGCGTTACACGACCGTTACCCTGGGGGAGCAAATAGGGTTCGATCAAACAATCGAGCAGATGATTCAAGTCCACCGCCTCGATGTTTTCGTGAATATCTGTATCTTTCACGCATTGCAGAGCGCCTTTGACCAGCATCTCCAGCTCATCCAGATCGCGGCCGAACTTGTGCTGCAATTGCTCGTCTTCCAACAGTTCGACCCGCAGGCGCAAGCGGGTAATCGGCGTGCGCAAGTCATGGGAAATGGCGCTGAACAATTGACTGCGCTCGGTCAGGTAACGGCTGATGCGAGCACGCATGCTATTGAAGGCACGCCCCACCTCGACCACCTCACTGCCACCCCCGATCTCGACCGGTTTGACCTCTTCTTCACCCAGAGACATATCTCGCGCCGCTCTGGCCAGACGCTTGAGTGGCCGGCTTTGCCAGTGCACCAGCAAGCCGATGAACAACAATAAAAAAACGCTGCTAAGCACGATAAACCACACCTGCAATGCCGGCAGCCCTTCTTCCTCAAGGCTGGTGTAGGGCTGCGGCAACAGGGAAGCGATATACAGCCACTCGCCGGGCACCATCTGGATTTGCGTCACCAGCACCGGTGGATTGACCGGCTCAAGCGTCAAGGCGAAATGCGCCCAAGAACGGGGCAACTCATCGAGCTTCAGGCCCGCATTGAAAATGCGCAGGTCCTGGGGGCTGACGAATGTCACCGACATGTCGACATTGGGCCCCACCGCCTCGCGCAGCACTTTGTCCACAGCGTCCAGCACCGCCTGCTTGCGCTGGGTCGGTGGCAATACCGGCATGTCCAGGGGCTTGTCATTGAGGCTCACGACAAACCGTGTTCCGCCCATGCTGCGCAATTGATCCAGTACCAGTGGTCGATAGGCCAGCGGCAAGGAACGCAGGTAGGTCACGGTCGCATTCATCGAGTGCGCCATGCTGCGCGCACTGTTGACCAGCCCTTCAAGTTGGGTGGTGCGCAACTGCGACAACCAGATCGCACTCGACAGGGTTTGCGCCAGCAAAATGGCCAGCAACGTCAGCAGCAACATGCGCCCCAGCAACGAGCGGGGCATGTGCAATTTGCGCAGAAAATTAAAGGTCATTGCCGGACGAAACCTGAGCCGCCAATTGATAGCCGCTGCCACGAACGGTGCGAATCAACCGGGGGGGTTTGTCGGTGTCGCGCAGACGCTGGCGCAAGCGACTGACAGCCATGTCGACAATTCGGTCCAGGGGCATCAGGTCTCGGCCCCGGGTCGCATTGCCGATGGTGTCACGATCAAGAATCTGTTGCGGGTTATCCAGAAACAGCTTGAGCAACGCGAAATCGGCCCCGGACAAAATCACCTCTTCGCCATCGGTATGAAACAGTCGATGGGTCACGGTGTTCAATCGCCACTCCTCAAAAGCGAGCACTTCGTTGCCCCAACTTGTATTGGCAAATTGCGCTCGACGAAGTAATGCCTTGATTCGTGCCAGCAGTTCGCGGGGGCTGAAGGGTTTACCCAGGTAGTCGTCGGCGCCCAGTTCAAGGCCAATGATGCGGTCCGCTTCATCAGAACTGGCGGTGAGCATGATGATCGGGATCTGGGCAAAACGTGGATGCTGACGCACCCATCGGCACAGGCTGAAGCCATCTTCGTCGGGCAACATGACATCGAGGATCAGCAGGTCACTTGCGTCCCCATCAAGTGCTTCACGAAAGCCCGCCCCATCGCCCACGGTACGCACCTGAAAACCGGCGCGGGTGAGATAGATATCAAGCAGTTCTCGAATTTCCTGGTCATCATCGACCAGCAAAATGGATTTGCCGGGAGTGCTCACAGTGATGTTCCTTATTGTTTTTATCACGTCTGTGGGAGTGGACTTGTTCGCGATTCAAGCGACTCTATGCCTGCGCTATCGCGAGCAAGCCCGCTCCCACAGTGTGTGCATGGCTTTTAGCCAAATGCCTGTTGCAACGCCACTCCCGCGCCGATCAATCCCGGATACGGCGCTGTCACCAGCCACACCGGGATCCCCTTGAGGTAGTCGCTCATGCACCCTTTGTCGGCAAAGCTGCGGGCAAAGCCGCTGGCCAGGAAAATATCGGCAAAGCGCGGGATGACACCGCCCACGATATACACCCCGCCACGCCCACCGATGGTCAGCACATTGTTACCCGCCACACGCCCCAGCCAGCAGCTGAAGTGCTCCAGCACCTGCAGGGCAACCGGATCACCGGCCAGTGCTGCCGCGGTAATTGCACGGTCGCTGTCCAACTGCGGAGTATGGCCATCCACCGCGCAAATCGCGCGATAGACTCGCGGCAAACCGCTGCCGCTCAAAATGCTTTCAGCACTCACATGCCCGATTTCGTTGTAGATGTGCTGCCACAACTGCACTTCACGGGGGTTGCTCATGGGCAGGTCAACGTGACCACCCTCCCCCGGCAAGGCCATCCACTGTGCCTCACCCAGGTTCAGCAAGGTGCCCACGCCCAGCCCGGTTCCCGGCCCGATAACCACGGCGGGTCGTGTCGGGTCCGGGATGCCAGGGCACACCTGGCGTACGTCTTCAGGTTGCAGCCGGGTCATGCCCAGGGCCATCGCGCTGAAGTCGTTGATCAACAGAAGATTGTCGACCTGCAGGTCCTTACAGAACCCCGACCGGCTCAAGCGCCAGTGGTTGTTGGTAAAGCGAAACTCATCGCCACTCACGGGACCTGCCACTGACAGGCACACCGAACCTACAGCACCCAAGGCCAGATCCAGGTCGCTCAGGTAAAGCTTGATGGCCTCTTGCGGGCAGGCAAAATCGGCTGTTGCCAGCACACGAACCGAGCGCAGCTGGTCGTTATCCCACAACGCAAACCGTGCGTTGGTTCCGCCAATGTCACCGACCAGTGCAAGCTTCATTTCAGATTTTCCAGAGACGAGGTAAAGGTACTCGCGCCCTGCTCGGCCGAACTGAAAGCCTGACGCATGAACGCAAACAACTCACGCCCGGACCCAACGGCATTATCCAGAGTGCCGATTGCCGGGGTGCGCGCCGCGAATTCTGCCTCATCCACCAACAGTTGCAATGTTCCTTTTACGCCGTCCACGCGAATCATGTCGCCGTCCTGAACACGGGCCAGAGCGCCGCCGATCGAAGCTTCCGGGCTGACATGAATCGCTGCCGGGATCTTGCCCGAGGCGCCTGACATGCGTCCGTCAGTGATCAGTGCCACTTTAAAGCCCCGATCCTGCAACACACCCAGGAACGGCGTCATCTTGTGCAGCTCGGGCATGCCGTTGGAACGCGGGCCCTGAAAGCGCATCACGGCCACAAAGTCGTGTTCCAGCTCACCTGCCTTGAACGCGTCGGCCAGTTGTTGCTGATCCTGAAACACCCGTGCCGGGGCTTCGACGATTTGATGCTCAAGCGCTACCGCCGAGACTTTCATCACGCCGCGGCCAAGATTGCCTTCCATCACCCGCAAGCCACCCTCGGCCGAGAACGCACGTGCAACCGGACGCAGGATCGTCTCGTCGAGGCTTTCGATCGGGCCTTCGCGCCAGACCAGTTCACCGTCTACCAGGAACGGTTCACGGGTGTAACGGCTCAGACCGAAGCCCGCTACCGTGTTGACATTTTCGTGGAGCAAACCGGCTTCCAGCAGTTCACGAATCAGAAACGCCATACCGCCTGCGGCCTGGAAGTGGTTGATATCGGCCTTGCCGTTTGGATACACGTGGGACAGGGTCGGCACCACTTCGGACAGGTCCGCCATGTCTTGCCAGGTCAGCTGAATGCCTGCGGCCATCGCAATCGCCGGCATGTGCAAGGTGTGGTTGGTCGAGCCGCCGGTGGCATGCAGCGCAACAATGGAGTTCACCAGGGAGCGCTCGTCGACGATTTCGCCCAACGGGGTGAAGTCGCCATTTTGCTTGGTCAGGCGAGTGACCTGATGAGCGGCTTCGCGGGTCAGCGCATCACGCAATGGCGTGTAGGGATTGACGAAAGAAGCGCCCGGCAAGTGCAGGCCCATGACCTCCATCAGCAACTGGTTGGTGTTAGCGGTGCCGTAGAACGTACAGGTGCCCGGGCTGTGATAGGACTTCATCTCCGACTCCAGCAGCTCTTCGCGGCTGGCCTTGCCTTCAGCGTAACGCTGACGCACGTCGGCCTTTTCCTTGTTGGAAATACCCGACGGCATCGGCCCGCCCGGCACAAAGATGGTAGGCAGATGACCAAAGCGCAGTGCGCCCATCAACAGGCCCGGCACAATCTTGTCGCAGATCCCCAGCATCATTGCTGCATCGAACATGTTGTGGGACAGCGACACGGCCGTCGACAGCGCAATCACTTCACGGCTCAGCAGGCTGAGCTCCATGCCCGGCTCGCCCTGGGTCACGCCATCGCACATGGCCGGCGTGCCGCCTGCGAACTGGCCCACCGAGCCAATTTCGCGCAACGCTTTTTTGATTTGTTCAGGAAAGTGCTCGTAGGGCTGATGCGCCGACAACATGTCGTTATATGACGAAACAATTGCGACGTTGGCGGCGTTCATCATCCGCAGGCTGTTTTTATCTTCAGTGCCACACCCTGCCACGCCGTGGGCGAAGTTGGCACATTGCAACTTGCCGCGTTGCGGGCCGTCACTGGCGGCGCCGCGAATAAGCGTCAAATACGCCTCACGGGTTGCGCGACTGCGGGCAATAAGACGCTCGGTGACTTCAAGAACGCGGGGATGCATGTGTTGAACTCCAGGCTAACGGATGTGGCGACCTGTACGTGTCCTATGCTGACCGAAGGGCTTTTAGGAGCGACTTCAATCATTCGGACCCGTTGATTCAGGTCACTCGTTGTAGATAAAACAAAATATTGCCACTTAAATGGCTTGTTTTCTATTTTTATGCGAATAATCTTGTAATTCCAACAACAAATCGATGGCAGGCGCTTTCCATGACTCTACGAATCGCAATCAATGGTTTTGGCCGAATCGGCCGTAACGTCCTGCGCGCACTGTATACCCAAGGCTACCGTCAGGACCTGCAGATCGTCGCTATCAACGATCTGGGTGACAGTTCGATCAATGCTCATCTGCTGAAGTACGACACGGTTCACGGCACGTTCGACGCGACGGTCGAGCATGACCAGGAGAGCCTGACGGTCAATGGCGACCGCATTAGCGTGACCGCTATTCGCAACCCGGCTGAACTGCCATGGGCGGCACTGAAAGTCGATGTGGTGTTTGAATGCACAGGTTTGTTCACAGATCGCAGCAAAGCTGAAGCGCATATTAGCGCTGGTGCCCGTAAGGTGATTATCTCTGCGCCTGGTAAAAATGCCGATGCGACTGTGGTCTATGGTGTTAACCACGACATTCTGCGCCAATCCCACCAAATTATTTCCAATGCTTCCTGCACCACCAACTGCCTGGCACCTGTGGCGCAAATCCTGCACCGCGAGTTCGGCATTGAAAACGGCCTGATGACCACCATCCACGCCTACACCAATGACCAGAACCTGACCGACGTTTATCACTCGGACCCGTACCGTGCGCGCTCGGCCACCCAGAACATGATCCCGAGCAAAACCGGTGCAGCCGAAGCGGTTGGCCTGGTATTGCCTGAGCTGGCCGGCAAGTTGACCGGCATGGCCGTGCGGGTTCCAGTGATCAATGTATCGCTGGTTGACCTGACTATTGAACTCAAGCGCGAAACCACCGCAGCTGAAGTCAACGCGCTGTTCAAGGAAGCCAGCCAGCATTCCAAGGTACTGGGTTACAACACCCTGCCGCTGGTATCGAGCGACTTCAACCACAACCCGCTTTCGTCGATCTTCGACGCCAATCACACCAAGGTCAGCGGCAAACTGCTGAAAGTACTGGCCTGGTATGACAACGAGTGGGGCTTCTCCAACCGCATGCTCGATAACTGCCTGGCGCTGTGCAACGCGGAGTAACGCGATGATCGGTATCAGCTTCACTACAGCCACCCTGGCAGCGCGCAAGCGTATCGCCCTGGTGGCTCATGATCATTGCAAGGGATTCTTGCTGGACTGGGCCGAGCGTCACACCTCGGAACTCAGCCAGCACAACCTGTGCGCCACTGGCACCACGGGCCTGTTACTGAGTCAGCGCCTTGGACTGCCGATCGAAAGCATGATCAGCGGCCCGCTGGGCGGCGATCAGCAGGTCGGTGCCCAGATCGCCGAGCAGCGGGTCGACATGCTGGTGTTTTTCTGGGACCCGTTCGAACCCCAGCCCCACGACCCGGACATCAAGGCGTTGTTGCGGGTGGCTGCGGTTTGGAACATTCCAGTGGCCTGCAATGAATGCAGCGCCGACTTCATGCTCAGCAGCCCGCTGATGAGCCAGCCCCATGAACACCGCATCCCGGACTACAACGCGTACTTGAAGGGCCGAGTTTAGGTTTTTGGTGGGAGCGAGCCTGCTCGCGAAGACGCGCTATCGTCTACAACCTTCGCGAGCTGGCTCGCTCCCACCAGAACGATTTCACGTCATTTCAAAACAGCGCTTGACCAACAGTACAGATGATAAGCATTATCATTCGCTCAAAACCGGTCGGGTAGCACTGTGAGTCAGTCCCACTTCAATCAAGTCTTCCTGACCCAGCGGGTCACCTTGCTGCGCACGCTGGAGCGGATGGTCAATAACCACAGCACCGCTGAAGACCTGCTGCAAGAGACCTACCTGCGCGTGACGCGCGCCTTGAGCGAGCGTTCCGTCGAACACCTGGAACCCTTTGTTTTCCAGACCGCACGCAACCTGGCGCTTGATCATCTGCGCGCCCGGCGCATTCAGTCACGCACAGTGGTCGAAGATGTGCCACTGGACGTCATTGAAGGCGTCGCCTCCCCTCTCAGCACCCCGGAAGAAGCCCATCAAGCCGCGCAATTACTGGAGCGTTTGAGTGTGAGCCTGAGCCAGCTAAGCGCCCGTCAACAGCGGATTTTCATCCTGAGCCGTCTCCACGGCTGCAGTTATCAAGAGATTGCCGAAGAGCTTGACGTTTCATTGAGCACGGTTCAAAAGGAACTCAAATTAATCATGGCAATCTGCATCGGGGTAGCCGACAGACTTAATCGCCCTTAACCTTGACTGGCGACACCTGTACGAACGCTCTGAAACTGCCAAGGAACATCCGTGACGGACACTCACCAATCAGCTGCGCCTGAAGAGGCGCAAAACATGCTGCAAGACAGCGCCATGGATCAGGCACTGGACTGGCTGATTACCCTTGAGTGTGCGAGCAACGAACAAAAAGCCGCCTTCGATAACTGGCTCAATGCCGACCCTGCCCACGCCCATGCCTTTGCCAAAGCCAACGCAATCTGGAATGGAGAACCGGTGCTGGCTGCTGCGCAAACCCTGCAAACCCGGCGCGCCCCCAGCCTCTTGCGTCGCATCGGGCGGCACTGGAAACACCTGGCAACAGCGGCGGTGGTGATTATCTGTGTCGGCAGTTACAGCAACGTGCCCTTGCGACTGCAAGCCGATCATCTGACCGTGGTCGGCGAGCGCCAGCGCCTGCAGCTCGAAGACGGTTCAAAAGTGCTGCTTAACACCAACTCTGCGTTCTCCAGCAAAGTGGTCAACGCCCAGGCCAGCGCCCGCCTGTACCAAGGCGAGGCGTACTTCGAAATCCCGGCCGACCTGGAACTCCCTATGGTGCTCGATGCAGGCCCCGTGCGTGTCAGCGTGCGCGATACCGACTTTGCAGTGAGCTACCTCAATGGCGAAGCGCAAGTGCGGGTGCAACGCGGCGATGTTGATTTACGGGTAAGCAGTGCTGGCACGCAAATGCGCTTGTCAGCCGGTAACAGCGTGCGCATTGGCCCCAACGGATTCAGCAAGACCGCCAGGCTCAACCCCCAGACCGATCTGGCCTGGGTTCAGGGGCGTCTGGTGTTTGAAAACTGCCCGATGGGCAAAGTACTGGATGAAGTGCGACGCTATTACCCCGGATGGATCGTGAGCAACAACGACAAACTCGCCAGCATTGCAGTGACCGGAAATTACCGGCTCGATCAACCGCTGGATATCCTGCGCTCACTCGCCCACATCACCTCGAGCAACATCTCGGAATTCCCCGCGCTGGTCATTCTCAATTAGTTGTAAGTTTTTTTACGCGATAGCCACAGGTCGTTCGTCTCGTTGTAGTCAATGCAACTGATTCGCATTTTGAATCAGCTTCGCAACTATAAGATTCGTTCACCACGGAGCGCTATCAATGCCCACTCGTTTCAACAGCCGGTCCTCATCCAACGTCCGCACGGGCGGTTTGCAGCAGTGCACGTTGTCGTTGTTGACCGCTGCCATGCTCCTGGCCGGTGTACAGGCGACTCCCGTCATGGCAGCGACCGATGAGCAGCCGGCCACCCGCTCCGTGGGCAATTACAAATTTGCGATTTCCCAGCAGCCGCTGGCGTCTGCCCTGAACGACTTCAGCGCCGTCACTGGCTGGCAGGTCGGCTTGCCGGCAGAGCTGGCGCAGAATGTGTCCTCGCCCGGCGTACGCGGCTCCCTGCCTCCGGAAAAAGCCCTTGAACGCCTGCTCATCGGTACCAACCTGGGCTACCGCAAACTGGGCAGCAACAACATTGTCCTGGAAAAGCGCAGCAGCTCCACCGGCACCCTGGCCTTGCAACAAGTGACCATCAGCGCCACTCGCCAGGAACAGGACGTGAACTCGGTGCCCAGCACCGTCACCGTCCATGACCGCCAGGAGCTGGACCGCGATAACGTCAATAACATCAAGGATCTGGTGCGTTATGAGCCGGGTGTGTCGGTAGGTGGCGCCGGTCAGCGCGGCGGCATCAGCAACTTCAACATCCGCGGCATCGACGGCGACCGGATCCTGACCCAGATTGATGGCGTTGAAATCCCCAGCTCGTTCTTCAACGGCCCTTATGCCAAGACCCAGCGCAACTACGTCGACCCGGAGATCATCAAGCGCGTCGAGATCCTGCGTGGCCCGGCGTCGGTGCTGTACGGCAGCAACGCCATCGGCGGTGCCGTCAGCTACTTCACCCTGGACCCGGATGACATTATCAAGCCGGGCCAGGATGTCGGTGCCCGCCTGAAAACAGGCTACAGCTCGGCCGATCGCAGCTGGCTCAAATCCGGTACCGTGGCCGGTCGTTCGGGTGAGTTCGATGGCCTGCTGCACCTGAGCCAGCGCGACGGGCATGAAACCAAGTCCTACGGCGATCACGGCGGCACCGGCCTGTCCCGTACCGCGGCCAACCCTGAAGACGTGAAAACCACCAACGTGCTGGCCAAGGCCGGCTGGAACTATAACGATGACGATCGCCTGGCCTTTACCTACGAGAAGTACAAGGACCGCTCGGATATCGATTTGAAAAGTGCTGTCGGCGGCCCGTTCAACAATGGCCAACCCCTGGGCATGTATCGCTCCCGAACAGGTCAGGACACCATTACTCGCGAACGTTTCGGTGTGGAAAACAGCATGGTTCTGGATACCGTGCTGACCGATCGCTTCAAGTGGAGCCTGAACTACCAGATCGCCAAGACCGACCAAAACACCCTGGAAAATTACTTCCCGTTCACCCGCAATGTGATGCGCTCGCGCAACACCAAATATGAAGAAAAAATGTGGGTCCTGGACGCCCAGGCGGATAAAGCTTTCCAGATTGCCGACACCGATCACTTGCTGACCTACGGCGCCACCGTCAAGCACCAGAACGTCACCGGTTCACGCAGCGGCTCAGGTACTTGCCTGGCAGTGGGCAGAGGGTGCACGGCTGTCGGGGCCAATAGCCCGAGCGATTATCTGGTCAAGTCCAGTGACTTCCCCGATCCAACCATCAACACCTACAGCCTGTTCGCCCAGGATCAGATCAGCTGGAACGACTGGACCTTTATGCCGGGCCTGCGCTACGACTACACCAAGCTGACGCCGCACATCACCCAGGAATTTCTCAATACCGTCAACAGCGACCAGCGAGGCACTGTGAACGATGACGACAAAGTCTGGCATCGTCTGTCGCCCAAATTTGGCGTGACCTACGCGTTCAACGACAACTACACGTGGTACGGCCAATACAGCGAAGGCTTCCGCACCCCAAGCGCCAAAGCCTTGTATGGCCGCTATGACAACCTGCAGGCGGGTTACACGGTAGAGCCAAACCCTGATCTGGAACCGGAAAAAAGCAAAAGCTACGAGACTGGCCTGCGCGGCAACTTTGATGCCGGCTCATTCGACGTCGCGGTTTTCTATAACAAATACCGTGATTTCATCAATGAAGACGCCATCACCCCCGGCTACAACGAACTTGCGTTCCAGACCAACAACATCAAGCACGCCACCATCAAGGGGGCTGAAGTCAAAGGCCGCTTGAATCTGGACGCCTTCGGCGCGCCGCAGGGTCTCTACACCCGCGGTTCGATGGCTTATGCCCACGGTCGTAATAACGACACCGGTCAACCGATCAACAGCGTCAACCCGCTGACCGCCGTCATGGGTCTGGGCTACGAGCAACAGAACTACGGTGGCCTGGTGAGCTGGACACTGGTCAAGAGCAAAAATCAGGTCGACGACAGCACCTTCTTTACCCCGGACGGCACCAGCAAACAGTTCAAATCGCCGGGCTATGGCGTGCTGGATCTGACCGGTTTCTACAAGGTCACCCAGGACGTCACCGTCAACGCTGGCCTGTACAACCTGACCGACAAGAAATACTGGAACTGGGATGACGTACGTGGTTACGACAGTGTGGGTGAAGCCGGTGTGCTGAACCCGGCCAATATGGAGCGCTTGACCGCTCCGGGCCGCAACTTCGCGATCAATCTGGTCTGGGATATCTGACCGCGCGCCTCACTGCGCAGACTTTTGTACTGCGCAGTGAGGATTTTTTACTGTGATCCGTCTTCCTGATCGTCTAGTTACAAAGTGCATCTCATTCTCAAGGATATTGGCATGACCACTCCAGATTCCGCACCGCGTCCTTCCGAGCGCTCCAAGCGCCTGACCCTCGCCACCCGTGAGACTCACGACACCCTGGGCGAGAAGGTCATGGGCCGCGATCCCTTTGGCAGCCTCGAAAACTACACCCACTTCGCGACCGCCCAGTATCTGTTCCTGACCGAGCTGGCAGCGCTGCATACCGATCCACGCCTCACTCAGCACATCCCTAACTTGCCTGAGCGCTGCCGCGCAGCTCAAATCAAGGCAGACCTGATCGACCTGGGCGTAGAACTGCCGGCACCTGTTACCGGCGCGGTTAATGCACCGAGCAAGGCACAGGCACTGGGTTGGGTGTTTGTGTCCGAAGGCTCCAAACTGGGCGCGGGCGTACTGATCAAGCAAGCCCGTCTGCTGGGCCTCAGCGAAACCCACGGTGCCCGTCACATGGGCGAACCTGCCGAAGGCCGTGGTCGTAACTGGAAGAGCTTTATCGAAATGCTCGACAGCGTCGAACTCACCCCAGAGGAAGATGCCGAGCTGGAACAAGCCGCCAACGATGCTTTCAGCCGCTTTACCTTCCTGCTGGAACAGACCTACGTGAAACAGCCAGAACTGGCTTAAGCTTGTTGCCCGGCCAGCACTCGCTGACCGGGCGTCCTTTACGCGTCTTGAGCTTATGACCCGCCAAACCCAATCCTCGTCGAAAATCGCGCGTATCCTGTTCGGCTTGCTGGCCTACGTGAGCCTGGGCATTGGCTTGATCGCGATTGTGATTCCCGGCCTGCCGACCACTGAATTCATTTTACTCGCCGCCTGGGCCGCGACCAAAAGCTCCCCACGCCTGAGTGCCTGGTTAGAAAACCATCGATTATTTGGCCCGATTCTGACCCATTGGCGCAACGGTAAAATCATCCAGCGCAAAGCCAAAGTGAGCGCCACCCTCAGCATGCTGCTCTGTGCAGGATTGATGCTGTACGTGCTCGATCACGACTGGCCTGTGTTCCTTGCCATTGCCGGCATGAGCATGGGTAACCTGTGGATCTGGTCGAGGCCGGAAAGCTTGCCAAGTACTTCGTAGCAGCTGCCGAGCCTGCGAGGCTGCGTCCGGCGGCGAAGCCGTCGTAAAACCAGAATCCCGTTTTAACCTGACACAACGAAGTTGCCTGACTTTACGACGGCTACACCGCCGAACGCAGCCTCGTTCCTTCGGCAGCTGCTACCAAAGACAAATCATAAGGATATTGCTCCGCTGTAGAGCGCATACGCCGCCCCCAGTGCTGCGATCAACACCGCCGCAAAAATGACTTTTTCCCAGGACTTGAACAGCACTTCGCCCTGCTCACGCTTGGCCTTGGCAAAAAAGATGATCCCCGGCGCATACAGCAATGCCGAGAGCAGCAGATACTTGGGCCCGGCGGCATACAGAAGCCACATCGCATAGATCAGCGCTATCCCCCCCACCACCATGTCCTTGATGCGCCGGCGGCTCGCCTGCTCGTAAGTCTCCCCCCGCACGCACAGCAGCACCGCATAGGCTGCCGACCACAGATAAGGCACCAGAATCATCGACGACGCGAGGTAGATCAGGCTGGTGTAGGTCCCCGCTGACACCAGGGTAATCACCAGAAAAATCTGGATCATGGAGTTGGTCAACCACAGGGCATTGACCGGCACATGGTTGACGTTTTCTTTTTTCAGGAACGCCGGCATGGTTTTGTCCCGGGCCGTGGCATACAGAATTTCAGCGCACAACAATGCCCACGACAACAACGCGCCCAGCAGCGAAATCGCCAGCCCGATGCTGATCAGGATCGCGCCCCACTCCCCCACCACATGCTTGAGCACACCGGCCATCGACGGATTCTGCAGGTTCGCCAGCTCTGGCTGACTCATGATCCCCAGCGACAGCACGTTCACCAGTACCAGCAAAGCCAGTACCCCAAGAAAACCTACTACCGTAGCCTTGCCGACATCCGAGCGTTTTTCCGCACGACCCGAGTAGACACTGGCGCCTTCGATACCGATAAAGACAAACACCGTGACCAGCATCATGTTGCGCACCTGGTCCATCACGCTGCCCAGGCTGGGCGTTTCAGTGCCCCAAAAGTCCCGGGTAAAAATATCCGCCTTGAAGGCCACGGCGGTGAGCACGATAAACATGACAATCGGCACGATCTTGGCAACTGTGGTCAGCTGGTTGATAAACGCTGCTTCCTTGATCCCGCGCAGCACCAGAAAGTGCACGCCCCACAGCAACAGCGACGCACAGCCGATGGCAACAGGCGTGTTGCCCTGACCAAACACCGGAAAAAAATACCCCAGGGTGCTGAACAGCAACACGAAGTAGCCCACATTCCCCATCCAGGCACTGATCCAGTAGCCCCAGGCGGATGAGAAGCCCATGTAGTCACCAAACCCGGCCTTGGCGTAGGCATACACCCCCGAATCGAGTTCCGGCTTGCGATTGGCAAGGGTCTGAAACACGAAGGCCAGCGCCAGCATCCCTACCGCAGTGATCGTCCAGCCGATCAATACGGCACCACCCGCAGCACGCTCGGCGATATTTTGTGGCAGCGAAAAAATCCCGCCGCCGATCATCGAACCCACCACCAATGCGATCAAGGCGTTTAGCCGAAGCTTCTGCGTCTGTTGCGACATCGCCACCTCTGAGTGTGCTGTTTATTTAAACTCATCATTATCGGAATTAAAGCGTTCACCGACTAATTATAGGTACCCGCCGAACGTTTAATAGGGTTGCGCAATAAGCCAGCCGTTACTAATAACGTTCTTTTCTATTGAAGCCTAAAAAACAGTTCACATATAGATGACGATTTAATTTCATCGACCGTTTCATGAAACATGGACGTGACATTTGCAAATCTGAAAATACTGGCTAGCTTCAATCTCCACGACAACGCGATTAACCGACCTATTAATACCTGAAAACACCTCTGGCGTAAGGCTTTCAGGAAGCGTCATAAAAATACGTCATCGCGACCTTCCCCGCTCTACTAACAATGGAATGTAGTAATGCCCTGATCTATGTCAAATGGCTTGATTATCAATGGACTTAACTTCGAAGCCTCACTTCTCCTAGATTGGAGTCACTACAAATGTCTGATACTCCTGGAAAACTGCGACTGGGTGCGCTGGTTGCTCTGGTAGTCGGCTCAATGATTGGCGGCGGTATTTTTTCATTGCCGCAAAACATGGCCGCCAGTGCCGATGTAGGTGCAATCCTGATCGGCTGGGCAATCACCGCAGTCGGTATGCTGACCCTCGCTTTTGTGTTCCAAACCCTCGCCAATCGCAAACCTGACCTGGACGGTGGTGTCTACGCCTACGCCAAGGCCGGCTTCGGCGATTACATGGGTTTCTCATCCGCCTGGGGCTACTGGATCAGTGCCTGGCTGGGTAACGTCGGCTACTTCGTGTTGCTGTTCAGTACCTTGGGCTACTTCTTCCCGATCTTCGGCGAAGGCAACACCCCCGCCGCCATCATCGGCGCGTCAATCCTGCTCTGGGCCGTGCATTTCCTGGTACTGCGCGGGATCAAGGAAGCTGCGTTCATCAACCTGGTCACGACCGTTGCCAAGATCGTACCGCTGGTGCTGTTTATCCTGATTGCCATCTTCGCGTTCAAACTGGACATCTTCACCAGTGACATCTGGGGCGTAAAAAACCCGGACCTGGGCAGCGTGATGGACCAGGTGCGCAACATGATGCTGGTCACCGTGTGGGTGTTCATCGGCATCGAAGGCGCAAGCATCTTCTCTTCCCGTGCCGAGAAACGCTCCGACGTGGGCCGCGCAACCGTGATCGGTTTTATCACCGTGCTGCTGTTGCTCGTACTGGTGAACGTGCTCTCGCTGGGCATCATGACTCAGCCTGAGCTGGCAAAACTGCAGAACCCGTCGATGGCGGCCGTGCTTGAGCATGTTGTCGGTCACTGGGGTGCAGTGCTGATCAGCGTCGGTTTGATCATCTCTCTGCTGGGTGCCCTGCTGTCCTGGGTGCTGCTGTGCGCCGAGATCATGTTCTCGGCCGCTAAAGACCACACCATGCCGGCCTTCCTGAAAAAGGAAAACGCCAACCATGTACCGGTCAACGCCCTGTGGCTGACCAACGCCATGGTGCAACTGTTCCTGATCATCACACTGTTCTCGGCCAGTACTTATCTGTCGCTGATTTACCTGGCGACCTCGATGATCCTGGTGCCTTACCTCTGGTCTGCGGCCTACGGCTTCCTGCTGGCGGTGCGCGCCGAGACTTACGAGAACGCCCTGGCTGAACGCAAGAAAGACCTGATCATTGGTGGCATCGCGCTGATCTACGCCATCTGGCTGATCTATGCCGGCGGCCTCAAGTACCTGCTGCTCTCGGCCTTGCTGTACGCACCTGGCGCCATTCTGTTCGCCAAGGCCAAGCGAGAAAGCGGCCAACCTGTTTTCACCAACATCGAGAAAGTGATTTTTGCCGCAGTAGTGATCGGCGCCCTGGTGGCTGCCTATGGTCTCTACGACGGTTTCCTGACCCTGTAACAACCTGTTTGTGTACTTTGGAGGATGACTGTAATGACCACGGAAAAAGTGAAGTACGGCGTGCATTCCGAAGCCGGTAAGCTGCATAAGGTTATGGTGTGTTCCCCAGGCCTGGCTCACCAGCGCCTGACCCCAAGCAACTGCGATGAACTGCTGTTCGATGACGTGCTGTGGGTCAACCAGGCCAAGCGTGACCACTTCGACTTCGTCACCAAGATGCGCGACCGCGGCATTGATGTGCTGGAAATGCACAACCTGCTGACCGATATCGTCGCCATTCCAGAAGCATTGGACTGGATCCTGGACCACAAAGTGACCCCCAATCAGGTGGGCGTGGGCCTGGTCAACGAAGTCAAATCCTGGATCAAGAGCCTTGAGCCACGCCAGGCGGCCGAATACCTGATCGGCGGCGTGTCGGCAGACGATCTGCCGGACAGCTTCGGTGGCAAGACCATCCAGATGTTCCGGGACTTCCTGGGGCACACGAGTTTTATCCTGCCACCACTGCCCAACACCCAGTTCACCCGTGACACCACCTGCTGGATTTACGGTGGCGTAACGCTGAACCCGATGTACTGGCCTGCGCGTCGTCAAGAAACCCTGTTGACCACCGCGATCTACAAGTTCCACCCCGAGTTCACCAACGCCGAATTCCAGATCTGGTACGGCGACCCGACTGTCGACCATGGCAACGCCAGCCTTGAAGGCGGCGACGTAATGCCGGTCGGTAACGGTGTGGTACTGATCGGTATGGGCGAGCGTACTTCGCGTCAGGCCATCGGCCAACTGGCGCTGAACCTGTTCAAGAACAAAGCCGTAGAACGCATCATCGTGGCCGGCATGCCCCGCTCCCGCGCCGCGATGCACCTGGACACCGTGTTCAGCTTCTGCGACCGCGACCTGGTGACCATCTTCCCTGAAGTCGTGAAGCAGATCGTTGCCTTCTCCCTTTACCCGGATGACAAGAAACAAGGCGGCATCGACGTGCGACGCGAAGAAGGCAGCTTCCTCGAAGTCGTTGCGCACGCCCTGGGCCTGAAAAAACTGCGTGTCGTCGAAACCGGCGGCAACTCCTTCGCGGCAGAACGCGAGCAGTGGGACGACGGCAACAACGTGGTGGCGCTGGAACCTGGCGTGGTGATCGGTTACGACCGCAACACCTACACCAACACCCTGCTGCGCAAGGCTGGCGTTGAAGTGATCACCATCAGCGCTTCCGAGCTGGGACGCGGCCGTGGCGGCGGTCACTGCATGACCTGCCCGATCGTACGTGACCCAATCGACTATTAATTCACTCAAATGATTGCTTGCGCCGGCCCCCACAAGGGGCGGCGCAAGCCGGTTATCGAAAAACCCAGGAGATCCCCATGGCGTTTAACATGAAAAACCGCAGCTTGCTGAGCCTTGTGCACCACACTCCACGTGAGCTGCACTTTCTGCTGGATCTGTCCCGCGATCTCAAGCGCGCCAAGTACACCGGTACTGAAGAGCCGCACTTGAAAGGCAAAAATATTGCGCTGATCTTCGAAAAAACCTCGACCCGCACCCGTTGCGCATTCGAAGTGGCGGCCCACGACCAGGGCGCACACGTGACGTACATCGACCCGGTTTCCTCGCAAATCGGTCACAAAGAAAGCATGAAAGACACCGCCCGCGTTCTGGGCCGCATGTTTGATGCCATCGAGTACCGTGGTTTTGAACAAGCCATTGTTGAAGAACTGGCCAAGTACGCTGGTGTACCGGTTTTCAACGGCCTGACCGCTGAATTCCACCCGACGCAAATGATCGCCGACGTATTGACCATGCGTGAACACAGCGACAAACCGCTGCACAACATCAGCTACGCGTACCTGGGCGACGCCCGTAACAACATGGGTAACTCGCTGCTGCTGATCGGCGCCAAACTGGGCATGGACGTGCGCATCGCGGCACCCAAAAGCCTGTGGCCAGAAGAGTCGTTCGTGAAGCAGTGCCAGGAATTCGCCAAGGAAAGCGGTGCCAAAATCACCCTGACGGAAGACCCTAAAGCTGCCGTCAAAGGCGTGGATTTTATCCACACCGACGTATGGGTATCGATGGGCGAGCCGGTCGAAGCCTGGAACGATCGCATCAAACTGCTGCTGCCTTATCAGGTCAACAGCGACATGATCAAGGCTGCAGAAAACCCGCGCGTGAAGTTCATGCACTGTCTGCCTGCGTTCCACAACTGCGAAACCAAAGTCGGCAAGGACGTGGCCGAGCACCATCCAAACCTGAAAAACGGCATTGAAGTGACCGAGGAAGTGTTTGAGTCCCCCGTCAACATCGCCTTTGAGCAAGCTGAAAACCGCATGCACACGATCAAGGCGATTCTGGTAGCGGCACTGGCTGATATCTAAGCCTGGCCCACCGTAGTTATGTGCACGCATAACTACGGTGGGAGTGAGCCAGCTCGCGAACGAGCTTCGCGAGCTGGCTCGCTCCCACACAAGGCCCTCTCACACTTCAATAAGGATATTTTTTATGCGTATCGTCGTTGCACTGGGCGGTAACGCCCTCTTGCGTCGCGGCCAGCCCATGACCGCAGAGAACCAGCGCGAAAACATCCAGACCGCTACCGCCCAAATCGCCCGCATTGCCCACGGCAACGAGCTGGTAGTGGCCCACGGCAATGGTCCCCAGGTTGGCCTTCTATCGCTGCAAGCCGCCGCCTACACTGCCGTCGCTCCTTATCCGCTAGATGTGTTGGGAGCTGAAACCGAAGGCATGATCGGCTACATGATCGAGCAAGAACTGGGCAACCTGCTGCCACCAGAGGCGCCTTTCGCCACGCTGCTGACCCAGGTTGAAGTCGATCCTAAAGATCCTGCGTTCCAGAATCCGACCAAACCGATCGGGCCGGTCTATAGCGAAACCGAAGCCAAGAGCCTGGCCGCTGAAAAAGGCTGGAGCATTGCTCCTGACGGCGACAAGTTCCGTCGCGTGGTCGCCAGCCCGAAACCCAAGCGCATCTTCGAAATTCGTCCGATCAAATGGCTGCTGGAAAAAGGCACCATCGTGATCTGTGCCGGCGGTGGCGGTATCCCGACCATGTACGGCGAAGACGGTAAGCTGCGGGGCATTGAGGCGGTGATCGACAAGGACCTGGCGTCCTCGCTGCTGGCCCAACAGCTGGGCAGCGACCTGCTGGTGATCGCCACCGACGTGAATGCGGCCTTTATCGACTGGGGCAAGCCAACCCAGAAGGGCATTGCCCAGGCTCACCCCGACGAACTGGAAAAGCTCGGGTTTGCATCGGGCTCAATGGGGCCCAAAGTCGAAGCTGCTTGCGAGTTCGCCCGCAAAACCGGCAAGACCGCAGTGATTGGCGCACTGGCGGATATCGAAGCAATCGTTCAAGGTAAGGCCGGTACTCGCGTCAGTACGGAAAAATCGGGTATCACTTACTACTGAGTCCCAGGGCAGGCCCTGGGCCTGCCCTTTCCCATAGCATCAAGGAGTAACCCTATGGCCTCGTTCGAACCCGGTCACCTGCATATCCACCGTGAACCGCTGCAGCCGGGCGACTTTGGGTATGACATCAAGATTGATTACCAGGTCGTTCAGGATCCCAAGGAAGGCAAGTCGATGCAGTTCGACATGCATGGCCAGATCAACAAGAAGGACTTCAAAGAGTCGTTCACCCTGCCCAAGGACATGGCTTTCAATTTTGCCCATGACGCATTCCAGATTGCCGTAAAGCACGGCATTCCAAGAACCGCAGACATCCGAGCGATGCACGGTTACTACGACAAGATGTTTTCAGACGTATTGGCCCAGCTCAACCACAAGCCGGGTGACCCGATCAAACCAGAACATCTGGAGTAATTCAGCCGCTTGATGGTGGCTGCGCTTTTGTGGGAGCGGGCTTGCTCGCGATGCAGCCAACGGGGTTTTACCGCCAGACCGCGCTGATGCCATCGCGGGCAAGCCCGCTCCCACGGAATTTCACCTATCTCCCCCACCAAGGCATACTGGCCATCCCCGCTGGCCAGAAGTGTCTGTAGTTCCCATGCGTATCCATGTCAGTTTCATCGACCGTGTCGGCATTACCCAGGAAGTCCTGGCACTGCTGGGCGGGCGTAACCTCAATCTGGATGCGGTGGAGATGGTCCCGCCCAACGTATATATCGACGCCCCGACCCTGAGTCCGCAAGTGCTCGACGAACTGCGAGAAGCGCTGTTCGGGGTCAAGGGTGTGCAGACCGTGACCGTGGTCGATATCCTTCCCGGCCAACGCCGCCACCTGCAACTCGATGCCCTGCTCGCCGCCATGACTGATCCGGTACTGGCACTGGACAGCGAGGGCCATGTGCTGCTGGCCAACCCGGCACTGGTGGCGCTGTATGGCCATGAACCCACCGGCGAAAGTA
Organism: Pseudomonas psychrophila; assembly: GCF_001043005.1. Classification (GTDB taxonomy): domain Bacteria; phylum Pseudomonadota; class Gammaproteobacteria; order Pseudomonadales; family Pseudomonadaceae; genus Aquipseudomonas; species Aquipseudomonas psychrophila. Next base: position 392,880 of record NZ_JYKZ01000004.1, read on the forward strand.
TCGGCGAGCTGTTCACCGACCCCGGGTTGCTGGACGTGTTGCTGGAAAACGGCTTTCGCCTGCCATTGCGCGAAGTCACGCTTAACGGCCACCCGTTGATGCTCGATGCCACTCCCATCACCGATGCGGGTGCCCTGCTGACCCTGTATCAACCCAGTCGCATCGGCGAGCGCCTGGCAGCGCTGCACCATGATCACGCTGAAGGCTTTGATGCACTGCTTGGCGACTCACCTGCCATTCGCACGCTTAAGGCCCGGGCACAACGCGTGGCGGCCCTGGACGCGCCCTTGTTGATCCAGGGTGAAACCGGCACCGGCAAAGAACTGGTCGCCCGCGCCTGCCATGCCATCAGTGATCGATTCGCCGCACCGTTCCTGGCCCTCAACTGTGCCGCACTCCCAGAAAATCTGGCCGAAAGCGAACTGTTCGGCTATGCCCCCGGTGCCTTCACCGGCGCACAGCGTGGCGGCAAGCCCGGGCTGATGGAGCTGGCCAACCACGGCACGGTATTCCTCGACGAAATCGCTGAAATGTCACCCTACCTGCAAGCCAAGTTGCTGCGTTTTCTCAATGACGGCAGCTTCCGCCGGGTGGGCGGCGAGCGCGAGGTCAAGGTCAATGTGCGTATCCTCAGCGCCACTCACCGCAACCTCGAAAAAATGGTCAACGAGGGTACGTTTCGCGAAGACCTGTTTTACCGCTTGAACGTGCTCAACATTGACGTGCCGCCCCTGCGCGAGCGCGGTCAGGATATTTTGCTGCTGGCGCGCACCTTCATGCAGCAGGCCTGCACCCAGATTCAGCGTCCGGTGTGCCGTCTGGCACCGGGCACCTACCCGGCCCTGCTGGGCAATCGCTGGCCCGGCAACGTGCGCCAACTGCAGAACGTGATCTTTCGTGCAGCGGCCATTTGTGAAAGCAACCTCGTCGACATTGGCGACCTGGACATCGCCGGCACCTCGGTTGCACGGCAAAGCGACGGCGAGGTAGAAACCCTGGAGCACGCCGTCGAAACCTTCGAAAAAGCGCTGCTGGAAAAGCTCTACGTCAGCTACCCCTCGACCCGACAACTGGCCAACCGCTTGCAAACCAGCCACACCGCCATTGCCCACCGGCTGCGCAAATACGGGATACCGGGTAAGGCCTGAGCATTCCCAGCCCCTGCTAGTGGGAGCGAGCCTGCTCGCGATTGAATCGACACGGCTTCGTTGAAAGAACGCGTCGCCTGCATCGCGAGCAGGCTCGCTCCCACGAATGCCCCCATCGACTGTATTGATATCACTCCAGTGGAGCGATATCGATACACGCCCTCTAAACCTCAGCTATGCAAGGCTTTGATCCCCTTGGATTTTTTTAGGGTCTTGCGGCTGTATCGATATCGCTACAGCGCCTTTCCTCAAATAACACCAAATAACTACCAAGCAATTGATAAATAACGATATTTTTAAACTGGCAACCATCTTGCAGTGAACTCCTCCATAAGCTCGAGCTGCACGAGCATTTACCTGTGACCACCAGACATGTCTGGCCCTGAGGAGTTTCCATGAGCGAATTGCGTTTTACTGAAGACCACGAATGGCTGCGCGCCGAAGCCGATGGCAGCGTAACTGTGGGGATTACCGCGTTTGCGCAAAACGCTCTGGGTGATGTGGTGTTTGTGCAATTGCCTGAGTTGCAGTCCTACGACAAGGGCGCAGAAGCCGCTACCGTTGAGTCGGTCAAGGCTGCCAGCGGCGTGTACATGCCGCTGGACGGTAAAGTGCTCGAAGTAAACCCGGCCCTGGACAGCAGCCCGGAACTGGTCAACGAAGACCCGCTGGGTCAAGGCTGGTTCTTCCGCTTCAAGCCCGCCGATGCCGACGCTGTAGGCCAACTGCTCGATCAGGATGCCTACGACCGCCTGATCAAAGCCCAAGACGACAACTGAGAAGCCTGCCATGACCATCAACCTCAGCACTGCCAATGAATTTATCGCGCGCCACATCGGCCCGCGCCAGGCCGATGAGCAGGCCATGCTCGCCACCCTCGGTTTTGATTCCCTTGAAGGCCTCAGCGCCAGCGTAATCCCGGAAAGCATCAAGGGCACCAGCGTGCTCAACTTGCCGGCCGGTCAAAGCGAAGCCGACGCACTGGCCTCGATCAAGGCCATCGCCGCCAAGAACCAACTGTGCAAAACCTATATCGGCCAGGGCTATTACAACTGCCACACGCCTTCGCCAATCTTGCGCAACCTGCTGGAAAACCCGGCCTGGTACACCGCCTACACACCGTATCAGCCTGAAATCTCCCAGGGTCGTCTCGAAGCCCTGCTGAACTTCCAGACCCTGATCAGCGACCTTAGCGGCCTGCCGATTGCCAACGCCTCGCTGCTCGACGAAGCCACCGCCGCTGCCGAAGCGATGACCTTCTGCAAACGCCTGAGCAAAAACAAAACCAGCCACCGTTTCTTTGCTTCCAGCCACTGCCATCCCCAAACCCTCGACGTGCTGCGCACCCGTGCCGAGCCGCTGGGCATTGAGGTTGTGGTTGCCGACGAGCGCGAACTGACAGACGTGTCGGCTTTCTTCGGTGCCCTGTTGCAATACCCAGCCAGCAACGGCGACGTGTTTGATTATCGCGAACTGGTTGAGCGCTTCCATACCGCCAATGCACTGGTGGCTGTTGCCGCCGACCTGCTGGCCCTGACCCTGCTGACGCCTCCGGGCGAGTTCGGCGCGGATGTGGCCATCGGCAGCGCACAACGCTTTGGCGTACCACTGGGCTTCGGTGGCCCGCATGCTGCCTACTTCGCCACCCGTGACGCCTACAAGCGCGACATGCCGGGTCGTCTGGTCGGTGTTTCGGTTGACCGTCACGGCAAACCGGCATTGCGTCTGGCCATGCAAACCCGCGAGCAACACATCCGCCGCGAGAAGGCCACGAGCAACATCTGCACCGCCCAAGTACTGCTGGCCAACATTGCCAGTATGTACGCCGTGTACCACGGCCCAAAAGGCCTGATTCAGATCGCTCAGCGCATTCACCAACTGACCGCGATTCTGGCCCAGGGCCTGAGCGCGCTGGGGCTGACTGTCGAGCAAGAACAGTTCTTCGACACCCTGACCCTCAACACCGGCAACACCACCGCAGCCCTGCACGCCAAAGCCCACGCACAGCGCATTAACCTGCGCGTGATCGACGGCCAGCGTCTGGGCCTGTCGCTGGATGAAACCAGCAGCCAGTGCGACGTGATTGCTCTCTGGACCCTGCTCGCCGCCGATGGCCAGACCCTGCCTGACTTCGACGCTCTGGCCGCGAGTGTAACGGGCACCCTGCCAGTTGCACTGCTGCGCCAGTCGCCAATCCTCAGCCACCCGGTGTTCAACCGTTACCACTCCGAAACAGAGCTGATGCGTTACCTGCGCAAGTTGGCAGACAAGGATCTGGCGCTGGACCGCACCATGATTCCGCTGGGCTCGTGCACCATGAAACTCAACGCTGCCAGCGAAATGATCCCGGTCACCTGGGCCGAGTTCGGCAGCCTGCATCCGTTTGCACCTGCCGAGCAGAGCGAGGGTTATCAGCAATTGACCACTGAACTGGAAGCCATGCTCTGCGCGGCAACCGGTTACGACGCCATCTCCTTGCAACCGAACGCCGGTTCCCAAGGTGAGTACGCCGGGTTGCTGGCCATTCGTGCCTACCACCAGAGCCGTGGCGAAGAGCGCCGCGATATCTGCCTGATCCCGTCCTCGGCCCACGGCACCAACCCGGCAACCGCCAACATGGCCGGCATGCGCGTTGTGGTGACCGCCTGTGACGCACGAGGCAACGTCGACATTGAAGACCTGCGCGCCAAGGCCCTGGAGCACCGCGACCATCTCGCCGCGCTGATGATCACCTACCCGTCGACCCACGGCGTGTTCGAAGAAGGCATTCGCGAAATCTGCGGCATCATTCATGACAACGGCGGTCAGGTGTACATCGACGGCGCCAACATGAACGCGATGGTGGGCCTGTGTGCACCGGGCAAGTTCGGCGGCGACGTGTCCCACCTCAACCTGCACAAGACTTTCTGCATTCCCCACGGCGGTGGCGGTCCAGGCGTTGGTCCGATTGGAGTCAAATCGCACCTTACGCCGTTTCTGCCGGGTCACGCGGCAATGGAGCGCAAGGAAGGCGCGGTATGCGCGGCTCCATTTGGCAGCGCAAGCATTCTGCCCATCACCTGGATGTACATCCGCATGATGGGCGGCGAAGGCCTCAAGCGTGCTTCGCAGCTAGCGATCCTGAACGCCAACTACATCGCCCGCCGTCTCGAAGAGCATTACCCGGTGCTGTACTCGGGCAGCAACGGCCTGGTGGCTCACGAATGCATCCTCGACCTGCGCCCGCTCAAGGAAACCAGCGGGATCAGCGTCGACGACGTGGCCAAGCGCCTGATCGATTTCGGCTTCCACGCCCCGACCATGTCGTTCCCGGTTGCGGGCACGTTGATGATCGAGCCGACCGAAAGCGAATCCAAGGAAGAACTGGACCGCTTCTGCAACGCCATGATCTGCATTCGCGAAGAAATTCGCGAAGTCGAAAGCGGCGGTCTGGACAAGGAAGACAACCCGCTGAAAAACGCGCCGCACACGGCTGCTGAAATGGTGGGTGAATGGACCCATCCTTACAGCCGCGAGCAAGCGGTGTACCCGGTTGCATCCTTGATCGAAGGCAAGTACTGGCCACCGGTCGGTCGTGTCGACAACGTGTTCGGCGACCGTAACCTGGTGTGCGCGTGCCCGTCGATCGAGAGCTATCAGGAGGCGTAAGCATCCAGATCATGGAGATTTAATGTGGGAGCGGGCTTGCTCGCGATGCTAACGGCGCGGTTTTCATGCAAGACCGGGTTGATACCATCGCGAGCGAGCCCGCTCCCACAGGGATGGCTAGTTTCGCCACACAACAAGAAACCGGAGAACCCTATGTCGTTAAGCGTGTTCGACCTGTTCAAGATTGGCATCGGCCCCTCCAGTTCCCATACCGTCGGCCCCATGCGTGCGGCTGCGCGTTTTGTCGAAGGTTTGCGCCGTGATGAACTGCTGCAAAATACCGCCTGCGTAAAAGTTGAACTCTACGGCTCCCTCGGTGCCACCGGCAAAGGACACGGCAGCGACAAAGCCGTATTGCTGGGGCTTGAAGGCGAGCACCCGGACACCGTCAACACCGATACCGTGGCCGAACGTCTGGCCGCGATTCGCAGCAGCGGGCGCTTGAACCTGCTGGGCGAACACCCCATCGATTTCAACGAAAAATCGCACTTGGCGATGATTCGCAAACCCCTGCCCTACCACCCCAACGGCATGATTTTCAGGGCTCTGGATGCCGCTGGTATTCAGATCCGCAGCCGCGAGTATTACTCGGTCGGCGGCGGCTTTGTGGTGGATGAAGGCGCCGCTGGCGCTGACCGTATCGTCGAAGACAGCACCGCGCTGAAATACCCGTTCAAAACCGCCAAGGACTTGCTGCGCCATTGCGTCACTCACACTCTTTCGATCAGTGAAGTGATGATGGCCAACGAAAGCGCATGGCGCCCCGAGGCAGAGACCCGTTCCGGTTTGCTGAATATCTGGCAAGTGATGCAGGACTGCGTGAGTGCGGGCTGTCGCAATGAAGGCATTTTACCCGGCGGCTTGAAGGTCAAGCGGCGGGCGGCTGCGCTGCACCGTCAACTGTGCAGCAACCCTGAGGCCGCCTTGCGCGATGCGCTGTCTGTGCTCGACTGGGTCAATCTGTACGCACTGGCCGTCAATGAAGAAAACGCCAACGGCGGACGCGTGGTCACTGCCCCTACCAACGGCGCGGCCGGGATCATTCCAGCCGTTTTGCATTACTACATGCGCTTTATCGGCGGGGCCAATGAAGACGGCGTGGTGCGCTTTCTGCTGACCGCCGCCGCCATTGGCATCTTGTACAAGGAAAACGCCTCGATTTCCGGCGCCGAAGTTGGCTGTCAGGGAGAGGTGGGCGTGGCTTGCTCAATGGCAGCGGGCGCGTTGTGTGAAGTGCTGGGCGGCACCGTGCAACAAGTCGAGAACGCCGCCGAAATCGGCATGGAACACAACCTGGGCCTGACCTGTGACCCGATTGGCGGCCTGGTGCAAGTGCCCTGCATCGAACGCAACGCGATGGGCTCGGTCAAGGCGATCAACGCCGTACGTATGGCCCTGCGCGGCGACGGGCAGCACTTTGTGTCTCTGGACAAGGTGATCCGCACCATGCGCCAGACCGGCGCCGACATGAAAAGCAAATACAAGGAGACCGCTCGCGGCGGTCTGGCTTTCAACATTATTGAGTGCTGATTTTCAAGGAGTCTCGAATGTCCACCGAACAACTGCTTCACACCCCGCTGCACGCACTGCACCTTGAGCTCGGTGCCCGCATGGTGCCATTTGCCGGCTATGACATGCCCGTGCAGTACCCGCTGGGAGTCATGAAAGAACACCAGCACACCCGTGAACAGGCCGGGTTGTTTGATGTATCCCACATGGGCCAGATTCGGCTGATCGGCGCTGACGCGGCCAAGGCGCTGGAAGCCCTGGTGCCGGTCGATATCATCGACCTGCCAGTGGGCATGCAGCGCTATGCCATGTTCACCAATGAACAGGGCGGCATCCTCGATGACCTGATGGTTGCCAATCTGGGTAATGACGAGCTGTTTCTGGTGGTTAACGCCGCCTGCAAGGATCAGGACCTGGCCCATCTGCGCAAGCACTTGAGCGCCCACTGCCAGATCCAGCCGCTGTTTGAAGAACGTGCCCTGCTCGCACTGCAAGGCCCGGCCGCCGTCAACGTGTTGCAACGCTTGGCACCGGAAGTGGCAAAAATGACCTTTATGCAATTTGCCCCGCTGACGTTGCTGGGCGCGGAGTGCTACGTCAGCCGCTCGGGATATACCGGCGAAGACGGCTTTGAGATTTCAGTACCCGCAGATCGTGCCGAAGAGCTGGCACGTCGCCTGCTGGCTGAGCCCGAAGTGCAGGCAATCGGCCTGGGCGCACGAGATTCGCTGCGCCTTGAAGCCGGGTTGTGCCTGTACGGCCATGACATGAACGACACCACCACGCCGATTGAAGCCAGCCTGCTCTGGGCCATTTCCAAGGCCCGTCGTGCAGACGGACCGCGTGCCGGTGGCTTCCCCGGCGCCGAAACTGTCTTCGCCCAGCAGCAAAATGGTGTCGCGCGCAAACGCGTGGGCTTGTTGCCTCAAGAGCGCACACCGGTGCGTGAAGGTGCTGAAATTGTCGATGCTGACGGCACAGTAATCGGCACCGTTTGCAGCGGCGGTTTCGGTCCGACCCTGGGCTCGCCTCTGGCAATGGGTTACCTGAATATCGCGTTCACGCCTGTGGATACTGAAGTCTGGGCGATCGTTCGAGGCAAGCGTGTACCGATGAAAGTGTCGAAGATGCCTTTTGTCGCGCAGCGTTATTACAGAGGTTAAACCCTCACGTAAGACAGTTGCATGTTCCTGATACTTACAGGGCATGCAACTGCTGCAACAGCCTCTAACTTTCGATAGTGAAAACACTGTTTTAAGCACGAAAACAATTGAACACACCTATCAAACACCTGCACTTATAACTTCTTCAGCGCTGCTAATAACCCGGCCTTACGGGCTTATTCGAGGGGCTTGTTTTTTCAATTCCAGTTTCGTAGAGTTTGCCCACTGTGTTTGCATGGGTCGCTGGAATCGTGACCTGGGCAGTAGCTCTAAGTTTGCTACACCCGTTCTGCGTCTCTTACTTTCCTGCAACCCAGCACCCGAACTCTTTCCTTTGAAAGAGGCTGTCATTAATTGTTAGCGTCAAGGAATTAAGAAATGTCCCAACGTCAGAGCGGTACCGTTAAGTGGTTCAACGACGAGAAAGGGTTTGGCTTTATCACCCCGGAAAGTGGCCCTGACCTGTTTGTGCACTTCCGTGCCATTCAAGGCAACGGCTTTAAAAGCCTGAAAGAAGGCCAGAAAGTGACCTTCATCTCGGTTCAAGGCCAAAAAGGCTTGCAGGCTGACGAAGTTCAAGCAGAAGGCTGATCTCGTACACAAAAGCCTCTGATGGTGACATCAGAGGCTTTTTTATGGCTGTTATTCCGTAAGATGGCGTTTTTCCTTCACGAGACCCTGCCATGTCGAAACAACCACTTAGACCTCAAGGCGATTTTCCCGCCGTTGGCCTGGGGCGCCGCCTGGCAGCCATGTTCTATGACTTTCTGCTGTGTACCGCCCTGCTGATCGTCACGACCTTTATCTACAAGCTGATCATGATGAGTTTTATCGGTGAAGCCAAAATGAGGGCGCTTTCAGAGGCAGGCGCTCTGGATGGTGATCCGCTGCTCTCCACCCTTCTGTTTTTTGTCCTGTTCGGTTTTTTTGCCAAGTTCTGGACTCACTCCGGGCAAACCCTGGGCATGCAGGTCTGGGGCATACGCGTACAGAACGCTGATGGCACCGCAATCAGCCTGTGGCAGGCGTTGCTGCGCTTTATCGTCTCCATCGCTTCATGGCTGTGCCTGGGACTGGGATTCATTTGGTCTGTATTCGACAAACACAAACGTACCTGGCATGACCTGTATTCCAATACTCAACTGGTGCGCATCCCCAAACCAAAAAAATAAAAAAAACCCGTATCTCACGATACGGGCTTGGTGATGACGGTTAGCTCTTTGTGGGAGCGAGCAGGCTCGCTCCCACCCAGGTCAACCTGCTTACTCGGCCAGTTTGAAGGTAATGAAGCTGGCGCGACCTTGACGCAAAACCCGCATCGACACCGAACGATTCTTCGGCAATGCCTTGGCAATTTCAGTGAATTCCTTGCCGTTGTTAATGGCCTGATTGTTCAGGTGAGTGATCACGTCACCAGGTTGCAGGCCGATCAGGGCAGCAGGACCGTCCTGAACGTCAGTGATGATCACGCCACCCTTGATGTCATTGGCTTTCTTCTGCTCTTCACTCAGGTCCGCCACGGACACGCCAAGACGGTTGCTGCTTTGCTCAGCACCTGCGCCAGAAGCAATGTCTTTTGCGTCATCAGGGATGGCACCGACCGTCAGGTCCAGATTTTTGCGCTTGCCGTCACGAATCACTTCAAGCGTTGCCTTGCTGCCAGCCTTGAGTGCGCCAACCAGATGCGGCAAATCTGCCGACATGACGATCGGCTGACCATTCATGCTCAGAATCACGTCGCCGACTTGCAGACCGCCTTTGGCAGCCGGGCCGTTATCAAGTACCTGGGCCACCAGCGCACCTGCCGGTTTTTCCAGACCAAAGGATTCGGCCAGGTCTTTGTTGACCTCTTGAATCACCACACCCAACCAGCCACGGCTGACTTTGCCGCCAGCCTTGAGCTGATTGGCAACGTCCATCGCCACATCGATAGGGATTGCGAAAGACACGCCCATGAAACCGCCCGAGCGGGTGTAGATTTGCGAGTTGATACCCACCACTTCGCCCGCCAGGTTGAACAGCGGACCACCCGAGTTGCCCGGGTTGATCGGTACGTCAGTCTGGATAAAAGGCACGTAGCTTTCATTTGGAAGGCTGCGACCGATGGCGCTGATAATGCCTTGGGTTACGGTGTGGTCAAACCCAAACGGTGACCCTATGGCAACTACCCACTGACCGGCCTTGAGGTCCTGGGACTTGCCCAGCTTAAGGACAGGCAGGTTCTTGCCTTCGATTTTCAGCAACGCAACGTCGGAACGTGGATCCGTGCCTACGAGCTTGGCTTTCATTTCACTGCGATCAGACAAGCGCACGATGATTTCATCGGCGTCTGCTACCACGTGGTTATTGGTCAGGATGAAGCCATCGGGCGAGATGATGAAACCCGAACCCAGTGACTGGGCCTCGCGCTGACGACCGCCTTTGCCACTGGGCGGAATGCTGCGCTCAAAAAAGTCACGCAGGCCAGGTGGCAAACCTTCCAGATCGGGCATTTGGCCCAAGCTTGAGGCGCGGCGCTCAGGGAGCTTTTGCGTGGTGCTGATATTCACTACAGCTGGCGAAGCCTGCTCAACCAATTGCGTGAAGTCAGGTAACTGCGCTTCAGCCATGACCGGCACTGCCTGCCCGAGCATCAGCACGGCTGCAAAAATGGGTAGATAAGATTTCAATCGAGGCATCGACATACAGCTCCCGTTAATAACTGCAGAGTTAAGCGACAGGCACCAAAAAACAAGACCAAAGCATAGACCGTTTTTTAGGCCCCGGAAAACAAACAAGGCCAGAGCCCGCTAGGGCCCTGACCTTCATAAAAAGACAAGAAAATGGCAAATCGAAATGTGTCACCCGCCATGTCGGAGCAACCCTATGGTTTGGCCTGCGCATCATCTTTACCGACACGCATCGAGAGCGCTATACGCTCTGCGGTACCCAACGGGATTTCACCCACCACAGTGGCCATCATGTCTCCCTGAGGGGTACTCAGGTGCCGTGTAACCGCAGCTGTAGGCCCCAGTTGAACGCGTGCATCAGGAACTGCGGCCCCCTGCAACGGTTCGAGAAACACTGAGAAACGCGTCAGGCCATCGTCATATAAGAGACTGGTGACTTCAGACTTGGTCCGGGGATCACGGTGCACGGTGCTGCTGACTTGCTCGAAACCGGGCGGCAGCCAGTCGGAGTGCCAGGCATGAGCCGTGTCAGCGACAGGTGCTGCAGTATCAGCCACCGTAACCGGGCGGCATGTGCCTGCAGGCGTCAGCTGGTTTTCATCAGGGGGCGTGGTGACCAGGCTTGTAAACTGGTAACGCTCAAGCAACTGACCCTTGTCATTGAGCAACAATGACTTGAGGGGCAATCCGGTTTCACGATCCAGATACAGTTCAAACCCATAACGGTGCTGGTCGCGAGGGGCAAGTGAGATCACCACCACCGGTCGACCTGCAACCCTGGAGTCACCTTGCTTGGTTACCGAGTACCAGTCATTGAGCTTCTGGGCATCGAACTGTCTTGCCGAAACGGCGGTGACATCACCTAACCCCGAAGCCAACTTTCCAGTAACGCATTCAGTGCGCCCATCCGTACGAATGACCTCTTGAGCAGAGCCATCCAATTGCATCAAACGCTCACGAACTTTCCCATCTTGCACGCGGTGCCAGATGCTATGGGTAGAAAAACTACCGTTACGCTCATAAACGAATGTGCCCTGATAGCTGTGCTGTTGCTCAGCCTGCCCAAGACGTTTTAGCCAGTCCTGGGCTTCATCGGCGTGGGCCGGTACTGCAAACCAGCCACTCAGCAGAAGAGGTAGCAAAGGTAGGACGCGCATGGTGGTCCTTAACGGTTTTCAAGGCTCGCGGCACGAGCGTATGGCAGAGGGCTTTCTGCCCCTTTCAACGCTGCTTGCTGTGCATGCTGACGCAGGTAGCCTGGCAAACGCTGATCCTGCCAGCCTGGCTGGCCTTGCAGAACACCGTTGGCCATAGGACCAGTCGCCTTGTCGGAGCTTTCGCTGTAGTTAGCCAGTACCGCCGGGCCTTTAGCCATCGGTGCACTCAGGCTCTGCGCAGCGTTCTGCTGGGCAAGCTGATTACCGACGATGTCATCCTGGTTGTACATTCTGACACCCGCCAGAACAGCAACGGTCACCGATGCAGCAACGGCCAGACGGCCGATGCTGCGCCATGGGCCACGTACGACCTTGACCGGGGTTTGCTCTTCGGCCAGCGCGGCCGAAACGGCAGATGCGATGTCCAGGCGCGGAATCAACAGGTCCTTGTGCATCACAGCACGGGCCACCTGATAACGGGACCAGGTGTCACGTGTATGTGTGTCGTCAAAGGCATTCAATACCCGACGTAGTTCCAGTTCGTCCGCTTCGTTATCCATCACCGCGGACAGCGATTCCTGCAGGGCTTCACGACTCATGGCGGTTCCTCTCTTGGCTGTCGCCGCTGTCTCAGTTTTCCTGCAACAACGGCTGCAGGGCTTTATCAATGGCTTCCCGAGCGCGGAAAATCCGGGAGCGCACGGTACCCACTGGACACTGCATGACGCTCGCAATGTCCTCATAACTCAGACCATCAAATTCACGTAAAGTTAACGCCGTACGCAAATCTTCTGGCAGTAACTGAATAGTGCGATGAACGGTGGTTTCGATCTCGTCGCGGAGCAAAGCACGCTCCGGCGACTCGAGATCCTTCAGACCATGATCACCATCGTAAAACTCGGCATCTTCCGAGCTCACGTCACTATCAGGCGGACGTCGACCGCGTGACACCAGGTAGTTTTTCGCCGTATTGATGGCGATGCGATACAGCCATGTGTAAAAGGCGCTGTCTCCGCGAAAATTACCGAGTGCCCGGTAAGCCTTGATAAAGGCTTCCTGAGCGACGTCCTGGGCTTCATGGGTGTCGTGCACAAAACGCACGATCAACCCGAGAATTTTGTGTTGATACTTCAACACGAGCAGATCGAATGCGCGCTTATCGCCACGCTGTACGCGCTCGACCAGCTGCTGATCCTCTTCCTGGGCTAGCATGAATACTCCTCATAAGACCGGGAGGAAGATTGCTGTGCTAATTGATCAGGCTTGCAAACATAGACTCGGGCTTTACACAAAAGTTCTCTCCCCCCTGGCAAGTTTCCTGCGTGCTCGGATTTGGCACACACGAAAACGCAGCTCGGGCCTGGCCGGCTGCGTCAATAATCTTGTCGTCAAATTCCGCTGTCAGGTCGAAACACAGACCCCGCATCAATTTGGACGCCGTTCCCCTGCATCAAGGGCAGCCCTCTATGGAACCCCGGACCGTACGAAAAGTTCAATAACTTCGTACGCCACCGATAGCACCACACAAGCGCATCAGCCCTGGAGCAAGCCCCCAGCCCTGATCCCCTTTGCAGATTTATTGTGCAAATCAACATGCAGACCCTTCAAGTCTGAGGCACACTTTGCGCCCGCTGTAATTTCACAATGCCATAAAGGCCCGGCCATTGTGCCGATCCCCCCCTCTATATACTAGTGGGCGCTTTTTTGCGGATGTCAGAAGAATGAGCCAACATTTTCAACATGATGTGCTGGTGATTGGCAGCGGCGCTGCCGGTTTGAGCCTTGCGCTCACGTTACCCAGCCATATGCGTATTGCGGTCCTCAGTAAAGGCGACCTGGCCAATGGCTCGACATTCTGGGCACAAGGCGGTGTAGCCGCAGTGCTGGATGATACCGACACGGTGCAGTCTCACGTCGAAGACACCCTCAATGCTGGCGGCGGGCTATGTCATGAAGACGCCGTGCGCTTTACCGTCGAGCACAGCCGCGAAGCCATTCAGTGGTTAATCGATCAAGGCGTTCCCTTCACCCGCGATGACGCCGTTGACCCTGAGCAGCCCGGTTTTGAATTTCACCTCACCCGTGAAGGCGGCCACAGCCACCGACGCATCATCCATGCGGCAGATGCCACCGGCGCCGCCATCTTCAAGACGTTGCTCGAACAGGCGCGCCAGCGACCCAATATCGAACTGCTCGAACAGCGCGTTGCCGTTGATCTGATTACCGAGCGCCGATTGGGACTGGAAGGCGATCGCTGCCTGGGCGCCTATGTGCTGAACCGCGCAACGGGCGAAGTCGACACCTTTGGCTCGCGCTTCACGATTCTGGCCACGGGTGGCGCGGCCAAGGTGTATCTCTACACCAGCAACCCGGACGGCGCCTGCGGTGACGGCATCGCCATGGCCTGGCGTTCAGGGTGCCGCGTGGCAAACCTGGAGTTCAATCAGTTCCACCCTACCTGCCTGTATCACCCGCAGGCCAAAAGCTTTCTGATCACTGAAGCGCTGCGCGGTGAAGGTGCTCACTTGAAACTGCCCAACGGTGAGCGTTTCATGCAGCGCTTCGACGCCCGGGGAGAACTGGCCCCTCGAGATATCGTGGCTCGCGCTATCGACCATGAAATGAAGCGCCTGGGTATCGATTGCGTGTACCTGGATATCAGCCATGAGCCCGAAACCTTTATCAAGGCTCACTTCCCGACGGTTTATGAACGCTGCCTGACATTCGGCATCGACATCACCAAGCAGGCTATCCCGGTGGTGCCTGCAGCGCATTACACCTGTGGCGGAGTCATGGTCGACGAACATGGCCACACTGACGTGCCAGGCCTGTACGCCATTGGCGAAACCAGCTTCACCGGCCTGCACGGCGCCAACCGCATGGCCAGCAACTCATTGCTGGAGTGCTTTGTGTACGCCAAGTCGGCTGCGGCCGACATTCTCGCCCAACTGCCCGAAATCGCCGCCCCTGCTGCCCTGCCGAGCTGGGATGCAAGCCAGGTTACCGACTCCGATGAAGATGTGATCATCGCTCACAACTGGGATGAGCTACGGCGTTTTATGTGGGACTACGTCGGAATCGTGCGCACCAACAAGCGCCTGCAACGCGCGCAACACCGCGTGCGCCTGCTGCTGGACGAAATTGACGAGTTTTATAGCAACTATAAAGTCAGCCGCGACCTGATCGAACTGCGCAACCTGGCACAAGTTGCCGAACTGATGATCAGGTCTGCCATGGAACGCAAGGAATCTCGCGGCCTGCACTACACGCTGGACTATCCAGAGATGCTGCCAGAGGCGAAGGATACGATTCTGACCCCAACCCGGTGAGGCACGTCAGGTACGAGAACCCGGCACCGCTTGAGACAGCGTTGCCGCGTTTTTTTTCACGGTGAATAACAGTCCCACCTGCAGGCAACACAAGCGCGCCAGAGCGCAAGCAGTCTGGCAACGCCCTCTCAAGCAGCTCCCTGAATCAGCGACGATTCAGGCAAGAACTAGGATAAGTCCTACATATTTAACATCTAAACCTTGCTAGCTTTTTCGGTTTTAGCTTTCCACGCGCACTACGGGCTAATCGTTCGCCTGCTCAGTGCCTGTGGTCCGCGCCCTAAAACTGAAAAAGGAACACTGGATGTTCAACCCACGCCCTCAAACCCGTTTCAACCTGACCGAAAGTGTCTTCAAGCCCCCTTCCTTCACCCACCAAAAATCCTTTAGCGCACCCTCTTGTTTTGATCTGGAACAGGTCAGCGGACGTCCTGATCTGACTATCGAAAGCCCGCGACCTCAGGTTCTTGAAAAGGACCTCGCCAGCAAAAAAGGTGTTTGCCTGATTGAAGGGACCGCAGCATGACCCTGGTTGCGGCTCAACAATGGATGGCCGAACAACGCCACCTCGGGTGCTCTGTATGTTTGATTCTGGACTCACTGGACGAACTCACCGCCCGTAACGGCCTGTTAAACAACAGGGCACCTGAGCTGTATTGCAGCATTTACCGCGAAACGCCGGCAGCCGATATGGCAGACAAGGGGCCTTTTCTGTTCCTTATCGACAACCCTGAAGACGAGCACTTGAGCGAGCTGCTCAAAGCGCCTGAAAGGAACTGGGGCTGGCTTGCCAGTGTTGCACCTGAGGCAGGGCTACAGGCGCTGGTCAAACATTGGCGCGACCGCATGATTTTCGGCGTCCGGCCCCATCGCGGGATTTATCGTTTCCATGACAACCGGGTGCTGGCCCGCGCACTGCAGCACTTAACCACTGTAACGGTTGCAGGGTATTTAGGGCCCGCGATCAGCGTCTGCTATTGGCAAGGGGAGCACTGGGAAACACTCGGCAACCCGGCACCGGGTAACCATCCAGTTCCTGAAAGCCCTATCTGGAATGACTTTCCCATGGAGGCCGATCAGCGCGCTAGCACGCGCGAGGCCAATGCCCACCGCTACCTGCTGGCCAGGCATCTTGAAGCCTATGCCCGAATGGCCGAACAACAAGACCCGGAACTATGGCTCAGCACTCTATTAGCCCAAGCCAACACCTGGGGTTGGCAGGCGGCTGAGCAGTTGGAGTTTTTGCTCGTTCAACGCTTAAAGGCTACCACTGACCCACTTGCACAGCGCTGGCAGGCGCGCCCTGGTGAAAGTCCTGATGCTCATTTCCAGCGGGTTTTTCAGGAAATGCAGTTTTGGCAAGGCGATGGCCTTTTATGAAAGTCATAGTTAAAACGCTGCTCCTGGGGGCCTGCGCACTGTCGACGACTGGGTGTTTTACTGGCGAGTCAGACAGTTTTATTTTTACGGCTGATCTGCCTGCAAATTTTGCTTATTACGCAGTGGCCAAGTATGCGCCCGCCAAGGGAGAAACTTGTACGGTCACCCTTGATGACAATCCATACCTCGGTTTCAACAGAGAGTGGCGAACAGCATACAAACCAGAATCCGAAATACCAATTTACCGCACCGTCAAAGGCTGCCGACTGGCCATCTATAAAATCGATCTGGAAATCAATGCCATTTATGGAACTGACTATGGAGACTTCAGCGGAGACACAACCGCAGTTATTATCAGGGAGGAACTAAAAACTCAATACAAAGGAACTTTTGATACTAATGGCGAAAGCGCCATAAAGGGTCAATGCCAATGGTTGTTTCGCACCCAAGGGCCAAAACGTCGATTATCCAAGGGGCTCGACTGCAAAAAAATTGACGATCAAGGGGCGGTGACTAAAGGACGTCCCGTCGGGGCTTACACCTTGGATCAGCTGCCGGGTAAAACCGTGATATTGAAGATCAAGCTGGCCGATGAGGAAAGACCCGGCTGGGGAGATACATGGGTCAAGTTTCCCAATGGTTGGAAACGCTTTATGGGGGAAGGCCTAGAAGATCAGCGCGGTTACTGTCATGGAAATTATACGGACTTCAGCAGTTTTTTGATGCCTGACGGGCGTAGCTGCTCTATTTATCCTGGCTGCACTGAATAAGGAAACTAAAAAAATGACCACTTTTGATGAAGAGGTTAAACACCCGCTGAACAGTCGTATGTTCGCCTGCCCTGCCCAAGGAAATTGGACCAGCTTCAAGTTTGTTGATGAACTAGGTGAGGGACTGTCTTATGCGGGGCTGAACTACAGCGTTATTGATTCAGAAGGCCAAGTATATAAAGGCACGCTAGACCGCTCAGGTATAGGAAAAGTAGACAACCATTTTTCCGGCCCAATCTCCATAATTCTTGTACAGAAATATACCGGCAAGGCCCTACCCTATAAGGACTTAATACAACGGGACCACTACCCTCTCCCCATAACAGAGCTGCAAGTTCGCGCCGAACAAACCCGTTATGTTCATAACGATGGCTCACGCACTCAAAGCAACCCAGCACAAGCTTGTGCCGATTATTTCTGCCAAGTTGAAGTTCGTCATTTGGTCAAACATGTCGCGCACTTACCGCCCGAGGTCGAAGCTCACTATCCGCCCAACAAACACTGGGCCAAGCTGATGCGCGAGCATGGCAAACAAGGCGTCTGCCTACTTCCAAATAAACATAACGTACTGGAAGTGCGCCCTTTACGGGCCCTGCGCCCGATGCTCTCCACCGACTCGCAGTTCTGTGCGCTGAACCTGTATCAGCTCGCCCTTATGGCCACCTTGAGCTACAACCCGTTTGGCCAGGAGCCTAAGAAGCCGCCAATCTGGGAGAAGACTGTAAGTTTCCCTGTACAGCCGAGCATGGGTAATTGGTTTGGAGACGCTCTGGCCAGGTTTGATGAAATCTGGAAAGTAGACCCTGGACAAACCGGTGCCTACTACCCCTTATACGAAGACGTTCCCTATTCAAAGCGCCTGGAAATCGCACCCTTCGATCCCGACCTGTACCCGGCTAATAGCCCGGATTTAGGTGAGGAGCAAGAAACCCCTGCCAAGGTTCATTTTCTGGATGACCGCGGCCAGAAAAATGATACCGACACCCAGGCTTTTATCACCCATAACGACGAGTTGGTGCTGATTTCTGTGCGTGGCACCAGTGAATTACTCGCAGATGCGCTTCGAGACGCCGATGCTTTCCAAACCCCTTTTGGAAAAGAAGGCCTGGGCAAGGTCCACCGTGGGTTCTATGACGCTGCACTGAAAGTCTATGAGCTTTCGATCAACTATCTCGAAAAATTCTACACCGGCCAGAAACTGATTATTTGTGGCCATAGCTTGGGTGGTGCGATCACCTTGCTTCTATCGGAAATGCTGCGTCGTCGAACTGGCTACGAATACAAGATCGTGCTGTACACCTACGGCGCCCCAAGAGCAGCAGACAGCACTTTTGTAAAAGGCGCTGCCGACCTGGTGCATTACCGCATGGTCAACCATAACGACCCGGTACCCAGCGTACCGGCAACCTGGATGAACACCAAGCCCAGGGTGTACCTCCCGGGAGCGGCACTCACTTTCTTTAACGCGCCCCTGGGCATCGCCGGGTTTGTTGCGGGCATTACCAACTTGACCGGCGAGCCTTACGAGCATCACGGCACCTTGCAACACTTTATGCCGGTAGCGTTCGGCGCAATCAAAAAGTCCTCGATTATGTGGGAACCCGGCTGCGACACCATTACCGAGCATGCGGCCTGTACCCTGGCCATTCATCAGAACAATGGGCTACCTGAAAGGGCGGGGTTTATTGCCCAGATTTTTGACGCGGACAACCATTCAATGACCGGTGGCTATATCCCCGGTTGCTGGGCTGCCCTGCGGCGTTGGCAAGAAGCGCTGACACTCAAACACTCTCTGGTGACCGACGAGGAGTTCGAGCACATCAGCCGTGCTCTGGCAACAATCATTGAACAACTACGCTTCAAGCGCCGCATGCTCGGCGACTCCCCTACCCCCTACAGCCGGGCCCACGAATTGACCATCAATGCGCTCAATCGCGAGGTCGACAAGGTACACATGACCTTCGAGCGCTTGAAACGCCTGCGGCAAAGCACAATCAACGAGAACCGTGTTTACGGCTCGTTTTCAACACAACCCGACCTGCTATCTGAGTGCCTGCTGCGCTGGGATGCTCATCCGGAAAACAAGGTGCCCGAACAACTGGCCATGACCCCAGCCCCAGACGTTGATGATGATTTGTTGGCCTCGATCAACGGGCACGCCGTGGGTGCGCCCTATACCTTTGATATTGATTCACTGTTCTAGGCCCTGGACACTATTCGGGTGCCAGCCACCTACGCCGACTGAACTTCAGTCGCACGCGCAAGCGTCGGTGCTGATCCGGCGCCAGCGCGCCTGCGAGGATGCACACCGCCCGCACCCGCCATTCGCCGCGCAAACTGAAACGCACGATCACCACCCAGGGCAGCGCCAGGCTGTCACGGCGCAGCTGCACGGCCTGCCAACCCTTGTCACGACTCCACAACTGCCAGCCATCGGCATCATGGCGCAATCGTGTAAGCGCACTGGCGTGGGTCAGTCGAATATGACGGGGCAGCGCCCAAGCCCCATGGGCCAGGCACCACAAAGCGCCAAGCACACGTGCCCAGGCAGGAATTGAAAGAAAGCAGATTGAGATCAGCGCCAGAGCCTGGGCTGCAAGATAAGCCGCCAGCAATTGCCCGCAGGCATGCCAGCGGCATTCAAAGCAATTACTTGGGCTGGACACGATCCAGAATCATGCGAACCATGCGCTGCAGCTCAGGGTCTTCAGACTCGGCGCGCTCCATGAACCAGCCAAACATGTCCTGGTCTTCACATTCCAGCAGCTTGCGATAGCATTCGCGGTCCACGTCATTCAGGGTGGCGTACACCTCCTTGACGAACGGCACCAGCAGCACGTCCAGTTCAAGCATGCCGCGACGGCTGTGCCAGTAGAGACGATTGAGTTCAACATCTTCGACCATGGAGCGCTCCTCAAATAGAGCGCAAGTATACAGGCCGATCCGTCATAGAACAGTCGGCTTTGGTCGGCCCCTGGAACTACCCATTTGCAGGGCGCACCTCTATGATGTGTCCCAGACATTTTTTACCTGCGATGACCCATGGCCGACTCTGCTTTTTTCTGCACCCTGAAACACGAAGGCATTCTTGCTGTGATCGGCAACGACGCCAGCAAGTTTCTGCAAGGCCAGTTGACCTGCAACCTCAACTACCTGAGTGAAACCCGCTCGAGCCTGGGTGCCCGCTGCACGCAAAAAGGCCGCATGCAGTCCAGTTTTCGCATCGTGCTGCAGGACAACGGCTGCCTGCTGGCGATGGCTCGCGAGCTGGTTGAGCCACAGTTGGCAGACCTGAAAAAATACGCAGTGTTTTCCAAGTCAACCCTCACAGACGATAGCGCCAACTGGGTTCGCTTTGGTCTGAACCAGGCAGACGCGGTGTTGCAAAGCCTGGGCCTGAACCTGCCCGCCGAAACCGACAGCGTTGCACGTGCCAGCGGTTTGATCGCCGTTCGCGCCTCTGAAGGCCGTGCAGAACTGTGGGCTCCTGTGGAGCAGACCGAAAGCCTTGTCCAGCATTTGAAAGCGCAATTGGTTGAGGCCGACCTCAATCAATGGTTGCTGGGCCAGGTACGCGCAGGCATCGGTCAGGTCATGCCCCAGACCCGCGAGCTGTTCATCCCGCAGATGATCAACCTGCAAGCCGTGGGCGGTGTCAGCTTCAAAAAAGGTTGCTACACCGGCCAGGAAATCGTCGCCCGCATGCAATACCTTGGCAAACTCAAACGCCATCTTTACCGTTTGTCGCTGGAGGCGGGTCATGACGTACCGGCTCCCGGCACCCCTCTTTTTTCCCCTACCCACAACAGCTCCGTAGGCGAAGTCGTGCTTGGCGCAAAAGCAGAGAACGGTATCGAGTTGCTGGCCGTCCTGACCTCTGATGCCGCGCAAGCGGGCGATATTCACGTGGGCGACTTGCAAGGCCCCAGCCTTTCGCTGCTTGAGCTGCCGTATCAACTGGACCGTGATCGCGAAATCCAGCGTTGATTGCCACACATCGAAACGCCCCCTAGAGAAATGAGCATGCTGGCGCACAGAGTCCAAATGGACTTGATTAAGGCCATTGATAGAGATGATCTGGTTTTACCAACGCTGCCTGAAGTGGCGTTAAACATCCGCAAGGCAGCAGAAAACCCTGAAATCAGCGTCAGTCACTTGAGCAAGGTCATCGGTCGCGATACCGCGCTGTCTGCACGCCTGATCAAAGTGGTCAACAGCCCGATGCTGCGCGCCACCCGGGAGGTCACCGACCTGCATACCGCTATCACGCGCCTGGGTGTCAACTACAGCAGTAACCTGGCGATCGGGCTGGTCATGGAGCAAATCTTCCATGCCCGCTCGGAAGTCGTTGAGCAGAAAATGCGCGATGTATGGCGTCAAAGCCTGGAAGTGGCCGGTATTTGCTACACCCTGTGCCGCCGCCATACTTCACTCAAACCCGACCAGGCAGCTTTGGGCGGTCTGGTGCATCAGATTGGCGTGCTGCCCATCCTGACCTACGCCGAAGAGAACAATGAACTGCTCTCCGATCCCGTTTCACTCAATCACGTCATTGAAAGCATTCATCCGTTGATTGGCGACAAACTGCTGGCTGGATGGGAGTTCCCGGAAAAGCTGTTGAAGATCCCAGGGCAATATCAGGACTTTTCTCGTCAGTCCAAAAAAATCGACTACATCGACTTCGTGCAAATCGCGACCGTGTTCATGCAACAGGACATCGAGAAGCTGAACGCCCTGCCCGCTTTCAGGTACCTGGGGCTGGATGCAGACGATGCAAAATTCGAACAGCAACTCAATGACGCACGCGGGATGTTTATCTAAGGCCCTGAATTCCTAGTGGGAGCGAGCCAGGTCGCGATGTCGGGCCGACGCAATTTCACTTCCTGATATCTTCGCGAGCAGGCTCGCTCTCACAAAAATCGGCCCGACATCAAGACAGCTACTGCACCCGCCCGCCATTGGCTGGCACAAAGCTGACCCGCACTTTCAACCCGCCTTGAGCACCGTCGTGCAAGCTGATATGGGCAAGGTGAGCGCGGCAGATGTCACCGACGATCGCCAGGCCCAACCCCGACCCGGCTACGTGTGAATTGCGTCGATAGAAACGCTCGAATACCCGCTCACGGTCTTCATGGGGAATACCCGGCCCATCGTCTTCGACTTCCAGTATCGCGGGCCAATTGACACGCAAAATAATATTGCCACCGGCTGGCGAGTGAGCCATGGCGTTGTCCACCAGATTGCTCAGCAACTCATGCAGCAACGTCGGCTCACCGTACAGCCACACAGGTTGGTCGGCCTCAAGCGCCAGCGCAAAACCCCGGGCATGGGCCAATGGAGCCATGGCCATACCCAGCTCGCGAGCCAACTGACTGAGGTCGAGCAACTGCGCGCCCCCTTCGGCGATCGCTCGCGCACCATTTTCGATGCGCGCCAGCGATAGCAGCTGATTGGCCATGTGGGTCAAGCGGTCAGTGCCCTGTGTAGCCTGCTCAAGCGTATTGCGCCAGATCTGCGGATCATTGGCGCGCAAACCCAATTCAAGCTGGGCCTTGAGTACTGCCAAGGGTGTACGCAGCTCATGGGCGGCATCTGCAATAAACTGCGCCTGACGCTTGAACTGGCCACGCAAGCGCTCGGTGAAGTGATTGAGCGCCTGAACCAATGGCCGCAACTCTCGCTGCACGGAGACCAGTGGCAAGGGTCGCAAGTCATCCGGCTCACGCTCCTCCACAGCAGTGCGCAAACGCTCCAGCGGGCGCAAGGCGGCACTGACAGCAAACCATACGACCAACAATGCCCCCAGCCCCAACATTCCCAGGCGCAACAGCGTGTCAGCCATCAAGCTGCGGGCCATGGCTACGCGCGCCTCATCGGTTTCAGCCACACGGATTTCCGCCATGCCATTCATGCTGGGCTCGGTCACGGCTTTGAGCAAGCTCACGACCCGCACGTTCTGCCCCAGATACGTGCCGTTATAGAAACGCGCCAACGCCGGGTAATCATCGGTCCGCGGCGTGCCTGGTGGCGGTGCAGGCAAGTTCTCATAGCCGGAAATCAGCTTCTGATGGATATCGTTGACCTGATAGTAAATACGTCCGGCGCTGTCGTAGGCAAACGTATCAAGCGCAACGTAGGGCACATCGGCACTTAAACTGCCATCACGCTGAGAGAGGCCTGCGGAAATGGTTCGTGCCGAGGCCAGCAAGGTACGGTCGTAGGCCGTGTCGGCCGCCTCACGACCATTGAAATAGGCGCTCAGCCCGCTGGCCAGCATCAAGACAACCATTAACAGCGTCAGGTGCCAGAGCAGGCTCCAGCGCAAGCTGTCGAGCTTAAACATCGCGGCCTTCCAGCAGGTACCCCAAGCCTCTGAAGGTGACAATCGCTACCGCCTGGCCGTCGAGTTTTTTGCGTAATCGGTGAATATAAATTTCGATGGCGTCAGGGCTCGCTTCTTCGTCCAGGCCAAACACCTGAGCCGCCAACTGTTCCTTGCTCATGACCCGGCCCGGCCGCGCAATCAGCGCTTCGAGCACTGCCTGCTCGCGAGAGGTCAAGGTGAGCAAATCATCCCCCAGGGTAAAGCGCCGGGTGCCAAGGTCGTACACCAGGGATCCGCATTGCTGCTGGCGCTCACCCCCCAACACGCTACGGCGCAACAGTGCTTTGACACGTGCCTCCAGCTCAGTCAGCTCGAAGGGCTTGGCCAGGTAATCATCGGCCCCAAGATTGAGCCCATGAACCCGGTCCTTTACGTCGCTGCGCGCCGTCAGCATCAACACCGGCAAGGTTTTGCCACGGGCACGCAAACGCGCCAGCACTTCAAAACCATTCATGCGCGGCAATCCCACATCCAGGATCGCCACTGCATACTCCTCAGAACTCAAGGCCAGGTCAGCGGCCACGCCATCGTGCAATACATCCACGGTCAGGCCTGTGCCTTTCAAGGCCTGGGCAACACTCTCGGCCAGCTGAAGCTGATCTTCGACCAAAAGCACACGCATCGTGTTTACCTCGATATTTTTTGTCCGGGCCGCAGCCTTTTGTGCCCGGAGTGTACAGACGACAGAAGTGCTGTGAAGCCCAAAAACAGGGAACGTCTATTGAAAGGTTAGCGAAAGGTTGGCGGGCTAGCATCGCGAGACTGACAGGAATCTCTGTTGCCGTTATGCACAGCACGACGGCCCGAAAAACGCCTTGAAGCGTTTTCGCCAATAAGAACAATAATGGAGCACCCCCATGCTGACTTATCAGTCCAAGACCCCTCGCCCCTGTATTTCTTACGTGTCCAATGACTCCCTCGCGCCGCCTGCGAGTAGCCATGTGCTGTGCGCACGTTGCACGTAATACGGATTGAGCACGGCTGCGCACCAGCGATTTTGAGCAACAAAAACTGCCCTATAAAAACAAAAACTCCTGAGGAGACGACATGAAACTTCCCCTGCGCACCCTGGCACTCGCTGCTGGCTGCCTGCTGTTCACTGGCCAACTCATGGCTGAGCCAAAACGTCCGGAATGTATTGCCCCAGCTTCCCCAGGCGGTGGTTTTGACCTGACCTGCAAACTGGTGCAAAGCGCGCTGGTGAACGAAAAGCTGCTCAGCAAACCCATGCGAGTGACCTACATGCCCGGTGGCGTTGGCGCCGTTGCCTATAACGCTGTGGTCGCCCAGCGCCCGGCCGATGGCGGCACCCTGGTAGCCTGGTCCAGTGGTTCATTGCTAAACCTGGCGCAAGGCAAGTTCGGTCGTTTCGATGAAAGCGCCGTGCGCTGGCTGGCTGCAGTCGGCACCAGCTATGGCGCCATTGCGGTGAAGAGCGATTCGCCCTACAAAAACCTCGATGATCTGGTTCAGGCGCTGAAAAAAGACCCCAGCAAAGTAGTGATTGGCTCAGGCGGCACTGTGGGCAGCCAGGACTGGATGCAAACCGCACTGATCGCCAAGGCCGCCGGCATCAACCCCCGTGACCTGCGCTACGTAGCACTTGAGGGTGGTGGTGAGATCGCCACGGCGTTGCTGGGTGGTCATATTCAGGTCGGCAGCACAGACATTTCCGACTCCATGCCGCATATCCAGAGTGGCGACATGCGCCTCCTGGCGGTGTTCGCCAACGAACGTCTGGACGAGCCTGAGATGAAGGACATTCCAACCGCCAAAGAGCAGGGCTATGACATTGTCTGGCCAGTGGTGCGCGGTTTCTACCTGGGGCCGAAAGTCAGCGACGAAGATTACGCATGGTGGAAAGAGGCGTTCGACAAGCTGCTGATTTCCGAGGAGTTCAACACATTGCGCGACCAGCGTGAGCTCTTCCCGTTTGCCATGACCGGTCCGGAGCTGGACACCTACGTCAAAAAACAGGTGGCTGATTACAAAATTCTGGCCCAGGAATTTGGCCTCATTCAGTAATCCTTGCTGACCGGCAACCGGGCCACGAACCTTCGCAGGCCCGGTTCAGGAGTGAACCATGCTCTTACAACGCATTTTTGCCTCAGTGCTGCTGCTCGCGTGCGCCGCACTGGCGCTGATGGCCTGGCCCTATCAGGCACAGTTTTCCTACGAACCCGTTGGCCCGCGAGCTTTCCCGCTGCTGATGCTCGGCCTGATGGGACTGGGGCTGATCTACATGATTTTTCGTCCCACGCCCGTCGTCCACAGTGAAGAAGACCCACAACTGGACCGCGAAACCCTGACCAAGATCGCGCTGTGCATCGTGTTGCTGCTGATCTTCGCCGGTACGTTCGAGCCCCTGGGTTTCATCCTTAGCAGCATCCTGATCGGTATCCCGATGGCACGTCTGTATGGCGGACGCTGGCTACCCAGTTGCGTGATCGTCAGCCTGATGAGCGTCGGCCTTTATCTGTTGTTCGATAAAGCGATGGACGTTCCACTGCCGCTTGGCTTGCTTGAAGTTCTGGAGAACTGACATGGATACTTTTGGCTATTTGGGTCAGGGCTTCGGCGTCGCGCTCAGCCCGTACAACCTGATCACTGCTTTGTGCGGAACACTGATCGGCACCGTGGTCGGCCTGCTGCCGGGGCTTGGCCCGATCAACGGGGTCGCACTGCTGATTCCGATCGCCTTTGCCCTGGGCCTGCCACCGGAGTCTGCGTTGATTCTGCTGGCGGCGGTGTACCTGGGCTGTGAATACGGCGGCCGTATCAGCTCTATCCTGCTGAACATTCCGGGCGAAGCTTCGACCGTGATGACCACCCTCGACGGCTACCCTATGGCGCGCAAGGGCCTAGCAGGCGTCGCGCTGTCGCTGTCCGCCTGGAGTTCGTTCATCGGTGCCTTTATTGCCACCTGCGGCATGGTGCTGTTCGCCCCGCTGCTGGCCAAGTGGGCAATTGCCTTCGGCCCCGCGGAATATTTTGTATTGATGGTGTTCGCCATCGTTTGCCTGGGCGGCATGGCCGGGGATCGTCCGCTCAAGACCTTTATCGCAGCACTTATCGGCCTGTTTCTCTCCAGCGTGGGGATTGATGCCAACAGCGGTGTTTATCGATTCACCGGGGACAACATCCACCTGACTGACGGCATTCAGTTCGTCGTGCTGGTGCTTGGGCTGTTCTCCATCAGCGAAATATTGCTGCTGCTGGAAAAAACCCACCGCGGTCAGGAAGCCGTGAAGGCCACGGGCCGCATGATGTTCAACTTCAAGGAAGCGTCTGCGGTGTTTGTAGTAAACATCCGTTGCGGCTTGCTCGGTTTCATCATGGGCGTACTTCCGGGTGCCGGCGCAACATTGGCCAGCGCCGTGGCCTACATGACGGAAAAACGTCTGGCAGGCACGACCGGCAAATTCGGTCAGGGAGACATGCGCGGTCTGGCTGCACCTGAAACGGCCATCGGCGCATCGGCCTGCGGCGCACTGGTCCCCATGCTGACACTGGGCGTACCTGGCTCAGGCACCACAGCGGTGATGATCGGCGCGCTGTCGCTGTACAACATCACCCCAGGTCCTCTGCTGTTTCAACAGCAACCCGATATCGTCTGGGGCCTGATTGCGTCGCTGTTTATCGCCAACATCATGCTGGTGATCCTCAATATCCCGATGATCCGCATCTTCACCCGCATTCTGTCGGTACCCAACTGGGCGCTGGTGCCGGTGATCGCAATCATTACCGCAATCGGTGTCTATGCCGTGCACGCCACTACTTTCGATCTGTTCCTGATGATCGGTATCGGCATCTTCGGCTACATCCTGCGCAAGCTCGACTTCCCGCTTTCGCCAGTCCTCCTGGGCTTCATTCTGGGCGGGCTGATGGAGCAAAACTTGCGCCGCGCACTGTCGATCTCCAACGGCGCGCTGGACATCCTGTGGGCAAGCCCGATCACCCTGGGTGTCTGGGTACTGACGGCAATCATGTTGCTGATGCCTGTGCTGCGCATCTGGCGCAAGCGTAGCGCTCAACGTCGCGCCTTGGCCGATGCTTGATTCAGGACTCAGGCAATGGTGGGGCACGCCACTGGTCGGTCTGGCCGGTGGCTACCTCGCCAGCCTGATCGGCTGGCCGTTGCCGTGGATGGTCGGCTCATTGCTGGCCATCATCCTGGTGCGTTGCCTGACACCCTGGCAGTTGGCCGAGATTCCTGGCGGACGTAAATGCGGTCAGTGGATTGTGGGCATCGGTATCGGCCTGCACTTCACGCCCGTGGTCATGGAGCAAGTGCTGGCGCACTTCTGGCTGATCCTGGCCGGCGCCCTGCTCACCAGTGTGTCGAGCGTGATCGGCGTGTGGCTTATGCGCCGCAGTGGGGAAGATCGCGCCACTGCGTTTTTCTCCAGCATGCCCGGTGGCTCGGGTGAGATGGTTAACCTCGGCGCACGCAATGGTGCCGTGTTGAGCCGCGTCGCTGCAGGTCAAAGCCTTCGGGTACTGACGGTTGTGTTATGCGTTCCGGCAGCGTTCAAGTACCTGCTGGGCGAAGGCACACCCGCCTTGCCCCCCGCCGCCATAAACATTTACTGGCTGGCGGTGCTGTTTCCGGCAGGCGCTTTGCTGGCCTGGATCTGGCAACGCTTGCGTCAGCCCAATCCATGGCTGTTCGGGCCACTGCTGGTGAGTGCCAGCGTCAGTATTGTTTGGGATCTGCACATTGGCCTGCCCGACGGCAGTAGCCAGACGGGGCAGTGGCTGATTGGTAGCGGGCTGGGTTGTCACTTCAATCGTGCGTTCTTTCGCCGGGCACCTTCGTTCATCGGCAAAACACTGCTGGGTACCGCCCTGACCATGCTGATCGCCAGCCTGTGCGCATTGGGCTTGAGCGCCCTCACTCAACTTGATTTGCGCTCCATGACACTGGGGATGATGCCAGGGGGCATTGCAGAAATGAGCCTCACGGCAGAAACGCTGCAACTCTCCGTACCGTTAGTCACGGCCTTGCAGGTCATGCGCCTGATCTTCGTGCTGTTTTTGGCCGAGCCCCTGTTTCGTTACTGGGTTCGCCAGGACCGAACCGACGCGTCTTTATAGGGACCGGCACACCAGTAACGTTGCCCGGCGTGCCTGATCAATCGCTTAAACCGGTGGCAGTTTCCAGTCGATCGGAGTTAAACCGTTTTGCTCGAGAAACTTGTTGGTTCGACTGAAGTGGCCGTTACCGATGAACCCGCGATAGGCCGATAACGGTGAGGGGTGTACCGACGTCAGCACCAGATGCTTGGTCGCATCGATCAGTTTTTGCTTGCTCTGTGCATGGGCGCCCCACAGCAGGAAAACGAGCTTGGGTTGCTGCTCACTCACCACCTCGATAATCCGGTCGGTAAAGTGTTCCCAGCCTTTTTTGGCATGGGATGCCGCATTCGCACGCTCAACCGTCATCGTCGTATTGAGCAGCAAAACGCCCTGCTCGGCCCAATGTTGCAAGCAACCGTGGGGCGCAATGTCGATATTCAGGTCGCGCTTGAGCTCTTTGTAAATATTGACCAGCGAGGGTGGTGTCGGGATGCCGGGCTGTACCGAGAAGCACAAGCCATGGGCCTGCCCCGGTCCGTGATAAGGGTCCTGGCCAAGAATCACCACCTTGATCTTGTCCAGCGGAGTCAGGTTCAACGCGTTGAAGATAAGCGGGCCTGGCGGGTAAATCTCTTTCCCGGCCGCATGCTCCTGGCGCAAGAACTCGCGCAGGGAGTCCATGTAAGGTTTATCGAACTCCTCACGCAAGGCCTGCTTCCAGACAGGTTCAAGTTTTATACGGTCATCGGGTGTCATGGCTACATCCTGAAAAACAATGGGGCGGACACTAGGAAAGCCCGCCCCTGTTGTCAACTTCCCTATCGGCCACGCCAACCGTTTCCGGGACCGGGACCATAACCGGGCCTGTGATCGGGACGGTAACCTCGATCCCGGTGATAGCCTCGTGGGGGCTGATAGTAGCGCGGCCCCTGATAAGCCTGCTGAGACGGGTAGTAGCGCGGGCCGTGATAATAACGAGGGGGCGGGGCATAGACTGCCCGCGGGTAGACATAATAAGGACGGTAGCCACCGCCATAGTACTCAGGCGCTGGCGCGGAATAGACCTCGGAGCGGTAATAGCCTGAGCTGCCCGAGTAATAAGGCACACAAGCAGATACGGACAAGCCTATTGCAATGATAGAGAGTAGGCGACGATACATGGCGGCCTCCTGGACCGCGAAAGAGCACACCCAGCGACGCTGGGTGGCGACAAACAGCTAATGCTGCCCGACACCTGTTAAGACCACAAAAAGGATATTCGGTGCCGTAGACACAAAGCTTCAGACCGACGGATCAGCAGATAGATAATCCTCGCTGGCATACAAGAGATCGACGCGCTCAACCTAAAAAAACCTGAGCCACCAACAGCGTTACCATAGAACGATTGAACACCAGCCCCACCACGGACGCATCGACATGACCACCTCCGACATTTGCCCCGCTTGCGGCGCCCGCAACGACTGCTCCATGGCAAACCCTGACACGGTGGAGCAACCCTGCTGGTGCTATGGCGTCACCATTGATCCCGAAATCATCCGGGCCCTGCCCCTTACTCAGCGCGATCTGACCTGCCTTTGCCCTCGCTGCGCGAAGGTGCAAAACCAATTGCAATCAGCGCAATCAGAATCCCTCACGTAAGATACTCGGCTGTTTCCTTGTGATTGATCGCTTATGCGCGTAGACCGTTTTCTAAGCAACCTGCCCCAATTCAGCCGCCAACACGTGCGCTTGCTCCTGATAGAGAAGCGTATCCAGGTTGATGGGCAGGTCATCAGCGATCCACACCACGAAGTTCGCGCATTCAGTCGTATCGAACTTGACGGGAAAATCTTGCAGGCCGGTAAACCGGCGCGGTACTTCATGCTGCACAAGCCGCCTGGCTGTGTCAGCGCCACCCAGGACCCGGAACACCCGACGGTGCTCGACCTGCTCGATGAGCCGGACATGGACGAACTGCACATCGCGGGCCGGCTGGACTTCAATACCAGCGGGCTGATGCTGATCACCAACGATGGGCACTGGTCGCGCCATGTCACTCAGCCACAGACCAAAATGCCCAAGGTGTATTACGTCGAGACCGAGCAGGAAATAACCGCCGCATATGTCAGTAAATTCAAGGAAGGCGTCTATTTCGCCTACGAAGATCTGACAACACTGCCCGCCGAACTGGAACTGCTCGGCCCTTGCTCTGCCCGCTTGAGCATCGTTGAAGGTCGTTATCATCAGGTAAAGCGCATGTTTGGCTTCTTCAACAACAAGGTCATACGCCTGCACCGCGAAAGCATCGGGTCTCTGATGCTCGACACCCAACTGGCTCCCGGGGAATACCGGGCTTTGCTCGACCTTGAAATCAACCTGTTCCAGGCCACGGCTGGGCACAAGGCCACCTGCCTGTAACAATCGCGGTGCAGCATCAGTCAGACCGACGCTCGATTCACTGGAGTCTGACGCCATGATAAAGCCCGAAATCGCTGTGCTCGATATTCAAGGTCACTATCGAATTCACACCGAGTTCTATCGCTGCGACACCGCAGAAAACACCATTATTCTGGTCAATGGCTCGATGGCCACGACCGCATCGTTTGGCCAAACCCTGAAAAACCTGCACCCGCATCTGAACGTAGTTCTTTACGACCAGCCGTATGCGGGTCAGTCAAAACCCCATAACCCGCATCAAAAGATGCTGACAAGAGAACTGGAAGCACAGGTTCTTCTTGAGCTGATAGAACACTTTAACGCCAATTATCTGCTGTCATTCTCATGGGGCGGCACTGCGGCACTCACCGCGCTGGCGTGCACACCCCGGCGTATCGAGAAAGCGGTGATCAGTTCGTTTTCACCGCTGATCAACGAAGCCATGCGCGATTACCTGGAACGTGGCCGCAGCTGCCTGGCAGCCTGCAATCGCACCCAGGTGGGTAATCTGGTCAACGACACGCTAGGCAAACACTTGCCGCCCCTGTTCAAGCGCTTCAATTTTCGCCATGTCAGCAGCCTGGCCGACCACGAATACGCACAAATGCACTTTCACATAAACCACGTCCTCAACAGCGACAAGCCGTGCTTTCTCAGTGCAACCCGGGGTATCGAGATTCCAGTGCTGTTTATCAATGGCGCATGGGACGAGTACACCGTGGCCAGCGACGCCAGGCACTTTGCGCAACCCATTGCACACAGCCAGTTCATCAGCCTGGAAAACACCGGGCATTTTCTGGACATGGAACACAAATCTGCCAGCCACATCAGTAAAACTGCGCTGCTCAATTTTTTACAACCGGCACACACAGAACACCGGCAACACTCTCGGTGAGACGCAGGAGGCTGACAGCTCATTGAAAAAACGCTGCGAAATGACGTATTTGAAGAATAAAACTTCTCATCAAGGCCGACTTCTGGTACAAAGTCAGCCGCTCTGAGCGGGTGTCGTATAATGGTATTACTCCAGCTTCCCAAGCTGATCACGCGGGTTCGATTCCCGCCACCCGCTCCACTTCTTTAAGGCTTTCACCCCACTGAAAGCCTGGCCTGTACAGCAACAAAATCCCCTTCCCGTTTTACTGCTTGCACACGCTGTTTAGCCACGCCCCCTCTTTTTGACTCGATACATCGCCGTATCCGCATGGTGCAGCAATTGCTGGGCCTGTTCGCCGTGCTCGGGATAAACCGCAATGCCAATGCTGGGGATGATGTTGAGCGTGTGATTACCAACGAAGACAGGCTGGCTGAGATTGAGGCGAATTTTTTCGGCCACGATCAGCGCATGCTCTGGCAGCTTGAGCCTCTCCAGCACCAGCACAAACTCATCCCCGCTCATCCTGGAGACCGTATCGCTTTCACGCACGCACAGCGTCAGGCGCCGCGCAGTCTGCTGCAACAGGTCATCACCGACAGCATGCCCATAGTTGTCGTTGACGAGTTTGAAGTGGTCCAGATCGACATACAGCACGGCCAGGCATTCATTGTCGCGCTTCGCAGAGGCCAGGGCGCGGTGCAGGCGATCGTAGAGCAGGTCTCGATTGGGCAAATGAGTCAAGGCGTCGTACTGCGCCAGATACTGCAAGCGGGCATGCAACTGCTTGCGTTCAATGGCCGTTGCCACTTGGGTCGACACGTACTGCAGCAGGTCTTTGTGCTGTTCGGTGTAGCGCTCTTCGCCCAGCAGGCTCTTGACCACCAGCGCACCAATGTTGCCGTTCTGGGTGGTCAGCGGAACACCCAGCCATGACGGCGCATGGTCAGCAACACGCATCACGCACTGGCCACTGAGAATGACCTCCTCACTCAGATGGCGAACGGGGGAATGCTGCTCTAGCGGATGATCGTCGACGTGGTAGGGGAAAGTCAGCGCACCTTGTTCCCGAAGTGCGACCGAAAAACTCACGGCAGGCAGCCACTGCCCGATGAGCTGGTGAACACACCTGAACAGCGCCAGCAAATCTTCGGCCCCATGGGCGGCCTCCGAAATCGCAAACAGGGCCGCTTGCCGTGACTCCGCCAGTTTGCGCTCGGTGATATCACGGGCCACGGCAACGCGCATTTCATGGGTTTCAGACCAGCACGCAGACCATTGGATATGCACCACATGCCCGGCCTTGTGCACATAGCGGTTCTCGAAATTGAGCGTGGGTTCACCCGCCATGATCTCATTGGCCGCGAGCAGGGTTCGCTCACGGTCAGCGGGAAACACCAGATCGATCATCGACTGGCCTTTAAGCTCGTGGGGCTCATAGCCCAGAATTCGCTTGCAGGCTGCACTGACGTAAACAAAGCGACCATTGCGGTCCACGACACAGACTGCGTCTAGCAACAGGTCAATAAAACCTGCCTGAAGCAGGTAGTTCTTGATGTCCATAGGGCAACTCGATGCCTCAGGGTTAAATGTCAACATTCATCCCTGACTCGCCCACCGCACTGCATTCCCTGCCACCTACTTCAAACGATAGTTCGTAACAGCCCGGGCAGTGCATGCATCAAAGCACTGATGGCAAAACCGATAAACATGACCCCGCACAGCCGGGTAATCAGCAGCTCATGACGCTGATAGAGTGCCCTGACATGCCCGGCTCCGACAATACCCACCAAAATCGCGTAGGCCAGCGCCCCGCCCACAAAGCTCAAAGCGATCAACCAGGGCAGCATCTCCCAGGTCAGCAGTTCTGCACGGCTGGACAGCAGCGCCGTGAACGTCGCGACGGCTACGGGGTACGCCTTGGGATTGGTCAGGCCGAAGAAAATTCCATGAGCAAATGGCTGTCGCGCCGGCCCTTGCTGGGCCACGCTGCTACGCTGAGCGCGAACGGCGCGCAATCCCAGCCAAAACAGGTAAAGCCCGCTGATCAAGCCCAACACATTAAACGCCGTGCTGCCAAACTCACGTGCGCCCACAATGGCAATCAGCGCCGTGCTGCACCAGATCACATCACCCAGCAAGTGCCCGCACAGGAACCCGGCTCCGGCGCGCCGGCCACGGGCTGCGCCAATACCGAAAACAGCGAGCACACCTGGCCCCGGGGTGATGCCATAGATAAAGCCAGAAGCCAGAACGGCCAGTAACAACGAAGGTGTCATGCAATAAAGCTCCAGGAAATCATGCCCCACGCTCTTGCGTTACCGTGAGGTGGCTCGATTTTGCACGTTCTCAACGATTCTGTAACCGCGTGCCAGGCAGAATCTAGTGTCGACGCCCCAGCACATTGACCACCAGCCGATCGACCCAACCCCAAATACGTTGTTTTACCCGTTTCCAGAGTGGTCGTGACTGCCAGTCTTGCAAGCTGACAGGCTGGCTTTGGGCGAAGTCCGTGATAAAACTTGCAACCACCGCTTGAGTCAGCGCCGGGTCGAGCGCTTCAAGGTTGGCTTCAAGGTTGAAACGCAGGTTCCAGTGGTCGAAATTGCACGAGCCAATGCTGACCCAATCGTCGGCCAGCACCATTTTCAAGTGCAGAAAGCAGGGCTGGTATTCCAGTATCTGTACACCGGATTTCAGCAAGCGCGGGTAATAACGATGACCGGCGTAACGCACGGAAGGATGGTCAGTACGGGGGCCAGTCAGCAGCAACCGCACGTCTACGCCCCTGGCCGCCGCGCGGCGCAGAGAACGGCGCACACTCCAGGTGGGCAAGAAATAAGGCGTGGCCAGCCAGATACGCTGCTTGGAGCTGTTGATCACCCGCACCAGCGATTGCAGGATATCGCGATGTTGATGAGCGTCTGCGTAGGCGACACGGCCCATGCCTTCACCCTTCTCGGGTAGACCCGGCAAGCGTGCCAAACCGAAGTGAGTCGCGGGTTTCCACGCCTTGCGGCTGATATTGGCGCGCCATTGACGATCAAACAGCATCTGCCAGTCCATCACCAAAGGGCCTTGAATGTTGACCATGACTTCATGCCATTCGCAGATGTCGTCACTGGGGCGCCAAAACTCATCCGTTACGCCAGTGCCCCCGACCACGGCCAGTTGCTGATCCACCAACAACAGTTTGCGATGATCGCGATACAGGTTGTTCAGGCCTCGCCGCCAGCTAAGCGGGTTATAAAACCTGAGTTCAACCCCGGCATCCGTGAGCCTGCGACGCAAGCCCAAACCCAGGCCCAGACTGCCATAACCGTCAAACAGGCAGCGCACTCGCACCTCGCGCCAAGCCGCTTGCTCCAGGGCTTGCACGATGGCTTCAGCGCAGCCTCCAGCCTCAACCAGATATAACTCCAGATCAATCTGCTCTTGAGCCTGCTCAATGGCAGCCAGAATTCGTGGGAAAAACCGGGAGCCATCGATCAGCAACTCGAACTGATTGTCGCTGCGCCAGCCAAACACCGCGCCGGCCATCTTAGCGAGCCGTGAAAATCAGTACCGCACCCACCGGCACTGAAAAACTGATGGTCGAAAGCCCGGCCAATTTACGCAAGGTTTCGAGCTCCGGCTGCAGGCCAAAATCTTCGGCTTGCAGCATCAGCGGTTCCAGGGTCACGACCTGAAAGCGCCGCTCATCAAGGCGAGTGGCCAACAGCTCGGCCTCATAGGTGTGTTGCTTACCGCGCAAGCTGACCGTAACGGGTAAGTGCAACTCCAGTTGCGCACCGGGGGCAAGATCATTGATGGGCTGCAAGTCTATCTGCGCAGTGATCTGCGCTTCGGGGAAATGCTTGAAATCAAACAGCACGTCGCGCATGCGCTCATCACGCAATGGTACGTCGCTGTTGACCGAGTCCATTTCAATGCGCAATTGCGCCTGACCTTTACGGTCGACCTTGCCGTGCAGGACCAAAAAGCGATGCACGTTCGCGATATTGGCATTTTGCGTGGTGATAAATGAAAGCCGTGACGACTCACCGTCCAGGTACCAGTTGGCCTGGGCAGGCAGGCTCACACCAACGGTCAACAACAAGGCGCAGGCAGAAGAAAACAACGCTTTAAGCATAAAAACTCATCGACAAATAAACGTGGGTGAACATTAAACCTGGCGAGCGGTTTTGGCTGGACTTTTTTACACAGTGTTAGGACGCCTCCCGAGACCGACAGTTCCTCCGGGGCGGCTGTCATACAAGCATCACCCAAACGTCACAGGGGTGACATTGCACCTGCCTAGCCTGAAGTTGCACACCTCAGTCGATTGGCAGAAACCCAAGGCGGGCACAGTGCCTGCACGGAGATTCGCAATGTCCCAGATCGCCCGTATCCGCGACACCGCTCCAGAACGCCGCCTGCAGGCAGAACGCCTGATCGGATCCGGCGCTTTGCGCGAGGCTCAAGCCCTGCGTTTTCGTGTGTTCAGCGGCGAAATGAAGGCCAAACTCAAAGGCGCCGAACACGGGCTGGACGAGGACGGTTACGACGCGTATTGCGAACATATCGGGGTGCGCGACCTCAATAACGGCCAACTGGTAGCCACCACTCGCTTGCTGGATCACAGCGCCGCTCAACGCATCGGCCACTTTTACAGCGAAGAAGAGTTCAACCTCCACGGCCTGGTCAACCTTCAAGGGCCGGTACTGGAAATCGGACGAACCTGTGTCGACCCTGCGTACCGTAATGGCGGCACCATCGCCGTGCTCTGGGGCGAACTGGCGGAAGTGCTCAACCACGGTAATTACCGCTACCTGATGGGTTGCGCGAGCATCCCCATGCAGGACGGAGGCATCCAGGCTCGGGCAATCATGCAGCGCCTGCGCGAACGCTATTTGTGTACCGAGCATTTGCGCGCCGAACCAAAAAAGCCATTACCGGCTCAAGAAGTACCTGCCAACGTCATCGCCGAAATGCCGCCGTTGCTCAAGGCTTACATGCGCCTGGGCGCCAAGATTTGCGGTGAACCTTGCTGGGATGAAGACTTTCAGGTGGCTGACGTGTTTATTTTGCTCAAGCGCGACGAACTGTGCCCGCGTTATGCACGTCACTTCAAGGCGGCCATGTAATGAGCCGCTTGCGCCAATATGGCCGAGTGGCTCGTGTGTTGGTGGTAGTCAGCCTGGGATTGGGCATGGCCGCAGTGTTCGGGGTGCTTGAGCGCTTGCGCCTGAGCAACGCGATGGACCGTCGCCAACGCTGGTCGCAATTTTTTATGTCTCGCCTGAGCAACGCCCTGCCCTTTCGCATCACCGTCGTCGGCCAGTTGCCTGCAACGCCCATGCTGTGGGTCAGCAATCACGTGTCATGGACCGACATTGCTCTGCTGGGGCAACTCACCCCGCTTTCATTCCTGTCCAAATCCGAAGTACGCGGCTGGCCGGTTGCCGGCTGGCTGGCGGCCAAGGCAGGTAGCCTGTTTATTCGCCGGGGCGCGGGTGACAGCCAGTTGATTCGTGAGCAAATGGCCCACCACTTGCAGCACCCCCTCTCTCTTCTGATGTTTCCCGAGGGCACCACCACTGACGGGCGTTCGGTACGTACCTTTCATGGTCGGCTGTTATCGGCGGCAATAGACAGCCATGTACCTCTGCAGCCTGTGGCCATTCGCTATTTACGCAATGGAGAGATCGACACGATCGCACCGTTTATTGGCGACGATGACTTGCTGTCACATCTACTGCGCCTGTTTAGCCATGAACAGGCCGAGGTCGAGATACACCTGCTTGAGCCCATTGCCAGCCAGGCGCAGGAGCGCGCCGTGCTGGCGTTCAGGGCCCAGGAGGCCATACGGCGGGTGGTGACAGCGCCAGTGGCGCAAACAGATCCACTGGGGGCGATGGTCTGAGCTGCCCTGTGTAACTGGAATAAAGGTTCCGCCCTCACTCCGGCACTGTTATGGGCATTCGTGGCGTTCAGGTAATCGCGTGGCGACAGCAAAAGCAAAATGCATCGCAGACGTCACAGAACCTTGCGCAAAACCCTGTAGATACTCTGTTGCCAACCGGCCTGTTTAGAGAAATGTGCTTCGCTAAACAGGTCGGCCTGTAGGCCGCCTCGGCGGGCCGTTGATCTTGTTTTTGCACTGGTTTTTGATCTGCCTGCCCTTCGGGAGGCCGAGCGCAGGTTCTGCGTAGTGGGTCGACCGGCATGGATGCCGGGAGAGCCGTGTTGGGCCAT
The DNA here is from genome assembly GCF_001043005.1 of Pseudomonas psychrophila. Taxonomy (GTDB): domain Bacteria; phylum Pseudomonadota; class Gammaproteobacteria; order Pseudomonadales; family Pseudomonadaceae; genus Aquipseudomonas; species Aquipseudomonas psychrophila. The sequence continues at coordinate 430,643 of NZ_JYKZ01000004.1, forward strand.
GGATGGCCCGTCACGGCGTGCCCACGGAGCGGGACCGGAGTGAGGGACACCTGAGCGCAGCGAGGGCCGTACGCTGGGGCAAGGCCTTTTTGGGTACTTTTGTGGCTGTTTGACAAAAGTGCCTCGCTGTAAAAGCGAAACCATCATTTCAGTTAACCGCGAATGCCGGATATGTACCCCGTGTGCCCGTTGTTTTGCGATGCGCCCGCAGCGATGCCGAGTCCATATCCATTCGATGTGTCACGACTTTCTACGGGTTCCGCCCTTACGGCGGGTCACTTTTTCCAAACGCCGAAAAAGTAACCAAAAAGGCTTGCCCTACCATTCGGCCGCCTCGCCCAGGCTCGGTGGTTCCCTCACTCCGGCACTGTCATGGGGGCACGCCGCGACGGGCCATCCATGGCCCATCGCGGCTGGCGCGGCGTCCTGCCGCGCCACCCCCATAACAGCACCTGCGTTCGGCCTTCTGTGATGGGCATTCGCGTCGTCTGGACATTCGTGTGGCTCCAGCAAAAGCAAAATGCATCGCAGACGTCACAGAACCCTACGAAAAACGGTTTAGCGCCAACATACAAGCCGCTGACGA
>NZ_JYKZ01000047.1 GCF_001043005.1 Pseudomonas psychrophila
ATTGACAACAAACTCGCAGCCACGCTAGCACCTGCTAAAAAGCCAACGACTAAAGTCCCTCCCCCCGTCAGAACAGCGAATGTAGCAATAATTCCAGCCACATTACCTACAAGACTATAAATATCGCCAGATTTTATCTCACGCCCCTCCTTAAGGTCCATGCCTACTTTTAGAAAAGTAATGGTCCCCGCCACTGTATTGCCCGGCATGCTTATTATTGGCACGTACGGACCTGCCAACTTTGTGATCGACGTAATACTGGCTATAACAGCTCCCGTCTGGTCCGTCTGACTCAACAATACCATCCCTTGATTATTAGTTATAAATTGGTCTGATATTGCCACCGCCCCCGAAGCTACGGTCGCACCCTCATTTATGATACCTACTATTAATTCCGTCTTCCCTGCCATCTCTTACGCCTCAATGATTGTTTTAAACGCCAGGGTCATTCGAACCTGATCACATTTGACTGACGGTGATCGCGCCGCATGTGGTATTCGCCCATCGAATACCACTACACGCCTTGATTTAGGGAGCACCGCCTTTATAATATTTTCTTTTGAGTCATCGTAAAAAACCAGTTCCCCTCCCCAGGAGGTTGGCCAATATTCATTACAAAACACAATGATGGTTAAACCAGGATGCACTTTATTCTCCCGATGAATAATCGTGTCCTGACCGAATGTCTGCCCGTTTGCATACACACCCAATAAGGTGATTTTAAAGCTATGCAATTCTAAAAAACGTGCCCATACCC
>NZ_JYKZ01000048.1 GCF_001043005.1 Pseudomonas psychrophila
CGCCAGCCGCGGCCCAGGCAGTCAGCAGGCGACCGTGAATCGCGCCGACCATCTGCGTCCCGAACAGGTCTGCCAGATAGGCCGGTACCGTGGCAAAGCCACCACCATACATCGACAGGATGATGCAGAACGCCGCCACGAACAGCGAGATGTTGCCTAGGTGGCCCAGGTTCGGCACCAGCGCATACAGGGCGAACCCCAGCGCAAAGAATACGAAGTAGGTGTTTTTACGGCCCAGGTAGTCCGAGAACGAGGCCCAGAAGAACCGTCCGCCAATATTGAACAGGCTCAGCAAACCGGTGAAGCCCGCCGCAATGGCCGCGATTTGCGCCAATTGCGCAGCATCCAGTTGGCCAAAGGTCAGATCGTTGCCCAGCAACTTGCCAGCAAACACCTCCTGCAACAAGGGCGAAGCCATGCCCAGAATGCCGATACCGGCCGAGACGTTAAGGCACAACACCAACCACACCAGCGCAAACTGCGGCGTTTTCCAGGCCACGCTCACGTGGACATGACGCTGAGTAATCATCGCATTGGCGGTTTTTTTCACCGGCGGTGTCCAGCCTTCAGGCTTCCAGCCGGTGGGTGGCACGCGGTACGACAATGCGCCTCCCACCATAAAGACAAAATAAATCGCCGCCATCACCAAAAAGCTCTGCCACACGCCGACACCATCCGGCCCGGCAAAGTGCCCCATCAAGGCCGCAGCCAGAGGCGCACCGACCATTGCTCCGCCACCGAAACCCATGATTGCCA
>NZ_JYKZ01000049.1 GCF_001043005.1 Pseudomonas psychrophila
TCGATGAAAGCCACCGCCCGGGCGAGTCCGCACGCGAACTGGTCGAGCGCCTGTCCCTGGAGAAGGCCCGCGCACTTGCCGACAGTCATCCCGGACACCTGATCATCGGCTCCGACCAGGTGGCAGTACTCAACGGCCACATCATCGGCAAGCCCCACACCTTCGACAAGGCTCGCCAGCAGCTAATGGACGCCAGCGGAGCCAGCGTGACGTTCCTCACCGGCCTCACCCTGCTCAACTCCCAGACCGACGGTCACCAGACCGACTGCGTTCCCTTCACCGTCCACATGCGCACACTCGACACAGAACAGATTGAGCGCTACCTGCGCGCCGAAAAACCCTACGACTGCGCCGGCAGCTTCAAAGCCGAAGGCCTAGGGGTCAGCCTGTTCCAGCGCACCGAAGGCGACGACGCCACCAGCCTGGTAGGGCTGCCACTGATTCGCCTGATCGACATGCTACTCACCGAGGGCGTTATCATCCCCTGAACTGCAAGGACTTGCCTGCCCCTCGCAAAGGAGCAAGCCAGCCCGACGGTCAGATGCCTGTCCAGCGCCCACAAAAAAGCCGGCCTTCTCAGGCCGGCTTTTTTTGACGCCTGGCGATCAACGCAAGGTCGGCCCCTGAAACCCCATCCACAGGGCCAGTTGCTCCGCCACACTCGCACCCAGCTTTTTCGAGAAGCGGTCGAAAGGCGACTCTTGCACCGTAAAGTCAACCAACTCCTTTTCCCCGATCACGTCACGC
>NZ_JYKZ01000050.1 GCF_001043005.1 Pseudomonas psychrophila
CGAGCGCTTTGTGCGTATTCACCGAAATGCACTGGTGGCACGCGAACGGATCGAGCGCTTGCAGCGCACACCGCTGGGGCACTTTCAGTTGTTCCTCAAAGGCTTGAATGGCGATGCACTGATTGTCAGTCGGCGTCATGTGGCCGGTGTTCGCAAGATGATGCAACAGCTGTGACCCGCGACTAACAAGGCGTGTGGACGCGTTTATGGCCAGGGAGGCCACGTACTTTCTGATACAAGTCAAAGCTGTTTTGGCTGAGCTGTTATTATCAGCCGTATCTTTTCAGTACGGATTGATCCATGTCCTCTCGCGAAATCCGCATAGCTACTCGTAAAAGCGCCCTGGCTCTGTGGCAGGCCGAATACGTAAAATCCCGTCTAGAGCAGGCCCATCCTGGTCTTGTGGTGACGCTGGTGCCCATGGTGAGCCGTGGCGACAAGCTACTGGACTCGCCGCTGTCGAAAATCGGTGGCAAGGGGCTGTTTGTCAAAGAACTGGAAACAGCCCTGCTCGAAAACGAAGCCGATATTGCCGTGCACTCGATGAAAGACGTGCCGATGGACTTTCCTGAAGGTCTGGGGCTGTTTTGCATTTGTGAGCGCGAAGACCCGCGTGATGCCTTCGTATCCAACACGTTCTCCAGCCTTGATGACTTGCCCGAAGGCAGTGTGGTCGGCACCTCCAGCCTGCGCCGCCAGGCCCAGTTATTGACCCGTCGTCCTGATCTGCAAATCCGTTTTCTGC
>NZ_JYKZ01000051.1 GCF_001043005.1 Pseudomonas psychrophila
AATGGTTCTACAAGGGCGACGGTTCGATTGTTGTGCGTCCGGGCAGCGCCTTCCAGACTCCCGCATTTGCCGAGGATGCCGGCGAAGAACCAGAGCTGACCGGGCTGTATGTGGTCGGCGACGATGGCAAGCCCTACCGCGTCGGGTTTGCCTTGGGCAACGAGTTCTCCGACCACGTCATGGAACGCCGTAACTACCTGTATCTGGCGCACTCCAAGCTGCGTAATTGCAGCTATGGCCCCGAGTTGCGCGTGGGGGACTTGCCTGGCCACCTGACCGGCATGAGCCGGATCCTGCGGGGCGAAGATGTGCTCTGGGAAAAGGAGTTCCTCAGCGGCGAGGACAACATGTGCCACAGCCTGGAAAACCTTGAATACCATCACTTCAAATACGCGCAATTCCTGCGCCCGGGTGACGTGCACGTGCATTTTTTCGGCACCGCCACGCTGTCCGTTGCCGACAATATCCAGACCCGTCCCGGGGATCGTTTCGAGATCAGCATGGCCGAGTTCGGCGAACCACTGATCAATGGCCTGCAAGCCGCGGCCCCGGAACTGAAGGCCGGAAAGGTGAATACTCTGTAAAAACGGCGGGCCTGATAACAGGCTCGCATCCCCTGCCCGCTTGATAAAAAACATAAAAAAGCGAGATGAGTATGAACAGTAAAACCGCTGCGCCAGGGCTCACCAAGGCGGCTGATGACGTAGCCGCCGCACGCCCCACCACCGTACGCTGGCG
>NZ_JYKZ01000052.1 GCF_001043005.1 Pseudomonas psychrophila
CAGGAAAACTATGCGTGATTTAAGTGCTTTACCCGATTTGACCGTAGCGCTGGTGCAGACCACGCTGGCCTGGCATGACCGTCAGGCGAATTTTGCGCATTTTGATGAGCTGCTTGAGCAGACAAAGGGTGCAGACCTGGTGGTTTTGCCAGAGATGTTCACCACCGGCTTTAGCATGGAGTCAAAAAACCTGGCCGAACCTGAAAATGGTCCCACCAGCAAGTGGTTGCAGGCTCAGGCCAAAAAGCTCGATGCAGTGGTCACTGGCAGCGTGATTGTGCTGGCAGCCGATGGCAGCCATCGCAACCGGCTGTTGTGGGCTCGTCCTGATGGTGAGGTGTTGCACTACGACAAGCGCCACTTGTTCCGCATGGCGGGTGAGCATGAGCACTTTACCCCGGGCGAACGTCAGGTTCAGTTCGAAGTGAAGGGTTGGCGCATTCGGCCGCTGATTTGCTACGACCTGCGCTTCCCGGTCTGGAGTTGCGACGCGCACGACACAGATTTGCTGCTGTACACGGCTAACTGGCCGGGTGCGCGCCGCTTGCACTGGAACCGGTTGTTGCCTGCGCGGGCCATTGAGAACCTGTGCTACGTCGCTGCAGTCAATCGGGTGGGGACTGATGGCAAAGGCTTGGTCTACACGGGTGACAGCCATATTTTTGACTTTCAGGGCGAGTCGCTGCTCAGTGCCGGTGAGGCGGATGGTGTATTCACCATGAGCCTCAGTGCCGCTGA
>NZ_JYKZ01000053.1 GCF_001043005.1 Pseudomonas psychrophila
CACTACACCGACTGGACCATCGGCCACGTACACGCCGGTGCGCTGGGCTGGGTTGCCATGATCTCGATCGGCGCGCTGTACCACATGATCCCGAAAATCTTCGGTCGCCCGCAGATGTACAGCCTGGGTCTGATCAATGCGCACTTCTGGCTGGCGACGATCGGCACCGTGCTGTACATCGCGTCGATGTGGGTCAACGGCATCGCCCAAGGCCTGATGTGGCGCGCAGTCAATGCCGACGGCACGCTGACCTATTCCTTCGTCGAAACCCTGGTGGCCAGCCACCCGGGCTATGTCGTGCGCCTGATCGGCGGGGCGATCTTCTTCATCGGCATGTTGCTGATGGCTTACAACACTTGGCGCACCGTGCATAACGCCGAGCCCGCCGAAGTCGTAGCCGCCGCGCAGATGGCCTGAGGAGTTCGCCATGAACCATGAAGTCGTAGAGAAAAATATTGGTCTGATGCTGCTGCTGATGATCCTGTGCGTAAGCGTCGGCGGTCTGACACAGATCGTCCCGCTGTTCTTTGAAGACGTGACCAACACCCCGGTGGAAGGCATGAAGCCCTACACCGCCCTGCAACTGGAAGGCCGCGATATTTATATCCGCGAAGGCTGTGTGCAGTGTCACTCGCAGATGATTCGTCCGTTCCGGGCCGAGACTGAGCGTTACGGCCATTACTCAGTCGCCGGTGAAAGTGTCTGGGATCACCCGTTCCTGTGGGGTTCC
>NZ_JYKZ01000054.1 GCF_001043005.1 Pseudomonas psychrophila
GAGTCGAAATACGGCATCCGCTAACAAGGGGCTTCACGCCCCTTGTTTGATCATGATCAGCCGCTCAGTTAACTTCCGAGCGCATGACCTTTACGGGGACCGATTTGTAAGACGGCGTGCCGCTATCGACGTCGATATAGTCCAGCGGCACCAGTTGGTTAGCCTCCGGGTAATACGCGCCCACCGAACCCGCCGATATCTTGTACTCGATGGCCGTTATTTTCTCGTAGCGCATCTTGCGCCCCTGGGTGACCGTTTCGATATCGACCAAATCCCCGTGAGCCAGCCCCCGTGACTCGAGATCAGCCGGGTTCATGAACAACACGTCTCGCCGACCAAATACACCGCGATACCGATCATCCAGAGCATAGATCGTCGTGTTGTATTGGTCATGACTGCGCAGCGTGATCAGCCGCAAGACGTCCTCACCGTCAACTTCCTTGTCTTCATGCAGACCGGGGAATACAAAGAACTCGGCCTTGCCCGAGGGCGTCATCCAGATACGCTCCGTCGCGGGAAGCGGCATCCGAAAGCCTCCCGGAACCCGGATGCGCTCATTGAACGCCTCGAAGCCCGGGACGGTTTTCTCGATCAGATCGCGGATTTTGTCGTAATCAGCCGCCAGTTCCAGCCAGGGCACTTTGCTGTCAGGCAATGTCGCGTTAGCCATGCCCGCCACGATGGCAGGCTCCGAGCGCAAGAACTCGGAAGCCGGCAT
>NZ_JYKZ01000055.1 GCF_001043005.1 Pseudomonas psychrophila
CGCGCCCAAGGGGATGACCCAGAGTCGTTGCAGGCCCATGATATGGTCGATTCGCAGCCCCCCTGCATGTGCAAAGTTGGCCCGCAGCATTTCGATGAAGGCACGAAACCCGTTGCGCTTGAGTCCGTCCGGGGAAAACGCCGATATACCCCAGCCTTGCCCGGTACGGTTCAGCAGATCGGGTGGGTCGCCGACGGTGAGATGTGCCAGCAGTTCGTCCTGGCGGCACCAGGCCTGGCTACCGCTGCCATCAGCGCCCACGGCGAGGTCAGCAATCAGGCCGATGGCCATACCGCTGTCGCGGGCGGCTTTTTGCGCCTGTGACAGGCCGCGCGCAATCAGCCACTGACAAAACGCGTAATAGCCGATGTCGTGACTGTGCTCGTCAGCGAACACCAGCAGCGCCGGGCTATTGGGGTCGCGCCATTGCTCGGGCCAGTGGCGCCAGTCAATGGCCTGGTGCTCGGCCGCATTGCGCGCCTGCAACGCTTCAAAGCGGCAATGGTTTTCGAGGGCTTCGCCGCCAGTGTCGCGAAACATATTGAACTCACCCAGGGTCGGCGGTTCATCGAGCAGGAAATTTTCATACAACTGGCGCAGCAAGGATTGCTTGGCCACGGTTGCGGCGGGCCAGTCAATCAATGGCAGTTGTGCAAGCCTCTGCAGTTCGTCCCGCAGCCCGATCTGATCAATCGCCCGTTCTACGGCGTCTTCGCC
>NZ_JYKZ01000056.1 GCF_001043005.1 Pseudomonas psychrophila
ACAGCCGCGCCCGCGCCGCCCATGATGGCGTTCTCTTCGAGGGTTACCAGCAGTTCATGGCTATCGGCCATTTCCCGCACCAACGCCTCATCCATCGGTTTGACGAAGCGCATGTCGACCACGGTGGCGTCGATTTTTTCCGCTACTTGCAGGGCTTCAGCCAGTTGTACGCCAAATACCAGCATGGCGACCCTGGACCCTTGGCGACGAATCACCCCTTTGCCGATTTCCAGCGGTTCGAGGGTTTTCTCGATGGTTGCATTCGGGCCGGTGCCACGCGGGTAGCGTACGGCCGCCGGGCCGTTGTACAGGTGCCCGGTGGTGAGCATCTTGCGCAGTTCGTTTTCATCGCTCGGGGTCATGATGACCATGCTCGGAATGCAGCGCAGATAAGACAGGTCGAAGCTGCCGGCATGGGTCGGACCGTCTTCGCCGACCAGACCGGCGCGGTCAATGGCGAACAGTACGTCCAGATTTTGAACGGCCACGTCATGCACCAACTGGTCGTAGCCGCGCTGCAGGAACGTCGAGTAAATCGCGACCACCGGCTTGGCGCCTTCGCAGGCCATACCGGCGGCAAAGGTCACTGCGTGCTGTTCGGCAATCGCCACATCGAAATAGCGCTGCGGGTAACGTTCGCTGAACGCGATCAGGTCCGAGCCTTCTTTCATGGCGGGCGTAATGCCGACCAGGCGCGGGTCGGTTGCGGC
>NZ_JYKZ01000005.1 GCF_001043005.1 Pseudomonas psychrophila
TGAAATGATGGTTTCGCTCTTACAGCGAGTCACTTTGCAAAAGCGGCAAAGTAACCAAAGCGCTTTCGCCCCCGCGTACGGCCCTCGCTGCGCTCAGGTTCCCTCATTCCGGTCCCGCTCCGTGGGCCCGCCGTGACGGGCCATCCCTGGCCCAACACGGCTCTCCCGGCATCCATGCCGGTCGACCCACTGCGCAGAGCCTCCTCTCGGCCTCCCGAAGGGCAGACAGATCAAAAACCAGTGCAAAAACAAGATCAACTGCCCGCCGAGGCGGCCTTGTATGTTGGCGCTAAACCGTTTTTCGTAGGGTTCTGTGACGTCTGCGATGCATTTTGCTTTTGCTGGAGCCACACGAATGTCCAGACGACGCGAATGCCCATCACAGAAGGCCGAACGCAGGTGCTGTTATGGGGGTGGCGCGGCTGGACGCCGCGCCAGCCGCGATGGGCCATGGATGGCCCGTCGCGGCGTGCCCCCATGACAGTGCCGGAGAGAGGGAACCACCGAGCCTGGGCGAGGCGGCCGTATGGTAGGGCAAGCCTTTTTGGTTACTTTTTCGGCGTCTGGAAAAAGTGACCCGCCGTAAGGGCGGAACCCGTAGAAAGTCGTGACATATCGAATGGATATGGACTCGGCATAGGTGCGGGCGCTTCGCAAAACAACGGGCACACGGGGTACATATCCGGCATTCGCGGTTAACTGAAATGATGGTTTCGCTCTTACAGCGAGTCACTTTGCAAAAGCGGCAAAGTAACCAAAGCGCTTTCGCCCCCGCGTACGGCCCTCGCTGCGCTCAGGTTCCCTCATTCCGGTCCCGCTCCGTGGGCACGCCGTGACGGGCCATCCCTGGCCCAACACGGCTCTCCCGGCATCCATGCCGGTCGACCCACTACGCAGAACCTCCTCTCGGCCTCCCGAAGGGGCGGGCAGATCAAAAACACTGCACCCCGAGGCGGCCGACCGGCCGGCCAGGTTGGTGGGTTGCATTCACGATCCGTAGCAGCTGACGAGCCGTGCGAGGCTGCGCCACTGCGACGCAGCAGTCGTGAAATCGGCTTGCACGGTTAATCAGGCACTGCGCGTATAACTGTTTTGCGACCGCTGCGCGATCGAACGTAGCCTCGTTATACTCGTCAACTGCTACGTAGAGGGATAGACGACGAATCCTGTAGACGCAGCCGTCGTATAACCCTGCACTGGGGGGTTTTTCTATGCAGGCTGCAATCGCCAACCCAACACATTCAACACGTCACAACCATCTCGCAGTAGCAGCGCAGCCGCCGTGGCAAGATGTTTGAGATCAACCGAATCTGCCTGCTGCAATTCGCGGCTGGAGAGTGTTTCCATAAGTTGGGTTGCCGCCAGCATACGGGCCACGGCGTTGGCGTGAAGCACATCGAGGGGCGTATTGCGGTCGATAAATAAGGCGGGGATGGTGCAGTCGATGGCGGTTAGCGGAATAAATGGATGTTGCGTCATTAGTGATGCTCCTTGTTGCTGGGTTGGAACCACACGCTAACGTCGCCAAACGAAAACAGGTGGCCGCTGTACGCGGGTTGGCGAACCGGTAGAACAAGGAACACCGGCAGACCCGAAGATCTCCCACGTACAGCTGCCATAAAGCATCGCGATGCAAAATACACGCTCTGCCATATATCACAACAGCCCAACGTAACCATTGTTCAAGTTCCAGGTCGCCAAACCCGGTCGCCTTATTGGCGAGGGCTGACTATAGGCGTCGTGCCGATACCTCAGCAATTGGCAAACCTGTGCGAAAAATCCTGAAAGTTCGTAGTGGGGCTGGTGATGTGCGGGGCCGCGATTGGGGGCTGTGGTGATAACTGGCAGACCGGGTACATATCCCGCATGGGTACCTAACTGGAATATGGATTTCGCCCCTCCGCTCGGCCTCCCGAAGGGGCGGGCAGATCAAAAGCACTGCACGCCGAGGCGGCCGACCGGCCGGCCTGGTTGGTGGGTTGCATTCACGATCTGTAGTCGCTGACGAGTAGTGCGAGGCTGCGTTTGGCTTGGTGCGCCACTGCGACGTAGCAGTCGTGAAATCAGCTAGCACGGTCAATCAGGCACTGCGCGTGTACTGGTTTTGCGACCGCTGCGCGCTCGAACGCAGCCTCGCACTACTCGTCAGCGACTACAGGGGGCGCAACGCTCAATGCCCTTCAAACCGTGCTGCACGTTTCTCGATAAATGCCTGCATCCCTTCTTTTTGATCCCTGGATGCAAACAGCAGCGCATTGGCCTTGCGCTCAAGGGCCAGCCCGGTCTCCAGCGGTGCGTCCACGCCCGCCAGTATCACTTCCTTGATTTGCTCGGCAGCCAGCGGTGGCATGGCGGCGATCAGTTGGGCCATCTCCAGTGCATATGCCTGTACCTGTTCATCATCGACCACGTTACTCACCAACCCCGATATCCAGGCTTCGTCAGCCGTAATCGGCTGCCCGGTCAGGGCCATGCGCATCGCCTTGGCCTTGCCCACGGCACGCACCAGCCGTTGGGTGCCACCAATGCCCGGCATGATGCCAATGCGTATCTCGGGCTGGCAAAACCTGGCGCTGCGCCCGGCCACGATGATGTCGGCCAGCATCGCCAGCTCGCAACCGCCGCCATAGGCATAGCCGCACACCGCAGCAATGACAGGTTTTGGACAATGCTGGATCGGCGCCCAGACCCGCTCGGTGTGGCGCTGGTAGATATCAATCGGGCCGACGCCAGCCATGCTGTTGATATCGCCGCCAGCGGCAAACACCTTGTCGCCACCCGTCAGCAGGATGCAGCGCACCTCAGGGTTTTGCCCCAGCTCTGTGAAGTAGCGTGACAACAACGCCTGCAACTCAAGGCTCAGGGCGTTGGTGGCCTGGGGGCGATTAAGGCGCAGGAGAGCAACGCCCGGGGTCGGGAATTCAAGCAATACCGGCGCGGCAGATGGGTCTGACATGGGGTTCCTCGTTAACAGGGGCTGTCACCACAGCGTGCGCTGGATTGTTGCGTTCACCCGGTTGTGCTTCATCGTCCGTTCAGACGACGAGCAGCCCACGGATTGTCCCTAGAGTGGCTCCATCAGTAGAAAAGGAGCACGTCATGGGCCAACTCTCAGGGCTGGACTACAGCGGTAAGGTGGTGCTGGTCACCGGCGGTACAAAAGGCATCGGCGCGGGTATCGCCCGCAGCTTTCTGCAAGCCGGGGCGCAGGTGATTGTGTGTGGCAGGACAACACCTGAAATGTTGCCCGCGGCAGGCTCGAAGCAGGCGATTTTCATGGCATGCGATGTGCGCGACCAGGAATCGCTCAAGGCGTTGTTCGATGGCATTCGTGCTGACTTCGGTCGTCTCGATGTGGTGATCAACAACGCCGGCGGCAGCCCGCCCGCAGAGGCTGGCAGCGCATCGCCACGTTTCCACGAAGGCATTATTCGCCTCAATCTCATCGCCCCCTTGAATGTGGCGCAACAGGCCAACGCCCTGATGCAGCAACAGGCCGAGGGCGGCTGCATCGTGTTTATCGGCAGCATCAGCGCCTTACGCGCATCCCCGGGCACTGCGGCTTATGGCGCGGCCAAGGCCGGGGTATTGGCGCTGGTGCAATCGCTTGCGGTGGAGTGGGCGCCGAAGGTGCGGGTGGTCGCGGTCAGCCCGGGACTGGTACGCACCGAGCAGGCGCACCTGCATTACGGCGACGAACAAGGCATTGCAGCCGTCAGCGCCGGCATTCCGGCCGGGCGCATGGCACTGCCTGAAGACATCGGCAATGCCTGCCTGTTTATCGCGTCGCCCATGGCCGGCTACGCCAGCGGCTGCAACTTGTTGTTGCACGGCGGCGGCGAACGGCCGGCATTTCTGAGCGCTGCGCACTGACGACCTTCAGCGGCGACCACGGGGTTGCTGCACTTGACACGCAGGAGACGAACTTGGCTGATTCTCAATTGCTAACCGACGTGCGCGCCCTGGTGGGGCGTGAATATGGTCGCGTCTACGCCTGGGACGAAGTCAACGCCCCGATGATCCGCCAATGGTGCGAGATCATGGGCGTGGACAACCCGCTTTACACCGATCCGGCCTTTGCCGCCACCAGCGTACAGGACGGGCTCGTTGCGCCGCCTGCGATGCTGCAGGTGTGGTGCATGGAAGGCTTTCACCTGAACAACTACGCACCGGGCTCGACCACCGAAAACCCCTATGAAGTGCTCAAGCTGATTGAGTCTTATGGCTATGCATCAGTGGTGGCGGTGAACTCCGAGTTGACCTTCGAGCGCAATCTGCGTCCGGGCGAAAAACTCTATTACACCACCCGGCTGGACTCGGTAGGCGACGAGAAAACCACCGGTCTGGGCACAGGTTTTTTCGTCACGCTGGTGATGAACTACTTCGTTGAACACAAAAGTGGCGATGAAGCGGTGGGGCAGTTGCTGTTTCGCGTATTCAAGTTCCGCCCGGCCAACAACCACACGCCGCAAGAAGCACCGACCAAGGTCGAGGCAGCCCCCGCAGTCAAGCGTCCCAAGCCGGGCATGAGCGATGACACCCGTTTCTTCTGGGAAGGTTGTGATGCGGGCAAGTTGCTGATTCAGCGCTGCACCCAGTGCCAGACCCTGCGCCATCCGCCGGCGCCCGTGTGCATCGAATGCCACTCGTTCGATTGGGACAGCGTGCAGGCCAGCGGCCGTGCCAGCCTCTATTCGTTTGTGATCATGCACTACCCCGAAGTGGCGCCGTTCGACCATCCCAATCCGATTGGCCTGATCGAGCTGGAAGAAGGGGTGCGCCTGGTGGCCGGGCTTACGGGCGTCAAGCGTGACGAGCTGAGTATTGGTCAGCCCTTGCAGCTTGAGTTCCAGACCTTCGACGGCGAGCTGACCTTGCCCATGTTCCGGCCTGTGGTCGAGTAAGGAGAGGGCAGCATGGATTTCGAATTCACCGAAGACCAGAGCGCCATTGCAGAAATGGCCGGCAGTGTATTTGCCGACTATTGCACCGATGACCGCTTGCGTCAGTTCGACACCCGCGAGCAGGCCTACATGGAGCCGCTGTGGCAACTGTGCGTAGAAACCGGCCTGCAAGCCCTGGCCATCCCTGAAGCTCAGGGGGGCAGCGGGTTGGGCATGACCGAGTTGATGCAAGTCCTTCAGGCCCAGGGTCAGGCGCTGGGGCAGGTGCCGTTGTGGCGTCATCAACTGACGGCCGCGACTCTGGCGCAATTTGCCGATCCCGCCTTGCAGCCTTGGGCGGTTGAAGCTGCGGCCGGGAGGAGGTTGCTGACTCTGGATTTGAGCGGTTTGTACAACGCCCAGGGCATTGACCTGAACGCTGTAGAAACGGGCGCAGGATGGTGCATCAATGGTCGTGTTGGCGCCCTGGCGCTGGCCGAGCAATCACAGGCGGCATTGCTGCTGGTGAGCGTTGATGGTCAGGCGCGACTGGCATTTGTCGAGCTGGCAAGCAAGACCATCAAGCATCTACCCGGACGTATGACCCACGGTGAAGCCATTGCCGATTTGCATATCGACGGGCTGCTGATCAGCGCCGAGCAGTTGCTCCCGGCAGCCGCTCTGAGCTGGCTGGAGCCACGGGCCATTGCCTCGCTGGCGGCGCTGCAACTGGGCGTCAGCGCCGAACAGATTCGCCGCACCGTGGAGTACGTCACCGAGCGTCGCCAGTTCGAGCGCAGTATTGGCAGCTTTCAGGCCGTGCAGATGAGCATGGCTAACGCCCACATCGCCCTCGAAGCCTTGCGCAGTTGCCTGTGGCAGTTGTGCTATCGCCTGGATGCCGGTCTGCCTGCGCCGAGCGAAGCATTGGCCACCGCCTGGCAGGCCTGTGAAGCGGGGCATGTGATTGGGCACAACGCCCAGCACGTACACGGCGGTATCGGCGTCGACCTGACGTACCCGATGCATCGCTTTCTCTACTGGAGCCGCGCTTTGGGCTGTGCCCTGGGTGGATCGGCAGCAAGCCTTGAACGCCTCGGCGACTGGCTGAGCCATAACGACAAGCTGGGATGGAAATATGACCTTGCAGAACACCAAGCGCTTTGACGACGTGCGCCCCGGCGAAACCCTGCCGGAACTGGCGATCCCGATCACCGTGGGCCTGGTCACCGGCGGCGCTATTGCCACCCGCGACTACTTTCCCGGCCACCATGACCTGAACGCTGCCCAGGCCCTGGGCTCGCCGCACATCTTCATGAACATCCTCACCACCAATGGGCTGGTGCAGCGTTATGTCGAAGAATGGGCCGGCCCCGAGGCACGTTTTGCCTCGCTGAAAATCAAGCTTGGCGCGCCGAACTACCCTGGCGACAGCATGACGTTCAATGGCGCGGTTACCGGTCTGGACGCCGCCACTCGCACGGTGGAAATCACCCTCAGCGGCAAAAATTCCATGGGCAACCACGTGACCGGTACGGTCGCGCTGGTTCTGCCCTGATCGCGGGAGACAGCACACATGACGCAATCGACACTTTCCGGCAGCGCTGCCATTGTTGGCCTGGGCGCGACCGAATTCTCGAAAAACTCCGGGCGCACTGAATTGCGCCTGGCGCTTGAAGCCACGTTGGCTGCGTTGAAAGACGCCGGTATCGACCCGTCCGAGGTTGAGGGTTTCAGCTCGTACTCGGTGGACAAAGTCCCGGAATACGAAATCGCCCGCTTGCTGGGTTGCAAGGACGTCAAGTTCTTCTCCCAGGTGCCCCACGGTGGCGGTGCGGCCTGCGCACCGATCATGCACGCGGCCATGGCCGTCGCCACGGGTGTAGCCAAAGTGGTGGTGGTTTACCGCGCCATGAACGAGCGCTCTTGGTATCGCTTTGGCAGCGGCAGTTACGGCTTTGCCTCCACACCGATCTTTGAAAACGTGAACTACGGCTGGTACATGCCGCACGGCCTGCATACCCCGGCTTCATGGGTCGGCATGTTTGCCCAGCGCTATATGCACACCTACGGCGCCACCTCTGAAGACTTCGGTCGCGTGGCGGTGGCCGTTCGCGATTTTGCCGCCACCAACCCGGCTGCATTCTTTTACGGCAAGCCGATCACCCTGGAAGAACACCAGGCCTCGCGCTGGATCTGCGAGCCGCTGCACTTGCTCGATTGCTGCCAGGAGTCAGACGGTGCGGTGGCCATGGTGATTACCTCGGCCGAGCGCGCCAAGGACCTGCGTCAGAAGCCGGTGATGATCAAGGCAGGCTCGCAAGGGATCACCTCGGGCCAGCAAATCATGACCTCGTTCTACCGCGACGACATTACCGGGCTGCCGGAAATGGGCGTGGTCGCCAAAGAGCTGTATCGCCAGTCGGGCCTGGGTCCGGAGGCGCTGCAAACCGCGGTCATTTACGACCACTTCACCCCGTTCGTACTGCCGCAACTCGAAGAATTCGGTCTGTGCGAGCGGGGCGAAGCCAAGGAATTTATCCGCGCCGGACACCATGCCCGTGGCGGCAAGTTCCCGATCAATACCCACGGCGGACAATTGGGCGAGGCCTACATTCACGGCATGAACGGCGTGGCTGAAGCGGTACGTCAGGTGCGCGGCAGTGCGGTCAACCAGGTCGATAACGTGGAAAACGTATTGGTGACTGCTGGCACGGGTGTTCCCACCAGCGGCCTGATTCTGGGAGCAGCCTGAATGTTCGTCGACCTCACGCCCGAACAACATGCCCTGCGCCTGAAGGTGCGGGATTACTTCCAGAACCTGATGACCCCGCAGTTGCGTGAGCAATTGCGCGGCAAAGAGGGCGGCGAACTGTACCGCGACACCATCCGCCAGATGGGTCGCGACGGCTGGCTGGCCGTGGGCTGGCCCAAGGAGCACGGCGGGCAGGGGTATGGTCCCACCGAGCAATTTATCTTCTTCGAAGAAGCCAATATCGCCGGTGCGCCGCTGCCGTTCGTGACCATCAGCACAGTGGGCCCGGCGTTGATGGCCCATGGCACCGAGCTGCAAAAGGCCAAGTTTTTGCCGGGCATAGCCGCAGGCGAAATCATCTTTGCCATCGGCTATTCCGAACAGGATGCGGGCAGCGACCTGGCCGTGCTCAAAACCACGGCCCGCCTTGAAGGTGACGAGTTTGTGGTCAATGGCAACAAGCTCTGGACCTCGGGCGCCGAGTCGGCAGATTACATCTGGCTGGCAGCCCGCACCGACCCTGAGCGTCCACGGCACAAGGGGGTGTCGATCCTGATTCTCGACACCCAGGCGCAAGGCTTTGCAACCACGGTGATTCCGACCACCAGCAACCCGACCGCGGCCACCTACTACGACAACGTACGGGTGCCCAAAGACATGCTGGTCGGTGAGTTGAACGGTGGATGGAAGCTCATCACTGCCCAACTGAACCACGAACGACTGGGCCTGGGTGCCTGGTCGGACAAGGTTGTCGGGCTATATCGACGGGTTCTGATGTGGGCCAGGGAAACGGATGAAAACGGCGCACGCGCCACCGACAAAGCCTGGGTGCGCGCGGGTCTGGCGCAATGCTACGCCAGGCTTGAAGCCATGCGCCTGATCAACCTGCGCATTGCCGCTGATCTTGAACGTGAGCGCATGGACGTGGCCCTGGCCTCGACCACCAAGGTCTACGGCTCGGAATCGGCAATCGAGATTTTGCGCGTATTGAGCAACATCGTTGGCGCCAATGGCCTGGTTCGTGGCGGCTCGGCGGCGTCGTTGCTGCAGGGCGAGCTGGAGTACGAAGTGCGTGCCTCGGTCACCCTGACGTTTGGTGGCGGCACCAATGAAATCCAGCGTGAGCTCATAGCCCAATTCGGCCTGGGCATGCCGCGCACCCAGCGCTAACCATTGCCGACAACTGTAGCCGCTGACGAGGTACGAGGCTGCGACAAGGGCCGCAGGCCCTTCAAAGCCACCGGGGCAGCTGCGCAGCCTCGTACCTCGGCAGCGGCTACAAGAACTGAAAGGTAGAGAAATGAACGCGATTGACCAGTTCAGAGAGCAAACCCGCGCTTGGCTTGAAGCCAATTGTCCGCCATCGCAGCGCAAGGCCATACCTGAAGGCGAATTGGTGTGGGGCGCAAGCGAGGTCGAGTTTCCCAATGCCGATGCTCAGCTGTGGTTTGAGCGCATGCGCGACAAAGGCTGGTTCTGCCCGGACTGGCCAGCCGAATACGGCGGTGCAGGGCTAAGCCCTGAATACAACGCCGTGCTCGAAAGTGAGCTGCGCCGCCTCAAGTGCCGCCCGCCGCAAATCAATCTGGGCATCTGGATGCTCGGCCCGGTGCTCCTGGAATTCGGTAGCGAAGAACAAAAGAAAGACCTGCTCACCCCGATGACCCGCGGTGAAGTGCGTTGGTGTCAGGGCTTCTCCGAGCCCAATGCCGGTTCTGACCTGGCCAGCCTGAAAACCTGCGCCCGCGATGCCGGTGATCACTTTGTGGTCGATGGCAGCAAAATCTGGACCTCCTACGGGGACAAGTCGGACTGGATGTATGCGTTGGTCCGCACCGACCCCACGGCCAGCAAGCACGCGGGCATCAGCCTGATCGTGCTCGACATGAAAAGCCCGGGGGTGAGCGTTGCGCCGATTGATTTGATCAGTGGCAAATCTGCGTTTTGCCAGGTGTTCTTCGATGGGGTCAAAGTCCCGAAAAGTCAGTTGATTGGCCCGTTGCACGGTGGCTGGAACCTGGCCAAGCGCCTGTTGCAGCACGAACGCAAAGCCATGTCCAAATTCGGCGAGTTCAGCTTGCCGACACACTTCCATTTGTTGCCGTTGGTGAGTCAGTACTTGCCAGAACCTGCGGGGCATAGCGAGTCAGCGTTGGTGGCGCGTGCTGTGGCCAGTGCCATGAATGAACACAGCTACAACCTGACTGTACAGCGCATGGGTGAAGAGGCCCGTACCGGGCAAGACGTCAGCGGGCTGATGTCGATCATGAAACTGGTGCACACCGAACAGGAACGCGACAAGTTCGAAGTGTTGCTGGACGTCATGGGCTATCGCGCATTGGGCTGGGACAAGGGTGCTTTCAGCCCTCAAGAGCTGGCCATCACACGCGGCTGGTTAAACAGTTTCGCCCTGACCATTTCTGGTGGTGCCTCAGAAATTCAGCTCAACGTGATCGCCAAGCGGGTCCTCGGCCTGCCTGACGTGAAGTAAGGAAACACACCATGAACCTGCTTTATAACGATGATCAACGACTGTTGGCCGACAGCGCCCGCGAGTTTCTGGCAGCGCGTAGCCCGGCCTCCCGCCAGCGTGCCCTGCGCGATGAGCCTCAGGCCAACGGGTTTGACACCCGACTATGGCAAGACGCAGTAGCGTTGGGCTGGAGTGCTATCCCGTTCCCCGAAAACCTCGGTGGACTGGATTTTGGCTGCATGGGCCTGGGCCCTATTTTTGAATCCATCGGTTGCAATCTCAGCGCTTCGCCGCTGCTCTCAAGTGTGGTGCTCAGTGGCTCCTTGCTGCACTTGCAGGGCAATGCTCAGCAGCAGGATTGCTGGCTGTCGGCGACCATTAGTGGTGAGCGGCGCCTGGCGCTGGCGCTGGATGAGCACCCGCGTCACAACCCGGCACGGATCTCCTTGCAAGCGGTGCCCAATGGCGATGGTTACAGCCTGACCGGGGATAAATATTGTGTGATCGATGGGGTGGGAGCCGATGGTTATCTGGTGGCTGCACGCACCGGCGACACGTCGCCTTCCCAAGCCCACATGAGCCTGTTTCTGATACCCGCAGATGCTCCGGGGCTCACCGTCATTGCGTTACCGCTGATTGACTCGCGTAACCATGCACGCCTGCAGCTGGAGCAGGTACAGGTCGGACCGCAAGCGCTGCTCGGCGAAGCGGGATCTGCCATGCCTGCATTGGATATTGCACTGGATCGCGGTCGTGTGTGCCTGGCTGCCGAGATGCTCGGTATGTCAGAGAAGCTCTTCGCGATGACCCTCGATTACCTCAAGACCCGCGTCCAGTTTGAGGTGGCTATTGGTTCTTTCCAGTCGCTGCAACATCGCGCTGCGCAGTTGTATGTCGACCTGGCACTGGCGCGCAGCGCGGTGATGGCCGGTCTGGCAGCGC
The DNA here is from genome assembly GCF_001043005.1 of Pseudomonas psychrophila. Classification (GTDB taxonomy): domain Bacteria; phylum Pseudomonadota; class Gammaproteobacteria; order Pseudomonadales; family Pseudomonadaceae; genus Aquipseudomonas; species Aquipseudomonas psychrophila. The sequence goes on from NZ_JYKZ01000005.1 coordinate 11,054, forward strand.
TGGACGACACACGCTTGAGCGAGGTCGAGCGTCAGCGTCTGGCCAGTCTGGCCAAGTGGAAGGCCGGGCAAACGGCGATCAAGGTCGTGAATGAAGCGGTGCAAATGCACGGCGGCATTGGTGTCACCGATGAGCTGGATGTGGGCTTGTATCTCAAACGGATCCGGGTGGCCCAGGCAAGCCTGGGAGATGCCGATTATCACTGCGAGCGCTATGGCGCTCTGGAGCTGGCGCACGCGCACGCTTGAGCCTGTAGCGAACTGTTCGAGTCTGGAGAATAACAAGATGAAACTTGAGCAATGGCAGAGCGCCTGGCAACAGTTGATTGGTGCCGGCTCGCCTTTTGAAGTACTGACGCCGCCGGAAGGCGGGCCGAAGTATTTTCGGCATTGCGCCGCCAGTGTCTGGGCTGCCATCGACAGCGGTCGGGTTCACGCAGATCGCGAGTTTCTGGTGTGGGAGCAGCAACGACTCACGTTCAGCCAGTTTTTCGATCAGGTGGATCGACTGGCCGGGCAACTGGTGGAGCGCTTTGGTCTACACAAGGGCGACCGTGTGGCGATTGCCATGCGTAATCAGCCCGCCTGGCTGGTAGCGTTTGCCGCTATCCAGCGATGCGGTGCGGTGTGCGTACCGCTCAACAGCTGGGGGCTGCGTGACGAACTGTTTCATGGTTTGCAGGACAGCGGTGCGTGTTTGCTGCTGTGCGACGAGCCGCGCTTGCAGTTGCTTGCCAGCGACCTGCGTGATCAGGGACTGGCAACCATTGTGGTTGGCCTGAGCGAAGATACTCAGCTGGAGGAGCACTGCCAGCGTCTGGAAGACCTGCTGGCTGCACCGGCCTTAAGCACTCCGGTGCAAACCGTCAGTGCCAGCGACCCGGCCATGATTCTCTACACCTCGGGCACGACCAGCCTGGCCAAGGGTGTGTTGTCGACCCACCGCGCTGTCTGCCAGGCGCTGGTTGCGCTGGAGTTTCAGGGCGCGTTTTGCGCGGTCAGTTCGCCGGAGCGCATCAGTGTGGTGATCAACAGCGGCTATGCCCCCACCACCTTGATGGCGGTGCCGTTGTTTCATGTCAGTGGCTTGCATGCGCAGTTTTTACTGGCCTTGCGCAGCGGTCGGCGCCTGCTGCTGATGTACAAGTGGGACGTGGAAAAAGCCTTCGACCTGATCCGTGACGAGCAGTGCACCCAATTCAACGGCGCGCCGGTGATGATGCAGCAATTGCTCACCTCGCCACGCTTTGGCAGTCCTGACACGGCAAGCCTGTTTGGTCTGGGACTGGGCGGGGCGGCACCGTCCAGCAGCCTGTTGGCCCACCTGACCCAGCGCAAACCCGAAGCGGTCGGCGGCAGTGGTTATGGGCTGACCGAGAGCAACGGGATTTGTGCAGCGATTGGCGGTGATCAGTTTGTCTACAAGCCGTCGTCAGCGGGCTGGCCCTTGCCAATTGTTGACGTGCGCATCGGCGACAGCCCGAATCGCCCCTTGCCCAGCGGGGTCAGCGGTCTGATCTGGGTGCGCTCGCCAACGCTGATGAGCGCGTACTGGAACCTGCCTCAGGCCAGTACCCAGACCTTGCAAGAGGGTTGGCTCGATACCGGCGATATTGGCCTGCTGGATGACGAAGGTTTTCTCTACATCACCGATCGGGCCAAGGATCTGATCAACCGTGGCGGCGAGAAGATTTCAGCGGCCGAGGTCGAGTCCTGTGCCTGTGAGATGCCCGGTGTAATCGAAGCCGCCGCCTTTGCCGTACCTGATGATGTGCTGGGCGAGGTGGTGTTTCTGGTGGTGCGCGGCGACCCGGCCTCAACCCCGGACCGCGATGCAGTGCGGGGTTTTATTGCGCAGCGCCTGGCGAGCTTCAAGGTCCCTGCACAGATCCATATCCAGCACACACCGTTTGCCCGGAATGCTTCGGGCAAGATGCTTAAAAGCTTGCTCAAAGAGCTGTTGGTAACGGCCTGAATAGTCTTTGTGGACGATGTACTCGCCTGTGAATGGCGAAGAATGGACGCATACCCCTCAGCAAGCTAATTCGCGTAGGAGGCAATACATGAAAATAACAAGAACAGGCGTAATGCTCGCAGCCGCCATAGCTGTCAATGTGGCAGCCATCGGTACGGCATCCGCTCAGGTATCTCCCGCAGAAGCGGCCAAACTGGGTAAAGAGCTGACCTGTGTAGGGGCCGAACAGGCGGGTAACGCAGCCGGGACAATCCCGCCGTATACCGGCAAGTACCTGGGCGAAGTACCGGGCTGGAACCATGTGAAGTTCTCGGGCGGCCAACCCGTTGACCCCTACGCTGCGGAGAAGCCGATCCTGGTGATCACCGCGCAAAACATGGCGCAGTACGAAGACAAACTGACCGAAGGCCAGAAAGCGCTGCTCAAGCGTTATCCGACCACTTACAAGATGAATATCTACACCGGTCATCGTGATTTCCGCTACCCGGACTACGTGTGCAGCCGCGCCATGAGCAACGCTTTGAACGCCAAGCTGGTGAACGATGGCATGGGCATTGAAGGTTTGGGCCAAGTGCCGTTCCCGATCCCGAAAAGCGGGATGGAAGTGCTGTGGAACCACCAGCTCCCGGCCCGTGCCTGGACCGAAGAAAAAACCAGTGACCTGGCGTCTGTACTGCCCAATGGCAGCATTGGTTGGGGGCGTGCCTATGGGCGGGGCCTGTCACAGGCGAACTCGCCGACCGTCGAGCCCAAAACCGAAGGCAAGATTCAGGCAATGGGCAACAACACGACCCTGAAACCTGCACGTGACAACGGCGTGATCAGCATTTCCCACGAACCCTATGACTTCCAGACCAACCCGCGTCAGGCCTGGAGCTATAGCCCGTCTACCCGCCGCGTACGCTTGCTGCCTGGCTACGGCTACGACCAGCCGATGATCGGCACCAACGGCACCATGACTGTCGACGAAGACCGTTTGTTTAACGGTTCGCCGGAGCGCTTTAACTGGAAACTGATCGGCAAGCGTGAGATCTACATCCCGGCCAACGCCTACAAGCCCAACGCTGGCACGGTGAAGTACGCCGACATGCTGACGCCCAACCATCCCAACCCAGACTTGATGCGTTACGAGCTGCGTCGTGTGTGGGTCCTGGAAGGGGACCTGAAAGAAGGCTATCGCCACGTCTACGGCAAGCGCGTGCTGTTTATCGATGAGGACACCTGGAACTCGGTCATGGCGGACAACTACGATGCCCGTGGGCAGCTGTGGAAACACGCAATGGTCAACTATTACTACCACCCGGACATGAGTGGCTGGCAGGCGGGTTCGCAGTTCTTCATGGACTTGAACTCGGGGCAGTACACCGGCTACGGCATGACCAACGAAGCCAAGAAAGGCCCGATCCTTAACGAAGGCAAATTCACACCTGACCAGTACACCGCTGATGCGGCACGTGCCATGGGCCGCTAAAACGCTCGCGGTACGTTGCCAGTGACAGCAAAAAGCCCCGTCAGTTAATGCCTGGCGGGGCTTTTTGTGTTCAGGGTTGGCGATTTATTCGCCTGCGGACCAGATCGCCAGCTCATAGCCGTCCAGGTCGCAGAAGTGGAAACGGCTGCCGCCCGGGAACTTGAATTCAGGTCGCGTAATCCGGCCGCCAGCGGCAATGACCGCCTGCTGTGCCCGGGCCAGGTCATCGGCATACATGATGATGAGCGGACCCCCCGGGCGTACGGCCTCGCCCGTGGTGAAGCCGCCGCTCAGGCGGCCATCGCTGAACTCGGTGTAGGTGGGGCCGAAGTCAGTGAAAGTCCATCCAAATACGGCGCCATAAAACGCTTTGCTGCGCGCTATGTCGTGGACATTGAATTCGATGTTGTCGATCTTGTAGTGGCGGCTGTCTAGGGTCACGGGCATCTCCTTATGTGGGTGAAATATAGAGCGGTGCAGGGATATACGCCACTAGACGACAGGTGGGGAACCCAGGGCCTGAGGCGCGTTGTGGTCGAGCCGGTCATTGGCCAAAGCAGTCATTCAGCTTGAGCGGTTTGACCATTGTTGCAGAGCCTTCGCGGGGCGATTATCAACAGGATTTTTCACGGTTCCCATCCTAAAAATAAAGACCGAGGGATTCTGCTGATGCGCGACTACCTGACCGCGATGACTGATTTTGACTACCAACGTACTGTGACGGGCGCACTGGACGGCCATCTTGAGGCCGTCAATGCCTGCGTCGAGTGCTGCGATCGCCATGCCTTGCCGGGCCGCATTGCGTTGTTCTGGGAAGGCCGGGATGCCAGCAGCGCCACGTATACCTTCACCCAGTTACAGGATCAGGCTGCGCGCTTTGCCAATTTTCTGTTGGCCCAGGGCGTAAAGCGCGGCGACAAGGTGGCAGGTTTGCTGCCACGCAATGTCGAGTTGTTGATTGTTGCGTTCGCCGCCTGGCGCATTGGTGCCATTTACCAGCCTCTGTTTACCGCCTTCGGTCCCAAGGCCATCGAGCACCGGCTCAACAGTTCCGGTGCAGCGTTGGTGGTCACGGATGCGGTGAACCGCGTCAAACTCAATGAAGTCAACGATTGCCCGGCGATTGTCACAGTGGCAGGTGCCAAAGGGCAGGGTCTGGTGCGCGGCGATTTCAGCTTCTGGGCCGAACTGGACAACTACCCGGCCGTCTGTGAGCCGGTCATGCTCACAGGTGAAGACCCGTTTTTGCTGATGTTCACCTCGGGTACCACGGGCCCGGCTAAACCGCTGCTGGTGCCGCTCAAGGCCATCGTTGCGTTCCAGAGCTATACCCGGGATGCAGTGGGGCTGCGTCCTGAGGACTCGTTCTGGAACCTGGCTGATCCGGGCTGGGCGTACGGGATTTATTTCGGAATCACCGGGCCGTTGTCCATGGGCCACCCGATTACTTTGTACGATGGCCCGTTTACGGTTGAGAGCACTTGCCGGGTCATCAAGAAATACGGCATCACCAACCTCACCGGTTCGCCCACCGCGTATCGCATGCTGATTGCTGCCGGGGCTGCCTTCTCGAGCAAGATCAAGGGCCAGCTGCGAGTCGTCAGCAGCGCCGGTGAGCCGCTCAACCCCGAGGTCATTCGCTGGTTTGCCGATGAGCTGAACGTCACCATCCATGACCACTATGGGCAGACCGAAGTCGGCATGGTGCTGTGCAACCACCACGGGCTTGATCATCCGGTGCATATGGGCGCTGCGGGCTTTGCCTCGCCGGGCCACCGGATCGTGGTGCTCGATGACAACCATCAGGAGTTGCCGGTTGGCCAGCCGGGAATTCTGGCAGTCGATCGCAGCCAGTCGCCGATGTGCTGGTTTGGCGGTTATCAAGGCTTCAATACCAAGGCTTTCGTTGGCAATTACTACCTCAGCGGCGACACCGTGGAGCTGAACCCGGATGGCAGCATCAGCTTCGTCGGGCGCAGTGATGACGTCATCACCACCTCCGGTTATCGCGTAGGGCCTTTTGATGTAGAAAGCGCCCTGATCGAGCACCCGGCCGTGGTTGAAGCCGCCGTGGTGGGCAAGCCGGACCCCGAGCGTACCGAGCTGGTCAAGGCGTTTGTCGTGTTGAACCCCCAATATCTGGGTGATGCGCAACTGGCCGAAACCCTGCGTTTACACGTGCGCCAGCGCCTGGCTGCCCACGCTTATCCCCGTGAAATCGAATTTGTCACCGAGCTGCCGAAAACCCCGAGCGGCAAGCTGCAGCGCTTTATTTTGCGCAACCAGGAAATCGCCAAGGCTGAACTGGCTGCAAGCGCCAATGCCACGGCCTGATTTTTAACAACCCTATTTTGGTCAGGAACAACCATGCAAATCGAAAACAAGGTTTTTATCGTCACCGGTGGAGCATCAGGACTGGGTGCTGCCACAGCCGACATGTTGGTCAAGGCGGGTGCCCGGGTGATGCTGGTGGACATGAACGCCGATGCCGTGGCCGCCCAAGCGAACAAGCTGGGGAGTCAGGCGCGTAGCGCAGTGGCAGACATCAGCCAGGCGGATGCCGCACAGGCAGCGGTTGCAGCCACGGTGGCAGCCTTTGGCGGGGTCAACGGACTGATCAACTGTGCGGGCATTGTGCGCGGCGAAAAGATCCTCGGCAAAAATGGCCCCCATGGGCTGGAGAATTTCAGCCAGGTCATCAACGTCAACCTGATTGGCAGCTTCAACATGCTGCGCCTGGCCGCAGCGGCCATTGCCGAGACCGCCGCCGATGCCGATGGCGAGCGCGGGGTGATCATCAATACCGCTTCGGTGGCGGCGTTCGACGGTCAGATCGGCCAGGCGGCCTATGCGGCTTCCAAGGGCGCCATCGCCAGCCTGACCTTGCCTGCGTCCCGTGAACTGGCCCGCTTCGGGATTCGCGTCATGACCATCGCACCGGGCATTTTTGAAACACCGATGATGGCTGGCATGACCCCTGAAGTGCGTGACTCCCTGGCCGCCGGTGTGCCGTTCCCACCGCGCCTGGGCAAGCCTGACGAGTACGCGTCGCTGGTACGGCATATTATTGAAAACAGCATGCTCAATGGCGAGGTGATCCGTCTCGACGGCGCCTTGCGCATGGCCGCCAAATAAGGGGTGTGAAATGACAATTGCCAATGATCCGGTCGTGATTGTGAGTGTTGCACGCACGCCCATGGGTGGCTTTCAGGGTGACTTCAAAGGCCTGACTGCACCGCAACTGGGTGCCGCGGCGATCCGCGCCGCAGTAGAGCGGGCCGGTGTGGCCCCCGATGGCGTAGAGGAGGTGCTGTTCGGTTGCGTGCTGTCGGCGGGTCTGGGCCAGGCGCCTGCCCGTCAGGCCGCCCTGGGTGCCGGGCTGGACAAGGGCACACGCTGCACCACGCTGAACAAGATGTGCGGCTCAGGCATGGAAGCCACCATTCTGGCTCATGACCGCTTGCTCGCCGGGAGCGTCGATGTGGTGGTGGCGGGTGGCATGGAAAGCATGTCCAACGCACCGTATTTGCTGGATCGCGCACGCAGTGGCTACCGCATGGGTCATGGTCGGGTGCTGGATCACATGTTTCTCGACGGTCTGGAAGACGCCTATGAACGTGGTCGCCTGATGGGCAGTTTTGCCGAAGACTGCGCCCAGCTCCACGGCTTCAGTCGTGAGGCTCAGGATGCGTTTGCCGTGGCGTCGCTGACCCGTGCGCAGCAGGCGATCAAGGATGGCAGTTTCAGCGCCGAGATCGTTCCGGTGCAGGTGACCACGGGCAAGGAGCAGCGCCTGATCAGTGAGGATGAGCAGCCGCCCAAGGCCAATCTTGCAAAGATCCCCACGCTGAAACCGGCTTTCCGGGAGGGCGGGACGGTGACTGCGGCCAACTCCAGCTCGATTTCCGATGGTGCGGCGGCGCTGGTGCTGATGCGCAGGAGCGAGGCGCACAAACGCGGTCTTGAACCCTTGGCGGTGATCCACGGGCATGCGGCCTTTGCCGACGAACCCGGCCTGTTCCCGACCGCCCCGGTGGGCGCGATCAAGCGGCTGATGAGCAAGACCGGCTGGGACCTGAACCAGGTTGATCTGTTCGAGATCAACGAAGCGTTTGCAGTGGTCAGCCTGGTCACGATGGCCGAACTGGATATCCCCCACGCCAAGGTCAATATCTACGGCGGCGCCTGTGCGCTGGGGCATCCGATCGGTGCTTCGGGAGCGCGCATTCTGGTGACCCTGCTTTCGGCACTGCGTCAGCAAAAGGCCAAACTCGGCGTTGCAGCAATCTGCATCGGCGGCGGTGAAGCCACGGCGATTGCCGTGGAATGCTTGTATTAAGGGTTTTTTATGCTGCCTACCTCCGAACACTTACAAATTCGCGAAGCCGCCCAACAGTTTGCCCAGGAGCGTTTGAAGCCCTTTGCCGCTGAATGGGACAAGCAGCACCGCTTCCCCCGCGAGGCCATCGACGAGATGGCGCAGCTGGGCTTCTTCGGCATGCTAGTGCCTGAGGAGTGGGGCGGTTGCGACACGGGCTACCAGGCCTACGCGATGGCCCTTGAAGAAATTGCCGCAGGCGACGGGTCGTGCTCCACGATCATGAGCGTGCACAACTCGGTGGGTTGTGTGCCGATTCTCAAGTACGGCACCGAGGATCAAAAACAAGAGTTTCTGGTCCCGTTGGCCAGTGGTGCGATGCTTGGGGCGTTTGCCCTGACCGAGCCCCAGGCGGGCTCCGACGCGAGTGACCTGAAAACCCGTGCCCGCCGGGAAGGCGATTTCTATGTGCTCAATGGCTGCAAGCAATTCATCACGTCGGGGCAAAACGCCGGGGTAGTGATTGTGTTTGCGGTGACGGATCCGGCGGCGGGCAAGCGCGGTATTACCGCCTTTATCGTGCCCACGGACTCACCGGGTTACAGCGTGGCCCGGGTCGAGGACAAGCTGGGGCAGCATGCTTCAGACACCTGCCAGATCCTGTTCACCGACCTCAAGGTGCCGGTGGCCAATCGTCTGGGTGAAGAAGGTCAGGGCTACAAAATTGCCCTCGGCAACCTGGAAGGCGGGCGCATTGGCATCGCTTCGCAAGCAGTGGGCATGGCCCGCGCGGCCTTCGAAGCTGCACGGGACTATGCCCGTGAGCGCGTGACCTTTGGCCAGCCATTGGTTGAGCATCAGGCGGTGGCGTTTCGCCTGGCCGATATGTCGACTGAAATCGCGGTTGCCCGGCAGATGGTTCGTTACGCCGCAGCCTTGCGTGACAGCGGGCAATCGGCGTTGGTCGAGGCTTCGCAGGCCAAGCTGTTTGCTTCGGAAATGGCCGAGCGTGTGTGCTCCAAGGCGTTGCAAACCCTGGGCGGTTATGGCTACTTGAGCGACTTCCCGCTGGAACGGATCTACCGCGATGTGCGGGTGTGCCAGATCTATGAAGGCACCAGTGACATTCAGCGCATGGTCATTTCGCGCAATCTTTGAATCGAGGGCATTAATGATGAGCTACGAAACCATTCTGTTAGACATTCATGGGCATGTTGGCCTGATTACGCTGAACCGGCCCCAGGCGCTCAATGCCTTGAATGCACAGTTGGTCCGTGAGGTGAACCAAGCGCTGGACACACTGGAAGCCGATAACGAGATTGGCTGTATCGTCATTACCGGTTCGAAAAAAGCCTTTGCCGCTGGTGCGGACATCAAGGAAATGGCCGACCTGAGCTATCCGCAAATCTATCTTGATGACCTGTTTTCGGACAGTGATCGCGTGGCGACCCGGCGCAAGCCGATAATTGCGGCGGTAGCGGGCTTTGCTTTGGGCGGCGGTTGTGAGCTGGCGATGATGTGCGATTTCATTCTGGCCGGTGACAACGCCAAATTCGGCCAGCCGGAAATCAACCTGGGCGTGTTGCCTGGAATGGGCGGCACACAGCGACTGACCCGCGCAGTGGGCAAGGCCAAGGCGATGGAAATGTGCTTGAGTGGACGCTTGATTGGGGCCGAAGAAGCCGAGCGCTCAGGGCTGGTTTCCCGTGTGGTGCCGGTGGACGAGTTGCTCGACGAGGCGTTGAAAGTGGCAGCGCTGATTGCCAGGAAATCCTTGCCGGTGCTGATGCTGACCAAGGAATGCGTGAATCGTGCATTCGAGATCAGCCTGTCTGAAGGTGTGCGTTTCGAGCGACGGGTATTCCACGCCATGTTTGCGACACACGACCAGAAAGAAGGGATGGCGGCGTTTGTCGAAAAGCGCGAGGCCGACTTTAAACACCGCTAACGGGAGAGATTAAACACCTGTCTGGTCATGCCTATGCGCACAGTGAGGCGACTAGAGGGTGTTTATTTGGCGTTGGTGTTTACCGGTTTTTGTAGCCGCTGACGAGCTCTGCGAGGCTGCGTTCGGGTGTGTGCGCCACTGCGATTCTGTCGCCAACCTATGCCGCGTTGAGTTGGGCTTTGCTGGTTCATGCTGTTTCTTGCACCGCCGGCGCGGCGAGTTCGGCTTCGCGTTTGGCGATGGCGTGTTCAAGTTCCGGGGAGCGTTTGGCCCATTGTTCTGGCGGGAGGGGTTTTGACCATTCGATGATGTCGGGGTGGATGATGTCGGGGGGCGGGTTTAGTTTCCAGCGTTCAAGCACGTCAATCAGTAGTGTGTTGAAGATGAATATCCCGCAAAAGCCTTCCCACAAGATTGTTACTGGCCAGCCTCTCAACTTCGCACCCTTTAGGAGATCGTCCCAATAGGTCGCCCATATACCTTTGGATCTATCGAAGCGTGCTGTTTGATCTTCAACAGCATCAGGCCCAATTTCCATATAACTGCGCATGCACTCCCAAAGCGCCATCGCCGTGGTGCCGCCGCCGCAATTGAAGGCGAAATAAAAGTGTTTGTTATCTTCCTTGGCCAAGGAGTCCGGGTTTTCGAAACCCACGATCAATAAACCCATCGTATTTTTGCCTGCTTGGCTTGTCGATGAGTGTTGAGTGGCGGCTGCGGTGACCCTTTCCCAGGGCACAATCCAATAGTCGCCGTCTTTCATCGGTACACAGACTTCTCGGCGTTGACGATTGAAGCGTACGGGTAAGGGGACTTCGCGGAAGAGGCATGTGATTATAAAAATTGCCGGGATACCAATGATGAATGCAGCTCCGACCAGAATAAAAGTACTGAGATCAGGGGAAAGATTTCTAAATCCAAATGCCAGTGATAAAAAAAGCACTAAAGTTGGCCAAATTGTCATCACTGCCGAACCGATGCTGTAATTCCCAATATCAATAAATACATCGCTCTTGCGCCAAATGGTGTTGAGGACATCTTCCGGTATTTCTCCTGTCGGAACAGGCAATGGCGCCAAATAATCATCACGCGAAAAAATCCGTTTTTTGGTGGTTCCAGCCGGTGGCGTACTCATGGCTTGTCCTTGGGTTGCAGGTAAATGGCGCCGGGATGGCCCTTGCCGAGGGCGTAGGCTGGCACTCGATCCAGCTCGGGTGTCGGGTCGTTACGCAGGGCTATCACCCCGTCGTTGTTGGTGAGGGTAAAAGCAACGCCCCGTTCGCCACCGACAAAACTGTGAGTGCCCAGCATGGCAATCAAGGGTGTGCGATAGCACAAACGAAGCGAGACAGTGGCTGGCGACGTGCTTATTACGTTCGACAGGGTTTTGAAAGGGCCACTCAGGCGCAAGCCTTGGCCTTCCTGGAACGGTATCCATTGGCACGCGCTACTGGACAGCCAATGAGGTGCCATGTCACGCCATGGACGAGGGGGTTTGTAGTTATTGTGAGGGCTGTTTTTGATCAGGTAACGGTAGGCTTGAGAGTCAACGGGGTCGCCCATCATGCTCAGTTCAAGGTAGGCAGTACCCGGTTCAGCTCCCGGTAAGTCGATGGTCAGGGCATTGATGGAACTTACGAAGGACAGTCCAGATGGACCATTGGAACTGCCTGTCACAGAGCTGCTTTTCATGCTGACGCGGGGTGTATACAGGATGCCGTAAAGCGCATGGAGCTCGTTTTGCTGAGCGTTGGCGGAAATCGGATCTAAGTTTCTGGCCCGTCCTTTAGACCAACAGCAGGAGTTTAAGAAGCTTTGTACCGGCGTCTGCTGAAAGAACCAGGAGATCAGGTACAACACGCCCAGCGCAGCAATAATCCAGTTCAATGGCCCCATATATAGCGTGTAACGCATGATGGCGACTTCAACTTCTATGAAGCCTGCCAGTGCTCGCATGGTCTGGCCGAAGCCTAGCAATGCCTGTGCCCCATAAGCGATGACTTGCCCTCCCACCACCGTTTGGCGCATCTCTAACCATGGATCTATATGTGTTTGGGCACTTTCAATCTGTTTTTGCAGCGATTTGAACTCAGCACCCGCCGCAACAAATGACAACCCCCCAATCACCCCCCCAAACAATGTAAGAGTCGGCGCTGCTGATGCACGAATCATGAACCGATCCCTCCCCAACCCCTTTCTCACCTGATTATCAACCACCGCCACCAACGCCGCCGAGGCATACAACGAAGCCGACACCGTGTCATAAACCCGCTGATCATCCATCCCTTCCAGCGCTCCGGCCTGGCTCAGGTAGTTGTGCGCATTGAGCGTGTTGAGCAGCAACGCCGCTAATGGCACGACGCCTCCACTGTTGCTGACCACAGGGGCATTGAAAACGCGTTCCATGCGCCCGGCGCCGATGGCTTGCCCCGTGGTTTTGACCCAGTGGTTGAGGCCCTCGGCTTTTTCCCCCAGCAGGGTCCATATCTGCCTGCCCGCGTGGGTCACGGCCTGCAAGCGCGCATCGCTGCCCAGGCGTGCAGCGACGAAGATACCCACCCAGGCGCTGCTCAAGGTTGTGTCGCCCTTGAGGATCAGCAGCGACGCTGCCAACCGGTTGACCAGTACGCTCCAGGGCTCCTGGGCGTGGCGGGCCATGGCTGCGATATCGTTGGCAATCACGGCGCTCAGGGGCGCAAACAGCTGACGGGTTGCCTCGCGGTTTTCTGAGCCCAGGGCAGCCAGTATTTCCCCCAAGCGACCGGTGCTGACAATGCCCGCATCGATCGAGGGCGTCCAGGCGTGGAACAGGTGTTTGAGCGCGCCTTCGTCGGGGGCGCGCACGTAGTCGGCATATTGCTCTGCACCCATGGCCCGGGTGCATTGGGCGCTCAGGCAGCCGGTGGCCAGTTCGGTGAGCCACTGGCGGCTTTCAACGTCGTAGTAATCGACGAACCAGGTGCCGCTGTGGGAGCGTGTGAGGTATTGGCCTCGGTCGGCAAACAAGGCGTTGTGGCGCTGTTCGACGTGTTGGTAATGGGCCGGTGCGGTGGTGTCGAGCCAGGTGTTCATGGCCGGCACGTCAATGTACTCGCTGACCTTGGCGCTGAAGTGGTCGTTGTCGAGGTTGGACTTTTTTTCGGCGTGGTAGGCACGCACGAAATCGTCCACTTCGGTGTATAGGTCGGGCGCAATAAAGGCTCGTACAGGGGCAACGATTTGCTGGACTCGAGCATCACGGGCGCTGGCTTCTCCAAGGCTCGGACGGCCGCCATAGAGGCCGTTGTGGAGTTTAGCCTCGGGCTCTTGGTCCAGCTGGCGCTGGACATCGAGCATGATGTTGCCCTGTTCGGGCGTGAGGTTGATGCCTCGGCCCTTGTAGTGGTGGTTCAAAATCGCGGCCACCTCAGCGCCATCTTCGATGATCAGGCTGCGAATAAAGCCGCCGATGTTCAAGCGCAGGTTGTTGTCGCCCACCCACTGTTCGTGGCTCGATTCAACCCGTTCCTGCTCATGGTTGATGTCGCGCAGCACCCCCAGGTCGTCGTCCAGGCACACGAATACCGAGTACAGCGCCCTGGCCTCAGCCGTGGCGGCCTCCAGCCAGGTCTGGGTGCCCTGGCCGTCCCACGGCTCGGCACTCCACTCGCCGGGTGCCTGGTCAGGGGCGTCGGGGTGTTGGGCGATGATTTTTTCGCGTTCCCGGGCGCGGTACATGGCATCGGTGTAAGCCTTGATGTTGGCCTTGGAGGGGGCATTCATCACCGTTTCACCCAACGCCCGGGTGTCATCGCCTCCGGCTTTTTGATCGGCCTTCATCGATTGGGCGTACGTGTCGGGGATGAGTTCAGCCATCACCTCGGTGGCGTTTTCCAGGGGCGGGCAATGGTCGGCTTGCAGCTCGTTGGCCACGGTGCGCAAGGCTACATGGCGCATGTGCGCACTGCGTTTGGCGGGGTTATTGCTGAGCAAGGCGCAGTGTTGCGGGTCGAGTGGGAATTCGGTGTAAAGCATCCAGGCGTCGTGGTGCTTTTGCAACGCCAGCCCCGTCAACGTGCCGTCGGGTACGTGGGTAGCCTCGGCCTCCAGCGCTTGTGGCTGGAGCCTGCCAGTGGGCGACACGGCATAACGCTGGAGCGGGCCTTTTTCCTGCCACAGGTACAAAAAGCCGACCCGCAGACGTCGCGCGGCCATGGGGTGGCTTTGGGTGGTCACGCCGGGGGAGCAACAGGGATGAGTGGCTTGTTCTTGCGCCAAGGCGTACCGCACGGGCACCACGAACACTTCAGGCTGGTGAGCCGGGCATGGCGTCAGGGGGCTTTTGACGTCGACGTGAGGCTGCGCCTTGGCGGCGCGTTCGGCCTGCGCTGCGTTATCAATCATGGCCAGTTTTTGAGCGCTCATGCACAGGGTTCCTAGTTGGTGAGCTGGAGATATGTCCGTTCGGTGTTCAGGGTCGTAAACGAGGGCAGTTTGCGTGCATTGAAGTGAGTGCGGGTCAGGCAGGAATGGACGCAAGAACACATCGGATTGGATATCACTGAAGTTGTTGGAACAGATCACGGGAATCGGTATACGGACTTTTAATCGTTGAAGTGCTCAATGACGAGTTAATATTCGTTGAATTCATATATTTATCAGACAGATACGGGTGTCAGGATTGCTTTTGAATCGACGGTTTTATTGAGCCTGTCAATAAAGTGCGCAACAAGTTGCGCACTTTCCTGCAGGCTAATAAGAGGTAGAACATATTTTAAGCGCGTAATTCTAATGGGCTCTGGAGCAGGGCGTCCACAATGAATGGGGAACTTTTGCTCTGGTACTTAACTTTGTGGGCTCTAGCAATAACGCCATAAACATTCCCCTATTTAAGTGCGCAAGAAGTTGCGCACTTAAATAGGGTGCGATGAATACATGAATCGGGTATTCGAGATCAGCCTGTCTGAAGGTGTGCGTTTCGAGCGACGGGTATTCCACGCCATGTTTGCGACACATGACCAGAAAGAAGGGATGGCGGCGTTTGTCGAAAAGCGCGCTGCCGAGTTCGAGAACCGCTAAAAGTCACTGACTGTGGATGTGGGAGCGGGCTTGCTCGCGATTAAGGCAACCGGGTATGTCAGTCATGCCGGGTCGCTGCCTTCGCGAGCAAGCCCGCTCCCACAGGCGTTCTGTTTTTTTGGTGGGAGCCTGCCTGCAGGTGTCTAGATCAGATAATTCTTCAGTTCCCGTGCAATCACCATCCGTTGAATCTCGCTTGAGCCTTCATAGATCTGGGTGATGCGAGCATCGCGGTAGTAACGTTCCACCGGGTAGTCTTCAAGGTAGCCATAGCCACCATGAATCTGGATGGCTTTGGAGCAGACGTACTCGGCCATCTCCGAAGCAAACAGCTTGGCTTGCGAGGCTTCTGACAGGCAGGGCTTGCCCGCGCTGCGCAGGCGCGCCGCATGCAGGATCAGCAGTCGCGCAGCATTGATTCGGGTTTGCATGTCAGCCAGCATGTTGGCAATGCTTTGGTGTTCGATGATTGCCTTGTCAAATTGCACCCGGTCACGGGCATAGCCCAGCGCTGCTTCGAAGGCCGCGCGGGCGATACCCAGTGCTTGAGCGCCAATCCCGATGCGTCCGCCTTCGAGGTTGGACAGTGCGATGGCCAGCCCCTTGCCACGTTCGCCGAGCATGTTGGCCTCAGGCACGGTGCAGTTGTTCAGGGTAACGGCGCAGGTATCCGAGGCGCGAATGCCCATTTTATGTTCGGTACGGTCGACGGTAAAACCGGGAGTAGAGGTAGGCACCAAAAACGCCGAAATGCCTTTTTTGCCAAGGTTCGGGTCGGTAACGGCAAACACGATGGCCAGCTTGGCGCGCTTGCCATTGCTGACAAATTGTTTGGCGCCGTTGATCACCCACTGGCCGTCGCGCAACTCAGCCCGTGTGCGCAGGTTATGGGCTTCAGAGCCCGCTTGTGGCTCGGTCAGGCAGAAGCAGGCGATGGTCTGGCCGCTGGCAAGCTCCGCCAGCCAGGTTTGCTTTTGCGCCTCGCTGCCGTATTTGAGGATCGGCCCGCAGCCGACCGAGTTATGAATACTCATCAGTGCACCGGTAGCGCCATCACCGGCCGAAATTTCTTCCACGGCCAGGGCGTAGGCAACGTAATCGACGTAGGTGCCGCCCCATTCTTCCGGGACTACCATGCCCAGCAGGCCCAGTTCGCCGAGCTTGGCTACCAGTGCGTCGTCGATCCAGCCGGCTTTTTCCCAGGCCTGGGCATGGGGGGCGATTTCGCGGCGGGCAAAGTCGCGGGCCATGTCGCGGATCATGACTTGTTCTTCGCTCAGTTCGATGTCTTGCATGACTCAGGCTCCCTTCGCGTCGAATGTGGTGAAAAAACTGGCAACATGCGCGGGATCCAGTGCGTCCAGGGTGGGTGGGTTCCAGTGCGGGGTTTTGTCCTTGTCGATAATCAGTGCGCGGACGCCTTCCATCAGGTCCCCGCGATCAAACCATTGACGGTCCAGGTGCAGCTCCAGGGCGAAACATTGCTCTAGGGGCAGCTCACGGCCACGGCGCAGCATTTCAAGGGTGACGGCCATTGCCAGGGGCGAGCGGGTTTGCAGCAGGTCAGCGGTTTCGTTGGCCCAGTCACGGGTTTCAGGCGCTGTAACGGCGCGCAGATGAGCAACGATTCGCGGTGTATCGGCCTGGGCAAAAACGCTGTCTATCAGGGGGCGAAGACTGGCCAGCGGCGGCTCGGGCAACACGGTCACCGCGAACGTTCCGATCAGTGCTGTCAGATCATCAATGGGGGTGCCTCGCCATTCGAGGGTATCGAGGCTTCTATCCAGTTCAGGCAGTTTGCTGCTCTCCAGATAGCCGTCAGCCAGCCCGCAATACAGCGCGTCGCTGGCGCGGATTTGCACGCCGCTGACTCCCAGATAAGTACCAAGCTGGCCAGGTGTGCGGCTCAGAAAGTAGCTGCCCCCCACGTCAGGGAAATAACCTATGCCAACTTCCGGCATCGCCAGCTTGCTGCGCTCGGTGACCAGACGCAGGTCTGCGCCTTGCACCAGCCCCATGCCGCCGCCGAGGACAAAACCGTCCATCAAGGCAATCACGGGTTTGGGGTAGTGGTGCAGGGTGAGGTCGAGGGCGTATTCCTCTTCGAAGAACACCGTGTGCAGGGTGTCGTTGTTTTTGTAGCTGTCGTATAACGAGCGGATATCACCGCCAGCGCAAAAGGCTTTTTCGCCAGCGCCACGCAGAACGATGGCTTTTACCCGGGGATCTGCGGCCCAGGCATCTAGATGTTGCTGGAGGCTGCGAACCATCTCCAGATTGATGGCATTCAGACCGCTGGGGCGGTTGAGGGTCAGGTGACCAATGTGGTTACGGACCTCGGCCAGAATAGTGTCGTCAATTGGAGCGATTTCCGGTGTCGGTGAGGAGGAAACCTGAGCAGCCATCACTAACTCCCTGCTTTATATTATTTTTAGTCGGTGTTCACGGGCGAACGATCACCGATGCTAACAGTGCAAATTTGCCCATTACAACCCTGATAAGTGCAGGGTTGGTGTGCATTTTTGCATGTCTGCCGTGCAGCAATGTGCGAACTTATTGCGCCAGCCAACCGCCGTCCACATTCCAGGCCGCGCCGCGTACCTGGCTGCCTGCCTCGCTGCATAAAAACAGCACCAGTTCCCCCAGTTGGGGCGGGGTCACGAATTCCAGGGAGGGTTGTTTCTCGGCCAGCAGATCGTGCTGCGCCTGATAGGGATCAATGCCCTGACTGATGCGCTGATCAATCTGTTTTTGCACCAGTGGCGTCAGCACCCAGCCCGGGCAGATGGCGTTGCAAGTGATGTTGCTGGTGGCGGTTTCGAGGCCAACGACTTTGGTCAGGCCGATCACGCCATGTTTGGCGGCGACATAGGCGGCTTTGCCGACCGAGCCCACCAGGCCATGAACCGAAGCGATATTGACAATGCGTCCCCAGCCACGCTTGCGCATGCCGGGTAAGGCCAGGCGGGTACTGTGGAACACGCTGGACAGGTTGATCGCGATGATTGAATCCCAGCGTTCCACCGGGAACTCCTCGACGCTGGCCACATGCTGGATGCCAGCGTTGTTGACTAGAATATCGATGCCGCCAAACTCGCGATCGGCATAACTGATCATGTCGGCGATCTGAGCCGGGTCACTGACATCCGCCGGATGATGGCCGACTTTGACGCCCAGCTGTTCGATTTCAGCAATGACTTTGCTGGCATCGCCAAAGCCGTTGAGTATCAAGTCGGCGCCAGCTTTGGCCAGGCTCAGTGCAATGCCGAGGCCGATACCACTGGTGGAGCCGGTAACCAATGCAGTTTTACCCTTAAGGCTCATGATCATTTCCTCAGTTCGTCGGGTTCGTGAATGAGGAAACGTAGCACGTGGTTTGCAGTTGCGGATACGAAACGGCCCACCAAGAGGTGGGCCGTTTTCACGCAGCGCGGGGAGAATTAGTCCTGGCGGCTGGTGACTTCCAGCAGGTGGTAGCCGAACTGGGTTTTAACCGGGCCCTGAACCACGTTGATTGGCGCGCTGAAGACGACGGTGTCGAATTCTTTAACCATCTGGCCTGGACCGAAAGAACCCAGGTCGCCGCCCTGACGGCTGGACGGGCAAGAAGAGTTGGCTTTGGCAACTTCGGCGAAATCAGCGCCGCCTTCAATTTGGGCTTTCAGTTCGTTGCACTTGTCTTCGGTGGCAACAAGGATGTGACGGGCAGTGGCTTTGGCCATGAGGGAGTACTCCTTTCAAGAAAGTGCCGAGCCTACCGGATTCAGTGTGGTTTTTCTCGGCAAAAGTGCGGTTTTGTGTTTTTGCTGACTGGCGGATCAGTATTTAGCCGGCTTGCATCGGGCGGCTTTTATAAGCCTTTGTTTTTCAAATGCTTGGCGTGCTCGACATAGAGCTCGACCGGGTTGACGTTTTTTTTGCTCATACGGGCCAGCTGGTTGATGGTGTCTAGGTGATCCAGGGGGTAGTCCGATCTGATCACATGGCCCAGATGGGAGCTGAATCGTCCGACCATTCCGTCATTTTCGGTTGTCTCACGGGTAAAAAATGTGCTGAACACACGACACGCGTTGTGCAGAGGGTCAAGCAGGTTCAGCGGTCCCGACACTCTCGAGCCTTTGATAATGCCGCTCCAGGAGTAATAGAAAACGTCGTTTACCTGCTCGGGACCCATCCCGCCCCAGGTCTCAGGTAGGCCATGTGGGTATTCAAGATTAAACCTGGCAACACCTTCGGTGGTCAGGGCATTGAGTGCGTTCAGTGCATGTTGGGGCAGTTGCGGATGGCCGCTCAGGGTGGACAGGAATGAGCTGAATGCCGTGGTCAGGCCCGCCGCGACGGTTTCGCCCAGTCTTCCCGGGATAAATGCCTGGCGCAGGCGATCGGCCAGTTCGGAGCCATGGTTGGGCCCGCTGACGGAGGTTACGGATGCGATGATATCGGGAGCAATGGCGGCCACATAACGTGCGGTCAGGGCGCCTTGGCTGTGGCCAATCAGGTTGAACCGCTGTGTTCCGGTCTGTTTGCGCAAGTTGTATATCTGCTTGAGCAGTTGATCGCCTCGCGCTTCATTTGAATGGGTGGCGGAAATAAACGGAACGAAGACGTTCGCACCACGAGAGCTGAGCGCTTCCCTGATGCCGTTGAAGTAGTGGTGAAAGCCAATCCGGTCGAATCCAAAAAGGCCGTGCACCAGTAAAATTGGGTATTTGGTGCGTGCAGAGTCATCCATGTTCAATCTCGCTGGGTGTTTTGAATCATAAAAACACCTTAGCCGATATCGACTTCGCGCAACCGTGGGCAGATTCCCAGGTTGCGCGGCTGTTTACAGCGCTCGATTGTCAGGCGATGACCCGCGCAGCACGGCGTTGTATTTGCAGTTGTTGGGCGGCGTTGCGAAGCAGTTGTTCGGTTGCATCCCAGCCCAGGCAACCATCGGTCACGGAAACGCCGTAACGCATGTTTGCACCCAGGGGCTGGCAACCTTCGAACAGATGGCTTTCTAGCATCATGCCAATCAGGGACTGATCGCCTGCCAGGCGCTGCGCGAGGACATCATTGAACACATCAGGCTGGCGTAACGGGTCTTTGCCGCTGTTGGCGTGGCTGCAGTCGACCATCATGCGGGTCGGGACAGCGCTTTTTTCCAGCCCGGCGCGAGCTTTGGCGACGCTGCCGCGGTCGTAGTTCGGGCCACTGTGGCCCCCCCGCAATACCAAGTGAGTATCGGGGTTGCCGCGGGTCTCGACGATCGCCGGATGGCCCTGGCTATCGACACCGAAGTGACGATGACTGTGTGCAGCAGAACGCATGGCGTCGCAGGCAATTGCCACACCGCCGTCAGTGCCGTTTTTGAAGCCGACCGGAAGAGCCAGGCCGCTGGCCATTTCGCGATGGATTTGAGATTCGGTGGTGCGGGCGCCAATGGCTACCCAGCCCAGCAGGTCGTCGAAGTAGCCTGCGGCAATGGGCTGCAAGAGTTCGGTGGCGACCGGAAGGCCCATGCGCAGCATTTCGATCATGAGCTCCCGCGACAGGGTCAGGCCGTGAGCCATGTCGTCGCTGCCATCCAGGTGCGGGTCGTAGGCCAGACCTTTCCATCCCACAGTGGTGCGCGGTTTTTCGATGTAAGCGCGCATGACCAGCAACATGTCGTCGCGAACATCGTGGGCCAAGGCTGCGAGATTGCTGGCGTATTCGA
This sequence comes from Pseudomonas psychrophila, assembly GCF_001043005.1. Taxonomy (GTDB): domain Bacteria; phylum Pseudomonadota; class Gammaproteobacteria; order Pseudomonadales; family Pseudomonadaceae; genus Aquipseudomonas; species Aquipseudomonas psychrophila. Next base: position 31,524 of record NZ_JYKZ01000005.1, read on the forward strand.
GCGCGGCAATGGGGTCGTGGATAGAGCACGGGCCGACAACTACGAGTAAACGGGAGTCTTCACCGTTGAGGATGGCGCGAATGGCCTGGCGCTGGCTGCTGACCTGCTCACTAAGCTTGTTGCTCAGAGGCAGTTGCTGTTTGAGTTGCACTGCGCTGGGCAGGCGACGAGTCGAAACGTGGGTAGTGGCAGTGTGTACAGCTGGCAGAGCGGATACGGATGCGTTCATGGTGTGTGCTTCCTGGGCAGGCGGCGGGTTATCCCGCGCGCTCAGCCCTACTGGGGTGTTCGACAATTGGCCAGACTGGCTATGAGTGCTTGCGTGCCACCAATGTGGGTCCGTTCGGAGGCGGCAGGCTGTCCCGAACGGCGGCTGATAAATCGCCATGCAGTGCAAAGGTCGAAGCGGTAATAAGTGGCGTAGTTCATGGGGTAAATCCTCAATTCAATAAAGTGTCAGGGGCCAAAAAAACAAAACCCCCGGTCGGGAAGCCGACCGGGGGTGAGAATTCTCTGGTAGGCGACCCCTAAGTAGTGGGCGCCGTGTGGGTATCAGGCGCGCCAGTGGCTAAACCAATACCCAAAATAAAATCGTGCTGTGGAGTGCAAGTTGTTCGCGCACACAGCTTCAGCCATACGCTCATCGCGTGCGGTCTTACAAATGTCTGTGGTGGCGTGATGCAACATGGGTTGTCTCCGATTGATGGGTTGCAGCTTACTTGAGGCGAACAGACGTATTCAATCAAAAAATACTATGTGGATTAACAATAAACACTATTGCCTCGAAGCCGGGAAGCGAGAGATGAATTTTTACGAGAGAGCCCGGAGCACTTAAGACCCCTGTTTGCGGGCTTTGCGGCCCGGCTTGGCGTGCAGGTGGCTGAGGTGAGGGCTGGCCGTAATACTAAATGGGGAGTCACGCCCGATTAAGCGCATACTCAAGCGAGTTCATCACCTTCAGCCTCTAACGAATGTGTGGCCTGGGGAACAATGATCCCGTCTTTCATGCCCAGAAGAACAGCCACCTTGTGGGCTTCACCACGCTTCCCTTTTTTGCGCCCGGCGAGCACTTGATAAGTGGTTGCCGGGTCGACGCCATGTTCCCGAGCAAACTCTTGAACGGATTTCCCCTGGTATTCCAGCCATGCCTTGGCTTGTGCGGCAGTACGAATTCCGGTCATAGTTCAAAACCGTTCAAAAGTGTTTAATATTTATGGATTATATCATCCTTGTGGGTGTTTAAAATGGGATCCTTCATCCAAATGAGTGGAATTGGTGTGCGCTTGCGGCAGGAGCGAGAGCGACTTGGTTTGTCGCAGAAAACTTTTGGCGAAATCGGTGGCGTCGAGGCCAACGCCCAAGGCAAATATGAAAATGGTGATCGCGCGCCCAAAGCAGACTACTTGTCGCGGGTTGCAGGCCGCGGCGTGGACGTGCTGTTTGTATTGACCGGCAGCCCGACCCCGACATTAATCGATAACCTCAGTCATGTAGAAGAAAAAGTCCTGATCAGCTATCGGGTATTGCAAAAGGAAGATCAGGACGCCATTCGCCGCTTGACCACAACCCTGGCCGAGTTGTCTGCGCCGCATCCGGTAAAGGAACGACGCGAGCCTGAGGAAGTAGATCCTGTCAAGGACTGAACAGTTACAAGGATTTAACGTTTTGACAAGGATAGTTGACGCAAGTCGGTAGGTTGGTGCATTAGTTTTTGCTAAGGTGTCGGCAATCAACCAAGACCAATTTGCGAGGTATCGACTTGATTCGGGTTCTAGTGGTCGATGACCACGATCTTGTGCGCACAGGGATCACACGAATGCTGGCCGATATCGAAGGCTTGCAAGTGGTCGGTCAGGCCGAGTCCGGTGAGGAGTCGCTTCTCAAGGCTCGTGAGCTGAAACCGGATGTAGTCCTGATGGATGTCAAAATGCCCGGTATTGGTGGTCTGGAAGCTACCCGCAAGATGATGCGCAGCCACCCCGACATCAAGGTTGTCGCCGTGACCGTGTGTGAAGAGGACCCTTTTCCGACCCGTTTGCTGCAAGCAGGCGCCGCAGGCTACATGACCAAGGGCGCCGGACTGGCCGAGATGGTCCAGGCAATTCGCCTGGTATTCGCCGGCCAGCGCTACATCAGCCCGCAAGTGGCACAGCAATTGGCGCTCAAGTCCTTTCAGCCTGCAAGTGACTCCCCCTTTGATGCCCTGTCAGAACGCGAAATTCAGATCGCGCTGATGATTGTTGGCTGTCAAAAGGTCCAGGTTATTTCAGACAAGCTTTGCCTGTCGCCCAAGACGGTCAATACTTATCGCTACCGAATTTACGAGAAGCTCTCGGTCAAAAGTGATGTTGAACTGGCCTTGCTGGCGGTTCGTCATGGCATGGTCGACGCTGGTTAACCATGACTGAAGTGTTTGACGCAAGTGCGTTCCTTTCGACCTGCAGCGGTCGTCCCGGCGTGTATCGCATGTTCGACAGCGAAGCACGCCTGCTTTACGTGGGCAAGGCCAAGCACCTGAAAAAGCGCTTGGCCAGCTACTTTCGCAAAACCGGTCTGGCGCCCAAAACGGCGGCCCTGGTTGGGCGTATCGCGCAAATTGAAACCACCATCACCGCCAACGAAACCGAAGCGTTACTGCTGGAACAGACGCTGATCAAGGAATGGCGCCCGCCGTACAACATCCTGTTGCGCGACGACAAGTCTTATCCCTATGTATTTCTGTCGGATGGCGAATTCCCGCGCCTGAGTATTCATCGCGGTGCCAAGAAGCAAAAAGGCAAGTATTTCGGGCCTTACCCCAGTGCGGGCGCTATTCGCGAGAGCCTGAGCATCTTGCAAAAGACTTTTCTGGTGCGTCAGTGCGACGACAGCTACTTCAAAAACAGAACACGACCTTGCCTGCAGTATCAGATCAAGCGCTGCAAGGCCCCTTGTGTCGGGCTCGTTGACCCCCAGGAATATGCTGAGGATGTCCGCCACTCGATCATGTTCCTGGAAGGGCGAAGCAGTGCGCTGACCGACGAACTCAACAGTGCAATGGAGCAGGCCGCCAGCACCCTTGATTTTGAGCGTGCAGCCGAGGTGCGTGATCAGATTTCGCTTTTGCGCAGGGTTCAGGATCAGCAAAGCATGGAAGGCGGGACCGGCGATGTGGATGTAATTGCCGCGTTTGTAAACCCCGGCGGTGCCTGTGTGCATTTGATCAATGTGCGTGGCGGGCGGGTATTGGGCAGCAAGAACTTCTTTCCCCAGGTCGGTATCGAGGAGGAGGTGGCCGAAGTCATGGCGGCCTTTCTCGGTCAGTACTACATCAGCAGCCCTGAGCGCGACTTGCCGAGCGAACTGATCGTAAACGTGGAGCACGAGAGCTTCGGCGCAATCATTGACGCCATTGAAGAGCTGCGGGGCCGAGAGCTGGCCATCAGCTATAGGGTGCGTGGTACGCGGGCACGATGGCAGCAACTGGCGGTTACCAATGCCGAGCAGGCGCTGGTCGCACGCCTGACAAACCGTCTGCATGTGGCAGCGCGTTTTGAGGCCCTGGCTCAAGTATTGAAGCTCGACGAGATTCCCCAGCGTCTGGAGTGCTATGACATCAGCCACTCGAGCGGTGAAGCCACCGTTGCATCCTGCGTGGTGTTTGGCCCCGAAGGTCCGATCAAGTCGGACTACCGGCGTTTCAACATTGAAGGCGTGACCCCGGGTGACGACTATGCCGCCATGCATCAGGCGCTGATGCGTCGTTTCAGCCGGCTTAAAGAGGGGGAAGGCAAGTTGCCCGACATCCTGCTGGTCGATGGTGGCAAGGGGCAGCTCTCGATGGCCCGTGATGTGCTTAATGAACTGGCCGTGCCGGACCTGATCCTGCTTGGCGTAGCCAAGGGTGCAACACGCAAGGCGGGCTTCGAAACGCTCTATCTGAATGACGCTGCCCATGAATTCACCTTGAAAGGCGATTCGCCGGCCTTGCATTTGATCCAGCAAATCCGTGACGAAGCCCACCGTTTTGCCATAACCGGGCATCGGGCGCGACGGGGTAAAACCCGGCGAACCTCAACCCTGGAAGGCATTGCAGGGGTAGGGCCGACCCGCCGCCGAGATTTATTGAAACATTTTGGTGGCTTACAGGAGCTATCTCGTGCCAGCATCGAGGAGATCGCCAAAGCACCCGGGATCAGTAAAAAGCTCGCTGAGTTGATTTATGCAAACCTGCACAGCGAGTAGAATGCCCCCTCACCTCGTAGCCAGTTGTGCCGATGAATATCCCTAATTTGATCACCGTACTACGCGTTCTACTTATTCCTTTCTTCATTCTGTTGTTCTATGTGCCGTACAGCTGGAGTTATGTAGCCGCCAGCTCAGTCTTCGCGTTTGCGGCGGCGACGGATTGGCTCGACGGCTATTTGGCCCGTCGACTGGAGCAAAGCACGCCGTTTGGCGCCTTTCTGGATCCGGTGGCCGATAAGCTGATGGTCGCTGTGGCACTGGTACTGTTGGTGCAAGAGCACCATAACGTGTGGCTGACCCTGCCTGCGGCGGTGATTATTGGCCGTGAAATTGTCATTTCCGCCTTGCGCGAGTGGATGGCCGAGCTGGGAGCGCGCGCGCAGGTTGCCGTATCGAACATGGGCAAATGGAAAACTGCGGCGCAAATGCTGGCCCTGGTTATCTTGCTGGCCAATCCATCCGACTTCAGCTTCTGGGTGTTGGTGGGTTACGGGCTGTTGCTGGTGGCGGCCGGGTTGACCTTATGGTCGATGCTTCAGTATTTGCGCGCCGCATGGCCGCATCTGAAGACGACCTCGGTTAAATAAATAAAACTTTTTGAATCAATGGGTTGACGCATTCTTTTATTGCTATAGAATGCCCAGCACCAAGACGCGGGAATAGCTCAGTTGGTAGAGCACGACCTTGCCAAGGTCGGGGTCGCGAGTTCGAGTCTCGTTTCCCGCTCCAAACATGGCTTTACGAATTCATTGCAGTTCGATAGAGCAGAACAAAGGACCTTCGGGTCCTTTTTTCGTTTCTGGCTTTTCATCAGCGAGCTTGTCCAGGCGCCCAACAATGATTTCTTTGCGGCATCTCTCTCAAGTCACCACGCAGGATGCTCCGGCTTTTCAGCGGTTTGAAGGCGAGGGTGTCTAGGTATTGCCAAATGCGCAACGCCAGACCCGCAAGTCGTCCAGTGACGAGACTTTCAGTATCTGGCGCTGCCTGTGGGGCGGGAGTTGCAGAGTCTTCAGCTGAAGATAAACAGTCTGGGTAGCCGATCAGACACTGGCGACTAGTGCGCCCTCGTTCATCCTGCGTTTGTAGGCACTGTCACGATTCGCCAGCCAGAAATACAACGGCGAAGTCACCACCAGCCCGACGATCCAGGACAAGTCCGCTCCGTTGATGTGTTCTGAAATCGGACCCACATACAGCGGCGTGTTCATGAACGGAATCTGCACCACAATACCGACCGCATATGCCAGCAATGCCTGGGGGTTGTAGCGCCCGTAAATCCCGCCATCCACGCGAAAGATCGACGCAATGTCGTACTTGCCCTTATGGATCGCGTAGAAGTCGATCAGGTTGATCGCTGTCCACGGCACCAATACCACCAGCAACACCAGCACCATATCGACGAAGTGCCCGATAAAGTCCTTGGAGGCGAACACGGCTGCAGTTGCACACGTGGCCAGTACGATGATGGAGATCACCGCACGACTTTTGGCCGTTGGAATCCAGCGATACGCAAAGGTCTGCACCAGGGTGATGATCGACAGTACCGCGCCGTACAGGTTGAGAGCGTTGTGGCTGATCACGCTGAGCAGAAAGAGCACCAGCATCAGGGGGCCGATGGAGCCCGTGGCGAGTTTTACCGCTTCCATGGTGTCCATCCCTACCGGGGTGGCGAGGACGGCAACGGCGCCAAAGATGAAGGACAGACTGGAGCCCAGGACCGAACCCAGGTAGGTGGTCCAGAATGTGGACGCAACGGGGACGTCAGCCGGCAGGTAGCGGGAGTAGTCAGACACGTAGGGGGCAAAGGCGATCTGCCACAGGGCAGCCAGGGAAATGGTCGCCAGCACGCCTGCAATGTTGAACCCGCCGCGGGTCAGAAAGTCGGTGGTCTGTATGTGGGTGAAGATGTAGCCGAAACCGAGCACGATCCCGGCGCCCAGCACCCAGGTGCCAATGCGGTTGAGCACGTGGATAAAGCGGTAGCCGATGATGCCGATAATCCCGGAACCGATGGCGCCGATCACGATGCCGACCGGCACGGGCACCGAATCGACCACGCCGTGCAGGGATTTGCCCGCCAGCACGATGTTGGAAGCAAAGAAACCGATGTACATGACACCCGCGATCACCACCACCAGCAACGCACCGAGGGAGCCGAACTGGGCACGGCTCTGGATCATTTGCGGAATGCCCATCTGCGGGCCCTGGGCCGAGTGCAGCGCCATCAGCACGCCGCCGACCAGGTGACCGATGAGGATGGCGACGATGCCCCACATCAGATTAAGGTTGAACAGTTGCACACCCAGTGCTCCGGTGACGATCGGCAGCGGCGCGATGTTGCCGCCGAACCACAGGGTGAACAGGTCTCTTACCTTTCCATGGCGATCTTCGGGGGGCACGTATCCAATCGTGTGTTTCTCGATGAGCGGGGCGTTGGCTGTTGCAGTGGTGACCATGACGAACTCCAAGGCAGGTGAGTACGTGGACGTACTTCGCAGTGCGCCGCCAAGGCGGCGCTTTGTTGTTGGAGTGATCATCTGTAATGGGGGCAGGGAGGTAAATTAGTAAGTTTGTTGCTATAGACATTAAAAAAAGTATCTCCCGGGCTTTTTTGCTCCGGTATGTTGCATGCTCCGTGAACGCTGAATAAAACAGCTTTTTCTTGCACTGGTTTGGGGCGAAATCCCACGTTTCCCGAGGTTCCGATGGCTGCCTACAACCTGCGCCAACTCAGATATTTTGTGACCACGGCCGACTGCGGCAGCGTCGCCGAAGCGTCGCGCAAGCTTTACATCGCACAACCGTCCGTCTCGACCGCGATCAAGCAACTGGAGGACAGCTTTGGTGTGCAGCTGTTTATCCGTCATCACGCCCAGGGCGTGTCACTCACACCCAGTGGCGCACGGTTTTACCGCAAGGCGCTGGAGTTGTTGCGAGTGGCCCATGAGTTCGAACAAAACGCCCTGGCCGACAATGACGTGGTAGCGGGGCAGATCGATATCGGCTGCTTTGAAACCGTTGCACCGCTGTACTTGCCGCGCTTGATCGCCGGCTTCAAGGCGCGTTGGCCCGGGGTGGAGATCCGCATTCGCGACGGTGAGCAGCAGGAGCTGGTACAGGCGCTCACCGCAGGCACTATTGATGTGGCGATGCTGTTTGAACACGACCTGGGAACCGCCATCGAGACTGCGCCACTGATGCCGCCGCAGCAGCCATACGCCCTGTTACCGGCCGATCACCGCTTTGCACAGCAAGCCAGAGTGTCCCTGGCGGATCTGGTCCTGGAGCCGATGATTCTGCTGGATGTGCTGCCCAGCCGGACCTATTTCGTGAGCATATTCGAAGAGCGCGGGTTGACGCCGAATATCGTGTTCAGTTCGCCGTCGATCGAGATGGTTCGGGGGATGGTGGGCAGGGGGTTCGGCTTTTCGATACTGGTGACCAAACCGTTCACCGAGTACACCTATGACGGCCAGAAAGTCGTGTGTGTGCCGCTGGCTGAAACGGTCACCGGTTCAGGCTTGTCGGCTGTGTGGCTGCGTCGCGCACCATTGACCAAACCGGTGCAGCTGTTTGTCGACTACTGCCGTGAAGAACTGGCGCAGTTACTTGGCTAGAACTGTGGGAGCCGGGCTTGACCGGCTCCCACAGCTGATGGGTATCGTTTGGGGTATCAGGTGCGGATCGAGTGCAGCATCCGCAGCAGCATGGCATCACATCCCGCCAACTGAGCCACACTCACAAACTCATCCGGCTTGTGCCCCTGGTCCATGCTGCCGGGCCCGCAGACCACCGTGGGAATGCCCACGGCATCGAACAGCCCCCCTTCGGTGCCAAACGCGACGGTGCCGAATTCCCGCGAGCCGCTGAACGCTGCAACCAACTCAGCCGCCTGGCTGCGCTCATCAGTCACCAGGCCCGGGTACGCAGACAACTCGGTAAAGCGGATCGCACTCTGCGCGCTGACGGCCTGCATGCGTGGCAACACCTGTTGCTCGGCGTACGCCTTCAACTGCGACGCCACCTCACTCGGGTCCAGGGACGGCAATGCGCGAATCTCAAAATCAAACCGGCAATCGGCAGGCACGATGTTCAGCGCTTTGCCCCCGGTAATCACCCCGGTTTGCACGGTGCTGAACGGCGGATCAAATCGGGGGTCCTGTGTCTGCTGTAATTGGTGTCCTATACGCCCCAACTCGCCAATCAACGCGGCGGCATGCTCGATGGCATTCACCCCATAGGGCGCATAGGCAGAATGACACGCCTCGCCCTGCACATCACAGCGCATGGCGAGCTTGCCTTTATGGCCGAGCACCGGCTTTAGCTGCGTCGGTTCGCCGATAATGCACAACATCGGCTTCACAGGCCGCAACTCCAGTACCTTGAGCAATGAGCGCACGCCCAGGCAACCGACTTCTTCGTCATACGACAGGGCGATATGCACCGGTATGCGCAACGGCGCCTGAATCAGCGCCGGGACCAACGCCAGCACACAAGCGATGTAACCCTTCATATCCGCCGTGCCCCGGCCAAACAGCTTGCCGTCGCGCTCAGTCAGCTCAAACGGCGGCGTTGTCCATGGCTGTCCATCAACCGGCACCACGTCGGTGTGTCCCGACAGCACAATACCCGCCAGTCCTTGCGGGCCAATACTGGCGAACAGGTTGGCCTTGCTGCGTTCTTCGTTGTAGACCAACTCACTGGCCACACCGAACCCGGCCAGGTAATCGCGCACAAAGTCGATCAGTTGCAGGTTGGACTCGCGGCTGGTGGTGTCAAACCCCACCAGCTTGTGCAGCAGATCGCGGCTGCTACTCATCGATCATCTCCGGCCACGCCGTAGCCGGGGGAACGGTCGGGAGCGATGGCGCGGTCGATGTAGTCCTGCACTTGCGGGCGATAAGCGTCCCAGAGTTTCTGCAGTTCGGTGATCGGGCGCTCATCGGCCCAGTCCACCCGCAGGTTGATGATCGGCCAGGTCAGTTCGCCCACCACCACCAGCGCTGCTGAATGCACCGGGCCGGCCTCGCCGCCGGCGTCGATGGCAGCATGCATTGCAGCCAGCAGCCGATCCGCCAGTTGGCCTTCGCCTTGCTCGAACGCCAGGACCATCGCCTCGATCACTGCACGGTCGGCCAGCATGTTGCCCGCCGCGACGCATTGTTCGCCCGCCACCCCATTGTGAGTACCCAGGGTCTCGCTGCCGCTGAAATGCACGGTGCGGCCCAGGTGATCAATCGCCGTCAGTTGCCGGTATTGGCTGTAGCCATTGCTCGTAAGCGCCTTGTCCAGCGCTGCGGCCGGGGCGAGGCCCCGTTCCAGCAAGTCCAGCACGTCCGGGCCCAGGGCCGGCAGGGTGATGTTCTGGGTTGAAACCGCGCCGACACCGGGGCGCAACCATGGGCAACGGGCACCCACGGCAATACTCGATGAGCTGATGGCGATGCCCAACTGGCCGGTGTCCGCGCAACGGCCAACGATTGAAAACGTCATGGGTAGCCTCCTTACTCCGGGATAACCGCGATCACATCGATTTCCATCAGCCACTGGGGCTGCCCGAGGGCCGACACCACCAGTCCGGTGGAGATCGGGAACACGCCCTTGAGCCATTTGCCGACTTCCTGGTAAACCGGCTCGCGGTAGCGCGGGTCGATCAGGTAGGTGGTGGTCTTGACGATATGGCTCAGGTCGCTGCCCGCTTCTTCGAGTAGTTGCTTGACGTTGCGCATGGCTTGCTCGGTCTGGGCCCTTGGGTCGCCTAGGCCAACGAGCTTGCCTTCGAAATCGGTACCCACCTGACCGCGCACATACACGGTGTTGCCGGCGCGCACAGCCTGGCACAGGTCGTTGTCCAGGGTTTGGTTAGGGTAGGTTTCCTTGGTGTTGAACATGCGGATGCGAGTGTGAGTAGGCATCAAATAAACTCCGAAAAAAAGTGATCAGGCGCTGACAGTCGGTTGGCGAGCCACGGCAGGGGCTTGGCGGTAGTCGAGGTATTTACGCTGGGTGGCGATGTGGTCGGCCACGTGCTTGGCGTCGTGCCAGACGCCCCAGATAAACGAAGAACCTCGACGCGACTGCCACGGCAAGCCAAGGAAGTAGATCCCGGACTCGCTCGATACGCCGCGCTGGTGCTGGGGCTTGCCGGTGGCGTCGAACGCATCGACCTTCAACCAGCTGTAGTCCACGGCAAACCCGGTGGCCCAGATGATCGACGTGATACCCGCCTTGGCGAGGTCCAGTTCCAGGATCGGGTTCTTGATGCACGGCGCATCAGCAAACACGCGACGGGCTTGCGGTTCCGCAGGCAAGTCCAGGCCGTTGCGCTCTACATAGGCATCGGCGGCATCCAGCAGGGCCAGGTAGTTCTCATCACCGCGGGCCAGGTTTTCCAGCAGGTTGGGCTGAAAACGGGCGACGCTGCCCTTGAACGATTGGGTCAGGCCAACCAGCGTCATGCCTTGCTGAGCCAACTCGCGAAAATCGATGGTTTTACCGCCCTGGGCGCCGCTTACCGCAATGGTCACGTGCTCGCGGCCAGGTTTCATCGCCGCCTGATCCCACTCGCCCAGCACACCCAGCCACCAGCAGAAATCGCGGTTGCGATAGGCGCGGGGCGGGCGGTCGTGGGCACCGACGGACAGGTACACCTGGCGACCGGAGCGTTGCAATTCATCGGCGATCTGCACGCCCGAAGAACCCGCGCCCACCACCAGAACGGCGCCAGCCGGCAGCTGCGAAGGGTTGCGATAGTCGGCGGAGTGGATCTGATGCAACGCGGTGTCTTGAGGTGCAATCGCCGGAATCACCGGTTTCTGGAAAGGCCCGGTCGCCGCCACCACGCGGTTGGCTTCGATCACGCCTTCGCTGGTGTGCACGGTAAAGCCCGGGCGTCCGATATTGCGGGTTACAGACAGGACGTCCACGCCGGTGCGGATCGGCGCATTGAACTTGCGTGCATAGGCTTCAAAGTAATCCGCCACTCGCTCTTTTGGCGCAAAGCCATCGTCGGCGACGTCATCGAATGCCAAGCCCGGAAACCGGTCATGCCAGGCAGGCCCGTTGGCCACCAGCGAATCCCAGCGCCCGGTGCGCCAGCGCTCGGCGATACGACTGCGTTCCAGTACCAAGTGCGGCACGCCTTGCTTGCTCAGGTGCTCACTCATGGCCACGCCAGCTTGACCGGCCCCCACCACCAGGGTGTCTATTTTTGTTATCGCTACCGTCATGTCTCTGTCCTTGCTTAATGCAGTTGGATTCAGTTCGTGCATGACTTCAAGGCTAGGAGGAGGGCAGTTTTAAATAAAATATTAAAAAGCTGGGGAGTGAACATAAAAATCGGATGCAGAGGTTCGCACCTCGATCTACCGATCGGGCCCCCTTCATGAAAGAGTGACGCGCCGTGGGCGCGTCGGTTGGTCGCCTCACCCTAACGGGTGATTTCGGTGATTTTGCGTGTGTGGGACTATCACTCCACTCCTTGGCGCCACTGACGTGGTGTCCCACTCAACCGTTCTTTCGGCGAGTCTTTGAAGTGGAAAACGACCGGCTTTCATCCGCGCAATGGTTCGAACAGATGGCCAGGGTTACCGAGAACATCGGGCAGGCGGGATTCACCGCGACGTTATTCCAGGCCCTGGAATGCATTCGGCCCATTCAGGCGACAACGTTGTACCTGTACCCCCACGGGGGCATGCCCAGTGCGTTGTTCGAGCTGGAAGGTCCCTGGTTGCCCCAAGGCAATGTGCGCCAGTACCTTTCCGGGTTCTACTTGCTGGATCCGTTCTACGGGGCTTGCATCGAAGGTGTCAGCTCCGGGTGTTACAACCTCGACGATGTTGCCCCCGATCACTTCGAACTCGGCGAATACTTCCAGTCGTTTTACCGTCACTCACATCTGGAAGATGAGTTGAACTACATCCTGCAGTCCAGTGCCGGGCTGAGCCTGTCGGTGTCACTGGCGTTTACGCAAAAACTGGACGCAGCTACCACCCAGCAGTTCAAGCGAATAGCGCCCTGGGTTCTGGCGGTGCTAGGCAAGCATTTCGTCGGTCTGGATGCCCGTGGGGCGCGCTTCGAAAACCTGCTGGAACAGCGAATCCATTCGGCCCTGAACAACTTCGGCTCGTCGCTGCTGACCGAGCGCGAATGCCGGATTGCCCAGCTGATCTTGCGCGGCCACTCCACACGCTCTCTGGCCGAACGACTTGGGGTCACGGAAGACACCATCAAGTCCCACCGCAAGAACATCTACAGCAAGTTGGATATCGGCACGCAATCGGAACTGTTTTCCCTGTTTATCGATTCCCTGGCAGAAGCCCAGGGGGTGCTCAGCAAAGACCCCCTTGAAAGCTACATGAGCAAGAACCGCTGAGCGGTGTACTTGCCCTTGTGTGACTCCCAACAAAAAGAGAAAACCATGAATTTACCATTCGAGTTGAAGCGCCAGACTGAGGATTACCAGCAGGCTGACGCGGCCCACCACATCCACGCCTTTGTGGATCAAAAAGCCCTGAATGCCGAAGGCCCGCGAGTGATGGTGCGGGGCAAGGGCCTGTATCTATGGGACAGCGAAGGCAAGCGCTACCTGGACGGTATGTCGGGGCTGTGGTGCACCCAGCTCGGCTATGGTCGCAAGGACTTGACCGCCGCTGCCGCCGCGCAGATGGACCAGCTGTCGTACTACAACATGTTCTTTCACACGACCCATCCGGCGGTGATCGAACTGTCCGAGTTGCTGTTCAGCCTGCTGCCGGGTCACTACAGTCACGTGATCTACACCAACTCCGGTTCCGAAGCCAACGAGGTGTTGATCCGTACCGTGCGCCGCTACTGGCAAGTGGTCGGCAAGCCGCAGAAAAAAATCATGATCGGCCGCTGGAATGGCTACCACGGTTCCACCCTCGCGGCTTCTGCGCTGGGCGGCATGAAGTTCATGCACGAAATGGGGGGCATGATTCCCGACGTCGCCCATATCGATGAACCGTATTGGTACGCCCAGGGTGGCGAGCTGACCCCGGCTGAGTTCGGTCGTCGCTGTGCCCTGCAACTGGAAGAAAAGATCCTCGAACTGGGCGCCGAAAACGTAGCGGGCTTTATCGCGGAACCGTTCCAGGGCGCGGGCGGGATGATTTTCCCTCCAGAAAGCTACTGGCCCGAGATTCAACGCATCTGCCGTCAGTACGATGTACTGCTCTGCGCCGATGAGGTGATTGGTGGCTTTGGTCGCACCGGCGAGTGGTTCGCTCACGAGTACTTCGGTTTTGAGCCAGACACCCTGTCGATCGCCAAGGGCCTGACCTCCGGTTACATACCGATGGGCGGCCTGGTGCTGAGCAAGCGCATTGCCGATGCGCTGGTGGAGCAGGGCGGGGTCTTCGCCCACGGCCTGACCTACTCCGGGCACCCGGTCGCGGCAGCGGTGGCGCTGGCCAACCTCAAGGCGCTGCGTGATGAAGGCATCGTACGCACGGTGAAGGAAGACACCGGGCCATACCTGCAACAGATCCTGCGCGAAGTGTTCGCCCATCACCCGATGATCGGCGAGATCCAGGGCACGGGCTTGCTCGCGGCCTTGCAGTTCGCTGAGGACAAGAGCACGCGCAAACGCTTCGACGATGAAAACGACCTGGCCTGGCAGTGCCGCACCTTTGGTTTTGAAGAGGGCGTCATCATTCGCTCGACATTGGGCCGCATGATCATGGCGCCCGCCCTGGTAGCAACCCGAGGCGAGCTGGACGAGCTGGTCGAGAAGACCCGCATTGCAGTAGACCGCACCGCACGGATCGCGGGAAAACTGTGAAGTGATCAGCCCACCACCCCGCGTCCGGGGTGGTGGGCGACATCGTTACATCGCCCTGCGTGCCCATCACCATTTTCAACGAATGATTCACTAACGGTATCGATTTCATCGAATGCCGCGGCGCCCTGCATTCCAATTTCCAGGAGTCAGCAATGAATACAATAACAAACGTGGCCGATACTCCCTCCCATCATTCCCCCACCAGCGCAACGTCGGCCCGCAGGTTTCGACAACCGCTGGGCCTTGTCGGACTGGTTCTTTTCGGCCTGGCCTACATGGTCCCGCTGGCGGTGTTTACCACCTACGGCCTGGTCACCCAGATGACCAAGGGGCACCTGCCGACCGCCTACCTGTTGACGCTCGCGGCCATGCTGCTGACCGCCTACAGCTATGGACGCATGGTTCAGGCGCACCCTTATTCAGGATCTGTCTACACCTATACGCGCAAGGCATTTGGTGCCTATTTCGGCTTTATCGCCGGCTGGACGTTATTGCTGGATTACATCTTCCTGCCGTTGCTCAGCTATTTGCTGATAGGCATCTATATGTCCGAGTACTTTCCCGCAGTTCCGACCGCGGTGTGGGTGCTCGGCTCCATTGCCCTGGTGACAGTACTCAACCTGGTGGGTATCGAGTCCATCACCCGGGTCAACTGGATACTGATCGTTGCCCAACTGGTTTTCATCGTGGTGTTCGTGGCGTTGTCAGTGAACACCCTGAGCGGGCGTTCCGAACCGCTTTCGCTGCTCGAACCCTTCCACCATGAAGGCTTCAGCGTGCCGTTGATCATGACGGGGGCAGCCGTGCTGTGCCTGTCATTTCTGGGTTTCGATGCGGTGTCGACCATGGCCGAAGAAACCCCTGACCCCAAGCGTACGATCCCGCTCGCCATCATGGTGGTGTCGTTGGTCGGAGGGCTGCTGTTTCTGGTGGTTTCGTATTGTGCCCAAATGGTTTTTCCGGAATGGAACAGCTTCGCCGACCCTGATTCGGCGTCGGTGGACGTGATGCGTCGCGTCGGTGGCGAACTGCTGGTGACTGCGTTTACCGCGACCTATGTGGCGGGCTGTTTCGCCTCGGCAATGGTGTCCCAGGCCAGTGTCTCCCGCGTGCTGTTTGCAATGGGGCGGGACGGAGCATTGCCCCGTGTACTCGGCAAGCTGGTCTCGAAAAAACGGGTGCCTGCCAACGCGATCATCCTGGTCAGTCTGTTCTCGCTGATTGCCCTGTTCATCACCCTGGATACCGTCGCCAACATGATCAGCTTTGGCGCGCTGTTCGCGTTCTCGGCGGTGAATCTGGCAGTGATCAAGCATTACCTGATTGATCAGAAGCTGCGCGGACGCCGCAACTACCTGATGTACGCCGTGCTGCCGGGGCTGGGGTTCCTCAGCACCCTCTGGTTGTGGACGAGCCTTTCGAGCATGTCGTTCCTCATTGGTCTGTGCTGGATGGGCCTGGGGCTCCTGTGTCTGCTGGGCGTCACCCGGGGGTTCCGGGTGGGCATGCCGGATTTGAAAATCGCGGAATAACTACAAAAAAATCCACTTGGGAGTACTGACATGTTCAACCTTGACTACTGGCAGCAGCGTGTTGCCCGCCAAACCTTCATTGACACCGCCCTGATCGACGGCCAGCCAGTGAGCTCGATGTCCGGGGCGACCTTCGATGCCATCAACCCGGCGACCAATCAATTGCTGGCCCGTGTCGCCGCGTGCGGCGAACAAGAGGTCAACCTGGCAGTGCGCTCAGCACGGCGCGCCTTCAACACAGGCCCTTGGCGGCGCATGGCTCCTGGGGAGCGCAAGAAAATCCTGATCAAGTTGTCCGAACTGCTGATGGCCCACCGCGAAGAGCTGGCGCTGCTGGATTCGCTGAACATGGGCAAGCCGGTGATGGATGCCTACAACGTGGATGTGCCCGGCGCCGCACACGTTTTTGCCTGGTACGGCGAAGCCCTCGACAAGGTCTATGATCAGGTCGCACCTACGGCTCATAACGCACTGGCCACCATCACCCGGGAAGCGCTGGGGGTTGTTGCCGCGGTGGTGCCGTGGAACTTTCCGCTGGACATGGCCGCCTGGAAACTGGCCCCCGCATTGGCTTCCGGTAACAGCGTGGTGCTGAAACCGGCGGAGCAATCGCCATTTTCTGCGTTGCGCCTGGCCCAGCTCGCCTTGGAGGCCGGTATCCCGGAAGGTGTGCTGAACGTGGTGCCTGGCCTGGGCGAGAGCGCCGGCAAGGCCCTCGGCTTGCATCCCGACGTTGATTGCCTGGTGTTCACCGGTTCCACCCAGGTTGGCAAGTACTTCATGCAGTACGCCGCGCAGTCCAACCTCAAGCAGGTCTGGCTGGAGTGCGGTGGCAAGAGCCCGAACCTGGTGTTCGAAGACTGCCAGGATCTGGACCTGGCTGCGGAAAAAGCCGCCTTCGGCATTTTCTTCAATCAGGGTGAAGTGTGCTCGGCCAACTCCCGGCTCTACGTGCAGCGCTCCATCCACGACGAATTCGTCGAGCGCCTGATCAGCAAGTCCCGCGCCTGGTTGCCCGGTGATCCCCTGAACCCGGGAAGCGCTTCGGGCGCCATCGTCGACAGCGAGCAAACAGCCCGCATCATGAAAGCCATCGGCCAGGCCACTGCGAGTGGTGCCACGCTGTTGAGCGGTGGTGAACAGCTGACCATCAATGGCTCTTCAAACTTTATCCAGCCGACGATATTCGCCAACGTGAACAGCGCCATGAGCATTTCCCGTGAAGAGGTGTTTGGTCCCGTCCTGGCCGTCAGCGCCTTTGATACTGAAGAGGAGGCCGTGGCGCAAGCCAACGACAGCATTTACGGCCTGGCGGCTTCGGTGTGGAGCGATGACCTGAATCGTGCCCACCGTGTGGCTCGTGCCCTGAATGCCGGAACGGTGTCGGTCAATACCGTCGACGCTCTGGATGTCACGGTTCCCTTTGGCGGAGGCAAGCAGTCCGGTTTCGGGCGCGATCTGTCGCTGCACTCGTTTGACAAGTACACGCAGCTGAAAACCACCTGGTTTCAGTTGCGTTAAGCCGGGGTGGGATGTTGTACACACTTTGTAGATACTCTGTTGCCAGCCGACCTGTTCAGAGCAATGTGCTTCGCTAAACAGGTCGGCCTGTAGGCCGCCTCGGCGGGCAGTTGATCTTGTTTTTGCACTGGTTTTTGATCTGCCTGCCCTTCGGGAGGCCGAGAGGAGACTCTGCGTAGTGGGTCGACCGGTATGGATGCCGGGAGAGCCGTGTTGGGCCATGGATGGCCCGTCACGGCGTGCCCACGGAGAAGGGCCGGAGCGAGGGCCGTACGCCAGGGCAAGCCTTTTTGGTTCCTTTTGTGGCTGTTTGACAAAAGTGCCTCGCCGTAAGGGCGAAACCATCATTTCAGTTAACCGCGAATGCCGGATATGTACCCCGTGTGCCCGTTGTTTTGCGATGCGCCCGCAGCGATGCCGAGTACATATCCATTCGATTTGTCACGACTTTCTACGGGTTCCGCCCTTACGGCGGGTCACTTTTTCCAGACGCCGAAAAAGTAACCAAAAAGGCTTGCCCTACCATACGGCCGCCTCGCTCAGGCTCGGTGGTTCCCTCACTCCGGCACTGTCATGGGGGCACGCCGCGACGGGCCATCCATGGCCCATCGCGGCTGGCGCGGCGTCCAGCCGCGCCACCCCCATAACAGCACCTGCGTTCGGCCTTCTGTGATGGGCATTCGCGTCGTCTGGACATTCGTGTGGCTCCAGCAAAAGCAAAAGCAAAAATGCATTGCAGTTGCCACAGAACCTTGCGCAAAACGTTTTAGCGCCTACATACAAACCGCTGAGGAGCGCAGCGAGGCTGCGATGGGCTGCGCAGCAGCCCCTATCCGGCACTCGCGGATAACTGGAGGGCAGGTCTTGCCTTCTCATCGCTTAACCAGCCCATGATGACCAATCGCACAGCGTCCGACCAACGTGTCCACCACCCACCTGCTGGGACGTCTTCCAGTGCGACCAAAGGCCGTGTAACCAGCTTTTGATCGCCATCGTAAATATCGAGAGTGCCGACGACTGTCCCCTTGGCAACCGGGGCAATCAAGGGGCTATTGATGTGAAGCGAACTTTGCGGTTTGCGAATGGCTTTCTTCGCCATGGTCAGTGTCAAGTCGTCCAGAATCCCTACCGCAAGCGCTCGTTTTTCACCCTTCCAAAGTATCGGTGTGGCCAGTGTACTTGCACCTGTGTGGAGTGTTTGGTTCTTATAAAAACGGTAGCCGTAGGTCAATAATTTTTGCGTGTCAGAAGCGCGACTGGAGGTGGAGGTTGATCCAAAGACGGCGGTGATCAATCGCCTTCCATCCCTGACAGCCGACGTCACCATGCAATAGCCGGCGGCCTGGGTATGGCCGGTTTTAAGGCCATCTACGGTGCTGTCGCGCCACAGGAGCAGGTTACGGTTGGCTTGGCGAATGTTGTTCCAGGTGAAATGCTTTTTGGCATAGAGCGGATAGAAGGCCGATTCATCGCGGATGATGGCATTGGCCAGTACGGCCATGTCACGGGCAGAAGAGTAATGCGAAGGATCAGGCAACCCCGTGGGGTTCATAAAGTGGGTGTCGTTCAGCCCCAGGCTCTGGGCAGTGCGGTTCATCAGATCGGCATAGATTTCGCTGCTGCCTGCAACATGCTCGGCCAGGGCGACGCTTGCATCATTGCCTGAGTCGATGACGATACCGTGTAACAGGTCATTGACAGTCACTTGGCTACCGGGATCCAGGAACATTCTCGAACCTTCGGTGCGCCAGGCGTTCTCGCTCACGGTTACGGGTTCGTCCAGTTTCAATCGCCCCGCCTGAATGTTGCGGGTGGCCACGTAGACCGTCATCAACTTGGTCAGGCTGGCAGGGGGTAAATGCTCGTTCGAATCATGCTCGACGATAATATCGCCGGTCGTGGCGTCCATCAGCACCCAAGCCTTGGCAGACAGTCGGGGAGCGGAGGGGATCATGGCTCCAAGCGATAGAGGGGCCGCCCACGTGTTGGCGCAGTCAAGGCAAAGAACGATCAGGCTGATCCGTAATAACAGGCATTTCACAAGCAGCAGATCCGGTTTGGCAAAGGGTTTGCCAAACTAGGTCATGGGTCAAACGGCTTCAAATTAAGCAAGGTTAATAAAAATTTAACAGGGCATCGAATGGGCTACACCCGTGAGCATTTAATCGTGACGTGAGTTCCCCCTGAGTCAGCAGTCAATACTTTCAGGTTGAAGGCGTGCATGCGAATAATCGCCGCCACCAGCGAAAGCCCCAGCCCGTGGCCCGGTTGCTGGCGAGTGGCATTGCCGCGATAGAGTCGTCGCAACACACTTTCGCGCTCCGCTTCGGGGATGCCCGGGCCATTGTCGATGACTTCGATGTGATGTACGCCTTCAGCAACCTTGGCGCACAGGCGAATATGCCCGCCTGGCGGGGTGAACTTGATCGCGTTATCAAGCAGGTTGACCAACGCTTCGAACATCAGTGCCTGATCACCTTGCAAGGCTGGCAAGTCAGGCTCCAGCTCCAGGGTGAGCAGTTGGTGTTTTTCCTGAGCCATGGGCTCATAGAAGTCATGGGCCTGCTGGAGCAGCGCAGCGGGCTGAAAAGGGGAAAATGCCAAGCGTCGACGGCTGTCTTCCAGCTCGGAGATTCGCAACAGTCCTTGAAAGCGCAGCATGATGGCCTCGCTTTCCTCCATTGCCAGACTCAGGCTCAGTGCGTGGGCTTCTTCCATGGGCAGTTGTTGTAACTGGTAGAGCCGTGCTCGCAAACGGGTCAACGGCGTGCGCAGGTCATGAGCGATGCCATCACACACGCTTTTGACCTCATGCATTAACTGTTCGATGTGCTCAAGCATGGTATTGACGGCATGTGCGAGCATGTCCAGTTCGTCACGTCGGGGCGACAGTGGCAAGCGCTCGCGCAGATTGCCCGACACGATGCTTTCTGTGCTGCGTTGCAAGCGTTCGACACGCTGCAAGGGGCGACGGCGCAGAAGCTGCCAGCCGATCAATCCGGGAATCAGCGTGAGTGACAACCCCCAGAAAAGCGCCTGGCCAATGATCCCCCCCACTGCAGAAATGGAGCCTCCATCACGGGCCAGAATCAGGATTCGGCCGTCACTGCGATGCTGCAACAACGCGTGACTGCTGCGTGTTTCGCCTTGGGAACCGGCCATGCGCAGACCGTGTTTCAGATAGTGGACACGACCATCATCCGGCAGGTTGGAGCGCAATTTCAGAAGATCGCCGGTCACGTATTGGCCATTGGCTTCGAACAGGCCGTACGCGTCGATACCGGCAATGGAATAAACTTCGCTGCCCTGCAGTTCATCGAACAGTTTGGCGTCATCGATTTTTTGATAGTAATGGGCCCGTTGCATCAGCGTGCGTTCGGCCACAGTCCCCAGGTAGCCAGAAATTTCGACGTACAGCACACCCGTCAGTACCGCCCCCCAGACCACGAAAAAAATCGCGTAGATACCAATCAGTCGACTGTTGCTTGAACGCCAGCGGTCAGTTTTGAGTGGCAAGCATGTACCCCGATCCGCGAATGGTATGAATCAACGGTGCTCCGGGGCCCTCGATCTTTTTGCGCAACCGGCCGATATGCACGTCGATGATGTTGGTGCCCGGGTCGAAGTGGTAGCCCCACACTTCTTCAAACAGCATGGTGCGAGTCACTTGCTGCCCGGCATTGCGCATCAGGTAGGTGAGCAGTTTGAATTCGGTGGGCAGCAGGGCGATGGACTCGCCGCAACGTACCAGCGTGTTTTCGATGAGGTCGATGCTCAGATTGCCGACGCTCAATTGATGAACCTGGGAATGGGAGCCCGGGCGCCTGAGCAATACTTCCAGGCGGGCGACCATTTCGACCATCGAGAAGGGTTTAGTGAGGTAATCGTCACCGCCGCAGCGCAGCCCTTTGACCCGTTCGTCCACGTCGGAAAGCGCGCTGATCATCAGCACCGGTGTGTGGATGCCCAGGTTACGCAAGGTACTGACAATAGTCAGTCCGTCGAAATCCGGGAGCATTCGGTCAAGGGTGATGACATCGAGTCCTCCCAAAATGGCCTTGGCCAGGCCATCACGTCCCGTGCTCGCCCATTGCACGTCAAACCCATGGGCCTGAAGTTCAGTGGTGATGGACTGTGCGGTCACCTCATCATCTTCGATGACCAGCGCGTAGTTCATGAATTACTCCGAAGGTATACCCACATGATGCAGGGAAGGCGACAACGCGGCGCGCAAACTGATTGAGAGCACACCCTAGGCAGTTCTGGTCAGTGGGTAAACTAAATACTTCTTAACGGGGGGTAATTTTAGAAGTGTGGCGGCACCGATTAGTGTCGAGTTTTTCTTGACCGGGTTTCCCACGATGCCACGACTGCTTCCCTCTCTCGCTCTAACCTGCACATTGTTTACGGCCCTGGCAGCCAACGCGGCCCAGCAAACGCCACCCATCATACTCACAGTGCTTGGCTCGGGCGGCATCATGGGGGCCATTCGCGCCATTGCACCCGGCTATGAGAAAACCACAGGGGTGACGTTGAACATCCAGGAAGCGCCGTCCATGGGCAACACGGCACAAGCGATACCCAACCGGCTGGCCCGCAAAGAACCCGCCGATGTGGTGTTGATGGTCGGCTCGGCACTGGACACGCTGGTTGCGCAGGGGCAGGCAAACAAGGCCAGTCGTGTTGATCTGGGCAAGTCCTTTATCGCAATGGCTGTGCGCGAAGGTGAGCGTCACCCTGATATTTCCACCCTGGCTGCATTTCGCAAGACGCTGATCGACAGCACGTCGCTCGCCTACTCCGACAGCGCCAGCGGTGTTTATCTTTCACGCATACTGTTTCCCTCAATGGCCCTTGGGGCGGATTTCCCCAATAAGGCCCGCATGATCGCCGCCGAACCTGTGGGTGAGGTTGTCGCCCGGGGCGATGTGAACATCGGCTTTCAGCAGTTGAGCGAACTCAAGCCGGTCAAGGGCATCGATATTGTCGGGTTGATACCCGATAGCGTGCAGAAAATGACGTTGTATTCGGGCGCTGTGACCACCACCAGTTCACATGCGCAAGCAGCCCGGGCGCTTCTCACTTACCTGTCGTCCAAAGAGGCGGCGAAGGTGATTGAGCACAGCGGTCTCAAGCCCGTCACGGCCTATTGAGGGTCGCCGCCAGAACCCGCCCGTACTGGCGTGAGCAAGGGCGCTTACACGGCGTGTTTGTTTTGCGCCAACAACATATCAATCAAGCTGCGGATGACCTTTGGTAGCGCCTCAAGATCACGCACCAGCACACTTCGCTCCCGCACGCGCCAGGGCTCGTCGAGCTCGATGACTGACAAACCCATGGTCTGTTGATGTCGGCGTGCCGAAGACTCAGGAAGGATGGCCAGGCCCACGCCCGCTTCGACCATCCGGCACATCGCTTCAAAGCTGTAGACCTTGATGCGCATGTTCAGCGTATTGCCGTGCAGGGCTACCTGTTCACTCAAAAAACGCAGGAGGGTGGTGCCTTCGTGCAAGCCGATGTGCGGATAGGCCAGGGTTTCTGCCAGCTTGATCGTTTTGCGCCGGGCCAGCGGATGATCGAGGGGCGTCACCAGTACCAACTGGTCGGTACTGAAGTGTATGACCTGCAAGCTGTCGGCCTCTACCGGGCCGGCAATGATGCCCATGTCTGTAGAACCATCCATCACCCCGCGAACAATGTCGCGACTCAAACGCTCCTGCAGGTCAACGGTCACTCCTGGACGTTCGGCAAGAAAACCGGCGAGGATTTCGGGGAGAAACTCAGTGGCTGCCGTGGTGTTGGCAAATATTCTGATATGCCCTGAGGACTCGGTGCCGTACTCGGTGAACTCGCTTTTCATGTAGTCCACCTGACGCATGATCACGCGCGCATGGTGCAAAAACAGTTCGCCCGCAGGTGTGAGTTCAACCCCCCGGCTGTCACGGTAGAGCAGACGGCTGGCGAGGTTGTCTTCCAGGCTCTTGATCCGGGCACTGGCCGCGGCCGGGGAAATGAAAGCTTTGCGCGCACCCTGGGTCATGCTGGGGGATTCGGCAATATGGATAAACAGACGCAGGTCGACGAGATCAAAGTGCATGGCTGATTTTCCCTGGGCATGAATGCGGCAGCAGGACTTCGGCGTTAACCAAAACCGAACGCCCCCTAACGCAAACGCAGATTCACAGATCGCTGTCCTTTTGGCAATCATGTCCAAAATAACAAGCCACGGGGTAATCACCGATGAGCGATAACGCACTGTCCGCCTGGGTCGGACGCACCGAAGAAATTCATGACCACCTGAGCCTGAACCTGGTCACCCGCATCGCGGCCACCCTGGGTGAGCAGGCGCCCCGGGCCGGCGAACCCTTGCCGGCGCTGTGGCAGTGGTGTTTCTTCCAGCCAGCGGTAGAGGGCAGCGGTCTGGGCGGCGATGGTCATCCGGCCCGGGGAGGCTTTCTGCCACCCGCCGACAACCGTAACCGCATGTGGGCTGGCGGTCGTATCGAGTTCCACACGCCACTCAAGGTGGGCGCTCAAGCCACGCGGGTTTCCACCATCACCGATGTCCTGCAAAAGCACGGCAAGACCGGCGCTCTGTTGTTTGTCACCGTCCAGCATGACTATCTGCAGGACGGGCAATTGGCGATTCGCGAAGAGCAGGACATCGTTTACCGCGAGCCCACCCCTCCCAAGCTTGCGAGCGGAGAACCGTTGCCCGAGGGTGCATGGCAGGAGTCCGTCACGCCCACCCCCACCTTGTTGTTCCGCTACTCGGCAGTGACCTTCAATGGTCACCGCATCCATTACGACTGGCCCTATGCCACCGAGACCGAAGGCTACCCGGGGTTGGTGGTTCACGGCCCGCTCATGGCCACGCTGAGTCTGCGCGCTTTCTGCCGAGCCAATCCTGCTGCACGCCTGCGGCGGTTCACCTATCGCGGCGTTCGCCCGTTGATTGCACCCCATCCCTTTGAGGTGAGCGGTCGTGTTGTCGCTGCAGGCAAGGCCGAGTTGTGGGTGGGTAATGACGAAGGTGTGGCCCAAAAGGGCGAAGTGACCTTCGACTGAACAATGACAATAAGGATCTGCAATGAATCCGTATCTGAACGAAGACTACAACGCTATTCGCGAGGGTGTGCGTGCCCTGTGTGCCGAGTTCCCGGCGGAGTACTGGCGCAAGATTGACGAAGAAAAGGGCTTTCCCGAAGCGTTCGTTGGCGCCATGACAAAGGCTGGCTGGTTGTCGGCGATGATCCCTGAACAGTACGGTGGCTCTGGCCTGGGGCTGGCAGAGGCTTCGGTGATCCTGGAAGAGGTCAATCACTGCGGTGGTAACTCCGGCACCGTACATGGCCAGATGTACAACATGTTTACCTTGCTGCGCCACGGCAGTGAAGAGCAGAAAAACTACTACCTGCCCAAACTCGCCAGCGGCGAACTGCGCCTGCAGTCCATGGGCGTGACCGAACCGTCCACTGGCACCGACACCACCAAAATCAAGACCACTGCGGTGCGCCAGGGCGATGAATACGTAATTAACGGGCAGAAGGTCTGGATCTCTCGGGTTCAGCACTCGGACCTGATGATCCTGCTGGCTCGCACTACACCGTTGGCGGAGGTGGAGAAAAAAGTCGACGGCATGTCGATCTTTCTGGTCGACTTGCGCGAAGCCATCGGTAACGGTCTGACCGTGCAGCCGATTGCCAACATGGTCAATCACGAAACCAACGAGCTGTTTTTCGACAACCTGAAAATCCCCGCCAGCAGCTTGATCGGTCAAGAGGGCAAGGGCTTTCGCTACATACTCGACGGGCTCAACGCCGAACGTACGCTGATCGCCGCCGAGTGCATTGGTGACGGCCGCTGGTTCAATGAGAAGTCGGCACAGTACGCCCGCGAGCGGGTGGTGTTCGGCCGCCCGATCGGGCAGAACCAGGGTGTGCAGTTCCCGATTGCCGAAGCCCACATCGAGCTTGAAGCCGCCGATCTGATGCGCTGGCGCGCCTGCGAGGAGTACGACAGCGGGCGCAGCGCTGGCGCGGCGGCCAACATGGCCAAGTACCTGGCGGCTAAAGCCAGTTGGGAAGCGGCCAATGCGTGCCTGCAGACCCACGGCGGTTTCGGTTTTGCCAATGAGTACGACGTCGAGCGCAAGTTCCGCGAGACCCGTCTGTACCAGGTGGCGCCTATCTCTACGAACCTGATCCTGTCTTACGTGGCCGAGCACCTGCTCGAACTGCCGCGTTCATTCTAGGTATTGATCCGGATTCATATCCGAAGCCTAAACGGAGATTGAACATGCAGATCAGCCATCTCGACCATCTGGTACTGACGGTGCGTGATATTCCCGTGAGTCTGGACTTCTACAGCCGTGTACTGGGCATGCAGCCGGTAGTGTTTGGTCAGGGGCGCCATGCCCTGTCGTTCGGCCAGCAGAAAATCAACTTGCACCAGGCAGGTGCCGAGTTCGAGCCCAAGGCAACGCATCCGCTGCCGGGGTCGGCCGATCTGTGTTTCATCGTCAACGACCGACTGGACACCGTTATCGAGCACTTGCACGCCCACAGCGTGAACATTCTGGAAGGCCCGGTCATGCGTACGGGTGCCCGGGGACCGATCCGCTCGATCTACCTGCTCGATCCGGACCTCAATCTGATCGAACTTTCGAATTCCATGGAGATCGCTTCATGAGTCAGCACACTCAAGCGCTCACTGAGTTTTTGGCCAGCCTGCACTACGAGCAGTTGCCCGAAGCCGTTATCAGCCGTACCGAAGACCTGTTTCTTGACTGGTTGGGCTCGGCCCTGGCCAGCCAGGGTTCACATCCGATCCCGTTGTTCGAGCGTTATGCGGCAATGATGGGCCCGGTCAGTGGACCGGCCACAATCCTGGTCAGCGGCAAGACCAGCTCCGCGTATTTCGCTGCGCTGGTCAACGGTGCCAGCTCGCACCTGGTGGAGCAAGACGACCTGCACAACAGCTCCGTGCTGCATCCGGCGACGGTGGTGTTCCCGGCGGTTCTGGCCGCGGCACAGGATCTGGGCAAGTCCGGCCGCGAACTGATCGTTGCGGCAGTCGCCGGTTACGAAGCCGGTATTCGAATAGGTGAGTTCCTTGGCCGTTCGCACTACCGCATCTTTCACACCACGGCCACCGTCGGCACCCTGGCGGCAGCCGTTGGCGTGGGCAAGTTGATGGATTTCAATCAGGAGCAGTTCACCCATCTGCTTGGCACCGCGGGCACCCAGGCGGCGGGCCTGTGGGAGTTTTTGCGAGATGCAGCAGACTCCAAGCAGCTGCACACCGCCAAGGCGGCAGCGGACGGTCTGTTGGCGGCCTACTTGACCGCAGAAGGGCTGAGCGGCGCGAAAAACATTCTTGAAGGTGAGCAGGGCATGGCTGCCGGAATGTCCAGCGATGCCAACCCGGCTTGCCTGTCCGACAGCCTGGGCAGCCGCTGGGCGTTGATTGAAACCTCGTTCAAGTTTCATGCCTCGTGCCGCCACACGCACCCGGCGGCGGATGCCCTGCTGGAGGTGATGCAGCGCGAAAATCTGCGGGCCGAAGACATTGCCCGCGTGATCACGCGGGTCCATCAGGGCGCCATCGACGTGTTGGGGCGCGTGCAGGTGCCACAGACCGTTCACCAGGCCAAATTCTCAATGGGCACGGTGCTGGGCCTGATCGCCGTTTACGGCAAGGCCGGATTGCCCGAGTTTCATCAACACGCGTTGACCGATCCACGCATCGGGGCATTTCGCGACAAGGTAAGCATGGTGCTGGACGAGCACGTCGACGGCGCCTACCCGCAGCGCTGGCTGGGCCGTGTGGAGGTGACGACGGTGCAGGGCCGGACGGTGTCCGGCAGCATCGATGAGCCCAAGGGCGATCCGGGCAACACCCTGAGCCGCGCCGAGCTGGAGGACAAGTTTCGCCGCCTGCTGGCCTTCTCGGGAGCGTGCAGCGACGAGCAGGCGACGGGGCTTGTGGAGCTGGTCTGGCACCTGCGCCATCTGGACAACCTGGACGTGCTGACCCGCACTGCCGCACCTGCAGGGACTGCATCATGAACGACACGGCATTCAAACCCCGCCCGCTGGACGGCATCACTGTTGTGAGTCTGGAACACGCCATCGCGGCACCGTTTTGCACCCGTCAGCTGGCCGACCTGGGGGCGCGAGTGATCAAGATCGAACGCCCGGGTTCCGGTGACTTCGCCCGTGACTATGACGAGCGGGTCAATGGCCTGGCCTCGCACTTCGTCTGGACCAACCGTTCCAAGGAAAGCCTGACCCTGAACGTCAAACAGCCGGACGCGGGAGAGGTGCTCGACAAGCTGCTGGCCACGGCAGATGTTTTGGTGCAGAACCTGGCGCCGGGAGCCGCCCAGCGCATGGGGCTGTCTTTTGAAGCCCTGCATGAGCGTTTCCCCAGATTGATCGTCTGCGATATTTCTGGCTACGGGGAGGGCGGACCCTACGAACAGAAAAAGGCGTACGACCTGCTGATCCAGAGCGAAGGCGGCTTTTTGTCCGTTACCGGCGGACCGGGCGAAAACGACATGGCCAAAGCCGGCTGCTCGATTGCCGATATTGCGGCGGGCATGTACGCCTACACCGGTGTGCTCTCGGCACTGCTGTTGCGGGACAAGACGGGGGAGGGTAGCCGCATTGATGTGTCGATGCTGGAAAGCCTGGTGGAGTGGATGAATTACCCGATGTATTACGCCTTCAACGGTGCCGCCCCACCTCCGCGAGCCGGTGCCGCCCCACCTCCGCGAGCCGGTGCCGCCCACGCCACAATCTACCCCTACGGGCCGTTTCCGGCAGGGGATGGTGGTACGGTGATGCTTGGCCTGCAGAACGAACGTGAATGGCAGCAGTTCTGCAACAAGGTGTTGCTGCAGCCGGAGCTGGCGGACGACATACGCTTTAATGCAAACGCGCGGCGCTCGGACAATCGTGCCGAACTGCGGGCCATCATCATTGAGGCATTTGCCCGCATGAGCGCCGATGAAGTCATCGCACGGCTCGACGCGGCGTCGATTGCCAACGCCCATGTCAACGACATGGCAGGGGTTTGGGCCCACCCGCAACTTAAGGCCCGTGACCGCTGGCGCGAGGTGGACAGTCCGGCCGGCAAGCTGCCAGCACTGCTGCCACCGGGTCGCAATCTCGCTTTTGAACCACGAATGGATCCAGTGCCGCACTTGGGCGAGCACACCGACAGCCTGCTCAATGAGCTGGGCTACGGAGCAACGGACATCCAGCGCCTCCATCAACAAGGAGCGGTGTGAGGCGCGCGCCTCGCACCTCGGCACGGAGCACTTTCATGAACAGAACAATCATTCGTTCAGCGTTGTTTGTACCGGCTACCCGCCCCGAGCGGATTGCCAAGGCGCTGGAAAGCGGCGCCGATGCGGTCATCGTCGACCTTGAGGACGCCGTTGCAGAAAACCTCAAGGTCCAGGCACGGGCCAATCTGGACGCCTTTCTTGATGCCAACCCACAGGCACGGGTCCTGGTGCGTATCAATGCGCCGCATCATGAGCAACAGGCGGCCGATCTGGAGTTGTGCCGTCGCCAGCCGGGTGTAGTGGCGGTCGTGCTGCCCAAGGCCGAAAGTGCTGCGCAGGTTGAACTGGCTGCGGCGTGCGCCAAACCCGTTTGGCCAATCATCGAAAGTGCCAGGGGCTTGCTTGAGTTACCTGCCATTGCCCGGGCAGCCGGGATCGAGCGATTGACTTTCGGTGCACTGGACCTTGGCCTGGATATGGGCTTGAGCAGCACCAGCGTCGCAGCGCAGCGAATTCTCGATCAGGCCCGCTACGCCATTTTGCTGCACAGCCGGCTGGTAGAGCTGGCGCCGCCGCTGGACAGCGTATTTGCAGATATCAAAAACATCGAGGGCATGACCCAAATGGCTGCCGATGCCAGGGATATGGGGTTTGGCGGCCTGTTGTGCATTCACCCCACTCAGGTTGCACTGATTCACGACACCTACATGCCCGGTCATGAAGAGCTGGACCGGGCCCGACGGATTCTGTCTGCGGTTGAGTCTGCTGACGGAGTATTCGTGGTTGACGGGCAGATGGTCGACGCTCCGGTGATCGAACATGCACGGCGAATAGTGCGGCGGGCGGGTTCTGCGTCAGCCTGATTCAAGCAGCACTAAGGCAACACCAGGCACTACCAAACTTATAACAACAAGAGGTATGTACCCATGTTCAAGCACACCCTCAAGGCGTTGGTCTGCGCACTTCCGTTATTCGCAGGTTTTGCGAGCGCGGCCGATCCCATCAGCATCAAGTTCGCCCACGTTGTCGCCGAACACACCCCCAAGGGCCAGGGCGCGCTCATGTTCAAAAAACTGGCCGAGGAGCGCCTGCCAGGGCAGGTCAAGGTCGAGGTCTACCCGAACTCCTCGCTGTTCGGTGACGGCAAGGAAATGGAGGCGCTGTTGCTGGGGGACGTGCAACTGCTGGCGCCGTCGCTGGCCAAGTTCGAGCACTACTCCAAACCGATCCAGATCTTCGATCTGCCATTCCTGTTCGACGACATCGATGCGGTCGACCGTTTCCAGCAGAGCCCGCAAGGTCAGGCCTTGCTCAAGTCCATGGAAGGCAAGGGCCTTACCGGCCTCGGTTATTGGCACAACGGCATGAAGCAGTTGTCTGCCAACAAGGCCCTGCATGAACCCAAGGATGCTCGCGGCCTGAAGTTCCGGGTACAGGCTTCTGCCGTGCTGGATGAGCAGTTCAAGGCCTTGCGTGCCGCGCCGCGCAAAATGAGCTTTGCCGAGGTCTATCAGGGTTTGCAGACCGGTGTGGTCAATGGCACCGAGAACACCTGGTCGAACTACGAGAGCCAGAATGTGTATGAAGTGCAGAAGTTCTTCACCGAGTCCAATCATGGCGCCATCGACTACATGGTGATCACCAACACCAAGTTCTGGAACAGCCTGCCGCCGGAAATACGCACCACCCTGGATGAGGTCATGGCCGAGGTCACGGTGGAGGTGAACAAACAGGCCGAGAAGCTGAACCAGGACTCCCGTCAGAAGATTGCCGATTCCGGCAACAGCGAAATCATCACCCTTACACCTGAGCAGCGCGAGATGTGGCGTGAAGCCATGCGCCCGGTGTGGAAAAAGTTCGAAGGCGCCATTGGTCCTGATGTGATCCAGGCCGCCGAGCTGGCCAACAAAAGTAGCTGAGACCCCGATTGTCGTTGGCGACCCCGTGCGGGGTTGCTAACGGCTACGTTTACGGCGGCCCTGACTTCATCGGTCCCACACGTCGCTTTGCGACCGCTCTATCAAGGGAGAAACCCATGCACGCAGTCGTTCGTGTCTGGAATCACGCGGAAGAAATGCTGGTGGCGTTCCTGCTTGCAGGCATGACCCTGGTCACTTTCGCGTACGTGGTGTTCAACAACCTTTATGGCGTTTTCTACTCTCTGGGGGATTCGCTGCCCTTCGCCAACGAAACCATGCTCGGTATCGGCGACAAAATTCTATACATCGCCCAGGAGATGACCTGGAGCGTAGCGCTGACCAAGGCCATGTTTGGCTGGCTGATCTTTGTGGGGCTGGCCTGGGGCGTGCGGATTGGCGCCCACATTGGCGTCGACTTGCTGGTGCGCCAGTTCAACCCTGCCAACCAGAGACGTGTGGCCATGCTTGCCGTGCTCATTTGCCTGGGCTACTGCGCCTTGATGGCGTACTCCAGTGAGCAGTGGGTGGCTACTTTGTATGGGGTCGGGACCAGTGCTGAAGACCTGGACCGTTTCGGCATTGCCCAATGGCAAATCGTAATGATCGTGCCCATCGGATTTGCTCTGATGTTCGTGCGTTTCCTGCAGATTTTCATCCGTATCGCCCAAGGCAAACAGCAGGGGCTGGGCTTGCACAGTGAAGTGGATGACGCCGTCAAACTGGCGGAAAACGACCAGTCGGGGGCCGAAAAATGACCATTGCCTTCCTTTTTGTCGCCCTGTTCGTGCTGATGTTTATCGGTATTCCGGTGGCGATTTCCCTGGGTTTGTCAGGGGCCATGACCATCCTGTTCTTCAGTAACGATTCGGTTCGTTCCCTGGCGATCAAACTGTTCGAAACCAGCGAGCACTACACGCTGCTGGCCATTCCGTTCTTTCTGTTGTCCGGCGCATTCATGACCAGCGGTGGCGTAGCCCGTCGCCTGATCGACTTCGCCAACGCCTGCGTCGGTCATATCAAGGGTGGCCTGGCCATCGCGGCGATCCTTGCCTGCATGCTGTTTGCGGCGCTGAGCGGTTCGTCGCCAGCCACAGTGGCAGCGGTCGGCTCGATCGTTATCGCCGGTATGGTGCGCTCCGGCTACAAGCAAGACTTTGCCGCCGGTATTGTGTGCAACGCGGGTACCCTGGGTATTCTGATTCCACCGTCGATCGTCATGGTGGTCTACGCCACGGCCACCGAAACCTCGGTCGGCAAGCTGTTCATGGCCGGTGTCGTGCCGGGCCTTCTGTTGGGTCTCGTGTTGATGGTCACCATCTACATCATGGCCCGCGTGAAAGACATGCCCTCGCTGCCACGGGCATCGTTCAAGGAAATCATGACCGCAGGCCGCCGGGCCGGTTGGGGCCTGATGTTGATCGTGATCATCCTCGGCGGTATCTATTCGGGCATGTTCACACCGACCGAAGCCGCTGCCGTGGCCGCAGTTTATGCTGCTTTTGTGGCCATCTTCATCTACAAGGACATGACCGTCCGTGAATGCCCGAAGGTCATTATCGAAGCGGGCAAGCTGAGCGTGGTCCTGATGTTCATCATCGCCAACGCCATGCTGTTTGCCCACGTACTGACCACCGAGCAGATCCCGCAGTCGATCACTGCCTGGGTGGTTGAGCAGGGCTTTACGCCGATTGAATTCCTGCTGGTGGTCAATATCGTGCTGCTGGTTGCAGGCACCTTTATGGAGCCGTCCGCGATCATCCTGATCCTTGCACCGATCCTGTTCCCGATCGCAATGCAGCTGGGCATCGATCCGATCCACCTGGGTATCATCATGGTGGTGAATATGGAAATCGGGCTGATCACACCGCCAACCGGGCTCAATCTGTTTGTCACCTCGGCAGTCACGGGCATGCCGCTCACACGCGTGGTACGCGCCGTATCGCCTTGGCTGCTGGTGATGCTTGCGTTCCTGGTGTTGGTGACCTACGTGCCGTTTGTTTCTCTTGCGTTGCCGAACTGGCTGGGGATGTAGTTGTAGCCGCTGAGGAGCGAAGCAGTCGTAAAGTCAGCTTCCACGGTTTATCAGGCAAACCGCGTGTACCGGTTTGCGGTCGCTACGCAACCGGACGTAGCCTCGTTCTACTCGTCAACTGCTACGGAGCGGGACGGGTGGCGAAAACCGTAGCAGCTGACGAGCCGTGCGAGGCTGCGTTCGGCTGCGAAGCAGTCGTAAAACATCATGACGCCTATCGCAGCCTTCGTTCCTCGTCAGCGACTACACGCGGTTACACAGCAATTGCCCGCCGCGCAGGTTTATACTCGCCGCCATCGCAATTAACCAACACCTGGGTACCGAGATTCCTCATGAGCAGTTCTCTTTCCATGTCACCTGTGCGCAAGTCTGTGGCACCACTGGTGGCTTTTGCCTTTCTGTTGTTTGGCGCAGTGTTCCTGCAAAACAGTGTCGGCTCGCGCCAGGTACTGTTGCTGGTAGTCGGAGCAGCACTGGGCTTGACCCTCTATCACGCTGCCTTCGGATTCACCTCGGCGTGGCGAGTGTTTATCAATGATCGGCGTGGTGCGGGTTTGCGTGCGCAAATGGTGATGCTGGCAGTGGCGGTGGTGCTGTTCTTCCCCGCGCTGGGAGCGGGCACCTTGTTTGGTCAGCCTGTGGTTGGGCTGGTGGCGCCTATCGGGATTTCGGTGGTGTTCGGCGCATTCATTTTCGGTATCGGCATGCAGCTGGGTGGCGGATGTGCCTCCGGAACTCTGTTCACAGTGGGTGGCGGCAATGCGCGCATGCTGGTCACCCTGTTTTTCTTTATCTGTGGCTCGCTGATTGCCACTCACCACGTTGACTGGTGGTTTGCGCTGCCCTCGTTTGCACCGACCTCTATCGTCAAAACCTTTGGTGTGGTTCCCGCTTTGCTATTGAGTCTGGCCGTGTTCGCGCTCATTGCCGCGGTGACGGTGCGGCTGGAAAAGGGCCGGCATGGCAAGCTGGAAGAGGGCGTTAGCAGCGAACATCAGGGCCTGCGCCGCTTCTTGCGGGGGCCGTGGCCGCTGGTATGGGGGGCAATTGGCCTGGCGTTGCTCAATTACGCCACTTTGGCCCTGGCCGGGCGGCCCTGGGGCATTACGTCGGCCTTTGCACTGTGGGGCGCCAAGGCAGCCAGCGGGTTGGGTGTCGATGTTGGCAGCTGGGCGTTCTGGCAGATGCCGGGCAATGCCAAAGCCTTGGCCGCACCGGTGTGGGAAGACATCACCAGCGTCATGAACCTGGGCATTGTGCTGGGTGCGTTACTGGCCGCAGGCCTGGCCGGGCGTTTTGCACCCAGCCTGAAAATTCCGACCCGCTCGCTGGTGGCGGCGGTGATCGGTGGTTTGTTGCTCGGTTACGGTTCGCGTCTGGCGTATGGCTGCAACATCGGCGCGTACTTCAGTGGCATCGCCTCGGGCAGCCTGCATGGCTGGGTGTGGCTCGTAGCTGCTTTTATCGGCAACAGCGTGGGCGTGCGCCTGCGGCCGTTCTTCTTTGTGGGCGAACGTCGGCAGGTAGCGCTGAGCGGCTGCTGAGAAAGCGGGCGGTACGGGCGTGCTGATCCCTTCTCAGCAACGCCCGTATTGAAGCGACAGCAAATCTTTACGCCGATTTCCTGGGTTCAAGGTTGATCAGTGTTCTTGCTCGAAGTGCTTTTTACGGGGTGGCGAGGCGTGATCATGGCTTTCGTCGGCTTCTACAATGGGTACTTCCTTGCCGTTGCAATCGAACAGCTTGCCATCGCGAAACACATCACCTTCATTGAGCCAACGGATGTCCCGGGAGCGCAGGATGCGATCGCTGGCGGCGACGAATACCGACTGTTGGTCGGAGTTGCCGGCTCGCAAATGGTTGAACAGCAGGTTGAGCAGGATGGCCATGATCGCTGCCGAGCTGATGCCGGAGTGGAAAATGGTCTCGAACCAGGTCGGAAAGTGGTGATAGAAGGATGGGGCTGCAATCGGGATCATGCCGAAACCGATCGATGTAGCCACGATGATCAGATTCATGTTGTTACGGTAGTCCACCTGGGCCAGGGTGCGGATGCCGCTGGCCGCGACGGTGCCGAACAGTACCAGGCCAGCACCACCGAGTACGGCGGTGGGCACCGCGGCGACCAGTCTTCCCATCACTGGCAGCAGCCCCAGAGTCACCAGAATCATCCCGGCGGTTGCCACCACGTAGCGGCTTTTCACGCCGGTTACGGCGACCAGACCAACGTTTTGCGCAAAGGCGCTCTGGGTGAACGAGCCAAACAGCGGCGCCAGGGCACTGGAAATCATGTCCGCCCGCAGTCCGTTGCCAAGGCGTTTTGAGTCGACTTTGGTCTCGATGATCTCTCCGACGGCGAGAATGTCTGCGGAGGTTTCGACCATGGTCACGATAATCACGATCAGCATCGACAGGATGGCCGCGATCCTGAACTCAGGCATGCCGTAGTGCAGGACCTCTGGCAGTGCGACCAGCGGGCCATTCAGCACATTGGAAAAATCAGTCATGCCAAAGGCCCATGCGACCAGCGTGCCGATGACGATTGCCAGCAGAATCGACAGGCGAGAAATGCTGGCGCTTCCCAACTTGCTGAGCAGCAGTACGGTCACAAGGGTGAATGCCGCCAGGCCTATGTTGGCCGTGCTGCCAAAGTCAGCGGCCTGGCTGTTGCCGCCCATGGCCCAGCGTGCGGTAACAGGCATAAGGGTCAACCCGATGGTGACGATGACGATGCCCGTCACCAGCGGCGGAAAGTACTTGATGATGCTCGAAAACAGCGGCGTGATCAGCAGCCCGACCAACGACGCCACAATGACCGCCCCGAACACGACTGGCAACCCGCCTGCACCGTCACTGCCGATGATGGCGACCATGGTGGCAACACCCGCGAAAGACACACCCTGAACCAGGGGCAGGCGGCAGCCGAAGAAGGGAATGCCAAGTGTCTGCAGCAAGGTGGCCAGGCCGCCGGCGAACAGGGATGCCGCGATCAGCAGGCCAACATCGGCCGAAGAAAGGCCGGCAGCCTGACCGATGATCAGGGGCACAGCAATGATGCCCCCGTACATCGTCAGCACGTGTTGTAGACCATAGGCCAGGTTGGGGCCTATACCGAGGTTTTCGTCCTCTGGACGAGATGTAGCTGAAGAAGTCATGGTGAGTAGCTCGCTTTTGTTATTTTAGATGCGTCTAACAGCACGTTCTCAGTCGCATTCGATGAGTTTTTGGGCTCTGTTGCAGCCCGTCGTTGCCCTCAGTGCAGAGCGCAACGGGGTGAACGGATTACTCGCCGCTGACCAACTGGCG
Organism: Pseudomonas psychrophila; assembly: GCF_001043005.1. Lineage (GTDB taxonomy): Bacteria > Pseudomonadota > Gammaproteobacteria > Pseudomonadales > Pseudomonadaceae > Aquipseudomonas > Aquipseudomonas psychrophila. The sequence continues at coordinate 67,162 of NZ_JYKZ01000005.1, forward strand.
GGCCAGTGTGTTGTGGCGTTCCAGCACCAGGGGCAGGTCGACGGTGGTGAGGTGGCCGTCCTTTACCACCACGCGTCCATTGATCACGCTGGTGTCAACGTGGGTGGGGGTGCAGAACACAAGGGCGGCCAGCGGATCGTGAAGGGCGCCGGCATAGGCCAGATGGCCAAGGTCGAAAGCCACGAAGTCCGCAACCATGCCGGGCGCCAGCGCGCCAATATCGTTGCGATTGAGCACTTTGGCACCGCCCAGTGTTGCGATTTCGAGTGCCTCGCGAGCGGACATTGCATCGGGGCCAAAACCAACACGCTGTAACAGCAGTGCCTGACGAACCTCTCCGATCATGCTGGCCCCATCGTTGGAAGCCGAGCCGTCGACACCCAGGCCCACCGATACACCGTGGTCACGCATCTTGCGAATCGGCGCGATCCCCGAGCCCAGGCGCATGTTCGAGCACGGGCAGTGGGCGACCCCGGTGCCCGTGCGGGCGAACAGTTCAATGCCGTGCTGGTCCAGTTGTACGCAGTGGGCGTGCCACACGTCGTGGCCGACCCAGCCCAGGTCTTCGACGTACTCGGCAGGTGTCATACCGAATTTTTCGCGGCTATAGGCGATATCGTTGACGTTCTCCGCAAGGTGGGTGTGCAGCGACACACCGTACTGACGCGCAAGTACGGCAGATTCACGCATCAGGTCGCGGCTCACCGAAAAGGGTGAGCAGGGCGCCACGACCATGCGCAGCATCGAACCATGACTGGCGTCGTGATAGCTCTCGATCAGGCGCTGGGAATCCTTGAGGATGAAGCTTTCTTTCTCCACCACTGAGTCGGGCGGCAAACCGCCCAGGCTTTGCCCAACACTCATGCTGCCGCGGGCAGCGTGAAAGCGCATGCCAATTTCAGCCGCAGCGTGGATGCTGTCGTCGAGCTTGCAGCCGTTGGGGTAGATGTAGAGATGATCACTGGATGTCGTGCAGCCAGAGAGAATCAGCTCGGCCATCGCTGTTTGGGTCGAGACGGCGATCATTTCTGGCGTAAGTCTTGCCCAGATTGGATACAAGTTGGTTAGCCAATTGAACAACTCACCGTCCTGGGCCGCTGGTACAACGCGGGTCAGGCTCTGGTACATGTGGTGGTGGGTGTTGACCAGGCCCGGGATGACTACTTTACCGGCCATGTCCAGAATCACATCGGCCTGTTGAGGCAGCGTTTCGGTAGGGCCGACTTGCGTGATCAGGTTGTCTTCAATGAACAGGCCACCGCGCCTGATCTCCCGGCGTTCTCCATCCATGGTCACCAAAAGTTCGGCGTTCTTGACCAGTAAAGTTTTGGGCATCGGGTTTCCTCTTCCGTGATGGCTCAAGCAAGCATCGGAATGCGCGCTGGGTGACATTTTTGGAGCACGCGCAATGGGTTCGAGCAGCTGTGGAGGTTGCATTTTTAGTTGACCCTCGCAATACGCACCGGCGATTACCGGGGTCGTAGGCGCGGAATTATGTAACCAGAATTATTATGGATTGTATACAAGTAAAGTTCGGTGCTGATTTACCCCGCCACGGGCGGTGGCATTGGGGCAGGAAGGGCAGGTTCTGCAGGTCAGCGTTATGCGCGGCCTCTCTTCAGGACATGACCTGCGATGACCGTTTGGCAGTTTTCGACCCAAACACGTGGCCTGTAGGTGCCAAAAGGGCCAGGTCAAGGGATTATTTGGCCATTAATTTGCCATCAAGCTATGATCAACAGGTGTGATCAACCGGACTTTTCAGCCCTATGCCCGTCGACCTTCAAGCGCTCTACCCAAAACTTATCCATCTGATGCTGGATACGGTTTTTGTGGTCGACAGGGATAACCAGATTGCATTTGTGAGTGATGCCTGCGAAGCACTGCTCGGCTACCGTGCCGAAGAGCTGACCGGAACCGCGATCACTGACTACATGCATCCCGATGATCTGGCGACCACACGGGCTTCCATCGTTAGGGTCATGAACGGTCAACCCCACGTTGATTTTCGCAACCGCTATATCCGCAAGGATGGAAGCATCGTGCATATTCTTTGGGCTGCCTTCTGGTCCGAGGATGTCGGCGCGCGTATCGGTGTTGCGCGGGATGTGACGGCCCTCAAGGAGGCCGAAGACGAATTGCGCTTCCTTGCCCACCATGATCCGCTGACCAAGTTGACCAACCGCTCGCTGTTCAATGATCGGCTGGACCTCGCCATACGCACAGCGAACCGGCGCACAAGCACGCTGGCCTTGCTGTTTGTGGACATGAACGACTTCAAGGGCATCAATGACATTTATGGGCATGCCATGGGCGATCGTGTGCTGTGCATGGTGGCTAGACGGCTGGAAAGTTGCGTGCGCGAGACGGATACGGTGGCGCGCATGGGCGGTGATGAATTCACGGTGCTGTTGACGGACATCCGCTCGCAGGACGTCGTGCTGGAGAAAGTCGCACAGATCAACGCGATCATGGCCGAGCCACTGGGTGTCGAGTTTGGTGGGATGCACATGCCGTCCTGCAGTATCGGTGTGGCCTTTTATCCTGAAGACGGGGAGGACGCCGATACGCTGCTCAGCCATGCCGATGGCGATATGTACCGGATCAAGCGGCACCGCTCTCTGGCCGGGTGAGGGTTTTCCCGGGGTTGGGATTCAGTCCTTTTCAGGCCGGATACAGCGCTGTTTGCCTTTTGCGTCATCGATAGTGTGTCTTTGGGCTCTATTCGTTGAAAAATCAGATCGCCGTGTCTTCAACTTGCACGTGTCTGCGGCTAACATGCGCGCCCTGGTTTTGCATGCCCGGTCAGTTGCAGGGTGTGCGTCCAGCATGCCTTGAACCTTGCCTGTAACTCGCCCGCCATGACGGTGGCGTCGAGCGAAGCTCAATCGCACATACCTGTTTTTTATCCCGGCCCGGTCTTTGCCCGTGCAGGGTTGCACCTGCTTGTCGCGGGCTTTTCCATTGATCAATGAGGTCGTGAGTCAATTATGTCTGTCCAACTGCTGGCGATGGCGCTGGCACCTTTACTTGGGCTGTTTATCATCAGTATCGGCAACGGCATGCTTTCGTCGTTGACGACGTTGCGACTCGACACATTGGGCGAGTCAGCCACCATGGTCGGTGTCGTCTCTTCTGCGTATTTCATCGGGCTGACGCTGGGCTCGATCTTCAATGATCGTCTGATTGTGCGGATCGGGCATATCCGCGCCTACAGCTGCTTCGCTGCCCTGATCGCCACCACGATTCTGTTCCAGGGGATGACTTCAGATCCCTGGACCTGGTTCGTGTTGCGCCTGATCACGGGCTGGGCCAGTGTCGGCGTGTTTCTCGTGGTGGAAAGCTGGTTGTTGATGGCCGCCGACCCCAAGATCCGTGGACGCCTGTTGGCCCTTTATATGATTGCCCTATACGGCGCTGGCCTGCTGGGGCAGGTCAACCTGGGCGTCATCGCGCAAACCGGTGACACCATTCCCTTCATGATTGCGGCCATCCTGGCGTCGCTGTCCCTGTTGCCCATTGTGATGATTCCTCGTGCGACGCCCATTGTGGAGCGGGCCGAACCGCTAATGCCACTGCAGTTGCTGCGTGCAACGCCGACCGGGGTCATCGGCTGTTTTGGCTCGGGCATCGCTATTGCTGCGGTGTACGCGCTGCTTCCGCTGTATTTGCAACGAATCGGCATGGACGTGACTGAAGTCGGACACATGATGGCCTGTGTGATTCTCGGCGCCATGCTGTTGCAATACCCGGTCGGACGCTGGTCGGACCATCAGGACAGGCATCTGGTGCTGATCGTGTTGGGCGCTGCCTGCGCGGTGTTGTCGCTGATCATCCTGTTCCTGCCGCCGGGGTCGCCCTTACTGGTCGTGGCGTTTTTCCTGCTGGGAGGCGGTATTTTCGCGATTTATCCGGTCGCAGTCAGTCACGCAGCGGATCGGGCATCGTCGGGGGCGATAGTGCGCATGATCCAGGGCCTGTTGCTGATCAACTCGCTAGGGTCTGCCATCAGCCCGCTGGTGATTTCACCGTTAATGACCCGGGTCGGCGAAGGCGGGTTGTTCTGGGCGTTGGCAGCGCTCAATGTGTGCCTGGTGCTGCTGTTTATGTGGCGGCGCGGCAAGCGTTCGGAGCCGGTCACAGCAGCGCCATTCACCGCTGCGGCACAAATGTCAGCGGTGGGGGTCGAGATGCGCGTCACTGAAGACCTCGCCCAGGCCGTGTTCGACCACGAACGGGATATCGACGTTGTGGTGCAGGAAGAAGATGCATCGCACGGTCAAGACGAGCAGAGGGTGCAGCGTCAGGCTTAAGCATTATCGCGATGCACGAGCGTTGCGATGATGGCAGAGAAATGCGCCCCGGGAGGGGCGCATTGATCAGCTCACTGGCATTTGCGGGCGTCGTTTGACGCGGCGTTTTACAAACACGGCAATAAAAAGCACCACCAGTGCCAACACGCTGAAGAACACCGTGTTAAACCAGGGGAAGGGTTCATCGCGGGTTTTGGTGGCTTCGATCGCGGTGATGTTCGGGAACACCGACAGGATCTTGATGCGCCATCCGTAATATCGAATAAGTGCCAGCTGCTCGGCATCTCGGGAGTATCCCTGGGCCTTGGCCTGGATGTCTGCAGAGTCGAACTTGAAATACCATGGGAAGGACCAGCCGGTGTCCTCGTTGCGATACACCATGACTTCCTTGGTGATCGGGTCTTCGGTGTTGATGAAGTACACATCACGGGTCGGGCCGTCGGCCGGATTTTCAGCGTTGATAACGCCGTTGTGATCAACCCGTTTGACTTCAACCCCGGTGACCATCACCACATCGTGTTGAGGCAGAAAGTAAAATAGCCCAAGCGCTACAGCGCCGACTGCAAGCAGTATCGCGCCCAGAATGATGCCCTTGAGCCACTTCATGCAAAAACCCCGTACATATCGATAATTCCTGATTGCTGTTGATTGAACCAATGGCGGAGCTTATCGCAGCCTATCCAGGGGACTACAAGTTCCGAGTGAGCTGCCTACATGATTTGTAGCAGTTTAGTTCTTCATCTACACCCCCAGGCCCTGTTGGATCGACTAAAGGACTGAGGTAGAAGAAAAAGAACTTGGTATCAAGATAAAACACAAATTAGAATCACTCTCATTTGCCATATCCTGCACACAGGGCCTCTTGAGATGATTGAAGCAGCGACACCGAAAGAGCAGACCCTGCATGCGCTGTATCGCGATCATCGCAGCTGGCTGGAAAACTGGTTGCGCCAGCGCATGGGCAACGCCTGGGATGCGGCAGACCTGAGCCAGGACACCTTTGTTCGCGTCCTTGCCAGCGCCCAGCCACTGGCTGATTTGCGTGAACCTCGAGCCTATTTGCTGACGGTCGGCAAGCGTCTGCTGAGCAATTTCTATACTCGGCGCAGCCTGGAACAGGCCTATCTGGATGCGCTGGCACAGCTGCCCGAAGACAGTGTGCCGTCCCCCGAGCAACGTTGGCTGCTGCTCGAGACCTTGCAGGCCCTGGACGAGTTGCTTGATGGGTTACCGGCAGTGGTGCGCCGGGCGTTCCTCTGGAGCCAGCTCGAAGGGCTGGGGTACAGGGAGATTGCCGAACGCCTGAAGGTCTCTGAACGTACGGTCAAGCGTTACATGGCCCAGGCATACGAACACTGCTTGTTGGTGGACGCTTGAAACAGGCCGATCCTTCAACCGAAGTCAGAAACGTTGCCCGCGCTGCTGCCCACTGGCTGGCGCTGATGGAGTCCGGCACGGCCACTGACCGAGATCGCGCGCATCTGCAACAGTGGCGCGACAGCGCCGGTGCTCATGAGTCCGCCTGGCAGAAAGTGCAATTACTTCGCCAGCGCTTCCACAAGCTGCCTTCTGCGTTGGCAATGGCCACCCTTGACCGTCCAGATCCGGGACGGCGTGCACTCCTGAAGCAGGCACTGTGTGTGGGCGCCGTGGTGCCGACAGCCTGGTTGCTGACACGCCAGTTGCCCCTGGATGCATGGCGCGCCGATCTGCACACCGCCACGGGGGAACATACCGATGTGCCGTTGGCCGACGGCAGCACACTGCAACTCAATACGGCCAGCGCTGTGAATGTCGACATGCAAGCCCGGTTGCTGACGTTGGTACGGGGCGAGATGGCGCTCAAGGCAAGGGGCGTTGCACCCTTCACCATTGACGCCCGCTACGGGCGCATCACCCTGAGTCACAGTGACGTCTGCGTGCGTCTCAATGCAGGGGATTGTCAGGTTTCGGTGGTCAGCGGCACGGTGCAGGTACAGCCGGTACAGGGTGCTGCGCTGTTGTTGCGTGAGGGCCAACAGGTCAGCTTGGGCGTGACGGGAGCAGGGGCCATTGGCCCGTTCGATCCGTTGCAGCCTGGTTGGCGGGAGCGGGTGCTGATGGCGCAGAACCAGCCCTTGGGGGATTTTTTGCGTGAGCTGAGCCGCTATCGCGCAGGCTGGCTGCGCTGGGAACCCGGGCTTGAAACCCTGCGGGTCACTGGCAGTTTTCAGTTGGACAATACCGACCGCATCCTGTCGCTGCTGGCCGCTACCTTGCCGGTACAGGTGCAAACACGCACACGCTATTGGGTCACGCTGGTACCCCGAAATAACCAGGCGTGAACCCTCTAAAACCTCTAGATACTCTGTTGTAGGTCAAGCCCTATTGTGGGAGCGAGCCTGCTCGCGAACAGGCTCGCTCCCACAGTTGCCGTTTTCCTGCGCCAGCGTCTTGTATGTTGGCGCTAAAACGTTTTGCGCAAGGTTCTGTGGCGTCTGCGATGGATTTTGCTTTTGCTTTTGCTTGTGCTTTTGCTGGAGCCACACGAATGTCCAGACGACGCGAATGCCCATCACAGAAGGCCGAACGCAGGTGCTGTTATGGGGGTGGCGCGGCAGGACGCCGCGCCAGCCGCGATGGGCCATGGATGGCCCGTCGCGGCGAGCCCCCATGACAGTGCCGGAGTGAGGGAACCACCGAGCCTGGGCGAGGCGGCCGTATGGTAGGGCAAGCCTTTTTGGTTACTTTTTCGGCGTTTGGAAAAAGTGACCCGCCGTAAGGGCGGAACCCGTAGTAGGTCGTGACATATCGAATGGATATGTACTCGGCATCGCTGCGGGCGCATCGCAAAACAACGGGCACACGGGGTACATATCCGGCATTCGCGGTTAACTGAAATGATGGTTTCGCTCTTACAGCGAGGCACTTTTGTCAAACAGCCACAAAAGTACCCAAAAAGGCCTTGCCCCAGCGTACGGCCCTCGCTGCGCTCAGGTGTCCCTCACTCCGGTCCCGCTCCGTGGGCACGCCGTGACGGGCCATCCATGGCCCAACACGGCTCTCCCGGCATCCATGCCGGTCGACCCACTACGCAGAACCTCCTCTCAGCCTCCCGAAGGGCAGGTAGATCAAAAACCAGTGCAAAAACAAGATCAACGGCCCGCCGAGGCGGCCTACAGGCCGACCTTTTTAGCGGAGCACATTGCTCTGAACAGGTCGGCTGGCAACAGAGTATCTACAGATTTTGTGCAACGCTCGCTGTCCCTTTTTTTCATCTCGCCTGTCATTCAAGGCAAGTGAATAAAATACGAGAGCTTTGCCCCATGCCAGCAGTATCGTCCTTGCGCCTGCGCCCGCTGTTTCGATTAGGTCTTGTGTTGACCCTCAGTTCCAGTCCGTTGTTCATCACCTCCAGTTGGGCCGACAGCTCCGAGCGCCGTACCTACGAGGTACCCGCGGGCACGTTGGGCGCAGCGCTGACCCGCTTCGCCGGTTTGGCCGGGGTTAACCTGTCGGTGGATCCGGCGCTGGTCAGCGGTCACAGCAGTAGCGGCCTGTCCGGTGCGTTTGCAGTCGAAGAAGGCTTCTCCCGGCTACTGCAGGGCTCTGGCCTGCAATTACTGTCCGCAGGCGATAAGGCCTATACCCTGATTCCCCTGGCGCAAGGCAGCGACAGCCTGCAACTGCCCAGTACTTCGATTCTCGGTGCAGACGGTATGGAGGGCGGTGCCGTGTTCGCTGGCGGTCAGGTCGCGCGCAGGGGTTCCCAGGGGATGCTCGGTTCGCGGGACTTCATGGAAACCCCGTTCAGCATGACCACCTACACCAGCGAGGCGGTCAAGAACCTGCAGGCGCGCACCCTGGGTGATCTGATAGGCAGCGACCCTTCGGTACGTGCCACCAACCCGGCGGGCGGGCGCTATGAGCAATTCACCATTCGCGGCTTCAGCCTGTTCAACAGTGACGTGTCCTATAACGGCCTCTACGGCATTTTGCCGACGTATACCATCGACATGGAAATGGCCGATCGCGTCGACATCCTTAAAGGGCCGAGCCAATTGATCAATGGCATCTCGCCCCGTGGCAGCGTGGGCGGTGGCATCAATGTGGTGCCCAAGCGCGCCACGGATCAGCCGATCACCGAGTTTACCGGCAGCTATGCCTCCAACAGTCAGGTGGGCGGTGCGGTGGATATTGGCCGTCGGTTCGGCGACGAAGACCAGTTCGGGGTGCGCTTCAACGGTGTAAAACAGTCCGGCGATACCGAGTGGGACCATCAGAGCGTCGATCGCGAGATGGCCGTACTGGGTCTGGATTTTCGCGGCGAGCGTCTGCGCGTGTCGACGGATATGGGCCGCACCGAACGCATCACCGACGCCCCTCAGGAGCGGGTGCAGGTGGGTCCAAAAGCCAAGGTTCCGGACGCCAGCGATGTTCGCCACAACTACGCAGAGCCCTGGAGCCGGGCCCATACCAAGGATACGTTTGGCGCGGTGAACGCAGAGTATGACGTCAACGATTCGGTCATGGTCTACGGCGCCGTCGGCGCGCGCAAAAGCAACCACGACTTCCTGCGCCATGCCGTTTCGGTGACCAACGATGCCGGTGACTTCAAGGTGCAGCCGCGAGCGTTTACCCGTGATGAAAACGTGCGCACCGCGATGGCCGGTGTGCGCAACTGGTTCCATACCGGACCTGTGAGTCATGAGGTCAATCTGGCCGCCAGCTACTTTTATATGGACTTTACCAATGGCGGCGCCCGTTACGCGGAGGCCAACAGCAACCTCTATCACCCCGTTGAAACGCCAAAACCCGGCACACCGACCCGGCTTGACCCCGAGGTCTACACCGAAAGCCGTTATAGCGGCGTAGCGTTGTCCGACACCCTGGGCTTCTTTGATGATCGCCTGCTCCTGACCGTTGGTGCTCGCTGGCAGCGGGTCAAGGTCGATGACTGGAGCAATGACGTCAAAGGCACCACCGGTTATGACGAAGAGAAAATCTCGCCTTCGGGAGGCATTCTGTTCAAGGCCACCGAACAGCTCTCGCTGTACGCCAACTACATGGAAGGTTTGAGCCAGGGCAAGATTGCGCCGTCGACAGCGTCCAACAATGACGAGATTTTCCCGCCGTTCATCAGCCGTCAAATTGAAGCCGGGGCCAAGTACGACATGGGCCCGTTCGCGATCACCGCAAGCGTGTTCCGGATCCGGCAGCCGGCCTACGAAACCAACGCCATCAGCCGGGTGTTCGGCCCCAACGGCAAGCGACAAAACCTGGGTGCCGAAGTGAGCGTATTCGGTGAGCCGCTCCAGGGGCTTCGCCTGCTGGGTGGCGTGATGTACATCGACAGCAAACTGACCGATACCCTGGGCGGCAACTTTGACGGCAACCGTGCGCCTGCCACACCCAAGTACAACGTCAACCTGGGCACCGAGTGGGATGTGCCGGGCGTACAAGGGCTGACCCTTACCGGGCGCGGCATCTACACCAGCTCGCAGTATCTGGACCAGGCCAACACCAAGGAAATCGATGCCTGGGAACGCTTCGACGTGGGGGCGCGTTACGCATTCAAGGTCGAGCAAAAGGACGTGACCTTGCGGGCCAGTGTCGAGAACGTGCTGGGCAAACGGTACTGGAGTTCGGCGGGCGCCTCGGATGACAGCGAGCCGGGGCTGACCCTCTCGACGCCACGAACCTACCTGTTGAGTGCCACTGTGGGGTTCTGATCTTCAACGTGCTTGAACCGGGGCCTGGCGATGGGGGAGGGACAGTTGCCGACACGCCCCGGTCGTCTCTCTCCAGCAGGAGCTTTTTGGCCTGCCGGGGGGTAGCATTGGGCCTTATCACTGCATAAAAATGGATCTGGCCTTGATCGAGCGACGTCAATTCAGCACCGGCATGAAGGGTAAAAACCTTCGTTATCTCAAGGACAGCCACGCCGAGGCAGGCCCGGTGGTTCGCACGGGCTTTGTGCTGCTTGAACACTTCTCGCTGCCTGCATTTACCCAGGCGCTGGACACCCTCATCACCGCCAACCTGCTGCGTGCCGGTTTGTTTTCATCGCGCACCTATGGCCTGAGCGAAGGCGAGGTCGTCAGCGATCTGGGCCTGGTGATTCGTCCCGATGCCCGCATTGACCCCACCCTGCTCGACGAACTGGACCTGCTGGTTATTTGCGGTGGCTACAGAACCGAACTCAAGATCAGTGACGAACTGGTCAGCCTGCTCAGGGCTGCTTCCAGTGCAGGGATCACCCTCGGCGGGTTATGGAACGGCGCCTGGTTTTTGGCCAGTGCCGGGCTGCTGGACGGCTACCGTTGTGCTATCCACCCCGAACATCGCCCCGCACTGGCCGAAGTGGCCAAGGCCGCACAGGTCACCAGCGAGCCCTTCGTCATTGATCGTGACCGGCTGACGGCCTCCAGCCCTGCCGGGGCCTTCCAGATGGCGTTGGGCTGGATCAAGGGCTTGCATGACAAGGCGTTGGTCGAAGGTATCGAGGATATTCTGGCGTTTGAAGAATCCCGGTATCGGCGCATCAAGCCGGAGCAAAACATCTGCGTGAGCGCCCCGCTGCGTGAAGTGGTCATGCTGATGGACGCCAACCTTGAAGAACCCCTGGAGCTGGAACAACTGGCGGTCTATGTGGGCCGATCCCGTCGTCAGCTGGAGCGTCTGTTCAAGGAACAGTTGGGCACCACGCCACAACGGTATTACCTCGAACTGCGCATTACCGAAGCGCGGCGCTTGCTGCAGCACACCGAACTGTCACAGGTGGAGGTGCTGGTGGCCTGCGGATTTGTGTCGCCGAGCCATTTCAGCAAGTGCTACAGCGCCTATTTCGGCTACCGGCCCTCCAAGGAAATCCGTCTGGTCAAATAGCGCTGGCGCATGGCTGTGCGGCGCACGGCTGAACCTTGACTATGCTGTTGGCAATTACTGCGCTGGCAGATGATCTGGCTTGAGGGACTGGAATGATTTCAGAATGGGAAATGATTGCGCGCCTGCTGTTGGCCGCAGTGTTGGGTAGCATGATTGGATTGCAACGAGAACATCAATTTTGGACCGCGGGTTTGCGCACCCACATGCTGGTGGCGACCGGGGCATGCCTGTTCATGATCGTATCCGCCTTTGGTTTTCAGCAGGCGCTGACCCAGCAGGGCACGCAACTCGATCCTTCGCGGATCGCCGCGCAGATCGTTACCGGTATCGGCTTTCTCGGTGCAGGCTCGATCATGATGCGCGGTGAAGTGATCAAGGGGCTGACCACGGCCGCGAGCCTGTGGGCGGTGGCGGCCATTGGCATGACCATCGGTGGCGGGCTGTATCTATTGGGCGTGGCGGCTACCGTTCTGATTCTGCTGATCCTGATTACCATCGGGCCGATTGAGCACAGGTATCGCGATTACATAAAAGTGCATGTCATCAAGCTGGTGGCGCCAATTGGCGTATTGAATCGCCAGACCCTTGAGGACTTTCTCGGCAAAGACGCAGGTCGCCTCAAACAGGTGGTTGTTGAGCAAGGCCCGGACATGGGCACCGAGAGCATCACCGTGGAGTTCAGAAAAACCAGCCGGGTGGAAACCGCAGAACTGTTGAAGCGGATTCTGACGATTCCCGAAGTCCGTGAGGAACCACCTCCCCACTGACAACCTTTTCACGGGCTGTCGTCCCCTGTGTTTATCCGGGATGCCTGGCGGCTGTTCGTGAGTGCTCAACAGTGCCCGGCATCAGGTGCAGTGTGACGGCCCAGAACCCAAGGGCCGTCAAGCTGACGCCGGCGCCAAGCAGGCACACACCGGTCCAGCCATGGGCCGCGAAAAGGGCAGTGGATGCCAGTGCGCCAAGGCCGCTGCCAACAGCATAAAACAGCATGTAGCAGCCCACGACGCGGCTGTGCGAGGCGGGCTGTGAGTTGAAAATCATGCTCTGATTAGTCACATGAATGGCTTGTGCGCCGAGGTCGAGCATCACAACGCCGATAAGTAGCCATACCATCGAGTCAGTCGTAAGCCAGAGAGCCCCCCAGGCCAGTATCAGCAGCGCCAGCGATACGCCGGTTGTCCATTGGCCCAGGCCTTTGTCCGCCCAAACTCCTGCGCGCGTGGCCGCGAGCGCACCCACTACGCCTGCCAGTCCAAATGTGCCGATGGTGGTGTGTGAAAACCCGTAGGGCGCGTGGGTCAGGAGAAACACCAGCGCACTCCAGAAAATCCCCAGCACCGCAAAAATGAACAAGGCGAGCATGCCGCGGATTTGCAGCACGGGATCCTCCTTGAGCAACTTAAACATCGACAGCACTAGCCGCGGATATGCCATGGGTGCGGATGACGGTCGTTGCGTGGGCAAGACTTTGTAGAGGATCAAACCCAGCGTCATCATGGCCAGCGCCGAGCTCAGGTACACCCAGCGCCACCCGGCCAGGTCCGAGATCAGCCCGGCAGCCAGCCGTGACAGCAACAGTCCAATCACAACCCCGCCTTGCACCGTGCCCACCACCCGACCGCGTTCTTCTGGCAAGGACGCAGTGGCGGCGAAGGCGATCAGGCCCTGTGTCATGGCAGTTCCCAGCAAACCGATCGCGAGCATGGCTAACAGCATGATCAAGGGGGAGTGGGTTATGCCGACGCAAAAAAGTCCGCCGATCAGCGCGCTGATTTGGACCAGCATCAAGGTTCGGCGGTTGATCTGATCGCCCAGCGGCACAATCAACAACAAGGCCAGCACACTGCCAACCTGGGTGGCGGTAATTACACCGCCGACAGCGCCAGGGCTGATGGCGAAGTCTTCAGCCACCTGGTCAAGTAATGGCTGGGCGTAATAAACGTTCGCCACACTCAACCCGCTGGCGCAGGCGAACAGTCCGACCAGCCCTCGCGGAGTGCGCCGTGGGGGCGCCCCGCAGACGGGATGAAGTTGATCATTGTGCACGGGTAAACCTCGCGGCAATCTAGTCTCAAATTAAGACTTGTTTCATTGTAGGGCAACCAGTCTTAAAATGAAACTTGCTGCGAGAAATCATTCTGATTTCCTAAACAATCAAAGGAGCCTGCATGGCCAAGCCGCACATTGATCCAGCCCCCACCTGCCCGGTGGCACGGACTGTGGACTTGATCGGCGATCGCTGGTCGTTACTGATCGTACGCGATGCGTTCGATGGCGTTCGGCGCTTTGGGGACTTTCAGAGTGGTTTGGGTGTAGCGCGCAGCGTGCTGACCCACCGGCTCAAGGGCCTGGTTGAGGCAGGTATTTTGGAAGTGCGGCCCGCGTCTGACGGGACCTCGTATCAGGAATACGTCTTGACGGCGAAAGGTGAGAGCCTCTTTCCGGTGGTCGTGGCTTTGCGGCAATGGGCAGAGCAGCATATGTTCGAGCCCCACGAGGCCCATTCGCAACTCGTGGATACAGCCACAGGGCAGCCGTTGGGGTTGATGCGGCCCATCGACGCGCACGGTCAGTTGATTGCCCCCGAGCAGACACGGGTCATCAAAAAAACGCTGTGACTGACAATGCTGTTCACTCAAGGTTTTTTTGGCTCTGTGGGAGCGGGCTTGCTCGCGATGGTCGTTAACGATGACGCGTCTTTACTGAGTTAATGCGGTGCTCTGAAGACCCTCGCGAGCAAGCCCGCTCCCACACTTGAGCAGCGTTGCTCTTGAGTGAATGGTTCAGGCGAATTGCATTTCCGGGACATGGTCCGGGACGATCAGCTTGCCTGCGGTTTTGCGAATGATTTCCTCAACGCTGACGCCGGGTGCGCGCTCCTTGAGGATGAACGCGCCGTTGTCGATTTCCAGGTAGGCAAGGTCGGTCAAGACACGCTTGATGCAACCTGCGCCGGTCAATGGCAGGCTGCAACGCGACAACAGCTTGGACTCTCCGTCCTTGGACGCGTGGGTCATGGTGACGATGATGTTTTCCGCGCCGGCCACCAGATCCATCGCGCCGCCCATGCCCTTGACCAGCTTGCCGGGGATCATCCAGGAGGCGATGTTGCCGTGTACGTCGACTTCGAAGGCACCGAGTACGGTGAGGTCGATATGGCCGCCGCGAATCATTGCGAACGACTCTGCAGATGAGAAAATCGACGCCCCGGTGCGTGCGGTGACGGTTTGTTTGCCGGCGTTGATCATGTCGGCGTCTGCTTCACCGACCCGGGGGAACGCCCCCATGCCGAGCAGGCCGTTTTCTGATTGCAGCATGACTTCCATGCCTTCGGGAATGTAGTTGGCGACCAGGGTCGGGATGCCGATGCCCAGGTTGACGTAGAAGCCGTCCTGCATTTCGCGGGCGACGCGCTGAGCCATTTGTTCGCGGGATAGAGCCATGGTTGTTCTCCGTGCTCGGGTTCAGGAGTTGGGCAGGGGATCAGGAACGCTCGGTGAGCTGTTCGATACGTTTTTCGAACGTGCCGCAAATGATCCGGTCGACGTAGATGCCCGGGGTATGGATCTGGGTCGGGTCCAGTTCGCCGGGCTCGACGATTTCTTCGACTTCAACCACGGTGATCTTGCCGGCCGTGGCGGCCAGCGGATTGAAGTTCTGGGCGGTATGGCGGTAGATCACATTGCCGAAGTGGTCGGCTTTCCAGCCTTTGACAATGGCGAAATCGCCGGTGATGGACTCTTCCATCAGGTAGGCGCGGCCCTTGAATTCGCGGGTTTCCTTGCCGTCGGCAACGGGGGTGCCGACACCTGTAGCGGTAAAAAATGCCGGAATGCCGGCACCGCCAGCGCGCATTTTTTCGGCGAGGGTACCTTGGGGTGTCAGTTCGACTTCGATTTCACCGCTCAACAGCTGCTTCTCGAACAGGGCGTTTTCACCCACATAAGAGGCGATCACCTTGCTGATCTGGCGGTCCTCGAGCAGGACGCCGAGGCCGAAACCGTCAACCCCGCAGTTGTTTGAAACCACGGTCAGGTCGCGGATGCCCTGACGCTTGATCTCGTTGATCAGGTTCTCGGGGATACCACACAAACCAAAGCCACCAGAGATGACGGTCATGCCGTCCTTGAGTCCCGCCAGGGCTTCCTCGTAGGAGCTCACACGCTTGTCGAAACCTGCCATACGCACCTCTTTATTTTTAGTGGGCTGTGGTTAGCCGTTTGAAGTGAGTGTTACTGGATGTGATTGATTTGATAAGTTGATTTTTAAGCTGGATTAATAGATAAAACAAATCAATCACTGCGAGGCTAAGCCCATGACCGTGAAGCAGATCCGCGCCTTTCTCGCCGTGGCCCAGAGCTTGAGTTTTGCCGTGGCTTGCGAGCGCCTGCATTTGTCCCAGTCGGCCTTGAGCCTGACCATCAAAGCGTTGGAGGAGGGCCTGGGCGGGCGTCTGTTCAGCCGTACCACGCGCAATGTGGCACTGACACCCGAGGGCGAGTCGCTGTTGCCGCTGGCCCGACGTCTGATCGCGGACTGGGACAACGCCGAGGATGACTTGCGTCAGCGTTTCACCCTGCAACGTGGGCGCGTGACCCTGGCGGCGATCCCGTCATTCTCGGGTAATCAGCTGCCAGCGATGCTCAAGCGTTTTCGCGTGCGATATCCCAAGGTTAACGTCACGGTGAACGACGTCATCAACGAGCAAGTACTGGAGATGGTTCGCGATCGTCAGGTGGAGCTGGGTGTGGCTTTCGAACCCGCACCCGGTTCGTCGCTGACCTTTACCCCGTTGTACCTCGACCGTTTTGTCGCGGTAGTGCCCCGTGATTCGGTGCTGGCCGGGCTTGGTTTGATTGACTGGAAAACCCTGCTGCAAGAGCCCTTTATTACCCTGCAACGGCCTTCTGCCGTGCGGGTAATGCTGGAAGAACACCTGCAGGCGCGACAGATGAAATTACCGGTGGAATTCGAAAGTCATCAACTGGCCACGGTCGGGCGAATGGTCGCCAGCGGGCTGGGCGTGAGCGTGGTACCGGCGCTGTGCGCCGAGCAGATGCGTGAGCTCGGCGCATGCTGCATCACCTTGCATGAGCCCGTGGTAGAGCGCGCCATCGGCGTGCTGACCAAACCCGGTCATGAGTTGTCGGCGGCAGCCCAGGCCATGTTCGACAGCCTGCTTGAGAGCGGCGGGGTCTTACAGGTAGGTCGAGGTGATGCCATCGCGAGCAAGCCCGCTCCCACAGCGAGGGTGTAACCATCACGTTTTGTGGGTATGTGGAAGCTGGCTTGCCTGCGAAGCTAACGGCGCGGTCTGTCCCTAGGCCTCGCGCCCGGCCTTGTGTCCGGCACTGATGGCACCCTCGATATAGCCAATGCTCCGGCAGTCGCCAATGCTGGTGGCGCTCAAGCCTGCACGGGTCAGCTCGTCGAGTAATCCGGTGTTGGGCTGTGCGCCGATGGCCAGTACCACCGAATCGGCTTCGCTGCGGGCACTGCTGCCATCAGCCAGTTGGTAAAGCACGGCATGGCCTTCAATGGCTGTTACGCAGGCCCCGGTAATCAACTCGCCGCCATGCACGCGAACTTCGTGGAGCACCCGCCAGCGGCGCACGATGGCCAGTTCGCGGCCCAGGTGGGTGCCGCTTTCCAGCACGGTTACCTGACGCCCGCGAGCAATCAGGAATTCCGCCAGTTCCAGGCCCACCAGCCCGCCACCGATGATGGTCACGCGCTTGCCCAAGGGCATCCACACCCGTGACAGTTTTTGCATGGCTTCCCGGCTGTCGGTAACACCGGTCAGGCTGCCGGCTTTCATCAGTGCACGCTGGGTAAAGGACAGCTTGCGCTTGGCGATTTCGTCGGCGCGGTCACCCGTCATCAGGCGTCGCAGCTCATCTCCGCTCCAAACGTGGTCTTGATCGGCACCGGGGATCGCCGGTGCCGCACGTTCAGCGCCAACAGCCACCAGCACTTGATCGGCGCCCAGGTCGCGAAGCAGGGCGGGGCTGGCCTGGGTGTTCAAGCGCACATCGATGGATGATTGCTGCACCTGAACCTTCAGGTTGTCCAGCAAGCGGGCGTTTTCGGCATAGGCCAGGCCCGCAAAAAACAGCGTGCCCCCCAGGCGGTCGCTGCGCTCGAGCAGGGTTACACGATGTCCGCGCAGGGCAGCAATGCGTGCGGCTTCCATCCCGGCAGGCCCGGCACCGACCACGACCAGATGCTTAGGCGTTGAGGTGGGGCTGATAACGTATTCGAACTCATGGCCGGTCATGGGGTTGACCGCGCATTTGACCCGCTCGTTGATGAAGATCTGGCTGACGCACACGTAGCAGTAGATGCACGGGCGGATGCTGGCCTCCTGATCGTTGAGCAGCTTGTTCGGCAGCTCCGGATCGGCCAACAGCTTGCGGGCCATGGCAATAAAGTCGCAGTCGCCGCGTTTCAGTGCCGCTTCACCGGCCTCCGGTTCGATGCGCCCTACGGCAATCACCGGCACTTGCACGCTGCGTTTGATTGCCCCAGTCCACTCCAGGAATCCGTTGGGCTTTTGAACCAGTGGTGCCTCGGTGAACACCACGCCACTGGTGATGCGTGCACTGGCGGACACACTGACCGCATCGACCCCAGCGGCCTCGGCCATGCGCGCCACAGCCGTCGCGTCGTCCAGAGTGATGCCGCCAGGGGTGTGCAGCTCTTCTGCGTCCAGACGCAGCCACACCGCAAAGTCGTTGCCGACCCTGGCGCGTACTGCCGCGATGATTTCCAACAGCAGCCGCGCACGGTTCTCCAATGAGCCGCCGTACTCGTCTTCGCGCCGGTTGTAATAGCTTGAGAGGAAGCCGGCAATGATGTAACCGTGGGCCGCGTGCAGTTCTACGCCGTCGAAGCCGGCGCGTTTGGCCCGGTCGGCAGCCAAGGCAAACCAGTCGATCATTTGCGCGATATCGAAGCTGTCCATCACCCTGATCGGTGAGCCTTCGGCGCGACGTTTCATGGAGCTGACAAAGTTGGCCAGCTCCTCGGGTGTCAGCGCCTCCATCATGTCGCTTTGCAGCACGGGCGGTACTGAAGGCACCCACAGTTGCCGACCTTCGGCCATGTCGCGCACCGAGGTCTTGCCGGCGTGTTGAAGTTGCATGGCGATTTTTGCGCCGTGCTGGTGGACGCGTTCGGCGAGGCGGCTCAAACCGGGGATGAAGTCATCGCTGGACACGCCGACCTGGAACGGCTCGGCGGTCCCGGCCGGAAACGCCACCGAGCACACGCCCATGATCAGCAGTCCGGCGCCGCCTCGGGCGCGGGCTTCGTAATAGGCTTGAATCCGTTCGCCGCACTGGCCGTCGGCTTCGGCAAAATTGGAACCCATGGGCGCCATGATGATGCGGTTGCGCAGCTCAAGAGAGCCAATACGACCGGGTGCCAGCAACTGAGAGTATTTTGTCATTGTTATTTCAGCCCGAGCGGGTGTCTGGAAGGGGGTACGGCCGCCCGCAGGCAGCCGTGAGTCATGCGTGGTTCGCGGTGATGATTCAGCCGCGTAAAAATTCCAGGCACGCCTTGTTGAAGAGGTCACGGTGTTCAACCTGCACCCAGTGGCCGCACTGGTTGAGCATGATAAAGCGTGCTTTGGGAGCGTGATTCAGCACTTTAAGCGCGCCACTGGCGGGGTTGAAATTGTCATCGGTGCCCCAGAACCCCAGGATCGGTGCTTGCAGCTCCTCCAGTCGTTCGGTCATGTTCGGCACCATCATGGTGGTGAACAGATTGCGCGGTTGGTGCACGGCCACGGCCACACGTTCAGCCAGCAGGCTGTCATCCAGCTGCGAGCTGTCGAACAATTGCAGGCTCATGATCCGGCGCATTTGCTCGATGCCCAGGGGGCCAGCGTTGTACAGCTCGACCATGCGTTGAATGCCGATCATCTTGAAGTAGGTTTCGCGATCTTCAACGCCGCCCGGGGCCATCAGGATCAGTTTTTCGACGCGCTCCGGTTCCGCCAGCGCCAGGCCCAGGGCAATTGCACCGCCCAGGGAATTGCCGAGCAGGGTTGCGCGCTTTACCCCGACCGCCTTGAGAAACCCCGATATGGCATTGACGAAAAATTCCAGGTTGTACTGGGCATCTTCAGGCTTGTCGGAGCGACCGAACCCCGGCAAGTCCACCACCAGATTGCGAAAACCTGCGGCAGCAAACTGCGGGTAGTTGCCTTTGAAATTGCTGTAGCCACTGGCACCCGGACCGCTACCGTGCAGCCACAACACCACCGGGCCGCTGCCTTCATCGAGAAAGTGCAGGCGCAGGCCGCTGTCCAGTGTCACAAAGTGGCCGATGGGCAGTGGAAGGTCTTGTTCTGTCATCACTCAATCTCCAAAAGTCAGGCAGTGGCCGCGTCAGCCAGCGATGCTGGGGTTGGGGTCTTGTTCATCAGGTAGTTGCGATAGCGTGGCAAGGCCATGGCCAGAAACAACGAAGCCAGCACCAGCAGCGAGACGCAAGAGGCCAGGGCGTAGCGCAGGCCTTCGTTGCCCAGGCTATGGGCGAAACCGTCACTGAGCATGCCGATCAGCAGCGGACCGACGCCCACCCCGAGCAAGGTCATGGACATCACAAAAATCGCGGTGGCCTGGGCCAGTCGGGTTGCCGGGAACAGATGAGAAATGGCGCCCAGGCAGGGTGTTGCCCACCACGTCCCGAAAAAGCTGAACACGCTATAAAACAGAAAGGCGGTGGGTACAGGGGTACTCCCCACATAAAACGCGGTGCCAACCGGCCACAAAAAGTAAGTCAGGGCGAACGGGATGCTGATCAGCGTGCCCAGCAGCGGAACGCCGATCTGCCAGCCTTTGTCACGGCGCGCCAGACGGTCACACAAAATGCCGCAGGTGAGGGTGCCAAATGTGGCCCCGGCGCCACCTGCCACACCGGCCAGCAGCCCGGCGTCCTGCAGGCTCAAACCGTGGGAGCGGATCAGAAAGCTTGGGCTCCAGGTGCCGATGGCATAACCGGCGATGGCAGCAGAGCCGCCGGTGAGCACAATCCAGAGGAAAGAAGGGGTCTGGAACAGCTCGCGCACCGTGACGGCCCAGTTCGCCTGCGCCACTTGATTGGGGCTGACCAGCATTGCAGGTTTCGGCGCCCGTACGGTGAGCAGTAACAGCAGTCCGAGAAAAATCCCCGGCGCGCCGATCACTACAAATGCAAAACGCCAGCCGTAATGTTGAGCGATCCAGCCGCCCAGCCCCAGCCCGAAAATCGCCCCCAGGCTTGAGCCCAGCATCAGTACCGACAGAGCGGTAGAACGGCGTTCAGGCGGATACAGGTCCGAGACCATTGCCATTGACGGGGCGGTGCCACCGGCCTCACCAATCGCTACCCCGATCCTGGCCACCACCAGCATCGCAAAGCTGGCCGCAAAGCCGCAGAAAATGGTCATCACGCTCCAGGCAATACAGCTGAATGCGATGACTTTCTTGCGTCCGATACGGTCTGACAGTCGCCCCAGAGGAAAGCCGAAGAGGGTGTAAAACACCGCAAAGGTCACCCCTGAAAGCAGGCCTATACCGGTGTCGGAAATGCCGAATTCGGCTTTAACCGGCTCGATCAAAATGGCCATCAGCAGCCGGTCGATGTAGTTGAAGATATAGATGGCAGCCAAAACGCCTAGTGCGTAGTGAGTTCGCCAGGTGGGGCGCAAGGGTATGGACACGACGGGCTCTCCCGGTTTTTGTTCTAGTGGTTCCGTTATTCCATGAAGCGCGTGGCGAGTACATCGTCCATTTAGACCAGCCGGTCATCTTGTCACCGCTGACGAGCGCTGCGAGGCTGCGTAGCAGTCGTAAATCCGGATATTGCGGTTAATCAGGCAAACCGTGCGCTCCGGATTTGCGACCGCTTCGCGCTCGGACCTAGCCTTGTTCTACTCGTCAACGGCTACGGAGCGGGTAGTGCGCCAACAAGGTGTGAGTGCTGCTTAGTCTTATCGGACGATGTTCAGCTTTTTTCTCCAGTCAATGATTGGTCCCATACACCGCCCAGTCTTAAGGGCGGTCCGGAATCGGGCAGGCGGGAGAACTCTATGAAATTGCTGAATAAAGTGGCGTTTGTAACGGGCGCAGGTCAAGGCATGGGGCGGGCCATCGTGCGTCATTTTGCCGAGCAGGGGGCAAAGGTTGTCGCAGCCGACATCAATCTGGACGCCGCACGCCAAAGCATTGAAGGGCTGGGCGACAGCGCTCTTGCCGTCAGCTGCAACGTCGCCGACAGCGATTCTGTCGCCACCGCGATGGCTGCCGTTCACGCGCACTTCGGTAGCCTCGATGTGCTGGTCAATAACGCAGGCATCGGTTCGATTGATGCGTTCGCGCAAACACCGGACGAGAACTGGCAGCGCGTTATCGGCGTCAACCTTACCGGGACCTTCTTCTGCAGTCGTGAAGCCGTAAAACTGATGCTTCAGGCCGCCACCCCCGGTGTGGTGATCAATATCTCCAGCACCTCCGCCCTGACGGGTGAAGGTCCAAGCCATTACTGCGCGGCCAAGGCTGGCGTAATGGGCCTGACCCGCAGCATGGCCCGCGAACTGGCAGGCAATGGCATTCGCGTCAACACCATCGTTCCCGGCCCGACCAACACCCCGATGATGGCTGACATCCCGGAAGACTGGATGCAAAGCATGCTCAAGGCCATCCCTCTGGGCCGCATGGGTGAGACCGATGAAATCGCTCGCGTCGCGGCCTTCTTGGCCAGTGATGACGCGGCCTTCATTACCGGGCAAAACCTGGCGGTCAACGGCGGCATGGCGTTTATCTAAACGCCGGGCACAGCAATGGGAGAGCAGGTCATGGGTACTCGTTTACACAACAAGATTGCATTTATCACCGGTGCCGGTTCCGGGATTGGCGCCGCCACGGCACTGCGGTTTGCCGAAGAGGGCGCCCTGGTGGTGCTTTGCGGTCGTCGCATCGAGCCGCTGCAAGCGGTCGCCGCACACATTCGCGACAGCGGTGGCCGTGCGGAATGCGCGGTGGCCGATGTCAGCAATGAAGCCGCCTATGTCGCCGCCATCAGCGAGGCGGCACAACGCCATGGCCGGCTGGATATTTTGGTCAATAATGCGATGGCCTACAGCTGGGGTGCGATTGACAGCACCTCCACCGCTGACTGGCACTCCAACTTTGCGACCACCGTGGACGGCACCTTCTGGGGTACGCGTACGGCGATGGGCCTGATGCGTGCTCAGGGCAGCGGCTCAATCATCAATCTGGCCTCGATCTGCGGCCAGTTCGGTACGCCATGGATGGCTGGCTACAGCGCAGCCAAGGCCGCGGTGATCAATTTCAGCCGCGCCGCCGCCAGCGAAGGCGCCAGCCACAACATTCGGTGCAACGTGGTCAGCCCGGGCGTGGTAGAGACGCCCGCCACGGCCGGCATGCTCACCGACGACAAGACCCGCACCAATACCGAAAAACTGATCCCGCTCAGGCGCGTCGGCCAACCCGTGGAAGTGGCCAACGCCATTCTGTTTTTGGCCAGCGACGAAGCCTCGTATATCACCGGCGCCTGCTTGCCGGTCGATGGCGGGCGCAGCAGCGAGCTGTACACGGTATTGGAATAAGGACCCTTTTATGGAACAGAACGCCTTGCTAGCCCGTCTTGACCGGCTGGAGTCGATTGAAGAAATTCGCCAGTTGGCCGGCAAATATTCGTTGTCGCTGGACATGCGCGACCTCGATGCCCACGTCAATCTGTTTGCCGAAGACATTCGTGTCGGTCGCGAAAAAACCGGGCGTGCACACCTCAAAGCCTGGGTCGATGACACGTTGCGTGATCAGTTCCATGGCACCTCGCATCACCTGGGCCAGCACCTCATCGAGTTTACCGACCCTGATCACGCCGTGGGTGTGGTGTATTCCAAGAACGAGCACGAGACCGGCCCCGAGTGGGTCACCATGCAAATGCTCTATTGGGATGACTACGAGCGGATGCAGGGGCGCTGGTATTTCCGCCGCCGCTTGCCGTGCTACTGGTACGCCAGTGACCTCAACAAGCCGCCGATCGGCACGCAAAAAATGCGTTGGCCGGGGCGCGAACCCTACGCCGGTACTTTCCACGACCTGTTCCCGTCCTGGACCGAGTTCTGGGCCCATCGCCCGGACAAGGACCAACTGCCCCAAGTGGCGACAGCGGCACCGGTCGAACACTTTCTTGCCACCCTGCGCCGAGGGGCTGGCGCACCGAAAATTCGCGTGCGCTGAGGACTATCCATGAGCATTTTGTTTGAACCTGTGCGCCTCGGTGAGCTTGAACTGGCCAACCGTATTGTCATGGCACCGATGACCCGCAGTCGTGCGGATCAGCACGGCGTGCCCACCCCTGAGATGGTTGAGTACTACCGCCAGCGTGCGTCGGCCGGGCTGATCGTCGCCGAGGGCACCGCGCCTTCTGCCAGCGGCCTGGGCTATTGCCGGACCCCGGCGATTTACAACGAGCAACAGATCGCGGCCTGGAAGGCTGTGACCGACGCGGTACATGCCGAAGGCGGCCTGATTGTGCTGCAACTGATGCACGTCGGCCGTGCTTCCAGCGCCCACAACAAACCGGCCGGGGCCGCTACGGTTGCGCCTTCGCCCTTGCGCGCACGTACTCAGTTGTTTACCGACACCGCCGGCATGGTCGATACCGACGAGCCCCAGGCCTTGTCCCTGCAAGATATCGCCCTGGTGATCGAGGAGTATCGCCAGGCTGCATTGAATGCGCGCGAAGCTGGGTTTGACGGGGTTGAGTTGCACTGCACCAGCGGTTACCTGCCGATGCAGTTCATGGCGTCGGGCAGCAACCTGCGTGAAGACCAGTACGGTGGCAGTGTCGACAACCGCGTGCGCTTCCCGGCTCAGGTGCTGGCGGCCATGGCTTCAGCCATTGGTGCCGGGCGTGTGGCACTGCGCCTGTGTCCGGGCAACCCATTCAATGACATCGATGACGAAGACCCGTTAGCCACCGCAGTAGCCCTGTGCAAGGCCGCCGAGCCTATGGGCCTGGCTTACGTGCACATCATGCGTTCGCCTCTGGCCGAACTGGATGCCTTTGCCCTGGCCCAGCGCCATTGCAGCAACGGCCTGATCCTGAATGACGGGTTTGACGGTGAGTCGGCCGAGGCTGCACTGCAGGCCGGGCAGGGTGACGCGGTGTCGTTTGCCCGTCACTTTATTGCCAATCCGGATCTGGTGGAGCGTCTGCGCAAGGGGCTGCCTCTGGCCCGCTTCGACCGCAAGACTTTGTACTCGCCGGGCCCCGAAGGGTACAGCGATTACCCGCTGGGCGAGGCGGTGGCGCAATGAACGACATGTCACGAATCAGCGCTCTAACTGCATCCAGGCAGCAGCCCGTGCCACGGGAGCACACTCAGGCATTGCTCGATGTACGTGCAGCGGCCAGTGCCCAGATTAAACCGTCAGACCTGTACACCCTGGCTGATCGTCTTGAAGCTCAGGCGCAGGCCTTGCCCGGGCACTGCTTTCTGATCGACGGCGAGCAGCGCTTCAGTTACGCCACCGTGAATGCACAAGCCGATCGCATGGCTCACGTGTTTTACGCCAAGGGCCTGCGCCCCGGTGACGTGTGCGCCATTGCCATGGAGAACCGTCCGCAGTTTTTCTTCAGCTGGTTCGGGCTGGTCAAACTCGGTGTCGTGGTGGCGTTTATCAATACCCAGGTCAATGGCAAGCCGCTGGTGCATGCCTTGCAATCCATCGCTGCCAAGGCAGTCGTGGTGGGCGAAGAGTGCCTGGCTAACCTGTTGGACACTGAAGGCTTGCCAGACGTACCGCTGTGGTTGGTCGAAGACCCGTCCAACCCTTTTGCGGGTGCGTTGCCAACCTGTGTCGACAGCCAGTTTGGCGAGCAGATCGCCCGTGCGCCGGGCACTGCATTTACCCGTGAAGTGCGCGCCGGGATTACGGCTGAAACCACTACGTTGCTGATTTTTACCTCAGGCACCACGGGGCTGCCCAAGGCGGCCCGTTACAGCCATATGCGCTGGATGTCGTCGGGTGACGTAATGGAAGTAACCCTGGGCGCCACCTGCGACGACGTGTTTTATTGCTGCCTGCCGCTGTACCACGGCGCGGCGGCCACTTCGGTGACGTCCACGGCGTTGCGCGTGGGCGCGAGCATCGTGGTGCGGCGCAGGTTCAGTGTGCGGGAGTTCTGGCCTGATGTGCGCCGTAACCGCATCACCGTGTTCCAGTACATCGGCGAGATCTGCCGTTATCTGCTCAATCAGCCCGTGGCGGCCGGAGAGCGTGAGCACAGTTTGCGCTACATGCTCGGTGCAGGCCTGACGCCTGAATCCTGGCAGCGCTGGCTTGAGCGTTTCGGTCCGGTCCAGGTCTTTGAAGGCTGGGGCGCCACCGAAGCCAACGCCAACCTGATCAATGTCGACAACTACGTGGGATCGTGCGGGCGAGTGCCGGACTGGAGCCGCACCAATCTGCGCCTGGTGCGCTACGACGTTGAAAGCGAGAGCCATCCGCGGGACGAAAACGGTTTTTATCAGCTGTGCCAACCCGGTGAATTGGGTGAGGCGATGGGCTTTATCGTTGACCACCCGCAGATTGGCGGCGGGCGTTTCGAGGGTTACACCAGCGCAGCGGCCAGCGAGAGCAAGATCCGCCGTGATGTGTTTCAAACTGGCGACGCCTACTGGAGTTCGGGGGATCTGTTGCGCTATGACGACGACGGCTATTTCTATTTCGTCGACCGTATTGGCGACACTTTTCGTTGGAAAAGCGAGAACGTTTCGACGCTTGAAGTGGCAGATACGCTCAGTGACATGCCAGGGCTTGAGCTGATCAACGTATACGGCGTTCAGGTGCCTGAGCACGAAGGTCGCGCCGGGATGGCAGCGATTCTTATGCAACCGGGGCATGCGTTTGATCCGCAGGCTTTCTTTGATCTGACTCAAGCCCGGTTGCCACGTTATGCGGCGCCGATGTTTGTACGGGTTTCGGCGGCGGCAGACCTGACCAGTACTTTCAAGTTGCGCAAGGTCGATCTGCAGCGCCAGGGCTACGCACCGGGTTTGTTTGCCGATCCGCTGTTTGTGCGTGACGAAAGTACCGGCACTTATCAGCCGTATTCGCTGCAAGTACTGGCCCGTGCCGGTTTGCTGCCTTTTGCAGGCTGCAGCCATGAGTGAATTCGACGCTCAAGGGCATGAATGGCGTGACGGTCTGCGTTACCCGTGGCCACAGGCTCCGGCCAGCGGCCAGGTGCAGGAAGTCGCCGAGGGCGTGCTGTGGCTGCGCATGCCGCTGCCGTTCGGGCTTGATCACATCAACCTGTATTTGCTGCGCCATGGTGACGGCTGGGTCGCGGTCGATACGGGCCTCAACAGCGATCAATGCCGCGAAGTGTGGGAGCGCGTATTTGTAGAGGTGCTCTCGGGTTTGCCGCTCAAGGCGGTGATCTGCACGCATTTTCACAGCGATCACACCGGCGTGGTCGGTTGGTTGGCCGAGCGTTTCCGCTGTCCGGTATTGATGACTCGGGGTGAGTTTCAGGCACTGCATCACGGCCCGCCAAAAGCCGCTGAGCCGGACTGGGCGTTTCTCGATTTTTATCAAAAGGCCGGGTTCAGTTCAGAGCGCGCCACATCGTTACTGCCACTGATCCAGGGCGAGCACTTTCGTCCGCAACTGGTCGCCGGTTTTACCCGTTTGAGCCATGGCAGCCGGCTCACCATCGGCGGTCGCCGTTGGGAGGTGGTGATGGGTAACGGGCATTCACCGGAGCATGCGTGTCTGTACGCGCCGGACGATGGGTTGCTGATTTCGGGCGATCAAGTGTTGCCCCGTATTACCTCGACCATTGCGGTGTATGTCCCGGAACCAGAAGCCAATCCATTGCGTGACTGGCTGGACTCCATCGAACGGCTGCGCGTGATCCCCGACAGCGTGCTGGTGCTGCCGGCCCATGAGCGGCCGTTTTTCAATCTGCATCTGCGACTGGATCAGTTGCGCGATCACCATCTCAAACATTTGCAGCAGTTGCTCCTGGCCTGCGAGGAACCGCGCACGGCGCTGGAAATGATGGCGGTGTTGTTTAAGAAACTGTCAGGTCGTTTTGACGAACTGATGGCGCTTGGGGAGACGTTGGCTCACGCCAATTACCTTATGGCCGAGGGGGCGCTCGTTCGTGAGGAACAAGGAGGGCTGCATCGTTATCGGGTAGCCCCGACAGGAGTCGTGAAGTTCGACCCGCTTGAGTTGTTTTGAGCAGTGGCTATAGGCGCGGTATGCAGAACGCAATGACGCTTGAACCCATCGAGGCGGCCACCGAGTCGTCAATCAGGAGAGGCAGAGTGATCAATAAAAACAACAATAAATATCAAGGGCCGCGCCCGCACAGCTATCAGGTCAGTGGCCTGGCTGTCGCTGTGGCACTGGTGTCCAGTCCGCTGTGGGCAGGGGAAACCATCGAGTTTGATGACGGCACCACTATTGATTGGACGGTCACCACAAGCTACGGCATCGGTATGCGCCTGGGGCATCCCAGCGACAGGCTGATGGGGATTAACGCCGATGATCCGAACCGCAACTTCGAGCAGCACAGCCTCACCACCAACCGTGTGGGCGCGCTGGGCGAGATGATCCTGCGCAAGGACAACTATGGTGCCGTCGTGCGCGCCAGCACCTTTTACGACGATGTGTACCACCGTAAAAATGACAACGACTCACCGGCCACGGTCAACAAGTACGGCAGCAATGACGAGTTCACCAGCGACACGCGCTACTACAGCGGTGGCCGCACTAAGTTGCTCGACGCCTACGTGTTCGGCGGCTGGCGTTTTGAGAACGACACCATGCTCGACGTCAAGGCGGGTCGCCACATTGAGTCGTGGGGCGAGAGCCTTTACTACCCTGGCGTGAACGGCGTACAAAACCCGTCCGATGCGGTCAAGGCGGCTCAGCCAGGGGTCGAGGTCAAAGAGGTTTTGCTGCCGGTCGGGCAATTCTCGGCGTCCTACCGGATCAATCCTGAAATTACCCTGGGCGGCTACGTGCAGTATGAGTGGAAGGGCACTGAACTGCCGCCGGTGGGCAGCTTCTTGTCGACCTCCGACGTGATTGGCCCGGGCCGCGAGTTTTTGTACATGGGGGCCAATAAAGTGCCGTACCTGGGCACCGATGAGCCCCGTGACA
Source organism: Pseudomonas psychrophila (assembly GCF_001043005.1). Lineage (GTDB taxonomy): Bacteria > Pseudomonadota > Gammaproteobacteria > Pseudomonadales > Pseudomonadaceae > Aquipseudomonas > Aquipseudomonas psychrophila. The sequence goes on from NZ_JYKZ01000005.1 coordinate 95,552, forward strand.
GTGGTCAGTGGGGTGCTCAGATACGTTACCGCCCGGTCACGGACCTTGAAGTGTCGCTGTTCCATGTGGTGTACCACGATAAAAACCCGGCCACTGCGCTGGTGGGCTGGGACCCGATTCCGGCTGGCGCTGGTGGCCTGGCTTACAAGGCCAACGGCTACCGGGTCAAATACTTTGAAGACATCAAGCTGACCGGCATCAGTGCCACCACCAAGCTGGGAGACGTGCAACTCGGTGCCGAGTGGTCGTATCGCGACGGTGCGCCGGTGATGGTCAATACCGGGTTGGGGCCGGTGCCTGCCAAGGGCAAGGGCCAACAGTTCCAGTTGTCGGCGATGCGAATTCTGGGTGACCGTCCATGGGCCAGCCAAACCACGTTGACCGGTGAAATCGTCACTGTGCGTGCCGACCACGCGGATGCAACTTCGGCAGCGCCCAACCTTGAAGGTGTAGGGCTGTTGCCGTCACTGGTGCCGTCTGTTCAGCCGTCCAATGACTACACCTACAATACCGGCAGTGCGTGGCGTACCCGCTCATCGAGCGCGTACACCGTGGGGGCTTCGTTCAGTTATCCGGGTGTGTTCCAGGGCTGGGACCTTGAAGTTCCGTTCACTTACTCGGACGTTTTCAGCGGTGCTGCACCGATGTCGGGGACTATCGCCGGGGTGGCCGGGGATCGACGCCTGAGCGCAGGCACGACCTTCAAGTACCTGAGCAACCTGGAAGTATCGCTCAAATACATCGGGTATCTGGGTTCGCCCGATCCGATCAATCGGCCGCTTGCTGACCGTGACTACGCCACGTTCTCTATGAAATACACCTTCTAACGACTTGCCCGTCCCCTGTGTGGGAGCGGGTTTGCTCGCGATACAGGCACTGACGTTTTGCAGCAGAACCGCGTCGGTGCCATCGCGAGCAAGTCGAATCGTCGCACCGCCGCCCCCACAAAACGGCCTGATTTGCACTTCTAAAGAGAGATAACCATGGGTCTTAAAGGTCACGCGGCCATTGTGGGCAGCGCACAGTACAAACCTGAGAAATACGCCACGGCGCCGCGCATGTTCCATCTGGAGCAAGTGGCTGATTTGGCGGCCCAGGCGTTGCGCGATGCCGGTTTGCAGGCATCCGATATCGACGGGCTGGTGATTAATGGTCCGCAATTTCATGAGGCTTCGGTGTTTGTACCGGCCATGGCCGCTGAATACCTGGGCTTGCGCCTCAATTTTGCCGAAGTCGTCGACCTTGGCGGCTGTACCTCAGTAGGTATGGTCTGGCGCGCAGCGGCCGCCATTGAACTGGGTTTGTGCCAGGCGGTGCTGTGCGTATTGCCGGCACGCATGGCGCCCATGGGCCCGGATGAAGACGCCAGCTGGATGGCCCGGGCCATGCGCTTTGGTGGCCACAGCACGGCGTTTGGCGCTCCCGAAGCCGAGTTTGACTTGCCTTACGGTCACATGGGCCAGAACACCGGTTACGCGATGATTGCCCAGCGTTATGCCGCGCAATATGGCTATGACCCTCGGGCGATGGCAAAAATCGCGGTGGATCAGCGCACCAATGCACAGTACAACCCGGATGCCATGTTTTACGGTCAGCCGTTGACCATCGAGCAAGTACTGGCCAGCAAAAAGGTAGCCGACCCGTTGCACGTGCTGGAAATCGTCATGCCCGTGGCGGGTGGCGCAGCCATGATCATCGCTTCTAAAGAAGTGGCTGCCCGCGCTCGTAAACGACCGTCCTGGATCACCGGTTTTGGTGAACACCTGGCGTTCAAATCGCCGTCTTATGCCCAGGACATGCTGCAAACCCCAATCGGACCTGCTTCGCGCCGTGCGTTTGAGATGGCGGGGATCAAGCCTGCGGATGTGGACGCGGCACAAATCTACGATTGCTACACCATCACCGCCTTGCTGACCCTGGAAGACGCCGGTTTTTGCGCCAAGGGTGAAGGCATGAGTTTTGTGCGTGAGCACGACTTGACCTGGCGCGGCGATTTCCCGATGAACACCCACGGCGGTCAGCTCAGCTTTGGCCAGGCCGGTTCAGCGGGCGGCATGAGCCAGGTGATCGAAGCCGTGACGCAAATTGCGGGTGAGGCGGGTGAACGCCAGCTCAAGCAATGCGACACGGTTTATGTCTCAGGCACCGGCGGGGTGATGAGTGAGCAGGGCGCATTGATACTTCAGGGAGCATGAATCCGATGTCGAATAACAAACCAATGCCGGTGCCAACCGAGATCTCTGCACCGTTCTGGGAAGGCCTGAAGGCTGAGCGCCTGTTGATTCAGCAATGCAACGAATGCAGTCATTGGGTGTTTTACCCGCGCCGGCATTGTCCGGCGTGTTTGACTCATTCACTGGCCTGGCGTGAAGTCAGTGGCGGGGCAACGCTGTATAGCTTCACCGTAACGCGTATCGCAACTTTGCCGGACTTCGCGGATGAGATGCCGCAAATGCTGGCGGTGGTCGAGCTGGATCAGGGTGTTCGTATGAACACCAACCTGGTGGGACTGGACGAGTCCGAAGTGAAGATCGGCATGCGCCTGCAACCTGTGTATGCCGAGATAGACGGCAAGGGTAATCGGCTGCTGCGCTTTACAGGTGTCGATAAGGATGCTGATGCCCTCAAGGCGTTGCGAGCGGTTGAGCAACCGGCGCAAGAACAGGTCGCCACCGTGCGCCAGATTGCTCTGGATGACGAGGCGGCGCTGCAGGCCCTGGTCAGCGAGGAATTCAGCCCGTGGAGCAATCAGGTGGTGGTCGATCAGGCCTTGATTGACACCTTTGCCCAGCTGTCCGGGGATGACTACTGGATCCACACCGACCCTGAGCGTGCGCGCAAGCAAAGCCCGTTTGGCGGCACCATTGCCCATGGTGCGCTGGTGCAGATCCTGCAGTCGCGCATGAAGCTGAATCTGGGTTACGAGATCACCGGTTTCAGCAACATGATCAACTACGGATCGGATCGTCTGCGTTTCCCGGCACCGGTGCCCGCAGGCTCGACGATTCATGCCCGGGCACGGGTCAAGCGGGTGGAGCGGGTCAAAAGCGGCACTCAACTGACCCTTGAACTCAATACCCATGTGCTGGGCAGCGAGCGGCCGTCGGTGATCAATGAGCTGGTGATTCTCTATATGTAATCCCGTGGGAGCGAGCCTGCTCGCGAAAGCGATCATCCAGTCAACACGCTTTCGCGAGCAGGCTCGCTCCCACTGTTTTATGTGTGTTGCGCCAATCGAGCTTTAGTCTCAACGGACGATGAGCCCCGGCGCCATCCTTCCCATACTGCCCTCAGCCAATAAATACAGGCATTGAGGAGCAGGCACATGATCGACATTCGTGGTTTGAGCTACTTCGTTGCAGAGTCCCGGGACCCCGTCCAGTGGCAGCGTTATGCCCAGGACGTGCTCGGGATGATGGTCAGCGAAGCACCCGCCGGCGGCGTGTACGTGAAGATGGATGAGCGTCCGTTTCGCATGCTGATCGTGCCTGGTGGCGAGTCGCGCTATCTGGCATCCGGCTGGGAACTGGCCAGCGAAAAGGCATTCAATGCGGCCATCCAGGTGCTGGATCAAGCCGATGTCAGCTGGCGCCCGGGCACCGCAGAACAATGCGATCAGCGCGGTGTGCAAGCGCTGCTGCATGTCACCGATCCTTCGGGCAACCGCCATGAATTGAGCTGGGGCCATCGCTCCGATTGCCAACCCTTTGTCTCGCCTCAAGGTGTACCGGGCTTTATCACGGGTGAAATGGGCCTGGGCCACACCGTGCTGCCCGCGCCAAATTTCGATGCCACCCTGGCCTTTGCCAAGGACGTCCTCGGGTTTGAGCTGTCGGACATTTTCAACTTTCGTCCCGACCCTTCGGCGCCACCGATTCGTATCCACTTTCTGCATTGCAAAAACAGCCGTCACCACAGCCTGGCCCTGGCCGAATACCCGGTGCCATCGGGCTGCGTGCATGTGATGGTCGAGGTCGAGTCCATGACCGAAGTGGGCCGCGCCCACGATCGGCGTATCGCTCACAACGTGCCGTTGTCGGCCACTTTGGGTCAGCACCTGAACGACCGCATGACCTCTTTTTACATGAAAACACCTTCGGGCTTTGACCTGGAGTACGGCTATGGCGGCTTGCTGGTGGATTGGCAAGACCACAGCGCTTTTGAATTCACCCGGGTAAGCCTGTGGGGCCACGATTTTTCCGTCGGCCAAGAACAGTAAGGAGTCACGATGAACAAGCAAATGACAGCGGCAGACGTGGTTGGCCAGTTGCGCGACGGCATGACCATCGGCTTTGGCGGCTGGGGCCCGCGGCGCAAGCCCATGGCGATTGTGCGCGAGATCCTGCGCTCGGACGTCAAGGACCTGACCGTGGTGGCCTATGGCGGCCCTGAAGTCGGCATGCTCTGCGCTGCGGGCAAGGTCAAGAAACTGGTGTTCGGCTTTGCCACCCTCGATGCGATCCCTCTTGAAGCCTACTTTCGCAAGGCCCGCGAGGCCGGCGAGCTGGAGCTGATGGAGCTGGACGAAGGCATGCTGCAATGGGGCCTGCGCGCCGCGGGCATGCGCTTGCCGTTTTTGCCGACCCGTTGCGGGCTGGCCACGGATGTCAGCCGCCTGAATCCGCACATCAAGCAGGTGCAGTCGCCTTATGACGATGGCGAGGTGCTGCTGGCCATGCCTGCGCTGAATCTGGACATCGCCTTTTTGCATGTCAACGTTGCCGACCGGCTGGGTAATACCCTGGTTACCGGCCCTGACCCGTATTTCGACCATCTGTTCGCCCGTGCCGCCAAGCAGTGCTTTGTGTCTTGCGAGCGGATTGAGCAGCGCTTGAGCCTGGAAGCTGCACAGGCCCGCTTCAATACCTTTGAACGCTATCTGGTCAGCGGCGTAGTGCATGCACCGTTTGGCGCGCACCCTACCTCGTGTCCGTCTGACTACGGCTGGGACATGAGCCATTTGAAACGCTACAGCGCCAGCGCCGCTGAAGAAGGTGGCTGGGAAGGTTATGTAGCCGAGTTCGTGACCCCGGGCGAAAGTGCCTATCAGGCCAGCAATGGCGGTGTCGATCGCCTGAGCGCTTTGCCGCTGCCAGTGTTTTAAGGAGTTTTGACATGACTGCTACTAACGAATTTACCTTGGCTGAATTGTTGATCGTGGCCGCCTGTGAAGCCTGGCGCGGCAACGGCGAAGTCATTGCTTCGGGGTTGGGCGTGATCCCGCGCCTGGGTGCGAGTCTGGCCAAACTGACCCACAGCCCTGAACTGCTGATGACCGACAGTGAGGCATTCCTGGTGGAAGAGCCGATCCCGCTGGGCCCCCGTGGTGATTATGTGCCGCGCTACTCGGGCTACCTGTCGTTCGAGCGGGTGTTCGAATGCGTGTGGGGGGGGCGCCGACACGCGATGATCGGTCCGACCCAGATCGACCGCTGGGGCCAGACCAACCTGTCGTGCATTGGCGATTATCAAAAACCCAAGGTGGCAATGCTCGGGGTGCGCGGTTTGCCGGGCAACAGCATCAACCATATCAACTCGTTTTTCGTGCCTTCCCATAACACCCGGGCTTTTGTTTCGGGTGAAGTCGACATGGTCTCGGGTGTCGGTTTTAAGGACGAGCGTTGGGAAGAAGGTATGCGCCGCGACCTGATGGATATCCGCCTGATCGTTACCGACCTGTGCGTGATGGACTTCGGCGGGCCGGATCGCGCCGTGCAAGTACGTTCCCTGCACCCGGGCGTGAGCTTTGAAGAGGTACAGGAAAAAACCGGCTTCCCGCTGCTCAAGGCTGCTGACCTCAAGCAAACCATGGCGCCCACGACGGAGCAACTGGCGCTGATCCGTCGTCTGGACCCCCATGACTATCGCGCAGCTGCGCTCAAGGGCAATCCGCCCGGCATTCGCCAGGCCTGAAGGCAAGGAATTCACATGAGCCGCGATAGCGAATTTGTACAGCGGGCTGATACCGCTGTGTATGAAACCGAAGAGCCGGTGCTGTATGGAGTGGCCGATGGTATTGCCACGCTGACCATGAACCGGCCCACGGTAAATAATGCGCAAAACTCGCAGATGACCTATGCCCTGGACGATGCCTTTCGCCGCGCCGTGAATGACGACGCGGTGAAGGTCATTGTGCTGCGCGGCAATGGTAAACACTTCTCTGCGGGGCACGATATCGGCACGCCTGGGCGTGATATCAACAAGTCCTTCGACCGGGCCAGCCTGTGGTGGGATCACACCAACAAGCCGGGTGGCGAGTACCTGTATGCCCGCGAGCAGGAGGTGTACCTGGGCATGTGTCGGCGCTGGCGAGAGTTGCCCAAGCCGACCATCGCCATGGTGCAGGGCGCGTGTATTGCCGGTGGGTTGATGCTGGCGTGGGTCTGCGATTTGATCGTGGCCAGCGATGATGCGTTCTTCCAGGACCCGGTGGTGCGCATGGGTATCCCCGGGGTGGAATATTTTGCCCATCCTTACGAGCTCAATCCGCGTATTGCCAAGGAATTTCTTTTTACCGGTGATCGCATGAGTGCCGAGCGCGCTTATCAAATGGGCATGGTCAATCGCCTGTTTGCCCGCGAAGCACTGGAAGCAGGTACTTACGCGCTGGCTGCCGCTATTGCCAAGCAACCGCGCATGGGCCTGGCGCTGACCAAGCAGGCGATCAATCACGTTGAAGACTTGCAAGGCAAGCGCACGGCGATGGATGCGGTCTTTGCCTGGCATCACTTTGCTCATAGCCATAACGAGTTGCTTTCGGGGGACAAGCTTGGTGGTTACGACGCCAAGGCCATGATTGAGGCGAACAAGACGGCTGCGGGAGAGGGGCGATGAGCGAGTACCTGCAAACGGCGTTGACCGATGCCTTGGGCTGTCGCTACCCCATCGTGCAAACCGCGATGGGCTGGGTGGCGGACGCCAATCTGGTGATTGCCAGCACCCGGGCCGGTGCCTTCGGGTTTTTGGCGGGTGCGACCCTTGCAGCGGATCAGTTGGAGGCTGAAATACAGCGGGTGATCGAGGCTACGGGGGGGAGCAATTTCGGCCTCAATTTTCATATGTTCCAGGAAAACGCCGCGCAGTGCGTGGATCTGGCCATCGAGTACCGCTTGCGAGCCGTCAGTTATGGCCGGGGGCCGGATCGCCAGACCATCGAACGCTTCAAAAAGGCCGGGGTGCTGTGTATCCCGACCGTGGGCGCGTTGAAACATGCGATCAAGGCCGTGGAACTGGGCGCGGACATGATCACTGTGCAGGGCGGTGAAGGCGGGGGGCATACCGGTGGCGTGCCGAGCACCATATTGTTGCCGCAGGTACTGGATGCGGTGCGGGTGCCGGTGATTGCGGCGGGGGGTTACTCCACCGGGCGCGGGCTGGCCGGAGCCTTGGCCACCGGTGCGGCCGGTATCGCCATGGGCACGCGGTTCCTGATGACCCAGGAATCGCCTACCCCCCTTGCCACGCTGGAGCGCTATGTGAAGGTCGCCGATCCTCAGCAAATCCGTGTCACGACAGCGGTGGATGGCATGCGACACCGAATGATCGAAAACGCGTTTATCAATCGCCTGGAAAAGGCCAGTGCCTTTGGCCGTCTGCGCATTGCCCTGGGCAGTGCCTGGCACTGGAAGCAACAGACAGGCATGAGCCTGGGTCATATGCTGGGGGTGTTCGTTCAATCCGTGAAGGAAGACCCCGGCGCCTTGTCGCAAACCGTGATGGCGGCCAACCAGCCGGTGCTCCTGCAGCGTTCGATGGTCGATGGTGTGCCGGATGAGGGGATTTTGCCCTGCGGCCAGGTGGCGGCAGCGATTGGCGATCTTAAAAGCTGCCAGAGCCTGATTGACGAGATGGTGCAGGAGGCAGAGCGCTGCCTGATGGCGGTTAACGTGCGTCATCAGGCTTTGGGCGACCGGTATCAGCGTTGAGTGACACAATCTGTGGGAGCTGGCTTGCCTGCGATGCAGAGGCTGCGTTCTGGCAGGAAAACTGGGTGGATGCCATCGCGAGCAAGCCCGCTCCCACAGGGATCAGGACAGAAACCCGCCATCCACATTCAGCGAAACCCCGGTGGTGTAGCTCGATGCATCACTGGCCAGGTACAGCACCGCTCCGGCCATTTCACTTGGCGCCGCCACACGCTTGAGTGGAACCTGCTGCAGGACTGACTTGAGAATGGCCTCATTACTGACCAGTGCCGATGCGAATTTGGTGTCGGTCAGCCCCGGCAGGAGGGCATTGCAGCGAATACCAAAGGCTGCACATTCCTTGGCAAACACTTTGGTCATGTTGATCACCGCGGCCTTGGTCATCGAGTACACGCCCTGGCATTCACCCGGCGTTACGCCGTTGATCGAGGCCACGTTGATAATGCTGCCACCGCCGTGCTCGCGCATCAGTTTGCCGGCCTCGACCGACATGAAGAAATACCCGCGAATATTCACGTCGACGGTTTTCTGGAAGGCGCCGAGGTCGGTGTCCAGCACGTTGCAGAACTGTGGGTTGGTGGCGGCGTTGTTGACCAGAATATCGATGCGCCCGAAGTCCTGGCGAATCCCCGCGAAGGTCCGGGTGATCTGTTCCATTTCGCCGATATGGCAGGCGATGGCCGTTGCCTTGCCGCCCTCGGCGATGATCGAGTCGGCCACTGGCTGGCAGCCTTCGAGCTTGCGGCTGGACACAATCACATGGGCGCCTTGCTGGGCCAGCAGTTTGGCAATGGCCTCGCCGATACCGCGGCTGGCACCGGAAACAAAGGCGATTTTGCCATCGAGGTCGAACAGTTGAGTCCTGGGCATGTGGATTTCTCAGTGAGCGCGGATTTTGGGGGCGATGACCTTGAGGCTCATCTGCTCAAGCAGGGCGTTCATCTGCACAAATTGAGCAAAGCGTTTGTCCTGGGTCTGGCCATGGTAGTAGCGGTAGTAGATCTGCTGAACGATACCGGCCAGACGGAACAGGCCATAGGTGTAGTAAAAGTCGTAATTATCTATCTGAATGCCTGAGCGTTCGGCGTAGTAGTCGACGAATTCGCGGCGAGTCAACATTCCGGGGGCGTTGCTCGGCTGGCGGCGCATCAACTGCACCGGTGCCGGGTCGTCAGCTTCAATCCAGTAGGCGAGGGTGTTGCCGAGGTCCATCAGCGGATCACCCAGGGTGGTCAGTTCCCAGTCCAGCACGCCGATGATTTGCAGCGGATCGGCGGGATCGAGGATCACGTTGTCGAAGCGGTAGTCGTTATGAACGATGGCGGGGGTAGGGTGGTCAGCAGGCATATTGGCTTTGAGCCAGTCCTTGACCGCCTCCCAGCGCGGCGCATCGGGGGTCAGGGCTTTTTCATAGCGTTCACACCAGCCGCCGATCTGGCGTTGCACATAGCCCTGGGGCTTGCCCAGATCACTCAGGCCGCAAGCGGTGTAATCAACCTTGTGCAACTCCGCCAGCGTGTTGATAAAGGTTTGGCACAGGGTGCGTGTAGGGTCGGGGCCCAGGCCCAGCTCTGGCGGCAGGTCGGCGCGCAGGATGATGCCCTTGAGCCGCTCCATGACATAAAACTCGCTGCCGATCACGGACTCATCGGTGCAGAGGGCATAGGCTTTGGGGCAGTAGGGAAAGGCGTCCTTGAGCTGATTGAGGATGCGGAACTCGCGGCCCATGTCGTGGGCCGACTTGGCCTTGTGGCCAAACGGCGGACGGCGCAGTACCAGCTCAACGCCGGAGTATTCGATCAGATAGGTCAGGTTAGAAGCACCACCAGGGAACTGGCTGATCACGGGCTGCCCCTCAAGCCCCGGGATATGGGCCTTGAGATAAGGATCAATGCGGCTGGCGTCGAGCTCTTCGCCAGAACGGATGTGGGTGGACGAGTCGGTAAGCGCCATGTTTATCTCTTCTGCTTATATTTGTGGCCTGACAACATTCGCTAATCTAATGGGCAACCCGGGTCTCGACAAGGCAGGCGCGGCCTTAATAGGCAGGGGTGTTAATGGGGAATCAGCCCCCTTGATAACCATTGCCTGAGTGAATCACAAGGCAAAAAAAACCGAAGCGCGTGGGCTTCGGTTTTGGGTGTTGCCTGTGGCTTAAGCCGGGAACAGTTCGCTCAGCTTCATGGCCAGCATCATGTCGCCTTCAGCGCGCAGTTTGCCGCCCATGAATGCTTGCATGCCGTCGGTTTCGCCGCTGACGATGCCTTCCAGGGTTTCGCCGTCCATGACCAGAGTGACCTGGGCGTCCGGGTTTTCGCCTTCTTTGAGTTCACAGGTGCTGTCTTTGACGATCAGCGAGAAGTGTTTGTCGTCATCAATGCGAAAACCAAATACCAGATCCAGGCCTGCAGCAGCGGCTGGGTTGAATTTTGCTTTCATTGCTTGAACGGCATCAGCTACAGAAGTCATGGTTCGATCCTTATATAGGGTGGATTACAGCGGCCCGTAGGTCGCGGTTGCCGACGCTCAACGATAGGTGATGAGTGACGGCGTCTTCAACAGTTGCAAATGCACATGACTGTTGAAGGAAGCCAGGGTCACTTCGCGGCCATGAAACTTGAGCTGGCTGAGCGAAGTGTTAGCAATTTGCCAGGTCAGCTTGAAAGCATCGGTGGCCGGAATTTGGGTCAGTATGTGGAGCAAGGCAGTGATGGTTCCGCCGGAGGTGAACACGGCGATGGTGTGCTGATTGTTTGCCAGGTCGAGAATGCGATTAAGTCCCGCCTGAACCCGTTCGACAAAAGCCAGCCATGTTTCCAGACCCGGGGTGTCGTAGGTGCCACTGAGCCAGCGGGCGATAACCAGTTCAAAGATACGCTGGAATTCTGCCGGGTTGTGGGCGGCGTTGTTCATGGCCTCCAGCGCATCAGGTTCGTCCGGCAGCAGGCCAGGAAGCAAGGTGCGAAGCACGGCGAAAGCATCGAATTCGTCAAAGGCCGGGTCAGTTTCCAGCGATGGAACGGGGAGGCCGGCAGCGTGGAACTGATCTGTGGCGTGACGTGCGGTGTCTTGCTGGCGCTGCAGTTCGCCTGACAGGCAGCGATCAAAGCGCAGACCCAGATCCACCAGATGCTGGCCGGTGAGGGTCGCCTGACGCACGCCCAGTGGCGACAGCACGTCGTAGTCGTCTGCACCGAAAGAGGCCTGGCCATGTCTTATCAAATAGATGCTGCCCACGTCCGCGTCATCCCGGTCCGCTGAAAGTCTGGCGAGGTTAGGAGGATGGCAAGTGGCTGTCAATGAAAAAACATACGCTTGTTTGAATTCCTACCTGTCGCTGAATGCGAGGCGTTTCACGGCTGGCAGGCCCCGGTTGGCGCCGGTATGCTGAGTGCCATTGCGCAGCCCTGACCCGAGGGCTGCAGACGTTTTAAGGAGAGGCTGTGGAATTTCTTGCCGAGTACGCCAGTTTTCTGGCCAAGACCGTGACCCTGGTGGTTGCCATTGTGGTTGTCCTGGTGACCCTTGCAGCATTGCGTGGCAAGGGGCGCCGCGCCACCGGGCAATTACAGGTCATCAAGCTCAACGATTTTTACAAGGGGCTGCGTGAGCGTCTGGAACAGTCTCTGTTGTCCAAGAGCCAGCTCAAGGCACTGCACAAGCAAACCAGTAAAGCGGACAAAAAGCAGAAAAAGCAGCCGGATGACAAGCCTCGGGTCTTTGTCCTGGATTTTGTAGGCGACATCAAGGCCTCTGCCACTGAAAGCCTGCGTCACGAAATCACCGCGTTGCTGACCCTTGCCAAGCCGACTGACGAAGTGGTCGTGCGCCTGGAAAGCGGCGGCGGCATGGTGCACAGCTATGGCCTGGCCTCCTCGCAACTGGCGCGTATTCGCCAGGCAGGCATCCCGTTGACCATCTGCATCGATAAAGTCGCGGCCAGTGGCGGCTACATGATGGCGTGCATTGGTCAGAAGATCATCAGCGCACCCTTTGCCATTCTGGGCTCCATCGGCGTTGTTGCGCAGATACCCAACGTCAATCGCCTGCTGAAAAAGCACGACATTGACTACGAAGTGCTGACGGCAGGTGAGTACAAGCGCACGCTGACGGTGTTTGGCGAAAACACCGAAAAAGGCCGTGAGAAGTTCCAGCAGGACTTGGACATTACCCATGAGTTGTTCAAGAATTTCGTGGCCAAATATCGTCCGCAACTGGCGATTGATGAAGTGGCGACCGGTGAAGTCTGGCTGGGTGTCGCCGCGGTCGATAAACAGCTGGTCGATGAACTTAAAACCAGCGACGAGTACTTGTCCGAGCGGGCCAACGATGCCCAGCTCTATCACCTGCACTATGCCCAGCGTAAAAGTCTCCAGGAGCGCGTGGGGCTGGCGGCAAGCACCTCGGTGCAACAGGTGGTTGACTCGCTGTGGAGTCGCTTGACCCAGCAGCGCTTCTGGTAAAGGTTGTGCTCTGCTGCGACAACCCATGTCGTGGCAGAGCGTGGTATCGAACGCGGCCTTGCAGGCAAAACATTCACTCATCAATAGGTATGGCTTTACTGTTTTAAGGGGTAGTTATATATAGTTTAGTTTCAATTTTTAGTGGCTGTGTCACACGCCTCGATCAGGTAATTAACAGTGTTTCAAGCAAGGCTGCGTATAAGCTTGTTTCCTGACTAATTATCTGGATGTTAGAAATGTCTACACTTTCTTTGCCGCCTGCATCCGCGAGCGAATTGGCTGTTGTCGAGTGTTCTGCAACCTATGCTGATTTGCTGGCAGAAAATAAATATGAACACTATATAAAGCCCTTGTTGCCGTTGTGGTTTGTGACGGCGCCAGCTGATGTGCGTCAGGCTTTGCGCGACAGCATGAAGCACGCCCATGAAACACACGCAGTCGTCTCGGCTGTATTGGCACAAATATCGCCCATTGAGCAGTTTGCTGAACCGTTACTTATACAAGCGCTGACCGCCCACGGTCATTGGGATGTTAACCCTCGGGCCTGTGCGATCAAGGAAGTTCATCTGCTGAACAATGTCGTGATTTACATTGCCAATCAGCAGTTGCGCTTGGCCGATGCCCTGGTCCGGTTGCTGATTCCTGATGTGCTCGAGCCTCAGTCACTGGAGCTTAATCTGGTGTCGAGTATTAACCGGCACAGCTTGCTGCAGGCGGCGATGCAAAATTTCCAGCAGGCACAGACCGTGGCTACAGGCTTTGCTTCAGGGAGCATGATCTATGTGGTCAGTGATAAGAATCAACGACCCCATGCTGCACTTACGCCTGAAAAATTTGCAGTCATATGCCGTGATCTGAATGTGGGGCTGCAGTATCAATTGCATCTGGACAGGGTCTTTGTTCCTCTCGGAGATGAATGGCCTGCAGAAGATTCACGTTCGAAAGCCTACAGAATTAAAACTGCATTCTGTATGAATAAACGTTATGAGTTTGCTTCGGCATTGCACATTGCTTATATGAAGTCTGAAGTCACATCTCGCCATTACGCGCTAATGGTTAATCAGCTACTTTCGCCTTCGCCTGAGACAAATACTGGCGGGGCAGTTCATAGCACATTTGAAATACTGGGTTTTGAAGTGCCCGGGATTATAGTGTTTTGGCCGGATCGAAAACCACGTGAACAGGACCAGTCCTGCATCGTGTATTTGCCGGACGGACCACAACGGTCGTTTTATCATTTCGAGACGTTTGAACGCTTCAAGTTTCAATTGAGGGAATGGTTAAAGACTTCGCTTTTTGCCGACTATTTTATCCAGCGGGTACCGCTGCGCCATCGTGCCGAGTTTGTTCGTCGCACCAATATCAGGCAGATGAGCTGGGACTCACTCTTGCTGAGACGTCCACCTATCGTTAACGAACCCGCGCTGTTGGGAGTGACCGGCCATAAGTTACAGGCGGGCGATCCATTCGAAGTGGCGTGGCTGTTGCAGTTGGCCCAGATAAAAGACGACGCCCGACAATTATTGGTACCCACGGAGGATGAGGACACTAGAAGCCGCCTGGAACGCCAGGCTATGTACCTGAATCTGGGGATGAGTTTGCTGGGGTTGGCGCTGGGATTTGTTCCGGTTTTGGGTCAGGTCCTGCTGGTAGGCAGTGTGCTGCAGTTGGGTGTTGAGGTGTATGAGGGCATCAGGGCCTGGCAGCACGCTGATCGCGTCGCGGCCCTTGAACACCTGTTTGATATTGCGCAAAACATTGCGCTGGTCGCCAGTACCAGCGCTGGCACCAAAGCGCTGAAGACCGAGCCGGTGGTTGATGCTCTGGTGCCGGTCAAGTCGGTAAAAGGGCACAACAGGCTGTGGAAACCCGACTTTATACCTTATGAGTTCAAGCATGTGTCCCTTGCCGGCCTGGTCCCAGACGAACAGGGGCTGTACAAAGTTGGCGACCAGTCCTTCATCAAGCTTGACGGCAAGGTGTTTGAGGTCCGCATCGAGTCGGACAAAGGCCGTTGTCATCTGTTGCATCCCACAGATCCTGATGCCTACACGCCCCGGTTGATTCATAACGAGCGCGGGATGTGGACCCCTGAGCTGGACAACCCGATACACGCTTCTGGATTGCAGTTGTTCCGGCGCCTTGGACACCAGTCCGAAGGGCTGTCAGATGCTGGCGCAGAACAGGTGCTTGCCGCGACCAATACATCGCAGACCATGATGCGCCAACTGTTGATGGACAACTTGCCCCTGCCGCCTTTATTGCTCGACAGTCTCAAACGTGTACGCCTGAGCGAACGAATCGAGACCTTTATCATGCAGATGAAGCAGGGCAGTACCGGCACTGTTGATCAGGCGGACTTGCAGCTGGAACTGTTGACCCGCCTGCCGGGATGGCCTCCAGAGCGGGTTTTGCGTGTTGTTGACGCAGAGGGTGTGAATTACAAAGAGTACGGTGTTGATCTTACGTCGCTGCATTCCAGGCTGCAGCTTGCGCAGGCGCAAATCAACAACGGGGATTTGCTCAAAGTCACCCTTGAGAGTTTGTCATCGTCGCAGATCGAGGGTCTGCTGGGCGATGGGCTGCCTTGGCTTGATCAGCAGGTTGCAGCGTTGGCGCGCAAACTGGGTGAATATGCCGAAAGCACCCGGGGGGGATTGCTTGCCCGGCTGTATAACAGCTCAGAGGTGCTGGGCGCTGATACGGCAGGCCTTAAAGGTCAGTTCCCCAGTTTGCCGGTGGCGGTGGTTGAAGAGCTGCTCGATCAGATGACAGCCGGGCAAAAAATGCAGTTCGCAGCCACTGGGGCCATACCGCTGGTAGTGTTGGAGGAGGCTCGCAGCTATGTACAGACCTTACGCGTTAACCGCACGATAGAAGGTATTTTCCATCTGGCGCTGGGTAATGCTGATAGCACTCTAGTGGGATGGGAAACCTTGCCTGACGTACCAGGATGGCCACGGAATGTGGGGTTTGTGGTGAGAGATAAATTCACTCGCCAGGTGCTGTACAGTCTTGGTCGAACTGCTGCGTCTGGTCGTGAGATTGTAAAAAACGCCGAGGTCTACGAGTTTCAGAATTCGGCCGGGGAGGTTTACAGCAATCCAGCTCTTTTGAGCTGTGTACCCCACGTGTTGACCTCAGAGGAGCGATCAGCCATTGGGCTGGGGACCACTGATCTGGGCACCCAGTTGCACTTGAAAGTGGCCAGCCAAGCGGCGATTCAGCGCAACAGTGTCACCAAAAGCCTCGGGATGCACAGCATAAAACCATGGTTCAAATCGCCGTTGCGCCTGGCCGATGGCCGTTTGGGTTACACCCTCGGCGGGCGCGCCGGGCGTATTTTGCCTGCAGGCGAGCCGGCACTGCTCAAGGATCTGGTTGTCGAGCTTTACCCGTTGATGAGCGACGTGCAGGCAGGTCAGTTCTTGTACCGGCTTAAAATACCCGGGGCACTCATGACCCGGGCGCTGGTGAATCTCAAGACTGAACTCACGGCCCTGCGCAGCGATCTTGATGAGTGGGTTGGCTCTGATGTCTGGACCCAACCCCACAATGGGCCGCGCACCCTCCTGGCGCAAAGGACCAAGCGGGCAATCAGCCAGGCCTTGATCCGCGCCTGGCGCAGGCAAACCCCCAGCGTCCAGATTGAGGATCACACAGGCTATGAGCTGGATCTTGAAGCCTGGCCTGTCGATGGGCTCCCGGCGTTATCCGCTGATTTTGGACATGTCAGCGCATTGCATTTGTCCCACTCGGGCAATGCTCAATTTCCAGTCGGCTTTCTCGACCGTTTTCCCAATCTTCGAATACTGTCACTTAAAAACAGTCATTTGGCCGAGCTGCCTGCTTCACTCGGGCGCATGTCGCAGCTACGGGATCTCAACCTGCAAGGCAACCGGATTGCCCTGAACGATCAGGCCGTGGCTGTTCTGTCTGGCCTGACCCGGCTCAAATCATTGAATCTTACCGGCAATCTGCTGGGCAGGCGTTTAGCGGTATGGCCCATGCGTGAGCTCAAGTACTTGCTGTTGCGCCACACAGGTACTACGCAATGGCCGGACGGGATTGAGCATCTCATGAGCCTGCAGATACTGGATCTGCGAGATAACGCCATCAGCCATATCCCGCCTGAGGTGCTGGCTGCGGACCGGGCCGCTCTTAACCGGGTAACGTTTTTGCACGACAACCCGCTGAGTGCTGATTCGCAGCGTCGTCTGCAGGTTTATCATCGGGAACACGGGATCAACTTTGGGGTTGATCTACAGCGTCAGCACGTAGCTCCACAACGCGGTATCGAGCATTGGTCAACCTCGCCTACCCGTGAACAAGCAACTCATTGGAGCGGCTTGATGAACGCTTCAGGGGCAACCGATTTTTTCCGGGTGCTGGAAGACATGACGACTTCTGCGCAGTTCCTGCAACAGCGAGAAAACCTTACCCAGCGGATCTGGGCTTTGCTTGGTGCAATGCACGATCACCTGGAATTGCGCGACCGTGTGTTTGAGATTGCCTCGAATCCACGGACCTGCAGTGACGGGATTGCGATGATTTTTGCCGATATGGAGTTGCAACATCAGGTGTTTATTGCACAAACCGGAGTCAACACCGAAGAGAGCCTGTTGAAGCTGGCCCACGGCTTGTTCCATATCGATTTGCTGAACCAACATGTGAATACCATCATCGAGGCGCGCTTGGCCGCCATTCAGCTACAGCAGCAGGCCTCTGTGCGTGAGCTGCAACAGTTGGTGGATGAGCTCGGGCCGCACTTGGCATCTGTCCCGGTGAGCAGCATGGACGCCGTTCAGCAGCAAGGCGTGGCCTACCGATTGGGGACCCCTCAATCGTTGAGCCTGGCTGAGCAACTGAGTCCGGCAAGCATCAGTCGTCAGATAGCCGAACTTGATCCGCTACAGGTGCAGATGTTCTATCAGGTCAAATTGGCCCGGGCTCTGGATTTGCCGGCAAGGCCCAGGAGCATGCGTTTTGAAAGGATTGCGCGGGTGACATCGGCTGAGCTTAAAACCGCTAAAGCCTATGTGCTCGCGCAGGATAAGCCTGAAGCCATGATGGCTTCGATCGGCAGCAGGGATTTCTGGACAGCGTTCCTGGAGAAAAAATACCCCGAGGCGTTCACTGTAGCCGACGAGCCTCTGGACGAGCGCATGGACGTTTTGTATATGGCCCGCGAAAGCATGTCGAGCAACGACTATGTCGCGCAGTCGAATGCGCTGGGTGATGCACGGGGAAGGACAAGAGCCTCGGTGGTCACACAGCTGACTCGCCTGGAGCTCCAGCAACACCCCCTGGGCAGCGATCAATCAACGACTCAGGCCTGAACCCAGGGGAGGATCAGGCCTGAGTCATGTAATCAACGCCGGCGGAACAACGGCATGGGTTCGTCGGTCGAGGACTGGTAGGTCACCGAAAAATCTTTCAGGCCTTCCAGGGCTTCATACGGGTCTTTGTCGGCGCGAATGGCGAACGCGTCGAAACCGCAACGATGCAAATAGAACAACTGGTCGCGCAGTACATCGCCAATGGCGCGCAATTCGCCTTTGTAACCATAACGGTCACGCAGCAAGCGGGCATTGGAGTAGCTGCGACCATCGGTGAAGGCCGGGAAGTTCAGGGCAATCACCTGAAAGTGCACCACGTCTTCGCCCAGTTCTTCGGCTTCTTCATCGCTGTCCAGCCACACACCCAGGCCGCCATCACGGGCCTTGAGTGCATGCCCGTGCTCGCGCCACATCACCAACGGGACGATGAGGTCGTCGCAGTTGGAGATTTCGTCAAAGGTGGTTTCCTTTGGCAGCAAGTGCCAGGTTTCGTCGATGACCTGGTTGTTCTTAATGATTCGCTGCATAGACGCGCTCCTTGAAAGGGTCAATGCCGATACGTTGATAGGTGTCGATGAAACGCTCGTCTTCGTTACGTTTTTCAACATAGACGTCGATCAGCTTTTCAATCACATCCGGCATGGCGTCTTGAGCGAACGAAGGACCGAGGATTTTACCCAGGCTTGCGTCACGACTGGCACTGCCACCCAGTGACACCTGGTAGAACTCGGCGCCTTTCTTGTCCACACCCAGAATCCCGATGTGACCGACGTGGTGGTGACCACAGGCGTTCATGCAACCGGAGATGTTCAGGTCCAATTCGCCGATGTCGAACAGGTAGTCCAGGTCTTCAAAGCGGCGCTGGATCGATTCGGCAATCGGGATCGACTTGGCGTTGGCCAGCGAGCAGAAATCCCCACCCGGGCAGCAGATCATGTCGGTCAGCAAGCCAATGTTAGGGGTGGCAAAGCCGTTTTCGCGCAACTCGCCCCACATGGCGAACAACCGGTTCTCTTCCACATCGGCGAGGATGATGTTCTGTTCGTGGGAGGTGCGCAGCTGGCCAAAACTGTAGCGATCGGCCATGTCGGCAATGGCATCCCACTGCTTGTCGGTCACATCGCCCGGTGCGACGCCGGTAGGCTTCAGCGACAGGGTGACTGCGACATAACCCGGCTTTTTATGGGCCAGGGTATTGCGGGTACGCCAACGTGCGAAGCCCGGGTGCTGCTTGTCGAGTTCGGCCAGTTCAGCACCGAAGTCGGGCAGGGCTTTGTAGTCCGGGTCCACGAAGTGCTTGGCGATACGCTGCACTTCGGCTTCGGTCAGGGTGTTGGAGCCGCCGCGCAGGTGAACCATTTCGGCTTCAACACGCTCTGCAAACACTTCAGGCGTCAGGGCCTTGACCAGAATCTTGATCCGGGCCTTGTACTTGTTGTCACGACGGCCATAGCGGTTGTAAACCCGCAGGATGGCTTCGAGGTAGCTCAGCAGGTCCTGCCAGGGCAAGAACTCGTTGATGAATGCGCCGATGACCGGCGTACGGCCCAAGCCGCCACCCACGAGTACGCGGAAGCCCAGATCGCCGGCTTCGTTGAGCACTGGCTCAAGGCCAATGTCATGCACTTCAATCGCGGCACGGTCAGAGGTCGAGCCGTTGATTGCAATTTTGAATTTGCGTGGCAGGTAGGCGAATTCCGGGTGGAAGGTCGTCCACTGACGCACGATTTCGCACCAAGGGCGCGAGTCGATCAGTTCATCGGCTGCGACACCGGCGAACTGGTCGGTGGTGACGTTGCGCAGGCAGTTGCCGCTGGTCTGAATGGCGTGCATCTGCACGGTTGCCAGCTCTTCCAGGATGTCCGGAATATCTTCCAGCGCGGGCCAGTTGAACTGCACGTTCTGGCGGGTACTGATGTGGGCATAGCCCTTGTCATAGTCGCGAGCGATTTTGGCCATCATTCGCGCCTGGCGCGAAGTCAGTTGGCCATAAGGCACCGCCACTCGCAGCATCGGGGCAAAACGTTGAACATAAAGGCCATTTTGCAGGCGCAGGGGGCGGAACTCTTCTTCGCTCAGCTCACCTGCCAGATAGCGTCGGGTCTGATCACGGAACTGCTTTACGCGGTCCTCGATGATCCGCTGATCGTACTCGTCATATACGTACATATAGGTCCTGTTCTCAGGCTGCTAACAGCTTATCTGCGCGCACGGCCGCGCACTCCCCACGGAGCGAGGCACGATACCAGTTTGTAGTTATGCGCAAAAGTGATGTTTAAGCATATGCAAAGAACCAAAAGGACTATAAGAGGTTGATTCTCAATCCCTTACTTGTGGTTGGGGCATTGCTGGACTTAACTGTTTGGAAGTCTTCAAGCAATCACCCATAAAACCGAAAAGAGGCGATGCGATGAGTACTCCCGTGAAAGTGCGTAAAAGCGACAGCAAGGTCGATGCGTGGGCAATTTTTTTTCTGATCATTCTGGTAGTTGCTACAGCGGTGTTCTGGGTCGGTCACCAGTAGCCGCGCCGCTCTGGAGTTGATGTTGTCCTGTAGATACTCTGTTGCCAGCTGACCTGTTCAGAGCAATGTGCTCCGCTAAAAAGGTCGGCCTGTAGGCCGCCTCGGCGGGCCGTTGATCTTGTTTTTGCACTGGTTTTTGATCTGCCTGCCCTTCGGGAGGCCGAGCGCAGGTTCTGCGTAGTGGGTCGACCGGCATGGATGCCGGGAGAGCCGTGTTGGGCCATGGATGGCCCGTCACGGCGTGCCCACGGAGCGGGACCGGAATGAGGGAACCTGAGCGCAGCGAGGGCCGTACACGGGGGCGAAAGCGCTTTGGTTACTTTGCCGCTTTTGCAAAGTGACTCGCTGTAAAAGCGAAACCATCATTTCAGTTAACCGCAAATGCCGGATATGTACCCCGTGTGCCCGTTGTTTTGCGAAGCGCCCGCAGCGATGCCGAGTACATATCCATTCGATGTGTCACGACCTACTACGGGTTCCGCCCTTACGGCGGGTCACTTTTTCCAGACGCCGAAAAAGTAACCAAAAAGGCTTGCCCTACCATACGGCCGCCTCGCCCAGACTCGGTGGTTCCCTCACTCCGGCACTGTCATGGGGGCACGCCGCGACGGGCCATCCATGGCCCATCGCGGCTGGCGCGGCGTCCTGCCGCGCCACCCCCATAACAGCACCTGCGTTCGGCCTTCTGTGATGGGCATTCGCGTCGTCTGGACATTCGTATGGCTCCAGCAAAAGCAAAAGCAAAATCCATCGCAGACGCCACAGAACCTTGCGCAAAACGTTTTAGCGCCAACATACAAGCCGCAGCTTCGTTCTACTCGTCAGCGGCTACAACGCGGGCGGGTAGTTATACTCCCGCCACATACAGCACCAGTTTGACGATCCCGAACAGGGTCAACGCAAATACCCCGGTAAACAGTAGGCCCAGGAGTAAAAACTGGCTGGGTTTGCCGTGGGAAAAATCCCGGGTTCTATTTTTTGCGCTTTGCACGCCAAACGCTGCCGCCATCACGCTGTGCAGCACTTGCCAGAAGGTAGGTGGTTTGTTTTGGGCTGGATCGTCCATAGGGCCCTCGGCTATCCGGTAGGGGGACTGCTAAACACAGCGTAGCTAATACCCATACAAATGGGCGGGTATTTCGCCAGGTTGTACATATCTAACGCCCGCTGCGCGCGGCCTTTGGTTGTAGTGAAGCTCATTCAAACGGGTTTCAGGAAGGCTACTCAATGGGCAATTCTTACACACGCAACGGCCTGGGGCCGCACGCTGCATTGATCAAAGGCAAGCTGCCAGGCTGGATCAAACACATTCATGTGAACGATATCAAACGTCTGTCGCCGGGGTTGGCGTCCCGGGATGAGCCGCCCGAGTGGTTCACCCTTGCGCCTCGGTGGTTACGCCAGGCACTGATTGCCAGCCAGGATCGCAGTCGTCGGGCGAATACGGCCCTGGCCAAAACCCTCGGGGGGCTGCAAGGGATCACCGAATTTGCCGAACCCCGGCTCAAGGAGGCTTTGCACAGTCACAGCGCCGCCGGCCAGGCCATGGATGTCAACAAGAACCGGCTGTTCTATCTGCGGCGCAACCAGCCCGTGCAGCATCAAAGCCTGTTGCAAGCCGCGCTGATGAACTTTGAAGGCAATGAAGCCTTTTCGTTGGCGGTCAACGGTCAGGTCAGTGCCCTGGCACCTGAAGGTGCTTTGCCGCTTGATGTCTGGACACCAGTACCGGCTTATCCCGTTTCTCTCCAGATCGCAGATGTGCTGGTTCGGGGGTTAAAACCCGTTATCAGTACGTTCAAGCAGGCGCAGGACAACCTCAAACCTGTGCCCGGTTTTCGTTATCGCGAAAAGCTGGCCATGACTCCCCAGGTGTTTTCGCAGATATGCCGCGCCCTGGATTTGGGGCAGCAGTATCAGGACCATCTAAGCGAGGTGTTCGACGCACCCAATCGAGCATCCAGCGTGCGCCACCACCTGCAGGAGGCGCAAAAAGCCCTGTTGGCTGTCCACTTGCACGCGGCACTCATGCAACAGCATGTCTCTACGCAGGCTTATGACATGGTACGTGCCGTGCTGGATGGCGACCCTGGCCCCATGCTTAACGCAAAGCCGGTGGTCTTCAGCCAGCTGCAACTGTATGGATTTACCCTGGATCAGGTGTTGATCATGGGGCCGTATCGCTCAACGCTGCCGGTGACGGAGTGGGTGGACACCGACTTCGGGGTCCAGTTGCCCGTCATGAAAAAACCCGATATGGAACGCTTGGTGGTCTGGATTCCCGGTGCCCCCCTGTATCCACTTAAGGAGTACCCGTCGCTGGAAGCGTTTCAGTATGAGTTGGGCCTGAACCTGCGCACCCCGGCCTACCAGGAACTGTTCGCCCAGCGGGTGCCCCAAGGAGATGCTCAGGCATTTGTTTCACGGCTCAACCATCAGCTTTACCGCAAGACACCCGACCCCAAGGGAAAAGAAGCGCCGGTGTATGTAGATAAGGTGGATCTCAAACTGGGTCAGGCTTACATCGAGCCCCGACCCGGTGAACTATTTACAGCGTTGTATGACCTGCATCTGGAGCGGCTCAAGGCCAACGCCCGGTTACTCGCGGTGCCCACGGCGGATGCCGACAGCGCATTGTTGCAGCAGCGTCTTGATTACTGGCTGGGTTTGGGGATGGACGCGGTCAATGTGGCCGCGTTTTTTATTCCCGGTGTGGGCGAGGTCATGATGGCGGTGATGGCCCTGCAAATGGGGATGGAGATCTATCACGGCATCGAATCTTGGAGTGTTGGCGATGTGGAGGGTGCCTGGGCGCATCTGCAGTCAGTCGCCATCAATGTAGGGCTGGCGGGTGCCATGGGCGGCGCCGGTTATGGAGTCGGGAAAATTCCAACGGCAAACCTGAGCAAATGGGCCGACAAACTCACACAAATCATACTGCCCAATGCTCAAACCCGACTCTGGATGCCCGACCTCAGGCCTTATCAATGTGATGTGACGTTCGGCCCACAGGTTAAGCCCAATGCGCTGGGGCAGTACCTGGTCGATGGCAAAACCTGGGTGCGGATCGACCGGTACGTCTACGAGCAGACATTCGATCCCGCGCTCAAAGCCTGGCGGATCAAACACCCTACAGACAGCACGGCGTATCAGCCGCTGCTCAAGCACAATGATGGCGGGGCCTGGCGGCATCATCATGAACAACCCTTGCAATGGCCGCGCGAGACGCTGCTGCGCCGTCTGGGTCACGATACCGAGGCGTTCGATGGCCAGATACTGGCCCAGATTGGCGATGTGAGCGGTATCTCCGACGATGAACTGCGCAAGATCCATATTGATGGCCTGCCGGTGCCAGCAGTGTTGATGGATACCCTTGAACAGTTCGGGCTTGAGCGTGTGCAGGACTGCTTGCAGCCAAACGCCGATGTCGATTTGCTTCGCCGCAGGCATCCCATGCTCACGGAACGCTCGGCCCGGGAGGTGCTGGGACAGGTCGGGGGGCATGACCTGGTGCGCCTGCGCGAGACCCGGCAGGTGCCGGGTAAAATCGACGATCTGGCCCGCACCCTGGCCCAGCAAGGTCGATTGAACCGCGCGTTGGCGGGCCTCTACCGGCAGAGTCTGGCGTCCCTCGACAGTGAACGATTGGCAGTACGCTGTCGTGCGCAATTGCCGGGTATTTCAGGCGCCGAACTACCCCAGGCAGTGGCGCGATACGCGACCTCCCATCGCCGTGAGATGGCCCGCGCTTTAAAACTGCGCGTTCCCCGGTCCAGCCCAAGGCTGCAAAAGCTCAATGGCCAGATCGGCTACCCGCTATCAGGCAGAGGCGAGGTGTTGGAGGTTGATTCCTCATTGATTACACGGATGCGCGATGTCTATCCCAACATGACCGACGAGCAGGTCAGCCGTTACATACGCAGCCGTCTGAATGAAGGCCAGTCCGATCAACAGATTTATCATTTTCTGACGACCCAACAGCGCGAACTGGAGACCTTGCGCACCGCGCTGGATCAGTGGGTCGGCGGCGCCAGGGACGCATTCAGCCAGAGGATGCGCCGCCATGCCACCGACA
Source organism: Pseudomonas psychrophila (assembly GCF_001043005.1). Classification (GTDB taxonomy): domain Bacteria; phylum Pseudomonadota; class Gammaproteobacteria; order Pseudomonadales; family Pseudomonadaceae; genus Aquipseudomonas; species Aquipseudomonas psychrophila. The sequence goes on from NZ_JYKZ01000005.1 coordinate 119,878, forward strand.
GGCTGGTAACGTGTTGGCGGGAAGGCCTGCTGCGCAACGGTGAGCCTTCTTCCTACCTCAACCTTGAGTTTGACCTTGGCTGGGTCAGCGATTACCCGGTACTGGAGGCAGACTTTTCGCACGTCAGGACCTTAAAACTGGACACTGGCTTGATGCTGAGCGAGCCGCAAATGGGCTTCGTGAAACGTTTTAGCGGCGTGCAGCGCCTTGAAATGAACCTCCACCACTCAGATCAACTGCGAGTGGCCGAGGGTTTGAGTTTGTTACCCGCAGTCAAAGAATTGTCCCTGGACGCTGGATGGCAAGGGTTCTCGCAGCTCTTTATCAATCGACTGCAGACGGTGCCGCAGATCGAGCGGTTGTCGCTGACGGGCCCCGTAGGGGTGCTGGACGTCAGTGGTTGGCCCCAGCTGCGTGCCTTGCGCCTTGCAGGCACTCTGGGGCAGTGGCCCCTCGGGCTATTTGAGCTGGAGCATCTGGACGTCCTTGACCTGTCTGGCTCGATAATTGAGTCACTGCCCGAGCAACTGTTTTCGGGGCACCCGCGTGTGTGGCGCGGATTGCGCCTTGAGTGGTCAAAGATCCACCCCCGGGCTGTCCGTCGAGCCTATGAGTACCTGCGCGATAACCCGGGGCATTTGATGGATGTCGAGCAGTGGAAAGCCGGTTACTGCCAAGGTTGTCTGAAGCGATTTATCCCTCACAACCAGCCATTTGCCGAGAGAGTAGTGGCCCAATTCGCCCTCAGAGAGCAGGGGATGACTGAGTTGTTTGGGCGCGTAAATACACTCCATGAAGAGAATCAGGCACTCAACGTTGCGCTGGATGCCTGGTTGAGCAGCAGGCCATTGACCGCCGATGTGTTTTTTCGCCGCCAGGTGGTAGACAAAATCCAACACTGCTGGAGTCTCGGTATTTCCCGCCGACTGGGGTTTGAAGCCGTGAGCGCAGGCCCTTCGTGGCGGCACGTTTCAAATGCCGGACACCTGGACCTGTCGGGAGGTCGGCTGGAAGAATTGCCACAGCTGCCCGAGAGCGGGTTTGCCCATGTGCAGCATCTGGACTTGAACAACCTGGGCATGCCTCTGGACGTGCTAGATCGATTTCTGGGTTCGTTTGCCAATGTTCACGTGTTGAACCTCAGTCGTAACGGTCTGACTTCACTGCCTACTGTGCTAAGACGCCTCACTCGGATCACTGACCTGGACCTGACCTATAACGAGCTGACGGTAACACCCTCGATGCAGGGTCTGCTGGATTGCCTGGGCGAACTGAAGAAGTTGAGTTTGCAGGGTAATCGCGTCACGGCATTGGATGTCAGCGCCATGACGCGCCTGGAGTCACTGGACCTGAGCCACAGCGCAATCAAGCAATGGCCCGCGGGCGTCTTGCAGTTGCCGCAGTTGCGGCAATTGAACATGAGTCGCAGCGCCATCACCGATATTCCGGCGGCAGGCTTGCAGGGGCATGAAGACCTGATGTCGGGCACGCAATTGCGCGGATGCCGATTGACCCCTGAAAGCTGCGCCCGACTGCTCGCTTACGCGCAACGCACAGGGCGCCAGAGTGCTGGCGATATCAGTCCGTTTTTGCTGGCGACCGGGAGAACCGGTGGCTCACCCGAGTTTTTCCCCGAAGAGGTTTCTGACAACCCCGAATTGTTGTTACCCGGACGTCAAGTGTCCGAACGCGGTGACTCGCCAGTGACCCCGGCCGCTTTGTTGCAACGGTTGAACCCCGATTTAGCGCTCAGTGAGGCGATTGACCGTATCGAGCAAATACGTGGGCAAGGAGTGGGCGCGCTGCAAATCGATGCCCAACTGCTTGAGTGGAGCCGCCAGCATGACGGTTTGATCCTGCGGCTCAATCGCTGGATAGACATGCCCAGCTACAGGGAAGGTGGGCGCTGGGTCAGCGCAGTCGACCGCAGGCGGGCAGCAGACCGAATCATCCGGTCGTGGCGCCATACGTTGGGGGCTGAAGCAATCTCGGACGAAGACGAAATCCACACCCTTGATTTCTCGGATCTGTGCCTTGGCGATCTGCCGCAACTGGATCAGCCGCTGGCCCATGTCACCACACTGAACCTCAATGGGGTCAGGCTCAGCGCCCAAGGCTCCAACGGGTTTATCAGCGGATTTACCGGGCTGCACACCTTGCGACTTAATAACAACGCCTTGAGCCACTTGCCCGATGCCGTTGGCTCATTGGGCACCTTGACCCGGCTTGAGGCGTGTTACAACCAGTTGGAAGATGCCGAGCATTTGCACCATCAGTTGCAGTCGCTGACACGGCTTGAGTGGCTGGACCTGAATTACAACAGGTTGGAAAACTTTGACCTGACGGGCTTGAACCGGCTGCACACCCTTTTATTAAGGGGTAACCGGCTGGTGCGCTGGCCCATGGGTGTACTCAATACGCCAACCCTGAGGAACTTGAACCTGAGCAACAACCAGATTGAGTACATCCCTGTCGAGCTCTTTGATGGCGACAATGATGAGCTCATGGCCAGTACCGATCTGACCGATAACCTGTTGTCGGCCTCAGGGTTCTCGGAGTTGCGGGACTATCTGGACCTTTCGGGCAATAGCCTTGGTTACGACCGTGAAGATATTGAAAGCGCATTGAGGGAGGAGGGTGAAGCCGTGGACTCATCCGATGAGTCGGATGAAGATCTGGTTCACCCAAGCGCCGAGCCCCAGGATCAGCAGAAGGCGCGCTGGTTTGAAAACATTCCTGCGGACTCGCCAAGGCATGGGGTCTGGGATGCCCTGCGCGCCGAGGAAGGGAGCGAAGGCCTGTTTCATTTACTCGCGCAGTTGAAGCACAGCCGTGACTTCATCCAGGACAAGGCTGATCTTGCCCGTCGGGTGTGGAGTGTTCTTGAAGCTGGCGAGATGGATTCAATGCTACGCAACGAGTTGTTTATCATCGCCCGCTCGCCCATGACCTGCGGGGACGGGCGAATCTTGTTGTTCAGCGATCATGAAGTGAAGGTGCATGAGTTCAACGCGCTTCGCTCAGTCGTCCCCGGTGCAGAAGGCCCGGTACTGCTCAAATTGGCCACCGGCCTGTTCCGTCTGGGCCAGGTGGAAGAGATTTCCCGTACCGACATCAGCCTGCATCCTGAGCGTGACCCTGCAGAGATTCGTCTGGCCTATCGCATTGGCTTGGCAAAGCGCCTGGATTTGCCCAAGCAGCCAACGGACATGCTGTTCAGAAATGCCTCTGGCGTGACAGATCAAGATATCGACACGGCTTGTAGCAAGGTGCTTGCGGCACAAAACTCGCCGCTCTTGATGGAGCAACTGATCAGTCAGGATTACTGGGTGAGCTATCTGCAGCGAAAGTACGCATCGGCGTTTTCACGGCTTGAGCTGCGATATGAGCAGGAGGCTGAAGCCCTGCAGGATCAGCACCCGGAGCTGGATGAAGCCTACAGTCGCGAAATAGTCGCCATGGGCGAGAGAAGGAAAATCGAACAGCGGGCGCTACTGACTCGCTTGTCGCAGCGTGAGCGCGATGAGATCGCGCCGGTTTGACAGGCAGCCCCCGCAGGAGCTGTCTGTAGCCGGGTTACTTAGTTGTCATAGCCCAGGTTGGGAGCCAGCCAGCGCTCGGTCACGCTCAGGTCCTGACCTTTACGTGCCGTGTAGCTGTCGATCTGGTCCTTGTCGACCTTGCCCACTGCAAAGTATTGCGCTTGCGGGTGAGCAAAGTACCAGCCGCTGACCGCTGCCGCGGGGAACATGGCGTAGTGCTCCGTGAGGAATACTCCGCTTTTGCCAGCGCGCATTTCTTCAGCTTCTGGGTCGAGCAGCTGGAACAAGATGCCCTTTTCAGTATGATCCGGGCACGCCGGGTAGCCGGGGGCAGGGCGGATGCCGCTGTATTGCTCCTTGATCAGCTCATCGTTACCCAGTTGCTCGTCCTTGGCATAGCCCCAGTATTGGGTTCGAACTTGCTGGTGCAGCCATTCAGCGCAGGCCTCGGCCAGACGGTCGGCCAGGGCCTTGACCATGATCGAGTTGTAGTCGTCACCTGCGTCCTGGTAGGCCTTGGCCACTTCTTCGGCGCCGATGCCGGCAGTGGTAATAAAACCGCCCACGTAGTCCGTTACGCCGCTGTCCTTGGGTGCCACGAAATCGGCCAGCGAGAAGTTCGGCTTGCCATCGGTTTTGATGATTTGCTGGCGCAGGTGATGGAGCTTGGCCAAGGGTTGGCCATCGTCACCGTACAGCTCCAGATCGTCATCATTGACCTGATTGGCCGGCCAGAAGCCGAACACCGCCCGGGCGCTGATCAGCTTTTCGTCGATCAGCTTGGCAAGCATTTCCTGGGCATCGGCGTACAGCGCCGTTGCCGCTTCGCCGACCACTTCGTCAGTCAGGATGCGCGGGAACTTGCCCGCCAGGTCCCAGGAGATAAAGAACGGTGTCCAGTCGATGTACTCGGCCAAGACCTTGAGGTCGATGTTGTCCAGGACCTTGGCCCCGGTAAAGGTGGGTTTGACGGGCTGGTAACTGGCCCAGTCGAACTGTGGCTTTTTGGCAATGGCTGCGGGGTAGCTCAAACGCTCGGTACGGGCGCTGCGGTTGGCGGTACGTTCGCGGACTTCAACGTACTCATCGCGGGTCTTCTGGACAAAGGCCGGTTTCAGCTCCTTGGACAGCAACTGCGTGGCTACACCCACGGCGCGGGAGGCGTCAGTGACATAGATCACCGCATCGTTCTGGTACTTGGGTTCGATCTTGACCGCAGTGTGCGCCTTGGAGGTGGTGGCACCGCCGATCATCAGAGGCAGATGGAAGTTCTGACGCTGCATCTCGCGCGCCACATGGACCATCTCATCCAGCGACGGCGTGATCAGGCCCGAGAGGCCGATGATGTCGCACTTCTGCTCCTTGGCGACCTGCAGGATCTTTTCTGCGGGCACCATCACACCCAGGTCAACAATGTCGTAGCCATTGCAGCCCAGTACCACGCCGACGATGTTCTTGCCGATGTCGTGTACGTCGCCTTTCACGGTAGCCATCAGGATCTTGCCCTTGGCCTCGGGTTTGTCGCCTTTTTCCAGTTCGATAAACGGGATCAAATGCGCCACGGCCTGCTTCATCACACGGGCGGATTTCACCACCTGCGGCAAGAACATTTTGCCCGCGCCAAACAGGTCGCCAACGATGTTCATGCCCGACATCAGCGGGCCTTCGATGACTTCGATCGGGCGCTTAAAGGACAGGCGCGACTCTTCGGTGTCTTCAACGATATGAGTCGTTATGCCCTTGACCAGTGCGTGCTCCAGACGCTTGTTGACGTCCCAGCTGCGCCACTCTTCAGTTTCAGCCTCTTTGACGCTGCCATCGCCCTTGTACTTGTCGGCAATGGCCAGCAAATTGTCGGTGCCGTCCGGGGTGCGGTTGAGCACTACATCTTCCACCGCGTCGCGCAGCTCGGTCGGGATCTGGTCGTAGATCTCCAGCTGGCCGGCGTTGACGATACCCATGGTCAGGCCGTTGCGGATCGCGTACAGCAAAAACACCGAGTGGATCGCCTCACGCACCGGGTTGTTGCCACGGAACGAGAACGACACGTTGGACACGCCGCCCGACGTCAGGGCATAAGGCAGCTCGTCGCGGATATAGGCACAGGCGTTGATGAAGTCCACAGCGTAGTTGTTGTGTTCTTCAATGCCGGTGGCCACGGCGAAGATGTTCGGGTCGAAGATGATGTCTTCCGGCGGGAAGCCCACTTCGTTGACCAGGATGTCGTAGGAGCGTTTGCAGATTTCCTTTTTGCGCGCTTCGGTGTCGGCCTGACCGGCTTCGTCGAAGGCCATCACTACCACTGCGGCGCCATAGCGCTTGCACAGTTTGGCGTGTTCTTTGAACTGCTCGACGCCTTCTTTCATGCTGATCGAGTTGACGATTCCCTTGCCCTGAATGCACTTGAGGCCCGCTTCGATCACTTCCCACTTGGAGGAGTCGATCATGATCGGTACGCGAGAGATATCCGGCTCGCCAGCGATCAGATTGAGGAAGGTCACCATGGCCTTCTTCGAATCCAGCATGCCCTCGTCCATGTTGATGTCGATGATCTGCGCACCGGCCTCAACCTGTTGCAGCGCCACTTCCAGGGCTTCGGTGTAGTTGTCTTCGCGGATCAGGCGGGCGAAGCGGGCAGAACCTGTGATGTTGGTACGTTCGCCGACGTTGACGAACAACGAACTGCGATCAATGGTAAACGGCTCCAGACCTGAAAGGCGGCAGGCCTTGGGGATGTCCGGAATCTGGCGCGGGGCGTAACCGGCCACGGCATTGGCGATGGCCTGGATATGGCCCGGGGTGGTGCCGCAGCAACCGCCGACAATATTCAGGAAGCCGCTTTGGGCGAACTCTTCAATGACCTTGGCGGTTTCGGACGGCAGTTCGTCGTACTCACCGAATTCGTTGGGCAGGCCGGCGTTCGGGTGAGCCGAGACGTAGGTGCTGGCCTTGTTCGACAGCTCTTCAAGATACGGACGCAGCTCGCTGGCGCCCAGGGCGCAGTTCAAACCGACCGAAATCGGCTTGGCGTGGCTCACCGAGTTCCAGAACGCTTCGGTGGTCTGGCCTGACAAGGTACGGCCCGACGCATCGGTGATGGTGCCTGAGATCATGATCGGCAACTCGATGCCCAGCTCTTCGAATACGCCTTGTACAGCGAAGATTGCGGCTTTGGCATTGAGCGTGTCGAAAATGGTTTCGATCAGAATCAGGTCAGAGCCGCCTTCGATCAGGCCCTTGGTGGCTTCGGTGTAGTTCTCCACCAGCTCATCGAAGGTGACGTTCCGGTAGCCCGGATTATTGACATCCGGCGACAGCGAACACGTACGGCTGGTAGGGCCGAGCACGCCTGCGACAAATCGTGGTTTATCTGGGGTTTCGAGGGTCTTGGCATCTGCCACCTTGCGCGCAAGGCGTGCGCCTTCTACGTTTAGCTCGTAGGCCAAAGCCTGCATGCCGTAGTCGGCCTGTGAAACCTGGGTGGCGTTGAATGTGTTGGTTTCGAGAATGTCGGCGCCGGCATCCAGATACGCCTTCTCAATGGCCCCGATCACATCGGGGCGGCTGAGGATCAAAAGGTCGTTGTTGCCTTTGACGTCGCTCGGCCAGTCGGCGAAGCGTGTGCCACGATAGTCGTGTTCCTCTAGGCGGTAGCTTTGGATCATAGTGCCCATGCCGCCATCGAGAATCAGAATGCGCTCTTTGAGGGCTTGCTGAAGTGCTTGGAGACGAGCGCTGCGGTCAGACATAGGACTACCTGTTAGAGCCATGCAAAAGATGCGAAATCATAACAAACCTGCGTGGGATTTGAGCGTTCGCTGATTTACATGAATTTCATTCACGTTGTAGCGGGTCAGCGACAGGTAGAATCGCGACATATTTTTGATATCAGGACACTGGCACATGTTTTTTCGCCTACTCGCCAGCGCCGTGACGCTGGTGGCGTGCAGTACAGCGTTGGCACAGGCCCCGTTGGTTAGTCCGGCAATCTCCTACACCCGGGACATTCAGCCGATCCTCACCGAAAAGTGCGTTGCCTGCCATGCATGCAACGACGCAGCCTGCCAGCTGAACCTGGGGAGCGCGGAGGGCGCGACCCGGGGTGCCAGCAAGGTGCCGGTCTATAAAGGAGATCGTGTCGATGCGGTTGAACCGACGCGAATTTTCTATGATGCCGATGGCCAGCAGGAGTGGCGGCTAAAGGGTTTCTATTCGGTGCTGGACGCCCAGGGAGCCCAGGCTTCCTTGATGGCGCGGATGCTGGAGTTGGGCCACAGCACCCCGTTGACCCCTAATGCCAAGCTGCCTCAGGAGATCGTCCTGGGCCTTAATCGCGAGAACGTCTGTGCGGCGCCAGGGGAGTTCAATGCCTACGCGCAGCGCCATCCGAAAGAAGGCATGCCGTTGGCTGTGACCGGGCTGACTGACAAACAATACACCACCGTGCAAACCTGGCTGGCCCAGGGTGCACCCGTGGATCAACATGCGATCAAGCCCACCGCGGTCGAGGCGGCACAGATCAGCGAATGGGAGGAGTTGCTCAACCGTCCGGGCTCAACCGAAGCCCTTGTGGCGCGCTGGTTGTATGAGCATTTGTTTCTGGCCCATACCTATTTCGACAACGGTGTACCGGGGCATTTCTTCCAGTGGGTACGTTCACGCACCCCAAGCGGCCAGCCCATTGACCTGATTGCCACCCGCCGTCCAAACGACGATCCGGGCACCCTGTTTTACTATCGGTTGATGCCCGTGCAGGGTGTGATCGTGCACAAAACCCACATCACCTATCCGATGGGCGCGCACAAGCTGGCGCGGGTCAAGCAGCTGTTCTACAGCGGCGACTGGCATGCCACGAGCTTGCCGGGCTATGGGCCGCGTGGCCGGGCTAACCCGTTTGAAACCTTTGAAGCGATACCGGCGGTGGCGCGTTACCAGTTCATGCTCGACAACGCCGAGTATTTCGTACGCACCTTTATCCGTGGGCCAGTGTGCCGTGGGCAAATTGCAACAGACGTGATTCGCGACAACTTCTGGACCGTGTTTCAGGAGCCTGCTCATGATCGCTATGTCACCGACGCGGCCTACCGAGGCGCTGCGACGCCGTTGCTGGCCATGCCGGGCCAGATCGACGACGTCGGCAGCGTTATTTCGCTGTGGCACCGCTATCGCAACAAGCGCAATGACTATGAAAAATTGCGCCAGCAAGCCTATGCCGACATGCCGCCGCCGAGCTGGTCGACCCTGTGGGCGGGGAACGACAACGCCTTGTTGACCGTTTTCCGTCACTTCGACAGTGCCAGCGTCAGCAAGGGCCTGATCGGCGAAATCCCCAAGACCCTGTGGCTGTTTGACTACCCCCTGCTTGAGCGGACGTACTATCAACTGGCGGTCAACTTCGATGTGTTCGGCAACGTCTCGCACCAGGCACAGACGCGCTTGTACTTTGACTTGATCCGCAACGGCGCCGAGGTCAACTTCCTGCGCCTGATGCCCGCTGACTCCCGTTCAGGCATCTTGAGCAGTTGGTATCAGAACAGCGGCAAGCTGAAGATGTGGATGGACTATCAGAAAATTGATAACGACACACCGAGCGGCATCAAACTCGATCCCGTCGACCCCAAACGGGACTTTGCTCTTAAGCTGATTGAGCGCACCGGCACTCTGAATGCACGGCCAGACCCGATCAACCGTTGCACTGGCGCGTACTGTTCACGTCCTGATATCGCGCAAGAGTTCAGATACGCCGAGCAGGCCCTGAGCCGTTTGACCTCGCGCCCTGCAGCCGGGCTCGCGGTGATCAATCAACTGCCAGAAGCCAGCATGCTGCGGATCGAAGGCACTGACGGCAAGCGCGAGATGTACAGCATGTTGCGCAATCGCGCGCACACCAACGTGGCTTTCATGATGGGTGAGGAATACCGCCTGCAACCAGGGCTGGACACCCTGGCCATTTACCCAGGGGTGCTCAGCAGCTACCCGAACTTTATGTTCAATGTCCCGACCGGGGATGTGGAGGCCTTTGTTGAAGCCATGGAAAAATCTAAGGATCAAGGGAGCTTTGACACCATCGTCGAGCGTTGGGGGATTCGCCGCAGCCATCCGCAGTTCTGGCAGTACTTTCACGATATTGGCCAATACATCAGCGAAACCGACCCGGTGGAGGCAGGTGTGCTGGATATGAACCGCTACGAAAACCTGTAATCAGCCACTAGATTTGGATGCATGGGGTGTGGCTTTCCTGACAAAAACACTAGGACTTTGTCAGGGGCGCCGATTGGCGTAAACTGCGTCCCATGTCTGCGAGGAGATTCCATGAGCGCCATAACGATTACCGACGCTGCCCACGATTACCTGGCTGATCTGCTGTCAAAGCAGAACACCCCCGGTATCGGCATCCGCGTCTTTATCACCCAACCCGGTACCCAGTACGCCGAAACCTGCATTGCCTACTGCAAGCCGGCTGAAGTCAAATCTGAAGATACCGCCATCGGCCTTAAAAGCTTCACTGCCTGGATCGATTCGTTCAGCGAACCCTTCCTTGACGATGCCGTGGTGGATTACGCCACCGATCGCATGGGTGGTCAGTTGACCATCAAGGCGCCCAACGCCAAAGTGCCGATGGTCAATGCCGATAGCCCGATCAACGAGCGCATCAACTATTACCTGCAAACCGAGATCAATCCCGGTTTGGCCAGCCACGGTGGTCAGGTCAGCCTGATTGAAGTGGTAGAAGACGGTATCGCGGTGCTCAAGTTCGGTGGCGGTTGCCAGGGCTGCGGCCAGGCGGACGTGACCTTGCGTGAAGGTATCGAGCGCACCTTGCTTGAGCGTGTGCCGGAGCTCAAGGGCGTTCGTGACGTGACCGACCACTCGCAGAAAGAAAACGCCTACTACTGAGTTATCGGTAACAGGGTGTTCGCTGCGAAGCTGAAGAAAAAACGGTGCCCCGTGAGCACCGTTTTTTTATGGCTGCGAGATTCGGATTGTGCGGGCGCAGCAGAACCTGTTGGAGCTGGCTTGCCTGCGATGGCAGCAATGGGGTTTACCTGACAGACAACGCCGTCTGCATCGCGAGCAAGCCCGCTCCCACAGGGGCGAGAGCGTTCAAGGCCGATACAAATGCGCATGTCCCGCGCGGTACAGCGACGAATCCGAAAAGCTGTCGCTGGCCAGGACCCGGCCCACCAGAATCAGCGCCGTGCGCTTGAAACCTTTGGCCTGGACTTTGGCCACAATGTCTTCAAGGGTCCCTTGCACCCAGTCCTGATCAGGCCAGCTGGCACGATGAATCACTGCAATCGGGCAATCGCTGCCGTAGTGCGGGGTCAGTTCGGCAACGATGCTCTCAAGGTTTTTGACCCCCAGGTGAATGGCCATGGTCGCCTTGTGCTGCGCCAGACTGGCGAGTTCTTCTCCGGCCGGCATGACGGTTTTTTCTGCGTAGCGGGTCAAGATTACGGTTTGCGAGATATCGGGAAGCGTCAGTTCTGCGCCCAGGATGGCCGCGCAGGCTGCGGTGGCCGTTACGCCCGGAATAATCTCAAAGGCAATTTTCAGCTCGCGCAGGCAGCGGATCTGTTCGCCTATGGCCCCATACAGGCTGGGGTCGCCGGAGTGTACGCGGGCGACGTCCTGACCTTTGGCATCGGCGGCCTTGATCAGCGTGATGATTTGCTCAAGGTGCAACGGCGCACTGTTGATCACCTGCTCGGCCTGATGGCCTTGCAGTACCGCTTCGGGGACCAGTGAGCCTGCGTAAATGATCACCGGGCAACTGCGTATCAGGCGCTGGCCCTTGACGGTAATCAGCTCAGGATCGCCGGGTCCGGCGCCGATGAAATAAACAGTCATGGCAGTCTCTTGAAAGGGGCGAGATAGAGCTGTTCTTGAACAACGCTCATAGTGAGGCGGGTGATTATCGCGGGTTTTGCTCAAAAGAGGCCAACGCAAAGGTCGCCCCGGGTGATTTTTGTCGCGTAATCCGCAGGGTCGCGGGTGCGCCTGCGAGCTGCTCGGCCAGGGCCAGTGCGGCACTTTCGGCAACGCCGAAACAACCGGTGTGCTCAAACGCAATGTCGGAGCGATGACTCAGCTGTGACGCGTACGGGGCAAGCTGTTCAGCATTGAAGACCTCAAACCCCAGGTTCAGTTGGGCTGCCAGTTGCAGCAGCGAGGGTTCCTGGCGCTTGAGATCGATACTGGCCAAGCCACTGACCGCGCTCAGTGCGATCCCGGCCCGAGCCAGGGAGCTTTCGATCAAACTCAAAAGCTGCGCAACGCTGCATCCCTGGCGGCAGCCCAGACCCATCACCAGGATTGGCACTGTGCCCGTTACCGTCATGCCGAGTACTGGCCTTCAGACTTGCGGCGAAACAGCCAGGCGCTAATCACGCCCAGTGCCAGCCAAAAAGCGAAGTTGGTCAGCTGCGAGGCAATCTTGAACTGAGATTCCAGTGCTTCAGGAGCCAGGCTTGAGTGCACCAGTGGCTGCGGCGCCCCAAAAATATGCGGTACCACCAGAATCGCCACGCCCAGCACTTTCAGCGCCCAATGCTTGCCAAAGACCAGCAATGCGATTGCCACTGCGGTCGAGGCTGCGGTGCTGACCCACCAGAGTTGGCGTTGCAGCAAGTCGGCCGCTGCAGTGCCCGGCAGCTCGGGCGGCAGTCCCAGGGTTGGTGCCAGGCAGAACACCGCATAACCGGCAAGCCCCCAGAGCAGACCCTGGGACGTGCGGGTCGGGGCACGCAAGGTGTAAAGACCCGCCAGCATCAAGGCAAAACCGACAGCAACCACCAGATTGCCGCCAGTGGTGGACAGCACGCGCTGCCAGCCATCTTCCGGCTCCCAGGCCTCGGCGTCGTGTTCATGGGCAGGCATGGCCATGTCGGCATGCTCGTGCACTTCTGTGGCGGCAGGTTTTTCATAGGTTTCGGCCTGCAAAATCAGCGGGGAAACCCACAGGCTTTGCATCAAGGTCAGCAGCAGGGCGGCCAGCAAGCCGGTGAAGCCTGCGGTTTGAGCGATACGCTTAATCATGGCAGGCAGTCTCAATGGCACGGGAAGGCGGAGCTGTGACGGGTGTCATGGGCCGCATTGTGGACCGCATCGATATGCGAGAACCCGGCGAAGTAGACAAGAAAGGCTCCCAGCACCGCAGCGCCGACAGCAGCCACAATGCGTTGGCTTTGAGTGGCAGTGGTAGCAGCGGAATGGGTACGGCTGGTGCTAATGGACATGGCGCTTGCCTCTGGTCAGACGACGGGCAGCAAAGCGCAAGAAAACCCCACGAACGAAGCCCGCAGGGTTAAACAGCGCCCGCCCACCGCGGGTTTGTCATTCAAATAACCAGGCCGGTCTCCGGGCTTGCGAGGGGCTCAAGGGTTGAGCCTGCAAACATCTCCTTCCCATGCACACGGCACAGTGGATCTGATGTTTCTCTCGCTTACCGTTGCGGGGGCAGCGCCGGACTTGTCAGGACTGAACGCCTGACGCACCGGTTTCCCGTTTCACCCTGTGAAGGGCACCTGATACAAGATGTGTAGGAAACCACAGCCCAGGAGAGTCGTCAATTTAAAGGGGGGGTGTAGTCGCTGCCGCAGGCTGCGATAAGGGCCGCAGGACCTTCAAAAAGCGGGGCCGCTACGCAGCCCTCGCAGCCTGCGGCAGCGACTACACGTCAGGCGGTCAGCATGCTTTTGACTTTGTCACGCAGTTGGTCAATGGAAAAAGGTTTGCCAATCACCGCCATGCCCTCTGCAACCTCAAGGGTTTCGGCATAGCCGCTGGCGAACAGGATGGGCAGTTTTTGGCGCAATTGGCGGGCCTTGCTTGCCAGCTCCCGGCCGTCCATGCCCGGTAATCCGACGTCGGTCATTAACAGGTCAATGTGCTGGGCCGCATCCTCTAGCATTTCCATGGCCTGCTCGCTGCCATCGGCCTCAAGCACGCTGAACTCCAGTTCTTGCAGCACGTCAACGATCAGCATCCGAACAATAGCGTCGTCTTCGACCACAAGGATGGTGGAGGGTGTGGCGGACATAATCATGATCTCGATAAAAATTTAAGCGTGGGTCTGGCAAGCAGCAAGGATAGCCTTGACCTGCGTTTGAGTGTGCCTGTTTGTACGAAAAAGTGCTTTATGAGGGTAAGAAAATAGAACTATTGCTCGGTAATCCGGCAAACTCCAGTTTTTTAAGACTGCTCACAGGCCTGAAAATGAACTCACCTGCATCAATTGATGAGCGAAGCTTTCGCAAGCTCCTGAGTCGCAACGTTGGCTTGCCCCTGGCGGTTGGTGTGCTCAGTGCCGCGTTATTCGTGATCATGGTCAGCTATTTGCTGTCAGTCATCAGGTGGGTTGAGCATAGCGACCGGGTTATCAGCAATGCCAACGAAGCCGTTCGGCTGACAGTCGATCTTGAAACCGGCATGCGCGGGTTCCTGATTACCGGTGATGAGCATTTTCTGGACCCCTACGCCGTGGCCAAGCCGCAAATCGGGGTCCAGTTGCAGGGGTTGCAGGAACTGGTCAGTGACAACCCGCAGCAGATCGACCGCCTGAAACGCCTTGAGGCACTGCAAAACGAGTGGAACACCTACGCGCAATCGATGGTCGATATCCGCCGCCAGGACGGTGATTACCGGTCCGCGATACAAGCTGGCCGTGGCAAGCGCCTGAGTGATGAAATTCGCAAGGAGTATGACGACTTCATCCAGATGGAGCAGCAATTGCGAGTGGCCCGCAGTGAGGAGGTCAGTCGGACCACGATCATCAGTATTGGCCTGTATCTGATTTTTGTACTGGGTCTGGGGGGCTTTTTAGCCTATATCGGTCGTCGCGATTTGCTCGAACTTTCAAAGAGTTACAACAATGCCTTCGAGTCACAAATCAAGACCGCGCAGCGCCTGGAACAACAGGCATGGTTGCGCAACGGTCAGACTGAACTGGCTGAACAGGTGTTGGGGCGTCTGACCCTCAATATGCTGGGTCACAATATCCTGCAGTTTTGTGCCCAGTACCTGGGGTCTGTAGTGGCTGCCGTGTATGTGCGTGAAGATCACGGTGACCTCAAGCGTGTAGCCAGTTATGGCTTTTCCCGCGAGCAAGAGGCTCAGGGCCAGTTGATCCACAATGGTGAAGGCATTATCGGGCAGGCAGTGCGCCAGGATAAATTGATTCGTCTGGACGACGTGCCCGCCGATTATTTCTTCAAGGTCAGCTCCGGGCTGGGCGAAGGCAGCCCGCGCAGTGTTCTGGTGGTGCCCACCAGTGACGATGATCGAGTCAACGGGGTCATTGAGCTGGGCTTCCTGAGGCCTTTGGGCGAGCGGGACATAGAGCTGTTCGAGTTGATCGCCGACAATATCGGCATGTCGATTGAAGCGGCCCGTTATCGCCAGCGCCTGCAAGAGGTACTGGCCGAAACCCAGCAGCTCAACGAGCAGCTGCAAGTGCAGCAGGAAGAACTCAAAACCGCCAACGAGGAGCTCGAAGAGCAGTCGCGCATTCTTAAAGAGTCGCAGACCAGCCTTGAGACCCAGCAGGCCGAGCTGGAGCAGACCAACGAGGAGTTGGCCGGTCAGCGAGATGCCATGGACCTCAAGAACAGCGAGCTTAATCAGGCGCAAGTGCAGCTCGAAGAGCGGGCAGAAGAGCTGCAACGATCCAGCAAGTACAAGTCCGAGTTCCTGGCCAACATGTCCCATGAGCTGCGCACACCGCTCAACAGCTCCTTGATTTTGGCCAAGCTGCTCTCCGAAAACCCGCACCAGAACCTCACTGCAGAACAGGTCAAGTTCGCCGAATCGATTTACTCGGCGGGCAACGATTTGCTTAACCTGATCAATGACATTCTGGATATTTCCAAGGTCGAAGCCGGAAAACTCGAAGTACGCCCCGAGCACACCAGCGTGGCACGTGTGGTCGAAGGCTTGCGCAGCATGTTCCAGCCGCTGGCGGGCGATAAGTCCCTGGACTTTGAGGTCCAGCTGCAACCTGGCACGCCGCCGATGATCTACACCGACAGCCAGCGTCTGGAGCAGATTCTTAAAAACCTGCTGTCCAACGCGGTCAAGTTCACGGAAAAAGGTCAGGTCAGCCTGACGGTATCCCGTCAGCCGGGCGAAGGTATTGCCTTTACGGTGCGCGATTCCGGAATCGGGATTTGCGAGGAACAACAGGACTGCATCTTTGAAGCCTTCCGTCAGGCCGATGGCACCACTAACCGCCGTTACGGCGGCACCGGGCTCGGCCTGTCGATCTCCCGTGATCTGGCGACTTTGCTGGGCGGTTCGATCAAAGTCAGCAGTGAACCAGGTAAAGGCAGCCTCTTTACCCTGACCCTGCCTGAGCACTATGTGGAGCACGAAGAGGAGCCCGTGCAACTGCCTGCAGGCCACTCACCCCGGGCTGTGTTGCAGGTGACCGAACCCCGGCCATTGCTGGCGGTGGATGCACCCGTTGAAATCGAGCGATTCCTGGATGACCGCGAACAGGCGCCATTTACCACACGCTGTATTTTGGTGATTGAAGATGAACCCAACTTTGCACAGATCCTCTTCGATCTTGCGCATGAGTTGGGCTATCGCTGCCTGGTTGCCCATGGTGCGGACGAAGGTTTCAGCCTGGCGGTGCAGTTCATTCCCGATGCCATCCTGCTCGACATACGCCTGCCGGATCACCCGGGGCTTACGGTGTTGCAGCGTCTTAAGGCAATGGCACCGACCCGGCATATACCGGTTCATGTCATTTCCGCCGAGGACCGGGTCGAAGCCGCCATGCATATGGGCGCGGTGGGGTACGCCTTGAAGCCGACTACCCGTGAAGAACTGAGGAACGTGTTTGCCCGCCTGGAGGCCAAGCTGACACAGAAGGTCAAGCGGGTGCTGCTGGTTGAGGATGATGACCTGCAGCGCGACAGCATTGCCCGCCTGATCGGCGACGATGACATTGAAATCACCGCAGTTGGCTTTGCCCAGGAGGCGCTTGACCTGCTACGCACCACTATCTACGACTGTATGATCATCGACCTCAAGTTGCCCGACATGCTGGGTAACGACCTGCTCAAGCGCATGTCCACTGAAGATATCTGCTCGTTCCCGCCGGTGATCGTCTACACCGGGCGCAATCTGACCCGGGATGAAGAGGCCGAGCTGCGCAAGTATTCGCGTTCCATCATCATCAAGGGCGCCCGCTCACCCGAGCGTTTGCTCGATGAAGTGACATTATTTCTGCACAAAGTTGAATCTCAGTTGTCCCATGACCGGCAAACGATGCTCAAGACCGCTCGTAGCCGCGACAAGGTGTTCGAGGGGCGCAAGGTTCTGTTGGTGGATGACGATGTACGAAACATCTTTGCCCTCACCAGTGCCCTGGAGCAAAAGGGCGCCATTGTGGTGATTGGGCGCAATGGCCGCGAAGCCATCGAGCGCCTTGAAGAAATGGAAGACATCGACCTTGTGTTGATGGACGTGATGATGCCGGAGATGGATGGCTACGAAGCCACCGTGGAAATTCGCAAAAACCCGCGCTGGCGCAAGCTGCCAATCATTGCGGTCACGGCCAAAGCAATGAAGGACGATCAGGAGCGCTGCCTGCAAGCAGGCTCCAATGACTACCTGGCCAAACCGATTGATCTGGATCGACTGTTTTCGTTGATCCGGGTCTGGCTACCGAAAATGGAACGACTCTAAGTGCAACGAAACACTGACATCGAGTTAAGGCTGCTGATCGAAGCGATCTATCTCAAATACAGTTATGACTTTCGCGATTACTCCGGGGCTTCGATCAAGCGCCGGGTCAATCATGCGTTGCGTCAGTTCGACTGCAGCACCATCTCGGCCTTGCAGGAGCGCATCCTCCATGATCCGACGGCCTTTATGCAGTTGCTGCAGTACCTGACCATTCCGGTGAGCGAGATGTTTCGTGACCCGGAGCATTTTCTGGCCATCCGCCAGGAGGTGGTGCCGATCCTCAAGACTTACCCGTCGCTGAAGATCTGGATTGCGGGTTGCAGCACTGGCGAGGAGGTTTACTCCATGGCCATCTTGCTGCGCGAAGAGGGCCTGCTGGACCGTACGATCATCTATGCGACCGATATCAACCCGCGGTCTCTGGAAAAAGCCAAGCAGGGGATTTTCTCCCTGGACAATATTCGGGCCTATACCCACAACTATCAAAAGGCCGGCGGTCAGCGTTCGTTTGCCGATTACTACACCGCAGCCTATGACTACGCCATTTTTGACAAGTCGCTGCGCGAGAACGTGACGTTCGCCGATCACAGCCTGGCAACCGACAGCGTGTTCTCAGAAACTAATTTAATTTCATGTCGTAACGTGTTGATTTATTTCAATAAAAACCTTCAAAACAGAGCCTTTGGTCTGTTCGAAGAGTCGTTATGCCATCGCGGTTTTCTGATGCTTGGAAGCAAAGAGACCCTCGATTTTTCGGACTACAGCAAACAATTTTCCCCCGTGCTCAAGCAAGAACGGATCTACCGCAAGCTATGACAAAAAAGGACCGTTACATGACTGATCGCAGACCTGTAGAGGCTGTGGTAATCGGTGCCTCTGCGGGCGGGGTTGAAGCGTTGCTGACAATTTTTTCCGAGCTGAAGCCGGGTTTCAGGCTGCCGATTATCGTGGTTCTGCACTTGCCTGAAGAGCGTCGCAGTCAATTGGCCGAAGTCTTTGCCCGGCGCCTGCCACTGACGGTCAGGGAGGTCCGGGACAAACAGCCGATTGTGCCGGGTACCGTGTACTTTGCAGGCCCCGGCTATCATGTTTCAGTTGAGCACGATCACAGTTTTTCCTTGAGTCAGGAGGAGCCGGTGCATTTCTCGCGACCTGCCATTGATTACCTTTTTGAGTCCGCGGCCGATGTGTATCAACAGCGGCTGGCCGCGATTTTACTGACGGGCGCCAATCGGGATGGTGCGCGGGGGCTGAGTGTGGTCAAGCAGTTGGGCGGTCTGACCATCGTCCAGGACCCTGACGAGGCGCAGGCAGCGACCATGCCGCAAGCGGCACTGGATCTTTGCCAACCGGACTGCGTCCTTCCTTTGCACGGCATTGGCCGTTTGCTTGTCGAGCTGGAACATACCGAATGCTGCTAAATGATATTCAAGCCAAGCTGCTGATCGTCGACGATCTGCCGGAAAACCTGCTGGCCCTCGAAGCGTTGATCAAGCGCGAGGATCGCATCGTGTACAAGGCCTTGTCTGCGGATGAGGCACTGTCGCTGCTGTTGCAGCATGAATTTGCGATGGCCATTCTGGACGTGCAAATGCCCGGCATGAACGGTTTTGAACTGGCTGAGTTGATGCGCGGCACGGCGAAGACCAAAAACATCCCGATCGTGTTCGTCAGTGCCGCAGGGCGCGAGATGAACTATGCCTTCAAGGGCTACGAAAGCGGCGCAGTGGACTTTCTGCACAAGCCGCTGGATATCCACGCGGTCAAAAGCAAGGTCAATGTATTCGTCGAGCTGTATCGCCAGAGCAAGGCCATGAAACAACAGGTCGAGGCCCTGGAACAGAGCCGTCGCGAGCAGGAAACGTTGCTGGCGCAGTTGCAACTTACCCAGGTCGAGCTTGAGCGTGCGGTGCGCATGCGCGATGACTTCATGTCGATCGTCTCCCATGAAGTGCGTACACCGCTCAACGGGCTGATCCTGGAAACTCAGCTGCGCAAGATGCACCTGGCCCGAGATAACGCAGCGGCGTTCACCATGGAAAAGATGCACGCCATGGTTGATCGTGATGAACGCCAGATTTTGAGCCTGATCCGTTTGATCGAAGACATGCTCGACGTGTCGCGTATCCGCACCGGCAAGCTGTCGATCCGT
The DNA here is from genome assembly GCF_001043005.1 of Pseudomonas psychrophila. Classification (GTDB taxonomy): domain Bacteria; phylum Pseudomonadota; class Gammaproteobacteria; order Pseudomonadales; family Pseudomonadaceae; genus Aquipseudomonas; species Aquipseudomonas psychrophila. The sequence continues at coordinate 139,267 of NZ_JYKZ01000005.1, forward strand.
CCTGCAGAGTTTGATCTGGCCCGTACGGTCGATCGCTTGCTGGAGAATTTCTCGGCACAGATCAGCGCTGCACAATCGAGTGTGAATTTCACCGCAGAGTACCCGGTAGTGGGGCAGTGGGATGAGTTCAGGATTGAGCAGGTGATTTCCAATCTGCTGACCAATGCCCTGCGTTATGGTGCCAATAAGCCCATCGATGTAACGGTCTATATCGAGGGGAATCAGGCGGTGGTCGATGTGCGCGATCAGGGCATTGGCATCAGTCAAGAAAACCAGCAGCGTGTCTTCCAGCAATTTGAGCGGGTTTCAGCCAGCCAAGTGGCTGCGGGGCTCGGTTTAGGGCTGTTTATTTCGGAACAGATCGTTGCGGCACATAGCGGCACAATCAGCGTGCAGAGCGAACTGGGTGAGGGCGCCTTGTTCAGGGTTTGCCTGCCGCTTGCACAAAAGACTTAAATTCGGCGCAACCTATGACCGCACGCGGGGTCATACTGGCAGCGACGGCATGAATTAAGGTTCCCCATGAGTGAAGATGCGCAAGATGTTGTTCTGATTGTCGAAGACGATCCCTCGATTCTAATGGTCCTCAGCGCCTACCTGTCAGGCGAGGGCTACAGGGTCTTGCAGGCCGAAAATGGCGAGCAGGCGTTCGAGATTCTGGCGAGCAAGCCGCATCTGGATCTTATGGTGACTGATTTTCGTCTGCCGGGCGGTATTTCCGGGGTGCAGATTGCCGAGCCTGCGCTGAAGCTGCGACCGGACCTGAAAGTGATCTTTATCAGCGGTTACCCGGCCGAAATCCGCGATACAGGCAGCCCGATCACCCTGACGGCACCGATCCTGGCCAAACCGTTCGATCTCGATACCCTGCAAGAGCAAATCCAGAAGCTGCTGGCCTGATACTGCACTCTGTTACCTGTAAAGCCCCCCAGTATGGAGAGTGCTCGCAAATGCTCTTCGCGAGCAGGCTCGCTCCCACAATAACTCCTGCAAGGCTTGAATTCAGTGGGCGCCGAAGTCCCAGTGGGAGCGAGCCTGCTGGCGAATTGCTTCGCGGCTGGCCCGCTTGACGTTGAAGTCAGCCTGCGGCAGCGGCTACAGGGTTTGGGATGCCTTGAGTCAAAGCCCCTGCTGCAACGCCGGATCATCCGGATTTTGCTGTTCCAGCTGCGCCAGCAGCACTTGCACATTCTGTAATTGCCCGGCCTCTTTCCAGTAGCTGATCAACAATACCCGCGCCTTGCGATTGGCCGGTTGGCGTTGCAGCAGCTCTTCGAGCTGGCGTTGCGCGGCTTCAAGCTGGTCGAGGTCATGCAGTGCGGTTGCCAGCTTGTACCGGTAATCACTGTTGTCGGGGTCCAGCTCAACGGCTTTGGCCAGGCCCAGCAGGGCGTACTCCGTCTGACCATGATTTAGCAGCCAGATCCCCAGGGCATGTTGCAGGTACGCTGAGTCGGGATGGGCTTGCAGCTGTCTGGCCAGTAATTGACGGGCCTGTTCTCCTTCGCCGCGCTTGTCCAGCAGCTCAATCTGCGCCACGACCGCCTTGAGGTTATTCGGGTCCAGGCGGGTCACGTGTTCCAGTGCAGCCTGGGCATCATCCAATTGACCTTCGTGCAAATACAGGCGGGCGAGCTGACCCTGAGCCTGTGGATCGTCCGGCTTGGTTTTGAGCTCGCGCTCGAACTCGTCGATCACTTGCTGCAACGGGCCGAAGTACAGCCCCTGTTCATCTGGCGACAGGCCGAGCAATGCATTGGCGGCAGCGAAACGCACGCTCTGATCGGCGTCATCCAGCATCGGGCCCAGCAGCAAAGTGCGCTGGGCGCTGGGCACCAGGCCAACAATGCTCTGGATCGCGGCCTTGCGCACCAGGGGCGAGGGGTTTTGCAAGTCAGCGTCTGCCAGTTTCAGTGCCTGTGGGCTTGGGTAGTTGGGCAGCTCGGCATGCAGGCTGGCGCGCCGGGTCTCTGACAAGTCATTGCGGGCCAGTTGTTGATACAGAACGCGCGCGGCCCCGGGCTTGCCGTTATGGGCCATCTCAAGAGCGATGGAGTAGCGCTGGCTTACGGACGGCGTGGGAAGGGCAGGATCAGGGCGCATCGAATACCAAAGACCGGCGGCGATAAGCGCTGACAGAAAGCTGATTGCGAGGTAGCGGCGAGGCTGGGTCATCCAATATCCAGAAGCATGCGTGCGTATGGAGTGCAAGATTGGGTGAGTCGGGGGCTTGAGTCAAACGCAGACCCTTGTAGATACTCTATTGTAGGTCAAGCCCTGTTGTGGGAGCGAGCCTGCTCGCGAACAACCTTCGCGAGCAGGCTCGCTCCCACAGTTGCCGTTTTCCAAGCAGCTGCCGAAGGCTGCTACAGGATGCAGGCGAATCCGCGGCAAAAAAAAGCCCCGCGACCGAATGAACGCGGGGCTAAAAAATGGTTGGTTGCGGCCAACCAAAGGAGCTCTTGAATCAGTGTGCGCTTGCGACGGTCTCGGCTTGCCAGCCACCACCCAGCGCTTTGTAAATGGCGACTACGCCGCGATACAGCTCAACCTCGGCCTGAGCCTGGCTGTCTTCTGCAGCCAGACGCTCGCGTTGGGCGTCGAGCAGAACCAGAAAGTCCACCGTGCCTTCGCGATAGCGAATAGCCGCCAGATCCGCTGCGGTTCGGCTGGATTCGCTTTGACGAATCAACGAGACCAGGCGCTGCTGACGTTTACCGTAATCGCTAAAGGCGTTTTCGGACTCTTCCAGCGCTAACAGCACTTGCTGCTCGTAGCTGGCCAGTGCCCCATCGGCCTCTGCACCGGCACCGCGCAGTCGTGCGCGCACGCTGCCCAGATCAAACGCTGGCCAGGTAATGCGCGGACCCAGCGCCCAGGCATTGGCTGCTGCCGAGCCTATCTGCGAACCGCGTCCGGCGGTAAAGCCGAGAAACCCGCTCAGGCTGACCCGGGGGAACAAATCGGCCTTGGCCACACCGATTCGGGCGGTGGCCGCTGCCAGCTTGCGCTCGGCGCTCATGATGTCGGGCCGGCGCTGCAGCAAGTCGCCGGGGTTGCCGATGTTCAGTGCCTTGGCAATGGCCGGCAACTGCGCCGGGCTCAAGTCAACGCTGAGCTGCTCAGGACGCTGGCCCAGCAGAGTGGCGATGCGATTGCGCTCACGCACCTGCTCGGCCTGCAGTTGCGGCACGCTGGCCTCAACCGCGGCCAAGCGGGCGTCGGCACGCATGACGTCCAGTTGATCGCCAACACCTGCGTCACGCAGGCTTTCGGTAATGGCCTTGGAGTCCTGCTGGTTCTTCAAGTTGGCCAGGGCAATCCGCTCACGCAGTTGGGCGCCGCGCAATTCACCGTAGGCATCCACCAGTTCGGCAATCATGGTCACTTGCAGCTGGTACAGATCCGCTGCAGCCACTTGCTCGTCGGCGTCGCTGGCCTCCAGTTCTCGCTGGATACGGCCAAACAGATCGACTTCCCAGGCCATGTCCAGGCCCAGGTCGTAGCGTTCACTGTTGACACGCTTCTCGGTCGTACCCGGGATCTGTCCCTTGCCGACATCGCTGCTGGCACGGCTGGTGATCGTCGGCATGATGTCGTTGCTGACGTCATCGCGAATCGCCCGGGCTGCACGCAGTCGGGCAAAGGCCACGCGCAGCTCGCGGTTGCCGGCCAGTGACTGAGTCACCAGCTGGTTGAGGGTCGGGTCATCAAACTGCTGCCACCAGATCCCTTCAAAATGCGCCCGGTCAAAGCCCTTCAGGTTATCTGCACTGATATGGGCCGGTTCTGTGGCTGGGGTCTTGTAGTCCGGGCCTACGGCGCAAGCGCTCAAGGCCAGCACCAACAGGCTCGGCAGAAAAACTTTCACGCTCATTGTTGCGACTCCAACTTGAGGTGCTTGGCCGCTTTACGCGCTTCACTGCGCTCTACATAACGGCGAATCAAGACATAGAACACTGGCGTCAGCAGCAGGCCGAAGAAGGTCACCCCCAGCATCCCGGAGAACACCGCTACACCCATGGCGTGACGCATTTCTGCACCGGCGCCGCTGGAGAGCACCAGAGGCACCACACCCATGATGAAGGCGAACGAAGTCATCAGGATCGGGCGCAGACGCAGGCGGCAGGCTTCCAGTACCGCATCCAGCGGGCTCATGCCTTCTTCTTGCTTGTCCTTGGCAAACTCCACAATCAAAATCGCGTTCTTGCAGGCTAACCCCACCAGTACGATCAATCCGATCTGAGTGAAGATGTTGTTATCGCCTCCCGACAGAATTACCCCGGTAATTGCTGAGAGCAGCGTCATCGGTACGATCAGGATCACCGCCAGAGGCAGGCTCCAGCTTTCGTATTGGGCCGCCAGTACCAGGAACGCCAACAGCACGCAGAGCGGGAACACGAACAGAGCGGTATTGCCCGAAAGGATTTGCTGATAAGTCAGCTCAGTCCATTCGAAGGTCATGCCGTTAGGCAGTTCTTCCTTGAGCAGCTTCTCCATCGCCGCTTCAGCCTGGCCCGAGCTGTAGCCCGGTGCTGCTGCGCCGTTGATTTCAGCGGTGACAAAACCGTTGTAGTGCATGACGCGGTCAGGACCTGCGGTGTCGCTGATCTTGATAAATGTCGCCAGCGGAATCATTTCACCTTTGTTGTTGCGTACTTTCAGCTGGCCAATCTGCTCGGGCTCCAGGCGGAACTGCTGCTCGGCTTGCACGTTGACCTGATAAGTACGACCGAAGCGGTTGAAATCGTTGGCATACAGCGAGCCCAGATAGATCTGCAGGGTGTCGAAGATGTCGCTGATGGCAACGCCATGAGTCTTGGCTTTTTCGCGGTCAATGGCAGCATCGACTTGGGGTACGTTGACCTGATAGCTGGTGAACAACCCGGCCAGTTCCGGCACGTTATGGCTCTTGGCGATAACGTTCTGCACTTCTTTGTACAGTTCGTCATAGCCCAGGCCGGCGCGGTCCTCGACTTGCAGGCGGAAGCCGCCAATGGTGCCCAGCCCTTGTACCGGCGGTGGCGGGAAGATCGCGATATAGGCTTCCTGTATGTCCGCGAACTCAGCATTGAGCGTGGCGGCAATGGCTGCGGCTGACTGGCTTGGGTCCTTGCGTTGATCGAAGTCCTTGAGCGCGACAAACACGATGCCGCTGTTCGGGCTGTTGGTGAAACCATTGATCGACAGGCCGGGGAAGGCGATCGAGTTGGCAACGCCAGGCTGCTTGAGGGCCAGCTCCGACATACGCTTGATCACCTCTTCGCTGCGGTCCAGGCTCGCGGCGTCAGGCAGTTGAGCGAAGGCCACCAGGTATTGCTTGTCTTGCGGCGGTACAAAGCCGGTCGGGGTGTGGGCAAAACCGGCCCAAGTCAGCGCCATCAAACCTGCATACACCAGCATCGCGATTCCGCTGCCACGAATGATCCGGCGCACGGTGCCCACGTAGCCATTGCTGGCCTTGACGAAGAAGCGGTTGAACGGGCCGAACAGCCAGCCTCCGAACAGACGGTCGAGCAGGCGGGTGAAGCGGTCTTTTGGCGCGTTATGGCCTTTGAGCAATACAGCGGCCAGGGCAGGGGACAAGGTCAGCGAGTTGAAAGCCGAGATCACGGTGGAAATCGCGATGGTCAGGGCGAACTGCTTGTAGAACTGTCCGGTCAGACCCGAGATAAACGCGGCCGGGACAAACACCGCGCACAGTACCAGTGCGGTGGCGATGATTGGACCGGTCACCTCACGCATGGCACGCTTGGTAGCGTCCACGGGGTTGAGTCCCAGTTCGATATTTCGCTCGACGTTCTCCACTACCACAATGGCATCGTCGACCACGATACCGATGGCCAGCACCAGCCCGAACAGCGAAAGGGCGTTGAGCGAAAAGCCGAACATATGCATGACGGCAAACGTACCGATCAGCGATACGGGCACGGCCACCAGCGGAATAATCGAGGCGCGCCAAGTTTGCAGGAACAGGATTACAACCAGTACTACCAGAATCAGTGCTTCAAACAGGGTATGGACTACCGCTTCGATCGAACCACGAACGAAGATTGTCGGGTCATACACGATGTCGAAGTCCATGCCTTCGGGGAAGTTCTGTTTCAGTTCGGCCATTTTGGCGCGAACGTCATTGGAGATCTGGATCGCATTTGAGCCGGGGCGCTGGAAGATCGGTATCGCCACCGCCGGCTGGTTGTTCAGCAAGGAACGCAAAGCGTATTGGCTGGAACCCAGTTCCACCCGGGCGATGTCTTTGAGGCGAGTGATCTGACCATCTTCGCCGGAGCGGATAATGATGTTCTCGAACTCTTCTTCACTGACCAGACGGCCCTGGGTGTTAACCGACAGCTGGAAGCTGGTGGCATTCGGCGCAGGCGGAGCGCCCAGTGCACCGGCCGCAACCTGGCGGTTTTGCTCACGGATGGCGGTGACCACATCGGTCGCGGTCAGGTTACGTGAGGCGGTTTTGTTTGGATCGAGCCACACCCGCAACGAGTAGTCGCCCATGCCGAACAGCTGCACATCGCCGATGCCGTTCAGCCGTGCCAGTTCATCCTTAATGTTAAGGATGGCGTAGTTGGACAGGTACAGCATGTCGTAGCGCTGGTCCGGTGAGGTCAAGTGCACAACCATTGTCAGGTCGGGCGAAGCCTTGTCCACCGTGATACCGATGCGCGTCACTTCCTCGGGCAGCTTGGGCTGGGTCCGGGTGACACGGTTTTGCACCTGTACCTGGGCGTTGTCCAGGTCAGTACCCAGGGCAAAGGTGATGGTCAGGGTGATTTTGCCGTCAGCGGTGGACTGCGAAGACATGTACAACATGTTTTCGACGCCGGTAATGGCTTGTTCCAACGGCGCGGCGACAGTTTCGCCGATCACTTTGGGGTTGGCACCCGGGAAGCTGGCGCGCACTACGACGGTAGGCGGAACGACTTCTGGGTATTCACTGATAGGTAATTGGAACAGCGAAATGCCGCCCGCAATCAGGATCAACAGTGAGAGCACAGCGGCGAAAATCGGCCGCTGGATGAAGAACTGGGAAAAATTCATCGGAGTTTTCGTCCCTTAACCGCGAGGAGTCGCGACGCTGGCCAGCTTCGGCGCGCCAGTGGCAGGCTTGGCAGGTGGCAGGTTGCTGGCTTCCAGGGCTTGTCGTTGTTGTGCCAGTGCGGCGAGGGTCTGTTCGTTGGCCATCGGGATCACTTCAGGCGTCACCGGTGAGCCGGGGCGGACTTTCTGCAAGCCTTTGACGATGATGGTGTCGTCCTTGTTCAGGCCGCTGCGAACGATGCGCAGGCCTTCGATTTTCGGACCAAGATCTACAGCGCGGTACGCCGATTTGTTGTCGGCATCCATCACCAGCACGAACTTTTTGCCCAGGTCGGTGCCCACCGCTTCGTCATTGATCAGCACGGCGGAGTAGGTGCCGCTGCCAACCAGTTTCAAGCGGGCATACAGGCCCGGTGTGAAGCTGCCGTCGGTGTTGTCGAACACGGCGCGACCACGGATGGTGCCGGTCTTGGGATTGACCTGGTTGTCGACGAAGTTCATCTGGCCCAGGTGCGGGTTACCGTCTTCGTTGGACAGGCCGAGGTAAACCGGGGTGCTCTGGCCGCGCTGACCCTGACGGGCAAGCTGGGTGTATTTGAGGAACACGCGCTCGTCTGCGTCGAAGTAGGCGTACACCTTGTCGGTAGATACCACGCTGGTCAGCGGTGTGACATCAGCGGTGACGATGTTGCCCGCGGTGATTTCGGCACGGCTGACGCGGCCACTGATTGGGGAGGTGACGCGGGTAAAACTCAGGTTGAGTTTTGCCAGGTCCAGTTGTGCCTGGTTGGCGGCGACACCGGCGCGTGCGGCCTGGGCTGCGGTGCTGCGCGAGTCTGCCAGTTCAGCCGAGATCGCATTGCTCTGGCGCAGACGCTCACCGCGCTGGGCTTCGTTTTCGGTACGGGTGGCGTTGGCGCGGGCTTGTTGCACTTCGGCTTCAAGACGGCGGACTTCAGCCTGGAACGGACGAGGGTCGATCTGGAACAGCAGGTCGCCCTTTTTCACCAGGGCGCCCTCGGTAAAGGCGACCTGATCAATCTGGCCCGACACGCGTGGACGAATTTCAACTGTTTCCGGCGCTTCAAGGCGACCGGTGAACTCGTCCCATTCATTGACCGGCTGTTCAAGTACCTTGGCCACACTGACTTTTGCAGCGGGAGCAGGAGCAGTCGCTTCAGGGGTTTTGCCGCATGCGCTCATCACCACGATGGCCAAAGCCGCGAGTGGGAAGCGCAAATGTTTAAGTGACTGTTCCATGAGGGGGAGTCCGCCAATCTATTGAGATGGGCGGATAATGCTGGCGCGCGTGCCGGGGAACGAATCGAACCCAACGAAGATCAATATCATCCGGAATGATACAAAGCGTTACCAAGCCCTCTAGCCTGCGCTTTTTGTTAGGGGGCTATCAATTAAAATGTGCATGAATATTTCGTTTTCGTGGGATCGAGTCTGCTCGTGAAGACACCTGACAAGACCTTCGCGAGCAGGCTCGCTCCCACAATAATCAGCTGCAAGGCTCAAATGCTGTGGGCGCCGGGGCTCCTGTGGGAGCGAGCCTGCTCGCGAATGATCCACCGCGGCACACATCGCGAGCAGGCTCCCACGGTTGCGGGAGTGCAAACCTCAAAAATTGATCGAAGCACTCAGCCTTGCTGTCAGCGGAGCCCCCTGGAATACATAGTTGTCGCCCATGTACTCGCCCACATCGCGCCAGTAACGCTTGTCGAACAGGTTATCGACAGTCAGGCGAAAGACGGTGTCGTAACCGTCGATACGGGTGCTGTAGCGGCTGCCGATATTGAAAATGGCGTAAGCATCGGCCTGTGTCTGGCCCAATTGGCTGGCGTACTTCTTGCCGCTGTATTGCACGCCACCAAGTAGGGCCAGGCCCTCGACCCAGGGCAGGGCGTAATCGCCATAGAGGCTGGCGCGCAGGGTAGGGACGTTGATGGTCTGATGGCCTTCATATTCCGGAGTACCGCTGCCGGTGACCCTTGATCTTATCGCCGCGACGCTGGCGGCAACCTGCAGGCGCTCGGTGGCCCAGCCGTTGGCTGCAAGCTCAAGTCCGGTGTTTTTCTGCTGGCCTTGCTGGACGAAGGTGAATGAGCCGTCGTTCTGGGGCTGGGAGTACTGGTACGCCTGACGAATCTGGAACAGCGTGGCGCTCAAGCTGATGCGCTGCCAGTCGTACTTGATTCCGGCCTCTATTTGCCGCGATACGGTGGGCGTGAGAATCTCAAAAGCATTGCTGGCAAACCACGGTGCTTCGCCACCCAGGGACAGGCCCTTGCTGTAGCGCGTGTACAGCGTCATGTTTTGCACCGGTTTGTAGATCAGCGCGGCCTGGGGCAGGAACTCATAGCGTTGGGTATGGCGGGTGGTGTCGCCATTGCTGTCGAAGGTTTTTTCGTCCAGGCGCACCTCACGTCCGCCGATCATGGTCTGCCACTGCTCGTTAAAGCTGATCAGGTCATTGAAAAATACCCCGTACTGGCGGCTGTCCAGGCGGCGGTAACTGTCTTTGACCGGTCCTTGGTAGCGCTCAAAATTCACGGGTTCGCTATCGATATTGCCGGTGCCGATCATCTCGTTGATCAACTCGCGCTGATCGACCACACGCCTGAAGGCGCTGGTGCCCACCGTCAGCTCATGGCCGATTCTGGCAGTGTCAAACATGCCGCTGAGTGCTGCCTGAACCTCATCGTTGCGCCGGGTATCGTCGGGGCTACGGAAGTCGTAGATGTCGTAATTACCTTCGGGGCTGAAGTAGTTGGGCACCGCCGTACTGGCGCAACTGTCTGAGCCGTAGCAACCCCACGCAAACGAACTGTAATCGTCAATCACCACCTTGCTGCGCGAGGCACTGAGGCTGCCTTTCCAGTTGTCACTGAAACGGTACTCAAAGTTGCCGTTGATAGTGAGCGAATCAATGGTCACCGGTTTGGAGCCGCTCTGGTGCGCCAGCAGTTTTTTCGGGGAGGCGTGGCGGGGCAGTTCGGTGCCGCCGAGCAACTGATAGCCAGGGACCGAACGCTGCTCCTTGTTTTGGTACTCCACATCCAATTGCAGCAGGGCAGCGGGGCTGATGTTCCAGTCGAACGCCAGGGACGCGAAATCACGCTGGCCATTGGCGTGATCGACCCAGGAATGAATGTCTTCATGGGCAACGTTGGCACGCAGGCCGAACTGTTGCTCGCTGCCGAACCAGCCACCTACATCGGCGGCCATGTAACCGCTGCCACGATCATCGGTCGAGACAGTGACCGAGCGCACATCTGCAGCGCGCTTGGTCACGTAATTGACCGCGCCGCCGGGTTCGGAAACTCCGCTTTGCAAGCCCGAAAGCCCTTTGAGCAACTCCACCTGCTGCTTGTTTTCCAGCGCTACATTCTGCTCGCCGGTGATGGTGCGACCGTTGATCTTGTAGCTGCTGGCCGAATTCAACGAGAAGCCGCGTACCACGAAATTTTCGTAATAGCCGACGGGGGCATAGCTTTCTCCCACGGAGGCGTCATTTTTCAGTACGTCGCTGAGCAGTCGGGCGTGTTGATCTTCAATCAACGCATCGGTAAACACCGCGATCGCTGCGGGGGTATCGAGCAATGGCGCCGCCTCAAAACCACCCACCCAAGCGTTGTCGGCCTGGTAAGCGCCGTTATCCTGGGCGGTGACCGCAGTCGCAGGCAGTTCGGTTTTTGCCGCGTGTGCTACCGGCAGAGTGCTGGCCAGCAGGATGCCAACGCTGAGCAAGCTGCGCGTGAACCGCGGTGCGGACTCTGCCTGGGTGAAAGTCCGGTAAAGCATCTTCATGCACAGCTCCAGAAGGGTGGGACAGGCTCGAATCCAAGGCCTGTTTATCAAGCGCGCCATCATACCGAACCGCCCGGGCATTACACCCTCTGACACTTACGCAGGGAGCGATAGCGGCCATCATTCATCCCCTTCGGTATTGAGTCCTGACATAACAGAATTTTAATTTTGATAGTTATTGACATGATTTGATACGCGTGATTCGGCCAATTAATTGACAATTAAAACCGGCTTTATCATTGTTCATGCCCGCTGCGTCCACCGAGCTTTCTGCCGTCCCCGCGCGCCAGCAGCACCCCACTCACACAGTGGTTTATTGTCCACATTCCCCCCTCAGCGCCCTGAATACGTTTGAGCTGATCGAGGGCTGCAAGAGCATCAATTTGAGGGTTCAATTCATGAAGGTTTTTGAGAGCACGCGTTCAAGAGGGCGTGTACTTGCAAGGTGTTTTCTGAGCAGTGGTCTGGCTGTTCTGGCAGGGCTTTGCGCGATCCAGGCTCAGGCGCTAACAGTGGAGATTTCTGCCACTTTTTCTCCTGATTCGGCCAATCCTCAGATTAACCAGTTTAAAAACACAACGCCTAATTCTGGTATTTGCAAGACCTACCCTCTGGTTTGCAGTTCAAGGGGGTATTTCAGCATTGGTTTGAGCGGGCTCGAAGCGACAACGCAGTCCCCGATTCTGGCCAAACATTCCAATATTCGAGACGGTGCAATGTTCAAGGTTCCGGCCGATCCGAGACCCGTGCAAGTGACCAGCGCGAGCGGGCAGGTGGCGGAGGTGTTTTTTGCTATTTCGGCACTGAGCGCAAGCAACCGTACCCGTGACGTCAGGTTGCTTGTAGGTCTGCCAACAGCGGAACACAATTACGCTCACAGCGTACTTTGGGACGGGAACCCGTGGGGGTGGAGTTCGCCAGCAGCATGTCCAAGGGGGGCGGGGATGTATGCGGGAACCGCATTCGCGAATTTCTTCTGGTTTACCCCGCAGTCTGTGCCTTGTGGCTTTTCTCCAGCCTACGAGATCGACTCATTAACAATGTACAACATCAGCGTTTCGTACCTGATGATCAGCCCTGATCCTCTGAGAATGGAGAGCGGCATTTACCGAGGTTCGATCACCTACACAGTGGGGCCGGGCGGGGATTTCGACTTTGGCGATAATCTGGCCGCTACTGACAACTTAGTCACCATGAATTTCACCTTGAATGTTGAACATACCCTCAAGTTTCAGTTTCCGGCGGGGTACGGTTCCGTGGTCCTCAACCCGGCCGGCGGTTGGCAGCAATGGTTGAACAACGGGCGCCGTCCGCAAAAGCTGGCGGCCGCCCAGGATTTCAAAATGTGGGCCTCCACGGCGTTCAGTATTGAACTGCAATGCGAATACACGCTGAGCGATCAGTGCGCGATCAAAAACCCCGCCGGGCATGAAGTTCCTGTTGAGACGCGAGTGACACTGCCCAATGGCCTACGCGATGCCTCAAACCAACCGGTCAACCGACTTCTGTTGAGCACCAGCCCTCAGGTTTTTTCACCCAGCCACTACGTGGACAACCGACCCGCAGCATTGCACTTTGAAGTGGCTCGCGATCAGGTCACAAGCATGATTGATGAGCACTCGGGCAGCACGTACAAGGGCAATATCACGGTTGTCTGGAACAGCGAAGTCTAAGGCTGTTTGCGTTCAGCCCCCCCCGTGGGAGCGAGCCTGCTCGCGATGCAGGCAACTCGGTTTATCCGAATGATCGCGGTGATGCCTTCGCGAGCAGGCTCGCTCCCACGGTTGAAGTGTTTCTGAAAGCGCTGTTCATCCCGGCCTGGAGCAGCGGTTTCAGCCTTGCCGCCTGCAGGCCAATAGTGGCGCGAACCTTGATTTATAGGCTCTGGATGAGGTATAGCTAAAAAGTCGACTCACAGTAATGTAGGAATTTTCAACGTCATATGGATGGAATCACACGTATCAATCGCCCGTTCGGCTCACACTTTGCATCCCTGATTGCGAGTTGTGGGCCTCACGTCAAACGCTGCATCAATGCAGTCACAGGGTTTGTTTCTCGCCTTCTTGCAAACACCGCTTTACCGCTCCTGAGACCCTGCTTCTCGGGCAGCTGCGCCAACTGGCGCCATTGCTACTTCCCTCCGCCTGATTATTGCTGACCACTCGCCATTCCGGTGTGCTAACGCCCCGCTTTTAACGGCGCGTCCTGCTGCCCGGTATTTGTATTTGAAACCACTTTTCGATCCGAAGCGTTTCAGCGAGCGAACCAAAAAGCCTCGCATTACAAGGAGCTGTGCTCATGATCTATTTTCAGGGTAAAAGAATTTTCAGTGCCATCTTCGACATGGACGGCACCATGTTTGACACCGAGCGCTTGCGCTTCAAAACCCTCAAGCAAGCCGCTCTCGAGATTTACGGCACACCGCTCAGTGAAGAAACACTGATGGGATCATTGGGCTTGAGTGCCAAAAAAGCCGAAGCCCTGGCCAAGGCAAATCACGGTGAAGACTTCCCGTATGCCCAAGTCAGGCAGCGCGCCGACGAGCTTGAACTGGCCCATGTGCGTAATCATGGAGTGCCAATCAAGGACGGCTTGCTGGAAGTGCTGGAGCGCTTGCGCAAGTACGGTTTGACCATGGCCGTGGCTACGTCTAGCCGCCGGGCCATCGCCGAGGAATACTTGATCAATGCCAATGTACTCAAGTATTTCGACGTCACCGTATGTGGCGATGAAGTCAGTCAGGGCAAGCCCCATCCCGAGATCTTCCTCAAAGCTGCAAGTGCCCTTAATTGCCTGCCACAGCATTGCTTGATGCTGGAAGATTCGGAAAACGGCATGTTGTCGGCGATCCGCGCCGAGGGTCAGCCAATCCTGATCGAAGACATCAAACCGCCGGCACCGGAGGTCAAGGCCGGTGCGCTCAAGGCTTACCTGACCATGCACGGTTTCTTGGGCGACCTGAATGAGTGCATGCCTGACCTCGGCACTCCGGCGCTGACCGAGAGCTTCCCGCCGACACTCAATCAATTCAGTGCCGGGATTCATGGTTTTGGCGCGATGGGTGGCGGCTATCTGACGCAAATTTTTTCCCATTGGGATGGCTACACACGTCCTTGCGAGATAATCGCCGCAACTCGCTCCCGGATGCTGCGCGAGACCATCCAGGCGTTTGGCCGCTTTAGCGTGCGCTACAGCGCCACGTCCTTCGACCAGACCATTGAAAACCTCAGCATGATCGACATGGACGACGCCGAAGCGGTGATCCGGATGTACGACGTGGCTGAAATTGTCGGCCTCAGCCTCCCGGAAACGGCGATCCGCAAGCAGGCGGGAGTGATTGCCAAGGGCCTGATCCGTCGTTACGAACGGCGGGGGCGCGAGCTGACGATACTTATCGTGCTGAACAAGGTTGGCGGTGCGGACTTCGTGCGTCGCCATGTGCAGGCGCAACTGGAACTGCTGGTTGCGCCCACGCTGTGCCAGAAGATTCTGGACAACACTCATTTTGTCGAGACAGTGGTCAGTCGAATCGTTTCCAAGTTGTCCAACGAAGCACTGGTGCGCCAGTTGCGGATCAAGTCGAAGATGTTCCAGAACAGCTTGAATGACGAGGTGGATACACCCAAGGCCCCCCCCAGGACACCGGCGCCCGAATACGAGCGCCTGATCAGTCGCTTTCGACCGTTTGCACAGTCCAGTAATGCGTTGAGCCAGTTGCACCTGATTCTGTTCAACAGCGAACCGGACATGCCTCTGTATGCGCAGCGTTGCAGCAATTTGCTTGAGCGGTTGCGCCAGGTGAAGACGGTGGACGACATCACCCAGACCCAGGTGATCAAGAATCTGCTGTGGAATGGCCCTCACGCGATCATTGCCTGGTACGCCAGCCTGCTCGGCTATTCCTGGTTGGGGCAGGGCATGGGTGACCCCCGTGTCAGTGCGCTGGCTCAGCGCCTGATAGGCCAGGCAGTAGGACCGGCACTGATCGCGGAAAATCCGCACATGAGCGATGCCGTGGCCGGTTTTTCGTCCACCTTTCTTGAGCGCTGCAACACGTCTTTCAAGGACCCCTGTGCCCGTGTAGGGCGAGATCCGTTGCGCAAGCTGCAACGTAATGAGCGGATTTTCCGCAGTATCGATCTGGCCACAAAACACGGGATTGACAGCAGCGCCCTGGAGCTCGGCACCGCGCTGGCACTTCATTACGCATTGCGCACAACCGACAGCAAGGATCAGGAGTGCCAGCTCATGCGCACTCTGTATCAGGAAAGCGGCAGCGTTGAGGCGGTGCTCACCTATGCGGGCAGCTACAACGGCCAGCCGTATCCGGGGCTGGACCCGGTAAAGGATGCAGCGCTGATCGAGTCTGTCAGCGCTCATTTTCATGGCCCCGTTTGTGCTGAATTCGTCATGCCTATGGCTTGAATCGATCAAGCCGCAGGGCCTGCAATGAGCCAGTCTGTAAGGTCTGTTCAAGGAGCTGATCATGATCCGACTGACCCTGGCCCAGGCTTACGAGCTGGCCGAATCGATCTTGTTGCATAACGGTTTCAATCCGGCCCATGCCCGTGCGGTGAGTGAAACGGTGCTGGCCGGGGAGCGTGATGGTTGCGCGTCCCACGGCTTGTACCGTGTACTGGGTTGTGTCAATTCGCTGCGCGCGGGCAAGGTCTCGGCCGACGCCGTGCCGCGCGTGATCGATCAGGCGCCTTCAATTGTGCGAGTGGATGCGGGGGGCGGTTTTTCCCAACTGGCATTCCAGGCGGGCCTGGCGTTATTGCAGGAGAAAACCCGGGCTAACGGTATTGCGGCGTTGGCGATCAATCGTTGTGTGCATTTTTCGGCACTGTGGGTTGAGATCGAACAATTGACAGCGGCCGGTCTGGTCGCATTGGCCTGTAACCCCAGTCATGCCTGGGTTGCGCCTGCCGGCGGGAGCCAGCCGGTATTTGGCACCAACCCGATTGCGTTTGGCTGGCCACGGGCGGGCAATACGCCATTTGTCTTTGACTTTGCCACCAGTGCAATTGCCCGTGGCGATATCGAGTTGCATCGCCGGGCAGGCAAGTCGATTCCTGAAGGCTGGGGCGTTGACGCTCAGGGGGTGCCGAGCACCGATCCCAATGTGGTACTGGATACGGGTGCGATGCTGACGTTCGGCGGGCACAAAGGCTCGGCGCTGGCCGCGATGGTGGAATTGATTGCGGGGCCTTTGATCGGGGATTTGACCAGTGCCGAATCCCTGGCCTACGACGCGGGCAGCAAGTCGTCGCCTTACCATGGCGAGCTGATTATCGCGTTTGATCCGCAGCGTTTTCTGGGGGCTGCGACCGAGCAACATCTGGCACGGGCAGAAGTGTTGTTTGAGAGTATCGAAGGGCAGGGCGCACGTTTGCCGTCACAACGCCGTTACGAGGCACGGGCGCGCAGCGAGGTGGAAGGCGTGCAGATCCCGCAGGCGTTGTACAACGATCTGCGGGCATTGTTGATTTGAGGACATTGTGCAGGCGGTGCAGGTGGTAAAACCTGTAGCAGCTGACGAGCCGTGCGAGGCTGCGTTCGGCGGCGTAGCCGTCGTAAAATCGGTTTCCACGGTTAGTCAGGCATACCCCGTGCGCCGGTTTACGACCGCTACGCGATCGAACGTAGCCTAGTTCTACTCGTCAACTGCTACGGATCGCCTCACCGGCTACAAACCGACGTCGGGTAACTGTGGGCGGTTGGCCAGGGCCTTGGCCATGATCCGTTCGACAAACTCACGGTCTTCCCGGGGCAGGGCCAGGCGCGGTGGGCGAGTCAGTGCGCTACCGCGACCGGCAATGGCCTCACATAACTTGATGCACTGCACCAGATCGGCACGGGCGTCCAGGTGCAGGATCGGCATCAGCCACTCATAGATCGGCATGGCTTCAGCAAAGCGCCCGGCCTTGGCCAGGCGGAAGATGGTTTCGCCTTCTTTGGGGAATACGTTGGACATGCCCGATACCCAACCTTCAGCACCCACGGCGATGCTTTCGAGCACCACGTCGTCCAGACCTGCAAACAGTACAAAACGGTCGCCGACTTCATTGCGAATGTCGATAAAGCGCCGGGTGTCGCCCGAGGAGTCCTTGAAACACACCACGTTGTCGCAATCGGCCAGGGAAATCAGGATTTCTGGCGTGACATCATTTTTGTAAATCGGCGGGTTGTTGTAGACCATCAGCGGTACGTCGGCATTTTTCGCCACATAACGGTAATGCTCGGCGGTTTCAAACGGCTTAGAGCCATATACCAGGGCGGGCATCAGCATGACGCCGTCGACCCCGACTTTGCGCACGGCATTGGCCACCTTGGCGGCTTGCACGCTGGTGAACTCCGCCACGCCACAGATCACCGGTACACGACCGCGAGAGGCATCCACCGCGACTTCGGTCACGGCGATTTTTTCCTCAGCGGTCAGCGAGGTGTTTTCCCCCACCGATCCGCACACCACCAGGCCCGAGACGCCGTCGCGAATAACGTTGGAAATCACCTGGTGGGTCTTGTCCAGGTTGATGGTGAAGTCATCGTTGAATTGAGTGGTCACCGCAGGGAAGACGCCACTCCAGTTGATGCGCTTGCTCATTGTTTGTTGCCTCCGGTTACGTTTATGGTATTTCGTATACGATTTAGGTTGCAAAAATAGGCTTCTGGCTTTCTTTGTGGGGGTAAACGGTGTGGGGGTGAAGGGTATTACGCGCCCGGCCAGGTATCTGACAGGCGATAGCCTTGTGGCCACGGGTCGTTTGGGTCCAGCAGTAACTGATGGGTGCCGGTAATCCAGGCCCGGCCAGAGATGCACGGGTAAATTGCGGTGCGTCCGGCGACTTCGGTCATGGAGTCGATGCGGCAATTAAACTCGGAGCCGATGATCGAGCGCCCGACAAACCGATCGCCAACCTTGAGCACGCCCTTGGCCTGCAATACCGCCATGCGCGCCGAGCACCCGGTGCCGCAGGGCGAACGATCGATCTTGCCCGGACGGATCACCACCGCGTTGGCACCACTGGCAATCCCGTTCTGGTACTCCACGGGGGCTGCAATCTGGCAAAAGGAGATATGCGACCAGTCAGGGTTCAGCGGGTGGACAAAACCCAGTTGCTCGTTGGCCGCACGGGTGATTTTCAGGCCGACTTCGACAATATCCTTGGCTTCATCCGGGGTGATCGAAAACCCCAGTTCTTTGGCATCGGCGAGCACGAAACTGTCTCCGCCATAGGCGGTGTCGACCTTGAGCGAGCCAAGGCCCTCGACTTCTATCCAGGCATCCAGTCGGTCAGCGAAAGAGGGGACGTTCTTGATCTCGACCCGTTGCACCTTGCCGTCCCGGCAATCGGCCACGGCTTCGATCAGTCCGCCGGGGGCTTCGAGTACCAGTCGGGTTTGCGGTTCGGTCATCGGCAATATGCCGCTGTCGAGCAATACCGTGGACACGCAAATCGAGTTGGAACCCGACATCGGCGGCGTATCGGCCGGCTCCATGATGATCCAGGCCATTTGTGCCCGTGGATCCTTGGCCGGAACCAGCAGGTTGACGTGACGGAACACGCCGCCGCGAGGTTCGTTGAGGACGAAGTTGCGCAGGGTTTCGTCCTGGGCAATCCACCGCGACTGTTCCCACACGGTGGCACCCGGCGGCGGGGCCACGCCACCTACAATCACGTCGCCGACCTCTCCCTCGGCGTGACAACTGACCACATGAACGATTTTCGATGACCGCATGGCTTGCTCCTGTTGTGATGATGTGGGTCTTGTTGCGAGCAAGCCCGCTCCCACAGGGATTAACGTTATTTAACCGACTTGAGGAAGGCCGCCGTTTCCGCGTGCACGGGGTTACCGATGACTTGATCGGGGGAGCCGATTTCGTGCACCAGGCCGTTGCGAAAGAACGCCACACGGTCCGACACATCCCGCGCAAAACGTATTTCATGGGTCACCAGGACCATGGTCATGCCGTCTTCGGCGAGCATGCGCATGGTGTCCAGCACTTCGCCGACCAGTTGCGGGTCGAGGGCCGAGGTGGCCTCGTCAAACAGCATGTAGTCCGGCGACATGGCCAGGGCACGGGCAATGGCCATGCGCTGTTGCTGACCGCCGGACAGTTTGCCCGGGAAGGCTTTGAGCTTGTCGCCAAGGCCCACATGGGTCAGTTGCTGCACTGCCAGCGCTTCGGCTTCGGCCTTGCTTTTGCCGAGCACCTTGCGTGGTGCAAGCATCACGTTTTCGAGCACGGTGAGGTGCGGAAAGGCGTTCCATTGCTGGAACACGATGCCGATTTTCTGCCGCAGGTGGTTGAGGTTGGTGGCACGGTCGTGGACTTCGATGCCGTCGACGCGGATATGACCCTTCTGGATCGGCTCCAGACCGTTGATGCACATCAGCAGGGTGGATTTACCGGAGCCGGAACCGCCGATAATCGATACCACTTCGCCCTTGTTCACGGTCAGGCTCACGCCCTTGACCACTTCAAGGTCGCCGAAGGATTTATGCACGTTGTCGATCTCAATCATTTTCTTGCCACCTTTTTTCCAGGCGAGCGCCAAGGCGGGCAACCACCAGGCTCATGACGTAATAGATAAGGCCCGCGATGCACAGCACCAGCATCGGTTCCTGAATGCGGGTGACGACGATTTGCGAGGCACGCAACAATTCAACGATGCCGATCCACATCACCAGGGCGGTGTCTTTCATCACACTGAGCACCAGGTTGAGCCAGCCGGGGAAGGCCACTCGCATGGCGATCGGCAACACGATATAGCGCAGGTCCTGCAAGTAGCTCAGGCCCAGGGAACGGCTGGCCCGGCGTGTGGTAAATGGCACGGCGAGCACGCCGCTGCGCACGATCTCGGTGAAGTACGCGGCAGCGTAGACCCCCAGCACGATGCAGCCCACGGTGAAGGCGCTGATGTTCAGGCCGACAATGCTCTTGAGCGAGTTGAACAGCACAAACTGGATCAGCAGCGGGACGCTGCGAAACACATCCAGCACCCAGGCCAGCGGCAGACTGGCCCGCGGCAGCAAAGCGCGCATCAGGCCGAACAGCAGCCCGGCAACGGTGCCCAGCAAAATGGCCCAGGTTGTCAGTTGCAGGGTGACCCAGGCCCCTTCCAGCAAAAACAAAAAGTCGTTCCAGGTAAAACTGGTTGAAAACATGGGTTAGTCCTCAGTAACGAAACAGTCGCCAGGCCAGGAGCCGGGCTACTGCAACGATCGCTTTGGCAATCAGGTAATACAGCACCGCGGCCATGGCGAAGTATTCGAAGGTGCGGAACGTTTTGACGTTGTAGTCCTGGGTCACGCCGGTGAGGTCATTGTTCAGTCCCACGATCACGCCCAGCGAGGTCATCAGCACGGCCCAGACCATCTGGTTGGTCAGCGGATAGAACACAATGCGCAACAATTGCGGGACGACGATCATGCGGTAGGTCTGGAATGCACTCATGCCCAGCGAGCGGGCGGCCCGTACCTGGGTTTCGGGCACGGCCTTGAGGCCGCCACGAAAGTTTTCGGCCAGGTAACCGGCGTTGTTGAACGTGATCCCGGCCAGCAGGGCGATCCATGAACTGACATGCAGGCCGAGGGAGCCAAGGCCGAAGTACAACACATAGATCTGGAACAGCGACGGGGTGTTGCGGGCAATGGATACCCAGGTATTGCCGATGCCGCGCAACCACGGGTTCTTGGTTTCGCGCATCACGGTCAGCGCCAGGGCGATCACGACGCCGAAGATCATGGACAGTGCTGCGGTCTCAAAGGTGACCAGGGCACCTGCAAGCATGTCCGGCAAGGCGCGGATTGCAGATCGCCATTGGAAGGTGTAGTCAAACATGGGCGTAGTTCTCCAGTGAGACAGCAGTTTGCAGCCACAGCGGCAAGCGACCGCTGGCCGTGGCGCTGCACGCCGCATCCACACACTCGGCGAGGCTGGCGAAGTGGACCTTGCGCCCCACAAGGCCAGGTGCGTAGTGGGCGTATTTGCCCGAATTGGTCATCAGGTTTTGGGCGGACGGCGGGATCACCGGCTCACCCAGCATGCACCAGCAGGTATCAGTGACCAGCGTGGCGCCGAAGGCTTCGAGTACGGCGATATGCCCGGCTTCGCGTGCCTGCTCCAGCACGGCACGGCCACAGGTGATCGCCAGTACCACATCAGGGTGGCGATGACGGCCCTGGCACAGGCCGGCCAAATGGGCGAACTCGCTCAGGGAAAAATGCGGGTTGCCCAGCGACACAACATCGACCCGTGGATCACAGGCACTGTTGAGTTCATGCCAACTGGTCAGCAAGTCCTTGAGGCTGACCTTGATCACAGTTACTGGGCCATCCAGTACAGAGGCCGGATCCAGCGCTTCGGGGGTAACGCCGGCGATATGAAACAGCGGGGCGGCGCTGGTGGTGGCAAAGGCCGCACCGAATGCTTTGAGATGGTCGAGATCAGGGTGGTGCTGTTCCAGCCCCGACACCAAGGGAATGCGACTGCCCGCCAGAGCACCGACGTGGTACCCCAGCAAGGGATAGAAAGCGTCATCGAGGTCAGCCAGAGGCGGCAGTTCGATGTGTAGGCGGGCCTTGCGCTGGCTTTCCAGGTGGCAGCCAATCAGCGGCGCGCGGCCGGTGAGGGCAATGCAAATATCCAGGTAGTCGGGGTACTTGAGTGTGCGCGCACCCAGCACGCTGTTGGCATAGACCACGGCATTGGATTCGGCCCAGACAATTTGCTCGCCCGCCTTGGGCGCACTGTCGAGCAGGTAGGGCGCACAGGTGAAGCTCAGTTGCGCACCCATGGCCATATAGGCATCGCCCAAGGCGCTGGCCGGGACGCCGAGTGCCGGGTCGATCCCCAGTTCACGCCAGCGGCGCTGGTCAACGGAAATCGAGTTAAGGGTCGTGGGCACCCGCACCTTCGCGCCCCATTCCACCAGTTGTTGAGCAAAGCGCAGGCTCGCAGGCCCGGTATAAATGCAGCCGTCGATATGCGCCTGGTTAATGTCGATCAGTTGCACGGCGCCTTGCAGCTGCGCCATGCGCAAAACGATTTGCATGGCAACTTGTGCGGCCTTGCCGTGGTGGCCATCCAACAGTGCCCGATCGTCTTCGGTCAGCTCGATTCCGTTGCTTGAGTCTTCAACGTGCACTTCGCGATGTGAGGGTGCGTCCGTATCGGCGGGCAGCGCGTCGAACAGACCCAGGTGTGTGCCATTGACACTGGCGAATGCCTTGCCGCGCAAACCGGCAAAGGCTTCCTTGCCGATGCACAGCACCGGCAAGGAACGTTCGAACAGGGTCTGGGCTACCAGCACGCCAAGGGTCAGGATCTCGTCGGCCTCAGCCAGCACCAGCGCGGCGGGGGCATGACCGTTGCTGATCAGTTCCATTAGCACGCTGCTCCCGGTACAAGAGCCGCGCCCGCTTGGAATCGCCAGTATCCGGCCAGCCAGGCATTCGCCACTGAGCGGGTGGTGACGGTCAATCACCTCGCCGCTGAACGGGTCGACGCCGCCCCAGAAGCTCAGGCCGACATCGGCGTAGAGCAGTGGGCCAACAGCCGCACCCTCAACCAGGCTGCGACCGGAGAGAGAAGTAATCCCGGACATGCTGGATACCTCAGTAGTAGACGTGAGGTACGGTCAGATCAGCCGGTGGAATCTCGGTACCGACCCATTTAACCCACAGCTCTTTGTAGCGCCCGGTGCGTACTTGCTGGTTGACGAACAGGTTGAGGTAGTTGAGCAGGCCGTACTCGTTGCGCTTGGCGCCCAGGGAAACGTAATCAACCACGTAAGGTGCGTTACCGGCGACTTTCAGGTTTTTGTACTTGCCAGACTTAATGGTCGCCGCGGCCACGGTGTTGGTGACGACGGTGGCTTCGATATGGCCCTGGGCAACGGCGAGCAGGGTGTCGTTTTGCGACTGATAGGCACGGAACGATCCGTTGCCCCAGCTCTTCACATCTTTTTCCAGGGCGATGGCTTCATAGGTGCCGCTGGTATTGCCCACGGCCTTGCCCTTGAGGTCTTCAAAGCTGTTGATGCCGGTGTTGTCGCGGGTCAGCACTACCATCTGGAAAGCGAAGTAAGGGATGCTCAGGCCCACCGTCTTGGCGCGCTCCAGGGTGTCGGAGGTGGATGCCACGATGACGTCGGCCCGGCCCGAGACCAACGCCGGGATACGGTCAGGGAAGGGGGTCTCGACGATTTCAGCATCGACTCCGAGCACCTTTGCCAGATCGTTGCAGTAGTCCACATCGAAGCCGACCGGCTTGTTGGATTCATCACGCGAGCCCATCGGCGGGAAGTCCAGGGTAACGGCGCAACGCAGTTTGCCCGATCCAATGATGTCGTCGAGCTTGTCAGCCTGGGCCGTGGCGACAAATGAACTACTTAGAACAGCGCTGAGGGCTACGGCAAGTACGGGGTTTTTCATGGAAGCCTCGGAGTCGTTGAAGTGCTGTTGAAAATCGGATTGAGGATTTCGTATACGATATTTAATTAGCAAATCGTGTGCCGATTTTCCTGCAGGCCCGCAAATAGTGCGCAGGCGGTGATTTTCGGTTTCCAAGGTGGTGACGGCTTGCGAAATTGAGGTGCTGTGTAGCGGGGCGGTGTTACAGAAGGGAGCATTCGCACAGGAAATGCCCCACAAGGAAACATTTGAGAAAGGGTCATGCAGTTAGTGTGGGCGAGCGCCTGCAACATTATTGGCGCAATGCCCTGTCGAACTGGGTTTTGCACGCCCAGGCGATATCGGCTCATCTTAAACGAAGTGCCCGGCAACCAAGGCGTCGTTCAGAAGCAGGGTGATCACTGGCGATGTGGAAGGCGAGTGGCCAAGGACCGGAACGTTGAATTCAAGGCGGTCCACGGTCGTCGTCATTCGTTGGGAAAACACGTTGGGTAAACGAATTCGTCGAGGGCTCAAACTCTGCCGAATGAGCGCAGGGTAAAGCGCGCCGATGGCGGGAAACGGGCCTCCAGCGCCTTACTGTCGGGGGTTGTGTTGGAGGTTTTCCATGCATCGAGGTACTGCACGGCGGGCTTGTTTTGCGAGTCCAGTACGACCACGGCATTGAAGTCATGACCGGATTCGCCAATCAAGGGAATGATGTAATTGTAAGTACTGACAATACAGGATCGTTCACCGTTGACTTCATAACGCCTGAGGACCTCGGCACTGACCTCATCAATAGAGAAGAGCGGGTACGAACTGGGCAGTACTTTACCGAAGATCACTTCATCAACCACATCGCCCTCCAGGCCTATATGAGGCTGTGACGTGTTTTCAGTACGCAGGATGCTGGCGTTGTTCTCAATGTTGTAATGAACGCATGCCGATAACAGGCAGCAGTTACCTGAATAATGGAGATAGGTGAAATTGGTGAAGCTGGCGAGTTGACGAAGGCTTTCGATGTCGAGGTGTTCAGGCAGGGGGGAAGGGTCGGTGGCAATGTGCAGGGACTGTTTGATTCTGTTCAGGTCATGGGTTTCATTGTCTTCAATCTGGCGCTGGGTGAAGCGCAAGGCTTGAGCATGATCCTGTGCAGCGGGGCCAAATACTTTCATGGGCAATGTCCGTTCAAGTTCACGGGTTGGCGAGGTCAGGGATGACAGTCGCGTCAGCTGCCAGTCCCGAATCACGGCTGCGCTGCAGCCGGTTCAGGCATTAGTGAGCCAAACCGCAAATCTGTTCCATCAAGGCGCAGCAGCCGGACTAGGGGGTGCCCAGGTTGTTGACGTAAAAACCGCTCAAGCGAAACTCACTGGGGGACAGGGAGAAGGCACGACGGAACAGCTTGGAAAAATAATTGGGGTCGCCAATCCCCACTGACAATGCCACCGCCTTGATCGACAGATCGGTCAATTCGAGCAGGTGCGCCGCACGTTTCATGCGTTCGTGCAAAACATACTCTGCCGGTGACATACCGGCGTTGCGAGTGAAAACCCGAGAAAAATGGGCACGGCTCAAGCCGGCGATGCGGGCAAGACTGGCCACATCCAGCTCATCCGTGACTGTGGGGTGAGTGTGTCTGTCCGGCCCCGTTTGCAGGCAGGCGTGCACATGATTCTGGATGGTCGCGACCACACCTGAACCTCGGGTGGGGAGCGTGCAATCCTGTACGCTCAAATCATCATGCAGCAGCATCAGTGCGTCATAAGCCAGCGCGGATGCCCGGCCTGCGGTCAGGTCCGGGGTGTGGATCAAGGTATCAATAGTAGTGGCAAGCGCGTCAATGGTCTGGTTGCTCAGCTGCAGCACCGGCCCGCGCTCTGCCAGCAATGCCCGTTGCAGCCGCAGTGCCTCCTTGCCGTACATGGCAATCCAGAAGAACTCCCAGCTTTTGCCTGCTTCCAGCCAGTAGCAATGGTCATGGGGAACCAGCAGCAACATGGTGTCCCCGGCGTGGAGACGGTAGTGGCGCCCCTCGAAACGCAAATTGCCTTCGCCGGCAAGGGTGTGCTGCAAGATCACAAAGGGAGTGTCCCCACGCCTGCGACCGTCCCAGCAATAGGAAGCATCCAGCGCCCGGTCGTAACCGGCATTGGTGGGCATGGTGTGCAGTTGGTGCCTGCCCCGGGGCAGGGAAATGACTTTCGTTGACGGCCCTCTAGCCATCATGTCACTGAGCACAAAACTACCCGTCATCGCATAAAACTCGTCTATTCAGGTGGTGGGTCGCCTCCTACCATAGGTATCAAGCGGTTCCCGGCTGGCCTCTACAGGCATGAACCGCGGTGATGCTCTGATATTTTTTTACCTGTGTCCACTGCGAATAGAACAAGGATAAGCAGATGACTTTCAAGACCACGAAGATCGCCCTGATAGGTGCCGGCTCCACGGTATTCATGAAAAACGTGCTGGGCGATCTGTTGCACATCGAACTGTTGCGCCATGCGCACATTGCGTTGATGGATATCGATCTGCATCGCCTGGAAACTTCGAAAATGGTGGCGGGCAAGATTGCCGAGTCCCTCGGTGTGTCACCTCGATTCGAAGTGACGACCGACCGCCGGCGTGCGCTGGAAGGAGCCGATTATGTGGTCACGATGATTCAGGTCGCAGGCTACAAACCGGGCACCGTGACCGACTTCGAGATTCCCAAGCGTTTTGGCCTGCGCCAGACCATCGGCGACACCTTGGGCATTGGCGGCATCATGCGTGGCTTGCGCACCGCTCCGGTGCTGGTGGACATCGCCAAGGACATGCGCGAACTCTGCCCCGGAGCTTTGATGCTGCAATACGTCAACCCGATGGCCATTAACTGCATGGCACTCAATCGCTTCGTTCCTGAGGTTCGTACAGTGGGGCTCTGCCATTCCGTGCAGGGCACGGCCAAAGAGCTGTCGCTGGATATCGGCGTGCCGATAGAAGAAATCCGATACCGCTGTGCCGGCATCAACCACATGTCCTTCTACACCTCGTTCGAGCGTTTGCTGGCCGATGGCAGTGTCGAGGATCTTTACCCGCGTATTCGCGCCGTTGTTGATGAAGGAAAGGTCCCGGACTGGAACCGGGTGCGCTATGAAGTGTTCAAGCACTTCGGCCATTTCCCGACCGAATCGTCCGAACACCTCGCCGAGTATGTGCCCTGGTTCATCAAGCGCAATCGCCCGGAACTGATCGAACAGTTCAACATCCCGCTGGATGAATACCTGCGTCGTTGCGAAGAGCAGATCAGCGAGTGGGGCGTGCAAGAGCAGGCGCTGATCAACGGTGAGGGGCTCGAGGTGTGCCGCAGCCATGAATACGCCTCAAAAATCATCGAGGCCGAGCTCACAGGTATTCCGACCGTTATTAACGGCAACGTGATCAACGCTGGACTGATCGCTAATCTGCCAGATAATGCCTGCGTAGAGGTGCCCTGCGTTGTGGATCACAATGGTATTCAACCTACCCGGGTGGGCAATCTTCCGGTAGGTCTTGCCGCTCTGATGCAAACTAATATCAATGTTCAACTCCTGACCGTTGAAGCCCTGGCCAGCGGTCGTCGTGAACATGTCAAACAGGCCGCAATGCTTGATCCCCACGCGGCCGCAGAGCTGAGCCTCGACGAAATCGCGACCATGGTTGATGACCTGATCGAGGCCCACGAAGGCTGGTTGCCGCACTTGGGTTAAGCGCAGGAAACCTGCTGTCTTGGCCTGAAATTCTACCCGAAGTACCAGTCAAACTGTCTTGAACGGTGGCCAGCCCCTGCGCGATCTGCGGATCCGCCGGGCCTGGCGCTCAAGCTTGCGCGAGTGAGCACTCAAGGCACGTTTGTCCATAAAAACAATGAGTCCAGGGTGGACCTATGAACGTGACGCTCGGTACTGCAATTGGCGGGGTTCTGCCGTTTTTTAGATACGGCATGATCTTTTTTTTCTACCATTTCATCACAGGCGGGACGGGGCCTTTTCTCGCGGTTTGGCTGGGAGATGTCGGCCGACTGGATGCTGGCTCCATCGGTTTGATGTTCGGCACTCAGGCGGTGTTTGCAATGCTGTTTCAGCCGCTGTTTGGTGTGCTGAGTGATCGCCTGGATCACCGCAAGCATCTGTTGTGTGTGGTCATCGGTCTGCTGATCCTGCTGGCGCCTTTCATGAACTGGGTCTTTGCGCCGCTGCTACGCACCCACCTGATGCTAGCGGCACTGGTGGGGGGCGTGTACCTGGGGATTACCTTCGCCGCTGGAGGTGGCGCGCTGGAGGTGTACATCGAAAAAGCCTGCCGGGCCAACCATATACCTTATGGTCGGGTGCGGATGTTCGGTGCTATTGGTTTCGGCTTCTCGGCGGCGATTTCGGGGATGCTGATCAGCACCAGTCCCGAATCGATTTTCTGGATAGGCTCACTGTGTGCGGTGCTGATGGCCGTGCTTGTCTACCGGATCAAACCACGCCTGGGCGTCTTGTCCACGGGTGAGTCGGCGACGAAATCGGCACCGGTGTCCTATGCCGCCATCGGGAGCCTGTTGCTGGATAGGCGCTTCTGGTTTTTGGTGCTTTATGTGGTCGGTGTCGCCTGCCTGTACGACATTTTTGATCAGCAATTTGTGAATTACTTCCGCAGCTTCTTCAAGTCGCCACAGCAAGGCATGCAAGTGTTCGGGTTTGTCACCACGCTCACGGAGTGCATGGTTGCACTGGGCATGTTTCTGATGCCCGGCGTGCTGAGTCGAATCGGCGGCAAGAATGCCCTGATCATTGCGGGGCTGGTGATGTGGGTGCGGATCACCGGTTCAGGGTTCGCAACCACGCCTTACGAAATGGTGGCGTTGAAGATGCTGCATGCCCTGGAAGTGCCTCTGGTGTTTATCGGCATGTTCAAGTACATCGGGGATGTCTTCGGTACACGCCTGTCGGCAACGATTTACATGGTGGGGTTTGTCTTTGCCAAGGGGGTAGGGGCAACGCTGCTGTCACCCTTGGCTGGGCACATGTACGAAGTCTTCGGCTTTCGCCACACCTACATAGTGCTGGGGAGCTCGGCCTTGTTGTTCACCATCATCTCCATGTTCAGCCTCGACAGTGGCAAGCACAGGAAGCCTGCTCGGCTGGACTTGCGCAAGCCGCTAAACGTGGTGGTTGATGAGCAGGCGCTGCGGCCAGTAGGTGCCAAGTAACATTCCCGCCTGTACCCCGGCGCGTGGCCTGTTCGTCGGGCTGCGCGCCTTTTGGTTTCGGGGTCAGTGACTTTGGGGAAGGTGCTCGAACAGGGTTTTGCAGACCCCGGCGATATGCTCGTCCAGCAGCCCGACAGCCCGTTCCACATCGCCGGCGCGGCAAGCGTCGAGTATTTCCCGGTGTTCGTGATCAGCGCGGTGTTTGCCTGCCGACAAACTCATTTGCATGCGCAGATAACGCTCAAGCTTGTCGTTGACCGAGCGAATAAGGCTGATCATGAAGGGCCGCTGCGCCGGCTCGTAGAGGCAGGCGTGAAGCTCCCAGTTGAGTTCGGCCCAGCGACCCACGTCATCCTCGCCCACAAACTCCTGACAGATGCGTTCGGCGCGAGCGAAGGTGTCCGCGGTCATGTTGGGGATGGCCAGACGCAACAACTTGTCTTCGAGCAGCATGCGCACTTCAAACATCTGGGCCAGTTCGGCCTCGGAAATCCGTGTGACCATGGCCCCGCGATTACGCTGGAACATGACCAGGCCCTCAGCTTCCAGGCGCTTGAGCGCTTCGCGCACAGGAATCTTGCTGACATTGAACTGGCGGGCGATTTCGTCCTGACGAATAGGCTCATCTTCAGCGAAGTGCCCCGCGACGATGGCGTCGCGCAGATGCAGGGTGATGATTTCCGACGTGGAAGGTGAATTGCCCAGGTCGGGAGCGTTGAATTTTGGGTGGGCCACGGTCGTCATCATTCGCAGGTAAAAAAGATATGGTATACGAAATTTGACTGGTATTCCTTGTGCCGATGGTCGGCCGGGCCTTTGTGTAGCGCTGTTGTTGATTATTCCCCGCACCGATGAAATGAATCCGCACGAGCTTCCATCTTTGTTCGCAACCATTCCCGCGCAGTAACGCACGCCTCACAACGCAGGGTTTGCGGGCTTCGAATGCCCTTTCTCGGTATGCCTCGCTCCATTTCAATCTGGTAAGGCCAATTTAATTAAATTAACAATTGGTCTTGCCAATATTTTTGGCTGCGTGTAGTTTTCGAACCGTGATCATCCAAGCGGCACTCAAGCCTGCAAACAATAAGAGGAGATCCAGATGCCCTGTCTCTTCGTCTGCGTTGCTGCAGCCCCCTCTGTTTGTCACCCCTCTTTGAACTCGCCTGTACCCCGTAGCCCTTGGGCTAACGACGGAGAATAAAAAATGCTGACTGTGATTTGTAACGAGCCGCGCTCGCTCACCGCTATCGAAAGTCCGATTCCCGACCGCCAGCCCGGCGAAACCCTGATCAGGGTCAAGCGCGTAGGTGTGTGTGGCACCGACCTGCACATTTACACCGGCAATCAGCCCTTCCTTGAGTACCCACGGGTCATGGGCCACGAGTTTTCCGGCATCGTCGAAGCCAGTGAAGAGGGCAGTGGTCTGGTCGCTGGCGACGTGGTCTACGTCATGCCTTACATCTCATGTGGCACCTGCATCGCCTGCCGCCAGGGCAAGACCAACTGCTGCACCCGTATCCAGGTGCTGGGTGTGCATTGCGACGGCGCCTTTACCCAATACCTGAGCGTTGCCCATCAGTTCATCCACAAGGCCGAGGGTGTGTCGCTGGACCAGGCGGCAATGATCGAGTTCCTGTCCATCGGCGCCCACGCTGTGAGGCGCTCGAACATTCAGGCCGGGCAACGCACGCTCATCGTCGGTACTGGGCCGATTGGTATGGCAGCAGCGATTTTTGCAGGATTGCGCGGGGCCATTGTCACCGTGCTCGACACCCGTGACGACCGCCTGGATTTTTGCCGCAAGCACCTCAATATTCACGCGGCAGTGAAAATTGGCGAAGGGGATAAAGAGGCGCTCGCCGACCTCACTGAAGGCGATTTCTATGACGTCGTGTTCGACGCCACCGGCAACGCCCGTGCCATGGAACGCGGTTTTGAATTTATCGCCCACGGCGGCACCTACGTCATGATCTCGGTGGTGCGTGACTCGATCACCTTCTCTGACCCCGAGTTCCACAAGCGCGAAGCCACCCTGATGGGCAGCCGTAACGCCACCGTCGAAGACTTCCGCTACGTTGAGCAATGCCTGCGTGATGGCTTGATCCCGGACCAAGCGCTCAATACCCACCGCATCCCGCTCAGCGAAGTCGTTAACCAATTCACCACGCTGCTGGATCCGCAGCAAGGCGTGGTCAAAGCCATCATCGAGTGCTAGGAGCGTGGTGATGAGCGATAGCCAATTTCCGCCGATCCTGCAATTCGGTACCAGTCGATTTCTTCAGGCTCACGTTGACTTATTCGTGTCTCAAGCACTTGAACGTGGCGAAGCCCTTGGCCGGATCGCCGTAGTCCAGAGCACCGACAGCCCGGCCAGTACTGCGCGGACCGCAGCGTTGGCCAGCGGCACGCCGTACCGGGTGTTGATCCAGGGCATCGACAAGGGCCAGGTGGTGGAGCAGAGCCACTGGGCTTCGGCAATCTGCCGCGCCGTGCATGCCACCGAGCAATGGCCGCTGCTGCGCCAGGGCTTTGTCGAGCACGTCAAGGTCGTGGTTTCCAATACCGGGGACCGGGGTTATCAACTGGATTCACGGGACACTCAGGCGTTGCTCGCTGCGCATGCCCCGGCCCCGATCAGCTTCCCGGCCAAACTGTTGGTGCTGCTGCATGACCGCTGGAAACACAGCCCGCAGTCCACCTTGTCGCTGTTCCCCTGTGAACTGGTAGCGCGTAACGGCGATGTACTGCGTGACCTGCTGGTAGCGCTGGCGCGCAGTTGGGCGCTGGACGATGCATTCCAGACCTACCTGATACAGAACTGCCGCTGGGCGAACTCCCTGGTCGACCGCATTGTTTCCCAGGCCCTGGAACCGGTGGGGGCGGTGGCTGAACCTTATGCCCTGTGGGCGATCGAGCGCCAGGAGGGGCTGACGCTGCCGTGTAGTCATGACGCCATCGTATTGACCGATAGCCTGGACGATTTCGAGCGCCTCAAGCTGTTCACCCTGAACCTGGGCCACAGCTATCTGGCCGAACGCTGGTTGAGTGATGGTCGGCCTGCCACCGAGACCGTCTACCAGGCGATGCAAAACCCTGCATTGCGCGCCGACCTGGAAGCCCTGTGGGCCAGCGAAGTGTTGCCGGTGTTCGATGCCCTCGGCCAGCTCGACGCAGCCCGACGCTATGTCGACAGCGTGCGCGAGCGCTTTGGCAATCCGTTTCTGCAACACCGTCTCGCCGATATTGCCGTTAACCATAAAGACAAGAAAGAGCGCCGTTTGCTGCCCCTGGTCGAACTTGCTGCACAGCTTGCGCCGGGTCTTGAGCAGCCGATGTTGCGGGCCGTCCTGCTCAGCCAGCACTGAGTGGCGCGCCATAACCGTTGAGGATCCACCATGAACCTTGCAAGCTCATCCTTACTGGTACTGACAAGCGGCGATGACGTCGCAGTCGCACGCGGCGATATCGCCAAAGGTCAGGTCCTGCATGCCGACGGCCTGGCCATCATCGCCCTGGCCGACATTCCTTCGGGCCACAAGATTGCCCTGCGCGGTGTGGCTTGCGGGCAGCCGATTCGCAAATACGGTCAGATCATCGGCCAGGCCTCCACCGTCGTGAAGCCCGGTGACTACGTCCATGTACACAACCTTGAAATGCCCTCGGGCAGTTCCACCCACACCCTGGCCAACGTCTACCAGCCCACTGTTTTCAACGACAACGACGTCAGTTTTGACGGCTATGTCCGTGCCGACGGCCGAGTGGGCACGCGCAATTACATCGGGGTCATTTCCAGCGTCAATTGTTCGGCCACGGTGTGTAAGCAGATCGCTGCGGCGTTCGATGCCGGCTACCTGCGCGATTACCCCAATGTGGACGGTGTGGTTGCAATCACCCACGGCAGCGGCTGTGGCATGGGCGCCAAGGGCGATGGCATCGAGATCCTCAAGCGCACCCTTCGCGGCTATGCAGATCATGTGAATTTTGCCGGTGTGCTGGTGATTGGCCTGGGGTGTGAAGTCAACCAATTGGCCCCGTTGATGGAGCAACTGGCCGATCGTCCGGCAGTACTCAAGGCCAGCCTGGTGATCCAGGAAGCGGGCGGTACCCGTGAAACCGTGCAGCGGGGAATCGCGCTGGTGCAGGCAATGCTGGCGCCTGTGAACACTCAGCAGCGCAGCAATGTGTCGGCCCGACACCTCACTGTGGGCTTGCAGTGCGGTGGTTCGGATGGCTATTCGGGGATCACCGCCAACCCGGCTTTGGGGGCAGCGGTGGATCTGGTGGTACGCCACGGCGGTACGGCGATTTTGTCGGAAACGCCGGAGATCTATGGCGCCGAGCACTTGCTGACCGCCCGTTGCGCTTCACCGCAAATCGCTGAAAAACTGATGAGCCGGATTCATTGGTGGGAAGACTACGTGCGCCATCATGACGGCGACATGAACAACAACCCGTCGCCGGGCAACAAGGCCGGCGGCATCACCACCATCCTTGAAAAGTCCCTTGGCGCCGTAGCCAAGGCGGGCGCTACCGGCCTGATGGGGGTTTACGAATACGGCGAGCCGATCGAGCAAAAAGGCCTGGTGTTCATGGACACCCCAGGCTATGACCCCGTGTCTGCTACCGGCCAGGTGGCGGGCGGTGCGAACCTGATTTGCTTCACCACCGGTCGCGGCTCGACCTACGGCTGCAAACCGACGCCGTCGCTGAAAATCGCCACCAATTCCCAGCTGTTCAAGCGCATGACGCTGGACATGGATTTCAATGCCGGTGCGATTGTCGAGGGTACAGAGTCGGTGGCCGAAGCCGGTGCGCGTCTCTTCCACTTGATGCTCGCAACCGCGTCGGGTCGCCCCACTTGCAGCGAAGAAAACGGCATGGGCGACAACGAGTTTCTGCCGTGGCAAATCGGTGCGGTGATGTGACATGAGCCATTCCACTGAAACGATCGATATTGTGACCTGCGGCGAAGCGATGGGCTTGTTCAGCGCCCAGACCGACGGCAGCCTGCGTGAGGCCGAGCACTATGTGCGCGCCGCGGCGGGCGCTGAGTTGAATGTGGCCACCGGCCTGGCACGTCTTGGTTTTCGTGTCGGCTACATCAGTCGCCTGGGGGATGACACCCTCGGCCACTGGCTGCGTGAGGTCATGACCCGTGACGGCATTGATCACCGGCATACCGCGCAAGACAACGAACACGCCACCGGCTTGATGTTCAAGTCGCGCCGTTCCGACGGTGGCGACCCGGACATCGAGTACTACCGCAAAGGTTCGGCGGCGAGCCACTTGAACCTGAGCGACTACCCGGCCGAGTACTGCCGCGCTGCGAAGCACCTGCATATCACGGGCATCAGCCCGGCACTGAGCGACAGCGTGTGCGAACTCATTGTGCATATGGCTCGCGACATGCGTGCCGCGGGCTGCAGCGTGTCTTTCGACCCCAATTTGCGGCCACGGCTCTGGGGATCGCGGGACAGCATGGTGGCTTGCCTGAATGATCTGGCCGGGCTCGCTGACTGGGTGTTCCCCGGTCTCGCCGAAGGCCGTTTGCTCAGCGGCCTGGAAC
This sequence comes from Pseudomonas psychrophila, assembly GCF_001043005.1. Classification (GTDB taxonomy): domain Bacteria; phylum Pseudomonadota; class Gammaproteobacteria; order Pseudomonadales; family Pseudomonadaceae; genus Aquipseudomonas; species Aquipseudomonas psychrophila. The sequence continues at coordinate 173,322 of NZ_JYKZ01000005.1, forward strand.
ATCCGGCGGACATCGCCCGGTACTTCCTGGCCAAAGGCTGTTCGCTGGTGGTCATCAAGCTCGGGGCCGAAGGTGCCTATTACGCCAGCGCCAATGAAAGCGGCTACAGCCCTGGCTACCCAGTGAGCAACGTCGTGGACACCGTGGGCGCGGGGGACGGTTTTGCCGTGGGCGTCATCAGCGCCTTGCTCGAGGGTTCAAGTGTTGCCCAGGCGGTGGCCAGGGGCAACCTGATCGGTGCCCGGGTGCTGGGCTTCCCGGGGGACAGCGATGGTTTGCCGACTCACGCAGAGCTGGCGAGGTTTGCCGAACACACCTGAAACGCAGAGTGAAGATGCCTGACCGCATCCTGGATAACACCTACTCCAACAATAAGAAGAGGTACGTTCCATGAGTTATCAAGAGTTGTATGACTCGCCCGCGCTGGCGAGCGGCGTAAAGAAAGCAGCCATCCGGCTGTTGCCGTTTCTCGCCCTGATGTACGCGCTGGCGTTTATCGACCGCGCCAACGTCGGTTTTGCCAAGATCGCCTATCAAGCTGACACCGGTATCGGTGACGCTGCGTTTGCCTTGGGCGCAGGTATCTTCTTTATCGGTTATGCGCTGTTTGAGGTGCCAAGCAACCTGATCCTGCAGCGAGTGGGGGCACGGGTCTGGATGGCGCGGATCATGGTCACCTGGGGCCTGGTTTCGGCGTCGATGATGTTCGCCACCAGCGAGACATCCTTCTACGTCATCCGCTTTTTGCTGGGGGTGTCCGAGGCAGGCTTCATGCCCGGGATCATCCTGTACCTGACTTACTGGTTCCCGGCCAAGCAACGTTCCCGAGCCATTGGCCTGTTCTACTTTGGCGTACCGGTGGCGATGCTGATTGGCAGTCCGTTGTCTGGTTTCATCCTTGACACCCACAACCCGTTCGGGCTGACCAACTGGCAGTGGATGTTTGTGGTCGAAGGCCTGGCTGCCTCGGTGGTCGGGGTCATTGCGTTTTTCTATCTGGCGAGCCGCCCAAGCGAAGCCAAATGGCTGACCGCTGAAGAAAAACACGCGATGAACACGGTCATTGAAGGCGAAGAAAAAGCCAAGGGCTACGCCAGCCACGGTTCGATCTTTGGTGTGCTCAAAGACAAGCGCGTGCTGATGTTTATTGCCATCTACTTCTGCGTACAGATCGGTAATGCGCCGCTGGCGTTCTACTTGCCGGCCAAACTGGCTTCGACCCTGGGCGGTCAGGTCAACACCTCGGTCGGCCTGCTGCTGATGATCCCCTGGCTGTGCACCATCGTCGCCATGCGTATCGCCACGGTGTATGCCGACAAGCACAACAACCATCGCCTGGTAGCATCTTCAATGCTTGCGGTTGGCACGCTGGCCTTTGCCTCGCTGTCGGTGATTAACACGCCAGTGCTGACGCTGTTGGCATTCTGCATCGCCATTCCGGGGCTGGTGGCCAGTCAGCCGGTATTCTGGAGCTTGCCGACCCGTCATCTGGGCGGCACCAGTGCGGCCACCGGGATCGCCTTCATCATTTCTATCGGCAACCTGGGCGGCTTTGTGTCGCCGCAGATCAAGGCCTACGCCGATGCGGTGACAGGCAACAGCAGCACAGGCTTTCAGGTTGTGGCCGCGCTGTGTTTTGTCAGCGTGTTGCTGTTGATGATGCTCAAGCGCACCCCGTCGACGGCGACCAGCACATATGTGCCGCCCGCCGACCTGACGTCTAGTCGTTCGTAACCCCGGCTGTACCTTCAAGGCCGGCCTGCACTCGCAGCTCGGCCTTTACCACTTCCATCGCCGCCGTGGGCACCCGCCCTTTGCGGCTGATCAGACCGAAGGGCATCAAGCGCGCCGACACCTTGACCGGCAGCGGTGCCAGCACGCCCAGGTCGCTGTAGTACTCCACCAGTGACAGTGGCATCAAGGCGACCATGTCGGTTTGCTGAAGCAGCGAGACGGTGAGCATCGTCGAGGCGGTTTCAAGCTGGCTGGCGGGAGCCTGTACCTGGGATTCGCGAAAAATCTGCTGGTAGATTTCCCGCAGCGGCGCGGGTTGTGATTGCACGACCCACGGGTAGCGGGCCAGGGTTTCAAGGGTGACTTCGCTGTTGTGCTGCTGCGGGTGACCGGTGCGCGCGACGATCTGTATCACCTCTTCATCGAATGCCTCGAAGATCAGCTCATCGGTTGGCCAGCCATCGGTGATACGGGCAACGACCAGATCCAGTTGGTCGAGGCTCAAGGCCTGCAGCAATACGTCACTGGTGTCGATGACCACGGTGATGTTCAGCTTGGGATGGCGTTGGGTCAGTTGCGCCAGCGTGCGTGGTAACAGTCCGCCCACCAGTGATCCCATTGAACCGATGCGCAAGGTGCCGAGATTGCCCGATTGCAGGGCCGTCATTTCTTCGTGCAGACCGCTCAGGTCAGCGAATACCAGCTGCGCATAACGAATGGCTGCTTCCCCCAGTTTGTTCGCGACCAGCCCCTTGTGCGTGCGGGTAAACAGCGCATCGCCCACCAGACTCTCGAGTTCGTGCAGTGCCTTGGTCACCGCAGGCTGGGTCAGCGCCATGATGTGCGCAGTCTTGCGCAGCGATCCTTCTTCAGACAGGACAAACAGCAACTGCAAGTGGCGCATGCGCAGGCGGCTGCGAAACTGTTCCAGCGGGTTGATCATGGGGCTATTACCTGGAGTGATCGGCGTAGTCGAAACATTCAATTTCGCAGAGGGGTCATGCAGGACAGACTGCGGGAGCGACACGAAAATAACATGAATAAGCCTGCATCCACCGCAGAGGGCGGGGCAAGCTTCAACTTCAGGATAACTCCATGTCTACCCTAATTACCCGGGTCGCCGTACGCGATATTCGCTTTCCAACCTCCCGAAGCATGGACGGCTCGGACGCGATGAACTCGACGTCGGACTACTCCGCCACCTATGTCACCTTGCACACCGATTCGGACGACGGCCTGCAGGGTCAAGGCCTGACGTTCACCATCGGGCGCGGCAACGATTTGTGCGTTGCGGCAGTAAAGGAACTGGCCAAATTGTTTGTCACCGGCCGCACCCTCGAAAGCATCACCAGCAACTTCGGGGCCTACTGGCATGAGATCGTTGCCGGCGACTGCCAACTGCGCTGGGTGGGTCCGGAAAAGGGTGTGGTGCATCTGGCCACCGCGGCCATTATCAATGCGCTGTGGGACTTGTGGGCCAAGAAGGAGGGCAAGCCGGTCTGGAAACTGCTCGCCGACATGAGTCCCGAAGAGCTGGTGCGTTGTGTCGACTTCACGTTTATTACCGATGCCCTGACGCCACAGGAAGCCATCGCTATGTTGCGTCGGGCGGCGCCGGGCAAGGCCGAGCGCGAGCAGCAGATGCTGCGCGAAGGCTACCCCGGTTACACCACCGCCGCCGGCTGGCTGGGCTACTCCGAAGAAAAAATGCGCCGCCTGGCCCGTGAAGCAGTTGAAGCAGGCTGGACCCATCTCAAGCAGAAGGTGGGTGCAGACATCGAGCAAGACATGCGCCGCGCGCAAATCCTGCGTGAAGAGCTGGGCTGGGATCGCAAGCTGATGATGGACGCCAACCAGACCTGGGACGTGGACGAGGCGGTGAGCAATATGCGTCGCCTGGCTGAATTCGATCCATGGTGGATTGAAGAGCCCACCAGCCCTGACGACGTACTAGGTCACGCGGCAATTCGTCAACGTATTCACCCGATAGGCGTGGCCACCGGTGAGCACGCGCACAACCGGGTCATGTTCAAGCAGTTTTTCCAGGCCGGTGCCATGGACTTCTGCCAACTCGACCCGGCACGCCTGGGCGGTCTGAACGAGGTGCTGGCTGTGGTGTTGATGGCCGCCAAGTTCGGTGTACCCGTGTGTCCCCATGGCGGTGGTGTCGGCTTGTGCCAGTACTCGCAAAACATTGTTCTGTTCGATTACATCGCTGTTTCGGCTTCGCTGGAAAAACGTGTGCTGGAGTACGTAGACCACCTGCACGAAAATTTCCTGGAACCGATCGTGATCCGCCGCGGACGCTATATGCCGCCTCAACAGCCGGGGTACAGCGTGACGATGAAGCAATCCTCCCTGGAGCATTTTGAATACCCCAACGGTTCAGAGTGGCAAGACCAGCACTAGGGCATGAAGGCTGAGCCGACAGATGATTTATCCAGGGCCACCACCGAGGTTTCTCCAGTCCACCTCGGCCTCTGTGGTAGCCTTTGGCATCATTTTTCGGACTCTGCCTCGATGGTCTCCTCCTATCCTGCTCCAGAGCGCAAGCTCTACCAGAAAATCGCCGACCGGCTTCGTGAGTACATTGTTCAGGGTGACTTCAAGGTCGGCTCGCGCCTGCCTCCTGAACGTGACTTGACGCAGTTGCTGGGGGTGTCACGACCATCGCTGCGAGAGGCGCTGATTGCCCTGGAAATCGAAGGCAGCATCGAAATCAAGATGGGGTCCGGGGTGTATGTGGCCGCGCGCGTGCACGAGGGCGGCGCACGCACGGTGACACTGGGTGAGAGCCCCTCCGAACTGATGCAGGCGCGGGCGCTGATCGAAGGCGAGGCCGTGGTGCTGGCCTGCATGCACGGTAAAAAAAGCGATCACCGCTACCTCAAGGACTGCATCGACGCCATGAGGGCGAGTATCAAGGCTAATCGACCGCCCCTTGAAGACGACCGCAAATTTCATCATCGTCTGGCGAAAATGACCGGTAATTCCGCGTTGGTGCGGATCATCACGTCGCTGTTTGACGAGCGCCACAGCCCGATTTCGTCGCACCTGAGCGAACACTCGGAAAACCCGGGCACCTGGGATGCTGCGGTGATCGAACACGAAGCGATCTTGCATGCTCTGGAATGCAAAGACGTGATCGCTGCGCAGACGGCCCTTCGCCAGCATCTGCTGCGTTCAGAAGCGCGCTGGCTCGGTGCGCTTGAGGCGGAGTAACCTGGACCACACTGAGTGCTTGAGGTATTGAACCCAGCCTCATAATGGAGCGCATTGCGCAGAACGAACCGGGTTGAGGCATGGCGTAGTGCATTTCAGCCTTGCCAATACCGTACGCCAGAGGCATTTCGAGTTGGCTTGGTAGTTGCTGTCACTTTGACATCATTTATGTCATTGAGAGTGTGTTGAATGCCGCTATCCAGCAGTTCCATGATGCTGTCCTCCCGTGAGAAACACTGGCTACCCTGGTTCGGCAAAACCGGAAAATTCATGATGGGCTGGTCGTGCTGGCTTAACCGTTCGGCTTACCCGGTGATAGAGCAGACCTTCGAAGCCATCGCTGAAACCCGCGTGCAGCTGCTGCAAAACTGGACGCGGGAGCAATGGGAGCACCTGGCTGAACTGGCGGAAAACCTCGCTGGTGATTTCGCCCAACTCGACAGTACTTCACTGATGGACACCCTCGTTCAGGCAGAAGATTTCTCTGAAATGTTTGTGCTGGATACCAACGCCAAGGTCGTTGCCTCGACCTGGAACCGGCGCACCAACATCCTTATCGAGCCTACGCGGGCATTGGCAGAAGGCTTGAAGGCGCCGTTTCTTCATGGTCCTTACTGCGACCCGCTGACCTTGCAAATCGGCCCGTCGTCTTCGCGCTTTCACGATGAAGTCACGCTGATGTTTTATCAGCCGATCAAGGTCGGCGATAAAGTGCTGGGCTGCCTCTGCGGTCGCGTACCCAATGATGTGCTGGGCGATCTGATCCAGCGCGAGGCCGGGCACATCTTTGCCGAGTCGGGTGATAACTATTTGTTTATGGCCCAATCGCGTTTTAACCCCGCCATTGCGCCAGGGACGGCCTTGTCCCGCTCGCGCTTCGAGGACGGTACCTTTACCCACGGAGAAAACCTGAAAAATGGTGTGAAAACACCCTGGAGAACCGTCCAGATACAGCGCCATACCGAGCTGGAGCTGCGCTTCACCGACCCTGCCACACAGCAATTGCACGCGGGTGTTCGCGAGACCATCCGTACGGGCTCCAACCTGTTCGTGACCTACCCCGGTTATTCGGACTACCGGCACATTCCGGTGGTGGGTAAAGGTGTGACGTTTCAGTTACCGGGTTCACCGGATCGCTGGGGCATGATGTGCGAGGCCGACCTGGAGGAAGTCTATCGTCGGCGCTCCCTCAGTTATGGCCTGATGAAGCCTTACCTTGCGACCATGGCAGGCCTGTTTGCCTGCAACTACGTGGTCCGGCATTACAGTGGCCTGGGCCAGGACATGATTGATGCCGCCGAAATTCTGGGCATGGTGTGTGCGGCGCTGCTGTTCAGCCTGTGGGGGCCAAAAAGACTGGCTGCCAGGCTGAACGTGATGACGGGCGTGATCATGACCATCGCCGAGGGTGAGGGCAACCTGCGCCAGCGACTCGACACCAGCAAAATGGCCAACGACGAAACCGGGGACATGGGGCGCTGGATCAACAGTTTTATCGACCATCTGGACTCGGTGGTAGGCCAGGTGGTGAAAGCCAGCAGCAATGTCGGCAGCACCAACCGGATGATGCTGGGGCGCAGCCAGCAAGCCAGTACCACCTCTGCAGAAGTGGGCGAAGCCGTTCACCGGATGATGATTATCGTCGAAGACCAACTGGGTGAAATTCAGCAAGCCTCTGCCAGTGCCGAACACATGAAGCAGGTCATGGATGAAGTCGTCACCCGTGCCCGCGAACAGTTTCTTGCCGTACAGAAAGGAACGCAGTCCATCAGGGATGTGGTTGAGCGCTCATCTTCCAGCGTGCAGTTACTCGACAGCAAGATGACTCAGATTGGCAATATCACCGGCCTGATCAGCGATATCACCAACCAGACCAATCTGCTGGCGTTGAATGCCGCCATTGAAGCTGCGCGTGCCGGTGAACATGGTCGGGGGTTTGCGGTGGTTGCCGATGAAGTGCGCAGCCTGGCCTCACGCACATCGCGCGCTGCCGAGGACATCAGGCACATGGTAGAAGGCTTGCAAAGCGAAACGCAAAAAGCCGTCAGCTTCATGGAGGAGGGCGTCAAGGACGTCGATAACAGCCTTCGTCTGGCCGAAGATGCCTCGTCGGAAAACGTCCATTTGCATCAAGCAGTAGAAAGCATGTTTGCGATCATCCAGCAACTCAACATGCGCAGTCTCGATTACGGGAGGACCATCAAGCAGGTCGACCATTCTTCAACAGAAATGCGCCAGACCGTAGTGATGCTGCAAAACAGTGCCGAAAGCGTACGACTCAATGCCAATAAACTGCAAAAGCTGGTGGGGCAGTTTGAAGTGAGTCGAGTGCTGGTGAAGGCTTGATAATTGGGGGCTCAGGGTCAATCAGGCACACCGTGTGTACCGGTTTTGCGACCGCTTCGCGCTCGAACGTAGCCTCGTTCTACTCGTCAACTGCTACGCAGTGGTATGAGTTGCGAAATTCGTAGCAGCTGACGAGCCGTGCGAGGCTGCGTCCGAGCGCGCAGCGGTCGTAAAATCGGCTTCACGGTTAATCAGGCACACCGTGTGTACCGGTCTTTCGACCGCTGCCCGCACGAACGCAGCCTCGTTCCTTCGGCAGCGGCTACAAAGAGTGCAGTCAGTCCTGTACGTGGCACCTGACCTGTTGGTGTTGACCACCGCGCATCACCTGCGGCTGCCCGCAGTCTTGTCTGCTCAAGCTACAGCGCTCAAAGAAAAAGCACCCTTCGGGCAGGTTCCTGTTACCCGGCAGTTCGGTAGGTGCCGCCACTTGTTCGGCCAGCAGCGGCACGCCCAGCCGCGGCACCGCTTCGAACAGCAGGCGGGTGTAAGGGTGGCGCGGCTGCTCCAGTACCTGGGCGGCGCTGCCCAGTTCGACGATCTGACCCAGATACATCACCGCCACCCGATCGGCCATATGGCGCACAACCGAAACATTATGGGAAATCAGGATGTAGGTCAGGTTGCGCGCCTGTTGCAACTCGGCCAACAAGTTGAGGATCTGTGCCTGCACCGAAATATCCAGCGCAGAGGTCGGTTCGTCCAGGACGATGATGTCCGGGTCGGATGACAGGGCCCTGGCGATCGCAATCCGCTGGCGCTGGCCACCGGAAAACTGGTGTGCAAAACGGTCCAGGTATTCCGGGCGGATTCCCACCTGGGCTGCCACTTTGGCGGCAATGCTGCGCATCTGCTCGCTGGAACGCATGCCCCGGGCATACAACGGCTCGGTGATGATGCGCCAGATCGGCAGGCGCGGGTTCAGCGACGATTGGGGGTCCTGGAACACGATCTGGACGTTACTGCTGCCTTCGCCATTTTTCCCGTTGGCCCAGCTCACTGCGCCGCTAGTGGGCTTGAGCAGGCCCATGAGTAATTGTGCCAGTGTGCTTTTGCCGCAGCCCGACTCGCCGACGATGCCCAGAGTTTCTCCGGCCCGGACCTGCAAGTCGATGCCGTTTAGCGCGTGGGCGTAGCCCCGGGGCCGTCCCAGCCAGTCGTTGCTGACGGAGAAACGCACGCGAACGTCTGTCAGCTTGAGAATCTCTGGGGCCGTGTCGATTGCAGGGTAAATCAGCGCACTGTTCATCACGAAAGCTCCTCTTGCGGTAACCAGCACGCGCTTTTGCGTTGCTCATCATGGTGGATGGCGGTCAGCACCGGGCGTTTGGCGCACACCGGCATGGCATGTGTGCAGCGCTCGGCGAAGGTGCATCCGGTGGGCAATTGTGAAAGGTTCGGAACTTGCCCGGGAATGGTCATGAGTGGCTGGCCCGGTTCGACCATCTCAGGCAAGCCACTGAGCAAACCCTGGGTGTAGGGGTGCCGGGGATTGCTCATGACCTCGGCCGTCAGCCCCTGTTCAACCACTGCACCGGTGTACATCACATAGACCCGGTCGCAGAACTGCGACACCAGCGCCATGTCATGGGTGATGAGCAGGATGGCCGTGCCTTTTTGACGGGCTTTTTCGCGCAGCAACAACAGCACCTGGCGTTGAACTGTTACGTCGAGTGCAGTGGTGGGCTCGTCGGCTATCAGCAATTGCGGCTCGCACGAGAACGCCAGGGCAATCATGACCCGCTGACGCATGCCACCGGACAGCTCGAACGGGTAACTCTCCAGAACCTGTTCCGGGCTGGCAATGTGCATGTCGCGCAGCAGTGCGATGGCCTTGGCGTGGGCAGCGCTGGCGCTGATCTTTTGGTGGTGAATGATCACGTCGAGCATTTGCCGGCCAATACGCCGGGTCGGATTCAGTGCGGTCATCGGTTCCTGGAAAATCATTGCAGCATCACGGCCACGTATTTTCAGCAGGTCTTTTTCGGGTGCGCTGAGCATGTCGCGATTGAGCATACTCAGGCTGCCTGAAGTGATGCGATAACTGCGCTCGGGAAGCAGCCGCATACTCAGCATCGCGGTCACGGACTTGCCCGATCCGGACTCACCGACCACACCGACGATTTCGCCGGGATTGACGTGCAGTGACACGCCGTTCAGTGCCTTGACGCTGCTCTTGTAGGCAGGAAACTCAAGACTCAAGTTGTCGATGGCCAGCACAGGATTACACGTAGACATGGTCATTTCCCCTGTTGCCGTGGGTCGAGCAGGTCGCGTACGCCATCGCCCAGCAAGTTGAAACCGGTGGCGGTGATCAATATCGCCAGCCCCGGGAAGGTGGAATACCACCAGTTATCCAGGATGTAGTTGCGCCCGGTCGCAACCATTGCGCCCCATTCGGCCGTTGGCTGCTGCGCGCCCAGGCCGATGAAGCCCAAGGCTGAAGCCATCAGGATGGCGCTGCCGATATCCAGGCTCAGTTGTACCAGCAAGGGCGGCATGGCGTTGCGGGCAACGTGCCAGTGGACCATGTGCCAGCGCTTGGCGCCGAACGTTTCGGCAGCTTTTACGTAGCCCATCTGGCGGATACCCAGGGCCTGGCCACGGGCCAGGCGGACATAGGACGGAATCCGTACCAGGGTGATTGCCAGCATGGCATTGAACAGGCTCGCACCCAGTGCGGCTGCCAGTGCCATGATCAGCACCAGTGAAGGCACCGACAGCATGATGTCCATCAAACGCATGGTCAGGGAGTCAAAGCGCCCGCCGATCACGCCGGAAAAACAGCCCAGCAGGCCACCGATAAAACATGAGGCAAAGGCCACGAACAGGCCAACGCCTACCGATTGCTGGCTGCCGTAGAGCACACGACTGAACAGGTCCCGGCCCACTTCATCGGTGCCAAACCAGTGTTCGGAGGACGGTGGTGCCAGACGCTCGGCCAGGTTGAGGGCGTTGGGGTCGTGGCTGGCCAGCCAGGGAGCGAAGATCATGGCCGCCACCACCATCAGGGTGATCAGCAGGCCCGCCATGGTCAGCGGGCTGCGGCGGATCTGATAGGCCAGGTAGGTGAGTTTTTCACGCCATTGCGGGCCGTGTGTTGCGCTAAGGGGTACCGACATCTCAATTCACCTCGCCGATGCGTGGATCGATCACGCGGTACAGAAGATCGATGGCCATGTTCAGCAGTACATAGATAAACGACACCAGGATTGCGAAGCCCATCACCGCCGGGAAATCCAGGGACTGGATCGACTTTACGACGTAGGCGCCCATGCCCGGCCAGGCGAAAACGGTCTCGGTCAGGACTGCGCCGTACAGCAGATCGCCCAGGGTCAGGCCCAGCACGGTTACCGACGGAATCAGCGCATTGGGCAGCGCATGACGCAGGATCACGGTCCAGCGCGACAAACCGTAGGCACGGGCGGTGCGGATGTAGTCCTCACCCAATTGATCGAGCATGGCGGAGCGGATCTGCCGCGAGATGACCCCAAGCGTCACGAACCCCAGGGTTGCTGCGGGCAGGATCAAGTGCTTGAGTGCATCGAAAAACAGAGTGAAGTTCCCGGCCAGCAATGAGTCGATCAGGTAGAAACCGGTGATCGTCGACGGTGGCGTGAGCCCTTCGGACAATCGACCACCACCAGGCAGCCAGCCGAGGTGACCATAAAACAGCACGATCGCGCCCAGACCTAGCCAGAATGCCGGTGTAGAGATGCCGGTGACGGCCAGGGTACGTGCGATCTGGTCGATGGCGCGGTTGTGGTAGACCGCCGACAGCACCCCCAGTGGCACGCCGACCAGAATGGCGAGGAACAATGCCACCAGGGCCAGTTCCAGAGTCGCCGGGAAGAACGCCTGCAAGTCCTCCAGTACCGGGCGGTTGGTACGAATCGATGTGCCGAGGTCGCCCTGCACAAGGTCCAGCACGTAGCGGCCGTATTGCTGGTACAGCGGCAAATCCAGCCCCAGTTGATGACGGATTCCGGCGACCAGCGCATCGCTGGCACGGTCACCGGCGATCAGCCGGGCGGGATCGCCGGGAATCAGATGGGAAATGGTAAAGGTAATCAGCGAAACACCGAACACGACCAGTAACAGGCCAAGCACGCGCTTGCGCAACAACGTCAGGAAGGCCATAGGGCACCTCAGTCACACTAACGACAGAAATCCAACGCCATGCGCGCCATTACTAGCGCGCACGCAGCAGCAGGTTTACTTGCTCATGCTGCCCAGGTTGAACACCTGTTCGAGCATGGGGTTGAACACGTAGCCCTTGACCGAATCACGCATCGGCAGGGTGTAGTTCTTCTGGTAGAGGTAAACGTAGGCACTGTCGTCGAGCACCATTTTCTGGGCCTTTTGATACAGCTCGGTGCGCTTTGCCGTGTCGCTGGTGGTCGCGGCTTCGCGGATCAGGGTGTCGACCTGCGGGTTGTTGTAGAACGAACGGTTGCCTTGCAGGCCCTGCATCTTGGAGTCGAACCAGAAGTTCATGAACATGTACGGGTCAGCGAAGTCCGGGCTCCAGGTGCCTACGGCGATGTCGTAGTCGGCTTGGCCAACACGCTCACGCAGGGTGGCGTTGGCGGTCTTCTCCAGCTTGAGGTTGATGCCCAGAGGGGCGAGGGCGGCTTGCAGGGTCAAGCCGATCGGCTCCCAGTTGGCGTCCTTGTCCGAGTACATGTAACTCAGGTTGGTGATTTTCTTGGGAACCTTGGCCAGGCTCTCCATGGCAGCAGGCATGTCCTGTTTCATGTTCGGCAACGAGCTGTCATAGGCCCACATGCCGTCCGGGATCGGCCCGTTCAGCAGCTCGGCCTTGCCCTTGAGAATGCCCTTGACGATGCCGTTGTAGTCCACCGCCTCGGTGATCGCACGGCGCGCATCCACGTTGGTCAGGGGGCCTTGCTTGTTGTTCAGGTACAGGTAGGTGACCCGCAGCGACGGGAACTCCTTGACCACGACGCCCGGTTTGCTGGCCAGAGAACCCAGCTGGTCTTCGGGCATGTCTTCGATGATGTCCAGATCACCGCGTTCCAGTTGCAGGCGGCGTACCGAGGGCTCGGCGATGATCTTGAGCACGACGGTTTTGAGCGCAGGTTTGGCGCCGGCGTAATAGGGGTTCGGTTCCATGGTCAGCGACTGGCCTTTCTGCCAGTTGCTCAAGCGGTAAGGGCCAGAACCTGCGGTGTGGCTGGACAGCCAGGCATTGGCCTCTGCGCCTTTGTTGGCCACCAGCGGATTGACGATCGAGGCACCGTTGTGGGCCAGCGTGAACAGGAAGGGCGCGAACGGTGTCTTGAGGGTGAAGCGCACGGTCTGCGGGTCAATCACCTCAACCACCATGTCTTCAGGGAATGCACCGGATGGGCCCTGCTTGAGGGTCATCAGACGGTCGAACGAGAACTTGACTGCCGCAGCGTCTACGCCGGTGCCGTCATCGAACTTGTTGCCAGGCTTGAGCTTGAACTCCCAGACCAGGTTGTCCGGGGAAACAGTCCAGCTCTCGGCCAGGTCTCCCTGGACTTCGGTGCTGCTCTTGTCGCCATCGGTCTTGTAGCCCACCAGTCTCTGGTAAGACGGGTAGGTGATGGTCCAGTCGTTGTTATCAAAGGTCACGGCCGGATCGAGGGTTTGCGGGTCGGCAGGTTTGCCGATGATCAGGGTGTCCTGTGCGGTGGCTGCGGTTGCAGCTTGCCAGGTGCCAAGGCTCAAGGCTGCGCACAGCAAGCCAGGTAACAGTTTTCGGGCACGGGAAGCGGTAGTGCGGTTCACGGTCTTGATGAGGGTCATGCCGGTTTCCTTCAACATTCGATGTCTGGAAGTAGGTTTATTTTTGGAATCTATAACCGGGCAGTAGCAGATGAAGCTTGTTTGAAACGTTTTTGTTGTTGTCGTGAAGCGGTGTCACTGGCATCGAAACTCTTTGGTTTCGTGGCCGGATTACTCGTGGAGCAAGGGGTAATCGTCAGCGTTGGGCAGCTCGAAATGCCACCACTCCGTAGGGATCGCCTGGAAGCCCGCGCCCAACATAATGCCCAGCAACAGCAGGCGGTTGCGCTGCACGTTGACCGGCAGGTCGGGGTAGAACTGATGGGATTTGTCTTCCATGGCATCAAATGCGGTGCCCATGTCCAGCGGCTTGCCGTTTTCGTCCACAAGGGTCAGATCCACTGCAACACCGCGACTGTGGTGAGAACCCAGGTGCGGATCACGCACGTAGTCGCCGTTGGGCAACGCTTCCCAGAGCAAAAACTGCGCATAGGGTGGCCGATAGGCGTCATAAATGAGCAGGCTGTAGCCAGCAAGGTTCGCCAGCTGGCTGGCCTTGCGCAAACAGACGGCCGCATCACGGTGCAACTGGCAACGCGCTGTCGGGTAGATGATTTTGCCGGCCAGGTTATCGGCAGTGGCATAGATCATTTCGATCTGCACCTGATACTGCTCCACGTCGATTTCAACGAGCGGGCTTGGGGTTGCAACGCTTTGGTTCACACAAACACTCCATTTGTGACTTGTTTGAGGCGATCGGCTTAGCCTTCGAACTGGCCGAAGGCTTTTTGCAACTGACGATTTTTTGCCAGGCGTGCATCCAGATGCTCGCCGTATTTTTCTGCCACTGCCGAAACCATGAGGTTCAACAGGCAAGCCAGGGGAGCCGGGGAATCCCAGAACTGCCCGACGTCGGTCTTGATCTGCAGCAGGTCTAGCGGGTAATCCCGGGCCCATGGGCATTGCAGATCGGTGATCAGGGCCAGGGGTAATTGGTTGTCGATGGCCGCGTCACAGAAGGTTTGGGTCACGCTGGAGTACGCACGAAAGTCGGCAATGATCGCGTACGGGTTGGCGAAACCGGAATTCAGGGTTTCGGCGTAGATGCCCGACAGGCCGTCAACGTAGTAGACCTTGGGACGGATGTACTCCAGGTGGCTGTGAAACGCGGTGAGAATGCCGCGAGTGGACTGGATGCCGAGGATGAACACGGCATCGGCTTCGTGAATGCGTTGCACGATGTGGGCAAAGGTTTCGCTGCGGGCCAGTTCATAGACCTGCTGGATGGCCTCGATTTCGCGGTGCAGGGAACGGTCCAGCGCATCATCGCAGCTGTTTTCGGCGCGGAAGGCGCCGATACGGTCGGTGATCAACCACGAGGTAGGTGCTTCACCGCGCAGGCTCTGCTTGACCTCATCCAGGTTCTGATAACCCAGGGAACGCAGGAAACGGCCCACGGAAATACCCGTGGTAGAGGTTTGCTGCGCAATGCTGTCAGCGGACTCGAAGGGCAACTGTTGCGGATTGCCCAACAAGTAACTGGCAATACGCTTGCCGGTGGGTGTCAGGTTGGAGAACTCTTGTTCCAGCAACTGAAGAAAGCTGTTTTTTTCCAAGGACATAAGAGCGCGCCGACACCGTGGTTGTTATTGGTATGTCATTTGTTTGCTTCGTGTTAGCAACATAACATTTGTTTTCACGGCAACACAACGCCTTTTCTGAAGCGTGTGCAGTGAAGTGTTTTTTGCGGGTATCACGAGCGCCTTGGGCGCTCGCACAGACACTCAGACAGCCATGACCATCTCATGCCAGGCCATGCCGCCATGTTCGGAGGGGGATGGCTGAACGTACTGATAGCCCAGCCGGGTGTAGAGCCCGACGTGCTGTTCTTTGCACATCAGGTGGATGGTTTTTTTCCCGAGGCTGCGCATCTGCTCGACAAACTCGTGCATCAGCAGCGTTGAAAAGCCCTTGCCCTGGTGTTCAGGGGACACCACCACGGACATGATCACCACATTGGGCGCCGCTGGGTCGTGCCCGATCAGTTCCTTGAAGGCCTCATCCGACATGACCACGTCGTGGGCACAGCCGCTATTGATGAAACCCACCACCTGGCTGGCCTGCTCAAGGATCAGAAAGCCCTGGGAATACTGGGCGATCCGAGTACGAATCTTTTCCAGTGTGGCGGCTTCATCGCCTTCATAGGCTGAAATTTCGATCTGATAGCAGCGCTCCGCGTCCTGTGGGGTCGCGTGTCTGAATAGGGGGGTTGGTAGAACCATGGGCTGCTCTCTGTGTGGGGGGGATTGTTCAGCCCTTTGTTGTTCATGCTGAAGGCCTGTTCGCCCTTGATTATAAATAACTCATGGTAAAGGTCATGGACGTATTGGCTGTGCCAAACGACAGGTCTTGATCGCCGAGACGAATATAAGCAGCACTCAACGGAATTTTAAAGTTGCCGCCACGCTCCTCATAAGCGTCGAACACATGGGCCTTGTCCAGGGCCAGGGGTACACCATTGCCGTCCATGATGCGCAGGCCAACACCTTTGACACTGGAAGTCCCGTCCAGCGAGACCAGGCCACTTTCCCTGTCGATAACGGGGGTGTTGGCTTGGAGTGAGTAGGTGACTCTGGAGATGCCTTCCTGGCACTCGTTGAGTGCAATGTCGAAGTAAACTGGGTTTGTCTGACCTCGACTGCCCGTGACTTCACTGGCTACGTAGTCGCCCATCTTGACCGACACGTCAGGGGTTTTGCAGGAGGCCGCGGAGATGATCAGGTTGCTGGTAAGCGTGAGGTTATGGGTGACTAATGTCCCGTATTTGATGGTCCCAATTTTTGCGGGGGTAATGATCGTGCCATGTTTAACTTTTCCAATTTTTATAAATCTGAAAATAAACTGCCCGCCGTAGGTTCCCCAAACGTTTCCCTGTTTGAAAGTTTTTTCGCCAAACACGTTGATCGTGTTATTTGGGGTCGCTGAACCGCTAAAAACCTGGACTGCAATGCCACTGTCTTTTATCGGGAATGTGTATCCGCTCACAGGTGCAGGGCCGAGTGCTGGATTCGGGACCAGGCCGAGGGGTGTAATACCCCTGCACGTCATGTTGTTATGAATGCGCACAAGCTTACTGGCTTCATAAATCGTGCGGTCATTTTCCAGGTCTGCGGGCATGCTGATGACTCCCGGTCCTGGCAAGTCGACTTCAAGGCTGGTGGTTGGGTTGGGTCCCGCATTGAAAACACAATCGGCATATGAGCAGGCTGGACTGAATAATAATAGTGCCAGTAAGGGTAAGTGATGTATGCAATTGTCTTTTACGTTATGCATGGCGTTATTTCTTCTCTAGCGGTTGCCTTGTATGGGGTTCGAAATGTCAGTCGTGGTGTTGTTTTAAAATTCCTTATGGGTCTGAGCGTTTGCGTTGTACTGGCGCTTTAAGGTTTGTTGGTTTGAAATCAATTGAAGAGGTTATAAGTAACTCATGGTAAAAGTCAGGCTTGTATTGGCGGAACCAAACCCCAGAGTTTGAGTGCCAAGATGTACAAAGGCAGCACTCAGGGGGAGTTTAAAGTTGCCGCCTCGAGTGTCGTAATCGCTGAAAACATGTGCCCTGTCTAGGGCCAGTGGTGTTCCATTGCCATCCATAATGCGTAGCCCGACTCCTTTGGCTGTGGAGGTGCCATCCAGCGAAACCAGGCCACTTTCCCTGTCTATGACTGGGGTGTTGGCTTGTAGTGAGTAGGTTACTCTGGAGATGCCTTCCTGGCACTCGTTGAGTGCGATGTCGAAGTGGACGGGGTTTGTCTGACCTCGACTGCGCGTGACTTCACTGGCTACGTAGTCGCCCATGTTGACCGACACGTTGGGGGTTTTGCAGGAGGCCGTGGCGATAATCAGCTTGCTTCTGATTGTTATGTTGTGCGTGGTCAATGTCCCGTATTTGACAGCCCCTATATTGATGGGGCCAATGACTGTGCCGTGTTTAATTTTTCCTATTTTTATAAATCTGAAAGTGTACGCTCCGCCTCCAGTCCCCCAAAGGAATTGTCCTCCGACTATTTGTTCTCCATGTGCACGAATTGCGTCTTTGGGGGTTGTTCCTAAGTTGAATATCTGGATTGCGATACCACTATCTTTTATCGGGAATGTGTAGCCGCCTGCAGGCGCAGGACCGAGTTCCGGGTTTGGAACAAAACCATAAGGCGTGTAGTAGCTACAGTTAAGGATGAAATAAATGCCAGGCGAATAGACGGCCTCATATACAGTACTGTTGTTTTCCATGTCAGCAGGTATGCTGATAGTTCCCATTACTGGCGGGTTTAATTCGACTGTGCGTTCTGGATGATTGAAGCGACATTCGCTCATTGCTTCAGTGTGATTGAAGAGTAATAGCAAGGTCAGTAAAAATAGGTACGTCATATGCATTTTATTCGCGTCAAACATAAAAGTTCCTTCGATAGGGTAATTGCCATACCCTGGTGTCGGGTATTTATACGTGACTCGATCATCAACGTGCCTTTGGTTCAGGCAAACACATAAGTTTGTAGCGTTCGTAATTGACCTTTTCTTGTTTTTGCGCAAGCGCATAGCTAGCCAGGCATTGTTTGCCTTGCCATTTGATGGTCAGGGTAGCGCTGTCATGCTCGACCATGGCGAGGGCTTTGCCGGTAGGGTCGGACATGGCCAGTTGCACACCCTTGGCATCCTCCACCGAGGCACCGAACGGAATAGGTCGGTTCTTGGCATCGACCAGATCAAATTGAACCCGGCGACCCTTGCTTGCTTCGAAGCGTGCAACCACCACCGCACCACGGCGCGGCACGATTTGCTGAGTCGCATTTTCGAGTTCCACGCCACCGCCCAGGTCACGGGTGTCCAGGCTCAACCAGTTCACTCGATACGGTTGAGTGTTGGGAATAATGGCAAAACCATTGTTGCCGGTCGTAACCCCGGAGTGGGTGCTGATCTCGACGCCGGGTACCCCGGGTACTTCAACCAGGGCGAACGTTTCACCGATGGTTTGCCCAAGGTTGATTCCGCCAGCATGGGCGACCATGGAGCCTGAAATATTCAGGTTCTGGGAGTTATAGCCCTGGCCCTGGCTGTAGCCGGCACCGATATCGGCTATTGCTGTGCGGGTATTCAAGGCCAGCGAGCCGGATTGACCACTGTGACTGCTGTCACCGGCCTGGATGGAGTAAAACGAATCCCGACTGTCCGCCAGATAACCACTGACCCCCATTTGTGTGCTGTTGCCACTGCGCTCACTATTGCTTGAGACATAGGCCCGGGGCGACCGGGGGCGAGAGCCCAGCGCAAAAGAGACTGAGAGGTTGACCTGAGTGTCGGTGTTCGCTAAGCCGCCCTTGACCAAATCCTGGCTCTTGCTGGCGCTCAGGTTGTAGTTCATTTGCCCCCAGTTGTTGGTGTAGCCCGCAGAAAAACTTCGCGAACCACCCCTGTTCCAGTAGCGTTGGTCACTGGCGTTGAGGTAGAGCGAGCCATACTGACGGGCGCCGCCGAGTGTCTGGTTGATGGTGAGGTTGGTGCGGGTTTTCGAACTGCCACTGCGCTGCCTGATACCTTGACTGATGTCTTCAACGTGATCACTGAACGTGCGATAACCTTCCGTGGAATAACGGTAGGCGGCCAGGGTGAAACTGGTATCAGTGCCGGTAAAGGTTTTCGCATAGAGCGCCCGCAAGCTGTTGCCCCGGGTGGTTTTGCCCTGGGCGCGGCTGGATGACTGGGTGAGGTCGAACGAGACCGCGCCCAGCGCAGTGTTTTTCGCCGCTCCCAGCGAGACCGCCTGAAAGTTTTCACTGGCTTGCAGACCGGCAATACCCGTCAGGTTGCTGTTCAAACCATAGGCGCCCGTGCTGCTGACAAAGGAAGGGGATGCCACGCCTTCGGCGTTGCTGGCGTATTGGCCAGCAGACACGCTGTATTTGAACTGACCTTCGCGAATCATCGTGGGCAGGGCGGAAAAAGCCTGCTTGCTCACTCTGCGGCGACCGTCGGCTTCGGTAATCACTACCTCTAGATCGCCGTTGGATCCCGTGGGGTAGATATCGCTGATTTCGAACGGGCCAGGCGGTACCGTGGTGGAGTACAGGGTGTAGTTGTCCTGGCGAATCTCGACCAAAGCGTTGGACTCGGCTACGCCGCGAATGATCGGTGCATAACCGCGTTCGCTGTCGGCGCGCATCCCGTCGTCCGAAGCCACTTTCACGCCCCGGTAGCGCACACTGTCAAACAACTCGGTATCGGAGAGGATCTCTCCAGCGCTGAACTGCCCCCTGATAGCGGTGACGTCGCGTTGCACGTAGCTGCGATTGCTCTTGAATATGCTTGCACGGCCGGTACGGGCGCTGAAGTTCGACTCGTTGCGCAGACGCCACGGGCCCAGGTTGATGCCATTGCGCAGTCCCAGGTTGCTGGATACCTGGGTGCTGAACTCAGTGGCGTTGCGGTTGCTGCTG
The DNA here is from genome assembly GCF_001043005.1 of Pseudomonas psychrophila. Classification (GTDB taxonomy): domain Bacteria; phylum Pseudomonadota; class Gammaproteobacteria; order Pseudomonadales; family Pseudomonadaceae; genus Aquipseudomonas; species Aquipseudomonas psychrophila. The sequence goes on from NZ_JYKZ01000005.1 coordinate 192,887, forward strand.
AACTGATAGTTGGTAAACCCTGCAGGAACGCCTTGGTCCCATAGCTCAGGATCGACAAAACCGCGCATGCCTCGAGCCATTGCCAGTTGCGGTACGCTGAAATACAAGCGCAGGCGGCTGGAGTCGTAGCGCCAGGTAGCCTGCTCAATCATGGAGGTCAGGTCATGGCAGGCGTGGGGCAACTGGGGATCGAGCAGCCCTTGTTCCTGCAGTTTTTGTACATCGACGCCAAGTTGTTGAATCAAATCAAACGTCATGCACGGCTCAACCTTGCCGTTGTGTTCGTTGGGTCTGAACGCGATGTCCCTGCGACCTACCAGCACTTCATTACTGTACAGATCGACCCGGTAGTTACCCGGCAATACCCGGTTGGCGCTCAACAGCGTTTGTAAATCCACCGATGTTCCGCCCTGAAAGAATGAGGTGTTGAATTGTTCTTCAAGTTGAACTGCCTGTTCTTCGGCGAAGGCGGTGCTCGACAGAGTGATTGTTATGATCAGGCACAGTGGGCACAGAGGTAGAAGCAGGTATTTGTTATTGGAGCCCCTTGTTTGGACGCTATTGTCCGCACAACTATCATGCGTAGGGTTATTGTAGATAAACATATCAATAGCCTGTGCCGTCAGCATGACTGATGCAGTCATAACGTGTGCGAAAAATTAAGCGTGCAAGATGGCCGTGTGGGTGACCGTTATTGATTACTCTTTGACTTTTGTGGCCGTCGCCGAACTTGATTCTTGTGGGTTTAGCAATGCTTCGAATTTTTGCAGCGCGCCATAGTCGTTGATGCTTGAAAACCATAGTGTTGGCGACAATGCCTGAGGAGTTGTTTTAAATTTAAATGTTCTGTCTTCGCCAGGCGCGATCATGGTTGCACCGATCATCAGTTCAGATTTGTCGGTGTCGCCTACTTTCAGATCGGCTAATGATACATGGTAGCTGCTGGGGTTGTTGACGTTTAACAGGGTTTGTCCAGCGTCCTTTTTCAGTGCCCACTTGAGTTGTGCAGGTGCTTGGGCTGCTTCTCCAGGCAAGTTGGCCGGTCGAAAAAAAACCTTTACCCGTTGACGCACGGCCAGCTGTAATACGTTTATATCGGCGGCACTGGTTTGCGGGATTTCCTGAACGTTTAACCACACTACTGATTCCTTGTCGAGCGGCATGCCACTGCCTTCGTAAAGGATGCGCAGCAGTTGCTGTTGATTGGCAATCACTCGGGCAAGGGGAGGGGTAATGGCAAATGGCAGTTCTACATGTTCTGTCTGGTCACTGTCGATCCAGGACTGCACCAATACATTTTGCCCGCCATTACGTACGGTAATATTCGCTTCTTTTCGTGAGCCGTCAAAGATCACTCGGGTTGCACTTAGTGAAATACTGGCAAAGACTTCTGTGGCGACCAGCATACTTATAAAAACAGCAATTGAGCGTCGTATCATATGAATTATTCACTTACTATTGCGCAGGGTGAGTAGAGGCCCGAGAGCCTCTCCCTTGAGCCAGGTTTATTCGTACTGAAGTACAAATGGCAGTGTTGCGTTACCTGTACCGGCAACGGCTTTAGCCTGGCCTTCGGTGGTTACGTAGGCTGCGGCGAATGACAACGTGCCGTCACCACCCGCAGCTTGATCGCCGCTCAGACCGGTCGAAACCATAGCTGCGGTATCCGAGGTCAGGTCGATCAATTCGCCATCACCGTTAAGCAGAGCAATACCCACGCCCTTGGCCGCGTCGGTACCTTGCAGCTTCAGCACTTTCTTGCCACTGACCAGACCCGAACCACCGTTCAGACTTGGTTTGAAAACCATGGATACTTTGGTTCCGATATTACAGTTAACGGTCAAGCTAAAGTCATTTGCACCCATGCGTCCGGAAGTTGGAGCTACATCAGTGCCCATGTCCTTGATCGATACGTTGCCCATATCAATCGAGATCACTTTATCTTTACCGGTACTGCCATCAACTGAACACGCATCATTGTTGATAAAGCCAGAAAACTGGATTTGACCACTGCCGCCTTTAACCTTGGCAGATGGCGGAATTTCGTCCTCAGCGAAAACAGAGTTGGAAGCTGCGAGAATCGAGAGGCTGAGAATAGCAAGGTAAAGCTTTTTCATGTTTGTATCCTGAAAGGGTATAAGTGTGTTTCATCAAACTGCGGGGACTATGTTAGGTCGCCTTTGGGGGCCGGTCTTTGAGAATTGTCCCAAAGCAATTTTCGTTGCGTATTGAATGGACTTGTTGCCGGATCATGTGTGAGCAGTTCTGCTCCGGGTGGTGTGCTTTTCAGCGGTCGCAGGTGAATGTTTTGAGACAAGTCTTAAGGTTTATTGGAGAAGTATTCGTTACTGTGCCCAATACCGTGCCTGAAGCACCTCAAGATTTTATAAGTTCTACTGCTGCCCGCGTTGTTCGTTTTTAAAGGACGCGCGGTTAAACAGGAGATGGAGATAACAAATGTTAAACCCGGTCAGAGTCGGGGTGCTGGATACGCATGAAATTGCGCGTTATGGCTTGTGTTTACACCTGCTCGAACAACCCGGCATTGCTGTTGTCGGCTCTTATGGGAATTGCGCCAACGTGATGCGTAGTGCCCGTGATAACGCATTCGACATGTTGCTTTTTGGGCACTTGTCAGAAGGGGGCGACAGCGTGGCGCTCATCAGGACGCTCAGCATTGAGCAGCCATCACTGAGATTTCTGGTTTTGCTGGATCAACCTCATCTGGCGACAGCCGTATTGCTCCTGGCATCTGGTGCACACGGTATCGTTTGCAAGACACAACCCCTTGATGACTATGTTGACGCGATTCGCAGCCTGGCGGCTGGAGCGTTTTACTTTTGCACCCGGCTGATTCCGCAAGCAATCCCGGATAAGCCGGTCGGTACCCATGCAAGCCATGTAGTTGTCACTCGGGATCGCCTGTTGAATAGCGCAATGTTGTCGCCACGAGAGCGCGAAATCCTGCATTTGTGTGCCGCCGGGTCGACGGTCACACAAATAGCTGCGGACTTTTCGCGAAGTATCAAAACCGTCAGTGCGCAAAAGCGTTCTGCCTACCGAAAGTTGGGCTTGAAAAGTGATCTTGATTTGTTCCGGCGTTTACCCCTGCAATCTTCTTGAGCGCTTATATGCCGAGTGCAAGAGATCTCTTTAAAAGATTGCGCGTGCTGGTGCTGGAACATCACGACGTTCAGCGCGCGCTTACCGTCAAAACATTGCTCGGGATCGGAAGCATTGATGTGTTGCAGGCGGCTGACGGGCAGGGCGCCCTGGCATTGCTGCAACGGCATGGAGGTGTTGATATCGCGTTATGTGACATACAGACATTGGTAGTGGATGGGTTGGCGTTTTTGAGCTGTGTCAGTGAGGCGAGACTGGTCAGCGGGGTGATTATCTGTAGTGCGATGCCCGGTGAGTTGGTTCATGCCGTGGAGCAGATCGTAAGGCTTCAGGGGTTGGAGTTGTTGGGTCATGCAGGCAAGCCGGCGCTGGCGCAGGTGCTTAATCCCTTGTTGCAGGCGTACCGAGCCAATAGTCGCCCCCGTATTGCACGGCCCAGTGTTGCGCCAGATCAGCCGGGCGCAGAGGAAATACACAGGGGGATTAACCGGCAAGAATTCTGTGCCTGGTTCCAGCCCAAGTTCCACCTGAGCAACGGATTGATCCAGGGTGCAGAAGTGTTGCTCAGATGGCAGCGGTCACCGGGTGAAGTGTGGTCGCCCGCTACATTTCTCCCCGCTGTAGAGCAGTACGGTCTGCTAGATACAATTTTCTTCAGCTTGTTTGAACAAGGACTGCGTTTGCAGCGACACATGTGTTCTGCTGGCAATGGGTTCAAACTTGCGTTCAATCTGGAGGCATCTCAGTTGGCATGCCCGCACTTCGTTGATCGAATACGGGACATGCTGTCCGCGCACGGCGCATCGCCCGCAAGCGTGACGTTTGAGCTGACTGAAACCGGTCTGTTGCAAGCCCCCGGCATGTGCATTACCAACATGGTCCGGCTGCGCATGCTGGGTTGCGATTTGTCGATTGATGACTTCGGAGTGGGTTACTCCTCGCTTGAGCGTCTGTGCCAGTTGCCTTTCAACGAGGTCAAACTGGATGCCGGTTTTATCCGGGACTTTAAGCAGCCACGCTCTGGCGCGGTGATCAGCGCTGTTTTGGGATTGGCGCGTGGGTTGAACATGAGAGTAGTTGCCGAAGGCATTGAAACCATCGAGCAGCTACGCTCCCTGCAAAGCTTGGGCTGTCATCTTGGGCAAGGTTATTTGTATGCCCGGCCGATGAGCGAGGCCCACATGACAAACTGGGCTTTTACGGGCGATCCAGCGCTATGGCGAACTGCCGTGTCTCCCGCAGGGTGATGTGCCTGGACGGTCTTGCCTGTGTGGTTTTGAGACAACGACCTATATCCATTGTCTGGTAGATCATTCAGAATTTTCTCATTGATTTGATGATCTGAAACTGCTTTTGCCGGAGACAAAGAATGCAATGGTCTGTTGTCACACCCTTACGTGTTGCCGTGCTCGATGATCATTCTCTTATTCGGCTGGCCTTGAACTCGCGATTGAGCCGGGAGGCGGACTTTTCGGTGGTTGGGGTATTCAGCGCCAGCGCCGAGTTGATTTCGGCCCTGCGCGAGCTGACGATCGATCTGTTGGTCCTGGATTATCAATTGCACGAAGGCGAACTCGACGGCTTGAATCTGATCAGGATGCTGCGCAAGCAGTACCCGAAAATGCTTATTCTGATTTCTTCCTCTTCGGAAAAGCCTGCCATCGTCAATCTCGCCATCGGCGCAGGCGCCAACGGGTTTCTGGGCAAGTCCCAGCCGGTTGAGGATCTGACCGTGGCCATTCGTACCGTTGCTTCGGGGCAGCTGTATCTCTCCTCGATGATGGCCTTTAAGCTGGATAAAAAGCCGGTGTCCGGCCAGGAGCGTACGAGCGCAAATGGCGATGATCCATCTGGCGATACCTTGTTAGTCAGCAACGTTGCGCTTTCCCCCAAAGAGCGCGAGGTCCTGCGTTGCTGCCTGGAAGGGTTGCAGGTCTCGCAGATTGCGCTGAAGTTCATGCGCAGCAGGAAAACCATCAGCGGGCAAAAACACTCTGCTTACAAAAAATTGGGTATACGCACCGATGTTGAGCTGTTCAGGTTGCAGCACAACCTTGATCAGCCGTGATCGCACCCTGGTTGATATTCAAAGGCGTTGTCATGGGGTTTGTTGCATCACCAGCCTGTGCAGTTCGACGTGTAGTGGTAATCGTCGTGTGGCTACTTCTTCCATTTGATTTGTTGCATGCAACAACCGTGGATAGTCCATTACGGCTATTGGTGCGTCCTCAGTGCACAAGCATGCAAGTCGCACTTTCCAATGACGACTGGCAGTGGCTCAGGAACAAGCGCTCCCTGGTCCTGGGTGTCGCCCAACCGGATTTCCCGCCCTTTGAAATGACGGCCAGTTCTCCGTATTTCGAAGGCATCACTGCTGACGTAGCGTGCTTTCTGGAGCAGACCCTTCACGTCAACCTCAAGCTTAAGCGCTTTGCTGATCGCGGCCATGCGCTGGCTGCACTTGAGCAAGGCGAGATAGATATGCTGGGCAGCGCCAACGGTTTTGAAGTCAGCGCCGCACATGCACTTCTCAGCAACCCTTATGTGCAGGATCAGTCCGCGTTGTTTGTCCGTAACGACGATCAGCAACCGTTGCCGACCAGCCTGGCTGGCAAGCGCATAGCAATAGCCGAGGACTACTTGCCGCTCGAGCAACTGGCAAGATTGTATCCCGGCGCCCTGTTTGTGCCTTATGCATCACGGGATCTGGCCTTGGCTGCCCTGGCGTTCGGCGGTCTTGACGGTTACCTGGGAGACGGGTTGTCGAGTCACTATCTGATCAACTTGAGTTATTTCAACTATGTGCGACTTGAGCGTTTTGTCGATATGCCAAGTGCCGGCTTCGGGTTTGCCATCCGGCGTGGCAATCATCGACTGAAAGCTGTCCTGGACAGTGCGATCAACGCCATCGACAAAAATAGCCTGCACCAGATCGTCAAGCGCTGGTCCGGTGGCGGGGCCATGCTGTCGCCCCGGAAAATTGACCTGTCTACCCATGAGCAACGCTGGATTGAGCAGCATCCGGTTGTGCGTTATGTGGTGAATGATGACTTGGCGCCTTATGCCTTCTTTGATGCCGAGGGGCGATTCAGTGGCATGAGTTCAGAGCTGCTGGAGTTGATCCACAGGCGAACTGGGCTGCGATTTGAAGCGGTTCGCACCGACAGTTTCGCCAACCTCATCAGTTCTCTGTCGGATGGCACAGCGGATTTAACCCTGGCCGCGCACACGCCTGAGCGCGAGAGCAGCCTGAGGTTCAGCAGGGCCTTTATTTTCAGTTCGTTCGTTATTGTCACCCCTGACGTGGAGCAAGCACCTTCGAGCCTTGATGCGCTGCGTGGAAAACGTCTGGCGGTGCCGATCATGGCGGCCGAACGCGCAGTGCTGAGTACGTACCCGGACATCGAAATCATTGACTCAACCACCATCCTAGAGTCTCTGGCCATGGTTGCCGATGGTCGGGCAGATGCGACGTTTGCCACGCTGCATGGTGCCCGTTACTACATTCAGCATCTGTACCCAGGCAAGTTGCGCATCAGCAATATTCTGCAGGGCGAGTACGGGGCATTGGCGTTTGCAGCCCAGCGGGGCGAGACCGAACTGATCTCCATTATCGACAAGGCGCTGCTGAGTATCGCACCGGATGAAATCAACAGTGTGCTCAATCGCTGGCGGCCGGTTGCCGTGTTTGAGGTCATGAAATGGAGGGACTACCAAACCCTCATTTACCAGATGGCTGGCGTCGCCTTCCTGTTCATTCTTTGCTCCCTGGTCTGGAATATTTACATCCGCCGCCAGATTCGCGAGCGCAGGCGGGCGCAATTGGCCCTCGGTGATCAGTTGACGTTCATGGAGGCGCTGATCAACGGCACCCCGCATCCGATCTATGTCCGTGACCGTCACGGCGCAATGGTGGCCTGCAATGCCCATTACCTGAAAACATTTTCTGTCACCCGTGAGGATGTGATCGGCAAAACGGCACTTCAAAGCGCCAAGCGCAACCGTGACGAGGCCATGCAGTTCCATGCCGGTTATATGCGGGTGATCGAGCAGGGCGAGCCATACGAGGTCGATCGCACACTGCATGTGGGTGACTCGACACTGATTATTTACCATTGGATTCAACCCTTTCATGACACCCGTGGGCATGTTCAGGGGGTTATTTGCGGCTGGATCGATATCAGTGAGCGTCGTGAACTTATTGAGCAATTGCGTGCGGCCAAGCAGCAGGCGGACAACTCAAACAGGGCCAAGACCACCTTCCTGACGACCATGAGCCATGAGATTCGTACCCCCATGAGCGCTGTGATCGGCATGCTCGAACTCGCACTGAAGCGGGCCGACCAGGGTGATTTTGATCGCGGGGCGATCGAGGTGGCCTACACCTCAGCCAAGGGCATGCTTGAACTGATCGGCGATATTCTGGATGTGGTACGCATTGAGTCAGGGCATGTCAGCCTTTCGCCCAGAAGGGCCAATCTGCGGGAGCTGGTCGAGTCGGTAGCGCGGGTGTTTGAAGGCCTGGCCAGACAGAAAAACCTGATCCTGAAACTTGAAATCGACGCCAGCGTCGGCGGTGATGTGCTGGTCGACCCCATGCGCTTTCAGCAAGTGCTGTCCAACCTGTTGGGAAATGCGATCAAGTTCACGGACACTGGAGAAGTGCGCGTATTAATTCGTGCCGAGCACAGTGTTGATGAGCGCCTGCAGGTGTGCCTGACGGTGGAAGACACCGGTATTGGCATTGCCGCGCACGATCTGCAGCGATTATTCCAACCTTTCTCTCAAGCGGATCACGGCGTTTCCAGCAGAGGTGGAACGGGGCTTGGGCTGGCGATCTCGCGCTCATTGTGCGAGTTGATGGGGGGGAGACTTGAAATCAGCAGTGTCATCGGGCAGGGCACAACACTTGAAGTATCGTTGTCATTTCACAAACTGGATGCTGTGACTGCCACGGTGACGCCCCGAGAGCAAGTTCTCGGGGTATCGCGTGCGATGAAAGTGTTGGTGGTAGATGACCAGTCGCCGAATCGTTTGCTTCTGGTCCAGCAGTTGACGTTTCTGGGGCAATCGGCAAGCGCTGCCGAGGACGGTGTGGTTGCGCTGCAGCTTTGGCGGGCCGGGCATTTCGATATGGTTATCACTGACTGCAACATGCCGTTGATGAGTGGCTACGATCTGGCTCAACAGATCCGTCAGGATGAGGTTCAGCGGGGAATGGGGGCTTGTTGGGTGGTGGGTTTGACCGCCAACGCCCAGCCAGAGGAGAAGGCCAGATGCCTGAGGGCAGGAATGAATGACTGCTTGTTCAAACCCCTGAACTTGAAAGCCTTGTCGATGCTTTTATCGGGCTGGCAAGCCCCATTGGCCGACGGTTTTGCTTCAGAGAATCAAGCTGGAGTGTGTGCCGATCAGGCATCCATCACGGCGAGTCTGCATACATTGACGGGCGGTGTTCACGAGGCCACCACCGTGTTGATTCATGAGGCGCTGAACAGTTTCGAGAGAGACAGTGCAGAGCTTGGCGAAATGCTGGCAAGGGATGAAATGGCGTCGTTTTCAGGCCTGGCCCATCGTATCAAGGGGGCAGCGCTGCTCGTGGCCGACCCGGTAGTTGTCAGATACTGCGACATGCTGGAGCAGGCCTGCAGTGTTTCGCAGGTTGTGCCAGAGCATGTGCTTCAGTGCGCCAGATTGCTTGAACAGGCGCTGGCAAAACTGCACAGTAACCTGCTTGAAGCCGCTCGGGCGCGAAGCCATTGATCAGGCTGTTTGCAGCGACATATTGATATCGTTGAGCGCCTGGATCAGAACCTTTGCGGCCTGACGAATTGCATCAGGTCCGTCATGGCTGGCCGTCAGCTCCTCAAATGTGACGCACAGCAGCAGCAAGCTCTGGGAGTTGAGCACGTAGGCGGTGCCTTTGAGCTTGTGGGCAATACGCGCCAGTGCTTCGTAGTCGTTTAGGCTCAGGGACTTGTTCAGCGCCAGCAGTTCTTCATTGTTACTGGTGATAACGTGTTCAGCGATCTCAAGCTGTACCTCTTTTGCACGGTCGGTTTGTGCCTGCGCCTGATCGTTGTTACCGCGGTTGAGTGTTGGAATAAACCGGTTCAAGCCGGCCAGGTCGACGGGTTTGGCGAGCGCTTCGTCCATGCCGCAACTCAGGCAATATTCGAGCGCTTCGCGCTGCGCATCGGCGCTGATGCCGATGATCATGCAAGGCTCGACGCCAAGGCTGGACTCAAGTTCTCGTATGGCACGGGTCATTTCATAGCCGTTGGTGTGCGGCATGTTGCAGTCGGTCAACACGATGTCGATGTCGTGTTTTTGCCACAGCGCAATGCCTTCCTGCCCGTTGCTGGCAGTGATCCCATGGTGGCCCAGATAGCTGATTTGCTGTTCAAGCAGGTACTGGCTCGGAAGGTGGTCTTCCACTATCAGTATGTTCAGTGGCAGGTCTATGGCTGCGGGTGTCTGTTTCTGGATCGGGCTGATCTGTGTGCTGTCAGCGCTCACACGCTCGAAGCGGGCGTTGAAAATCATTGAGGTGCCCACCCCCGGCTCGCTCTCGACCCGCAGACTGGCCCCCATCAACTGACTGAGCACCTGGCTGATCGACAAACCGAGACTGGCACCGGTGTTGAGGTTGTTCACAGCGCTGTCGAGCTCAAAGAAAGGGGTAAACACCTTGTCGATTTGTGATGCAGCGATACCTTTGCCGGTGTCAGTGACGCTCAGTTGCAAGTGCACGGTGTGCTCGTCAACGTCTTCGCCTTGGCAACTGATCACGATGCCGCCTTTGTCCGTGAACTTGATTGCGTTGCTCAAGAGGTTGGACAGTATCTGTTTGAACTTGAGCTCATCGATCCACAACCGCTCTTCAGCCGTTTGATCCAGCTCCAGGCGGATACTGAGGTGCTTCTGGCGCGCCAGACCTGCAAATACATTGGCCACTGATTCAATCAACTGCTTGAGCGAGGAGATTTGTGGACGCAAGGTCAGTGTGCCTGACTCGATTGTGGAAATGTCGAGGATCTCGCCAATCAGCCCCAACAGGTTATGGGCCGACTCATAAGCGATATGTACGGACCGGGTGTTGAGCGTGGGGTCGGCCTTGCGGGTCAATACCAGCTCCAGCATGCCGATAATGGCGTTCAACGGTGTGCGGATTTCATGGCTCATGGTCGCCAGAAATACGGTCTTGCTGCGGTTGGCCTTTTCCGCAGCTTCTTTGGTGGTCTGCAGTTCGTCAAGAATGAGCTGGCGCTGATGCAGGTCGTGCTGTTTGCGGATGATCCGCCGCCGTTGAGCGATGATCAGCAGCCCCGCCACCAAGAGCAGTGCGCACAGCACCCCCAGGGTCTGCCATGTGGTCGAAGCCAGCCCCTCCCAATGCTTGTCGTCAGTCGCGGCGTTGGCTCGCCAGCGCCCGGTAATCTGCAAGGTCTCTGCTGGGGTTATCTCAGCCAGGGCCTTGTCGAGGATCGACATCAGCAAAGGATCTTGCCCCGGTGCTGCAAACAGTATTTGTGCATCATGATAGTCAATCAGGCCGTTGACCTTGAGGGTGTCCTCATATTTATAGGACAGGTAGTAGCGCGCCATGTTGGCCGGTACCAATGAGAAGTCCGCCTTGCCATCGCGCACCCGATTCAGTGCATCGGCAGTTGTGGCCGTTTCTATCACGCGCAGGTTGGGGTAGTTGCGCAGCCACTCGGGTGACAGTTGGCGTTTTGCAACGGCCAGTACGGCGGCCGTCTGCGTGTTCAGAGAGGTCAATGCACCGTCTTCATGCCGAGTGATGATCAGATAGGGGGCTGTCACGAAAGGTCGGCTAAACAGATAAGCATCCGCTGTAGCACTGTCTTGGAACAAAACGCCAAGGTCGGCCTTCCCCTGGCTCAACAGGTCCTGGGCATCGCCCAGTGAACTGACACGATTGATCTCAAAGCGCATGCCGGTTTTACGCCTTACGATGTCCAGAAGTTCTGAGGCAATGCCGTTGAATCGACCCTGCTTGTCAAAAAAGCTGTAAGGGGCCAAATCCTCACTGACGACCAGCCTCACAACGTCTGCCTTGTCGAGCCAGGCTTGCTCGGACTCACTGAGGCGTTGACGAAAACTGCTCAAATCGCATGTCTCGGTCTCACTCCAGGTGCGCATAGCGTTAGCCAGATTGCACCGCGATAGGCCGCCTAGCGCTTGATCGAGCAGGGATCCGAGTATTTTACTGGAGGCACTGTAGGCAAAACCCACCGGAATTTCCGGCAGCCGGGCGCTCTGATTGACCACCATCTGGTTGCTGAATAATTGGGATGACAAGTAACGGGTGGAGAAGGTATCGCCCAGATAGGCTTGAGATTGTCCTTTCAGGACCTCTGACATTGCGTCGCGCCGTGACCGATAGCGGGTAATGTCTGCCTGTCCGCCTGACTGCCTGTACAGCGCAATTAGCTGTTCATCGACGCCGGCAAACTGCATTGCATTCGCCTGCATATCGAAGTCGCGCAGGTCTCCGGCCTCGGTAAACACAGCCAGCTCGGTGAAGGCATAGGGTGGGCTCAATTGCACTTGATAGTGTCTGGCATCAGCGTCTGTCGCGACAGCCACCAAGTCGATCTGACCTTCGCGCAAGGCCTCGTATAGTGCTTGAGTTGTAGCGAAGCGACGCAGGGTCAAGTCCATCGACAACTCACGCTGCAAGGCCGACAAGTAGTCAGCGGCTATACCTTCCAGCTCATTGAGGGTGGTGATGATTCGGTACGGCGGATAATTATCCTCTTGCACACCCACAATCAGGGTGCGTTTTTCTTGCGCCCACGCTTTTGTGGGCCCATCGAGTTGAAACTTCAGTCCGTTCAGGGGGTGTCGTGCATGTAACTGAAGAGTGCTGTCATTGGCCAACGAACTGCATGAAAACAGCAGTAGCCAGTACATCCCGACAATGTGAAGCAGCGGCGGTAATTTCAAGTGGTCACTCTCGGGCAAGATGGTGGTGCCATGCCAGTTTTGCGCTGCAGATTGGAGATACGAGCGCTGACAGTTTCGGTAGTTGCGCAAATAAATACACAAAATACAGATAGTGTTTACAGGATACCGCACAGATGCAGCGGTCGAATCCTGTTAAAGGGGGACCTCTGTAATGGATCTGATAATGTCTGGATGAATCAGTCATTTAAGCAGCAACCAATACGCCAATCACCGGCATGATCAGCAAGGTGCTGATTGCCATCGACAAGACATTGCCGATATAGGGGTGCATGTAACCAGGCACCCGCCGGGCGATGGCGCAGGCCAGGGGCGGCGCGATCAAGGCACCGAGCACTGCGCTGACGATCATCACTCCGGGGCCGCCACCGTAGGTCAAGACCGTTGCAGGCACGACTGAAACCAGCGTCACGTACGTGGGATACCAGCCACGTTTTCGCCATTCCTCACGCCACACAATGACGCCCACCAGCGACGTTAGAGCCTGCGCCGCGACCATATGCAACAGCAAGCCGGATCCATAGGCCGGACTGAGGGGATTCAAGGTGAATGCCAACACAACCCCCGAGAGCATGCCCAGGCTGGCCCACTCATTGCCATAAAAGGGTGCTTCCGAAAAGTCAGCCAGCACGCGACGCGCTATCCAGATGGCACCATAGTCCGGCGTTTTGTCAGGCGATGCAGGCGCAGTTGGCGGTTTTTGCGCGTTACTCGATGACACCAGAGCGGGTAGCGCCCGGCACAGACCAAAGGCAATCACGCTCCCCAGTGCCATGCCCAGCACATTGCCGATGACCACGGGCAAGCCCAAGGGCAGGCACACGTAGTTGACGATCAACAGACACGATGGCGTGACGAGCAGGGCGCCGAGGATTGCTCCGTTGAGGGTGACTTTCCAGCCGCCGCCAAACAGCAGCACCATGGCTGCAGGCAAAGAGACGAACGCGGCGAAGGTCGGCTGCCAGGTGTTTGCTGTAAGGGTCCAGCCCCATAGCGCGTTGCTGAGCAGCAGCCCCAACAATGAACTGGTTACCAGCCAAGGCCACAAGCCGGTGCCATAACAGATGCTGAATCCTTTCCAGCGTTGGGCGTAGCGGCTGGTCCAGTAGCCCAGGGCGCCTCCGAGTAACAAGCCCAATGAGGCCAGTTCGTGCTTGTAAAACGCCACCTCGCTGATGTCGCCCAACACCCAGCGCAACCAGGCCAACGGGGAGGGCATGCTTGCCATCATGTCGTTGTAGGCCGGCCAATAATCAGTGTGGAGGGTGGCGTAATTCACGGCCACCCACGTGGTTACGGCCCCAACAATCGCCGTGGCAACCATGATTAAAATCAGAAGACGTGCAGCAGGCCCGCACGTTGGTCTCTCAGATAAGGACTCCATGATTGCCCCCTTTAGCGAGGCAGGCGTGGATGATGGCAATAGCCGAGCATCCCGTCGTATATATCGGTGCGTCGGTCGCGTTGCAGATCATTCAAGGTGTTCCAGATCGGCGCACTGCGGGCCGTCGACAAGTCGACGTCGGCATAGAGAATGATCTGCTCATCAGCAGGTGCCACTGCACCGATGGGCCAGCCATTGGTTCCGGCAATCAGCGAACAGCCCAGGTAACGCGCGTCCTGCTCCTTGCCAATCCGATCGGCAGCGGCGATGAAAACGTTATTGACGTGGGCAGCGGTCATCGTCAGGTAGGAGGCCATGCATTTTCCGGCGTCGTCGAACAATGGCGGTGGCGTCCAGACCCAGTTATTCAGGCTGCAAATAATATCGGCGCCTTGCTGGCTCAGTAGGCGGGGCACTTCGGGAAACCAGATATCCCAGCAAATGAGCAGGCCGATGCGCCCGATCGGGGTTTCAAACACCGGGGATCCGAGGTCGCCGGGGGTGAACCAGAGTTTTTCCTTGTTCCACAGATGAGCTTTGCGATATTTGCCGATAAAGCCGCCCTGGCCGAGCAGCACCGCCGTATCGAACAGCTGCATGGCGTCCTGTTCGGCAAGACCGGCTACCAGATAGACCTGGTGTTGCGCTGCGAAATCGATCCATGCCTGAGTGCTTGGGCCTTCAGGAACCGCTTCGGCATGGTTGAAGGCATCCCGGCGGTTAGCAAACAGATAACCGGTGTTGGCCAACTCCGGGAGCACAATAAGATTGGCTCCGTTCATGGCCGCCTCCCGGGCCAAGTCCAGGCCGTTTTGCAGATTGGTCTGGATGTTGTGAGTTCCTACCTGCGGATCGAATTGCACCACTGCAACCCGCACTGCACTGACAGCAACAGATTCACTCATGGCTGACACCTCTTCTTGTTTTTATGGACCCACCTCACAGTGGGTATTTAATAAGAAGAATTGTCCGCACAAGCGTCTATCACTGGCCTCCGTTTGGCATGTAGTCCATCGGCTTCAATGTTGAGGGATATATTCTTGAGGACTAAAAGATAGAACGCTTTGAGGAATAGGAAGAGTGTCTAATTGACTGGTTTGCGGGACTTTTGAGGTGATCACGGGACACTTACACCACCCGTGAAGAACTCGCCCGTACCTGCAACTGCGGGGTCAGTGTGATTGACTCCGCAGCCTCGCCCCTGATGCGCTTGAGCAACAGTTCCACGGCATGTTGGCCCATTTCGGACAGCGGCAGGCGCACGCTGGTCAGCGGTACCATCAGTTCATTGGACAGCGGTATGTCGTTGAAACCGACGACGGCTATGTCTTTGCCTGGCATCAAACCCTTGTCGCGAGCTGCACCCATCAAGCCGATGGCAAGGAAGTCGTTGACCGCGAAGAACGCCTTGGGGGGCGGGTTGAGACCCAACAGGTACTCGCCCTGTTTGTGCCCGGTGAGGCTGTCGAATGGACCATTAAGGGTCCACTCAGGGCGCAGTGTGATGCCTTGTTCGCGGAAGTAACGGATAAAGCCGCGAGTACGGTCCGCACCGGTGGACGCATGCCGCTCGCCCGCCAGAATTGCCACATCCCGGCACCCCAACTGATACAGGTGTTCGGCCGCCAGCCAGCCGCCCAGCTCATCGTCACTGCACGCCGCAAGATGCCCGGCGATCTGCCGGCTGACCAGCACGTAGGGGATGTTTTTGCGTGTCAGCAGGTCGAGCAGGGGTTGAGTTTCGCCCACATGGGAGTCACCCACGATCAGCCCGGCCACCGAGCGGCGCAAGGCGTGCTCGGCACGCGCCATCTGACGCAGTTGCTGGTCATCGGTGTTGGAGACGAACGTGAGGTAGCCCGCCTGCTCGGCAGCGCTGTCAATGCTGTCGTAGATGGTTGCCATCACCAGGTCGGTGAGGCGTGGCATGAGCACGCAGATTTCCTGACTTTTGCGCAATTTCAGGTTAGATGCCTGCGTGTTCGGCCGATAATCCAGTTCTTTTGCCAATGCGCGAATACGTGCCACTACCTCGGCCGACGCCGCTCGCTCGACCCCTGTCGGGTCGCCATTAAGGACCCGTGACACCGTGGAAACATGCACTCCCAGTGCAGTAGCCATGGACTTCAGGGTGGCGGGGCGAGATGGATTTGGCATGTTTTCGAGGCTTCCGGCAGTCCGTTGTTTAGCGCGCGGATTCTACCCGAATAGGGTGCACCTACCCGGAAATAAATGTTTACCCAAACGTTTGACTCAAACTTTTTCTGGCTCTACATTTCGCCAACCCAAACGTTTGGGTAAAACAATAAAAATACGCCGACACCGGCTAATGCCTGTCAGTCAGGGGAGAGGTGGGAGCGGGCTTGCTCGCGATTGGAGCGGCGCGGTGTGAGCATCTGACCGCGTCGCCTGTATCGCGAGCAAGCCCGCTCCCACAAGGGGTCAAGTTCAACCCTTAACTGACCGGCATCAGCGGACACCGGCCGACTTATTGACTTCTGCCATCACTTGAAGAGTCAGATCCCTTATGAACAGCCCCGTCATCCCGTCCTTCCGCTACCAGATTTTCTTCCTGATCATGCTCATGGCACTGCTCAATTACATTGACCGCGGCGCGATTGCCTATGCGTCGGCGAGCATTCTTCCCGAGTACGGTTTCGACAAGGCCGATTGGGGCAATGTGCTGGGTTACTTCGGTTACGGTTACATCCTTGGCGCGTTGGTCGGAGGCATTCTGGCCGACCGCTATGGCGCCAAGCGCATCTGGTTGATTGCGGGTGCCACCTGGTCGATTTTTGAAATCGCCACTGCTTTTGCCGGTGATTTCGGGCTGGCGTTTCTGGGTGGTTCGGCCATGGCCGGTTTTGCCACTATCCGCGTGATGTTCGGCTTTGCCGAAGGCCCGGCCTATTCGGTCATCAACAAGAGCGTGGCCAACTGGGCCACGCCCAAAGAGCGGGGCTTTGTGGTTTCAGTAGGTCTGCTCAGCACACCTCTGGGCGCACTGTTGACCGCCCCGGTAGCCGTAGGCCTGCAAACCCTGACCGGTGACTGGCGCAGCATGTTCGTGGTGCTGGGCGTGGTCAGTCTGGCGCTGCTGATTTTCTTCATGACACGGTTCACCAACACCCCCGATGAAAACCCGCGTGTGTCCAAAGCTGAGCTTGATTTTCTGCGCAAGGAGCGGGCCGAAGCGGTCAATGCCACGACCCCTACCACCAGCGTCGCGCCGGTTTGGCACTTCTTCAAAAACAAGGATTTGCTGCTTAACGCGATCGGTTATTTCTCGTTTGTCTACGTGACCTTCCTGTTGCTGACGTGGACTCCCAAATACCTGCAAGACGAATTTCACTACAACCTCTCCTCGCTGTGGTACATGGGCATGATCCCGTGGACCGGCGCCTGTTTCACCGTGCTGTTGGGCGGCAAGATCTCCGACTTGCTGCTGCGCCGCACTGGCAATCTGAAAGTGGCCCGCAGCTGGCTTGCCGCGACCTGCCTGCTGTTGACCACGTTGTGCTTCATCCTGGTATCTCAGGCCCAGACCGTGTGGGGTGTGATAGCCCTGATGACCCTGGCTAATGCCCTCAACGCACTGCCCAACTCGGTCTACTGGGCGGTTGTAATCGACACTGCCCCGTCCAACCGGGTAGGTGCCTACAGCGGCATGACCCACTTCATCGCCAACACCGCTTCGTTTATCGCTCCGATGCTCACTGGCTACCTGACTGTTCGCTACGGATACTCGTCGATGTTCGTGGCGGCAGCGGTGGCTACGGCACTGGGTATGAGTGCGATGTTGATGGTGCGTCCCGGCGGTCGGCCGGTTGTCACTTCCCCTACACCAGCAGTAGTTTGATGGAGTTGTCTGTATGAACCTGGAGAAGCCTACCCACGCTGGATATTTCTTTGGCCAATCAGTCATCGCGCTGGCCGAGCGCCTGCGCGCGGGCAGCCTGACGAGCGTCGAGCTGACCCGGGCCGCCCTGGACAGCATCGAGCGTCTGAATCCGATCCTCAATGCCTTTGTTCAGATCGACGCCCCCATCGCACTGGCCCAGGCACGCAAGGCCGATGAGCTGTTCGCCCAAGGCCAGGACCTGGGTCCGTTGCAAGGCATACCCGTAGCGGTCAAAGACAATATCGATACGTTTGATTACGTCACCACCTATGGTTCGGCGCATTTCGAGGGCCACCGACCGAGCCGCGATGCACTGTGCGTGCAGCGTTTGCGCGAGGCGGGTGCAGTGATCGTCGGCAAGACGTTGACCCACGAATTTGCCTACGGCCCGACCGGTGACCGCTCGCTTCAGGGGGCCGCGCGTAACCCTTGGGATCCCCGTTGCATCACGGGAGGTTCCAGCGCCGGCAGTGCGGCGGCGGTGGCCAGCGGTATGGTGCCACTGGCATTGGGCACCGACACCGGGGGTTCGATCCGTATTCCTGCGGCGTTGTGTGGCGTTGTTGGTTTCAAGCCATCCTTTGCCAGTGTGCCGCTTGAGGGGGTATTTCCGTTGTCATCGAGCCTCGACCATGTGGGCCCGATTGCCAATCATGTCGAGGATGCGCGGTTGCTGTTTGAAGCCGTGGCGGGGCGAGCGTGTGCGCCCACGACGAACTCTCGACCGCTGCGAGTTGGCTGGATTACCGCTGGCAGCTTCGGGCCGGTCGACGCCGAAGTGGAGCGCCAGGTCTACCAAACGGCGCAGCAGCTGTTTGCTGATGCACTGCAGGAGACCCGCGAGCTTGAGCCCCTGGCTGCTGCAATGAAAGACACCTTGCTTGTGCTGCAACGCGCCGAAGCTTTTGACGTGCATGCCGAGCGCATGGAGGACGCGCCGCTTAAATTCGAACAGGAGGTACGCGAGCGTCTGGAGTTGTCCCGTGAAGTCAGAGGTTGGCAGTACATTCGTGCCCAGGCCAGTCAGGCGCAGTACCAGGCGGCGATGGCGCGATTGTTCGAACACTATGACTTTCTGGTTTCGCCCAGCGTACCGATAACCGCGACTGAGATTGATGTGCGCGAGGTCCGGGTGGGCGAGCAGCGCATTGATGTGCGGGCCGCAGTACTCAGCCACACCAGCCCCTGGAACCTCACCGGGCTACCTGCTATCAGCTTGCCTGCTGGGCAAGTGGGGGGTATGCCGGTGGGGCTGCAGGTGATTGGCGCGGCAGGGGAGGATGATCGTTTGTTGCAAATAATGGCCAGCCTGTACGTACGGGACTGAGCCGGGCGATCCACCTCGAACTAACAATGAGTCTGACGAGCGCCCTGGGCGCTCAAAATGGAGCTAGACTGGACTCCGCGCTGAATCGATTCACCTAATCAGCGAATTATAATTCCAAGAAAGGATCCGCCCATGAAACTGCTTCCCGTCACCTGCGCCATTGCAGCTCTGTCCTTTGGCTCTCACGCTTTTGCATGGGACTTTGTGCTGCTCGACAGCGACAAGCCTGCCAGTAATCAGCGTATTACCAGCGAGCAGCTGGGGATCAAGGTCGACAAACCGTTTTCAATCAGCATGCGCACCTTGCACGGCGGTCGGCAGGAAGGCGTGAGCCTGATTGATATCGATAACGGCACGATGAAACTGACGGTGGTGCCCACGCGCGGGATGAATGTGCTCAGTGCCCAGGTCGGCAGTGCGCGCATGGGGTGGGATTCGCCAGTCAAGGAAGTGGTCAATCCGGCGTTCATTGAGCTTAACGGACGTGGCGGTCTGGGCTGGCTTGAAGGCTTCAACGAACTGGTCACTCGCTGTGGTTATGAGTGGGTAGGCCATCCGGGCATGGACAACGGCGAGTTGCTGACCTTGCATGGTCGCGCGGCGAATATCCCTGCCAGCAAGGTGACTGTGCACATCGACGAAACCCCACCGTATGCAATACATGTACGTGGCGAGTTGAAAGAGCAGGCTTTCAAAAAAGTGGACTTCAGCGTGCAAACCGAACTGGTCACCGAACCGGGTGCGGCGCGCTTTGTGCTCAATGACACGTTGACCAACAATGGCGATTACCCGAAAGAATACCAGGCGCTGTACCACAGCAACTTCAGCACGCCGTTTCTGGAAGAGGGCGCCCGCTTTGCGGCGCCGGTCAAGCAAGTGTCGCCATTCAATGACAAGGCCAAAGCCGATCTGGGCGAATGGCAGACTTATCGCGCACCTACCCCTGACTACGATGAGACCGTGTACAACGTGGTGCCCTACGGCGACGCCAAAGGCGATACCTTGACCGTGCTGCACAACAAGGCCGCCAGCCTGGGCGTCGCAGTGGGTTTCAATGTCCAGCAATTGCCGGTGTTCTCGCTGTGGAAAAACACCGATACACGCGGCCAGGGCTACGTCACCGGGCTTGAGCCAGGCACCAGTTTTTCCTACAACCGCCGTTACCAGCGGCCGCTGAACCTGGTCCCGACCATTGGCCCCAAAGAACAGCGCCAGTTCAGCATCAGTTACTCGTTGCTGGCCGACAAACCGGCGGTGGACAAAGCGTTGCAACAGGTCAAATCGATCCAGGACGGACGCGCGACAGAAGTGCGGCAAACGCCGTTGGTGGATTTGAGTAAGGAGTGATCGGCCTCACTGCGGCGAGGGCAGCAACGCTGTAAGGCAGACAACCAACCCCTTAGCGTACGGCATGGTGTAATCGCTCCATCAGTGAGCTCGACCCGCAATGCACTACCGGTCATCACCGTTACTGACACGGAATGACCGGAGTGCGTTGCAGGTTATTTTTGCGCCAGCAAGGCTGCCTTCCTTTGCGCTTTTTCGTGTTTCATTGCCGCTATTTCACGCTCGCAGGCCTCTACATCGAACGAGTTATCCCACTTGGCAATGGCGAGGGTGCCGATGCCGTTACCGATCAGGTTAGTCACGGCCCGCGCTTCGTTGAGGAAGCGGTCAATGCCCAGCAGCAAGACGAGCCCTACCAAAGGGATGGAGTGGATGGTGGTGAGTGTTGCAGCCAGCGTCACAAATCCCGCACCCGCTACGCCTGCCGAGCCTTTGGACGTCAGCAGGAATACACCGAGCAGAATCATCTGATCCACAAACGTCAGAGGCGTATTGGTTGCCTGGGCAATAAAGATGGCGGCCATTGTGAGGTAGATACAGGTTCCGTCCGCATTGAAGGTGTATCCCGTTGGCAACACCATGCCCACGACTGATTTTTTGCAGCCAAGTTTTTCAAGTTTCACCATCATTCGCGGCAGTACGGCTTCGGTTGAGCAGGTGCCAAGGGTGATGAGAATTTCATCCTTGAAATAACGAAGAAACTGCATGAGCGGCATGCCCGACCATCTGGCAACGGTGCCCAGTACCACCACGATGAAAATCAAGGTTGTGATGTAGAGCGCGATCAGCAACTGACCGAGTGACAGCAAGGTACCAATACCGTACTTGCCGATAGTGAACGCCATGCCAGCACCGGCGCCAATGGGTGCCAGGCGCATGACCATTGCTACGATCTTGAACAGACCTTGCAGGAACAGATCGATGGTGTTGATCAGTGGCTTGCTGGTCTCGCCCATTTGAACCAGGGCAACACCCATCAATACCGACAGCAGGATGACCTGCAGCATCACGCCATTCGAGAATGCGCCGATGAAGGTGTGCGGGATGATATTGAGAAAGAATTCAATGGTGCCACCTTGCTCACTGGCCGCTTGGCTGTACTTACTGATGGCACTGCCATCCAGCGCGTTGACGTTGATATTCATGCCTACGCCAGGCTTCACGATGTTGACCACAATAAGGCCGACGACCAGGGCGATGGTTGAAAGAATCTCGAAGTAGATCAGCGCTTTCACACCAATGCGCCCGACTTCTTTGATGCTGCCCATCTTTGCGATACCCACAACGACCGTACCGAAAATAATGGGCGCCAACAGCATTTTGATCAGTTTGATGAAGCCATCGGCAAAGGGCTGGAGCTTGGCTCCAATATCGGGCATGAAGTAACCGATTGCTGCACCGATCACGATACCGATCAACACTTGCATATACAGCTGGCTGTACCAGCGGGACTTGGATATTTCCACGAAAGCACCTCATTTTATTTTTGTGATGGGCATGTGGCTGGACGTTCGCGCAGGACGCCTGATGCTGCGGCCTTGGCTAGAGACCGCAGATTTAAGATGATCAGCCTTCGCCCAACTCACGCATGACTGCGTACAAGGCGGACTTGGCTTCGAAGCCAACCCCCGGAATATCCGGCAGACCGACGTAGCCATTTTCAACGCGGATACCGTCAGCAAAACCGCCGAAAGGCTGGAAAACGTCCGGGTAAGATTCATTGCCGCCCAGGTGCAGGCCGGCTGCGATGTTCAGGGACATCTGGTGACCGCCATGGGGAACGACGCGGCGGGAAGACCAGCCCATTTCTTCCATCACCTTCAGGGTGCGCATGTATTCAACTAGCCCGTAGGACAAGGCACAGTCGAATTGGAGGAAGTCGCGATCAGGGCGCATACCGCCGTGGCGCAGGAGGTTCCGGGCGTCCTGGTGAGAGAACAGGTTTTCACCGGTTGCCATGGGCAATTCATAGTGATTGGCCAGTTCCGCCTGGAGTGCGTAATCCAGAGGATCGCCGATCTCTTCGTACCAGAACAGGTTGTACTTCTTGATGGCTTCAGCGTAAGCGATACCTGTTTGAAGATCGAAACGACCGTTGGCATCGACCGCGAGTCGACGACCGTCCCCAACCACTTCGAGCACCGCTTCGATGCGGCGGATATCTTCGTCCAGCGGTACTGCACCAATCTTCATTTTGACAACGTCGTAGCCGCGATCCAGATAGCTCTGCATTTCGGCCTTGAGCTTGGTCTGGTCTTTGCCGGGGTAATAGTAACCGCCCGCTGCGTAGACCCAGACCTTGTCGTCTGCCACGCCATTACGGTAACGGTCAGCCAGCAAGCGATAGAGCGGCTTGCCTTCGATCTTGGCAACGGCATCCCATACCGCCATGTCGAGGGTGCCAACGGCGACCGAACGCTCGCCGTGGCCACCTGGCTTTTCGTTGGTCATCAGGGCTTTCCAGATGGCGAACGGGTCCAGATTGTTGTTTTCGTGGTCGACGAGGGTGTCCGGATCCGCTTCCAGGATGCGCGCCAGGAAACGATCGCGCATCAGAGCGCCCTGGCCATAGCGACCATTGGAGTTGAAACCGTAACCGATGACGGGTTTGCCGTCGCGAATCACATCCGTGATGACCGCGACCACCGAGCAGGTCATTTTGGAAAAATCGATATAGGCGTTGGCAATCGGGGAGGCGATGGAAACAGTTTTTTCACGGATGTCTACGATGCGCATGACAGGTTCCTCTTGTTGTTGGTGGCCCCACGTTAGGCTTTGCGATGTCACCCGCCCAATGCTATTAATGCCGGACCCTATGCACAGGAGGCATGGCCCCTTGGAACTCGTCTGGCTCGAAGATCTTTCAGCGCTTGCGGAGTACGGCAGCTTTGTCCGTGCCGCTGAAGCGCGCCATGTCACTCAGCCGGCATTCAGCCGCCGAGTTCGCTCACTGGAGACCTGGATGGGGGTCGAGTTGTTTGTGCGTACACCGCAAGGGGCGACCCTTACCGAGGCAGGAAGGCAAATTTTGCCCAGTGCCCAGGAAGCCGCCAGAAACTTGTACAGGATGCGCAACGAGGCTCAAGAAGTTGCAGGGGCAGCAGCCAGGTCGCTGCAATTTGCGGCCACTCACTCCCTGTCGTTTACATTCTTTCCCAAGTGGCTTCGAAGCTCCGAAAACGGTGCCCCCATAGAGGCTGTGCAACTGCACTCGGACAGCATGGCTGTCTGCGAGCAGATGCTGATCCATGGCCAGGTTCAGTTTCTGCTCTGCCATCGCCACCCTGACGTTCCGCCGTTGCTGGCACCTGATCAGTTCATCAGCAAGAAGGTGGGGGAGGACGTTCTCGTGCCGCTTGCGAGTGCATTCGCTAACTTCGGCACCTCACCGGCAGCTTTGCCCTACCTTGCCTACACCCATGAGTCAGGACTGGGGCGCATCGTTGCCCACAGGCTGCGAGGCAAGGAAGACTACCTGCACCTCAAGCCACTGTTCAGCAGCCACCTTGCAGCGGTACTGATGTCCATGGCCATGGAAAGCAAAGGCGTGGCATGGTTGCCCAAAAGCCTCACCGAGCAGGAAATCCTGGATGGACGCCTGGTTAGAGCGCTCGACGAGAGCTGGGACATACCCCTGGAAATTCATCTGACCCGCCCAAAAGCAATCCTCAGTCAGTCTGCCGAAAGCTTCTGGAGCCGGGCGGGCAGTGAGCCACAGTCTGAATGAGGGTTGTGAACCCCGGCGTGATTCAAAGGCTATCGGGGTCGCCAAAAAACATTTTGACAGGGCTCTAGCGCGGTACTTTCAGGTCACAAAAAGCTGATTATGCCCCCATTATTGCCCCCAGTGACTTGGGTTGTAAAAGTGATCGCGAACGGCGATTTCTAACATCTGTCGAGGTGGCGCCCACTGGACTCCAGTGTACCTCCATGGTGGACTGTCAGTGGCTCTTTGCGGATCTGCCTCCCCGCCTTCAGGCGGCGTTGCTGGTTCGCTTACGGCAGTTACTTCGTCCGTAGCTGTGCGGCAGCAGTCTTGTCTGGGGCTTCAGCGCCACCTCGGTGGAAAGCGGAGGGCGTCTGGCATTTTGGCACAGTATAAGGCCGCGCATGTATCAGTTGAGACTCCTAATGGTGAACCCCCGATCACAATCTGACTGAAAGTGATAGCATATTGCCTCCGTGCCCGGTGACGTTGGGAGGTGGATTCTGCGACCTCCGCTTTGAATGTTTAGGATGACCATGCGCATAGGGATTGATTTTGGAACGAGCTACACCGCAGCAGCTGCCTACATAGACGGTGAGCTTCGACATATTTCCTTCGGCGGCGACAGCCAGTTTCGAACTGCGGTATTCATACCGGAGAAGTCTATTGACTGGACCCTTTTTCAGCCAGACGCCTATGAGCAGCAGGTCCGCGACAACCTTAGTGCTTCGACGACGGCGTATACGAAGGCTCTCGGAGAATATGATGAGGCAACCAGCAAAATTCGGTTCCACTATCGATCGCTAGCGAAGAATGGCGATATTACTCAAGAAGAGGCACAGGCTCGAATTTCCTGGGCTACCTCGGAGTTGAAGAAGCCCGTATCGCCTTTGGCTGCGGAAATTCGGAGAGCGACCATTTCCGCAGCTCGACGCCAATGGGCCTATGAGCAGAGGGAGGCGGGTAGGGCTAGCTCGATTAACGTCGACGAATCAGCAGTTTTTGGCGAAGACGCGATTGAGGAATTCTTTTGGTACGAGGAAGGCCGACTCATCCAATCTCCGAAATCCATGCTTGGTTTCAGGTTAGCGGCTCCACAGCGCGAAGCGATTGTGAAAATCGTCTCGAATGTCCTAAAGCACGTCCGGCGTGCGGCGACTGAGCAATTGAGTGTCGATGTCACAGAAGCCACTATTGGCAGGCCTGTTGTATTTAGAAGCTCGATGGGGCCAGAGGGAAGTGACCAGGCAGTGGAGCTGCTGCGCGAAGCAGCACATCGTGCGGGATTTAAATCAGTAGATTTCCTGGCAGAGCCCGCCGCCGCCGCAATCACTTATCACATGGATTTCCCTGAGTCCCAGTTTGCGGTAGTCGTGGATGTAGGAGGTGGTACCACTGATATCGCCGTTGGGCATGTCGGTGGTCAAGCCGGGGCGCCGGAGCTGGACGCCAGTTGGGGCTTAGCTAAGGGCGGCACCGATGTGGACCTTGGACTTTCTCTTCGCGCGGTAATGCCACTATTTGGAAAAAATGATTGTCGCCTGCTCGCACCGTTTTACGTCGACGCCGCCATGGTCAGCGACCAGAACCGGCAAGCGGCCTTTCGAAAAGTAGACGTTGATTCGATCAAAGCTCCCTACAAGAAGCGTTTGCTTGCGCTGCAGCGGTATGGGGTCACTGTCAGGATGAATCGTGACGTAGAAAGGCTCAAGGTCGCTCTCAGTTCAGAAGCCGAAGCATACGTTTCTCTCGATTACGTGCAGAAGGGGCTTCGAGCCAAGGCGGGGACATCTGATCTGGAGTTTGGATATGAAAGGTACATGCGCTCCTTCAACGAGTTGCTCAGTCAGGTGAGGGGGGCGACCGCTGGCCGAACTCCGATCGTGTTGCTTACCGGCGGCATGTCGCGAGCGCCCTATATCGCAGAGGCTGTCAAACGACACTTTCCAGGTTGTGAGATACACCATGGAGATGCGTCGCTAGGGGTAGTAGAAGGCTTGGCGATGCATGCGGCCA
Source organism: Pseudomonas psychrophila (assembly GCF_001043005.1). GTDB lineage: Bacteria > Pseudomonadota > Gammaproteobacteria > Pseudomonadales > Pseudomonadaceae > Aquipseudomonas > Aquipseudomonas psychrophila. The sequence continues at coordinate 218,682 of NZ_JYKZ01000005.1, forward strand.
CGGTGCACAAGACGGCCTTTGACGCTCATGCGAAATGACCAGGTTACTTCACCGAATCACGGCTGAAAGACCTCCAACAATGTGGGCAACTTCGTACCAGCGCACCACCTACATCCCTGGACTCATCCGAGCGCATTGCCGAAATTAAGGTTGCTGAATGCGATGCCGGGCTGGGTTGAGTATCGTGGTGCGATGGGAAATGACATTCTATGTGCCACTAGCCCTGGCCACCACAGTATTGTGAGCGATTGATGCTCGTTGAGTAGCCCCACTGAATCATCGGAGATTGTCGCATGCGAGTAGAAGGACCACTGCCTCAAACCGGTGATCAGCACGATATCAATGCTGATGCGGACTCTTGTCTCCGGGCGCGACGCCCCCAACATTGGCGTATCCAGAGCTTGGAGGGGACCGACGACTACGGGTTCGACTATCAAGTCCAGACAACGCCCAACCAACAGGTCACGGATGTCTTTCGTATCCAGCTCAAAGGAACGCGCTCACCGTCGATTTCAGCGGACGGTGAGTTTATCTCGGTGGCCTTAAAGGCCTCGACGGTCAGGTACTACAATCGTGTGGTCGAACCCATACTTCTAGTGATCTGCGATTTATCCGTTAATGAGGATCCGGTTGACTGCCCCTTGCATTACGTCTGGATTCATGAGGAGTTAAGCCGGATCAATGTGTTGGATTTGCCCGCCGAGCAGAAGTCCGTAACGCTCAAAGCACCTCGTAAGAACCTCATCAACAGAAAGACCGATCTGTCTGCGGAAATCGGCCAGCAAAATGATTATTCCCGCGTCGGTCATCTGTTGGGTGGACACACTGAACAGACCCATCCGGATATGCCTTCCGAGGAACGGTTATCGCTGGTGCAAGGAGCGACACAGGGGATTACCGCACGAGGGGCATCCTTTATCGAAGCCCTCGCAGCCCCGGCGCAAGGGCACTGGATCGCTCCGGCACAGGGATCCCTTGCTTGGGAGCTCAGCCAGGCGAGGGTCGACCTGCTAGCAAATGCGTTGGAGCGCGCGTGCACGCACCTGGACGTCGCCGAGCGGATGCTGGGAGGGGCTACCGTCCTTGAACAAGCCGAATACTGGTGCCTGCAGGGTAACTGGCATGTGGAATCTGGTGCAGATGTGTCCGCAAGCGCTGCCTATCAACGTGCCTATCAACTCAACCCATTGCCGAAGTATCAAGCCGCTTGGTGCGAGGCCGAGATCCGACTGCGATTTGACAATGCTCGCGAAACGTTGCCCGAACTGGGGGCCCAGCTTCAGGGAGAGGATCCGCTGATTATTGCCACCCGTTCGCGTCTTGCCGCGATCCAGGGGGATTATCGAGGTGCAGTTCAGATCGCCGAGGCGCTGCTGGAGCCCGAGCGCTCAGTAACAACAGCCCTCGCTCATCTGCTGAACGGCGAGCATACCGCTGCCGTGAATTGCTGCGATCAAGGGCTTACTTTCGCTGACCCGCTCACCTCTGTGGGGCAGACACTCCTGCTTTATAAAGCACGAGCTAAGTTCGCGTTGGCTCATGTTGCAACCTTAGACTCTGAGTTCCCTTTTATCCCGGCCTCTGGCTTACCTGGGGTCGATCCGGTGATGCTTCTGGAGGTGTGGGCAGCTGTCAACGCAGCGGTTGAGTCGTTCCGGGCGGCAGGGTGGCAATCTAACATCGAACACCTTTCTGATATCTGGCCGTCTACCGCCCTTGCCTTGGGTAAGGGGCCGGAAATTCTGCCACTGTTGGTCGAGGCGACGACGGCGCGCCCTAAGTTGCACGGTCTACAGGAAGCGCTTCGAATTGTCGCTGTAGAGTGTGGTGACCATGAGTTGGCGCTTAAGGTAAACAGCTCGTTGCCACCATCTGAAATCAACAGTCTGTGGGCGACACTCCTGTTTCACTCTACTGGCAAGCATCGCCTTTCCGTGCGGAGCTTTCAGGAGTGTTATGGGTCCGCTGACCGTCTGTATCCGCGCTTTGGCACTGCGGCCGTCGCGGCCATCTTGTCGGCGCAGAAGCTGGTGCGGCCAGATCTTGTGCGTGCCTGGCTGGACGACCTCCAACGTGACCCGAACCTGCAGGGCTTTGCCGCTCTTGCACGATATCATCTGGCCCTTGAGCACAATCAGAATGAGAAGAGTGAAGCGCTCCGCACATTGCATTCCTGCTATGAGCAACTCGGTCAGCCTCAAGACCTAGCCTTCACGCTGTTGCAGGAGTTGAATCCGACTCAGCCAGAAGAGGCGCAACATTGTGTCCAGGTCGCGAAGCGAATCACCCAGGAGAGCCTGCTGACTCCAGTGATGGCGGTACGGGTGGGGCTGGCGCTAATTACGTTAAAGGACTGGTCCGCGCTGTTGAGTTTGTGTCAAGGGGGGAGCGTCCGTGCGGAGGCCGGGGATCGCATGCTGGCGTTCGAAGCGCTGGCGCTTGATCATCTCGGACGCTCCAGTGCGGCACGTGATCGTTTAGCCGCTCTTCTAGCCTCAGGCTCAAATGACCATGTTGCGCTGGATACTTATGTCACTATCGCTACGCGGTGTGGCTATGTGAGTGAAGCCGTCGATGCTGCGGAACGCTTCCTGGAGGTGGCCGATTCTAATGCGCAGCGTCTCGAATGCATGAGAACGCTCTATTCGTTGATCCATCTTGCTGATCCTGCAAGTGCTAGGCTCCGTGCGTTGGCGCTAAAAATCGGAGAGATGGTTGATCGAAACGATGAGCAGCAGGAGGGGGCTTTCCTGATGATGATCCTCGCCGCCCCTTCGGGCGATGCGGATGGCGACGCTTCCACTGATCGTCAACGCTTTCAGGAGAGGGCGTCGGCATTCTTCGAAAAATTTCCAAACTCCCAGATTCTGCGCAAAGGTGAGATTCGAGAGGATTGGTCTCATGAGGAGTTCTTGTCAGCCCTAAAGTCTCTGACGGGTATTACCGATGCTGGTGAAGCTTTGCAAAGAAGGCTAGAGAAAGGATTGCAGCAGGGTTCGACCACAGTTCCTTTTTCTTGGCGTCCCCGCTTAGCTCTTTCATCGGTATCTGATGTGGTACATCTCTGGGAGATTGCCAAGGCGTCGAGCCGCGATGACGCGAAATATCATCTGGCAATGACAATGGGTTCAGATCGGCCGATCCTGACAGCGCAAGATTTACGCGCGCGCGTGCCATTGTTGGACCTCACGGCCTTGTTAGTGCTTCTCGATCTGGAACTGATTGATCGAGTAATGACTTTCTTCGGCACCGTCGCTGTTTCCAAAGCGACCCTGGAGGAGTTGCTAGAGCTTTCCAGCCCCATTTTTGGCAGCCCCATGCGTGACAAATGTTTGGCGTTGCAGCAGGCACTGAGACAACACCTGAGCTCGATTCTCCAACTGTCTTCATCCACGACTGAGCGTAGCCAGGGAAAGTATGCCGTGGTTGGTCGAGGGAACACCCATATCACGGATATTTGTGCTGCTCAAGCGGCTGACTTCAGGCTTTATTCTGACGACGCTACCTTTCGAATATTTTGCGCTGGGGGCGCTGACCCTGACGGTATCTGCACCCTCGATGTGCTCGATGGCTTAGTCGAGTCGGGGCTTCTAGATATCAGAGAAAAAGCCCGTAAGGTTGCACAGCTCTGTCAGTGGAATGTCGGCATCTTGGTCCGCTGGCAAGATTTTATTGCACTTCTCCCTCTCGGGCTTTTGCAGGCGACGAACGTGAGTCAAGGAGTTCGGATTCTTGACGGCGACCCCGACTTGAAAATGCTGGTGTCAGCTGTGTGGGATTATCAGCTTCCGTTCCAGAAAACCATGCGACACGCTGCTGCGCTGCTTGGTCTGATGCTCGTCTTGGAGCCGATATGTGATATTGCTATCGCAGCGTTGATGATTCAGTGGTTTGTGAAGGCAGGCATGAGTAAAGATGCTCCTGATCAAGCTCTTCGAACGATTGCCCGTCTAGTAACCTATACGGCAAGCATTAAATCTTTAGAGGGGGAGTCGGGGGTGCGACTTTGGCGAGTCTATCTTCTGATTACCGAGTGGCATCAGGGGCATCTCGATGACACTAAAATGGAGTTAGCGATACAGGTATTGGGGGGCGAATGTGCCCGCTTACAGCACGTTACGCCGGGTTTGGGAAATGACGTTTTTTCAGCTCTCATAAAGTGCCTGCCGAACGGATCAGTCGAGGCACGTATTTTTGCTAATGCCTATTCTGTGGTGCTGCGGCAGGAGGAAGCTAGTCAACGAAAAAATCCTGCACATGCCCAATCGGCTTTTCAAAATCAGAAAATGCGGCAAGTGCGCATTCAAAAATTTGGCTGAGAAAACTGAAAGTTGTACGCAACCTTGAACATCGTATTTCTGGTCGTGGGTCTCGATAGTCCGGTCAGACCCAGAACTTCCCGCTTCAATTGGCGGCCGAATTGGTCGGCAGCGAGGACGCTCGGATTGCCTGTGGAGGCGGGCCCTAACTTCGCCGTTCATGGCCAGTTAAGCCGTTGGGCCAAGTCGCTGATCAGTAGGAAGTTCATGCGCAAGCTCAGTAAGACCTCCTTAGCGGTAATATCGCCGGTTGCGTGATGCCCTCGACGATCTGCTGAGCGCTTTAGAGAACATATCCAGTGAATCCCGTTGAGCGGTGTATCGAAGGTAGGACGAGCATCGATGAAGTCGGGCGGGGCGTTCCATGCCCCCCGACCTCGAAGACGTCAGTATCGAACTCGCTCGGGTTACCCCTGTCGCTGAATTGCTACGCGGTGACCATTAGGACGCCTGCTTGGCCAAGCGTTGCATGTTGAGCGAGCTCGTCGTCAGACCGGCCCGGTTGAATCGGTAGCGCATGTACGCCGAGATATCCTCCTCGTGCGACGACACGATCAACTGGCTGTGTTTGAGCTCACAGCGGAGCAGGTCGGTCAGAGATGCGATGTTCACCTCGTCTAGAGATTGAGATGGATCGTCGATGAGGATAAGCGGGACTTCTGCGTAGACCTTGTTGAGCGACAGGAAGAAGGCCAGGCTCAGCGCCGACACCTGGCCCGTGCTCATGGACATGACCGCGTCATGTTCAGATTGTTCTGCCGTCAGGAACCTGAGCTGCTTGCCATCTCGGCTCTCGATGAACAACCCAAGGCCGCGTTGGTAGTTCTGGATCAGCCGCCCACTGTAGATGTGGAAGATGAGCTCGATCTCCGAGATAGTCTGATCTGCATACTTCTGCTCCGCTTTCTCCAAGGTAGTTCGCAGTTGGATGACCTTGCCCTTTGCTTTAGTGGCGGCCTCCGTCTCGCGTTGCATTTTCTGCAGTTCTTCAAGGCTTTTTTGAAGCCGGCTGTTCTGCGCTTCGTTGGCTTTGATCGTGATGTAGAGCTCTTTGTTTGCCAGATCTTGAGCGTCGAAAATGTAGAAGTCCTGCAAGTCCTTGAAGACTGCTTCGATGGTTTGCCGCCAATCGTCAGGGAGCACCACTGTCTCGTCCGTTTTCTTAGCGCGCATCGTTTTTTGCAGTTCTTCCAGGCGAGCCGCTGTCACCACTTCATCTTCGTTGAATGTGAAGGTGATCTGGATGCCTTCGCCCCTGAGCCGTTCCAGGATCTGCTGGATTGCAGGGAGGCGAGTTTTTACTTTGGCCAACGCCTGATGCAGTGCTTCGTTGTAGGCAGGCTTCAGGATCGCTTCGCGCCCCTGAATGAATGTATCAATGGTGCCCAACTCAGTGGTCATCGCAGTGGTCAGCGCGACGAGTGCCTTCCCATCCTTTCCTAAGGCGTCAGAGATCTTTTGGGCTCTGATCTCAATCGCTTCGAGCATCGCAATGTGAGTTTTCCAGTCGTTCCCGCACAGGGGGCAAAACTTGTCGTCCGGATAGAGCTTGGCGTGCTCATCCAGCAACTGCTGCTTCAGACGAGCCAGTTCGGCAGCAGCGCTGTCATTGGCTGTATTTCTGGTGTTCAAGTCATTACGCGCTTTGATTCGCTCTTCAAACCATTGAAGTCGACCAACTGCCCAACTTGGCAGTGTACGTGCCTGCTCAGCAGTGATGGCGGAAGCACCTTTCTTGACGATTTTTGCTGCTTTACCGAGCCCGTCGAGCTCCTTTTTTTTCTGTTCCAGGTCATCCAGTTTGTTCAAGTCGGTGCCCAGCAGTGCCAAGCTGCTCAGCGACTCCGCGTGCGACTCGATGTCCGCATCGATGGCATCATTCTGAGTTCTGACACGAATGGCTGTTTTCTGAGGTAGCAGGCCATTCAGCTTGCGAATGGCGGTCGAGAACTGGGTGTGAATCTCCGAGTCGTAGGTGGGGAAGGGATCTTCCTTGTCCCAACCCGGCCCGACCTCAACCGTGGACAGCTTTTTGTACTCAACACTTCCCAGATCGGCCTGCACCATCGCGCGCAGGGCTGTGCACTCATTGTTAAGCGCTTCTTCATCAGCCTTGCGTTTTTCGTCCCCTAGGAATTTTGTGAGCCTTGTCGAGAGTGAGCGGCAATTTTCAATCTCTGCTGCAACATCGTTGATGTTGAACAGGTTGCCAAGCTGGTCTTTGCGCTCGTCTACCCGCGTATGCAGCAGTTTATTTTGCCCTTGCTCAAGGTAGTTGAGGAAAGTGAAGTTTTCCCGGAAGTTTTTGCCGAAAACTTCGTCTAGGAACTCGTTCTCACGCAGGTTTGCCTGCGTGAAGGCTTTCGACTCGAAATCGGGGAGTTCATACAGCTTGAAGTGCTTGAACTTGTCCGCTCGGTTGTTCGATTTTTTGTCGAACGCTTTTACGGGTGCATGCCGGGCCAGAACCAAGCGGTTATCCCCATCATGAAATTCGATCTTGATGGTCAGGTCTTTTTGGTCGGTCCGTTGGTTCCAGAAGAGATTGTCGTCATAGTTTGTTTTGAGCTTGGTCATCAATGTTGAAAAGAGATTGTCGATCCGCTTGATCTGACCCGTGAGCAGCAGCTCGACAGCATCGAAGACACTGGTTTTTCCGTACCCGTTCGGCCCGTCTAGCGTTAGCAGCGATGAGGTGCCTAGATCCAGATTGACGTGTTTAAAAGCCTTGAAACGAGAAACTTCAATTCGCGCTATTTTCCATTTCATTGTTCATCAGCTCCGTGATCAATTCTTCAGCGTTATTCGAGGTGAGTTTCTGGATGATTTTGTAGGTTTCATCAAGGCCTGCTTCAACCACAGCATCGGCTGCTTGCAGGCGCAATGAAATAAGCTCACCTCGGGTGAACGGGAGCTCAAGAAAAGGAAGCTTAATGAATATCTTTGCCGCAACACTGTACTGCGTAGCTGCCAGAGGGTCTTTCTTGTAGTTGCTGAACTGGCTCTTGTCCGAGATAGTGGCGACCAGTTTGTTAAAGGTATAGTCTTGGATGGCATGTTGCTCGGTATCGCTGTAGTAAAGCACATATTTCTTGAAGAAGTGAGGATCCTCTTCAATCGCAAAAATCTGTTCTTCCTGGTCTTTGAATTCAGCTAGGTGGTTCAGGTGATGAATGCAGATGAGATCGCAGTTCTTCTTGAATGTCGGGTGGTTCATGAAGGAGTCGGGGGCCGATTGGTTAATAAGAGCATTCAGCTCAGTGGGACCGGGTAAGTGATCCAGCTTATGCAAAATCGCAAAGCGGATGGCGGAGCCGGACTCCCGAATGTAGAAGCTCGTAAGGTCGGTTTCGCAGTCTTTGATGAACCCATGGAAAATGAGTGCCTCATCAATAATTCTATTTATCATTCAAACGAGCCTCTGCGTCTTCTTTAGTCACGATGCTTAAACAAAATGATTTGAGGATGTTACTGTCAATGTGGTCTCTGACCTGCTGATCGTCAAGGTCGTTGGGGTGCGTGAACTTGGTGTTGATAATGAAAGACTCAGAAGATCTGCTAGGGATGAGGTTGTTGTACTCAAAAAGCAGCTTGAGTAAATCTCCATTGGTATCCATTTCTCCCAGTAAGTCTGCAGTGCAACCCTCGTGGTCATCAACGAAGGGCAGATCGAGGGCCGTCGGAAGATAGAATCGCTTGTCACTGTCCAGATAGTGCGGGAATTGTTTAAAAACTGGCTCAATCGACATGTCCTCGATAAGGCCAGAATAACGCCGGATATCTGCTTTTTGTATGCTAGAGAAACGCTCTGATGGTTTTATCAATTGACAAAGCGTCTGCATGTCGCTGGCTTCTGAATCCCGAATATGTTCGAAGAGCCGACGCGCTCGCCCGTAGGAAGTGTCGCTCATACCAGGTAAGGCTTGATCAAGCCTGTCCTCCAAATGGTTGTGCAGCTTTGCCTTCAAATCGATCGCATAATACTCAGTGTTGTTGTAGGGGTTCTTGTTAAGAATATCGTCTATTAAACTCTGAGCTGTAATGCGGCTTTCAAACGCTGCCTTGTTGGCCTTCTCTCGGTCGATCTGTACCATTCGGTGAATCGCGACTGCTTGTGTGCTTATCTTCTCAGACAGAAGGCAGTAGTTGTAGTGCAAGAGCTCGTCGGTTAGCAGGATGAAGTTGCTGCTGCATATTTCTTTGATGACAGCTTTTGTGAGTCCTTCGATCTCGTCTAGACCGCAGTATTTGTTGTTCCCGTACGAGTAAAATTGAACCAACTCGTTGTTCTTTCCGGTGTAATCATCGGTGTCGTTGAGTTGGACGGATACGTGGAAGTAGCGTGACACGCCTTTAACTCGATCGTATTCGACAGCAGATGATTTTTCCAGTGCCTCAATGTACTCGCTTTTGTACGTGCCAATCTTGGCTTTCACTTGATGAGCGCTTACAAGTGCGCCGCTTTTGTAAATGGCGAAATCATCGCTGCTATCTAGTTGAAGCTCAAAATCTAAGTCTCCCTGATGGATTAACTTGAGGGAGTGATAAAGTGAAATTTTTCCTTGGTAGACGTAGCCGCTCCACGTAGACACAGCGGTGGCTGGATAGCCTTTGCTCTTAACGCTCACGTTGACTCCCTTCACGGATAGATATGGCGCTCATAAATGGCACAAAGATATCACCATGTAAATGGTGTCTTGTAAATCGCATGCTGGAGAGATTTTTGTTGTTTTTCTGACGCCGGAAAGTAGTTCTATTGTTTGGCTTTAACGTTTAAGCGCGGTGGTCTAGTGATACTGCGATACGCGAAAAGGGCGGTTTGATGGTAAGGGAGCGGTGAACACACCTTTCGAACTCCAGATTTAAGGGCGATGTTATCCGCCTATTTTTAAGCGGACGCGATAGCCCTTATTTTGGGAGATCGGTAGGTGGGTTCACCGTTCGCTTACAGAAATGCTCCACACCGTTCACATGATCGTTGTCAAAGTGGGAAAGAACCAGAAAATCGATTTCCTGCGGTAACCAGCCTACGATGTTTTGATCATTGATTGCTTTTTCTACACGATGCTGACTTCTAGATCCGCAGTCATAAGCCCAACTGAATACGGCCCGTCGCAACTGATTATTCCAAACTACCCCGGTGAAAAACGTTCCGTGGCCTACCGGATGGAAATGTTGACGCACGTGCAGGTGGCAATTCATATAGCTCCTTACCTAAACCCTGATCCAAAAATTCACATGATATCGGAAGACTAGGAGGTATAATAGCCAATAGCCATCACCAAGGCGCAATCTCCGCGTTGAATTCGCCCTTGGTTTTATACTTGGCAGTTCGTAGGCTGGTTCCAGCATGCGACTTTGCCTTGACGCTCTCAGGGGAGGGCTGGCTTGAGTGCATGTCAATTTGCTACTATTGGTTTTTTGTCATTAGCATCGCCGTTTTGTTGAATGAATACGTGAGCGTAGTGACTGTAACCTAAGGTAAATCAATGGCGGATTCTGATTTCAAACAAAAGCCGATCGCATTCCCTACCGGTTGGGTTCGGCACTCCAATGGAAGCGTCATTGGCTCAGATAAGTACCGCCCAGATCTATCTTTCCAGGACGCTGAGGGCAGGGTAGTTTGCGTAATTGAATCATCTAGCACCAACGATCGTAAGGTTGGAGTTGGAGAATTGTTTCTCGCGGACAAGTTTTTTTCAGATACCGCTGTCGATGGTGTCCTCATTTTTTCCCTTTGTGGAAAATCGACCAGCCCACCTCGTCCTGATACTCAACATGCCTACCTGCTGCCGTACTTCACGTATCTTCGTTCATTCGCTGGAGAATATGGCGTAAAGGAAATATATATTATCTCCGAAGCCGCGTTCGAATCATGTGATTGGACAGCACTCAGTGACGATTTCAAGTCCATGGCGTATGAACTAAAAGTTCAAGCTGTTATTTCAGATCCAGCTGTACAAGCAAAACAGGAAGTTTCACTCCCATTGCTTGCTTAGTTTTCCGGTTAGGATAGCGAGCTAGATATGCTTTCGCGATTTTCAGTTTGTGTTTGCCTCCCCCCCCCCCCCTTCACGAATGGATGTCCTTATGGAAATTGAAATGACCCCGCTGCCAAGTGGCTTGCTTCAGCTACTCGATAGTGTCGGCTGTACAGTGCCGAAACAATGCTACGCAAATTGCTTGGCTGCAGTAACCAATTATCCACTAGCAGAAAAATATGTTCTATGTTTTGTCGAAATAGAAAGTGGTGAAAGGTTAGGGCATGCTGTAATAAAGATTGATGGCAACTATTACGATCCTACACTTGAGCTTCAAGCGCCCCATAAAATAAAGTACTGGTGGCACTCAGAGTATACAAAAACTGAATTGCGCGACTTTGTTAAAGCGCAGCATAAAGACATTGTTCCAAAAAATGGTGGGATTGAAGTGTTCCCTCCAAGCCTTCGTCAGGATGGAACAGTGGTGTGCGAAGAAGTTACAGCTTAAGCGACCTACAACGGCACCCACTGATAAAAGTCAGAAAGTCGTAGCTGCCAGAGAGCCCCAAATTTTCCGAGCATTTTAAGAGCCGTCAAGGTCGCCACGCATTCAGGTGAAAGTGGTGATGAAAACTTGAACCCATGGTTGTACAGGGCGGTATGAGCACCCAGCACTGCCCAGTGCCGATCGGAAATGCTCAAGAGTTCCTTGCATACCCATACTCAATTTTCTGTATTAGAGAAACTATCTGCAGTAACCCCTTTGCAAACAGTCAACAATGGGGACTCCGCAAACGTTCATATAGCAACTGACGGCGCTGGGATTACGTCAGAGAATAGTTGATGACATTATGTTAGCAGACATCCATGACTAGCCAATGTTTGGTAACGGTGCGAGATTGTACTGAGCGGAAATCGAGTTGAAATGGGCGTTAATTAAATTTCGATGCGAATCAAACGTTTTTGCGGTCTGTGCCAATTGGAAGTTGCAAACGTTGCCTGGCAAATCGATTTCACCGCTTTTGACATAAGTCCGATACAGCAGTCGAAGCGCGCGCAGTTGGTTGTAGAGAACGTTTAGTTGATCAGCAAGACCGCGGTCTTGGTACTTGAATCGCGGTTTTGTAACGAGCTGCCCATCCGCTCGCCCGGTGTTGACCATCTCAATAAGACCAGTAATTGTTTCTCCAAACGCCCGATAATCGCTCTCCAAATGCCATGGGTCCTGCAAAGCTGAGCGATCCATGTGATCCCGAATATCGGAAAGAGCCTCAGTATCGGTCTTATCCAAGACGGAAATGGCAGTATGCCCATAGCTGATCTCACTCTCTATGAGTGCAAGGATGGCCTGGAGCTCCAAGGTCGTCTTTTTTTCGATGTCTTGCATGAGCGATTTATTATCGATGACATCTGTACTGCCATCGAAGAACACTCCGGCAGGAACAGTCAAAGTGCTGTATTTACCTGTTCGCTCACCAATAACTAAGATTTTTAGCGACTTGTAAGTCGTCCCCAGCCCGTGTTTTACAAATTTATCCAAGGTCTTTTGGATTTTCTGCGCTCGGCGATCCGAAGTGACCTGGACTGCCAGACTAATATTCTTGTCGGCTAGGTCGATTGCTGCTGCGTTTAACTGACTATGGTTAAGGTTAACAAGACTGTACCCATAGATCTGATTGAGTAACCGCTGAAAGAAGTGTTCAGCTGCGATATTGAGGTCAAAAAAGTGCATTGACCCGAGAACCTGTACGGATGCGCTAAGATGAGTGATATGAAGCGCGATCTCCTTGATCAGTTGCTCGTGTTTCAACATGGGATTCCTAAAGTGGTAGACAGAATTCAGCGAGCGGAGTCTAGTACAAAAAGAGTCGATGCAGCATGATCAGCTTCTCAGGCAGAATCCCCGTCGTGATCTTGTCCCTGATAGCCAAAGGGCAGAAGGCGCTGCAATAGGGGGGTAAGGAGAGGAGCCTCAATAGGGCACCCCTCCGAGAAAAACCTTCTATGCTGCCATATCGGAGTCTTTCATAGGACAAGCGTTTGACGTCGGATTTTTCATTTATTGAGGAAGAAACACAATGCCTAGGCCAGAAATTCCAAACATGCGGTTGTGGCCGCGCAATTTGTGCACCGGGCAACGTGGCGGCCTCTCCACGTCTCAATACGGAGGAATGTCTACCTCTCAGTATGGGGGCATGTCGACTTCACAATACGGGGGTATGTCTACATCCCAGTATGGAGGCATGTCGACTTCGCAGTACGGAGGCCTATCCACATCGCAATATGGCGGCCTCTCAACCTCTCAGTATGGTGGTCTATCCACATCACAATACGGCGGTCTCTCGACTGCTCAATACGGAGGCCTTTCGACTGCTCAAGGAGGTGGCATGTCTACCGCCTCTGGTAATGTCTACATGAGCAACATTCCGCCTTGGCCAATATTTGTACGCGAGCTTGAGGCTCGGGGTTTTCAAGCTCAAGCTGATTCGATACGCCGGTATTTGCCGGCGTTCTTATGGCCTGAAAACTTCTTCAATTAAGAACCTAAAAATGATTCAGCGATGGAGTTCGACGTGAGCTAGCCGCAGATCTCCTGGTACGCGATGCCGAGGAACGGCGAGAAACGTTTACATTCTGCGAGACCTAAAACACCTTAGATTCAAGATTGGTAAAGCGAACAAAATCCTCGCTAGAGTGCGGAGTTTTCGGTGGGAATCGATTGATTTTCATCAGTCATTTGGCCTTCGCCTAGTATCTGAAACCAATGCGTTTACCTTAGAAAAAATATTACACCGCACCTTCCGACTCGCTAGCGTTTGAATCGCCCCGGGTTCTTTAGACACTCTCCAAGCTCGCTGCGTAACGCTTTTCAAACTCTACCGGGGACAGCTGATTGTTGAAACCATGACGACGTTTTGCGTTGTAAAACATCTCGATGTAATCGAATACATCACCACGAGCATCTTCCCGTGTGATGTAGATTTTTCGCTTGATCCGTTCTCGCTTCAAAAGCTGGAAAAAACTTTCTGCGACAGCATTATCGTGGCAGTTACCTCGACGACTCATGCTGGCAACCAAATTGTTCGCCTTCAAGAAACTACGCCAATCGGAGCTGCTGTACTGGCTGCCTTGGTCGCTGTGAACCATCACCTCTTGTTTTGGTTTACGCCTCCAAACGGCCATCAATAATGCATCAATGGCCAAATCGCTTGTCATCTGCGGTTTCATTGACCAGCCAACTACTTGGCGAGAAAACAAGTCCAGTACCACTGCCAAATACAGCAAGCCTTCGTACGTGCGGATGTAGGTGATGTCAGTGACCCAAACCGTGTTGGGTTCCACCACATCAAACTGACGCTTCAATAAGTTGGGTGAGGCCACCGCAGGTTTACCTCCGTACTTCCCTGGACGTCGGCGGTACCCTGTCTGAGAGCGCAGACCTTCAATACGCATCAATCTGGCAACCCGATGGCGACCGCAAGCCTCACCGATTTCACGCAGGTCATCATGGATTTTGCGATAGCCATAAACGCCGCCGCTCTCCAGCCATGAATGTTTTATCAGCCCCAACAGGCGCTGGTCGTCTTTGGCGCGCGCAGATTGCGGTTCGGATAACCAAGCGTAATAGCCACTGGGGTGGATTTTGAGCGTCAGGCAAAGCCGTCGAACGGAGTAGTCGGCAGTCTGCTGCTTGATAAAGGCGTACTTCAACCGCACTCCTTGGCAAAGTACGCGGCGGCCTTTTTTAATATGTCTCGCTCTTCAGTGACCCGCTTGAGCTCCGCCCTAAGACGTCGAAGTTCAGCCTGCTGATCATCGCCTTGCTGTCGTTCTTCCTGTGGCTTGCTGTAGCGCTTTACCCACGCATAAAGGCTGTGAGTCGATACACCGAGACGTGCTGCCACATCAGCGACAGGCAGCTTCTTTTCGATCACTTGATTGACTGCTTGGATTTTGAATTCTTCGGGATAACGTGGGTTGCTCATGGCACCTCCTGATTGGCCTCATTTTAAGGCAAAGAGGTGTCTAGGAAACCCGGGGCGATTCATTGCTTTCTGGCCCGACTTCTATTGATCCATGAATACCGCAAGCTGTTATTGCGCGACCCGCAACTGCCTGACGAACTCTTGCCGGCCGACTGGGAAGGTAAGGCGGCTAGATTGCTGTGCCGCAATATTTACAAGTTGGTCTGGGAGAGGTCGCAGGAGTGGCTGGTTGATTCGCTGGAGGTGGCTGGAGGGGAGTTGCCTGAGGTTGGGGAGCGGTTTTATCAGCGGTTTGAGGGTAATTCAGTTGTTACCAAATCCGAGTTACCAGCAAATTGATCTGAATACCGGTCAAGCACTTTCTGCTTGAGTAAATCCAAATAGTCAGCCCATTGCTGCGCCGCCTCGCGTCGTTGCTCCAGTAACTGCGCCCGCGCATAAACGGCCCCAAGCGCGCCCGGCATTCTGTGTGACAGCGACAACTCCAGAACGACAGGATCTATTCCCAGCCGCTCATGAGCGATGGTTCTGTAAGTTGCACGAAACCCATGGGCAGTGATGTCGTGCTCTTGCCACATACGTTGCAGCGCCTTGAGTAAAGAGGTGGGGTTGATGGGGTGGGCAGGGTAGACCGGAGACACAAATACCCAGCCTTTGCCTTGATCATCCAGTACTGCGTGCTTTTGCATGCGTCTAAGGATTGCAACAGCTTGCGTAGGCAACGGCACAATGTGCTTGGTTTTGCTGAGGTGTCGGGTTTTACCGACAATGAACCGCCAATCGGCACCGGTCAGGTCGATGTCTTCCCAGCGCATTACCGCAAGCTCCCCGGGCCGAACGGGTAGCATTACCAATAAACGCAGGGCCATCGATACGTTGTTGTCATTAAGGTCGTCCAGACGGCGTATGAACACACCCAGATCATCAGGTTTTTCGATAGCGGGATTGCTGTTCACCACATGACGGATCTTCAGTTCTTCGCTGTTACTGAGCGCGACATTGCGTTCAACCCAGCCGCGTCCTTCAGCGAAGCCCAGTACGGAGCGGATTATGGTCCGTACGCGCTTGGCCATGGCCATGCTGCCTTGGGTTTTGAGCGAAGTGATGATTTGAGTGATGTGTTCCAGCCGGATGTCACTGACAGGTCTTTGACCAATCACGGGGTAAACATGATTAGCCAGTGCGCCTTTGAAGCCGGCCAAGGACTTTTCAACCAAGTCGGGCGCCTTGAGTTGCAGCCATTGCTGGGCCACGTACTCAAAGGTTCGAGCTTGGGTGAGGTGCTGAGCGTCAATTTTGGCAAGTTTGGCTTGTCTCGGTGAGACCGCGTTGGCGATCTCGCGTTTGGCCGCCCACGCCAGCTCCCGGGCCTCCTTCAACCCGATGGCGGGATAGGCACCGATTGCAAATCGGTTTTCCTTGCCATCAAGTCGATATTTAACCCGCCAAAGCTTCGAGCCAGGCTTGCCACTCTTCTGCGGTTTTTTTACTTCCAGATAAAGGCCGGGCACGTCGCCATCGGCGTATTTACCGGGTTGAGTTAAGGTCCTCAAACGCGCGTCGCTGAGCTAACGCCTTGGGACGGTTTCACGTTCGGTATTCATATTTGGGGGCACGCCATTTTTTTAGTGGTAGACGTGCCCCCAAATATGCCCCCAGAGTGAGTGGATTTCAGCAGAATTCGACGGATGGCAGTGGATCAAAATGAGCTTTTGAAACCCTCTGAAGCAGGCATTCCAGAGCGGTTCCAGACGCTTCTGTCAAAGACTCTCCGGATCCCCAAAAAACATCTGAATCCGTGACCGCAACCAGCGTTCGCCGGGGTCGTTGTCCTGGGCGCCGCGCCAGGCCATGTGCAGCTCAAAGCTTTGCACGTCCAGCGGAGGGTCTTCGGCCCGCACGCCGCCTGCTGCAGTGAGGGCTTCGGCGGTGTAGTCGGGGACGGTGGCGATGATATCGGTCCCCGCCAGCAGGGTGCTCAGGCCATTGAACTGGGGGACGGCCAGGACCACGTGACGCTTGCGGCCCATTTTTTCTAGCTCGGTATCAATGAACCCGCTCAAGTCACCGGCGAATGACACCAGTGCATGGGGCCGCTCGCAAAAATCGTCGAGGCTCATTGCCCCCGGCATGGTGTCGGCGCGCAACAGTTTGGGACGGCTGCGTCGCAATACCTTGCGCTTGGCGTTGGCGGGCAGGTCGCTGGTGTAACTGACACCCACTGAAATTTCGCCAGAGGCCAGCAGGGGCGGCATCAGGATGTAGTTGACGCGCCGCACCACCAATACAATGCCCGGTGCTTCTGCACGCAAGCGCTTGAGTAACAGGGGCAGCAGGGCGAACTCGACATCGTCCGACAAGCCGATACGGAATACCGAGGTGCTGGTGGCCGGGTTGAACTCTGAAGCTCTGCTCACCGCCGTGGAAATCGAGTCCAGGGCTGGCGACAGCAAGGCGAAAATTTCGATCGCCCGGGCGGTGGGCTCCATGCTGCGGCCGGTGCGCACGAAAAGCGGGTCATCGAACAAATTGCGCAGGCGCGAAAGGGCCGCACTGATGGCCGGCTGGCCCAGAAAAAGCTTCTCGGCTGCGCGGGTCACGCTGCGCTCATGCATCAAGGTTTCAAAGACGATCAGCAAATTCAGATCGACGCGACGCAAGTCGTTACGGTTCATCAGGCAGGCTTCGCTGGGGTTCAACAGGTAGTGAAGTAACGGATCTTACTGGCAAAATTGTTTTTTCGTCACTGTGTAGATTTTGTTTCTTACTGGTGTGCGCGATGTTTAGCACCTGTTTATTGCGGTTTTACTGGCTTTTCAGGGGGCACGTCTGCTTGCAACCTGTCTGCGGATCAATGTCAGGCATGTCGACTATTAATGCTGTCTGTTAGTCTTGCGCACAAAGCCCGGATAAAGTCCCGTGGTATTAGCGATTAATTAGGCGAGGTTTGTAATGTCGCGCACGATCCGTTTTCACAAGTTTGGCCCGGCCGAGGTGCTCAAGTGCGAAGAGCACGAAGTCGCCGCGCCTGCGCCTGGCGAAGTGCAGGTCCGTGTCCAGGCGATCGGCATCAGTTGGTATGACGTGTTGTGGCGGCAAAATCTGGCCCCTAGCCACGCCCGTTTGCCTGCGGGTATCGGTCATGAAATGGCAGGCATCGTCACCGCTGTAGGCGACGGTGTGGATGATCTGGCGATTGGTGACAAGGTTGCCAGCTTCCCGGGCCAAAGCGCCAACGACTACCCAACCTACGGCGAGCTGATCTTGATGCCGCGCTCAACGTTGACCCGTTACCCGGACGTGTTGTCTGCGGTTGAAGCCAGCGTGCATTACACACCGTTGTTGATTGCCTATTTTGCTTATGTCGATCTGGCGCAGGCCAAGCCGGGGCAAACGGTGTTGATTACCGATGCCAGCCACTGCGCCGGGCCGTCCTTTGTGCAATTGGGCAAAGCCCTCGGCCTTAAAGTCATTGCCGCGACCAAAGATGCAGCGGAACGCGAGTGCCTGCTGAGCCTGGGCGCTGACAAAGTGATTGTCACCGAAGAGCAGGACTTGCTGATGCAGGTCAACAAGATCACTGACAACAAAGGCGTGGACGTTGTGCTCGATGGCCTTGGCGGCCCGCAAATGTCTGTGCTGGGTGACGTTCTGGCGCCCCGTGGCAGCCTGGTGCTGTACGGTTTGCAAGGGGGCAATCAAACGGGCTTCCCGGGTTGTGCGTGCTTCCAGAAGAACATCAAGTTTTTTGTGCATTGCATCGGTAACTTCACCGGCAAGCCGGAACTGGGCATCGCCCAGGACGAGGAGGCCATGAAGCGCGCCTTGCGCGACATCAACCAGCTGACTGCTGACCGTGTGCTGTTGCCGCTGGAGATAAAGGTTTTCCCTTTCGAAAACTTTGTTGAGGCCCATCGCTACATGGACGATTGCCCGTGCCGCGGACGAGTCGCGCTGCAACTGACCACGGACTGATGTCACGCGGTACACCGAGTACCCAAAAATGCCCCTGGACACGACGTCCCGGGGCATTTTTTTTTGTTTGGCTAAAACTCTTGGACGCGACCACTGCGATGACCCGGCGCGGACAAGTGAATTTTAGCAGAGGAAAAAGCCCTTAAATCAATTCATAAGGATGCGCTCTATAACGATTTGTATTTTTTTGGAGGTGCTTTTGTAGGGCTATTCCTATGCGTACGTGCGCCGCGTCTGTTCTGACCTGAAGAGTTGAGGTAAGTGTGGGCGCGTCAAATCGAGCTGCCGATAATGCGTGTCTCGATCTGGAGGAATAACCCATGAATAACTTTCATGAGCAAGCCATGAGCTCTGTCTATCAACAAGTGTTGCACCGACTCCTGGGTTTTTTCAGCCGTTCCGAGCGCATTGCCTTGCAGTTGTTGATTCAACGCTTGTTAGTGGCCGCGGGGGGAGTCGAGCGCATTGAGCGTTACCGGGTAATGGTGGTTCATGAGGGCGGCAAGGAGTGCGCGTATACCTTGGCTTTTTTACGCGCCGCGCAGCTCAGTATTTCAGGGCGCTCGCCGCACACCTTCATTTTGCGCATTGCGATACTGCGCCAACCACGAATGACGGCCAATGTGATGGAGCGTATTCAGGCTCAATGCAGTGAGTTGTTTATGTATGACGACAGCCGTGTGGAATTGCTGTTGGTGGATGAGCAGGCCGCTACCAGGCTGCATAAGCAGGTAGGGTTTGAGAGCCTGTCTTGTGACCTGAATCGAACCCAGGTATTGATGTCGGGTCACCTGACTCACGGTGATGCCAGGGCGACATTTTTGTATGCCGACTTGTTGTCCCGAGCCAAGCTGTACCGACGAGCCAGTAACTGGGGTGTCAAAGTCGATGCGTTGATCGACCGGCGTCCGCCCACTCACCTTGGGCAGTACGTAAGGTGGATTCAGCAGGTTGCAAAGCAGCAGGGGCATAGTCCCAATGGCGAGCACCGTCAGGGTTTTGAAAGTGCGGTCAAGTTGTGCAGCCAGCTGGATGACGACTATAAACAGCTGTTGCGTCTGCCAGCGGCGCCGGGCAGTGAAGCCAGCGCCGGCGAGGGGGCGGGCGATATAAACGTGATTAATGTATTTGATTGCCTGTGCCACGAAATGGATGTGTTGCACTCTCCGGTGCTGGTGTTCATGGAAGGGGCCTGGAATATCAAGGCCCTGAATATTGAAGAGCCCCAAGCTGCAGTCGTTTTGGTGGCGGCCCACGTACACGGTATGCGCGGGGCTTACCAATATGGTGTGGAATACAGTGTGGGAGCCGATGCTTACTTGCGCCGCGCCTCGAGAGAAAACACCTGCAATGACCGGTTTAAAGGCCAGCTGATAAAGCAGCTGGGGGCTGTGTTTGATACGCCCAAACAACTTGAAAAGTTACGCGGTGCCGCCGCGCAGTACCTTAGCAAACTGCATGGGCTTAACGATGAGCAACTGGGGTGTTTGATCTGTTCGCCTTTCGTCAATCAGGCCGATGGCCTTGAACCTTTCCTGCAAAAATGCCATCCCGACAAAGTGCAGCGCATTAAGGATTTTCACCGGGTGTTAATGGGCAACCCCGCGCCGTTGCAGGCGAATGTCGCCTGGCTTGAGTCCATTAGCGGGCTACCCCTGGCGTCATTGCAGGCGCTGTATCACATGCAAAAAATCGACTTCACGCAATGCAATTCCCTGATTGCCAGCTTATGGGCTCACGACCCGAACAAGCAGGCCTGGCACACGGCTCCTGGGATTGAGGCTCCAGATTAAAGGCTCGTCAGCCAGGACGACGAGCCTGCGCTTTGCAAACCGCTCATCCAATAGGATTTGCCAGAGTACTGGGCAAACTGATATCTGTACGCATATCCAGTATCAAAAGCCAGTGGTCCGTTCTGCCCGTGATTTCCAATCCCCTCGAAGACCCGTTTTACTACCTGAAAAACTTCCAGCATGTGCTTGACTGGATTGCCGCCCGTTATGACGACCTTCTAAGTGTCGAGGAGCAGCGGTTTATCGCCGGTTTCGCTGAACTGCCCGGCCCTTCACAAGCGTTGTGGGTACGTATGGTGATGCGCAAGGGGGCGCACTTCAGGGCCAGCAAGCTCAAGTATCCGGAAATCGGTGAGGCTTCACTGGCTGCAGAGCCCTTGGTTGCACGGGGATGGCTGGACGACCAGGCGCCTTTGGCCCTGCCCGAGGTGTTTGATGTGCTGCAAAAGCCAGAAATTCTTGCTCGCTTCAGCGCGCATATTGGCCGGCCCAAAGCCAAAAAATCGGAATGGCTTGATGAGTTGGCGGCCAGCTTTACCCAGCAGCAGAGCCTGGCCCAGTGGCACCCGGCCCTGGCCGAACCGCTATACACCCTTAACCACAGGGCGTTGTGCGATCGTTTGCGCCTGATGTTTTTTGGCAACCTCAGCCAGGGCTGGTCAGATCTGGTACTGGCCGATCTGGGCCTGTTTACGTACGAGAAAGTCGGTTTTAGTCATGAATCGCGAGCACTACGTTCCCGTGCCGATATTGAGGGCTATGTGCACCTGTATGCCTGTCGCGAGCGATTTGAGGTCACTGGGGATGTGGACGATGTACTGCAACCCGTACTCGACTACCAGGCGGATAACCGCTGGCTGCAACGACGACGCGCACGCCTGCTGTTCCAGATCGGTCAGCATCTGGAACGCACAGAAGACTTGAGCCGGGCGCTACAGGTCTATCAGCACAGCCAGCACCCCGAAGCGCGGCAGCGTGGCATTCGCGTGCTGGAGCGTCAGGGGCAATACCAACGGGCGCTGAGCCTGGCAGAAACGGCCCTGCAGGCGCCACTGACTGATGCCGAACACCAGCATTTGCTGCGGATAATCCCGCGTCTGCGACGCAAGCTCGGGTTGGCAGCGGTCGCCCTTTCAAAGCCAAGAGCCCCTGACCGTCTCGACCTGAGCCTGCCACGAGAAGACACCACGTGCGTTGAACTCAAGGTGGTGGCGCATCTGCAGGCCCCTGATGCCCCAGTGCATTACGTGGAAAACACCTTGATCAACGGGCTGTTCGGTTTGCTGTGCTGGCCGGCGATTTTTGCGCCCTTGCCGGGCGCGTTTTTTCACCCGTATCAGAGTGGCCCGGCGGACTTGTTGGAAGATGACTTCTACGAGCAGCGTGCCGCGATGTTCGAGGATTGTTTCGCACAACTCGATGACGGGCGTTACCTGGCCACAATCCGTGCAGCTTACGTGGCCAAATTCGGTATCCAGAGCCCCTTTGTCGCCTGGAGCTATCTGAGTCAGAGCCTGCTTGAAGACGCATTGCTGTGCTTGCCGCCCGCACATTTGAAGTTGTGGTTTCGGCGTCTGCTGCTCGATATAAAAGCCAATCGCACAGGCATGCCTGACTTGATCCAGTTTTTTGCGGCGCAAAAAACCTACCGCATGATCGAGGTCAAGGGCCCGGGTGATCGTCTGCAGGATAACCAGTTACGCTGGCTGGCCTTTTGCGAAGAGCACGCAATGCCGGTAACTGTGTGCTACGTGCAATGGCAGGAGCCGCAGGGGTGAGTTATCGCGTTGCGGTGCGTGCCTTGTGCGAGTTCACGGCCAAGGTCGGCGATCTGGATCTGCGCTTTACGCCGTCACCCACGGCGCAGCAGGGCATTGCCGGTCATCGCACGGTGGCCTCGCGGCGCAGTGCGCTGTACCAGCCAGAGTTGAGTCTTGAAGGCCAGTACGGGGCGTTGACCGTGCGCGGCCGGGCAGACGGCTATGACCCGGTGGCCAATGTGCTGGAAGAGGTGAAAACCTATCGTGGCGATTTCGCCGCAATGGCGGCCAACCACCGCCAGTTGCATTGGGCACAAGCCCGCGTCTACGGCTGGCTGCTGTGCCAAAGTCTGCAATTGCCGCAGGTCAATCTGGCGCTGGTGTACTTCGACATTGTCAGCGAAAAGGAAACACGTCTTCAGGAAACCTGGTCGGCTGCGGATTTGCAGCAGTTTTTCGAGCAGCAATGCGGGTTGTTCCTGGCCTGGGCCGAGCAGGAAATGAGCCATCGCCAGGCTCGGGACGAAGCCGCTCGCAGGCTGGCCTTTCCCCATGAGCAGTTTCGTACCGGGCAACGGGCATTGGCCGAGGCGGTGTACAAAACCGCCAGTACCGGGCGCTGCCTGATGGCTCAGGCGCCGACCGGGATCGGCAAAACCATTGGCACCCTGTTTCCGCTGCTCAAGGCCATGCCTGCGCGGCAACTCGACAAAGTAGTGTTTCTGACCGCCAAGACTCCGGGCCGCAAGCTGGCCCTGGATGCGGCGCAGGTGCTCTATCCCAAGGGGCAGAATGTGCCGTTGCGGGTGCTGGAGTTGGTTGCGCGGGACAAGGCCTGTGAATACCCCGAGAACGCGTGCAATGGCGATTCATGCCCATTGGCCAGAGGTTTTTATGATCGTTTGCCTGATGCGCGTCTGGCGGCGGTCGCCCAGGCCCCCCTCGATCAGCAGACCTTGCGCAGCGTTGCGCTGGCTCACGGGATTTGCCCGTATTACCTGAGTCAGGAAATGGCCCGCTGGGCTGATGTGGTGGTTGCGGACTACAACTATTACTTCGACTTCAGTGCATTGCTCTATGGCCTGGCCCAGGCAAACCAGTGGCGGGTCGCGACGCTGGTGGACGAAGCCCACAATCTGGTTGAGCGTGCGCGGCAGATGTACAGCGCCAGTCTGGACCAGCAGGCTTTCAATAGCGTGCGTCACACGGCACCGGCCGCGCTCGATAAGCCTTTCAAACGTCTGAACCGTGAATGGAATGCGCTGCACAAGGAGCAGGCGGGGGCCTATCAGGTTTACCCCACGCTGCCGGAGAAGTGGCTCACGGCCTTGTCGGCTTGCATCACCGCCATCGGCGACTACTTGAATGATCACCCGCAAGGGCTGACCGGTAATCTGCAAAGCTTCTACTTTGAAACTCTGCAGTTCAATCGAGTGGCCGAACTGTTTGATCCGCACTTTTTGTTCGACGTCAGTCTGCGTGAAGACGGCAAGCGGCGTCTGTCGCAGCTCAACCTGCGCAACATCGTACCTGCAGGTTTTATCGGCCCGCGCCTGGGGAGTGCCCAGAGTAATGTGCTGTTTTCGGCCACCCTGAGCCCGCAGACCTATTACGCCAACTTGCTGGGGTTACCGGCTGACACGGTCTGGATGGACGTCGAGTCACCGTTCAAGGCTGAGCAACTCACCGTAAACGTGGTCAGCCGGATATCGACCCGGTTTGCCCATCGTCAGGCTTCGCTGGAGCCGATTGTCGAACTGATCGCCCGTCAGTTTGAGCAACGGCCGGGTAACTACCTGGCGTTTTTCAGCAGCTTTGATTATCTGCAACAGGTTGCCCAATTGCTCGCCGAGCGCTATCCCCACGTCAGCCAATGGTCCCAGGCGCGGCGTATGGATGAAGCGGCACGCCAGGGATTTCTCGATCAGTTCACCCTGTCGAGCCAGGGCGTGGGTTTTGCAGTGCTGGGCGGAGCCTTTGGCGAGGGTATCGATTTGCCAGGCGCCCGGCTGATAGGCGCGTTTGTCGCGACCTTGGGGCTGGCGCAGTTCAACCCGGTCAATGAACAGATCAAACAGCGGATGGCGGCATTGTTTGGCGCCGGTTATGACTACACCTACCTGTACCCCGGTGTGCAAAAAGTGGTGCAGGCCGCTGGACGGGTGATCCGTACCCAAAGTGATCAGGGCACGCTGTATCTGATTGATGACCGTTTTGCCGAGCCCAAGGTGCAGCAACTCTTGCCTCGCTGGTGGCAATTGGGTTGATGGCCCGACGTTATGGCAAACTGCTGGGACTGTGGCGCATGAGGCGCCTTTTTTGACCCCGGAGTTCCCTGCTATGAGCATCAAACGTTTCGGTACCGGCGCTGTTGGCGCAGGTGGCCAGCCATTGCCTTTCGCCCGTGCTGTAGAGGCTGATGGCTGGTTGCACGTGTCCGGCCAGGTTGCCATGGAAAACGGTGAAATCATCAACGGCGGGATTGTCGAGCAAACCCACAAGACCCTGCAAAACCTGGTCGCCATCCTAGAAGAAGCCGGTTATGGCCTTGAAGATGTGGTCCGCGCTGGCGTATGGCTGCAGGACCCTCGTGATTTCTGGAGTTTCAACAAGGTGTTCGCCTCGTACTTCAAAAGCGAACATGCACCGGCCCGGGCCTGCGTGCAGGCCATGATGATGGTCGATTGCAAGGTCGAGATCGACTGCATCGCCTATAAAGCCAAGCGCTGAAATTTGAGGAGTTGAGTGTGTCGAAGACCTCGAACAACCCGCCGGTGCTCAAAGGTGCAGCCAACCCCGCCGATAACCTGGTTCATGACGTGAGCCTGCCCGCCCTGGTGATTCATCGTGACGCACTGGAGCACAACATTCGCTGGATGCAGGACTTTGTTACCCGTAGCGGCGCGGTATTGGCACCTCACGGCAAAACCAGCATGGCACCGGCACTGTTTCGTCGCCAGCTGGAGCAGGGAGCCTGGGGTTTGACCTTGGCGACTGCGGTCCAAACCTGTGCGGCCTACGCCGGTGGCGTACGACGAGTGTTGATGGCCAATCAGTTGGTGGGACGGGCCAATATGGCCTTGATTGCTGACTTGCAGACCGATCCGGCATTCGAATTTCACTGCATGGTCGACCACCCGGACAACGTGGCGGCCCTGGGCGCCTTCTTTGCCGAACGGGGCCAGCGCCTGAGGGTCATGATCGAATACGGAGTAGCAGGCGGGCGTTGTGGTTGCCGCACCGAGCAGGAAGTCATGGCCCTGGCCGCAGCGATCAAGGCACAGCCCGCATTGGCCCTCACGGGAATCGAAGGCTACGAAGGAGTGATTCACGGAGAACAGGCCGTCGACGGCATTCGCGAGTTTGCGGCTTCGCTGGTGCGTCTGGCCTTGCAATTACACGCCGACGGCGCGTTTGCCCTCGATCAACCGATCATTACTGCCTCGGGCTCGGCCTGGTATGACCTGATTGCAGAAGGCTTCGAGGCCGAGGCGGCCAGCGGGCGTTTTCTCAGTGTATTGCGCCCTGGGAGTTACGTGGTTCATGACCACGGTATCTACAAGGATGCTCAGTGCTGCGTACTGGATCGTCGCCAGGACTTGCACGAGGGCTTGCGTCCAGCGCTGGAAGTCTGGGCTCACGTGCAATCGCTGCCCGAGCCGGGCTTTGCAGTGATTGCGCTGGGCAAGCGCGACGTGGCCTTTGACGCTGGCCTGCCGGTACCGTTAAAGCGTTATCGCGAAGGGGTGTTACCGGCGGTTGGCGACGATGTCAGCGGGTGCAAGATCACGGCGGTGATGGATCAGCATGCCTTTATGACCGTTGCCGCGGATACCCGGTTGCGCATAGGCGACATCATCAGCTTTGGCACGTCGCACCCTTGCCTGACCTTTGACAAGTGGCGCACGGGTTGCCTGGTCGATGAGCAGTTCAATGTGCTTGAGCGCTTTGACATCATGTTCTGATGCGTGTGGGAGCGAGCCTGCTCGCGAAGTTCTCAAAAGCTTCGCGATTCGCTTGTACGAGCCGGCTCGCTCTCACAGGGCTTGTTTCAATCGCGATAAAACACCTGCACAAGGTGATAGCCGAACTTGCTTTTGACCGGGCCGTGTACCACCCGCAGTGGCTTCTTGAAGATGATCTGGTCGATAACGCCCACCATCTGCCCAGGCCGCACTTCACCCAGATCGCCGCCACGTTTGCCCGACGGGCAGGTCGAGAATTTTTTCGCCAGCACATCGAAGGCTTCGCCCTTGGCGATGCGTTGCTTGAGCGATTCGGCTTCTTCGGCGGTTTTCACCAGAATATGGCGGGCTTGAGCTTTCATGTGATCTTTACCTTGAAACTGTAGGGCATAGTGCGCGGCCGCGGATTATGCCTGAGTTTTCGCTTCTGGGCTGTGATACCGCGGCAGGTACAGGCACACACGGGTACCGCAACCGCTCTGACTGTTGATGCTGACATGCCCGCCAGACTGCTGGGCAAAACCGTAAATCATTGACAGCCCAAGCCCCGTGCCCTGACCCACGGGTTTGGTGGTGAAAAAGGGGTCGAAAGCCTTGGCGAGGGTTTGCGGGGTCATGCCCGTGCCGTCGTCACTCACCTCAAGCATCACATAGTCACCTGAACTGACCGCCTCCAGGGTGCTGAGATCACTGGCGTCGAGATAGTGATTGGCTGTTTTGACCACCAGCGTTCCGCCTTCGGGCATCGCATCGCGGGCGTTGATCATCAGATTGAGCAGGGCGCTTTCAAGTTGTCCAGTGTCTGTATTGATGGGCCATATGTTTGGCCCAAGCTCCAGAATCAGTTCAATGTGCGGGCCTGTGGTGTTACTGAACAGGGCCTGCAGCGAACTCACCAGTTGATTGGGATCCAGCGGCTTGCGGTCCAGTGACTGGCGACGGGAGAACGTCAGCAGGCGGTTGGTCAGCGCGGCTGCCCGATGCGCAGAAGACACGGCGGCATCGGCAAAACGTTCGACTTCGTCAATACGCCCAGCTGCGATGTAGCGCTTCATCAGATCCAGGCTGGTGATAATTCCGGTCAGCATATTGTTGAAGTCGTGGGCGATACCGCCGGTCAACTGGCCCACGGCTTCCATTTTTTGCCCATGCCGCAGAGCTTCCTCGGCCCGGGCCCGCTCCAGTATCTCGCGTTGCAGTTGCAGGTTGGCCTCGGCCAGCGCCTGGGTACGTTCGGCCACGCGTTCCTCAAGGGTCTCGTTAAGCTCCAGCAATGCCTGTTCGGTGGCACTGGCCTGCAAGCGTTGGTTGCGCCTTGAACTCTTGGTAGCCATGGTAAGTCCTGGAAGTGAATCACTGGATAAGTCTATTGGATGCCGGATAGCGGCTCAACGCTATCAATGTTGCTGCAAGCCCCGTTCTTGACAGTGCGACTAAGGTCGAATGAGGCTCAGGCTAAGCCTTTCGTACAATTGCGCCCCTTTTTTGGATTGAAGCTTCTCACTTGATACTCAGTGCGCCTTCGATCGTTTTCATCCTGCCTTGATTGGCTGCTGGAGCTTGTAAATGGTTCATCCTTTAACCGTGTTGGCGCAGAGCCGGGTATCTCGCTGGGGTGCACTGGCAGTGTGTGCCGGTTTTGCCGCACAGTCACAAGCCGGCGGTTTTATTGAAGACAGCAGCGCCAAACTGGAAGCACGTACGGTGTATTTCAATCGCGACTTTCGCGATGGCAGCAGCTCAAATCCCCAAGGCGCGTCCAAGCGCGATGAAACGGCGCAAGGCTTTATCCTCAACCTGCAATCGGGTTACACCGAAGGCACGGTCGGTTTTGGGCTCGATGCGCTGGGCATGCTGGGTCTGAAACTGGACTCCAGCCCTGCCGACAGCAACAGCGGCCTGCTACCTTCGACCGACAACGACCCCCGTCGTTCCAAGGATCAATATGCCAAGTTCGGGCTGACGGCCAAGATGCGCGTGTCACAGACCGTGCTCAAGTATGGTGCGCTACTGCCTGACCTGCCGTTGCTCAAGTACAACGATGGACGGCTGCTGCCCAACATGTTCAACGGCGCCATGCTGGTCTCACAGGAAATCAAGGACCTGAAGTTCATGGCTTCGCGCCTTGATCGTTATACCGCCCGTGATTCCACTGACAGCCAGGACCTGCGCCTGAACTGCAAAAACAAACGTTACGCATGCAATATGACTGCCGATCATTTCACGATGTACGGCCTGGACTACAAAGTTAACGAGCGTCTGACCGCGCAGTACCATTACGCCGAGCTGCAGGACATCTACCGGCAGCAATTTGTCGGTTTGCTGGCCAGCCAGCCCGTTGGCCCGGGTGTGTTTTCAGCCGATGTGCGCTTACTGAAAAGTGATGACGCTGGTTCTGCCAAGGCTTCGACCATCGACAACCGCGCCCTGGGTGCCATGCTCGGTTACTCGGTGGGCGGGCATAAAGTCAGCGCGGGCTGGCAGCGCATGAACGGCGAGACGTCGATGCCGTATCTGGATGGCAGCAACCCGTATCTGGTCAACTACTTGCAGGTCAATGACTTTGCCAACGCCCAGGAGCGTTCCTGGCAGCTGCGTTACGACTATGACTTCAAGGCCATCGGGATTGACGGATTGTCGTTCCTGACGCGCTACGTGAACGGCGACCACATCAAAGTGCTTGGCAGCACCGAAGAAGGCAAGGAGTGGGAGCGTGACAGCGAGCTGAAATACATCGTGCAGAGCGGCACATTCAAGGACGTCAGCCTGCGCTTGCGTAATGCGACCTACCGCACCAACTACGCCCAGTTCGCCCGTGACGTGGATGAAACGCGGCTGATCGTCAGCTACAACCTGTCGATCTGGTAAGCAACGCACACAAGCCCGTAAAGACTCTGTTACAGGTCAAGGCCCCAGTGGGAGCGAGCCTGCTCGCGAATGCTTTTCGCGAGCAGGCTCGCTCCCACGGTGGAAGTATAAAGGCGGCGGTTACATCAGCTGCGCACGATACGGCAAGTCCGGGCCGGTTTTGCTGCAGGTGAGGGCGGCGGCGCGGCTGGCGAAGTCGAGCAGGGTGTCGAGTTGGGAGGCACTCAACTGTTGCAGCCCCTCAACGGAGTCCAGCTCATGCTCGGTCAGCCAGGCGATCACTGCTGCCTGGAAGGTGTCACCCGCACCTACGGTGTCAGCAACGTTGACCTGAGTGGCCACAGCCGTGCGCTGGCCATGCTCGCGACTCCAGACGCTGGCGCCCTGGCTGCCACGGGTCAAAAACACCAGTTGGCAGCGATGGTTCAGCCATGAGCAAGCAATCTGCTGCGGATCTTGTCCCGGATACAGCAGCTCCAGGTCTTCATCACTGACTTTGATCACATCGGCATAGGGAATCAGTTCATTGATTCGCTGCCGCCATACCTCAATATCCGGCTCAGGGTTAAGGCGCACATTCGGGTCCAGGCTGATCAGGCGACGTCCGCTTTCGCGCTTGACCAGTGCCAGCAACGTATCGGCAACCGGTTGCACCACCAATGAAAAAGACCCGACATGCAGCCCGCGCACTTCAGGGCCCAATTCGGGTAAATGATGGGTATGCAATTGCCGGTCGGCGCAGCCTTCGCCGCGAAAGCTGTAGGCGGGTGAGCCGTTGGCATCCAGTGCGACCATGGCCAGTGTGGTAGGGGCGTCCATCTGGATCAGGTACTGATCACTGACACCTTCGTCCTTGAGGACTTGTTGGAGGCGCTGGCCCAGATAGTCCGTCGACAACCCGGCAAACAGTGCGGTGTTGATACCCAGGCGCCGCAGGCCCACCGCTACGTTGAACGGCGACCCACCGGCAATGGCTTTGAATTCCACTTTGTTCGCTTGCGCGCTGCCGTCCGCTTGCGCGAAAAAATCAAACAGTGCTTCTCCGCAAATCACATACATAACGTTTACTCGGTTAAGGCCGCGACCTGTTGTCGGTAGCGTAGATAAAAGTGTTCATAAGCCAGCAAATTCGCCGCCTCGGGAAGGGTTTCACCCGCGTGGTCGAGGCGTACGCAACGCTGGCACAATTGCGCCAGGGTTTGACGACCTGCACCCACACACCAGGCAGCCTGGATGGCCGCGCCCAGGGCGGCGGCTTCGCTTTGTTCGGTGCAGACCACCGGGGTGTTCATGATGTCGGCGACGATCTGGCGCCACAGCGGGCTTTTCGAGCCGCCACCCACCAGTCGTATGGTGTGGCTTTGCAAACCGTTTTGGCGCAGCAGGTCCAGGCCGTAGCGCAGGCCATAGGTAGTGCCTTCGATGGCGGCCCGGCACAGATTGGCCTGAGTCATGTTGGCCAGGGTAAGGCCCTGGAAACTGCCGCTGGCATCGGGCAGGGCCGGTACACGCTCGCCATTGAGAAAGGGCAGCAGGCTAACCCCTTCAGTGCCAATCGGTGCCTGACTGGCCAGTTGATTGAACGCATCGAGTGGCAACCCGAACAACTCGCGCACGGCGCCTGTGACATTGGTCAGGTTTAAGGTGCAGATCAAGGGCAGCCAACCACCGCTTGACGAGCAGAAGCTGGCCACCGAGGTGTCCGGGCTGACCTGCGGCTGCGGATCAAAGCCGTACACCGTGCCGGATGAGCCCAGGCTCATGGTGATGATCCCAGGTTCAATATTGCCGGTGCCAATGGCACCGAGCATGTTGTCGCCACCACCGCTGGACACCACGGCGTCGGGGTTCAGCCCCAGCAACCGGGCAATCTGCGGGCGCAAGCCGCCCACTGGCTGGTGAGACTCGATCAACTCAGGCAGCGCCTGTTCAAGACGGCGATCCGGGTCGATATGGCGCAGGATATCGAGGTCCCACTGGCGGCTGCGGACATCGAAATAGCCGGTGCCCGAGGCATCGCCGTACTCGCTGCAACAGCGGCCGGTGAGCCAGTAATTCAGGTAGTCATGGGGCAGCAGGATATGGGCAATCTGCGCAAATACTTGAGGGTGATGGATTTTGGTCCATAGCAGTTTGGAAACGGTGTAGCCCGGTGCGATGACCAGACCCAGTCGCTGCATGGAGCCCGTTTCACCCCCTAGCCATTCCAGCAACTGGCGGTTTTCGGGAGCCGACTCGGTATCGCACCAGAGTTTGGCCGGGCGCAATACTTCACCGTGCTTGTCCAGCAGCACCAGTCCGTGTTGCTGGCCCGAGACGCCGATGCCCTGAATCTGCTGGCCGCTGACACCGGCCTGGGTCAGCGCGCGTTGCGTGGCTGTGGTCAATGCCTGCAACCATTGCTCGGTGTCCTGCTCGCGGCGGCCGTGCTCACCCTGGGTCAGTGTATGGGGCGCAGTGCCCAACCCCAGCACCTGGCCGCTGTGGCTGTCGAGAATCAGTGCTTTGGTGCCCTGGGTGCCGCAGTCGATGCCCAGGAATAAGGTGCGAGTGTTCATGCAGAACCTGTTTGTGGCCAGATCAAAAACCCACCCCCCAGCCTCGGAGAAAGGGGGGGGGGTGAGGGCTGTTCAAAGATGCAGCAGTTTCTCCAGCGTCCCGCTCACGCCCGCTTCACGCAAGCTGTTCAGACACCACTCAAAGGCCGCCACAAACTCGGCCGACTGGGCGATGGCAGTGCCAAAAATCTCTTCCACTCCCAACAGTCGCTGCACGATCAGCGCATCCTCCGCGACCAAAGCCTGGCAAAACACGGCTCGTGGATCGGGAATGTCATAGGTTTGCCCGTTCTCGTCCACACCCTTGAGGTACAGCGCCCAGGCAGCCACCACCAGTGCCGCACGCTTAAGCTGCGCGCCATCGCTGATCAGGCGATTGATGGTTGGAATGGTGAATTTGGGAAACTTCGACGAACCGTCAGAACACACGCGCTCCAACTGGTCGGCAATGGCCTGATTGGAAAAACGCTGGACCAGGGTGTCTTTGTAAACCGCAAGGTCGATGCCTGGCACCGGTGCCAGCTGCGGCGTCACGTCCAGGTCCATGTAGGCCCGCATGTAGGCTACGAACAAGGGGTCATTCATGGTCTCGTGGACAAAGCGATAGCCTTTGAGAAACCCCAGGTAGGTCAGCGCCAGGTGACTGCCGTTGAGCAGTTTGATTTTCATCTCTTCATAGGGCGTGACGTCATCCGTGAGCTGAACACCTACGGTTTCCCATGCCGGACGGCCATTGGCGAACTTGTCTTCCAGCACCCACTGGATAAAGGGTTCGCACACCACTGGCCAGGCATCTTCGATCCCCAACTGGTCCTGCAGTTGCTGGCGATGGGCATCGCTGGTCATGGGGGTAATGCGGTCCACCATTGCATTGGGAAAGCTGACATTGACGGCGATCCAGTCATGCAAATTCATATTGCTCAGCGCGGCGAAGGCCAGCAGCGCCTTGCGCGCCACCGCGCCGTTGTGGGGCAGGTTATCGCAGGACATGACAGTAAATGCCCGGGTGCCGTTGGCTCTGCGTCGGGCGAGGGCAGCACAGAGCACGCCAAAGACCGTTGTGGGCGTTTCGGGATGGGACAGGTCGTGCTGGATGGGCGCCAGTGAGGCCATGAACTCTCCACTGCTGTCGTCAATGCAATAACCACCTTCAGTGATGGTCAGTGAGACGATGCGAATGGCCGGGCTGGCCAGTTTGTCGATCAGCGCCCGAATGTCGTCTTCAGCCAGCAGCATGTCACTGATGGAGCCAATGATCCGGCTTTGGTTATCGTCGCCATCACCCAACTCGAACAGGGTGTAGAGGTAGTCCTGACTGGCGAGATCGTCTCGCACCTTGCGGTCCTCGGCGCGCAGGCCGATGCCGCAGATGCTCCAGTCAAGATCACGGCCCTGGCTCATCAGGGCATCGGTGTAATACGCCTGATGGGCGCGATGAAAGCCGCCCACCCCGATATGTGCAATGCCATGTTGCGTATGGCTTGCAAGATAGGCGGGCTTGGCCACTTTGTCGGTGAGGTTATCGAGATTCAGGCGATTAAGTTTCATGGTGCTATCTCAAAAAAGGTCGTCAGCGTCAGGCCGCAGCGCGCAATGGGCGGGTGAGAGCCAGCCCGTCAGCATCGAACAGATGGCAATGCTCACTGTCCAGATGCAAGCTCAATTGCTCGCCGTACTGGCTTGCCATATCGCCCCTGATTCGCATAGTCAGTGGTTCGCCGCAGGCGGTTATTACGTGGCAGTAGGTGTCGCTACCCAGGCGTTCGCCGACATCGGCCGTGACGCTGAGGGCACATTCACCGGGTTTGGCAAGGTTCAGGTGTTCCGGGCGGATGCCCAGAGTGACGGGGCTGCCCAGGCTCAGCGAGGCGCCGCTCAGGGGCAACTGGATACGGGTGCCGGCGTCCAGTTCGACTTCACAGCCCTGGCTATCGAGGCGAGTGATCTTGCCTTTCAAAAAGCCCATTTTAGGTGTGCCCAGAAAACCTGCGACAAACAGGTTGGCCGGCTGGTGATACAGATCCAGGGGCGAGCCGACCTGCTCGATTTTACCGGCATTGAGCACCACTACTTTGTCGGCCAGGGTCATGGCTTCGACCTGATCGTGGGTGACGTAAATCATCGTGGCTTGCAGCTCCTGGTGCAGGCGCGCCAGTTCCAGGCGCATTTGCACCCGCAGGGCGGCATCGAGGTTGGACAGTGGTTCGTCAAACAGGAAGATTTTCGGGTTGCGCACGATCGCACGTCCAATGGCCACGCGCTGACGCTGGCCGCCGGACAAGTGTTTGGGTTTGCGCTCAAGCAACGGCGCAAGCTCAAGGATCCGTGCCGCCTCGCTGACTTTTTTCTCGACTTCGGCTTTAGGTACGCCCGCCAGATCGAGGGCGAAGGACATGTTTTTGCGCACGCTCATGTGCGGGTACAGGGCGTAGGTCTGGAACACCATCGCCAGATCGCGCTTGGCCGGGCTGACCTGGGTGATGTCGCGACCGTCCAGCTCGATAGTGCCGTCAGTCACTTCTTCGAGCCCGGCAATCAGGCGCAGCAACGTTGATTTACCGCATCCCGATGGCCCGACAAATACTACGAATTCGCGGTCATGCACTTCAAGGTCGATGCCCTTGATGATGGAAAAGCCTTCAAAACCCTTTTGCAGATTCTTGATTTTCAGGTTGGCCATGATGAGCCTCCAGTCATTATTGTTATTTAACCGCGCCGAAGGACAAGCCGCGTACCAGTTGCTTCTGGCTGATCCAGCCGAAAATCAGGATGGGCGCGCAGGCCAGTGTCGACACCGCTGACAACTTGGCCCAGAACAGGCCTTCGGGGCTTGAGTAGGACGCGATCAGCGCAGTCAGTGGCGCCGCACTGGACGAGGTCAGGTTCAGCGACCAGAAGGCCTCGTTCCAGCACAGGATCAACGACAACAGCAGGGTTGAGGCCAGACCGCCCTTGCTGATGGGCAGCAGCACACGAACCACCTCTTGCCACAGAGTGGCACCGTCAAGGCGGGCGGCTTCGAGGATGTCCTTGGGGATGTCCTTGAAGTAGGTGTAAATCATCCACACCACGATCGGCAGGTTGATCAGGGTGTAGATGATGATCAGCGCCGTGCGGGTATCGAGCAGGCCGAAGGTCTTGGCCAGGAGGTAGATCGGCATCAATACGCCCACGGGCGGCAGCATTTTGGTGGAGAGCATCCACAGCAGCGTGCCTTTGGTGCGCTTGGTTTCGTAGAACGCCATCGAATAGGCCGCCGGAATCGCGATCAGCATGCACAGGGCGGTGGCGGTGAACGAGATCACGACCGAGTTCCAGGCAAAGTGGAAGTAACCGCTGCGATCCTCGATGTGCAGGTAGTTTTCCAGAGTCGGGGTAAAGATGAACTGTGGCGGCGTGGCAAATGCATCCAGCTCGGTTTTAAAGCTGGTCAGCACCATCCAGAAGATCGGAAAGAAGATCAGGATGGCGATGGCCCAGGCCAGGGTGCCGAGCAGCAGGCTTTGCAGGCGGCGGGATTGTTGAAGAGTCATCACTGGGCCCTCACGGCTTGTCAGTCAGGTTTTTGCCGAGCATGCGCACCAGAATGATGGCCG
This sequence comes from Pseudomonas psychrophila, assembly GCF_001043005.1. Classification (GTDB taxonomy): domain Bacteria; phylum Pseudomonadota; class Gammaproteobacteria; order Pseudomonadales; family Pseudomonadaceae; genus Aquipseudomonas; species Aquipseudomonas psychrophila. The sequence continues at coordinate 253,483 of NZ_JYKZ01000005.1, forward strand.
CGATATTGGCGATGATGACGGCGATCAAGCCTCCGGCCGAGGCCATGCCCACATCGAACTGCACCAGCGCCTGGTTGTAGATCAGGTACGCCAGGTTGGTCGACGCATAGCCCGGACCACCGTTGGTGGTGGTAAAGATCTCGGCGAAGACCGACAGCAGGAAGATGGTTTCAATCATCACCACAACGGCAATGGGGCGCGCCAGATGGGGCAGGGTCAGGTGCCAGAAAATCGCAATGGGCCCGGCGCCATCCAGTCGGGCGGCTTCTTTTTGTTCCTGGTCCAGCGACTGCATGGCTGTCATGAGAATCAGGATTGCGAAGGGCAGCCATTGCCACGACACAATGATGATGATCGACAGCAACGGGTAGTGCGCGAGCCAGTCGACAGGTTGAGCGCCGAACAGCTTCCACACGGCGGCCAGCACGCCGGACACAGGATGGAAAATCAGGTTTTTCCAGATCAGCGCGCCCACCGTGGGCATGATGAAGAACGGTGAGATCAACAGCACCCGCACGATGCCGCGGCCCATGAACTCACTGGCTTCAAGCAGGGCGCTGATCAATACGCCGAGCACCACGCTGATCAGCAAGACACTGCCTACCAGCAACAGGGTATTGGACGCTCCGGGCAAGAAACCGGAGTCGGTGAGGAAGTAGGTGAAATTTTCCAGCCCCACAAACTGGTTTTCACCGGGGTACAGCAGGTTGTAGCGGATCAGCGAGAAATAGAGGGTCATGCCCAGTGGCACGATCATCCACAGCAGCAAGAGCGCCACTGAAGGCGTGACCAGAAACCAGCCCGGGTTGAACAGCCGCGATCGGCGCGCCGCTATAACGGTTGAAGTCGTCATCGTGAGTACACCTGAATTGCTTTAAGTGGGAGCGAGCCTGCTCGCGAAGGCCATTCGCGAGCAGGCTCGCTCCCACAGGAACTTCAGCGCCTACAGAGCTTGAGCCTTGCGCAAGCCAAGGTTGGATGCAGGTACTGCTATTTGGGATAACCCGCCCGTTTCATTTCGCGTTCGGTGGTTTGCTGGGCGGCTGCCAGCGCTTGGTCCACCGTGGTCTGGCCGATCAGGGCGGCGCTGAACAGTTTGCCGACCTGGGTGCCCACCGCCTGGAACTCGGGGATGGTCACCAGTTGAATACCCACATAGGGCACAGGCTTGAGCGTAGGGTCGTTGGGGTTGGCGACTTTCAGGGAATCGAGGGTGACTTTGGCAAACGGCGCTGCCTTGAGGTAAGCGTCGCTGTAGGTCGATGACCGGGTGCCCGGCGGAACATTGGCGATGCCGTCTTTTTCGGCAACCAGCGCGCCATATTCCTTGGAGGTGGCCCAGGTGCTGAAGGTTTTGGCGGCGTCCTTGGCTTTGGAACTGGTGGGGATCGCCAGCGCCCAGGAGTAGAGCCAGGCACTGCCTTTGTCGGTGACCGCCTGCGGGGCGAAGGTGAAGCCGACGTGATCGGACACTTTGCTCTGACTGCTGTCGGTGACAAACGAACCGGCGACACTGGCATCGACCCAAATTGCACATTTGCCGCTGTTGAACAGCGCCAGGTTTTCGTTGAAGCCGTTGCTGGTAGCGCCCGGTGGGCCCGAGGCCTTCATGGTATTGACGTAAAAGTTGAGGGCGTTCTTCCACTCGGGGCCGGTGAACTCAGGTTGCCACTGTTCGTTGAACCAGCGCGCTCCGTAGGCGTTGGCGATGGTGCTGATCAACGCCATGTTTTCGCCCCAGCCCGCTTTGCCGCGCAGGCAAATCCCGTACTGCTCCTGGTCCGGTTTGTTCAGGGTTTTGGCGAACTCGGCGATCTGCTCCCATGTAGGGTGCTCGGGCATGGTCAAGCCCGCGTCCTTGAACAGGTCGGTGCGGTAATAGGTCATTGAGCTTTCGGCATAGAACGGCAGGGCGTAGAGCGTGCCCTTGACTGACAAACCGTCGCGTACCGAAGGGAAGACATCCTCGATGGCGTAGGTGGCCGGCAGGTCGGTCATGGGTTCGAGCCAGCCTTTGGCTCCCCACAGTGCGGCTTCGTACATGCCGATGGTGAGCACGTCGAACTGGCCGCCCTGGGTGGCAATGTCCGTAGTCAGCCGTTGGCGCAAGACGTTTTCTTCCAGCACCACCCACTTGAGCTTGATGTCGGGGTGCTCGCTCTCGAAGGTTTTCGCCAGCTTTTGCATGCGGATCATGTCGCTGTTGTTGACCGTGGCGATGGTCAGGGTTTGCGCGCCCAGGCTCAAACCGCTGAGGGTCATGCACGTAGCGACACATAACGCTTTGACAGGAATATTCATTGAGCACTCCACTTCATCGGCCTGAGGCTTCTGAAGGACGGTTATTGTTTTTATAGCGGCTCGCATGGAGCAAGCGCCTGGGCGGATTACAGCCCTCAATCACCGTCGTGACAAATCACTGGCAACACTCAAACCGATACTATTTTGCACTGCGCAGACGTTCAGTCAGTCCCGGCTGGTTTTGCTCGGTCAAACGCTGCACTGCCAGACGCCGATAGTGTGATGGAGTCATGCCTTTTAGCTGCTGAAACCGGCGGTTGAAGTTGGAAATATTGTTGAAACCGGACTCGAAACACACGTCAGTGACGGGTTTTTCGCCATCGGCGAGCAGCTCGCAGGACTTGCTGATTCGCAAGCGATTGACGAACTCGATGAAGCAGCGCCCGGTGGCCTGCTTGAACACCCGTGAAAAGTAGGTGGGTTTCATGCCCATGTACTCGGCGACTTCTTCGAGGGGCAGTTCACGGGCGTAGTGGCTGAATATGTAGTCAACGGCCCGGTTGGTACGGTCGATGGTGTGCTCGTCTGCCAGCTGCCCGCAGGTAACACCGGACAACAACTGATAGTCATCACACTCTGCCAGCAGCTCCAGCAGGATCAAAAAATGTCCCAGGCGGGTAACGCCCGTGGCGCTGGCAATGCTCTGCATCAGGTCCATGGCCTTGCGGATTGTGGTTTTGCAACGAAACTCGATGCCGTAGTGGGCGCGTTCCAGCATCGGCGTCAGGGTTTTAAGTTCGGTGAACACCGAAGCGGCGTTATCGAGCAACTCATCGGTGAAGTTCACCAGCATGTCGCGCGTGGCAACCACTTCGCCTTCGGCCACCTGGCTGATCCAGTTGTGGGGCAGGTTGGGGCCGGTGAGGAACAAGGACTCCGGGTGGAAATTGCCAATATAGTCGCCGACAAACACTTTGCCGCTGCTGGCCACAATCAGGTGCAGCTCGTACTCCTTGTGAAAATGCCAGCGAACCAGAGGGCATGGGAAACCATGCTGACGATAAATAATCGACAAGCCATTGTGGTCGTCCATCAATTCATAAGACGGGTCTGTAGCTCTGGCGAGTCGAGTCATGGGCCTGTCTGCTCAAAGGTTCTTGTTGAGCCGATGATGACGTCTTCTCATACTTCCTGCCAGCGACGGTACGGCCAGACAAAGGATAAAGGGCAATGAAGACACTGTTGTTGATAGGCATGGGGGCAGGCGATCCGGAGCACATCACCGTGCAGGCGATCAATGCGTTGAACCGGGCCTGCGTGTTCTTTGTTCTGGACAAGGGCCAGACCACTGACGATCTGGTGCGTCTGCGTCTGGAAATATGCGAGCGCTACATCCGCGAGCCGCGTTATCGGGTGGTACAGGTTAACGACCCCAGGCGCGACAGTTCAACGCCCTCGTATACCCAGGGCGTAGAAGACTGGCATGAGCAGCGGGCGTGCGTGTTTGCGCAGTTGATTGATCACGAAATGGCCGACGGCGAGTGCGGAGCGTTTTTGCTGTGGGGCGAACCGGGGCTGTATGACAGCACCTTGCGCATCCTGGATCGGGTGCGGGCCAACGGTTGCACCGATTTCGACTACCAGGTGATCCCGGGCATCAGCAGCGTGCAGGCGCTGGCCGCCCGCCATCGGATTCCCCTGAATGATATTGGCCAACCGATTCGCATCACCACGGGGCGTCGCCTGACGGCTCAGGACCTGGACAACGTGGTGGTCATGCTCGACGCCCACTGTGCCTTCGAGGCCTTCGTCGATGAAGACGTCGACATTTACTGGGGCGCTTACATCGGCACAGCAGACGAGATCCTGATTGCGGGCAAGCTGGCTGACGTCTGCGAGCACATCAAGCAGAGCCGCAGCGCGGCCAGAAAGCGCAAAGGCTGGGTGATGGACACGTATCTGCTAAGAAGACGGCCTGTAGATTGACATGATTCCTACATCAAAGTCGGATCGTGATTACGGTGTCAATTCTGGGTGGGAGGTAGCTTTCGCGATTCAGACGAAAAACAAAAAGCAGGAAATACGATGATGCGTAAAGTTTCCCCGGCTTACCTCCCGGCAATAGATGGGCTGCGCGCCATCGCCGTTATCGCTGTAATCCTTTTTCATGCCGACTTTCTGAACGTGCTCCCCGGTGGCTTCACCGGGGTCGACCTGTTCTTCGTGATCTCGGGTTATGTGATCAGCCAGTCCCTTTGCGACCGGGGGCATTCGGGTTTTGTCGACTATTTGAAAGCGTTTTATAGGCGCCGGCTGTTGCGTATTTTACCGGCGCTGTTGGTTGTGCTGGTGGTTACTTTCCTGGTGTCGGCCCTGTTTGTGCCTCAGTCCTGGCTGAGTGAACAGAACAGTCGTACAGGGCTGGCGGCCTTTTTTGGGGTCAGTAATGTCGTGCTGGCCTGGAATCCCGATACCTACTTTTCTCCGGGCGCCGAGCTCAACCCGTTTTTGCATACCTGGTCGCTAGGGGTTGAAGAGCAGTATTACGTGGTCTTCCCGGTGCTGTATTTCCTGTGGCTTCGTTTTAATAAAAACAGCGCTCTGGTGTGGGCCGTGCTGCCGGTATTGGCCATCGCCTCGCTGGTGACCAGTGCCCTGGAGACAAAAACCGATCAGCTCTCGGCCTTTTACTTGCTTCCTGGCCGGTTCTGGGAGCTGGCCGCGGGCGCCATATTGTTCCAACTGATAGCGACGCGGCGCGCTTCACTGCGCTCCAGACCGCTTGCAAGCCTGCTGCTGGCAAGCGGTCTGGCACTGGTACTGGCAGGGTTTGTGTATGCCGAAGGCCAAGACTTCCCTTTCCCGTGGGCGATAGCGACGGTGCTGGGGGCGGTGCTGATGATCGCTGCGCTGGCACTCCCTGCCGATGGTTACGGCTCGCCGTTGCAGCGCCTACTGCAGGCGCCGTGGGTGACCTACATCGGTCGTTTGTCGTTTTCCCTGTATTTGTGGCACTGGCCCGTTGCGGTGTTTTTACGCTGGACCACGGGGACAGAGCTGCTGGTCGTCCAGTTAGTGTATCCGGTGGTGGTGATGGCGCTGGCGGCAGCCTCCTATCACTGGATCGAAATCCCCGTGCGCACCGGTAAATCAGCGTGGCAGCGCCAGGCCTGGAGTACATTCGCCTTCAGTTTCAGCGCTGTGATCCTGCTCTGGTGGTCGGCGTTTTGGGTGGCGGACAACACTGAGCAGTTATCCCTGAGCCAAACCCGTGACACCTACACCTGGTATGCCTATAGGCATTACCCAAGGGAAGACGTGCTAAAGATCGAGGACCCGCAGGTTAACGGACGGCAGCTTTTTGTGATCGGGGATTCACATACGGCGGCCTACCGAACGCTGCTTAACAGCGTGTCGCTGAAACTCGGGATCAAGGTGGTGGAGTACGAGCAGGGCGGGTGCAGTGTGGTGAGTCTGATGGCTGGTGATCCGGCGAGCTGCGCTGTTCGTCAGGAAGCCGACTTGCGAGATATCGAGAGCAAAGCCAATCCGGGGGACATTGTCTTTCTGGCATCCTTGAGAATGCCGGAAATGGAAAATGTAGCTTTTGAGCAGGCGCTGTCCCTGCAGACAGTAGAGAACCATGATGCGGCCCGAAGGTCCGCTGAGGTTGTGCTGGCCAGGCTGACAGCCGCCAAAATCCAGATACTGATGGATGCGCCCAAACCGCTGTTCAGGGCGCCCCCCAATCGCTGTTCTGACTGGTTCAATCGAATGAATCCAGTGTGCGCAGCTGGCCTGACGGTAGAAGGCTGGCAGCTCGAACGCTTGCGCGCGCCACAAATGCAGCTGCTTGACCAGTTGCAACGCGAGTACCCCAGCCTGACCGTCTGGGACCCGTTCCCGTTTTTATGTCCTGGAGCGGTATGTTCGGCCTATGACACCAACGGCCTGCCACTGTTTTTTGACTCGAACCATCTCAGTGGCCACGGAAACCGGGTGCTTGAGCCGTCCTTCAGAGCCGTTCTGCTGAGTATCTGGAGGCGCAGTTAGTCAGAGGCGATTCTTGGCTTCGATCCACTGCGACATGTATTGGGTACTTTTGTGCTGGTGATGTCGCAGCATCGCCCCGGTGAAGTTGTTACGCCGATGCTGCTCAAGTTCAGCGCGGCACCCCTGGATGCGCGCAACCAGCGCCGGGCCGTGTACCCCTTGCAGGTAGCGCGCTTCAAGCAGCGCTTGGCCATTGCGTTGGGCCTGATGCCAGGCCTCGGGGTTCTGGTACAGCTCGACCGCAGCCGCCGCGATTGCGCTGGCACTCTGCTCGATGGCACCGGCCCACGGCAGATCACCGTGCATGCCCTCGGCGCCCACGGGCGTGGTGACGTTGGGGGTACCGCACAGCATGGCATCGGCGATTTTGCCCTTGATACCTGCGCCAAAACGCAGCGGGGCCATGCAAACACGGGCATTGCTCATCACTTCGAGTGCGTCTTCTGCCCAGTTGAGCACGTGAAAACCCTGAGCCGGGTTATGCAATGCGGTGGCCTTGGGCGGTGTGTAGGCGCCGTAGACATGCAGTTGGGCGGCGGGCAGTTGCTGGCGGATCAAGGGCCACACATGGGTCTTCATCCACAGCACGGCATCCCAGTTCGGCGCGTGGCGAAAATTGCCGATGCTTAAAAAGTGCTGACGCTGTTCATACGGCACGAACGCCTCAGGCACGCTGTCGACCATCAGCGGGCACCAGTGCAGCAGGGCCTTGGGCACGTTGAACTGCTCGACCAGCAGATCGATCTCGTATTCTGAAATCATCAGGTTCAGGTCACTGCGATAGATCGCGGCAATCTCCCGTTGGGCCAGGTCGGCGTCGGCCATCTGCTCAAAAGTGTCGCGCTGCGCCGGGGCGAACAGGCTGCTGAAATCGTCCTGCTCGGTGTTTTGCTTGAGCCGCGCCTTGAGTTGCAGGTGACGGGCATCGCGCAGGCTTTGCAGATCGGAGGTTTCCAGCACGCGCAAGGCTTGGGGGCAATGCTTCTCGACGCGCCAGCCGAATTGCTCTTCCATCATGAAACGGTCGAATAGCACGATATCCGGGGCCAGTTCGGTGATAAAGGCATCAAAGCTGCTGTTATTGAGCTGGATCGTGACTTCGTCGATGCCTAGCGCTGCAAGGTCGGCCTTGTGCTCGCCAATCCCGGCCGGGCTGCTGAACGTGATCTGCCAGCCTTGCTGCAAGAAACTCTCGATGATTTGCATCATGTGCCCGCCCGCCGCCGAAGAGCGCGGTTCGGGCCACACGTAACCAATGATCAGGACGCGGGTCGGGCAGGTGGAGGGCATGGGCAGATCCTTGAAGCAGGGCGGCTAAAAAAAGGTGGCAATTAGAACACAAGTGCATGCAGCACCGATCCCTGCAGTCAGGTTTTGCGCGATTCCTGCGGGAGCTGGCCTGCCAGCGATGCAGGCGGTGAGGTGTTGCAGATACACCGCAATGATGCCATCGCCAGCAGGCTGGCTCCCACAGTAGTCAGTTGACCTGTTACAACGCACTGCGTAGCCTTGCGCGTTCGAGGTTCTTCGCAACGCGAAGCTAAGAAGGGAACGCGGTATGCCGCGGCTGCCCCCGCAACTGTAAACGGTTATTTACCTTGCTACGCCACTGCTGAATACGCGGGAAGGCGCAGGGTAGGGCTCAGCTCAGACTGATGCCCAGCCGTAAGCCAGGAGACCTGCCTCGTGACAGATTCTTACTTCAACCGGGCGGGGTGATCCGGTGGCGAAGACTGACCGCGCACTGCCTGCGGTCGTCGTCCCGTATGCCCGCCGCTTAGCACAAGGGCATCCGATGAAAACACTGGCCAAAACCCCCGTTACGATCGTTACCGGGTTTCTCGGTTCGGGCAAAACCACGTTGCTGCGCCACATGCTCGATAACGCCCAGGGCCGTCGCATTGCCGTGATCGTCAATGAATTCGGCGAGCTGGGCATCGATGGAGAGATCCTCAAGCAGTGCACCATCGGCTGCACCGAAGAAGAAGCCAACGGTCGTGTGTACGAGCTGGCCAACGGCTGCCTGTGCTGCACCGTGCAGGAAGAGTTCTTCCCGGTCATGCGTGAACTGGTTGCTCGTCGTGGCGATATCGACCATATCCTGATCGAAACCTCCGGTCTGGCTCTGCCAAAACCGTTGGTGCAAGCCTTCCAGTGGCCAGAAATCCGCAGCGCCTGCACCGTGGATGCGGTGATTACCGTGGTCGACAGCCCGGCCGTGGCCGCTGGCACCTTTGCCGCGTTCCCGGACCAGGTTGATGCCCAGCGCAAGCTTGATCCGAACCTGGACCATGAGTCGCCGCTGCACGAGCTGTTCGCTGATCAACTGGCCAGTGCCGATCTGGTGATCCTCAACAAGGCCGACCTGATCAGCCCTGAAGACCTGGCAAAAGTGCGCGCCGAAGTGGCTGAAGAACTGCCGCCAGCGGTCAAGATCATTGAAGCCAGCAGCGGCCGCTTGCCGTTGGACGTGTTGCTGGGTCTGGGCGCAGGCTCTGAAGATCATATCGATGGCCGCCACAGCCACCATGACCATCACCACGACGGCGATGATGACCACGACGATCACGACCACGACGCTTTCGACTCGATTTCCATCGAGCTGCCGGAGGGCGAGGAGCGTGTACTGATGGAAGCGCTGACCCAGTTGGTGGTCAAGCACGGCATTCTGCGGGTCAAGGGCTTTGCGGCGATCCCGGGCAAGCCGATGCGCCTGCTGATTCAGGGTGTGGGCACGCGCTTTGACAAGCACTTCGACCGCGCCTGGGGCCGTGACGAAGCGCGTACCACCAAGCTGGTGCTGATCGGTCAGGACCTCGACGCAGCACTGCTCGAATCCACCCTGCGCACAGCGTTGAGCGTATAAGCCATGCATTTGCTCAGGACCCAGCCCGGTGGCTTTGTATCGGATGACAATATTGCCGACTTGGGGCAGACCCCCGCCGAGCTGGTGATCCTGTGCAGTGGTGATTCAAGCCTGGCACTGCTTGCCGAAGCGGCACAGCAGTTGCCTGAAGATTATCCAAGCCTGCGTCTGGCCAATCCGATGCAGGTGCAAAACCATGGCTCGGTCGACTTGTATGTCGATCAGGTGCTGCAACACGCCAAGGTGATTTTGCTGTCGCTGCACGGCGGCATCGGCTATTGGCGCTACGGCATCGAGCGCCTGGTGCAGTTGGCTGAGCGTGGTGTCACCCTGATTCTGGTACCCGGCGACGACCGTCCCGACCCGGAACTCAGCGCGCTGAGCACCGTCCCGGCCGAACAGGGCGAGCGTCTGTGGCACTTTTTGCGCCAGGGCGGGCGGCATAACGCCCAGCAGCTCTATCGCTACCTGGCCAGTCAATGGCTGGGCCGCGATTATGCATGGGATGAGCCGCAGACCCTGCCGCGCACCGCGATTTATCATCCGCAGCACACCAACGCTCAACTCAAGGACTGGCAGGCCGAATGGCATGTGGGGCAACCCGTGGCGGCGCTGTTGTTCTATCGCTCGCACTTGCAGGCGGCCAATACCGGTTTTGTCGATGTGTTTTGCCAGCGTCTTCAGGCCGCCGGGCTCAACCCTTTGCCGATTGCCGTGGCCAGCCTCAAGGAACCTGGCTGCCTGGCGGTGGTTCAGGATCTGCTGGACGACGTTGACGCCGGGGTGATCCTCAACACCACGGGTTTTGCCCAGTCGAGCCCTGAAGCCCCGCACTTGCGTCCGTTTCGCCGCAATATCCCGGTGATCCAGGCCATTTGTGCCCAGGACAACGAGCCCGGCTGGCAAGCCAGCGACCAAGGGCTGGGACCACGTGACCTGGCGATGCATATCGCCTTGCCTGAACTGGATGGGCGAATCATCAGCCGTGCGATCAGCTTCAAGGATCTGGCATGGCGCAGCGAACGCAGTCAGTCGGATGTGGTGTGTTATCGCGCCCATCCCGAGCGTATGGATTTTGTCGCAGAACTGGCGCGGCGATGGGTTGAGTTGAGCCGTGTGGCGAACCCGCAAAAAAGGATTGCACTGATTCTGGCCAACTATCCGACCCGCGATGGCCGGATCGGCAACGGTGTGGGGCTGGATACTCCGGCGGCGGCATTGAATATTCTGCGTGCCTTGCAGGCTCAGGGGTATCCCGTGGACTGCGAGCTGCCCGAGACCGGCACCGCGTTGATACAGGCTTTGTTGGGGGGCGTCAGCAATGACCTGGACACTCTCGATCTCCGCCCCTGCATGCAAAGCCTGGGGCTGGATGAGTACCTGGCGATGTTCAATGGATTGCCCCAGGTCAATCGCCAGGCGGTGATTGAGCGTTGGGGCGAGCCGCAAAATGATCCGATGTTTCGCAGTGGGCGGCTGATGATCGCCGGTCTGCGTTTTGGCCTGACCTTTGTCGGCATCCAGCCGGCGCGAGGTTATCAGGTCGATGCCAGTGCGGTGTATCACGATCCGGATCTGGTGCCGCCACACGGCTATCTGGCGTTCTACTTCTGGCTGCGCAACACCTATGGTGCCCACGCTGTGGTGCATGTGGGCAAGCACGGCAATCTGGAGTGGCTGCCCGGCAAGGGCGTCGGACTGTCCGAAAACTGCTGGCCGGATGCAATTCTGGGGCCGATGCCCAACGTCTACCCCTTTATCGTCAATGACCCAGGCGAAGGCGCCCAGGCCAAGCGTCGCACCCAAGCGGTGATCATCGACCATTTGATGCCGCCGCTGACCCGTGCTGAAACCTACGGGCCGCTGCGTGATCTGGAGTTGCTGGCCGACGAATATTACGAAGCGCAGTTGCTCGACCCCCGACGCGCCCGTGAGTTGCAACGGGACATTCTCGCCCTGGTGCGTGAAACCCGTATCGACCGCGAGCTGCAACTGGACGAGAAGCTGGACAGCGACGCTGACGCGGCGATCTGGCTACCCCGGCTGGACACCTATCTGTGCGATCTCAAAGAGTCACAAATCCGCGATGGGCTGCATATTTTTGGCGAGTCGCCGGCCGGGCGCTTGCGCATCGACACCTTGCTGGCGTTGTTGCGCATCCCTCGCGGCGATGGTCGTGGCGCGCAATCGAGCATTCTGCGGGCGCTGGCCAAGGCTTTCGAGCTGGGCTTCGATCCGCTGGACTGCGCACTGGCCGAGCCCTGGACTGCGCGTCAGCCCGCTGTGTTGCAAGCCGTCACCGATGAGCGTTGGCGTACGGCGGGGGACACCCGCGAGCGGCTGGAGCTTTATGCGGCGCAGTTGATCGAACAGGCGTTGGAGGGCTCGCTGAAATTGCCTGGCACCGAGCAATGGGTCGAGGTCAGGGGGATTTTCGACGCGCTGCTTGAAGTCGTCGCGCCGCGTCTGGATGCCTGCGGCCCCGCCGAGATGCAGGGTCTGCTCGATGCCCTTGAGGGACGCTTTGTACCGGCAGGGCCCAGTGGTGCGCCGAGTCGCGGGCGACTCGATGTGCTGCCCACGGGTCGCAACTTTTTTTCAGTGGATGTGCGCAACCTGCCGACCACGACGGCCTGGCGAATCGGCTTTCAGTCGGCAAACCTTATTCTTGAGCGCCATTTGCAGGATCACGGCGACCATCTGCGCCAGCTTGGCTTGTCGGTATGGGGCACGGCGACCATGCGTACGGGCGGTGATGATATCGCCCAGGCCATGGCGCTGATGGGCGTACGCCCGGTATGGGCCACCGGCAGCCAGCGAGTGGATGACTTTGAAATTCTGCCGGTAAGCCTTCTGGACCGTCCACGGGTTGACGTGACCTTGCGGGTTTCGGGGTTTTTCCGCGATGCGTTTGCCAATCTGATTCGCCTGTTCGATGCCGCCGTGCAAGCCGTGGCGGCACTGGATGAGCCGGATGATCTAAACCCGCTGGCGGCCAAGGTACGCAGTGAGCGTGAACAGCTGGAGCGCGATGGACTGTCACCCGAACTGGCCGCGCGCCAGGCAGGCTGGCGGGTGTTTGGCGCCAAGCCAGGCGCCTATGGTGCCGGGGTGCAGAACGCGATTGATGGTCGTGTGTGGCAAAGCCGAGATGACCTGGCCCAGGTGTACCTCAACTGGGGCGGTTATGCCTATGGTGTCGCCGATGAAGGCACGGCGGCCCGCGGTCAGTTTGCCCAGCGTCTAGGGCAGATGCAGGCCGTGGTACAAAACCAGGACAATCGCGAACACGACCTGCTTGATTCCAATGATTACTACCAGTTCCAGGGCGGCATGCTGGCCGCTGTGGAGACGTTGCGCGGGGAGGCTGCAGCCAGCTATCACGGCGATCACAGCCAGCCGGACTTGCCGAAGATTCGCACCCTCAAGGAGGAGTTGAACCGGGTAATCCGCTCCCGGGCAGCCAATCCGAAATGGATCGACGGGGTCAAGCGCCACGGTTATAAAGGCGCGTTCGAAATGGCCGCGACCCTGGACAACCTGTTTGCGTTCGATGCCACCACGCATTTGATCGACGACCATCAATACGCCTTGCTGGCGGATGCCTACCTGCTGGACCCTGATACCCGCGAGTTTGTTCGCGAGCACAACCCGCACGCTTTGCGTGACATGACCGAGCGCTTGCTGGAGGCTCAGCAGCGCGGCCTTTGGAGTGAGCCCGGGGAATATCAGGCGGCACTGGAAAACTTGCTGCTGGATATAGAAGAAGAGTGAAGGGCTTTTTGAAGTCGATCAACATTCTACGATTTGGAATCCGAAAACATGACTGACACCCCGCATTTCCCGTTATCGGCGGTGGTCGGCGCGGACTCGTTGAAACTTGCGCTGTGCCTCACGGCCATCGACCCCAGGATTGGCGGCGTGCTGATTGAAGGTCCCCGCGGCATGGCTAAATCTACCCTGGCCCGTGGGCTGGCAGATCTGCTCGCCAGCGGCCAGTTCGTGACCTTGCCTTTGGGGGCTACTGAAGAGCGACTGGTCGGCACCCTCGATCTGGACGCCGCACTCGGGCAAGGCAAGGCGCAGTTCTCACCGGGTGTGTTGGCCAAGGCCGACGGTGGCGTGCTGTATGTCGACGAAGTGAATTTACTCGCAGACCATCTGGTGGATGTGCTGCTGGATGTGGCCGCAAGCGGTACCAATTTGGTCGAGCGCGATGGCATTTCCCATCGCCACTCTGCCCGCTTTGTGCTGATTGGCACCATGAACCCGGAAGAAGGCGAGTTGCGCCCCCAGTTACTCGACCGTTTTGGGCTTAATGTAGCCATGAGCGGCCAGCCGCAACCGTCCGAACGTGGAGAAATCATTCGTCGTCGTCTGGCCTTTGATGCTGACCCGCACGGGTTTTGCGCGCAGTGGGAAGAGGCGCAAAGGGCGTTGCGCCAGCGCTGCCAGCATGCCCGGGAGTTGCTGAACGGCATCGCCCTGGATGATCAATCGCTCGCGGTGATCGCCGAGCGCTGTTTTGCAGCTGCGGTGGACGGCATGCGTGCCGATCTGGTCTGGCTGCGGGCTGCACGAGCCCATGCCGCATGGCGCGGTGCCACTGCCATTAGCCTGGACGATATCGATGCCGTGGCCGAGTTTGCCTTGCGCCATCGACGTCGCGAGCAGATGGGGCAGGCGCCGACGCCAGAGCAGCCGCAATCACAGCCTCAATCCAGTCACGCTTCGTCCGGTTCTGGCCAGGGCCAGTGGGGCGAGTTGCCTGCCCAGGCCCAGGCTATGGGTGCGCGTCGTGAAGTGCCGAGCTGGCCAAAAAAGCCCTAGGCATTCGTCCCCGATCTGATACGGGGGCGGATGCCAGACCCCGGGCCGGGCATCTCGCAACGGGCAAGCAGGGTGCTAGCCGCAGTGCCCGCAGCGGGATGATCGACTGGGTGCAAACCTTGCTCCGTGGCCGCCCACGCCAGCGCGCTGACCTGGTTCATAAAACCCGGCACAGTGCAGCGCAGGAACTGTGGCTGGTGGTGGTGGATGCATCGGCTTCAACCCGGCGGCATCAGGCCTTGAGTGATGCCAAGGGGCTGCTTGCCCAGTTGTTCGAGGATGCGTATCGCCAGCGTGCCCGGGTGGCCGTAATGACTGCCAGCGGTAGTTCGCCAGTGTGGCAGGTCACCGGGGTTAAGGCTTCGGCGGCGCTCAATGACTGGCTGGCACAGCTGGGTGCCGGTGGCGGTACACCGTTGCTCCAGGCCTTGCAGGAAGTCGAGAAATGGCTTGATCGGCGGCGTAAGCAGTTCCCGCAGGAGCAACAGCGTTTTCTACTGTTGACCGATGGTCGCTTGAAAGACTGGCCGGTATTGCCCGTGTTCAATTGCCCGGGGCTGTTGATCGATATCGAGCGAGGCCCGATTCGTCTCGGTCGCGCGCCTCAATTGGCGGCGGATTTGAATGCACAATACCTGCACATTGATGGCTAGAGACCAAGTGCCGCGGTGGGGGCGGGGTTGCTGGCGATGGCCTCAGCGCGGCGTATCAGGTACAACGCGCTGAGGCCATCGCCAGCAAGCCCTTCCCGAAGGGAGGGGGCAATCAAGCAGCTTTACGCTGGCATTACCCACGGCTGCAAGGCGTAGCCTTCACTGCTGATCTCGGCGCGGGCTTGAGCCAACAGACTTTCGAGCTGGGCAGCGTCTGCGCAAGCGCTGCGCGGGATTTGTTTGCGGCCGATGCGGGTGTTGGTTCGGTCAATTACAGTCAGGCTCAACTCGCCATGACCGTCTTGTGCAGCCCAGGCAACGCATTGAAAAGGTTCAAAGGCGTGGCCGGCAATCAAAAGTGCTTCGTTGAAACGGAGCGGGGCGTTCATAGGGTTTTCTCTCAAGTATGCCCATCAAGTGATTAACCGTCGGCTGGGCTTACCGTTCGGTTGGTTACTTGTACTGATGACTTCAGACCGGCATCAGGTCACACACTTTTCCTACTTTTTTAAAAGTTTTTTTACCCAACTGATCCAAATCAATTTTTTGCGCCTGCAAACCGCCTTTTAATTATTCAATTGAGTGCACACAGCTTAATTGGCTATTAGGGATATAAAGAAAAGATCCTGAAAGCTCCCACAGCCTTGCTAACGTTACGCTTGGGTCGAACAAAGGACTGTTTTTATTGATTTTTTATTTTTTTGGCGCCAAGGAACAGTCATGCTCACGATGTCATCTCCCCGACGTCTGTTGGTCGTTGATCCCTGTGAAGATTGCCATGAAATACTCCCCGGTTTGCGAACCATAGGCTGGGCGGTGGACAGTTGCACGCTGGCTAGTGTCGTTGATCGTTCTTGCGATGTTGGCCTCTTCAGACTTCAGCCTTCCCACCTTGAGCGCCCCGAAGCCGTTAAAGACATGATCAGCCGTAGCGGCACCGAGTGGATTGCGGTGCTGACACCAGACGTCCTGAAAATGAAGAATGTGGGCGATTTTGTCTGTGAATGGTTTTTTGACTTCCACACATTGCCCTTCGATGTCTCGCGGGTTCAGGTCACGCTTGGCCGAGCCTTTGGCATGGCCTGCTTACGTGGCCAGACTGCACCGCTGATTCTGCCCCAGGAAGATGAGCTACTGGGTGAAAGCCGATCCATGCGGGATTTGCGAAAAATCCTGAGCAAATTTGCGCCCACCCAGTCCCCCATATTGATTCGGGGTGAAAGCGGTACCGGCAAGGAGCTGGTCGCGCGCACCTTGCATCGTCAATCTCAGCGCAATGGCAAACCTTTTGTCGCGATCAATTGCGGTTCCATTCCGGACCATCTGATCCAGTCCGAACTGTTCGGTCATGAGAAGGGCGCGTTCACGGGCGCTCATCAGCGTAAGATCGGGCGGATCGAAGCGGCCAATGGCGGCACGCTTTTCCTGGATGAAATCGGCGATCTGCCACTGGAGCTGCAAGCCAATCTGTTGCGTTTTTTGCAGGAAAAACACATTGAAAGGGTCGGTGGCAGTCAGCCAATCCCGGTTGATGTGAGGGTACTGGCAGCCACCCATGTCGATCTTGAAGCCGCAATCGTGAAGGGGCGTTTCCGCGAGGACTTGTACTACCGGCTCAATGTATTGCAAGTGATCACCGCGCCACTGCGTGAGCGTCATGGTGATCTGGCCATGCTGGCGAGTCACTTTGCCCGTTACTACAGCCTGGAAACGGGGCGTCGGCCGCGCACTTTCAGTGATGATGCATTGATTGCCATGGGCAATCACGGTTGGCCCGGCAATGTGCGCGAGCTTGCCAACCGTGTACGCCGCGGGCTGGTTTTGGCTGAAGGGCGTCAGATCGAGGCCCATGACCTGGGTTTGGACTCAAGTCCGCTGTTTGTAGGGGAAATGAGTACGCTTGAAGAGTACAAGGACCGCGCCGAACGCCAGGCCCTGTGTGAGGTGTTACACAGGCACAGTGATAACCTGAGTGTGGCAGCCAAGGTCTTGGGGGTTTCGCGGCCAACGTTTTATCGGTTGTTGCACAAGCATCAGATCCGCTAGACCACAAAAAAGCCCGCAGCGGTCAAACGCTGCGGGCTTTTTTACGCACTATCAGCCAAGGGTCTAAAAGTAGTAAGGGAATTTCAGGCTGAAGGTGAAGTCCGGTGCATCGTCAGTCAAACCAATGGACAGGTTGGGCACGATAGTCAGGTTGTCGGTGGCTGCAACCGTCATGCCGACGTTGAAGTAACCCGCGTTGGCATCACTGGTAGTGACTGTTTGCCAGTCCTCGCCATCCTGCTTGAGCTTGCTCTTTTTCTGAATCAGGTCAGACACCGAGAACGACATGCTCATCTTTTCGTTGAGTGCGAAGGCCACACCCGCACCAATCTGGAAGCTATCACCGAGTTTGACTTTGCCTGGTTGTTTGAGGTTTTGCGTTGAACTGATGTCGTCAAACGACTCTTCAAGGTTGTGGGTGTACGAGAGAGTACCGAACAATACGGCCGGGTCGAAGGTTTTGACCAGCGAGATGGCAGGGCTGATCGACCACACGCCATTACCGGTGGGCAGGTCTTCGGGAGTGAATACGTTGGTGTTGTCAACCGACTGAACCAGCTTGATCCCGAACGGGTCCTTGCCGGTGGGTGCCTTGACTCGCACGCTGAACACCGCGTCCGGAGTGTTTGCCGATTCATCGAGAAACTTGTAAGCCACGCCAAAGTTGACGTCGCCAATGGTCGGGTCGCGGGTGACCGTTTCTTCTGAAGTTGCTTGCGCAGAGCCGCCGTTGGCACCACCCGACTGGTAAGTCGACTCACGGTAAACCACGGGTACGTTAACGTCGAACTGCCAGCGGTTATCCAGGTTGTAGCGACCGGTGAGATCAAGTGTCCAGTTGTCGGCCTTGATCCGGTCCAGGTTCAGGTTGCCCAGAAAGATCGAGTCCAGGGCCAGGAACCCGTTGAGGATAAGCTGGCGTGTGTCATAGCGCGAATAGGTCACGCCCGTTTCGAAACTGAACTTGCCACCGCCGAAGAACCCGCTGGCCTCGTCATACAGGTTGACCACGCTCTGCGCGGGTGCGGAGTCATCCTTGAGGGCCGATCCGTAAGAACTGCCCCCCGCGGCGGCGGCTCCGGTACTGGCTGCTGCAACGTTCTGGTTGCCCTTCATGTCGGCTGGTGATTTGGCCAGGCGCCGTGGGGCAGGCGTTGCGGGTTGATCTTCAACTTGACGAACACGCTGCTCGAGTACAGCCAAAGCTTTTTGCTGCTGATCGTAACGTTGGCGTAGCTCCATGAGTTCTTGTTTTAGTAGCTCTACGTCCGAACCAGGTGCTGCATACAGCAGGGCTGATGGGAAAATAGTGCTCATGCATACAACTGCGCGAAAGGTAAACGATCGGTGCATGAAATAAGCCGTCCAGATAAGCCAAGTCGTAGGACAGAGCCTAGTTCAATATCCCATGTTGCGAAGACCTTTTAGCTGACTGAGATTGCAGTCGAGCGCGCCGGGACTTGGCATGTTATTGCGCAACACCACATTAAGTTGCGTCATGTTATTAACCATGTTGCCGCCCCCTAACACTGTTGTGCTCTGCAACACGCCCCCTTGAGCTATTTGTTGCAATGACTGGCCTTGATTATTGGAGGCCTGAATCGCTAGTTGGATGCCTCCATTAACGGCTGAAACGGTCAAATTACCTGCACTGCCAGCCTGGGTAACCGGACTGTTGGCGGCCAACAACACGCCTTGCTGGTTAACCACAGGTGCCTGATTGGCCTCTGTCACATTGATATCGACATTGTTGTAAGCGCTGTTGTAGTCACCTGCAGCACGCACGCTCTGGGTGACGCCCTGGCCCGTGGACAAGCCCACGCCGCCGGTCACCGACCCGGTGCCGGGTGAGCCGGTGGGGCCATTTCCGGCAGAACTGTAGGTCGATACATAAAACTTGGGCTCAATGGTGTTTTGCACATACATGGAGGTACTGGCTCCTACGACGCCGCCGTTACTGCTGGTCCAGGTACTGTTCATCACAATGCCGAAACTGATGATCCGTCCGGGCATGACATAACGTCCACGCAACTCGGCCATTTCATTGTCTTTCAATTCGACCGGTTTAAAGGTCGATGCGGCCTGAACGGGCACACTGGCCGCAAGGCAGGCTGCAATCAGCCAGATTGGAGTGTTCATGTGCTGCTCCAGGAGCACGCAGCTCCGTAGTCATGCTTGGCGCACCTAAAAAAAGTCACTTTGAATAAAACCAAAATCCATGAGCTCTGCATCTTTGACCGGACTAAAACTGTCCAGCTGGTTTTTAGCTGTCAGGGGAGCCGGGGGGGACAGTAGCGCGTTGGTTTTGTCGTAGCCGGGGCCGATGACAGCAAACACGATGCCATTCCAGCCTTTTATAAAATCTTCATGGGAATAACGCTTATGGCCAAGTACAGGGTCGCCAATGTAAACCCAGTCTTTTTGGGTACGCTGCAGGACGACAAAATGCTTGTAGCCACGGATGTCCAGGAGGACGACAACAGGGATGTTGACACTTTCCAGGCTTTGCGCAGGAATCCGGTAACCCCGGGCGCGCATGCCGATACTTTCGACGTAGCGCTTCATGTCGAGCATTGAAAACCCTTGGACGCGGACCAGCTCCTGATCTGCGTTTTGCAGCATCCCTTTAATGATCTCGTCTTCGTTGACATCCAGCCAGTAGGCTTGACGCAATACGGTGGCCAATGCCGCCGCGCCACAACTGAAGTCGGTTTTTTGTTCGACGATGTCCGCAAAGCGCCGCTCGCGAATGCTCTGTACCTGCTTGAAAACCAGATTGCCGCCTGGCATGGCGGCGATGGGCATCTGTGCGGCTTGGGAGATCCCGCTCATCCCGGTCAAACCGAGCATGAGGGCGAGGGCGACAATACGCATGATTGATACGCCTTGGATTAAGAGAAAGGGTCCCGTAAACGAGACCCTCCTTTAACGTCGCTATTACATGCAGACTTTGCAACCTGCAGCGATGGACAGCGAGTTGCTTTGTTGGTTACCCACACCTGCTGCGATGTTGGCACCACCATTACCCGAGATGCCATTGAACGAGTGGTCCATGGTGGCATTGTTAACTACAGGCGTATGGTTGTTGTTCCAGCTTGGCCCTTGCGACCAGGTATTCACGTTGCTCAGATAAGACGCACCGGCCTCGTTGATAACCGACAGGTTATTGGAGGTTTGGCTGGCGGTAGCGCCTGCCGAAGCGATGCGGCCATTGGATACGGCGATGGCCAGGTTGTTTTTCTGTTGGTTGAAATCGCCCGCAGCGACGTTTATACCCACGTTGCCTGAGCTGCCATTGCCCGAGCTTTTGAGCAGGGCGTTGTTTTGTGTGCCGTAGTTGTGATCGTTGTTATGACTGTTGGTTTGGGTTGCGCTGGTCAGTGACGCAGCGGTGCCAAAGACGAATGACTCGTCGGAGGTTGCAATCGCAACGGCGTTGTCTTGCTGGTTGCCCGAGCCGGCTGCGGCGTTGACGCCCATGTTACCTTCAGCACCTTTGACCGAATCTTTGACGGTTGCGGTGTTTTTGATCGCTTTGTTGGTCACTTTGTTGTGATTACTGTTTTGCACATCAATCACAACCGCTGCTGCAGCCGCATAAGGGTCCAGTGTGTAGGACGGTGGATTCGATGGAGGTGGTGGGTTGTTGCTAGGGCCATTGGCACTTGCTGCCACAGACAGGAGTGCAGCCATGGCGAAAGCCAGAGGTTTCAGAGCGCTTGAAGGTTTCATGGTGATTCTCCGTGCTTCATTAGTGTGTTAAGTGTTGGCACTTTCTAATTGCACTGCGTTGTTATCGGGTTAGTCAGCAACCCGTATATTCAGGGTGTTAGCCATGCGGTTCCCCACCCCTGCACTCTGGTTCAACTGCACCACCCCTCGGCTGCCGGTGAAGGCCTGATCGCTGGTAACGATCTGGCGACTGCCGTTGGCGGGGGATGCGGTTCCCGAGTTTGGTACCAGCGCCACGTTTTGTTGTGACAGGGCGCTGTCGTCCATGCCTTGCGGTTGGGCACTGATGCTTACTCGCACGGCATTGACCATCTGGTTGTTGGCGCCGGCGGACTGGTTGATACCGATCACACCGCTGCCATTACTGAAAGAGTTGCCGCCAATGGCTGCCCTGGCATCGAGCGAAGCGTCGGCTGGCGTATTGAGTTTTTGAGTCACTGAAGTTGAGGCTTTGGCCTCGGTGCCGATGGCAATTGCGCGAATGTTGACTTGCTGCTGCTGGTCGCCCGCCGCCTGATTGATCGTCACGTTGCCGTGGTAATTGGCGCCCGAATTATTGATCTCGGCGTTGTTGTCAGAAGCCGCCAGCACACTTGAGCTGGCTAGTAGCGCGGCGATCAGCACAGGCAGGCTATAGGCAGTCATGTTATTTCCCCTGGCTCAGTGCAGACAGCGGACGCATACCCTGGTTGATGCTGTTGCCTATGGTGTTGGAAAGGGTGCCGCCGCTACCGCCGCCATGACCGCTGCTCATGCCTGGCAGGCCGTTGCTGTTATTGAGCCCTGGCAGGCTGTTGCCAGTTGGCATCAGGTTATGCCTGATCGATGTACCGGTACTGACACCGGCAAAATCGCCATCATTGAGTTCACGGGTGCCGCCCATCACTTGTGCCAAAGGACTGGCATTGGCGGTAAGAGGGTCGGGATCGGGGTGCATGGCGGGGGTACCCACCGGCTGGGGTTGCACAGTACGCACAAGCACTATCTCGCCATTACCGGCGGCCTGTACTGCGCTGCACACACCCATCAAGGCGGTCAGGCTGCATGCCATCAGCAGGTAACGGTTACCGCGGTATAAGTGCCCCATGACTGTGCTCCCTTTTCGACGCTGGCCCTAGTCAGCGTGATAAGGAAAGAGCATGAGCTGTGCCGCTTTTGATTTAATGTTGTAAAACAACAGCTGGCAGCGTGACGGCTATTAGGGTTAAGCCGAAGTGTAACGTGCGTGAGATAACAATGAACCGGTCAGCGCCTTTATCTGTTGGGCAGGCGCTATTTTTAGAGGCCGACAGGGCCTGTTTCATGAGCGTTACACTATTCGTGTTTATGGCGCAGGCTAGTGTTTTAGCGGTGTTGCGGGGGTGTGCATGTAACAGCAGTGGACATATTAAAAGTGCTGAAACCATTAAGTTGCCAGTTAATGATGTGCACTTTAAATGGGCCTATTACTTACTGACTAATACTTATTGAATAAGTTTCATGGCGGTTGATTAATTGTTCTACCGCTGCGCAGGCATGCTGTTGTCGAGCCTGCCAATCACCCGTGATAATTTCCAAGGGTTGGTCATGATCTGCCAGCCACTGATGGCTGGCCTTAAAGAACGTCTGGCGTTCTGCAAGCGAAGGTTGGCAACGCTGGCCGTCCGCAGTCCACTCCACGTCGTCAGGGGAGAGCAGCAAATGCAGGTCGTAATGACGCTTTAGCAACTCGGTTTCGAGCCAGTCTGGACAATCGCCAAACAGCGTCTCGCTCCACAGGATATTGCTCAACAAATGAGTATCCAGAATCAACAGTTCGGGTTGTTTGGCGCGTGCCTGGTCTTCCCATTCGAGTTGGCCGCGAGCGATCTCTGGGATATCGGCCAGGCAAGTATCGCGAGGGTTTTGCTCGATAAAGTAGCGGACGTATTCACCCACCTGAATGCCGCCAAACCGCTGTTGCAGCAGCGCCGCCAGCCAACTTTTGCCACTTGATTCCGGCCCGGCCAGTACCACCACCTTCATGTGCGTAGCGCCGGGTCGCGGCACCAGTCACGCCAGCCTTGAATGGCAATCACGGTAAACAGCGCGTAAAGCCCGGCCGTGAGGTACAGATCCTGCCAGACGAAAAAGCCGATGTAGAGCACATCGATCACACACCACAGGGCCCAGCACTGAAGGCGTTTTTGTGCCATCCACAGCTGTGCGACCAGACTGAACGCGGTCAGCGTGGCGTCAGACCATGGGAACCCGGAGTCTGTCCAATGAGCCATTGCTGCACCCAACGCAGCACTGCCAATCGCGCCCATGGCGAGGCCGAAGAGCACTTGCAAAACAGTGAGCCGCGAGACCACCCGGCCTTCGTGTTGCGTGCCTGCGCGGGTCCACTGCCACCAGCCATAGACTTGTAGCAGTGCAAAAAACACCTGCAGGAGCATGCCTGAATACAGTTTGATCTCGAAAAAAATCCAGCTGTACAGCAGCACCATCACCAGGCCGATGGGCCAGCACCAGGGGTTTTGTTTGACTGTTAACCAGACGGCGATGACGCCGAGCGCGGCGGCAAACAGTTCAAGCCCTGACATTGGGATTCCTTGGATGAGAGTGAAGGGCGGGGATTGTACCTGCAGCGGGGATGGTTGTGGGTTTAATGGACTTCAGTGTGAGGCTGCGTCCGGCTGCGCAGCAGTCGTAGAGTCTGCTTCCATGGTTAAACAGACATATTGCGTATTCCGGTTTTGCAACCGCTGCGTCGCAGTGGCGCACCAACTCGAACGCAGGTTCGTTCCACTCCTCAGCGTTTACTGTCGTGAAAACCAGCGTTTTCGTTCCCATTCAGCCGGAAATGTAGAGATATGGACAAATATCATAACAAGGGACAACCAACCCATTACGGCATTATCGACATGCCCCATAAATGGTAACGTGCTGTCTCGCATAAAAAAATTGTGAGTGGTCGCACACAGTACGTTGTAGCTCCCAACCCCCCCAGAACTTAAAAGCGGAATAACGACGACCTGACCACGCGTAGTACGCCCAAAAGGAAGGCCAGTATAAAAGCACCGTTATAAGTATAAAGACGGGATAAAAAATAAAGTTACTCATTAAGGCTGTCACACGCGCCATACACAGTGCTTGCAGTTATAACGTCCGAAAATCTATCGAAGAAGAACCCTCTCCGCGTAGCGACCTTATACCCTCTCACATAGTCCGTTTTCACATACCTGAACAAACGCCAGGCATCGGGCTTTAATACCATTCTGCCAATGCCGTAGGCTGACGAACTCAAGTCAACCACCCCATAAGCAACACGTCACATACTCGTTGTTAGCCATAGATGCATCTCCCTCTTGTCGGCCTGGCAGTCTATTGTGTAGAAGACCGATAGGCCGTAGGAGGCATCTGAGAGGTGCGTAAGATGTGTCTAGTAAAGATTTGCGCGCTGGTCGAGATCCCAAACAGGCTCGTACTCAGCGCGACGAGATTTTGCGATTTGTCCTGACAGCGGTCACACAATAACGATCAACGCAAATGCAGCAGCACGTAATCATTCTTGTCGAAGCGCCCGCTCAGTGCCGGTGCAATGCTGCCCGGCTCGCTGCCCTGCAAGGCCTCATAGTCCTTTCTGTCCATCACGATCCAGGCCGGTGCGCGCAGTGCTGTCAGCTCTGCAGGTGACTGGGTGAAAAGCGGAAGCAGATCCCGGTCCACGTTGACCATGAATTTGATCGCCTTGGCGTCTTTGCCCATGCCGTGAAGCACCACGGGTGCCGGGGCCTGATCGATCAATTGCAGGGCTTTGAGGGTAAAGGTGCGCGTGTCATACAGAGTGCGCTCTGCCGGTTCAAAGACGGTGATATAGCTGCTCCACAGTGCCAGCACGGCACACGCCGCCAACCCTTGAGTACGCCACCGGGCTTTGAACAACAGGCCCAGTGCCAGAGCCTGGAGAGCCGCCAGGATGACGAAGGTCGCGGTCAAGGGCGGCAACTGCTCGCCAAAACGCTTGCCTGCAACGATCAGGCCGATGATCAGCAAGCCCGGCAGGAGCAAGAACAGCCCTTGAATAAAGCAACGTAAAACGCCAAACACCCGACCGCTCATGACTTGAAACGGATAAGCCGCAATGATCGCGGCCATAGGCAACATGGGCAGCAGGTATCGAGCTTTCTTGGCTTGAGGAATCGACAGGCCGATCATGACCACCAACGCAGCAGCGACGCAGTATTTGACCAGTTGCAGCGACGGTCCCGACTGTTTACGCCCGGCAATCAGGATTGCCACCAGCACCACCACGGCCAGCGGGTAAGCCAGGGCGTAGTTGCCCACGGAGCTTGTGAAGTAATACAGCACGCTGCTTGCGCCTTCGGTGCCGTCCATGCGCCCGGTGACTTGCATGCGGATCACTTCGTGGACAAACGCCTCGCCACCACTGAGCCAGGCCAGCATCAGCAAGGTGCCAATGCACACCACCAGCAATCCCAGCGCTTGCCCCCCGACGCTGATCAGCCGACGCCATTGGCCGTTCAGCAGGTAGTAGCTGCACAGGATACCGGTAGGAATCACCAGGCCGATCGGGCCGCGAATCGCAAAGCCCAGCACCAGCAAGGCGAGAAGCCACACATGTCGTCGTGGCGCACCGAAGTGATCGTGACAGTAAGCCAGGTAAAAGGCGCTGAGGCTGACGGCTGCCAGCATTTGATCCAGCGAAACGGCCCGGGTTTCGGTCACGAAGGTCATGCTCAGCAACAACAAGGCCACGCTGACCAGTGCCCATTGCGTGGATTGGGGCGCAACCAGGCGATACATCAACGTCACAATCGTTGCGCTGGCAATGGCCGTAGGCAGCCATGCGGTGAGGCTGTTCACTTTGCCCAAGGGCAGCGACAGCAGCCAGGTGAAAAGGGTCGTGGTGGCGCTGTAGTCAGCGTAAGGCTGGCCATAGGTTGTCGGAAAAAAGCCGGGGCCGTTGCGCAGCATTTCGTTGGCAAACATGACAAAGCGCGAATCAAATCCGATCGCCGCCTCTTGATGATTGCCCAGAATAAACAGCAGTAATGCGAACGCGCCCAGAATCAGGGAGTGCCTGCGTTGAGTCAGCAGGTCTGTGCGGGTGAAATCGGCCGGCATGTCGAGTCTCCTTGACTCCTCGGAGCACGCAAAAAAAACGCCGCCATTGTTACCAATGGCGGCGTGATCACATCATCAAATGGCTGATGAACCGTGGGAAACCGGCAAGTTGCACGATTCACCCCGTCCCATCGGGAAGTACTGCAAGCCGGTCTTGGCCAGACGCTCGCCGTCGTACAGGTTGCGGCCGTCAAAAATCACCGGGGTGTTCAGGCGCTGCTTGATCAGGTCAAAGTCAGGCGCCTTGAATTGCTGCCACTCGGTGCAGACGATCAACGCGTCCGCGCCGCTGAGGGTCGATTCCGGCGTGCCCATCAGGCTCAGGCGCTCTTCATTGGCGTACAGACGCTGGGTTTCCTGCATGGCTTCGGGATCGAAGGCCCGTACATGGGCACCGGCCGCCCACAAGGCTTCCATCAATACACGGCTCGGCGCGTCGCGCATGTCGTCGGTATTGGGTTTGAACGCCAGGCCCCACAGGGCAAAGGTCTTGCCTTTGAGGTCGCCCTTGAAGAACGCATTGATGCGATCGAACAGCTTGTGCTTCTGGCGTTCGTTGATGGCTTCAACCGCTTGCAACAGATCGCTTGAGCAATTGACCTGCTGGGCACTGTGGATCAGCGCGCGCATGTCCTTGGGAAAGCACGAACCGCCGTAGCCGCAGCCCGGGTAGATAAAGTGATAGCCGATACGGGTATCCGCACCGATGCCCAGGCGCACGGCTTCGATGTCGGCGCCCAGGTGCTCGGCCAGTTCTGCAATCTGGTTGATAAAGCTGATCTTGGTCGCAAGCATGCAGTTGGCGGCGTACTTGGTCAGTTCGGCGCTGCGCAGGTCCATGAAAATGATGCGGTCATGGTTGCGGTTGAACGGCGCATAAAGGTCACGCATGACCTCGCGAACTTCTTCACGGGCGCAGCCAATGATGATGCGGTCCGGACGGCGGCAATCGGTGACTGCCGAACCTTCTTTGAGGAATTCAGGGTTGGACACTACGTCAAATTGCAACGAGCGACCGGACAGGCTCAGGGCCTTGTTGATATGCGCGGTCAGTGCGTCACCGGTGCCCACGGGGACGGTAGACTTTTCGACCAGTATCAGCGGTTCTTCACGGTGGCGGGCAACCGCATCACCGACTGAAAACACCTGGCCCAGGTCAGCCGAGCCATCTTCGCTTGGGGGAGTGCCCACGGCGATAAACAGCACCTGACCGTGCTCTACGGCGAGCTTTTCATCGCTGGTAAAGCGCAGGCGTTTGCTTTCAATGTTTTCACGCACCAGGCTGGAAAGCCCGGGTTCGAAAATGCTGACGTGGCCCTGCTGCAACAGTTCGACCTTTTTCTGATCAATGTCCATGCAGATCACATCGTGGCCGACTTCAGCCAGGACCGTCGCCTGCACCAGGCCTACATAGCCACTACCAAATACACTGATTTTCATGCGCAGTTCCTGGTACGTCGAGAGTTGATCGTAAGCACCCCCAGGATGACGAGCGTCACACCAAGGGTTTTTGACAAAGTGAATCGTTCATCGAAAATCGGCAGGCTCGCTGCCAGCAGGTAGACCAGCGCGTAACTGACGCTCAACAGCGAATAGGCGCGGCCCAGTGGCAGGTCCCGCAAGGCCAGTAGCCAGAAAAGCATCGACAGCGCGTACGCGGCGATCGCGGCACTCACCACGGCCAAAGCCGACAGTGATACATCGCCGTGACTGATTGCGTTCAGCCATTGAGCCGGCTCCGGCAGGCGGGTCATGCTCCAGCGCATGCCCAATTGGGCACCGCTGACCAGCAACACGCTGCCTGAAGCAAAAGCTAATCCTCGGCGCAGGCTCATGCTTGTTGCCCCAGCAAAATCACACCGGCAATCACCAGTCCCACTCCCATCCAATGACGCCGGTCGATGGACTCTTTAAACAGATAGCGGGCCACCAGGGTGATCAGCACAAAGTTGAGGCTGAGCATCGGGTAAGCAATCCCCACCTCAAGCCGTTGCAGCACCAGCAACCACACCAGCAAACCCAGGCCAAGGCACAGCAAGGCCAGCCACAGCCAGGGTGAGCGCAGCTTGTGCGCCACCCCGGTGTCTGCTCCTCGCCAGCCTTCGACCGCGTACTTCTGGGCGATCTGGCCGGCGCAGGTCAGCAAGCAGGCCAACAGGAGTAATGCCAAGGTCATGGAGTGATCTGCGGGAAAATCAGAATCACCATGTTGCCTTCGTCATAGCGCTTGGCATCTTTAGGCAAGTGGTCCATTTCATCGCTTTCATCGCTGTCCTTGACCCGCATGACCACGCCTACCGGGCCATGACGACGGGCGTCGGTCATCCACTGGCCAATATCGGCCAGGCTGATGGTTTTGCCTTTGGCATCGTCATAGGTCAGCCCGTATTTGACTTCACCCTGGGTGTTGTAAAGCGTTACGTCAGGGCGGCGAAGACGCCAGGACAAGGCCGATGCCGCGCCCAGGTCGTTGCTGAGCAATGTCTTGGCCTGGGACAGTTCGTCCATGTGCTCAAGGATGAATTGATCGGGCATTTTGTTGTGAATCACGCTGGTCGGCATGGCCGCTGGCAGTGCAAGTACCAGAACACCCATTGCCACGGCAGGGGCTGCCCACATTTTTAGCGGTCTGGACAACGTGAGCAGGCCGGTCACGATCCAGGTCAACAGAACCATGACCAACAGCGCCATGTGTTGCGGCTCGTTGTCATAGAACGGCTTTTTGATCTGGAAATAGATCAGGGCCAACAATGCCACGCCGCCGACCAGCAGATTGAGCAGACCGTTCAAGCGCAAGGAGCCGGTCTTGGCCTGCTCGACACGCTGCATCATCGCGTGGCCCAGCAGCAGGGCCAGTGGCAACATGCACGGCATGATGTAAGTGGGCAGCTTGCCTTTGCTCAAACTGAACAGGGCCAGTGGCAGCAACAGCCACATCAGCAGGAAAACCACGCTGGCATGACGCTTGTTCTGCCAGGCATCTTTGAAGGTTGCCGGCAGCAACGCGACCCACGGCAAGCTGGCGACTACCATCAGCGGCAGGTAAAACCACCATGGGCGACCGTGCTGGGCGTCTTCACCGGCAAAGCGGCGGATGTGCTCATGCCAGAAGAAAAAATTCCAGTAATCGGGTTCCTGGGCGTGAACCGCGAGAATCCACGGCAGTGAAACCAAGGCTGCGACCAGCATGGCCACCAGACCGTATTTGACCAGTTCCAGGAAACGCTTTTGCCAGACCATGTAGGGCAGGGCGATCAGCACCGGCAGCAGCAGGGCCAAAAAGCCTTTGGTCATGAAGCCCATGCCACAGGCAAAGCCCAGCACGGCCCAACTGATCAGGCGATCACGGGTGGTGCGGCTGTCGACAGCGAACCACAAGGCAACCAGGCTCAGGTTGACCCAGAGGGTGAACTGCGGATCAAGGTTTGAATAACCTGCCTGGCCAGCGATCAGGCCAAACGTCATGTACACCAGGGCGCAGGCAAAACTCTTGCGCGGGTCATTCCACAGGCGGCGAGCCACGGCATAGGCAAGGAACACGCTCAGGCCGGTGGCGATGGCCGAGGCAATGCGCACGCCAAACAGGTTTTCACCAAAAATGGCCTGGCCAATGGCAATCATCCAGTAGCCGGCAATCGGCTTCTCGAAGTAGCGCAAATCCATGAAGTGCGGCGTGATCCAATTACCGTCGACCAGAATTTGCTGGCCGATTTGTGCGTAGCGCGTTTCATCAGGAATCCACAGGCCGTGGGTGCCCAATGGCAACAGGTAAAACGCAATAAAGGCTAAAACCAGCAGTGGTATCGTCCAGCGCTGAGTCATGGCTTCTGTACTCCCAACCAGCCTTCACGGCCTTCGAGTACGCCCCGGCTCAGCTGCCCGGCAGGCAGGCTGTCAATATCCTCGGGAAGCAAGTCCCGCAAGGGATGGAAATGAATATCACGGGCACGGGCCTGCGCCAGCAATTGACGGAAGTCGTTAGCCATAAGAATCCCTTCTACTTCAGCATGGATGGTGTACGCATTCAGCTTTTGTGGGCTGAAGCGATCAAGAATGAATGAATTGAAGTCGGCCGCATTCAGATGCGGGCCGACTACTTCATCGAAAGTGGGTAGATCCACAGGGATTTGCGGCGCACCCAGTCTGCCGTCAGCCAATCTGGGCCTGAACAGACTGTGCCCGCGGCAATCACTGTTGTAGCGAAAGCCAAAGGTTTCCTTGGCCTGGACTACGCGCTCATCGGCACGCCAGCCTGCTGCGGCAGAACACTCGACAGCTTGTCCGGTGATGTCGCTCAGGGTCTCGACACCACGGCGGATTTGCTCGATCAGTTGTGTTTCGCTCCAACGCGCAGTGTTGGCTTGCCAGCCATGGTGATCCCAGGCATGCAAGCCAACTTCATGGCCAGCGGCCAGGGTCTGGCGCATCAAGTGCCCCAGATCCTTACCGATAGGTTTGCCCGGCCAGGCGGTGCCGGCCAGCAAAATATCCCAGCCATACAGGCTGGCCGCTTTGGAGCGCATCATTTTCCAGAAAAACTGGGGCTTGATAAGCCGCCATAAATGGCGGCCCATGTTGTCGGGCCCCACGCTGAAAAAAAACGTGGCCTTGATCTGGGCTTCATCGAGCAGTTCGAGTAGCTGTGGAACCCCCTCACGGGTTCCACGGTACGTGTCGACATCGATACGCAGTCCTGCTTGCATCAGCGTTTTTCCGCGATTTCTACCATGGCTTCACGCAGGAAGAAGTCCAGGGTCTTGCCAATGGTTTCGCTCAGCTCGGTGGTCGGCGTCCAGTCGATAAGGCGACGGGCGTTTTCAACACTTGGCTTGCGATGGCTGACGTCCTGGTAACCAGTGCCGTAGAACGACTGGCTTTCAACGTCTCGGAAGCCTGCGAACGGAGGGAAGTTGTCACGCAGTGGGTGCGCTTCGAACTGACGCAACAGTTCTTCGCCCAGCTGACGAATGCTGGCTTCGTTGTCCGGGTTGCCGATGTTGATGATCTGGCCGTCGCACTTGCCGCCCTTGTTGTCGATGATGCGGGCCAGGGCCTCGATACCGTCGGCAACGTCAGTGAAGCAGCGTTTTTGTTCACCGCCGTCGACCAGGCGGATCGGGGTGCCTTCCACCAGGTGCAGGATCAGTTGAGTGATCGCTCGCGAGCTGCCAACACGTGCCGAGTCCAGACGGTCAAGACGCGGGCCCATCCAGTTGAACGGACGGAACAGGGTGAATTTCAGGCCTTTGGTGCCGTAGGCCCAGATGACGCGGTCCAGCAGCTGCTTGGAGACGGAGTAGATCCAGCGCTGTTTGTTGATGGGGCCTACAACCAGGTTGGAGGTGTCTTCGTCGAAGTTCTTGTCCTGGCACATGCCATACACTTCAGACGTGGACGGGAAGATCACGCGCTTGTTGTATTTGACGCAGTAGCGCACCAGCTTGAGGTTTTCCTCGAAGTCCAGTTCGAACACGCGCAACGGGTTGCGGGTGTATTCGATCGGCGTGGCGATGGCCACCAGCGGCAGGACCACGTCGCATTTCTTGATGTGGTATTCGATCCACTCGGTGTGGATGCTGATATCACCTTCCACAAAGTGGAAGTTGGGATGGCTGCGCAGGCGGTCGATGGCGTCGGAGCCAATGTCCAGGCCATACACTTCATAACGGTCGTCTTGCAGCAGGCGCTCGGACAAATGGTTACCGATAAAGCCGTTAACCCCCAGAATCAGGACGCGGGTGCGACGTGCAGGGCGACCGGATTCGCTGCCACGCAAGCGTGAGCCTTCAACCAGACCCAGTTCGCGAGCCAGTTGCGGGCCGCTCAGGTACAGGCCGTTGTCATTGCGCTGACCGGCAGTGATGACCAGCGAGTCCTGGCCGCAGGCAATGCGCAGCGGCTCGCAGCTGATCACCTGCCCCGGAGCATGGCCCTGATTGCCAGCAACCACTTCGGCGCCCCAGACAATCAGTTTGTGCTCGCCCACGGCGCAGAAGGCACCCGGGTAAGGCTGGGTCACGGCACGCACCAGGTTGAACAGTTCTTCAGCCGGGCGATTCCACTGCAACAGGCCGTCAGCCGGGGTGCGACGACCAAAATAGGTGGCCTTGGATTCGTCTTGCGGGGTTTCGGTGAGCTTGCCCTGAGGCAACAGCGGCAACGCATCGGCCAGCAGTTGGGCGGCGGTTTCACGCAGCTTGGCGTGCAGGCTCAGTGCGGTATCCGAACGCTCGATGCTGATGCGTTGCTGGGCCAGGATGTCGCCCGCATCGGCACGCTTGACCATGCGGTGCAGGGTGACGCCGGTTTCGGTTTCACCGTTGACCAGAACCCAGTTGGCCGGTGCGCGACCACGATAGCGCGGCAGCAGCGAGCCATGCAGGTTGAAAGCACCTTTGCTGACGCTGGCCAGCAGCTCTTCACCCAGCAGGTTGCGATAGTAGAACGAGAAAATGTAATCGGCGTTCAGCTTGCGGATGCGCTCAATCCACAACGGGTGGTTGGCGTCTTCGGGTGCATGTACCGGAATACCTTTACGGGCGCACAGTTGGGCGACCGAACCGTAAAAGTTATTTTCCTTAGGGTCGTCAGCATGGGTAAACACAGCAGCAATTTCGTAACCTGCATTGAGCAAGGCTTCAATGCCTGTGCAGCCAATATCGTGATAGGCGAAAACAACGGCTTTCAAACTCATGATTGGACCTGTGTCGAAGTAGTAGAAGTCGGGTTGCTAGTTGGAACGGAAGTAGTTGCAGGTTCGGCGCGAACGATTTTTTCAATGAAAAACCGTGGCCGTGCCCGCACATCGCTGTACATGCGGCCCAAGTATTCACCCAGTAGCCCCATGCCGATAAATTGCCCGCCGGTGAAAACAAACAGCACCGCAAACAGCACGAAAGTACCGTGGCCAGCCCAGGATGCGCCGAAGATCAGGCGCAGCATGACCAGCGCGATTGCAAACAGCACACCCAGTACCGCCATGCTGAAACCGATGATGCTCAACAGGCGTAAAGGTGTTGTGGTCATGCAGGTGATCAGGTCAAACATCAGGT
This sequence comes from Pseudomonas psychrophila, assembly GCF_001043005.1. Lineage (GTDB taxonomy): Bacteria > Pseudomonadota > Gammaproteobacteria > Pseudomonadales > Pseudomonadaceae > Aquipseudomonas > Aquipseudomonas psychrophila. The sequence goes on from NZ_JYKZ01000005.1 coordinate 286,065, forward strand.
TGATCAGGCGCATCGGGCTGTACTTGGAGTCGCCGTGTTCGCGCTCGGCGTGCTCGACCACTACTTCCGTGGTATGGCGGGCAAAACTGTTTGCCAGAATGGGAATGAAGGTGCTGCGCTCGCGGCAAGCGAGCATGGCGTCGACGATGCTGCGTCGGTAAGCGCGCAGCATGCAACCGTAATCGCTCATGGCAACCCCGGTGGAGCGCTGCACGGCCAGGTTGATCACACGCGAAGGCCAGCGACGCCAGGCGGAGTCCTGACGGTTGTTACGCACGGTGCCGACCACGTCGTAACCCAATGCAGCTTGTGCGACCAGGCGCGGGATTTCTTCGGGCGGGTTTTGCAGATCGGCGTCGAGGGTAATCACCACGTCGCCTTTGGAATGCTCAAAGCCGGCCATGATGGCGGCATGCTGCCCATAGTTGCGGTTGAGGATAACAGCGACTACCGGGCTGCCTTCGCGCTCGGCGGCGTCTTGCAGGATTTGCGCCGAATTATCCCGACTGCCGTCATCGACCAGCACGATTTCGTAAGCCTGGGTCAACTGTGCGCAGGCCGCTTCAGTGCGGCGCAACAGTTCAGGCAGGCTCTGTTCTTCGTTGTAGACCGGGATGACGATCGACACACACTGGATTGGGTAGGGTTTCAAAATATTCGTTCCAGTCAGTTTCAATGGTACAAGACGACATGTCTTGGTCGGCCTCACTCAGGCGCACTTCAAGAAACCTGCGCCCACCACGAGTAAAGCTCAATACTGGCAAAGGTAAAGTTGTTGAACTGCGTTATCTGCATGATTTTTCTTACAAACTAGCTGATCTTTTGTCTGCTAGGAAGTACATACGGTAAACGCAGAATTGTGAAAAACCTATGAAAGTTAGATCAACAGGGGATGTTTCTAATTGGTAGACAGGTGCTATTCAGGAACGGTTTTACAGGGTCTTCACGTTATCTTTGAAGGTTTTGGGGGCTTATTGCTTGTTAGTGGTTTATATCAAGAGCTGTATGACATTTAGTAACAGTGCCCTGCCGTAATGGCATTTTGTGCACTGTTGATGGCAAAAATGCCACAGCACCAACCTGCGGGTGTGTGACATAGGTCACACCGGTTGGCGCTGAATAATGGCCTTTTAGTTCAATCCCAGCTTGCCGCGCAGGGTCGACAAGTCTTCTGCCAGCGTATTAACCGGCCCAATCAGTGCCTTGCGATCGTTGTCTTTGACCTTGTCGTAGGTTTCAAAACCACCGTCGGCGGTTTTGTATCTGGCCAGAATGGAGTTCACCGTGGCGAAGTTTTTGTCGACTTTGGCGGCAAAGGCTTTGTCGTTCTGTTCTATCTGCGCGCGGAACAAGTCGAATATCTTCTTCGCGCCGTCTACGTTGCCCTGAAAGTCATAGAGGTCGGTGTGGCTGTAACGATCTTCTTCGCCGGAAATCTTTGTGGCAGCCACTTCTTCCATCAGCGCTGCTGCGCCGCCGACAACTTTTTCGGGCGGGAAGGTCAGGCTTTCGACACGGTTTTGCAGGTCTTTTACGTCTTTGTTCAGGCCGTCGGCCAATTGATCCAGGCCCTGTGTGCTGTTTTCGGAGAACAGGCTGTATTCGATGCGGTGGAATCCCGTGAAATCAGGGGCCTTCACACCTTTTTCGTGGTCGTCGACCCGGGAGTCGATCGACGCGTCAAGGTCGCTGAACAGCTCGGCAATGGGCTCGATGGACTCGTAGTACACCCGGGTGGGGGCATAGAGTTTTTTGGCCGTTGCCAGGTCACCTTTCTTGACCGCGTCTGTGAACTTTTGCGTGTTGCTGGCCAACTCGTCCAGTTGCTCGGTGACGTAGATCTTGTAGTCCGAAACAGGCTGCACCAAATCCAGTGGCGCGGTTGCAGCCAGTACCGAGAGCGGGGTGTGGAGCAAGCCTATGGCCAGTAACAGTGCGAGCGGCGTCTTCTTCATGGGACTTTATCCGGTTGATTGAGGTTCAGGTGCGGGTAAGGGGTGTGGCTGCATCGAGCAGCGAGCGGCCAATGAAATCCTGATCGTCGCGCACCCCCGGCAAGGTAAAGAAATAACCGCCGCCTACTGGCTTGAGGTACTCCTCCAGCGGCTCACCGTTGAGGCGGGTTTGCACGGCGATGAAGCCCTGTTCCAGATCCCGTTGGTAGCAGATAAACAGCAGCCCCATGTCCAGCTGGCCGTTCTTGTTGACGCCATTGGAATAGTTGAAGGGGCGGCGCAAGATCAGGCTGTTGCGCGTTTGCGCGGTGCGCGGGTTGGCCAGGCGAATATGGGCGTCCATCTTGGTGATTTTGCCGTGTGGATCCTTGTTGTAGTCAGGTACATCGCTTTCCCGGATTCCGTCCATGGGCGCACCGCTGGCCTTGCTGCGACCAAAGATGCTTTCTTGCTCTTGCAGCGGCGTTCGATCCCAACGCTCAACGAAGTTGCGGATGATACGAACCGCCTGATAGCTGCCATTGACCGCCCACTGTGGTTCGTCGCTGCCGGGCAGGACCCAGACAATCTGGTTCATGGCCGTATTGTTGTTGGAGTCGGGGTTGGCGGAGCCATCGCGAAAGCCCAAAAAGTTACGGGCGCTTTGAGCGGGTACGCCGGGCTTGGCGGGAGCTTGTGGCGGAACAGTGCCTTCCTGTTTCCAGCGCACCAGGAGCAGGTCCGGCAGGTTTTTCACGATGTCTCGCAGGGCGTGAATATTGGTATCGGCGGTATTGGCGCAAAACTGCAGGCTCAAGTCGCCGTGGCACTGCGCGGGCTCCAATGCATCGTTGGGAAAGCCTTGCATGCGGCTCAAACGCTTGGGTTTGACCTGGCTCAGGCCGAATCGCTGATCGAACAGTGACTCGCCGACTGACACCGTGACGGTCAAGTTGTCCGGGGTTACAACGGGGCCAAGAATGCCGGAATCTACAGGTGGCAGCTTGGGGTCAACCAGGGGCACGGTCCCGCCCTTCATCAGGAAGGCAATGCGCTCGTTCAAGGTGTGGAACAGGCGCTCCAGATCTTGTCGATCAGTGGCGAGCACATCGAACGAGACCAGCATGCCCGCGGCCGGGCGCGGAGTGACGATGCCGTTTTGATGCTGACCATGGAAGTCGTGATGGTCCAGCGTCTTGTCGCTGCTCGGTGCCTGCGTGACTTGGGCATCTGCCGGGCTGCCCGCAGCCATGGCCGGGCAGCTCAGGGCGCCACCGGCCAATGCAGCGCCTGCGACCCCCATGCCCATCAGGATACGGCGGCGTTGCAGGTTGAAAGGGGTAGGGGTGTGTTCTGAATCACTCATGTGCGTCTCGTCTGCAATTACAGGCCGCTTAGGCCGAGGGCGGGATCGATTCCATCGAGTTCATCGGCCAGAACCTTGGCCTTGTTGCTGATGTGTTGGCGTTGTTCGGCACTGACCCTGTCGTAGGTGCGGTAACCCTGCGATGTTTTGAGGCCGTTGAGTTCGGCTTCAAGCGAGGCGCTGGCACTGTCTATGTTGCGTTGCAGGTCGGGATTTTTTTTGGTCAGCAATGGGCGCAGCAGGTCAACCACCTTGCGCGTAGCTTCAAGGTTGGCGGCAAAACCATTGAGGTCGATATGGCTGTAGCGTTCTTCCTCGCCGCTGTTGGCACGGGTGTCAGCCAAAGTGTGGAGGGTGCGGGCAACAATGCTGACCAACTGTTCCGGCGGCAGCGACTGGGCCAATAACTGTTGTTTGAGCTGCACGGTATCGGCTTGCAATCGTTGGGCGATCGGTGCCAGGCCTTCAGTGCTGCGCTGATCAAACAAGCCGTACTCCAGGCGATGGAATCCGGAGAAGCCAGGGTCTGACTCGCGTTTTTCGAAATAGTCGGCGCGGGCGTTGATGGCGTTGTCCAGCTCGGCCAACCGCTGCGCAGCCGGGGCCAGGCGTTGGTAGGCGACGCGGGCAGGTGTGTACAAGGCTTGCGCCTGCTCAAGATCACCGGCTCCAATGGCTTGGGACAGTGCATCGACCGCCTTGATCAGCACGCTGCTCTGGCGGCTCACGTAAACCCGGAACTCCGACAGGGGGCCAATAAACGCCACCATTGACGGTCGCGCATTGGCGCTGGCCTCGGACGCTGCGGTGGGTGTCACATGCAGCGTGCCGCGGGGATTGCTGAGCAGGCCGCAGGTGATGGCGTAATCCCCTGGCGCCAATGTTGCGTTGATCACCTGACTCAGGCCCGGAGCAATATTTTCACGCTCTTCAACGACCAGCACACCGTCGAGGATCTCCCATTCGACCGCCCGTTCTGACGCGTTGACGATGCGAAAACTATTGAGCCCGGCCGGTACGGTGAGTGCATTGGGTTCACAGCTATGGGGGTGAATGGTGACCGTGACTTGGTCGTTGTGAGTTTTACGCTTGGCCGCAGCCAGTTGCGAGGCGTAGTAGAACAACCCGCCGGCAGCGATCATCACGATCACCGAGCCGGCCACCGCCCAGCGCAGCGCGCGTGGGGGTGTACCGCTTGCAGGGGTAGGCATGCTTGACCTTATGGGTGTGTTACAGAAGAGGTATGGACTGTTTTTGCAGGTGCTGGCGGGCGCAAGAACATCCCCAGCGTGACTGCCAGGTAAATCACATAGGCCCCCAGGACGCTCACTGTCGGGGCCTCCTGATAGCCAAACATGCCCGCTAGCACTGAGCCAAGTGGGCCGTCCATTGGCAACTGAGTGCTGATATCAAACACCACGTCTTGCAGGTGATTCCACAGACCGGCTTCATGCAGGGCCTGCACCGAGTTGGCCAGGATGCCCGCGGCCACCACCAGAATAAAAAGCCCTGTCCAGCGGAAGAACAGACCCAGGTTCAGGCGCATGCTGCCGCTGTAAATTGCAAAGCCAATGCAGATGGCCAGGGCCAGGCCGAGCAGGGCGCCCAGCGGTGCAGCAGGGCCTTCGCTTTGCTGGAATACGGCGAGCAGAAAAAAAACGGTTTCGAGCCCTTCGCGGGCGACAGCAAAGAACACCATGGCGATCAGGGCAGTGACTTGATGCTTTGAGCCTGCCAGTGCCTGGTCTAAGGACGTGTGCAGGGAGTGTTTGATTGAGCGCGCCACCTTGCGCATCCAGAACACCATCGAACTGAGAATGCCGACGGCAATCAGGCCAACGATGCCTTCGAACAACTCCTGTTGTTTTTGCGGGAACTCGGCACTCATCAGCTCAAGCCCACCGCCCACTAACAGCGCCAGGGCGGCAGCCAGAAAGACCCCGATCCACACGGCGGGCATCCACTCACCGCGGCCTGTTTGCTTCAGGTAACTGGCAATGATGCCGACGATAAGTGCGGCCTCGATACCTTCGCGCAGCATGATCAGAAATGGAACCAGCATGGAGAAAGCCCGTGTCACTAATTAGTTAGGGGGCTAACTTGTAACATATTGATACGTATTGCCAAACAAGAATCGATTGCATTTGCTGAACATTGGCTGAACGAAAGGCTGCACCAGGTCAATGGACTCAATGCATTGCTTCAGACAAATCCGGTCGCCTGTATCGCGAGCAAGCCCGCTCCCACTAGGAACGCAAAGCTGTGGGAGCGGGCTTGGTCGCGAGGGTATCGATGCGGTGATTCAGCAGAGCCGGCTCATCAGCATCATCATGGCTTTTTCGCCTCGTTGACTTTTGGTTCTGATTGCTCGTTATGCGCTTTCATGGATTCAAGTGCCGTCTCGGCGGTCATTGCTCTGAGTGTCAGAGTGGCTGTGGTTTCTTGCGCCTGGCTCTGCGCTTGCTTCAAGCCTTCGCTTTCCTGGGTAGCCACCCGCAAGCGTTCCTGGAGCAGGGTGCATTCGTTTTGCAGCTGGCTCAGTTGCCCAGTCAACTGTCCGTTGAGGTTGCTCAGCTTGTGTTGCTGGTCGTTGGCCTGGTTCAGCTCTTTGTTCAGGGCTCGGCTTTCGCTCAGTACGCGTTCGTTGTCGCGATGCAACTGGGTGATTTCATCCTGGCGTACCAGTGCGCTCTGCTGAGCCTGGCGCAGTTCCATTTGCACTTGCTGCAATTGACCTTCATGGCGACGCTGATCCTGCTCCCGTTGTTCCTTGACGGCGCTGCGGTAATGTTCAAGGGCATCGCGGGCGTGCAGATGTTTTTCTTCCAGCGAGCGGATTTGCTCGTCACGGTCCTTGAGGCGTAGCTCAAAGTCGCTGCAAGCCTGATTCAGAGCCGCGTTGCGAGTTTGTTCGGTTTGCAGCATGGAGCGGGTGGCTTCAAGGTTGACGGTTTCCTGGTTAAGTGCCGTGCCTTGTATCTCAAGCTGTCGCTCAAGCAGCGCCTGGGCGTTTTGCGCCTCGCCAAGCTGCCCCTGCAACTCGATTTTCAGCTGCTCGTAATGAGCCTGGGCGCGGTCAATCGGCTCTTGCGCCTGATCCTGCAGGCGCTGAGCGAGGCGGGCGACCAGTTCGGTCAGCTCATCGCCTATCTGTTCCTGAGGCGCCCCGCGGCGCGAGTCGACCTCGTCCAGCTCTTTTAAATACCGATGGATCGTGGTTTTCGATCCGGTATTTCCCATCTCGATACGTACCGCATCAATGCTCGGGTGTTCACCGCGGGCCAGGATCGCCGTGCGTGCAATTTGGACTACCGCTTTGTTTACGCCGCCACGGGCCATGGCATTCTCCTACGATTTTGTACTGTGGTATGTATCATGTATATACATACTATATGAGTCATTTTGGTTTGTCTTTATTTGCAATTCAAGGCACGGGATATACTGGTATTATCCCGTGTTAGAGCCTTTTAACTGTGTTTAAGGCCCGTTTTCAGTACGCCAATCAAGAGAACTGCCCATGAGCGAGCTGGATCGCTACTTAAACGCCGCGACCCGAGACAACACCCGCCGTAGCTATCGGGCGGCCATTGAGCATTTCGAAGTCACCTGGGGCGGATTCCTTCCGGCCACCAGCGACAGCGTGGCGCGCTATCTGGTGGCTCACGCCGGACAGCTCTCGATCAACACATTGAAGCTGCGCCTGTCGGCGATCGCTCAATGGCACAACAGTCAGGGATTTGCCGATCCCACCAAGGCCCCGGTAGTGCGCAAGGTGTTCAAGGGCATCCGCGCATTGCATCCGGCTCAGGAAAAGCAGGCCGAACCGTTGCAGTTGCAGCATCTGGAGCAGGTGGTCGACTGGCTTGAAGGCGAAGCGCAGGCAGCGCAAGCCAGCGCGGATCAACCAGGGCTGTTGCGCGCCAGGCGTGACGCTGCCCTGATTTTGCTGGGGTTCTGGCGCGGGTTTCGTAGCGATGAGCTTTGCCGTTTGCAGGTCGAGCACGTACAGGCTGTCCCGGGTGCGGGCATTACGCTGTATCTGCCCCGCAGCAAGAGCGACCGCGACAACCTGGGCAAGACCTTTCAGACTCCGGCGCTCTTGCGTCTGTGCCCGGTGCGGGCCTATATCGAGTGGCTCAATACGGCAGCCCTGGTGCGTGGCGCGGTGTTTCGCGGGATTGATCGCTGGGGCAATCTGGGCGAGGAGGGGCTGCACGCCAACAGCGTTATTCCACTGCTGCGCCAGGCACTGGAGCGCGCCGGCATCCCTGCCGAGCAATACACCAGTCACTCGCTGCGTCGCGGTTTTGCAACATGGGCGCATCAAAGTGGCTGGGATTTAAAGTCGCTGATGAATTATGTCGGCTGGAAGGACGTCAAGTCAGCCATGCGCTATGTTGAAGCGACCCCGTTTACGGGGATGAGCATGATGGCCGAGAAACAAATTGGTAACTGATCCGTGTCAAGTTGAAAGCCTGAGCGGTGGCCCATAGTTAGAAGGCATGTTTTAGCATTAGCTTTCTTCTATCTATAGCGTCACCTGATAGCTAAAACCAATCGGCAGCATCAGCTTTGCCAATGAGCCAGATACGGAATGTGTTGTTAGGATTCACCTCATCAACTTTTCAACCCTGACGGAGAGTCAACGATGCCTATCATCAACAGCCAAGTAAAACCGTTCAAAGCAACTGCCTACAAAAACGGCAGCTTCGTGGAAGTCTCGGACGCTGACCTGAAAGGCAAGTGGTCTGTCGTGTTCTTCTACCCAGCCGACTTCACCTTCGTTTGCCCAACCGAACTGGAAGACCTGGCTGACAACTACGAAGAGTTCAAAAAACTCGGCGTGGAAATCTACAGCGTGTCGACTGACACCCACTTTGCCCACGCTGCCTGGCACAACACTTCGCCAGCCATCGGCAAGATCCAGTACACCATGATCGGCGACCCTACGCTGACCATCTCCCGTAACTTCGACGTACTGATCGAAGAAGCTGGCCTGGCTGACCGCGGTACGTTCGTGATCAACCCGGAAGGTCAGATCAAGATCGTTGAGCTGAACGACGGTGGTGTTGGTCGTGACGCATCCGAGCTGCTGCGCAAAATCAAGGCTGCTCAATATGTTGCGGCTCACCCAGGCGAAGTTTGCCCGGCTAAATGGAAAGAAGGTGAATCCACCTTGGCTCCATCGCTGGACCTGGTCGGCAAGATCTAAGTCTGTGAAGCATCCAAGGGCGGTGAACCGCACCTAAGTAGTCAGCAGCATCGCCCTCAAAACGCCCGGGCGACATTCGCTCGGGCGTTTTTTTACACAGAATTCAGTATTAAGGAGATCGCCCGTATGTTGGACGCCAATCTAAAAGCTCAGTTGAAGTCATACCTGGAGCGGGTCACACAGCCGATCGAGATCGTTGCTTCGCTCGACGACGGTGCGAAATCCCGTGAAATGCACGACCTGCTAAAGGAAATCGCCAGTCTTTCCAGCATGATCACCCTGCTGGACAACGGTAACGATGCGCGCAAGCCGTCGTTCTCGCTGAACCGCCCGGGCGGCGATATCAGCCTGCGTTTTGCAGGTATTCCGATGGGCCACGAATTTACTTCGCTGGTGCTGGCCTTGCTGCAAGTGGGCGGCCACCCATCGAAAGCCAGTACCGAAGTGATTGAACAGATTCGCGCCCTTAAAGGGGAGTTCAACTTCGAAACCTATTTCTCGCTGTCTTGCCAGAACTGTCCTGATGTTGTTCAGGCGCTGAACTTGATGGCAGTGCTAAACCCGAACATTCGCCACGTAGCGATTGACGGCGCGTTGTTCCAGGACGAAGTCACCGAACGTCAGGTGATGGCGGTGCCAAGTGTTTACCTCAACGGGGTTAACTTCGGCCAGGGCCGCATGGGGCTGGAAGAGATTCTCGGCAAGCTGGACACCAGCGCCGTGGAGCGTCAGGCCGAAAAAATCAGCGCCAAGGAAGCCTTTGATGTGCTGGTGGTCGGTGGCGGCCCGGCGGGTGCTGCGGCGGCGATTTATGCAGCACGTAAAGGCATTCGTACCGGCGTTGCCGCTGAGCGTTTTGGTGGTCAGGTGCTGGATACCATGGCCATCGAGAACTTTATCTCGGTTCAGGAAACTGAAGGTCCAAAGCTTGCCAGTGCACTTGAAGAACACGTCAAACAATACGACGTCGACATCATGAACTTGCAGCGCGCGGACAAACTGATTGCCGGCAAGGCGGGCGAGTTGCACGAAGTTAAATTCGCCAGCGGCGCTTCGCTCAAGGCCAAGACCGTGATTTTGGCCACCGGTGCCCGCTGGCGTGAAATGAACGTGCCGGGCGAGCAGGAATACCGTAGCCGTGGTGTTGCTTACTGCCCACACTGCGATGGTCCGTTGTTCAAAGGCAAGCGTGTTGCAGTGATCGGCGGTGGTAACTCAGGTGTTGAAGCGGCCATTGACCTGGCAGGTATTGTTGCCCACGTAACCCTGCTTGAGTTCGATACCCAGTTGCGCGCCGATGCCGTATTGCAGCGCAAGTTGCACAGCCTGCCTAACGTGAAGGTCATCACCCATGCGCAAACCACCGAGGTGACTGGCGACGGGCAGAAAGTGAACGGCCTGCGTTACAAGGATCGGCAGTCGGGTGAGGTGCATACCGTGGAGCTTGAGGGCATCTTTGTGCAAATCGGTTTGTTGCCCAACACCGATTGGCTTAAGGGTACGGTCGAGCTTTCGCCTCGCGGTGAGATCATAGTCGATGCTCGCGGTGAAACGTCCATCCCCGGTATTTTCGCTGCCGGTGACGTGACCACCGTACCGTACAAGCAGATTGTGATCGCGGTAGGTGAGGGCGCCAAGGCTTCGCTGAGTGCGTTCGATCACTTGATCCGCTCTTCTGCGCCTGAATAAGCGAGCCAAATAAAAAAACCCATGAGCGATCATGGGTTTTTTTTGCGTCCGGTATTTACATCGGTTGCGGCTGGATGATTTCTACCCAGTAACCGTCCGGATCTTTAACGAATGCCAGGGACTTCATGCGGCCGTCGTTCAAGCGCTTCTGGAAGTCCACGCCCAAGGTTTCAAAGCGCTCGCATGCGGCACGGATATCCGGCACCGAAATGCAGATATGGCCAAAACCACGGGGATCGGTATTGCCATTGTGGTAGACGACGCTGTCATCGGTTTCCGAGCCGTGATTGTGGGTCAGTTCCAGAATGCCGGGGATGGACTTCATCCACAGCGTGCGTGCTGCGTCGTCTGCCGGGATCTGGGCCTTGTCGACCAGCGCCAGAAAATACAGACTGAATTCGGCTTCAGGGAAGTCACGCTTTTCAACCAGTGAAAAGCCCAGTACGCGGGTATAAAAATCGAGGGACTTCTCGATGTTTTTGACGCGCAACATGGTGTGGTTGAACACGAAGTTTTGGGTAGCGCTATCAGGGGTGGCGGTAACGCCAGGGATGTTGTTCAGGTCTTGCAGGCTCATGAACCCTCCGAAAATGATGCTGGGTGATCGGTCGCTACGATGAGCGTGATGGGAGAATGATACGGAATGTGAAGTCGTGCGCCAAACCTGTTTTCATGGGCAAAGGGCTATTGGTACGAGGTGGCGGTCGCAGAGCAGATGACGCAGAAGGCCTGTGAGATCAATCATCTATTGCCCCCGCTATGGATGGATGCCGGCTGATCTGAGCAAGACCTCTTGCCCGTAAGCTTGCGGTGCGGGTATCGCTAAAGACTCTACATGATGCCAAACGGCAGGTCGCCGCACCTGCTCCACAGCTGATCTTCAAAGGATTTTATATGGCAACTGAACTACATGCCGGGACGCACGCGGGTTACAGCACTCTCGCCTGGAACAATGGACGCGACGTAAATCTGGGCGACGTCATTCGCCAGGTTCCTGAGCTCGTGCTGGGCCGTTATGTGGCCATCGCTTGGTCGGATAGCGGGCCCTATAACATCAGTGCTGCCGAGATCGCTCGCGGTTGGCAGCGATTAGGTGACTTGGCGATTAGTCCTATGATTACGGATATCGCACAGTTGCCTACACCAGGCTTTGATGAATGGTATGTTTTTGAGTGTTTACCAGATCGGGCCAGGCTCTCCAGATTTAGCAGCGCTATCGCATTTCAACCTTTCACAGAGTGCGACAAGGTCAACGGGTTCTGGTCACAAATTGAAGATATGCAGCCAGTGCATGCTCTGCTGGGTGCCTGTCCAGGCCTGCTATTGATAACTCGGGATGCATCAATATATGAGCGAGTGCTTGCGATCTGTTCAGCGGGCGAGTGACATAGCTCAATGGCTATCGCAACAGTGGGTACTGCATAACTTCATAGAGTGAACTTTGCGATCACTTCGTGCGATGACATGACATCGGCATATTCATCACCGAGTATTGCCAGGGTTAATTCATGAACGGTTGTGGCGTCCCACGACTTTCCATGCGCCCCGATGACGGGTACGGCTGTCGTCGCGTCGGACGGAAGGATGATGCTGTAACCGAGCGCTTTTCCCGCACGGACTGTGGCATCCATGCTGTTGTGAATCACAACACCCGTCAGCACCAGACGCTTTACTTGCATCCTTTTAAGAGTGGCGTCTAATTCTGTGCCAATGAAGGCGCAGTTCTCCTGTTTGGTGATGACGGTTTCTCCCTGTATCGGGGCAACGTCTTTCTTTATTTCATTCCAGGGGCCATGAACGTAATAGCTAGATGCAGGCGTCTGCTCATCGTGCTTCACGTGAAGAACCGGCCAACCGTTTGAGCGCCAGTGATTAAGCAGGCGTTGAATTACCGTCAAATACTCCGGATTATTTTTGCCATCCCAGTTCGGGCGATCAATGGCATCTTGAACATCAAGGATAACAAGGGGGATAGAGCCAGATTGATCCTTCATGCAATCTCATTTCCTTTTTGTGGCAGTAGGCCGAGTGTGCTGAGCTGAGCCGCTGCCAGCAGATGCCCATCATTGTGCCTGTAGCTGGGGCGTCTGGGTGCCCTGGCCGGACACTTTCGTGGGGGGTGGACAAATTTCGGGCAAAAAGAAGCCCGCCGAAGCGGGCATGGGGCGCTAGTCCTTTAGCAGCCTCTATCCTGTGACCAACCATGTGAAAAAATTGTGAAGCATCTTGCTCCATCCGTCCCTTTCGGCCGCGCGGGTTGCAGAATACGACTTTTCCTACGCGGCATTGAGTGCTGATCAATATGTGAGCCGGGTTATGCAGCAAAACAAGTGCGCGTAATGGGCGTGATGTCTGGAGTGATTCCGCAAGGGCGCAAGGTCGATGTTTTAATGACAGACCAAAAATAACGGAACTCTTCATGTCACGATCAGTTGAACAGTTCTGTATAAAGTTAAGTCTTTATAGTTGAGCATTTTGAGAGCGACTAACAGCGGTACAAAAAAAGCCCTGCAAGGGCAGGGCTGTTGTCACTGATGGACTTCATGCACGAAGCCAGGTATCTACCGTGGCTGCGCCGTACTCTTCCTTCCAGGCTTTCAAGCCACGATGGTTGCCACCTTTGGTTTCGATCAGCTCGCCGGTATGGGGGTTTTGGTAAACCTTGAGTACTCGCGCCTTACGCTGTTTAGGGGCCGATGAACCCTTTGACGCAGAAGGGTTCGGGTCAAGAATGGCAACGATGTCCCGAAGGTTTTTGCCGTAGGTTTTCATCAGGCCTTGAAGCTTCTCTTCGAACTCGATTTCTTTTTTCAGTCCGGCATCATTTTTCAAGGCTTCCAATTGGGCCAGCTGTTCTTGTAGCGCTTTTTCAGCAGCGCGAAACTCAGCAAGTCTAGACAAAGTCATTACTCCATTCGTAGGTTCGGTGCGATGAAACCGAAGCGAATTAATGATGTTTGGAATGCACAAGATTTGCAGAACGAGCCCCCCAGGAGTTTGACCCTTGGGAGCGCATCCAGTGATGCAAACAATTAAAAGTTCGTATTCGGACAAAAAAATTGTAGTTGTTAATTCCTACGCTGCCAAGTGCTATAAGCGTGCTGTTTGAAAAAGTTTCAAACAGCACGCTTAATTATTAAGTGGAGGTTAACCGTGCCCGTAACGCCTCGATGAACTCGCCAGGGGGCATGGGTCGCGCAAACAGGTAGCCTTGTAAAAAATCTACCCCTTGAGCGGCCAGGTATTCGCTTTGCTCTTGTGTTTCAACACCTTCGGCAACAATCCCCAGGTCAAGCTTGGCACTCAACTCGATGATGCTGTCCAGAATATGCCTGGACAGGGCATCGACACCAATCAGGGCGACGAAACTCTGGTCGATTTTCAAATAGTCGACGTTGAACTCACGCAAGTAACTCAAGCTCGAATGACCCGTACCAAAGTCATCAATGGCAATCATGACCCCCAGTGTGTGCAATTGACTGAACAATTCATGGGTGGTTGCAGTCGGTACGATTAACTCGCGTTCGGTGAGTTCCAGAACAAGATTGATATGCCCTGGCGCAAAAGCTTCCAGAAAACGACGGCAGTCTTCAACCAGTTCCAGGTTATGACAATGGTGGGCGGCTATGTTGAAGGCTATATGGAAGCCAGGCCCCATGTTGCTGGAGTGGGGTGCAAGCAGTCGTGATGTTTGCTCCATGAGCGAGCGCGTCATGGGCACAATCAACCCCGAGTGTTCTGCAAAAGGGATAAACAGGTCGGGGCGAACCAACCCCTCTGTGGGGTGTTGCCAGCGCATCAATACTTCGGCGCCGGCCCACTGCTTGGTATCACCCCGCACAACGGGTTGAAAGTAAGGAATGAACTCGCCCGCCTCCAGACCGCGCTGCATTTCACTCGAAGGTGAGGAGGAGCGTTGTTGAAGCCTGTGAACGGTTGCTGCAGAAACAGCCCCCAGGAAGATCAATAAACCCAGAAAGCCGGGGTATTCCACAGTGACATGTCGCCAGACTGCGCCCTGGTTAAAGCCTGCGATAACTCGGTAGGGGAACTCGAGTGAAGCCACTGCAGTTTGTGCCACCGGTAAATGTGGAAGCTGCGTCGTGCGTACCTGGCCATAACGATCGATCCAGGCATCCCCCACGGAGATTAATAATTGGGTTTTGTGATTGATCAAGCCCAGTACGTTGACCAGATGAAAGCCATACAGGCTGATCAACGCCCCGCGCTTGTCCCTGGCCTGACGGTAAACCAGTACAGGGTCATTGGGCGTAACAATGGTGCCCGGCATCAGCCACAGTACGCCCCCAGCATAATTGGCAGGGTTGACCGCTTCTTTGTAATTGCCAAATAAAGACGTGCAGTAAATTTGGTTGTCCCACACCAGATTAACGGAGCGAACAAAGGGGCGACGCGTGACCTGTTCTCGTAGGGCGAGCTCAACCTGGGCGCAATCCTGACCCGCCAGCGGCAAGACGACATCGGCGGCAAGGGCTGCATTGTCCAGCATCAAGTCAAATTGACGGACTGCTTCCTGGGCCGTTTGAGTAGCCTCAAGTTTCAAGGAGCGGTTGGCCTGCCAGACAATAATCAAGACCCCCAGCACGACTGGCAACAGCCCACTTAGCACAATCAGCGCATAGCGGTCGGTCCATTTACGGCTCATCTTTAAAGTGAGTGGCATTCAAAATCCTGCTAACACAGAGGTGGGGCTTGGGTGCACGCTAGAGAACAGTAGGAAAAGGGTAGCAGTACGGGCGGGCTATTTTACAATGGGTAAGACAAACAAGATTACGCCATGTAGAATCGGCTTACGCATACAAGAATAACGACTTCTGAAAGCAGAAGCCCTACCGCGTAAGAGATGGATCGAAATGAAGCGATTCGGGTTCCAATTGATCTACGGTGACTTCCTTGCGCGCAGTGTGCGCGGGATCTCCTGCGCGCCACCTGCCAGCCTCAGCATTCTTAGCATATAACCCCTGTTAATTCTAAAAATGACCATGATGAGGCGCCTAAAATGGCTGATCTATACGAAAACCCAATGGGCCTGATGGGCTTTGAATTCATCGAATTCGCATCCCCTGTACCCAACACGCTTGAACCTGTCTTTGAAATCATGGGTTTCACCAAGGTGGCAACCCACCGCTCCAAGGACGTGCACTTGTATCGCCAGGGCGATATCAACCTGATCCTCAACAACGAACCCAACAGCGTCGCGTCCTATTTCGCGGCCGAGCACGGCCCTTCGGTATGCGGGATGGCCTTTCGTGTGCGCAATGCTCAGCAAGCCTATACCCGTGCGCTTGAGTTGGGTGCCCAGCCAGTCCATATCCCTACAGGCCCGATGGAGCTGAACCTGCCTGCAATCAAAGGTATCGGTGGCGCGCCCTTGTACCTGATAGATCGTTACGGCGAAGGCAACTCGATATACGACATCGATTTTGTATTCATCGAAGGCGTAGACCGTCATCCGGTAGGCGCGGGCCTGAAGATCATCGATCACCTGACTCACAACGTGTATCGCGGCCGCATGGCGTATTGGGCTAACTTCTACGAGAAGTTGTTCAACTTCCGCGAAATTCGTTATTTCGACATCAAGGGCGAATACACCGGCCTGACCTCCAAGGCCATGACCGCACCGGATGGCATGATCCGTATTCCGTTGAACGAAGAGTCGTCCAAGGGCGCGGGCCAGATCGAAGAATTTTTGATGCAATTCAACGGCGAAGGCATCCAGCACGTTGCCTTCCTCAGTGATGACCTGATCAAGACTTGGGACGCCCTGAAGAAAATCGGCATGCGCTTCATGACTGCACCGCCAGAAACCTACTACGAAATGCTTGAAGGCCGCCTGCCGAACCACGGTGAACCGGTTGAAGAGCTTCAGTCGCGTGGCATCTTGCTGGACGGTTCTTCAGAATCGGGTGACAAGCGCCTGCTGCTGCAGATCTTCTCGGAAACCCTGATGGGCCCGGTGTTCTTCGAGTTTATCCAGCGCAAGGGCGATGATGGCTTTGGCGAAGGCAACTTCAAGGCGCTGTTTGAGTCCATCGAGCGTGACCAGGTGCGTCGTGGCGTGCTGAGCACCGACTAAAGGAAGGGCCGCCGGACCCTGTCCGGCGGCTACCCGACTTCTAAAACAATCCCGCCGCAATATTGATCGTAAACCCCAGTACTGCCGTGTTGAATAAAAAGCCGAGTAATGAGTGGCCCAGCACTGCTTTGCGCATTTCGCGGGTGGCGATGCTCACGTCGGCTGTCTGCACCGCAACATTGAGGGTGAACGAGAAGTACAGAAAGTCCCAGTAGTCCGGGTCCAGCAATCCCTCCGGGAAGCGCAGCGCCGGCTCCGGCCCGTCATTGTTATAAAACAGTCGAGCGTAATGCAGGCTGAAAATGACTCCGATCATCAACCACGAACCCACCACCGTCAGCCCGGTAAAGCCGTAATGAATCAGGCGATCGGTATCAGTGACAATGCTGCCCGACAACTCAAGGGTGACGGCCGCCAGGCTGGCAATTGCGGCTATGCATACGGTAATCAACACCATGCTGGCATTTTCATCTTCTACTTCAGCCGTGCTTTTCACGTCACAGGCCTTGGAGCGGATCACCAGCCAAATCGTCAACGCCAGATACAGCCATACAGCGATGTTCCAGCCCAACAGAAATTTGGTGGTCACTGTGGCGGCCGGAGCGAAAACGCCAACTGCCAGCCCGACCAGAGTGGCGAAGGTCAAGCGGGGGTGGGTGCGTGCAAGGTGCGACATAAACATTCCCTGTTACTGAGTTTACAAGCACCTTAGCACGCACTGCCGGGGGTTAGCCCTGACGCGGTTTGCTTCTTACCAGCTTCATTACCACCACGAAGAATACCGGCACGAACACCACGGCCAAGGTTGCGACGATCATGCCGCCGATAACCCCTGTGCCGATGGCTTGCTGACTGGCGGAACTGGCGCCGGTTGCAAGTGCCAGTGGCACCACGCCCAGGATAAACGCCAGTGACGTCATCACAATCGGGCGCAGTCGCAGGCGGGCAGCTTGCACGGTAGCGTCCACCAGATCATGACCTTCGTCGTAGAGGGTCTTGGCAAACTCGATGATCAAAATGGCGTTCTTTGCCGACAGGCCAATTATGGTGATCAGGCCCACTTTGAAGAACACATCGTTGGGCATGCCGCGCAACGTGACTGCCAGCACCGCACCCAGCACCCCGAGCGGCACGACCAGCAGTACGGCAGTCGGGATTGACCAGCTTTCGTACAGTGCCGCCAGGCACAGGAACACGATCAGCAGTGACAATGCCAGCAGGATCGGTGCCTGCGCTCCGGACACCCGTTCCTGCAGCGACAGACCTGTCCATTCAAGCCCAAGGCCTGTCGGCAGCTGGCTGACCAGGCGCTCCATTTCAGCCATCGCCTCGCCGGTACTGTGCCCCGCAGCCGATTCGCCGGAAATGCTGATCGCAGGGTAACCGTTGTAACGCGTCAGCTGGGACGGGCCCTGGATCCAGCGGGCTTCGACAAAGGCCGAGAGCGGGACCATCTTGCCCAGATCGTTGCGCACATTCATTTTGAGCAGGTCCTCGACCTGGCTCCGTTGGTCGCCTTCAGCCTGAACCACTACCCGTTGCATGCGGCCCTGATTCGGGAAGTCGTTGACATAGGCCGAGCCCACGGCCGTTGACAGCACGGCACCGATGTCAGCGAAGGAAATACCCAGCGCATTGGCACGTTTGCGATCGACCTCAAGTTGCACTTGCGGGCTTTCTGCCAGCGCTTCTTCGCGCACATTGGCCAGCACGGGGCTTTTAGCCGCCAGCTCAAGCAACTCGCTACGGGCTTGCATCAGCCTGTCATAGCCGACACCGCCACGGTCTTGCAGACGAAATTCAAAACCGCTGGACGTCCCCAGGCCACTGACCGGAGGTGGAAGGATGGCAAAGGCAACGGCGTCCTTGAGCTCGCTGAAAGCACCATTGGCGCGATCAGCGATAGCGGATGCCGAGTCCTGGGCCCCACGCTCGGACCAATCTTTGAGGGTGGTAAAGGCCAGCGCTGCGTTTTGTCCGCTACCCGAAAAGCTGAAGCCCAGGATCATTGTGGTATTACCCACGCCCGGCTCGCTGGCGTTGTGTGCCTCAATCTGCTCGACCACCTTGATCGTGCGGTTCTGGCTGGCGCCCGGCGGCAGCTGGATGTCGGTGATGGTGTAACCCTGGTCCTCCACTGGCAAAAAGGAGGAGGGCAGGCGTGCAAAGCACACCACCAGAATCACCAGCAGGGCACCGTATACCAGCAGGTAGCGTCCACTGCGTTTGATCAGGTGCACCACCCAATGTTCGTAACCTTCTGACAGGCGCTCGAACTTCTTGTTGAACCAGCCGAAGAAACCGCCCTTGGCATGATGCTCACCCTTGGCGATGGGCTTGAGCAAGGTTGCACAGAGGGCCGGGGTCAGAGACAGCGCCAAAAATGCCGAGAACAGAATCGAAGTCGCCATCGACAGTGAGAACTGCTGGTAAATCACCCCGACGGAGCCCGGCATGAACGCCATTGGAATAAACACGGCCACCAGCACCAGGGTGATGCCCACAATCGCGCCACTGATCTGGGTCATCGCCTTGCGAGTTGCCTTCCGTGGCGAAAGCCCTTCGCTGACCATGATCCGCTCGACGTTTTCAACCACAACAATCGCATCGTCCACCAGAATCCCGATGGCCAGCACCATACCGAACATGGTCAGTACGTTGATCGAGAAACCCAGCACCAGCATCGTGGCGAACGTTCCCATCAGCGCCACCGGTACCACCAGGGTCGGGATCAGTGTGTAGCGAATGTTCTGCAAGAACAGGTACATCACCGCAAACACCAGCACCATGGCCTCGACCAGGGTGTAGATAACCTTGGTGATCGAGACTTTCACAAACGGCGTGGTGTCATACGGAATGGTGTATTCAACACCGGCCGGGAAATAGCGGCTGAGTTCGTCCATCTTGGCGCGGATCAAGTTGCCCGTATTCAGGGCGTTCGCCTCCGGGGCCAGTTTCACGCTGAACGCGCTGGCCGACTTGCCGTTCAGACGGGTGCCGTATTGGTATTCCTGGCTACCGATTTCGACCCGGGCCACATCACTGATGCGTACCGTCGAACCGTCCGGGTTGGCGCGCAGCACAATGTCGCCAAACTCTTGCGGGGTCGACAGCTGGCCTTTGACCAGTACCGTGGCGGTAATTTCCTGGGTGGAACGCCCCGGTAAATCGCCGATGCTGCCCGCGGAAACCTGTGCGTTTTGATTGGCGATCGCCTGATTGACGTCGGCCGGGGTGAGGTTGAAACCGATCAGCTTCTGCGGGTCGATCCAGATGCGCATGGCACGCTCGGCGCCATACAACTGGGCCTTGCCGACCCCGTCGATGCGCTTGATTTCGTTCATCACGTTGCGCGCAAGGTAATCGCTGAGGGCGACCTCATCCAGCGCGCTGGTGCTGTCGGCAGTCAAGGTCACCAGCATCAGAAAGCCCGAGGAAATTTTCTCGACCTGCAGGCCTTGTTGAATGACCGCCTGGGGCAGGCGTGACTCCACCGCTTTGAGACGGTTCTGTACATCGACCTGCGCCATCTCCGGATCGGTACCGGGTTTGAAGGTCGCGGTAATGCTGGCACTGCCCAGGCTGCTCTGGGATTCGAAATACAGCAAGCCATCGGTACCGTTGAGCTCTTGCTCGATCAGGCTGACGACGCTTTCATCCAGGGTTTGGGCCGAAGCGCCGGGGTAGATGGCGTAAACCTCAACCTGTGGCGGTGCCACGTCGGGATATTTGGCTACTGGCAACTGCGGGATGGCCAAAGCCCCCGCCAGCAGAATGAACAACGCAACGACCCAGGCGAAGACCGGGCGGTCGATAAAAAACTGCGGCATGCTCACCGATCCGTGGAGTGTGCGAGAGGGAGTGTCGGGTCATCGATTTGTACGCGCTCGCCCGGGCGGGCGTGCTGCAGGCCTTCGGTGACGATGCGATCACCGGCCTTGAGGCCTGAGGTGACGGCCCAGCGATCATTCTGAGCGCTGCCTAGCTGAACCGCCTGCAAGTGCACACGGTTGTCGGCATCGATCAACAGCACCTGGGCGATCCCCGCGCTGTCACGCATGATTGCGCGCTGCGGAACGCTGATGCCTTCCTTTTTGAACGCCTGCTCCAGGCGCACCCGCACAAAGCTGCCGGGCAACAAATCATAGTCGGGGTTCGGGAATTCGCTGCGCAGAATGATTTGCCCGGTACTCGGGTCAACCGCTACATCGGTAAACAGCAGTTTGCCCGGTAGCGGATAAAGGCTGCCGTTGTCTCGAATCAATGTGGCTTTGGCTTGTTGCTTGCCGACTTGCTGCAACTCCCCGGCTCGGAATGCTTCGCGCAGGTTATCCAGGTCGCGGGTGGATTGGGTCAGATCGACATGGATGGGGTTGAGTTGCTGGATACGGGCCAGCGGGGTGACTTCACCCTGACCGACCAGAGCACCTTCAGTGACCAGTGCGCGGCCAATGCGACCCGAGATGGGCGCTGTGACGGTGGCGTAACCCAGGTTCAGCCTGGCGCGCTGAACAGCCGCCTGGTTGGCAGCAACGTCGGCATTGGCCTGCTGTGCCGCCGCGCGTGCGTTGTCATGGTCCTGACGGCTGATCGCGTTGATTTCGATCAGTTCGCGGTAGCGCTGGTCTTGCAGTTTTGCCTGCAATGCAACGGCTTCGGATTTGCGCAAGGCTGCCAGTGCGCTGTCCAGATCGGCCTTGAAGGGTGCCGGGTCAATCAAGAACAGGACATCGCCCTGCTTGACCTCAGAGCCTTCAGTGAATACGCGCTTGAGCACGACACCGGCAACCCGGGCGCTGACTTGCGCCACGCGGGGGGCAACCACCCGGCCGCTCAGCTCGTTGCTGACGGACAGGGGCGCGGTGGCGATGACTTCGGTGCGAACTTTTGTCAGAGGCGGTTGGGTTTCAGCGACCGGGCTTTTATCACAGGCGCTGAGGGCCAGGGCCAGCGCCGTAAGGAATAGCGGGGCGAAGAGCTTTTTCAACGATCGTGCCTTCTTAAATAAGCGGGATGTTTCTGTAGGCATGCTAAGCGCAGCACGCAAGGGGCGTTGTGAAGCTATGTAGGGGGTATGTGAAAAAGTGTGAAGGTTATGCTCGTATCCTTGTGAGGTTGTATAT
Source organism: Pseudomonas psychrophila (assembly GCF_001043005.1). Classification (GTDB taxonomy): domain Bacteria; phylum Pseudomonadota; class Gammaproteobacteria; order Pseudomonadales; family Pseudomonadaceae; genus Aquipseudomonas; species Aquipseudomonas psychrophila. Next base: position 307,486 of record NZ_JYKZ01000005.1, read on the forward strand.
CCTTCGGGTTTTCCCCGGTTGTAAGCATTGATTATGCCCACTATTTTGCTGGTCGAAGACGACGCCGCGCTATCGGAGCTGATTGCCAGCTATCTGGAGCGCAATGGCTATCAGGTCAGCGTGATTGCCCGCGGCGATCAAGTGTGTGACAGAGCAAGAAGCAACCCCCCGGATCTGGTGATTCTTGACCTGATGTTGCCCGGGCTCGATGGCCTGCAAGTTTGTCGCTTGCTGCGAACCGAGTCTGCCAGTCTACCGATCCTGATGTTGACAGCCCGCGACGATAGTCATGATCAGGTGCTGGGGCTAGAGATGGGTGCCGACGATTATGTGACAAAACCTTGCGAGCCCCGTGTGTTGCTGGCGCGTGTGCGCACGCTTTTGCGTCGCAGCAGTCTGATCGAGCCTCAAGTGGCCAGTGACCGGATCATCATTGGCAATTTGTGCATCGACCTGTCTGAGCGCACCGTGCATTGGCGCGGGCAGATCATCGAACTGTCCAGCGGCGAGTACAACCTGCTGGTGGTACTTGCACGGCATGCCGGTGAAGTACTTAGCCGCGACCAGATCCTGCAGCGTTTGCGGGGTATCGAGTTCAACGGCACCGACCGTTCGGTGGATGTTGCAATCTCCAAATTGCGGCGCAAGTTCGATGACTGCGCCGGTGAAGCGCGCAAGATTAAGACCGTGTGGGGCAAGGGTTACCTGTTCAGCCGCTCGGAATGGGAATGCTGAATCCATGTTAAAGATTCTGATCCGCCTGTACCTGGTGACCATCGTGACCTTCGCCCTGGCCAGTTATCTGGTGCCCGGGGTAATCGTGTCGCTGTTCCATGATCGTTTCATGAACTACAACGTCGATATGTCTCGGGGCATGCAGACCCTGCTGGTCAAGCAGTTCCATCATCTGCCTCCTGAGCAATGGCCGGCCCTGGCCCGCGAACTCGACGCTCAGTTTGAACCGATGAAGGTCAATCTGCTGCCCATTACTGACTCCAAGTTCAGCGCGCAGGAACAACGCCAATTGCAGCAAGGCAAGGGCGTATTGCGCATTGGCGATTGGGGCTGGCGCACGCTGGTTGTTTCTCCGCTGGACGAACAACTGGCGATTGAATGGGTGATGCCTCCGGACCCCTTCGACATGAGTGTATTGTATTGGAGTATCAACGTCCTGATTGGCGCTGCCTTGCTGGGCGGCTTGCTGTTGTGGCTGCGTCCGCACTGGCGGGGCCTTGAACGCCTGAAACTCACTGCGGAGCGCATCGGTCAGGGGCAACTGAGCGAGCGTACGCAGATCTCCCAACGCTCGAACATTCATGGCCTGGCCACGGTATTCGATGCAATGGCCCAGGATGTGGAGCACCTGCTCAATCAGCAGCGCGACTTGTTGAACGCGGTGTCTCATGAACTGCGCACACCGTTGACGCGCCTGGACTTTGGCCTGGCGCTGGTGCTGTGTGACGACTTGCCGGATGGCAGTCGCGAGCGCTTGCAAGTGTTGGTGGGGCATATTCGCGAACTGGATGAGCTGGTACTGGAACTGCTGTCTTTTAGCCGCCTGCAAAACCCGGCATTGGTTCCAGAGAGGGTGGAGGTGTCGCTTGATGAGTTTATCGACAGCATTCTTGGCAGTTTCGATGAAGCGCTGGAAACCCCCGATATCGTGCTGGATGTGCTACTGCATGGGGCCCAGGACCGTTTCGCCCTGGATCCTCGCCTGACTGCGCGGGCCCTGCAAAACCTGTTGCGCAATGCCATGCGTTACTGCGACAGGCGAATTCAAGTAGGGGTCAATGTCACACCCCAAGGCTGTGAGCTGTGGGTGGATGACGATGGCATCGGGATTCCCGAGCAAGAACGGGAAAGGATTTTTGAACCGTTCTATCGTCTTGATCGCAGCCGGGATCGGGCAACCGGTGGCTTTGGCCTGGGGCTGGCGATCAGTCGGCGTGCGCTGCAAGCTCAGGGCGGAACGCTGAGCGTAGAGCAATCGCCTATGGGCGGCGCTCGCTTCAAGCTCTGGTTGCCGGCTTGAAGCGAGGTATTACGGCTTAGATGGAGCGGCGTTGGCGGCTCACATGCTTCAAGCCTTCAATAATCAACACGACTACCGCGAGCCAGATCGGGCCATAGGTCATCCATTGACCGTCCTCCAGGCTGTCGCCCAGCAACAGGGCGACGGCGACCAGCAGTACAGGCTCGACGTAGCTAAGCAGTCCAAACAGGCTGAATGGCAGCAGGCGGCTGGCCAGGATATACGCGAACCCTGCGGCCGCACTGATGATGCCCATGAGCGGTACCAGCAGATAAAGCGCCTGGCGCTGTTCGCCAAGGTCGACATGGGGACCGGCCAGCACAAACCAGAGGGCTGCCGGGACCATCAACAGCATGTCCAGCCACAGGCCACCCAGATTGTCGATGCCGATCTTTTTGCGCAGTACGAAGTACATCGGGTAACCGATGGCCACGACCAGTGTCGTCCAGGAAAACCCGCCCGTGCGATACAACTCATTGGCCACGCCGATCACGGCCAGGGCCGTGGCTATTTTCTGTAGGTGAGACAAATGTTCGCCGTAAACGATGCGTCCGGTAAGGATCATCGTGAGTGGCAGCAGGAAGTAACCCAGTGACACATCCAGACCATGCCCGTTGAGCGGCCCCCACATGAACATCCACAGCTGCAGGCCAACCAGGAAGCTGGTCAGCAGTACGCAAGGAATCAGTAGAGGTTTGTCGCGTAAACGATTGAAAATTATAGGAACCCATTTCCAATCGCCGGAGAGGCAGATAAACAGGGTCATGAAGGGGAGCGAGATCAGTATTCGCCAGCCGAAGATTTCCTGACCATCAAGGGGCCAAAGAACGGAAGTGAAGTAGTACAAAACGCCGAACAAGCAGGAAGCCAAAATCGATAGAACAATACCTTTAGACACAACAACCTCAATGGATCTACAACGTTACTCGTTTGAGTGGGCACATAGCTTGAGGCTGTTGGGGGTCGGTGGCAAATGTCATTTAAACCAACTACTTGGGAGTGATTCTTGTTGAGAAGGTTCAACTTGAAAAAGCCCAAGCAAATACTGGGCCAAAGTCGTTTAAAACGAGCGTTCGTGCTGTTAAAAAAACTGATTAACGGTAGCTTGCTATCAAGTCCTGTGGGAGCGGGCTTGCTCGCGAAAGCATCGCACCGGTGGTTTTGGCAGGCCGAGTCGCCTGAGCAGAGAGCCAGCCCACCCCCTCGCATTCAACGCATTTACATCGATCGGCGCTGACGCACCAAGTGCTTGAACCCTTCGAAGATCAACACCACCACTGCCAGCCAGATCGGCAGGTAAGTCATCCATTGTCCCGCTGTGATGCTTTCGCCCAGCAGCAATGCAACCAGCACCAGCAATACGGGCTCCACATAGCTGAGCAAACCGAAGAGGCTGAAAGCCAGCATCCGGCTGGCCAGGATGTAGCTGATCAGCGCCAGAGCACTGATGCCGCCCAGTACCGGGATCAGCGCGTATAGCGCCGGGCGATGGCTCGCGACATCAAACCCTTGCTCACCGCTTTGTACAAACCACCACGCCACGGGCATCAGCAGCAGCATGTCGACCCACAGGCCGCCGAGGTTGTCGGTGCCTGCGCGCTTGCGCAACACGAAGTACAAGGGGTAACCAATGGCCACTACCAGTGTGGTCCAGGAGAACCCGCCCACCCGGTACACCTCGTTGGCGACCCCGAGGGTTGCCAGTGCGGCGGCGATTTTCTGCAGATGGGACAGCTGCTCGCCATACACCAAGCGCCCGGTGAGCAGCATGGTCAGTGGCAACAGAAAGTAGCCCAGCGATACATCAAGGCTGTGGCCGTTGAGCGGCGCCCACAAGAACAGCCAGAGTTGAACGCCGACCAGTGCGCTGGATACGACCAGTACGCCGCAGAATTTGGGTTGTTGGCGTAGTCGCGCGAAGATCGCCGGAACCAGCCGCCAATCACCGGAGGAGCACATGAACAGCGTCATGCAGGGCAGGGTAAGAAGCATCCGCCAGCCGAAAATTTCGGCTCCGCTCAAGGGCCAGAGCAGGGATGTGAAGTAATACATGACACCGAACAGGCTCGATGCCAGAACAGACAGAACAATACCTTTGGACACAACAGCCTCGTTGAAACACGCATTTTGATTATTAGAAGTGCGTAGCTTGAGGCCCTGCGAGCTGTAGGGCAAATCCTTGATTAGGAATGTCTGTGGGAGCGGGCTTGCTCGCGATGCAGGCACTGGGGTCTGTCAGGCAACCCGGTTTCAGAGTCAAACCGCAGCGCTACCATCGCGGGCAAGCCATGCTCCTGCAGGCTGTGCTTGATTATGGGGTTTTAATGCCCCGGGTCATGCGCAGTGCCAGCAGGCTCCCGCCCACGATTACCGCGGCCAGAAAGTACAGGGCCGCGTCAGTGGAGCCGGTGGCGTCTTTGACAAAACCCACCAGATACGGGCTAAGGAAGCCCGCCATTTGCCCCATTGAGTTGATCAGTGCCAGGCCGCCAGCGGCTGCGCCCGCGCTGAGCATTGCGGTAGGGACTGGCCAGAACATCGGCAAGCCGGTCAGTGCGCCCATGGTGGCGATAGTCAGGCCCAGAATCGCAATGGCCGGGTGCGCGGCGAAATTCACCGCGATCACCAGGCCAATGGCGCCCATCAGCATCGGTACTACCAAATGCCAGCGGCGCTCCTTATGCAAGTCTGCCGAACGACCTACCAGCAGCATGAACACCGCCGCCAGCAGATAAGGAATCGCGCTGATCCAGCCGATCACCAGCGTATCGCTGAAGCCCAAGCTCTTGATGATCGACGGCAACCAGAAGTTGATGGCGTACACGCCACTCTGGATGCAGAAGTAAATCAGGCCGAAGGCCCAGATGGCCGGGTTTTTGAACACGGCAGAGAGTGAGTCGGTGGCCGATGAGGCGGGTTTGCTGGCGGCATCAAGGCGATGGTCCGCTTCCAGTACCGCGCGCTCATGCGCCCCCAGCCATTTGGCGTTGGCAAAGCTGTCGCTGAGCAAGAAGATCGCCAGGGCGCCCAACACTACAGTGGGGATGCCTTGCAGCAGGAACATCCACTGCCAGCCGGCGAGGCCGCCCTGGCCTGCAGCGAAGTGGCTGAGAATCCAGCCCGAGAATGGCCCGCCAATCAGGCCCGATACAGGGATGGCGCACATGAACAGTGCCATGATCCGGCCACGACGAAAGCTTGGGAACCACTGCGAGAGGTACAGCACCACGCCTGGGAAGAAGCCCGCTTCAGCGGCACCGGTCAGCAGGCGCAGGGTATAAAACCCGGTGGGGGTGGTGACAAACATCAGGCAGGTCGACAGGGTACCCCAGCTGATCATCATCACGGCGATCCAGCGCCTGGGGCCGAATTTGGTCAATGCCAGGTTGCTGGGTACGCCGCACAACACGTAGCCGATGAAGAAAATCCCGGCGCCCAGGCCGTAAACGGTTTCGCTGAATTTGAGTGCGTCGAGCATCTGTAGTTTGGCAAAGCCAACGTTTACCCGGTCCAGGTAATTGAACAGATAGCAGATGAAAATGAAGGGGATCAAGCGCAAGGTGATGCGCTTGTAGATGGCGTTTTTGTCGTCATCGCTGATCGGCGATGCGGGGGCGCTCTGTGACATCTTATGTCTCTCTTTATTATGTTTTTTCACGATCCAGGGGTAACGTTGACCGCAGCTTGAGTCTCGGTCACCACAACGCCGCTGTCTTTGTGCTGTCGCACAGCATTTTGCCGAGTCGCCTGTGCCCGTGAACAAATGTATCCAAGGATAGTCACCTTATGTTTGAACTGGACCATGATTTGGCGCAGGACATCGTGGATCGCGCGATGGCCATCTTGCCGTACAACGTAAACGTGATGGACAGCCAGGGCCTGATCCTGGGCAGCGGCGAGCCTGAGCGTATCAATACCCGGCACGAAGGGGCGCAATTGGTGCTGGCCAATGGACGGGTGGTGGAAATCGATGCCCAGGCGGCCAAGTGCCTTAAAGGCGTGCAGCCGGGCATCAACTTGCCGTTGTTGCTCGATCAGCGACTGATCGGTGTGCTGGGCCTTACGGGTGAGCCCGAGTTGCTGCGTACTTACGCCGAACTGGTACGCATGACCGCTGAAATGCTCGTGGGCCAGCGCTATCAGCAGGCGGAGCAACAATGGCGGCGCCAGCGCTGTGATGATTTGGTGGCATTGTTGCTCAGCGAAGGGGGAGACTCGCCGCGGCTGATCGATGAGGCCCAGCAGCTGGGGCTCAAGCCGCAGCTTGCGCGGATTCCGTATTTGTTTGAGCTGGGCAAGGGGCAAAGTGCCGAGGCGTTGAGTGTATGGCTGCATTCACGCTATCCGGACAGCTGGTGCGTCAGTCCCGCCACGGGTTCATTGTTGTGGTGTCGACCGGCAACAGCCGCGCTGGATGATGTGCGCTTGCTCGAGAAACTCGACGCTCAGGGCTGGAAGGTCTTACGGATTGCCGCAGGTGGGCAGGCCGATGCCCTCAAGGGGTTGCGCCGCTGTTATCGCCGGGTGGGCGATCTGTTGGCCTATGGTCGCGATGTGCTGCCCCAGACCCGGTTGTTGACGCTCAATCGATACCGCTTGCCGGTGATGCTGTGGCGTCATCGCAATGACGATGCGCTGGAGGAGCTGCTTGGCCCGTTGCACAAAGTGGTGGCCAAGGACGCCAACGGCCAACTGATTACCACGCTGCGCAGTTGGTGTGATCACGACGGCCAGAGTCAGGCATGCGCCGACGCCTTGGGCATTCATCGCAATAGCCTGCGTTATCGCATGGAGCGCATCGCTGAACTGAGCGGCGTGGATCCGCTGAGTCTCAATGGCATGCTGGCCCTGTACCTGGGGGTGCAGTTGCTGGCACAGACGTGATTGTGGGAGCGGGCTTGCTCGCGATACGGGCAACGCGGTGTTTAGGTCGCGCCGCGGTGATGCCATCGCGAGTAAACCCGCTCCCACCATAGCGCCTGCAACAAGGCAACTTGTCCAAATGAACAACAAAGCCCTTGAATGCTTGTGCGCCTGACTGGCGTGTTTCTGACCGGTTGCTGGCAGCATGGAGGGTATAAGAACTGGAGATTCGCCCAATGAAAATCGTGATTGCCCCCGACTCGTTCAAAGACAGCCTGAGTGCCGAAAAAGTCGCTGATGCGATTGCCGCCGGTTTGGCTGACGCATTGCCTCACGCACAACTGGTCAAATGCCCGATGGCCGATGGCGGCGAAGGCACAGTCGAAGCGATTGTCGCCGCAGGCAATGGCCAGTTGCGCCGCAATCATGTGCAAGGCCCGCTAGGTGCACCGGTCGAGGCCCATTGGGGCTGGCTCCCTGACAGCCACACGGCAATCATCGAGATGGCCGAAGCCAGCGGTTTGCAACTGCTGAAACAGGAGCAGCGCAATGCCTGCATCACCAGCACCTTCGGCACTGGCGAACTGATCAAGGCCGCGCTGGATGCCGGCGCACGGCGGATCATCCTGGCCATCGGCGGCAGTGCTACCAATGATGCCGGAGCCGGTGCATTGCAGGCGCTGGGCCTGGGCTTGTTCGACGCTCAGGGCAACAGTCTGCCGCGCGGCGGCCTGGCGCTGGCCCATGTGGCGCGTATCGAGCTGGCAGGCCTGGACCCGCGTCTGGCCGAGGTACGCTTTGAAATTGCCGCTGACGTCAACAACCCGCTGTGTGGCGAGCACGGTGCTTCGGCAATCTTTGGCCCGCAAAAGGGTGCATCTGCCGAACACGTGCAGTTGCTGGATCAGGCGCTGGGGCATTTTGCCGATCACTGTGCAAAGGTTTTGCCCAAGGATGTGCGTCAGGAACCAGGCTCGGGTGCAGCCGGAGGCCTGGGGTTTGCTGCCAAGGCGTTCCTCGGCGCGCAGTTTCGTGCAGGCGTTGAAGTGGTTGCCGAGCTGGTGGGGCTGGCCGAGGCTGTAAAGGGGGCAGACCTGGTGATTACCGGTGAAGGCCGTTTCGATGCCCAGACCCTGCGCGGCAAAACCCCCTTTGGCGTGGCGAGCATCGCCCGCGCTGAAGGTGTTCCGGTAGTGGTATTGGCAGGCACGTTGGGCGAGGGGTATCAGGCGCTGTACGAGCACGGCATCAACGCGGCATTTGCAATTGTCAGCGGCCCGATGACCCTGCAGGACGCCTGCACCCGGGCGGCGCCATTGCTCACTGACCGGGCGCGGGATATTGCGCGGTTGTTGAGCCTTGCCAAATTTTCATGACACATAAAGCGTGATGGAGCGACGGTGCGTCGATTCGGATAACTCGCTCTGCCTGTAAAACCAGGGCGATCTCATCGCGAGCAAGCCCGCTCCCACATTGAGGTTTCATTGCAAACTTTGGTGTAAGCTTTGCGGCTCTTCGCATTCGACCCTTAGCGAGCCCTATGCCGTCGCTCTTCAAACGCTCTTTGCTGCCTAAACTGCGCAGCTTTCCGTTATCTGCCGATGCTTTCAGTATCCTGCCGAGCGCAGCGGATTTTCGTCGCTGTCTGTTGGAGCAGATTGCAGGCGCACGCCACCGCATCACACTGGTGGCCTTGTACCTGCAACAGGATGAGGCCGGGCAGGAAATCATGGACGCCTTGCATGCCGCCAAAGCGGCGCGTCCCGAACTCGAAATCGCCGTTGTCGTCGACTGGCTGCGTGCCCAGCGCGGGCTGATCGGTGCAGGCAAGCAGCCCGGCAATGCGGCCTGGTATCAGGCGCAAACCGCATCTCACGCCACCCATGTGCCGATTTATGGTGTGCCGGTCCAGACCCGCGAGCTGTTCGGCGTGCTGCACCTCAAGGGCTTCATCGTTGACGACTGTGTGATCTACAGCGGCGCCAGCCTGAATAACGTGTACCTGCACAAACTCGACAAGTACCGCTTTGACCGTTACCACGTGCTGCATAACAAGCCGTTGGCCGACACCATGCAGCGCTTTGTTCAGCAAGACTTGATCGAGACCAGGGCGGTGCATCGCCTTGACTTGCCAACACTGCCGACAACCCGCAGCTTGCGCAGTGCCATTGGTGATCTGCGCAGCCATCTGAAAAAAGCCAGCTACGACACCAGCGCCGGCACTGTCGGCCACTTTGGCCTGTCGGTCAGCCCGTTACTGGGCGTGGGCAAGAACAACCCGCTGAGCCGGGTGATTTGTGAACTGATTGCCTGCAGTCAGCAGCAACTGACCATTTGTACGCCATATTTCAACCTGCCACTGCCCGTGACCCGGGAAATCAATCGGGCCCTGGAACGAGGGGTGCGGATTGATATCGTGGTGGGCGACAAGACAGCCAACGACTTCTACATCCCGCCGAATGAGCCTTTCAGGGTTATCGCGGCGTTACCGTATCTGTATGAGTTGAGCCTGCGCCGGTTCGCCAAGAGTCATCAGCGCATGATCGATAACGGTCTGTTGAACCTGCATTTGTGGCGCGAAGGCGACAATACTTACCACCTCAAAGGCATGTGGGTGGATGACCGCTATACCTTGCTGACCGGCAATAACCTCAATCCGCGGGCGTTCCGCCTGGATCTGGAAAACGGCTTGCTGATTGATGATCCACGTCGTGAATTGCTGGAACCGCGACGCAAGGAACTGGACGCCATCTTTGCCCATACCCAGCGCATCGATAACTTTAAAAACCTGGAAACACTGGCGGATTACCCGCCCGCGGTGGCCAAGTTCTTGCGTCGCGTCAGCCGGGTACGGATCGAACGCTTGTTGTACCGGATTCTTTAAGGAGCGCCGGTGCGACGCTTCGAAAGCGGTCCTGAGTCGATTTGTCGCAGGCCTTGCTGGATCGCCCGGTTTTACTGGCTTCAGGAGGCGATGCGCACCATTCAGGGGCGCCTGCGCCGTGCGACGTACAAGGGACAGTGGTAAATTCTGCGCCCAAGCAACACGTCTATCCCACAGCAATCGTGCGCACTGAGCCTGGTCAGACCAGGAATCGGGCAGCGTACACACCTGCCTCATAGTGCGCAGGGTAAAGGCCTTTATCGTTTGAAAGGCCGCTTAAAGGAACCTTACATGAATGAATTACTGACTCGCCGCCGCGTAGTCACCGGTCTTGGCTTGCTCAGCCTGGGCTTGATCGCAGGTTGCGACAGTGGCAGCGGTTTGTCATACAAGTACGGAAAAGACCTGAGCAATGAAATCCTGGGGCGCAAGTTCAAGCTCAGGGATGCCGAGGGTACCGAGATGATGCTGGGTAGCTTTCGGGGGATGATGCCGATGATTTTCTTCGGTTTTACCCAGTGTCCGGCGGTATGTCCGACAGCCTTGGCTCGCGCCGCACAGGCGAAGAAAATGATGGGGCCTGACGGTGACCGGTTGCAGGTGGTTTTTATTACCCTTGACCCTGAGCGTGACAAGCCAGCCATGCTCGATGCCTACGTAAAAGCCTTCGACCCGAGCTTTATTGCGTTATCTGGCACCCTGGAAGAAACGGCGGCCACAGCTAAAGAATTCAAGGTGTTCTACGAAAAAATCCCTACGGGTGACTCGTACACCATGTCGCATACAGCCACCAGTTTCGTCTTCGATTCCCGCGGTGTTTTGCGCCTTGGTTTGTCGCCGTCGCTGTCGGCCAAGCAATGCACTGAAGATTTGCTGACAGTCATGTCCGTCTGTTAATCAACTCCTCCTCTAAAAGAGTCAAGCCTATGAAGCCTGTGAACTATCTGTTGCTGTCGCTGCTGGGCATGAGCCTGCACGTTTCAGCGCAAACTGTTGTTGATGATGCCTGGGTCCGTGCAACTGTTGCCGGGCAGCCTTCGACCGGCGCCTTCATGCACATCACGGCCAGTAGCGACAGCAAGCTGGTTGAAGTCCAGTCTCCTGCTGCCAAGACTGTGCAAATTCACGAATCGAAGATGGAAAACGACGTGATGAGCATGCAGCCTGTTGCATCGGTGCCATTGCCGGCGGGCAAGAGCGTTGCCATCGTGCCTGAGGGCTATCACGTGATGCTGATTGACCTGGTCGGGCAGATCAAAGTCGGTGACCAGGTACCGTTGACCCTGATTGTCGAAGACAGCAAAGGGGTAAAAGAGTCGATTGAGGTCAAGGCCAAGGCTCGGGCATTGAACAGCATGCCGATGCATCACGACCATGGTGCGATGCACTAAACCAGACGTTGCAACATTCGTGTAGCAGCTGCCGAAGGAACGAGGCTACAGGACAACGGCAACTGTGGGAGCGAGCCTGCTCGCGAAGGTCGCTCGCGAGCAGGCTCGCTCCCACAGTAGGGCTTGACCTACAACAGAGTATCTACAGGGGGATGGGTTTTAAATGTGTGTCAAACCGATCAGAAACGCCCCGTCAGCGGGTACTCAACCGCAAGACGTATCTGGTCGGTGTCCAGTTCTGCCTGTGCCTTGTTGCCGCGATGAACATTGTGTCGCAATGACATGATGGTGCCTTTGGCCGCTCCGCTCTGGATGACGTAACGTGCTTCCAGATCCCGCTCCCAGTGTTTCCCGCCTTTGCCATAGCCCAAATACGCATAGCCGCCCCGAGGGTCGACATGACTGCCGTCAATCTGGCTGCCACGCACGTATGCGGCACTGAATACCAGCCCAGGCATACCCCAGGGGGTCATTGCCAGATCGTAACGTGCTTGCCACGACTGCTCGTTAGGTGCGTTGAAGTCAGACAATTGCACAGCATTGGTCAGGAATATTGCCCCCCGGGTCACATAATCGAACGGTGTGTCGCCATGCACTATCTGATATCCCAGGCTGAAACTGTGGGGGCCTTGGGCATAGGTGCTGAGCAAACTCCAGGTGGTGTTGTCGATGTTGCCTGATAGCGCCTTACCTTCATCGGTGGTGCGGTACAGGTTCAGGTTCAGCGACAGGGAACGGTTTTCATCAATGGCGTGGCTGAAGACGGCCCCCAGGTAATGCTGGTTCCAGGTGTCTTCATAGCGGGAGCTGTAGAGACTGGCGCTGAGGTTCTTGCTTGGGGTGTAGACAACACCTGCGAGGTCGAAGGCATTGCCTTTGGGCCCGTTCGAATAGTTCACCACAAAGCCCTGATCGTGGCTGCTGGCATTGCGGTCAGTGCTCTCGGTGAAGTGCCCGCCGACCATTTTCAGGTCATTGATTTCGTTGCTGGTCAGAAACACTCCAGTAGCGGTTTCGGGTAGCAGGCGGCTGTCGGAGGAGCTGAAAACCGGTGTCTTGACCCGCTGTTCACCATAGGACAGCACGGTGTTGGACATGCGCAGTTTTACCGCCGCGCCGCCGCGGCCGTAGTTGTCCTTGGGGTAGCCGTCGTTATCCAGCCCGAGCAGCCGCGCCTTGCCTGCGCGTCCGCCGCCGCTGTCCAGCTTGAGCCCCATGTAGGCATGGGCATCAACCCCGACGCCGATCAACCCTTGGGTGAACCCCGACTGCAGCGTACCCATCAACCCGTAAGCCCACTCTTCGGCATAGCCATTGCGTTCAGAGCGCGGTTTATAGGCATTGCGGGCGCCGCTGTTGCTGGCGCCGTGGCGATATTCTCGGCTGTCGTAGACCGTACGGTTGAGCACACTCCAGGTGCTGTCTTCGATAAAGCCGTTGGCTTGTTCCTGTGCCGACTCGGCAAAAGCCATCGGACTTGCGAGGGCGATCAGGATCGCGGAGCGCGATCGAACGGGGTTCATTGGGTCACCTGTTGTTGAAGAGACGCGTTCAAGCGGTCAAGTGCACGCTTTGGCAGCGTGGCGGGCAGTTGGGGTGGCTGATCCGAAGGCTCTCCGACCTGAATCAACATCACCATGCCCATAGCCAGGTGCGGAATGCACTGGATGCCGTAGAGCCCAGGAATGGTGAATGTTTGCTCGATTTCCTGGTTTATTTTGCCCTTGAAAGGCTGCGCGCCTTCGGGTAACAGCTCGGGCAAGGTGGCGGCGTTGTGACCGCTTTGGGTCGGGATGAACTTGACCGTGTCACCGGGCGCAATCTGCAGGTAATCCGGCTCATAGACCATGCCGGCAGTGGCGCTGCGGGTGAGCATTTTTACTTCGTGGGTCTGCGCCAATGCCGATGAGCAAAGCAGGGCAGTAGTCAGCAGCAGGGCAATGGAAGAGTTACGCATGGGTGGCTCTCGATTAAAAGGTTCAAAAGGGGCGCATTCGTAGAATTTGCGCGCCGTCAAAAGGGTCGATCAAATAATGGGCCTGGACGCCGAATGTGGCGTGAAGGCGTTGCGGGGTCAGGACTTCCGAAGGTCTGCCCAAGGCTACCAAGCGGCCACGTTCAAGGATCGCCAGGCGATCACAGTTCAAGGCCTGGTTGAGATCGTGCAACGCGATCAGGGTCGTCACGGGCAGTGCGCTGACCATTTTTAGAATCGCCAGCTGGTGCTGGATATCAAGGTGATTGGTGGGCTCGTCCAGCAACAGGATCTGCGGGCGCTGGGCCAGGGCTCGTGCGATGTGAACACGCTGGCGCTCACCTCCCGAGAGGCTTCTCCAAGTGCGACTGCGCAGGTGTGCCGCATCCACATCGCTCAAGGCCTGCTCGACGATGGTCGTGTCGTGGGCAGTCCACGGGCTCAATGCTGACAGCCAGGGGGTACGGCCCAGGGCCACAGCATCGAATACGCCAATGGCATCATGGGTATCAGCATGCTGTTCAACCACCGCCAGTTTTTGCGCAATGGTGCGTTGGTTCATTTTTCTGAGTGATTGCCCGTGGATAAAGGCTTCGCCCATGCTGGGGACTCGCACATTGGCCAGCAGTTTGAGCAGCGTGGATTTACCCGAGCCGTTGGGCCCGACAATGCCCAGGGTTTCGCCGTGCTGCACGCTCAGGTCGATGCCTTGCAACAGTTGAGCATCACCCAAGCAGTAACTCAGGTTGCTGCAACTCAATACAGGGAGAGCATCACTCATCGGGCATTTCTCCGGCTGATCAGAATCAGCGCAAAAACCGGAGCCCCGATCAGCGCGGTAACCACACCTACGGGGATCACCTGGCCCTTGATCAGGGTGCGGGAAAGAATATCGGCCGCGATCAGAAACAATGCACCACCCAGTGCGCTGACGGGGACCAGGCGCCCATGGCCGGTGCCACACAGCAAGCGAACGGCATGGGGGATGACCAGCCCGACAAAACCGATGGAGCCGACAATCGATACCATCACCGCCGTCACCAGGGCCGCACAGCTGATGAGCAGCAATTGCACCCGGCGCACCGGTATGCCCAGAGACGCTGCAGAGTCTGCACCAAAGGTGAACGCATCCAGCGCACGCCTGTGCCAGATGCACACCACCAGACCGAGCAGTGCCACCGGTACCGCCAGCACGACCGAGGACCAGCGCACGCCACTGAGGTTGCCCAACAGCCAGAACATGATCCCTCGGGCCTGTTCGGAGCTGGCAGATTTCGTGATCAAAAAGGCGGTAATGGCGTTGAACAGCTGTGAACCGGCTATCCCCGCCAGAATGATCTGGGCACTGGCACCGGTTGGCCCGCTGATACGGGCCAGCAGAATAACCAGTGCAAAGGCGGCAATGGCTCCGGCAAAGGCTCCGGCAGACAAGGAAACGGCTCCGGCACCCAGGCCCAGTACCGCCACCAGCACGGCCCCGGTCGAGGCTCCGGCAGAAATGCCCAGCAAGTAGGGGTCGGCCAGTGGGTTGCGCAGCAACGACTGCAACACCACCCCGCAAGTCGCCAGCCCCGCACCGCACGCCGCAGCCGCCAGCGCACGGGTCAGGCGATAGTTCCAGACAATGCCTTCGTCGATCGGATCGAGCACGTACCCGGCGGCCCACAGCTTGTTGGCCAGCACCTGCAGCACCACGCCGGGCGCGATCGGGGTCTCACCGATGGCCACTCCGGCAAGCACTGCCAACAGCAACGCCACACAGGCCAGCAGTGTGAGCATCAGCCTTGCACTCATTTGGGCAGGTCGTAGGTATTGATGGCTGTGGCGAGTGTTTCGAGCCCGTCGAACATGCGCAGGCTGGCCTGCATGGCATGGGCATCGAGCATGATGATGCGGTTGTTTTTGACTGCATCCATGTTGCGTGTCACAGGATCGGTGCGCAGGAACTCGAGTTTTTTCTCAACGTCATCGGCCGGGAAACGACGGCGATCCATGCGTGCGATGATCAGGAACGTCGGGTTGGCCTTGGCCAGGGTTTCCCAACCAACGGTTGGCCATTCTTCATCGGACTCAACCACATTACGTATGCCCAGGGTATTGAGCATGAAGTCGGGGATACCTTTGCGACCCGCAACATACGGGTCGATATCCAGGTCGGCACTGGAGAACCAGAACAGCGCGCTGGTGTGGCTCAGGTCTTTGCCCTTGAGCGAATCGGTGGATGCCTCCCGGCTGGCCTTGAGCTGGGTATTAAGCGCTTCGCCACGTTGCTGCACATCGAAGACCTCAGCCAACTGGCTGATGCTCCTGTAGACACTTTCAATGCTGAAAGCCTGCAAGCGAGTGCCGTCTGCGCCTACCAGGTTGTCCTTGCCCTCACAGTCGGACGGCATCAGGTAGGTGGGTATTTTCAGTTCATGAAACTGCTCGCGGGTGCCCACCACGCCTTGCGGGCCAACCATCCATTCCAGTTGCACGGCCACCAGCTCGGGACGTTTGCCAATCACCGACTCAAAGCTGGGGTCGTTGTCGGCAAGCCGTTCGACCTTGTCGTTCTGTGCCTTGTACCGGGCGGGTACATCGTTGAACCACAGCGATGTGCCCGCCAGCTTGTCGCCCAGGCCCAATGCATGGAACATTTCGGTGCCGGCCTGGCCGATGGTTACGGCGCGAATGGGCGCGTGCTGAAAGGTCAGCGGGCTGCCGCAGTTTTCGATCGTCAGTGGGTATTGGGTAGGGGCTGCGAGGGCCAATGCAGGCAAGGCGAGGGTGGCAAGAAGAGTAACAGCGCGGTGCAACAGCATGATGCAATCTCCATTTGATCGTACACAAAACGCAGGTGTACAGCCGGGAACACATCACCGAGCGCTGATGGCGCAAGAGCACGAGAGCAAGGATGCCTTCCCCGGACACCCCGCCGGTTAGTTTTTGGACTTTGCCGGCAGGTCTCCTGACTGATGGGTCATCGCCTGGCTCCAGCCTTCCCGGGGGGTTATCCCAGTGGCAAACACGGAGCAGGCTCGTCATCTACAGTTGCGGGGGCAGTTCCGTTTGGTGCACTACAGGCACTTCGGATTCCCTTTTAACCCCCCGTTAGGGGGGACCGGCGGCGGGATGATAGTCGATCTTGTTTGTCAGATGGAATTGGCGTCAGATTCAGAAATACTTGAGCCAGGCAATATCTCTGCGACGCGCCTTCAAAGCAGCAAACCAGCGC
Source organism: Pseudomonas psychrophila (assembly GCF_001043005.1). GTDB lineage: Bacteria > Pseudomonadota > Gammaproteobacteria > Pseudomonadales > Pseudomonadaceae > Aquipseudomonas > Aquipseudomonas psychrophila. The sequence goes on from NZ_JYKZ01000005.1 coordinate 323,851, forward strand.
ACCGGCAAATAGAGCGATGTGGCCAGCAGTACTGCCGTCAGCCATACCGCAGCGATACTGTCGAAACCGAAGTAGCTGCCCTGATTCTGGCCGAACAGGGCCACGCTCATTACATACAGCACTTTGAGCACGTATAGGTGCAGCAGATAAAAGAACATCGGTGCAGCGCCAAACACTGCCAGGGTGGTGATCCACGTGCGTTGACGGGCCCGCTCAAAGCCCAGTAGCAGTAACAGGCCAACTCCCAGGGTCAAGGCCAGAAACAGCAGCGAAGGCGGGTATTTGGTGATGTTGAAAAAACTCATCAGGCTCTGTGTAGCATGGTCATGACTCACCCAAGGCGCTTCACCATAACCATTGAGAAAACGCAGAACCACAAAGCCCAGCAGGGCCCCCGTACCTGCAAGCAACAGATAACGCTGGCGTGCGGCAGCCGAGGCTGAGCGAGCAAACCAGGGACCCATGCAGTAGCCCAGCGCAATAACACCGATCCATGGCAGCACCGGGTAAGAAGTGCGCAGACGCAAGCTGTCCGAGAACTCTATCCAGCCCCGGTCATGCAAAATCGCCCAGGGCACGTGCATCATCGAATCCACGGGGAAGTGCAAGGTATCGAGCAGATTATGTCCGGCGATAATCACCAGACCCAGTACCAGCAGCATCGGACGGGGCAACCAGACCAGTGCCGCAAGGGCAATCATGCTCACGCCAATGGCCCAGATCACCTGCATGTAAATCACCGAGGGCGGTAACTGGAAGGTCCAGGCGAAGTTGACCAGGGTGAACTCCAGCACCACCAGAAACAGCCCGCGTTTGAATAGAAACGCCGATACATCACGCTTGCCCTGATACTTTTCGCCGTACAAGTACGCCGAAAGGCCTGTCAGCAAAACGAAAACCGGGGCACACAGATGGGCAAGGGTCCGGCTAAAAAACAGGGCAGGGTCGGTGATGTCGACGTTCATGGGATCAGACACCTGGCGGTGCAGAAAGAACGTCTCGCGAACATGGTCCAGCAGCATCAAAAGGATGACCAGGCCGCGCAGGGCATCGATGGACAGCAGGCGCTTGTTGGGAGGTGGAGCTAAGGTTGCAGTAGTCATTGAGGGATCACAGGCAAGGAATGCATACAAGGTATTGATACCTTATAACATTTCCGTTTGCGCTGTCATCCCTATGAGAAAGATTCGCAGGAATCGGGCGTGTTTCAGCGCCGAATTTTTACCCAAGCCATCAGCAGCGCAGAGGACAAAACGCCTGCGGTCATAAAGATATAGGCCGCCCCGGGATTTCCGGTGAGACCGATCAGGTAGCCAACGATCCAGGAGCCGACAAAGGCACCCAATGCGCCACACGCATTGATCAGGCCGATTGCGCCGCCAAATACGTTTGCCGGAATAACCTCCGGGATCAGTGCAAAAAAGGGCCCATAGGGGGCGTACAGCGCAGCACCGGCAATCGTCAGCAGTGCAAACGACACCCAAAAGTGCGTGGAGCCGATCAGGTACGAACAGAAGAAGGCCAGGGCGCCCAGTGCCAGCAGTGGCCAGACAAAGTGTTTGCGTTGCTGGGTTTTGTCAGATGCCCAGGACACTGCCAGCATTGCGGCGACGGCAGCAACGTAGGGCACTGCACTCAGCCAGCCGACAGTGACGATGTCCGCCGCCGCAGCCTGTTTGATGATGCTCGGCAGCCACATGATGAAACCGTACACGCCGATACTCCATAGCGCGTGAACACAGCACAACTGGATGACCACCGGACTGGTGAACGCCTGACGGTAATTACGGACTTGTTTCATGCCTTTTTGTTCGTCCGCGAGAGTCGCGGCAAGCTGTGCTTTTTCCTGAGCGGTGAGCCAGTCGACCTGTTCGGGCTTGTCCCTTGCCATGCGCCACCAGACAAACGCCCACAACACCGCAGGCGCGCCTTCAATCACGAACATCTCGCGCCAGCCCCAGGCCTGAATCAAATACCCGGAAACCACCGACATCCACAACACCGTGACTGGATTGCCCAGTACCAGAAAGGTATTGGCCCGTGATCGTTCTTTTCGGGTGAACCAGTTACTGATGAAAATCAGCATCGCCGGCATCACTGCTGCCTCAACAATTCCCAGGGATACGCGAATGAACATCAGCATGGGGATGTTGGTCACCAGCCCTGTGGCCATGGCGCAAAAGCCCCACAAAATCAGGCTCCAGAACACCAGTTTGCGCACACTGTATTTTTGCGCGTAGATCGCGCCAGGCACCTGGAAGAAAAAATACCCCAGGAAAAACAGTGCACCTATCAGGGAGGACATGCCCTTGGTAATACCCAGGTCTTGCTCGATCCCCGCCGCACTGGCAAAGCCATAGTTGGCCCGATCCAGATACGCGAGACTGTAGGTGATGAAAATCAGCGGGATCAAGTACAGCCAGCGTTTGGACGCAAAACCTTTGATCGTGACCTGAGCACTGCCGATATCGGTCAGGGGCAGTGCAGGCTCTTTAAGAGTGCTCATGGGCGTTCCTTGTTATTGTTTTTTGCGGGTGCGGGTCAAACAACGCTGGTCAAACCTCCGTCCACAAACAGCGTCTGACCATTGATGAAGTCCGAAGCACTGGAGGCGAGAAACACGGCGGCGCCGCACAGTTCTTCAACCCGTCCCCAACGACCCGCCGGGGTGCGCTTGCATAGCCACTCGGAAAATTCCTGATTGTCGACCAGAGCGCGGTTCATCTCGGTGGCGAAGTAACCCGGTGCCAGGCCATTGGCCTGAATGCCATGGCGTGCCCATTCAGCACACATGCCTTTGGTGAGCATCTTTACTGCGCCTTTTGAGGCCGCGTAAGGCGCGATGGTCGGGCGTGCGAGTTCGCTTTGCACCGAGCAGATATTGATGATCTTGCCCTGACCTCGAGCAATCATGTACCGGGCAACCGCCTGGGACACATGGAACACCCCATCCAGATTGACCCGCATCAGGTCATGCCAGTCACTTTCGGCAAAGTCCTCCAGCGGGGCACGGCGCTGAACACCCGCGTTGTTGACGAGAATGTCGATGGCGCCCGTGTCAGCCTCAAACCCGTTGATCGCTGCAAACAGTTGCTCGCGCTGGGTGACATCAAACGCTGCGTATTCTGCCTTGAGGCCCTCATCGCGCAATTGACCGGCAATGGCTTGGGCTTTTTCGATATTGCGATCATTGATCACCACGGTTGCGCCGGCAGCGCCAAGGCCACGTGCCAGTTCAAGCCCGATTCCTTTGCCTGATCCAGTGATCAAGGCACGACGACCATCAAGCTGGAAGCTGCTGATATTGAATGACATGCTGTTCTCCACAAACGGCCGCTTATTGTTGTTACCGGCCCTGTGGTTACTTCACCTCAGGCTAGTAAGGGAGTCCAATCGTCATTGGTGATCTCGTGATCAATTATTTTGATCAAAATAATGGCTGCCCAAACCACCGATTGACGTCAAACAGATCTGCCGTCGATCAGTGAGCCGGAACGTAATCACTGCGCCGCTTGTCCATGAAGTCTGTATTCCCATACCGGCCGATGGTTGGTAACCACAACGAGGTGAACATGCGCAGCTTGATTTCTGCATCAATAATGGCTGGTTTTTTGTGTGTCATACCTTTCGCAGCGCAGGCTGACGATGACAAACCCGGGGACTGCAAGCCTGGACAGATACTGGCCGAGTCCATGGACCTGAGCAGTTGCTATGGCAACGGCGATAAGGCTCCGGACCAATACACACGGGAAGAGGTCGCGATCAAGGACTGGAAAGCCAAAGGGCTTCCACAGCCTGATGAGCATGAGCAATGGGTACAAATAAGCGGGCACTATGTGCTGGTCAATCGAGTGAATGCGGTGATCAAGGAGATCCGCACCCAGAACACCAAAGTTAAGGGCAAGTAACCCCCTCGGCCCACACCCTCTCACAAACGTCTACGGGAGAGGCTGTGGGCTGCTCGAGATGGCATGACTGCGTTTTACCGGGCAAAGCTTCACAGATACGTCAGTGGCCACTGGCTGCAGTCGGCCCTTAACCCGCCTCTCGCCCGTGGGCGGCAGTAGCCAGTTGCCCTGTATCGACGCGCACAAAAATGGAGTCGCCGACTGCAGTGAGTACATCCCCCGCATAAACCTCACAGATGATCCGCGTCTTGCGTCCTACATCGCCTTCGACCTTGGCCCGCAGGGTCAGTGGCACGCCCATGGGGGTGGGTTTGATGAACTTGATCCCCAGGTTGCCCGTCACGCAATTGATACGCGGCTGGCTGGCCACTTCGCGGTTTTCCTGACGGTAGTGATACGCCATGGCCGTCCAGTTGGAGTGGCAATCAACCAGCATTGCGATCATGCCGCCATATACCAGCTCGGGCCAACCGCAATACTTGGGGTCAGGCAAGTGTTCGGCGATGACGTGCACACCGTCCTCATGCCAGTAGCTCTTGATATGCAAGCCATGTGCATTACTGGCGCCGCAGCCGAAGCAAACGCCATCGGGCGCGGCGGTGTCTTGCAAAGAGGGAGTTAGCTGACTCATGCCGTGATCATCCTGACTGTTGTGCCCTTTACGTTAACGTAAAGTGTGGAATCTTTTCTTGTTGATTATGCAAGAGATGTTCGTTTGCCTGAAAAGGATGTCGGCGTGACCGTCTGAATTGTCTGCAGGCCGCCTTGCAGGCGGCCAGTGACAACGGGGATCAATAACTTTGGGGCATCTCGCCCCGTGCCAGGCGTGCATTGATCGCTTCAACCACCCCCGGCAGCTCGCAAATCGTATCGATCAGATAATGGGGGCGGGAACCTTCGAACATGCGGCTGATACGTGCCCGCTCTGCAGCCAGTTTTTCGGCAGGCAGGGCCTTGAACTGTTCGTAGGTCAGGCCCAGGGCGTTCCCGGAGCAGGTGAGGGCGACGGTCCACATTCCCGCGCTGCGGCCTTCAAGGATGCCGGGCCAGGTGTCGTCGACCTTGACGCATGCGGCTACGTCGCTCACCCCAAGGGCGATCACGTTGGCCAGGGCCTGGGCCGGGTGCGGGCGACCGTTGGGGACTTCGTCGGTAGCGACCACATGGTCAGCGATGTAGCCATTGGCCCTGGCCAGCTCCACGACCTTGGCCATGACCACTGCCGGATAGCCCGAGCAGGAGCCGATTTTCAGGCCCTGATCACGCAGTGCAGCGATGGCATCAAGGGCTCCGGGGATGAGCGCTGAATGCAGCGCGATTTTCTCGATCTGCAGGGGCATGAAGCGTTCGTAGAGGGCTGTAACGTCTTCATCGCTGGGTAGGCGGTCAAAGACTGCACGATAGCGCTCGGCGATCTGGGGTTGGTTGCACAGGGTGCGAATGTGATCCCATTTGCCCATGCCCATCGGCCCGCGGGCTTCTTCAAGGCTCACCGCCACGCCAAATTCGGCGAAGGCCTCTACAAAAATCTGGGTGGGGGCGAAAGAGCCGAAATCGACCACGGTGCCAGCCCAGTCCAGAACCACTGCTTGCAGTCGGGCAGGTTGTTGATAATGCATGGTGAGTCTCCAGGGTGTGATGGGTTCAGGGAATGTGTATTCGGGGGTGTAGGGGTTATTGCACGGCGCTGGTGTCGAAGAGTTCGGCGATCATCGGGCGATTTCTACGGATACCCAGGCAGCACAGGTGGTAGTCGATATACAGCGGGTGATCCACAAAGGTGATGGGGACTGTCCCCGGTGTTTCTGCATACTCGACCGCCGAGACAAAGCCGATGCCGATACCCCGGGCGATGGCATGCACAATGGCTTCTCGACTATTGAGTTGCATCACGCAGTTGAGTGCCACGCCCTGGCGCTTGCAGCTTTCTTCCACCAGTTGCCGGGTACGTGAGCTCTGTTCGCGCATAACCCAGCGTTCTGCGCTTATTTCCTTGAAGTGAACTTCGCTCTGGCGGGCCCAAGGATGGTCATCCCGGACCACGGCAATAATTGGATAGCGCCGATACAACTGTGTATGAAAACGTTCATCGAACTCGGACAACGCGAGGATCGCCACATCGATGTCGAAGTTGAACAGCCTCGCCAGGGTTTCCCGCTCAGTAGAGAACGAGGTTTCCAGCTCAATATCCGGATGGCGCTGCATCAAGGCATACGTCATGTTCATTGCAATGGGCGGCGAGACTGCTCCCAGACGCAACATCCCTGTTTTTCGCTGCTTGAAGCTTTGCAACAGTTGCACCGCTTCATCTTCCTGGCCGAACAGGCCCTGAGTGATGACATAAAGCTGATGCCCTGCCGAACTCATTTCGATAAAACGCCCGCGACGATGGAATAGCTCCACGGAAAACTTTTTTTCAAGGGCGCTGACTTGTTCGCTGACTGTAGGCTGTCCAACGCACAGGTAGTGGGCCGCCAGGGTGAAACTGCCGGTTTTGGCGACCGCGTGAAAGGAGCGCAACCACTTGTGGTACTGGTACATAAACGGTTCCTGTTGCCGGGCTGTCTGTTCAATTCAAGCAGTGCAATGCCTTGCTCACCGTCTAATAAACAATGCGACGGCTGCACTGCACAGGCAGGCGCTGGTCACCACGACGAAGATCAGCGAAGTATTGCCTGTGCTGTCGAGCATGCTGCCAATCAGGGGCTCTGCCAGACCGGCAAACAGATAGGACGAAAAGTTCATTACGCCGGTGGCTGTACCTGCACGTTTGGCACCTACCAGATCGGGGCACAGGGCCCAAAAGCTCGAGGCCGGGCCATATACGAAGAAACCACAGAGGAACAACGCCACCAGGCCGATTGCGCTATGGGGCGGCAGGACCCACATCCACAGGCTGGTCGCCGCTCCCAATACCATGTAAAGCATGATCGCCAGGTAGCGCTTGGAGCCAAAGAGCTTGTCCGAGACCCAACCATTGCTCAGCGCTCCAATGGCCATGCCCACGGGCAAGGCGACGGTAATCCACTTTGGATCAACCATGCTGTCGCCGCTTTTCCAGTCAGCGCCCAGGAAGTGCACGGGTACCCAAACGATCAGGCCATAGCGAGCAGCGTTCTGGAAACCCAAGGACACGGCGGCAATGATCAGGCGCAAGTTTTTGAGCACCGCTTTGTAGCGTTGCACCGAGGTTTCGACCTCACCCTGAGCCACTTCATGGTTTTTATCATCGGCATTGGCTACGCCAGTGTCAGTCAGGGGTTCAAAGCCCAGATCTTGCGGGCGCTCCCGGGCAACCAGATAAAAGATGATGCCGCCTGCCAGCATCAGTAAAACGGGCAAGCGGAAGATCCAGCGCCATTCCAGTTGCAGCACTTCGAGCACAACGATTGAGGTGACATACGAAAGCACCGACGCGCAACCGGCAGCGAACACATAAAAACCGTAGACCTTGCCGCGCTCGCCTGCGCTCCACCAGTTAGAGATAAGGCGGCTGCCCGGCGCCCAGCCCAGCGCCTGGAAGTAACCGTTGATTCCCCAGGGCAAGATCAGGCTGGCAAAGCCACTGGCGAAACTGGTGACCCAATTGGCGGCGCAGGACAACACGGCGCCCAGCGTCATGATGCGTCGGCCACCGAACTTATCCGCAAGGTTGCCGTTTATGGCCTGACCAATTGCGTAAGCCCACAGCATGGCAGCCGAGATCCAGCCGAGGGTCTCCTTGGTCAACCCGAACTCCGCCTGGATGCCGGGAATGGCGAAGCCGAAGGTCTGTCGGCCAGTGTAGAAAAACAGATAACAGAACATGGCGGCCAGCAGCATGCGCCACTGGGCCACGCGAAACGATGGGCTGGGGACGGCGAGATCAGACAGGGTTTGGGCACGATTCATGATCTTTTCCTTATTATTGTTCGTCCCCTTGGGCCAAGGTCCAAGGGTGGCACTCTGTAGGTGAGCAGCAGGAAATAACCGAAGGGCAACTAGGCTGCGCGTGAGCCGATAAAGTTTTTGCCCCGTGCGCCTTGCATGGCGATCCTGACCATTTCTTGCGCCTCGCCAGCGTTCACCCCGTAATCGGTGAACTCGGTTTTCACGCCCAGGTTGTGCAGGAATTCACGTAGCTGGCGCTGGGCATGCTGCATGTCAGTACCAAAAATCCGCTGCAGGGTGCGGTCCCGTGCTTCGTCGTGCCCCCACGCCAATCCCAACACCAGTGGCAGGGTGAACGAGCAGGCAATGCCGTGAGGCAACCCGTGGCGAAGGGTCATTTCATAAGAAATGGAGTGGGCCAACGCGGTCTTGGTGTTGGAAAACGCAAGGCCTGCCTTGAGCGCCGCAAGGGCCATGCGCGTACGCAGTTGCGGGTTGGACAGGTCGTTGCGCAATAGCGGCAGGCATTCGAGGATGTCTTCAATGGCGGCGACCGCAAAGGTGTCTGAAACTGCGTTGCCGTTGATATTCCAGATCGACTCCAGCGCATGGGACAGCGCATCCAGCCCTGTCGACACCGTGACCGATGCCGGGACCGTGAGCATGAGTTGCGGGTCGACGATGGCAACCTTGGGCCAGGTGCATTCCAGGTGCAGGGAATATTTTTTCTGGCTGAGTGAATCCCAGATGGTTGCCCAGGGCGTCACCTCACTGCCGGTGCCTGCGGTGGTAGGCGCTGCGACCAGGATTTTGCTACGGGCCGGTGCAAAGGGTTGGCCGGTAGACAGCAGTGCCAGCAACTCATCGAACGTCCCTGATTCGGTGCCCACGATCAAGGCCTTGGCCGTGTCGATCGCACTGCCACCACCCACGGCTACCACCACCTGACAGTCACCGGCTTCGCGCCAGAACCGTTCGTATGTGCCGCGCAGTTGCGCCACGTCCGGATTGGGTTGTACATCCTCGATCACATACACCAGGCGATCGCCCAGCAGATCCTCAATGCGCTGCACCAGGCCCAGCCCCCGCGCCTCGGGAAACGTCACCAGGGCCACGGTCTGATGTTCAGTGATATCGGCCAGTTCCAGCAGGCTGCCCCAGCCAAAGCGTGTCTCTACCGGGTTGTAGAATCGGGATGTCATGGTCGGTCCTTTTTGTTGTTGTCGCAGGTGGCCCCATACTCGGGGGCACGCGACAACAGCTCAAATCGATAAATCGCAGGTTTGAATCGGTTGTGCCGATACGGGCCAGTCTTCAGTGGCTTGAACCGCTCTGGATGGCGTTACGCAGTCGGCTCGATACGGTGTCGGCGAGCACCACCATGACGGTAATGACGATGACGCAGGCGGCGGTTTCCTGGTATTTGAAGAGTTTCAGGCTGCTTACCAACTCAAACCCCAACCCACCGGCGCCAACCATGCCAAGCACAGTGGCCGAGCGCAGGTTGACTTCGAAGCGGTAGAGCACCACTGCGATCCACGCCGTGATGACCTGAGGCAGTACCCCGAACACGATCACTTGCAGCGGACGGGCGCCGGTAACCTGCAGTGCTTCGATAGGGCCCTGGTCGATTTCCTCGATGCTTTCGGCAAAGAACTTGCCGAGCATGCCCATGCCATGCAGCGCCAGAGCCAACACCCCGGGGAAAGGCCCAAGGCCGACGGCCGAGACGAATATCAGGGCCAGAATCAACTCATTGATGCTGCGGGTAATGTTCAGGAACTGGCGTGTTCCATGGAATACAAAGCGGTTTCGGCTCAGGTTACGGGCCGCCAGAAATGACAGCGGGACAGCCATGAATACACCGAGCAGCGTGCCCCAGATCGCAATCTGCAGAGTCTCAACCGCAGGGGCGAGCAAGCGGGGCAGAATAGTCAGGTCAGGGGGCACGGTGCGGGCCAGAAAGTCACCGATTTGCGGCAGTCCCTGGGCCAGTTCACTGATGCTGAGCTGTGCCCCCTGAGCGCTCCAGTGCAGGGTCATGATCACCGCCAGGGCAATTGCCCCGGTGCTCAGCCAGCTGCGTGTGCCACGGGGCAGGTCCACGGTCCAGTGGTAGTTCTGCGGTTTCATGTTCAACCCCTCAGTTCAGCGCAGTAGCGCATGGCAGGTGAGGGTGCAGCGCAGGTTGCGGCCTGACCCGGGTAGATGCGTTGCAAGTCGGCTTCGCACAAGCCTTCGGCGCTGCCGTCATACACCAGGCTGCCGTGGGCCAGACCGACAATGCGATCGCCGAACTCACGGGCGTAATCCACCTGATGCAGGTTACACAGCACGGTGATGCCCAGCTCGCGGCTGGCATCACGCAGGTATTGCAGCACCAGCCGTGCCGTCTTGGGATCGAGGCTGGCCACCGGTTCGTCGGCCAGGATCACTTTGGGTCGTTGCGCCAATGCCCGGGCGATGCCTACCCGTTGCATCTGCCCGCCGGACAGCGAATCCGTTCGCTGATGAGCCTTGTGGTCCAGTTCGACCCGGGCCAGGCACTGCATGGCCAGCTCGATATCTTCACGGCGGAACAGTTGCAATACCGAGGCAAGGGTCGAGACAGAGCCCAGGCACCCCGTCAGCACGTTTTTCAATACGCTAAGGCGCGGCACCACATTATGGTGTTGAAAAATCATCGCCACTTGCTGGCGCAGGAATCGCGGGTCGGCACAGCCCAGTGCGTCAATGCCCGCTACGCTAAGGGCTCCGGAATCAGCCTGGGCCAGACGATTAATGCAGCGCAGCAAAGTGGACTTGCCCGCGCCGGACTGGCCCAGTATCACGACGAATTCGCCGGCACCCACTTGCAGGTCGATACCCCGTAGCACCGGGTTGTCGCCGAACTGCTTGGTCAATTGACGGATGCTGATCATTTCATGCTCCGCAAATCAAGATCGAGCACCTTTGCCGTGTCGCGAACCACGTCGTATGCCGCATCCGTGGTGGGTTGAAAGCCATCCAGCACACCCTGGTCGCCCCAAGGAACATCCTTGATCGAGGCCAGGGCCTCGGCCACTTTGAGCTTGAGTGCGGGGTCCAGATTTTTGCGCCAGACCATGGGCGATTCAGGAATCGGCCGCGAGCTCCAGACCACCTGGAAGTCGTCCTGTTTAATCAATTGCTTGGACACGGCGCTGCTGAAAATACGATCGGCCACTGCCGCAGCGTCAACCTTGTTGTTTTCTACCGCGAGGAGGCTGGCGTCATGGGACCCGGAGAAAATTACCCGGGAGAATAAAGAATCGGGATCAAAGCCCGCCTGTTCCAGTCCAGCTTTGGGGAACAGATGCCCCGAGGCCGAGCTTGGATCGACAAAGGCAAAGGTGTGCCCCTTGAGGTCTGCCAGATCGCGAATGCCGCTGTCCTTTCGCGCCACAATCACGCTGCGGTAGGCGCTTTGACCGGTCTTTTTGGTGACAGCGACCGCGAAAGCCTCCACATCGGCAACGGATGTCGCCAGCACATAGGAAAAAGGCCCGAGGTAGGCCACATCGAGCTTGCCTGAGCGCAGCGCTTCGATGATGCCGTTGTAGTCGGTCGCGACATAGGGCACGACTGGCATTCCCAGCGTGTTCTCAAGACGGTTCAATACCTGTTTGCTGGCTTCGATCATGGCCTGTGAGTCCTCGGAAGGAATAAGGCCGATGGTCAATTTATCGTTCGCGCAGGCCTGACCTATTGCGCCGATAGCGATAAGTGAAAGGCTGGCGACACGCAAAAATCGAGAGAGGGGTTTCATGGCATTCCAAAAGGTTGGATGGAGTTGCCTCAGGCTAGGAGTGTCACGTGACAGTCATGTGATCAATTCAATATGGGTTTAAGCAGTTAACTATTGATGGAGCCTATGGATGTCGACCTCCAGGATGCGTGCTTTTCTGGCAGTAGCCCGCCATGCCAGCTTCAGTGCTGGCGCCAGGGCGTTGGGGCTTAGCCAGCCGACGCTCACGACCCAGGTACAAGGTCTTGAGCGCGAGAATAATGTTGAGCTTTTTCACCGCCGTGGACGGCGCATCGAACTGTCCGATGTCGGGCGTCAATTGCTGCCAATCGCCCAGGCCATGGCCGCACTCGACCTTGAAGCTCATAACTTGTTGCGCGATTCAGGACGGCTCGACAGCGGCCAGTTGAAGCTGGGGGCGGTAGGGCCATTTCACGTGATCGAGATGGTGGACAGCTACCATCAACTCTATCCGCGCATCGACGTTTCGATCCGCGTGGGCAACTCGGCCCAGGTCCTGGCCGACCTTGAAAACTACACCACTGACATCGCCGTGCTCGCGGGCCTGCACAATGATCCGGCCCTTTGTGCCGTGCATTACGCGCGACACGCGATCGTGCTGTTTGCTCACCATAAACACCCGCTGGCACAGCATGTGTCGGTGCCACTCCAGGCACTTGAAGGTCAGCCCATGTTGCAGCGTGAGCGCGGTTCAACCACACGTTCGGTCATGGAACGGGCGTTGAGCGAGGCCGGAGTTGAGCCGCGCATCGCCATGGAAATAGGCAGTCGGGAGGCCTTGCGCGAAGCCGTGGTGCGCGGCATTGGGCTTGGCGTGGTCTCTGAAGCCGAATTCATCCCCGACCCGCGCATTCGCATGATTCGTATCGAGGGGGAACCGCTCTTTACTGAAACCTACCTGTATTGCCTGGCCGAACGTCGAGCCAGCCGGCTGATTTCATCGTTTTTCGACAGCGTTCAGCGCAGTGGGAGAACGGGCAAATAGAGGAGGGTAGGCCCTGATTGCGGCCCTGGGTTAGGATCATCGAAAGTACCCGTGTACCACCTCGATGACAGGACGCGACCCTTATGCAAACTCCCTTTTCTCAAATTAGCGCGCGGTTGCACAATCGCCGATTTTCCGTGGCGGGTAATACCCACGGGCTTTCGGGTGCAGGCACGGTATTTCATTACCTGGTTGAGGAAAGTGCCATTTCGGGCACTTATGAGGGCGGACGGATCCGTACGGGCCATCAAGTCGGGCGTGTGACAGGTCCTGACAGCATTGAGCTTCTTTTCCAGTGCCTGACCACCGAGGGTGAGCTTCGTTCTGGTTGGTCACGCGGCACGGTAGGTGTAGATCCGGCAGGGCGTACTACGCTGGATTTTGTATGGGGCTGGCTGTCGGGCGCGACTGGTGGTGGTGAGTCGAGCTACGTGGAGCTTGGCGTGCAGTCGTCTGACTGATCGGTTTGGCCAATGAGCGGGTGAAACATCCACCACTAAAGGCAGACGTCCTGCCTAAGGAGCAAAACAATGAACAAGCAGGTCACAATCGTTCTGGTACATGGCTTTTGGGGCGGGGCCGCTCACTGGAGCAAGGTCATTCTTGAGCTGACGCGCAAAGGCTTCGACAATCTCAAGGCGGTTGAGCTTCCTTTGACATCGCTGGCCGATGATGTCGAGCGTACCCGCAAGATGATCGCGCAGGTGGATGGCCCGGTTTTATTGGTAGGGCATTCATATGGCGGTGCGGTGATCACTGAAGCCGGTAACCAGCCCAATGTGGTTGGCCTCGTATTTATCGCGGCCTTTGCCCCTGATGTTGGCGAGAGCCCCGGCAGCATCACCCACGAACACCCGCCCTTAGCGGTGGCCAATCTTGTTCCAGACAGCGACGGATACCTGTGGATCAAAATTGATAAATATCACGAGAGCTTTTGTGAAGATCTGCCAGCGGATGATGCACGGGTGATGGCTGTGATTCAGAAAGCACCGCTTGCCAGCACCTTTGGGGATACCGTGACAACGCCCGCCTGGAAACATAAGCCCTCCTGGTACCAGATATCGAGCAAGGACCGAATGATCAGCCCGCAAAATCAGGAACGCATGGCGGCCAGGCTGGGTGCCAGACACGTCATCACCCTGGACGCGAGCCATGCCTCGCTGGCCTCCCGATCAACAGAAGTCGCGCAACTCATCGCCCAAGCGGCAGCCCAGGCGCTGGCTCAACAAGAGTCTGCTTCTTAGGTTCCTGCGCCTGGAGGTATTCACCTCCGGGCCCCAGGGACTGTTGCCTGTTCCCCCCCCCAAAAAAATCGGGTGAAGATCTCCCGCCGCAATGGCATCGCTTGTTGTCAGGCGGCCTTTGTGCGCGCGTGCAAGCGCGCAGCAGACGCCTGGAACAACGACCTGAATTGATCGTTCAGGGCTCCTCAAGCAACAAAATTATTTGTGTTTATGAAAAATTTATATTGATTTTTTTTAGGGTGATGCGGCTTTAGCATAAATCCACCTTGAAAAAGCCGTTGAACCGCTCACGTGCTGTTCAACTTCATAAACCAATAAAAACTGCAGTCGGAGTCTTGATGAGCCTTTCTCCTTTCCACCTCGCAATCCCTGTTTATGACCTGGCCGCTACACGTACCTTTTACGGTGAAGTGTTCGGACTTTCCGAGGGGCGGTCCAGCACCCAATGGGTTGACTTTGACTTCTATGGTCACCAGTTGGTGATCCATGAACATCCCAAGACTGCCTCTCAAGAAAGCGTCCACAGCAACCCGGTGGACGGTCACAACGTACCGGTGCCGCACTTCGGCATCATTCTTGAGTGGGCCCAGTGGGAAGCCCTGGCCGAGCGACTGAAATCTTTCGGGACCGCGTTTGTGATTGAACCCTACATCCGGTTCAAGGGGCAGGTCGGTGAGCAAGCCACCATGTTCCTGTTTGACCCGTGTGGTAATGCACTCGAGTTCAAAGCGTTCAAGGATATGAGTCAGCTCTTCGCAAAATAATAAAAAACCTGGCGCAAACACAGTTGCGCCAGGAAATCTCAAGTGAGCAGGAAGCTCATGAATCTAGCTACTGCCTTTGCAGTCCTTTCCTACAAATAAAAGGCTAGACATGAAACGTATCCCATTAGTTTGGCAAATTATTGCCGGGCTGTTGCTCGGCGTGCTCGTAGGTTGGTACTTCAATACCCATCCACAGAATCAGGTATGGGTAAGTACCGAGGTCCTTAAACCCCTGGGTGACATCTTTATCAAGATGATGAAGATGGTGGTTGTCCCCATTGTTTTTTGCTGCATGATCCTTGGCATCGCCGGGGGCGGTGATAACAAATCCTTCGGCCGTATGGGCGCTAAGTCCCTGGTTTACTTTTTTGCGATCACCAGCCTGGCCATTGTCATGGGTCTGATCTTTGCCAATCTTTTCGAGCCTGGTAAAGGCACTGAAATAGCAGGCATTGCGCACAATGGTACTTCGACGGTCACCATGGAGCCTTCAAAAGGTGCGCTGATCATTCTGCAAAACATCGTGCCCGATAACGTTATCGTTGCAATGTCGGAAGCGAAGTTGCTGTCGGTGCTGTTTTTTGCCGTGTTGCTCGGGATGGCGTTAAACACCTTACCCACAACCAAGAGTGCACCGGTCATTGCGGTTATTCAGGGTTTGTCTGACGCAATGTTCAAGGTCGTTTCGTTTGTCATGGCGTATGCGCCGATTGGCGTGTTCGGGATGATCGGGGCGACGGTCGCGACCTTTGGCTTTGCCTCTTTGTTGCCGTTACTCAAGTTGATTGGGGTGGTGTACCTCGCACTGATTACCTTTGCCCTGGTGTTCCTGGGAGGCATTTGTTATCTGATCGGTGAAAACGTGTTCACGCTGATCAAGTACTTCAGGAATGAGCTGATCCTGGCTTTTTCCAGTGCCGCCTCGGCTGCCGTGATGCCACAGTTGATCAGCAAGCTGGAAGCCTATGGCGTTCCACGGCGCATAGTCAGTTTCGTGGTGCCGGTGGGTTACGCCTTTAACCTGGATGGAGCGTCTATTTTTCTCGGTGTGGCGACGATCTTTATCGCCCAGCTCTATGGCATTGATCTATCGCTGACTCAGCAAATACTGCTGGTCGTGACGATGGTGTTGACGTCAAAGGGTGCGGCTGGAGTGCCTGGGTTTGCGATCATTATTCTATCGGCCACCTTGGCATCGGCCGGGCTACCGTTGGAAGGGGTCGCATTGATCGCCGGCATTTTCAGGATTATCGACAGCGGAACAACGACGCTAAACGTGCTCGGTAATGCCATTGCTCCCCTGGTTATCGCCAAGTGGGAGAGGGCTCCACTCGAACGCCAGGCTGGCGTGAGGGTTGGGCAAAGCGCTTAATCTGCGATGTAAAAGAGCCTTCCACGTTGAGTGCGTCGAAGGCTCTTTTTCTGTCGCTTGAGAGCAGGGCTGAGACCTGACCCGCTTGAACGCAAACTCGAACTTTTAAAGTTGACGGACAAGGGGTGTGAACCGGCAAAAAATAATCAGCTTTAAATAATGGGTCGACCGCGTAAAATCAGTTCCCTGTACGAGGGCAGGAGCCTGCCTGCTGAGAACGCATCGGCGCCCGGGGCGTCTGCTGAATACCTGCAGGTAACTCATGATGACAGGCCGTACGGGTGAGCCAAGCTGCTCAATCCGCAATCGATTGCGTGTATTACTTCCACCCAGTCTTACCCGTGTAGATAACATTCGTCCGAGGTGCCAACGTGTCCAGACTTTCCCATCAGCAACTGCGGGTCGAATTTCGCAAGTTACTCGCTTCTGAATCCTGCTATCACACCGCCTCCGTGTTCGATCCCATGTCTGCCAGAATTGCCGCAGACCTGGGCTTTGAAGCCGGTATCCTGGGCGGCTCGGTGGCTTCGCTGCAAGTATTGGCAGCACCTGATTTTGCCCTGATCACATTGAGTGAGTTTACCGAGCAGGCGACCCGGATCGGGCGTGTGGCTCAATTACCGATCATTGCCGATGCCGACCATGGCTACGGTAACGCACTGAATGTGATGCGCACTGTAGCGG
The DNA here is from genome assembly GCF_001043005.1 of Pseudomonas psychrophila. GTDB lineage: Bacteria > Pseudomonadota > Gammaproteobacteria > Pseudomonadales > Pseudomonadaceae > Aquipseudomonas > Aquipseudomonas psychrophila. Next base: position 340,465 of record NZ_JYKZ01000005.1, read on the forward strand.
AGCTGGAGCGTTCGGGCGTGGCGGCACTGACCATCGAAGATACGCTCTTGCCTGCGCAGTTCGGCCGCAAATCGACCGACCTGATCTCAATTGAAGAGGGCAGTGGCAAGATCAAGGCGGCCATTGAGTCTCGTGTAGACCCTGAACTGGTCATCATTGCCCGAACCAATGCCGGGACGTTATCCGTCGAGCATGTGAGAACCCGTATCAAGGCTTACACCGAGGCCGGGGCAGATGGCATTTGCCTGGTCGGCGTAAAGGATTTTGCGCACCTTGAGCAGATTGCTGAAGGCGTGGAGCTTCCGTTGATGCTGGTGACTTACGGAAACCCCGAGTTGTCCGACAGCCAGCGTTTGGCTTCGCTGGGCGTGCGAATTGTTGTTGCCGGGCATGCGGCATATTTTGCCTCGATCAAGGCCACTTACGACTGCTTGCGCGAGCAGCGCAATGTCACCTGCAGCACCTCTGACTTGAGTGCTACAGAGTTGACCCACACTTACACGCGACCAGAGCGTTACCAGGTGTGGGCCAAAGAGTTCATGAACGTAGACGAGTAATTAAATAGAGTGATCATGTTCAGCGACTGATTACCGTGCAGGCATCAGGTCTTTTTCAGGACCTGCTCGGTAATCAGCTGGACAAGTGACTTTACAGGCTCGGTGAGGCTGCGGCGCGCGCGATGCACGAGCCCGATATCACGATGAAATGTCCGTTGCTTAAGGTCTATGGCCCGAACTTCTGCCGGCCATCCTTGATGGGTTGCCGTTTCTGGGACCAGCGCTACGCCCACCCCATTGGCTACCAGCTTGATGATCGCATCCAGTTCATCGAGTTCGCATACTTCTCGTAAAGACACATGGGTTTGACGCAAGAACCGGTCAACCTGCCGACCGCCAAAAGACGATCGGTCGTAGCGTATGAATGGCTGGGTCGAGACCAGTTCAGACCAGTCATCTCCGGGCATGTCAGCCGGTACGATGAGCCGATAGGGTTCGCGGGCCAGGGTTGTCCATCGCAAGTCACTTTGAAGTGAGAAAGGCGGGCGGATGATCGCGGCCATGTCGATCTCGCCAGCATCCACCTGATTGACCAGCTCCATTGAAAGGCCCGGAATCACTCGAGTCCTGCACTCCAGGAATTGTTGGTGAAACTGAGCCAGCGCTTCGGGTAAAAACGAGCGTTGCACAGAGGCAATGGCTCCAATCGTCACCAGAATGCTTGCAGGCAGCCCCACAGTTGTAGTGCCAAGATTTTTGAACTGGCGCACCAGCTCCTGCCCTTGCAACAGCACCTGGTGCCCCATGCGGTTAAGTTGGGCCGAGCGACCTTTTCGGTCAAACAGCTCGACACCGAGTTCGGCCTCAAGACGTTGCATTTGCGCACTGACAGCGGCCTGTGTGAGCCCTATCTTGCTGCCAGCAGCCGCAAAGGTGCCTTCCCTCGCCACGGCGATGAGTGTTTTCAATTCTTTAATCATGATCAAATAATAGTTATGTCTACGGGTTAAATACATTCATTTTTGTTGTTAGTTGTCGCGGGTGACGCGGAGGCCAAATCACTGGTTTCAGGACGGATACGCTGAATCTGGGCACGTTGCCCGTTGCAGGCTCGAGGTGAGTCTTTGCACTGTTTTAAAAGCATGCGACCCGCAATGCTTTTTTGATAGCATGCGCCGCATTATGAAGAAACCAGTCCAAGACATGCGCCAGCACATCATCGATGTCGCCCGATCCCTTATGACCCACAAGGGTTACACGGCGGTTGGCTTGACCGAGTTGCTTGGCGCCGCCGGCGTGCCCAAAGGCTCGTTTTATCACTACTTCCGCTCCAAGGATGAATTTGGTCAGGCACTGCTGGAAGAATACTTTCAGGAGTACCTTTCGCGAGTTGATGTGCAGATGGCCAAAGAGGGAAGCGGGGCAGAGCGATTACTGAGTTACTTGCGGTATTGGGCCGAGACACAAGCGTTTGATCACACTGATCAGAAGTGTCTGGTGGTCAAACTGGGGGCAGAAGTATGCGATCTCTCCGAGAACATGCGTGCCGTTCTTGAAAAAGGGACAGCGCTGATCATCGAGCGGATCACCCGGTGCGTTGAACAAGGCAAATCCGATGGTTCCATCACCGCGCCCACTCACGCCTCCACTCTGGCAGAAGCGCTTTACCAGATGTGGTTGGGCGCCTCTTTGCTGGTCAAGGTCAACAGAACCCACGAACCGTTCGATGTGGCGTATGAGATGAGCCGTCGGTTGCTGGCCTGAGCCCGCACATGTCTGGCTTAAGCAGTCAGTGACAAGAAACCCCGGCCTTAAGGCTTACGATTGGGCAAGGGAAGGGGCGAGTATCGCCACGGCGGTTGCGCCGATGCCCTCCAGGTCTTCGCGACTGACCGCATCATGGGCCTGCAACGACATGCCTTCGAGCAACGTATTCAACGCACACGCGAGTATGCGGGTATTGGTCTGCGGTTTGAGCTGACCGTCCTCAACCGCGCGATCCAGACGTTGCTGCAGGTAGTCCCGACCTTCCTGGCGCAGCGCTTTGAGTGCTGCCGAAACCTCTGCGGCATCCTCTGACACGTTGACCGCCGCGAGCACCACCATGCAGCCACAAGGCGCCTGGGGTTCGGTCAGGATGGCGGCGGATGTCCGGAAAAAATCGCTGATACCACGAGCCAGGTCCGGCTCACTGCCCATTTTTTCCCAGGTAGCATCCCAGAAGGTCGCTTCGTAGTAGGCGACGGCTTCGAGAAACAACGTGGCTTTATTGCCAAACGCCGCATACAGGCTGGGTGGATTGATACCCATCGCTGAGCACAACTCTGTCACCGAAGCAGGCTCATACCCACGCTTCCAGAACACCGCCAGGGCCCGAAGCAGCGCCTGGTCACGGTCGAACGTGCGAGGGCGCCCTTTACTGCGGGGGGCAGGCGATGAGGCGGAGTGGGTCATGGGGAGCTTGACTACCTTAAGACGTGTCGCCAGACAGTCGCGTCTGGAGAAGATATTGAAGGCCAGATGATACACAAAATGTCTCTCGCCCGTTGTTCGACGCCAGTCCTGGGGGCCGATGGCGCTCTCGCCAGGCGACCACAAGATCAAAACTGGCTCAATTTCAAGCACTTCAAATTACCATCAGGCATCTGATAAACCGCTTGTCAGTGGTATGGATGATCTTTCAAGTAATCACTAGACGACCGGTCTAGTTTTGGTTAGTGTAGCCACACTATGAAAAAACGTCATTGCGACACGCGCCAACACATCCTGGATGTCGCCAGGACCTTGATGACTCACAGAGGCTATACCCGCGTGGGGCTGGCTGAAGTGGTGGCTGCTGCGCAGGTACCCAAGGGTTCGTTCTATCACTACTTCAAATCCAAGGATGAATTTGGTCAGGCAGTGCTCGACCAGTATTTTTCGGACTATTTGAAGGTGGTTGGCACCTTGTTGGAGGGCCCCTTGCCTGCGGCAGAACGATTGATGGTGTATCTGCGCTATTGGGCGCAAACCCAATGCTCCGATTCAGCAACGGACAAGTGCCTGGTCGTTAAGTTGGGGGCAGAGGTGTGTGACTTGTCCGAGGGCATGCGCCGGGTGCTTGATACAGGCACTCAAGCGGTCATCGGCCTGCTTGAAAGCTGCATCGAGCAGGGGCGCGCTGATGGATCGATTACCAGCAGCCTCTGCGACGCGACGCTCGCGCAATCGCTCTATCAGCTCTGGCTTGGCGCCTCATTGATGATGAAGATCAGCAAGCGCAGCCAGGCATTTGAAGATTCCCTGACCATGGCAAAGCGACTTTTGTCGTAGTCATTTTTTTATCAGCTTTATAGACGACTGGTCTATTAATATAGGTTAACCATGACAGATAACAGTAACCGCACCGACTTGTTCACCCCTGTCACCATGGGGGGCATTGAGCTGGCTAATCGCATCGTGATGGCCCCTGTGACTCGCAGTCGCTATGGCGAAGACGGCATCCCTAACGAAATGCACGCCGAGTATTACGCACAGCGTGCCACTGCCGGCTTGATCGTTGCCGAGGCCACCAATATCTCGCCTCAAGGCCGCGGTTATGCCGCTACACCCGGGATCTGGAACGAAGAGCAGGTTGCAGGCTGGAAGAAAGTGACCGATGCCGTGCACGCTGCGGGCGGCAAAATCGTCAGCCAGCTCTGGCATGTGGGTCGCTTCTCCAGTGTCGAGTTGCAGCCAGGCGGTGTTGCGCCGGTGGCGCCTTCTGCGATCCAGGCTGAAGGTCAAACCTATACGGCGAAGGGTTTTGTTCCAGTGTCGATGCCCCGAGCACTCGAAACCGCTGAAATCCCGGGGATCATCGAGCAATACAAGCGTGCAGCTGAAAATGCCAAGCGCGCCGGTTTTGATGGTGTGGAAGTTCACTCTGCCAATAGCTACCTGCTGGATCAATTCCTGCGTGACTCGACCAATCACCGTACCGACCACTACGGCGGCTCGATCGAGAACCGTGCGCGCTTGACCCTGGAAGTGACAGACGCCATCGTCAAAATATGGGGCAATGACCGCGTCGGTATCCGCTTGTCGCCAGTGACACCCGACGCCGGCAACACACCGCCAGACAGCAATGTTATGGCACTGCATGGTTACCTGATCCAGCAGTTGAACGCCTTCAATCTCGCGTACCTGCATTTCGTTGAAGGGGCTACTGCAACCTCCCGTGAAGTGCCAGAAGGCGTGGACATGGACGCCCTGAGCGCACAGTTCAATGGCTTCTTTATCGGCAACAACAACTACGACCTGGAAATGGCAATCGAGCGGCGCGCCCAAGGCAAGATCGATGCAGTGGCGTTTGGTCGTCTGTTCATTTCCAACCCTGATCTGGTTGAACGTTTGCGTCGTGGTGCAGAGCTGACCATTGCACCGCGAGAGTCCTATTACGGCGGAGGCGCAAAGGGTTACACCGACTGGCCGGTCGGCAACTACTGATCACGGCAATAGCAACGCGATATCCCAAATCACTGCCCGGCACGTTCGGGCAGTCTCGATCGAGAGAACTCACATGAACTACCTGCAGAACAAGACTGCAATTATCACCGGCGCATCGTCAGGCTTGGGTGCTGCATCAGCCCGCGCTCTGTCCGCAAAAGGCGTTCGAATAATCGCAGCCGCTCTGGATCAGCAAGGCCTGGACGCAATTGTCAGTGAATTGAAGGCGAGCGGTGGTGAAGCAGTGGGCCTTGTCAGCGATGTGACCCAGCCAGACGACATGAAGGCGTTGGCTCAATTCGCCCACGACACTTTCGGGTCGATCGACATTTTGATCAATAATGCTGGGCTGATGCTGTTTTCCAACTGGGTGGACCTGGCCGTTGATGACTGGGAAAAGATGGTCAACGTGAACATCAAGGGCTACTTGAATGGAATCGCCTCGGTACTGCCGTTCATGCTGAAACAGAAGTCCGGCCAGATCCTGAATATGGATTCGGTCGCCGGTCACCAGGTCGGCCCCGCAGCCGGCATCTACAGCGCTACCAAGTTCTTTGTACAGGCAATGACTGAATCCATGCGCAAGGAGCTGGGTGTGCATCATGGCATTCGTGTCAACACCATCAGCCCGGGTGTTATCAATACCGGTTGGGCAGAAAAAGTGACCGATCCTGCAGGACGCAAGGCTGCCCATGAGCTGAATAAAATCGCCATCTCTCCTGATGATATTGGACGAGCTGTCGTCTACGCCTTGAACCAGCCAGAGAATGTGACGGTGAATGATCTGATCATTTCGCCGACCCGTCAGGATTGGTAAGCAGCCGCTGATCGCACTTAACGCCCAGGCACTGAGGCATGCAGCATGCCTGGGCACAGGTCACTTTCAGTTACACCGCTTACTCAGGCCTGCGCGGGTGGTGATTTACGTGGCGTCCTTGGGATCCACACTCAATGCTTCGCCGATGGCATAGAAGTGGCCGCCTGCAATGTAGTGCAGGCTGCGAAGGTCCGGGGAGGCGGTTTCAAAGTGCCAGTGCCCATCCCTGAAGACCCGGGTGTCTGCCCAGGCGCCAACGACCTCGCCGATAAACAAGTCATAAGTCGTCTGGTTGTGAGGTTCGTGCAGCAGTTTGCAGGCGAGCCACGCCGAACAGCCCGCAACGAAGGGCAGATCATGGCCGGGCAGACTGAACAACTCGACACCGCATTGCGCCAGTTTGTCCGCAGTGTCGAACAGGCTCATGCTGCCAACGTCGCTGGTCAGTTTGAGCTGGCCCACGGTTGGAACCTGAATCACGAAAACGCCACTGTGCTCTACCAATCCCCGCGTCCGGGTAATCTTGTCCAGCACCACAGTCACTTTTGGCGGTGAAAAATCCAGCGCGCAGGCCCATGCGGCGGCCATCACATCTGTTACCCCCTCGTGCTGAGCAGATACCAGGACGGTCGGGCCGTGATTGATCAGCCTGTAGGCTTTTTCAAGGGGTACAGCGGCAATGTGGTCGTCCATCGTTACTCCAGATAAAAAGGCCCCGAATCCATGAATGGACCGGGGCCGTTCAGGTTTAAGCCGTAGCCGTTCTGCTCAGGTGAAGCTGAAAATTTTCATGGCCGCCTACGATGAGCGACTCGATGGTCGCGGTCAATTCGGTCTGCGACACCCGTTCGAAGGTTACTGCCCAGAGAATCACGGTTTTGTGCCCGTAGCTCAGTGGGATCATCCGTACGGTGGCCACGTAGTTATCGACGGGTAATGGCGACTCAACAAATCGGTATGAGAACTGTAGTTGGGTCTCGTCCACCGACAATAGCTTTTCACGTAATACCGCTCCTCAGGCTTACCGTCTTCGATAGCGCTGGGAATGCAGCTGCAAGGTCAAGGGGCTACATGTGTGTGGTAAATCTTGCTGACCACCGTCCACTTGCCTTCAACTTTCAGCAGGTTGAAAAAGTCGGTGAAACAGAAACCTGAGATGTCGTTGGTATCGATGCGTGCACTGGCAGCCGTACCCACGATATCGATGTTGACGATTGCGCCCTGAGCTTCAGGGGAGGGGCGGAACGCGCTGTCGATGATGTCGAACAACCCTTGAATCGGGCCGCCGGTGAGTTTGCCCTCGGCGTCTACACCAAAAATAGTGGCCTGCTCGCTGAAGGCAGGTTTCATGATGCTGCTTTTCGCGTGTTTGCCACCTTCGTTGTACAGGTTCAGTACGGCGACGATTGCGTTGTATTCCTGCACGTAAGTTGGATTGCTCATGATGTAGTCCTGTTGGTGGGCTCAGTGATAATTGGCTTGTTAACAAGCCGTGCTTGCCTGGCGAGTGAGGGGGCGCAGCGCACTGTTTGGCGTGAGCCCCGTCACCGAAATCATATTAATGTAGTGATCACTATTTAATTTGATCATTCTATAGTGATCACTACAGTATGTGTCAATGACTTCGTGGGGAGCGTTGGATTTTCCGGACGACATCAGCGAACAGGCAAAGCACTGCCTAACCCGACAAGAGGCCAAAGGGAGGGGCGAGAAGGGAGAAGTAGCTGCGTGGCGAGCACGCTGAGACGAGTGTCTGCGGTCTCTGATCGTGCTTGAAGTTGCCGGTGGCAAACCGGCAAGCACAGGGTGGGGCAGATCAGGTCACACGGCTATAAGTTACAGGGACATGCGTTCTACAAGGGGGCAGGGAACCTTGTGAATGAAGGGTTCATCCTTGTTTTCGATCAGGTGCAGCGCGGCGCGGCGACCCATCTCGTAATAGGGCAGTTGCACGGTGCTTAGGGGCGGATAAAACAACTCTGCGACACCGATCATATTGTCGAAACCCAGTACGGCGACGTCGGATGGAATGCTTAAACCTTGGCCAAGCAGGAACTGGTAGGCAATCAAGGCGATCCGGTCGTTACCACACACCAGCAGGTCGAAGGTCGGCGTTGCCGGTGAATCGCCCAATTGACGCTTGAGCGCCTCAATGGTTTCCAGGTACTCATCATCTGCAGACAAATCATACTGCCGCACAGTGTCCAGGGGGATGCCTGCCTCTGTGAATGCACGTGACAATCCCTGCTGGCGCAGCTTCCAGGCGATGCTGTTGCGCGGCAGGTTAATGCACAGCGGGCGTCGATAACCGCGTTGCAGTGCCTGACTCACCGCCTGGTATTGGCCTTCTTCGTCATCGGAGACATAACACGCCACGCCCGGGCTGGAGCTTATGCAGTTGCTCAGCACCAGCGGGTAGCTGCGCAACACCTCAGGTATCTCCAGTTCGCGCAGTTCCATGGAACTGAACACGATTCCGTCTGGACGATGTGACAGCATCAGGTCTATGGATCGGGAATCTGGCGGGGTGTCGAACACGTTGATGATCAGGACGTTCCAGCCATTTTCCCGTGCCGTATGTTCCAGCGAGAGCAACATGTTCACGGCGAAAGGGGTGGTTGCAGTGTCGAGGGCGAAAACCCCGATCAATTTGCTGCTGAAATGCCCCCCGCGGATATTGCGCGCAGAGAGGCTGGGTACATAGCCCAGGGTTTCGATGGCTTGCCGGACAGTCGCGAGTGTCTCGGCATTAAGTTTTTCGGGACTGTTGATAGCTCGAGACACGGTCATCAGGGAAACCCCTGCTAACCGTGCAACGTCTTTAACCGAGGCCATTTACGGATGCCATTGATTTTTCTCCATGCATGAACGTCATGTTCGGCAGGAGCATGACATCTTGGCAATGGTGACGTAAATGACCGAGTCTTTCTCGCGCGACGGCTCGACCGTTTCAGGTCAGAAAAAATAATACTTGAAGCGCACCCGGGCACCATAGCGATCGCTGTCGTCATTTGCCCGACTCCCATCATTATCGGGAAGGTTGAGCATTGACCAATAGGCACCCAGATCAATATTGAAGTTGTCCATGTCCATGACATTGGTGATGCGATAAGACGTGTGGATCGTGTGAATATCATACCGGCCAGGAACAGTTGCCACACCGTCTTTGGCTACCAGATTATTCATGTTAAACGCTTGAATATCATTGTTGGCAAAGATGTAGCCGAGTTCAAAGTTGCGCCACAATATATTGCTCCCGGCACTGAAGTCTTTTTCATCCTTGGCGTTCATGTACGCCGTGCTGATATTAAAAACCATGCCGTCGTTGGGATCTTCCTTTAATGAATTCCAGGTAAAGGTCGCGCCATATCCCGTGCGTTGTGACTGGTCTTGAATATCTCCCGAGGCATCGCGAAAGCCATACGCATTGCTGACGATGTTGGTTTCCATCGCCAGCGCGATGGAAGCTTTGTCGAAACGCAACGCGGCGACGGGCCGGACGTAGGCTGCATTTTTTTCATTTTCCAGCACATTGCCGTGATAGCCATTGTCGGCAAACAGGGTAGTACCGTCCTTTACCAGGGTATTCAGTTCGAGGTACAGCGGCCCTGCCTCCTTGCTCAGCAGTACTGCGCCGCCACCGCTGCTGCGCCCACGTCCTTCTTTCATCATATAGATGTAGCCGAAGCCATCGCTGTACAGGTCGTTGGAGGTATTACCCGAATACTGGATGAACGTGTCCTGGTTAAGCGGGAACATGTCGTAGGCTTCAAAACGGCCAACTTTGATTTTCCAGTTTTTCTCCTGACCAAAAAAGAACGCCGCATCATCAGCACTCAAGTTCCCGGATACATTAACCAGTGGTTGAACGCTAAATCCGGCGAACTGATCATTTTTCCCTTTTCGGTATCCATCGAGCCCCAAAAGAATTCGCCCGTTGATATCCCATTTTTCCGAGTCACCGACACGCCAGTCTTTATTGTCATCGGTTTTGAAAGACGTCAACTGACCCGCACTACTGGCGGCATCAAGGTTGAACTCTACATCGCCGTAGACTTTCAAATCGCCGTGTTCCGTAGTCCAGGTCATATCCGCCATGCCCGACGAAGAAAACATGCCCAGTAAACAAACAACTAAACTCTTTTTCATGGCCGTGCCCCATCAAGTTGTGGACGCACTTTCCCTTTCCCAAAGAATGGGAGGGCGTACGTTTTTTTGTTTTAGTGTGCTACGAGAGCAAGCCCAGCGACTTTCAATGCTCAACGTTCTGCTTTTTTAGTGCGCAAAGGCACCGTCGCTACACGATTGCTGTCGTGGCCGGTGGTGAAGGCGCGTGATCCGGGACGGTGGAGCAGGGGGTTCGAGACGACTGCGAACGCAAGGTCAAGCACGAGATCAGGAGGCAAACACCCACGACTCCGGCCATCAGTACATACACGCTGGAAAATCCAATATGGTCATAGCCATACCCGGCGACAGGGGCCAGGAACATGGCGGTCAACGACTGGGCCACCTGGAAGCCCACGAGATAGAGGGTGGCAGACAAGCGCGGATCGAAATTACCGGCAATGTACTTGAATGCGGAGACCAGCAAGATCGGCACTTCGAGTGCATGCAACATCTTGCAACTGGCAATCACCCACACATCCACGGCCACTCCGGAGCCCAAAATGCGCACGAACATGATGGTACCTGTGAGGATCAAGCCATTCTTGGCTCCGATCCGCGATATCAGCCAGGGCGCAAACAGCATGCACAGCGCTTCAACGAAAACCTGTGAGGAGTTCAGATAGCCATAGGCGCGAATCCCGTCTTCCGGGTTCGGATAAAAGGAGGAGAAATACACGGGGAACTGTTGGTCATAGACCGCGTAAATTCCGCAAACCCCGGTCATGAATAGACCGAACGCCCAGAAGCGGGGCAGGGTCATGAGCACCCAGAAGTCCTTCATCCGCACCGGGTTGGCAAACGCCTTGGCCGCCTGGGATGTTGAGTCGCAATATTTGCCCAGGTCCATGCGAAACAGGATCAGCAGAAAGATGATCCCCGATCCACTGCTCATGTAGAACATGATGTTGGGATTGATGCTGAACATGACCCCTACCACACCGGTGGCAGAAGCCCAACCCAGCGATCCCCACAGCCTGGCCTTGCCGAACTCGAAGCCCATGTGGCGCGATAACCGCTCCGTGTAGGACTCGATAAGACCGGCCCCCGCGAGCATGGCAAAGCCCAGAAACGCTGCACCCACCACGACGCCCAGTACCAGGTTGGTGGCCAACAGCCAGGAGTAGACATAGATACAAAAAGGCGCGGTGCAGCAGAGCAATACGCCAATCCAGACCAGCAGTTTTTTCGACATGCCCAGTCGATCCTGGAGCACGCCATAGAAAGGCAGGATAAGCATGGCCGCAATGGTATTGGCCGCAAAGACCATGCCCGTCTCGGCGCCATTCAAGCCTATGGCTTTGTGTATCCAGATTGAGAAAAGCGAGAAGCTCGATGAGAAGGCAAAGAAGAAGAAGTAAAGCAAACCACTGACTTGCAAGTACTCGATTTTGCTAGATGCGCGCATTGAGGCACCCTCTTGTTTTTATTTTTGATAACGTTAACATCGAAGATATTACGCGCTTGGCGGTTGCTCGCTGTCAAGCGCAATTCCAGGGGAGGGCCGCAAGGATTGATTCTGATGGCGCGAGGTTTACGCCAACCCGGATGCGCCAGCGACAGGGACGGATCAGAGAGCTGGCCACTCAATACCCATTCAAACAAGGATAATCATGCACGCTGTCTTGCTGGATAAAGCGCATCACGCCATCAAAGAAAAACTGCCCGAACGTGGCAACGATCATCGCCTCGGTTTTCATCTGTCGCCCCCTGTGGGGTGGATGAATGACCCGAACGGGCTGGTGTACTTTCGGGGTGAATACCATGTGTTTTATCAGCATCACCCGTACTCACCACAGTGGGGCCCCATGCACTGGGGGCACGCCAAAAGCCATGACCTGGTGCATTGGGAACATCTGCCCATCGCGCTGGCACCCAGTGATCCCTATGATCGGGACGGATGTTTTTCGGGATCGGCAGTGGTGGTCGACGATACGCTTTATCTGATCTACACCGGGCATGTCTGGCTGGGTTCACCAAGGGATGACAATCACATCCAGCAGGTGCAGTGCCTGGCCAGCAGCACGGATGGCATCACCTTCACCAAGCATGGAGTGATCATCGATGCACCACCCGAGCCTGAGATCATGCACTTTCGTGATCCAAAGGTCTGGAAGCGCGGGGAACAATGGTGGATGGCTTTGGGAGCGCGCAAGGGTGATGACCCGCAGCTGTTAATCTATCGTTCTGTGGACCTGTACCACTGGGAATACCTGAGCTGTGCCCTGCAAGGCGTGCGCGAGTCAGACGGCTACATGTGGGAATGTCCTGACTTGTTCGAGCTGGATGGCAGCGACGTTTTTCTTTATTCGCCCCAGGGCCTCAAACCCAGCGGTTACGCTAACTGGAACAAATTCCAGAACAGCTATCGCCTCGGCAAGTTGGACGACAGCGGCCACTTCAACCCCAATGCAGCACTGCACGAGCTTGATCACGGCCATGACTTTTATGCTGCCCAAACCCTGCTGGCACCGGACGGGCGACGCCTGCTTTGGGCGTGGATGGACATGTGGGACTGCCCGATGCCAAGCCAGGCGCAACACTGGTGCGGCGCGCTGTCCTTGCCCCGTGAGCTGAGTCTTGAAGGCGATCGCCTGCGCATGCGTCCCGCCCGTGAGCTGACTGCGTTACGCAAGTCTCAACACGGGCTGCAGATCCCGGTGGTGGAGTCTGCCAGTCGCCCCCTCGATGTGCGTGGCGCACTGCTTGAAATTGAAATCGAGCTGGATCTGGCTGGCAGCACCGCCGAACACTTTGGTCTTGCCCTGCGCTGCAGCGAAGATCAACACGAGCGGACGTTGTTGTACTTCGATGCCATGGCCCGTCGCCTGGTTCTCGACCGGCAACATTCGGGCGCGGGCGTGAGCGGTGTTCGCAGTGTTCCGATAAGCCCGGAACAGACCCGGATAGCACTGCGGATTTTTCTCGATCGCTCATCGATCGAGGTGTTCGTCGACGACGGTGCCTACACCATGACCAGCCGGATTTATCCACGGCCCGACAGCCTCGGGATAAGTGCGTTTGCCGTCAACGGGACAGGGGTGTTTGGCGATCTCGAGGCCTGGGAACTGACCGACCTTAAAATCTGACCTCATCCGGGATGAGCCCATTGGCACTGCTTGGCAATGGGCTCACAGGTGCTTGCTACGTCGGCAACGCTCTGAGCAGTAACGCACCTCATCCCAACAGCGAGCCCACTTCTTTCGCCATGTGAAGGGCAGGCCACAGGTCACGCAGGTTTTGACGGGCAACTCGCTCTTTTTCAAAGTGACTCGCCTTTATCCAGTGTGGCAAGCAACAACTGGCCTCGCTGCCACAGCGCCTGCTGTTTGGATTCAGGCATCCGGTCAAGGTTTTTATAAATCATGCCCATGCGCTGATTGCCCCGCAAAAGCTCACCGTGACGCATCAGGAAGTGCCAATAGAGCGCGTTGAAAGGGCAGGCGTCATCGGTGGTGCTTTCGCTCACTTTGTAAGCGCAGCCACGGCAATAGTCGGACATGCGCTTGATGTACTGGCCGCTGGCACAGTAAGGCTTGGACCCCAGATAGCCGCCATCGGCGTGCATGACCATGCCCAGAGTGTTGGGCAACTCCACCCAGTCGAAGGCATCCATGTAGATGGCCAGGTACCACTCGCATATTTGGCTTGGCAGGATGCCGGCGAGCAGGGCGAAATTGCCGGTCACCATCAGCCGCTGGATATGGTGAGCATAGGCATGTTCGAGGCTTTGGCCGATGGCTTGGCTCATGCAGTTCATTTTCGTGTCGCCGGTCCAGTAGAACTCTGGAAGCGACCGGGTGTTGCCGAATACATTGCCATCGGCATAGTCAGGCATCTTCAGCCAGTAAACCCCACGCACGTATTCCCGCCAGCCGATGAGTTGGCGAATAAAGCCTTCGGCGGCATTGAGTGCAATGCTGCCCGACCAGTACGCGGACTCCACATCGCTGCACAGCTGGCGAACATCCAGCAAGCCAATATTGAGCGCAGCACTGATGCGGGCATGAAACAGAAACGGCTCGTCGCTGGCCATGGCATCCTGATAATCGCCGAAGGCTGCCAGGCCCCAGTCCAGGAAGTAGCTCCACAATGCCTGAGCCTGGGCGTGAGTAACCGGATAGTCGAATGTATCGAGGGTGCCATAGTGGGTGGAGAAGTTTTTTGCCACCAACTCCAGTACATCCCGGGTAATAGCATCGGGTGAGAAGCGGGCGGGCGAGGGCGGCTTGATGCCTTTGGGCAGCGCCTTGCGGTTTTCTGCATCAAAGTTCCAGGCGCCCCCGACCGGGCTGCCATCGCCGTTGAGTAACAACCCGCTCTTGCGCCGCATCTCTCGGTAAAAATATTCCATGCGCAGCTGCTTTTTGGCATTCGCCCAGGCGGAAAACTCAGGGCGCGAGCAGAGAAAGCGCGCGTCGCCATGCCACTGGATGCCCGCGCCACATGCCCTGAGTGAATGCTCAAGACGCCAATCGCCGCACTCCGTCATATGGATTTCATCAGGCTGCAGGAGTGCTTCCCAGCGCCGTAATTCATTTGGCACAGATCCGCTGTTGTTCGGGTCATCGAGCTTGACGTACTGCACCCGGATTCCACGCTGCTGCAGAGCCTCGGCGAAATGGCGCATGGCACTGAAAACCAGAACGATTTTTTGCGGATGATGGGGAACATGGCTGGCTTCCTCCATCACCTCGACCAGCAGCACGATGTCGTTTTCGGTATCCAGGCCCTGCAATGAAGCATGGTCAAAAGACAATTGGTCGCCCAAGATGAGGCACAGTCGGCGGGTAGCATTCATCGAGCAGATTTCCGTTGAGAATACACGTGTGAAGGCCTGGGGACTTCAAGGCGAAAGGAAGCCAGGGCTACTTGTACAGAGATTAATTATTGTACAAGTATTTGGTGTCCAGCTGGCAGGAAAACGCCTGCGATCTTTTCCGGACAGCGCCCATTCCCGGGGCTTGTGTGCAGGGTATCGAATACGGTTTTTTTCAAATGTATGTGTGTTGCGGCCGTGTTATAACGCGTGCACCCGTATAAAAACCCTAAGAAAAAACTATGCCCTCGATCTTGTATTCCGTTGATGTCAATTCCTGGTACCTGTTGGTCTCCATGCTGCTGGGTTTATGCGTGGCGGCTTTTGCGGGGAAGATGACCTGGGGTCAAACAGTCAGGCGTGACGCTGCGTTTGATGATGAATTGAAAGTCGTACTGGGTGGGACGCTGTCCATGTTTGGTTTGCTCATGGGCTTCATTCTTTCGTTTGCAATAAGTGGTCTGAACACCCGGATGACGGCTGAAGAAAATGAGGCCATTGCCATTGGCAACGCCTTCCAGCGTACAACGTTGCTGAGCGAGTCCCAGCAAGAGCAAGCCGAAAAAATGCTGATGGACTACCTGGCTATCCGCATTTCATTCTTTGCCACGGAGGATGACGACCAACGCGCAGCCATCCGGTTGGACTCCATTAAAATGCAATCGCACATGTGGGCTTTGATCAGCAAAATTGCCAAGGAAAAACCCAGTTCGGTGATTGTCACGGCCCTTAACGCCACGAATGAGTTGTATGTGTCGCAACAAAAGACGATGGCCAGCTGGCGGCCTCAAATACCCGGTGTGGCGTGGGCGCTATTGATCCTGTTTGCCATCTGCTCCAACTTTTTGATTGGCTACAACGTCAAGGGCAGCCGGGGTGGAAACACCCTGGTCTGTGTGATGCCGATCTTCACAGCCTTGGCGTTATTCATGATTGCGGAAATTGACGTTCCGGGCAAAGGCATCATTCAGGTAGTTCCGGATAACTTGAGGGCTCTTATTGTGACCCTGGAACACGGTGGGCTGACTTTATAACAAGCTAAAGCTGCTTGCTTTAGAGGCACTTGATAATAAGTGCTCAAGCGTGGCGCCCCCTTGCCTGTCTTGTGTTCTGGTAGGGAGGTGCCTATGGAATCCGGGGTAATACACCATGAATAACGATCACAAACCCGCCAGGCCCATCTTTGACCTGGACATGCTCAGAACGATGGTGATGGTCGCCGATTGCGGCAGTTTCACCACCGCTGCAACCAGACTGCACTCCACTCAATCCACCGTCAGCCAGAAGGTGCGCCGGTTGGAGGAACTTGTGGGGCACCAGTTGCTTGATCGAAGCAGCCGGGAAATACATCCCACTGATGCCGGCATCATCCTGCTGGGGTATGCGCGTCATCTTCTGGCCGTGAGCAATCAGTTGGGCGAGGCGCTTTCAAGCGGGATGAGCGTCACCATACGCCTCGGTGTGCCAGATGATTTCGCCGCAAGCAACACCATGCCCGTGTTGGCAGCCTTCAATCGCAAGCACCCCAAGGTGAAGCTCGAAATCATCAGTGGATTGAGTGCGGACCTGCTTCGCAGCTATGACCGCGGCGAGCTGGATCTGATCCTGATAAAGCAGCGACGCCATAGCCGTGAGGCCAACGCGTGCCGTTCGGAGACCATGGAGTGGATTGACAGCGCAACGCGGCCTTGTTTCGAGCAGGACCCGATTCCTCTGGTGACTTTTCCGTCACGCGGGCTTTATCGGGATGACATGATCAGCGCGCTCGAAGCCCTTGGCCGTACGTGGCGCATCTGTTTCACGGGCACCAGCCTTGCCAGTATCCAGGAAGCTGTGGCCAATGGATTCGGAATCAGTCTGCTTCCAACTCGGGCAGTAACCTCGGACCATAAGGTGTTAGGTATCAACGACGGATTGAGCCCGATCACCGCATTCGAGATTGCGGTGTTCCATCGACCAACTACCGATCCGGTGGTGGAGGAATTGGCTGATGTGCTTATCCAGATAGTGGATGAAGAGGGGCAGTGAGTGTGTTGATTTAACTGCCTGTCGAGCGAGACATCAGGCTCCAGCCGATGTATCGCTCAACAGGTTTGGTTATCGATTGAAGGGCATCTGCCTCTCAATCAGCGACGCAGGTCACTCACAACATGGGCAGAGTTCAACCGCAGCTGAGCGGGCCCACCCCAAAACTGACCCTGGCGCACAATGATGCGTTCGTGCGGCGCTGCGGCCACAGCAGCAGCACCATTAGGCGCCTTGACGACAATAAAGCAGGCTTCATTGCCTGCCTTGAGGCCGTAGTCACTCTTGCCAATGACGGCTGCACTGGCATCCGTTGCCATGTGTAGTGCGACCTGCAACTCCTCATCGGTGTTGAAACCCGAGCGGTAACTGACCAGCATGGCGCGTTGCAACATGTCGCCGTTTCCGTATGGCCACCAGGTGTCCTGAACATTGTCATTGCCGGTGAAGACCCTGACTCCGGCGTCCCGCAGACGCAGGACAGGGGGAAAGGCATGATCGCCTGGCGCGTTGGTCATGATCGAGACCCCCGCAGTAGCCAGCACGTCGGCAATCCGGTCGACCACGGCCGGGGCCACATCTCCAAGCCCGTACGCATGACTGACGGCAACGCGTCCGAACATTCCCAGCGCACGGGTGCGCGAGGCGATCCGCTCAAGCTGGGCGATGCAGGTTTCACCAGGCTCGTGCAGGTGGATATCGATCTTGACGCCATACTTGTCCGCAATGCCGAAAATGATGGCGAGTTGTGCGTCAGCATCACCATCCAGAGTCGTCGGGTCGATGCCCCCGACAACGTGAGCACCTTCTTGTATGGCTGCTTCAAGCAGCCTGGCAGTCCCTGGGCAACTCACCACCCCAGCTTGAGGGAAGGCAACCAGCTCAATGTCGATCAGGTCCTTCCATTTATCACGTGCTTGCATCACCGCAAGCAGGTTCGTCAGCCCTGTGGTGGCGTCCACGTCCACGTGACAACGCATGGCGACGGTGCCGAAAGACGCGACTTGCTGAATCAGTGCATCTGCACGATCCACGATTGGAGGTGCGCTGCAGAGTTCGCGTTTTTCGATGGCCAGACGCTCACGCAGGCTGGATGCAGGCTGATGGGGGTGCCAGCGGTCGCCGACAAAGCTTTTGTCGAGGTGGATATGGCCGTCCACGAACCCCGGAAGGACCAGATGACCTTCCAGGTCGATAGTCTCCACATGACCACCCGGCGAGGGCAGGTCCGGACCGATGTGGGTGATCTTGCCGTTGCTCACGGCCATGTTCAAACGTGAACCTTTGGCGTCGACAGCATTGACGAATAGACGGTCGTTCATAGTGAATCCTGAAAGTTTAACTGGGCCCACAATAAGAGCCACTTACGGGTCGCCACAAATTAAATATTCGGATGCTTTCCATTCATTATCCCGATGCCAAGAAGCACGGGGCTGCGCTGTAAGCCGGGGCGATAACAGGCTGCGGTCTGTCATAACCACAGTCACATTATTAATAATCCAACTACTTTGGATTGCGTTTTTTAACTTTCAATAGGGGGCAAAGCACGTCTAGGATCGGTTGCAAGGACGTGGATGAATCAAGGCCTGCAGGGCGATCCCGTTCTACCTGGGTTATCCAAAACTACAACAACGAGTGCTGTGTACAGAAGGGTGGCAGCTCATGGCTGCAAGCGCTCTCGATGCCTGGTCGCAATAGAACGGCAAGGCTCTATTGAGAGGCAAAAGCTCTATGTTCGCTTAGCGCATCAGGGTCCCATAATGAATAGCAATCCCAAGATACTGCGTGCCTCTCTCATCTTCATTGCGTGTACGGCGTTTATCGTGTGTGGTGTTCAACCGATTTTCATGGGGTTGCTGACTGACCAGCTCGGTCTGTCACTCGATCAGCAAGGCTGGGTTGTTTCCATAGAAATGGTCGGGATGACCTTGGGCACCATTATTTGTCCGCCGCTGATGAAGCGTTACAGCGGAAGAAACTTATGCCTCTACACCGGCATGCTCTGTGTGGCACTCAGCGTCGCTACGGCTTGGGCGTCTACAAATAATCTGTTGCTGGTGGTGCGACTGCTTGCCGGGACCTGCGCGGGCTTGATCTACGCATATGCCGTGTCGACGCTAGGCCGCCTTCCTAATCAGGATCGCTCATTCGGGTTGATGCTGCTTTTGCAAACCCCCGAGTATTCGTTTTTCTCCGCAGCATTGCCCATTCTCGCGGTACAAAGCGGGATCGTTACTGCTCTGTGCTCTTTCGGGCTGTGGTACGTCTTGATCTGTGTCGCCAGCCTGGCGCTTCCACGCAGTGTTGCGGGCTCCAGTGTGACGCTGCACAAGGTTGCCGCTCAGGACGGCTCGTCCAGAGAAGGGCGCAGCGCGCTGGTCGGAATGCTGTTTATGCAAATCGCCATCTACTGCGTGTGGGGCTTCATTGATCAGTTGGCGCGTGATCAGGGGATCTCAAGCGTTGATATTGGCTGGGCTTTCGGTCTTTCTGCAATCGCCGGCCTGCCGGGCGCCGCGCTTCCCAGCCTGCTGGGAGGACGTGTCAATCGACGCTTGATGATTAGCCTGGGCTTGCTGTCCGTCTTTGTCTCGATCGCCATGCTCACCTCGTACACGCGCACGCCCACTCAACTGTTCGCCGCATTGTTCCTGTTGCAGTTCGGTTGGGTACTCGCGCTGTGTTACTACATGGCGTTGATTACCACGAACGATCCCACCGGAAAACTCACTCCCCTGGTCAGCATCACGCTGATGGGCGCTGCTGCCGTCACCCCGGCTGCAATAGCGCTTCTGGTGCAAGGCTCCAATCACCAACTGATCTTCATACTCGGCACAGGTGCACTGCTGGCGGCATTTGCGGTGACCTGCCTTGGCGGGCATGGGAAGGGCATGGGGCAACCGCTGCCTGTCCCAGGATCGGATTAACACACCGCGACCCGTGGCAGCGAGTCGGGTCCCGCTGCTGTTCCACCTATTGAACAGATCCCATAAGGTAACTGTGATGAAACGTGACGTGACACTGATGCACAACGTGCGCTTGAGCCCGCGCCCGCTCCGACAGGAAAGAAGTGCGCGCCATGACTGAGCGCGCGCCTGCTTTCATCGCCGCGGGCGTACCGCGTGCAGGTAAGGTGTCACTCGCCGCACTGCTGCTTCTGGTGCTGCTTGGCTTGAATTTGCGACCGTTTTTGACGTCGGTGGGCCCTGTACTCGATTTGGTGCGTGCCGACATTGGTCTCGATTTTCGCGCCGCCGCCATGCTCACCACATTGCCCTTCGTACTAATGGGCTTGATGGCCTTTATTGGTATAGGTGTGGCCCGTCGTTTTGGAGAAAGGCAGGCGCTGACTGGCGCATTGTTGCTGTTGATGCTCGGATGTGTGTCTCGGGCCGTGGTCAAGGATGGAGCGCAGTTGATCGCCTGCGCCGGTATCGCGGGCACCGGTGTGGCTGTGATTCAGGCCTTGGTGCCGGGTATCGCCAAACGTTGGTTTCCTCAACAGATTGCGATGGCGATGGGGCTCTACTCGGCGGCATTGGTCGGGGGCGGGGCGCTTGGCTCGCTGGCAAGTACCTGGTTGAACTCATATGGCGGCTGGAGGTTGGGGCTTTCCATATGGGCGTTACCAGCGCTTGCTGTGCTCCTGCTTTGGCTGCTGTGCGCGCCACGCACCCCCCCTCAAGCTACTGGCGGACCTGCACCGGTATTGTCCAGATTCTTCAGGAATAAGCGGGCCTGGCAGTTGGCTGTTTACTTTGGGCTCACCAACAGCGGCTATTCAAGTCTGGTGGCATGGCTCCCGTCCTTCTACCAGCAGCAGAGCATGGGCCTGCAGGCGTCGGGCAACCTGCTCGCCTGGTTGGCGATGTTCCAGGCGACGGCGGCATTCGCCATGCCGATGCTGGCACGGCGCAGCGCAGATCGACGCGGGCCCTTATTGCTCACAATAGCGCTGCAGACCGTGGGTTTCGCCGGCTTCGCCCTTGCACCCAACGCAGCGCCCTGGGTCTGGGTGGCCCTTGCGGGGTTTGGCCTCGGCGGATTCTTCTCGCTCAGCCTGATTGTCGCGCTCGACCATTTGCCCGGTGCCCAAGCGGCTGGCACCTTGGCGGCCTTCGTCCAGGGGGTTGGTTTCTTGCTCGCATCCAGCGCTCCCTGGTTGATCGGCTGGTTGCTCGATTCCGGTGGCAGCTTCATCACGGGCTGGTGGTTACACATTGGGGTACTGGTAGTAATGGCGGTGCTGACACTCAACTTCTCTCCAGCAGGCTACCGACGAAGCATGGGAGAGAGGTGAGCCAGGTTCAACCAGGCATGCCGCGCGTCCGGGTTTTGCAGGCGCTACGTGATCGAACGCCGCCTCGTTCCAGTCGTCATTGCTCCCACTGTTCCAGCAATATGGCGACGAATTTTTCCGCTGCTGGCGACAGTGACGCGCCTCGCCGGTAGACCAGGCCCAACGACCGGTTCACAACGGGATCTATCAGCGGGACGCTCACCAGCGTTGGATGATCCACTGCCGGCATTGCAAGGCTGGGCATGGCCGATACTCCCAGGCCAGCTTCCACCAGGCCAAGCGACGTCGATAGGTGCTGCACCTCATAGAACCACTGCGGACGCCAGCTCAAGCCCGACAGGGCGTGGTCAAGCAGCATCCGGTTGCCGCTCAGGCGACCGACCCCGATAAGACGGTAATTGCTGAGTTCAGCCCAGGACACCGAGCTGCGCTCTGCCAGCTCATGATCGCGTCGGCAAGCCAGGACAAAAGGCTCGTTCACCAACGGCACGAACTCAATGTCCGGGTGCTGGCCGCTCATCATATTGATGCCAAAGTCGGCTTCACCGCGCAGAACAGCCTCCAGTCCTTCGTTCGCACTCAGATCTAGAAGCCGGATGCGGATTTGTGGATAGCGCTCGTTATAAAGGCGTATCACCGACGGGAGAAAGTAAAAGGCTGCTGTCGGGATGCAGGCCAGCGTTACACGGCCGCTCTGGCGCTCTGCCAGCTCCCGGATGTTGAGAATCGAATCGTCGAAGTCATCCAGCAGGCGTCGAGCCTTGGGCAGAAAGTCCCGCCCAACGCTTGTAAGGCTGACTCGTCGAGTCGTACGGTCAAGAAGCGCTGTTCCTAATCCGTCTTCGAGCTTTTTCATCCTGCGGCTTAACGCCGGCTGGGAAAGATGCAACGCATCCGCAGCCTCGTGAAAGCTGCCAAGTTCTGCGATTTTCACGAAAGATCGTATGTCGTTCAGCTCATAATTCATGATTTTGATCCAGGCCGAAGAGAAGGGTGCGTTCAAATCATCCTAAATTTATCATTCGTCAAACGCAATAATCCGGCCGATATTTGCATTGGAAACAATTTTCGAAGCCTGCGACTCTTGCTTCCAAGACATCAATCACCCGGATTGATCAACAAGAGTCCGTCCCATGCAAAGAATTCCCTGTGTGCTAATGCGCGGTGGTACCTCCAAGGGCCCGGTATTTCTCGCCTGGGATCTACCGGCTGCAATCGAAGAACGTGACGAGTTGCTGCTCAACCTGATGGGCTCTGGCCACGAACTTGAGATTGACGGTATCGGTGGCGGCAGCCCGCAAACCAGCAAAGTGGCGATCGTAAGCCCGTCGCTTCACGCTGACGCTGACGTCGACTATCTGTTCGTTCAGGTCATGGTCTCCCAGCGTCGGGTCGATACCGCGCCCAATTGCGGCAATATGCTGTGCGCCGTCGGCCCGTTTGCCATCGAGCAGGGGCTGGTGAAAGCGTCCGCCGATGTGACGCGGGTGCGTATTCGCAACCTGAACACCGGGACATTTGTAAACGCCGAGGTACAGACCCCTGGCGGCAAGGTCAGCTATGAAGGCGACACTGCCATAGACGGCGTACCGGGCACCGCCGCGCCTGTGCAACTGACGTTCCTGGACGCTGCTGGCAGCAAGACCGGAAAACTGTTCCCCACCGGGCACATACAGGATGTGATCGACGGTTTTGCGGTGACGTGCATCGACATGGCGATGCCGATGATGATCGTCGAGGCCAGCCAGTTGGGTAAACAGGGTGATGAAAGTCCCGCTGAACTGGATGCCGACGTTGAGTTTCTGCGCCGACTGGAATCCCTGCGCCTGAAAGCCGGTTTGGCAATGGGCCTGGGCGATGTCAGTGACAAAGTGATTCCCAAGCCGGTGCTCGTGTCACCGGCCAGGTCTGGCGGTACGATTCAGGTCCGCTACTTCATGCCTCACACCTGTCATCGTGCACTGGCAATCACCGGAGCCATTGGCCTGGCGACCGCATGTGTCACGGAGGGCAGCGTGGTCTCGCAACTGCTGGGCAACGTTGATGAACCCCGTTTGAAACATGTGCGGATTGAACATCCAAGCGGCGGGATAGACGTTGTATTGTCTTACACCGGCGCTCGGGAAGAGACCATTCGCGCCTCGGTCGTGCGCACATCGCGCAGGCTGTTCTCCGGTTTTGTTTACGCTACAGCTTCCCAACGACTCGCCGGATAATTTCCCCCAGGTCATTGCCGCTTTTGCATCAGCACACCGCCAGACATCGTTGGTTCATGTCGTCCGGCGGGAATGGGGTCGTGCGCCTTTGCGCCGGCCGCACTCATTATAAAAACAAGAGAATTGACCTATGCTCGCATTTCTTGGTTTGGCCATGGTGGTCGTCTTCACCTTCCTGATAATGACCAAACGGCTGTCACCCATAGTAGCGCTTGTTGTCGTGCCGATCGTATTTGCCGTCATTGGCGGTTTTGGCGGCACCACCGGCAAAATGATGCTTGATGGCCTGAAAATGGTGGCGCCTTCAGCTGCGCTCCTGTTGTTTGCCATCCTGTTCTTCGGCTTGATGATTGATGCAGGCTTGTTCGACCCGCTGATCCGAAAAATCCTCAAGCGCGTCAATGGCGACCCGATGAAAATCGCGGTCGGCACTGCACTGCTGTCATTGCTGGTCGCACTCGACGGCGACGGTACAACCACCTACATGATCACCTGCGCTGCGATGTTGCCGTTGTACAAGCGCATTGGCATGAACCCGATGGTTCTGGCAACCATCGCCATGTTGTCCTTGAGCATCATGAGCGGCATGTCTCCTTGGGGCGGACCTGCTACCAGGGCCATCGCGGCCCTGGGCCTGGACGCCGGCGAATACTTCGTGCCGATGCTGCCGACGATGATCGGAGGCGCCATGTGGGTGGTCTTCACGGCCTTCTTGCTGGGTCGTGGCGAGCGCAAGCGCATTGGCAATATCCAATTGCAAAGCGGCGGAGGTAATTGCTACATCAAGGCCATCCTTGAAGACACACCGTACAAGCGCCCCAAGCGGGCCTACATCAACCTGCTGCTGGTGATCGCGGTGATGGTTGCGCTGGTGATGGGGATCATGCACTCCGCGATCCTGTTTCTGATCGGATTTGTCCTGGCATTGATGATCAACTACCCGCAACTGGATATTCAGAAAGAACGAATCCTGGCCCACTCCGGCAATGCGATGACCGTGGTGTTGCTGGTGTTTGCCGCTGGCATCTTTGCCGGGATCTTCTCGGGCACTAAGATGGTCGATGCTCTGGCTCAAACGCTGGTGGACTGGATTCCTCCGTCCTGGGGGCATCTGTTCCCGCTGGTGGTGGCGATCACCAGCATGCCGCTGACGTTCGTCCTTTCCAACGATGCTTACTACTTCGGGGTGGTGCCGATCCTGGCCAATGCGGCGGCGGCCTATGGCATTGACCCCCTTGAAATCGCCCGTGCGTCGGTCCTCGGCCAGCCCGTGCACCTCATGAGCCCGCTTGTGGCTTCGACGTTGCTGCTGGTGGGCATGGTTGACCGTGATATCGGCGACTTCCAGAAAGCCACCGTCAAATGGGCGGTGCTGACCTCCCTTGTGATTACGGCACTGGCCTTGCTGACCGGGGCGATAAGCCTCTTCTCCTGATCCACCCAGGCATCCTGCTTTTTATCGACGCGCCTCGAGGGTGAGGCGTGCGCAGTCCTGCACCCCAAATAACAACAATGAGAAGTTTGCCATGACCTGTTTACATACCCGTTGGACGTTGCTTACTGTTCTAGGACTGCTACCCCTGGCGAGCGCCAGTGCAGACGGATTTGTCGATGACAGCAAGCTCAAGCTGCAATTGCGCAACGTGTACTTCAACGAAAACTTTCGCGACGAGCATGGCTTGAGTGTGAAATCGGCAAGAGCGGCGAAGAGTGAACGAACTGAGTGGGCCCAGGGATTGCTGCTCGATTACCAATCGGGATTTACCCCCGGAACACTAGGCTTCGGTATTGATGCGCTGGGCCTGCTGGGGGGCAAGCTCGACTCGGGTCGCGGTCGCAGCGGCACAGGACTGCTGCCTGTGCATGACGACGGTCGGGCGGCCGACGAGTTTTCAAGCGCCGGGATAACGGCCAAAGCCAGGCTCGCCAGAACCACCCTGAAATACGGAACCTTGCTCCCCAAAACACCGGTACTGATCTACAACGATGCGCGTCTTTTACCCCAGACCTACGAGGGCGGCCAGATCATCAGTAGTAATATCGAGAACCTGACCCTGACAGGGGGTTATCTGGAACGTTTCAAGTTGCGGGACTCCACTGACAGCATTGCACTGGTGCCCGACGGCTACGGAGGCGATAAATCGGGGGATTTCAGCTACGCCGGTGCCGAATACAAAGCGGGCAAAACCATCCGCCTCAGCTATTTCTACGGGGAGCTTGAGAGCTTCTACAGGCAAAATTTTGCCGGAATCCAGCACGATCTGCCCATCGGCGCAGGGGTACTCACCAGTGACCTGCGCTACTTCAACAGTGTCGATACGGGGTCGGCCCACGGGGGCAAGATCGATAACGATATGCTCAGCGGCCAACTGACCTACGCAACCGCGGGCCATTCCTTTGGCGGCGGCTACCAGACACTCAGTGGCGATGCCGGGCTGCCATACATCAGCGGCGCTACCGTGTACTCCTTCAGTAACGCCGGTATCGGCAAATTTATTGAGGAAGACGAGAAGACCTGGATGTTGAACTATGGCTACAACTTCGCCGCCGTGGGTGTACCGGGGCTAACATTCGCCACCCGCTACCTGAGCGGTAACGACGGCAAGTCCAGCAGTACAGTCAAGGAATGGGAGCGTGATGCCGAACTGGCCTATGTAGTGCAGCAAGGTTCACTTAAGGGGTTGGGGGTCAAGCTGCGCAACTACGTCTATCGTTCGGACTTCTCGCGAGGACGTGACAGTAACCGGGTCTACCTGACTTACGATATCGCGCTTTGGTAGTGCCTGTTATATGTCAGTTATGTCGCTATCAATCGTGGGATATAACCCAAAGTGAGGTTATTATTCCATCAAACCAGTTCAAATGAGATTTATATTACGTTCTAATCTATTCATATAACTTTGAATTGATTGGAGTTTTGTCCTTGAAAACATCGGCGCTCTTACCTCTCGGCTTCGCACTGCTTGCGACCTGTGCCACGGCTTTTGCCGGTCCCACCCTGGATCGTGTAACCCAAAAAGGGGAGATGACGGGTGTGCTGATGGAGAGCTATCCGCCATTTTCCTTTCTCAATGATCAGAACCAACTGGACGGGTTTGACGTGGATGTCGCCAAGGCCGTGGCGCAACGGCTAGGGGTCAAGCTCAAGCTGGAAACACCGTCCTGGGATGTGATCGCCGCTGGCC
>NZ_JYKZ01000057.1 GCF_001043005.1 Pseudomonas psychrophila
CGGCAGGCGCAGGCGTTGTTCACCGGGGAGGGCGTCGAGCACCTCAGGCGGCAGACCACGGCTTTCGGGGCCGAAGATAAAAGCGTCACCTTCGGCAAAGGCGGCATCGTGGAACGGTCGCGAGCCTTTGGTCGTGAAGGCGAACAGACGCGGGTGGCCGAGGCTTTCAAGGCAGCTGGCAAGGTCGGCATGGCGCTTGAGCGGTGCATACTCGTGGTAGTCGAGTCCCGCCCGGCGCAAGCGCTTGTCGTCAAGCTCAAAGCCGATGGGCTCAATCAAATGCAGGTGGCAGCCGCTGTTGGCGCACAGCCTGATAACGTTGCCGGTATTCGGCGGAATTTCTGGTTGGAAAAGGATGACGTGAAACATGCACGGCTCCGAACTTAAAGATAGGCAGCATTCTACGCCTGAAGAGGACCCGAGACCGAAACTATGGCCACGTGTTTTAGGTTCGCTGGCGATTGTCGGTCTGATGGTGGGCATGATGATCGGGCGATTGACCCAACCCGAGCCTATTGAACTGCAACAAGTGGAGGTGCTGCCGGGGGCTTTGGTGGTGTGGTTCAGTGCTGAGCCCAAGCTCCATGGTGAGTGGGTCGACGGCACATTGGGGCTGTTGTTTGATGCACGGGCCAAGCCGCAACACGGTCAGTTCCAGCTTAACGGCAAGGCGCTGAACTGGCGGGTTCGGGGGACTGATGGC
>NZ_JYKZ01000059.1 GCF_001043005.1 Pseudomonas psychrophila
GACGCGCAGCGCTTCGAGGGCCGGATCCCAACGCAGCACGCCGGGGCGATAACGGCCCAGCTCACGAAGAAAATCCCCGAGGGGCTGGTTCTGCGCCATCAGCACCCGCTCACGCCAGCCCGGCAGCGAGGCATCGAAGGCACTCACCGGGCCTGCCCCGCTCGCCCGCAGGCTCACCTGCCGGCCCTCCGGCAACAGCAACGGCGGCCCTTGCAGGGGCTGTAACTGCGCCGTGCCACTGACCACCGAGACCTGGCAATCCTCACGATCAAGACGTACGCAGACTTCGCCACGGCTGAGCGTGAAACGCCCATAGGGCGCCTGGACGGTCAACGCGGCCGAGCCTGGAACCTTGAGGGCGATTTCTCCGCGAACCAGCGTGATGAGCCGGGAACGCAAATCGACATTCACTGCACTGTCGGTATTGAGCTGCAGCGTGCTGCCATCGGCCAGCGATGAGCGC
This sequence comes from Pseudomonas psychrophila, assembly GCF_001043005.1. GTDB lineage: Bacteria > Pseudomonadota > Gammaproteobacteria > Pseudomonadales > Pseudomonadaceae > Aquipseudomonas > Aquipseudomonas psychrophila. Next base: position 464 of record NZ_JYKZ01000059.1, read on the forward strand.
GTGTGTTCACCGGTGGCGGTGTGCAGGTCAGCCTGCCAGACCTCCAGCGGCAACTGGCGCCCCAGCAACCAGGCGGTCGGCACCAGGGCCGACACACACAAGGCCTGTTTGAGGATTTTGCGCCGTCCCGGATCCGGACGATCCAGGGTAGCCATCGCCAGCGCCAAGGGCAGGCCACGAAAACGCTGGCGTAACAACTGAACCTTCTGCCAGGCAGACTCGTGGGCGCCGTGGCTGTC
>NZ_JYKZ01000058.1 GCF_001043005.1 Pseudomonas psychrophila
AAGTACGGGTCTGCAGGCAACAGCGGCAAGGTTTCACGCAGTTGTTGCAAGGCTTCGGTCAGCCGTTGCCGGTCTGCGGCTGGCTCGCCGGCCAGTGTGATGCGGACATCCGCATGACGACCGTCGTTGATCAGCTTCAGGTTCAGGCTGGCTTGCTGCACCTGGCCAGCCTGGCGCACCTGGCCCCGGTTGAAACGAATGAATTCCGAGGCTTCGGCGTCGTAGCCCAGTGTGAATTGCTCGGGGGCTTTGATTGTCTGGCGCAGCCACTGCACCAGCGCATCGAACTGCTCGGCCTGACTCAACGGGGTACTCATCAGGCATCGCCTCCAAACACATCAATTTGACTGAATACACAGGCAGGAGACGCATGCCCGACACGAATCACCTGATTGGGTTCGCCCTTGCCACAGTTCGGCGTACCCAGGACCTTAAAGGTACTGGCGTCGCCTACGGCCTTGAGGTTGCGCCAGAACTGGTCGGAAATACCCCGGTAATTCGGGTTTTTCACCACGCCCTTGAGCTCCCCTTGTTCGATCAACTGGCCCCATTCGCAGCCGAACTGGAATTTGTTGCGCGCATCATCAATTGACCAGGAGCGGTTGGTGGCCATCAGAATCCCGCTTTCGATACCGCCAATCAGTTGGGCCATCGATCGATCGCCAGGCTCGATATTGAGGTTGGCCATACGGTCAATCGGAG
>NZ_JYKZ01000060.1 GCF_001043005.1 Pseudomonas psychrophila
GGACATGGTGCCGGCCCAGCGGCCTTCATACATGGGCGGCAGGAAGGTGTTGTTGAGTGCTTCGCTGGCGTGGGCATCAATGGCCAGGCAGGCACCGGACGTCAATGCCGAATACAGTGCGAAGCTGGAGTTGGCGGCATAGAGCATTTCTTCAAACTGCACGGCCAGCATCTTGGGCATGCCCAGTCCGCCAAATTCGGGGTTGCCCGACAGGCCTACCCAGCCGCCCTGAATGTACGTGTCATAGGCGGACTTGAAGCCCCGGGGCGTACTGACGTTTCCGGCCTCCCACTGCGCGCCTTCCTCGTCGCCACTGCGGTTGAGCGGTGCAAGCAGCTGGCCGGTGACTTTGGCGGCTTCTTCGAGAATCGCATCGGCGGTGTCGGCGTCCACCTGACCGGCCAGGGCGGGCAAGCGCGCCCACAGGGCTGGCGCTTCAAACACTTCGTGCAGTACAAAACGCATGTCGCGCAGCGGTGCATTGAATTCAGGCATCACAAAACCTCATTGTTGTTATAGGTGCATGGATCGTGCGCGATGATTTACAGGGCCTTGGCCATGTCGCGCAGCACGTATTTCTGAACCTTGCCCGTCGAGGTCTTGGGTAGCACGGTGAACACCACCGTACGCGGGACTTTGAACCCGGCCAGAGGCTCGCGACAGAAGGCGATGATTTCACTCTCGCGC
>NZ_JYKZ01000062.1 GCF_001043005.1 Pseudomonas psychrophila
GCACCGTGAAGAAGACCCCTCTGGAATCCTTCAGCCGTCAACGCAGCGTCGGTCTGATCGCGCTGGAACTGGACGAAGGCGACGTGCTGATCAGTGCTGCCATCACCGATGGCGAGCGCGAAGTCATGCTGTTCTCCGATGGTGGCAAGGTGACACGCTTCAAGGAATCCGACGTACGTGCCATGGGCCGTACGGCTCGCGGTGTGCGCGGCATGCGTCTGCCGGAAGGGCAGAAGCTGATTTCGATGCTGATCCCTGAAGAAGGCAGCCAGATCCTCACCGCTTCGGCGCGTGGTTACGGCAAGCGCACGGCCATCAGCGAGTTCCCTGAATACAAGCGTGGCGGTCAGGGGGTTATTGCCATGGTCAGCAACGATCGTAATGGCCGTCTGGTCGGTGCGGTTCAGGTTCAGGACGGGGAAGAAATCATGCTGATTTCCGACCAGGGCACTCTGGTGCGTACTCGTGTCGACGAAGTGTCAAGCCTGGGGCGTAACACTCAGGGCGTCACCCTGATCAAGCTTGCCAGTGATGAAACGCTGGTCGGGCTGGAGCGCGTTCAGGAACCGTCGGAAGTCGAGGGTGAAGAACTCGAAGGTGAAGGCGAGGAGGGTGTCGAGCTTGAATGCGAGCAACCAGTAGACGCTGGCGCTGACGAAGAAGCACCGCAGGTGTAAGC
>NZ_JYKZ01000061.1 GCF_001043005.1 Pseudomonas psychrophila
GGGGACAGCGCCGTGTATGAAGCGGCCAACAAAGACAAGTTGCGAGAACTGTTGGCCGAACAGGCCCGGCTGAAGGTGCTGGAAGGCGAGCTCGAAGAACGATGGATGGAGGCTCTGGAGCTATTGGAGAGCCTGCAGGCAGAGCTTGAGGCGCTTTCCTGATGGAGGCCCTCAACCTGCCAGTTCCTGCCGAGTTGGTCGCGCCGCTATGGATTGGCATCCAGATCTTGCTGATTCTGTTGGCGGGCTATTTCTCGCAACGCTTAGTGGCTCGCTCCCTGACACGCCTGAGTTAGCGTTATCCGTTCCCGCCGCAGTTGCTGATGCCGCTGCGCGGTGGTCTGCGCTGGTTCATCATGGGCAGCGCGGTGATTTTCGTGCTCGAGCGCCTTGGTGTCTCTGCCACTGTGTTGTGGACGGCACTGTCGGGCTTTGTCGCAGTCGCAGCGATTGCCTTCTTCGCCATGTGGAGCGTGCTTTCCAATCTGTTGTGCGCGGTGTTGATCTTCACCGTGGGGCCGTTTCGCATCGGTGATGTGGTGGAGTTGGTCGATACCCTCGACAAGCCGGGCATGAAAGGCCGGGTCGTGGCCATTAACCTGCTGTACACCACCTTGATCGAAGCCGCCGAAGCGGGATCGGGCAGCAGCATGGTTCAGGTGCCCAACAGTTTGTTCTT
>NZ_JYKZ01000064.1 GCF_001043005.1 Pseudomonas psychrophila
TGGGTCTGTTGACCCAGAACTCCAGGTTGTTCCACGGCACCTTGCGCGAAAATCTGATGCTGGGAGCACCCCACGCGAGCGATCAGCAAATTCTCGAAGCCCTGGAGTTGACGGGTGCGATGGAATTCATCAGTAAATTTGCGCTGGGCATGGATCACATGATTCTGGAGGGCGGGCTTGGCTTGTCCGGCGGTCAGCGACAGTCATTGTTATTGTCCCGGTTGATCATTCGCCAACCGCAGATTGTGCTGTTGGATGAGCCCACTGCGTCCATGGACGATATCACCGAGCGCAAGCTGATTCAGAGCCTGGGCCAGTGGGGCGCACAGCGCACACTGATCATTGCGACACATCGGATGAGCGTATTGAGCCTGGTGGACAGGATCATTGTTGTCGACAACGGTTTGGTTGTGATCGATGACACCAAGGACAACGCGATTGCACGGCTTTCAAAACCCAGGAATCAGGCGCAGTGAGTCGGCTGCCCATGCAATTGACTGCGCGAAAGGATGGCTCTGATGTTTAATAACAATAGTTCTTCGGGTTTGAAGCAGCAGCCAGGCGTGCCCATCGCGGGTGCTTCACCAAGCGATGATCATGCTGGCGACGATAGCCTCGATGACGCTGCAGTGGTGCGCTCAACGCGGATTGTCTGGTGCGTTGCATTAATGCT
>NZ_JYKZ01000063.1 GCF_001043005.1 Pseudomonas psychrophila
CGTACCAGTGTCAGGTCTTTTTTACCCTGGCGGATTATTTCATGGCCCGCAGCAGTCGGGATCAGATGAGTGAAACCTTCAAGCGCAACGGTGTCGCCATCGCTCACAAACTGTTTCACGGCGTCGTGTAACGAAATGATATCTGCCATCTGGGGTAGCTCCCGATTCTTGTTGGCCACTGCAGTAGAAGAAGGTGTGCCAGGGGCGACACCGTATGCCTGCAGGTTAAGCCGCCGTCACGGGCCAAAACAATCCGATAATCGACTATGTGTTCGTTTATCGAACACATAGTTAGCTTGCTGGCTAATGTCAGATTGAAGCAGCGGGGGAGCTATTGCGCCATCATGTAAACAGCTGAGCACTCAACTCACGGCTGGAACTGAGCATGATCGGCAGGAAGCGCTGCTCCAGCTCTGTGCGTGTCACCCGACCGGCGTGGGTGCTGACATTCAAGGCCGCCAGCACTTGCCCTGAAGCGTCGTATACCGGTACGGCAATCGAGCGCAGCCCTTGCTCCAGTTCCTGATCGACCACACACCAGCCCTGCTCGCGCACTTGCTGCAAACACTCAAGTAATGCCTCAGGCGTGTGCAGGGTGCGGCTGGTCTTGGCTTGAAAGTCACCGTGCGCCAGGTATTCGTTTAGCGTCACGTCATCCAGGGCAGCCAACAGG
>NZ_JYKZ01000065.1 GCF_001043005.1 Pseudomonas psychrophila
CCAATTGCTTTTGGGCCACGGTCAGTTGTTCGCGGTTACTGAACGGGCCGACCAGCACTCGATACCAGGTTTCGTCTTTCACCGTGCCCGATTCGACCGAGGCGGACTGGCCGAGCAGGATGATTTGCGCACGCACCTTGTCGGCATCGGCTTGCTTGCGGAACGAGCCCGCTTGCAGGAAGAACTTGGTCACCGGTGCCGCCTTGGCCACCGGTGGCGCAGGTGGCGGGGTGAGGCCATTCAGGGCGGCCTGAGCACGGACCGTGTCGATTTTTGCCGCCTCGGCAGGCGTCACCGGCTTCAATGGCGCAGTTTGTGGCGTCGGCAGGGTTTTTTCCGGTACGGCCTCTGGCGGCACGATCACTTCAGACTCGGGCAGCAGCGTATAGAAGTCGTACTTTGGCTTGACCGGCTGCGTCGGGCTCGGAGCGGTTTTATTGGCCTCAGCGACTTGCGAAGCCTTTTGCTGCTCTTGCTTGACCCGTTTGACGTCGTCGCCCTTGCCAGGCTCGAGCTTCATCAAAAAAACGATAAAGGCGCCTACGGTCAGGCCGATGGCCATCCATAGCCAACCCGGGATCGGTTTTTTGGTCGGTGCCTGATACCGGCTGGCGCCGCGCTTTGGGGCAGGTTTTTTCTTGGCGGCCAACTTACATGCGCTCCAGAGT
>NZ_JYKZ01000066.1 GCF_001043005.1 Pseudomonas psychrophila
AGTGTTGCGTCGTGGGGCCTGGCGGCGGATTCCAGTCCTGCAAGAGCCGGGTCTGTTCGCCAGCGCTCAGCAGCTGCAACTCACCCAGACTGGCCTGCGGCGTGGCCACCATGGCGTGCAGCAGGCACGCCAGATGTTCACTCATGCGGGCAATGGCGACCGGGCTGAAATGGCTGAGCAAGAAACTCCACGTCAGGCTCAACTGTCCTTCACTGACGGCTGCCAGGGTCAGCGGGTAATTGGTGCGCTCATGGTTGTCCGGCACCGAAAAGCTCAAACCGTCCGGTGCGCCCTGCTGCAAGGCCTGGGCAATCGGGAAGTTTTCAAACACCAGCAGACTGTCGAACAGCGGCTCGCCCGTACGCCCGGCCCAACGCTGCACATCACTCAGGGCGGTGAATTCATGCTCGCGCAATTCCAGGTTGTGCGCCTGCAAACGGCCCAGCCACTGCACCACGCTTTCGGCGGCTTGCGGCCGGGTGATCACCGGCAAGGTATTGATAAACAGGCCGAGTTGCTGCTCCGCCCCCGGCAAGTCGACCGGCCGCCCGGAGACCGTGGCACCGAACGCGACCGTCTGCTGGCCGCTGTAGCGCTGCAACAACAGCGCCCATGCGCCCTGAACCAGGGTGTTGAGGGTGACCGCATGTTGCCGGGTAAAAGCG
>NZ_JYKZ01000006.1 GCF_001043005.1 Pseudomonas psychrophila
TGACATATCGAATGGATATGGACTCGGCATAGGTGCGGGCGCTTCGCAAAACAACGAGCACACGGGGTACATATCCGGCATTTGCGGTGAACTGAAATGATGGTTTCGCTCTTACAGCGAGTCACTTTGCAAAAGCGGCAAAGTAACCAAAGCGCTTTCGCCCCCGCGTACGGCCCTCGCTGCGCTCAGGTGTCCCTCACTCCGGCCCTGCTCCGTGGGCACGCCGTGACGGGCCATCCATGGCCCAACACGGCTCTCCCGGCATCCATGCCGGTCGACACACTACGCAGAACCTCCTCTCGGCCTCCCGAAGGGGCGGGCAGATCAAAAGCACTGCACGCCGAGGCGGCCCACCGGCCGGCCTGTTTGGTGTAAGTGTGCGCTGCTCAATCTGTAGCCGCTGACGAGCCTCGCACGACTCGTTAGCGGGTCTGAAGGACACTTCAACTGTGGGAGCGAGCCTGCTCGCGAACGACCTTCGCGAGCAGGCTCGCTCCCACAGGGAGGGTTGACTGGCAGCAGAGTATCTACAGGTCGCCGGGTCCCATTGGGCCGAGAATTTCCTTGCGGCAAACCTCGAGAATCTCATCTGCCAGAGCGCTGTCATCGGGGCAGGCACGGGACAGCACGATCGCGCCAATGGCATGGGCCATGGTGTCGATCATCTTGGCCCGCATGTCCTGTGGCTCCACGCCGGTGAGGGTGATGCCTGAGTGCTCCACGGCGGCCAGCATGTTTTCGAGCCCCTGGGCAAAGGTTGCCTTGACCTCTTCAGGCTGACGCGCAGCGTCCCCTGACAAGGCCGCGAAGGTGCAACCCTGGCCTGGAGTATCACGGTGCTGACGGGACAGGTACTGGTCAAAGAACGCGGCAATGTCGTGCTCTGCACTTTTTTCCAGTGAGTTCGCCAGCCCGCACGCAGCGGCTTCTGCCATCAGGTCGGCCTTTGAGCCAAAGTGCTTGTAGAACCCGCCATGGGTGAAGCCTGCCTCGGCCATCAGATCCGCCACTCCCACACCGTCATAGCCACGCTCGCGAAACAGCCTGGAAGCCGTCTCGACGATATGTGCCCGGTTCGCCTGCGCCTGTGCTTTTGTGACCCTCATTGCTTTATGCCTCGTTCAAACCACTGACAATCAAGGGCCCAATATACATGGATGTCGACCATCATCAAAATGGTTGACGTTTAAGATTATGATCATCATCATAATGGCTCGCTGATCGATATGCCGTATCCCGCGGCTAGATTTTCTCTTGAGAGAGCGCCTCCATGACTACTCATTCTTCTGTCCTTATCACCGGCGCCTCCAGTGGCATCGGGGCAACCTACGCGGAGCGGTTTGCCCGCCGTGGCCATGACCTGGTACTGGTTGCCCGCGACAAGGCGCGACTGGAAGCCCTGGCAGCACACGTGCGCCAGGAATACGGCGTTGCCGTCGATGTGTTACAGGCAGATCTGACCCAATCCAGTGATCTGGAGGTGGTTGAAGCGCGGCTGCGTGACGACTCCAGCATAGGCATCCTGATCAACAATGCGGGCATTGCCCAGTCGGGCGTTTTTTTGGAACAGACCGCGCAGAGCCTCACGACGATTATTGCGCTCAACACCGTTGCGCTGACGCGACTGGCCAGCGCGATTGCGCCACGGCTGGTGCAGGCCGGTGAGGGGGCGATCGTCAACATAGGATCGGTGGTAGGTCTGGCGCCCGAGTTCGGTCAGTCGGTCTACGCTGCAACCAAGGCGTTTGTGCAGTTGCTGTCACAAGGGCTGAGTCACGAGCTGTCGGCCAAAGGTGTTTATGTTCAGGCGGTGTTGCCTGCCGCAACCCGCACCGAAATCTGGGAGCGCGCGGGGATCGATATCAATACCCTGCCCGAAGTGATGGATGTGGGTGAGCTGGTCGATGCCGCTCTGATCGGTTTCGATCGCCGTGAGTTGATGACTATCCCGCCTTTGCATGACGCTGCCCGTTGGGATGCACTGCAGGGCGCACGTCTGGCGCTGCTTGGAGATGTGCGGATGGCCCATGCTGCCGAGCGTTATCAAAACTGATAGATGTGGAAAGGCCGCACCGGGCGCAGTGGGCGCTCGGTGCCTCACCCGGAGCCGCCGTGTATGAATGCTTTTTTTATCGATGGATACGGCAAGGACAATGGGCGGATAGGGCACGTGCCCGACCCTGAAGTTCGACCCGATGAAGTACTGGTCAAGGTGTATGCCGCCAGCGTCAATCTGCTGGACTCCAAAATCCGCAAGGGCGAGTTCAAATTGATCCTGCCGTACCGGTTTCCTCTGGTGCTGGGGAACGATCTGGCGGGCGTGGTGCTTCGAGTCGGCAGCAATGTGAGTCAATTTAAGCCGGGAGACGAGGTTTATGGGCGTCCTCAAGAGGACCGTATCGGCACGTTTGCTGAGCTGATTTCGGTGTCGCAGGATGCGCTGGCGCTTAAGCCCGTCAACCTTGACATGGAGCAGGCAGCGTCCGTGCCATTGGTCGCACTCACGGCCTGGCAGGTGCTGGTAGAAACCGCGCAACTGAAAAAAGGGCAGAAGGTGCTTATTCACGCGGGTTCCGGCGGCGTGGGCAGCATTGCCATTCAACTGGCCAAGCACGTGGGGGCCTTTGTGGCCACGACCACCAGCACCCGCAACGTCGAATGGGTAAAGGCTCTCGGAGCCGATGTGGTTATCGACTACAAACAGCAGCATTTTGAAACGCAGTTGCACGACTACGACGTGGTACTCAACAGCCTGGACGCTGGCACCCTCGAAAAATCCCTCAAGGTACTAAAACCGGGAGGGCAGCTTATATCTATCTCCGGCCCACCCACCGCGCAGTTTGCCAAAGCCCAAGGGCTGTCCTGGGTGTTGCAGCAGGTCATGGGCCTTCTGAGCTATGGCATTCGCCGCAAAGCACGCCAAAGAGGGGTGAGTTATTCGTTTGTCTTTATGCGGGCAAGCGGGGAGCAGTTGCGTGAGGTCACCACGCTGATTGAGTCTGGTGTTATCAGGCCGGTGGTTGACCGGGTGTTTGAGTTCGGCGCGACAGCCCAAGCGCTGAGTTACGTTGAGTCAGGCAGGGCGAAAGGTAAGGTCGTCATCCGGGTCGAGCTGTAACAAATGCAATGCGGTGCTAGGCTAGCAGGCAGAAAACGGCCATGAAATCCATCGTGGCCCCTGTTTTTTCGGTCCCGTTACCATGCCCGCAACCCAACAGGTCAACACCCTTCCCGTCGATGCAAGCTGCGCAACTCCGAGGTTCTGGCGGGATGCGCAGTTACCATTTATCGAGGCTCGCTCAATCGCCGACGGTCGCAAGGTTTGCTATGCCCGGCACTCTCACGAGATATTCTCGATCGGTGCGATCACGTCCGGTTGTTGCAACTACCTGCATGAAAAAACTTCACACGCTATCAGCGCAGGCACGGTGGTGTTGATGAACCCGGGTGATGTCCACGCCTGTAACCCGGTCGAAGATCAGCCTTGGTCGTACGTGATGCTGTATGTGGATGCACTTTGGCTGTCCGGTATTCAGCAGGGTTTTGATGAGCAAGGCAGCGAGGTGTTCCAACCCGTCGCGGCCACCCACACGCAATCCGCCGTCTTGTTCAGCGGCCTGACCGCCCTGTATGCACAATTGGTCGACCCTCAGCTCGAGGTGCTGGCCAAGCATGAAGCCGCGATTCTGTTTTTCTCGTCGATGCAGCAGGAGCTGGGCAGTTCGGTGGCGCTGCGCAAGAGCGCCAATGTGCGGGTGGAGCGTGCCGCCGACTATATTGATGAGCACTTCTTGAGCACGATTCGATTGCAGGACATCTGTGAAGCCGCGAGCCTGTCAGAGGCTTACCTGATTCGTGCATTCCAGCAGCGTTACCACATGACGCCCCACGCCTATCTGATCAACCGACGGATTCAACATGCGCAAACGCAGTTGCGTGAAGGTGCATTGATCGCCGATATCGCGCATCAAACCGGGTTTGCCGATCAAGCGCATTTCCAGCGGGTATTCAAAAAGTACCTCGCGGCCACGCCCGGCCAGTACAAGACTTAAAACCACAGCAAAGAGACCGCACAGCCCGCCAGCATGGCCGCCATGCAGCGGTTGAACAGCCGGATGCGCTGTGCGCTGCGCAGGTAACGGCTCAGGAAGGCCCCGGTGTAGGCCCAGCAAGCTACGGACAGGTAGCAGACGACAAAGTAGATCAAGGCGAACGACCAGATCAGTACGGCTTCTCCGCCCGCCACAAACGCGCCCATGCCCGCAACTGCAGCCAGCCACGCCTTGGGGTTGAGCCACTGCATGGCCGCGCCATATAAAAACGAGGGCTGTCGTGTATCACCTTCGAACTCGATTCGGCCGTTATCCATCGCCAGCTTCCATGCCAGATACAGCAGAAATGCCATGCCGGCCCAGCGAATCAGGTCGGTCAGTATCGGCCACTGCTTGAGCACTTCATGCAGGCCGAAACCGGTAAACAGCAGCAGCACGACAAAACCCACCGTGGCGCCCAGCACATGACGCAGGCTGGGGCCCAGGCCGAACTGCATGCCGGAACTCAGGGCAACGACATTGACCGGCCCCGGTGAAATGGATGCTGCCAGGGCGAACGCCGCCATCGAAATCAACACGCTCATCGTTACTGTGCTCCGCTCAAGGGGTGTGCTCGAAGGTTAAGGAGCATGCAGGTTGGCGTATTGAACAAAACTCCCCTGTGAAGACGTCGATGGGAGGCGTGCAGACCAATTGGCTTGCACTTGTGAAATTTAACCTGTAATTTTTCATGAAATTAAACGGTTTAAATTTCACGGCGGCCCGGGATGAACAAGCAAGAAGAGATGGCCGCATTGGCGATCCTTATCCACGACCTGCGCAAACACAAGAAATACACCCTCAAGGAACTGGCTGACAAAATCGGCCGTTCGGTGGGTTTTTTGTCCCAGGTCGAACGCGGAATTTCGCAGCCAACGGTGGCCGATCTGACCGCCATCAGCGAAACACTGGGCGTGCCGACCACCTATTTTTACAGCCTGCCAAAACCCAAGCAGTTGCCCTGGGTGACCCGCCCGGACGAGCGCCGCACGTTGTATCTGGGCAACGGCATTACCGATATTTTGGTTTCGCCGAAAATCCGCGCGTCGTTCTCGATGCTTGAAAGTCTGCTGGAAGCAGGCGCGAGCAGCGGTGAGCGGCTCATGACGGACAGCTCGGAGCAGGGCGGCTATGTGATCGAAGGTCAATTGACCCTGTGGCTGGGTGACGACGATGAGCCCGCCACCCTGAACGCCGGGGACAGTTTTCAGTTCGACAGCCACACGCGCTGTCGCTACGCCAACCTGACACAGCAGCTCACGCGAGTGCTGTGGGTCTACACCTGATAACAATAAAGGAACTTCCAAGATGGATGCTGCATGCTCTGATCTGCTGGCCGAGGTGCGTGCCTTTCGCCAACACAACCCTGAGGTGCGTTATGTCGACCTGATTTCCCTGGATATTCCCGGGCATTTCTACGGCAAGCGTTACCCCATCGACATGCTAGAAAAAGTGGCGGTTGGCAGCGTGCTCAAATTGCCGCAAAACTGCGTGTTGCTGGGTGTGCAGGGCGGGCTGTTCAAGATTGGCGATTACTGTTTCAACGACGGTGACCCGGATGCCGTACGGCGCCTGGTGCCAGGCACCCTCAAGCCGGTGACCTGGGAAGGCAAGCCGCTAGGCCAGATGCTGATTACCACGGACGGCACTGAAAAACCGATTGTCTTCGAGCCCCGGGAGGTCCTCACCCAGGTGTTGGCCCGGATGGCCCGAAAGGGTATCCACCCGGTGGTGGCGTTTGAACTGGAGTTTTACCTGTTCGACAAGCAACTGCGTGAGGGGCTGCCGCAGTTTCCACGTGATCAGTTGAGCGACGATGCCGATGACCAGCCCAACATGCATATCGAGCGGTTGTCGCGCTTTTCTCCTGTGCTGGATGACATGGTCGATGCTGCGCAGGCCCAGGGGATCGACGCAACCGTGATCACAGCGGAGCTGGGGCCGGGTCAGTTCGAAATCAATTTTGGCCATCTCGATGATGGTGTTCGGGCAGCGGACTGGGCGGCCCTTTTTTGCCGCAGTACCCGCGGGGTTGCCCTTAAGCACGGTTATCGCGCCAGCTTTATGGCCAAGCCCTATCTGCAACATCCCGGCAGCGGCATGCATGTGCATGTGAGCCTGTACGACGCCGGCGGCAACAACCTGTTGGCGCACAATCAGCAGCAACCCTTGCGGCATGCCATTGCGGGTTGCCTGGAATTATTGCCGGCCTGTATGCCGATTTTTGCCCCGAACCAGAATGCGTTTCGCCGTTTGGGCGGCACGACCAACATCGCCACACACGCCAGTTGGGGCTACGAAGATCGGGATGCCTGTTTGCGGATTCCTGAATCCGATGCAAAAAACCTGCGGGTCGAATATCGCCTTGCGGGTGCCGATGCCAACCCCTATCTGGTACTGGCGGCGATTCTGGTGGGGTTGGAGCACGGGCTTGAGGCGGGTAAAGAGCCGATTTTGCCGCTTAACGAAGACCGCAACAGCGGTATCGCTTTCCCGCTTGAGATGCTTGAAGCGGTGCGGACCATGCAGCATCAACCTCAGTTGCGCGACGGCATGGGCGGCGAATTTGTAGACGTTTACTGCGAGAACAAACGTCAGGACCATCTAGCTTTCATGCAAGAAATCAGTGCCCGGGAATATCGCTGGTTTTTGTAAATGCCTTATGGAGTAAAGACTTATTGGCGTTTGCAATGACTGCACCAGACAGCAGATTTTCAGGGGATACCTGCTATACCTACTGATTGAATCCATGACCGGTTAATCAGGGCGATGAGAAAACAGACTGTCAGATGTGCGTCTGCGGCGTTGCCGCTGTTGTTAGCCCTGCAGGTGGCGCAGGGGGCAGAGCCACCCGTTAAAACCAGTACCAGCGACTCGGACTGGCTGCTGTTGGCGAGCCCGTTTGTGTGGGCTCCGTCAATGAGCGGGCAAGCGGCGCTTGGCGGGGTCAATACCAAAGTTGATGTGCCGTTCTCGGATGTTCTGGATAATTTGAGTTCGGTTTTCATGGGCAATCTGGAGCTGACCAATCGCACGTTGGGGTTTTATGTCGACGGCGTCTACGCGAAAACACACCAGTCTGAACGGGTGTACGGGCGCAAGGTAGGTTTGGCAATCGCCCAATCCACCCTTGCCGTGGGGGTGTACTACCGCGTCTATGAGTATGAGTTGGGGGGCTCCACGATTTTCGGCGAACCTCGCGCCTGGCGCGTCGAGCCCACGGTCGGTGTGCGCTGGACCAAGCTGTCGACAAAACTGGACATCGATTCTCTGGGTTTCAGTACCAAGAAAAAAACCGAGTGGACAGACCCTTTCGTTGGCTTGCGCATGCAGACCGACCTGACGGACCGCTGGACGCTTTCGGGCCAGGCCGATACTGGCGGGCTGGACACGTCCTCCAAGAAAACCTGGAACGCTCAGGGGTATGTGGGCTACCGCATGTTCCTGGCGGATCACCCCACGATCATTCGTGTCGGTTATCGGGTGTTGTCGCAGGACTATCGCACCACCGACTTTACCGGCAACAAGTTCAAATACGATGTGACCCAGCGCGGCCCGGTACTAGGCCTGTCCATGCGCTTCTAAACCAGCAGTGAGGAATCAAGGGAATGCAATTGCTCAAACACACCCAACATCTGGCGTTGGCAGTCGCAGGTTTTATGCTCGCGTTGCCTGTTGCCAATGCCTGCACCCGCCTGGTTTATCTGGGTGACAATCAGACGGTGATTACGGCGCGCTCCATGGACTGGAAAACAGACGTGGCAACCAATCTGTGGATCTTCCCCCAGGGTATGCAGCGCACAGGAGAAGCCGGGCCGGGCTCGCTCAAGTGGACGTCCAAATACGGCAGTGTGATTGCCACGGGCTATGACATTTCAACCACTGACGGGGTCAACGAAGCCGGGTTGTCAGCAAACCTGCTGTGGCTGGTTGAGTCTGAATATCCACCGGTCAATAAAGACAAACCGGGGTTGAGCATTTCTGCCTGGGCTCAGTATGTCCTGGACAACTTCAGCACCGTTGCCGAAGCGGTCGACGTACTGAAGACCGAACCCTTCACCGTTGTCACCGCCAATGTGCCGGGTGAGAGTCGTCTGGCGACCCTGCACCTTTCAATGTCCGATGCTTCGGGCGACAGCGCCATCATTGAATTTATTGATGGAAAACAGGTGATTCACCACGACCGGAGCTATCAGGTCATGACCAACTCACCGGCGTTCGATGCGCAGTTGGCAATGAATGCGTATTGGCAGTCCATTGGCGGTACGGTGATGCTCCCCGGCACCAATCGCTCCGCGGACCGTTTTGCCAGGGCGTCGTTTTACGTCAATGCGGTGCCAAAAAACCAGGACGCACGCTTGTCGCTGGCCAGTGTGTTCAGTGTGATCCGCAACGTTTCAGTGCCCTACGGGATTACCACACCCGGCGAGCCGAACATATCTTCGACCCGCTGGCGCTCCGTGATCGATCACAAGCAGGGGTTGTACTTTTTCGAGTCGGCCGTCACCCCGAACACGTTTTGGGTGGACTTGAACAAGGTCGATTTTTCAAAGGCAACGGGCACCGTCAAAAAGCTGAACCTGGGGCCGGACCAAAGCACTATTTATTCCGGGGAGGTCTCAAGCAGCTTTAAAGTCACTCCGGCGTTCAAGTTTGAGGGGGTTTAATGTTGTTGCGAAGGTGGGGTTATCCGAGTGTTGCATCGTGCTCCGGCACCAAGCGGATCTCTACGCGTTGACCTAGTGCGCGGGCGGCGCTGGCCAGGGTTGCCAGTGTCATGCCCGGGTCATTTTCATCAAGTGCCCGATCGACCGCCGTACGGCTGGTGTGCATCCGGTCAGCCAGCGTTTTTTTGGTGACATGTTGCTCCTTCATGGCCTCGGCTATCTGCCAGGCAATGACGCGTTTGAGTGCAGCGGCCGAGACCTCTTCTGCGAGGCCTTGCTCCGAGAGGAAGTCGTCAAAATCGGAGCCGATGTGGTTATTCATGCGCTGTACCTCATAGTTTTGCATTGCGCTGTCTGGCTGTTTGAAGATCGACCGCCGGGGTTTTCTGGCTTTTCTTGATGAATCCGTGAAGCAGGATCATCTGCGAGCCGACAACCGTAAAGATGATACGAGCAATGATGCCATCCAAATCCGAGCGAACCTCCCACAATTTAGGCTCCAGCTTGCGCACAACCGGCATGCCAATCGGCCAGCCAAGTTGTACGGTCTTTATATCGGTTCCAATCAGGCGCCTCTGCTCGCGCTCGAGACTGGCCAACCATTCACGCACAGGCTCATTGCCTGCGAGCGTGCAAAAAAATCGACCATTAAGAATGGGAGGGACAGAGTTCATGTACTGAAGTGTACCTAATTTGGTACCTTCCTCAAGCCCGGCCAGTGTTCAACTGATCAGCGGCCAGGGGTGACCTGCTCACAGGACATCTGAAACTGCGCGTCGAATGATTCTACGACGGCTGCGCCGCCGGACGCAGCCGTCGTGCCTCGGCAGCTGCTACGGGCTGGGTGATCGCAGGGCCCCATCACGGGGCCCGCGCAGATCAGCAGGCCAGTGGCTCGCGGCTGTGCTTGCCGTCGAGCAAGCGCTGGATACCCAGCGGGTTGGCGTTTTTAAGCGCGTCCGGCAAAAGGCTGTCCGGATAGTTCTGGTAGCACACCGGGCGCAGGAAGCGGTCGATGGCCAGAGTGCCCACCGAGGTGCCTCGAGCATCGGAGGTCGCGGGGTAAGGCCCGCCGTGAACCATCGCGTCGCACACTTCAACGCCGGTCGGGTAACCGTTGAGCAGTAGGCGTCCGGCCTTTTGTTCAAGCACCGGCACGACCTCGGCGAATGCCTGCACGTCAGCGGGCTCGGCAATCAGTGTCGCGGTCAACTGACCATGCAGGCTATGCAACGCTTGCAGCAACTGCGCCTTGTCGGCTACTTCGACCACCAGGGTGGTGGGCCCGAACACCTCTTCCTGTAATACCTCGGCACCATCGATCAGGAGGCTGGCATTGGCCTGGAACAATTGAGGGCTGGCCAGATTGCCTTGTTGCGGCGCACCTGCAAGGTGGCGAATACCATCGACATCAGCCAAGCGCTGGATGCCCTTGCTGTAACTGGCCAGGCCCCCTGCATTGAGCAGTGTCTGTGCGGGCTGAGCGCTGAAGAACTGGCCGAGTGTGTCGATAAAGGCACTGAATTCGGGTGAACGGATACCCAGCACCAGGCCCGGGCTTGTACAAAACTGGCCAGCGCCCAGCATCACGGAACCGCCCAGCTCCCGTGCTATCTGCTCGCCGCGGGCACGCAATGCCTGGGGCAATACCAGCACCGGGTTGATGCTCGACATCTCGGCAAAGACCGGGATCGGCTGTGGCCTTGCCGCGGCCATGTCGCACAGGGCACGGCCACCGGGCAAGGAACCAGTAAAGCCGACGGCTTGAATCGCCGGATGCTTGACCAGCACAGCGCCCACACCCGCGCCGTAGATCATGTTGAACACACCGGCTGGCATGCCGGTGCGCTCGGCGGCACGCACAATCGCAAGCGCCACCTGTTCAGCGGTTGCCATATGCCCGCTGTGGGCCTTGAACACCACCGGGCAACCGGCCGCAAGTGCCGAGGCGGTATCACCGCCCGCAGTGGAGAACGCCAGCGGGAAGTTACTGGCCCCGAACACAGCCACCGGCCCCACGCCCATTCGGCACTGACGCAAGTCTGCACGGGGCAATGGTTGACGATCAGGCAGCGCCTGATCGATGCGCGCTCCATAAAAATCCCCTCGGCGCAGCACATTGGCGAACAGGCGCATTTGCCCGCTGGTGCGCCCGCGCTCGCCCTGGATGCGCGCGGCTGGCAAGGCGGTTTCGCGGCAGACGATGGCCACGAAATCGTCGTCCAGGTTGTCAATTTCTTCGGCGATGGCTTCCAGGAACTCGGCGCGCCGTGTGGCGGGCAAACTGCGAAAGGCAGGAAACGCGGCGCTGGCAGCGCTGACAGCGGCATTCACTTCGGATTCCGTAGCCTGGATAAAGTGGTATGGCAGCGCTTCGCCGGTGCTGGCATCCACGCTTTGCAGGTGCACGGTGCCAGCGCCGCTGCGGTGTCCGCCAATAAAGTTTTGTCCGGTGATGCGTGTCATATCAAGGTCCCTTTAGGCAACGGCTACAAGATTTTTTGAGCCTGCTGCGAATCAGCTCATCGCGCCGCAGTGCTCGCAATCGGGAGCCACCAAGGCTCCTTCAGGCGGCCACTGTAGTTTTTGTCGAAGAGACTGCCCAATGACGAATGCTGATTGGGCGATAACCATTGGTCATCCTTCAGGCTCGCGCGGCATCCCATACGCGCATGATCTGAGTGATCGCTGCATCGAGTACCTCATGGGGCACGCCGTCGCGGGCGAGGGTGGTGAGCCCCAGCAAAAAACTCTCGAACACAGTGGCCAGTGCAACCGGATCGGTATGTTCCGACAGTTCAGCGGTATTGATGCCGCGCTCAACACAGGCAATAAATCCTGCGCGGTTGCGGGCACGGGCTTCGGCCAGCGGCGCGCAGATGGCCAAGGTCTGTGGTGTGCAGGCACTCATCAGGCCCAGAGCAACCAGGCAACCCCGTGGGTGACCGGTCTCGCACTGCATGTTGGCGGACCGGCGCAACGTTGTTTCGATGGCCTCGCGCGCAGGCAACTGGGGGTCGTACAGGCTGTCGGTCACTTTGCCGTGACTGTTCAGATAGCGTTCCATCACTTCTTTGAACAGGGCTTCCTTGGAACCGAAAGCCGCATAGAAGCTGGGTGCAGAAATGCCTGAGCCAATATTCGCCTTGAGCTGGCTCAGGGAAGTTGAGTCGTAGCCTTGCTCCCAGAACAGGTGCATGGCCTGCGTGATAGCCGCGTCCCGGTCAAATGTACGCGGGCGTCCCATCTGTGCCATTTGAATCTCCTTCGTCACGAGACATAAATACTATTCGATACAAAAGTCGTTGACCAATATTTTTCCTCGACTTACATTTGTACCTATCGATACATAACTAGGCAGGTCAGAGCACCCATGGCACAAGAGCAAAACACCACTGAACGATTACCCATGGGCGCGCTGCTAGCGCTCGCCATGACTGGCTTTATCTGCATCGTCACCGAAACGTTGCCTGCGGGCCTGTTACCGCAAATCAGCAGTGGCCTCGAAGTGTCATCGGCATGGGCGGGGCAGATGGTTACGGTCTACGCGCTGGGGTCTTTACTGGCCGCCATCCCGTTGACCATTGCGACCCAAGGCTGGCGGCGGCGCAATGTACTACTGCTGACGATTGTCGGTTTTCTGCTGTTCAACTCGATTACCGCGTGGTCTTCAGACTATGTCGTGACCCTGATTGCACGGTTTTTTGCCGGTGCATCAGCCGGACTGGCCTGGAGCCTGCTAGCGGGTTATGCCCGGCGCATGGTCTCACCGAACTTACAGGGCAGGGCCATGGCGGTGGCGATGGTCGGCACCCCGATTGCACTGTCTCTGGGTGTGCCGCTGGGTACCTGGCTGGGCGCGCTGGTGGGGTGGCGCACGGCGTTTGGCCTGATGTCGATCCTGACCTTGGTGCTGATTGTCTGGGTGGTGGTCAAAGTCCCCGATTACCCGGGGCAGACGGCCTCTGAGCGCATCGGTTTGCGCCAGGTATTGGCCACTCCGGGGGTGCGTCCGGTGCTCGCTGTGGTGCTGACCTGGATGCTTGCGCACAACATGCTTTACACCTACATCGCGCCTTTCGTGGCCTCTGCAGGCCTGGGCAATGAGGTCGATCGTGTGTTGTTGGTCTTCGGGCTGGCTGCGCTGGCAGGGATCTGGATGACCGGGCGTCTGGTGGACCGGCATCTGCGTAACGCGGTGCTGGCAAGCCTGGCGACGTTTGCCGCGATCTCTCTGCTGTTCGGGTTTTTCTCACAGTCGGTGGCCGTGGTGTACGCGGGTATCTTCGTTTGGGGGTTGTCCTTCGGTGGCGCCGCCACATTGCTGCAAACAGCCCTGGCCGATGCGGCAGGCGAGGGCGCCGATGTGGCGTTGTCGATGAACGTAGTGGTCTGGAACAGCGCTATTGCCGCCGGGGCATTAACCGGCGGCGTGTTGCTCGACCAGGTCGGGGTTGGTGTCTTTCCCTGGGTATTGCTGGCGCTGTTGCTGGCAGGGCTGTGGATTGTGTTTAGCGCCCGGACCCACGGTTTCCCAAAGGGCCAGAGGCAATCAGGAGCGGCGGTGGTCGGGCATTGAGCCCGGTTGATCGGGCGTTTTCACTCTGGCCCGTTACAAGGGCCAGAGTGTGCCGGGGTTCTAAGCCTTGTCAGCTGACCTGTCCGCCGCTTTCCAGTACGTCGTGATGGGTGTTCAGGGCAGTGATCACCGCGATGCGCAGCCCCTCAACCACCGTTGAAAGTGTCATGGATGGCATGCCGTTCTGCACCGTCTGCTCTGGAAGCGCGGGCACATGGATAAACCCGCCGCGCACCGCAGACCCGGCCAATGCATGCTGCAGGCAATAGAACACCTGGTTGCAGACAAAAGTGCCCGCCGTATGCGACACCGAGGACGCAATGCCAGCGGTCTTTAACGCCCGTACCATGGCTTTGATGGGCAGGGTACTGAAGTAGGCGGCCGGACCGTCCGCCACCACAGGCGTGTCGATGGGCTGCTCGCCCAGGTTATCGGGGATGCGGGCGTCGTTGATGTTGATCGCCACCCGCTCGATGCACACGTCAGCACGGCCGGGGCCCAGCCCGACCGCGATCACCAGTTGCGGCTCGTACTCTTCCAGCAGTTGCTGCAGTCGTTCAGGTGCCTGTGCAAAAGCGCAGGGCAACTGGCGGCCGACGATGCGCACATCGCCTAGCAAGGTGCCGTCCAGAAGGCCCACGGCCTCCCAGGACGGGTTCACGGTGTCTTGGTCGAACGGCTCGAAGCCGGTCAGCAGTACAGTGCGCATCAAGGCCTCACATCAGCACGTAAAGAAGCACGATGTTGACCAACAGCATCATCAGTGCGGTCGGCATTTGCGCCTTGATCACGGCGTATTTGTCCGGCAGTTCCAGCAGGGCAACGGGCACGATATTGAAGTTGGCTGCCATCGGTGTCATCAGGGTGCCGCAGTACCCGGAAAACATGCCGATTGCCGCCATGACCGCCGGGTTGGCATCGTACATACCCACCAGCACCGGTACCCCGACACCGCCAGTCATCACCGGGAACGCAGCAAAACCGTTGCCCATGATCACGGTAAACAGCGCCATGCCCAGGACGTAGACGATGACTGCGACCAGTCGATAGTCCATGTTGATGTACGCAGTAGTGATATGGGCAACCGCAGTACCGACACCTGCGTCATTGAATAGCAGGCCAAGCATGGCCAGCATTTGCGGCAAGACCATGGTCCAGCCCAGGGCTTCGGTCAGGCGGCGTGATTCACGCAAACCTTGCAACGGCGTGTCGCGGGTCAGGATGCACGCCAGGACCAGAGCCACCATGCAGCCGATACCCAGTGACACGAACGTGGTGTTTTTTGGGTCCAGCAGCGGCACGCCACCGATCTGGGTGTTTTTCAGCAGGATGGAACCAATCACCGTCACCAGCGGAATCGACAGGGCTGGAATGAACAGCTTGTGGCCCAGACGTCCAGCACTGCCCCGTGCTGCCTTGATCGACAACTCGGCGTGGGTGCCACGGCCGACGCCACCGATGCCCGCAATACCGGCCATGACCAGCACGCCAACACCGACCACAAACGGCGACAGGCTATCGCCAATCAGGAACACCATGGCGAACAGCGCCCAGAACAGGCCGCTGGTCCAGCGTTTCGGGTGGGTACGGTCACTCACAATCATGCCCGCAGTGACCAGCAACAGAGCACCGGCCAGCCAGTAGAAATACTCAATAGAGATAATCATCGTGCCAGCTCCTGGGCTGCATCAACTTCTTCCCGGGCAACTTCGGCCATGCTGCGTGACAGCATCAGGTCGAAGCGGTACAGGCGTAACGCATGCACGATAAAGGCACAGATGGCGGTCGGGATGCCCCAGAAGGCAATGTGCAACGGCTCTACATCAAGCCCCGAACCCAGCAGGAAGGTGTGCATCAGTGCGATTGCACCAAAGGCTACAAACACGTCTTCGCCAAAGAACAAACCAATGTTGTCGGTGGCCGCGCACATGGCGAGCACCTTTTGACGCACGGGGGCCGGCAGCTTGCCGTACTTGTTTTCGGCGGCGCCCTCGGCCATCGGTGCCAGCAGCGGGCGGACCATCTGCGGATGCCCGCCCAGGCTGGTCAGCCCGACTGCGGCCGTAGTTTCACGCACAAACAGGTACATGATCAGCAGGCGCCCGACGGTGGCGCGCTTGAAACTGGCAATCCAGTTTTGCGCATGCAGACGCAACCCGTGGCGCTCAAGCAGGCCGATCACGGCCAGGGGCAACAGCAGAATCAATTGCAGGGCGCGGGTTTGCAGGAAGCCTTCACCCATTTCGCTGATGATTTTTTCCAGCGGGAAGTTGGCAGCGAGGCCGGTGACGATGGCTGCGGCGCTTACCACCAGCAGTGGATTGAAGCGCAGCACAAAGCCAATGATGATGACGAACACGCCAATCAGTGGCCATAGATTTACGACGGTTTGCATGAGGGGGGAATCCCTTTAGCTGATTGCCGCTGCACCAGGGCAGGCTGGTGAGAGCAAGTCGAAAGCGGTCAGGCACACTTTCGAAAAATCGGTACGCTGCCGGACTCAGCGTGTTTTTTTATTTTTGACGCCCGATGAGCGTCATTGCCCGATATGGTTGGTGGCTTTGGGTTGTGCGTCCAGTCAATAAAAGTTGTCACCACTGAACAAAAAAGTTTTACCAATCACCGACTTAAGCCGACTGGCTTGCGGCTGCGGCAAGGGTTTAAAGTACGGGCCTGGTTTTGTTTGGGTGAGGCGTCCTGTATGAACATGCGATTTCTTCTGACATTCGTCTGGGTGGCGCGCCTTGGCAGCTTTCGACTCACCGCCGAAAAGCTCTCAAGCACCCAGGCGGCTATATCGAGTCGCATTTCAGTCCTCGAAACCGAGCTTGGCGTGCAGCTTTTCCAGCGCGATTCCCGTGGGGTCAATCTGACCCGTGAAGGTCATCAAGTGCTGGGCTACGCCGAGGAAATGCTGGCCACCCAGCAACGCCTGCTCCAGTCGCTGGGGCAGGCAGACAGCTTCGCCGGGCGCTTGCGCATCGGGGTGATGGACACCGTCATCCACAGTTGGCTGGGCGATTTGATCAGCGCATTGAGCCGCGATTACCCTCAGGTCGAGGTGGAACTGACGGCCGACACGGCACTTAACCTCAATGAACAGCTGCTCAAGGGGCAGTTGGACCTGATCTTTCAGACGGACCTGCTGCGCGCTGATGGTGTGCGCAATGTGCAGTTGGCCAGTTATCCCCTGAGCTGGATCGTTGCCAAGGATGCTGCCCTGGATCGCAACTACGAGAGCCTGGCTGATTTGTGTCAGGAGCGGTTGCTGACCTTCTCTCGCCTGTCACGGCCACATCAGGACATGCTCAATTTTCTGCATCAGCACGACATTGCGGCCCCGCGCATCAGTTGCATCAACTCGGTGGCGGCCATTATCAAGTTGGTGGCAGACGGGTTCGGCATCGGTGCATTGCCACCGGTACTGGTGAGTCGCGAACTGCAAAGCGGAGCGATGATCGCCTTGCCGATCGAAACTGCACCGGGCTTTGCGGTGTACGCAAGCTGGCGCGCAGGGGCGGGGCTGGAACTGAACGAAGCGGTGGTAAGCCTCAGCCAGGCGGTTGTTGCCCAATACCAGCGCAGCGTTGTACCTGAACACTTTGTGCTACCCGGCATCTGATCCGTATTTTTTTGCGTTATCTGCGACTGTTATGTATGCAGTTTGCGGCGCAAAATTCCCGTCAACCTTTCGAGACAGACGAGGACGTGAGTACTCAGCAACACTCGCGTGTGGTCGGCTGATGTTCTGCGCCTGTTTTATTACGAACGTTTGACGGGGAATTTCATGAACAAAATGGCATGGTTTTTAGGTGGCTTTTTGGTGCTGACCATCGGGATCGGCATTTTGGCGACCATTCCGCCGGGTTGATGGGGTGTTTTTACTCGCGAGTTGAAGTTTTTCTGTAGCCGCTGGCGAGTAGTACAAGGCTGCGTCCGAACGCGCAGCGGTCGTAAACCCTGAACGCGCGGCTTGACTGATAAGCCGTGGACGCTGGACTTTACGGTGGCTACGCAGTCGGACGCAGCCTTGGCGCCTGGGCAGCGGCTGCGTTGTGTGAGCTCAAGCCATGGCTTTCATCGCCTGCTCTATGTCCGCCAACAAATCGGCAATGTCCTCCAGCCCCACGGCCAGTCGTACCAGCCCCTCTGAAATACCGTGCCTGGCCCGTTCTTCAAGGGTGTAAGTGGAGTGGGTCATGCTCGCAGGGTGCTGTGCCAGTGATTCGGCGCCACCCAGGCTGACCGCGCGGCTGAACAGTTGCAGGGCATTCATGAACCGCTGTCCTGCGGCCATTCCACCTTTGAGTTCAAAGGCAATCATGCCCCCCGGCAGTTTCATTTGCCGGGAAGCCAGGGCGTATTGCGCGAAGGAGGGCAGGCCGGGGTAAGCCACCCATTCCACGGCTGGATGATCCTGCAACATGTGTGCGATGACTTGGGCGCTGCTGCAATGGCGATCCATGCGCAATGCCAGGGTTTTTATGCCTCGCATCAGCAGGTGCGCATCATTGGGCGACAACACCGCGCCGGTCAGGTCCTTCAGCCCTTGCAGGCGAATCCTGTCTGCCAGAAGCTGGCTGGTCACCACCATGCCTGCGGTGATATCGCTGTGCCCGCTCAGGTACTTGGTGGCCGAATGCACCACCACATCGGCG
Source organism: Pseudomonas psychrophila (assembly GCF_001043005.1). Classification (GTDB taxonomy): domain Bacteria; phylum Pseudomonadota; class Gammaproteobacteria; order Pseudomonadales; family Pseudomonadaceae; genus Aquipseudomonas; species Aquipseudomonas psychrophila. The sequence continues at coordinate 17,996 of NZ_JYKZ01000006.1, forward strand.
CCCAGTTCCAGGGGGCGTTGCAAGTAGGGGGTGCAGTACGTGTTGTCGATCACCACGATGATGTCGCCGTGCGTGTGGGCAATCTGTGATACAGCGGTGATGTCCACCAATTGCATGTTCGGGTTGGCCGGTGTTTCAAAGTAAATCATGCGCGTTGCCGGGCTGATGGCAGCTTCGAGATCCGCGGGGTTGGACATGTCCACGTGCTTGACCACGACCCCGAACTCCCCGATGCCGTGATGCAGTAGCGCAAAGGTGCAGCCATACAGCGTGCGGTTGACGATGATTTCATCGCCGGGCCTGAGCAAGGTCCAGAACGTTGCAGCAATCGCCCCCATGCCGGAGCTGAATGCCACGCCCGCTTCGCCGTTCTCCAGCGCCGCCATGCGCGACTCCAGCAGGGCCAGGGTCGGGTTGGAAATACGGGTATAAAAATGGCCGCTCTCTTCTCCGGCAAAACAGGCTGCGCCGTATTCGACCGATGCAAACGCAAAGGTCGACGTCAGATAAATGGGCGGGATCAGCGCACCGTGATTTTCCAGTGCGTTGTATCCGTGATGTATTGCGCGGGTAGAAAAGCCGAAGTTGTTATTTTTATCGTTCATGCTGAACTCTCCGATATTTCCTACAATGCTATGCTTTAAACAGACGGTAAAAATTCCAAATTTGCCTGTAAATACCCAGTGTATTAGAACAAAACCAAGTCGCAGCGATATTTAGAGGCACAGTATGCCAACTGCTCTGGATCGAATTGATAAAGCCCTACTTGCTGCACTGCAAGTTAATGCCCGCCTCACCGTCGCCGAGTTGGCCGAGAGCGTTTCGCTGACCACCTCACCGTGTTGGCGAAGGGTAAAAATTCTGGAAGAAAGCGGGATTATTACGGGCTATCAGGCCGTTCTTTCGCCCAAGGAACTGGGTTATGGCGTTACAGCTTTTGTCAGCGTGATGATGGAATCCCACTCTCAAGAGGTGGCCCGGTGTTTTGAGCAGCGCTTGCTGGAAATCCCTGAAATCATTGCCTGTCATAACGTCTCTGGGCGTTATGACTTTTTGTTGGAAGTCGTGGCCAAAGATCTGGAGTCTTTTGGTGAATTTGCCCGCGAGGTCCTGCAAGCCTTGCCTGCGGTGAAGGAGATTTATTCGAGCTTTTCGTATAAGTCGGTCAAGCCGCGGCGAGTGGTTCCGGTCATCGGTTGAGGACGGTTAACCGTTGGCTCACGGTGAAGTATGCGAACTTCGCACTCACCCTGTTATGGGGTTGTAAGTGTGTTCTGTTAAAGGTGTAGTTCTGGTCTTTCGATAGTTATTTAGCAGGCGGTAAAAATTCTAAATGGTTCACTTTTAATTTCATTTATTAAGAGTAAGTAACCATGTTGACCCGTGAAATCATGTTGCAGCTTTTTCCAAAAAGCGTTGCGTTTGTCGATGTGTATCTGCCGTTCATGCAGGCGATGACCCCTCAACGACTGATCAATACGCCCAAGCGTATGGCGGCATTTTTGGCTCAGGTAGGGCACGAAAGTGCTGGTTTCAGTGCCCTTGTCGAAAACCTCAATTACAGCGCTGACGGCCTGGCTGCGACCTGGGGCTCACGGTTTGCGCAGAAAGATTCGGCCGGCCAGTACCTCACAGAGATGGACGGTGGCCGTGCACGGCGCCTGCCCAATAGTGACGCACAGCGGCTGCATCGCAGGCCAGAAGCAATCGCCAACCGGGTTTACAGTGATCGCCTGGGCAATGGTTCCGAGGCGTCGGGAGATGGTTGGCGGTATCGTGGCCGAGGGCTGATCCAGATAACCGGCAAGAGCAATTATCAACACTGCAGCCTTGGGCTGTTCGGCGATGAGCGATTACTGGCGAACCCGCACCCGTTGCAGGAGTGGCGCTGGGCAGTTGAGTCCGCAGGCTGGTACTGGAACTCGCGCAACGTCAATGTTCTTGCCGACGGGGATAACTTTGAGCTTGTCACAAAGGCAATCAATGGCGGGCACAATGGCCAGTTGCACCGTGTTGCGTTGTACCGCCAGGCATTGAATTTATTGCAGTCGTCCTGATCGGTGTTTTTTCCGTCAGCAACACCGCGTTATCGGGCCATAATGCCCGCGCACTTTGCTCACAGCCATGGAGTCATAGATCAGTGATGTTTGAAATACAGCCGATGAACCCCGACATTTATCGTCAGCAAACCCGCCGCAGCACGCTGTATATCGTGCTGACGTTTGTGGTGCTGTCGTTGCTGCTGTCCGGGCTGGCGGTCATGTTGCTGGGCGTTCCAGGTGGCGATAACTTTCGCTTGAACCTGGCCGGGGTGATTGCCGCCTTGATCACGACCATACTGCTGGTGCGCTACCTGTTCTGGTCACAACCCTGGATGAGGCCTGCGGCCTACGGCTGGCAGCTCAAGCGTAGTCTGATGAAGGTGACCAATGTCATGCACCACGTAACGGCGGGGGTGATGGCGGGGGATGTTGCGGCGATGAAGCTGCTGCGCTTTTATCATTTGGGGGTGAGCCAGATGTACCAACTGGACGCCAACTCCAGTGCGTTGAGCCAAATGGTTCTCGAGATAGATTTACACAAGGCGCGCCTAGAAGCGCTGGGTATCGACACCGAACAAACCCGGCTTGATCCGGCCTGGATTGAAACCGTTAAAAAGTGGGCACCCTTGAAGTGATCCCTCACCGGGCAGGCCAGGCGATGTGCGTGATGACGTTACGCGTTTCGCCTGGCAAGCCCTTCAGGATGAGTGTTAGCTGACGACTCGATAGCACGGCTCATAGGCCGCGCCGCCTGGCAGTTTCATGCGGTGTTGCTCAACAAATGCCTGCAGCAGTTTGTCCAGTGGCTTCATGATGGCCGCGTCGCCGTGGATCTCGTAAGGCCCGAACTGTTCGATCAGGTGAATACCTTTCTCTTTGACGTTACCCGATACAATCCCGGAAAAAGCCTGACGCAAATTAATTGCCAGTTCGTGCGCCGGCATATCTTTACGCAGTTGCAGGCTGGCCATGTTGGCGTGGGTCGGGTCGAACGGACGTTGAAAACCTTCATCGATTTTCAATAGCCAGTTGAAGTGGAATGCGTCATTGCGCTCGCGACGGAACTGTTTAACCGCCTTGAGTCCCGCAGTCATTTGCCGGGCTACTTCGGGCGGGTTATCGATGATGATCTGGTAGTGCTGTTGCGCTTCTTCACCCAAGGTAGCCCCTACAAATTCATGCAGTTGCTGCAGGTAGGGTGCGGCTTCTTTGGGGCCTGTCAAAATCACCGGGAACGGCACATCGCTGTTTTCCGGGTGCATCAGGATGCCGAGCAGGTACAGAAACTCTTCGGCGGTCCCGGCTCCGCCCGGAAAAATGATCACGCCGTGGCCGACCCGGACAAACGCTTCGAGGCGCTTTTCGATGTCCGGCAGGATCACCAGTTCATTGACGATAGGGTTCGGCGCTTCGGCAGCGATGATGCCCGGTTCGGTAAGCCCCAAATAACGCCCGCCTGTCAGACGTTGTTTTGCGTGGGAAATAGTGGCGCCCTTCATCGGGCCTTTCATCACACCAGGACCACAGCCGGTGCAGATGTCGAGGCTACGCAGCCCCAGTTCGTGACCCACCTTTTTGGTGTACTTGTACTCTTCGGTGTTGATCGAGTGACCACCCCAGCACACCACAATTTTTGGCTCGACGCCCGGACGCAGGGTGCGGGCGTTGCGCAACAGGTGAAACACGTAATCGGTGATGCCGGCAGAGCTGCTCAGGTCGATACGCGGGCTGTCGAGGCCGCTCTGGGTATAGACGATATCGCGCAGGGCGCTGAACAGCATTTCACGTGTACTGGCGATCATTTCGCCATCGACAAATGCATCGGCGGGAGCGTTGAGCAGCTCAAGACGAACGCCGCGGTCTTGCTGGTGAATGCGAACCTCAAAGTCCAGGTAGGCCTCAAGGATGGTTTTTGCGTTATCGACGTGAGCGCCAGTGTTCAGAATAGCCAGTACGCACTGGCGAAACAGCGTGTAGCTGGTGCCTGAGCCAACTTCGCTCAGCTGTTGTACTTCGCGTTGGGAGAGTGTTTCCAGACTGCCTTTAGGGCTTACTGAGGCGTTGATGACTTGTCTTTGGACCATTGCGGGCTTCCTTGAGCGGGGTCGAAAAGTTGCTTGGCGCAGCCATTGAGTTCATGTCAGCAGTACAGTTTTGCCGAGCGAGGCGTCCCAACTCTTACGTCTTAGATTCATCTGCTGTAAGCATAGTAGCCTTTGGTCATGCTTTATAAGGCCCTGTTGCTCACTCTGGCTACAGTAGCAGCAGTGAGCAGGCCAACGATAAGGTAACCTTTCAAGTCACTGAAACAGAAAAGGAAAAGGGCGGGCTGATGATTATTACCACCACACATGGCATTGACGGCCGAAAAATTACTGAATACGTGGGAGTTGTCAGCGCCGAGTCGGTTCACGGGATCAACGTGGTTCGAGATTTTTTTACCGGCGTGCGCGACTTTTTTGGCGGGCGTTCTCAGACGCTGGAACGGGCCCTGAAGGAAGCGCGGGCAGAAGTCACGGATGAAATCCGTGACAGGGCAAGAGCCATGGGTGCAGATGCCATTGTGGGACTGGATTTTGAAATCAGCATGCCGTCAGGTCGAGGTGGAATGCTGGTGGTGTTTGCCACGGGCACCGCAGTGCGCCTGAACTGAGGATCAAGGATTCGACCGCGCCAACGCGGTCGAATGGGGGCGCTACAGGCTTAAATCGTTTTGCTCAAAGAGGCGCCAGAAGTGGTTTGGGATAGCGCGTCCTGTAGCTTCTGCTCTTGTTCTGGAGACAGGGAAGTACGCAAAACCTTGCCCTTGAAGTCTGAGTCTTCCAGTTCTTTCAGGACTTTTTCAGGCTGGAACTTGCGCAGCAGCACGAACAGGGCCGAGGAATCGTTGGGAATGGTCTCGCTCAACGACTTGATAAAGTCGTCATCAATCCCGTAATCGCTCAGCGAGCCCGACAGGGCGCCAGTGCCAGCGCCCAGTGCGCCACCGATGGCAAAGCCTGCCAGCGGGTTAAGAAACAGCAGCCCTACCAATGCGCCCCAAAGGCCGCCGGTGACCAGGCCTGATGTCGCCCCAATGGCTGTCAGGTTTACGCTTTGCTTGATATGGATTTTGCCTTCGGCATTGCGCACAACAATGACCGCATCTTCCAGCTCAACCAGATGCTCTTTGCTCAGCGAAACCATCTTGGTGAGGGCGCGATCGGCTTTTTCGGTGTCTGAAAATCCCACTACGATTAAATCGGACATGTCTTTCATTCCTTGACGGTACAGGTCCAGCCCGGTAACGGGCTGAATTGAGGAGGAGTTTCTCAAGACGTCACAACGCAAACGCCCTGGCGCGCAGTGGTTCAGATGCTTTGAGCCTTCTGCGAGGATTGAGCGTGGTCGCTAACCTTGAAACGGTCAAGTCGACAGGACATATCTCTTGGCAAAGAGACGGGTCTGCAGGAAGAGGGGTGACGCTTTGGCAGGCACGCGTTTTGATTGATTTGAGAAGGGCTGGCTGAGCAGCCCTGACACTCAAGCCTAGGGCTGATACCTCACAGGCTTACGGCTGATCGTTTTTTTCAGGTGCATTCAATCCGGCCTGGATACGTTGATAAATTTCTTCACGGTGAACGGCCACATCTTTCGGCGCGTTGATGCCGATTCTGACCTGTTGTCCGCTGACACCTAAAATAGTGATCGTAATATCGTCACCGATGTTTATGCTTTCACCAACTTTACGGGTGAGTATCAGCATTTTTTTCTCCTTGATGGCTTTGTAAGGCACGTCTCTGAGACGGTGCGGCTTCGGTCATGACTACAGAATACTGCTAAGTGCGTATAAATGCGCCGCTCATTACAGACGACATGGCCAGAGGTTTGATTCCCCATATCGGGAAAATTCTTGCGCATGAACCATAAATTGGGGCGTTTTGGATTTGTTCAAGGAGAGCAAAGGCCGCTGTCCCAGTGATAAAATCTACCCATTCAAACAGACAGGGGAAACGCAGTGCGTAAAGTCATCGTGATGACAGCAATATTGGCCTTGACGGCTTGCGGTCAGGAGTCTAACGATAAAATCCAGCGGGCTAAAGCAGCTTCTGAATCAACAGTAGTCCAGGCGCCAGTTGCGCATTGGGCGCTAGAGATCACTGAAGGCCAGAGAGCGACAATTCCTGACACGACCGGAAGGCTTCTTGACAACGGTTTTACTCCTTACATTTTCGAGAGTGGCGGTGTTCAGCACTTCCTGATCGGGCCGTTTACCACTGAGGCTCAAGCACTTGAGGCCCAGGAAAAAATGAAACTCAAGCCCAAACTCGACGGTATTGAAACCAATGTGATTGAGTTACCCGCCGTCAAATAATCTGCTGCAGCGTCGTGTATTCGCCTAAGCGTAGCTGCCGCAGGCGTTATTCGACGCTTTGTGCAGGAAATATTTGCTCACTCGGCGTTCATCAAAGAAGCACGACGGCAAGGGCACCAGGCATGAGCAATCACAAGATCGAAATTCGGCGCAGCAACGTCGAAAAAATCCTCCTCGGGGCCGAAAAGATTTTTGCCGAAAAAGGGTTTGCCGGAACCGCGATGGCGGACATCGCGGCGCAAGTCCAGCTGCCACGCTCCAACCTGCATTACTACTTCAGTACTAAAACCGAGCTGTACAGCGCCGTCTTGCTGGGGCTGCTTGAGGTGTGGAAGCAGGATGCGCTGTGTTTTGAAACCTACGATGACCCTCGCCTTGTGCTCAGCAGCTATATCCGCGCCAAAATGAACCACTCGCGCACACGGCCCCACGGCTCCAAAGTCTGGGCCAATGAAATGATCCACGGCGCCCCGACCCTGGGCCTGGCGCTGGATGCCAGTCTCTATGACTGGGCGAAGATGAAAGAAGCCAAGATCCGGCAGTGGGTGCTGGACAAGCGAATTCTGCCCGTGGAACCGTCCAGCCTGCTGTACATGATCTGGGCCTCAACCCAGCATTACGCCGACTTCGACCATCAGGTGATGATCATCAACGACCATCAGCCATTGTCCGACATTCAATTTGAGCGGGCGCTGCAAACGGTCACCAGCGTGATCCTGAGAGGGATCGGGCTGGAACCTTGAAGCGCCTGGTTTGTAGTCGCTGCAGAGGCACGAAGGCTGCGAGCCTTTTCAAGACAAGAGCTCGCAGCCTTCGTGCCTCGGCAGCGACTTCGGGCTAACTACGAAGCCACGCAGTACGGGTTACGCGGATCATGGTTCCAGTCCAGGAACGGCAGCCCATTGTTGTGCGGCACCATCTCGATACACGCTTCGACCGGGCAGGTGATTTGACACAGGTTACAGCCCACGCACTCATCCTCGATCACTTCATAACGATGTGTCCCGTCAGCCTGCTTCAAGCTGGAGATGGCCTGGTGTGAGGTGTCTTCGCAGGCAATATGGCAGCGTCCGCAGCCAATACACGCGTCCTGATCGATTTTGGCGATAACCTGATAGTTTATATCCAGATATTTCCAGTCGGTGGTATTGCCCACAGCGCGCCCGGAAAAATCGTCCAGGCTGGTATAGCCTTGACTGTCCATCCAGCGGGACAAACCATCTTTCATCTCGTCGACAATTCGAAATCCGTGGAGCATCGCTGCGGTACAGACTTGAACCGCCCCACAGCCCAGCGCAATAAATTCTGCTGCATCACGCCAACTGCCAATGCCACCTATTCCACAAATAGGCAAGCCCTTGGTCAGCGGATCGCGGGCGATTTCGGCCACCATATTCAGTGCAATCGGCTTGACTGCCGAGCCGCAATATCCACCGTGCGTGCTTTGGCTTCCCACCATCGGCAACGCCACCATGCGCTCAAGGTCGACGCTGGTAATCGAGTTGATGGTGTTGATCAATGACACCGCATCGGCGCCACCGCGATGGGCTGCGCGGGCGCTCAGGCGCACGTCGGTAATGTTGGGCGTGAGTTTGACGATCACCGGCAGCGAGCAATAGGTCTTGCACCAGCGCGTCACCATCTCGACGTACTCGGGTACTTGGCCTACCGCCGCACCCATGCCGCGTTCCGGCATGCCGTGGGGGCAGCCGAAATTCAGCTCAATGCCATCAGCCCCTGTGGCTTCTACCAGCGGCAGGATGAACTTCCATGACTCTTCTTCGCAGGGCACCATCAGGGACACGATCAAGGCCCGGTCCGGCCAGTCCTTTTTGACCTGGGTGATTTCACGCAAGTTGATTTCAAGGGAGCGGTCGGTAATCAACTCGATATTGTTGATGCCCATGACTTCTCGGTTTGGCCCGAAGTGCGCCGAGTAGCGCGAAGACACGTTGACCGCGGCCGGGTCTTCGCCCAGGGTTTTCCAGACCACTCCACCCCAGCCGGCCTCATAGGCGCGTACTACGTTGTAGGCCTTGTCGGTAGGCGGTGCAGACGCCAGCCAAAAAGGGTTAGGCGCTTTGATACCGGCGAAAACAATCGAGAGATCGGCCATTTACGCAGCCTCCTGATCAAGCATGAGTTGGGCATGCATGGCTTCTGCGGCCAGCTTGCCGTGTTGCACGGCCTGTACGGTCAAGTCCTGCCCAAGGGAGGTGCAATCGCCCCCGGCATAGACCCCGGGCACACTGGTGCGCAGTTGCTCGTCTACTTCAATCCGGTCGCCTACCCGTTTAAGTTTTTGCGCCAGAGGATCCCCAAGGGCCGCGTCATCAAAAGTCTGGCCGATGGCCTTGAATACCGCGTCAGCCGCCAGCTCAAAGGTTTCACCGGTACTCACCAGACGCCCGTCCTCAAGGCGGGTGCGAGCAAAGCGCATGCCGCGCACGCGGCCTTGCTCATCCAGCAGCAGCTCTTGTGGCTGGGCCCAGGTCATCAGTCGCACTTGATTGGCCTTGGCAATGTCCTGTTCGTGACCGGTGGCGCCCATGTCTTCGAGCCCCCGGCGATACACCAGATTCACCTCGCGGGCACCCAGGCGGGCCATTTGCACGGCCATGTCGATCGCGGTATTGCCTGCGCCCAGCACAATGCAACGCTCGGCCAGGGGGAGTTGGGTCAGGTCATCGCTTTGGCGCAGCTCGCGGATGTAGTCAGTGGCAGCCAGCAGGCCGGGTGCGTCTTCGTGGGGCAGGCCAAGCAACCGGCTGGCGGCCAGCCCCAATCCCAAAAACACCGAATCAAATTGTTGATGCAGTTCGCTCAAGGTCAGGTTGTCGCCCAGGCGCTGACCGTGGCGCACTTCAATACCGCCGATCTCCAGGACGAAATCCACTTCGCGCTGGGCAAAATCATCCACCAGTTTGTACTTGGCAATCCCGTACTCATTGAGCCCGCCGGACTTCGCCCGGGCTTCGAAAATCACCACTTCATGCCCGTGCAATGCAAGGCGATGGGCGCAGGCCAAGCCCGCAGGGCCTGCGCCGACCACGGCGATGCGTTTGCCGGTAGGAGCCGCACGGGTGAATGGATGCTCGCTGAATTGGGCGTGGTCGACCGCATAACGCTGTAGTAAACCGATCAGTACCGGGGCACATTCCTGGCTGTTGTTGCGCACACAGGCTTGCTGGCACAGCACCTCCGTCGGGCAAACCCGGGCACAACTGCCGCCCAAAATGTTGGCCGAGAGAATCGTGTGCGCGGCGCCCTGGACGTTTTCCTGCTGGATATTGCGAATAAACGACGGGATATCGATCTCGCTGGGGCACGCATTGACGCAAGGTGCGTCGTAGCAATACAGGCAGCGCGAGCTCTCCAGTACGGCTTGACGGGCATTGAGCGGTGGCGCCAGGTCGGTGAAGTGACTGGCCAACACCTGCGCATTTTCATGGGGGTGCGGTAAATGGTTCAGGGACTTGATCACGGTGATTGCCTCACGGTTGTGGGGATCGTCCTGCCTCTGTCGGGCAGTGGTTAGCCACTCAGCGTTTAACAGCCACGGGCTGCTGATGCTCGGCGCGTTTTTTCAGCAAGTCGAACACGGCGGGGTAGGCCGGGCGTTCGATATAGCGGCCCGCTCCGCGTTCTGCCCGCAGATCGCCATCGGCCCACACCACACGGCCCTGACTGATGGTATGGCTGGGGACGCCGCGCACGGTCTTGCCTTCAAAAATATTGAAATCGACTTTTTGATGGTGGGTCTTGGCGCTAATGGTGCGCGTACCCAACGGGTCCCACAGCACCAGATCGGCATCGGCGCCGACCCGGATCGAGCCTTTGCGCGGGTACAGATTGAAAATTTTGGCGGTGTTGGTGGAGGTCAGTGCGACGAACTCCTGCATCGACAACCGGCCTGTGTTTACGCCCTCATCCCAGAGCACTGCCATGCGGTCTTCGATACCTGCCGTGCCGTTGGGGATCTTGCTGAAATCGTCGCGCCCGGCGGCTTTTTGTTCGGCGCAAAAGCAGCAGTGATCGGTGGCTGTCGTGTGCAGATTGCCCGACTGCAGGCCATGCCAGAGTGCTTCCTGATGCCCGCGTGGGCGGAAGGGTGGGCTCATTACGAAACCTGCGGCGGTTTGCCAGTCTGGATGTTGGTACACGCTGTCATCGAGCAGCAGATGTCCGGCCAAAACTTCGCCATACACCGGCTGCCCCTGACTGCGGGCATAGGTGATTTCGTCCAGCGCTTCACGGGTTGACACATGCACCAGATACAACGGCGTGCCAATGGTCTGGGCGATGCGGATTGCCCGGCTGGCGGCTTCGCCCTCAACTTGAGAAGGACGTGACAGCGGGTGAGCTTCCGGTCCTGTCATGCCCTGGGCCATGAGTTTGCGTTGCAGGTGATACACCAGTTCGCCGTTTTCGGCATGCACTGTGGGCACCGCGCCCAATTCCAGGCAACGCTCAAAACTCGCGACCAGAGTGTCGTCTGCGGCCATGATCGCGTTTTTGTAAGCCATGAAATGTTTAAAGCTGTTGACGCCATGCTGGCTGACCAGTTCGGCCATTTCTTCGCGCACCTGTTCGCTCCACCAGGTGATAGCGACATGAAAGCCGTAGTCCGACGCCGACTTCTCTGCCCACCCGCGCCACTGATGAAAAGCTTCCAGCAGGGACTGCTGAGGATTGGGAATGACAAAATCGATAATGGAAGTTGTGCCACCTGCTAAACCGGCTGCCGTGCCACTGAAAAAGTCTTCACTGGCCACCGTGCCCATAAACGGGAGTTGCATATGAGTGTGGGGATCAATGCCGCCGGGCATTAAATATTGACCGCGGCCGTCGAGAACTTCGCAGCCGGATGGAACATCAAGATTAGTACCAATTGCGCGGACGAGACCGTCGGCGCAATAAACATCGGCACAATAACTTTCATCATGGGTCACAAGCGTAGCGCCACGGATTAACAGTGACATACCGAGTTCCTCGCAGGCTGACCGGCTATAACCGGTTCTAAATGTTGTTATTAAAGTTAGCGCACAGGCTGAATCCTGTCACTGGTGTCAGGAATGAAATCTAGAGGGTTGTTGGAAAATGATCAAACTTTATTTTTAATAGCTTAATTAATGTCTAAGTACATGTTTTATATATAAATTATTTTGAATTCACCAAAATGTGGCACGGCCTCACCATTTTGACGCACTTGACAGGATTCAAATATAAGCGAAGTTTCTTATGCTAAATCAGGCGCTTGAGTCAGCGGGAGAAGGGAGAGGTAGCGATAAAAATAAATAAGCGTGCACCGTGATGTTTCAGTGGGCTATATCAAATAAGCGATAAGTCGAAGGTGAACGCCTTTAATAGGAATGAGAGTCATTTGGCTCATGGGTTGAAACAGTTTAAAACAGGGTGTTGCAAGTAGTAACAGCCAGTGTGCGGGGAAGGGGCAAGTAACACGGCACAGTTCTTGATTGTTGCTGCCACAACCGGACGGGCCGATACATAAACGTTAGTGTCCAGGCAAGGGAGCCGCTCTGCGTCAACACGCAGGGCCTCAAAGCACAACCAAGAGCCCCACAACAAGAGAGTGATCGAATATGCAACCGAGCAGATCCAAAGTCACCGAACGTAACGGTTTGTACGAATTGGACGCCGGGCCTGAAGTCCTCGATAGCCCCCGGTACAACCACGACATTGCCCCCACCCAAGTTCACGAACGCACCTGGAACAAATGGCATATCACGGCCTTGTGGGTAGGCATGTCCATTTGTGTACCCACTTACACCTTGGGCGGGGTACTGACCGCCTACTTCGGACTCTCGGTCGGCGAGGCGCTGCTGGCGATTTTGCTGGCCAACATCGTGGTGCTGATCCCGCTGACCCTCAACGCGTTTGCGGGCACCAAGTACGGCATTCCCTTTCCCGTGTTACTGCGTTCCTCCTTCGGCATCATCGGCTCAAACGTCCCTTGCCTGATCCGAGCGCTGGTGGCTTGCGGCTGGTTCGGTATCCAGACCCTGTTTGGCGGCCTGGCAATCCACCTGTTTCTGGGGTCCGTATTCGAGGGCTGGAAAAGCCTGGGCGGGACCGGAGAAGTGATCGGTTTCATGGTGTTTTGGGCATTGAACCTGTGGGTGGTCTTGCGCGGTGCCGAGTCGATCAAGTGGCTTGAAACCCTCTCAGCCCCCCTGTTGGTACTGGTCGGCATCGGTCTGCTGGTGTGGGCATTGCCCAACGTGTCGATGACTGAATTGCTCGCCCAACCCCCCAAACGCCCCGAAGGCGCCAGCGTGTATGGCTACTTCTTTGCAGGGCTGACCGCGATGGTCGGATTTTGGGCCACCTTGTCACTGAACATTCCGGACTTCAGCCGCTACGCAAAAAGCCAGAAAGACCAGATTCTGGGGCAGATCTTCGGGTTGCCGCTGACCATGTTCCTGTTTGCCGCCCTGGGTGTGGTGTTGACCGCCGCCTCGGAAAAACTGGTAGGCGTTACGGTGTCCGATCCGGTCAGCCTGATCGGTCATATTCAAAGCCCGGGCTGGGTGGCACTGGCCATGGCGCTGATCATCATCGCGACCCTGTCGACCAATACTGCCGCCAATATCGTGTCGCCCACCAATGACTTCCAGAACATTGCGCCCAAGCTGATCAACCGCACCAAGGCGGTGATGCTGACCGGGCTCGTTGGTCTTGCGCTGATGGCCCATGAGCTGCTCAAAAAGCTCGGTTTGCTGGTGTCCGATGTGAGCCTTGAAACCGTGTATTCCAACTGGCTGCTGGGCTACTCCAGTCTACTGGGGCCGATTGCCGGGATCATGGTGGTCGACTATTTCATTATCCGTCGGCAAAAACTCGACCTCGCCGGGCTCTACCACGACGGCGTGTACCCGGCCTGGCACTGGAACGGGTTTATCGCGTTTGGCATACCCGTGGTGCTGACCTTGCTGTCGCTGGGTAGCAGCGCCTTCAGCTGGTTCTACGACTTTGGCTGGTTTACCGGCTCATTGCTCGGAGCCGGAATTTATTACGGACTGCATCGCATGAGCAGCCAGCAAGCAGAAACCGTCAAAGGCACGGTTTAAAACCAATTCCTATAAAAACTGCCTGAGGAAAACATCATGAATGCCCCACAAGACCTTCAGCAGCACCCCATGCAATCGATCAATGGCGACCGCCTGTGGGCTTCGCTGATGGAAATGGCACAGCTTGGCGCCACGGTAAAAGGTGGGGTGTGCCGCCTGGCCCTGACCGACCTCGACCGTCAGGCCCGTGACCTGTTCGTTCGCTGGTGCGAAGACGCGGGCTGCACCGTCAGCGTGGATGCGGTGGGCAATATTTTTGCCCGCCGCCCCGGGCGCAATCCCGACTTGCCGCCGGTGATGACCGGCAGCCACATCGACACCCAGCCCACCGGTGGCAAGTTTGACGGCTGCTTCGGCGTGCTTGCCGGGGTTGAAGTGCTGCGCACGCTAAACGACCTCAATATCGAGACCGAAGCCCCCCTGGAAGTCGTGGTCTGGACCAATGAAGAAGGCTCGCGATTTGCACCTTGCATGATGGGTTCGGGCGTCTTTGCAGAAAAATTCACCCTGGAAGAAACCCTGGCCAAAACCGATGCCCAGGGTGTAACCGTCGGCGAAGCCTTGAATGCCATTGGTTACGCGGGTAGCCGCAAAGTCAGCGGCCATCCCGTGGGGGCATACTTCGAAGCCCATATCGAGCAGGGCCCTATCCTTGAAGACGAGCACAAAACCATTGGTGTGGTGCTCGGGGCTCTGGGGCAGAAATGGTTCGACCTCAACCTGCGCGGCGTCGAAGCCCACGCCGGGCCGACCCCCATGCACCTGCGCAAAGACGCACTGGTCGGTGCCGCTGCGGTAGTCGCCGCCGTCAATCATGCCGCTCTCGGCCATCAACCCCACGGCTGTGGCACCGTAGGCTGCCTTCAGGCCTACCCTGGATCGCGCAACGTGATCCCCGGCGAAGTGCGCATGACCCTGGACTTCAGACATCTGCTGCCTGAGCGGCTTGACTCGATGATTGAAGAAGTACGTGGAGTGATAGAAGCCACGTGCAAGCAACATGGCCTGAGTTTCGAACTCACCCCAACGGCAGATTTCCCGCCGCTGTACTTCAATCCTGATTGCGTCAACGCCGTGCGTGAGGCCGCCAACGAACTGGGCTTGTCCAACATGGATATTGTCAGCGGGGCGGGGCACGACGCAATATTCCTTGCCGAACTTGGGCCCGCGGGCATGATTTTTGTGCCCTGCGAAGGCGGGATCAGCCACAACGAAATCGAAAACGCCGACCCCAAGGACCTGGCAGCGGGATGTGCGGTCCTGCTCAAAGCCATGTTGGCCGCGTCTAAAACAGTAGCGCAGGCAAACTGATCACCGAACGCTCTCCCAAGGGCTGATAGGAGTCAGCCCTGCCACCCACCCCCCAACGCCGTCAACAACCCCACGCTGGCCTGCAACTGCCGGGTGCGAAGTGCCTGCACCTGGCGCTGGGCTTGCAGCGCTGCCGTTTGTGCCGTCACCACATCCAGATAACTCACTGCCCCGGCTTCATAGCTGTGGGTGGCGATTACCTGGGTGTGTTCGGAAGCATTGGCGGCGGCTTGTTCGTCGAGGCTTTCCTGTTGCAGGTCGCGCAGTTGGGCCAGGTTGTCTTCGACTTCACGTACGGCATGTAGCACTTGCCCTCGGTAATGGGCCGAGGCTTCTTCAAACTCGGCCCTGGCCTGGCGCTCCTGACCATCGAGCCTGCCGCCGTCAAAAATCGGCAAGCTGATCAGTGGCCCCAAGGCCCAGAAGCGGTTGCTGGCGGCCAGTAAATTGCCGCTGCCCTGGGTTTGCCCGCCGAGCAGGCCCGTCAAGCTGAAGTCCGGGTACCAGGCCGCTTTTGCCACGCCGATCGCGGCATTGGCGGCAAACACCCGACGCTCGGCCGCGGCAATGTCGGGGCGGCGTTGCAGCAGGGTGCTTGGCAGGGTTCGGGGCTGATCGGGCAGGTTCAGCGTCTGTTCACTGGCCGCCAGCTGGAAGTTGCTGGCGGGTTCGCCCACCAGTTCACCCAGGGCGTGTTCGGTCAGGTTGCGCTGGGCACGTATGTCGTCCAGTTGAGCCTCGGCTTCGGCCAATTGGCTTTGGGCGCGGGTCAGGTCGAGCTCGGAGGCTATTTGCCCCTGATAGCGGGAACGGGTCAGTTGCAGGGCCTGGCTGTAATCATCCAGTGAGCGGGACAAGATGCGACGTTGCGCATCCAGTCCGTCGAGTTGCACATACAGGCTGGTCAGCTGACGTTGCAGACTTAGACGCGCGACGGCCAGATCATCCGCCGAGGCTTGTGCCCGGGCATCGCCTGCCGCCACCTGATTGCGGATTTTCCCCCACAGGTCGAGGTCAAAATTCAACGCGAATCCAGCGGTATTGCTGTTGTAGACCGACGGCTGAGTCGTGCCCCGCAAGGGGCGGTTGTCCGATTGACGTTGGCGCAGCGGTTGCCCGCTGGCAGTCAGTTGCGGGAACAATCCTGCGTGCAACTGGCTGGCATACGCCTGCGCGCCATCGAAGTGGGCCAGCGCGGCTGCCAGGTCAGGATTGGCCTTGAGCAACTGCTCTTGCAGGCTGTTCAGGCGCGCATCCTGATAAACCCGCCACCATTGCGACGACAGTTGATCGGCAGGTTGCGCGCTGTGCCACGGGCCATCACTGCTTTGCTCGCGGTAGTGCGTGGGCAAGTCCAGCGTCGGGGTTGTGTAGGTGGGCGCCAGGGAGCAGCCCTGCAGCGTCATGGCCAGGAACAGGGCGGCGTGTTTAAGCCTTGGCTGCATGGGACGCTCCTGCATCGGCCAGTTTGACCCTGTCGCCTTCGCGCAAGGCATCGGGCGGGTTGTCTATGACCGTGTCGTGCGCTTCAAGGCCTTGATCGATCACCAGCCGCTCGCCCAAATCGAGGCCAACATGAATGTTCTGCAAATGCACCTGTTGCGCGCTGTCGAGCACGGCCACTTGGGTGCCTTGGGCGCGAAAGATCAGCGCACTGGCCGGGATGCTAACGCCGTGAGTGTCCGCCGGGATGGCCAGAGTCGCTTGGGCGTAGTCCCCCGGCATCAGGGCGTCGCCGGGGTTTTGCGCCACAAACTGCGCCATCAGGGTGCCGGAGCGCTGATCAATCGAGGTCGAGTTGCCAATCAGGGTGGCGCTGAATATTTTTCCCGGATGCTCCGGCACGCTGAGCTGCACTTGCATGCCGGTGCGGATCACGCTGGCGTAGTTCTGTGGCACCGGTACGTAGAGTCTCAGTTGGTGGGTGTCGGCAATATCAAACAACTCGGTGTCGCTGTCGGTATCGGCCTTGATCAACTGACCAATGTCGGTGTTACGTGCCGTGATGGTTCCGGCGAACGGCGCACGTATGGTCTTGTAGGCTTCCAGCGTTGAGAGGCGTGCGTAGTCGGCTTCTGCGGCTTGGGCATTGGCCTGGGCAGCGTCGGCGTTTGAGTGTTTTTCGTCGGCCTCCTGACGCGAAACCGAATGACTGGCCAGCAGGTTTTGCCAGCGTGTGGCGGTGGTTGTCGCGAGCCTGGCGTTGGCTTGTGCCTGCAGCATGTGGGCATGGGTTTGCGCCAGTTGCTGATCGAGATCAGGGCTGTCGATAACGGCCAGTACCTGGCCCGCTTTGACCTTGCTGCCGATATCGGTTTGCCAGCTTTTCAGGTAACCGTTGACCCGTGCATGAATCGGCGCCTTGCTCCAGGCTTCCAGATGCGCGGGCAGGCGCAAGGTGTCGCCGTGGGCGTTATGCATGGGCTGAAACACGCTGACAATCGGCAGGGCAGCCGCTTCGGTCCATTGGCTCACCGCGTGTTCGTGGCGACTGCGTGCTGCCAGCCCATTGGCTACCAGCAGTGCGGCCAGGGTCAGGCCACCGATGCCCAGGTACATCAAGCGCTTGCGCGAGGGTGTTTGATCAGATGACATGAGGCGTTTCTCCAGCAGCGCGATTTCTTTCACCGTCGTGCACCAGGCTGAACACCACGGGCACGAACAGCAGGGTGGCAACGGTTGCCAGCATCAGACCGCCAATGACGGCGCGTCCCAGCGGCGCGTTCTGTTCTTCTGACAAGGCCAGTGGCAGCATGCCGATCATCATCGCCAGTGCGGTCATGCACACTGGCCTGAAGCGCGTGTAGCCCGCTTCGAGTGAGGCCTTGAGAGCATCGCCATGTTCGGCCAGGCGCTCTCGGCAAAAGCTCACCACCAGAATCGAGTTGGCTGTCGCCACCCCCATGCACAAGATGGCTCCGGTCAAGGCGGGAACCGACAACGAGGTACCGCTCAGGAACAGCATCCACACGATCCCGGCCAGGGCGGCGGGCAGGGCGGTGATGATCACGAAAGGATCGACCCATGACTGGAAGTTGACCACGATCAGCAGGTAGATCAGCACGACCGCACCCAGCAAGCCCAGGCTCAGGCCACTGAACGCTTCATGCAGGGCGTCGATCTGACCGTGCAGGCTGACTATTGCACCTTTGTGCCGCAGGTCGGACGCACCATCAATGACCTTTTGCACATCCGCCGCCACCGAGCCCAGATCGCGACCCTGAATATTGGCGTAGAGGTCCAGTGTCGGCTGGATGTTGTAGTGGGTGACCACGGCCGGGCTCTCGACCCGGCTGATGGTCGCCAACCCGCCCAAGATTTGAGACTGGCCGTTGCTGCCCGTCACCGGCAAGGCTTCAAGGGCAGGCAGGCTGTCCAGGCGATATTGCGGGGTGGCGGCAACCACGCCATAAGACACGCCGTTTTGCGGGTTGAGCCAGAAAGTCGGTGCCACCTGTGAACTACCGGCCAGCGAGGCCACCATGCTGTTGGTCACATCGCGCTCGGTAATCCCGAGGCCATTGGCCCGTTGGCGATCCACGTTGACTTGCAGCGACGGGTAGCCCACCGATTGCTGAATCCGCAGATCGGCAATGCCCGGCACATGCTGCAAGCGCCGTTGCAGTTCCAGGGCGTAGGCGCGGTTGGCCGCGTCATCACGGCCGGAGATTTTCACGTCCAGTGGGGCAGGGGTGCCGAAGTTGAGAATCTGGGTGCTGATGTCCGCAGGCATAAACGCAAACTGGCTGCCGGGAAAGCTTTCGGGCAGGGCTTCTCGCAAGCGTTTCACGTAATCGGCGGTGGGACTGTGATCGGTCTTGAGGGCGACTTGAATATCGCCGTCCTGTGGGCCGATAGTGCCGCTGCTGCTGTAGGCCATATCGATACCACTCAACGGAATCCCGATGTTGTCGATGATGGTGTCCAGTTGATCGGCAGGGATGATTTCCCGGATGCGGGATTCGATGCGATCGAAGTCGGCGGCGCTTTCCTCAATCCGGGTACCCAGCGGCAAGCGCACATGCAGGGCCAGGGCCCCGGCATCGGTGGCCGGGAAGAAGTCCTGGCCCAGGCTTGGCAGCAACGCAAACGAGGCCAGAACACAGGTCATAAAGCCCAGCAAAAAGCGTTTGCGATGGGCCAGCGCCAGCTCCAGCACTGCGTAATAGACGTCACGCACGGCCGAAAAACGGCGTTCGAACCCAAGCTGGAAGTTCAGCAGTGCGCGCACGGGCGCCGGGTGCTGTCGGGTGTGTTGATCGCCTTCGTGATGGTTGATGTAGCCGTCTTCCGGATGATGCCCTGCACCTTGCTCCGTTACATGTGGCTTAAGCAGAAACATAGCCAGGGTGGGCACCAAGGTACGCGACAGAATGAACGAGCTGGCCATGGCGAAAATCACCGACAACGCCATGGGGCGGAACAGGTAGCCGGCAATGCCCTGCAACATGAACATGGGCACAAACACAATGCAGATACACAGCAGCGACACGAATGCCGGGCCGACAATCTGTTTGGCACCCTCGAGAATCGCATCACGAACCGATTTGCCTTGTTCAAGGTGCCAGTTGATGTTCTCGATAGTCACCGTCGCATCGTCCACCAGAATCCCTACCGCCAACGCCAGCCCGCCCAGGGTCATGACGTTCAGGGTTTGCCCGCTGAGGGCCAGCAGGGCTATGGCCGACAGCACGGCCAGTGGAATCGACACGGCAATGATCAGGGTGGAACGCCAGCTGCCCAGAAACAGCAAAATCATTGCACTGGTCAGCAAGGCGGCAATGATCCCTTCCTGGGCCACGCTGCCTACCGATTGTTTGACGAATACCGAGGCATCCCCCAGCAGCGAGGTCTTGAGAGAGGGCGGCAAGGTTTCGTTGATTCGCGGCAGCATCCCGCGAATACCGTCGATGATGGACAGGGTCGAGACAGTGCCGTTCTTCAATGCCGGCATCAGCACGGCACGATGACCGTCCACGCGCACGATGTTGGTTTGCGGCGGTGAGCCGTCGCGCACATGGGCCACCTGGCCGATGGTGATGAGCGCGCCGTTAACGGTTTTGATCGGCAAGTCGTTCAGCTCGTCGATGGCCTTGGGGCTGTTGTTGAGCAGCACCGTGTATTCATAGGTGCCTAGCTTTGCCGTGCCCACCGGTACGATCTGGTTTTGCGCTGCCAGTGCATTGCCCACGTCTTGTGCCGACAAGCCTTTGGCCGCCAGTGCTTGCGGGTCAAGATCAAGGGTGATCTGGCGCTGCTTGCCGCCCATGGGTGTCGGCATGGCCAGACCGGGCAAGGCACTGAGGGGCAGGCGGATATTGTTCTGCACCAGGTCGCGGATTTTGGCTTCCGACAGTGTCGGGCTGGAGAACGCCAGTTGCAGGATCGGTACCGTGGAGGCGCTGTAATTGAGGATCAGCGGTGGCGTGATCCCCGGGGGCATTTGCTTGAGCACGGTTTGCGACACGGCGGTGACTTGCGCGTTGGCCGTACGAATATCAACGCCGGGTTGAAAGAAAATTTTCACGATACCCATGCCGGGTAAGGACTGGGACTCAATATGTTCGATGTCGTTGACCGTGGTACTCAGCGATCGCTCGTAGGTGTAGATAACCCGTCCTGCCATGTCGGCAGGTGCCAGCCCGGTGTACTGCCACACCACCGCGACAACCGGAATGCCAATGTCCGGGAACACATCCGTAGGGGTACGTACAGCCGCCAGCGGCCCAATGATGCAAATGAAAATCGCCAGCACGATAAACGTGTAGGGCTTGTGCAGTGCGGTCTTTACCAGCCCGAGCATGCCTGAACCTCCGAGGAGTGGAATTGCAAACCTCGGCAGTCTCACCGTCCACACCTAACGATCAGCTTTCAGCAACGTGAAGGATCCTTTAGGAATGGCCTGAAAATCCCTTCATTTTCATTCATTTGGCCGCAGAGCCGATGAGCGCCAAGCTTGAATCCTGTTCGACGGACCAGCCTTGGTCCCTGTCGCTTTTTTGCTTTTTTTGCGAGGCGCACGTGCAATGACTTTTAAACCGCTGCTGCTGATTCCGTCCCTTGGCATGGTGCTGTTGCTGTCGGCCTGTGCTGGCCCCATGCCCCAGCAGGACCCGAGCGAAGCCTGGATCAGCCTGAAAGAAGAAGGCAACAGTGACCTGATGGCCGAGCGCGTGGATGGTAAAAACGTCAACGATGGCCGTTACTTTGAAGTCACTCCCGGCGCGCACCGTCTGGATGTCACCTTGTTTGACGGCGCCACGGGTGATGAAAACCAGGTGGATTGCCAGGGCAAGGTCAACTACACCGGGTTCAGGGCCGGTGAGCACTACGAACTGATCGAATCGAGCCTTGGACCTGAAGTCAGCGCAAGGCTGGTGGACGGGCATGGCAAGGAAGTGGCGCACACGGCTGATTTCACCTGTATGCCGGGGTAAGTGCCACGATCGTCGTAGCAGCTGCCGTAGGAACGAGGCTGCGTTCGGCGACGCAGTCGTCGCAAGATCAGGCGCTTGGGTGTGTCAGGCATATTGAGTGCCCAGGTTTCACGACGGCTTCGTCGGGGTGCCGCACCACGCGAACGCAGCCTCGTTCCTACGGCAGCTGCTACAGGGCTTTGGGGTGTTGTCTAGAACGAACGCACGATCTTGCCCAATGTCTCCATGGCCTTTTCGCATGCCGAGTCCCACGGGCTGCCGTAGTTCAGGCGGATGCAGTTGCGAAAGCGCTGGGTGGCCGAGAAAATCGGGCCCGGTGCGATGCTGATGCCTTGGGCCAGGGCCATCTGGAACAGCTTGAGCGAGTCCATTTGTTCAGGCAGTTCGAGCCACAAAAAGTAGCCGCCCGAGGGCTGGCTGACACGGGTTTGGGCCGGGAAGTAACGGGCAATCGCTGCCAGCATCGCGCTCTGTTGTTCTTCCAGGGCATAACGCAGCTTGCGCAGGTGACGGTCGTAGCCGCCGTGCTGCAGGTAATCGGCGATGGCAGCCTGGGCGGGCATCGAGGCGCACAGCGAGGTCATCAGTTTTAGCCGCTCGATTTTCTGCGCGTACCGTCCCGCAGCCACCCAGCCGATGCGATAGCCCGGGGCCAGGCTTTTGGCAAACGAGCCGCAATGCATCACCAGCCCCTCAGTATCGAACGCCTTGGCCGGTTTGGGTGCGTGCTGGCCGTAATACAGCTCGGCGTAGACATCGTCTTCAATCAAAGGCACTTGATGGCTGCGCAGCAGTTCGACCAGGGCCTGTTTCTTGGCCTCGGGCATGGTCGCGCCAATCGGATTCTGAAAACTGGTCATACACCACACGGCCTTGATCGGGTGGCGCTCGAGGGTTTGTGCCAGCACCCCGAGGTCGATGCCATCACGGGGATGCACCGGGATTTCTACGGCCTTGAGTTTGAGCCGCTCAAGCACTTGCAGGCAGGCGTAAAACGCAGGAGCTTCGATGGCCACCAGGTCGCCGGGCTCGGTGACGGCTTGCAGACACAGGTTCAGCGCCTCCAGCGCGCCATTGGTAATCAGCAGTTCCTCCATGGGCAACATCAACCCGCCAACCATGTACCGCAGGGCGATTTGCCGGCGCAGTTGCGGGTTGCCGGGGGACATGTCGGTGACCACCATGCGCGGGTCCATCTCGCGGCTGGCGGTGGCCATCGAACGGGCAAGCCGCTGCAGCGGAAACAGCATCGGGCTTGGGAATGCCGAGCCAAATGGCACGGTGTGGGGGTCTTTTATCGAGTCCAGTACCGAGAACACCAGGGCGCTGACATCCACCTGGGTGGACTCGGTGACCTGGCTGCTGAACACCGGTTCGCAAAAAGGGGTAGGCGCATGCACATTGACGAAGTAGCCCGAACGCGGCTTGGCTCGAATCAGGCCGCGGCGCTCCAGCAGGTAATAGGCTTGAAACACGGTCGAAGGACTGACGCCGTAGGTCTGGCTGGCATAGCGCACCGAAGGCACGCGCTGGCCGGGGCCGAGCACCCCGCTGCGAATCAGTTCAGCAATATCGTCGGCGAATTTTTCGTAGCGTTTCATTGGATAGGGCTCGGTCCGGCGTGAGTGACACACATCAAGCATCTGTGGAAGCGAGCCTGCTTGCGATGCATGCAGCGCCGTGCTGCCGTCGCGAGCAGGCTCGTTCCACAAGGGTTGTTGCAGTCTAAAGGCTCAACGATTAAGCGGTGCAACAAAACGGCTTTTGGCCACGCTGCGTACAGCCGGTTCATCGGTGTCGGTCACCACGAACTCGATGGTCTGTGAGCTGCTCTTCGGTCGATCGGCCAGCAGGGCGACTGACACCGGTACATCAACGATCTCGCCCGGGGCCAGGCTCAGCTCGGTTTTACCCTGCAACTGAAAGTCCTCGCTGTCTTGCAACGACACCCGATAGTGCTGCGGCTCTTGGGTCTTGTTGATGATTTTAAGGCTGTAGATGTTCTCGATCTGGCCCTGGCTGTTCTCGCGGAACAGGCCCCGGTCCTTGATCACGTCCAGCGAGACCATCGTGCGCTGGTTCAGGGCCACCACCAGCGCCCCGATCATCACGACCAGCACCACGGCGTAGCCGATCAGGCGAGGGCGCGCCAGATGGGTTTTGCCGCCTTGCAGCTCGTGCTCGGAGGTATAGCGCACCAAGCCCGGGGCATAACCCATTTTCTCCATCACCGAATCACAGGCATCGATACAGGCTGCGCAACCGATGCATTCCATCTGCAAGCCATCGCGGATATCGATCCCGGTCGGGCATACCTGCACGCACATATAGCAGTCGATGCAATCGCCCAGACCCTCTTGCTTGGGTTCAACCCCGCGTTTGCGCGGACCACGGTTTTCGCCCCGAGCCACGTCATAGGAAATGGCCAGGGTGTCTTTATCGAACATGACGCTCTGGAATCGGGCATACGGGCACATATGCATGCACACCGCTTCTCGCAGCCAACCGGCACTGATGTAAGTGGCACCCGTGAAAAACAGCATCCAGAACAGACTGATGCCCGCTATCTCCAGGGTCAGCAGCTCAGTGGCCAATGGCCGGACCGGCGTGAAGTAGCCGACAAACGTCAGTGCAGTCATTACGCTGATGGCCAGCCACAGTGTGTGCTTGGCGGTACGGCGCAGGATCTTGTTCAGGCGCCAGGGTGCTGCTTGCAGTTTTATGCGCTGGTTTCTGTCACCTTCGGTGATCTTTTCGCACCACATAAACAGCCAGGTCCAACTGCTTTGCGGGCAGGTGTAGCCACACCAGACCCGACCTGCGAAGACGGTGATCGCAAACAGGCCAAAAGCGGCAATGATCAGCAATGCCGACAGCAGGATGAAGTCTTGCGGCCAGAACGTTGCGCCGAAAATATGAAACTTGCTCTCAGACAAATCCCACAGGACCGCCTGCCGACCTTCCCAGTTCAGCCAGACCGTGCCAAAGAACAGCAAAAACAGAAAGCCTGTGCCCACTATTCGCAGAGTGCGGAACAGGCCAGTGAAGCTGCGGGTGTGGATCACGTTGTCGTTGGACTTGTTTTTATTTTTTGTGGCTCTGGGGCGAGAAGCCTCAAATGACTCAAGTATCTGGACGGGAATTTGTTCGCTCATGGTCTTTCGCTCATCAGCCTCCATCAGGCAGGAGCACTATGCCCAGCGAACTGTTTGCATAACAGGCTCAGTTATTTGAATTAAAACCGGATCAGATGCTGTTTTAGGGCTGCCTGCGACAATGTGCTGCACCTGGGTCAATGCCCCGTTGTCATTGACTTTGTGCGCCTGTAACCCAGGTGCGTTGAGCACAGTGTGATCGAGGTCAAGCAAATCACCGAATCACGCAAGTAAGGCTTTAGTGTGGGTGAAATGTGCATGTGTCTTGCATTGGTAACGGCAGTGACGCCCATGGGCCTTATTAACCTCGGACTGGATGTTCGGGTGACCTTAAAGCAACACATTGCACGGTTAATGTGCGAAAAGAGTGCATTCGGCCGTGTTCTGCGCCCAGTACTTGATGTGCGTCACGGGTTATTCATGAATGGATACAGATTGTCTGACAACAGCTAGTCTTTGCTCTGTCTGTGAGTCTCAGGACACAGCTCAAGTCGATGGCTATAACGCGTGCTGGGTCAGACGTAACCTTTACCGGATGGAGAACAGCATGATGTCGAGCAAGCAAACGGGTAAAGGTAAAGACTCGTTGTTACCCGCAGACTCGGATATCGAGGCGTTGACACGGGCAGAGCACCCCGATCCGTTTTCGGTGTTGGGCCCTCACGCAGATGGCGAGGGCGGGCAGTATATTCGGGCATTTCTGCCGGGAGCGGTGAGTGTCAACGTGCTGGCCCGTGACGACGGTCAAGTGCTCGGCAGCCTTGAGGATTCTCAGGTGGCCGGTCTATATGTCGGACATTTCGCGCATACCCGGCCGTATGTGCTGCAGGTTGATTGGGGCGACGCTGTGCAAATCAGCGAAGATCCCTACAGTTTTGGCCCATTGCAGGGTGAAATGGATCTGTACCTGTTTGCCGAAGGCAATCATCGTGACTTGAGCAGTTGTTTCGGCGCGCAGCTGACCCACGTTGACGGTGTACACGGGGTGCGCTTTGCGGTGTGGGCACCCAATGCCCGGCGGGTGTCGGTAGTGGGCGATTTCAACGGCTGGGACGGCCGTCGTCACCCCATGCGCCTGCGCCATCCGAGTGGAGTGTGGGAGTTGTTTGTTCCCCGCCTGCAAGCGGGGGAGGCGTACAAATATGAAATTCTGGGCGAGCAGGGGATCTTGCCGCTCAAGGCCGACCCTGTGGCGCTGGCCACACAGCTACCGCCTGATACCGCATCAAAGGTAGCTTCACCCCTGACCATCGACTGGCAGGACGGTGACTGGATGCAGGCCCGTGCGCAGCTCCAGCGTCACGATGCGCCGCTGTCCATCTACGAATTGCATGTGGGCTCGTGGCAGTGTGAGGTCGATGATGTCGGCGAGGTCGAGCGTCAGTACACCTGGCCTGAGCTGGCGGATCGCCTTATTCCCTATGTGCAGCAATTGGGTTTCACCCACATCGAGCTGATGCCGATCATGGAGCATCCGTTTGGCGGCTCCTGGGGTTATCAGCCCCTGTCGCAGTTTGCCCCCACAGCCCGCTACGGCTCGCCCGACGATTTTGCTGCGTTCGTCAATGCCTGCCATGTAGCCGGTATTGGGGTGATTCTGGACTGGGTACCGGCACACTTTCCTAACGATACCCACGGGCTGGCGCAATTTGACGGCACCGCGTTGTATGAATACGCCAACCCCCTTGAGGGGTTTCATCAAGACTGGAATACCCTGATTTACAACCTGGGTCGCACCGAAGTGCATGGCTTTATGCTGGCGTCGGCCCTGCACTGGCTCAAGCACTTCCATATTGACGGCCTGCGGGTCGATGCCGTGGCGTCCATGTTGTACCGCGACTATTCGCGCAAATCAGGGGAGTGGGTGCCCAACCGTCATGGTGGCCGGGAAAACCTCGAAGCCATCGAGTTTTTGCGCCACCTCAACGACGTGGTTGCCCACGAAGTCCCGGGCGCTCTGGTGATTGCAGAAGAGTCCACGGCCTGGCCGGGTGTCAGTCAAAGCACCGATCAGGGCGGTCTGGGTTTTTCGTATAAATGGAACATGGGCTGGATGCACGACTCGCTGCATTACATTCAGCAGGACCCGGTATACCGCGCCCACCATCACAATGAGTTGAGTTTTGGGCTGGTGTACGCCTGGACCGAGCGTTTTATCCTGCCGATTTCCCACGATGAAGTGGTGCATGGCAAGCACTCCCTGATCGACAAAATGCCCGGTGATCGCTGGCAAAAGTTCGCCAATTTACGGGCGTACCTGAGCTTTATGTGGGCTCATCCGGGCAAGAAACTACTCTTTATGGGCTGCGAGTTCGGCCAGTGGCGCGAATGGAATCATGATCAGCAACTGGACTGGTATTTGCTGCAGTACCCCGAGCACCGGGGTGTACAGAAGCTGGTGAGCGACTTGAACCGCCTGTACCGCGAGCAACCTGCGCTGCATGATCAGGACGACGTTGCGCAAGGGTTCCAGTGGCTGATCGGCGATGACGCCGTCAACAGTGTTTACGCCTGGCTGCGCTGGAGCAAGGATGGCTCGCCATTGCTGGTGGTGACCAACTTTACCCCGGTACCCCGCGAGGGCTACCGCATCGGCGTGCCGTTTGCCGGCACCTGGCAAGAAGTGATCAACAGTGATTCCGCCTCCTATGCAGGTTCTGACTACGGGAATGGCGGCGGGGTGGTGACCGATGAACTGCCCAGCCATGGGCAGAGTGTGTCCTTGGCATTGAATCTGCCGCCGTTGGGGGTGTTGATACTGCGGCCGGTGATCGCGTAGATCAAAAGCACCCTCACCCTCACCCTCCGGGAGAGGGTGAGGGCATGGCGGGCGCCTCGGTATTACAAATGCACCTCAACCGCCAGTGGTAAATGATCCGATAAATGCGTCCACGGCTTGTTGCCGAGGATTTTTGGATTGTGACTGGTTGCATTGCGCAAGTAGATGCGGTCCAGACGCAGCAGTGGCCAGCGCGCCGGATAGGTTTTGGCCAGTTGCCCGTGATGACGCTCAAACACTTCGTGCAGGTCGTCTCGTTGGCGCAGGGCGGCATTGCCTTGCTGCTTCCAGTCGTTAAAGTCCCCGGCAATGATGACCGGTTCTTCGGGCGGCAGGGATTTGAGCAACTGGTTAAGCAGCACGATCTGTAGCTGGCGATGGCTTTCCAGCAGGCTCAAATGCACGCATATGGCGTGCACATTGGTGTGGCCCGGTACGTCCAGTACGCAATGCAACAGACCGCGCCGTTCGGGACCTGTGATGGACACATCGAGATTGCGCGAAGCCTTGATCGGGTATTTGGACAGCAAGGCATTACCGTGATGGCCGTCTGGGTACACGGCGTTGCGGCCGTAGGCGAAGTCGCTCCACATGCTGTCGGCGAGAAACTCGTATTGCGAGGTTGCTGGCCAGTCTTCGTAGCGCGATGCGTGTTTGTCATGCTCGCCCAGCACTTCCTGCAAGAACACCAGGTCGGCACCGGTACTGCGCACTGCCTCGCGCAGCTCGGGGAGGATAAAGCGACGGTTGAAGACGGTAAATCCCTTGTGCGTATTGACCGTCAGGACCTTGAGTTGATGGACAGCAGCAGCTGTTGCCGTAGTGGCAGATAAAAGTGTATTGCCGACAACATCTTCAGTGGGCATGGTCACTCCTCTGTCAGGGGCAGTTTTGAGCGGCAAGCTCAAGGGTGTAGTTTGCCGCTTTTCATGGGGGTGGACTTGATGTTTATCAATACATTTACGACACCTCGGTATGTTGCAGTTCAAACAGCACCAGCGAGCGTCCGGTGACCTCGTAGGGCTTGTTGAACGGCAGGTGCTGGGGGCCTTTGATGGTCGGGTCCGTGGTGTCGAGCTTGCATGACCAACTGATGCCGTGGGGGACTTTGGGCAAGTTGAAGCTGATCGGGTCGTGGTTCGCATTCACGACGATCAGCAATGAAGCGTCTGCTCCGGCCCGTTGTACTCCGGACACCTGGGCCCGGCCATCCAGCAGCATGCCCAGGCACCGGGCCTGACCGTCCTGCCACTGCTCGGTCGTCATCTCGGTGCCATCGGGTGCCAACCAGGTGACGTCTTTTACCCCCGGGGTATCGCTGGAGTGACCCACCAAAAACAGGCCGCGCCGCAAGATGGGGTATTGCAGGCGTAACTTGATCAGGCGTTTGACAAACGCCAGCAGCGATTTACCGGTCTTGTCCAGTTCCCAGTTGATCCAGCCGATTTCGCTGTCCTGGCAGTAGGCGTTGTTGTTGCCGTGTTGGGTGCGGGCGAACTCGTCGCCGGCTACCAGCATCGGCGTGCCTTGGGCCAGGAGCAGGGTGGCCATGAAGTTGCGCATCTGGCGCTGACGCAGCGCATTGATTTCGGGATCGTCGGTGGGGCCTTCCACCCCGTGGTTCCACGAAATGTTGTTGTTGCTGCCGTCCTGATTGTTCTCTTCGTTGGCTTCGTTGTGCTTGTCGTTGTACGACACCAGATCGTGCAAGGTGAAGCCGTCATGGGCGGTAATGAAATTGACCGAGCTGTAGGGCCTGCGACCACGATGATTGAACAGGTCGGCAGAGCCGGTCATGCGTCCGGCAAAGTCGGCCAACTGGCCTTCGTCGCCTTTCCAGAAGGCGCGCACGGTGTCGCGAAAGCGGTCGTTCCACTCCGCCCAGCCAGGCGGGAAACCCCCGACCTGATAGCCCCCGGGCCCGCAGTCCCAGGGTTCAGCAATCATTTTGACCCGGCGCAACAGCGGGTCCTGGCGGCAGGCCACCAAAAAACTGTGACGTTCGTTAAAGCCGTCGTGATAACGCCCCAGAATGGTTGCCAGGTCGAAGCGGAAGCCGTCAACGTGCATTTCCCGGGCCCAGTAGCGCAGCGAGTCGGTGACCATCTGCAAGACGCACGGGTGGCTCAGGTCCAGGGTGTTGCCGGTGCCCGAATCATTGATGTAATAACGTTTATCCTCGGGCATCAACCGGTAGTACGAGGCGTTGTCGATGCCGCGCATGGACAGGGTCGGGCCTTGCTCGTTGCCTTCGGCGGTGTGGTTGTAGACCACATCCAGAATTACCTCCAGCCCGGCCTTGTGCAGGCGCGCGACCATTTCCTTGAACTCGGCGATCTTGCCGCTGGCCAGATAACGCGGGTCCGGGGCGAAAAAGGCGATGCTGTTGTAACCCCAATAATTGGTCATGCCTTTTTGCAGCAGGTGCTGGTCGTTGACGAATGCGTGTACCGGCAACAACTCGACGCTGGTGACGCCCAGGCCGGTGATGTGTTCGACCACTTCATCGACCATCAACCCGGCAAAGGTGCCCCGTACCGCATCTGGTACGGCGGGGTGGCGCATGCTGATGCCGCGTACGTGGGCCTCGTAGAAGAGGGTGCGGTCCCAGGGCACGCTGAGTCGGTGGTCGTGGCCCCAGGTGTGCGCCGGGTCGATCACCTTGCACTTGGGCACAAATGGCGCGCTGTCACGCTCATCAAAACTCAGATCGGCATCCGGATGGCCGATGGTGTAGCCAAACAGGGCTTCTGACCATTTGAGTTCTCCCACAAGCTGCTTGGCGTAAGGGTCAATCAGCAATTTATGGTGGTTGAAGCGATGGCCGTTTTCCGGTTCGTAGGGACCATACACGCGGTAGCCATAAACTTGCCCGGGGTGGGCGTCTGGCAGGTAGCCGTGAAAGGTCTCGTCGGTGTATTCGGGCAGCTCGATACGCTCCAGCTCAACTTCACCGTTAGCGTCGAACAGGCACAGTTCAACTTTGGTGGCGTTGGCTGAAAACAGGGCGAAGTTGACGCCCAGTCCATCCCAGGTGGCGCCCAGGGGGAAGGGCAGTCCTTCGCGGATGCGCAAAGTGTCGCCAGTGGGCGGTGCTGACGTGTGTTTACTCATGACCTGCTCCTGCGTATTAAGGACTTGAGGGATAGGTGGCCTGTAGGCGCTGGCTTGCCCGCTATTCAACTACCTCGATTCAACTCGTTCCCGGGTTGAATCAATCGCGGGCAGGCTCGCTCCCACACGTTGGAAACCTGTGCTCAAGACGAGGCAGGTTTGCGCGGTGCCCGGGGTTTTTTCTCGGCGCCAGGCTTGGGTGCTGCCTTGGCCTTGCCAGCCTTTGGTTCGGCTTTGGACGGGGACAGGGCTTGTGCCTGGGCCAGCTTGTGAGCCATGTCCCAATGGCGTGCCTCCTGGCCCTCGGGGCGACCCTCGGATTCCCAGATCTGATAGGCAAATTCACGAATGTGTTTGTCGTCGTTACTCATGGCGAAGCTCCTTGACTCATGGGTGAATTATCGGTCTCTTTCGTGGGCTTGCTGGCGGGCGCAGGCCAGCAATTCGAAGCGTTGCGTTGCATCAATTGCGTCCAGCAACGTATTGCAATCGCCCGGCATTCGGCGCCGCCAGTTGGGGTGGCCGCTGACGGTGCCAGGCAAATTGGCTTGCTCCTCAAGACCCAAAGCATCCTCGATCGGCAGCAACACCAGCGGCGCACGGGTGTGCCCCAGAAAACGGATGCTGGCGTCCAGTGTCGGGGCGTTGCCTTGGGCTTCTTCCTGAAAGTTCTGCGGGTCCTGGCGCAAGGCCCGGTCCAGGCCTTCGCACTCGCGTTGACGATTTTCGCGCCAGTGGTGGGCGGTAACCGGATCAATCAGGCCCAGGCGTTCATTCCAGTCGATATCGCGTCCGTGCAACCAGCCATTGAGTGTCGGCAGATCATGGGTACTGGTGGTGGCGAGTGCATCGTGCGGCCAATCCAGTATGGGTTTGAAGCGCGCCCCATAGTCTTGCTCGAACAGCAGCACGCGTATGCCCAGGATTGCCCTTTCGCTGAGTTTCTCCCGCAGGCCGTCAGGTACCGTACCGAGGTCCTCTCCGAGGACGATGGCTTGATGGCGCACGGATTCGAGGCATACCAGGCGCAATAGGTCGTCAACCGGGTAATACAGATAAGCCCCCTCGCTGGGCGCTGCGCCCAAGGGAATCACCCATAAGCGTTGCAAGCCCAGTACATGGTCGATGCGCAGCCCACCGGCATGAGCAAAGTTGGCGCGCAACATCTCAATAAAAGCGCGAAAGCCATTGCGCTTGAGGCCTTCAGGCGAAAACGCGGAAATCCCCCAGCCCTGGCCTGCACGGTTCATCTGATCGGGTGGGGCACCCACGGTCAGTTGCGACAACAGTTCGTCCTGGCGACACCAGGCCTGACTGCCCGCACCATCGGCGCCCACGGCCAGGTCGGCGATCAGGCCGATGGCCATGCCGCTGGCCCGAGCGGCAGTTTGTGCGCGGCCCAGGCAGCGATCCATCAACCACTGACAAAACGCGTAATACGCGATGACATTTCGGTGTTCTTCGGCGAAATGCAGCAATGCAGGACTGTCGGGGTTGCGCCATTGCTCCGGCCAGTCGCGCCAGTCCAGGCTGTGATGTTCAGTCACACACAACTCTTGCAACGCTTCGAAACGGCAATGGTTCTCCAGGGCTTCGCCCCCCAGCTCGCGAAAGCGCTTGAAGTCAGCATTGAGCGGGTGTTCGTCCAGGATAAAATCGTTGTAGAGCTGGCGCAGCAATGCTTGTTTGGCCTTGGTTACGGCAGGCCAGTCGATCAGGGGCAGTTGTTCAAGACGCTGCAGTTCATCTCTCAGGCCGGTGGCGTCAATGGCCCGGTTGAGTGCCTCGTGCCCCAGGATGCTGGCGGGAGCGGCGTACAGGCTGTTGAGAAACAAACGGCTGGACGGTGAATAAGGGCTGTAATGCTTGGGTGCACTGCTGAACATGGCGTGCAAGGGGCTGATCGCCAGTGCGTCGGCTCCGCGTTCACCGACGGCCTGCAGCAGGGTTTCCAGCGCCTGGGTATCGCCAAACCCGCCATCCCCGTGGCGATGCAGCGAGTACAGCTGAACGCTCACCCCCCATGCTCGCGGGGCGGTTTGATGCAAGGCATCGGCAATACTGAAGCAGTGTGTCGGGGCCACGGCCAGGGTGAACTGCTGATCGTCCAGTTGTACCCGGTGGTAGCCGACGGGAATCATGCCCGGCAGTACGGCGTCAGCATCCAGCTGGATCGGCAGCGAATCACCGTTTTCCAGGTGCACGATGCACTGGCTATGGGGGTGGAAATAACGTGACAAGTCCAGGGCCTTGCCGACGTCTGCGGTCAGCAAGGGCGGCAGACGTTTGTTCTGTTGCTCCAGTTGCAAGTTCAGCAAGCTGGTTTCAATGGCTTCGGCGCTGTCGGCGGGTAATCCCAGACCCGCCAGAATGGCTTCCAGTACCTGGGGTGTAACCCTTTGTGGTTGGCCGTTGGCATCAATCCAGTCAACGGCCAGGCCGGCTCGGCCGGCGAGTACTTCGAGTTGCGCTTCGCTCATTGGCGGGCTCCCTTGGCGATAAACGGTCGGGCGTCAGGCAGATCCGCGGGTTGCATGACTCATGGCTTCACGGAGCGAAGCAATGACTTGGCTACCAGTTGTTCATAAAGCTCGGCGTAGGGTTCAACGGCCTTGCACCAGTTAAATGGGGCGGCCATTGCGCGGCAGCGCATGGCGTTGAACAGTGCCGGGTAACTGAAAACTTTGAACGCCCGTTTCAAGGCTTGCTCGTAACTGGCTACGGTGGACTCATCGAACAAGAAGCCGGTGACGCCATTCTCGATGGTGTCGGCCAGTCCGCCGGTGTTGCGAGCCACGGGCAGAGAGCCGAAGCGTTGTGCATACATTTGGCTCAACCCGCAAGGCTCGTAGCGCGAGGGCATCAGCAGGAAATCACTGCCCGCGAACATGCGCCGGGCATCGGTTTCATTGAAGCCGATGCGCACCCCGATCTGCCCCGGAAAGCGCAAGGCCAGTTCGCGCATGGTTTGCTCCTCTTCGGGCTCGCCGCGGCCGATGATGCAGATCTGACCACCGTTGGCCACGATAAAAGCCGCCACGGCTTCTGTCAGGTCCAGGCCTTTTTGGTACACCAGACGCGAAACCACGGCGAACAGGGGGCCCTTGGACGGTTTCAGGCCGAACAGGGTGCGCACATGGGCGGTGTTCAAGGCCCTTGCCTCCCAGTCACCGATGCCGAACGGGGCAACCAGATGGGGGTCGGTCGTGGCTTCCCAGCTTTCATCGATGCCATTGGGAATGCCGCTCAGCAACCCTTGCTGGGTTTTACTGGCCAAAAAGCCATCCAGCCCGCATCCAAAGGCCGGGGTGGTGATTTCGGCAGCATAGGTGGCGCTGACGGTGGTGATATGGCTCGCGTAGGCCATGCCCGCCTTCAGGAACGACAACTTGCCATAAAACTCCATGCCGTCCTGCTGCAGGGCATGCTGCGGAATGCCCAGCTCCGGGCAGCAGGCGCGGCTGAATACGCCCTGATAGGCCAGGTTATGGATGGTAAAGAGTGTGGGCGTACGTTGGCCGCGCCAATGCATATAAGCAGGCGCCAGCCCGGCGGGCCAGTCGTGGGCGTGGACCAGATCGGGTTGCCAGTGAATTTGCGCCAGGTTGGCCGCAATATCGGCTGCGGCCAGGCCAAGGCGAGCGAAGCGAATATGGTTGTCAGGCCAGTCGCGTCCGTTATTGGCGCCGTAGGGAGTGCCTTCGCGCTCATACAGTTCCGGGCAAATCAGCACATAGATGACCAGCCCGTCCTTCAAGTCCATGCGGCCGATCTTGCAGGCGGGCAGGGCAGCATGGCCGCCGAGTTCACCGATGATATGAATCGGGTTGTCGCTGTTGAGTACTTGCGGGTAGCCCGGGATCAATACACGCACATCATGCAAGTGACGCATGGCCCGCGGCAGGGCGGCCGACACATCCCCCAGACCGCCTGTTTTAACCAGATCGGCCAGTTCGGAAGTGACAAACAGCACTTTCTTCTTGTTGGGATTGGCACTCGCCAGCGGCAGCTCGGGCCTCCCCGCAGGGGCCAGGTCTGGCAGAGACAACAGCTCACTCACAACTTGCGGGGTCAGACGTTCTTCTTGATGTGGCGCAGCCGCACTGATCATGAATTTCTCCCGTTATATTTATTGATCCACTGACGGCCACCCGGCCGGTACTTCCCCACTTGCGATTGGCCCTGTCATCCAGGGCATAAATGCTCAAAAGATGATTAAGGCACTGCAAGGAATGCACCAATAGCGGCAACCCAGCCTTAGGTAGACCTATCACGGGTGAAGAAAATTCGATTGTCTGATTACGGCAGTTAGACGCCGTAGACACGACAGCGTTGAGTGTAGGAGAGATACTTCAAGGTGTTAGGTATATGAGATGTTTTTTTGTAGGACAAAGATAATTATCGCGTAGGAAAAATATCTATCACGGGATGTGTGTCACTGTTATTTCAGTGCCGGGTGATGCGTCGCTTCTTTGTTGTCGCTGCCGAGGAACGAAGGCTGCGAGCTCTTGATCGTGCGAACGGGACAATAAAGCTCGCAGCCTTCGTTCCTCGGCAGCGACTACAGGTCACTTAACGCTCCAGAGGATTTCAAAAAAGCACGGGGCGCACCATTGCGGTGCGCTGCGTGCTGAAATCTCAGTTGCCGGGATACTCGGCCACAACCTGATCACTGCCATCGTTGCGCAAGCCGATCACCTGATACGCGTCCTTGCGGTCACCCATTTCCATACCCGGCGAACCCATAGGCATGCCCGGTACCGCAATCCCCTTGAGGTCATTGCGCTTGGTCAATGCCACCACTTGTTCGGCCGGGACATGGCCTTCAACAAATTTGCCGTTGATCACCCCGGTATGGCATGAAGCCAGGCGCGGCTGGACACCGAGGCGCTGCTTGACACTGCTCATGTCGGCTTCCACATGGTCATTGACCTTGAAGCCATTGGTTTCAAGGTGGGAGATCCAGGCTTTGCAGCAGCCACAGTTGGCATCGCGGTGCACATCAATGGTCAGTTGTTCGGCGGCCTGAGCCAGCGAGGACAACAGCAGGGCCGAGAGTGCGACAAGGCGCAAAGGGGTTTTCATCGAGTTCCTCAATACGTAAAAAATGTGAGCCTGAGCATTAACGACTGTCAGGTAACTGATGACCAGATGACAATTTTGTCAGGTTGGGGCCACCTTGCTGCGTTTCAAGGCGTCAGTCGCAAGCTTGCACGGATGCCCTGGACCTCGGGCTCGTTGGCTTTGTAGCCGTCTGCCGGGCCTGCGTAGGAAAGGGCGTAGGCGCTGTTGCCCTGAGTGGCGGCCACCAGGGTCTGGGTGATGACGTGGTTGCCGTTCTGGGTGATTTTGCAGGTGGTTTGCAAGGCGTCCAGGCCCCCCAGGGTGCTGCTGTTGATTTTGCTGCAAGCGCTCTGGTATCCGCCTTTGGCGAAGTTTTGCTGCAGGGTTTTGCGCATTTGCAGCAAAACGGCCTCCATATTCACCTTGTGTTCCGGCACCAGGGTCGACTGGGTCAGTTCCATGACCATTTGCGGATCGCCATTGGCATCGTTCTTCACGGCCCGTTGGCGCACGCTGCTGTCGCCGGGCTCAGGGGTGACGGTTTGAATCTCCCAGCCTGCGGGCCAGGTAATCGTCAGACCGTCGGCATGGGCCACTGGCAACGCAACAAGCAGGCATAAACCGATAAAAGCGGGGAAACGGCGGGCAAAGTGCATAGGTCTCGGGCCTTTTTGACGGGTTTTTAACAGCAATAGTGTATCAATAGGTGTCGATCTCTTGCTTTGCAGCGTGACATCATTTTCGACCATTGCTCAGCTAAACCTTTGCTTCTTATGTCTAATCCCGGACAATCGCGCCCCTCTTATGGCCGGGGCGATGTCAGCAAGGTGTTTCTTGTCCGCTCCGGCTGCGTGGTAACGACCGGCTAGCGGAGATTCGACCGGATGAATGACCAGGCTAACAGCGTCGACGAACGCTTCGACGAGACCCCTGCGACTCTCAGTCGCTGGAATCGTCATGACACCACCTGGATGCTGGGCCTGTTCGGCACAGCGATTGGCGCAGGTACCTTGTTCTTGCCAATCAATGCAGGGCTTGGCGGCTTTTGGCCGTTATTGATCCTGGCGCTGCTGGCGTTCCCGATGACCTTTTACGCTCACCGTGGCTTGACCCGCTTCGTACTCTCCGGGCGCGAAGGCTCAGATATCACTGACGTGGTTGAAGAGCATTTTGGCCTGCGCGCCGGCGCAGTGATCACATTGCTGTACTTCCTGGCGATTTTTCCGATTTTGCTGATTTACAGCGTAGCGCTGACCAACACAGTTGGCAGCTTTATGCTCAATCAAATGCATATCACGCCTCCGCCACGGGCAATTCTGGCGCTGGTTCTGATTCTGGGCTTGCTGATTGTGGTGCGCTGCGGCGAACAAGTGATCGTCAAGGCCATGAGCATGATGGTCTACCCGTTTATTGTCGCGTTGCTGTTTTTGGCCGTGTTTCTGATTCCGCACTGGAACGGCGGCATTCTGAGTACCGCGACCACGCTGCCTGCACCTTCTGCATTGCTGCACACCTTATGGCTGGCCATCCCGGTGATGGTGTTCTCCTTTAACCACTCGCCCATTATCTCGGCGTTCGCCGTTGATCAGAAGCGCCGCTATGGTGCCAATGCCGATGAGCGCAGCTCGCAGATCCTGTCCCGCGCCCACCTGCTGATGGTGGTGATGGTGCTGTTCTTCGTGTTCAGCTGTGTACTCACGCTGTCGCCGGAGCAACTGCTTGAGGCCAAGACGCAGAACCTGTCGATTCTGTCCTACCTGGCCAACCACTTCAGCAACCCGACCATCGCTTTTGCTGCGCCGCTGATTGCGTTTGTGGCCATTGCCAAGTCGTTCCTGGGCCACTACATCGGCGCCAGTGAAGGCCTTAAAGGCCTGGTACTGAAAACCGGCAAGCGCCCTGCAGCGAAAAACCTCGACCGCATGACTGCCGCGTTCATGCTGGTGGTGTGCTGGGCGGTGGCAACGCTGAACCCAAGCATCCTGCGCATGATCGAAACCATGGGCGGGCCGGTGATTGCAGCCATCCTGTTCCTGATGCCGATGTACGCGATTCGCCGTATTCCAGCCATGCGCCAGTATTCGGGGCAGATCTCCAACGTCTTCGTGACGGTTGTTGGCCTGATCGCGATTTCGTCGCTGGTGTACTCGCTTATCCCTTGATCCTTGCCCCAGTCGCCGCCGTTCTGTGCGGCGACATTGCATGATTGCCCTCGCAAGCCGCCCAAGGCTTGAGTCTGGCCAGTACTGCGAATATGATTGCGACCCATTCCTATTCGCAGTGTGCTGACAGCACGTCCCGAGGGTTCCCGTGTCGCCATCCCCGTCGAACCCACCGTTGCTGCATGCAGACGTGCATAGCCTTTATAGCGATCACCACGGTTGGCTGGTGAACTGGCTGCGGCGGCGTTTGCGTGATACCGACAATGCTGCCGACATGGCACAAGACACCTTCCTTTATGTATTGGGCAAACCGGAGCAGGTTGCGCAGTTGCGTGAGCCGCGTGCCTGGTTGAGCAGCATCGCCAAGGGTTTGTTGATTGACCGCTTTCGCCGCCAGAAAGTCGAGCAGGCTTATCTGCAAGCCATTGCGCACTTGCCCGAGCAGGAGATGCCGGCTCCCGAAGAGCGTTTGATCCTCCTGGAAACCCTGACCCGAATCGATGCGCTGCTCGATGGGTTGAAACCTGCGGTGCGAACTGCTTTTTTGCTTTCGCGCCTTGAAGGGCTTGGCTATCAGGCGATTGCCGAGCGCCTTGGGGTTAGTCTGAGTTCGATTGAAAAGTACATGGCCACGGCCATCCGCCATTGCTTTGTCGCGCGTCACACCCTGTGAGCGGTAGCCCCACGCAGGTCGAATTTGCGCCCCATGTGCTCGATCAGGCCATTGACTGGCTGGTGAAAACCCAATCCGGCGCGGCTGAACCGCAAGTGTTTGCCGCGTGCAAGCAATGGCGCGCCGCCGACGCCAG
Organism: Pseudomonas psychrophila; assembly: GCF_001043005.1. Taxonomy (GTDB): domain Bacteria; phylum Pseudomonadota; class Gammaproteobacteria; order Pseudomonadales; family Pseudomonadaceae; genus Aquipseudomonas; species Aquipseudomonas psychrophila. The sequence continues at coordinate 56,314 of NZ_JYKZ01000006.1, forward strand.
CCACGAAGCTGCCTGGCAAGCCCTGCAACTGACCGAGACGACCTTGCGTCAGGCCTCGGCACTCTCCGGTCGTGTGGCACTGGACACCCTGGCCGGCAGTGGCCGCCTGCGCTCGCGCCGTCAGACGCTCAAAGTATTGGGGTTGAGCATGCTGGGCGTCGGGGCTGGGGGGGTGGCGATCCAGCAGCAACCGTGGCGTACGTTTGGCGCCGACTATGCCACTGGTGTGGGTGAGCGGCGATTGTTCAATCTGGTGGATGGCACGGATTTGCAGCTCAATACCGACAGTTCTGCTGATGTGCTGTTCACGGAGCAACAGCGGCTGGTGGTGTTGCGCAGTGGTGAGATTTTTGTCCGCACGGGCCAGGACCCGATTTCTGTCAGCGGTCGCCGACCGTTTTGGGTTCATACCCGTGAGGCTCGATTGCAGGCCATCGGCACGGCATTCGACGTGCGTCAGGAATCCGGGCGTACCCGGCTGCTGGTCGAGGAGGGGGTGGTGGCGATTCACATGCCTGATGCCCGACCAGTACTGGTGCAGGCCGGGGGCGAGTATTTGATCAACGCCCGTTCGGCGCAACCGCAGCCGGCGTCTGGGTTCACGACCAGTGGCTGGGCAAGCGGTGTGCTGGTGGCCAGGCAGATGCGTTTGCAGGACCTGGCGCAAGAGCTCGCGCGCTATCGCCACGGCTGGTTGCAGTGCGATCCGGCGGTCAGAGACCTGCGGGTGTCCGGGGTGTTTCAGCTCGAGGGTATCGACCATGCGCTGGAAAGCCTGAGCCAGTCGCTGCCAGTTCGAATTGAGCACAGGACACGGTTCTGGACGAGGATTGTGGCGGCGTAGGCAATCGTACCTGGGTGCTGCTGAAGGATTTTGTGCAAGCCGTTTTTTGCCGAGTTTACAAATACGAATAATTATCAAATTTCTTTGCGGGTTTTCGCGTGTCCTTCGACAGATAGGCATAAGACTTATTTATTGCAGGAGCCCCGCGCCAATGTCCCGTGTTTATCGCAACCCTTCATTGCCTTCCCGCAGCCGCCTGGCCTTGGCCTTGCAAACCGTGTTACTGGGCGGCGCAATGCTGGCGGCCACGCAACCGTTCTCGCTGGCCAGCGCCGCCCCCATCAGTGCCCAACGCAGTTTCGACGTGCCAGCCAGTGATCTGGAAGCGTCGTTAAACCGCTTTGCCCAGCAGGCCAATATTTCCCTGCCTTATGATCCGAGCCTGGTCAGAAACAAGCAGGCGCCGGCACTCAAGGGGCGTTTCGATGTGGCGCAGGGCTTGCAGAACTTGCTAAAAGGCAGTGGCCTGACGGCCACTGAAGGCGCCAATGGCGTCTGGATACTGTATCCGTTGAGCTCGGACGGTGCGCAATTGCAACTGCAAGCCACTAGTGTCACAGGGCTGGGGTTAGGCGGCACCACAGAGGGCAGCAATTCCTACACAACCGGTGAAACCAGTACGGCGACCAAGCTGCCTCTTTCGCTGCGCGAAACACCGCAATCTGTCACGGTAATTACCCGCCAGCAGATGACCGATCAGGGGTTGGGGAGTATCGCTCAAGTACTGGCGCAAACCCCTGGTATCACCGTGATGCATGACGACAGCGAGCGGTACAACTTCTATTCCCGTGGTTTTACCCTGGACAACTTTCAGTACGACGGCGTACCGACCTCGGATTTCACCACCAACACCAATGGCCTGGGCATGCGTGACATGGCTATTTACGACCGTGTAGAGGTGGTGCGCGGCGCCACCGGTCTGATGAGTGGCGTGGGCAGCCCATCGGGCGCGGTGAATCTGGTGCGCAAACGTCCGACCAAGGAGTTTCAGGGGTATGCATCGGGCAGCGGCGGTTCGTGGGACCGTTATCGCACCGAACTGGACCTGTCCGGGCCGCTCACTGAAAACGGTGCGGTACGTGGTCGTATGGTTGCAGCTCGCGAAGAGGGTCGTTCTTTCATCGATCGCTACTCCTCTGACAAGGACGTGTTTTATGGCATCGCCGAAGCAGATTTGAGCGATGACACCACCGCTTATGCCGGTATCGACTATCAGCGGATTAACTCCAACGGCTCAAGTTTTGGCCAATTACCGCTGTATTACAGCGATGGCAGCCGAACCCATTTCAGCCGCTCGATGAATCCAGCAGCCAAGTGGGCCTATGCCGACAGCGAAAGCACCAAATACTTCGCAGGGGTTGAGCAACGTTTTGACAACGACTGGCTGCTTAAAGTCGAGGCCAGTCACTGGAAGGGCAATACCGAGCAGTTGCAGGGGAATCTGGTGGGGTGGGGACCTTTCCCCGATAAAGCCACGGGTCAAGCTCAATTCATGAGCGGTACCAAAACCTTCGAGATCAAGACCGATACCCTGGATGCCTATGCGACCGGGCCATTCGAGCTTTTGGGTCGGACCCATGAACTGGTGGTGGGGATGAATGTCAGCGATGGTCGTACGGACTATCTGGCAATGAATGCGGATGACCTGACCGTCAATTATGAGAACTGGAACAATGACGCGCCGCGTCCTACGGACTTGAGCCGGGGTCTGAAGCAAAAGTACAAGACCAAAGAGTCGGCGGCTTACGGAGCGTTGCGTTTCAAGCCTACAGATGATCTGTCGGTGATCCTGGGCACCCGAGTGGTGAACTACGATCGCAAGGGAACAATGACGTATAACGCGGCGCAAACTACTCCGACGACCGATAACAGCAAAAAAACCGGAAAAATGATCCCTTATGCAGGGATCGTCTATGACCTGAGCGAAAGCCACTCGGTCTATGCCAGCTATACCGACATCTTTACTCCCCAAAGCTACTTCGATCGCGACAACAAAGTGCTCGCCCCCGTGACCGGGCAAAGCTACGAAACAGGCTTGAAGTCGGAGTATTTTGGCGGTGCCCTGAACACCAGTTTTGCCCTGTTTCTGATCAAGCAGGACAACTACGCCGAATACGACGGTATGCGCGCCGATGGCCAGGATGCCTACAAAGCAGTCAGTGGCACCAAGACCAAAGGCTTTGAGGCTGAAATTTCCGGCGAAGTCATGAGCGGCTGGCAATTGCTGGCGGGTTACACCTACGCCCAGCCACGGGACAAGGAGGGCAAGCGGATCAACAGTAATCACCCCGAGCAATTGTTCAAACTGGCCACCAACTATCAGCTGTCCGGTGATCTTAAGGATCTGAACGTGGGCGGCAACCTGACGTGGCAAGGCTCGACCTACAGCGAGCTCGACTCATCGATCAAAGCTGATGCCAAGGAAGGCAGCTTCGCGGTGGTCGGCTTGATGGCCCGCTATGACATCACTCAAGACTTGAGTGCCTCGGTCAATCTGAACAACGTATTCGATCGTGAATACCTTAGCGGGTATGGCTTGTATTCAACCTATTACTACGGCGACCCGCGCAACCTGATGCTGGGCATGAAGTACCGTTTCTGACGACTGTTTCGTCTTGCAGGGGCGCGGCGTCGACCAGACTCAGCGCCACAAATTTGCGGACAAGGCCCAGCGATTTCATCGCCAGCGTGCCGTGTGTCACTTGTGCCTTTATCACTGGCAAGGGGCCTTAACCGGCGCGGCGAGCGTGACATCATCGCCGTGGACGATCTAACCGATGGCGACAAGTGCCGCAATCTCGCGGACTGCGATATCGCCGATTACGTTGGCAAGAGTGAATTCGTTCAGCGCTTTGCCAGCCATCAACTGGGCGAAGTGCGTGCGGTGTTGCATCAGGGCGCCTGCTCCAGCACGGTGGAAAATGACGGGCGGTTGATGATGGACAACCACTACCGTTACAGCTGCGATGTGCTGAGGACCGACCGCCCCTGAGCGTCGAAACTGCCATGCTGGAGGGTGTCATGCGCTACTGCGAATTCCCGCTGGGGCTCAAGCACAAGTATCAGGTTTACACCTGTGCGGACCTCACACAGTTACGCGAGGCGGGTTATTGCGAACCGATGATGGGATTGGAGGAGGGGGGCAACGGTATTGTGCAGGGCTTCTTGTGGGAGCGAGCCTGCTCGCTCCCACAGTTGAAAGGTTATTTACCTGACAGCAGCGCCTCAAGTTTTTCCTGGTCGCGAGCGAACTGACGAATGCCTTCAGCCAGTTTCTCGGTGGCCATTGCATCTTCGTTCGAGGCCCAGCGGAATTGCGCTTCGTTCAGTATCAGGCGCGGTTCGCCTGCGTGGCCAGGGACAAGTTTGCGTTCCAGCTGGCCGTCGTCCAGTGCCAGTTTTTCCAGCAGGTCGGGGCTGATGGTCAGGCGGTCGCAGCCGGCCAGTTGCTCGATCTGGTTGAGGTTGCGGAAGCTGGCGCCCATCACCACGGTGTTGTAGGCATTGGCTTTGTAGTAGTTGTAGATACGGGTTACGGACTGCACGCCCGGATCATCGGAGCCGGTGTAGTCAACGCCGGTGGACTTCTTGTACCAGTCGTAAATCCGACCTACGAACGGCGAGATCAGGAATACCCCGGCATCGGCACAGGCAGCGGCCTGGGCGAACGAGAACAACAGGGTCAGGTTGGTTTGAATGCCGTCCTTTTCCAGTTTCTCTGCCGCGCGGATGCCTTCCCAGGTCGAGGCGAGCTTGATCAGCACGCGGTCGCGGCCTACACCGGCCTTGTCGTAAAGCTCGATCAACTGGTGGGCTTTTTTCAGCAGGGCGGGTTCGTCAAACGACAGGCGGGCGTCGACTTCAGTCGAAATACGGCCCGGTATCACTTTCAAGATACCGCTACCTACCGATACCGCGAAATGATCGCAAGCCAGGCCCACATCACCTTTGGCGTGGCTGATGGCGTTTTTCAGCAGTTCGGCATAGCCGGGCATTGCTGCAGCCTTGAGCAGCAGCGACGGGTTGGTGGTTGCATCCACAGGTTTGAGACGGGTAATCGCGTCGAGGTCGCCGGTGTCTGCGACCACGGTGGTGAACTGCTTGAGTTGTTCCAGCTTGGAAGTCATGAGCGTCTCTGTCGAAAAGGTATTAATGGCGTACAGATTGATTGCGTCGGCGATCATTAGTTCGTTGAACGGTGAGTGGCAGAATGCCGCTGAACACCTTCTCAGTGCAACCAATCGTGCAGATTTAATCTGTCGCAGTGCCATTACCTTAACGTCAAATCTCCATCTTGCTCCACCCTGGCTTGCACGGCTCTGGCTCGCAGATCTGCACCGCATTGACGGTTTTGCCGGTGGCGAGTTCAACCCTGCGTGCCACCTCCGGGTCGTCGGCAAACGGGATCAGGCTGGCTTCGTCGATGTCTTTCTCGGTTTTGTGCTTCAAGCACCAGCTGACGGCGCAGTAAATACTGATCACAGCGCAGCTGTTGAGGGCTATTTCGAGCATGTGCAACGCTCCTTGCTGGAGGGCAAGCGCAAGCCTTGTGGCCTGCGCTGCAAAGGGATCAAGCAATCCGGGCGGCCAGTTCGGCCTGTTTGAGGTTGGCCACTCGCACCGTGCGCCATACGTTCCAGGCCATGAGCAACATGCCGCACAGGAAGAACAGCCCGCCCACCAGGCGTACGACAAAGCCCGGGTGACTGGCCTGTAAAGACTCGACAAACGAGTAGGTCAGGGTGCCGTCATCGTTGATCGCCCGCCACATCAGGCCCTGGGTGATGCCGTTGACCCACATCGAGGCGATGTAGAGCACGGTACCGATGGTAGCCAGCCAGAAGTGCAGGTTGATCAGCGCGATGCTGTGCATCTGCTCGCGGCCGAAGATTTTCGGGATCATGTGGTACAGCGCCCCGAAGGTAATCATCGCCACCCAGCCCAAAGCCCCGGCGTGTACGTGGCCGATGGTCCAGTCGGTGTAATGGGAGAGGGCGTTGACGGTCTTGATCGCCATCATCGGGCCCTCGAAGGTCGACATGCCGTAGAAGGCCAGCGACAGCACCAGAAAGCGCAGGATCGGGTCGGTACGCAACTTATGCCAGGCCCCCGACAGGGTCATCATGCCGTTGATCATGCCGCCCCAGCTCGGTGCCAGCAGGATGATCGACATTGCCATGCCCAGCGATTGCGCCCAGTCCGGCAAGGCGGTGTAGTGCAAGTGGTGAGGGCCTGCCCAGATATAGAGCGTGATCAGTGCCCAGAAATGGACGATGGACAGGCGATAAGAGTAAATCGGCTTGCCGACTTGCTTGGGTACGAAGTAGTACATCATTCCGAGAAAGCCGGTTGTCAGGAAGAAACCTACGGCGTTGTGCCCATACCACCACTGCACCATGGCATCGGTGGCGCCGGAGTAGACCGGATATGACTTGAACCAGTCCACAGGAATGGCCAGGTGATTGACCACATGGAGCATGGCAATCACCAGAATAAACGCGCCGAAAAACCAGTTGCCAACATAGATGTGCTTTGTTTTTCGTCGAACCACTGTGGTGAAGAAGACGATGGCGTAGGCCACCCAGACCACGGTCATCCAGACGGCGCCGGTGAACTCGATTTCGGCGTATTCCTTGGTCGTGGTGTAGCCCAGGGGCAGGGTGACCAGCATGATCACGATCACTGACTGCCAGCCCCAAAAAGTGAAGGCAGCGAGCTTGTCGGAGAACAGCCGCACGCCGCAGGTGCGCTGTACGGCGTAATAGCTGGCGGCAAATTGGGCGCTGCCGGCAAAACCGAAAATTACCAGGCTGGTGTGCAATGGACGCAGGCGGCCGAAGGTGGTCCAGGGCAGGTCGAGGTTCATTTGCGGCCAGGCCAGTTGTGAGGCGATCCATACGCCCATGGCCATGCCGACTACCCCCCACACCACAGTCATGATGGCGAATTGGCGGACGACCTTATAGTTATAGGCCTGCCCGTTTTGTGCTGTGCTCATGCTCAAGTCTTCCACGGTTCAAAGTCCTGCCAGGCCTCGTGGTCTGGCGCAGGGTGAACTTTAGGAAGCTTGAGTAAAACAAGACAGATTCAGAAAATCAGAATTTATGCGGATCAGATTATTTGTTTTGTTTAATGGGTTTTTTTCAAAACTGATCTGGTTTTTAAGGTTTTTTTGATATTGATTTTTAACTGAACTGTAGGGTGCAGCTCTCTGTTTAATGTTTGCTCCAGCACATTCATCGACGGATACAACCTGGTTCTGCGGCGATTCTCCAAGGCTTGGCTATACCTATATGGGCGCGTTCCTACGGTCGCCCCCCCACAGGAGTTACAGAATGAAGCTTGGTTTAATGATCGGTACGTTGTGCGTCGCCTCGATCGCGATGGTCGGTTGTGCGAGCAAGGTCCAGCAGCCGGACGAATACTCCGGTTTTCTAAAGGATTACAGCCACCTTAAAGAGGCCAAGTCGCCCTCTGGTGCTGAAGTGATGCGTTGGGTAGACCCAAACCTGAAGGTGAACGAGTACACAAGCGTGTACATCGAGCCGACTCAGCTGTACCCGGCACCCAAGCCGACGGAGAAAATCCCGCAAAGTACGTTGAACGGAATCACCAACTACTACGATCAGGCCCTTAAACGTGAACTGAGCAAATCATTGCCATTGGCCAGTGCCCCTGGTCCGGGTGTGATTGTGGTGCGGGCAGCCATCACCGCAGTCAGCAGCGAGACCGCGAGCCTGGCGCCTTATGAATATATTCCGGTAGCGCTGGTGGCAGCGGCGGTGAGCACGGCGTCGGGCATCCGCGATCAGGATACCGAACTGGCTACCGAAGCCGTCTTTATCGACGGGCAAAGCCAGGATGTGGTGGCCCAGGTCGTGCGCAAAGGCACTGGCAAGCCGTTGGCGAACAGCAGCCAGGCCATGAAGGCCGATGATGTGAAGAATGTCATCGATACCTGGGCTGCGGACTTGCACCAGTCGTATCTGAAACTGAAAAAGTAATTGCACCCGGTGGTGCCTCAGTGGGGGCGAGCACGCTCGCTACCACTGGCGTGTTCGTCAGTTTTGGCAGAAGTGCATGAAGGGTTGTGGGAATATTCTTTTTGTAATGAGAGGCGTGAGATTTTATGCTCAGGCCGTAGGTCGTCCGCCTGATTCATGTTTAACTTCGGCCTCTTCAAAAACTGTTAAGAAGGACATCGTTCATGGCTCAAGTGACGCTTAAAGGCAACCCTGTTCAAGTCAACGGCGAACTGCCTGCAGTAGGTTCCAAGGCGCCAGCGTTTTCGCTGGTTGCAGGTAATTTGTCCGACGTAACACTGGCGAGCTTTGCTGGTAAGCGTAAAGTGCTGAACATCTTCCCAAGCGTTGACACCCCGACGTGTGCGACCTCCGTGCGTACGTTCAACGCTCAGGCCAACGAACTGGCCAATACCGTGGTGCTGTGCATCTCGGCTGACCTGCCATTCGCTCAGGCCCGCTTCTGCGGCGCCGAAGGCCTTGAAAACGTGCAAAACCTGTCGACCCTGCGCGGTCGCGAGTTCATCGAGAACTACGGCGTTGCAATCGCTGATGGCCCGCTGGCTGGCCTGACTGCGCGCGCGGTCGTGGTTCTGGACGAAAACGACAACGTGCTGCACAGCGAACTGGTAAAAGAAATCGCTGAAGAGCCGAACTACGAAGCAGCCCTGGCTGTTTTGAAGTAAGTCGTACCGCTAGACCCAAAACGGCCTGGCACCGAGAGGTGCCAGGCCGTTTTTTTACGTTCAATTTTGCAATGACGGCCAAGCCGTGGGAGCGAGCCTGCTCGCGATGCAGGCGCTGAGGTGCATCTGCACAGACGCAGTGATGCCATCGCAAGCAATCCAGCCCCCACAATGACTGTCATCTTTTGCTCATGACCCCTCTATAACGTAAATAGCCGGTAAAGAGCCTTTTCATAACGGCTCGCACTGCTTATCGTTCGACTTCCTGAAAATTATCGCTCGCGCTAATGGTTGATCACTCCATGCAATCCTCTGTTTCCCACAAATCCCGTTTCTGGCTGTTTGGCCTGCTGGTCTTGCTGATAGTCCTTGGCCTGTGCTGGTGGCTCTGGCCTTCTGCCCCGAAAAAGGCCACGAGCGATCAGCCCGCAGGGCACACCAGCCGCTCAGGGATGATGCGTCCCGGGTTTGGCGGGTCGACTCAGGCCGTGCCAGTCAGGGTGTCGGAAGTCACGCAGGGTAATTTTCCGGTGTACTTCAAGGCGCTGGGCACAGTCACTGCACTCAACACGATCAACGTACGCAGTCGCGTGGCGGGAGAGCTGGTCAAGATCTATTTCAAGGAAGGGCAGATGGTCAAGGCTGGCGAGCTGCTGGCTGAAATCGACCCGCGAAGCTATCAGAACGCCTTGCTGCAAGCCGAAGGCACCCTGCTGCAGAACCAGGCCCAATTGAAAAACGCCCAGGTTGATGTACAGCGCTATCGCGGCCTGTATGCCGAAGACAGTATCGCCAAGCAGACTCTCGATACAGCCGAAGCACTGGTCAGCCAATATCAGGGCACGGTCAAGACCAATCAGGCAGCCGTCAATGATGCCAAGCTGAATCTGGACTTCACCAAGATCCGTGCGCCGATCAGTGGCCGTGTGGGCTTGCGTCAACTGGATGTCGGCAATCTGGTTGCAGCCAACGACACTACGGCCCTGGTTGTGATCACCCAGACCGAGCCGATCGTGGTCGCCTTTACCTTGCCCGAGACCAATCTGTCACTGGTGCTTGAGCGTTATCGCAGCGGCGCGAAAATGCCGGTTCAGGCCTGGAACCGGGGTGACACCAAAGAGCTGGCAGTGGGTGTGTTGAGCAGCATCGACAACCAGATTGATATCACCACCGGTACCCTGAAGTTCAAGGCGCTGTTCGAGAACCGCGATCAGGTGCTGTTCCCCAACCAGTTTGTCAATGTCCGCCTGCTGGCCGACACCCTGGTAAACGTGGTGCTTGCGCCGACAGCGGCGATTCAGTACGGCACCAACGGCTCGTTCGTGTATGCAATGGACGGCGACAACAAGGTCAAGATCCGCACCATTAAAGTGGGCGCCACTGACGGCGATGTGACAGTGATCGAAGACGGCCTGGTGCCGGGTGATCGAGTGGTGCTCGAAGGTACGGACCGTCTGCGCGACGGTGGTGCAGTCGAAGTGGTCAATGACAGTGTTGAAGTGCCAACAACGGCCGCAGGGCAACTGCTGGAGGGCGGCCCTGACACCGATACAGCCCCGGCCCCTGACAAAGCCAAGACCAAGGCCCACGAATGAATCTGTCGCGGCTGTTTATCCTTCGCCCGGTCGCAACCACGCTGTGCATGCTGGCCATTGTGTTGTCCGGGATTATTGCCTATCGCTTGCTGCCGGTGTCGGCCTTGCCTCAGGTCGACTACCCGACAATCCGTGTGATGACGTTGTATCCCGGGGCCAGCCCGGATGTCATGACCAGTGCCGTGACGGCGCCGCTTGAGCGTCAGTTCGGGCAAATGCCGGGCCTGACGCAAATGGCCTCGACCAGTTCCGGTGGCGCATCGGTGCTGACGTTGCGCTTCAATCTCGATATCAACATGGATGTTGCCGAGCAACAGGTGCAGGCCGCGATCAACGCCGCCAGCAACTTGTTGCCCAACGATTTACCGGCGCCGCCGGTGTACAACAAGGTTAACCCTGCAGATACCCCGGTGCTGACCCTGGCGATCAGCTCCAAAACCATGCCGTTGCCCAAACTCAATGATCTGGTCGATACGCGCATGGCGCAAAAAATCGCCCAGATCAGTGGCGTTGGCATGGTCAGTATTGCCGGTGGTCAACGCCAGGCCGTGCGGATCAAGGTCAACCCTGAAGCGCTGGCCGCCAATGGCTTGAACCTGTCGGATGTGCGGGCCCTGATCGGGGCATCCAACGTCAACCAGCCCAAGGGTAACTTTGATGGCCCGACCCGGGTCTCGATGCTGGACGCTAATGACCAGTTGAAAACCCCGCAGGAATACGCCGAGCTGATCCTGGCGTACAACAACGGCGCGCCGCTGCGACTCAAGGACGTAGCCGAAATTGTCGATGGCGCCGAAAACGAGCGTCTTGCCGCCTGGGCCAACGAAAATCAGGCCGTGTTGCTCAATATCCAGCGCCAGCCCGGTGCCAACGTGATTGAGGTGGTGGACCGGATCAAGGCGCTGCTGCCGAGCATCACCGATAACCTGCCGGCGGGTATTGATGTCACGGTGCTGACCGATCGTACCCAAACCATCCGCGCCTCGGTACGTGATGTGCAGTACGAATTGCTGATCGCCATCGCGCTGGTTGTGATGGTGACGTTCCTGTTTTTACGTCGCGCCAGCGCCACCCTTATTCCATCGATTGCCGTGCCGCTGTCGCTGGTCGGCACCTTTGGGGTGATGTATCTGGCGGGGTTCTCGATCAACAACCTGACGCTGATGGCTCTGACTATCGCCACCGGTTTTGTGGTGGATGACGCCATCGTCATGCTCGAGAACATTTCGCGCTATATCGAAGAGGGCGACAGCCCTATGCAAGCGGCGCTCAAGGGCGCCAAACAGATCGGCTTCACCCTGATCTCGCTGACTCTGTCGCTGATTGCGGTGCTGATCCCGCTGCTGTTCATGGCCGACGTGGTGGGGCGCTTGTTCCGGGAGTTTGCGATAACCCTGGCGGTGGCGATCCTGATCTCGCTGGTGGTCTCGCTGACCCTGACGCCGATGATGTGCGCCCGCTTGCTCAAGGCAGAACCCAAACCGCAAGAGCAGGGGCGTTTCTACCGTGCCAGCGGCGCGGTGATTGACTGGATGATTGCCGAGTACGGGCGCATGTTGCAGTGGGTGCTCAAGCACCAGCCGCTGACCCTGCTGGTGGCTATCGGTACTCTGGCATTGACCGTGTTTCTGTACATGGTGGTGCCCAAGGGGTTCTTCCCGGTGCAGGACACCGGGGTGATCCAGGGAATTTCCGAGGCGCCGCAGTCGATTTCGTTCAGCGCCATGAGTCAGCGTCAGCAAGAGTTGGGCAAGATCATCCTGCAAGACCCGGATGTTGAAAGCCTGTCGTCGTATATCGGGGTGGACGGTGATAACCCGACGCTGAACAGCGGACGCATGCTCATCAACCTCAAGCCTCACAGCGAGCGCAGCGACAGTGCTACCGAAGTGATTGCGCGCCTGCAACCGCAACTCGACAAGCTGGCAGGGATTCGCCTGTTTATGCAGCCGGTGCAGGACTTGACCATCGAAGACCGTGTGAGCCGCACCCAGTATCAGTTCAGCCTGTCTTCGCCGGATGCCGAGTTGCTCAGCACCTGGAGCGAAAAACTGGTAACGGCACTGAACAATCAACCTGAACTGGCCGATGTGGCCAGCGATCTGCAAGACAAAGGCTTGCAGGTGTACTTGGTGATTGACCGTGATGCGGCCTCGCGCCTTGGGGTGTCGGTCGCCAATATCACTGACGCGCTGTACGACGCTTTTGGCCAGCGCCAGATCTCGACCATCTACACCCAGGCCAGCCAGTACCGCGTTGTGCTGCAGGCCAAGGACGGCGAGAAGATCGGTCCCCAAGCCCTGGATCAGATCCATGTGAAAACCACCGACGGCGGCCAGGTGCGGCTGTCGAGTCTGGCCAAGGTCGAAGAGCGTCAGGCGCAACTGGCAATCTCACACATCGGCCAGTTCCCTTCGGTCATGGTCTCGTTCAACCTTGCCCCAGGCGTTGCTTTGGGCCAGGCAGTCGAGCTGATCGATCAAGTGCAAAAGGACATCGGCATGCCGCTGGGGGTCAAGACTGAGTTCCAGGGTGCAGCGCAGGCGTTCCAGGCTTCGTTGTCGAGCACCTTGCTGCTGATTCTGGCTGCGGTGGTGACCATGTATATCGTGCTCGGTGTGCTCTATGAGAGCTACATCCACCCGATCACCATCCTCTCGACCCTGCCGTCGGCGGCGGTCGGTGCCTTGCTGGCGCTGATTCTCAGCGGCAATGACCTGGGGATGATTGCGATTATCGGCATCATCCTGCTGATCGGTATCGTGAAGAAGAACGCGATCATGATGATCGACTTCGCCCTCGATGCCGAACGTAATCAGGGCATGGCCCCCGAGCAGGCCATCTATCAAGCCGCGTTGCTGCGCTTCCGGCCGATTCTGATGACCACCCTGGCGGCGCTGTTCGGTGCTGTACCGTTGATGCTGGCCACCGGTTCGGGGGCTGAACTGCGTCAGCCGCTGGGCCTGGTCATGGTGGGCGGTTTGCTGGTGAGCCAGGTGCTGACCCTGTTCACTACCCCGGTGATTTACCTGTATTTCGATCGATTGGGTCGTCGCTGGCGCGGTGATGATGCCCAGGCTGAGCAGGCGTCTGTATGAACCTGTCCGGCCCGTTCATCAAGCGCCCGGTAGCCACCATGCTCCTGAGCCTGGCAATCATGTTGCTGGGGGGGGTGAGCTTCGGTTTGCTGCCGGTGTCGCCGCTGCCTCAAATGGATTTCCCGGTGATTGTGGTGTCGGCCAACCTGCCGGGAGCCAGCCCCGAGGTCATGGCTTCAACCGTGGCCACGCCGCTGGAGCGATCCTTTGGCGCTATTGCCGGGATCAACACCATGAGCAGCAATTCTAGCCAGGGCTCGACCCGGGTGATTTTGCAGTTCGATCAGGACCGGGATATCAACGGTGCTGCGCGAGAAGTGCAAGCAGCGATCAACGCTTCGCGCAACCTGTTGCCCAGCGGCATGAAAAGCATGCCGACCTACAAAAAGATCAACCCGTCACAAGCGCCGATCATGGTGCTGTCGCTGACCTCCGAGGTGCTTTCCAAAGGGCAGCTCTACGACCTGGCTTCCACCATTCTTTCCCAAAGCCTGTCCCAGGTGCCGGGTGTGGGCGAAGTGCAGATTGGCGGCAGCTCTTTGCCCGCGGTGCGTATCGAGCTGGAGCCGCAGCTGCTCAACCAGTACGGTGTCTCGCTGGATGACGTGCGCAGCACCATCGCCAATGCCAACGTGCGTCGACCCAAGGGCGCGGTGTCCGACGGTGATCGTAACTGGCAGATCCAGGCCAACGATCAGTTGGAAAAAGCCAAGGATTACGAGCCCCTGATCATTCGCTACCAGGACGGCGCAGCGCTGCGTCTGAGCCATGTGGCCAAGGTCAAGGACAGTGTCGAAGACCGTTACAACAGCGGTTTTTTCAATAACGATGCGGCAGTCTTGCTGGTGGTCAACCGCCAGGCCGGTGCCAACATCATCGAGACCGTGAACGCGATCAAGGCCCAATTGCCGGCCCTGCAAGCGGTGCTGCCGGCCAGTGTCCAGCTGAACCTGGCGATGGACCGTTCGCCGGTGATCAAGGCCACGTTGCATGAAGCCGAAATGACCCTGCTGATCGCCGTGGCGCTAGTGATTCTGGTGGTGTTCCTGTTTCTGGGTAATTTCCGTGCATCGCTGATTCCGACGCTGGCAGTGCCGGTCTCATTGGTTGGCACTTTTGCGATCATGTACCTGTACGGCTTCTCGCTGAACAACCTGTCATTGATGGCCTTGATTCTGGCGACCGGGCTGGTGGTGGATGACGCCATCGTGGTGCTGGAGAACATCTCGAGACACATTGATGCCGGTATTGCACCGATGAAAGCGGCGTACCTCGGGGCCCAGGAAGTCGGTTTTACCTTGCTCTCGATGAACGTGTCGCTGGTGGCGGTGTTCTTGTCGATTCTGTTCATGGGCGGGATTGTCGAAAGCCTGTTCCGCGAGTTTTCCATCACCCTCGCGGCTTCGATTGTAGTGTCGCTGGTGGTGTCTTTGACCCTGACGCCGATGCTTTGCGCTCGCTGGCTTAAACCCCATGTGCCGGGCACTGAAAACGCCATGCAACGCTGGAGCATACGGCTCAACGAGCGCATGGTCAGTGGTTATGCCCGTAGCCTGGACTGGGTGCTGCGGCACAAGCGCCTGACCCTGTTCAGCCTATTGGTGACCATTGGCGTCAACGTTGCGCTGTATGTCGTGGTGCCCAAGACCTTTATGCCGCAACAGGACACCGGGCAACTGATCGGCTTTGTTCGCGGCGACGATGGCCTGTCGTTCAGCGTGATGCAGCCGAAGATGGAAATCTTCCGTAAGGCTGTGTTGGCCGACCCGGCGGTCGAGAGTGTCGCAGGCTTTATTGGCGGCAACGGTGGCACCAACAATGCGTTCATGATCGTGCGCCTCAAGCCGATTTCAGAGCGCAATGTGTCCGCGCAAAAGGTCATCGAACGCTTGCGCGAAAACATGCCCAAGGTACCCGGTGGCCGCCTGATGCTGATGGCCGACCAGGACCTGCAGTTTGGCGGCGGGCGTGATCAGACCAGCTCGCAATATTCCTACATTCTGCAAAGTGGCGACCTAGGCCAGTTGCGCACCTGGTATCCGAAGGTGGTGGCTGCCCTCAAGGAGCTGCCGGAGCTGACAGCCATCGATGCCCGCGAAGGGCGTGGCGCACAGCAGGTGACGCTGGTGGTCGATCGTGATCAGGCCAAGCGCCTGGGCGTGGATATGGACATGGTCACTGCCGTGCTCAACAACGCCTACAGCCAGCGGCAGATTTCAACCATCTACGACAGCCTGAACCAGTATCAGGTGGTGATGGAGGTCAATCCCAAATACGCCCAGGACCCCGAAACCCTGAATCAGGTGCAGGTGATTACCGCCGATGGTCAGCGGATTCCGTTATCGACCATTGCCCATTACGAAAACAGCCTGCAGAACGACCGTGTATCCCACGAAGGCCAGTTCGCCTCGGAGACCATTGCGTTTGATCTGGCTCCTGGCGTGACGCTTGAGCAAGGTACAGCGGCCATTGAAAGGGCTATCGCAAAACTCGGCTTGCCCGAAGAAGTGATCGTGAAAATGGCCGGTACGGGCGATGCGTTTGCGGCCACACAAAAAAGCCAGCCGTTCATGATTTTGGGTGCGTTGGTGGCGGTGTATCTGGTGTTGGGGATTCTCTATGAGAGTTACATCCACCCACTGACCATTCTGTCGACTTTGCCATCGGCCGGGGTGGGTGCGCTGCTGAGTATCTACCTCACGGGCGGTGAGTTCAGCTTGATCTCACTGCTCGGTTTGTTCTTGCTGATCGGTGTGGTGAAGAAAAACGCGATCCTGATGATCGATCTTGCGCTGCAACTGGAGCGACACTCCGGCCTTGGCCCGCAAGAGTCGATCCGCAGCGCGTGCCTGCAACGTTTAAGGCCGATTTTGATGACGACCCTGGCGGCTATTCTCGGCGCCTTGCCGCTGATGCTGAGCACCGCCGAAGGTGCAGAAATGCGCCAGCCCCTGGGCCTGACCATTATCGGCGGGCTGATTTTCAGCCAGATCCTGACCCTCTACACCACCCCTGTGGTTTACCTCTATCTCGACCGTTTACGCCATCGTTTCAACAAATGGCGTGGCGTGCGCACTGATGCTGCTCTGGAAACTCCGCTATGACCTCTCGTTTGCTTACTCTTGCACCGGCTCTGTCGTCCCGACGTTGGCCGCTGGCCCGTGGCTCGCGCCTGCTGGGCCTGGCGCTGTCCGCCGTATTGCTCAGTGCCTGTGCGATTGGCCCGGACTACCAGCGGCCGCAAACGTCAGCGCCGCTTGAGTACAAGGAGGCTGCTGGCTGGACTCAGGCCAACCCCAGCGACTCATTAGCCCGTGGTGCCTGGTGGGAGTTGTACGGTGATCAGCAGCTCAACGGGCTGGTTGAAACCCTAAACAGTTCCAACCAGACCATTGCGCAGTCCGAAGCCCAGTTTCGTCAGGCCCAGGCATTGGTGCGCAGCGCGCGCGGGGCCTTTTTGCCGAGTGCCGACCTGAGCGTGGGCAAAACCCGCTCCAGTCAGGGGACCGGTAGCTCCAACTCGAGCCTGACTAGCTCCAGCAGCGGTATTCGTGACACTTTGAATGCTCAGGTCGGGGTGAGCTGGGAGGCTGATGTGTGGGGCAAGTTGCGTCGTGGCCTGGAAGCCAATGAGGCCAGTGCCCAAGCCAGCCTGGCCGATGTGGCCGCAATGCGTCTGAGCCAGCAGTCGGAACTGGTGCAGAACTACCTGCAGCTGCGGGTGATCGATGAGCAAAAGCGTTTGCTGGAGGCTACGGTCGAGGCGTATCAGCGCTCGTTGAAAATGAGTGAAAACCAGTACCGGGCAGGGATTTCCGGCAAGGACGCGGTGGCTCAGGCACAAACCCAGTTGCGCAACACCCAGGCCAGTCTTATCGATCTGATCTGGCAGCGTGCGCAGTTTGAAAACGCGATTGCAGTGCTCACAGGGCAAGCACCCTCGGGCTTCAATCTGGCTGAAATCAAAGATGTGCCCACGTTGCCGCAGATCCCGGTCAGCCTGCCTTCACAATTGCTCGAAAGGCGCCCTGATATCGCTTCGGCGGAGCGTTCGGTTATCGCCGCCAATGCCAATATCGGTGTGGCTAAAGCTGCTTATTATCCGGATTTCAGCCTGAGCCTGTCGGGCGGTTACAGCAGCAGCCAGTATCAGGACTGGATCAGCGTGCCGAACCGTTTCTGGTCGGTGGGGCCGAAAATTGCCTTGCCGCTGTTTGATGGTGGCCAGCGTTCGGCAGAGGTGGATCGTAACGAAGCCGTGTATGACCAGACCGTGGCCAAGTACCGTCAGACCGTGCTTGACGGCTTGCGGGAAGTGGAAAACTACATGGTGCAATTGAAGGTGCTGGGAGATGAGTCGGTTGTGCAGGAGCAGGCACTGGAATCGGCCCGCGAATCGCTGCGTTTGACCAACAACCAGTACAAGGCCGGTCTGATTGCTTACCTGGACGTGGTCTCGGTACAAACCACCGCTCTGAGTACCGAGCGCAGCGTGCTCAACTTGCTGCAAAGCCGACTGATTGCCAGCGTGCAGTTGATTGCGGCGCTGGGGGGCGGCTGGGATGGCAACATCGACCTGAGTGCCCGGGAACAATAAATCCTGTCCTGATGGTGCTTGCCCAGCCGCCCTTGTGGGAGCGAGCCCGCTCGCGAAGGCATCATCGCGATTTTACGGATGCACCGCGGCGCCAGAATCGCGAGCAGGCTCGCTCCCACGGTGAATCGGCCTGCTGTTCTTACCCAGCCGCCCTTGTGGGAGCGAGCCCGCTCGCGAAGGCATCATCGCGATTTTACGGATGCACCGCGGCGCCAGAATCGCGAGCAGGCTCGCTCCCACAGGTTCTACTGATAAAAACTGAACCGGTCCTTACCGCTGTTTTTGGATGCGTACAACGCCTTGTCGGCATTGGCAAGGGCCTGGTTCAGGGTGTCGTTATCTCCCACCCGGGCCAGGCCGATGCTGACGGTCACCGGATGTGCGTGCGGGTCCTCACGCACGTGCAGGCACAAGGTGTCCATCAGCGTCTCGGCGTCGCTGCGACGTACACCTGACAGGTACACGGCAAACTCCTCTCCGCCCAGTCGCGCGTACTCATGGTCAGCCATCACCTCCTTGATGATGTCGGCAGTACGCTTGAGCACCTCATCGCCAATATCATGGCCGTACTGGTCGTTTACCTTCTTGAAATTATCGATATCGATCATCGCCAGATAGTGATCACGCTCACGGGGCTGTGCCTGCAACTCATGACTTGCCTGAAGCATGAAGGAACGCCGGTTGGGAATCTCGGTCAGGGCATCGATATAGGCCTGGGCCACCAACAGTTTGGACATGGTGTAGTTGTGCAGTTTGACCCGACGCAATTTGAAGAAACTGTAAGTCGTCAGGCTGCACAGAAAGGCGAAATAGCACAGGATCAGGAGGCCACGCAGATCCATGATCGACGCTTGGGTCATCAGGAAAGGGTTGAGCACGATGCAGTCAATGACCGCGACACTCAGGAAGGCCCAACGGCTCAGGGGTAGAATCGATGCGCTGTAGAGGATGCTGGAGCTGGCAAGTGCCAGCCAGATGGGTTGTGTATCCGCGGGCAAGCCAAAGATGATCAGGCGCAAGCCCAGGGTAATGACCAGGACGAAAACCAGGTTGAGTACGTCGAAGTGCCGGTACTTGTGAATAAAGCCGAGCATGATGGTCAGCACCACCATGGTGCTGATAAACAGCAAGGACAGGACGGTCAAACCCTGGCCGCCCTTGATGCTGACAATAAGGTTGAACAGCAGCCAGATGGCAATGCTCGCGGTGTAGGTCAGCCGGCAAAAATTGCGCAGGTTATCAAAATCATATTGGGCAAATTCGGCTTGCAAGGCAGGCGGGGCGGCTTGTTTTGAGATCTCTGATTCAATGGTTTTGAGCATTGCGCCCCTTGATCACTGTCAGATGAATGAATCCGGGTGATCACGTGTTCAGTAACGCCTACCCGGGCTACCCAGATAACCCTAGCAGGAGTTTGCGGCTTATCGAAACGGGGTATCAGCCATCGTGGGCGAAGACTTCGCCGATGCTGCGACGGCGCGCATGTTGTTCGCTTGCCCGAATCAGTTCTTCTAGATCCTCAGGGGTCACGTCTATAAATGCGTCCATTTGCTGCAGTGCATTTTGCAAGTCTTGAGCGGTAATACCCGGATCACCAGGGACCTGATCCGCTATCACCAGGGGGTTGGCCTCGGTCGATTTTTTGGGGTAACGCACCCGGGTCAGATTGTTGTAGGCCAGCGCCGCAAGCAGCATGCTGATCGCGCTGAGCATCACCGGGGCAAGCACGCCCCAACCCAGGCTGGCGCTGTCCGGATCGGCCAGTACCACCAGTAACGCCAGCGCTCCGGCAGGGGGGTGCAGGCAGCGCAGCAGGCACATGCACAGCAGGGCTATGCCGACGGCGAGGCAGGCGGTGTCCAGGTCACGCCCGAAAAAGTACACCACTGCCAGTGACACCACCGTTGCGCACAAATAGCCGCCGACAATCGACCAAGGTTGTGCCAGCGCTCCTGACGACACGGCAAACAGCAAAATGGCAGAAGCCCCCAGCGGGCCAATTAAATGCATGGCCACGGGCAGACCGAAGAACAGGCTGCACACCCAGACGCTGAACAGTGTGCCAAGGGACACGCCAATGGCTGCGCGGCTCCACTCGGCGGGACGGGTGTTCGTAGCCGCAGGCAATAGGCGGCTGATCCAGCGGTTTTGCATGGTCAGGAAAATCCGGTTTTGAGGAGCTGGCAGGTAAAAAAAGGGCCTGACGGGTTTTCCGGCAAGCCCTTGAAAATGTCCCTTCATTTGGGGGAGGAACGGGTGCAGTCTGCCCCGAAATGAAGCAGTCCGCAAATGCATAATAATGCTAATTAAGTGCATTAAAATTGATGTTATGCGCTGTTATCCCCGATTATCAGGGGTGAGTTTGCCCAGTACCCGTTCATATACCTCGTTGTTCAAGAGCCGCTGCTCGATAAAGGTGCGTGCGTTGGGGCTCTTGGCCAGCGGGCCCTTCAAAACAATCAGAGCATCTCTCAGCTTCAGCAGTTTGCAGAGTGTGAACAGGCAAGCGTCGTCAGCGCATCCTTGCGCCTGGATACACAGGTTCTGCTGGGAGGAGGGGATAGCATTGGCAGCCAAGGATTTATTCATCGCGTTGTGCTCCGTAGTTGAGGGCATGGATGGATGCATAGAGGGCTTGTCACCAATGCCCGGTATCAGGATACAAGCAGTGACATATCGCTCATTTACTCGGAGCGCGATCTAGGATTTGCGGCAGTGATTGTAAAGTGTCAAAACAGCGAGGTGGTGTCAGTCAATGCGCAGCGAGAGATAAGATTTACGGAGAAAATCGTAGGATTGTTCAATGTAGGTGGTGAGGTATTTGGGGGCGTAAATTCACGCAAATATAGGGATGCAGGCGCACTTTTGCCGATGTGGTTTCTTACTGAAACTTACATCAGTGTTGAAAGTAGAAATACATTTTGCGCGTGGTGTAATGACCGATTCAAGCTGGGCCTTCAGGCAATTTTGAGCTCAGGCAATACGAGGGTTCTAATCGGCTTTACCTAGAAGCCATCCTTCAAATGCGCTCTGGGCCGGGTCTTCCAGGCAGGGTGCGTAGTAGCTCAGATGCAAGTGCCTGTCGGCGTCAACCGTCAAGGTGGTGTGCTCAAACGAGATGTTTCCAAATGAGGGGATATCAAGGTGCCTGATGCCTTGGCAGGGCCCCTGGATATCTTGCCTGTTCCACCAGTGCTTGAATTCGGTACTGACTTTTTCGAGGCTGCGCACCAGTTCAGTAACGTCGCTTTGTGTCGACGCGTGAGCAAAGTCCCTGCGAAAACTGGAGAGCATGTGTATCGCTTGTTGCTCCCAGGCGCACAGTAGCGAACGCATTTTTTCATCGGTAAAGAGCATCCACAGCAGGTTGCGCTGTTCTGCAGGTTTGTCCGCAAAGTTGAATATTTTGTCGGCGGCCGAGTTCCAGGCCAGCACATCCCAGCGCAGATTGAGTACATAGGCAGGGCGCAGAGGCATGTCTGCCATTAAGCGATGGATGACTTTTGGTACCACGCACCATGTTTGCGCCTGTTCAGCCGGTGCTCGTTGGTAGGTGAGCAGGTAAAGGTGCCTGCGCTCTGTGGCATCAAGTCTCAAGACACGGCAAAGACTGTCGAGGAACCCTGGCGAAACTCCGATCTCGCGGCCTTGCTCAAGCCACGTGTACCAGGTCAGACCGACGCCGGCCAACGCGGCGACTTCCTCGCGCCGCAGCCCCGGGGTTCTTCTTCGTCCGCTCGCGGGTAACCCTGCCTGTTCGGGTGAAATTCGCTCCCGACGACTACGCAAAAATGCCGCCAGTTCGTCCCGGGTACGCGCCAGTGTCCGAGTCATTACCCAGTTGCTCCTAGTAATAGTATAAGTGGTAGATATTGTAACAATTATTAGCATGCTAAAGAATTCGCCGAATGAGGGCGCGCGCAGAGCAGGTGCCGCCCCACATTCATTAAGGAAGATTCTTATGCAAAGGAAAACCCCCGCATCGGTCTACTGGATTGCCCTCGGCGCTTTTGCGCTGGGTATGGCGTCCTTTGTCACGGCTGGCCTGGTGCCCATGATTGAGCGGGCCTTTAGCGTATCGGTAGGCGCAGCAGCGCAATTGGTGACAGTGTTTGCTTTGGCGTATGGCATCGGGTCGCCTGTATGCGTTGCACTCTTGCCTGCGCAGCGGCAGAGGTTCGGGCTGTTATCCGCCCTGGGGATTTTTGTGTTGGCTAATGTGGCCAGCACGATCGTTGATGACTTTGCGGCGCTGCTGGTGTGTCGTGCATTTGCCGGGCTTGGGGCCGGTGTTTATCTGGCCGCCGGAATTAGCGCTTGTGCGGCGGTCTCTGAACCTCACAGACGCGGTCGAGGGATTGCCATCATCATGGCTGGAATGGCCAGCGGGACTGTTTTGGGGGTTCCTTTAAGCCTGCTGCTGGCTGAACAGTCAGGGTGGCAGGCCGCACTGTGGTTCATTGCCTTGCTAGGGGCTGGCTCATGGCTGGGATTACTGATCAAACTGCCCGAGCTGCCTGCCGCACCGCAAATGCCCCTTCGGAACAAACTCCTGTTGCTGGAAAACCCGAAGGTAGTGAACATCCTGATGGTTTCGCTGTTAGCCGCAGTGTCCAGCCTGGGGATGTATACCTTCATCGTCCCGTTCATAACTGACCCTGGCTATGCAAGCGTCGACAGCGTGACACCTTACCTGTGGGTCTGGGGGCTGGGTGGCGTTGCGGGAAGCTTCATGATTGCGCCGCTGGTTGAGCGCATTGAGGGGCCTGTGTTGATACTGATCATCATGCTGGTGTTGACCGTTTCGCTATTGGCACTGCCGGTGGCCGCCGCAGTGTCGCCCTGGTTGGCCATGATTCCCATCGCGATCTGGGGTGGCGTGGGATGGGCCTTGCAGGTTCCCCAGAACAACGAATTGATCTCGGCGCGGGAACGACATGGCGATGGTAATTTAGCCGTGGCTTTGAATGAGTCTGCCCTCTACCTGGGAAGCGCAGCAGGTGCCGGTGCAGGAGGTTTTCTATTGATGTTGAACATGCCCGGTTGGGCGCTGGCGATCTGTGCCGGAGCAGTGGCGTTTCTAGGCACCGTTTTACAGTTCATTAACGTGCGCGGACATAAAACCCCATTTGCAGGAAGCATCCAAAATGCCAAAAACCGCTCGATCGATTGAAACGTACATTTTTGCAAAGGATGCAAACCGGCCTGATCTTCTGCGCCAATCCTTCACTGCGGATGCAACCCTTGAAATGGTTGTGCACACAGGCGCCATCTCTTTTCCTCCGCACGTCAGCGGTCGAGCAGGGATCGCGCAGGTGCTGGTGCGCAGCTTTGGCCAGAGTTATGAAAACGTCTATACGTTCTGCCTGGGGGAGCCACCCAAGGCAGATGCAATCACCCATGCCTGCAAATGGCTGGTAGGCATGTCCGTCAAAGAGACGGGCGAACTGCGCATCGGCTGCGGCGATTATCACTGGCGTTTCGAGCCGCAATCGGGACTTGCGCAGCATTTGTGCATTACGATTGAACACATGCAGGTGTGTCTGCCTGAGGACCTGGAGCCGGTCATGAACTGGCTGCAAAGCCTCGAATATCCGTGGTGCCTGCCCAACGAGGTGATTGAGGGCGCACCGCAGATCAGCAACATTGCCCCGGTCATTGAGTACCTTCAAACCTGAGCCCTGCACATTTCAGCAGCAGGACCGCTCTACGCACACACCACGTCTTGGCACGTGGTGTGTGCATTTTCAGCCCGGAGATTGAATTTCTTGCTATAAACGCACTCCATTAGCCCCTGTTAAACACTTTTTTCGTCACTTTCCAGGTTTTGCTGGACAAATAGGTGCGTTTTCAGTTGCTGAGTCGATAAGTCGGCCTTAGACTGCCGCCCCTCGTAAATTGAGTGCCGGGTGGCGCTTGAAATAGATGGCACCTAACGGGTTGGGATGTAGATCGGTCAGAACGCTCCCTAATTAGCCTTAATGCACGTATTTTTTATAGAGAAATCAATGACAAAGGATAAGTTGCTGGCCATGCCGGCGGATGACTACATGAATGCCGAGCAACATGCTTTTTTCAGCGAGCTGTTGCAAAACATGAAGGTCGAAACCCACGAGCGTATCGAGCAGAACCGCATCGCTATCGAGAGCCTGGACACTCCAGCCGACCCTGCAGACGCCGCTTCGGTTGAAGAAGAGCGCACCTGGCTGGTGAACGCAATCGACCGTGACCAGCGCATGCTGCCTCAGCTTGAGCAGGCACTGGAACGTATCAAGGACGACAGCTTCGGCTGGTGTGATGACAGTGGCGATGCAATCGGCCTCAAGCGCCTGCTGATCAGCCCTACCACCAAGTACTGCATCGAAGCTCAAGAGCGTCACGAGCAAATCGACAAGCATCAGCGTCAGGCCTAAGCGCCTGTCCTTGCCGGAACCGCGCCATGCGGTTTCGGTAGCTTGGGCTCTGCAATCGTTTGTATTGCAACCATCATCCCGCAATCCCCCCCGCTAAAATTTAAATTAACGTTTAGCTAAGTGTCCTGATGAAGTCCCTTTATATTTGGCACGGCGTTTTTTGCGCAAAGCTGAATTAATCGAGGGCAGGTCATGAGTCACTCAGGCAATACGGGATACGTATTGCGTGTCGGTATCTTTTTCGACGGTACGGCCAACAACCAGTTCAACAGCCTTCTGGGGCAAGAGCGTCAGGCCCAGGGGCTGAAGGTCGATCCGGGCAGCAGTTATGCCGGCGTTGCGACTAATATCGCCCGGCTGCACCAACGCTACCCTGTGGAAGCAGGCTTTAACGATGGACGCGCGCACACGTCGATTTACGTCAGCGGTATCGGCACCACCACAGGCGCCCCGGATTCTGCATTTCCGGGCCTGAGTTATGGTCGTGGTCGCACTGGCGTGCTGGGCAAGGCCGATGAGGCTCAGGCGCTGCTGAACCAATGCCTGGAGCAGTACACACGGCTTTTGCCACCTGGCGCCTTGAGTCATGTGCAACTGGACCTGTTTGGATTCAGTCGAGGGGCGGCAGCGGCCCGGCACTTTGCCAATCAAGTGCGCACTCTCCCTTTTGAAAAGCAGATGGCGCTGGCGCCCGACTTCAAATGTTCGATTGAGTTTATCGGCTTGTTCGATACCGTCGCGGCCATGGGCGGGCTTGAGGACTGGGGAGATGTTGGCGACGAGATCAACCCTGGGCTCAATCTGTACCTGGGGCCCGACTGTGCGCAACAAGTGGTGCAGCTGTGTGCGCGTGATGAAAACCGGCGCAACTTTCCCCTGACCCGAATTGCACCCCAATGGCCCCTGGATATTTTTCTGCCGGGTGCTCATGCCGATCTGGGCGGCGGGTATCCGGTGGATATGCTGGAGTACGTGCAGTTGACGCGTTGGCAGAGCAATCTGGTCGCCCCGTCGACGCCTGTCAGGCTGACCCGGGCCTGGACATTGACGCAGGCGCAACTCCCGGGCTGGCAACAAAAGAGCTTGATTGACCCGCACTCGCCAGACGATTTTTTGCAGATCCGCACCGACGAGCGTAAGGCCGGTACCCGTGAGGATCCGATGAAACGGGTGCAGGCAGCCGTTTTCATGCAGCGTCGAATGCGCGGTCATCTCTCGCGGGTGTACTTGCATATCATGCACGCCGTGGCCGGTGAGCACGGTGTACCCTTTGGCGCCCTGACCGATGCACTGGAGGTTGTGCCGGATGAGCTATTACCCATTGCCGCGAAGCTCAAGGAGCAATTGAGGACACATACGATCACCCTGACTGGCCCCCAGGAGCGCTTGCTGCGCCAGCGTTACGTGCATCATTCGGCCAACTGGGATGCTGATGTGGGCGAAGGGCTCGGGGTGCTGGAAAAGGCTTTTTTCAACATTCCGCAAGAGGGCGGACGCTCGGTGTTCGCTCAGAGCGCACCGGCCTAGGCGTGCTTTACAGGGATATTGTTACAGCTGATGCAATGGAGCTGTACAGGGCACGGCTTTTTCCAGCGCGCGTTACTCTTTAAGATGGCCCATATCGTTAGGTGACTAACTAAATAGGTAGAGTAACCATCATGTCTAACCGGGTTGATGTCGCCGTGATGATTGGCAGCGGTGTACCCAAAGGCTTGCGGGCCGCGGGTCAGAAGGCTTGCTGGGTTGTGCTGGTCAATGGTGAGCAGCGGGGTACGGCTTTCTCCAGCCGCCTGGAAGCGGAGGAGTGTCGTACAGCCTGGATGGCGCAGTTGAGCGCCACCCAATGCGCAATGCATGTACGGGCTCAGCGCGCCTGATTCGGGCCTGGATGATTCAAGACCGGTTGACTGGGGTCTAAGCGTTGAGGGCGCCTGCGTCCACTGCCTGTTTTAATTCCAGTGCCGAGCTCTTGGCTGCAACTTCTGCCTGTTCGGCAGTCTTGAACCAACGGTCTTTCTCGACCTGATGGTAAGTCACCGTTTTCAGTGGTGGCTTGGCCCGCATCACAATCACTGCCTGAAACTCACCGTCGACTTCTTTGGACTCGCCGCGGATAAAAAATTCGCCAATATCAAATTCCGTCACGTGTCACTTTCCCTTCGAGGTAATGAAGCCCAGACAACCCGGCGGCATGGGCCAGGTCGATTTTTGCGCAAGTATGGCAGTTGTTGACACCCAGCGGCGCAGTTAACGTGTCCGGGCGACGAAAGCGCTGTTGAAGGGCTATCAAACGAAGTAAAAATCAGGATTTGCCCGATTGAGAAGCGGATGTGTATACCCAATCTCGGGCATGAGCCGTTAGAATGGCGTTCCGGTTGTATTTTTTAGCCTGTTTTCGCTGATGCAGGCCCGGGTTGATGCCCATCACCCTGCGGTAATCGTCGGTCTTTGTTACATGCCACTCCCGACTCCAGCAGTCTGGAGTTTTTTGTTGTATTCGGTTTTTAAATTAAGTGGGCCGAGGCCTTTTTTTCTGCTGCCTGTCATTTGTTCTGGCAGCTCCACTTCAAGTTTTCGAGGGTTTTTCGTTGGCAGTCAGCAATCTGGAGATGCATGCGTTGTTTGTTCTTGGTGATTTGCGGGCGCGGTTGGTCAAACTGTTCCAGTCCCGCTTTGTGTACATCACCGAGCAAAACGCAGAAGGTATTTACATCGCTGAAATCGATACGCAAGCAGCGTTGGTGGTAGATGACAAGCCAGGTCTGGGACTCAAGGTTGGCGATCACTTTCGCGCTGCAGTCTTGCCCAGCCGTGAAGGTGGCAAGTTCGAAATAAAATTTCGCGACATCAAGATGACGGTCTATGGCATCGGCGACTACGCCTATGTCAGCTCACCGTTGGGCGAAGGCATCATATTCAAGGAAGGTCAGACCGTGATGCTGATCTTCGCCGCCCAGGAGCAGCTCAAGGAAGGCCTGAGCAAAACCCTGAAGGCTGTCACCGCCAAGGCCGCCAAGTGGCCCAAGGGTGAGTTGACGTTCAAGGCCAGCAAAGAGTGACAGTTGGCCTCTGTATCCCTGTAGCAGTTACCGTGGGAACGAGGCTACGTCCGGCGGCGAAGCCGTCGTAAACCCTGTGAACCGAATTTAACTGGCACACCGCAGTGCCTGTTTTGGGGCTGCTGCGCAGCCCAACGCAGCCTCGTTCCGACGGCAGTTGCCACAGGGGGCATTCCCCCCGTCCCTCAAACAGCCTAACCCTTATGGACGATGTTCAAGGGGCAGGGGCGTTTGATTATCGCGATCACCTAAACGAGTGTGCGAGGGACCGCGAGCATGGGCATGCAGCGCTTTGTAAACAACTGCGCCGATCTGTTAATGGCCCGGCGCAAAGTATTGCTCGGCTTTTTTCTGCTCGTCACCCTGGCGCTGGGCTACAGCGCCACCCAGGTACGGCTCGACCCCGGATTTAACAAACAAATTCCGGTGCGTCATGCCTACATGCTCAACTTTCTGGACTTCAGCCGAATATTCACCGGCGCCAATCGCCTGCTGGTCAGCGTCCACTGGAAAGGCCAGGGCGACCTCTACAACCCTGAGTTCCTCCAGACCCTGCAACAGGTCACCGATGATGTTTTTTTCATCTCCGGAGTCAGTCGACCCAGTGTGACCTCGCTGTTTACACCCAATGTGCGCTACATCGAAATCACTGAGGACGGCTATGTCGGTGATCTGGTGGTGCCACCGCAATACGCCGCCACCCCCGAAGACTTGCAGCAGGTGCGCAGTAATGCCGCTCGTTCAGGACAGGTCGGCCGCCTGCTGGCCAACGACTTGAAATCAGCCATGGTGCGTGCCGACTTGCAGGACGTTGACCCCAAAACCGGGCAGCCTGTGAGCTATGTGCAGATCGCCCAGCGCCTGGAAGACATCCGCGCGAAATACAGCAGCGCCGATATCGAAATCAATATCGTCGGCTTTGCCAAGTTGGTCGGCGATGTGGTCGAAGGTTTGAATACGGTGATGGGTTTTTTCGCCATCGCATTTCTGATTACCGGTGCGCTCTTGTGGGTCTATTCGCGCTCGTTGCGCCTGACTCTTGTGGCACTGTTTGTCGCCTTGCTGCCAGTGATCTGGCTGCTCGGCCTGTTGCCATTACTGGGCCTGGGGATCGATCCGATGTCGATTCTGGTGCCCTTTCTGATTTTCTCCATCGGCGTGTCCCATGCCGTGCAAATGACCAACGCCTGGAAGCAGGAAGTGCTGGCCGGCAGTGATTCGGTCACTGCGGCCAAGGCGGCGTTCAGCAAGATATTTATCCCCGGCGCCCTGGCGTTGCTGATGAACGCACTGGGTTTCGGGGTGATCATGCTGATCGATATTCCCATCGTTCATGAGCTGGGTGTTACAGCTTGCATCGGCGTGATGCTGATGATCATCACCAACAAAATCATGCTGCCGCTGATCATCGCTCACCTGCGACTTGAGCCGCGCTTGATGACGGCACAGGCCACGTTGTCGGGCCAGCGCCATCCGCTGTGGTGGCGTCTGTCCGCATTGGCCACGCCCGGCCCGGCCCTTTGGGTGTTCGCCCTGAGTCTGGTGCTCTTGGCGGTGGGGGCGATCAAGGCCCGAGACCTCGCGATCGGTGATATTGGCTCCGGTGCGCCGGAGCTGCGAGCTGACTCGCGCTACAACCAGGATAACCAGAAGATCATCAGCAATTACTCCATCGGACTTGATGTGTTGTCGGTGTTCCTGACCATTCGCGACCGCAGTGAAGCCTGTCTGGACCCGGCAGTCATGCGGGCAGTGGAAACCTTCGACTTCAAGATGCGAGAAGTGCCGGGTGTGCAATCGGTGCAAAGCGTGGCGGGCATGAGCAAGCAGGTGATTGCCGGCAACAACGAAGGCAATCCGCGCTGGGCGGCGATTCCGGGATCGGCCCAGGGCTTGCAGCAGGGCGCCTATGCCTATTCGCCGGACTCGGGGCTGGTGACTGATGGCTGCCAACAGATGCAGATCCTGGTGTTTTTGACCGACCACGAAGGCGCCACCGTGGCCCATGTACTGGAGGAGGCCAAGCGCATCATCGCCGGGATTGAGGTGCCGGGTGTGGCGTTCAAACTGGCGGGGGGCAATATCGGGGTCATGGCCGCGTCCAACGAAGCGGTCAAGCATGCCGAGGTGGTCATGCTCGCGGCGTTGTTCTTCTCGGTGGCGTTGTTTTGCCTGCTGACCTTTCGCTCGGTGCGTGCGGTGTTGTGCATCCTGGTGCCGCTGGCGATCGTTGCAGTGCTGTGCAATGCACTGATGGCGATGCTGGGCATTGGCCTTAAGGTTGCCACGCTGCCGGTGATGGCACTGGGCGTGGGGGTAGGGGTGGATTACGGGATCTATTTGTACGAGCGCATCGAACATGAAATGGCCGAAGGCCAGGACTTGCGCGAAGCCTTCTATCGCGCCATGTGCCAGCGTGGCACAGCGGCGGTTTTTACCGCACTCACCATGTCGCTGGGGGTATGTACTTGGGTATTTGCACCCCTCAAGTTTCAGGCCGATATGGGCCTGCTGCTGGCCTTCATGTTTATGGTCAACGTGTTGGGCGCCATCTTCCTGCTTCCGGCGCTGGCCGCGTGGTTCAACTTGGGCAAACCGCTGGTGGCTGACAGATCCCCTGTAACAGCGGCCGAAGACTGCATACGGCCGCGGAGCGGTCGTAAATCCCTTGATGCAACTGTTCAGACAGATTGAGTGGCCCCTATCAAGACCGCTTCGTGCTCCAACACAGCCTTCGGCAGCGGCTACGAGGTTTGCATTCATACAATAAGAAGGAGAATACCCCTCATGCGACGTATCACACAGGTGGGCGGCTGGCTGTCAGTCGCACTGGTTTTACACGGTTATAGCGGGCTGACGTTGGCCCAGGCTCCGGCCGATCAGATCGCCCGGCTGGGCAAGGATCTGACCTGCGTCGGCGCAGAGCGGGAGGGCAATGCCGAAGGCACCATCCCGGCGTTTGGTGGCCAATGGCTGGGCGCGGCGCCCGGGATGAAATTCGAGGGCACGGGCAAGCATCCTGTCGATCCGTATCCCAGCGAAAAGCCGCTCTTTGTGATAACTGCGCAAAACATGAGTCAGTACGATGCGCATCTGTCGCAAGGGCAGAAAGCGCTGTTCAAGCTCTATCCGCAGAGCTTTCGCATGCCAATTTACCCCTCGCACCGCGACTTTCGTTTTTCTGACACGGTGTGCAAAGCCACCCTTGAAAATGCATCGGTCGCCAAGCTGGTCGATGACGGCGAAGGCGTGGTCGCCCGCACCGGTGGTGTCGCGTTCCCCATCCCGCAAAACGGCATTGAACTGCTGAAAAATGCTTCGCTGTTTACCGTGCGGGCATGGACCGAGGAATACACCTCGGACAACGCCTATGTGCTCAAGGACGGCAACATCAACTGGGGCCGCGTGCATTCGCGCAACATGGCACCGGGCCTGGAGCCCGGCAAAATTGGAGATACCACCGGCAACTCGTCGTTCTACCTCAACGAGACCTTGCTGCCCCAGCGAGACAAGGGCGAAATCAACACCGGGACCGAGTACTGGAACGACAAGACCGAGCCGCGCCAGAGCTGGCGCTACGACCCCGGCACGCGTCGCGTTCGTCAGTCCCCGGGTTACGGTTTTGACATGGCGTTCCCGGGTTCCGGTGGCTCTATCACGGTTGACGAAGTTCGCATCTTCAACGGCTCTGCCCAACGTTACAACTGGAACATCGTTGGCAAAAAAGAGCTGTATATCCCGTACAACACGGCACGTTTGCACGACAGCAACCTCAAGTACGCCGACCTGTTGACCCCGGGTCATATCAACCCCGACACCATGCGGTATGAGCTGCACCGCGTCTGGGTCCTCGAAGGCGTACTCAAACCAGGCAACCGCCACCTGTATGGCAAGCGCACGATGTATATCGACGAGGACAGCTGGTTCCCGATCATGGGCGACAACTACGACAACCGTGGCGAGCTGTGGCGCACCTCGATGGTCAACTATTTCTACGCCCCGGAAACCCAGACCTGGCAGGCGGGCGTTGGCCTGTATCACGACTTGAACGCGGGTAGCTACCTGGCCTTCAACCTGATCAACGAACAACGCAACGGCTATGTGCTGAACAAAGGCGGTTTTGCTCCGGGCGATTTCGGCCCTGAAGCGGCACGCCGGGCCGGCAAGTAAACCTGTAACGCCCTGACTCCATCCAGCTGTCTGCCACAGGCCTTGCCTGTGCGCAGGCGGCTGGGCGGGGCAAAAAAACAATAAGAAGGAGCAAGGCATGTTTAAGCAATACACGCGTTTTGTAGGGACCGGTTTATTGTCAGGGTTAAGTGGCCTGGCGCTGGCTGCGCCTACCATTGAGCTGGGCGAAAACACTACGCTCGACTCGTCGCTGACCGTGAACTACACGGCATCGATGCGTACTGAAAAGCCGGATCACGAATACCTCAACAACATCAACTACGACGATGCCACGCGTAACTTCAAGCGCGGTTCATTGATCAACAACCGGGTGAGCGTGTTTGGCGAGTTGATGCTCAAGCATGAGAATCTCGGCGCCGTGGTACGTGGCAGTCACTTTTATGACGAGGTCTACCATCAGCGCAACGACAACGATTCGCCGGACACGGTAAACAAGACCGGGCGCTACAACGACTTCAGCCGGGACACGCGCAAACTCAGCGGCAGCAAGGCGCGACTGCTGGACGCCTACGTGTACGGTGACTTCACGGTCAATGACGACCAGTATTTATCCCTCAAGGCCGGACGGCACCTGGTGGCCTGGGGTGAAAGCCTGTTCTGGCCCAACATCAGCCAAGGGCAAGCGCCAGTGGACTCGACCAAGTTCAACGTGCCGGGCACAGAAGCCAAGGACGCCTACTTGCCGGTCGGACAAGTCTCGGGTTCGTGGTCGGTGAACGAGGATCTGGCCTTGCTCGGCTTTTATCAATACAAGTGGGAAGAAACCCAGCTTAATCCAGTGGGCGACTACTTTGGCAGCGACACCTTTGGTCCAGGGGCCGAGTTCTTTCGTTTGGCCCCGGGTGTCGTCAACAACTTGCCCGACGCGACAGCGGTGGGTTATGGCGGCTCCGTCAAACCGGGCAACAGCGGCGAGTGGGGTTTGGGTACCCGATATCGATTGACGCAAAACACCGAAATCGGACTGTTTCATTACCGCTATCACGACCGTGTTCCAGCGCTGTTTTTCGACTTTACCGGGCAGACGCACTACTCCTCGCTGGGCAAGGCAGGTGGCAACGGCAATGGCCCGAGTTACCAGCTGGGATACTTTGACAACATCAAACTCACGGGCATGAGCTTCACCACAAAAGCCGGGGACTCGGTGCAATTTGCCGGAGACCTGAGCTATCGCGATGGTGCCGCGGTGTACTTGAGCAATGGAGCCCCGGCCCGCGGTCAGGTGTGGCAAGGCAACCTGAACGCGGTGTACATGATTGGCCCGACGTTCATGGCGCAACAGACCACGTTGATGACCGAGGTGGTGCACCAGAGGATTCAGGGTGTGGATGACCTGACCATTACCGGTGGCGGGGCGGGTACAGATGGCACCTTCAACAAATTCGTTTACGACGGTCAGACCCGTGGCTCAAGCCTGCTGGGGATCGGTGCGTATTTCGATCATCCCAACGTGTTTAACGGCTGGGACTTGACGACCAAGGCCACTTGGACCCAGAACATTGACGGCAGCGCTTACTCAGGATTGGGGCGTGCCGAAAAGCGCCTGACAGTGGGCGGTGACTTTAAATACCTGGGTAACTTCCAGCTGGGGCTGACTTATGTGGCGTACCTGAGTTCTGCCGATATTGCCCAGGGGCGGACCATGGCTGACAGGGACTACTTGTCGTTCAACGGCAAGTACACGTTCTGATAGGTGGGAGCGGGCTTGCTCGCGATGGCGTCAATGGCATCGCGAGCAAGCCCGGACCTCAGGATTTACCGCGGTTCTCTTGGCATCCCCAAGGCTCGTTCGGCAATGATGTTGCGCTGGATTTCGTTACTGCCACCGTAGAGGGTGTCTGCGCGAGTAAACAGGAACAGCGCCTGTAAACGGGTCAGTTCGTAAGGGGCTCCTGCCAGCAACTCTGCTTCCGGCCCCAACACATCCATCGCCAATTTACCCAGTTCCACATGCCAGGTAGACCAGGCCAGTTTGTAGATCGTTGCTTCAGGTCGCAGGCTGCCATCCTGTACTCCGGACAGCATGCGTAACGAGTTGTAGCGCAACACCCGCAAGCCGCTCCAGGCCTGGGCGATGCGTTGACGCA
Organism: Pseudomonas psychrophila; assembly: GCF_001043005.1. Taxonomy (GTDB): domain Bacteria; phylum Pseudomonadota; class Gammaproteobacteria; order Pseudomonadales; family Pseudomonadaceae; genus Aquipseudomonas; species Aquipseudomonas psychrophila. The sequence goes on from NZ_JYKZ01000006.1 coordinate 89,906, forward strand.
TGACCGGGTCCTGGGCCGCGCCATTGGTTTTGGCGATACGCACCACTTCGTCCAGTTCATTTTGAAACTGCATCTGTTGACCCAGGGTCGATACCCCCCGCTCAAATCCAAGCAGCGCCATGGCTATTTTCCAGCCATCTCCAGGCTGTCCGATCATGTTGTGTGCAGAAGTGCGGGCCTGATCAAAAAAGACTTCGTTGAACTCGCAGGTGCCGGTCAGTTGCTGAATCGGCTGAACCCGAATGCCAGGCTGATCCATCTTGACCAGCAAAAAAGACAGCCCACGATGGCCCACGCTGCCAGGTTCCGTGCGTGCCAGTACAAAGCACCAATCCGACTCGTGGGCCAGTGAAGTCCAGACCTTTTGCCCGCTGATCAACCATTGCTCGCCAGCTTCGTCGAAGTTGGCGCGGGTCTTGATATTGGCCAGGTCGGAACCTGCGCCGGGCTCGGAATAGCCCTGACACCAGAAATCCTGGCCGGACAGTATCGGCGGCAAAAAGCGCTGTTGCTGTTCGGGGGTGCCGAAGGCTGCAATCGTCGGCCCGACCAAACCCTCGCCTATATGGCCCATGCGCCCCGGACCGCCTGCACGTGCATACTCTTCAAAAAAAATGACCTGCTGGTTGATGCTCAGTCCACGGCCACCCTGTTCGATGGCCCAGCCGGCCCCCACCCATTTGCCTTGCGCCAGTACCTGCTCCCAGCGTTTACGCAACTCGGGGGCAAAGTCTTCATCCCCCGGGCCACCTCGAAAACGCAGAACGGCAAACTCGCCAGTCAGGTGCTTTTGCATCCATTGGGCCACCTGTTGCCGGAACTGCTCATCTGCTGCGCTAAAGCCGATATTCATGTGCGCTCTCCGAAGATCTGTTTAGCCAATTGCTCACGATGAAATGCCGGGGTGCCTAGCATCTGCTCACTGGCCCGCGCTCGCTTGAAGTACAAGTGCGGGTCGTATTCCCAAGTGAATCCCACACCGCCATGCAATTGGATGGATTCGGCTGCGCACTGGAAAAAGCCTTCACTGGCGAAAATTTTGGCAGTGGCGGCGGCCTCTCCCAATTGTTGTCGGGTACTGGGATCGCCATCAATGTTCAGGCATTGATCGGCAATGCAGGCGGCGTAATAACTGGCGGAGCGTGAGCACTCGATGGCGAGCATCAGGTCTGCGCAGCGATGCTTGATGGCCTGGAAGCTGGCAATACGTCGACCAAACTGTTCGCGCTCGCCTATGTACTTCAACGTGATGTCCAGTGACTGTTGAGCACCGCCGGTCTGTTCGCCTGCCAGCCCGATACAGGCGATGTGCAGCACATCGCGCAGCATCGGCCAGCCTTGCCCCGGCTCGCTGAGCAAGTGCTCGTCGTTAACGGCAACGTTATTCAGGGTGATGGTGGCCAGACGACGGGTCTGATCCAGTGTCGCCTGCGGCTGGCGAAGAAGGCCGGGTGTATCAGCAGGCAAGGCGAACAAGCGGATGCCAGCTTCGCCGATGCTGCCCGGAGTGCGAGCGGCAATGATCAACAGATCACAGTCGGCGCCGTCGATGACATAGCGATACTCGCCGTTGAGTCGATAGCCACCTTCATGGCTTTGTGCATACACCTGCACGCCGCTGTCGTCCCAGCGTGGTGCGCTGGTATAAGCGACGCTGGCGCTAATCTCTCCAGCGGCGATCAATGGCAACCAGCGTTCCTTGAGCGACTCATTGCTGCTGAGTAACAGGGCGGGGGTGGCCAGGCAGCATGTGGCAAAGAAAGGGGTTGGCAGCAGGCAGCGTCCCAATTGTTCCTGTAACAGGCAGACTTCGACAAAGCCCAGCCCGAGCCCGCCATAGGCTTCGGGGATCGCCAGTGCGGGCCAATACAGCTCCTTGGCTATCTGCCTCCATGTTTGGGTGTCATATCCGCGCTCACTGCTCATTGCCGTGCGCACGGCGCTGGAGCTGGCAACCTGGGTCAAAAAGCGCTCGGCGGACGCTTGAATCATTCGCTGCTCGTCGGTCAGGGCAAGCTCCATGTGGGCCTCGTCTAAGTCATACGGATCAAGGCGCCAGCATGAAAGCGCGCAACGCGGGTGCAATCCCTGAGCCGGACTAGTCCATATGGGTGCCCCGCGTGGGCCTTATCATATAAGTGGAGTGGAGCGCGTCAGACGTCGGAGTCCCAAACTACGGTGATATCGCCTGAGTACTTGCCTTGCTCAGACAGCATTTCACTGACGTATTGCTTTTGGATTTCGAAGTGCAGCATGGAGGGCTTTTGATCCACATAATGGGTGGACTGAAATACCTGTTCTGTCGCAGTACTCAACTTCTCACGGGAAACTGCAGAGCCATCGTCATTGCCGATACCGTTTGGCATGCTGACCCTCACATCCACCGGTACTGCATGGTCGTTGCTGTTATTGCTGATCGCACAGGCGTCACCTATCACCCGCTCACAGGCCAATTGCATCTTGAAGCGTGAACTGGCGGATATCAGGAAGGTTTGGTCTTGGTACAGCTTCTCGGGTGTGCGGCCCTTTTGCAGCCAGTGTTGCCAGCCGCCTGTTGGCAGTAATTCAACTTTTCCCCCGCCGGGAGGAATGTCAACTTTCAGGGTGTGTTGAACATTCAAGGTGAAATTCAACGACAGGGTTGGGTCAGCCGGAATCATCACGTCACCCATGTCAAAGTCCTGGCCCGGACCCACTGTATAAATAAAGTTGCCCACATAATCACCGGATGACATGCCCAGCGGGTTGGGTGTTTCTATTTCGTAAGCGAAGTCCAGATAGCTGTATTTCATCCAGGGGATATTGAACCTGGCCTGTTTCTGGCAAGGAGCCTGTACGGGGGTTTTCCAGAAGAAATTATAAAAGTTATAACCATAATAGCCGACACCGCTGTATGAACAGTTAGCCGGTGCATACACCCAACCCGTGCCCCATAGCAGGTAATGGGCTGCGATATCTGTGACACCACCACCGACAAGGTCGATAACCGAGGGAGTAACGTACGTTGAACCAAATCCCTTGATTCTAATGCGTACGGTTTCCTGCTCAAGGGTCTGGCTATGGCTGACTGTGAAGTCTCGCCATTGTGTGGGCAAGCTGAATGATGCGCCTTGGCGCGGATCAGCATGATTGGCTGTGATGGGTGCAATTGAGTTAAATACGATTGGCGCACGCAAACTGAACATAGCACTGGATTTGCATTCGTTAGGGTAATCCTTGCAGTAACCACTGTTAGGCGTCTTGTTTTCAAACTTGTTGAAAAAGGGCTTTGAAGAGTCGGGTTTAAATTCTGCCCGTACGCCCATCTCGAAACCCTGCGCCGTGTTGAGGTGAGCGAGTGTCATGAACAAGGCAGTGGTCATCCGGATGCGGGCCTTGGATGACCATGACTGAATGCAGGTGTTGGAAGGGATCAATTTGCTGTTCATATAAATGCCATCGTTCGCGTGTGTTTACGACGTACGTGCACAAAATGCCCGGACATGACCTGGCCAATCAGAACGGCGGGCGTTGTTCCTGTTGGTTATCAATGCATTGGAAAAGACGCATCGAAAACAAGTTGCACGCTGCCGAAATATTCTCCCGCGCTGAATCCTGCATCAGGCGTAATGGCCTCGATCAGCAAGGGAACTCTGGAACCGATATTGGCTTCGGTATCGGGTACGACTACGGTATTTGTCAGCAAGAGCGGTTGGTTGTTGAAGATCACGTTTAGTGCGATCAGGTCCCGGCCGTTTGATAACACGGGCTCATGACCCAGACGCGCTGAAACGGCACCGCTGGTGCTGCGCACATCGAATAATGTGCGCAAGGGCTCTAGAGTGCCGTTGACAAGATTCCAGTCCATTTGTTGTTCACGCTCAACAAACCCTGGATCTACGGGCAGTACATAGAAGTCATGGGTCGGAATGCTAACGCTGACCTCGAACGTGTGTTCTTCACGCGCTGCATACCCTGTCTGCACCCAGAGTGCCAAACTTGCCGCCACAGCCAGATGTGAAATGTTGCAGCCAGGGAAGTGCATCAGCCTTTAACCTCGATGGTTTTTTGTTTATCGGCTTCGATCAGCACAAAGCGGTAATGGCGACCCGCTTCTTTGGTGAAGCGGAACGTGCGGCCCGGCAAGATGTGGTTTTTGGTGATGGGTCTACAGTCCATTGAGTCCCGGGATGAGCAATCCTTGAATTCGTCGACTACCACGACGGTGTTGCCTTTGTTGCTCACTGAGTACTGGTCCTTGGTGTCGTCGATACGGGTATCGATGCGTGATACCTGGGGTCGCACAAAAAATACGGTGCCATAGCCCGCCAGCACATTGACCCCGGCGGACAACGTCTTTTTGTACTCATCGCTTTGATCCTGGTTCAAAGCAAACTCGTCTTCTTTTTCGGGTACTACCGGAATAAAACGGACGCGAAAATAGCGTTCGTTGTCCCGGTTGCCCATGAACAGCAAACGCGAGCCTTGGGTACCTTTTGCCGGCACAATCAAGCGCGCCGGACTGGCCATTAAGCCGTCGCGTACACTGGAATCCTTGGTTTTGAGCGGTACTTCCTCGGAGGTACCATCCGCCTTGTAAATAATCTCGGTGATTTTGATTCGTACAAATGCGGTACTGCTGCCACCATTGAATACACGCTTCAAATAGGTGCTTTTATCAGCCTCCATGTAGTCATAGACAGTGCCGACATTAATATTGGGGCCTGCAATAACTCCGAATGAAACCAGGCAGCAACCAATGAGTGAAAAAAGGCGTTTCATTGTTAAATCTCTCTATTGAATATAAAAGTCATACATCTGTGCTGTGGCATTGTTAGCCGGCTGTTTGTGGGGTGTTCTTTGACTCTGCCAAGGTATCGGGATGGCAACGCAAATCACCAATCTGCAAAACGTCTTGCTCTCTTTTTGTATGCTTGGTGTCAATCCGGAACTGGCACAGCAACTGTTCACCCTTGCGCACTTCAAGCGTCGGAGTGCGAGCATTCATCTCCATCGAGAAGAATCCATCGACTTCCGTGATACCCCGACTGGCGTGGTTGATGATGTGATGGCCCTTGAGCGGTCTGCCCTGGGAGTCAATCAAGCGGCCAAGTACGGTCACGGTTTGCACCACATTGATGGTGCGATAGTCCACGCCGCCCTTGTTCAGGTGGTAACTGCTGCGAGCTGGCTGAATGGTTGCGGCCGGGACGTCGGTCCCTTCGAAATCGAAACTGACTGAGCTGTTTTTGTAAGCCGTGAGCGGGATGAAGTTGCGCCCCGGGCGCAGTATTGTGCTGCTCCCGCTTAAGTCATCGGCACGCAGGCTGATGCCTTCGATATCCGATTGCACATCCACAATCATGCCCGCGCCCCGACCGCTGTACTCACTGGCCATGACTGACTTGCCGCCACCGATTGCGAGGGTGTTGTCCAGGTTCAGGCCTCCGGTGAATTTGCCGTTATACGAGGAGCGCTGTACAAAACCGTCGGCATTGAGCGTGCTGGTCTGGATGTTCCCTCGCGCCGACATCCCTACACCGTAAGTGTCCGCGGTCACTGTTGCTGCAACGCTTTGCAGCAGGTGGTTTTGCAGGGTTTTGCTGTAGGTCAGCGAGGCGTTGTTGTCCCGGTCGCCATCTCGGGAGGTGCGCGATCCAAGGCTGGCAGACCATTTTTCGCCCGGGCCTCCAAGAGCGAGGCTGACGCTCAGGTCGACACCGCGATTGCGCTTGGCCCCGCTGCTTAGGCTGCCGGGCCGATCAAATACCGACAAGCGCCAGTTGCCGTCACTGCCGAACAAATGAGTCGATTGGGCCCAGCCCAGGTCTATCCCGTAGCCCTTGGTGTAGCCGTCAGCATAGGAGAGACGGGCGCTGAGGCTATTTTTGGGGCTGAAGCGATGATTCATCGAGATCGACGAGTTACTGGTCTGTCCAACATAGACCTGGCGTTTGCGCAGGCGCGTTCCGTCAGCCAGCGTGTCGTAGGTGTTACGGGTGTCCAGCCAGCTTCGGGTATGGTTGAACACCAGGCTGCCGCTACCGTAGCTGTAGAGTGCATTCAGGTCGGCGCCGGTGCCATGGTTTTGGGTTTGAGAGACGTTGGCGTAAAGGCTGGCATTGCTGGCAAAGGTCCAGTCGATGGACGTTCCCAACTGCATGTTGCCTTTGACCTGACGCCCGGACAAACCGAGGATCACACGCGGGTGCAACAAGTAGTTAAGCGAGGCTCCGCCGGTCATGTCACCACTGGACTGGTCTTCCCAGTTGCTTAATAGTTTGGCTTCTCGGCCGGCAAACACGTTGTAGCGCCAGCGCTGATCGTGGTTGCGCCAGTTGTTGGGTTTGTAGACCAACTCCGAAGTGGTACTGGTTGTCTGGCCATCTTCAATAAGGCGCACTTGCACTTCGTAAATACCGCCCGGCAAGGTGCGGGTATCGATGCTCTGCAAGCCAGCCTGTACGGGTTGCGTGTTAACGAGCAGGCCGTTGCGGTAAACCTCTACGGAGCCCTGGCGGTTGGCTGTGACGTAGATAGGATAGATGCTGGGTTTAGGCAGCTCGACGGCGAGGCTGTCGGAGCTGCCATACATAAACCCCAGAGTGGTGTCGGGGCTGGCGCCGAAAGTGCGGACCTGACGGCTCAGGCCTTCGGAACTGGGGGTGAAATAGCCGAGGCGAAAAAAACTGCCTTCTAACTCACGTTGCGTATAGGCCTCATGCAGCGCGTGATACAGCGTGTTGTTGTCCGGACCGCCTATACGGGACAGTTGCAGATTCAGCCCCTGCGTCCAATTGCCCAGGCTGCTGCTCGCTTCCAGGCCGAATCGTCCGCTTGGGGTTTCTTCTTGGCCACCATTAATATTGAGTTGATTGCGAACAATCAGGCCGCGGCTGCCATTTGCGGGCAGTTCGTAGTACTGGCTTTGTTGATGGTCACGTTCTGCGTTTTCGGTCAGCAGTGAAACCAGTGAGTTTTCGAGGTTGTAGTGTATGGCCAGGAGTTGATTGGGGCACTGACTCGAACAACTGCCCAGGCTAACCCCCTGTTTGAGGTAGTCAGACCATGTATCGCGCTCTGCAACTGTAAGGTTGCTGGCGTCGTAATTGGTAAATTCAATCAGGGTCAGTCGATCGTCACGGGAAAGCACGATCATTGCTTCGCCCACCAACTGTCCGTCGCGCTCAACCTGCACCGCCAGAGGAACATCGAAAAAGTGCTCTTCAAAGTCTGCTGGCAGGCCCTTGGCCTGGGCCAATAAACTGCGGGGCGTTGTGCCGTTGGTTACAGGCGCTGCCAAGGCCGTTGTACTAACCAGCAGGGCAAGTGCCGTCGCGATGGGGGTCATCGGGAACATAGTCGAAATACTCGATAGCAGCCAGTAAAAGCACAAGGAACGTGCGGTCATCTGGGGTCGACCGAACGTTCCTTGTCGGGTTGAATCAATTACGGGTCTGGATCAAAGAGTTTTGGGCACGTTGTCGAATATAACGGTGACAGACGCGGTGTAATCACCCGATGCGCCAGAGGGGGCTGCACCTGCACTGATCACCAAGTCGGCCTGGGTTCCTGCAGTGGTAGCGGTGCCATCGGCGACTACTAATAGTGCGTTGGCAGTCAGGGTTACGCCGTTGAAGGTGGTTACGAGTGGAATGTTTTGAAGGGTATTACCATTGAACAGATTGGGTGGGCCGCCATCGACGTAGGCGTGGATCGAGCCCGTGGTGTTTTTGACGTTGAACGTCTGGCGCAGGGAGCTCAAGCTGCCTTTTACCGGGTCGTAGCTCATGGTTTCGTCTTTACCGAACTCAGGGTTGACCGGCATGGCGTGGAATTCCTGGGTTGGAATCGACGCCTTGATCTTGATAACACTGCTGGCATCGTTTGCTGCCCATGCACTTGAAGAACCGATGGCCAATGCGATGAGTGAGGTTGCGATAGTTTGTTTAAACATGTTTATTACCTGTTTTGAAGTTTTAGGGCGGTGAAGGCCAACCCTTAAGTTCGCGCTGAAACTTTGCAGTTGCATTCGGTGGTCCATTGAGGCTCGGCCGCCAACAAGTTTTTACTTGTTTAGATTGAGGTGTCGAGTTTTCAATGCGGGGGGATTGTTGCTCAAGAGTGAGATCTTTAATGTAGTAAGTTGCGTTTCGTTCTGTAGTTTTCGGCTTCCAGATTTGAAGGTTTTTTCTTACGCTTTGGCGCTTTTGGTGTTTTTTCACTAAGATAGCTGTCAGTTATCGAAATATTTTTTTGTAGTTAAAACAACTAATTAGGCCGCTAGGGTGCCTACTGCCTCATTCGTCGCCAAGCACAGCAGAAAATCCGCTTTTGCCTGACGTGTAGGCTGTATCTCTATGTTTCGTGTGAGTGATATCTTTGTTCGGTAAGTCAAGTATGAGTTGGCGGGGGCGGGGGTTGTATCTGTATTGAATTTGTGGGTTGTGTTTTGGGGTGGGTTTGAAGTTGTATCTTTTTGAAGTTGCAGGCGCGCCTATTCTAATCAATGCGTTAAGTAGCTTGAGTTGAAAATTAAGTTATGGTTTAAGTTCTATTTTTCGCTTATGGAAGTCAGAAAAATGAATGAGCATTATGTGCAAACAGTAGAAGTGGAGTCGCGTGCGGGGCTGGCGAGGTATTCGGCGCGTGAACGTGCCGTGCGTAATCCACGCATATTTGCATCGGGTGATTTGAAGTTGTTGTTATTGGAGTTGATTGGCCAGCAACCCTGTCACGGATATGACTTGATTCAACAGATCGAGGGACTGTTCGACGGTGCCTATAGCCCCAGCCCGGGGGTGATTTATCCGGCATTGGCCTTTCTGGAGTCCGGAGAGCTGGTAGGCGTGGCAAGCCAGGGTGATAAAAAAAACTACAGCATTACCGAGTCGGGGCGCACCTATCTGATCCAGCAACAGGTTGCCCTCAATGGTGTGCACATACGCATTGATGTCAGTCGGCGCTCGTTGCGTGGCCACGACCGGCCACCGGAGATCCATGAGGCGATGCACAACGTGCGCCATGCCCTGCAACTGCATCAGGGGCACTGGAGCCCCGCAGAGGTTCAGCGCGTACACGACTTGCTCAACAACACCGCCAAGGCAATTGTTGACGGGTAACCCTCGATTGCCTGCCCTGCGCAAGAGCAGCCTTGGGCGGTTCCTGCGCAGGGCAGGTGGGCCTGCAACTGTTTAGTCTCAACGGACGATGATCCACCCCCGACGCGTTCCCATACTGCTCCCATGCCTTTGCCAACCCGGGAGCACACGTGAACAGCGCAACTCATACCGCATTTCACACCAGTATCGACGCAGGCGTCGCTGAACTGGTGATCGACAGGCCGCCCGTCAATGCCCTCAACAGCCATGAGTGGCTGGATCTGGCACACACTCTCGAAGCGCTTGGCCAGGACCCTGAGGTCCGTGTGATCGTGATTCGTGCCGAAGGCCGCGGTTTTTGCGCAGGGGTCGATATCAAGGAGCTGGATGCTCACCCGGAACTGATCGTCAAGGTCAACGCGGGCAACTACGCCACCTTCAAGGCCGTGCATCGCAATCCGGTGCCGGTGATTGTCGCGGTTCACGGCTTTGTACTGGGTGGCGGGATTGGTATTACCGGCGCCGCCGACATCGTCGTGGCCTCTGATTGCGCCACCTTTGCGCTGCCGGAAGTCGACCGCGGTGCCATGGGCGGTGGTGCGCATTTGCAGCGTTTATTCCCGGTACAAAAAGTGCGCTACCTGTTTTTTACCGGCGACAAGATCGGCGCTGTAGAAGCCCAGCAATACGGTTTTATCGAGCGCGTGGTACCCCGTGAGCAACTGCGCGAAACCGCGCTGAACATTGCCCACAAAATCGCGGGTAAAAGCCCGGCTATGATCCGCATCGCCAAAGAAGCGTTGAACGGCATCGAAGACGGCAACCTGGAAGACAAATATCGCTGGGAGCAGGGTTTTACGCTTCAGGCCTACACCAGTGCGGACTCCGCCGAAACTCGCCGAGCGTTCGTTGAAAAACGCGACGCCAAGTTCTGAGGAACCGACCATGGAACTGACTTATTCGCCCAAACAAAAGGCTTTCCGTCAGGAGGTCAGGCAATGGCTGGCGGCTAATCTGCCCGCTGAACCGTTGGCCAGTTACGACACTCGCGAAGGTTTTGAACAGCACCGCCAGTGGGAAGCCAAGCTGTTCGACAGCCGCCTGTCGATGGTGATGTGGCCCACCGAGCTGGGCGGGCGCGGTTGCGATCTGATCGAGTGGCTGATTTTCGAAGAAGAATATTACGGTGCGGGCGCACCCATGAGAGTCAATCAGAACGGCCAGTTACTGCTTGGCCCCACCCTGATGGAGTTCGGCACCGAAGCCCAGAAGAAACGCTTTCTGCCACGCATGGCCGCCAGTGCCGATATGTGGGCCCAGGGCTGGTCCGAGCCGAATGCCGGTTCGGACATGGCCGCGATCACCAGCAAAGCGACCCGCGATGGCGACGGCTATGTGCTTAACGGTCAGAAGACCTGGTCGACTCGGGCCATTTTTGCCGATTGGCTGTTCGGTCTGTTTCGCAGTGACCCCGCGTCCAGCCGTCATCACGGGCTGTCGTTCGTGATGGTGCCGCTCAACGCACCGGGTGTGACCGTGCGCCCGATCAAGGCCCTCAACGGCAAGGATGCGTTTGCCGAAGTGTTTTTCGACGACGTGCGCATCCCCCTGGAAAACCGCATCGGTGATGAAGGGCAGGGCTGGCACGTGGCGATGGCCACCGCCGGTTTTGAGCGTGGCTTGCTGCTGCGTTCCCCGGCGCGCTTTCAGTACACCGCACGCAAATTGGTCGAGCTGTATCAGGCCAACCGCGCCAGCGCCGACCGCGACCCGAGCCTGGGTGAGGCCGTGTGCAAAGCCTGGATGGATGCGCAAGCGTACGCCTTGTCCGCCTACCACACGGTGGGCCGGCTGAGCCGCGGGGCGCAGATTGGCGCCGAGTCGAGCACCAACAAAATCATCTGGTCCGAACTTGATCTGCGCATGCACGAAACCGCCATGCGCATCCTGGGTGCCAGTGGCGAACTGACCGGTAAATCGGCAGACGGCCATGACTGGCTGGAGGGCTTTCTGTTTGCTCAGGCAGGTCCCATCTACGCCGGCACCAACGAGATTCAGCGCAACATCATTGCCGAGCGCATGCTCGGTCTGCCGAAGTGAGGCCGGGGATGGACTTTACCTTTACCGATGACCAGCAAACCTTCCGCGAAGCCATCAGCCGTTTTTTGATGACCGAAGCCGCGCCGGAAATGCTCCGTGAAATCTGGGAAACCGATGTCGGTCGCTCCCCGGATCTACGCAACAAAATTGCCGAACAAGGTCTCACGGCACTTTCCATTCCCGAGGCCTTTGGTGGCCTGGGCATGGATGACGTGGCCTGGGCCTTGATGACTCAGGAATTGGGTTACTACGCCATTCCTGACTCGCTGGCCGACACCGCTTACGTGGCCAGCGCCCTTATCGCAGGCTTGTCCGACAGCGTCGCCCAGCGCGGCGAGTGGCTGCAGGGGATTGCCGATGGCAGCTTGCGGGTTGCCCTTGGGCACCCGGTCAACCCGCTGGTGGCCGATGCCGCACATGCTGACTTGCTGCTCCTCGCCCATGGCGATGAGGTTCACGCGGTGCCTCGCAGCCAGGTGGATGTTCATGGCCACAGCAGCCTTGATGCCTCTCGGCGTCTGGCGCAAGTCAGTTGGCAACCCTCTGTTGCGACGCGGGTGGCGCAGGCCGAACAGGGCCGCGCACTCTGGACGCAAACCCTGAACCGTGGAGCGCTGTCAGTGGCCGGGCAGTTGCTTGGGCTGGCGCAGCGCATGCTGGACCTGTCGGTGGATTACGCCGCGCAGCGCAAACAGTTCGGCAAGCCGATCGGCAGTTTTCAGGCGGTCAAACATCACCTGGCCGACGTTGCCACGCAGCTCGAATTTGCCAAGCCGGTGCTGTATCGCGCCGCCTACGCCCTGGCTCACAACGAGCCGAATGCCGCCGTGTGGGTATCGCAGGCGCGCCTGGCCAGCTGTGATGCCAGCTGGCTGGCAGCTCGTCATGGCATACAGGTACACGGCGCCATGGGTTACACCTGGGAAGTTGACCTGCAAATGTTCATGAAACGCGCTTGGGCACTGGATAACGCCTGGGGCGACCGTGCGCTGCACAAGACCCGTGTGGCCGAGTATGTATTGAGTGGCGCGGCGCCTTTGGGCCCCGGCCACACGTTCGAGGATTGACCGATGCCCCAAGCTTACATTGTTGACGCGTTGCGCAGCCCGACCGGCAAGCGCAAGGGCGGTCTGGCCCATGTCCATGCCATCGATCTGGGCGCCCATGTGCTCAAGGCGCTGGTCGAGCGTAATAAGATCCCGGCGGATGAATATGACGACGTGATTTTTGGCTGTGTCGACACCATCGGCTCCCAGGCCGGTGATATCGCCCGCACCAGTTGGCTGGCCGCCGGTTTGCCGCTGAACGTACCCGGCACCACGATTGATCGCCAGTGCGGCTCTTCGCAGCAGGCGCTGCACTTTGCCGCGCAAGCAGTGATGAGCGGCACCCAGGATGTGATCGCCGTAGGCGGTGTACAAACCATGACCCAGATCCCGATTTCGTCGGCGATGCTGGCGGGGCAGCCGCTGGGTTTCAGCGACCCGTTCTCCGGCAGCAAGGGCTGGAAAGCCCGCTTTGGCGATCAGCCGGTCAACCAGTTCTACGCAGCCCAGCGTATCGCGGACCACTGGAATATCAGTCGCCAGCAAATGGAAGCCTACGCGCTGGAAAGCCATCGCCGGGCCCTGGATGCCATTGCCGGGCACCGTTTTGTGAATGAGATCGTGCCTTGTGAAGGGGTATGGGACGACGAAACGCCACGCCACACCAGCCTGGCGAAAATGGCCGAGTTGGAGCCGGTGTCTGTTGAATTCCCGTCCATCACCGCGGCCGTGTCCAGCCAGACCTGCGACGCCTCGGCTGCCTTGCTGGTGGTTTCAGAGGCGGCACTCAAGCGCTACAACCTGACGCCCCGGGCGCGGATCCATCACCTCTCGGTGCTGGGCGACGACCCGATCTGGCACCTGACAGCGCCGATTGCGGCGACCCGTGCCGCGCTGAAAAAAGCCGGCATGAGCATCGGTGACATTGATCTGGTCGAGATCAACGAAGCGTTCGCCTCGGTGGTCATGGCCTGGGCCAAGGAGCTTGATTTCGACCCGGCCAAAACCAATGCCAACGGCGGGGCGATTGCCCTTGGTCATCCACTGGGTGCCAGCGGAGCACGGTTGATGACCAGCCTGCTTAACCAGCTGGAGCAAAGCGGTGGGCGTTATGGCTTGCAGACCATGTGCGAAGGCGGCGGGCAAGCCAACGTGACGATTATTGAGCGCCTTTAGGAGCATTGACATGGCAATTTGTGCAGGACGTACCGTCATCATTACGGGCGCGGGCGGTGGATTGGGGCGGGCCTATGCGCTGGCGTTCGCCGAGCAGGGTGCCAACGTGGTGGTCAACGACATTCGTCGCGAAGCCGCTGAAGAAGTGGTCGCGCAGATTCGCGAGGCAGGTGGCCAGGCCATCGCCAACGCAGATGACATCACCACCCTCGCGACGGCACACAACATCGTGGATGCCGCCCTGGCTGCATTTGGCGAAGTGCACGTGGTGGTCAATAACGCGGGTATTTTGCGCGACCGAATGTTCATCAGCCTCAGTGAGGAGGACTGGGATGCGGTGATGCGCGTGCACCTCAAGGGGCATTTCTGTCTGGCCAATATCCTTGGCAAACGCTGGCGTGACCTGGCCAAGGCCGGTCAGCCGGTGGCTGCGAGAATCATCAACACCACGTCGGGTGCGGGCTTGCAGGGCTCTGTCGGGCAATCCAACTACAGCGCTGCCAAAGGCGCAATTGCAGCGTTGACCCTGGTGCAGGCGGCAGAGCTGGCGCGTTACGGCGTCACGGCTAACGCCCTGGCCCCGGCGGCGCGTACGTCGATGACCGAGAGCGCGATGCCGGACCTGGTTAAAAAGCCTGAAGACGGTGCGTTCGATGCTTGGGCTCCGGAAAACGTCGCGCCGCTGGTGGTGTGGTTGGGCAGCGACCTGTCGGGTGATGTGAGCGGACAGATCATTGAAAGCCAGGGCGGTCGATTGTCCGTGGGGGATGGTTGGCGCACCGGCGTGACCCGCGACAAGGGCGCGCAATTGCAGCCTGAGGAAGTGGGCGTAGCCCTGAGCCAGATCCTGGCCGAAGCCCCTGCGCCGCAAAGGGTGTGGGGTAGCTGACGAGTGATGCCCTGTGGGAGCGGGCATGCTCGCGATGGTCGTTAACGATGACGCGTATTGACTGAGTAAATGCGGCGCTCTGAAGACCATCGCGAGCAAGCTCGCTCCCACACTTGAGCAGCGTTGCTCTTAATTACGCTCCCACAGCGGGGCTATCGTTTAAACCAGAGACTTCAACCATGAGACAAGCGCCTCCTTACGTCCCCGGCCACCAGTTGCTGGCAGGCAAGTCGATCTTGATCACCGCCGCAGCCGGCGCAGGTATCGGTTATGCCGCCGCCAAACGCTGCGCCGAAGAAGGCTGTCGCGCCTTGATGATTTCCGATATTCACCCCCGCCGCCTCGAGGAAGCGGTCGAGCGCCTCAAGGCTGAAACCGGGCTGCAGGCGGTGTACGGGCAGCTTTGCAATGTCACCGTCGAAGCCGATGTACAAGCGTTGGTCGCCGCAGCTGAACAAGCCTTGGGCGGGGTCGATGTGTTGATCAATAACGCAGGCCTTGGCGGCCAGGTACGCCTCACCGAAATGACCGATCAACAGTGGTCCTCCGTGCTGGATATCACCCTGACCGGCACCATGCGTATGACCCGCGCCATGCTTCCACACATGGAGCGCCGTGGCGGCGGGGCAATCGTCAACAATGCCTCGGTGCTGGGTTGGCGGGCGCAGAAAGAACAGGCCCATTACGCCGCCGCCAAGGCCGGGGTTATGGCCCTGACCCGTTGCAGTGCTCTGGAAGCAGCCGAGAGCGGGGTGCGGATCAACGCGGTGGCGCCATCCATTGCCTTGCATGACTTTCTGAAAAAAGCCTCCAGCAGCGAACTGCTGGAGCAACTGACCAGCCGCGAAGCTTTTGGGCGTGCGGCTGAAGTGTGGGAAGTGGCCAACGTGATGGTGTTCCTGGCCAGCGATTACGCCTCGTACATGGTCGGCGAAGTGCTGCCCGTCAGCTCGCAACAGGCATGAGTACGCTATTTAGCAGTGCCGGGCAGATGCTCGCGGCACAAGGCCAAGACCTGGGCCGCACTGATTGGCTGTTGCTGACTCAGGAACGGATCAACCTCTTTGCCGAGGCCACGGGCGATCACCAATGGATTCATGTCGATCCTGAGCGTGCCGCCAAGGGGCCGTTCGGCGCCTGCATTGCCCACGGCTACCTGACCCTGTCACTGGCCAACCTCTTCATGCCGCAACTGATGCAGTTTGAAAACCTGGCCCTGGGCGTCAATTACGGCAGTGACCGGTTGCGCTTTCCGGCTGCGGTCAAGGTCGGTTCGCGGGTGCGCGGACATGGTCAGATCATGCAGGTCGAATCGCTGGGCCAGGCATTGCAGGTGGTGGTTCGCATCAGCGTCGAGATCGAGGGCAGCGAGCGCCCGGGCTGCGTGGTGGACACCATCAGCCGTTACACCTTCAACCCTCTTGAGAAGTGAGCCCTGAACATGAATCTGAATGACGTTGTGATCGTATCCACGGCCCGAACCGCCTTGACCAAATCCTTCCGGGGTTCGTTCAACGATACCGAAGCGCCGTTGCTGGGCGGGCATGTGGTGCGTGCGGTGGTTGAGCGCGCAGGCATTGAGCCGGGTTCAGTGGAAGACGTGATCATGGGCGCCGCCGCCCAGCAAGGCACCCAGGGCTACAACATCGGGCGCTTGTGTGCCAACACCGGCGGCCTGCCCAATACCGTGCCAGGCATGGCGATCGACCGCATGTGCGCCTCGGGCCTGATGAGTATCGGCGTGGCTGCAAAAGGCATCATGACCGGCGAAATGTCGATCGCCGTGGCCGGTGGCGTGGAGTCATTGTCCCTGACCCAGAACAAGTACAAAAACACCTACCGTGCACAGTCCGAGGCAGTGCTGGAATGCATGCCTACGGCCTATATTCCGATGCTTGAAACCGCTGAGATCGTGGCCCGGCGCTACAACATCAGCCGCGAGGTGCAGGACCAATATTCCTTGCAAAGCCAGCAGCGCACTGCCGCCGCCCAGGCTGGCGGTCTGTTCAGCGACGAGATAGTCCCGCTGGCTGCGCGCAAGCTGTGCTTTGACAAGGAAGGCAAGCCCAGCGGCCATCAGGACGTGATCGCGGATCGCGACGAATGCAATCGCCCGTCCACCACCCTCGAGGATTTGGCGGCACTCAAGCCGGTCTGGAAGGACGGCAAATGGGTTCAGCAGGGGGAGTTCATTACTGCGGGCAACGCCTCGCAGTTTTCCGATGGCGCCTCGGCGGTATTGTTGATGAGCCGTGCCGAAGCCAAGCAGCGAGGGATCGAAGCGTTGGGCGTGTATCGCGGAATTGCGGTGAGTGGTTGTGCACCGGAAGAAATGGGCATTGGCCCGGTGTTTGCGATTCCCAAGCTGCTCAAGCGGTTTGGCCTGACCGTATCGGACATTGACCTGTGGGAAATCAACGAAGCGTTCGCGTGCCAAGTGGTGTACTGCCGCGACTTCCTGCAGATCCCCAACGACCGCCTCAACGTCAACGGCGGGGCAATTTCCATCGGACATCCGTTCGGGATGTCGGGTGCCCGGATGGTAGGACACAGCCTGCTCGAAGGCCGCCGCCGTGGCGCCCGGTTTGTCGTGGTTGCCATGTGCATCGGCGGCGGCATGGGAGCTGCCGGGTTGTTTGAGCTCAATTAAAGCGATCGGGAACGGGTAGGGTTACTGGGTAATTACCAGGCGTGATTGCGGAATCGGATTGCGCATCAGCGTGCCCACCACCAGGGCGCCCAGTAGCCCCAGCACACCCGCAACCCACAAGACCAGACTAAACCCCGCCACAAAGGCGCCGGTCGCCAACGGCTGGATCTGTGCTTGCACTTGCAGCGGCAGTTGACTGAGCGCCCCCGGCATATCACCGGCCACTACCCGCGAAGCAATGAAGTGACTTTGCCCCAGCCATTGCCCGGCGTCCTGCTTGAGGCTGGCCTGCAAGTTTTGCTCGGTATGGCTGCCCAACAACGCGCCAAAAACGCCGATGGCCAACACAATTGCGCTAAAGCGCATGGTCGTGCTCATGCCCGACGCCATGCCTACACGGTCACGGGGCACGCAGGCCATGATGTTTTTCTGCGTGTCGCCATTGAGCAAGCCCGCCCCGGCACCCGTCACCGCGGTGGTCAGCGCAAAACTCAGATAGCCGCCATGGTCCACCGCCCAGGCACTGAGCAGGTTGCCGCAGCCCACCAGGGCCAAGCCGGCGGCCATCATGCTGGCGGGGCTGTAACGTGACGCCAGGCGAGCGCCGATACGTGGGCAAATCAGCATGGTCAAGGCAAATGGCAACATGCCAAGGCCCGATGCGACAGCGCTGAAACCCAGGCCGTTTTGCAGATAAAACGGCAGCAAGGTCATCATCACCTGTGCGCAACCTGCATAGGCAAACATGCCCAGCAGAGCACCGATAAAGCGCGGATGGCGGAACAGTTGCAGGTCAATCATGGGGCGGCGTTGCAGTGATTCGATCAGTACGAACAGAACCAGCAACAGCACCCCGGCACTGATCCGGGCATAAGTCAGCGGGGCGTTCCAGCCAATGCGATTGGCTTCGATCAGGCCCCAGATCAGGCACAGCAAACTGGCGCTGAAGGCCAGGCTGCCCCAAGGGTCGAGTCGCGCCGATTGCGGGTCCCGTGACTCACCGATGGCATGTTTGACCAGCAACATCAGCAGCAGGCCGACCGGCAGATTGAGGTAGAAGATCCAGCGCCAGCCCAGGTATTCGGTGATCAGCCCGCCAATGGTCGGTGCCGCCGTCATGGCCACGCCCATGCAGGCACCCCAGAAGGCCCAGGCTTTGGCCCGTTCAGCCTCATCGTGAAAGGCATGCCCGATCGAAGCCAGCGCCGAGGTCAGCAGCAGGGCCGCGCCCACGCCTTTTACGGCACGGGCGATTTCCAGCAAGAGGCTGTTGGGAGCGGCGCCGCAGCCGAGGGACGCGAGGATGAAAATGCTCAACCCCCACAGCAGAGTCTTTTTACGGCCGAAGCGGTCGGCAATGCTTCCGGCTGGCAACAACAGGGCGGCAAACGCCAGCATGTAAGCGCTGACGACCCATTCGATATCGACAAAGTTGGCCCCCAGATCCCGGGCGATGCTGGGCAGGGTGACTGCGACGATGTTGGTGTCGAGCACGATGAGTGAGCACACCCCGCTGGCAGTGAGCAGAGTCAGGCGTGGGCTGGCAGCATTCATCGCAACAGCTCCTGGACAAGTTCAAGCATTACTTTGCAGGCAATTAATTTTACGGGCATGCTCGGAGCTCTTCTGTGTGGCGATGGCCCCAGTGTAGGGCTGAGTATTGCGGGATTTGTTAGCCGATAACCCGAACTTCATTACCTTTGAGCTAATGCTGCTATGGATATACGTCATTTCCGTTATTTCCTGGCCGTTGCCCGGCAGCGCAATTTCACCCGTGCCGCAGAAGTACTGGGGATTGCGCCGCCGACCTTGACGCGGCAAATCCAGGACCTTGAAGCCGCCTTGGGCGTGCGTCTATTTGTGCGCCAGCAGCGCCAGGTCAGCCTGACTGAAGCGGGACAGGCGCTGTTACCGGAGGCTGAGGCCACTGTGCGCCAGTTTGAATTTGCCCAGCGCAATGCCCAGCGGGCGGGGCGTGGCGAGACTGGCCATATCGAACTGGGTTATGTGGCCTCGGCAGTATATTCGGGGGTTTTGCAGCATCAGGTGCAGGCGTTTTCGAATGAGTGGGCCGAGGTCAGTTTGAATGTGCGCGAGGCGCCTATGGCCAGTTTGCCGACGATGGTCGCCGAAGGCCGATTCGATCTGGGTTATGTGCGTTCACCCATGACCTTGCCCGAGGGGCTGGATGCAATTCGTCTCAAGGCCGAGGGTTTTGTGCTTGCGCTGACCGCAGATAGCTGGCTGGCGCGCCTTAAAAGCATCAGTGCGCAGCATCTGAAAAACGAGACGTTTATCTTGCCGGAGCAAATCAGCGGTACGTTGCACGTGGCGGCTCAAGGCGGCTATGCGCCTGCGCTGGGCCCGCAACCTGGAGGGTTGGTGGCGGTGATTGCCCTGGTTTCGCTGCGCCAGGGCGTGGCGGTGGTGCCCGAATCAGTGGTCGGTCACATCAGCCTGCCCAATGTGATCTACCGGCCGATCGAGGGGTGTGAAGCACAGTCGTGGCTGTCATTGATCTACCGTCGATTTGAAAAGTCGGCGGTAGTGATGCGTTATATCGACCAGGTAAAGCGCGCCGGGCCGGGCGAAAGATAGTCAAGCCGTCCAGCAGGATTTAGTCGCATAGATAGATGCGTTAGCACCTGGAAGCAGTACAATCGCGCCCCTTTACCGAGCATGGATGCTGTTCGGCACACGCTCACGAGAAGGTCCATGGTTTCTGCAACGTACTCACCCTCGCTGGTTTTCATTTCTCTGTGTGTTGCCATCCTGGCGTCGTACACCGCCCTTGATTTGAGTGGCCGTATCGCCACCGCTCGTGGTCGTGCCGTGTACTTGTGGATCGGGGGCGGCGCCTTGGCCATGGGTTTTGGCGTGTGGTCGATGCACTTTATCGGGATGCTCGCGCTGGAGTTGCCACTGACCCTGGGGTACGACCTGGGGCTGACCCTGTGGTCTTTGCTGGTGGCAATTTTGTCGTCAGGTTTTGCCTTGTGGCTGGTCAGTCAGCCACGCCTGCCGGCGCTGCAACTGCTGTTTGGCGCCTTGATCATGGGGGCGGGTATCAGTGCCATGCACTACAGCGGCATGGCGGCGTTACGTATGCAGCCGGGGATCGATTACGACCCGACGCTGTTTGGCCTGTCGTTGCTGATTGCGGTCGGGGCGTCGGCTGCCGCACTGTCGATCGCGTTTCATCTGCGCAAGCAAACACCTTATGTGCGCCTGATCCGTGGGGCGGCTGCGGTCATCATGGGGCTCGCCATTGTCGGTATGCATTACACCGGCATGGCGGCGGCGAACTTCCCGGTAGGCAGTTTTTGCGGCGCTGCCGTGGATGGCTTGAGTGGCAAGGGGCTGGACAACCTGGTGCTGGTATCCAGCCTGGCCGTACTGGTCATTGCTCTGTTGACCTCGGTTTTTGATGCCCGCCTCGATGCCCGCACCGCCGCTCTTGCGGACTCTTTGACCCTGGCTAATGAAGAACTGACGCAACTGGCGCTGCACGACACCCTGACCGGGCTGCCTAATCGCATCCTGCTGGCTGATCGCATCGGTCAGGCGATGAACAAAGTGGCGGAGCAGGGCGGATGCTTCTCGCTGATGTTTATCGACCTCGATGGTTTTAAACCGGTGAACGATGCGTTCGGCCATCACCTGGGCGACCGCTTGTTGCGTGAGGTGGCCTTGCGCTTGCGCGAGCAGTTGCGCAGCCAGGACACCCTGGCGCGAATTGGTGGCGATGAATTTGTGCTGCTGGTGCGTTTGCTTGAGCCGGACGATGCCCCGCAAGTGGCGGCGCGTCAGGTCAGCCTGTTGTCCAAGGCGTTCCGCGTGGACGAGCATGATTTGCTGATTTCTGCGAGTGTCGGTATTGCGCTTTATCCCGGTAACGGCTTGAGCGCCGAAGAGTTGTTGATGAACGCCGATGCGGCGATGTATCACGCCAAGGGCACGGGCAAAAACGGCTACAGCTTTTTCGATGCATCGATGAACATCAACGCCCGCAAGCAATTGCAACTGCTGCAAGACTTGCGTCAGGCCCTGGTACTGAAACAGTTTCGTTTGCATTATCAGCCCAAGTTCGACGCGGGCACCGGCCAGCCCGTGGGTGCCGAGGCCTTGTTGCGCTGGGAGCATCCGCAGCAGGGTTTGCTGTTGCCGGACAGCTTTATCGACCTGGCGGAAAAAACCGGGCTGATCATTCCCATTGGTGACTGGGTGCTTAACGAAGCCTGCCGGCAGATGCGAGTATGGTTTGATCAGGGCTATAGCAGCTGGCGCATTGCGGTCAATCTGTCGGCATTGCAGTTTTGCTACACGGGGCTGGTCGACAGTGTTGTCGAGGCGCTGGAGCGGCACCGGTTACCGGCCAATAGCCTGACCCTGGAAATCACCGAAACCACTGCCATGAGTGACGCCGATGCAAGCATGGTGGTGCTGCAACGGCTGTCACAGATGGGCGTTGACCTGTCCATTGATGACTTTGGTACCGGTTATTCCAGCCTCATGTACCTCAAGCGCTTGCCCGCCAATGAATTGAAAATCGACCGTGGCTTTGTTCGGGACCTGGAGCATGACAGCGACGATGCGGCGATTGTTTCGGCCATTGTTGCACTGGGTCAGGCACTGGGGCTGCGGATTGTGGCCGAGGGTGTGGAAACCGATACCCAGCAAAGTTTTTTGACCTCACTGGGCTGCGATTCACTGCAGGGTTTTCTGCTGGGCCAGCCACTGCCTGCGGTGCAGTTCATGGAGGAAATCCATCGCGCCGAGCCCGCCACGGACAGAAATCAGACACCGACCTGACAAAGCAAAGCCTTCACGGTTATTCTGGCACCCAGACTTGGATCGTTGCAAAGGGAGCACGTATTTATGGACAAAGTCATCGTGATCACCGGCGGCAGCCGCGGAATAGGTGCGGCCACTGCGGTGTTGGCGGCGCGACAGGGTTATCGGATTTGCATCAATTACCTGGCTGACGATGCCGCTGCCCATGAGGTGCTGGCGCAGGTTCGTGCCCTGGGCGCAAAAGCTATCGCGGTACGTGCCGATGTAAGTGACGAAGAGGAAATCATTCGCCTGTTCCTCGAGGTTGACGAGCAGTTGGGGCCAGTCACGGCGCTGGTTAACAACGCTGGCACCGTGGGGCTCAAGTCGCGGGTCGATGAGCTCTCCGAGCTGCGCATCATGCACACTCTGAAAACCAACGTTTTGGGCCCGATCCTGTGTGCCAAGCACGCGGTGCTGCGCATGTCACCACGCTACGGCGGGCAGGGCGGCAATATCGTCAATGTGTCCTCGGTGGCTTCGCGTCTGGGTTCCCCGGGTGAGTATGTCGACTATGCGGCCTCCAAGGGCGCGCTGGACACGTTCACTCTGGGCTTGTCCAAGGAGCTGGCGGGTGAAGGGATCCGGGTCAATGCGGTGCGACCCGGTTATATCTTCACCGACTTTCATGCCTTGAGCGGCGATCCGGGGCGGGTCAGCAAGCTTGAACCGATCATCCCGATGGGCCGTGGCGGGCGCCCCGAAGAAGTGGCCGAAGCGATTGTGTGGCTGCTCTCGGACAAGGCTTCCTACACCACAGGTACCTTTCTGGATCTGGGCGGCGGGCGGTAAGCCCCCACTATCTCCCTTAGACACTCTGGCCGTGGGAGCGAGCCTGCTCGCGAATGATCTTCGCGAGCAGGCTCGCTCCCACATTGCTTGCTTTTACGCTTGATCCGACGATAATGCGACTTATTGCTATTTAAGTCTGGTTATCTATCGTGTCTAGCCCTGTGGATCCCAAAAGCCTGTTGGCAAGTCTGTATCACGACAATCATGCGTGGCTGCGCGGCTGGCTGTCGCGACAGGTGCGTTGCCCACAGGATGCAGCTGATCTGACCCAGGACACTTTTCTGCGCGCCTATGATGCCCAGCAGTTGGAGCGCATCCAGGAGCCCAGAGCGTATCTGAGCACCGTTGCCCGCAGGTTGCTGTGCTCGTTGTGGCGCCGCCGCAAGCTTGAGCAATCCTATCTGGATCAGTTGGCCGATTTGCCTCTGGCCTATGCACCCTCTGCCGAAGACATTGCGCTGGTTCGCGAGGCGATTGAAGCGATTGATCGCGTGCTTGAAGGGCTGCCGTCGCGGGTCAAACGGGCCTTTTTGCTCAATCGCCTTGAAGGTATGCCCCAGCAAGCCATTGCGGATCAGTTGGGGGTATCGCTGGCCACTGTCGAACGTGATTTGCGTCGCGCCTTTGTTCATTGTCTCGAGCAAACGGAGCCAGCCTTATGAGTACAACCAGGGTCGATCCGATCACCCGTGCAGCCATTGACTGGATGCTTCGCCTTGAGTCCGGGCAAGCCTGTCCTTCGGAGCGTCAGGTGTTCAAGGCATGGCTGGCTGAAACCCCCGAAAACATGGCCGCATGGCAACGGGTGGCCGGGGTACTGAAAGCCCCGGTGGCCGACTTGCAATCGGTTGAACGGCGCAGCCCCGGGCAATTGCAGGCCGCACGCCGGGCATTAATGGCCAGCACTTCGCTGACACGTAAAAAGGCGCTGCGAGGCGGCCTGTTAGTGTTGCTGCTCGGTCTGGGTGCTGCAGGCTTGGTAGATCGTGTGACGCCATTGGCGGGCTTGATGGCCGACCAGCAGACGGCAACCGGTGAGCGCAAAACCATTGAACTGGTGGATGGCAGCCTGCTGACACTCAACGCCCGCAGCGCAGTCGATATCGAGTTCAGCGCTGGCCAGCGCCGCGTGCGACTGCGTGAAGGCGAGTTGCAGGTGGACGTGGCCGCCGATGCCAAGCGTCCGTTCGTGGTGGTGACGGATCAAGGCCAGGTACAGGCACTGGGTACGCGCTTTATGGTGCGTCAGGGGACGGGCGAAAGTCTGGCCAGCGTGCAACAACACAGTGTGCAGCTGAACACCCTGGGCGGTCAGCAGCGGCGTGTAGACACCGGCCAGGCCGTGTCTTTCACGTCCAGCCAGATTGACCCACAAACCCCTACTTCCCGTAGCCAGACCGATTGGGTCCACGGCCGGGTAGAGCTGCATGACGAACCGTTGTCGGCCCTGGTCGACGCGCTTGCGCCCTACCAGACGGGGGTGCTGCGCATCAGTCCCGAGGCTGCACGGGTGCGGGTGTTCGGGGTGTTCCCTCTGGACAACACAGCCCAAACCCTGAGCGCGCTGGCGCAAACCTTGCCGATCAAGGTCACGCGCTACGGACCGTGGTTGACCCTGATTGATGTGAATCGGTAAAACAGCCGAATGGGAATTAATTGCAAATAGTGTGAGGGGAAATCCTTGCTCGTTGGTCAAGGTTACAACTGCCTACCTTGCAACGAGAAAGGACGCCCCATGCCGTATGCCCCGCTAAGACCTTGCCTGCTGGCACTGACGATCACCCTGAGCATTGCTGGCTTGCCGAACGCGGTGGCTGAGGCGTTGCACAGTGAACAGAGTGCCGTTCGTTTTTTTGATCTGCCTTCAGCGCCTCTGGGCGTGACCTTGAGTCGGATTGCTCGTGACAGCAACCTGACGCTGTCCGTTGCCCCTGCCTTGTTGCAAGGCAAGAACTCTGCGCCGGTGAACGGCATGTTTACCCCGCAACAGGCTGCCGAACGCGCTCTGGCGGGCAGTGGCCTGGGCCTGAGTGTGACCGACAGCGGCGCCTTGAGTGTTTACCCGCAGGCTGAGGCGGGTGCGTTGAATCTGGGTGCGACCAACGTGTCGGCACGTGTGGGCGAAGATGGTCGTGGCCACGTTGACGGCTTTGTCGCCACCCGTTCGGCCACCGCGACCAAAACCGACACGCCGATTCTGGAGATCCCCCAGACCATCAACGTGGTCACTGCTGATCAGGCAGAAGTGCAGGGCGCACGCGACCTGACACAAGCGTTGCGTTACACCCCGGGGGTGAGCACCAATGGCTACACCGATCGCAACACCATCGCTGACGAGATCACCAGCCGGGGTTTTGCCCCTACGCTGCTCTATCTCGATGGCGCCTACCTGCCGTCAGCCGGCAGCCTGGGTGGCACCCCGCAGATCGATCCGTACACCCTGGAACGTATCGAAGTGCTCAAAGGCCCGTCCTCTGTGCTGTATGGGCAAAACCAGCCGGGGGGGATGATCAATATGGTCTCCAAACGCCCGAGCATGGAGGCCCAGCACCAGATCAAGGTCGGCACCGGCAGCTTTGACCGTTACAACCTGGCCTTTGATACCACCGGCCCGCTGGACGATGCCAAAACCCTGAGCTACCGGCTGATCGGTGTGGGCAATACCGGCAGCGAGCAGGTGGACCACACCGAAGACTCGCGCATGCTGCTTGCGCCCAGCTTCACCTGGGCACCCAATGACAGCACCGAACTGACACTATATGCGCAGTTGCAGCGCGATGACGCACTGGCCGACTATCAGGCCTTGCCCGCAGTAGGCAGCCTGTACCGCAACTCCCAGGGCAACAAGATTGACCGCGACACGTTTTTGGGCGATTCGAAATGGAACGACTACAAGCGCGACCAATATGTGCTCGGTTATCAGTTTTCCCACGACTTCAACGAGGTCATGACCTATCGCCAGAGTCTCAGCTACATCGATGTCGACGATCGCTACAAGGGCTTTTACCTCAACCGTTTTGTAACCGCCCCGGACGGTGCGACCGACACGCACGCCAGTCGCACCAAACTCGACTGGCGTCAGCAAAACAGCTCGTACAGCTTCGACAACCACCTGCAGAGCGACTTCACCACAGGTCCTTTGCAGCACACCTTGCTGGTGGGTCTGGACTACCGTCAGTTCGCTCGCAAGTATCAGGGGTACAACCTGTCTGGCAGCGAGGTCATTGACCTCTACAACCCGAGCAACTACCGCACCATGGGGGTGCCGACTCTGACGACCAAATGGGATAACCGGGTCAAGCAGACCGGGCTGTATGTGCAGGACCAGATCAAGCTGGACAACTTCATTCTGACCATTGGCGGTCGCCACGATTGGGCAAAAGTTGAAAACAACGATTTGCTCGCCCGTTCGCGCGTGACGCAAAACGACAACAAATTCACCGGGCGCGTGGGGCTGACCTATGTCACTTCGTTCGGTCTGGCGCCCTACATCAGCTACACCGAGTCGTTCTTGCCATCGGTGGGCACGAGCGCGCCGGATCGCGGTGGCAAGGCGTTCGTGCCCATGACGGGCAAGCAATACGAAGTGGGGGTCAAGTATCAGCCCAATGACACCACGTTGCTCACCGCCTCGGTGTTCGAAATCACCCAGCAAAATGTCCTTACGGGCGACCTTGAGTATCTGGAATATCAAGTCCAGGAAGGTGAAGTCAGGTCGCGGGGCATTGAAGTGGAAGGCAAAAGCAGCTTCAACAACATCGACCTGATCGCGTCTGTGTCGTATCTGGATGTGATCTACACCAAGTCCAACTACGGCAACGAAGGCAACCGCAGCGAGGCTCAATCACCGTGGGCGGCCAGTGTGTGGGCGGACTATCACTTTACCGGGCAGGCGCTTGAAGGCGTGACCCTGGGCGGCGGTGCCCGTTACACCGGGAAGAACTTCGGCGACTCGGCCAACACCTTCAAAACACCGTCATTTGTCGTCTACGACGCCACGCTCAGTTATGACCTGGCGGCCCTGGATCCTGGCTTCAAAGGGGTCAGCACCAGTCTTAACGTACAGAACCTGTTTGATCGCGAGTACGTGTCCTCATGCAACTACAGTTTTGGCTGTTACTACGGACAGCAAAGGACGGCGGCGCTGGAAGTCAAATACGACTGGTGATGATGTATTTTTACGTAGCAGCTGACGAGCTCCGCGAGGCTGCGTTCGGCTGCGCAGCAGTCGTAAACCATCCTGAGCGGTCTTTCAGGTTCACCGCGCTAACCGGTTTACGACGACTACGTCGTCGGACGCTGCCTCGTTCCTTCGGCAGCTGCTACGGGGCTGTTTGAGTATTCAACGGCGCAATTTGAGTGCACTGGCCAGGCTGATTGCCAGAGGCAGGCGGGGCAACAATGTGGCCTGGTAAGCATGGTAAAGGTCCGGCTTGCCGGGCCAGATGTTTTCTGAAGGCTGATTGTCGATCCCCAGCTCGTGGTGCCAGCTGCCGTTCAGACGATCGATCAAATGCAGGTCGATGTAGTCCCAGAACTGTTGATACCAGACTTCGTACTCATGCTCGTCGGTGCGTTGCAACAACGCTGCCGCCGCAGCCGAGGCTTCAGCCAGGGTCCAGTGCAGACGTTCGCGCACCACGGGCTGGTTGTTCCAGTCCAGGGTGTAAACAATTCCGCTGCCGCTATCGACATTCCAGCCATGCTTGCACGCGCTGCTGAACAGTTGGCGGGCGTCTTCGAGCAGCCACCGGGGTGCCGATAAACCGCGTTGTTTACGGGCTGCCTCAAGGTGCAGGAGTAAGCGCGCCCATTCAAAGGCGTGACCTGGGGTTTTACCGAAAGGGCGAAAGCCATCTGCCGGGTTGTCGTGGTTGTAGTCGGGCAATGGCTGCCAGAGCGCATCGAAATGTTCGACGGGCAGGTAGTCGGACTGCGCAGCATGCTGGTGGATAACCCGCTCGGCGATGCTCAAGGCACGGTCGAGCCACAGGTCTTCGTCGAGCACATCGGCCAGGGCCAGAAAGACCTCGGTGCCATGCATGTTGCTGTTGGCCCCGCGATACGCTTCGCAGTCACTCCAGTCGCTGGCAAAGCTTTCCAGCAAGGCGCCTTCTTGTGGTGACCAGAAATTGTTTTCGAGGATTTGTACGGCATCACCCAGCAACTCAGCCGAGCCACCACGTCCAGCCACAGCTGCGGAACTGGCGGCCAGGGCGACAAAGGCGTGCAGGTATGCGGCTTTGCGAGAGTTGCCATCCTGTGCATTGGGGCTGGCAAACCAGCCGCCATTGACTGCATCACGCAACGGCCCGGCCAATGCAGCCAGACCATGGTCGATCAGCGGGGCGCAACCGGGCAAGCCTTGGATATGGGCGAGGGAAAAGCTGTGCACCATCCGTGCCGTGGTAATGGTGTCAGCCGGGGCATCATCCGGTCGTCGCCCAAACCGGTCCAGTTGGGCGAAGCCAGATGGCACACGCGCGGCCTTGGCGAAATCCACCAACGCCTGGCCCTGATCACGTAGCCACTGTTGATGGGGTGCGCTCGTCAGCCAGCTTTCGTTGGTCCGGGTGAGGTCGGTCATGTGCCACCTGTAGTGTTCTTGTCGGTATTCAGCGCTCGCAGACTAAGGGATTGGGCAAAAAGCTGAAAGCTTTCATCTTTGGCAAACCGGCTTAAATTTCCGGCTCCCAGCGCTGCGACCAGTCGCTGTCTTGCTTGACGATCTCGCGCAGTAACGCGATGCCCTCTTGCAAGGCCGCGCAGTCCCGTTCGCGTGAATACACAAGGTAAGTGGGGTAGCTGAATTCAGGGGCTTTGGGCACGCGCTCCAGAGCGCCACTGTCCAGATAGCTCTTGACCACCCGCGTGCGGAAATAGCCGCTGCCGCCGTTTTCCAGAATGTAATGCAGCGCCACCGGCCCCAGGTTGAAGCTGATGGCTGCGCGAGCTTTGTCGGGGAGGGCAGCGTCATGCTGGCGTCGAAAGTCTTCGCCCCATTCAATGTACACATAAGGATCTGGCTGCTCGGGGCGGCGAATCTGGATCAGTTTTTCTTCCAGTAGCTGTTCCACCTGAACGCCAGGCCAGTAAGCAGGCTGATAGACCAATGCCGCGTCCAGCAGGCCCATTTCGACCTGACGCAGCAACTGCTCGGCATCGCTGATCTGTATGCGCAAGGCATGGGTGGTGAGGTGTTGGCGCAGGGCCTTGGCCCAGTTCAGGATCAGCGGATTGCACAGGCTGACTTCACCGCCGATATGCAGCAGCTGATGCAAGCCCTCGGGGCGCGGCAGATCGCGGCGGGCGGCTTCCCAGGTCTGTAGCAATTGGTTGGCGTACACCACAAACGCCTCGCCCTCAGGCGTCAGCCTGGCGCCAGCGCGGTTACGAATGAACAGCGTCACGCCCAGCAGGCTTTCGAGCTTGTGCACCCGCGCGGTCACGGCCGTCTGGGTGACATGCAGTTTTTCGGCCGCGCCGACAAGGCTGCCGTAGCGAACGATTTCGAGGAAGGTGCGAGCCAGGTCGAGGTCCATAAACGCGCCAGTGAGCAAAGGGCGTTCAGTGTAAGGGAGAACAGGCGGTTGCTCATCCCGGTTTTGAACTCGTGAGGGTGCCTGAAACGCAAACGAGCTCTAGCCATGAACCTGTTTCAACAAAAAGCTGATGAGCGCTTTTGAAGCCGTCGAGAGTTGCCGGTGCGGTGGGTAAATAATTGAGAAAGGACGTGAGCAGCCTGAGGTGTGTTTCAGTACTTCTACCAGCAGCCCGGAGCGGATCTGATCTTCGACGATGAAACGATAGGTCTGGCAAATTCCCAGCCCGTTTTTCGCCATCGATACAACGCCTAAAACATCGTCACTGATTTGTACATTAGCCGTCGGTAGACGTTCTACCGGTTGACCATGGTCCATAAGTTGCCACGGCCTGACTCTTCCACTGCTTGGCACGACAAAGGGCAAGCACTGATGCTGTTGCAAGTCATCCAGGCACTTGGGTACACCCTTGCTGAGCAGGTACAGAGGTGCTGCAACCAGACACAACCGCGCATCTTCCAATTTACGGGCTATCAGTGCGCTGTCAGGCAAGCAGCCCACACGAATGGCCATGTCAAAATTGTCAGCGACCAGATCCACGTTGTGGTTACTGATGCTCAGTTCGATCCTGACCTGAGGGTGTATGCGGCTAAAAGCTGCTAACAGGCCAGGCAGACGGTAATGGCCGTAAGTGGTAGGTGCACTCACTCGCAGGCGAGCATTCAACGCATCGTTAGGGCCGGATAATGAACGCTCCACGTCACTGATCTGCGCAAATGCCAGGCGTGTCTGGTTCAGGTATGTGAGTCCTGCATCAGTGATGCTCAGTCGGCGTGTCGTCAGTCTGAGTAACTGAACCCCCAGATGTGTTTCAAGGCGTTTGATTGCTCGGCTGATAACCGTCGGTGTTGTCGCTAGCTCGACCGCCGCGGCACTGAGGGAGCCGTTGTCTGCCACGGCGATAAAGGCTTCAACGTCAGCCAGGTGATTAAATCGGCGGGCCATTACACCTCCCAGAGGCAAAGTGATTGTCATTCATGCGGATTTCTCAGGACGAACACGGTAATTACATTCCTGAAGTGAAAGAGGCAACGGTTCTCTTAATACTCAGGAGGCACTATGAAACTTTTAAACATCCTCGCGATAAGCGCTGTTGTGGGAGGCGCCAGCTTTACGGTACAAGCCGCCAAGGTGCTGGTTGTATTGTCCGACGCCAGTGAGCTGGAACTGAAAAATGGCCGTTCAATACCCACCGGGTTCTACTTCAATGAACTGATGCAACCGGTAAAAATGCTCCTTGATGCCGGGCACACCCTTACCTTTGCAACGCCTTTGGGGCGAGCACCAACAATGGATCAGGGTTCTTTTGACAAGTCCTATTTCGGTGGCAGTAACGAGGCACTGAATGACCATAAAGTATTGATGGACAGGCTCAAGATTACTTCGTTGACTGACTCGCCGGTGGTCAGCCTATCGCGTATAGAACACGTGGGTTATGCCCAGTTTGATGCACTGTATGTTCCAGGGGGGCGTGCGCCTTTACAGGATTTAGCCACCGACACGTCGATGGGCAAATTACTCACCCACTTTCATCAGTCCGGTAAACCGACAGCATTGGTATGTCATGGGCCAGTGGCCTTGTTGTCGACGTTGCCGGACGCACCAGGATTCGTTGCGCAGCTGGAAACGGCCAAGGATAAACCGCCTTTAACCGGGTGGATTTATGCGGGCTACAAAATGACGGTTATGAACAATACGGAAGAGAAGCTTGCTCAACGTCGGCTGCAGGGCGGAGAAATGAAATACATGCCCCAAACAGCCTTTGAACAGGCCGGTGGTGACTATACGTCCTCTCTCGTGCCGTTCAGTCCTTATGTGGTATCCGATCGCGAACTGATTACCGGTCAAAATCCGGCATCTTCAATCAGGGTCGCCGAAGAGTTGCTCAAGCGCTTGCAATAAAAATTGGTGTGTTTCGTTAATCACTTTTTAAAAGAAGGATCATGTTGTGAGCGCCTTAAACTACGTAATGATTGTATTGGCGGTTGGTTCGATCGCAGGTTGCAGTTCTTCAACTATTTCCTCATGGAAGGGCCGGGACCTGCGTTTTGGCGTTGAAGCCTTGGTGCCTCCTTTTGAAAGTCGCAATGCTCAGGGAGAACTTGTGGGTTTGAACATTGAGTTGGGTAATGCGCTTTGCGCTGAACTTGATGTCAAGTGCCTCTGGGTTGACCAAGACTATGCGACCAATATTGATGCCCTGGAAGCAGGCCGGTTTGATGCAATCATGCCAATGTCAGCGACGCCCTTACGCCGCCAGCGGATCGAGTTTACAGACTCGCTATATACGCTGGACTCAAGGCTTGTCACCCGGGTAAACCGGAATCTAACGCCCGATCCTGCCTCTCTTGAAGGTAAGCGTGTCGGCGTTCTGGCGGGGACCAGTCGGCAAGCCTTTGCCAAGGCGCGCTGGGAAACCGCAGGCGTGGTAATAAGCACTTTTCAATTTAATGATGAATTGATTCGCAGTCTGATGACGGGTGAAATTGACGCTACTTTGCAAGATACGATAGAAATTTCACAGGCATTACTGGATACCCCACAGGGTGACGGCTTTGGATTTTCAGGCCCGCCTGTCAAAGATGAACTGTTAGGGAGTGGCATTGCGATAGGGGTCCGTCAATCAGACACAACACTGCGCATAGCTTTAAATAGCGCCTTGCTGACGTTAAAAGAAAGCGGTCAGTACGCGGATATCGTCAATCGTTATCTGCAGGCTGAATGAGGTCATACCCTCTGTGGGCGCGACGATACGACATGCTCGCGATGCTGGCGCCGCAGTTTGTCAAATAAACCGAGGTGACGTCATCGCGAGCAAGCCGGCTGCAACGCTCTAGAAACTGTACTTGGAGGTCAGCATCAGGCTGCGCGGTTCGCCGTAATAAGTCGTACCGAAGTTGCCCAGGCCCGACAGGTACTTTTTGTCGAACACGTTGTTGGCATTGAGGTTGAACGTCAGGTGTTCGTTGTACTCGTAGCGGGTCATCAGGTTGACCAGCGCAAAGCTCCGCTGCTCGATGATGTCGTAGTCTTCTTTGGCTGAGTTGTAGATCTTGCCGTAGAACGGGCTCTGCCAGTTCACGCCACCGCCCACGGTCACCTTGTTCATCACGCCCGGCAGGCGGTAGGTGGTAAACACCCGCGCCACGTTTTCCGGTTTGGTGGTTTCCAGCGGGTAGCCATAAACCCGCTCCCCATCATCGGAGCGGGTTTTGGCGTAGGTGTAGCCGGCGATCAGGTTCCAGTCCGGCATCAGTTCACCAGACAGCTCAAGCTCGATACCGTTGGTGGTTGCACCATCCAGGGATTCAAAGATACCCAGGTTGGTGTTTACGTTGGTACCGACCTGAATGGGGACATTTTTCTGTTCGGTGCGAAACACCGCTGCACTGGCATTCAGTCGGCCATCGAAGTACTCGCCCTTCACGCCGAGTTCGTAGCTGTTGCCTTCGGTCGGTGCCAGAGTAGCGCCCGAACTGCTCTGCTCGGTGAGGGGTTTGTAGATAGAGGTGTAGCTGCCGTATACCGAGTAGTTCTCGTTGATGTCATACACAACGCCGGCGTAGGGCGTAACCTCTCCGTGCTGTTTAGCAGTGGTTTTGTTGTCCTGGAAGTTGCTGCTTTGCTCGTAATACCGGTAGGTGCTGTTGTACTGGAAGTCACTCAGGCGACTGCCGAGAATAATCGACCAGTCGTCCGCGGGGTTGAAACGTGCGGCGATGTAGGCGCTGTTCTGATTCTGGTTGGTTTCATATTTACCGTTCTTCGGGAAGTCCGGTCGCGGGTATTTGCCATTCCAATCAAAGATGCTTTCGGACAGCACACGATATTCACTGCTGTCAAAGGTCGCGCCGGTTTGCCGGGAAGACTGTGATGTGGCACCGACCACCAGTTCATGTTCGCGGCCAAACAGGGTAAACGGGCCGGTGGCATTGATATCGAAGGTGTTTTGTACGCGATGGCCTTCCCAGTGACCCCAATAGAAGGACATGCCTTTACCGGTCACCGGATCAGGCAAGCCACCACTGGCCGATCCCAACAGGGTGTCGTGATCGTTGGTTTGCTGGGTCAGGGTGGCTTTGACTTTCCAGTCATTGGCAAAGCGGTGTTCCAGGGAGGCGAAAGTCGTCTGGATCTGGACGTCGCGACGGCTCCAGTCAGTTGCCGGGTTGAACGAACGGCTGAAATCGGTCTTGGTGTAGTTGGAGTAGTAGTACGGGTTACCGGTCCAGGATGAACCGCGCGGCTTGATATTCTGGTAGTCCATGCCGAAGGTGAACAGGGTGTCCGGCGTGAGGTCTGCTTCGATGATGCCGTAGAACACATCATTCTTTTTGGAGTAGTGATCAATGTACGAGTCAGCATCCTGATACACCGCAACCATGCGTCCGCGTACGCTGCCATCGTCATTCAGCGGTCCGGAAATATCGCCTTCGGTGCGGTAATTGTCCCAGGAGCCTGCGCTCGCAGTGACTGAAGCCTTGAAGTCGCGGGTTGGTTTTTTGCGGATCAGGTTGACCGTGGCCGAGGGCTCGCCCGAGCCGGACAACAGGCCGGTAGCGCCCTTCACGATATCTACCCGGTCATACAGGGCCATGTCGACCTTGGTTGCGCCCTCATCGAAAACCCCGTCATACAGCGTGTTGACCCCGTCGTACTGGAAGTTGGTGATGGCATAACCGCGCGCCGAATACTCCATGCGGTCGCTGTCGTAAGCCTGGGTGGACACACCCGGCGCGTTGCGCAACACATCGCCGATGCTCTGGGCGGCCTGGTCATCCATCAGTTGGCGGGTGATCACGGTCACGGTTTGCGGGGTTTCGCGGATCGAGAGCGGCAGTTTGGTCGAACTGTTGCTGGCGCCGGTGGTGTAGGAGTGGGTGTCTTCGGTAGTCAGCGAGTTGCCCAGGCCCTGGCCGGAAATCGTGGTCGCGCCCAGCTCCAGGCCGTTGCCTTGAGGGGCGCTCAAAATAACCGTGTCGCCGTTGAGCTGATACGAAATACCACTGCCTTGCAGCAAGGACTCCAGTGCCTTGACCGGTTCGAGAGAGCCGGACACCGAGCGTGACTTGATGCCTTGAACCTGATCCGGGCTATACAGAATTTGCAGATTGGCTTGCTTGCCCAGTTCATTCAGCGCGCTGGCCAGGGATTGAGACGGAATATTCAAAGCCACAGGCGCCGCCTGGGCAATGGATGACCCCAGCAATACCGTCGCTACAAAGGCGCTGGACAGCAGGGTACGGCGAACTGTCTGGCGCTGGGTAGCGATCGAAAGGGGGGTCCGGCTCAAGTTGGGTCGTTGCATCGCGTGCCTAGGCTCCGAAGTGGAATGTTTCTTTTTAGTTAATGGGAATAGTTATTAGACGCAGCACGGTGGAGAAACCAGATACAGGTTTTTCAAATAGTTGTATTTAGCGGATGGCCACAGTCGGGGCCTTAGTGGGAGCGGGCTTGCTCGCGATGGCATCAATGGGATCAATCAGGCAAACCGAGTCGCCTGCATCGCGAGCAAGCCCGCTCCCACATTAAATAGATTGTTCTGCTGGTGGGACGATTTGTGTCGATAACGCTATCTAGTCTTATAGGTGAATCGAATCTAAGCTTGTCACCATGATTTACAGGAGGTGCAACATGAAAAAGATTCTTGGCGTGTACACAGCTCCCCGTCCTCATTGGGTCGGCGATGGCTTTCCGGTTCGCACGTTGTTTTCCTACGACAGCATGGGCAAACACATCAGCCCGTTCCTGTTGCTTGATTACGCAGGGCCAGCGGAGTTCTCGCCTACCACTGAACGCCGTGGCGTAGGTCAGCACCCGCATCGTGGTTTTGAAACCGTGACCATCGTCTACGAGGGCGAAGTCGAGCACCGTGACTCCACCGGTAACGGCGGGGTGATCGGGCCGGGAGATGTGCAGTGGATGACCGCTGCCTCGGGGATCCTGCATGAGGAGTTCCATTCCGAGGAGTTTGCCCGCAGTGGCGGCCCGCTGGAAATGGTGCAGCTATGGGTCAATCTGCCGGCCAGGGACAAAATGTCCGCGCCGGGGTATCAGGGCATTGTGGATCGGGATATTCCGGATCTGGCGCTCAAGGACGATGCCGGCCGGTTGCGCCTGATTGCCGGTGAATTCGATGGCAAGCGCGGCCCGGCGCGCACCTTTACCGATATCGACGTGTGGGATATCCGCTTGAACGCGGGCAAGTCGGCCACGTTCGATGTGCATCAGGGCCGCAATACGGCGCTGGTGGTGTTGCACGGTGCGGTTGAGGTCAACGGTCAGGAAGTGGTACGTGAAGGGCAGTTGGCGCTGTTCGAGCGTGACGGTTCACAGGTCAGGCTTGAAGCAAACAACGATGCTGTGCTGCTGATTCTGAGTGGCGAGCCGATCGACGAGCCTATCGTGGGGCATGGCCCGTTCGTGATGAACACCGATGCCGAAATCCATCAGGCCTTTGTGGACTTCCAGTCGGGCAAGTTTGGCCGTATGCCTGTGTAGCAACGCCTGTCGATACGCTGCTCCCGGTCAAGCCCTGGTGGGAGCGAGCCTGCTCGCGAATGTTCTTCGCGAGCAGGCTCGCTCCCACAATTGATGTCTCTACAGCGCTTTTAAACCCGCTCGAAAATAACCGCTATGCCCTGGCCACCGCCAATACACATGGTTGCCAGGGCGTAGCGCCCCTTGATCCGGTGCAGTTCGTGGATGGCCTTGGTGGCGATGATCGCGCCAGTGGCGCCCACCGGATGCCCCAAGGCGATCCCCGAGCCATTGGGGTTGACCTTGGCCGGGTCCATGTCCAGTTCCTGCATCACGGCGCAAGCCTGGGCTGCGAAGGCGATATTGGCTTCGATAACGTCCATGTCTTCGATGGTCAGCCCCGCCCGTTTCAGCGCCAGGCGTGTTGCCGGAATCGGTCCAAGGCCCATCAGCTCGGGCTCTACACCGGCATGGGCATAGGCCACCATCCGGGCCATTGGCACAAGGTTATCAGCCCGTACCGCAGCGCCACTGGCCAGTACCAGCGCTGCCGCACCGTCATTGAGCCCCGATGCATTGCCCGCGGTAACACTGCCGTCCTTCTTGAACGCCGGTTTCATTTGCGCCAACTGTTCAAGGGTGGTGGCCCGCGGGTGTTCATCCTGACTGAACAACACGGTGCCCTTGCGGCTGCGTACCTCGACGGCGGCAATCTGGCTGTCGAAGTAGCCTTCGGCGATGGCCCGCGCTGCACGCTGCTGGTCCTCAAACGCCAGGGCATCCTGAGTCTGGCGGCTGATGCTGTTGCGCTCGGCGATGTTTTCGGCGGTGATGCCCATGTGAATGCCGTGGAACGGGTCGTGCAGAATGCCGAGCATGTAATCGAGCATCTGCGTATCCCCCATGCGCGCACCCCAACGGGCAGCAGGCATCAGGTACGGGCCGCGACTCATGGCTTCGGCCCCGGCCCCAATGGCAAATTCGGCATCGCCGAGCATCAGGGTATGGGCGGCTGAAATAATTGCCTGCAAACCGGAGCCGCACAGGCGATTGACGTTATAGGCCGGTGTTTCCTTGGGGATCCCGGCATTGATCGCGGCGACTCGCGCCAGGTAGGCATCCTGGGGCTCGGTTGGTATCACATTACCCATCACCACGTGGCCGATGCGCTCGGGGTCGACCTGGCTATTCAGCAACGCGGCTTTTACGGCGGTAGTGGCCAGGTCGCCCAGAGGCACGTCCTTGAGTGCGCCACCAAAGGTGCCGATGGCCGTTCGCTGGGCGCTGAGGATGAAGATTTCAGAAGCTTGCATGGCGGATCCTTGTTGTTTTATTGGGCCAAATGCGCTGGATTATTTCACGGGGTGATCAAGGTGGGAGTCGTCCATTTGAGGGGCCTGGGTGTCGACCTGGCCATCCAGAAGGGTCATGAAGGCATGGGCGGCATTGGACAAGGTCCGCTCCGTATGCACGATATAACCCAGCTGGCGGGTCAACTGGATGCCGGGCAAGGCAATCGATGCCACTTGTTCGTCGAGCATCGTGCGCGGCAGCACGCTCCAGGCCAGCCCGATGGACACCATCATTTTGATGGTCTCCAGGTAGTTGGTGCTCATGGCGATATTGGGTGTCAGGCCCTGGGCTTCAAACAAGCGATGGACAATATGGTGGGTGAAGGTATTGCCGCCGGGGAACACCGCCGGATGGCGCGCAATATCAGCCATGCTGACCGCCTTTTTTCGGGTCAGGCTGTGCTCCGGAGCGACCACGAAGTCCAGCGGGTCATCCCAGACCGGTACGGCACGAATCAGCGAGTGAGGTTCCGGCGCGAGGGTGATCACTGCCAGTTCGGCGCGGCCATGCAGGATTTCGTCATAGGCGACTTCTGAATCCAGAAACTGAATATCCAGCGCGACCTTGGGGTACGTGCGCGTGAACTCCCGCAGCAAAGGCGGCAGCCGGTGCAGGCCAATGTGATGGCTGGTGGCCAGGGTCAGGCGCCCGCTGACTTCACCATTGAGGTTATTCAGCGCCCTGCGGGTGTCATCCAGCACGTTGAGAATCTGATAGGCCCGCGGCAATAAAGCCCGGCCCGCCTCGGTCAGGCTGACCTCGCGGCCCAGCCGGTCGAACAGCCTGAGCTTGAGTTGCTGCTCAATGCTGGCGATGCGTTTACTGATGGCGGGCTGGGTCAGGAACAGCCGTTCGGCGGCTCCGGAAAAGCTTCCGGTTTCAGCAATGGCAATAAAGGCATTGAGATTCGCGAGATCCATCTATTCGAATTCCTGTTGGTTATCCAAAGCATGAAAATTATGAATTTGAGTTATTAACTGTAACGCCATAGGATCGACCTCACAAGCCAAGTGGTTATTGGCACAGAAAAGTAGCTGATGAGGAAACCGTCTGATGGCCGGCAAAACGCTCTACGACAAGCTCTGGGATTCGCATTTGGTCAAGCAGCGCGACGATGGCTCGGCGCTGATCTACATCGATCGTCATATCATTCATGAAGTGACGTCGCCGCAAGCCTTTGAAGGCTTGCGTCTGGCCGGGCGCAAGCCTTGGCGGATCGATGCCAACATCGCCACCCCGGACCACAACGTACCGACCACGCCAGAGCGCAAAGGCGGGATCGAAGCGATTGCTGACCAGGTTTCCCGTTTGCAGGTCCAGACCCTGGACGACAACTGCGACGAATACGGCATTACCGAATTCAAGATGAACGACGTGCGTCAGGGCATCGTTCATGTGATCGGCCCGGAGCAGGGTGCCACCTTGCCGGGCATGACCGTGGTCTGCGGCGACTCGCATACCTCGACCCACGGTGCATTCGGTGCATTGGCCCACGGTATCGGCACCTCCGAGGTTGAGCATGTGCTCGCCACGCAGTGCCTGGTGGCCAAAAAAATGAAGAACATGCTGGTGTCGGTTGAAGGGCAATTGCCATTCGGCGTGACCGCCAAGGACATCGTGCTGGCGGTGATCGGCAAGATCGGCACCGCAGGCGGCAATGGTCACGCCATCGAGTTCGCTGGCAGCGCGATTCGCGACTTGTCGGTTGAAGGGCGCATGACCATCTGCAACATGTCCATCGAAGCCGGTGCCCGCGTGGGCCTGGTGGCGGCGGATCAAAAGACCGTCGATTACGTGAAGGGACGTCCGTTCTCTCCTAAAGGTGCCGAATGGGACATGGCTGTCGAAGCCTGGAAAGACTTGGTTTCCGACAGCGATGCAACATTTGACACCGTGGTTGAACTCGACGCAGCCCAGATCAAGCCACAAGTCAGCTGGGGCACTTCGCCCGAGATGGTATTGGCGGTTGATCAGAATGTGCCGGATCCGGCGCAGGAAGCCGACCTGGTCAAGCGCGGTTCGATTGAACGTGCGTTGAAGTACATGGGTTTGACAGCTAATCAGGCGATCACTGACATCCAGCTGGATCGCGTGTTCATTGGCTCGTGCACCAACTCGCGTATCGAAGACTTGCGTGCTGCAGCCGTGATTGCCAAAGGTCGCAAAGTAGCGTCCACCATCAAGCAGGCGATCGTGGTTCCGGGTTCGGGCCTGGTCAAGGCCCAGGCCGAGTCGGAAGGGCTGGACAAGATTTTCCTGGAGGCCGGTTTTGAATGGCGCGAGCCAGGTTGCTCGATGTGCCTTGCCATGAACCCGGACCGACTGGAGTCCGGCGAGCATTGTGCATCGACCTCCAACCGCAACTTCGAAGGCCGTCAGGGTGCCGGTGGTCGTACCCACCTGGTGAGCCCGGCAATGGCCGCCGCCGCCGCTGTGAACGGTCGTTTCATCGACGTCCGTGAATTGATCTAAGGAGCGCAGCATGAAAGCTTTTACTCAGCACACGGGTTTGGTCGCGCCTTTGGATCGTGCCAACGTGGACACTGACCAAATCATTCCCAAGCAGTTTTTGAAGTCGATCAAGCGCACTGGCTTTGGTCCGAACCTGTTTGATGAATGGCGCTATCTGGATGTAGGGCAGCCGTACCAGGACAACTCCAAGCGCCCCCTGAACAAGGACTTTGTGCTCAACGCCGAGCGTTATCAGGGCGCCAGCGTGTTGCTGGCCCGTGAAAACTTCGGCTGCGGTTCCAGCCGTGAACACGCGCCATGGGCGCTGGAAGAGTATGGCTTTCGCAGCATCATCGCGCCGAGTTATGCCGACATCTTCTTCAATAACAGCTTTAAAAATGGTTTGTTGCCGATCATCTTGAGCGACGCCGAGCTTGATGAACTGTTTGCCCAGGTTGAAGCCCAGCCGGGTTACCAGCTCAGTATCGACCTTGAAGCGCAAACCGTGACCCGCCCCGATGGCAAGGTCATGAACTTTGAGATCGATGCGTTTCGCAAACATTGTTTGCTCAATGGTCTGGACGATATCGGTTTGACCTTGCAAGACGGCGAGGCGATTGCAGCGTTTGAAAGCAAGCATCGGGCAAGCCAGCCATGGTTGTTCCGCGACGCATAACACGTCTTGTAGTCGCTGCCGCAGGCTGCGAAGGGTTGCGTAGCAACCCGTTTCCTGGAATCTCCGCGACCCCTATCGCAGCCTGCGGCAGCGACTACAGATTCAACAAGGACATCAACATGACCAGCACCGCCCAGCACACCCAGGTTGTACAAAAGCAGTTTGGCGAACAGGCTTCGGCCTATCTGAGCAGCGCCGTGCACGCGCAAGGCACAGAATTCGGCCTGCTAAAGGCCGAGCTGGCCGGCAAGTCAGAGGCGCGGGTGCTGGATCTGGGCTGTGGCGCGGGCCATGTGAGTTTCCATGTGGCGGCACTGGTCAAGGAAGTGGTGGCCTACGACCTGTCGCAGCAAATGCTCGATGTCGTAAGCGCCGCTGCGATCGATCGCGAGCTGGGCAATATCAGTACCGTGTGCGGTGCGGCCGAACGCCTGCCCTTTGCTGACGGTGAATTTGATTACGTGCTCAGCCGTTATTCGGCGCATCACTGGAGCGACCTCGGCCTGGCCCTGCGTGAAGTGCGTCGGGTACTCAAGCCGGGTGGTGTGGCGGCATTTATCGATGTGATTTCTCCCGGCAGTCCGCTGTTCGACACCTATCTGCAAAGTGTTGAGGTGCTGCGTGACACCAGCCATGTGCGCGATTATTCCACTGCCGAGTGGCTGCGCCAGGTCAGTGAAGCCGGTTTGCATACGCGCAGCACACAGCGCCAGCGTTTGCGTTTAGAGTTCAGCTCCTGGATAGAGCGCATGCGTACGCCGCAGGTCATGAGCGCGGCCATTCGCCAGTTGCAACAGTCGATGGGCGCTGAAGTTCGCGATTATTTTGAAGTTGAAGCCGATGGCTCGTTCTGCACCGATGTGCTGGTGCTTTGGGCTGAGAAGTAACCCTAAATATTTCAGGATGCGCCTGCGGGGGCATCAACAGACAAGAAAGAGGAACCCATGAGCAAGCAGATTCTGATTCTCCCAGGCGATGGTATTGGTCCGGAAATCATGGCCGAAGCGGTCAAGGTGCTGGCGTTGGCCAACGACAAGTTCAACCTGAACTTTGAGCTGACCCACGACGTGATCGGCGGCGCTGCCATCGACAAGCATGGCGTACCGCTGGCTGACGAAACCCTGGAGCGCGCTCGTGTGGCCGACGCTGTGTTGCTGGGCGCCGTGGGTGGCCCTAAATGGGACAAGATCGATCGCGATATTCGCCCTGAGCGTGGTCTGCTGAAAATCCGTGCGCAATTGGGTCTGTTCGGCAACTTGCGTCCGGCGATCCTGTATCCGCAACTGGCGGATGCATCGAGCCTCAAGCCTGAAATCGTTGCGGGTCTGGACATCCTTATCGTTCGCGAGCTGACTGGCGGCATCTATTTCGGTTCACCGCGCGGCACTCGCGAACTGGAAAACGGTGAGCGTCAGGCTTATGACACGCTGCCGTACAGCGAAAGCGAGATCCGTCGCATCGCCCGTGTCGGTTTCGACATGGCCCGTG
Organism: Pseudomonas psychrophila; assembly: GCF_001043005.1. Taxonomy (GTDB): domain Bacteria; phylum Pseudomonadota; class Gammaproteobacteria; order Pseudomonadales; family Pseudomonadaceae; genus Aquipseudomonas; species Aquipseudomonas psychrophila. The sequence continues at coordinate 131,522 of NZ_JYKZ01000006.1, forward strand.
TTCGCGGTAAAAAACTGTGTTCGGTAGACAAGGCCAACGTACTGGCTTCCAGCCAACTGTGGCGTGAAGTGGTCGAGCAAGTCGCCAAGGACTACCCGGACGTTGAACTGAGCCACATGTACGTCGACAACGCCGCCATGCAACTGGTGCGAGCGCCCAAGCAATTTGACGTGATCGTGACCGAGAACATGTTCGGCGACATCCTGTCCGATCAGGCCTCGATGCTCACGGGGTCGATTGGCATGCTGCCGTCGGCATCCCTGGACACCAACAATAAAGGCATGTACGAGCCGTGCCACGGTTCGGCGCCGGACATCGCAGGGCAGGGCATTGCCAACCCTCTGGCAACCATTCTGTCGGTCTCGATGATGCTGCGGTACAGCTTCAATCAGAGCGCTGCGGCCGATGCCATTGAGCAGGCGGTGAGCCTGGTTCTGGACCAGGGCTTGCGCACCGGCGACATCTGGTCGGCGGGTTGCACCAAGGTTGGAACACAGGAAATGGGCGATGCAGTAGTCGCCGCGCTACAGAATCTGTAATCTCTCTGGCCCGTTACTTCCTGTTGGTGGAAGTAACGACCCCACTTTTTGTTAAAGGTGTCGTTGTGATGAAGCGTGTAGGTCTGGTCGGTTGGCGCGGTATGGTTGGTTCCGTACTCATGCAGCGGATGCTGGAAGAGCAGGATTTCGATCTTATTGAGCCAGTGTTTTTTACTACTTCCAATGTCGGTGGACAAGGTCCGTCCGTGGGCAAGGATATTGCCCCGCTCAAGGATGCTTACAACATTGAAGAGTTAAAAACCCTCGATGTGATCCTGACCTGCCAGGGCGGCGACTACACCACCGTGGTGTTCCCCAAGCTGCGTGAGGCGGGTTGGCAAGGTTACTGGATCGATGCGGCATCGAGCCTGCGGATGCAGGATGACGCGGTCATTATTCTGGACCCGGTCAACCGCAAGGTGATCGACCAGCAACTGGACGCGGGCACCAAGAACTACATCGGCGGCAACTGCACCGTCAGCCTGATGCTGATGGGCCTGGGCGGCCTGTTTGAAGCAGGTCTGGTGGAGTGGATGAGCGCCATGACCTACCAGGCGGCCTCGGGCGCCGGCGCGCAGAACATGCGTGAGCTGATCAAGCAAATGGGCGCGACCCATGCCGCGGTGGCAGATCAACTGGCTGATCCGGCCAGTGCAATCCTGGACATTGACCGTCGTGTGGCAGAAGCCATGCGCAGCGATGCGTACCCGACCGAAAACTTCGGCGTGCCCTTGGCTGGTAGCTTGATTCCGTGGATCGACAAAGAGCTGCCAAACGGTCAGAGCCGTGAAGAATGGAAGGCGCAGGCAGAAACGAACAAGATTCTGGGTCGCTTCAAAAACCCGGTTCCTGTTGACGGTATCTGTGTGCGTATCGGCGCGATGCGTTGCCACAGTCAGGCATTGACCATCAAGCTGAACAAGGATGTGCCCATTGCTGATATCGAAGGCTTGATCAGCCAGCACAACCCTTGGGTCAAGCTGGTGCCGAATCAGCGTGAAGCCAGCATTCAAGAACTGAGCCCGACCAAGGTCACAGGTACCCTGAATGTGCCGGTTGGCCGTCTGCGCAAGCTGAACATGGGTTCGCAATTCCTCGGTGCATTCACCGTTGGCGATCAGTTGCTGTGGGGCGCGGCTGAGCCGTTGCGTCGCATGTTGCGGATCTTGCTGGAGCGTTAATTCGTCCTGGCAAACCCAAGGCCCGCCTCTCGCAAGAGTGGCGGGTTTTTTATTGGATTCTCGTGTGGTGGTTAGCCGTAGCAGCTGCCAAGGAACGATGGCTGCGTCCGGCGACGCAGTCGTCGTAAGGCCTGAGCCTTCGGTCTACCTGTTAAAACGTGTACACAGGTTTTACGATCGCTTCGCAATCGGACGCAGCCATCGTTCCTCGGCAGCTGCTACGAATTGTCATCAGCCATCAAATTGGCCGGTTGCGTTGCCTGTCGCAGTTGCGCCCGGTAAAGTGCCGCTCCCCACGTTTCGCCTGAGGTAGACACATGAGCCAGTCCTTTGATATCGCCGTTGTTGGCGCCACCGGCACTGTCGGCGAAACCATCGTACAGATCCTGGAAGAGCGCGATTTCCGGATAGCGGATTTGCACTTGCTGGCCAGCAGCGAGTCGGTCGGGCATTCGGTGCCTTTTCGAGGCAAAAACGTAAGAGTGCGTGAAGTCGACGAGTTCGATTTCAGCAAGGTTCAGCTGGTTTTCTTTGCCGCAGGGCCTGCCGTCACCCTTGGTTTTGCTGCCAAAGCCAGCGCAGCCGGCTGCATTGTGATCGATTTGTCCGGTGCACTGCCTTCGGCTCAAGCGCCGCATGTGGTGCCTGAAGCGAATGCGCCAGTTTTGGCTTCGTTGAAAAAGCCTGTTCAGGTCAGCAGTCCGAGCCCTTCGGCGACCGCCCTGGCTGTGGTCCTGGCGCCGTTACGCGGTTTGCTGGACATTGAACATGTGAGTGTGACCGCGTGCCTAGCGGTCTCTGCCCAAGGGCGTGAAGCGGTTTCTGAGCTGGCGCGCCAAACCACTGCGTTGTTGAACCTGCATCCGCTGGAGACCCGTTTTTTTGATCGCCAGATGGCATTCAACCTGCTGGCACAAGTTGGAAAGCCAGATGCTCAGGGCCATGTGCCGCTGGAAAAACGCCTGGTGACGGAGTTGCGCGAAGTGCTGGGCATGCCTGCGCTGAAAATTTCTGTCACCTGCATTCAAGCGCCGGTGTTTTTTGGCGATAGCTTTAGTGTGTCCATGCAACTGGCCGGTCCGGTTGACCTGGCCGGGGTCAATGCCGCGCTTGAAGCCGGTGATTGTATCGAGTTGGTTGAAGACGGCGACTATCCTACAGCTGTGGGGGATGCGGTAGGTCAGGACGTGGTCTATGTAGGTCGTGTCCGTCACGGTGTGGACGACATTTCCCAGCTCAACCTGTGGCTGACCTCAGACAACGTACGCAAGGGTGCTGCGTTGAACGCCGTACAGTTGGCTGAGTTGTTGATAAAAGACCTGCTGTAAAAGATACTTGGCGCCAATTTGTAACTGGTTGCCCAAGGTTCCAGTGCCGGTCGCCGCAGTAAAGCTGCTGTAAGGGCTTGCAGGTTTAATGGGGTGATGTGTCCGGTGGCAAAAGCCCCGGACCATGCCTTCAGGCAGCAGCTATGCAGGTCTCGTGGGACGAGGGCTGTACCAATAAGGAAGAGGCTATGGTTCAGGTTCGCAAATTAGTGTTAGCAATCGCCGCCGCTTCGGCGCTGTCATCCGGTATGGCACACGCGCTTGGGCTCGGGGAACTGACGCTTAAGTCGACCCAAAACCAGCCACTGCTTGCAGAAATCGAGTTGCTGGACGTTAAGGATCTGACCGCGGCACAAGTGGTGCCCAGCCTTGCCCCTGAGCAGGAGTTCAGCAAGGCAGGCGTGCCACGCCCGGCATACCTGGATGATCTGCGTTTCACGCCAGTGATCAACGCTGATGGCAAGAGCGTGTTGCGCGTGACTTCCAGCCAGCCGCTGTCCGAACCTTTTGTTAAGTTCCTGGTGCAGGTGATGTGGCCCAACGGCCGCTTGATGCGCGACTACAGCGTGTTGCTCGATCCTGCAAAGTTCTCGCCCCAGACGGCTGCTGCGGCGTCGGCTTCTGCGCCTGAATCTGCACAGCCAACGCAATACACCACGACGGCCCGTGACACCTTGTGGGAAATCGCCGCCAAGGCACGCAATGGCGGCTCGGTGCAGCAGACCATGCTGGCGATTCAGGCCCTGAACCCTGATGCCTTCATCAACGGCAATATCAACCGTCTTAAAACCGGTCAGGTGCTGCGCTTGCCGGACTCGGGCCAAAGCGTGCTGTTGCCTCATGCCAAGGCCGTTAACGAGGTCGCCTCGCAAAATTCCGATTGGCGTAATGGCCGTCGCACCGTGCCGCTGGCTCAACAGCTGGATGCCACCGGGCGCAAGCCTGAGCAGGCGTCGCCCGCCAAGGCCGTGACCCGGGATGGCTTGAGTCTGGTATCGGGCCAGCCGAGCAAGGCGGCGGGCAAGGGCGCTGCTGGGGACGCCAGTAATGTGAGTGACAAGCTGGCGATGACCCAGGAGGGGCTGGATACCAGTCGCCGCGAAAACGCCGAGCTGCAAAGCCGGATGAAAGATTTGCAAAGCCAACTGGACAAACTCCAGCGCCTGATCGTGTTGAAGAACGACCAGTTGGCCAAGCTGGAAGCCGAAAAAGCGCTACCTGCCGACCCGGCGGCGGCGATACCGGCACAACTGGTCGCCCAGGCGGCGGACGCCCCTGAAGCTGATATTGCGCCTGCCCTTGAGGGTGTGCCCGCTACAGCCGTCGCGCCAACCCCTGTTGAAAACACTGCGCCGCCAAGTGTTGAGCGAAAAATCCAGGACTTGCTGGCAAGCCCGATGCTGCTTGGGCTGATGGGTGGCGGGGCGGTCTTGCTGCTGCTCCTGCTTCTGTTGATGGCGCGTCGACGCAAAGCCCTGCAAGCCGCCGAAAAACATGCACGCATGGCTCGGGATCTCGAAGTGGAGTCCGATTTTTCAGTTGATCTGGATATGCCGCAGAGCAGTTTTGAAGGGTTGGAGACGCCATCGCGTAGCGTCAAGCTCGAACCGGCACCGGCACCGGCACCGGCACCGGCACCAGTGGCAGAAACTGCAATCGTAGCGCCCGTGGTTGCACCCGTGTCGTTGGCCAAGCCTGCGGCAGATGTGCTGGAACAGGCAGAGCAGTTGATTGAGCAACGCCAGTTGAGTGAAGCCGCCATATTGCTCAAGGCATCAATTGATCAAGCTCCGCAGCGCAGTGATTTGCGTCTAAAACTGATGCAGGTTTACGGCGAGCTGGGGGAGCGCGAAGCTTTTATCGCCCAAGAGCGTCAACTGGTTGCCAATGGCAAGAACCACGCTGAGGTCGAGCAGCTTAAAAAGCGCTATCCGGGCATGCTGGTGGCGGCGGGCATTGCCACAGCGGCCGTAGCTACACAGCTTCAAGCACAGTTCGTGCAGGAGATGATGCGTGATGATCGCGAGGTGCAATCCGAGCCTGAGACGGCTCCTCCCGTCGATACGTTTGATCACGACTTCGATTTGAGTCTCGATGAGCTTGAAGCCGCTTCGCCTGCTGTGGTGTCTCCAGAGCCGCCGAGTGTCGACAAACCGGCGGCAGACAGCTTTGAGGCCGTCCTTGAGCAGCAGGCTGAAGCTCAGGCTGCTCGTGAAGACGTGTCGGACTTGGATCTGGGGCTGCCGGATGACTTCGATTTGTCACTGGCGGACGAAAGTGCTCCGGCGAGTACCGAACCGGACAGCTTTTCCTTGGAGCTGGACAAGGTCAATGCCGAGCTGCATCGACTGTCGCAAAGCCTTGAACAGTCATCCCTGGCTGAGCCATTTGCCGATGATGAGCCCGAGTTTGACTTCCTGTCGGGTGCCGACGAAACCGCTACCAAGCTCGATCTGGCCCAGGCCTATATCGACATGGGCGATGACGAGGGCGCGCGGGATATCCTGACTGAAGTCATGGAAGAGGGTAATGCTCAGCAGCAGGCTGAAGCCCAGGAAATGCTGGCGCGGTTGACCTGATCCGGTCTTTGCCGGCTAGAGATTCAACCGAGGGAGTGAGCCTGCTTGCGAAGATCAATCGCGAGCAGGCTCACTCCCTCGGTGGCTTTACCACCAGCAGCGGTATCTACAGGTCGGTTGAAATGTTTCATGGCGTCTTTCCGGGTGCGCCTTATAATGGCCGCCTTTGCGTTTATGATCAGGCTGTAAGTTCTTGGCAAATATAGATAACCCAGCCGCTGAAATGGCTGCCGAAGGTTTTTTTCGAATCGCGCTTGGCGTGGAATACAAAGGTTCGCGCTACAGCGGCTGGCAGCGTCAGGCCAATGGTGTGCTCACCGTTCAGGAAACCCTGGAAAACGCCCTGTCAAAAGTCGCGGCCTCTCCTGTTTCATTGATGTGTGCCGGGCGTACGGACGCCGGTGTGCATGCCTGCGGGCAAGTCGTGCACTTTGACACCCAGGCCGAGCGTTCTTTGAAGGCCTGGGTCATGGGCGCCAACATCAACCTGCCCCATGACATCAGCGTGACTTGGGCCAAGGTCATGCCTGAGGATTTTCATGCGCGCTTCAAGGCTATCGCCAGGCGCTACCGCTATGTGATCTATAACGATCAGATCCGCCCGGCGCACTTGAATCAGGAAGTCACCTGGAACCATCGTCCGCTGGATGTAGAGCGCATGGCCGAGGCTGCCCAGTACTTGTTGGGCGTGCATGACTTCAGTGCCTTTCGCGCCGGTCAATGCCAGGCCAAATCCCCGATCAAGGAAATGCACCATTTGCGCGTGACCCGTCACGGTCGAATGATCGTGCTGGATATTCGCGCCAGTGCATTTCTGCATCACATGGTGCGCAACATCGCCGGTGTGCTGATGACCATCGGTACCGGTGAGCGGCCAGTGGAGTGGATCAAGGAAGTGCTGGAGAGTCGTGCTCGCCGCTCGGGTGGTGTGACGGCGCATCCCTATGGCCTGTATCTGGTGCAAGTTGAATATCGCGACGAGTTTCAATTGCCGGAGCGTTACATAGGTCCACATTTCTTGACTGGTTTTACCGAACTGGACGGCTGACGCCCGGATAAGCATTTGTTACCATCCGGGACTTTCGCGTTCGGGGTGTTATCGAGATGTCCGTTGTTCGCAGCAAGATCTGCGGTATTACCCGCATAGAAGATGCACTGGCTGCGGTCGAGGCCGGCGCTGACGCCTTGGGTTTTGTGTTTTACGCAAAAAGTCCGCGGGCCGTTACCGCGTTGCAAGCACGAGCCATTATTGCGGCTCTGCCACCGTTTGTGACGACGGTCGGTTTGTTCGTCAATGCCAGCGCCTGTGAACTCAACGAAACGCTGGATGCAGTGCCGCTGGATTTGCTGCAGTTTCATGGCGATGAGACCCCGGAGCAGTGCCAGGGTTACCACCGTCCTTACATCAAGGCCTTGCGCGTAAAGGCCGGTGATGACATCGCCGGTGCTTGTAAGGCGTATGCGGGCGCCAGCGGTATTTTGCTCGATGCCTATGTTGAAGGCGTGCCCGGTGGAACCGGTCAGGCATTCGACTGGTCTTTGATACCACGGGATCTGAGCGCGCCGATAATTTTGGCGGGTGGCCTGACAGTCGAGAACGTGGCAGGTGCCATTGTCCAAGTGCGTCCTTATGCCGTTGATGTGAGTGGCGGGGTTGAAAAGAGCAAGGGCATCAAGGATCACGACAAGATTCGTGCCTTTATGCAGGCAGTACGAGTAACAAACTGATGCCCGATGTGACGGCTGGCAATCTGCCGCCGTCCATCATTACCGCTCTGCAAAGCAGGCGGGCCCGGTGATTTGACGGGCAGAAATTAAAGTGGCGGCCGCTCTGGAGCGTGTTGTCGGGAGGCTGAGGGTTGCAGGGTTTCGCTGGTTTGCCGTGGGCTGACCGCAGCATTTGCAACCATCGCCACACACCTAATGAATTTAGCTCAAGGGCATACACGGGGCCTGAACTCAACGGTTCTGGTCGCCGGTACTGGAGAAAGAAAGCATGAGCAACTGGTTGGTAGACAAGCTGATTCCTTCGATCATGCGTTCCGAGGTCAAAAAGAGTTCGGTACCTGAAGGCCTGTGGCACAAATGCCCGTCTTGCGACGCTGTGCTTTATCGTCCAGAGCTGGAAAAGACCCTGGACGTTTGTCCGAAATGTAATCACCACATGCGCATTGGCGCGCGTGCCCGCATCGATATTTTCCTGGATGCCGACGGCCGTGCCGAGCTGGGTGCAGATCTGGAGCCGGTTGACCGTCTCAAGTTCCGCGACAGCAAAAAGTACAAGGACCGCCTGGTCGGCGCACAAAAGCAAACCGGCGAAAAAGACGCACTGATCTCCATGAGCGGTACCTTGCTGGGCATGCCGGTGGTGGTGTCTGCCTTTGAGTTCTCGTTTATGGGCGGCTCGATGGGCGCCATCGTCGGTGAGCGTTTCGTCCGTGCAGCCAACTACGCACTGGAAAACCGCTGCCCGATGATCTGCTTTGCGGCCTCCGGCGGTGCGCGGATGCAGGAAGCGCTTATCTCCCTGATGCAAATGGCCAAGACCTCTGCGGTACTGGCGCGTCTGCGTGAAGAAGGCATTCCGTTCATCTCGGTACTGACCGACCCGGTCTATGGCGGTGTTTCGGCCAGCCTGGCAATGCTTGGCGATGTCATCGTGGCTGAGCCGAAAGCGCTGATCGGTTTTGCCGGCCCACGCGTGATCGAGCAGACCGTTCGTGAAAAACTGCCGGAAGGTTTCCAGCGCAGCGAGTTCCTGCTGGAGCACGGCGCAATCGACCTGATCATTGCGCGTCAGGAACTGCGTCCACGCCTGGGTAACCTGCTGGCACAGATGATGGGCTTGCCTACGCCTGTGTTCGTTGCGGCACCTGTTGAAACCATCGTTGTTCCGCCGGCACCTGCAAACATATGACCCAGCGCACCCTTGGCGAGTGGCTCGCCTATCTTGAACAGCTGCATCCGGCCGCCATTGATATGGGGCTGGATCGCGCGCGCGAGGTAACGAACCGCATGGGGCTGCAAAAGCCCGCGCCTCGGGTGGTGACGGTTACGGGCACCAATGGCAAGGGCTCGACCTGTGCGTTTGTGGCCGCGTTGCTGCAGGCGCAAGGGCTCAAGGTGGGGGTTTACAGTTCACCTCACTTGCTGCGCTACAACGAGCGCGTACACATTGACGGGGTTGAAGTCAGCGACGAACTGCTTTGCGAGGCCTTCGCGGCGTTGGATGCAGGGCGGGGCGAGACTTCCCTGACTTATTTTGAAATGGGCACGTTAGCTGCGTTCTGGCTGTTTGAGCGTGCTCAGCTGGATGCCGTTGTGCTGGAAGTAGGGCTGGGCGGACGACTGGATGCGGTCAATCTGGTGGATGCCGACCTGGCGCTGGTCACCAGCATCGGTGTCGATCATGTTGAATACCTGGGCAATACCCGCGAATCCGTGGCGTTCGAGAAAGCCGGGATTTTCCGTGCGGGCAAGCCCGCCTTGTGTGGCGATCTCAATCCTCCTCATACCTTGCTCGACAAGGCCAAAGAGCTGGGCTGCCCACTCTTCTTGCGCGGTCGTGACTTCGATCTGGCCAGTTCAGAGCAGGTCTGGCATTGGCGTGGCCTGGATGCAAAAGGGCAAGTCCTGGAGCTGCGTGACATTGCGCTGCTGGATTTGCCCATGGAAAACGCAGCCCTGGCCGTGCAGGCCTATGCGTTGAGCGGTCTGCCCTGGGAGCCGGCCCGTATTATCGGCGCGCTAAAAGGAACTCGTGTCACGGGTCGACTGGATCGCCGCTCATTCAACTGGAAAGGCAAAACCTTGAATGTGCTGCTGGATGTGGGGCACAACCCCCATGCGGCCGAATACCTTCAGCGTCGTTTGTCACAGCGGCCTGTGGCTGGCAAGCGCCTGGCGGTGTTCGGTCTGCTGGCAGACAAGGATCTTGATGGCGTAGTGTCGCAGCTCGCTTCGTCGGTCGAGCACTGGGCGGTTGCGCCGTTGAACACCCCGCGTACGCGCACGGCGACCGAAGTTCAGGCCGCGCTACAAGGGCTCGGCGCTTCGGTTTCGGCTTATGGCAGTGTGGATGCGGCGCTTGAAGCACAGTGCGAGCGGGCGACACCTGAAGACGAAATCCTGTTGTTCGGATCATTTTATTGTGTCGCGCAAGCGCTCGAGTGGTTGGAGCGGCGTGCCATGGAGGAGGCTGCAAATGGCTATGCTGGATAAGGTAATCAAGCAGCGCATGGTAGGCGCCCTGGTATTGGTGGCGCTGGCTGTGATTTTTCTGCCGATGCTGTTTTCTCGTCAGGACGAGCAGCGTCAAATCCAGGTGGATGCCCCCACGGCGCCACAGACTCCGGTCATGCGGCCGGTTCAGGTTGAGCCAGTTGTCGTGCCGGAACCTCAGGTCATTGCTGAGGAGCCCGCCCCGGAACAGCTGCCGATTGTCGAGCATCAGGCGCCGGCTCCCGTCGCGCCTGTGGTTGCCAAGCCTGCAGTAGCTGCCCCAAAACCACCGGCGGTCACTCCGGCACAAACGGTTGCCCAGGCACCGGCCAAACTGGATACCACGCAAAAACGTGTTGACCCCAACGGTTTGCCGATCAGTTGGTCAGTCCAACTGGTGAGTCTGTCGAATCGGGCAAGCGCTGATAACCTTCAAAAAACTCTTCGCAATCAAGGGTATAACGCTTACGTGCGATCTTCTGGCGGAATGAATCGAGTTTTTGTCGGTCCATTGCTTGAGCGTGCAGAGGCCGATCGCCTGCGTGATTTGCTCGGCAAACAGCAAAATCTCAAGGGTTTTGTGGTGCGCTTCCAGCCGGAACGTGGTTGAGCGCGTAAAAAGGTTCAATCAGATTGCTTAAGCACAGATAAATCGCCTTACCTGAGAGGCGGCGCTCTGCTAAAATGCGCCGCCTTATCTGTCTGTAGGCTGAACTGTGCCATTTACCTGGGTTGACTGGGCGATCGTTGCAATTATCGCCATCTCCGCTTTGATCAGCTTGAAGCGCGGCTTCGTAAAAGAAGCATTGTCGCTGTGCACCTGGATCATTGCCGGGGTCGTTGCCTGGATGTTCGGCGGTTCACTGTCTCAATATCTCACCGGATACATAGAAACTCCTTCCGCCCGCGTTATCGTTGGGTGCACCATCATGTTTGTCGCCACCTTGCTGGTAGGCGCAATGATCAATTTTCTTATCGGCGAACTGATTCGCGTCACCGGCTTGTCCGGGACCGATCGTTTTCTCGGCATGGCCTTCGGCGCTGCGCGTGGCGCGTTGCTCGTGGTCACTGCGGTCGGGCTGCTTAGCCTGGGGCCGGTACAGCAAGACTCATGGTGGCAAGAGTCGAGGCTCGTGCCACAATTTCTATTGGTTGCCGACTGGTCCAAAAACCTCATTCTGGGGTGGAGCAGTCAGTGGCTGGCCAGCGGAATCAGCGTACCCGCTGACATTCCGTTCAAGGAGCACCTCTTGCCGGCTACCCAGCCCAAGTGAGTGGTGTTCAGTTCAGATCCATTAAGTAGGGGTTGCGTCGCATGTGTGGCATCGTCGGTATCGTCGGTAAGTCGAACGTCAATCAGGCGCTGTATGACGCGCTAACCGTCCTCCAGCACCGCGGCCAGGATGCTGCCGGTATTGTTACCAGCCATAATGGCCGGTTATTTCTGCGCAAGGACAACGGGCTGGTTCGTGACGTGTTTCATCAGCGCCACATGCAGCGCCTGGTCGGCCACGTGGGCATTGGTCACGTGCGCTATCCAACCGCTGGCAGCTCGACTTCAGCTGAAGCTCAGCCGTTTTATGTCAACTCGCCCTATGGCATCACCCTGGCGCATAACGGCAACCTGACCAACGTTGAACAGCTGGCCAAGGAGATTTACGAATCTGACTTGCGTCACGTCAACACCAACTCCGATTCGGAAGTGTTGCTCAACGTCTTCGCCCACGAGCTGGCTCAGCGCGGCAAGTTGCAGCCGACTGAAGAAGACGTGTTCGCTGCAGTGACCGACGTGCACAATCGTTGCCGCGGCGGTTATGCCGTGGTTGCCATGATCACCGGTTACGGCATCGTCGGTTTCCGCGATCCGAATGGCATTCGCCCGATCGTCTTCGGCCAGCGTCATACCGATGAAGGCGTCGAGTACATGATCGCCTCCGAAAGCGTCTCCCTGGATGTGCTGGGCTTTACCCTGATTCGCGACCTTGCGCCGGGTGAAGCCGTTTACATCACTGAAGACGGCAAGCTGCACACTCGTCAGTGCGCGGTTAACCCGCAATTGACCCCGTGCATCTTCGAACACGTGTACCTGGCGCGTCCGGACTCGATCATCGACGGTGTTTCGGTCTATAAAGCGCGTCTGCGCATGGGTGAGAAACTCGCAGAGAAGATCCTGCGCGAGCGCCCGGAACACGATATCGACGTGGTTATTCCGATTCCGGACACCAGCCGTTGCGCTGCTCTGGAGCTGGCCAACCATTTAGGCGTCAAGTTCCGCGAAGGCTTCGTTAAAAACCGTTACATCGGCCGCACCTTCATCATGCCGGGTCAGGCTGCGCGTAAAAAATCCGTGCGCCAGAAACTCAATGCCATCGAACTGGAGTTCCGTGGCAAAAACGTGATGCTGGTGGACGACTCGATCGTGCGCGGTACTACCTGCAAGCAGATCATTCAGATGGCCCGCGAAGCGGGTGCCAAGAACGTCTACTTCTGCTCGGCGGCCCCGGCCGTTCGCTACCCGAACGTCTATGGCATCGACATGCCAAGCGCTCATGAGCTGATCGCACACAATCGCAGTACCCAGGAAGTGGCCGAATTGATCGGTGCCGACTGGTTGATCTACCAGGACTTGCCTGACCTGATCGAAGCCGTCGGTGGTGGCAAGATCAAGATCGACGCGTTCGACTGTGCTGTGTTTGACGGCAAGTACGTGACCGGCGATATCGATGACAACTATCTGGAACGTATCGAGCGTGCGCGCAATGATGCATCCAAGGTGGTTGCCCAAGGTGTTGGCGCGACGATAGGCTTGTACAACAACTAAGTGTTCACCAAACCGGCCCTGATGGGCCGGTTTGCGTTCATCCAATACAAAGCAAGGAGTGGGCAGCATGAGTCAGGATTGGGATGCGGGTCGGCTGGACAGCGACCTTGAGGGCGTAGCGTTCGACACCTTGGCTGTGCGTGCTGGCCAGCACCGTACGCCTGAAGGCGAGCATGGTGATGCAATGTTCCTGACCTCCAGCTACGTGTTCCGCACGGCGGCTGACGCGGCAGCGCGGTTCTCGGGGGAAGTGGCAGGCAACGTTTACTCTCGTTACACCAACCCCACTGTCCGTGCCTTCGAAGAGCGCATTGCTGCCCTTGAAGGTGCCGAGCAGGCCGTGGCGACTGCCACCGGCATGGCGGCCATTTTGTCGGTGGTCATGAGCCTGTGCAGCGCCGGCGACCATATTCTGGTATCGCGCAGCGTGTTCGGTTCGACCATCAGCCTGTTTGAAAAGTACTTCAAGCGATTTGGTGTGCAGGTCGATTACGTGCCGCTGGCCGAACTGGCTGGCTGGGACGCAGCTATCAAGCCCAACACCAAGTTGCTGTTTGTCGAGTCGCCGTCCAACCCGCTGGCCGAACTGGTAGACATTGCTGCCCTGGCGGAGATTGCACACGCCAAAGGCGCGCTGCTGGTGGTCGACAACTGCTTCTGTACGCCAGCCTTGCAGCAACCGCTTAAGCTGGGTGCCGACATCGTTGTGCATTCGGCCACCAAGTTTATCGACGGCCAGGGTCGTTGCATGGGCGGTGTGGTTGCCGGTCGTGGCGAGCAGATGAAAGAAATCGTCGGCTTCTTGCGCACTGCCGGGCCGACCCTGAGCCCGTTCAATGCATGGATCTTCCTCAAGGGTCTCGAAACCCTGAACCTGCGCATGCGTGCTCACTGCGCCAGCGCCCAGGCGCTGGCTGAGTGGCTGGAGCAGCAGGACGGGGTTGAAAAGGTCCACTACGCCGGTCTCAAGAGCCATCCGCAATACGAACTGGCTCAGCGTCAGCAGCGCGGTTTTGGAGCTGTGGTCAGCTTTGAGGTCAAAGGTGGCAAAGAGGGCGCGTGGCGCTTTATCGACGCAACCCGCCTGATCTCGATCACCGCTAACCTGGGCGACAGCAAAACCACGATTACCCATCCGGCGACGACCTCCCATGGCCGTCTGGCGCCCCAAGAGCGTGAAGCGGCGGGTATTCGCGATAGCTTGATCCGCATTGCGGTCGGTCTTGAAGATGTCGCCGACTTGCAAACCGATCTTGCTCGAGGTCTGGCTGCGCTGTGAGTGACGGGATGCACGAAGCACCGGTTGGCGGTAATGGCCGCGTAGCGCTGGTGACTGGCGCTGCGCGGGGCATTGGCTTGGGTATTGCTGCCTGGCTGGTCAGTGAAGGTTGGCAAGTGGTGTTGACCGACATTGATCGCGCCCGGGGTTCCAGGGTAGCCAAGGCGCTGGGCGAAAGCGCCTGGTTCGTGACCATGGATGTGTCGGTCGAGGCCGATGTCATCCAGTGTGTCGCGCAAGTCCTTGGCCAGTTTGGTCGACTGGACGGACTGGTGTGCAATGCCGCGATTGCGGACCCGCACAACATGGGCCTGGAAAGCCTCAGCCTGGAGCGCTGGAATCGCGTTCTGGCGGTCAACCTGACCGGGCCCATGCTGTTGGCCAAGCATTGCGCGCCGTATCTTCGTGCGCACAATGGTTCGATCGTCAATCTGGCTTCCACCCGCGCCCGCCAGTCGGAGCCCGACACCGAGGCTTACGTGGCGAGCAAGGGCGGTTTGCTGGCGTTGACTCATGCGCTGGCCATCAGCCTTGGACCGCAGGTTCGGGTCAATGCGGTAAGTCCGGGCTGGATTGATGCCCGAGACCCCTCTGTGAGGCGTGCAGAGCCGCTGACAGCCGCCGATCACGCTCAGCACCCGGCTGGCCGGGCAGGGACCGTGGAAGACGTGGCGGCGATGGTTGCCTGGTTACTGTCACGTAATGCCGGGTTTGTGACGGGTCAGGAGTTTGTGGTTGACGGGGGCATGAGCAAGAAGATGATCTACAGCGAGTAAGCCTCGCTGCAGGGTGGCCACTATTTTTGCTTATTTTGAAAAAAACTCAATCTTGTCCTTGACTTAGCTTCGATAGATGCGTAAATTTCGCGGCCTCAACGAAGCAAAGGGTGATTAGCTCAGCTGGGAGAGCATCTGCCTTACAAGCAGAGGGTCGGCGGTTCGATCCCGTCATCACCCACCACTTCTTGAGATTCTCGCAAGAGAAAGGTCGTTCTGAAAAGAACAACCACCGACGCGCAGCGGTAGTTCAGTCGGTTAGAATACCGGCCTGTCACGCCGGGGGTCGCGGGTTCGAGTCCCGTCCGCTGCGCCATTTTTGTACAAATCAGGTTCGCCTGGTTTGCGATTGAAAAGCACCGAAGCTCTTCAGTCACAGGTTTAAAAGTTTCAAACGGACGCAAGTCCGAGCGATACGCAGCGGTAGTTCAGTCGGTTAGAATACCGGCCTGTCACGCCGGGGGTCGCGGGTTCGAGTCCCGTCCGCTGCGCCATATTTGCTTCAGAGCCCTTGAACTCTCTGTAGCTGCAAAGAAAGCGACCTTAGGGTCGCTTTTTTTGTGCCTGGAATTTTGCAAACTCCCAACGACTGTGGGAGCGAGCCTGCTCGCGAAGATACTGGGCGATAGCGTGTACTCGCCGGATAACCGCGAAGCTCTTGGCACCTTCGTGAGCCGGTTCGCTCCTGCAGTGAGGTCGCCCGGGTCTTCAGACCCCGATCAGGCGCGACAAACTGCCCTTGATTATCACGACTTGATGCACAATACGCCCCGTACCGTTCTCTTCAGGATCATTAATGCTTATGTCATTCCCCGTGCGTGCCGTAGTAGTCGCCCTTGTGCTGGCTGGACTCGCAGGTTGCTCATCGAAGAAGACAGCGATCTACGAACATGAAAGTTTCGATGATTCCGGTACGTTCTCGCGTAATTACCCGGTAACCGACAAAACCTCCTGTGAGGCCGCACGCCGCGCCTTGCTCAGCCAGGGTTACATCATCACCAGCAGCGATCCGAAAATCATCAGCGGGCACAAGAGCTTCCAGCAAACGGGCGAAAGCCACCTGGAGATCAGCTTTAACATTGTGTGCGCCGACGATGGCGGTTCCGAGCATCACGCCACCATGTTTGCCAATGCCCTGCAGGATCGCTATGCGCTGAAGAAGGTAAACAACTCTGCGAGTCTGGGGGTAGGTGTGCTGGGTTCGGTGTCGATGCCAATTGGCTCCACCGATGACTCAATGGTCAAGGTCGCCAGCGAGACGGTGTCTTCGCCTCAGTTCTACGACCGTTTCTTCACGCTGGTTGAAGCGTTTTTGCCCAAGCCCAAAGAAGTGGAAAAGGCAGTACCTGCCCCGCAAACACCCAAGCCTGACCTGGGAGTGCCAGAGGCAGCGCCTGCAAAGGTCGAAGCCGTTGCACCTGCCACTGAGCAGCCAGCACCTGCTGTCGAGGCTGTGAGTGAGCCTGTCGTGCCACCGGTAGAGGTCGAGCCTATTTCCCCGGTTGAAGTCCCGGCGGTCCCGGCGGCGGTAGAGCCTGAGATCAAGCCGGCCACTGAACAGCCTGAGCCGGCCAAGCCGGTAACGCCACAGAGCGAACCTGCGATCACGCCTCTACCTGCTGCAGTAGAGCCGTTGCCGGCTCAATAACCGTGCGGTAATTCTCAAAAGCTCTGCTACGTTTATAAATGTGTTGTGACAGTGTCCGCGAAGGTGTCATTTTTCCTTCATGCGGGCACTTTATGCTCAGGCATGACTTAAACAAACAGACTGAAAAGGGATGCTGCAATGGACGACTATCAGGAAGAGCTGCTTGAGTATCAGGCTTTTGAGCTGGACCCGCTTGAACCTGCTGACGATGCCACCGAGCTTTGAGCTCCAGGCACGTTTACGCAGATTGGCGTTGACGGCGCCGGTATTCTCCCGGCGTCTGCGCGTTCCAGCGCTTGAAAGCCCTCTGAAACGCCTCGGCTGAGGCAAACCCCAACAAATAGGCAATCTCGCCAAAGGCTAATTCCGTATCGCGGATGTAGGTCATGGCGAGGTCGCGGCGCGTGTCGTTGAGAATGGCGCGAAATTGCGTACCTTCTTCCGTGAGCTTGCGCCTCAACGTCCAGGTCGGCAGCTTCAGACGCGCCGCCACTTCTTCCAGGTCGGGTTCACGACCGCCATTGAGCAAAGGCCCAAGCATTTGTGTGATGCGTTCGCGCAGGCTGCGGGTGCGGGTCAGTTGTTCCAGTTCGCGCTCGCACAACTGCAACAGGTAAGCCCAGGTACTGGGGCAGTGCTGCGGGTTGCGCAAGTCGAGCGTGGCATGGTTCAGGCGCAGCTGATTGGTCTCGGCGCGAAACTGGATCGTCGAGCTGTCCAGCGCGCTGTAACGCTGCGCGTAGTCAGGTTCACTGAACTCAATGTCGATCTGTTCACAGGTCAATGGGCAGGCCGCGACCGATGACAGGTGTTGCAACCAGCCGGCAATGATCGAGTCCACCACAAAGCGGTTGTAGGCGTTGTATGGGCTGATGGAGTAAAACCGCAGCCAGGCACCCTGAGCGTCTTCATGAAAGCTCGATTGCCCGCGATAGTTGGAGCCGTACAGGGCCTCAAAGCGAATCAGGGTGCGTGCCGCTTCCCGTACTGTGGGAGCCTGGGCTGCGGTGACGCCGGCCAGCCCGACCTGGCTCAAGCGGCTTAGCTGACCCATGCGCAAGCCCAGTGCCGGGTCGCCGGTCAGGGCAATTGCCGCGTGTCCCAGGCGCATGTAGCGCGGTATAGACAGGCGCGCCAATGGCTGGGCCAGGCGGGCCGGGTCAAGGCCGAACTGTTCGAGCAACGGCGCAGGGTCTTTGCCGCAGCTGTGAACGGCGTCGGCCAGGGCCTGCACAAACCCGACCGAAAGATCGCCCAAACGCATCGGCAGCGGTTTCATCGCGCTACAACCAGAGGTTCAGCAGCCGCGCCCCGGTTCCGGGCTGATCCGGGCTGGTCTGACCGTTGCGGCTGATAAAGCCCAGGCCGGTGCTGTGTTTGTCCCAGAACTTGCCGCGCAAGAACACGGTGACACCGGCTTGGGCCGTGCTGATGGGCAGGCTGCTGATCAGGGTCAGGCGATGCCAGGCGTCGCCTTCGGTCACTTCGCCGGGCTTGAGGCTGATTTCGCTGGGCGTCGACACGCTTTTATAACCGCCCCAGGGTTTATCCCACGTGGTTTTGCCCACGATGAACGCGGGTACAGCGATCAGTTGCGCGCCTTTTTCGTTCAGCGTTCGGTAATTCTCGGGATACCAGCTGTCGCTGCCGATCAAAATACCCAGGCGTCCGGCCGGGGTATCAACCACATTCAACTCATGGTCGGGGCTGGGCTGAATATAGCTTTGCTCTTCATAGGTGGGCAGCAACTGGCGTTGGGGAGTGCCCAGTGCTGCGCCGTCGCTGCCGAAGACCACGCTGCTGTTGTACAGCGGGCCAGTGCCGGGCAGCAGCTTGCCATTCTCGATACGAGGGGCAGGAAGGGCGATGCTCCCGGCCACCAGGGTGACACCGAACTCTTTGGCCAGGCCGCCAAACAAGGTCTGGTAATCGGCCGCCATGCTGCTGGCTTTCATGCGCAGGTGAGCATCGTTGATCCGGCTTTCACCGTCAGCACGAAGCCAGGCATTGGCAAAGGCCAACGGGTTGCTTAGCGCCAGCCAGCGCATGGCTTCATTCAGGTTGGCCGCCTGATACAGCTCGTTTTTTTCACCGCGAAACACCAGCCACGAACCGATATGTTCTGGCAGCACCACGACGGTCTTGTCATTGAGCAAGCCTGCATCGCGAGCGGTATTGAGATAAGAGGCAAGCTTGAGGTGGACCAGTGCCAGGCTTTGATAGTCGCGTGGTGTGAGGTCTGGCTCGATGCCAAGCAGGTTGCCCCGGCCTTGGTCGACACCCTCGTTGAGGGTCAGCTCCACACGTAAATCTGACAAATAATGACCGACGTCGCGTTGCGCGGCCCAGTAGGCATAGCCGCCGGCAGCGGCGACCAGGGCGATCAATAAGGTGCAGCCAATAAGTTTGCGCATAGAAATAGAACAGACAGCTTTCAGCGGAATTCGACGCCTAGGGTAGGCGGCGCTTGCAGGCTTGCCAAGGGGGGCTGCTCATTTGGGTTAATAATTTGTAACTTTGGGTCATTGAGTGGGGTCGTTTGAGTCTTTACTGTGCCTCTCATTAGACGACGGGAGCCGCAGAGCATCCCGCGTTCCGTGATTTAGCCCGCTGTGGAGCTTACTGATGACTGCCACTCACTACCCGCATTTACTGGCCCCGCTGGACCTGGGTTTTACCACCTTGCGCAACCGCAGCCTGATGGGTTCGATGCACACCGGCCTCGAAGAAAAGCCCGGTGGCTTCGAGCGCATGGCGGCCTATTTTGCCGAGCGGGCCAAAGGCGGTGTGGGTTTGATCGTGACCGGCGGCATTGCGCCCAACGACGAGGGCGGTGTGTACAGTGGCGCGGCCAAGCTGAGCACGGTTGAAGAGGCCGAAAAGCACGTTGTTGTAACCCGTGCGGTACACGATGCCGGCGGCAAGATCTGTCTGCAGATCCTCCACGCCGGGCGCTATGCCTACAGCCCGCGTCAGGTGGCGCCGAGTGCGATTCAGGCGCCGATCAACCCGTTCACGCCCAAGGAACTGGATGAAGAGGGCATCGAAAAGCAGATCAGCGATTTCGTGACCTGCGCCAAACTGGCCCAGAGTGCCGGGTATGACGGTGTCGAGATCATGGGCTCCGAAGGCTACCTGATTAACCAGTTCCTCGCGGCGCACACCAACCAGCGCACTGACCGCTGGGGCGGCAGCTACGAAAACCGCATGCGCCTGCCGGTGGAAATCGTGCGCCGCGTGCGTGAAGCCGTAGGCCCGAACTTCATCATCATTTACCGTCTGTCGATGCTCGACCTGGTAGCAGGCGGTAGCGTCTGGGAAGAAATCGTCCTGCTGGCCAAGGCCGTCGAATCTGCTGGTGCAACCTTGATCAACACCGGAATCGGCTGGCACGAAGCACGAATTCCGACCATTGCGACCAAAGTGCCCCGTGCCGCATTCAGCAAGGTTACGGCCAAGCTGCGTGGCTCGGTCAGCGTGCCCCTGATTACCACCAACCGCATCAATACCCCGGAAATCGCCGAGCAGATCCTTGCCGAAGGTGACGCTGACATGGTGTCCATGGCCCGTCCGTTCCTGGCCGATCCGGAGTTCGTGAACAAGGCGGCTGCCGGGCGCAGTGACGAAATCAACACCTGCATCGGCTGCAACCAGGCCTGCCTGGATCACACCTTTGGCGGCAAACTCACCAGTTGCCTGGTCAACCCCCGAGCCTGCCACGAAACTGAACTCAACTACCTGCCCACTATTGCGGTTAAAAAAATCGCTGTGGTGGGTGCCGGCCCCGCCGGACTATCGGCAGCCACAGTGGCGGCAGAGCGCGGGCATGAGGTCACGCTGTATGATTCGGCGAGCGAGATTGGCGGCCAGTTCAATGTGGCCAAGCGTGTGCCGGGCAAGGAAGAGTTCTTCGAAACCCTGCGCTACTTCAAGCGCAAGCTGCAAACCACCGGTGTCGAGGTGTGCCTGAACACCCGTGTGGATGTACAGCAGTTGATCGAAGGCCGGTTTGACGAAATCATTCTGGCCACCGGGATTGCGCCGCGCACTCCTGCAATTGCGGGTATCGACAACCCCAAGGTGCTGAGCTATCTGGATGTCATCCTGGGTCGCAAACCAGTGGGCAGCAAAGTTGCAGTGATTGGTGCAGGCGGGATCGGCTTTGATGTGTCCGAGTTTCTGGTGCATCAGGGCGTCTCCACCAGCCAGGACCGGGAAGCGTTCTGGAAAGAGTGGGGCATCGATACTGCACTGCAAGCCCGCGGCGGCGTTGCCGGGATCAAACCCGAAGTGCATGCCCCGGCGCGTCAAGTGTTCCTGCTGCAACGCAAAGCCAGCAAGGTGGGTGACGGCCTGGGCAAGACCACCGGCTGGATTCACCGTGCGGGCCTGAAAAACAAGCAGGTGCAGATGCTCAACAGCGTTGAATACCTGAGCATCGACGATGCAGGGCTGCACATTCGAATTGGCGAGGGTGAGCCGCAGGTATTGCCGGTGGACAACATTGTGATCTGCGCCGGGCAAGACCCGCTGCGAGAGTTGCAGGACGGTCTGGTCGCTGCCGGGCAGAGCGTGCATTTGATTGGGGGTGCCGACGTGGCAGCCGAACTGGATGCCAAGCGTGCGATTAATCAGGGGTCAAGATTGGCGGCGCAGCTATAGGCTCCCGCCTGGGGCCTTTGTGGGAGCGGGCTTGCTCGCGATTGGATCGACGCGGTTCAACTTCAATACCGCGGCGCCTTGATCGCGAGCAAGCCCGCTCCCACAGGGTGGTGTCTAGTGCACGATCTGCGCTAAAAACGCCTTGGCCCGCGGGCTTTTCGGCGCGTTGAAGAACTCTTCAGGTGGCGAGTCCTCGATCACCATTCCGCCATCCAGAAACAACACCCGCTCGGCCACCTGACGGGCAAAGCCCATTTCGTGGGTCACGCACAGCATCGTCATGCCGCTGCCTGCCAGATTGACCATCACGTCCAGCACTTCACTGACCATTTCCGGGTCCAGCGCCGACGTGGGCTCATCGAACAGCATGATTTTTGGCTCCATGCACAGCGCACGGGCGATTGCGACGCGTTGCTGCTGGCCACCCGACAACTGGCTCGGGTATTTGTCCGCCTGACTGGCAATCCCGACCTTGGTCAAAAAATGCTGCGCCAGTTCGATCGCCTTCTTGCGCGACAAACCGCGCACCGACATCGGCGCCAGGATGCAGTTATCGATCACGCTCATGTGCGGGAACAGGTTGAAGTGTTGAAACACCATGCCGATTTCGCTGCGCACCTTGCTCGCTTCACGGGTGGGCAGGGACAGGTCGGTATCGTTGATCAGGATGCGACCCTGTTCGGCGATTTCCAGGCGGTTGATGCAGCGGATCAAGGTCGATTTGCCGGAGCCGGACGGGCCGCACAGCACGATGCGTTCTCCTTCGCGGACTTTCAGGTCGATGCCCTTGAGTACGTGAAAGGCGCTGTAGTACTTGTTCAGTCCGGCGATATCCACCACTACCTTGCGGGTGTCAGTGACTGGCGACACAGGGTGAACGTAAGCAGATTGTGCGTGCATGGTGTGTCTCCAGTGATCAGTGAAAACGCTCGGCGCTGTAGGGCGCAGGGTCGGTGAAAGGTGTTTCGCCGGTCATCATCTCGGCCAGCAGGCGACCGCTGACCGGACCCAGGGTCAGGCCGTGGTGGGCGTGGCCAAAGTTGAACCACAGGCCCTTGTGGCGACTGCCCGGGCCGATGACCGGGCACATGTCCGGCAGGCAAGGGCGGCGGCCGAGCCAGGGCTCGGCATCGACCCGCTTGCCCAGCGGATACAGGCGCTGGGCCCGCTCTTCGCAGCGGCGCAACTGGATTTCGTTGATCGGGTCATCGCTGTCAGCGAACTCGATACCTGTGGTCAGGCGGATACCCCCAACCATCGGCGCCAGCACATAGCCGCCCACCGAATCGAGAATCGGGTGCTGCATGGTCTGACCGTCCTTGGCCGCGTAATGCATGTGGTAGCCGCGCTTGATTGCCAGGGGGATGCGATAGCCCAGGGGTTCGAAAATTTCTCGTGCTTGTGGCCCGAGTGCTACCACCACTTCATTGCCGACAATCAGGCCTTTTTGGCTTTCGACCTGCCACTGTCCGGCCGTTGCCCGCAGGCTGGTGGCATTACCGGTCACGAACGTGCCGCCGCGCTTGATGAACAGTTCGGCGTAACCACGGGTCAAGCCGCCGGGATCGCTCACGGTCTTGGGGTCCAGCCAGTGAATGCCGCCGATGACATCGGTGTGCAGGCCCGGCTCCAGAGCGTGCACTTGCTGCTCGCCGAGCACGCGGTAGTTGAGCTTGTATTCGCTCAAGGCCGCGGCGTCGCGCTGGGCTTTGTCGAAATCGGCCGGGGTGCGATACACCTCGATCCAGCCGCTGTCGTCGATCAGTTCAGTCACGCCCGCAGGCTCGGCCAGCAGGTCGTGCTCACTCACGCATTTTTCAATCAGCGGCAGCATGGCCCGGGTGGCCTTGGCCAGTTCCTTGGGGCCGGACTGCTGCCAGTATTTCAACAGCCACGGCCCGGCCTTTGGCAGGTGCTTGAGGCTGTAGCGCACATCGGATTGCTGATTGAGGCCATAGCGCAGCAAACGCGAAATTTCACGGGGGAACGAGTAAGGGATCACGCTGGCGCGCTCGATCAGCCCGGCATTGCCGTGGCTGGTGCCGCTGCCGGGCGTTGCGCGGTCGAGCAGCACAACGCTGCGCCCGCGGGCCTGGAGTTGCAACGCGGTACTGACGCCGACGATGCCGGCTCCCAGAACGATAGTGTCGCAGTGCATAAACAAATCCTTAAAACGGGGGCCGTGTTCGCAGCCCGAACAATGGGCTTACTGCAAATGGCGGCCGAGACGGCCTTCGATCAGCTTCAGACTGCGTCGTACCACTTCCACGATCAGCAGATACAGCACGGCGGCCCACAGGTACACCTGGAAGTCGAAGCTGCGCGAGAACGCCATTTTGGTGACGCCCATCAAGTCGTAAATGGTCACCAGCGACGCAATGGCACTGGCCTTGATCATCAGGATCAGCTCATTGCCCAACGGGCCGATGGCGACCAGCAGCGATTGCGGCAGCACGATCTTGCGAAAGGCGGTCCAGCGCGACAAGTTCAGCGCCTTGCAGGCTTCACGCTGGCCCTGGGCCACGGACAAGATGCTGCCGCGCAGGATCTCGGCCTGATACGCCGCCGTGTTAAGGGTGAAGGCCAGCAGCGTGCAGAACCAGGCATCGCGGAAAAACCACCACAAACCCACGTCTTGCCAGAAGCCCTTGAACGAGCCGAGACCGTAGTACAGCAAAAACAGTTGCGCCAGCAGCGGCGAGCCCCGGAAGAAGTACACGTAGGCGCCGGTAAAGCTGCGCAAAAAGCGGTTGCTGGACAGGCGGCCCAGGGCAATCAGCAAGCCGAGCAGGGCGCCGAGGGTGAACGAAATCGCCACCAGCTTGCCCGTCACCAGCAGCCCGTCGATAAAGCGCGGGCCGTAGCGTTCAAGCAGGTCGGGGTTGAGAAACATGTTTTGCAGATCCGCCAGACTCATGGCTGCGCGCTCCGTTGATGGCGGCTGAAGTAGCGTTCAAGGAAGGCAAACAGCCGCCCGGAAATCGCCGAGAAAAACAGATAGCCCAGGCACGCGACGCTGTAGAACAGCATCGGGTCTTTGGTGACGCTGACCGCCAGGTTGGTCTGGCGCATCAAGTCCACCAGGGAAATGGTCGACACCAGCGAGGTGTCCTTGAGCAGTGACAGCCAGTTGTTGGACAGGCCGGGCAGGGCGATGCGCGCCAGTTGTGGCAGCACGACCTTGCGAAAGGTGGTGAATTTGCTCAGGCCCAGAGCCGAGGCGGCTTCGAACTGGCCCTTGGGGATGGTTTTGAACGCACCCAGCCAGATCTCGCTGGAGAAGGCGGCAAACACAAGGCTGAAGGCGACCATCGCGGCCACGAAGGTATTGATCGTGACCTGTGCGTCGTAGCCCATCATGGCGAGGATCTTTTGCGCGGCGATCTGGCAACCGTAGTAAATGATCAGCAGCGTCAGCAGTTCCGGCAAGCCACGGAACACGGTGGAGAACGTGGTTGCCCACGCCCGCACCCAGCGGTTTTTAGAGCGTGCCGCTACCGCCACGGCCAGGCCCAGAGGTAAACCGATAGGCAGGCAGCTCAAGGCCAGGGCAATGGTCACCATGGCGCCTGCGAGCAAAGCCGAGCCCCAGCCGCCACTGGCGAAAGAAAGAAGTGAGAGTTGATCGAGCATGCTCGAATCCCCGGGCAAAATTGGGCCGAAATTCAGCCGCTGCGCACCTTAAGTGCGCAGGGCAGGGTCATTGGCAGGGAAGCCCTCAAACGAGGGCGGGCGACTCAGTAAATGTCGAAGTCGAAGTACTTGCTGGAGATCTTTTTATAAGTGCCATCAGCCACGATTTCATCCAGCGCCTTGTTGAAGCGCTCGCGCAGGGCGTTGTCGTCCTGGCGCACGGCAATGGCCGCATCGGCATTGGTGCCATTGACGTCACCGATGATCTTGCAGCAGTCGTCGCTGGCCTTGTTGATCCATTCCAGCAGCGGGAACTTGTCGGCAATGACGGCATCGACGCGGCCGTTTTTCAGTTCGGCGTTGGCTTCATCAAGCGTCGGGTACAGGTTGAGTTTGGCGCCGGCTTTCTCGTAGTGATCTTCGGCGTAGATACCTTGGGTCGCTGCGCCCTGGGCACCGATGGTGCGGCCCTTGAAGTTGATCTGGGCATCGGTGATGTCAGAGTCTTTGGGTACGGCGATCGACAGCGGGGTGCGGTAGTAGTGATTGGTAAACGCAATTTTCTTTTTGCGTTCATCGGTCACGATCATCGACGCCACGATGGCATCGTACTTTTTCGCCATCAGCCCCGGAATGATGCCGTCCCAGTCCTGGGCAACGATCTTGCACTGCGCGTTCATGCGTTCGCACAGGGCATTGGTGATGTCGACGTCAAAGCCCGATACCGTGCCGTCGGAGTTGGTGGTGTTGAATGGAGGGTAGGCGCCTTCGGTGGCGATAGTCAGCGTGTCGGCGTGCGCGTTGGCTGCAACGGCGGCCACGAGTGCACATGCACTTGCAAAGCGAATGACGTATTTCATCTAGCACCTCGTTTTATTGTTTTGATCCGGGTGAGGATGTGTAGCCCACGAACTCATTGTGTAAGGCCGCGGTTGCCTCAAGACGCTTCTCAACGTCCGGCCCCAGTTGTTTGCACACTTCATTGATCAGCAGATGCACCAGCGACAGCATTGCCGAGGTGGACTCCCAGAACAGGTTGAATTCGGTGGGCACGCGAAACACTTCATTAGCGCTCTGGTCAGCCCAGTCGCAGAAGGTATCGGTGATGAGCGTGACCTCAATCCCTGCTTCACGTGCCTTGCGGCACAACAGCTGGGCATGGCGCGAGTAGCGTCTGGCTTCAAACACCACCAGCGCGCAGTCTTGTGCAGGGCATAGCAGCACGTCGGCGTAATGCCCGGCGGCACCGTCGACCAGTTGCACGCCATCGCGCAGGTATTGCAGCAAATGCACCATGGAGGCGGCGATCCCGCGCTCGGTCTGGAACCCTGCCACAAACACCTTGCGCCGCGTGGCCAGGCGCTGACTGACGGCACGCCACTCAGGCGTAAGGCTGTATTCATAGACCTTGACCAGCGCACCGACTTCAAGCTCAAAACTGCGCGGCAATGCCTGCGGGCTCTGGCTCGATTGCTGGCGGAATTCTTGCAGGCGATCACCGACCAGCCACGGGCCATCGCCCAGGTCGTCCTTGAGATCGTTTTTCAAATCCTTGAAATGGCTGTAGCCCAGGGAGCGGCAAAAGCGCCCGACACTGGATTCGCTGACCCCCAGTTTGCTGGCGATGTCAGCGGCGGTCTGAAAGGGCAGCTCGTACAAATTGGCCAGCATATAGCTGGCAATCGCCCGACCCGAAGGTGCGGCGGTTGACAGACTGCTTTCAAGGCGTTGTTTAATCGGCTGGCTCACGACTGCTTCCTGTTTTTATTTCAGCGCGTTGCAGAAAGTGAATGTTTTCTGTCATTAAGTCAACAATTGACAGAGAACTGTCACCCAAGGATAGTTTGCCACAGACAAAAATAATCAGATTGGAGCGCCAGAATGTCCCAGCCCGTCACCTCCACCCAGTCGCTTTCCCTCGCTGAATTGACCGCCTTGCTGCAAAAAATTTTTGAACGTCACGGCACCTCGCAAGCAGTGGCTCAGGTATTGGCTGACAACTGCGCCCGGGCTCAGCGCGACGGCTCGTACAGCCACGGTGTGTTCCGCATTCCGGGCTACCTGTCTTCGCTGGCCAGTAGCTGGGTTGATGGCCAGGCTGTTCCCGTCGTGGAGGATGTTGCCTCGGGTTTTATCCGGGTGGACGCGGCCGGTGGCTTTGCCCAACCTGCGTTGGCAGCCGCCCGTCAATTGCTGGTCGAAAAAGCCCGCAGTGCCGGGATAGCAGTACTGGCGATTCGTAACTCCCACCACTTTGCTGCGCTTTGGCCGGACGTGGAGCCGTTTGCCGAAGAAGGCCTGGTGGCGTTGAGCGTGGTCAACAGCATGACCTGCGTGGTGCCCCACGGTGCGCAAAAGCCCCTGTTTGGCACCAACCCGATTGCCTTTGCGGCGCCCCGTGCCGAGGGTCATCCGATCGTATTCGACCTGGCGACCAGCGCCATTGCCCACGGCGATGTGCAAATTGCCGCTCGCAAGGGCCATCAGCTGCCTGCCGGTATGGGGGTGGACAAACAGGGTGAGCCGACTGAAGACCCTAAAGCCATTCTCGACGGCGGTGCCTTGCTGCCATTTGGCGGGCACAAGGGCTCGGCGCTCTCGATGATGGTCGAGTTGCTGGCAGCGGCCCTGACCGGAGGTAATTTCTCGTTTGAGTTCGACTGGTCCAAGCACCCCGGTGCGCAAACTCCCTGGACCGGTCAATTGCTGATCGTGATCGACCCGAGCAAATCCGGCGGCAACAGTTTTGCCCAGCGCAGCGCAGAACTGGTGCGTCAGATGCACGCCGTGGGCCTTGAGCGCATGCCCGGCGATCGCCGCTTTATCGAGCGTGCCAAGTCGTTGAATGAAGGCATCCCGCTGGGGGCAGAAGAGTTGGCCAAGTTGCGTGAGCTGGCGGGGTAAGCCGCGTAGGAGCGAGCCTGCTCGCCGGATTGTGTGAGCTTCTTGGGGGCTTGTGCTGCTCACTAAAGCGCCCTTGTGGGAGCGAGCCCGTTCGCGAAGGCAGCACAGTGATTGTTCGGACCCACCGCGGCGCATGAATCGCGAGCAGGCTCGCTCCCACAGGGGGCTTTGGCCAGTAACCAAATTTCTACAGCATTTGAGTATCAGTTGTGAGTTGCGCAGGGTTTTGAGTTTGAGCCCATGCGTGGGATTACAACGCCAAAAACTGTCGGATCAGGTTAGGGGTGCATCCCGTCCAGCGTTTCAGGGCACGGCGAAAGTTTGCCGGGTCGCTGAAGTTGAGGTACTCGGCCACGGCTTCGTGGCTCAGCCCCTTGAACTGATACAGGTACAGCGCCATGTGTTTGCGCGCTTGATCCTGCTGGGCCTGAAAGTGCGTGCCGTGTTTGTTCAGTTTGCGCTTGAGGGTGGCCTGGCTCATTGAAAAGTGCTGCGCCGCCTGCTCAAGACTGGGGGCGTGTTGCGCATTGTTGCGCAAGTACACATACAGCCGGTCAAGCAGGCTGGCGCTGAATCCCAGGCTGAGCAACTGCTCCTGCGCCTGCTGGTACGCCACCTGCCGGGCAATGGCCGAAGCGTTGGGCCAGGGCCGGGTCAGGTATTCGCGGGGCAGGCGCATCATGTCCAGCTGACAACCAAACTGAGTGTTTTCACCCAGATGCACCCAGTACTGCTCCACATAACGTGGCTGCGGATGGTTGAAGCTGCACTCCCACGGCAGGCGCTCACCGCTGAGCCATTGGCTCATGGCCTTCAGCGCCGTCATGCTGGCTTCCAGCACAAAACGCAATTGCTCCCCGGCACCGCAACTGTCGAGCCAGTACACGTAGGCGTACTTGTCGTCCAGCAACAGGCGTGGCGTCAGCAAAGGGCTGAGCAGGGCGCGGTGATGGATCAGGGTTTCCAGTGCCTGATGCAGATTTTGCGCCTGCTGCAGGGCGTGACTGGCCGGGCCGTAGTGCCCCGGCCACAGGCGTTGGCCAAACAGAAAACTGCTGTCATCGGCTTCGAGCAAGCGCTGGGCGTTGGCAATCAGGCCGAAGCATTGCTGTGGGCTGAGGCGGGTGTGGCCGGCCACAATATCGTCGTAAAACAACCCGGTGCCGCGCAGCAAGCGATGACTGTCGATGTCTCGTGACAACGCCAGATCAATCAGGGTGGCAGGTTGGTAATGGCCGACAATAAAACGGCTGTCAGATTCGTACCAGTGAGTGTGGCGCGTCATGCGCGTTTGCTCCGTGGCGGCTTGGCTCGAACCAGTGCCAGATTCAGCCGCTTGAGCAACTCATCGGGTGCCTCATCGAGCGCCATCACCACCGCCGTACTGGCTGACAAATACACCCGTTCACCATGCTGGCGGGTTTTGTGGGCCAGGCTTTGAACTGCCTGTTGCAGTTCCAGCGCCAGCAACCGGGCCTGACTTTCACCCGTACCGGGCAGCAGCACGACAAAGCGGTCGCCGGCCAGTCGGCAGAGCAGATCGTGGCGGCGCAGGTTGAGCAGGAGCAGTTGGCTGAGGGCTTGAAGCACGGCATCACCTTCGGGGTGGCCGTAGTGCTGATTGATCGAGGCAAAATCGTCGATATCCAGCGCCAGAAGTGACAGCGGTTGTTGCTGCTCAAGGCTTTGCGCAAGGCAGTCGCTGACCTGGCGCTTGAGGTATTCGGCGCCGCCCAGGGGGGTCAGTTTGTCGAACAGCCGATGCTCGCGAAACACCCGTTCGCGCTTCTCCATGTGCTGGTTGATCGCCTGTTGTTCACGGTGCCAGTGGAACA
Source organism: Pseudomonas psychrophila (assembly GCF_001043005.1). Classification (GTDB taxonomy): domain Bacteria; phylum Pseudomonadota; class Gammaproteobacteria; order Pseudomonadales; family Pseudomonadaceae; genus Aquipseudomonas; species Aquipseudomonas psychrophila. Next base: position 160,928 of record NZ_JYKZ01000006.1, read on the forward strand.
GTCCGATGGTCAGCAAAATCATGCCGATGGGCATCGGCCCCGATTCCAGCCAGTGATCCCAGCCGATGTGTTTGGGCAGGCGAATGAACTCATCCAGCACGTCCAGCCACCAGGAGAAAAACATAAAGCACAAACCGCTGGCCAGGTAGTTGGTGACCCGTCCGGTGGGTCGGCTTTTAAGCACCAGCCCCAGCCAGAACAGCATAAACAGAGCCGTGCCCCCTTCACCGACGATGTCCAGCCAATGCCATTCGCTGAAGGCCTTGGGCGTGCCGAAAGCCAGGTTCAGCCACACGGCCATATTGGCCGCCAACAGCAGCAAGCCGAGCTTGTAGCGATGGTGTTTAAGGACGTTGAGCCAAGTCATCACAGTTCTACCAAAACGTATTGCCGGTCAGCAAAACAGAGGTGTGTGACAGCTGTGTGACAGGTTGTGCGGGTCGAATCAGCTCAGGTGTCTTGTGCAAAAACCTTGAACATTCACCTGTTTGACCGTGGGAGCGGGCTTGCTCGCGATGCAGGCGACGGGGTGGCTCAGTTGCACCGTGTTGATGCTATCGCGAGCAAGCCCGCTCCCACAGGGTGCGGGGTAGCTGACGCGGGTCATATCAGCTCAATTGCCTTCAAAGTGCCGCTCAAAAGGCTCTGTTTCGGGGTTTCAGCCAAACACTGTCACAGCGTTGTCATCCACCAACCCTAGCGTTCGCTCCCAAGTTGTCGGGCCATTTGCCCGGCCTGAAGTGCGATTTTGGGGGAGGACAAACATGTACAAGTCTCGCAGCAAGGCGCAGTGGGTCGGCTTTACCGTCAGTGCATTGGCCCTGGCAATCGCCAGTGAGCGCCTGAGCGCCGCTGAGGCATCGACCATTGGCGCCACCGAACACGTAGAAGTGGTCGGGCAGGCCGTCAGCCTGGACAAGGCGCTCAAGCAACAGCGCAGTTCGGACAACATCGAGAGCGTGGTGCATGCCGATGGCGTGGCGCAGTTGCCGGACGCTAACGTCGCCGAGGCGGTACAGCGCTTGCCAGGTATCAGTATTGAGCGCGATCAGGGCGAAGGTCGTTTTGTCAGCGTACGGGGCCTGGGGCCTGACCTGAACAGCGTGACCATCAACGGCACGCTGGTGCCGTCGCCGGAGAGCGCCCGCCGCGCCGTGGCCCTGGACGTTTTGCCGTCGGAACTGGTGCAGTCGCTGTCGGTGATCAAGACCCTGACACCGGACATGGATGCCAACTCACTGGGTGGCACGGTCGATGTCGAGAGCTTGTCCGCGTTCGACCACAAAGGTCTGTTTTATACGGGCAGCACTGAGGCCGGTTACAACAAGAACAGCCATCAGACCAGCCCCAAGGTGTCTGGCGCCATCAGTGATCGTTTCAGTCTCGGCGACGGTGTCGACAACTTTGGTGTCGCGGCCGCATTGAGCTGGAACAAGCGCGATTTTCGCTCTGACAACGTAGAGACCGGGGGCGACTGGGACTTCAGTGACGGCGCGCGCCTGAACAGCTTCGAGCAGCGGGTCTATGAAATCAGCCGCGAACGCACCGGTGGCGGTCTGAACTTTGACTACAAGCCCGACGACGACACCAGCCTGTACCTGCGCACGCTGTACAGCCGCTTCGAGGACAACGAAACCCGCAACTCCACCAGCTTTGAGTTTTCCGATCCCCAGGCCGAGGGCGAGGTGGGTAAAACCAAGACCAAGCGCAAGCTTAAACAGCGCGAGGAAACCCAGGAAATCCAGTCTTACGTGTTCGGCGGCGAACGCATGATGGGCCTGTGGACCCTCAGTGGGCAGGCCGGTTACAGCGAGTCCAGCGAAGACAACCCGGGAGGCATTGCCGGGGCGACCTTCAAAGGTGATTCGAGCATCGGTAACGGTGGTTTCTACGACACCGAAAAACCGCGCCCCATCATCGGCGCAGGCTTCTATGACCCGGCCAACTTCAGCCTCGACAAGGTGGACTGGCAAGAGCAGCACACCAAGGACACCGAGAAAAATATCCGCCTGGACCTGGCCCGTGACTACGACGTGCAGGGTTATGCCTCCCAGGTCAAATTCGGCGGCAAGGTCAGTCGGCGCAACAAGGACAACGACCTCAATGCCTGGACGTATAAGGACTTTTCGGATTTGGGCTTCAGTGACGAACAGCTCAACCTCGAACAGTTCAACAAGGGCAACCTGCACTACAACCTTGGGCGGTTCGGCCCGGGCATCAGCGGGGGTGCGATCAAAGATCTGATCGGCGGCTTGAACCGCGACGACTTCTATAACGAGCAAGACTCGCGGGCCAATGACTTCACCATGCGCGAAGACATCAACGCGGCCTACCTGATGAACACCGTCGATATCGATGACTGGCGCTTCATTGCCGGCATGCGCTACGAGGGCACCGAGTTCGAAGCCAAGGGCACGGGCGTGCGCAATGGCGTTTTCGAAGATCAGGACACCCGGCGTGATTACCATCACTGGTTGCCCGGCCTGCATGCGCGTTATCAATTGGCGAAAAACACCCAGGTGCGTGCGGCCTGGACCAACGCTGTGGTGCGCCCGACCTTTGGTCAACTGGCCCCGGGTTTTGTGATCGAAGATGACAAGGCCGAGTTCGGCAACCCTAATCTCAAACCGCTGGAGTCGAGCAACTTCGACCTGGGCATCGAGCACTTCATGGGGCAGGCGGGCACGGTGTCGGCGTTCCTCTTCTACAAAGACATCAAGAACTTCGTCTACAACAACGACCTGGCCGGCAGTGGCGAGTGGGTCGACTTCACTGAAGCCCACAGTTATGCCAACGGCGACAGCGCCAAACTCTACGGACTGGAACTGGCCTATTCGCAAAAATTCGACTGGCTGCCAGCGCCCTGGAACGGCGTGATCCTGGGTGCTAACAGCACGTTCAGCCGCTCCAGTGCGAGCATCAAGGGCGTCGATGCGGCAACCGGGGCAACCCTCAAGCGCGACATCGATTTGCCGAACCAGTCCAACACCGTCGGCAACCTGATGCTGGGCTGGGAAGACGACAAGCTGAGCCTGCGCCTGTCCGCCAACTACAAATCGGACTACCTCTACGAGTTGGCGGGAGTCAACGACAAAGCCCATGACACCCATGTCGATGCCCAGACTTTTGTGGACTTCAGCGCCCGCTATTCGCTGACCAAAAACCTGCACATCAAGTTCGACGCCCAGAACCTGACGGACCAGCCGTACTTCGTCTACAGCGGCAACAGTCGCTACAACAACCAGTACGAAGAATACGGCCCGACCTACTCCGTGGGCCTGACCTTCACCCATTTCTAAACGTCCGCAGCCTCTTGTGGGAGCGAGCCTGCTCGCGAAGGTCGTAAGCGATGCCGAGGCCATCGCGAGCAGGCTCGCTCCCACTGAAAGACCGTGCTTTTTTTGAACAGCATTCAGGATTGATCACTCATGTTTAAACGCAAACCCCGACTACTGCCCTTGCTGGTGTGCCTGACCGCAGGGAGCGTGCAGGCGGCCACTGAAGTCGCCGCTCCGGCATTGCAGCAATGGTCCACCAGCAAGGCCCAGGCGTTGAGTTACTTGCCAAACGGGACGGGCGACGAACGCCTGGCCGTGAGCAAGCGCGAAGGTTTGTTGTTGCTCGATAAACAGGGCAAAACCTTGAGCCGGGTGCCCGGGGTGTTTGCCGGCCTGGACAGCCGTGCGCTGGGGGATCAGGTCCTGGTAGCCAGCAACGACAAGGACAAACAGCAAGTGGCGCTGTTTAGCCTCGACCCCAAGACCCATCAATGGCAAGCCCCGACGTACTTGCCCGCCCGTGACTATTCGGTTGAGGGGGTGTGCCTGTACCAGGATGACGCGAGCAACATTTACCTGTTCACCGTGGGCGAAGAAGGCAAGGGCGAGCAGTGGCTGGTAGCTGCGGACAGCCGGCGCTTGGCTTCACCGCTACGGGTGCGCAGTTTGCCGTTGCCGCCGCAAGCGAAGTTCTGTCAGGTGGACGATGCCGCGCAGAACGTGTTCGTCAACGAAGAAAATGTCGGCTGGTGGGCTTACCCGGCGCACGCCGAAGCTGACGTTGAGCGCGTTCCGGTGGCGATGGTCGAGCCCTTCGGCAATGTGAAAAAAAGTGCCGGAGCAATGGCACTGGTACCGGGCGGGATGCTCGGGCTTGATCCCGAAGCGGCGCAGCTGAATCTGTATCAGCAGCAGGGCAAGCGTTGGTCGCCTGTGGCCAGCCTGGCGCTGGCTGGAGTGGTCGAACCTGAACATCTGGCGCTGCGCCAAACACCCCAGGGCCTGCAACTGCTGGTGCAGGACGGTGCCAGCAACAGACTGTTCGAAGGCCTGCTGGGCTGGCAGGCCAGTGCGGTGAATGTGCCGCCGGTATTGGCCAGCGTAAAACCTGCGGTGCAAACCGAGGTGGTGATGAGCCAGGGCGACGCGGCGGATGACCCGGCGATTTGGGTTCACCCGCAGGCGCCGGCCCTGAGCCGTGTACTGGGCACCAATAAGCAGCAGGGGCTTGAGGTGTACGACCTTCAGGGCAAGCGCGTACAGCATTTGCCGGTTGGGCGGCTTAACAACGTCGATGTGCGCCCGGGCTTCGAGCTGGGCGGGCGCACTGTGGATTTGGCCGTGGCGACCAATCGCGATCACAACAGCCTGAGCCTATTCAGCATTGATCGCACCACGGGTGAGGTGCAGGAGGCGGGCGAGATCGCCACACCGGTTTCAGATATCTACGGCCTGTGCCTGTTCAAGGCGCCGTCGGGCGAGATCTACAGCTTTGCCAACGACAAGGACGGCACCTTTGTGCAGCACCGCTTGTTTGCCAAGGGCAACAAGGTCGAGGGCGAACTGGTGCGCCAGTTCAAGGTGCAGACCCAGCCTGAAGGCTGTGTGGCGGATGACCGCGGCCAGCGCCTGTTTCTCGGGGAAGAAGACGTGGCGGTATGGGCGGTGGATGCCCGTCCTGACCAGCCGGCAACGCTCACTAGCGTGATCAAGGTGGGTGAGCATGTGCATGACGACATCGAGGGCATGGGGCTGTATCAAACCGAAAAAGACAACTACCTGGTGATCTCCAGCCAGGGCAACGACAGCTATGTGGTGGTCGATGCCGAGCCACCTTACGCCGTGCGTGGCGCTTTTCGGGTGGGGGTGAATGCCGCAGCGGGGATTGATGGCGCGTCAGAGACCGATGGGCTGGAGGTGACGTCGGCCAACCTCGGTGGCCCCTGGAGCAAAGGCATGCTGGTGGTGCAGGACGGTCGCAAACGCATGCCCGAGCAAGCGCAAAACTTCAAGTACATCCCCTGGAGCGAGGTGGCCAAGGCTTTGCACTTGCCATAACCCGGTCATCTGAATGCTTTTCAATCCCTCAATCGCGGATCAATGGAGTAACAACATGCACGCAACCATGGAACACATGACGATCTGGGGCCTGATCAGCGACGCGAGTCTGCTGGTCAAAGGCGTGATGCTGACCCTGCTGCTGGCCTCGCTGTTGAGCTGGTTTTTGATTGTGCGACGCAGCGCCATTTTGCGTCGCAGCGAGCGCGACATGGACAATTTTGCGCAGCGGCTCCGGGCTCAGGGCGAGCTGAATGCGCTGTACCGTGAAAGCCGCGATGCCAGTCATGAAGACGCCGGTGCCGAGCAGGTATTTGTCGCCGCTTACACGGAGTACGCCCAGCTCAAGCAGCAACCCTCGGTGGATGCCGAAGGCGTGATGCAAGGAGTTGAACGGGCGCTGTATGTGGCCATCAGCGAGCAGGAAATCCGTCTGGAAAAAGGCCTGCAGTTTTTGGCCACCGTGGGTTCGGTTAGCCCCTACATCGGCTTGTTCGGCACCGTGTGGGGGATCATGAATTCCTTTATCGGTCTGTCCCAGGTGCAGCAGGCGACCCTCTCCACTGTGGCCCCGGGCATTGCCGAAGCCTTGATCGCAACCGCCATTGGCCTGTTTGCCGCGATCCCGGCGGTGATTGCCTATAACCGCTTCTCGGCCCGTGGCCAGACCCTGCTGACCCGTTATTACAGCCTGGGCAACGAAGTGCAGATGCGCTTGTACCGCAGCTTGCATGCCGGTTCGCGGAACATGTCTGCCGTCGCTTGAAAGGGAGTTTGAACATGCTTGCTCGACCACAGCGCAAACACGGGCCCAAGGCCGAAATGAACGTAGTGCCTTACATCGACGTGATGCTGGTGCTGTTGGTGATCTTTATGGTGACTGCGCCGATGCTGACCCAGGGGGTGAAAATCGAACTGCCTAAAGTCGCCAGCGAAGCCTTGGTTAATGACAGTCAGCAAAAAATCCTGACGCTGTCGGTCAAGGCCGAGGGCGGTTACTACTGGAATCTGGGCAGCGAGCTGGACACCAAAAACCAGACCGACAGTGCCGTCAGCCTTGAAGAGCTGCAGGCCAAGGTCGGGCAGGTGGTGGCGCAAGACAGCGACACCCAGGTGTATATCCGCGCCGACAATGAAGCGGGCTATGGCAGCGTGGTCAAAGCCATGGCGGCTTTGCAGCAGGGCGGCGTCACTCACCTGGGGCTGGTGACCGAGGCCCCGCAATGACTGGCACCTTGATGCACGGAGCGCTGGCGCACGCGCAGCCGTTGCCTTGGACCCGGCTGTGGCGTGACAGTCAGGCGCTGGTGGTGAGCGTCGCCCTGCACAGCGCCGTGGTGGCTTTTTTGGTGCTGGGCTGGAGCATGGAGCAATCAATGCCAGAGCCTGCGCCGTCGACGCTCAAAACCCGGCTGGTGATGTTGCCCGCCGAACCGCTCGCGGCACCCCCTGCGCCTGAACCTCTGCCGGTGGTAGCGCCTGCGCCCGTGGTTGAGGCTAAACCCGAGGTGGTAAAGCCCGTGGTTGATCCGCTTGTTCAGGCGCGCAAGCTGGAGCAAGCAGTGCTGGCGCGTAAACGGGTAGCCGAACAAAAGCAGGTGCAGCTGGAGCAAGACAAAGCCGCTCGCCAGCGTGCCGAGCAACTGGAGTTCCAGCGTCAGCGAGCGCTGGCCGAAGCTTCGGCGCAGCAGGCCCGTGTGGCTGCGGATAACGCCAGACGAGCGCAACAGGCAGCGGCGGCAGCGGATGTGCGCCAGTACCTGCCCATCAGCAAGCAAGCCCCGGATTACCCGCAGCGGGCACTGGACAAGGGCATTGAGGGTGATTGCACGGTCGAGTATTCGGTGACCCCGCAAGGCAAGGTCGACAACCCCAAAGTGGTGGGCAACTGCCATCCCGCGTTTATCCGGCCGTCACTGGTGGCGGCGGCGACCTTCCGTTATCAACCTCGGATGGTCGATGGTCAGGCCGTGACCGTACCGGGGGTGCGCAATACCTTTCACTACAAGATCCAGTAGCGGTACGCACAACCCTGTGGGAGCGGGCTTGCTCGCGATGGCAACGACGCGCATTAACTGAAAGACCGAGGCGCCTGTATCGCGAGCAAGCCCGCTCCCACAGGGTTTGCCGGTCACCTGACGAGTATCAACATCCTTCGTGCTTCCTTGGCCTATGCTCCACGGGTTTTCAAGCATAAGGAACTGGCCATGAATGCGCCTGCAACCACCCCGACGCCTGCTACGGCAAAAGCGAAACTCCCCATAGGCCTGGTGATTGCGGTCCTGGTGATGATCGGCATTTTGCTGTTGCCATTGCCTGCCGACTTACCGGTGGCGGGTCATCGCATGCTGGCGATTCTGGCATTTGCAGTGGTGGTATGGATCACCGAAGCGGTGTCGTACGAAGCCAGCGCCATCATGATTACGTCCTTGATGGCGTTTTTGATCGGCATGGCGCCGACCCTGGCAGACCCGTCAAAGCTTTACGGCACATCGGCCGGTATCACCATGGCCCTGACCGGGTTTTCCAATGCCGCCCTGGCGTTGGTAGCGGGTGCGTTGTTTATCGCCGCGGCCATGACCCACACCGGCCTGGACCGGCGCATTGCCCTGGTGACCCTGTCGCGCATCGGCACCAGCACCCGGCGCATTTTGCTGGGGGCAATTGCCGTCACCATCTTGCTCAGCCTGGTGGTGCCCAGCGCCACGGCCCGCAGTGCGTGCGTGGTGCCAATCATGATGGGGGTGATCCTGGCGTTTGGCGTGGACAAACGCTCCAACATTGCGGCCGGGATTATGATTGTCGTGGCCCAGGGCACCAGTATCTGGAACGTAGGCATTCAAACGGCGGCCGCGCAAAACCTGCTGACCGTGGGCTTTATGGACAAAATGCTCGGGGCGCGAGTGAACTGGCTCGACTGGCTCATCGCCGGTGCCCCGTGGGCCATCATCATGTCGGCCGTGTTGCTGTTTGTGGTGCTTAAACTGCTGCCACCGGAAAGCGACAGCATTCCCGGCGGCAAGGAGGCGGTCGAAAAGTCACTGGCAGAACTGGGCCCCATGACCGGGCCGCAGAAACGCCTGATGGGTGTGTCGATAGCATTGCTGCTGGCGTGGGCCACTGAAGGCAAACTCCACAGTTTTGACACCACCTCGACCACTTATGCCGGGCTGGTGTTTTTGCTGTTGCCGCGATTTGGCGTCATGACCTGGAAAGATGTGCAGTCACGTATCCCGTGGGGCACGGTGATTGTGTTCGGCGTCGGGATCAGCCTGGGCACCGCGTTGTTGACCACCCAGGCCGGGCAATGGCTGGGGACGCAAGTCGTGGCCAATACCGGTCTGGATCAGGTCGGTCCGGTGGGGATTTTTGCGATTTTGGGGGCTTTCCTGATCTTGATTCACTTGGGGTTTGCCAGTGCCACCGCGCTCACCTCGGCGCTATTGCCGATCTTGATCGCCGTGCTGCAAACCTTGCCGGGTGAATTCAACCGCCTGGGCATGACCATGTTGCTGGGCTTTGTGGTCAGCTACGGGTTTATCCTGCCGATCAACGCGCCGCAGAACATGGTGTGCCTGGGCACGCAAACCTTTACGGCCAAACAGTTTGCCAAGGTCGGGTTGATAGTGACGGCGGTGGGGTACTTGCTGATGCTGCTGTTCGCCACAACGTACTGGAGCTGGTTGGGCTGGATGTAAAAAGCCGCCAGCCGTAGTAGCTGTAGATGTACAGAGATAACTCGACTGTGGGAGCGAGCCTGCTCGCGAAGATCATTCGCGAGCAGGCTCGCTCCCACAGGGGCGCCTGACTACAGTGCTAATTACCGTTTTCGCTGCGCCCGCCGCTGCTGACTTCCGCCGGTACATCTTCACCCGCCATGCGCTTGCGAAACAGCGAGGTCCGGGCCAGCAGCAAGGTGGTCACGGGTACGGTGATGGACAGCAGGATCGGCATCAGCCAGGCATGCAGCACCGGGGTCGATTTAAGCGCAGAAAAGTACAGGATCGACGCCAGCGCCACACCCCACGCACCAATGGTCGAAGCCAAAGCAGGGGGGTGCATGCGCTGAAAGAAGTCCTTGAGGCGCAACAAGCCGATGGCCCCGCACAAGGCAAACAGGCTGCTGAGCACCAGCAGCAGGGCCACCGGTATTTCGATCCAGAGCGACAACTCGCTGACGCTATTCATTCGATCACCTCGCCACGCAGCAGGAATTTGGCCAGCGCAAAAGAACCGACAAAGCCAAACAGGGCAATCAGCAGCGCGCCTTCAAAGTAAGTGTCACTGGCATAGCGGATGCCCAGCACCAGCATCATCAACATGGCCAGGATATACAGATAGTCCAGTGCCAGAACCCGGTCCTGGGCCGAGGGGCCCTTGAACAGGCGGATCACGGTCAGGACCATTGCCAGGCTGAAGATAAACAGGCTGAGCAAGATGGCATTGGAGAGCAGGGCACTCATTCAAAGATCTCCATCAATGGGCGTTCGTAGGCAGTTTTGAAGTGCTCTATAAACTTCGCATCGTCATCCAGATCGAACACGTGCAGCAACAGCACGCTGCGATCCAGCGCCAGTTCCGACCAGATGGTGCCGGGCACCACGGTGGTGATCATCGACAAGGCTGCAAGGCCGTTGGCATCACGCAAATCCAGGGGGATTTTGACAAACCGCGAGCGTGGCGGATTTTTGCCAGCCCGCAGTACACCCCAGGCCACTGCAATGTTGGACAGCACGACATCGCGGCCCACCAGAAAGAACAGCTTGATGATCACCCACGGATGACGAATGCGCACAGGCAACGGCCGCAACGGTGCGAACATCAGTGGCGCCAGAATGGCCAGTGCCGCACCTAGCAGCAGGTTGCCAGCACTCAGCGACAGGTTGAGCAACAGCCACAGCATCCACAATGCGAGGGACAGCCAGGGAGCAGGGAATAGACGCTTCATGGCTGCACCTGTGGCATGGAGGCCGCCTTGGCCTGCGGGCTTGGAACCGGGCGGGTGCCGATAACGGCCATCACGTAACGCTCGGGGTTATTGAGGGTGTCTGCAGCAGCCTGGGTGTAACGCAACACCGGCTCGGCCTTGAACGTCAGCAGCACACACAGCCCGAGCAGTAACACGATGGGCAGGCATTCGATGCGGCGCAAGATGGGCGACGGGCGCTCAAGGGGCGTCCAGAAACGCTGGATGCCCATGCGTGAGAAGGCAATCAAAGACGCTAGCCCCGAGAGAATCAACAACGCCAGCAGGCACCAGGCCGCCGTAGAAATCGGCGTATCCGTGGCATTGCCCAGGCCTAGCGGATTAAGCAGGGCGTTGAGCAAGCTGAGTTTGCCGATAAACCCGGACAGCGGCGGCATGCCGATAATCAGCAGGGCACAGGCAATAAAGCTCAACCCCAAAAAGGCCATGGTCCAGGGAATGATCTGGCCCACAACCACTTTTTGTTCGTCGTCGAGGTTGCTGCCACGCGGCGGCGGAGTGACGGTCAGGCTCGGCTGGGGTTCCGCATCGTCTTCGAGCACCAGGTCGGCCGAGGAGCGCGAACGCTCGATCAGCTCGGCCAGCAGGAAGAGCGCACTCAGGGCCAGGGTCGAGCTGATCAGGTAGAACAGCGCGGCGGCGGTCAGGTTGGGTTGGGCGAAACCTACTGCCGACAGCAGGATGCCTGCGGAGACCAGGATGCTCAGGCTGGCCATGCGCTCCAGTCGCTGGGCGGCAAGGATGGCGATGCCGGCACAGACAATGGTCGCCATACCGCCATAGATCAGCCAGTCGCCCGCAAAGTACGCCGAGGCCCCGGCTTGCCCGGAGAACAGCAGGGTCCACAAGCGCAACACGGTGTAGATCCCGACCTTGGTCATGATCGCGAACAGGGCCGCAACCGGGGCACTGGCCGACGAATAGGCAGGCACCAGCCAGAAGTTCAGCGGCCACATGCCGGCCTTGGCTAAAAAGGCCACCGCCAAAATGGCTGTGCCCGCATGCAGCAAGCCACGATCCGCTTCAGGCACCAGAGGGATTTTCAGCGCCAGGTCAGCCATGTTCAGCGTGCCGGTGACGCCATAGATCAAGGCCGCGCCAATCAGGAACAGTGAAGAAGCCAGCAGGTTGATCGAAATGTAATGCAGCCCCGCAGACACCCGGGTCTTGCCCGAGCCGTGGAGCATCAAACCGTAAGAGGCGGCCAGCAGCACTTCGAAAAACACGAACAGGTTGAACAGGTCGGCAGTCAGGAAGGCCCCGTACAGGCCCATCAACTGGATCTGGAACAACGCATGGAAGCTGGCACCGGCGCGGTCCCAGCGGGCCATGGCGAACAGCAGGGCGCAGATGGCGATGATGCCGGTCAGGACCAGCATCAGGGCGCTCAAGTGGTCGACCACCAGGGCAATCCCGAAGGGCACTTGCCAGTTGCTGGGCAGGTACACGCCAATTGAGGCCGGAATGGCCTGATGACGGGTCCACAGCAACAGCATCACAGAGATGCCCAGGCCGAGCAGGGTTGAGATCAGGTTGATCCGGGCTTTGAGTGGACGGTGTTTTTCGCCCAGCAACAGCATGCAGGCTGCGGTCAGCAACGGTAGCAAAATGGGTGCGACGATCAGGTGCGGCATCAAATTCATTCTTTAGGCTCCCGGCCATCAACGTGGTCGGTACCGGTCAGGCCCCGAGAGGCCAGCAAGACCACCAGGAACAGCGCGGTCATGGCAAAACTGATGACGATTGCGGTCAGCACCAGAGCCTGGGGCAATGGGTCGGTGTAATTGAGCAAATCCTGGGGCACGCCGTTCTTGATTACCGGCTCTTTGCCGATAAACAGGCTGCCCATGCTGAAGATGAACAGGTTGACACCGTAGGACAGCAGGCACAGGCCCATGACCACCTGGAAGGTTCGCGGACGCAGAACCAGCCAGGTGCCCGATGCGGCCAGTACTCCAATAGCAATGGCGATGACTTCTTCCATCAGGCGGCTCCTTCTTTAGTGGCAAGAGCGGATTGAGGGGCAGGCAGCGGGGCAAGCTGATTGCTCGGGCGATGGGCCCGCACAGACTGGTGAGCCAGTGCCGTGAGGATCAGCAGGGTCGCACCGACCACCACCGCATAAACGCCGATATCGAAGAACAGGGCGCTGGCCACATGGATATCCCCCAACAGCGGCAAGCTGAAGTGCGCGGTGTGGGTGGTCAGGAATGGATAACCCAAGGGGATTGCGCCCAGCCCGGTCAGGGTCGCGCACAACAGCCCGGTGCCCATCCAGCGCAAGGGGCGCAGGCTCATTTGCGCTTCGACCCACTGTGTGCCGGCAACCATGTATTGCAGGATAAACGCGACCGACATCACCAGGCCTGCGACAAAGCCGCCGCCCGGTTGGTTATGGCCGCGCATGAACAGGTACATGGACACCACAAAGGCAATCGGCAGCAGCAAGCGCACCAGCACTGCCGGCACCATCATAAAGCCCAGTGCGGTATCGCTGGCGCTGCGGGGGTTGACCAGGTCGGTCATCACGTCCTTGGCCAAGAGCCGCTGCTGTGCAGGGAGTTGCATGCTTTCTTTGGAAGGGCGGAAGCGACGCAGCAGGGCGAATACCGTCAGTGCCACAGCGGCCAGAACGGTGATTTCACCCAGAGTGTCGAAGCCACGGAAATCCACCAGCATCACATTCACCACATTGCTGCCGCCGCCTTCAGGCAGCGCCCGGCTGAGGTAGAACGAAGAAATGTCGTTGGGGGTCTGGCGTGTCAGCATCGCGTAGGACAGCAACGCCATGCCGCCACCCACTGCCGTAGACAGCAGCAAGTCGCGCAAACGACGGATCTGCGCCTTGCGCAGGGTGCCCGGCAGTGGCGAGACTTCTTCGATACGGCGTGGCAACCAGCGCAGGCCCAGCAGTATCAGCACCGTGGTCACGACCTCGACCACCAGTTGGGTCAAGGCCAGATCCGGCGCCGAGAACCATACAAAGGTGACGCAGGTCATCAGGCCGCACACGCTGACCATCGTCAGGGCTGCGAGACGGTGGTACTTGGCTTGCCAGGCGGCGCCCAGTGCACAGGCAATCGCCAGCAGCCACAGGGTGATGAAGGCAATCGAACCCGGTATTTTCGGGCGATCGCCCCAGCTCAGGCCGCTGTAGAACATCGGGATCAGCCCGGCAATCACGGCAACCAGAATCAACAGGAACAGCTGGGTTTGCAGGCGCTGGGTGCTGATGCGTCGTTCAAGCCGCCGCGCGCCGCGCATGATCACTACCAGGCTGCGCTCGAAGAAACGCTTGCCATTGAAGAACTTGCTCAGCGGCGGGTACGGGAAGCGACCGAGCTTGAGCTGTTTGCGCAACAGCACATACAGCAAGATGCCGCCGGACATGGCAATCAGGCTCATGATCATCGGTGCATTCAGGCCGTGCCAGATGGCCAGGCTGTATTCGGGCAACTCGCCCCCCACCACCGGTTGTGCGGCGGCGGCGAGCAGCGGGCCGACGGTTTGTGCCGGGAAAATCCCGACCATCAGGCAGGTGAATACCAGCAGCTCGACCGGGGCGCGCATCCAGCGTGGAGGCTCGTGCGGAGTGTGTGGCAGGTTGGTCGCAGGCGGGCCGAAAAACACGTCCACGGTAAAGCGAAGGGCGTAGGCCACGCTGAACGTGCCGGCGATGGTCGCAATGACCGGCAGGGCGATTTCGACCCAGGCCGTGGAGTTGATGAACACGGTTTCAGCAAAGAACATCTCTTTGGACAGGAAACCGTTCAGCAGCGGCACCCCGGCCATCGAGGCACTGGCCACCATGGCCAGGGTTGCGGTGTAGGGCATGAGCTTGAACAGGCCGCTGAGCTTGCGAATGTCACGGGTGCCGCTCTCGTGGTCGATGATCCCGGCCGCCATGAACAGAGAGGCTTTAAACGTTGCGTGGTTAAGGATGTGGAACACCGCGGCAACGGCCGCCAGCGGGCTGTTAAGGCCCAGCAGCAGGGTAATCAGGCCCAGGTGGCTGATGGTCGAATAGGCCAGCAGGCCTTTAAGGTCATTTTGAAACATCGCGCAGTAAGCGCCCAGCACCAGGGTGCAGGCACCGGCGCCGCTAACAATCCAGAACCACTCCTCACTGCCCGACAGGGAGGGCCAGAGGCGAGCAAGCAGAAACACCCCGGCCTTGACCATCGTTGCCGAGTGCAGATAAGCCGATACGGGGGTGGGCGCCGCCATGGCGTGGGGCAGCCAGAAGTGAAACGGGAATTGCGCACTTTTGCTCAGGGCGCCGATCAGGATCAGGGGGAGCAGGATTGGATACAGACTGTGGGCGCGGATCTTGTCGCCCGCCGCGAGCACGGCATCCAGATCATAGCTGCCGACGACATGGCCAAGCAGCATGACCCCCGCCAGCAGACACAACCCCCCGGCGCCAGTGACCATCAGCGCCATATAAGCGCCGCGTCGGGCATCCGAGCGGTGGTGCCAATAACCAATCAGCAAGAATGAAAAGAGGCTGGTCAGCTCCCAGAAAAATACGATCTGGATCAGGTTGCCCGACAGTACCAGGCCGAGCATGGCACCCATAAACGCCAGGAAAAACGCAAAGAAGCGCGGAACCGGGTCTTCAGGTGACATGTAGTAGCGGGCGTACAGCGACACCAGCGTGCCGATGCCAAGCACCAGAATCGAGAACAGCCAGGCGAATCCGTCCAGGCGCAGGACAAAATTCAAGCCGAGACTGGGCAGCCACATGAACTCTTCACGAATGACGCCGCCGTGGGCGATTTGCGGATAGAGCATGGCTACTTGAACAGTACCGATCAAAGCAATAAGACCGGCCAACAGTGATTCACTGTTACGTGCGTTATGCGGCAAAACAGCCGCCAGACAGCTGCCAACGAAGGGCAGAAGCAGTAGAACTATCAGGGACATAGGCTTCTAATCTGCAGGAGTTTGTAAGCGATCATACGTGGCGAGTTGCAGATCACCAACAGCGAACCTGTGGCTGAATCCTACAAAGTCTGTCGATAACCGGTCAGGTTTCCTACAGCTCTCTCCTTGTATAACCGCTTATAAGTAAAAAATCGTACCGGTTCACAGGCGTGCAGTTCTAATCGCAGGCTTGGTCGCCTTGCTTTTCCTCACGCTCTTCGAGCTTGTTACCTTTTGTTTTTAACTCACTCACGATCACCGCTGCAACAATCAATGCCGCGCCAAGCAGTGCAATGCCAGGCAATCGCTCCCCCGCAAGACGCCCGGCGATGCCGGCCCAGACAGGTTCACCCGCATAAATAAGGGTGGCGCGGGTAGGCGAAACACTCTTCTGAGCCCAATTCATCGCAACCTGAATGGCCGCGCTGGCAGCGCCCAGGCCAACGGCACTGGCTAACAATAGCCATGAAAAGTCAGGAATGGCTTCTTGAGTTGGCACAATCATCAAGAATGCCAGAATAGACGCTGTGCTGAGTTGAACGATGGTTACCCGACGCACGTCGACTTTGCCTGCATAAGCACTGATCAGAATGATTTCGGCCGCTATGGCAATGGCGCTGATCAGCGTGGCGATCTCCCCCGGGCTGAAATCCAGGGACGCACCGCTCGGACCGGACAACAACATCAGCCCGGTAAAGGCCAGCATGATCCCCAGGCTGGGCATCAAACCGGGCCTGCGCCCCAGCACCAGCCACTGCAGCAGAGGCACGAAGGGGACGTAAAGCGCGGTAATGAAGGCTGACTGGCTACTAGGGATGGTCTGTAGGCCAATGGTTTGCAAGCCGTAGCCAAGCATGATCGAGACACCGATAAACATACCCGCCTTGAGCTCGAACAGCGTAATACCGCGCAGACTGCGAAGTGAAAACAGAGAGACGATGACCGCCGCCGCCGCAAAGCGCAGGCCTACAAAAAACATCGGTCCGCTCGCCGTCAGTGCATGCTGCACCAATAGAAAGGTGACGCCCCACACCATGGTGATCAGGATCAGCACGCACTCCGCTTTACTTAAGCGGGAGGTCAAAGACAGCAGTCTGGTAAGTTTCAATGGCGTCGCAACCTTGCGTGCTATAGGACAGGAGACGCACAATGCGTCAAAGCTGGGCAGTATACTGCGCAGCCCCACAAGGTGAGCAATATAGTGCCCAAAGAAAATTCGCAACGTGCTTCGGTTTTGCAGCACGTCAGTCAAAACGTACGACGCCTCAGGCTGCTTTCGCACCTGAGCCAAAGCACATTGGCAGAACTGTCCGGCGTGAGTCGGCGAATGCTGGTCGCTATCGAGGCGGGCGAAAAGAACGTCAGCCTGAGCACCCTTGACCGAGTTGCAGAGGCGCTGAACGTAGCCTTCAGCGATCTGATCCAGGCCCCGGGCTCACCAGACCCGAGCCGCATCAACGAAGTGGCCTGGACGGGGACGAAGCCGGGCAGCAAAGCCGTACTCCTGTCCAAAGCCACCGCCACCCGCGAAGTCGAGCTTTGGGAATGGACGTTGGAACCGGGAGAGGAATACCACTCCCAGGCAGACGCCGAAGGCTGGAGCGAACAACTCTACGTATTCGAAGGCTGCCTGACCCTGGTGATGGACGAAGAGGCGCTACGTTTTAGTGCGGGAGAGTTCTACATGTACGCCAGCAACCGACCCCATGCCTACCGCAACGAAGGCGAGGGGATATTGCGGTTTGTGCGCAATGTCGTGATCTGAAAACCCGTGCCAGAGAAATAACTAAAAATTATTAGAATTCAGGGGGTTGCCAGCTTCAACCTTCTAGTACATAATGCGCGCCATCAGCCCGGGGGCAACTACCTGAAGCGCTGAAGAATCAAATAGTTGTAGCGATAAGTCGCAGTAACACACTCTTGTTTTTGATGTTTCTCAGAAGCCTCAAGCGCAATTGGCCGAATAGCAAAATGGTTATGCAGCGGATTGCAAATCCGCCCACGCCGGTTCGATTCCGGCTTCGGCCTCCACATTCGAAAGCCCCGTAGATTAGCGTCTACGGGGTTTTTTATTGGGCGCAGGAAAGTGAAGAGTTCCGAAACTTTAGGGGTGGAGTTCCGAAACTATTTCATTGTGACGGCTTCGCGATGGCTCCAGGGCGCCGGTAAACCCTCTTGGTGTTTTCCTGTTTTGAGTGATCAAGCAGCAAGCTGGCATCACCAATATCAGTAATTTATGAAGCGGCTTACGGACGTATGCCTTTGATATTGGAACTGGGCAAACTTTTCTGCATCACTCTGGTTGCCTTCGACGATTGCTTGAGTCTGGCTTTCTCTCGGGCATCATCCCAGCGGTTGCGCAACATTTCCTGTGATACCTGTCTCCCGGATGTATTCAAAATAAAACGAGCAGAGCTGTGCTGTTTGTTCCTGGTGCATATATCTTCGATTAGCATGCCCAGGCTGGCCCGCAGCGGTCATGGTCAGATTGCGGATAGTGCTGGTCACCACTAGCGGGTTTCGAATTGATGATCCTAGCGACCTCACTACGTCGACGGCGTAACTCCTGCCTTCCAGCTCCATGACGCGGTTGATAGGGCCGGTGATAACGAGTTCGGGTACCGGCGGGGAGCTCGCTGCAGGGAAGATCAAAGTCGCTGTGGGTATTTCTCGGGCACGATCAAGCGCCCGCTGTGCGATTGAGTTCATTGGGTTGCCTCGGGATTAATCGTTGCGGATGATGCCCACAAGATCGCCATCGCGCAGGACGGCGGTCTCTTTCAGCTCCAGCAGGACAGCAGCGGCGTGTTCAAGATTGATGGCGTAGAGGTAAATGCTGAAGGTGCCTTCTTCGGTTTTAACGTCGACAGGGTAGAGCTGCCATTGCAGGCCGTTGACCATGGCGACCCGAGCCAGTGTAGCCATAGGCGGTGGACTGAAACTGTTACCGTACATATGCACTTACTGGGTTTTGGTGAGGGGCTTGCCGTCAGCGCCGTGGCTGATTATGTAGTCGTCCGGGAAGCATTGGGCCTTGTACAACTCGGCCGGTTGCAGCATCCGCAGGCAGATGTCGACGATCACATACGGCGTGCCCTTGATGGTCACGGTGACCAGTGCCAACTGATCACGCGTGGTGATGGTTGGTGCGGGCGCTGCAATGTCTCCCGCGTCACTGGTGCCGTAGTAACTGATCAGGAATGCAGCAACCCGAAGTGCGCCGGCTTCAACCTCCGGGGAGAGTTGCAGTTCAACCAAAGAGCTCTTGCCTCCGCCGCCTGCACTGATTGTGTGCAGTGGCTCATTCAGGTCTCGTGCATCGCAGTTTCCACGCAAGTGCACCAGGTTGGCCGTGACTAATTGTTGTTGGCTGGGCGTGACCAATACATCAAGCGCTCCACGGACATGATTGTTTTTCCGTCGAGTTCTATGACCTGAACACTTGGGACACTGAAGGCAAGCCTGTGTCCGCGAGACGCCGCTGGAAGACTGGCAACCCCGCCGAGTTCGGACCAGGACAGCTTGGTGCCAGCTACTTGTCCAAAGAGGTCCGCTGGGGATTCAAGCGCAACATTTTGATCTGGGCTCGACAGATGATCACGAAATACGCAGGGCAAGAGGCTGGTCGTGTCTATCTGGTCCCTTCTAACACGGCGTTGGATAAAGTCAACAGCATGAGTCGCGCTGTAGCTGCGCCGGTCAACAGCAGAAGCAGCGTCATGGTGTCCCGCCAGAACAACGGCGGTCACCCGGGTACGCCGGGCTACCAGCAGATTGCTCATGCGGTTTGGGCTTTTTTGAAATTTAACGTGTAGCTCCTAACATTAATCATCGAGCCCGCCACTGAGCGGGCTTTCTTATATCTGGAGAGCGCTATGTCCCTCGCCGTGCAGCAACTGCTGCAGATCCTCCCGAACGCCAGCCAAGTTGCTGGCGTTTTTTTTCCTGTTTTAAACACAGCCATGAGCCGGTACCAGATTGTTGGTACCAATCGCATCGCAGCCTTCATCGCACAGGTCGGCCACGAATCCGGCCAGTTAACGCGCGTGGTGGAAAATATCAACTACAGCGCTGACGGTCTGGCCAATACATGGCCGAGCCGATACGCCGAGCCAGACGGTCAGGGTGGATACGTCAAAGTGCAGGTGGCTGGCAAAGTGCGCAACAAACCGAACACCTTTGCACTGACCGTTGACCGCAAACCCGAACAGATCGCCAACATCACCTACGGTAACCGCATGGGCAACACCGCCTCCGGCGATGGCTGGAAGTAACGCGGACGTGGCCTAATCCAGATCACCGGAAAGAACAACTACCATGCCTGCGGCGAAGGGCTGGGCCTTGACCTGATCAAGCAGCCCGAGCTGCTGGAGAAGCCACAGCACGCCTGCATGTCAGCGGCATGGTTCTGGGCGACCAAGGGCCTGAGCACACTGGCCGACGCGGGCCAGTTCGACAAGATCACCCAGCGCATCAACGGTGGCCAGAATGGCGCGGCGGATCGGCAGGCGCTGTACGCCCGTGCGCACAAGGTGTTGGCGTGAAGATTGATGCGGTGAAGTGGGGTGGGGTGCTGCTGATCATCCTGGCCGTGAGGGCGGGCAGCGCGTGGGCCGCATGAGAGTGGCAGGCCAACGCCTATGGTCAGCAGTGGGCCACCAAGGAAGCTGCCCACCAAACCGAGCGCACCAATCTGGCCAACGCCAACTCTGCGCAAATTCTGGTAGAGCAAGGCAAGCGCCTCGCCCTGGAGCAATGGCTGGCAGCAAGTGACCAAACCTATTACAGAGCTCTGACCGATGAGAAAACGAAACAGGCACGTCTGCTTGATCGCCTTGCTACTGCTGACCTGCGATTGTCAGTCCAACTTGACGCCGCAACTGGTTGTGACGCAGTGCACACCGCCACCGCCACCGCCACCGCCACCGCCACCTGCGGCGACGGCGTGGTTTATGGAGCCACGAGAGTACGACTTGACCCAGTGCATGCTCAACGAATTATCGGAATCACCAGCGACGGCGACCAGGGACTGATAGCATTGAAGGCATGCCAATCGTACATTAGAGCTGTGGTGCAATAAGCCTAGCTTGGACTAGTCATTGAATTTTAAGTCCTGCCCAGATCCTGTGAGTAAGGTCTTCTAGGCAGGAAATTAAAATTTACTGTTGAGCCCTAATGAGTCAACGAGGCATTAGTAATGGCTACGGGCGCAGTTATATCCTTGTTCCCGAAAATTTCAGAAAACATCGGGACCAGTACTTTATTGCCAGACTCACTTAGATGGTCGTCATCACGGTATAAAGGCTGATTGTCTTTTGTTCCAACGCAACGGCCATCCGAACATAAGTACGGCAGGGGGTTTAGGATTTTTACGCCGCATTGGTCACGGGCGGCATCTTGTGCTTTCCAGATGAAAGCTTGACGATGGTTGTAGTCAGCAAGCGAGACGTATATTGGTTTTTGCGTTCCCGCCAATGCAGCCCTTGCCGCACGTGTTGGGACATCAACCCCCATCTCTGGAATTGGTCGAACTAGATACACGGTGTGATTTTTTGCAATTTCACACGCGGTATCTTTTAAGTTTCGAGAGTATTCGTCGATGAAATCTGGCTCGGATGTTTGGTAGGGCTTGGAAAAGTAAACCTGTGGGATATTATCTTCACCAATATTTTCATTGGCTCCGATAGCATATTGTGCATAACGATTGACAATTACTACAGGGATATTGCTAGGTATCGTTTTTAGCTTTTGAATAGCCCACTCTACAAACTCGCCGCACTGTCTCTGAACTGGGTGGTGTACACCTTGGATAGTGGGGCAGCCGCTGTAAGTCCATTCCATTATGGCGCTATTGGACGATGGAGCAGCTGATACGACTGCTGAAACAACAGCATTAGCATGGCTGTCTCCCAGGACGATTGCTTGAAGTTCGCTGCCACCGAACGTGCAGGATGGTGACACTACGCCCGTCATGAGTAAGCATTCATCCCTACGAGGGTTTTTATTTTTTGACTCAAGGCTGATTGCTTCAACCTCAGCGGGGAGCCGCCCATTTACACCTTGATTTAAACGAACACCCAACCCAGCTACAGTCACCGCAATAGCACAGCTTAGCAATACTGCGGCGTTCTTGCGCATACTCATGTTGGTTAGATAACGGCGAGCTGGCGTTTCCACAAGGTGATAGGAAATATTGCCGAGCACAAGCGTCAACACTAGTCCTGTGAGGATGTATGTTGGGTTGTTTTGCTGATCTAAGTAGGTAAGGGCCACCACTATCGGCCAATGCCAAAGATACAATGAGTACGAGCGGGTTCCGAGCCACTGTATGGCAGTTGGACCTGTCCAAATAGAGTTTGAACGAGCTGCCAACAATATCAGCGATGTGCCTATTACTGGAACCAATGCTCGCCAGCCCGGCCAGCTAGATGAGGAGTCAAACCCTACGATGGAGCCGATAATAAGAGCGAATCCAACGATTTCAAATGCAGTACGTGTACTGGCCGTAATGACCAGTCGATTTGCCAGCAGATAAACCAAACCACCTGCAAGCATTTCCCAGGCGCGAGTTGGTAACAGATAAAATGCGGCACTTGGTGCTGTCTGTGTAACTACAATAGATGATGCGAGTGATACCATTAGTCCTGTGAGCATCACCAAGGTTATAGCCTGTCGATTCGGTCGCCACTTCCAGACTGCAACCAGAACTAAAGGGAGGATAATATAAAATTGCCACTCCACCGCAAGCGACCAAGTATGTAGAAGCCACTTTTCATGGGATTGTGTATCGAAATAACCAGCTTCACGCCAAAATTGCATGTTGGAAAGAAATGAAACCCCTGCTACGGAATGAGTTCCAAGCATTTTATAATCAAGTGGTGGTAATGCCTTCCAGCCAAGTGCTAATAATACCGCGCAAAGAACAATTAGAGCAGGCAGGATTCGACGTGCCCTAGCCATGTAAAATTCGATAACTGAAAACGGCGAGGTTTTACTACGCTCTAAGCCTTCAACTACAATGCCAGTCATCAGGAAGCCAGATATCGCGAAAAATATATCTACACCAACAAATCCGCCTGCAAATCCATACACGCCGAAATGGTAGAAAATGACTGCGATTACCGCCCATGCACGAAGGCCATTGATGTCATCTCTAAATTTTCTACTCTCAATACTCATTCTGAAATTGCTTTCCTTGCTCTAGCGTGGCTTGGGGTGGGCGCGGTTAAAAAGCCACGCATAATGCCTGAATGCTGTGGAATGTTGAAACAGAGATCTACCTGTTCCCTTACATAAAAATTAGAAACCAGATGTGCGGCCACGACGCTTGACCTTCAGTTTTTGACTAGAGTCCCCCGAGGGAATGTCAGAGCGTGTGATCCCGCTGCCTTACTAGCAGATATTTGGCAGTCAGAAAAGGGTGCTGATGAGTTCATCACGCTAAATCCGTTTGGGGGCAGTCAGTGAGGGAAGGAGATAACCCTCAGTGACTTTCCGAGTGAAATCGTTACTCGGTATCCAGCAGCGTTGGGCGACGTTGCAGCGAGCGCCTGTTGCTGGAGTCCCGTATTTGCTGGCGCTTAGTAAATCCAGCTTGAATGGGGTACTAGGCGGCATGGGGAGAATCTCCGAAGGTAAATATTGCGTCTTCCATTGACGTCAAACCCCTGTCCATGGCGCGTATTGCATAAACCCGTATCCCTCAGATGATGTAGGGCTGCTTACAATGGCAGCAGTGGATGCATTCAATCGGGATTTAAGTACAGCAAGGCAGAAGTCTTGTTGCTGGACCTTTGACTGCCTGGTGAATTTTCAGATGATCTGTTTGTAGTAAACCAGCCTTAAGAATCATCAAAGGGGATGGTGGTATTGGGGGAGATGAATGGGCGCTGGGGCAGGGCACATTGCGTGCTGCCCTCATGTGGTCTCCAGCGCCAAATCCGCTTTAACTGAACTGGCTGCACATAGTCCTAACTTATGGGTTGGGGTGGTTTTTGGCTTAGACACAAAAATCATTGAACCTGCAATTACTGAGGCCCTCAGGTCAATAATGGCTTCCATCGATCCAACTTTACGTTGTGGCGGAGTCGGGAATGACTAGCAGAACGTCCACACCCTTTCCAGACTAGGTACAGTCCTTAACGAGCATCTACTGAGATGACACCCACCTGTCACGAACAATGACAATCGGCCAGTTTTAGCCATTGCAGACCAGCAGCAATCGGGCGTTTGCAGTCGGGACGCCGGAAGAAGAGTGAGAAATAGTTCCTAAACAAAGGGTAGAGGCCGCATTCTACGGGGCTTGCAGAGGGCCGATACTGCCAGAGTTTCGGAAAGGAATATAGCTACAAGCCACGGCCCGCTTGAATTTACATATCGGATTGCAAATCCGCCCACGCCGGTTCGATTCCGGCTTCGGCCTCCACATTCGAAAGCCCCGTAGACCTTGGTCTACGGGTTTTTTTATTGGGCGCGATTTGACGATCAGTTCCGCAACTTTTTGGGATCTCTTGCGCAACTACTACTGGTTCTGGTCGTACTGAATATCAGTATGTGCGCCGCATTGGCTGAAGGAAGCAGTTTCATAATTGAGCAGTGCCGTGTCGGGGCAAATTCAGAACAGTCGACCTTGTGACACGTCATCCCCACGAGCACTCACAACAGGCCTGGCCCCCACATAACTTAGAAACGCCGCTGGCGATGCGGTGGTCTGCTCAAGGCAATTTCTCTTAAGCAGAGAAACAAAAAGTGCCACCGAGTAAGCCTGGCAATTGATGGATTTTTGAGGGTTAAACTCGATGTCGGTGAACGCGGAATAGTCGGATAGCTGATCCGCCAAGTCCGTTCGATGCTTCAGCGCACGGATATATAACCAGTCATAAAAAGCTGTTTGCGGTTCCAGTGGCCACTGCACGTTAGCGAAGTTAAATCCAGTGAGTCTTCCGGATATACGCAGCCGCTCGTCACGCTTTGCATCGCGTGAGGTAAAAGCATAAATATCGGTGAAAGGGCCGCCTTGTTCGAATACCTTGCTGCCCTGGAAGGCGCATTCGACACTTAGTGGGTGACCGAGCATCAAGCTGTCGAAGCAAAGATTAAAAGCGCTGAGCGCAGCACCGAGAGGTTCAGGGGATTTAGTGGAGACCTCCAGCACTTTACCAATGCCTGGTAATGCACGCGCTGCTTGGTGAAGGGCGGTGACAGATTTTTGTTTCTGAGACACTGAGAGACCTGCAAACCATTGGAAGTCTACGAACTGTGTGCTTACGAGCGCTTGCCCGTCAAAGTCAGGGATAAAAACGGGTCTGCTGGCCATCAATAAGTCCATCCGGATTTGCGCGCATAAGTTCGTGCGCCGAGAAAGCCGTAGCCTTCAGTGTGTACGTGCACAGGCTTGTCTACTACGCAGTCTTTGTACTGTTGCAGGCTGTTCTGGTCGCTGAAAACCACGCTGTTGATAAGCGCGGGCTTTAGTGTATCGAATACTAAAACTTCAGCTTGAACATCGGAGGGGTCCCCTGGCTGAAGTCTGCATTCTGCTCGAGAAGGCAGGTTGTACTGCGGACTAAACAGGTTATCGAAAGCTGCGACTGTCTTGAGGGCCGCGAGAGGCTGTTGGCGAATACGGTTATCTGCCGCATTGTGATTGCAGAACGCCGTATCCAGTGACCATAAGACGCAGCGATCAACCACCAGTACAGCCCAGCCTTGCTCGGGACTTTTCCAGCGGTAACTGGCAAACATCTTGTCATTGGGGTGTCCGATAGACATGCACACGGCATTCAGGCGCCCATCAAGACGTAGATGATCGTTAAATCTGAAGTCGATCTTTTTGTCTGTAAGGGCAGTAATGGAGCAAAGTCCATGCTGCATGATCGAAGGCAAATTTTCGACACGTGTGAAATGAATCAGATAGGGCAGTTCAAGAGCGCGCACCCGTGTCTCGAGTTCTTGCTTGCGCAGGAATCCAGGAATGTAGGCTGTCAGCCCGCGACTCTGTATCTCCGGGTCCTGGAGGCCAGCTCTGGACGCCTGAAGTGTGCCCAGTACGGCTCCGAACGTAAGCCGCGCTAACGGTTTGTTGCTTTGCGCGGCTTTGCCGGAAATGAAATCCCAGGTGTCATGCCCCCCCAGCTTGCACAGCTCCTCACGCATTGCGTTACGAAGAGGGGCGTTAGCCCACACTTGCTGAACAATATCGCTGAAAAACCTGTCTCGTTCGTCTTGAAGCTGGCGCTTTTTGACCTCTATGGCGGTCGCCAGAGGGGTAGCTCCGACTCCGAGCACGCTGGAAAAGTCTGGAACCGCCCAAGTAAGTGAAGGAGCCGCCGCTAAGGCCTGTGTGTTGGGCTCGAGCGCTTTTGTGAACTTGGCACGCGCTTGAAGATAGTGCGCCCAGGCTATCTCCCCATGTTCCTGACGCCAAGCATCCAGCTTCAAAGCGCATTGCGCCCGCTCCAATGATTTTTCAGTCCAGAGCTTCTCCGTGAACATGACAGCTTCCAGGGAGGCAGTGGCTTTTTGAACGTCAAGGCTCAAAGCCACCGAGTCGCTGAAGGACGTGATGGTAGTGCTTAGCGAATCGAGCGAACGAAGAAAAGCTCCACCCGAGGACTGACTTTCAGAGGGTGTCCTTACTGCAGGCTTCAAATCCAAAGACTGGGGCTGCGGCGATGAACGCGAGGGTGAGGCCTTTTCACCGGCGGGTACGACGGGATGAGGCTGCACGGCGCTATTTTTGTTCCGTTTAAGGAACCAATAGCATGCCCATATGGTAATCAGCTGCAGCAAGATCAAACTGGGGAGAAACGCGTTGGAAAGTGTAAATACAGTCCATGCGGCACAGACAATAATCAATGACTTTTTACCGAAGATACTCGCGAGGTAAATAGTAAAAATAATTAAAATCTGGAAATAAAGAATTGCCATCCATTGCCCCCAATGAACTGTTTATGGGCTGACTTCAGCGCCCTGAAGTGTTAGCCAGCTGACGAGATAACAACAGGCGTTAAAATCGGGCAGAGATCACTCGACAAGCTCGCGGGTTGCTTCTTTGACGGCTTTCAACTTTGTTGGTGAGACAGGCTCAGGCTCGGGGATTGCCGTCTGGGTGTAACGCGTTATGTCCCCGGGTTGCCAGCTATCGAGCCTATTCATCTTTACCCTGACCCATAGCAAATAGCTGAAGCACAAAGTCGCTACAGCTAGCCCAATTTGAATGCTGAGGGTTTCCAGCAGAACTACGCCTTTTTGCGCATTGGCGCCGTACCAGGATAGGACCGGAATCGCCATTAACACCCATGTGGAAAACCAGGCCAGCAGACCGGCCAGCAGAGTCCTGGCAGTCAATTTGTGTAGGCTGTTGATTGTGCGATTGCACAGCACTTTGTGCCCAGGGCCTATTTGTTGTACGGCGGCAATGGTGAGCGCTTTTTTAAAACCGGGGTCGTAAAACCAGACTCGACTTTTTGTAGTGTTGTTAGCACCGGTCAGGTGGTGATAAATCTCATTGGACATGGCCAATCGTTTGACCGTACAGCCATTAATGCGAGCACTGAATTCGTCACTATGAAAGTCAACTTGTTTCAGGTCTGATATCAAGCAATCGGTATTAAAGAACCTGGGCACACAAAACATCCTGTTCGAGTGATGGCAAATTTATCGGGTTGATATCATATGGCCATATATCGTTTATGTCGAGGATGTTAGGTTGTTTTAATGCAGTGGTGGTGGGTGTGAAAGTGTACGTATATTGGCGTCAATAAAATGGCTGCAGATAGGGGTAGCAATAATATTCGCGTAGGGATACTGAGGTTGCTGATTGTTGGGTGATGAATGCTGAGTTCGCGGAAGTTTGAATTTAGTATGTCGGAAGGAGGAAGAGGCGGGGACTTATAAGTCTAAAAAGAAAAAGCCGGAGGGGGTGATGCAAGTTATTTAGTGTGTGAAGTTAGCTCTTGTGGGAGCGGGCTTGCTCGCGATTGGAGCAACGCGGTTTGACTATCTGACCGTGTCGCCTGCATCGCGAGCAAGCCCGCTCCCACAGTTATCCTTAACTGACTTACATTACCGGGGAGGGGCCTTTGGTGTCAGTAGATATCTTTTGAGATCAAGGTGAGCGGGGTCTTGATCATGATTTTGATATCGAGCCATAGCGACCAATTGTTGATGTAGTCGAGGTCGATCTCAACCCGCTTCTGCATCTTCTCAATCGTGTCGGTCTCACCGCGGCAGCCACTGATCTGAGCCAGGCCAGTAATACCGGGCTTGATACGGTGGCGTGCCATATAGGCGTGAATTTTGCCGGTGTAATAGTCGTTGTGAGCCACTGCGTGAGGGCGTGGGCCGACAAGTGCCATATCGCCATGCAGCACATTGAACAACTGAGGAAGTTCATCCAGCGAAGTGCGGCGGATAAAGCGACCAACAGCGGTAACACGTGAGTCATTGCGGCTTGCTTGTTTGACCTGTTTGTCGTCATGCACTTGCATGGAGCGGAACTTCCATACCTTGATGACTTTGCCGTTCCAGCCGTGGCGGTGCTGTTTGAACAGTATCGGGCCTGGTGAAGACAGCTTTACTGCCAGTGCGATAGCGGCGAGGAGGGGGCTCAGGCAAATAATGGCTACCAGTGAAAGCGAACGCTCCATTAATGCCTTACTTATGGCTGCAGTTGGATAACTTGTCAGTGGGCTTTCATTGAGATGGATGGCTGGGCGGCCGCCAATCTCGCTCACAGAATGGTTCAGCAGCATCATGCTGTCCAGGTCCGGAACCCAGACAACATCGACGTTTAAGTCAAGTAGATCAATGTAGAGTGCTTCAATTCGCTGGGCTTCTTGTAGGGATAAGGAGATGTAAAGCCTGCGTATATTGTGCTCGGCAATCAGTGAGCGCAACTGTGCCAGTTCGCCAACAATCAGCGGAGAGTTTGTCGAGTCTTCAAAGGGTGACGCGCTAACCACGCCAATCAGTGGGAAATGATTTTGTTGAATAAAACTGTCGGCCAGTTTCAGGGCAACGCCATCGGAACCGATAATAAGGCTGTTGTAGTGGTGGTTATTACGTTGATGATAAAACTTGGACAGACGATGCAGTATCAAATAGGGCGGGACCTGGATCAGGTAGCCCAGCAACCCCCAGCTGATAAGGGTTTCGCGGGAAAAAAGTTCACCGGATTTTGTAATGAACCCAATGGTGCTCAAGCAGGCCAGTGTCAGCATCCATCCAAAAAACAAACGGATAGAACCATTGAAGGCCTTGTGTCTTTTATAATAAACGTGAGTGATTGAGTAAGCGGGTACGGAGACAAGTAAGGTTAGAATGGCCAGCATGCGATAATGGAAATCGATCGAGCCAAACTTGGTATAGACCATTGCGAATAACAATGCGATTACAAAGGTCATGGCAATCGACCACTGACCCCAAAAAGTAAGCCCTCTGGCCACGGTTTTACGATCTAGACGTGTATGTATCAAAGTAGCAGCCTTGTGATAAGTACTTGACTATGATGGGAGCTGCTGACGGGCTTGAGTCGCAGCACTATCTTCCATGTGCAGGCGTCGTGCAGCGCAATCACTGTAAAGGCGCACGAAACCCTAATGATAAAGGTTATCTGTCACAAGGGTTCGACGTTTTATAACAGTGCTCCCAAGGGTGGAATTCAGTGGGATTAACGAATATTGCGCACTTCAATGATGGCTATTTGATTATGCACGCTCGCCTTCAGGGTGCGATGGTGTATCAGTCAATAATTTGTACATCTTGCACCAGGCAATAACCGCGATTGCGCACCGAACGAAAAAGACGCTCGCCAAATGCACCTTTGAACTTGCTCTGGAAACGACTCAGGCACATTTCCAGGCCGCAATAGCTATGAGTGTTTTTATTGATGCCGAGAATAAGTTCTTGTTTGCTGCATATGCGCTCATCGCTGCGAGACAGCGTCTGAACGAGCAGTGACTCAATGGCTGTAAGTTGTATGCAAGTCGAGTTGTTGCACAAAGAGTGTGATGCCGAACAGAACAACCAGACTTCAGGGCTGTTCGAGTATTGCACCGATGCTGAGCGGGTTGCTGGGCTGGCGGTAGCTTTAAGGGTGGGAATGGCACTGATTCCGGTAGGGGTGGGATGCTTTTTCAATAGATGAGGCTTCTTTGTCGTCATCAAACTGCAGAGATCGGTAGCGTACTTGTATTGGCTGGTTGTGCCGGGTTGTGCGCTTGACCAGCTCCCCGGAGTGAGGATGTGTGGGGTGTGCCAATACGTATCATTGAATTCAGTAGCTGCAGATCGAAGTCTTGTCTTGCTGTAATGGTCATTGACAGCGTTTATGTTTCGCGAAAATCTAAGTGTTACCTTCATGCTTCAACGTCTCCATTCGTCGATGTTCGTCTGATCCCAATTGGCGAACTACAGCTGTCTGCTGAGCAGCGCATGAAGCGACTGGTTGCAACGATAGTTATCCTGCTATTGTTCCCCGGCGGAGGCGATAACCGAACGCGCGAACACTGAATATCAATTCAAGTTTATAAGCTTTTTTAATTTTGGTTCTCAAGCGGCTAATGGTTTTTTCCAGCGCTCGCGGATCATAAAATACGATATTGGGGTCCAGGGTTTTAGCAATGCTGTCTTGGCTCAGTACATGCTGTGGTGCCTGTATCAGGGCGTCGATAATTATCATTTCGGTATACGAGATTTCAAGTTTGCCCGTGGTACTGCACAGCATCAGCCGTGTACGGTCAAGCGTGAGCTGGGTCGATGCCTTCCAGTGTGAATCTTCGATAGTGCGCGACAGGAGTGTCAGTTTTTCCTGCGGGTCGGCCGGTAACTTAATACAGTGATCAGCCCCTGCCAGGTAATAATTAATACTGGTAAATGATTTATTGTGTGTAACCAATATGAAAATGCACGCAGCCTGATTGGTTTGGCGGATATGTTTAACCAGCTCGAGGCTGTCGTTTATGTTGTCCGGGATGTCAACTTCAATAAAAACAGCTTTGACCAAGCTAAAGTCCCAGCTCAGGTTTGCGATGATATCGAAGGCGTGGATATGGCTCACATCGGCAGTGATAAGTTGATTGATATTGTCGACCAACGCTTTGCTTTGAACAAAATGAAGCGTATTTGGGGTCTGAATGTCGGTTTTGCATCCTGCGAAAAGCATATCACCTAACCCGAATACCAAGAGGCTGTAGGATTTTGCCATAGAAGCCTACACGAAAATCGACATTTTGTAACATTTGTCGCGCGAGGTGTTGTTTTTGCTGGCAATTCCCCAGGAGATGGTATCGAAGATCGATTTTTATGTAGATGCGGGCAATACAGGCTTTAAATGGAGGCTTTTAAGATGCTGGTTATCATCTGGTCGAGATGTTTTCAATGCTTACTTGCCTTGGCGGGTGCCATACCAAGTCAGTAATAGCCCAGCCACCACCCCAAGCGAGTTGGAAAGCGCATCGTAGACTGATGCGCTACGCAGGGGCTCAAGTTCTTGAGCGAGTTCGATCAGCACGCCGGCCAGCACACAGCTGAGAGCGATCCAGCGCAGTTTAACGTTCATAAACGCCAGGCTGCAGCTCAATGTCAGGGCGAAAAAGCCGACAAAATGATGCAGTTTGTCTTCCTGGGTAAAATGCTGCGCAATAGGCTGGGAGCGTAACCCTGCGAACAGCAGGCCGGCGCACACTACTATAAAAGGCAGTGCACGCAGCCAGAAGGGCAGGTCAGCCAGGCGTTGGATCAATCGACTCACTCGGTGATCTTCTCAAAGTTCTCATAAAACGCATCGCGGTTGCGGCCGTCGGTCATTGTATGCAATGAGTACTGGCGATGAAGCATTGCGCCACCGTCTCGTGTCAGCGGAGCCCATGCAATATTGGCGCGGTTCATCGTCGAAACGCTCATCATCTCGTCGAACGGAATCGAGATGTAAATCCCTTTGTCAAAACTACCTTCGCCATATTCTTCTGATGAGGCAGTGGTACGAGTTACCCAGCCTCCGAATTTCACGCCATTGGTAAATTGGCGTGAAATATCGATTGTGGTACCCCAGTCGCGAGCCAGATAGCGACCCACACTAACCGCAGCATCCAGATCAAAAGGCAGTTTGGTATAAGACGTGATATGCCCGGTCACTGTTCTGTAATCGCGTAGGCCAAAGCCTTGGTCAAAAGCTCGTTGGCGCACGTAGTTTAAATCTGCACCGATCGACCAGCGTTCCCCCATGGGGCGATACAGCACCTCACCACCCACCCCTGCATACATGGGTTCAAGGTAGCCGCCGTAAACCATGCCAAACAGATCCTGATCCAGGCGCTTGGCATGGTTAAGTTGTAAGGCTGGCATGGTCACTTCAGACGTAGTGACATACTGGCGCAAATCAGTACGCACCCGTGGCAGGTTGCTTGGGGCGTCATATTTGAACTTGTCGTAGTTGTTAAGCAGGTTGGCGCTGATACCACCGCTGGCCCAAGTTTTAGGGGTGAAGCGGTACTGGCCTTCAGCGTAAGCGCTTATCTGGTAAAGCAAGAATCCGTCGGGACCGCCCAGGTTTTGCTGGTAACCCAAGCCAAAACCATAGGTGAATGGGTCCGGTTTTTGCTCATACAAGGTTTTTTCAACATGGGCCGTGGCGCGATTGACCTCTGTCGTGCGGTGCAGATCCACGAGATCTTGATCGTTGTTGATCACGTTGCGGAAGGTTGAGCGGGGTACGCTGGTTTCTTCCACCGGCATGTCATAACGCTTGTTCACCAGGGTAAACCACTGGATCTCGTCATTGGCGTTATTGTCCAAAATCCGGCTAGCCCGACCCACGCCCTTGGCGGAGTAGAAGTATTTGGATTGTTCGCCATAGACCATCAGCTCGGAATCTCGCTGGGCGATACGCTCGACTTTATAGCCGGCATTGCTTTCCAGTTTTTTCGACACCTCGGCCCACTCCACTTGGTCCAGCCCTACAGTTGGCGTATTGGTTGGCAGTGGTTGGGCAGGCGGATCGTAGGTTTTGGCCGGTGCCTTGCGGCTGACAAAGTTGGTATGCAAGGTAATGCCGAACAATGCGGTGTTGCCGCGCTCCCAGCCTGCGGTTAGATCAATATTCTCGTTAAGCTTGTAGACGGCACCGATGTTGATTGGCGAGTCTTGAGGTAGCATATTTCGGTCTGTATTGCTTTGATATTCACTCTTGTAATCGTTGCCGTCGTACTCAAGTTTCAAGCTAAGAGGGGACCACGGTGTCTGATATGAAACCCCGCCAAATAACGACGTCGGTCCTCGAAAGTATGAACTGGTATTGACGTCTCCTGCTCCCGTCTTTTCGGGGCGGGAATCAAAACGATCATCGATGTAACCGAGAGGATTATCGAAGTCGCCACGATTGCCGATGTAGCCCCAGGCAATCCCAAGGCTAAAGTCTAAGTTTTTATAACGCTTGTTGGCGACAAAGTATTCGCTGGAAAACAGGCCTGTACCACCGACGTCCCTAAAACCCAGAGCAATTTCAGGTATCCAATGGCTTTCTTGCCATAGGCGAGCTTTAACATCAACGGCTTTGTCCTTATAGCTCTGACTACCGCTAAATGACTCGGGTCCGTAATTTAAGTCGGTAATCGCTGTATAACGAAATGTTCCTTCAAGCCAGTCAAGAGGCTGCAATGAAAGGCTATAGCGCGAGTAAGGATCAGTGCGGTTGGCGTTGAGACTCAACTCGCCAGCAGGTGCCATACGTGCCGTAGGGGTTTGCAGCAAGCCAACGCCACCGAAATCATTTTGGGTATAGCGCGGCTCGGCATGGGCCAGGCTGCAAGGCAGTAATACGACAGCAGCAAAACGTAACTTCAAGGGGCAACCTCGGCCAGCGGTTGAGTGGCTAGAAACTGGGCCAGCTGCTCATTCAAATCGGGTGTGGGCAAATCGGCATTGTCATTGCGTACTGGCACCAAAATAGTACTGCCAGCTACTGCATGTACTCCGTCCTGACGATTCCAGGCGGCGATTGCCACGCGCTGGTAACGGCCATCAGGGTTAATAAGCCACAAAAAATCCACCTCGGCTTCGGGCAGGCGCTGGCAACTGTCGAGGTAATCGCGCGCCTCTTGCTGGGCGTGGTAAGGCAGGGTGCAAGGTTGTTGCACCGCACCCAGTACCGTAACGGTGTCGGTCCGCATCGGATAAATCAGTCTGTCTCCATCGCTAAGCGCATAGTTGCGTGCAAAGCCTACTTCCAGCGCAACGGGGTCAAGTACCGCAACCTTGCGACCTGTCACCGGCAGGCGACTAATCTGATCAAACAAGCGTGCGGCCAGTGCAGCAAGGGCTTCATTGTTGTTCAGCAACGCGCCGCGCTGCAGCATTTTAAGGTCAAACAAAACTCCGACCTTGAGCCGGGTCTGCTGCTCAACCAGAGGTGTGTGCAGCCATGCGGCAGCCATCCAATAGCTTTCAGGGTCAGGTTGGGCCTGATTGATGGCATCCAGCAGGCGAATCCCGGGTTTAAACGCCAGGGTTCCTGGCTTGAGAACATCACCACTCACCGTTATGGCCGCCTGGCTCTCGGTGGTCGCACTCATTATAGAAAGACTCAGCAACAGACAAGCACTCAGTTTTTTCAAGTGGCTCACCGGGTTGCCTCCCAGTCTGGACGCAGATGCACAATCTTCAACGCAAGCTCCGGTGTCAGGTATTGTTCGCTTTGCATCACCTGGCCATCGCCAGGCCTGATCCAGAAGTGATTGGTTGCGCTAAAGCCCAGTGCCGGGATCTCGAATTTCTCATCAATGCGTTGCAGCACATGGGGCTGGTTGAGAATGGTCACGGTTTCCAGGCCTTTGCGGCGGAAACGACTGTTGACAGCCAACCCTACCTGCTCACCTTTATAGATATCGATCCAGCGCGTACTGGTGTCACCATCGACGACGTGCTGCAAGCCACGCTTGAAAGGTGACTCACCGTCAAAACGGGTGCCATCCAGGCTGGGCTCAAGCCCGACCGAACGTACGACCAGACCGTCGCGTATCAACAGCACCTGCTTGCCTGATGCAACCCAGAACTGCAGATCACCCTGTTGACGCAGCTTGGCCATAACCCCTTCGCTGGAAGGGGTGGTGACGAGTATCTGTGCATAAGGAACTGCCGCTACATCTGCGTCTGTAAGTCGAAGTGGCTCAGGGCTTTGGACTGCGGCTTTAAAAGTGTCAATAGAGCCTTTCATTAGCGGACTACAGCCGCATAGCAGCAGGCATGCTACGAGGCATGAGCGGTTACGAAGAGTTATCAAAACGGCTCAAACCTTATCGGTTGTTGGCTTCACTGAAGTTATTACCTGCAGCTGCGCTAGTACCAAGAATAGTGGCTGATGGCAGTAATTGACTGATTAGGCGGTTCCAGCGAGTGACTTGGGCAGGGCCAACGTAAACTATGTCTTGCGGCTTAAGTTCAAACTGATTAGCAATCGCAAAGGCTACGGGGGACTGGGCATCCAGTTGGAAAACTTTGGCTGGCTCTGTCTCAATATTTTTGGCTCCGCGAATCACATAGAGTGAATTGCCATTGGAAGTGGTTTGATTTAGTCCTCCAACCGAACCCACGACATCTGCCAAGTTCATATTTTTAGTTTTGAATCGGATTGCTTGGGGGACTAGAACTTCACCCATAACGTAAATCTTTTTGCGGTCATTGTAGGGCAGGTATAGCTGGTCACCGTCTTTCAAAAACACGTTATGAAGCTGTGAAGTGCTGGTGTTAAGAGTGTCCAAATCCAGCACATACTCATGGCCATCGCGGGTAAGGGTCAATCCAGAAAGATCGGCATTTCCCGGTTCAATCCCTGAAGCACCTAGTGCTTCAATCACGCTTAGAGGTGACGTTGTAATGGGCATTGGCCCGGCTTTTAGAACTGCTCCTGCTAAAATTGCTTTTTTACTGGCAAAACGTAAAACGCTCAAATCAACCTGAGGACTGTCCACATATTGCTTAAGGCGTTCCGCAATTGTCGAACGCAGCTCCTCGATGGTTTTACCTGCTGCTTCAACCTGTCCAATGTAAGGATAAAAAATTGTACCGTCCGGGCGAACTAGGCGTCCGTTCGCATCAATTTGCTGTTGAGCACCCGAGGGGGCAGTCAATTCAGGATGGTCCCAAACGGTGATATACAGCACATCGTTGGCGCCGATCCGGTAGGCCTCAGGCTTAAATGCCAGCAAAGCTGCTGGCACCGAGCTTGAGACGTGTGTCGCCGCGTTTTGCGCAATCAGCTTGGGGGTGATAGGGATCAGCTCGACCCGACTGCTTTCTGGTGAGCCTTCAGTTCCGATCTCACTGGTATCCAGGTACTGACCGGGCGCAAACATACAACCTTGCAGAGCGAACCCTGCAAGTACCGCGAGCGACAAACTACGAATCATCATTGAGGACACTTGTAAAGGAAACACATCAAAATCAAATGCCTGGAGTGCTCCAGGTGGTTGGGTACCGGCAGTCGGGCAGGTACTTAACGAGTACCGGTAGTGCCTGTAGTCCCGGTAGTGCCTGTGGTGCCTGTAGTCCCGCCATTACCACCGCCACCGCCACCACCGCCCGATGCCGCAGCCGCAATACCTGCAGCAGCAGCAACACCCAAACCAACGGCCGTTGTTGTGCTAACGCCGCCCAATACGCCGGTTTCTGCGCCCAAAGCAGCGCTTTCGGTGGTGACAGCAGGAGCTTCAACTGGAGCTGCATTAGCAGCAGGTGCTGCAGCAGGCTCAGCTGCGAAAGCAGATGCGCTCAGGGCCAAGGTCAGTGCAGAAACGAGAAATTTGTTCATGAGAAAATCCTTTTGATAAATAGTCTGTATTGGCTGTATTACTTGAGCGTATGTATGTGAGATTAAAAAAACTCACAACCCAACGTGCGTTGGTATTGCATGATACGACAAGCGTTGTACTCAAGTGATTCCGTAACAGGCATTTTATTTCACAATACCGGTTCAAGAATACCCGCGCAGAGCGGTTTGGTTTACTGACGTTTTATAACGTCAGTTGGTTTTGGCCGGGCCAAACAAGCGTTTGGCTTTTTCTTTTATCAGTAGCAAGGCAAATTTAAGGTTGGTGGTGAGGTAGCGCTTCCACATGCGGCCGGGCTCCTGAATCACACGGTATAGCCATTCCAAACCGTATTGTTGCATCCACCTAGGAGCTCGCTTGACCTTGCCAGCCACCACATCAAATGTTCCGCCGACCCCCATTACAAAGTCGACGCCCAACTGGTCTCGCCAGCGGTTAATGAAGTTTTCCTTTTTGGGCGACGTAATGGCAACGAACAACAGCTGTGCACCGGAGGCGCGGATCTTCTCAACCAGAGCCGCCTCGTCATCCCAAAAATAGCCATGGTGATAGCCCGCCACTTTAAGGCCTGGGTAGAGCGCCAGCACATTGCTGGTGGCCTGGGACACCACCTCGTCCTTGGCCCCCAACAAAAATACCGAGAACTGATTGGTCTTGCTCATTTTCAACAGTTCATGGAACAGGTCTACACCCGCCACCCGTTCAGGCACTGAATGCCCAAGAAAACGAGCACCCAGTACTACGCCCATGCCATCAATATTGATGATGTCGCAGGAGTGGACAGACTCTTTGAGCTGTGGGTCGTCACGCATATTGACCAGTTTGGCGACATTGACCACCACATGCTGGGTGAACTGCCCTGCAGTAATCGCACTCCGAATGGTCTCGACGGTGTCGTCCATGGATGCGACATCCATAGGGCAGCCCAAAAATTCAATTCTTTGCATGATCAATCTCAGCGCGATATCTGTTGTAGAAAGCCATGGAGCAATAAGCCCAGGCTTGAGTCCAGCGTGTGTAGTTGATGCGGTTGGTTACCCAGCGAGTTTGTTGGTAAACAAACTGACCTTTGTCAGGCAGGTACAGCAAGTCAATAGCGCGCTGAACAACTTTGTCGCACAGCTTCAAGTCTTCAGCACTGCTACCCACTTTGAGTAAAGTGAAAACGGCTTGAGCAAAGCTGTGCATATCAATGGGGTAGACATTGTTATTGTAATAACGAGCAGTGCCATCTTCAGTGAAAAAAGTCTTTACGTAATAGGCGTACCCGTCTCGAATACAATGATCAAACTCGCTGTCTGCCGTAGCATCACGCAGCAGGCATAACGCTTCGAGGTTATAGCCCGTATGAAATCCATCAATAAACTGGTGATGATGAAGGGCGCCATAAACCCAGGAGCCATCAGCAGATTGCTCCTGAACCGATTGACGAGCCACCTGCAGTGCTTGAGCCACCAGTTTTTCATCGCCCAGTTGTTTTCCGGCAACTGCGCACCAGGCAGCTCCCCACAGGCTGGCGTTATGCACAAAAGCCTTTTCTCCGGGGATATACGCATAAAAACTGCGCCCCCCGGTTTCGGTGTACAGCTCTGTTGAAATAAAACGCGCAGCATCCAATGCAACATCGATCAGTGACTGATCCGCTGTAAGCGTCCCTAACTCGTGCAGGGCGCGTGCGACATAACAGGTCGTGATGATATTGGGCTTGCCAGCAGGCACATAGAATGCGCGGGCCTGCCAGTCAAAATGGTACCCCCAGCAACTGTGTTTCCATTGCTGCGGATCGCTACGTTGTGTCAACAACCATGCCGCCAGCTCTTGCGCCTGATGAAGATATTCAGCAGCACCGGTACGGCGATAATCTTGCAGCAAGCCCGAAATAAACAGGCCGACACCTTTAGGGTTGCGCTTTTTAGGCACTCGCAGAAGCGGGCGAAAGTTTACAGGCGAGCGCTTCCCGATTTGCAGCCATGCCAAACGCACCCATTCATTGCGGTACAGGGGAGTGGCTTGCAGCAACGTACTATTCAGGGAGTCGAAGGGGTCGTAGCCCGCGAAGTCATCCGCTTGAATAGAGTGCAGAAGCTTCGAGTTTAGTGCAATCAGGTCTTCCATATCGGCTACAGGGGCATTACTGCCCCTTGATCCATATTATTCGGCGGCGGTCAGAACATCGGTATCGACAGTCAGGGATACGCCTAGCGCAAGTGACTCGACAGCCATCACGGTAGCAAGGCTGGTTGCCATCAAACAGGTGTAATCCACGCATGGAGTACCGGATTTAAGGCCTTCCAGCCATGCAGCGATCATGCTCTTCTGGCCTTTGTCTTGAACGCCCAGCTTGTGCTGCTTGGCGTTTGAGTCGCCACTGAAGAGCGTAACCTCTTTAAAGTCGTTGATCTGGGCACTGTACCCGCCGCCAAACACTTCAATATATTCCTTGGCCATCGCCTTGGAACCATCAGCGGTATAGGTGATGTTGGCAATGCTGCCATTATCGAAGGTCAGCGACAGGCACAGATTGTCATTCAGCATGGCTGACTTTTCTGCTTTGCTCGTGCCTACGGCATAGACCGTTTTTACGTTGCTGCCAACCAGAGCCGACGCCAGATCAATAAAGTGGCAGCCTTCGCCAATCATGCGGCCACCGCCCACCTGCGGGTCTTGAATCCAATGATTGCTTGGGATGGCACCTGCGTTAATGCGGATGTTGGCAACCAGCGGGCTTTTTACCGAGGCAAAATGCTCAATGACACGTTGAGTGGCAGGTGCAAAGCGGCGATTGAAGCCAACCATGACTTGGCATTTGCCAGCGCGATGATAAGCCGAGTGGATTTCACTCAGTTGCTCCACAGACAGGGCCAGTGGTTTTTCCACATAAACATGCTTGCCTGCATTCAGTGCGTCGCGGACGGCTACACCGTGAGTGTCATGACGGGTAGTGACCACGATTGCATCGGTATCGCCCTGCAGCAACTCTTCATAACTGCCTGCACAGAAACTAAAGCCGAACTGTTTGGCAACGCCCTGGGCAGAACGGCCACTGGCAGTGACCAAGCCACTGAACACAACCTGATTGCTCTGCTGCAAAGGCGGGAGCAGGCTGGCAGTGGCGTAGTTGCCGGCGCCATAAAAGGACAGTTTGACCTTGTCTGAGCTGACTACGGCAGGTTTAACGCTGATACGAGACGACTCATCAAGCTTTAGCTCAACTGGGTTGTACTGGAGCAAAATGCCCAGATAAGGTTCAGTCTTGTTGCCTTCAATCAGCTGATAGGCCTGATCTGCTTCATCCACTGAGAAACGGTGAGTGATAAGCCCTTTGATATCCAACCGTCCCTGGGACACCAGAGTCAGGAAAGTTTCCATGTTGCGTTGTTCGGTAAAGCGAACATAGCCATATGGGTAGTCATTGCCACTTTCTTCATAGAAAGGGTCATAACGCCCAGGACCGTATGAACGAGAAATAACGACGCTGATTTCTTTTTTGAAGTAATCCTCGCGTGGAATATCCATGCGCACAGCACCGACCACCACGACCCGACCTTTTTCACGGGTGACCGCGCCACACATCTCGATAACGGCATTACTGGAGGTGCCAGCGCAGACCAATACGCCATCAACGCCATGCCCGGAGGTCAACGAATGGCAAATACCGACTACATCCCCACCAGGAGCAACGGCAACAGCGCCGTAACCTTCCGCGCGGGCGACCAGTGAAGGATCAAGATCGGTACCAATTACGTTACAACCGTTCGCCTTGAGCAGTTGAACGGCGATCTGACCCAGCAGGCCCAAACCTACAACCAGAAAGGTCTCGCCCAGCAGCGGCTCAGCAAGGCGGACACCTTGTAAAGCAATTGAGCCTACAGTGGTGAATGCCGCTTCCTCATCAGAGACATTGCTTGGAATCTTCACGACCAGATTCTTTGGCACTGCCACGAACTCGGCATGGTTTGCATAGTCTGCGCCGCCGCAAGCCACACGATCACCCGGCTGAATACCTTCGACCAGGCCACCCGCAGCAACCACAGTACCAGCGCAGCTATAGCCAAGTGGAGAAGGGGAGTCGAGTCGCGAGTTGACAGTCTGGAGCGTTTTCTTCAGGCCTTCAGTGCGGATTTTGCCGATGACTTGCTTAACGAGGTCCGGGCGAGATTTCGCTTTTTGAAACAGGCTTTTCTTGCCCATATCAATTTTGGTTTTTTCAGTACCGGCGCTGATAACGGAAGTGCTGTTACGTACCAAGACAAATTTGTCAGTAAGAGCCGGTACCGGAACTTCGTTAATTTCGACAACGCCTGTGCGGAGAGTTTGGGTGACTTGTTTCATTAGAAGTCCGTATAGAGTTTTAAGTAAAAGTTTTCAATTTCTTGAAGAGCTCCAGAGTTACTTCTCGCTGGCAATGGGGCTCTTAGCGCATTCAAAATAGACTCACTCAGTGAATCTAATGATCGATTTTTAAATAACTGTGTACCTTCAGGCCTGTTAGTACAGTCCGATGCAATGCACGGTTTATTTAAAAAAAGAGACTCTCTAATAGATAAGGCGTCGCCATCAGTATTGGTTGCTCTGATAGAAATGTCAGAACTTTGCAGTAAAGCATAAAAGTTAATGGAACCCAGTTGGAGGTAAATAACATCCTCAAGTTTTCGTTCTGCGATAATTTTCAGATAGCATTCAATTTTTTTTAGATTTGTACTGGGGTCGGAAATCGAAAATACTAAAACTGCTGATTCTGATATTTCTTTTTTTGAAAATGCATCAATACACAGATCAAGGCCATAGAGGTCTTGACGATTATGCTCAACTATTCTGAATGCGTTTGAAGAGGCAATTTTCTTATGTTGCAGTTTTGCACTGGCAATGAACGCACTCAGTTCAATAGGAAGGTCACCTAGTACATCTAATGGCGGGATGAATGCTGGGTAAAGAACTTGCTTAGCTATATTGACTTTCAAACGTTTGGAAATCGCATGATTGACCAATATTATTTTTGAGCAAAGCAAATTGAATAGTAAAGACCATATATAACTTGAGATGACTCCATTTCTCCAGGAATGGAGGGTGACAATGGTTTTCTTTCTCATTACAAAAGCGAAAAGCAAATGCATTAATCTAAAAATACCAATTGATGAGTGAATGTGGACTATATCTGACTTAAAGATGAGTGATGCATATGCAATAAAATTTAGACTGCGAATGTTAAATATATTCTCCTTTTTGTTTGCTGACTCATCGCAGAAGCTTGTTCCAATCGCCGCTCTGTTTAAGAGTGTTGCTAGGCGTTGGATATGAATTGAAATGCCACCGATTGGATCAGGGTAAGGCCCGCAAATTAGAACTCTTGGCATTTTGACAATGACCCATGGGGAAGTATTTAAGTGTGGTGTGCGTAGGTAGTGGAAGTCACTTTTAGATTAATTTGATTTCGTGCTTATTAAGTTCTTTGATTATATGGTCTATGGTAAGTTTCGATTTCTTCGCATTTAATAATGTCGTAAGTTCAGAAGTTGTAAATCGAGATTTTACTATTCTGATAGGGTTCCCAACAGCGACACAATAAGGTGGAATGAATTTATTGACTATGCTGCCCGCACCGATTACTGCACCTTCTGAGATGTGAGCACCATCCAATACGATTGTGCTAACTCCAATCCAAACATCATTCTCTATGATTATACCCTTGTCGTGACCTGGTTTTTTTGGGGGGCTTTGGTTCATAGGTCCATGAATGTAGTTAATAATATGATTCCCAGATATTATTTTTACCGATGGTCCCATCATTACATCATCACCAATGGCAATAGATGATATTTCATTGGTGTTCAAGTAGAGGAAAGGACCTGCAAAAAAATTGTTACCAATTTCAATATTTTTATAGCCTTTTATGTGGGAAGTGTGGCCGAGTCTAAAATTATTGCCGCATTTTTTTAATGATAGCTTTGCGACAACTCTTGAGTATATGGTATTGATTTTTTTGAACATTTTAAGCACTTTAATTAATGTTTCTGAGAGGGGGGTAGTTGGGTAGGAGTCAGGTAAAGATAAAGCAAAGAAAATAATATTGTTGATTGGTGAAAAACCACGCCATTCACTAAGAATAATATAATAAAGCTAATGCTTGCCGCAGGCCTTATACGCTTGGGTAATGTGGAGAAAAATTTATAATACGCATAGGAAATCAAGGAGAATCCTAATATGCCGTACGACACTAAGAGGTTTAAAAAGTCGTTGTGCGCCGAAAGATTGAATTCCTTAGGGTCCAGCCAGATGGGGCCTTTACCAATTAGCCAGTCTGTAAAAGTATATTTTTCGATTAAGTATTTGACATAGTAAGCATACATTTCGGAGCGGCCACTACTTAAGTTGTCAATATCTTGAGTGTTACCTGCTGTTCTATTCTTGAAAACTGCTCTTTCTAGAATCTGATTAATATCTACAAAGGATAAGACGAGAATGATTGCTATTGTTGCTAGTATAACGATCTTAAAAAGCCGCCGCTTTTGTAATAAGCTGCTCTTATGAAACATAGAAATTGAAAAAATTAGCGCTAAAATAGTTGATCTTACATTAAGTAAGCCAAGCAATATAAAGCCAGCTATTAATAAAGGAATGCTTTGAAGAAATAATAATGAAATTTTCAAGCTGGTCTGAGCAAAAACGTGGTTAGGGTTGTTTGCATAATAGTCGAAAAAGCTTTGCCCAAGATTGTTCTGTTTGTAGTCAAGAAATGAGAAAATTAAAATTAAAAATAACGCCGGCGCAGCTATGTATTTTTTAAATCTTATCCCGCTTTGCATTAATACTTTTTGTTTGCCAGAACAGGCGAGTAAGAAAATTATAGGTGTTAATATTTGAAGTGAAAAGTTTATATGGTCTAAAAAATCTACGTTGCTGTTTAGGAAAGATGCTAGAACGGCGCTCATTAAGATAAATATTAGCACAAGGCTTGATAAGCCCTTGGCTGCCTTGGTTGTTAAAATTAAGTACGCTGATATGGTTAATGTTGATATGGTGTATAAGGCGATTAACAATTGCGGCTTTTGATTCGAAAAAATAATGTCAATTAATACGCGACTTGTGAGTAATAATACTATGGTTTTCGAAATAAAAGTCTGTTTCATTTTTTGCCTTTCGATATAGCTCTTATGAATTCTCTTGATTGCAGTGCATCATCAACCCACAATTCAAAGCGATCTGGAATCCTAAAAATCAAAATAGCTTTAAGAATTTTTCAGCGATCCGATTCTCATCAAACCGTGATATGTCAGGTTTGATAAAACCTGAAAAATCGAACTCTAAAAATTTTAGAAAATTTTCAAAGTCTTTTTGATCCTGGGCTATTTCAATAAAAGGTCTTGAGCTTAAGGTGTAGTCAATAATCTTGCTTGGAGCCTGATTTGTCGACTTGTTTGAGAAGTTCACTAGAAAGTCCATACTGCTCATCGTTGTAATACATTGTTTTCTAGGGATTTGGCTATGTAAAGCAAGTCGGGATTTTAGCTTATCTTTATAGGGAGTGAGTATTTCCATCGTTTCGGTATTTCGGTAGTCTGTGTAAATGTGGAAAACAAAGTCCTGGTCTATTGTCGTAAGCATGTCTAGAAAAGTTTTAGGGTTTCTGATTTTTTTATATAAATTTCCAGCAAAACAAAAATTTGGGATTTTGTTTTTTTTATAGTTTGAGGAGAAATCTTGGTCGATATTATAGCCTTGAGGTATTATCACTACTTTATCTAAGTCAGTAATGTTTTCGTAAGCTGTTACGGCATTTTCTGTTGGTATTGTGATTTTATCAAATCTAGCTAAGGTCCAGCGCTCTAATTGTTCTGCATAAAAAGGTTTTAGCGCGGATGGGTTCATGCTGTATGGGTCGCCGTAGTCAGCAATGAGTTTTGTTGTTGAGAGCTTTCCACTTTTTACTGCTAAAGCGGTGATCAGATGGACAGAAAATGGAAGCCCAATAGAAATAGTAAGGTCAATTTCGTGATGATTTATTT
The DNA here is from genome assembly GCF_001043005.1 of Pseudomonas psychrophila. GTDB lineage: Bacteria > Pseudomonadota > Gammaproteobacteria > Pseudomonadales > Pseudomonadaceae > Aquipseudomonas > Aquipseudomonas psychrophila. The sequence goes on from NZ_JYKZ01000006.1 coordinate 205,005, forward strand.
TTTTTAAGAGTTTTACAGTGCGAAAGAAATTTTTCCCATCTGGAAAAATACTACTTAGAAGTAGAGAGGTTAATCCCCTTAGTTTGCTTGTAAAATAATGTCGTTTATCTGTTTGGTGGGTTTGAGTTTGATTCGCGTTATCTTGGTGCGCTGAAATGAACTCAACATCATGTCCTTCTTTGATAAATGTGTCGTGTAGAGATTTAGCTCGAAATGCACGAGGTGTGTTTTGACTCATTGAAAAATTAGATATTATTAAGATTTTCATAGTGTTCTGTTAGGTTAGTCTAAAATGGGTAGTTAGCGAGAAGTTATACTTTTTAAAATCGTATTGCATGTTTTTTTGAATGAAAAAATTATAACGAGTGAAAGTGTAAGCCAGGCAACTGCAAATAAATATGGAGACTCACTGCCTTTTAGAGTATATGAAATGGAAAGCGTCAAGCAGGCAAGTGTTGTTATATAGGTTTTACATCTAGGTATTTTCTTCCATGTGTGCACAGATATCTCTGTTCTCAGAAGAAGAAACAGCCATGATGATATAGCCGTCGAAACAGCCGCGCCAGCCGCGCCATAAATTGGAATCAGTAAGTATATTGCTATAAGATTTATTATCATTATAGCGATAGATGAGTAAAGAGTGTGACTACTTTTCCTCAAAATACCTGATCCTATACCAGTCGTTTCGGATAGGGTATAAAAAAGAGGGTATGCCATGCAGGATATTAGTATGTATTGAACGTCTGAATACTTATTTGGAAGTATGAAGTTAATTGAGCTTGAAAGAAGGGCAGTTATACAGAACAGTATGGCAATTGAAAATGTGATTTGATCGGTGGTGCTTTTTATTTTCTCAACAGCTACACCTTCGTATTCCCATCGGTATACAGTTGGAGCCCATATAGTTGAAAAAATGCTTCTGAAGACACCGCCGACAGACGCAAAACTTATTGCAATAGAATATATTGCAAGCTGATCAAAAGTAGATGTATTGCGCATGAAAATTGTATTCATGGCGGTCAAGCCCCAATATGATAGCCCTGATATAATTAGCGGCATCCCAAATAGAAGCATTGGTTTGAGTTGATCCTTGTTGACTTTCTCTTCCAGTGCCCTTTGCCAAGTGCTTTTAGTTTTGAATATAAAAAATATAGCAGCAATAGTTGAAGATACGACACTGGCGACTATCAGATAATAAAAATCTAAGCCGATGGACAAGCTGGCGTAAAGTCCTATTATTATTAATAAAAAAATTTTCGGCAAAAGTTGAGTTAATGAAAAGAATAGACCCTGCTCTTGCATGCGAAAAATAATGGATATGAATCGAGTTATAAACCCGATCGCTATATAAAGGATCACCATTAGGCTAATGGAAAAACTATCAACGTCAAATAAAAGTTTCGAGATGCTTCCGGGAAATGCGCCGAATATTGCAAGTGTGCACGTTAGTAGTAGTAAGCCTGGTACCAGAGAGGTCTTGAAGAGTTGCGGTTTGTTTTTGGATTCGTGGTAGTTGCGGATGTAAGCTTGATCAAGTCCTAAGCTGAATAGTAGTACTGCAGAACTCAATATTACTTGCAGTACTGCAAGCCGACCAATATCTTCAGATGAGTAAAGCCAGGCTATTATCGGAACGGTTATTAATCCAAGTGCTGAAGAGCCAATCGGACCAACAGCAAACCCTATTATTTTTTTCAAGTTCATATTTATTCCAAGGGTTATATCGAGAAATGCCTAGGTCGATACAACCCTCATTGTGGGGCCTAAGTTTCTAATGTCGCCGTTGTTAGTGCAGCATAGGTTACTGATTTTTACTGGAGCCCCAGATGCCACGAGTATCAATGGTTTTTATGCTTGATATGGTTTCTTGAGATAGTGTTTTAAATTGGCTGTGATCGACTAGAAGTACCAAGATGTCAGCCTCGGCAATTCCTTGCTCTACAGTTTTAAGTTGTAGTTTGCCATTAAGCTTTTCGGGTAGCTGTTCAATATTCGGCTCAATAGCTAGTACGCGACCTGGATGCGCATCAGCAATTTCAACTGTAATTGCTAATGCAGGGCTTTCTCGTAAATCATCGATATCGGGTTTGAATGCCAGCCCAAAACAAGCAATCGTTACTTCTTTCGAAGTTTTGTCCGGATGGGATTGCAAAAACTCTCCGACTGCCAACTTTACTTTTTCAATGACCCATTGTGGCTTGCTGTCATTTACTTCACGTGCAGTTCGGATCAAGCGTGCTTGTTCAGGCGTTTTGCTAACAATAAACCATGGGTCAACGGCAATGCAGTGACCGCCTACGCCAGGTCCAGGTTGCAGGATGTTTACGCGAGGATGACGGTTGGCAAGGCTTATCAACTCCCAGACGTTGATATCCAACTTGTCGCAAATCATAGACAATTCGTTGGCAAATGCGATGCCAACATCGCGGGAGCTGTTTTCGGTCAGCTTGCACATTTCTGCGGTACGGGCATTGGTGACTATGCATTCTCCCTGTACGAATATTTTATACAAGCTAATGGCCAATTGTGAACACTTTGGTGTCATGCCGCCGATGACTCGATCGTTCTGAACCAATTCGCGTAATACATGCCCTGGCAATACACGTTCTGGGCAGTGAGCTATGCGGATATCGGAGTCTTCGCCATGGGTTTGCGGAAAACTCAAGTCCGGGCGCGCTGCTGCAAGCCAGGCCGCCATCTGTTCGGTTGCGCCGACAGGGGAGGTTGACTCTAAAATGACCAGATCGCCCTTCTTCAATACAGAAGCAATACTTTTGCTGGCTGACTCGATATAGCTCAGGTCCGGCTCATGATCGCCTTTAAACGGTGTAGGTACAGCAATAAGAAAAGCGTCTGCAGGTTCTGGTTGAGTGGTAGCGCGTAAGTAGCCTTCGGTCACTGCGGCATGTACAACCATGTCCAAGTCTGGTTCGACGATATGAATCTGGCCACGATTAATAATGTCGACAGCATTTTGATTAACATCTACGCCGATTACTTGCTTCTTACGCGAAGCGAAAACTGCAGCGGTAGGTAAGCCGATATAGCCGAGACCAATAACAGATATAGTTGTGAAAGGCATGGAGCGTCCTTGACTGGGATGAGGTGTTAAGGTTTTAAATCGGTATGAATGTTTGCGGTAAATATAGTAATTCAGTTATTGCGGTTATCTAATAGTGCTTCAAGAATACGTTGACAGGCTTTCCCGTCGCCATACGGATTATGAGCATAACTCATGGCTTGATAGGCGGATGTGTCGATCAGCAATCGGTTCAACTCGCGGACTATATCTGAGGTATTAGTGCCCACCAGCTTTACTGTGCCTGCTGATACAGCTTCTGGTCGTTCTGTGGTATCTCGCATTACTAATACGGGCTTACCCAGTGATGGAGCTTCTTCCTGAATACCTCCCGAATCGGTCAAAATAATGTGCGAACGGCTCATCATGTGAACGAAAGGCAGGTAATCAAGAGGGGCTATTAGATGGATATTTCCTATACCATTTAGCAGGCGATTAACGGGCTCGCGAACATTGGGATTTAGATGGACCGGGTACACGATATCGACGTCGGGATGCATCTGTGCAACTTCCATGAGCGCCTGGCAAATGCGCTCGAAACCGTCACCGAAGCTTTCACGGCGATGACCAGTTACAAGAATTAGTTTACGTGCAGGATTAAGAAACGCCGCGGGCTCTGAAGCTTGCGCCAACAATTCAGGGTCTTGATCAAGGCGTTTAACAACATCTAACAGAGCATCAATTACTGTGTTGCCGGTCACAACGATATCGTCTGGGCTAATGCCTTCGCGCAGCAGGTTATTCCGCGAGGTATCTGTAGGTGCAAAGTTTAGTTTGGCTAGTGCACCTGTAAGTTTACGGTTACCTTCTTCGGGCCAAGGTGAGTAAAGATTTCCGGTGCGTAATCCAGCTTCAACATGCGCGACTGGGATTTGCTGATAGTAGGCAGCAAGACTGGCTGCAAATGTTGTTGCAGTATCCCCGTGAACCAATACGATATCGGGCTTGAATTCATTTAAGACTGCTTTTAAACCCTGCAAAATGGCAGTAGTAACATCAGTTAGGTCCTGGCCAGGTTTCATGATGTTTAAATCAAAGTCAGGTGTTATAGAAAATAATCCTAGCACCTGATCCAGCATTTCACGGTGTTGTCCCGTAACGCAGACTTTTGCTTCAAAGCGTTCATCTGCTGCCAGTGCCTGTACCAATGGAGCCATTTTAATGGCTTCAGGTCGAGTACCAAAAATACATAGGGTTTTCATAGAGCGTTCCTTTCGTATTCTCATGAATAAATATTGAGAGCTTCGAATACTCAAATTAGCTTAAAGTTCCTGATTTTAATCTCGGTATCAAGTTTCTTGAGTATTGTGGTATTGATGGGGTGTAATGAGGGCGATGTTTTGTCTGGCGTTTTATTGAATTCATTCTCGATCAGACACGCTACCGCCCCAGGATTTTTGCGCTAATCCCTGGAAGCGATTTATCTTTTGTTATTTTTTGTTTCGAATGTAGATATAGTAAAAGAGCGCCCCTAAGCTATTAAGGGCGCTCGATAGCAGTTGAGCCGTTCTGGTATTAAACTTTATCTGACTTATACTCGTAGTTATAATAACCGTATGCGCCATATCCGTATTTGGCTGATGCACGTTTCTCTACGCCGTTAAAGATGGCGCCTTTAAGCTCAATACCACTTTGGGCGAAACGACGCATTGTTAATTCAATTTCACGTGCCGGATTCAGTTCAAAGCGAGTAACAATGAGGTTGGTCCCCGATTGACGGCCAACAATAGCTGCATCGGTTACGGCTAGGAATGGTGGTGTATCAAGTATCACTTGGTCGTATTTGGAACTGATTTGTTCGAGGAAGTCACTAAAGTTCTTATGCATTAACAATTCAGATGGATTGGGCGGGATTTGCCCGCGGCCGATCACATCCAGATTTTCAATTTCAGTTTTATGGATCGCGTTACTGAGGTCGCAGCGTTTAGCGAGCACGTCAGACAATCCGTTCTCTACAGGAATGCCAAACATTTTATGTATGTAGCCTTTGCGCATATCTACGTCGACTAGTAGCACTTTCTGCCCAGACTGTGCAATTACTGCTGCGAGGTTTGCAGATACAAAGGACTTTCCGACCTTTGGGCTGGGACCCGAAATCATCAGTCGATTGTTGTTTGCTTCTAGCATGGCAAAGTGCAAGCTGGTGCGCAGGCTACGTAGGCCTTCAATTGCCAGATCAGTTGGATGGCTACTTGCAAGCAATGGAGTGACACGAGTGCCACGACCATGTGTGCTTTTATCATCTTCTACTTTTTGTAATGAGCTGAATGGAATAGAGGCATAAACGGGCAATCCAAGTTTTTCGATGTCATCTGGGTTTTCAACTCCACGATTTAGCGCTTTGCGGAACAGTACATAGCCTATTGCCAAAAAAGCACCTAACAGAGTCGCTACGAGTACTATCAGGGATTTTTTAGGTTTGACAGGAGTACGTAGATCTACATCTGCTGTGTCAATTAGTCGTACGTTACCTACCGCCCCAGCACGCATTACATCCAGCTCTTGAGACTTATTTAATAGCTGAGTATAAATTTCTGTGCTGACTTTCAAGTCCCTTGTCAAGCTTAATAGTTCTTGCTGTGTACTCGGAAGGCCTTCAACTTGCTTGGCCAAACGTTGTTGTTTGCTGGTCAGCTCAGCTAACTGTCCCATCAATGCTCGGTAAGCTGGATGTTGTGGAGTGAATTTACGGTCCATCTCCGCTTGTTGCAGTTTGAGAGTTGAGATGCTTGTATCGAGTGCGACTATCTGGTCAAGAATGGCTTTGGCTTCAAGGCTGATGTCAATTGACTTGCTCCGAATTTGGAACTGATTCAGTGCAGTTTCAGCTTTCTCTAGGTCTTTTCGCACTTGAGGCAGTTGATCTTTCAGGAAGCCCAAGCTCTGCGCCGCTTCCGCTGATGTGCGCTCGATATTTTGTAGTACATAAAGACGAGAGATTTCATTGAGAATCTCAATAGCTTTGGCTGGGGCAGTGCTTTCAAGCGCAAGCCCGACCATGCCCGACTCTTTGCCTCGTTCAGCGACGTCCAGTGCTTGTTGATAATTCAATATAGTAGTCAAGCGCGGGGATCGGATAACAGTAAAAGTAGTTCCAGGGTTGGATTTTAGAGTTTCAACTTGAAGCTTAATGCCGTTTTCATTAATGAATTCACCGATCTGACCCTTAACCAGCAGATTATCGTCATCGTCCAGCAAGGTAAAACTGCCAGATTCTCCGCTGACTAAGATCAATTGCTTGCCCAGCAATTCTGGAGGCAATGCCAATTCAGCAAGCTTCAGTTGTTCTCCTCCCCACGCAAAACTGTCCATACCGAACATCGGGCTGGCCACACTGTTTTCTGCATCAGGTTTAAAGCGGCGGGCAAAAAATTCGCCGATCAACGGGAAATAGTTAGGCTCAACCTTGATATCCAATTTGAGGTTATCGACCGCAGCGCCTATATTCTTGCGAGACTTGATTAGTTCGATTTCAGTAGCAGAAGGCGATTCTTTACCCAGCATGCTGCTGATATCAGAAAAGCCCAGCGGGTCATTTTTCTTGGCTTCAACCTGAATCAACGCATTCGCCTGATACACCGGTGTAGCCAGCAGGGCGTAGGCAACCCCCGCAGCCATAAAGACGCCGGTCACGCCAGCAATCAACCATTTGTGGTCAATCAGCGTGCCCAACAACCCCATCAGGTCAATTTGGTCGTTGTCATCATCTTGTTCATGGGGCTTTGTCACGGGTGCTTGCTGCATAAGTCGATTCTTTTTCTTCACAGGTAATTCGAGGGATGGCTTAGCGTTTGATGCGCTGGGCCCATGCATTTACTGCTGCGTCGATCAGCGCGTACGCGTGTACAAAGGCTGGCTTGCCTTGACGGTACGGGTCGTTGATTTCGCGGTTGTCTTGCCATTTGCCCAGCAGGAACACTTTGCCCCTAGCCTCTGGAGAGATGCTTAGGACACCACCAATATGATGTTGTTCCATTACCAAAATAAGATCGGACTCATTTATGGCTGCAGCCGTCAGCTGGGTGCCGCTGTGTTCGGGCACGACGTGGCCGTTTTCTTCGAGAACGAGGGCTGCTGTAGCTTCGATGGGCTTTCTTTTGACGGCGCTGAGGCCTGCGGAACTCACGACGATGTCGGAGGGCGCCAGTGCGACCCGCATGAGATGTTCGGCGGTGGGGCTGCGGCAAATATTGCCAATGCAGACAATCATGATTCGTTTAAACAAGGCAGCTTCCTTTGTGCCAAACATGCTCAGCCGGCGAGAGCATTTAACGATTCGTCACGACCAATATCCCCGATCCAGGAGATGGCAGTGCCTATCAATAAAGGCTGCCCGCATCAGTTTGATGTGGCGATGGCCTGGGCGGGAGCACAGTTGCTCCTGCTTTATTACGGATAATGGGTCGGTACGAAGTTGAACAACGAAAATATTAACTGCGAAACGATTGCAATATCAACCTTTAAATCGGCAGAGTTTTTTATTCAGGCTATATAGGCGATTTTCAATATTTATTGTCTGACAATAAATAACATTTTGGCCGTTTCCGACCAAAAATAACTCCGCCCAATGGCAGGCTCCTGGAGCATGGCCCTGTGGTAGCGGGCGCTGCTCAGAGCGGTGGTGCGACCCTTGCCTGGGCCTTGTGCGGGTGGGATGTGTGCGCTGGCCAGTGTGAATGGGCCTGAAAGCGAGTCGTGCATGGGGTGCGTCTGACCTTCGGGTCGGCAACCTGTAGAGATAGTGGCACTGTGATATCTTCGTGTAAATAGCAACGGCGAACTTGTTTGAAGCGGTGTTAGTTGGTTAGAACAATATGCCTAACTTCTGAGTGCATTGGATATATATAACGTGCGGCCTTGGGTTTAAGTATTAAAGGGGTGCGTATATACGGTTTTATCTGATGGGTGCACCAAGACAGTGATTGGATTGTTGTATGTGGTGATGGCAGGTGGGTGTAGCGGATCAGGTTTTTATGGTTTTGCGAAGCCGTCATGAAATCTGATCGCGCGTTTTCTCATATGAATGGGTTTATGGCTCTGTGACGGCTTAGTCGGGGTGCGGCATCAGGCCGTACGCAACCTCGCGCTGCCCTGAAGTACTAAGGGCATTCGCGAGCAGGCTCGCTCCCACAGGGGGGAGGCAGGTTTTTGCCCATGGACAGGCCCGGGCCGCCTGGCGGTCGTTGCGCAAAAGCACAAGACTTCACGCTCAAAAACCGGATAATGGCCGCCAATTATTTGTCTGGTTATTCTGGTAATCCCGCATGGAAATCAAGGTCAACTTTCTCGACAACCTCCGACTTGAAGCCAAGTTCGATGACTTCACCGTGGTTGCCGATCAGCCTATCCGTTACAAGGGCGATGGTTCGGCTCCTGGTCCGTTCGATTACTTTCTGGCTTCGTCGGCGTTGTGCGCGGCTTACTTCGTTAAGTTGTACTGCGTGACGCGTAATATTCCCACCGAGAATATCCGCCTCTCGCAGAACAACATTGTTGACCCCGAAAACCGCTACAACCAGATTTTCAAGATTCAGGTCGAGTTGCCGGCTGATATCTCGGAGAAGGACCGTCAGGGCATCCTGCGCTCCATCGACCGCTGCACCGTGAAAAAGGTGGTGCAAGCCGGGCCCGAGTTTGTGATTGAAGAGGTGGAAAACCTCGACGCCGATGCCCAGGCGTTGCTGATGCCTGTTTCCGGTTCAGAGGCGGGTACTTATATTGCGGGCAAGGATCTGCCGCTGGAGCAGACCATTGCCAATATGTCCGGCATTCTGGCTGGCCTGGGCATGAAGATTGAAATCGCTTCGTGGCGCAATATCGTGCCCAATGTGTGGTCGTTGCATGTCCGTGATGCCCAATCGCCGATGTGTTTCACCAATGGCAAGGGTGCCACCAAGGAAGGCGCCCTGGCGTCGGCACTGGGCGAGTTTATCGAGCGCCTGAACTGCAATTTCTTCTACAACGACCAGTTCTGGGGAGAAGAGATCGCCAATGCCGAGTTCGTGCATTACCCCGAAGAGCGCTGGTTCAAGCCAGGCCCTAAGGATGAGCTGCCGACCGAGATTCTCGATGCGTACTGCCTGAAGGTTTACAACCGCGAGGGTGAGCTGCGCGGCTCTCATCTGATCGACACTAACTCCGGCAATGAAGAGCGCGGTATCTGCTCGCTGCCGTTCGTGCGCCAATCGGACGGTGAGGTGGTGTATTTCCCGTCCAACCTGATCGAAAACCTGTTCCTGAGCAATGGCATGAGCGCCGGTAATACCCTGGCCGAAGCCCAGGTGCAGTGCTTGTCGGAGATTTTCGAGCGAGCGGTAAAGCGCGAAATCATCGAGGGCGAGTTCGCTCTGCCGGATGTGCCGCAAGCCGTGTTGGCCAAGTACCCCGGGATTTTGGCAGGTATCCAGGCGCTGGAAGAGCAGGGGTTCCCGGTGCTGGTCAAGGATGCATCCCTGGGCGGTGAGTTCCCGGTGATGTGCGTCACTCTGATGAACCCGCGCACCGGTGGTGTGTTCGCTTCGTTCGGGGCACACCCGAGCCTTGAAGTGGCGCTGGAACGCAGCCTGACGGAATTGTTGCAAGGTCGCAGCTTCGAAGGCCTCAACGATTTGCCTCAGCCGACCTTTGAAGGTCACGCGGTGACTGAGCCCAATAACTTCGTTGAGCACTTCATCGACTCCAGCGGTGTGGTGTCGTGGCGCTTCTTCAGCTCCAAATCCGATTACGAATTCGTTGAGTGGGACTTCACCAGCCAAGGTGAAAACGCCAATAGCGACGAGGCCGCCACCCTGTTCGGCATTCTCGAAGGCATGGGCAAGCAAGTGTACATGGCGGTCTACGAGCATATTGGGGCCAAGGCCTGCCGCATCCTGGTGCCGGACTATTCGGAAATCTATCCGGCCGACGATCTGATCTGGGATAACACCAACAAGGCGCTGTTCTTCCGTGCCGATATCCTGAACCTGCACCGCCTGGATGAAGACGAGCTCAAAGGGCTGGTTGAGCGTCTGGTGGAAAGCGAGCTGGATGACTACACCGATATCACCACCTTGATCGGCATCGAGTTCGATGACAATACCGCTTGGGGCCAGTTGACGATCCTGGAGTTGAAGCTGCTGATTTATCTCGCCCTGGAGCAATATGAAGAGGCGAAGGAAGCGGTCGAAATGTTCCTGCAGTACAACGACAACACGGTCGACCGCGGTTTGTTCTACCAGGCCGTCAATGCTGTGCTGGAGATGAAGCTGGACGAAGATCTGGAGCTGGATGACTACGAAGCCAACTTCCGTCGCATGTTTGGCAACGAGCGGATGGATGCTGCGATCGGGTCGGTTAATAGCACCGTGCGTTTCCATGGTTTGACGCCTACCAGCATGAAGCTCGAAGGCCTGGACAAGCATTTGCGCCTGATCGAAAGCTACAAGAAGCTGCACACGGCGCGGGCCAAGACGAAGGGTTGATGGCGTTGGCCAAAAAGCACCTCGACCGGGTAATGCCCGTCAGTCAATGAGTGCTGTGGGAGCGGGCTTGCTCGCGATTGGAACGGCGCGGTGTGACTGTCTGACCGAGTCGCTTGCATCGCGAGCAAGCCCGCTCCCACACGGGTTCAAGTTTCTGCGCTGGCCTGACAAGCAAAAGCACCTCAGGGTGCTTTTTTGTTGTCTGCAGTCGTGGTGAAGCGCTTGTTTCGGTGCTTTACTGCACTTCTATACGGGTACCAAACGCTGAGCAGATTTCCCAGCAGATCAGGCTAGAAACTGCCTTGGCGGCCTCTTATTTGAGCGCTTTCCATGTCCAACATACCTGCCACACTCCTGATCGTTGATGATGACGTTCAAATCCGCTCACTGCTTGACGCCTTGTTGCAGGATCAGGGTTATCGGACGCTGACTGCCAGCTCGGGCGAGCAGGCCCTGGCCACGGTCGCGCAACAGCCGCCGGACTTGATCCTGCTCGACGCCACGATGCCCGGCATTGACGGTTACCAGGTGGCCCGACGGCTCAAGGCGAATCCATCAACAGCCAATATTCCCATCATCATGCTTTCGGGCCAGGGCGAGCAAAGTGCTCGTCTTTTGGGGCTGGAGGCGGGTGCCGAGGACTTTCTCTGCAAGCCGGTATCCAGTGACGAGCTGTGGCTGCGGGTGCGCAATCTGTTGCGTCTCAAGGCGTTTGGCGACCATCGGGCGGTGCATACCCTGATGCTTGAGCAGCAACTCGAAAAACGCACCAGCGATTTGGAACGCTTTCGCTCTGCGATGGGGACCGATGAGCGGCTGCTGAAAATGGCCAATTACGACCCCCTGACCGGCTTGCCCAATCGCGACCTGTTTTACACCACCCTGCAAATGGGGCTGACCCAGGCAGCGCTGCGGGGCTGGCAGTTGGCCGTGGTCACGATTGGCCTGAACGACTTCAAGAACATCAACCTGACCTGGGGTCATTTGATGGGGGACAAGGTGCTGGCAGAGTTCAGTCAGCGCTTGTCCAATTGCCTCAATGTCAGTGACACCCTGGGGCGGATGGACGGCGACGAGCTTGCACTGATCCTGATGATCCGAAAAGGCCAGGCCGGCCCCAGACAGATGGTTGACCGCATCCGCGAGGTGCTGCGTGATCCGTTCAAGCTCCATGGCCATGACACACCCATGACGGCCAGTTACGGCATTGCCCTGTATCCGGATGACGGTACCGAGGCGCACCGCCTGATCAAGCATGCGAATACGGCCATGGGGCTGGCCAAGCAGGCGGGCAAAGACACTTATCGTTTTTATACGGCACAAATGAACGTCGAGGTCCTGGCCCGCCAGGAGCTTGAAACTGCGCTGCGGGAAGCCGTTCGCAAGCAGGCCTTCGAGGTGTATTACCAGCCGAAGATAGGCTTGGCAGACGGTCGGATTTGCGGCGTTGAAGCGCTGTTGCGCTGGCACCGGCCGGGGCATGCCACGGTTTCTCCCGCCGTTTTTGTTCCGTTGCTTGAAACCCTCGGGCTTATATCCCGTGTGGGGCAATGGGTGATTGACCGCGTATGCAGCCAGATTGCGCACTGGCAGAATTCTGGTCTGGGCGCGCTGCAGGTTGCGGTGAATGTGTCGGCGCAACAGATTTGCGAAGGTGACCTGGTCAATGATATCGAGCGCTCGCTCAAGGCCCATCAGCTTGAACCGCATTTGCTTGAAGTGGAGCTCACTGAAGGCTCATTGATGGAGAACACTCCCCATACCGTCGCCAGCCTGCTGACGCTGCGGGATATCGGGGTGAAGATCTCCATTGATGACTTTGGTACCGGGTACTCAAGCCTTGCGTACCTTAGCCGCTTCCCCATCGACAAGCTCAAAATCGATATCGCGTTTATTCGCGAGGTCACCTTCAGCCCTCAGGATGCAGCCATCGCGCGCACGATCATCGAGTTGGCACACAGCCTTAATCTTCAGGTTATTGCTGAAGGTGTGGAGACCCGAGAGCAGCTAGAGTTTTTGACCCGTAACGGTTGTGATCAGGTGCAGGGCTATCTGTTTTGCAGGCCCCTGCCGGCGGTGGAACTGGAAGCGCTCTTGCGCGAGCCGCGCTCTTTTATTTGATGTTGAGACGGTTCGGGTTCCGATCGTTGAAGGGTGGCGCCTGTATCGCAGGCAAGTCAGCTCCCACAGGACTAAGGTGTTCACACAGCAGTGTGGGAGCGGGCTTGCTCGCGATGGCATCACCGCGTTTTGCCTCAGTTCCCACAGGTCCTAACCGGCAGGCTCGAGCAGCGCCAGGATTCGCTCGCCCAGTTGTTCGGCGCTGGCTTGGGAGGTGATATTGGCAAACCCCAGCAGCAACCCCGAAGGTTTTTCTCCCAGCAAGCTCCACTCGCTCAGCGCTTCTGCGAAGAGCCCGTCCTGGCGCATGCGCTCGACCAGCTCCCAATCGGTCATCTGATTCCCAAGGCGCAAGATCAGATGCATGCCTCCCGGATTGGCATCAATGTGAACTCGATTACCCAGCACTTTGTTTAACCCTGCCACGGTAAACGCCCTGCGCTCGCTGTAGAGCTTGCGCATGCGCTGGATATGCCGGGCGAAATGGCCTTCGGTCATGAACGTCGCGACGATGGCCTGGGTCAGTTCCGGGCAACTGCTGCGAAAGGTCTGGCTGGCTTGTTGAAAGCGCTCGACCTGCTCCTGCGGCACCACTGCATAGGCCAGGCGCAGCCCCGGAAACAGCACTTTGCTGAAGGTGCCGCTGTAGAGTACCCGTCCGTCACGGTCCAGGCTTTTGAGGGCGGGAAGAGGACGGCTGACGTAGCGGTATTCACCGTCGTAATCGTCCTCAATGATCCATGCCTGTTGCCGGCTTGCCCAGCCCAGCAGCTCCAGCCTGCGCGGCAGCGACAGCGATACACACAGCGGGCTTTGATGAGCCGGTGTGACGACAGCCGCCTGTGCTTGCAGCGCATCGCTTCCCTGTGCGGGTAGCTGCAGGCCGTCGTGGTCGACGGGCAAGGCAACGGTCTGTATGTGCAGATGCTCGAGCAACTGGCGGGTAGGCGGGTAGCCAGGGTCCTCAATCAGCACCCTGTCACCGGCCTTGAGCAGGGCGTGGGCGATCAGCGACAGCGTGTCCCGATACCCCGCCGTGATAAAGATTTGAGCGGGAGAGCAAGCAATACCGCGGGAAACCTGCAAGTAGGTGGCAATGGCCGTGCGCAGTGATTGCAGGCCGTGGGCCGACGGATTAGCCATGTCCTGGGCACGGGTGCTGCGCACACATCGGGCGCCGATTTGTGCCCATACCTTTTTCGGAAAGGCGTCCAGCGCCGGCAGACCCATCTGAAAGGGCAGAGTCTCGGGCTGGTGCCGCACGGACGGGCTTGAGTCTGGGGTGCGGATAGCGGCTGTGGGTTGGATCGGGATATCCGGCGTCACGATGGTTCCTGCCTGGCCACGGGCTTGCAGGTAACCCTCCGAGGTCAGGAGGGAGTACGCCGCGTCGATGGTGCCTCTGGCCAGACCCAACTCCTTGGCCAGTGCCCGGGCCGCAGGCACACGCTCCCCCGGCCCCAGTACGCCATTGGCAATAGCTTCCCGAAAGCGCCAGTAAAGTTGCCGGTAGATGGGCTCGCTGGAGCCGGGATCAAGAGGGGAGAAGCGTGGTATGGGGGTTTTCATGGTGTTCCCGTGTGCCTGATTCCGAAGCTGGAGTAATCATGGCCTGGTAGTAAAGCTAAATCATGGCCCTTTTGGACAGGGCCAAGAAACCGCACTATGGCGTCACTCAAACAGTCAATGCAAGGGCAAGTCATGAACCAGCGTATCGATTACTCCAAGGCATCACCCGAGGGCTACAAGGCGTTTGGCGGTGTGTACGGGTATCTGCAAAACAGCGGGTTTCCCAAGGCCCTCATCGATCTGGTGTACCTGCGGGTTTCGCAAATCAACGGCTGTGCCTACTGCATCGACATGCACTCACGGGATCTGCTCAAGTCCGGTCTGAGCGTCGAAAAGCTGGTACTGGTGCCGGTGTGGCATGAGGCAGGCGAACTGTTCACGACCCGTGAGCAGGTAGCCCTGGCCTGGGCCGAGTCGGTGACACTCGTCGCCCAGAGCGGGATTCCGGATGCGGACTATCAGGCCGCAGCCGCAGAATTCAACGACAAGGAACTGTCGGACCTGACCTATGCCATCGGCCTGATGAATGCCTACAACCGTTTTGGCGTGGCCTTCCGCCTCAAGCCTGCGGCGGCGGTGTAACCCTGTTGTCCTGTAGCCGCTGAGGAGCGTAGCGAGGCTGCGACCAATCGTGAAGCGGTCGCAAAACCGGTATGCGCGGTATGCCTGATTAACCGTGAAAACGACTTTACGACTGCTACGCAGCCTCGCACGGCTCGTCAGCGGCAAGGTCTGAAGGAAGCTTCAACTGTGGGAGCGAGCCTGCTCGCGATCGACCTTCGCGAGCAGGCTCGCTCCCACAGGGAGAGTTGACTGACAACAGAGTATCTACAGGCTTATAACGATTTACGACTTAATATTTCTTCATGTAATAAGGAGACGTTCAGCTTGTCAGTACGACACAGGCTCTGAATACGGTTTTTTCAGAGCCATGAATCGCCTTAAAGGCGTTTTGAGGATGTCGTGTGATGACGCTTATCCTGACCAAGTCCCGGCGTTTTACCCCGTCCCGAATCCTATGTTCGCTGTGCCTGTGTACATCTGCACTGGCCGCGGCCGAAGGGGGGCTGCCCGGCCAGGAAGCCCTGCGTCTGCAACAGCAACAACAACGGGCCGTGCAGCAGCTGCAGCTGGAGCAACGTCGGCGACAACTTCGGCGCAGCAGTCCCGACTTACGCTCCACAGAGCCAACAACCCCAGCGCCCACTGCCAAAGATGAGCGCTGCTGGCCGCTGCAAGGGCTACGGCTCGCCGGTATGACGCTACTCAGCCCTTCGGCGCTGGATTCACGGGTCAAGCCCCTGATGGCGCAATGCATGGGCATCAACCGTATCAATCTCTTGCTGGCCGAAATCACCCGCCTGTATGTCGAGGCTGGTTACGTCGCCGCGCGTCCTTACCTGAGCAGCACTCCGTCCGCCGGGCAACCACTGGATATCCGTGTGGACGAAGGCTATGTCGAGGCGATCGAACTGGCTGACCAGCGCCTGCCGGTGTCGTTACGGACAGCATTCCCCGCCATGCTGGGCGCGCCGCTGAACCTGCGTGATCTGGAACAGGGCCTGGACCAGCTCAACCGGCTGCGCACGTTGGACGTCACGGCAGATATTGTGCCCGGCACCGAGCAGGGCGCTTCGCGGATCATTCTTCGCTCGAGGGCTGTCGAGCACCACTGGGGGCTGGATCTGGGCCTGGATAACCTGGGCAGCGCCGCCACCGGCCGCGATCGCAAGGTGATCGGCCTGAGCCTGGACAGCCCGCTACAGCTCAACGACTCGCTCAATTTAGGGTTCAGCGAGACCCTCAACCACGGACCGCGTTTCAGCCGCACTAACAGCCTGTTCTATGCCGTGCCATACGGTTACTGGACCTTGAGCGCATTCGCCAGCCACATCGAGTACCGCTCGCCGATCAAACTCAGCACCACCACACTCTATGGTAGCGGCCGCACCGATCAGTTCAGCTTGCGCACCGACCGCGTGGTGTGGCGCGATCAGGGCCATCAACTGAGCGCCCATCTGCAGTTGACCCACAAAGCGGTCGACACCTACCTGCAAAAAGCCCGGCTGCAAATCCAGAGCCCGACGCTGACGGTGGTTGAAGCAGGCCTCAATCTGTTCTGGCAGGACACCGCCGTGTGGAATCTGGACGTGACGTATGCCCACGGACTGACCTGGTTAGGCGCAGACCGTGACAGCGATCAGGTGCAAAGCAACCTGCCCAAGGCGCAATTCCAGGCGTACCGCGCCAATCTTGTCCAATGGCGCAACGGCCAGTTGTTCGCGCAGCCCTGGCAGTGGCAGAGCCAATTGACGCTGCAATACAGCCCTGACCCGTTGCCCGCCATTGAACAACTGCTGGGCACTGACGACTCGGCCGTTCGCGGCTACCGCGAAAACAGTGCCTCCGGTGCCATCGGCGCGATTTGGCGCAACACCTTTTACCTGCCTCTGAACAATGACCTCCCGATCAGCATCACCCCCCGTCTTGGCCTGGACAACGGCTGGGTCAAGCCTCAACACGGCGCAGCGGGCCAGCGCCTGAGTGGCGCGAGCGTGGGTATCAACCTGCGCTGGAGGCATCTGCAACTGGACCTCGATTATCAGCACAACCTCACCATTCCCAAGGGTTTTAGCCAGGAGCCCGATGTCTGGCTGGCACGCCTGAGCGTGCAGATTTAACGCCTGCAGGGGCCCGTCAGGCTCACGCAGCGTTACACCGGGCGACACGTATCGCCCATCACTCACGCAAAGGAAGACCTTTATGTCGACGCTCAAACCGCGTTTTCACCTGTCCCCCCAAGGCAAGCTGCGCCTGGCCATTGCCAGCCTGTTTCTGCTGCCCCCATTGGCACTGGCCACTGGCATTACCGGGGCCGATGGGCCTGGTGGCACCCCGCAACTGCAAAACCAGGGCGGGGTGCCTATCGTCAATATTGTCGCGCCCAATGCCGGGGGGCTGTCCCACAATCAGTTCCTCGATTACAACGTCGACCGCCAGGGTGTGGTGTTGAACAACGCCCTGCAGGTGGGGCAGTCCCAACTGGCCGGGCAACTGGCGGCCAATCCGCAATTTCATGGACAGGCGGCCAGCGTGATCCTCAATGAGGTCATCGGTCGTAATGCGTCGGCGCTCAACGGCGCCCAGGAGGTTTTCGGGCGCAAGGCCGATTATGTGCTGGCCAACCCCAATGGGATCTCGGTCAATGGCGCCAGTTTCATCAATGCGCCCAATGCCAGCCTGGTAGTGGGGCGGCCCGAGCTTGATAACGGCCGTCTGCAGGCCTTGAACAGCGGTGATGCCCGTGGCCAATTGAGCGTGCAGCAACAAGGGCTGCACAACCCTGACGGGGCCATCAGCCTGATCGCGCCGCAGATCGACAGCCAGGGCCAGATCAGTGCCCGCGACGCGTTGAATATTGTGGTTGGGCGCAATCGGGTCGACGCCGCCAGTGGCACGGTGAGCACGGTCTATCCGGATGGCGCGGCCTCGGGCACGCGTATCGACGCCAGCCTATTCGGGGCCATGAGGGCCGGGCGCATCAATATTGTCAGCACAGCCGAGGGGGCAGGGGTACGCGTTGGCGCGGTGCAGGTAGCCGGCGCCGACGGGGTCAACATCCGCTCTGCCGGCGATCTTGAAATCAGCGGCCAGACTCACGACAACAGCCTGCAGGGCACCCGTGCCGAGGTGCAGAGCAGTCGTGGTGATGTGGATCTGTCCGGTGCCAGAGATGTGAAACTCGCTGGCGCCGACATCAGCGGGGGTAACGTCAAGCTCGATGCCGGTCGCAATCTGACCCTGTCCAGCCTGCAAAGCACGGCTCTTCATGAAAAACGGGATCAATGGAACAACAAGGCACTTTTTGTGACCTACGAAACCTTTGACCGCACCACCACCGACAAGGACTCGCGCCAGCAGGGTACGCAGGTCACGGCCCGGCAAAATGCCGCACTGACTTCCGGCGCCGACACGTTGCTTGTGGCCAGCCACGTTGACGCGGGCGATACCCTGGGAATCAACAGCGGCAAGGACCTGGTCCTTGCAGCCGCGACTGAAACCCATGAAACCCGGGATCAGGGCAATCATCGCAAGAACCTATGGAAGGAAAGCTGGGACACCTCCACCCACGATGAGCGCAACGTTGTCAGCGGGCTCAAGGCAGGCAAAGCAATCGAACTGAACACCGGGCACAACATGCAATTGCAAGGTGCCGAGCTGAAAACCCCGGGCGATATCCGTCTCAGCGCTCGCCAAGTCGACATCGCCAGTGTCAGCCGTAGCCAGGGCAACAGCGGCAAGCGATACTCCGGCGATCTGCTGGGTGGCAGCTTCTTCGGCAATCAGGGCGAGGGTGACGGGGACAAGACCCTGCACACCGGTAGCCAGGTCAACGCCGGTGGCAAGCTGATTATCAAGGCGGACGATGTGCACATCAGCGCCAGTCAGGTGCGAGGCGGGACCCAGGCCAGCGTGATCAGCGACACGGGGTCGCTGATGATCGATGGCGTCCATGACACGTCCCGCGACAGCAATCACAGCAAGAACAGCACGTTCTTCTCGTTGATCAATGACGAAAGCCGCAAAGACCACAGCGACCGCACCCTCGTCGCCAGTGACCTGCATTCGGACAGTAACCTCACGTTGCAAAGTGCGCAGGACATTATCGTCAGCGGCTCCAAAGTATCGGCCACAGGTGACACCCAGGTGCAGGCCAAGGGCGATATCCAGATCGTAGCGGCTGAAAATACCGCCCGCGACACCACTCGCACCGATAACCGCGGCTTCACTGCCAGTACCAAGGAAACTTCTGCGGGCAGCCATGAGTACCGTGTGGATGCGGGCTTGAAGGATCAGCAGCACATCAACGTCACCGACACTACGCTGCAGCAAGGCGCAAGCATCAGTGGCGGTGCTGTGGCTGTCAGCGCGGGGGGCAACTTGAGTGTCAAGGGCTCGGACCTTGGCGCGACCGGGGGCGATGTGAGTCTCTCAGGCAAAAATATCGAACTGATGGCGGCTCACGACAGCACTGACAGCAAAACCCAGGACCTCAGCACCGGTGGCGGGATCGTCTGGACGGCAAGCCTGGACAAGGTTGGCAGCGGCCTGGAGTTTGTCCGCCAGGGCAGCGAGGACAACGCCAGCCGGACCACTGCAAAAACCAGCAGCGTGACAGCCACCGGCAATGTGCGGGTGCAGGCTGACAACACCTTGGTCAATGAAGGGACCCGGATCGTTGCCGGCTCAGGGGTGCAGGTCAATGCAGGCCAGATGGACAACCGGGCGGCCTATAACACCGAATCCAGCTCCCACACCGAGAACGGCTGGCAGGCGGGGCTGGGAGTGAGTGCCGAGATCAAGGGACTCAGCACACCGGTGGAAAAAATCGTCAAAGGCCTGGCCAAAGGCACATTGCCCCAGTCCGGTTTAATGGACGGCGTGGAGCTGGCCAGCCTGGGGCTCGACGGGCAGGTGGGGTATCACAACAAGACGCAGGCACAGCAGGACAGTACTGCGGTGGTCAGCCAGCTCAGTGGCGCCACCGTTCAGGTCAATGTGGGCGGCAACTTGCAGGATGAAGGCACGCAATACCGCGCCACCGACGGTGCTTTGAACATCAAGGCGGGCAGCCATGACGCCCGCGCCGCTGCCGACACCCACAACCGCGCCGAGCGGGATGTGGCGGCCAAGGTCGGCCTGCGTGTATACACAAAGACCGGTGAAGATGTGAATGTGCGCGCCAACGGCTCGGGCGAGTTTCGTCACGCTCAGGAAACCGGCAGCACGGCACAGGTGGGGCACTATGCCGGGGCTCAGGGTGTGAGCATCGACACCCAAGGCGATGCCCGGTATGAAGGCGGTGACTTTGACGGTGGAGCCGGCTCAGTCAACATCGATGCAGGTGGCAAACTGGCGCTGCAGCAAGCCACTGACACCCACAGCCAGAGCGCCATGGGACTTAGCGCCAGCGGCTCGTTGGCGCTGGAAACCGGCGAGGGCAACAGCCTCAGCCCCGGGGGCAGCCTGAAGTTTGACTACTCTCCCGACAACTCGCCGACCAGCGAGGCCCATGTCGCGACGTTCCGCGGCAAAGATCGGCTGCGGCTCTCTGGCGTCACGGTGGGGGGTGATCTGCTGAAGGGTGAAAACAAGGAGCCCCAGTCCTTACAGGCCGGGATTGATCAGACCATGAACTAAAGTCGGGTGCCGGGTGCGCCCATAACCGTGCAATCACTTGTCACGGTTATGGGTTGCACTGCTGATTTGACCTATCATTACGCCTTTCCAACAGGTGAATGATTAATGAGCGATTCAAACCAGACCTTGCGCGCAGCCCTTGAAACCAGCGATATGTTGGTGATTGACGGGCTGCATGCCTGGGATTTTTCTCTGGACGATGTGCAGTTGCTCATCAAGTGCATGGACGGTCGTGCCGAAAAACGCTGGAAGTTCACGCTTGAACAGATCGATGCCAGCGTTTTTGACGACACTCTGCAAAGCTGGACCCTCGTTGGCGACTCCGGTGAACACCGCCTGGTTTGCCTCAGTGCCCTGAGCGCAAACAATGATGACGATGAAGTCGAGGCCGAAGATGAAGTTTAAAACACTGCCAATGCTGATGGCGCTGAGCGTGGGAGCGATGTCGGCCCAGGCCGAGTCCCGTGATGAGGTCGAACTGCTGGTCGGTTCCTACACCCAGGGCAAAAGCCAAGGTATCTACCGTCTGCAGTTTGACAGCGCCAAAGGGCGTATCACCCCTGAGCCGCTGCAAGTGTTCAAGACCGCCAACCCGTCATGGTTGACCCTTTCCAAGGACCAGAGCCGTCTGTTCGTGGTCAATGAAAACGGTAAGGGCCAGCGCGATGTCGTCGGTCGTGCCAGCAGCGTTGCCATCGACCCCAAGACCAATCAGATGACGCTGATCAACCAGGTCAAGACCCTGGGTGAAGAGCCGACCCATTCCAGCCTGAGCGCGGATGAGCGCTACCTGTTTGTCGCCAACTACGGCGTGCACGCCGATCCGGGTGGCAGCCTTGCGGTGTTGCCGATCAACGCCGAAGGCCAGTTGCAGCCCGTGACCCAGATGAGCACTCACCCTGCCAGCCAGGTCAATCCTGAACGTCAGATGTCCGCCCACGTGCACTCGGTGGTGTCATCGCCAGACGGCAAGTTCGTCTACGCCAGTGATCTGGGTGCAGACAAGGTGTTTGTCTACCAGTACGACCCGGCTGCCAACGCGGACCATCCGCTGGTGGCTGCCGATCCGGCTTTTGTAGAGCTGCCGGCTGGCAGCGGACCGCGTCACTTGCTGTTTTCCAAAGACGGCAAACACGCCTACCTGACCACTGAAATGAGTGCCCAGGTGTTTGTGTTTGACTATGACAAGGGTCGACTCAAGCAGCGTCAGGCCCTTGAGCTGGCCCACGGCATGCCCGCGCAAAACCGTGCAGCCGGTGCATTGCATGCCTCGCAAGACGGCAAGTTCCTGTACGTCAGCAACCGTGGCAAGGCCAATGAAATCCTGGTGTTTGCGATTAACCCGAGTAATGGCGAGTTGACTGAAATCCAGCGTCGCTCGGTGGATGGCGATCACCCGCGTGAGTTCGCCTTGAGCCCCAACGGCAAGTTTCTGTTGATCGCCAACCAGATGAGCAATGCCATCGTGGTGCTGGAGCGCGACCCTGAAACCGGCATGTTGGGCAAAACCGTACAAACCCTGGAAATGGATGCACCGTCCGATCTGAAATTCATCAACCGCCCGTAAACAAAGGCGTGCAGCTGTCCATCAATCCCACTGATAGACGCTAGTGTTTTAATGAATTTCTGCACGATGACCCTTGGCGTTAAGTTGGTTTCACGGCCTTAAAAGGCAAGCACGCCAACTGAATCGTCGAGGGTTATCGTCATGAATTTCAATCTTTTCTCCGTGATTTCCGCTTGCGCCATCTCCGCCACCGTGGCCCTGCCTGCCAGTGCAACGACTGTGGTCAGCGACAAGAAATCCGCGGCCTACACCCAAAAATACCTGCAACAAAGCGCCAATTTCTATGCGGCCCTGGATCATAAAACCCGAAGCTGAGAGAGCGTTACCCGTAGCAGCTGCCGAAGGAACGAGGCTGCGTTCGGCGACGAAGTCGTCGTAAAACCTGATTACGCGGTTTTTCTGTGATACCGCGTAATCAGGTTTTACGATCGCTTCGCAATCGAACGCAGCCTCGTTCCTTCGCCAGCGGCTACGGGTGTTTGGTGGTTGCAACGTTCAGGGTTTTCTCATTACCGAACTGAACAGTTCTGACGCCAAAAAACGCTCTAGCCAGGCATTCAGATGCGGGTAGGGTGCTTGCGCAAACCAGTCGCGGTCCACATGGGCAAACTGGCGCACAAACGGTGCCAGCGCCACATCGGCCAGGCTCAATGCCGGCCCGGCAAGATACGGTGAGCGTGTCAGCACGTCTTCCAGCCGCTGCAAAAACTCGGCGCCTTGGGCCCGGTAAAACGCCATGGGATGTTCCGGGTAACGGATGGCGTATTTGTAGCGGTCCAGCAGCACCTTGAAGGTGGTGTCGTTTGCTTCGATCAGTTCATTGCAGTCCGGCTGCAACCAGTTATCCGGATCATGCCGGGCCAGCGCCCAGTGCATGATGTCCAGGCTTTGCTCGATCACGCTCCCATCGGCGCAGACCAGCACCGGTACCGTGCCCTTGGGCGAGGCGGCGAGCATTTGCTCCGGCTTGGCTTTAAGGCTGACCTCGACAATCGACAGCGGCACCCCGCTGTAGCGCAAGGCCATGCGCGCACGCATGGCGTAGGGGCAGCGGCGGAAGGAATACAGCACGTGCTCTGTCATTTCACCTCCACGGTGCTCAAGCCGTTGCCTTGACGCTTGACCTGGATCTGGACCGGGATGCGTTCGTGCATTTCCTGAACATGGGAGATCACCCCCACCTTGCGCCCTTGGGCCTGCAGGCCGTCCAGAGCATCCATCGCCAATTGCAGCGACTCGGGATCGAGGCTGCCAAAACCTTCGTCGATAAACAGCGATTCGATTTTCAGCGTGCTGGAGGCCATCGAGGCCAGGCCCAGGGCCAATGCCAGCGACACCAGGAAGGTTTCACCGCCGGATAACGAATGCACCGAGCGCAGCTCGTCGCCCATCTCGGTGTCCATCACCAGCAGGCCGAGCATGCTGCCACCGCGTTTGAGGCGATAACGGCGGACCAGTTGGCGTAACTGCGCGTTAGCGTGATGCACCAACAGATCGAGGTTGTAGGCCTGGGCGATTTTGCGGAACTTGTCGCCAGTGCCTGAGCCGATCAGCTCACTGAGGCGTGCCCAGCGTTGCCATTCGTCATAGGCCAGTGCAATGCGCTGCGCCAATGCCTGGTTGGCCTGCTGACGGCGTTGATCCTCGCTCTGCTGGGCCCGCAATTCGGCACACTGCTGCTCGCTGGCGGCCAGCTGTGTGTGCAGTTCGATGAGGGCGATGTTGAGTGATTCGCCATCCAGGTTGCCATTGGCGTGCGCCTGGTGCTGGGCCAGACGCTGTTCGCGCTCTTGCAGCAAGACGCGGGCTTGTTCGACGGCTTTTTCGCTGTTTTGCAGCTGCAGGCGCAGTTCGCGTACCTGTGCTTCGTCATGGGCCAGCAATTGTTGCAAGCGACTGTCATCAAGCTCGATGTGCTGTGCCCGCCATTGCGCGAGCAGGGCATTGAGTGTGTCGTGCTCTTGTTGCAACGCCAGCAGGCGCTCTTGCTCGGACTTGAGCTCGGTAGCGAGCTGCAGCAATTGGTTGGCGGTGGCTTGCAGGGCTTGTTCAGCCTGGGTCTGGGCAGTGCGGGTCAGTTCGACAGCCTGTTCCAGGGTTTGCTGCCACTGCTCGGCGCTACTGAAGTCGCCCAGTAACTGCTTGAGGCTGAGCTGACTTGTCTGGTGCTGCTCGCCCAGATCCTTGACGCTGCGCTGCAGGGCGTCCAGTTCTTTGCTGCGGTTGGCCTGCTGATACTGCTCGCGCTCGATGCTGCTCGCTCTTTCAGCCTGCTCCGTTTGCTCGTCCCGCTGCTGGTCGAGTTGCGCCACCCGATCAGCCACTTGCTGGTCGAGGGCCATGAAGCAGGCGGATGCGTTCTCACGCAGCGCGTTGAGGGTGGCGGGGGCCAGCACGCTGGCAAACTCGTTCAGTTCATCGTCAAGGCGCTGACTGTCGGCATTGAGGTGCAATTGCTGCTCAGCCAATTGCTGGGTGGCGAGCTGGCTGGCTTCGGTGCAGCGCTGGACTTGCTGCTGCAAGTGAGCCGCTTCTTTTTGCAAAGCGAGCAAGGCGTTCTGGCGTTGTTCGTCCTGGGTAATGCTGTGCTGCAACTGGTTCAGGCGCAGGGTCAGCCATTGCTCACGCTTGGCCGGGTCCTGGGCTAGCCATTGCTGATGGAGCGGATGCGCCTCAAGGCTTGGAGCGAGGGCCTGCTGTTCTTGGTGGAGGCGCTCTTGCTGGAGCAAAAATTCTTTTTGCTGGGCGATCAGCCCACCGACTTTTTCGCGCAGTTGGGCGAGCGTTTCCTTGAGTCCGTCGACCACGGTCCGCGCGCTGGCCTCTTCCTGTTCATCGTGACGGGTCAGGCTTTGCAGCAACGCTTCAGGTTGATGGTAGGGATGCTCGGCGCTGCCACACACCGGGCATGGCTGGTCGTCCTGCAACTGCCCGCGCAGTTCCTCGACGCTGGCGCTACGGGCCAGGCGCTGGCGCTCCAGCAGTTGGCGGGTGACCTGAAGGGTTTGCTCTGCCACTTCAAGATCGGCTTTGGCCTGAATACCTTGCTGGCTCAGGCGCTCACGTTCCTGCTGCACGCTCTGCTGCTTGAGGTGCAGTTCGTGCAGGCGGCTGTCGAGCGCCTGCTGACTGCTGCACAGACGCTGCAACTCTTCAAAGGCACGCTGCTGCTGACGGTTGTCCTGCAGCAGGCTGCCCAGGGTCTGGATTTGTTCGTTGACCGCGTGGGGCTCGGCTGCGGCTTCCTGGAACAGAATTTCCAGGCTGTTGCGCAGCCCGGTCAGTTCCTGCGTGGCCTGCAGGGCCAGCTGTTCAAGCCCCGGTAGTTCCTTGCGGCCGGTAGTCAGGAGATTGCTCAACCGCACCAGTTGCTGAAGCCGTGGACGATAGGCGTCCCAGGCACTGGCCAGTGGCGCGAGCGCGTTGCTGTGTTCGAGCTGCGTGGCTATTTGTACCAGGCGCTCAGCGCCCAGTTGCTGGCGCTCAAGCAACGTATTGAGTGCGAGTTGCCCTTCGGCGCATGCCTGTTCGGCTTGCTGCTGGAGGGCTTGCTGGGTGGTGAGGGTCTGGGTCAGGCGATTGAGGTTGGCCTGTTCCAGATGGGCGTGTTGCACCTGGGGGGCGCTCTCGCGCTGCTGGGTCTGGGCGTGGGTCGCCGCCAGTCGGGCGTTCTGCAGCTCGCCTTCAAGACGGGTTTGGCGCTCGCCCAATTCGGTCTGTTGCTGAAGATGGGCGCTGATGTGCCTGGCCAATGGGCTCAGTTGCGCATCCAGCTCGGCCAAACGGGCAAATTGATGGCGCTGCGGCGCCAGTTGTTCGAGCAGGTTCAGGGTCTGGCGCTGATCGGCCTGGCTGTCCCACAAGGTGTGCGCTTGCAGCAATTGCTCGGCAGCACTGTGTTGCTGCTCTTGCAGTTCACCCAGGGTTTTGAGCCAGGTGTGTTGCAGCTCCAGCTGCTTGAGCTGGCCTTGCTGGTTCTTGAGTTGCTGCTGCGCGTCATTGAAGTGTTGATCCAGTTCGGCCCGGGCCTGGGGCTCAAGGGGCGTGACACCAACGGCCTGGTCGTGCAGTTGCTTGTGCGCGTCCTTGGCCTCTTTGGCCTTATCGAATGCGCGCTTGCCCAGCCGGGTGTAGAGCGCAGTGTCGGTGAGTTTTTCGAGCAGTTCGCTACGCTCGTTGTCATCGGCCTTGAGAAAGGCGCTGAACTCACTTTGGGCCAGCATCACGGCACGGGTGAATTGCTCGAAATTGAGCCCCAGTCGTGCTTCCAGCTGGACTTTGTAATCGCCTTTCTGGCTGGCCAGCAGTTGATCGCTGTCCAGGTCGCGCAGGCTTTGGCGGCTGGCTTGCAGTTTACCGGTGGCTTTTTCGCGAGCGCGGTTGGCCTCCCAGCGGGCGCGGTAACGGCGGCCGTCGATGCCGACAAAATCGACTTCGGCAAAGCCTTCACCGGTGCCACGGCGCAGCAAGGTGCGCGGGTCGCCGGTGGCAATTTCGCCATCGGCATCGGGCACTTTGGCATCGCGACCCGTATTGTTCAGGCGCGGCACGGCGCCAAACAGTGCCAGGCACAGGGCGTCGAGCAGGGTGCTTTTACCGGCGCCGGTAGGGCCGGTGATCGCAAACAGGCCAGCACTGGCCAGGGGTTCTGCGGTGAAATCCAGCTCAAAGGGGCCGGCCAGCGAGGCGAGGTTTTTCAGGCGAATGGCGAGGATTTTCATGGCTGTTCACCTTCCAGCTGAACTTCTTGCAGCAGCACGGCAAAGTCCTTGAGGGTTTGTTCGTCGGCTTCACTGCCGTAGTTTTCTTGCCAGGCGCGGCTGAACAGTTCCTGGGGTGTCAGTTGGTCCAGTTCGATCAGGCATGTGGCGTCGTCCGAGGCACCGCTGCCGCTGCCGGCATATTCGGCAGAGATGCGCACCAGGCGTACGGATTTACCCTGCAGGGCGGTTTCGATTTGTTGACGCAAATCGGGCTGCGGTTCGTCCAGTTTGACTCGCACTTCGAGCCAGGGCTGGCGCTGGGTATCGGCCAGCAGGTCGGTATCCGGCAGCCCGGCCAGCTGGGTGAGGATTTCAGCCAGGGGCAGCGGGCCAATGCGTTGCAGATTGACCGCGCGGGGGATCAGCAACGGTTCGACGCTGATCAGGGTTTCGCCCTCCAGTTTCACGTCGAGTATCTGGTGCTGGTAGCCGATTTCAGAGAACGACAACGGAATCGGTGAGCCGCAGTAGCGGATACGCTCTTCGCCGTTGACCCGTTGTGGTTTGTGCAAATGACCCAGGGCTACATAGCTGATGCTCGGTCCGAACAGGCTGGCGGGCAGGGCTTCTGCGTTGCCGATGATCAGGCTGCGTTCGGAGTCTTCGGACACCGAACCGCCAGCCATATGGGCATGGCTGATGGCAATCAGGGCCTGGCCCGGCTTGCGTTTGACGTTGGCGGCCTCGATCAGCCACTCATGGACCTGGCCGATGCCGCGCAGGTAGTCATCACCCAGGTGCGCTCCCGTGACTTCAGCTGGGCGCAGAAAGGGCAGCGCCAGGCACCAGGCAGCGGTTTCGCCGCTGGCATCGGGTAAGGGGATCAGCAGGCGTTCGGCGTCGAGCTGGCCATCGTCCAGCCACAGCACCCGGCCCAGCGCATGGGTACGCAGACGCCGCATCAAGGGCGCCGGCAGTTCGATGCGCGAGCCGGAATCGTGGTTGCCGGCAATCATCACGATGGTCAGTTTGGGCTGTTGCTCATGGGCGCTGACGATGAAGTCGTAGAGCCGTTCCTGGGCTTTTACCGGCGGATTGACCGTGTCAAAGATATCCCCGGCAATCAGCAGCACGTCTGGCTGCTGTTCGTTGAGCTGTGTCAGTAGCCAGGCAAGAAAACAGGCGTGTTCGAAGTCGCGGTCCTGGCCATGGAGGTTTTGCCCCAGGTGCCAGTCGGAAGTGTGAAACAGGCGCATAACAGAATCCGTTTTAAAAGGGGTTGGCAACCCGCTCGCTCGTGCGGTCCTCGGGTTGCCTTGAAATTATTTGGGGTAGAGCGGCGGCAGGCTGCTCGGCTCGCTGCCAGCGTCTTGTTCGCGCTCGGTGGCAGGAATGCTGCGAATGGCTTTCCACAGCTCTTCGCCTTGCCAGTACTGGCCGGTTTCGCTGTACAGCGCGCCGTTGAGCCCATCGAGGGCGTCAGACAGCAACACGAAACGCGCCGCCATGTCGGCCAGGGTTTCGGGTTGTTGCCGTGCCCAGGCATCGAGCGCCTGGCGTGTGGCATGCGGATCGTTGGCAAGACAGGCGCGTTTAAGGTCGTCGAGCAGGGTGCGCGGGCTGGGCCCGGTTTGCGCCGCACGCAGGATCGCGGGTTGCCAGCGGGCACGCCACCACAAACCCAGACTCGCCAGGGTAGTGCAGGCCAGGAACAGGGTGCACAGCTGCCAGATCCATAGCGACGACTCTTCGCTCATGGCCGCCACGGAACCGCTGACAGGCGTGTCCACGGCAAGGTTGGGGTTGGCCGCCGCCAGTAAGGTGCGGGCGGGCAGGTAAGTACGCTCCAGGTGGTCTTCGTGGGTGTTCCACCACACCACCTCGACGGCGGGCAATTCGATTTGGCCAACCCGTGTCGGCACCAGCGCCTCGCGCTCTTCGCGGCTGCCGATCAGGCCGTTTTCGGTGACTTGATTGCTCAACTGCGGCAAGTCTGGGTAGCGCCGCAAGCCGTTGACATCCGTGGCGGGCAGGGGCGGCAACTGGGCGCTGGACAGGCCTTCGGCCTTGAGGGTGAGGGTCCGGGTCAGAGAGTCCCCCACCAGCGTGTGGTCTGGCTCAGGGTTCCAGGTTTCGCTCATGCTCAGGCTGCGCGCGGGCAACCAAGGGGAATTGGGCGGATACGTCTCGGGCTTGGGCAGGACGGTCAACGGGATTTCGGTCGACGTCACGTGCAGCAGCTTTCCGGGCTTGGGCCCAAGGGGGGCGGGGGCCGTGGATTGCTGGCTGTCGACTTGTGTGGCGCTGAACGTCTGTGCCGGGATCATCAGCTCGCCGCTGCGCTGCGGATAAATACCGTAGCGGCGCTCGATCACGCCGTGGCGTACGCCGTTGATCAGCTTTTCATAGGTGCGCGACTCACCCAGTTGCTCGACGACGGCGTCATCAATGTGCAAGGGGGTCAGGCTGCTGTCGTCGTAGAGCGCCACGGAATGGTAGACGCGCAGGGTCAGCAGGGCCTGGGCCTGCACGTAGACGCTGGGCTGATCCAGACTGACTTCGATAAATACCGGTGCCAGCTCGTTTTCGCTGGCCACGCTCTGGGTCACAGTCAGGTTGATCGGCTGGCTGTGGTATTCACCGACGTGCAGCGCCGGAATGATCACGGTGCCGGTTTGTTTGGGCTGCAGGGTGATGATCCAGCGGGTAGTGGCTTTGTTGTCGTCACTGAGACTGGTCAGTTGGTTGACCTGGCGCGTGCCGCGCACTTCGAACACGTTGTCCAGAGGCGTCAGGTCGGGCTTGCCAAACAGTGTGACGTCGTTGGACTCCAGTGTCAGCTCGACGGTTTCACCTGAGTTGAGCTGGTCTCGGTCAACGCTGGCAACCAATCCCCGGGCGTGCGCCGGCAAGGTCCAGCAACACAGCAAAAGAAGTAAAACGCAGAGGCGGTTCATTTAGGCGTGTCCTGATGTTGCTGCTGTTCGTACCAGAATTTGCGGCGCAACAATTCGCTGGGGTTGTCGGGAATCTGTCTGAGCCATTGTTCCAGTGCCTGACGCTGTTCTTCGTCGGTCTGGTTGGCGGCCGGTGCGGGCGGGCGCGTGGTCTGTTCGTCACCGGGCTCATTGTCGGCTTCGGCTTCGGCGCCGGGGTTGAGGGGCTCGTCCGGGGGCGCCTCGGTGGTTGGGCTGGTAGCGGAGTTGTTGTCCTCATTTTGCCCGGTGGTACTGGACGCGCCCTGAGCGCTGGTGCTGAGCGGGGTTTGCGATTCGGCAGGCGCAGGAGGCGGCTCGGGGGTTTTTTCGGCCTCCGCCTGGGCCTGAGCACGCTGTTGTTCGAGTATTTGCTCGACGATGGCTTTGTTTTGCGCGGCGGCCTGAAGCTCGGGTTGCAGTTCGAGCGCTTGCTCATAGGCATCGATGGCGGCTTCGAGTTCGTCATTCATGGCCAGTGCATTGCCGCGATTATAGTGCGCGCTGGCGCTGTTGACCTCGGCAAATCGCAGGGCCGCTCCGGCATAGTCGCCTGCCTGATACAACGCCACTCCTTGCCAGAGAGGGTCGCTAAAGTGCTCGAGTGCTTGAAGTGGTTTTTTTTGCTGTAGCAGGCGCATGCCTTGTTGATCGGGACGCAGCCAGAGATCGCTAAAGCTCATGGCGTAGCCGGGCTGGGGCGCCAGTATCAACAGCAAGGGCAGGCAGAACAGCCAGCCACGCCGCCCGGCACAGGCCACCAGCAACAACAGCGGCAACAGCAACCAGTAACCCTGGTCAGCCCACGTGTCCAGATGCAGGGTCTGGCCGTCATCACGCAGGTGCTGCGGCCCGTCAAGCAGGCCCAGGCCACGCAAGTCGTTGTCATCCAGCCGTGCCTGACGATAGCGACCGTCCACATCCAGGGCAAACGCCCGCAGGCTTGGGCTGTCCAGGCGGGGCAGGAGAATGGCGCCCTGATCGTCCTTGAGGAACTCCCCGCTTTCATCCACCACCGGGGAGCCTTCGCGGCTGCCCACTCCGAGAACCAACAGTTGCGGGGCATGGCCACTCAAGGCCTGGCGGATGCCGCTTCGCTCCTGATCGCTGAGCGAGGAGGTGATCAGCAACAAACGACCTTCGCCCAGTGCGCCCTGATCGAGCAGCTCAAGGGCCTTGGTGACCGCAAGATCTGCGCGATGGCCCGGTTGCGGCATGATCGACGGCTTGAGGGCTTCAAGCAGGTTGCGGCTGGTGGCCAGGTCATCGGACAGCGGCACCAGTGTGTGGGCACTGCCGGCGTAGACGATCACGGCGGTTTGCGCATCGGTACGGTTTTGCAGCAAGTCGTAGATCTTGCGGCGCGCCTGTTCCAGCCGGTTGGGCGAGCTGTCGGTGGCGAGCATGTGCGGGGTCAGTTCCAGCATGACGACCAGCGGGTCGGCGGGCTTTTGGGTGGACTGTTCGACCCTCTGCCAGCTGGGGCCCAGTAACGCCAGCAGGGCCAGCAGCCAGCCAAGCCCCAGGGCAATCCAGGGCAGCTTGCTGTTGCGGCCGTTGCCGCCGCTGAGCAGTACGCGATGAAAAGCGACCGGCAGGATCATCTGCCAGCGGCCTGCGCGTTTTTCACGGTGCCAGCGCTTCCATAGCAGCCATCCGAGCAGCGGCAGGACAAGCAGCCATTCGGGGCGAAACCAGTGGGGCCAGAGCGCGCTCATCGACGCCTCCGCAAACGCAGGCGTTTGAGTCGTGCGCGCCAGTCAGGGTGCTGTTGCAGAAAATGGTCCTTGCTCAGCCAGCGTTGTACAGGGTTGTTGGGCCACAGTTCACGGATCACCAACAGCACGCTCAGCAGCAGGGCCGCCGCCAATGGCCAGCTGTAGAGTGCCTGCGCCGGTCGCGCCTGGGTGGGCTGTTGGGCCACGGGCTCAAGCCGGTCGAGGGTGTCCTTGATGGCTGCCAGTTCGCCGCCGTCACGGGCGCGGAAGTATTGGCCACCGGTGATTTTGGCGATCTCTTCGAGCGCTGGCTCATCGAGGTCCACCCCGGGATTGATAGTGAACATGCCCTTGCTGCTGCTTTCTTCCGGGTCGGCTCCAATGCCGATCGGGTAGATTTTTACGCCTTCCTCGGCGGCCAGGCGTGCAGCGGTCAGCGGGTCGATCTGACCGCCATTGTTGGCGCCATCGGTGATCAGGATCAGTACCCGGCTTTGTGCCGGGCGTTGGCGCAAGCGTTTGAGGGCCAGCCCAATGGCATCGCCGATGGCGGTGTTTTTACCGGCGATGCCGATGCGTGCCTCGTCGAGCCAGGTGCGCACGGTGCGCCGATCGAAGGTCAGGGGCGCTTGCAGGTAGGCCTGGCTGCCGAACAGGATCAGCCCCACACGGTCGCCTTCACGTTTTTCAAGAAAGTCCCCGAGCAGGCTTTTAACCAGATCGAGACGGCTGACGTCTTCGCCTTGCCATTGCATATCCGGGTAGTCCATCGAGCCCGAGACATCGACCGCAACCAGCAAATCACGGCCGCTGGCGGCAATGGGCAGCGGCTCGCCCAGCCATTGCGGGCGGGCGGCGGTCAGCAGCAACAGCCAGAGCAGCATATAGGGGGTTTGCTGGCGCCACGAAGGCAGGGTGGCTCGCGCCTTGCGCCGGGCCAGTTCTTCGAGGTCGCCCAGAAAGCTGATCTGCAGCGCTGCCTCACCGCTGTCGGCGGCGGGCAGCACCAGGCGCATCAGCCAGGGCAGGGGCAGCAGGGCGAAGAGCCACGGCCAGGCAAATTCAAACATGTTTGCGAATCCAGGTTTCAACCGCTTGATTGAGCCCGGCGATGGCTTTGTCGTCGAGCTTGCACTCGGGCTTATAGGCGCCTTCAACCAGCACCATCCAGCGCGTCAATCCGGCAGCCGGGCAGCGGTTATCCAGGAATGCCAGCCACTTGCGGCCATTGAGTGTGTGGCTCTGGCTGTAGGGGTAGTGGTTGCGGCACAAACGCTTGAGCAGGCCGTTGAGCTGTTGCAACCAGGCACCTGCGGGCGCACCGTCGTAAGGTTTCGGAAAACGCGCCAGTTCCTCGAGGGCCGCCAGGCGGACCGGGTCCAGAGGTTGCTCGGTACGGCCCGGCTGACGTTTGGCAGGCAGGTAGCGGCGTAACCACCACAGGCACCAGCCCAGTGCAGGCAGAACAATGAGCAGCAACCACCAGCCCGGGGCTGGCGGCCAAAGGCCAATCGCCGGAGGAGTGATCAAGGGCTGCAACTGTTCAAGTTCTTTCATGAGGTTTTGCCGGGGCGTTTGGCGTTCAGGTATTCGCGCAGTTGTTCGACCATTTCACTTTGGGTGCTCAGGGGCATGAGCAACACACGCAGCTTTTGCGCCAGCAGTTCCCAGCGGGCAATACGGGCTTCGGCCTGGGCACGGTAGGCCTGGCGCAAATCATAATTGAGGGTGTCGAGTTCCAGTTGCGCGCCGCGCTCGGCAAAGCGCAACAGGCCGGCAGCGGGCAGGGCATGATCCAGCGGGTCGGACAGGGGCAGCAGGATCAAGTCGCAATGGCGCGACAGCAGGCTCAGTTGCTGCTCGGCGGCGTCGGTAAGCCCGCGCTCATCACAGATCACGATCACCAAACTGCCGGGGCGTAGCACCTCGCGGGCACGGATCAGCGCCATGCCCAGTGCATCGCGGTCTGATTGCACTTCGGTGTGCAGGGACTGATTGACCCTCACCAGGCGGTTAAGCAGTTGCAGCAGGCTTTGTTTGCTACGCCGGGGTTTGATTTCATAGTGTTCGTGGTCGCCAAACACCAAACCCCCGACGCGGTCGTTGTGGCCCAGTGCGGCCCAGCCAATCAGGCTGGCAGCCTGGGCGGCGAGTACCGACTTGAACATCAATCCCGAACCGAAAAACAGCCGCCGGCTTTGTTCGGCGAGGATAAAGATCGGCCGTTCGCGTTCCTCATGGAACATTTTGGTGTGCGGTTCCTGGGTGCGCGCCGTCACGCGCCAGTCGATGGTGCGCACATCGTCCCCGGCCTGGTAGACCCGCACCTGATCGAAGTCGACCCCGCGCCCGCGTAATTTAGAGTGGTGCAACCCCACCAGCGGGCTGCGCTGGCTGGGGGAGGAGAACAGTTGCACTTCGCGTACCCGATTGCGCATCTCGATCAATTCGGCGAGTGTGACGCGGATGCCGGGTTCGGCGGGCAGGGGGTTGTTCATCGGTCAGGCAACGGCAACGACGTCGAGGATGCGCTGCACCACGCGGTCTTGATCGATACCGGCGGCCTCGGCTTCAAACGACAGAATGATGCGATGACGCAGCACGTCAAACAGCACGGCCTGAATGTCTTCGGGGCTGACGAAGTCGCGTCCGGCCAGCCAGGCGTGGGCCCGCGCGCAACGATCCAGCGCAATCGAGCCACGGGGGCTGGCGCCGTAGGCGATCCATTCAGCCATTTCGGGGTCGAATTTCCCTGGAGTCCGGGTCGCCATCACCAACTGCACCAGATATTCCTCCACGGCATCGGCCATGTACAAACCAAGGATTTCCTTGCGCGCGGCAAAAATGGCCTGCTGGCTGACCCGCCGCTCGGGTTTGGTTTCACCGTTGAGGGCTTCGCCACGGGCCTGCTGCAGGATGCGGCGTTCGACGGCAGCGTCCGGAAAGCCGATTTTGACGTGCATCAGGAAGCGGTCGAGCTGGGCTTCGGGCAGCGGGTAAGTGCCTTCCTGCTCGATAGGGTTTTGTGTGGCCATGACCAGAAACAGCGGTGACAACTCGTAAGTGCTGCGCCCCACGCTGACTTGACGCTCTGCCATGGCTTCCAGCAAGGCCGACTGCACCTTGGCCGGGGCACGGTTGATTTCATCCGCCAGCACCAGATTGTGAAAAATCGGGCCTTGTTGAAACACGAAGCTGCCGGTTTCGGGGCGATAGATCTCGGTGCCGGTAATGTCGGCAGGCAGCAGGTCGGGGGTGAACTGGATTCGATGGAACTGCGCTTCAATGCCCTCAGCCAGCTCTTTGATGGCCTTGGTCTTGGCAAGACCCGGCGCGCCTTCGACGAGCATATGACCGTCAGCGAGCAACGCGATCAGCAGGCGGTCGATCAGCTTTTCCTGACCGAGGATCTGCGTTGAGAGAAAGGTTCGCAGCGCAAGCAGCGCTTCACGATGTTCCATCGATGACTGTTCCTGAAAAGGACACCGGCGGCGCAAGAATTACACCGGGGCTGGGGGCGTTACTTTAATCCATTGAGGGTGCTGCGGACTAATGGCGGTGGGGCTTTTTATGGAAAAACCTGAAAAGCGCCGGGTTGTTGAGAATGGTGCTCATCTGCACGGGGACTTGAGGGGGCGCAGTGTCGTTAAATTGGGCGTCGATTAGACAAATTGTTTAACCGCAGAGTGAGCGCGGGCCTACTCTTTCCCACTCCGCGGTTAGGCTAAGGGGGCGTGATTTTCTGCAAAATGCTCCGTCAACAGCGCAGCGAAGGCATCCCGTGGGCCGTGAAGACCGGTTTCGCTGTGCCAGAAAAACAGGTTGGGCATGGGCGCCAGTTCGGCAAAACGATAAGTGGTCAGATGGGCGGTGCCGTCAAAACGTTGCAGGATGCCCTCCGGCACCAGTGCCAGCCCGGCACCTGCGCTGACGCAGCCAATGATGCTGCCCCAGTTAGCGTAATCAACGGTGTTGATTTCCAGTCGGTGCTCGGCCACCCAGTTCTCCAGTGCCGCGCGGTACGGGCAGCCAATAGGCCACATGAATACGGTGTGCCGATGCACGTCACCCAGCTGTGAAAGGGGCTCCAGTTCGGGGCTTGCGATCAGCACCAGTTGCTCGTGATACAGCGTTGTTCTGGACAGTTTGGGCAGGTCGATGCGGCCTGCAACCAGCACGCCGTCCAGACGGTGGTGCTTCACATCATCAAGCAGTTGCTGCGACTTGCCGGTGACCAACTCCAGTGCCACTTGGGGGTAGCGTTTATGAAACTGCGCCAGTAGCGGCGGCAATCGCCCTGTAGCACAGGACTCGATTGCGCCGATTCGCAGGTTGCCGGTCGGCACGGCATGGGGCGCAACGGCACGTTTTGCCTGATCGACCAACGCCAGGATCTGCTCGCTGTAACCCAGAAATACCTGGCCCGCCGCACTGATGCATAACCCTCGTCCAGCGCGGGTGAAAAGCGCGGTCCCCAGTTCGCTTTCAAGCTGTTTGATGCGAGTGGTGATGTTGGAGGGCACGCAATGTAACTGCTGGGCGGCCAGTGCAATGCTGCCGCACTCGGCCACGGCCTTGACCATGCGCAACTGGCTTAGCTCCATTGTTCACTCCTGATGAATTCTGGGCTCTTTATATCTCACTTGTGGGTGGTTGCGAGCGCGATAAACACTGGATGCCACTTCATTTGACTTACAGGTCGTCAACGTGTCGCTCCCGATCAAACTTGCCGCCGCGATGGCCGCTGTAGTGCTGTGCTGGGCCTATTCACCGATTGGTATCCATATTGGCCTGCAAAGTTACTCGCCGGGACATCTGGCCTTGCTGCGCTTTTTAATCGCCTCGGCGTTTATGGCAGTGATTGCGCTGTGTATGGGCATCGGCCTGCCCCGGCTGCGGGACGTGCCGTGGCTGATGATGCTGGGTTTCTTTGCGGTGGTGCTGCATCACGTGGTGCTGAACATGGGGCAGCGTTGGGTCAGTCCCGGGGCCTCAAGTGTACTCGCGCAAACGGCGCCGCTGTTCAGTACGCTGATTGCGGCCCTGTTTCTCAAGGAGTCGGTGAGCCGCTGGCGCTGGTCGTGGGTAGCTGTGGGGCTGGCGGGTGTGTTGGTGGTCATCTGGGCCGACAAGGGGGTAGGGGAGTTCCGGCCTGAAGGGTTGTTGCTGTTGCTGGCCGCGCTGTCATGGAGCATCTATTTCGCGCTGCAAAAGCACTACTGCAATCGCTACAGCCCGCTGACCATTGTTTGCTACATGATTTGGGCCGGGACGCTGATGCTGTGTGTCTATTGGCCCGGGCTTAAGGAAGAGGTCCTGAATGCGCCGGCGCGGGTAAATGGGGCCGTTCTGCTTCTGGGATTGTTCCCCAGCGCTCTGGCGTATTTGTTGTGGGGCTATGTGCTGTCGCACACGCAGATCAGTCGATCGGTGGGGGTGATGTACTTGATTCCGCCGGTGGCCATGGTCATGGCGGCGTTGATCCTGGGCAGCAAGGTGTCGCCTGGGGTGTTGCTGGGTGCAGCGATTATTGTGGGCAGTGTGATTGCGATGAGCCGTGAGGGGGCCGCAACAGCAATTTCAGATACCCGTGGGCGAAAACTTGATTGCGATGCCGTGCGTAGCGACGTCATCGCGAGCAAGCCCGCTCCCACAGAAGCCGCTCACAGGCCGTAAAACCTGCGGGCGTTGTGCCACAGGGCTTGTCGGACACCGTATTCACCCAGTGCGTCGATCAGCAAGGTGATGTCGCTGTTTTCGAAGGCCCGGGGGGCGCGGGTTGAGGGCAGGTCGGTGCCAAACATCAGGGCGTTTGGGTTGGCACTGTGTATCTGTTGCAGTACGGGTGCGACATCAAAATCAACCCGGCCAAAGCCACAGGCCTTGATGTGAACTCCGTGTTCAGCCAGGCGCAGCAGGCAGGGCAGGCCTTCGTGGCTTAATCCCAGATGATCGATGCTCAGTGCTGGCAAGCGTCGCAGGCGGGCCTCAATACCGGCCAGCTCGCGAGCATCAATGTACAGCTCCGAATGCCAGCCGACTTGCTCATGCACGCGTCTGGCCAAGGATTCGAGCTGGTCGAGCTGTTCTGATCCGCCGCGCTTGAGGTTGAAGCGCAGGCCGCGCACACCGTGCTGGTGCAACGTGTGCAGTTCTGCATCAGTAACGCTGGCCGCGAGCTGGGTGACGCCCACAAAGCCTGGCCCCAGTCGCTTTAAGGCAGCGATCAGGTAAGTCTGATCGAACCCCTGAAAGGAACCCGAAACCACGGCGCCGCCGACGATGCCCAATGGTTCAACTCGCGACAGGTAGTCATTGACACTGAAAAAATCAGGCAGATAGCCGTTGTTGGGTATTAACGGGTAAGCGCGATCAATGATGTGGCAGTGAGCGTCGAAGATCGGTGGCATCTGGTTGTGAGCTCCAGTGGAAGTGCATAGCTGTGGGAGCGAGCCTGCTCGCGATGCAGGCGCCGCGGCCTGTCTGGCCCACCGCATTGAGACCATCGCGAGCAGGCTCGCTCCCACAATGCGGGCTGCCCTGCTGGGCTCCCTTGCTCAGTGAGGGTTATTTTAGTTCGCTGACGTAGGTGCCTGTTCCCTTGAGCACGTCTGTATCGCCTGCACCAATTCTGCATCTGGTTGTGAGCTCCAGTGGAAATGCATAACTGTGGGAGCGAGCCTGCTCGCGATTCAGGCGACGCGGCCTGTCTGGCCCACCGCATTGAGACCATCGCGAGCAGGCTCGCTCCCACAATGCGGGCTGCCCTGCAGGGCTCCCTTGCTCAGTGAGGGTTATTTTAGTTCGCTGACGTAGGTGCCTGTTCCCTTGAGCACGTCTGTATCGCCTGCACCAATTCTGCATCTGGTTGTGAGCTCCAGTGGAGGTGCAGAGCTGTGGGAGCGAGCCTGCTCGCGATTCAGGCGACGCGGCCTGTCTGGCCCATCGCATTGAGACCATCGCGAGCAGGCTCGCTCCCACAATGCGGACTGCCCTGCAGGGCTCCCTTGCTCAGTGAGGGTTATTTTAGTTCGCTGACGTAGGTGCCGGTTCCCTTGAGGATGTTCTGCAAGGTTTCTTCGACTTCTGCCAGGTCTGCGGCCGCTGTGCTGTGGTGGATTTCCAGGTGGTCGTCGCCTTTGAGCACGTCTGTATCGCCTGCACCGATTTCGATCAGCAGGCGGGTAGGGCTCAAGGTGACTTTCACACCGTCCAGTGTGGAAGGCTCGTCCTCAAGGGTGATTTCCAGCTCGTCTTCATCGGGGTAGCGGGTCATCAGGAACATTTCGCCACCGTCTGTGTGGCAGCACAACATAGCCATGTTGTCTTCTTCGTCATCGCACGGGTTGGCAAGCAGGTGGTCGGTGGTCATTTGCATGGGGAGTTCCTGGCGCCCTGGGCGCGGGTAAGTCGAACAGAGGCCGATTTTGCCAGCCTGAACCGATTTGTGCATGTTTGAATGGTGCAACAGGGCAAATGGTCAGTTATTTCTGATACTCACCACAGAAAGTACGGTGCTTTTATGAAGGTTTTTCGCTTGCGAATGCTAGGGTTATTCACTGACAGCGCTTGAGGTTGCGTCCCGATGACCGAATATGTCGCCGCACCGTAAGCAGGTGGTGCGGCTCAATCGTTAAGCTGCGCGGTGATAGTTATCTCTAAAGGCACAGCCTGTTTATCCGGCAGTCGTTTTTGTAGATACCCATCCTGGAACGTGAATGTGACCCGTGGGTCACGGCCAGCTTCACCTCCCTGTCATGCTGTGCGTTGAAGGTGAACTGCCAAGATAGACCTTGCACAGTATTGGCGGCTCCCCACGCGGGAACAGCATGCGACGCTTCTCTCAATAACAAGCCCAAGCGGAGTACCACAGATGGCGTTCTTCACCGCAGCCAGCAAAGCCGACTTCCAGCATCAACTGCAAGCAGCACTGGCGCAGCACATCAGTGAACAGGCACTGCCACAAGTGGCGCTGTTCGCTGAGCAATTCTTCGGCATTATTTCTCTGGATGAACTCACTCAACGTCGGATGTCCGACCTGGCCGGCTGCACACTGTCGGCCTGGCGTCTGTTGGAACGCTTCGACCCTGCACAGCCGCAAGTGCGGGTCTTTAACCCTGATTACGAACGCCATGGCTGGCAGTCGACGCACACTGCTGTTGAAGTGCTGCATCACGACTTGCCGTTCCTGGTGGACTCGGTGCGTACCGAGCTGAACCGTCGCGGTTACAGCATTCACACTCTGCAAACCACGGTGTTGAGCGTTCGCCGCGGCAGCAAGGGCGAGTTGTTGGAGGTCCT
Organism: Pseudomonas psychrophila; assembly: GCF_001043005.1. GTDB lineage: Bacteria > Pseudomonadota > Gammaproteobacteria > Pseudomonadales > Pseudomonadaceae > Aquipseudomonas > Aquipseudomonas psychrophila. Next base: position 244,699 of record NZ_JYKZ01000006.1, read on the forward strand.
GCCCAAGGGCACTGCTGGCGAAGGCGTCTCGCAAGAGTCGCTGATGTACCTGGAAATCGATCGCTGCGCCCATGTTGCCGAATTGAATGTGCTGAGCAAGGAACTGGAACAGGTTCTGGGTGAAGTGCGCGTGGCGGTGGCTGATTTTGAGCCGATGAAGGCCAAGGTGCAGGAGTTGCTGGCCAGTGTCGACAACTGCCAGTACGCCGTCGATACCGACGAGAAAGCCGAAGTCAAAAGCTTCCTGGAGTGGCTGGTGGGTAACCACTTCACGTTCCTGGGCTACGAAGAATTTGTGGTACGTGACGAGGCAGATGGCGGGCATATTGAATATGACGCCGACTCTTTCCTCGGTCTGACCAAGCTGCTGCGCGCGGGGCTGACTGCCGAAGACCTGCGAATTGAAGATTACGCCGTCAGCTACCTGCGCATGCCGACCCTGTTGTCGTTTGCCAAGGCGGCACATCCAAGCCGCGTGCATCGCCCGGCTTACCCGGACTATGTGTCGATCCGCCAGATCGATGCCGACGGCAAGGTCATCAAGGAATGCCGCTTTATGGGCTTGTACACCTCCTCGGTGTATGGCGAAAGCGTGCGGGTGATCCCTTATATCCGTCGCAAGGTTGCAGAAATCGAGCGTCGCTCCGGCTTCCAGCCCAAGGCTCACCTGGGCAAGGAACTGGCCCAGGTCGTTGAAGTGCTGCCCCGTGACGATTTGTTCCAGACGCCGGTGGATGAGTTGTTCACCACCGTGATGTCGATCGTACAAATCCAGGAGCGCAACAAGATTCGCGTGTTCCTGCGCAAAGACCCGTATGGCCGTTTCTGCTACTGCCTGGCGTACGTGCCGCGTGATGTGTACTCCACCGAGGTGCGGCAGAAGATCCAGCAGGTGCTGATGGAGCGTCTGCAGGCTTCTGATTGCGAGTTCTGGACCTTCTTCTCAGAGTCGGTACTGGCCCGCGTGCAACTGATTCTGCGGGTTGATCCTAAGAACCGGATCGATATCGACCCGCTGCTGTTGGAAAAAGAAGTGGTTCAGGCCTGCCGCAGCTGGCAGGACGACTATGCGAGCCTGGTGGTTGAAAGCTTCGGCGAGGCCAACGGCACCAAAGTGCTGTCTGACTTCCCCAAAGGCTTCCCGGCAGGTTACCGCGAGCGCTTTGCCGCGCACTCGGCCGTGGTCGACATGCAGCACCTGATGAGCCTGAGCGAAAAAAACCCGCTGGTGATGAGTTTCTATCAGCCGCTGGGTCAAAGTGCCGGTCAGGAACTGCATTGCAAGCTGTATCACGCTGATACGCCACTCGCGCTGTCCGATGTGCTGCCGATTCTGGAAAACCTTGGCCTGCGGGTTCTGGGTGAGTTCCCGTACCGCCTGCGTCATGCCAATGGTCGTGAGTTCTGGATCCATGACTTTGCTTTCACCGCGGGTGAAGGCTTGAATCTGGATATCCAGCAACTCAACGACACGCTGCAGGATGCGTTCGTGCATATCGTGCGCGGCGATGCCGAGAACGATGCGTTCAACCGTCTGGTACTGACCGCCGGCTTGCCGTGGCGCGATGTGGCGTTGCTGCGTGCTTACGCCCGTTACCTGAAGCAGATCCGCCTGGGCTTTGACTTGGGTTACATCGCCAGCACCCTGAACAACCACACCGATATCGCTCGCGAGTTGACCCGGTTGTTCAAGACCCGTTTCTACCTGGCGCGCAAGCTGACGGCCGAAGACCTGGAAGACAAGCAACAGCGTCTGGAGCAGGCCATTCTGACGGCACTGGACGACGTCCAGGTGCTTAACGAAGACCGCATCCTGCGTCGTTATCTGGACTTGATCAAAGCCACGCTGCGTACCAACTTCTACCAACCGGATGCCAACGGTCACAACCGTTCGTACTTCAGCTTCAAGTTCAACCCGCACCTGATCCCCGAGCTGCCAAAGCCGGTGCCCAAGTTTGAAATCTTCGTTTACTCGCCACGGGTTGAAGGCGTGCACCTGCGCTTCGGTAACGTGGCTCGCGGCGGTTTGCGCTGGTCGGACCGCGAAGAAGATTTCCGTACCGAAGTGCTGGGCCTGGTAAAAGCCCAGCAGGTGAAGAACTCGGTCATTGTGCCGGTGGGCGCCAAGGGCGGTTTCGTACCGCGTCGCTTGCCATTGGGCGGCGGTCGTGACGAGATCCAGGCTGAGGCAATTGCCTGCTACCGGATCTTTATCTCAGGCTTGCTGGACATCACTGACAACCTCAAGGACGGTGCTCTGGTACCGCCTTTGAACGTGGTTCGTCACGATGACGATGACCCGTACCTGGTGGTCGCGGCCGACAAGGGCACAGCGACCTTCTCCGACATCGCCAACGGCATTGCCATCGATTACGGCTTCTGGCTGGGCGATGCGTTCGCGTCGGGCGGCTCGGCCGGTTATGACCATAAAAAGATGGGCATTACCGCCAAGGGTGCCTGGGTGGGCGTGCAGCGTCACTTTAAAGAGCGCGGGATCAACGTCCAGAAAGACAGCATCAGCGTGGTCGGTGTCGGCGATATGGCCGGTGACGTGTTCGGAAACGGCTTGTTGATGTCGGACACACTGCAACTGGTTGCGGCCTTTAACCACCTGCACATCTTCATCGATCCAAATCCGGAGCCTGCCAACAGCTTCGTTGAGCGTCAGCGCCTGTTCGATCTGCCGCGTTCGGCCTGGTCAGACTACGACACCAGCATCATGTCGGCGGGCGGCGGGATCTTCTCGCGCAGCGCAAAAAGCATCGCCATCTCCTCAGAGATGAAAGAGCGTTTTGCAATCACTGCTGACAAGCTGACACCGACCGAGCTGCTCAATGCCTTGCTCAAGGCACCGGTGGATCTGTTGTGGAACGGCGGCATCGGTACTTACGTCAAAGCCAGCAGCGAAAGCCACGCCGATGTCGGCGACAAGGCTAACGATGCGTTGCGCGTCAATGGCAATGAACTGCGCTGCAAGGTAGTGGGTGAGGGCGGCAACCTGGGCATGACCCAGCTGGGCCGTGTTGAATTCAACCTCAATGGCGGTGGTTCCAACACCGACTTTATCGACAACGCCGGCGGCGTTGACTGCTCTGACCACGAAGTGAATATCAAAATCCTGCTCAACGAAGTTGTGCAGGCCGGTGATATGACCGAGAAGCAGCGCAATCAATTGCTGGGCAGCATGACCGACGAAGTGGGCGGTCTGGTGCTGGGCAACAACTACAAGCAGACCCAGGCCATTTCGTTGGCGGCCCGTCGTGCTTATGAGCGGATTGCCGAATACAAGCGCCTGATGAACGATCTGGAAGCTCGTGGCAAGCTGGACCGTGCCATTGAGTTCCTGCCATCTGAAGAGCAGCTTAACGAGCGCGTTGCAGCAGGCCATGGCCTGACCCGTGCCGAACTGTCGGTGCTGATCTCGTACAGCAAGATCGACCTCAAGGAAGCCTTGCTCAACTCTCTGGTGCCCGATGATGACTATCTGACCCGGGACATGGAAACCGCGTTCCCGCCGATGCTGGTCAGCAAGTTTGCCGAAGCCATGCGTCGTCACCGTCTGAAGCGCGAAATCGTCAGCACCCAGATCGCCAATGATCTGGTCAACCATATGGGCATCACCTTTGTTGAGCGCTTGAAAGAGTCGACCGGCATGAGTGCAGCGAACGTGGCGGGTGCTTACGTCATCGTGCGCGACATTTTCCATCTCCCGCACTGGTTCCGTCAGATCGAAGCACTGGACTATCAGGTACCGGCTGAAATCCAGCTGGCGCTGATGGATGAGCTGATGCGTCTGGGTCGCCGTGCTACACGCTGGTTCCTGCGCAGCCGTCGTAACGAACTGGATGCGGCGCGTGATGTGGCGCATTTCGGTCCGCATCTGGCAGCGTTGGGTCTCAAGCTCGACGAACTGCTGGAAGGTCCGACCCGCGAAGGCTGGCAGACCCGTTATCAGGCTTACGTGGCCGCGGGCGTGCCGGAATTGCTGGCGCGGATGGTGGCGGGTACTACGCACCTGTATACCTTGTTGCCGATTATCGAAGCCTCGGATGTGACTGGCCAGAACGCTGCCGATGTGGCGAAGGCGTATTTCGCCGTGGGCAGCGCACTGGACCTGACCTGGTACTTGCAGCAGATCAGCAACTTGCCGGTTGAAAACAACTGGCAGGCGCTGGCCCGTGAAGCGTTCCGCGACGATATCGACTGGCAGCAGCGTGCAATTACCGTTTCGGTGCTGCAGATGGCTGATGCTCCCGAGGACATCGAAGGGCGTCTGGCATTGTGGCTTGAGCAGAACAACTCGATGGTTGAGCGCTGGCGCTCGATGCTGGTCGATCTGCGTGCTGCCACTGGCAACGATTACGCGATGTACGCGGTGGCCAACCGTGAGTTGCTTGACCTGGCACTGAGCGGTCAATCCGTGATCTGACTGGCCAAGCAGTAAAAAAAAGCCCCGGCTCATGTGCAGTGAGCCGGGGCTTTATTGTTTGTGGCGGGGAGGAATCAGATTCCGATGTTCCCCAGGGTTTGTACGATGTTGCGCAGCGTGACGGCCAGGGTAGGGTGGTCGACCTCGAAGCGTTCTACGGCGAGGTTGACGCTGTCGGCCAGGCTGGAATCGTTCGTGGCTTTCTCAATGTCGATTTGAGCCTGGATTTGGGTCGAGAGCTGGTTCAAATGATCACGCTCTTCTTGAGTGAGCGGGGGATTCTGTTCCAGTTGCTCGCGCAGGGTGTTGAGTTGTTGTTGCAGTTCGCGGGCAGGCATAGCATTCATCCTTTATTGATAGGCTCTGGTATAGACCTTCGCAATGAACAAAAGGTCTGTAAGCGGGCTTCTAGATTAATCCACTCGCGGCTGGAGTGCATGATCTCTATCACAATCCCTTGTACCTGCTTTTTTGGGTGGCCAACCGGTGTTTTTAAAAGAATCCTGGAGCTGAGGAGCGTCTATCTTTTACTCAAGTCTGTTTAGGGTATTGCTTGGGGGCTGCCTAAAAGACATTTGCCGTTATACTGATGGCCAGACTCAGGGCATAGCGCCCAAGTATTAAGTATCTTCAGGGAGTTTTTGCTATGCGCTGGACTGATCGTCTTGCTCAACTATTTGTATGTGCCGGTGTGGCGATGTTGCCCTTGGCTGCCAGTGCCGCCACGGAAGATGACCCATGGGAAGGGTTTAACCGGGTCGTTTTCAAGTTCAACGACACCCTTGATACCTATGCCCTGAAGCCGCTTGCTCAGGGTTATCAGTACATCACTCCGCAGTTTCTGGAGGATGGCATCCACAACATGTACCGAAATATCGGTGACATCCGCAACCTGGCCAACGATGTTCTGCAGGCCAAGCCCCATGCTGCCGGTGTAGACACCGCTCGTCTGCTGCTCAACACCACGCTGGGTGTGGCCGGCTTCTTTGATCTGGGTACCAAAATGGGCCTGCATCGCAACAGCGAAGACTTTGGCCAGACCCTTGGGCGTTGGGGCGTTGAAAGCGGCCCTTACCTGGTGCTGCCGCTTCTGGGACCTAGCACCGTACGTGATGCCGTGGGTATCTACCCGGACTCCTTCACCGAACCGTACCGCTACATCAGTGATGTGCCGGCCCGTAACATGACTATCGGCATGGACTTGATTGATACCCGCGCCAGCTTGTTGTCAGCCGAAAAACTGATCACGGGCGACAAGTACGTCTTTATCCGTAATGCGTACCTGCAAAACCGTGAATTCAAGGTCAAGGACGGTCAGGTAGTCGACGACTTTTAAATCCTTCGACTCTTGTATAAAAAACGGCCCGAGCGGCCGTTTTTTTTAATGTTGCAGATGAGAAATACTCCGCTTTAGAGCCTTTCAGACCTAGGTTTTAGTTGCCGTTAACGAGGTTCTTATAACCCGTGGGAATTTAACGTGACGAACACCTCAAACCACCATCGGCCTGAGCTTGAAACCCCCCGCGGATGGGAGTACCGTCTGCGCCTTACACGGGCACCTTTGTAGGATCGAGCAACACAGTCGATTTGAATCAGGGATGTTCACAAGCCAATTCAGTCGTGAGTCCGACGTATTCGAGATCTCGCGGCAACCTAATTCTGGCGCCGTTTGCCCACATGCAAAAAACCAGTGCCACGCTGCTGATCATTGATGACGACGAAGTAGTACGCGCCAGTCTGGCGGCCTACTTGGAAGACAGCGGCTTCAGCGTCCTTCAGGCCAGTAATGGCTTGCAAGGGCTACAGGTGTTCGAGCAAGAGCAGCCGGATTTAGTCATCTGTGACCTGCGCATGCCGCAAATGAGTGGCCTGGAGCTGATTCGCCAGGTCAGCCTGCGGTCTGTGCAGACGCCAGTGATCGTTATTTCCGGTGCGGGCGTAATGAGCGATGTGGTCGAGGCGTTGCGTCTTGGCGCTGCCGACTACCTGATCAAGCCGCTTGAAGACCTTGCCGTTCTGGAGCACTCGGTCCACCGTGCGCTAGATCGTGCAAGGTTACAGCTCGAAAACAAGCGCTATCGGGACAAGCTTGAGTCTGCCAACCGGGAGCTTGAGGCCAGCCTGCACTTGCTGCAGGAAGACCAGAACGCCGGCCGTCAGGTGCAGATGAACATGCTGCCGGTCAGCCCCTGGTCCATTGACGATTTCAACTTCGCTCACCAGATCATTCCGTCCCTGTACCTGTCTGGCGATTTTGTTGACTACTTCCGGGTCGACGAGCGCCGGGTCGCGTTCTACCTGGCTGATGTTTCCGGTCACGGTGCGTCCTCAGCGTTCGTCACGGTGTTGCTCAAGTTCATGACCACCCGCTTGCTGTTTGAATCCAAGCGCAACGGTACGTTGCCGGAGTTCAAGCCCTCCGAGGTGCTTGGGCACATCAACCGTGGCCTGATCAACTGCAAGTTGGGCAAGCACGTGACCATGGTGGGCGGCGTGATTGATGAAGAAACCGGTTTGCTGACTTACAGCATTGGCGGGCACCTGCCACTGCCGGTGCTCTACACTCCAGACAGTGTGAGTTATCTTGAGGGGCGAGGGCTGCCCGTTGGTTTGTTCAACGAAGCCACGTATGAAGATCAGGTTCTGAAACTGCCGGAATCCTTCAGCCTTACGCTGATGTCTGACGGAATTTTGGACCTTTTGACTGAGCCGACGCTCAAAGAGAAAGAAGCTGCGTTACCTCAATTGGTGAAGGCAGCGGGCGGCAGCCTGGATGGTCTGCGCCAGGTGTTTGGATTAGCTACGCTAGGGGAGATGCCGGATGATATCGCCCTGTTGGTGTTAAGCAGGAATCTTAAATGAGTACCGGTAGAATTCAGTTCGCCGAACAGGATGGCACCTTTGTCCTGAAGTTTGTGGGTGAAGTGCGTCTGACGTTGTGTTCGGCACTGGATGCAACAATCGAGAGGATCTTCACGGCGTTGAACTTCAACGCCATTGTGATTGACCTCACTGAGACCCGCAGTATCGACAGCACTACACTGGGTTTGCTGGCGAAACTGTCGATTATGTCGCGCCAAAAAATAGGCCTGCTGCCGACGGTTGTCACCACCCACGAAGACATCACCCGACTGCTGGAGTCGATGGGCTTCGATCAGGTATTTAACATCATTGGCCAGCCGATTCCGTGCCCGGGATGCCTGACGGACTTGCCTTCACAGGATCAGTCCGAAGAAGTGGTTCGCGTCAAAGTGCTTGAAGCGCACAAGATCCTAATGGGGCTCAACGACTCCAATCGCGAAGCGTTCCATGACTTGGTGAATGCACTCGAGCGCAACTGAGCAGGGTGCGGCACATAAAAAAGGGGTCGTTCCTGTGCAGGAACGGCCCCTTTTTAATTACCCCGGCTTCAGCGACCCTCCAGCAACTCCCCGGCTTGATCCAGCAACGCCAGTGGGTCCTTGGCCTTATGGATGTCCACTGACAGTAACTGGCGGAAACGACGTGCGCCCGGGAACCCCTGGCCCAGTCCCAAAATATGCCGCGTGATGTGGTGCATCGAACCACCTGCTGCGATATGGGCAGCGATATAGGGGCGTAACAGCGCCAGGGCTTGAGCGCGTGAAATAACAGGGGTGGTACAGCCAAACAGCTGCTGATCGACCTCTGCCAGAATGTACGGATTGTGATACGCCTCACGGCCGAGCATCACACCGTCAAATACCTGCAAATGCTCCTGGCATTGCTCAAGTGTCTTGATCCCGCCGTTGAGAATGATCTCCAGCTCAGGGAAATCACTCTTCAACTGCGCGGCAACGTCATAACGCAGAGGAGGAATGTCGCGATTTTCTTTAGGCGATAACCCTTCGAGAATGGCGATACGCGCATGCACAGTAAAGCTAGTGCAGCCTGCATCACGCACAGTCCCGACAAAATCGCACAACTGTTCGTAGCTATCGCGCCCGTTGATGCCAATCCGATGCTTGACCGTGACGGGAGTGGACACCGCATCACGCATAGCCTTCACGCAGTCTGCAACCAACGCGGGGTGCGCCATCAGGCAAGCGCCAATCATATTGTTCTGAACCCGATCACTCGGGCAGCCGACGTTAAGATTGACTTCGTCATAACCTGCGTCTTGAGCCATGCGCGCGCACGCAGCCAAATCCGCCGGCACACTGCCACCCAACTGCAAGGCCAGCGGATGCTCAGTTTCGTCATGACGCAAAAAACGCTCGGCATCACCATTGAGCAGCGCCCCAGTGGTGACCATCTCGGTGTACAGCAGCGCATTTTTGGATAGCAGGCGCAGGAAAAAGCGACAGTGGCGATCTGTCCAATCCATCATAGGTGCAACAGAAAACCTCCTAGATACCGAATTCACTGCGGAGCCTAGGTTTTCTGCGGGTTTGGTGTGCATTCTGGCAACTCTCATTTACTTCTGTTTAGCCCTTTTAAGCTCGATTTTGACGGGTTGTCGCTAAAATGCAGCAACCTCAATCAAGGGCTCAGAAAAAAAGGGTTTTATAACTGCTCGCAAGCACAAAAACGGCTCTGTCGCTTACAGCGCACAGGTCCGGATCAGGCAGTAAGGCGCCATAGTTTATCAGGAAAGGCAGACGTTCGATGGCAAGGCGAACGTCCAGGTTTGGAGTCGCGTTTTTAACTTCAAATGTCAGTTCCCGGGCTAAGTGAAAAAGCCGATAGATCCGGCGTCGTGGTCAAGGAAATCATTGGGCAGTTCATTTCCTCCACCAGGCCCGCCTTTGCTGATGTCGATTCCCCCCCTGCGGCCGCTCAAACCTCATACCCAGGCCGCAAAACAGGTTACACCATGGGCGTGCGACGCCTCCAAGTAGCAAGCGTGCGGTCTGATCCAGATCACTGGCCGGGCCAACTACATGGCATGAGGGAAGCGCTGGGTGTTGACGTGATAAAGCAGCCCGAACTGCTGGAGAAGCCACAGCACGACTACATGTCAGCGGTAGGTTTCAAGGCGCCCAAGGACTTGAATACGCTGGCCATACTTGAAGAGACATGCATTGTTGCATGCCAACGTATGAGTACTTAATTCCCGCCGGATGAGTATGCCTGTCGCATATCGAAGGCCCAGCCATCGAGCACCGGCTTGAAATCATCCAGGGTCATGACCTGCTTGTCATTTTCCAGTGGACGGCCAGTTTCTTTGCGCACTATTTGCGCCACAACGTCTTGGTCGACGGCATCCAAAACAGCCACTTCGGTGGTGATTTCACTGTCCTGGTCGCGGATGCCGGTAGCCGTGCTGACGCCGGCAGCAAGCAGTGTCACGGGAAGCCACTCATAAAATCGCAAGCTCTGCGTCCTGGCCGCGACAGAGATGATGGAGGACCTGATGGTTAGTGTGTCGGGGCCAGGGGTTTCGACGACAGTCATGACTTTGCCCAGTTCGTGTTTGAGGGCGGTATCGTAGTAATGGGTTACGGCCGAGAGCGTTGACTGCGGAGCGCGTTCGGTCGGTAGCACTTCTGGATAAAAAAGGCTCGGCTCGATATACACACGGGTGTAATGGTGGGCATGCAGTGTCGGACTCGCCCAAGTCAGCACCTTTTTCCCGGATGGAAGCTTTTTTTCCGTCAGTTGGCTGTAGTCATGCAAGAAGCCCGAATACTCTTCGGGTGTGATGGTTTTACTGGCACAAGCAGTGAGTGAAATGGATAGGGTCGCCAATAGCGGTAGCGAGATACTTCTTCCCATTTTTTGCGTTCCTGAATCGATGTTTCATTAATGGTACTTGCAGCGCTCAGACGCCCGGGCGGCCCTCTGAGTCCTCGATTTTCAGTTCGCCATTAGCCATGATCCATTGAGTGAACTCGCAGACCGGCACGGAGTAGGCGTACTCCACCCATTGGCCACTTCCCGGACTGTAATGCTCGATGTAACGGATCAGGACGATACGTTCACGATCGCTTGAAAGTGTCATGCGCGACTCTTGAAAAAGTACTGGATCGTTGTTCCAGACCTTGCTGGTGAGCTGCTTCAGGATTAAAGCGTCGGTGCATGTGTCTTTGCTGCTCAATGTCTGCATGGAGGGCACTCCGGAATAGATTGCGCGCAGCTTGCCTGAGTGTTTTTGCCTGAAGATGTCTGATTTATGTCTGCAAAGCAGAAATGTTTCACGATTGAAATAAATGACCGTCACGCCAGAATAGTTTTAGATACCTTCCTTTTTGCACCATGGATCACTGAATGTGAGCAGGTTACTGATCGTCGACGACGATGTGGAAATCCTATTGCTGCTAGAGAAGTTCTTTCTCATGCATGCCTATGAAGTGGAACTGGCCACCGATGGCAAGGCAATGTGGGCGGCAATCGACCGCAAGCGTCCGGACCTCATCATTCTCGATCTGATGCTTGCGGGTGAGGGTGGTTTAAGCCTGTGTCAGAAGTTGAGGCTCAATACTCGTATTCCGGTGGTAATGCTGACCGCTATGGGGGAATTGAGTGACCGTATTGTCGGCCTGGAGTTGGGTGCCGATGATTACCTGACCAAGCCTTTCGACCCCAGAGAGTTACTTGCCCGGTTACGCGCGGTGCTGCGCCGCGCCAATGATCCTGTACACCCGCGGATCGAAGACACACGGCTGGTTATCCGTTTCGCTGGCTGGCATCTGGACGTTACGCGCCGCGAATTGCGTTCGTCCGCAGATGTAATGATTCCGCTCTCTGGCGGTGAATTCGATCTACTGGTGGTCTTTCTTGAGCACCCTGAACGTATCCTTACGCGTGAGCAATTGATCGATCTGACGCGTGGGCAGAATCATGAAGCCTTTGATCGAAGCATCGACGTGCAGGTCAGCCGCCTGCGACGAAAAATAGAGCCAGACAGCAAACGTCCAGATCTGATTCGTACCGTGCGCAATGGTGGGTATATGTTCAACGCCAAGGTGACGCGGACGTGATTCGTCAGATTGCGCACATAGATACTCTTCGGCGCCGGATTGCATTGACCATAGTCGCGGCAATGCTGTCTTCGCTCGTACTCTATGCCCTGTTTGTTCAGGTCGCCGGAGTCTGGGCCAAACCCCCAGTGGATCAAATCGGGTTGCTGGACCAGGTCGCAGCTACGACGCGAGTCATCCAGGCGGCACCCCCGGCAATGCGCGCGCAGTTGTCGGACGCAGCGAGCAATCCGACACTTGAGGTGCAATGGCGCGAACGCCGAAGCGGCTTCGAACTGCCTGTGTCTGGTACCTTGTTAGGCCCTGATAGTGCGCCGGTTTTGCGTGAGTTACTGGGGGAGACAGATCACAAAATTGAAGTCTTACAGCCCGCCAATTGGCCCGCGGATAGCCCACAAGCTCGCTATGTCATGTTGGTACAACTGAGCGACGATAGCTGGTTGTCGTTTACGCCACCGCAACGCAGTTGGGGGATGAGTGCTGCGTTGCGCTTTGCCATCGTTATTGCCCTTGGCCTGGTTGCGACTTGGTTGGTTGCCTGGTTCGCCACGCGCCAACTGGCTAACCCGCTGCAACGTTTCACCAGCGCTGCGCAACGCTTTGGTGGGGACCTACACGCGCCTCCCATTGATATCGAAGGGCCGTATGAAATTCGCCAAGCGATTATTGCTTACAACACCATGCAAGCCAAAATTCAGCAATTCATCGCCGAACGCACGCACATGCTAGCGTCAATCTCCCACGACCTGCGCGCGCCTCTCACGCGCATACGGCTTCGTTGCGAGTTTATTGAAGACATTGAGCAGCAACGCAAGCTGATCCGCGACACTGATGAAATGCAATCGATGATCAACTCGGCTTTGGGTTTTTTTCGCGACGAGGCACTGCAAGAACAAGCCACCAGTTTTGATCTCTCAGAGCTGCTGCAAACCGTGATCGATGATTATAGCGATCAGGGTATCGTTGTTGATTTTGCAGGCCCGCCCCATCTGGTGTTTTTCGGCCGCCCGGTGGGTATTAAAAGGATAACTGCTAATTTGCTGGAAAATGCCGTGAAGTATGCGAAACGACCGTGCATAAAATTGAGCAGTGACACGTGCTCGGTTCGCATCGAGGTGAGCGATGAAGGGCCAGGGATTCCTGAATCGGAGCTGGAAAACGTTTTTTCCCCATTCTTCCGACTTGAACCCTCTCGTAATCGTAACTCCGGTGGCGTTGGCCTGGGCTTGTCCTCGGCTCGGGCGATGTCACGCCTGCACGGCGGAGAGTTGCTGTTGAGAAACCGTTGTGGCGGCGGGCTCGTTGCACACGTTGAGTTGCCCCATGGGTTGTTGAATCGGCCTTAGCGGGGCGGTTTGGTCTGGTTCCGGTTAGTGACCTTTTTTACATACTCACCGGTTGCGTTGGTGTTGGCCAAGCGAACGCGACGGACGTTTGATGGCTTCAACCGCGATTGGGTTGAGTCTCTCCATAAGTTTTTGTAAAAGATTCCCATTAGCAATTCGTCTCCTACCTGTGGATCACATAATCATCACTAACAGGAGCCGATGGATGTCCGCTTGTTTCTCTTGCCCCCCCTTTAGTCTTCGCAGTGTCGCGTTGGCGTTTAGTTTTTCTGGTTCGTTATTGGCCAATAGCGCTGCGTGGGCCGCGCCGGTCAGTTACACCATTTCGGCGGGGTCTCTGACCAACGCCATCAATACGTTCGCCAGCACGAGCGCAGTGAGCGTCAGCTTCAGCAGCGAAGAAACTGCTGGTTTGCTCACTGCTGGGTTGCAGGGGCATTACGAACCGGAGCAGGGCCTCGCTCTATTGCTGCAAGGCAGTGGTCTGAAGTTTCAGCAAGTGGGTGACAAGCGCTACAGGCTGGCCCGGTCTACCCCATCCAGTTCGATGGAGTTGGCTGCAACGACTGTCTCCAGTGTGGGCCTCGGCGCCACCACTGAGGACACGGGCAGCTACACCACGGGCTCGGCCAACACCGCAACCGGTCTGCGCCTGTCGGCACGCGAGACGCCGCAGTCGATCAGTGTAATAACGCGCGAGTTGATTGAAGATCTGAACCTGAACGATGTGACCCAGGTGCTTGAGCAGACCCCAGGCGTGGTCGTCGAGAGCATGGGGCCCGCCGGTAGCGACGCTAACCACATCTATGTACGAGGTTTTGAAGTCGGCAGTATTCAGGTCGACGGGGTCAATCGACCTGATACCTATGGGTTTAGCGACGACCTTTCTGACACGGTTACGTTTGACAGGATCGAGGTGGTGCGTGGCGCCACGGGGTTGATGTCGGGGACCGGTGATCCCGGTGCCACCGTCAATCTGATTCGCAAAAAACCGACGCTAGAAACAAAACGTACGCTGACGCTTAAGGCGGGCTCTTGGGATAGTTACCGCACCGAACTGGACGTGTCCGGAAAGTTGTCCGAAAGCGGCAATGTTCGCGGGCGTTTTGTCGCGTCGAGCAGCGATAGCCGGAGTCACATCGACCGCCAGACCCTGGAACGGCAGGTGGGATACGGGGTGCTTGAATGGGACGTCACCGATGACACAATGCTGACAGTCGGGGCGGAGTATCAGGACATGGACAACAAAGGGGCCGGCAACCATGGCTTCCCGATGTTCACTTCCGATGGTGGTCACTTCAGCCCGTCTCGTTCGTTCAACTCGGCCTCGGACTGGAGTTACCACAAACGTCGAACCAAGACGCTGTTCACCACCCTTGATCGAGAACTTGATAACGGCTGGCATATAAAGTTCAACGCTGAGCACAGTCGGCGCAGCTACGACGACGCCTTTGCCACTGCGGCCAACGGCACCGTGAAGCCCGACGGCAGTGGTATCGGCACGTGGACTGGACGTTGGTCAGGGGAGCCACGACAGACCACGTTCGACCTGTCGGCTACCGGTCCTTTTGAGCTGTTTACCCGCGAGCACCAACTGTATCTGGGCGTCAGTCACTCCAAGTCGTATTACCGCAACGATGGTTATCCGCTCTGGTCGTTCCAGGACATCAACAACATCTACACATGGGATGGCTCGCTGGCCATACCGGATGCCATTTACACCAAGTCGTCAAGAGATGCGCTGGATGAAAAACAGGATGGGTTGGTCGCTTCGGTTCGCTGGAGTCTGGCGGATGATCTGTCGCTGATTACCGGGGCGCGAGTGATCGACTGGAAGCGAGACGAAGCCGCCACCAAACTGTCGACAGGCGATATCAAACGCACCTCGCGCAGCGAAACCGGGATCGTGACGCCATACTTGGGCTTGGTCTATGACTTCGACGAAAACTGGTCGGCCTATGCCAGCTACACCACTATCTTCAAACCGCAAAATAACAAGGACGTCAATGGGAGCTACCTGGACCCTAAAGAAGGCGTGAACTATGAGTTGGGGATCAAGAGTGAGTTCTGGGAAAAGCGTCTGACTGCTGCTCTCAGTGTCTTCGAGGTGCATCAAGACAATCTTGCAGTAGCCGATGGCGCCCAACTGGCGCCGGATGGCAACCAAGCCTATCGCGCTGAGTCGGGCACAAAAACCCGCGGGTTTGAGATGGAAATGGCCGGGGAGATCCTTCCCGATTGGCAGGTCTTGGCCAGCTATACCTATGCCGAGGTAAAAAACTCGAGTGATAAACGCCTGTTGACCGAAGTGCCTCGCGATACGTTGAAGCTGTTTACCAGCTATCGCCTCGATTCACTCCCGCAATTGAAAGTGGGCGGCGGTGTGCGCTGGCAAGGTACGGAGTATTACAAAGGCGCCGGGCCTAACAAGGAGACATTCACTCAGGGTGCTTACAGTGTTGTCGATCTGATGGCGCAGTACGCGTTCACGCCACAAACCAGCGTCTCGCTTAACCTCAACAACGCGCTGGACAAGCGTTATTACACCGCGATCGGTGCTCGTGGATGGTATGGCACCCCACGAAGCGCTACGGCCACACTTGTCTACGCGTTCTAAGTCGCTCCCTGCACGTTGTGGCCTTTTCTGCCGTGAGAGAAGCACCTTGAAGCCCGCATAACTGCGCAATGCTCCTTACTTTAGAACGAAGCACGACCAGCGGTGTGAAGAACTGGTCGTGCTTTATTGCCAAAGATCGTGAGCAAGCTAGCTCTCATAAAGTCGGCTTTTACATAAGTGAACAGCATTGTCGCTTTGCGGTTTTTTTTTGTGTCCGGCAACCGGCGCAGCCGGGAGCAAGGCCCATGAGAATTGTGGCGCGTGAAAGCAGTACTTGCTGCCATGACGGTAAGCTGATGTTTTAAGTTAAATGAGCGCAAGGACGTGATCGAATTCAGAGTGATACGACACGCTCGGACCTTCATTCTTGCGGGGCTTCAGGCTTCGCACAAGCCTGGCGCAGGGCACAGAACCCCCTTTCAACACTTAATCACTGGCTTGCCAAGGCAAAACAGCGCCTTAGAAACTGTAGCGGGCAGTCAGTTTCATATTGCGTGGATCGCCGTAGATGTCGTACGGATCATAGCCTCCGTTAGCAATGCTGACGTAGTAAGTACGGTCGAAGAGGTTGTTTACGTTGAGTTGCAGATCCAGTTGCTCGCTAGCCTTATAGCCTGCCACCAGGCCGGCCACCGTGTACGAACCCTGTCGATTTTGCCATGCCGTGGTACCGCTGCCACCTGAGGTGCGAATCTGGCTCTGCTGGTAGACATCACCACCAATGCGCCAGCGTTGCAGGTCACCGGGCAGGGTATAGATCGTGGACAGTTTGAATAGCTGGCGCGGCAGTCTACGGTTGAAATCCTGGCCTTCCAGGGTTGCGTTGGTGTCGCTGACGTATTTCGTCTGGGTGTAGGTATACCCACCGGCCAGTTGCCAGTTTTCGGTCAGGGCACCCTGTAGTTCCAGATCAATACCCCGGCTGCGCACCAGGCCGGAAGCTTCATAGCACGCACTGATGGCGCTGGTGCCGCAACCTTTGACATCAGGTAATTCCAGGGCTCGGTTTTTCTGATCGATCTGGAAAATCGCCGCGCTGGCGTTGAGTGCGCCATCAAAGTATTCGCCCTTTATACCCACCTCGTAGTTCTCACCCACGATAGGGACGATCACTTCTGCGCCGATGCCTTTTTCGGTTTGCGGCTTGAAGATATCGGTGTAGCTGACATAGACCGAGTGATGGGGGGTCAGGTCATAGACCAGGCCGGCATAGCGGGTCAGATTGCGCGTGACCTTGTAGCTGCTTTCAGGATTTGTCCTGTTTTCGAATTCATACCAGTCCAGGCGGCCGCCGAGAATCAGCGACAACGGTTCGGTCAAGCGCAGGCGGGTACTGGCATATAAGCTGTCCTGGGTGGTGGTCTCGGGACGGCCGTTGGGGCCCTTGACGATATCGGGCTTGGCATGGCCACGTGGATCCCAGGTGAAGAGATCGGTGCCATTGTCGATGAACGCTTCCCAAAGCTTACCGGTACGATAATCCAGCTGGCGCTTACTGACGCCCACCGTCAGGTCATGTTCCTGGCCCAGTAACTGGAAGGGACCGCTGAAGGCCAGGTCGTAACCGGTTTCTTTCTGCTCCATGGCTTGCGTCCATAGATAGTGACGGTTGTATGCCCATATGGATGAGGCCAGCACATCAGTGTGGGTCGTCGACTGCATGGCGGCCATGCGCAGCTTCCAGTCGTTGGCCAGGCCATGTTCCAGAGTCGCGAAATAACCGGTGGTGCGGTTGTCCATGTATTCCCAGTCATGCCCCAGGAAGGTGTCGCGTGACAGCCCAAGGTGCCCACCACCTCGGACCATGGGCAAGCCACCCCAGACGTAGTTGGTATGGTCCTTCTGGCGGTAGGCACCGAGCGTCAGTGTGGTGCTGTCGCTCAGGTCGGCATCGACCACGCCATAGAACAGATCTGCGTCACTCCCCACAGAATCACGGAAACTTTTGGCGTCTTGCCGCGAGATCACGGTACGCGCTCGCAGAGTGCCGTTTTCATTGAGCGGACCGCCGATGTCCAGCGTGCTGCTGTAATCGTCCCAACTACCGGCACTGCCAGTGAGTGTGGCCTGGAACTCATGGGGAGGGCGTTTGCGTATCAGATTGATGGCGCCAGCAGGGCTGCCGGCGCCTTGGGCCAGGCCAGTGGCGCCTCGAACGATCTCCACCCGATCATACATGGCCAGGTTAGCTTCGCTGCTGGGCAGGTAAGTGAGGAAGCTAGTGGGAAAGCCGTCGTACAGGATGGTGTCGACGTCAAAACCGCGCGCGCTGAACGTGGGCCGCCCGGCTCCGCCAGAGTTATTAAGGTAAATGCCCGGCGCACTTTGGACCACATCGCTAATGGTGGTCATGGCCTTGTCGTCCATGCGCTTGCGCGTGACCACGCTGACCGACTGCGGCGTTTCACGCAAGGTCAGGGGTAGCTTGGTGGCGGTCTGCATGGCCCCGGTGGTATATGAACCGGTGTTCTCGGTCACTTCGCCCATCACCCGGCCCTGGATTGAAGTCTCTCCCAATTGCAGAGTGCTTCCCGATTCGGGGGCTTTTTCCAGCATTACGCTGTTCCCACCGGTCGCGCGCCATGTCAAGCCGCTGCCTTTCAACACTTCAGCCAGTGCGACCTCTGGCTCTTTGGTACCGACCACCCCGGGGCTGCTCTTGCCGACGACCAGCGTGCCATCGAATATCACCTGCAAGCCGCTTTGAGCGGCCAGTCGATTCAGCGCGCTCGCCAATGGTTGTTGCGGGATGTTGAAGGTGTGGGAGTCGGCAACCGCCAGGCCGGACATCAGACCGCAGAGCATTGTTAGCGAAGCGACTGACAACGGTTTGATTCGCAAACCTTCAGGTAACGGATGGTGCATCGGTACTCTCCCAAATACGAAGTATTATCGTTCTAGGGAGGAAGACGGACGACACGCCAACAACCGTAAAAATAGTTACGTTTTGGGTGAAACCACCAGCAGGTAGTTTGTGTAGCGCTCGATTTTGATTGGAAAGACGCTCTCCAGCGTCGCCAAGCCTTCATCAAGGTGGTCGAGTTGAAAGGTGCCGCTGACCTTGAGTGCGCCCAGGCGCGTGTCCCTGATCAGCAGGATGCCCGGGCGATAGCGTTCGACCTGCTCAAGCACCTGCGAAAGCGGCGTCAACTCGAAGACCAGACGGCCTTGTTCCCAAGCCAGTACCCTGTCGACATCCACGCTCTGCTTCGCGCCCAGCCCGTGGAGATGCGCGCCGACGGCTTCGCCAACACCGAGCGTGATCTTGTCAGAGCCTTCAGTGACGGCCACACGTCCACGGCGAACCGTAACGTCGATGTTTTCACCCTCACGGCGCACCGCGTAGATCGTGCCAAGTGCCGTCGCGTTCAAGGCGCCAGCCTGCACACTGAAGGGGCGTTTCGGGTCGGGGTTTACATCGAAAAGAGCTTCTCCTTTGCGCAGGGTAATGCGCCGCCCATCGGCCGTGAGATTCACATCTACGGCGCTGTTGGCGTTCAGGACGATGCGAGAACCATCATCAAGAACGACCTGCCGACGCTCACCGGTGCCGGTGTAATAGTCTGCATCCAACGCCATTTGTTGAGCCCATACGAGGCCAAGCCCCAGCACCAACGACGCGGCGATGCCCATCTGCCAGATTCGACGTGACGACGGCCGTGCCGGGGCGTGAGGCTCAGCCAGATAGGCACTTAAACACCACAGACGCCGTGCTTCGACAAACGCTTGTTGATGATCCGGCGCCAGTTCGCACCAAGCCCGCGCCGCAGCGCGGTCAGAGGGCAGTACGGAGCCAGAGGTAAGGCGAATGACCCACGCGTGGGCTGTGCGCTGAACCTCTGTGACGGACGGGGGAGGGGTGGGTTGATCGTGCATATCGTTATCGTTGCAGGCATTGACTGAGAAAGTCGAGCGCAATAGCTAATTGTTTTTCCACCGTACTTATCGATACCTGCAGTTGCGAGGCCACTTCCTTGTGGGGAAGGTTTTGTAGCCGACACAGTGTAAATATGTGCTGGCACTGGACAGGTAAACGGTTCAAAGCGTGGGCCATTGCTGCTAGATCTTGTTGCGCAACCACAACATCGAATAGCTCGGGGCTTTCACCCGTGACTTCATAAAGGTAGGCGATACCTTCGTCGAGGTGCTCTCGGATTTGGCTGCTGCGCGCGTGGTCAATGACCAGGTTTCGGGCAATTTTAAAGATAAAACCGCGTAAATTCAGCACAGGCTTGCGTGGCGGTTGACGGAGCAGGCGCAGGTAGGTTTCCTGAGCCAAATCGGCAGCGGTCTCGGGATTGCGCAACTGGCGATGAAGAAAAGAGCGCAACTCTGTTGCATGGGCCCGAAAGGCCAGCTCAAGCTCTTCGGTGGTCATGCTCGTCATAAGCAGAGATCACGCAGCGGAAGGTCGCACACTTTAATGATAACGAGTCGTATTAACAATATTTATTTCGCTGCCGCCAAAAACAGCCTGTAACTGATGGGTGGCTGCTTTTAGCCCCAGGCAGCTCTTAGTGACAGGGAGCAAGCGTCCATAAGCGGCCGCTCGGATATATCCACGCATCTAGGTGCCATTCACAAGGGAATCCAGGCCAACCTGGACATTGTCTACCGTGCCGCAGTTGGATTTAGAAATTCATGTTATTAGAAATTCGACTATAAGTAATACGGCGACCACTAAGATAGATGATTAGGTGCTATACCCTGCATTGTCAAATGACTGACAATAACATTCGACCGTAATATTTCTATGAGCCGATAATTTATAATGATCAAGATAACAGTGATTTTACTAGTGGCACTTTCCACCGTGGGATGCAATGGCTTTGTAAAGCCCGATTTGTCGGGAGAATATAATGATTCGTACTTTGTGGTCTTCTCAGGCTTTCCAGCACCGTTTCTATATACGGCCTCGGCAGTGCAGTGGAACGATGATTACGCCGTAACGACCCGGCATACTCCATTCTTGCCCGATATTGCATACTCCTGCAGTACAGGCTGTGACCTCGCCTTCATCAAGCACAAAGCAGACGGCAGCTATCCTTCATGGCGAGCACCATGTCTGGGTGAGGAAATAACGGCCGTGGGGGTAAGCCCCTACATGATGACCACAACAGGCAAGGGTAAGGTGTATCAAACTCCCTTCCTCAATGTAAAAGAAAATAGCGGTGATCTTTATGGTATTCACGATGCCCCAGTGATCAAAGGGATGTCGGGTGGGCCGGTCATCGGCGTTGACGGTAGTGTGGTTGGTATTAATGAAGGATACTACTCGGTCACACCACACGATATACCTGCTCAGACCGATTTAAGAGGTGCTGAGAGGGTAAGTATCTTTGTCCCTTACTCCATTATTGCGCGTGAGTGGAGATTGTTCCAGGCTCAGCTTAATCACGACACTCGCCCGATAGGGCCGACCCCGAAAACTGATTTCTGCCCTGAGTTGGGTTTGAAACCGCTGAACATAAAAGCCAAATAAATAATAATTTTTATGCCAACTGCAGCGCAGCGTGAGCCAGTTTGTTCTTATATGCGTTCCGAGTGGGCTCTCACTCGCTCTGAAAAATTACTGGATGGATCACGTAATTATTTCGCACTAACCCTGGGGGCCGCCTGTCTGTCACTCAGTGCCCCCAGCTGTGATTTAGATGCCGTTGTACCTGGGGTCGACTGAGGCGAAAAAATTGATACATACCCGGTTCACTAGGTAGTGGCTTGCAAGGTGCCCAGAAAATTCGGTGTGTTTCACCACCACCTGCTGCTGGTTGGAGTCAGAGAGTCCGGGTCATTAGCCACTGTTCCTTCTCCCATGCCTGGAAGCACTCCAATACCTGCCATCCGCGCCTCGCGTAGTAATCGTGGCGATCATGAGTGTGCAGGTAGAGTTGTGAGCAACCGCCGCTCTTTGCTGCGATGCAGATACCCTCAATCAGTTGCTCCGCCAAGCCTCGCTTTCTTGCATGCGTGGCTATGAACACGCATGCGAGCCACGGGCCGAGTTCCGGACGCTCCGGCAAGTCGTTTGTTGCGAGTGCCGCCCCTCCGAGAAGCTGGCCATCTTCTAAAGCAATCAGGCTTGGCCAATCGCCGTTAGTCTGCCCCTCAGCGAATTCATGTTGCCAGTCAGCCAAAGGTTGCCCGGTGAACTCGTAAGTGAACTGTCGGTGTAACCACTCGGCCATGGTGTTGCTGAACTGCATATGGTCACGGAGCCAAACCAGTTGGAGCATGGGGGTCTTCCTTGTTTGATTGCGATGAACAAGCATGGGGCTGAAGGAGGGTTGAAGCTGATTCTATCGCTGAACTGTCGTTCGGGAAGTGGGAGCGATGATGCCGCTCGGTCCTGACAGGTGAGCGGCATCTTTTCGCATTGCGTGTCTACGCAATTACATCCCAGGCCACTTTGTGGAAGTCGAGCTTCTTGTAGTCTTCCCGAACGGGGGAATAAATTTCAAGTATCTCGCAAGCTTCCAGGGCGATTGCTTCGTGTCCGATATTGGATTGAACAATGGCGCATTGTCCGTCGGTCAATACATAGGGGATGTTGTCGACGATTAGCTTCAGCGTTCCTTTAATGATGATGGGGCAGGCTTCTTGTACATGCTGGTGGCGAGGGATTATAGCGCCTTTGTCCAAAGACCAGAATGCGATCGTGCAATGCTCTGTATGGATGAAGCGCGCTCGCGCGGTGCCCTCGGAGTTAATGTTGTGTTCAGTCAAATCTTGAATGGTTATCTTGCCCATGACGGTCACTTTCTCCATAAAGTTTCAGAAACGGCTAAAGAGATCAAAGACAGTAGCGTGCGATCAGGTTTTAAGGTGGATGCTGAATCCCATCGGCACCGGACCAAAGTTCCTAGCAATCTCCAGTTTGTTGGCGTGTGCCGCAGCCATTGTAGTGATGCAAGCGTCGATACTTCCTTGCGCGCACTGCAGGGCCGCCTCACTGTTCGATGTGCACAGAACTATATCCGGGGAGGAGCCTAACGCTTTAAGTTGGTTCAGCAGGCTGACGGGGGCGGGGTGCGATCCAATACGGTTAATCGTATGGCTCTGGTTTGTGGCGAAAACCATATCGTGAGTATCCATCAAGTGGTGGTCCACAAGCTTCAAACAGTCGAGGTGACGAAACACCAGTTCATGCAGTTGTGGGTACACGATACAGCCCATCAAGACACCAGGCTCGGGCGAGCTCAGCAAATCGTCCAGAGCATCCTCGAGGGTCGTGCGAAGATTTATTTGGCCGGACCAGTGTTGTTTTTCCATGTACTGGTGGGCTGCTTTTTCACAGTTTGTTCCGGCAGGTCCAAGCGTATATATATTCATGCCCAACTATTCCTTGTAGGGATGGTGAATGATTTAGATGCGGTTGCGTTCTTCTACCAAGGTGATCAAACTCCGTGTGTCATGTTTGTCATGCAGGATGTCTAAAATCTCCCTCTCTGTCTTCTCGATCTCGAGTGCCAGGTAAACGATGTCTTTCAATACATCAGGCGGCAGTATGACTGTCCCGTTGGCATCCGAAATGATGACGTCTTTTGTCTTTATCAGGCAGCCGTCAATCATGCAGCTGTCACCCACGGACTTGACCCGATAGCTGCCTTGGGTATCCACGGGGGTGAAGTTAGTGGCAAGGACTGGCATCGCAAGGGCTTTTAATTCCGATACGTCGCGTACAGCGCCACCCAGCACGACGCCTTCGAAACCCAGTTTAGCGAAATAACTGCAACTCAGACCTCCGGCGAGCGCCTCTTCCTTTATTAAGTGGCCTCCACCGGCCACATAAACAAGGCCGTCGGCAGAGTGTATGTCTGGAACCAGGAAGTTTTTTACTTGGTGCCATGTAGACGGTTGAGACTCAGAGATATTGCCTGTTTTTCTAACGCGCTCCCACTCTATCGTATAGGCTTCGCCCACAAAGTAGTGCTGTTCGGTATTGACTGATTTTATGCTTCGGCAAATAACGCTTCCGATGCCTTTGGCGTCCATGATGTCTGCAAAAGTAGAAGTGCTTATCTTGTTGGATTTTATAAGTTCAGTAAGGCTCTTGTTCACGTAAATTTCCTTTTTAAGTGAATTGTCCATGTGTCTTGTTTGAATGCTCGAGGTGCCGTGGGAATGCAAGTGAAGCGCTGTATTTGTATTGGCTTGTGTTCGGGAAGTCAAGGATGAGCCGATTGATTGTCATATGATAAATCGGAATAACTAATCCTTGGTTTTTGAGGTGCGCAAACCAATTTTATTGCCTTAAACAAAAAAGCTCTACATGTTATAGCTGCTTGCATAGGTTTTATGAGGTGATGATTGATTGGAGTGCTATGTTGGAGGGGGTAGCGTAGCCGTTAGTTTGCATGAGGCCTGCTAAAGTTGATGCTCTGCGTGATAATCTTTATATGTTGATTGTACGATTTGTCGATTTTTTTACTATTGGGTCAATGGCAATGTTGGTGTTCTTTATTTCGCGTTTGTAATAGTCTTTCGCAAAAGAACCTGGCGCGCAGTGGTCGCGAGAAAAACTGCAAGTGGCTATTATATGAGGCCTGTATTTAAAAGAGCTGTATATCCGGCATCTTCATTCTGCAAGGCATCACTTTCAGCAAGGTGCGGGGTATTGAAACTGAGGACCCACTGTGAAATTGACGCACGAAAGTCTGGTCAAAATAGCAATGAACAACCCTGTTAACGTGCAGATCTCTGAGCGGCTGCCTTTGTTGGGGCTGAACCAATGCATGCTGACAGCGGGTTGTTTATTTCAAGCCGTCTGGAATCATCATTCGAATCTGCCACCGGCATCAGGTGTGAAGGACTACGACATTTTTTACTTTGACACGGACCTGTCCTGGGAGGCTGAGAACGGCGTTATTGTTCGAACCCGGCAGCTTTTCCAGGACCTGGACGTTAACGTTGATATCAAGAATCAGGCTCGTGTCCATCTATGGTACGGCGAACGGTTTGGCAGGGCTTATCCGCGACTTGAGTCGTCAAGAGACGGCGTTGATCGCTACCTTGTTGCCGGTACGTGTATTGGTTTGGTCCCTGAGACGGGTGAGGTGTATGCACCCTACGGACTGGATGATGTGGCACTGGGGCTTCTACGCCCCAATCCCAGAAATCTGCAACCTGACTTGTTCACACAGAAAGCCAGAAGCTATCAAGCGCGCTGGCCGTGGTTGCGGATCGTTGAGTCCAGCTCACATGGCTAGATTTTGAAGGTAAAACCCGTGGAGGAAACCGGAACACAACGATCGCACTCGGCTTGATTTCCACAGTAGCGGCAAGCAGACCGTCTTCTACGAAAGCAGGATGATGGTCGTGCTTTCTAACAGCACTGGTCGCACCAGAATCTTGTAGCAGTCGGCATCGAATGCTTGCCCCGTGAGCTTGGGGGCCTTTCTGGCATCAGCCTCGCAGGCGTAAGTCCCAATGTAACGCCAGCTGTCTACGACGTGGTATTCCTCGGCCTGCCCATGCCGTTCGTGCAAAGCGATTGGGCCGGGGAACGGCCAGTGATGCACTGCCCAGCGTTCTAAAGCAGCGAGCAAGCGTTCGGTATGCGCCTCATGACTTTCTGCGCCTTTGCAGGCCCCGGCGCACTTTCCAATTTGTGCCCTGAAGCAGGCGCGTCCCGAGGATTTATCAATCCCTAGCAGGGTATGGCAGAGGCGATGCTCGTCCGCAATCAGCATCAGAGCGTCGGTAGCCATTCGCCGGTTACGGAAAAGTCCGTACAGCTGAGGTCCTGTGCCAATCGCGGTGGTGTCGATGATCTCCAGCACCCCGTCGCGAATACGCAGCGAACACAGGCGTTGCTGACGACGAAGCCGCTTGTTCTTCAAGGGTTGCAGTTCTTTGATCAGTCGGGATTCAAGCAGCAGGGCGCCTATTTCCCCTGCGGTTTGCTGGTACTCGATTCGTTGCGCCTGGCGCAGCATTCTGGCTTCTTCGGGCGCGCGCAGGTGGGCAAGCAGTCGGCTGCGAATATCGATGCTTTTGCCGATATAAAGCGGTATCGAATCGCCTTCAGCGTAAAAGAAATAGACCCCTGGCGCCCGGGGAGCAGCTTCGACCTGAGCACGCAGGTGCGATGGGTATTCATAAATAAGGTCTGGGCGAGCAGGGGGGGCGGGCATACCGGAAACCTTCGTGGCGGATCAGTGTGGCTGTTAGCCAGATCATCGATCTTCAGACACTTATCTGATTGGCTAGTTTCGACACCACGCGGTCTACCCGTTTATGCAACGTAAGAAAACACGGCATAAACAGAACCCTTGAATGAAAACGATGCAACTTGATTCATGCCCATTTTCACGTGCGCGCGCAGTGAGGGTTCGTTGTCCTGACGGATGAAAAGAATCCCCTCACGGCCTGGTTCAAGGCGCTTCAGGGCGGCGAACATTTTTTGCGCCAAGCCCTTGCCACGTTCCTCCTCGCCAACACAGACCGGACCATAGACATAGGCCTCAGGGGTGCCTTGATAGGCGTCGAACATGGCTTTTACGATGGGTATATCCGCATTCATTGTCCGGCTGGTGCTCATCAAAAAGCCGGTTACGTGGGCGCCGCGCCGGGCAACGATTAACGGCATTTCTTGCATCATGGCTGCGATACGCGAGCGGGGCAGGCTTGCAGACAGTGAGCCGCCACGGGCTGTCTGATTAGCTTCTTGAAGCTCAAGAATGCCGTCCAGATCGCTCTCGACAGCCGTACTGACAATGCTTTCATACTCGGTCATGGGTACTTCTCCGTCAGTTTTAAAAAATTACAAGCCGAGCCTCAAGGCAGCGAGCCCCTGGTCTGCGCTCGAAACAGCCAGGTGCTTGAGCAAATGGCGGTGAGCTAGAATGCCGGGGCCATAGATCTCAAGGACGCGCTATGAAAATACACCACCGGCCTGTGAAAGCGGATGACATCAAAACAATCTGCGGCCTTCCTCAGGGCGCTCAGGAACTGTTTTATATGTTCCCAAAAGCGCAATACCCACTGACGGAGTCACAAATGGCCGACGCGATTGCGCAGCGGTTCGATTCAACGATTTTCGAAGCCGATAATAGAGTTGTCGGTTTTGCCAACTTCTATCGGGCTGAGCCGGGCGGGACTTGCTGTATCGGCAATGTCATCGTTGCCCCGCAGGCGCGATGCAAAGGTGTGGCGAGCTTCATTGTGGAGACGATGACAGCGCTGGCGTTCGACCGATACGACGCCTCTGAAGTACAGCTCTCGTGTTTCAACGGTAATACTGCGGGCTTGCTGCTTTATCCAAAGCTGGGATTCCAGCCCTTTGCTATCGAAGAGCGAGCTTCACCGGAGGGCGACAGATTGGCGCTGATCCATATGACCCGCAGAAGGGCAGGCTGAAGAGATCGGCCAGTGGTGAAGGTAATGCTGACAGTACATCTGTGGGGCCGAGCCTGCTCGCGAAGATCGGTGTTGACTGGGGATAGCCGAGGCGCTTTTACAGTCTTCGCGAGCGGGCTCGGCACCACAGTTGAGGTGTCACGGATTTTTAGTGGGGTGGCCCGCATTACGGCCAAAAGGGCTTAATTTTGCCCCGAGAACCACTAAGTAGCTGTTTTTGAATAAATTTATTTAAAAAGTGCTTCCCCAATCCAAAGAGTGTTGGTATATTTGCGCCCGTTCTTGCAGCGAACCCTTACAGGCTCGCAGCAAATGGCGACATTTGCAGGCTGCAAGCATCAGTAAAAGAGTGCCAGGCACTCATCGCTACAGATACAGGGGCGTCGCCAAGCGGTAAGGCAGCAGGTTTTGATCCTGCCATGCGTTGGTTCAAATCCAGCCGCCCCTGCCATTTTCAAGAGTTCATCCGCAACGTGATGGATATCTTCATGTTCAGCGTCAACGCCATCGGGCCTGACGCGCACTTATCAGCAAACAATCCTTCTGCTTCAACGTCTTCTGCGTGCCATGCCGGCTCATGCAGCATGGCAACGTTTTGCCCGGATCAGTCCTGGCCGTTTTTCGGCACCAAGGGGTGTGTGGCCGGGAAGTGTTGTTCATACGCCCGGCAGACCCGCAGCACCTGATCATCCGCAAACCGTGCAGCCACCACTTGCAACCCCACCGGCAAGCCGTTTTGAGCCAGGCCGCACGGGATTGACGCCGCCGGTTGCTGAGTCAGGTTGAAGGGGTAGCTGAAGGGCGTCCAGTGCATCCACTCGGTAGAGGCCGAATCCGGCGGTACGTTATGCCCGGCGGCAAACGCCGTGATGGGCAGCATCGGTGAGACCAGCACATCGTAGCGCTCATGGAACGTCGCCATCTGTGCCACCAAAGCCGCTCGTGCTTCCAGGGCTGCGCTGTATTCGCTCAACGTGATGCGTTCACCTAGCGACGCAATGCGTTGCAAGCCTGGGTCGAGCAAGGCGCGCTGGCTGCTGTCGAGTTGTCCGGCCAGGCGGGCGGCACCTGCAAACCACAGGGTATTGAACGTATCCAGCGGATCACTGAACCCCGGGTCGATCTGCTCAACATGGGCTCCCAGCTCCACCAGCCGCTCGACGGCGCGAGCCACCACGCTGGCGACCTGCGGATCGACCCCCACATGGCCGAAGTCCGGGCTGTAAGCGATGCGCAGCCCTTTGAGGCTGTCACCTTCAGGCAGCCACGGCAGGCTGCGCGGTGCGCCGATCAAGCCGTCGCGAACGTCCGGTTGTGCCACGGTTTGCAGGATTAGCACGGCATCTTCCACCGTGCGGGTCATTGGTCCGAGGTGGGAGAGGATGGTCATCGAGCTGGAGGGCCACTGCGGCACATAGCCAAATGTCGGCTTGATGCCAAAGGTGCCAGTAAAGGCGCAGGGGATACGGATCGAACCGCCCGCGTCGCTGCCCTGGTGCAACACCCCCAGATTGAGTGACGCAGCGGCGGCTGCACCGCCCGAGGACCCGCCCGCAGTCAGGCGGGTGTCCCACGGATTGCGGGTGATGCCGTAAAGCGGGTTGTCGGTGACACCTTTCCAGCCGAATTCCGGGGTGGTGGTTTTGCCCAGCAGCACGGCTCCGGCCTGGCGCATGAACGCCGTGAACGGTGCATCCACCTCCCACGGTCCCTGGGCCGATGTGGTGCGTGAGCCTTTACGCGTGGGCATGCCGCGGGTCAGGGTCAGGTCCTTGATCGATGACGGCACGCCATCCAGCGCGCCGCAGGGTTGGCCTTTCAACCAGCGCTGCTCGGATTCCCTGGCAGACTGCATCGCACCTTCGGGGTCCACGTGGCAGTAAGCGTTGACCGCCGGGTTGTAGCGCTCGATACGCAGCAAGGCATCTTCAGTGACTTCTACCGGCGACAGGCTCTTGTCGCGAAAGCGGCTCAGCAGTTCAACCGCGTTCATTTGCCCGATATCCGTCGTGCTCATTGTGCAGCTCCTGCTTGCGCGGCATTGACCATTGCCCGCAGTAATACGGCGCACCCGTCAGCCAGATCCTGAGGCGCAGCATTTTCGATTTCGTTGTGGCTGATGCCACCTTCACAGGGTACGAAGATCATCCCGGCGGGGCCCAACTCAGCGATGAAAATCGCGTCATGGCCAGCGCCGCTGACGATGTCCATATGGCTCAGGCCCAGCTGTTGCGCGCCCTGGCGCACGGCGTCGATGCAGGCGGGGTTGAAGTCCAAGGGCGGGAAATCTGCAGTAGGTGTCAGCTCGAAACTCAGCCCATGCTCGGTGCACGCGACGTCAATAGCCTCGCGGACCTCATTGACCATCGCTTGCAACCGGTCGGTATGCAAATGCCGCAGGTCGATGGTCATGTGCACCTGCCCCGGGATTACATTGCGCGAACCCGGGTGCAGGGTCAGGCAGCCGACAGTACCGCAGGCGTGGGGTTGATGCTGATGGGCAATACGGTTCACGGCGCTGACCACATGTGCGGCGCCCACCAGCGCATCCTTGCGCAAATGCATCGGTGTTGGGCCCGCATGGGCTTCGACGCCGGTCAGGGTCAGGTCAAACCACTTCTGCCCCAGGCATCCCATCACCACACCCAAGGTGATGTTGCGGTCTTCCAGCACCGGACCTTGCTCGATATGCGCTTCAAAATAGGCCCCAACCGGATGGCCGAGTACTGCACGGCTACCGGCGTAACCAATGCGCTGCAACTCCGCACCCACTGACAGGCCTTGCTCATCCTGTTTGCTCAGGGTCTCGTCGAGGTCGAATTTACCGGCGAAAACTCCAGACCCCATCATGCACGGCGGGAAGCGCGAGCCTTCTTCATTGGTCCATACCACCACTTCGATCGGGGCCTCGGTGCTCAAATTCAGGTCATTGAGGGTGCGAATCACCTCCAGCCCGGCCATAACGCCATAACACCCGTCGAACTTGCCGCCTGTGGGCTGGGTATCGATATGGCTGCCGGTCATCACCGGTGGCAGGTGCGGTTGGCGACCGGCGCGACGGGCAAAAATATTGCCGATGGCATCAACCGTGACGGTGCAACCGGCTTCTTCGCACCATTGCACAAACAGGTCACGGGCCTGACGGTCGAGGTCGGTCAGGGCCAGGCGGCATACACCGCCCTTGGCTGTGGCGCCGAGTTGCGCCAGGTCCATCAGCGATTGCCACAAGCGATCGCGGTTGATCAATGGCGCGTTGCTGTTGAAAAGGTCGGATAACAGGATTGGACTGTTCATTGACACAAATCTCCCTTCAGGCGCTCAGGGCCAGGTAACGGTTCTTGATGGTCGGGTTGGCGCGAAAATCGGCGGCGCTGCCTTCATACACCACACGGCCTTGCTCCAGTACGTAATGGCGGTCGGCCAGTTTGTCGCAGACCATCAGGTTCTGTTCCACCAGCAGCACAGGCAGACCATCGTCCTTGATCTTGCGCAGGATTTTTACCAACTCGTCGACGATCACCGGGGCCAGGCCTTCGGTGGGTTCATCGAGGATCAGCAGCTTGGGGTCATTGAGCAGCGCCCGAGCGATGGCGAGCATTTGCTGCTCGCCGCCAGACAGCGCATGACCGGCATTTTTTCGCCGTTCCTTGAGGCGCGGGAACATGGTGTACACATCCTCCAGCTGCCAGCGGCTGGTTTTGCGTTGCGCAATGCGCAGGTTCTCCTCGACGCTCAGCAGGCGGAAGATCCCGCGATGCTCCGGCACGAGCGCCAGCCCTTCACGGGCGATCTCGAAGATCTTGCGCCCGACCATATCCTGGCCGTTGAAGAGGATCTGGCCTTGACGCGGGCAAATGATCCCCAAAATGCTGCGCAACGTTGTGGTTTTGCCCGCACCGTTACGGCCCAGCAGCGTCACCAGTTCCCCGGGGTTGACCTGCAGCGAGACGCCTTCAAGGACATGGCTTTTGTCGTAATAGGAATGGATATTCTCGACGGTCAGCATCAGGCGGCTTCTCCCAGATAGGCGACACGCACGCGCTCATCGGCGCGAACGAATTCGGGTGTGCCTTCGACCAAAATCTGGCCGTGGCTCATCACGGTGATACGTTGGCTAATGGACATAACGATGCTCATGTTGTGTTCGATCAACAGCACCGTGTGGTCGCGCCCCAGGTCACTGATCAACTGGGTCATGATCGGAATGTCGTCAATGCCCATGCCGGAAGTTGGCTCATCGAGCATCAGCAGCTTGGGTTTGGAGCAGATCGACATGCCCACCTCCAGCACCCGTTGCTGGCCGTGGGACAACTCACCGGCCAGGGTGTCGGCGCGCTGGGTCAATTGCAGGCGCTCCAGCACCTGATCGGCCATCTCTAGGTGTTCGCGGCGACTGTCGACACGGCGCCAGAAGTTCAGCGCAGCCAGACCATCCCGGCCTTGGGCTGCCAGGCGCAGGTTTTCCCGAACACTGAGGTTTTGAAACAGGCTGGTCAGCTGGAACGAGCGGGCCATGCCCAGGCCAACGCGGCCGTGTGACGGTTTTTTGATGATATTCCTGCCATCAAACATGATTGCCCCGCCTGTGGCCTGACGCTCTCCGGTCAGGCAGTGAAACAGGCTGGTCTTGCCCGCACCGTTGGGGCCAATCACGGTATGAATGGTGCCTTTTTCGACGTTGAGGCTCACGCCGTTGACTGCCCGAAAGGCGCCATAGGCCAGCTCCAGATTTTCGGTTTGCAGCAGATACTCAGGCGCGCTCATGGCTGCTCCTCCTGCACGGGCAAGCTGGGTTTGCGTCGCCCCTTGATACGCTCGAACAGGCTCGAAAATCCGCCCCACAGGCCGCCGCGCATAAACACCACCACCAGAATCAAAATGACCCCCAGCAGCATCAGCCAGCGTGGCCACAGATCAGACAGGAATTCGCCCAGCAACACGATGGAACCTGCGCCCAGCAAGGAGCCGAACAAGGACCCGGTACCGCCGACGATGGTCATGATCAGAATGTTTTCCGACATCGCCAGGTCGATATTGGACAGCGGAACAAAGTGCAGGAGCATGGCGTACAGCGCCCCTGCAATACCGGTGACTGCCCCCGAGAGCATGAACACCAGAATCTTGAAGTGCCGGGTGTCGTAGCCAATGGCGGCCGCGCGGGTTTCGTTTTCTCGGATCGCCATCAGCGTACTGCCGAAAGGCGAAGCGATAACGCGGCGTGCACCGATGAAAATCAACAGGAACAACACCGCGACAAAGCCGTAAAAGTATCGCGCATCACTCAATGACATCAGCACGGTGTCACCGATGCGAATTTCTGGCCGGGGCACATTCAGCAGTCCGTTGTCGCCGCCAGTCCAGTCACTCAGGGTGTAGGTCAGAAAGTACGCCATCTGACTGAAAGCCAGGGTCAGCATGACGAAGTAGATGCCAGTCCGGCGAATCGCCAGGGCGCCCACCAGAAACGCCAGGAAGCCGCCGGCCAGCGCTGCGCCCAGCAAGGCACTGAACAGGCCCAACTGCAAATGGATCATCAACAATGCGGCGCAGTAGGCACCGGCGCCAAAGAAGATCCCTTGGCCGAATGACAACAGCCCGGTGTAGCCCAGCAGCAGGTTGCAGGCCAGTGCCGCCATGGCGAAAATCAGGATTTCGGTGGCCAGGGTTGCGGAAGGCAGCACCAGTGGCAGGCCGACCAGTACCGCCACCACCAACAGCAGCATGGAACGCGACTGGGTTTTGGCAAAGGGCAGGGGGTTTTTCTCGCTCATGTCAGGCTCTCCCGAACAGGCCGTAAGGACGCAGCAGAATGACCACGGCCATCGCGCCGTAAATCATCAGGCTCGCACCCTGGGGCCAGATAGTTGTCATCAGGCTTTGCACCACGCCCACCAACAGGCCGCCCACCAACGCACCGCTGAACGAGCCCATGCCGCCGATCACCACCACGACAAATGCCACCCCGAGAATTTCCGGGCCGACGAAGGGCTGGGCACCGCGCAATGGCGCGAATAGCACGCCGGCCACACCGGCCAGCCCGGCGCCGAGGGCGAACGTCATGGAAAACAGGCGGAAAATATTGGTGCCCAGTAGCGACACGGTTTCCGTGCTTTCACTGCCGGCGCGCACCAGGGCGCCAAAGCGCGTGCGCTCCAACAGCAGCCACAAGCCGAATCCCACCAGGGCTGAAAACACAATCAGGAACAGGCGATAGTAGGGATAGACGAAATCGCCGATCACCAGTACGCCACGCAGCAGTTGCGGTACGGCGACGCTTTTGCCCACGGGGCCCCAGATCATCACGCTGGCTTCCTGGATGATCAGGGCGATACCCAGGGTCACCAGAATCTGGAACATGTGGGGCAAGTGATAAATCCGCTGGATCAGCAATCGCTCAATCACCCAGGCCAGGGCGGCGACCAGTAAGGGGGCAAGCAGCAAAGACAGCCAAAAATTGCCGGTCAGGCTGACCGCGGTGTAGCAGATGTAAGCGCCCAGCAGGAAAAACGCACCGTGGGCGAAATTGACGAAGTTCAGCAGGCCGAAAATGATCGTCAGTCCGACGGCAATCAGAAAGTAGATCATCCCTAGGCCCAGGCCATTGAGAATTTGAAACAGGTAAAGTTCGAGCATGCAGATACCCTCTGCAGGCGATCACGGGTGATCGGCTGCCAGTAGCAAAAGCTGAAGAAGTGCCGGGATTCAGCCCAGAACGCAGCCGGTGTCTTGTACCGGGGCAAATGACTGACCGGAGCTGACCACTTGAGCCAGATCGTCCTTGTCACTCATTTCGTCAGCCGGTTTTCCGATCAGCAGGTAGTAATCCTTGATCACCTGGTGGTCACCGGCGCGGATCGACTCGGTACCGGTCGGGCCCTCATAGCTCAAGCCCTGCATGGCTTTGGCCACCGTGGGGCCATCGAAACTGCCGGTGGCAGCGATGGTGTCGAGCATGACCTTGGTACTGATGTAGTCAGCGGCCAGGGGGTAGGTGGGGTTGATCCCGTACCTGGCCTTGGTGATCTTGACCAGTTCGCGATTGAGCGGTGTATCCACCTGATGCCAGTACTGGGCACCGAGGTACACTCCTTCAAGTATGTCGCTGCCCAGCTCCTGGAATTGATCCAGACCCGCCGACCACACCAGCAGGACCTTCATCCGCTCCTTGATCCCGAAGTTCACCGCCTGGCGCAGGGTGTTGGACGATTGGCTGCCGAAGTTGAGCAGCACCAGTACATCGGGCTTTGCCGCGATGGCATTGGTCAGGTAGCCAGAAAACTCCTGCTCCTGCAGGGAGTGATAGCTGTTGCCGACATGTTCCAGGCCATGCTCCTTTAGCACCTCTTTGGTGCCATCGAGCAGCGCTTCGCCGAATACATACTGCGGGGTGATGGTGTACCAGCGCTTGGCTTCGGGCAAACGCTTGATCAGCGGCACCAGGGTTTCGCGTACCGCACCGTAGGTTGGCACCGACCAGCGAAACGTGGCTTTGTTGCAATCCTTGCCGGTCACTTCGTCGGCACCCACGGGCGTCATGAAGACACCGCCTGCCTTGTCCACTTCCTTGGCGACTGCCAGTGCTGAAGACGAGAGTGTGCAGCCCTGAAAGAAGCGCGCGCCATCCTGTGCAATGGCTTCCTGCACCTTGCGTACCGCTTTGCCGGCGTTGCCCTCGGTGTCGATCACCTTGTAATTCAGGGGCCTGCCCAGCAACTGCGGATACTGCTCCACTGCCAGGCGCGAGCCCATGTCGGCGAACTTGCCGTAACTGGCAAAGGCGCCGGACATGGACTTGAGGCCGTAGAAAGTAAAGGGCTCGGAGGCGAAGGCATGGCGTATGCCCAGCGGAAGGCTCAGGGCACTGGCAGCGGCCAGGCTTGCTTTCAACAAAGTGCGACGTTGCATGGGGAAACTCCCTGGTTTGATTAGTTATTGGCAGGAGTAGCAATGGCAAACGGCGGAACATGGCCTGTGGGCAGGCCTTTTATTGGCACAGTTAGTGGTTGTGATCGAATTCCAGGAGGAAATGCGGGCTGACCTGGCCCTCGAGGGCGGTCATATGGTGTTCGGCGTCACACATGTGTTCGTGCATCAGGTTGCGCACAGAGGCTTCATCCTCGGCCTGCAAGGCAATCAACAGTTGCTTGTGATAATCCAGGTTGGCGGCGTCGAACTGTTTGCGCTTGGGTTTGTAGGCTTTCTTCAGCACCACCAGATCGCGCAGCAGGTCATTGAGAAACTGCGCCATAAAACTCAGGAGCGGGTTAGGGCAGGCCCGTGCCAGCAGGTTATGAAACTCCAGTTCCGCCAGACGCTGTTCGCGCTGTCCGGCTTCGCTGTCTTCGGGAGCGCTGCAAAAATCCACGTTGGCCTGCAGGGCCAGATAGTCTTCGGCACTCAATCTGCCAATCACCGATACCGCGAGTTCGACTTCGATCACCTTGCGCAACTGATAGACCTGCTCGCCGTCCAGATGCTGAAAGTGCAAGTAGTTACGCAGTGCGCGACT
The DNA here is from genome assembly GCF_001043005.1 of Pseudomonas psychrophila. Taxonomy (GTDB): domain Bacteria; phylum Pseudomonadota; class Gammaproteobacteria; order Pseudomonadales; family Pseudomonadaceae; genus Aquipseudomonas; species Aquipseudomonas psychrophila. The sequence goes on from NZ_JYKZ01000006.1 coordinate 279,899, forward strand.
GGCGGGCTCGGTCCCGGCCTGGTTCAGATAGGCGCCACCGCTGGGGCCAGTGCGGGTGTTGACCAGGCCTTCGACTTCCAGCGCCTTGAGTGCTTCGCGGGCAGAACCCTTGGAGCACTGAAAGCTCTCCATCAGCTCCCGTTCGGTGGGCAACCGGTCACCGGGCTTGAGTGCATCGGTGACAATCGAGCGTTTGACCGACTCGACAATCACATCGGAGAGCTTCTGGCGTTTACGGTGCAGGGGGCGACTGAGCATATGTTCTATTTATCGTATTAATGCGGATTAATAGTAATAAATAGCGCCGAGCCCGATGAGTCAACAACAGGCCCGGGGCGGTGTCGCTTTCAGTGGAAAAGGGTCGGTAACGGATAAGAAACGGCAGGGCGGGGTACTGCGGTGATGCTATCGCGAGCAAGCCCGTTCCCACATCCTTCGCTCGACAGCTCAACCAATGGCCTGTGAAACCAGTGCGAACTGGCGTACGAGCGGGTTGGGTTGCGGGGGCGACCCCAGAGCCATCTGGGTTACGCGGTCCACCGGTTCAAGGCCGGCCAGTGTCAGCCACTCACACAGTCCGCTGTCCATCGGGACATCGATGCGCACAAACTGATTGGGGATTTGGGCGAGCAGGGTGGTGATCAGGTGTCTGGCCTGCCGGGTATTTTGTGCAATGACAGGACCAATGCAGTGTCCGCGCCCGGCCCGGCGCAATAAAGCAAACGCCTGTAGCTGGCCATCTGTCTCGATGCCTGCCGTGTGTTCGATCGTATCGTGCAACTGTGCGAAGAGGGCGCTTCGGTCCAGCCCGCTGCCCGCGTTGGCCAATGCCAGTTGCCGGACCTGATCCTGTTCGCAGAGGGCCCGCAGATGCTCATCTTCGGCCAGGGGTTCGAGTGCGACGGCCCGGGCCAGGCCCTGGCGCTGTTCAATGGTGCCGAATTCGACAAAGCCCTGACTCAGATACAGCGGTGCACCAGCAACGGAGGCATTTAGGATGGGAGTGCCCGGTTGGCAAGCATCAAGTGCCAGCTCCATCAGCAGGCGGCCGATGCCCTGGCCCTGGAAGTCGGGATTGACCACCACCAGGCCGATGGTTGCAAAGTTGCCTTGGGGGCAGGCGAATGCCGTGCCGATCAAACGGTCATCGACAGTCGCTACAAATCCTTTGAAGACCCGATGCAGCAGGCCCCAGTCTTCGAGGCGGTGGGGCCAGTCGAGTTGCGAGGACAGCCCGTGGGCTGCGGGTAAATCGGCCTGGGTCATGGGGCGATAAATACAGGCACTCGTGTGCAACGCGGACATGGTGAATCTCCTTGAACATGTACGCACTATGTACCGGTATTGCTCCCGGGCTTTCAACCCCCTGGCATGACCTCATGCTTGGCCGACACAATACTTGCCACCTGCCGTGACTGGCAGTTGAGGTAAGCCGAGGATTGCAGCCAGCGCTTGTCGGGGTACCAGGCGAACATGAACTGGCCATTCTTGAGTTTGTCCACCACCTGGCGCGCCACTTGCGGGCGTACTGCCGGGCAGCCAAGGCTGCGACCGATTCGGCCCTGGGTTTTGCTCCACAGCGGATTAACGTAATCGGCAGGGTGAATCACGATTGCACGTTCGCGAGCTTGATCATTGATGCCCGGCTCCAGGCCGTCCATGCGCAACGAGTAGCCGTGGCTGCCCACATAGCTTTCCTGGGTACTGAACAGCCCCAGGCTTGACTGATTGCTGCCTTCGGTATTGGAGAAACTGGTGGCGAAGTTTTCACCGGATTTTTTGCCGTGGGCCACCAGATCTCGCAGAACCAACGTCTTGCGATTCAGGTCAAAGATCCAGAGACGACGCGCAGTCGAAGGTTGCGAGTAATCGATTACGGCCAGATGCTGGGCCTGCTTTGCGCCATTGTTGACCGCGCATTGCATGGCGCTCAGGGCGCTTTTAAGGGCCTGTGGGTTCAGCTCGGGGGCGGCATGGCTGAGTTTGCTGAGTAATAGAGGGTTGGCTGCGTAGGCAGTGCTGCAGGTTGCACTCAGTGCAAGGACTGCCAAACAAAAGCGACGTAAAAAGTTAAGCATAAATAGCGTGTTCTCGATGATGTCAGGCCAGCAATCCTGCGCCGATAACTTGGCGATCCTGCGTTAGCTGCTAGCCTGTGGGTTTACCGTGACTGCAGATTCAGTTGATGTACCAAGTGACGGCCCTTAATTGGAGTTAAGCAGTTGTTCAAAAAACGCGCATTTTACTTGAGCATTGCCTTGCTGACTGCGCCATTGGTCGCTGTAGGCGATCCCCTACCTGTGAGTTCACTGAATCCGGTGCAGCAGGCGCTCAGTCAACTGCCTCAGGACTGCCCGGGGCTGGCGGCGCGAGTCAGCGAGTCTTCTAAACAACTGCTGCAGGGTTTTTATCTGGGGCATAACGATCAGTTGGTCTGGACCGACAATCAGCGCCTGAGCGCCTTGCAAGCAGCACTGGCTCAGTTGGCCGATGACGGTCTGAACCCAGGGGACTACACACTGCCCTCGACTCGGGATCTGTGCGCCGATATCGAGACCAGCCAGCAGTACCTTCAAGCATTGCAGGACCTGCACTATGGTCGCCTGCCACAGGCAAAGTTTGAGCCGGTATGGCATGCCAGCGAAGTGCCCCAGGACCGTCAGGCCCGGATTCTGGCCCTGGCAGGACCGGGCCTGAATGATATTCCGCGGGCCTTTGACCAGGCGCGGCCGCAAGGGGAGATGTATCAAAACCTGCGCCGGGTCTATGCCCGCCAGCGTCTGCAACCGTTGCCACAATGGCAGCCGCTTGCGAGCGGTCCTTTGTTGCGACCCGGCATGCAGGATGCACGGGTGCCCGAACTCGCAAAGCGGCTGTTCAGTGAAGGCTACCTGAATCATTTACCGGCCTCTGTCGATCACACTTACACCAATGAGTTGGCTGCAGCCGTGAAGAGCTTTCAGCTCGATCACTCGTTGCAGGCCGATGGTGTGATCGGTGCGGGCACCTTGAAAGAGCTGAATATCAGCCCTCAGGAGCGGCTCGAACAACTGCGCATCAACCTTGAGCGTTTTCGTTGGATCGCCCAGGATTTTGAGCCCGACAGCTTGCTGGTCAACGTGCCCGCTGCGCAATTGACCGTGTACCAGAGTGGCGTGCCCGTGTGGCAGACCCGCACTCAAGTGGGGCGTGCCGAACGCCAGACACCGTTGCTCAAGTCCCGGGTCAATCGCCTGACCTTGAACCCGACCTGGACCATCCCGCCGACCATTTTTCGTGAAGACAAACTGCCGCAGATCCGCCGCGATCCGTCTTTCCTCAGCCGCCAGGATCTGCAGATCGTGGACAGCAACGGCCAGCCGTTGGCGGCCCAGGATATTGACTGGGACCGCCCGGGCAATATCCTTCTGCGCCAGGGCGCCGGGCCGAGAAACCCTCTGGGGCGAATTGCAATCCGGTTTCCCAATCCGTTCTCGGTCTACTTGCACGACACCCCCAGCCAGGCGTTGTTCAGCAAGGGACCACGGGCTTTCAGTTCGGGCTGTGTACGGGTCGAGTCGGTCTTCCAGCTGCGTGACCTGCTGGTGACCCCGGCCGAAAAGACCCGCACCGAAGAACTCTTGAGCACGGGGTTGACCCATGAATTCAGGCTGTCCCGACCGGTGCCGATCCTGATGACTTACTGGACGGCCCAGGCGAGCAAAGATGGAAAAGTGACCTATGCGCCGGACATCTACAACCATGACCCGGCTTTGATTTCGGCGTTGGCCGGCAAGAAATAAGAGGCCTGTAGTCGCTGACGAGCCGTGCGAGGCTGCGAAGCAGTCGTAAGGTCGGCTTCCACGGTTAATCAGGCAAACCGCGTGTACCGGTTTTGCGACCGCTGCGCGATCGAACGTAGCCTCGTTCTACTCGTCAACTGCTACGGAGCGGGATGGGTGGCGAAAACCGTAGCCGTTGACGAGCAGAACGAGGCTGCGCCTTCGTAAGCCAGCCGCTAGTATTGGCATCCCGATCATTACCCGTGAGCGCCCTCATGAGCTGCTGGCCCGATTCTCGCCTTATCGACTTGCTCGGCATCACCCATCCTATCATCCAGGCCCCCATGCTCGGCGCTGGCGCCGATATCATGATCGGTGTCGCCAGGGCCGGAGGGCTGGGGTCCCTGGCCTGTGCCACGTTGAACCTCGAATCGATTCGCGCTGAAGTGGCGGCTTTCAGGGCCGCAAGCGAGCAGCCCTTGAACCTGAATTTTTTCTGCCATCAAGCCCCAGAATACGACGAGGCCGCAATCGAGCAGTGGAAGTCGCTGTTCAAGGCCTACTACATCGAGCTTGGGGTCGACTATGACGCGCCGACTCCCGTGTCGAGCCGCGCACCTTTCGACGAAACCACCTGCGCCCTGGTCGAAGAGCTGCGCCCGGAGGTCGTCAGTTTCCACTTCGGCCTGCCGGCACCGGAGCTGGTGGCGAGGGTCAAGGCCTGCGGGGCAAAAATCCTCAGTTCAGCCACCACGGTTGAGGAGGCTCAATGGCTGGAGCTTCACGGGTGTGATGCGATCATCGCTATGGGCTACGAGGCCGGTGGGCATCGGGCGATGTTTTTGAGCCGTGAATTGACTACCCAGATCGGCACCTTTGCCCTGGTGCCACAGATCGTTGATGCGGTAACCGTGCCGGTGATTGCCGCGGGCGGGATCGCCGATGCGCGGGGCATCGGCGCTGCGTTTGCACTGGGCGCCAGTGCCGTGCAAATCGGCACCGCGTACCTGTTTTGTGCCGAGGCCAGCGTCACCCAACCCCATCACCGGGCGCTGCGTGAAGCCAGCTCCAGCCAAACTGCGTTGACCAACCTTTTTACCGGCCGCCCGGCCCGCAGTATTGTCAATCGGGTGATGCGCGAAATGGATCCGATCAATACCCAGGCGCCGGTCTTTCCGCTGGCGGGCGGGGTGCTGCTGCCCTTGAAGGCCAAGTCAGAGGGCAGCGGTGACTTCATCAACCTGTGGGCGGGTCAGGCATTCCCTCTCAGCCCCGGGCGCAGGGCGAACCTGTCGTCCTATGAGCTGACCCGCACATTTATCGATGACTATGCGGCTCGCTCTGCCTGTAGATAATCGGTTTGTGCGGCATGGCTGGAGGTGCGGATCAGCAGCATGATCGCACCTGCCACCGGCAGACTGACCAGCAGTAACGCATAGCGCAGCGATTCAACGCCGAAAGCCGGTTGCAAGGCATCACTGAACAGTCCGGCCAGCAACGGGCCCACCCCAACCCCCATAAGTGTCGAGATGATGGTCTGTAAAGCCATGGCCGTGCCTCGACGGTTGGCCGGGACCAGTTGCGTGACCAGGTTGTAAGACGGGGCCACCCACCACACCACAAAAAAGCTGTACAGCGCGCACCACAGCATCGAGCTGGGGACGGGCACGCTGCCCAGCTGCGTCCACACTGTGTCGGGCCACAGCAGGTAGGCGAACAGCGCAGCAAGCGCGGCTACATTGCCGATTATTGGAATACCCACTTGCCAGTGCGGGTTGCGCGGCGTCAGGTGGTCGCTTAGCCAGCCGCTGAACAAGGCGCCGATCCCGGCAAAACCGCCACAGATAAAGCCCGCCAGCAACCCCGCATGCTGGAGTGACAATCCGTGGGAGCGCACCAGAAAGCTGGTGTTCCACATGCCGATAGCATAGGAGCCCAGAGTGGTCAGGCCGCCCGCCATGACCAGGCAACGGTAGGCGGGCAGAGCCCAGAGTTTGCGTGCCTCACTGCCCATGCTTTGCAGCGGATGGGCAGCATGGGCGCTGGCCAGGTCCCAACGGCCCCGGGCCGGATCGTTTGCGACAAAAGCCAGCAGCGTGGAGAACAACAGCGCGGGCATGCCGATCACGATAAACGCCGTGCGCCAGCCATAGTGCTCGACCACCCATGCCCCGAGGCTGAGGCCGATAACGGCGGAAAAAGTCGGGGCGGCAGTGAAGCAACTGATCGCAAACGAGCGACGATGCGGCGGGTACAAGTCGGCAATGATCGACATCGACGCCGAGGTGGTCGGCGACTCGCTCACGGCAACCGCCATGCGCGCCACGGCCAGCATCCAGAAACTGACTGCCAGGCCACAGATCATGGTCGCCACCGCCCATAACAGGCAGGCAATCGCCAGCAAGCGGGTGCGTGACATGCGATCGGCCAGCCGCCCGGCGGGCAAGGCGAGGAGGGCGTAGACCCCGGCAAATGCCAGGCCCGAAATCAGCCCCATCGCCGTATCACTGACCCCGAACTCTGCTTTGATCGGTTCAATCATCACCGCCAGAATCTGGCGGCCGACAAAGTTGTCGGCAAACATGGCCGCCAGCAACAACAGCAAAGCATGGCTGCGCCAGCCGACCTGGGCATTGGACATGGTTGAATTCCTGTCAGATAAAAACGCCAAAGGCGCTGACCCGGTCAGCGCCCCTGGCAAGGAACAAAGCCTCAGGCCCGCTGGCGAGCCAAGGTCATGGCAGTGTCTTCAATCATGTCTTCCTGACCGCCAACCATGCCGCGACGGCCCATTTCCACCAGGATTTCCCGTGCCGGTACGCCATATTTCTTCTCGGCGCGCTTGGCAAACAGCAGGAACGAGCCATAGACCCCGGCATAGCCCATAGTCAGGGCATCACGATCGCTGCGGATCGGGAAGTCCATGATCGGCACCACCAGGTCTTCGGCGACATCTTGAATGCCGAATACGCTGACCCCGGTTTCAATGCCCATGCGGTCACACACCGCAACCAGGATTTCCATTGGCGTGTTACCTGCACCGGCGCCCAAACCGGCAGCGGCGGCGTCGATCCGCGTGGCCCCGGCCTCGATGGCGGCGATGGAGTTGGACACACCCATGGACAGGTTGTGATGGCCGTGAAAGCCGATTTCGGTGTCCGGATGCAGCGCTTCACGCAACGCCGCGACCCGGGCCTTGATGTCGTGGGGCAGCATGTAGCCGGCCGAGTCGGTGAGGTAAACGCAGTTGGCGCCGAAACTCTCCATCAGCTTGCCCTGCTTGACCAGGCCTTCGGGGCTATTCATGTGGGCCATCATCAGGAAACCCACAGTGTCCATGCCCAACTTGCGCGCATAGGAGATGTGCTGCTCCGACACGTCTGCTTCCGTGCAATGGGTGGCGACCCGGATCGTATTGACCCCCAGCTCATACGCCATTTGCAGATGATCCACCGTGCCTATGCCGGGCAGCAGCAGGGCCGACACCTTGGCTTTTTTCATCATCGGGATAACCGCAGACAGGTACTGCTCATCGGTGTGCGCCGGGAACCCGTAGTTCACCGAACTGCCACCCAGGCCGTCGCCGTGGGTGACTTCAATCAAGGGCACGCCAGCGGCGTCCAGGCCACAGGCGATGTCTTTCATCTGTTGCAGGCTGATCTGGTGACGCTTGGGGTGCATGCCGTCGCGCAGGCACATGTCATGCACGGTGATTTTTTTGCCGCGAAGATCCATGGTCGGCTCCTTAAGCGAGGGCAGGTTGAGGGGCGGATGCCTTGAGTTGCAGTTCACCCTTGAGGATTTCCTCGGCGAACATCTCGGCGGTGCGCGCAGCGGCAGCGGTCATGATGTCGAGGTTGCCGGCGTACTTGGGCAGGTAGTCGCCCAGGCCTTCGACCTCCATGAAGATCGACACCCGATTGCCTTCAAACACCGGCCCGTTGACCAGCTTGTAGCCCGGCACGTACTGCTGCACCTGCTCGATCATGTTGGCAATGGCCAGGGTGATCGCGGCTTGATCCGGTTCGGTTTCAGTCAGGCAATGCACGGTGTCGCGCATGATCAGGGGGGGCTCGGCCGGATTGACGATAATGATCGCCTTACCTTTTTTGGCTCCGCCCACCTGTTCGATGGCACTGGCGGTGGTGCGGGTGAACTCGTCGATATTCTTGCGTGTGCCCGGGCCGACCGACTTGGACGCCGCTGTGGCGACGATCTCGGCATAAGCCACCGGTTGCACGCTGCTCACGGCAGCCACCAGCGGAATGGTCGCCTGGCCGCCGCAGGTGACCATATTGACGTTCATTGCACCGCGCTTGAGGTTGGCCTTGAGATTGACCGGGGGCACACAGTACGGGCCAATGGCGGCAGGGGTCAGGTCGATCATCAGTACGCCCAGCTCGTTGAGCTTGCGGCTGTTTTCGGCGTGAACGTAAGCCGACGTGGCATCGAAGGCAATCTGGATATTGTCCGCCAGCACATGCGGCAACAGCCCGTCGACCCCGTCGCTGGTAGTCTTGAGGCCCATCTCTCGGGCGCGGCTCAGGCCTTCGGACGTGGCATCGATGCCCACCATCCACACCGGCTCCAGCACGTCGCTGCGCAGCAACTTGTAGAGCAGGTCGGTGCCGATATTGCCCGGCCCGATCAGGGCGCATTTGATCTTTTTGGTCATGGGAAAGGTCTCGAACGGGGTTTAGGGCACGAAGCGCAGACGGGCAGAGCCCAGACCGCTAAGGGTCAGGCTGACCTCATCCCCGGGTTGCACCGGCACCAGCGGTGCCAATGCTCCGGACAGAATGATTTCACCCTTGCGAAACGGAATGTCGAACTTGCCCAGGGTATTGGCCAGCCAAGCCACGGCGGCGCAGGGGTGGCCCTGTACTGCCGAGCCAAAACCGTTACCCGCCGGCTGACCGTTTTTCAGCACGTGCAGTTCGACCTTGGCCAGGTCCAGTTCACGGGGATTGATCCGTTGCTCGCCCAGGGCGAACACGCCGCATGAGGCGTTGTCGGCCACGGTGTCTTGAATGCGGATTTTCCAGTCGGCGATACGCGAGTCGACAATCTCGAAACACGGCACCACCCATTGGCTGGCAGCCATGACGTCTTCGGCGGTAATGCCGGGGGCGTGCAGGTCTTCGCCGAGGATAAAAGCGATCTCGCCTTCAGCCCGTGGTTGCACCAGATGGTGGGTGACGAAGCTCACATCACTGTTGTCAGCGACCTGCATGGGATTAGTCAAAAAACCGAAATCGGGCTGATGCACATCGAGCATTTCCTGCACGGCACGGCTGGTGACGCCGATCTTCTTGCCGATCACTTGCTCGCCCAGCGCTTCGCGGCGCTGTAAAAAACGCAGGGAGATCCGGTAGGCCGTTTCCAGGGTCAGGTCCGGGTAACGCTGGGTCAGCGGCTGCACACTGCGGCGCTCACGCAGCGCGTGAAACAGCTCGTCGCCCAGGGCTTCAATCAACTGTGTGTCCATAAATACGCTCTCTTAAAGCCAGATCCCGGTGAGGGCTCTGCAGAAAATCCCTTGTGGGAGCGAGCTTCGCGAGCAGGCTCGCTCCCACGGTTTAGTCTTGGCTCAGCCCGGCCACACGCTCGATTCGGCGCCGCCATCCACTTCCAGGATCTTGCCGGTGACCCAGCGCGAAGCCGGGGTGGCCAGGTACAGCGCAGCGGCGGCAATGTCTTCGACTTCGCCCAGGCTTTGCAGCGGGGTGGCGTTGATCATGCCCTCGCGCATGGCAACCGGCAGGACGCGGTTCAGGGCGTCGGTCAGGATCGGGCCGGGGGCAATTGCGTTGACCCTCACCAACGGCGCGAAATCCTGGGCCAGCAAGCGGGTCATGTGGCTCAGCGCGGCTTTGGCAGTGCCATAGGCACTGAATTGGGTTTGGGCATAACGCGCCGCGCCTGAGGTGATATTGAGAATGTTGCCGTTGCCCGCATCACGCATGTGCGGCACGCACAGCTGGCACAGGTGATAGGCCGAAGACACGTTGAAACGCATGATTTCTTCGAAGCGCTCGACACTCAGGGTCAACGGGTCGTTGGGGCCGGCACCGCCTGCGTTGTTCACCAGATGAGTAATGCGCCCCATGTGCTCACGGGCCTGGGTGACCACCGCACTGCGTTGTTCGGCATCATTCACGTCACAGCTCAGGGCCAGGGCACGGCGGCCCAGGCTGCGAACTTCTTCGGCCACCGCTTCAACGTCGCTCAAGGTGCGGGCTGCCAATACCACATCGGCGCCAGCCTCGGCGTAGGCCAGGGCGATCCCGCGGCCAATGCCCCGGCCGCCACCGGTGATGACGGCCACGCTGCCGGTCAGATTGAAGCGCTGAATAATGTTCATAAAGGGTCCTGTTCCTTTTTGACTAGGGATTTAACGGGGCGCCCATAGATCGGGCAAGCCTGGATCACTGGCTGCAATCAGGCGCTTGAGCAGCACTTTAAGGGCCTGGGCATCGCCGGGAGCGAGTCTGGCCGATACGTTCTCCTCCACGGCCTTGGCCAGTGCCACTTGTTGCAGCGACGCCTCACGACCGGTGGCGGTCAGTACATAGCGCGGTGCCTGCTGGCTGCCTTCGAGAGCGACCAGATTCTGCTTTTCGAGAAAGCGCATGCTTGCCACGGTCACCACATGCCCGGTGTAGCTGACGAAATGATTGATTTCATCCAGGGTCAGGTTGTCGCGAATACACAGGACCGAGAGGATGAAAAATGCATGCTCATCCAGTTGCTGATTGCTCAGCAGGCGATGCAGGGCGTCGAGCAACTGGTAGTGGGCGCGGCCCAGCAGATAACCGAGCAAGTCCTCGGTGTAGCTGCATTCCGGCGGTGGCGGAGTGGTTGCCAGGCGCAGCTCGCTGCGTGGCTTGCGCGTCGCCAGGGCATATTGGCCGCTTTGAAAGGCCAACGGTGCACGGTCGCTGTGATCGAAGGCGAGTACTTCCCCGACAAAAATCACATGGTCGCCGCCTTCATATTGAAAGGCCGTGCGGCACTGAAACCTGGCGGTGCAGTCCTGTAGCAGCGGCGCTTCGCTGATGCCGTTGTCGAGTTCAATTTCGGAGAACTTGTTCTCGCCCTGCATCGCAAAACGTCCGGACAGAGGTTCCTGTTCGGTCGACAGCACATGCACGTTCCAGTGTTTTCCGGAACTGAACACCGGCAGGCTGCGAGCAGTCTTGGCCAGACTCCACAGCACCAGCGGCGGGTTGAGGGAGACCGAGTTGAAACTGTTGGCAGTAATGCCGATGGGCGAACCATCTTCAGCCTGGGTGGTGATGATCGTCACCCCGGTGGTAAAGGTGCCCAGCGCGGTACGGAATGCCTGCGGGTCGAAGCTGCTTTGCATTGCCATGACGAACCTCATGGATTGAATTTTCGTGCTTGCAGTATTCGCCTCGAAACGGTGCGCTACATCGTCTTAATGGACTAACGAATGCAGCCGATTATCGTCCGATTGGACGAGGCGTTCGGGAGGCGGATTCGCTAGCGTCGGCTCATTGAACCGGTGTATCAGAGGACTCATCCATGACGTTCAGCAGCACTGCTCCAGAACAGCTGTCCAGCCTGTTGGCGGCGCAAAAAGAAGCCTTTATCAATGCTGGGTGCGTCAGCCCAGAGCTGCGTCGGGCACGCATTCAGCGCGTGATAGAGCTGCTGGTGCGCTATCAGCAGCCACTGATCGAGGCAATGGATGAAGATTTTGGCGGTCGCCCGCAGGGTTTTTCATTGATGAATGACGTGCTGGGTTCGCTGGCATCACTCAAATATGCGCGCGACCATCTTGACCATTGGGCACAAGATGAGCCGCGACAAGTGTTTTCGCCCTACGACCAGATGGGTGCCAAAGCCTGGGTGATGCACCAGCCCAAAGGCTCCATCGGCATTCTGGGCACCTGGAATGCGCCGCTGTTCACCTTGCTCAGCCCTTTGGCATGCGTCCTGGCTGCGGGTAATCGAGCCATTCTCAAACCCTCCGAAGTGGTGCCTCGCACCGCTCAGGTCCTGACCCAGGCCTTTGCCGACATGTTCGACCCGCTTGAAATCGCTGTGGTGACCGGTGATGCCGAGCTGGCGCAGGTATTTACCTCCCAACCCTTCGATCATCTGGTGTTCACCGGCAGTACCGCTGTGGCACGTTCGGTCATGCGCAATGCGGCTGAAAACCTGGTGCCCCTGACCCTGGAACTGGGAGGTAAATCCCCGGTGATCATTTCCCGCAGCGCAGATCTGGCCAAGGCTGCCTTCAGCATCGCAGTGGCCAAGGCCAATAACGGTGGGCAAATCTGCATCAACCCGGACGTGGTGTACGTGCCGCGTGAGCTGCTGGAAGATTTTATCGGCCTGCTGGGTACTGCCTACACCGAACTGCTCCCTACCACGGACGACAACCCGGATGTAGTGGCTGTGGTCAATGCCCGCCATGTGCAACGCATCGACGGTTACGTGCAGGATGCCCGTGAGCGGGGTGCCCGGATCGAGAGCTTCCCGCAGGCGCCAGAGGCCGACGCCCGAACCCGTCGACGCGCGCTGCAGGTGGTGATCAACCCGCCCCGTGACAGCCAGATCATGCACGAAGAAATCTTCGGCCCGGCGTTGGTGCTGCTGCCTTATGAGCACATTGATCGGGCGCTGGGCGACATCCACTCCCGCGAGCGACCGCTGGCGCTGTACTACTTTGGCCAGAATGAAGAAGAGCAGCGCCATGTGCTGCAGCACACGATTTCCGGCGGTGTGAGCATCAATGACGTGATGATGCACGCGGCTCTGCATGACGCGCCGTTTGGCGGGATCGGTGCCTCGGGCATGGGCCACTATCATGGCCGCGAAGGCTTCCTTGAGTTCAGCCACATGCGCACGGTTTACAAGGCTGCGGCCCACGATCCGCGCCGCGAATGGGGCCTGCTGCCGCCCTATGGCGAACACTTTTTGCCCACCATGCAATCGATGGTAACGGCTGACTGAAAAACGCTGTGCCCCCCCCTTGTGGGAGCGAGCCTGCTCGCGAAGACCTCAAGCGCGCCGCGCCCTTCGCGAGCAGGCTCGCTCCCACGGGGGGCATGTGTTTTTTACAAAAATAAAATGTAAATCGGAGTGATACTTTGCCAATCCCAGCCTCTACCCCCGAAAACACGCAACTTGCCACCGGCTGGCAGCGTCGTCATGTGCTCAAGGCAGGTGCCCTGACTGTGGGCGCAGGCCTGCTCGGGCGCTTTGCCAATGCGGCCGGTTCCAGCGGTATATCCCCTGGGGAATATCTGCAAATGGATGCCTGGGACATGGCCAAAGCCGTGCAAAAAGGTGAAATCAGCCCGCAAAATCTGCTGTCGGCGGCCATGGCCCGTTGTGATGCGGTCAACCCCAAGGTCAATGCCGTCAATATGCGCCATGACGACTACGCCAACGCGCTGCTCAAGGCCCGTACCGCCAGTGGTGCATCAACCACGGGGGCGCTGGCCGGGGTGCCGATCCTGATCAAGGACCTCAATACTTACCTCGAAGGCACCCGCACCACCAATGGTTGCCGCCTGTACAAAGATGCACCGCTGGCGCCCCATACCAGCACCCTGATCACCCGTTATCAGGCGGCCGGGGCCGTGCCGTTTGGCAAGACCACCTGCCCGGAATTCGGGTTGACCACCACCACTGAATCCCTGCTGTGGGGGCAAACCCGCAACCCGTGGAACCTTGCCAAAAGCGCAGGAGGCTCATCCGGTGGCGCGGCGTCGGCCGTTGCTGCGGGCATTGTGCCGGTGGCCCACGCCACAGACGGCGGTGGCTCGATCAGGATACCCGCGTCCTATTGCGGCCTGGTCGGGCTCAAGCCCACGCGCTACCGCACCCCCAGCGGCCCGGGTAAATATGAGGGCTGGTTTGGAGCCAGCGTAGGCAACGTGGTGTCGCGCAATGTGCGTGACATGGCGTTGTTCATGGATGCGGGGCAGGGGCATGAGGCTGGCAGTCCGTACTGGGCCAAGCCACTTGAGCGCCCCTATGTCGAAGAGTTACGCACCGCCCCCGGTCGTTTGCGCATCGGCGTGGTACGTGACTCATTGACCGGCGCGCCGCTGGACCCTGAGGTGGAGAGAGTGCTGAGCGATACTGCCAAACGCCTGGCAGCACAGGGGCATGAGGTTGAAGAGCTGCGCCTTGGCATCGATCCGCGCCAGTTGTTCGGCGCACACGGTTCGGTGATTGGCGATGCATTGCTGACCATGGTTCACGATCGCGAACAGGTACTGGGTCGCGCTGCCACTGCCGATGACTACGAACGTATCACCCGGGTGGTGCTGGACCGCGCACAAAAAGTTACCGGAGAGGGCTTGTACCGTGCGCGTCAGTCGTTCGAGACCATTGGCGGCTACATGGAAGATCAATTCCAGAAGTTTGACGTGATCCTCTCGCCGGTGACCGCCAATGTCACCCCGGACCTGGGGCTCTTGAGCCTCGATCAGCCCTGGGAGAGCTATGCCCACAACGCCATGGGCAGCGCGTCCTTTACCGTACTGGCCAACGTCAGCGGCCAGCCGGCCATTTCCTTGCCGGTGGGCATGAGCAACAACGGTCTGCCCATCGGCATGATGTTTACCGGGCCTTTGGGAGGCGAAGACGTGTTGCTGCGCTTGAGTGCGCAGATTGAACAGGACCGGCCTTTCGCCCGGCTGCCAGTTCTCTAAGCCTGTCCCCCAGGGTCATTGTGGGAGCGAGCCGGCTCGCGAAGTGATCCCGGCGCGTGCGCAAGTTCCGTGTGATGCCCAAGCCTAGTCCGCTTTGACGATGATCCACAGCGTGCCAGGCCGGATTATTCGTCATACACCGCCCGCGCATTCGCGCAGCGAGAGACTGACGGAGAACACACGGATGGATCAGATACGAGAGAAAAGTCCGATTGAGCTTGAGCTGCTGCAACGTGCGCGTGACCTGATCCCTGCGCTAAAAAGCCGTTCAGCCCAGGCGGACAAAGACTGCAAACTGCCCGACGAAACCGTTCGTGACATGCAAGAGGCCGGTTTGTTTCGAGCCCTGCAGCCCAAGATGTGGGGCGGTCATGAAGTCGACCTGCGCACCTTTTTTGAAATCCAGATGACCCTGGCTGAAGGCTGCATGTCCACTGCCTGGGTATTTGGTGTGGTGGGCGTGCATCCATGGCAACTGGCGCGTTACCCGATTGAAGCCCAGCGTGATGTGTGGGGTGAAGACGGCTCCGTGCTGGTGGCTTCGACCTATATGCCGGTGGCCAAGGTCACGCCGGTCAAGGGGGGTTATCAGGTCAGCGGGCGCTGGGGGTTTTCCAGTGGCAGCCAACATGCACAATGGTGCCTGCTCGGCGGTATCGTGCCGCAAGACGAAATGGGCCCAACCGAACACGGCACCTTCCTGATTCCGGCCAGCGATTACCGCATCGAACAGAACTGGGACGTTTTAGGCCTGCGCGGCAGCGGCAGTCACGACATCGTTGTTGAAGACGCTTTTGTCCCGGCTCATCGGGTGCAGCGCACCAACAACTACAGCATCGAAGCCACGCCGGGCCGACTGGTCAATACCAACCCGATGTACTCGATCCCGTTTGCCCAGGTGTTTGCCCGCGCTGTATCGACCTCGGCCCTTGGCGCCTTGCAAGGGGCAATCAACGAGTTTTGCGACAACGCGGCAAAGCACATCGGCAAACACGGCGCCAAAACCGCCGAAGATCCGGCGGCCCAAGCGGCTGCAGCTGAAGCCATCATCACCGTTGACGCGCTCAAACTGGTGCTGATGCGCAACTACGGGCACTTGCTGGCGCTGGCCGCAGCCGGGGAATACCCGGATGTCGAAACCCGCTTGTTATATCGCTACCAGTCCTCCCACGTGACCAATGTGTGCGCCGACCGTGTCAGTGACCTGCTGCGTTGCATGGCCGCTTCGGGTTTGTACAACACCAACCCGGTGGCGCGTTACTTCCGTGACCTGCACCAGGCTCGCGGGCACATTGCCAACAACGAGGCGGCTTACCGCCGCAGTTACGGTCTTGTACAGCTGGGCCTGCCCAACGCGGACCCTTTTGTTTGATCGGGTCAGCCCTCTGATTCCGTAAAACACCTCTGACTTCAGCGCAAGGCATAATAAAAATGACGGCTCACGATCAGTCTCAGTCCAGCTATGACGTAATTGTTGTCGGCTCCGGCGCCGGCGCCATGACCTCGGCCCTGTTTGCGGCTGATCAGGGCCTGTCGGTTCTGATTGTCGAAAAAAGCGATAAATATGGTGGCACCTCGGCGATTTCAGGCGGCGGTATCTGGATCCCCAACAACCATTACTTTGCCGCCATTGGCGGTCAGGACAGCCCTGAGCTGTCGATGCAGTACCTCAAGGCCGCGACCGGTGAGCACGGCGACCCACTGCGCCTGCAGGCGTACCTGGATAACGCCGCGCCGATGATCAAAAAGCTCACCGACAACAGCCGCGTGCGTTATGCCGTGGCCGATAAATACCCTGACTACTATCCGCAGTTGCCAGGTGCCCTGGCGGGGGGGCGCACCCTGGACCCGGAGCTGTTCGACACAAGCCTGCTGGCGGACGAATTGCCCAACCTTCGTAAACCTTCGCCGTCGACCCTGTTGATGGGCCGCATTGCCTGGACTGCCCGCGACGCGCACAAGGCCATGGCTCGCAGCTTTGGCTGGCAATGGCTGATTTTCAAGCTAATGGCGCGCTACAAACTCGATTTCAAATGGCGTCGCAAAAGCAAGTACGACCGCCGCGCCGCATTGGGCAGCTCGCTGGTGGCGTCGTTGCGCCGCTCCCTGATGGACCGCAACGTGCCGTTATGGCTCAACACCGATTTTCAGGATGTGCTGCTCGACGGTGATCGGGTAGCGGGGATCAAGGTCGCCACGGGTGGCAAAGTCCTTGAGCTCAGGGCTCGCCGTGGCGTGATTTTTGGCTCCGGCGGCTTTGAGCAGAACCAAACCCTGCGTGAAAAATACCTGCCGCAACCCACCCGTGCCAGTTGGAGCGCCACCCCGCCGGGCAACAACACCGGGGCTGCGCTTGAAGCGGGGCTCACAATCGGTGCGGCCACCGCGCTGATGGACTGGGCATGGTGGGCACCGACCATTGCCGTGCCCGGCGAAGAAAAACCCCGTGGCGTGTTTGCCGAACGGGCGTTCCCGGGGGCCATTGTGGTCAATAGCCTGGGGCATCGATTTGTCAACGAAGCGGCGCCGTACCTGGAGTTCGTCGACGCCATGTACCAGGACAACCGCAAGACCGACGGCCGGTCAGTGCCGTCGTGGGTGATCTTCGATGGTCACTTTCGCTTCAACTACGCCATGGGCCCGTTGATGCCGGCCCAGGTGGTACCCGACAGCCGTCTGCGTAAGGAATGGCTCAATACCGTGTACTGGAAGGCCGACAGTCTTGAGGCGCTGGCCATGCAAATCGGTGTTGATGCGCAGGGGTTGAGCAGCACCGTGCAAAAGGTCAACGGTTACGCCCAGACCGGTGTCGACCTGGACTTTGATCGCGGTGGCAACGTATTTGACCGTTACTACGGCGACAGCAACATCAAACCCAACCCGTGCCTGGCACCGTTGCGCAAAGGGCCGTATTACGCCATGCGCCTGGATGCCGGGGATATCGGCACCAAGGGCGGATTGCTGACCAATCAGCACGCTCAGGTCGTACGCGAAGACGGCCAGCCAATTGCCGGGTTGTATGCCATCGGCAACTGCTCGGCATCGGTCATGGGCATCAGCTATCCCGGTGCCGGTGGCACCCTGGGCCCGGCCATGACCTTCGGCTATATCGCCGCCAACCATATCGCCAGGAACGTATCCGTCATGGCCAGCGCCAAGGTCGGAGCGTTGTCATGAGCCGAGCCAGGAGCGCCAGCAGCAACAGTAAAATCCTTGAGCCACTGTATGAAGATCAACTGGGGGGCAGGGAGTGGGATGACACCTGCGACGTGCTGGTAATCGGCTGGGGAGCGGCAGGTGCCTGCGCCGCACTGGAAGCTGCAAGCCAGGGTGCCCATGTGATTGTGGCCGACCGTTTTACCGGCGGTGGCGCCAGTGCCAAAAGTGGTGGCGTGGTGTATGCAGGCGGTGGGACCCGGCATCAGCAGGCGGCCGGTTTTGATGACAGCCCACAAGCCATGTTCGATTACCTCAAGCACGAAACCCAGGGTGTTGTCAGCGATGCCACCTTGCAAAAATTTTGTGACGACAGCGTCAGCAACCTTGGCTGGCTTGAAGGCCACGGAGCGAGTTACGCCCATAGCGTGCCGCCCGGAGGCAAGACCTCATACCCGTCCGATGGCTACTTCTTGTATTACTCGGGCAATGAGCTGGTGCCATCCCATGCGGGCGCTCAACCACCGGCTCCGCGCGGCCATCGCACCGTTGGCAAGGGCCAGTGTGGCGCGGTGTTCTACGCGCATTTGAAAGCTGCCTGCCTGCGTGCCGGAGTGCAACCCTTGCTGCAATCCGCCGCCCGGCGCCTGGTGCTGGATGACAGCTCAAGGGTGATCGGCGCGCAATTCTGGAGCCTGCCTCAGGGCAGCCGCGAAGCACGTTTGCATGAGCGTCTGGCGGCACGGGCCGAGCGCCTGCAAAATTTTGCGCCCGCCTACTGCGACCGGCTGCGACAAAAAGTCAGCCAACTGGAGCGTGATCACGGGCAACCGGTGCTGATTCGGGCCAGACGCGGAGTGATCCTCAGCACCGGTGGTTTTATTTTCAATCGCGACCTGATTCGTGAGCACGCCCCCGACTTTCGTCGCAACTTCAAGGTCGGTGCTACCGGCTGCGATGGCAGCGGTCTGCTGCTCGGGCAATCGGTGGGTGCCAAAAGCGAGCGTTTGAGCCGGGTATCGGCCTGGCGCTTTATCAACCCGCCGCACTGCTGGCCCAAGGGGATTGTGGTCAACACCCACGGGCAACGGTTTTGTAACGAAGAAGTCTATGGCGCCACCCTGGGCCAACCGTTGTGCGAAGAACAGGGGGGGCAGGCCTGGCTGGTGCTGGACGCGCGCTTGCGTAAACAGGCGATCCGTCAGGCGCTTTTTGGCGGCTACTGGTGGTTTCAGACCTTGCCCGCACTGGCCTTGATGCTGTTCAAAGTCCGCAAGGGCGACAACCCGGACCGATTGGCAGCCGTGTGTGGCATGCAGGCTGGCGAATTGAATGGTGCGCTGTGTGCCTACAACGCCGGTGCCCGGGGCGACGGGCCGGATGCCTTTGGCAAGTCTGAAGGCAGCCGGCAGGTGCTGGATAACGGGCCGTTTTATGCCTGCGATATCAGCGTCGGCAACCCGATATTCCCATTGGGGGCGCTGACCCTGGGGGGGCTTAAAGTCGATGAAAGCAACGGCGCGGTTCTCAATGAACAGGGTCAGCCGATTGCCGGCCTGTTCAGTGCCGGGCGCACGGCGATTGGCGTGGCATCACACCTGTACATCAGCGGCTTGTCACTGGCCGACTGCGTGTTTTCGGGGCGCCGGGCTGGCTTGTCGGCCTCTTGTGGGAGCGAGCCTGCTCGCGATGCAGGCGCTGCGGTACATCAGTCAGATCAGGTAGATGCCTTCGCGAGCAGGCTCGCTCCCACAGAAGCTACAGGGGTGACCTTATGAGCGCACGGGTTGAAGGCAAAGTGGCGCTGATCACCGGTGGCGCCAGCGGAGTGGGCCGCGCGACTGCGCTGCTGCTGGCCCGTGAGGGCGCGCGTGTGGTGATCAGTGACATTGATGTGGAAGCAGGGTTAGCCCTGGCCGAAGAAATCGGTCCCCAAGCGCTGTTCATCGAGCACGATGCAGGCAGCGAAACCGACTGGATACGGGTTATCGACACTATCCGCCAGCGCCATGCAAGTCTGGACATCCTGTTCAACAACGCCGGAATTCTGTTGAAAGGCGATATTGAAAACACCGAGTACGCCGACTGGCAGCGGGTGCAGAGGATCAACAGCGACAGCGTTTTTCTGGGTTGTCGCGCCGCCATCAGCCTGATGAAGGAAGGCGCTGGCGGCTCCATCATTAATATGTCGTCGATTGCAGCCGTGGCCGGGCGTGATGATTACGTCGCCTATAGCGCTTCGAAAGGAGCGGTGGCGGCGCTTTCACGCACGGTGGCGGTGCACTGCCGTCGGCGCAAGTACCGCATTCGCTGCAATTCCCTGCACCCTGACGGCATCCTTACACCCATGACCACGGCCACTTTGCCCGCAGGGCTGGACCCGTGGAGCTTGACCATCGACGCCGACCCCATGGGGCGCATGTGCCTGCCCGAAGATGTCGCCGCCAGCGTGCTGTTTCTGGCCAGTGATGAGTCTCGCGCCATCAGTGGTATTGAGCTGCGTATCGACAGTGGCCAGTTTGTGATGAGTATTTGATATGACCCAACCTGCGTATTTCTCCCTGCGTGTGGCGCAAGTCGTGACTGAAACGGCGGACTCCAGATCCCTGGTGTTCGACGTTCCGTTGGCCTTGCGTGAACAGTTTGTCTACAAGTGCGGGCAGTTTTTAACCCTGCGCGTACCCTTTGAGGGTGGCTGGTTGCCCCGTTGTTATTCACTGTCCAGCACTCCGCTGCAAGACGAGCCACTGCGCGTGACGATCAAGCAAGTCCGTGACGGTCGTGCTTCCAACTGGTTGTGCGAGCACGTGCGCGAAGGCGATCTGCTTGAGGTGCTGGCCCCGGCCGGGGTGTTTGTCCCTCGGCATTTTGATGATGACTTTGTGCTGTTTGGTGGCGGTAGCGGGGTGACTCCGGTGCTGTCGATCCTGCGCTCGGCCTTGATTGCCGGTACGGGCCGAATTCTGCTTGTTTACGCCAACCGCGATGAAGCATCAGTGATCTTTGCGGCCGAGCTTAAAGCCTTGGCCAGTGCCTACCCCCAGCGCTTGCAAGTGATTCACTGGCTGGACTCGGTTCAGGGTATTCCGGCCGTGGCACAACTGGCGAACATGGCCCGGCCGTTCGTCCATGCCCAGGCGTTTATCTGCGGGCCCGGCCCGTTTATGGACGCTGCTGTCAGCGCCTTGCATGACATCGGCATGGACCACGGCCGTATCCATGTCGAGCGGTTTGTGTCGTTACCCGAGGAGGGCAGTGTGGCTGCCCCGGGGCCGGTCAACACCGATGTGATTGGCAGCCAGCTCTCGGTGCGCCTGGACGGTGAAGAGTTCGAAGTGCCCTGTGCCGAAGGCGAAACACTGCTCAACGCCATGCAGCGCGCGGGCTTGAAACCGCCCAGTTCCTGTTTGGTGGGTTCCTGCGCAACCTGCATGTGTACGGTTGAACGCGGCAGTGTAGAGATGCTGCGCAACGATGCCCTTGATCAACAAGAACTGAACGATGGCTGGGTGCTGGCGTGCCAATCGGTGCCCAACAGCGAACAGCTGCGTGTGTGCTTTCCCGAATAATCTGCCAGACGAGTGACCGATGACTTCCAGCCTGCAACAGAGCCTGCCGAGTTCGATTCCGCAATTGCTGCTCAACGCCTCGCATCAACATGCCGGGCGTACCGCCATTGAAGAAAACGGGGAATGCACCGACTACAGCGAACTGCCAGGCCTGGCCCTGGCCGTAACCCGCAGCCTGATGGCCCAAGGCATCGGCAAAGGCGATCGGGTGGCGATCTGGGCACCCAATGGCCGGGACTGGATCATTGCCGCATTGGGTATCCATTGTGCTGGCGCGGTGATGGTGCCGATCAACACCCGCATGAAAGGCAGCGAAGCGGCCGATATCCTGGAGCGCAGCGGGGCAAGGGTGTTATTCGTGCAGCCGATGTTTCTGGGCACGGACTATCTGGCTTTACTGGCTCCCTGTCGTCCGGCGAACCTTGAGTGCCAGGTCTTGCTGGGCGAGACCAGCGCCGGGAGTTCCCATGGCCTGAACTGGAACGGCTTTCTGGCCCTGGGTGCGGCCATCAGCGAATCGGCAGCGACGTTGCGGGCATCCAGCGTGGGTGCTGACGACCTGAGCGACTTGCTGTTTACGTCCGGCACCACCGGCAAGCCAAAGGGCGTAATGAGCGCGCACGGGCAAAATATCCGGGCTTTTAGTGAGTATGTGAAAGTAATCGGTTTACAAGCCGGTGACCGTTACCTTGTGATCAACCCGTTTTTTCATGCCTTTGGCTACAAGGCGGGCTGGCTGACGTGCCTGCTGGCTGGCGCGACTATCCTGCCGCACCCGGTGTTCGATGCCGAAGCGGTATTCCAGCGCATTGCTGCTGAGCGCATCAACGTGCTGCCGGGGCCGCCGACCTTGTACCTGTCGATGCTTGCCCATCCCAAGCTGGCTGAAACCGATCTGTCGAGCCTGCGCATTGCCGTCACCGGTGCGGCGACCATTCCACCGATCCTGATTGAGCGCATGCGCCGCGAATTGGGTTTCTCGGTCGTCACCACCGCGTATGGCCTGACCGAATGCGGCGGGCTGGCGACCATCTGTGATCCCGCCGATCCCGCCACCACCATTGCAGGCACCAGTGGCCGAGCGATTCCAGGTACCGAAGTGAGCATCCGCGATCCGCAGAACAGGGCATTGCCGGCGGGCAGCACGGGGGAAATCTGCCTGCGTGGTTTTCATGTGATGCAGGGCTACTTTGAAGACCCGAAGGCCACGGCTGAAACCATCGACAGTGAAGGCTGGTTGCACACTGGTGACATTGGCGAGCAGGACGCGGCGGGTAACTTGCGCATCACCGACCGGTTAAAGGACATGTTTATCGTGGGGGGGTTTAATTGCTATCCGGCGGAAATCGAAGCGGGGTTGATAGAGCACTCGGCCATTGCCCAGGTGGCGGTGATCGGTGTGCCTGACGAGCGCATGGGGGAGGTGGGGTGTGCCTGTGTGGTGTTGCGTCATGGCCAGGTTCTGGATGAAGCCGGGTTGATTCAGTGGGCGCGTGAGCATATGGCCAACTACAAGGTGCCGAGGATGGTGCGGTTTTATGAGGCACTGCCGGTGAATGCGTCAAACAAGGTCGCGAAGAATGAGTTGCGGGCGGGGATGCTGTAGGCGTCCTACGCAGCCTCGTTTCACTCGTCAGCTGACATATCGAATGGATATGGACTCGGCATAGGTGCGGGCGCTTCGCAAAACAACGAGCACACGGGGTACATATCCGGCATTTGCGGTGAACTGAAATGATGGTTTCGCTCTTACAGCGAGTCACTT
>NZ_JYKZ01000067.1 GCF_001043005.1 Pseudomonas psychrophila
TGAAGTCGTCAGGTCGAACGGGTGAAGTGAGAAAACGATCGATATATATTCCGCCGCGAGGTTATGTGGCTGGGGTCGGTGAGTTGATCGTTTTGTTTGCTTGTATTTTAGTCATGGCGGGGCTTGGTTCTATGATGTGGGCCTCCTTGGTCGAGATTCCGTCAGTTCCGAAAGGATTGGTGTTTAGGAGTGCCTATGTCACTCATGCCCTTGGCGTGTCTAAATCAACGTCACAGATGTATATCAAAGTGGCACGACAGGGTGGGGAATACGATCACTCATTTGATATACCCAATAGAGAGGCCCGCCTATTGGGTATTCATAAATTCAAGAGGTTGTGGGTGGCAATAGATGCGGACAGAGATAATCAATTTGTGTGGGCTGTCTATGATGAACGATTTCAATTGATGATGAGTCGTCGGCAAATAGTTGGCTGGGCGGAGCAGGGTAATGATGTGGCTCTTCTTATGGTTTTTTGCTCGTGCTTAATTGTCGTGTATGGCGTTTTTAATATGGGTGTGTGCGGGGTCTGGAACAGGTATTACTATAAAAAGGACAGCGAATGAAAATAGAGATGATTGATGAGTCAATTTATGTGATTGATGATTTTTTGACGGAAGCGGAAGAGCGTGAAATTAATGTGCTACTTAAAGGTTCTGTATGG
>NZ_JYKZ01000068.1 GCF_001043005.1 Pseudomonas psychrophila
AAGCAATCACCCATAAAACCGAAAAGAGGCGATGCGATGAGTACTCCCGTCAAGGCGCGTAAAAGCGACAGCAAGGTCGATGCATGGGCCATCCTTTTACTGATCATTCTGGTGGTGTCGACTGCGGTGTTTTGGGTCAGCCATCAATAACTCTCTCATGACCGCCTGATTCACAGATAACCGGGTTTCCCGGGGAATCAGGCACTGACCTGCATCCTGCGGGTTGTTTCGCGTGCCCGCAGCAAAGCGTGTATACGCCCGCCAGGTGCAGGATCAGCTTGACGATGGCGAACAGTGTCAACGCGAAAATGGTCGTGAACACAAGCCCCAGGATCAGGAAGTGGCCGGGTTTTCCGTGTGTAAAATCGCGGGTACGGTTTTTCGCGCTTTGCACACCAGACGCAGCGGCCACCACGCTGTGGAGCATTTGCCAGAACGTAGGCGGCTTGTTCTCTGGATCGTCCATGGAGCGCTTGAGCCTTGTGCCGGAACGAGGGTCTCCTCAGGATAGGCAATTTTTCGGGCGGTGCTGCCGCATCCTCTGTCTGCGATAACCCAGTACCTCGTTTCGCACCTCCAATCATGATGAATTGGTGTTCCTTCTCATGTCATAAGGAACATGCATCATGTCGGAACCCTCCCGAGCCTCTCACCAGGGGCT
>NZ_JYKZ01000069.1 GCF_001043005.1 Pseudomonas psychrophila
AACACGCGCCTTACGCTCGTTCCGGGCAAATAAACAACGATCCCCACAGAAACGACAACGTTTTGTGGGGCCTTGACCAGCTGTTTGCGCTGTCCAGATCATTGCCCGATGACGCCCTGAGCTCTCCAGCGCACGCTCACGAGGCACACCTCTCAGGCAACAGGCGCAGGTGGTGGTTCGTCAGGCACCGTTGGTACACCTGGTTCAGTCGGTTGGGGGGTATCGGGGTCAGGCTGGCCGGGGATGCCGCCTGCGTTCATCTGAGGCTGGGCAAGTAATGACCATGCCAGCACTCCGACTTGATTCGGCTCCAGGCGTGCAAGCTGGGCGCGGATACTCGGATCGATCTTCATAAGGGCACTCCTGAGCGATGATCCGGCTCGCTGGGTGCGTAACCGGAAATCAATACACTCAATAGAGTGCCTTATCGCTCAGGAATTCCCGCTGTTCGTCAGGTGCGTGGCAAGGTCACGCCGCGCTGGCCCTGATACTTGCCGCCACGATCCTTGTAAGACACTTCACACTCTTCATCCGACTCGAAGAACAGCATCTGCGCGACGCCCTCGTTCGCGTAAATCTTTGCGGGCAAAGTGGTGGTGTTGGAGAACTCCAGCGTTACGTGGCCTTCCCACTCAGGCTCAAGGGGCGTCACGTTAAC
>NZ_JYKZ01000070.1 GCF_001043005.1 Pseudomonas psychrophila
GACCTGTGCAACGAGCAGGAAGCTGATGACTTGCTGCAGGGTCGCAGCGATCTGGCGTTCTATTTTGGCCAGGGTTCACGACCCGGCACCGAATGCCTGAAGCTGTTTGGTGAAGAGCTGGTGGCCGTGTGTGCACCCGCCAGCTTGCCGGCCACCCCGTTCACAGACCCGACACAGTTGACCGATCTGGTACTGCTGCAGAACGCCTCACGCCCACAGGCCTGGCATGAATGGTTCGAAAGTCAGGGGTATCGCACCGATCACAGCTATCACGGCCCCCGCTTTGACACTTTCTATATGTGCATCCGTGCAGCTCAGGTGGGCTGTGGTGTCGCGCTGCTCCCACGGTTTCTGGTGGAAGAGGAATTGGCTGACGGCAAGCTCGTGATCGCCTGGCAGCACCCGATGCCCAGCCGAGACGCCTACTACCTCGCCGATCCCGAGCATTCAGCGGGCGTACCCAAAGTCCGGGATTTTGTCGCGTGGATGCTCGAGCAACTGGAAGACCCGCACACCCTGTAGCCGCGAGGAAATGCCTCGCCGGACAAAAACCACTGGCAATACCGCCTGCGGATATGCGCCACTAGCACCATTCATTGAAAGAGCTGAATGTCGTGGTCATCAGGCACGGCCAGCATGGAGATAGCCGCT
>NZ_JYKZ01000071.1 GCF_001043005.1 Pseudomonas psychrophila
CTGCATGCGTTGATAGAGCGGCAACGGCAACGCGCAACTGCCCACGGTACGGCTCTCGTCCTCAAGCACAAATTGCTGGTGACCGTTGGCGCGTTTTTTCAGGACATCAATGGCCAGCCGGTTCTCAAAGTCGATGTTCGTCGGCTGCCCGGTCGCCCGTTTGCCGAAACTCGACCCCCGGTGATTGGCATGACCTTCCAGGTCCAGTGCATTGTCGAGCTGCACCAGCACGTCGGTTTTTCCGGTGCCGGTCATCCCGCCGAGCACGAGTAAATCGCACTGCTCGACCGCGTCGTCGACGGTTTGAATCAGAAACGTACGCAGCGCCTTATAGCCGCCGGTAACACGCGGGTAGTCGATGCCGGCGTCCTGTTTGAGCCACTGCTGTACGATTTGCGAGCGCATGCCGCCACGAAAGCAGTACAGGCATCCCTCGGGGTTGGCCCGGGCAAAATCGGCCCAGGCCTGAAGACGCTCGGCCCTGGTCTGGCCCGACACCAGTTGATGCCCCAGGATCACCGCAGCCTGCTGCCCTTGCTGCTTGTAGCAGGTACCCACGCGCTCGCGCTCGTGGTCGGTCATCAGCGGCAGGTTGAGCACGCCGGGGAATGCGCCTTTGAGGAATTCAATCGGCGCACGGGTATCCATCA
>NZ_JYKZ01000072.1 GCF_001043005.1 Pseudomonas psychrophila
CATCGAGCTCGGCCAGCGGCGAACGCATGATGTGCACATAGGCCAGATCCAGCGGCTCGGCCGCCTTGCACAAGGCCTCGGCCGTTGCCAGCGGATCGTCATCCTGAATGTCGTTGAACGGGTTGCCCGGGCACAGGCGCATCCCGACCCGACCGGCGCCAATGGCCTGCGCCATGGCGCTGAGAACCTCCACCGGGAAGCGCACGCGGTTCTCGACACTGCCGCCATAACGGTCAGTGCGCAGGTTGCTGCCCGAGGCCATGAACTGCATGGGCAAATAGCCGCTGGTGCAGTGCAACTCCACGCCGTCGAATCCTGCCTCGCGGGCATTCAACGCCGCTTGGCGATACTCTTCGATCACCTGCGCAATGTCGTCCAGCGACAGGGCCTGCGGCTCATCGGTGTCGACCATGCCGGCGGCATCGGTAAACAGTTGGGTGCGCGCGCGCAAGGCTGACGGGGCGACCGTTGCCGCACCTGCCGGCTTGTTAAAGACACTCGATGCCCGACCCACGTGCATCAGTTGCAGCACGATCAGGCCGCCTTCGGCATGCACGGCATCGGTTACGGCTTTCCAGGCAGTGATCTGTTCGGCGCTATAGATGGCCGGGGTGCGGCAATAACCGAGGCCATCGGCCGAGGGCGC
>NZ_JYKZ01000073.1 GCF_001043005.1 Pseudomonas psychrophila
GTCGTCGGGATGATGTGTCTCAAGGAAACCAAGGACGTAAATATCGACAAGGTCTGACACATGATCAGGAGTGAATGAGGAGAAGGACTGCAAGACACAAAAAAACCGGCATATCAGCCGGTTTTTTTGTGCTTAGAAAAACTTATGCACGTTTTCCATCAAAAGCCATTGTCTAGAAATAAGTATTTAAATCATTAACTTACGGCGTTAATTAGAAAGAAATCCAAAACTTGTGCACAAGTTATCCACAAAACGTCTTAGCTCGTTGTTGTGTCTGCGGGAGCCGCTAAAGGCGGGAGTGAACCCATGTCGCGCTGGGTCTGTTCGTTCCAGGCCTGGACCCGGTCGTTTAGCTCGGCAATCGCCCGTGGACCGGTGCCGTTGGCGTACATTGGCTCGCCAATCACCAGCTCGATCGTTCCGGGTTTTTTAGCCCAGCCAGTCTTGGGCCAGAATTTGCCCGCGTTGTGGGCAATCGGCAATACCGGCAACTCGGCGTTGACTGCCAGTGCCGTCCCCCCCCGGGAGAACTTGCCCACCTGGCCAAATGGCACGCGGGTACCCTCCGGAAAGATCAGTACCCAAATGTTGTCCTTGAGCAGCTCATCACCCTTCTTGGCGATGTGCTTGAGCGCCGCCTTGGGGT
>NZ_JYKZ01000074.1 GCF_001043005.1 Pseudomonas psychrophila
GCAACCCGTGAGCTCAAGCGTGGCGATGAAGTTCACATGCTCACCACCGGTGAGTTCGCGGTGCTCAAAGCTCTGGTCATGCACGCCCGCGAGCCGTTGACCCGCGACAAGCTGATGAACCTGGCGCGTGGTCGTGAATGGGATGCCCTGGAGCGTTCAATCGACGTTCAAATTTCCCGCTTGCGCCGCATGATCGAACCCGATCCTTCCAAACCGCGCTATATCCAGACTGTCTGGGGCGTAGGTTATGTGTTCGTGCCGGATGGTAATGCCGCCAAGTGATTGATCATTTGTAGGAGCGAGCCACGCAGCGTGTCCCAGCGCCAGCGTGGCTCGCGATCCAACTTTTTGCGGGTCTCCGAACTCGCTCCTGCAAAGTGTAAAAGCAGCTGTCTATGAAAACCCCTCTCTGGTTTCCCCAAAGCTTTTTCTCCCGCACTCTCTGGCTGGTCCTGATCGTTGTCCTGTTTTCCAAGGCGCTGACGCTGGTTTATCTGTTGATGAACGAGGACGTGCTGGTTGATCGCCAATACAGTCACGGCGTGGCGCTGACCCTGCGGGCTTACTGGGCTGCGGATGAAGAAGACCGCAACAAGATTGCCGATGCGGCCGGTTTGATCCGTGTCGTGGGGGGCGGTGTGCCC
>NZ_JYKZ01000075.1 GCF_001043005.1 Pseudomonas psychrophila
TTTTACCCAATTGATGCATCGACTGACTTGCCGTGGAGCCTTGTATGCCGCTACGAACGATTGTTTTGCTGTGCCTGGCGAGTTTACTGGTCGCGTGTAGCAGTGAACCGCCAAAATCGGCACAGCCTCAATCGCTGCCCCAACCCAAAACCGATGCGCCGGCAGACCTGGGGCCTTTACCCGCCTACCAGCGCGAGCTGAGTGGCGTGTTGACCGGGGTTCCGGCGGGGGCCGAGGTTGAGCTGGCCATGTTGATCGTCGACGAGCGCGGGCGCCCACAGGGACTGATGGCCAGCAGCAAGATTGCCGGCAATAACCAGCCGCTGCCATTCAAGTTGCGCTTCAACCCCCAGGCTTTTCCGGCCGGCGCACGGGTCGAACTGCGCGGGCGTGCCAGCCAGTCAGGGCAATTGATTCTGCACTTGCCTTCCCGAATCATCAACCAGCCCACGACCCAAACGCTGGGAACTCTGGCCCTTGTCAAAGCGCCATGAATACACCGCTCGACTTGCAACTGTCATTGAGTGAACTGCTGGGCGATGCCCGCCTGGTCATCACGGACTTGCCAGAAACTTCGTTGAAGCTGTGGCTGATCGACGCCCGGAACATGGATCGCGCCTTCACTCCGGACGAGACCCGG
>NZ_JYKZ01000076.1 GCF_001043005.1 Pseudomonas psychrophila
TCGGTATAGGGTGCTGTTTGGGTGCCATCGAACACGTAATCGGTGGAGTAATGAATCAGCGGGATGCCCAATGCACCCGCCTCTTCAGCCAATACGCCAGGCGCGGTGCCATTGATTGCATACGCCAGCGCCGGTTCGCTTTCAGCCAGATCCACCGAGGTGTGCGCGGCGGCGGTAATGATCAGGTCGGGCGTGTGTGCCCGCACCTGAGCACGGATTTGCGCGGGCTGGTTCAGATCAAGCGTGTCGCGGCCCAGCACAATCAGTTCGCCAAGTCCGGTCAGGTGCTTTTGCAGCTCGATTGCCACTTGCCCGGTTTTGCCGATGACGAGGATTTTCAAGGGCGCTGCGGGCTGCTTCATGCCATCAGATCCCGCGGAGCAGTGAAGCCCAGGCGCTGGCCCTGATAGCTGCCGTCCTGAACGTGCTTGCACCAGTCAAGGTTATCCAGATACCACTGCACGGTTTTGCGCAGGCCGGTTTCGAAGGTTTCTTCGGGCACCCAGCCCAGTTCGCGCTCGATCTTGCTGGCGTCGATGGCATAGCGTCGGTC
Source organism: Pseudomonas psychrophila (assembly GCF_001043005.1). Classification (GTDB taxonomy): domain Bacteria; phylum Pseudomonadota; class Gammaproteobacteria; order Pseudomonadales; family Pseudomonadaceae; genus Aquipseudomonas; species Aquipseudomonas psychrophila. The sequence continues at coordinate 554 of NZ_JYKZ01000076.1, forward strand.
GTGACCGGGGCGGTCTTCGACAAAGGTAATCAGGTCGGCAAACCGTGCAATACCGGCAGGACGCTCTGGCGCGAGTTC
>NZ_JYKZ01000007.1 GCF_001043005.1 Pseudomonas psychrophila
CGGCCTTCTGTGATGGGCATTCGCGTCGTCTGGACATTCGTGTGGCTCCAGCAAAAGCAAAATGCATCGCAGACGTCACAGAACCCTACGAAAAACGGTTTAGCGCCAACATACAAGCCGCTGACGAGTGGAACGAGGCTGCGATCGGCTGCAGAGCAGTCGTAAAACCATGGTTCGCGATTCTTCAGGTAGCACGCGATTGCCGGGTTTTGCGAGGAGTGCCTCCTCGATCGCAGCCTCGCACGGCTCGTCAGCGGCTACAGGTTTGGTGGCGTAGCAGGTGGATCAGGCCACATCCACCAGCACGACTTCGCTGTCTTCAATGGCTGTCACGCGCAGTAACGACTCGTCGACGACCGCTATGCCGTCCCGTGCGTTGGCCCGCAGGCCATTGACCTCGATCAGTCCTGTGGCGGGTACGAGATAGGCCCGGCGGCCACTGTCTAGGCGGTATTCGGCAGTTTCTCCGGCCTTAAGGTTTGCAGCGACCAGTCGTGCGTCGGCGCGAATGCCCAGGCTTTCGTTATCTCCCTCTTTGCCGCTGGCCAGCGTCACAAAGCCCTCGCGCTGCCCTTGTGGGAAAGGCTTGGCGCCCCAGGCGGGTGCCTCACCTTCTTTGTTGGGGATGATCCAGATCTGAAAGATCTTGGTCGGTGTCGACTCCAAATTGTATTCGCTGTGCGCAATCCCGGTGCCCGCACTCATTACCTGTACATCGCCTGCTTCAGTTCGGCCCTTGTTGCCCAGATTATCCTCGTGGCTGATTGCGCCTTCACGGACATAGGTGATGATTTCCATGTCGCGGTGCGGGTGCTTCGGAAATCCGGTGCCCGGGGCGATGACATCGTCATTCCACACCCGCAGGTTGCCCCAGTTCATGCGGGACGGATCGTAGTACTCGGCGAACGAAAAGTGATGATGGGCATCCAACCAGCCGTGGTTTGCGCCGCCCAGGGTAGTGAAGGGTCTGAGTTCAAGCATGATAGGTCTCCTGTTCAGGTTGCCCGTGGATGTGAACGGCTACCCGATTGATGATGGGATGATTCTCTGTCAGGAACATATCGATAAAAAGCTTAAAAAGTGCGTGAATCTGATCTAATAATTAGATGTTTGATGTTGCCGCCGAATAGTCTTTACCTTCACTGCATGGCCTAAACGGCTGATGCTCAAGCAATTAGCTAGATCTCTGTGCGTAATGGCGCGACCATAGCCCATCCACCCGGACAGCCTCACACTCTGGAGTCAGCGTGCCGCAACACAATCCCGAACTGCCTGATGAACTCGCGCCCCTTACCCAATTGCCATTGTTCAAGCGCCTGGCGGCGCGATTATTTGGCAGTGGTTTGAGTCGTTTGCGTGCACAACATGCCGCGTCATGGCTACAAGGCCAGGCAGACGGCTTTCGCAGCGGGCACAGTGCCGGGGTCGATTACGGCTTTTCAGAGGGCCATGCCGAAGGGCTTGAAGAGGGGCGTCAGGTGCTGTTTATCAGCGACACGCGCCCGCGAGAGCTGCGGGCGCCCGGGATCGATGACCACCTGTTCGATGACTGGCGACTGCCGCTGGGGCCTGAGCTGAAAAAGCAGATCAAGGCGGACGTGGCCGCGATCCTGCCCGGGCACGCTCAGCCCAGTGCCGCACAGTGGAAGATGATCTTCAGCGATACGCCGTCTACCTCAGTGGTTGCGGGGGCCGGGGCAGGGAAGTCGACGTCACTGGTGTTGCGGATTCTACTGTTGACCCACTACCTGGGTTTTGAACTCGATTCGATGACCGTGGTGACCTTTACCCGGGAGTCGCGCAAGGACTTCATCAAGAAGCTGCAGGAGATTTTTGCTTTGTGGGGCCGCACCCTGTCCCTCAAGGAAGCCCGGGATGTGGTGCGCACATTCCACTCGCGGATTTTGCCCATGGTGCGCAGTTTGCCCGGCTACTCCCAGTTGCAAGCGTTCGAGACTCTGAACACCCGTAGCCTGCTCAACGACGACGATACCGACAGCAATCCGTTTGACCTGCGTATCAACGATGCTCAGCGTCAGCAGCTCAATGCCTGCTTCCACGGGCTGTACAGCCGCGATGAGCGCTTCCGTCAGACCTTGGCACCTCTGCGCATGCACGCCTTGCAACTCAAGGAACTGGAGCGCGACCATCCCGATGTGCAAAAGCGCATGGCCGTGACCGAACTGGCCGCCAAGCGCGATGAAGAACTCTGCGACACCCTGGAGGACCTGTGGTTTGCCGCCGGGGCGTGGCCGATCAAAGGCATCGAACCCAATCGCGAAACCGTCGAGATCAATGGCTCGCAGTTCCATTGCCACGGTTACATTGCCGAGCTGGATGCCTGGGTCGTGCTGGGGTTCGATCCGCGGGAAAACCCTCAGATTTGCCGTCCCGGTGCCCGGCTCAGTGTGCGTGCCGAGTGGGCAGTAAAGCGCACACTGTTTCGAGCTTTCTGCGGTAAGCCATTGATCTGGTTGGATAGCTATGAGTCTGCCAAACGCGTCATCAGCTCGATGGCGGGTGATGCCAGTGCAGGCCCGGGTTTTGATTACAAGCTCAAGGGTGAGTTGGGTTCAGCGCCGTTGCTCGACAGTTTTGTGGCGGCGGCCAGCTTTATCGAGAACCTGGGGCTCGACGTTGCGGCAGCCGTGGCCGACATGCGCTTTGCCAAGGACGATCCGGACCGTTTCTTTTTTGAGGCCTTGAGCCTCTACTGGCGGGCGCTGGAGGATCATTTGCTGGCCCAGACTCCCCCGGTCATGACCTATAACCGCATGTTCTCCCTGTTTGGCGAGAACACCCCGCAGAACTTCAAGCTGTTAAGCCATGAGCAACTGCGCCCACTGTCGCACTTGATGATTGATGAGTTTCAGGACGTCTCGCCGCAGATAGTGTCCTGGTTGCGTGCCAGCCTGCGCGAAATCCGTAGCCGAGGCCCTGCGATGCATGTGGGGCGTGGAGCCCAGCGCTCCTCGCTGCTGTGTGTCGGGGATGACTGGCAATCGATCTACGGCTGGCGGGGCAGTTCGCCCAAGTACTTCATGGAGTTCAACAAGGAATTTCCGTCCCCCGCGACCACGCGGGTGATGCTCAGCGACAACTTCCGCAGCCATCAGTACATCATCGATGCGGCCGAACATATCGTGCGCGCCGCGCCGTCCATCACCGGTAAAAAGGCCAAGGCCAGCGGAGAGCCCAAGACACCCGTCCCGGTCAATGTCCTGCATCGGGACGATCAGGGTTTGGCTGCGCGCTTGATCGAGCATTACAACGCAGGCGACAGCATCTTGATGTTGTATCGAAAAAGCAGCGATAAGCTATTGATAGAAAAGGATATACAGTTAGTAGTTAATGTTGATTCTAGGTTGGCGCCTGAAGATCGCCGGCTCAAGCAACTGACCTATCACAGCTCCAAGGGTTTGCAGGCGGATGCAGTGTTCTTGCTGGGTGACTGCCAGCACCTGACGTCTTCACCCTACAAGAATCAGGTGTATCGCATGGCCGGCCTGGGCAAGGACGCCGACCCTGAGCCGTACGATAACGCGCAGAAAGACGAAATTCTGCGTCTGGCCTATGTGGGCATCACCCGGGCAGTGACGCACTGCTACTGGTATCTGGAAAATCAGGATGCCCACGGGCCAAACGTTCCCAAGGCTTCTGATCGCGTGCCCCAGGGCAAGCCGTTCTTTGAGGATCTGCGTGTCACGTGAGTCGCAACAGGCGCCTGATGCGTCAGGCGTGAATAACAACAATGTTTGGCTTTGCCAGTAGAAGGAACTTCTTTTGATCACTACCTTGTTTGCCAAAACCAACAGCGCCCGTGTCATCGGTTTATCGGCTCTGGCCCTCTTGATCGGGGGTTGCAACAGTGGGCACCAAGCGCTTGATAAAACCCCCGAGTTGCCGCCCGCACCCGAGATATCCTCGGGCTTTCGTGCGGACATGGCCCCCGTGCATGCGCAGCGGCACATGGCCGCCGCAGCCAACCCATTAGCGACCGCTGCAGGGCAGCAGATGCTGCGCCAAGGGGGATCTGCAATCGATGCCGCGATCGCCATGCAAGCCGTGCTCGCACTGGTAGAACCTCAGGCAAGCGGTATCGGTGGCGGTGCTTTCATTGTGTACTGGGACGGTAAGCGGGTTCAGGCCTTCGATGGTCGTGAAACAGCCCCGTCCGGTGCTAACAGCCGTATGTTCCTGGGTAAAGATGGCCAGCCGATCCCTTTTACGGATGCTCAAATAGGCGGGCGTTCAGTGGGCGTCCCTGGTGTGCTCAGAGCGCTGGAAATGGCCCATCAGCAACATGGCAAACTGCCTTGGCGTGACCTGTTCCAGCCTGCCATTGAACTGGCGCGTGAAGGGTTTCCAGTCTCCAGGCGTTTGCACACGCAGATCGCTGCTGACAAATTCATTGCTACTTCGCCGCAAATGGCCAAGTACTTTTTGACCGAACAGGGGCAGCCTCTGCCGGTTGGGACTCTGCTTAAGAATCCTGAATTGGCACAGACCCTGGATGCCATCGCTACACAAGGTGCAGACGCTTTCTACCAGGGTGCAGTCGCACAGGCGATGGTTGATCAGGTCAGGTCCCACGCCAATCCCGGCACTCTGTCCCTGGCCGATATCAGCCGTTACCGGGCCAAGGAGCGTGAGCCCGTGTGTGGTGACTACAAACAATGGCAAGTGTGCGGCATGCCACCGCCATCTTCGGGTGGTGTAGCGGTGCTGCAGACCCTGGGGATTCTCGACGCCCTGCAGAGCAAATCACCAGCGCTGGACCTGGCAGCCCTGGCACCTGTGCCAAGCACCACGGGAGCACGCCTGGAACCCTCGGTTAAAGCGGTTCACCTGATCTCGGAGGCAGAGCGCCTGGCTTACGCTGACCGGGCGTTGTATCTGGCAGATAGCGACTATGTGCCGGTCAATGTGAAAGGGCTGACCGATAAAGCGTATCTGCAGGCCAGGGCATCACTTGTCAGCGAGCAAAGCATGGGGCGTGCCCAGGCGGGGACTCCAGCGGGGATGAACCTTGCGTTGGCGCCGGATCGCTCACCTCTGCGTATTTCCACCTCGCAAATTGCCGCCGTTGACGATCAGGGCGGGGCGATATCGATGACCACCTCGGTTGAGGCTGCGTTTGGCTCGCATGTGATGACCAATGGCTTCATCTTGAACAACCAGCTCACCGACTTCTCATTTGTCCCTGAAGAAAACGGTAAACCGGTGGCCAACCGAATCGAGCCAGGCAAGCGACCTCGTTCCTCAATGGCCCCGACGCTGGTATTTGATCGCAAAAGCGGCGAACTGGTCGCCACCGTTGGTTCTCCGGGTGGTTCACAGATCATCGAGTACGTGAACAAGGCAGTGATTGGGCTGGTGGACTGGAAACTCGATCCTCAGCAGGCAATCAGCCTTCCCAATTTCGGCAGTCGCAACGTGGGCACTGAAGTCGAGGCCGGTCTCGTGAGCCCTGCACTGATTCAGCAGTTGAAAGATCGTGGACACGATGTGTCTGTCATCGACATGACCAGTGGCACCCAGATTATCGCTCGAGATAAAAATGGCTGGGCCGCCGGGGCCGACCCTCGCCGAGAAGGCACTGCACTGGGGGATTGAACCCGCTGAGGGAGCGAGCCTGCTCGCGATGCAGGCGCTGCGGTCTGTCAGTCGAACCGCAGGGATGCCATCGCAGGCAAGCCAGCTCCCGCAGGTACTTTTGGGCTCATTGATGAATCCGCTGCAGGCGCAGATCAGGCCTGCGCTTGCCAGGCCTGGGGCGGTACGAAGCTCTCGAGTTCGTCCTCCACGACCTGAATGATGCGCCCCAACTGGCCCAGGCTCATGACCGTGGCGCAGGGTATGCCGGCAATGGCGATTACGGTTTCGCCACTGGCGCGGTCAAACAGTCGGGCGATCATGCTGCTCGGCGCGTCCATGGTCGCCTCGAAGCCCATCGGGTGAAAATGCCAGCGCATAAGTTGGCAGGCGTTCGGGAAGGTGACTTTATTGATGTTTCCCTGCGAGTACATAGAGCAATTCCTTTAGCTCAAGTGGCGTGCGCGGCACGGTTCTGGCCGCGTGTGTTTGCAAGTATTTCGTGTTCAAAGCTATCACCCAAGCATGATAGCGATAAGCCTTTTTTTGCCCGCTAGCCAGTTGATTGACCAGGTTTTGATGTGAATCATGCACTTAGGCTATTTATCTCCTGTGCATGCCCATTGAAGCCAGCGCGCAAACTCGGCACTCTCTGTTTTTTGCCTTCGAGCATTTTATGTCAGCCTCAGACGACGGCCCCGAGCACACCCGCGCCACTGGCGAAGCCGTGATGCGCTATCACCTGTGCTGGAAGCACCGGGACCTTGATGGGGTAATGGCGCTTTACCATCCCGATGTGACCTACAACGACTTTTTCCAGAATCGGGTCATGACCCTCGATGAGCTGCGCGAGTATGTGCAATCGTCCATGCCCAGGGAGCCGGATGAAGCGCTCGAGCACAGCGATCGCATCCGCCTGGATGGCAATACCGCCTTTATCCAGTACCGCATGACTCTGCGCGGCAGTCAGGGCCTGGTGTCTTTCCGGGCCAGCGAAGCCATTACCGTGCGTGATGGTCTGATCTGGCGGGTCAATGAGTACGCCTCTCTGGTTCACGAAACGCCAGCCAACTCTGCACGTCAGGGCTCATTGCGGCCTGCGGTCAGCCGTCTTGGGCTTTCGGCCCGGCAGTTGAGTTTTATGGCCCAGGACCTGCAAACCTACTTTGAACGCCAACAACCCTGGCTCGATCCCGATCTGGATTTGCAGCAAGTGGCCCAAGCCTGCGGCTATACCCGCAATCAGATGTCGTATTTGCTCAATCAGGTGCTGGGGCTCAGTTTTTATCGCTACGTGAATCAGGCGCGGCTGCGCCATGTATTGGCCGCGATGGATGTGGCCGCAACACCTGTCAAAGTCGATGAGCTGGCTTTTTCGGCTGGGTTTAACTCGATATCTGCGTTTTACAGCTGTTTTCGCCAGCACACGGGGCAATCGCCCAAGGCCTACGCCAAACAAATTTCTTTGCGGGTACGCACGCAAGACGCGCCTTAGGCCAACGACTAGGATCGAGCCATTCTTGGATCGGTGTGGAGTCGGTAATGCCAGCATGGCGCTCAATCAGTTTATGGATGGACCAGCTTGGGGAGGAACTCGCACCTCGGCCGTCCCTGGAGCACGACCTGGATGTCGATGTCGTCATCATCGGTGCCGGTTATACCGGGCTCTGGACGGCGTATTACCTCAAACGCCATGCGCCTGAACTGAGTATCGCCATCGTTGAAGCCCAAACAGCGGGCTTCGGCGCTTCCGGGCGCAACGGAGGATGGTTGATGGGCAACCTGCTGGGTGAGGATCGGTTGCTCGCAGGCCTGTCTATCGAACACCGGCGTGAATCCTTCGACTTACTGCACGGTATTCCCGACGAAGTTAAGAACGTCATTGATCGTGAAGGCATCGACTGCGATTACCGAAAAGGTGGCGGGTTATATTGCGCGGCACGCTATCCGGAGCAGGAAACCAGCCTGCGCCGGTATCTGGCCAGCCTTTACGCCGAAGGCTTGAACGAGTCCGACTACCGCTGGTTGAGCCCCGCCGAGCTGGCACAGCAGATCCGCATCGCCAAACCCTATGGCGGGATTTTCACGCCCCATATTGCAACCATTCACCCTGCCAAGCTGGTACGCGGTCTCGCCCGTGCCGTTGAGCGTATGGGGGTGAAGATTTTTGAACAAAGCCCGGTAACCGAGTGGCGCGCAGGGGTTGCCCGCACCCACAAGGCGCAGGTGCGCAGCCGTTGGGTGGTGCCTGCCGTGGAAGGCTATGCCAACACTCTGGCGCCTCTTGGGCGCTATCAATTACCGGTACAGAGCCTGCTGGTGGCCACCGAACCTTTGCCGCAAACCACGTGGGACGACATTGGCCTGTCCCAGGGCCAGGCCTTCAGTGAAAGCAGCCGTCAGGTCACCTATGGCCAGCGCACTGCAGACAACCGCCTGGTGTTTGGGGCCCGGGGTGGTTATCAGTTTGGCGGACGCTTGCGCGAGAACTTTGATCTGAGCAAAGACGAAGTCGAACTGCGCCGCTACCTGTTTGGGGAGCTGTTCCCGCAGCTCAAAAACGTAGAGATCAGTCACGCCTGGGGCGGCAACCTAGGAATGTCGCGACGGTTTCAGCCGCACATGCTCTGTGATCGCCAGCAGGGAATTGCGTTGGCCGGTGGTTACGGCGGAGAGGGCGTAGGTGCCAGCCATTTGGGCGGGCGCACCCTGGCTGACCTGATTTTGCAGCGCGACACCCTTGAAGTCAGGCAGCCGTGGGTGTTGACCGAAGGCGGGCTTGGCGCACTCAAGGCCTGGGAGCCCGAGCCGTGCCGCTGGCTCGGTTACAACGCGATCATTCGCAGCTTTGTGTACGAAGACAAAACCTTGGCCAATCCTGACAGCCCGCCCTGGCGTCGGCAGTTTGCCAGCCGCATGGCCGGATTTATGGAAAGTTTCATGCATTAACCAACACTGGCACGCTTAACAGGAAGCATCCCATGAGCATCACTCAGTTCAAAAATACCCTCCACGTGGCTTTGCAGGAGTCTTTTCCCGTAGCCGTGCCGCTCGGTACGCCGGTGGCGGTGACGTCAGTCACCTGCGTTGAGCGCAACGACGGCGTCGAGACCGGCATCTGGGAATGCACCCCGGGTCGCTGGCGTCGCCAGATCGTGGAGCAAGAGTTCTGCCACTTCATCCAGGGCCGCTGCACGTTCACCCCGGATGACGGTGAAACCCTGACCATAGAAGCAGGCGACGCACTGATGTTGCCTGCCAACAGCACCGGAATCTGGCATATCCAGGAAACCGTGCGCAAGACCTACGTTTTGATCCTTTGATCGCCGAAACCTGCCCATAAAAACAGCTGCCCAAAACATGCAAGGAATCGACTCATGATCCGTATGACCCTGTTGCCCCTGATGCTGGCCGGTACGCTGTGTCAGGCCGCCGAAACTGTGAAGGTCTATAACTGGTCGGACTACATTGCTCCCGACACGATGAAGAACTTCCAGCGCGATACCGGTATTGCGTTCAGCTATGACGTGTTCGACAGCAACGAGACGCTGGATGGCAAGTTGATGACGGGCTCATCGGGTTATGACGTGGTGTTCCCATCCAACCACTTCATGGCGCGGCAGATCCAGGGCAAGGCCCTGAAGAAACTCGACAAGAGCCATTTGCCGAACTGGAAGAACCTCAACCCGGTGCTGCTCAAGGCGCTGCAGGTCAATGATCCGGGCAACGAGCACGGGTTTCCCTACCTGTGGGGCAGTACCGGGATTGGCTACAACATCGCCAAGGTCAAGGCCGTGTTGGGTGACGATGCGCCGGTGGATTCCTGGGACTTGATCTTCAAGCCCGAAAATATGGAAAAGCTCAAATCCTGTGGTGTCGCGATTCTCGACAATGGCCCGGAAATCCTGCCTGCGGCGCTCAACTACCTGGGCTTGCCCCATCACAGCAAGAACCCCTCCGACTACAAAAAGGCTGAAGAGCTGCTGCTCAAGGTCCGCCCTTATATCAGCTATTTCCATTCATCGAAGTACACCAGTGACTTGGCCAACGGCAATATTTGCGTGGCAGTCGGCTTCTCGGGAGACATTCTGCAGGCCGAAACCCGGGCCAAAGAGGCCAATAATGGCGTGCAGATCGGCTATTCGATCCCCAAGGAAGGGGCTGCCATCTGGTTTGACATGGTTGCCATGCCCGCCGATGCTCCGGACGAAAAAGCCGCTTACAGCTTTATGAACTACCTGCTGCGCCCGGACGTGATGGCCGGTATCACCAACTATGTGCATTACGCCAATGGTAACGAGCAAGCCGATGCCTTGGTCAGCCCTGAAATCAAGGCTGACACCAAGGTCTACCCAACCCCTGCAATGATGGACAAGCTGTTTGCACTGGAAGCCATGCCGCTGAACATTGATCGCACCCGCACACGCGTGTGGACCACGATCAAGGCCGGCCGCTAATCAGCGCAGTGCTTGCGGGTTCACCAGGTTGGCCGGGCGCTCACCGGCCAATGCCGCCAGGAGGTTATCGACAGCGCAGCGCGCCATGGCTTCGCGAGTTTCGTGAGTGGCCGAACCGATGTGCGGGGTGGCCACCACGTTATCCAGCTTTAGCAAGGGCGAGGTCAGTTCCAGTGGCTCGCGCTCGAACACGTCGAGCCCGGCGCCCCGTATCTGGCCTTGCTGCAAGGCGTTGATCAGCGCCGCTTCGTCCACCACCTTGCCGCGAGAGATATTGATAAAGATGCTCTCGGGGCGCATCAAGGCAAATTGCTCAGCACCGATCAGGCCTTCGGTCTGGGCAGTCAGGGGCAGGGTCAGGCAGATAAAATCGGCTTGCTGCAATAACTCATCCAGGCTGCGGTACTGTGCGTTGAAGCGTGCCTCGACAGCGGGTTTGGGCGAGTTGCTGTGGTAAATCACCGGCATCCCGAAGCCAAAGTGCCCGCGCTGGGCCAGGGCTTCGCCAATACGGCCCATGCCGATAATACCCAGGGTTTTGCCATGCACGTCGGTGCCGAAATGCTCGGGGCCGACGTTTTTTTGCCATTGGCCATTACGCACCAGATTAGCCAGTTCCACCACGCGGCGGGCGCTGGCCAGCACCAGGGCAAAGCCGGTGTCGGCCGTGGTTTCGGTGAGCACGTCCGGGGTGTTGGTGAGCAGGACCTTGCGCTCGGTCAGGTAGTCGATGTCGTAGTTATCGACACCCACCGACACGCTGGCCACTGCCTCGAGCGTTGGCGCCAGATCCAGCAACTGCGCATCCAGTTTCAGGCTTGCTCCCAGTATGCCTTGCGCCTGGGGCAGGGCTGCCCGCAGTGTGTTCATGCCGTCGGCGTCCAGGCGCTCGATCAGGGTGACATTGGCGTGGGCTTCAAGGCGCTGCATCAGCGCCGGGGACAGTTCTTTGTAGAGCACGACATTCTTTTTCAAGGGAATCACCAACGTTGAATTCAAGAGTGGGCCAGGCGTTGCGAAGTACTGTGTTGCGGCGCTGCAGGATCTTTGGCAGCGGGTTTGAGCATCAATGTCAGCAGCACCGAAATCATCAGGGCACCGCTCATCAGCAGGAAGGAAGCGCCCGTTGAGCCGGTGGAGCTGTTCAGATAGCCAACCAGGTACGAGCCGGCAAATGAGCCCAGCGCGCCCATGCTGTTAATCAGGGCCATGGCGCCACCGGCCACGTTGGAGGGCAGTATTTCCGGGATGATGGCGAAAAACGGGCCATAGGGTGCGTACATGCAGCCGCCGGCAATCACCAGCAACGCGTAGGACCACCAGAAGTGTTCGGCACCCAGCATGTAGGAACCATAGAAGGCGATGGAAGCGATCAGCAGCGGTGGCCAGACAAAGCGTTTGCGCTTTTGCAGTTTGTCCGAGCCCCATGACACCACCAGCATGGCGATGACTGCCGCCAGGTAGGGAAGGGCCGAAAGCCAACCGGCCTCGACCATGTCCATCTGTGCACCCTGCTTGAGAATCGACGGCAGCCACAGCACAAAGCCGTACACCCCGATGCTCCAGCAAAAGAACTGCATGGCCAGCAGGATAACGGCAGGTGAACGAAACGCGGCCGCGTAGTTTTTTACCGGCTTCATGCCCACTTGCTCGGCATCTAGCGCGCTTTGCAGGTCCAGCTTTTCCTGGTTGCTCAGCCATTTTGCTTCGCTTGGACGGTCATCGGCCAGACGCCACCAGATAAACGCCCAGAACACGGCGGGCAGGCCTTCGACGATAAACATCCAGCGCCAGCTGTAATGTTGCACCAGATAGCCCGAAACCACGGACATCCAGAGCATGGTCACCGGGTTGCCCAGGATCAGAAAAGTGTTGGCACGGGAGCGTTCGGCACGGGTGAACCAATGACACAGGTACACCAGCATCGCTGGCATCACGGCGGCTTCAACCACTCCGAGCATGAAGCGGATCACGATCAGCCAGTAGGCACTGGACACCACGCCGGTCAACGTGGCGAGGCTGCCCCAGAGGATCAGACTGACAAAAATCAGTTTTTTGACGCTGTTTCTTTGCGCGTAAATCGCCCCGGGTACCTGAAAGAAGAAGTACCCGAGGAAGAACAGCGCGCCCAGCAGCGACGACAGGCCGGGCGTGATATTGAGGTCTTCGGCCATCCCGGAGGCAGCGGCGAAGCCATAGTTGGCACGGTCAAGGTACGCCAGGCTGTAGGTGATAAACACGATCGGCATGATGTACCACCAGCGACGGGCGGCGAGTTTTAGCGATTGCATGTGGGGTGCTCCTGAGCTTGTTTTTGTTTTTTCGCAGCAGGTGACGAGTCAAGTGAGTAACGGTGTTTAAAGGGACGCGGGCAGCGCGTTGTATTCGTTCAGTTCGGCACGGTTCGGCAAGCCTTCCATGTCGCCACGGCTCTGCACGGCACGACTGCCGATCCAGTTGGCTCGTTGTACGGCCTGGTCAAATCCGAGGTTTTCGAGCAGGGCACTGACCACGCCGACGGCAAAGCCATCACCGGCACCTACGGTGTCGATGACGTTGGCGACGGGCACAGCCGGGACAAACTGTTGATCCTGGGCCGTGCGATAGAACGCGCCTTTGGCTCCCAGCTTGATGATTACCGCTTCAGCACCCTGGTCGAGGTAGAACGCGGCAATATCAGCCGGATCGTCGTAACCGGTCAGTAACCGGCCTTCGCTCAAGCCCGGCAGCACCCAGTCGGCACTCGCGGCGAGGGCGTTGATGTCTCGAATCATCTGTTGCTCGCTGGCCCACAGCGAAGGTCTCAGATTGGGGTCAAAGGACACGCTGTTGCCTGCGGCACGCATCGACTTCATCAACTCAAAGGACAATTCATTGCAGCTCGGCGAGAGTGCAGGGGGAATGCCGGTGGCGTGCAAGTGCCTGGCACTGAGCAACTGCGGGTTGAGTGCAGAGCTGCTCAGGTGGCTGGCGGCCGAGCCGCGGCGGAAGTATTCGACCTGCGGGTCGCTGCCATCATCGACGCGGGACTTGAGCTGAAAGCCTGTGGGGTGCTGCGGATCGATCTCGACGTGCTGACAATCCAGACCTTCGGCTTGCAGCGTGTTGAGTACAAAGCGCCCCAGGGAGTCGGCGCCTACGCGGCTCAGCCAGGCGACATTGAAACCCAGGCGGGCAAGGCCAATGGCTACGTTGCTGTCCGCCCCGGCGATACGCTTGTGGAACTGCTCAACCTGCGCCAGATCGCCTGTGTGGTCGGCGACCAGCATGGCCATGGTTTCGCCAAACGACAACACATCCACCTTAGACATGGCTCAGCTCCTGTTGCTTTTGGCTCAAGCGCGCCAGCACGGCAACATGCTCTTGGGTCAGTCCTTCGAGATCTGCGCCCTGCAGCGGATATTCAATGGCCCGTGTCAGGCCGTGGGGCATGTGGGTCATCAGGTGTTGCCACTGTTGCAAGTCGATGGCGGTCGGCGGCGTAGCGACCAGCTTGCCGTCCGGGCGCCGGACCACGCCTTTACAGTGCAGGTAGGTGACGTATCGGCCCAGCAGGCGGGCGGCGGTGCTGGCCGACTGATCCTGCCACTGCCAGTTGCCGATATCGAACGTCATGCTGATGGGCGCTTGTTGCTGTTCAACCTGATCGAAAAAGCGCTGCATGGGTTCAATGCGGCCGCCGTAAGAGGTCTGGTCGTTTTCCACCAGCAGACGCACCGGTTGCTGGTTGAGGCAGGCTGCGAGGTTTTGTAAGTCACAGTGTTCAGTGAAGTAGCCCAACGACACTTTCAGCCATTGGGCGCCGAACGCATGGGCCCGCTTCAGGGTGGCCAGCAGCTGGGTATTGGGCCGTGACTGGCCGGCTTCCCACAGCTCCAGTGGCGAGGAGAATACGCACTCCAGCCCCAGTTGCTGTACGGACCGGCTGAAGGCGAGCGGATCCTCTGTGGTCAGCAGTTCTTCGCGCAGTTCGATGCGGGACACGCCCGCATTGGCCAGCAATTCAATGAAGCTGTCTTGTCCGCGCTGGCGAACCAGATCGGCGCCGTAGCTCGACAGGCTGATGGAAACGGGGAATGTAGTCATTGTTATTAATCTCTGAAACCGGTTTCATTTTATTGTGCGTTAAACGGCTGGGGACCGGTTCAAGGGTTACCAGCCGCTAAAGTGTCAGGCCGTCAGGGGTTGTGTTGAGCCGCGAATAATCAGTTGCGCTGGAAAATCCAGCGCCCGGGCCGGTGACGTATCACCGCCCAGGCGTTTGAGCAGGCAGTCAAAAGCACTTGCGCCAATCTGTTGCGTGGGCTGGGCCAGGGCGGTGATGCCGCTGCCCACCAACGGGAACCACTCCAGGTCATCGAGGGCAATCAGGCCCACATCTTCGAACAAGCGGCAGTTCAACTCGCGTAACACCTGGGTGCACGCCAGCGCGGCGAGGCCGTTGGCGCAAAAAATCGCTTTGGGGCCGTGGCCGGGTGTTTGCAGGAAAGTCTGGAGGTCGGCGCGCAGGCCTGAGCCGGTTTTAACCACGGCGCCACGCAGGGCAGGGCGTGCAGCCAGTTGCCCGGTAAAACTGTTGATACGTTCGGTCCTCGAACTCGTGCCATCAACCGGCTCGCTGACCAGCAGCACGTCGCGATAACCCTGCTGCTCAAGATGCTCCAGTGCCATGCGCACTGCTTCGGGGTTGTCGAGGCCGACCAGATCCGTGTGCAGTTGCTCGACTTTGCGATCGATCAGCACGATGGGCATTTCTTGATGCAGTTCTTTTAGCGCGTCAGGGTCATGGCCAAGGGTGTTAAGGATCAGGCCCTCGATATTGTAGGAGCGCAGTGCTGCCAGATGTTGGCGCTCCTGCTCGTCATTACGGTCGGTGTTACAGACCACCAAGTTGTAACCGTGCAAACGGCAGGCGGTTTCGACGCCGTGCATGATCGCAATTGAATAGGGGTTGCGAATATCGGCCACCAGCATCCCGATCAGCCGGGTGCGACCACGCTTCAGGCCTCGGGCCATTTGATTGGGCCGATAGCCCAAATCGTTGATTGCCCGCTCGATACGCTCGGCAATGGCTTCGGACAGCAAGGCGCGGTCTTCGCCAATAAAGCGCGACACGCTGGCCTTGGATACGCCGGCCCGCTGGGCAACATCGAGCATGGTCACGCGGGTGCGCTGGGCTGCTGAAAAACTGTTCACGGCCTGAAACCTTTTATTTGAGTTATCGCAGGCGGTTTCGCATTAGGTAGCTGAAACCGGTTTCATGGGAACTCAAAAGGGTCGGTCTAGTCAAGTCTCGTCTTTAAACAGTCATGTATTGCAATGGGGCGGTTCGAGGTGGCGCCATCTCGAGCGCGCTCGCTCCCACAGGGACTTCGGCGCCAACAGAATTTGAGCCTTGCAGGGATTATCGTGGGAGTGAGCCTGCGAGGATCAGGTTTAGAACGCTCCGAAACACCTGTGGGCGCTGGCTCACACTCTGAACTGGCGCAGCAACCCATTGAGTTGCACGCTCAATTCCTTGAGGTGGGCACTGGCGGCGCTCGACTGCTCTGCCGCCTGGGCGGTGCCCTGGGATAGCTCGGCGGCCTGGGTCACGTTCTGGTTGATGTCTTCCACCACGTGGGCCTGCTGCAAGGTGGCACTGGCTATGGACGCATTGAGATCGTTGAGATTGCTCAGCGCATGGCCAATGCTGGTCAGGCTTTGTCCCGCCTGGGTCGCCTGTTCGATGGTCAGCGCAGAGGCCCGGCTGCTGCTGCCGATCACAGTGACCGCGGCTTCGGAATGCTTCTGCAAGCCTTCGATCATGGTCTGGATTTCAGCCGTGGATTTTTGCGTGCGCTGGGCCAGCAGTCGAACTTCGTCAGCCACAACCGCAAAACCACGACCCTGCTCGCCTGCACGAGCCGCTTCGATTGCTGCGTTGAGCGCCAGCAGGTTGGTTTGCTCGGCAATCGAGCGGATCACTTCAAGTACGCTGCCAATCTCGCTGCTTTGCGTGGCCAGGGTCCGGATCACTTCCACTGCCTGATTGATGGTGCCGGACAGTTGGTCGATCTGTTGCAGGCTGCTGTCGATGTTTTGCTGGCCAAGCTCGGCTTGGGACTGGGCGCCACGCATCTCACTGGCGGCGTGTTCGGCGTTTTTAGCCACTTCTTGCACGGCGTACGTCACTTCGTTGATGGCCGTGGCGACCTGATCCATTTGCAGGGCCTGCTGCTGGCTGCGCTGCTGGGCGTCGGTCGCGTCATTGCCCAGCTCAGTGGAGGATTGCTCCAGTGCAGTGGCAGTGGACTGCAGATGGCTGATCACATTGCGCAGTTTGGCGGTAAAGGCATTGAAATGCTGAGCCAGGAGGGTGACTTCATCTCGGCCGTGGGTATCGAGGCTACGGGTCAGGTCGCTTTCGCCACTGGCAATATTGGCCATGGCCTGAACGGCCTCTTGCAAAGGTCGTACGATGCTGCGGGCAATCAGGGTGACCAGCAGCGCCATGATCAGCGCTATGCCAAGACCCGCCCAACTGGCTTTCCAGGCCTGAGCGCGAAACTCGGCCTGCATATCGTCTATATAGACACCAGAACCAATGACCCAACCCCAAGGCTCGAACAGCTGCACATAGGAGGTTTTCTGCACCGGTGCCTCGGCGCCGGGTTTTGGCCAGCGATAGTCGACCATGCCCGCGCCTCTGGTTTTGGCCAGATTTGCCATTTCGTTAAAAATCCCGAAGCCGTCAGGGTCCTTGATGGCCGACAGGTCTTTGCCGTCGAGCTTGGGGTTGGTGGGGTGCATGACCATGTAAGGGCGCAGGTCGTTGATCCAGAAATAGTCATCATTGTCGTAACGCAGTTTGCTGATAACGCTCAGAGCCTGTTGTTGGGCGGCTTCACGGCTCAAACTGCCGGCCGTTTCCAGCCCCTGGTAGTAACTGAGCACGCCACTGACGGCCTGCACCACATGTTGGGTCTTCTGGGCTTTGCCTTCATACAAATCGTCATGTATCTGCTTTAGCATCAACAAGCCCAACGCCAGCAGCATCGCCATTGCAACGATCAGAATCAGCCATAAACGTCGACTGATGGACAACCCGCGCAGGGTATTCATAAAGGGTGACTCCTTGTTTTTCTTTTTGTGGTGTTTCGTAGAACAACTTTTTTCAGACTTGCCTGTCAGACGAAACCGAAGTCATGTCATAGCAGCGAAAGTAGAACGTGTCTGATAGGATCTCGGCCGAAATTGGCAAAGCTTCATCTTTATTGATTTCTGACAGTTTTTTCACACCGTTCCGGGGAACATCCCGCACCTGAAATCGACTTCAGGGCAGCGGTGGCAAACACTAAATCAAGACTAATCAGCTCTGCATGAGGCAGGGCTTTATGGGGGAATAATGGATCTTTGGACTGCCGCTCAGGCGTTGATACTTGGCGTCGTTGAGGGCTTGACGGAGTTTTTGCCGATCTCGAGCACCGGCCACCAGATTATTGTGGCCGACTTGCTGAACTTCGGCGGCGAGCGGGCGATGGCGTTCAACATCATCATCCAGCTGGGCGCCATTTTGGCTGTGGTCTGGGAATTTCGTCGCAAGATCATCGACGTTGTCGTCGGTTTGCCCACTAAACCAGAGGCTCGCCGCTTTACCACCAACCTGATCATTGCCGTGATGCCTGCGGTGGTGTTGGGGGTGATTTTTGCCGATGTGATTCACGAGTACCTGTTCAACCCGATTACCGTTGCCACGGCCTTGGTGGTAGGTGGTGTGATCATGTTGTGGGCTGAACGTCGCCAGCACGTGATTCGTGTGGAAACAGTGGACGACATGAACTGGAAAGACGCGGTCAAAATCGGCTTTGCGCAATGCCTGGCGATGATTCCCGGTACTTCGCGCTCTGGCTCGACCATTATTGGCGGCCTGCTGTTTGGCTTGTCGCGCAAGGCGGCGACCGAGTTTTCATTCTTCCTGGCCATGCCAACCATGGTCGGTGCAGCGGTGTACTCGGGCTACAAATACCGTCATCTGTTCCAGCCTGACGACTTGCCGGTGTTCGCGATTGGTTTTGTGACCTCGTTTATCTTCGCCATGATCGCGGTACGGGCATTGCTGAAGTTTATTTCGAACCACAGTTATGCCGTGTTCGCCTGGTATCGCATTGGGTTTGGCCTGCTGATTCTGGCCACGTGGCAGTTCGGCTGGATCGACTGGTCAGCGGCTTCCGCGTGAAAAACAAGGTTAAGGATCGGCGCGAATCAGCCGGCATGCGTGAGCCCAAGGGCGCCTCGATTCGTGGTGTGAAGCTCAAGCTGCTGGTATTGGCGTTGCTCTGTGCGTTGCCGCTGGGCGGTTCGGTGAACCTGCTGTTCTCCGGGGGCAGCCGCATGCCCTTGCTGGCTTACACAGTTGCCAGCCTCGTGGCGTTTGGCCTTTATTGGTACGACAAGCAGCAGGCCAGGACTGGCCAGTGGCGCACCCCGGAAAACGTCCTGCACGGGGTTGAGCTGCTGGGCGGGTGGCCGGGAGCCTTGGTGGCGCAACAGGTGTTTCGCCACAAAACCCGCAAGGTGTCTTACCAGGTATTTTTCTGGCTGATCGTGGCTTTGCACCAGGTGATCTGGATTGACGTTCTGTTCGTGAAAATGACCTTTGCGAACCTGTAGCGACTAAAGCAACAAGCCGATCTGACGTTTTTTGGCCAGCTTGCTGACCACCAATTGATGGGAGCGGCGTAACAGGTCTTGCAGTTCTGCAGCGTCCATCGGGTAGGGCGCTTGCATGTTGATCCAGAACGCCCGCGCCAGATACGGCGACGGGCGTATGCCTGGACGGTCGACATACCCCAGAAACAACTCTTTCTCGACCTTGAACGAGAGCCCGTCACGGTTCAGGTTGAACAGGGCAAACATCTTGCTCTCGTCAACATAAAACACCTGAACACCTCCCCATTTCACGTCTTCCTTGACGCCCGGCAGGCTGCGGCAGAATTCAGCTACGTCATGTTTGGTCATCTGGGTCATAGCAGTTTGTCTCCACAGCTTTCAAATGACTCGACCAAGTGGTCGATCCAGGCCCTGACGGCAGGCATCACGCCGCGTCGATGGGGGTATACCGCATGCAGCCAGCCACCTGGCAGTGTCCATGTGGGCAAGATCTGAACCAGCTGCCCGTCTTGCAGTTCCTGTTCGCAATACATCATGGGCAGTACCGTAAAGCCCAGGCCGGACAGGGTACAGGCTTTGCGCACGACAAAATCGTCGATACCCAAACGCGCTTCGAGAACCAGGTTACAGGCCTTGCCCTGTTCATCGAGCATGCGCAAATGAACCATGCGATCCGCCTCAAGCGCCCCCAGCAGCGGGACGTTTTTCAAGTCTTCGGGGCTCTCGACAGGCCACTGACGGGCAAACTCGGGGCTAGCCACCATCACGGTGCGGGCCTGACGCAGGCGTCGCGTGACCAGCAACGGGTCTTCATCGCCTTCTTCGCGAACACGCAAGGCGACGTCAATGCCTTCAGTGACCAGATCGACGCGCCGGTTAAGCAGGCTGACTTCCAGTTGCACAAGAGGGTAGGCCTGCAGAAATGAGCTGATTACGCTGGGCATGAATTCATGTGCCAGGCCCACAGGACACGTCACGCGCAAGCGTCCCCGTGGCTCGCTGGACATACTGGCGACAGCCTCATCGGCCATTTCGGCCTCAAGCAACATGGCCTGGCAATGGCGCAGGTAGCGTTCACCCACCGCCGTAAGCTTGAGTTGACGTGTCGTACGCTGCAGCAGGCGGGCGCCAAGGCGCTCTTCAAGCTCGGCCACCCGGCGCGACAAGCGTGACTTTGGAATCCCCAGCAGCCGACCCGCCGCGGCAAAGCCACCGGCTTCGACCACCTTGGCGAAGTAATACAGGTCATTCAGGTCTTGCATGGCGGGCTCACTGTCCTATGGATGGGACGAACTATCGCACGATGGCTAACTTATCGTCGATTGCTTTCATAGGTAGCATCTCCTCCATCAGATCGCCCAGTAGCGGTCCTCATTTGGAGATCACCATGAAACTGTTGCATATCGATTCGAGCATCCTGGGCGACAACTCGGCTTCCCGTCAGTTGAGCCGTGACGTGGTAAAGGCCTGGCAGGCTGCCGATCCAGAGGTTGTAGTCAGCTATCGTGATCTGGCTGGCGAAGCGATCGAACACTTCTCGGCAGCAACTCTGGTGGCCGCGGGCACACCTGCGGAACTGCGTGATGCGGTTCAAAAACATGAGGCTCAATTGAGCGCAGACACCCTTGCGCAGTTTCTGGCAGCTGACGCCGTCGTGATTGCTGCACCGATGTACAACTTCACCATTCCGACCCAGCTCAAGGCCTGGATCGACCGCATTGCCGTTGCCGGTCAGACCTTTCGTTACACCGAAGCGGGTCCTGAAGGCCTGTGCGGCAATAAAAAGGTGATAGTGGTATCGACCTCCGGAGGTCTGCATGCTGGCCAGGCCACAGGCGTAGCCCATGAAGATTACTTGAAAGTGATGCTGGGCTTCATGGGCATCACCGATGTCGAGTTTGTTCGTGCCCACGGCCTGGCCTATGGCGACGAAGTTCGCACCAAAGCCATGAACGATGCCCAGGTGCATATTAACCAGGATCTGTTCAGCGCCGCGTAAGTAATCTGGACTGTTTCACCGACTAAACTCTGTACTCTGGATGTCTTCAAAGACCGGAGTACGGAGTTTTTTGCGTTTGGCTTGGGTTATGCAGAGCTGATGGATAGATGCCCTGCATTACCGGATTCGAGTCACGTGCCATATAAGGTGAGCCTCCATGTTACGTCTGAGTGCGGTACTGGTTTTGTTACTGGGATGTTGCCCCGCCATGGTGCTGGCCGAACCCGCCATGCAGTGGGGCGTGGGCTTTCATCGCCTGAACTTTCTCGACCCTCTGGACGATCAGCCGATGCGTGCGATCGCCTTTTATCCGTCCAATCAAGCCCGGGGGCTGACCAAAATGGGCGGTTATGAGGTCGAGGCGACAGAAGAGGCCAAAATCGCCATGGGCCATTACCCGTTGTTGATGCTGTCCCATGGCAACACCGGGACCCCACTGGCCCTGCACGATCTGGCTACATCCTTGGCGCGCAAGGGCTTTGTGGTGGTGGCGGTGTTGCACCCGGGTGACAACTACAAAGATCACAGCCGCCTGGGGACCCTGAGCAACCTGTACGGGCGGCCGATGCAGATATCAGCCGCCATCAGCGCGATGCTGGCTGACCGCGAATTGTCACCGTACGTGCATGACGATCAGGTGGGGGTCATCGGGTATTCGGCAGGTGGCGAAACAGCGTTGATCCTGTCCGGAGCCCAGCCTGATCTGGATCGCTTGCGGCGCTATTGCCAGGAGCGTCCTGAAGACCGTGATGCCTGTACGACACAAGGCGAGCTGATAGCCGATCGCGATGACCTTGTGCCCGTGGCGGATCCCCGGGTTCGTGCATTGTTGCTGATGGCTCCCTTGAGCCTGATGTTTGGCCGGCAAACCCTGGCGGATGTGCATGTGCCCGTGCTGCTGTACAGCGGCGATAACGACAAGCTGGTGTTCCCCGACAAGAATGCCGATGCACTGGCGCGCAAGCTGCCGGTTGAGCCTGAGTTCAAGGTGATTCCAGGTGCCGGGCATTTCGTGTTCATGGCGCCGTGCACCGAGGAGCAAATGGGCGCAATGCCCGGCTTGTGCACGGACGCGCAAGGGGTGGACCGCGAGGATGTCCATCGCGATCTGATTTATGAGGCGGGACGGTTTTTCAGCAAGACACTGCAAGTCGGCCAGCACTCGGGGTTGCGTACCGCCGATCACTGATTTAACGGGATGCGCGGCGCGCGAGGGTCACGCTTAGCAGCAAGCCCAGGCAGCACATCACTGCGGCGCTGAAGAAAATCCACGGGTAACCCATGTTCAACGCGATTGCGCCCATGATCGGGCCCGCGATGGCCAGCGCCAGATCGAAAAACACCGCATAGGCACTCAAACCCGCGCCCCGGCTGGAGACCGGCACCTGCTTGACCGCCTCCACGCCCAGCGCCGGGTATACCAGTGACAGGCCAAAGCCGGTCAGGCCAGCGCCTACCAGGGCGTACGTAACGGAGGGTGCCAGCCACAATAATGTCAGGCCAACGGTTTCGATCGTCATGCAGACAATCGCCACGCTATAGCCGCCAAAACGGCTGATGCTGTTGGTGAAAATCAGGCGCGCAAGGATAAAGCACACGCCGAACACCGACAGGCAATACGCGGCTCCGACCCAGCCTCGGTCGATATAGAAAAGTGTTATGAAAGTGGTCAGCGTGCCATAGCCAATTGAGGCAAGGGTCAGGCTGATGCCAAAGGGCGCGATCAGGCCAAACACAGACCAAAAGGGCAGGCGCACGCCGCTGATCACCGGGATTGAAGGCTTTTTACGAATAAGCAGCAGCGCGAACAGCGCCAGCAGCAACAGCGTCACCCCCAGACTGAAAAACCCAAGCTGATCGATCATTACCACACCCAGCGGCGCACCAATGGCGATAGCGCCATAGGACGCAATCCCGTTCCAGCCTATCGCTCGGGCGGTGTGTTGAGAGCCGACCTGAGCGATCCCCCAACTGATAGTGCCGACACCGATCAAGCCTTGGGCAATACCCAGGAAAATCCGCCCCGCAATCAAAATGCACAGGCTAAGCAGTGGCCAGTCTTGCACTGCCACTGCCAGGGAGGTGAGTACACCGCTTATGGCGATCCCGATCAGGCCATACACGATGGCGGGCTTGGTCCCGAGGCTGTCTACCAGTCGCCCGGCCGAAGGGCGGCTCAGCAGGGTTGCGAGGTATTGCGAAGCAATGGTCAAGCCTGCGATTACGGCACTGAAACCCAGTTGGTCGTGGACATAGCCGGGCAACACGGCAATCGGCAAGCCGATGCAGATAAACGCGATAAAGGTGTAAAACACGATCGAAAGGATTTGCAGGGTGACCGACAGGGAACTCTCGCAGGGGGGTTGTTGCGCAGGCATAGACAGTGAATCCGGCTGACGGTCATAGACCCTCATGATGGCGCGGCTTCAGAATAAATGAAAGCAGGCTAACGGTTTTGTCAGAAGGGCAAAAAGCCAATGCCCCGAGATGTCGGGGCATTGGCTAAAGTGTGAAACACACATTACCTGTCAATCAGGCTTCAGTTCCAGGGACGATCGCCGTTCTCATCCTTGATGCGAGTCGGCAGGCCCATCACGTCCAGCGCCTTGAGGAACGGCTCTGCTGGCAGTTCTTCAACGTTGACCATGCGTTTCACGTCCCACTCGCCGCGAGCGACCAGCAAGGCAGCTGCCACGGGCGGTACACCCGCGGTGTAGGAAATGCCCTGGCTGTCAGTCTCGGCAAAGGCGTCCTCGTGGTCGGCTACGTTGTAGATGAACACCTCGCGCGGCTGACCGTCCTTGGTGCCTTTGACCAGATCACCGATGCACGTCTTGCCCGTGTAACCGGGGGCCAGCGAGCTCGGATCAGGCAGTACTGCCTTGACCAGCTTCAGTGGCACGACTTCCAGGCCCTCAGCGGTCGTGACCGGCTGCTCGGAAAGCAGGCCCAGGTTCTTCAGGACCGTGAACACATTGATGTAGTGCTCACCGAAGCTCATCCAGAAACGTACGTTGGGCACGTCGAGGTTCTTCGACAGGGAATGAACCTCGTCATGACCGGTCAGGTACAGGTTCTGCTCGCCGACGACCGGCAGGTCGTCGGTGCGCTTGACTTCGAACATGCTATTGCTGGTCCACTGGCTGTTCTGCCAGCTCCAGACTTGACCGGTGAACTCGCGGAAGTTGATTTCCGGGTCGAAGTTGGTGGCGAAATACTTGCCGTGGGAACCGGCATTGACGTCGAGAATGTCGATGGAATCAATGCGGTCGAAATACTGTTGTTGCGCCAATGCGGCATAGGCATTGACGACACCCGGGTCGAAGCCTACGCCGAGGATGGCGGTGATGTTTTTCTCTTTGCACTCCTCGATGTGGTTCCACTCGTAGTTGCCATACCAGGGCGGCGTTTCGCAAACCTTGCCCGGCTCTTCGTGAATGGCGGTGTCAAGGTAAGCCACGCCGGTATCGATGCAGGCACGCAGCACCGACATGTTGAGGAAGGCAGAGCCGACGTTGATGACGATCTGCGATTCAGTTTCAAGAATCAGCGCCTTGGTCGCTTCGACATCCAGAGCGTTCAGCGAGAAGGCTTTGATGTCGGCGGGCTGCTTGAGGCTGCCCTTGGCGATGACGCTGTCGATGATGGCCTGGCATTTGGAGATGTTGCGCGACGCGATAGCGATACGACCAAGTTCATCGTTGTGCTGCGCGCACTTGTGGGCCACCACCTTGGCGACACCTCCTGCACCAATGATAAGAACGTTTTTCTTCAATTTGTTTAAATCTCCCTTCTGCCAGATTACGAGAGGCTGGACAGGTAGTCGTTGAAATCAAACTCGCGAACCACTTCGACTGTACCGTCGAGTTGTTTCACTACGATGGACGGCATTTTCAGACCGTTGAACCAGTTTTTCTTGACCATGGTGTAACCCGCTGCGTCGATAAACGACAGCCGATCGCCGATGGCCAGCGGACGATCAAATTGATACTCGCCGAAAATGTCCCCGGCCAGGCACGACTTGCCGCACACCATGTAGGTGTGTTCGCCTTCGCTCGGGGCCAGTTTGGCATTCAGGCGGTAGATCAGCAGATCGAGCATGTGGGCTTCGATGGAGCTGTCTACGACCGCCAGGTGCTTGCCGTTGTAGAGCGTGTCGAGCACGGTCACTTCCAGCGAGGCGCTCTGGGTGATGGCAGCTTCGCCTGGTTCCAGATAAACCTGCACCGCGTATTTTTGCGAGAAGGCCTTCAGGCGTGCGCAGAAAGCATCCAGTGCATAGTCTTCACCAGTGAAGTGGATACCGCCGCCCAGGCTGACCCATTCAACCTTGTGCAGCAGTTCGCCGAAGCGTTCTTCAATGGTGCACAACATCTGGTCGAACAGGCCGAAGTCACCGTTCTCGCAGTTGTTGTGGAACATGAAACCGGAGATCTGGTCGATGACCTGTTCGATCTTCACCGGGTCCCATTCGCCCAGACGGCTAAACGGACGTGCGGGGTCGGCCAGCAGGTAGTCGGAGCTGCTCACCTGCGGGTTGACCCGCAGACCGCGCACTTTGCCGGCAGAAGCCTGGGCATAACGCTGCAACTGACCGATGGAGTTGAAGATGATCTTGTCGCTGTTCTCGAGCATCTCCTCGATCTCGTCGTCGGCCCAGGCCACGCTGTAGGCGTGAGTCTCGCCGGCGAACTTTTGTCGACCGAGTTTGAGTTCATACAGCGACGACGACGTGGTGCCGTCCATGTATTGCTGCATAAGGTCGAACACCGACCAGGTGGCGAAGCACTTGAGTGCCAGCAGGGCCTTGGCCCCGGACTGCTCGCGTACATAGGCGATCTTCTGCATGTTCGCCAGCAGCTTTTGTTTATCAATCAGGTAGTACGGGGTTTTGATCATTTCGAGGCGCCTGCGGCATGGCCAGCCAAAAAAGGATGCGCATTGTGCCTTCACTGACCGCAGATCGAAAGAGCAGAACGCCAAGTTTGATCGGCGGCACCCGTACCGCAAGGCTCAAAGCTCAAATAATTCAGTGAACAGATGCGGCATGCAGCCATCACCCAGCCTATTTATATAGGGCATGGAGCGGCATTAAATTGTTTCAAATCCCGTCTTTGTGCATGCACAGGTTTTTCAGGCATGCCTCCTTTGACGAAGACGGATCTGCCCCATGAATTCGACCCGATTGCCCCCTGATTATCTCAGCCGATTCGATGTGCTCAGCAGCTTCAAGCACACTGAGTTTTCTGCTTTGCCGACCCTTGAAGCAGTGGTTTCGCGGACCTTTGAAGAAGTGCTCAATGAGCAGCGCCCAAGTCTGGGCATTCATCCGGGCGCGACCCTCAAGGTTGCAGTGCCGTTGCGCATTGCGCAATTGCCCGTTGATCCGGCCCGGCGCTTTCACTTTATGACCCCGGCACAACTGATGATCGAACGCTTTACCGGGCTGTCCGAGAGAACCCTGAGGCAAGGTGCTCACTGGTTGAGTACCGAAGACAATATTGAGGCGCTTAGCCTGCTGACTGTGAACATGCGCGATATTGAAGTGATTGCCAGTGAGTGGAGCCCCCAGATCCCGACACTGTTCAAACAGGCACTCGCGTGCTTCTGGGGGCAAGTATCCGGTGCAGGCCACAGCCCCTTGAGCTGGCTGGCCCGTACCTTGAAGGCCGGCCTTTACAGTGCTGCCTTGAATACCCAGCGCGTACCTGCCTTGACTCAAGAGCAGGTCAGCCTGGCGACCGAGGTCACGCTGGCGAGTCACAAGCAGCACCGTTTGCGATCACCGGGCGAGGGGGGCAATCGCGCCTATGTCGTCAATATAGATACCACCCGCCTGGGAGAACCCCGTTATTTTCGACTGCCCGGGGTGGCTGTTCTTGAGCGTTCTGAAGACCAGCAAACCACTCTTCTGGCCTGGTCGCTTGCGGGGGGGATCGAAGCGTTTGACTCGCTGCAGGCCTTCGGTGAGACCCTCGCCAGCCGGCTGGAGCCGCCTCTGTCCGAGCATGCCAGCTGGAGTCTGGACGAGCCGGAAGACGAGTTTTTTGTCGCCCTTGCACATACCCTGCTGGATAAGCAACTTGAGGACATTGATGCCATGTTTGCGACTGCCCGGGTGCAGCGATGGAGTGCCGAACGACTGGAGCACGGGCTGCTCAACCTCACCCAAATGCCTGATGTGTTCAGTGCCCGCGAACGCAGTCAGTTTGAACAGGTGGCCGATCAATTCCCGGCCTGGCTTGAGGAGGGGAGTGCCGATGATCAGTTGGCCTACAGTGCCTTGCTGGCTGCTGAGATCACCCGACAAAGTGAAGCGCGAGGCCATTCCTTTCTGGACGATGTGGCCCCGTTGCCCGATTACGCCAGCCACCAGCTGCGCACGCGCATTCTTCAGGATCACCCGCACGCCACCTCAGTGAATGTGGACGATATTGAAGTGCATGATTTAAGTATCGAGAACTTGCAAATGGCCTGGATGACCGATGACGTCATGTCTCTGGTCGACCTGTCGCTGACTTACATCGGTGGCAAACCGCCCGGGTTCCTGTCTGTCAGGGGGCGTAATGGCGTGACCCTGCCGCAGTGGATGAATGCAGGCTACGTCAAGCAACTGGTGCAGGAACTGGACGTGGGCAGTTCTTACATTGCCCTGCTCAGGCGTCTTCTGATTGAAGATGAACAGGTGGCCAGAACCCGGCGTGGATTGTTCAAGGCTCAATTGAGGAATCAACTGCCCATGCTCGCGCTGGAAAAGAAGATCAAAGGCGAGTCAGCGATCACCTCGCGCAGTGTCGAAATCATTCAGCAATTGATGCACCAGGACCGGCTCACAGCCCATGACAGTGTGGTGATCAGGCCGCTTGAGTTGTCACCCTATGAAGGGGCTAAGGTGGATACCGTGCTCAATATGTTCATCTTTGGCCCAAGGCAAAAATCAGTAGGGCCTTTCGTGCTGTACAGCCCTTTCAATAGCGAGGTACTGCGCGAATTCGTCAGTTGGCAAGCGCTGTTGACGGCGATCAAGCAAGCAGGACCCTTGAACGACCAGGTCCTGGAATGGATGCCGCAAAAAAGCCGTGGGTACTATGTGGAGGGCGGTTTTGACAGGCCCCACCTTGAGAGTGTGCTGTTGGAAGGTGAGCTCGCATTGTTGCCACGTCGCCCGGCAACGTTAAGTGAGCGGGTGTTGGAAGGTGATCATTTTGAGTTTCTGTTCGATGCCAACACGGGCGCATTGATTGCGCTGGCTGATCGACAGTCAGTCAGCGTTTCGGAAAGGCGCTGGAGCTTTTTCAAGCAATGCGCCTGGACGTTATTCAACGGCCTCACGTTTTTCGTCAGTGGCCCCCTCGCCAAAGCCGCCTGGCTTTTTCAGGTACTGCTCAGTATCGATACGGGGCTGCAGGCGCGCATCGAGCGCGACAAGGCTGCGGCTTCGCAATCGGTGCTTGATCTGTTGTTTATCATCAGCCTGACCCTGTTGCACCGCGGGCTCACGTTTCAGTCTGAACGGACTCAAAAGGCGCGACTCAAAACGGCGGTGGACGAGCCGTTGTTCAGCGTCCCTGAGCCGATAAAACCCCGTACCGCACCGGTAAGGCTTCAGCCCAGAACTCCCGGCACGGTGCCAGCCCATGGCCGAGAGGATTACTCGCCGCTGGATTTCTCATGGTTTGGTGCCAGCCCTCAAATGACGGCCAACCAGAGCGTGGCTATTGCAACCTTCAAGGTTGCTGTAGACCTGAGCAAGGCCTCGAAAATAGAGGTCGGGCCCTTCAAAGGGACTTACACCTATCAAGGCAAGTACTGGGTCAAGATCAAGGATGCTGTGTATCGGGTCAGCCGGGAGCAGGACGGTCTGGTGATCCAGGACGACAGAAATATCCTGCGCCTGGGGCCCTGGCTGATGACCGATGGACAGGGGAGTTGGGACTTTGATTTGCGCCTTCGCCTGCGCGGTGGCGGACCCAAAAAAACCGTGCAAGCCCTGCGCGCAGCGAAAGAAAAACAAATCAGTGAATTCAACACTCAACGGGTCGCCCTGATCGCCCAAAAACAAACAATACAAGGTGTGATGGAACTGACATTGACGCTATTAAAATCGGCCACTTCAAGGCGTGTCGAATTAATCGGGCGGCTGGAGCTTGAGTTTGAGCGTTGGTACAAAAAACAGGCCGAGTTACTTGAATTGCTCCATCAAATGAATAACTTCAGCCGCATTGCCAATTATGAAACTGAAAAGCTCTATGGTTTGGCGGCAGTGCTGAAGTTTGCGTTTGATGTGCAAGTATTAATTGAGGGCGAATATCGCCAGCTAAAAGGTAGCTCCCTGTCAGTCGGATTTTCCGACGCGAAGTTTCAGGCCCTGGAATCCCTGGCAGGTGGGGAAAGTGAGCCCTATGAGAAAATGATTGCCGACCTGAAAGTCACCGAGTCATGGGAAAAAAGGCTGGTGAGGACTTCCGAATTAACCTTCGATGCTTTGCAGGAAATCGGCAACGTGGATGCAGGCAATGACAGCAACTTGAAGCGTATTACCGAGATTGCGGATCTGGACCCGGCTTGGCGTTACTGGAATGTTGTGTATGTAAAGACGTTGCTTGAATTGTTGGTAAAGGATGAAGTCAGTGAGTTGACACCCCTTGAGCTGGACTGCATCAATTACTTTGATAATTCGAGGTTGGCAACCGTGGCCATGTCCCAAGCCAGTATTGTGCTGGATGGCAGGATTTCAACGGCTGAACGTATAACGTTCTTTGATAGCGCGCTGCATGCGTACGAGGTGGCAAGGTTGCAATGCCGTGGCCTTTTGGCCCTGCAATCCAATGCTTTTCGAAATGAATACGTCATCTCACTGGATCGGATGCTTGAGCGGCTAAGCCATTTTGCAGAGGTCATTTTCAGCAACGCTATCAAGGCCATCGAAAACGTTGAAGTGGAGGAACCCGCTCCCTCTTCAAGCCAGCAGGCCGCCAGAGCCGAGAGCAGACCGCATTCTTCGACCAGACCCAAGAAGGTATTCAAGACCGACAAGCAACAAGTGTTGGTCGGGGTGGTGCGCGACCCCGTTGCCGGAGAGACAGCAGAGGTGGTTGATGTTATCGATTCGATGAGCAATATGAAGGTCAGCAGCTACAGGAATACGGGAGGAGAAAGCTGGATTGAAGTTGAGAAGCCAATTCCGACAGTGCCCAGGCGCGCTAACCAGAGGCGGGCTTTGTCCCGGCTGGAATCCCAGGCGAGCGAGCAGTTGGAGCAAGTGGAAAGCACTGTCCAGCTGATCAAGTCCCAAGCCAAAACCGCGAAAATCCCGCTGGAAATCGAAGACATCCTGGTTCGCAAGTCCCAGGCGCTAGCGGATACCGCACGGAGTATGCAGGACATATTGACGGGCGCAGATGTGGCCGAGGGTCACATTTCTGACGTCAGGGCCAGCGCTGTCAGGGGGACGATTGCCGAACTGGAATTGAACGCCGAGCGGTTGAAACAGGAAGGCAGACAGATCCGGATCGAGATGATCAAGGAGCAGTATCCCACTGAGGAGCGGGTCGACTACCTGATGACCCAGGGCGAAATCGGCATATCGAGGCTGGGGCCCAGACGATCGCTGTCCAAAGGGGTGCGCAGGGACTATCTCCAGGAATATGAAATCAAGGACAAGTCGGGCGCTGTGCTCTGGTATGCACACTTTCATTACGACACCCAGGATGCCGCACCGCAGTCCTACACCGCAGCGCATTTGAAAACCCTGGAGCAACGTACGATGAGTGAGCGAGCGCTGTACATGAAAGCGAGAAACAGCACCGATGTGATTGAGGTTTACCGGGGCAAGATCAACGCCGCCTTGGCTGGCAAGTTGTTTATCAACCTTTGAGCGAATTAGGGTGGCGTGCGGCGTATCGGTACCGCCTGCCACCCTTGAGCCGGTGCAGCGCAGCAGCTGTCAGGTGTTACAGCGTCCACTTCAGCGAAAACATTAGGTTGCGCGGATCGCCGTAAGTCCCTGAACCGCTGGCGGTAGGGATGCCCTGCCAGTATTTTTGATCCAGCACGTTGTTCAAGTTAACCCGTGCATCCCAGTGCTCATCCAGGCGATAGCCAGCCATCAAGCCAACCACGGCATAAGGGTCTTGCTCGGCATGACCGTTGCCGACCCGGCCATAGGTTGCGCTTTGCGCCAGCACGTCAGCGCCAATTCGGACTTTTTGCAGATCGCCTTGCAAGTGATAGGTGGTTGCAGCTTTGAACAGATGCTTGGGCTGGTTGGGTGCGAACAGGTTGCCTTTGTCAAAAGCCTTGTCCTTGACGAACTGGCTCAGCACCAGGGTATAGGCGGCGGAAGCCTGCCAGTCAGGGGTGATGGCACCGCTGATTTCCGCGTCCAGGCCACGGCTGCGGACTTCACCTGCGGCTTCATAGCAAGTGCGGTTGGTGGCAAGGCAACTGGAGGGCTGAGTATCGAGCGCATAAGCACGGTTTTCCTGGGTCATGTCGAACAGAGCCACGGATGCGTTCAGTTCACCGTTGAAGTACTCGCCCTTGATCCCGACTTCGTAACTTTCCCCTGTCATCGGTTTGAGCACCGAACCTGCGACATCCTGTTGGGTTTGCGGCTTGAAAATTTCGGTGTAACTGGCATAGACCGAGTAAGTGTCGTTGATGTCGTAGACCACGCCCGCATACGGCGTGACTTGCTGAGTGACCTTGTAATCGCCGGTGCCCGAGCGGTTGTCGTATTTGTACCAGCTCAACCGGGAGCCGATGATCACGTGCAGCGGGTCGAACGGGTTGAAGCGAGCGGCGGCATAGACGCCTTCTTCTGTCGCGGTGTTTTGGCTCTGGTACGGGGTACGGTCAGCAATGTCCGGCTTGGGAATCACGCCCGGGTCGAAATTGTAGATGTCGATCGGCGTGGCCTTGGCCCAGAAGCCGCCTTTCTGGTCGAATTTTTCCTGACGACGGCTTGCACCCACCGTCAGCTCATGTTCGCGGCCAAACAAGCGGAATGGGCCCGAGAGCGAGCCATCGAGGTTGGTCTGTACATCGGTGGTGTCGTACTGGCCGGAGGACTGGGTAAACCCGCCGCCCTTGGCTGCGCTCAAATAGCTGGAGAACGTGTTGGACTCGGCCCAGATCTTGGCGAAGGCCAGCCTGGAGGTCCAGCCGTTGTCGAAGCGGGTGGTGAGGTCGGTGAACAGGCTGACGTTGTCCCGATCCCAATAGGCCCAGTCGTTGCTCAAGAATGTTGAACGCGACAAGTGCAGGTCTTCACCATTTGGACCTGCTGGCAGGCTGCCCCAGTCCGAGGTGGCGTCGTCGCGTTGCTTGGAGGCGCCGAGGGTCCAGGTGGTTGCATCGCTCAAGTCTGCTTCAATCACGCCGTAGAACGTTTGGCGCTGTTTATCGCGCTCGTCGATGTAGCTCTTGTCATCTTCATAGGCCGCCACCACGCGGCCGCGCAGGCTTCCCGCTTCATTGAGCTTGTTCGACGCGTCCACCTCGGTGCGGTAACGATCCCAGCTCCCGGCGCTGGTGGTGATACTGACCTGCGGCGTAGCGGTAGGGCGCTTGCGCACCAGATTCAGGGTGGCTGACGGGCTACCGGCACCGCTCATCAGGCCCGTGGCGCCGCGTACGACCTCTACGCGGTCATACATGGCCAGATCCGCCCCGGCGATGGTGTCCAGGGTGAACGTACTGAGACTGGTGGGCAGGCCGTCGTACATCAAGTTGTCAATGATAAAACCGCGTGCGAGGAACTGTTGGCGATCCCCACCGAACTTGCGAAGGGTAATACCCGGTGCGTATTTGACCACGTCGTTGAGGTCATTCATGCCCTGATCATCCATGCGCTGACGGGTAATGACGCTGACCGATTGCGGTGTTTCCCGGATCGATAACGGCAGGCCGACAGCCGTGCTCATTGCACCGGTGGTGTAGGAGCCGCTGCCTTCGGTGGTGGCGTTATCGGTTATCACGCTTTGGGCATTGATGTTCACCTCACCGAGGTTCAGCGGACCTGGACTGGTGGTGGCAGCCAGGGTTGCAGCAGAAAAACCCAGCGCCAGGGCACCGGTCAACGAAGAGGTAAAGGGAAGGGGCATCACACAGATCCTGCAGAAGAAAAGATTCGTATCGGCTTTTCAGACAAATCGCAGTGACTGAAGCTCGTTGTCTGACAACGGACTACGCTATTGCGTCGATACTAAAGACTTATTCTCATCTGTAAATAGCAATTGTTATCAGATGCGCTGGATTTGTATTTGCACTTGAGGTTAATGCGCTTGTCCTCTATGCCCATTCACTCTGGATTAGCTGGACGAAAAGGGTGGTCAAAGGAGCGATAGCCCAATGGAAGCAGGGGGATGTGTTCATAGCCCCTTGAGTTTTAGATTCCAGAAAAACAAATGCCCCGACACGTCGGGGCATTTGTTTTCGATCCTGATCAGGCTATGTTTTCACATGCTCTGGCCAGCATGGGGTATTGCGCGACGACGCGGGGTGCCTTTAATCAGAACACAACGCCCTGGCTACGCAGGTAGTCATCGTATGTGCCGCTGAAGTCAATCACGCCACTTGGGCTCAGCTCGATAATACGAGTGGCCAGCGACGATACGAACTCACGGTCATGGCTGACGAATACCAGAGTACCCGGGTAGTTCTCGAGTGCCAGGTTCAGCGCCTCGATGGATTCCATGTCCAAGTGGTTGGTCGGTTCGTCCATGATCAGTACGTTGGCTTTTTGCAGGATCAGCTTGCCGAACAGCATGCGGCCTTGCTCACCACCGGAAATAACCTTGACCGACTTGAGGATGTCATCGTTGGAGAACAGCATGCGGCCCAAAGTGCCGCGTACCATTTGCTCGCCTTGAGTCCACTGGCCCATCCAGTCGAACAGGGTCATGTCGTCTTCGAAGTCGTGGGCATGGTCCTGGGCGTAGTAGCCCAGTTCAGCGGCATCTGTCCACTTCACAGTACCGGCATCCGGGGTCAGTTCGTTGACCAGGGTGCGCAGCAGGGTGGTTTTACCGATACCGTTCGGGCCAATGATTGCAACGCGCTCGCCGGCTTCAACGGTGAAGCTGAAGTCCTTGAACAGAATCTTGCCATCAAAGCCTTTAGCCATTTGCTCGACCATAACGGCCTGGCGGTGCAGCTTTTTGTTCTGTTCAAAGCGAATGAACGGGCTGACACGGCTCGAAGGCTTGACCTCGGCCAGGGTGATCTTGTCGATCGCCTTGGCGCGGGAGCTGGCCTGCTTGGATTTCGAGGCGTTGGCCGAGAAGCGGCTGACGAACGCTTGCAGTTCGTTGATCTGCGCTTTCTTCTTGGCGTTTTCGGAGAGCAGTTGCTCGCGCGACTGGGTCGCGACGGTCATGTACTCGTCATAGTTGCCCGGGAACAGACGCAATTCGCCGTAGTCCAGGTCAGCCATGTGGGTGCAGACACTGTTCAGGAAGTGCCTATCGTGAGAGATGATGATCATCAGGCTGTTGCGCTGGGTCAGAATGTTTTCCAGCCAGCGGATGGTGTTGATATCCAGGTGGTTGGTTGGTTCGTCGAGCAGCAGTACTTCAGGATCCGAAAACAGTGCCTGGGCAAGAAGAACACGCAGCTTCCAGCCCGGTGATACTTCGCTCATCGGGCCGTTGTGCTGTTCGATGCCGATACCCAGGCCCAGGAGCAATTCGCCGGCACGGGATTCAGCGGTATAACCGTCCATTTCTGCGAACTCGGTTTCGAGCTCGGCAACGGCCATGCCGTCATCTTCAGTCATTTCAGGCAGCGAATAGATGCGATCGCGCTCGGCCTTGACCTTCCACAGCTCTTCGTGACCCATGATCACGGTGTCGATTACGGTGAATTCTTCGTAAGCGAACTGGTCCTGGCGCAATTTACCCAGACGCACGTTCGGCTCCAGCATGACCTGGCCGCCAGATGGCTCAAGATCATCACCGAGGATTTTCATGAAGGTGGACTTGCCGCAACCGTTGGCGCCGATCAAACCGTAACGGTTACCTGCACCAAATTTTACTGAAACGTTCTCGAATAGCGGCTTTGCGCCGAACTGCATCGTGATATTTGCTGTGGAGATCAATTACTTTACCTATCAATAGCTTAGAAAGCGCGAATTTGGACCGGGACCAATTTTTGACCCCTTTGGGAGCTCTTCAAGCTCACTCCGATCTGAGCTTGAGTTGATCCATCGCGCATAAGTCGACAGCAGCATCTGCACGTTATGGCCGAGCTGCTGGGAAATAAATGCGGGGGTTCATGCCAGACATATTGCGTATTGTCTCATAGGTGTGCCGGCAGTTGTACGGTGGTCTGTACCGTATCTTCAAGGCGCTGATGGTCGGCTTGCAGGGTTTGAGCCCGTCATAGGGTCGCGTCACGCATTTAATGGGGCTTTGCGCCCCGTTTTGCACTCGTTATCCATCCCGGCAGTGACCGAATACATCCATGAACAGCCGTGAGCTGGTACTTGAAATAGACGGTCACTGACCTGTTGTGTCCCGCAAGTCGCTTAAAGCTGTTTCAGGGTTTCCTGGGTAATGGCTTCAAGACCGGCTTCGGTGATTTTCTTCCAGTCGGTATCTGTCGGCACTTTCAAGTTCTCGCTGACCAGCGTTTTCACGAAGTGTTCAGGCTTGCCTGGGGTTTTTATCTGCAAAAAGGACTTGTTGCGTAGCACTTTATCGAGCACGCCTTCAGCCGTGTACCATGACCAGAATTCAATGATGTTTACGTTCACTTGTCTGACATCAAGGGCTCCAGGAGCGCTGACCACCTCATAGCCTGCCTGGCGGTAAGCGGTGGCAACGGCATCGCCTACCAACCCTGAAACTGTACGGCCCTGTGGCAACAGCACGTCGCCGATGGCCATATTGAAGTTATTGCGTTTGCGCGCAATCGCCCGCTCGGTTATCGACGTGTCGTCGATGTCGTCGTACTTCAGTGACGGTATATCGAATCTGGAAGGCTTGATCTCAAAAACACGACTATCAACGGTACTGATGTAAACCTTTTTGCCATTGCTGGGGGCCGGTGTCTCAGTATTGCCTGGTGGCAAAACATCCACATTCACTTCTGCCCTGTTAGTGGCGCAACCTGACAACAGCACCAATGCAGCAACCGCCAAAATTTTGCGAACCATCTTCAATACTCCCTCTTATAGTGCGCCTTCATAGGCATGACCCAAAACTGGCCAAAAAGAGTGTAGAAGACAAATCGCAGCTCTACTGCTGGGATATTTCACGGGGTTGAACGCAAAAAAATCGGCTCAGATTCAGGCCGTCATTGCAGTCGTTGAATCGCGTAATTGTTGTGTGTGACGCCTGTTATTGCTCAGTGAAAATACGCTTGCAACCCCATGGCAGGCACCTTGCACCGAAGCGTGATGTGTTGAAGTGAGCTAAAGCAGTGCTTTAGGCTATCGACCTATTCAGGAGGTTTTTAAATGAAACAGTTACTGTTAGGTGTTCTGCTGGCTTCGAGTGCTGGCCTTGTACATGCCGGGGTTCCGTTAGTTAACGCAACCTGTCCAGGAGGCACTGAGGTCCACGCCGATCAGGGTGGTCCCATTTATATCAATGGCAAAGAGGCCACGCTGAAGAAGTTCAGTGAAACCTATTTCGAGGCCAAGGGCAGCGGTATTACGATTTCGTTGATGATCAATCCAGACGGCTCTGCAAGTGTTTCATATACAGGTAAGGCCAGGGCTAATGGGATCTGCCAGGTAAAAGGGCAGGACACCTGACAACAGCGCCACTTCAGGTGTTTGTGGAACGCTCGCGGGATAAATCAAATGAACCCCTGAGGGAATTGGACTCTAAGTAAATTCAATCCCACGGAAATTTACTGTGTCCAAGATCATTACCGAGGATGTTCACGTTCCAAGGGAGTCTGCCGAGGACGTATTTCTATTTGGTACTCCGAAAGACCGTCTGGATTTCTATCGACGAGAGATCCAGTACGAAACCTCCTTGCTGTCCAATCGTACGAACGCCTATTTGACGGCTCAGTCGTTTCTGGTCATCGCGTTCGCTTCCTCAATGGCCAACCTGAATCCTGCGTGGGGTGAGTTGTTCACTCTGATAGTGCCCACCTTGATGGCGGTTCTGGGCGTTGTGAGTTCACTGAATGCCTGGCCAGGATTTAAAGCGTCGAATGTCATTATTGATCATTGGCATTTCAAGCAAAGCCATTTGCTCAAAAGTGATCCTGTGATGGGAAATGCCTACGATGATTCCCCTTTGTTCAACGAGACTGAGTCCAGTCACAAGGGGTATAGAAAGTCTCTGATGTTCTCCATGAGAACGCCCTGGTTATTCATGTTTTTTTGGCTGGTCCTAGGAAGCTTTTGTATCTGTGTTCAGCTCTCCAATGCCAGTTGAGGCGCTGCACACAGTGCTTTGTTCGTCGTTGCGAGGCTAGCCCTTCACGCAACGTATACGGGCCCGCTATAGGCGTACGTTCAACTGCTACGCTAATGATCTGCAGTGCCTGACGGCTCAAATAAGTCTCTGACACTCAACCCTCGATTGTGAAGCGTGCTAACAGAATGGGGTTGAGGAATGCAGGGGCTGTCGGCGAACAGGCGTGGGATGCCCTGCACGAATAACCAGTATATGAATTCAACCGAGATACAGCTCACGTCAGTTATCGAGGCTTCATTGTTGAGGTGTTCGTCCATGCAAAGACTTTGGAAGCGCTATCAGCAGTTGCTGGAGAACGATCTCAGTACGCAGATCTTCGACAACGTTAAAAACCTGGTCGTGTGCGCACTTCTTTTTGCAGCGGGGACCGATGCCCTGAGAGGCACACATGATCTGTTCATGGGGCTCCTGGCATCCAGCATGGCAGGGTGGGGCCTTGTTGCATTATCGACAATCCTTCTGGTACTGAATGTGAGTGACGGCATTCGCCGGCTCGCCACTCTTCGCTACCACTTGCTCCTCCAGGCATCCCTCATCCTGATTTACGTGGTGATCTCGATGCGTGTTGTCGAAATCGTCTGGGGCTTTCGATCTTCCTGATAACACTCCAACGGCCTGAAGACCGCCCATGTGCCGGGCGGCCATGACTGTGCCTGGGTCCTTGGCAATCTAACAGTCGCTGTTTTTCAGGACGTTCACTATGCCCTGCAAACGCAGCTTCATGGCTTCACTGCTACGTTGCATCGGCGCTCGCAACTCGTCATTGATCAGGCCAGCAAGCGCCAGGGCGGATTTCACCGGAGCAGGATTGGGTTCGATGAACAGGCTGTGAATCAACGGTACTAATCGAAAAAACGTCGCACGGCCCTCGGCCAGCTGGTTATCGCGAATTTGCTGATACAGGGCCACGAACAGCTCTGGATGGACGTGTGCAGAGGCAGCAATTGCGCCAGATGCCCCGAGGCACAATGCACTGAATATCTGGTTGTCTTCGCCGCATAACACATCCACTTTTTTACTGGCCAGAAGCGCCAGTGTGTTGGCCTGATTGCCGCCGCAATCCTTGATAGCGACAATCTGCTCATGCTCGACAATGTTGAGCAAGGTCGTTTGTTCGAAGGTCACGCCGGTGCGATAGGGGATGTCATAGAGAATGATCGGAACGCTTGAGGCATCGGCGACGGTATTGAAAAAACCTTCAAGCCCCGCTTGGGACGGGCGGATGTAGTACGGCGGCGGGACCAGTAAACCTGCCACGGAGCGCTTGAGGATTTCACTCTGAAAACACAGCAATTCGGCCAGGTTATTGCCGGCCAGCCCCATGACCACCTGCGCTGATGGTACCTGTTCGAGCACCGCATCAAGCACATCCAACTGCTCACGTTTGCTCAGCGCAGCTGCTTCGCCCGTGGTACCACAGACCACAATACCGTCGATTCCACTTGCCAGCAGATGACTGACCAGCCGCCGAAGTGCGACAAAGTCGATCGCGCCGTTATGGAAAGGTGTAACGAGTGGAATCCAGATCCCTTGAAACGATGACATGTACTTTCTCCTGAGGGTTGACCGATTTAGTCACCGCCAGAAGTGCAGAAGGGAACAAAGCAAGGGAGGAAGTCCGTAGCGCTCATGTCCTGTCAGCCCATCTGACGGGACAGCGCGCCCCGGTCAAATGAGCGACTGTTTCTTGGATTTGGAGGCGAAGCAGGCACGACCCGACGCATCAGCATTTAAGCCGATATTGCGCAGCAAAAGGTCGGTGATTAGCAACATCAGGGGGTTCGCCTTCAATCAATGACCCCTTTTTTAGAAGTTTGCCGCGCAGATGTCAACTGGCCATTGGACCTTGGCCTGAAATGGTCGGGAAGCTATCAGCAAGGCAGTTGATCGACAATTATCACCTTGCGCCCGTAAGCTCATACGCGGTACGGCACCCAGACGTGGACGTGATGGTTATCCTCAATGTGAAACAGGGAGTGACATGGGCTTTTTAGATCGGCTGTTTGGTGGACGCTTCACCATGCCTCCACCCGAGGAAACCAACCTCAGCGCTTCAAAAATCATGAAAGAACTGCGACCCGAGGGGCACGATCCCGCCCAGAAAAAAGCACTTGAGGCTTTTGCTAATGAGCTGGTAGCCCTCATTCCACAAAAGGAAGGTGCCAGGCTTGTGCGGCGTGTGATGCGTCGATACGCGATGGGAGATGACGCACCCAGCGCTCTCACAGAGGGGTTCTTGAATGACCCCAAGGGACAAAAACTTGAAACCCTCGTTCTGCTTAGCGTGGACTGGAGGGGGTATGACGTTTTCGAGTATCAGGCGCCCTATTTGGTGAACGCCAGTGGTTTGAACGAACCCTACGTCTATGTCCATGAAGGCACCTCATCCATGCCCGAGGTTCTCGGCAACCTTGATCAGTGGTTGGCCCGGTTAGGTAAGCGTTATCTTCACCTGGATTCAGGAGGGGATAATTACGACGGTTTCATTGTTGATGCTGATCGGGTACCCGTGATTATTGAGTTGGCGGGGCGTGCCGGGATCAAAGTCAGCCTTGAGAGTTTCTAGACACTTTGCAGAGTGATGATGGGCGAGGGGCTGCTGGCCCATTATTCAGTCGCGATACCTGGCGGTTTGACCTGATCAGGGTGCGTTTATAACCGCAACCGCTTGGCATATGGCTGCGCCGCCCGCTCCGCTGGTTTACCTACGCCTGAACCCAAGCCGTCGGAAGGGCTGATATAGACCTAAGCTAATTCCAAAATAGTATTTATTTGTAGTTTTTAAGATCGTTTAGCTTTATGCCTCTGCAAGGCGCCGCCCTCAACCGCGGCGCTTTTTTTTGCATCAGGCGTACCGTATTCGACGCATGGCCTGAGGCGCAGCCAAATTTCCTACTCTGGAGCGAGCGGCAAGTCCGCCTCCAGGGGGCGCTTGCTCGGAGCTACTGTGACACTTACTCAAACCTCTTTTTCAGCAGCCCGGATCGAGCCATCTCAATTGCTCGCGCATCCCTCCAGCAATCGCGCAAGGGAGGATGACGTAGTGCTTGAGTTGCGAAACGTCACCAAAACGTATCAGCGCAAAAACGCTTCTGCGTTGCTTGCCGTCAGCGATGTCAGCTTGAAGGTTCGTCGTGGAGAGGTGCTGTGCCTGATGGGAACATCCGGCAGCGGAAAGTCCACGCTGCTGCGCCACATCAATCGCTTGATCGAGCCCACCAGTGGCGAAGTCCTGATCGAAGGCCGGGCCATCAGTGGCTTGAGCCCTGGGGCCTTGCGCGATTTAAGATCCCGGCGCATCGGCATGGTGTTTCAACATTTTGGCCTGCTGCCTCATCGCACGGTGCTGGACAACGTTGCACTGCCCCTCGAGTTGCGCGGGGAGCCCGAGCCGATTCGTCATGCGGCGGCAAGCCTGCAGTTGCAGGCGGTCGGCCTGGAAGGGTGGGGCGATCATTATCCCCATGAGCTTTCCGGAGGCATGCAGCAACGTGTTGGCCTGGCACGGGCATTGGTGACCGAGCCCGACATCTTGCTGATGGACGAGCCATTCAGCGCACTTGATCCAACCATCCGACGGGATCTGCAACGTCACTTTCTCGCGCTGGTGCGTGAACGCGGTATCAGTACATTGCTGGTCACCCACGACCCAGCCGAAGCCATACGTCTTTCTGACCGCATTGCAGTGCTGCGCCGTGGGCGGCTGGTGCAACTGGGTACACCCGAAGAGTTGCTGGAGCATCCGGTGGACGCTGAAGTCGCGGATTTTTTTCGGGACTGCACCCCAACCCCGTCAGTGCTGCAGAGCATCGACAGCGCCCCTGAAAACACGCGTCGTGAACAAGCTTCCAGCGCTGTTATAAGCAACTGGCAAGCACTGTTGCTGGGCCCCGCCGCCTTGGCCGCGCAGGGCAAGGGTGGTGCTTTCTGGCTCACGTTCGTTGCAGAACTCGGCGCCTTGGCTCTAGTCGGGCAAGGCATAGCCAGTGCCTCTTGGCTGGCGATTCTGGCGGCCGTAGCGGTGTTAGCGGCCAGTCGTTATACCGCCTTATCCTTGAGTCGCCATCCTGTGCGCAGCAACGCATCGGGTTGGGCGCTGCCTTTGGCCGTGTTACTGGTCAGTCAGGCATTGGTGATCTGGCGGGTCCTCACCCCTGACACGACCAATGTGTTGCTGCAGTTCCCCAGCAATCGCCAGGCGCTGTTACTGACGGCGCAGAGCATTGATGATTTTATCAGTTGGTCCCAAGTGACGTTCGAGACAGCATTCGTGGGTGTGATCGTTGCTGTCAGGAGCGTCATCGAAGGCATCGAAAGCGTGTTGGGCTGGTTGCCGTGGCCCGTTTCGGCCCTGGCACTGGTGCTGTTGGCGTGGCGTTCGGCGGGCCTGGCGTTGGCGCTGACCAGTGGCGCGGCGTTGTTGTACATCGGTCTGTTCGGCTTTTGGGAGCGAACCATCGCCACGCTGGCGCTGGTCGGCTCGTCAGTATTGATTGCCCTGGTCATTGGCGTGCCTGCCGGCATCCTGCTTGCCAGGCGGCCGCTCGTAAGGAAGGTGATCACGCCTTTGCTGGATGTCATGCAAACCCTGCCAACGTTTGTGTACCTGATCCCTGCCGTCGCGTTCTTTTCTGTCGGCAAGACCCCCGCCGTGATCGCAACGGTGATATTCGCCCTGGCGCCGATGATTCGCCTGACATCGCTGGGTATTCAGCAGGTTCCCAAGGATGCCGTCGAAGCGGCGGTCGCACATGGTGCCAGCCCGTGGCAAACCTTGATCAAAGTGCAACTGCCTCTGGCTCGACGATCGCTGCTGCTGGGCATCAATCAAACCATCGTCATGAGTTTGTCGATGGTCGTGGTGGCGGCACTGATTGGTGCTGGCGGCCTGGGTTATGACGTCATGACGGCGTTGCGCAATATCAAGGGCGGCGAGGGCGTGCTGGCTGGGGTGGCGATCGTTCTGTGTGCGCTGATCCCTGATCGAATCATTCAATCGAGCTTGCGCAAGCAAGATCATCTGCACAACTAAACGGTGAGACTTATTGTGAAGACACACGTATTGCGCACTATGGGCGCTGCTGCACTGCTGAGCGCCCTGATTCTTCCTGCAACCGTCCTGGCCAAGGACAAAATAGTGATTGGCGAGCAAAACTGGACGGGAGCCATCGCTATTCAGCACATCCTCGGGGAAGTGATCAAAACCCGTCTTGATGGGGATGTTTCGTATCTTGCGGGGGATGTACCGGTGCTGTTCAGTGCCGCGGCGAAAGGCGATGGCTCAGTGGACGTACTGACGGATATCTGGCTGCCGAACCAGTCGGCAGCCTGGGCGAAATACGTCACGGGAGGTACCCGTTCATTGGTGGCGAACACTCATCCGTATGCCGGGGAACAGGGCTTTTATATCCCCGGTTATGTGCAAGACAAGTACGGGGTCAAATCCATCTATGACTTGAAAAAACCGGAAGTGGCCAAGCTCTTCGAGCCACTGGGCGGCGGCAAGGCTGAACTGCTGGTGGGGCCTGCCGGATGGGAGTCGACGTATATTGGCCAGATCAAGGCCAAGGATTACGGGTTTGCCGATAAGTTCGAGTCGGTATCGACAGAGGCGTCGGTGACCTACGCCAAACTGGCTTCAGCTTACAAGGGGCAGCGTGGCGTGGTGTTTTATGCCTACACGCCGGACTGGATCTTCTCGGCGTTTGACCTGCGTCGCCTGGAAGAGCCCGCCTTTGACGGCTATGCCCAGGACAACAAAAAAGAAGACCCGCTGTACAAGGCCGATGGCTGCTGGAAATTCATCAGCCCCACCGTTGATCCGGACTGGTTGAACAAGAGTCAGATCACCTGCGCCTTCCCGGATGCCAAGGTGCATGTCCTGGCGTCCACTGCCTTGCAAAAGCGCGCACCGAAAATTGCCGAGTTCCTGCGCAATGTCGCTATCGAGCCTGCACAACTCAATGATCTGATCCTGAAGATCGAAAAGGAAAAGCTGCCAGCTGATATCGCGGCCAAGGAGTGGGTCCAGGCGAACAGTGCCATCGTTGATCAATGGCTCGCTGCAGCGGCGCCGAAAGTGAGTGCAATCCAATGAGCCAGGCGTCCTTGCGTTTGCTCGACGGCGGCATGGGTCGAGAGCTGCAGCGGATCGGAGCGCCGTTTCACCAGCCTGAATGGTCAGCGCTTGCGCTGATCGAGGCCCCAGAGTTTGTGCTCCAGGCCCATCAAGCGTTCATTGAGGCTGGTGCACGAATCATCACTACCAACAGCTACGCGGTGGTGCCCTTTCATATTGGTGATGAGCGCTTTGCCAGGGATGGGCGAGCGCTGGCCGAACGGGCCGCAGACCTGGCTCGCCAGGCGGCATCCGGCAGCATCGAGCCGGTCACGGTGGCCGGCTCTCTACCGCCAGCCCTGGGGTCTTATCGACCGGATCTGTTTGATCATCAACGCTCGGTCGCTATTCATCGCGAGTTGATCGCCGGACTGCGGGCTCATGTCGATGTCTGGTTGGCGGAAACCCAGAGCTCTATCGCGGAGGTACGGGCGGTGGTGGAGGCGCTCGGCGTTGAGCCCAAGCCACTCTGGGTGTCGTTTACCCTGCTTGATGAAGCTGATGAGCCGCCACGACTGCGCTCTTCAGAGTCGGTGGTCGATGCTGTGCGCGTAGCGATCGAGCTGGGGGCGAGAGCGGTGCTCTTCAATTGCAGCCAGCCCGAAGTCATGGCTGCGGCACTTAGCAGCGCACGAGACGTAATTCGTAGCGTTGATCAAACCATTGAGCTTGGGGTGTACGCCAACGCATTCCCTCCCGTAAACACCCAGGCAAAAGCAAACAGCACGTTGCTGGAGATTCGCAGCGATCTGGGGCCTGAGTCATACCTGCACTGGTCAAGGTCCTGGGTAGCGGCAGGTGCCAGTATTGTTGGAGGGTGCTGTGGCATCGGACCTGAACATATCGCACAGTTGCACACGCATCTGCTGCCACAAAAAGAGGTGGTCAGCCCATGACTGATTTTCGAGAAGACGTGAATGTTGAGCAGGCTACTTTCGGCGCGGGCTGTTTTTGGGGGGCTGAAGCCGGGTTCAGAGTGTTACCGGGTGTGCTCGATAGTCGCGTCGGTTTTGCCCGGTCGTCGAAAGATGAATCGGCGCTGATTGAAGTGGTGCAAGTCGACTTTGATGCGCGGGTGATTTCCTACAGTCGCCTGATCGAACATTTCTGGACGCTGCATGATCCGACATCAATCGATCGCCAGGGGGCGGATATCGGGGTGAAGTACCGTTCGGCCTTGTTTATCAACTCCGATCAACAAGGCCGGCTAGCCCTGGCCGGTATCCAGCAACTGGAAGCCAGCGGCCGCTTGGGAAAATCGGTGGCCACGGTCATTCTTCCACTGGGTGAGTTTCAACGGGCGGATGAAGACCAGCAGCGG
Source organism: Pseudomonas psychrophila (assembly GCF_001043005.1). Classification (GTDB taxonomy): domain Bacteria; phylum Pseudomonadota; class Gammaproteobacteria; order Pseudomonadales; family Pseudomonadaceae; genus Aquipseudomonas; species Aquipseudomonas psychrophila. Next base: position 44,585 of record NZ_JYKZ01000007.1, read on the forward strand.
TACCTGGAAAAGCATGGTGCGGGTGCCTGCTCCCTCTGAAAGGTCGAAGGAGTACAGGGTGGGAGCGAGCACACATTCAGTGGAGAGTGACCGCCCGGCGACTTTCGCCAATCCTGATCCTGTCCAGTGCACGGTTTAGAGCATCCAGGGCATCGATCAGGGCTTTTGCTTCCGCCACTCGATCCTCCCCCCAAAGGCGCTCAGCCATTTTGTTCAGGGCCTGAATTGACCGTTCTATGTCTGCTGCCGTGACAGCCGGGTTCTCGGCGGGTTGTTTCTTCTTTGGCATTCTCAAGACTTCTTCGGTGCCTGATCGATGAGCCTCGCCGCCTGGCATGGCTCATCGATCCAGCAGCCACTAGGTGATTTCATCCCCCGTTGTCAGGCCAGGGGTTCAAATGGATGCAGGCAATTGTACTGGCTTGCTCGCGTGGTCACAGGACTTGAGTGCAATCTACGGCTGAACCTTGATGAACTCATGGGTTGAAGAGGATAGATAACATTCACGCACTTTCTGATAAGGCGACCACAGTCTCTCAAACTGCTTGACGGCGTGACGGGCTCTGCAGCGGATTGGGCGCCAGCACTTTTAAATGCTGACAGGCACGCTTGGGCACAAATAGTGATGCTGGACAGCCTCAGCGGCTAATACGGATTTTCTTGTGTGTGACATCACAGACAAAAGTGCCGGTGTCGCCTCGGAGAAAATACAGGGTTGCCCTGTAAAAAGCAGAAGGGCGCTCGCAGTGCAGATCGCGCAGCTTGCGGTAGGCCCATTTCCATCCACGTTTAGTTGTGGCGCTCATATGCATCTTCCTTGAATGGCATTTGAAACGGAGTGTAACAGTACAATAAAAAATATAACGATGCTGTGCGAATTTTTTAAATGCGTAGCCGACAGATAACCAAAGTGCAACTTTTGTGGTTTGTTTTTAGGGGATTAAGATATAAACATAGTCCAAATTAGCGTTGCACTTATTTAGTGCGTTAAAGAGCCGGTGAGTGGCTCTGTCATCATATTGTCTTTAATCCAGCGTTGTTCCAAATGCTCTGTCAAATAGCCAATAAACGCTTTGACTTTTGGTGTCATGGCTGCGCGATTCTGGACACACGCATAGATATCCAGTGGTTCAGCGTAGGACTCCGTCGATTCGTGGCTGCTTTCCAGCAGCTTCATCAGTCGGCCTGACTCAATAAAGGGAGCCGCTACGAACTCGGCAAGGCGCGCGATCCCGGCGCCGTGGATCGCCATTTGGGTGAGTGCATCGATATCATCGCTGATCGCGGTGAAGTTCAACGCCGCGTAATAGTGTTGGCCCTCCCGGATAAACCCCCAGCGTAGAAAACGTCCGTCCAGCGGGTAGCGAAAGGCCAGACAGGCATGCTTCTGGAGCTCTTCCGGGGTGCGCGGGGAACCGGCTCGGGCCAGATAGGCGGGGGAGGCGCAGATAATAAAAGGGATTGAAGCGATCTTGCGCGCGACGATGCCTTCCTCCAGTTGCGGCTTGATCCGCAGGCTCAGGTCGATACCGTCCTGGATATGATTGATCTTGCCGTCGGTGGTGCACAGTTCAAGGGTCAAACGCGGGTAACGGTCGGCAAAACCTGCGATTAGCGGGGCCAGCACATGCCGCCCGAACGCGGAGGTCGACGCAATGCAAAGCCGCCCTTGAAGTTCAGTTTCTCCAGTGCTGATGGCCATGTGTGCCGACTCAAGGTCAGACGCGATATGTCGAACTCTTTCGTAATAAATCGTGCCGTGCTCGGTGAGCGCCATGCTGCGCGTGGTGCGTTGCAGCAGGCGTGCGCCCAGATGTTCTTCAAGGCGATTGATGGTCTGGCTAACAGCGGCTGCACTGAGTCCCAGATGTTTGGCTGCACCCACGATGGAGCCTGTTTCCACCACTTTGATAAAACTGGTAATTGCGGCTAACAGATTCACGTAGGGTAAGCCCACTCAAGCTATTCGTAAGTTTTTATTTATAAAGTAACTGTGGACTGGCGTCTAGTTGCCTGTTTTTGAACTTGTTAAGGTGCATGACTCCTGAAAATGAAGCCGGACAAGGTTCCTTATGACATCAAAAGTCTCTGCTAATCCCCCGATTTTTAAACGCTTTAAGCTCACTGCTCGCGCTACGCCTTACGTTTTCGCTTTTTACATGTCGACGATCATGGCCTTCCTGATGTCGTTGGTGATTACCGCTGCGAATTCGGGTATTGAGAGCGATTACCTAAGCAATGTGCTGCATGCTTATCAACTGGCAATGCCTGTCGCTTTCCTGTGCATTCTCGTGGTGCGGCCGATTGTCATGAGGTTGGTGTCGCTCACGGTTCACCCGCACCGTTAGTCCAAAAAAGCTTTATGTGACCTGCGGCAAGGGCGCGATGGAAAAAGGCTGCTTAACTGGTTCAGTGTTTTAGGGGCGGCCACGCAGGGTGCACCTGAGTGGCCGTTGCTGATGATTTTTGATCAGGTAAAGGAAGGCCATCATGAAAGCGCTCACTTATCTGGGGCCTGGCAAAAAAGCCTGGGCTGACATTCCTCAACCGGTCATCGATAAACCGACCGACGCCATTGTGCGAATACTTCACACCACCATCTGCGGAACTGACTTGCACATCCTCAAGGGCGATGTGCCTGAAGTGACCCATGGCACTGTTCTGGGTCATGAAGGAGTGGGTGTAGTTGAAGCGGTAGGTCCCGCCATACGCAATTTCAAGCCGGGTGATCATGTCCTGATTTCCTGCATCACCTCATGTGGCAGTTGTGCAAATTGTCGTCGTCAGATGTATTCCCATTGCGCCGATGGAGGCTGGATTCTGGGTCACACGATTGACGGAACCCAGGCTGAATATGTGCGCATCCCCCATGCTGACAACAGCCTTTATCCGGTGCCTAAGGGGGCGGACGAAGAAGCGCTGGTGATGCTCAGCGATATTTTGCCAACCGGGTTCGAAATTGGCGTGCTCGCTGGCAAGGTCAAACCGGGTGACAGCGTTGTGATTGTCGGTGCGGGGCCGGTAGGTATGGCGGCACTGCTGACGGCGCAGTTTTACTCTCCGGCCCAGTTGATCATGGTGGATGGTGATACCAACCGACTTGAGGTTGCACAGCGCTTTGGCGCGACGGATGTGATCGATATCACAACCCAAAACGCGGTGGAGCGCATTTTCGAGCTGACCCATGGTGTAGGGGTAGATGTCGCAATCGAAGCAGTGGGTATTCCGGCCTCTTTCGATACGTGCCAATCGGTTATCGCCCCTGGCGGCAGCATCGCAAACGTGGGGGTTCATGGCAAAAGCGTTGAACTGCATCTCGAAAAACTATGGATCCAGAACGTTACAATCTCGACCGGGCTGGTCAATACCAATACCACCCCCATGCTGATGAAAACCGTTCAATCCGGAAAAATCGATGCCGGACAGTTGATTACTCACCGTTTTGCGCTGTCCGACATTCTCCAGGCTTATGAGGTTTTCGGGAACGCGGCAAAAGAGAAGGCCATGAAGGTCATTCTTTCTCAATAGGCTGGCACCGTAATCGCTTCGATGTAATCGAAGCGGTTACGAGAGGCTTCACATCAGTAGCGGATTTATAGATTAAATGACGCGGGCATTACTACGCCTGGTGTTTTACCCGGGCCATAAAGCGCGGTGTATTAAATGATGTTTTCATGTCGATCAGTCTGCTGTTTTTTTGACAGGCATAACATCCACTACTATGTTTTCTGCGGCACAACACATGTTATTGAATCTTTGACAATAGGGATATTTGCATATGAAGAAGCACATTCTGTTAGTGGGCGCTTTGGGTCTGGCTGCACTGTCAACCTTGGCACAGGCCGAAACCAAACAGCCCGTCGCACAATGGACGTGCGCGGATTTCCTGGCCGTGGATGAAAGCTTCCAGCCGACCGCGGTTGGTCTGGGTGAAGCCATCAACAAGAAGGGCAAAGTTGAAGATGCGGTACTGGACGTGGACGGTATCGCAAAAATCACGCCTCTGGTCGTGACCGCCTGCAAGGAAACCCCGAAAGACTCCTTCGTCTCCAAACTCAAGTCTGAGTGGGACAAAGTCAAAAAAGACGTGTAACCCGCGCCTGGCCTGTACTTCACAAGAGTACAGGCTACTTTTCTGCACGTCGGGCACTAATGTGGCCAAAAACATCCCCGCCTTTGTGAATTTCCTGCGCCGTAAACCCTCTACATAAAGACAGGCCTGCCTTGCTGGTCGGAAGGGCGTAGTAGACTACGCTGGTTTATCTATATCTGTGGGGAACCCTATGTTAATCAAGTCATTAGCCGAGCTTGATCGTATTCGTGATGAATGCAGGTCCATGGTCACCAAGCGCTCGGCAGTTTCTGCAGGTGTGGCTGCAATCCCGATACCCGGACTCGATATAGGTACCGATGTCGCCCTGCTGGTTGAAATGCTGCCGGCGATCAACAGCAAATTCGGCCTGACTCCACACCAGATCGAGCAGATGGACTCACGGTCCAAGCGCTTGATCGTCGTAGCGGTCACCGGTATTGGCAGTGAAGTCATCGGTAAATTCATCAGTCGAACCCTGGTCATGTCACTGGTGCGCAAGATGGGTGCAAAAGTGGCCACCAAATCAGTGATTCGCTTTGTCCCGTTTGTCGGGCAGGCCGTGGCTGCAACCATCAGTTTTGGTGTGATGAAGCTGGTCGGTAATGGCCATATCGAGGATTGCTACCAAGTTTGCCGCGAAGCACTTCTGGCACAAGCGAGGGAGTCCACGGTGATCGAGATTGGCCCTGAAATCGATGCCTGACACGTTTTGTTAACTTTGAAACCGAACCTGTTACGCGTATGGCCATCAAAGCTTCAGGTCGCGCAAAAGCGGAGGACGTGATGAAAGGTGTTAGATCCAGTCTGTTTTTTCTATTGATGGGGGGCGTGCTTGCCTTTCAGGCGCAGGCTCAAACGCTTTCGAGCACAGCGGACCGCTCAACGCTCCCGGCCCATGCTGAGTTGATGGCTCAAAACACCACGCCCGCCAATACGCCGCCCGCCAACAATCCCATCCGTCGCATTAACCCCAACAGCCGCCAGGGCACGGGGCCTTCTGTGCCTGGCGCAACAGGCCCCTCGACAACACCCGTGCTGCGAACCCCTTCTATAGATAACGGCAAAATAGGGAATGGCTATCCGCGTAGCCAGACACCTCCCAAAACAGTCAAACCCACAGCACCGTCGTTACAGCCCAGAGACAAACCTTAATAGAACAAGGATTAGCTAATGTTGAGAAAAACCTTGCTGGCCACGCTGTGTGCCACTTCGCTACTCAATATTGCGTTCATGGCCCATGCCGATGCGCAGAAGACGTTTACCTCCGAGTCTGGAACAGTCACCGCAACCCCTGTCGTAGAGGGGCTAGATCATCCTTGGGCGTTGGCTTTTTTGCCTGATAGACAGGGCATGCTCATCACCGAACGGCCTGGCAATCTTCGTGTCGTGAGCCCTGATGGCAAGCTGTCCGCGCCGATTTCGGGAGTGCCGCAGGTGTGGGCCAAAGGGCAGGGCGGCTTGTTAGATGTGGTGTTGTCGCCCAGCTTTGCCGAAGACCGTTTGGTGTATTTGTCTTATGCAGAAGGCGGTGAAGACGGCAAAGCGGGAACCGCCGTCGGCCGTGGACGCTTGTCGGATGATTTGACCCGATTGAGCAACTTTGAAGTGATCTTTCGCCAGGAACCCAAACTCTCAACCGGCAATCACTTTGGTTCGCGTCTGGTATTCGACCGCGACGGCTATCTGTTTATTGCCCTTGGGGAAAACAACCAGCGTCCGACGTCACAGGATCTGGACAAGCTACAGGGCAAAATTGCGCGGATTTACCCTGACGGGCGTATTCCCAGCGATAACCCTTTTGTGGGGCAGAAGAATGTGAGACCGGAAATCTGGTCATACGGCCATCGCAATCAACAAGGCGCAACGCTGAACCCCTGGACGGGCACGTTGTGGACCCATGAACACGGCCCCAAAGGAGGTGACGAGATCAACCTGATTGAGCGTGGCAAGAACTACGGCTGGCCGCTGGCAACCCACGGCATTGACTACTCGTCAAAACCTATCTCCGAAGCTCAGGGTAAAACCCTCGAAGGCACGGTGGTGCCGCATCATGTCTGGGAGAAATCCCCCGGCATCAGTGGCATGGCTTTCTACGACTCGGATCGTTTCAAGCCCTGGCAGCACAACCTGTTTATTGGCGCGCTTGCTGATAAAGACCTGATTCGACTGCAACTCAGTGACGGCAAGGTGGTGCATGAGGAACGCCTGCTTGGCGATCTCAAGGCCCGAATCCGCGACGTTCGCCAAGGTCCGGATGGTTACCTGTATGTGTTGACCGATGAGGACGATGGCGTGCTGTATCGGGTTGGGTTGCAATAACCCCAGGCTGTTATTGTGTGGGAGCGGGCAAGCCCGCTCCCTCGCCAAAAAACCTCTGTTTTACTCGGCAACCGCCTGCTTGATTTGCTTGGATGCTGACCAGATCCGGTAACGCACTTCGATATCCTTGGGGACGTAGACCACGATAGGCAGTTTGCTGTTGTAGCGCAGCATAAAGCCATCACCGACCACCGGGACAAACTCGGGATGCGCCTTGCCTTCAGGGCAGGCCATCATTGTGCTCATGGGGCCGGTCACCTTGTTCAGGCGATACATCGGGTAGCCCCAACCCTTGAGGGTTTTTTCCTCCAGCTTGCCGCCCAGACGTTGCTGGTTGCAGTCGACCTGCAATGTCTTGCCAGCAATGATTTGTACTTTGTAATCGTCTTCATTTTTCTGCTTTGGCAGATTAATGACCTGGCGGGTAAAACCCGCTTCGGCTTTAGGGTAGGGGGCGACGTCTTCCAGTTTGGCGGCGTTGGCCACGCTGCACAGCGTACTCAGGGAGATTAAAACGGCTGCGCTGATCACCAGTGGTTTCATGGTGCTTTCCTTAATTCAAAGCTGAATATGTACATCCAGTAGAGTTAAACAACGTGTCTGGATCAAGCTCAGACAACGAATAGTGCATTAAAGTGCAAAACAGACCACTTGGCGTGGATAGATTACTTCGCGCCAATGTCGAACTGCCAGTAAACTGCCTTTTTTCCTCCGAATCATTAATTTCCCGAGGTTTTGCATGACACTCAGTCCTCTTGCGGGCAAACCGGCTCCGGCTCAGTTGCTGGTCGATATTCCGCGACTGGTGACCGCTTATTACACCGGTCAACCCGATGCAGCGATCGCCACCCAGCGTGTCGCCTTTGGTACATCCGGTCACCGCGGCAGCTCGTTCGAGCTGAGCTTCAATGAGTGGCATGTATTGGCCATCAGCCAGGCCATTTGCCTCTACCGTCAGATGAAGGGCATTAATGGTCCGTTGTTTGTCGGCATCGACACTCACGCGCTGTCGACGCCCGCAGGCGCCAGTGCCCTCGAAGTGTTTGCCGCCAATGGCGTCGAAACCATGATCGCCGCTGACGATGAGTACACGCCGACGCCGGCCATCTCTCACGCCATTATCTGTTACAACCGCGGCCGCTCCACCGGGCTGGCAGATGGTGTGGTGATTACGCCTTCGCACAACCCGCCTGAAAGCGGTGGTTTCAAGTACAACCCGCCTAACGGTGGCCCGGCCGATACCGATGTCACCAAATGGATCGAAGCCAAGGCCAACGAACTGCTCGCGGCCAAGTTGGCCGGGGTCAAGCGCGTCAGCTACGAGCAGGCCCTCAACGCCAGCACCACCCACCGTCATGATTACCTGAACACCTATGTGGCCGATCTGAAAAATGTGATCGACATGGACATCCTGCGCGGCGCCAACTTGCGCCTGGGCGTTGACCCATTGGGTGGCGCCGGTGTCCATTACTGGTCCGCGATCGGCGAACACTACGGCCTGAACCTGGAAGTAGTGAACACCACAGTCGATCCGACCTTCCGCTTCATGTGCGTCGACTGGGATGGCCGGATCCGCATGGACCCGTCTTCCAGCTATGCCATGCAGGGGCTGATCGGGCTTAAAGAGCGTTTCGATGTGGCTTTCGCCTGTGACCCGGATCACGACCGCCACGGAATTGTTACGCCATCAGGCGGCCTGTTGGCGCCCAACAACTACCTTGCGGTGTCCATCGACTATCTGTTCCAGAACCGCCCGCAATGGCGTTCTGATGCCGCGGTTGGCAAGACCGTGGTCAGCAGTGGCCTTATTGACCGCGTGGCTGCACGCCTGGATCGTCGTTTGTACGAAGTCCCGGTGGGCTTCAAGTGGTTTGCCGATGGCCTGTTCGAAGGCTCGCTGGGTTTTGGCGGCGAAGAAAGTGCCGGTGCCTCGTTCCTGCGACTGGACGGCAGCGTCTGGTCGACTGACAAGGACGGTCTGATCCCATCGCTACTGGCCGCAGAAATGACCGCTCGAACGGGTCGCGATCCGTCCCAGCTGTACCAGAAAATGACCGAAGACCTCGGCCTTCCGTTCTCGACCCGTGTCGATGCCAAGGCAACCCCTCAGCAAAAAGCGCTGCTGGGCAAGTTGTCCCCCGAGCAAGTCAAGTCGACAAGCCTGGCCGGCGAAGCCATTACTCAAATTCTCAGCCATGCCCCGGGCAACAATCAGGCAATCGGCGGACTGAAGGTAATGACCGAAAACGGCTGGTTCGCTGCTCGCCCCTCGGGCACTGAAGACATCTACAAAATCTACGCCGAAAGCTTTATCGGCGACGAGCATCTGAGTCGTCTGGTTGAGGAAGCTCAAGTGCTGGTAGACACCGCCATCGCGTAACACCCGCCAAAAAAAGCCTGACCCCGCAATGGGGTCAGGCTGATTTATGGAGCGCTGACAGCTATCAGGCCTTCGCGTTGAGTTGCACCACTTGTTGCATGTTTTCGTTGCAGTCACGGGCCTGCTGGAGCATGGCTTCGAACGGCGCGCTCATGATCTCGTCATGACTCAACCAGCTGTGTTTTTGCGTGACGGAGTAGAGGTAGCGGTATTCATTCTTGCTGCGTTTTCCACTCAGCTCCATGTCAAACCACGGTGAGTTTACCTTGCAGGTTTTGATGTCCTTGCCGACCCTGGCGCCCGACAACGTGATGTCGTAGGTCATTTTCTCCGGATCCGCCATATACAAATCAGCCAGTTGCCCGGTGCGGCGATAGTTCATCAGGGTATCCCAGCGATCGCTCATGAAGGCTGGCTTGTAGATGTGCTGCCCGGACAGGTTTTCCAGTGAGCGCAGGTTCGTCAGCGTGGCGTGGACCCTGTAACGCTCAGGTACCACAAAGCCGGTGTTCTCACGGGTGATCTTGCAGTCGCTGATTTCCTTGCCGAAGTGATTGCACAGGTTCAAATCGGTGGCGGAAACCCCCGAATCAGTGTCGGCGTAACTGAGTTGCATCAGCGTCATCTGGCCCATTGCGATTTCAGCGGTTGTGCGTGCCTGGCCCTCACGATTGAAGTGTTCGTACTTCTTCACCTCCATGCTCAGGCTCGGTTGTTCTTCAGGGATGTGATCCTCACTCACCTTGCCATCGGCCCCGATGACCAACGCCCAGCGATTCTGGATGTCTGGCATGCTGCGGCCCGGCAAGAACACAGGGTTGGTCGGATCAAGCCACCAGACCTGACCATCGACTTCGGCCCGAACGATTGCGTGATTTGCAGCGCTGGTACCCGGCAATAACAGGCCCATCGGGTTGGTGCCCCGGCTGACCCAGGAGGTGTGGGCATTGATGCCGCTGGCCTTCAACATGGCCGTCAGCAGAACAGACAGGTCCTTGCAGTCGCCGTAGCCGCGGTCTTCGATTTCACTCAGGGTGAACGGCACATAACCGCGATCAGTGGCCCGCCAGTCGCCCATGTAGCGGTACTGATCATGAATGTACTGCATCAACCCGGATACTTGCTGGGCAGGCGGCAAATTCTTGAGCCCTGACACAGTTTTGGCGGCGCTCGCCGGCAGCCTGGCTGACACAATGTCGTTGTAGCGTTTGGCGAGGCTGCCAAAGTGATCCTGCACCTGGCTGGAACTGCCGATTTCAACCCGTGGTATCTGGCGGATGTAGGCGTTTCCGGCTTCATTGATGTAGTTCACGAAGAGCGGCTTTTTCTGCTCGATCACCAGGGTCTTGTTGTCGGCTGACGGGGTGAATGTGAAGTTTTCCATCAGTTCGCTGCGCCACACAATCGGCTGCTCAGCGGTAAACGTCGTTTTGAAAGCGTCCGAGCGGGCAGGGGACGGGCCGAACGTCATGAGGTAATGGAAGTGCTCCATCAGGGGTTTTGCCATCGTATGCTCGCGTACGGTGTAAGTGAGCCGGGTGCCGATGCGCAGGTTCGGGAATGCAATCGAGGTCTGACTGGCCCGCAAGAAACCTTTATCCGGGTTAGGCGCCATGCGCGTGTCAATTTGCGATTGGGCCAGTGCCACCGGCTTGGCGCCGGGTTGTGTCGATTGAGCGTCGATGATCTCCAGTTGATCCGTTTCTGGGAAGCTGAAGTCGATGCGAGACAGCATCTCCCTACCGTTGTTGGTGAGGATGGTGTAACGGTAGGTCGTGGTGCAATCGGTGCTGGTGTCTTTGTTGAAATGGCAGGTTCTCTGCGTTTCACCCGCCAAGGCTGCCTCTGACTCTGGTTGCAATGCCGCAAAAGACGGCAGGCTGATGATCCCCAATGTTGCGCAAATCAATGATTTGCTGAAAGTAAAGCGGTGCATGAGCGCCTCAGGTTATTCCCTTAAAAACAGCACCCTGCGACGTTTTATTTATCTTGATATGGAGTTGGAGGGTGCTGCGCGAACGGCGGATGATAATCGATCGCAACTGTATTTTCTACATTGTCGAACAATTAGCCGCGCTGAAAGGCCCGCGCTAGAGCATCTCACCTGCGTTTCAGGCGGCGGGAAGGGGCTGGCAGACATCGACCCATTGCGCGTTGACCAGTTCAGCCATGCGCGTTGGGCAGATTTTGACGGCGGTGTGAGTGGCCCCTGCTGCGGGCATGACTTCGGTAAAACTTTGCAGGGAAATGTCACAGTAAACAGGTAGCTCAGTGGCCAGACCAAAAGGGCAGACGCCACCCACGGGGTGACTGGTGAGTGCCACGACCGTTTCGGCATCCAGCATTTTGGCTTTGCTGCCCAATGCGTCCTTTATTTTTTTATTGTCGATGCGGGCATCGCCCCGGGCCACCAGCAATACATTGCGTTCGCCGACCCGAAAGGCCAGTGTTTTGGCAATTTGACCGGGCTCAACACCGTGGGCCTCGGCGGCCAGTGCGACGGTGGCCGTGCTCGTGGCCAATTCGATGATGTGCAGGTCGGGGGCGTTGGCGTGAAAAAATGCGCGTACGGATTCAAGGCTCATCAGGCTCGGCTCTTTAGGCAAAAGCCTGAATCTAGAGAAGCCGATGACGCACTGTCAATGCGCCACCGGTGATGAAACGGTTAAATATCCAGAATGATCTTGCCGAAATGCTGGTTGGTTTCCTGGTATTTGAACGCCTCAACCATGTCGGTCAGGGGGAAATGACGATCAATAACCGGGCGCATGCCGTTGGCATTGATTGCGCGAACCATATCCTGCTGCTGGCTGCGACTGCCTACCAATACACCTTGCAGGCGTACTTGCTTGATCAGCATCGGCACAAAGTTCATCGCGCCGCTGACACCGCTGAGGATGCCAATGATCGAGATATGCCCGCCGACCCGAATGGCAATCATTGACTGTTCCAGGGTCGCCGGGCCGCCGACTTCAATGATGTGATCAACACCACGGCCGCCGGTGAGACCCAGGGCCGTTTCGCCCCAGAGCGGGTCTTTGCGGTAGTTGATGACATGGTCTGCGCCCATGGCCTTGAGGCGTTCCAGTTTCTCGTCGCTGGAGGAGGTCGCGATCACCGTGGCACCGGCCATTTTGGCGAATTGCAGGGCAAAAATCGAAACGCCACCTGTGCCTTGTATCAGTACCGTGTCACCTGGCTTGAGGGAGTCATCGGCCATCAGCGCGCGCCACGCTGTCAGGCCTGCCGTGGTCAGGGTCGCCGCCTCTGCGTGGCTCCAGCCGGTGGGTGCCAGCGTGAACGATGTGGCTTTGGCGGTCACTTGCTCGCGGGCATAACCGTCGATGCCATCGCCGGGTACGGTGACGAAACCTTCAACCAGCGGCGTGCCGTCGATCCATTCCGGGAAGAAGGTACTGACCACCGAATCGCCAACCTTGAACTCGCTGACATCTGCGCCTACGGCAATCACTTCACCTGCGCCATCGGCCATGGGGATACGCTTTTCGCTGGGTCCCCACATACCGCTTACAACTGCGTAATCATGATAATTCAATGAATTAGCGCGTAAACCTACAGTGATTTCACCACGGGCCGGCGCACTGACTTCGCTGCTGCCAACGACTACATTGTGATAACCGCCGCCAGGTTGGACGAAGATAGTTTTAGTGCTCATGGGGCTTCCTCATGTTTTTACATTGCGCGAAATAACGAAATGTAAGGGTAAAAATTACAACTCGATTTTTAGCCTAGCTGCAAAGTCATCGATCGCCTGTTCATTGCGCCGATAGTAGGTCCACTTACCGATGCGTGTGGTCAGGACAAAACCGGCGCGTTGCAAAATGGCCAGGTGTGCTGAAGCTGTAGAAGGGGACAGCCCGGCCTTGTGTTGCAAATGGGTAACGCACACGCCAATTGCAGGATCACCGTGATCCTGAGGCGGAAAATTACTGAGCGGGTCTTTGAGCCACTCCATCATTTGCATGCGAGTGTCATTACCCAGGGCTTTGAGCTGTTCAAGAATCATAGGGGGCGATATTACGCTTTTTTCCGAAATGTTCAACCGGCGTTATGCCATCGCGGGCAAGCCCGGCTCCCACAGCGCCGTGTTGTTCACTAATGCTCAACCTGACAGGTGAACTGTGGGAGCGGGTTTGCTCGCGATTCAGGCAATGGGGTTTACCTGAAACACCGTGGTAATTAGGCCCCGTTCCCCTGTAAACACGCCCCGCGACAACCGGCCGCACGTAGGGCGGATGTTTTGCAATTGCGGGATCAATCCTGTATTTGTTGCGCCATTGAGCCCAGGCTCGTCTGTTTTTTGAATCTGCCCATCAGGAACCATGATGCCTAACCAGTTCCCCGCCGTACGTCCGCGCCGCCTGCGCCGTTCCCAGACCCTTCGAGACATGTTCCAGGAAACCGAATTCAGCCTGAACGATCTGGTGCTGCCGATTTTCGTCGAAGAAGAGATCGACGACTTCGTGCCCATCACCAGCATGCCGGGCGTGATGCGGATACCTGAGTCGAAACTGGCCGGTGAAATCGAGCGTTATGCCCGTGCGGGTATCAAGTCGGTGATGCTGTTCGGTGTTTCCCACCATCTGGACGCAACCGGCAGCGATGCCATGCGTGAAGACGGGCTGGTGTCGCGTATGGTGCGCATCAGCAAGGATGCTGCCCCCGATATGGTCGTCATGAGCGACACCTGCTTCTGCGAGTACACCTCCCACGGGCATTGCGGCGTGATGCACGACCATGGTGTCGATAATGACGCGACCCTGATCAACCTGGGTAAACAGGCTGTAGCGGCTGCCGCTGCAGGTGCGGACTTTATCTCGCCATCCGCCGCTATGGACGGTCAGGTGCAGGCCATTCGCAGTGCGCTGGACGGTGCCGGGTTTATCGACACCTCGATCATGGCGTACTCCACCAAATTCGCGTCGGCACTCTACGGTCCCTTCCGTGAGGCCGGTGGCAGCGCCCTCAAAGGTGATCGCAAGTCGTATCAGATGAACCCCATGAACCGTCGTGAAGCCATTCGTGAGTCCTTGCTGGACGAGCAAGAGGGCGCGGACGTGCTGATGGTCAAGCCCGCCGGTGCTTACCTGGACATCATTCGCGATATCCGCCAGGCCTCGCACCTGCCTTTGGCGGCTTATCAAGTCAGCGGTGAGTACGCAATGATCAAGTTTGGCGCCCAGGCTGGTGCCATCGACGAAGCACGTGTGGTGCGTGAAAGCCTGGGTTCGATCAAGCGCGCCGGTGCCGACATGATCTTGACCTACTTTGCAATGGATCTGGCCTTGCAGGGGATCTAAGCTGCATGCGGCAAGTCCAGAGTGAACGCTTTTGCTCTGGACTAACCCCACAAAAGGAATTTACCCATGCCAGACGCTCGACTCGAACGCATCCTGATCACCAACGACGACGGCATCGACGCTCCGGGCCTTGCAGTGCTGGAGGCAGTGGCCCACGAGTTGGCGGACGAAGTCTGGGTGGTAGCACCGGATCATGACCAAAGCGGCATTTCCACGGCTATCAGCATTCATCACCCATTGCGCGTAACCAAGCGCGGTGAACGGCGGTTTTCAGTGTCCGGCACACCTGCAGACTGTGTCGCAATGGCCTTGCAGCAGTTGATGGACAAACCACCACAGTTGCTGCTCTCCGGTATCAACAAAGGTGCCAACCTGGGAGTTGAAACGCTGTTTTCCGGCACCGTAGGGGCTGCCATGACCGGTTTGCTGATGGGGGTACCGTCCATAGCCTTGAGCCAGTACTTTACCCGTCGCAGCTTTGTGCGCTGGGATACGGCTCGCGCTCTGGCCCCCGGTGTGATCCGTCAGTTGCTGGGCAAGGGCTGGGAGCAATCGGCGTGCCTGAATATCAATTTTCCGGACGTTCCGGCGGATGAAGCCGGGCCGATACAAATCACTCGCCAGGGCGCCGGTCGCATGGACGGTGTGGAGGCAATCGAGCGCACCGATTTTCGTGAGGCCAAGTATTACTGGCTCAGTATCACTCGCCATCAACACCCGGAAGCGGTCGACACTGAAACCCAGGTAGTCACCCAGGGCGGGATTTCAGTCACGCCACTGGAGTTTGATCGCACTGCCGTTAGCTTGCGTGAGCAGCTGCGTACAGCGCTTAACGCTGTTTAAGCCCAATGCTCCGGGTCATCGACGATGGCCTGGTGCCCTTCAAGCACTTTCGGTATTTCCTGCTTGAGAAACTCGACCCAGGTTTTGACCTTGGCATCCAGAAAACGCCGGGACGGGTAGAGGGCGTAGATATTTTTTTCATGCAGTCGATACCGGGGCAGCAGGCGTACCAAAGAGCCACGCTGATAAGAGCCAACGGCCACATAGTCGGGCAGCAGGCACACTCCAAGGCCTGCCTCGGCCGCTTGCGCCATCGCTTCAGCCACGTTCACCTGGAATACGTTGCCGGGGCGGATCACTTGCTCGCCTTGAGCGTCGCGAAAGGTCCAGCTGTCGGTAAACAGCGGGTCAACCAGGTGCAGACAGCGGTGTTCATGCAGATCGTCCGGGTTTTTCGGAACTTCCCGTCCTTTCAGGTAGGAAGGCGCGGCACTGATCACGCTGAAGATACTGCCCAGCGGTTGGCCGATCAGTTCTGAATCCGGCAGGTTGGCAGACAGCGTAATGACCACGTCATGGCCTTCTTCCAGCAAGTCCGGTTGGCGTTGAGACAGGGTCAAATCAACGTTGACCTGCGGGTAAAGCTCTGTGTAACGAGCCACCAGCGGCGCCAGCAACTGGATGCCCAAACCGGTAGTGGACTGAACCCTTAGATGCCCGCGTGGGATCAAGTGCGCTCCTGCCGCCTCGGCATTGGCGTCTTCGATTTCTCCTAGGATCATTCGGCAGCGTTCCAGATAGCGCGCCCCGACCTCCGTCAGCGCCAGGCGTCGCGTGCTGCGTTGCAACAGTCGGGCTTGCAGTGAAGACTCCAGCTCAGACAGCAAGCGCGAGGTTTGCGCCGTGGAATATCCCAACGCTTGCGCCGCAGCGGTAAAGCTGCCCGTTTCGACGACGCGCACGAACACTCGCATTGCCTGAAAAATATCCATCCTGATTATTACCCCACACGTAAGCGTGTTTTTTCGTGGCGGCAATAATTACACAGACTACGGACGTATGCCTTCGTGAAATAGGTATTTGTCGAAGACATCGTCAGTCTATGCAGCTGTTTTCTTTATCTTTTGTAAGCAAACTCTGATAAATGAGTAGGAATCCATTTAACTTTAATAAAGTTGTCGGATATTGTTTTGTAGCGAGCGATTTTTATCGTTCCATGACCGTCATTTACAAGAGCGCGGTTTTTTCCTTGGAATAACCTGTTAGACACGGGCCATATTCCGTTGTAGGTACGCACCCAGCAACCAGCTTGACAGAGCTACAATTACAAGGTGCAGATATTTGAACGTTCGTCAGGATCAGCCCATCAAAAAGATTCACGGTGAAATAGACTTTTTTGACTTGCTTCATTCTTTTTGGCAGCAAAAAAAGTTAATCGGTGCTACTACAGCAATAGCCGGGGTGATGGCCCTTGGCTATGTTTTATTTGCGCAAGAGGTCTACCAGACCAGTAGTTTATTGCGCCCCGCAGCCATCAATGAGCTTGATGCCCTGAATCGCTCTGAGGTCTACACACTGCCGTCTGCAGACGCGTTGCTTAAAGTGGGTGCGGCGCTCGAGTCGTATGAAAACCGGCTGAATTATTTCAAGGCTCACCAGGACTTGTTCAAGCCGCTGGAAAAAAAGGGGAAGACCCTTGAGCAAAGTTTTGAAACATTCAACCGTGATGCAATTACGTTGACCCGGCCCGACCCAAACAAGGCCAATGCATTGAGCTCTTTTATAAAGCTGGAGCTTACTTATCCGGAAAATCTCAATGGTGTTGAAATCCTCAATGGTTTTGTTGAATACGCAATCAATAGCCAGCGAGAACAAATCAGTGCGGATCTGAAGGTCATTATTAATAACCGGCTTAGAGAGCTGGAAACAAAAATTAACTCTGCCCGCTCAAGCTATCGTACTGAAAAAGAAGGGAAAATTGCCGCTTTAGTTGAATCCTATGCGCTGCAACGGGCAACATTAGGGGATGAATTGAGTGCCTTGCGCATGCAACTCAAAATAGAGCGAGATGCGCGCATCAATCAGCTGAATGAAGCCATATCCATCGCCAAGTCACTGGGTATTAAACATCCGACCACGCCATCAGCGATGGCTGATGCGGCGCAAGGTTCGTCTTCCAGGCTGGTGCGCACTGAAATCACGTCCCAAGACATCCCGCAGTACTTTATGGGCTACGACGCCCTTGAGGCTGAACGGGCAGTGTTGCTCAAGCGCACAACGGACGACTTTACGGATGTGCGCATTTCGCAGATCCGCAAAGATATGCAACTGCTTGATGTCAATCGCCAGGTCGAAATGCTCGGTAAGCGCTCAAATGAAGACTTGTTTCTCAAGGATATCGAGCCTTTAAGGGCCGAGGTCTACCGTTTGGGGAATTTGCAAACTGACATGAGCAATCTGGGCTTGGTCAGCGTTGACCGCAAGGCCCTGACGCCGTCTGATCCGATCAAGCCCAAAAAAGCACTCATAGTCTCGCTTGGCGTGTTAATGGGCCTGATGTTGGGCCTGATGATTGCGACGTTTCGCAGCTTCATGAAGATCCGCCGCGAACAGACCCTAGGCTAATACTGCTACCGATTTGATCTGTGCCCAGAGCGACTGCCCTACGTACAGCCCCAACTGGTCTCGTGAATAACGCGTGATCCGCGCCAGCAAGGCGGTGCCGCCGGCATCCAGACGCACCAGGACATGGGCCTGGTTGTCGGCTGCGGTCTCGCCCACCACCGTCACATGCAGGCTATTTAGAATGCTGCTGTGCTCGCCAGAGCTGAGGCTCAGGCTGATGTCCCGCGCCTGGACCTTGACGCGTAACGTCTGGCCGACGGCCATTGAGGCGTGGGCGACTCTCAGATGCTGGCTGCTGCCGGGCAATTGCAGAGTCAGTAGCTGATAGTGGAGGTTGTAATCCGTGACCTGGCCTTCAACCACGACCCCGGCGTCATCACCCCGTGCCAGTGGCAGGTCCAGCCTGGCCAGGGTTTCGCCAATGGGGCCGCTGGCAAGTACCTTGCCTTCGCTGAGCAGCACGATATGGTCGGCCAGGCGCGCAACTTCATCCTGGGAGTGACTGACGTACAGCACCGGGATGTCCAGTTCGGCGTGCAGGCGCTCCAGGTACGGCATGATTTCACGCTTGCGCTGGCTGTCCAGCGCGGCCAATGGTTCGTCCATCAGCAGCAGCCTTGGGCTTGTCAGCAGCGCTCGGGCGATGCCCACCCGCTGGCGTTCACCCCCCGACAAGTTTTTCGGTGCGCGCTCCAGCAGGTGGCTGATACCTAGCAACTGCGTGGCGTGAGCCATATCAACCCGCCGCTCCTTGAGCGCAATCCGGCGCAATCCGAACTCCAGGTTGGCTCGCACCGAGAGGTGGGGGAACAGGCTGGCCTCTTGAAAGATGTATCCAAGCGCTCGCTTGTGCACCGGGACAAAGAGATCGTTATGGCTGTCTTGCCAAACCTCATCGTTGATCTGCACATAGGCTTTGCTGGCACGCTCTAGTCCTGCGATACAACGCAGGCAGGTGGTTTTACCAGAACCTGAGTGACCATAGAGCGCGGTCACACCCTTGCCCGGCAGTTGCAGGTCCAGGTCCAGGGCAAAGCCGGGATAGCCGTGCTGCAGCCGAAGGTTGATCGAGGACATGCTCAGCTCCAGCCGGTTTGAGATTTGCGGCTTGAATACAGCGCCAGTAGTACCAGGAAGGAAAACACCACCATTGCTCCTGCCAGCCAGTGTGCCTGTGCGTATTCCAGTGCCTCGACGTGGTCGTAGATCTGCACCGAGACCACCCGGGTTTTTTCCGGGATGTTGCCGCCAATCATCAGCACCACACCAAATTCACCGACGGTATGGGCAAAGCCCAAAATCGCGGCGGTGATAAAGCCGGGCCTTGCCAGGGGCAAGATAACGGTGAAAAAGGTATCCCACCGGTTTGCCCGCAGGGTGGCAGCCACTTCAAGCGGCCTGGGGCCAATGGCCGTGAATGCGTTCTGCAAAGGCTGTACGACAAAAGGCATGGAGTAAATCACCGATCCGATCACCAGCCCGGCAAAGCTGAAGGTCAGGGTGCCCAATCCCAGAAACTGGGTGAACTGCCCGACATAGCCGTGTGGCCCCATCGCCAGCAGCAGATAAAAGCCAATGACGGTGGGCGGCAACACCAGAGGCAATGCCACGATCGCCCCGATGGGGCCACGAAACCGTGACCGGGTATGCGCCAGCCACAGGGCGATTGGAGTGCCGACAATCAGCAAGATGACAGTGGTCAATGACGCCAGTTGCAGGGTCAGCCAGATCGCAGCAAAGTCAGCACTCGTTAGCGGCATTTAAAGATGGTAACCATAGGATTTGATAATGGCTGTGGCCTTTGGACCTTTCAGGTAGTCGGCAAGCGCCTTGGCGGCAGGGTTGCTCTCGCCTTTTTTGAGGATGACAGCATCTTGTCTGATCGGATCATGCATCACCTCAGGGACAATCCAGGCAGAGCCATTGCTGACCTTGCCGTCTTTGTAGATCTGCGACAAGGCTACAAAGCCCAGCTCAGCATTGCCCGTGGAAACAAATTGATAGGCTTGGGTGATGTTCTGGCCCTCAACGATCTTGTTTTTGACCTTGTCAGTCAGTCCCAGTTTGGCCAGTACTTGAGTGGCCGCCAGCCCGTAGGGTGCAGCCTTTGGGTTGGCGATGGACAAGTGCTTGAACTGATTGTCGATCAGCGCCTTGTCAGTGCCATCAATGTAGCTGTCTTTGGCGGACCACAGCGCCAGGGTGCCAATCGCATAGGTAAAGCGCGATCCGGGGACGATATCGCCTTCCTTTTCCAGCTTCTGGGGCGTGGTGTCGTCGGCGGCCAGAAACACCTCAAATGGCGCTCCATTTTTGATCTGGGTATAGAACTGTCCTGTGGCGCCATACGCTGCAATCAACCTGTGCCCGGTGTCTTTTTCAAAGTCGCTGGCAATGGCCTGGATCGGTGCCGTGAAGTTGGCTGCCACTGCAACCTGCACCTCATCCGCCTGGGCCGAGGTGAATGCAAGACACCCGAGCAATGCGGCTAACGCTTCAGGGATATAGGGGCGGGCACGAACATTCATGGCAAAACTCCATTGAGAGGCGAGGGCAGCCCATGGTTATCAAATTGTATTGGGCGCTGGAACGATATCCGCTATATAAAAATTTATACAGCGCTTTGTACAGCCGTACTGAAATGGGAGGGAGGCGGGGTATTAAATGGAGCTCAGTCGGCCTGGCGCAGGGTGATATTGATCCGCTGTTGGCCCAACAGTGAGTGGTGTCCGGGTTTGATGGGCATCACGCCGTGAAACCGCAAGCGATCAACGCCACCCCAGACCACGATGTCGCCATGGAACAGTGAAATACGCTGACTCGGATCGCTGCGTTCGAACCCACCGAACTGAAAAACCGCAGGGAGTCCCAAAGATACCGACACGATGGGGGCAATAAATGAACGCTCGTTTTTGTCCTGATGGAGCGACATTTTGGCGCCCGGGGCATATGAGTTGATAAGGCAGGCATCGGGCACGAAATTCTCGAACCCTGCTGCGCTGGCTGCAGCCTCGGCCAGTGCCAGGAAGACACCCGGCATGGCTGGCCAGGGACGTGCGTTCAACGGGTCGACAGGGCTGTAACGATACCCGTCGCGGTCAGTTGTCCAACCCCAATCGCCGCAACTGCTCAAACGGGCGGACATGGTGAAGCCGCCAGGCGTCTGCATCTGTCGTAAGGGAGACTGGAGCAAAACAGTATCGAGGGCCGCCAGCAGCTCTTTGATCCGGGGCAGGGCAAACCCGCGCAGCACAAACGCCTGGTCGCTGATGCGCTCGACACGGGCGGGCTGTTGCAGGTCCTGCTCGGCAAACAGGTCCAGAGACATGATGCTTAAAGTGCCTTGCTTGCCTTGATATCTGTGATCACATCGTCAGCATCGCTGTGGATCTTCTCAAGTGCTTCGCGGGCTTCCGTTTGCGAGCCAGTCTGAAGCTGGGCGAACTCAAAGCGGCGTTCGCCGTTGAGCTTGTACTTGATGACGTACTTGGTGGTTTGCACGGTAATTCCTGCCTTGGTTTAGCGAAGTTTAGAGCTGGAGCGGCGCACGATTTTAATGGTCGGCTGGAAGCTCGGCTTGCGGGTTACGCTGATCGCCCGGCTGGTGACGGTGTCAATGGTGATGTTCCAGAAACCGGTGCTCGGCGCGGTGATTCTCGCCGGGAAATCTTTGAATGCGCCGCCGTGATAGGAGTGACGCCCACCGTTTTTGAAGCTGCGAAAGTGCGCATCGCTCATCAGGCGGATGTTGCAAGGTTGGGAGCACTCGATGACAACAATGTCATCCTCGTTGAGGTGCTCACGTTGGTGAATAAATTTCATTTGCGCTCCAGAATGGGAATCTGCTTAAAAATCAGCACGATAGCATGTGCTTTAGACCAGTCAGGTGGCTAAAGGCGAGTATTATGCCGTGATGCAGGTGAGTTTGACGTAAAACGTGGATAATCCGCCACTATTGAGTATTTATTCACTATGCCCATGGAGAAATCCTGAATTTCTGCTGTCGTAGGGTCTTTAACGGAGAAAGTTTATGAAGTGGGGCGTACTAGCGGCGGTGCTGGCTTTGGGTGGTTGTGCATCCGTCACGGATATTGAGCAGACTCTGCCCACCATGAATGTGATTTCAGGCAAGAAGCCGAATGCCTACGCTCAGTGTGTGGTGCAGCAACTGTCCAAGACGCGCAAGGCGCCACAGATTGAGCCGCACAAAGAAGGATTTCGGATCATCGTCCCTCAAAAGTTGACGTCCAATCCTACAGCGGTGATTGATATCGAAGAACGCTCCGGGGGCAGCAGCATCAAGGTCTTCGAAAGCATGTCCAATGTGCCGGTTCGTCCGGGCGACATCCGCAAAGCCGCAACACACTGTATTTCTGGCGACTGAGCTGCCGCTTCGGTTAACGCTCTGCAGCCCCCGAACCTGACAACTGCCTTGCGCGGTGTCAGGTTTTTTTTCGCCTCGGGCCTGGTTCAGGCCCACTCCAATGTTGTGAGCCCCTGGGAAATCTCCTAGGATCTATATGCTTATATTTTGTAGGCCTAAGCATATAACAATAATGGAGTGGCCATGATTCCACTTAAACCAACGCTACTGAGCAGCGTGATGTTACTCGCCTTCACCAACGTTCAGGCCCAGCCGTCCCCCAACCTCTATCTGCAGGGTGGAGCCCAGCCGGGTGCTACCGCCTGTGTGGCTTGCCACGGTGCAGATGGCATGGGATTGGCACCAGCCGGTTTTCCGCGATTAGCCGGTATTTCTGCCGATTACCTGAGTAAGCAGTTGCACGATTTCCAAAGCGGAAAACGGGTCAGTCCAGTAATGCAGCCATTGGCCAAGTCGCTGACCGACCAGGAAATAACCGCTGTCACCACCGCCATCGCCGCGATGCCAGCACCTGAAGTGCCTGCCATCAATCGCAGCAGCATGCCCGCAAGCCTGGGCGAAAAACTGGCCCTGCGCGGCGCCTGGGATCGACAGATCCCCGAGTGCGTCAGTTGTCATGGGCCCGGCGGTGTAGGGGTGGGGAGCGCTTTTCCGCCACTGGCCAATCAACCTGCGATGTACCTGACGGCGCAGTTGAATGCGTGGCGAGACGGGTCTCGACACAATGATCCCAATGACTTGATGGGCCATATCGCCAAGGCCATGACCGAGGATGAAATCAAGGCGGTTGCCGAGTATTTCGCCAACGTGGGTCACAAGGAGGTCACCCCATGAACATGCTGACGCCAGTCTGTGCAGTTTCAATCCTCCTGAGCTCCGGGGCTTATGCCGCGACCATTGCGATGGAGGATCAGTCCCAGATCAAAACACCTGCAGCAGTCGATCACGGCACGGTTTACTTTCAGCCGCCACTGCAGAGCGAATTGCCGGACAACGCTTACGGCAAAATGGTGCTGGACGGCTATGCCCTGTTTGTCGATACCAAACGCCAGGCTCCGAAATTTGTGGGTAACGGACTTAACTGCACCAATTGCCACCTGGATCAGGGCCGGATGGCCAATTCGGCACCTCTGTGGGGCGCGTACCCCATGTACCCGGCCTACCGTAAGAAAAACGACAAGGTCAATACGTTTGCCGAGCGCTTGCAGGGTTGTTTTCAATTCAGCATGAATGGCGGCACACCTCCTGCGGCCGACAGTCGAGAGATTACTGCGTTGTCGACCTACGCCTACTGGCTATCGACCAAGGCGCCTACGGGGGTTGAGTTGCCTGGTCGCGGATACCCGGACGTTCCCGAGCCCTCAGGGGGTTACAACCTGGCGCGCGGTGCAGCGGTGTACCAGGCTCAGTGTGCCATTTGCCATGGTGACAACGGGCAGGGGCAAAAAGTTGGAGAGGACTACGTAATGCCGCCGTTATGGGGCAAGGACTCTTACAACTGGGGTGCCGGGATGCATCGGATCAATACCGCTGCCTCGTTCATCAAGCACAACATGCCCCTGGGCAAGGCCAACAGTTTGAGTGACGAGCAAGCCTGGGACGTGGCGGCCTATGTAAACACCCACGAACGGCCGCAGGACCCGCGTTTGGTCGAAGGATCAGTGGAAAAAACCCGGGTCAAGTTTCACGCCAATGACGGAGTCAATGCTTATGGTCAAACCATTGATGGCGTGTTGATCGGGCAAGGCGTCAAGTAAGCCCGGGTGCCGCTAAAGCCTTGCACTTTAGCGGCATCCGCTGACGCCCGTGGGCAAGCTATTTGCAAGCCACCACGATGTTTCGGCTGTTGAAATTGCCTACGTCTACGCCCAGTGTCTTGTCGCGTTCTTTGACCGCAGGCGAGCCATCAGTGCCCATGATGGTGTAGCCCGTACCGGCACAGGAGGCTTCAGCTTTTTCGTAGCACTTGGCCCACGACATGGCTTCGCCAGAGCAGTCTATGCTCAAGCCTTGCTTGCCGTCGGCCAGATAGGTACTGGACGCGGTTGCACAACCGCCCAGTGTGGCCAGTACGAGTAATGTCAGAATGTTTTTCATCGAGGTAGTGTTATCACGTAGGTAGGTTTAATTTTATTTGCTGCGTCGACGAGCGGGAGGGGCAGGCTGGTCCTGGAAAACCGAGGCAACCTCTGCGGCAACCTGTTGCGAATCGAAAGGACCTGCAACGTTTTCACCGGACGCATCAAACACGCACCACTCGCCCTTTTCATTGGGTTTGATTTCATAACCGTTGACGCTGATTGTTGCGGACATCGAAGAGCTGCCTGATTGGCTGGATTAATGGCCTGATGATAGCGCAAGAGCAACAGGGGTGTTGCTAAACACGATGGGCCAACAATCAAAATCAATCGTAAAGGAACTAACGCTCAAAATATTTATCTAGGTTGGCATCAGTTTGCTATCGAGAGGCATTGTAACGTCGATGCCGCCTGATTAGACTGCGCCAAAATTGGAACGTACAGCCCTTTAAAGGACTCATATGATCAAGAAATGCTTGTTCCCAGCAGCCGGTTACGGCACTCGCTTTTTGCCAGCGACAAAGGCCATGCCTAAAGAAATGCTGCCGGTGGTGAACAAGCCACTGATCCAGTACGGGGTTGAAGAAGCACTGGACGCTGGCTTGACTGAAATTTCCATCGTAACGGGCCGTGGCAAGCGCGCTCTGGAAGACCACTTTGACATCAGCTACGAGCTGGAAAACCAGATCAAGGGTACTGACAAAGAAAAGTACCTGGTGGGTATCCGTCGCCTGCTGAGCGAATGTTCGTTCTCTTACACCCGTCAAACCGAAATGAAAGGCTTGGGTCACGCAATCCTGACCGGCCGCCCACTGATCGGCGACGAACCTTTTGCCGTAGTGCTGGCGGACGACTTGTGCGTCAACCTGGATGGCGACGGCGTCCTGACGCAGATGGTCAAGCTGTACAACCAGTACCGCTGCACTATCATCGCGATCCAGGAAGTTGATCCTGCCGAAACCAACAAGTACGGCGTGATCGCTGGCGAAATGATCGGTGATGACCTGTACCGCGTGCGTAACATGGTTGAAAAACCGGCACCTGAAGATGCTCCGTCGAACCTGGCCATCATCGGTCGCTACATCCTGACCCCGGACATCTTCGATCTGATCAAACAGACCGAGCCTGGCAAAGGCGGTGAGATCCAGATCACCGACGCCCTGATGAAACAGGCACAAAACGGTTGCGTGATCGCGTACAAATTCAAAGGCCAACGCTTTGACTGCGGCGGCGCTGAAGGCTACATCGAAGCAACCAACTTCTGCTTCGAAAACTTCTACAAAACCGGCAAGGCTTACTAATAGCGCCGAGTTGTAGAGAGCTTCAAAAGAAAGCCACCCTCGGGTGGCTTTTTCGTTTTTTTGCCTTCGCTAACCTGCGGCGCTGGCCAATCGCGCCGAAGTGATTATGCTGATGGCCTGCCTAGGAGATAGAAATGGCCTACGAATTTGATCTGTTTGTAATTGGTGCGGGTTCTGGCGGTGTGCGTGCTGCCCGTTTTGCTGCAGGTTTCGGCGCAAAAGTGGCCGTAGCCGAAAGCCGCTACTTGGGGGGGACATGCGTCAACGTGGGTTGTGTCCCTAAAAAGCTGCTGGTGTACGGCGCGCATTTCGCCGAAGACTTTGAACAGGCTTCAGGTTTTGGCTGGAGTCTTGGAGAGGCGAACTTTGACTGGGCGACCCTGATCGCCAACAAGGATCGCGAAATCCATCGCCTGAACGGCATTTATCGCAATCTGCTGGTGAACAGCGGCGTTACCTTAATGGAAGGTCACGCCAAACTGACCGGGCCTCATGAAGTTGAGGTCAACGGTCAGCGCCACACCGCCAAGCACATTCTGATCGCCACCGGTGGCTGGCCACAGATCCCCGAGATCCCGGGCCATGAGCACGCGATCAGCTCCAACGAAGCGTTCTTCCTCAACACTTTGCCCAAGCGTGTACTGGTGGTGGGCGGTGGTTACATCGCCGTTGAGTTTGCCGGGATTTTCCATGGCCTTGGTGCACAAACCTCCTTGCTGTACCGCGGTGAAATGTTCCTGCGCGGTTTTGACGGTGCGGTGCGTAAGCATTTGCACGAAGAGCTGACCAAGCGCGGCATGGATGTTCAGTTCAACGCCGATATCGAGCGCATCGACAAACAGCCTGACGGCAGCCTGAAAGCCACGCTTAAAGACGGTCGTGAGCTGATTGCCGATTGCGTGTTCTATGCCACGGGTCGACGCCCGATGCTCGATAACCTGGGCCTGGAGCACACCGGGGTCAAACTCGACGAGCGCGGCTTTGTGGAAGTGGACGATCTGTACCAAAGTGCCGAGCCGTCGATTCTGGCCATCGGCGATGTAATCGGTCGCGTGCAGTTGACTCCGGTGGCGCTGGCTGAAGGCATGGCCGTAGCACGCCGCCTGTTCAAGCCTGAGCAATATCGCCCGGTCGATTACCAAATGATCCCGACAGCAGTGTTCAGCCTGCCCAACATCGGCACAGTGGGCCTGAGCGAAGAGCAGGCCATTGAAGCCGGGCACAAGGTGCAGATTTTCGAGAGCAGCTTCCGGCCGATGAAACTGACACTGACCGAGTGCCAGGAACGTACGCTGATGAAACTGGTGGTCGACGCCGACACCGACAAGGTGCTGGGTTGCCATATGGTCGGCCCGGAGGCGGGGGAGATCGTGCAGGGCCTGGCGATTGCCTTGAAGGCGGGGGCGACCAAGCAGCACTTCGACGAAACCATCGGGGTACACCCGACGGCCGCCGAAGAGTTTGTGACCATGCGTACGCCGGTCAAGCGCTGAACCGTATAGCTCTGTAACGCTGTCAGAGTAAGTTCAGCCGTGGGAGCGAGCCTGCTCGCGAAGAACATTTCGCGAGCAGGCTCGCTCCCACGAGACCTTCACCGGTTTGCGCTGTTACCTGAAGTCGGCATACGGCACCAACGGCTGTACCGGCAATGGCAAGTTCCCCTGCCAGACGTCGAAGGTATAACGCAGATAGAGCATCGCCCGGCTGGGTGCATAGTCATCACTGTGCTGATAAAGCACGCCGCCACCCAGCACCAGGTTGTCTGACAGCCTGCGTTCCGCCAGGGCTTGCAAGCGATAGCCAATGCCACTGCTGCTACTGCCGCTCTTGGTCAATGAGGGGTCGCTGACGATGTCATAGCCCCCCTGATTCAACACGTCAGTCAGTTGGCTCACCGAGTTGTCCAACGGGTAGAGGTCGCTGCTGCTGGTTTTGGATTTGGACCAGCTCACCGAGCTTTCCAGGGATACCGACCAGTTGGCATTACGCCAGGCATAGTTGAGCGGAACACCGATCGAGTAATACTTCTGCGGGCTGTAATAGCCGCCCTGGCCGAGGGTGTACTCGCTCAGATCCTTGTCATATCCCCAGTACATGACGGTAAGACCGGTGCGCAGACGCTCGTCAGCCCGCTCGACCAAACGGTAGTAATACCCGGCCATGGCCGTGCTCTTGTGATTGTCCTCGACGTTTTTACCGCGTAGCCAATGCTGTCCAAAACTGGCCCAGACCCCATCCTTGCCGCCTTCGTCGTGGCTCAGGCCCAAGGTCAGCCCGTTGGTCGTCACGCCGCCCCACGTGATGCCCGTAAGCGGATCCTTTGCACCGGCATAAGACAGGATGGAGTTGCTCATGGGCCGACGGGAACCGGTCAGTGTCCAGCCTACGGAGCCGATCTTGTTGCTGTACGCAATGCCGCCCAGCCAGTTGGGTACTTTGAAGGTGTCCGGGGTACGACCAAAATCGACTTCCCAGTTCGGATTTTTCCAGCCCACCGCCATCATCGTCCCCCTGGCCGATTGTGAACTGTCCTCACACCCCTCATTGCCTGAGCGAGTTTGTCCCACCTGGCACGTGCCATATGCCTCGGTAACTCGGCCCTCATCGTTAACGTCAAAATCGCCGGCATTCAGGCTCAATTGCTCAGCTCTTACAAAGCCTTTTCCGTCATAGACGGGTAAATCCAGTTGCAGGATGGTGGACTGAGTGACGGTATCGGAAGTGCCTTTGGAGGCATCATCCGAGCGCCATCCGTAATCGGTGTACAGGTGGACCGTAGGGTTTTGCCGTTGGTACAGCTCGTCCACGTCGCTGCGCAAGCTGCTTGCCAGCCACTGGTCATCGTCTTTCTCGCGACTGGCCATGGTCATGGCGCGGTTGTCCCGGGGGTTGGCCTGCTCAGGAGTAATCAGGCCCGCCGCCGCCATGCTGCTGGCGTAGTAATCCAGCGCCTGTTGCGGTTCCTTGGCCGACATCAGCCGTGCCGCATCGCGATAAACCAATGGATCGGGCTGAGGCGATTTCAGCAACTGCGCATAGATGGCCTGTGCTTTGTCGGGCTCACCCACAGCGACCCATGCACTGGCCACTCGACGTTGCTCGGAAGGCGTCAGCACAGTGCCCGGGGCTGGATTGAACTGTGCTAGCTGCTGGCGAGCTGCAGGCAGTTGCTGGCCGGCAATCAGGGTTTCGATTTGCCCCAGTCGTGCCCCGGTATTGCCAGGGTCCGTCTTGAGCACCTGGAGATAAAGGCTTTGTGCTTGCACGTAGTCGCCGCGTTCCTGGGCCCAGCCTGCGACAGTCATCAGGTCGTCGCTGTCGCCCGTTTGCATCAACAGCGCAATGGCTTGTGGCTCTTGGCCAGCTGCGCGCAGGCTTTCGGCACGAGCAACCAGTACGTTGCGCTGCAGACGGGAGTCCAGTTCACGCATGGAGTCGTTCCACTGCGCCTTGGGCAATGTCTCCAGGGCGCTCAAGGCACTGGCGTCGCGGTCGGTGTTTGAAAGATAGAGCGCGTACGCGTACACGGCTTCAGGGTTACGGCCCTGACGGGTCATCAACTGTTTGAAGCTGTCGTCGGCTGCACCAGGCTGTTTGATTTCGCGCTGGGCGTTGGCCAGGCGGTAAGTCACCCAGGGTTCATCGGGGTTCACGTTACGTATCTTGCTCAGCAACCCCGCCACTTGCGGCCAGTCCTTGCGCTCAGTAGCTGCATCGGCTTGCTGATTCAGTTCGTCCAGCTCCATGCTCTGGCGCAACCCGGAGAATTCCTTCTGGCTGGAGGCGGGCAGGCCATTGAGGAACACCTTGGCCTTTTGCGGGTCCTGGGCACTGTACAGGCGAACCAGGCCACGTACGGCGCTGCCATTACCTGGCTCCAGGCGACGGGCCTGTAACAGCAGGGCTTCAGCCTGAATATCGTCATGCTCGGCTTGGGCAACGCTGGCCAGGCCAATGAGTGGGTCGGCGTCGGCGGGCTTGGCCTTGCGGGCCTGTGAAAATGCGTTACGTGCCGCTGGCAGGTTCTTCTGCTCAAGAGCCTTGTCGCCCTGGCTGAGCAACATGCGGTACCGACTGGCGTCCATCAGGTCCTGCCACTTGCTGATGTTGGAGGTATCTTGCTCCTTGGTTCGCGCTGTGGAAAAGCTGGTGTTGGCTTCGGCATAGCGGCCCTGACGAAACAGCGCCATGCCCAGGGCACCGTAGAGGGTCGGATCGTCCGGGTATTGCTTGAGGGCGCGGCGCAATTGCCCTTCAGCGGCCACCGGATTGCGCGACTGATCAATCATCTGCTTGCCTTGGGTGCCCGCGTTCCACGCCGGGTCGCCCAGCAAACGCTGCTGTTGTTGCAGGTTCTTGTTGGCCTCACCGATCAGTGGGGAATTGGGGTAGCGGGCGATAAACCCCTGCCAGGCCTGGGCCGATGTACGGTCGATGGGCAGTGTGCCGAGGTAGGTGTATTCACGCTCGGCCGCAGCGTTACTGGCAATCGGATCGCTGGACAGTTGTTGCAACACGGCCAGGGCTTCTGGCGCGCGTTTTTCCCGGAACAACAAGTCGGCCAGGGTTTGGCGCAGGCCTGCGTTGCCCGGGTACTGTTTGTCCAGTGCGCGCAGCTGATCGATAACCTGAGGATGCTGGCCCGGGATATTACTGCGAATGCGCAGGTATTCCAGTGCCGTGGCGAAATCGGGCGGGGCATTGCCAAAGAGTCGCTCAAAGATGGCAACGGCTTCTTCTGGCCTGCCGGCGGCAGCAAACAGGCGCGCCTGCTGCAGGTCTTTCTGGCTTTGCGGGTCTTGCAGTTTCATCAGGCTCTGGGCCTGACGCAGTGCCGAAGAGTCAGGGGCTACATTTTGCAACTGCGCCAGTCGCTGGCGGGCCAATTCCGGATTTTTGTCCAGCAATGCCTGGCGAATCGAAGCGACCAGCGCCTGCGGGTTATTGGGGGAGATCAATTGCAGACGTGCCAATGAGTCGCGTACCAGATCTTCGCGGTACATGGCTTCACCGATACGTACCTGCTCCAGTAGCCACTGCTGTTGTTCCTGCACGGTAGTCGGCTGTGCAACGGCTGCAGTGGACAGTCCACCGAGCAGGAACGCCCATGTTGTTATTTTTGGCATGTGTTGATCCACCCAGGTAAAAGCTGCCCATCCTTGTCAAAGCGATAGCGTTCTTCATCCCAGCCCTGGCCGAACAGCAGCAACGACTGGTTGTAATAGGCATCGGCCGCAGGCGGCTGTTGCTGTATTCGTGCCTGTTGTACGCCCAGCGCGGGGGAATCCAGGCTTGCCAGTAATGGCAGCATGGCGGCGGAAAACCCCACCGGCCCCGTTCCGGTGTACTTGCCGGTCACTGCATTCACGCTTTCTGGTGGATAGCCCAGGGTTTGAGTGAGGTTGGCCATGGGTGCAAAGTGCTGTTGCAGGGTCTGCCGCTCGGGCGCGTCCTGAGCCAGCATCCCGACCCACAGGTAGACGCGAATGGCATCGTAGTCGCCCTGCGAACCGTCCTTGGTGTCGGGTGCCCAGCCACCCCCGGCTTTCCACAGCAGCCAGTCAGGGGCAAAGCCCTTGGGAGAGCCCTCGATCAGCATGCGTTGCTGATTGTTCGCCAGTTCAGCCCAGATCGGTGAGATACGGGCAAAGCGTGCCAACAGTTGCGGTGGCAAGTAACTGGGGTTCAGGCGCCAGCCTTTGGGGCTGTCAAAACCCACATCACCGGGCAACAACATCAGGCCCAGCCCGGGCATCTTGCGCAGGCTTTGGGCCGCACTGCGCCAGAGCATGTTTTGCCCCAGCGCCACGTACTCGGGCCATTGCCACAGTCGTCCGGCTTCAAGCAGGCTGTAGGCGATCCACAGATCTGCATCGCTGGCATTGTTACTGTCCAGGATGTGCCACTGGCCGCTTTTGTCGCGGCCCCATTGCCAGGCGGGCAGATTCTTCTCCAGGCTGCCATCTGCAAGGTTGTTGCGGGTCCATTCGAGAATAGTCGCGAAGCTTTTCTTGTCGTTGCCGAGCAAGGCAAAAAACAGCCCGTAACTTTGCCCTTCCGAGGTCGTGATCAATTGTGCCGACGAGCCATCAATGATGCGCCCGTCGCTGCTCATCATGGTTTTCTTGTAACTGTCCCAGGCGGGCCAGTCACAGGATGCCGCACTCGCCACCAGAGGCAGATAACCCAAGGTTGACGTCAGGGCGAGTGCTGCAAATCGTTTCATGGCCTTAGTCATCCTTGTGCAGACGACGGTTGGCCGCCCAGCTCAGGGCACGCCACAGCAGGAAGGCGCTGAGCAGAACACTGACC
Organism: Pseudomonas psychrophila; assembly: GCF_001043005.1. GTDB lineage: Bacteria > Pseudomonadota > Gammaproteobacteria > Pseudomonadales > Pseudomonadaceae > Aquipseudomonas > Aquipseudomonas psychrophila. Next base: position 76,181 of record NZ_JYKZ01000007.1, read on the forward strand.
ACGGCCAGTACGGCCAGCAGTACCGGGTGCTCGGACAGCTGGTACCACAACAGCAGGTACCACGGCAGGTTACCGACAAAGTACTGATCACCGACCAGTTGGCTGTAGACGCCGCTGCTGCGAACCAGTGCAACGGAGCCTGCAACTGCGTCCAGCTTGCCACTGTCGCCCATGGCTTCACGCAGCAGGTTGTAGTCCGCATCTTCATTGCCCAGCAGCGCGACGATGCTGCGCTGATTGTGGGTGGGAGACTGCATGCCCAGCATGGCTGCAATAGGTGCCTGGGCGGTCACTTCGGTTCTGTTGGCCGGTATGTTGCGCCCGTCAGTTGAGGGGCCGCGGCGGTTGTTGGCGTCAATGCCAGTGGTGCCATAGGGCTGCACCAACATGTCATGTTGACGTTGCAACAGTACGCTCAGGTCTGGATTGTCGCGCAACTCGGGGGCCATTTCTCCCAGTAACAGCAGGTCGACGTCTTCCTTGGAGGCTGCCGCCCAGTCATTGCTCAGGCGCACACCGAAGGCCGGGTAACCGGAGCGGGCAGAAATACCCGAGACAGCTTCTAGCAGTGTGCTGATTTGTGTCGGAGTAGGGTTGCCAGGCACGACCACGATGGATTCCGACATGTCGGCCATGCGGCTGAACGGGAAGCCACTGCGCACGAATGCCTTGAGGTCCGGCATGCTGATGTAGTGGTGATAACCGGACATGTCGATGGTGGAATCTTCATCGATGATTGCCTGGGTATTGGCCGGCAGGATGGTCTGGCAGCGATCACGCTGGGAGCTGCCAACGGTGCTGGCGAAGTTGAAGTCAAAACGCAGGCGGTTGCGGTCGCCGATTTTCAGCGACGGCACGATCAACTTGTCATTGACGTTGGCCGTGTCGTTGGACAAGACAGCCAGGCGCAGCTCTTCAAGGTTGCTGGTGTCCTTGCGCAACAACGGCAGGCTGGTGATGAACTGGTCGTTGAGGCTGATATTCAGACGTGAGTCATCATTGGCCGATGGCGCGGTGTAGCGGTATTGCGTTCGCAGCGGGATACCCTGGTTACGCCACACGAAAAGATCGGGTGGCAGATTCACATCCAGGGTGATGGGGCGCGGCTGCAACCCGCTGACCTGCAATTGTTGCGGGTAGGTAATCAGCTCGGCAAAACGCACTGGCCGGTCGGTACGCATCCAGGCCGGTGCATCGTAAGGTTTGCGCGGCTGCAGTTCCTGAACCTTGTCGATGGTGACGCGCGAACCGCGCAGCAGATTACCGCCCAGGGCCAGTGCCTTGGCAGCAGTGGTCAGGTCTTCTTCGTTACGGCCCATGACCAGCAGGATCTTGCTGTAAGGCGCATCCGGATGATTGATCATTTCAACCACAGGCGCGGTCACGGCCGGGAATTTCTCCAGATCGCTCATGAAAGCAGGGCGGTGATCATTGGTGGCAAACACCACGGTTGGCTGGACCGCATCTTTGTTCTGTACCCCTGGCAGGGAATCGAACGACACCGGGAAGCTGGCTCCGCGCCAGTTGGACTGACTGCCGAAGTAGGAGGCCAGGATCGCGGCCGCTTTCTGCTCGCCCAGGGTAGGGTTGGCGGCGAACACAAATGGCAGTTCGAGTTTGCTGTTGTTGCGTGGATCAAAGAATGGCAGCGGGAAAAATGCCAGATCGTTCTGCAGGCTCAGGGCCTGCTCTTGCAGGGTGATACCGCTACCGCGGCTGATATTGACCCACAAGGTATTGTTGGCCGGATCTTCGCAGATGTCGGTGTAATGGCCGACAAACTCCAGCCGTACGCGGTTGAAGTCCGAAACCAGTCGCGGATCGAGGGCCATCTTTTGCGTGGTTTTACGCCCCAGATGGTCTTTCTCGATTGGCAGCACGCCCATCAGCACATCGTTGAGGTACACCCGTATGTGTGAAAGCGTCGGGATCAATGCAGGCGAGGGCGTGTACTCAAGCTGCAGGCTGGCATCACTGGCAATCCGGTCGCGGCGCAGGCTGAATTCCACCACGTCGGAGCTGTTGATACCCAGCAGCAAGGTGTCAGTGGCACGGCCCAATTGCTCAAACGAGTAGGTCACCGGCCAACTTGGCAGCACCTGATCCGTCTGCGCAAACGCAGGCTTGGGCAGAGGGGCGGGCACAGGTGAATTGCCAGGTAAAGGCAAGGGGGCCGACATCAGCTGTGAGGCGAAGGTCATCAGCGCGAGGCTGGCGAAAATAGCTTTTTTAGATAGACGACTCATGATCTGCTCACTGGCCGGGAGATAAGGGGAGTAGCTGCTTTGGGCATGCGCGGCAAAAAGCTGCCCAGCCACTGAAAAATGCGCAAAAACGGTTTTGCCAAGACGCGTATCCACGTCGGCAGGTATTCATAGAGGCGGTAATAGCCTTTGACGCCCAGGGCCAGAATTTCCTTGAGGCTCTGGATCGGTTTGTCGGCTTCAAACCCGCTGTTATGGTCAAGCCAGGCATCAGCGCGACCAAAGGTGCACTGCACAAACTCAATCTTTTGTTCGGGCGGCAACTGGGCAAAGCTCAAACCGATGAATCGCTCGCTGGAACGGGTCAGGGTACCGGTGAACACAAATTCACGATTACCCCGCTGGAGAATCAGCGATACCTGCGTACCGACAGGCAGTTGCAGGGCCTGGCTCACTTGCACGCCGACACCACCGTCCGAGTAGTCCACCAGCTCACAAGGGTAGCTGTGACCGTCGGCCAATTTAATGGCACCGGGCAACCGGGCAAGTACGCGGTGCGTGGTACGCACCTGGCGCACCTCGGCGGCAACGGCTACGGCGGCACCGATGATCAGCAGGTTGTAAACCACCCACAGCACACTGACGAGGACAGTGAAGATCTCATCCTTTGGCCCGGTAAACAGGCGCCAGATCGCAAACCCCAGACCGACCACATTGAGCACCGACAGCACCAGGTACGGTTTGGCGGTTTGCCAGTCGAACTGGTTCTCTTCCATCATGCCGCCTTTGGCGGTCACGTTGAACTTGCCCCGCGACGGGCTGAACAAGGCCACGGTGGTAGGTCGTGCGATGTACCAGGCAAGTACGGTTTCGTACACCTCGCCCCAGAATGTCTGGCGATAAGCGCCTTGCATCCGTGAGTTGGTCAGGCTGGCGTGGATCATGTGCGGCAACACGTAGAGCAGGATCATCACGGCCGGGGCATAGATGATGTAGGCGTGAAACAAAAGAAAGGCCAGGGGCGCAGTCAGGAATACCAGCCGGGGCAAACCCACCAGGAAGTGCATCATGGCGTTGGTGTAGCAGATGCGCTGGAAGATCGTCAGGCCCTTGCCCAGCAACGGGTTGTCGGTGCGAAAGATCTGCACCATGCCCCGTGCCCAGCGGATGCGCTGACCGATATGGGCTGACAGGCTCTCGGTCGCCAGGCCGGCTGCCTGCGGGATACGCAGATAAGCCGAGGTCCAACCGTTGCGGTGCAAGCGCAGGGCGGTGTGGGCATCTTCGGTCACGGTTTCGACCGCGAACCCGCCGATGGAGTCAATTGCCGTACGCCGCACGATGGCGCAGGAGCCACAGAAAAACGCGGCGTTCCACATGTCGTTGCCGTCCTGGATCAAACCGTAGAACAACTCGCCTTCGTTGGGACGGTTACGGAAGGTGCCCAGGTTACGTTCGAACGGATCAGGTGACAGAAAGTGGTGCGGGGTTTGTACCAGCGCCAGCGTCGGGTCGCGCAGAAACCAGCCTACCGTCAGTTGCAGGAAGGAGCGGGCGGGCATGTGGTCGCAGTCAAAGATCGCCACCAGTTCGCCGTCAAGCAAAGTCAGTGCGTGATTGAGGTTACCGGCCTTGGCGTGGCGGTTGTCAGTGCGGGCGATGTAGTTGATGCCCACCTCATCGGCGAATGTCTTGAAGCTGGGGCGGTTGCCGTCATCGAGCAGGTGAATGCGCAGCTTATCTTTCGGCCAGTCGATGCCCAGTGCCGCGTACACCGTGCCACGGGTGACGGACAGCTCTTCGTTGTATGTCGGAATCAACAAGTCAACCACAGGCCATTCGTTGATGTCCGCAGGCAATTGCGCCGGTTGGCGATTGAGCGGCCAGGAGGTCTGCACATAGCCCAGCAACAGGATCAGCCAGGAGTAGGTCTCGGCGATCAGCAAAATCAAACCGCAGATCAGGTCCAGATTGTCGTTCCAGTTCAACGTCGAGGTATAGCGCCACCACAGGTAGCGGCACGAGACGATAATGGACAGCACGATCAGCAACAACGTCGGGAAGCGCCCCGGCATGCGGCGTACCAGCATGGCCAGTACCCACAGCAAAATAACAAACACCAACTGCGCCAGATAACCGAAGGGCTCGGTGATACACAGCACAATCAACGCCAGTGCCAGTATGCCGATAGCGATATACAGCACCTTGCGCATTGGCCAGCGCATGCTGTCCCACCAATGCGAGCCTTTGCTCACTTGCGGCCTGATGGTCGAAGGCAGATCGGCAAAGGTGTTGGACAGCAGGTTCCATGGCCGCTGCACGATCATCAGTACGGCCGACAGGTAGCCGCCCAGACGCTGGCGGAAACGCTGACGCCCGATCTGATCCAGGTTAGGCGTGCGTATCAGCAACAGCCACAAGGTTTGCACGACGTAACGCAGCGGGTCGCCAATGGAAGACCGCTTCTCGGCCAGGTGTGGATACAGGCGCCTGTGCTGCTCACGCAAGGCTTTCCAACTGGGCGATTCCAGGCGCAGAAAGATCCAGCCCAGGCCTTGTATCAGCGCCAGGCTAAAAGCTGTGAACCGGGTGCAGTTCTGCTCACGCCGCAAGCGTGTATAGGGAAACCAATGGGCAATCATTCAGCCCTCCTGCCGCGTAAGAGGCACCAACTGGCCAAGCTGATCACATCAAGGGCAATCAGGCTGGTGGGCGCATAACGCCCAGCGGGCTCGCTTCTGGCCAGGGCTTCACCCATGGCTTCGTCGGCGTGCAAGTTCACAGGCACCAGTGATTGGGTATAGCGGTGTTGCCAGATCAGCAGCAGGTCACGTTGCAACTGGCTGGCGGCATCGAACCGATTGACCAGAAACAGCGGCGTTTGCGCCAATTGCGGCTGCAACAGCACGTGGCAAGCAGCATCGGCATTGAGCACCATGATTGAAATACTGCACTGAGGGTTGGCCATGTGGCCAGGCAAGCGCTGTGGCAGATCGAACAGTATCCAGTCAAAAGCGTCAGCCAGCGCGGCCTGGCGTTGACTCCAGAGTTGGGGCTGCTCAAGTAGCAGGCCATCGAGCCGGATGAATTCGTCCGGCTGCAGTTGCCCGTAAGGCAACACGCAGAGGCCGGGTTCAACACTCCAGGCATGCTCATGCCAGGGTTGCTGGTCCAGCGTCGCCCGGGCCCAACCTTCGCGAGGTGCCAGGTCCATGTTGAAGTGCAAGCCAAGTGAGTTTTCCGGGCACATGTCCACCAACAGCACTTTCTGGCCCAGCTCATGCAACGCATGACCCACTGCAGCCAGGATCGAGCTGGTGCCCACGCCACCCCGCACGCCACGCAAACTCATGGCGATCATGGGGTCTGCTCCGCGTCTTTTTGCAGATCAAGGGGCGTGTTGTGGTGTGCCTCCAGATAGGCCAGCAACGGCCAGCGCTCGAATGCCTGCAATAGCTCCATGTGCGCTGACACGTCGATATATTCCAGGGCGTGCAACTCCATCATCGACTTGAGCCGTGCAATATCATCAGCACGCTCTTTGCGCGAAAGGACATCGGCGCTTATTTGAACCGCTGTGGGTAAGGCAGCCATCCGCCGTTCTCCTTGATTCGCACATAGGGCTTGCCGTTGTAATCGAGCACAACGGTCCCTGAGTTTTCAGATACTTTCGGGGTTCTTGGAAGATCAGTCAGCAGCTTGGACCAGTCCACGGTCTGGCCATTGCTCAGTGCCGGGTCGGCATACAGGCGGGCAATGATTTCAGCGACCGCCAGGTAGCTGCTGGGCTCGCTGATATGGACAGGCGAGGATTGACCGTTGTCGCCCATGTTTATCAGTTTGATGCCAACCGGTACGTGAGTGATGGAGTCGCTCGGGATTTCGCGCATCCCGGCAATCTGCATGCGGTCACCGTGCAACGCCGCACCGTGCTCGGGCACGATGGCGACAACGACACGACGTCCACTTTTTTGCAGTTCCTTGAGGAAGGCATTGAGGTCGTCGAGCAGCACCTGTGCCCGGCTGCTGTAGTCAGCTGGCTGGGTGCCGCCATCCGCCTGCACTTGCCGGTTGCCGTCATGCAGGCTGGTGGTGTTGTAAAACAGCGCCATATTGGGCGTGTCTTCGGCCATACGGTGCTGCCACCACTTGCTCAATACATCGCGGTCACGCCAGATGGGCGAACCGTCAAAACCGACGTAGGTCCGTGGCAGCCCTGCAGGAACAACGCCCAGTGCCGGAGGCGGCAGTTGGCCCTGTTCGCGAACTTCCTGGAGGAATCCGTCGAATGCGCCGGTGTGATTGAGCATCAGCTCGTCGGAGAAACCCAGCTTGCGCAAGTCATCGAACAACAGGCACTGATCCGCCGGTTGCTTGTAGAGCTGCGCATGGGAGGTCTGGCCGCAACTGGCGCGCATCAAACGAATGGCTGCCGGGCCACTGTAGGCAGTGGCCGAGTTGAAGTTATCGAAAATCACGTCCATCTGGCTGAACAGCGTGTTGTCACGCAAGCCCACCGCTTCCAGATCGTCCCAGGCCATGGAGCAAATATTGATGACCAGCAGGTCAAACGGTGGCGGCTTGACTGCAGGCTGCTTGAAGTCGACCTTGCGGGTCGACTCGCTGAGGTAAAACTTGTCCAGATAACCATTGAGCGTCGCGTCGTCCGGTTCGCCCACGCTGCTGGTTTGTCCGCCTGTTGCGGTTTGGGTACCGGCCATTTGTGGCGCCACCGAAGGCGGAAGCAGCCATTGCAGGTTGCCCATGCCCAGCCAGGCAAAACCCAGCAGGGTGAAGGTCGTCAGGCGCAACCACTGATTGAGGAACAGGTAGCCAACGACCAGCAGCAGCAACATGGCGCACACTTGCCAGTCGATGAAGCGTCCCAGCAGCTCGACAACGTAGTCAAAGGAGAAATCCAGTACGCCGGGCTGCGCCAGCAAACGGGTGAATGGCGGGAACCAGGTGTCCTGATACAACAGCGCTACGGCCACCGGGATGGCAATCAGGGTGCGCACACGGCGCAACACAGGGTTGGCGATCGGAATCAGCAGCACCGCTGCAAAGATCAGGTTGGGCAAAATCTGGATATTCAGATGCCCTGTCCAGGCCAACAGGAACTTGGCCAGGAAATACAGGTTCCAGGCTCCCAGGCCGCGCCAGGGGCCGGCAATTTTTTGCGCCGCAGCGTCAGACTTATACAGACTCATCAGGCGTTCTCTGAGCAGGGCTGGCAGGCGTGCGACGTCGAACACCGCACGATTTCATATAACGAGGTGACAGGTACTGCTCGAAATGATTTTTCAAGAACCTTCGAATGCGCTGCCAAAACAGCGTCAGCAGTACGGTGACCACACAGGTCAGGGCAATGACATCGATCAGCTCAAGGAACGTCATGACTGCGGCTCACTGATAGGAAGCGTGAATCTTTGAGGATTTAACGGCGTGCGTTCACTGACGCCCGGTGTCGGCATAATGGCTGGAGCCTCGATGGGAATATGCAGATGCGTCGGTACCGCCGGTGCTTTTGTAAAGGTCTGAGCGTTCAGATCGGAAAGCCCGCTCAGCATGCGGCGCTGGGTAAACAGGTCACGCCAGGGCAGGCGACAGATGTTGCCCAGTGCTGGCTCCAGCCCGTCAGCGCGGCAGGCAAACAGAAACAGGTACAGCTCACCGTCCAGTAAGCAGGCAAAGTCGCCAAAGCGGCGAAGGCACATCTGGTTCAAAAACAACTCTTCGCCCAGACCCGGTACCGGCTCGAACTTCATCAACTGATGGGTCACTTCGCCGGAGCTGTCCCTATAGATCTGCGACACGGCCTCATAAAATTCACGGGGGCTCACCAGTCCGCGTATCTGCGGAGGGCGCTGACGCTCAAGCAATGTGTTGAAGTCGATGCTCTGGGTGTATTGCCAGCGTTGGCCCTGGATACTTTCGATCATGCTCAGAAACCGTGAAAGCAGTGTGCCGTCAGGCACAATCAGGTTGGCGCCGCACGCCAGCAGCAGGCGTTCATCGCGATAGCGCACCGAAGGCTCCATTTCACGCACGACGATCTTCAATTCAGGACCGCAATGTTCCCGTAAATCGTGCAGCTGTTGAGCCAGGTCGAGTAACTGATAGCTATTGTCGATGCCCACGATGACGGTGGCCGCACGGGCAGTATCGGCGGCCTCAAGCAATGCCTCACGGCTTTCGAACAGATACCAGTGTTTTGACATTGACGGCGCGCCTTCAAGAACGGAGCGCTCGGCGAGGTATACGTGCTGATCGTCAGCCACCCGTGGCTGAGTATCGACAGCCGTTTGCGGGATAAGCGTCAGGGCATTGTTTTTATCGGAGAGTTTGAACTCCTGGCCTGCGGTGACGCCCAGATCGTTGTGCCAGAAGTGCAATTGGTAGCGCAGGTCGCCGTTGAAATGATAAAGACGGCTCAGACCGGACAGAGTCTGATTGAGTTGCAGCAATTGTGCATGTAACAACGCGGCTTCGCCGTGGGTGATCACCAGCAGCGTTGCGTTGCGCTCAAGAAGCCACCCACGTACGCGTTCGAGCCAGCGTTGCAACTGAGTAGCCGTAGTCGATTCGGTCCAGCTGTTTGAAGGCAGCACCAACAGGATCTGGCTTGAAGGGAGAATGCCGGCACGACCGAGATCGCGGGTCAGCGTGGCCAGTCCGGGTTCAATCACGCGCTGGGCAATTTCGAAGAGTTTGAGTTTGTCCGGACCTCGGTCGGGCGCCAGATCGCTGATGATGTCTTGCACCGAACCGGCGCCAGCAATCAGCGTGGCTGGCACGCTTTCGGGTAAAGCTTCAAGAAATTGCCTTACCAGCAGTTTTGCGTCAGTCGAGTGATCGACCGTGACCCAATACAAGCCGCCTGCACGCAAAACAATCTGTTGATCCAGCAATCCGCTGATGGCCAAACTGATATGAACCAAGCGTAAAGTCCCCCCAGGGAAAAGCATTTATTGAGGCGTCTGGCACTGTCAGCCATGCAGAACAATCACTATCGCCTGTTGGGCTAACCTTTTATGGCGCCAATAGAATGACTGTCAACATGCAACCAAGTGTTTCTGGCCGTTTATTTTTATGTTCGTGCTGTCTGTATCGTTCTTCACAAGCGTAGTACTACCGCTCATTTTGTGTCGGAAAGTGAGCAGCTTATCACCGTAAAATTATCAAGCCCATGATTTACAGTGGAAATAAGTCAAAAAAATACCGCTTGTGTGATGATAGTCATTAAATTGGCACCACGACCTTAGGGCTTGATATGCAAGGCCTGCAGGGAATGCCTGGTGCGTATGGGGGTGTAAAGTGCCTGAGACGGCTGCAAATGAGGGGGACTAAAGTGGCTACCTGGCTTTCTGATAGGCCTATTGCGTGCTATTGCTTAGGTGGGTTCATGGCGAACCGAATACTTTCGATCAGGCTCTCCCTCAGAGCCTGACCCCGTCACTGAAATGTCCATGAGGTGTATCTATGCCAGTCAAGCACGACTTGTTACAGGACTTGGGGCTCACCAAGGAAGCCATCAGCAAGTTCCGCAGCGAAAACCCTCATCTGAATCAGTTGTTTGTGCAGTACGGCGAAAAAGATGCCGAAGTCGTTGAAGCTGAAGCCAACGATGCAATAGGGGTTGCCGACGATGTGTTGCGCAAGCTCAAGGAGCAACGGCTCCTGATCAAGGATAAAATCGCGCAAATCTTGAGCGCTTAAGTCACCGTAAGTTGCGGGAAGTAGACATGTCTCAAATCATCAAAATTGTAGCTACATTGCGAGCCAAGCCAGGGCATGGCAGAACGGTCGAGCAGGCACTGCGTGCCTGTGTCGAAGGCTCACGAGCCGAGCCGGGCTGTCATTTCTATGACTTGCACGTGGATCGTACCGATCCGGAGTGCTTTGTATTTGTTGAAGGCTGGGCGGACATGGAGGCTATCGAGCACCACAAAACCACCCCGCACTATCAGGCGATGACCCACGCGGTGGGTGATTTGCTGGCCCACCGTGAAGTGTTGCTGCTGGACGAACTGAGCATCTAAGGCCCAGTTCATTAGAGCAACACCCTGCGGCGGTCCTTGACGGGGCCGCCGTTTTATTTGGCGGTTTTAAAAGCTCGCCGCATCCAGTTCGTACAGCGATTCGCTGCCTGCCCGGATGGTGTGCTCAAGGCTCAACGTGCGCGGCAGCATTCGGCTGAAGTAAAACTTCGCGGTGGCAAGCTTGGCGCTGTAAAACGCCGGCTCGGCCTCCATCGAGCGCTGTGCCACATCGGCCATGCGTGCCCATAGCCAGGCGTACGCCACATAGCCGAACAGGTGCAGATACTCGACGCATGCGGCGCCGGTTTCGTTGGGGTTGACCTTGGCCCGTGCCTGCAACCAGTCACTGACGTCTTCAAGACGCCGCACCGCGTCGAGCAACTCGCTGGCGTAAGGTTTGCCGGGGCTGGAGGCAAAATCGCGGACCTGAGCAGTAAACATGCGCAGGCTTGCACCGCCGTTGGCGATCACTTTACGGCCCAGTAAATCCAGTGCCTGAATCCCGTTGGTCCCTTCATAGATCTGCGCGATACGTACGTCACGGACCAACTGCTCCTGGCCCCATTCACGGACGTAACCGTGGCCACCCAATACTTGCTGACCCAGCACGCAGCTGTCGAACCCGTTATCGGTGAAAAAGGCTTTGGCGACTGGCGTGAGCAAGGCCACCAGCGCGCTGGCGTCCTCTTGCTCCCGTGGCTCGGTCGAGAACTTGGCGAGGTCCAGTTGTTGACCCACGTAGCTGGCGAACGCCCGGCCGCCTTCGGTCATGGCCTTCATGCTCAGCAACATGCGGCGCACATCGGGATGAACAATGATCGGGTCGGCCATTTTGTCAGGGGCGACGGCTCCAGTCGGTGCACGGCCTTGCAGGCGCTCGCAAGCATAGGCACGGGCACTCTGATAGGAGGCTTCGGCGCACCCAATGCCTTGAATGCCGATGGACAAGCGTTCGTAGTTCATCATGGTGAACATGGCTGCCAGTCCCTTGTTGGCTTCGCCAATCAGCCAGCCCTGTGCACCGTCAAAATTGATCACGCAGGTGGCCGAGGCCTTGATCCCCATTTTGTGTTCGATGGAGCCACAGCTCACTGCATTCCCTTGACCCAGGGAGCCATCGTCCTTGATCAGTACCTTGGGCACCAGGAACAACGAAATGCCCCGGGGGCCGGGTGGCGCGTCCGGCAGTTTAGCCAGCACCAGGTGAATGATGTTCTCGGTCAGGTCCTGGTCGCCCCCGGTGATGAACATTTTGCTGCCGCTGATGCTGAAACTGCCGTCCTGCTGTGGCTCGGCGCGGGTACGGATGATGCCCAGGTCTGTGCCGCTGTGGGCTTCGGTCAAACACATTGAGCCGGCCCAGCGACCTTCATACATCGGGGGCAAGTAAAGACTTTTGAGTTCTTCGCTGGCATGGGCATCAATGGCCAGGCAGGCGCCACTGGTCAGCGCGGAGTACAGGGCAAAACTTGAGTTGGCGCCGTAGAGCATTTCTTCGAATTGCACTGCGAGCATTTTCGGCATGCCAAGCCCACCGAACTCAGGGTTGCCCGACAACCCGACCCAGCCGCCTTCGATATAGGTGCTATAAGCGGACTTGAACCCCCTGGGGGTCGTAACTTGGCCCGAATGCCACTGGGCGCCTTCCTCGTCGCCACTGCGGTTGAGTGGAGCAATCAACTGAGCGGTGACTTTGGCGGCTTCTTCGAGAATCGCGTCGCAGGTGTTGGCATCCACATGATCGGCCAGGGCGGGCAGTCTGGCCCAGAGTGCAGGGGCCTCGAAGACTTCGTGCAGGACAAAACGCATGTCGCGAAGCGGAGCATTGAATTCAGGCATTGAGACTCTCTTGTGTTGGCAGTGGATATCCCGTGGGGGGATTACAGCGCTTTGGCCATGTCGCGCAGTACGTATTTCTGGATTTTCCCCGTAGAGGTCTTGGGCAACAGGGTAAACACCACCGTACGTGGCACTTTGAAGCCGGCCAGGTGATCGCGGCAAAAGGCGATGATCTCTGCCTCGCGCACCCGTGGGTGATCAGCCTTTAGGGTGATGAAGGCGCAGGGGGTTTCGCCCCACTTTTCATCCGGGCGCGCAACCACTGCGGCTTCCATCACGGCGGGATGGCGGTACAGCACGCCTTCGACTTCGATCGTGGAAATATTCTCGCCCCCGGAAATGATGATGTCCTTGAGACGGTCACGAATTTCGACATAACCGTCCGGATGGCATACCGCCAGGTCGCCGGTATGAAACCAGCCACCGTCGAAGGCTTCGGCCGTAGCGCTGGGGTTCTTCAAGTACCCCTTCATCACGGTGTTGCCACGCATGAATATCTCGCCCATGGTTTCGCCGTCACGGGGGGTTGGAATGAGGGTTTTCGGGTCGGCCACCATCACGCCTTCCAGCGTGGGGTAACGCACGCCTTGACGGGATTTGATCTGCGCACGCTCGACCAAGGGCTGCTCATCCCACTTGTCATGCCAGGCACAGATCGTCACGGGACCATACACTTCGGTCAGGCCGTAAACGTGGGTCACCTTGATGCCCATCTCTTCTACGGCACCAATCACTTTGGCCGGTGGGGCCGCGCCTGCAACCATTGCATGCACCGGATGGTCGATGGCGGCCTTGGCTGACTCGGGCATATTGACCAGCGCATTGAGCACGATCGGCGCGCCGCACAGATGAGTGACCTGATGCTCGCGAATCAGAGTGAGGATTTTTTGCGGATCGACCCGGCGCAAGAACACATGCACACCGGCCAATGCCGTAATGATCCACGGGTAGCACCAGCCGTTGCAGTGGAACATCGGCAAGGTCCACAGATACACCGGATGGTTGCCGATGGACCAGACCATCTGATTGCCCAGGGAGTTGAGGTAAGCGCCGCGATGGTGATACACCACGCCCTTCGGGTTGCCGGTGGTGCCAGAGGTGTAGTTGAGCGCTATGGCCTGCCACTCATCTGCGGGCCATTGCCACTCGTACTCGGGGTCGCCTTCAGCCAGTAGCGCTTCATAGTCCAGTGCGCTGACAGGCTGGCCTTCGCCGTACTCGGGATCATCGACATCGATGATCAGTGGCGGATGGTCCAGCATAGCGACCGCGGCATGGACCACGTCATGGAATTCGCGGTCGGCAATCAACACCTTGGCCTCACCGTGGGCCAGCATGAAGGCAATGGCTTCAGCGTCCAGGCGTACGTTCAGGGCGTTGAGCACTGCGCCGATCATGGGCGCCGCAAAATGCGCTTCAAGCATGGCCGGGATGTTGGGCAGCATCACCGCCACCGTATCGCCCTGGCCAATCCCGCGTCCTGCAAGCGCACAGGCCAGTCGTCGGCAGCGGCTGTAGGTCTGCGCCCAGGTGCGGCGAATGGAGCCGTGAATCACGGCAGGGTAGTCTGGGTAGACGTTGGCGGTGCGTTCGATGAAGCTCAGAGGGGTGAGTGCCATATGGTTTACGGCAGTCGGCTCAAGGCCGTGCTCAAAAATCGACATGAGGGTCATTCCGGTGGCTGATTGTTAGCTCTATGGCTGCCCGCCGTGCCAATGGCCAGCGGGTCAGTTTTATGTCCGGTCTGACTTATAGCCCACTCTGGGTTTGATATGGAAGTAATACCTAAGCACTATAGTAGTTGTACTATATCGATAAAATCTGCCCAGACGTCAGGATGCCGAATGCCCCTTTCCCTGCTGCTCCATGATCCTCAGCCCACTGTGGTGCTTGATGCACACGGCTTGCCGCTGACGGCGAACCGGGCTTTGACCGGTCTTTTGAAGGGAAAGATGCTGAGTCACGTGAGCACCTTGTTGCCTGGCAATTTGCCGGAGCTGGTCCGCGCTTGCCTGCAACAGGTCAGAGCCATCGAGCAGGTGGAGGCGCAATGCGATCAACACGTGTGGCTCTGGACGTTGATACCCGACCCCGACAACCACTGTGTGGTGGCACGGGGTCGCGAAGCGAGTACGGAGCTGCTGGCGGAGCGTGAGGCGGCCAAGGCGCGGCGCCTTTACCGGCTGATTACCGAAAACACCACTGATCTGATCTCGCGTCATACCCCGGACGGGCGTTTCCTGGATGCATCCCCGGTGTCCTGGACCTTGCTCGGGTACTGGCCCGAGACACTGCGTGGCACCCGGGCTCAGCGCTTGTTTCATGCTCACGACCTAAAGCTGGCGCTGCGTCAGGCACGGGATGCACTGCAAGCCGATGGCTATCACACCATGACGTACCGCATTCGCCACCACGAGGGGCATTACCTGTGGTTTGAAACCGCGAGCCGGGCAATACGTGAAACCTACACCGGCGCTGTGGTTGAAGTGGTGAGTGTGTCGCGGGACATCACCGCGCGCATCCAGGCCGAAGAAAACAAGCGGCGGCTGGCGGAGGTGGTGGAGGCCAATCCTGATCCTGTGCTGTTTATCGACCCGGCTGGCGGCGTGTCTTATCTCAATCCGGCGGCGCGGCGCATCCTCGGCCTTCTGCCGGCACAGGGCATGCCTCCATTGTCCGCGTTTTTGGCCGCCCACACTCTGGCGATGCTGGAGTCCAGTGGCTGGAGCGGTGCCGAGCAGCACGGCTTGTGGAGTACTGAAACCCGTCTGCAGCCATTGAGTGGCGAGCCTTCGGTGCCTGTGTCATTGCTGCTGCTGGCCCATCGTTCAACTGCCGGCGAGCGGTTTTTCTCGCTGGTTGCCCGGGACATGCGCGAGCGCGAATTGCGTGAAGCCCAGCAGCGTCATCATCAGGATGAAATGGCGCACACCACACGGCTGATCACCCTTGGTGAGCTGGCATCCGGGATCGCCCATGAAATCAATCAGCCGCTGGCGGCCGTGGTCAATTACGCCAACGCCAGCCAGCGTTACCTGCAGACCCTGGGCAGCAATCCAGAGGCCGTAGAACGTGTGGCCCAGGGGCTGGAGAGGATCAACCTGCATGCCAACCACGCCTCTGAAGTGATCAAACGACTGCGCGGTTTTTTACGCAAGGGGCGACGCAACCTGCAGGCGCTGGATGTCAGCGAGGTGGCTCGGCAGGCGGTAAGTTTGTGTGCCTGGGAAGCCCGGGAGCGCCATGTGGTTATCGAGCAGCAATTACCGGATAACCTCGGGCGGGTATACGTTGATCGGGTGCTTCTGGAGCAGGTGCTGCTCAACCTGTTGCGCAATGCCATCGATGCCAACAGCGAGCAACATCCGGGGCAGGCTTCGCGCATTACCCTGCTGGCGCAAACGTTGGCGGGTGGGGTACTGCAAATCAGCGTGCAGGATCAGGGGCCGGGTGTCAGTGCCGGTCAGCTTGAGCAACTGTTTACACCGTTCTACACCAGCAAAGTCGATGGGTTGGGGCTGGGTTTGTCGATGAGTCGCAGCATCATTGAAGGCTTCGGCGGTGAGCTCGATGCCCGACCACAACCCGAAGGATTATTGATGTGCTGCAATTTGCCGTTGATGGCCTCAGTCAAACCAACAAGAGAGTCAACATGACAACCCAAACCCGGTCTGTGGTGTACGTGGTGGATGATGATCAGGGCATGCTCGACTCGACCGTCTGGCTGCTGGAATCCGTTGGCCTGCATGCGCTGGCCTTTACCAGTGGGCAGGCCTTTCTGCAGGCGTGCGATCCTGCGCTCAGTGCCTGCGTGGTGCTGGATGTCCGTATGCCGGCAATGGGCGGTCTTAACGTGCAACAGGCGTTGCAGGAGCGCGGCATCAAGATGCCGGTGATATTCGTCAGCGGTCATGCCGATGTGCCGATCGTGGTACGTGCCTTCAAGGCGGGCGCTCATGACTTTATCGAAAAACCCTATAACCAGCAGTTGCTGCTGGACAGCGTGCAGCAGGCGCTCAGCGGCGGCAATGCACTGCAAACGGCAACCCGGGAGCAGGCACAGCTGGAGGCGCGACTGAGCAGCCTGACGCCCCGTGAGCGGGATGTGTTCCTGCCCTTGGTCAAGGGCTACACCACCCGTGAAATTGCCGAGCAACTGGCGGTAAGCGTCAAGACCATTGACCTGTATCGCTCCCGGGTGATGAAACGCATGCAGGCCCGGCACTTGCCGGATCTGGTGGGCATGGCCATTGCGGCCGGGCTGGTCGATCCGCTCAAGTTGCGTTAGCCAGCAAGGCCTCAACGGCGGCCATGACAGCGGGCGTGTCGGTATGGGCTACGTTGAAGCGCATGCAGCGGCGCAACTGGGGGTCGAAACCGAACAGTATGCCGGGGGCGAGCACCATGTCACGGGCAAGCGCCTTCTGCGCCAGTGTTTCTGCATCCAGCCCGGCAGGCATCGTGGCCCAGATAAACATGCCGCCCGCATAGGGCGCGCTCAAAGTGAAACCCAGCCCCTGCAGCCATGCGGCCACACGCGCACCACTGACTAGCAACCCTTGCACCACGCGCTTTCGGTGCTTGTGATAAGTGCCGTCATCGAGCATCGAGCACACTACCTGTTCGAGCATTTCCGAGGTGATCCCACCGCACATCAGTTTCATGTGGGTCAACTCGGCGGCCATTTGAGGTGTGGCTACCACAAAGCTCACCCGCAAGTTGGCACTGAGGGTTTTCGAAAAGCCGCTCAGGTAGGTCACGTGCTCTACGCCTGCCAGAGCTACCAGTCGCGGAGGCGGTTCGGGGTGCAGGTCACCATAGAGGTCGTCTTCGATAATTGAGCACTCATGGCGCTTGGCAAGTTCCAGCAGGCCGTAAGCCTGGCTCGGCGTAAAGGTGTGGCCGGTCGGGTTGTGCAGCAGTCCGGTGGTCAGGTAAAGCGTGGGCCGATGCTGAATGAACAGGTTTTCCAGCGCTTGCAGGTCAAGCCCTTGGGCGGTGCGCTCCAGCGTTACTACGCGTACGCCGTGCAAGGCCAGATTGGCGTGAAAATTGAAATAGCAGGGCATGTCCAGCAGCACCGTATCGCCGGGCCGCACGCGCAGGCGCAGCAGCATGTCCAGTGCCAGTACGGTATTGGCCGTCGTGATGATCTGCTCGATACCCACATCCAGGCCTTGGCTCAACAGCTTCTGCTGCAAAGCCTGGCGCAATGGTAGATACCCCGCCGGATCGCCATAGCCGGTCAGGCGCAAGGTTGGCGAGCGACTGAGCTGGCGCACGCTGGCCCGCAGGGCGCTGGACTCCAGCCAGCTTTCAGGCAAATGCCCGCTTCCTGGGCGCAGGGCACCGCTGGCGCCGGTCAGGGAGCGGCGCAAGACGCTGCTCAAATCCTGTGGCAACAGGTCAAGGCCAATGGCGCGTCTGGCCACAGGTGCTTTCGACGCCACGAAATAGCCCAGCCCCTGACTGGACGTAATACGGCCTTGCCCGCGCAGGCGATCAAGGGCTTCAATCAGGGTGAATTTGCTCACGCCCCAGTGCCCGGTCATCACCCGTGCAGAAGGCAGCTTGCTGCCGGGGCTGAGCAAGCCGCTGTCGATAGCCGTGCTCAGGGCATCGACGATCTGCTGGACCTTGGATAGACCAGGCTGGAACGAAACGACAGGTAGATGCATGGAAGGCCTCATACTTTGCCGGTGATGTTACCAGTAAAGATCGGTAAAGTTTGCGGGTGGTTCATCTGCCTATTGTCTGGGGTACTGCTTAGACTGCGGTGTCGCTCGCATAGGTTCGAGCGTTGATTGCGGGATGTAACGATCAAAATGGCCACACAACTCACCCTGGTTTCCTTTTCTTATTTTCTCATTTTCTGCGCCACCATGACCTTTAGTCCTGGGCCCATGACCCTCTTGCTGATGGGGTTTGGCATGCAGGAAGGCTTGAAACGTTCAATGCCGGTGCAGTTGGGGGCCAGTGCCGCGTATCTGGTGTCGATTCTGATTTTTGCCGTGGGCTTTGCAGAGTTGATCAAGGGCAATCCCTTGATCAGTCGTGCATTGCAGTACATCGGCGTGGCCTATTTGCTGTATCTGGCCTATAGGCAATGGAACAGTAACGGGCTGGCGCTGGATCGCACTGCAACCCTGGACAGCGGCTTCAAGGGCCGTTTTGGCAAGGGCTTGCTGACCGGCTTCTCTAACCCGAAAACCATCGTCATGTTCAGCGCCGTGTTTCCGCAGTTTGCAGGGCAGGGCAGTGCTACCCGGACGCAGGATCTGATCGTGCTGGGGCTGGCGTTTTTGCTGTTGCAGTTTGCCAGTGGCTGCCTGTATTGCTACTTCGGCCAGCGTATTCGGCGAGTGCTGCAAAGTCCGTCGCGCCAGGTGTTGCTGCAAAGGGCGACGGCAGTGATGCTGTTAGGTGTGGCACTGATGCTGGCGAGAGGGTTTGACCACTGAGTAAAACGCTATAAGTGCACTGAATAATTATGGGTATGGGTTATATTGAGACGTGTTTCAACCCGTATCGAGATTGGTTTTGTCGACTATTGACCCTGCAGTAACACTGGTATCAGCCATAGCGTTAAATCAGGTTCAAACACCTGTGGCGCTTTATCTGCAGCGCCTTGCGCCATCCAGCCGTCAGACAATGCGCTATGTACTGCAGGACGCAGCGGATCGCCTGGGCGTAGAAGATGTGGCCATCGATGAGTTTCCTTGGCATCACTTGCAACCCGGTCATATCACGGCTCTGGTAGCTGCATTGCGCGAGGACGGCTATGCGCCCAACACCTCATCCCTGTACGTAAATGCCATTCGCGGTGTAATGAATCAGGCATGGCAGCAGAGCCTGATTACCCAGGATCATTTACTGAAGATTCGCGCAGTGAAGGCGGGCGGTGGCTCGCGGCTGGTCAAGGGACGTAACCTGCGGCGCAACTTGATCCGTGAACTGATGGATGTGTGTGCGGCAGATCCGCGTCCGCAAGGGCTCAGGGATGCAGCGATCATTGCGATTTTGTATGGTTCGGGGATGCGCAAGTCGGAGTCGGTGAACATGGACCTGTGTCAGGTCGATGTGGAGCAGCGAAGCTTGCAGGTATTGGGCAAAGGCAACAAGGAACTGATCAAGTTCGCTCCGGCCTGGGCTTTTGAAAAGCTTGAAGCGTGGCTGGCGTTTCGTCGGGCCA
This sequence comes from Pseudomonas psychrophila, assembly GCF_001043005.1. GTDB lineage: Bacteria > Pseudomonadota > Gammaproteobacteria > Pseudomonadales > Pseudomonadaceae > Aquipseudomonas > Aquipseudomonas psychrophila. The sequence continues at coordinate 95,458 of NZ_JYKZ01000007.1, forward strand.
ATTTGCCGGAAGGCGCCAGTGACGACGCGTTTCTGTTCAATCGCATCCGCCGTGGCAATCACATCACCCGCGAGCGCATCACCAAGCATGCCATTTACTACATCGCCAAACAGCGGGGCAGGCAGGTAGGGGTCGACATCATGCCCCACGACTTTCGCCGCTCGTTTATCACCCGGGTGATTGAAGAGTACGACGTCTCCATCGCCCAAAAACTGGCTCACCACGCCAACATTGCCACCACCGTCAGCTATGACGTGCGGGATGACAATGAGCGGCGCAATGTGACAGACCGGTTTTTGTTGTAGCCAAACTCTTGTGGGATTCGGGTGCTGGAATTAGTCAGGCAGTTCCAGGTGAGGCTGTCGCGAGCATGCCCGCTCTCACAGGTTCGTCAGGTGTTGGTTTTAAGCTTGGTCCACAGGCGGGTGGTCAAGCGGGCAACCTTGGCCGGCAGGTCTTCTACGGTGAACAGGGTGTCGATCACTTCCTTGGACGGGTAGATCGCCGAGTCCTGTTTCACGTTTGGCGACAAGTTCGCATCCGCCGCCTGATTAGGGTTGGCGTAGTGGATCTGGTTGCTGATATTGGCAATCACTTGCGGCGTCAGCAGGTAGTTCATGTAGGTGTAGGCATTCTTTTCATGAGGCGCGCTTTTGGGCATCACCACCATGTCGAGCCACAGTGTTGAGCCTTCCTTGGGAATCGAGTAGGCGATATTGATCCCGTTCCCGGCTTCCTTGGCACTGGCCGCGGCCTGCACGACGTCACCGTTAAAGCCGATCACTGCACAGATATTGCCGTTGGCCAGATCGCTGATGTATTTGGACGCGTGAAAGTATTGAACGTATGGCCGGATTTTCAGCAATGCCTGCTCGGCTTTCTTGTAGTCTTCCGGGTCGTGGCTATGGTGCGGCAAACCCAAGTAGTTGAGGGTAATTGGTAGCACTTGCGTCGGATTGTCGATGATTGCGACCCCGCACTGGCTAAGCTTTTTGATGTTGTTTTCATCAAAAAACAGGCTCCAGGACTGAGTGATATCGGTAGTACCGAAAATGGCCTTGATCTTCTCTACGTTGTAGCCAATACCCGCCGTACCCCACATGTAGGGGTAACCGTACTGGTTGCCGGGGTCGTTGACTTCGAGCTTTTTCATCAAGACCGGATCAAGGTTCTTCCAGTTGGGCAGTTGGCTCCTGTCTAGCTTCTGGATGGCGCCGGCCTTGATCAGGCGAGACAGGAAGTGGTTGGAAGGGCTGACCACGTCATAACCGGTGTTGCCGGTCATCAACTTGGATTCCAGGACTTCGTTGCTGTCATGAATGTCGTACGTTGCCTTGATCCCTGTTTCCTTGGTGAAGGAAGTCAAGGTGTCGTCAGCGATATAGCCATTCCAGTTAGAGATATTGACGCTCTCGTCCGCGAGGGTGACGGTCGAAAACGCAGCGAGTATTACCGCAAGGGAAACCGGGTGGATGTACATGTGCAATCACCTTTTCAAGGAGCTTTTATTCTTTTGTGGTGTGAGAGGTTTCAGATTTCTGTCTTGGCCCTGACCGATTCCATACGCATTCGTAACACCGCGCCGATATCAAAGAACGGGCGGGGCGGAAGCCAGCCAGGCTGGGCTCTGTCCATGACCGACTTCAGCAGCTCAGAGCTGGCGCCCGATGCCAGTTCGGCGAGCAGACGACCCCACAGGGTGCCGCGGGCAACACCGGAGCCATTGCATCCGGCCACGGCATAAACGCCGTCTTCGACCTTGGCAAAGTAAGGCTGGCCGCTGCGGGTAGCGCTCAGGTGGCCGGTCCAGGTGTAGTGAATGTCCTGCTCACCAAGCCCGGGGAAGCGGCGTTGCAAGCCCAGAACATGGTGCTTGCGGCGCTGTATCAAATCACGGTCGGATAAATCCTTGGTGCGGTATTCCGCTGTATTGCGGATCATCACCCGACGATCCGGGGTCAGGCGTACCGTGGCGCCCAATGGGCGGGTCGACAGGACGCCCCAAGGCTCAACACTGCCGATGGCCTGGTATTCCTTGTCCGTCAGGGGGCGTGTCAGGCTGGCGCTGAGCTCCATCGGAAAGGTCGCGCTGTGGTCGATTCCCGCTCGGGGGATAAATGCATTCAGGCATACCAGCACCTGGCTAGCTTCGATGCTGCCCTGGGTGCCTGCGGCTCGAATCCGCCCGCCACTCAGGCGCTCAAGACCAGTGATCTCGGTGTTTTCAAACAGGGTGAGATTGGCCGGCAATGAATCCAGCAGGCCTTTCACGTACTTTGCTGGCTGCAGCAAGGCATTGCCATTGCCGCACCAGATCGCGGCCTGGTAATGCCGGGTGCCGAGCTTTTGTGCCAGTTGCGTGCCTTCCAGAAACTGCGCGCTGGCGCCCACTGCGCTCAGGGTTTTGAGCTTGGCCTCGACATGGTTCAGCTTGGCAGGGTCATTGACTGCGAAGTAATAACCCGAGTCCCGGTACTCACACTCGATGCCATGGCGTGCAATACGCATGCGTACCTCTTCGCCCGCGGCCTGGCCAATGGATGAGTCGACAGCAAATCCTGAAAATCCGCTTTTGCCGATCAGTTCATTGTCGCCAGGGTTTTCGTGGGCCACGGCGTAACCGGAATTGCGCGCTGAAGCCCCTTGGGCGGCACGTTGCCGGTCGACAACCACGATGCGCGCCTCGGGGTGCAGTTCAGCAAGTGAGTGGGCTGCACTCAGGCCGGTGATACCTGCGCCGATAATGAGCCAGTCGGCTTTCTCTGAGCGTGTGAGGTGATCACGGCAAGGGGAGCTTCCAGCAAGCGCAATCCAGCCACATTCATTTTTCACGTTTCACCTCATTTAACTGTTGTTCAGATCGTCCTCTGGCTTTAATACATGCGCTATTTGCATGGCTGCCTGGAGGTGACGCTCTCTATAGCTGGAATTTATGCCGGATCTGGTGATATAACCAACGTTATAAATTCATTGATTGATTCTGAAAACGCATGGATAAAATCCGCCACGTACCCTCGCTCCAGGGATTGCAGGCGCTGGTCGAGGTTGCAGACTCGGGCAGCTTCACTCAGGCCGCGCAAACCCTGTGCCTGACTCAAAGTGCTGTCAGCCGCAAGATTCAGCAACTTGAAGCGCATTTCGGTGTTGCACTGTTTGCCCGAACAAGCCGCAACGTGCGAATGACAGGCGAAGGTGAGCAGGTGCTGGCCAGTGCCCGCAGTATTCTTGAACAATTGAAAGTGCTTGAAGACCGGCTTTCGCCGCAAAAGCGGCCATTTAGAATTCGCATGCATGTTTCGCTGGCCGTTCGCTGGTTATTGCCAAAGCTGAGCGACTTTTACCTGCAGCATCCGGACATCGCCTTGTCGATTGAGACGGTCGCAACCGAGATAGTCGAGCCGGCTAGCGACAGCGACGCCTACATCCTTTACCTGCCAAGGCCATCGAGCGATCCAGCGTGCATGGTGCTGTTTGACGAGGCACTGGTGCCGGTGTGCGCGCCGGACCTGGGGCCGCTGACATCCATGGCAGACCTTGTGCACTTTGCGCTGCTGCATCGTTCAGCCGACCAGCAAGCCTGGACTGACTGGTTGGCGGCAAACGAAGGCAAATCGCTGCAGGCCTACAGGCATATTCCGTTCAATCTCGACGAACTGGCACTGGATGCCGCAGCGCGGGGCCTGGGTGTGGCGGTGACCGACATGACCCTGGCGGCAGAGTCCATTCAACGCGGGGTGTTGATTGTCCCGTTCGGCGAGCCGTTAAAGACCGGCGGTAACTATTCTCTGTGCCTGCAGCCGTCGGCCAACTCGCATCCGGCGCGTTCCGAAGTGCTGCAATGGTTTGCCCGGCAGGCCGAGTGATAATGGAAGACTTGTTAAATTTTGTAATAAGTCTTCTCGCAGGAATATTTATAAATCGCTGTAGGATTGCCTCCCCAATTCAATACAGGTTTGTATGAACGCCCTACAGGAACCACCCAGTCGCAGCTCTGAGCCTGCGCCCCTTCTTCGCTTGATCACCTCTGTCGAGCGTGCCTTACCTTTCTCCAGCCCTTCGTTTTGCGATAGCACATCCGTTGCTACGCTTGCCCGTGCGCGCTCGTCGTTAACCCTGAACCTTCGTGAGATTGACTGATACCTATGGAATGGATTGCAGATCCCACGGCCTGGCTCGGCCTGTTGACGTTGATTGTGCTGGAACTGGTACTGGGCATTGATAACTTGGTGTTTATCGCCATCCTGGCAGACAAGTTGCCGCCGGAGCAGCGCGATCGTGCCCGGGTCATTGGTCTTACGCTTGCACTGGTGATGCGTCTGGGCCTGCTGGCCAGCATCTCGTGGATCGTCACGCTGACGGCGCCGTTGTTTGAAGTGTTCGACAAATCGTTCTCGGGTCGCGACCTGATCATGCTGTTCGGCGGCCTGTTTCTGTTGTTCAAGGCGACGATGGAGTTGCATGAACGACTGGAAGGGCATGTGGCCGAACGCACATCAAGCATGGGCTACGCCATGTTCTGGCCGATCGTGGCGCAGATTGTGGTTCTGGACGCTGTGTTTTCCATGGACGCGGTGATTACCGCCGTTGGTATGGTTGATCACCTGTCTGTGATGATGATCGCGGTGGTGTTCTCGATCGGCTTGATGATTATTGCCAGTAAACCCCTGACCAAATTCGTCAACAGTCACCCTACGGTGATCATGCTGTGTCTTGGCTTCCTGATGATGATCGGTTTCAGCTTGACCGCTGAAGGCCTGGGCTTCCACATTCCTAAAGGCTATCTATATGCCGCCATCGGCTTCTCGATTTTGATCGAAGTGCTGAACCAGATTGCTCGTGCGCGTCGCAAGAAAAGCGTGCAGGGCCTGCGCCCGATGCGTGAGCGAACCGCTCATGCGGTGATGCGTTTGCTGGGCGGCCGGACCTTGAGTGCAGATGAAGTGGGCGAAGACATTGCTGACATGCTTGAAGGCGGGAGTGAAAAGGACGTCTTCCATCGCCGCGAACGGGTGATGATCAGTGGCGTACTGCAACTGGCAGAGCGCCCGATTCGTACGGTGATGACGCCACGGGCCGAGATCGATCATATCGATCTGGCTGATTCAGCAGACACTATTCGCACGACGCTGATGCACTCCTCGTACTCCCGATTGCCTCTGATCCGGGAAGGGCGCGTTGACGAGCCGTTGGGTTTTGTTCACAAGAAGGAGTTGCTCAAAGAGCTGCTGGCAGGTCACGAACCTGATTTAGAGGCCATGGCGCGCAAGACCATCAACCTGCTGGACAGTTTCACGATCCTCAATGCGCTGGAACAGATGCGCAAAGAGTCGACGCACATTGCGTTCGTGATTAACGAGTTCGGCGACTTTATTGGGCTGTTGACCATGACCGATATTCTGGAATCCATTGCCGGTGAGTTGCCGGATGCCAGCGAGATCGAAGGGCCAAATATCGTTGCACGTGAGGATGGTTACCTGGTCAGTGGTGCATTGAACCTGAGCCAGATCCGTCAGCACATCGGCTTTGCGGGCAAGGCTACGGATGACTATCAGACAATAGCCGGGATGGTGATGAGTTTGCTGGATCGCCTGCCGATGATTGGCGACAAGCTGGAGTGGGAAGGCTGGACCATGACTGTGGTCGAGGTAGAGGAGCGTCGGGTGACGCGGGTGTTGCTGAGCAAGCCTGCAGAGGTTTTGGCTTAGACATAGAACCTGTGGGAGCCGGGCTTGCCCGCGATGGCAACACCTCGGTCAGTCAGACCGAGGTATTGCCTCCCATAAGGGTAGTGTTTACTGGCTGTCAGGTAGCGCGTAAGCGATCACGTAATCGCCACGATCAGGCGACTGACGTGCACCACCAGCCGTGATGACGATGTATTGCTTGCCTGTTTTAGGCGACACAAATGTCATCGGGCCACCTTGGCTGCCGACTGGCAAGCGGGCTTTCCAGGCTTCTTCGCCGTTGGCGGAGTTGAAGGCGCGCAGGTAGTAGTCCTGAGTGCCGGCGATAAACACCAGGCCACCTTGAGTGGACAGCGTACCGCCCAGTGTCGGCATGCCTATTGGCAGTTGCAGACCCATTTTGATGCCCATCGGGCCGGTGTCCTGAACGGTGCCAACCGGCACTTGCCACGCGATTTTCTGAGTCTTCATGTCGATGGCAGTCAGCGTCCCGAAAGGCGGCGCCTGGCACGGAATGCCTGCCACCGACAGGAAGCGGTTTTTGTTCACGGCATAAGGCGTACCCTTGAGCGGAACTGCGCCCATGCCGGTGTTCAGGGCTTCGCCGCCGGAAGAAGCCTTGGCGTCTTTTTCTTGCGGCACCATCTGTACCCACAAGCCCAGACGCATATCGTTGACGAAGATAAAGCCGTGTACCGGGTCAGTCGACAGGCTGCCCCAGTTCATGCCGCCAAGCGATCCGGGGAAGCTCAACGACACGTCAGTGCCCGGCGCGGTGTACAGACCTTCGTAACGCATTTTCTTGAACGAGATGCGGCACAGCATTTGATCGAAAGGGGTTGCACCCCACATGTCCGACTCAGTCAGTGTTTGCGCGCCAATTTGTGGCATGCCCACGGACTTTGGCTGAGTCAGCGAGTAGGGTTCGTCAGGGATATTCGACGGTTTGACCGCAACTTCTTCGACTTTAGTCAGTGGCTGGCCAGTGTGGCGATCCAGCACAAAAATCTGTCCTGCCTTGGTACCGATCACCAGGGCTGGCACCTTGCTGCCATCTGGCTTGGCAAAGTCGATCAGGCTTGGCTGCATCGGCAGGTCGAAGTCCCACAGGTCATTGTGGACCGTCTGGTAAACCCATTTTTCTTCACCGGTGGTAGCGTTCAACGCCAACACGGATGCGCCGTACTTGTGATCCAGGGCTGTACGCTCAACGCCGTAGATGTCAGTGGACGAACTGCCCATCGGCAAGAACACCGTGTTCATCAGCGGGTCATAAGACATGGGTGCCCAGCTGTTGGGCGTGCTGCGAACGTAAGTCTTGCCGTCAGCCGGAGCTTGTTTGTCTTGCGGGTTGCCCGGATCAAAAGCCCAGCGCATGGCGCCAGTCATCACGTCGAAACCACGTATCACGCCACCAGGCATGTCGGCCTGCACGTTATCGGCAACACGGCCGCCAACTACCACTGTAGTGCCCGCCATCAGGGGTGCCGACGACAGCTGGTAGTAGGAATCAGGCACATTGCCCAGTCCAGCCTTGAGATCAACCTGGCCATTGGTGCCGAAGTCCGGGCAGAACTGGCCGGTATCCGCGTCCACAGCAATCAGGCGAGCATCGATGGTGTTGGTCAGCAGACGACGCTGACATGCAGCACCAGGGGCAACCGTTACCGCTGCTGCCGGAGTGCTGCCGTCAGTAGGCTGGGTGACGGCGCTCGTGGCGTCAAAATAGGCCAGGCCGCGGCAACGCTGCCAAACTGCCGACTGTGCATTGATGTTGTTTTTCCACAGCTCTTTACCTGTATCGGCATCCAGAGCAATGAGGTTGTTGTGGGGTGTGCAGATAAAAACCTTGTCGCCCACTTGCAGAGGGGTCATCTGGTCTTCAGCACCATTGCCGTTGCTGATTGCAACGTCACCGGTCTGGTAGGTCCAGGCTGGCACCAGTTTGGATACGTTGCTGCGGTTGATTTGGTCCAGCGCAGCAAAGCGGCTGCCACCCTCGTCGTTACCGTAATGCGCCCAGTCTTTCTGGGCTTTGTCCGGATCGACCTTGGTCAGGCCAGGGCCATTGCCGGTTGGCGCGACCGAAGCGTGGGGCTGGAACATTCCCCAGGCACCGGCAGTGATGGCTACAGCCAGCACCGCGCTCAGCCCGTATCCAGCGTTGCCGCTGAGTCCGTTGGCCTTGCGCAGGGTCGGGTAAACCAGCGCCACGACAAGGCTCAGTACGGCGAGGGCGAACAGGCGCGAAACCAGCGGCCAGAACACCAGTCCGGCATCGACCAGCGCCCAGATGACACTGGCCACCATCACGGCGGCGAACAGCCAGGCACCTGCCAGACGCTTTTTGAACAAGAGTATGGACGAAGCAACCATACCGAGGCCTGCGAGCAGGAAGTACAGGCTGCCACCCAGCGTGGCGAGGTAACCACCACCGGCTACAAAGAGCAATCCGAAGACAAGCACACCGAGAGCGGCGACCCAGATGGGCCAACGGCTTACAGCTGCCGAAGGTTGAGCATTAATCATTTTTCATGACCCTATTGATGCATGAACGGTTGGGAGGAGGGTATAGCGTTTAACTGTAGCGGCTTGCAGGCCAGGCGCAGGCGAGTCCGGAGGTTCTTCACGTCGTCGAGCTCCATGCAGGGCTGGTCAACAGCACGAGAACCGACCAGAATAGTTATGTACTAAACAGTTAGTTTCCTAACTTTAACAAAAACGCGGCCCTGCGACAAATTGTCAGTGCCGGACGACAGGAGAGGGGGAAGGGAGGGGGCGTGCGTCAGCCCAAGGCAAAGCCTGCGCACGCCCACTTTTTAGCGCTCTGCTAGAAATGCCAGTCCTCAGCCTTGATCAACTGGCAGAAAGGCCCGGCAAGGGTGGCGTTGTGATGAGCCACGATATCCTGGGCTGTCAGGGCCGGGGTGTCTGAGCAAGTATGGCCGTCGGCGATCAGCACGGCATCGAACCCCAGGTCGCGGGCAGCCCGGCACGTACTGTCGACGCAATATTGAGTCTTCATGCCTGCGATGACCACGCCGGTGGCACCGCAAGCGCGTAAGTTTTCCGCCAGCCCGGTCAGTGTGAAAGCGTTGGGGCGATTTTTTTCAAACACCACTTCGCCACCCGCTAACTTGAGTTCCGGTGCAAGCTCCGTCAACGGACTGCCGGGTTCGATGGGAGATCCGACAGGGCCTGTATGGCGCGCCAGAAATATCGTTGCACCTGCGCTACGGGCTTTGTCCATCAGGCTGTTGACCGTTTCCAGCAACTCCTCGCTGCGCCATGGCTTGTCAGGGCCGTGAACGAGTCCGACCTGGACGTCCAGAATCAAAAGGGCGTACATGGGTGCATCTCCTTGCATAGTAGCCAGCGACACAAGGGCATAAAAAAGGCCCTGTCCATCGCTGGCGGGCCTTTGAAGTTCGTTTGCTATTGGCTCACGACACCTCGCACGCTCCGCATTTAGCGGTCGTGGTCGGGGTGGTGGTCAATGTGCGGTAATAATCTGTCATCAATTCACACTAGCAATATCGCAGCAAGCTGACAAGCCAGTACTGGGGCCTGAAATCTGTCACGAATAGGGAATGCCATCTTTGTGGGTGAAATGCCATTTGCCGTCAGCCCCGGTAACGGCTTGTATGTCGTCAGAAGGATAATTCACGCGGTCCCCTGTGCTTCGATCGCCGACCTCAAGAATGACGCAGGTTACGTCAGTTCTATTCTCAAGATGGTGAGCGACACCTTTGGCAGGGAAGCCGGCAATCATTCCCGGAGCCAGTTGCAGCGACTCATCCGCCTGAAATAAGGTCGGATGACCCTCCAGTACATAGATGAACTCGTCTTGCAGCTCGTGAGAATGGTGAAGAGACGAAATACTTCCTGGAGGTAAGTGGATCAGGTTTACGCCAAAATTCTTGAGGTTGAAGAGGTCGCCCAAGGGCCTTTTCTGGCGGGCCTGCATGAGTGAAGCAAAAGGCTCAGGGTAATTGCTGGAGCGAATTCTCTCTGGCGCATCGAGCGCATAGAGGGGGCCTGAGAACGGGGTATGGGCCAATGTGTGTCCCTCCAACAAGCAGGCAATGGGAGAAAGGTTACTGCGAACTCATATAGCTTCAAATGCGCGGATCAAGCGAAGAGCATAGATGTTCATTACGCAGGACACCGGATTGAGGACGCCGATACAGCCACAAACCAGGCAATGGAGAGGGGATAAAACAGCGTGTATTATAACTATACTAAATAGTTCTTTAGTTTAGTTATAATATTTGGTTATGTTCAGGGGCTTGAAGTCATGGGCCTGAACACGGGCGGTCAAGGGAGATCGTCACAGGGCTCAACGGAGATAAGGTGCATGAATAGCCACCTTTAGCAGGCCCCATGTCTAGTGATTTTTGTACGACATCAGGTGCTCACTGTGACCTGTTTGAGTATCAACTTGCTCCTTGACCACCTCAAAGCCTTGTGACTGATAGAAGGCGATGCTGGGCGTGTTCTCCTTGTATACAGCCAGTGTCAGCTCATCCCGAAGGTTTTTTACATGCTTAAGCAATTGCTTGCCCAGGCCTTTGCCTTGATGGTCTGGATCGACAAACAGTGCGGCCAGTTGATTGCCCAGCAAACAACAAAATCCCAAAACTCCCGATTGATCTTCAACCACATACGTTTCAGATCCCGGTATGTAAACGTCACGCATAGCTTCTAAATGGGATTGCCAGTAAGAAGCATCGATAAAGTCATGGGCCTTGATGGATGCTTTCAGCCAGATGTCCAGAATGCGTTCCATATCGTCGTGCTCAAATGCTCTGATCATTTGTCCATTCCATTGCGGTTATCACTGCGGACCGGTGCGGTGCAAAGCTTGCGATTATGCCGCAAAGCAATGGGCGTGTAGTGATCCAGGCAGAAAGTGTCCAATGCTTAGAGCGGACGACCTTGAAGCACCGTAATCAGCAATCCCATTTGAGACGGCGGCATAACTACAACGCTGCGAAGAGTTGTTTAATCATCGGATCATCTCAACGGCGTGCTGCAGACTAAAGTGTTTTCGGTGAGCGATAGCCGCTGGAGGTGTTTACTAGAGAGCAGTTAAAAGGTCAGGAAGATTTCAGAGTGCTCTGTGCATTGAAATCTGACCTCCACTGACCTTGATGTTCTATTACGCAAGTACGCATAATGTATATTATGTTAAACCAGATGCCATGTTAGAAATGTTCATGATGTCACCAGCCCCCCGAAAACCAGACTTTGCCTGAATTGACCATACACCCCTCGAATCAACCCGTTACGTTCCATCTCTCCAGTACCTCCTCAGCTTCACCAGCTCTGCCATCCCTGATCGCCCGGTTTGAAAACCATAATTCAGCAGCTAGAGATCCCATCTGAAATCGCATCGTCCAGTTCAGGCAAAGCTCTCGGTCTACTATTGAAACTGAAGCTTCACTGAACTGAGCCGACGATCTCTTTAGTTTAGTCTTCTCCCGTATCGCGTTTCGTTAACGGCAACCGAATAGCTCACGCGGCTATCAGCAAAATTTCCCGCGCCTCGGTCGCATGCTGAAGCAGCCCAGGATGCTTCACTTCAAGCTCAATGAGATCAGCTTGGTAGGTCAGAGACGGCGTCATCTGTGTTCCATCCTGCAGGAAACGAGTCAGACCAGCGAATTGCTCATGAGTGATCGTTGACGCAACACTGCGATCGTTGGACAAAGCCTCTACCCGAGAAGCATTGAGACTGGTGATGTCGGTGGCAAGCTCCGTCAGGCTTTGTCGGGCGTACTTGTGAGAACCAGCCTTCAACTGAACGTGGGACATCATCAAGCCAAGGTTTACCAATCGGTTTTGCAGCAATGAAATCTGCTCGAAGAGTACAACGTTGCTGGTGGCATTCCGTGAATGCCGTTCCAGGAGAAGCCTGGTGAACTCATACTGCTCATTGAACGATCCAATCAATATCCTGAGCTGATGAGCATCGCCTTCTTCGCAGAACTGTACTGCGGTGCGTAGCAGGCCTCGAAAGCGAGCCTCATCAGCGAGTAGGTACCGTTCGTGAGCCTCACTCACCAACTGCCAAGTCTCTGCGATCGTTTTTGATTGTTTCTCCATTTCCCGGCTAATTTTGTCGAGTTTTTTGCACACAATGACAAAGCCCACGGTAGTCACCGCGAGGTTGAGCCCGCTCATTACGAGATTGGCCGACTGTAGTCCCTGGAGCACATTCATGCTCTGCTGCACTTGATCCATGCCTGTTTGAAGCGACCCCAGGCCACTGGATAGAGTGGATTGCAGGTTCTGTAGGCTCTCTTGGACATGCCCTGAGTCGCCCGGAAAAAGGAGGTGCCCGACGATCTGGCCAGCCTTCTCGGTTCCCTTTGAGTACCGGACTACGCCACCCCAAAGCGTGTAATCTCCGCTATGCAGTTTGGCCAGGACATCTGGGATATCAGGCAGGGAGCGTATAAGCGCGTCAACGTTTACAAACATGCTTTCAATTTCTCCGTGTAGACTTCGAAGTCTTGGTCGTAACGTGCGCGCCGTAGCTTAGCGACGTGCAGCACGGCAGGAATGGTGATCCGGAACGCCGGCGACGACGCCTGGTAAATCGCGAGTCCTGCGGCTCCGATAGCAAGTGGAGCTGCAACCATTGAGAGCACCCGGCCTCCTAATGCGCTGGCAAAGCCCGCCCCGCCACCAGTGGTAGCCATACCACCCAGGCTACCGGCAGACAACATCAGCGTTTTCACCATTTCATTGATGTAGCCAGCGAGATTGCCGCCGCTCAGATAATCCTTGAGCGCTTCATCTCCCATGTATTTGTCAACGGCCTGGCGGATGATGATTTCTTCAATGGCGAAGATGTCATCTTGCGCGGAGGGTTTCCCGTCCAGCTTTTTCGCGACACCCGTCGCTACCTCGAGGTAGTTGATGCTCTCCGATTTGATTGCGGAGACAATGGTATTGCTTCCGAACGCACAAATTTCCTTTTCAAGCAGGCCCGAAATAGATTGCAAGCGGCCCTGCACCTTCCGGGTCATGATGGTTCCCTTCACGTCGCTGTCGAGGGCTATCCTGCCCTTGCCACTGTCGGTGATCAGGTCGGCCAAGACTTCCAGATCCGCTGATGCGGCACGCGATAAGAGATCGGATATCGACCGGTCTCTCGGAACAATTGACTCCATGTATCCCCCTGTAAGTATTCCTAAAGTGGCCGCTCATCAAAGCAATGATTGCCTATGGCCAGTACAGGCGTGCTGATTTTAGCCACAAGACACGCGTGTGTCTTCCCGCTGGAGAGTCAGGCTGGGGCTTACTGAATAAGGAATGCAGAGCAGACGCCATGTAACGCGTTGCAGCGACGCTTGCTCCATGGGCAGGCTGCCCTATGACCTTCCCTACCGCAACAGTTTTCGCCTTCATCCCACAGCAGCCTCAAGCCCCGGATTATCCGCCACTCGATGAGAAGCTGGACAGCCAAAGTGTGTCCATTTTCCAGGCAATTGGCAGTGCTTATTCGATCCTAGACAGGATGATTGCCCGCGACTCCGGCTGTGCTAATGCAGCTGCTGAATTCTTCGTGATAACGCTGATGAAGGACGGTTGGTCATGGGAGACGTCGTACCGGTTGGTGATGGAGACCGACTAGCAGCACCGGATGTACCAGGCCTGGAATGTCTTGAATGCCGAGAACCGTGCGAACGCCGCAGCGCTCGACTACGAGGTTTACCAGAACTACTGGCCAAACTTAGACTTCTGCAGCGACGCGCGGCTAGGAGGCAGGATTTGCGGGGGCTTTTGGGGCGAAGGGGTTCAAAGGCTGGTGACACATGAGGCTCGTAAGGCACTGATTAGACAAACCCGCTATAGGCGTCCGCTCTCTCAACGGGCCATGTACTTTGTGTTCATGGCGAGTCGTTGAATGAGATGGCTGCCAATATTGGCGCGGCGGCTATCAAATCCGCAAGACTCAGGCTGGCAGGATCGAGGTCTGCAAGAGGTTGGTCAGCGTTAAAATCAGCACCGTGCTTGATGTGATAAAAGTTTTTCAGCACCTAGGACAGTCGAGACCCACAGCCAGGCGACATCTCGCGCTCAACATCGCGCAGCGGTCGCAGGTACACGGCGGGCGGCTAGCAACTGACGCACATTGACGTCCAAGCTTTGCCCTCCTCCTCCATGGCCGCTACGGACCGCGACATCAACCCAGCGACAAGCCAACTGATCGTTATTCAGTCGGCGTGCAGTCCAGTGCACATACCCCATCGTGAGCGCTGACAAATACATCCGTGTTTTCCTGTCGCAAAAGGTTTTGGCACGATACACGCTTGCAGTAGCACGTGGGCTTTAGCGAGTGGTCTCAGCATGATGGGCACCGCTTAGGTGCCTTTGCCTTTACTTCCTTGGGGTAATTATGTCACAGCTTTCGATTTTTTTATTGTTTCAGGTCGGTCACCCGAATTTCCTGTAATTGCAACTCCGACATTGCATCCACGGACATAAACCGCACTGGAGATTGCTGGTCGGCTCCCAGCAGTCTAAACATTCCGCGCAGATTGGATTGGCCATGTCCCCATGGCTACAATGCGGCACCTTCCAAATACGGGTGTGCCATGTCCCCTAAAGTAACGAGCGACCTGAAATTTTCTTTTGACAATCAACGTCTCGCTTATGATGTTGGGGAGTTTTGGGATTGGGCATTTTCGAACATCACGACTCCCGTCATCCGCGGTGTCATGATTGAATTCATTCTGGCTCGACACCTGATAGATAACGTCGACGAAATAGTGTTGGACCGGGTGCTGGACTTGACACACCAAATTCCGCGCCCAGGACAGCTGGCTAAGAGCTTGGCACCTTTTTACAGCAAACAACCCCATGGTGATGTCTTTGACTTGCAGCTGACATGGGGAGTGACGATTGAAATCAAAAGTACGAGCAATCGCGAAAAATGGAGGCTCAATAAAACGTGTAGATGGAATATGGCTAAAGACAAGAACAAGGTCGAAAAAGTCTTTCCCGCCCAATACTACATCCTCGCGGTTGTTGAAAAAGATCCCGAAGTGAGCGTGACGCACCTGAATCTTTCCGAGGCTGAATTCTACTTGTGCAGCGGCAAGACATTGGACTTGAATGTGGCGGCACCCCAGAAATCGGTGGGTTTCAAGAAGTTCTCAGAGATCTCAGTACGATGTGGCTTCAGCGAGCTGGTCCCTGTGCTCCATGAGCTCCAACGCCAAGAGCACGAGCGGGTCAGAAATCTGTTGGTTCCTGGATGGAAACAATCACGCCCTCCTTCATTTCATTCAAACTTTATGCCCTTGGCCGTCGAAGCAAATGGGAAAGTAACCGGAGCCTGGTATCAGGGAGGGAGTGGAGCATTGAGCAACCCGACCGCCATAGACGTTCGATGGGTTGACGGCGCGAATCCTGACTGGCGGGATTGGGAAGCCGTAGGCTTCAAGTATGAACCTGAAATTTAGCTGGCCATCATGCTCTCCCCAAGTGCCTTTGCGGTGAGCGACGGGCTTCACGTGATCTCGCGAAATTGGGTGGTTGCGCTGACGACCCAAAAAGATGAAAGCACCGGGTCGAACACGGCCACCCTGATATCCAGTTATACCACTACACTCCGACGCTTGTGAGTCCCTCGTAGAGAGAGAGGTTCGCCACCCCCTCTTCAAGCCACTCAACCGTTGTCAGAATCATTCATTAACTCGATCCCGTTTTCCTCCCGGTCGCCTCTTCAACATCGGGCTGACCGACGCCGAGGAGCTCGGTCTTGATCCAGGTGTCCAGGGTATCCACCTGAACAAATCGGGTGGGAACAGGGTACGGTGTATGAACCATCCAGTAGTACAGGTCGCGACTCACATAAAGCTCGACGTCTTCGCAGACTTCAACGCTGGATGGCGGCCACTCCAGCAGCTCAAGCATTCGTGACCGATGCTTTTCAAGAAACTGCCTACGCCTCAAGATTCGACTGAATTGCCCTGCCTTGTCATCTTCGGCCTTACCAAAGATGCGATCGCGCAACCGGCGACCGTCCTTGACCGTAAAGGGCGGCTGGTTGTACTTGCACTCTACGGTCGCGATCACATTGGTCTCTGGCCAATACGCCAAGACATCAAAGTCGCCCACATCTTCAAAGCCCTCTTTTCGAAAGCGCTTGAAAAAATCAATGCCCCTCCAAACGTATGGGGTATGACGAAGAAAGATTTCCTCCGTCCGGTGCTCCAGGCGTTTTTCAATGCTTTCTTTCACGCCACGGATAACGGGTTCGACGAGTTGCCAGCCGAATTCTGCGGGTAGGTAGCCATCCCGTACCGTTGACATCCAGAGGTTCATCGCTCGGCTGGCCGTCTCTGCTCCCCATCTTAGATTCTCGCCATCACGTACCAAGGGTCGAATGGTGTAGCGATGAATCCGCTTGTTATGTTCCCAATAGGGAACATCGCCTTCGTCCACGTTTTTCTCAGCCAGCCTGCGAATGCCAGAGTCCGATAACGTCAGAAAGGCCACAATTTTCTCGGCGTCGACGAGATCAAGATCGTCGATGCTGTCTACCAGCCCTTGGGCGACGTGACTGGGTGTTGCCGTGTAAGAAAGCGACAATTCACTCGCAAAGCCGTGTCGTTGAGCTTGTGACAAGACGGTGAGCGCGACAATCAAAGTGTCCAAATCGAAGCCTACGTCAGCGATGAAAGCACGTTTAAGCGGCTCAGAGGACAGCAGCTCTTCAGACTCACCTTCAACTGCATCTTGCTTGTTTGCACCCTGCCCCAGCCTGATCCTGGCGTATTCTCGTGCGAAGGTAGTCTCTCGGTCATCTGAGCCTTGTGAATAAAATACGGTGGGGATATAAGCGTCATCGATCTCGACGCCTCCCACGTCTATCCCGTTGTGAAGGGCGTTGCTGGCGCCGGTCAGCACCATAAGCCAGTCAACAAGACCAATCAGTTCCTGTAGAGCCTCCTTTGTCACTTCGCCGTCCCCCGTCATTGGCGAGCTCAGCGTTTTTTCCAGTAGGTATCGATAGTGCCGAGCCATTACGCCAAAGTCTTTGCGTGCCTCTTCGATCGCATCCACGCGATCGTAATCCACGGCATGACTAAGGCTTTGGCGTGCACGCTCGATTTTTTGCCTTTCGGCTACAAGGTGTGCGTCGTGCTGCTCCACGCACGCCTGTATCAACTGATGCCTGTCGAGCGATGCGAGCCGGCGTTCGAGATGACTGCGAAGGCTAGCTCCTGCAGGGTCAATTCTGGTTTTTGCTTCCGACAGTTCGTAACGACCTGGCACCAGTCCAAGCGACTGGATTTCTTTGGCCAGTTGTTTGCGAGCGCGCTTGTAGTCCGATAGCGAAGGTCCGATGGGAACCACGTGGTCAGGAACGTCTACGCGCCTGACGACCACGTTCAACTGATATCGAGCAGCTTGCATGGCTCGAGGGGCGAGGCGTTGCTCTAGAGCGTCTGGCAAACACAGGCCCATGGCTGCATGACACTTCTCAAGCACTTCCAGCAGGCAGCGGACCTCGAATGTGCCGTCTACGGCGCCGTTGAGGCCGGCAAGCACTGCGGCGATATCGATTTTCAGATGAAACAGGCCAGGGTGCGAGTCATCTGCTACAAGTGACGTGACCACGGATGCAAATTCGCCAAGGGGCCTGGGGACTTCAATCATCTCCACAGCGCCAAAAGCATCCGGCGTGCAAGAAAACAGGATATGCGGCTGCTGAAATAGCGCGACGTCCGGCAGCAGCTCGCCGCAGCGGTAACCGCAATCCACAAGAAGCTGTGCGAACAGATCGATAATGCGAGCCTCTTCGCGACTCATGCCGCCGGGTACTTCAAGCATGGCCTGAAAGGTACTGGCGCCAATCGAGGTTGAGTACGCGGCCACGTGATGGTGCCTCGAGTGGAGCCCGGTTACTCCAGTGGTCTGGGAGAACAGCTGCCACCCGGATGAACCATCCGGGAATATCGCCGGTGCCTGTGACCAGAAATCCGAAAGCACGATGAAGCGCCAGGAGGTTCCCCAGTGCGGATCCAGTCCGATGAAGTTCGGTGCAATAGCGCCATCGACCAATACGCCATGGGTATCCCGGTAGGACGCAAACAAATCAACCGATCCGCGAGAAAACGGGCCGACCGTAAGTGCCTGATCGTCAACGTATCGCCAGTAATGGTGCAGATCATCCAGATCCCGGAGGCTATCGAAAATGGAGATGAAGTCTGCTAACGGGATTAATCGTGTGGGTGGTTTCGGCAGGTGAATCATCCCAAAACCCGTGCCCTTCAACGTCGGGACGAGGATGATATGAAGCTTGTCAGCGGTGAGGTCTGGCCCATTCTGGGACAATTCAGCGCCCTGCTCGCCCGCGAACCGAAACGATAGAGAGGCTCTGCGCCTCACTTCGGCATAAACATCTGCTGCCGTGGCCGCAAGCCGCTCAACCGATGCGTGATCGCACGCGCAGACTAGGTACACGCCCGAATCATCAGAGACGATGCAACTGACGGGCAGATCTTTGCAAACCGTGCCGTCAACCAGCAGCGTCAAAGGTCCCATCACTGTCTCTACAAATCGCTCGGCAACGAACAATGCGAGCTTTCGATGCGCTTGAACGCTCACATTGCCTGTGCTGCTGCGAGCCCAGTGATCAATCACGACGCCTGGCGCATTGCGCACGGACATAGGAAACCAAACGTCCTGAGCATCCAGCGCGAGAAATGACAGCGCACTACCCTCCATCACAGAGTTTCCGAAACCATCCCACGTCAGTGGTGTTGTAAATCCCCCCAGTGCCGCATCCAGAAAAGTGCCTGCCTTCGCCCGCCACTTGGCAAGATCACGCCCGAGTTTATTCAGCATGGGCTCGCAAGCCAGCCAGAAAGTCTCAGGGACGATTTCGATATGCCCAGTCTCGGTCTCGGTGGCTCCCAGTTGATGAGGATATGAATGGATGATTTGCGATTGAAGAGCGATTACCAGATCCATGTATGCGAGCGCTTCAGGAGCGTGTGCATACGTGATCCGGAAAGCTTCTACAAAATCAGGCGTGCGCTCAATGCAACTGCCGTAGAACATGGGAACGAAATGGCGGCCGAGGCGCGCTTTGACCTGGCCCCAATCGGCCTCTGGCAAAAAATCTTCGAGCATTGGAAACTCAGGCCAGACCGCGTACAGCGCTTCTGTGAAATCTTTGAAATCGGCATAACTGGCGATGGCCTTTGCACTGACAGAATCCTCCTGGAGCTCCAACAGCACCCGCCAGGCGAAGATGTGTTTGACCGGGCTGGCGGTGTTGGCAGGCCATAGCTCTGAAACGCTCAACGCCAGCGCCACATCAATGCGGCTGTACTGATGAAACAACGTACGCGTTGCTTCCAACTGTTCGGAAAAGAGCTCTGCAGCCCCTTTGCGGGTGGTGTTCCGCTCTTGGAAACTGGATATTTGGCGCAAAAATGCAGTCGGGTCTATCGCTGCGCTAGCGAGCTTTCGTTCCTTTTTGGCGCGAGACTTCTTACCCATATGACCTCTTCCGGTTCACAACAACGCCACCCACGCAACAGAACAATTTTTGATCCGGCGATGTGGGTGAGAAAAGACAGCGTGATTTCATCGCATGGCCAAGTACGTTGTCATCGCGATGCGAAGCCATGGCCATGACGGTGAAGTTGTGGCCCTGAACCGTTGCCGCTCTTGCACGTTCTCTTTCAAGCGTGTTTTGCCCTCCAGTCTGCTTTATCGTTTCGCAGTTCTGATCTCATTTGCGATTATAGATGATTAATTTTCATTATCTTAGCCAGAACTCAAAACACCCGCCTGAAGGAGGTTAAGCGTCAGCAGGCTGCTCACATCAAGTTTAAGATTTTTGCATCATCTGAATCGATTCCCCTTTCCGACACAAACGCTCATCACTGTGAAGCCGATCACTTCAGTCACTTTCGCCATCTTGGGCTTCTGCTTTTTCTCAGGCGGAGTTATCACTGCTTGCAAGCTTTGAAGCTCTGCTTCAATTGCCGCGATATAGGTATCGATCAGGTCATCGAGCAAACTGGCCTGCTCGGGATCCATCTGCTCGCTACGCTTGGCAAATTTCAAACGCTTGGGCGAAGGTGAGGGGCAGGTGATAGCCGTACTGGCAGGATGCGGCATTGAGCAGCTACCAAAGTGGTTAATCAACCTTCAGTATTAGCGCGGAACGTTGGTTAATGATGAAGCCTAGCTTGACCGCCAATTGCGCGATGCTGATATTCCGAGTGAACGAATACGTCGGCTCGTGAAGCGCTTCGGATTCTCTGGAACCTCCTCCAAACCTCACACTTGAGACTTAGTAGGTGCCATGACCAACCAGCTCCGGGACGCCGCACTGCTCAATTCTGAGCATGCCAAGTTCGCCTGATTTTCAACCAGGCGCCAAAGCATGGTTTTTTGAGAACTGGCATCCACCACTCTCTGGACTGGGACCGTCCGATTGTCGGGGCGACGAGGCTCAGGACGGCGGGAAATACTAGGTCCATGAACGCCATTCGACGAACAGTCGCGCTGATTTCGAGAACATTAAGTCAGCAATCTCAGGCTCGTGAGGTGCTTATAAACATCTGACATCGCCCACTTGTTAAATCATGTATCTTGCTGTAGACGCTCACACGCTTGTAGCTCCTGACGACATCACTCGCGAGCTTTGCGAAGAACACCGACCTGATCGCCATCAATTTGTTCTGGCACGGCAAATACAACCGGGACCCCGCCAACAAATGGTTCCGACCACTGATGTTTGATCTGTTCAGTGATTAAGTAGATGCACACCCTTTACTGCCAATGAGCACACAACTTAACCAGCTCATCGACCACATACCGTACCTTGGGTCTCAGGTGCGACACCTTCGGCCAAACTGCATGCACATCCACCGCTTCAGGCTCATAGGCTTGCAGCACCTCTACCAGCCTGCCCGCTTCTATATCGTCCTGAAACAGGCTGCGTGGCATCTGGCATAAGCCGGCGCCTGCCACCGCCGCAAGAATCATGACCTCACCATCGCCAATCTGATGAGTTGAGGTTGGCGCGTAACGCACCGTTTGCCCCGCCTCTGTGACGCGCCATGTTAGCGGTTGGCCGCGTCGATGGCCGACGATGCAACGATGCTGACCCAGTTCTTCCAGGGTTTTAGGGGTGCCGAAGCGCGCCAGGTAATCAGGGGAAGCACAGATGGCCCAGCGTTGGCGGGTCAAGCGCCGTGCCACCAGGCCGCTGGTGTCCTGCAGTTCACCAAACCGTACCAACAAATCGATCCCTTCCTCGAATGGGTCCACCAGGTGATCGGAAAACGTCAGGTTCAATTGCAGCGCCGGGTATTTGTTGGCGATCTCGAACAACAAGGGCGCAACAACCCTGCGGCCGAAAGCAACCGGCACATCAACGCGCAAGCGTCCGGAAGGCTCTCCACCACCGGGGCCCAACCCGCTTTCAGCGGTGCCGATTTCTTCCAGGGCCGTGGAACACGCCACGAAGTAGGCCTCGCCATCGGCGGTCAGGGATATCCGTCGGGTAGTGCGATGAAACAACTGCGTGCCCAAACGCTCCTCCAGACGTGCGATGGCTTTGCCAACGGCAGATTTTGACACCCCCAACCGTTCAGCCGCCTGGGTAAAACTGGATGAGCGTGCAGCCACTACGAAGGTGATTACGCCCTGGAAGGAATCGATGGGTACCATGCCGACCGCTCTATTGTAGAGTTTAGATCTACCCAGATTATAGTTTTAGGTCGTTTATCGCTACAGCATTCAACAGTACGATGGATTCCAGCAAGACAACGGTGCACTTCGCGCACCTCTCCCAGATGAATGCCCTAGAAGGAATACATCATGCCCGTCGTACGTGTGAGCTGGTTCGAAGGTAAGGAACACGCGCAGAAAGCCGCTGTTGCAGCCGATATCACCGAAAGCATCGTTAAACACACCGGTACCGATGCCAATTATATCTACGTGATTTTCGAAGACGTGGCCGCATCGGATTGGGCAGGCGCCGGCAAGCTGTTCGGGGAAGCACCCGAAAAGTCCTGACACCTGCGACCTGCACCGCACGCATTGCCCTAATCCAGCGATGCTTGCGTGCAGGTTTTTGTCATCCATCTGCCGGAGACCACCCCATGCACCCCCATATTTCCTGCCTGTTCTCCCTTGCGGTCAAACCCGCAGAGTTCCCTGAATTCAAGGCGCTGATCGCCACCATCGTTGCCGCCACCCGAACCGAACCGGGCACACTGATTTACGAATACAGCGTCAATGAAGACAACAGCACCGTGCACATCCTTGAGCGTTATAACGTGGATGCCGTGGTGAGCCACGTAGATACTACGTTCGCGCCTTTCGGCCAGCGCTTCCTGGAGCTGTGCACCATTACCAGTCTGGTGGTTTACGGCACACCTGACGCTGAAATCCGCAAGCGTCTGGACCCGTTCGGCGCCGTCTACATGACCCCGTTCGATGGCTTCAGCCGCTAAGTTCAAACAAAGCGCAGGCTCTGAGCGACAACTGTGTCCTGCGTATCCCTATCCCGCACAGAGACCACCATGTCCGTTATCGCCGAAGTTATTAAGTCCCGCATTTCCGCCAACAGCTACGACACTGAACGTTCATTGACGGACGCCCAGATCGCCGAACTGATCAACCTGGCCACCCACGCGCCCTCCGCCTTTAACCTGCAAAACTGGAAGTTCCTGGCCGTGCGCAGCACCGAAGCCAAGGCGCGTTTGTTGCCATTGGCATTCGCCCAGCAAAAGATAATGGATGCAGCCGTGACCTTTATTGTCTGCGGCACCCTGAACCCGCATGTAACCCTGCCGGCAGCCTTGCAGCCGACCCTGGACGCCGGAATCATCGACCAGTCGATCTACGACATGTGGGTGGGTGCGGCGCAAGGCATGTATCAGGAAAATCCCCAGTTGCAGCGCGACGAAGCCATCCGCTCTGGCTCACTGGCCGGGATGACCCTGATGTTGGCCGCCAAGGGCCAAGGTTTGGTTTCAACTCCAATGATTGGATTCGATCAGGCCGCAGTGGCCAAGGAGTTCGGTCTGTCGGATGAAGAAGTGCCCGTGATGTTGATCACTGTGGGCTACCCTGGGTCGGCCAACTGGCCACAAAAGCCGCGCAAACCTGTGAGCGACGTGTTGCAGTTCGTTTAAGCCCTGTCGCCTTGCATGCCTGGGTAACCCAGGCATGCAAGGACATCGCTCAATTCGACGTCAGCGTTATGAACGTAGGGCTGGGTGCGCTTAAAGCTGCCTTCTATCGACGGCTCACTCACAGCAGGTACCCTTCTTCATTAAGTGAGATGCAGTTGAGCTGAAGAAACCTGGGCGATCATGAATTACAGCGCTCAGCCAGAGACTGCCAAAGCGTGCGTCATTGAAGCCGGCTGGCTGAATTCGCCTTAACCCCCTACCCGCCCTGCTAGCCAAACTGAGATGAGTGACTACGCTCGTTTAGGGAAATGAAGGAATCACCATCGAATACCAGCCCAAACCCCCTATTTGCCCTGCTCGGTGCTTCGTTATGGGCATTGGGCTAGAACCTCTGGGATAGTTCACACATGGATTTGCGTTTAACACCACTTGCACTGGCAATCTGCGCAAGCCTTATGTACAGCGCTAACGTTTGGGCGGCGGGCGGCGCAGCTGGCGCCAATGGCGACATAACGACTAGCCCTAACGAATTCAATAGTGGAGCCCCCGGTACCTCGGGAGCTTTAGCCAATGGCGGTAATGGTGCGGATTTTCTCAACCAGAACACACTAGACCTTACCCAAGACCTTGGTTCCGTAAGTGATGGCTCAGATGGCCAAGATGCTACCAATGCTCAAGGCGGCGGCGGAAATGGTGGCGCTGGCGGCGGTTCCGCGTTTGGCGCTTTCAGCCAGGGCGGCGCAGGCGGAACGTCAACAACAGATTCTAATGGCGGTAACGGCGGGGATATTGCCGGCAAAACCATCAGTCAAAGCAACGCGGTCAATATCTCCCTGGCCGGCACAGATGCCGGTAACGGTGGCAGCGGTGGTGCCGATAATGGTGGTGGTCTTAGCGGCGGCGGTGGTGGTCAGGGCGGTGCCGGCGGAGGATCGATCTTCGGTGGCCTTAGCCAAGGCGGCGCTGGTGGATTCTCCGACGACGCCACTAACCCCAGCGCTGTCTCCTTCTCCGCAGGTGGTTCTGGCGGCGCAATCTCTGATATGACCATGACCCTCAGCAACATCACACTAAACGGTGCACTTGGGGGTAACGGAGGTAGTGGCGGTAACAGTGATGGAGCCAGCGGCAGCGGCGGAGTTGGCGGCGGTTCGATCTTTGCCGGGCTTAGCCAAGGAGGCGCAGGCGGACTCTCCTTTTCCACCACTACAGCCCTCTCCTCCTCCGCAGGAGGTTTTGGCGGCGCCATCTCTGGCATCACCATGACACTCAGCGACATCACACTAAACGGTGCACGTGGAGGGGCTGGTGGTAATGCGGATTACAATTTTGGCGCCAGTGGCAACGGCGGAGCCGGCGGCGGATCGATCTTCGGTGGCCTTAGCCAAGGCGGCGCTGGCGGGTTCTCCGATTCCAACTCCAACTCCGACTCCTCCTCCGCAGGAGGTTCTGGCGGCACGATCTCTGACATCACCATGACACTCAGCAATGTCACTCTTAACGGCGCCCTTGGAGGAAATGCCGGGAATAGTAGTGGATCCGCTAGCGGCATTGGCGGTGCCGGCGGCGGATCTATCTTTGGTGGCCTCAGCCAGGGTGGCGCTGGCGGCTCCACATACTCCTTCTTCAACACCTCCTCCGCAGGAGGTTCTGGCGGCGCAATCTCTGACATCAGCATGACACTCAGCAACATCACATTAAACGGGGTACTTGGAGGTAATGGAGGGGTTGGAGGGGTTGGAGCCGGGGGCAGTGGCGGAGCCGGCGGCGGATCGATCTTCGGAGGCCTTAGTCAGGGCGGCGCTGGCGGATATTCCATCTCCAGCTCCAACCTCAATTCCTCCTCCGCAGGAGGTTCTGGCGGCGCAATCTCTGACATCACCATGACACTCAGCAACATCACACTTAACGGTGCACGTGGAGGTAATGTCGGTGTTGGAGGGATTGGAGCCACTGGCAGCGGCGGATCCGGCGGCGGATCGATCTTCGGTGGTCTCAGCCAGGGCGGCGCTGGCGGGTACTCCATCTCCAGCTTCGACGCTTCCACGGATGGTGGCAATGGTGGCAACGGTGGCGCAGTAAGCGGTAACACTCTGTTGCTGAGCGATGTCCGTTTAATTGGCGCCCCGGGCGGTACAGGCCAAACGGGCAGCGATGGGATCAATGGCGGCTCGATCTTGGGTGGCTACAGCGCCGGTGGAGCGGCGGGAGAAGTATTCTTCATTGGCCCTGCTTCACAAACCTCCGCCATTGGCGGTGCTGGTGGTGACAGCAGCAGCAACACTATTAAGTTAGGCGGCGTATCATCGCTCACCGGGGATATTTATGGTGGCTATAGCCAAGGCGGTCGCGCCAATGGTGCCAGCGCGGGTGTCACTGGCGCTGGTGGCAATGCTGAAAATAACCACGTCACCCTCACCGGCACCGAGCTCAGTATTGCTGGAGCGGTATATGGCGGCTATAGCGCTGATGGCGACGGCACCCTGCAACCCAATAGAGCGTTTAGCGGCAATACCCTTACCCTAAATGGCTACCGAGGTTCGGTTAAGGGCATCTACAACTTCGAACAGTACAATTGGTTATTGCCTAAAGATGTCGTTAACCAAGATACCCTGATTAAAATTACGGGGTCTGACAAGGTTGACCTCAACAATACCCAGCATACAGTTGCCATGGTGAGCGATGGAAACCGCCTCAATGAAGGCGACAAAGTGATACTGATCGATAAGGCGCAGGGAACTTCGAGCCCTGCAAGCGTCCAGGTCGAGCAAGGCCACTTTATTATTTATGATGCACAGCTCGGCATCGAAAATGATGCCTTCGTGTTGAACATCGACAGCAAAAGCGACACTACTCCACTGCCCCCCTCACCTGCAGGCAGGCTCAACCCAAAATCGGAGTCATTTCTGCAAGGCCGCGCAGCGGCGCTCGCCTTCACCAATCAAGGCACTGATATGATCCGCGAGAGCATCAGCTCCTGCGTCACCGATATGTTTTTTATAACGGATGGAGGCACCAACCGTTATGACACCGGCTCCCACATTCGTATACGCGACTTTAAAATGGCTCTTGGCCTGCGCAAATGTTTTGAACTCCAAAACACCAGCCAAGTAGTGTTTGGTGCCTTTATTGATCATGGCCAAGGTAACTACGACAGTTACAACAGCTTCGCGGGTTATGGCGATGTGCGCGGCAGTGGTGATTTGCGTTACACCGGTGCTGGTCTCCTCTTTCATATGGATGTGGCGGGCACTTCAATCAACAAAAATGCCAAACCCGTTGCAGGCATCAAAGAGGGCGTGTACCTCGATGCTGTAATGCGCGCAGGTAGAGTCAAAACAGATTTTTCCAGCAATGATCTGATCGATGCCGAAGGTGTACGCGGCCACTACAACTCCAAGTCACAGTATGTCAGCGCCATGGCCGGCATCGGCTATGTCTTCAACCTTGATGATCAGCAATCTGTTGATGTTTACAGCCGTTACAGTTGGAGCCACATCAACGCTGACAAGGTCACGGTGGGCAATGACAAACTCAGTTTTGACCGCGACAACAGCTCGCGCTTGCGTGCTGGTACCCGCTACACCTACGCAGTCACACAACACATTGCGCCCTATGCAGGTCTCGCCTACGAGCATGAGTTCGAAGGTAAGGTCTCCGGCAAGGTCTACGACATGTCGATTAAAGGAGCCGATCTGGGCGGCAGTACCGGGATCTTGGAAGTTGGTGTCTCGACCACCCCGATCGCTTCAGTCAGTGCCATAAAACTCGATGTGGGCGTGCAAGGTTTCTTTGGCGAGCGTAAAGGTGCGACGGGCTCGATTAATCTCTCTTACGAGTATTGATCACTGGCCTGACGCCCTCTCCTGCCTTGGACCTGGGTTGATCTTGCATCAATCCAAATGGTCAGTAGTACTACAGCTTCCCCCTCTTAACACCGCAGAAGACTGCTGTAGCCACTCGGCGTGCCGAATAAACTACTGCAATGGCTACCACCTGATAGCCATTGCAGGGAAGGTAAAAAAGGCCTGGAGCTACTTCTTGTCAACGGCGTCTTTGACCTTGCCAACCACTTGCTGGGCTTCACCTTTCTTTTCCTGGATCTTCCCTTCGACCTGCAGCTTGTCACTTCCTGTGGCCTTGCCCACACCTTGCTTCACATTACCGATTGCTTCGTTGGCCAGGCCTTTGATTTTGTCTGAAGTACCACTCATGGCTTTTCTCCCGGTTTGAAATAGGTGTCCAGTCTGGACATAAAAATTGACTGATGGTGATGAGTTGGAGTTCCACTTTTATGACAACCACTCGTCAGTGGCGCACCACAAAAACCATCAGATCGGCTTCGAGTCAGCAGACTAACCCTCTGAACATGCCACCTAACCCCTGTGCGTCTTGCTAAATCCCGAGCACAAAAAAACCGGTTAATCCCGAGGGTTAGACCGGCTGTTTGGGTGTTACGCAGTGTAGGGCGCATGGGATTCGAACCTGCGAGCAACGGGTGACCAACATAAGCACCGCTTCTGCAAAATCGTGTGAGTGAGGGGCAGCACCCTTACCGAAACGTCCCCGGGCCATAAACCGCGCTACGGTACAGATGATGCTGAACTGGAGCTTGCGCCGGTTAGTTCATCGATCAACAAAACCATAGGTGCTGTGTACTCCACATCCGCCCGGGTGACAATTTCATAGGGCTCGCTAGTCGATTGAATGGTCAGCGCCAGTTTGACCAACATACCGTGATCCAGAGCCATCTGAGCGACATCGTTAGGCATAACGGCAACCAAGTCAGGGTCTTTCAGCAACAGTGACAAAGTCGTAAAAGTCGAAGAGGTTTCGATTGCGTAGAGCGGAAAACTTAATCCCAATTGGCGAAATTCACGCTCTAACGTCAGGCGCATGGGCATATTGACCGGGAATACTACCCAGCGACTGTCCATCAGGTCAGCGAGCTGCAGCGATGCCACGCTTGCCAGTCGATGCCCCGGGTTAGCCACCACTACCAGTGGCTCCTGTGCGCGGAAGCGGGTTTGATACGCGGTCGGACGTGTGCTTACGCTGATTCGACAGATCGCTACATCCAGCCGCCCCTGGTCCAACAAGCTCAACAATCGCGAACTGGTGTCCTCAACTATGGCAATCGACAGCTCCGGCTGTTTCTCGCGCAGGCGCGCCAGGCTATCAACCAGCGCCGGTACGGCGCCCATGATGGTACCTACCGTCAGGCGTCCACCGTGTCCTTTCAGAATGCCGACCATTTCTTCACGAAGATGCTCGAGGTCGGTGTGTATCAAGCGGGCATAACGAATCACACAGCGGCCAAGGTCGTTGGCTTCCAGGCCCTTGCTCGTGCGCTCGAAGAGGCTTGAACCGAAGATTGTTTCGATTTCCTGCAATGCCTTGGTTGCGCCCGGTTGAGACAACGCCATGATCTCGGAAGCCTTGCGCACCGAGCCATGCTCGTCGAGGGCAATCAATAAGCGCAGTTGCTTGAGCCGCAGGCGAGAAACGATGGATGAGAAGGACGGAAGCATGGGTATACCTGAAAGTTATCGCTTGGGTCGTAACTCTCATTAGGCAGCAACAGCCTGGAAATTTAAAGTGGCCCCAACGATAACAACAAGCCGAGACCCCACCATGCGTTTAATCCAATTTGAAGACTCTACAGGCCAGCGACGTGTAGGCGTAGTTGAGGGCGACTCGATTCAACAGGTCAATGGTATATCCAGTACACGTGCCCTCGCCCTCGCGGCCATTGCCAATGGACGCAGCTTGCTGCAAGAAGTAAAGGCCATGGGCACCGCACTCGGCCCCGAGGGTTATACCGGGCTTTTGGAGTCTGGCCGAGTGCTTGCGCCACTCGACCATGAAGACCCGGCCCACTGCCTCATCAGCGGTACTGGCTTGACCCACCTGGGCAGCGCTTCGACTCGCGACAAGATGCACCAGAAAAATGTCGACGATCAGGCCACGCTAACCGACACCGCTCGGATGTTCCAGTGGGGTATCGACGGCGGCCGTCCCGCCGCGGGCAAGGTGGGAGCTCAGCCTGAGTGGTTCTACAAGGGCGACGGTTCGATTGTGGTACGGCCGAACCAGGCTTTCCAGTCCCCGGACTTTGCGGAAGATGCCGGTGAAGAACCAGAGCTGACTGGCCTCTACGTAATTGGCGAAGACGGCAAGCCATACCGCGTTGGCTTCG
Source organism: Pseudomonas psychrophila (assembly GCF_001043005.1). GTDB lineage: Bacteria > Pseudomonadota > Gammaproteobacteria > Pseudomonadales > Pseudomonadaceae > Aquipseudomonas > Aquipseudomonas psychrophila. The sequence continues at coordinate 124,533 of NZ_JYKZ01000007.1, forward strand.
CCCTGGGCAACGAATTCTCAGACCATGTCATGGAACGTCGCAATTACCTGTATCTGGCACATTCCAAACTGCGTAACTGCTCCTATGGGCCCGAGCTTCGCGTCGGTGTACTGCCCCGGCACCTGGCCGGCACCAGCCGGATTTGGCGCGACGGCCAGGTACTCTGGGAAAAAGAGTTCCTAAGTGGCGAAGACAATATGTGCCACAGCCTGGAGAACCTTGAGTACCACCACTTCAAGTACACCCAGTTCTTGCGCCCTGGGGATGTGCATGTGCACTTCTTCGGCACTGCCACCCTCTCGGTCGCAGACAATATCAAGACTCAACCGGGCGATCGTTTCGAAGTCAGCATGAGCGAGTTTGGAGCACCGCTGTGCAACACCATCGAAGTTGCCGCCGCAGCGTTCAGCATCGGAGAAATTAAATCGCTGTGACGGATCAGGCCCTTAACCGGGCCGTTAGGAAAGGATGCATTTCATAATAAACATAAGAGTGAGATGAACATGACCACTGGCAATGTACAGGTCGTCACGGCTACTGCATCGACTGGCGCCGAAAACGCCCGTCCAACCACTGTGCGTTGGAGGATTTTCCTGCTTCTGCTACTGCTATCGGCCATCAATTACATCGACCGGGCTTCGCTGTCAGTTGCACTGCCACTGATTTCTGCTGATTTCAACATGACGCCGGCACTGGAAGGTTTGATGCTGAGTGCGTTCTTCTGGTCTTACGCGCTGATGCAGATCCCTGGCGGCATGCTGCTCGACCGTTTTCAGACCCGCAACATCGTTGGCATTGCCACCGTTGGCTGGGGGCTCTTTCAGGCCTTGGCCGGCGGCGCGCACAACTGGATCACTTTGCTCATTACACGGATCGGCCTGGGTGTTGCAGAGTCGCCGATCATGCCGGCCGGAGCCAAGCTCAACGGTGCCTGGCTTACGCCCAATGAACGCGGTCGCGGCGCAACGCTCGTCGATGGCGGCGCCCCTCTGGGGACTGCACTGGGGGCCATCCTCATCGCAGGCTTGATCACCTGGTTTGACTCCTGGCGTATCGCATTCGTAATCGCGGGTGTTGGCACCATGGTCGTAGGCATCTGGGCTTGGTGGTACATCAGGAACCATCCAAGCGAACATCCTAAAGTGAATGCTGCAGAGCTGGCTTACATCACTGATGCCAATGAAGCCGCCAGGAAAGCCACGGGTGGGCGTAAGGCGATCCTCAAGGAACTGCTCAAGAGCCGTTCGGTACTGGCAATGTTCGCGGGCTACGCTTGCTACAACAGCGTGTTCTACGGCCTGCTGACCTGGATGCCGAGCTACTTGCACAAAGCCCACAACCTGGACATCAAGGCCATGGGCGGCGCTACCTTCCTGATCTTTATGTGTGGGTTCATTGGTGAGCTGTTTGGCGGCTGGCTGTCCGATAAATGGAAGGCTGCAGGCGGTCAACCCAACACTGTCATGCGTAGCATGTTTGCAGGCTCCGCAGCGATAGCCGCCATCTGTATTCTCGCCGTGGCTTACAGCGGTGATGCAGTCGTTGTTATTTCGCTGCTGTGTGTAGCCCTGTTTTTCATTCGCTGGTGCGGCATGTACTGGTGTTTGCCAGCCATCCTCGGTGGTCAGTCCAAAGCGGGTGTGTTGGGCGGGAGCATGAACTTCTGCGGCAATATGGTCGGGGTGATCGTGCCGATCCTGATCGGTCTGATCGTGCAATACACCGGTTCATACTTCCTGGCGCTGATCTTCTTTGTCGTCATGGCGTCAGGGCTAATGCTGTTCTCCAGCCTGATTGATTATCGCGAGCGTGGATTGGCTTGACCTGCTCTGTCCGATTCCGTTGCGCTACCTGAAAAACCGAGGGAACTGTCATGCAACTCATAACTACAACAGGCAGTGAAACCGCTGCCAACGCCGTGATCAGACTCAACGTGCTGGACGATGTATTGATCGCGCGGCAACCGCTGATCAAAGGCCTTGAACTCAAAGCCGAAGGCATTCAGGTGCTTGAGCCCGTACCCTCCGGCCACAAGGTCGCTGCGCGTCATATCGACGTGGGCCAACCGGTTCGGCGCTACGGCCAGATTATTGGCTTTGCGAGCCAGCCCATCGAGGCGGGGCAACACGTGCACGTCCACAACGTGGCGATGGGCGATTTCTCTCGGGACTATGCATTCGGCATCGATGCCAAAGGCAGCCCCGCGCCCACGGCGGAAACGTTCATGGGCATCGTACGCTCCGATGGTCGAGTGGCTACGCGCAACTACATCGGCATTCTGACGTCGGTCAATTGCTCGGCCACAGTGGCACGGGCGATTGCCGACTATTTTCGCCGCGACATTCACCCTGAGGCATTGATTGAATACCCCAACGTCGACGGTGTCGTTGCACTCACCCACGGTGTGGGCTGCGCCGTCGACCCCGGCGGCGAAGCACTGGCAATGCTGCGCAGGACTCTGGGCGGTTATGCGGTTCACCCGAACTTTGCCTCGGTACTCTTGATCGGGCTGGGGTGCGAGACCAACCAGATCCCAGATCTGCTGGCGGCCCAGGGTCTGACAAGCAGCGATTCGCTGCGCACTTTCACTATTCAGGGCACGGGTGGCACGTCCAAAACCATTGCCAGTGGCATCGCGCAAGTCAAGTCACTGCTGGCAGAAGCCAACAAAGTCAAACGCGAACCCGTCAGCGCCAAGCATCTGATCATCGGTCTGCAATGTGGTGGCTCGGACGGTTACTCGGGCATCACTGCCAATCCTGCATTGGGTAATGCAGTCGATCGCCTGATAGCGGCCGGCGGCACAGCTATTCTGTCGGAAACGCCGGAGGTCTACGGCGCCGAGCACTTGCTGACCCGTCGCGCCATCAGCCAGAAAGTCGGTGAAAAGCTCATTGCACGCATTCATTGGTGGGAAGCTTATTGCAAACGCATGGATGCCGAACTGAACAACAATCCTTCAGCGGGCAACAAAGCGGGAGGTTTGACAACCATTCTGGAGAAATCTCTGGGGGCTGTAGCCAAGGCAGGCTCCACCGATCTTGTGGATGTCTACGAATACGCTGAAACAGTCCGGGCACACGGCCTGGTGTTCATGGACACCCCCGGCTACGACCCTATCTCTGCAACCGGCCAAGTCGCTGGCGGGGCCAATCTGATTGCCTTTACTACGGGTCGCGGGTCTGCTTATGGGTGTGCGCCCTCGCCGTCCATCAAGCTCGCCACTAACAGCCGCCTTTGGGAAACCCAGGAAGAAGACATGGACGTCAACTGCGGCGGGATTGCCGACGGCACCATGACCATTGAGGAGCGCGGCGAATACATTTTTCGCATGATGCTGCGTATCGCCTCGGGTGACAAAAGCAAAAGCGAACAGCACGGTTACGGCCAGAACGAGTTCGTGCCTTGGCAGATCGGTGCGATCACTTAAGACCTTTCATTCACTTCGACACTCCGGCTCCCGTCGTCCAGCACGATGTGGAGCCGCTTCTTTTATTGGGTGTCGAGCCTAGAAGTTTCTTTAATCATCCAATCAGGAAGCCTGACATGACTCAGATTCTCGGTCAGAACTACATCGGTGGTCAGCGACTCGGCGCGGGTAATGTGTATCTGCAAAGTTTCGATGCAACAACAGGCGAAGCACTACCAGGCCATTTCATACAGGCCACGCAAGATGAAGTCGACGCTGCAGCCAAAGCGGCCAGCGACGCCTGCCCGATTTATCGCAATTTACCTGCATCCCGCCGGGCGGAGTTTCTGGATGCTATCGCTGACGAACTGGATGCCTTGGGCGACGACTTCGTCAGCACCGTCTGCCGTGAGACAGCGTTGCCTGCCGGGCGTATCCAGGGCGAGCGTGGCCGCACCAGCGGGCAAATACGTCTGTTCGCCAAGGTGCTGCGTCGCGGTGACTTTTACGGGGCGCGCATTGATCGGGCCCTGCCGGATCGTAAACCCCTGCCCCGCCCCGATTTGCGGCAGTTTCGGATTGCCGTGGGTCCGGTCGCCGTGTTCGGCGCGAGCAACTTTCCACTGGCGTTTTCCACGGCCGGTGGCGACACCGCCTCTGCCTTGGCCGCTGGCTGCCCGGTAGTGTTCAAAGCACATAGCGGCCACATGGCTACCGCCGAATGGGTCGCGGACGCCATCATGCGTGCAGCGAAGCGTACCGGTATGCCCAGCGGTGTGTTCAACATGATCTATGGCGCGGGCGTCGGTGAATGGTTGGTAAAGCATCCATCTATTCAAGCCGTGGGGTTCACCGGCTCTCTCAAAGGTGGCAACGCCTTGTGCAAGATGGCTGCACAGCGTCCCCAGCCGATTCCGGTATTCGCCGAGATGTCGAGCATCAACCCGGTGATCATTCTTCCCCAGGCTCTTAAGGTGCGTGGCGAAACCATCGCCCACGAGCTCGCGGGCTCCGTGACCTTGGGGTGCGGGCAGTTTTGCACCAATCCCGGGCTAATCATCGGCGTGCAGTCGGCTGATTTTACGGCGTTTTTACAACGTTTCACTGCGCACATGAATGATCAACCGGCGCAGACCATGCTCAACGTCGCAGCCTTGGCCAGCTATAGCAAAGGGCTACAACATCTGCACGGTCATCCGGGAGTGGAACACCTGGCGGGAAGTCCGCAACAGGGTAAGCAGGCTCAACCGCAATTGTTCAAAGCCGACGCCAGCTTGCTGCTCAACGGTGACGAACTGCTCCAGGAAGAAGTATTCGGGCCGGCCACGATCGTTATTGAAGTCGCTGACCAGGCGCAACTGGTCGCAGCGCTCAATGGCCTGCGCGGGCAGTTGACGGCCACCGTCCTCGGTGAAGCGGATGAGCTGCTCGAATACAGCGGGTTGACCGAGTTGTTGCAAGAAAAGGTCGGACGGATCCTGTTGAACGGCTATCCCACGGGTGTGGAAGTCACTGACACCATGGTTCATGGCGGGCCGTACCCGGCAACCTCTGATGCGCGCGGCACATCGGTGGGCACATTGGCGATTGATCGCTTCCTGCGCCCGGTCTGCTTCCAGAACTACCCGGACGCCCTTTTGCCCGAAGCCCTGAAAGACGCCAATCCACTGGGCATCCAGCGTTTGGTCGATGGAAAACATACGGCCGGCGCGCTGGATCATTAAATAAAGCAATGCTGTTCACTTAAGCGATTTCTGCCTCTGTGGGAGCGGGCTTGCTCGCGATGGTCGCTAACGGTGACGCGTATTGACTAAGTCAATGCGGCGCCCTGAAGAGCATCGCGAGCAAGCCCGCTCCCACACTTGAGCAGCGTTGCTCTCAAGTGAGCAAAACCGCCCCATTCGGGCGGTTTTTTTATACCGATGCAACTCAGTTTGTTTAGTGTCTGGGAGCGATCAACTTCACGGCATCTGCGCGCCCGCCACCGCCACATGGATCATGTAGAGCGACGTATTGGCGGTGATAAACAAACGGTTGCGACGTGGCCCGCCGAACGTGAGGTTGGCGACTTTCTCCGGTAGCAGGATCTTGCCCAGTAATGTGCCGTCAGGAGCAAAGCATTGAATCCCGTCCCCCGCGCTCGTCCAGACGTTCCCTTGTACATCGACGCGCAAGCCATCGGGGATCCCTGGTTCGATCTCGGCGAACACCCGCGAACGACCTAAACGACAATGGTTGATCACCTCCAGCGCTCGAATGTGATGTGGGGCTGCGAGGTCATGTGTGCGTGCCGAGTCGGCAATGTACAGAGTATTGCCATCGGCCGAAAAGGCCAGGCCGTTAGGCTGAACGAAATCATCCGCCACGCATTGGACTTCACCCGAAATCGGATCGACCCGATAAACATTCTGGCTTTGCTGCTCCTGCTCAGCCTTGAAGCCTTCGTAATCAGTGAGGATTCCGTAGGTCGGGTCAGTAAACCAGATGGCACCGTCACGGTGAACCACCACGTCGTTCGGTGAGTTCAGGCGTTTGCCCTGGTAACGATCCGCGATCACCGTGATCGACCCGTCCGGCTCAGTGCGGGTCACGCGGCGTGGGCCGTGTTCACAGGTGACCAGTCGGCCCTGAAGATCTCGGGTATTCCCGTTGGCGAAGTTGGAGTCTTGACGAAACACCGACACGCCCTGCTCTGGCGTCCAGCGCAAAATACGCTGGTTGGGAATATCACTCCACAAGAGGTAACCACCGTCGTTAAACCAGACCGGCCCCTCGGCCCAGCGGCATTGGTTATAGAGCTGCTCGAGTTGAGTGTTGGGCAGTGTCAATGCGCGGAAGCGTTCATCGAGGTATACATAGTGAGGTTCGAACATGGAAATATCCTTTATTCAGGCAGTGCGTGCCGATTTGCGGCCACTGACGGCGGTGATGACCGCAATGATGATCAGGCCGGTAAGGATCAATCGCACCCCGGCGCTGGCGCCAAAGGTGTTGAGCATGCTTACCAGCAGATAGAGAAACAGCGCCGCCCCCCAGATGCCTGGCACGTTGGAAAATCCACCCGCCACTGAGGTCCCGCCGATCACCACGACTGCAATCGAGGCCAGCAGATACTCCTCGCCCATGCTCAACGAAGCCCCACCGGAAAAACCGGCCAGCAGAAGGCCGCAGAGGCTGGCAAAGACCGCACTCAGAACGTAGGTCGCGAAGCGGATCAGGTTGACATGGCCGCCGGCGAGCTCCGCAGCACGGGCGTTCTGGCCGATGGCGATCGTCCAGCGGCCGTAGATGCTGCGTGTCAGCACGTAGCCCATAATGACTGCCAACAGCACGACGCTGATCGCCAGGAACGGTACGCCCCAGATGTTCCCGGTGCAGAATTGGTAGAACATTTCAGGTGGCTGGATCCGAATGCTGCGACCGTAGGCAATCGCCATTGACTGCAACAGGAAGCTAGCGGACAGCGTGGCAATAATCGGCGGTATGCGAAGCACTCGGATCAAGGCGTAGTTGGCGCAACCGATCAGCATACCGGCCCCCAATACACCCACAACGCCCAACCAGATCAAACCCGGCTGGCCGTCCATCAACTTCATGCCAATGGCCCCGCTGAGTGCGATATTGGCTGGAATCGACAAATCGATGTTGCCCGGGCCAGTGGTAATCACAAACATCTGGCCGATACCGACTATCACGAAGAACGCCGAGAAGCTCAGTGAGCCCGACAACAGCGAACCGGCACCTTGGCCCCCGGTGAAGGCAATGGTTGCGATCCATATCAGCAAGGCGGCCAGGAACGACCATAGCCAGGGCTTGCCCATGACCGTGGTGAGTAACGGAACACGCTTCATAGTGGGCGAGCCTCAAGACGGTTGACGGACATACGCAAGGCGAGGACGAAAATCAGAATCGCGCCCTGGGCACCGATCTGCCAGTCTGGCGAAATGCGCATAAAGGACAGCAGCGAGCCTGCAAGCACCAGTGTCAGGGCTCCCAGAACTGCGCCGGTGGGCGAGACACGGCCGCCGACAAACTCACCGCCACCGAGGATTACCCCCGCGATGGACAGCAAGGTGTAACGCAGCGCGATGCTTGCGTCCGCAGAGGTGGTCAGGCCAACCAAAAACAGGCCAGCGAAGACCCCGAACGTACCGGCCAGCGCATACATGGTTATCTTGATGCGCAGCAGCGACCAGCCCGCCTTCGCAATGGCCAGCGGATTTCCACCCGCCCCCCGCAACACAACACCCAGCGTCGAGCGCATCAAAAACACATGTACGGCAATCGCCAGCACCACACAGACAATGATCGCGAAAGGCAGCAACGGTGTCTTGATGCGAACCAGGCTCTGCAGCCATTCAGGCGCACTGCCGCCCGGCGCTGGCAACAGCAGCACAGCAGCGCCCATCCACACGAACGACATGCCGAGAGTTACGACGATGGAGGGCAAGTTACGTATATGAATCAGCGCCCCCAGCAACGCGTACACCGCAATGCATCCGAGCAACACCAGGCAGCCAAGTACAGGGTGCTGGTCCAGCAACGTTGCCGCTACGCACGCGACGAAGCTGATAAAACTGCCCAGTGACAGGTCAAGATCGTTGACGGTGATGATCAGCATCTGGGCGACGGTCGCCAAGGCGATCGGCACCGCCAGGTTGAGCATCAGGTTCATGCCCATGTAACTCATGGCCCTGGGCTGCATAATGAAAATGGTGATCAGCAGCACCGCGAGTGAAACCCCGGGTAAAGCACTGCGCAGCAGGCGTGCATAGTTCAATCCGGACGATTTGACCGCAGCGCCTTTCAGGGGTAGTGAGGTAGATGCATTCATGCCGTTTGCTCCACAAAGGAGCAGCGAAGAATCTGCTCCTCGCTTAGTTGGCTGCGTGGCAGGTCAAGGACTGCCTGACCATCACGAAACACATAGATGTGGTCACAGTAATCGAGCTCCTCCAACTCGGTGGTGTACCAGATGAAGGTGCGCCCTTTGGCCGCCTCCTGAGCGATGATCGAGTACACCTCGCGCTTGGTGCCGACATCAACGCCACGCATGGGATCATCCATCAGGATCAGATCGCTGCGCGATGCTAATGCGCGGGCGAACAGTGCTTTTTGCTGATTACCGCCCGACAGCGAAAGAATGGGGTTGCGCATATCCGGGGTGCGGATTCCCATGCGTTTTTGCCATTCTTCGGCCAAGGCATGCTCTGCGTCCGGATCGATCAGGGCACCGCGTTTCAAATGGGCCAACGAACTGATCGTGATGTTCTCGGCGATAGACCACATCGCAAACACACCGTCATTTTGTCGATCCCCGGCCACTAGCGCGGCGCCCTGCCCGCTGGCAATACATTGACGCAGTATCTGAATGAGTAACTGGCTTTGGCCATGTCCTGCCAGCCCTGTGAGACCGACGATTTCGCCTGGATGCGCATTGACTGTCATTGCATTGGCTTGACGGGCCGGACGTTGAGTCACGACGGGAGAACCATGGGCGCGTCGCGAGACAAAAACGTGCTGTTCGCAAGCCGCCTTTGCGGCGCTCCCCATGCATTCCACCAGGGACGCGTGGGTAAAATTCGCCGCGGGGCGAATCTCTACCACACGTCCGTCACGCATCACGGTAATGCGGTCACAGGTGTCCAGCATCTCCCCAAGAATGTGGCTAATCAGCACGATGCTGCCGCCAGTGCAGACAAAGCGCCGGACAAATTGCAGGAGTTGTTCGGCAACCCGTGAATCCAGAGAAGACGTGGGTTCATCGAGGATCACCAAGTCCAGGCGCTCATCCACACGCACGAATGCACGGGCAATTTCGACCATCTGGCGTTTGCCGATCGGCAGCTGCGCAACGATGTCGTCGCCACGAATATCATGGCCCGGAAAAATCTGATCAAGACTGGCTTCGATCAATGCCTTGGCTTTACGTCGCCAGCCCCAGCCACGAATAGCCGGTGACATCAGCCGAGTGTTTTCGGCCACGCTGAGGTTGGGGCACAACGACAGTTCCTGAAACACACAGCGAATCCCGTGCTGGCGTGCCATCTGCACGCCATAGCTGGAGCGTACTTCCTGGTCGCCGACCAGCAGTGCACCGCAGTCGGCAAAAAGAGTGCCGGCCAAAACCTGCATCAGGGTGGATTTACCCGCGCCGTTATGGCCGATCAACCCCAAGCACTCTCCGGCCTGAACACTCAGGTCGACGTCACTCAGGGCACGAACAGCGCCAAACGATTTGCCGACACCTTGGAAGGTTACCAGCGCTCGTTGAAAGTCAGACATGACATTTTCCTCGGCATTGCCGCGCACATAGACGCGGCACACGCTGGTCAATGAGCGGATGGGCTTGTCAGAGTGGCGACGTCATCGACGCTATAGACCTGACTGACAATCCCGCCCTTCTCAAGGCCCTTGAGTGCAGGCTCCAGTGAGTCCTGAGTCACGCTGACTGCTGGCGACAACAAGTCATGGGGCATTTGCTTGCCATCAAGCAATTGCTGGGCTACCCAGAACGCCAGACTGGAGATGCTCGGAGCGCTGGAAATCGAAAAGCTCTCGTAGCCGTTGGCGTCTTTCTGCTTCTTCCACCACGACAACTCTTCCTCGCGATTACCAAAGATAATCGTCGGCGTCGGGCGTCCAGCGGACATGAACGCCTGAGCCGCGCCGTAACCGTCATCCCCTTGGGTCACCAAGGCATCAATATTTGGCAGGCTAGGCAAAATACCCGCCACCGCTTTCTGCGCGGCAGTCTGTGACCAGTTACCGTTGACCGAACCAACGATTTTCAGGTTGGGATACTTTTGCGCACCCGCAACGATCCCGGAATGGATCTGCTCATCCACCGAGACGCCTGCCAGCCCGCGAATCTCCAGTATGTTTGCACCATTCGGGAAGCGTTTGGCCAGATAATCCATCTGGTCAAGACCGCTTTGTTTAAAGTCCATGGAGATGCGATAGGCACAGGGTTCGGTGACGATGCCATCGAAGGACACGACGATAATGCCCGCATCGCAGGCCTGCTTGACGGCACCATTTAGAGCGGTCGGCGACGCTGCGTTGATGACGATGGCGCTGTAACCCTGAAGGATGAGGTTCTGGATTTGTGCCGCTTGCTCGGTGGCCTGATTTTCACCGGTTGTGAAGGCGTCTGCAGAAGCGATAACGCCTTTTTTCACAGCGTCGTCGGTGGTTTGCTTCCAGCTGCCAAGCATATTCTGACGCCAGGAATTACCCGCGTAGTTATTGGACAAGGCGATGGTTTTATCGGCCGTATCGGCCTGCACCTGCATGAAGGGAGAAAGCAACAGCGCGCTTGATAGAAACAGGCATCGCAACGGGCGAATTTTCATGGATTGACCTTTGTTATTGTTTTTGGGGTTCGGGCGGCTCAATGGATGCGTGCTCACCGTTTTACGCAAGTTCGATTTCAGTCTGCGCCGTCTCACTGCCAGCGTCTGCGCACATCAATGCAGATATGCGGCGCGACACCGCACCAAATATGCGGGATCACGCAATTTGCCTGCGAGCCTTCGCAATTCTTCAATCAGGTCACCTGATCGCCCGCGCAGAGGGATGCCCGCGATCATTGATAGCGGGTATGGTAGGGCTACAAAAATAAAAGGTGCATGACCGTGAAACGACCCAGCATCCATGCGGAGGATGTCCTCCATCACTTTCTCGGCATCTCCAGGGCCCTCGCGGGTCAGTTGGACTTCCAGTCGATGATCGACGCAATTTCCGAGGAAATTCGCATTATCCTGCCCCATGATCACCTGGACGTCAGCTTGCTGTTGCTGGATGGAGAAAACCATCTGCATGCTTATGAAACGGGGTTACACACCGCATGGAGCAACTTTGCCAATCACCCGCTGCCGATCGTGGAAAGTCCGATCCGTGCCCTGCTGTTGGGAGAGGAACCGTACATCCTCAGTAAAGACGCTACGACTGACCCCCGCTATCAGTTTGCCGGCGCGTTCAACACGCCCATTTTCGATGCGGAACTGCGTAGCAGACTTCACGTGCCGTTGCGGGCGCGAGGTGAAATTATCGGGGCATTGAGCTGTTCCAAACATGCAGCCGATTACTACACCCTGGAAGACGTGCACCATACCCAGCATGTCGCCGATCTGCTGGCGTCCTACCTCTACGCACTACGCCAGACCGATCAAGCAAAAAGACTGGCGATCGCCGAAACCCAGATTCGCGCCCGAGAAGAGGGCTTGCGCCTGGGGGCCCTGCGCTTGACCGAGGAGCTGGAAAACGAACGGCAGCGCATTGGCATGGATTTACACGACCAGACGCTGGCCGACATGACGCGCCTGCACCGCCGGATCGCTCGCCTGATGACTGTGGATACGCTGTCGGGTAATGACCTGAAACCCGTCAGTGACGCGTTGCACGAGAGCATGCAGGAGCTGCGCCTTATCATTGATGCGGTCAAACCCACAGTGCTCCAGCTTTTCGGCCTGGAAGAAGGCGTAGAGGATTTGTTGTTGCGCAGTGTGCGCAACAGTGGCCTGAGCATTGCCACTTGCCTGCGTGACACCACAGGCGGGTTAGCAAACAAGCTTGCAGAGCCGCAGAAAATTGCCCTGTTCCGCATCATCCAGGAAGCGGTTAACAACGCTATCAAACACGCATATCCGGATTCCATCGACATCGAGATCAGCCGGGCCGGGAACCGCCTGCAGCTTTCCATCGTCGATGATGGCCTGGGACTTGACCGGGATAATCTGCTGAACTGCGGCGGTATACAGAACATGAAAATCCGCGCTCGCTTGCTCAACGCCCAACTGCAGATCGAGACCGGTCCGCAAGGCAAGGGAACACACGTCTGTATAAGTCTGCCCCTGCCCGTCCCTCACATTGAACCGGAGCAAACCGTTTGATGGATGTCTTGTTGATTGAAGATGACCCCGTTCATCGCGCATTTCTCAAGGAAGTTATAGAACTGGCGCTGCCTGAATGCACCCGGTTGCTGGAAGCCGAGGACGGGCTGGCAGGAGAGCGTCTGGCCCATGAGTATGGCGTCACGGCGGTGGTCATGGATCTGCAGATGCCTAGACGCACCGGGGTCGAGGCTGCCAAGACGATCTGGCGAGACCGGCCCGATACATCGATTCTGTTCTGGTCCAATTATGCTGATGAAGCCTATGTGCGAGGCATCTCGCGTATCGTTCCTGAGGGTGCGGCTTACGGCTATGTGCTCAAGACCGCCTCGGAGGAGCGCTTGCGCCTTGCGCTGCGCAGTCTTTTCATTGAGCAACAATGCGTCATTGATCGCGAGATACGCGGCGTGCAGCAAAAGTCGCAAGACCAGGTGCTTGGCCTGACGGACACAGAGTATGAAGTCCTGCAAGACATCGCTTTGGGACTTACAGACCGTGCCATAGCCAGTCGACGCTGCCTTTCATTGCGCAGCGTCCAAAATCGATTGCAGCAGTTGTACGAAAAGCTCGGTGTCTATCAACCGACCGATGGCCATCTGGGTAGCTATACATACAATCTCAGAGCCCGTGCGGTCAGCATCGCATTGATGCGAAAGTTGCTTAATCGCAATGCGATGGAACAAGCCGAAACGGAATTACAACAATGGCTCAGCGATCCCCGGCACGTCTACCAAATGCCTGCCCGCCACTCTTCCTGAGGGGTTTTCCGGCTGAGTCCTGAGGCCGGATTGCACACCGGATCAGGGGCTCAACCTCTCTGCCTTGGTTGAGAACCATTGCATTGATGACTTTGATTTGGCTGGGCAGCCAAAGTGATCCCCCGTGGTTTGTCAGGTGCCACCGAGTGGCCCGGTTAACCCAGCGCACTTTTCATTCATCATCGCTCTGACTGACCTGCGCCTGGTTGGTTTTTTATGGCTTTGCTCGCGGTCATTGAGAAGTATGCTCATTGGGCGTGCTGCCATTTTTTGTAGACGAATTCGAGGCTGTACCCATCCGGATCCAGCACATTGGCAGCGTAGTAGTCAGGGTCGTAGTGCAAGCGTGCGCCAGGCAGGCCGTTGTCGACCGCTCCCTGGTGCATGGCAGCGGCATAGGCTGCATCAACTTCAGCCTTGCTGTTCGCGACAAAACCTACATGTACCGCGCGCCCTTCGACAGCACCTTCACGTAACCATAAAAACATCCGGCCATTGGCACCGAAGCCTTTTAGGTCCGGATGTTCCGGTGGCCCGTCCTTGCCGTCGTAATCCAGGCGTGCGGTGATTCCTAGCGGGGTCAGGGCCGCTTCGTAGAAACGGATGGACCGTGGGATATCGCTCACGGACAAAAAGATATGATCCAGCATGGCAAAATCCTCAGTATTCAGATGTTGTAGCCGCCGGAAACTTCAAGAGTCTGGGCATTGATCCAGGCGCCCTCTTCTGACAGCAACATGGCGATGACACGCGCGACGTCTTCCGGCTCGCCGACCCGGCCGAGTGCCGTTTGCGCCGCCAACATCGCCTCGAACTCATCGTTCAGTCCGCCTCCCAATTCGGTGCGGATGGCGCCGGGTGATACGGCGTTGGCCCGTATGCGCCGCTCGCCGAACTCTTTGGCCATGTAACGGGTAAGCACTTCGAGACCGCCCTTGAACGCCGCATAAGGTGCCACACCCGCGGTGGCGACGCGGGTGGTGGCACTGGTCAGGTTGACGATACTGGCGTTCTGCGCGAGAAGTGGCAGTAGGGTTTGGGTCAGGAAAAACGGCCCTTTGAGGTGCACGTTGAACAGGTCATCGAACTGCCCCTCGGTGACAGTTTCCAAGGGATTGAACAGACCGTAGCCGGCGTTGTTAACCAGGCCACTCAGGGTGGTGGCATCCCAGGTGTTCCGTAAAGTCAGCTCCACTGACTGCCGAAACGCCTCGAAGCTGCCAACATCGGCTACGTCGAGTTTGAGAGCGACAGCCTTGCCGCCGACACGCTCGATACGTCTCACGACTGTGGCTGCAGCCTGGGGATTAGCGTTGTAGGTCAGGATGACTCCCATACCGCGCAGAGCAATGTGCTCGGCGGCACTGGCACCGATTCCACGGCTGCCACCGGTAATGACGATTACGCTCATCTGATGTTCCTCTGTGGTTTATATGTGCCCCCACAGTACTCATCACGATCGCCAGGGTCGTACCCATTCCTACTCCAAATCTGCCTGTTTCTACTTTTTGCTTGCAAGGCGCCGGGTTCTACCATCAGCATGCCAGGCATGGATAATCAACTTGATGAACTCCGGTCGCTCGCGGCCAAGGCTGAAAATCGCCGGACCGAAACGGGTATCCCCCGAGTTGCCATGGTTCAGGGAAAAATCCCCGAGCATATGTTGGCGGCGGTCTATGACCCGATGATCAATGTGATTCTGCAAGGCAGCAAGAGCATGACCGTGGGAGACCAAACGCTTCGGTATGACCCTGCCACCTATTTTGTCATGTCCATTGATTTGCCAGCGGTGGGGGCTGTGCATCCTGGGGTATCCGGAGAACCTTACTTGGCAGTTAGTCTGACTCTTGACCCGATTGTGCTGTCGACGCTATTTGCCGACCTGCCTAAACCTGCCGGCCGCGTTGAGCACCGTCTTGGGTTTTGCGTAGCGCCAGTCACAACCGACCTGATGGATGCCTGGGTTCGAATGTTGCGCTTGATGGGCGACCCCGACGCCATAGCAGCCCTGGCCCCGGTGTATGAGCGAGAAATTATCTTCCGCGTGCTCCAAGGCCCCCATGGCTGGATGTTGCGAGAGATCGCGGCACCGGATACGGCAATGGCTCGAATCAACATGGCGATCCAATGGATCCGCCGTGACTTCGCGCAGCCCATTGGCGTGGACCGCTTGGCGGAACGGGCATCAATGAGTGTTTCGGCATTTCACCGCCACTTCAAGGCAGTCACCAGTCTGAGCCCTTTGCAGTATCAAAAACGGGTTCGCCTGCTCCAGGCCAGAACACTGATGGTGGCCAATGCCAAGAGCGTCATGGCGGCGGCCTTCGAGGTCGGTTATGAAAGTGCGACGCAATTCAGTAGGGATTATGCGCGGGTGTTCGGGCTTCCTCCTGCACAAGATGCCGGGAGAATCCTCGGGAAACGAGGGCCCTAAGACGCTAGCCAGCGGAACTTCAAGTTTGAGCGTGAAGTCATGGAAGCGGTAGAAGTCGCCATGAAAACTGAAGTTGTCCTGGGTCCAAATGCCCTTGAGCGCCTGGATGAACTCTTCCGAGCGACGATAGCGCTCATCGTGTTCCAGCCAAGGCTCGCCAATGGCCCGAAACTCGTCCTTGAACCAGCCCGACAGGATATTGACCGCGACCCGCCCGTTGGTGAACTGGTCGATGGTGGCCAGCTGTTTGGCCGCCAGCACCGGACTCCAGGGCCCAGGCAGGATGGCAGCGATCACTTTGAGCTTCTCGGTGGCGGCCAACAGAGCGTGGCTGATGGTCACCGACTCATGCTGATTTTCGGCGCCATAACCGGCTGTAAAAAGGATCTGTGACAAGGCGTACTCGAATCCGGCCTTTTCGGCGATTTGCGCCAGCTTGCGGTTGTAATCGATGTCCCAGCTGGTGCGTTGTTCGATCTTGCTGATCACAAGTCTCCCGCTGACGTTGGGAACCCAGTAGGCAAACTTGATATTGTCCTGACTCATTGCCCGCCCTCGTGGTGACAGAGGCCACCGCGGCACCTGCACAAGGACTGGAGTAGCAACCGTGCCACTTCTATATATCGATTTAAATCAATGGCTTATAACTTTTATGAGGCGCCAGAGTGTCGCCCACCGGGCAGATTGTTAATCAACTGTTTCGCTGACAACAGTTGCCTCTCTTTCCGTTCCCTACGCCGCCCCAGACGGATGTTTCTACCCGGCATTCCCAGGGTATTTACAACACCCGTTTAGGTGTACAGCCTTCAACTGCGCACCACCGGTTATTTCCTGTCCAAGCACCCTGCTCGCTAATCATAAGTACTGAAGTGCCACTGTCTCACTCAGGTGGACAGTTAATCGTTTTTCAGGTGCTTTTTCGTCGCTGATCAGAACATTAATCTGAACTCATCGCTGAACGACATCCACCAGCCACTTCGAAAAAGGACTCCACCATGACTAACGCAACCTACAACCGCCTGAACAAAGACGACGCCGTAGTTCTGCTGGTCGACCACCAGACAGGCTTGATCTCTCTGGTGCAAGACTTCACGCCCAATGAGTTCAAAAACAATGTGCTGGCCCTGGCTGACGTCGCGAAATTCTTCGAATTGCCTACCATCCTCACCACCAGTTTTGAACAA
Source organism: Pseudomonas psychrophila (assembly GCF_001043005.1). Taxonomy (GTDB): domain Bacteria; phylum Pseudomonadota; class Gammaproteobacteria; order Pseudomonadales; family Pseudomonadaceae; genus Aquipseudomonas; species Aquipseudomonas psychrophila. The sequence goes on from NZ_JYKZ01000007.1 coordinate 141,212, forward strand.
GGCCCCAACGGCCCGCTGGTACCCGAACTCAAGGAGATGTTCCCCGACGCGCCGTACATCGCTCGACCTGGCCAGATCAACGCCTGGGACAACGAAGACTTCGTCAAGGCGATCAAGGCAACGGGCCGCAAGCAACTGATCATCGCCGGTGTGGTAACAGATGTTTGTGTAGCGTTTCCAACGTTGTCGGCACTGGCTGAAGGGTTTGACGTGTTCGTGGTAACTGACTCTTCGGGGACGTTCAACACCACGGTGCAACAGGCATCCTGGAACCGCATGAGCCAGGCTGGCGCCCAGATGATGAACTGGTTCTCGGTAGCGTGTGAGCTGCAACGCGATTGGCGCAACGACATTGAAGGCCTGGGCAACCTGCTGTCTCAGCGTATTCCCAACTACCGGAACCTGATGAACAGTTATTCAGCCCTGACGGCTCGCTGAAAACCGGCATAGCGTTCACGGCAATGTTGTTCACTAAAGTGATTTCTGTCTCTGTGGGAGCGGGCTTGCTCGCGATGGTCGTTAACGGTGACGCGTATTTACCAAGTAAATGCGGCGCACTGAAGACCCTCGCGAGCAAGTCCGCTCCCACACTTGAGCCGCGTTGCTCTTGAGTGAACATTATTGCTGCTCTGCGGGCCTTTTTGCCTATTAGCTCGCAATCGGTCCATCAAGACTGCAAACAGAGCGCCCAGAAGCAGCAACAACCCGATCCAAAACCTGATCTCTCAGCACCTCTACGACTGCCCGCTGAACACAGCCACTCGAAGTCCTCAGAACCGAGGTTTTAGCGCTTGCCAGTCAGGCTTGTACCGCTGCATTTGTTTCACATCATCGCGCTGTCGAATGCCGCAAGTGAGGTACAGATCATTCAACTTTGCCAATTGCTCATAATCCAGCTCAAGCCCCAGTCCCGGCGCACGAGTGATTTTCACGCAACCATCAACGATGGGTATCTTTCCGCCTTTGACCACCTCTTCATCAGGCTCTTGCCACGGATAGTGAGTGTCGCAGGCATAGTCCAGGTTGGGCACTGACGCGGCAACATGGGCCATTGCCATCAGGCTGATACCCAGGTGTGAATTGGAGTGCATGGATACGCCAACACCAAATGTCTGGCACATCTTGGCCAGGTGCTGAGTATCCCGCAGGCCGCCCCAGTAATGATGATCGGCCAAAACAATTTGCACACTGTCGAGGGCAACGCTGCGCCGGAACTCGTCAAAGTCGGTGACGACCATGTTCGTTGCCAACGGCAAACCAGTGAGTCTGTGCAGCTCGGACATACCCTCCAGACCAGGGGTTGGATCTTCGTAATATTGCAGGTCGTCACCCAACAACTGCGCCATCCGGATTGAGGTTTCCAGAGACCAGTTACCATTGGGGTCAATGCGTAACGGGTAGCCCGGGAAGGCTTGCTTCAGGGCTTTGATGCACGACACTTCGTGCTCGGGGGGTAGAGTCCCGGCCTTGAGCTTGATGCTCTTGAAGCCGTAAGCCTCAATCATTCTTCGTGCCTGGGCGACGATCTGTTCCTCGTTCAGCGCCTCGCCCCAAGTGTCAGGTTGGTAAGGCGAATCCACATGCTGCGCATACTTGAAAAACAGGTAGGCGCTGAACGGGATTTCATCGCGTACTGCGCCACCCAGCAAATCCACCAGGGGCACATTCAAGGAACGCGCTTGCAGGTCCAGAAACGCGACTTCGAACGCCGAATAAGCATTGCTGACGGCCTTGCTCGCGTGAGAGCCGGGCGCCAGCTCCGCGCCAGCAATACTCTGCGGTGCGTGGGCTGCCACGGTAGCCCGGACGATTGCCCGCAACTGATTCAGGTTGAACGGGTCAAGGCCTATCAATTGCGCCTGCAACTGCTGCTGGATCGCCAGCGCAGGGGCGTCGCCATAGCTTTCACCGAGGCCGATATAGCCAGTGTCACTCTCTATTTCGATGATGGAGCGCAGGGCATAGGGTTCGTGAATACCGCTGGCATTGAGCAACGGTGGATCACGGAAGGCGATGGGGGTGACGGTCACTCGTGTGATTTTCAAGAAGCGGCTCCCGCAGGGTCGATTTTCAAGGTGTTGTGAGTAGCAGTGGATTGAGCTTGGCCAGCCGGCGTCGTGCGAACAAAAAATATCACCACCGCCGCCAGGAGCGATGTGGCTGCAAGCCCGTACAGACCACCCTCGATAGAGCCCGTGGTTTGCTCCAGAAAGCCGAACGCGGTAGGAGCAACGAACCCGCCAAGATTACCGATGGAGTTGATCAACGCGATGACAGCCGCCGCAATACGTGCGTCCAGATAGCCCTGAGGAATCGGCCAGAACAGCGCTGAAGCTGCCTTGAAACCAATCGCGGCGAAACAGATGGAGATAAAGGCGAACACAGGGCCGCCTGTAGTCGACATGAACATACCGAGCGAGGCAATCACCAGCGTCAGCGCGACCCAAGCCTGCTGGTGTTTCCATTTGCTGGCCATTCCGGCAAAGCCATACATGGCAACAATGGAAATCAACCACGGAATCGAGTTGAACAGCCCAACCTGGAAATCATCAAAACTGCCCATCTTTTTGATCATGCTGGGCAGCCAGAATGTCGCGCCATAAATGGTCAGGGCAATGGAGAAGTAGATGAAGCAAAACAAGGCGATCTGCTTGTCGGCCAGCAGCCTTAACATCGAAGGCTTGACTGTCAGCACCGCCTCACGGGCTTGTTGCTCCAGAGCAATCTCGTTGATCAATGCGCCCTTCTCTTCTTCGCTCAACCATTTCGCGTCACGAGGATGGGATTGCAGCCAGAACCAGACGAACGCGCAGAGAACAATCGAGGCAAAACCTTCTATCAGGAACATCCATTGCCAGCCGTGCAGGCTAAAACCACTTACGTGTAACAGGGCACCGGACACCGGGCCGGAGATCACCGAGGCAATCGCCGAGCCGCTCAGGAAGATCGCCATCGCCTTACCCCGCTCAGTCGACGGCAACCACTGAGTGAAGTAGTAAATGATCCCCGGGAAGAAGCCCGCCTCTGCCGCGCCCAGAATAAAGCGCAGCACATAGAAACTGGTTTCACCGCGCACAAAAGCCATCGCCATTGCCGCCGCGCCCCACGTGAACATGATGCGGGTCAACCAGGCTCTTGCACCGTAGCGCTGCAGCAGCATATTGGAAGGCACTTCGAAGATCGCGTAACCAATGAAGAACAACCCGGCTCCCAGACCATAAGCGGCGGCGCCAATGCCCAGATCGGTTTCCAAATGACTGCGGACAAAGCCAATATTGACCCGATCGATGTAGTTGACGATGAACATCACCACAAACAAGGGCAGAACATGACGCTTTACCTTGGACGCGGCCCGGGCAAGTACCGTAGCGTCAGGCATCGGGTGAAGGGTATTCAAAGGGGCAACTCCCAATCATTGTTTTTTTAGGGACAGCCCGATGATGGACGCGCACATTGTTCCCGTCTAATCTAACTTGGCATTCGATTGATACCAGGATTAGATCAATGTTCGAATTGACCCAGCTGCGCTGCTTCACCACGGTGGCCACAGAACTTAACTTTCGGCGCGCGGCTGAACGGTTGAACATGACCCAGCCGCCCCTCAGTCGGCAGATTCAATTGCTGGAGCACCACCTGGGCGTGGAACTGTTTACCCGCACCACCCGTAGCGTGGCCCTGACCGCAGCGGGCCGGGCTTTTTTCATCGAAGCACAAAACCTGCTTGAGCGTGCCCAGCAAGCGGCGACCAACGCCCGACGCTTCGCAGAGGGTGATATCGGTTCGGTCAACATCAGTTTTGTAGGCAGCGCCGTGTATGAGTTTTTGCCAAAGGTCATTGCCGAAGCCAGGCTCAAGCAACCCCAGGTCAAAATTGACCTCTCAGAGATGAACACCTACCAACAGCATGAAGCGTTGCGCGCACGCCGAGTCGATCTGGGCATCGCCCGGGCACCGCTGCTGGAGCCCGGTTACGCCACCGAGTGCCTTGTTCGCGAACCCTTTGTGCTGGCGCTGCCCCGGCATCACCAGTTAGCCCAGGCCAGCGATATCTCAGTCAAAGACTTGGATGCCCAGCCCTTCCTGATGTATTCCCACGCAGCGTATCCACCGTTCAACGAACTGCTGACGGGCATGCTGCGATCAGCTCGCGTGGCACCGGAGTACGTGCAATGGCTCGGTTCATCGCTCACCATTCTGGCGCTGGTCAATGCCGGGATGGGCTTGGCCCTGGTGCCGCGCTGTGCAAGCAGTGTGGTGTTCAAGAACGTGATTTTTCGCGATATCGATCTGGGCGAAGGGGTGCAAAGTGAATTGCACCTGATTTGGCGAGAAAATAACGACAACCCCGCGTTTGCCATGTTGCTCGAAGCCATACGCCGGGCAGTGCGCGAAGGTTGGGGTGAGTAGCGCCTTTGGGCGCGAGGTAAATCGCCAGTGCTGCGGTTGATCGCAGCACTGGCGCTTACGTTAAGTGGCAAACGCCACCCGGGTTTGCGTCATTCAGGGCCGTGCGCCGACCTCGCAGGTTTGAGCGGTCCACGGTTTCACCTGCTCGCTCAGCGTCAGTCCCAGGCCCGGGCGGGTCGGTACCATCATCCGGCCGTCGCGGGTTTCCAGGCGTTCGTTGAACAGCGGCTCCAGCCATTCAAAATGTTCCACCCAAGGCTCGGTCGGATAGGCCGCCGCCAGGTGTACGTGCAACTCCATGGCGAAGTGCGGCGCCAACATGAGTCCCGCCTGCTCGGCCATTGAAGCAACCTTCAGGTACGGCGTAATACCGCCTACCCGTGGTGCATCGGGCATCAAGAAGTCCGCACCGCGCAGTTTGATGAATTCGGCATGCTCGGCAACGCTGGTGAGCATTTCACCGGTGGCGATCGGCGTATCGAATTGTTGTGCCAACGCGGCATGACCTTCGGCGTCATAGCAGTCCAGCGGTTCTTCGATCCAGATCAGGTTGTACTCTTCAAACTGACGGCACATGCGCTGGGCCGTCGGCCGATCCCATTGCTGGTTGGCATCAACCATCAGGGGGAAATGCTCACCCAGGTGCTTGCGGACCGTACTGACGCGCTTGATGTCGAGCGCACAGTCCGGCTGCCCGACTTTTAGCTTGATCCCGCCGATGCCTTTCTCACGGGACAGGTCGGTGTTCTTCATCAATTGTTCAAGCGGAGTATGAAGAAAACCACCCGAGGTGTTGTAGCAACGCACCGAATCACGTTGGGCGCCAAGCAATCGGGCCAGTGACAGATTGGCGCGCTTGGCTTTCAAATCCCAGAGCGCCACGTCGAAGGCACCAATGGCCTGGGTCGACATGCCGCTGCGCCCGACCGACGCGCCCGCCCAGCACAGCTTGGTCCACAGTTTTGAAATGTCACTCGGGTTCTCGCCAATCAGCGCCGGTGCGATTTCCTTGGCGTGGGCAAACTGGCCTGGCCCACCTGCCCGTTTGGAGTAACTGAAGCCAAGGCCGCTGTGACCATCGACCGTTTTGATTTCAGCAAACAGGATGGCGATCTCTGTCATCGGCTTTTGCCGACCGGTCAGCACCTTGGCATCACTGATGGGGTTGGCCAGCGGCAGAATGACCGAAGATACCCGAACCCAGGCAATGCGATCATCGTCGGAGGATTTGACTGGAAGTGGTTGTGCGAGCATGGCGCTCTCCTTGAAGGTGAAAAGAGATCAGGTACGAAGGTGTGAGGAAGGCGTTACTGGCGCGTCATCAACAGCAGTGGCTGGCGATTCTTGACAGTCATCCAGTTGCAGGCGCTTGAGGGGCCCGACGATAAACAGATAGGAAAACGCGCCCAGCAACCCCATGGCCGCGACATACATCAGCGCCACATCGAAAGAGCCCAGCTGGTTGATCATTACGCCGATGGCAATGGGCGTGACGATGCTGGCCAGGTTGCCGCAGAAGTTGAACATCGCGCCGCTGACCCCCATCGCCTTCGCCGGAGAGACGTCTCCAACGATGCACCAGCCCAGGTTGCCCACGCCCTTGGCAAAGAAGGCAACCGACATCACGAGGATGACCAATGTGATCGACTGGGTGTAGTTGGCGACCATGATGCTGCTGGAGAGCAACAGGCCACAGATGATCGGCGTCTTTCGTGCGGCGGTGAGGCTGAAGCCTTTGCGCAACATCCAGTCCGACCACACACCGCCAATCATGCCGCCCAGGCAGCCGGCGATCGGTGGAATGGCCGCGACCAGGCCGACCTTGAGCATGGTCATGCCTTTGGCTTCGATCAGGTAAGTGGGGAACCAGGTCAGGAAGAACCAGGTAATCGATGTCAGGCAAAACTGCCCCAGATAGATCCCCGCCATCATTCGGTTGCCACCGATGGCCTTCATGCGCTTCCAGCTGAACGGAGTTTTCACGTCACCGATGGTTGGCAAGCCACCCCCGGCTTCGATGTAGTCGATTTCAGCCTGGTTGGCGCGCTTGTCTTTACGCGGTTCCTGAACCATGCGGAACCACAGGAAGCCAATCAGGATACCGGCGCCCCCCGTCACCCAGAACACGTGCTGCCAACCCCAGGTGCTGACCAGCCAGACCATCAACGGGGTGAACACGGCCAAGGCAAAATACTGCGCAGACTGGAACACCGCCGTCGCCAGGCCCCGCTCATTGCGCGGGAACCACATCACGGTCAGACGGTTGTTTGCCGGAAACGCCGGCGCTTCCGCCACGCCCATCATGAAGCGCAATACAAACAGCGCGAGAAACGCCGAACTGAACAGGTCAACGTAGCCTTGCAGGAAGGTAAACAGCGACCAGATGATCAGGCTCAGCCCCAGGACAAGGCGTGAGCCGAACCGGTCGAGGATGATGCCGCCAGGCAGTTGCATCGAGGTATAAGCCCAGCCGAAGGCCGAAAAGGCGATACCCATGGTCATGGCATCAAAACCGAGGTCTGCGCGCATGCTTGGGGCCGCGATAGACAGCGTGGCCCGGTCAACATAGTTGAATACGGTGACGATGAAGATCATCACCAGGATGAGATAGCGGACATTTGTCTTCGCTACCGATTGCGTAGGGTTGATCACTATTATTTTCCTTATTGTGAGTACAGCGTTGAATCTGCGTTGCCCTTACAGCTCCTGATAGCGTGGTGATTGAGCAATGATTGCGCAATCATACGTGGACTGGAAAAAGGCCCTGTCCAGTAGGGCCTTGGGCGGATATTACACTGATTGCGCAATCATTCAACAGTGACCTTAATCAAAATATGCACATTCCGGGTTCAGGTGCTGGCGCGATCGATGAGGGTGAAACCGGTATCGATTCGCACGGGGTCATGGCTGCCCAGTGGGTGTTCAAAGCGCTCCAGCAGCGCTTGCGCCACCTGCAGGCCAATCTTCTTGCCATCGACGCTGACGGTCGACAATGCCGGGTAAACCTGAGCCGCACTGCTCAAATCCCCGAAGCCCATGACCGCAAGATCAGCAGGCACCTGCATCCCGCGACTGGCGGCTTCAGCCAGCACCCCTTGCGCAACAGTATCCGAGCTGCACACCACGATATCCGGCTGCACTGGGCGCCCAAGCAGGCGTCGCAGCCCTTCCCTGCCGACTTCAAGTGTGGCGGGTGGCGCCAAGACTTCCATAGGCACTTGTTCAATACCCAGGCGTTTCAGTTCGCCAATCAGACTGTTGCAACGGCGCAGGCCACGGGGGTCACTGATTGTGACCACGGAGAAACGCTTATAGCCCTTCTTGACCAAATGGCGTGCGGTCTCCTCCCCCACCTTTTCGTGGGAGAAACCGACGAGCATGTCCAGAGGATCTTCACTCAGATCCCACGCCTCAACCAGCGGGATGCCCGCCTGCGCCAGCCGCAAACGGCTGGACTCGGTGTGGAGTGTGCCGGTCAGGACAATGCCATCCGGGCGCCGCCCGAGCACCGCTTCGAGCAGCCTTTCTTCTTCTTCGGCAGAGTAGCCAGTCAAACCCAGCAAGGTCTGGTAGCCCGCTTGAGTCAAGCGATCCATCAGTGCCTGCACGGTGTCGGCAAAAATCGAGTTGGCAATGGTCGGCAGGAAAATCGCCACCAGTCGGCTTTTATTGCTCGCCAGCCCACCCGCCAGCATGTTCGAGACGTACCCGGTCTGTCGCACGGCTTCACGCACTTTGTCTCGCGTCTGTTCGGTGACCAATTCCGGTCGATGCAGTGCCCTTGAAACGGTCATGGGCGAAACGCCGGCAACCTTGGCAACATCGATCAAGGTAAGGCTGGCCCCCTTCTTGGGTGCTGTGATCGATCGCTCGGTAGCGGGTGCTGCTGGTTTTTTTGCCATGAAGATTTCCGAATCTGAAGCCCAGAAGAGGATGCTACGTGCGATGCATGCTGTTTGCTGGGCGAATTTACCAAAGGCCGCCACATAATCAATCATTTCATCCTTAGGGGATTAAATGATTGGAATAGAACCTGGATTATCTTCCATTCGAACTCTGTCTAGAGTGGCAGCAATACTGTTTGCCGGTTTGGATGACCCGGCAGGCGCAAACCATTCATTAACGACAGAGGCTTCTGATCATGGACATCTACCTCAAAGAACTGTTGGACCGCGAACAAATCCGCAACCTTAGAACGCTCTACGCGCACTTGCTCGACGGCAATAACATTGCCGCACTCGACCAGGTCTTCTCCGCGGATGCGGTAGTGGAGGTCACTGTCGGCAAGATGGAGGGTATCGAGGCCATACAGTCCGGTCTCAATGACGCGTTCAAATTGTACGATCGAGATCATCGAGAAAATTATCCCTTCATGCATGCGATCACCAACCACTGGGTCCAGCTCACGGGGCCGGATACCGCACAAGGCCGCTGCTACTTGATCGACTTCGAAACGGCCTCAAAACCTGACCCTAACCCGTTGTTGCTGCTCGGTATCTACGCGGATGAGTACACACGTATCGACGGCGAATGGCGCATTACCCACACCCGCCTGGAAGTCGTCTGGCCGGCAGGCAGCTGACTGCGTTAGCAAAGGCATTATCTGTGTATGATCGGGCGATAAAACGGGTTGAATCCCATGTATTACAGAACTGGACTCCATAATGACGGACAACACCTTTGACGGTATTCGGGAGTTCGTAGCCGCCGCACAGCTACTCAGTTTTACAGCCGCCGGGCTTGAACTTGGCGTGACCAGCTCCGCAGTGGGAAAAAGCGTGAGCCGCCTGGAAGCGCGACTGGGGGTCAAGCTGTTGCATCGTACAACCCGCCGTTTGACGCTCACTCAAGAAGGAGAAACCTACCTGGCGAGCTGCTTGCGGGTGATGGACGAACTGGCTGAAACCCAGGGCCTGCTGACTACAGGACAGCAAGAACCCATCGGTCGCCTGCGGGTTGATCTGCCTGCGACCTTTGGCCGACGTCACATCCTGCCTACCCTGATCGATATGTCTGTTCGATACCAAAAGCTCGATCTGTCGGTCAGCTTCAGTGAGCGGCTGGTGGATATCGTCAACGATGGCATCGATCTCGTGGTGAGAATCGGAACCTTGAAGGACGATGGGGACATAGTGGCTCGAAAACTGGGCAGCCAACGTTTGTTGATCTGTGCAACGCCAGACTACCTGGCCAGACACGCAGCACCTCAAAATCGAAACGACCTTCTGCAACATGACTGCATCGTAGGCTGGCGTAACGGCACCCGAAAAACCTGGATGTTGATTGATGAAAACGGCCAGACATTTGAGCAAGAGGTGCGCGTCAAACATGAGATAGGGGACGGTGAGATGATGCTGAAGATGACCCACGCAGGCGGAGGACTCGCCCAACTCCCCACCTGGCTGGTTCAGGACTCAATCGAACAGGGTGCACTGGTTCCTGTTCTTGAACGTTACGCTGGCGCCGAGATGCCCATCCATGTGATCTGGCCACGAACACGGTACATTCAACCGAAGATCAGAATGATCGTTGATGAACTGTTGGCACTAGCCCAGCGGGACTCAATCATTTTCAGGCCCGACTAGGTGTATCCGATGGAGACACCCTGCCTGCTGCCGGACAACACTTCCCGGATGAAACCCGAGAAATGTTGTCCCGCATGCATCATGAATCGTGACTATTCGACAGATTCATACACTGGATAATCGACATAGCCTTTTTTACCGCTGCTGCCGTAGAACGTTGATCGATCAGGTGTTGCAAGGGGCCAGCCGTTCTTCATTCGCTCCACTAGGTCGGGGTTTGCAATGAACGGTCGACCGAAAGCGATTAAATCCAGCTCCCCGGATTCAAGGGCACGTTCTGCAGACTCGCGATCAAAGCCGCCAGCAGCGATCAACGTACCCCGGAATGTTTCACGAAAACTCCTCGCAAATCCGTCAGGCATGCCCTCGGCACCAATGGTCAACTGATCGCTCAAATGGACGTAGGCGATATCCCGCTGTTGAATCCCACGGGCGACTTCAACCCAGGTTTGGGCCTCATCGTCGAACGGAGCCATGTCGAAGAGACGGCCAAATGGAGAAATACGCACACCTACTTTGGCGCGGCCTACCTCCTGGGCAACCGCATCAATGGTTTCCAGCAGCAAACGGATTCTGTTCTGAATCGAACCGCCGTAATGGTCTGTGCGATCGTTGACCGTTGGGTTGATGAACTGTTCGAACAAATACCCGTTAGCGCCATGAATTTCGACGCCATCGAAACCGGCTTCCATCGCTTTGCGAGCAGCCTGGACAAAGTCATTCGTGATGCCCGGGATTTCCTCTGTAGAAAGCGCTCGCGGAGCACTGGCCTGGATCTGACCTGGCTCGTGTTCCTCGTTGTAGGCATAGGCCAGGGAGTTGGCCGCGAGTTTATGGCTCGATGAAACAGGCGCCCCGCCGTCTGGCTGTAACGTCGTATGGGACACACGGCCCACGTGCCAGAGTTGGGCGAAAATTTTCCCGCCTTCTTCATGGACTGCCCGGGTTACGCGCTTCCATCCCTCAACCTGTTCCTGATTGTAAAGACCGGGGTTGAAGAGATAGCCCCGTCCCTGAATAGAAACAGGAACACCTTCACTGACGATAAGGCCGGCGCCAGCTCGCTGGCGGTAGTAAAGCACTGTCAAGTCATCGGGAATGTCATTCAGCGCACGCGCGCGAGTCATCGGAGCCATGACGACGCGATTTTTCAACGTAAGACCGCAAAGCGTGAAGGGCGAAAAAAGAATACTCATGGAGGCCTCTGAAGTGGAGCGCTTCGAAGCGCCGGGAGGAGCCAATATACTCAGTCTCTCCTGTTCGATAATCCACGTTGAATTCCAATCATTGTGGAATGTGGGTCTGAAATCTAATAGGCGTTACGGCAAGCCGGGCTCACGTGGAACGGTTACTCTGAGCGGGACTGATCAGATGTGAGTTTTCTTTCGTGAAAACCAGCGCTTAGGCTCGTATTGGGTGGGAACACAGCATGTGTGCAGGAAAATACTTACAAATGCGATCCATCCAACTGCATCATTATTTTGAAGGATAGGTTTTAGTGCAGGAAAAATAAGATCATATCCATATTTAACGGTACTCATATGAAATGACCCGAAGAAGATAGTCAGAGATAAGCATATAAAAAACCATCTCCATTTGAACCGTTCGCCAGAATAAAATCTCGATAGAAAATATAAGGAAGTGAGTGCCGCCAAAGAGAGCACTAGATACACGACTGACGTTACAGTGCTATTTATCATTAGCCTTGTACTCCATGTACATTGATCTGCCTGTAACGCTATCACTAATCCCTTCAAATGCAAGTGCGCTACTGCCCATTGTCTTATACGCCCTTATATAATCAGTGTTGATATATCTAAACAGGCACCAAGCATCTGGCTTTAATGCCATTCTCACGACGCCATATGCAGAAAGTCCTAAATCAACAGTGCCATAAGCCATATTTCCTTCAAATGCGCCGCCACCGAGTAGCTCTGCACCCTCCTGATAAACTTTCCTGATAGGACCTCGGGTGTCAGAACGGTTTTTTATAAGGTTACGTCCGTTCTCATAGAGGTTATTAGCGCCATGTGCGATCAAGGGGACACCTACTAATAGGCACAACGTACCGGCTGAACCGTAGCAGATGCCTGCTCCTGTTGCGATTTGAAATGCCCCGGCAATAGCTCCCACGCCTTTTTGAGCAATCTCAAATGACTGGCTCAGCAGGCTACTCTGTTCGTTTTTGAGTTCCAGTAGACCCTGCTCAGGGCTTTTTTTACCCTGTGAAACATCATCAACAATGCTTTTGGCATAATAAGCGACTTCGCGGTTGAATTGTAAACGCAGCGTGCCGTCTTTAATGTGTCTTACGCCTAATGTACTGGCTTGGCTTCCAAGTTTTCCAGCTGCGGCACTGACCATCCAATAGTCACAGCTACCAGGCATGCAACTTTCGGGTGTTGGTTTTATTCGTTATTTCCCCACGTGCTATATCCACTGGTACCAGCAACGTGGTGGATCCACGTGATGTCTCGGTAACGGATTGCTACATGTTCTTGTGGCTCGGCGTCGTGCTCCAAAATAGCGTGGGGCATTTCAAGTGTCAGGTTGGCTATAATTCCGCCTGTGATCGAAACAGAATAGAATTTTTCCTGCAGGCCAAAAGAGGACACTCGATAAAAACTGATTGTGCAGTTTATTTCCTCTCTGGATGAGAGTGCTTGAGCTAACAGTGGAGATGATTTGTCAACATTTTTGGTGATAAGAATTGGGCTGTGTGTTGGCTTATCGATATTTCCAATGTTGATCATGTTGTGGGTGTAAGACAACACCATAATTTCGTCGGCATAACCGGTCTGACATTTATTGCCAATAGATTCCTGGGTTGAACAACCTGCTGAAATAAGTCCTTGAGCCTTGCCGGTGATCGTCATGTAACCATGATTAGCCATATATATCGCTCCTTTTAGTCAGCCGAACATCTTATTGCAAGAGTTTCAGGCGCGCCGTAGGACATTTCTTAAAGTCATATCAGAAATATGCCAAATTCTTACCGGCGGCTTGGCTAAATTCCTGACTAGATAACTCTGCGGGTTCATCGCGAAACCGAGATACGCAATTGTTCTATCCAGGAAAAGTCCAGGAGCAGGGCTATCTGCGCAATTCCAAGTATTCTGAAATGTTGAATCTGAATTACAGGTATGAATCATGGATGCGCCCTGCTGGGAGGCGCATTTTTGGATTGCACTGCCTGCAGTGATCTAAGTAAAACACCCTCGCGCGCGCAAGAAAGCTTCTAGCTCAAGAACCGGCAGTGGCTTGCTGAAAAGATAGCCTTGCACCTGATCGCAGCCGTTTTTCGTCAGAAAATCCAGCTGATCAGGGGTCTCCACACCTTCGGCGATCACTTGCAGGTTGAGGCTATGGGCCAATTCAATAATTGTCTTGGCAATGGCTGCGTCCTGGGGGTTAGTGGTCACTTCGCGGATGAAGGCGATGTCGATCTTTAGTTTATCGATCGGGAATCGTCGCAGGTACGCGAGGCTCGAATATCCGGTACCGAAATCGTCTATGGACACCTTCACCCCCAGTTCTTTCAGGGTCTGCAAGCTGGCGATGGTGTGCGAAGTGTTCTCCATCAGCGAGCTTTCCGTCAGCTCGATTTCAAGCCAGTGCGCATCGATCTGATGCTCGATCAGCGCCTGCTGGATGATGGCGATCAGATCGCCCTTGATGATCTGCTGGAAGGACACATTAACCGCTACCTGAATACCCCCCTCGCCTGTCCGTTGCCAATCGGCGATTTGCTTACACACACGATTGATCACCCAATTGCCGACCTGGGTAACCAGTCCAAGGTGTTCCAGCATTGGCACAAACACCGCTGGCGAGATAGTGCCCTGCCCCGGCTGTTCCCAGCGCAACAAGGCCTCCACCCCACATACACTGTCATCGAGCAGACTGATCTTGGGTTGGTAAAACAGCTCAAAGGTCTGTTGTTTCACCGCCTCTCGCAAGGCGGTTTCCATCGTTTGGCGCGCTGACGCGTCGTCATTCATTTGCGCCGTGTAGAAACGGTAATTATCCCTGCCGATCTTCTTTGCACGGTGCATGGCGGTGTTCGCGTGCCTGATCAACCCGTGCGCGTCGTTCCCGTCATCCGGGTACAGTGCAATGCCAAAACTGGCGGTCATCGCAGTCGACTGACTACCGAGCTTAAAAGGCTCACGCAGTGTTTCGCGTATGCGCTCGACGGTTTGCAGGGGGTCTGCCTGGCCCTCGCGAATCATCAGGATCAACGCAAACTCGTCACCATCCATGCGCCCCAATGTGTCGCTCACATTAAGGCAGTTGGTCAGTCGCTGCCCCACCTGCGTCAACATTCGATCACCCAGTTGGTGGCCCCAGGCTTCGTTGACGCTACTAAAGTCGTCCAGATCAACCGTCACCACCGCCAACTGCCAATCACTGAGGGAGGCTTGGGTCAATCCCATCTGCAAGGTGGTGAAAAACAGCTTTCGATTCGGGAGCCCGGTCAACGTATCGTAATGGGCCATTTTCAATATGCGCTGATCGGCTTCCTTGCGCTCAGTGATGTCATGGGCAATACCGACGATGATCCAGTCGTCCCCCGTTTTGTAGGCCTGGCGATGAATTTCTACCGGGAGCAAACTCCCGTCCTTGCAGCGGATCTGCGTTTCCGTGGCTTCACTGGGGCCCTTGCCCGCGATGATCTGGTCATACAACACCTTTAGGTGTTCGATGGAGTCATCGCTGAGGTCGGCGGGTGTTTTGCATAGCAGTTCTTCGACGGTGTAGCCCAGTACCTGGCAGGCGCGTCGGTTGAACTCGATCAAGCGCATGCTGCTGCGATTGATCAAAAAAATGGCATCTCCCGAGGCGTCCATCGCCGAGCGAAAACGCTCAAGGTCGATGGTGCGTTGTTGCAGTTGCTCTTCCAGCATCAGGCTATGGCTTTTCAGATAATCGCCAAAAGCCTTGAGCCGCAAGAGGTTGCGCACCCGCAGCCACAACTCTGCACTTTCCACAGGTTTGCTCAGGAAATCTTCAGCGCCAGCTTCCAGGCCTGAAATACGCGAACTTTGCTTATCAAGAGCAGACAGCATAATGATCGGGATGTTGGAGGTGGCCTTGTTCGTCTTGAGCTGGGAGGCCACTTCGAAACCGTCCATGCCCGGCATCATGATATCGAGCAGAATCAAGTCTGGCGGTTGTTCTGCGACCACGACAAGGGCCTCTTCGCCCGAACTGGCGGTTAACGTGTGATAGCCCTGGTTCTGCAGCAGGATCTTCAGCAGTTTGCGGACATGGTCTTCATCATCGACTATCAATATGGTCGCGGCAGAGTTAGGCATGTGGAGAGCTCAGTCAGAGGGCTGTTGAGGCAGATTGTCTTGCAGCAACGTGTCGATGACCCGGTAAAGTTCCCTGTAGCGCAGAGGTTTGATGATGTAAGCGTTACACCCCGCCTGACGGGTTTTTTCTTCATCCTCCTTCATGGCCATGGCGGTGAGTGCGATCACCGGGATGGCGGCGGTCAACGCGTCGCTTTTGAGCAAGGAAGTGGCTTTGAGCCCGTCCATACCCGGTAACTGGATGTCCATCAGAATCAGCGCAGGCTGAAGCTCGCGTGCCAGTTTCAGACCGGTTTCAGCATCAGCCGCACAAATCACGCTGTGGCCGGCGCTGGTCAGCAGCAAGCGAGCCAGTCTCATGTTGGCGGCGTTGTCTTCGACAATCAGGATCTCGGCCATGGCGCCTCCACAGTGGTTAAACGGCGTATCGGCAGCCAAACCACGAATCGTGCGCCTGCCCCTTCCCTACTGGCTACCGCGACACTGCCGCCATGCAATTCGGTCAACTGTTTGACCATTGCCAGGCCCAGGCCGGTGCCCTCGAATTTACGCGCCAGACTGCTGTCGATCTGACTAAAAGCCTTGAACAACTTGTCCATATTGCTCTGGGCAATACCGATACCGGTGTCACTGACGCTCAACTCCAGGAAGGCGTCGTAATCGCTGTCGTGAACCTCGAAGCCATGCACGGGCCAATCCCCTTCGAGAATCCCTACGTGTTCGCGCGTTACTTGGCGTACCGCCAACGTCACCACCCCTCCTGGCGCGCTGAATTTCACGGCATTGGCCAGCAGGTTGTAGACGATCTGTTTGGTTTTGCGCAGGTCGAGCTCAAAGCTGCCGAGTTCGACATCGGTGTCGAGTTTCAACTGAATGCGTTGCAATGCGGCTTTTTCGCGCACGATCAATAAGCTGTTGCTCAGCACGCTTTGCAGTTCGACGGGTTCCAGCTCCAGTTCCATCATCCCGGCTTCGACTTTGGACAGGTCGAGGATGTCATTGATCAGCGACAGCAAATGTTGGCCGCTGTTGAAAATGTCGCTGATGTACTCGCGCTGGGTCTCGGTCATGTCGCCGACCATGCCGTCCTTGAGCGCTTCGGAAAAGCCGATGACGGCGTTCAGCGGCGTGCGCAGTTCATGGGACATGGTGGCGAGGAATTCGGACTTCATGTGGCTGGCGTGTTCAAGCTCGATATTCTTCTCTTCCAAGGTCCGCTCAAAGCGCTTGCGCTCAGTCACGTCACGGGCTGCCGCGAATACCCCTTGCAGCTTGCGATCCCGGTCGTGAAAAGTCGCTGCATTATAGGAAACAACGGTTTCAGTGCCGTTGTAAGCGCGCACGGTGAGTTCATAGTCGCTGACTTTGTTTTCACTGAGCACACGCTTGATTGCAGCATCGGCGCGGGCCGGATCGGTGAAAAAGTTCTTGCACGGCGCGCCAATCAATTCGTCCCGGGTACGGCCGGTAAGCGCCATCATTTGTTTGTTTACGTCGGAAATGATGCCCTGAGGATCCGTCATCATCAGGGCGTCGATGTTCGATTCGATCAACGAGCGCGTGTAAAACTGCTGGTCGCGCAAACGCTGATCCAGCAAGGCCTGGGTCGCTTCCTCTTGTTTGCGCGCGGTGTTATCGGTGCCGATCAGCAAATAACCGATGATGGTTTCTGCGCTGTCGCGCAACGAGGTCACCGACACCATTGCCGAGAGGCGACTGCCATCCTTGCGGATATAGGTCAGCTCATAGATGTCTTCAATCCCGCGAGAGGCCTTGAACACCAGTGCTTCGAAGCCAGGTGTGATCGGCGTGTTGAGCTCAAGGCTCAGGGCGGCTGCGCGAGCGATCAATTCTGTTGGGTCGGAGATATCGGCCGGAGTGATCAGGTTAACCACGTCTTCAGACTGGTAACCGAGCATACGTTCGGCGCCGACGTTGAAGATCTGGATAACGCCTTTTTCATCGGTAGCGATGCTGGAAAAGTAGGCACTGTTGAAGATTGCGTCCTGGAGGGCGCCGGTCTTGAGCAAGGTTTTCTGTCGGCGAAACTCGACGATTTTCTCCGCACGTGACAGGGGTTCGTTGGGCGGACGGTCTACAGGCGGAGTGTCCATTGGTTCGTTTCCCGTTAACTCGCAACCTGACCGTCATGACGGTGCCGTAAAGCGTGCTTACGCAAATCACCCGAATGAGCGACTAGAGGTTTGTACACGATAGCAGAGGTGCTGGGATGAGGCTAAGCAGGGACGCTTTCGTCGTTTACTCAGCCTTCAGGTTTCAACTGACTGTACGCGAATTAGCCGATCTGCTTTTGTGATGTCTCAATACGAACCAGACCAATATGCTCAACGCCCCGACCAGCGCAGCCGCTGTTAGCAAGACCAGGCTGTGAGAAGCACTAAACGCCTTTTGCCCTGCTGCAATGAGCTGCTGCCCTTGAATGCCGCCAATACTGTGTGCGGCAACCAGCGTTTCACCAATTGAGCGCCCGGCAGTCTCGGCAATGGCTGTTGGAATGCCGTCAGGCAAAAGTATTGATTTTTCATAAGTGGATACCAGAAGAATACCGAACACGGTTATACCCAATCCGGTGCCCAGGTCGTAACTCGTGGCTTCAAGGGCTCCGGCAGAGCCAGCCTTCTCCATTGGAATACTGTTCATGATCGCTACCGACGATGCGGTCAAGCCAATGCTGAGCGAGAGCCCCAATGCTACCAACATCACAACAACGCTAGCCCCGCCGCTTCCCAGGTGTATTTGGGCCAACCCGACCAGACTTCCAGCCGCAACCAACAATGAGCAACTCGCAACCCACCTCAGGCCAATTGCCCGGAGGATGGCGCCCGCAAGAGGCCCGCCGACTGCTGCTGCAATCATTAACGGCATCATGAATATTCCGGCTTCCAGGGGGGTACGGCCCATAACGAACTGTAGTTCCTGGGCCAGCAACAATTCGAACCCGGCAAGTGCCCCCATTGTGACCACAGCCATGACGATACCCGTGCTGACCGCCGGAATAGAAAAAAGGGTCAGGTCAAGCATTGGTGTCGAAGTGTGAAGCTGTTTGCGTACAAACCAGGCAAGCATCAGTGCTCCGAATAAAAAGCATGCACCGGTTACTGCCAGGGAGCTGTTGGTCTTGAAACCCGACTTGAGGGCGTAAACACTTGCCATGACACCAAGGATCAGAATCACAGACTGCCCGATGGTCCAGTTTCCGTTGCCGACCACACTTCGGCGCGGGATGTAGGCGATGACTAACGGTATGACCAAGAGCATCACAGGCACGTTGATCAGGAACACCGCCCCCCACCAGAAATGCTCAAGCAATGCGCCGCCAACCAAGGGTCCAATGGCGGCGCCGGTTGAAGCAACAGCGCCCCATATTCCAAGAGCGACAGCCTGATCGCTTTCATCTTCAAAAGTTTGTCGAATAATCGCGAGGACGCTGGGCATCACCATGGCGCCGCCAAATGCCATGAATGCTCGTGCTCCTATCAGCGCTCCGACATTGGGCGAGAAGGCAGCCAGGATCGAACCGGTACAGAAGATACCCAGTCCAGCCAACAGCATACGGCGGTGACCGACCCTGTCCGCCAGCGTGCCCATGGGGATGAGCAGGCTGGCCATCAATAAAGGATAGATGTCGATGATCCACAGAATCTCGGTACCTGTCGCTTGCAACGCAAGGGTAAGTGACGGAACCGCGACATGAAGAATGGTGTAATCCAGGACTATCGGCATAAAAGCCAGAATGACCGACATGAGGACTAACCAACGGTTTGAATGACCACTAGACACAATAGAGACCTTTTAATCGGGATCCCGGCTCTCAAACGCTTGTACGCCATTTAAGCCGTTGTTGTTACCACGCTTGCGGCCCCAAGGCTGCGCCGCGATGCTAACCGATATCCCCCCGCTTTCCCGCCGTCCAAATGTGAAGCTTTGTTAAGTCCCGGGTTTGAACCAGGACGATCCTTGCCCGCCTTGGAATCTGCGGCTTGGCCTGATGTACCCGGGTTGATGAAAAGACACTGCCTGCTCCCGGCTTGCCCTTTATCCCCGAGCCAAATGCCACCGAGGCATGAAGACTCGGTGATGCCACTCTGCATTCAACCCGGTCGTGAAATACCGTGTTGGCGCAGTTTGCGATAGAGCGTATTGCGGCTAATCCCCAGGCGAGCGGCAACATGGGCGATATGCCAGTGCTCTGCCTCAATCAACGTGAGCAGCGTCTGGCGTTCGGATTCTCCCAGGGGATCTTCGGCCAACGCGACTGTCGCAGGCACTGACGGCAGCAACTCCGCCAAGTCCTCCAGTGTGACCATCCCGTCCAGCGACAACGCTACCAGCGTGCGCAGACACGTACGCAGCTGGCGGACATTGCCTGGCCAAGGGTGGCTCAGCAAGCACTCTCTGACGCCCGCCTCCAGCCGAATCCCTGTGCCTTTTGTCTCTTCGAGCACCAGAAGATCCAGCAAGCTGCCCTTGTCGGATCGTTCGCGCAGCGGCGGGAGCTGCACGGTGAATCCGGCAATGCGATAAAAAAGATCTTCGCGAAAGCGCCCTTGCGCCACACAGACCTGCAAATCCTGGTGGCTGGCACTGATAATGCGTACGTCGAGCGCACGTGCCGTCGCGCCACCCAGCGGCACCACCTGGCGCTCCTCAATCACTCGCAGCAGGCGAGTCTGTAACGCCAGTGGCATATCCGCGATCTCATCGAGAAACAGAATGCCGCCATGGGCCTGCTCCAGCTTGCCGATCATCCCGTCCTTGCGTGCTCCGGTGAAGCTTCCGCCGCGATAGCCGAACAGCTCGCTCTCGATCAGCGTTTCGGGTATGGCCGCGCAATTGATCGCTACAAACGGTTGGCGCCTTCTGGAGCTCGCACGATGCAACGCCGCAGCAAACGCTTCTTTGCCAGTACCGGTTTCACCCTGTAAGAACACCGGCACATCGTGCTCCATGACACGCAGTGCGCGGGCAATGCCGCGTTGCAGGCGCGGGTCTTCGAGGCACACATGCACGTCATTGATTGTTGGGGATGCAGGCGTGCCTAAAGGCACCGGGCGTACAGGTTCTCGTAACTGTCCGTAGAGCAGACGTCCGTCCGCCAGCCGCAGCGGCCAGCACACACTCGGCTGAGAACTGGCCTGACTCATCAGATGATCGATAGGTGTTTGCAGCAGCATAGTCAGAGACTGCCCAACCACCTGGTCACGACTCAGGCCCAGTAGCTCCAGCGCAGCACGATTGACTGAGCAAATATGCGCACCTTCATCGAAACTGAGCAGGCCTTCACCCAGCAGCCCTACGAAGCCTGCCTCTGGGTGGAAGCGCAGCAAATAGCGTTGAGGATCATGCCCCAGGAAAAAACAGCTTTCGATCAGATTGGCTGACAATTGAGTCAAAGCCATGGCTTTGAAATATTGCTGCTGGCTGTGAGTATCCCGTACAGACGAAAGATTGAGCACCGCCAGCAACGCTCCACTGGCATCAAATATCGGGCTTGCCGAACAGCTCAGACCGACGTGCTTGCTACGAAAATGCTCATCACGACGGATGGTGACCTGTTGTTGCTCGACCAAGCAGGTGCCCACACCGTTGGTGCCTTCGCAATCTTCACTCCAGACCGAGCCGAGCCACAGCCCTGCGCGTTGAAATTCGGCTCGTTCGGATTCGTTGAACACACTGTCGATTGCCACACCGCGAGCATCGGTGAGTAGCACCACGTGGCCATCGCGTCCGAGCTGCTGGTGCAAGTGGGTCATCTGCCAGTGCGCTACACCGATGATGTGTTCAAGGGGTGCGCGATGATCCTGCAAGCGCGGATGTTCAACCACGTTAGGTGCGCGGCGACTGGCAGGATCGAGCTGATACTGATCCAGGCACCGGCGCCAGGATCGTGTGATGGCAAGGTCATTAACAGGGTCATGGCTGGTGTGAGTGCCCTGGACGGCTTGCAGCACGTGTTGTGCATGGTCGTTGATCAAGGCCGGCTTCATTATTCTTGTTCTCCGTTAGGGGTAGAGCTCGGGTCTGTTTGCAGCTTATACGAAAAGATCGCAACCAGCGCTTTAGGCACCGAGTGACACTCTGTCATCCACCCTTCCCGAAATCGTGACAAAACTCCGAAGCAAAACCTGAGCAATACCACAGCAACAGCTCTGCAATGGGGCTTTCGCGAAGGTGGCCCGAGCCTTGCTCTGGAGCAGGTTGTACAAAAACAACAAGATCGGAGAAGCCCAATGAACATTGCTGTTGAAACACCTTTGCACACGCCTACTGCCCAGCTCGCGGCCTGGATCGAAAACCTCGGTGAACGGCTCGCCCAGCATGACGTGGACGGCGCGCTTGAGCTGTTTGCCGAAGAGTGTCACTGGCGTGACCTGCTACTTTTCAGCTGGAACCTGGTGACCCTGGAAGGCAAGCCTGCCATCCGCGACATGCTCGAAGCACGCCTTGAGCAGACTCGACCTCAGCAATGGAAACTGGAAGGTGAGGCGACGCTCAATAACGGTGTACTCGAAGGCTGGATCAGCCTGGAAACCGATGCGGGACGGGGTAAAGGCTATGTGCGGCTAAAAGAGGGCCTGTGCTGGACGTTGCTGACGACCATGCGCGAGCTCAAGGGCTTTGAAGAGCCCAGCGGCCGCCGTCGGCCGATGGGGGCCAATCATGATCACGCCCACCCTGACAAACGCAACTGGCTGGAACGTCGTCGTGATGAAGAAGCTGCATTAGGCATCACCACCCAACCGTACTGCCTGATCGTGGGCGGCGGCCAGGGCGGGTTGGGACTCGCTGCGCGGCTCAAGCGAATGGGGGTGCCAACGCTGATCGTCGACAAGGCCGAGCGCCCTGGTGATCAGTGGCGCGGGCGCTACAAGTCGCTGTGCCTGCACGACCCTGTCTGGTACGACCACATGCCTTACCTGCCCTTCCCCGATCACTGGCCAGTCTTCACCCCAAAAGACCAGATTGGCGACTGGCTGGAAATGTACACCAAAGTCATGGAGCTCAATTATTGGCCACGCACAGAATGTGTGAACGCAAGCTTTGACGAGCAAGATGGCACCTGGACGGTTGAGGTGCTGCGTGACGGAGAGCCCATGACTTTACAGCCTACCCAGTTGATTCTCGCCACCGGCATGTCTGGCGTGCCCAATGTTCCACGTTATCCGGGTGCCGGAGCGTTCAGTGGCCAGCAGCATCATTCCAGCAGACACCCTGGCGGGGACGCCTGGCGCGGCAAGCACGCGGTTGTCATCGGTGCCAACAATTCGGCTCATGATATCTGCGCCGACCTGGTAGAGAACGGTGCGCAGGTAACCATGGTGCAACGTTCCAGCACCCACATTGTGCGTTCCGACAGCCTGATGGATCTCGTCTTCGGCGGGCTCTACTCTGAAGACGCCCTGGAAACGGGTTTGACCACCGACAAGGCTGACATGCTGTTCGCCTCGATCCCCTACAAAGTCATGCCGAGTTTTCATAAACCCATCTTTGATGCGATCAAGGAGCGTGACAAAGACTTCTACGAACGTTTAGGCAAGGCCGGTTTCATGCTCGATTTCGGTGACGACGAGTCTGGCCTTTTCATGAAGTACGTACGCCGTGGTTCTGGTTACTACATCGACGTCGGCGCCTGTGAACTGATCGCCAATGGCACGATCAAGCTTAAAAGCGCACCTGGCCTGGGTGTCGAACGCATCGAAGCAGACGCTGTGGTACTCAATGATGGCACCCGGCTACCGGCAGATCTGATCGTCTACGCCACGGGCTATGGCTCAATGAATGGTTGGGCGGCGAAGCTGATCTCCCAGGAAGTGGCTGACAAGGTCGGCCGCTGCTGGGGCTTGGGTTCCGGAACCACGAATGATCCTGGCCCGTACGAAGGTGAACTGCGCAACATGTGGAAGCCGACACAACAGGAAAACCTCTGGTTCCATGGTGGCAACCTTCATCAGTCACGGCATTACTCGTTGTATCTGGCCCTGCAGTTAAAAGCGCGATTCGAAGGCATCGACGCGTCTGTCTATAACCTTGCCGAGAGTCACCATACTGGCTGAGTCAAACGGCGCCTGGCCCAGGGTTGGGCGCCGCTCCCCTTCGAATCATATTCGCCAGTATCAAACACCCTCATCCTTGACCCAGCACCACATCCAGCGCTGTACGTGCGTCTTCGAGCTGTACCAGCGTGGCCTGGCGTGCCCCCAGGGCGTCGCGACTTTCGATCGCGGTCAAAATTGCCTTGTGCCGTGGCAGGGCAAGTTCGTGCAGGTTGGGCCGACGGTTGGAGTGTTTCATGGCTTCGCGCAAGGCCAATGACAGCATGTTGCACAAGTTGGCCAGCAGGTCGTTATGGGTTGCATCGGCAATCCGGCTGTGAAAATCCAGATCGGGCTGCAACAGCTCTTCAGGGGTGGAGGCACTCTCCATGCGTTGGTAGGCTTCATGAATCGAAGCCACATCGTCTGCGGTTGCATGCTGGGCTGCGAGAGCCGCCACGGCGGGCTCAATAATGCTGCGCACGGTGGTCAGCAAGCCAAAAAATTCGTTTTGGGGCGAGGCTTGGAGCAACCAGTGCAGCACGTCAGGGTCGAGCATGTGCCACTCGCGCCGTGGCTTGACCACGGTCCCAACGCGTGGCTTGGAGTACACCAGGCCTTTGGCGACCAAGACCCGGGTGGCTTCGCGCAATACCGGGCGGCTGACCGCATATTCTGTGCAGAGCAATGCTTCGGCGGGCAGTTTGTCGTCGGATTTGAAGCGCCCGGAGACAATCTGCAGGCCGAGTTCCTGAACGATGCGCGTATGCATGCTTTTGCGGTCGGAGGGCTGACGATAATCCATGGGGCGCGGGGCGATCCTTTCGGTTGAAAGCGCGGATCATAGCAGGCGCGGGTTGAATCGCGCCCGCTCTGATTGTCAGGGTGGGCTCGCTTTACCGGTGTGGCCACTTAATGGGAATGGCGTGGTACTTCCGATCCTCGGCAGCCCACCAGGAAATCGAAATCGCAACCTTGGTCGGCCTGCATGACATGGTCGATGTAGAGCTGGCGATAGCCGCCAATCAACAGGTTTTTTGGCGGTTCGATATCGGCCAGGCGAGCGGCCAGCTCGGCATCAGAGATGTCCAGGTGCAGGCGTCCGCTGGCGCAGTCGAGTTCAATCCAGTCACCTTCCTGCACTGCCGCCAATGGTCCGCCGGCTGCGGCTTCCGGGGCTACGTGCAGCACCACTGTGCCGTACGCCGTGCCGCTCATGCGGGCATCGGAAATACGCACCATGTCGGTCACGCCCTGAGCCAGCAGCTTGGCCGGCAGACCCATGTTGCCTACCTCTGCCATGCCCGGGTAACCCTTGGGACCACAGTTTTTCATTACCAGAATCGAATCGGCAGTGACCGCCAGCTCAGGGTCATTGATGCGGGCCTTGTACATGTCGAAGTTCTCGAACACCACTGCCTGGCCGCGATGCTTCATCAGGGCCGGGGTCGCAGCGGATGGCTTGAGTACCGCGCCCAGAGGCGCCAGGTTGCCGCGTAACACGCAGATACCACCGTCGGCGACCAGCGGGTTATCAATCGCCCGAATAACTTCGTCTTCGCCATAGATCGGTGAGTTTTTAACGTTTTCCCAGAGACTCTTGCCGTTGACGGTTAATGCTTGCGGATTCGGGATCAGGCCGTTCTCACCCATGCGTCGCAGCACGGCAGGCAGGCCCCCGGCGTAGTAGAACTCTTCCATCAGAAAGCGTCCCGACGGCTGCAAGTCCACCAGGGTCGGGGTGCCCCGCCCGATACGGGTCCAGTCATCAAGCTCCAGGTCCACGCCAATCCGGCCGGCAATGGCCTTGAGGTGAATCACGGCGTTGGTCGAACCGCCAATGGCAGCATTGACCCTGATCGCGTTTTCAAAGGCTTCCCGGGTCAATACCTTGGACAGGCGCAAATCCTCGCGGACCATCTCGACGGCGCGCATGCCCGACATATGGGCCAGCACGTAACGGCGTGAATCCACCGCCGGGATGGCCGCGTTATGGGGCAGCGAGGTGCCCAGCGCTTCAGCCATGCAGGCCATGGTCGAGGCCGTGCCCATGGTGTTGCAGGTACCTGCCGAGCGAGACATGCCGGCCTCGGCCGAGAGGAATTCGTCGAGACTGATCGTGCCGGCTTTGTAGGACTCGTGCATCTGCCAGACGATGGTGCCGGCGCCGATGTCTTTGCCTTTGTGTTTGCCGTTCAGCATTGGCCCGCCGGTGACCACAATGGCCGGGACATCACAGCTGGCCGCGCCCATCAACAGAGCCGGAGTGGTTTTGTCGCAGCCGGTCAACAGCACCACGCCATCAATCGGGTTACCGCGAATGGCTTCTTCCACATCCATGCTCGCCAGGTTGCGCGTGAGCATGGCGGTAGGTCGCAAATTGGATTCGCCGTTGGAAAACACCGGGAACTCCACCGGGAAGCCACCGGCCTCGATGACACCGCGTTTGACGTGCTCGGCGATGGTCCGAAAGTGGGCATTGCAAGGCGTCAGCTCCGACCAGGTGTTGCAGATGCCGATGATCGGTTTGCCCTGGAACTGATGATCGGCAATGCCCTGGTTCTTCATCCAGCTGCGGTACATGAAACCGTTTTTATCGGCGCTGCCAAACCATTGGGCGGAACGCAGAGGAGGAGTTTTGTCTGTCATGATGGCGGGCTCTTATTGTATGACTAATTATTTTACGTACCCCTAAATTAGCTTTAAAAAAGCCAGTTTGGAAGAGTTGTTGGGTAAATAGTATTACTATATAGTCGATTCAACTGAGAGCTGATCCTGGCGATAACCCGCTTGAGGCCACTCCAGAGGTGCCATAACAAAAACAATGGGAGACCGTCTCATGAGCCAGGAACTCCGGCTTATTCGTCGCATTACGCTCAAACTCATTCCGTTCCTGATCCTGCTATACCTGATTGCTTACGTAGATCGTTCGGCAGTGGGCTTTGCCAAGCTGCACATGGGCGCCGACATCGGTATTGGCGATGCTGCCTACGGCCTGGGCGCTGGACTGTTTTTTATCGGCTATTTCCTGATGGAAATTCCCAGCAACCTGATGCTCGAGCGTTTCGGCGCACGGCGCTGGTTTGCCCGGATCATGCTCACCTGGGGCGCTATCACCATCGGTATGGCGTTTGTGCAGGGACCGCACAGTTTCTATGTCATGCGTTTCCTGCTGGGGGTCGCCGAAGCGGGGTTCTTCCCGGGCGTGCTCTACTACATCACCCAATGGTTTCCGGTCCGCCATCGCGGCAAGATCCTGGGGCTGTTTATCCTGTCGCAACCTATCGCCATGATGATCACCGGGCCAGTGTCCGGCGGCTTGTTGGGCATGGATGGCGTCTTTGGGCTGCATGGCTGGCAATGGCTGTTCATTGTGATTGGCATGCCCGCCATTCTGTTGACCTGGCCGGTGCTGCGTTACTTGCCGGACGGCCCGCAACAGGTCAAGTGGATGGATCAGGCGGAAAAGGACTGGCTGCAAGGCGAGCTGGAAAAAGACTTGCAGGCCTACGGCCAGACCCGTCATGGCAACCCGTTGCACGCCTTAAAAGACAAGCGCGTATTGCTGCTTGCACTGTTCTATCTGCCCGTCACCCTGAGCATTTACGGGCTTGGTTTGTGGCTGCCAACGTTGATAAAACAGTTTGGCGGCAGTGACTTGAGCACCGGGTTTGTGTCTTCGGTGCCCTATGTCTTCGGCATTATCGGTTTGCTCATCATTCCTCGCAGTTCCGACCGCCTCAATGATCGCTACGGCCATTTGGCAGTGCTCTATGTGCTGGGCGCCATCGGTCTGTTCTTCAGCGCCTGGCTGACGGTCCCGATGCTGCAGCTGGCGGCCTTGAGCCTGGTGGCGTTCTCGTTGTTTTCCTGTACGGCCATCTTCTGGACATTGCCGGGACGCTTCTTCGCCGGTGCCAGCGCCGCCGCCGGGATTGCCCTGATCAACTCGGTGGGCAACCTGGGCGGCTACATCGGCCCGTTCGTGATCGGTGCACTCAAGGAGTACACCGGCAACCTGGCCTCGGGCTTGTACTTCCTGTGCGGGGTGATGCTGTTCGGGCTATTCCTGACGTTCGTGGTGTATCGCACCCTCGAGCGTAAACACATGCTCAAGTCGAGCGAATTTGCCGCCAGCGCCCGCGCGGCGACTCATCTTTAATCAAGGGACACCCGCTATGCGTTTAGTACAGTTTGAACTCAACACCGGCGAACGCCGCGTGGGCCGGGTAGACGGTGACCTGGTACGTGAAGTACTGGGGGCCTTCAGCGTGCGTGATTTGGCCCTCGCCGCCATCAAGGCGGGCGTGAGCCTGGCGCAACAGGTCGACCAGCAAGGCTTGGGCATTACCCATGACTACCCCGCGTTGTTAGCCGAGTTGCGCATCCTGCCGCCTCTGGATCACCCGGACCCGGCGCACATGCTGATCAGCGGTACGGGTCTGACCCACCTGGGCAGCGCTTCGACGCGCGATAAAATGCACCAGCAGGCCGGTGACGAAGCCGTCTTGACCGACACCATGCGTATTTTCAAATGGGGAGTGGAAGGCGGGAAACCCGCCGCCGGTCAAGCGGGCGTGCAACCGGAGTGGTTCTACAAGGGCGATGGCAGCATCGTTGTGCGCCCCGGCGCTGCGTTCCCACTGCCACCGTTTGCCGAAGACGCGGGCGAGGAGCCGGAAATCGGCGGCCTGTATGTCATTGGCCATGACGCAAAACCCTATCGCCTGGGATTCGCAGTGGGTAATGAATTCTCCGATCACGTGATGGAACGCAAAAACTACCTGTACCTGGCTCATTCCAAATTGCGCAGCTGCTCGTTTGGTCCGGAACTGCGGGTCGGTGCATTGCCCCGGCATTTGTCGGGCCGTAGCCGGATCCTGCGCGATGGCGAAGTGTTGTGGGAAAACGAGTTTCTCAGTGGCGAAGCCAACATGTGCCACAGCCTGGAGAACCTTGAATACCATCACTTCAAATACAGCCAGTTCCTGCGTCCAGGTGATGTGCATATCCACTTTTTCGGCACGGCGACCTTGTCGTTCGCCGACGGCATTCGCACCCAGCCGGGTGATCGCTTCGAAATCAGCCAGACCGAGTTCGGCGCGCCATTGATTAACGGCATCACCCCGGTCGATGGGGTATTCGCTCCCGGCGGCATCGGCACACTTTAAAGGAGACCCCCCAATGACTCAGATTCTCGGTCACAACTACATCGGTGGCCAACGCAGCGCCCTGGGCAGCGTCATCGTCAAAAGCGTCGACGCCAGCACCGGCGAGACACTGCCCTACGATTTTCACCAGGCCACCCCTGAGGAAGTTGACCAGGCCGCCACAGCGGCTGCGGCGGCCTACCCGGCCTACCGCGCGTTGAGTGCTGAACGCCGCGCCAGGTTCCTGGACGCAATCGCGGATGAGCTGGATGCCCTGGGCGATGACTTCGTGGCGGTTGTCTGCCGGGAAACTGCATTGCCTTCGGGTCGTATTCTGGGTGAGCGTGGGCGCACCAGCGGACAAATGCGCTTGTTCGCCAAGGTGCTGCGCCGTGGTGATTTTTATGGCGCACGCATCGATCAGGCTCTGCCGGATCGCGCTCCGATGCCCCGTCCCGACCTGCGCCAGTACCGCATTGGCCTGGGGCCGGTGGCGGTGTTTGGCGCCAGTAACTTCCCTTTGGCGTTCTCCACAGCGGGCGGTGACACCGCCTCGGCGTTGGCGGCCGGCTGCCCGGTAGTGTTCAAGGCCCACAGCGGGCATATGGCTACTGCGCAATGGGTCGCTGATGCGTTGATGCGTGCCGCCGAACGCACCGGCATGCCCGGCGGAGTATTTAACATGATCTACGGCGCAGGCGTTGGTGAGGCGCTGGTCAAGCACCCGGCGATTCATGCCGTGGGCTTTACCGGCTCGCTCAAGGGCGGCCGCGCGTTATGTGATATGGCAGCGGCACGTCCGCGGCCGATCCCTGTGTTCGCCGAGATGTCGAGTATCAACCCGGTGATCATCCTGCCCCAGGCCCTTGCCGTACGCGGTGCGACCATCGCCCGCGAACTCTGTGCCTCGGTTGTGCAAGGTTGCGGGCAGTTCTGTACCAATCCAGGGTTGGTCATCGGGGTGCGCTCGGCTGCGTTCACGGCCTTCATTGAGCAGTTGGCCGGGCACATCAGCGAACAGCCTGCGCAGACCATGCTCAACGCCGGCACGTTGCGCAGCTATGGCCAAGGTCTGGACAAGCTGCTTGCCCATCACGCCATCCAACGCCTGGCCGGGCAGGCTCAGCAGGGTAATCAGGCATGGCCACAGCTGTTTAAGGCTGATGTCAGCTTATTGCTCGAAGGGGATGAGGTGTTACAAGAAGAAGTCTTCGGGCCGAGCACAGTGGTGGTAGAAGTTGATGATCAGGTACAGCTCAGTGCCGCGATAAACAGCTTGCATGGCCAACTTACGGCCACCTTGATCGGCGAAGTGACTGACTTTGAACAGTTCGGCGAATTGACTGCGCTGCTGGAACATAAAGTCGGGCGTGTCCTGCTTAATGGTTACCCGACCGGCGTGGAAGTCTGCGACTCGATGGTCCACGGCGGACCTTACCCTGCCACCTCCGATGCCAGGGGCACTTCAGTGGGTAGCTTGGCGATCGACCGTTTCCTGCGCCCGGTGTGTTTCCAGAACTACCCCGACAGCCTGTTGCCTGACGCATTGAAAAACGCCAACCCTTTGGGCCTTCACCGCCTGGTGGATGGCCAATGGTCGGACCGCTCGCTGGGTTGATCCTGCCGCGATGCCGTGTGCAGATACCAAGGTGTCTGCGCACGTAACCTTGGGTATCAAACCTGTGCAGGCGCGATGGCCATCTGCACCGATGGCATGGCGCCCTCCTCCTCCAATTAAATCCCCGGAGCTTCGATAGCGAGCTATCGTGATGCACTGTGTCGCGTCGACAAAGCGGCTTTGAACGATGAGGCCGCCCTGAAGGATATCCAGAGCGGCCTGACCAATCGAACCAATTGCCGGGGTGGTTTCAACAATGTTTTCAAGCATCTGCGAGAGCAGTGGTTTTGGTCCATGAACATGAACGTAACGGTGTTAGTGCTGGCAGCAGGTAAAGGAATGCGCTTTGCTAGCAGTGGTGGCCATACACATAAACTGCAAGCGCTACTGGCTGGAAAACCGGTCATGAGCCATGTGCTGGAAGCCGTGGAAAAGGCTGGCTTGCAGTGCTATGTAGTCAGTCCTGCGGGAGCAGAGACTGAAGGTATGGGAGACTCCATTGCCTGCGGTGTGCGTTCTACGCAGGGTGCGGCGGGTTGGTTGATCTTGCCTGCTGATATGCCACTGGTGTGCTCTACAACACTTCGCGCCGTTGCGCAGGCTTTAATCACTGACGAACCCTATCAGGCCGTCGTGCCGTACTGGGAACAGCGCCAAGGCCACCCTGTCGCTTTCGCAGCGAGTTGTGCTGAGGCGTTGCTGGGCTTGCGGGGTGACCAAGGGGCTCGCTCAGTACTGCAAGCCCTGGACAGTCAAGGGCAAGTCAAAGCCCTGTTGGTTGATGACCCAGGCATCGTGCATGACATCGATACCTTAGAAGATTTGCAACGAGCCGAACTCTGGCTTAGTACCCATTGATTACACCTCACATGTGTCACAACGTTGTTGTCGGAGAAGCCATGGATGCTGTCGATATAACAGTTTTGCGTGCTCTGCACGCATGGCGCCAAGCAGGGCAAGCCGCGTTGCTCATCACTGTTGTAAAGACCTGGGGATCATCGCCTCGTCCAGTCGGAGCGATGCTGGCCCTGCGAGTCGGGGCAGAAATGGTGGGTTCAGTCTCGGGCGGGTGCATTGAGGATGACCTGTTTGATCGCTTTAAAGAGATTGAAACGACGCCATCAACCACTGTGGTTCGTTATGGCGTGACCGCAGAGGAAGCCAACCGTTTTGGCTTGCCTTGCGGGGGCACCATTGAGTTGATGGTGGAGCGCAACCCTTGTGCAGAACGGCTTGAACAGCTACTGGAGTATCTGGATGGCGGGGCCTTGGTGCGGCGTACCGTGGAGTGCGAAACCGGGGATGTGCAGTTAACCGTCGTCAACAAGTACGCACCATTGTTTTTAGATAATCAGCAACTGGCAATGTACATAGGCCCGCGATGGCGCATGTTGCTGATCGGTGCCGGGGTACTCGCAAGGTATCTAGCGGCAATTGCCCAGAGCACGGGATTTACGGTCACGGTATGCGACCCTCGTCCTGAACATACATTCAGCTGGAACGAGAACGAAGTTCCCCTGTTACGGTGTATGCCAGATGATGCAGTCACCGCTTTCAGGCCAGACCCAAGCTCATGCGTGGTGACGCTTAGTCACGATCCTAAACTGGATGATTTGGCGATAATAGAGGCGCTCCAGAGCCCCGCTTTTTATGTCGGTGCCATTGGTTCGCGTCAGAACAATGAGGCTCGGCGTGCACGATTGATTGAGCACTTTGAGATTGAAAAGGAAACAATGCAACGGCTGCATGGCCCCATTGGTTTATTCATCGACAGTAAAACCCCTGCTGAAATAGCGGTGAGCATTATGGCGGAGATTATTGCCATTAAAAACGGTGTCATCCTTGAACCTGCGATGCAGATCAGCGTGGGCAAACTAAAAAAAGAGCAGTTTGAGCGCAGCTGACTTAGTTTGGTCACATGAAAGCCTTTCAAAAGCAAGTCTTTTACCCTCGATATCAAAACTGGCGTGCGGGTAACTCTTCGCGACTGTTTTTAGAGAGAACGATCGGTGCGTTTATTTAACTTTCAGGTGGATTTCTATTATTTGAATCTGGCTTTCTATCGCTTTTTATCTAAGCTATTTATCTGGGATTTTTAGCGCTCACCTAATGATTTTTTTCTTGCGCTTGCATCTATGCTCAATGACTACTTAAACCGGTATGACTGTGTTTAGAGGAAGCAAACATGGCATCAGGCATCAATCGACGCGACTTTATCAAGCTTGGAACGTTTGCGGGTATCACTGTTATGTTCGGCCGCTTGCCTGCGCTTCAGGCGCGTGAAGTTCATTCAGGAGCGCAAACATCCGAATGGATGGCGCCCGATGGCAGTGTGAAATATCGATGGGATGCGATACGAAAAGTCACGGGGGAAAAAGTATTCGCCCGTGACTTCCGCTCCAAAAACCTGCCTGGCTGGCCAGAAAAACAAGCCCATGGTTTTTTCCTCAAAGCAACCGACGTCGAACATGCATTTGACGATATTGACCTGTCGATGCTTGGACCAGACTTGCAGCCAGATCGGGTTTTAAAGCATGCCGATTTGGAAAAAGACGGTGTCCGGGTCCCCGAACTGGCAGATCTAGGCGTTGGGTTTTACGGTCAGGACTTTCTGCTGCCGGCGGGTAACACGGCCCCACTGTACGGGCACCCTGTGGCTTTATTGATCTTCCATGACTTTGACCGTTTTGAAGCGGCCAAGCGGCGTTTGCGATTCGAAACCACTGCAGTCAAATATGGCAGGAAGACGGGATTGATCCAGCCTCCCAATTATGGGGCGGCGCGTTATGTGAGAATCGCTGGTGAGACGCCATCCGCCCCTCCTGCCTTTGCACCTATTCAGGATGCTGTTATTTGGGGGGATTTTGACGGTGATACGCCGACCTGGCCCAAAGCCGATCCTGACGGCATCTTTGTTCCGCGCTCAGTCTTGTTGCCTCATCGCGGCGGTGGCGGTGTTCGCGATCCATTAAAAGTCGCTCAGCAGACCGATGAGCCGATGCGCCGGGGTATGGCCGCTGCGGGCATTATTGAGGCAGAAATTGAAGCTGCACGTAACAACCCTGCAAAACTTGTTGTGCAACGCCAGGGTTTTTCGCAGTCCATTGACCCCAGTGCCATGGAGCCTGATAACGGTAATGCTTGGTACGATGCATCGACGCGCACCTTGCATGTACTGATTGCTGCGCAGTCTCCGTATGAAGTTGCGCGGGTTGCCGCGTTCATGGTCAAAGATAACAAGCGCTTTCCCGTCGAAAAGATTGAACTGGTGTCTGGCACCACCGTTGGATATGGCTCCAAAGATCACTCCATTTTCCCGTTCTACACGATTGCCGCTTGTTTTTATGGCGATGGCCTGCCCGTGCGCCTGGCAAATGACCGCTACGAGCAGTTCCAGTTGGGCATGAAGCGCCACAGTATCGAGATGGATCTAACGCTGGTCGCTGATCGCAAGACCGGGAAGTTCGAGGTGCTTAAAGCTTTCTATAATTGTAATGGGGGTGGTCGCGCCAACTTTTCTTTCTCAGTGGCGCAAGTCGCTGCCACCGCAGCACAGTCCATCTATTACTTTCCCAAGTCCGATCTGGCCACTGCTGCGATTGCAACTGCCGCAGTCGAAGCGGGCTCGATGCGCGGGTACGGCACTCTCCAGGCCATGTCTATCACAGAGTTACTGATTGACGAAGTTGCTGCGCAGTTGGGGATGGACGCCATTGAGTTGCGTAAGCGAAATGCATTGCAGGCAGGCGATCCCAACACTCAGGGTGCGGTCCAGCTGGGTGACCCACGTAATCTAGAGATGCTTGACCTCGCCTCGAGTCATCCACTGTGGCTGAACCGCGAGCAGGCAAAAGTTAAATACGAGGCAGCCAATCCCGGCCGTCGCTACGGCGTGGGCTTTGCACAAGTTCAGAAAGACTATGGAACGGGTGCAGATACCACGGCGCTGTTATTAGAGTTCGATGC
The DNA here is from genome assembly GCF_001043005.1 of Pseudomonas psychrophila. GTDB lineage: Bacteria > Pseudomonadota > Gammaproteobacteria > Pseudomonadales > Pseudomonadaceae > Aquipseudomonas > Aquipseudomonas psychrophila. The sequence continues at coordinate 175,310 of NZ_JYKZ01000007.1, forward strand.
AGCAGGCAAGATTACAATGCGCCACTGCGTACAAGAAATTGGTACCGGTGCTACGACGGCGCAGCAAGTCATGGTGCAGCGCTTGCTGGGCAAGGCACCTGATATCGCAATTTTTGGTGAAACCAACTTCGCTCAGTTGCCGCTCAAGAGTAATTTCGAACCGTTCTCCATTACACAGGAACAACAGGACGAGCTTGCACGGGACCCTTTCTGGGTGCCCGCTATTTTGCCCGCGATGAGCGCTTCAAACAGTGTCTACTTCATCGGATTTGGTACACGTCAGGCTGCTCAATTTCTACTTGAAAATACTGTTTGGCCTGCTGCGCAGGCCATTTGGAGCAGTGGTCCGGCAGGAGGCCAACTGGCGAGTGGCTATATGACCGCCAAAGACCTGCGGGCAGTGCCTGGCGGCATCGGCGGCGGTGGTATGGCGCCAATAGCATTCGAAGCAATCGCCCGTAAAGCCCATGAAATGGGGCTTGTCACAGGCGTTGCCCTGCACTGCTTCAGCCGTTGGCAATGGGCTCGTGCCGATTTCGAGATTCCTGGACTGGGGATCAAGAATCTACCCGCAGATGCAATCGCAGTGCGCTATGGAGATGCTGCTCCCGAGTCGTTGAAGGCAAGAATGTCTACCGGCGGCTATGACTTCATCAAGCGCAGTAACGTTCAGTTTCCGTCTGCCCAGCGCAACAACGCGGGTGTCACCACCTATACACCCGCAGCCTGCCTGGTAGAACTGAATGTCAACACCTTCACAGGGCACGTTGAGATCATGAATCATCACAGTTTGCTCGATCCCGGCAATATCATTGTGCCTGCTCTGGTGTCAGGCCAGCAGCAAGGCGGTATCGCCATGGGTATTGGTCACGCGCTGATGGAAGAACTCCCTTTGTACGGTGATGGCCCGGGGAACGGCACCTGGAACTTCAACCGCTACAGGTTGCCACGGGCCAAAGATGTCGCCGTGTGGACGCAAACCGCCACCTATCTTGATCCTCTCACTGAAACATCTCCACCCAAAGGGTTGGCCGAGGTGGTGATGATCCCGGTTGTAGCTGCGACGGGTAATGCCATTACTCATGCCATAGGAACGCGCTTCTATCACCTTCCAGTGACAGCCAACAAAATTAAAAAGGCGTTGATGCTATGAGTATTGAGAAACGCTCACTGACCCTCACCATAAACGGGCAGAAAGTAGGTCCGGTAGACGCGCCTGTGGGCATGCCCATGATCGATTTTTTGCATGATCACCTTGATCTGACAGGCACTCGTTTTGGTTGCGGGCAAGGTATTTGCCATGCGTGCACCGTCATGGAAATTCAACCCGACGGAATCCCCATAGAGACGCGCACGTGTATCTTTGACGCCCATTTTTTTAATGGCAAAACGCTGATTACCATTGAAGGCCAGGCCAAGCGGGATGAGCATGGCGAGGTGAGCGACCTGACCCCGATACAGCAGGCATTTATCGAGCACTTTTCATTTCAGTGCGGTTATTGCACTCCGGGGTTCGTGACTGCGGCCACCGTATTTGTTGAATCTTTAAAACGCCAACCTGTAAAACGTGCCGACTTACAAAGTCGAATCGAAACAGCGCTCAATGACCATATCTGTCGTTGTACCGGGTATGTCCGTTACTACCAGGCTGTTCAGGACGTCGCGCTGAAGACTCCTGGCTGTGTGATCGACTAAGGAGCAGGCGATGAAACGTAATCGTTTACGCAATGGCTTGGCGGGTTTCATTGTTGTCGCGGTTTTGCTTGCTCTGGCCGTACTGCTGGGTGTGTTCCGTCCCTCAACGGTTGCACCTGGTGTACAGCAACCGCTGACGGATGCGCAGACCCGGGAGTTGCTCCCCCGTGGCCGTGAGTTGGCCCTGGCTGGAAATTGCATGGGCTGCCATTCGCTGCCTCAGGGGCCAAGAGGCGCCGGCGGTGTACCTATTGATACACCGTTTGGAACCCTCTATTCGACCAACATAACCCCTGACAAGACCCATGGCATCGGCAACTACACCCGTGAAGACTTTCATCGTGTGCTGCGTGATGGCATTGCACCCGGCAACAGGAATCTGTATCCGGGCATGCCTTTTGTATTCACGCATATCACACGCTCCGAAGACATTGATGCCTTGTATGCCTACATCATGAGCCTGCCGTCTATTGCTGAGCCCAATGTTGCTAACACCGGAGTGTTCAGGCTGCCTGTGCGGCCATTCATGAACTTTTGGGCATTGATCAACTTTCCAGACCGTCAACCGCCTGTACGGGAGGGGGCATCGGAACAATGGTTGCGCGGCGCTTATTTAGTGGAAGGTCTGGGGCATTGCGGGGCCTGTCATACGCCACGCAATATCACGATGGGTGTTTCTTTTGCACGCTCCCTGGAGGGAGGTGACGTCGTTGATGGCCTGGTGGTCCCAGACATCACTGCACAGACGCTGGCAAAGCGAGGCTTCAACACGACGTCATTGAGCGAGTATCTGAGCTCCGGCATCTCTGCCCAAGGCACAGCCTTTGGCAGTATGTATACCGTGACGCACTTCTCTACCAGTGCGATGCAAGCGGCTGATGTGGATGCTATCGCCTCATACCTGATGACCGGTAAGGATGGTCAACTGCTTCAGCCGGCAAAAGGACCTGAGCCACTCCCTGCTGCCAGTGATACGCCGTTGCAGCGTGGCCGACTCAGTTACCTCTCCGTATGTGCCGGATGTCACGGGACGAATGGGGAAGGCATTCCAAATGTTGCGCCACCAATGAATGGCAATATTGCTGTCGTCATGGACAGCCCGGTTAATCTGCTGACCGTTATTTTGCAGGGGGTTCCCACACAAACATTCACCGGGAATCAGCGCATGTATGCCATGCCGGGATTTGCGGATCGCATGAGTGCTGAGGAAGTGGCGGGGTTAGCCTCCTGGATGCGTGCTCAATGGGGCGGCCAGGGCAAGGCAATTACGGCAGAGCAAGTCGAGGGAATCGCTTCTGGCAAATAGGCAACTCAAAACCCTGGCGCGGGCTAAATCGGTCGGGATCATTGTGACAATGATCCCTGCCCTCGCCGCACTGTTTGGCACTCAGGCCTGGGACAAGATGCAGTCCAGCAAGCCCGGAAAGCGCAGATTGAGCTCCTGGGAGCGCAGTGAATTCATGTGCGTGGTGCCCACATTTCGCGTATGAACCAGCCCGGCGTCACGCAAGACCCGGAAATGATGGGACATGCTGGACTTGGGTCGACCGCCGTCCAGCTCGCCGCACGAGGCTTCAGTGACGCCTGCAAGGTAGCGGACAATCTCGAAACGGACGGGGTCGCTCAGGGCGTAAAGCAAACGCTCGAGAATGAAGTCAGGGGGAACAGGATGTTTGAAGGTACGCATGTGCCGATGATAACCAAGGCTTTCAATGAATGCCATATTTCGATTACTATCGAACAAGCGAATCAATCTCCCGGAGCCTGCACATGTCTGCCCTGTTCGAACCGTACACCTTAAAAGACGTCACCTTAAGAAACCGTATCGCCATTCCGCCGATGTGTCAGTACATGGCAGAAAACGGCATGGTCAACGATTGGCACTTGGTCCACCTGGCCAGCTTGGCAAGGGGCGGTGCTGGCCTGGTTGTCGTTGAGGCGACGGCCGTTTCTCCTGAGGGGCGTATCACCCCAGGATGCGCCGGCATCTGGAGCGATGCCCATGCCCAGGCTTTCGTGCCCATGGTTAAAGCGATCAAGGATGCCGGTTCTGTGCCTGGTATTCAGATTGCGCACGCCGGTCGCAAGGCCAGCGCTAACCGTCCCTGGGAAGGCGATGATCACATCGCTGAGGGCAATCCGAATGGTTGGCAGACCATTGCGCCCTCGCCTGTCGCGTTTGGTGCCAATCTGCCGAAAGTCCCCCGGGAAATGACCCTGGAAGATATTGCCCGTGTGCGCCAGGACTTCGTTGATGCTGCACGCCGGGCCCGTGACGCCGGTTTTGAATGGATCGAATTGCACTTCGCCCACGGTTATCTTGGCCAGAGCTTCTTCTCGGAGCACTCCAATCAGCGCACCGATGCCTACGGTGGCAGCTTTGAAAACCGTAGCCGCTTCTTGCTTGAAACTCTGGCAGCTGTGCGTGAGGTGTGGCCGGAGAATCTGCCTCTCACTGCTCGTTTCGGGGTCATCGAGTACGATGGGCGCGATGAGCAAACGCTGACTGAATCCATCGAATTGGCGCGCCGCTTCAAGGACGGTGGGCTTGACCTGCTGAGCGTCAGTGTGGGTTTCACTATCCCGCAAACCAACATTCCATGGGGGCCCGCTTTCTTGGGTCCGATCGCCGAGCGGGTGCGTCGTGAGTCGGGTCTGCCAGTGACGTCTGCATGGGGCTTCGGCACTCCGCAACTGGCAAACGCTGCAGTCGAATCTCGTCAGCTGGACCTGGTATCTGTGGGCCGGGCTCACCTGGCGGATCCGCACTGGCCGTATTTTGCAGCCAAAGAGCTGGGCGTTGAAAAGGCTTCCTGGACACTCCCCGCGCCCTACGCTCACTGGCTTGAGCGCTACAGGTAAGTTCGATTTCTGACTCTGTGGGAGCGGGCTTGCTCGCAATGGTCGTTACGATAACGCGTATTTACTGGGTAAATACGGCGCTCGGAAGATCATCGCGAGCAGCCCGCTCCCACATGACCAGCCACCACTCAACTATTCGTCGAGTTCACTCTCCAGCTTCAATGCTCGCTTCCAGCTGTCCAGTTCCGCCAGACGTTGCAGGTAAGCCTGCAGATGAGGGTACTGCGCCCCGCTCTTCATCTGCTCGACGACTGTGATTGCAACAAAAGCCAGCATGAAATCTGCCCCTGACAATGTGTCTCCCACGATGAACGTTCTGTTCGCAAGCACACTGTCCAGATACCCCAGGACCTTATCAAACTCAGTCTGGGTATAGCCGTCCAGGAACTTGAGTTGAGTGCCGGCATTGATCTCAAATTGAGTGAAGAGCTTAAGAAGCACAGGCACCATCGCCGAACTTTCCGCAAAGTGAATCCATTGCAGGTACTGAAGGTAATCCGGTGAGTTGAATGCGGGTTCCAGCTGGGGCGCAAACCGGCGGATCAGGTATTCGACGATGGCGCCGGACTCAACGAGCACTTGTCCGTCCAGCTCAATCACCGGTGACTTGCCCAACGGATGAATGTTTTTCAGTGAGGCCGGGGCGAGACGAGTGGCCGGATCGCGCTGATAACGAATCAGGGTGTAAGGCTCTCCGATTTCTTCTAGTAGCCAAAGAATACGCAGCGATCGGGAGGCGTTGAGGTGGTGAAGTGTGATCATGAAGACTCTCTCAAATGAGGGGTGGCACCCAGGGCGCCCGAGGGTTTCAACACGCCCGGACGCCTGAAGCAATTACTTCAGTTGGGCGACAAGTGCTTTGGCCACGGCTTCAGAGCTCGCAGGGTTCTGGCCCGTGATCAGCTTGCCATCTTCGATGACAAAGGGTGCCCAGTCTGGCCCTTTTTCATAAAACCCACCCAGACGTTTGAACTCATCCTCGATCAGGAACGGTACGACATCGGTCAGTTCTACTGCCGCTTCCTCACCATTGGTAAAGCCGGTGACTCGGCGGCCTTTAATCAGCGGCGCACCGTCAGAGGCCTTCACATGACGCAGCACCCCAGGCGCGTGACAGACAAAACTGACGGGTTTGCCAGATCGCTCGAAGGACTGGATCAGTTCGATAGAGGTCCTGGACTCGGCCAGATCCCACAGAGGGCCATGCCCACCAGGGTAAAACACGGCGTCAAAATCTTTGCTGCTGACCGAATCCAGCTTGACCGTGCTCGCCAAAGCTCGCTGAGCCTCAGGATCAGCGTTAAAACGGTGGGTCATGTCAGTCTGGAAATCCGGCAGTTCACTCTTTGGGTCCAGAGGCGGTTGACCACCTGCTGGCGATGCCAAAACCACCTCGGCCCCTGCATCCTTGAAGACGTAGTAAGGCGCTGCGAACTCTTCAAGCCAGAACCCTGTTTTCAAGCCTGTATCTCCAAGTTGATCGTGGGACGTCAGAACCATCAAAACTTTCATGTCATAGCCCTCATTGCTGCGGTTTGGCCTTTGGCAACGAGATTTGCCTCGGGCTTATGCTGGATGCACTGTCCTGACTATGTACGACCACCGGTTTATGAATACGTGCTACGACGAAAGCCGTGGTTGTCATGCTTTTTGCTGTCCTGAGCTACCTCGGGTTCATACCGCTGCGGGCACTTCTTCATGCGCACGGGATTTACCCAGTAAGGCGAACACAAGCAACGCAGTCAGTGCCGAAGAACCCGCCAGGCTGTACAAGACCCAACGCAATGCCTGATCGTAGGTCGCCAGCAGCACGGCGCGCTCGCCGCTGACGAGGGCGCTGGCATAGGCCAGATCGCCAAGCGCGGCGCGATTGGCGGCCTCGATGACAACGGCTGGATCAGTCCCGGCCAGAGTGCCGAGCAATCCGCCCTGAATCAAGAACGCCAGCAGCGCGCCTGCCACCGCGATAGCCAAACCGTCGGCTGAAACACGCACGCAGTTGAAGATGCCGGTCGCCATGCCTGCTCGTTCTGTGGGCGTCACGCTCACGGCCATGCCATCCATCAGCCCCCAAGGCAGGCCAATGCCTGCGCCGATCATCACCAGCGGCGCTACCAGCGCAGGGCCTGCCCCGCCTGACACTACCTGGCCCAACCACACCAGTGCGACCGCCACCACCATCAGCCCGATGCCGGACAGCACCCGGCAGGTGAACCAGCGCGACAGCAACGCGGCAACGAACGGCACGACCAGCAGCGGCGCAGCCAGGGCTATCATCATTTGACCTGCTTCCAATGCGCTCAATCCGTCAATGCCGATGAACCGCCCCGGCAGCATCACGATCAATGTCACAAAGTAGAAGGCCGGAGATGCGGCCAACACCTGCACGCCGACGAAGCGCCCGCTGTCGAATAACGACAGGTCGAGCATCGGGCGCGCGACGCGGCGTTCGATGCGGACGAATACGATGAACAACACGACTGAAGTCAACAGCATGCCAAGCACCCACGCGCTGTGCCAGCCCTCTTCCGGTGCCAGCAGGATGGCGTAAGTGAACACGCTCAGCGCGGCGGTGAAACTAAGGGCACCGGGCCAGTCCAGTCCGCTGGACTCCGGGTCTTTGGACTCCGTGGCGCTGATCCATACCAGCAGGAAACCGGCCACACCGATCAGCGCTGTCGCCAGAAACACCCAACGCCAGTCCGCCACCTCCACCAGCCAGCCTGCCGCCAGGGGGCCGAAAGCCAGACCGATACCAAAGGTGGTGCCGAGCAGGCTGAATACACGTGTGCGGATGGGGCCGTGGAAGGTCTGTGCCAGCGAAGACATGGCCCCCGCAAAGGCGGCTGCGCCCCCCAGCCCTTGGGCCAGACGCAACCCGTCGATCCAGCCAACCGTCGGTGCCAGCGAGATCAAGAATGTCATCAACACGAATAGCGCAAGGCCGACCAGCCACACGCGCTTGCGACCATAGGTGTCGGTCAGGCTGCCGGCCGCCATCATGGCGCTGCCGTAGGTCAGGATGTAGCCGTTGACTACCCAGTTCAGTTGCACCGCCGTGCCGCCCAGTTCCTGGCTGATGGACGGCAGCACCACGGCCGGACCGGTGAAGCACAGCGGGATCAGGATGCCGGTCAGGCAGGCGGCAAGCAGTAGCAGCCAGTCACGTCCGGTGGTACTGCGAGTGGCGGTCAGGGCATGTGTCATGGGGGGGAACATCCGCAAAGAGTCATGTGAAGACGCCAGAGTAAGTGCGGGCTCGCTTAAGAAAAATAAGCTAAGGTTCCGAACATATCGGACAAATTTTCTTATAGTGGACAAGCATGGACTCACTCAGCGGCATCGCGTTCTTCGTCCAGGCGGCACAAGACCGTAGCTTTTCGCAAGCCGGGCGCGTGCTTGGGGTCTCGTCATCCGCCGTGGGCAAAAGCGTGGCACGGCTCGAGGAGCGGTTGGGTGTGCGCCTGCTCCACCGCAGTACGCGCAGTATCACGCTGACCGCCGAGGGCACGCTGTTTTTGGAGCGTTGCCGGCGCATCCTCTGCGAAGTTGAGGCGGCGCAACTGGAACTGTCGGAAACCCGACAGGCCCCCCAAGGCAAACTGCGGGTGAGCATGCCGCTGGTCAGCAGCCTGGTTATGCCGGCGCTCACGGCCTTCATGCACCGCTACCCCGCCATTGAACTGGATGTGGATTTCTCGGATCGGCTGGTCGATGTCATCGAGGACGGATTCGATGCCGTCATTCGCACCGGAGAACCGACTGATTCCCGGTTGATGTCCCGCGCACTGGGTACCTACAAGCTGCTGCTAGTGGCCTCCCCCGGGTATCTTGCTGCGCGCGGCACTCCGCTCGTGCCCGCCGACCTGACGGGCCATGCGGGCTTGCAACACAAGTTCCCGAGTTCCGGCAAGTTGGAGTCGTGGCCTTTGCGCAAGCAGACAGGCGAGGCAGAGCCCGTCCTCTTGGCCACGATGGTATGCAGCACCACCGAGGCCCTCCTTCACGTGGCCCGCGATGGCCTTGGCATCGCCTGTCTGCCGGACTTTATGGTCCGTGATGCCATTGCTGCCGGTGAGCTGGTAACGGTGCTGGACGACTTCAACCAGCATCAGGGTACCTTCCGCATGCTGTGGCCATCGAGCAAGTATCGCGCGCCGAAGCTGCGGGTGTTCATCGACTTCATGAGTGCGCAGCTGTTCAAAGGTTGATCCGGTCGGGGTCAGGGAGTGTCTACGAGCGTCAGTTGAACGTCAGGCATGATCGCTACTCGTCTGAATAACAACGCAATGTCATAAATGCGGGTGTGGCTAGAGCAACTGGCCACCCGAAATATCAAACGTCGTCCCGTTAGCCCAGGCCATGTCATCAGAGAGGATGGCCGCAACTGCACCGCCTATATCGTCTGGCAGACCGACACGACCCAGAGCGATCCCTTGTGCGACATAGGCATTCACATCTTTGTTGTCGCGCACCGTACCACCCCCAAAATCGGTTGCGATGGCGCCTGGGGCAATCGCGTTCACCCGAATTTGGCGCGAACCGAGTTCCACGGCCATGTAACGGGTCAGAACCTCGACTGCTGCCTTCACCGCTGCGTAAACGCTGTATCCCGGCAGAGTAAAGCGCACGAAGCCGGATGAAACGTTCACGATACGACCGCCATCTTCCATGAGGGGTAGCAGCTTTTGAGTCAGGAAAATCGGGCCACGAAGGTGTGTGGCAACCAGTGAGGCAAACTGGTCTTCGGTCGCGTCATTAAAAGGTGCAAACAGCCCATTACCGGCGTTGTTGACGAGGAAGTCAAAGCGATCGCGGCGAAAGTCGGTCTTCAGGGTATTGGTTACTGCGTTCGAAAAACCTTGATAGCTGGCAGTGTCGGTGATGTCGAGCGCCAGCATCGAGGCCTTGCCGCCCTGCGCTTCGATCTCCTGCTTCAGCGTCTCGGCTTGTGCCGCGCCACTGCGGTAGGTACCTATGATGTGCACGCCACGCTTAGCGAGGTGAAGCGCCATGTTGCGGCCAAGGCCGCGGCTGGCGCCGGTGATAAGTGCGATTTGATTGGTCATTAACTGTCTCTGCCCGGTTGGTCGCGCCTTTCGGTGCGTTCTTGAGTGGCTCAAGATAGACAAAGACCTGTTTGCAACCCACGCCCAATACGCTCAGTTTATTGCCTGATTGTCTCAATCACCTTGCGGGGTGACGCGGCATTGGCATAATCGTTTCATGAAAAACGATCTTACAGCGCACCTTGACATCGCCCTGCGCCATGCGCCACCGGGTTTAAATACCACTCGGATCCCGCGGGTAGACATCTGTGTCGGACACGGCTCTACAATCAAGGCGCCATGTCTGTACCGCTCGATGATCTGCTTCATCCTGCAAGGCTCGAAGCGCGTTGCAATCAACGACCATCTTTTGAGCTACGACAGTGAGCAGTACCTCATCAGCGCCCTGGATTTACCCTTGATAGGGCAAATTCTTGATACCGAAGATGGGCAGCCCTACGTGGCGGTATCACTTGTGTTGGATCCGGCCATATTGGCGGAGCTGGCCGCGACCATGCCGCTGATTCGCGAGAGCGAGCAAAAAGGGATTGGCATCACCATAAACCCGATGACCGCTTCGCTGCGCGACACATTACTGCGCTTATTATCATTACTCGACACCCCTGACGATATTCCGGTTCTCGGCCCCATGGCCGAACGGGAACTGATCTATCGCCTGCTACAGGGGCCGCAGGGCCGACTTCTGCGCCAGATAGCCCAACCCGATGGCGCACTGGACAGCATTCGGCGGGCTGTTGCCTGGATCAGGGATAACTACAACGCCCGACTTCGTATCGAGGCGTTGTGCGATGCGAGCGGAATGAGTCGGGCAAGCCTGCATCGCCATTTTCGGTCAATGACAGGTCTTAGTCCTGTCCAGTATCAAAAACAGCTCAGATTGCAGGAAGCTAGGCAGCTTTTACTCACGGGCGAGCATCGCGCCTCTGACGTGGCCTACGTTGTAGGCTATGAAAGCGCATCGCAGTTCAGCCGCGAATATCACCGTCAATTCGGCACACCGCCCGCCCGCAATGTGCGGGAGATACGCCAAGCGATTGCTACTTCAACCAGGACACCAGCGGCAAACTGATGCCGATGGATATCGACGTTGCTCAACGTCGATATCCCGTCAGTGGATACTCATACAGGCTGTCTACGGCCTTGCAGTCTTTGCTTGTCCACCTTGCGTTCATGCCCCTGACGCAAGCGCATTGCTGCAATCGCCGCGATCACCAGAACAATCGCTATGATTTTCATGCCATCCATTGCATTGCCTGTACTTTGCTCGATCAACCCCATGACAGAGGGCCCCACAAAACCGCCTAGCAAACCGCATGAGTTGACGAAACCCAGGCCACCTGCAAGTGCCGCCCCCTTGAGCCGCGAAGCGGGATACAGAAAAATGATCGACTGCACCACGAAGAACATGACCGCCGAAATGCAGAAGCCCAGCAGACTGACCGCTGGACCCGCAAAGGATGCGATGCCCAACCCGGCAGCCATTGTCAGCAAGCCCACTACCAACATCTGTCGGGAACGCTGCGGTGTTGTAGCGAATCGAGGCAAGGCAATAGCGCCTACGGCTGCTGCCAACCACGGCAAGGACGTTAACAATCCGATTTGCAAGGTGCTCAGATCACCGTATTTGCCAATGATGCCGGGTAGAAAAAAGATCACTGTGTAGACAGTGATCTGGTGGCAGAAGTAGACCAGGATCGCCAACAGAATCTGTGGGGTCAGGCATTGCTTAAAAGCGTTGCCACCCTGACCTGCACCCTCCTGAGCTTCCGCCGCCAACGTCCGTTCGATCTGCTCGGCTTCAGCCACGCTCAGCCATGGCGCCTTGGACGGACGATCGGGCAATTTTTTCCAGACCACCACGGCAAAGAACACCGCCGGCAGCCCTTCAAGCATGAACATCCATTGCCAGCCACGCCAGCCCCATACGCCGTCCAGTTGCATGAGCGCGGCGCCCAGCGGACCGCCAATGATGTTGGCAAAGCACACGCCTAACAGAAAATAACCCGTAGCACGGGCCCGCTGCTCTCTGCCAAACCAGTACGTCAGGTACAGCATGACACCGGGAAACAGACCTGCCTCAGCGATGCCCAGCAACAGACGTAGTACGTAGAACGACGTTTCGCCCTGAACAAAAGCCATTGCCGCTGAGATCAAGCCCCAAGTCACCATGATCCGCGCTATCCAGAATCTAGCGCCGACTTTGTGCATGATCAGATTGCTGGGCACTTCCGAGAGCGCATAAGTGAGAAAGAACAACCCTGCTCCCAGCCCGTAAGCGGCAGCAGAAATACCCAGATCGATATCCAGCTGATGCTTGGCCAGCGCGATGTTGGTGCGGTCAAGAAAGCTCAGTACGTATGCCGCAATCAACAACGGCATGAGTTTCACAAACATCAGTTTGTTCAACGTCGCCGCATCGCGGGGTTCGGAAAGCGCGTCGGTTTTATTTATTATTGTCATCGGACTAACCTTTTCGAGTATTCATTAGCAAGTTCCGGGCCCGGGGGTTGAGACATGGAGCGAAGGGGCTCAACTGCGCCGCAACTCTTTAGGGCTGACGGAAAACCACATGCCTAACGCCCCGCTCAGCCCTCAGCCGAGCGAGAAAAATGCGACCCTAGAAATCGACCTTGTCCTTGCCCTTAAGGTCGAGCAGTTCCCGAGCCTCATCCGGGGTCGCCACGCGCCCTCCAAGGGCTTCGATAACTGTGCGAATGCGCTTGACCTGGTCGGCGTTTGACGCCGCCAGCTTGCCGGGCCCGTCCCATAGCGAATCTTCAAGACCGACGCGCACATGGCTGCCCATAGACAGCCCCATGGTGCCAAGGGGGATCTGATTACGCCCGGCACCGAGAATTGACCATTGGTAAGCGTCGCCGAACAAGCGGTCGGCCGTTCGCCGCATGTGTGCCAAGTCTTCCGGGTGCCCACCGATGCCGCCGCGCAGACCAAACACCGACTGAATGAATATCGGGGCCTTGAGCAATCCGCGCTGAAGGAAGTGCGCGGCGGTATACAGATGACCGATGTCGTAGCATTCAATTTCAAAACGGGTACGGTTCTCGGCACAGGCATTAAGAATGTGGGTGATGTCGCGAAAGGTATTACGGAAGATCCGGTCATCGCTCTCGGCGAGGTACGGCCGCTCCCAGTCGTGCTTGAACTCGGTGAAACGATCAAGCATTTCGTACAGCCCGAAGTTCATCGAGCCCATGTTCAGCGACGCCAACTCCGGCTTGAGTTGTGCCACGGGCTGCAAACGCTCTTCCACGCCCATGGTCGGTGCACCACCGGTGGTAATGTTGATCACCACGTCACTTTTGGCTTTGATTTGGGGCAGGAACTGTCGAAACAGATCAACATCTTGGCTCGGTCGCCCATCAACTGGGTCGCGAGCATGCAGGTGAACAATCGACGCGCCGGCTTGGGCAGCACCGATGGCTGCATCGGCAATTTCCTGCGGCGTGATAGGTAAATGGGGGGACATCGAAGGTGTATGAATGGCGCCAGTGACTGCGCACGTGATGATGACCGGGCGTTTTTTGGACATGAGTATTCTCCGTTCTTGTTCTTGGCGAGAAAGTTGGTGAGGCATTGGACTCAGATTAATTGCGGTCCATTTTGGGATTCAGGTCGAGACGCTTAGAGGTACTCGACGTTGCCATCCACACTGATGGCCTGGCCGGTCACATTGCGTGCGGCGGGTGAGCACAGGAACAGTGCCATGGCGGCGACGTCCTCGGCGGTGACCATGCGTTTGAGAGAGATTTTTTTCAGGTACTCCTCACGCATTTCGGCTTCAGGCACGTTCATCTGTTCAGCGCGTGCCCGAATTACACCGTCCATGCGCGGGCCTTCGACGATACCGGGTAGCAAAGCATTGACGCGGATATCGCTTTCGCCCAACTCGCACGCCAGTGATTTCATCAGGCCAATGATGGCCCATTTTGTCGCGGCGTACGGTGTGCGCCAAGCGTAACCCAGTCTGCCTGCGACCGAAGCGATGTGGATCAGATGTGCGTTGGGTGACGCCCTGAGCAGTGGCACCGCATGATGAGCAAAGCGGTATTGACCCGTGAGGTTAATGTCTACGGTGCGCTGCCACTCCTCGTCGGTGATCGCGTCGATCCCGGCGGTTGGCCCAGCAATACCTGCGTTATTGACCAGTACGTCAAGCCCACCGAACATTTCGCACTGGATCTTGAACACCGCTTCGATTTGCGCGGGATCACCCACGTCCGCACGGGTAGCAATGCTGTTCGGGTAACGGTCTCGGTACGCTGCAATGGCCGCTTCGCTGACATCACACACATGTACTTTGGCACCTGCTTCCATGAAAGCCGCCGCCAAGACTTCACCGATCCCGGCTGCACCACCAGAAATCAATACCCGCAAACCGGTGTAGGGAATCAGTCGATTGAGAACGCTCATGCTTTTTTTACTCCAGAGACAGGCGACCTCGAACGGCCGCTCTTGACGATCAGGCGCGCCAGAGAATCGGCGGCCTGCATGATGTCGTCGATAACTGCCGCTCGGGCCGCAGCCCCGTCACGCACAGCAAGAGCCTCAACGATGCGGTTGTGAGCTTCCATTGAGCGCTGAAGATGCGACTCGTCGGGAGCTACCAGCGCAAAGCAAGGGCCCATGTGCAGCCAAAAATTCTCTACGGCCGCGACGGTCAGCTCAGCTTTTGCAACCGCGTAGATACGCCGGTGGAAGGCGAAGTTAGTCCACAGATAACGGGCCACATCCACACTGTCGGCGGCCTGCTGCATCTGGTCGCACAGGTGGCTTATCTCTGTAAGGTCGTTATCGGTGAGTTTCAGCACCGCCTTCTCGGCAAGAAGACCTTCGAGGGCTACTCGCGCGTCGCGAATCTCGCGCAGCCGTTCGGGGGTCATCATGGGAACACGTAGGCGGGAGGTCTCGGTGACTTCAAAAGCGTTCTCTGCGCTCAGGCGATTGAGTGCTTCACGCACTGGCATCGGGCTGGAACCCAGCGCTTCGGCCAGACCCCGGATGGTCAATTTCTGGCCTGGTTGAAAGCGGCCGCTCATCAGCGCTTCACGGATCTGACGGTAGACCTGATCTTGAAGGGTATCGCGGGACACCTGACGCATCGTGGGCAGGAGGATCGGCTGATCTGTCATGGGTGACGCTCACATTGGACGTTTTGTGCCTCCAATATGTGATCACAAATAACATATGTCAAATTGTTTTAGCCCGGACATCGCAGGCAAAACACAACGGCTCAAGCAGCATCCCATTTTTGCAAGGGGCATTGCGGATTCAGCCAGCAGACGGGTGTTGGCGAGCAATCGCGCAGTTGTTGTGCAAAATTAGCCGGATCCTCGACACTGAATCAGTGCGCGCCCGCGTCCAGCAGCAATTGCGCAATTGCGGTCTGACCGCGTTTTTGCGCGTGTTGCAACGGGCTCACGCCCTTGTCGTCAGGCAGGTTCAGGTCTGCGCCGGCCTCGATCAACTGGCTGACAATCTGTTGATGTGCCGGTCCGCCGTCAGAAAGCACGATGGCTTCCATCAAACAGGTCCAGCCCAGACGATTGACATGGTTCATGTCAACGCCTGCCGCGATCAGCAGGCGCACGGTTTCGACATGCCCACGCTCGCACGCCGGGATCAAGGCCGTGCCGCCATAGCGGTTGGTGCTTTTAAGATCGGCACCATGGGCCAGGGCAAGCTTAAGGATTTCATTACGCCCGCTTGCACCCGCCAACAGATAGGGGCTGTCCTGAATCAGATTTTTCTGGTTAACGTTGGCACCGGCTTCGATCAATGCCTTGGCAATGTCTATCTGGTTCGCACGGGTTGCAAGCAGGAGCGCACTGCTGCCATCGATCGTACGTTCGTCGAGCTTCGCTCCTTCAGCGATCAGTTGCTGCACCCCGGCCAATTCACCGTCCCTCACGGCGGTGAGCAGTGTCTTGTCATTTGCCATCACCACTCCAGTCATCAACAGTGCGACCGTCAACAGGCCGTATTTAAGCATCCGGGAACCCATGTCACGCCCTCTTCTCCATCCCATGAAGAGCCAGTATGGTCAGCGCGGCAGGTATTCGGAAATTAAATATGCCCATGCTTTTCAGTGGCTTTGTGCATGGTCCTGCTGAGGACTAGAAGTTCTGTTTATAGATTTTCCCGCCTTTCATGATCATGCTGATATTGATCTCGGGGTCCTCCAGAAATGCGAGGCTTACCGTGGGGTCGCCTTCGACAACCAGCAGATCTGCCAATGCACCGGCCTCTATCCGGCCCACTTTACCGGGATAAGGATTGCGCGCTCCCGACAGCCCCAAAAGCTCTCCATTGATCTTTGTCGCCATGTTCGCAACATCGTGCGCGGCGTAAAACCGGGTCAACTTCGCCAGTTGTCTTCCCTGAGTCGGTGTCTTTAGCGGATTGAATAAAATATCAGTCCCCCAAGCGGTTTTTATATTGAAGCGCTGCGCAAACTCATAGGCTTTCGCGGTGCCCTCGGCCACCACGCGCTGACGCTCTCGGCGTACAGGATCAGGGTAAACATTGGCATCTTCATCCTGCAGAAAAGGCTGAAGACTCCACCAGATATCGTTGTCGGCCATCATGCGCACGGTTTCTTCATCCGCCAGTTGCCCGTGTTCGATTGATTTCACGCCGGCTCGAATGGCGCGCTGAATACTTCTGGGCGTGTACGCATGCACCATGACATAGGTGCCCCAATCAGCAGCGGCTTCAACCGCCATTCTTAATTCTGACTCCAGAAACTGGGTGCTATCAAGATGATCATAAGTAGAGGCCACTCCGCCTCCGGCCATCAGTTTTAACTGTGAGGCCCCGAGCATGAGCTGCTCTCTTGCGCGCCTGAGCACTTCGGCATCGCCATCGGCGATGGCGGCAGCACCCAGTTGTTCGGTAACGCTCAGTGGTCTGAGAGAGCTGCGGGGGATCTCGGATCGCATCCTGAAATCACCGTGGCCCGAAGTCTGTGAAATCATGGCGCCGGATGGATAAATACGTGGCCCCGGGATAACGCCCTCATCAATTGCACGCTTCAAGGCAAACGAAGGTCCACCAGGATCGCGCACCGTCGTAAAGCCGCGCATCAAGGTGCTTTCTGCTTCGCGGGCGGCGACTAAATGGATATATCCCGGGTCTGCACTCATCGCGTCAAGTTGCGTGATGCCCGCCAACGTAGTGTGCCAATGGGCATCAATCAGTCCCGGCATCACCACCCTTCGCCCGCAATCGATAACCACGGCCCCTTCGACATCCGTATTGGCAGGTAGCAGTGAGTCGATCACGCCAGCCTTGATCAGGATGCAGACGTTATCGTCAAGCACAACGCTACCGTTGAATAAACGAAGATTCTTGAGCAATACAGTGCTCACGCTGGACTCAGCGTTCGTGCCCTGCCCTGAAGTACTTGAGGTGCGCACTTCTGACAGCGGTGCGCCTTTGGGCCTGATCCCGCTATAGACATCACGTCGAGACAGATCGAGCATCATCCTGGCGTGAAAATCCTGTATGTCCGGCGAGCTACAGGTGCACAGGTCATGGGCTTCAAGCTCAACACGATGACTGGGTGTAAAGCGCGAACAAGCCGTTGCAGATTTATGCCTCATAGCGAGCGTTCCGTAAGCATTTTCAGGAACAGAGACTATAGATCGGATTAAAAACGCTGATCGAAAAACGGCAGGCACACTGAAAATCCTTGGCAAAGTTGCCCAAGGATTGGGTTCGGTGAAGGGGGAGCACGCTTTCCCTTACAGTGATATCAGGTGTTTAAGCGGGTGGTAGTCCGTTTTCAGCGTGGCCGCGACGTCGAGAATCGCCTTCTCGATGCCATTTAGATGAATGCATGTCAGCTCGATTGCAGCGCTCTGGTTGCCGGCCTCGATGTACTCGATCAGGCGCAAATGCTCATCGTCGCGACAGGCTTCGTGGCTGTCATCATCGAGCGCCGCAGCATACAGCGAGGCGCGGGAAATCAGCTTCTGGAACCAGTCCAGCAACACCGGGTTGTTCAGGCTTCGCGCAAGTTTGATGTGGAACTCGCCGAGTAAATGAATCAGCCGTTCATGGTCGCCGTTACGGTGCGCTTCGTCTTCGAGCAGCAGGTGATCGCGCAAGTCGCGGGTTACCGCAGTATCGCGTCGGCGACAGAGTTCACTGACGATACCGATCTCGACCAGACGCCGGGTTTCAAACAGCGATCGAATCTCCTCGTCACTCGGTAGCGATACGGATGCACCTTTATTGGGCTCTGTGGTGACCAGTCCATCGGCCTCCAATTGCTTGAGTGCAGCACGAACCGACGTTCGGCTCACGTTAAAAAGTTCGGCCAACGACGCCTCTCCCAACTTCATTCCCGGTCTTAGCGAACGCTTGCTGATCGCCTCGTAAACCCCTTGATAGACGCGGTCGACCGTTGTTTCGAGTTTCTTCTCGGTCATTTCAACACTCCTTTAGCGCAAAACAACCGGCCCCAGGCGATGAACAGCCTTAAAAAAAGGGGGTTGCACGGGCAGATTAATCCGGTTATCTCTAGATTGCATCCAGACATTGCATACAATAATTAGAGGAATGCACCATTATGGGTCATCCAGTCGCAATTGAAGTGCGTAACGTCTCAAAACGGTATTCCGACGATCCGGGGCTGGCTCCAGCCCTCGACAACGTTTCAGTCGACATTGCCGACAACGAGTTCTTTACCCTGCTGGGCCCTTCCGGCTGCGGCAAAACCACCTTGCTGCGCACCATCGCCGGTTTCGAACATGTCAGCGACGGCGAGATTCGTCTCGCGGGCGAACCGGTCAATGACTTGCCGCCGTTCAAGCGTCGGGTCAATACCGTCTTCCAGAGCTACGCGCTGTTTCCCCACATGAGTGTCGCGCAGAATATAGCCTTCGGCCTCGAGATGCTGGGTCTCGATCATAAACTCGTTCCCAAGCGTGTGGATGAGATGCTCGCGCTGGTACAAATGCAGCATCTGGCCAAGCGTAAACCTGCCGAGTTGTCCGGCGGTCAGCAGCAGCGGGTCGCCCTTGCCCGGGCCCTGGCCCCCAAACCCAAAGTACTGCTGCTGGACGAACCATTGTCGGCGCTGGACCTCAAGCTGCGCAAAGAGATGCAGGTCGAACTCAAGCGCGTGCAAAAGGAAGCCGGGATCACTTTTATCTTCGTGACCCACGACCAGGAAGAAGCCCTGACCTTGTCTGACCGGATTGCCGTGATGTCCGCAGGCAAGATTCTGCAGATCGGTACGCCCAATGACATTTACGAGCGGCCGCAGCACCAGTTCGTTGCCCAGTTTATCGGTGACATCAACTTCCTTCCCGGCCATCTGAAACGCGGCCAGCACGACCAAAACCTCTTTGTGCCCAACGGCATGCCGGTGGAAATCCCCTGCCCGGCCCAAGGCTTCAATGGCACTAACGTGCAACTGGCTTTCCGCCCGGAGCGCTCGCAGCTGGTCGAGCCGGGGCAGCCCCATCATTTGCGCGGCGTGATCGAAGCGGTGCTGTATGTAGGCACCGCAACGCTTTATCAGTGCCGGTTGAATAACGACATCAAGGTCATGCTGCGCGAAAACAATGAAGGCCTGAACCGCGGTCGTGTGGTCGGTGATCGCGTTGCGGTCAACTTACCGCCCCATGCCTGCCTGTTGATGGAGGCCTGAGATGAGCGTCAGCAGCACTTCCCCCGCTATCAGCCGCGCCCTGTTGCTCAGCCCGGTGGTTCTGACTTTACTGGCGCTGATCGCCATTCCACTCGGCATCATGGGCTACATCAGCTTGCTGCCGCGCAACGTGTACGGTGGCGTCGACTGGCAGGCCAACTGGCAATTGCAAAGCTATGTGCAGCTGTTTTTCCAGGAAGGTTTCGACGGTGAAATGGAACTCAACTGGGTGTACGCCCAGGCGCTGCTGCGCTCGGTGTTCCAGGCCGGCGGCACCACGTTGTTGTGTTTTCTGTTCGGCTTCCCGGTGGCGCTGTGGATGTCCAGCCTGACCCCGCGTCGGCGCAACCTCATGGTCTTGCTGATCACCATCCCGTTCTGGACCAACCTGCTGATCCGTAACTACGCGTGGCTGATCATTCTGCGCGAGCACGGGTGGGTCGCCCAAAGTCTCAATGCCCTGTTCCCCCAGGCGGGCGGCATCACCCTCCTCTACAACGACTTTGCCGTGAGTGTAGGGCTGGTCTACAGCTTTCTGCCGTTCATGATTTTGCCGATCTACTCGACCCTGGAAAAACTCGACTGGCGCCTGGTGGAAGCGGCGTACGACCTCGGAGCCAACCGCTGGCACGCGCTGAAGCGGATCATTCTGCCGCTGTCGATGCCCGGCGTGATTGCTGGCGCGCTACTGGTGTTTGTGCCGAGCCTCGGCGCCTTCATCACTCCGGCGATTCTCGGTGGTGGCAAGACGTTGATGATTGGCAACCTGATCCAGCAACAGTTCGGCACCGCGCGCAACTGGCCGCTGGGCAGTTCACTGTCGTTCCTGTTGCTCGGGATTCTGCTCCTGTCGTTGATGCTTTACGCCCTCTATACACGCAGAACCGCCCAAACTCTTCGTCGGGGAGCCTCCGTATGATCGCCCTGCACCTGAAAAAACTGCCGTTGACCCGCGAAGTCAGTCTGCTGATTCTCGCGTACCTGTACGTGCCGATCTTTGTGCTGATCGCCTACAGCTTCAATGCCAACCGCTCCGCAACGGTCTGGACCGAGTTTTCGTTCGCTTGGTACGGACGGATTCTGGCCAACCCTTCGATTCAGACCGCGGCATTGAACTCGATCATCGTGGCGAGTATTGCCACGGTCTGCGCCACGACCATTGCGCTGCTCGCCGCGCTGGCGACGTATCGGCCGTTCTACGGGCAGAAAGTGGTCGAGGGTGGGATCAACCTGCCGCTGATCCTGCCGGAGATCGTTACCGCGGTCGCCACGTTGCTGCTGTTCATGGCGCTGGGGATCAAGCTCGGTCTGTTGACGGTGATCGTGGCGCACATCGGCTTCTGCATTCCTTTCGCCTACCTGCCGATTCGCGCTCGCTTGAATGACCTGGACAAAAGCCTGCTGGAAGCGGCCAACGACTTGTACGCCAACCCGTGGCAGGTGTTTCGCCGGGTGACCTTGCCGCTGCTGTGGCCGGCGGTGTTGTCCGGGTCGGTACTGGCATTCGTGGTCAGCCTCGACGATTTCATCATGACGTTCTTCGTGGCAGGGCCTGGCTCGACGACCTTGCCGGTGTACATCTTCTCCGCGATCAAGGCCGGCGTGACGCCTGAGATCAACGCAATCTCGACCCTGATGCTGGTGATTTCCATCGTGCTGGTGGTGCTGGCCTTCTGGCTGGGACAACGCGGCAAACAACAATGAGTCTGGAGCCTGCTGTCATGATTAAAAAAAGCATGAAATTGAAACATATCGGTTACGGCGTCGCCGGTCTGGCCCTCAGTTGCTTCACCGCACTTGCTGCGCAGGCTGCCGAACCCAAGGAATTGTTTTTCTACAACTGGACCGATTACTACCCGGTAGACCTGCTGGCCAAATTCGAAAAGGAAACCGGCATCAAAGTCACCATGGACGGCTACGACAGCAACGAAACCCTGCTGGCCAAGTTGCAGGCCGGTGGCGCGGCCTATGACGTGATCGTGCCATCGCAATCGATCATGCGCACCCTGATCAACCAGGACTTGCTGCTGGAAATCGACACGCTGACCCTGCCCAACTTCCAGTACGTCAAACCGGCTTTCCGCGACCCGAGCTTCGATCCCGGGCGCAAGTTCTCAGCGCCTTACTTGTGGGGCACCACGGGGTTTTCTTATGACAGCGCGCGGGTCCCCGGCGGCAAGCTGGACGACTCGTGGAAGGAATTCTTCGAACCGCGCAAGGAGCTCCAGGGCCAACTCGCCGCACTCGATACCTCCAGCAGCGTGATCAACGCCGCCAGCCACTACCTGAACGTCGACGAGTGCACCGAAAATCCACAGGATGCCAAGCGCATCCTTGAGTTGCTGCAAAAACAAAAACCGTTCTTGAAGATGTACAGCTCGGACAACACCGTCGACCGCATGGCCTCCGGTGAAGTGATCATGATGCAAAACTGGAACGGCTCAACGGCCCGCGCCACGTTGCAAAAAAGCAGCATCAAGTACGTGTACCCCCGTGAAGGCCTGGCGATGTTCCAGGACAACTTCGCCGTGCCAAAAAGCGCGCCTCACCCCGGCAACGCCAAGATCTTCATCGACTGGATGATGAAACCGGAAAACGCCGCTGCCGTGTCCAACGCCATCGCCTATGACAACGGCATTCAAAGCGAAAACCTGATCGACGCGAAATGGCGCGTGATGGACGCAATCAACATGCCCGAAGAGTTCGCCTCACGCCTGCGGCCTGAAAAGGAATGCAGCAACAAGGCGCGTGAGCTGCAAGACCGGATCTGGTCAAAGCTCAAGGGCTGATCCAGCGCTAAGGAGCCGCCTTCGCCAGCCAGACCGCGAGCATTGTGGCAGCAGCTTGCTGGCGAAGAGGCCCGGTCAAACACCCTAGAATTCCAAGAGGTTTGCCATGACCCAACCCCGCTGGCTGCGCAACGTGCGGCCCTACGGACTTGCTGCACAAGACCTGCTTGTGGACAACGGCCTGTTCATACAACGACGCCCCGCGTCTAACGCAGCGCTGACGGCTACCGACATTGACGGCCAAGACCAGCTCCTCACGCCGGCCCTGGTCGAAAGCCACGTTCATCTCGACAAAACCCTCTGGGGCCAGCCCTGGCATTCGAACAGCGCTGGGCCGACGCTCAAGGATTACATCGCCAACGAACGCCGTGTACTGCGTGAAGTGCAGAGCCCCATCGCCGAACGCGCCGGTGCGCTGCTTGAAAACTGCATTGCCCGTGGGTCGCTGACCATGCGCTGCCACGTAGACATCGACCCGGATTTCGGCCTGCGTCATGTTGAAGCCATGCAACAACTGCGCGAACGCTACTGCGACCTGATTGACCTGCAACTGGTGGTATTCCCGCAAACCGGCCTGATCAGCCGCCCCGGTACCGCCGAACTGATGCGCGAAGCCATGGCACTGGGTGTGGAGAACGTCGGCGGCCTCGACCCCTGCGGTATCGATAATGACCCCGTGGCCCAACTCGACTTCGTGTTCAAGCTGGCCAGCGAATTCGACCGGGGCGTCGACATACACCTGCATGACAAAGGTGAACTGGGCCTGTGGCAGATCGCGCTGATCGCCGATTACACCGAACGCTTCGGGCGTCAGGGCCGGGTGATGATCAGCCACGCCTATTGCCTGGGCATGTTGCCCTGGAGTCAGGTCCGGCCGGTGGCTGATCGCCTGGCCAGGTTGGGCATTTCGCTGATGAGCTCGGCCCCGGCCGATTGCGCGGTGCCGCCGTACCTCGCGTTGCGCGAAGCCGGAGTCAACGTGTGCCTGGGTTCGGACGGTATTCGTGACGCCTGGTCGCCCATGGGCAACGGTGACATGCTGGAACGGGCAATGCTGCTGGCGTTCCGCTTTGACATGAACAAGGACGAGGAACTGGCAGCGGCGTTTGCCGCCGCCACAGTGAATGGAGCCCAAGCGCTGGGCTGTGACGATTACGGGCTGGAGATCGGGCAGCGGGCCGACTTCTTGTTGATGCCAGTACAAACCCTGGGTGAAGCCGTGGTGTCGCGGCCAGTGCGGCAGGTCTATCGCGGCGGCGAGTTGATCGCTTCCGGCGGTCGTTTGCTGGAAAGCCGACTGTGAAGCCCGGGCCTATTAAAATAGTCGCCCTGAAAAGCAGCTGCGTGGTCGGTTTCGACGGCACGCAGCACGTGCTATGGCGCGACGGCGAAGTGGTGTTCGAAGGCTCACGTATCGTGTTTGTGGGGCGTGGATATGCAGGTCCGGTGGATCAGTGGATCGACTATGGCAACGCGTTGATCGGCCCGGGATTCATCGATCTGGACGCACTCGCAGACCTGGATTCTACGGTGCTGACCCTGGACAACGGTGATGAGCGGGATATGGGCCGGATGTGGTGCGAAGATTATCTGGCGGCCGGTCCCCGAGAGAGTTACAGCGCAGACGAAGAGGTTTTCAAATACCGCTACGCCTTTACTCAGTTGATCCGCAACGGCATCACCACGGCCATGCCGATCACCTCGATGTATTACCGCCAGTGGGCTGAGACCTACGATGAAATGGCTGCTGTGGCGGATGTGGCCGCTGAGCTGGGCCTGCGCACATACCTCGGCCCCTGCTACATGAGTGGCATGAGTTACTGGCGCGCCGATGGAAACCTGGCCCATCACTGGGATGAAGCACGTGGCCTGGCCGGGCTCGATGGGGCCGTGCGCTTTTTCGATGATTTCGACGGGGCACATGACGGCTTGATTCGCGGAGCGCTGCTGCCTGATCGCATTCAAACCTGCACACCCGCGCTGCTGCAACGTACCGCCGATCTGAGTCGGGAGTTGAACGCGCCCATGCGGCTGCACTGCTGCCAGGGGCTCGGCGAAATCGAGATGGTCAAACAACTGCGCGGAGTTTCGCCGTTGGCCTGGCTGGAGCAACTGGACCTGTTGACCCCGCGCAGTCTGCTGCCCCATGGCATTTACACCGAGGGTGATGAAGACCTGCAACGGCTGGTGGACGGCGGTACAAGCCTGGTGCATTGCCCGGTGGTGTTTGCCCGGGATGGCGAGGCGTTGAACTCGTTCGGTCGTTATCGGGCAAAGGGCATCAACCTGGCTCTGGGCACCGACACCTGGCCGGCGGATTTGCTGGAGAACATGCGCCAGGGACTCAACATCGCCCGCCTGATGGAGGGCGGTACATCGATGACCAGCACGCTGGACCTGTATAACGCCGCCACGCTGGGGGGCGCCAAGGCTTTGGGTCGTGACGACATCGGCCGTCTGGCCCCCGGGGCCAAGGCCGATATCACCGTGTTCAGCCTGCGTGGCCTGCACCTCGGGCCGCTGTTCGACCCGCTGAAAAATCTGGTACTGGCCGGCCGCGGTGACGATTGCATTGCCAGTTACATCGACGGGCGCTGCGTGATGCATGACGGTCAGGTTCAAGGGGTCGACTACCCCGCTCTGCAACGCCAGGCCCAACGACAATTCGAAACACTGATGCGCAGTCACAGCTCTCGGGCCTTTGGCCAACCCGACTGGAAAACCCTGTTCACACCGGCCATTCCTTTCGCCGACCACTACAGCGCACACGCGCCGCTAAGTGCGATTGATCCTCTTCTCTAGAGATTTGTGCCCATGCAAAGCTTCGATTTCAGCACCCTGAGTGCCCGCGACAAATACAAGATCCTGATCGGCAGCGTCGTGCCTCGACCGATTGCGCTGGTCACGACCATTGATGGCGAAGGACGGATCAATGCCGCCCCCTTCAGCTTCTTCAATGCGTTATCCGCCGACCCGCCGATTCTGGCGCTGGGCGTGGAAAACTACGGCGACCTCAGCCCCAAAGACACCACGCGCAATATCCAGCTCAATCAGGAGTTCACCGTCAATATCGTCAGCGATGCGCTGGTGGAAGCGATGAATATCTGCGCCGTGCCCTTCGCCCCGGGCTTTGACGAACTGACCGCCGCCGGCCTCACGGCGATTGCCGGCACCACGGTCAAATGCCCGCGCATTGGCGAAGCCCCGGTGGCGCTGGAGTGCCGCCGAATGATGGCACTGTCCATCGGGCAGTCGCGGGAGATCATCTTCGGTGAAGTGCTGATGGCCCATGTACGGGACGAACTGATTGACCCCCACACCCTGTACATCGATCAGTTGGGGCTCGATGCAATCGGGCGGATGGGAGGGCATGGGTATGCCCGTACCCGGGACTATTTTGATTTGCCGACACGCACGTTGCAGGCATGGACGCAGGCACCGGGCGCAGGGGAACGGTCCTGGCCACAGGCTAAATAATGAAATGCTCAGCAATGCACCTGGTTAGTGGCTGTTCGGTATGCCCAGGCTGAGGACGATGAATCGTGAACTCGCCTGGGCAGATGAAGCTCAGCGCGTAGCGGTCAGGCCTTCAAAGAACCGTGAGGCGTTTTCATCGAGGGTCGCAATGTCATAGCCGCCCTCTTGAACCACCACGCACGGCAGCCCCAGCGCCTTGATTCGCTGGCCCAGCAAACGGAAGCCTTCATGGCTCACGGAGACCTTGGACTGCGGATCGTTTTCGTAGATATCGAAACCGAGCGACAGCACCAATACATCTGGAGCAAAGGCGCGCAAGGCAGCTTCTGCTTGATCCATACAGGCGAAGAAGTCAGCTTCGCTGGAGCCGTGCGCCATTGGCAGGTTCAGGTTGTAACCTTTTCCGCATCCCGCACCCGTCTCATCGTCGAAACCGGCGACTACCGGGTAGAAGTTAGTGGGATCGCCATGAATCGACACATACAGCACGTCATCGCGGTCGTAGAAGATTTCCTGAATGCCCTGGCCGTGGTGCATGTCGGTATCCAGCACTGCGACCTTGCCGAATTTGCCCCTCAACACTTGAGCGGCAATGGCAGCGTTATTGAGAAAACAGAACCCCCCCGCCGCTTCTGCGCGGGCATGGTGCCCGGGTGGTCGGCACAAAGCATAAGCTGAAGTGTCGCCTTCGATCACCGCATGCGCGGCGGCCACCGCACTTTGTGCTGACCAGTAGGCTGCATCCCAGGTGTGCTCGCCGATCGGACAGCTGCCATCCGCCAGGTAACGGGCGGTCTTGCCCAAAATCCCCCGCAGCGGGTTGCCTTCACGGATGTAGATGTTGGATATCACTTCATCACCCCAGTCATCCGGCACCTCATGCCACTGCCGATAAGCCGTGCGCAGATACTCCAGGTAGGCGCCACTGTGCACTGCGGCTAGCGGTGCCTGCCCGTGATCGGTGGGTTCGAACACGGGGTACCCGAGCTTTTCGACCACTGCCAGCAGCGGGTCGATACGGGATGGAATTTCTTGCGGCTCACGCATCTGCCCTCGCGACAGGTAGGAACGAGGGTGATGCTGACGTTGCGCCGGGTGGAAAAATGTTTTCATTGATGACCTCTTCGTACGGCAACTCATGCCGTGGGCGCCTCGCCCGGTAATAACGAACGTTGCGCTGAGTGATTAATCCGCTGTTCGGTCAATAGCCCAATTCGGTGTTGACCCGGTTGTTCAATGCCTGCCCTGCCTCAAGGCGCGACACGTTTTCGGCCACCTGCTGTGCGATACACGAGTCCGACGCGGCTGATGCCATGTGCGGCGTCACCCATACCCCGGGCGTACGCCATAGCGGCGAGTCGACAGGCAACGGTTCTTGATCGAATACGTCCAGCAGAGCCCCACGCAACTGCCCATCCGCCAGGGCCTGGCATAGGTCGGGCTTATTGAGGTGTTGGCCGCGGCCGCAATTGATCAGTGCACCGCCTTCAGCCATGCGTTGGAACACTTCACGACACAACAAGCCCTGGGTAGCGGCTGTCAGCGGCAATAGATTGACCAGAACATCCAGACCATCCAGAAACTCGTTCAACATGGACGGCCCGCTAAAGGTGGTCACGGAATTGATTTCCCTCGGCGTTCGCGCCCAGCCGCGCACGTTATAGCCCGCCTCTGCCAGCCGCACGGCTACGGGGGCACCAATCGCCCCGAGCCCCATCACGCCGACCTTGAACGCTTGGGCACGCCGCTGTACCGGGCGCTGCCAGCGTTGGGTGGTGTTACCGGCGATAACTTGGTCGAAGCCTCGGTGAAAGTGCAACACGCCCCAGTGCACGTATTCACTCATCCCCAAGGTATGGTCTGGGTCGACCACCCGGCACACAGGAACCCTGGTATTGCGAGAAGTGTCCTGGGCCAGATGGTCGACGCCTGAGCCAACCGAGTACACCAGCTGCAGCTGTGTTAAGGCACCAAGGCTACCGGGTGGCGGAAACCAACATACCGCCACCTTGGCTTCTTGCGCGCCGGCATCACCAGGGCGTAGCACCTTCAAGTGCGGTGCATGGCGAGTGAACAGCGTGGCCAGCCAATCCGTCAGAGCGGGGTCCTGACAAAGCAAAATGAGGTTGGTCATGGTCAACTGCACCAATCAGCGCGCTGATCGTCGATCAGGCTCAGCGCGGCCTTCCAGGCCATATCAATGATTCCGTCTATTCCGTCGCGGTCGAACTGGGCGGCGGTGTGTCGGCACACCTCTTCGCTTGGAATGCTCAGCGCCACGCCAGCGGACATCGCCTGGATTTGCGCCTGGCAAGCACGCTCCAGGAAGTAGATCTCGTGGAATGCCGCTGCCACGCTGCCTCCGGAGGCCAGCAAACCGTGGTTACGCAGGATCATCGCCTTGTGCAAACCCAGATCTGCGACCAGACGCTCGCGCTCCTCCAACGATAGGGCGATGCCTTCGTAGGTGTGATAGGCCAGATTTCCGTAGAATTTCAAGGCGTGTTGGGTCAGCGGTAACAATCCATCGCGCTGGGCAGCCACCGCCATGCCCGCGACGGTATGAGTGTGGATGATGCAATGCAGGTCCGGACGCGCATCGTGAATGGCCGAATGGATGATGAACCCGGCAGTGTTAACGCGTCCGCCGTTATAACTGCTCTCAACCACCTTGCCGTCCAGGTCGATTAGCACCAGATCGCTTGCCCGCATTTTTTCGAACGCGACGCCGTAGCGATTGATCAGAAAATGCCGCTCCGGCCCTGGCACACGCAAGGTGATGTGCGTGTCGATCAGATCAGTCATGCGGTAATAGGCAGTCAGGCGATACAGTGCTGCCAGTTCACATCGCGACTGCCACTCTATCTCCGGCATCGAAGTTGGCTTGCTCATGAGATGACTCCTTGTGAAGGTGCGAGCACGTAAGACTTGGCGTTTTGACTACGCAAACGTGACAGTCCAATAACACCGGTCAATGACATAAAGGCCAGCACGCTGAAGAAAACTGCCAACGGCCACCACTGCCCGGCGAAATAACCTGCCAGGAAGGTGCCGAGCAACGGTGTCAGGCCGCCGGTCAAGCCGCTGCCCAGTTGATAAGCTATAGAAATACCCGAGTAGCGCACTCGTGTCGGAAAAGCTTCAGCCATGTAGCCCGCGATCACTGCGTACAAAGCAGCCAGCAGTATTACGGCCAGGGCAATACCGGCAGTCATGTAGAACAGATTGCCGGTTTGCACCAACAGGAACATCGGGTACGGCACCAGGATGCAAAGCGATGCCACCCATTTGAGGAATCGGCCTTCGCCCAGTCTTTCAGCGAGCAGTGCTGAGCAAGGCTGAGACAGAAATTGCAGGATGGTGACCACAAACAGACAGTCCAGGATCGTAGTCTTGGCAATGCCCTGGTACTGGGTGACATAGGTAATCATGAAGGTGTTGGTGAAGAAAAATCCGCCCGAACCTATTGTGACCGCCAGTGCTGCGAATAATATTTGTCGCCACCCGGTACGAATGACTTCGCTCACTGGGTTCTTTGAGGTTTGATCGCTGTCTTTGACTTTGGTGAACTCTGGCGATTCGGGCACACCGAAGCGGATCACCAAGCCAACGATCATCAGTACGCCGCTCATCAGGAACGGAATACGCCATCCCCAGCTCATGAGCGATTCCTGCTCCATTTCACTGATGCAACGAAATGCGATCAATGCGAGAAGCAAGCCCGCAGGACTGCCCCACTGGGCGAACGAAGCAAAGAATACCTTGCGTCCTTTGGGAGCATGCTCACTGGCCATGAGTACAGCACCACCCCACTCACCACCGACTGAAATGCCCTGCAGCAGACGCAGGAAAATCAGGCCTATGGGTGCCCATACACCTGCTTGAGAGTAAGTAGGCAAGAGGCCGATACAGGTGGTCGCTATCCCCATTAAAAGGATCGTGACCAACAGCATTTTCTTCCGGCCCAGGCGATCACCCAAGTGACCAAACACCATGCCCGCAAACGGTCTGGCTATAAAACCCACGGCAAAGCTGCCGAACGCGGCCATTGTGCTTAACATCGGGTTTTCACTGGGGAAGAACAGTGGTCCCAGCACTAACGCTGCAGCAAATGCATAGATATAGAAATCGTAGAATTCAATAGTGGTGCCAATAAAGGCCGCCGCCGCGGCACGCCGTGGTGTTGAAGTAGTACTCGTCATCTGAGGCCCCTGTAAGAGTCTTTGTTATTGGCAGGAGAGCTTGTGTCTAAGCGTTGCTATCGCACTCTATCGGTGCCTTGCTCGATCATGCGCTAACACCTATGCTCAGCAAAGCTTCTAATATAAATACTCAAGTATAAGCCTGACAAATAATGACATCCTCTGTTTCCCCCCCTGTTCGAGACCCCGAAACCAAGCGCTTCCTCAACGATCGCCTGGACTGGAATTTGCTACGCACGTTTCTGGTGATAGGACAGGAAGGCAGCATTAGCCGGGCTGCCGCGCGCCTGCATTTGAGCCAGCCGGCGATAAGTCAGGCTCTCAAGAGGCTGGAAGAACAGTTGGACAGTGCCTTGGTGGTACGCCGCGGGCCGCGTATCAGCCTTACCAAGACTGGTGAAGAGGTCATACAAATTGCCGCAGAACTCTACGGAACAATCTCGCGTCTGGGCCCTGCCCTGGAAAACCCCGCTGAGAAGGTGGCAGGCAAGGTCCGGATACTGACCATCAGTCGGGTCCAGTCACGCTGCTATGACGACTTCCTGGCGCAATTTCACCTCGATTACCCACATGTTGAACTGGAGGTCGATGTGCTGCGCAGCTCGGACGTAGTCAGCGCAATGTTGCAAAAAACCGCATCATTTGGCCTGGGTCTTTGCCGCACGCCACAACCCAGACTCGAACAGCGAGTATTGCTGCAGCAGCGCTACGCGTTTTTCTGCGGCAAACGGCACCGGCTGTTTGGCCGCAAAAACCTTACCCTGGCTGACTTACAGAGCGAAAACTTCGTGAGTTTCACCAGTGACCAGATCGGCGGCAACCTGTCTCCACTCACGGTGTTTCGTGATCAGCAAGGCTTTACCGGTCGGATTGTCGCCTCCTCACCGAGCCTGGATGAAATCCGTCGACTGGTGGGGGCCGGCTATGGCATCGGTTGTCTACCGGAACACATCGTTGCTGCCGATGTGCTGGCTGAAGAGGTTTGGCGTCTGCCACCATGGGAGGGAGTCATAGACGTGAATGTCTACTTGCTATGGAACCGTGAACAAAAAATGACACGAGCAGAGTCAGTGTTTCTAGAGAGGTTCCAGCAGATGCTCATGACCACGGATCTGGCGGAGCGATTCTAGGCCCCTCACACAATCACGAGCAACTGACTGCATGGCATACCGTTTCAGCTGGACCTGCCACTGCAGGTTGATTGCACAACGGCTCAAGAAACAGGAAAAGCGGGACCCGCGAAATTTGCCTACCGGCATCTAAAGAACGCTATAGATCCCGGCAACCACCTGCATCGTTGCGTCCTCGATCGACCCTTCGTTACGGCATAAAACCCAGCCTTGGTCTGTGGCCGCTTGCTCGAATGCTTTCGTGCTCGCGACATGTTCTTGCAGCGCGTGCATCACCGTACTGCCCAGCCCACGGGTTCGTGCCGCCGCCCTCGCCCATGACATTTCAGGGGCGGTGACGACCCCGACATGCAGGTCTGGCACTCGCACGTTTCGATCCATGTTCAACTGCAGGATTTCTGCAAACGGGACTATCCGGCGAAATGCGGCATCAGACGGGTACCAGCGATCAATCAAAATAATGCTGTCGGGTGGCTGTTTCGTCAGCACGTGCTGGCTAATCCATGCACGACTATCAGCAAGACGCTCACACACGGCCCACTCCAGATCCCTAGAGGGATCTCTGACAAGTCTGTTCACGAGGGCCATTGTTTCCCCCCTGTAGGGATCACTTTTTTTCTCGCAAAGCCGGATCACCTTTTTGTTGTCTGACCGCA
This sequence comes from Pseudomonas psychrophila, assembly GCF_001043005.1. Taxonomy (GTDB): domain Bacteria; phylum Pseudomonadota; class Gammaproteobacteria; order Pseudomonadales; family Pseudomonadaceae; genus Aquipseudomonas; species Aquipseudomonas psychrophila. Next base: position 206,869 of record NZ_JYKZ01000007.1, read on the forward strand.
GTACTTTCGTAACGGCCTCCAACAGGGTGGTTTTGCCGGTCCCCTTGGGTCCATCCAGAGCAATAAACAGCGGACGATTCATTTTCAAGCAACGATTGATCTACGTTTTTTTCTGTCCCGTTCGTTCGCGGTCAGCGCTTGGCGCTACCCGGCAAGTCGAGTGCAGGACCCGTGCGCATGAACCAAAAAAGCGGCTGATGTCCCATGCTCTCAGGGCATGGTAATCGACATCAGCCGCTTTGTAGGCACTTGATCTTGGAAGGTCTGTTACCGGGTCACTTCAGGCTTCGTTTAAGCTCAGCAATATGCTGCGGCCCGATACCACAGCACCCGCCGATCATGCTTGCCCCTCTCTGTTGCCAATCCTTGGCCCACTCCAGGTAGCCCAGGGGATCGAGGTCTTCGCGCAGTTCGTCCAGACCGTCATTCGCCGTCGCTTCCTTCGGTTGCGGCGGGAAGGCATTGGCGTAGACACCAATGGCGATGTCGGCACCCAGACGTCCGGTAATGGATCGCGCCACATCCACGGCAGCACCGATCACTTCCGGCTGGCTGCAGTTGAACAACACCGCGGCAACCCCCATACCTGCGACCGCTTCGATGGCGTCGGCCACGGGTTCGCCTGAACGAAGGCGAGGCACACCGTCAGTCTCTTCATCTTGAAGGGTGAAGGATACCCAGAATGGTTTGCCGTCTGACGGCAGATGCGCGTGGATCGCCTGCACTTCGGCCAGTGAACTCTGCGTCTCTGCCAACCACAGATCCACGTGGGCGCCCAAGCCTTGAAGCAGAGGGGTCAGAACCTCTGTCACCCGCTCCGGCTGGAACAGGTCAGGCCGGTAGGAGCCGAACAACGGCGGCAGGGAACCCGCGACCTGGACGGGGTGGGCGCTTGCGTCAGCCGCTTTGCGCGCCAGTCGGCCTGCAATCGAGGCGAGTTCCAGCCCCTCACTGGCAAAGCGCTCCTCACCTATATGGAAGGGAACCACCGCATAACTGTTGCTGGTAATGACTTGAGCGCCGGCTTCTATGAACGCGGCATGAACGGCCACCACGACTTCCGGAGCTTCGCTCAATGCCAGCGCCGACCACTCAGGCTGCCTGAAAGGTGCGCCACAACGTTGCAACTCCCGGCCCATGCCACCATCAAGAATAACCATTGATCGTTCCTTCATGTCTTGTCTCTGAATGTGTGAGGTTTAGCTGAGCCTGTTTATTTCTGACACTCATTGGGTCGTACATAAACGGGCTTACCGCTGATTTATGAACCCTTTGCCGTAGTGGCGCTCGAGGCGGTTCTGCACCAGTTCGAGACCAATCGACATCAGCCAATAGATAACGGCGGCGGTGGTGAGCATTTCGATGTAGCGATACGACGAACGCCCATAGGACTGCGCCAGGAACATCACTTCCCAAACCCCCATCACCGAAATCAGCGAGGAGTCCTTGAGCATTGAAATGAACTGGCTGGTGGTCGGCGGCAAAATCGTGCGCATGGCTTGCGGCAGGATGATGTGCAGGAATGTCGCCGTCGGCGATAGCCCTAGCGCCATCGCCGCCTGGCGTTGCCCGGGGGCCACAGCCATGATCCCGGCGCGAAAAATCTCGCTGAGGTAAGCGCCATAATTGAGCGACAGGGCAATGATCCCGGCGCTGATTGCCCCCGGAACAATGCCGATCTGGGGCAGGCCCAGGTAGATCAGCAGGATCTGGATCAGCAGCGGCGTGCCGCGAAAAAATGACGCGTAGAAGCTCGCGACCCCAAAGGCCACGGCGCTGCGTGACAGGCGCGCAAGCGCCGTCACAAAGCCGAGCAGCAAGGACAACCAGATCGAACAAAAGCACAGGAACAACGTCAGTGCCGCGCCTTGCAGGAAACCGTTCGGGCCCAGGTGCAGGCCCATCAGGTTCGGCAATTTATCCAGAATGATCGACAGCTTCAGGTCGAAGCTCATGAAGAACATGACGCACAACGCGAACAGCACCGCCCACGTCAGATAGAGTCGGGTGC
>NZ_JYKZ01000077.1 GCF_001043005.1 Pseudomonas psychrophila
CCACTTTTTACTGGTGACGTTTGGATTAAGTTTGAAGTAATTCATAAGTCTACTTTCCTCAAAATCTTATTAAGCGTGGAGGTAGGGTCCAGTGCCTCCTTCCTAAGCTCTGCGAGCTCGGCCTTGAATTGATCCGGCCCTTTTCGGCTTGCATTTTGCAGTCGTTTATAAATCTCTGCATGCATTCCCTCTGGGTGCGGACCTTTATGCCCGGGCACGTCCACTTTGTTTAACGGGTCATTGAGTACGTCCCTGCGGGATTTTCCGTTTTTAAATTTACCCAACCCATTTTTCTCAAAAAGAACACGGTATTTCGGTGTCCATTTTGCATGTTTATTCGTAGCGATATGGTGTGTCGGGGCGCAGGCGGAGAGCCCCCAAGGATCAAGCCAACCTATCGGGTTTGCTGCGTACTGGTAGAGGTTGAAGCCCCCGGCTAGCCCGATAGGGTCCGTCGTTGTGAAGCGTCCCACATCGGGGTCATAAAATCTAAATATGTTGTAATGCAGTCCAATCTCTCGATCCAGGTATTGCCCCTGGAATCTCAGATTCTGTTGCTCAAGATAATAAGGCTCACTTATTTCCTCGACGGTATTGCCCCATACGCGATATTTGGCTTGCCAGACGAT
>NZ_JYKZ01000078.1 GCF_001043005.1 Pseudomonas psychrophila
CGCTCGGACGTTGAACTCAGCACCTGCTGGCACTTTTTCGCGGTCCACGGAACTTCAGAATAAGTGACGTACAGCGTGCTGGTTTTGGCGTAAATCAGCCTCGGTTCATGGATCGGTGCTTCACGGTCGTCTTCGAATACCTCACGACCTTGCCACAGCATGGCGCTGACCAGACCGTCTTCAATACGGTACTCGGACAAGGTGCCACTGCTGCCCTCAATCACGTACAACCAGCCATCGCGCAACAAGCGAATCCCCAGCGGACGCGCACTGAGGGCAAACGGCATCGTCACCTCAGCAGACGGATCCAGCATCGGATTGTCCACCAGCCCGTAACGCAACGGCACCAGCTGCACCGTGGACTTCATCAGCGGGCAGACGCCCATGAAACTTCGTGCATCACTGCGCGACTTGATGACGTTGTTGGGGTTTTTAGGAAAGAACGCAGTCGACATCAGAAGGGCTCCTGCAGGCCTAGCGCTCTGCATCTGGCGATTTCAGCGGCTTTTTCAACGCGCTGGGACGGGGTCAACGCCGAGCCCCGGCTCAGAAGCTGCTCAAGGTCAGGATGGGCATTGAGCGCGTCCTCTCCGAGATACCCGTGCATGTTGGCGTAA
>NZ_JYKZ01000079.1 GCF_001043005.1 Pseudomonas psychrophila
TTTGAGCGGCGACGGGGTGATGCTCGACACCAGGCAGCCGGATATCACTGGCTGATCAATATCACCCTCCAGGTAGCTGACCAGCACTTCCATCCCGATCCGGGGAATGGTCAGCGCCCCATAGTTGTCACCCGCCCAACTTGAGGCGACACGTAACCAGCAACTGCTCGTGTCATCATCAATCCCGCTGCGGTCCCAGTGAAAACGGACTTTGACCCTGCCGAATTGATCGCTGTGGACTTCCTGGCCCGCCGGGCCGGTGACGCGAGCGGTTTGGCTGCCATGAATCTGCGGCTTGGCGAACACCCTGGGCGAGCGGTAGGGCACGGTTTCGGGGATGGCGAAAAACTGATTGCGATAGCCTTGGCTGAACGCCAGCGCATGCTCGATAAACAGGCTGGCTGCCTGCTCTTGCAGCGCCTGCGGCTGCTTGCCTTCGTGGTGGATGCGAGTCAGCAACCATGGTGCATTCCAGGCGCTGTACGGGTGCTCGCCGAGGGTCAAGAAATGGCCGCAGCTCAAGCTCGGTTGATCGCTGCTGCCGCTGGCCTGACGACAGTCGCTCTGGTGCTGTTCCAGGGCTATCTGGCTTAGGCGCACGCCGTCCTCGTTC
>NZ_JYKZ01000080.1 GCF_001043005.1 Pseudomonas psychrophila
TCGTCTGCCGGTTTCAGGGTATGACCCATCACCCCTCCAACAAACGCCGAACGCGCTCAAGATCTTCGAGCGTATCAACGCCCGCAGGCGGTGCTTCGAGCACGTCTGCCACGTGTATCCGCACCCCATGCCACAACGCCCGTAATTGTTCGAGACGCTCGGTATTCTCCAGCCAGCAAGGGCCCCAGCCCACAAAATCGTGCAGGAAACCTGCCCGATATGCGTAGATGCCGATATGGCGACGGTATGGCACGCCCGCCGGCAACACGTCAGGCTGCCGGGCGAAGTCATCACGGGCCCACGGCAACGTGGCACGGCTGAATGTCAGGGCCAGCCCATTGATGTCGCTGACCACCTTGACCACATTCGGGTTGAAGAGGGTTTCAACGTCTTCGATCGGCTCTGCCAGGGTCGCCATGCTCGCCTCGCTGTGAGCGGCCAGATTGACCGCTACCTGATCGATCACCTGCGGCGGAATCAGCGGCTCGTCACCCTGGACATTGACCACAATGGCATCGCTGGCCAGGCCCAGTTGCGTCACCACTTCGGCCAAGCGGTCGGTGCCCGACTCGTGATCAGTACGGGTCATTAACACTTCAGCGCCAAACGCCT
>NZ_JYKZ01000081.1 GCF_001043005.1 Pseudomonas psychrophila
TACAGCAACCCGGCCAGCATCACAGGAGGGATTTCAGCCCCCAGCAACTTGGCCAGCGGTGTACTTGCACCAAACAGCGCAGCGGCCGTCAATGCGTAAATGACGCTCGTATTCATCTCACCCACTTCTGTATCGCACGTGCAAGCAGCCTAGCCCAGCCTGCGTAACACGCGCGCTGATGCGGGTTGATCCGTCTTCGGGGTTGTTATCCGCAAATGACGTGTTCAGCAGTGCCTCCACAGCGCGGTCGGGATGCCCCAGCAACTGCTTATAGAAGGTTTTTCCATCTGCCGAGCGCGTTGCCAGAAGCCCCCAGGACTGCTTGCCGTCTGCGCTGAACACGACACTTAGCTGATGATCTGCACAGTCGTGGGGTTTACACATGTGTCCCAGCATGTAGCGCTTTCCATCTGCCGTTACACGCTCGATGGGCGTCGACGTCCCTTGAGCGTTGCTGACCCACTCTGGGAAACTGAGCATCTCTTTGTAGGCTGTTTTGTAGGGTTCCTGCTTGGCTATTTCATATAGGTAGGATTCAGCTGACGCGGTGGTTGCAACCAACAGCAGAAAAGCACCTGATTTTGAAAAACCCATTGTCCTCATG
>NZ_JYKZ01000082.1 GCF_001043005.1 Pseudomonas psychrophila
CTGGCCATCGCTGTGCGTCCATCGAGGCTCATGGCCAGCTTGACCCGTACAAATGGCAGGCCGTGTTCCATGCGCTTGAGAAAGCCCGGGTTCAACGCTCGTGCCTCGGCCTCGAGCACGCCGCTGCACACGTCGATGCCGGCATCGGCCAGGCGTTTGAGACCTCGGCCAGCGACTTCCGGGTTAGGGTCCTGCATGGCTGCAACCACCCGCGCCACACCGGCATTGATCAGCCCTTCGGCACACGGTGGCGTATGCCCATGGTGGCTGCAGGGCTCAAGCGTGACGTAGGCCGTGGCCCCTCGCGCCCGTTCGCCCGCCGCCCTCAGGGCGTGGACTTCGGCATGCGGCTCGCCCGTGCGAACGTGCCAGCCCTCGCCCACAATCTGGCCGTCACGCACGATGACGCAACCCACGCGGGGATTGGGATGGGTGGTGTACAGCCCTTTGCGCGCCAATTCGATGGCACGTGTCATGTAATGGGCATCCAAAACAGATTGCTCAGTGGACACAGTCATTTGTTTGATGGCTCACGGGCAAGTCGGTCGATCTCTTCGCGGAACTCGTTGAGGTCCTGAAAACGTCGATAGACCGAGGCAAAA
>NZ_JYKZ01000083.1 GCF_001043005.1 Pseudomonas psychrophila
CGGGCCAATATTTCTGGCACCGGTTTTATTCCCACCAGCCGGATCTGAACTTCGATAATCCGCAAGTCATGAAAGAAGTGCTGTCCGTGATGCGCTATTGGCTGGACATGGGCATCGATGGCCTGCGCCTGGACGCCATTCCCTATCTGGTCGAGCGCGATGGCACCAATAACGAAAACCTGCCGGAAACCCACCAGATTCTTAAACAGATCCGCGCCGAGATTGATGCCAACTACCCTGACCGCATGCTGCTGGCCGAGGCCAATCAATGGCCGGAAGACACCCAGCAGTATTTCGGCGACTCCGATGGCATCAACGGCGACGAATGCCACATGGCCTTTCACTTTCCGCTGATGCCGCGCATGTACATGGCGCTGGCCCAGGAAGACCGTTTTCCGATCACCGATATCCTGCGCCAGACCCCGGAGATCCCGGCGAATTGTCAGTGGGCGATCTTCTTGCGCAACCACGACGAGCTGACCCTGGAGATGGTGACCGACAAGGAGCGTGACTACCTGTGGAATTACTACGCCGCCGATCAGCGGGCCCGGATCAACCTGGGGATTCGCCGACGTCTGGCGCCGTTGATGGAGCGCGATC
>NZ_JYKZ01000084.1 GCF_001043005.1 Pseudomonas psychrophila
GCAACCTGATCAAATTGCGTGACGCATTGCTGGTGCTGAAAGGACCATTGGCCAACTGTCCAGGATTGCGCAGCCTGATTGAGCATCGATTGCTGGGCAATGACGTGCATGATCGCATTCTGGGCAAGCGGTCCGACACTCCATCCACCCGCGCGCCTTAAACAATCAAGCCTGGCGGCCACAGGCCCGAGCTGTTGATTTCGCCCAATAACTCAAAATTAATGCATTCAAGCATCATTATTATGAATTTGCGGATTGTTTTTACGGTGTGCACACTGCACAGGTTCCTCCCCCAAATGAAGGGACATTTCAAGGGCTTGCCGGAAACCCCGCCAAGCCCTTTTTTTATCTGTTTCGCCGCCAAACCGGATTGTTCTCACCATGCAAAACCGCTGGATCAACCGTTTTATCCCCCCCGCCACCCACACCCGTCCCACCGAATGGAGCCGTGCCGCACTGGGTGTTTCCCTCGGTACCCTGTTCAGTGTCTGGGTTTGCAGCCTGTTCTTTGGCCTGCCTGTCGCCCTGCATTTGATCGGCCCGCTGGGGGCATCAGCCGTTCTGCTGTTTGCGGTGTCATCCGGCGCGCTGGCG
>NZ_JYKZ01000085.1 GCF_001043005.1 Pseudomonas psychrophila
GTCTGGAAAAAGGGCTCAACTGGTACGAGTTGCTGCCGATCCTCGATGATCTTGCTGTATTGATGCTAGCCGTCACTGACAGTGGCCAGCATGAGTTCGAGGCTTATCTCAAACAGCTCAACGAACGTCTTGAATCGTTCCAGAATAATCTCCAGGTGGCCAGTGAGGTCCACGTCGAGGGCCGGTCGGCGGTTGATGCGCTGCACACTCAGTTGCGCGAGCATGTCGATGATCTGCAACACAGCGTGCAAGATGCGGTCGACTTGCCCAGCCTTAAGCACGTACTGGAGAACCGCCTGGAAGGATTACTGGGCATGATCGACCAGCATCAAGAGCAGCGCGATGTGCGTGAACAGGATATCTCGGTCCATTTGCAATCGTTGGCCGAGCGTGTGGCGCAGATGGAGCAGCAAGTCCTTGGTTATCGTGAGCACCTCGAGGATCAGCGACAGAAGGCGTTGCTCGACCCGTTGACCGGCTTGCCCAATCGGGCGGCCTGGAGCGAACGGCTGGCGCAGGAGGTCATGCAGTGGCAAGCCCACGGCAATCCGCTGCTGATCGCCATGCTCGACCTTGACCATTTCAAG
>NZ_JYKZ01000086.1 GCF_001043005.1 Pseudomonas psychrophila
GACATGGTCATGACCGAGAAATTAGAGCAGCACGAAGCCAAACAAACGAGCGGTGCCGGTACACCCATTGCCAAGAAACTGATCGCCTATGGTGGGTACCACACCAACAACGTTCCGGGTCATGATCCTGAATTGACTGAAACTGGCCCTGGTACTCCGATGGGAGAGTATCTGCGCCGCTTCTGGCATCCGGTATGTATGGCGCTAGAGCTGACAGATACCCCTCGCTTCCTGAAAATCATGGGTGAAGAGTTAGTTGCGTTCCGGGATGGCAGTGGCCAGATCGGTCTTTTGCATGCCCATTGCTGCCATCGCGGGGCGTCATTGGAATATGGCGCTATCCAAGAGCGCGGTATTAAGTGTTGCTACCACGGAATGGTGTTTGACGTCGACGGAGCCTGCTTGCACGTGCCTTTCCCCGCAGGTGAGGAGAAAGAGTCCGAAAAATATGCCTGCTCAATTCGACAAGGTGCGTACAAAGCGTTCGAGCGGCATGGCCTGGTCTTCGCGTACATGGGGCCTCCAGATGAGGAGCCACCGTTCCCTGAGTGGGAGGAAAACTTCACTGTCGCCGAGGGTGATGAGT
>NZ_JYKZ01000008.1 GCF_001043005.1 Pseudomonas psychrophila
TTCAAACATCTTTGGGTTTTTAAGAAACCCTAAACTTGGCTCAGCAATCGTTGGTTACATCTTTGATTTCTCGCGGAGTAACTTGTGATGCTGATAATCTTGTTGACTATCAGTCTGACTCCACAAGCACCCACACGAATTGCTTGATTCAGTTGTTAAAGAGCGGTTGGTTTAGCTTTCGCTGAACCGAGGCGCGCATTCTACAGCAGCCTCTGTTGCTGTCAAGCGGTTATTTTAAGATGTTTTCAAAGTTTCCTCTGTAACATCAACCACTTGCGCTTTCGATCTCTCGTTAGCGGGAGGCGAATTCTACAGCGTTACACGCTGCTGTCAACACCTTATTTCCTGCTTCGATGACCTGAAGCTGACACTGCCGAAAATCAATCCAACTCATTGAAACTCAAGGAGTTTTCCGTTTCGACTGCGCCGGAAGTGGGCGAATTATAGGCCGTTACAATTCTGGGTCAAGCACTTGTTTCACATTTCTGTCACAGAACCCTAAAAGCCCCTCAAAAGCAGAGGCCAGCCTTGCGGCTGGCCTCTCTTCTTCTATATAGAGCTGCCGCCCGCCTTACAGGCTCGGGAATGCAAACTGCGATGCCTCATGACTGGCCCGTTGCGGCCAGCGCTGGGTGATTGCCTTGCGGCGCGTGTAAAAGCGCACCCCATCCGGACCATAAGCATGCAGGTCACCAAACAGCGAACGCTTCCAGCCGCCGAAGCTGTGGTACGCAACCGGTACTGGCAGCGGAACGTTAACCCCCACCATCCCGACTTCAATTTCATCGCAGAACAAACGAGCAGCCTCGCCATCACGCGTGAAGATACAAGTGCCATTACCGTACTCGTGATCATTGATCAGTTGCATGGCCTCTTCCAGGCTCTTGACCCGCACGATGCACAACACCGGACCGAAGATTTCTTCTTTATAGATGCGCATTTCAGGCGTCACGCGATCGAACAGGCACCCCCCCAGGAAGAAGCCTTCTTCATGACCCTTGATACTCAACCCACGCCCATCAACCACGAGTTCGGCACCTGCCGCCACGCCATCGTCGACATAGCCGCTGACCTTGTCACGCGCCTGCCCTGTAACCAACGGCCCCATGTCCAGACCACAGGAAGTACCCGCCCCGATTTTAAGCGCCTTGATTTGCGGAACCAGCTTGGCAACCAGGGCATCTGCCACTTGATCGCCCACACACACCGCTACCGAAATAGCCATGCAGCGCTCGCCGCACGAACCGTAAGCAGCCCCCATCAACGCACTGACGGCGTTATCAAGATCCGCATCCGGCATCAGTACCGCATGGTTCTTCGCCCCACCCAACGCCTGAACGCGTTTACCGAGCTTGGTGCCTTGCGCGTAGATGTACTCGGCAATCGGAGTCGAGCCCACAAAGCTCAACGCTTTAACTTCCGGCGCCTCGATCAAGGCGTCCACAGCAGACTTGTCACCGTGAACCACGTTCATCACGCCCTTGGGCAGACCGGCTTCCTGCAGCAACTGAGCAATCAACAGCGTCGAGCTTGGATCACGCTCCGATGGTTTCAGAATGAAGCAGTTGCCGCACACGATCGCCAATGGATACATCCACAGAGGAACCATGGCCGGGAAGTTGAAGGGCGTAATCCCTGCAACCACACCCAGTGGCTGAAAATCCGACCAGGCATCAATGTTCGGGCCTACGTTGCGGCTGTACTCGCCTTTCAAGATTTCAGGAGCTGAACACGCATACTCAACGTTCTCAATCCCGCGTTTCAATTCGCCTGCAGCATCTTCCAGCGTCTTGCCATGCTCTTCGCTGATCAACTGCGAGATACGTGCTTCGTTCTGCTCCAGCAATTGCTTGAAGCGGAACATCACCTGAGCACGCTTGGCTGGAGGTGTATTACGCCACGCTGGGAATGCTGCTTTCGCCGCATCGATGGCTTGTTGAATTGTCTCGCGACTGGCCAACGGCACCTGATGAATCACTTTACCGGTGGACGGGTTAAACACATCAGCGGTGCGACCGGAATCGCTCAGCAGTTCGCCATTGATCAAGTGTTGGATGGTGCTCATGAATACTCCAGAAAAGTTGTCCACAGGCGCGAATGCTGCGCGCCTGTGTGAATGCAATGAGGTTCGCTTCTATATATAGAAGGATCAGTCAATCTGGTTCAGTGCTTCGCCGACCGCATCGAACAAACGATCCAGGTCTTGCGGTTTGCTGTTGAAGGTTGGCCCGAACTGCAGGGTGTCACCGCCAAAGCGCACGTAGAAACCGGCTTTCCACAGTTTCATCGCTGCATCGAACGGACGCACAATCGCATCGCCATCACGCGGTGCAATCTGAATCGCCCCCGCCAGGCCGTAGTTACGAATATCAATGACGTTCTTCACGCCTTTCAAGCCGTGCAAGGCATTCTCAAAATGCGGCGCGACTTCAGCCACGCTCTGCACCAGGTTTTCCTTTTGCAGCAGATCGAGCGCTGCAAGACCTGCAGCGCAGGCCACTGGGTGGGCGGAATAGGTATAACCATGAGGGAATTCAACCGCGTACTCAGGCGTCGGCTGATTCATGAACGTGTGATAAATCTCGCTGGTCGCAATCACGGCACCCATAGGGATCGCACCGTTAGTGACTTGCTTGGCAATACACATCAAGTCAGGCGTTACACCGAAGCTGTCAGCACCGAACATCGAACCTGTACGACCAAACCCGGTAATCACCTCATCGAACACCAACAGGATGTTGTGCTGGTCGCAGATTTCACGCAGGCGCTTCAGATACCCCTGAGGTGGAACCAGTACACCGGCCGAACCGGCCATAGGTTCCACAAACACCGCCGCAATGTTCGAGGCATCGTGCAGTTCGATCAATTTGAGGAGCTCGTCGGCCAGGGCAATACCGCCCAGCTCCGGCATACCGCGAGAAAACGCGTTGCTTGCCAACAGCGTGTGCGGCAAGTGATCAACATCCATCATTGCCTGGCCAAACATTTTACGGTTGCCGTTCACACCGCCCAGGCTAGTGCCGGCGATGTTCACACCGTGATAACCACGAGCACGGCCAATCATCTTGGTTTTAGTCGACTGACCTTTCAGGCGCCAGTAGGCACGCACCATCTTGACCGCAGTATCGGCACACTCCGACCCCGAGTCAGTGAAGAACACGTGATTGAGATTGCCCGGCGTCAGCTCGGTGATTTTTTCTGCCAGCTTGAAGGACAGCGGGTGGCCATACTGGAACGCCGGGGAGTAATCGAGCGTGCCCAATTGCTTGGCAACAGCTTCCTGGATTTCTGTGCGGGTATGCCCTGCGCCGCAAGTCCACAGACCTGAAAGCGAATCGTAGATTTGCCGACCCTTATCGTCCGTCAGATAACTACCTTTAGCGGCCACGATAAAGCGCGGATCGCGATGGAAGTTACGGTTGGCGGTGTAAGGCATCCAGTGAGCATCCAGCTTGAGCTGGCTGGTCAGGTTCAATTCGGCATTCTCGGGCATGTTCATCAGCAAAACCTCGCAAGGCGAAAGCGGCGTAGGATGTTGAAAGCGTTGTTGCACCTAAATTGCCACGCCTATAAAGTCGATGAAATCCAACTCTTCTAACCTTTAGTTAGGCTTCCACTAAACTATGAGCAGCCGTCGTCCCGATGCACTGGCCCAGGTCAGCGACTTTGATATTCGATTGCTGCGCATTTTTCGCAGCGTGGTGGAGTGCGGCGGCTTCTCGGCGGCAGAGACAGTGCTCGGTATAGGCCGCTCGGCCATCAGCCAGCAAATGAGTGACCTTGAGCAACGCCTGGGCTTACGCCTTTGCCAGCGTGGGCGCGCCGGGTTCTCGCTGACAGAAGAAGGCCGAGAGGTCTATCAGTCGGCGCTGCAGTTACTGGGCGCACTCGAAAGTTTTCGTACAGAGGTCAACGGCCTGCACCAGCACTTGCGCGGCGAGCTGACCATTGGACTGACAGATAACCTCGTCACCCTGCCCCACATGCGCATCACCCATGCCTTGGCCCAACTCAAAGAGCGCGGCCCGGATGTGCAAATCCATATCCGCATGATTTCGCCCCACGAAGTTGAACAGGGAGTACTCGACGGGCGCCTGCATGTGGGCGTCGTACCTCAGGCCAGCACGTTGTCCGGGCTGGAATATCAGCCGCTCTACAGCGAGCGCTCCTTGCTGTACTGCGCCGTAGGTCATCCGTTGTTTTATGTCGATGACCGGCAACTGGAAGATGCGCGGCTCAATGACCAAGATGCCATCGCTCCTACCTTCCGCCTGCCCTCCGATATTCAGGCTCACTATCAAGCTCTCAACTGCACCGCCAGTGCGTCGGACCGCGAAGGCATGGCCTTTTTGATTTTGACCGGACGTTACATTGGCTATTTACCCGATCATTACGCCAGCTTGTGGGTTCAGCAGGGCCGGCTACGGGCGCTGAAGGCAAAAACGCGTTTCTACGATTTGAGCCTCGCATCCGTCACCCGTAAAGGTCGTCGTCCACACCTTGTACTGGAAAGTTTCCTTGAGAGCCTGGAGGCGACGCGTTAACGTGAAAAACCTCGCAATGGTACAGAATGCTCCCACACAGATTGCCTGGAACGACCATGACCTTTGATGTCCCCGCCCACGATGGCAAGCCTGCAAGTCGCATTCGCCAAAAAAACGAAGAGACCATTCTCAAGGCCGCTGAGGATGAATTTGCCCGTCACGGCTTCAAAGGCACCAGCATGAACGCCATCGCGCTCAGCGCCGGGCTGCCAAAAGCCAACCTGCACTATTACTTCATCAATAAGCTGGGTCTCTACATCGCGGTTCTCAGCAATATCCTCGAATTATGGGACAGTACCTTCAATGCCCTGACCGCTGAAGATGATCCCGCTCAAGCCCTGACACAGTACATCCGCGCCAAAATGGAGTTCTCGCGCCGCCAGCCCCAGGCTTCCCGTGTTTTTGCCATGGAAATCATCAGCGGCGGCGCCTGCCTGACCGAATACTTCACTCAAGACTACAGAGCCTGGTTCCAAGGCCGGGCCGCAGTATTCCAGGCCTGGATCGATGCCGGAAAAATGGACCCGTTCGACCCCGTGCACCTGATTTTCCTGCTGTGGGGCAGTACTCAGCATTACGCCGACTTTTCGACGCAGATTTGTCGCGTATCGGGCCGTACACACCTGACCAAACAGGACATGCAAGCGGCCTGCGACAACCTGATTCGTATCATCCTTAAAGGCTGCGGCCTGACGCCCACTGTCTAAGCCTGGAACCGACATGCCTTCTACCCTCACGGGACTTTGCGAATACCGCGAAGAAATCCGTAAAAGCCGCTTTATCACTTATGCCGCGCCCATCACCAGTGCCCAGCAAGCCGTCGACTTTATCGATCAATACAGCGACCTCAATGCGTCGCACAATTGCTGGGCCTGGAAGCTCGGGGATCAATACCGCAGCAGCGATGATGGCGAGCCCGGCGGGACAGCCGGACGTCCGATACTCTCAGCCATTGAAGCTCAGGATTGCGATCAGGTCGCGGTGCTGGTGATCCGCTGGTATGGCGGTATCCAACTGGGGACCGGCGGACTGGCTCGCGCCTATGGTGGTGGCGCGAACAAATGCCTGCAAAGTGCCGAAAAACTGCCTTTGGTCAGCCGTGTAGCCCTCACCTGCTCCTGCAGTTTCAGTGAACTTGCTCTGGTCAAACTGCGCCTGACCGAACTGAGCGGCCTGATCATCGACGAATCGTTCACCGCCAATGGCGTTGACTTACAACTGGCGCTGGCCGAAGAACAGATTGCTCCTGCACAACAACAACTGGCTGACTTAAGCCGCGGCAGAATTTTACTCCAGCGCCACAGCCTCAAGACTGACGAGTAAAGGTGCTACTTTCCTGCATCCATAGTTGCCCACAGCCACTGTGCACCTGCCTGTGGATAACCTGAGCACATAGCGCTGCAGCCCGTTTCAAGCACTTGTACGCTTTTTAGCCAACTCTTATCACCTTTCTATAGGACGCTACTCATGACGGCAAAACATGCACTGATCATCGGAGCTTCACGTGGCCTGGGCCTGGGTCTGGTCAAAGAGTTGCTCGCAGATGGATGGAACGTCACCGCGACAGTTCGTGATCCCAAAAAAGCAGAGGCACTGAAGGCTCTGGGTCCGGTGCGTATCGAGCGCCTGGACATGGACAATCAGCAAGCCATCAAGGCGTTGAGCAATACGTTACACAACGAAATCTTTGACCTGCTGTTCGTGAACGCCGGGGTCAAAGGCCCGGACGATCAACTGTCGGGCAACGCGACGCTGGCCGAGGTGGGGCAGCTGTTTTTCACCAACAGCGTGGCGCCGATCAATCTGGCCCGCGAGTTTGTCAGCAAGGTCCGCAAAGACAGTGGCGTACTGGCCTTTATGAGTTCAGTGCTCGGCAGCGTCATTCATCCTGACGCCCCTGAGTTGGCCCTCTACAAGGCCAGCAAAGCGGCGCTCAACTCCATGACCAATACGTTTGTGCGTTACGAACTGGGCGATAACAACCCAACCGTGCTGTCCATGCACCCTGGCTGGGTGAAAACCGATATGGGCGGCGAAGGCGCGGACATTGATGTCCAGACCAGCACCCGGGGCCTGGTTGATCAGGTCAAGGCGTTTGCCGGCAAAGGCGGCCATCATTTTATCGATTACAAAGGCCAGACGATTCCCTGGTAAGCCGCCTGCGACAAATGGCGGGAGAACTGTGCCGCCTCCCGCCTGTAGAATGTCGACATCTGCACCCGATTTGATGAGAAAAACTTTTATGTATGACTGGCTCAATGCCCTGCCAAAAGCTGAACTTCACATGCACCTTGAGGGTTCTTTAGAGCCCGAGTTGCTGTTCTCGCTGGCCGAGCGCAACAAGATCGCCTTGCCCTGGAACGATGTTGAGACCTTGCGCAAGGCGTATGCTTTCAACAACCTGCAAGAGTTTCTGGACCTCTACTACAAGGGCGCGGACGTACTGCGCACCTCTCAAGACTTCTACGACCTGACCTGGGCTTACCTGTTGCGCTGCAAGGCACAGAACGTCATTCACACCGAACCGTTCTTCGACCCGCAAACCCACACCGACCGTGGTGTTCCGTTTGAGGTCGTGCTCAATGGTATCGCCAGTGCACTCAAGGATGGTGAGCAGCAACTGGGTATCACCAGCGGCCTGATCCTGAGCTTCCTGCGCCATTTGAGCGAAGAAGAAGCAGAAAAAACCCTCGATCAGGCACTGCCATTTCGCGATGCATTTGTCGCCGTGGGTCTCGACAGTTCAGAAATGGGCCACCCGCCCAGCAAGTTCCAGCGCGTCTTCGACCGGGCACGCCATGAAGGCTTCCTGACCGTGGCCCACGCGGGTGAAGAAGGCCCTCCGGAATACATCTGGGAAGCCCTCGACCTGCTGAAAATTCAGCGTATCGATCACGGCGTACGCGCAATCGAGGACGAGCGTCTGATGCAGCGCATCATCGACGAACAAATCCCGTTGACCGTGTGCCCGCTGTCCAACACCAAGCTGTGCGTGTTTGATCACATGTCGCAGCACAACATTCTCTACATGCTTGAGCGCGGCGTAAAAGTCACGGTCAATTCTGATGATCCGGCCTACTTCGGCGGTTACATGACAGAGAACTTCCACGCGCTGTACACCGACCTGGGCATGACCCAGGACCAGGCCAAACGCCTGGCGCAAAACAGCCTGGATGCGCGTTTGATCAAGCCGTAACACACCCTGTGGGAGCGGGCTTGCCCGCGATGGCATCAACTCGATCAGACAGACACACCTGATTGTTAGCATCGCGAGCAAGCCCGCTCCCACAGACATCTGAAACTGCATCACCGTCAGTACCACAACAGTTTTACTGTTTTCCCGGGTACAACTTGCTCAACATCGCACACCGCTCACTGAGCATCTCGTGCAACAACCGCACCGGCTTGCTCAACTGCGCGCGATGACCGCAGAGCAGATTCAACGGTGCACGCTCACACACAAGCTCCGGCAGTAACACCTTGAGCCTGCCCGCAGTCACATCGCCCGCCACATCCAGCCATGACTTGTAGGCAATGCCCTCCCCGGCGACTGCCCACAAGCGCACCACATCGGCATCATCGCTGAAACGATTGCCGCTTACCGTCAGCCCCAGCTCGCGCTTGCCATCATTGAATTGCCAATGGTCGTGAACCCGCGTGCCAAGCATGTAAAGCAGGCAATTATGTTGCAGCAATTGCTCAAGTTGACGCGGCTCCCCCTTGCGCGCCAAGTAGCCGAGCGACGCACACAGCACTCGACGATTGTCCGGGGCCACCGGCAGTGCCACCAGGCTGGAGTCTTCTGGCTCGCCATAACGCAAAGCGATATCCACAGGCTGACGAAACAGGTCGGCAATACGGTCGCCCAATAAAAGCCGTACGGTCAGTTGGGGATGCTCACGCTGAAACTCATCCAGCCAGGGCAACAGCAGATTACGCCCGAAGTCCGAGGGAGCTGACAACTGCAGCACACCGCTGACTTGATCTTGCCCACGCGCCAACAAGCGCCGTCCTTCATCAAGACTGCTCAACGCCGTACGGGCATATTCGAGAAAGCCGTCACCTTCGGCCGTCAGACGCAAGCTGCGGGTCGAGCGAGCCAGCAACCGAGCACCCAACTGCGCTTCTATCCGCTTGAGTGCCGCGCTGGCCACCGCGGGTGACATGTCCATCACTCGGGCGGCGGCCGACAGGCTGCCCAAGTCGGCAGCGCGAACAAACAATTGCAGGTCATCAAAACGCAGCATCCAGAACTCACTCGGCCATTATCAAAAAAATATTGAAAGAGACTGCTGTTTTAGCCGGTTTTATCATCCTGCGAAATAGCCAATTATCTCTACCAGATTCTTACCCCTTTTCAGGACATGTCCGATGAAAGCTGTCGCCTACTACAACTCGCTGCCCATTCACGACCCACTGGCCCTGCAAGACATCGAATTGCCTGAACCGGTCGCCGGTCCAAGGGACTTGCTGGTCGAGGTCAAAGCCATCTCCGTCAACCCGGTGGACACCAAAGTCCGCCAGAACGTGCAGCCAGAGGCCGACGCTGCCAAAGTTCTGGGTTGGGATGTCGCCGGGGTCGTAAAGGCCGTAGGCAGTGACGTCAGCTTGTTCAAGGTGGGCGACACTGTGTTTTACGCCGGATCCATTGCCCGGGCCGGGGCCAACAGTGAACGCCATGTGGTTGATGAGCGAATTGTGGGGCACATGCCAAAAAGCCTCGACTTTGCCCAGGCAGCCGCGCTGCCGCTGACCGCCATCACCGCATGGGAGCTGCTGTTTGAGCGCCTTGGTGTTACAGAAGGTAAAACTGACGAGCAGCAAAGCCTGCTGATCGTCGGCGCAGCCGGTGGCGTTGGTTCGATCCTGACGCAACTGGCCCGCCAACTGACCGCGCTCAAGGTGATTGGCAGCGCATCACGCGCTGAAACCAAAACCTGGGTCCGCGAGCTTGGTGCCGATGTTGTTGTCGATCACAGCCAAGCGTTGAGTGAAGAGCTCAAGCGCCACGGCATCAACACCGTCACCCACGTCGCCAGCCTGACCCAGACCGATCAGCATCTGGATCAACTGGTCGAAGCCCTGGCACCACAGGGCAAACTGGCATTGATCGACGACCCCAAGGCTCTGGATATCACCAAGCTCAAGCGCAAGAGTCTGTCACTGCACTGGGAATTCATGTACACCCGCTCACTGTTCGAAACCGCGGACATGATCGAGCAGCATCACTTGCTTAATCGAGTCGCTGACCTGATTGATGCTGGCACCCTGCGCACCACCGTCGGCGAGCACTTCGGCACCATCAACGCGGCGAACCTGCGCCGCGCCCATGCGCTGCTGGAAAGCGGAAAATCCAAGGGCAAAATTGTGCTCGAAGGGTTCTGATAAAACGCGACACGGGACTGATGCGGCCAACGCTCAACCGTCAGTCAGAGACTTGACCCCGGACATATTTACCCACGTATTTCGGCATACACTGGCCTCCTTTGCGAACCGAAGGAGGCCAGTCATGAAAATCCTGATACGAGCGTTAGCAAGATCCCGTAACTGCCAATGGCAGGTTCAAATCGACCAACAAGCCGTCAATTTTCGCAGCGAGTCCGAGGCCCGCGCCTTTGTGGACAAATTGCAATCTCGCCTGCAAGCCCCGCATAGCCTGCCCGAACGTTTGGCAGGCTGAATCAGATCGACTGCTGAGCGGCGATCCGGGCGGTGTACAAACGCCGGGTCGCCATCGCGATCGCCACGGCCAAAACCCCACACAGCGTAATGACCAACGCCATTGGCATAGCGCTACCATCGTGCAGAACACCCACCAATGAAGCCGCCGCCGCTGCCACGCTGAACTGCAAGCAGCCGAGCATTGCCGACGCGCTACCGGCACGCGCGCCCTGCCCGCTCATGGCACAGGCCGAAGCATTGGGAATGATGCAACCCAGACTGGCAATACAGATAAACAACGGAATCAGCAGCGGCCATAGTTGCTCGGTGTGCAACGCACTGACCCCAAGCAACACCAGACCTGCAGCCAGATAGACCCACACCGTTCGCGCCAGCAAAAAAGCCGGGCCGCGCGATGCCAACAACCGGGCGTTGACCTGTGCTACCAGAATAAAGCCCGCCGCGTTACTGCCAAACAGCCAGCCGTAATGTTCGGCAGGTACGCCGTACAGTTTGATAAATACGAAAGGTGAGCCGGCTATGTAAGCAAACATCCCGGCCATTGCGATCCCCCCTGTGAGTGCATGCCCCAGAAACTCACCGTCCTTGAGCAATCGCCCGTATTGGCGCAGTGCTCCCGACAGAGGTTGACGCGGCACATTGGCCGGCAGACTTTCCGGCAACCCCAGCGCAACGGCCAGGGCGGCCAAGGCACTGAACCCGGTCAGCACGATAAAGATCGATTGCCAGCCATGCAGGTTGACCAACAGACCACCGAGCATCGGCGCCAGAATCGGAGCCAGCCCCATCACCAGCATCAATTGCGAAAAGACCTTGGCCGACCCCACCGCATCGCACTTGTCGCTGACAATCGCCCGCGACAGCACCATCCCCGCGCAACCGCCCAGCGCCTGAACGAATCGGGCGCCGATCAGCCATTCCAGGGTCGGGGCAAATGCACAGGCCAGCGATGCCGCCGTAAACAGGCCAACCCCTACCAATAATGGAATGCGGCGGCCAAAACGGTCCGCAATCGGGCCATAAGCCAGCTGGCCGATAGAAAGGCCCAGGAAGTAAACCGCCAGGGTCAACTGAATATGCTGCTCATCTGTTGCAAAGGCTTGTGCCATGGCTGGGAAGCCTGGCAGATAGAAATCGATCGCCAACGGACCGAAGGCGCTCAGGGCGCCAAGAATCAAGATTGTTCGAAGGTTCATCAGGTATCCAGATCGGGCTGCAATTAGCGCAGCCCGATAGTCTAGCCGTGGATACTGAACTTGAACATTAAGATAGCCAGCTAGCTAATAAATTGTAGAGACTCCGTTGTGAGAGTGAGCAGGCTCACCCCCACGATTGGGCGATGCTTTCTAGTGCGCAGTCCGCGCTTCAAACCCTGCATTGGTAATCACATCGATAATCTGCAGAGGAGCCACCTTGCTGTCCACTTTTACGGTTTTGCTCGCCAGATCCACTTCGACCTTCGCATCTTTATCCACAGCCTGCACCGCACGGGTCACCGCGCCAACACAGCCGCCACAGGTCATACCTTCTACTTTGAACGTTTGCATGATCACGCCTCCTATCTGAGAGATGGCTACAGCTTCGACCTTGCCATCGTGGCAAGGTCAAGCCCGTTGTTTCACTCGCTGACTGGCAATCCATCCCCTGCTCGGCCAAGCTGCAGGCCTTGGGATTTAAAACAGGATACTGAGTCATGCGCTGGACCGCTTTGAGCCTAGTCAGCCTTTTGGGTCTCGCCAGTTTGCCGCTGTCGGCAAATGCCGATCAGGACTACGGCGTACTGATCATTTCCCGCGAGCGCCTTGAAGTGCCGACCCACTGCGAGGTCGGTGTGTATATCGACGATCAACTCGCCGGGCGATTGTTTCAGGAACAAGCGCTGGCCTTTAACTTGCCGGCGGCAAGCGTTGATATCCGTCTCAAGCTGCTACCCGGGCAAGCCCCCGGCTGCTTGCCCGGCATGCTGGTACCGCCCGCACAGCAATTCACCCTAAAGGCCGGTGACGTACGCAAATACCGCATCGCTCTTGGCAAGCAGGGCATGTACCTAAAGCCCGCCAAACTTGAGTATTGAACGCGGCACACAGGCAAACCCGACGAACAGCAAGAGCCCTTGACCTTCCCATGGGGTCAAGGTCGATTCTATGGATAGATAACTTCTTGAGGAGGACTGCTCGTGCCCACCCAATTCGATCTGCCGATTGATGGCATGACCTGCGCCAGTTGCGCAGGACGCGTAGAAAAAGCCCTGACCAAAGTACCCGGTGTGCGTTCGGTAAGCGTCAATCTGGCCACTGAACAGGCCCGTATTGAAGCCCCTGCCGACAGCTTGCCGGCACTGGTCGAGGCCGTGAAGCAGGCAGGTTACAGCGTGCCCGCCCACAGCCTGGAACTGGATATCAGCGGCATGACGTGCGCCTCTTGCGCAGGGCGCGTCGAAAAAGCCCTGACCAAGGTGCCGGGGGTCAAAAGCGTGAGCGTTAACCTCGCCAGCGAACGTGCTCATATCGAGTTGCTCGGTCAAGTCGATACAACCTTGCTGATCAACGCTGTCAGCCAGGCGGGCTATGGCGCCAGCGTCCATCAAACCGCCAAAGCCACCGAGGACGATCAGCAAAAACGTCTGCGCCGCGAACGCTGGGCACTGACCCTGGCCATTGTGCTGGCGTTGCCACTGGTGTTGCCGATGTTGCTCGCCCCATTTGGCGTCCACTGGATGCTCCCCGCCTGGGCCCAGTTCCTCCTCGCCACCCCGGTTCAATTTATCCTCGGAGCACGCTTTTACGTGGCCGCCTGGAAAGCCGTCAAAGCCGGTGCGGGCAATATGGACCTGCTGGTCGCCCTGGGCACCAGCGCCGGTTATGGCCTGAGCCTCTACGAGTGGGCGATTGCCGAACCCGGCAGCATGCCGCACCTGTATTTCGAAGCTTCGGCGGTGGTGATTGCACTGGTGCTGCTGGGCAAATACCTCGAAAGCCGTGCCAAACGCCAGACTGCCAGCGCCATCCGCGCCCTCGAAGCCTTGCGTCCGGAGCGCGCCTTACGTGTAGTCGACGGGCAGGAACAAGACGTCGCCATCAGTGACCTGCGCCTCAATGACCAGGTGTTGGTCAAGCCCGGCGAGCGCTTTCCGGTAGATGGGGAAGTGGTCGAAGGCCAAAGCCATGCCGATGAAGCCTTGATCAGCGGTGAAAGCCTGCCTGTACCCAAACAGCCTGGGGATAAAGTCACCGGGGGCGCCATTAACGGCGAAGGCCGATTGATCATCAAAACCCTGGCGCTGGGCACCGAGACCGTACTGGCGCGCATTATCCGCCTGGTCGAAGACGCCCAGTCCGCCAAAGCGCCCATCCAGAAACTGGTGGATAAAGTCAGCCAGGTGTTCGTACCCGTGGTCCTGTTGATAGCCCTGGCAACGCTGCTCGGCTGGTGGCTGTATGGCGCACCCATTGAAACGGCGCTGATCAACGCCGTGGCCGTGCTGGTTATCGCCTGCCCTTGTGCCCTGGGCCTGGCAACACCTACCGCGATCATGGCCGGCACGGGTGTTGCCGCCCGTCACGGGATTCTGATCAAGGATGCCGAAGCCCTCGAACGCGCCCATGAAGTCAGCGCCGTGGTTTTCGACAAAACCGGCACCCTGACCTCTGGCACCCCGCAAATCGCCCATTTCAGCGCCCTCGACGGCGATGAGGCGCATTTGCTGCAAGCCGCGGGCGCCCTCCAACGCGGCAGCGAACACCCGTTGGCCAAAGCCGTTCTGGATGCCTGCGCCGCACGCAATCTGAATGTACCGGATGTTACGGACAGCCAATCCCTTACCGGGCGGGGCATTGCCGGCACGCTGCAAGGTCGTCGCCTGGCGCTGGGCAACCGTCGTTTGCTCGAAGAGACCGGCCTCACTCCGGGTTCGCTCGCCGAATCCGCCAGCGCCTGGGAAACCGAAGGCCGTACGCTGTCCTGGCTGATAGAGCAAAGCCCGCAGCCTCGCGTGCTGGGCCTGTTTGCCTTTGGTGACACACTGAAAACCGGTGCCCTCAGCGCAATTCAGCAGCTCAATGCACGCCACATCAGCAGCCACTTGCTGACCGGCGACAACCGTGGCAGTGCGAAAGTGGTCGCCGAGGCGCTGGGGATTACCGATGTTCACGCTGAAGTGCTCCCCGCCGACAAGGCCGCGACAGTGACTGAGCTGAAAAAAACCGGCGTGGTGGCCATGGTCGGCGACGGCATCAACGATGCTCCGGCATTGGCCGCGGCCGACATCGGCATCGCCATGGGTGGCGGCACCGACGTGGCCATGCATGCAGCGGGCATCACCCTGATGCGCGGCGACCCACGGCTGGTGCCTGCGGCACTGGAGATCAGCCGCAAGACCTACGCCAAAATTCGTCAAAACCTGTTCTGGGCGTTTATCTACAACGTGATCGGGATTCCACTGGCCGCCTTCGGCTTTTTGAACCCGGTACTGGCGGGCGCGGCCATGGCCTTTTCCAGCGTCAGCGTGGTCAGCAACGCGTTGTTGCTCAAGTTCTGGAAACCCAAGGATCTTGATTAAGGAGGCAACCGTCATGAATATCGGCCAAGCCGCCAAACACAGCGGCTTGAGCGCCAAGATGATTCGTTATTACGAGTCCATTGGCCTGCTCAAACCCGCCAGCCGCAGCGACAGTGGCTACCGCCTGTACAACAGTGATGACCTGCACACGCTGGCGTTTATCAAGCGCTCACGTGACCTTGGGTTTTCACTGGAAGAAGTCGGCAAGCTGCTGACACTTTGGCAGGACCGCCAACGCGCCAGCGCTGATGTGAAGGCGCTGGCGCGTCAGCACATTGAGGCGTTGAATAAAAAAATCGCCGAACTGACCAGCCTGCGCGATACGTTGCACGAACTGGTCGAGAGCTGCCAGGGCGACCATCGCCCTGACTGCCCGATTCTCAAGGATCTTGAGAGTGCTTGTTGTGTCGGCTGAACAAAAAACCCCGTAGCAGCTGCCGAAGGAACGAGGCTGCTGCTACGGAAATTCGGGGCTTACGTCAGGACTGCCTTGGCGAGCATCAACAGGCCTATCACCGCACACAGCGCCGCGAAGCCTTGCTGTAGCCACTGGGCCGAGATGCGAGGGGCCATCAGCCGCCCGGCAAACATCCCGGCCAGGGTTGCCACGATAAACATCACACCCTCGCTCGACAGGCTCACACCCTGGCTCATCAGATTGCCCAATGTGCCCAGCGATACCAGCGCCACCACCATCAGCGACGTTGAAACCACTGCATGGATGCGCACGTCACTGAATTTGCGAAACGCCGGCACGATCAAGAATCCGCCCCCCACACTCAACAATCCCGTCAACAAACCCGACGTAGCACCAATCGACACCAGCGTCATGCTGCAGCGGGCGTTCCAGGTTAACCGTCCGGTGGACGGGTTGAGCATGCAGTTTTTTTCAATGGCTCCCGCGCTGCTACCTTCACGCGCATCAGCTCTGGCCTGCAAAAACATCCGCAGGGAGACGAACATCATCACCCCGCTGAACATCAATACCAGTGCCCTGGAGGGGATTTGTCTGGCGAGATAAAGCCCGATCGGCGAGGTCATCGAACCCACAATCGCCATCAATGCGGCCGCCTTGTAGCGCACCAATCCTTTGCGCAGGCCATCCAGCGCGCCCAATGCCGCAGCTGTACCCACCGCCAGCAATGCTACTGGCGTGGCTTGCACCAGCGTCCACCCGAGGCCAAGGGTCAACGCCGGTATGGCCAGAATACCTCCCCCGGCCCCCGTCAACCCAAGCACTACACCCACCACCATGCCTAACAGAATAATCAACATGGTCAGGTTCAGTCCGGCTTGCAATCAGTGAACCACTCGCGCCCCTTGAGCATGCCTTGCCAGTAGAACCAGGGCAGAAAGGTTGCCTTGAGCCACCAGGCCGAGGTGCGGGCCACTGTAGGGTCCAGCCCGAAGGTGGGCAGCAGTTTGCCGCCATAGCCAAACTCGGCCAGGATCACCTTGCCGTTTTCTACGGTCAGCGGGCATGAGCCATAGCCGTCGTAACGTTTGGGCAAAACCGTACCCTTGCGCAGGGCGAGCAGGTTCTCGGCCACCACGACCACTTGCTTGCGGGTCGCCGCCGCGGTTTTGGCATTGGGGGTATTGCAGACATCGCCAAGGGCGAAAATGTCGGGGTAGCGTGGGTGTTGCAGTGTAGCCGGATCGGTCTCGAACCAGCCCGCCTTGTCCGCCAACTCGCTGCGACGGATAACATCGGGGGCCTGCTGCGGCGGCACTACATGCAACAGGTCGAAGGTTTTCTCAACACGGGTCACGCTGCCGTCTGCGTCGGTGACATCAAACCAGGCGGTCTTGCCTGGCCCGTCGACCTTGACCAGATTGGACTGGAAGGCCAAGTGGGCGTTATAGGCCTTAACGTATTTCATCAACGGCGGGACAAAGGCCGGCACACCAAACAGCACCGCCCCCGCCAGATTGAACTCAACCGCAATCGAATCCAGAACGCCGCGCTTGCGCCAATGATCACAGGACAGATACAGGGCCTTTTGCGGAGCACCGGCACACTTGATCGGCATTCCCGGCTGAGTAAACAGCGCTTTTCCGCGACCCAAGGTACGCACCAACTCCCAGGTATAAGGTGCCAGGTCATGACGATAATTAGACGTGACACCGTTCTTGCCCAGGGTCTCTTCCAGGCCCTCGATAGTCTCCCAGGCCAGTTGCAACCCCGGGCAAACGATCAATTGCTGATACCCCAGTTCAGTGCCATCACTGAGCAGCACGACCTTGCGTTGCGGGGCGAAGGCGCACAGTGAAGCCTTGATCCAGACAACGCCTTTAGGCATCACGGATGCGGTCGGGCGAACCGTGTTTTTGACATCAAAAGCACCGCCGCCCACCAGCGTCCACGCGGGCTGATAGTAATGCTCTGTATTGGGCTCGATCACGGCGATGCGCAATGCCGCATTGCGCTTGAGCAGGCTCGCCGACACCGAGATTCCGGCCGAGCCCCCACCCACCACGACAACATCGTACAGCCTGGCCTTGCGCGGGGCTTGAGTGGCGGCTTCGTAAAGTTTTGAGGAGCGATTGCCCGTACGGCAATACGCCAGAACGGGCGTTGGTAGCTCATTAAGCAAATGACGCAACTGCTGCGCCTGCTCAGGTGTCGCGCCAGTGCTGGGTACTGGCAGGTAGGCAAAGCTCAGCCCCAAGGCATGCGCGGCCTGTTGGATCGATGCGTGCCCGGGCTGCTCTGGTCCGCCTTCATGATCCGGACGGTTACAGATCACACTGGCAAAACCCAGTGCAGCCAAAGAGTGGAGATCAGACTGCTCGATCTGACCGGTCACGGAAAATGACGCGTCGATTCGCTTGATGTTTTGCTCCATTGAGCACTCCAGGCACAACAAAAATGAATGGAATAAGCCGGGCGATGTCAGCAGGGGGGATGAGGCCGCGTTACTTTTTAAGTGCTTGCCCGCAATACAAACCCGACAGGGCTTGCATCACACAAACCACTTCAAAGCTGGCAAGCGAATAAAAAATGTACTTCCCCATCCTCCGGGTGTTGACCATGCCCTCATCGCGCAACACGCCAAGCTGTTGCGACAAGGTGGGTTGCCTGATGCCCGTCAACCCTTCCAGTTCACCGACATTGCGCTCACCTTGGGTCAATTGGCAGAGCAGCAGCAGTCGGTCTTCATTGGCCAGGGCTTTGAGAAGGGTGCAGGCTTTGGATGCAGAGTCGCGCAGAAGTCCGATTTCTTCGCTGGTTAACTGAGCAGTCATGAAAAGCTCCGGGCCGTGATGGTCGACAGTCTACGACCCGATAATATATGTTTCAATATATTGAGTATTTTTTGACTAACGCGAGGCCATTCATGCAACCCGCCATTCAAGGTTTTTTCGACCCCGTGACGTCGACCGTGAGCTACGTGGTTCATGAAGCTGGCGCTCGCGAGTGCGCAATCATCGATCCGGTGCTCGACTACGATGCCGCCGCCGGACGCATCAGTACCACCGGTGCAGAAATCATTGCTGCTTACGTGCAGGCACAGGGCCTGAAGGTGCAATGGCTATTGGAAACCCATGCCCACGCCGACCACCTGTCTGCCAGCGCTTACCTGAAGCGCAAACTGGGCGGCCAGATCGGCATCGGCGCTGCCATCACCCAGGTACAAGGGGTATTTCGCGACATCTACAACCTTGAGCCCGAGTTCAAGCTGGACGGTTCGCAGTTTGACCGGTTGTTCGAACCGGACGAGCTGTTCCAGATCGGACGACTTAAGGTGCAAGCGTTGCACGTGCCCGGGCATACCCCGGCCGACATGGCGTATCAGGTTGAAGGCGACAGCCTGTTTGTGGGCGACACGCTGTTCATGCCCGACGTTGGCACGGCCCGCTGCGACTTCCCGGGGGGCGATGCGCATCAGTTGTATCAGTCGATCAAGCGTCTGCTGGCCCTGCCTGCACAGACCCGGTTGTTCATGTGCCATGACTATCCGCCAGCAGGGCGTGAGGCCGCATGGTCAACGACGGTGGGTGAACAGCGCGCCAAAAACATTCATGTCAACGACAGTATCGACCTGACGGGTTTTGTCGACATGCGCACCGCCCGCGACGCGACGCTGGGGGTTCCGGCACTGCTGATTCCGGCCATTCAAATCAACATCCGGGCCGGCAACCTGCCGCCTGCCGATGAAACCGGCCTGTGCAGCCTTAAAGTGCCGCTGAACCGTTTTTAGCCGCACCATTTTTTTGTGTGTGGGAGCGGGCTTGCTCGCGATGCAGGGAACGCGGTCTACCGGTATGACCGCAGTGATGCCATCGCGAGCAAGCCCGCTCCCACAACAAGCCTGCTCCCACAGGGCTGCATTGAAGTAAAAAAAATCCGGCCTGAGCCGGATTTTTTATTTAGCCAATTACTGCATCCACGGTGGAGGCGGCTCTTCAGACTTGCTCGGTGGCGCATCATCTGCAGCACGCACGGCCTGACGGAACGCTTCGTCCAGACGGGCAGCTTCGATCTCGCGCATGACACCGCCAACATCAGCCAGCTCGTCCGGCTCGTCAAACTCGCCCGTCAATACGCTGCCAGGGTGCAAAGTGGCGGCTTCGTAAAGCGCCCACATTTCCTTGGCGTATTTGGTTGTCTTCAATTCCGGCGCAAAACGCCCGAAGTAAGAAGCCATGTTGCCCACATCACGCTCCAGCATGCTGAAGGCGTGGTTATTACCAGCTGCATCGACAGCCTGTGGCAGATCGATAATCACCGGCCCGGTTGGCGTCAACAGTACGTTGAACTCGGACAAATCGCCGTGGACCAAGCCGGTACACAGCATCAGCACAATCTGCTGAATCAGGAACGCGTGGTACTCGCGAGCCTGGTCCGGCTCCAGCACCACGTCATTGAGTCGCGGTGCTGCATCGCCGTACTCATCGGCCACCAGTTCCATCAACAGCACGCCTTCCAGGAAGTCGAACGGTTTTGGAACCCGAACACCGGCGCCCGCCAGACGAAACAGCGCAGCCACTTCGGCGTTCTGCCAGGCATCTTCGGTTTCTTTACGACCGAACTTGGAGCCCTTGGCCATCGCTCGGGCCTGACGGCTGTTGCGAACCTTGCGACCCTCCTGATATTCGGCGGCCTGGCGGAAACTTCGTTTGTTAGCCTCCTTATAAACCTTGGCGCATCGCAGCTCATTGCCGCAGCGGACTACGTACACAGCTGCTTCTTTGCCACTCATGAGTGGGCGCAGCACCTCGTCGATCAGACCGTCCTCGATCAGGGGTTCTAAGCGTTTTGGAGTCTTCATCAGCTTTTATTGTGGGTCCTTTATTACCAAACACGCGAATGTCACTCGTTATACGGCAATCCACTCACCACGGGGAGAGGGCAAACGATTTGAATGATAGACGAGCAACCCGTTTAGAGCACCGACAAATGAGCCCGTAGCTTAGCCCTGGCGAAATAACTCGCCCGGCGTAAAGCCAAACATCTTTTTGAACACCGCGATGAACGCTGACGTCGACTCATATCCGCACGACAACGCCGCGCGCGTGACATGCCCACCCTCCTCTAGCACCCGCAACGAAGACAGCAATCGTACCCGCTGACGCCAACTGCGAAAGCTCAAGCCCGTTTCACGCAGGAACAAACGCATAAGGGTTTTCTCAGACATGCCCAACCGATCCGACCACAGGCTCAGGCTCACGTCGGCATCGGGGGTTTCGATCAACTCATTGCACAGCACCAGCAAGCGACCATGGCGGGGCAACGGCAGCGAAAAACCCACCTCGGGCAGGCTCGCCAATTGATCCAGCAACACCGTCACCAGCCTTTGCTCAGGACTGCCGCCCTCCGGGTATTCGACGGGGAGCGCACAAAAACTTTTGATCAGTTCGCGCGCCAGCGGCGTAACTTCAAGGACCCGGCACTGGTCAGGCGCCCACTGGCAATCCTCTCGACGCACATACAGGCTGCGCATTTCAGCACGCATCGAGGTGATGACCTCATGCTCCAGCCCGGCGGGAATCCAGATCCCCCACTGGGGAGGGGCAAAAAAACTGCCCTCCTCGGTGTGCACGCCCAATACACCACTGATCGCGTATGAAAACTGCACCCAATCATGTCGATGACGTGGCGTCCACGAACCTGCGCCCAGGCTTTCGGCCCGGGCGTACAGCGGCCGCGGCAATGCATCAAGCACTGGAATGACGCGCTGGAGCCCACGTTGTCCGTTTGGCGGCATTGATTGGCCTTATATCGCAAGACGTCAGATACCGGCGACGTTAGGCTAAGTCATCAATTCTTACAATGTTCCGGTGCCCACGATGCCTGTGCTCAAACATCTCAAACGAATGTTCTCCGACTGGTTTCTGTGCGGCATGCTGCTAGCGACACTTCTGGCGTATGTGTTCCCGCATTTCGGCAGCACTGGCGGTGGGATGCACGCTGAGTGGGTCATCAATATCGGTGTGTTCCTGGTGTTTTTCCTGCACGGGGTCAACCTGTCCAGCGAGCAAATCCGCCACGGCCTGAAAAACATCCGCCTGCACTTCATGGTTCAGGGCTTCACCTTCATCGTTTTCCCGCTGATCTGGGTCGTCGCCAACAAGCTACTGGGCGCCCATATTCCACCGTTGTTGATGCTGGGGTTCTTCTACCTGTGCGCGTTGCCTTCAACCATATCCTCCTCGGTCGCACTCACCGGCAGCGCAGGCGGCAACGTACCGGCGGCCATTCTCAATGCCAGCCTGTCCAGCGTATTGGGGATTTTCATCACCCCATTGCTCGTCAGCCTGGTGGTTGGCAGCGGCGCAGGCGGTATCGACCTGGGCTCAACCCTGCTCGACCTGTGCGCCATGCTCCTGTTGCCCCTGGTCCTTGGCCAACTGGTACGCCCGCTGTTCGGACGCTTTTTCGCCCGCCACAAGCGCTACACCAACATCTGCGACAAAGTGGTGATTCTGCTGCTGGTCTACGCGGCGTTCTGCAACTCGATGGTCTCGGGCATGTGGCAACAACAGGGCACGTCGGTGATTTTCAGCGCCTTGATTGGCAGTGCGATGCTGCTCGCCATCATCCTGTGGATGACCACCCGCACAGCCCGCGCCTTGAAGTTCAGCACCAGCGACGAAATTGCCGCCGTGTTCTGCGCCAGCAAAAAATCCCTGGCTGCCGGAGCCCCGATGGCCGCCTTGATCTTCGGCGCCAATCCGGGGCTGGGCCTGATACTGCTACCCATCATGATCTATCACCCGCTGCAGCTGATCGTGTGCTCGGTGATGGCTGAAAGCTACGCCACTCGCACTCGGCAAGAGGTTCGGGCCCCTGTGCCCGCATAACGCCTGGAGAGACTTCAACCGTGGGAGCGAGCCTGCTCGCGAAGATCATTCGCGAGCAGGCTCGCTCCCACAGGGCCTTGACCGGCAACAGAGTGCCTGTCGGGTTCAGCGCTACCGCTCAAGGATTGCGGTCACGCCCTGCCCACCCGCCGCGCAGATCGAGATCAGCCCCCGCCCCTGCCCGGCGGTGGCGAGCAGCTTGGACATATTGGTCACGATCCGTCCTCCCGTCGCCGCAAACGGATGCCCCACGGCCAGCGAGCTGCCCTTGACGTTGAGCTTGCTGCGATCAATCGAGCCCAGCGGTGCATCAAGGTCGAGCCGGCTTTTGCAGTAGGCCGCATCCTCCCAGGCTTTCAGGGTACACAGCACCTGCGCGGCAAATGCCTCGTGAATTTCGTAGTAGTCAAAATCCTGCAAGGTCAGTCCATTGCGTGCCAGCAGCCGTGGGACGGCATACACAGGAGCCATCAGCAAACCTTCTGCTCCATGCACGAAATCCACGGCGGCAGTCTCGCCATCACGCAAATACGCCAAAATCGGTAAGCCGCGCTCCTTGGCCCACTCTTCGCTGCCCAACAGCACCACGGCAGCACCATCGGTCAGTGGCGTAGAGTTGCCCGCCGTCAGCGTGCCCTTGGCACTGCGCTCGAACACGGGTTTCAGGGCTGCGAGTTTTTCCAGGGTCAGGTCGGCACGCAGGTTGTTATCACGGCTCAAACCCCGGAAAGGCGTGAGCAAGTCATCTTCCCAGCCCGCGTGATAGGCCGCCGTCAACGCCTGATGGCTGTGCAGGGCCAACTCGTCCTGCGCAAGCCTTGGAATACCCCAGGTTTGCGCCATCAACTCGCAGTGCTGGCCCATCGAAAGTCCGGTGCGGGGCTCGCCATTACGGGGAAACTCGGGCTTCAGAAATCCCGGACGCAATTGCAGCAAGGTCTTGAGCTTGTCCAGAGGCGCCTTGGTGCGATTGAACTGCAACAGCCATTTACGCAAGCCGTCATTAAGGCCAATCGGCGCATCCGAGGTAGTGTCCACTCCCCCGGCAATCGCACAGTCGATCTGCCCCAAGGCAATCTTGTTGGCCACCAGCAACACCGCTTCTAGTCCCGTCCCGCAGGCCTGCTGCAGGTCATAGGCCGGCGTTTTCGGCGAAAGCCGTGAACCCAGCACGCACTCTCGGGTCATGCTGAAATCCCGTGAATCCTTGAGCACCGCCCCGGCCACGACCTCCCCCATGCGCAGCCCGTGCAGGTTGTAACGCTCGATCAACCCCTCCAGCGCGGCCGTCAACATGTCCTGATTACTGGCGGTCGCATACGGCCCATTAGAGCGGGCAAACGGGATTCGGTTACCACCAATAATTGCTACACGACGCAGACTCATACGATTGCCCCTATTCTTTTGAATCCATTAATCGTTACAAGCGTAGGTCTTATCGCTGATAACGAACGACCACGGCATGTTTGTGGTCAACCCTTTGAACCCCATCTGTCGGAGAGTGTTCCATGTCAGACCGTTATATCGACTTCGTCAACTCATCCCTCGGCCAGCGTCTGGTCGGCGCGTTGGGTCTGCCGTCACCGGGACGACTGGAACGCTGGCAGGCCGGGCGTCTGCGCCCCGTCGAAGGTCCGCTGTTGATTGGTGGCGGGGCATTGGCCGAGCAGGTGAACCGCTTTGCCAGCAAACTCACCGACGCCGTGTACAGCTACGGCCCCGAACCATTGCTCGCCACACCCTGGATTCCAGGCCAGGGCCCCAAGCTCAAGGCCGTGGTGTTCGACGCCAGCGAACTGCTGCACACCGATCAGCTCAAGCTATTGCGCGAGTTTTTCCAGCCACTGCTGCGCAGTCTGGAACACAGCGCCCACCTAGTGATTCTGGGCCGGGCGCCTGAAACATTAAGTGACCCATTTGCCGCCAGCGCCCAGCGTGCGCTCGAGGGCTTCAGCCGGTCACTGG
This sequence comes from Pseudomonas psychrophila, assembly GCF_001043005.1. GTDB lineage: Bacteria > Pseudomonadota > Gammaproteobacteria > Pseudomonadales > Pseudomonadaceae > Aquipseudomonas > Aquipseudomonas psychrophila. Next base: position 24,058 of record NZ_JYKZ01000008.1, read on the forward strand.
CCAAAGAACTGCGTAATGCCAGCACCCTGCAACTGCTGTATGTCGGTGAAGACGCGCAAGATCAGCTTGAAGGCGCACTGCGGTTTTTCCTTTCGCCCAAAAGTGCATTTATCAGCGGGCAAGTGCTACGCCTCTCGACCTGCACCTCTCAGGTACAGGACTGGACTCGCCCCTTGGCCGGGCGCAAGGCCTTGGTGACCGGGGCGGCCCGCGGAATTGGCGCCTCGATTGCCGAAACCCTGGCCCGGGATGGCGCCCAATTGATCTTGCTCGACGTTCCATCTGCCAAGGCCGACCTCGATGCACTGGCCGCCCGCTTGGGCGGGCACAGCATTGCGCTGGATATTTGTGCCGCCAATGCGGCTCAAGAGCTGGTCGAACACCTGGGTGACGGTGTCGACATCGTGGTTCACAACGCAGGTATCACCCGTGACAAAACCCTGGCCAACATGACGCCCGAGTTCTGGGACTCAGTGATCGCGGTCAACCTCAATGCCCCGCAAGTACTCACCAAAGCCCTGCTCGACAGCGGCACCCTGCGCGATAACGGTCGGGTGATTCTGCTCGCATCCATCAGCGGTATCGCCGGTAATCGCGGCCAGACCAACTACGCCGCTAGCAAGGCCGGGCTGATTGGCCTGGCTCAAGCCTGGGCCCCGATGCTGGCCGAGCGTGGCATCAGTATCAACGCCGTGGCCCCCGGGTTTATTGAAACCCAAATGACGGCGCATATCCCCTTCGCCTTGCGCGAAGCGGGCCGACGCATGAGTTCCCTGGGCCAGGGCGGCCTACCGCAAGACGTGGCCGAAGCGGTGGCGTGGCTCGCACAGCCGGGCTCTGGCGCCGTCAGCGGTCAAGCCCTGCGGGTGTGCGGACAAAGCATTTTGGGAGCATGAACCATGACCGTGAAGTGGCTCGACCTGACCAGCCCACCGCATTTGCCCGCGTTGTACGCCCGCGCCGCGGCCCGGCGCAAAATCACCGGCAGCACCTTGCCAGAACAGGGTTTGCGCTGCTGGGTTGAAGTTGAGCCCACCTCACTGGCGGCGTTCAGGGACGTATGCGACCTGGCGCCTAGCCCCTTGCTGCCTCCTACCTATCCCCATGTCCTGGCCTTTGGGCTGCAAATGCAGTTACTGACCAGCAAGGACTTTCCCTTCCCGCTCCTTGGGCTGATCCATCTAACCAATCGGATACGGCTGCTGCGCCCCATGGGCAGCGTGACGCAACTGCGCATCGGGGTGTTTGTGCACAACCTGCAAAAACACCCCAAGGGGGCGACCTTTGAAGTGGTCACCCAAGTGGACGATATGCTCGGTCCGTTGTGGGAGGCCGAAAGCACCCTGCTGTGCAAAGGCGTCGAGTTGCCGGGCGAAGCACCTGAAACCCTGCCACCCGGGCCGGTGGTGCTCAACGAACTGACTCGTTGGTACGCCCCGGCCGATATTGGCCGCCGGTACGCCAAGGTGTCGGGCGACTTCAACCCCATTCACCTCAGTGCTGCCAGCGCCAAACTGTTTGGCCTGCCCAGCGCCATCGCCCATGGCCTGTGGATAAAAACCCGCGCTGTGGCGGCATTGAACTCGCACCTGCCTGCGGCCAATGTCGAGATCTTTGTCGCCTTTAAAAAACCGGTTCGTTTGCCCAGTGAAGTGATCCTGCTCAGCAGCGAAGCCGGTTCCAGTGGTGATTTCCAGCTCAACGGGCATGGCGACCTGGTGCACCTGATCGGCAACTGGCGACCGATCAGCTAAACGACACAAGCGCATAAGCGGCTACACGAAAACGCCTACTGTGGGAGCGAGCCTGCTCGCGAAGGTCGTTCGCGAGCAGGCTTGCTCCCACAGTAGGGCTTGATCTACAACAGAGTTTGCACAAAGAACTGACTGGCAGCCCAGCATGGCTTCTATGCCTTTCACTTGCACCAACGCCCGTTCGGTCGCAAGCTTTGCTCCTTCTGGAGAGCACACCCTCGATGAACCTCGACGAACTCACGCAACGCATGCACCGCATCCGCGATAACAACGACTGGAAACAATTTCACAGCCCGAAAAATCTGGCCATGGCCGCCAGTGTCGAAATGGCTGAGCTGGTGGAAATTTTTCAGTGGCTAAGCGAAGACCAATCCCGCCAGCTACCCGCCGACAAACTCGCCCACGCAGGCCAGGAGGTAGGCGATATCGTGCTGTACCTGGTGTTGCTGTGCGCCGAGTTGGGACTGGACATGAACGACGTCGTGCGCAGCAAACTGGCCGACAATGAAAGGCGTTTCAACCCATGAGTGACCGTCACTTCGATCAACTGGCCACCCGTTTCGCCGAGAAAATCTACGGCGGCGCCAAGGGTGCCATTCGTCTGGCCGTGCTTCAGGCCGACCTTGAAGAATCACTGCCAAAACGCCCGTTACGGGTACTGGATATCGGTGCAGGGCTGGGCCACATGTCTTTGTGGCTGGCCCAGCAAGGTCACGATGTAACCCTGGCCGAACCAGCCGCCCCCATGCTTGAAGGCGCCCGCCAGCGTTTCGCCGAGGCAGGCCAGACCGGCACCTTTATTCAGGCGCCGTGGCAAGAGCTGCTGGGGCAATTGACCGAGCCCTACGATCTGGTGCTGTGCCACGCTGTGCTGGAATGGCTGGCCGAACCCCACGCGATCCTGCCGGTGCTGCATCAACTGACCGCCAAGGACGGCTGGTTATCGTTGGCGTTTTACAACCGCGACGCGTTGATCTACCGCAACCTGCTCAAGGGCCACTTTCGCAAAATGCGCAAGAACGACATGGCCGGCGAAAAACAGAGCCTCACCCCGCAGCAACCCCTCGACCCACGGGAACTGGCTACGGCACTGGACGGCCTGTGGCAGGTCGAAACTCAAAGCGGCGTGCGAGTGTTTCACGATTACATGCCCGTTGAATTTCAGGCCCGGGCCGAACTTGAGGCGCTGGTTGAAATGGAACTGGCCCATCGTCGCCATCCAGCCTTTGCCGGGCTGGGACGTTATCTGCATTGGGTGTGCCGCCCGGTTTAAATCGCCCTGCGGGGGAGACCATCATGTATCGCCGCGTTGCCTTATTCGTTTTAAGCCTGGGGCTGGGCGCTTGCCAAAGCCCCAACCCTTACACCCCGAGCGCCATGCCCATGCCGCCCGCTCCGGTGCAAGCGGCCAATACTCTGGATTTGAGCGCCTACCCCGCGCCACCGCGCGATTACGGGCGCTACCAGAGCTGGGCCTGGCTCAACGGTCGCCTGCCGGTTGGCACCGCGTGGGCCGACTCTGCCCAGATCGCCGAAGCGGTGAACAATGCGCTGGACCAGCGAGGCTTGCGCCCGGCCCAGCCCAACCGTCCAGCGGATCTGTGGGTAAGCGCTGATTTACACACCGAAAAACGCTTGCGCCAGGTACAGGACGACTATGGTTATGGGGCGGGCTACGGCAGCGGCTATGGCCGGTACGGCAGCCAGTACGGAATGTACAACTCCGTCCCGGTCGTACGGACCTACGAAGTCGAAGTCATGGTGGTGCGACTCAATCTGTATGACGGCAAAACCGGTCAACCGGTGTGGAGCTCCAGTGCAGAAACCAGCAGTAAAGGCAGCCTGGGCGAACGCAGTGATGCCCTGCGCGAATCACTGAACAAGGCAGTACAGGCTTATCCTCCCCATTAAGACTTATTGTTGAAGCGGAGAAATCATCATGCTACGTCGCCTGGCATTACTGGGCCTGGCCCTGCTGCTCAGCGCTTGCGAAACCATGCAGGTCAGCCATGACTACAACCCTGCTGTCGATTTCGCCAGATTCCAGTCCTGGGCCTGGAAAGACCCTGCCGTGCAATATCAACCCAACAACCCGATGCTGCGAAGCGACCTGACCGAGCAGCGCATCGTTCAGGCCATAAGCGGCCAGCTGGACCAGCGCGGCCTGCGCCCGGTAGCGGCAGGCAGCAAGCCGGATCTGCTGGTGCAAGCCTGGCTGATCGTTGCCAACCATCAGGAACAAGTGGTGACCAACTACGGTTACGGTCGCCCATGGGGCGGGCCGTGGGGTGGTTACTGGGGTGGCCCGTGGGAAGGTTATTGGGGCCCACCGATGTACAACGAAACCCGCAACGTGGTCTATCAAGTCGGCACGCTGCAAATCGACCTGATCGATGCCAAAGACGGCAAACTGGTGTGGCGCGGCAGTGCCGAAAAAGTCATCGACACCAGCCCTACTCCGGCTGAGCGCAGTGCGGCGATCCAGGAGGCGGTGACCAAGATATTGAGCACCTATCCACCGAAGTAAGTTCGAGAGCACTAACTTGCTCACAAAGTATATAAGTAAGTTGGTATTAATACTTTCGTGAGCAAGTTAGCTTTCACCCTCGATTTTCGACCATTTATCATCGGCTTTTGATTAACTGTTCACATCACGCCTATAAAACTGGCAACTGGCCAGCGCATCGATCACTTATTAGCTACACTCGTTCAAACTTTGGAGAGTTAGCGCTGGGCAATGTTCCAGCAACAGGAGTGCTCGATGTCTCCCCAACTACGCGGTATTGGTTTTACGGGTCCACAGCAACAGCGTGGCGCAATCGGCTTGATGGCTGCCGTGACCCTCGGCATGGTGCTGCTGTTCATGTTGCTGGTGGTCGACAGCGGGCGTTTGTACCTGGAGCAACGCAAATTGCAACGGGTGGCGGATATGGCGGTATTGGAGGCGGTGAGCAGACTGGGCACCTGTGGCAGCGGCGCTACAGCCGCGAGTTACGCGAACCAAAGCGCCATCCGCAACAGCTTTACACCCGGCGCCGTACAAAAAATAAACACTACCTGCGGAAGCCTGAGTACAAACAGCAGCCAGTTGCGTGTCTTCACCGCAGACGCAAACAAATCCGATGCCATCCGTGTGATCGCCACCACTACCGTTCCCACCAGTGTGGCAGGAGGATTGTGGAGTCTTTTTTCCAAAGACGGGTTTAACCTGAATACCAATTTGACGGCAAGTGCAGTGGGTAGCAATGGTGGGGCGCCGTTGGCAGCACTGACAATCCGCAGTTCTTTGGGCACTATTGATAGCAGTAAATCCGAACTACTCAACGGCCTGGTTGGCGGACTTCTCGGCGGCAAACTCAATCTCAGCCTCGCGTCCTGGCAAGGTCTAGCAACAACCGATATCAACTTGCTCAGTTATTTGAACCAGCTTGCTATAAATTTGAACCTTAAAGCGGGAGATTACAACCAATTACTGAATACCAATGTGACCCCCACCCAGCTTATTAATGCTGCCGTGAATGTACTGGAGAAGAACGGCGCGGGTGCAACGGTAGCTCTTCAAGGACTTAAGGCTATAAGCTTGATCGCTAGCAACACACAAATACTTAAGCTAGGCGACTTGATCAAGATACAAAACGGCACATCCACTGCAGGGCTGGATACGAACTTAAAAGTACTTGATCTTTTGCAAGGCGCTGTACAACTCGCCAATGGCAAAAGTGCAGTAGCGGCCAACATCACCACCAATATCCCGCTGGTGGGCAATGTCACTGTATCACTAAAAATTATCGAACCCCCGCAGATGTCTGTCGTTGGCAACCCTGCGCTTGCAATTCTTGATCCTTTGAACGGTGCTAGCCGTATTTATGTCAAGACCGCACAAGTGCAAACGCATATTCACATTGATTTAGCCATACTCAAACTGGTATCTCAAATTGTATCAGCCTTGACTCAACTCCTATCACCACTCACAAGCATTGTTAACAACCTCTTAGAATTGAAGTTGGACGCTGTTTTGAAATGCGTACTCTCAACCTGCGACCGCACCTCTTTAAGCATTGCTTCTTCTCTGGACATCTACTTGGAAGCCGCCAGCGCCAACAGCTATGTAACAGCCTATAACTGCGCAGGCAGCGCGCCTAAAAGTTTGACGGCTCAAACATCGAGTGCTGCCGCAAAACTTAGTATTGGTCTTCCACCCACCAATGGTGCTTTCCCGAGTACCACCGTAATAAACCAGCAAAACTATCTGGCCGTAGACCCCGTAAAACTAATAAGCATTGATGTAACCTCCTGCACATTAGTTGTTGTTTGCGGACCTTTACAGATCGGTAAAGGTGGAGCCTTAGGAATCAAAGTCCAAACACAAGTTGGCGCAACTAGCAAACCTCTTACTTGGACAGGCGCAAACTTACCAAACGTCAATACTGCCCCCTCATACCAGTCGATCGACGTCAACTCAAACATTATCAAAAGCCTCGGCGACTCTCTGAGCAGTAATCTATTAGTTTCTTACACCCCTCAAACTGGCAACATTACTAGCACTGCACTGACAGCTGTATCCGGGCTAATAAACGAAGTCACAGGCATACTTTCTACTGCGTTAAGTGGCTTGCTATCAAACCTCCTTGATCCGATCATTAAAACGCTCCTAGGGGCACTCGGCATCAGTTTGGGCAACGCCGATGTCGGTGCCAACCTCTCTTGCAACCAAGGCGGCCGCGCCCAGTTGGTGCTTTAACTCCCCCTTGAACGCAGAAGGCCCGGTGTATCAGATACACCGGGCCTCATGGTCTTACGACTGCTGCGCAGCCGATCGCAGCCTCGCTTCGCTCCTCAGCGACTACACGCCCACTGCCTGTAGCCGCTGACGAGTAGTACGAGGCTGCGTTCGAGTGCGCAGTACTCGCAGCTTCGTCAACGGCTACAGATATCGCAGCACCTCAACCCTGCACTTCAACCACCGGCAACTCCACGCAAAACCGGGCGCCGTGCTCGGTGTTGCTGACGCTTAACCGTCCGCCCATGTTGTCGATGATGCCGTAGCTCACGGATAACCCCAGCCCCGTACCAAGGCCAATGGGCTTGGTCGTGAAGAATGGCTCGAAGATTCGTTCCAGCAGACGCGGGTCAATACCGCCAGCGTTGTCGTCCACTCTGAGGCACACATGCTGTGCATCGGATTCAATGCTCAGGGCAATCCAGGGCTCAAAGTCGCGGTCGGTTTCACGCTTGCTCATCAGCGCATCACGGGCATTGACCATCAAGTTGATCAGCACTTGCTCAAGCTGGTCGACATGGCCACGCACCTGCACGTCACACGCCAGACCTTCGCTGCGCAACGCCACGCCTTTGCCGCGCAGGCCTTCGCTGAGCAAGGCCACGGAGCCTTCCATCGCTTGTGAAGGGTTGAACACTTGCTGCTCGATTTCCGAGCGACGGCCGAACACCCGCAAGTGGTCAACCACACGCGCCGCACGCTGGATTTGGCCGTCGATGCGGGCGAGTTTTTCTTGCAAGTACTCGACCTGCGCATCGCCATTGCCAAGGCGCTTGAGCACGTTAGCTACGGCCATGCGCATGACGTTCAACGGCTGGTTGATTTCGTGCGCCAGCCCCGTGGCCATTTCGCCAAGGGTGGCCATTTTCGCACTGTGGGTCAGTTGCTGCTGCGAGCGGCGCACCTCGGTGTTGTCGCGGCCAACAGCTTGTACTTCAAGCAGGTTGCCCTGCTCGTCGAAAATCCCCCGGTCCGACCACACCCACCAGGCATATTCGCGACCCGGCAGTTGCAGGCTGATTTCAGCGGAGCTTACCGGAGACTGTGGAGTCAAACCCGCAATACGCTGCACAAAGGCTTCACGCTGTTCGTCGGAGAGCCAACTGCTCAGGTTGATGCCCGGCAACTGCTCGGTCGCGCACTCCAGATAGCTGGCCAGGGGCTGGTTGCCAAAGGTCAGGGTCAGGTCAGGCCGGTACCGGCAGATCATGGCCGGTGAGTCTTCGACCAGGATTCGATAGCGTTCTTCGCTGCTCTTGACCCGCTCGGCCGCTTCGGTGGCCTCGGTGATGTCCAGCCACAACCCGACGACTTCAACCGGCAAACCCAGGTCGTCGCGCAACAATTTGGCCTCATCGAGCAGCCAATGGTAATCACCCCCCCGGTCACGAAGGCGATAGCGACGGCGGGTGCTGCCTTCGCGCAGCAATTGGCGCGTGCGCTCAAAATAGTGCTCCCGATCATCGGGGTGAACCCACTCGATCAAGGTCGCGCTTGTACACTCCTCCAGCGTCCAGCCCAGCAAGGGCTTGAGGCTATCACTGAAAAACGCGGGCAACAGCGCGCCTTCTACATAACGTTGCACGTAAATCACGGCTGGCGAGCTGGCGATCAGGTTGTCCAACCGCGCATGAGCAGCGGCGACTTGCTGCTGTTGATTCTTGATGTCGCTGACATCCAGCATAAAACCAACAATGCGCCGCCGGGTGCCGGTCCCCAGCATCTGGCCCTGAATCCGATACCACTGGGCAGGCTGTGTGCTTTGGGGTTGATGCACCCGCGCAAACAGCAATAACTCCTTGCCATGCTCCAGCAATTCATTAAATCGGCCGCAGAGTTCGTCTCTGTCCGCGGGATGAAACAGCGCCAACCATGCCTCTCGGGTCAGTGGCTGCGGCTCTGCGGTATCCGTCAGATTCGCAGCCAGTTGTGGCGCAAGTTGCAACAGCTCGTTAGTGATCGACCACTCCCACCACCCCGTGCCCAGCAAGCCTTGCAGGGCTTCCATGCGCTCGCGCTGCTGCACATGCTGTTGCTCGCGCAAGCGATCCAGCAGCGGCGCTGACAAAGCTGCGCACACCTGCATCCAGTCGCTTTCACTCATCTGCGGCCCGTGCAGTGACGCAGGGTAAAAGCCCAGCATCAACCAGGCACACAAGCCTTGCTGGTCGCTGTACGGCACCAGTACACCGTCGGCATTGCCAAACAGATCGTTAAGCCGCGGATTACCATCGCGCTCGACACGCTGGGGCGAGTTGCCGCCCAGCGGGTCGAGCAGGCTGCCCAGGTTTTGCTCTGGCAACCAGAGTTGCGGGGCATCAAACGAGTGATAGGTGCTGTGCATGTACCACGAGGACTGCGCATCATCGCGCACCGCCAGCGCCATGCAGGGCACACGCCCATGCTGGGCCACGCTGCGCAGCGCCTCATGCATCACTTCCGGCAGGCGCAGCACACTGCACTGACGCAATTGCTCGCCCAGGCTGAGGGTCAGTTGCGTGCAGCGCTCACGGTTGCGCGCCTGCTCGCTGCCAAGGCGCAGGTCGCTGATGTCCAGCAGCTGTAAAAGCCAGCCATCGCCCCGGGGCTGAACCCAGCCTCGGGTATGCACTACGCGCAGACCGGCACATTGAAAGTCCAGGTCGAGGCTGTGGCCGACCCAGTCTGCCGGCACACCTTCGAGTGCCAGCGTGCTGCCCGGCACCATGTAGCTCAGCAGCAAGCGCGGTGCACCGTCGCCGCTCGAGCGCGCCAGGCCATAACGCTGCAGGCCGTGAATATCAGTGACGTAACCGTGTTGATCGAGCATCAATTGGATGCCCGCATGGGTGGGCATTTGCGGATCATTGGATTCAGGCAAGCGCTCGTCGGTCCGTCCCAACAATCGCCCAAACAGCCCTTCACTAGTTGCCAATTTGGACGCTCGATTCGGCTTTCAAAATAGTTGGCAGATTGGGCACAGTGATGGTCCCCAGCTTGAGCACTGGCATGATGGAAGTCAGCGCCGTGGCCGGCAGACTGACACTGGCGGTCAGGACTTTGGTTGTCGCGTTGTAGGTCGCGGCCGGGACCAGACTGCTTTTCACCGCAGTTGGCACCCAGGTCAGCTTCTCGTTCAAAACGCTCTTGGCCAACGTTTCCACCACACTCCCGTAGTTAGGCGCCGTCGGATCGACCGCCATGCTACGGCGTACCGCCTCGGCCGTCGCATTATTGAAGGACTGCACCAGTAGCAGCGGCAAGCTGTAGCTGAGGACGCCATAGAGCACTGCAAAAAAAATCACAAACACCAGCGCGAACTCAATCGCAGCGGCGCCTTTCTGCTTTTTGGGAAGTCTTGTTTTCATGACTGCGTCTACCCTGACCATCGACAGTAATATCATCATAGAATCATTGGTAAAAAAGGGAGGTTCTTTACGTGATCCAGTTATGTGTTGTGTTTGTGTGGTTTGCTGCGTGTTCCATTCAAGACCTGCTCCAACGTAATATTTCCAATGTCCTGACCTTTGGTGCCGCGGCGCTTGCGTTGCTGTATTTGCTATGGACGGGGCACACCTGGCTGGGCGCAAGCGCAGCCGAAGGCGGCTGGGCGTTACTGGTCGCACTCGTTCTGACGCTTCCCGGTTATGCGCTAAACAAGCTTGGAGCCGGCGACGTAAAGCTGTTGATGGCTTTGGCACTGGCAACCGACCGTCCGACAATTCTTGGTACCATCATCGGTGCTGGCCTGTGTGCTGGCGCTTGGTGGCTCTTTGCGTCAAAAATCCTGCCGTCAATGAATCAACGGGTTAAGATCCCTTCCCTTGTCAATAACGCCCCAGTGTCAAAAAAGCTTCCATTTGCACCCTTCCTGTTAGGCGGGTTTACCCTGACAATGGCGCTCCTTCGCTAATTGATATGAGGGATTAACACCTTGTACATAGTCGTAAAGTAGGTCTACGTTTAAACCAACGCAGTAAACAAGTGGACCAAGAAGTCCCTGATTGGTTTACCAGGAAGGAGAACCGCGTGCATACGTCCAACCCCCTAATAAAAGTCCTCGTGGTCGACGACCAATCGTTGATTGTCGAAGAGCTTTGCGAATTTCTTGAAAGCAGCGGCTACCGCTGCGTTCCCTGCAATTCAACACGTGAAGCCATCAGTGCCTTCGTCGCCGATCCGGAGATTGGCCTGGTACTGTGCGACCTGCACATGCCCGAGATGAACGGCATTGAACTCACCCAGCACCTGCAAAAAATCGCCGGTAAACATCGCGCCTTTGAAAGCATTTTATTAACCGGTCGAGCAGACAAGCAGGATGTGATCAAAGCCCTGCGTATCGGCATCGCCGATTACTATCAAAAGCCGGTCGACCTCAATGAACTGCTTGAGGGCATCCAGCGCCAGGAAGCCATCTTGCGCGAACGGCACAAGAGCGATCAGTTGGGCCACCTGAACCAAAAACTGCAGTACCTGGCCGAATCCATCGACGACCTGTATCAGGACATGGAGTCCGCTCGACGCCCTCCTCAGTCGGCCACTCAGCCTTCAAACCCGCAGGACTCAAGCGAGGGCACCTGGCAACAGATCCCGACGATTTTCAAACAGCTGTCGCCCCGTCAACTGGACGTTGCCAAGCTGGTGAGCAAAGGCCAGACCAACTATCAGATCGCCTGCGATCTGGGCATCACCGAAAACACGGTAAAACTGTACGTGTCCCAAGTACTGCGCCTGACCCACATGAACAACCGCACCCAACTGGCCCTCGCACTGTCCCCTAATGCACCCTCGCAGCATCGCCAAAGTGCGCATTAATCGCTGAGCGGGTATCAACTGAATCGCTGGCAACACCTGTGAATGACAGGCTTGCCCGCGACAGCATCACGTACTCATTCCTGCTTGGCCGTACCACCCTCATCCTGCTTGTAGTACTCCGGGATCTCATGCTTGTAGCTGTCCAGCCAGCGCTGCAGGCTGAGCTCACGCTCGGCCGGGGTCGCCGTTTGGCGTATCGGCGACTGCACGCTGCCACTGACCTGAAGCTGCAGCCAGTTTTCGGTTTCCTGCTGGTTTTTAGGCGTGGGGCCGGACTCGATGGCCACCGCCCCCAACGGGATAAGAGCGAGCAGCACCCCCACACGAATAGAAAAAGTCATTGCAAACCTCCAACGCATTATTTAATGACAGCTACCTGGTTGCTGGCTGTCTTGGCTTGGGCCTTCAGGGCTTGTGCCCGGGACTGGGCATCACTCACTTGATCGGGCGTTAATTCGGCGCGGGTGACCAGTTCTGCCGCCTGGGTCCACTGATCCTGATAAATCAGCAAGGTCACCAGATTCAGTGCCGCCAACGAGTCATCCTGCTTGAGTTCCAGAGCGGTCAAAAACTCGAACCGTGCATCATCGACACGACGCTGATTGAGATAGACCACACCCAAATCGTTACGGATCTTGGCATCGGTCGGTGCCAGTTTCGCCGCGCGCTCCAGGTGAGTGGTCGCCAATGCGTTGTCACCACGCCCGGCTGCCAACTGACCTAAACCATGCTCCCCCTCTGCGGCCAGACACGAACCCAACAACCCTTGAAACAACGGCTCGGCCTCACTGCGGCCCAACTGACGATAGATCCGCGCCTTGCGTAGCTGCACCTGTGCGGAACGCTCCGGCAGGTTTTGCAGGCTGGCCAGGCTGGCGTGCAGCTTGCCCTCCTTGGCCATGTCATCCGCCAGGTTCATCGACAGTTCCTGATCACCACTTAACTTCGTGCAGCTGCCGCCCATGGCCATCCACGGCGGATTGCTCTGGCCTCCTGTCGCACAGCCGCCCAACATCAGCAGCCCACACAAGACGATGACAGCTTTCATGTTCATACCCCTGATCAAGAGAGAAAGGCTCGTGAGATAGCGACAAAACTTGGTCCGGCCAACACAATCATTAACGCCGGGAACAGAAACACCATCATCACTACCGACATCTTTGCGGACATTTTGGAGATGTACTCCTCCATGCGTGTCAGGCGACGGTCATCAAGCAGCTCTTTGAGTGCCTGCAATGACTTCATCGCGCCACCGCCCTGTTGAATCAATTGCTGAAGAATCACGCAGGTGTCATTGAACTCGTCCACGTCCAGCAGGCTCGCGGTTTTGCTCAGCTCCTGGCTTAGCTCCAGCCCCGAATCGACCCGCGACAGCACGACTCGCAACTCGCCGGTCAGCACTGGCAGTAACTCCCGCGCATCCTGGCTAAGCACCCGTAGCGCCTGCTCGACGGCCATGCCCGACTCAAACAGAATGCGTAGCAACGGGATAAAGGTAGACACCTCAACCGCCACTTCCTGTTGCCGTCTCTTTGCAGCGTAGGCCAACATTCGCTTTGGGATCAGATACCCCAGAGCCAGTGAGAACAACAGCACAACCAACAGGTTTCCGGATCGCGGGAAGAACAACTCATGCCCCAAAAACACCAGCCCGGCAAACGCGAACGGTGTACCGATCTGAAAGGCGGCAAACAATGAACGCTGACTAGCGGTACGCCAGCCCAGCCGGTTGAGCAGCGTCTGAGTTTCGCTGTCCATCGTGATCGAACGCTGGCCAAACTTGCTGTTGCCCACCATCCGCATCCAGAGACTGAGCTTGCCAGGGCCGCTCTTGTCACCGTCCAGACGCTGCATCACCCGTTGCTGACTCAGACGGTCCTGAACCACGTTATTGATCAACAGCGCCATGGCGCCCAACAGTAAAACTGCACAAATCAGATAGGCCATGTCATACGCTCCGTACCATGCGCCACAACGCAAAACTGCCAATTATCTGCATCGCCATAGCCGTAAGCAGCATGTGCTGCCCTCCCCCGTCCTGCCACATTTTGAGCATGTAAGCGGGGTTGGTAGACATGAAGAAAGCCACCACAAACAGCGGCAACATGCCCAGTACCAAAGCCGTCATTCGGGTTTCACCGGTCATGGCTCTCAACCTGCGCGCCCCTTGTTCACGCTCGCGGATCAGCACGATCAGGTTTTCCAGCAGCTCACTGGCGTTACCGCCGTAGCGATGGTTGACCTTCAAGCCGAGGGCAAACATGCGAAACTCGTCACGCTCATACAGCTCGGCAAAATCGCTTACAGCTTCAGGCAAACTCACCCCCATCTGAACGTTGCGCGACACCCGGCTGATGCTCGTTTTGAGCGGATCACTGGACGCATCGATCGCTGTCAGCACGGCATCGGCCAAGGTCCGCCCCGCCTTCAGGCTGCGCACGCTGTGATCGAGCAGGAGCGGTAGTTGCTCAACCATACGCCGTACCCGGCGGTGGTAACGCCAACTGACAAACAGCTTGAGCAACAGTGGCGGCAACACCAGCAGCGCGAGAAAAAATACCCAACCGCCGATCAGGCCAGCCAACACCACGGCCCCCGCCCACAGCGACAGCCATAAACCAAGTCGTTCAGAAGGACGCCCCAATCCCGCCTGCAAGAAAGCCCGATCAAGCCACGCTACACCTTTGATTTTTTCCGCAAACTGCGGCTGACCCTCACCCAAACGGTCCAGCACGCGACTGGTTGTCGGGTCCGTCAGAGCGCGATATACCAGGCTCAGCGAGAGCACGAACATCAGAAAACTGATGGTGAAAAGCAGTAAGGCCGGGATCATGATTAGCGCCTCAGCCGTGGGCATTCAGAATGGGGTCACGACGCAACTTGTCGCCTGCCGGGTTCAAGGCTTCGCGCATAAAACCAAAACCGGTGCGCTTGTCCAGGCGGAACAGGGTGTTGGTCACGTACACATCGTCACGCACCCCGACCACTTCCAGAACTTCACTCACGCAACGGCGACCATCAGGCATGCGCGTGAGCTGGATGATCACGTCCAGCGCTGCGCAGATCATCTGGCGCAAGGTTTTTTCCGCCACTGTGCGGCCCGTGAGGCCGACCAGTGTTTCCAGACGCAGCAACGCATCTTGCGCAGTGTTGGCGTGCACGGTGCTCATCGAACCATCGTGACCGGTGTTCATCGCGGTCAATACGTCGAGCACCTCCACACCACGAATTTCGCCGAGGATGATGCGGTCCGGACGCATCCGCAGGGCGTTGCGAATCAGGTCGCTGGATTTCACTTCACCATGCCCTTCGGCATTGGGCGGGCGTGTTTCAAGGCGCACCACATGGGGGTGACCCAGCTGCAATTCGGCCACGTCTTCGATGGTGACCAAACGTTCGTGGGGGTTGATCAACTGGCTCAAGATATTGAGCAGCGTGGTTTTGCCGGTACCGGTACCGCCGCTGATCAAGATATTGCAGCGCTTGCCCACTGACTCCTGAAAAAACTCATAGATCGCCTGGTCGATGGTTTGCATCGCCACCAGGTCGCTGCTTTTGAGCATGTCCTTGCGAAACTTCCGGATCGACAGGCACGGACCATCCAGGGCAATCGGCGGAATGATCGCGTTGACCCGGCTGCCATCAGGCAGACGTGCATCCACCATCGGCGAAGACTCGTCAAGGCGCCGGCCCAGCGGCGCCAGAATGCGCTGCATGACCCGCTCAACGTGATGATCATCGATAAAGCGCAAGTCGCTCTGGCTGAGCAGACCATCACGTTCAACAAATACTCGGTGGGGGCCGTTGACCAAAATTTCAGTGACCGCGGGGTCACGCAGCAAGACTTCGAGCGGGCCGAAACCGGTCAGTTCGTCGACAATTTCTTCGGCCAGACGCTCCATTTCATAACGGGAAATGGCCAGGTGCAGGCGCGACACATATTCAGCCACCCGCTCAGTGACAAATTGGGCCAAGGACACGCGAGAACCTTCCAGCAGGTTTACCCCGGTCTCTTCAATGGCATCAATGATGTAACGGTGCAGCACCAGTTTCAGTCCGTCATGGTCCGCGCGCCCGTCCTTATAGAGGCCGGAACCAAACAATTGCTCATTGCTCATTTGGCCCCCCACAGGCGGTTTAACCACGCGCCAGACTTGGAAACCGTTTGCTCGGACGACTGCGAGCGCTTGGTCAATCGCTCACCCAGTTTTTTCAACGCCAGGCTCAGGGCTTCTCGCGGGGCCAGATCAAACAGGGTGGTGGCCTGATTCTTGGCATTGATGCGCAGCTCAGGGCTGAGCGCCAGTGTCGCCATCACCGGCAGGCCAAAGCTCTTGCCCAGGGCATCGGCATTGGGGGCAACGCCACCCATATAACGGTCGATCAACAACCCCGTATGCTCAAACTTCATGCCCTTGGCCCGCCAGCGGCCGAGCACGTCCAGGTTGCGGCGGCAATCAAGCACGCTTTGGTCGGTGTACCACAGCAAACTGTCGCAATGAGTGGCAAAGGTGCGCAGCGCTTCACTGTCAGGCTGACCCGTGAGGTTGACCACAATGTGTTGAAAGTGCTGACGCAAGGCGCTGAGCAACATATACAGCTCGGCCGCACTGGTGTGCTCCAGCGGCTCATCACTTTCGCTGTGGGCCAATACCCGCAAACCACTCGCTGTCTTGGTAAAAGCACTGTCAATCAAGGTACTGTCCAGGCGTCGTAAATGGCGCAGGGCATCACCAAAAAAGAACGTACTCTCAAGCCCCAGCACAGCCAGACCATCACCGCGGGGTACACCCAGGTCCAGAAACAAGGTTTTTTGATCGTGTTTTTGCACGACCAGCCCAAGGTGGCTGGCAACCAGCGCGCCATCCGCATTGCATTGCGCGCTGAACAACACGCTCAACCCACCCAGTTCGGTGTTTGGCGCAACCGGCGGCAAGCGCTTGCTCAGACGGCGAACCAGCCCCGCCACCTCACTGGAACGCGAACCATAGGCGACAAAATCCCTTGCCCCGGCGCGCATGGCGTTGAGTACCAACTGGTTATCCATACCATCGCCCAAGGCAACAATGGCCAGCATGGGCTTGGCTTCCAGCGCGCCTTCAATCAGGGCGCACTGGTTGACCACTTTGTCCCGATCGAGGCCTACAAAGATCAAGCCGGCAAACGTCACGTCCACCAGGGCCAGCAGTTCATCCAGGCTACTGGTGCCTGCACCCACCACTTGACCCAGCGGCGCCAGCGCACCTTGCAGCCATTCAAGATCGGTGTTGTTGCGCGTCAGCGCGAGAAATGTCTGGCTCAGGCTTTGGCTCATTGGGATAACCCGCTACGGCTGTTGAATTTGCCGTTTTCCAAGAAGTACAGGCGATACCAGTTAGGGTCGTAGTTACGCAGTTTCTCCCCGGGCATCGATGGCAATGGTGCATTGGCAGCCAATGGCTGAACCAGATGCGGGGTCACGATCATCAGCAATTCTTTCTCTTCGCGACTGATGTTGGAGTCGCGGAAGAACGCGCCAAGAATCGGGATATCGCCCAGGCCAGGGAATTTGTTGACCTGAGAGCTGTTGCGCGAGCTGATCAAGCCGCTGATCACAAAACTTTCGCCATCCGCCAGGGAAATGCTGGTGTCGGTGCGACGAACCGTCAGGCCGGGTACCAGGGTCCCGGCGATATTCACCGCATTGGTGTAGTCAAGTTCACTCACCTCAGGTGCCACTTTCAACATGATGCGATCACGACCAACCACGGTAGGGGTCAGCGTCAGACGGATACCAAACTCCTTGTACTCGATCGATACGTTGTCGCTGCCGCTGCTGGGTACCGGGATCGGTACTTCGCCACCGGCCAGAAAAGTCGCACTCTGGCCGCTCATGGCGACGAGGCTGGGGCGCGCCAGGGTATAGGCAAAACCGCTGCCTTCCAGGGCATTGATCATCGCTTTAACCTTGCCGCCGCCAAAACCAATGTTGAAATACTTGCTGTTGGCAACCGGACCGCCCGTGATCACCCCTTCAGCCGTACTGAGGAATGAGTTCGGCGAGCCGAACAGGAAGTTGCTGCCCATGCCGAAGATCGAGGTGCTGGCCTCTTGCAGCTTGGTGCGGCTGACCTCGACAAAACGAATATCCGTTTGCACCTGAATGGGCAGCGTCGGGTCTTCGGACGGTGACAACGAAGTACCGGTCAAACCCGAGGTGGCCTTGCCCTTGACGAACAACATGGTCTGATGTGGCTCTTTAGAACAGGCGCTCCAGACCATCAGACTCGTAGTACCCGACGCAACGCCGGTCAGCAAAAAGGCGTTTTGACCATTGGTGCGAACATCGGCAACCGTGGGGTCCCCCACGGCGATGCGAGAAATGTTGACCGGAAAGCTCATGGCCTTCTGAGATCCCTGGGGCACTTCCAGTACCGACGGCAACGCGTTGAATGCCGCGCAATTGTCAGCAGCGGCCAACGCCATTTCCAGGGGCAAGCTGCTCAGGATCAGGGTCCAGGCAGCACGTTTGTAGAACGGAACGCAACGATGGCTCATGTTGGTTTTCCCTGCAGAAAAGGATTTTTATTGGGCCGACTGCTGAGCCGTTTGATTGCCACGAATAACTTCAATACCGCGCACACGAGGAGCGCCAGCAGGACTGCTGACAGGCGCTCTTGCCGGGCTGGCCAGGGATAGCTGGTTGAACTGGTAGAGACTGCGCTTGGCGTTCTCCAGGTTGGTTGGAGACTCCTGCTCACCCGCCCAATATTTGCTCAAGCGCTGTTCATCGGCACTGCGCACGGCAAGGCGAAGCGTGCCGGCCTGGGTCGCAAGCATCAGTTGATTGAGAAGAATGTCTGGTACTGCCAGGACTGCGGTGCGCGCATTGATGCGGCCTTGCTCTTGCTTGAGTGCTTCTTCAGCATTTTTCGGCGGGCTGGCCAACTGACCATCACTGGTCAAGCCCAACTCAGTCCCCACGCTCAGCACGCGTACCGCTGGCAACACCACCTGGGCCGATTGCTGCGGATTGCCGGTGTCCTGACGCAGGAACAGCAGAATGTCGACGTAATCACCCGGGGTTAACTGCCCCCCCGCACCAGCTACCTCGTCGATGGATACTGCCAATGCGCGCTCATTGGGGCGGATCATGCGTGCCAGCGGCCCGCCCATTTCAAAACTTTTTTCATTGAGCCAGGTACCTGCACTCATGCTGCGCCACGGAGTACGACCCACCGCCTGATCGATTGCAGTGAGACTGCCTGCAGGTGCGGTACGCAATTTTTCGAGGGTCAGGTCTTCGGCCGTCAAGGCCACATTCGGGGGTACATCGCGGGCCAGTACCACCACCGACTGGCGAGTCGTGTCTTCAGCTGCTGCTACACCCTGCTCCACAACCTGGGTCACCGGAACTTCGGCGACCGGCTGCTGTCGACTCAATACCAGCCCCCAGTAACCAGCGGCAATTGCACCTACAAATAATAGGGCGGCCAGTATTAAACTGCGTCGATTGTTCATGCACAAACTCCCTTTTCCACTGCGCACGGCAGACTAAAAAACCCATTCACAATCAGGCAGCTATAAACCAATAACGCTGTTGCAACCATTCGCTATTTAAAAATAGCCCAGTCGAAGCAAAATGCCATTAGTGAAACTAAAAAGCTCTAATTAATTGTGAATAGTTTGATTTAGCACACATTTTTTAAAAGGCGTATTTGGATTAATACTTTGTGATTAGTCCATTGTTACAGTTGTAAGGAAGTGATTTATTGCCAATCCTATGATGGCAGAGGGAGATCAACCTGCACCATTGTTACGCAGTGCCCGATCCGGCGCACTCAAGGAGAAGTCAGATGATGTTAAATACTGTTCTGAAAGTGTATGTACCTGCACAGGTGTTCCTGGCACGCCAGGCCAAGTTATTTGCAAAAAGGACAGAGGGTGCATCTGGTATTGAGTACGCTATTATTGCGGCGATGGTGGCAGTGGTTATTGCTGGACTTTCACCTGATGTTCAGACAGCCGTAACTGGCGTATTTACCAAAATCAAAACCGGCCTGGGAACCGCTACAACTTAATTAATAAATCACTTCCGGAGCATCACTAACATGCCCCTCTCCCCATCACGGCAACAACTGCTCCTGGTGGATGACGAAGAGGACGCACTACTGGAGTTGGCCGAACTGCTTGAGGGCGAGGGCTTTTGTTGCTTTACGGCAACATCAGTCAAACTCGCCCTTTTGCAGTTGACCCAACATCCGGACATTGCGCTGGTCATCACTGACCTGCGCATGCCGGAGGAAAGCGGTATTGCGCTGATCAGGCGCCTGCGCGAGCACACATCGCGCCAGCATTTACCGGTGATTGTCATCTCAGGGCACGCCGATATGAGCGATGTCAGCGACTTGCTGAGATTGCAGGTACTGGATCTGTTTCGCAAACCCATCTACCACGTGCGCCTGCTCGACACCCTCGAAAATCTCTTTCCAAAACCTGCCCAACTACAGCTAGCCAGCACCTAAAACCCACCCATAAAAACCCCGCAGCCTTAGTTAGCACTGCGGGTTTTTTATATATAAAGTTTATAACTGATAGCTAAAACTTAGTGTATAACGCGGCTTGCGGTTAAAACTGTCCAACGCGATATCCGACATGGGTTTGGCAACTTCCAGGGCAATGTTGTAGTAGCGTTTATCACCAAAACGCAACCCCAGTGCTGCCGAGGACATGTCCGAGCCTTTTAATGGCAGTTCGTTGTACCAGGCCTTGGCCCGATCCACGATCGCATAGGGCTGCAGCAACTTGACCCACTCACCATCGCGGTTAAAGCTGTAGTTCAGCTCGTAGGCCACACCCCAGCCCTTGTCCCCCGATGCCTGATCATCCGGATAACCCCGGCCGAAGTTCTGCCCGCCGAACACGGCACGCTCGCTGTCAGGCAGCGTGTCATCACTCCAGTACACCGCACCCGATACCACGCCTTGCCAGTTGTCAAAGTAACTGTCGCTCTGCACGCCCGACAAACGCAAACGGAAGAAGTCCAGATCATAACGACTGCTGGTCAGATTGGTTTCGCTCTTGGCGCCCATCCCGTCTATGCCTTGGTACAGACCGGCACTGACAATACGCAACTGCCTGGCATCGGACTTGCGCCAGTCACCTTCAAACGCCAGAGCGCGTACGTTGGTTTTTTCGCTGATGGTTTGCCCGTAGCCGACGATCTCGTAGTCTGTGTTGTCGTTGACGCCATACAACCGGGCGCCGGCGCTGAGCCATTGATCCGGCGCGGCAATCAAGGGGTGGCTGACGCCAATCGAAAAGCGGTCATTCTCGCGGTGAGGCTTAAGCTCAAAGCCATCATTTGTAGCAATGCTGGTGCTCGGGTCACTGCGATAACTGGAACCATACACGCTCAGTTGCGTACCTTCGGCATTCAGGTACTGGCTGTAATCGAGACGGTAGTAGTGCTCCTTGTCGCGACCCGGTGGGAACAACCCGCTCAGGGTCAACTGTTCAGCCATGGCTGTTTGCGAGTTGCTGGTGGCCCCGAACAGGGCCTGAGTACTGCTACGGCTGCCTTCGACAAGGCTCATGCTGGTGGTGAACGGTTTGCGGCTGGCACTGACACGCAGTGTCGATGCGCCGTCAGTGGTGCCCGGCGGCGGAACTTGCGCCTGCAGGGTTACACCGGGAATCCGGCTCATCAGCGTGCTGTAGCGATCAAATGTTTTACGGGTCAGTGGGCGCTCGCCCTTGATCTTGTCTACCAGTTCATCAACAAAACCTTTGACCCGCCCTATGTCCCCGTCAATCTGGTAATCGCTCACATAGCCTTCGACCAGCACCACACGCACCAGGCCCTGATCGAAGTCCTGCTGTGGCAAAAACGCGTAAGACAATAAGTAGCCATCGTCCTGGTAACGCTGGGTGATGCTGCGAGTCGCCTCGATCAATTGGCCCAAGGTGATCTCATGGCCCAGCAGCGATTTGAACGCCGCCCCCAACTCAGGCAGCGGGTAAATCGTGCCGCCTTCGATTTGCAACTTGCGAATGGTCAGGCGCGTGCCCATCACCAAGGGTTGAGCCTCGCCCGTTGCCGGCTTGGGCAATTCCAGCGCAGGCGCAGGCGGACGATAGGCATCTACTGGCAAGTTGGGCGTGGGCAAGGTTTGCATGCTGTCGTTGCTATTGAGAAAGCGCGGAAGCGACTCGGCACCCGCATACGGGGTCAGTGCCAGCAACAAAAAAGGTACGTAATTACGCATATGACACTCCATGTTCACAACAGCGGCATAACGAGGGGGGCTTCATCTTTGATTGATCCGTGAAGCTACCCGAGCATCAGTCCTAAAACCTGCACATGAAAAAAGACGAGAGACTCATCTGAATCTCTCGTCCCAACCAAGCGTAGGCGCTGTAGGTACGGCCGTCGAACCGGCCAGGTGCAATTAATCGTCAGTTTTTCTTGCCCAGATTGCCCAGCCCACCCAGCACTCCCCCAAGAGCACCACCCAGACCTGTATTTGCACCCGTGTTGTTACCACCCGTGCTTGCGCCTGCCCCCAACAAGCCGCCAAGACCGCCGCTCAGACCTGCACCTGCACCGGTGCTGCCACCCGTGCTTGCGCCAACACCCAACAAGCCGCCCAGACCTACACCAGCACTTGCACCGCCACCTGTGCTTGCACCTGCACCCAACAGACCACCAAGACCACCGCCAAGGCCTGCGCCAGTGCCCGCACCGGTACCATTACCCGTGCTTGCACCCAGACCCAGCAGGCCGCCAAGACCGCCACCCAGACCTGCACCTGTGCCCGTGTTGGTCGCCGGGTTCAGCAGGCCGCCAGCCTTGTCAACCGCGCCGCCCACGCCCACCAGCACGCCACCTACCAGCGAGGTCACCGGATTTTTGTCGCCGGTTGTCGACACCTTGGTGCCGAGACCGCCAACGGTGCCACCGACCTTGGTCAGCAGACCATCCACGGGGGCCCCGAGACCTGTGGTGGTACCCACTTTGCCTGTAACGTTTTCTACCAGGGAAATAACCGGCACCAGCACCTTGTCGTTCACGCCCCCAGTCACCTTGCCCAATTTGCCACTGTTCACGTCGGTGGTCAGTGTGTTGCCCAGCATGGTCACGGTTGTGCCCACTTTATTGACCAGGCCACCTGTGGTGTCGGTCACTTTACCCACCAGCCCGCCGGCCAGCGGGATCTGGCTGATAGGCGTGTTATCGAGCACAGTGCTCAGGCCCGTGCCGACGGACGAGACGCCTTTACCCACCTCGCTGACAGCATTGGTTGCGCCCGCTACGGTAATACCGAGGGAGTTTTTGTCTGTACCCAGCGAACCCAGGCCATTAGTCAGGCCAGTGGTGACAGAGGACACGGCATCGCCAGTCTTGACCACCAGGCCGCCACCCAGGGTACCGACTACCGGCACGGGGGTCAGGGCAGTGCCCAGGCTGCTGACGGTAGTACCCACACCACCCAGGGCTGTACCGACTTGTCCTATCACCTGGCCTGTAACCAGAGGTGTACCACCTGTACCACCGGTACCGCCAGTACCCCCACCACCGGTGCCGCCCGTGCCGCCCGTGCCACCTGTACCACCTGTGCCACCAGTACCGCCTGTGCCACCAGTACCGCCGGTACCACCCGTGCCGCCGTCTGCACCGCCGCCCGAATCAGTATTGGTTGTAGTCACATAGCTTTTGGAGCCGCCGCCACCGCTGCTGCAGCCAGCCAGACCGACAGACATGACCAACAATAAAGCTGTACTGGTTTTAAACCACAGTTGAGTGTTCATGATTAATTCCCTTGCACCTGTTACACCTGAGTTCGAAAGTTCCCTGCTCTGCGTCAGGGATACATTCATCCGTTGGTGACATAACAACCTCAAGGGCCTTATCAAACAATTCACAACTTGGTATTAACCCCTTATATAAAGAGGCCCGAACCTCGCTTAAGAGCTAATACTTTTGGTTTAAGAAGTTATTAAAAAACGTTATTTATCAAGGCTATCGCCCGCCCGACAAAACACGCGCCTTCACAACCCTACTTTAGATATACCTACAATTAACTGTGTTGCAGGAGATCCTTATCCCGCAGAAACACTCGTTGAGTACCTCACTCCACCACACTGAATTCAACCCGGGCCGTTTGCCCGCTCTCATCAAGCACACTGAGTTCATAACGTCCTGCTTGCTCCAGCGTGGTATTGAAGACCTCGTGCCCGGTGCTGTCTCCCAAGGGGGCCCCGTTAATGAACCACCAGCGCCTTCCCTCTCCGCCCAGGGTCGATATCGCCAATCGCAGCAAGGCCTGGCTCGCAGCAGGACGACGCAGGCGATCACCGTCGCGCACTCCGACAATCGACAGCGGTGTAACCGCACTCAAGGCCGGTGGAGGGCATTGCGTGGAGGCTGCTGGCAATCGCGCCGCCGAGCGCTCAACTCGCGGCAGCCACGGCTCAAGCGGCGCAGGCCACAACGCCACCTCGCGCAGCTGAGCTTCAGGACATTGCGGCCCAACACGAAGGCCCTGCGGGTTGACCCGGATTGTTTCCTTGAGGCCCACACCCAATGGTTGATCCGCCGCCAGCAAGGTCGGGGGGGTGGTGTGATCCAGCGTCCAGGCAAAGCGTTGGCGACGGCAATTGGGGTCGCTCTTGTTCAGGGGCTGGCCCAATGGCCAGCAAATCGCAGCCACCCCGACGCTCTCCGGTACCGCGTGCACCGGCGCGACGATCCCGCGCTGGCTGTCGCGGTTGCTCAGCACATCATGCACTTGCAGCATCAAGGGCGCTGCCGACGCCAGACCAAATTGCCCCGGCACCGGTGTGCCATCCGGACGGCCGATCCACACCCCGATCAAGTAACGCGGCCCCACCCCGATCGCCAGCGCATCACGAAAGCCATAGCTGGTACCGGTCTTCCAGGCCAGCAACGGGCGCTGCACCAGATCCGCGTGAGGGTCACGGTCCGGGCGTGCCTGACCGCTCAGAATACGCCGGATAACCCACGCAGCCCCCGGCGACAGCAAGCGTCGCTCGTGTATTCCATCACTCGGCTGCAGGCGCAAATTAGCACTGCGCCCCTCTCGCGCCAGGGCGCTGTAGCCGCTGACCAGATCTTCCAGGCGACTGCCCGCGCCCCCCAGAATCAGCGCCAGGTTGGGTTCCGCGAGTGCCGGCAAGCTCAACGGCACTCCACCGTTACGCATATCGGCGGCAAAGCGCTTGGGGCCATACGCCTCCAACAACTGCACGGCAGGCAAGTTCAGCGAAGTCACCAGCGCCGCACTGGCAGAGACCGGCCCGCTAAAGCCCATGGAGAAATTACCCGGCCGGTAATCGCCATAGCGCCGAGGCACATCCTGCAGCAGCGACTCGGAGTGGATCAGCCCCGCATCCATTGCCATGCCGTACAAAAACGGCTTGAGGGTGGAGCCCGGCGAGCGCATGGCGGTGATCATGTCGACATGGCCAAAGCGCCGCGCATCGTTGATATCTACCGACCCCAGATAGGCCCGTACCGCCATGTTTTCGGTCTCGACCACCACGATGGCGGCCGATGTGTGATCAGGGAGACGGGCGCGCCAGCCCAGCAGCAAGTCTTCGAGGCGACGCTGCAAGCTGGCGTCAATCGTGGTGCGGATCAGCGGCGGGCTGTCCGGGCGGTTGAGCCGCCGCGCCAGCAACGGCGCCAGGCTTGGTTCCAGACGCGGCGCCAGCAACAAGGGTTCTTCCAGCGCCTCGGCCACAGCTGATTGCGGCCATACCTGGTACTCGGTCAAGCGGCGCAACACCTTGTCCCGCGCCACTTGCGCCCGTTCCGGGTGACGGTCGGGACGCAAGCGGCTCGGTGCCTGGGGCAACACAGCGAGCAACGCCGCCTCGGAATGGGTGAGCTGACGCGGCGACTTGCCCAGATACGCCCAACTGGCTGCCGCGACACCCTGCAAGGTGCCGCCGAACGGAGCCCGATTGAGGTACAGCGTGAGTATCTGGTCCTTGGACAAGTGCCATTCCAGCTGCGCCGTGCGCCACAGCTGACGCAGTTTGCCGGGCAGCGTGCGTTCATGGGGATCAAGCAAACGCGCAACCTGCATCGACAAGGTGCTGCCGCCTGACAACACCCGTCCGCCCGTCAGGTTCTGCCAGGCCGCACGGCCCAGCGCCAAAGGGTTGATGCCGGGATGTTGAAAAAACCAGCGGTCTTCGTAGGTCAGCAAAGCATCCAGATACAACGGCGATACTTCAGTGGTGTGCACCGGATAGCGCCACACGCCATTGGCATCGGCAAACCGCCACAAGGGCGTGCCGTCTTCAGCCAATACCACGCGAGCCAGATCATCCTGGGGCAAGGGCAAGGGCCAGGTTCTGTCCGCCGCCCACAGCAATACGCACACCAGCAGCAGGCCACCGAGTGACCATCCCGCTATTTTTTTGATCCTTGCCCCCACTGACTCTCACTCTCTACGCAACTTGCGGCATGAATGGATGCCTAATCTGGCACAGTGGCCACCTTACTCATCGGAACATGACCATGCACGTCGAAAGTTTTATCGGAAATCTTGGCCTCTGGCTGGGCACACTGGTTCGTTTTATCGTCGAGAGCCTGAGCGGCCTGTTCGGCGCCATCACCGAGGCGGGCAGCAGCTTTGTCGAAGGCATGGCACGCGCGCTGGGTATGGACACCTCGATCATCAGCATCGCGGTGCTGATCATCGGCTTGCTGTTTTTATACAACGCCGTGCGCGCCTTTATGCGCGCCTCGGTCATCGGTGGAGTGATCTGGCTGCTGCTGGGGCTGTGGGTGCTGAGCTGGATCATCAACTGAGCAGCCATCCCCCCTCACGCCTGTGGGAGCGGGCTTGCTCGCGAAAGAGTCGCCGCGGTTTGACGGTTACACCGCGTCATCGCCATCGCGATCAAGCCCGCTCCCACACCGGTCAGCGACCCTTGATTACCATGTCCCCTGGTGTTTCACCCACGGCCTGCCAGTTGGGGCGGTACATCGACTCCACTTGCGGCGGGGGGACGCGGTAGGTGCCTGGGGTCACGGCACGGGCCAGGTACAGCAGGTGCGTGGTGCCGTAGCCATCCAGTTTCAATGCCGCCACATAACGATCATCCCGGTATTCCTGGTGCTGCACGCTGGCATTTTGCATCGACTCGCGCCATTGCTTGACCTGAGTACTGGCGTTTTCAAGGCTGGCGGCGCTTTGGCCCAGGTTCTGGTTCTCAAGCTCCAGGCCCGCCGGCAGCAAATCGACCACCAGCGCATCCGGCACCTGCTGCTTGGCCGTCACGGCCAGGTGCACCAACACCAGATCACCACTTTTCAGGGCTTTGAGGTTCAAGGGTTCCCCGTTCATGCCCAGGTAGTCCCGGCGGATGCTCATGTTCTCCCCGCCCGCCGCCGGGGCTTGCTGTGGATAACCCGAAATCGTCAGTTGTTGATAAACCGGCGCGCTGCCTTCATTGCGCAGGGTCAGGGGTGACGCCAGCAGCGGCCCATCAAGTTTGAGGCCCGACTGGGCGTTGTTCAGCTCACGGGTCTGGTCACCACTGGTGAGCAGGGCTGTCCAGTTGGCCTCAGGCTTGGCCAGCAGATCACGACCGGCGAGAAACAGCGCGTTGCGCTCCTGGGTCGACAGCCACTGGCTCGCCGCCAATTGATCGGACAGGTCGAACAGCCGTTGCTCGCGCTGCCCGGCCATCACGTTGTTTTCTTCCAGCAAGGCCAGAATCAGCGCCTGATCACGCAGCGGGCTGCCGTAGTCGCCCAGCCATTGATCGGCTTTACGGTTCACCGCAAGGCCTGCCACCAGCGCCTGATCCGCTCGTGGCTGATCGCCCATCTTCTGCAAGGCAATCGACAACTGCACCAACGGCAGACCGGAAAGGGCATCGCTACGCCGCTCAAAAATGCTGCGCAAGGTACCCAGCGGCGCTTGCTGGCTGCGAGCCAGAACCAACGCAGCATAGGCCTGCACGGCAAAGCGGGTGTGATCGAGGTTTTCGCTGTAGTCGGCCTCGATCAAATTGCGTTCTTGCACATAACGCAGCAAACGCTCGCTGGCCTTTTTAAGCGCTTCGGGCGGCACGGCGTAGCCTTGATCCCGTGCACGCAGCAAGAAGTCGGTGACATAGGCAGTAAGCCAATACTCCTCCTGACCGTCCGCGCCCCACAGGCCAAAACTGCCGTTGTAACGCTGCATGCCCAGCAGGCGTTCGATACCGAACTCGATGTTGCGTTTGCGCTCCGCGTCCGGCTCGCCTTCCAGGCCCAGCCGCTTGAGCAACGCCGCATCGGCGTACAGCGCCGGGTACAGGCCGCTGGTGGTTTGTTCGGAGCAGCCGTAGGGGTAGGCCTTGAGCGCCCGGATCTGCTCGCCCAGGTTCAGCGGCGGACGGCTCGACAGGCTGATCAGGGCTTCACGCCCGGCCGGCTCAAAGGCTTGCAACTCGGCCTCAGGCAGGCTCCACGGCTGGTCGTTAAGTACCGCACGGTAATGTTTAAGCAGGGCCGGATACGCCGGGCGCACGCCCAAAGTCCATTGGCGGGTAAAAGGCGCCAGGGTTTCACCCGGCAGGTCCAGGCCATTGACCGTCACGTTGACCACGCCGGTGCCATACCCGCCCAGCGCCTTGACCGGCACCTGCAAGGTACTGCGCTGGCCGGGGCTGAGCGTCACGCTTTGCGTCGCGTCACCCTGCAGGCTCAGTTGACCTTCGGTGTTGAGCTTCACGTGCAGCGTTTGCGGCTTGTCGGTGAGGTTGGACACATCCAGCGCCAGCCTTGTCTCGTCGCCACCTGCCAAAAAGCGCGGTGCGGCCAGCTCGGCCACCAAAGGCGCCGCGACCACGGTTTTGGCCTCGGCCATGCCATAACGATCATCGGTCCAGGCTTGAGCCATCAAACGCAGTTCGCCGTTGAAGTCAGGAATATCCACACTGACTTCGCCTTCGCCCTGCTCGTTGAGGGTCACCGGTGCGCTTTGCAACGCCACGATGGTCACACTGGTGGCGGGCCGCTTGCCGCCCTTGGCCAGCGCCGCATCCCCCCCGAACGCCAGACTGGCCAAGCGGCCCTGCCCGGCTTCGATCAATTGCCCGTAGATGTCCAGTTGATCCGCACCATAGGCCTTGCGCCCAAACAGGCTGGCGAATGGATCGGGGGTCGGGTATTCGGTGATGTTGAGCACGCCCACATCCACTGCAGCCAGTAACACGTGAGCTTGCTTGGGGATGCTGCCATCGGCGTTTTTAGCGTGGATTTTCACCGTCAATGGCTGCTTGGGGCGCATTTTCTCGGGGGCATCGAGCGTGAGCGCAAGCTTGCGCTGGCTGCGATCGATCGGCAAATGCAGCACGCCCACGGCACGCTTGGGAGTGATGTTGGTCTTGCGCTCACCCGGGCGAATCACCAGGGCGCTGATGTACAAGTCATGCCGCGCCCAGCGTGGATCAAGCTTGATGTCGAATACCTTGCCCTCGGCCGGCACCTCGATTTCTTCCCACCACAATGGGCCGTCACTGCCTTCAACCAGCAAATAGCCTTTGCCTGCCGCAGGCGGTGTGACCGTCACTTTGGCCGTATCGCCATCGGCATACGCAGCCTTGTCCAGCGCCAGCTTGACCTGGTCGGGTCGCACGGCGCCGCCTTCGGCGTTGTCCTGGGCACGATAACCGGCCCAGAAGCGCAGGCTGCTGATCAGGCCAGTTTTCGGGTCTTCAACTTCAACGCGATACGGCCCCCACTCGACCGGGAAGCTGACCTTGGCGGTTTCGCCCGCCTTGAGGCTGAGGGTTTGCTCATTGAGGTTCAGAAACTTCTCGTTGTAGTGGTAGCTCCAGCCATCGCTGTCCGAGTAGTTCCAGTAATAGTCACGACGCTCGCGCACTAAGCGCACCTTGAGGTCGTCGGCGGCCAGCTTGTTGCCCTCGCTGTCGGCAACCAGCAGCTCGAATTCAACCGGGCCATCACCGTCGGTTTCAGTGCCGTCAAACAGGCCGCGAATACCCGGCAGACGATCCGCTGGCCACACGGGCTGCACCAGACGCCGGGTAATCGGCCGCCCACCCGACTCTTGCAGGCTGGCCTGCACAATCAGTTGCAGCGGCGATTTGGCATCGCTCCACTGGCTTTCGAGGCTGATGGTTTCCTTGCCTTCGGCATTGAGGACGCTTTCGTCCAGTTCCAGGTCCTGAGTCAGCTCAGGTTCTGTCACCGAACCGAACTGATACCCCGGCAAGGCACTGACCGCCTCGCGCAATGGCCGCACATAGACCTGACCACTTAAACGGTTGCCGGCTGCCGGCGCGCCATACAAGTAGCGGCCATTGACCTGGATTTCAGCGGTTTGCTCAGGGCTCAGCGGCGTATCGCTGCCCTTGAGCTCCAGCGCCAGGCGCTCGGGCAGGAAGTCCTCGACCAAAAACTCGTACAGCTGTGGCTTGCCGTCACCGAAATCGAACACCAGTTGCCAGCGGCCGGTCGGGGCTTCGGCGGCCAGTTGCAACGGGTACTGATACAGACCGGAAGCGTCTGGCGACCAGACAAACTTGCGGCTGACCTGCTCGTCCGGGCGACGCACTTCAACGCTGACCGGTTGTGGCTTGACCGGGTTGCCATCGCGGTCACGCAGCAAGGCATTGAGCAATACGGTTTCGCCGGGGCGATACAGGTCGCGCGGGCCAAATACAAAGAACTGCAGCGGATGCGCTTGCGGACCGCCGATGTCGAATTCGGCCAGGTCCAGCGCGGCCGTGTTCAAGCGCAGCAAGCTGGTCTGATCACCCTGACGCGCCACCAGCACTTCGGCCTTGGGTGGCAGCGCCAGTTGGGCGTGGCCGTCTTTACCGGTTTTGCCCTGCCCGAGCATCTGGCCTTTGCCGTCCAGCAGCTCCAGCTCAACATCACCCAGGGCACTGCCACCCTCCAGGGCCTGAGTGAAGACATCCAGGCGCTTCTGATAACGGTGTACCGAAAGGCCGATATCGCTAAGGGTGAACAAGGTAGCGGGCGTCGAATAGTTGTAACTGCCCGTCGCGGTCATGACCGCCAGATACACCCCCGGCTGCTGCAACGGCTTGATCCCGGACGTCGGCAAGATCAGGGTTTCACGGGTATTGCGCGCCGGGTTCAAGTCAAAACGCCCGCCGTACACCAGATCGGCCATGCTCAGCAGATCCTTGGCTTCGTAGCTTTGCAGGCTGCTGTTGCGTCCCCATTGACTGAGAAACGCTGGCAGCGACTCGGGCTTGACCCGAAAGAACTCAACGTCCACCTTGTCGACGTTCAGCGCGATCACCGGCAAGCCTTCGGCCAGACGGGTAGGCAGCAAGTTACCACGGCTGGCGAAGCCGACCGTGGGTTGCAGGTCACGGGTTTCAAGGCGGCTGATGTATTCGGCGGCCAACGTGGCGTCATTGACGGCCCGCAGGCCGGGGTCGACGGTGAGGATCAGTTTGCGCTGAGGCTCCAGATGGCGCAGGCGCAGCTCCATCAGGTTATCCGACAGCTCCCAGGCGCCATCGACCTTGCCGGTCTTGGCGTCTACCAGATGCAGTTTGTCCGCGAAGTTCTGCTCAGGATTGAGCGGCACCGAAAAGCTCACGGACAAGGTGCTGGCACCGTCCAGTTGCACCTCGGACACATCCACCACACTTAACTCACGCCCGGCGTAGCGCTCGGCCAGAACCTTGACGTCCTGCACCGGCTTGTACGGCTGGGTCGCAGCAACGGTCGGCGCGGCGGGCTTGTCGACGCTTGAAGAATCGCAAGCGCTCAACAGCGCAAGCGTGCAGGCCAGGAACAATCCTTTGTTAAGCATGGTGTTCTCGTTTACGGGGCAGGTAAGGGGCGACTATATAGCAGCCGGTGGGGAACCACAGGCACACTGGTCTGATTGTGGGAGCGGGCTTGCTCACGATGGCATCACTGCGGCTGGCCTGACACACCGTGCTGCCTGCAGCGCGAGCAAGCACGCTCTCACAGGTTACAATCGCGCTCCCCAAAGGAGCCTGCATGTCATCTTCTCTATTAGCCGACTGGCGCGACCGCCCTACCCATCGCCGGGTGTGGGCACTGGCGGCGCCCATGATTTTGTCGAATATCTCTGTGCCACTGGTGGCACTGGTCGACAGTACGGTCATTGGCCATTTGCCTCACGCCCATCAGCTGGGCGCAGTGGCGGTGGGCGCCAGCCTGTACATCTTTCTGGCCTGGATGATGGGCTTCTTGCGCATGGGCACCACCGGGTTCTCCGCTCAGGCCGCGGGGCGTGGGGATGGCGCCGCACTGCGGCAAATTCTGGTGCAGGGCTTGTTGCTCAGTGCTGTGCTGTCGATGCTGCTGGGGGCCATCGCGATTCCGTTCAGCGGGGTCGCATTGAGCTTGATGCAACCCTCGGCCGAGCTGCACGCCCTGACCCTGGATTTTTTCCATACCCGCCTGTTTGGCTTGCCCGCCGCATTGGCCAGCTATGCGCTGGTGGGCTGGTTTTTGGGCACGCAAAACGCCCGCGCACCGCTGGGGATTCTGCTGACCACCAACCTGGTCAATATCGCGCTTAACCTGTGGTTTGTACTCGGTCTGGACTGGGGCGTGGTCGGTTCGGCGCGGGCTTCGGTCATTGCCGAGTGGAGCGGCGCCCTGCTCGGCCTGTGGCTGACTCGCGGCGCATTGCGCACGTTTCCCGGCACCCTGGCATGGGCCGCATTGCGCCTCTGGAATAACTGGAAGCCATTGCTGGGGGTCAACCGCGATATTTTTATCCGAAGCCTGATGCTGCAATCGGTGTTTTTTGCCATCACCTTGCAGGGGGCTCGTCTGGGGGACTCAACGGTGGCGGCCAATGCATTGTTGCTCAATGGCCTGCTGCTGGCTGCCCATGCCCTGGACGGCCTGGCCCATGCTGTCGAGGCCTTGTGCGGGCATGCTATCGGCGCCCGGGACCGCAATGCGTTACGCCGTTCGATGGTGGTGGCCTGCGGCTGGTCAATGTTGGCCAGCCTCGCGTTTGCGCTGCTGTTCCTGTTTGGCGGTCACCTGTTTATCGAGATGCAAAGCGATATCCCCAGCGTGCGCGAAACGGCCTATCAGTACCTGCCGTATCTGGCACTGCTGCCGCTGATTGCGGTGTGGAGTTATTTGCTCGACGGGCTGTTTATTGGGGCCACCCGTGCCCGGGAAATGCGTAATGCAATGGTCATCAGCGTGATCATCGCCTTCCCCGTCGCCTGGGCGCTGCACGGCTATGGTAACCACGGGCTGTGGATAAGTTTCCTGCTGTTCATGGTGCTGCGCAGCCTGACCCTGGGCGTTTACGCCTGGAGAATGCAGCGCAAGGATCAATGGTTCGGCGCCTGAAACCCGGGCAAAAAAAAACGCTGCCCCCTGCAGTGCAGGAGGCAGCGTTGTTCAGTCAGCGGCGACTGTGTCGGGCAATCAGTGGCTCGACAGGTACGACGAACGGGTCAGGCCAAGACGCAGCGCGTCCAGGTACTGGGCACGCTCTTTAACGCTGATGTTGGCGCTGGCCACTTTGTCGCGGTAGTGGTTCATCAGCTCTTCAGGCGACAAGTGCACATAGCGCAGCATGTCTTCAATGGTGTCGTGGGTCTCGATACCGGCGTGATACACACTGCCGTCGGCGTTCTGGTAGATGTTTACCGAGTCGGTATCACCGAACAGGTTGTGCATGTCACCCAGAATTTCCTGGTACGCGCCCACCAGGAAGATACCCAGCAGGTAGTCTTCGCCTTCGTTCAGCCCGTGAACCGGCAAGCTGGTTTCGATGCTCTGCTCGTCAACGTATTGCTTGATCTTGCCGTCCGAGTCACAGGTCAGGTCTTGCAGCACGGCGCGACGCAGCGGCTCTTCATTGAGACGGTGCAGCGGCAGGATCGGCAATACCTGGCCAATCGCCCAGGTGTCCGGCAGGCTCTGGAACACGGAGAAGTTGCAGATGTACTTGTCTGCCAGCTTGTCGTTGAGCTCGTCCAGCACCTGACGGTGGGAACGCTGACGCGCTTTCAACGAGTTGTGCAGGCGACGGCACACCGCGAAGTAGCACTGCTCGGCCAAGGCTTTTTCAGCCAGGTTGATCTTGCCGTCGGCGTACTGGGCAGCGATATCGCTCATGTAGTGCGTTGCACGCCAGTAGGTTTCGGTGACCATTTCGATGTCGGTCGGACCCAGCAGGTCAACCAGCCATTGCACGGTTTCCGGCAGGCTTTCCTTGTTCTCGATAACCGGCACGTCGTCGTTGTGTTTCTCGACGTCGGTCACTTGCACCACCAGCATGGCGTGGTGCGCGGTCAGGGAACGGCCGCTTTCAGAAAAAATGTTGGGATGCGGCAGGTTTTGCGCGTCGCAGAACTCTTTGAGCATACCCACGACCACACCGGCGTAATCGTCCATGTCGTAGTTGATCGAGCTGGCGTTGCGCGAGTGCGTACCGTCGTAGTCCACGCCCAGACCGCCGCCCACGTCGATGTGGTCGACCGGCAGGCCCAGGTTGCGCAGTTCGCCGTAGTAACGGATCGCTTCCTTGAAGCCGTGCTGGTAGTCCGCCAGGTTGGCGATCTGCGAGCCCATGTGAAAGTGCAACAGACGGATGCCCTGGTCCAGACCGGCAGTGCGGAAACGCTCAACCACCGACAGCAGCTGCGCGGCAGACAGACCGAACTTGGATTTCTCACCGCCCGTGTCAGCCCACTTGCTCGAGGCAAGAGAGGACAGACGCACGCGCAGACCCACCTGTGGCTTGACCTTGAGCGAGGCCGCTTCTTCGATCACCAGGTCTACTTCGGATTCTTTCTCGATCACGATAAAGACGTTGTGGCCCAGCTTCTGGCCCATCAGTGCCAGACGGATGAACTCGCGATCCTTGTAACCGTTGCAGACGATGGTGCCGCCCTTGGGGGCCAGCGCCAGCACGGCCAGCAGCTCAGGCTTGGAGCCGGCTTCAAGACCAATGGACACGTCTTTGGTGGCGATGATGTTTTCGATCACCGCTTCTTGCTGGTTGACCTTGATCGGGTACAGCGCGGTGTACTTGCTCTGGTATTCCAGGCGCTCGATATTGGCATCGAAGGCACCGGTCAACTGGCGTACACGGTCTTGCAGGATATCCGGGAAACGCACCAGCAACGGCAAGGACAAGCCGCTGTTTTTGCGCAGTTCGTCGACCTGCTCGTACAGATCGATGGGCGAGCTGTTCGGGCCGTTCGGACGGACTTCTACGCGACCGGCTTCATTGATCGCGAAATACCCGGCCCCCCAATGGCGAATCCCATAAACGCTGCGGCTGTCCGCAACTGTCCATTGGCTGCCATCGTCTTTGCGTGTGCGTCGTACGGACATCGAAGTCCCCTATAAATAAGTCAAATAGCCCAGCCTGAAAGCAGGCTGGCGCAGTCTAAAGTGTGAAAGTGACGATTAGTCAGACCCTGACAACAGCGCCGAGTTTAGAAACCCGTGATAACAGGCTCTGTGAAAACCATGGCGAGCACGATCTGGCCAGCCCTCAGGGGCGTCAGATCGGCTATGCGGTGGTTTTCACAGAGGCTGCTAGCCGCCGGATTTCTTGGCTTTGAACCCGTGCTTGATCAACTCGCCAAGCAACAGCTCGACGTGATCGCCCTGGATTTCGATGATGCCGTCTTTCAAGGCACCACCCGTGCCACAGCGTTTTTTCAACGTCGTGGCCAGTTCCTTGAGCGCGTCTTCAGCCAGCGGCACACCGGTGATGGTCGTCACCGTCTTGCCGCCACGGCCTTTGCTTTCGCGACGCACGCGGGCAATGCCATCACCTTCGGGGATCAGGGTTTGTTTGCAGGTACAGGCGTCCACCGGCTGGCGACAGTCCGGACAGTGACGACCTGCGTCGGTGGAAAATACCAGGCCACCAAGGGCGGCGAAGGATGCGGCTTTTTTGGCCACCGGCAATCCTCATTCGGAGGACAAATAATTGGCCGGTGCATGGCGCTGTTGCGCCAAGGGATACCGACCGCGAAGCCCCACTCTGGCAGGGGCAGCGCAACTCAGGCGGGTAAACCGCCTGAGCCTGAAAAAGGTCGCGCAGTGTAACGACAAAATCGCTGCTGCCCAATAGCCAATCGGCGCAAAAGTCATCGCAAGGGCCACATGACCTTCAACCGTGGGAGCGAGCCTGCTCGCGAACAGCATTCGCGAGCAGGCTCGCTCCCACCAGGGCAGCTGTGCAGCGATCTACAGCGTGTTGATCTGAGCCAGATAACGTTTGAGTGCATCCAGTGAATCAGGGCAGTAGTCCTGTTGCGTACTCAAGCGCAGCGCCTCGTCCACAGGCATGAAGCAGGCCTGCTGAACTTCTTCGGGTTGAACCTGCAAGGGGCCGTCCCACACGGCCGAAAACACCGCGCACCACAGATGGTTTTGCGGGCCTTCAAAGTAAAACCGCTCATGGGCCGTCAGCGTTACACCACTGACTCCCAGCTCCTCGGCCAGCTCACGGGCCGCCGACTCGGCATAAGTTTCATCCAGGCCGACCATTCCACCCGCCGCCACGTCCCAAAAACCCGGGTAAAGCGCTTTGCTGAGGGTGCGCTGATGCACACACAGCTCGCCGGCAGAGTTGAATAATAGGATGAAGGTTCCGCGCCCGATCAGGCCGCGTTCTCGCAATTCGTGGCGCGGCAGTGCGCCCAGCAAACGATCATCACGATCGACCCAGGCAACTTGCTCGACATCAGAGGCCGCACGGTGTGCGGCCTCCAAAGCTGAAATAACCATCGCTTAGCCTTGCGACAGCAATTGACGAAGGTCCATGACCGCCGCGTTGGCGCGGGAAATGTAGTTGGCCATGACCAGCGAGTGGTTAGCCAGAACGCCATAGCCGCTGCCGTTCAGGATCATTGGGCTCCATACCGGCTCTTGAGCCGCTTCCAGCTCGCGGATGATCTGACGCACACTCACCGTAGCGTTCTTCTTGGCCAGCACATCGGCGAAGTCCACTTCAATGGCCCGCAGCAAGTGCGACAAGGCCCAGGCTTGGCCACGTGCTTCGTAGAACACGTTATCGATCTGCATCCACGGTGTTTCGACCACTTCTTCGTCAACCACCGGCACCTGGCCAGGTTGCAAGGACTCAGTCTTCAAGGCGCTATTAAGCTTTACCCGCCCGACACTGGCCGACAGGCGTTGCGACAACGAACCCAACCGCGTGCCCACATCGCCCAGCCAGTTATTCAGGTTATCGGCGCGGGCATAGAACAGTGCGTTTTTCTGATTAGGGTCAGACAGACGCGCCTGATAGCGGCTCAGGGAGTTAATACCTTCCTGATATTCAGACTCGCTGGACGGCAACATCCAGCTCTTGTTGTCGAAGTTGAAGCGCGGCTCAGCCTTGGCCAGGTCCGCGTCTTCCGCCGATTGCGACTGCGAGCGGGCGAAGTCTTTACGCAAGGCTCGGGTCAGGTCGCGCACTTGCACCAGAACGCCGTATTCCCAGCTTGGGATGTTGTCCAGAAAAATGCCCGGTGGAAGACGGTCATTGGACAGGTAACCACCCGATTTGCTGAGCAATGTACCGGCCACGGTCTTGAGGGTTTCGACGGTGGTAAAGCCCGGCACCATCTGCTTGCCTTCTTTCTCGGCCGCCATCTGGGCGTTTTGCTGCACAGGGAACAGGTCCGGTTCCTGGCTCCAGTACCAGCCCACGCCCAGGTTCACCACGATAAAAATCGCCACCAGGACCGCGATCGAGCGGCTCAGCAGAATGCTTTTGAAATAGCCACGCGACTGTGTTTTCGTCTCTTTGACCGACTCGCGGGCACTGCCCTCACGTTTTTTCCAGTCCAGCATGGCTATGTCCTTTCATATGCTTGATTCAACGGTTCGACCACAACCCTAACCCATCGTGCCTTGGGGGCACGGTTTTAAATCCAGGCCAGGCTTCCTGCCGTAACGCAGGGGCCATTTACGCCCGGCACTATAGAACAAGCACGCAGACGATGGGCAAAATGGCTGCCCGTGAGTTAATTTCAAGGAGAAACTCGAACATTTGAAACGAGCTGCTAGCATAGAGCCACTATTCAATTTCAGCATGCTCCCTAACCAGCAGCCAGGATATGACAGAGCAAGAAGACCCCAGTCGCGAACGCCTGAAAAATCACTTTGCCCAGCGGGTCACGCATCAGGCACGCCAGATCCTTGAGCTCTGGCAACGTTTACAAGCCAATGAATGGTCGCCTACCAGCCTGGCTGAACTCGACGACGCCAACTTGCGCCTGCTGCGGTTTGCCAAACGCTTTGAACAGCCGGAGCACACCGAGCTGGCCCGGGCGATCAACGTTGCGCTGCAAGACATGGCCGCCAATCAGAGCCGCCTGAGCAGCCAGCTCATCACTGAGCTCAACCGTTTGATGCAGCGTCTGTCGCGCACCGGCCTGCGCCAGGGCGATGTAGACGTCAACATCCGCCTGCCTGCGCTGCGCAAGCCGGTGTATATCCTGCTGCTGGATCTGGAACGGGCGGACCGCCTGGCCAGGCAACTGGAGTTTTTCGAGCTTACGGCACAAGCGTTCAGCAGCCCGACCGCCTTTCGCCACGCCATGGCCGAGCGCCATCCGGCCGCCATTGTGATGGACGTTGATTTTGGCGGTCCGGGCCTGGGTCTGGAACTGGCTGCTGAAGCCCAGGTCGGCCTGGAGCAAAAGCTGCCGCTGCTGTTTTTCAGCCTGCATGAAACCGATACCCCGACGCGCCTGGCCGCCGTGCGCGCAGGCGGGCAAGCGTTTATGACCGGCACCCTCGAAGCCTCAAGCCTGATGGAAAAAATCGAGGTGCTGACCTGTGTCGCTCAGTACGAGCCATACAAAGTGCTGATTATTGACGACTCCCGAGCACAGGCGCTGCACACCGAACGCTTGCTCAATGGCGCAGGCATTGTCACCCGCACCCTGATCGACCCGATTCAGACCATGGCCGAGCTTGCAGACTTTCAGCCGGACCTGATCATCCTCGATATGTATATGCCCAGCTGTACAGGCACCGAACTGGCCAAAGTCATCCGCCATAACGACCGTTATGTGAGTGTGCCGATCATTTACCTGTCTGCCGAAGACGACATGGACAAGCAACTCGATGCCATGAGTGAAGGCGGCGATGATTTCCTGACCAAACCCATCCAGCCCCGCCATCTGATCACCACAGTGCGCAACCGCGCCGCTCGCGCCCGCCACCTCAAGGCGCGAATGGTGCG
Organism: Pseudomonas psychrophila; assembly: GCF_001043005.1. Classification (GTDB taxonomy): domain Bacteria; phylum Pseudomonadota; class Gammaproteobacteria; order Pseudomonadales; family Pseudomonadaceae; genus Aquipseudomonas; species Aquipseudomonas psychrophila. The sequence goes on from NZ_JYKZ01000008.1 coordinate 62,628, forward strand.
TGACAGCCTGACCGGGCTTTATAACCACACCCATATCCTGCAATTGCTCGAAGACTGCACCTTTCGCGCACGCCGTGAAAATCGCCCCCTGAGTTTTGCAATGCTCGACCTGGATCACTTCAAACACGTCAACGATGGCTACGGCCACCCCATGGGCGACCGGGTGATCAAAAGTCTGGCGCTGTTTCTCAAGCAACGCCTGCGTAAAACCGACTTTATTGGCCGATATGGCGGTGAAGAGTTTGCGATCGTGATGCCCGATACCGATCAAGAGTCGGCCTACAAGGTGCTCAATCAGATTCGACAACGCTTTTCCGAGATTCATTACCCCGCCCAGCCAGCAGATCTGTCGTGCTCGTTCAGCGCCGGCGTGGTGCAAATGCAGGGCGAGGCCGACAGCCTGCTGATGGCCTCCCAGGCCGACGAGGCGCTGTACCGGGCCAAGAACAGCGGCCGCAATCAAGTGCAGCGGTTCTCCCACATAAGGCCAATTGCCACTATTTGCTCGTAACCCCCGCTTCCCGTCATACCGCTGTAACGTAAGTGCAATAACTTCTGCCGCTTCTGACTGTGTCGTAGGCAACATTCCACATGCGCCTGAAGCTGCTAACCAACCTCAATACACTGTTGCTGGTCGCCGTGTGCCTCGCCCTTGGCGCAACCTTGTGGTGGTCTCAACAGGCACTGGAACGGCCTTTCCTGTTGATGGAGCGCTACCTCAGCCTCTCACAGCAGTTCCAGAATAAAGTGGCACGCAACATCGAAGACTACCTGGCCAGCGGCGATGCCCTGCGCCTGAGTGATGCCAACAGCGCCCTGGACACGCTCAAGACCGAACTCGAGCCTTTACCACCGGCACTGGCTGATGCGCTGCGCCCCAGCCTTGAAAACCTGAGCACCTACAGCAACACGCAATTACTGGCCGCCGGTAAATTGGCCGGTGATCCACAGGCCTTACTGCTGCAAGCCGAACGCGAGCTGGGCGCCAGCCTCGAACAACTCAGTCAGTACGCCAGCGATGGGGCTTCACCGCAGGCCCGCGCCTATCTGCCTTTGTTGTTTGGCGCCTCGCAACACTTGGCCAAGCTGTCTCTTGGCCGCGACAAACTGGTCAGCAGCGGGCGCAGTGAACTGGCCGGCGACGTGGCGCGTGAACTGGACGGCATTGAGCGCCAGGCCAGACAAATCGACGCCCTGCCCCTGCTCGGTGTGAGCAGCAACAGCGCTTCGGGCACCGACGACTTTGCCGCCATGATGGGGCTTGAATCCGCCGCCACAGCCCAGGCCGAAGACGCCGGGATTGGCCTCAAGCGCGAACTCAACAGCCTGTTGAGCCGCTACCCGGCCGAACTCAAGCGCACTCAGAACCAGATCGAGCAACGCGCTCAACTCAGCGCTGCCACCCATCTAAAACTCGACGCCGTGCAGCAGGCCATAGCCGAACTGGAGCCCGTGGTACGCGCAGAACATGGGCAGATCCAGAACGAAGTGCGGCTGATCCAGGGACTGATGATTGGCCTGATCCTGTTGATTGCACTGCTGATCGACACCCTGCAACGCAAACTGGCGCGGGTACTGACGTATTTGGCACCGCTACTGTCGACCTGGGCCGAGGGCGACTTCAGCCGCGACATTCAACTGGGCAAAACCAACCGCGAATTGCGCGACATCGAAGCCTCACTCAACCGACTGCGCAGCTACCTGGTGAACCTGGTGGGTACCCTGCGTCTTAATGCCGAACAGGTCGCAGGCAGCAGTCAAACCCTGGCCGAACTGAGCACGGGCTTGCACAGCGGCGCACAACGCCAGGCCGGCGATACCGCGCAAATCCGCGACGCCCTGGGTGAGCTGGAAGCCACTATCTCTCAGGTAGCGGGCGATGCCAGTCAGGCCGCCGATGCCAGCCGCAGCGCCGGGCTGGCCGTGGCACAAGGGCAACGGGTGATCGGCCAAAGCCTGACCGGGCTGCACGCGCTGGTGGGGGAAGTGCAAGGGAACGCGCAGACCATCGAACGCCTTGCCGAAGAATCGGCCACCATCGGCGGGGTGCTGACCGTGATTCGTTCCATTGCCGACCAAACCAATCTGCTGGCGCTCAACGCTGCCATCGAGGCTGCCCGTGCAGGTGAAATGGGCCGAGGCTTCGCGGTGGTTGCCGAAGAGGTCCGCTCCCTGGCGCAACGCACGGCGGGCGCGACCAACGAAATCCAGATCCTCATTGGCGGGCTGCAACTGGCCGCCCGCCAATCGGTTGAAGGCATACGCGCACAAGTGACCCACGCTCAGGCCACCGCCCAGCAAGCCCAGGACGCGGACGGCGCGCTGGATGAGATTGTCGGAGCGATTGCGACCATCTCAAACACTGCCGTGCGAATCGCCGACGTCACGGCACAACAGACCGGCGCCGTCAGCGAGATTCGCGACCATAGCGAACGCATTCACGTGCTGGGCGACGAAAACTTGCAACGCATCGGCATTGCCCGCGACCAAAGCCAGCAACTGCTGGCGCTGGGTTCAGAGCTCAACACTGCGGTGCAGGCGTTTCGGGTGTAAGCCCAAACCACCTGCCCCTGTGTGGGAGTGAGCCTGCATCGCGAGCAGGCTCGCTCCCACAATAATCCCTGCAAGGCTCGAATTCTGTGGGCGCTGAAGCCCCTGTGGGAGCGAGCCCGCTCGCGAAGGCATCACCGCGTTCGTTACGGGTAAACCGCGTCGTGTGCATCGCGAGCAGGCTCGCTCCCACAATAATCCCTGCAAGGCTCGAACTCTGTGGGCGCTGAAGCCCCTGTGGGAGCGAGCCCGCTCGCGAAGGCATCACCGCGTTCGTTACGGGTAAACCGCGTCGTGTGCATCGCGAGCAGGTTCCCTCGGCTGAAGGTGAGGCAGCAGCTACAGACGACCAGCACAGGTTTATTGGCCGCGCTATCATGCCCCCACGTTTGATATGCGAGACTCCTATGCGCCGCCTGTTTTTGCTCCTGTGCTTGCTGTTTGCCGTACCCGCTCTGGGCGCGGGGTTGCTGGATAACCGACCCAGTGCGACCTTGGGTGCAATCAATAACAGCAGCGATTTCTTGCCGGTGCGCGAAGCGTTCAAACTGAACCTGATCGACAGCACACCCGAGTCGATCAAGCTGCGCTTTGTGCCCACCGAAGGTTATTACCTGTATCGCCACAAGTTCGCCTTCAAGACCGAACCCGCCGACATCGCCCTGGGTACCGCGCAACTGCCTCCCGGTGAAGCAAAGCACGATGAGTACTTTGGCAACGTCGAGGTCTATCACGGCATTCTCGATGTGGATATCCCTCGCCCAACCAACGATTCGCGTCCTTTCACGCTGGTGGTTACCTACCAGGGTTGCGCCGACAAGGGCCTGTGCTACCCGCCTGAAACCGAGCGCCTGAACATCGAGGGCAGCGCAGCTCCTGCTACTGGCCATCCCGTACAGTCGTGGAGCTGGCGCGAACTGGCGCTGTTTTTCCTCGCGGGCATTGGCCTGACGTTCACCCCCTGCGTGCTACCGATGCTGCCGATTCTGTCGGGCGTGGTATTGCGTGGCCAGGTCGGTGGCCTGCGCGGTTTCAGCCTGTCGCTGGCCTACGTGCTGCCGATGGCGGCGTGCTTTGCGTTGCTGGGTGCGCTGATGGGCATGTTCGGGGCTCAACTCAATCTGCAGGCCCGTCTGCAATCGGTTTGGGTGCTGGTGCCATTTGCACTGTTCTTCGGGATTTTTGCCCTCGCCATGTTTGGCGTATTTGAGCTGAAATTGCCGCAAGCCCTCAGCAGTCGCCTCGATCGCGTGGCCAATCGCACTCAAGGCGGCTCGCTTTGGGGGGCCGCCGTGTTGGGCGTAGTCTCCAGCCTGCTGGTGTCACCTTGCGTGTCCGCACCGCTGGCCGGCGCCTTGCTCTATATCAGTGCCAGTGGCGATGCGCTGGGCGGTGGTTTGAAGCTGTTCGCCCTTGGCCTGGGCATGGGCGCGCCACTGCTGCTGGTCGCCACCGGTGGCGCGGCCTGGCTGCCGAAGAGTGGGCCATGGCTGGTCAATGTCAAAAACGCGATTGGCGTACTGCTGCTCGGTCTGGCCATTGGTTTGCTCAGCCGCGTGTTGCCGGGCCCCGTGACCTTGCTTCTGATCGGTGCATTGGCAGCGGGCGTGGGCCTGTTTCTCGGTACGCTGGAGTTTGTCTACAAAGCCCCGCGCCAACGTCTGGCCCAGTTGCTCGGGCTGTTTTTGCTGGTCTATGGGCTGGCGTGCTGGTACGGCGCCCTGAGCGGCCAAAGTGATCCGTTCAACCCTATCGGGCGCTCGCAAGCCGCCAATACGGCAGTAACCGCTACCGCACAACCGGCCGACCAATGGCTTACCGTCAGCACCCCCGCCGAGCTGGACAGCGCACTGGCCCAGGCCAAGGCCGCTGGCCAGCCTGTCTTGCTGGACTGGTACGCCGACTGGTGTATCAGCTGCAAAGTGATCGAGCACGAAGTGTTGAACAACGCCCGCGTACTCGATCTGCTCAAGGGTTATCGACTGGTGCGTTTCGATATCACTGCCAGCAATGCCGAGCAACGCGCCCTGCTCGATCAGTACAAATTGTTCGGCCCGCCTGCGCTGATGTTCTTCGGAAAAAACGGCGCTGAAAAAAGTGACCAGCGGGTCATCGGAGAGATCAATGCAGCAGACTTCGCCGAACGTGTCGCTATCGCGAATGACCAGATCTAGAGCCGCAGTCACAAACTTTTCGCGAACATCGGTCATCGTGCTGGCTATTGCAGTTAACTGGACAGCGAATCCGCTTTTCGGCATAGTCGCCCGGCACTGACAACTGCACACAGATAATAAGGAACAGCAGATGGCGACTTTTCTGGTTCTACATGGCCCCAACCTGAACCTGCTTGGCACCCGCGAGCCGGGCGTCTACGGCGCAACTACCCTGGCGCAAATCAATCAGGATCTGGAACAGAGAGCCCGTGATGCCGGCCACCATTTGCTCCATCTGCAAAGCAATGCCGAGTATGAATTGATCGACCGCGTACACGCTGCCCGCAACGAAGGCGTGGACTTTATTCTGATCAACCCGGCGGCTTTTACCCACACCAGCGTGGCATTACGTGACGCGCTGATGGCGGTGAGCATCCCATTCATCGAAGTGCATTTGTCTAACGTGCACAAACGCGAACCTTTCCGCCATCACTCCTACTTCTCCGACGTTGCGGTAGGTGTGATCTGCGGCCTTGGCGCCAGCGGTTATCGACTGGCCTTGGAGGCCGCCCTGGAACAGCTTGAACTACAAGCTAAACGCCCCTGACAGACCCATTGGGAGTTGACGATTCATGGATATCCGTAAAGTTAAGAAACTGATCGAACTGCTGGAAGAGTCCGGCATCGACGAGCTGGAAATTAAAGAAGGCGAAGAGTCCGTACGCATCAGCCGTCACAGCAAGACTCCTGCTCAACAGTTCTACGCACCAGCGCCAATGCAGCAAGCACCGGCCGCAGCTCCAGTCGCTGTAGCTCCGGTTGCCACCGTGACCGAAGCGCCTGCTGCACCAAAACTGAACGGTTTTGTGGTCAAGTCGCCAATGGTCGGTACGTTCTACCGCACCCCAGCTCCAACCTCGCCTGCCTTCGTTGAAGTTGGCCAGACCGTCAAGGTTGGCGACACCATTTGCATCGTTGAAGCGATGAAAATGATGAACCACATCACGGCTGAAAAAGCCGGCGTTATCGAATCCATCCTGGTAGAAAACGGTCAGCCGGTTGAGTTCGACCAACCGCTGTTCACCATCGTTTGAACCGCGGGGAGCCAACGATGCTGAAGCCTCAGAAGCTGGAAAAAGTCCTGATCGCCAACCGTGGCGAGATTGCTTTGCGCATCCTGCGGGCGTGCAAGGAAATGGGGATCAAGACCGTCGCGGTGTACTCCACCGCCGACAAAGAGCTGATGCACCTGGGTCTGGCAGACGAAACCGTCTGCATCGGCCCGGCACCGGCCAACCTGTCTTACCTGCACATTCCGGCCATCATCGCGGCCGCTGAAGTGACCGGCGCCACGGCGATTCACCCGGGCTACGGCTTTTTGGCTGAAAACGCCGATTTCGCCGAGCAAGTCGAGAAATCCGGCTTTGCCTTCATCGGCCCGAAAGCCGACACCATTCGCCTGATGGGCGACAAGGTTTCGGCCAAGCACGCCATGATCGCTGCAGGCGTACCTACGGTTCCAGGTTCTGACGGCCCGTTGCCTGAAGACGAAGAAACCGCACTGCGCATCGGCCGTGAAGTCGGCTACCCGGTGATCATCAAGGCTGCAGGCGGCGGCGGTGGCCGTGGCATGCGCGTTGTACACCGTGAAGAAGACCTGATCGAAGCTGCCAAGCAGACCCGCGAAGAAGCCGGCGCCTGGTTCAGCAACCCGATGGTCTACCTCGAAAAATACCTGACCAACCCACGTCACGTGGAAGTTCAGGTCATTTCCGATGGCCAGGGTAACGCGATCCACCTGGGCGACCGCGATTGCTCGCTGCAACGTCGTCACCAGAAAGTGCTGGAAGAAGCACCGGCACCGGGCATCGACGAAACCGCACGCGCTGAAGTTCTGGCTCGCTGCGTAAAAGCCTGTGTCGACATCAACTACCGTGGCGCGGGTACTTTCGAGTTCCTGTACGAAAACGGTCGTTTCTACTTCATCGAGATGAACACTCGTGTGCAAGTAGAGCACCCGGTGTCCGAGATGGTGACTGGCATCGACATCCTGAAAGAGATGTTGAGCATCGCAGCCGGTAACAAGCTGTCCTTCACCCAGGCTGACGTGAACATTCACGGTCACTCGCTGGAGTGCCGGATCAACGCTGAAGACCCTGCGACGTTCATGCCGAGCCCTGGCATGGTCAAGCACTTCCACGCTCCGGGCGGCAACGGCGTTCGCGTCGATTCGCACCTGTACAGCGGCTACAAGGTTCCGTCCAACTACGACTCCCTGATCGGCAAGCTGATCACCTGGGGCTCGACCCGTGACGAAGCCATGGCGCGCATGCGCAATGCACTGGACGAAATCGTGGTTGACGGGATCAAGACCAACATCCCGCTGCACCGCGATCTGGTGAATGACGAAGGCTTCTGCAAAGGCGGCGTCAACATTCACTACCTGGAACACAAACTGGCTAACAAGTAAGTTTGTAATCCGTTCAACAAAGCCGCTTTCGAGCGGCTTTGTTGTTTCTGAGTTTGCAATACCTGTAGTCGCTGTCGAGGCAGAGATACTTCAAGCGTGGGAGCGAGCCTGCTCGCGAAGATCATTCGCGAGCAGGCTCGCTCCCACTGGGGCTTGACCTGGAACAGAGTATCTACAACGCCAGCAGCGATCACTTTTCATCGTTTTTGATTACCCCCCTCTCAGCCCGCTCGCGTAAACTTGCGCGCTTCTCGCAGCCCGACCGGCTGCACACTCCTATATTTCAAAGGTGCCCGCCATGCCTTGGCTGCAAGTACGCCTCGCCATCAGCCCGGAACAAGCCGAAACCTACGAAGACGCGTTCCTCGAAGTCGGTGCTGTTTCGGTTACGTTCATGGACGCCGAAGATCAACCGATTTTCGAACCTGAACTCAACACCACCCCCCTGTGGTCGCACACCCATTTACTGGCCTTGTTCGAAGGCGGTACCGAAGCCGAGCTCGTGCTGTCCCATCTGGAACTGCTCACCGGTTCGCCACTGCCTGAACACCACGCCGAAGTCATTGAAGATCAGGACTGGGAGCGCAGCTGGATGGACAACTTCCACCCGATGCGCTTCGGCCAGCGCCTGTGGATCGTGCCAAGCTGGCACGCAGCTCCGGAGCCTGACGCGGTTAACCTGCTGCTCGATCCGGGCCTGGCTTTCGGTACCGGCACCCACCCGACCACCGCGCTGTGCCTGGAATGGCTCGACGGTCAGGACCTGAAAGACTGCAACGTGCTGGACTTCGGCTGCGGCTCGGGGATCCTGGCCATTGCCGCCCTTCTGCTGGGCGCCAAGGAAGCCATCGGCACCGACATCGACGTACAGGCACTTGAAGCCTCCCGCGATAACGCCGGTCGCAACAATGTCGCCGAAGAGCTGTTCCCGCTGTACCTGCCAGAAGACCTGCCGCAGGTTCAGGCTGATGTCGTGGTTGCCAATATTCTGGCTGGCCCGCTGGTGTCCCTGGCCCCGCAATTGTCGAGCCTGGTCAAGCCGGGTGGCCGCCTGGCACTGTCGGGCATCCTCGCCGAACAGGGCGAAGAAGTCGCCGCGGCTTACGCCAAGGACTTCGATCTGGATCCGATTGCCAATCGCGATGGCTGGGTGCGCATCAGTGGTCGTCGGCGCTAGAATGCACGCCTGCTCAATCCGGATGGTCGCATGAACGATAGCTTCGTTACCCAGTGCCCACATTGCCAAACCAGCTTTCGCGTAAGCCACGCCCAATTGGGCATGGCTCGCGGAGTGGTGCGCTGCGGCGCCTGCCTGCAAGTGTTCAATGCCGCACAGCAACTGCTGAACCAGAGCCCTGAAACAGAGCAGCCGCCTGCGCTGGTGACGCCCGTCGTTGCCGCACCTGAAGTGATTGAGCCTGCACCCGTCCAGGCGCCTGCCACGCCTCTGCCGGCCAGCCCGGCACCGTGGCAGGCAAACGCCATGGACCTTGACCATCTGGATCTGGACGAAGAACTGGCCAAGCTCGAAGAGCGAGAAATCCAGCCCAGCAAAAGCTTCGGCCAACCGCACACACCCAAAAGCAGCGCCCTGAGTGCTCGTCGCGAAAGCTCTGACGCTGAAGAAGGCGAATGGTCTGACAGTCTGTTCAGTGAATCCGCTGCAGACCGCGCCGACACCGCCAAAGAAACCGAGAAAGCAGCCGAGCCCCCCAAGACAGGGCGCACAGAGCCGTCATTGTCACTCGATCTCGACGAACCGGACGACACACCACCGCTCCAGCTTTCACTGGACGACGACCTGGAGCCACCGCTGCCGGGCGAGCGCCTGTCGGCGACCGATGACGATGACGACGAGCTCCCTGAGCCCGCGCCCGTCAGCAAAGACAAGCGCAAGCGCAGTGAGCCGGCCATGCGCGAAGATCCGTTGATGGACCTGGTCGACGATCCTCTGCACCTGGACTGGCAAAAGCGCCGCACCCCCTGGGGCAAGCGCCTGCTCTGGACCTTGCTGGTATTGCTGGCCGCGGCGGCATTGGCCGGGCAGTACATTGCCAACCACTTCGACGAGCTGGCACGTCAGGATCAATACCGCCCGATCTTCCAGCAACTGTGCCCGCAGATCGGCTGCACGGTGCCGTCCAAAGTCGATATCGACCGAATCAAAAGCAGCAACCTGGTGGTGCGCAGCCATCCGGAGTTCACCGGAGCGCTGGTGGTGGATGCAATCCTCTACAACCGCGCACCGTTCTCCCAGCCCTTTCCACTGCTCGAACTGCGTTTCGCCGACCTTAACGGCAAAATGATAGCCAGTCGTCGGTTTAAACCCGGCGAATACCTGACCGGGGATCTGTCCAAAGCCGAAATGCCCCCGCAAACCCCTATCCACATTGCCCTGGACATCCTCGACCCGGGTCCCAAGGCCGTGAACTACAGCCTGAGTTTTCACTCTCCCGAATAACCGCGCTACGCTTTGAGTGACAAACCGCAAGCGGCAAGTGCGGGGCTGTTCAGCCTCCACTTGCCGCTTGCGGTTTGTGTCTTGCGGCTAATTGTTCAAAATTCATCCAATTGCGTCTTTAACCAGTCATCGAGAGCGGGTATCATGCCAACCCTTTTTCGAACTCCCAAGATCCGGCCCCACAACAGGGAAGTCCTATGTCGGCGGTACGCATCGGCCCATATACATTGCACAACGGTTTGATTCTCGCCCCTATGGCGGGCGTCACCGACCAGCCCTTTCGTCAGCTTTGTCGACGGATGGGTGCAGGCCTGGTTGTTTCGGAAATGGTCACCAGTGACATGAGTCTCTGGAACAGTCGTAAATCGCGCCTGCGCATGATTCACGACGGTGATCCCGAGCCCCGCTCGGTACAGATCGCCGGCGGTGATGCGCAAATGCTGGCAGACGCCGCCAGGGCCAATGTGGAACTGGGCGCACAGATTATTGATATCAACATGGGTTGCCCGGCAAAAAAGGTCTGCAACAAGGCCGCCGGCTCCGCGTTGCTAAAAGACGAAGCATTGGTAAACGAGATCCTGCAGGCCGTCGTGGCTGCGGTTGATGTACCGGTTACCCTGAAGATTCGTACCGGCTGGGACCGGGACAACAAGAACGGCATTACGGTGGCAAAGATCGCCGAACAAGCCGGCATTACCGCTCTGGCGGTGCACGGTAGAACCCGTGCCGACCTGTACACCGGCGAAGCCGAGTACGACACCATTGCCGCCATCAAGCAGGCGGTGTCGATACCGGTCTTTGCCAACGGCGACATCGATTCACCCCACAAGGCCCTGCACGTGCTGAACGCGACCGGGGCTGACGGACTATTGATAGGCAGGGCGGCTCAAGGGCGGCCCTGGATTTTCCGCGAAGTTGATCACTTTCTGCGTACCGGGCAACTGTTGCCGGCACCGGAATTGAGCGAAGTGGAACGTATTCTGCTAGAGCATCTGACTGCATTGCATACCTTCTATGGGGAGGTACTGGGCGTACGCATCGCCCGCAAGCATGTTGGCTGGTATCTGGCAACCTTGCCGGGCGCCAAGGAGTTTCGCGCCCACTTCAATCGTTTAGAAGATACGGAAGCACAATGCGCCAACGTTCAGGCGTTTTTCGCCGAACGACACAAGAGCCTGGTGACAGGGGACGAAGGATGGGTGGCCGCATGACGATGATGACCGAGACATTAGTGAGTGGAACAACGCCCGTGAGCGACAACGTCAACTTGAAACAGCACCTCAATACACCGAGCGAAGAGGGCCAGACCCTTCGCGGGAGTGTCGAAAAGGCGCTGCACAATTATTTCGCCCACCTGGAGGGCGCTGAAGTCACGGACGTCTACAACCTGGTACTTTCCGAAGTCGAGGCTCCCCTTCTCGAGTGCGTCATGAACTACGTCAAGGGCAACCAGACCAAGGCCTCCGAGCTGCTGGGCCTCAATCGCGGCACCTTGCGCAAAAAGCTCAAACAGTACGATCTGCTGTAAGCATTCAATCAAACCTGAAAGGCGCCCTGATAAAACAGGTCGCCTTTTTTGCTGACTCCTTTGCTTTTGATGGAAATCGAGATGACCGATCAGACTACCCGCCTGCCGATCCGCCGCGCTCTAATCAGCGTTTCCGACAAAACCGGAATCCTTGATTTCGCCCGTGAACTGGAAGCCCTCGGCGTCGAGATCCTGTCCACTGGCGGTACGTTCAAGCTGCTGCAAGACAACGGCGTAGCCGCCGTTGAAGTGGCTGATTACACCGGCTTTGCAGAAATGATGGACGGTCGGGTCAAGACCCTGCACCCGAAAATCCACGGTGGCATTCTGGGCCGTCGCGGCATCGACGACGACATCATGAGCGAGCACGGCATCAAGCCGATAGACCTGGTAGCCGTTAACCTCTACCCGTTCGAAGCCACCATCTCCAAGCCAGGCTGCGACCTGCCGACCGCCATCGAAAACATCGACATCGGCGGCCCGACCATGGTCCGTTCGGCTGCAAAAAACCACAAAGACGTAGCCATCGTGGTCAATGCCAGCGATTACGCCAGCGTTCTGGAAAACCTCAAGGCCGGTGGCCTGACCTACGCACAGCGTTTCGACCTGATGCTCAAGGCGTTTGAACACACCGCTGCCTACGACGGCATGATCGCCAACTACCTGGGTACCGTGAACCAGGCCGCCGAGACATTGAGCACCGAAGACCGCGGCCTGTTCCCGCGCACCTTCAACAGCCAGTTCATCAAGGCCCAGGAAATGCGCTACGGCGAGAACCCGCACCAGAAAGCGGCGTTCTACGTTGAAGCCAAGCCGGCCGAAGTCAGCATCGCGACGGCTACCCAGCTGCAAGGCAAAGAACTGTCATTCAACAACGTGGCCGACACCGACGCCGCGCTGGAATGCGTAAAAAGCTTCGTCAAACCAGCTTGCGTGATCGTCAAGCACGCCAACCCGTGCGGTGTTGCCGTAAGCCCGGACGCTGAAGGCGGCATCCGCCAGGCCTACGAACTGGCTTACGCCACGGATACCGAATCGGCTTTCGGCGGCATCATCGCCTTCAACCGTGAACTGGACGCCGAAACGGCCAAGGCCATTGTTGAGCGTCAGTTCGTTGAAGTGATCATCGCCCCGTCCGTGAGCGAGGAAGCCCGCGCCATCGTCGCGGCCAAAGCCAACGTGCGCCTGCTGGCCTGCGGCCAGTGGAGCGAAGACCGCGCCCCGGCCTGGGACTTCAAACGCGTCAACGGCGGCCTGCTGGTTCAAAGCCGTGATATCGAAATGATCGGTAGCGAAGACCTGAAAGTCGTGACCAAGCGCGCACCGACCGAGCAAGAGATCAACGACCTGATCTTCGCCTGGAAAGTAGCCAAGTACGTGAAGTCCAATGCCATCGTCTACGCCAAGGGCCGTCAGACCATCGGTGTCGGCGCGGGCCAGATGAGCCGCGTCAACTCGGCCCGTATTGCCGCGATCAAGGCGGAACACGCCGGCCTGCAAGTACAGGGCGCCGTCATGGCATCGGACGCGTTCTTCCCGTTCCGTGACGGCATCGACAACGCGGCCAAGGCCGGTATCACTGCGGTGATCCAGCCAGGCGGTTCGATGCGCGACAACGAAGTGATTGCAGCAGCAGACGAAGCCGGTATTGCCATGGTGTTCACCGGTATGCGCCACTTCCGTCACTAATCACTTTTGAGCGCACCGCAACCCTGTAGTCGCTGCCGAAGGCTGCGATAGGATGCACAGGGAACTTGAGGTAACGGGTTGCTTCGCAACCCTTCGCAGCCTAAGGCAGCGACTACCGGTTCAGGTTGCGGTGCTCACCAGAATTCAGCGTCATCCGAGGTTTTTGAAATGAATGTTTTGATCATTGGCAGCGGTGGCCGCGAACACGCACTGGCCTGGAAAGTAGCTCAGGACCCACGTGTCGCTAAAGTTTTCGTTGCTCCGGGCAACGCCGGCACCGCCATTGAAGCCAAATGCGAGAACGTCGCCATCGACGTGCTGGCCCTTGAGCAGCTTGCGGATTTTGCTGAGAAGAACGTCTCCCTGACCATCGTTGGCCCGGAAGTGCCCCTGGTAGCCGGCGTTGTGGATCTGTTCCGCGCCCGTGGCCTGGACTGCTTCGGCCCGACCGCCGGTGCTGCTCAGCTGGAAGGCTCCAAGGCGTTCACCAAGGACTTCCTGGCTCGTCACAAGATCCCGACTGCCGACTACCAGAACTTCACAGAAATCGAACCGGCTCTGGCTTACCTGCAGAAAGTCGGCGCACCGATCGTGATCAAGGCCGACGGCCTGGCCGCAGGTAAAGGCGTGATCGTCGCCATGACCCTGACCGAAGCCGAAGACGCCGTACGCGACATGCTCGCGGGCAACGCGTTTGGCGAAGCCGGTTCACGCGTTGTGATCGAAGAGTTCCTGGACGGCGAAGAAGCCAGCTTTATCGTGATGGTCGACGGCAAGAACGTTCTGCCAATGGCCACCAGCCAGGACCACAAACGTGTTGGCGATGGCGACACCGGCCCGAACACCGGCGGTATGGGCGCTTACTCCCCTGCTCCTGTCGTGACCGCTGAGGTTCACCAGCGCGTGATGGATCTGGTGATCTGGCCAACCGTGCGCGGCATGGCTGAAGAAGGCAATGTCTACACCGGTTTCCTGTACGCAGGCCTGATGATCGACAAAGCCGGCAACCCGAAAGTCATCGAGTTCAACTGCCGCTTCGGCGACCCGGAAACCCAACCGGTGATGCTGCGCCTGCAATCGAGCCTGGTACTGCTGGTTGAAGCCGCACTGGCCCAGGCGCTGGACAAGGTTGAAGCACAATGGGATCCGCGCCCAAGCCTGGGTATCGTCCTGGCTGCCGGTGGCTACCCTGGCGATTACGCCAAGGGCACGGTCATTCACGGCCTGGATGCCGCGGCCAAGCTGGAAGGCAAGGTTTTCCATGCAGGTACGGCACTTAACGAAGCAGGTGAAGTCGTAACCTCGGGCGGGCGCGTACTGTGCGCAACTGCAATGGGCGACACCGTTGAAGCGGCACAACACAAGGCCTACGAGCTGGCCAAGGCCATCGAGTGGGAAGGTTGTTTCTACCGTAACGATATTGGCTACCGAGCCATTGCACGCGAACGCGGTGACGACCAGGAATAAGCAATCTACATGGATAGGCAGGGGCTATCAGCCCTTGCCTAACTATTCCAGGCCCGCGCATAGTTATCATCTGGCTTCACTTTACGAAGGGATTTCGCCGTGCGCTGGCTCAGGATCGCCATAGCTTTTACCGTCACGTTGCTGGCCTCTGTGCTCTGCATGATGCCTGTGCAGGCGGCATCAGGGACCAGTTGGTCTGTATTGCCAGACCCACAGGCAACCCTGCAACTGAGCGACGTACGCTCACCCCGTTTATCCAGTCAGTTCGGCCCTGTCGAACTCGATCGAATCATCGCTGCAGAACCCGGCGAAGCCTTGTGGCTGCGGGTGCACCTGCAACCCGAAAAACATGAGCAGGTCCTGCGAGTGTTCGCCCCCGATCTGGCGAACCTCGACATGTATGTCTTCGATGATCAAAAACTGATCAGCGAAACCAACACCGGCACGGCATTGCCCCTCAACAGCAAACCTGTGCCCAGCAGCGACTACCTGCTGCCCCTGCCCCAAAGCTCCAAACCCCTGGATGTCTACCTGCGCATGGTCTCTGACCACCAGTTGCGTCCCCACATTACCCTCGACACTGCCGTCATGCTGGCTGCCAACCAGACCAAGCCCTTGCTATATGGTTTGCTGCTGGGCTGCATGGCGATGCTGTTGCTGCACAACCTTGTTCGCTTTGCCTTCAGCCGCTCACCCAGCAGCTTATGGCTGGCCATCTGTGAAATTCTGCTCATGGCCAGCTCCGCGCTGTTCCTGAACCTGCTGGATCCCTGGCTCCCGGAGTGGCACGGCATACAAACCCCCGGCGCCTACCTGACCTTGCTGCTGACCGCGCCATGCGGGCTGATGTTCACCTACAGCTTTTTCTCTACCCGTGGCGCGCATCGCCTGCACAAACTGCTACTGCTGGACATCCTGATCATCTGCCTCGGTGGCCTGTTACTGCTGTTTATCGACAATCTGCCGCTCAACCTCATTACCTACGGCCTGGTCGGTCTGGCAAGCATCAGCATCCTGGTGGTTTCGATTTACCACTGGCAAAAAGGTTACCGGCCTGCGCGCATGTTTGTCATAGGGATGGTGATTTTCAATATCGGCACCCTGGTGATTCTCCCCGCGTTGCTGGGTTTGACCCTCATCGCGCCGCAAGAGCTGGTCCTGGCGCTGATGGCGATCATTTGCATCAGCGGGTTACTGATGAGCATCGCCCTGAGCGAGCGTAATCGCAGCATCACCCAGGCTCAGTTCAGCATCAGCCGCGAGTTGGCCGCCAGTAATGCCGAAGTGAACGCCAAGGCCGAGTTTCTGGCCAAGATCAGCCATGAAATCCGCACCCCCATGAACGGTGTTCTGGGCATGACCGAGCTACTGCTCGGCACGCCGCTGTCGGTCAAGCAGCGGGACTACGTCCAGACCATCCACAGTGCGGGCAACGAACTGCTGACACTGATTAACGAAATTCTCGATATTTCCAAACTCGAATCGGGGCAAATCGAGCTCGATGACGTGCAATTCGATCTCAATGCCCTGATCGAAGACTGCCTGAGTATTTTTCGCACCAAGGCCGAACAGCAGAACGTCGAGCTCATCAGCTTCATCCAGCCACAAGTGCCACGGGTCATCAGCGGTGACCCCACGCGCCTGCGCCAAACCCTGCTGAGCCTGCTCGAAAGCTCCCTGAAAAAGACTGACGAGGGCGAGATCCTCATCGTTGTGGCACTGGAGGAACGCAATGGTCCGCCGCGACTGCGCATTGCCATTCAGGATTCCGGGCAGCCTATGGATGAACAGGAGCGTGACGCCCTGTTGCATGCCGAGTTGCACAGCAAGAACTTCCTCGCCGCGACCCGCCTGGGTGGCCATTTGGGGCTGGTTATCGCTCGCCAGCTGATCATGTTGATGGGCGGCGAATTCGGCATAAAACCCGGGCAAACCATCGGTAGCAACCTGTGGCTGACACTGCCCCTGGACCCGCAGCACCTTGAACGCCAGACCTGCGACCTGGACAGCCCGCTCAAGGGCGCACGGGTGCTGGTGGTTGACGACAATGACACCTGCCGCAAAGTACTGGTGCAGCAATGCTCCGCCTGGGGCTTGAATGTCAGTGCGGCGGCGTCGGGCAAGGAAGCCCTGGCCTTGCTGCGCACCAAGGCGCACTTGCGTGACTACTTCGACATCGTGCTGCTGGACCAGAACATGCCCGGCATGACCGGCATGCAACTGGCCGCCAAAATCAAGGAAGACCCCAGCCTCAACCACGACATCCTGCTCGTCATGCTCACGGGCATCAGCAACGCACCGAGCAAGATCATTGCGCGTAACTGCGGGATCAAACGCATCCTCGCCAAGCCTGTGGCCGGTTACACCCTCAAGACCACCCTGGCCGATGAGCTGACCCAACGCAACAAGGGTCATGCCGCCGCACACACCACCGCCAACGGCCCGGCCGCCGTACCTGTTTCAGTACCCAGTGACTTCCGCATCCTGGTGGCTGAAGACAACAACATCTCGACCAAGGTCATTCGCGGCATGCTGGGCAAGCTCAACCTGCACCCGGACACTGCCTGCAATGGTGAAGAAGCCCTGAAGGCGATGAAAACCCAGCAGTACGATCTGGTCCTGATGGACTGTGAAATGCCCGTGCTGGACGGATTTTCAGCCACGGAGCAATTGCGCGCCTGGGAGGTCAGCCATCAGCGTGTACGCACCCCGGTGGTCGCGCTGACCGCACACATCCTCACAGAGCACAAGGAGCGCGCCCGACAGGCCGGCATGGACGGGCATATGTCCAAACCCGTGGAACTGTCGCAACTGCGAGAACTGGTGGAGTTTTGGGTCGAACAACGTGAGTTGCGTCAATCCTCGACACAACTGTCCTAACACACAGCCGAACCCCTGATAGACTTTCCGGCGCCCCTCCTTCGATATGAGCCAAGACCATGCTTCATATGCTGTTCAGTGTGTATTTGAAGATGCTGGTGCTCTACAGCCCGTTTTTCGTGCTGTCGTGCTTTATCAGCCTGACCCGGGGTTACTCAAACAAGGAACGCCGCCGCCTGGCCTGGAAAGTGGCCCTGGCAACGCTGATCTCCAGCGTACTGCTGTACCTGTTTGGACGCGCGATCTTCAATGTGTTCGGCATTACCGTCGACGCCTTCCGTATCGGCGCGGGCAGCGTGCTGTTTATCTCGGCGCTGGGCATGGCCCAAGGCAAGTCTGCCGTCCAGACCGACAACGTGCAGCAGGACGTGACCATTGTTCCGCTGACCATTCCGCTGACCGTTGGCCCCGGCACCATTGGTGCGTTGCTGGTCATGGGCGTCAGCCAGCCCCATTGGGACGACAAGCTGATGGCGATCACCAGTATTGCGCTGGCGAGCCTGACGGTTGGCGTGGTGCTTTACCTCTCCAACCGAATCGAACGGATACTGGGCGAACAAGGGCTGCAGATCGTCAGCCGTTTGATGGGCCTGTTTGTCTGCGCCCTGGCGGCCCAGATCATCTTCACCGGGATCCGGGGCTACATGATCCCCTGAAACACACCGGACGGTGGGAGATCATCTTCACCGGAATTCCCCTGAAAACACACAGTGACTGTGGGAGCGAGCCTGCTCGCGAAGCGGTTCAAGACCATTTCGCGAGCAGGCTCGCTCCCACGGGGCTCAGGGCTTTTCGCCATACCAGCGCGGCGTGTACACCCACTGCGTACCATCGACCCGCGGGAACGTGCAGGTGGTCGACGACCCCACCAGCACCATCGTGCGCATATCCACCTGATCCGGCGTCAACTCGCCCAGCGTGGTCACACGCAGGGTCTGGCCCGGACGGCCGATATCACGGCCCAACACCACCGGCGTTTGAGGCGTACGATGACGCCTGACGATTTCCAGCGCCACGCCCAACTGCCACGGACGGGAACGGGAGATCGGGTTATAGAACGCCAGGGCCAGGTCCGCTTCGCTCGCCAGATCCAGTCGCTTTTCAATGATGCTCCACGGCTTGAGGTTGTCGGACAGCGACATCACGCAGAAGTCATGCCCCAACGGTGCTCCCGCCTGTGCCGCCGTTGCCAGCGAGGCCGACACCCCCGGCAACATCTCCAGGTCAACGCTGTGCCACTGCGGGTCCGTGGACTCGTGCAAGGCCTCAAGCACGGCCGCCGCCATGGCAAACACCCCCGGATCCCCCGAAGACACCACCACCACCGAACGACCCTGTGCCGCCAGCTCAAACGCATGGCGGGCGCGCTGCATTTCTTCGCGGTTGTCGGTGCAATGCATCACCTGATCGTCGCGAAACGGTCCGGCCATGCGCACATACGTCTCATACCCCAGCACGTCATTGGCACGCGCCAACTCGGCCTTGACCGCAGGTACCATCAGCTCGGCAGCGCCAGGGCCCAGGCCGATCACGGCCAGACGGCCACGGGCCCGACCCAGCTGCAACGGGTCCAATGGCGCGGGGGCAACGCCCAGGGACATGTCATTACCCATCTCGCGCCAGACAGCAGGCACTACCGGCTCACCCGCGCTGACAAAGCGCAGGGGCACCGCCAGTTCGAGGGCTGTTTCACGCAACGACGCGCTGGCCATCAAGGTTTCGTCGGCGACGATGCACGCCAGTGATTGCCACGCCAGCTTCGCGTCATGCAAGGCCTCGCGAATGGCCTGTGGCGACACTTCAGCAGCCACTTTCACCAGCACATTACGGGGATAGATCAGCAGTTCGTCAGCGGCCGGCTCACGCTCGGCACTGCCGATATGAATGGCCAGACGCGCCTGCTGACTTTCAGGCAACTGCGCGCTGGCCAGCCACGGGGCATCGCCTTCAATACGTACCGATTCGCCCGCCAGCAGGTCAGAGACAAAACGCTTGCCCAACTCCAGATCACCCAACGCATAACCCTGTGGAGGATTGAGCAGGCAGGTACCAAAACGCAATTCACCACTGGTGGTGATCGCAGGGGCAATGCCCAGCCCGGCAGCGATGTTTCGGGCCAGATCATTCACGCCACCCAACCCGCCCAGCAGCGGCACCACCGCACTGGCGTCTTCGGCCACGGCCAGTACCGGCGGCTCGGCGCCCTTTTCCAACAACAGTGGCGCCAGCGTGCGGATCACAATCCCCGCCGCGCACAGCGCAATAATCGGTGTGTTCTGTTGATACAGCTCACGCAGGGTGGCGCCAAAATCGCTGTAGCCGCGATCAGCACCTTCAACCCGCCCCGTCAGGCCGTAAATAAGCGCCTCGGGGTAGCACTGTTGAATACGCTGCGCGGTGCTCAGGCTGCCATTACCCAGAATGACAATGGCTGGCGCTGGACGACTCATCCTTGCCACCGTTCGCCGGGCACGATAATCAGCGAGAAATACGGCGAAGACATCGGTTCCACTTCGTTGAGCGGGACGATTTTCTGATTGCTCATGGTCGCGCGCTCGACATACAGCGCACGCTCGGCCAGCCCCAGTTCACCCAGCACTTCACGCACCTTATGAAAGTTGCGGCCCAGTTTCATGATCACCGCTGCATCGGCAACCGCCAGGCGCGACTTGAGTTCGTCGTGGGGCAGCACGCCCGAAAGCACCGACAGGCTCTGATTGCGATACACCAGCGGCACGCCCAGCACCGAAGCGCCACCCAGCATCGAGCACACGCCCGGCACTACCTGCGCTTCAAAACGCTGGGCCAGACGGTCATGCAGGTACATGTAGGAGCCATAGAAGAACGGGTCGCCCTCGCAGATCACCGCCACATCGCGACCGGCGTCCAGATGCACGGCCACTTCGACGGCAGCCTGATCATAGAAATCGCTGATCACTTGCTCGTACGACAACGGCTCGGGCAACACTTCAGTGGTCACTGGATACACCAGCGGCATCTGGGTTTGCTCAGCTTGCAGGTGGGCTTCGATGATGCCGAAGGCATTGCCCTTTTTGCCTTTGGCAACGAAGTACGCCACCACCGGCGACTCACGCAGCAGGCGCAAGGCTTTAACGGTAATCAGCTCCGGGTCGCCAGGGCCAACGCCCAGACCGATCAAACGTCCTGGTTGCGTCATCATTCGATCTCCGTCGCCAGTGCATTGACCGCGGCGGCGGCCATTGCGCTGCCGCCACGACGGCCTTGCATGATCACAAACGGCACGCCGCGGCTGTCTGCCGCCAGCATGGCCTTGGACTCAGCCGCGCCAACAAACCCCACCGGGAAGCCCAGGATCAGCGCCGGTTTCGGTGCTCCGGCGTCGATCATTTCCAGCAGGTAAAACAGTGCAGTGGGCGCGTTGCCGATCACCACAACGCTGCCTTCCAGGTACGGGCGCCACAGCTCAAGGGCCACGGCCGAACGGGTGTTGCCCTTCTCCAGCGCCAGCTCTGGCACGCCTTCTTCACGCAGGGTGCAGATCACCGGGTTGTTAGCCGGCAAGCGGGTACGGGTGACGCCTTCGGAGACCATGCGCGCATCGCACAAAATTGCAGCGCCAGCGGCCAGTGCATCGCGCCCGGCCTTGCCTGCACCCGGAGAAAAGCGCAGGTCTTCAATGGCGTCGACCATGCCGCAGGCATGAATCACCCGAACCGCGAGTTTTTCCAGATCCGCCGGGATGCTGTCCAGGTTGGCCTCGGCACGAATAATGGCGAACGAGTTGCGATAGATCTCTTGACCATCGCGGATGTAATCAATCATCGGTGTTGCTCCGTTGGCGGGCCTCAAGCCAGGCGCCTGCCGCTTCAATAGTAAGGTTGCGCTCACGCAGAACACCGAATCCCGGCTGCTCTGGGGCACGTAAATAAAGGTCGTAATGACCGGGCGCCACGGCCAGCAATGTGACCGGCGCGACATGGGCTGCCGCGCAAGAGCGCAGGCATCCGGTCAAATGAATACTCAGCGGTTGCGACAGGTTCGCGGCCAGTTGGCGGGCGTCCTGCTTGGTGTCGGCCAGGCCTTTGGCGCAGGCGCTGGAGCCGGTGCAGGCGATCAAGTGGGCCAACGGGTTGCCCACGTCACAGCACAACCCCAAGGCGTGTAGCTGCCGCGTGACGGTCGACGCGTCTGCAGCCCGTACATTGGGCAGCAACACACTTTGCCACGGGGTAAACCGCAGCGTGCCATCGCCATACTCCCGGGCCAGATGCGCCAACCCCTCAAGCATGCCCGCACTCAGCCGACCCAGCGGTGGAGCGGCGCCGATATAGACCCGGTCCGTATCGCGCTGCGGGTACGTGCCGATGTGCAAGGACGCCGCGCCGGGCTCCCGCCGCCAGCTCGAAAGCGCAATGAGCGGTACCGGCAGGCGCTGTGCCAACTGCGCCATAAACGCCTCGACCGGCAACTCCTTGAGCAGGTGGCGCATGCGAATGTGCTCGGGGCGGGCCAGGTCGAGGAACAGCGTAAGTACCGCCAGCACCACTGCATGCCCGTGCTCGACGGGCACGCCAGCCAGGGCCGGATCGTGTGCCGGGCAGCCCGCAAGACCAAAGGCCAGTAGCGTCTGGCCATTTAGGTCAACGGCAGACAACCAAAGGTCATGATGATGCTCAAGCATCGCCAGCGCTTCGCCGCCGTCCAGTTGCACGGCGAACTTGGCGGACAACTCGGCAAAACGCGCCGTACTTTGCAGGCTGTCGAGGACCTGACGCGCCAGAGGCCAGGTATCTATCAACAGATCACGGTCGATACCTGCCGTGGAGCTGAGCATCAGGTTGCGCACATCATCGCTGGCAGCCGTGGCGGGCCCCAGCCCTGCGTCCAGCAAGGGACCGATCAGCGCAGCATGCTGCGGGCCAACCCCTCGAATTTGCAGGTTGCCCCGGTTAGTCGCCTCGATCACACCACTGGCATAGCGCTGGCTAACATCGGCCACCGCACGCGCCTGTGCAGCCGTTATCGAACCACCGTCCAGCTTGACCCGACAGATACCGCCATCCATCGCCTGGACAATGCGCAGTAACCCCGGGCAAGCCGAAGGGCGCACAGACGTCGTGACAGGAATTTCAGGTGGCAAGGTCAATGGTCGATCCAGAGCAGGCAATGAGCTATTGCAGGTGGCGCATTATGCCTGCTTTGGACAGCCGCATGAAAAGCCTGCCGGACGGAATGAATGCACAAGGCATCTGCAGCCCGAGGCTGCGCTATCATGCGGCCTGTATTCGCGCGGTCGTGCAAACCTGCTGGCGGATGGAACATTTGGCGTTATACAAGAGGATTGGCATGTCGCCCTGGCTAACAATTGTGGGAATCGGTGAAGACGGCTTTAGCGGGCTGGGAAAAAATGCGCGTCGCACCTTGCTCGGCGCAACCACCGTATTCGGCGCCCAGCGTCAGCTCAACCTGCTGCCTGCCTGCATTCGCGCCGAACGCCAAGCCTGGCCAAGCCCGTTTTCCCTGGCGCCGGTACTGGCATTGCGCGGCCAGCCGGTCTGCGTTCTGGCCAGCGGCGACCCGATGCTGTTCGGTGTCGGCGCCAGCCTGGCGCGAGTGATTGCCAGTGATGAGATGCAGGTGCTGTCGTCACCGTCATCCTTCTCACTGGCTGCCGCCCGCCTGGGCTGGCCGCTGCAGGACGTGGTCACGCTGTCAGTGGTGGCGCGCCCGGTGGCGGCCCTCAATGCCCACCTGCACAGTGGCGTGCGCTTGCTGGTTTTGAGCAACGACGGCAAAAGCCCTGCTGCTATTGCCGCTTTGTTGCGCGAACGTGGTTTCGGCCCCAGCCGCCTGCACGTACTGGAACACGTGGGTGGCCCCGCCGAACGGCAGGTCGAGGCCACCGCCAATGACTGGAGCGATCCGCCCATCGCCGCGCTCAATTTGATCGCTATCGACTGCCTGGCCGATGACACCGCCCAGCCGCTGTCACGCACGGGCGGGCTCCCCGACAGCGCCTTTGCCCATGATGGCCAGTTGACCAAACGCGACGTGCGCGCCATCACCCTCGCCCGCCTTGCCCCCTTGCCCGGTCAATTGCTCTGGGACGTGGGCGCGGGCAGTGGCTCCATTGGCATCGAGTGGATGCGCACGTGGCCCAGTTGTCGCACCCTGGCGATTGAAGCCGATGCCGGGCGCCAGCAACTGATTGAACACAACCGCGATGCTCTGGGCGTGCCCGGCCTGCAACTGATTCGCGGTAAGGCACCGCAAGCCCTGGCAGGACTCGAACGCCCGGACGCGGTTTTTATCGGCGGCGGCGTCACCCGCGAAGGCGTGCTCGACACCTGCTGGCAACAGCTCAAGCCCGGCGGGCGTCTGGTGGCCAATGCCGTCACTCTGCAAAGTGAAATGCTCTTGATGAGTTGGCGTGAACGCCACGGCGGCGAGCTGACACGGGTTCATATCGCTCAGGCACAACCTTTAGGCGAGTTCGACACCTGGCGCCAGGCGCTGCCTATTACTCTTCTCGACATGACCAAACCCCTCGATGCGTGACGAAACCGCCGAACAACCCGCACCGCTGCGCAGTGGCCTGACCACCGGCAGCTGCGCCACCGCCACCAGCCTGGCTGCGGCCCGCTTGCTGCTGGGCGGCGTCAGCCATGACGCGGTGGAAATCACCTTGCCCAAAGGTAAAAAGGTGCAGATGCGCCTGGAGTTCTGCCGCCTGAGTGAAGACGGCGCCGAA
This sequence comes from Pseudomonas psychrophila, assembly GCF_001043005.1. Classification (GTDB taxonomy): domain Bacteria; phylum Pseudomonadota; class Gammaproteobacteria; order Pseudomonadales; family Pseudomonadaceae; genus Aquipseudomonas; species Aquipseudomonas psychrophila. The sequence continues at coordinate 86,559 of NZ_JYKZ01000008.1, forward strand.
GCGGGCACTATCAAGGATGCGGGCGACGACCCGGACGTCACCCACGGCGCACTGTTGTACTCGCGGGTGCGCCTGCGCCCGGAACCGGGTATCGGTTTTATCGCCGGACATGGCGTCGGCACCGTGACCCGTCCGGGGCTGGTGCTGAACGTGGGCGAGCCGGCAATCAATCCGGTACCCCGCCAGATGATCACTGATCACTTGCAGCAATTGGCGGCCGAGCTGAGTTACGGCGGCGGCTTTGACGTCACCGTCAATGTTCAGGACGGTGAAGCCCTGGCCCTGAAAACCATGAATCCGCGCCTGGGTATTCTCGGCGGGCTGTCGATTCTGGGCACCAGCGGCATCGTCCGCCCGTTTTCCTGCGCCGCCTATATCGCCTCGATCCATCAAGGCATCGACGTGGCCAAAACCAATGGTTACCTGCATATCGCCGCCTGCACCGGCAATGCCAGTGAAGACACCATGCGCCGGGTATACAACCTGCCGGAAATTGCCCTGATCGAAATGGGCGACTTCGTCGGCGCGGTCCTCAAGCACCTGCGCAAAGTCCCTGTGGATAAGTTGAGCATTTGCGGCGGCTTCGGAAAAATCAGCAAACTGGCTGCCGGGCATATGGACTTGCACAGTCGCCACTCCAGCATCGACCTGCCGCAACTGGCCGAGTGGGCCGCCGCCATCGGTGCAGACAGCGCGCTGCAAGACGCCATCCGCCAGGCCAACACCAGCCAGCAGGCGCTGGCAATGGCCAGCGCAGTGGGTATCGCGCTGGGGGATGCGGTGTGCCAGCACGCACTGGATTTTGCCCGCAGCGTGGTGCCTGCCCAGGTGCAGATTGAAGTGTTTGCCATTGATCGCCAGGGCGCAATTGTTGGCCACGCAGGAGCCTTTGCATGAAGCGGATACTGTTGCTCGGTGGCGTCACCGAAGCGTTAGCCATCGCCCGCACGCTGGGCCCGCACCACGTCTACAGCCTGGCCGGAGTTGGGCGGGTGCCGACCGATCTGACCTGCGAGGTACGGGTGGGCGGTTATGGCGGTGCAGAAGGTTTGGCCCGGTACATTCGCGACGAGCGCATCGATTTGCTGCTGGACGCCACTCACCCTTACGCTGCGCAAATAAGCCAGAACGCGGCGTTGGCCGCAGCCGCCAGCGCCATCCCGTGCTGGGCCTTGCGCCGCCCCGCGTGGGTTGCGCAACCGCAGGATGACTGGCGCGAAGTGGCGGATTGGCCCGAACTGGTCCAAGCCCTCAAGCCTTTCAAGCGCCCGCTGCTTACCTTGGGCCGCGAGCCGCTGGAGCATGTGCATGAGATCCCCGAACAGCAGTTCTGGACCTTGCGCGCCCTCGACGTCTATCCCGGCAATGAACGCTGCGAAGTGATCGGCGCACGGGGACCGTTCCTGATCGACCAGGAGCGAGCGTTGTTCGAGGGGCGGCAGATCGATGTGCTGATCAGCAAAAACAGCGGCAGCAGCGCCACCGAACCCAAGCTGGAAGTGGCCCGTGAACGCGGGGTGCCCGTGTTGATCCTCAAGCGGCCGGAGTTGGCGCAGGTGGATCGGGAGTTTTTGACGACCAAGGACGTGCTGGAGGCGTTGGCGTGGGGAAGTTATGTGTAAGTCATCCCTTTTATGAACACCCCGTTACCAGTGAGAGCTGCGGGGCGACATGCCTGCTATGCAAACGACGAGGCCTGTCAGGTATGTCTTCGCGAGCAAGCCCGCTCCCACAGAAAAGCCCTATGAGTAGTACAAAACGCACATTAGCTATACTTGCGCGACACTTCGCCACACCCGCTCTTTTTACTTACGCCGATCATTCAGGCTAAATAGCCGCCTGATCGCTTCACTCATGGAATTGCTCATGTCCCGACAACGGTTTGCATTTGCCTGGATCGCCTGCTTTGCAGTGCTGTTCAACATGCTCGCCATGTCGACAGCCGGGGCGATGAGTGACACTAAACAAGCCTCAACCGAACAGTTCATGTGGAGCAGCTTTTGCACCTCCACCGGCACCAAGATGGTCGCCGTGTCGCTGGGCCAGGTTGACGCTGGCGACAGTCAGAAAGACGATCACTCCACCATGCAGCACTGCTGGTGCTGTTCGGGTTCCGCCTCTGTCGTGGCCCTGCCCGCCCATATCCCAACGCTGTACTTTGCGGCCATCGAGCATGGTCACAGCCAGGTCCCTGACCACCTCAAACGTCCTACCCCGCGCCAGCAATGGCCAAGCCTCAACCCCCGCGCCTCGCCCCTGGTCTGATTCATCCTCGCAACCCCTTTGCGTTTTGAATCGTTCCGGAGAATTGCCATGTTGAACCTTTCCCTGTTCAAGCACGTCGTGATCGCGGCGGCTGTGTTGCTGCCTGCCTGTTTTGCCAATGCCCATGAATACAAAAGCGGCGACCTTGAAATCGCCCACCCGTGGTCGCAAGAGCTACCGCCCAACGCTCCAACGGTGGCCGCCTATTTCGTGATCCACAACACCGGCAACAGCGCAGACCGTTTGATCAGCGTCGACACCCCCATTGCCGATAAAGCAGAACTGCATCAGCACGTGATGGAGGGCGACTTGATGAAAATGCTGCCCGTGACCAGCGTCGAAGTACCCCCCGGTGGCACGGTCACGTTTGCGCCCATGGCGTACCACGTGATGATGTTCGGCCTTAAAGACCGCGGCCTGCTGCAGGACGGCAAGCACTTCCCGCTGACCCTGCACTTTGAAAAAGCCGGCGCCGTACCGGTTCAAGTCAACGTACAGAAACAGCCCCCGGCTGACAGCATGGAACACATGCACGCCCACTAACGGCCAAGGTTTCTGACCCCCGTGCGCGAACCTCGCGCCAGGCACTCCATGTCGCCCGTTCGCGGCAGTTGGCTGAGCCTGTTTGCCATGTTGATGATCTTTATCGGTCCGCTGATTTCACAGTCGATGCCGATGGATCATCACGACTCCATGCCAATGCCCATGTCGATGGATATGGGCATGGACATGTCTGCGCACGCTGAACATAAACAACCCTCCCCTGACCACCATGCCATCTGGGCAAAGTGCGGCTACTGCACGTTATTGTTCAGTTGTCCAGCGCTCCCCGGCAGCGTGGGCCTGGCGCTGTTTGATGCGCCCGCACCCGAACGTTATCTGGCCTCCAACCCCCGACTGGGCCACGCCCGGCAACCGGTCTTCCCTGGCGCCCGCTCCCGAGCTCCGCCCGTATTCCTTTAGGCACCGACACAACATCTTCATCGAGCCAACCTGCATGCGCTGCTTAAGACAGCCGCAGGTTCCTGGCCGCGTTGTACTCGCTTGAATACTGGAATGCTTATGTCCCGTTTTACTGCTGCCTCACGTTTGCCTTTTGCCCTTAGCACCCTGTGCTGCGCAATCCTGGCGTCTACCGCTGTCGCCGACGAACATGCCGGTCACACTAATGAGCTAAGCCCTTTGGTGATTACCGCCGTCGCGCCCAGTTCGCCCCTGACCGTCGTCACCAACCCTAAAGATCCGCGCCAGCCGGTGCCCGCCAGTGATGGTGGCGATTACCTGAAAACCATCCCCGGCTTCGCCCTGATTCGCAACGGCGGCACCAACGGCGACCCGGTGTTACGTGGCATGTTCGGTTCACGCCTGAACATCCTCACCAACGGCGGCATGATGCTCGGTGCCTGCCCCGGCCGCATGGACGCGCCAACGTCCTATATCTCCCCCGAAACCTACGACAAGCTCACCGTGATCAAAGGCCCGCAAACGGTGCTTTGGGGCCCCGGCGCATCCGCGGGCACCATCCTGTTTGAACGAGAGCCCGAGCACTTCGGCGAACTGGGCACCCGGGTCAACGCCAGCCTGCTGGCCGGCTCCAACGGCCGCTTCGACAAAACCATCGATGCCGCCGCCGGGGGTCCGCTGGGTTATGTGCGGGTGATCGGCAACACCGCCCATGCCGACGACTACAAAGACGGCAATGGCGACACCGTGCCCTCGCGCTACGACAAGTGGAACGGCGATATCGCCCTCGGCTGGACCCCGGACGCCGACACCCTGCTGGAACTGACTGCTGGCAAGGGCGATGGTGAAGCCCGCTCTGCAGGCCGCGGCATGGATGGCAGCCAGTACAAGCGAGAAAGCCTGGGGCTGCGGTTTGAGAAGTCCAATATCGGCGACGTTCTCGACACGATCGAAGCCCAGATCTACTACAACTACGCCGACCATGTGATGGACAACTACACCCTGCGCACCCCGTCGGGCACCGGCATGATGGCAGGCCCGATGGCGTCCAACGTCGACCGCCGCACCCTCGGCGCACGAATCAAGGCCACCTGGCGCTGGGCTGATTACCAGTTGATCAGCGGCATCGACGCGCAAACCAACGAACACCGCAAACGCTCCGGCATGGGCATCGACACCTACAAGGATCAGAACTGGAGCAAAGATGCCGACTTCCACAACTACGGTGCTTTTGGCGAACTGACCTGGTACGCCGCCGAGCGTGACCGGGTAATCAGCGGCGCGCGGCTGGACCGAGCTTCTGCCAAGGATTACCGGGCGCGCCTGGGCTCGGGAATGATGAGCAAACCCAACCCGACCCTGGACAAAACCCGCGCCGACACCCTGCCCAGCGGCTTTGTACGCTATGAGCACGACCTGGCCGACAGCCCGACCACGCTCTACGCAGGTCTTGGCCATACCCAACGCTTCCCGGACTACTGGGAACTGTTTTCGCCCAGTTCAGGCCCGGCCGGCTCGGTGAACGCGTTCGATGCCATCAAACCCGAAAAAACCACCCAGCTCGATATGGGCCTGCAATACAAAACCCAAAACCTGGAAGCCTGGGCCTCGGTGTATGCCGGTGAAATCCGCGATTACATCCTGTTCGATTACGCCAATGGCGCGTCACAGGCACAGAACATCAACGCCCGGATCATGGGCGGTGAAGTGGGTGCTGCTTATCAGTTGACCTCCAACTGGAAGGCCGACGCCACCCTGGCCTATGCCTGGGGCAAAAACACCAGCGATGGCAAGGCACTGCCACAAATGCCGCCGCTGGATACCCGCCTCGGCCTGACCTACAGCGAAGACGACTGGAGTGCTGGCGCCTTGTGGCGAGTGGTGGCCCCCCAGGACCGCATCGACCGCAACGCGGGCAACGTCGTGGGCAAGGACTTCAACAAGAGCGCAGGTTTCGGGGTGTTCTCGCTCAATGGCGCCTACCGCATCAACAAAAACCTCAAGGTCAGCGCCGGAGTCGACAATTTGCTGGATAAAAACTACAGCGAGCACCTGAACATGGCGGGGAACGCGGGTTACGGCTACCCGGCCAACGATCCCAGGGCGATCAATGAACCGGGTCGCACGCTCTGGACCAAGGTGGATGTGAGTTTCTGATAAACCCCAGGCCCTCACCCCAACCCTCTCCCGATGGGAGAGGGCCAGGGTGAGGGGCATTGCTGACAACAACATTTTTGAACTTGCGGAGCCGCTCACATGAGCCAACCAACACCGTCTTTCTACAACTTGGCCTGGCGCTGGCATTTCTATGCCGGGCTGTTTGTCGCCCCCTTCATGATCCTGCTAGCCCTGACCGGGATTATCTACCTGTTCAAGCCCCAGCTTGACTCCCTGATGTACGACCATCTACTCAACGTGACCCCGGCCCATCACAGCCTCAGCGCCGATGAGCAGCTCAACCGCGTGAAAGCCGCTTATCCACAAGGCCACATCAGCCAGTACCTGCCGCCCATCAATCTTGAGCGCAGCGCCCAGTTCGTGCTCCACAACGGCGGGCGCGAACTCAACGTATTCATCAATCCGTACAACGGCGACGTGCTGGGCGAGCAAGACGCCAAGCTCAATCTGCAAGCCGTGGCCCGTGCACTGCATGGCGAGCTGATGATCGGCACCCTGGGCGACCGGCTAGTGGAACTGGCCGCAGGCTGGGGGGTGGTGCTGGTGGTATCCGGCCTGTACCTGTGGTGGCCACGAGGGCAATCGGCCGCCGGAATACTCTGGCCGCGCCTGAGCCGTCGCGCACGCCCGCTGTGGCGCGACTTTCACGCCGTTACCGGTTTCTGGGGCGCAGCCCTGCTGCTGTTCATGCTGATCAGCGGCATGACCTGGACCGGCTTCTGGGGCAAGCAATACGCCGACGTGTGGAACCAGTTCCCGGCAGCGATGTGGAACAACGTACCCACGTCCGATATTGAAGCCCGCAGCCTCAACACCGCCACCCGTCAAACCGTGCCCTGGGCGCTGGAAAACACGCCGATGCCGGTCTCCGGTGCCCACGCCGAGCACATGGGCCACGGCGCGACGCCAAGCGGCCCTGCGGCACCGGGCATCACGTTGCAAGACGTAGTCGACATCGCCACCGCACGCAAGGTCGAACCCGGCTACAGCATCACACTGCCAACCACCGCCACTGGCGTCTTTACCGTGGCCGTCTTCGCCGACGACCCGCGCAACGATGCCACCCTGCACGTTGATCAATACACCGGCCAGGTGCTGGCGGATGTGCGCTGGCAGCATTACAGCAATGTCGCCCGTGCCACTGAAATGGGCGTGATGCTGCATGAGGGCAAACTCTTCGGCTCGCTGAACCAGATCGCAATCTTGCTGGTGTGCCTGATGATCCTCCTCAGCTCGATCAGTGGCCTGGTGATCTGGTGGAAGCGCAGGCCCCAAGGCCGTCTGGGCGTGCCGCCTCTACGGCACGATTTACCGACCTGGAAAACGGGCGTTGCAATCATGATCGCCCTGGCAATTGTGTTCCCGCTGGTGGCTGCCTCCTTGATTGCGGTGTGGGTGCTTGATCGTTTGCTGCTGTTGATCCGCAAAAAACGCCCACGTGAGCACCTCTCATAATGCGCATGAGGCATCCGAGTGGCGCATTCCTGAGCCACTGCGATAATGGCACGTCAGTATCACGCGCGAAATAAATGTTACTGTATAACAAAAGCGTTTAAGCTCTATCACCCGCCGCCAGGAGGCAGCGGGGACACCTCTTGAAATAAGCGACTCACTGCCCCGATGAACACGTACCTTTTATCCAGTCTCTGCCTGCTGGCGATCAACAGCGCCCAGGCCGATGACAGCGCCCCTTCCCTGATGTTGCCCGCCGCGAGCATCACTGCTCCTGAAGTCGACATTGAAAGCATCGACCTCAAGACCGCCACCTCTGCCGGTTCGCGTCTGAACCTCAACAGTCTCGAAACCCCGGCCAGCGTCGAAAGCCTGACGGGCGCGCAAATCCGCGCCCGTGGCGATCGCAGTGTGCAGGACGCCGTGACACGCACCACCGGCATCAGCAACACCGGCACACCGGGCAACGGCGGCTCGTCGTACTCGGCCCGCGGCTTTGTCGGCCAGGGTTCGGTGATGCAGTTGTATGACGGGATTCGCATGTACAGCGGCGCAGGCACCGTGACCTTCCCGGTGGACGACTGGTCGGTGGAGCGCATCGACGTGCTGCGCGGCCCTGCCTCGGTGCTGTATGGCGAAGGTGCCACCGGCGCGGTGATCAACGTGATCCCGAAAAAGCCCTTCAGCGGCGAAATCGAGAACCATGTCCGCCTGGGCTACGGCTCCTACGATGCCCACCAACAGGCGCTGGACAGTGGCGGCTCACTCACCGACACCCTGAGCTACCGGTTGAATATCAACCATATCCAGAGCAATGGCTGGATCGACCACGGCGACTCCGAAAGCACCTTTATCAGTGCCGCCCTGCGCTGGCAGGCCAACGACGACCTGGCATTCACCCTGAGCCACGACTACGGCGACCAGGAGCCGAAGAACGACTTCGGTGTGCCGCTGATCAATGGCCATTATCACAAGAGCCTGCGCGACAAGAACTACAACGTGCGTGATGCCAAGCTGCATTACAACGACCAGTGGACGCGCCTGAACACCGAGTGGCAGATCAGCGACGACCTCAGCGCCAGCAACGAGCTTTATTACCTCAAGGCCCAGCGCCGTTGGCAGAACGCCGAGCGCCATGCCTGGAATGAGGACCGCCAGACCTTGCTGCGCAGCGGTTACTTCAGCATCAAGCATGAGCAGGAGCAGGTCGGCGACCGCCAGACCTTTACCCTCAACCACGACCTGTTCGGCCTCAAAAGCAGAACCCTGGTGGGGGCGGACTACAACCGTATCCACTTCAACCTGCACAGCAACTCGCCGTATACCGATGTGAATACAAACGGCCAGCCGATCGACCTGTACCACCCGGATCGTGGTCAATTCGAAAGCCGCTCGCCGTACCTTGACCAGTTCAAGACCACGACCCAGCAGGTCTCGCTGTTTGCCGAAAACCGCACCGAACTGACCGATCAGCTGTCGCTGGTGACGGGAGTACGCCGCGATATCGTGCATCTGGACAACGATAACCTGGTCAAAGACACGCGCAGCGATCGCAGTCTGTCGGCCAATAGCTGGAAAGTCGGGCTGGTGTATGAGTTGACGCCGGACATGTCGATCTATGCCCAGCAGGCCACCAGTGTTGACGGTGTGGCCGGGCTGATCAGCCTCTACCCGGACGAGCAGGGCTTTGACCTGGCCCGCGCCCGCCAGACCGAAATCGGCTTCAAGCAGATGTTCTGGGACCAGCGCGGCGAATGGACAGTGGCGGCTTATCACATCGTCAAGAAAGACCTGATCACGGCCGACCCGAACAATCCGGGCATCTCGCAACAAGTGGGCGAACAGTCCTCCAGTGGCCTGGAAGCCAACCTTGATCTGCAACTGCCCCATCGCTGGCAGCTACAGGCCAATGCCTCGGTGGTACGCGCCCAATACGACACATTCGATGAAAACGTGAACGACGTGGCCGTCTCTCGCAAAGGCAACCGCCCCACCGACGTGCCGCGCCGTACCGCCAACCTGTGGCTGAGCAAGGCCGTGACCGATGACGTGAACGCCGGCGCCGGCGTGCGCTATGTCGACTCGCGTTATGCCGATTACGCCAACACCGTCGAGCTGCCGAGCTACACCGTGGTAGACGCCACCGTCAGCTGGAAAGCGCTGCCTAAAACCACCCTGGGCGTGCGCCTGAACAATTTGTTCAACCGCCAGTACGCCGTAACCCAATACAATAACGGCCAGCAGTGGATCATGGGCGAACCGCGCTCGCTCTTCGTGACCGCTGATTATGCCTTCTGACCCAATCTGTGCACTTCAACCGTGGGAGCGAGCCTGCTCGCGAAAAGCATTCGCGAGCAGGCTCGCTCCCACAGGGGCGCCTTGATCGCAAACAGAGTCTCTGCACAGCTCCAGGCAGCACACCACATTCTCAACATTGGCCAACCCGGATTTTTATGACTCGCCTCACCCTCACCCAACTCGCCTGGACCCCTCTGGGCCACGGCCATTGTCACCACCAGTTCCAGCTGCGTGATGCCAACCTGCACGTCGCGGCGGGTGAGTTCGTGGGGTTGATCGGGCCTAACGGCAGCGGCAAGACCAGCCTGTTGCGCTGCGCTTATCGCTTCAGCAAACCCGAGGCGGGCGAGGTCCACCTGGGCCCGCACAACCTCTGGCAGCAATCGCCCCGCTGGTGTGCCCGGCGCATCGCGGTGGTGTTGCAGGAATTCCCCGACGCCTTTGGCCTGACCGTCGATGAAGTGGTCGCCATGGGCCGAACCCCGCATAAGGGCCTGTTCGACGGCGACACCGAGGCCGACCGCCAACTGGCCAAAAACGCTCTGCAGTCAGTGGGTCTCAGCGGCTTTGAAGACCACGCTTTCGCCACCCTCTCGGGGGGTGAAAAACAGCGCGTGATCCTAGCCCGAGCCCTGACCCAGCAACCTGAACTGCTGATCCTCGATGAGCCGACCAATCACCTCGACCCGCGCTATCAGCTGGAGCTGCTGCAACTGGTCAAGCGCCTGAAGATCGGCACCCTGGCCAGCATTCATGACCTCAACCTGGCCGCCGCGTTTTGCGACCGGCTGTACGTGATCAACCACGGCAAGATCATCGCCAGCGGCACCCCGCGCGAAGTGCTGACCGTCGAACTGCTGCGCGATGTCTTTGGCGTGGCGGCCTTGATCGACGATCACCCGCTGTCCGGCTACCCGCGAATTACCTGGATAACCCAACCATGAAGCTGATCCGCCTAGCACTCGGCCTTTGCGCATTACTGGGTGCCCAGCTGACCCTGGCTGACACCACGCAGTACCCGCTGACGATCAAGAGCTGCAACCGCGAGGTGACCTTTACCCACGCCCCGGAACACGCAGTCAGCCACGACATCAACATGACCCAGATGATGCTCGCCCTGGGCCTCAAGCCGCACATGGCCGGCTACAGCGGCATCAGTGGCTGGAAGGCGGTAACGCCCGAGATGAAAGTGATCCTCGATGGCCTGCCGGAACTGGCAAGCAAATACCCGTCGGTAGAAACCCTGCTCAACGCCAACGTCGACTTCTTCTTTGCGGGCTGGGATTACGGCATGCGCGTTGGCGGCGACCTCACCCCGCAAACCCTGACCCCGCTGGGCATCAATGTTTACGAGCTGACAGAGTCCTGCGCCTTTGTGATGAAGCGCCCGGCCGCCAGCATGCAAGACACCTACAACGACCTGCGCAACCTGGGCAAAATCTTCAATGTGCAAGACCGCGCCACGGCACTGATCGTGCAGATGCAACAAAAAATCGCCGAGGTGCAAACCTCTTTGCCCGCCACAAAACCCCGGGTGTTTTTGTACGACAGCGGCGAAGACCGCGCCATGACCTCGGGCAAGCTCGGCATCCCCCACGCCCTGATCGAAGCAGCAGGCGGCAATGACATCCTCAGCGACATCGACGCCAGTTGGACTCGCATCAACTGGGAAACCGTGGTCGAGCGCAACCCCGAAGTCATCGTGATCGTCGACTACAGCGAAGTCAGCGCCGAGCAAAAACAGCACTTCCTCCAGACCAACCCCGCGCTGCAATCGGTCGACGCCATCCGCAACAACCGTTTTATCGTGATCCCCTACGTGCAGGCCACGCCGGGCATCGATAACGTGCTGGCAATAGAAACCATGGCCAAAGGTTTCCACCCACAATGATGGCTCGTCGCTACGCCTTGTTGCTGATCGGCCTCGGCGCACTGCTGCTGGTGTCGTGTGTGGTGTCCCTGGGCTTTGGTCCGGCGCGGGTGCCCGTGGACGTGGTGTGGCACATTTTGCTTAACAAACTGTTCGGCCTGGGCGAGGTGAGCTGGAGCGCTGGCCAGGAACATATCGTGTGGCTGATCCGGGTGCCGCGCATGCTGCTCGGGGCCTTGGTCGGCGCCGGCCTGGCACTGATCGGCGCAGTGCTGCAAGCGGTCACGCGCAACCCGCTGGCCGACCCGCATCTACTTGGCGTCACCAGCGGTGCCACCTTGGGCGCGGTGATTGTGGTGCTGCACGTGGGTGAAATCGTCGGCCTGCTGACCCTGCCCATCGCTGCGTTTATCGGGGCCTTGCTGAGCATGCTGCTGGTACTGGCCATCGCCAGCCGTCATGGGCGCCTGGACAGTGACCGCCTGTTGTTGTGTGGGGTTGCGGTGTCATTTGTGATGATGGCCGTCGCCAACACACTGCTGTTTTTGGGCGACCATCGCGCCAGCTCCGCCGTGCTGTTCTGGATGCTCGGCGGCCTGGGACTGGCGCGCTGGGAACTGCTGGCAATCCCCAGCGCCAGCGTGCTGCTGGGGCTGGTGTTACTGCTGGGCATGGCCCGCCCGCTGAACGCCCTCATGGCCGGTGAGCAAACCGCTGTCACCCTGGGCCTGAATGCGCGCAACGTGCGGCTGCGGGTATTTTTGATCGCCTCGCTGATGACTGGCGTCTTGGTTGCCATCAGCGGTTCGATTGGCTTTGTCGGCCTGATGATCCCGCACATCGCACGGCGCCTGGTGGGCGCCGAACACCGGCGCCTGCTGCCGGTATCCGCCTTGTTGGGCAGTGTGTTTCTGGTGTGGGTCGACGTCGCTGCCCGTACCTTGATCGCCCCCGAAGACTTGCCCATCGGCGTCGCCACGGCAGCGATTGGTGGTCTGTTCTTTATTGGCCTGATGCGTAAACGTTAAAGCTCATCGCGTACCGGCCCCACCTTTAACTGCGCCACCGGCGTACCGGGGGTCACCCCTTCATAGTCAAACGAAAGCGGTTGAGTCGACACCGTCAGGTGCGTGTCGACTGCCCCGGCTCGCGGCCAGGTAGCGCTGGGTTCCAGCACCTGTAAAACGCCCGAATTGAGCACCTGGGTCAGCAGATCCTCGGGGTTGCTCGGTGTTCGGGTTGGAGCATTGTTTTCAATGAAGTAGCGCTCATAGGTGAAACTGGCGCCACTGACATACTCACACAACCGGTCATTAGCCTCCTTGCTCCCCCGGGTGTACTTCAACAACGCACCGTCGTCGGTCGTGAGGTACAGATCATCCAGGCTCGCGTCGTTCAGTTGCCGGTGAAGGGTTCGCGTGGCGTAGCAAATGTCGACCGGCCAAAACATGTTTTTAAGCAGATTGGTTTCGACAGGGCTACCCGCCGATTGCCCGTTTACATCACGGGCAAAATGCAGGCTATTGATTGAATAGCCCGTCGGCAAAATTGCTTTGGCAGCCATCAGGTTCGGTATCGACAAATGGGTGTTGAGGATCATCTGCGCCACATTGACCGGCTCGCCGTTTTCCACTGATTGCAACGCCACGCAGATGTCGTAGGCCCGATGGCGTAAAACACCGCCCATCACACTCCCGGTCTGCGCACGCTTGAGGTGCAAATGCTCATACCGCGCCGCATCATCGGGGTGGCTGAATACAGGGCTCATAGCGAACAGGCGGATACTCCTGGCGGCCGCGCTGGGCACCTCCAGCCCAAAGGGGCGCCATGTGGGCGATACGCGACCCGGATTGAGCCAGAGCGGGTTGGTTTTGATCACCTGTAGATCCCCTGCCATCGCAACACGGCGCACATAGTCCAGTGGCGTCAATTTAAGCGTCATGAGTTGATTGAGTGTGGTCTGGCCCCCGTTCTGGAACACACCGGTGGACAGCTGTGTCGCTGCCGAGCGGTCCAGATAGCGCAACAGCGCCCCGTCGCTGGTGGACAAGTAGAGCACCGCAGTAGCAGGAACCACTGCGTTCTGCTCCTTGATGCTGTCACTGAGTATCAACCCCTGCGCCATATGCACCGGGGACACAAACCCTTCATAGATCCTGCGGGTGTTCATGCCTTCCACCTGAGGCGGCATTTTAGGCGCGGCCACATACACCCCTTGAAAGGTGAACCCGGGGGACAGGTTGAATTGGCCGTCCAACCCATCCAGTGGAAACAGTCGATTCAAGGTAAATGGCTCATCTGGGACCGGCAGAGTCGCCACGTATTCATTGCTGTGGGGGTTGCCGAGGATCAAGCCGTACTGAGCCGCTTCACCATGAACCATTCGTTCATGGGTATAGCGCATGGCATCTTGCAACTGACTGAACACAGGGCTCAGGGCAGGTTGTCGAATCGTCCCGGCCGACGGAGCTGGCCGTGAATTAGGGGTGAAATCTGACGTTACCTGCCCCGCTGTCCCCCACAGTGTGCTGCCAACCACCACCTGCAGATCCCCGGCCCGCGCGACCCGGCGGATGTATTCACTGGGTTTGAGAGCGTTGGCCCGCATCGCCATGTTGATCGCGTTTTTACGCACCTGCTCAGGGTGCTCGACAGGGGCCGCTATCTGCTTGCGCAGTAAATGTTCGCTCACCGAGTCGCTGGGCGTGTACTTGAGCAGCGTGCCATCCCGAGCCGAAAAATAACGGCTGGGTGCCCACTCCCGGTCCCTGATCGCGGCGTTCAACTCATGGGGCTCAAGCATGGTTTGAAACAGCTGCTCTTCAGCCGCCGTTCGCCATAGCTGCAAAGGATGCACCCGGTGCGTGTGATACACCGCAACCACCGAGCAACCGTGAGGCGTGAGTGCAATCAGCTCCGGGGGGATGACGCATGTCGGATCGAAGGTCTCGTTGTGGCAAGCCAGGGGCTCGGTTGCGACAAAGCGGTTGTCCAGCCGTTGATAGATCAGCCCGCCGTAAACCTTATCGTCGCGACGGGCAATTTTTTCGTGGGCATCGCGCGCAGCATCATCCGCCGAAAGAAAGGACGGCCCCAGCGCCCGGCGACTGAACCCCTGGTAAGGCTCCCAGGTGGGCTTTACCCGCCCGGGCCTGCTCCATAAATCACTGGTATGCAGCACGCTCAGCTCGCCTGCGCTGGCCACATGGCGGATATAGGCAAGGGTTGTCGTCATGCCACCCAGCAGCTCGCGCTCAATGGCCAGCCCCGGCCCTTCGCTTTTTGGCAAAGGCTGCGAAAAGGATGTTTCAGCACTGACAGAGGTCGAGACGTACTTCAAGACGGCACCGTCGCGGGTGCAGATAATGAGCGGCACCGCCCGTTCAGGCGAGGAGTCGGCAACTGCTTTTGCCGCATTGATCCCGTTGACCAACGTCGCAGGGGCCACAAAGTTCTTGAACAGCGAAGGCTGCTGCGCAGGGATCAGGCTTGGATCACGGTAAAAACCATCGCTGCAATAAAAGCTTGCCACTTGGTACTGCGTCGGCAGGGGCAATGGGTTACTGGGCGTCGGCGGAAAAATCTTCGACAGCGAAAAATCCATGTCCCCTGTCATCGGCTCAGAGGCCACAAAAATAGGTCGGGTTTTATGTTTGAGGATCACCCCGAACACGGGCTCGCTGGTTTGATTTACCCGGGCCCGCACTTCTTTGACCGCCTGTTCCAGGCTGTCGTTAATAGGTCCAAATGCCGGCTGTTGAACAATCACAGGGGCAATATCCAAAGATTGGGTGGGCGCATACACCTTGAAGTCAGGTTGCACCCGGCCGACTTTTCCACCCCAGACTTCCGTGGCCTGGATCATCCTTAATCGGCCCATACTGGCCGCCGCCTGCACGAACTCTGCGATGGTTTCAAAGGTGATTTTACCGGCCAGGGTATCGAGCGCTATTCGCTCGACAAGCGCATTTTCCAGGGCCGAGCCGCTGGGTATGTACTTGATCAGCGAACCGTTTACACCCGATAAATAATGCGCGGGAGCAAAATTGGCATTTAGACGGTTGAGCACCATGTCCGTCGAAGAAAAGGCATTGATCGACGTGTAAATGTCTTCTGGGCTCCAGTGCTTGAAACCGCTCTTTAACCGGTCATAGTCCGCCGGATGAGAGTGGTAGAGAGCGGCACAGGCATAACCCGGCGGGCTGATGAACTCCCCTGCGCTGTTGGTTGAGATCACCAGCGTAGGGTCGAAGGAGTCGGTTTTGCCTCGCACCGGGCGCGTCGCAAAGTAGCGGCCTTCGGCGTCCGTCAAGATAGCCCCGCCATACTCCACAGAACGATAATCACCAATCAATTGATGGGCAAAGCGCGCGGCGTCGTCGGCATTGATAAAGGGCGGACTCAAGGTCGGTAACGAGACGTGTATGTTGGGGCGTGCATGCCGTTTATCACGGCCGTCAGTCTGTTCCATGGCACTGGCTTCCTTTATGAAAAGAAGGGCGAAAAAATTGCGCCCTCCTTGCATAGTCCCGCCAGCCACCGCGTTACGGGCTGTACATAGTTAGTAGCCTAGAGTTCATCCCTGTTTGTAGCCTGGGACCTGGCCCAGGGCGCACTGGTTGACGGTCCGTATTGGGCGGTCCACGAACCTACATCCTGCTTCCAGCCGGGCGTCACCCAGCTGATTGCCGGCCAGTCACGACTGGTCTGAACCACAATCAGTTCACCGGCCTGAAGCAATGCTTTGAGGTACTCATCTTCTGTCTCGCGCCCTGTGTCGAGCTGCTGTTGATGGACGTACTGGTTGTCCCAGTAATCCGACCCCCTCACGCGTTCACACAGGTCATCTTCGGCCTTGCCCCGGCGACGTACGTATTTCAACAACGCGCCGTCATTACCCGACACGTAACCGATCTCCAGCGCAAACCCCAGGCGAGGCAGGCTCTTGGTCATGTAGCAAATATCACTCGGCCAAAAGACGTTATCCATCCACTCGCTTACACCGTGCTTGGCATAGACGGGCGTTCGAGGGCGGTGCGCGTAATAGACCGCCCAAGGGGCAAAACCGGGGGGAAAAATCGGCAGTGGTCGATTGCTGCTGGTGCCCTGTTCAAACAGCGCATTTAAAAAGATTCGATCCTGGCCATTTACCACAACCCCATTGGTTAAAGGCTCTACAGCCACATAAAGGTTTTTGACCGACGAGCGCAACATCGCCCCCATCACATCCTGTGCATGGGGGTGCGGCAGGCGTCGATGGCAATACAGAGCTGCATCATCGATATGGTTAAACACCGGGCCCAGGCTCAGTACATTGGCCCGCGAACCGCTGCCGATCGGTATCTCGAAAGCGTTGGGGCGCCATGCTGTGGTCACCCGCCCCACAGTGGCCCACAGGCTGCTCGACAGCAGCACCTGCAGCTCGCCACTGCCTGCCACATGCCTCACATACTCCGTGGGCCTGATCTTGCCGGAGATCAAACCGCCCAGCATTGAAGACTGGGACGAGAAAGGTCCGTCCAGATCCAGCAGCGGATTACGCCCCCCGGCGCGATAACTCAAGAGAGCGCCTTCGCGGGTCGAGATATACAGCAGCGGGTAAGCCGATCCCCTGGGCAAGTCATCTCGAACAGTGCTCATGAGTACTGCACTGTCGGCCAGGTCTTTGGGCGCAATAAAATCGGCGTATACACTCCCCGGCACCCGGTCTGCAGGCTCTTTAGGGGCCGCTATATACACCGAATAGCAGGCGAATCCGGCAGGCAGGTTGTGCACCTGAGTACCGGATAAAAGAGGAAATAGAGTGGATAACAGGATCGAGTTGCTGTCAGCCAAGGTCGGTTCGGTAGCGATGTACTCATCGTCGCGAAGGCTTTTCAAGATAACGCCAAACTGGCGACCGTCACGCGTGCCCATACGTTCATGGGCATAGCGCATGGCATCCAGTGCCTGGGTGAAGATGGGGCTGAACGCCGGCTGGATTTTCGACGTGTAGAGCCTGGCTCTAGGCTGGGCCGGCTTCCACAGTGGCGTCACTTTGCCCCGCTCGCCCCATAAGGCACTGCCCACCACCACGCGCAACCCGCCCACACGGCTCACCTGGGCCACGTATTCGGTGGGTTTGAGAACGTTGGCGCGCAACTTGACGTGCATCGAATTGTTGAGGGCTTGCTCCGGATGTTCTCTGGGCGGCGAGATCAACGCCATGAAGTCTGTTTCAAGGGGCGATCCGCTGGGTGTGTACTTGAGCAGTACGCCGTCCCGGGTGGATAAATAGCGTGACGGGGCCCATTCCCGCTCCTTGATTGCGGTACACAGCTCATGGGGATAAAACATGCTCTGGTTCAACTGCTCTTCAACCGGCGAACGCCACAGGCGCAACGGCTCAACTCGATGAGACTGGTAGACCGCCACCACGGCTGCGCCGTGCGGCGTAAATGACAGCAGCTCCGGGGGAATCACTCGTTGTGGATCAAACACCCGGGTATGCACTGCCAGTGGCAGCGTGGCGAAAAAGCGGTTATCCAGGCCCTGAAAAATCAACCCGCCATAGACCGCATCGACCCGCCCGGCAATCTGCTCATGGGCATAACGTGCGGCGTCGTCGGCGCTGATAAACGAAGGGCTCAGGGTGCGTCGCATAAAGCCCAGGAAGGGCTGCCAGTGGGTCTGGACCCGGCCGGTTCTACTCCAGAGTTCGCTGGTACGCACAACACTCAATTCACCGGCATGGGCCAGTAGATGGATATATGAAAGGGTTTTTTCGACATCGGCCAGCAGGTTCCTGATCAACTCCATGCCGCCGCCCTCAGCCTCGGACAACGTGGCGAAGAGGGTTTTTTCATCCGCCGAGTACCGGGACACATACTTGAGCATCGCGCCATCACGGGTGCCGATAAACAGGGGCAAAGCCCGGTGTTCCAACGGTTGGCCCACTAACCGGGCAACCTCAATCCCTTTTTCCAGAGACACCGGGTGCATGAAGTTTTTGAACAGCGAAGCCTGCTCTGCGGGAATCAGCGTCGGGTCGCGGTACTCACCGTCACAGCCATACAACGCAAAGAGCTCATAGCCCGCCAGCAGTGCCGGCTTGTTGTCCGCGGACTTGATAAACACTCGAGCCAGAGAGAAATCCATCGGCCCGGTGACCGGTTCGCACACCACAAACTCATTGCGTTGAGCATGCTTGAGAATCACCCCGAAGTGTTCATCCGCCGTTAGATCCATACGCGTTCGGACGTAATCCAGAGCCAGTGCCTGGCTGGTAACGATCGGCCCGAAAGCAGGCCGCTGCACACTCACGCGGCCCATATCCAACGAGTTCAAGGCGGCCGCTACTTCAAACGTCTTGTCCAGCGGACCGACCCTATTGCCCCACAACTCGCTGGACTGAATCACGCTGACCGTCCCAAGACTGATCAAAATATGTACAGCCTTGGCCAACGTATCAATCGCTTCATGGGCATGATCCCGAGCTCGGGCCAGGAGCTCGGCGATTTTCTTTTCCTCATCGGAGCCGCTGCATTCGTACTTGATCAGAGAGCCATTGAGTCCCGACAAATAACTGACCGGGGCAAAGCTGGCCATTCGCAGCATGTCGTAAATATCCACAGGCGAGAAAAAATTGACCCGCCTGAAACTGTCTTCACTGGGCCAACCCTCAAAGAGCACTTGAGCCTGCCCATAGGTGTCGGCATGGGAGTGATAGAAAGCGACGCAGGTGTACCCCGGCGGATGCTTGAACCTGCCCAGTTTATTGGTGGACATGACGCGCTCGGGTCTGAACAGGGCCGCGGCCCCCTTCAGCGGGCGTGTCGCGTAAAACTGCCCCTGTGTATTTTTTAAAATCGCCCCGCCGTATTGAACGTCGCGATGATCGCCAATCAACTCGTGGGCAAATCGTGCCGCGTCGTCAGCGCTCACGAACGGCGGACTCAAGGTGGGGAGCGATACGCTCACATCGGGGGCCGCCCAGCCGGGCGGGGGAATATCTGAAAGGTCCATGGAGAGTGGTCTCATGCTGGTGGAGGATCGACTTCCATCCTTCGCTTCATGGTCCGCTGCCCGGTGGTAGTTATTTACAGCGCCCCTTGAGCTGCAGGCACCAAGGCGGCGCACTCGGTGCACCACGCGCCCCCTCAAGCCCCGTACTGGTGCGCCAGCACGCCCAATCTTCGCGCAAAGCCCTGATACAGAGCCTTTTCTCCATCCCGGCACAGCCTTTGCTAAGACCTTCCCAGTGTTCAGATCAGCCCTCTAAAAAAATCAGATACCTGGAGATCGCACCATGAAGCGTCGTAGCTTGATCAAGGCTTTCACCCTGACCGCCTCTATCGCGGCCATGGGCATGACCTGGACGGTGCAAGCCGCCGAGACCATCAAGGTGGGGATTTTGCATTCGCTGTCCGGAACCATGGCGATCTCCGAAACGTCGCTTAAAGACATGGCGCTGATGACCATTGACGAGATCAATGCCAAAGGCGGCGTGAATGGCAAGATGCTCGAAGCGGTGGTCGTCGACCCTGCATCCAACTGGCCTCTGTTTGCCGAAAAGGGCCGGCAGTTGCTGACCCAGGACAAAGTGGCCGTGGTGTTCGGTTGCTGGACGTCGGTGTCACGCAAATCGGTGCTGCCGGTATTCGAAGAACTTAATGGCCTGCTGTTCTACCCGGTGCAATACGAAGGCGAAGAAATGTCGCCCAACGTGTTCTACACCGGTGCGGCGCCTAACCAGCAGGCCATTCCGGCCGTTGAATACCTGATGAGCGAAGACGGCGGCAGTGCCAAGCGCTTTGTGTTGCTGGGCACCGACTACGTGTACCCGCGCACCACCAACAAGATCCTGCGCGCGTTCCTGCACTCCAAAGGCGTGGCCGACAAGGACATCGAAGAGGTCTACACCCCGTTTGGTCACAGCGATTACCAGACCATCGTGTCCAACATCAAAAAGTTCTCGGCAGGCGGCAAAACGGCGGTGATCTCCACGGTCAACGGCGACTCCAACGTGCCGTTCTATAAAGAACTGGCCAACCAGGGCCTGAAAGCCACCGACGTTCCGGTGATCGCGTTCTCGGTGGGTGAAGAGGAACTGCGCGGCATCGACACCAAACCGCTGGTGGGCAACCTGGCCGCCTGGAACTACTTCCAGTCGGTAGAGAACCCGGCCAACGATAAATTCGTCGCCGACTGGAAAGCCTACGCCAAGAAACACAACCTGCCGGGCGCCGACAAAGCCGTGACCAACGACCCGATGGAAGCCACCTACGTGGGCATTCACATGTGGGCCCAGGCCGCTGAAAAAGCCAAGTCCACCGACGTGGATAAAGTGCGCGAAGCCCTGGCCGGCCAGACCTTTGCCGCGCCGTCGGGCTACACCCTGACCATGGACAAGACCAACCACCACCTGCACAAGCCGGTGATGATCGGCGAGATCCAGCCTGACGGTCAGTTCAGCGTGGTGTGGCAAACCGAAGGCCCGATCCGTGCCCAGCCGTGGAGCCCTTATATTTCGGGCAACGACAAAAAACCGGACTACGCGGTGAAGGGTAACTAAGGCCAGCCTCATCGTTGTGCTTTTGTGGGAGCGGGCTTGCTCGCGATGCAATCAACACGGTTTCACTGAAAGACCGCGTTGCCTGAATCGCGAGCAAGCCCGCTCCCACAGGTGTGTTGAATTGCTTCTATCTGTGCAAGGCCATAACTATGCCCACTGCCCTTTACCGCGTTATCGTCGCGCTACTGCTGTTGCTGCCCCTGGCCGTACACGCCGATGACGCCAGGGATTTCGCTGCTGCCAACAATTCACAGCAGGCCACACTGCTGCAAAGCTGGGCCGCGCAACCCGCCCCTGCCCGCGTCGAACTGATCAACAGCCTGCAACAAGGTCAGCTCACGGTAGACGGCCAGACCAAAACCCTGCGCCTGAACAACCGTCTGCGCGGGCTGATCGACACCGCACTGGCCAGCCATCAGTTGCTTGCCAGCGATCCCAAGCTGCGCCTGAGTGCGGCGCAACACCTGCAAAAATCCGCAAGCCCTGCACAACTCTCATTCCTCGACCGGCAACTGGCTGGCGAAACCGACAGCGATGTACACACCGCCCTGAGTCTGGCACTGGCCAATCTGCAACTGGTCGACCCCGACCCTGCGGTGCGTCTGGCCGCCGTGCGCCTGCTCGGAGAAACCGGCGAACCGCTGGCCCGTACCCGTCTTGAAACCCTGCTGCAACCTGGCGTCGAAACCGATGCCACGGTACACACCGCCGCCGAGACCAGCCTGTCCCAGGTCAAGCGCAAACTGATGATCGGCGACCTGCTGGGGCAGGCGTTCAGTGGTTTGTCCCTGGGTTCGATTCTGCTGTTGGCGGCGCTCGGACTGGCCATTACCTTCGGCCTGCTGGGCGTGATCAATATGGCCCACGGCGAGATGCTGATGCTCGGCGCCTATTCCACGTACTGCGTGCAGTTGCTGTTCCAGCGCTTTGCTCCTGGCGCCATCGAGTTCTACCCCTTGCTGGCATTGCCGGTCGCGTTCTTTGTCACCGCAGCCGTGGGCATGGTGCTGGAGCGCACGATCATTCGTCACCTCTACGGCCGTCCACTGGAAACCCTGCTCGCCACCTGGGGCATCAGCCTGATCCTGATCCAGCTGGTACGCGTCCTGTTCGGTGCACAAAACGTTGAAGTGGCCAACCCGGCATGGCTGTCGGGCGGGCTGCAAGTGCTGCCCAACCTTGTACTGCCGTACAACCGCCTGGTGATCATCGTCTTCGCATTGGCCGTGGTGGTACTGACCTGGCTGCTGCTGAACAAGACCCGTCTGGGCCTCAACGTTCGGGCCGTCACCCAGAACCGCAACATGGCCGCCTGCTGCGGCGTACCCACCGGGCGTGTAGACATGCTCGCCTTCGGCCTCGGCTCGGGGATTGCCGGGCTTGGCGGCGTGGCCTTGAGCCAGGTCGGCAACGTCGGCCCGGACCTGGGTCAGGGCTACATCATCGACTCGTTCCTGGTGGTGGTGCTGGGCGGTGTCGGGCAACTGGCGGGCACTGTTTACGCGGCCTTTGGCCTGGGCATTGCGAATAAGATTCTTGAACCGCAGATCGGCGCCGTACTCGGCAAAATCCTGATCCTGGGGCTGATCATTCTGTTTATCCAGAAGCGTCCGCAAGGGCTCTTCGCGCTTAAAGGACGGGTGATCGACTGATGAATCAGCCTCTGATGGTCACTGCGGCACAAAAAGCCGGGCCCACCGTTACAACCCTGGTGGGTGGCCTGGTCCTGCTGGTATTGCTGGCCTTGCCGCTGCTCTCCCTGTTGCCTGCCGACAGCCCGTTTCAGGTCTCGGCCTACACCCTCACGCTGGTGGGCAAGATCCTCTGCTACGCCATTGTCGCGCTGGCGCTGGATCTGGTCTGGGGCTACGCCGGGCGGCTGTCCCTGGGTCACGGCTTGTTCTTCGCCCTGGGTGGCTACGCGATGGGCATGTACCTGATGCGCCAGGCCTCGGGCGATGAATTGCCCGCCTTCATGACCTTTTTGTCATGGACTGAACTGCCCTGGTACTGGGTCGGCACCCAACACTTCTGGTGGGCCATGTGCCTGGTGGTACTGGCTCCCGGCTTGCTGGCACTGGTGTTCGGCTTTTTCGCCTTCCGCTCGCGAATCAAGGGCGTGTATTTCTCGATCATGACCCAGGCCCTGACCTTCGCCGGGATGCTGCTGTTTTTCCGCAACGAAACCGGGTTTGGCGGCAACAACGGCTTCACCAACTTTCGCAGCATTCTGGGCTTTGGCATCACCGAACCCGGTACCCGCGCCGCGTTGTTTTTCGCCACCGTACTGTTGCTGGTGGTCAGCCTGTTCCTCGGCTGGAAGCTGGCGCGCAGCAAGTTTGGCCGCGTACTGACCGCGCTGCGCGATGCGGAAAACCGCCTGATGTTCTGCGGCTACGACCCCCGTGGCTTCAAGCTGTTTGTGTGGGTGTTGAGCGCTGTGCTGTGCGGCCTGGCCGGGGCCTTGTATGTGCCGCAAGTCGGCATCATCAACCCCGGCGAAATGTCGCCGACCAACTCCATCGAAGCTGCCGTGTGGGTTGCCCTGGGTGGACGCGGCACCCTGATCGGCCCGCTGCTGGGTGCAGGCGTGGTCAACGGCATGAAAAGCTGGTTCACCGTGGCCTTCCCCGAATACTGGCTGTTCTTCCTGGGGGCGCTGTTCATCATCGTGACCCTGTACCTGCCCAAAGGCGTGATCGGCCTGTTGAAGAAAAAGGCCGACCAATGAGGAATGTCATGCTCGAACCTATCCTCGACCCCAACAAAGACGCAGGCAGCAGCCGTGACGCCATCAGCTTTGGCCAGCGCGTTGAACCGGGCCTGAACACCCGCCACGGCACCATCCTGACCCTGGAAGACATCAGCGTCAGCTTCGATGGCTTCAAGGCGCTGAACAACCTCAACCTGTACATCGGCGTTGGCGAATTGCGCTGCATCATCGGCCCCAATGGCGCGGGCAAGACCACCATGATGGACGTGATCACCGGCAAGACCCGGCCCAGCGAAGGGCAGGCCTGGTTCGGCGAAACCCTGGACCTGCGCCAGATGAGTGAAGTGCAGATTGCCCAGGCCGGGATCGGACGCAAGTTCCAGAAGCCCACGGTGTTCGAAGCCTTGAGCGTGTTTGAAAACCTGGAGCTGGCGCAAAAGACCGACAAGTCGGTGTGGGCCAGCCTGCGGGCAACGCTGAGCGGCGAGCAGAAGGACCGCATCGGCGAAGTGCTGCACACCATCCGTCTGAGCGGCTCGGCCCATCGACCTGCCGGGTTGTTGTCCCACGGCCAGAAGCAGTTTCTGGAAATCGGCATGCTGTTGGTGCAAGACCCGCAACTGTTGTTGCTGGACGAACCGGTGGCGGGCATGACCGACGCCGAAACCGAGTTCACCGCCGAGCTGTTCAAAAGCCTGGCGGGCAAACACTCGCTGATGGTGGTGGAGCACGACATGGGGTTTGTCGGCTCGATTGCCGATCATGTGACCGTGCTGCACCAAGGCAGCGTGTTGGCGGAGGGCTCGCTGGAGCAGGTGCAGGCGGATGAGCGAGTGATCGAGGTGTATCTGGGCCGCTGAATGCCTGCCTTGGGTGGGCGCGGGCTTGCTCGCGAATCAGGCGACGCGCTCTGTCAGTCAATACGCGGTGATGCTATCGCGAGCAAGCCCGCTCCCACAGGGGCATGGGGAGATTTTGAATATGCTGGAAGTCCGGAAACTGCATCAGTACTACGGCGGCAGCCACATCCTGCGCGGCCTGTCGTTCGAGGTAAAAGTCGGCGAGGTCACTTGCCTGCTGGGCCGCAATGGCGTGGGTAAAACCACATTGCTCAAATGCCTGATGGGCTTGCTGCCTGTCAAGGAAGGCGATGTGCAGTGGGAGGGTAAAACCATCACCACGCTCAAACCCCACCAGCGGGTCCACTCCGGAATCGCTTACGTGCCCCAGGGCCGGGAGATTTTCGGGCGCCTGACGGTGGAGGAAAACCTGCTGATGGGCCTGTCGCGCTTCCCCGGTTCCGAGGCCAGGGAGGTTCCGGCGTTTATCTACGAGCTGTTCCCGGTATTGCTGCAAATGAAACATCGACGCGGCGGCGATTTGTCCGGCGGCCAACAGCAACAATTGGCCATTGGCCGCGCGCTGGCCAGCCGTCCGCGCTTGCTGATCCTCGATGAGCCGACTGAAGGCATCCAGCCTTCGGTGATCAAAGAGATCGGAGCGGTCATCAAAATGCTCGCCGCACGGGGGGACATGGCGATTTTGCTGGTGGAGCAGTTTTATGACTTTGCCGAAGAATTGGCCGACCAGTATCTGGTGATGTCACGGGGCGAAATCGTGCAGCAAGGTCGAGGTGAAAATATGCAAACAGAGGGTGTACGCGGGCTTGTAACGATTTAATCTGCGTCTCTATTTAAAGAAAAGTCCTACAAATGAACCTGTCCGCCAACACTGCATTGTTCACCCCCAGCTGGCATGCCGAGCTGGAGCTGGGCTATGGCCGTTTTGGCGATAGCACGCGCCCTACCCTGCGCCGTCATCTGGGCCCGTTGCGGGTGCAAAAGCATCTGTACGCCGAAGGGCCGCAGGTTTGCCAGCACATCATCGTCCATCCTCCGGGCGGGATTGCCGGTGGCGATCAATTGAATATCAGTGCCAGCGTCGGCCCGGATGCCTGGGCTCAACTGACCAGCCCCGGCGCAGCCAAATGGTATCGCGCGGCCGGGCCGGCCTATCAGAACCTGACCTTAAAGGTCGCGTCCGGTGCGACCCTGGAATGGCTGCCCCAAGAAACCATCGTATTCAGCGCGGCCCAGGCCGAACTCTCGACCCGTATCGAACTTGAAGGCGATGGCCGGTTGTTTTACTGGGACATAGTGGCCTTGGGACGACTGGCCAGTGGCGAGCGTTTCGAGCACGGGCACTTCCAGTCGCGGCTGGATCTGCGCCGCGACGGTCAACTGCTCTGGCATGAGCGCCAGCGCATTGTGGGCGGCGACGGGCTGCTGGATTCGCCCATTGGCCTGGACGGCAACCCGGTGTTTGCCACGTTGCTGGTGACGGGCGAGATCAGCGCCCAATTACTGGAAACCTGTCGCTCGCTGCCCAATCCGGTGCGCGGCGACTTGACCCAGTTACCGGGTTTGCTGGTAGCCCGCTGCCTGGCGGGTGAAGCCTTGCAGGCACGGGCCTGGCTGATTGATTTATGGCGTCTGTTGCGTCCGGCGCTGCTGGGGCGAGAAGCGCTGGCCCCCAGGATCTGGAGTACTTGAGCCGCCCGCTCCCACACTCAACATTTTTAAACTGCCGAACACGGACCCGACCATGGACCTGACCCCTCGCGAAAAAGACAAGATGCTGATCTTCACCGCCGGCCTGCTGGCGGAACGTCGACTGGCCCGCGGCGTGATTCTCAACTATCCGGAAACCATCGCCTATATCTCTGCCGCCCTGCTCGAAGGCGCCCGCGATGGCCGCACCGTGGCTGAGCTGATGCACTACGGCACCACCCTGCTGACCCGCGATCAGGTGATGGAAGGCATACCGGAAATGATCCCCGACATCCAGGTCGAAGCCACCTTCCCGGATGGCACCAAACTGGTCACCGTCCACCAACCCATCGCCTGAGGTCGCACCATGCCTTACGTTATTCGTGATGCTGTCCCGGCCGATCTGCCGGCGATTCGCGATATTTACAACGATGCGGTGCTCAATACCTTGGCCATCTGGAATGAGCAGACTGTCGATCTGGACAACCGCCAGCAATGGTTCAACGCCCGCCAGGCCCAGGGTTATCCGGTTCTGGTGATCGTCGACGACGCCAATATCGCCCTGGGTTATGCCTCGTTTGGCGACTGGCGCCCGTTTGAAGGGTTCCGTCACACGGTCGAGCATTCGGTGTATGTCCACCCCGAACAACGGGGTAAACGCCTCGGTCCGCACTTGTTGAGCGAGTTGATCAAGCGTGCCCGGGCCTGCGACAAACACGTGATGGTTGCGGCCATTGAGAGCGCCAATGCGGCCTCGATCCACGTGCATAAACAACTGGGCTTTGTCACGAGCGGGCGCATGCCACAGGTGGGGATAAAATTCGGCCGCTGGCTCGACCTGACCTTTATGCAACTGATGCTCAACCCCGGCGCATTGCCACCCAAGGAACGTGCTCAATGAACATCGAACAGGTGGTGCGTGTCACGGCGCAGAGCTTTGCCCACTATCGTGAAGACTTGATTGTGCTGCTGCTCGACGCCGTCAAACATGGCGCATCAGTGGGCTTCATGAACGACCTTGACCAGCCCCAGGCCATCCGCTATTTCAACGAGGTTCATGCCCAGCTGGAGCAAGGCAACCTGCTGCTATGGGTCTTGGTTGAAGACCAGCGCGTACTGGCCAGTGTGCAACTGATCTTGTGCCAAAAGGCCAACGGCCTGAACCGCGCCGAAGTCCAAAAGTTGCTGGTGATCAACGAAGCGCGGCGGCGCGGGCTGGGCCAGGTGTTGATTCACGCACTGGAACAAGGTGCGCGGGAGCTCAAGCGGGGCTTGCTGCATTTGGACACCGAAGCGGGCTCCCCCGCCGAGAATTTCTACAGCGCCCTGGGTTATACCCGTGTTGGCGAATTGCCCAACTACTGCCAAAGCCCCAACGGCCATTACAGCCCGACCGCCATCTACTTCAAAACCTTGAGTGAACCGCAATGATTCCGGGCCAATACCACATTGAAGCTGGCGAGATCGAACTGAACGTGGGCCGCCGCACCCTGAGCCTGAGCGTGTCGAACCGTGGCGACCGTCCGATTCAGGTCGGTTCGCACTACCACTTTTACGAAACCAACGACGCCCTGATCTTTGACCGTGGTGACAGCCGCGGCATGCGCCTGAACATCCCGGCGGGCACGGCGGTGCGATTCGAGCCGGGGCAAACCCGTGAAGTGGAACTGGTGGAACTGGCCGGACTGCGCCGGGTGTTCGGCTTTGCCGGGCGGGTGATGGGCAATCTGGATTGAACCGCCCCCGTGGGAGCGAGCCTGCTCGCGAAGCTCCCGGGAGCAACACAATTACCCCATGAATTCGCGAGCAGGCTCGCTCCCACAGGGCTCGAACCAAATTTTAGGAACTCACCATGAAAATATCCCGTCAGGCCTACGCCGACATGTTCGGCCCCACCGTGGGTGACAAGGTTCGTTTGGCCGATACCGAGCTGTGGATCGAGGTCGAGCAGGACTTCACCACCTACGGCGAAGAAGTGAAGTTTGGCGGCGGCAAAGTGATTCGTGACGGTATGGGCCAAAGCCAGTTGCTCGCCTGCGAGGTGGTCGACACCCTGATCACCAACGCGCTGATCATCGATCACTGGGGCATCGTCAAGGCCGATGTGGGCCTCAAGAACGGTCGCATCCACGCCATCGGCAAAGCCGGCAACCCGGATATCCAGCCCAATGTGACCATTGCCATCGGCGCCAGCACCGAAGTGATCGCCGGCGAAGGCATGATCCTCACGGCAGGCGGCATCGACACCCATATCCACTTCATCTGCCCGCAGCAGATCGAAGAAGCACTGAACAGTGGCGTGACGACCATGATCGGCGGCGGCACCGGCCCGGCCACCGGCACCAATGCCACGACCTGTACGCCAGGCCCGTGGCATATGGCGCGCATGCTGCAGGCCGCCGATTCGTTCCCAATGAACATGGGCTTTACCGGCAAGGGTAACGCCAGCCTGCCACAGCCGCTGATCGAGCAGGTGGAAGCCGGGGCCATCGGCCTCAAGCTGCACGAAGACTGGGGCACCACCCCGGCGTCCATCGACAACTGCCTGAATGTAGCCGACCGCTATGACGTGCAAGTCGCAATCCACAGCGACACCCTGAATGAATCGGGCTTCGTCGAAACCACCCTGGCCGCGTTCAAGGGCCGCACGATTCACACTTATCACACCGAAGGTGCCGGTGGCGGCCATGCGCCGGACATCATCAAGGCCTGCGGCCTGGTCAATGTGCTGCCCAGCTCCACCAATCCGACCCGGCCCTTTACCCGCAACACCATCGACGAACACCTCGACATGTTGATGGTGTGCCATCACCTGGACCCGAGCATTGCCGAGGATGTGGCCTTCGCCGAAAGCCGTATCCGCCGCGAAACCATTGCCGCCGAAGACATCCTCCATGATCTGGGCGCGTTCTCGATGATCAGCTCCGACAGCCAGGCCATGGGCCGTGTGGGCGAAGTCATCACCCGCACGTGGCAGACTGCCGACAAAATGAAGAAGCAACGCGGCCCGCTGCCCGAAGATAGCCCGGGCAACGATAACTTCCGCGCCAAACGTTATATCGCCAAGTACACCATCAACCCGGCCATCACCCACGGCGTGAGCCATGAAGTGGGGTCGATCGAGGTGGGCAAGTGGGCCGACCTGGTGCTGTGGCGCCCGGCATTTTTTGGGGTCAAGCCGACGCTGATCCTCAAGGGCGGCGCGATTGCCGCCAGCCTGATGGGCGATGCCAACGCCTCCATCCCCACCCCGCAACCCGTGCATTACCGCCCGATGTTCGCAAGCTACGGGGGCTCGCGCCATGCCACCTGCCTGACCTTTATCAGCCAGGCCGCCTTTGACGCAGGCGTACCCGAAGCGCTGGGTTTGCAAAAGCAAATCGCGGTGGTCAAAGGCTGTCGCGATGTGCAAAAAACCGACCTGATTCATAACGGTTATTTGCCCAAGATCGAAGTCGACCCCCAGACCTATCAGGTCAAGGCCGACGGTGTGTTGCTGTGGTGTGAACCGGCTGATGTGTTGCCGATGGCACAGCGCTACTTTTTATTCTGATGCGCTGCGTTTGCAAGGGATTGGCGGTTGTATTGAAAAGCTGCGTTTGACGTTAAGATGCGTCACCTTCCAATACAGCCGCTCTTGCAGCGAGGTTTGTGGCCATGCGCCTATCTGAATTCATCGTGCACAATGTTGATCGTATCGTCGATGAATGGGAGCAGTTTGCCGAAACCATCACACCGGCTGCCGATTCCATGACCAGCCTGGCGTTGCGCGACCATGCCAAAGAGATCCTGCTGGCCGCATCGCGGGACATGGACACCGCGCAAACGGCCAGCGAGCAGCAGGCCAAGGCCGAGGGTGAGGGGCCCGAAACAAGCCCCGCTCTGGACGAAGCCGCCGCCAGCCACGGCGAACTGCGCCATACCGTGGGTTTTGATCTGGTACAGATGACTTCGGAGTTCCGTCATTTGCGCGCCTGCGTGATCCGCCTGTGGGTGGCCAGCATCGACTCTCCGGCCCTCTCGCACATGCAGGACATGATCCGCTTCAACGAGGCCATCGATCAGGCGCTGGCCGAATCAACGGCGGCCTACGCCGAACAGGTCAATCGCTCCCGGGACATCTTCCTCGCCATCCTTGGCCATGACCTGCGCGCACCGTTGCAGGCGGTGAGCATGTCCACTGAAATGCTGGAGCGCAAAGCACGGCTCGACGCCGATGCGTTGACCTATGTGCTGGCGATCAAAAATGGCACCCGCCACATGGGCTCGATGGTCAATGACCTGCTGGAGTTTGTGCGCAGCCGTCTGGGCAGCAATCTACCGATCGAACCCCTGGCCATGGACCTAGCCGTCGCCTGTCAGGCGGCGCTCGATGAAGCCTGTGCCGGTCAACCGGACCGTGCACCGAGCTTGCAGGTTGAGGGCGACGTGCAAGGCCATTGGGACCCGCGCAGGCTGGGGCAGCTGCTTCAGAACCTGATCGGCAATGCGCTGCAGCACGGTGCCCGCAAAGGTAACGTGACGCTGACCCTGAGCGGGGACATGAGCAACGTTACCTTGCGCATCCACAACCTTGGCCTGCCCATTGCCCAGGACGCCATAGGCACCCTGTTCGACCCGCTGGTACGCAGCCCGAGCGAAGACATCACCCAGCCGGGAACGTCGACCAGCCTTGGGCTTGGCCTGTTTATCATCAAGGAAGTGGTGGACGCCCATAAAGGCAGCATCGAAGTGACCTCAAGCGAAGCCGACGGCACGACGTTTACCGTGGTGCTGCCAAGAAACGCCTGAGCCATCTGCAAACGCCCTCTGTGGGAGCGGGCTTGCTCGCGATGCAGTCGCCGCGGTTCAACAGGAACACCGCGCCGATACCATCACAGGCAAGCCAGCTCCCACAAAGCCTGTGGGCATGCTTCATTTATTGCGTCACAAAGCGCCCCAACTGCTGCTTGAGCCGCTGATTTTCGGCCCGCAGTTGCTGCACTTCTTCGAGCAGGTCCAGCGCCAGGGCGACGCCTTCCCACTCTATTTGCAGATCATCACGCAGCTTGGCCGCACGCCTGGCGATGGCCAGTTCGTAGTCTTCAAAACGCCACACGTCAGGCGTGCGGCCCTGAGGTTCGATAATTCCGTGTTCGACAATCTCTATCACGTAAGTGGCCGGGATATTGGCCTCTTCGCAGAACCTTTCCATGTCCAGCTGAACGATCAGGGTGCTGCTCATGATCAGTTACTCCATTGTTCTCTCGGATCAAATGCTGCTTTGTCGGCGAGTTCTTGCCACAGTGCTTTAGTGGCCTCGTCGGTATGCTTGGGCATGACTACTTTCAATTGGGCATACAAATCACCACGCTGGCCTTGCTTGTCCGCCAAGCCGTGGCCCTTGATCCGCATGCGCTGACCGCTCTGACTGTCAGGGCGAATAGTCATCATCACCTTGCTGGTCAGGGTTGGTATCGCCACCTTGGTACCCAGCGCAGCTTCCCACGGGGCCAATGGCACCGTGATTACCAGGTCATGGCCTTCGACATCGAACTTGGGGTGCGGCGCAAAACGGATGATCAGGTACAGATCACCATTGGCTCCACCGCCCATGCCCGGCGCGCCCTGCCCTTTAAGGCGGATACGCTCGCCGTCGGTCACACCGGCAGGAATTTTCACACTCAGGGTCTTGCTGGTATCGCCGATCTGGAAGCTGATCTGCTTCGACTCACCAGACAGGGTTTCTTCAAGAAAAATCGGCAATTCCATTTCTACATCCTGCCCGCGACGGCCCGCACTGCGGCCCGACTGCCCACCAAATCCATTACCGCGCGAACCGAAGATCGAGCTGAAAAAGTCTGAAAAATCGCCGTTGTTCTCGAAACCACCACTGGAATGACCCTGCCAGCCTGGCGGCCCCTGGAATGGCTGACCATGCTGACCGTATTTACGAATCTCATCGTATTCGGCGCGTTTTTCGGCACTTTTAAGTGCTTCATACGCTTCGTTGACGTCCTTGAACTTGCTCTCGGCGTCCTTTTCCTTGCTCACATCCGGGTGATATTTGCGCGCCAGCTTGCGATAGGCGGTCTTGATCGCCTTGTCGTCGGCCGTGGGCTCAACACCCAGGATCTTGTAATAGTCTTTGAAGTCCATGTAAGGATCACCATCCGTTATCAATATCGCGCTGTTCCAGACCACCCAGAATGCTCTGGTTGACCGGCCTGTCAATTGACCGGTCTCAATCGTGTGACGGAACGCCGCTGCAAAAGTTTATCGGCAGCCTACGGGCTTCACTCAGTCGCCTGACAACTACCAAACCAATGTCTGGAAGTTTGGGGGTGAAGGATAGTCTTTCAAGTGGATTAAAACCTGCGAATTAGCGAATCGTCGCCCTTCGATTCTTCGACGGTCTGACATACACTGCGCGGCCGTTTTTTAACCGGAACACGAAAGACATGAAAAGCGCCTCTCCAGCCCGTGCCTGCGGCATCGACTTCGGCACGTCCAACTCCACCGTCGGCTGGCTTCGTCCAGGCGTGGAAACCCTCATCGCGCTGGAGGACGACAAGATCACCCTGCCCTCAGTGGTGTTCTTCAATATTGAAGAGCGCCGCCCGGTGTATGGCCGTCTGGCGCTGCATGAGTACCTGGAAGGCTACGAAGGCCGCCTGATGCGCTCGCTCAAGAGCCTGCTGGGTTCCAAGCTGATCAAGCACGACACCAGCGTCCTGGGGACGGCAATGCCGTTCAAGGACTTGCTGGGGCTGTTCATCGCGCAGCTCAAAAAGCGCGCTGAGGCGACCGCCGGTCGAGAATTTGAAGAAGTGGTGCTGGGTCGCCCGGTTTTTTTCGTCGATGACGATCCCCTGGCGGACCAGGAAGCCGAAAACACCCTGACCGACGTGGCTCGTGCCATCGGTTTCAAAGAAGTGTCTTTCCAGTACGAACCGATCGCAGCGGCATTCGATTACGAGTCCACTATCGAACGCGAAGAGCTGGTACTGATCGTCGACATCGGCGGTGGTACGTCCGACTTCTCGCTGGTGCGCCTGTCGCCAGAGCGTCGTGGCATGGACAACCGCCAGGACGACATCCTCGCCACCGGTGGTGTACACGTGGGCGGGACCGATTTCGACAAACAGCTGAGCCTGCAAGGCGTGATGCCGCTCTTCGGCTACGGTAGCCGCATGAAAAGCGGCGCCTATATGCCTACCAGCCATCACATGAATCTGGCGACCTGGCACACCATCAACTCGGTGTATTCGCAAAAATCCCAGCTGGCGCTGGGCAGCATGCGCTACGACATCGAAGACACCGGCGGCATCGACCGGCTGTTCAAGCTGATTGAACAGCGTGCCGGTCACTGGCTGGCGATGGAAATCGAAGAAACCAAGATCCAGCTGACCCATAACGACAGCCGCCACTTGCCCCTGGACCGGGTTGAAGCGGGACTGAGCGTTGACCTGAGCCGTGGGCTGTTCGAAGCGGCCATCGACAATCAGCTGGAACGTATCCGCAACAGCGTGACCCACTTGCTTACCAGCGCAGGCGTAGGTGTCGAGCAGGTCGACACGGTGTTCTTCACCGGCGGTTCGAGCGGCATTCCTGCATTGCGCCAGAGCGTTGCCGCCATGTTGCCCAATGCCCGTCATGTTGAAGGCAATATTTTCGGCAGCATCGGCAGCGGTTTGGCGATTGAGGCTAAAAAGCGTTACGGCTAATCCCGTAATACTCATTCCCCCGTAGCAGCTGCCGAAGGAACGAGGCTGCGTTCGGCGGCGTAGCCGTCGTAAAATCAGATCACGCGGTTTACAGATAAACCGCGCGTTCAGGATTTGCGTTAAACCAACCCCACCTGCTTCAACTCGCTTTTCAAATATGCGTAATAAATCGGTCCGGCCACCACACCCGGCAGGCCGAACGCTGCCTCAAATACCAGCATCGCGAGCAACAACTCCCACGATTTGGCGCTGATCTGCCCACCCACAATTCTGGCGTTAAGAAAGTATTCCAGCTTGTGGATAACGATCAGGTAGCCCAACGCACCTACCGCCACCCATATCGACAGTGACAAGCCAACAATGGTGATGAGCGTGTTGGAGATCAGGTTACCGATCACCGGCAACAAGCCCAGCAGGAAGGTCAGCACGATCAGGGTTTTGGTCAGCGGCAAGTGAACGCCCATCAGCGGCAGGATCACGGCCAGGAAAATCCCGGTAAACGCGGTGTTGAGCAGCGCAATCTTGATTTGCGCAAACACGATATTGCGAAACGCCTGTACCAGCAGGTGCAGTCGCTCGAACAGCGCGGCAGACAGCGGCTTGCGACGGCTGATATCAGGAATGGTCTGCAAGGCCATGATTGCCCCCAGCACCATGCCGATCAGCAGGGTCACGAACATGTGCGCCGCGTCTTTGCCCACCAGTTGCAGATCGCTGAGATGCTTGTTCATCCACTGCCCGATGGCCACCCGGAACTCAGCAGCGCTGGCAGGCAGGTAACTGTCCAGAAACGGCGGCAATTGACCCCGTGCCCGATCGACCACGGCCATGAACTTGTTCAGTGAAGCGCCTGGATTTTCGGCTTCATGCAGCAAAAAGCTGATGGCTCCGGCAAAAATCAGCGCCAGTACGCTGACAATCAGCGTCCCCAGCAATGCGACCGCCAGCCAGCGCGCACGGCGCCCGGCAATCAGACGCTGCAGTTGGGGGGTGAGCATGTTGACCAGTTCGAACACCAACAACCCAGCCAGCAGGCTGGGCAACAAACGCAACGGGAAAACCAGTAGCAGGCCGCCAGCAATGATGATGTAGCTGGCCAACACGATGTGACGCTGGGAAAACGATGGCATACAGCCTCAAAACTGACAGCGTGAAAGGAAAGGCAGTCTGCCAGCCTTCGGCGGGGAGCACTAGAATTTGTGACCGGCGAGTGCTGAAGCCACACCTCAATGCCCCTGTGGGAGCGAGCCTGCTCGCGAATGATCTTCGCAAGCAGGCTTGCTTCCACAGTTGAAGTGTCTCGTCAGCAGCGACAAGAGCCCGCTTTATTTTTTCTTCAGGCACTCGCTCATAAAGGCTTTGCGCGCATCACCCTTGAGTTCCTGGGTACCGGCGGTGGCGTTGCAGGTTTTCATTTTTTCTTGCTGCGTGGCCGGTTTCGCCTTGAGGCAGGTGCTCATAAAGGCTTTGCGCTCATCCCCCTTAAGGGCTTTGGCACTCGCGTCAGCGTTGCAGGTAGTCATTTTGTTTTGTTGGGCAGTGGCCGCAAAACCCTGGGAGCACAGCAGCAGACCTATCAGCAGCAGAGGAACACGCAGCATCTTCATGGAGTTTTCTCTTTGTTGACGCGCCACGTTTCAGCGCGGGTAAATGCAGTGTAGACAAACCTAGTTACAACACTGACTCACCACTTCAAAGATGACGTGCCTGGCGCCGATACTGCTCTGGCGTACACCCGGCCTGGCGCGCAAACATCGCGATAAACGCCGATGAGGTGCTGTAGCCCAGATCAAAGCCCACCTCCTGCACGCTACGCGAGGACTCCAGCGCCTCGATCGCCGCCAGAAAGCGCAGACGCTGACGCCACTCACCAAAGCTCATGCCCAGTTCGCGCACAAACAGCCGCGCCAGGGTGCGCTCGCTGACATGCACCTGCTGCGCCCACTGGCCCAGCGGCCGGTTATCGCCGGGGGACAGTTGCAGCGCCTCCAGCACCAGTAACAAGCCAGGATGGCTGGCATAGGGCAAGAAACACTGATGCATCGGCGCCTGACGCAATTGGTCGACCAGCACCTGCGCCAGTCGAACATCCGCCTCGCTCTGGGGGATATTGATATCGCGGCGGGCGAAATCACTGAGGATTGCCTTGAGAATATCGCTGATGGCCAGGGTGACCGGGGTGGTCGGCAGGTGCTGGCAGTGAACCGCATCCAGATACACCGAACGGTAAACAATGGCCTGCGCATTGCTGGCGCTGTGCTCGGTGTTGGGCGGGAT
Organism: Pseudomonas psychrophila; assembly: GCF_001043005.1. Taxonomy (GTDB): domain Bacteria; phylum Pseudomonadota; class Gammaproteobacteria; order Pseudomonadales; family Pseudomonadaceae; genus Aquipseudomonas; species Aquipseudomonas psychrophila. The sequence continues at coordinate 122,383 of NZ_JYKZ01000008.1, forward strand.
CCAGACCGCGTATTGGGGCGGCGACATAAAGCGCCGACCATCGACTTCAAAGCGCATAACCCCGTGGGCCACGTAGTCCAGCGAGCCCCAGGCATGGACATGGGGTACGGCATGGCTGTGGGCCTGAAACTCGGCGTAGCGAAAGTAAACCGGTGCAGGCAAGCCGTCGAACTCGGGGACGCTGATCAGATTCTTGCGCATGCTGTCTGGATTCGGTGTGAGATTGGCCGGATCGCAGTATAGGCTTGCAGACAGACAGGCGGATAATCGTCGCTCATTGAATGTATGGTTGTCCTGATGCAATACGCTTACCCGCTACTGGCCATTTTTATCTGGGCCGGCAATACCGTAATCAACAAGTTGGCGGTCGGGGCGATCTTTCCGTCCGAGATCGGTTTCTACCGCTGGCTGCTGGCCGGTCTGCTGTTTACTCCCTTCATGCTCAAACCGGTCATGGCCAACTGGCCGGTCATCCGCCCGAACCTGGGCAAGATCTTCGTCCTTGGCGTGCTTGGCATGGCGATTTACCAAAGCCTGGCCTACTACGCGGCGGCCAGGACCTCAGCTACCAACATGGGCATTATCCTGTCGCTGATGCCATTGATGGTGCTTGCGATGTCCATCATCAGCCTGGGCCAGAGCCTGACGGCCGGAGCATTGGTGGGCGCCATCGTGTCATTTGTCGGGGTGCTGGTGGTGGTGTCGAGCGGCAGCCTCAGGGCTTTGCTCGATCACGGCCTGAACCTGGGCGACGCGATGATGCTGGTCGCGACGCTGGCCTATGCGATTTACAGCACGCTGCTGAAGAAATGGCAGTTGCGCCTGCCGCCGCTGCAAATGCTGTACCTGCAAGTCCTCGTGGCAATTGTGGTGTTATTCCCGCTGTACCTGGCCTCCCCCAAGGTGGGCCCGACCGTTCACAACATGGGGCTGGTGCTCTACGCCTGTGTGCTGGCGTCGATGATCGCGCCCTTGGCCTGGATGAAAGCCGTGGCCACCCTGGGTCCGAGCCGCACCACGCTGTTTTTCAATCTGCTGCCGCTGATTACGGCATTGATTGCTGCCGTGGTATTGAAGGAACAGTTGCATGCCTACCACCTGATGGGTGGCGCGCTGACTCTGGGCGGGGTGATTTTGTCCGAACGCTGGACTACGCCACTTCGCAAAGCCTGACAGCTCTGTCTCAACCTGTAGATACTCTGTTGCCAACCGGCCTGTTTAGAGAAATGTGCTTCGCTAAACAGGTCCGCCTGTAGGCCGCCTCGGCGGGCCGTTGATCTTGTTTTTGCACTGGTTTTTGATCTGCCTGCCCTTCGGGAGGCCGAGCGCAGGTTCTGCGTAGTGGGTCGACCGGCATGGATGCCGGGAGAGCCGTGTTGGGCCATGGATGGCCCGTCACGGCGTGCCCACGGAGCGGGACCGGAGTGAGGGACACCTGAGCGCAGCGAGGGCCGTACGCTGGGGCAAGGCCTTTTTGGTGGGCCTGTCTCCCTGCAGCGGACGCCTCGCCCAGGCTCGGTGGTTCCCTCACTCCGGCACTGTCATGGGCATTCGCGTCGTCTGGACATTCGTGTGGCTCCAGCAAAAGCAAAATGCATCGCAGGCGTCACAGAACCCTACGAAAAACGGTTTAGCGCCAACATACAAGCCGCTGCCGCAGGCTGCGATGGGCAGCGCAGCGGCCCGCTTTGGCATTCAAAGCAAAGGCCTTGCGGTGGCAGCGGCTACATCCGTTCTGCAGGGCTTATTTCACTGTTTTCGGCACTTTGCCCTGCTGCATTTGCTGCAGCAGAGGCGCGCACTGGTTGGGTTCGCCGCCGCTCGGCGCAACCAATGCCAGCAGCCCCGCCGCCGGACCGGCAATCACGCCCAGCGCCACCATACCGGCACCACGCAACAGCAGCGGTACGGCTTGCACACCCGCCGACGGGTTGGCAAAGGTGCCGCGTACATACAGCGGTGAACGCAGCGAGAACAATCGCAGGCCCTTGGACTCAGGGGTGATTTTCAAGTCGAGCTGTTCGGTGGCGAAATTGACCGTACCGTCAATGTAGATAATCGCGTTCTCGGTATCGAACACAAACAACCGGGTGCTGGCCAGACCACTCTTGATTCCAAAGTCTGCTGCGGCGCAGTTGATTTTGACGTCTTCGTCGCCAAAAATTTTGCCCACTACATAGTTGCCCACATTCAAACCGGCTATTTCCATCAGGCTGCGGCTGATGGCGCCGTCATTGATGATCATCTTCAAATCACCATTGGCGGTGCCCAACAACTTGGCAACCGAGTTGCCGGTCCCGGCAATCGTGGCATCGCCATTGAGCTCACCGAAGCTGGTTTTCATCGGTTCAAAGGTGGGGAACAGTTGCTTGAGCTTGAAGTTGCGCGCGGTCAATTTGGCGCTGCCCTTTAACGGCGTAGCACGGCCATTGAGACGAATCTGCGCATCCAGCTTGCCGCCCGCCACGCCAAAGCGCAGCGGTTCGAGGCTCAGTTCGCCGTCATCGAGCACCAGATGGGTGAAGAGGTCGGTAAACGGCAACTCGGCGCTCTGCACGATGCGCTTGCCGGTGAGTTCGACATCGGCGTCCATGTCGCGCCAGCGCTCGGTGCGGAACTCCTCGACCGGCAGCACTTTACCCGCAGGCTGTTTGCTTTCGCCGCCACGGGCCTTTTGCTCGGTGTTGGAGTCGGCGCCAATCAGCGGTGCCAGGTCAGCCATCAGCAGTTGGTTGGACACCAGCTTGCCGGACAACTTGGGCCGCGGCTGACTGGCCACGTATTTCAGGTCGCCGTGAATATCACTGCTACCGATTTTGCCGTTGAAGTTTTCATAGCTGAAGGTCGCGCCCCCTGGCTCTCGCAACGCGGCGATCAAATGACCGTCGGTCGAGTAGGGCGGCGAATCCGGCAAGGTCACGCCGGTCAACGGATAGAGGTTGCTCAGGCTGGTTCCGGCCAACTTCAGGCGCAGGTTCAGCGCGCCCAGATTCAGTGGATCGGTCAGGGTCCCGGCGAGCGCCACGCGGGTGTCGGCAATGCTGACCTGTGCTTGCAGCGGGAAGGGTCTGGTCGAGTCTTGCAACGCCAGCAGGCCGCCAATCTTGCCCGTGCCGTTGAGCTTTTGGTCGTGGTACTGACCTTTGACCTTGAGGGCGAAGGCATAGTCCTGCGCCTGGCTGCCTTTTTCCAGAGTCTTTTTCGCGTCTGCTTCGCCGACGATTTCGCTAAAAGGGATAGGTTTGCCCAACGGATCGATCAGCACATCCAGGCGGGCTTTGAGGGTTTGGTCATTAAGCGTGACATGCCCCTTGTCGAAACCGATGGCGCCTATATCAACCGTCCAGGCTGACGGCTCTGCGTTCGGGTCCTTGGGGTCGAACGTAAAATTCCAGTTCGCCCGGCCATCCGCCAGACGCTCAAGGTGGGCGCTGGGCTGCGTCAGGTTGATACGCGGGATATCCACCGTCCGGGTCAGCAGTGCCAGGGGCGAGAGGCGCAGCTCAACTTTTTTGAGGCTGGCCATTTGCGGAGTTTTCAACCACTCGGGGTTACCCAGGGTCAGGTCGTGGGCAATGACATGGGGCCAGGGCACCCAGGCGCGCCAGCCGCCCTCGTCCTCTTCGCGCTGCCAGCGCACGGCCAGATCACCGTTGATGGCAAACGGGCGATGAAGGATTTCGGACACTTGGGTGTTGATGGTCGGCTTGATGCGGTTCCAGTCGAAGGTAGCGAGGATTACCACCAGCACAGCCACCAGCAAGACGAAAATTGCGCCTATCCAGGCAAGGGTTTTACGGGTGCGCGTCATGTCACGGCTCCTTGATTACGACTGAACGTCCCAGTTACGACGCCTCTAAATGTACGACTGGCAAAGACGACTCAAGGTTTAACCCCGGTACGACTTTCGTGTAAAAAACCTCGGAAGCCTCAGGCTAGAGCCCCCGAATCTGAACAATCAATTCTGTCGATTATCACCATTGCCCGTATGAACTTTGATATCCGGTAGCCAAGCGTAGCATTGCCACAACACCTACTTAGTTGCACTGCTACGGAGCACACACCATGAAACGCCCATTACTGCTTGGCCTGACCCTTTCACTTTTCGCCGTCAACGCTTTTGCCCTGCCAGCCGACGACGAGCCAACCCCAATGGTACAACCTGCATCGAGCACGTTGAGCCAACCCCTCAACCCGGTGGCTGAAGATGGCGCGCAACGTACTCTGGATCAGCAAAATCGCGTCGCTGAAGATGGCTACGATCGCACCCCAAGCAATCAGTTTGTCGCCGAAGGTGGCGCTGAACGCCTGGCCGAGCGCAATCAACGTGCGAGCTAATGTTTTCGTAGCAGCTGGCGAAGGCTGCGTCCGGTTGCGAAGCAATCGTAGGTCCTGAGAACCCGGTTTACCTGATACATCTCAGCGTCTGACTTTGCGATGGCTACGCCATCGGACGCAGCCTGCGGCAGCTGCTACGAGAATATTGATACCTTCACCGTTCGACGTCATCAAAGCCGATTTGCTAGAGTGCGCCGCTGTACTTGTCTGGAATACCAGCCCCGATGCTGCCTCGCGCCGAACAGAAGCAACAAACCCGCCTTGCGCTGATGGATGCTGCCCGCCACTTGATGGAGTCGGGTCGCGGCTTTGGCAGCCTGAGCCTGCGCGAAGTCGCAAAAACGGCTGGCATCGTGCCTACCGGTTTTTATCGACATTTCAGCGACATGGACCAACTGGGCCTGGCATTGGTCAGTGAAGTCGGCCAAACCTTTCGCGAAACCATTCGCCTGGTGCGTCACAACGAACTGTTCATGGGCGGTGTGATCAACGCGTCGGTGCGCATCTTTCTCGACGTAGTGGAGGCCAATCGCTCGCAGTTTCTATTTTTGGCCCGCGAACAGTACGGCGGTTCCCAGCCGGTTCGCCAGGCCATTGGCGCACTGCGTGAAGACATCACCTCGGATCTGGCAGCAGACTTGAGTTCCAAGCCAAAACTGCAGCACCTGGACCATGCCGGCCTGACCGTGATCGCCGATCTGGTGGTCAAAAGCGTGTTTGCCGCCCTGCCCGATGTGATCGATCCGCCCGCGGACACCCTGCCCGACCATCTGCAACCCCAGGCCAAAATCAGTCAGCAACTGCGCTTTATCTTTATCGGGCTCAAGCACTGGAAAGGTCTGGGCAGCACTGAATAATCGCTAGCGCACTTTATTAGTGCGCCACTGCGTCCGCTGCGCACCTCTTTAGAACACCCTCAACTCCCTGCACCTTTTTTGGGCCTGTATTTGCGCCCTGCACCCGGGTTGGCAAGCCCCTTGCTCTGGCCTAGGTATTGTCCATTGCAGGAAGCCTTCCGATGTTGGTGATTCATCGCAGAATCCAGGCCCACCCCGTGTGGAGTGCAGAGTTACACCTCAACTTCGAAGCCCGAAGCAAAAGTCGCCTGCGCTGCTTCAGCAGCGGTGGCGAAGACGTCGGCCTGTTTCTTGATCGCGGCCAGCCCCCGTTGAATGACGGCGAATTTCTCCAGGCCCAGGACGGGCGAATCGTGCGCGTATGCGCCAGCGCCGAGAAACTGTTGCATGTCACCTGTCGTAATGCCTTTGAATTGACCCGTGCCGCCTATCACCTGGGCAATCGCCACGTCGCCCTGCAGGTCGGTGATGGCTGGTTGCGCCTGCTCGACGACTATGTGCTCAAGGCCATGCTGGAGCAGCTGGGTGCACACACCGAGGCCATTGAAGCGCCGTTTCAACCGGAACACGGCGCCTATGGCGGCGGTCACCATCACTCCCGTGCGGGTGAAGAAGACTTCAACTACGCCCCGCGCCTGCATCAATTTGGCGTGCGCCTGTGAATCCGGCCTGGGCGCTGTTGCGTTTGGCCAGTCCGCAACTGCCCATCGGCGGCTACAGCTATTCCCAGGGGCTGGAAATGGCCGTCGAAAATGGCCGCGTGGCTGACCCTGAGACAGCAACGCGCTGGATCAGCGATCAACTGCTGCTCAACCTGGCCCGCTTCGAAGCACCTTTGTTACTCGCCCACTGCCAGGCGGCAGCCGATCAGGACTGGAGCACGTTGCAGCGGTTGTGCGATGAACATCGCGCCAGCCGTGAAACCCGCGAACTGCATCAGGAAAGCCGGCAAATGGGCTATTCCTTGCAACAGTTGCTCAACGGCTTGCCGGAACTGGACGAGCCCTCTCGGTTGTTTCTCGCACAGCAATGCGAGCCACATCTGGCACTCGGCTGGGCATTGGCCTCCCGCGCTTGGGGCATCAGCCCTGCAGACGCACTGGCCGCCTGGCTCTGGAGCTGGCTGGAAAACCAATTGGCGGTGCTGATGAAAACCTTGCCCCTGGGCCAGCAAGCGGCCCAGCGCATGACCAGTCAGTTGTCGCCCACCTTGCAGCAGGCACAGCAACACGCCAGCACCATCGACTTATCCCACTTGGGCAGCGCCGCTTTCGGCCTGTCGTTGGCGAGCATGGCCCACGAGCGCCAGTACAGCCGCCTGTTTCGTTCCTAGGAGAATGTAATGAACACACAGCCTTTGCGTGTTGGCATCGGTGGCCCGGTGGGCTCCGGCAAAACCGCGCTTACCCTGGCCCTGTGCCTGGCGTTGCGCGAAAAGTACAACCTGGCTGTCGTCACCAACGACATCTACACCCGTGAAGATGCCGACTTTCTGGTGCGCAACGAAGCATTGGCCCCGGAGCGCATTATCGGGGTTGAAACCGGCGGTTGCCCGCACACGGCGATTCGTGAAGATGCGTCGATCAATCTGGAAGCCGTGGATCAGTTGAACCGTCGTTTTCCAGGGCTGGATTTGATCCTGGTGGAATCGGGTGGGGATAACTTGTCGGCCACCTTCAGCCCGGAACTGTCCGACCTGACGATCTACGTGATCGACGTGTCTGCCGGGGATAAATTACCGCGCAAGGGAGGGCCGGGGATCTGTAAATCGGACTTGCTGGTGATCAACAAGATCGATCTGGCGCCACTGGTGGGCGCATCGCTGGAGCTGATGGACAGCGACACGCGGCGGATGCGCGGTGAGAAGCCGTTTGTATTCAGCAACCAAAAGACCGGACTTGGCCTGGATGCCATCGTGGCGTTTATCGAGCGTCAGGGGTTGTTGATTTAACCTGTGGGAGCGAGCCTGCTCGCGATGGGAACGATGCGGTACTTCAGGCAAACCGCAGTGATGCCATCGCGAGCAGGCTCGCTCCCACATTCCCGACCCCACATCAGAGTTGAGTTCATCCAGCGAATCACGGTGTATCATGTCGCGCAAACGCCCCAGCCGTGACGACGCCCGCCGATGCCTGATGTAGCCAGCTCCGACTTCCCGCTTGAACTGACCGCCACGTTTGCGGCCGTTCAGCAGCATTTTCGCCAGGTCATTGTGCCGCTCTGGCAAGGCCCCGGCTGGAATGCCGAACTGGCGCTGCCCTTCGAGGCGCTCAGCCCCGAGCATCGGCCGTTGCCACCTCAGCGCTATCGCGCCATGGCCTGCGCGCGGCAACTGTATCTGTTCGCCAGCTTGATCGATGACCCGGCGTTCCCCGACGCCGCTGAACGCGCCGCGGCGCTGTTCCGCTCGCTGCACCAGCATTTTCACGACGCCGAACACGGTGGCTGGTTCTATAGCATCGACCCTGACGGCGCGCCGCTGGATCAACGCAAAGACCTCTACACCCACGCCTTTATCATCTTCGCCTGCGCCCATTACTGGGCCAAAGTGCGCGAACCACTGGTGGAGTCGGCGCTCAATGGGGCGCTGGAAGTGGTGGCCGAGCGCTTCAGTGATGGTAGCGGTCTGTACGAGGCCAGCCTGGATCGCGACTGGTCGTCACTGAATACCGGCCCCCTGCAAAACCCGTTGATGCACTTGGCTGAAGCATTTTTGGCCACCCTGTCGGTGCGCGACGATGCACCGGTGCATGGCGCTCTGCTCGCACTGGCCGATGCCATGCAGCAGCGTTTTATCGAGCCTGTGCATAACGTCATGCTCGAAAAACCGCGCGGGGCTGTGGATAACTGGTTTGAGCCGGGCCATCAGTTTGAGTGGTACTTTTTGCTGGAATCTTCGCCACTGCTGCGCCAGACACCGCTGCACGGGTCACTGGATCGTGCTTTCGGCTTTGCCGAGCAGGTGGGCGTCGACCCGCAGAGCGGTGCGGTCTGCGGCATGCTGGCTCCTGATGGCAGCCTGCGCGATGGCACCCAGCGCATCTGGGCGCAAGCCGAGTATCTGCGCGCCCTGACCTTGCGCCCGGACAGCCAGCCACGTCTGCAACGCCAGCTGCTGGCGCTGCAACAGCAGTTTTTACATGCCGGTGGCTGGTATGAATGTCGGGATGACGCGGGAAATGTCAGCCGCGAAGACATGCCGTCAACCACGCCGTATCACCTGGCGACGTGCTACAGCGGGTTGGCGCAGTATTTCGGTTGACGCTTTTGCCCTCCCCCTCTCCCTTCGGGAGAGGGGGTTTTCAAATCACGCAATCCACTTACGATCACCGGTAAAGCTGATGGTGAGCCAGCGAGCACTGTCAGCAGCCCCCAGTAACTCGGATATTTCCTCGCGCAACGCATCGAGCGTTTTCACGCTGGTCAGTGGATAACCCACTGGCAACACGATATGAATCTCGATAAACCGCGCCCGTCCATGCTTCTGCACGTAGGTTTTATAACCCTCAAAACCGTGGCGCGACGACATGTCTTCGAGCACGTCGCGTACTTTGTCATCGAGTTTATCCGGGGCTATCCCCAGTACATCTCGCAAGGCTGGCTTAAGGATTTTGAACGCCGGGGCCAACATGCTCAGCGCTAGCAAAATCAGGATCGCCGGGTCAACGTAAGCCGCCCACTGTGCATAACCTTGCTGCTTGAGCACCAGAGCCGTGATGAAACTTATCAACAGCCCCACCGACAGCATGGCGTCCACCAGCCAACTGATGTTGTCGAACTGGATCAGGGTGGACTTGAGCTTGCGGTTTTTGCGCCGCACCCAGAAGTAGTATGCAAACTCGATCACGGTAAACACCGCCGCGTAAACAATCACCATCCCCAGCTCGATATCGCGTCCACCATTGATGATGCCGAACACGCCGTTAAGAAAGGCATAGATCGCAATCAATAACAGGAAGCTGCCTTCAATCAACAGCACCATGGGTTCAAGGTGCCAGAAGCCGAACTGGAAACGCTGGTTGCTTTCCTTGGCGATCAGTTGCGCCGTAATCAGCATGAGTACTTTGATGAAGGTCGCGATCAAAGAGAAGAACCCATCGAACATGATGGATTCAGAACCCGAAATAAAACCCGTCGCAATGCCCGCAATGGCCACCGCGAACATTAAAAACGTCGATTGCTTGAGCAGTTTCTGCTCACCACGGTTACTCACAAAAACTCCTTTTCAGCCCGATTGGATGCGACCCCCTCAGGAGGTCGCAGGTGGGCTGCCAGGCGTGAGTTTACTACTTGGCGTGGCGTTCGATGGCAAAACCGCTCCAGGACTGCGTGACAGGCATCAGTTCAAGGCGGTTGATGTTGATGTGGGCCGGGGTATTGAGCACCCAGAAAATGGTCTCGGCGATGTCCTGGGGCTGAATCGGCTCAGCACCCTGGTAGGTGGCGTCGTAACGTTCCTTGTCACCGCCAAAGCGCACCATGGAGAACTCGCTCTCGCACAGGCCTGGCTCTACGTTGCTGACCCGTACACCCGTGCCTTGCAAGTCGCAACGCAGGTTCAGGGAGAACTGTTTTACGAACGCCTTGGTACCGCCATACACGTGGCTGCCAGGGTACGGGTAGCTGCCGGCGATGGAACCCAGGTTGACGATTCCGGCACCGCGACCGTAGGCAATCAGCCGTGGCAGCAGCAGGCGAGTCGTGTAGAGCAGCCCCTTGATGTTGGTGTCGACCATGGTTTCCCAGTCATCGAGGTCACACTTGGGCGCCGGATCGGTGCCCAGCGCCAGGCCGGCATTGTTGATAAGCCCACGCAACTTGCTGAACGAAGGTGGCAGATCGGCAATCGCCGCCTCCATCGCTGCACGGTCACGCACGTCCACTACCAAGCCGTGGACCTCGGTCTGCTTTGACAACTCTTCGCACAGTACTTTCAAACGATCTTCGCGTCGACCCGTCAGCACCAGTTTCCAGCCTGCTTGTGCAAACTTGCGCGCACACGCCTCACCAAATCCGGAAGTCGCGCCCGTAATAAACAGGGTGGAAGTCATCGTGTTCTCCTTGGCTGGCGGGCATCGGCCGCCATTGAATTGGACGTTGAGCAGAATGCCCCGGCTGGCGTTCAGCGGCAACCCGCTGTGTATTCACCTCAGTGCTGTACGAAAAATGATCATTCTTCGGCAAGCCACTGTGCATAAGGGCTGGAGCCATATGCACTCACCTTATCCACAGGCCCGTCCACAGTCTTTGGGTGTAAGTCGACAATGCTTAAAGCCGCGACTCACAAGGGATTGAGCGTAGGGAAAGGTGTTTTTGACTTGACCTGGACACGCCCCACATGCAGCCGCCCCAAAAAGGTGCAACCAAGGGAAACCCGGCAGATAGCCAGAAGCCAGCAATTACACCGCCTAGCGCATTCTTTCCAGAGTTTAACCACAGACTTATCCACAGGTTAGTCATTATTTCCAGACGCTCTTTATAAGCAAACAAACCTGTTGACAAATCACCCGGAGAGTCAGGGAAAAACCGCTGATCAGAAAACAACCACATCTCTACAGCCCTTGTAGGACGTGGCCTACAGCCAACTACTCCCACGTTACCCACAGCCACCTCCACAGCAAACGGGGACAAGTCAAAATGATGACAAAACAGGGATTTACAGCGGCTTTATGTCGCGGTTTCACAGAAGTGCAATATTGTTTTCCACAATTCAGGGCGGGGGTGATTCAGGGAGGGAATTGTCTGACAAAAGACATGTGGGAGCGGGCTTGCTCGCGAATGCATCGACGCGGTACTTCAGAAAAACCGCAGCGATACCATCGCGGGCAAGCCCGCTCCCACAGAGAGGTGTGAAATGCCTGCTAGTGCCCGCCCAGATAAGCGTTGCGCACTTCTTCGTTACTCAGCAGTTCCTTGCCGGTACCCGTCAGGCGGATTTCGCCGTTGACCATTACATAGGCACGATCCGATAAACGCAGGGCGTGGTTGGCGTTCTGCTCGACAAGGAAGATGGTCATCCCGGTGGTGGCGAGTTCGCGCAGGGTGGCAAAAATCTGCTTCACCACGATGGGCGCCAACCCCAGGCTGGGTTCATCCAGCAATAACAGCTTGGGCCGGCTCATCAGTGCGCGGGCGATGGCGAGCATTTGCTGCTCGCCGCCCGACATGGTCATGGCCCTCTGGTTACGCCGTTCCTTGAGCCTTGGGAACAACTCGAACATGCGCTGCATGTCCTCGTCAGCATGCTTGTCGCCAATGGGAATGGTGCCCATCAACAAGTTTTCTTCAACCGACATGTCTGGAAACACGCGGCGGCCCTCCGGCGACTGGGCGATACCGTTGGAGGCAATGTAGTGCGAGGATTTGTGGGTAATGTCCACGCCCTGGTAGATGATTTGTCCACCGCTGGCACGGGGCTGGCCAAAAATCGACATCAGCAGCGTAGATTTTCCCGCACCGTTGGAGCCGATCAGGCTCACGGTTTCACCCTCTTCAATGTGCATCGAGACTTTTTTCAACGCCTGGATCGGCCCGTAGTGAACGTCCAGCTCCTTGAGTTCGAGGATCGTGCTCGTCATATCAGCTCCTCTTCATCTGCGCCGAGGTAGGCAGCAATCACTTTGGGGTCGTTACGGATGGCTTCAGGCCCGCCCTCGGCGATCACGTTACCGTGGTCGAGCACCACGATGTGATCGGAAATACTCATGACCATGCCCATGTCGTGCTCAATCAGCACCACGGTCAGGTCGTGTTCATCGCGCAGCAGGCGAATCATCCCGCTCAGCGCTTCGGTTTCCTGCGGGTTGAGGCCTGCCGCAGGTTCGTCCAGACAGATGATTTGCGGACGGGTACACATGGCCCGGGCAATCTCCAGACGCCGCTGTTGGCCGTAGGACAATTCACCGGCCAAGCGGTTGGCGCAGTCCACCAGGTCGACCACCTCCAGCCAGTAGAACGCGTGGTCCAGCGCATCGCTTTCGGCCTTGCGATAGCCCTTGGTGTTGAGGATACCGGCGAGCATGTTGCGGTTGACCCACATGTGCTGGGCCACCAGCAGGTTTTCCAGTACCGACATTTCCTTGAACAGACGAATGTTCTGAAAGGTGCGGGCCAGGCCTGAGCGGTTGACCAGGTGGGTACCACCGAACATTTTGTAGTACAGACGGCTGGCGAACGCCTTGGGCGATACAAAGTCAGCCAGTTTGAAGGGCTCGCCCAACAACTTGATGACGTTGGTGCGAGTGCCTCGTGCATTGAGCTCGATCTTGCCGCCGCTGGCCTTGTAGAAGCCGGTCAGGCAGTTGAAGACGGTGGTTTTACCGGCACCGTTGGGGCCGATCAGGGCAAAGATCGAGTTGCGTTTGACCTTCAGGCTCACATCGCTCAGGGCCTTGATACCCCCGAAATGCATCATCAGTTTGTCGACCGAAAGCACAACGTCGTTATTCAGAATGGGCTCGTTCATGGCGCGACTCCCTTGCGTGGCGTAACACCGACACGGCTGATCCGGATCAGGCCTCGCGGTCGCCAGATCATCATCAACACCATCAAGACACCAAACAGCAACACCCGGTATTCGGCAAAGCTGCGCAGCAGTTCAGGAGCCACGGTCAGCACGAAGGCCGCGATCACCACACCCACCGTTGAGCCCATGCCGCCGAGCACCACAATCGCGAGGATCAAGGCCGACTCAAAGAAGGTAAACGAAGACGGGTTCACAAAACCTTGATAGCTGGCGAAGAACACCCCGGCCAGACCCGCCGTAGAAGCACCAATGGTGAACGCCGAAAGTTTGACCAGCACATGGTTCAGGCCCATGGAGCGGCAGGCGATTTCATCTTCGCGCAGCGCTTCCCAGGCGCGGCCAATCGGCATGCGGGTAAGACGGTGCTTGATGTACAGCACCAGCAGCACCACCAGGAACAACACAATATAGATAAACAGGAACTTGATATTGGGGTTGTATTCCAGGCCGAAGAACTCATGAAACGGCACCCCGCCATCTTTGGCGCGACGGCCGAACTCAAGCCCGAAGAAGGTCGGCGATGGCACCGGCATACCGTTTGGACCACCGGTAAACGACAGCCAGTTATTGAGGACCAGACGAATGATTTCACCAAAACCCAGGGTCACGATGGCCAGGTAGTCGCCATGCATTCGCAACACCGGGAACCCGAGAATGCACCCCGCCATCGCCGCCGCAATAGCCGCCAGCGGCAGCACCGTCCAGAAACCCAGCCCCAGATACTGATAGCCCAACGCCAAGCCATATGCACCAATCGCATAGAACGCGACATACCCCAGATCGAGCAAACCGGCCAGGCCGACTACGATGTTCAGCCCAAGCCCGAGCAGCACATAGATCAGGCCCAGGATCACCACGGTCAGCAGGTATTTGTTGGCGAAAAACGGGAACACGATAGCAATCACGATCAGCAGCGGCACAATCCAGCGCAGTCGGGACTTGTAGTCCGGCGCCAGCACATGCACGCCGGAGCCTGAGGACTCAAAGCCCTGAAGGATTTTCAGGCCCTTGGACGTCTGTAAAAACAGGCTCAGGGCAAAGCGCCCGATCATCACGATTGCCACCAGCCAGCCCACCCGGGCAGGCTGCAAGTTGAAGCTATAGCCGTCGAGCACTACCCCCACGATAGGGCCGAACACAATCAATGAAATCAACCCGGCCAGGATCGAATCGATGACGCTTTTTTTGATATCAATCGGTTTATTAATGGCTACAGACATACTTACACCTTCGCCACGAGAGGACGACCCAGCAGGCCTTGGGGACGGAAAATCAGAATCAGCACCAGCAGTGAGAAACTGAACACGTCCTTGTAATCCGAGTTAATCAACCCGGCAAAAAGCGACTCGGAAATACCCAGGATGATCCCGCCGAGCATGGCGCCGGGCAGTGATCCAATCCCGCCGAGTACCGCCGCGGTGAACGCCTTGATCCCGATGATGAAACCGGCATAGAAGTCGAACGTGCCGTAGTTCATGGTGATCAGCACACCGGCCAGTGCGGCCATGGCTGCACCTATCACAAACACGTAGGAGATCACCCGATCGGTGTTGATCCCAAGGATGGACGCCATCTTGCGGTCTTGTTGGGTGGCGCGGCACATGCGGCCCAGCTTGGTGTATTTGATGATGTAGGTCAGCAGGCCCATGCCCACGAAGGCCGCGAGCAGAATGAAGACTTTGGTGTAGGTCAGTTGTACAAAACCTGTGCCGATATCGACGCGCCAGGCGCCACTGAGCAACGTAGGAACACCCTGCTGGCGCGAGCCCTGGGCGATTTGTACATAGTTTTGCAGAATCAGGGAAATACCGATGGCGCTGATCAGCGGCGCCAGCCGTGTGGAGTTACGCAGGGGTTTGTAGGCCACGCGCTCAATCACCCAGCCATACACACCCGTGACCACAACCGTGAAAATCAGGGTGCCCAACATCAGCAGCGGGAAGGATTCAATACCGAAGTATGCCAACAGAGCCAGACTGATCGCCGCCAGGTAAGCAGAGATCATGTACACCTCGCCGTGGGCGAAGTTGATCATGCCGATGATGCCATAAACCATTGTGTAGCCGATGGCGATCAGGCCGTAGACAGACCCGAGGGTCAGGCCGTTCAGCAGTTGCTGTAGGAAAATACCGTCCATAACGCAATCTCACGCACTTGAGCCATTGCGCAGACGCACGCCAGCCACGCCGTCTGAGGACAACTTGGCTGGCAGGGTGCGCGCGACTCCTGGAAAAGAAGACAGGTGATGCAGATACATTCCCACCTGATGCCAGCCGAAGCTGGCGTCAGGTGAGTGATTCATCTCACTTCTGTTTTTCCAGTTGGTGATATTTGCCGTCCTTGTCCCACTGGTACACCACATAGTCGGAGACTTTGAGGTCACCTTTGCTGTCCCAGGACTTCTCGCCCATCACGGTTTTAACCGGGTTGGCCTTGAGCCACTTGGCGGCGTCTTCACCTTTATTGGACTTGGCACCATTGAAGGCGTCAGCCAGGGCTTGAACCGAAGCATAGGCGTACAGGGTGTAGCCCTCAGGCTCAGTGCCTGCCTTGCGGAACTCTTCAACCACGGCCTTGCTGTCTGGCAGCAGGCGCGGATCGGCGCCGAAGGTCATGTACACGCCGTCAACGTACTGAGGGCCGCCTGCAGTGGTGACCAGTTCATCGGTAACCACACCATCATCGGACATGAATTTCACGTCCTTGAGGCCCTGCTCACGCAGTTGGCGCACCAGGGGACCCGCTTCCGGGTGTAAACCACCGAAGTACACGACATCGGCGCCGTTTGAGCGAATTTTGGTGACGACGGCGCTGAAGTCTTTTTCGCCACGGGTCAGGCCTTCATACAACACGGGAGTCACGCCGCGTTTGACCAACTGTGCCTTGGTGGCATCCGCCAGGCCTTGGCCATAGGTGTCCTTGTCGTGCAGCACGGCCACTTTTTTGCCTTTGAGCACGTCGACAATGTAGTCCGCCGCCACAATGCCTTGCTGGTCATCACGCCCGCACATGCGGAACATGGCGCTCAAGCCACGCTCGGTCACTGCCGGGTTGGTTGAGCCCGGTGTAATCGCTATCACGCCAGCATCGGCGTACACCTCAGAGGCTGGGATGGTGGATGAAGAACAGAAGTGCCCTACTACACCGGCCACTTTGTCTTGATCGACCAATCGGTTGGCAACAGCAACGGCCTGTTTGGGCTCGCACGCGTCGTCCCCTGCGACCAGAACGATTTTCTCGCCATTAACACCGCCGGCTGCGTTGATCTTGTCCGCTGCCGCTTTTGCACCCTTCATGTACTGCTCGCCAAATGCCGCGTTAGCGCCAGTCATCGGCCCCGCTACACCGATCTTAAGATCCGCCTGAACAAACGAAGAAACACCCAGCGCTGCTGCCACTGCGAGGGCCAGAAAACCTTTCTTGTAGAACGTCTGCGACATGAGGTGGTGCTCCTGAGGTTTTATTAGATGGCACTTCGACTTCACGTAAAGCTCAGAGCAAGCCGCGTGCCATTGGCTTTTTATTCTTAAAAAAGTCGTTCTTTTGTTGTTTTATCGACTGTTTCGAGCCCATTTTCATTGGGCGTGCAACCGTCTAAACCGAGGAAGGTGAAACCGCTAAGTCATTGAAGGCGCAACCGGTCACGACAAACGTTGCAACCGGGTTGCCCTGCATTGTGCAACCCACTTGTAACCAGCTGCGTCACCGAACTGCACACTCTCGGTGCATGACTGCTACAAGCCGCACCACTAAAGGCTAGCTGCTGGCCAGCGAAACGCTGTGCCGCCCGAAAAAAAACCTCTTCAGATCACAATTCTCAAACATTGACCGGCGTGATACAGCGAGAAACCAGCTTCGTACAAACAGCTGCGCAACCCCGTCCCAGAGAGCGGCCGCATCGGCGCAAAAGGAATCGGCAAGGCCTTCGCATCGCCGTTGCACAGGTAGTCGGCAAACGCCTTTCCCACCACGCTGCCCGTGGTCACGCCACGGCCGTTGTATCCCGTCACCGCCACCAAACCGGGCGCTGGCTCGAATAAACGCATCAGGTGGTCAGGCGTAAAGGCGATGCAACCGGTCCAGGTGCACTCCCACTCCACGCCCTTGAGGTACGGAAAGTAATGCTGTTGAACGCGATCGGCCCAGGCCTTTAGAAACCACGCGGGTTTTTGATTGCCGTTACCCAGGCTGCCCAACAATAAACGGCCATCTGCATCGCGGCGGATGCTGCTCAATACCTGACGCGTGTCCCACGAGCCCTGGCCACCGGGCAGGATGCGTTCGGCGGTGGCATCGGTCAGTGGTTTGGAGGCGACCTGATAGTAGTAACCAGGGAAGAAGTTACGTCGCAGGTCAGTCCATTCACCTTCGGTGTAGGCATTGGACGCCAGCACCACCTGTTCAGCACTGACCGCACCCTGAGCAGTCTCTACTGACCAGCGTGTGCCCTGGCGCTCTAACCCGGTGACTGGCGAATGGTCAAACAGACGCCCGCCCAGATCACTGGCAGCCTTGGCCAGGCCCGAGGTGTAAGCCATCGGGTTGAGTGTCCCCGCACGCCGGTCGAGCAAGGCCGCGGCGATTTTCGGGGTGCCGGTGGCAGCTTCGCACGCAGCACCGGTGAGCAGTTCAACCGGTGCTCCGCGCCGCTTCCATTGCGCTTCGCGGCTGCGCAAATCGGCTTCGCCCCGGGCGTTATGGGCCATGTGCAACGTGCCTTCGCGGCGCAACTGGCAGTCGATCCGGTATTTGTCGATCAGGCTGAACACCAGCGCAGGCGCTGCCCCGAGCATGCGATTGAGCTGGCTGCCCACGGCTTCGCCGAAGCCCGCCTCAATGTCATCCGGCGGGATCCACATCCCGGCATTGACCAACCCCACGTTACGCCCCGAACCACCGTGACCGGTGCGATGCGCTTCCAGCACACAGACGCTTTTGCCCTGTTCGAGCAAATGTATGGCGGCGGATAAGCCGGTGATCCCGGCACCAATCACACACACGTCAACATTCAGTTCGCCCTTGAAAGTGGGCGCCTGGGGACGTTGTGGGGTGAGGTTTTCCCACAAACACTGTTCGAGTAAAGGCATTGCCAAGCTCCAGAAATGAAACCTAACGGTGATGCAATCATGGGCGCAACGGGTGTGGGAGCGGGCTTGCTCGCGATGCAGACAACCCGGTCTGGCTGGCAGACCGCAGCGATGCTATCGCGAGCAAGCCCGCTCCCACCGTATCCTCCCACCACAGGTGACTCAGGGCTTACCTCAATCGAAGGTAATCCCCTGGGCCAACGGCAGTTCCAGCGAGTAATTGACGGTATTGGTCTGGCGACGCATGTAGCCGCGCCACGCATCAGAACCCGACTCGCGACCGCCACCCGTTTCTTTCTCGCCACCGAAAGCACCGCCAATCTCCGCGCCACTTGGGCCGATGTTGACGTTGGCAATCCCGCAGTCACTGCCGGTGGCAGACATGAATTGCTCGGCCTCACGCACGTCGGTGGTGAAGATGCATGACGACAAGCCCTGGGGTACGGCGTTATTCAGGCGCAAAGCCTCGGCAAAGTCGCGGTAACCAACCACGTACAAAATCGGGGCGAAGGTTTCGTCGCATACCACATCGCTCTGCTCCGGCATTTCAACAATGGCCGGGGCTACGTAGTAAGCGCCGGGATACTGGCCGGCCAGTTGACGCTCACCACCAAACACTCGCCCGCCTTCGCTCAGGGCCTGCTCCAGTGCGTCCTGCATGTTTTCAAAGCTGTGCTTGTCGATCAGCGGCCCCACCAGGTTGCCTTGCAGCGGGTGGCCGATACGGACTTTGGAATAGGCGGCCTTGAGCCGAGTGACGATTTCTTCCTTGACCGATTCGTGGGCAATCAGGCGGCGCAAGCTGGTGCAACGCTGGCCGGCGGTACCCACGGCACTGAACAGAATGGCGCGTACGGCCATATCCAGATCGGCGCTCGGGGCCAGGATCATTGCGTTGTTACCGCCCAGCTCCAGAATGCTGCGGGCAAAGCGGGCCGCGACTATGGGCGCCACTTCACGCCCCATGCGCGTGCTGCCGGTAGCGCTGATCAGTGCCACACGCGGGTCTTCCACCAGGGCCTGACCCGCATCACGACCGCCGATAATCACTTGAGCCAGGTACTTGGGAGCGTCGGTGAATGAATTCAGGACCCGATCAAACAATGCCTGGCAAGCCAGCGCGGTGAGCGGAGTTTTCTCGGACGGTTTCCAGATCACCGCGTTTCCGCATACCAGCGCCAGAGCGGTATTCCAGGCCCAGACAGCCACGGGGAAGTTGAATGCACTGATCACCCCGACCACGCCCAGCGGGTGCCAGGTCTCACGCATATGATGGCCTGGGCGCTCGGAAGCGATGGTCAAACCGTAAAGCTGACGCGACAGGCCGACGGCGAAGTCGCAAATGTCGATCATTTCCTGCACTTCGCCCAGACCTTCCTGGGTGATTTTGCCCGCTTCCCACGACACCAGCTCACCCAGATCAGCCTTGTATTCACGCAGCAAATCACCGAATTGACGGACCAGCTCTCCACGGCGCGGAGCCGGCACCTTGCGCCAGGCCTCGAATGCGTGCTCGGCGCGGGTCACGTGCTGCTCGGTTTCGGCAGCACCTTCCCAGTGCACAGCGCCTATCTGGCTGCCATCAACCGGCGTGTAAACCGGCTGAGTGCCCTGTTGGTACAGCGCGGGGTTCACACCCAGACGATCCAGTAATGCAGCAACCATTGAAGACACTCCTTGAGCAGAAAAATGTTTCACAGGCCTTTAGTTGTAGCTGGCCGGCATTGCTGCAACAAACGACCTTTAAGCGAGATATCATTCCGAAAATTCATGCTGCGTTGGTAACCTTGCCTGACAACAAGAATTAGGGGCCTTTCATGCTCAACAAGCGCCATTTACCCTCGATCACGGCGTTGCAGTGTTTTGAAGCCGTCACTCGCCATTTGAGCTTCACCCGCGCGGCCGAAGAGCTGAACCTGACCCAAAGTGCTGTCAGCAAACAGGTCGCGCAGCTGGAGGAACTGTTGCAGCACTTGCTGTTTCGCCGGGTGCGACGCCGCTTGCAGCTGACGCCCGCGGGTGATTTGTATCTGGTAGAAGTCCGAAAAATCCTGACCCAGATCGAAATGTCGACTCATACCCTGCGCTCCTATGGCGGCGAAACGGAGGTCCTGCGGGTTTCGACGCCTTCAACCTTCGGTGCACGCTGGCTGGTACCGCGACTCAAGGGTTGGGGCATACGCCATCCGCATATCCACCTGGACCTGTGCAACGAGCAGCAAGGCGACGACCTGCTGCAAGGGCGCAGCGATCTGGCGTTTTATTTTGGCCAGGGCTCACGACCCGGCACCGAAAGCCTGAAGCTGTTTGGCGAAGAACTGGTCGCGGTGTGCGCGCCCGCGAGCCTGCCCCGCACTACGTTCACCGACCCGACCCAACTCACCGATCTGGTGCTGTTGCAAAACGCCTCGCGGCCGCAGGCATGGCACGAATGGTTTGAGCATCAGGGCTTTTGCACCGACCACAGCTATCACGGGCCGCGCTTTGATACCTTTTATATGTGCATCCGTGCGGCACAAGTGGGGTGTGGCGTAGCCTTGCTACCCAGGTTTCTGGTGGAAGAGGAATTGGCCGACGGCAAACTGGTCATCGCCTGGCAGCACCTGATGCCGAGTCATGACTCGTATTACCTGGCGTATCCTGAGCATTCGGCAGGCGTGCCAAAGGTGCGCGCGTTTGTGAGCTGGATGATGGAGCAACTGAATGACCCGCTCCCCGAGGGTAGAAACAGGCTTCAACCCTAAAAACCGCTGGCATAACCGCCTGCGGATATGCGCCACTAGCGCCATTCATTGAAAAAGCTGAACACCGTGGCAATAAGGCACGGGCAGCATGGAGATTGCCGCTATGAGCGAGAGTGTATTTGCCGATCGCATCGTGCAGAACCTGCTCGACACCGACTTCTACAAATTGACCATGATGCAGGCGGTGCTGCACAACTACCCCAACGTTGAAGTCGAGTGGGAATTCCGCTGCCGCAACAGTGAGGATTTACGACCTTACCTCAACGAGATTCGCCACCAGATCGAACGCCTGGGCGAGCTGAGCATGACTCAGGACCAGTTGGGGTTCCTGGAACGAATCACGTTTATGAAGCCCGACTTCATACGCTTTCTGGGCCTGTTTCGCTTCAATATGCGCTACGTGCACACCGCTATCGAAAACGGCGAGCTGGTTATCCGCCTGCGAGGGCCGTGGCTGCATGTGATTTTGTTTGAAGTACCAATGCTGGCGATTGTCAGCGAAGTACGTAACCGCTCGCGCTATGCAGACACGGTGCTGTCCCAGGCCCGCGAACAGCTGTACCGCAAGTTTGACTGGTTGCAGGCCAACGCCAGTGCTGAAGAATTGTCCGAGTTGCAGGTCGCCGATTTCGGCACTCGCCGACGTTTTTCGTATCGCGTGCAGGAAGAAGTGGTCAGCGTGCTCAAGCATGACTTCCCCGGACGCTTTGTCGGCACCAGCAACGTCAACCTGTCCCGCGAGCTGGACATGAAGCCCTTGGGCACCATGGCCCACGAATGGATCATGGCCCACCAGCAACTGGGCCCCCGGCTGATCGACAGTCAGAGCGCAGCGCTCGATTGCTGGGTGCGTGAGTACCGTGGGCTGCTGGGCATTGCCCTGACGGACTGCATCACCACCGACGCCTTTCTGAAAGACTTTGATCTGTACTTTGCCAAGCTGTTCGACGGCTTGCGCCACGACTCGGGTGACCCGGTTGTATGGGCTGAAAAATGCATAGCCCACTACCACAAGCTGGGCATTGATCCGATGAGCAAGACCCTGGTGTTCTCCGACAGCCTGACCCTGCCCCGCGCGCTGGAGATTTTCCGGGCACTGCGCGGCAGGATCAACGTCAGCTTCGGTATCGGCACCAACCTGACCTGCGACATTCCGGGTGTTGAGCCGATGAGCATCGTGCTTAAAATGACTGCCTGTAATGGCTCGCCAGTGGCCAAGATCTCGGATGAGCCGGGCAAGACCCATTGCTCGGACCCAAACTTCGCCGCCTACTTGCGCCACGTTTTCCAAGTTCCTGAACAGTCTTCCAAGGAGTGAATCATGCAGGCCGTACAGCGTCAGATTGCTGAAGACCTCAAAGTCCAGCCGCCGTTTAAAGACCTCTCGGCCCTTGAGGCAGAGGTCGCCCGACGCATCACTTTTATTCAGTGTTGCCTGCACAATGCCAGGCTCAAGACCCTGGTACTGGGCATCAGCGGCGGGGTCGATTCACTGACCGCAGGGCTGATGGCACAACGGGCAGTCCAGCAGTTGCGCGAGCAGACCGGCGACCCGTCCTATCGATTCATTGCCGTGCGCTTGCCGTACGGCGTGCAGCACGACGAAGTCGACGCCACGGCGGCTGTGGACTTCATCAATCCGGACGAGCGCCAGACCGTCAACATCGGCCCTGCGGTCAAGGCCCTGGCGGCTGAAGTCACGGCCTTTGAAGGCAAGCCCCCGGCCACCGTTGATTTTGTGCTGGGCAATACCAAGGCGCGGATGCGCATGGTGGCGCAGTACACCATCGCCGGCGCAACGGGCGGGCTGGTGATCGGCACTGACCATGCAGCGGAAGCGGTCATGGGTTTCTTCACCAAATTCGGTGATGGTTCCTGCGATCTGGCGCCGCTCAGTGGCCTGGTGAAGCATCAGGTGCGGGCAATTGCCCGGCATTTTGGCGCCCCGGAATCGTTGGTGGAAAAAGTCCCGACTGCTGACCTTGAAGACCTGGAGCCGGGCAAGCCTGATGAAGCGTCACACGGTGTGACCTATGCCGAGATCGATGCTTTTTTACATGGCCAACCGGTGAGCGAAGAGGCCTTCAGGATCATCAGCAGTACGTACGAAAAGACTCACCACAAACGTGAGATGCCGTTCGCGCCTTGAGCACCTTGGGCACACTTAACCCCCACCCTAGCCCTCTCCTGGAACGCTAGGGCGGGGGCTTTCGGCGACCCGGAAAAAACGGAATGAACCCCGCATTTTTTTTCGCTTGTCGCTCCCGCACTCAAAGGCTTTGATAGGCGTCTATTTCGTCGCCTGAGCCCTGCCCCATGTCTTCTTTCGATGGTTTGTTCTCACTTGTCGATTCCTTGCTCGGTCAATCGGCATCCGGTTGGTTGCGCAAGCATGTCGAGGTACCTGAAAGCCTGCTGCGCTTCAGTTGGCATGATCAGGCGCTGCACCGGGTCTGGCTGGCCGAAGCACTGAACCTGTGCCTGCTGCACAAGCTGGTAGAAGCCGTGCCGGATGGCCGTCGTTATGTAGAAGAACAGGCCCGGCAAGGTCGCAAAGTGGTATTTGACCACGGTGCCATTCGCACGGTGGACTGGCCCGTTAACGGTGAGTTACCCCGTGGCCGTCAGGCGTTTTCGCGCTTGCTCGAGCCGTTGGGTTTTACTGACGTGCGAACTTATCCACTGACCAAGCTGAACATGACCGGTTGGGGCTACAGACAAATGGACCTGCCCGAGGACATCGCTCAGTTCTTTGTCTCGGAACTGCACCCCGGCCGTTTCAGCGAGGCCTTTGCGCAGGCCGTCTCTCGCGTAGTCGGTTCCAGCGTGGACCCGCTGCAGCCGGAACATGAAAGCATCCTCAGACGCTTGAGCCTCACCCGTCATTGCAGCCTGAGCGAAGCAAAAACGTTGTTGCCGGCGCTGTATCAAGCATTCGGGCGCCAACATGGGGTGGTGCAGGAAACGGACTACCAGTGCCTGCTCAATGAAAGCGCCGAAATGGCCTGGATTGCCACTGAGGGCAACAGTTTCAACCACCTGACCGACCGGGTTCTGGACCTGGAAGCATGCGTCGCACAACAACGCGACCTGCAGCGACCGATGAAGGACAGCATTGAAGTTTCGGCCTCTGGCCGAGTGATGCAAACCGCGTATCGCGCCAGTACGGTCAGCCGTGGCCTGATCGATGCCGCAGGGGTGTACCGCGAACACGCCGTGCCTGGCTCGTTTGTGGAGTTTATCCAGCGCGAGGTCGACCCCGATACCGGTCTGATAGACCTGAACTTTGACAGCAGTAACGCCCAGGGCATTTTCAAGATGACCGACTCAAAGGCCTGAATGCAAACAGCCCTGACGGCGCATGGCACGTCAGGGCTGCTGGAGGGCTCGCGGGGTCTTATTTAAGAACCACAGCGCCTTTCATCATCGAGTTGTGGCCCGGGAAGGTGCAGAAGAACTCATATTCTTCGCCCGCCTTGAGCTTGGCCACGTCGAAGGTCACGGAGTCTTTCTCGCCAGCGCCGATCACTTTGGTGTGGGCAATGACGCGCTCGTCACCGTCCTTGAGGTAGTTTTTATCCAGACCGGCAGCAATACCGTCGGTGGAAACTGCCTGCATGTCTGCCTTTTTGCTCAAGACCCAGTTATGGCCCATGACGTTTTTCGGCAAGTTGCCGGAGTGCGTCAGGTTAACGGTGAACGTCTTGCAGGATTTGTCGATGACGATCTCTTTCGTGTTGTAAGACATTTGGTCAGTCGAATCGACAGTCACAGCGCACTCTGCCGCCAGCAAATGGCCGCTGGCCAGGGTCAAAAGGGATACCGCAACAACTTTGGCAAACATGGTCTATCTCCAAGGCAGGGTATGAAAAACTAAAATCTGTATACAGATTGCCTGAAAATTGTCTCGATTCATATGATCTGCGTCATGGTCTATCGCCGCGATCGAGAGAATCCATCCCAAAATGGACTTCAGGCCTATAACCTTAGGTCATCATTTTGATAATTGGGGGAATAAGTAATGGGACTTCCTGCATTGATGACCTGTTTGCTTGCCACGTATGCCTGCGGTGCTTGTGGTCATGACCGCCTTCGGTCAGAGATTTAATCCACAACGGTCTTTTGGGTGGGTGTAGAGTCGTATTTTTAGCGCAAAGTACAACCTTGCAAAAACCCAGCTAACGGCTAAGCACTAATACAGGGCAGAATACGCGCCGCTTAACCTCACCTTCGACCCCAAGAGGATCGCCCATGGCCAAACCAAACTATAACTTCGCTAAGCGTCAAAGAGACTTGGCTAAAGAGCAGAAGAAAGAGGAAAAGCTCGCCCGCAAGAAAGCAGCTGCTGAAGGCGGCATCGTAGACACAGAGCTGGACCAGGACGTCGACACCGAAAATGAAGGCGCCGCAGAAGATACCGGTGCCACAGAAGATAAAGCTCCAACCGCTTGAGCCCCACCTAGGCCCGGTTATCCACAACCCGGCCCACAGGATCTGTGATCAGGATCAGCAGCCCGGCTGTTGATCCTCGCAGTCAGCCTGTCGCCCTCTCAGACGCTTCAAACCTCATCCCCTTACTCTGCGACAGCGAACAGCCTACAAACCCGTGGCAGGCTTCTCAGCGCGCAGAAAGCACAACGCCAGCCCGAAGGCTGGCGTTGTAGGTGAATACTGCGCGGTTTCTTGTGGGAGCGAGCCCGCTCGCGAAGGTCTCATCACGTAACGCCGAGACTATCCAGCAACCCCGTATTATCGTGAACCATCTTCGCGAGCAGGCTCGCTCCCACAAAGTATCCCTAGCGCGGCACTACCGGCTTGCGGGTCGGCTTTTGGCTTTTTCCGCCCTTGGCTGCTTCGTGACGCTCTTTGGCAGCCTGTTTGTTACGAGCGAATGCGGCGGCCTTGGCCTGTTCACGCTTGTCCCACGGGTTGCCGCCATCGCTGGCACGCGGCGGCAGGCCGGTATGCTGGGTCAGGATTTTGGTAGTCTTCTCCCCTGCTACCTTATGGCTGCCAGCAGGCGTCGAGTTTTTGCGACGCGCACTCTGGTAGCTGTCAGTGGCAGGCTGGTGCAACGGGATCAGTTGATCCTTGCCCGAACCGATCAGGTCGGCGCGACCCATACGGGTCAACGCTTCACGCAGCATTGGCCAGCCTTTCGGGTCGTGGTAACGCAAGAACGCCTTGTGCAGACGGCGCTGCTCTTCGCTCTTGACGATGGTCACCGAGTCGCTCTTGTACGTAACCTTGCGCAGCGGGTTCTTGCCCGAGTGATACATCGCGGTGGCAGTGGCCATCGGCGACGGGTAGAACGCCTGGACCTGGTCGGCACGGAAACCGTTGGTCTTGAGCCAGATCGCCAGGTTCATCATGTCTTCGTCTTTGGTGCCCGGGTGAGCCGCAATGAAGTACGGAATCAGGTACTGCTCTTTGCCCGCTTCCTTGGTGTACTTCTCGAACATGCGCTTGAACTTGTCATAGCTGCCAATGCCCGGCTTCATCATCTGGTTGAGCGGACCTTCCTCGGTGTGTTCCGGGGCGATCTTCAAGTAACCACCAACGTGGTGGGTGACCAGTTCTTTAACGTATTCCGGAGACTCG
The DNA here is from genome assembly GCF_001043005.1 of Pseudomonas psychrophila. Lineage (GTDB taxonomy): Bacteria > Pseudomonadota > Gammaproteobacteria > Pseudomonadales > Pseudomonadaceae > Aquipseudomonas > Aquipseudomonas psychrophila. Next base: position 148,535 of record NZ_JYKZ01000008.1, read on the forward strand.
ACCGCAAGGTCGTAGCGCAGACCGGAAGCGATCAGGATCTTTTTCACGCCCGGCAAGGCACGGGCACTGCGGTACAGCTGAATCAGCGACGAGTGGTCGGTATTCAGGTTCGGGCAAATACCCGGGAACACACAGGACGGCTTGCGGCACGCGGATTCGATTTCCGGCGTTTTGCAGGCAATGCGGTACATGTTCGCGGTCGGGCCACCGAGGTCGGAAATAACACCGGTAAAGCCAGGCACCTTGTCGCGGATCTCTTCGATCTCACGAATGATCGACTCTTCGGAGCGGTTCTGGATGATCCGGCCTTCGTGCTCGGTGATCGAGCAGAAGGTGCAGCCGCCGAAGCAGCCACGCATGATGTTCACCGAGAAGCGAATCATGTCGTAGGCAGGGATCTTTTCCTTACCGTACGCAGGATGCGGGATACGTGCGTATGGCATGCCAAACACGTAGTCCATTTCTTCGGTGGTCATCGGGATCGGTGGCGGGTTGAACCACACATCCACTTCGCCGTGCTTCTGTACCAGCGCGCGGGCGTTGCCCGGGTTGGTTTCAAGGTGCAAAACGCGGTTGGCGTGAGCGTACAGAACCGAGTCGCCACGTACTTTCTCAACCGATGGCAAGCGGATAACCGTCTTGTCGCGGGTCATGCGCGGGCTGGCCAGGATCTCCACGACCTTGGCTTCATTCGGGTCTTCAACCGGACCTTTTTCCTGCTCGATGGCGCAGGCCTGGGTGTCCTGGGTGTTCACGTACGGGTTGATGATCTTGTCGATCTTGCCCGGACGGTCGATACGCGTGGAGTCGACTTCGTACCAGTCTTTTGGCGTATCGCGACGGATGAACGCGGTACCGCGAACATCGGTGATGTCTTCGATCTTGTGACCGTAGGACAGACGCTGGGCCACTTCAACAATGGCGCGCTCGGCGTTGCCGTACAGCAGAATGTCGGCGCAGGCGTCGATCAGGATCGAGTTGCGGACGCGGTCCTGCCAGTAGTCGTAATGCGCAATACGGCGCAGGGACGCTTCGATGCCGCCCAGTACAATCGGCACATTCTTGTAGGCTTCCTTGCAGCGCTGGCTGTAGACCAGACTGGCGCGATCCGGACGTTTGCCAGCCAGGCCACCAGGGGTGTAGGCGTCATCGGAACGAATCTTTTTGTCTGCGGTGTAACGGTTGATCATCGAGTCCATGTTGCCGGCTGCAACACCGAAGAACAGGTTCGGCTCGCCCAGCTTCATGAAATCGTCTTTTGACTGCCAGTTCGGCTGGGCAATGATGCCCACGCGAAAGCCCTGGGACTCCAGCAGGCGACCGATGATGGCCATGCCGAACGACGGGTGATCGACATAGGCATCACCGGTGACGATGATGATGTCGCATGAATCCCAGCCAAGCTGATCCATCTCCTCCCTGCTCATAGGCAGGAATGGCGCTGGACCGAAACATTCGGCCCAGTACTTCGGATAGTCAAATAGAGGCTTGGCTGCTTGCATGTCGATGACCGGTGTTGAGTACAGAAAATTGGGGCGCGTCATTTACTAAGAAATTCGCGGGCGCGGAATATAGCACAAAAAATGATCAATTCCGACGGCGATGGTCGGAATTGATTGGCGCACGTCGATTACCTGTGGGAGCCAGCCTTCTGGCGATGGCATCATCACGGTGTGCCTGAAACGCCTCACCGCTTGAATGGCGGGCAAGCCCGCTCCCACAGAGAAGCGCCGGGTGCTTAATCGTCGTCGAAGTTGTAACTGCCTGGCGCCAGGTTTTCGAAGCGGGTGTACTTGCCGATAAACGCCAGGCGCGTGGTGCCGATAGGGCCGTTACGCTGCTTGCCGATAATGATCTCGGCAATGCCCTTGTGCTCGGTCTCGGGGTGGTACACCTCGTCGCGGTACACGAACATGATGACGTCAGCATCCTGCTCGATGGCTCCGGATTCACGCAAGTCGGAGTTGATCGGGCGCTTGTTGGGCCGCTGTTCAAGGGAACGGTTGAGCTGCGACAACGCCACTACCGGGCAATTGAATTCCTTGGCCAGGGCCTTGAGGGATCGCGAAATCTCGGAAATCTCGTTGGTACGGTTGTCACCGCCCGAACCCGGGATCTGCATCAATTGCAGGTAGTCGATCATGATCAGGCCGATATCGCCGTGCTCACGTACCAGTCGTCGGGTACGGGCGCGCATTTCCGATGGGCTGATGCCCGCCGTGTCATCGATAAACAGCTTGCGGTCATTGAGCAGATTGACCGCCGACGTCAGGCGTGGCCAATCGTCGTCTTCGAGGCGACCGGCACGGACCTTGGTCTGGTCGATGCGCCCCAACGAGGACAACATACGCATGATCAGCGATTCGCCTGGCATCTCGAGGGAGTAAACCAGTACCGCTTTTTCGCTGCGCAAAACCGCATTCTCGACGAGGTTCATCGCAAAGGTGGTTTTACCCATCGATGGACGACCCGCAACGATGATCAGGTCCGATGGCTGCAAGCCGCTGGTCATACCATCAAGGTCGGTGTAGCCGGTAGACAGGCCAGTGATGGCGTTGTCGGTATTGAACAGGGTGTCGATACGGTCGATGGCCTTGGTCAACAGATCGTTAACGCTGACCGGGCCGCCGGTTTTTGGCCGGGCCTCGGCAATCGCAAAGATCTGGCGCTCGGCCTCATCGAGAATTTCGGCAGCATTGCGACCTTCGGGGTTGAAGGCGCTGTCGGCGATCTCGGTGCTGATGCCGATCAACTGACGCAAGGTGGCGCGCTCGCGAACGATCTGCGCATAGGCCTTGATGTTGGCGACCGACGGCGTGTTTTTTGCCAGTTCACCCAGGTAACCCAGCCCGCCGACTTGCGAGGTCTGACCTTCCTTGTCCAATTGCTCGGCAAGGGTCACGACGTCAATCGGGGAGTTTTGGTCCGCCAGTTTGGCGATGGCCCGGAAGATCAGGCGGTGGTCATGTCGATAGAAATCGCCGTCCGAAACCTGATCCAGCACGCGTTCCCAGGCGTTGTTATCCAGCATCAAACCACCGAGCACGGCCTGTTCGGCCTCGATGGAATGCGGAGGCACCTTCAGGGCTGCGGTTTGTAGATCGTATTGCTCAGGAGCGGAGATATCGTTCATGGCCACTTGAGTTGTTTATAAAAGCAGGGGGTTTGAAAATCAGAAACTGCAGAAAGACAAAGGGCACGACCTGTAAACAGGATCGTGCCCGATGTTAACCGTCCAGCACACAAGGTGCCAGTCAGTTAAGACTGCTTAAGCAGCTACCACAACAACGCGTACGGTTGCTTCAACTTCGGCGTGCAGGTGCACAGCCACGTCGAATTCGCCAACGTTGCGGATAGTGCCGTTCGGCAGACGAACTTCGCTTTTAGCAACTTCAACGCCAGAGGCGGTCAGTGCATCAGCGATGTCGTGAGTACCGATCGAACCGAACAGCTTGCCTTCGTCGCCAGCGGTGGCAGTGATAGTCACTTCCAGCTCAGCCAGTTGGGCAGCGCGTGTTTCAGCCGAAGCTTTTTTGTCTGCAGCAGCTTGTTCCAGCTCAGCACGACGCTCTTCAAACGCAGCCAGGTTGGCAGCGGTTGCAGCGGTAGCTTTGCCGTACGGCAGCAGGTAGTTACGACCGTAACCGGCCTTAACATTTACTTTGTCGCCCAGGTTGCCCAGGTTCGCGACTTTTTCCAGAAGGATCAGTTGCATGTGAAAATCCTCTTAACTTTTAACCTTCACCGTCCGCAGAGTCTTTATCGGCACTTTTCGGTGCCAGACGTCCGCGAAAATCAATCAGGCTGTCGACAATGGCCAAAACCACGAGCAACGGATAGATCAGCTGCATAAACAGCAACAGCGTGACGTACAACCCCACCAGCCAAAACCTGGCCAGTCGCTTTTGCGCCACCAGCCCATGAATCAGGGCTAGCCCGGCGAAGAACAACGCTACGCTGCACAACGGCGTGAGCATGGCCATTTCAGGACCGAAGTTCGGTCCTACAAGCATGCACGCCAGCAATACGAGCGCTGGTCCCAGCGGTAGGCGGATGCTGCGAAACTCGCTCGCAAAACCGCCCGGGTTGTACAACAACGCCTGCCAATAACGCCCAAGCATCAGGCTAAGCACGCTGACGACCTGCATCAAAGCTGCAATTAGTCCGGTGAGGACGGGTGCAATCAGTGCTCCAAGGCGCGCTCGCTCTACGTCAGATAACTTGTCGTAGAGACCATTGAGGACCTGCGGCAGAAGTTTTTCCAACTCCTGCGCCATCGCACCAATGGGTTCGCGGAAAACCGTACCCAGGATCACGCCATACACCACACCCAGCGCTACGCTGACCAGCAGCACGCGGTTCCAGGACTGGCCAGCGCGTAACATCAACGCTAACCCCAGAGTTCCCAGCAGCACCATAAGGGTGCGAGGTTCTCCAATAAACCACCAGACCAAGGCCGGCAGTAAAGCCCATGAGAGGATGCTCAAGGCATCTCTCGGACCGCGCCGCAGGAGCACAAGGCAACCTGCAGCAGCACTCAACCAGAACAAGAACGGCAATGCCGCACATCCGGCCACGATTAACGTGGCCTGCACACGGCCTCGCATGATGAACTCAGCTAAGGCGCGCATGCTTTCAATCCTTTACTACTTGTCGACTGCCCGGTCTCAGCGGCCGTGGCTGTCGGTGTAGGCCAGCAGGGCCAGGAAGCGGGCGCGCTTGATAGCGGTGGCCAGCTGACGCTGATAACGAGCTTTAGTACCGGTGATGCGGCTTGGAACAATTTTGCCGGTCTCGGATACGTAAGCTTTCAGAGTGTTGAGATCCTTGTAATCGATCTCTTTCACTTCTTCTGCTGTGAAGCGGCAGAATTTACGACGACGGAAGAAACGTGCCATGTAATTGGCTCCTCAAAAGGTCCGTGGATTACTCGTCAGCGTTATCGCTGGCGTCGCTGTTATCGCTGTCATCGCCATCGGCGCTGTCAGAATGCTCAGGACGGTCACGACGCTCACGGCGCTCACTGCGGTTTTCTTCAGCCTTGAGCATCTCGGACTGGCCAGTTACGGCTTCGTCGCGACGGATGACCAGGTTACGGATCACAGCATCGTTGTAACGGAAGTTGTCTTCCAGCTCAGCCAGGGCTTTGCCAGTGCACTCAACGTTCAGCATCACGTAGTGAGCCTTGTGAACATTGTTGATTGCGTAGGCCAGTTGACGACGGCCCCAATCTTCCAGACGGTGGATTTTGCCGCCGTCTTCTTCGATCAGCTTGGTGTAACGCTCTACCATGCCGCCGACTTGTTCGCTTTGATCCGGGTGGACCAAAAAGATGATTTCGTAATGACGCATGAATGCTCCTTACGGGTTGTAGCCTGCCGCTAACTAAAAAGCGGTCAGACAAGGAGTGAATGACACTTGTGTGTCTTGCCTAGAGAGGCACATATGCGCCCGCCATGACGGCAAGGGGCGCAATTGTAGAGAAGGGACAACAGAGGCGCAAGGCAATTGGCGATTATTTGAACAATCCCGACCACCTACATACAAATACAACTGTGGGAGCCAGCCTGCTGGCGAAGCATGCAACGCAGCCTGCCAGACAGACCGTATCGATACCTTCGCCAGCAGGCTGGCTCCCACAGGGGATGTTGCTTACTTCTTCTTGGAAGAAGTCTTGGCTTTGACGCTGCGCTGACGCAAGGCTTCGAACAGGCATACGCCCGTCGCTACCGAAACGTTCAAGCTGCTGACACTGCCCGCCATCGGCAGGCGTACCAGGTAATCGCAATGCTCACGCGTCAGGCGACGCATGCCTTTGCCTTCAGCACCCATAATCAGGATGGTCGGGCCAGTCAGGTCTTGCTCGTACAGCTCCTGCTCGGCTTCGCCGGCAGTACCAACGATCCACAGGCCGCGCTGCTGAAGCTTTTTCAGAGTGGCCGCAAGGTTGGTAACGGCAACCAACGGAATCACTTCAGCTGCGCCACAGGCTACTTTTCGCACTGTTGGCGTCAAGGTTGCAGACTTGTCCTTCGGCACGATAACTGCCAAGGCGCCGGCAGCATCAGCGGTACGCAGGCAAGCACCCAGGTTGTGCGGATCGGTCACACCGTCCAGCACCAGAATCAGCGGAGCACCTTCGGTGCGGTCCAGCAATTCGTTGAGCATGGCCTCGCCCCACACCTGGCTCGGGCTTACGTCAGCCACAACACCCTGGTGCACGCCCTCAACCCAAACATCCATCTCGCGACGCTCGGCATTACCCACCGGCACCCGGCTTTCATCAGCCAATGCGATCAGGGTCTGAACGCGAGGATCGCTACGACCCTCGGCCAACCACACTTGCTTTACGCGCTTGGGATGATGACGAAGCAACGCTTCTACGGCGTGGATACCGTAGATTTTTTCCAACTGACTCATGACTTGGCCTTAGGTTTGCGCGACCCGCCGCTTTTTGCAGCAGGAGCGGCGCCCGATTTTGGCGGGCCTTTACGATGTTTACTCGGTTTTGAAGGCTTGCCTGCATCTTTAGCAGGTGCTGCCCTACCCGACTTTCCCGGCTCCGATGTCCGACCGCCGCTCTTCGATTCGGCCAACAGCGCCTGTTTCAATTCGCGACTCTTGCGAAGCTCGGCATTTTTTGCGGCAGCATCGCCAGGGCGATAGGCATCGTCGGTCGTTTTTTTGACGGCCTTGGCCGGAGCACTGCGTCGTGCAGCAGGCGCTGGCTCGACCGGCTTTTCAGTGGCCTTGGTGCCCGACTTGCCAGCATTTTTGGTTTTTGGCGCGTCAGTAGTGCGATTTTTACGACCAATCGGTGCACTGAGGGTTTTTTCCGCCATTTCGAAGTCGATTTTGCGCTCGTCGAGATCGACGCGCATAACTCGTACTTCAACGGTGTCGCCCAAGCGGAAGCTGCGACCGGTGCGTTCGCCCGCAAGACGGTGATGCACAGGATCGAAATGGTAGTAGTCACCCGGCAAGGCGGTCACGTGGACCAGACCTTCGACATAGATGTCGGTCAACTCCACGAACAGGCCGAAACCAGTCACCGCCGTCACCACGCCCGGGAACGACTCGCCGACACGGTCCTTCATGAACTCGCACTTGAGCCAGTTGGTCACGTCACGCGTGGCTTCGTCAGCACGGCGCTCGCTCATCGAGCACTGCTCGCCGAGCTGCTCCAGAATCGCTTCGTCGTACGGATAGATACGCGCTTTCGGAATGGTCATCGCGCCAGCACGGCGAACGTGCGGAGTGTCCATTTTGGAATGGATCACGCTGCGAATTGCACGGTGCGTCAACAGATCCGGGTAACGGCGGATCGGCGAAGTGAAGTGGGTATAGGCTTCATAGTTCAGGCCGAAGTGGCCCTGGTTATCAGCGCTGTACACCGCTTGACTCAACGAACGCAGCATCACGGTCTGAATCAGGTGGAAGTCAGGACGATCCTTGATGGTTTCAAGCAGCGCCTGGTAATCCTTAGGCGACGGACCATCCTTGCCTTTGTGCAGGCTCAGGCCCAGCTCACCCAGGAAGGCACGCAGTTTTTCCAGGCGCTCCGGCGGCGGACCATCATGAACGCGGTACAACGCAGGAATTTCGTGCTTCTTGAGGAATTCAGCAGTGGCCACGTTGGCTGCCAGCATGCACTCTTCGATCAGCTTGTGTGCGTCGTTACGAGTAGTTGGACGAATTTCAGCGATTTTGCGCTCGGTACCGAAGATAATCCGGGTTTCCTGCGTTTCAAAATCAATCGCGCCACGGGTATGACGAGCGGCCAGCAACACTTTGTACAGCGAGTAAAGCTGCTTGAGGTGCGGCACCACATCAGCGTATTCGCTGCGCAGCTGCTTGGCTTCAGTGGTTTTCGGCTGCTCCAGAATGGTGCTGACTTTGTTGTAGGTCAGACGCGCCTGGGAGTGAATCACCGCCTCATAGAACTGATAGTCAGTCATTTCGCCGGTTTTGGAGATGGTCATCTCGCAAACCATGGCCAAACGGTCGACTTTCGGGTTCAGGGAGCAGAGACCGTTGGACAGCTGCTCAGGCAGCATCGGGATCACACGCTCAGGGAAGTACACCGAGTTACCGCGAACCTGCGCTTCGGTATCCAGAGCCGAACCGATTTTCACATAGCTGGAAACGTCGGCAATCGCCACGTACAACTTCCAGCCACCGGAGAACAGGCGCAGCTTGCCTGGCTTGGCTTCGCAGAAAACCGCGTCATCGAAGTCGCGAGCATCTTCGCCATCAATGGTGACGAACGGCAGATGACGCAGGTCGATGCGCTTCTCTTTGTCTTTTTCTTCGACTTCCGGCTTCAACCGGGCCGCTTCCTTAAGGACGCCTTCAGGCCAGACGTGCGGAATGTCGTAAGTGCGCAGGGCAATGTCGATTTCCATACCCGGGGCCATGTAGTTGCCTACGACCTCAAGCACATCACCTTGCGGCTGGAAGCGCGGCGTCGGCCAGTGAGTGATCTTCACTTCGACGAACTGGCCAATTTTTGCGCCAGCGTTGCGACCCGGCGTCACCAGCACTTCCTGCTGGATCTTTGGGTTGTCGGCCACGACAAAGCCAATGCCGCCTTCTTCGAAGTAACGACCCACGATGGTTTCGTGAGCACGCGAGACCACTTCGACGATCACGCCTTCACGGCGACCACGGCGGTCCAGCCCCGAAACACGGGCCAGCGCACGGTCGCCATCGAACACCAGCCGCATTTGCGACGGGCTCATGAACAGGTCGTCACTACCATCATCCGGGATCAGGAAGCCGAAGCCATCACGGTGACCACTGATGCGGCCGAGAATCAGGTCGAGCTTGTCCACCGGTGCATAAGTGCCACGACGGGTGTAAATCAGCTGGGCATCGCGCTCCATCGCACGCAGGCGACGGCGCAAGGCCTCGATTTGGTCTTCTGTAGTCAGACCGAACTCTTCCACCAACTGTTCGCGAGCAGCAGGCGAGCCACGCTCGGCCAGATGCTTAAGGATCAGTTCGCGGCTAGGGATAGGGTTTTCGTATTTTTCCGCTTCACGTGCGGCCTCGGGATCGAGGGTCTGCCAATCGGCCATTAGATAGTTTTCACCTTGTCTATATGCGGGTTAGTTTGGCATACGCGTATTGAAACGGGAAATTTCAGGCACACACTGGGCCTTAATAGTCCTTTCTGACGCGCTTTAACGCTACCAACCAACCGTTCGCGAAAAATTTTCAATATTTTTAATCACAACGCTTTACAGGTCAAAGGGTCATCCGTATAGTGCGCGCCATCGACAACGGCAACGTTGAAGATGCTGCCCAGATGGTGAAATTGGTAGACACGCCAGCTTCAGGTGCTGGTGATCGCAAGGTCGTGGAAGTTCGAGTCTTCTTCTGGGCACCAATTCAGAGATTCAGAGTAGTACAACTCTGAGCCTCACACAAAAACCCGCGAAAGCGGGTTTTTGCATTTAAGAACTTCATAAGCCCCTGATTTAATAAAACTAAAACAGGGGTTTACAGATTCAAAAGCGCTCCGTATAGTGCGCCACATCAACAGCGGCAACGTTGCTGATACTGCCCAGATGGTGAAATTGGTAGACACGCCAGCTTCAGGTGCTGGTGACCGCAAGGTCGTGGAAGTTCGAGTCTTCTTCTGGGCACCAATTCAGGTTTACAGATTCATTCTGTATAACCACTCAAAAAGCCCGCGAAAGCGGGCTTTTTAGTTTCCGGGATTGCTTACCCTCCCCTTCAAGATTTCTTTATCAGCGATCCCAAAGTCGCATTTGATAATTAATCTCATCCGCATTAATATCCGACCACCTTCAGATTGCTAGCGCGTCCACCTGGATTCTCGTGCCCGATACCAACGACAGGCTCCAGCTCTACCTCACGCATCGCCTTGCCCTGGTCGATTACGCCGCACCTATCGTGGGCTGTCGAGCCAAGGCCGAAGACGTGGTTCAAGACGCCTGGCTGCGCTTCAGCCAGGGCGCGGACAACCTCATGCCGTTGACACAGCCCGTCGGCTACCTTTATCGCATCGTGCGCAATCTGGCGTTTGACCTCAATCGCCGGGCGACCCTTGAAAACCGCCACACCAGTCGCAGTGAATCACTGGACGAGCACATTTCCAGCACCCCATCACCCGAACAGCAAGCCCTGCATCTGGACGAACTGCGCAAATTGCAACATGCTTTGTCGCGCCTGCCAGAGCGTACGCGACAGGCATTTGTGCTGCATCGACTGAAAGGTCTCACGTTCCAGCAAATCGGCACACAACTTGGAATCTCCGTGAGCCTGGCCCACCAATTGGTCCGCGACGCCCTGACCTACTGCGCGGAACAACTGAGTAATGACTGACAATCCGAACCCGATCTGGGAAACCGCGCTGGACTGGCTGTTGCTGATCCAGGAGAACCCCCACGATCCCGAGCTGACCGAACGCCTGAATAACTGGCGAGCCAGCGCCCCCGAACATGACGCGGCTTACCGCAAGGCACTCAAGGTATGGAGCCTGAGCGGCGAAGCCCTGACCCTGCCGGCTGAGGCCGCGCCAGCCCCACGGGCTCCACGCCCTCCCCCGCGCCTGAGCCGGCGCAAACGCGCACTGGTCGGTGCTGCCGTGGCCGCGAGTGCCTTGCTGATGTGGGGCCCCGACTGGCAAGCAATGCAAGCCGACTACCGCAGCCCTGCCGCCGAACACCGCACCGTCGCGCTCAGCGATGGCAGCCAGATGCTCCTCGACAGCAACACCCTTGCCGACATTCAGTTCAACCCCGAACAACGCGAAGTCACATTGCTGCGCGGCCAGGCATTTTTCTCGGTGAAGCCGGATGCCGATCGCGCCTTTTATGTGAACGCCGGTGATGTACGCGTTCGAGTCACCGGAACCGCATTTGCCGTAAGCCTGGGCGAAAACGGCGTCGACGTCAGCGTCGAGAGCGGTACGGTTGCCGTGCAAACACCCCAGGCGTCCGCTTCGGCCATGCACCTGTTGGGCCACGGCGATCAACTGCACTTCACCGCTAACGACCGACATACCCGTATCGTGCAATTGCCCATTGAGCAAATCGCACCCTGGCGCCAGTGGCAACTGGTGGCCGTCGATCAGTCCCTCGACGACGTAATCATGCAGTTACGCCGCTATCAGCCCGGTCTGATTTTGCTGACAGACAAGGCACTGGGCCAACGCCGCATCACCGCCGCCTTGAACCTGCGCGACCCCAAAAGCGCATTGCAGGCCGCCATTGTTCCACTGGGCGGACGCCTGCATGACAGCGTGCCGTACACCCTGATTGTCTCGGCAAAGCCCTAAGCTCTGATCGCCTTCGCAGCAGTCCTGAAGTGGGAGCGAGACTTTATCTGTCTTCGAGAGCACGCTCTCTACCACGATTGAAGTCATGTAAACCCTGAGCAATTGGCACATCGCTCTCAGCCAGCCGAAACTTTTTTCAATTATTTCTGGAAATCCGTTTAGCCCGAGAGTCTTTACCTACGAACGTCACTGATAAAGATTCGCATTAGTGACTATGGCGTTTTATTTCGTAGGTCACTTCATGCCTTCTTTGCGTTTGCAATGCGTCAGCCTCCCCCGTTGCCGATCGCTGTCCATCATCCTGCTGCTTGGGTTGCCAGCAATGGTCATCGGCGCCAGCCCTGTGTCTGCCGCACAAACAAAACAGCAACAGCTGCATTTCCAGATCCCGGCCCAGCCACTGGCCAATGCACTGATTGCGTTTTCCCGGCAGTCGGGCTGGCAGGTCAGCGCGGAAAGCGCATTGCTCACTGGCTTGAGTGGCTCATCGGTCGAAGGCAGCATGAGCCCCGAGAAAGCCCTGGCCCGCCTGCTACGCGGCAGCGGCCTGCAATGGGAGGCCACCTCCGCCGACAGCGCCTCCATCCTGCCGCCCACTGAAAGTGATGTGATGCTGATCAAAAGCACGCCCATCACTGCCATGGCCCCAGTGTTTCAAGGCGAACAGACCATTGACCGGCACATGATAGAAAGCCTGCCTTCAGGCAATGGCGATATCACCAGCCTTCTACGCACCAACCCCAATGTACAGTTCGATAACAACCAGCAGAGCAGTAAAACCCCAGGGGAAATTGCGCCTGCCACTATCAGCATCAACGGAGCAAGGCCCTGGCAAAACCTGTTTATCGTTGACGGCATGAGCATGAACAACGACCTGGACCCCGGGGGTACCAACGATGACTTCGATGAAATGCCGGGCCGCAGTCAGGGGCTGGCGCTGGATACCGACCTGCTGGAGGACATCAAGGTCTACGACAGCAACGTGCCCGTGGAATTTGGCGGCTTTAACGGCGGCGTGGTCCAGGCCAATACCCGCGACCCCAAGACGGACTTCCACGGCAAGCTCTCGGTACAGATGTCACGCTCCGAGTGGACCCGCTATCACCTGAATGAAGATGATCCGGACCTCGAAAATTTCAAAGCCGGGTTTGGCAACAGTAGCCAGCCCGACTTTAAAAAATTCATCACCCGCGCCACCCTCGAAGGGCACCTGAGCGAAAACTTCGGTTTGATGGGCAGCTTTTCACGCAAGGACTCGACGATGCCCACCCGCGTGTTTGCCGTGTCCAACCAGACGGATACCGCCAACATGACTGAGGTACAGACCCGGCGTATCGACAACTACTTTCTCAAGGCTGTCTGGCAGGTTAACGAGGACTGGAAGCTGGACGTGAGCCTGACCCACGCCCCGGAAACTGCAAAAACATTTGGCCCCAGCGCCATTTTCTCCGCCCGCGAAATGGAGGCCGGCGGCGATAGCCTCAGTACACGGCTGGTGTGGAATGCTCCAATGGCCCGGGTTGAGCAAAACCTGAGCTGGAGCAAACTGAACACGTCCCGCTATTCCGACAGCGACTACATGATTTTTTGGCGCACCTCCACGACCAAAAACTGGAGCACCTCGGGGGCGGCTACCGAGGGCGGCTTTGGTGATCTAGAAGAAACCCAGAAAAGCCTGGCTTACAAGCTCAAGGCCGACTGGAACAGCTTCAACTGGCTAGGCGTCAACCATGCCTTGCAAACCGGCTTGGAGCTGTCACAAAACACCGCCAGCTATGAGCGCAACACACCCTACAACAGCTACACCGTCGCCGAGGCAAGCTCTTGCGCGGGCAATGACCCCTTCTGTTCGATGGGTCCTGTCCTCAATGAAGGCTGGGACGGCCAGTACGCCAAAAAGAGGACCCTGAGCCAGGGTAAAACCAGCTTCGACACCCGCACCTGGGCTTTGTACTTGCAAGACGAAATGCGCTACAAACGCCTGACCGTGAGGCCCGGCGTGCGGATCGACGGTGATGACTACATGAAACAAACCACCGTGGCACCGCGGCTGGCGATTGAGCTGGACGTCTTTGGCGACAGCAAAACCCGCATCACCGGCGGCGCCAACCGCTACTACGGACGCAACCTGTACACCTACCGCCTGCGTGACGGTGTAGCGGCCATGGGCACCGAATACACCCGTGCCGGCCAGACTTCCGATTGGGTTTTGAACAAGCGAGTGGCCAACGACAGTAAATTCAACCAGCTCAAAGTGCCTTACGACGACGAACTGACCTTGGGCCTGAGCCATGTGCAATGGAACACCGAGTTCGCCGTCAAATACGTAAAACGCATGGGCCGCGAGCAAGTCAGCCGCGCCTGGGGCTCGCAAATCGGCGAACCGTCCGAAGACATCGGCACCTTGGCGACCAATTACTACACCTACTACAACGGCGGCAAAAGCGACGCCGACATCTACACCTTGACCATCACCCCGCTGCAAGCCTTTACCCTGGGCAGCACCCGCACCTCAGGCCAGTTCGCCATGGACTGGAGCAAAATCCACAACACCGGGCTGTCGAGCTACACCGCCAATATTGGCGCCACCTACGTCGAAGACCCAACGATCCAGTACGACGGCAAATTCATGAAGTACTCCGACATGCCAGCGGCCAACTACAACCGCCCGTGGACTGCGCGCCTGACCACCGTCACCGAAATCGAGCCGCTGCATATCACCTGGAGCAACTTTTTGCGTTATCGCGACGGCTATCGCCGCATCGCCGCCACGGGCAAGAAAATCCAGCACGAGGGCAAGGACGCTTATATCTGGGCAGAAACCCCGTTTTCCGGGGCGCTGACCTGGGACACACGCGTGGCCTGGGAGCTGCCCACCGCCAAGGATCAGGCCGTTTTCGTCAACCTCGACGTGACCAACCTGCTGGACAAAAAGATCGTCGGCGCCACCGAAACCAGTGGCCTGGCCACCTATGAAGTCGGTCGTCAATTCATGCTGGAAGTGGGATACAAATTTTGAAGCGCATGACTTTCTGCATCAGTCTGGCCACAGCTTTGAGCGCGGCTGCGGCAACCGCCTGCGATCAAAAGGCTGCCGATTACCCGACCTGCATCGCCCAGCAGTACCGCCAGCCCGTCACCCAATGGCCCGCCCCCCAGGTGGATGCCGATGTGAACTGGCAAGAAATGGCCGCCTTGCCCGCCCACGCCCCCGCGCCACCCGAGAACCCGTTCAGCGAAACCAAGGCCGCGCTGGGGAAAAAGCTGTTTAACGACCCCAAATTGTCGCGCTCCGGACAAATCGCCTGCGCGTCATGCCATGAGGCTGATATGGCCTTTGCCGATGGCCGCCGAGTGTCCTTCGGTCACGATCGCCAAAGCGGTCGGCGAAATGCACCAAGCCTGGTAATGAGCGGCTACAGCTCGGCGCTGTTTTGGGATGGTCGGGGCGCCAGCCTTGAACAACAAGCCATGCATCCGATCATCGACCCACTGGAAATGGCCTTCGACATTCCCCAACTGCTGCAACAGCTAAACGCCGACCCGACCTACCGCACAGAGTTTGTCCAGGCATTCGGGCCAGGCCCGATCACCCAGGTGCAGACCGCCCAGGCCCTGGCCACCTTTCAGCGCACACTCGTCAGCGCCACGCGCAATACCCCCTTTGAGCAATTGCTGCGCGGGCGCTCCCAACGCATGAGCGATGAACAGCTTTATGGCCTGCACCTGTTTCGCACCAAGGCGCGCTGCATGAACTGCCACTTTGGCCCGGCGCTAAGCGACGATCAGTTTCATAACCTCGGCCTGACGTACTACGGGCGTAAATATGAAGACCTGGGGCGCTACGAAGTGTCACGTAAACCTGAAGACGTGGGCGCATTCCGCACCCCGTCATTGCGACTGGTGATGAAAACCGCCCCCTGGATGCACAACGGACTGTTCGTCAACATGGAAGGCACGCTGGCGTTCTACAACATGGGCATGCCCCGTCCGCGCCCCAACGCACAACAGGTCGATGATCCGCTGTTTCCACGCACCAGCGACCGGCTTAAGGCCCTGAATATGAACAAGGACGAATTGCGGGCCTTGCGCAGCTTTCTGGACACGCTCTAAACCCTGGGGCAAACACAGTTCGTCGTACTGGCACAATTGGACGCTGGGTCAAGCGCACTTGAGAAACAATATCGTTTATTATTGTTACAAGTTTTGTAGTACCCAGCGAGGAACCCAGCGAATGATGCTCCGAAATACCCGGCTTGCGACATCTCTACTGCGCGGTCTGACTCTCTCCATCCTAGGTCTTGCACTGACCTCTCCCGCCCACGCTGCCGACCCTGTGTCGCTGACGCTTTACAACGGTCAGCACAAGGAAGTCGGCGACAACCTCGCCAAGGCCTTTGAAGCCAAAACCGGCATTCACGTCAACGTGCGCAAAGGCAGCAGCAACCAGCTGGCCAGTCAGATCATGGAAGAAGGCGACCGCTCGCCTGCGGATGTGTTCTACGCAGAAGAATCGCCACCTCTGAACAACCTGGGCGAGCAAGGTTTTCTGGCCAAGGCCGATGACAGCACGCTGCAAGTGTTGCCCAAGGAATACGTGGCTGCCAACGGCACCTGGATCGGCGTGACGGCACGCACCCGAGTCGTCGCGTTCAATCCCAAGAAGATCAGCGAAGACCAGTTGCCCAAGTCGGTACTGGAATTCGCCGAGCCTCAATGGCAAGGCAAGATCGGCTTTGTACCCACCAGCGGCGCGTTCCAGGAACAGGCCGTTGCAATCATCAAGCTGCACGGGCGAGAAGCTGCTGAAGAATGGCTGACCGGCCTGCGTGCCTTCGGCAAGACCTACACCAACAACATGGTGGCGCTCAAAGCGGTAGAAAACGGTGAAGTGGCCGCAGTTCTGGTCAACAACTACTACTGGTTTGCGTTGCAGCGCGAGAAGGGTCAATTGGACTCCAAACTGTATTACTTCACCGATGGCGATGCGGGCGGCTTGGTGACCGTGTCCAGCGCTGGTGTATTGAAGGCCAGCAAGCATCCCAAAGAAGCCCAGCAATTGCTGGCTTACATGGCCAGTGAAGAAGGCCAGCGCGTGATCACCAACACCACCGCGGAATACCCGATGCGCAAAGGCATGGTGTCCGAGCGCGGCCTCAAGCCATTTGAAGAGCTGCAACCGCCAAAAGTGACGCCTGCCGACTTGGGCAACGCTGAAGAAGCGCTCGACCTTGAACGTGATGTAGGCCTGCTCTGATGCTGTCTGGCGCCCAACCTGCACGCTTTACGCCCACCCGCAAAAGACCTTCGATCTGGCTCTTGTTGCCCGTCCTGCTACTGGTGGGCCTGAGCCTGTTGCCGTTGTTGTATGTCGGCACCAAGGCCTGGCAAGCCGGATGGGCTGAAGCGCTGCACCTGTTGTGGCGCCCTTATGTATTTGGCCTGATGCGCAACACGTTGCTGCTGATGGTCGGCGTCACCGTCACCTGCGCGCTGATCGGTCTGTCCCTGGCCTGGCTGCTTGAACGCAGCAACCTGCCCGGCCGGCGCTTGTGGGGCGTGATTCTATGCCTGCCGTTCGCCGTTCCGGCGTTCGTCAGCAGCTTCACCTGGGTCTCACTGAGCGCAAGCTTTGAGGGCCTTGGCGGCGCGATTCTGGTGATGAGCCTGTCCAAGTACCCGCTGATTTTTCTACCGGTCGCGGCCACCCTGCGCAACCTAGACCCGGCTCTTGAAGAATCGGCCCGCACTCTGGGCCAGAATCGTTGGGGGGTGTTTTACACCATCACTCTGCCACTGCTCTGGCCTTCGCTGCTGGCCGGCTCGCTGCTGATTGCCCTGCATATGCTGGTGGAGTTCGGTGCCCTGTCGATCATTGGCCTGCAAACCTTCACGACGGCGATTTATCAGCAGTTCGAACTGGAATTCAGCAACGCCAATGCGGCGATGCTTTCTGCGGTACTGCTGGTGATGTGCCTGAGCCTGTTATGGCTGGAGCTTAAAGTGCGCGGCAAGGGTCGCCACATTCGCATCGGCCAGGGCGCTGCGCGGCGTGCCGAACAAGTGCGACTGGGCAAATGGTCAGTGCCGGGGCAGTTGTATTGCCTGGCTCTGGCGGTGGTCGGCAGCGGTATTCCTTTGGGCATGCTGGTGTATTGGCTGGTCAAGGGCAGCTCGGCAGCATTCCCGATGGCCGAGATTGGCGAGGCTCTGTTCTCGTCGCTGTCACTGGCGCTGGGCGGGGCTGCGCTGTGCCTGGTGCTGGCCGTACCGGTCGGGTTGCTGGTGGTGCGTTATAAAGGCTCGCTGGCGATCTGGGCGGAACGCCTGCCCTACTTGCTGCATGCGCTGCCGGGGCTGGTGATTGCCTTGGCCCTGGTGTATTTCGCCCTGCATTACGTTCCGGCGCTGTATCAGACTTCGGCCTTGCTGCTGATTGCCTATGCCCTGCTGTTTTTGCCGTTGGCGCAGGCACCGATCCGCACAGCCCTGAACAAGGCAGCACCGCAACTGGAAGAAGCGGCCCGCACGTTGGGTGCCACATCGTTTTCGGCATTTTTCCGGGTAACGCTGCCGATCATCTTCCCGGCCCTGGGGGCAGCGTTTGCCCTGGTGTTTCTGGATGCCATGAAGGAACTGACCGCCACCTTGCTGCTGAGCCCCACCGGGCTTAACACCTTGGCGACGCAGGTTTGGTCCCATACCTCGAATATAGAATTTGCAGCGGCGGCGCCTTATGCGGCGTTGTTGATTCTAGTGTCGGGGCTACCCGTGTACTTGCTCACCACGAAGATGTATTTGAGCCGCTAAACGCCAAGAGGCTCGTAGCAGTTGCCGAGCCTGCGAGGCTACGCCCGATTGCGAAGCGATCGTAAAACCTGAGCACGCGGTTTAACCGTTACACCGAGCACTCTGACTTTACGACGGCTGCGCCGCCGAACGCAGCCGTCGTCCCTCGGCAGCTGCTACCCAGACATGCTGTGTCATTAAGCCCTGAACTGCCCCAGGCTCGCCTTGAGCTGCGCCGCCAACCCATCCAGCACCTTGCCGCTGGCCGTGGTTTGGGTCACCGCCTCGGCCGCACGTTCAGCCTGAGCATGAATCACTTCAACCCGCCCGCGCACCGCATATGCACCTTGTGCCTGGTGCTCTGCCGCCTTGGTGGCCTCGCCGATGGCGGTATGGACCTGCTCAACCGAGGTCTGCACGGTTTTTTGCAACTGCACGCTGCCACGCAGTACCGCCAACCCCTCGTTCGCCTGACGCCCCGCCAGACCAATCGCCGCAACGGCCTCTTTGGCGCCCTGCTGCAACGCCACGATATGCGCCTGAATGTCACCGGTTGAGCTCTGGGTTTTGCTGGCCAGTGCCCGCACCTCATCGGCCACCACAGCAAAACCGCGCCCGGTCTCTCCCGCCCGCGCTGCCTCGATGGCCGCGTTGAGCGCCAGCAAGTTGGTTTGCTCGGCAATGCCATGAATCACGGTCAGGACGACTTCGATCTGTTCGCTTTGTTGTGCCAGTCGCTCAATAACCTTGGCCCCCTCGCCCACCTGCCCCGCCAGCGCCTCGATCAGGCCGCCCACCTTGGCCGAAGTACGGGTGTTTTCATCGGTGGCCTGGCGAATATCGACCACCTGTTTAAGCGCGGCCTGCATGGCCTGACTTTCGGATTGAGCCGCATCCGCCATGGTCGATAGCGCGTGAAGGCTTTGCGCTACTTCATCACGCTGCAACTGCGCGGCAGCATCCGCCCCGGCGTTGCGCAGCGTCATGACGCCGATTTCGACTCCGGTGCGCTGCGCCACATCCCCCGCCTCACGCACGATAGGCTGCAGCTTATCGATAAAGCGATTGACCGCCGCCGCCATATCGCCAATTTCGTCCTTGCTGTTAAGTCCCACGCGCTTGGTCAGATCCCCCTCACCCGCCGCCAAATCATTCAGCGCCGCAATCAGCAGCAGCAACTTGTTGACCACACGCCGCCCCAGCACCACGGCCAGCAACAGCAATACGCCCAGGCCGACAATTGCCAGGCCCATGCCAATACGCCAGCGCAAGGTATCTGCCGCCTCGCGCACGGTTTGCGCGGTGTTTGCCTGCATCTGTGCCGCAGCAGCCTGCGCCGATTCCAGACGCGCACTCAATGCTGCTGAACTGTCGCTCGCAGCGCCCTGCAGGCTTTCGCCGACCAACTGCTCGCTGTTTACAATCAAGGTTGCAAAACGCTTGTCGAGGGCCGCCAGGTCCTGCTCAACAGAGGCGGTAGAAACCCCCATCAATACTTTGCCGATCTCGACCCCATTAGGGTTGATGGAAGCTTCGAGGTAATACACCGACGGGTCGTGGCGTGCGGCGTCCAGAACTTTATCCAGCGCTCGCTCTCCCTTGCCCTTGGCCAAAAGTGCCTGGTTGATCGGGTTATCGCGATTGAGGTAACGCGTCAGATGCTGCCCAGTGGCGTCGTCATACACCACGAACAACACATTGGGATTGCGTTGCGCACGACGGGCGAAATCAGACAGCGTAGGCACGTCACTGTCCCAGATTGCACGCGGCGCCACGGCAGCCAGCAATTGGGCCATGTCGTTGGCCGAGTCCTGCAGGTTCTTTTCCAGCGCTTCGCGCAGTTGCATTTGCTCGTCTTTCAAGCGTGGCTCGAGGCCCGCCGTCAGGCGCTGGCGAGTGCTGCCGGAGAGAGCTTCAAGGTTGCCCTTTACTTCACGCCCGGCCTGTTCCAGTTCTGCAGTGAGCTTTTGACTGTCAGCTCCAAGACGAGTGTCCAGATCAGACTCCAGGGCAGTCACCGTGCTCCGCGTCAGTGCGACAGCCACCAGCACTTGCACCAAAAGAGCGATACCTAGGGTAACGAATACTGGCCGCAGCAGACGGCTTTGTAACAGTGAGAGAACGGCAGACACAGAAAACCCTCCACTTAAGTGCCATTATTTTGATAGCACCCTTATTGGCGGTTATCACAGCAAGGGTCGTGCCGCACACCCGGCAGAAACAACAAAAGGCCCCGAGGGGCCTTTTGTTTTACATCAACAGCGACTTAAGCGAACGGGTGACGCAGAACGATGGTTTCGTTACGGTCCGGGCCAGTCGAGATAATGTCGATCGGCGCGCCGATCAGTGCTTCAACGCGCTTGATGTAAGCACGTGCGTTCTCTGGCAGCTCTTCCAGGGTTTTTGCACCCACGGTCGATTCAGTCCAGCCCGGAACTTCTTCGTACACAGGCTGAAGACCTACGTAGCTGTCAGCATCGGTCGGAGCAATTTCAACACCATTTGCGTCTGTGTAACCGACGCAGATGTTGATGGTTTCCAGACCGTCGAGTACGTCCAGCTTGGTCAGGCAAATGCCCGAAATACTGTTCACATCGATAGCGCGACGCAAGATAACGGCGTCAAACCAGCCACAACGACGAGCACGGCCGGTGGTAGCACCGAACTCGTGACCTTGTTTGGCCAGGTGAGCGCCGACGTCGTCGAACAGCTCAGTCGGGAACGGGCCCGAACCTACGCGAGTGGTGTAAGCCTTGGTGATGCCCAGGATGTAGTCCAGGAACATCGGGCCAACGCCCGAACCGGTCGCAACGCCGCCAGCAGTGGTGTTGGAGCTGGTCACGTACGGATAAGTACCGTGGTCGATGTCCAGCAACGAACCTTGGGCGCCTTCGAACATGATGTCTTTGCCAGCGCGACGCAGGTCGTGCAGCTCGGCAGTCACGTCCAGCATCAGCGGCTTAAGCAGCTCGGCGTATTCCTTGCACTCGGCCAGGGTCTTGTCGAAGTCGATGGCTGGCTCTTTGTAGAAACCCACCAGCATGAAGTTGTGGTAGTCCACCAGTTCACGCAGTTTGGCTTCAAAGCGCGGCATGTTCAGCAGATCGCCAACACGCAGGCCACGACGAGCAACCTTGTCTTCGTAAGCCGGGCCGATGCCACGACCGGTAGTACCGATCTTCAGCTCGCCACGGGCCTTTTCACGCGCCTGGTCCAGCGCAACGTGGAAGGACAGGATCAGCGGGCAGGACGGGCTGATACGCAGGCGCTCGCGCACCGGTACGCCTTTCTCTTCCAGCTTGATGATTTCACGCAGCAGGGCGTCGGGAGCAACCACGACACCGTTGCCGATCAGGCATTGCACGCCTTCGCGCAACACGCCCGACGGAATCAGGTGCAATACGGTTTTTTCGCCGTCGATTACCAGCGTGTGGCCAGCGTTGTGGCCACCTTGGTAACGCACTACAGCGGCAGCATGTTCGGTCAGCAGATCAACGATCTTGCCTTTGCCCTCATCACCCCATTGGGTGCCCAGGACTACGACATTCTTACCCATAACACTTGTCCTCATTCGCGCAAACTTGGTGCCGGCAGCCGCCGGCAGGAAAACTCAAGAAACCAGCGGCACTACTTGCCACAGGCCGTTCTGCTGAATCAATTGGCGGTCGCAGTCTGCCTCTTGGGCACCAGCCTGCTGTTGCCCAGGCAACGCCTGAACCACACGCTGACCTTCACTGCGAAGCTGGCAAACCTGCTGCCAGAGTGCCGCATCTGTGCTGTCAGGCATCCAGATACCGCCAGACGGTAGCTCGACTTCAGCACGCCCCAGGGTCACCAGGGTTTTCAAATCGGTCGAAAAACCGGTAGCCGGACGGGCACGTCCGAAAACAGCACCTATATCGTCATAACGACCGCCCTGGGCGATGGAGTCCCCAACGCCCGGTACAAAGACCGCAAACACCACACCTGTGTGGTAGTGATAACCACGCAACTCACCCAGGTCAAAATACAGCGGCAACTGCGGGAAACGCACAGACAACCGCTCGGCAATCGCCAGCAAGTCATCCAGAGCAGCCATGACCTGGGCCGGAGCCTTGGCCAGACGCTCACGCGCAGCAACCAGCACTTCGCGGCCGCCACACAAACTAACCAATGCCTGCAGCATGCCTGCCAAATCAGCCGGCAAACCTTCGGTCAAGGCCGTTACTTCGTCGATCGCCTTGCGTTGCAGGGCGTCGAACAATTGTTGTTCCACTTCAACCGACAGGTTGGCCGCACGGGCCAGACCACGGTAAATACCAACATGCCCCAGGTCCATGTGCACATCCGGCACATCGGCCAGTTGCAGCATCGCCAACATCAGGCTGATGACTTCAACGTCGCTGCTCGGGCTTGCATCGCCATACAACTCGGCACCCAACTGGATCGGGCTGCGCGAGGATGACAACGCACGCGGCTGCGCATGGAGCACGCTACCGGCGTAGCACAGACGGCTCGGGCCTTCGCGACGCAGGGTATGCGCATCGATGCGCGCCACTTGCGGCGTGATGTCGGCACGAAAACCCATCTGGCGACCCGTTTGCGGGTCAATAACCTTGAAGGTACGCAAGTCGAGATCCTGGCCAGCCCCTGTCAGCAAAGACTCCAGGTATTCGATATGCGGGGTGACGACGAACTCATAGCCCCAGCTCTGGAACAGATCCAACACCTGACGGCGCGCCACTTCAATGCGGGCTGCCTCTGGTGGAAGTACTTCTTCGATGCCATCTGGCAAGAGCCAGCGGTCTACCGTTGCCATTACGCCATTCCCCTATGATCCGGGCGGCCAGCCAGCAGGCGAGCCTTGAGTAAAGCAGAACGTGGCTGCGTCTTGAACGCGCACAGCAAAAAAGCCCAAGCGACAGGCTTACACAGCACATTCCTCGAAAAATCTGCCGAAGCTGTAACAGCCATTCGGTCAATCAAACATGCAGACGCAAAAAAGCCGGGAATTTCCCGGCTGCCGCATCATACACCCGTTTTCTAAAAGGATCACCCCGCCAGGCAATTTGACCGCCAAGCGGAGTGAATGCAGCCTCCTAAAGAGAGGCCCTTTCAGTTGAGAGCGAGCCTGCTCTCGATGTAATCAACTCGGCCTGCCTGACAAATCAAGTCGACCGCATCGCGAGCAGGCTCACTCCCACCCACAGGCTTCAAGCGTTTTTACTGTTGCGCAGGCTTGGATTTTTCCAGGTAGCGGAAGAAATCGCTGCTTGGGTCAAGAACCAGTACATCGCTCTTGTTCGCAAAGCTTTCGCGGTAAGCGCGCAGGCTGCGATAGAACTTGTAGAACTCCTGATCCTGGCCATAAGCCTTGGAGTAAATCGCAGCAGCCTGGGCATCACCATCACCGCGCGACTCTTCGGACTGACGATACGCCTCAGCCAACAGCACGCGGGCTTGACGATCGGCGTCAGCACGAATGCCTTCTGCCAGTTCGTTACCCTTGGCGCGGTGCTCACGAGCTTCACGCTCACGCTCACTGCTCATACGTTCGAAAACGCTGCGGTTAACTTCTTTCGGCAGGTCGATGGCCTTGACCCGAACATCGAGAACTTCGATACCCAGCTCTTTTTCAGCCATTTTGTTCAGCGATGCAGTCAGTTCAGCCATCAGCGCATCGCGCTCACCGGACACCACTTCATGCAGCGTGCGCTTACCGAACTGGTCACGCAGCCCCGATTCGAGACGACGCGACAGGCGCTCGTCAGCAACTTGCTTAAGACCCGACGTCGCAGCGTAGAAGCGACCCGCATCTTTCACACGCCACTTGGCGAATGCATCAACCATTACTGCTTTCTTTTCCAGCGTCAGAAAACGCTGAGTCGGAGCGTCCAACGTCATCAAGCGGCCATCAAACTTGCGCACCTGGTTGACGTAAGGAATCTTCACATGCAGACCCGGCGGAACATCGTCCTGCACCACACGACCAAAGCGCAGCATAACGGCACGTTCGGTTTGCGAAACGATGTAGAAGCTGTTCCAGGCAACAATCGCCACGACAACGGCAACAATAAGGGCGATCAGCGATTTATTGCTCATCAGCGACTCTCCCTGGTACGCGGTGGTGTCGGCATGTCCGACTTGGCATGGGATGCCGAGTCGTTATTGCCCGCCGCAGCTGCCGAACCCGTTGCCGGGTTGCTGCCATTACGGCCTTCAATCATTTTGTCCAATGGCAAGTACAGCAAGTTGCTCTGGCCGTTTTTGTTGCCGGTCACGAGTACTTTGCTGGTGTTGCTGAAGACATCCTGCATGGTGTCCAGGTACAGACGATCACGCGTTACATCCGGAGCCTTGCGATACTCGGCAACCAGCTTGGTAAAGCGGTCGGCTTCACCCTTGGCACGAGAAATCACTTCGTCACGGTAGCCGTTGGCGTTTTCGATGATGCGCTGGGCCTGACCGCGTGCTTCCGGCACCACGCCATTGGCGTAGCTTTCTGCCTGGTTGCGGGCGCGCTGCTCGTCTTCACGGGCACGAATCACGTCATCAAAGGCTTCCTGTACTTCACGCGGTGCCGCTGCGTTTTGTACGTTTACCTGAGTCACGGTGATACCGGTCTTGTAGGTATCGAGGAAGCGCTGCAAGCGTTCCTTGATGTCTACAGCCATCTGCTCACGACCTTCGGTCAGCACCTGATCCATCGCAGTGGAACCCACTACGTGACGCAAGGCGCTTTCGGTGGCCTGTTGCAGGCTGACTTCCGGCTGATCAACGTTCAACACGAAATCACGCAGGTTGCTGATCTTGTACTGCACGGTCAGCGGCACTTCGACGATGTTTTCGTCTTCAGTCAGCATTTGACCCTGCTTGGTGTACGCACGCTCACGCGTCACGTTCTCCATGTACTTTTTATCGAACGGCGGGAAGTAGATGTTCAGACCCGGCCCAACGGTGTCGTAGTACTTGCCCAGGCGCAGCACGACGGCTTGCTCCTGCTCGTCGACTACATAGACAGCGCTGTACAGCCAGGCAGCCGCCAGTACGACAAGGCCGATGCCGAGCAAGCCGTAACCGGCGCCCTTGCCATTCGAGCCACCATCACTGCCGCCACCGCCAGTACGTTTTTTCCCACCACCGAACAACCCATTCAGGCTTTCCTGCAGCTTTCGGAAGGCCTCGTCGAGATCTGGTGGACCCTTGCGGTCGCCATTATTAGGGCGTTTGCCACCCCAAGGATCTTGATTGTTCGAGTTGCCACCCGGCTCATTCCAAGCCATAGCGCTCTCCATCTGATAAAGCAAAGACGCGCCCACGGCGCGCCGACCAATGCTACAGAATGCCTATCACAGCGGCACAGCCGCTTTGCGAGGCTTTTATTGCAAAGTGTGTTCTTCGATGAATTCCAGCGGCTGCATCCCTTCGCGGCTGACCAAGCGGTTTAACTCGGCTCGCGGCAGGCGTACGTCCAACAGACTGGAGCCCTCATCGTCATGCTCTTCCTTTTGCACAACCCCCAGTTCGAAGAACTGTGCACGCAGTCGAGCAAAACGTTGCGGCAAGCGCAAGGTGCCAACAAACAAATCATTGCCCAGTAACTCGGCGATGGCCTGCTCAAGCAACTCCAACCCTTGACCATCACGGGCCGACAACCAGACCCGCTGCGGCTTGCCATCGGCATCACGCTGGATCTGCGGCTCGACACCTTCAAGCAAATCGATTTTGTTGTAGACCTCGAGAATCGGCAAGTCCTGCGCACCAATTTCGCCCAGCACCACCATCACCTGCTCGATCTGAGCCATACGCTCAGGCTCGTGCGCATCGATCACATGCAGCAGCAAATCGGAATTGCTCGACTCTTCGAGCGTAGACCGGAAAGCTTCAACTAGCTTGTGCGGAAGGTGACGAATAAAGCCCACGGTGTCGGCCAGCACGATCGGTCCCAGATCGTCTAGATCAAGGCGGCGCAAGGTCGGATCAAGCGTGGCGAACAACTGGTCGGCGGCAAATACGTCAGAGCCGGTGACCTTGTTGAACAGCGTGGATTTACCGGCGTTGGTATAGCCCACCAGCGACACCGTAGGGATATCGGCGCGTTGGCGACCTCTACGGGACTGCTCGCGTTGACTGCGGACTTTTTTCAGGCGGGATTTGATCTGGCTGATGCGCACTCGCAACAGACGGCGGTCGGTTTCAAGCTGGGTTTCACCCGGCCCGCGCATACCAATGCCGCCACCTTGACGCTCAAGGTGAGTCCAGCCACGCACAAGGCGCGTGCTCATGTGATCAAGCTGGGCCAGTTCGACCTGCAACTTACCTTCATGGGTACGGGCGCGTTGAGCGAAGATATCGAGAATCAGCCCGGTACGATCAAGCACGCGACACTCGAAAACTCGTTCGAGGTTACGTTCCTGACTGGGCGTAAGCACGTGATTGAAAATCACGATGTCTACCTTCTCGGCCTTGACCAGGTCGCGCAACTCCTCGACCTTGCCACTGCCAATCAGGTATTTGGCTGATGGCCGATGACGCGGCACGTTAAAAAACGCGACGGTATCGGCGCCAGCCGACACAGCTAACTCCTGGAACTCCTGCGGATCTTCGCGCGCCTCAGGGTCCTGTCCTTCCAAGTGAACGAGGATCGCTCGCTCACCACCACCGTGGCGCTCAAAGAACAAAGCAGACTCCTATCAGGCGTTACCTGGCTCAGCGTCTGCCAGTTCCGATTCAGTTGCGCTTGGCAAACGAATTGGACGAACCGGGACTACTGTCGAGATAGCGTGCTTGTAAACCATTTGGCTGACGGTGTTTTTCAGCAGGATCACGAACTGGTCGAAAGACTCGATGGTCCCCTGCAGCTTGATCCCGTTGACCAGGTAGATGGAAACGCCAACCTTCTCTTTACGCAAAGTATTCAAGTAAGGGTCTTGTAGCGAATGCCCTTTTGACATATGCCGCACTCCTGTAAGGATAAAAAATAGAAACAAAAATTAGATGACCGCTGTCGCCACATCCATAGGATAGACGGCATTTGCCAAGACTCAGCTCAATATGGAGACCGATTCCAGGTATTTCAAGGCTCGTGGCAGATTGTCGCAGTCCAGACTGTCCAGCCAATGTAGGTCGTCCCAACTGCGCAACCAGGTGAACTGACGCTTGGCCAATTGGCGCGTGGCAATGATTCCGCGCTCCCGCATCTCGACCGCTGTCAGCTTGCCGTCAAGGTAATCCCAGACTTGGCGGTAGCCTACAGCACGTATAGACGGCAACCCTGCATGCAGGTCACTTCTACGGCGCAGACTTATGACCTCGTCAATGAACCCCTGTTCCAGCATCTGCCCGAATCTTAGTGCAATTCGCTCATGCAGCACCTGACGGTTCGCCGGAGCGATGGCCAGATTCGCGACAGTATAGGGCAATTGGCTGTGCCCAGAAGCCGCTGCTTTAGTCGTTTGTTCAGATTGTTTTTGCCGATGCGCCGTCACGCTCATGCCGCTGACCCGATAAACCTCCAGCGCCCGCGTCAGACGCTGCGGGTCATTGGGGTGAATCCGCGCCGCAGACTCCGGATCGATGGCCGCCAACTGGTCGTGCAAGGCTTGCCAGCCAAGGCGCTGAGCCTCCTCTTCGAGTTGCGCACGCACCAGAGGATCGGCCGCCGGCATGTCGGCCAGGCCGTCAGTCAGGGCCTTGTAATAGAGCATGGTGCCGCCTACCAGCAGCGGGATATTGCCGCGCGCGGTGATTTCAGCCATGGCCTTGAGCGCATCGCGGCGAAAATCTGCCGCCGAATAGCTGTCGGCCGGATCAAGAATATCGATCAACTGGTGAGGGTGTGCAGCCAGAATTTCTTTGGAAGGCTTGGCCGTGCCGATATCCATGCCGCGATAAACCAGCGCCGAATCGACACTGATCAGCTCGCAGGGCAGCACCTTGGTCAGCTCGATAGCCAAGTCGGTTTTGCCGGCAGCCGTAGGGCCCATCAAAAAAATGGCCGGGGGTAAAGCATTGGAACCTGTCATCAGCGACCGCGCAAAAAGAGTTTGTCCAAGTCGTCCAGGCCCATTTGGGTCCAGGTGGGACGACCATGATTGCACTGACCACTGCGCTCGGTATTTTCCATGTCACGCAACAAGCCGTTCATTTCCGGAATTGCCAAACGCCGATTGGCCCGGATCGCACCGTGGCAGGCCATGGTGCCGAGCAACTCATTGAGATGCGCCTGAATCCGGTCACTGGTGCCGTACTCCATCAGGTCGGCCAGCACGTCATGCACCAGGCGCTGAGCCTCAGCCTGCTTGAGCAGGGCCGGGATCTGGCGGATGGCCAGCGTTTCCGGACCAAGACGCTGCAGCTCAAAGCCCAGGCGCTGAAACCACTCGGCGTGCTCTTCGGCGCAGTCTGCTTCACGCTGACTGACCGCAATCGACTCCGGCACCAGCAGCGGCTGCCCGCTCAGGCCTTCGCTGGCCATGGCGATTTTCAGGCGTTCATACATGATGCGTTCGTGGGCAGCGTGCATATCCACCAGCACCAGGCCCTGGGCGTTTTCGGCAAGGATATAAATACCCTTGAGCTGCGCCAGCGCAAAGCCCAGCGGAGGGATATCACCCTGCCCGTCCGGCAGCGGCGCAGCGCCAGCTTCAGGCAATGGCGCAAAAAACTCGCGATAGGCATTGCGGGCTTCTTCGACAGGCACTGAAGGCGCGGAAGGCTGAGGCCGGTACTGATACTGATAGCCAGCGCCTGCACCCGAGCCCGCGACATGCTGGGTTGGCGCCGCTTGCGGCTGCTCCAGAACATTAGCGGCCAGGCGCATTTCACCTTGCGGGCCAAACTCTCCGGCGTCGAGCCCCGTAGCGCGCTCGGCCCCGGGAA
Source organism: Pseudomonas psychrophila (assembly GCF_001043005.1). GTDB lineage: Bacteria > Pseudomonadota > Gammaproteobacteria > Pseudomonadales > Pseudomonadaceae > Aquipseudomonas > Aquipseudomonas psychrophila. Next base: position 177,492 of record NZ_JYKZ01000008.1, read on the forward strand.
CCGGCGCTGGCGCGGCCAGTTGATCTTCCGGACGCACATCGCCCAGGGCCCGGTGCAAGGTGCCATACAAAAAGTCATGCACCATGCGTCCATCACGGAAGCGCACTTCGTGTTTGGTCGGGTGCACGTTGACGTCGACGACCGAAGGGTCGACTTCAAAAAACAGGACAAAGGTCGGATGACGACCGTTGAACAGCACATCGCGGTAGGCCTGGCGCACCGCATGGGCCACCAGTTTGTCGCGCACCGCACGGCCATTCACATAGAAATACTGCAGGTCGGCCTGGCTGCGCGAGAAGGTCGGCAACCCCACCCACCCCCACAAATGCAGGCCATTGCGCTCGATTTCGATCGGCAGTGCCTGCTCCAGAAACGCCGAGCCGCAGACTGCTGCCACACGCCGGGCGCGGGCAGTATCGTCATGGGCTTCATGCAGATTGAGGATGGTTTTACCGTTGTGGCGCAGATTGAACGCCACATCAAACCGCGCCAGCGCCAGGCGTTTGATCACTTCTTGCAGATGATCGAACTCGGTTTTTTCGGTTTTGAGAAACTTGCGGCGCGCCGGGGTATTGAAAAACAGGTCACGCACTTCAACCGAGGTACCCACCGGATGCGCGGCAGGTTGAACCCGAGGTGCCATATCACGCCCTTCAGTTTCGACCTGCCAGGCCTGATCGGCGCCACGGGTGCGCGACGTCAGGGTCAGGCGTGCAACGGAGCTGATGGATGCCAGTGCCTCACCGCGAAAGCCCAGGCTCATCACCCGTTCAAGGTCTTCAAGGTCGCGAATCTTGCTGGTGGCGTGACGAGCCAGCGCCAGCGGCAAGTCGTCGCTGGAAATACCGCTGCCATCGTCACGCACCCGCAGCAACTTGATCCCGGCCTGCTCCACATCCACGTCGATACGCTTGGCGCCCGAGTCGAGGCTGTTTTCCAGAAGCTCTTTGATAACCGATGCCGGACGCTCAACCACCTCGCCAGCGGCAATCTGGTTGGCCAGGCGCGGGCTGAGCAGTTCAATCCGCGCACTGCTGCTCAACACCCCGTCACTCATTGCTGGGCCGCCAAGGCGGTGGCCGGAATATTCAGGTTTTGGCCGACTTTCAGTTCATCGGTTTTCAAGCTGTTGCTGGAGCGTAATGTCGCAACGCCCACCTGGTAACGCACGGCAATCATTGCCAGTGTTTCGCCGGGGCGAACGGTGTGCTCGCGGGCGCCCTGAGCAATTTTACCAGTGTCACGCAACCAGGCGATGTAAGTGCCCGGAGGCGGGTTTTGCTGGAAGAACTGGCGCACGCCGCTGCTGATCGAACGCGCCAGCGCTTGCTGGTGACTGCTCGACGCCAGCTTCGACGCTTCGTTGGCGTTCGAAATAAACCCGGTTTCAACGAGGATCGACGGGATATCCGGCGACTTGAGCACCATAAACCCGGCCTGCTCCACGCGCTGTTTGTGCAGCGGTGTGACCCGACCGATGTTGCTCAAGACTTTTTGCCCCACATTCAGGCTGGACGTCAACGAAGCCGTCATCGACAGATCGAGCAATACACCCGCCAGCATGCGGTCCTTGTCGTCGAGGCTCACATTGCCCGCGCCGCCAATCAAGTCAGATCGGTTTTCGCTGTCTGCCAGCCAACGGGCGGTCTCAGAAGTAGCGCCACGCTCAGACAAGGCAAACACCGAAGCACCAAAGGCGGCCTTGGACGGCGCGGCATCGGCGTGGATTGAAACAAACAGGTCGGCACCCTTCTTGCGGGCGATTTCGGTACGGCCGCGCAACGGAATAAAGTAGTCGCCCGTGCGCGTCAGCTCAGCCCTGAAGCCTTTCATGCCGTTGATCTGGCGCTGCAACTCTTTGGCAATCGCCAGCACCACGTCTTTTTCACGCTGACCTGCAGAGCCCGAAGCACCCGGATCTTCACCGCCGTGGCCGGCGTCAATCACCACCACCACACTGCGTTTTCCGCTCGGAATCGGCGGCAGTTTCACGTCAGGCTGAGCCGGAGTGACCGGGATCACAGGCACAGTGGCTACGTTGGTGGCAGGCAGGCTTGGGGAGAGATCGGCACCCTGGTCATACAGGTCGACCACCAGGCGGTTGCCGTACTGGGCATTCGGCGCCAGAACAAAGCTCTTGGGAGTAACGGCCTTTTTCAGGTCGATCACCACGCGCAAATCCGTGGGGGTTCGTTGCGCCGAGCGCATGCTGGTAATAGGCGTATTGGCCGTTTGCACATTCAACGGCCCGGCCAGGGTCGCACCATTGATATCAATCACCAGACGGTCAGGCGCTGTCAGCGTAAACACGCTGTGTTGCACCGGGCCGGTCAGATCAAAAACCAGTCGTGTGTTGTCCGGTGCCCGCCACAAACGCACGCTTTTGACCTGTGTCGCCGCCAAAGCGTTGACCGCCATGACACTGAGCAACACACCAACAACACTTACTAACGCGCGAAAGCGCATACCAAACCCCATCATTATTTGTATTCCGGTGCCAATGCGGCACACCAAGACTCGCCACGTGAACCTTGGGGCGTCAGCTTCAGCAAACGCCCGGTGTTGTGCGCACTAATGGTAATGGTCAGGTCAGGCTTTGGCAAAAAGCCTGCACCTTTATCGGGCCATTCAATCAAGCATAGGGCGTCTTCGTCGAAATAATCGCGAATCCCCATATATTCGAGCTCTTCCGGGTCGACCAAGCGGTACAGGTCAAAATGGAAGGCTCGAATATCGCCAATCTCATAGGGCTCAACCAACGTGAAAGTCGGGCTTTTGACCGAGCCGGTGTGCCCAAGGCCGCGAATCAAGCCTCGTGACAGGGTGGTTTTGCCCATCCCCAGATCACCGTCCAGAAAGATCAGGCCATGGCCTTGAGTAACGGTCGCCAGGCGCGCGCCAAAGGCGGTCATGGCCTCTTCATCGGCCAGTTGCAGTGTTATTTCGTGCACGGTGCGTGTTCCTCCAACAACAGACGAATGGCTGGAATCAAATCACTGGCCGCCAGCCCACGGCCCAATTGTCCTTGTTGTTCTCCGGCGCGGGCATGCAGCCACACCGCCAGGCACGCCGCATCGAAGGCGTTCATGCCCTGAGCCAGCAACGCGCCAATCACGCCTGCCAGCACATCACCCAAACCGGCCGTAGCCATGGCCGGGTGACCATGATTGCAAATGGCCAATTCACCCTCCAGCCCTGCAACCAGAGTGCCTGCTCCTTTAAGAACGCAGACCACTGAATATTTTTTAACCAATGCCCGAGCCGCGGCCGGGCGGTCTGCCTGCACTTGCTCGGTACTGATGCCCAGCAACCGCGCCGCTTCGCCAGGGTGCGGAGTGATCACAGACCCGGACGCCAGCCCAATGACTGCGTTGGACAACAGATTCAGCGCATCGGCATCCCACACTTGAGGCATTTTTGCCTGCGCTGCAGCCGACAACAGACTACGCCCCCAGGGCGCTTGCCCCAAACCCGGCCCAACCACGACCACCGACGCCTGCGCCAACACACCCATCAACTGATTGGCCGAAGACACGCCCAGCGTCATCACTTCAGGCACCAGCACCAGCGCGGCGGCCACGTGTTCGGGGCGTGTGGCCAGCGATACCAGCCCTGCACCGCACCGCAGTGCGGCGTGTGCACTCAAGTTGATCGAACCGCCAAACCCGCGATCTCCACCCACCAGCAGCACATGTCCGAACTGGCCTTTATGGGCGCTTGGGGCACGCGCAGGCAGTCGCGGCAGGGTGTCTGCGCGAAGGGCTTTGGGGTCAGCTAACAGGTGTTTGGTCTGCGGCATACGTGTCGTGCTCCGATGTCTGGCAGAATTATACGCATCTCAGCTCCGGTTTCTCTTGCCTCATGCCTGCTATTACTGCCGACCTCCCCGCTCTCGCTCAGTCCATCAAGGAATGGGGCCGCGAGCTGGGCTTTCAACAAGTCGCCATTGCCGGCCTCGATCTGGGAGAACACGAACACCATCTGCAACGCTGGCTCGATGCTGGCTACCATGGCGACATGGACTACATGGCCGCCCATGGCAGCAAACGTTCACACCCTGAAGAGCTGGTGCCCGGCACCTTGCGCGTGGTTTCCCTGCGCATGGACTACTTGCCCGGCGACACCCACATGGCGCAGTTGCTGGCCCAACCCGAAAAAGCCTACGTGTCGCGCTACGCCCTGGGCCGCGATTACCACAAGCTGATCCGCAAGCGTGTGCAGCAACTGGCCGACCGCATTCAGGCGGATATTGGACCGTTTGGCTTTCGCGCCTTTGTCGACAGCGCTCCGGTACTGGAAAAAGCCATCGCCCAACAGGCAGGCCTGGGCTGGATCGGCAAGAACACCCTGGTACTCAATCGCAAGGCGGGCAGCTACTTCTTCCTGAGCGAGTTATTTGTCGACTTGCCGCTGCCGGTCGACCCGCCCCACGAGACCGAGCACTGCGGGCGCTGCACCGCCTGCCTGGACATTTGCCCCACCAATGCCTTTGTCGGACCCTATGTTCTGGATGCGCGCAAATGCATTTCGTACTTGACCATCGAACTGAAAACCGCGATTCCCGAAGAGCTGCGCTCAATGATCGGCAATCGGGTGTTCGGCTGTGATGACTGCCAGATCGTCTGCCCATGGAATCGCTTTGCCCGCACCACGACTGAAGGTGACTTCAAGCCAAGGCACAATCTGGACAATGCCGGGCTGGCCGAGCTGTTTATGTGGGATGAAGACACGTTCCTCAGCAACACCGAAGGCTCCCCCCTGCGTCGGGCGGGGTACGAGCGATGGTTGCGCAATCTGGCAGTGGGATTGGGCAATGCGCCGTCGACGATCCCGGTACTTGAAGCCTTGAAGGCGCGCCGCGAATACCCGTCAGAGCTGGTGCAGGAACATGTGGAGTGGGCGCTGGCACAACACGCCAAGCGTGCCTGACCACTCCCGCAATTGCTTAATGCTCGTCGTTGTAAACGAACTTGGGCATTTCCCAGTTAAAGCGAATCGCCAGCAAGCGCAGCAGCAAACCGCCGAACAGGGTGACGAAAATCGCCTGTTCGTTGGGCATTTCCAGATAAGTACACAGCAAGAAACACCAGGCAGCCGCAAACGATACGCTGGCGTACAGCTCGCGGCGGAAGATCAACGGGATGTCGTTGCAGAAAATGTCGCGCAGGATGCCGCCAAATACGCCGGTAATGACCCCGCTCACCGAGGCCACCAGCATGCCCTGCCCCATTTCCAGGGCCGTCATGCAGCCAATCAGGGTAAACGCCACCAGCCCCAGTGCGTCGAGCACCAAAAACAGCGAACGTAAATGACGCATCAAGGGCGCGATAAAAATCGTCACCAGCGCGGCAAAGGTAGTTAAGACCAGGTATTCCGGGTGTTTGACCCAGGTCAGCGGGTAATGCCCCAACAATACGTCGCGCACCGAACCGCCGCCTAGCGCCGTGACACAGGCAATCAGCACCACGCCGAACCAGTCCATGCCCCGACGCCCGGCAGACAGCGCCCCGGTCATGGCTTCGGCAGTAATGGCAACTAAATAGAGCATCAGCAACATGGCAGCGATCCTTGCAAGAAGGCGCGCAGTCTACTCTCAGTTGGCATTAGCACCAAAAGGGGGCAGCAAATACTGTTCTTTGTGGGAGCGGGCTTGCTCGCGATGGTTTCGCTGCGGTTCGGTAGATGTACCGAGTCGCTTGCATCGCGAGCAAGCCCGCTCCCACAGGGGGATCAACGGCAACTTAGAATTTGATGAAGTGCTTGCGGTAGTGCTGCAGCTCGGCAATAGACTCGCGAATGTCGTCCAGAGCAAGGTGCGTGCCTTTTTTCACCAGGCTGTCGCGCACTTCAGGGGCCCAGCGAGCTACCAGCTCCTTGAGCGTCGAAACGTCCAGGTTGCGGTAATGGAAGTAGCTTTCGAGCGTTTTCATGTGGGTGTACAGGAAGCGACGGTCCTGACAGATGCTGTTGCCGCAGATCGGCGACTTGCCTTTTGGTACCCATTGCTCAAGAAACGCGATGGTTTGCGCTTCTGCTTCGGCCATGGTGATGGTGCTGTCCTTGACGCGCTGGGTCAGGCCACTGCCACCGTGGGTGCGGGTGTTCCATTCATCCATACGTGCCAGCACTTCATCGCTGTGGTGAATGGCGATGACCGGGCCTTCAGCCAAGGTATTGAGGTTGCTGTCGGTTACGATGGTGGCCATTTCGATAATGACGTCGTTGTCAGGGTCCAGACCGGTCATTTCCAGGTCGATCCAGATCAGGTTCTGCGCGTTTTGCATAATGGCCTCCAGTGCTTGGTTGCGCAGTTTAGCTTAGGCGTGCTGCCCTCGTGCTAAACTCGCCTGCGTTTTACCCTTCTTATCGTTTTATCAACACGGAACACCCATGGCCAAACGCCAGCTCAATCGTCGTCAGAATTGGCGCATCGAAAAGATCCAGGGCGAGCGCGCTGCCCGCGCCGCCAAACGCGAATCCAGTGCCGTCGAAGCCCTTGAAGGCGGCGATTTAGGCCCCGAGCAGCTCGGCCTGGTGATCGCGCACTTTGGTGTGCAGGTCGAAGTCGAAGCCCAGGAAGGCGAGCTTAAAGGCCAGATGTTCCGCTGCCACCTGCGCGCAAACCTGCCCGCACTGGTGACCGGCGACACGGTTGTATGGCGCGCCGGCAACCAGGGCATCGGCGTGATCGTCGCCCAACTGCCGCGTAAAACCGAACTGTGTCGCCCGGACAGCCGTGGCCAGCTCAAGCCGGTTGCAGCCAACGTCGACATGATCGTGATTGTGTTCGCGCCAATGCCCGAGCCACACGCCAACCTCATCGACCGTTATCTGGTGGCCGCCGAGCACGCGGGGATTCGTCCGTTGTTGCTGCTTAACAAGGCTGACTTGATCGACGATCAAAACTCACCCGCGCTCAATGCGTTGCTGGGGGTTTATCGCCAACTGGGTTATCCGGTACTCGAAGTGTCGGCCCATCACGGTGATGGCATGCAGCAGTTGCAAGCGCAACTGGACGGCCATATCAGCGTGTTTGTGGGTCAGTCGGGCGTTGGCAAGTCGTCCCTGGTCAACAGCTTGCTGCCAGAGGTCAACCTGCGGGTCGGGCCGCTGTCCGAAGTCTCTGGCCAGGGCACGCACACCACTACGACTGCACGACTGTTCCACTTTCCGGGCGGCGGTGAATTGATCGACTCCCCGGGTATTCGCGAGTTTGGCTTGGGCCACGTGAGCCGCGCCGATGTTGAGGCGGGTTTTATCGAGTTCAACGACTTGATCGGGACTTGCCGTTTCCGCGATTGCAAGCACGACCGCGAGCCGGGCTGTGCATTGCTGATGGCCCTGGAAGATGGCCGCGTGCAGCAGCAACGCATGAACAGCTATCGCTCGATCATTGCGAGCCTGCCCGAGTCGAGCTACTAAGCCCCCTATCAACTTCCGTGGGAGCGGGCTTGCTCGCGATTGCATCGCCTCGGTGAATCAGGTGTTCCGAGTCGCTTGCATCGCGAGCAAGCCCGCTCCCACTGTTTTTACGGGGCCTTGTCGTCAAACAAGTTCAGCTTCTGGCGCTCTTCATGCATCGGCATGGGTTGTTTGTCAGCCGGCAACTTGATCGGGTCAACCGGCTCTTTCGGTAACTCCTGGGCCTTTACCGACTCAACGCCCTGCTCGCCTTCAATCGCCTGCTGGGCCTTTTTAGTCAGCACCACGATGTCGATTCGACGGTTGATCGGGTTATAGGGGTTGGCCTTGTCGAACAACACTGACGACGCATACCCCACTACCCGCGCAATCTGTGCATCAGGGTAACTCCCCGCCACCAAAGCGCGCCGGGCCGCATTGGCACGGTTGGCCGACAATTCCCAGTTGCCAAAATCGCCACCTCCCGCATAGGGCATGGCATCGGTGTGGCCGCTGATGCTGACTTTGTTCGGCACCGCTTTGATGGTGTCGGCCATGGCCAGCAAAATATCCTCGAAATAAGGCTTGAGCCGCGCACTGCCCACATCGAACATCGGTCGGTTTTCGGCGTCCATCATCTGAATCCGCAAGCCGTCCGGGGTGATTTCAAACAGCAGCTGATCCTTGAATTTGCGCAACTGGGGGTTTTCTTCGACCTTGTTCTGCAACTCCTGAAGCAGCAGTTCGAGACGCTCTTTCTCGACCTGCTCCGCCATGCTTTCAACCTGGTCCGCATCGACTTTGATCTTGTCGGGCTGAGGCTGCAGCTTTTCTTCGGGATTGAGGGTGTTCTCCGGCGCCAGCGCAGGCGTGCCGCCCAGGTCGATGATGTACGGCGTGCCGCTTTCACTGAAACCGATCGGGTCCTTGAAATAACCGCCGATGGCGATTTTTTGCTCCGGGGTCGCGGCCGTCATCAGCCACATCACCAGGAAGAACGCCATCATCGCCGTGGCAAAGTCAGCAAAGGCGATTTTCCAGGCGCCACCGTGATGGCCTGCGGCGTAGCGCTTTACGCGCTTGATAATTATGGGCTGGTTGTTTTCCATAAATCAGCGACCGCGAACCACTTGTTCAAGCTCGGAAAAGCTGGGGCGATGCTTGGGATACAGCACCTTGCGACCGAACTCGACGGCAAGCGAGGGCGGCATGCCCGAGGCCGAGGCCACCAGCGAGGCCTTGATCGACTCATACACGTTGATTTCTTCCTTGGCATCGTGGGCCAGTGAGGTCGCCAACGGACCGAAGAAACCATAAGCGGCCAAAATACCGAAGAACGTCCCCACCAGCGCGGCACCTACGTGCATGCCGATTGCGGCCTGATCACCCTCACCCAGCGAGGCCATGGTCACCACAATCCCAAGAACCGCCGCCACAATACCGAAGCCGGGCATGCCGTCGGCGATCCCGGTCACGGCATGGGAAGGATGCTCCAGTTCTTCCTTGAGGTTGAAAAGCTCCATGTCGAACAGCCCTTCGAGCTCGTGGGGCGCCATGTTGCCCGACGACATGATGCGCAGGTAATCACAGATAAACGCCGTCATGCGCTCATCCTTGAGGACGGTGGGGTACTTGGCGAAGATCGGGCTGGCCGCCGCGTCTTCAATGTCGCTCTCGATGGCCATCATGCCTTCGCGGCGACTTTTATTAAGAATCTCGTACACCAGGCCCAGCACTTCCAGATAGAAAGCGTGGGAGAAACGCGAACCGAACATGCTGAGTGATTTTTTGATCACGTGCAGTGTCATGTAGCCGGGGTTGGCTTGCAGGAACGCGCCAAAGGCCGCCCCGCCAATGATCAGGACCTCGAACGGCTGAATCAGCGCACCGATCTTGCCGTGGGAAAGCACGTATCCGCCAAGCACACTCGCGAACACGACAATGATGCCGATAATTTTAGCCATAGATATAAAAGTACTTACTGAGTCGGGTTCAAGGTCATATTCCAGCGAAGCTAAAACTCTTCTTCTCCTTATCGGCGAATCTGCGCCAGACTATAGCCGGCAAAGCCGAAAATCCATTCGACCTCCACAATCGATGATGATCGCGTCCCCATAATGGCCAATGAAACCTGCGCACCACCATCAACACCCACCACTCTGGATGCCTGGGTCTTACTCCTGGACACGGTTGACTTGCCGATCCCGCAAAACAGCCATGAGCGAGTATTCAAGACGATCAACGACAGTCGCCGCTCATTGCGCGAAATTGCCGAGGTCATGCAGGACAGCCCGGCACTGGCACTCAGGATCATTCGCGAGGCCAACCAACAGGCTCAGAGCAGCCTGAGCGAGCCTGCCGAAAGCCTTGAAGTGGCCATCAACCGTCTCGGCCTCAAGCGCACCCAAGGGCTACTCGAACACGTTCCCGCACTGGCAATCGAAAACATCCCGATGGCCTATCGACAAATCCAGCTCATTAGCCAGCACGCCGCACAGCAAGCCATTGGGCTATTCGGCAATCGTCTGGCGCGGCTCTGGCAAGAAATCTACTGGAGCAGCCTGCTGTTTCTGTCACCGTTATGGGCGCTGGCGCTTACCCACCCGCTACTGCTTGAAGCCTGGGAACGACGGGTGGTCGAACACGGCGAATGCGCCAAAAAAGTCGAACTGGCGTTGTTCGGTCTACCGCTGTTTGATATCTGCCTTGCGCTGGCCAAACTCTGGCGCCTGCCCGCCTGGGTGATGCAGGGGTATACGGTTATCACCGACGAGCGCCGTACGCTGGTCAAGGTGTTGCACATCGCCCGCGACACTCATCATCCGTTGCGCCAGCAACAGCACCTGGACGCCGATCCGGCGCTGCGCCGCTGGTTCAACCAGCCCGCCAACAGCGTATTGCTGGCCAACTGCCTGGCGCTTTCGGCGCAACAGGCATGGGACACGCCACATAATTTGCGCTGGCAATACGTCACCAGCCTGTACTTGCAAATGCCGTTGGATGAAGTGCAGCAGCAAGTGCACCAACACGCGGTCAACAGCGGGCGCTATCACTCCATGCCAGAGCTCTGGCACCCGGCCCAGGCACTGCTCTGGCCATGGGATGCGCGCCGCACCCGCCACAGCTCGCTGGCTGCGCCACCGCCCTCGGCCGAGGCGCTGGCCGCGTGGCGCAAACGCTGCGGGCAATTGCTGGAGCAACCCAGCGCATTCACCAACCCTATGCACCTGACTACCTGCGCCCGAGAAGCCTTGCTGGCATGTGGCATGCGCCGGGTGATGCTGCTGACGCCCGACAAGACCTCGACCGCCCTGACCGTGAACCAGATTGCCGGGCTTGCGAAGACGGCCTTCGACCTGAACGTTAATATCAGCGAGAGCACCGCCCTCCAGCGCTTGATGACGCAACCGGCACAGGTGCGACTGACTCCCGAAAACAATCCCGTCATATCCGCGGTTTTACCCTACAGCTTGCGCAGCCTGTTCCCTGGCGAGCATCTACTGTTACGCTCCCTAAGCAACAACGGCCGCGTGGTCATGCTGATACTGGCAGACCAGGGCGGCGGACCCTTCTCGGAAACCAGCGTGCAGGCATTCGGCAAAACGGCCCAATGCATCGAGAAAGCCCTGAATAGCTTTAGTAGTCGCGGGCGCTAGCGCTACAATCCCCCCCTTTTTTGCTCTGGAGGCTTCATATGCCTGGCTTCTCTGGCTTGCCGTTAGTGATTGAACCGAGCGATCTGTTCGCCCGGCTCAACGCCCCCGAATTGATCCTGGTCGACCTGACCAGCGTCGCGCGATACGAAGCCGGGCATATTCCGGGGGCTCGCTTCGTCGACCCGAAGCGCACGCAACTGGGCCTGCCGCCGGCGCCCGGCTTGCTGCCGACCCAGGCTGCGCTCGAAGCATTGTTCGGCGAGTTGGGGCACCACCCCGATGCTGTCTACGTGGTGTATGACGACGAGGGCGGCGGTTGGGCCGGGCGGTTCATCTGGCTACTGGATGTGATCGGCCACAAGGCTTATCACTATCTGGACGGCGGCATTCACGCATGGACCGGTGACGGTCACGCCGTCAGCCAGGACGTACCTCCTGCGGCCGGCGGCCCGGTTGCACTGACCCTGCACGACGAGCCCACCGCGACCCGCGAGTACCTGCAAAGCCGCTTGGGCGCCCCGGATCTGGCGATCTGGGATGCGCGCAACGAAGCCGAATACACGGGCGAAAAAGTGCTCGCCGCCAAGGGCGGGCATATCCCCGGGGCGAAGAATTTTGAATGGACCGCAGGCATGGATAAAACCCGCAACCTGCGTATCCGCACTGACATGGCGCAGATCCTCAAGGATCTGGGCATCACGCCAGACAAAGAAGTGATTACCCACTGCCAGACTCACCATCGTTCTGGCTTTACTTATCTCGTTGCCAAATCGCTCGGTTATCCGCGTGTCAAAGGCTACGCCGGCTCTTGGGGCGAATGGGGCAACCATCCCGATACCCCTGTCGAGCTGCCTGTAAAAAATTAAGGACCTTGAATGAAAACGCGTTTGTTCCTCCTCAGTCAGTACCTGTTGCCGCATCACCTGCTGTCACGCCTGGCCGGCTGCATTGCCGAGTGCCGCGTGCGCTGGTTCAAGAATGCATTCACCACTTGGTTCGCCAAGCGTTATCAAGTGGACATGTCCCAGGCACTGGTTGAAGACGTTACCGCCTACGAGCACTTCAATGCCTTCTTCACCCGCGCATTGAAAGACGGTGCCCGCCCGCTGGATCAAACTCCGGGCGCAGTATTGAGCCCTGCCGATGGCGCGGTCAGCCAACTGGGTCCGATTGAACACGGCCGCGTGTTTCAGGCAAAAGGCCACAGTTACAGCGTGCTGGAACTGGTGGGTGGCGATGCTGCTGTGGCAGCACAGTTCATGGGCGGCGACTTCGCCACCATTTACCTGTCGCCAAAGGACTACCACCGCGTGCACATGCCACTGGCAGGCACCTTGCGCGAGATGATCTACGTACCGGGCCGCCTGTTCTCGGTTAACCAGACGACAGCCGAAAACGTACCGGAGCTGTTCGCCCGCAACGAGCGTGCCGTGTGCATTTTTGATACCGAGCGCGGCCCGATGGCGGTGATTTTGGTGGGTGCCATGATCGTGGCGTCGATTGAAACCGTATTTGCCGGCCTGGTCACGCCGCCTAAACGCGAGCTGAAAACCTTCCGTTACGACGAAGCTGCACGTGCGCCCATCCATTTGGAAAAAGGGGCCGAGCTGGGCCGCTTCAAACTGGGTTCGACCGCCATCGTGCTGTTCGGTGCCGATCAAGTGAAGTGGGCTGAAGGCCTGGCGGCAGGTACGCCGGTGATGATGGGGCAAGGCATTGGTGCACCGGCTCACGCCGAACAAGCACCCGAGTAAAAAACGTGTGGGAGCGAGCCTGCTCGCGATGGCATCACCTCAACCCGTCAGGTGTACCGGGTTGATTGCATCGCGAGCAGGCTCGCTCCCACCGTTTATTTACAAGGCCTTACGGTCACGCTGGCCCAGCAGGTACAGCACGCCATCCAGACCCAACGTCGAAATGGCATGTTTGGCCGACTTTTTGACCAGCGGCTTGGCACGGAATGCCACACCCAGCCCGGCAATTGCCAGCATCGGCAAGTCGTTGGCGCCATCACCGACCGCAATGGTCTGCTCCAGGCTCAAGCCTTCCTTTTGAGCCAGCTCACGCAGCAAGTCCGCCTTGCGCTGCGCATCCACAATCGGCTCTACCGCAACCCCCGTCACCTTGCCATCCACCACTTCCAGCTCGTTGGCGAATACATAGTCGATGCCCAGTTTCGCTTGCACCTGCTTGGCAAAGTACGTGAACCCGCCCGACAGGATGGCGGTCTTGTAGCCCAACCGCTTGAGTTCAGCGAACAGCACTTCGGCGCCTTCGGTCAGGCGCAGCGAAGCGCCGATGGCATCCAGCACCCCCACGTCCAGGCCTTTAAGCAGCGCCATGCGCTCCTTGAAACTGGCCTTGAAGTCCAGCTCACCGGCCATGGCGCGCTCGGTGATTGCAGCGACCTGATCACCCACACCCGCAGCCTTGGCCAACTCGTCGATCACTTCGGCCTCGATCAGGGTCGAGTCCATATCGAACACCGCAAGACGGCGATTGCGACGGAACAGGGTGTCTTCCTGCAGCGCGATATCCACACCCAGCTCTTGGGCCAGGTTGAAGAAATCGGCACGTAGCGCTTCACTATCCGCGGGCTCGCCGCACACACGCAGCTCGATGCAGCTTTTGCTCAACTGCGTTGGAGCATCCAGCGGTACGCGGCCAGACAAGCGATCAGTCTGTTCGATGTTCAAGCCGTGCTGGCTGATGATCGACGTCACGCGCTGAAGCTCGCGAGCGGTCACTTGACGACTCATCAGCGTCACCACATGACGGGTCTGGCTTTGCTCATTGACCCAGCGCTGGTAATGCTCCTCGCTGATCGGGTCAAAACGCAGTTGCAGGCCCTCTTGGGCGATCAATGGCTGCAGGTCTTTAAGCACCGCCGACACCTGCTCTGCCTGTGGGATTTCCACCAGAAAGCCCAACGACAAAACGCCATGGATGGCGGCCTGACCGATGTCGAGAATATTCACACCATTGCTGGCCAGTACACCGGTAATGGCCGCAGTGAGACCCGGACGGTCCTCACCTGTGATGTTAATCAGGACGATTTCGCGCAAGGCACACCCCCATTCGCTAAAAAAAACGCATTCTACCCACTTTCAGTGACCATCGGGCACCGCCAAGGCTTTGCCGCCTCTAGGCTGCTCGCTATACTGCGCACCAACTTAACGGACTAAGAGCCGCGCTCAGTGAACCGGCCATTGCCTGTCAAAACCGATAACTTCTTCCTGCTGATCTTCCGGGCCCTGCGCGATCGCCGCATTCCGATTGCTCTGCGTATTGCCAGCCATAACGTGATTCTGGTCGCCTTGGCGCTGGTCATCTATGCCGTGGTGATGGGACTGCAATTCAAGCAGGCCATGCATGAGCAGGCAGATGCCCTGGGTCAGAGCCTGACCACACAAACCGCCACCTCGGCGACAGAGCTGCTGGTGTCCAATGACATCCTCAGTCTCAACGTGCTGCTCAATAACCTGACCAAAAACCCGCTGGTGGCGCACGCTGCTATCTATAGCGTCGATAACCGCATCCTCGCCGAAGCCGGGCAGCGCCCCAAAAACGGCCTGCTGGGCGAAACCGAAGGCGTATATCAGACCAAGATCACCTTTCAGGATGTGACCGCCGGGCATCTGCGCATCAGTCTGGACATGAACCAGTTCGAACAGCCGATGACCATCAGCCTGCAGAGCATGGGTATTCTGAGCGCCATTTTGCTCGCCCTAGCCCTGGCCTTGAGCCTGCGACTGGGACGCCACATCACCACGCCACTGCTGCAATTGCGGGTATGGTTGCGCGAGCCCGACCCTTACACCCCGGCCATCCAACGCCAGGATGAAATCGGTGATCTGGCCCGCCAGCTTCATAGTCGCCTCGCCCCTCCGGCGCCCGAACCAGAACCCGAGCCAGAACCGGAAGAAGACTACGACGACAGCGACTACGAAGAAGCCGAAGACAACGAGCCGACCTTCGAAGTGCGCAACCTGAGCGATCCGACGTTCGATGAAGCCCCTGCCGCACCTGCGCCCAAGGCTGCTCCTCGACAGCTGGTCAGCACCGCAGAAGACGAAAACGACGACGAAGACCCGTTCGCCGACTTGCGCGACACCAGCACAACCAGTGCTGCGCCGATTGCGCTGGCCAAGCCCAAACAGGTCGTGTCGGCTGCGCCACAGCCAAGCGCCGTACTTGCGGTGCAACTGGGCGCCCAAGAGCAACTGCGTCGCCTGCCCCGCGCCCGCTTGATGGAACTGCTGGAGCGCTATCGCGACTGCCTGAACCAGGCGGCTTCGCTGTATCAAAGCGAACTGCATACGCTCAACGATGGCAGCACCCTGATGCTGTTCCATAGCGAAGACAGCGGCGACGACTACCTGACCAACGCCATTTGCTGCGGCGAACTGCTGCGGGCCCTGGGCCATGCCTTGCAGATCGAAGTCGCGGACAGCGGCATTACCCTGCAATTGCAGCTGGGCCTGGTGCTGGGCGAAGGACTGAACGGCATGAGCCAGATTGACTTGCTGCTGACTGAGGTCGCTCAGGACGCCCTGGCGCTGTCGCAACACAGCCGCAACTTGCTGCTGGTGGAGCGCAAGATCAGCGACGACCCGCTAATCCGTCAGCGCGCCCGTATCCGCCCGATTGCCAGCCCTGAAGGTGCCTGCTGCGTTGAGCGCCTGATGGAGCCTTACCCGTCCATGCTGGAGCGCCAACTGGCACGGATGCATGAGAACCGCGGATAAAGTCAAAAGCTAAAAGCCCCTCACCCCAACCCTCTACCGGCGGGAGAAGGAGCTAACCGTGTTGTTTTCGAACTCATTGCCAATCTGTCAAATTGCATTAAAGCTCAAGCACCCCCCGATCAGTCCCCTCTCCCTCCGGGAGAGGGCTAGGGTGGGGGTAGAAACCGAGTACATCGTTTACGTTTAAGACCGGGTACATCGTTTACAGGTATTAATCATGGTCAGGAGGTACTGACCATGCCCTGGAAACGAGAGTCCGTAATGGATCAGCGAGTTAAATTAA
>NZ_JYKZ01000087.1 GCF_001043005.1 Pseudomonas psychrophila
ACCGGCCCGCGCACCAGCGCTGAAACCTTGAGCCATTCACTGTAGGCGCGTACTGGGCACAAGCGCTGCAAGGCCGGGGTCTGGTATGTCTTGCCGAGGTTGTCGCGGTCACTTTTGCTGCGCGGCAAATACAAGGTAATCCCTGAACCCTCAACCGCTTGGACGTGCTCGATTTGCAAGCGGCACAGTTCATCGCTGCGAAACCCTCGCCAGAAACCCAGCAGGATCAGCGACGCATCACGCCTGGCGCGCAATAAGCCGGGCTGGTCGGCGCTGGCTTGTGCGGCCAGGGCTTCGCCCTCAAGCCAGTCGATCACTTGCTCCAGGTGCTGCAATTGCAGTGGCTCGGCCTGCTTCTCTTGCGCCGGGTGCAGCGCGCGAATGCCCTTGAACACTTTGCGCACCACCGGTGCCTTGGTCGGGTCGGCGAACCCCTGGCTGTTGTGCCACTGGGCAATCGCCGACAGCCGCAGCTTCAAGGTGTTGATCGAAAGCTGCCCGCCATGCGCAACCAGATAACGCGCCACGCTATCGCTCGTCGCCGGAAGGAATCCACCCCAGGTCACTTCAAAGTGCTCGA
>NZ_JYKZ01000088.1 GCF_001043005.1 Pseudomonas psychrophila
TTTGCTTGCCAACGGCGGTATACAGCACCGGCACAATATTTGAGCAACCGACGCCGACCAGCGCATAGCCCAGCAGGGAAAGCTCCCAGTTCGGGGCCAGGGTGGCCAGCGCCATGCCAAAGGCGGCGAACAAACCTCCCAGAACAATTACCCGCCTCGCGCCCAGACGCCTGACGATGGTATCGCCCAGCAATCGGCCGACCGTCATGGTCAGTGCGAATGCGGCATAGCCCAAGCCCGCATAGGCTTCACCCAAGCTTTTTTCGGTGGTCAGGAACACAGCGCTCCAGTCGAGCATGGCGCCTTCGGCGAGGAACACGATAAAGCACAGCACCCCGATAAACAGCACTACCCCATGGGGCACGGCAAAGGCCGGGCCGCTGCTTTCGCTGCCATAGGGCAACAGATGCGGTGCCGCTTTGGCCAGCGCGGCCAGTATCAGCACAACCACGGCTGCAATCGCCCACAGCGGCGACAGGCCCAGGGCGAGCAGGGCGCTGACCCCGGCTGCTCCGGCAATCCCGCCGACGCTGAACAAGCCATGAAAGCCCGACATCATGTGACGCCCGCTGGCGCGCT
>NZ_JYKZ01000089.1 GCF_001043005.1 Pseudomonas psychrophila
GGCCGTTCTACGGCTTTAATCGACCCGGGGCCAAGGTCTCGCAAGGCGTCATCGACAACTGGTGGCGTCAAGGCATGATGGGCGGCGCAAAAGCTCATTACGACTGCATCAAGGCGTTTTCTGAAACCGATTTTACCGAAGATTTAAAGGCGATTCAGGTGCCGACGCTGGTTATGCATGGCGAGGACGATCAGATCGTGCCGTTTGCAGATTCTGCGCCGCTTTCGGCCAAACTCTTGAAGCATTCCACGCTCAAGACGTACCCGGGCTTTCCTCACGGAATGCCGACGACCAACGCGGATCAGATCAATGCTGATTTGTTGGCGTTTATTCGCGGTTGAGCAATGCGCCGTGACGGCGGCTGCACAAGATATGGGGACCGATTTGTTTTCGATGAAAATAGATCTATCCCTTTTTTCACACCAACGCTCCAGTAAGCAGCGTTGAGCGACCGGTTTTAGCCGAAAGCTGCCCTTTGTGACAGGCTGCTATCGGCCAGAATCGGTCACTGATCAAGAACCACACGCTACGCTGTAGCTAGAAACCCTTCCTTTGGGCCGTGCCCACTGAAACGCCT
>NZ_JYKZ01000090.1 GCF_001043005.1 Pseudomonas psychrophila
ATCGCGGATGTGTTGTTGAAGATTTTTAATTCTTTGGATTTCCAGTGTTGCGAGAATGATGCAGATCAAAATAAGCTGGTGTATCGCTCACAATCTCACCCTGAAAACTATTATCTGCCGACAACCATAAATGACAAGTCCCCGACAAAAATCGCAAAAGCACTGATAGCGAATACCCGAATAGTTGTAGACCTATATGAGGTCAATCACCTGATCTATGATGGGCCTCAAGTAATGTCGCTGTATGAGCAAGTTGCAAGACACACCACTCCTCCCCAATTAATCGGTATTGAGGAGCGTGAGCCTCGGGATGAGTATTTTGGTAAGCTTCGGTTGATACCCATTCAGCAAGCCATGGATGAATTAAATGCTGATTAATTTGATTGATAAAGTATTTTTAAATAATGGCTATGAGTCAGTAGAGTTTGAGCACAAATATGAGGAGTTCGTGGCTAGACTTTTCAAACCAAAGAATACTGAAAATAAGGCAGAGTTTTATCTGGTTATCGAGGGCCAAAATGCGTCTCACCAGCAAGCCGATCTGATATTGTCTGTTTGGGCGGATGATCTATATTC
>NZ_JYKZ01000091.1 GCF_001043005.1 Pseudomonas psychrophila
TTTGAAAAGCGCAAAAGTAAGCAAAACGCTCTTGCCCCAACACTCGGCACCTCGCCCAGGCTCGGTGTGCCCGAACGCAGGCTTTGGAGCGTGGGCCGCCGCGACGGGCCATCCTTGGCCCAGCGCGGCTAACCCGGCGTCCTGCCGGGTTGCCCACGAATTCAAGCCTGCATTCGGCCAGCGTGGTTTAACGGGGCGCCTGAGATCAAGATCAAGAGCAAGAGCGGCTCGCTGCGCATCGTGGTTACCGTTGGCTGCTACTCAGTTGTGTAAATACCCATGCCCCGATGATGGAATGTCAGGGATACATCAGTGCTGACCCACCCACATTTTGATCGAGACCGACCAGTGGAGGCTTGCGCAGGTCCGATTTACTTGTTAGCTTCTGGCAAAATGTTAACGATAACATTTGCTCTAAAAATAAAAACAAAACAGAGACCCACGCCATGAAAATGCTCTCGAAGACCCTGTGTTTACTGGCTGCCGGCATCACCCTCGGCACTCAGGCATTTGCCGCCACGTTACCTGCGCCCATCCGCATCGGTGCGTCGTTCCAGGAAATC
>NZ_JYKZ01000092.1 GCF_001043005.1 Pseudomonas psychrophila
CCGCGAGGCCGGCGAAATTGTGCGTTACGCTCACTTGGGTACCGGTAACTATCACGCCGGCAACGCCAAGCTTTATACCGACTACAGCTTGCTGACCTCGGATGATGCATTGTGTGAGGACGTAGGCAAACTGTTCAGCCAGTTGATCGGCATGGGCAAAACGTTGCGCATGAAAAAGCTGCTGCATGCGCCGTTTACCCTGAAGAAAGGCATGCTCGACATGATTGCCCGCGAAACCCAGTTCGCGTCTGAGGGCAAGCCGGCGCACATCATCGCCAAGTTCAACTCCCTGACCGACCCGAAGATTATTCGCGCCCTGTACAAGGCCAGCCAGTCCGGAGTCCGTATCGACCTGGTGGTACGTGGGATGTGCTGTTTGCGTCCGGGCATTCCCGGGGTTTCGCACAATATTCATGTGCGCTCGATCATTGGCCGCTTTCTGGAGCACACGCGGGTCTTCTACTTCCTCAATGGCGGCGAAGAGCAGATGTTCCTGTCGAGCGCGGACTGGATGGAGCGCAACCTCGATAAGCGCGTCGAGACGTGCTTCCCGGTCGAAGGC
>NZ_JYKZ01000093.1 GCF_001043005.1 Pseudomonas psychrophila
CGACAACCAGCAAGTGGGACTGAACTACGAGCGCTACTTCGGCGACGCAACCTTGCAAGTCAATGCGTACACCGGGACGCGGAGCGTGATTCAGTATTTGGCGATTCCACCGTTCGCGGCGGGCAATAAACAAGGCGGCGGCGTGGTTCAGTTCGACCGCAAGTTCCACGGTGGCAGCCTGCGCTGGCTGCAGCCGGTGTACAGCGTTCCGGGCGATCTAACCTTGATCGCAGGCCTGGACTATGACCAGAGTCAGGACAGCCGCCACGGTTATCAAAACTTCAGCGGCGACCTGCTGGGCGTGAAAGGTGCTCTGGTGCGTGACGAAGTCGACACTGCACGTAGCCTCGACCCGTATGTGCAAGCTAACTGGGCCATCGACAACTGGACGGTGCAGACCGGCTTGCGCTACAGCACGATGGAAATGGACGTCGATGATCAATTTTTGAGCAACGGCGACGACAGCGGCACCAAGCGCTATGAAAAAGCCACGCCATCGATGAGCGTGATGTACGCCTTCACACCAGAACTGCATGGCTATGTCAGTGCCGGCAAAGG
>NZ_JYKZ01000094.1 GCF_001043005.1 Pseudomonas psychrophila
CCAGACGGTATCGGACCAGCCTGTGCCTGTGGGCCATCGTTCATTGCAGGTGGTGGGTGCCAGCGACAGTGTGCTGTGGTGCAACTTTCATGAGCTCTGTGAGCAGCCGTTGGCCGCGCACGAATTTATGGAGATCTGCGACCAATTCAAGGTGATTCTACTGAGCGAAGTGCCGTGCCTGAGTGCCGAGCAACGGGAAGGCAAGATTGCCCGTGGTACGGAAGATGGCGCGGTCAAGGTCGAAGCCGGAGACCGTGAACTGCCGCAGCTGTCCAGGTTCGACGACAGTGTGAGGCGTTTTATTGCCCTGATCGACGAATGTTACGACCGCAAAGTGCCGGTGTGCGTTGAGGCCCGGGTACCGATGGATGAGCTCTATACCCAGGGATACCTGGCGTTTGCCTTCCGCCGCACCCGGAGCCGCTTGCAGGAAATGCAACTGCAACGGTTTGGCCTTTAACCGCTGCCTAATGCGAAGTCGCAGCCTGCGACAAAGGTCATGTGTAGCAGCGGTCGAGTAGAGCGAGCCCGCGTCCGGCGGCGCAGCCGTCGTCAG
>NZ_JYKZ01000095.1 GCF_001043005.1 Pseudomonas psychrophila
ATCACACTGCTTAAAAGGGCCAATAACATGCACGTTTTTGTTACCGGCGGTACCGGCCATTCCGGGCCGTACATCATCTCCGACCTTATCGCCGCCGGCCATGAGGTCACTGCCCTGGCTCGGTCCGATACGGCCGCGGCGCAGGTTGCTGCGCTCGGCGCCAAGGTACGTCGCGGCAATCTCGAGGAGCTCGACGGGCTCAAGGAGGCGGCCGCCGCCTCGGACGGCGTCATCCACGTTGCGCACCGGCAGGACCTGATTCCAACCGGCGGGATCAACGCTGTTGCGGCCGCGGAGCTTGAGATAATGCTCGCCTATGGCGAAGCACTGGCCGGAAGCGCAAAGCCGTTGGTCGTGTCTGGAAGCGTCGGCTCGCCCGGGTGGGAGGGCCTGGGCCGGCCGGCCACCGAAGAGGATCTGCCCCTTCCCGGCGGCGATTCGTACAAGAATACACTGCGGGTTCGGAACATCGTGGAAACCACGGTGATCGGTCTCGCCGAACAGGGCATACGGTCTTCAATCGTGCGGATCCCTGAGATCATGCACAGCGCCA
>NZ_JYKZ01000096.1 GCF_001043005.1 Pseudomonas psychrophila
CGGTTCCAAACGCCCAGCTCGTCCCATACGCTGAGTTGCGGTAGCCTTCGAGATACGCTTCGTGTCGAGTCGGGTCATGCCACTACGAGGATCAAACTTCGGCACTCCTTCGAGACCACTGTCCACCACCACCCTGACGCCTTCAATGGTCAAGCTGGTCTCAGCGATGTTGGTGGCCAGGACGATCTTTCGAGAGCCAGGAGGCGCCGGATCTATCGCAGCGCGCTGTGCGTTCAGATCAAGGTCACCATACAGCGGGCATACCATCACTTTTGGCTGGCTGCTCAGTTGCTCTTTGAGGGACTCAGCTACCCGCCGAATCTCTGCCTGCCCTGGAAGAAAAACTAAGATGCTTCCCGACTGCTCATTGATGGCGGCTAAGCAGGCATCCGTAACCCGCGTGTCGATAGGCTGGCCAGGTTGATATGGGCTTCCCCAGATCGTGGAGACGGGATACATCCGCCCTTCACTGGCAATCACTGGCGCGTCATTCAGAATCTTCGAGAGCCGAGCGCCTTCCAGCGTTGCGGACATCAGAACTCACTTGAGTGG
>NZ_JYKZ01000009.1 GCF_001043005.1 Pseudomonas psychrophila
TTAATTTAACTCGCTGATCCATTACGGACTCTCGTTTCCAGGGCATGGTCAGTACCTCCTGACCATGATTAATACCTGTAAACGATGTACCCGGTCTTAAACGTAAACGATGTACTCGGTTTCTACCGGTTAGTCCCCTCTCCCTCCGGGAGAGGGCTAGGGTGGGTTCTTGATCTGACCGCACCACCCTCAAGCAACCCGCCCCATTATCGTGCACCGCTCTAGCCCAATGGTTTGCGCCAACCCTCTCACCAAAATCAGCCCCCAAGCAAAAGCCCCGGATTCCGGGGCTTTTGCGTTTTCATCAGGTCATTTCTACAGAAAATCAAAAACTGGCACGCCCCCTGCAATACCTATATCAAGCAACACCGCTTTAGGGGACCTTGATACAGGCAGGTCAAGACTCCCCACTTTTACACCCGCAGCCTTGATGCCTGTTGCATCAAAGCGCACACCGTTTTTGGGGAACCCAGTACAGGCAGGCTGGAATTCCCTCTTTTATTACTCGCGCAGGCTCACCTGCAATCGCCAGCGCCCATCCTGCGGCGCACCGGCCCAGTCGCCCTGCAAAGCACGGGCCGCCACCACGGTCAGCAGTAAACCACCGTCCGTATCCCGCACCCGCCAGTTCACATGCTTGCCGTTGAGCATCAACTGGCCGTTCTGCGGCTTGCCCTTGGCATCGAACAACAATCCCAAGCTGCCATCGACCAACTCACCATGCAGCTTGGGCTCAGCGCTGAACCACACCACCAACCCGTTCGCCAGCACGTCCACCTGTTGCAGTTCAACAGGCACAGGCGTGGTCAAACGGCCGATCATCATCCCTATCATCACACCGACTATCGCCAAAGAACCTAAAACCCGTGGCCATAGTTTCGGTCGCGGGTCCTCTTCAGGCGTAGAATGCTGCCCATCATTAAGTTCGGAGCCGTGCATGTTTCACGTCATCCTTTTTCAACCAGAAATTCCGCCGAATACCGGCAACATTATCAGGCTGTGCGCCAACAGCGGCTGCCACCTGCATTTGATCGAGCCTATCGGTTTTGAGCTGGACGACAAGCGCTTGCGTCGCGCCGGCCTCGATTACCACGAGTACGCGCCGCTCAAGCGTCATGCTGACCTGGCCAGTTGCCTTGAAAGCCTGGGTCACCCGCGCCTGTTCGCCTTTACCACCAAAGGCTCGAAACCCTTTCATGACGTCCAGTTTGCTGAAGGCGATGCCTTTATCTTCGGCCCTGAAAGCCGTGGCCTGCCACCCGAAGTGCTTGACGCGCTGGATGGCGAGCACCGCCTGCGGTTGCCGATGCGCGAGGGTTGCCGCAGCCTGAACCTGTCCAACACCGTGGCAGTTGCCGTGTACGAAGCCTGGCGTCAGTTGGGTTTCAAGTAATTCACATCCAGTTATCTGTGGGAGCGAGCCTGCTCGCGAAGGCGTCAAGAACGGGTGATTCACCATCACCCGCGCGCTATCGTTAACGAACTTCGCGAGCAGGCTCGCTCCCACAGAGTCTTCGACATACCCAATAAAAAAGCGCCCTTAAGGCGCTTTTTTTTGGCATCGACTGTTTATTGAACAGTCGGGTTGCCTTCTTCCTGCATGCGCTGCAATTCTTGCGCGTACAGGGCATCGAAGTTCACCGGTGCCAGCATCAACGCAGGGAACGAGCCGCGAGTTACCAGGCTGTCCAGAGTTTCACGGGCATACGGGAACAGGATGTTCGGGCAGAACGCACCCAGGGTGTGGTTCATCGACGCTGGATCAAGGTTTTTGATCAGGAAGATGCCAGCCTGTTGCACTTCAGCAATAAAGGCCACTTCGTCACCGTTTTTCACGGTAACCGACAAGGTCAGAACCACTTCGTGGAAGTCGCCTTCCAGCGGCTTTTGACGGGTGTTCAGGTCCAGACCAACGCTCGGTTCCCACTGCTGACGGAAGATCGCCGGGCTTTTTGGGGCCTCGAACGACAGGTCGCGCACGTAGATACGCTGCAGGGAAAATTGTGGAGCGGTGTCTTCATCGCTAACAGCAGCGGTGTTCTGTTGGTCAGTCATCACAGATCCTTGTTGATCTTGGGGCTTATAGAGAATGAGAGTCAGACGTTCAGCAGCGCATCCAATTTACCTGCGCGCTCCAAAGCAAACAGGTCATCGCATCCGCCAACATGCTTGTCGCCGATCCAGATTTGCGGAACCGATGTACGACCCGCCTTCTGAGCCATCTCGGCACGTACCTGTGGCTTGCCGTCGACCTTGATTTCTTCGAAGGCAACGCCCTTGTTCTCAAGCAGAGCCTTGGCTCGCATGCAGTAAGGGCAGTAGTCGCTGGAGTAAACGATGACCTTGGACATATTTACTTCACCACTGGCAGGTTGTCTGCGCGCCAGCTGGAGATGCCGCCAGACAGCTTGGCTGCGTTGTAACCGGCCTTGAGCAGCTCGCGGGCGTGGGAGCCCGAGTGCTGACCGGCAGCGTCAACCAGAATAATGGTTTTGCCCTTGTGCTTGTCCAGCTCGGCAATGCGCGCCATCAGCTTGTCTTGCGGGATGTTCAGGGCACCCACGATGTGGCCGGCGGCAAAGTCTTTAACCGGGCGAATATCAATCACCACACCTTCGTCGCGATTGACCAGGCCGGTCAGTTCGCCCGTGCTGATGCTGCGACCGCCACGGCTTATTTCGTGGGTGATCAACAACGCCAGCAGGATGACAAACGCGCCTACAAGCAGGTAGTGAGAAGTCGCAAATGCAATCAGGTGCTCAACCATCAGAAGGTTCCAGGGTCGTAAAATGTGGGCCAGTATACACAGCCACCTTGGTCGGCCAAACCCCGCCCGGCGGTGACGCCACATGAACTTCGCTTTAAACTGCGCGTCCTCTTCATACCTTCTTATAAACCAGCCACGAGTGGGATCTATGACTACCACGCCTAAACCTTTGGTCCTGATCATCCTGGATGGCTTCGGTCACAGTGAAAGTCACGAATACAACGCCGTATATTCGGCCAAGAAACCAGTGCTGGATCGTCTTTGCGCGAGCATGCCGAACGGCCTGATCTCAGGTTCAGGCATGGATGTCGGTTTGCCGGACGGCCAGATGGGCAACTCCGAGGTCGGTCACATGAACCTCGGCGCCGGCCGCGTGGTGTATCAGGATTTCACCCGCGTCACCAAATCGATCCGTGATGGCGAGTTCTTTGAAAACCCGACCATTTGCGCCGCCGTCGACAAAGCGGTGAGTGCAGGCAAGGCCGTGCATATTCTGGGCTTGCTGTCGGATGGCGGCGTTCACAGCCACCAGGACCACCTGATCGCGATGGCTGAGTTGGCCTTTAAACGTGGCGCAGAAAAAATCTACCTGCACGCCTTCCTCGATGGCCGTGATACGCCGCCAAAAAGCGCTTCATCGTCCATCGAACTGCTGGACGAAGCCTTCAAGGACCTGGGCAAAGGCCGTATTGCCAGCCTGATTGGCCGCTACTTCGCCATGGACCGTGACAATCGCTGGGATCGCGTCGAACAGGCCTACAACCTGATCGTCGACGGCAAGGGCGAGTTCAACGCCGCTACCGCCCAAGAAGGCCTGGAAGCGGCTTACGCCCGTGGCGAAAGCGATGAGTTCGTCAAAGCCACCACCCTTGGTGAGCCGGTGAAGGTTGAAGACGGCGACGCCGTGGTCTTCATGAACTTCCGTGCCGACCGCGCCCGGGAACTGACCCGCGTGTTCGTTGAAGACGACTTCAACGCGTTCGAACGTGCCCGCCAGCCAAAACTGGCCGGCTTTGTGATGCTGACCCAATACGCAGCCAGCATCCCGGCGCCAAGCGCCTTTGCCCCCGGCAGCCTGGAAAACGTGCTCGGCGATTACCTCGCCAAAAACGGCAAAACCCAGCTGCGCATTGCTGAAACCGAAAAATACGCCCACGTCACCTTCTTCTTTTCGGGCGGGCGTGAAGAGCCGTTCCCGGGTGAAGAGCGGATTCTGGTGCCCTCGCCAAAAGTCGCCACCTACGACCTGCAGCCTGAAATGAGCGCTCCCGAAGTCACCGACCATATCGTCGATGCCATCGAGAACCAGCGTTATGACGTAATCGTGGTCAACTACGCCAACGGTGACA
Organism: Pseudomonas psychrophila; assembly: GCF_001043005.1. GTDB lineage: Bacteria > Pseudomonadota > Gammaproteobacteria > Pseudomonadales > Pseudomonadaceae > Aquipseudomonas > Aquipseudomonas psychrophila. The sequence continues at coordinate 4,117 of NZ_JYKZ01000009.1, forward strand.
TGGTCGGGCACAGCGGTGTCTTCGACGCAGCCGTTAAAGCAGTTGAATGCCTGGATGCTTGCGTGGGCCGGATTGTCGAAGCGCTGGACAAAGTCGGTGGCGAAGCCCTGATCACGGCTGACCACGGTAACGTTGAGCAGATGTCCGATGACACCACCGGCCAGGCACACACCGCACACACCTGCGAGCCCGTACCGTTCATCTATGTGGGCAAGCGGGCGCTCAAGGTTCGTGAAGGCGGCGTACTGGCCGACGTGGCTCCCACCATGCTCAAACTGCTGGGCCTGCCTCAGCCGCAAGAGATGACCGGCAAATCGATCCTGGTCGACGCTTAAAGTAAAACCTGTGGGAGCGAGCCTGCTCGCGAAGGTCTCAAGCGCACCGCGATGATCCAATCAACATGCGCTATCGTTAACGACATTCGCGAGCGGGCTCGCTCCCACGGGGGTTGACCGATCCATGACAATTTCACCTTCATCCATTTCTTATAGGTGACGAGGGCGGGCATACTAGGCCGTCCCGTTCCCCAGGTGTCGCCCGCCCCATGCTTCGCGCCCTTATAGCCCTGACCCTCGCATGCCTGCTCCAACCGGCGTTTGCCGACGAGCGCGCGCAAACCCAACAGCAGCTGGACGCCACGCGCCAGGATATCAGCGAGCTGAAAAAGCTCCTCGGTAAACTCCAGGAAGAAAAATCCGGCGTGCAGAAAGACCTGCGCAGTACCGAAACCGAAATCGGCAAGCTGGAGAAGCAGGTAGAAACCCTGCAACAAGAACTAAAAAAGAGTGAAGGCGAGCTGCTGCGCCTAGATAGCGAGAAAAAAAAACTCCACAGCGCAAAACTTGAACAGCAACGCCTGATCGCCATTCAGGCCCGTGCCGCCTATCAGGGCGGGCGTCAGGAGTACCTGAAAATGCTGCTCAACCAGCAAAATCCCGAGAAGTTCGCCCGAACCCTCACCTATTACGATTACCTGAGCCAGGCCCGCCTGGAGCAGCTCAAGGGTTTTAACGAAACCCTGCGCCAACTGGCGAATGTCGAAGCCGATATCAATCTGCAACAGGCTCAGTTGCTGACTCAAAAAAGCAGCCTGGACACCCAGCGCGCTGAACTCGACAAGGTACGTGCAGAACGCCAGCAAGTACTGGCCAAGCTCAATACCGACGTAAAGGATCGCGATCAAAAACTGCAGGCGCGCGAACAGGACCAAGCCGATCTGGCTAAAGTCCTCAAGACCATCGAGGAAACCCTTGCCCGTCAGGCACGCGAAGCCGAACAGGCGCGGCAAAAAGCCTTGATTGCACAGCAGGAAGCCGAGAAAAAACGCCAGCGCGAGGCTGAATCGGTTGCCACCGACGCCCCCCGCAAACCGGTCCAGTCAACTCCGGGCGCATTGGTGTCCAGTGCCGGCGCTTCCTACGGCGGAGTTTTTTCTCAGGCACGGGGCAAACTTCCATGGCCAGTTGATGGTCGATTGCTAGCACGCTTCGGTGAAACCCGTGGTGATGACTCGCGCACCAAGTGGGACGGCGTGATGATCAGCGCCAGTGCCGGCAGCCAGGTACACGCAGTACACGGTGGTCGCGTGGTGTTTGCCGACTGGCTGCGTGGCGCAGGTCAACTGGTGATTCTGGACCACGGTAATGGCTACTTGAGCTTGTATGGCCACAATCAGACACTGCTCAAGTCTGCCGGAGACATCGTTAAAGCTGGCGAAGTGATCTCCACCGTCGGCAACAGCGGTGGGCAAGCCACACCAGCACTGTATTTCGCTATTCGTCAGCAGGGCCGCCCCAGCGACCCTGCACAATGGTGTCGCACTCAGGGATGAGTCCATCACCTTTAATACGTAGGAGTTCGCTCAACATGCCGCATTTGTCCCGCCTCAACTCGCTGGCCCTGACGATCGCTCTGGTGATCGGCTCGCCAATGGCATTTGCTGCCGAGCCGACCATCGCGCCAGCCGGCGCAGCTGCCAGCACCAAGGCACCGCTGCCTCTTGAAGAGCTGCGCACATTTGCCGAGGTCATGGATCGAATCAAGGCCGCGTATGTTGAACCGGTGGACGACAAAACTCTGCTGGAGAATGCCATCAAAGGCATGCTCAGCAACCTCGATCCGCACTCCGCCTACCTTGGCCCAGAAGATTTCGCCGAATTGCAGGAAAGCACCAGCGGCGAGTTTGGCGGGCTGGGCATCGAAGTCGGCACTGAAGACGGCAATATCAAAATCGTCTCACCGATCGACGACACCCCCGCCAGCAAGGCCGGAATTCAGGCGGGCGATCTTATCGTCAAGATCAATGGTCAGCCCACCCGTGGCCTGAGCATGACCGAAGCCGTGGATAAAATGCGCGGCAAGATCGGGCAGAAAATCACCCTGACCCTGGTGCGCAATGGCGGTACGCCGTTTGACGTAACCCTGACCCGCGCCAACATTCAGGTCAAAAGCGTCAAGGCCCAGTTGCTTGAGGACGGTTACGGCTACATCCGTATCACCCAGTTCCAGGTCAAGACCGGCGAAGAAGTGGCCGCTGCGCTGTCCAAGTTGCGCAGAGAAAACGGCAACAAGCGACTCAAGGGCATCATCCTCGACCTGCGTAATAACCCGGGTGGCGTGCTGCAGTCGGCGGTTGAAGTGGTCGATCACTTCATCACCAAAGGCTTGATCGTCTATACCAAGGGCCGCATCGCCAACTCTGAGTTGCGTTTCTCTGCCACCGGCAAGGACCTGAGCGAAGGCGTTCCATTGGTCGTGCTGATCAACGGCGGCAGCGCTTCGGCGTCAGAAATCGTCGCAGGCGCCTTGCAAGATCAGAAACGCGGAGTGGTCATGGGCACCACCAGCTTCGGTAAAGGTTCGGTGCAAACCGTACTGCCACTGAATAATGACCGTGCGCTGAAAATCACCACGGCGCTGTACTTCACCCCGAACGGGCGCTCGATCCAGGCCCAGGGCATTGTTCCGGACATCGAAGTCAGCCGCGCCAAGATCACTCGCGAGCAGGACACCGAGTACTACAAGGAAGCCGACCTGCAAGGTCACCTGGGCAATGGCAACGGCGGCGCCGACAAACCTTCCGGCTCTAACCCCAAAGCCAAGCCAATGCCGCAGGACGATGACTCCCAGCTGAGCCAGGCCCTGAGCCTGCTCAAGGGCTTGAGCATTACGCGCGGCAACTGAGGTGCGTCTTTCTCTAGCCCTGGCCCTGCTCTGCTGCCTGACCGGTGTCGCCCATGGGACACCGGCCAGCCAGCAAGCCGCGCCGCACAAGGCTTACCTGAGCCTGATCATTGATGACCTTGGGCAAAACCTGCCACGGGACCGCCGCGTGCTGGCCTTGCCCGGCCCGGTCACTACCGCCGTCATGCCCGACACCCCCCATGCAGCAGAATTCGCTCGCGAGGCCTACAAAGCCGGCAAGATCGTCATTTTGCACATGCCAATGGACCCGGCCACCGGGCCGTTTGCCTGGCACCCGGACCTGCCCGTCGACGAACTTGAAAAGCGCCTCAATGCCGCGTTCAAGGCCGTGCCCTACACCAGTGGCATCAACAACCACATGGGTAGCCGCATGACCTCACAGCCGCAAGCGATGGCCTGGTTGATGGGCAACTTGCAGCAGCGCCATAAATTCTTTGTCGACAGTCGCACCAGCGCACAAACCGTCGCCGCTGCCGAGGCACAGAAGATCGGCCTGGCCAGTGTTTCACGGGATGTGTTTCTCGACGACGTGCGCACCGAGCAAGCCATCGCCACGCAACTCCAAACCGCGATCAAACTGGCCCATAAGCAAGGCTCGGCAGTGATGATCGGCCACCCTTATCCGCAAACCCTCGCCGTGCTTGAACGTGAACTACCCAAGCTCAAGGCGCAGGGAATTGACTGGATCGACATCAGGCAAATGATCGGCGTGCGCAGCAACAAGGCCATGGCCGGGCACGGGAAGGATGGGGTTTATCGCTAGCACTTACGGGCTCGGCTCTTGTGGGAGCGAGCCTGCTCGCGATGCAGGCGGCGAGGTCTGTCTGGCAAACCACCGTGTTGCCTTCGCGAGCAGGCTCGCTCCCACATCCGCGTATTGTGGTTAGAGATATTTGGCGCGGATCTTATCGACCACGCCTTCAGCCTTTAACTCATCCAGCGCCTTCTGCAGCTTGCTCACCACCTCGTCCGGCACGTCTTTGTTCAACGCCAGAAAAAGCTCGGCCTGATTAAAGCGCAACACCGTCTTGAACCCCGAAATGCCTACCTGACGCGCCAGGAATTGCCCTGCCGGAGCGCCTGTGGCCCACAGGTCGATTTGCCCGGCCTGCAGCTTTTTGGCGTTGTCCTGGTCGCGCAACACAATCACCGGCGCCAACCCCTGCTTCTCAAGGGACAAGGCAATGGCGTCACCTTTGTAAGCGCCCACCCGGTATTGGCGGGCCTGTTCAAGCGAAGTCAGGGTAATCGGGCTGTCGCCTCGGGCCAGCAACACCCAGTCATCCGGGCCAAGCGGGCCGACCCACTTGAACAGCTGTTCACGCTCGGGCACACGAGCAGCGACAAACACGCCGTATCCGGGGTTTTCAAGGGCAAGGTGATAGATACGCTCCCAAGGGAAGCGCAGGGTCATGCTGTAAGGGATACCGGCACGTTTGAAGGTTTCACGCAGAATATCGACGGCGATGCCTTCAATATTTTCGTTTTGCGCAAAGTTCTTGCCGTTTTTTGCCATGTTGTACGGCGGGAAGTTTTCAGTCAGCAGCACGATCGAAGAATGCGACGCATCAACCGCAGAAGCGGTACTCGCCAGCCACATCGTGGAACCGGCGAGAACGAGCAAAAAGCGTTTAAACATGACTGGCGACCAAAATCCATGGCGTGCTCAAGAGTGCCGTGGGCACGCCATGCTGTCCAGTAGCCTTTGGCCTCAGCGAACCACGATCCCGCGCGCTGCCATGTATGCCTTGGCCTCTGGCACGGTGTATTCGCCAAAGTGGAAAATACTCGCCGCCAGTACCGCACTGGCGTGACCTTCAAGGATGCCGTCGGCCAAATGCTGCAAGTTGCCGACACCACCCGAGGCGATCACCGGAATGCCCAGCGCGTCGCTGATGGCCCGGGTCACGCCCAGGTCAAAACCGCTTTTCATACCATCCTGGTCCATGCTGGTCAGCAAGATCTCGCCAGCCCCCAGGCCTTCCATCTTCATGGCCCATTCGACTGCATCAAGCCCGGTAGGCTTGCGCCCGCCGTGGGTGAAGATTTCCCAACGCGGGATCTCGCCCGGCTGTGAGACTTTTTTCGCATCAATCGCTACCACGATGCACTGCGAGCCAAAATGCTGCGCCGCTTCACCCACAAACTCCGGGTTAAACACCGCCGCAGTATTGATCGACACTTTGTCCGCACCGGCATTGAGCAGGTTGCGGATGTCCTGGATGCAACGCACGCCCCCGCCCACAGTCAGCGGGATGAACACCTGGCTGGCCATGCGTTCGACGGTATGCAACGTGGTGTCGCGGCCATCGACGCTGGCGGTGATGTCGAGAAAGGTAATCTCGTCAGCACCTTGCTCGTCATAGCGACGGGCAATTTCTACCGGGTCGCCAGCATCGCGAATGTTCTCGAACTTGACGCCCTTGACTACCCGGCCGTTATCCACGTCCAGGCAAGGGATGATGCGTTTGGCCAGCGCCATGGGTCTCTCCTCAGGCCTTGTAGCTGTCGCAGAAGGCTTGCGCCTCAGCCACATCCAGCGTGCCTTCATAGATTGCACGACCGGTGATGGCGCCCACGATGCCCGGAGCCTTGGCATCCATCAGGGCCTTGATATCACCCAGATTGTGGATGCCGCCCGAGGCGATCACCGGGATGCTGGTAGCAGCAGCCAGCGCGGCGGTGTAGCTGACGTTGCAGCCCTGCATCATGCCGTCTTTGGCAATGTCGGTATAAACGATGGCCGACACGCCGTCCGCTTCAAAGCGCTTGGCCAGGTCGATGACCTGAACGGTGCTGACTTCAGCCCAGCCGTCGGTAGCCACGAAGCCGTCTTTGGCGTCCATACCGACAATGATCTTGCCAGGGAACGCACGGCACGCTTCGGCCACGAACTCAGGGTTCTTGACTGCCTTGGTGCCCAGAATCACATAGCTCACGCCAGCCTTGACGTAGTGCTCAATGGTTTCCAGCGAGCGAATGCCGCCGCCGATCTGGATTGGCAACTGCGGGTACAACCGGGCAATGGCTGTCACCACGTCACCGTTGACCGGCTGACCTTCGAATGCACCGTTCAGGTCGACCAGGTGCAGACGGCGGCAACCGCCCTCTACCCATTTGGCGGCCATGCTCACCGGGTCATCGGAGAACACGGTGGAATCTTCCATGCGGCCCTGACGCAGACGCACACAAGCACCGTCTTTAAGATCGATAGCGGGAATAATCAGCATGTGGCAAACCTTCAAATTCGGGAGTCTGAGACTCGGAAATCAGTTCTTTTCGAGCGCCCACAGGTCGCTTTCGATGCTCTCGAACCTCTCTTTGAGGTGCGTTTGCACATCGAAAATCGCGCGATTGTAGTAATGCGGCGCGATTTCGCGGGTGAACAGCTCAAGGATTTCAGCCGCCTCGAACGAACCCAGGTCCAGTTCGAAGCGATCTTCCATAAAGCGTTTGATCTTGCTGTTGGCTTCGCTCTCTTGCTCGGGAGTGAGCGTGAGAATCGGCGGCTTCTTGCGAGGAGCCATTACCAGCGACCATCCCAGGCCGCGAAGTTTTGCAGCAGCTGCAAGCCGTGGGTATGGCTTTTTTCCGGGTGGAACTGCACCGCGAAGCGCGAGCCCTCGGCCAGCGCTGCGGCGAAATCGACGCCGTAATGCCCGCCACCGACTACCTGGCGAGGATTGCCCGCCGCAATGTAGTAGCTGTGTACAAAGTAAAAACGCGCCAGGTCGGGGATGCCGTGCCACAGCGGGTGATCCACTTTTTGTTGCACCTCGTTCCAGCCCATGTGCGGCACCTTGAGGTGCTCGCCGTCTTCGTGCAGACCTTTGCCGAAGAACTTCACAGCCCCCGGGAACAGGCCAATGCAATCAACGCCACCGTTCTCTTCACTGCTGTCGAGCAAGGCTTGCATGCCCACGCAAATGCCGAGGAACGGACGATCCTGGCTGACTTCACGCACCAGCGAGTCAAAACCCAGACGACGGATTTCCGCCATGCAGTCGCGAATCGCGCCCACACCTGGAAACACCACGCGGTCGGCTTCGCGAATCACGTCGGCGTCGCTGGTAATCAGCACCCGACCGGCGCCAACGTGCTCCAGCGCCTTGGCCACCGAGTGCAAGTTACCCATGCCGTAATCGATAACCGCCACTGTCTGCATCAGAGCACGCCCTTGGTCGATGGCATTTGCCCGGCCATGCGCTCATCCAGCGCAACGGCCATACGCAACGCGCGGCCAAAAGCCTTGAACACGGTTTCGATCTGGTGGTGAGTGTTGGTGCCGCGCAGGTTGTCGATGTGCAGGCTGACATTGGCGTGGTTCACGAAGCCCTGAAAGAACTCCTGGAACAGGTCAACGTCGAAGCCGCCTACGGTGGCGCGAGTGTAGGGCACATGCATTTGCAGGCCAGGACGACCGGAAAAGTCGATGACCACACGCGACAGCGCTTCATCCAGCGGGACATAAGCGTGACCGTAGCGGGTCATGCCTTTTTTATCGCCGACCGCTTCGCTGAAGGCTTTACCCAGGGTAATGCCAACATCCTCGACGGTATGGTGATCGTCGATATGCAGGTCGCCTTTGCACTCGATGTCCAGGTCGATCAACCCATGTCGGGCGATCTGGTCGAGCATGTGCTCAAGAAAAGGAACACCGATATCAAATCGGGCCTTACCGGTACCATCCAAGTTGATCGAGGCTTTAATCTGGGTTTCCAGAGTATCGCGCTCGACTGACGCCTTACGTTCGGCCATCACCAGCTCCGCAAAATCATTGGGCGAAAAAGGTGGCCATTATAGGCACGGGTCTGGCAAACAGAAACATTAAGGGTGATACGGCTGACGGAGTGAACACAACGGCTGATTTTGTAGCCGCTGCCGAAGGCTGCGATCGGGCCCGAAGGGGCCGTACTGTAAAGCTTGCAGGAAGGTCCTTCGGCCCTTATCGCAGCCTTCGGCAGCGGCTACAAAGGCGCCATACGAAATGGCGCCTCCTGAATCAGTTAAACAATACCGCCGTCTTCTGCACGGTCACCCAAACACCCCACAGCAATGGAATGCCCACGGCCAACCAGGCCGCGATCACCAGTGGGTGGCTACCCGGTGCGGCTTTCCACTCCAGCGAAGTGCTGGCATCCGCACCCTTGTCATGGCCCAGCGCCTGTTCGGCGGCCAGTTCAGCGTCAGTCATGAAGTATTTGTCGGCCACCGGACGCACCAGCAAGTTGCAGATGAAGCCCAGTACCAGCAGGCCTGCGAGGATGTACAACGTGATGTCATACGCCGCCGCCCGCTCGACCCCGATGCTCAACTGGTATTCGCGCAGGTAGTTGACCAATACCGGCCCCAGCACACCCGCCGCCGCCCAGGCTGTCAGCAGGCGGCCGTGAATCGCGCCGACCATCTGCGTCCCGAACAGGTCAGCCAGATACGCCGGCACCGTGGCAAAGCCGCCGCCGTACATCGACAAGATGATGCAGAACGCCGCCACAAACAGCGAAACATTACCCAGATGACCGAGGTTGGGAATCATCGCGTACAGCGCAAAACCCAGTGCGAAGAACACAAAGTAGGTGTTTTTACGCCCCAGGTAATCCGAGAACGACGCCCAGAAGAACCGCCCGCCAATGTTGAACAGGCTGAGCAAACCGGTGAAGCCCGCGGCAATCGCGGCAATTTGTGCCAGCTGTGCAGCATCCAGTTGACTGAATGTCAGGTCATTGCCCAGCAACTTGCCTGCGAACACTTCCTGCAACAAGGGCGAAGCCATACCTAAAATACCGATACCTGCCGATACGTTGAGACACAGCACCAACCACACCAGCGCGAACTGCGGGGTTTTCCAGGCCACGCTCACGTGTACATGGCGTTGGGTAATCATCGCGTTGGCTGCTTTTTTGGCTGGAGCTTTCCAGCCCTCAGGCTTCCAGCCGGTCGGCGGAACGCGGTACGACAAGGCGCCACCGATCATGAAGACGAAGTAAATCGCCGCCATCGCTACAAAGCTCTGCCACACGCCGACGCCATCCGGTCCGGCAAAATGGTTCATCAGCGCCGCGGCCAGCGGTGCACCCACCATTGCCCCACCACCAAAACCCATGATCGCCATGCCCGTGGCCATGCCACGCTTGTCCGGAAACCACTTGATCAGGGTCGATACGGGCGAGATGTAGCCCAAACCAAGGCCGATACCGCCGATCACCCCAGACCCTAACCACATCAACCAGATCTGGTGGGTATAAATGCCCAACGCAGAAATCAGCAAGCCGCCACACCAGCACAGCGCCGACACCACACCAGCTTTGCGCGGCCCGGCATGCTCAAGCCAGCCACCCCATACGGCTGCCGAGCAGCCCAGAAAGATAAAAAACAGGGTGTAGATCCAGCCGAGCATCGAAATCGGCCAGTCGCATTGCGACGAAAATACTTGTGCGATAAAACTCATGTCCGGCGCGCATGCCACAGGAGCGGTCACGCCCAGGGCTTTGGACAGCGGCAACCAGAACACCGAAAAGCCATAGGCCATGCCGATACACAGGTGAATGGCCAATGCGGCGGGCGGAACCAGCCAACGGTTAAAGCCGGGTTTGGCGATGATGCGCTCCTTGGACAGGAACGCAGGCTGTGAAGCAGGATTGCCCGCAGCGGTGCTGGTACTCATGAGTGTTTCCCCCAGTTAATGAAGTTATTTCCCGGACACGCTCGATCCCTGACTTTGGCGCCCTGCGGCGAACAGTCGTTCTTGTTGGATCGAGACGCGGCATTACGCCGCAGAAGGCCCGAAAAACAGGCGAAGATTACCATTTGAACGCCGCTCAGGGCTTAACCTGATGCGGTCTTTATCCGACCAACTGATCCGCCACTATCGGCGCCCAGTCGGCCTGCTCGTGACGCTATACTCTGCGGCTAAATTAAAAACTCACCTTCACTCAGACTTACAAGGACTCGCCCATGAAAGCGTTCGGCAAAATCCTGGGTCTGGTGCTTCTCGGATTGTTGCTGATCATCGTGGCCCTGGGCTTTGCCCTGAGCCATCTGTTCGATCCCAACGACTATAAAGACGAGATCCGCCAGATAGCCCGTGACAAAGCCCACATTGAGCTAACCCTCAATGGCGACATCGGCTGGAGCCTCTTCCCCTGGCTTGGCCTGGAGCTGCACGACGCCACCGTGGCAACCTTGGCCGCTCCTACCCAACCTTTCGCCGATCTGCAGATGCTCGGTTTGTCAGTGCGCGTGCTGCCGCTGTTGCGCAAAGAAGTGCAAATGAGCGATGTGCGTGTCGAAGGCCTGAACCTGCGCCTGACCCGCAACAAGGACGGTCACGGCAACTGGCAGGATATCGGCAAGCCAGCATCAACTCCTGACACCGCCGCAACCTCCAGCACTGAGCCCGCCCCGGCCAGCAAGCCCGAAAGCGTCAGTCAGCCGCTCAAGCTCGATATCGACAGTCTGACGGTGAACAATGCGCGGGTTGAGTACAACGACGAGCAAACCGGCAAGCAATTCAGCGCCGAAAGCATCCAACTGAGCACCGGCCCGGTACACGAGGCCACCAGCATCCCGGTCAAACTGACTGCCTTCCTGGGCACCAACCAGCCTGTAATGCGGGTCAAGACCGAAGTCGACGGCAAGCTGCGGTTTGACCGTGTACTCAAGCGCTATCAGTTTGAAGACATGAAAGTCACGGGCGAAGCCTCGGGTGAGCCGCTGCAAGGCAAAACCATGACATTCGCCGCACAAGGGCAAATTCTGGTTGATCTGGCAGCGAACGTCGCCGAATGGAGCAGCTTGAAAATTTCTGCCAACCAGCTGCGGGCTCTGGGTGAACTCAAGGCCCATAACCTGAACGACACCCCGCAAATAAGTGGCGGGCTGTCCATCGCCCAGCTTGATCTGGCCAGATTCCTCGACAGTATCGGGCACCCGCTGCCTGCGATGGCCCCCCAAAGCCTGAGCAAGGTTGAACTGGTCAGCCGCCTGTCAGGCACACCAACCAGCGTGACCTTTGACGAACTCAACCTCAAAGTCGATGACAGCACTTTTACCGGGGTCATCGCCATTGAAGATTTCGCTAAACACGCTGTGCGCATCCAACTTAAAGGCGACACATTCGACGCTGATCGCTACCTGCCGCCTAAATCGGCCGAAGCCAACAGCGCAAGCGTCGCCCGCCAGACCGAAGTACAGGGCGGCGAAGCCAACGCATTGGCGGCATCGGGCGATACCCCTCTGCCGGACGCACCGACCAAGAGTGGCTGGAGCACGACCAAAATCATTCCAGTGGCTCGCCTCAAGACCCTGGACCTCAATGCCGACATCAGTTTTGGCCAACTGACCCTCAGCAAGCTGCCCATTCAAAATGCCGCGCTCAAGGCCAACAGCAAAGCTGGCGTGCTGACCCTCGAAAACCTGAGCGGCAATCTCTACAAGGGCAGCTTTGCAGCCAACGGCAGCCTGGACGTACAACCCATACTGCCCGTGGTCAAACTGCAGACTCGCATTACCAATGTCCCGGTTGAAAAAATCTTGCAAAGCCAAGGTCAAAAACCACCGGTGACCGGCTTGCTGACCCTTAACAGCAACGTCACGGGCAGCGGCAATAGCCAGAGCGCGCTGATTTCGAGTCTCAACGGCACAGCCAACTTTGTGCTCAATGACGGCGTGCTGCTCAATGCCAACCTCGAACAGCAATTGTGCAAAGGCATCTCCACCCTTAATCGCAAAACCATGAGCGGCGCACCGCTGGGCAAAGACACGCCGTTCAAGGAGCTCAAGGGCAGCCTGGTGTTCCGTAACGGTGTGGCCAGCAACCCGGACATGGTCGTGCGCATGCCCGGCCTGAGCGTAAAAGGCGATGGCGACATTGACCTGCGCGTCCTGGGCATGGACTACCGCATCGGCATCATCATCGAAGGCGACACCCGCGCGATGCCGGACCCGGCGTGCCAGGTCGGCAAAAACTTTGTCGGCATCGAGCTGCCATTGCGCTGCCGTGGCCCGCTGGAGCTGGGAGCCAAGGCATGTCGTCTGGATAAAGAGGGCCTGGGTAAAGTCGCCGCCAAAGTGGCGGGCAACAAGCTCAGCGAAAAACTTGAAGAGAAACTCGGCGACAAGGTGAGCCCTGAACTCAAAAACGCTCTCAAGGGGCTGTTCAACCGATGAGAGATGAGCAATTTTCAACGGCGGTACTGGATTGGTATGACCACCACGGCCGCCATGACCTGCCCTGGCAACAGGGCATCACCCCCTATCGGGTGTGGGTCTCGGAAATCATGTTGCAGCAAACCCAGGTCAGCACCGTGCTGAACTACTTCGACCGGTTCATGGCCTCCCTGCCAACGGTCGAAGCCCTGGCCGCAGCACCGGAAGACGAAGTGCTGCACCTGTGGACAGGTCTGGGCTACTACACGCGTGCGCGCAATTTGCAAAAGACCGCGAAGATCATCGTTGCAGAACATGACGGGGAATTCCCGCGGGATGTTGAAAAGCTGGTCGAACTGCCCGGCATCGGCTTATCCACAGCAGGTGCGATTGCCAGTCTGAGCATGGGCCTGCGGGCGCCAATCCTCGACGGCAACGTCAAGCGGGTGCTTGCGCGCTATACCGCCCAAGAGGGCTACCCCGGAGAACCCAAGGTGGCCAAACAGCTGTGGGCTACCGCAGAGCGTTTCACTCCCCACGACCGCGTCAACGCCTATACCCAGGCCATGATGGACATGGGCGCCACACTCTGCACCCGTAGCAAGCCCAGTTGCTTGCTGTGCCCGCTCGAAAGCGGCTGCGAAGCGCACTTGCTGGGCCTTGAGACGCGCTACCCGATCCCCAAACCGCGCAAGACTGTCCCCCTGAAGCACACACTGATGCCCATGCTGGCTAACGCCGAGGGTGCGATCTTGCTTTACCGCCGACCGTCGAGCGGTTTGTGGGGCGGACTGTGGAGCCTGCCTGAACTCGATGACCTGCAAGATATCGAGCATCTGGCACTGCAACACTCCCTGACCCTGGGCGCGCAGCACCCACTGCCGGGGCTGACCCACACCTTTAGCCATTTTCAACTGGCCATCGAACCCTGGCTGATCCACGTCAAGGAGTCCGACCATCACGTGGCCGAGGCCGACTGGCTCTGGTATAACCTCGCCACCCCGCCGCGCCTGGGCCTTGCTGCCCCGGTCAAGAAGCTGCTCAAACGCGCAGCCGACCTATTGAACGCTGGAGAGTCGTCATGACCCGCACCATCATCTGCCGCAAATACAAAGAAGAACTGCCTGCCCTTGAACGCGCTCCGTTTCCGGGTGCCAAAGGCCAGGACATTTTTGATCACGTTTCGGCCAAGGCCTGGGCTGATTGGCAAAAACACCAGACGTTGCTGATCAACGAGAAGCGTTTGAACATGATGAACGCTGAAGACCGAAAATATTTGCAGGGCGAAATGGATAAATTCTTCAGCGGCGAAGAATACGCACAAGCCGAGGGCTACGTTCCGCCGACCGAATAATCCCGGTTTTACGGGGCTCGGTCCGTAAGCGACGGTAATAATTAAATATTTTTCAAAAAAGTGTTTGACGAGTTATCGAAAAAGGCTTCTAATGCGCCCCGTTGCCCAGATAGCTCAGTCGGTAGAGCAGGGGATTGAAAATCCCCGTGTCGGCGGTTCGATTCCGTCTCTGGGCACCACATTCAGTTTTGATGTGGTGTTCGCACCACCTCAAAACAAAAGAAAACCCGCCTAGTGCGGGTTTTTTTTTGGCCGCGATTTAGCTAAGCACCCGGGCTCGCTCACCCATGACTGCGTCTTTGCCTTGACCCCGGCGCCTCATTACTGAGCCTTCCCGACAGGTCGGATTGAGTCCCACTCGGTCACGTAGGCCACTTTTGACTGTTTGTTGAAGAGGCAAAGCTCAGTGCCTTGCCGGCCTTTCATGTGTTTCTGCGGGTATTGACCCTGCAGCAGAATCGCGGTGTAGCCCACCCGATCGTCAAATTGCGCAGGAGTGCCGACGGGGGTCGCCTTTTTCAGAGTGCTTGCCTGGGTGCAGCGGGCGAGTACGTCCTTGTCGTAGGTCGCCCACGCATCGGAGCTGGAAGCGTGGGCTTGAACGGCAAAAGCGGTCAAACACAAGAAGGTCAGCGAGGTGATTTTCATGGTTCGGTGTATTCCAGAAGGCCAGGTTGTTGTCTGACATGTGAGCGATCCGAGCGAGATAGGTTCCAGGCTGGCCCGGCTCCACAACAGATAATCGGCCCAACCCATGATCCACGCTTGGCGATCCCCAAAACCTGAGGTTCAATACCCCCTTAGCCCGTAAAGGACACATGTTCATGGCAACGCCAAAGAAACAGCAAAAGCACGCGCAGCGGGCCAAGACCAAAGCCAAGCAGAACCGCATCGGCAAACCGGCCAAAACTTCGGCTGGCGCGCTGATCGACAACCCGTTCGATGACGTGAAAATCGACCTCAGCACGTTCAACTTCCAGGACATCCTCGACAACGGCTTTGACCCGGCCGATTACGACGATTTGTTCCAGGTGATGAAAGCCGCCGAAGCCACCAGCCTGCAAACGATGTGCACCGTATTCCTGCAATACCCGGTACTGGAACTGGTGATCTCGGAAGAGGAAGAAGAACCTGCGACTGACTTCCTGATGGGCCTGCTGATCGAATACCGCATTGCCATCCATGGCGACGATGAAGACAGCGCCGTAGCCTGGATCGAAACGCCTGCGTTCCAGAAAGCCTATGTCGAAGCCTCTCGCCTGCTGACCGAGCGCAACGCCCGGAGCGCGCACTGACAGCAGCCCTGCTCGAACCTGTCAGCCGGGCGTTTACCGAGCCTGCTGCTGACGGTTACCTGCTGGGTGGTTTCGAGTGGCGCCAACCCACGCCAGACGCCTCACGCGCAGTGGTGATCATCAACGCCGCCACCTCGGTGCGCTGCCTGTACTACTCGCGGTTTGCCCACTACCTGTTCAGCCACGGCCTGGACGTGATGCTGTTCGACTATCGCGGCATTGGCGCCTCGCGCACCGGATCGTTGCGCGG
This sequence comes from Pseudomonas psychrophila, assembly GCF_001043005.1. Classification (GTDB taxonomy): domain Bacteria; phylum Pseudomonadota; class Gammaproteobacteria; order Pseudomonadales; family Pseudomonadaceae; genus Aquipseudomonas; species Aquipseudomonas psychrophila. The sequence goes on from NZ_JYKZ01000009.1 coordinate 19,367, forward strand.
TTTTGAAGCCACATGGTCGGACTGGGGCGCGCTGGACGCGGAAGCCGTATTCAAGCGTGCCCAGCGCGAATATCCCGGCCAGCCGATCGATGTGGTTGGCCACAGCTTTGGCGGCTGCGCAGCGGGCCTGATGGCTTCCGGCCAGGCAATCCGTCATCTGGTGACAGTGGGCGCGCAATTTGCCCACTGGCGCGACTATGCGCCCGCACAGCGCTGGCAGATGCTCGCCAAGTGGCACGGGGTCATGCCGCTGCTGACTCATGTATGCGGTTATTTCCCCGGCAAACGCCTGGGCTGGCTCGAAGACACCCCGGCGGGCGTGGTCAAGGACTGGAGCGCCTTCAGCACCCACTACGAAAGACTCCCCAGCGCACGCGGCCTTGCAGCCCTGCCCTTTTCCTCCGTGACCGCCAAAACTCTCGCCATCAGTCTTGGCGACGATCCTTTCGGCACCGTAGCGGCCATCGAGCGCTTATTGAGCTACTTCAGCGCCAGCCCGCGCACGCATCTGCGCATCCAACCGCAAGACATCGGCGAAACAGCCATCGGTCACTTCGCGTTTTTTCACACTCGCTTTCAGAGCAGCTTGTGGCCCATTGCCTTGCAGTGGCTGCAGCGAGGGGAATTGGCCGCGGATGTGCCGGGGCAGACGGTTTCTTTCAAAGCGCCCGTGTAGGGCTTTTGACTCTGTTGCCAAGAAGGTGTTCGAGGGTTAGAGTCCGTTGCGTCGCGGTCAATCCCGTGGCCGGGTGTAGGAACCTGATTAAAAGTTGGCGCGTAGCGCCCAAGACTGTATCTCTGGCGTTTTTTTATGCCTGAGATAACGCTCTATGGTAGCTGTGTGCGGGCAGACTTCGGTCTGGCCGGGTGCCAACTTTCCCGGTATTCCTACCCCGCACATGGCTGCCACCCAATCCCGTAGGAAGGATCGTGTCAGCTCTCACTGAAAAGTTGGAGAAGATCATGTATCAACACCCCACCACCCCACTCGCTTTCCACGAAAGCGGACGCAGCCATCTGTTATTCAGCGTGACACCGGACATTCCTGCAGCAGACGCCTTGCACAGTGCCTCGGAACTCTTGTCAGCCGTCGCCCACGCTCTGGACGCCGCCGCAACCGGCATTACCCAGATCGACGCCCATCACGCCTTTGTGCTGCACCACGCCTTGCGGGCCGCCAAAGCGACTGTCGACTCACTGATCCCAACCTGACAACTCATCACCGCTAACGAGTACAGCCAGGCTGCAATCGATCGCAGCCTCGTGCCTCGACAGCGGCGTCGCCCTCAACGCGCGACACATCCCTGAGGGTTATGCACCCGCAAGCTCGACGGCGGATTATTTGCCAGCTTGTTGGCCGGCCTGCGCGGACGCACCATCAACTCCCCCCCGCAATTAGGGCAAAGCCCCCCCAGATGCTGCTCAGTACACGTTGCACAAAAGGTGCACTCAAATGAGCAAATCCGCGCTTGTGCCGAATCAGGAGGCAGGTCGCAATCACAGCATTCGCAACTGGGGCGTAATTCGAGCATGAGCACCTCACATAGGACCGGTAGTTTTCATCGTTATATTTAAGACGCTTCACGCAAAAAACCAACTGCTAATACAAAATGGCAGTGACATTCTCATTGACCCCTCCGGTCAATGCGCGGCACTCACTATGAATCCCCCGCTTCCCGTCACTCCACCCACCCCTGATCTGACTCCTCTGCTCAGCGCCTTGAGCGAACTCATCCGCCAGTCACGGCAAAAGGTCCTGCGCGCAGTGGATACGCTGCACGTGCAAACCTGCTGGAACATGGGTCGGCACATCATCGAATACGAACAGGCCGGTACGACACGGGCCGAGTATGGCAAGCAACTCCTGCCAACGCTGGCCAAAGCCCTGACGGCTGAATTCGGGAAAGGCTTTGATGAGCGCAACCTGAGGCACATGCGAGGGTTTTATCAGGCATTTCCAATTTGGAACGCAGTGCGTACCGAATTGAGCTGGACCCATTACCGCACCCTGCTGCGAGTCGACAGCGAGCATGCACGCCAGTGGTACATGAACGAAACAGCCACGCTGAACTGGTCCACCCGTGCCCTGGAGCGGCAAATCGGTACGCTCTATTACGAACGCTTGCTGGTCAGCCAGGACCGTCCGGCGATCAAGCAGGAGGCAACCACCCATCTGGCCCCCCTGAACAAAAGCCCCCGTGAGTTTGTGCGCGACCCGGTGCTGCTGGAGTTTCTGGGCATGCCTACGGTTACGGGGCTTTTCGAGACGGGGCTGGAGCAAGCACTAATCGATCACCTGCAAGGGTTCCTGCTGGAACTGGGCAAAGGCTTCGCCTTTGTCGCCCGACAACAACGCATCAGCACCGAGAGCAAAGACTTCTATGTGGATCTGGTGTTCTACAATTACCTGCTCAAATGCTTTGTCATTTTCGACTTGAAACGTGGCGAGCTGAGCCATCAGGACATTGGCCAAATGGACATGTATGTGCGCCTTTACGATGACCTCAAACGCGGCCCCGAAGACAGTCCAACCGTAGGCATCATCCTCTGCGCACAGAAGGATGCTTCAGTGGTGCGCTACTCAGTACTGCATGGCAACGAGCAGCTGTTCGCCAGCAAATACACGCTGGTCCTGCCCACCGAAGAGGAACTGCGCGCCGAACTCGACCGTGAACAGGCCCTGGTTGAGGCCAACGCCATCGGGCAATGATGCGCCATGTTAAGGACGCTGCCCGAAATACAATGCGCATAAAAACGGGCTGACGCCGGCCATTGTTCAGCTGCGCTTTATGCAAAAAAATTGCACTTTTTAAAGGCCATGAGCTCCTACAAAAATGAGCGCCGACTTCTCGTCGCACACAGAGAGCCCTCTTATAAGGCATGCCACAAGACCAAACTTTATCAGCGGTATCGCCCGCTCTGAACGCGCTGCGTTCTGGCACTCAAACACTCCATGTCGCCCTTGAAAAACGCCTCCCGTTCTTCAGCGACACACTCGACCTTGAACGCTACAAGCGCCTCTTGGGCGCCTACTACGGGTTCTATCACGAGCTGGAGGAGCGGCTACAACACAGCCCCTGGCTCACATGCGGTTTTGACCTGCAGGCACGACTCAAGACGCCCGCATTGTGTCGAGACCTGCAAGCTTTGGGGGTCAGCATCCCGTCGCTTGAGCTGTGCGATACCCTCCCCGTATTGCACAGCCAGGCCAGTGTGCTGGGCGCCTTGTATGTGCTGGAGGGCGCCACGCTGGGCGGTAATGTGCTGCGCAAGCAGATATCGGAACGCCTGGGCCTTGATACGCACAACGGCTGCGCGTTTCTTTTTGTTTACGGCGCAGCCACAGGACAGCAATGGAAGGCATTCATGGATTTTCTGGGCAGTGTGCCCCTCGACGCTCAAGCGCGAGGCGAAGCCGTGCAGGCTGCCTGCTCTACGTTTAGCTGTTTCGAGCAATGGCTCGAACGTCAGGAGGTTTTGGTATGAACCCACAGGACCCTCAAGCTTTTGAACGCTTGCTGGCCAATTGTGCTGATGAACCCATCCGCTTTCCCGGGGCCATTCAACCCCACGGTTTATTAGTGACCCTGTCGCAGCCCGACCTGCGAATTCAGCAAGTCAGCCACAATGTGCAGGCGATGTTCGGCCAGAGCGCCGAGTCGCTGCTCGGCTTGCCACTGGCCGCTCTTACCGGCTCAGCCGCGGCTGACGCCGTGCAGCAGGCCGCAGGCCATGCCACGCTGGCCGATGCGCCACCCTTGGCCCTGAGCTTGCAGGGGCGCGAATACGAGGGCCTGCTGCACCGCGATAAAGACATTCTGGTGCTCGAGCTTGAGCTCAAGCCCGACGCATCAGAAATCCACAGCACGATGAACAAAGTGCGCAACCTGAGCCGCATGCTGCAACGCCTGCAATCCGCCAAGACACTCCCCGCACTGTACGAAATTTGCGTGCGCGAGATTCAGGCGCTGACGGGCTACGATCGGGTGCTGATCTATCGTTTCCAGGATGAAGGCCACGGCCAGGTCATCGCGGAAGCATCCTCGCCTTCGATGGAATTATTCAATGGGATGTTTTTCCCCGCCTCTGACATCCCGGAGCAGGCCCGCGAGCTTTACCGCACCCATTGGCTGCGCATCATCCCCAATGCCGACTACCAGCCAGTCCCGTTGATTCCCGCCCTGCGCCCTGACAACGGCGAGGCACTGGACCTGAGCGGGGCCGTATTGCGCAGCGTTTCGCCGATTCACTGCCAGTACATGAAAAACATGGGCGTGCTGTCATCCATGAGCATTTCGCTGATGGATGGTGAACGCCTGTGGGGCCTGATCAGCTGCGGGCATCGCCAAACGCTGCACGTGCCCCATGAACTGCGCATGGCCTGCCAAACCATCGGCCAGGTGCTGTCCCTGCAAATCAGCGCCCTGCAGACACTGGAGATCAGCCGCCAACGCGAAGCCAAAATGGATGCCTTGGTACGCCTGAACGCGGCCATGGTGCAAAACACCGAAGCCGTTTTTGAAGGCCTGGCACAGGCGCCTGAGGTATTGATGGCGCTGACCGGTGCCAGCGGCGTGGCCATTCTGGAAGACAAAGTGCTGCACCGTTATGGCCAGTGTCCTTCTTCAGAAGACATTCGAGGGCTGTATCAATGGTTCAAGGACAGCGGCCAGCCGGTCTTCTCCAGTCATAACCTCAGCGCACTCCATGCCCCGGCAGCGCAGTACAAGGACATCGCCAGCGGTTTATTGGCAATGACCCTGCCCAAGCCTGTGGACAACGCCGTGCTGTGGTTTCGCAGTGAAGTCAAAGAAAGCATCCCGTGGAGCGGCGACCCCAGCAAGCCGCTCAACCTTGAAGCTGGCAGCAACGGACTGCGCTTGAGTCCGCGCACCTCTTTCGAAATCTGGAAGGTCGAGATGGACGGCATCTCCACCAAATGGAGCCACGGCGATCTGTTTGCGGCCAATGACCTGCGGCGCTCGGCCCTGGAAAATGACCTGTCGCGTCAGGTGCTGCGTGAGCAACAGGCCGTGCGGGCACGAGACGAGCTGGTGGCAGTGGTGTCCCACGACCTGCGCAACCCCATGACCATCATTTCAATGCTCTGCGGCATGATGCAAAAAGCCTTCAGCAGCGAAGGGCCGCACACCTCGCGACGCATTACATCGGCCATCGACACCATGCAACAGGCCAGCAGCCGCATGAGCGTGCTGCTCGATGACTTGCTGGACACCTCCAAAATCGAGGCCGGACGCTACACCATCAGCCCGCAGCCGCTGGATGTCAGCCAGATTTTTGAAGAAGCACTCGCGTTGCTTGCGCCGCTGGCGCTGGACAAGGCGGTGGAGCTGACCTTCCACGCCGAACCCGACCTGAAAATCAACGCCGACCCGGAGCGTCTGTTTCAGGTCTTGTCCAACCTGATCGGCAATGCGATCAAATTCACCCCGGCGCAAGGCAAAATCGGCGTGGCAGCCATGTCCAACGGCGACGACATCGTCTTCAGTGTGCGGGACTCGGGCAAGGGCATTGCGCCCGAGCAGTTGCCCCACATCTTCGACCGTTACTGGACAGCAAAAGAGGGTAACTCGCTGGGTACAGGCCTGGGGCTGTACATCTCCCAAGGCATTATCAAGGCCCATGGCGGCCAGTTAATGGCGCAAAGCACGCCGGGAGAAGGCAGCGAGTTCCGCTTTACCGTAGCCAGAATGCTCTGACAGGTAGCGGCAATTGTAATGCCCACAAAAAAACCGCCATCCCGAAGGATGGCGGTTTTTTTTGTTACTCAACCGCAAGAACCGTCCTGGCCTCAGCTGAGTACCGTTGCCCCCAACTTCTCAATGCGTCGACGACGTGCCACCAGCAGGCCAGCCGACACCACCAGAATGCTCAGCAAACCGGTGGCCATGATTTCAACACGATGCGCTTCCTGGAACAGCATGATCGTCAAAATGGCCACGATGAAGACGATCACCGCATAGGTCAGGCCCGGAAACAGCCACATCTTGAACGAGATGGTCTCACCCAGCGCCGTACGCTTTTGGCGCATGCGCAATTGCGATACCGCAATCACCAGATACACCAGCAGCGCAATGGCGCCGGAGCTGGCCAGCAAGAACTCGAACACAGCAGCCGGCGCTACGTAGTTGGCGAAAACCGCTACAAAGGCTGCGCCGGTGGACATCATCACCGCCCAGTAAGGCGTGCCAGCCGCGTTGGTGCGTTTGGCCGCAGCCGGAGCGTCACCGCGTTTGCTCAGGGAGTACAGCATCCGCGAGGAGGTGTAGAGCGCCGAGTTCAGGCAGCTGGTAACGGCGATCAATACCACGATATCAACGATCAGCTTGGCATTCGGGATACCCATGCGATCAAGTACGGTCTGGTAGGAACCGAACTGCGCCAGCGCCGGGTCATTCCACGGTACAAGGGCCACAACGATGAAGATCGATACAAGGTAGAACAAGCCGATCCGCCAGATCACCGAGTTGGTGGCCTTGGTGATCTGCTTGCTTGGGTCCTTGGATTCCGCCGCTGCGATGGTGACGATTTCAGTCCCCATGAACGAGAACATGGTGGTCAACATGGCAGCCAGTACAGCGCCCATGCCATTGGGCATAAAGCCGATGGTATCGGCCAGGTGCGCGACACCGCTGACCTGACTGGTAGGCAGGAAGCCGAAAATCGCCAGCAGGCCCAGAACAATAAAGCCAATGATCGCCAGCACTTTGACCAGCGCAAACCAGAATTCGAACTCACCATAGTTCTTGACGCTGAACAGGTTGGTGACTGTCAGCAACAGGGTTATGACCAGGGTAAATACCCAAATCGCCGTATCGGGGAACCATGCATGCAAAATGGTACCGGCGGCGACGGCTTCCAGCGGGATAACCAGTACCCAGAACCACCAGTACAGCCAGCCGATGGTGAAACCGGCCCAATGCCCGATGGCGCGGTCGGCGTAGGTGGAGAACGAACCGGTGTCAGGGGATGCAACGGCCATTTCGGCCAGCATGCGCATCACCAGTACCACCAGGGTGCCTGCTGCGGCATACGCCAACAGCACGGCAGGGCCTGCTTGGGCAATCGCGTGTCCGGAGCCGACAAACAAACCGGCTCCGATGACTCCGGCAATCGACAGCATGGTCACATGCCGTGGCTTAAGCCCTTGTTCCAGACCATTAGAGGATTGCGTATTGCTCATTGGGACTACCTTTCATTGAAGCCATTCCGAGCACCCGCGTTGACATTCGTAAAAAGTAACCAACGGGGCGTTTAGAATCTTTTACGCAATAACTGAGCCAGAATGTGACAAGGGCACGGTCTACGGGGGCTGCAACGATTTGCAACATACACTGCAACCCATTGAGAGTAATGGCTTTTTGCCCATTTGTTACCGTAACACTCAGTTTCAAGCCTATCGGCGCACCAAAAATACCCAAAACCGCCCATATGGCCCAAAAGCGGTGCACATCTTTAACCTTTAGTAGGTTCGCGCTTCCAACACCGGGCCAAAGCTGGCAACATCGCGACCTTTTTTAAGCGACACCTGTCTGGCCGAACGGCGAAATATGGGGTCGGTTGTTGTCGGCGCGACACTCTGCTGTAGCGATGCGACAAACTGCCACCCTTGCGTCTTTTGTGTCTTCAGGGCGGCTGGTTGCCTCTGCAGCCCTATGCTAGCTTGGCCTGCGCCAGGAAGGCCGCCCAACAGCAGGATCGCACCCGAACACAATGAGGAACGCACATGGCTTTGGCCACGCCCGCGCTTGAAATCCGCAACTTGCACAAACGCTACGGCGAGCTTGAGGTACTTAAAGGTATCTCGCTGACCGCACGCGACGGCGACGTGATCTCGATCCTGGGTTCTTCCGGTTCCGGCAAATCCACCCTGTTGCGCTGCATCAACCTGCTGGAAAACCCCCATGAAGGCCAGATCCTGGTCGCCGGGGAAGAGCTCAAACTCAAGAAAGCCAAAAATGGCGAATTGATCGCGGCCGATGGCAAGCAGATCAATCGCATGCGCAGTGAACTGGGTTTTGTATTTCAAAACTTTAACCTGTGGCCGCACATGACCATCCTCGACAACATTATCGAGGCTCCGCGTCGGGTGCTGGGGCAGAGCAAAGCCGAGGCCATCGAGGTTGCCGAAGCATTGCTGGCCAAGGTCGGGATTGGCGAAAAACGTCATGCCTATCCCTCTGAATTGTCCGGCGGTCAGCAGCAACGCGCTGCGATTGCACGCACGTTGGCCATGCAGCCCAAAGTAATTCTGTTCGATGAACCAACATCGGCACTTGACCCGGAAATGGTTCAAGAAGTACTTAGTGTGATCCGCGCGCTCGCCGAAGAAGGTCGCACTATGCTGCTGGTGACCCACGAGATGGGCTTTGCCCGTCAGGTGTCCAGCGAAGTAGTGTTTTTGCATCAGGGCCTGATCGAAGAGCAAGGGTCGCCAGAACAGGTGTTCGACAACCCGGTTTCGGCGCGCTGTAAACAATTCATGTCCAGCAACCGCTAACGGAGCAACACGAATGCAGAACTATAAAAAGCTTCTCATGGCCGCTGCCGCCACACTGGTTTTCAGCGCCAACGCCCTGGCTGTAGATAAGTACAAAGTAGGGATTGAAGGTGCTTACCCACCGTTCAATAACAAAAACGCCAGTGGCGAAGTAGTGGGCTTCGACCCCGATATCGCGATGGCACTGTGCGCCAAGATGAAAGCCGAGTGCGAAATCGTCACGTCCGATTGGGACGGCATCATCCCGGCACTGAACGCCAAAAAGTACGATTTCATCGTGTCTTCGCTATCGATCACTGACGAACGCAAGCAAGCGGTCGATTTCACCGACCCGTACTACTCCAACAAGCAGCAGTTCATCGCACCGAAAAAAGTCGACTTCAAAACCGACATCGCGTCCCTCAAGGGCAAGGCCCTGGGCACCCAGCGTTCAACTCAGGCCGCAACCTGGCTGGATGACAACCTGGGCACCGACGCGACCATCTCTTTGTACGACACCCAGGAAAACGCCTACCTCGACCTGACTTCGGGCCGTGTCGATGCATTGCTGGCTGACAAGTACGCCAACTACGACTGGCTGAAAAGCCCGGCTGGCCAGGCATACGAGTTCAAAGGTGAGCCGGTCAACGAAGACGACAAGGTCGGCATCGCACTGCGTAAAGGCGACAACGAACTGCGCGCCAAGCTGAACCTGGCCCTCAAGCAAATCGTTGAAGACGGCACGTACAAGAAGATCAACGACAAGTACTTCCCGTTCAGCATCTACTGACCTGCCTGACCGTCGCGCCTGCGGGCGCGACGGTCCCTAGCAAAGCCTGCCTACCCCATGACTATCGATCTATACGGATTCGGCCCGGCGCTTGCCGCTGGCGCGCTGATGACCGTCAAACTGGCACTCACTGCGCTGTGTCTGGGCCTGGTGCTCGGATTGCTCGGTGCCTTGGCCAAAACATCCCCCTACAAACCGCTTAGATGGTTGGGCGGCGCCTATTCGACCCTGGTTCGTGGTGTTCCCGAACTGCTCTGGGTGTTGCTGATTTACTTCGGCAGCGTGAATCTGGTGCGCGCCATCGGCGAATACATCGGCATGCCCGAACTCACCCTCAGCGCCTTCGCGGCGGGGGTGATCGCTTTGGGCCTGTGCTTTGGTGCCTATGCCACCGAAGTGTTCCGCGGCGCCATTCTGGCCATCCCCAAAGGCCACCGCGAAGCGGGCATGGCGCTGGGTTTGTCCAAACCGCGGATTTTCACCCGGCTGGTTCTGCCACAAATGTGGCGTATCGCCCTGCCCGGCCTGGGCAACCTGTTCATGATCCTGATGAAAGACACCGCGCTGGTGTCGGTCATCGGTCTGGAAGAAATCATGCGTCAGGCGCAAAACGCCGTGACCTTCGCCAAACACCCGTTCACCTTCTACATGGTGGCAGCCGTGATGTACCTGGGCCTGACCGTACTGGCCATGGGCACCATGCACGTGCTTGAAAAACGCGCAGCGCGCGGCTTCGTGAGGAGGACGTAATGGAGTGGGAAGTAATCCTCAAATGGCTGCCCAAGCTGATGCAGGGCGCAACCCTGACCCTGGAGCTGACCGCAATTTCGGTGATCGCCGGTCTGATTGTGGCCATCCCGCTGGGCATCGCCCGCTCATCCAAGCTCTGGTATGTGCGTACGCTGCCATACGCCTACATCTTTTTCTTCCGGGGCACTCCCCTGCTGATCCAACTGTTTCTGGTCTATTACGGCCTGGCCCAGTTCGATCTGGTGCGTGAAAGCGCGTTATGGCCGTATCTGCGCAGCCCTTTCTGGTGCGCAATCATCACCATGACCCTGCACACCGCCGCTTATATTGCCGAAATCCTGCGCGGCGCGATCCAGGCCATTCCGCCGGGTGAAATCGAGGCGGCACGAGCCCTGGGCATGTCGCGCTTCAAAACCCTGGTGCACATCGTCCTGCCCCGCGCCACGCGCATCGGCCTGCCGGCGTACAGCAACGAAGTGATCCTGATGCTCAAGGCCAGCTCGCTGGCGAGTACCGTGACCCTGCTGGAACTGACCGGCATGACACGCACAATCATTGCTCGCAACTACCTGACGGTGGACATGTTCCTGACCGCAGGCGCGATCTACCTGCTGATGTCGTTTGTGCTGATCCAGGGGTTCAAGCTGCTGGAGCGCTGGTTGCGCGTCGATGCCTGCCAAGGCCGCTAACCGCGAGGGCGAGCCGCTGCTCGCCCGCTTTGAGGCGCTGGACAGTTTTTTGCGTGACCACCAGCACGTGTGGCGCCCACGGCCTTTCACTCACCTGAACATGCCGTGGGAAGCGCAACACCCCGATCTGGCGCACTGGTTGCGCCAACGTTCGTTGCAAGACGCCGAATCCAGCCACAACCATCCCCAACACGTGCCCGCCCCCGCGCCATTCCCCGAACTGGCGGCAACGTCCCTCGCCTTGAGTAAGGTCGACCGGCTGCGGACACAGACCCTTGCACCTGCGAACCCGCGTTTACAGGTGGATGTGCCGGGGCGTAAATGGCAGCAAATTCAAGCCTTCGCCCAGAGCCTGACCTTCACACAAACACCCGTTCACTGGCTGGACTGGTGTTCGGGAAAAGGCCATTTGGGGCGAAGGCTGTTAAGCGCCGGACAGCAACTGACGTGCCTGGAGTATGACCCGGCATTGATCGAGTCCGGCCAGCAACTCAGCCAGCGCCATCATCTAGCGGTGCGTCATGTGCAACAGGACGTGCTCGCGCCCGAAGCGGCCTTGCAGCTCACGCCCGGGATGACCCCCGTGGCGCTGCATGCCTGTGGCGATTTACATGTGCGCCTGCTGCAACTGGCAAGCGCGGCGGGCTGTGGACAACTTGCCGTGTCGCCCTGCTGCTACAACCGCATCAGCACGCCGCACTATCAGCCGTTATCCACAGCCGCTAAAGCTTCAGCCTTGCAGCTGTCGCTGGAAGACCTGAGCCTGCCCATGAGCGAAACCGTGACGGCCGGCAACCGTGTACGACGCCAGCGCGACGAGTCAATGGCACGGCGCTTGGGCTTTGATCTGTGGCAGCGCCAGCTCCGTCAGTGCGATGAATACTTATCCACACCTTCACTGCCCGGCACCTGGTTGAACAAGCCGTTTGCCGAGTACTGCGAGGATCTGGCGGCGCTGAAGAACTTATCCACACGCGGCAGCGAAGATTGGCCGGCACTGGAAGCGGCAGGTTGGGAGCGACTGGCGCAGGTGCGTAATCTGGAGTTGGTGCGCGGGCTTTTCCGTCGTCCGCTGGAGGTGTGGCTGGTGCTGGATCGCGCGCTGTACCTGAAGGAAAACGGCTACGAAGTGCAGGTCGGCGAGTTTTGCGACAGCCAGCTGACACCTCGTAATTTGATGGTGCTTGCGCAGCGCTGTGGATAAGCCTGTGGGAGCGGGCTTGCTCGCGATTCAGGCGCTGCGGTCTGACAGGTAAACCACAGCAATCCCATCGCGAGCAAGCCCGCTCCCACACAGGTTTTTGGCAGGCCTACGAACCGCGATACGTCGAGAAGCCGTACGGGCTGAGCAGCAGCGGAATGTGGTAATGCTGATCGGCGTTTTTCACTTCAAAAATCACCGGGATTTCCGGGAAGAACGTCTCGTGGCCAGCTTTCTTGAAGTACTCACCGGTTTTAAACACCACACGATACTCACCCGCCTCGAACGCTTGCTTGGCCGGGAACAGTTCGCCGATGCGCCCCTGCTCATTGGTCACGCCCTGCGCCAGCGGCTGCCAGTCTTTACCCACGTGCTTTTCCAGGGTTACGTTCACGCCCGGTGACGGCAGGCCATTTTCAAGGTTGAGCACATGCACGCTCAACGGGTTACCAGCGGCCAGTGTCAGACTCGACACTGCGCTCAGGCTCAAAGCCGCCAACGTGATTCGCAAAGATTTCATCGGTCATCCTCTAATAGTGGTTAAAAAACAATCAACTCAGCGTTGAGTCGTCAGGCCAATCTGTTGCGCCGCCTTGATCGCGCACGCTTCATCCTGCTCCGCGCCACCTGCACCGGCCACGCCAATGGCACCTACCAACTCACCCTCGGCAAACAACGGCACCCCTCCTCCCAGCAGCAACAGTTCGGCAATGGAGTTGAGGTTGCTTGCCTCAGGATTGCTGCGTGCCCGCTCGGCAAACAAGCGGGTCGGGGTTTTGGTCGACAACGCCGTGTAGGCTTTGCGCTGGCTGGCCAGCAAGTTGTGCGGGCCAACACTTTCCGGGCGCATCGCCATCAGTACGTTGCCACCACGGTCCAGCACACTCAGCGCACCCGTGCAGTGCGTGATGGCCGCATCGGCCAGCTGGCGGGCGGTGGCCAGATCCAGATCGGCATGACGGGGTAGATTCGGCGCCGCATGAGCCACACCGGCAGCGCCAACGGCAGTCCACAACAACAAGGTTTTCAGCATCATTGGCTAGCTCCTGTACGAATGTGCCCACCTTAACCAGCGACCCTCGTCAGAACTCCGTCAGTTGCATTACAAGTTTGTAATAGGCAACACCCCCGAAGACGCCTAGCCTGTGCAGACGATTGATCGAGGTGTGCGATGCGTTTGTTAGTGGTTGAAGACGAAGCCAAGACGGCCGATTTCCTGGCCAAGGGCCTTAGAGAGTCAGGCTTTGCGGTGGATGTGGCGCTGAACGGGCTGGACGGTCGGTACTTTGTCGAGCAACAGGAATACGACCTGATCATCCTCGACGTGATGCTGCCGGGGCTCAATGGCTGGCAACTGCTGCAACTGATTCGCCAGCGCGGCGCCACGCCGGTACTATTTTTGACCGCCCGGGATGCCATCGAAGACCGCGTGCGCGGCCTCGAACTGGGTGCCGACGATTACCTGCTCAAGCCTTTCGCCTTTGCCGAGTTGCTCGCCCGGGTACGTACCTTGTTGCGCCGTGGCCCCATGCGCGAAGCCGAGTCGTATGCCATCGCCGATCTTGAAATCGACGTGCTGCGCCGCCGCGTCAGCCGGGGCGGCCAGCGCATCAGCCTGACCAACAAGGAGTTCTCGCTCCTGCAACTGCTGGCCAGCCGTCAGGGCGAAGTCTTGTCTCGCACCTTGATCGCTTCGCAGGTCTGGAACCTCAATTTCGACAGCGATACCAATATGGTCGAAGTCGCCGTGCGCCGATTGCGCGCCAAGGTCGACGACCCCTACATGCCCAAACTTATCCACACTGTGCGTGGCGTCGGGTATCAGCTGGAAGCGCCCGATGAGTAAATCCATCGCCTGGCGCCTGGCGCTGGCGATTGCCCTGACCTGCGCATTGGTACTCAGCGTGATCGGGGTGTTTCTGTATCGCTCGCTGGCCTCGGAACTCGCATTTCGTGACGATCAGGCGCTGCTGGGGCGTCTTGAGCAGGTACGCGCCCTGTTACATGACAGCGACAGCCTGGAAGCCCTGCAGGAACGCCCGCGCCTGTATCAGAACATGCTGGGCAACCTGGACAGCGTGTTGCTGGTCAACCGCGAGGACGGCAGCCCGCTCATTGCCATTAATCCCCATCAACAAGCCTTGCCGCCTGTGCAGCCCATTGCCCAAGCACAAGCGCCCCGGCGCTCGGATATCAAAACGGCAGACGCGACGGTGTTGCTGGCCGGTATGGCGCAAGGCCCGGCAGGGGAAACCTTGAGCGTAACCGTAGGTAAACGTCTTGATGAGCGTGAGCAAATGCTCGCCAGCTATCGCATGCGTTTATATGGCGCGGTGGGGTTGGGTGCATTGATGGCTTTCGGTCTTGGCCTGCTGCTTTTGCGTCGCGGCCTCACACCTTTACGCGAACTGGCTCGCGCCATGGCTGGCATCGACCCACGCAGCCTCGATCAACGCATGGCCGCTGACAACGTGCCCGTCGAGCTCAAAGAACCCGTACAGGCCCTCAACGCCATGCTCGCACGGCTGGAAGACAGCTTTTCACGGCTGTCGCAGTTCTCCGCCGATCTGGCCCATGAAATTCGTACGCCGTTGCACAACTTGCTGGGTAGCAACAGCCTGGCACTAAACCAGTCACGCAGCACAGCCGAGTACCAGGAGGTACTGGCGTCGAATATCGAAGAATACGAACGGCTCAATCGCATGGCAGAAAACCTGATGTTTCTCGCCCGCGCCGAACACGGCCAACGCCCGTTACAGCTGCAAGTGCTGGACCTTGGAGAGGTGGGCGACGGGTTGTGTGACTACTTCGAGGCGTTGGCCGAGGATCGACAGTTGCAGCTGGATAATCAGCTCAGCGGGCCGCTGGTGGCTGACCAGCAACTGCTGCAACGGGCATTGGGCAATCTGCTGGCCAATGCCGTGCGCCATGCCCAGCCCGGTTCGACCGTACGCTTGCTGCGTCGCGACGATGCCGAGTATTGCTGGACAGGTGTGCATAACGTTGGCCCGGCGATTGATCCGCGACATATCGACAAACTGTTCGACCGCTTTTACCGGGTAGACCCGTCACGGGCACAGCCGGGCGACTCTGGCGGCCTGGGCCTGGCGATTGTGCATTCGATCATGCAACTGCACGGCGGCCAGGTGCGAGTGGTGAGCGATGCCAGCGGCACGTTGTTTGAGCTGGGGTTCAGCCTGTAACTGCTTTTTTGGGGCCCATCACGCTTCTGTAGGAGCGAGCTTGCCGGGCCCAGGTCCGACAGGATGTCGCCGAACGGCTGGCCAATTCAGCGAAAGTTCGGGTCACCGTCTAGCACTTGCACCAGTACTTCAGCGAGCCACGGCGCGAATCGTGAAAATAGTCTGTTATCAGGGGTTTACAAGCTCAAACATCCGGGTATACTCGTCGCCCATAACGCCGGTATAGCTCAGTTGGTAGAGCAACTGACTTGTAATCAGTAGGTCCCGAGTTCGACTCTTGGTGCCGGCACCATACGCAACACCGAAAGAGGCTCACCGCAAGGTGGGCCTTTTTTGTTTCCGGGGTTTGGGAGGCTCACAAAGAGCGTTTTCCCACGATCAAAAGCCCTGAACACTCAGCTCGCGCAATGCGGCTGTGGCCAGAAAACCCGAACGCGATGCGTAGCGGTGATCCTTGCTGACTCGTTCATCAATGCGCAGCAACAGGTTTTCAGGTAATGACGCGTTGAATCGAACCGACTTCCCAAGATAGGGAGTCAAATCGAAGTTAACCACGGCCCAAATCCCACCGACATGATAAGCATCAACATCCTTGGCCTGGGGCAGTTCGTCGTCATCCATCACAGAAAACCCCCTTGCATAAACACTCTGCCATCACAATAATGCGACTGATTACCAATTACACCTTGGTGACATTATTATGTCGGCGCTCGACCCTTCAGTGCTTCATCGGTTGTACAGCGAACACAACGGTTGGCTAAAGGGCTGGTTACGAGCCCGGCTGGGCAATACGGCGGATGCTTGCGACCTGGCTCAGGACACGTTCTTGCGGGTCATGACAGCCCGCCACGACGCTCCAATCCGCGAGCCGCGAGGTTATCTGAGTGCTATTGCCCGCTCGCTGTTGATTGACAAGGTTCGCCGCCGCACCATTGAGCAGGCTTACTTGCAGGCTTTGGCCCTGAGGCCGGAGCCCGTGGATGTTTCGCCAGAGGTGCGCCTGTCGATCATCGAAACCCTGATATCGATCGACGGCATGCTCGATGAGCTAGGGAGCAGAACGCGGGAAATTTTCCTGGCGGTTCAACTCGAAGGGTTGAGCTACGTTGCCGCGGCCGAACGTTTCGGCGTGTCGGTCACCACGATCAAAAACCATTTGATTCGCGCCATGACCCGCTGTCTGATGCTGGTCGAGCATTGATGGCCTCCTCCCCTGACTTCAAGACGCTTGAAGCCGCAGCCACCTGGTACGTACAGCTCAATGACGGCACCGTCAGCGCGGCACGAACCCGAGCCTGGCAGGCATGGGTAAAGTCTTGCCCACAGCACGCTGCGGCCTGGGCACGGGTCGAAAAGCTGCAAAGCCAGTGGGCCAAGATCCCGCCAAAAGCCGCCCTCTCCAGCCTGGATGCTGCAAAAGCTCAACGCCGGGATGTATTGAAAATGCTTGGCATGCTGCTGGCCGTCAGCAGTGGTACATGGCTGACGGTGGAACACGCCCCTTATCGCTCGATGCTCGCTGAACACCGCACCGGCCTGCGGGAAAGGCGCTCGTTGCGCCTGGACGATGGCTCACAACTGGAACTCAACAGCGACACGGCGCTGGATATCCTCTTTGATTCAAAACAGAGAATGATCCGCCTGCACCGTGGCGAAATTCTGGTTCAGACCGCAAAAGACCCTGACCAGCGTCCCTTTATCGTGCACACCGAAGACGGCCGCGTGCGCGCCCTCGGCACCCGTTTCAGCGTGCGTCAGCTGCCCGGGCAAACACGGGTTGGCGTTGAGCAATCGGCGGTAGAAATTCGCCCCTACAGTCACCTGGACCAGCCCTTGCGCCTGGAAGCCGGGCAACAAGTCACTTTCAATCGCGACGACGTCGGCGAGGTCGAACAATTGCCTGCTGCCTCATCCGCCTGGGTAAAGGGCATGTTGAGCGTGAACGACTGGCGCCTGAGCGACTTTGTCGAAGAGCTGGGGCGCTATCGCCCGGGGGTACTGCGCTGCGCAACATCGGTTCAGGGCTTACGCATCTCGGGGGCGTTTCGTATCGATGACACAGAAACAGTTCTGGAGAACCTGAGTAAAACCTTACCGGTGAAGGTTCGTTATCTGACCCGTTACTGGGCCAGCATCGAACCGGCATAAGCTCAGGCTCAAATGGTTTGAACTTCAACCTTGCTGATTTCGATTCTCATCCGTCAATGACATAAGCCGCGACCGCAGCGAGTTTCTGCCATGACAACGCAAGGATCACCGAATGCCCCCGCTCCCCCTCAATGCCACTCCTAAAATAACGCGCGCTGTTCGCCTGGCAGTATTGGGTGCGTCCCTCGCCAGCCTGTCCGGTCTGGCACTGATGCCCGCTCAGGTATCCGCGCAAAGCCAGACGGTTTACCAAATCGCTCCGGGACCGCTGGGCGATGCCCTGACCCAATTTGGGGTGCAGGCAGGGGTCACGATTTCGTTCGATACGGAACAGGCCCGACACTTCAACACTGGCGGGCTCGAAGGATCTTACAGCGTCGAGGACGGTCTGGACCGCTTGCTCGCCAACAGTGGGCTGCAAGCACAGCGGCAGAGCAACGGGGGCTACGTACTGGTCGCCAGCGCCCCTCAGGAAACGCTGCAACTGGGGGCCACCCAAGTCATCACCAACCAGTTGGGCACGGTGACCGAAGGCACCGGCTCCTATACGCCAGGGGCCATTGCCACGGCCACCCGCCTGGTGCTGACACCCCGGGAGACGCCGCAATCGATCAGCGTGATCACCCGTCAGCACATGGATGACTTCGCGCTCGACAATGTCGACGACGTGATGCGCCATACTCCCGGCATTACCGTATCGGCCTATGACACTGACCGGACCAACTATTACTCCCGCGGTTTTTCGATCAATAACTTCCAGTACGACGGCATTCCCTCCGCCGTGCGCAACGTTGCCTATTCGGCGGGCAACACCCTGAGCGACATGGCGATCTATGACCGCATCGAAGTGCTCAAGGGCGCCTCTGGCCTGCTAAGCGGGGCGGGATCATTGGGGGGCACCATCAACCTGGTGCGCAAAAAACCCACCCACGATTTTCACGGCCATATCACCGCAGGTGCAGGCTCCTGGGACAACTACCGCACTGAAGTTGACCTCAGCGGCCCGTTGACCGAAACCGGCAATGTCCGCGGTCGAGCGGTGGCGGCCTATCAAGACAGGCAGTCGTATATCGACCGCTACTCCAACCAGAGTTCGGTGTTCTACGGCATCCTCGAAGTCGATGTGACACCCGACACCTTGCTGACCGTGGGCGCCGATTATCAGGACAACAAACCCCAGGGCTCTACCTGGTCGGGGAGTTTTCCGCTCTACAACTACGCAGGCGAAATCAACAGCGCCAAACGCTCGTTCAGCAACGCCACCGACTGGAGCAGTTGGCAGCAATACACCCGCACCGTCTTCGCGACCCTGGAACAGGACCTGGGCAGTGGCTGGGTGGGCAAGCTGCAACTGGACCACAAGATCAATGGCTACGATGCCCAACTAGGAGCCATCCAGTTCAACCAGCCGGCCGCTGATGGCACGGCCAAAATCAACGCACAGCGCTACAAGGGCGAAACCGTCAGCGACGCGGCCGATATTTATGTCAGCGGTCCCTATGATTTTCTGGGACGCGAGCATGAGCTGGTGCTGGGCGGCTCGATCAGTACCGCGAACTGGAAAGGCAAAGGTTACTGGGACGTCACGTTCGCCACGCCCAACCTGGTGGATTACTTCAACTGGGACGGGCACCTGGCCAAGCCTGACTGGGGCAGCGCATCACAAATCAGCGACGACACTGTGCGCCAGACAGGCATGTACGCCACCACTCGCCTGAATGTCACCGATGACTTGAAAGTCTTTCTGGGCGGCCGGGTGGTCAACTACACCCTCACCGGCACCACCAACACTTACCGCGAGTCGGGGCGCCTGATTCCCTACGCGGGCGTCACCTATGACCTGACCGACTACCTGACGGCGTACGCCAGCTACACCGATGTGTTCATGCCTCAGGAGTTCTACAACCTTGACCGCAATAGCAAGATGCTTGATCCGGACGAAGGTGAAAACTATGAGATCGGCCTCAAGAGCGAGTTTTTCGATGGCCGTCTGAACGCCAGTCTGGCGTACTTTGAAGTCAAGGAAAGCAACCGCCCCATCCCCGACGATGCGTGGAACAACCTGTCGCCCACCCCGCCCAACTACGCTTTCAAGGGCACTTCAGCGAAAACCAAGGGCTACGAGCTGGAAATATCCGGTGAGCTGAGCCCGGGCTGGAGCCTGCAGGGCGGATACACCCACAAGGTGGTCCGTGATGATACCGGCAAAAAGATCTCGACCTTTGAGCCTGAAGACCAGCTGAGTTTCTACACCATCTACAAACTCAAGGGGGATTTGAACAAAGTCTCCGTGGGCGGTGGCGCACGCTGGCAGAGCACTGCTTGGCAAGAGATGTACAACAGCCCCAAGGACCGGTACGAAGATTTCTCGCAAAAACCCTACTGGATCGTGGACCTGATGACCCGTTATCAATTCACGGAAAACCTGTCGACCACGCTCAACGTCAACAACGTTTTCGACAAGTACTACTACACCAACATCGGCTTCTATAACTCGGCAATTTATGGCGAACCCCGCAACTTTATGCTGACCACTCGCTGGGATTTCTGACCCCCGTGTAACTTCAACTGTGGGAGCGAGCAGGCTCGTTCCCACTCAGGTTCAAGCCCTCCGACAGATGACCCGACATCACCTGTCCCGTGAAAAACCATCCTTTGTCAGCCCTTCGAGCGGTGCCTTCTAATTGCTGGAAGCAAAGTGACTCCGATCACTTATTTCAACAATAAAAGCGCTTCCCGGAGATCTCCCATGCACAGCGGTCCTACTCTATTGCTGGTGTTGTTTTGCGCCATCGCCCTGATCGTTTTTCTCATCGTCAAAGTCCGCGTTCATGCCTTTTTGGCCCTGACCGCTGCGAGCTTTGTGGTGGGGATCGGTTCAGGCATGCCACTGGCAAAAATTGCTTCGTCGTATGAAGCGGGTGTTGGCGGAACCCTCGGGTTTCTGGCAACGATCATTGGCCTGGGCGGGATTCTGGGCAAGATGCTGGAAGAGTCCGGCGGCGCGGAGCGCATTGCACAAGCACTGTTGAGGGCCCTGGGTAAAGAACGCGCTACATGGACCATGATGCTGGTCGGATTCATTGCCGGCATCCCGGTGTTTTTCGAGGTGGGTTTCGTCCTGCTGATTCCGCTTATCTATGTGGTCGCCAAAGAAACCAGAGTCAATCTTCTGTACCTGGGCGTGCCGTTGGCCGTGTCGTTAATGGCCGTTCATTGCATGTTGCCGCCCCATCCCGCCGCAATGGCGATTACCGGGATGCTGGGCGCCGATGTCGGCAAAGTGATCATGTACGGTCTGATCGTCGCACTGCCGACCGCGATTATTGCCGGGCCGCTGTGGGTCAAACTGGTGTGCAAACCTGAAGCCCCAGACACACAAGAAGCCTTTTTGAACGAGCATTGTGATGACAGCAAAACCCGAGATTTACCGGGCCTTGGCATCACCCTGCTGACCATTGCCCTGCCATTGCTGCTGATGGTCGGCAAAAGTTTCGCGGCCGGTCTGCCACATGATTCCACGGCATTCAGCTTGATTTCCTTTCTGGGTACGCCCCTGATCGCATTGTCGATTGCGGTGGTGTTTGCATACTGGGCGCTGGGTTTGCGTCGCGGCTTGTCCATGTCCGATTTGCTCTCCTACACGCAAAAAAGCTTTCCTCCGCTGGCCAGCATCCTGCTGATCATCGGCGCCGGTGGTGCATTCAATGGCATCCTGATCGACAGTGGCGTGGGTAACGCGTTGTCCGCGTCTTTGACCCAATTAAATATGAACCCCATCGTTCTGGCGTGGTTGGTGGCCGGTTTGATGCACTTCGCCGTCGGTTCGGCAACAGTGGCTATGATCAGTGCCGCAGGTATGGTGCTGCCCATGCTCGGCGCGCATCCGACCGTGAGCAAGGAGATCATCTGTATCGCTATCGGGGCCGGAGCAATGGGATGGACCCATGTCACCGATTCGGCCTTCTGGGTGGTCAAGGAGTACCTGGGCGTCTCGCTGACCGACGCCTTGAAAACCTTCACCACCGCCACGGTACTGGCTTCGTCGGTCGCACTGGGGCTGACCCTGCTACTGGCGCGCTTTGTTTGATTTAACCCGTATTTTCAGACTGATTGTTTAAAGGGATCCCGACATGATTTTGGGCAAAACACTTGAAAGCTGGTGTGACAGCTACCCACTGATTCGCGAACTGGTTGCGCTGCAAGAGACCACCTGGTTCAACCCGGGCGTGGCGCCAGTGGGGCAAGCGATTGCCGACGTGGGGCTGACCAGCGCAGATGTCGCAGATGCCAGCGCCCGACTGTCACGATTTGCTTCGTACCTGCGCCTC
The DNA here is from genome assembly GCF_001043005.1 of Pseudomonas psychrophila. Taxonomy (GTDB): domain Bacteria; phylum Pseudomonadota; class Gammaproteobacteria; order Pseudomonadales; family Pseudomonadaceae; genus Aquipseudomonas; species Aquipseudomonas psychrophila. The sequence goes on from NZ_JYKZ01000009.1 coordinate 40,979, forward strand.
GCCTTCCCTGAAACAGAATGCAGTGCCGGCATTATCGAATCGGACATCGTGCCCATGGCACACCTTCAGCCGTTGCTCGGCGAGCGTTACGGGCAATCCCTGAACGGCGCGCTGTGGCTCAAGCGTGACAGCCATCTGCCCATTTCGGGTTCGATCAAGGCCCGTGGCGGGATTTATGAAGTGCTCAAGCATGCCGAAGACCTGGCCCTGGCCGGGGGGCTGTTGACCCTGAATGACGACTACGCGCTGCTGCACAGCGATAAGGCTCGAGCCTTTTTCGGCCAGTACAAAATAGCCGTGGGCAGCACCGGTAACCTGGGTATGTCGATCGGCATCATGGGCGCCGCGCTGGGCTTTCAGGTGACCGTGCATATGTCGGCAGATGCCCGGCAGTGGAAGAAAGACAAGTTGCGTTCACACGGTGTAACGGTGGTTGAGTACGCCAGCGATTACAGCGTGGCCGTGGCCCAGGGTCGCCAGCAAGCGGAGTCCGACCCGACCTGCCATTTCGTCGACGATGAAAACTCGGTCAACCTGTTCCTGGGTTACGCGGTGGCCGGTGAACGTTTGAAGCAGCAATTGGCTGCGGCGCACATCACCGTGGATGCGCAACATCCCCTGTTTGTGTACTTGCCCTGCGGCGTGGGTGGCGCGCCCGGTGGCGTTGCTTTTGGTTTGAAGCTGGCCTTCGGTGACGCCGTGCACTGCATCTTCGCCGAACCGACTCACTCGCCCTGCATGATGCTTGGGGTCTATACCGGGCTGCACGACGAAGTCAGCGTGCAGGATTTCGGCATTGATAACGTGACGGCCGCAGATGGCCTGGCGGTAGGCCGTGCTTCCGGTTTTGTAGGCAAGGCCATGCAGCGGTTGCTGGACGGTTTTTACACGGTCAGCGATGAAGAAATGTACAGCCTGCTGGCACTGATGGAGCGCAGCGAAGGCCTGCGCCTTGAGCCTTCCGCGCTGGCTGGCGTGCCCGGCATTGCCAGGGTCCAGGCCGACCAGCAAGGTTATCTGGCCCGCATCGGGCTGGACACGCAGGCCATGAGCAACGCCACCCATCTGGTCTGGGCAACGGGCGGCAATATGGTGCCTGCTGACGAGATGGAGGCGTATCTGGCCAAGGGTCGTGAATTGCTGGGCTGACTCAGGCACAAAGCGGATGTGGCAAGATGCATGCGTTGCCACATCCTGCCACACGCCGTAATGCTATGACCCCCACAGTGGGAGCGAGCCTGCTCGCGAAGGTTTCAACGCGTCGCGAGCAGTATTACGCCAGAAGTCAGCCTTTGGCTTGAGGGAAACCCGCCGTGCTTAACCTTCCGCCCCGTGTCAGTTCCAGGCTCAACAGTAGCCAGTTCGCTAACCTCCACACCTTTTTGGTGGCCGCTCGTCATCTGAGTTTTGCCCGTGCGGCGCAGGAACTGTGCTTGACCGCGAGCGCCGTAAGCCACCGCATCAGTCGGCTGGAAACCGCGTTGAGCATGAAGCTGTTCCAGCGTCTCACACGTCAGGTAAGCCTGACTGATGAAGGCGAGCGTATTTTCGAAATTCTCCAGAGTGCGATGGGGGAATTGTCCGAGGCGCTTGAGCAGTCATCACAGGCAGAAATTGCCGGTTCAATTGCGCTCTATGCCAGACCTTCGGTAGCACAGTGCTGGCTGGTGCCCAGACTGGCCGACTTTATTGAGCGCTACCCGCTGGTCTCTCTGGACCTGCGGGTGGGCAATGACAATGTCGACTTTCGCACGCGCAAAATTGACCTGGCCTTGTACTACGCCAACGGCGAATTTCCAGGACTGGCAAGCCAGCGATTGATGCGCGAACGGATGGCGCCGGTGTGCAGCCCTGAATATGCGCAACGCCATCGCCTGACGGAAAACCCGCAAAACCTGAGCAACTGCACCACCTTGCACGACTCCCTGGCCTGGGATCATGCGGCCTATGATGCCGAGTGGACACTCTGGGCCGAACAACACAATCTACTGTCGGCACTGCCAAAACGCACCCTGACCTTCGACCGCTCGGACCTCTGCGTAACCGCCGCCATGAACCACGCGGGCATCGCCATCGGGCGCCAGCAACTGGTCCAAAAACGGGTTGATCGTGGCGAACTGGTCCTGCCCTTCGGGGGTTTCAGCCGGTGCGGCCACTACGACTATTACCTGGTTTACCCTCCGTTCGGCACGGTGCCCAAGCGGCTACACGTGTTTATGAACTGGTTGCGCGAGTGCGCTCAGGAATCGTGATCACCCTGACAATAGGGTCTACCTGACAGACCGCGCCGCCTGCATCGCGAGCAAGCCCGCTCCCACAATGGTCCCTACCAGGCTCGGATGAACTGGGCCCGTCGGTGGCAGGGCCTTCGCTGGCTCGGCAAAAAAAAAGCCCCAGTCGGGGCTTTTTTATTCAGATGTCCGGCCTGTTTAACAGGCCGGTGGCATCAGAAAATGCTGATCGGGTAATCAACAAATACACGGACTTCATTGCCGCCGACGTTGTAGTCGCTGGCGTTGCTCGATACGCGCAACCACGAGCCACGCAGACGCACGCTCAGGTCCTTGACCGGGCCGCTTTGTACAACGTACTTGGCCTGGTTGTAGATTTCGCGCTCGGTACCACGGCCACGGTCAGAACCGTCGTCGATGTTGGTGCCGCGCACGTAGGCGATGTTGTAGGTCAGACCCGGAATGCCAACGGCGCCGAAGTCGAAGCCATAACCCAACTGCCACGAACGTTCGTCCTTGGCGTTGAAGTCGGACCAGTAGGAGTTGGCCAGCAGGATGGTGTTGCCGCCATCACCCACGCCGCCAGCGTTGCGGTAGCCGCCGTACGGGTAGCCGATTTCGCCGGTGCTGCTCTGGTAAGCCAGGGTCACGGTGTGTGCGCCAAAGCCGTAGGTGGTTGCCAGGCTCCAGATCTTGTTGTCCTGGCCGTCAACTTTCAGCACGTCACGCGCGTAGTCGTCGTTGACGTGAGTGCGGTAGCCGTTGAAGTCAAACGTCAGGGACTGTTTGTCTTGCAGCGGCAGCGCGTAGGTCACGCCCACGTATTGCTTGCGCAGTTCGTCTTCCATTTCGGAGCCGTACAGCGAAGCCGACAGGTTGTCGGTGAACTTGTAGCTACCGCCAAACACGTTGATGCTTTTCAGGTCGCCGCTGTCGCGCGCTTCAGCACTCTTGCGCGATTCTGCGGTGAAACGACCGACGTTCAGCTCCAGGCCGTTAATCTCTTTGGAGGTCAACAAAGTACCGGTGAAGCTTTCTGGCATCAGGCGCGAGTTGTCGTACATCAGCACCGGCAGCGCAGGCATTTGGTCGCCGTATTTGAGCACGGTGTTGGACACACGCACTTTCACTGCAGCGCCAGCCTTGGCGATGTCGTCAGCCGCTTTGCCGCTGGCGCCTTGCTTGAAGAAGTCGATACCGCCCGCGCCGCTTTTGCCACGGCCGCCGTCCAGACGCAGTGCGTAGATGCCGAAAGCATCCACACCCACACCTACGGTGCCTTGGGTGAAGCCCGAGCTGAAGGTGCCGAGGAAGCCTTGGCCCCATTCAGCTTTATCCTGCTGGCCATTCTTGTAGTCACGGCTGATGTAGGCGTTACGCGCCAGTACATTGAGGTGACTGTCTTCTACAAAACCTTTTGCGTCAGCTTGATCGTTAGCCATTGCCTGGGTAGCACTGAGTACGCCCAAAGCGAGGAGACCTATCCGTTTGTTCAACATATTATTTTCCTTATTTCTGAATAAAGGCGCGCTGTGGATATCAAGCTGAAACATTGAGTGGTGGTTGCTTCACATAACAAAAAAGACCTGCACGACGACTCAATACAGGCCTTTCACAAAGTTGGTGTATGGCTTATCGCCACAGGCGTTGGCGGGAATCCTAGCCGCCGTGAAGGCGAGGTGTCAATTTCGTGAAAAATTTGTTAATTCGCAGGACTTTTCAAAATTTTCACCGAAGTGTCATTAATTGTTACTGACAGCCGTCCAGACCACAGGCTGGCCCTGAGTTGCCCCCGTGTTCAGCGCTGACCCCATCACGCTGTCGCAGCCAGGCAGCAAAGGCCTCGGGCTTGCCCAGATACGGCCCCAGATCGATCACCTGGTATTGACCGGACTGCTCCAGGACGGCAGTCGGAAAGCCTTCGCCACCGACACGGGCCAACAACCCGCGACTGGATTTGAAATGCGCTTGCGTCAATTCGCCGCTTGCCGCTTCAAAGGCTGCACGAAACCCCTCGACCTCCAGGCCCATTTCATCCGCCACCGCCATCAACACGTCCTGATCGGCAATTCGGCGACCATTTACGTAGTGAGCGGTTTGCAAGTGCCCGAGCATCTCAAGTCCGCGACCGGCCAGTTGGTCCGCCGCCAGCACAGCTGTGGTAGGCGGCGCCGAATCAAATACGGCAGTGGTGTCGCGCAACAACCCTTCAAAGTACGCCTCGCCAAACGGCTGCCCGGTGTACTGGGCAATACGCAGGTCGTGGGGCATCACGTAGTCGCGCAGTTGCGCTGACACCGGCTGGCGTTGTGGGCCGGTCATCATCCCGCCGCCATGAGCAACCACCGGCAGAATTTCCCGTGCAGCGTCGATAAGTGGCTTGGCGCCATAGCACCAACCGCACAGGGGGTCGTAGATGTAATGCAACACGGGTGGGGTGGTCATGGTTCGCTCCGGACAATCAACAAATCAGAGCGACAGCCTAGCTTTCTGTGCTGAGAGGAAAAACGCCGATACAGCTTTTAGTCTGTTTCACGAATCGGGCAAATCGGGCGGGATGAGGCCGCAGGCAACCGAAACAAAAAGATACATATTCACGGGACGGCGTAATTGTTAATTATTAACACAAAGTAACAAGAACCATTACCATTCGCACCCTAAAAATATAACCCTCACCTCAACCGCCCGGACACTTCTCAACCATGCTCTCCCCCCGCCGTTTAACGCCCTTGAATCTGGGGCTGTGCGCCTTGCTGTACGCCGGATTTGGCAGCGCTGCCACCGTACTTCCTGAACTGTCGATCAGTGCCACCGAAGCAGAAGCCGATGACCCACGAGTCAAAGACGTCACCACCGCCACCCGTACATCGACCCCTGCGCGCTATGTCCCGCAGGCCATTGATTCAGTCAAAACCAGCAATGTCCTCGATTACGGGATCAACAGCCTGGGCGAAGCATTGAGCGGGATTCCCAACGTCAGCAGCACGGCCGATACCCGCTTCGACAGCTTGCGTATTCGCGGTTTTGACGCCAGCAACGACTTTTATCTGGACGGTATTCGCGACGACAGTCAATACGTACGCGACCTGCATAACATCGAGCGCATTGAAGTACTTAAAGGCCCGGCAGCCGTGTTGTATGGCCGCGGAAGCCAGGGCGGGATCATCAACCGCGTCAGCAAGATGCCGCAGTTCGGCCGCCAGTCGAGCATCCAGGCCCAAGGCGGCAGTGAGGATTTGCGCAGCCTGTACGCTGACCTCAGCACCGACCCGAGCGACACCATCAGCCTGCGCCTGAACATGGGCAATGAAGACAAAAACAGCTTTCGCGATCACGTCAGCGGCAATCGTCAGCTGTTCGCACCTTCGATGAGCTGGCAAATCACCCCGGATCTGAACTGGCTGGTGCAGTACGAATACAGCCGCTACAACCGCACCCCGGATCGCGGTATCCCCAGCATCAACGGGCGCCCTGCCGACGTCAGCCGCGGCACGTCTTACGGCGGGAAAAACGATTACATCGATGACAAAACCCAGAACCTGCGCTCACGCCTGAGCTATGAGTTGAGCGAAAACTGGCAACTGCGTCATACCCTCGGCGTGTTCAAACTCGACAGTGAGTTCGAAAACACCTACCTGACCGGCTACAACCCAATCACCAACAGGGTCGATCGTCAGAGCTGGCAGCAGGACATGAGCACCCGCAACATATTCAACAACCTCGAGATCGAAGGCGGCTTTGACACCTTTGGCCTTGAGCACCGCCTGCTGACCGGTCTGGAAATCGGCAGTCAGCGTCGCGACCCCAAACTCTTCAAAGCCTTGAGCGCACCCTCGGTTGATCTGTACAACCCCGACCGCAACCTGCGCACGACTGGAGCGATGCCCACATTCAGCGACAGCCATACCGAAGTCGAAAGCCAGGGCCTGTATGTTCAGGATCAGATTCGCTTCAACGATCAATGGCAGGTGCTGGCTGGCTTGCGCTATGACCGCTTTGATATCGAGTCCACCAACTACCTGAAAAAAACCGACCGTACTGAAGACCGTCAAAGCCACAGCACCAGCCCGCGCCTGGGCGTAGTCTGGACCCCGCTGGAGAACCACTCGTTTTACGCGTCCTGGACCAAAACGTTCTCACCAGTGGGCGGCGGCCTGATCGGCATCACCCCGGGGGCGGCCGGCAACACCAATGACCTGAGCCCGGAGCTGACCAAGCAAAAAGAAATCGGCGTGAAAAGCGACTGGATGGGGGATCGCCTGAGTACGACGCTGGCGGTGTACGAGCTTGAGCTCTATAACCGTCGCACCAAGGACCCGTTAAATCCGACCATTACCCTGCTTTCCGGCCTGCAACGTTCACGGGGCATTGAGCTGACGGCCAGCGGCAAACTCGGCGGCAACTGGTATATGCGCGGCGGCATTGGCCTGCAGGACGCAACAGTGGTCAAGGACAACAATGGTTTGGAGGGCAAGCGCATCAACGGCGTGGCCAAGCGCAATGGCAGCCTGTTCATTACCTGGAAACCGGAAATGGGCTGGTATGCCGAAACGGGCCTGACCCTGGTAGGCCAGCGTTATGCAGACAACATGAACACCACGGTATTGCCGGGTTACGGGCGCTGGGATGCGTTGGCGGGCTATCGCGAAAAAGACTGGGATGTGAGCGGTGCGCTGACCAACCTGACTGACCGTTATTACTATGAGTCAGCCACCAGCGCAGCGCAGATCATGCCGGGCGAACCACGCAGCCTGGTGATGACGGGGACGTATAAGTTTTAAACCCTTTACGTGAACCCTCGTAGCAGCTGCCGTAGGAACGAGGCTGCGTCCGGCTGCGAAGCAGTCGTAAAACCATGCAAACCGGTCATTCCGATACGCCGCGATTACCGGGTTTACGAGGACTGCGTCCTCGGACGCAGCCTCGTTCCTTCGCCAGCGGCTACGCAGGTAGCGCCGTTTATGCCTTGAACGGCGCGGGCTGTTGCTGGGTCAGGCAGTGAATATTGCCGCCGCCCAGCAGCAATTCACGGCCCGGTACCATCACCACTTCGTGCTGCGGGAAGATGTTTTGCAGGATCACTTTGGCCTGCGCATCCATCGGGTCGTCAAAGCTCGGCGCAATGATGCCGCCGTTGACGATCAGGAAGTTCACGTAAGAACCGGCCAGACGCTCCGACGGGTTGCGGTCCTGGCTACCCGCCACCTTGTCCACGCCATCACACTCTTGCTGGGTGGCATACATCGGTCCCGGAATCGGCATTTTGTGCACCACGAACGGACGCCCCTTGGCGTCGGTGCTGGCTGCCAATACGTCCATCGCCGCGTGGCAACGCACGTAGTTAGGGTCGCGCTCGTCGTCGGTCCAGGCCAGCAGCACTTCACCCGGTGCGACGTAGCAACAGAAGTTATCCACATGACCGTCGGTTTCATCGTTGAATAGGCCGTCCGCCAGCCAGATGATCTTGTCCACAGCCAGTTGCGCACGCAGGACGTCTTCGATCTCTTCGCGAGACAGATGCGGGTTACGGTTGCGGTTCATCAGGCACTCAGCCGTGGTGATCAGCGTGCCTTCGCCATCGACGTGAATCGAGCCGCCTTCGAGCACAAAACCTTCGGTGTAGTAACGCGGGCAACGTTCGATTTCCAGCACCTTGCTGGCCACTTGCTGATCGCGGTTCCACGGGAAGTACAAGCCGCCATCAAACCCGCCCCAAGCGTTGAAATCCCAGTTTACGCCGCGCACTTCACCGCTGTCGTTAATGACAAACGTAGGGCCGCTGTCACGCACCCAGGCATCGTCGCTGGACATCTCGACCACGCGAATATTGGGCACATCGAGTTGCGCACGGGCATTTTCATACTGGGCGGCCGAAGCACCGACGGTCACCGGTTCAAAACGCGCAATGGCCTTGGCCACCGCTGCATGAGCCGCCTGGGCGGGCTTGCCACCCAATCGCCAGTTATCCGGACGCTCTGGCCAGATCATCCAGGTTTGGGTCTGCGGAGCCCATTCGGCTGGCATGTGAAAGCCGTCAGCGCGCGGCGAACTGTGCAAAGTGGTCATCTGGACTCCTGAAAAGCATCGGGTTTGGAATGCGTAAAATATGAAGACAGTGAGTGCATGTCGGCATCACGTCAACGATGACTGCCTTTATAGCCGATAAATATCGGCAATTATATGAATTTTTATCGATAGCTAATGAGAATACGCCTAAAAAGCAGATATAAATCTGGATTTATACTTATCTCTTTATATTCCTGACCACGCCCACTTGCACCACCCGGCACATCCCCACAAGCTATGCGCCATATGTTTAAAGGCCTTCAGGGAATAAGGAACAACTACATGCGCATTTTAGTCACCGGCGGCGCCGGCTTTATTGGTTCAGCGCTGATCCGTCACCTGATCAAAAACACCGGGCACGAAGTCCTCAATCTCGACAAATTGACCTACGCCGGTAACCTTGAATCGCTGCAAAGCATTGCCACCGATACCCGCTACGAGTTCGTACAGGCCGATATCGTCGACCAGGCCGCTGTCAGTGCAATCATTGCGCGCTTCGAGCCACAGGCGATCATGCACCTGGCGGCCGAGTCCCACGTTGACCGCTCCATCGACGGCCCGTCCGACTTTATCCAGACCAACATCGTCGGCACCTACAGCCTGCTCGAAGCCGCCCGTGCTTACTGGCTGACCCTGCCAGAGCCGGAAAAAAGCGCGTTTCGCTTCCACCATATTTCGACCGACGAAGTGTATGGCGACCTGCATGGCGTCGATGACCTGTTCACCGAGACCACGCCTTACGCGCCAAGCTCGCCGTACTCGGCCAGTAAAGCGGCATCCGACCACCTGGTCCGCGCCTGGAACCGCACTTACGGCTTGCCGGTGTTGCTGACCAACTGCTCGAACAACTACGGCCCGTTCCACTTCCCTGAAAAGCTGATCCCGCTGGTGATTCTCAACGCCCTGGCCGGTAAGCCGCTGCCGGTCTATGGCAATGGCCTGCAAGTGCGTGACTGGCTGTTCGTCGAAGACCATGCCCGTGCCTTGCTCAAAGTCGTGACTGAAGGTGTGGTTGGCGAGACTTACAACATCGGTGGGCATAACGAACAAACCAATATCGACGTAGTGCGCAGCATCTGTGCCCTGCTCGAAGAGTTGGCGCCGAAGCACCCGGCGGGTGTTGCACAGTTCGCCGACCTGATTACTTTCGTCAAGGATCGTCCGGGCCACGACCAGCGCTACGCGATCGACGCCAGCAAAATTGAACGCGAGCTGGGCTGGGTGCCCGAAGAAACCTTCGAGACCGGCCTGCGCAAAACCGTGCAGTGGTATCTGGATAACTTGGAATGGTGTCGCCGGGTTCAAGACGGCAGCTATCAAGGCCAGCGCCTGGGCTGCACTGATCCCCAGGACTTGATCGCATAACGGATGGAGCAGCTTCTTTGAAAATCCTGATCAGTGGCAAAACCGGCCAAGTGGCGGTTGAGTTGCAAAAGCACCTTGCCGGTCTGGGCGAGCTGGTTGTGCTGGGACGCGATGTGCTTGATCTGGCCGTACCCGGGCAAATCCGCAGCCAGGTACGGGCCCACAGGCCTGACTTGATCATCAATGCAGCCGCACACACCGCCGTGGACCAGGCTGAAAGCGAGCCTGAGCTGGCGTTCGCCATCAATAGCATTGCCCCCGGTGTGTTTGCTGAAGAAGCGGCGGCCCTGGGCATCCCGCTGATCCACTATTCCACCGATTACGTGTTCGATGGCCGCAAGTCTGCGCCTTACACCGAAGACGATGCCACCAACCCCTTGGGCGTCTACGGCAAAAGCAAGCTGGCGGGTGAACTGGCCATCGCTGCGAGCGGAGCTGAGCATTTGATCCTGCGCACCAGTTGGGTGTACTCGACCCACGGCAAGAACTTCCTGCTGACCATGCAGCGCCTATTGCAAGAGCGGCCGGAACTGCGCGTGGTGGCTGACCAGATCGGCGCACCGACCTGGGCCGGTACCATCGCCCAGAGCACACGGGCGTTGATCGAGCGCTGGCAAGCCGGCGAAGCAGGGCCCTGGGGTACGTATCACTTGACCGCTCAGGGTGAAACCTCATGGTTTGGCTTCACCCAGGCCATTGCCGAGCACCTGAGCGCCCAAGGCAAGTCGTGCGCGACTCTGGAGCCAATCCCTGCAAGCGCCTACCCGACGCCCGCAGCCCGGCCACAAAACTCGCGACTGGATTGCAGTCGCCTGGCCCGCGAGTGGCACGTCACTCAGCCCGACTGGCAAACCGCGTTGCGTGAGTGCTTGGCCCGCTAACTCTCTGTAAATACTTTGTTAGCGGTTAAAGCCCCCCGTGGGAGCGAGCCTGCTCGCGAATGATCTTCGCGAGCAGGCTCGCTCCCACGGTTGACGTATTTCTGTAGCCGCTGCCGCAGCGGCTACAGGGGCTCTGCACAGGTATACTGCGCCGTACTCTTGCGGCGCAGCCTCCCGATGATCACCACCTCCTCAGTTCCTCGCAGACCCCGCTGGCGCAGCCTGGCCTTGTTGGCGTTGTGCCTCGCCCCTTTGTTGTGGCCGCTGCAGCACCTGGCCGAACGCTATTACCGCAGCGAACTGGCCGGGCAAAATCGCCAGACCCTAGACCTGTACGTCGCCAACCTGCTGGGCACGCTGCATCGCTATGAGGTGCTTCCGCAGATTCTCGGCGAGCTGCCAGACCTTCGCGCCGTGCTGGCCAACCCTGAGGATGCCCAAGCCCAGGCCAAGGCCAACCGCTTGCTGGATGACATCAGTAACCAGACCGGCGCAGTGGTCATGTACTTGCTGGACACCCATGGCGATACCCTGGCCACCTCGAACTGGGATCAAGCCGACAGTTTTATCGGGCGCAATTTTGCGTTCCGTCCGTATTTCAGCGAGGCGATGGAAGGCAAGCTGGGGCGCTTTTTCGGGCTGGGTACCACCTCCGGCAAACGCGGTTATTACTTCGCGGCCCCCATACTCGACGGCGATAAAAAACTCGGCGTGCTGGTGGTCAAGGTTGATCTGGACCACACCGAACAGTTGTGGGGCAACACACCCGAGCAACTGCTGGCAACCGACAGCAATGGCGTGGTGATCCTCACTTCGCGTCCGGAATGGCGTTTTAGAGCCACCCGCGAGTTGTCGCCAGAAGAGCGTCAGGCCATTTTCGCCATCCTGCCCTACCCGACCAGCGACCCTAAACCGCTGAACCTGGACCTCAATGCCTGGCTGGTGCAAACCCAAAAAATCGATGAGACCGGGTGGAGTGTCAACATTCTTGCCCCTCGTACGCTGATCGACCGCTCGGTGCGCACGGTGCTGGCTATCGGTGGCGCCACCTTGCTGGTAGTCATGCTGCTGATCGGCTTGATGATGCAACGTCGGCGCCATTACCTGGACCGCATCGCGTTTGAAGCCAAGGCGCGCCGTGAACTTGAAATGCGTGTGGCAGAGCGGACCAGCGACCTCGAAGGGCTCAACCGGCTGCTGCGTGAAGAAGTACTGGAGCGCGAACATGCGCAACAGGAACTGGTGCGCGCCCAGGACGATCTGGTGCAGGCCGGCAAGCTGTCGGCGCTGGGCACCATGTCAGCCAGCATCAGTCACGAGCTCAACCAGCCGCTGGCGGCCATCCGCAGTTATGCAGAGAACGCCGAAGTGCTGCTCGATCACCAGCGCATCGAGGACGCACGCGGCAACCTCAAGCTGATCAATGAGCTGACCGGACGCATGTCTTCGATCATTGCCCACCTGCGGGCCTTCGCCCGCCGTGATCGTCATGCGCCTGAAAGTGTCGCCCTGCAACCGGCACTGGACGACGCACTGGCATTACTGGCCAAACGTCGGCGCAGCATGGAAGTCGAACTGATCCGCGATTTGCCTGCTGCCACGCTGTGGGTCGAAGCCGGGGAAACCCGCTTGCGCCAGGTACTGGGCAACCTGCTGGCCAACGCCCTAGATGCTCTGACCGAAAAAGGCCCGCCCAGACGCTTGTGGCTAAGTGCCCAATCCACGGCCGAAGGCGTCACGGTGTACATTCGCGACAACGGCCCGGGGTTTTGCCTGGAAGCGTTGGGCCGCGCCGGTGAGCCTTTCTACACCACCAAGACCCGCACCCAGGGCTTGGGCCTGGGACTGGCCATTTGCGACACGCTGATCCGTGCGTTTGGCGGCGAGTTGTTGTTCGCCAACCACAAGGAAGGCGGTGCCTTAATTACCTTACGACTGCGCGCAGGGGCGCCAGGCGTGAGTTTGCAAGCCTCGGAGGACTCCAGGTCATGAGCCAGCCCATCGATCCACGCGTTCAGGTCATCCTGATCGATGATGACCCGCACCTGCGCCAGGCCCTGTTTCAAACCCTGGACCTTGCGGGCCTCAATGTGTTGCCGCTGGCCGAAGCAAACGGTCTTGCCGAACGCATCGGCCGCGACTGGCCGGGGGTGGTGGTCAGTGATATCCGCATGCCGGGTATGGACGGTCTTGAGTTGCTCGCTCAACTGCATGGCCAGGACCCGGAACTGCCCGTGCTGCTGATTACCGGTCACGGCGATGTGCCGCTGGCGGTTCAGGCCATGCGCTCTGGCGCCTATGACTTTCTCGAAAAACCTTTTGCCAGCGACGCGTTGCTCGACAGCGTGCGCCGGGCCCTGGCCTTGCGTGCTCTGGTGCTGGATAACCGCAGCCTGCGCCTGGCCCTGAGTGATCGCCAGCTACTGAGCTCGCGGCTGGTTGGGGTGTCTGCAGCCATGTTGCGCTTGCGCGAGCAAATTGGCGCGCTGGCAGCGACCAAGGCCGATGTGTTGATTCTGGGCGAAACCGGCTCGGGCAAGGAAGTTGTCGCCCGGGCGCTGCATGACTTGTCGAGCCGACGCAACGGCCCGTTTGTGGCAATCAACGCCGGGGCCCTGGCCGAATCGGTGGTTGAAAGCGAGCTGTTCGGCCACGAGCCGGGAGCCTTTACCGGCGCGCAAAAGCGCCGTATCGGCAAATTTGAGTTTGCCAATGGCGGCACGCTGTTCCTCGATGAAATCGAAAGCATGAGCCTGGATGTGCAGGTCAAATTGCTGCGCATGCTGCAAGAACGCGTGGTCGAGCGTCTGGGCGGCAATCAACTGATCCCGCTGGATATCCGGGTCATCGCCGCCACCAAGGAAGACCTGCGCCAATCCGCCGATCAGGGCCGCTTTCGCGCCGACTTGTATTACCGGCTGAACGTTGCCCCCCTGCGTATCGCGCCCTTGCGTGAACGGGGTGAAGACGTCCTGATGCTGTTTGATTACTTTGCCGGCGAAGCCAGCGTGCGCCACGATCTGACGCCCAACGTCCTGCAACCGGCGCAACGGGCCTTGTTACTGCGGCATAACTGGCCGGGCAACGTGCGTGAACTGCAAAACGTCGCCGAGCGTTTCGCCCTTGGCCTTGAGCTGGCGCTGGACGACTCGGCTGACGGCAAGGAATCAACCGGGCATGAAGTGTCGGGGGGGCTGAGCGAGCAGGTCGAACACTTTGAAAAAAGCCTTATCGCCGCCGAACTTGAGCGCTCTCACAGCTCGATGCGCAGCCTGGCCGAAGCCTTGGGCGTACCGCGCAAAACCCTGCACGACAAACTGCGCAAGCATGGACTCAACTTCGACAGCGCCAGTCATCCTCACCCTGATGAACTTGATTAAAGAGGCCATTGCATGAACCGCGACAGTCGTTATCTGGAATCCGTTCTCCATCACGACATTCCGCTCACCCGTGAAATGGGCCTCAAGGTCGTGAGCTGGCAAGACAGGCAATTGCGCCTGCAGTTGCCGCTTGAGGCCAATATCAACCACAAGAGCACCATGTTTGGCGGCAGCCTGTACTGCGGCGCGGTGCTGGCGGGCTGGGGCTGGCTGCACTTGAGCTTGCGCGAGGCGGGGATTGATGACGGGCACATCGTGATTCAGGAAGGTCATATCAGTTACCCGCTGCCCGTGACCCAGGACGCCATCGCACTGTGTGATGCGCCGGGTGAAGCAGCCTGGACCAAATTCCTGGCCATGTACAAGCGCCACGGCCGTGCGCGGTTGACGCTGGACACGCGGGTGATCAATGCACAGGGCGGGGAAGATGCGGTGAGGTTTAGCGGGCAGTATGTGTTGCATCACTGATTCAGTTTATGTGGGAGCGGGCTTGCTCGCGATGCAGACGCTGCGGTCTTTCAGTTGAACCGCGTCGATGCCATCGCGAGCAAGCCCGCTCCCACAGATGAAAGTCAGCCTTGTGCCAGATCCAGCAGTTTTTCACGCCACGGTGCCTTGGCAGGCAACGCCAAAAACGAGTCATTGAGCAACGACTCACGGGCCGGGTAGCTGAACGGCTCGCCATCCAGTTGCAGCACCACTCCACCTGCCCCCTCCAGGACGCCTTGAGCCGCCGCCGTGTCCCACTGCGAAGTTGGCGCCAGCCGCGGATAGCAATCGGCAGCCCCTTCGGCCAGCAGGCAAAACTTCAACGAACTGCCCACGCAGGTCAGCTGCAACTCGCCCAGATGCTCACTCAACCCGGTCAGCAAGCGTTCTTGCTCAGGACTGGAATGCCGGCGGCTGGCAACCACGGTCAACGCCCCGCCTTCAGGCGGCGTGTTGCGCACACTGATGGGTACAGTCACACCGCCATCCGCCCGCCAAGCGCCCAAACCCGCGCCGCCGTAGTAACAACGGCGGCTGGTAGGCATGGAGACCACGCCGAACACCACACGGCCCTGTTCGATCAGCGCAATATTGACGGTGAACTCTTCACTGCCCGAAATGAATTCTTTGGTGCCATCCAGCGGATCAACCAACCACCAGCGCGTCCATCCGGCCCTTACGGCCTGGGGGATATTGGCGTCTTCTTCCGACAGTACCGGAATGCTCGGATCCAGCGCCGTGAGGCCGTCGAGCAACACATGGTGAGCTGCCAGATCGGCGGCTGTTACCGGTGAATCATCGGCCTTTGCGGTGACTTCAACACCGGCCCGCCAGAACGGCAAGATCGCTTCGCCAGCGGCATGGGCCAGAGTGATGACACCTTCAAGCAACGGATGCGGCAAACCACTCACGGCTGAAACACTCCGCGCTGGGTCAACAGGTCACGCACCAGATACAGGGCAGCCAGGGCCCGGCCTTCGCTGAATTGCGGATTGAGCACCAGGCTCGACAATTCACGCAAATTAACCCGATCAACGCGCATCGGCTCAGGTTCGTCGCCTTCCAGATGCGCTTCGTAAAGATCAGTGGCCATTACCACCTGGATTTTTTGGCTCATGTAACCCGGGGACAGAGACAGCTCGGTCAGATGCTCAAGCTGGCGAGCGCCGTAACCGGCCTCTTCCTTCAGCTCGCGCTCAGCGGCGGCCAGTATATCTTCACCCGGTTCGATCAGGCCTTTGGGCAGCGACACTTCGTATTCATCAGTGCCACCGCAATATTCTTCGACCAAAATGGCGTGTTCGGCGTCGATCATGGCCACAATCATTACTGCGCCATAGCCGTTGCCGCGCCCCACCAACCGTTCGTAAGTACGTTCAACGCCATTGGAGAAGCGCAACTTCACTTCTTCGACCCGAAATAATCGGCTGCTGGCAACAATTTCACGGGCAAGTACGGTGGGTTTTTGGCGCATAGCGGCTCCTCAATATGAACGGGGTACTATACCCCGGCTTTTCCGATTGTCTGTGTCGGAAATTTTTACCTGTGGGAGAAGTTTTGCATGACCGTTTTACCTTGGCGCGACATCGATACCGTGCTGCTCGACATGGACGGCACGCTGCTCGACCTGCACTACGACAATCACTTCTGGCTCGAACACCTGCCTCAGCGCTATGCCGAGTTGCATGGCATCAGCCGGGCAATGGCGGATCTGGAACTCACGCCGCTGTTTGAGGGCAATGCCGGTCAGTTGAAGTGGTATTGCCTGGATTTCTGGAGCCGCGAGCTGAAGATCCCGGTACGCGAACTCAAGCTTGAAACTGCTCATCTGATTGCCTTGCGTCCCGACGCCGACACGTTTTTGGCAGCGATCAAGCAGGCGGGCAAGCGCGTGATCATGATCACCAACGCCCACCGAGATTCGTTGTCATTGAAATTGGAGCGCATTGAGCTGGCGCCTTATTTCGAGCGCCTGATCAGCTCCCATGATTACGGTTTCCCCAAGGAAAGCCCGGCCTTTTGGGATGCACTGCAAGCCGATATCGGCTTTGATCCGGCCCGCAGCCTGTTTATCGATGACACCCTGCCCATTTTGCGAAGTGCCCGTGATTTTGGCGTGGCTCACTTACTGGCCGTCAAACAGCCTGACAGCAAAAAAGGCCCGAAGGACACCGAGGAATTCACCGCGCTGGGGGATTATCGCGAGTTGCTGGAAGGACTGTGAGTCTCTGAACCTGTGGGAGCGAGCCTGCTCGCGAAGTGCATTCGCGAGCAGGCTCGCTCCCACAAGATGCCGCCGGCTTACTCAGGAATACGCAGCGTCTGACCCGGGTAGATCTTGTTTGGATCCTTGAGCATGGGTTTGTTGGCTTCAAAGATTTTGTTGTACTGGTTGGCGTTGCCATACACCTGCAATGAAATCGCGCTCAAGGTGTCGCCCTTTTTCACTACCACAAAACGCGAAGCGACAACGGTCGGGCCAGTGACCGTGATTTGATCATCAACACTGGCCACGCCTGCGATGTTCCCGGCGGCCAGAATGATTTTTTCTTTCTCTTCCTGCGTGGCCACTTCGCCACTGACCGTCACTTTGTCACCGTCAACGGTGGCGGTGATATTTGGATTGCCCAGGCCCACTTCCTGTACGTGTTTCTTGAGTTCCTCACTGGCATTGGCATTGCCGGGGGTCAGCAGATCGATCAGTTTTTCGCCGGCTTCTTTCACAAAGCTGAAAATGCTCATAAAACACGCTCCTAGGGTTGGAAGATCCAGACCCATGAGCGTAGACCATCATTGACGGGAGCAAGCGCGCTAGAATCGCCCACTCAATTGCGCCGGGAGCGACGATGGACATCAAACAGCTGAAATTCCTCATTGCCCTCGATGAAACCCGGCATTTCGGCCAGGCTGCCGCCCGCTGCCACATCACACAACCCACCTTGTCCATGCGTTTGCGCAGCCTTGAGCAGGAACTCGACCTGCAACTGGTCAATCGCGGACAGCGATTTGAAAGTTTCACCGCACCCGGCGAGCGCGTACTCGCCTGGGCCCGGACCGTGCTGGCCGCCTACGACGGTTTGCAGGCAGAAGCGGCCGCCTGTCGCGGCAACCTGATCGGCACCTTGCGCCTGGGCGTCGTCCCGCTGTCCAGTTTCGATCCGCTGCCTTTATTGCAGCGCCTGCATCAGGAGCATCCCGAGTTGCGCTTCGAGCTATCGGCTCTGAGCTCTGAGCAAATCCTCGAACAACTGGCCAGCAATCGGCTGGATGTAGGCGTCTCGTACCTCGAGCGCCTCGACCAGGAACGCTTTGACTCACTTGCACTGGACGAGACCCGTATGGGCCTGCTGTACGACCAACGGTATTTCAGCTTTGGTGATCAGCCCCTGAGCTGGGAGGCGCTCATTGAGTTGCCGCTGGGCCTGCTCAGCAGCGGTATGCACTTTCGCCAGTCCATCGACTACAACTTCCACAGCCGTGGCCTCACGCCACAACCGTTGCTGCAAACCGATGCCGTTCATCAACTGTTGCAAGCTGTCCACGGCGGGCTGTGCTGCGCGGTGATGCCGCTTGAAGGCGGGCTGCAAGCGTTGACCGATGATCTGCGCCTGCACCCGATTGCAGACGCGCGCACCCTCGCCCGACTGGGTTTGATCATGCGCCGCACGGCCCCGCGATCGGCCCTTGCTGAAGCCTGTTTTGCGCTTTATCAGAAATCACAAAACCCTTCTTGATCGACGCCATCTATCAATAGATCAGCACTAGCGATTAGACGCGACACTGTGTCGCGCCTAGGCTAAGAGCTGAATTGAACGTTGGTACAGCCTTATGAACGCCAAGCGCCCCCTGTGCGCGGCGCCCGCTTCTGTTACGCCCGCGCCTGCTGCCAGCCAGAACTATGACTACGTCACCCTGGATCACAGCAGCGGTGCGCAAACGGCCTTGGCCGAAGAAGTCGCACTGGCAATTGCCTACAACGGCATCAGCCAGGCCGTGATGCTGGTCACGCCCACCGATCTCGAAGACTTCATCGTCGGCTTCAGTCTGGGCAGCGGCATCATTCATGACGCCAGCGAAATCTACGACCTCACGCTCACAGGCGCCGGTTCAGCCCAATACGCGCAAGTCGAGATCGCCAGCCGTGCCTTCTGGAACCTCAAACAGCAACGCCGACAACTGGCCGGTACCAGCGGCTGCGGTTTGTGCGGCGTAGAAGCGGTCGAACAAGCCCTGCCTGACCTCAAGGTGCTGCCCGGCGCACCGTTGCCACCCGCACAGTGGCTGGACGGTTTGCGCCAGCGCATCAGTGATTTTCAACCGCTGGGCCAGCACTGCGGCGCGGTCCACGCAGCTGTTTACATGGACGGGCAGGGCCAATTGCTGATGGGTCGTGAAGACATTGGCCGCCACAACGCCCTCGATAAATTGATCGGTGCGCTGGTGCGCCAAGACATCGATCTGGCGGGCGGCGCGGCGATCGTCACCAGCCGTTGCAGCCTTGAACTCATTCAAAAAGTGTTGCGCGCCGGTATCCAGACCCTGATCAGCCTGTCCTCGCCCACGGGCCTGGCGCTGCAATGGGCACGGCGCCACAACCTCAACCTTATTCATCTGCCACAAAAAAGCGCACCACGGGTGTACAGCCCGGCGCAGGAGAATCAACCGTGAGCACACACCATCAAGCCGATAAAACCCCGACTCCCCGCTACAAGCCCTACAAAGGCCCAGCCGGTGGCTGGGGCGCGCTGATCAGTGTGGCGCAAGCCTGGTTGACCAGCGACAACGCGCTGAAAAACCTGCGCATGATGCTCAAGACCAACCAGAACGGCGGCTTCGACTGCCCGGGCTGCGCTTGGGGTGATTCGCCGGAGAGCGGCCTGGTCAAGTTCTGCGAGAACGGCGCCAAGGCGGTGAACTGGGAAGCGACCAAACGTCGTGTCGATGCCGCGTTCTTCGCCAAGCACAGCGTCAGCGCACTGTTGGAGCAAAGCGATTACTGGCTTGAATATCAGGGCCGCCTGACCGAGCCCATGAGCTATAACCCTGAAACCGACCGCTACACCCCTATCAGTTGGGACGCCGCGTTCGCCTTGATCGCCAGGCACTTGCTCAACCTGGCCAGCCCCAACGAAGCCGAGTTCTACACCTCGGGCCGGGCCAGCAATGAAGCCGCGTACTTGTACCAACTGTTTGTGCGCTCGTTCGGTACCAACAATTTCCCGGATTGCTCAAATATGTGCCACGAGGCCAGTGGCGTGGCATTGGCGCAAAGTATCGGGGTGGGCAAAGGTACGGTGACGTTTGACGATTTCGAACACGCCGATGCGATTTTCGTACTGGGGCAAAACCCCGGCACCAACCACCCGCGGATGCTTGAGCCATTGCGTGAAGCGGTAAAACGCGGTGCACAGGTGGTGTGCGTCAACCCGCTCAAAGAGCGTGGGCTGGAACGTTTTCAGCATCCGCAACACCCGCTGGAAATGCTCACCAACGGCGACCGCCCGACCAACACGGCCTATTTGCGCCCGGCATTGGGCGGCGACATGGCGCTGTTGCGCGGCATGGCCAAGTTTCTGTTGCAGTGGGAGCGCGATGCCCAGGCCGCAGGCGAACCGGCTGTCTTCGATCACGCTTTCTTGAATGAGCACACCGCTGGCATCCTCGATTACATCTCCAGCCTCGATGACACTTCGTGGGATCACCTTGTGGAGCAATCGGGCCTGACCCTGGTGGATATCGAGCGCGCCGCTCGCATGTACCTCAAGGGCAAGAACGTCATCATGTGCTGGGCGATGGGCATCACCCAACATCGGCACTCGGTGCAGACCATTCAGGAAATCGCCAACCTGATGCTGCTGCGCGGCAATATCGGCCGCCCTGGCGCCGGCCTGTGTCCGGTTCGCGGCCACAGTAACGTGCAGGGTGACCGCACGATGGGCATCAACGAACGCCCACCAGTGGCCTTCCTGGACTCCCTGGAACGTCGCTTTCAGTTCAAGGTGCCCCGTGAAAACGGTCACAACGTGGTTGAAGCCATCCACGCCATGCTTGAAAGGCGTGCCAAGGTGTTTATCGGCTTGGGCGGCAACTTCGCCCAGGCCACCCCGGACAGCCCGCGTACCGCACAGGCGCTGCGCAATTGCGACCTGACCGTACAGATCAGCACCAAGCTCAACCGTAGCCACCTGATGCACGGTAAAGAAGCGCTGATTTTGCCGTGCCTGGGTCGCACCGATATCGACATTCAGGCTGAAGGCCCGCAAGCCGTCACGGTGGAAGATTCCTTCAGCATGGTTCATGACTCCAATGGCCAGTTGCAGCCACTGTCGAACCAGATGCGTTCGGAGCCCGCGATCATTGCCGGGATCGCCGCCGCCACGCTGGGCACTCATCCGATTGACTGGAGTTGGGTGGTGGGCGACTACCGACGTATTCGCGAACTGATCGCCGACACCATCCCCGGCTTCAAGGACTTCAATACACGGCTTCAACACCCCGGCGGTTTCTACCTGGGCAACTCGGCCGGTGCGCGGCAGTGGAACACGCCCACCCAACGCGCCAACTTCCGGCCCAACGTGCTGCCGCAAGACCTGGTGGATGCACGCACCCGCGCCACCGGCCAACTGCCCGACCTGATTTTGCAGTCGATGCGCTCCCATGATCAGTACAACACCACCATTTATGGCCTCGATGACCGCTATCGTGGGGTCAAGGGCCAGCGTGACGTGTTGTTCGTCAACGAAGCCGACATCATCCGCCTGGGCTTCAAGCCAGGACAGAAAGTCGACATCGTTTCAATTTGGGATGACCAGCACGAGCGCCGGGTCAAAAACTTCACCTTGCTGGCGTTTGATATTCCTGCCGGGCAAGCCGCGGCGTATTACCCGGAGGTCAATCCACTGGTGCCGCTGGAAAGCACAGGGGATGGCAGCCACACGCCTACCTCCAAGTTCGTGGCCATCTGCCTGGAAGCAGCCAGCCCGTCAAAACTGATTATGGCCAAGGCCAGCTGACGCAGCTTGAGGTGCAGGAGCGGGCTTGCTCGCGATTCGGTCGCCGCGGTTTGATTGACCGACCGCAGCGACCGAATCGCGAGCAAGCCCGCTCCCACATTTGAAACCCATCCCATCCAAATTTCAGGCACAAAAAAGGCCTCTTTCCTACAAAAGAGGCCTCATCGAACTAGTAAACAGACCCCCAAAAATCAATTAAGTTCCCCAGTAAAAACAACAACTTATAGAATTGTGTACAACTCGTGCTACTCGTCGGATTTCGATTGTCACTCATCACCGACAGCCTCAGGATCGCGCCGTCATCTCTTTGAGGCTCATCTATGAAGCTCACCTCGATTCTCTTGTTGTCCCTTGGCCTGGTCAGTGGCGTAGCCTCGGCCGGTGGCACCACCGAAGCCGGTGTAGGCGGCGCATTAGGCGGGGTTCTTGGCGCCGTGGTTGGTCAACAGCTCGGCGGCTCGACCGGTTCTGCCATTGGCGCAGGCGTGGGTGGCGCGGCAGGCAGTGCCGTGGGTGCCGACAAACGCAGCCGTGGCGAAGCAGCCATTGGTGGCGCACTGGGTGCTGCAGGCGGCAACGTGCTGGGTCGCAGTGTCGGCGGCAGCACGGGTGCTCTGGTCGGCTCAGCCGCTGGCGGTGGTGCCGGTGGCGCGCTGGGTAACTACATGGGCAATAAAAGCGACGCCGAAGATCGTCGCTATCGCGATCGCGATAACCGTCGCTACTACCGCGACGACAACCGTGGTCGTGGCCACGCGTATGGTCATCGCAAAAAGAACAAGCATCGTCATCATTGATCACCAAAAGAACGGGAGCCGAAAGGCTCCCGTTTTTTTTGGCCTGCGTCTGTTTTCGTAAAATTGTTTCAATGCATTACGCCCGCCTGCAACAGCGTCAATCATGCAAAGTGCATGCACCCGAAATTCAATTAAAAATTAACTTATTGAAAAATATGGAGTTACTCGCACGCACGCTGTTGGCATGTGACCTGCAATCTCTTGAATGAACGCTGCACTTCCTACCATTCAGGAGCACAACAATAATGATCGGGACAACTGAGCACTCTCCCGCAGCCCTGCAAGATTCCTCTGGCCACTCAGGTGTTTCCTGGGCCGCCATCTTTGCGGGTGCAGCCACCGCTGCCGCACTATCTCTGCTGCTGATTATGCTGGGCGCAGGCCTGGGCTTTTCGGCAGTTTCACCGTGGGCCAATGAAGGCGTGGGTGCCAAAGGCCTGGGCATTACTGCCATTGTCTGGCTGGCCCTCACTCAAATCATTGCTTCAGGGATGGGCGGTTATCTGGCCGGCCGCTTGCGGGTCAAATGGGCCAACATGCATGGCGATGAAGTGTACTTTCGAGATACCGCCCATGGCTTTTTATCCTGGGCTGTTGCCACGCTGGTAACGGCAACCTTGATCGCAGGCTCGATCAGCAGCGTGATAGGCAGCGGCGTTCAAGCGGGCGCCAATGTCGCTTCGGGTGCTGCTTCTGCCATGAGCACCGCGGCCGCCAGCCACGCCGATAAAAATACGGGCAATAGCTCTGATTACTTTATCGACACCCTGTTTCGCGATGATCGCGGCACCGCTGTCAGCGAAGACGCCGCCCACGGCATCGTGACCCGCATCTTTGTTCGCAGCCTGGGCAACGATGGCCAGTTAAGCGGTGAGGACCGTACCTATCTGGCGCAAATCGTCGCTCAGCGGACCAACCTCAGCCAGGCCGAAGCCGAGCAACGGGTAGACCAGGTCTATGCCAAAGCTCATCAGGCAGTTGAAGACGCCAAGGTAAAAGCCAAGGAAGCCGCAGACACCGCCGCCAAAGTCGCCGCCTGGACCACCCTGTGGATGTTTATCAGCCTGCTGCTGGGTGCATTTTTCGCCAGCCTCTGCGCCACGTTTGGCGGTCGTCAACGTGATGCTGTGAGCTACGTGGAACACACCACCAAGCCGGCTGTTTATTAATAATTCTGGAGAATGAAAATGCGCTCACTATTGCTGTTTTTTCTCGGTATCCCTATCCCGATCATTATTCTGATTGCCTTGTTTGTGCATTGATACAACAGGTGTAAATCCAAAACGGCCTTCTTCGTGAAGGCCGTTTTTTTTTGTGGCGGGGATCAGACCGGCAGACAGGTGGTGGATTTGATTTCTGATAACGCCACGATGGAGTTCACCTCTTGAATACCCGGGACCATCGACAGTTTTTCGAAGAAAAACCGCTCGTAGGCTTCGATGTCGGCAGTCACGATCCGCAGCAGAAAATCCACCGACCCCATCAGCACGTAACACTCCAGCACCTCGGGGAAACCGCGAATCGCGTCGGTGAACTCGGTGAAGTTGGAACGCCCGTGGGCATTGAGTTTGATCTCGGCAAAAATTTGCGTGTTAAGGCCGATTTTCTTGCGATCGAGCAGGGTCACCTGGCCGCGAATGATGCCCTCATCCTTCATTCGCTGAATACGCCGCCAGCAGGGTGATTGTGATAACCCCACCTTTTCGGCGATCTGCGCACTCGATAGAGATGCATCCTCTTGCAGCAGCGCCAAAATGCGTCGGTCGTAAGCATCCAGTTCACCCTGCATAAAAACACCTTTAAATTAACCATTTGCGACTTGATCAAGTCTATTTATCGTTGATTTAAACCATCTTAGATAAAAAGTTTCTCCCGTGGCGTGTAAATATTTCTCCAGCCTGAACAGGAGCCTTTGCATGTCCCATCTGGAAGTCGTCAACCACACACTGCGCCCCGACGTCTGGGCCAGTAACGCAGCACCCTGCCCGGTGCTCTACCGCATCCAGGCGGATGCCGATGCTGATGTGCTATGCCGTGTACTCAATCTGTTTGCCTTGCAGCAACTGATCCCGCAGCAGGTGGAGGTGGTGCGCGATCAGGACACGTTGAGCATCGAAATCCAGAGTCATGAGCAGAGCTGGCATCGGGCTCAGATCATTGGTGAAAAACTGCGCAATCTAATCAGCGTATTAGACATGGAGCTGCACCCCGTGCAGTCGGCCAAAGCGTCTTTTCTGCAAGTCTCGGGGCAATAGTTCGCAACCATTGAGCACGTGAAGCTGAAAGCGGCGCGACTAGGCTTTGGCGTTCACGGCCAGACAAGGATCTGTCTGAGCCGATGCCCAAAGGAGCTTTTATGCGCATCTACCCGTCCCATGACCAGTGGCTTGACCTCAATGACCTGTTAGCCGCGTTGCATGCCCAAAACCGTATCCCCCAAGGCTGCACCGAACAGGTGTTGATTGCGTGGCGCCAAGCCTCCAACGCAGCCTTGCACCCGCTGGTGTTTCTGGCAGAACAACAGCTCTGTGACCCCAGCCGGGCAGGTAAAACCCTCGATATTGAAACCCTCACCGCCTGGCTCGCCGACCACGTAGAACAACCCTATCTGCGCCTGGATCCGCTCAAGATAGACGCCGCCACAGTGACAGGACTGATGTCCTTCGCCTTTGCCCAACGCCACGTAATCCTGGCGGTGGCTGTCGATGACAGGGGTATCACCATCGCCAGCTGCCAGCCTTGGGTCAGCAGTTGGGAGTCGGATTTACGCCAGATGCTCAAGCGCCCTGTCAGGCGGGTAATTGCAAACCCTCTGGAAATCCAGCGTCTGGGCGTGGAGTTTTTCCAACTGGCCAAATCGGTCACCGGAGCCGCGCTAAACGATCAGAAAACCAGCCCACAAACCAACCTCGAACAGCTACTGACCCTGGGCACAGGCGCCCGTGAGCCAGATGCCAATGACGCGCACATTGTAAATATCGTCGACTGGCTGTTTCAGTACGCCTTTGAGCAACGTGCCAGTGATGTCCACATAGAGCCGCGGCGTGAGCAGGGTTGTGTGCGCTTTCGTATCGATGGCGTGCTGCATGATGTCTACCAGTTCCCGCCGCAGGTGACCGTGGCCGTCGTCAGTCGCCTCAAGAGCCTGGGCCGGATGAATGTCGCCGAAAAACGTAAACCTCAGGACGGTCGAATAAAAACCAGGCCCCCGGGCGCCGCTGAAGTTGAGCTGCGCCTCGCCACCTTGCCCACCGCTTTTGGCGAAAAAATGGTAATGCGTATTTTTGATCCGCAGGTCCTGCTGAAAAATTTCGACCAGTTAGGCCTGTGCCCCGAAGACCTGCAACGCTGGCAACACATGACCCGCCGGCCCAACGGCATTATTTTAATTACCGGCCCTACCGGCTCAGGCAAAACCAGCACCCTGTATGCAACGCTCAAACAACTGGCCACTCCAGAAATCAACCTGTGCACCCTCGAAGACCCCATCGAGATGATTGAACCAGCCTTTAATCAGATGCAGGTTCAACCCAACATTGACCTGACCTTCGCCAACGGCGTACGGGCATTGATGCGCCAGGATCCGGACATCATCATGCTGGGTGAAATACGTGACCTGGAGACCGCAGAAGTGGCCATTCAGGCGGCGCTGACCGGACATCTGGTGCTTTCTACCCTGCACACCAATGACGCCCCCAGCGCCATCAGCCGCCTGCAAGAACTGGGAGTAGCACCCTACTTGATCAAAGCCACGCTATTGGGGGTCATGGCCCAACGTCTGGTCCGAACCCTGTGCACTGACTGCAGGAACGAGCAGCCACTGAGCCTGAGCGACTGGCAGGGCTTTACCCCGACCTGGCCCGGCTCACTGCCCGCCTGTACCTGGCGGGCCACTGGCTGCGCGCAATGTCGAGACACCGGTTACAGCGGGCGAATCGGCATCTTCGAAGTGATGTTAATCAGCGATAAAATCAAAACCCTGATTGGCCCTGACACGGAGCTGAACGCCATTCGTCGCCAGGCGCACGCGCAGGGCATGCTCAGTCTGAGGCTGGCCGCAG
Source organism: Pseudomonas psychrophila (assembly GCF_001043005.1). Classification (GTDB taxonomy): domain Bacteria; phylum Pseudomonadota; class Gammaproteobacteria; order Pseudomonadales; family Pseudomonadaceae; genus Aquipseudomonas; species Aquipseudomonas psychrophila. The sequence goes on from NZ_JYKZ01000009.1 coordinate 67,262, forward strand.
CCCACAAAGTCGCCAACGGGACGACTTCCATGGAAGAAGCCTTGCGAGTTACCCCCGCGTAGTTGAATTCTTTTGACTAAAATTTAAACAGTTGCGCCTATTTTTTGATCGTTACACTCCTCGTTCGTTTGTTTCTTACACCTCAAAACAAGGAATGGTTATGCAAGCGGGTACTGTGATCCTGTTATTTGTTGCCTTGGCTATCGCCATGCTCTTCATGGGCTTCAAGGTGGTTCCGCAAGGGTATCAATGGACGGTGGAGCGCTTCGGGCGTTACACCAACACCCTCAAGCCGGGCCTGAACATCATCATTCCGGTGATGGACCGCATCGGGCGCAAGATCAACGTGATGGAAAGCGTGCTGGATATCCCGCCGCAAGAAGTGATCACCGCCGATAACGCCACCGTACAGATCGATGCCGTGTGTTTTTTCCAGGTGGTCAATACGGCTCAGGCTGCATATGAGGTCAACAATCTCGAACACGCCATCCGTAACCTGCTGCAAACCAACATCCGGACCGTGCTGGGCTCGATGGAGCTGGATGCCATGCTCAGTCAGCGTGACGGGATCAATGAAAAGCTGCTGCGCACCGTGGATGAAGCGACGGCCCCCTGGGGCATCAAGATCACCCGCATCGAGATCAAGGACATCAGTCCGCCCGCCGACCTGATGGCCGCCATGTCCGGACAGATGAAAGCCGAACGTATCAAGCGCGCACAAATCCTTGAAGCTGAAGGGCTGCGAGCCTCGGCAATCTTGACTGCCGAAGGTAAGAAGCAGGCACAGATCCTCGAAGCCGAAGGGGGTCGTCAGGCCGCGTTTCTCGAAGCTGAAGCCCGCGAGCGACAGGCCGAAGCGGAAGCTCGGGCAACGCAAGTGGTCTCCGAAGCCATTGCCACAGGTAACGTGCAGGCGATCAACTACTTCGTGGCGCAAAAATATATCGATGCACTGGGCAAGCTGGCTTCTGCCAACAACAGCAAAGTCATCCTCATGCCGCTGGAAGCCAGCCAGGTTATCGGCGCAGTGGGCGGCATCGGCGAAATCGTCAAAGCTACCTTTGATTCCAAAAAGGTCTGATACATGTGGGAGTTTCTGCAACACCTGAACTACTGGGACTGGCTGGCGCTGGGAACGGCACTGTTGATTCTGGAGGTATTTGGCGCCGGAGGTTATCTGCTATGGACAGGCATAGCCGGCATTATTGTCGGGCTTGTAACCTTTGTGATCCCCGAACTGCCCTGGACACTGCAACTTCCCTTGTTTGGGGTGCTGGCGATCCTCACCGCGGTGTACTGGTGGCGGCGCCAGCGCGGCAAGGCCGAAAGTGGCGACCAACCCAACCTGAATCAGCGTGGTCATGAATTGATCGGCCGTACCTTCGTCGTTCAACAGGCGATTGTGGAGGGGCGGGGCAAAATCAAGGTCGGCGACAGCGTCTGGATAGCCGTAGGGCCTGACGCCGCGGTGGGAACGCCGGTTCGCGTTACCGCCCAAAACGGAACAGTGTTGAGCGTAGAAATTGTACCCTGACGTTACGGAACTCCTGGGTGCAATTTGCAATCAAACTCGATAGCTAATCTATTCGGAGTCACCGTCATGCGCCTCAAATATGCTGTAGCCACTATCGCCTTGCTGTCTCTTCCTGTTGGGTCTGCAATGGCCGACAGCTTCTGGCGTAATGTGCTGTCTTCCGGTGCAACAACCGGGTCTACCTACCTGACCTTCAAAAAAGACCGCAAGGTTATCGCCGCTCAAGATGACGCCGGCAGCTTCGTTGCCAGCAACGGTTCGATTCGTGGACCGTACCTGGAATCGGCCATGCAACAAGTGCGCGCTGATAACCCGAACATGAACGTTAGCGACATGGACCTGGCCAACGCAATTCTGGTTAAAAACGCTACTGCCGAGTAAAAGCCTCCCCTTGTAGCTGCTGCCGCAGGCCGCGATGGGTTGCGAAGCTGCCCTGAAATCCTGAAGAGCCTTCGGACCTCATCGCAGTCTGCGGCAGCGGCTACAGGTGAAGCACTTGTCTTATTGATTCAGCTGCCATACAGAATTTTCACCGGATGTGAATGATCCTCCGGGTATGATCTTGAGCGCTATGCTATTGCTTTTGGTCCTCCAAACTCATTCACATCGGACGTCATGCCTCTATGAGCTCGCTGCCTTTCCTGCCGTTTTCCAAACCCACCATTGATGAAGCCACCATTGCTGCTGTGGGCGACGTTTTACGCTCGGGCTGGATAACCAGCGGACCCAAGGTCCAGGCTTTCGAAGCACAGTTGTCCGAGTACTTTGGCGGGCGCCCCGTGCGCACCTTCAACTCCGGCACCTGCACGATGGAAATCGCGTTGCGCATCGCTGGCATTGGTGCGGGCGATGAAGTCATCACCACGCCTATTTCTTGGGTGGCCACCGCTAACGTGATTATCGAAGTCGGCGCGACGCCGGTCTTTGCCGATATCGATCCGGTGACACGCAATATCGATCTGGCCAAACTCGAAGCAGCCATCACCCCGCGCACCAAGGCAATCATCCCTGTGTACCTGTCGGGCTTGCCAGTGGACATGGAGGCGCTCTACGCGCTGGCCAAAAAACACAACCTGCGCGTCGTTGAAGACGCCGCTCAAGCGCTGGGTTCCAGCTGGCAGGGTGAGCGTATTGGCGCACGGGGCGATTTTGTATCGTTCAGTTTTCAGGCCAACAAGAACATCACCTCATCCGAGGGTGGGTGCCTGGTGTTGAACAATGAAGAAGAAGCACGGCTGGCCGAAAAATACCGCCTGCAGGGTGTAACTCGCACCGGCTTCGATGGGCTGGATGTCGACGTGCTGGGTGGCAAGTTCAATATGACCGACATCGCTGCTGCGATTGGTCTGGGTCAGTTTGCCCATATCGAAACCATCACTGCCCATCGTCGGGAATTGGCCAAGCATTACTTCGAATGCTTCGGGCCTGAGTTTGAAACGCAATACGGCGCACAACTGCCGGTTGCAGATTTCAACAACACCAACTGGCATCTGTTCCAGCTTGTGCTGCCTGAGCGCAAGGACGGTCAGCCCGCACGTGCAACCTTCATGAAAGACATGCAAGCCCTGGGTGTCGGCGTGGGCTATCACTACCCGCCCATTCACTTGCTGAGCTTGTACCGTGCTCTGGGCTTTAAAGAAGGGATGTTCCCGATTGCAGAACGTGTCGGGCGCCTGATCGTGTCGTTACCGATGTTTACGGCAATGACCAAGGCCGATGTAGAGCGTTCGGTGGCAGCGGTTAAAGCAGTTCTGCGAAACGCCTAACCTCCCTGTGGGAGCGAGCAGGCTCGCTCCCACAGTTGAGATTCTTTGTAGCCAGGTTACTCGCCGATCGCAGCCTTGTAACCGGCAGCATCCAGCAGTTTTTCCAGCTCCGCGGTGTTGCTTGGCTTGAGCTTGAAAATCCAGCTGGTGTACGGGTCGCTGTTCAGCGATTCAGGGCTGTCCGCCAGTGCTTCGTTGACGGCAATCACTTCCCCGGAAACAGGCGAGTAAATGTCGGATGCGGCTTTTACCGACTCCACAACGCCTGCTGTATCGCCTGCGGCAAACACTTTGCCGACTTCGGCCAGCTCAACAAACACCACATCACCCAAGGCTTCCTGAGCATGATCGCTGATGCCTACGGTAACCGTGCCATCCGCTTCCAGGCGTGCCCACTCGTGACTTTCAGCAAAGCGTAACTCAGCAGGGATCAGGCTCATATTCAGTGTCCTCAAGAATAAATGTCAGCGGTGCACACACGGTGCTTACTCGCCAGTAAACGTTAGATCAGGGCTTTGCCCTGACGAACAAAAGTCGGTTTTACTACGCGAACCGGGTACCACTTGCCACGAATTTCAACCTCGGCACGATCAGCCGTTGCCATCGGTACTCGCGCCAGCGCGATCGATTTGCTTAGCGTAGGAGAGAAGCTACCACTGGTGATCTCCCCTTCGCCAACATTGGCGATGCGAACCACCTGGTGAGCACGTAAAACGCCCCGCTCCTCAAGCACCAATCCCACCAGCTTGAGCTGCACGCCACCGGCCTTTTCAGCTTCGAGCGCTTCGCGGCCCACGAACTTGCGCGAGGCAGGCTCCCAGGCGATGGTCCAGGCCATGTTGGCGCAAAGAGGTGAAACAGACAGGTGGATATCCTGCCCGTAGAGGTTCATGCCGGCTTCAAGTCGCAAGGTATCGCGAGCGCCCAGGCCAATCGGTGAAATACCGGCGCCCACCAGATCGTTGAAAAAGGCCGGGGCCTGATCGGCCGGGAGCACGATTTCAAGGCCATCTTCACCGGTGTACCCGGTGCGAGCGATAAACCAGTCGCCGCTGCTCTGCCCCTCGAAAGGTTTGAGCTGCTGGATCAACTGGCCGCGTGCCTGACTCACGAGTTCAGCCACTTTGTGCCGTGCATGTGGTCCCTGTATGGCCAACAGGGCCAGTTCCGGGCGCTCCAACAACTGCACGTCATAGCCCTGACACTGAGCTTCCATCCAGGCCAGATCCTGATCCCGGGTGGCGGCATTGACGATAAGCCGATAACCCGTCGGCATCAGGTAGACAATCATGTCGTCGACCACGCCGCCCTGCTCATTGAGCATGGCGCTGTACAAAGCACGGCCAGGTGTATTCAGACGCTCGACATCATTGGCCAGCAAATACTGGAGCCACTCCTTGGCCTGAGGCCCGGCGATGTCGATCACGGTCATATGCGAGACATCAAAAACCCCACAGTCGCGGCGCACCTCATGGTGCTCTTCAACTTGTGAGCCGTAATGCAAAGGCATATCCCAACCGCCAAAATCGACCATCTTCGCGCCCAGGGCGAGATGCAGGTCATACAGAGGCGTACGCTGTCCCATGGGTTTCTCCTTCCGGGCTTGGCGAGGGTGCGGACAGGCTGCGGGGCATTTCAAGCCTAAAATATGGCTTTCTTACATCACGCAGAAACCTGGCCTGACAGACAGACCGCACCGAATGCCGCGCATTGTAGCCGCATGAAGGAGGACTGGCACCTAACCGATTCGATGTGCCGAGCGTCGAATCAGTCCGATGACCGGTAACAATCCAACCAGTACCAGAGTCAGGGCCGGCAACGAAGCCCGCGCCCATTCGCCTTCACTGGTCATCTCGAAGATCCGCACAGCCAGTGTGTCCCAGCCGAACGGGCGCATCAGCAAGGTGGCCGGCATTTCCTTGAGCACATCGACAAACACCAGCAGAGCAGCACTCAAGGTGCCCGGCAGCAATAACGGCAGATACACTTTGAAAAACAGTCGTGGCCCACTGACACCCAAACTGCGAGATGCCTCCGGCAAGGAGGGCCGAATGCGCGCCAGGCTGTTTTCCAGCGGGCCATAAGCCACGGCTATAAACCGCACCAGATACGCCAGCAGCAAGGCCGACAGGCTGCCCAGCAACAGAGGCTTGCCCGCACCGCCCAACCAGCCTGACACCGGAATCACCCATTCGCGGTCCAGATAGCTGAACGCCAACATGATCGACACCGCAAGCACCGAGCCCGGCAGGGCATAACCCAGGTTCGCAAGGCTGACCCCGGCACGAATGACCGGAGTAGGTGCCTGACGCCGGGCAAACGCCAACACCAAGGCCACGCTGACGGTGATCAGTGCCGCCATGCCACCCAGATAGAGGGTGTGCAGAATCAAGCCGGTGTATCGCTCATCCAGGTCGAAACGACCACGCTGCCAAAACCACACCACCAGTTGCAGCATCGGAATGACGAAAGCACAGGCAAACACCAGCAAGCACCAACCACTGGCCAGCCACGCTTTGGGACCGTTCAGGTGATACAGGGCACTGACCCGTGGGCGTTCGTTACTGGCGCGGCTGGCGCCCCGGGCGCGTCGTTCGCCATAGAGCACCACCATGACCACCAGCAGTAGCAAACTGGCCAGTTGCGCTGCCGTAGACAGGCTGAAAAAGCCGTACCAGGTTTTGTAGATAGCGGTGGTGAAGGTATCGAAGTTGAACACCGACACGGCACCAAAATCAGCCAGAGTTTCCATCAGTGCCAGCGCCACACCCGCACCAATCGCCGGGCGTGCCATGGGTAACGCCACGCGCCAGAATGCCTGCCACGGGCTTTGACCCAGCACCCTGGCAGCTTCCATCAGACCTTTGCCCTGTGCCAGAAACGCCGTGCGGGCCAGCAGGTAAACGTAGGGATAGAACACCAGGATCAGGACGATGATCACCCCGCCGGTGGAACGCACCCGTGGCAACCTCAGGCCCATGCCAAACCACTCACGCAGCAGGGTTTGCACGGGGCCTGCGAAATCCAGCAAGCCGACAAAGACGAACGCCAACACGTACGCAGGAATCGCAAACGGCAACATTAGCGCCCAGTCCAGCCAACGCCTGCCAGGGAACTCACACAGGCTGGTCAACCAGGCCAGGCTCACACCGAGCAGCGTGACGCCAATGCCCACTCCGACGATCAGGGTCAGGGTGTTGCCCAGCAGGCGCGGCATCTGCGTGTCCCACAAGTGGCTCCAGATCTGGGTGTCAATGCTTTGCCAGGACAGCAGCAAAACGCTCAGCGGCAACAGCACCAGAGCGGCAATGACAAAAACCAGCGGATACCAGCGACGTTGAGCAGGATGGGCCACGAAAAACTCTCGGAAGGTGGTCGGGACGAGGTAAAAAACAAATGTGGGAGCGGGCTTGCTCGCGATGCAAACACCGCAGTTTCCAATGAAACCCCGGCGATGCTATCGCGAGCAAGCCCGCTCCCACAGGTATTGCTTCAAATTTTGATCAGTTCCAGCCCGCGCGGTCCATCATGCGGATGGCTTCGGCCTGACGCTTGCCTGCTACTTCTACGGGTAGTGCATCGGCTTTGAACTTGCCCCAGCTGGCCACTTCGGCCGAGGGTGCAACGCTTGGGTTGGCCGGGAACTCCTGGTTAACACCGGCAAAAATTGCCTGGGCTTCAGGGGTAGTCATCCACTCAACCAATGCCTTGGCAGCCTCTGGGTGAGGGGCGTACTTGGTCAGGCCTATACCCGACAGGTTGACGTGAACACCACGATCCGCCTGGTTGGGCCAGAACAGCTTCACCGCCAGATCCGGTTTTTGCTTGTGCAAGCGACCGTAGTAGTAAGTGTTGACGATGCCCACGTCACACTGCCCTGCGTTGATCGCTTCGAGCACCGCGATGTCATCCGAGAAGACGTCGGTGGACAGGTTGTTGACCCAGCCCTTGAGGGTTTCTTCGGTTTTTTCCGGGCCGTTCACTTCGATCATGGTGGCGGTCAGGGACTGGTTGTAAACCTTTTTGGCAGTACGCAGGCACAGGCGACCTTCCCAATTCTTGTCAGCCAAAGCCTCATAGGTCGACAGCTCTTCAGGTTTAACCCGGTCAGTCGAATAGGCGATGGTTCGTGCGCGCAGGCTCAGGCCCGTCCACTCATGGGAGGAGGAGCGGTATTGCGGCGGGATATTTTTGTCGATCACATCGGAAGTGAACGGCTGCAGGATGCCCATTTGCTCGGCTTGCCACAGGTTACCGGCGTCCACAGTCAGCAACAGGTCGGCAGTGGCATTTTGGCCCTCAGCCTTGATGCGCTGCATCAGCGGCGCTTCCTTGTCGGTGATGAACTTGACCTTGACCCCGGTCTTGGCGGTGTAGGCATCAAATACTGGCTTGATCAGCTCGTCGATACGCGAGGAGTAAACCACCACCTCTTCGGCAGCAGAAACACTGCTCGCGAAAACGGTCAGGGCCAGGGCAGTCAGTAGACGCTTGCGTGCCAACATGAGGGGCGGTCTCTCTTAATGCGAATCGGGCGTAAATGGTAGTGAATCACATTTAACACCTCAACCTAACTCGCCCCGGAGGAGTTACCAGATGTTACGGCTTGGCCAGCGGCGGCAGGTCGCCACTCAGCCCCAGGGCCTGACGCACAAACAACGCTTTGGCCTCGGGCATTTTGTTTACCCATTTCAAACCGGTGTTGCGCAGCAATCGTGCGGTCAGCGAGTCAGCCTGGAACAAGCGCTCGAAACCCTCCATCGCGGCCATCAAAGCCAGGTTGTGGGGCATGCGCCGACGTTCAAAACGGCTCAGCACGCGCACATCCGCCAAACGCTCGCCACGGTCAATCGCGTGCAGCAACACATGCGCCAGCACGGCAGCATCCAGAAAACCCAGGTTTACGCCCTGCCCGGCCAGCGGGTGGATGGTGTGTGCTGCATCACCGATCAACGCAAGGCCTTCAGCCACATAGCGTTTGGCGTGACGCTGACGCAGTGGCACACACACCCGGGGATCAGCGCTTAACACGCTGCCCAGACGGCCTTCAAAAGCCAGTTCAAGCTCGCGGCAGAAGGCAGCATCGTCCAACGCCATCAGGTACTCGGCCTGCTCAGGCGTAGTCGACCAGACAATCGAGCACCAGTCCTGCTGGCCATCGCGCTCCAGCGGCAGGAATGCCAGCGGACCATGGTCGGTAAAACGCTGCCAGGCGGTCCGCTGATGCGACTCTGCGCAGCGGACGCTGGTGACGATGGCATGATGCTGATAATCCCACTCGCGGGTCTCACAGCCCGTCAGGCGGCGTACAGCCGAGTTGGCGCCATCGGCCGCAATCACCAGCGGCGCACGCAGGGTGCGGCCATCGGCCAGGGTCAGCAGCCACTCGTCGCCCGAACGGCGCATCTGTTCCAAGCGCGCATTGGCCAGCATTTCGATGCCCGACACCTGCAAACATTCAAGCAGGGCGTCCTGCACCACGCGGTTTTCAACAATATGACCCAGCACGTCGGCATGAACACTGGCCGCCGAGAAGTGGATCTGCCCCGTGCCGCTGCCATCCCATACCTGCATGTGCGAATACGGGCTGGCGCGACGCCGGGTGATGCCATCCCACGCGCCAAGGCGCTGCAAAATACGCTGGCTGGCAGCCGACAGGGCACTGACCCGAGGCTCGAACGGAGCCTCGGCGGTAAAGGGTTTGACACTCAGCGGGCTGCCATCGAGCAGCAGGATATTCAGCCCGCTGTCCCTGAGCGCCAGCGCCAGTGCGCTTCCGACCATTCCGGCCCCAACAATCAGCAGATCTGCGCGCATATCCATGCTTTAAGCCTGTCTCGCTAGCGGCGTACGCCGCACCTGAAAAAATGGATCGACATGGGGCATGCTCGCCCCGCCGACATCAACTGTCTGCGCGGGTACCCAGGCCCATGGCCTGGCGGGCGAACCAGCGCTTGGCCGGTGGCACCAGATCAAGGCCGAGCAAACCCAGGTTTCGACCAAACGAAACCAGTGGCTGCTCACTGCCAAATACCCGCGTCACCTTGTCAGAGAACCCGATGGTCAGTTGCTGGTCGAGTTTTTGAGCCTGTTGATAACTCAGCAGCGTCGCCAAATCACCGGGTTTTTTATCGCTGGCCAGCAAGGCATCGGCCAAGGCCTGAGCATCACGCAGGGACAGGTTGAAACCCTGACCGGCAATCGGATGCAGGCTGTGGGCCGCGTTGCCCAATACCGCCAGATGGGGGCGTACCTGCTCTTGCGCTTCGATCAACGTCAGCGGGTACAGATGCCGCGCCCCCACTTGCTTGAGTGTGCCCAGACGATAGCCAAATACGCCCTGCAATTCGCTGAGAAAACTGCGCTCATCCAGTGCCGCCAGGCGCTGGGCGTCCATCCCCAGACGGGTCCACACCAGCGCGCAGCGGTTGTCAGGCAGCGGCAGCAAAGCCATTGGGCCTTCGTCGGTGAAACGTTCGAACGCCATCCCGCCGTGGGGCTGACTTGGGGTGATATTGGCGATCAGCGCGCTTTGGTTATAAGCCTGCTGGCGCACATGAATGCCCAACTGTTCACGCAAGCCCGAACGCCCACCATCGGCCAGGACTGCAAGGTCGCACTCCAGCGTGGTCTCGTCGTTGAGGGTCAGGCGATAGCCATCTTCCAGCGGTTGCATGTGGATAACTTCAGCCGGGCAACGCCAGCTGATCACGTCCGGGTCCAGACTTTTCCACAGGCACTGACCCAGCCAGGCGTTTTCAACCACATAACCCAACGCCGGAACACCTTCTTCGCAGGCCGACAAGCGCGCCGTTGAGAAGCGCCCGCGATCGGACACATGAATGTCCTTGATCGGCTCGCCGCGTTCGGCAATCGACTGCCACAGGCCCAAACGCTCATAAATAATCCGGGCACCGTAGCTGAGCGCCGAAGATCGAGCGTCATAGCTGGGCTGATAGCTGTTGCCGGGGGCGAACGGCTCGATCAACACAATCTTCCAGCCCCGGGCCTTGGCCCCGGCCTGCAAGGCCAGCGCCAGGCTCGCACCCACCAGGCCGCCACCAATGATGGCCAGATTGACGCGACTCATGCCGCGCCCGCCATAAGGGCTTCGATATCGGCGACGGTTTTGGGTACTTCACCGGTCAGGATTTCACAGCCGTGTTTGGTGACCACTACGTCGTCCTCGATCCGCACGCCAATGCCACGCCATTTTTTCGCGACATTAAGGTTGTTGGGGCTGATATAGATGCCCGGCTCGACAGTCAGGGTCATGCCGACTTCCAGCACGCGCCACTCGCCGCCGACTTTGTACTCACCCACGTCATGCACATCAAGCCCCAGCCAGTGACCCGCCCGATGCATGTAAAACGGCTTGTAAGCCTCAGTCGCGATCAGCTCCTGAAGATCGCCCTGCAACAAACCCAGTTCCACCAACCCGGCGGTTATGACCTGGACCGTGGCTTCGTGTGCCTGATTCCAGTGCTTGTCGGGGGCAATGTGAGCAAATGCCGCTTCTTGCGCCGCCAGTACCAATTCATAGATCGCTTTTTGTTCTGGCGAAAAACGACCATTCACCGGGAAGGTGCGACTGATATCGCTGGCGTAACAGTCGATTTCACAGCCGGCATCAATCAACACCAGATCGCCGGCTTTGAGCAGGGCGTTGTTCTCCTGGTAATGCAGGATGCAAGTGTTATCACCTGATGCGACGATCGAGCCATAAGCTGGCATTTTTGCCCCGCTTTTGCGAAATTCGTAATCCAGTTCGGCCTCCAGGCTGTACTCATGCAAACCGGCGCGGCTGGCCTGCATGGCCCGCACATGGGCCCGAGCCGAAATTTGCGCCGCGTGGCGCATGACCTTGAGTTCTGCCGCCGATTTATACAGGCGCATGTCATGCAGCAGATGATCCAGGGCAACGAATTCGTTGGGCGGCTGGGCACCGAGATTCGCCTTGGAGCGAATCGCGTTGATCCACTCCATCAGATTGCGGTCGAATTCAGGATTGGCGCCCATCGCCGAGTAGACCCGGTCGCGACCTTCAATCAGCCCCGGCAGGATGTCGTCGATATCGGTAATGGGGAACGCATCGTCGGCACCGAAGTCGCGAATAGCGCCTTCTTGCCCGGCCCGCAAACCGTCCCACAACTCGCGCTCGACATTACGCTCGCGGCAAAACAGTACGTACTCGCCGTGCACACGGCCCGGGATCAACACGATCACGGCTGAAGGCTCCGGAAAGCCGCTCAGGTACTGAAAATTGCTGTCTTGACGGTAAACATGTTCGACATCGCGATTGCGAATGGCCACTGCGGCAGCGGGCAGAATCGCAATACTGTTGGGCTCCATCTGCGCCATGAGTGCCTTGCGGCGACGTGCGTATTCCGATTTCGGGATATGGATCATGGGCAGACGGGTTCCCTCTTGACGATCAATCAGTGCAGCGAAGGTTTGGCTGGCGCAGGTTCAGCGGTTTTTTTGGTTTCGGTGAACAGCAGCAACGGTGCGACACGCAGGTATTCCATCACTTCCATGTAGTCGCTTTCGCCATCTTCGGACTCTTCAAGTGCATCTTGCACCTGGGCGATGGCGGCGAGGTCGCGCAGCACTTCGTTGGCTTCATCGCTCAACGAGTAGGCACGGCGGGTCAGGCCGAAACCCGACAGGAAACCCTGGCACCACTGGCCCAACGCAGCCGCGCGGTCAGGCAGAGGCGCATCATCGGTCGGTAACAACAGCACAACGGTCATGTCATCGCTGGTCAATTCGCCCTTGACCATCTCTTGCAATCCGATCAAGGCATTGCGTACGTTGTCTTGTGGCTCACTTGCCAACAGCTCGCTGGCTTCAACCAACCAGCTTTCGGCATCAAAACCGGCCCCAGCACAGCTGCGACCCAACAAGTGGCCGTGCAGTTCAGCAGGGGAAACGGAGTGGCCGCTGGCGGTCAGCAGGGTTACAAAGGCTTGATACGGAGAATTCTGAATAGGCATGGTCAGCTAGGCGCCAAGCGGCGCTATGTCTAGAATGGAGGGCTTGTATCCTAGCATCGGCAGACGTGCCAGACCATCGAGGCGTCAGTCCCCATCCATCAGAAAATTCACAGTAGGACACAATGGAAGACACCGACCTGCATGCACTGATGGCTAGACTCGAGTTGCTGATTAGCCGAGTCGAGCAACTAAACCGCCAAAACGCACTCTTAATTGCTCAGGAAAAGACTTGGCGCGAGGAACGCGCGCACCTCATTGAAAAAAACGAAATCGCCCGACACAAGGTGGAATCGATGATTTCGCGCCTCAAAGCCCTGGAGCAAGACTCATGAGTTCAAGCAGTAGCGTCACCGTGCATATCCTCGATAAAGAATATTCGATCATGTGCCCCCAGGAAGAGCGGAGCAATCTGGTGAGCGCTGCCCGTTATCTGGATGGAAAAATGCGCGAAATCCGCAGCAGCGGCAAAGTCATTGGTGCCGACCGTATCGCCGTGATGGCTGCTCTGAATATCACCCACGATCTGCTGCACAAGCAGGAAGTCGCCGAAGTTCAAACCAGCAGCTCCACCCGTGAGCAGGTGCGCGACTTGCTGGAACGCGTTGATCTGGTGCTGGCCACTGATCCGAACGAACGTCAAAGCTGATTCAAAACGTTACTTTGGGGTATACTCGCGCCACTCCCTGGAGTATTCGCCAGTTAGCGATGTCCCTGAGCCGATTCGCACTACCCTGGAGCTTGCACGTTGGGCCGGTGTGCATGTCCGCTAGACGGAAAGCCTTAAGGTCTACTGCAACTTCCACCTTGAACTTTCGGGTTCAAGGGCCAAGCCGACAGCGGTACGTCGGGGAGCCTGATTTCCTAGCGCAATGCCAGCCACCTGCTGGCATTGGCTTCCACGAGCCACCCTGCGGTGAACTCGTCCTTGAACAGCACGCCCTATGAACGAACCTGCGACGCCTACCCGCCCGCAACTTCGCCAAATGCTGCGCAAAGCCCGCCGCGACCTGTCGCCGTGCGAGCAACGCCAGGCCGCCCGCGGCCTGTACCGGCAACTGGCACAGCACCCGCTGTTTCGCCGCGCCAAACACATATCCCTTTATCTGCCCACCGACGGTGAAATCGATCCGCGTCTGCTGCTGCGCGAAGCGCAGCGCAGGGGCAAGATCACCTACCTGCCGGTCCTCAGCGCCTGGCCCAAGACCAAGATGGTCTTTCAGCGGATTGCTCCCGGCGAGAAGCTGATCCCCAACCGGTTTCGCATTCTAGAACCACGCATCAATCGCGCACGTCAACGCAAGGTCTGGGCGCTGGACCTGGTGTTGTTGCCATTGGTGGGGTTTGATCCCGCGGGGGGACGATTGGGTATGGGCGGCGGTTTTTATGACCGCAGCCTGGCGTATCAGGCACGACGCCAAAGCTGGCGCAAGCCGACGCTTTTGGGGTTGGCCCACGAGTGTCAGAAAGTCGAAAATCTGGCCCAGGCCAGTTGGGATGTACCTTTGCAGGGCACCGTCTCTGACAGGCAGTGGTACGTCGCCCGCTGACAACCAGGGCATCACCGTTCAAGTGATGCCTTCGATCAGGTTTTAGCGTTTGAAGGGTTGTACTTGCTGTTGTGTCAGTTCAATTGGCTCGTCAATCGAATTTGACCAGAGACTTTGTGCATAACCCGTTGTAACCACACCCAAACCGAACAAAATAACCAGCATCCACAGTAAATCCGGTTTGCGTTTCATCGATTGCCCCCCTTCAGGCAAATCAACACGATGACAGCAACGGTTTTTGTTATAGGCCGTGCAGCAGCGTCAAGCTTCAAAGCCGGGCATTCTGCGGCAACACGAACACACACGCAAACTCTGGCGTCAACCGACTGTCGGTTTATCAAAATGTTGCCAGACAAAATAACCACAGCATGTTTCTGGAGTAGAAAATGGCCTACTGGTTGATGAAATCCGAGCCTGACGAGTTCTCGATCAAAGACTTGCACACGCTCGGCGAAGCGCGCTGGGACGGCGTGCGCAACTACCAGGCGCGCAACTTTATGCGAGCCATGGCAGTAGGGGACCTGTTCTTCTTTTATCACTCCAGTTGCCCGCAGCCTGGGATTGCCGGGATTGGTCGCATCAGTGAAGCCGCCTACCCGGACCCGACCGCCCTCGACCCTGAAAGCCATTATTTCGACCCCAAGGCCAGCGCCGAAAAAAACCCGTGGAGCGCACTACAGGTCGCCCACGAGCAGACTTTCCCCAAAGTGATCAAGCTCGACTACCTCAAGCAACAAACGGCCCTGGCCGAAATGCCACTGGTCCAAAAAGGCAGCCGCCTTTCAGTGATGCCCGTTACGGATGATCAATGGGCAGCAGTGATGGCGTTGTTGTAAACACCTGTGACCTGTGGGAGCGGGCTTGCTCGCGATGGCATCACCGCGGTTGTACTGGCAGACCGCGCCGCCTGCATCGCGAGCAAGCCCGCTCCCACCACTCACCTCGCTTCGTAGTAAGCAACATCCTGTATTCCCGTCTACGCTCTGGTCTTCCTTTGACTGGCATCAAGTCGTAATCGCCTTGAGAACGTCAAACTAGAGCGCTCTGTGACACAGGATGTCGGCATGTCTAGCAATTCCCGCATTTCCCATTATTTCGTTATTCCCCTGGCTGTCCTGCTGATCGCAGCAGGCGGGTTCGGGTATTGGAAATCCCAGCACGACAGCCTCCCTGAAGGCATCAGCATGGGCAACGGTCGACTCGAAGCCACAGAAGTACAAATCGCAGCCAAAACCCCGGGCCGCCTGGCCGAAGTGCTGGTCGACGAAGGTGACCGTGTGACCCAGGGCCAACTGTTGGCTCGCATGGATACCCGCACCCTGGAAGCCAGTCGCGCGCAAGCCGAAGCCGAAGTGCTGCGGGCCCGCCAAACCCTGGCCGCCAATGAAGCCAACGTGCAGTTGCGCAAAAGCGAAAAACTGCTGGCCAGCCAGGAGCTCACGCGCTTTCGCCAACTGTCACAGCGCGGTTTTGCCAGCGGCCAGCAACTCGACCAGCAACAGGCCAGGTTCGATACCAGCAACGCAGCAGTCGTGGCAGCACAGGCCCAGGTGGCAGCCGCCAAGGCTGCCATCGGCTCATCCGAAGCCCAGGTTGCGCAACTCACCAGCGAAATCGATGACAGCAGCCTGCGCGCGCCCATCAACGGCGTGATCCAATTGCGCCTGGCCGAACCCGGCGAAGTGCTGGGCGCAGGCGGACGAGTCTTTATGATGATCGACCCCAGCGACCAGTACATGAACCTGTACATGCCGGCTTCAGTGGTCGGCAAGCTGACCGTTGGCGCTGACGCCCGCATCGTGCTCGACGCCCTGCCCGACCAGGCGCTGCCGGCCAAAATTGCTTTTGTCGCAGCCAAATCGCAATTCACGCCCAAAGAAGTCGAAACCCGCGACGAACGACAAAAACTGGTATTTCGCGTCAAGCTGCGCCTCACCGACCCAAGCGCCGTGCCACAGGCCAAGCCGGGCATGCCGGGGGCGGGTTATGTACGAACCGCAGACGTAGCCTGGCCGGCCAATCTGCAATGAGCGACCTGGCGATCAACGCCAGTGGCATCAACCACTGGTATGGCAAACAGCAGGCGCTGTTCGACATAGCCTTCAGCCTGCCAAAAGGCACGCGCTGTGGACTGATAGGCCCGGACGGTGCGGGTAAATCGAGCCTGCTGGGGTTGATTGCCGGGGTCAAAAAACTCCAGCAAGGTAACCTTGAAGTGCTTGGTGGCCCGATTGACGACCGCCGCCATCGCAACACCCTGTACCCACTGATCGCATTTATGCCCCAGGGACTGGGGGGCAACCTTTATCCCGAATTGTCGATCAGCGAGAACATCCGTTTTTTTGGCACCTTGTTCGGTCTGTCAAAAGAGGACTGCGAACAACGCATGGCCGAGCTGCTCAAGGCCACCGATCTGGAGCGTTTTGCCGAACGCCCGGCTGGCAAGCTGTCGGGGGGAATGAAGCAAAAACTCGGCCTGTGTTGCGCGTTGATCCACGAACCGGATTTACTGATCCTCGACGAACCCACCACTGGGGTTGACCCACTTTCCCGTCGACGCTTCTGGGAACTGGTGGATGACGTGCGCAGTCAGCGCCCGCAACTGACGCTTCTAGTGGCTACGGCCTACATGGAAGAGGCCGAGCAGTTTGAGCACTGCCTGATGCTCGATCGCGGCAAATTGATTGCCGCCGGTTTAAGCCAGGAACTGGCGACTGTCACCGCTACCGGCAAGCTCGACGAGGCCTTCACCCACTATCAGGGCGACAGCGGTCACAATAACGAGCCTTTGGTGATCCCGCCTCGAGTCAGCGACAACAGCGACATCGCCATTGAGGCCCATGACCTGACCCTGAAATTCGGCGACTTTACGGCCGTGAACAACGTCAGTTTTGCCATCGGCCGAGGAGAAATCTTCGGCTTTTTGGGCTCCAACGGCTGCGGTAAAACCACCACCATGAAGGTCCTGACCGGGCTGATGCCGGCCACCGAAGGCAGCGCCAAACTGCTCGGCAACCCGGTGAATGCCAAAGACCTGGCCACCCGCAAACGCGTGGGTTTTATGTCGCAAAGCTTCTCGCTGTACGGCGAGTTAAGCGTGCGACAAAACCTTGTGTTGCACGCCCAGCTGTTCGACCTGCCCAAGACCGAAAGCCAGGCCCGTATCGAAGAGCTGATTGAGCGCTTCGACCTCGGCGATGTGGCGTCACAACAGTCCGGCGAATTACCGCTGGGCCTGCGCCAACGCTTGTCACTGGCGGTAGCCGTGCTGCACCGCCCCGAAGTTCTGATCCTTGATGAGCCAACCTCGGGGGTCGACCCGGCCGCCCGTGATGACTTCTGGCGGCTGCTGATCGAGCTGTCACGCGAGCAGGGGGTGACCATCTTTTTGTCCACCCACTTCATGAACGAAGCCCAGCGCTGCGACCGCATCTCATTGATGCACGCGGGTAAAGTTTTGGCCTGCGACACGCCCGATGCACTGCAACAGCAATTCAAGGGCGACACGCTGGAAGCGGCATTTGTCACCTGTCTGGAACAGGCACAAAACGACCAGGGCGCCAGCCCTGCGACTGAGGCCGAGCCAGTCGCCACACCCGTAGCCAATGCTGCGCCGCCCGTCAGCAAAAAGGGGTTTAGCCTGACCCGGCTGATCGCCGTGGCCAGCCGCGAGTCCAAAGAATTACTGCGCGACAAAGTGCGCATGGCGTTTGCCTTGCTGGGCGCCGTGTTCATGATGGTGATATTCGGCTACGGTATTTCTCTCGACGTCGAGAACCTCGCCTTCGCCGTCTACGACCAGGACCAAACCCCCCAAAGTCGTGCCTACCTGGAAGCCTTCCGCAGCTCGCGCTATTTCGAAGAGCACGCCCCAATCCGCAGCTCAGATGAATTGCACAAACGCTTGCAGCGCTCCGAAATCAAAATTGCCCTGGAAATACCGCCCGGGTTTGGACGTGACCTGTATGCCGGTCGCCAGCCCACGGTCGCCGCCTGGCTGGACGGCGGCATGCCCTTCCGGGCCGAAACCAGCCGCAATTACGTTGAAGCGGTACATACCGCCAACCTTGAGCAGCTCTCCACCCTCAGCAGCCAGACACAAAACAAACAAGCGGCGGCCAAGCTCGAAACCCGTTTTCGCTACAACCAGGACGTGATCAGTGTGAATGCCATCGGCCCCGGCGTGATGGCGCTTATCCTCGCGTTTATCCCGGCCATGTTGACCGCGCTGGGCATCGTGCGCGAAAAGGAACTGGGGTCGATTACCAACTTCTATGCCACGCCCCTGACCCGTCTCGAATTCCTGCTCGGCAAGCAGGCTCCCTATCTGGCCGTGAGCCTGGTCAATCTGGCCTTGTTGGTGGCGATGAACCGCTGGCTGTTCGGCGTTCCATTCAAGGGTAGCGGGGTAACGCTGGCGCTTGGCGGACTGCTGTATGTGCTGGCCACCACCAGCATGGGCTTGCTGATTTCCGCCTTCACGCGCACGCAGATCGCGGCGATTCTGGGCACCATGATCATCACCAGCTTACCGACCATTCAGTTCTCCGGGCTGATCGTGCCGCGCTCCTCGCTTGAGGGTTCGGCGGCACTGATGGGCATGCTGTTCCCGGCCGGGCACTTTCTCGACATTGCCGTAGGCACCTTCACCAAAGCCTTGGATCTGCGCCAGTTGTGGCCGCAATGCCTGGCGCTGCTGGGGTTCTTTGTGGTCTTTACCGGGCTGAGCCTGATCATGCTCAAGAAGCAGGAGGTTTGATGCACAAGCTCTCGCACATCCTGCGCCTTGGCCTTAAAGAGCTGACCAGCCTGCGCCACGACAGCGTGTTGCTGCTGTTTTTGTTCTACGCCTTCACTGTGGCGATTTATATGCCCGCTGCCGGATCGATTATCGGTGTTCACAACGCCAGCGTTGCCATCGTCGATGAAGACCACAGCGCCCTGTCACGCAAGCTTGCGCAATCACTGCTGCCCCCGGAGTTTCAAGCCCCGCAGGCCCTGCCCTACGATCAACTGGACCAGTCGATGGACAGCGGCAAGTACACATTTGTGATCAACGTGCCGGTCAACTTTCAAGCCGACTTGCTGGCCGGACGTGAGCCCAGCGTGCAGGTCAACGTTGATGCCACGGCCATGAGCCAGGCCTTTATGGGCGCGGGTTATATCGGACGAATCTTCCAGCGCGAGCTGCTCAACTACACCGGCCAGGCCGACGCGGCAGCAAAAACACCGGTGCTGATCAGTAATCGGGCACTGTTTAATCCGAACTTGGAAGGCGGATGGTTTTTGGCCGTCATCCAGATCGTCAATAACATCACCATTCTGGCTATTGTGCTGACAGGCACCGCCCTGCTGCGAGAGCGGGAACACGGCACACTGGATCACTTGCTGGTGCTGCCATTGACGGCGCTTGAAATCATGCTGGCGAAAATCTGGAGCAACATGCTGGTCGTGGTGCTGTGCACCTGGATATCACTGGAAGTGGTGGTGAAGTGGGCGCTGGGTGTGCCGTTGGCGGGGTCGCTGACCCTGTTTTTACTGGTCACTGCGCTCTACCTGTTTGCCAGCACCGCACTGGGGATCTTCCTTGCGACCCTGGCCCGTTCAACGCCGCAATTCGGTTTGCTGGCAATCCCGGTAATTATCCCGATGCTTCTGCTTTCGGGCGGCAGTACGCCGCTGGACAGCATGCCCCAATGGTTGCAATGGGTGATGCAATGCTCGCCGTCGACCCACTTCGTGAGCCTCAGCGCGGCGATACTGTTCCGTGATGCCGGGGTGAATGTGGTGTGGCCGGACTTGTTGGCGCTGGCCGCCATCGGGCTGGTGTTCTTCGCCATTGCGCTGGCGCGGTTTCGCAAGAGTTTGGCGTCGTAGCGTAGAGCCCTCTCCCATAGGGAGGGGCTTTGAGCCTTTACTGAACAATCAAATTGTTAAACAGCAAATCGTCCACCATCGGCTTGCCGGTCTCATCGCTCATCACCTGCCGGATCTGCTTCAAGGCTTCCTGACGCAGCTTCTCCTTGGCCTCGACGCTGCCCAGGGTTTCGCTGGTCTGTTGGGTAAACAGCCCCACCAACTGATTGCGAATCAACGGGTCATTAGCTTTAACCGCCTTTGCCGCCTCGGGGCCCGTCACGCGCAAGGAAATATCGGCCTTGTATACCTTGAGCTTCGAGCTGCCATCCAGGCCGTAGTTACCCACAAACGGCGGGCTCAGGCTTATGTAGCTGACCTTGTCGCCGCCTTCTTGCGCCTCTTCTCCAACCGCCGCCATCGGCAAGGACAGGGCCAGCATCAACATGATCCACGCTTTCACAATTCGCTCCTTAATACGGTTGGGTGCAAGCATACGGGGCTGCTTGCGGGCCTATCTACCCTTATCGGCCAATCCCTGAAAAGCCGTAGGCCTGCGCGAATCAGTTGTGTCCGGGCGCCCCGTCAGCAGCAGCGTCTTGACGGGCTCAGGCAACATGTCCACAAATTTTCGACTGCGTTTTCGCTGGCAGTTTTTAACCACCTTTTGCGCGCCTTGCGAAAGCGCGTACAAACCGGCTGCCAACTGATCAATGGAATACTGCCCGGCTTCAAAACCCTCAATCAATAGACTGCGGGTCTGCCTGAACACAGTCACTTCAGCCAGAGGCTGGTCGATCCCGCGGCGAATATAGCTATTAACTTCCCGATTCAACGTGAGACAGGTTGCGCGGTTCAGAGGATTCGAGAACGCCTCGGCCCGTACTTCCACTGCCATAAACATGACGAATAACCACACCCGATACTTCATCACCATCCCCCTTCGTTGCACCAAACCGCATCCACAGGAATTCAAAGGGGGAAATATTATTGATGTGTTGCCTGATTTCTCAGCTCACTGGCTCCGATCCTCTCGTGGGATCGCTCCGATTACACCTACCGCCTCTACCCACCTGAACATCACAAGCGGACTATTTCTAAGCGCTAGTGAATAGATTTCTGGGAGATCAGAGATCTCAACGGGTCTGGCATCGACTTTGTAGCCACACGACATGTTCAAAAGCGAAAACCGTACGTAGGATTTTTCCTTCCGCTCCAGGGAGAAGGCCTGTCATTTTCAGTAACGAAAATGTAACGTTCGACACCGCTGATATAACAAGAAATTTGGAGCTCTTGAATGTTTGCTTTTTTCCGACCTGCCGCACACCAGGCTCCCCTGCCTGAAGAAAAAATAGACAGCACCTACCGACGACTGCGCTGGCAGATTTTTGCCGGTATCTTTTTTGGTTATGCCGGTTACTACCTGTTGCGTAAAAACTTCTCCCTGGCCATGCCTTACCTGATTGACGAGGGTTATACCCGGGGTCAGTTGGGCGTGGCGATGTCGGCGATAGCCATTGCTTACGGCCTGTCCAAGTTCCTCATGGGACTGGTTTCCGACCGCTCTAACCCGCGCTTCTTTCTGCCTTTCGGCTTGATGATTTCAGCTGGAGTCATGTTCATTTTCGGTTTCGCACCTTGGGCAACGTCCAGCGTGACCATGATGTTCATTTTGCTGTTTATCAACGGTTGGGCGCAGGGAATGGGCTGGCCGCCCAGTGGCCGGACCATGGTTCACTGGTGGTCGCAGAAAGAACGCGGTGGAGTGGTATCGGTGTGGAACGTTGCCCACAACGTAGGCGGTGGTCTGATCGGCCCGCTGTTTTTGTTGGGCATGGCCTGGTTCAACGACTGGCACGCAGCCTTCTACGTACCCGCCACAGTTGCCCTGTTAGTGGCACTGTTTGCGTTTATTGCCATGCGCGATACACCGCAGTCCGTCGGCTTGCCGCCGATTGAGGAGTACAAGAATGACTACCCGGCGGGTTACAACGCCAGCCACGAAGACGAATTCAGCGCCAAAGAGATCTTCGTCAAATACGTGCTGCGTAACAAAATGCTCTGGTATATCGCCATGGCCAACGTGTTCGTTTACCTGCTGCGCTACGGCGTGCTGGACTGGGCACCGACCTACCTGAAGGAAGCCAAGCACTTCACGGTGGACACCACATCGTGGGCGTACTTCTTCTACGAGTGGGCAGGAATTCCCGGCACGCTGTTGTGCGGCTGGATGTCGGACAAGATTTTCCGCGGTAATCGCGGCCTGACCGGCATTGTGTTCATGTCGCTGGTGACTGTCGCCACACTGGTTTACTGGCTCAACCCGCCGGGCAACCCGACCATCGACATGATCGCGCTGTTTTCTATCGGCTTCCTGATTTACGGGCCGGTGATGCTGATCGGTTTGCAGGCGCTGGAGCTGGCACCGAAGAAAGCGGCCGGTACTGCCGCAGGCTTTACCGGACTGTTCGGTTACCTGGGCGGCTCGGTCGCGGCCAGTGCGGCCATGGGCTATCTGGTTGACCACTTCGGCTGGGATGGCGGCTTTGTACTGCTGATCAGCGCATGCCTGTTGGCCATCGCGTTCATGATCCCGACACTGCGCCACAAAAATGTGGCCAGTGAAGAACGTGCGGTTAACGCTCCCGCCTAAGGCGTGATCGACACACAGCGCTTGAGCCGCGCCTCCAGATTTCGATCTGGCATGGCGTGGCTGCGCAGGGCGCTTACGGTCTGCTCGACATAATCGCGAGTCGTGCCGTAGCGTCCGCTGGCGTTGGCCAGTACCTGGCTCAACACGCCATCTGGCAAGTTGCCCGCATAGCTGGGTAAATGTCGCTCCAGTACAAACCCCAAAGCCTGCACCTGACTGCCGTCTTCGAGTCGGCACGTTAGCCAGTGCGGCCGATACGAGGGCACTGGCATTTCACGCAACCACAGGGCGTAAAGCGAAGCGTCGAGGTTGTCTTCCGGCAATCGATAAGCGAAACCACTGCACGAGCCCCCACGGTCCAGGCCAAAGACCAGGCCCGGCCACTGCGGGGTGCCACGATGCTCGTGAGACCACAGATACAACCCGCGATGGTAACCATGCACCCGGCCACGCACGCGTTCGACCGCCGTACACTCAGGTCGCCAAATCAGCGAACCATACGCAAATAGCCAGACCGGCCCGCCCTGATGACGCGCCATGGTGCTGTGCATGGAGTTGAGCAATTGTTCTGGAGTCAGCGGCGCCCCGAGATCGAGTCGCGGCGGATAAGTCAGATTCAAGCAAGAAGATTCACTGATAGTGATTGCTGGGGGCATTGGGTCCTACAGGCATTACATGCAGTAAACAAAAATAACGATACTAATCTTATAGCACCCAATTCCATATGACCCACTCAGCAAGACATATGGCTGGGCGACTTCCTGATTGCCACTCGACTAAAATCCGTTTTGTTCAGGGGATGTTCAAGTTATCCCTTTATAGTTGCCGGCCGCAGGCGCACACCCAACGAGGTCGTTATATGAGAAAACTTGGGATTTGCTTCCTGTTGATATTGGCCTATGCCAGTTCAGCGCTGGCAGAAGATGAAACAGAGCAAAAAAAAGACGGCTTTTGGTATCTGCAAACCAGTGTCTACACCCGGCACTTTTCGCCAGACTCTGAGCACAACAACAATCAGGATCTGATCGGCATTGAGCGCCATGACGCGTCGGGCTGGTTAGTCGGCGGGGCAACCTTTCGCAACTCATTTCGCCAGCGTTCGTATTACGCCTACGCAGGCAAGCGCTTTGATAGCGACACTTACCCGGTCTATCTGAAACTGACGGGAGGCCTGCTGGAGGGGTATCACGGCGAATATCAGGACAAGATCCCGCTCAACCGCTTCGGCGTAGCCCCGGTGATCATTCCTTCGGTGGGTGTTTACTACGGCCCGGTCGCTGCCGAGTTGGTGTTGCTCGGCTTCAATGCCGCAATGATCACCACCGGTTTACGCTTTTGAGGCAAAACCTGTGAGAGCGGCGGTGCGACAATTCAACTTGCCGCGATGCAGACGGCGCGGTCTACCTGCTTGACCGCTGTGCTGCCATCGCAATCAAGCCCGCTCCCACACATTCATGGCCGCGGGCAGTAGGCAAATACATCGGCGCGCATCTGGTGCGCGTCCATGCCGGCTGCCACTAGGGCGTCGAGGGTGCCGTAGATCATCGCCGGTGAGCCGCTGGCATAAACATGCACACTGGCCAGATCACTGATGTCTTCGCACACCGCTTCATGGAGCATGCCGCACCGACCTTCCCAGCCACACAAATCACTCACCACTTTGTGCAGGAACAGGTTGGGGATTTGCTCCCATTGTTCCCACTCTTCCAGGGTGTAGAAATCTTCAGGACGACGTACGCCCCAGTACAAATGCACCGGATGCTTGAAGCCTTTTGCGCGGCAATGCTCGATCAGGCTGTGCATTTGCGCCATGCCGGTACCTGCAGCGATCAAGACCAGCGGGCCGTCCGGCAGTTCAGACAAGTGCGTGTCACCAAACGGCAGCTCAAGGCGAACCATTTTGTTGCGCTGCAGTTGCTCAATCAGACGCCGGGCGCTGTCCTCGCGAACCAGTACATGCAGCTCAAGGTCACGTCCCGAGTGGGGGGCACTGGCCAGTGAAAATGCCGACTTGTCGCCATTTTCACGCTCCAGCATCACGTATTGCCCGGCGTGATAACGGGGCGGCTTGCCCGCAGGCGCGCGCAAGCGCACCCGCCACACATCGCCACCCATATCGACACACTCGGTCAACTGACACGCCAGGCTACGCACCGGTAACTCTCCCAACGCAAGCACGCCATCCCACAACACCACACAGTCTTCAAGCGGGGCCGCCAGGCAGGTATAAAACTCGCCGTGATCACGCACGTCACCCGCCTGCTCCACCTGACCCTCGACCAGCAAGGCCGCACACACGTGGCAATTACCATTGCGACAGCTCTGCGGGCATTCATAGCCCAGACGTTGCGCCGCATCCAGAATTCGCTCGCCAGGCAAGGTTTCAAGCACCGCACCTGAAGGCTGCAAGGTTACACGCATCAATCTATTCCTAATTGATTCCAGATGTCATCGATTCGGCGAGTGACCGCCTCGTCCTTGACGATGACACGACCCCATTCGCGGGTGGTTTCACCTGGCCATTTGTTGGTCGCATCCAGCCCCATCTTCGAGCCCAGTCCGGAAACCGGCGAGGCAAAGTCGAGGTAGTCGATGGGCGTGTTATCGATCATCACCGTATCGCGCTTGGGGTCCATACGCGTGGTGATGGCCCAGATCACGTCATTCCAGTCGCGGGCATTGATGTCGTCGTCAGTGACGATAACGAATTTGGTGTACATGAACTGACGCAAAAACGACCACACACCCAGCATTACGCGCTTGGCATGCCCCGGATACTGCTTTTTGATGGTCACGATGGCCATACGATACGAGCAGCCTTCGGGCGGCAGGTAGAAATCGGTGATTTCCGGAAACTGCTTTTGCAGGATCGGCACAAACACTTCGTTAAGCGCCACACCCAAAATTGCCGGTTCATCCGGTGGACGGCCGGTGTAGGTGCTGTGGTAGATCGGCTTGACCCGGTGGGTGATGCGCTCGACGGTAAACACCGGGAAGCTGTCGACTTCGTTGTAGTAACCGGTGTGGTCCCCGTACGGGCCTTCGGGGGCCATCTCGCCAGGATGAATCACGCCTTCAAGAATGATTTCAGCCGTGGCCGGCACTTGCAGGTCATTACCGCGGCATTTCACCAGTTCGGTGCGATTGCCACGCAGCAAGCCCGCGAAGGCGTATTCGGAAAGGCTGTCTGGCACAGGGGTCACGGCGCCAAGGATGGTCGCAGGATCTGCACCCAGGGCCACGGAAACCGGGAATGGCTGGCCGGGGTGTTTTTCGCACCAGTCACGATAGTCCAGCGCGCCACCACGGTGGCTCAACCAACGCATGATGACCTTGTTGCGACCAATCACCTGCTGGCGATAAATGCCCAGGTTCTGACGTTCCTTGTTCGGACCTTTAGTCACGGTCAGGCCCCAGGTAATCAGGGGCGCCACGTCACCTGGCCAGCAGTGCTGAACCGGCAACTGGCCTAGGTCGACGTCATCCCCTTCAACGACCACTTCCTGGCACACCGCGTCCTTGATGACTTTGGGGGCCATGGCAATGATCTTGCGGAAGATCGGCAACTTGGACCATGCGTCTTTCAGGCCTTTAGGCGGCTCGGGCTCTTTGAGGAACGCCAGCAGCTTGCCGATTTCACGCAACTCACTGACCGCTTCGGCGCCCATGCCCAAAGCCACGCGCTCCGGCGTACCAAACAGGTTGCCGAGCACAGGAATGTCGTAACCCACCGGGTTTTCGAACAGCAAAGCCGGACCTTTTGCGCGCAACGTGCGATCGCAAATTTCTGTCATTTCCAGCTTGGGAGACACTGGAACCTGGATGCGCTTGAGTTCGCCGCGCTTTTCCAGGCCGCTGATAAAGTCGCGTAAGTCGCGATACTGCATGCTTGAGCCTCGTAGTGGCCGTGGCGTTGGGAAACAGAGTGTAGCGCCCAAGCCGTCTGTTCAGAAGGGAGAGCTGCCCGGATCAAAAAGCTCAGACAGCAAAAAGCCGGGTTTCCCCGGCTTTTGCTTAGCCTGCGATAGCTTACTTGCGCTTCATCGACAGGAAGAACTCATCGTTGGTCTTGGTCTGTTTCAGCTTGTCGATCAAGAACTCGATAGCTGCGACTTCGTCCATAGGATGCAACAGCTTGCGCAAAATCCACATGCGTTGCAGCTCGTCGTCCGCGGTCAGCAACTCTTCGCGGCGTGTGCCGGAGCGGTTGATGTTGATCGCAGGGAAGACGCGCTTTTCAGCGATCTTGCGGTCCAGAGGCAGTTCCATGTTGCCGGTGCCTTTGAACTCTTCGTAGATCACTTCATCCATCTTCGAGCCGGTTTCAACCAGCGCGGTAGCGATGATGGTCAGCGAGCCGCCTTCTTCGATGTTTCGCGCAGCACCGAAGAAACGCTTTGGCTTCTCAAGGGCGTGAGCATCGACACCACCGGTCAATACCTTGCCGGAGCTCGGGATCACGGTGTTGTAGGCACGGGCCAGACGGGTGATGGAGTCGAGCAGGATCACCACGTCTTTTTTGTGTTCGACCAGGCGCTTGGCCTTCTCGATCACCATTTCAGCAACCTGCACGTGGCGGGTTGGCGGCTCGTCGAAAGTGGAAGCGACCACTTCGCCGCGCACGGTACGCTGCATTTCGGTCACTTCTTCAGGGCGCTCGTCGATCAACAGAACGATCAAGTGCACTTCAGGGTTGTTACGCGAAATGTTCGACGCGATGTTCTGCAACATGATGGTCTTGCCCGCTTTTGGCGGAGCAACGATCAGACCGCGCTGACCTTTACCGATCGGCGCACAGAGGTCGATGACACGACCGGTCAGATCTTCGGTGGAACCGTTACCGATTTCCATCTTCATGCGAACGGTCGGGAACAGCGGCGTCAAGTTCTCGAAGAGAATCTTGTTTTTCGCGTTCTCTGGACGATCGTAGTTGATCGTGTCGACTTTCAGCAGTGCGAAGTACCGCTCGCCTTCTTTAGGCGGACGGATTTTACCGACGATGGTATCGCCAGTGCGCAAGTTGAAGCGTCGAATCTGGCTTGGCGAGACGTAGATATCGTCTGGGCCGGCCAGATAGGAGGCGTCAGCGGAGCGCAGGAAGCCGAAGCCGTCCTGGAGAATCTCCAGCACGCCATCACCGGAGATTTCCTCGCCGCTTTTCGCGTGCTTTTTGAGCAGGGAGAAAATCACGTCCTGCTTGCGCGAACGGGCCATATTTTCTATGCCCATCTGTTCGGCCAATTCGAGCAGTTCGGTAATCGGCTTTTGCTTGAGTTCAGTCAGGTTCATATAGGAATGACGTAACCATTTATGGGGAGGGAAATTAAGCTTTTGGCTTAATGAGGCCGCGCCGCAGAGAAGGCGACAGGATCGCGTACTAATTCGATAAGGAGTGCGTCGGCGACGGCTTGCAGGGGGCAGTGGAGAAACCAGTGCGGGGCCGAATGTACCACTTGAGTTTCATAGCGTCTAGTCCTTGAGCCATGAAAAAGCCCCGCATTTAGCGGGGCTTTTATCGACGCTTAGATATTGGCGTCGAGGAATGCAGCCAACTGCGACTTCGACAGCGCACCGACCTTGGTGGCTTCGACGTTGCCGTTCTTGAACAGCATCAACGTAGGAATACCACGTACGCCGTGCTTGGCCGGGGTTTCCTGGTTTTCATCAATGTTCAGCTTGGCAACAGTCAGCTTGCCTTTGTAAGTCTCTGCGATCTCGTCCAGAACCGGCGCGATCATTTTGCAAGGGCCACACCATTCAGCCCAGTAGTCGACCAGTACAGCGCCTTCAGCCTTGAGAACATCGGCCTCAAAGCTAGCGTCGGTGACGTGTTTAATAAGATCGCTGCTCATGGAAGTCTCCGTGGTTGTAAGCAAAAACGTAGCACATCATAGCCGTCATCTCCGCGTTCAGGAAGGTGAGGGATGATTGACTCTCACTATAGTGGTGCATGAGTGCGGATATCGCTCCGATCTTTTATGTAAACCCTCTGCATAGCCCGCTCAATTACGGGGCACCCATAACAACTCCCGTGCACCATTGAAGTTCACTCGACCAGCCGAATGCCCCCGAACCTGACCTGCGACCTCAAAAAAACGCTGTTGGCATGGCCTGTGCTCTGCTCCAAACAGACACCACTGCCCGCCCGTTCCCGGAGAGTTGCCATGACCCAGCGTTACAGCGCCCTGATTTGCGCCTTGTTCGCCAGCCTGATGCTGAGCCAGGCCCCGGCTCACGCCAATGACCTCGAAGAAGTGATTGCACGCGGCACGCTCAAGGTCGCAGTGCCCCAGGACTTTCCGCCCTTCGGCTCGGTTGGCCCTGACATGAAGCCCCGCGGGCTGGACATCGACACCGCCAAACTGCTGGCCGACCAGCTCAAGGTCAAGCTTGAACTGACCCCCGTCAACAGCACCAATCGCGTGCCTTACCTGACGACCGGCAAAGTCGATGTGGTGATATCCAGCCTCGGCAAAAACCCGGATCGTGAAAAAGTCATCGATTTTTCCCACGCTTATGCGCCGTTCTACCTGGGCGTGTTTGGACCACCGGCCGCTCAAATCACCACATTGGATGACCTGAAGGGCAAAACCATCAGCGTCACCCGAGGTGCTATCGAAGATATCGAACTGACCAACGTGGCTCCTGCCGGCGTCACGATCAAACGCTTCGAAGACAACAACTCAACCATTGCCGCCTACCTGGCAGGCCAGGTGGACTTAATCGCCAGCGGCAACGTGGTGATGGTCGCCATCAGCGAACGCAACCCCAAACGCATTCCGGCGATGAAACTCAAACTCAAGGATTCGCCCGTCTACGTGGGTGTCAACAAGGGTCAGTCCGAGTTGCTGGACAAGGTGAACCAGATTCTCGCCACGGCCAAAGCTGACGGCAGCCTGGAGAAAAACGCGCTGCAATGGCTCAAAGAGCCGTTGCCAGCTGACCTCTGATAGCGGGCGACGAGGTCAATCATGGCTTATCAGTTTGACTTTTTACCGGTGCTGCAAAACAGCGACCTGTTATTACGCGGCGCCCTGTTTACCCTGGAACTGACCGCCATCGGCACGGTACTCGGGGTCAGCCTGGGGATTGTCGGCGCGGTGGTGCGGGCGTGGAATATTCGGCCTTTTGCTGCGCTGTTCGGGTTGTATGTCGAGTTGATTCGCAACACGCCGTTCCTGGTGCAACTGTTTTTTATCTTCTTTGGCCTGCCGGGCCTGGGCCTGCATATCAGCGAATGGCAAGCCTCGGTGCTGGCGATGGTGATCAACCTCGGCGCCTATTCCACGGAAATCATTCGTGCTGGCATCCAGGCGATCCCCAAAGGCCAACTGGAAGCCGCCTCAGCATTGGCCATGAGCCGATTCGAAACGTTTCGTTATGTGGTGCTGCAACCGGCGCTGGCCAAGGTGTGGCCCGCATTGAGCAGCCAGATCATCATCGTGATGCTCGGGTCGGCGGTTTGCTCACAAATTGCCACTGAGGAGCTGAGCTTTTTCGCCAATTTCATTCAGTCGCGCAACTTCCGGGCTTTTGAAACCTATGCCCTGACGACCATGATTTATCTGTGCATGGCCTTGCTGATCCGCCAGTTGTTGAACTGGGTCGGCCGCCGCTACCTGACCAGGAGCCGCTGATGGACTTCACCTTCTGGGACATCGTGCGCAATTTGCTGATGGGTTTGCGATGGACCGCAGCCCTGTCGATCGTCGCATTTATCGGCGGCGGCCTGATCGGGTTGCTGGTGCTGCTGATGCGCATCTCCAAAAGCCGCTTCGCCCGCACTCTGGCACGCGGCTATATAGAGTTGTTTCAAGGCACTCCCTTGCTGATGCAGCTGTTTTTGATCTTTTTTGGCGTCGCCTTGCTGGGCATCGACATTTCGCCATGGATGGCAGCCGCGCTGGCCCTGACCTTGTTCACCAGCGCCTACCTGGCCGAGATCTGGCGGGGCTGTGTCGAGTCGATCGCCCACGGTCAATGGGAGGCCTCGGCGAGCCTGGCCATGAGCCCGCTTGAGCAGTTGCGTTACGTGATCCTGCCGCAAGCCGTGCGGGTCGCCATTGCGCCCACCGTGGGGTTTTCAGTGCAGGTCATCAAAGGCACTGCCGTGACTTCCATCATCGGTTTCACCGAGCTGACCAAGACCGGCAGCATGCTGGCCAATGCGACTTTTGAGCCCTTTATGGTCTATGGCCTGGTGGCGCTCGGTTACTTCCTCTTGTGCTACCCCTTGTCACTCAGTGCGCGCCATCTCGAAAGGAAACTGCATGCCTCTGCTTAGAGTTACCGCCCTGCATAAATATTACGGCGACCACCACGTGCTTAAAGGCATCGACCTGACCGTCGAGCAGGGACAGGTTGTCGCGATCATCGGCCGAAGTGGCTCAGGCAAGAGCACCTTGCTCAGAACCCTGAACGGGCTGGAATCCATTAACGACGGGGTGATTGAAGTCGATGATGAATACCTGGACGCCGCCCGTGCCGACTTGCGCAGCCTGCGCCAGAAGGTCGGCATGGTGTTCCAGCAGTTCAACTTGTTCCCGCACCTGAGCGTGGGCGAAAACGTCATGCTCGCCCCGCAAGTGGTGCAAAAAGTACCCAAGGCCAAGGCCGCCGTATTAGCCCGGGAAATGCTGGAGCGAGTGGGTTTGGGCGACAAGTTCGATGCATTTCCCGAGCGTCTGTCGGGCGGGCAACAGCAGCGTGTGGCGATTGCTCGCGCGCTGGCCATGTCACCCAAGGTGCTGCTGTGTGACGAAATCACCTCTGCGCTCGACCCGGAGCTGGTCAACGAGGTGCTCAGCGTGGTGCGCCAGCTGGCGCGTGAAGGGATGACGCTGATTATGGTCACCCACGAAATGCGTTTCGCCCGTGAGGTCGGAGACAAGCTGGTATTCATGCATCAGGGCAAGGTGCATGAAGTGGGCGATCCAAAAGAGTTGTTCGCCAACCCTAAAACCCCGGAGCTGGCGAATTTCATCGGGACGGTGGAGGTGAACGGCTAAGCGCATCCCCCCTGTGGGAGCGGGCTTGCTCGCGATCCAGGCGACGCGATGAGTCAGATGCACCGTGTTGATGCCATCGCAAACTAGCCCGCTGCCACAGAAAAACCGACCTGACACGGCACTTAAATCGCACACAAAAAAACGAACTGTCCCGGAACAGCTAACGTCATTGCTTTCGTGCTCCATATCAATGCATCTGACATCGCGCGTTGGCGCGAGCGTTTGATCGTGGCACGATGAACAGGTTATCGACCGAGACTCCTCAACCATGCCCCAATCCCAAGCCAAGAATCCGTCCCTGATCGCCGCCATCGATCTGGGTTCTAACAGCTTTCACATGGTGGTGGCCAAGGCCCAGAATGGCGAAATCCGCATTCTTGAGCGTCTTGGTGAAAAGGTGCAGTTAGCTGCCGGCATCGACGAAGAACGCAAGCTCACCGAAGAATCCATGCAGCGCGGGCTCGATTGCCTCAAGCGTTTTGCCCAGTTGATCAACGGTATGCCGTTGGGCGCCGTGCGCATTGTGGGGACTAACGCATTGCGTGAAGCGCGTAACCGCAACGAGTTTATCGTGCGCGCCGAAGAGATCCTGGGGCACACCGTCGAAGTGATTTCCGGCCGTGAAGAAGCACGCCTTATCTATCTTGGCGTTTCCCATACCCTCGCCGACACACCGGGCAAGCGCCTGGTGGCCGACATTGGCGGCGGCAGTACCGAATTCATTATTGGCCAGCGCTTTGAACCGCTGCTGCGCGAAAGCCTGCAGATGGGCTGCGTCAGCTTCACCCAGCGTTACTTTCGCGACGGCAAGATCACCCCGGCCCGCTATGCCCAGGCCTACACGGCTGCGCGTCTTGAAATCATGAGTATCGAGCACGCCTTGCACCGTTTGACCTGGGATGAGGCCATCGGCTCCTCAGGCACCATTCGGGCCATCGGCCTGGCCCTGAAGGCTGGCGGTCATGGCAATGGCGAGGTGAATGCCGAAGGCTTGTCCTGGCTAAAGCGCAAGCTGTTCAAGCTGGGTGAGGTGGAAAAAATCGACTTTGAAGGCATCAAGCCTGACCGTCGGACCATTTTCCCGGCCGGGCTGGCGATTCTTGAAGCGGTGTTCGACGCCCTTGAACTGCAGCGCATGGATCACTGCGACGGCGCACTGCGTGAAGGCGTCCTGTACGACCTGCTGGGCCGTCATCACCATGAAGACGTACGCGAGCGCACCCTCAGCTCGCTGATGGACCGCTATCACGTCGACCGCGAGCAGGCCGCCAGGGTTGAACGCAAGGCCCTGCGCGCTTTTGATCAGGTGGCCAAGTCGTGGGATCTGAAAGACGGTGTCTGGCGTGAACTGCTGGGTTGGGCGGCCAAGGTGCATGAAGTCGGGCTGGACATTGCCCACTATCACTACCACAAGCACGGCGCCTACCTGATCGAGCACTCCGACCTTGCCGGTTTCTCACGCGAAGACCAGCAAATGCTCGCGCTGCTGGTGCGCGGTCATCGTCGAAATATTCCTAAAGACAAGTTCGCCGAGTTTGGCGAAGACGGTATCAAGCTGATTCGCCTGTGTGTGCTGCTGCGCTTTGCGATCCTGTTCTACCACATCCGTGGTAACCAGGAAGCTTCGCAGGTCAAGCTGCGCGCCGAGGGCGATCACCTTGAAGTGATCTTCCCCGAAGGCTGGCTTGAACAAAACCCGCTGACCCAGGCCGACTTCGAACAAGAAGCTCAATGGCTGACCCGGGTCGGGATTGTGCTGACGGTGTCTTGACGC
This sequence comes from Pseudomonas psychrophila, assembly GCF_001043005.1. GTDB lineage: Bacteria > Pseudomonadota > Gammaproteobacteria > Pseudomonadales > Pseudomonadaceae > Aquipseudomonas > Aquipseudomonas psychrophila. The sequence continues at coordinate 100,396 of NZ_JYKZ01000009.1, forward strand.
GACGCCCCTCAAACCAGACAAATGTGGGAGCGACCCTGCTCGCGAAGGTTATTCGCGAGCAGGCTCGCTCCCACAAGGGCAGCTGCGTTACACCGAAGGCCCGGTGCTCACCGTCAATACGGGCAGGCTCAAACGCTCCAGCAATGTTGCCTGGGCGCTGCGTGGGTTCTGGTTACCGGTTGGCGTGTTGCGGATGTAACGGCCGTCCGATTGCAGGCTCCAGCTGTGGGTGTTGTCGGTCAGGTAGCACTCCAGTTCTTTCTTGACCCGCAAAATCAGCTTTTTACCCTCTACCGGGAAGCACGTCTCCACGCGTTTATCGAGGTTGCGCTCCATCCAGTCGGCACTGGACAGGAACATCTGTTCTTCACCGCCGTTGAGGAAGTAGAACACCCGTGTGTGCTCCAGGAAGCGGCCGATGATCGAGCGCACGTGGATGTTGTGCGATACACCTGGAATGCCCGGGCGCAGGCAGCACATCCCACGCACAATCAGATCGATTCGCACGCCTGCCTGGCTGGCTTTGTACAGCGCACGGATGATTTTCGGATCGGTCAGCGAGTTGAACTTGGCAATGATGTGCGCAGGCTTGCCTTCGACCGCGAACTGGGTCTCGCGGGCAATCATGTCGAGCATGCCCTTTTTCAACGTAAACGGCGCATGCAGCAGTTTTTTCATGCGCAGCGTCTTGCCCATGCCAATCAGCTGGCTGAACAACTTGCCCACGTCTTCACACAGCGCGTCGTCCGAGGTCAGCAGGCTGTAATCGGTGTAGAGCTTGGCGTTGCCAGCGTGATAGTTGCCGGTACCCAAGTGCGCGTAACGCACGATCTCCCCCGCCTCACGACGCAGGATCAGCATCATCTTGGCGTGGGTCTTGAAGCCAACCACGCCGTAGATCACTACCGCACCGGCCGCTTGAAGACGGCTGGCCAGTTGCAGGTTGGACTCTTCGTCAAATCGCGCACGCAGCTCGATCACCGCGGTGACTTCTTTACCGTTACGCGCTGCATCGACCAGCGCATCAACGATTTCGGAGTTGGCACCGCTGCGGTACAGGGTTTGGCGCACCGCCAGTACATGCGGGTCTTTGGCCGCCTGACGCAGCAAATCAACGACCGGGGTAAACGATTCAAACGGGTGCAGCAGCAAAATGTCCTGCTTGCTGACCACGCTGAAAATGTTCTCGCTGTTCTGCAACAACTTAGGGATAGCCGGGGTGAACGGCGTGTATTGCAGCTCAGGGTGGCTGTCGAGCCCCGTGATGCTGAAGAGACGCGTGAGGTTCACCGGGCCATTGACCTGATACAACTCGGTTTCGTGCAGGCTGAACTGCTTGAGCAGGTAGTCGGACAGATGCTTGGGGCAGGTATCTGCGACTTCCAGACGCACGGCATCACCGTAACGACGAGAGAACAACTCGCCGCGCAGGGCGCGGGCCAGGTCTTCTACATCTTCGGTATCGACCGCCAGATCGGCGTTACGGGTCAGGCGGAACTGATAGCAGCCTTTTACTTTCATGCCCTGAAACAGATCATCGGCGTGCGCATGAATCATCGACGACAGGAACACGTAGTTGTCCCCTGCGCCGCCAACTTCTTCAGGCAACCTGATGACACGCGGCAGCAGGCGCGGCGCCGGGATAATCGCCAGGCCCGAATCACGACCAAAGGCATCGATGCCTTCAAGCTCGACGATAAAGTTAAGGCTCTTGTTCACCAGAAGCGGGAACGGGTGCGTTGGGTCAAGGCCAATCGGGGTGATGATCGGCGCAATTTCGTCGCGGAAGAACTTGCGTACCCACGCCTTGATCTTGGTGTTCCAGTGCCGGCGACGGATAAAGCGCACCTGATGCTTTTCAAGTTCGGGCAGCAGGATGTCGTTGAGGATCGCGTATTGGCGATCAACATGGCCATGAACCAGCTCACTGATACGGGCCAGGGCCTGATGCGGTTGCAAGCCATCAGCACCAGCCTGTTCACGGGCGAAGGTGATTTGCTTCTTCAGGCCCGCGACACGAATCTCAAAAAATTCATCCAGGTTGCTGGAGAAAATCAGCAGGAACTTCAGACGCTCAAGCAGGGGGTAGGACTCATCCAGTGCTTGTTCCAGCACACGAATGTTGAACTGCAATTGCGACAGCTCACGGTGGATATACAGGCTGCTGTCATCAAGGCCAGGAATGGTAATCGCCGGATGTACCGCCGCATGCGTTTCGGCTGCAACAGGCGCAGGGGCATGAGGTTCAGGCGGGGTTTCAGAGACTGGCTCAGCAATCGGCTGAGCTTCAGTGGCAACGATTTCAGCAAGTCCTTCGGTATTCATTGAATGATCCTGTAAGAGCGGGTTTGACTCTCGTAACAGTTAAGCGGCGCCGCCAGTCAAGTTGCCAGAATGCCATCAACGCCTGCGGGTTTAAACCGCTCATAGGCGCTTTATGCGGGCTAGAGCCTGGTTAGAGGGCGATTTGTTGAAATTGTTTCCAGAGGTACCGGCATGTGGGAGCGGGCTTGCTCACGATGGCATCACCTGTGCTTGCCTGCCAGGCCGCGTAGCCCCCATCGCAGGCAAGCCAGCTCCCACAGGTTTGAGGCAATAATCACCTCGCGCATGGTTATAGCCCCTCGCCATGAACACTAGATGACAACGCTAATGATGTTGGTCAAATACACATGATTTGTAGGATTTGTTAACGCAAAGACACATTTCGATACTTTCCCGAACGTCCCTTAAGGCGTAGGCTGCGCGTTCATTTCGCCAGCATCCAGACAATGCTCCAACAATTTCTTCAAGAATTCGGCTACTTCGCCCTGTTTCTAGGGACGTTCTTTGAAGGTGAGACCATTCTGGTTCTCGCAGGCTTCTTGGCGTTCCGCGGATACATGGACCTCAAACTGGTCATGATCGTGGCGTTCCTCGGCAGTTATGCCGGTGATCAGTTGTGGTATTTCCTGGGGCGCAAGCACGGCCGCAAACTGTTGGCGCGCAAACCGCGCTGGCAACTTATGGGCGACAAGGCGCTGGAGCACATTCGCAGGCACCCGGATATCTGGGTCTTGAGTTTTCGCTTCGTCTACGGCCTGCGTACCGTCATGCCTGTGGCAATTGGCCTGTCGGGATACCCTCCGGGCCGCTACCTGTTGCTCAATGGTATCGGTGCTGCCATTTGGGCTATCGCCCTGGCTACTGCGGCGTACCACTTTGGTGCCGTACTCGAAGGTTTGCTGGGTAACGTCAAGAAATATGAGCTGTGGGTGCTTGGAGCATTGCTGCTGATCGGCCTGGGCCTGTGGGCCCGCCGCCGCTTCAAGAATGCGCGCCAGGCCAAACAGACCGCACTCGAAGAGAAGAACAAAACCAGCGTTGAGGTCAGCAACCCGCCAGCTGAGTGATCCGGCTTCTGCACCTATACAGGCCCATCACACTCAACACGGTGTAACTGAACAGGCCGATCCAGCCCAATGCGCTGGCCGGCCATAGCCCCGCCCAAGGGGCCAGCCATAGCAGCGGCACATTCAGCGCCAGGCGCACCCCCTCAAGCTTCAGCGCCCAGGGCCTATTCTCCAGCCCGGCCCCCAGCACGAACAACCCCAATGCCATATAGCCCCACCCCAGGATCAACGCCGGGGTCGGCAATGTCTCGCCCAGGTTCAGCAAATAGCTCCCCAGCGCCACATAAACCGCGAATTGTGCTGCGATGTACAGCTGTTGGCGCAACGGTAATGGGACTTCGAACTTTTCAAACTGGCTCAACTCTGGCTTGTCCCTCGGGTATTTCGTCGCCACATCCGCAGGGCGCCAGCCCGTGGGCATAAACCAGATCCGCAGTTTGTCCCGCCAGCGCTCGGTGCGCCGGGCATCGGCGAGTAACTGACCATAAAATTGCCAATTGGCCCACAGCGGGTTCCAGCTTTGCAGCGGTGTCGTCACGCCGAAAATAACCGGTTCCGCGTCCTCCTCTTCCTGAAAGGTGCCAAACAATCGGTCCCACAGAATGAACACCCCTCCGTAATTACGATCCATGTAGAGAGCATTCTGCGCATGGTGAGCCCGATGATTGGAAGGCGTCACAAAGAACCACTCGAACCAGCCCAGCTTGGGTACATGGCGGGTATGGACCCAAAACTGATAGAGCAGGTTAAGCGTCGCTACAGTGACGAACACCAGCAGCGGCACGCCCAGTACGGCCATCGGCAGGTAAAAGACCCAGCCAAATACGAACCCGGTACTGGTTTGGCGCAGGGCGGTGGACAAGTTGTAGTCTTCACTCTGGTGATGCACCGAGTGCGCGGCCCACAGCACATTGCGCTCATGCCCGAGGCGATGGTGCCAGTAATAGCAAAAGTCGTAGAACACAAAAGCAAACAGCCAGACCCACAGGCTGTCTTCCGGCAGTTGCACCAGCGCCAAATACTTGAGCGCCAGCGCGTAAGTGATCAGGCCTACGCCTTTGGTCAGCAAACCGGTAGTGGTCGACAGCACACCCGCGCTCAAGCTGCTGATGGTGTCTGCCAGGCGATAGGTGCGCATCCCGCGCCAGCGGTCAGCCAGCAACTCGACGGCAATCAGTACAAAGAAAAACGGAACTGCATACAGAATCAGCTTCATGGCACACCCCGTCCGACAATTCCTAAAGCGTAGGCGGACTTCGCGCGAAACCCTATGGCATCAAGCGCCAAATCAGGCGACATTAACGCCATGAACAAGGAGACCGACATGACCACAAAAAAAGTTGCCGTCATTCTTTCGGGTTGCGGCGTCTATGACGGCGCCGAGATCCACGAAAGCGTGATCACCCTGCTGCGCCTGGACCAGCGCGGCGCCAAAGTGCAGTGCTTTGCCCCCGACATTGCGCAACTGCACGTCATCAACCACCTGACCGGCGAACAAATGCCCGAGACGCGCAATGTGCTGGTGGAATCCGCCCGTATTGCCCGAGGTGAAATCAAGGATGTGCGTGAAGCCAAGGTCGAAGACTTTGACGCCCTGATCATTCCCGGCGGTTTTGGGGCAGCCAAAAACCTGTCCAGCTTTGCCACTGAAGGCGCCGCGTGCACGGTTCAGGCTGACGTTCTGTGCTTGGCCGAGGCTTTTGCCGAAGCGGGTAAACCCATTGGCTTGATGTGTATTTCGCCCGCCATCGCCGCCAAGATTTATGGCCCGGGCGTGATTTGCACCATCGGTTCGGACGCAGACACCGCCGCCGCCGTAACCAAGATGGGGGGTTCCCACGAAGAGTGCGAAGTGTCGGAAATTGTCGAAGACAAAGCCCGAAAACTGGTCAGCACCCCGGCCTACATGCTCGCCCAGTCCATCAGCGAAGCGGCATCCGGGATCAACAAAATGGTTGACCGCGTGCTGGAGCTGACCCAAAAGGCCTGATCAGCCTCGCGACAACCGGGTCAGGATACGGTCCAGCGAGTTGGCGAACGCCTGCTTTTCGCGTTCGCCATACGCGCCCTGCCCTCCACTGACCTGACCTTGCTCGCGCAGATCGGTAAACAGGTTGCGCACCGCCAGCCGCTCCCCCATGTTCTGCGGGTCAAACTCCTTGCCCCGCGGATCCAGCGCTGCAACGCCCTTTTTCACCAGCCGATCGGCCAACGGCACATCGCTGCAAATCACCAGCTCACCGGGCACCGCGTGCTCCACCAAGTAGTCATCAGCCGCATCCGGGCCACTGGGCACCACGATCAATTTGACCAACGCGTAGGTCGGCTTGATCTGACTCTGCCCCGCCACCAGCACCACCTCAAACTGACGCTTGAGGGCGAACTTGATGACTTGGTCCTTCGCTGCCTTGGGGCAAGCGTCTGCGTCGATCCAGACACGCATGGGGTAACTCCTGAACAGTGATGGCTACAAAAAACACTTCTACCGTGGAAGCGAGCCTGCTCGCGAAGATCGTTCGCGAGCAGGCTCGCTTCCACGGCATGAGTTTGTGCTTACGAAGCCTGCACCCGGCGTTTTTCAGCCAGCTTGCTACGGCTGTACAGCACGATAATCGCCAGAATGGCGACTGCCTGCGCACTCAGCGAGTACGCATCGGCGTGAATGCCCAACCAGTCGAAGTCAAAGAACGCTACCGGCCGCGTGCCGAAAATGCCGGCCTCTTGCAGCGCTTTCACGCCATGCCCGGCGAACACTACCGACAGCGCGCACAGCAGTGCCGCGTTGATGCCGAAGAACAGCGCCAATGGCAATTTGGCCGAGCCGCGCAGGATGATCCACGCCAGGCCCATCAGCAATACCAGTGCCGTGGCGCCACCCGCTATTACCGCGTTGTGACCTGCAGGGCCGGCTTGCAACCACAGGGTTTCATAAAACAGGATCACTTCGAACAGTTCGCGGTACACCGAGAAAAACGCCAGGATCGCAAAACCAAAACGCCCGCCACCGCTGACCAGACTGCTTTTGATGTAGTCCTGCCACGCCGCCGCATGACGACGGTCGTGCATCCAGACACCCAGCCACAACACCATGACGCTGGCGAACAAGGCGGTACAACCTTCAAGCAGTTCGCGCTGGGCGCCACTGACGTCAATGACATAGGCGGCCAGGGCCCAGGTAGCAAGGCCCGCAACCAGGGCCAGGCCCCAGCCAATGTTGACGCTACGCACCGCCGATTGCTGGCCGGTGTTACGCAAAAAGGCAAGAATTGCAGCCAGGACCAAAATGGCTTCCAGACCTTCGCGCAGCAAAATCAACAAGCCTGAAACATAGCTCAACGTCCAGCTCAAACCATCGCTGCCCAGCAGCCCGGCTGATTCTTTCAGCAAGTCTTTTGCGGCGTCCAGACGCTGCTCGACCTGTTCGATCGGCAAGCCATCCTGCAACGACTGCCGATACGCCATCAGGGCTTTCTCGGTATTTTTGCGCACGTTGGCGTCAACGTTATCCAGCGAGCTTTCGACCAGTTCAAAGCCTTCCAGATAAGCGGCTACCGACAGGTCGTAGGCTTGCTCACGGTCGCCGGCGCGGTAGGCCGCGAGGCTTTTGTCCAGGGTGGCGCTGGTGTAATCGAGCAACTGCGCCGGGCCGCGTTTGACTTGCGGCGGTTGCGCGCGCTGGGCACGGAAGGTCGCAGTCGCCTCGGGGCCTTCAGCTGCCAGCACTTCATTCGGGGTTTGACGGGCTAGATCCGCCAGGTTGTAGGTTTTGTCTGCCTTCACAGCCGCCGGGTCAGCACTCAAGCCGGCGATGTAGGTCGCCAGGTCCCAACGCTGACGCTCGTCCAGCTGATCGGCAAACGAAGGCATGTCAGTGCCCTCAACGCCCAGGCCCAGCGTGTTGTAGATCGCGTAAAGGCTGAGCCGGTCCAGACGCTGCACATCGCGCAGGTTAGCCGGAGGCGGCGTCATGCCCACACTGGCGGGGCCATCACCGACGCCGGTTTCACCGTGGCACACCGAGCAATGCTGGGCATATAACGGTGCGCCGCGGGTGGGGTCAGGGGTAATAGCAGGTGCCTGGCTGACCTCGTAGGCCACCGCCAGTCTGGCACCCAGCTGCCGCGCTTCACGGGCAACGGCGGTGCCGTCCTCACGCTTTTCGATGGCGGCATGCAAGGCATTCACGCCCCGGGCCAAATCGGCTCGTTCAGGACGTTCTGGCAAGTCCGCAATCAAGCCCTTGAGTACGGTCAGAAACTCCAGCTGCTCGCGGTACTCGGTTTCATCGATGACCTTCCCGTCCTCAACGGTAGGCGGGTAGTCCGCGCCGATGTAGTCGATCAGGTGCAGCGCTTGTGAGGCGCCTTCCGGGGAGTTGGCAGACACAGCAAGGCTGCACAACGCGAGCACTGGCAACATCAACCAGGCAAAAAAACGCGAGCGGGCGGTCATTAATAAATCCGGATGGAAATGAGAAGTAACACATTGTTCACTTCCAATGACCGCGACTCAAGATTTTTAGGTCGTGGCGCGATGCAACGTCGCAAGAAAACCCGCTGCGCCCACAAACAGGCCTGCAAAAGTGCGGTTCATGCGCCGTTGTTGCTTGGGGGTGCGCAGCAAACGCAGGACCTTGGACGCGAGCCCGGTGTATCCGGCCATTACGATCAGGTCAACGCAAATCATAGTCGCGCCCAGTGTGACGTATTGGGACACCAGAGGTGCAGAGGGATTTACGAACTGCGGCAGGACCGCGAGCATGAAAACAAGCGCCTTGGGGTTGCTGACATTGACTAGGAAGCCGCGAAAAATCAGCGCCAGAGGCTTACCGATGGGGCGCACGGCCGCGTCATCGCTAAGGTCCGCCGGGAGGGCACGCCACTGTTTAACGGCCAGGTAGACGAGGTACGCAACGCCGAACCATTTGATCGCGTAGAAGGCTGTGGATGAGGCGGCAAGCACTGCGCCAACCCCGGCGGCAACAATTGCAATTTGCAACGCCAGACCCAGTTGCAGGCCCAAAGCGTTCCAGTAACCGCGCCAGAAACCATATTGCAGACCGCACGACATCGAGGCAATTGCCCCTGCCCCAGGCGACAGGCTGATGACCCAACAGGCAGCAAAAAAGGCCAACCACGTTTCCAACGACATCGCACACCTCGGACAAGATCTGTAACAAGTCCTTTAAGCTAATGTGTTGGTTGAAAATTGACCACTACTTTTTGTGGCCGCTGCCGCAGCGGTTACAGGGGGATGGCCGTGCTTTCAAAGGTCGCTTTCACGCCAGCGACGAACCGAGCGCTGAAAGAACAGGCTGTTAGGGACTTGCACCATGCTGCTGCCGCTGCCTGCTTCTGCGGGCTCGATCAGGGTGGTGTAGAGCAGGTTGATGGCCACAACCCGACCTTTGACGCCCGGCTTGTCGAGCGTATCGAGCAGCTCCACGATGTCGCCAATGCGAAACGGGCCCACCGTGAAGATCAACACCGCGCAAAGCAGGTTGGACAGCACGCTCCACATAGCGAAGAAGGCAATCGCTGCCACGGCCACAAAACCCGAGAGCGCAGTCCACAACACGGTGGCTGATACACCCAGTCGCTCCAGGACGACAATCACCGCACTGCCCATGATGAACCAGCGCAGCCCGCCTCGCAGAGGCATCATCAACTGAGGCGGAAACGGATAGCGCTCGCCCAGACGCGTAAGGAAGCGAGCCACTACGCGCTGAGAGAAATAGCCGGCCAACAGAATCAGCAGAATCTGCAAGCCGATCCACAGCGGTGCGATCAGCTCGGCTGGCAGGGGTAAGTTCAGGGCTTCCATCAGGACAGGGCTTCCAGTTCCGCTTGCATGGACTCAAGCAGCTCAAGAGCTTCCATCCAGCGTTCTTCCAACTGACCTTCGAGCACCTTGAGCTTGGCCTGTTCTGCCAGCAGATCACGCAATTCGTCCTTGCGGGATGCTTCGTAAACCGCGCTGTCGCCAAGACTGTTTTCGATTTTGGCCAACTTCTCGTTGACCTTGCCCAGTTCGCTTTCGAGCTTGTCGGCTTCGCGTTTGTGCGGTGCCAGTTGCTGGCGCAACGTTGCGGCAGCCTGACGCTGAGCCTTTTTATCGGTCTTGTCAGGGTTGACCGGCGTGGTACTTGCCGGCGCGTTGCGCAAACGGTAGTCAGCCAACCAACGCGCATAATCTTCGAGGTCACCGTCGAATTCCTGCACCTTGCCATCAGCCACCAACAGGAATTCATCCGTGGTGCTTTTGAGCAAATGCCGATCGTGAGATACCACCAGCACTGCACCGCTGAACTCTTGCAGCGCCATGGTCAGCGCCAGACGCATTTCGAGGTCGAGGTGGTTGGTCGGTTCGTCGAGCAGCAACAGGTTCGGCCGGCCCCAGGCGATCAACGCCAGTGCCAGGCGGGCTTTTTCACCACCCGAGAAATTCAGCACCGGCTCGTCGATGCGCGCACCGCGGAAGTCGAAGCCACCGAGGAAATCACGCAGGGTTTGTTCACGCTCAGCAGGAGCCAGGCGCTGCATGTGCAGCAACGGGCTGGCCTTGGAGTCCAGCGAGTCGAGTTGATGCTGGGCAAAGTAGCCAACCACCAGGTTCTCGCCACGGGCCAGGCGACCCGACAGCGGCTCGAGCTCACCCGCAAGGTTTTTGATCAGGGTCGATTTACCCGCGCCGTTTGGCCCGAGCAAGCCAATACGGGCGCCCGGGACCAGTTGCAGCTTGACCTTTTCCAGGATGGTTTTATCGCCATACCCCAGGCGTGCATCGGACAAGTCGAGCAGCGGGCTGGAGAGCTTGACCGCTTCACGGAACACGAAGTCGAACGGCGAATCCACATGGGCCGCGCTCAGTTCTTCCATGCGCTCCAGCGCCTTGATCCGGCTTTGGGCCTGACGGGCTTTGGTGGCCTGGGCCTTGAAGCGGGCGATGTAGCTTTCCATGTGCGCACGTTGCGCCTGCTGCTTCTCGTAGGCCTGCTGTTGCTGGGCCAGACGCTCGGCACGGGCACGTTCAAATGCGCTGTAACCACCACGATAAAGGGTGATTTTGCGCTGATCGACGTGGGCGATGTTATCGACCACTGCGTCGAGAAAATCCCTGTCGTGGGAGATCAGCAGCAAGGTGCCGGGGTAGTTCTTCAGGAAGTCTTCCAGCCACAGAATGGCGTCGAGGTCCAAGTGGTTGGTCGGCTCATCGAGCAGCAATAGATCCGACGGGCACATCAGCGCCTGCGCCAGGTTAAGGCGCATCCGCCAGCCACCGGAGAAGTCGGCGACCGGGCGGTCCATTTGTTCGTTGGTAAAACCCAGCCCGGCGAGCATTTTGCGGGCCCGGGCATCAGCCGTGTAGCCGTCGGCGCTGTCGAGCTCAGAGTGCAGGCGTGCCTGTGCGGCGCCATCCTCTTCAGCTTCGGCCTTGGCCAGATCGGCTTGCACTTGACGCAAGCGCAGGTCGCCATCGAGCACGTAGTCGATCGCAATGCGGTCGAGCGTGTCGATTTCTTGCCGCATGTGGGCAATCCGCCAGTCGGCCGGGAGCAGACAATCCCCGGAATCAGGCGTCAACTCACCCAGCAGCAAGGCGAACAAAGTGGATTTACCGGCGCCATTGGCGCCGACCAGACCGGCTTTGTGGCCGGCGTGCAGGGTCAGCTCGGCGTCTTCTAGCAGACGTTGCGGACCACGCTGTAAAGTCAGGTTCTGAAGTCGGATCATAATGGCGGCGGAGTCTACCAGCTTCCCTCTCAACTGGCGCGAATTGCACTATGCAGACTGACCTGTGGAATTACTGTTTGAACCTCTACGCCCGCCCAGGTGTAGAACCGGCGTGCCTGCACTTGCAGAGCCAGGGCCTGGATGTATGCCTTGTACTGTGTGCGGCCTGGCTTGAGGAGCGTGGCGTGGCCTGCGATGAGGCGCGCCTGGGGCAATTAAAAGCCTGCGCCGGGCCTTGGCAGCGTGAGGTGGTGCAGCCCTTGCGCCTATTGCGAACACACTGGCGTGAGGCGGCAACCCGAGACGATGCGCTGGCAGCGTTACGCAAGCAGATCAAGTCGTTGGAACTGGAGGCTGAGCGAACCTTATTGCAGCGCTTGGAATCGGTAACTCAAGGCTGGTCGACAGTGCAATCGCAAGAACCTTGCGATTGGCTGCAGAGGGTGGCGGGCAATGCCGACCACCCTGATTGCGACGCGCTGCACACGCTGCGCGCCGCAATCAACAACGCTTAAGAAGCGCTGGTTGGGGTGGTAGCCGAGTTTGCTGCAGATGCCGGGGTTGGCGTAGCAGCAACAGCAGGCGCAGCGGCAGCGGGTGCTACAGCAGGCTTGGCGGGTGTAGCGGCAGGCTTGGCTGCCGGTCTGGCCGCTGCAGGCTTTTTGACGGCCGGTTTTGCCGGGGCTTTTACCGCAGGTTTGGCAGCGGCAGGCTTGGCGGCAGCAGCAGGTTTGGCAGCGGCTGTTTTAGCAACAGGCTTGGCGGCGACTTTTACAGGCGCTTTAACCGGTGCTTTGACTGGCGCTTTGGCAGCAACCGGTTTGGCCACTGCGGGCTTAGCGGCTGGCTTGGCTGCAGCTGTTTTGGCAGCTACAGGCTTGGCGGCTGGCTTGGCCGCGGCGGTTTTTGCCGCAGGTTTTGCCGTGCGAGCTGCCGCCGGTTTTGGCGCAGCCGCTTTGGCCGCAGGCTTGGCGACTGCTTTAGCCTGGGCCTTGACCGGGGCTTTAGCGGCTGCTTTGGCAGCAGGTTTTTTCGCAGCTGACGCAGGCTTGGCATCGCGCGTTGACAACGCTTTGCCTACGGCCTCTTTGACGCGACCAATGCCTTGGGCCAACTTCAGGCTTTCTTGAGCATCGCGCTTGAGTTGCAGGATATAAGTGCGCGTTTCAGTTTGACGCTCTTTGAGCGAGTCGAGCAGTTGCTCAAGCTCTTTGACGCCAGACTTGGCTTTCGCCTGAGCCTTGGATTTGCCAGCATTGGCAGCGTCCTGCAGTTTGGCGCGGGACTTGTGCAGTTTTTCCTGCGCTTTGCCGCGCTGCTTTTCAAGCTTGGCGAGCAATTTCTCAGCATCAGCCAACGCTTGGGAACAAGCGTTTTCCAAATGCTCAAGCAGACTGCCTGAGAGCTGTTGGAGCAAGTGCAACGGCGTATTAACGGGCTTCTTATTGGCCGACATGGTTTACCTCCTGGCTGAAGTGAGTGCGGCTCATACTAGACCTCTGTAACTACCGCCGCTAGGGCATGTTGACACTAAGGATAGCTGTGCGTTGCATGACGTCGAAAAACTTGTGCTGGATCAATCTTTAACAATCACAGCGACTAAATTTTGCGGGTGGTTCAACGTTATCCAAACCCCTGAATAAATCATCGGTGCACGCTTTAGCGCTGGCATAATCCCTCGCACTTCACGCCGGAGAACTACCATGCCGCGTTACTTGTTAATGACGTTGTTGTGCCTTGCACCTTTGGCTCATGCAGCCCCGGCGCCATCCCCCGATGCCCCGCACGACCTGGCCTATAGCCTGGGTGCCAGCCTGGGAGAGCGCTTGCGCCAGGAAATGCCGGACCTACAAATAAAGGCGTTGATTGAGGGGCTGCGCACGGCCTATCAAGGCAAGCCGCTGGCGCTAAGTGATGAGCGTATTGAACAGGTATTGACGCAGCACCAGGCCCAGGCCGACAACACACAAAACTCGCCCGAAAGTGACACTGCATCCGAGCCTGAGCGTGATTTTTTGTTGAAGGAAAAACAGCAGCCTCAGGCTCGTGAACTGGCTGACGGCATTATCCTGACAGAACTCAAACCCGGTACGGGGGCAAAACCTGACGCACAGGACTCAGTCTATGTGAGCTATGTGGGCCGCCTGCCCGATGGCACAGTGTTCGACCACAGCAACCAGCCTCAATGGTTTCGCCTGGACAGCGTAATCGCGGGCTGGCGCAGCGCACTGGTGCAGATGCCCGTCGGCGCGAAATGGCGATTGGTGATCCCTTCCAGTCAGGCTTACGGGGCTGAGGGTGCGGGGGATTTGATTGATCCCGATACGCCGCTGGTGTTTGAAATCGAACTGTTCTCTATCAGAAAGTGAATGCTCCACAACAAAAAACGGTGCGCCATGGCGCACCGTTTTTTTTACTGCCAACTGCTTAAGCCTGAGCGGCTTCTTTCTGTTTGTGCGCGTTATGCAGCACCTCAATCAGGCAGTCTTCAAGCTCAAAACGCTCATCCAGCAAGGCGCCAAGAATCTTGATTTCTTCTGCCAGCTTGTCGCAGTCGGGTCGATGGGCCTTACCGTCGCAATGATCGTTGAAGGCCAGGGCAGCTTCGGTAATCACGTTGATTCGCGGGTAGATGGTCTCGGCCAAGGCAAGCCCGCGCTCATCATTGAAGGCCTGGGCCTCCTGATTCAGCTGCTCGTAAATCTCGAAATGGCCTGCAGAAACGTAGTCGACCAGGATCTGGCAAAACTCTTTTTGAGGCCCACGCTTGGGATTGTTTTGCTGATCGATCAGAGCAGCATAAGCACTCACAAGTTTACGGCGCTCATGCAACCAGCGATCAACCAGTTGGTGGACGCCGTTGAATCGTTCCTGAGCACTCTCACATCTTTCGAGCATGATGATCTCTCTTCCCTTGTGGGCCCATGCCACCCGACTTCAGCCGGGCCTATGTGAACCAAAACCTGCGCGATTGCACCGGCATTGGGCGGCATAACTCCAGTAATACGTGCGGGCCAGATTATGCCCGCACGGCAACTGCTTCAAGGTACGCAGGAGAGAAAATTCATACAAGTGTTTAATCCAGACTGCTACGTCACGTCGCAGCCACGGCGTAATTTGCCAGCATGCATTGAGCGTGTTATCTGAAAGATGCTCAGCACAAGCAGGCCGATAAAGGCCAACAGGCTTAGCTCGGGAACGCTCAAATCAAAAATGGTCCAGTGAATATGCGTGCAGTCTTCACTGCCCCGATAAATCATTGAAAAAATTTCGCCGGGCGACATGTTGCGCCAGACACAGGTCAGCTCCGGCTGACAGAACATCAACTGCTCTGGCGTCAACACTTGCAGCCTTACCTGTCTCAAGGCACTCGCAGCGCCTCCAAGTGCCAACAACGTGGACGCAATGGAATAGCACCACAGGCCAAAACGCCGTGGGCCATGCACAAAAGCCAATAGGTTGACGAGACAGAACCCCAGCAGGAAAAGCCGTTGCACCTGACATAACGAACAGGGCTTGAGCCCGGGCCCATACTCCAGATATAGAGTTGCACCCATCACCAAGGCGCCGATGAGAAAGGCCAAAAAGAAAATGAAACGTGAGCCTGCCAAAAACATGGCTTTTCCGTAACAAAAGAGACAGTCGGTTACGGTAGATGAAAGCCATTGGCCCTTTCAAGGTGGGCCTATGCGGATACTTCTTGAAGAAAGTAAGGAATTACCAACAAGAGCTGAAGGCTTCTAGTGTATTGCGCGTAGGAAATACCGACTCGTTAACGTATTCGCTGGGTTAAGCAACCCGTCTGACGTGCGCTTAAACACGCGCCAGACGGCTTGTTTCAGAGGCTGGTGGCCGTCACTGGCAAAGGTGATGCCAGCAAACGCTCATCCAGCAGATTCAACCCTTCCTGAAACAGTTGATTGCTGCGCGTTGTATCCCCTAGCTGAGCCAGCAGTCGCGCCAGCTCTGCACAGGTTTCAGGATTGCGCTCAACCTTCAGGCTGCTTTCGAGATAGTCCCGGGCCTTGCCCCACAAGCTGTTTTGCAAGCACAAGCGGCCAAGGGTCAATAGCAGACTAGCGTCCCCCGGGTGGGTTTTTAGCCATCCTTCAGCGACCTGCAACTGCTTGACCGGGTCGCTGCCGCGCACCAGGCCATAGAGCCGCACAAGATGACTGTCGTAACTGCGCTTGAGCGCTCCACGCAAGACTTCTTCGGCTTCTGTTTGCGCGCCCAACTGGCGTAACTGCTCAGCGTAGGCCAGAACCAGTGCGGGCTCCTGGCGCTGAGCCGAGGTGAGTTGTTGCCAGGAACGTTGCAGAGATTGCAGCCCTGCCTCGCCTTCAGTTTCGCGCTGGGCCGCTAGGCTCAGATTTTGTCCCCAGGCCCGACGCTCAAGCTCTGCAAGCTCCTTGGCCGGCAAAACCTTGTCCTTGCGCAACTCAGGCAACAGACGAATCAGCGCCGCCCAGTCGCCACGCTGCTGGTGCAGACGCTGCAACTGGCGTAGCACCTGGACGTTATGCGGATGACGCTCGTGCATGGCTTGCAGGGTCATCAGCGCGCCATCTGTATCGGCGCGGTCCACTTGTAACTGGGCATGGCTCAAGGCAATGGCCAGTTCAGCCTGGGGCTGACGTTCCAGTGCACGTTCGAGCAAGTTATCGCTTTCTTCGTAATGCCCCTGTTCGTTGGCGGCGCGTGCGGCGCCCAGATAGTAGAGCAAGGGTTGAGGCTCAGCTTCAGCAGCACGCGCCAGGTGCTTTTGCGCACTGGCCCAACGACCTTCAGCGAGGTCCATCTGGCCTTGCTCGATGGCGATCTGCACCCGACGGGTGCGATTACGCCGCGACCACGGGTTCACCAACCCGGTAGAAGCCGTAACCAGCTCTACCAGCAGTTTGATCCCCCACACCAGCAACCACAGGACCGCCAGCAGAGCGAGCGTTGCCCATACGCTGGATTCGTAGCGAAAGCTTTTGTAAGCAATCAGCACATAGCCCGCGTCCTCAGCGATTGCCAGGCCGATGCAGGCCGCAGCTGCAATCAACAAAAACACAATCACGTAGAAACGCTTCATGGAAGAGTCTCCTGCGCCGGGTTGGCAGCGGCTTTACCTGGCTCGTCGGCTCGCACATGCCGACGCTCAAGATAAGCCTGCACCGCGCTCAGGGTGGCAGCAAGGTCCGGGGTTTTAATCGTGACCGGCTGCTTGCCGAGTTCGATTACTTGCTCAAGAATTTTTTTACTCTGCGGGTTATCCGGGTTGAAGTTGCCCTTGAGGACTTCTTGCGCTTGCGCCAAGGCCTGGGTGTACACCGATTCCTGACCATTGAGGGCCGCCCATTGGGCTTGCTCGAGTGCAAGACTCAAGGCCAGGCGAACTTGCGTCAGGCTTTGACCTGCCAACAGTGGGCGCACATTTTTGTCGGCATTGAAGTCAATACGAATGTAGTGCGAGATTTCATCCCACCACTGCGCCCAACGGCTCGCGCCATCACCGTCTGCCGTCAGGCCTGCCAGCGAATCACCTTGATTCTGATAGGCCGGGGCCAGGGCGCTGAGCTGTGCAACCTGATCACGCAAGGCGGCCAATTGCAAAAACAGGCCCGTGCGATCCGGTTGCTCAATGCTGCGCAGTGCCGCCAGACTTTTTGCCAGTTGTTCACGGGCCGCGAAAGAACCCGGATCATTTTGCTCGCGCAAAATGGCGTCCGCACCCTGAACCAGCGCCTCGGCGCTGGTGATGTCTTGCAGAGCCGACAGGCGCAAGGTCGCCAACCGCAGCAAGTGCTCGGCCTCGGCCAGACGCCAGTCTTTGCGGCTTTCACCCAGCACGGTTTCGAGGCGCTGGTTCAGGCGCTGCTGATCGCCTTGCAGCTGCACAACCAGTTGACGCTGGTTATCCAGCTCGCCCGCGGAGGGCAATTGGTTGACGCGCGTCAGCAACTGTTGCTCACCCTGCTTGATCGACAGCGTTTGCGCAGCCAGGGCGGGTACGTCGCTTAGCTGCTGCTGGGTGGTGGCTTGCAACTGACGCACCTGCCACACACCCCAGCCGCCGACGGCAATACCGGCAGCGCCCAGCAATAGGGCGAAAACGGCCAGACCATTGCCTCGACCCTGCGGCGCAGGCTCAGCATTTTTAGCCTGCGCTTCTGGCGCGGGCTGTACGTGTTCTTTGGACAAGACTGTTTCGCTCACGAATCCATCCTTTGCATTAGAAAGCAGGTGCGGGATGCTCCCGCAGCGCCGCCAGCAAAGCCGCGGCACTCGCGCCACGACAATCCACAACGTTTTGCGCCCCGGCGCTGCGTGCCATCTCAGCAACCCGAGGGCTTGGAACAAACAATGGCAAGCTTCCAAGTTGCGACCAGGTATCGCCTGCCAATTGGCGTAAATGTTCAAAACCCTGCCCACTGCTGACCACCAGCGCGTTCAGGCGTTCCACTTTAACTCGCTGATACAGGGTCGCAGGCGGGTATGACGGCAGTTCGCGACGATAGAGCTCAAGGTAGTCGACCTGCGCCCCAAGGCTACGCAGACGGTCCGCCAGCATCTCACGACCGCCCTCCCCGCGCAGGATCAGTACCTTGGGCTGATCACGGCCAACCGCTGATTCAAACTCAGGCATCGCCAGCAAGGCTTCGCTGTCATCCCCGCATTGAGGGTAGCTAACATCGAGGCCGTAGTCGGCGAGAATCTGCGCGGTGGCGGCGCCAACGCTGAACCACTTCTGTCGCGGCGCTTGTGGCCAGTATTGATTGACCAGCTCAAGCCCCAGGCGCGCCGCAGGCTTGCTGACGACAATTACCGCGCAGTAACGGTCAATACTCTCAACCAGCGCACGCTGCGCGTCGGTCAGGGCCAATGGCCTGATCGCCAGAAGTGGCAAGCTGCTGCTGTAAACCCCCGCAGCCGCCAGTTCATGGGCCAGGGCTGCCGACTCCTCGGCAGGCCGGGTCAGCAACAAGCGCCAGCCGGTCACTCGTGACCTGCCTCACCATAGACGGCTTTAAGGATATCCCCTGCGCCCTGGGCCAGCAGCGCCTCGGCCACTTGCACACCCAGCTCGGTAGCCGAAGTACGCGGCGCTCGGGCATCGGCGCTCAGCAACACGCCGCCGCTTGGCTCACCGACCAGCCCGCGCAGCCAGATTTGCTCGCCTTCCAGCACCGCATAGCACGCGATCGGTACCTGGCAGCCACCATTGAGATGCTTGTTCAGAGCACGCTCTGCCGTTACGCGCACGGCGGTATCGGCATGGTGCAAGGGTGACAGCAAGGCATGGATTTGGGTGTCAGCGCTGCGGCACTCGATGCCTACGGCACCCTGGCCGCCAGCGGGCAGGCTGTCATCGATGCTGATGGCAGAGGTGATGCGATCTTCGA
Source organism: Pseudomonas psychrophila (assembly GCF_001043005.1). Classification (GTDB taxonomy): domain Bacteria; phylum Pseudomonadota; class Gammaproteobacteria; order Pseudomonadales; family Pseudomonadaceae; genus Aquipseudomonas; species Aquipseudomonas psychrophila. Next base: position 118,912 of record NZ_JYKZ01000009.1, read on the forward strand.
AGCCGAGGCGGATCAGACCGGCAGCTGCCAGGATGATGGCGTCGTATTCGCCCGCATCGAGTTTGGCCAGGCGGGTGTTGACGTTGCCCCGCAGAAAGCGGATCTCAAGATCCGGACGGCGAGTCAGCAATTGAGCCTGGCGGCGCAGGCTGGACGTGCCGACAACGCTGCCATGCGGCAAGTCATCGAGACTGGAGAAGGTGTTGGAGACGAAGGCATCACGCGGGTCTTCACGCTCGCAAATGCAAAACAGGCCCAGACCTTCCGGGAAGTCCATCGGCACGTCCTTCATGGAGTGCACGGCGATGTCGGCTTCGTTTTCAAGCAGAGCCGTTTCCAGCTCCTTGACGAACAGCCCCTTGCCGCCGATTTTCGACAGCGGCGAGTCCAGCAGCTTGTCACCACGGCTAACCATGGGCACCAGGGTCACCAAAATACCTGGGTGAGCCTGCTCTAAACGGGCTTTAACGTATTCGGCCTGCCACAGAGCCAGGGCGCTTTTACGGGTAGCGATGCGGATTTCGCGAGAGGACATGGATCAATCCGTACTGAAAAGATACGGCTGATAATAACAGCTCAGCCAAAACAGCTTTGACTTGTATCAGAAAGTCCTCGGCCTCCCTGGCCCGAAAACGGCGCTCCAGCGCCTTTTTCAGCGCGAACTACAGCTGCTGCATCATTTTGCGCACTCCCGCCACATGCCGTCGGCTCACGATCAGTGCGTCACCGTTGAGCCCTCGAAGGAACAACTGAAAGTGCCCCAGCGGCGTGCGCTGCAAACGCTCGATCCGGTCACGCGCTACCAGTGCATTACGGTGAATTCGCACAAAGCGCTCACCAAACTCGTCCTCGAGCGCCTTGAGCGGTTCATCAAGCAATACTTCGCCGCCAGCGTGACGCAAGGTCACGTACTTATGGTCGGCTATAAAGTAGATCACCTGGTCGATCGGGATCAGTTCAATGCCTTTGCGGGTTCTGGCACTGATGTGACTGCGCGGGCCACTGCCGGTTTGCGCAGCAGGCCGGGTGAGCGCGGCCAGTTGCACGCGGTTGGGCCGATGGGCCTCTTTCAAGGCGGCGCTCAAGTCCTGCGCAGTGACCGGCTTGATTACATAGCTGACGCCGCTGTCTTGCAGGGCCTGCACGGAAAATTCGTCAGGCGCCACGCAAAACACCACCGATGGAGGTAGCTCGCGCTCGCATAATTTGGCTGCAACCTGCAACCCGTCCAGGCCCGGCAAACGGATATCGAGCAAAACGACATCCGGTTTCAGGTTTTCGATCAGGGTGAGTGCCTCTTCGCCATTTGTGGCGCCAGGCTCCAGCAACGTGTAGCCCCCAAGCGTGCTGAGCAAGTGGCTCAAATGCTCGCGGGCCAGGGTTTCGTCATCAACGATCAGGACATTCATATAGCGCTGTATTCCTGCGTGAGTCTCGCACAAGGATAGCGTAGACAGGTGAAGTGACGACTGTCACGGCGATCCACGCTAAGACTAGCGCGAAGGCCAAAAAGTGCCGTAAACCTCACAGCAAAATTCACCTGTCTCGGTTGCTCGATTTAATACCGGATACGTCTGGCGATCTACAAAGACCTGCAGCGACTGATCCATACGACCAACTGTAGACGGTTGCCAAGACGAAAGTATTCAAACGATACATTTCGTTTCGGATTTTTGTTTATACCGCACTTCACACAAAAACCTGCCGACCTGCGTCAACGCCTTGATTGGCAACCCTGTTATGATCCGCGGTAACTTTTTGTGTAACTCCCCCTCAGCCGATTACGAGCGAATCCATGAGCACCGACAAGACCAATCAGTCCTGGGGCGGCCGCTTCAGTGAACCCGTCGACGCCTTCGTTGCGCGTTTCACCGCCTCCGTCACTTTCGACCAGCGCCTTTATCGCCACGACATCATGGGCTCCGTGGCTCACGCCACCATGCTGGCCAAGGTTGGCGTACTGACCGATGCAGAGCGCGACAGCATCATCGATGGCCTCAAGTCCATCCAGAGCGAAATCGAAGCGGGCACGTTTGACTGGCGCATCGATCTGGAAGATGTGCACATGAACATCGAGGCGCGTCTGACCGACCGCATCGGCGTGACTGGCAAAAAACTGCACACTGGCCGCAGCCGTAACGACCAGGTAGCCACCGATATCCGCCTGTGGTTGCGTGATGAAATCGACGTGATCCTGGCCGAAATTACCCGCCTGCAAAAAGGCCTGCTGGACCAAGCCGAACGCGAAGCTGAAACCATCATGCCCGGCTTTACGCACCTGCAGACGGCACAGCCAGTGACATTCGGTCACCACATGCTGGCCTGGTTCGAGATGCTCAGCCGCGACTACGAACGTCTTGTCGACTGCCGCAAGCGTACCAACCGCATGCCCCTGGGCAGCGCCGCACTGGCGGGTACCACTTACCCGATCGACCGTGAGTTCACTGCTCAACTGCTGAACTTTGACGCTGTAGGCGGCAACTCGCTGGACAACGTGTCCGATCGCGACTTCGCCATCGAATTCTGCGCCGCGGCCAGCATTGCGATGATGCACCTGTCGCGCTTCTCCGAAGAACTGGTGCTCTGGACCAGCGCGCAGTTCCAGTTCATCGATCTGCCGGACCGTTTCTGCACCGGCAGCTCGATCATGCCGCAAAAGAAAAACCCCGACGTGCCAGAACTGGTACGTGGCAAAAGTGGCCGTGTATTCGGTGCACTGATGGGCCTGTTGACCCTGATGAAGGGCCAGCCGCTGGCCTACAACAAGGACAACCAGGAAGACAAGGAGCCGCTGTTCGACGCAGCCGATACCCTGCGCGACTCGTTGCGCGCCTTTGCCGACATGATCCCGGCGATCAAGCCAAAGCACGCAATCATGCGTGAAGCGGCATTGCGCGGGTTCTCGACCGCCACCGACCTGGCCGACTATCTGGTTCGCCGTGGCCTGCCGTTCCGTGACTGCCACGAAATCGTCGGCCATGCCGTTAAATACGGTGTCGAGACAGGCAAGGATCTGGCAGAAATGAGCCTCGAAGAACTGCGCCAGTTCAGCGATCAGATCGAAGACGACGTGTTTGCCGTGCTGACGTTGGAAGGCTCGGTCAATGCCCGCGATCACATCGGCGGCACCGCGCCCGCGCAAGTGAAAGCAGCTGTTGTTCGTGGCAAGGCGTTGTTGGCTACCCGCTAACTTCTGAGCAATACAAAAAAACGGGCACCTTCGGGTGCCCGTTTTTTATTCAGCGCCACTACCCGCGTTATTTCTTGCTGCTGATCCAGGCCAGAAACTGCGGCATGGCGGCCTCTTTGTCAGCGGCAATTTTTTGCACGTGCGGGTTTTGCTCCAGTCGCTCCAGCAACGCCCTGGCCCCCGGCATTTCAGCCAGCAGGTCCAGACCAAACACCTTGTGGCCTACGGCACAGGCCAGATTGACGCTGAAGACAAAGTAAATATCCGCAACACTCAGGGTTTCACCCGCCACATAAGGTGCGAACTTGCCGTGACGCCCCAATGAAGCCATGCCCTCCAGCAGCTCGGTCCGCGCTTTTTCCTTGATCGCTTCCGGCACTGTCATGCCGAAGAAAGCTTCGGCGTAGCACGCGCGTGCAGGTAATTCGATGTACAGCTCGATTTCCTTGGCCAGCGCCAGCACTTGAGCGCGCTCAAACGGATCCACCGGCAACAGTTTTGGGCCTGGCTGGGTCTGTTCGATGTACTCGAGGATCACGCTGGTTTCATTGACGTAACCTTGTTCAACGCCCAGTACCGGAACTTTGCCACGGGGGCTGATGGCGAGTGCCTCAGGGCTTTGACCGGCAAAAAACGGCACTTCCTCAAAAGGTACGCCCTTCTCCAGCAGCGCCAGTTTGACCATGTTGTAGTAGTTACTGACTGAGAATCCATAAAGCTTGAGCATCACAAAGCCTCCGGGCCGTGTAGGGGTTGGCAGCGACTCTTATAGAGCTTCGTTACTGGACTGGCTAGCAGCATCATCAGGCTGAATACCGTTAGACTGGCCGTCTTTACTTAAGGAGCCTGCCATGAGCGAGCCAGTTGATATCGATAACGAAGAAGAAGAGTTTGCCGAGTCCACGCTGATTCAGGCCATTGAAAACCAGATTGAAAGCGACAACCCGCCTGCCGCCAAAGCCACGTTCAACAAGCTGACGCTGGTCGGCTACGAGCGTGAAGACATTCTGCAGATGATGGCCCACGTGCTGGCCGTGGAGATTGACGCGATCCTCGAAGAAGACCGCGCCTTCAACACCGAGTGGTATGAAACCGCCCTGCGTGCACTGCCAACGTTGCCGCCAGAGAAGAACTGAACCACAGCTCAGGTGCGAATGGCAGGTGCCCGTTGCCAGTCAAGTTCCTTTGCCGGCATCGGACGCCCGAACCAGTAGCCCTGACCCAGGTTGCAGTTAAGGTCGAGCAGGAACCGCGCCTGCTCGACTTGCTCTATCCCTTCGGCATGCACCTGCAGGCCCATGCTTTGGCCTAGCGCGATAACCGCGCGCACGATCGCCACATCATCATTGTCACCGGGTAACCCGGCGACAAATCCCTGATCGATTTTCAGCTTCTGCACAGGTAATCGCTTGAGTCGCAGCAACGATGAAAAGCCGGTACCAAAATCATCGATGGCCAGGCGCAAACCCAGCGCTCGAAGGCGATGCATCTGCTCCAGTGCGACTTGAGAGTTATCCATCACCGCACTTTCGGTCACCTCCAGCTCCAGCAACGATGGGTCCAGCCCCGTGTCTGCCAGTACCGTTGAAACCAGCGTGTACAACTCAGGTCGCGCAAATAACCGGCTGGAAATGTTCACCGCCACAAATGACAATTTCAGGCCAGCCGCTTGCCACTGAACCATCTGCCAACAGGCCTGCTCCAGCACCCAGGCGTCAATTTCTGCAATCAATCCGGTGCGCTCGGCGATCGGAATAAACTCTCCGGGCGACAACAGCCCCCGCAGTGGATGCTCCCAGCGCACCAACGCTTCAACACCAATCAGGCGACTGGTGTGCAGATCGTGCACCGGCTGGTAATACACTCGCAGTTCTTGCTGCTCCAGGGCGCGGCGTAAATCACCGGCTACCTCGATACGGTATTGCGCATGGGCGGTCAGCTCTTCGGTGTACAAGGCGTAGCCTTCACGCCCGATGCTTTTAGCCTTGAACAGGGCCGAGTCGGCATTGCGCAACAGTTGCTCGGCGTTCAATGCATCTTTGGGGAACACGCTGATGCCAATACTGGCGCTGATAAACAACTGATGTTTATCGACATCGAATGCACCCTTCATGACTTCCAGGACCTGTTGCGCAGCATTGGCGGCATGAGCCACTTGCGGGCAATTATCGACCAGCACGGCAAATTCATCGCCACCCAGACGGGCCACCGTGAAGCCCTTGCCAAATATCCTCAGCAAACGATCAGCGACTGCCTTGAGCAAAAGATCACCGATGTTATGGCCAAGGCTGTCATTGATGATCTTGAAGTGATCAAGGTCGATCATCAGCAGCGCACAACCCGTCTCATGGCGTTGCGCAAACGCCAGGGCCTGCTCGGTACGGTCAGTAAACAACAGCCGATTGGGCAAGTCTGTCAGCGGATCATGGTGAACCAGTCGTGCCAGTTCGTTCTGGGAGTGCTTGATCGCCGAAATATCCGAAAAAACTGCGACATAGTGAGTGATCTGCCCCTTGTCATCAGTAATGGAGCGGACTGTCTGCCATTGCGGATAAACCTCGCCACTCTTGCGCCGGTTCCAGATCTCCCCGTGCCAGTCACCGCTTTCATCAATCGACTTGAACATCGCCTCATAGAATGCAGGACCGTGGCGACCCGACTTGAACATGTTCGGTCGGTGGCCCAGCACCTCTTCGACCGAATAGCCGGTGATCTCAACCAACGCTCGGTTCACATGCACAATCACGCCGCGACTGTCGCTGACCAGCACTCCTTCGCGCGTACAGTCAAAAACCACGGCTGCCTGGCGCAGGCGTTCTTGGTCCTGACGCTGGCGCTTCAAGCCGGGGCTTATGCCCAAAAAACCGAACAGGCGAGCCCGGGCAAAAAAAATCAACACGGCACTGAACAGAGCAAAAACATAGCCGTTTATCAGTTGCCACTTCGCCAGCTGGGCTGAATCATCGAAATAACTGTTCAATAAATGATCAGTTATCAGCAGCCAGAAAACCGATAGCAGCCCGTATAACAAGGCCGTACGCAAGGCATCTCGAGAGGAAACGGACATAAGAAAGATAAAGCACCTACAAAAAAATGGGAATTATAGTGTAAGAAACATCCAGGCACTCTTATCTGAAAGGGCGACTGGTTTTATCTGGCTGCATGGTGATAATGCGTGTTGCAGTTTTTTTCATCTTCCCGAGGGCCAAACAGCCTATGTGGTACAACGGTTTTCTCGACTTGTCGGCCTGGCAACTGGTGGCAGTCACTCTGTTGATGACCCACGTGACCATTATCGGTGTCACGGTTTATCTACACCGCTACTCAGCCCATCGCTCGCTGGAGCTCAACGGTGGCCTGAAACACTTTTTCCGCTTCTGGCTTTGGTTGACCACGGCACAGAACACCCGTGAGTGGACAGCCATCCACCGCAAACACCACGCCAAATGCGAAACCGTTGATGACCCGCACAGCCCGGTTATCAAAGGGTTATCGACCGTTTTGCGAAAAGGTGCAGAGCTGTATCGCGAAGAAGCTCAAAATCCTGAGACATTGCGTATTTACGGCAAAAATTGCCCTGAAGACTGGATTGAGCGAAATGTTTATTCGCGTTACAAAATGCTGGGTGTGGCAATCATGCTGGTCATCGACCTGCTGCTGTTCGGCGCCATCGGCCTGACCATCTGGGCCATCCAGATGATGTGGATCCCGGTATGGGCTGCAGGCGTGGTCAACGGTCTGGGCCATGCAGTGGGTTATCGCAACTTTGAGTGCCGCGACGCGGCCACCAATCTGGTGCCGTGGGGCATCATCATTGGCGGCGAAGAGCTGCACAACAACCATCACACCTACCCCAACTCGGCCAAGCTGTCGGTCAAGAAATGGGAGTTCGACCTGGGCTGGGCCTGGATAAAAGTCTTCAGCTTTTTGCGTCTGGCCAAGGTGCAGCGTGTCGCGCCAATTGCCCATCGGGTGGAAGGCAAAGGCAATCTGGACATGGACACCGCGATGGCGATCCTCAACAACCGTTTCCAGATCATGGCGCAGTACCGAAAGCTGGTCATTGCGCCTCTGGTTCAGCAAGAGCTGGCCAAGGTCGATCACTCGGTGCGCCACCAGTTCCGCCGTGCCAAGCGCCTGCTTTCCCGTGAGACCAGCCTGCTTGAAGAGCGTCATCACCAGCGTATCGAAACGATGCTGGAGCATAGCCATTCGCTCAAAGTGATTTACGAGAAGCGCCTGGCCCTGCAACAGATCTGGGTCAAGACCAGCACCAATGGTCACGACATGCTGGCAGCGATCAAGGAATGGATACACGAAGCAGAAGCCAGCGGGATTCAGTCGCTGCGCGAATTTGCTCACCAGCTCAAGACCTACTCGCTGCGACCTGCGGCGGTTTAAAGACTGGCCCCGCCTCCACCGATCAGGTGGGAGCGGGCTTGCTCGCGATGCAATCACCGCGGTTTGCCTGACAAACCGCGACGCCTGAATCGCGAGCAAGCCCGCTCCCACCGTTACGGTTTATCGATCAACTGCAAAAGCTGCGACATGCCTACTCGCAACAAGCGAGCCGTCTTCCCGCCAGCCACCTCGGCAATCCCCTCTTCCGATTCCAGATTGGCGACTTGCGCCGCCAGACTCATCACCAGCGCTTCGCGTGAATACACTCCGCCACCCAAGTGATAAATCGCCGCTATCAACTCACGCAACTCCAGCGGCAAACGCCAGCGCGTGCGCAAGGCCGAGCCGTAGGCGGCTCCGAATTCGCTCAATGACGCGTCAATGGCAAGGGTGTCGAGCTCGCCACCGGCCTGCTGCCACGCCTCAAGGCTGCGCAACAAGGCCAGATCGCCCAACCGATGCAACAACCCGGCACAGTAGCAACGCTCTTGATCTAGGTTAAGCATGCCCGCCAGCTCAAAACCATACTGCGCCGTACGCAATGACACAGCCCACTGCTGTTCGGCGTAATCCGCCAGGCAAGGGTCCGTCAGTTGCGCGCTGCGCTTTAGCGTCAGCCCAAGGACAAGGTTCATGCTCTGCGCAGGTCCGAGCAACTGCAACGCTTGGGCAAGTGTCTGGGCAGGGTCAATGCGGTGCTGTGCAGCGCTGTTGGCCGCCGCAATCATGACCGCGGTAATTTGTGGGTCAGTGCGTACGGCCTGCTCTAGCAGTGCAAGGTCCAACCCCTCGGGAGTGAGGCTGCTGTTGAGCGCCGACTGCGCATCCACCAGAAGCGGCGCGCCATCTGAAGAGGCTCGGTGCTGCTCCAGAAACCGCTTGAGGGTCATGCCGGGGACCAGTGCCGGCACTTCGCACGAAATCTCTTGCCCCGCGGTCAGCAGCAGCCCCTTGAGGCGCCTGGTCAGGCCGGCAATGTCCAGCGGTGTCGTCAGGTAGGCCGTGGGTGCCAGTGGCAATGCTTCGCGCACACTCGCGCTGTCATTGCGCGCACTCAGCAAAATAAAAGGCTGCGCTGGAACAGCCCGGCGCTGACGCACAGTGCGCAACAAATCCAGGCCGCTGACTCCGGGCAAATCACGATCAGCAATCACAAGTCCGTAGTGTTTTTTGCTCAACTGCGCGAGCGCCTGCTGACCATCCCCACATACATCCAGCTGAGCATCACAACGTACCGTCAGCACCACCTGCTTGAGCAAGTCCTGAGTCCAGGGGTCGGCCTCGGCGATCAATACAGTGGGCACCGCGCTTAAATCTACAACCGTCATCCAATTTTCTCTCCGCACAATGCCTGCACCTTAGTCAAAGGCCGTACGGGGTTACAGAAAAAATCACCCAAACAGATAGTTCAAACGCAAAAAAACCGCCGAAGCGGTTTTTTTGTGTCTCAGATCACACCCTCAAGGGTGGACTCAAGCCAGTTCAGCGAAGCACTCTTCGATGATGGCCAGGCCTTTGTCCAACTGCTCGTTTGGCGAAGTCAGTGGAACCAGCACACGCAGGACGTTGCCGTAAGTGCCGCACGACAGCAGGATCAAACCTTTATCGCGAGCCTTGGCAACCACTTGCGCCACTGCAGCCGCGTTTGGCTTGTGGGAGTCGCCGCCTTCGAACAGCTCGACCGCGATCATCGCACCCAGCGCACGCACGTCACCGATCACGGGGTACTTGGCCTGAATGGCCTTGAGGCCAGTGACCAGACGCTCGCCAACTTCTTTGCAGCGATCCAGCAGGTGTTCCTCTTCAAACACCTCAAGCACTGCCAGGGCAGCTGCGCAAGCAATCGGGCTACCAGCATAGGTGCCGCCCAGACCGCCTGGTGCAATGGCGTCCATGTATTCAGCCTTGCCACACACACCGGCCAACGGGAAGCCGCCCGCAATGGATTTGGCGAAGGTGGTCAGGTCGGCAGTAACGCCCATCTGTTCCATGGCGAAGAAGGTGCCAGTACGGCCAGCGCCGGTTTGCACTTCGTCAGCGATCAGCAAGATGCCGTGCTTGTCGCACAGTTCGCGCAGGCGGGCCATGAACGCTTTGGGCGCCACGTAGAAACCACCTTCGCCCTGTACCGGCTCGATGATGATGGCTGCGATGTCTTTAGGCTCGGCATCGTTTTTGAAGATGCGTTCGATGCTGGCGATGGAATCGACAACCGAGACGCCATGCATTTCGCACGGGAACAGAGCGCGGAAGATGCCGCCTGGCATCAGGCCCATGCCTGCCGAGTACGGTACGACTTTGCCGGTCAGGCCCAGGGTCATCATGGTGCGACCGTGGTACGCGCCAGTGAACGCGATCACGCCAGCACGGCCTGTAGCAGCGCGGGCAATTTTCACCGCGTTTTCTACGGCTTCAGAACCGGTGGTGACCAACAGGGTTTTCTTGTCGAAATTGCCCGGCACTTTGGCGTTGATCTTTTCGCACAGTTCAACGTACGGCTCGTAAGCCAGTACCTGGAAGCAGGTGTGGGTCAGTTTGGTCAGTTGCTCTTGCACCGCAGCAATGATTTTCGGGTGCAGGTGACCGGTGTTCAGTACCGCGATACCGCCTGCAAAGTCGATAAACTCACGACCTTCAACGTCAGTTACGGTGGCGTTCTTCGCTGACTCGGCAAAGATCGGGTGGATCTGGCCAACACCGCGCGGGACAGCAGCTTCACGGCGTTTCATCAGGGATGCGTTGGTCTTGTTGCTCATGGTGTTCCTCATTCGCCGCTCATCAAGCGGCGTGGTTCAAGGCTGACGCGCCGGGAAGACAACAGGCCAGCATGCGATGATCGACTGGCATGGCGCTCCCGGCCACAAAAATTAACAGTTTGAAACGCAGGGGAAGCATCGCTCTCGTGCCCCCTCTGCTTGAACCACCCGCCGGGTTTAGATGCCCAGGCAGAGATATTTGATTTCCAGATAATCTTCGATGCCGTACTTCGAGCCTTCACGGCCCAGGCCCGAAGCCTTGATCCCGCCGAACGGCGCGACTTCGTTGGAGATCAGGCCGGTGTTTACACCCACCATGCCGTATTCCAGGGCTTCAGCCACACGGAACACACGGCTCAAGTCGCGGGCATAGAAGTACGACGCCAGACCGAACTCGGTGTCGTTGGCCATTGCGATCACTTCAGCTTCGTCTTTGAAGCGGAACAGTGGCGCCAGCGGACCGAAGGTTTCTTCCTTCGCCACGGCTGCGTTTTTCGGCACGTTGATCAGAATGGTCGGCTCGAAGAAGCTGCCTTCCAGGCTGTTGCCGCCAGTCAGCAGAGTGGCGCCTTTGCTCAGTGCGTCAGCGATGTGCTCTTTGACCTTGGCCACGGCCTTGTCGTCAATCAGGGGGCCTGTGGTGGTGCCTTCGTCCAGACCGTTGCCGATCTTGAGTTTGGCCACGGCCACTTTCAGTTTTTCAGCGAACGCGTCGTAGACCGAATCCTGAATGTAGAGCCGATTTGCGCAAACACAGGTCTGGCCGTTGTTGCGGTATTTGGAAATGATCGCGCCTTCGACGGCCTTATCCAGGTCCGCGTCGTCAAACACGATGAAAGGTGCGTTGCCGCCCAGTTCCAGCGACACTTTCTTAATGTCTTTGGCGCATTCGGCCATCAGTTGACGACCGATTTCGGTCGAGCCCGTGAAAGACAGTTTGCGCACGATCGGGTTGCTGGTCAGCTCGCCGCCAATGTCACCCGCACTACCGGTCACAACGCTCAGCACGCCTTTAGGGATGCCGGCACGGTGTGCCAGCTCAACCAGTGCCAACGCCGAGAACGGAGTTTGCGAAGCAGGCTTGATCACCATGGTGCAGCCAGCAGCCAAGGCCGGGCCCGCTTTACGGGTGATCATGGCCGCAGGGAAATTCCACGGAGTAATGGCAGCGGTCACGCCAATCGGTTGTTTGATCACGATCAGACGCTTGTCTGGCTGATGGCCCGGGATCACGTCACCATAAACGCGCTTGGCTTCTTCGGCGAACCACTCGATGAACGAAGCGGCGTAAACGATTTCGCCCTTGGCTTCGGCCAGAGGCTTGCCTTGTTCCAGGGTCATGAGGCGACCAAGGTCGTCCTGGTTTTCGATCAGCAGCTCAAACCAGCGACGCAGCTTGTTTGCACGCTCTTTGGCGGTCAGTGCACGCCAAGCGGGCAACGCATTGTCAGCGGCTTCAATGGCACGACGGGTTTCAACCGCGCCCATTTTTGGCACTGTACCGATGATTTCACCGGTAGCCGGGTTGTTGACCTTAATTGTCTGGCCACCGTCCGCATCAACCCAAGCACCATCGATATAGGCTTGTTGGCGGAACAACTGTGCGTCTTTGAGCTGCATGTGGGCTTTCCTTAACAGCACCGCGCAGGCGCGGAGCGAATTATTAAAAGTAGAAAGGCGCCATAGAAGGCTGCCGTCAGGAAGTCATTCACTGCCAAAGTATCTAGAAAACGCACAAAGAGTTAGCCGTGCGGTTTAGCACTCAGACAAGAGCGTTTGAAATCTCAAACGAATCCTAGGGTCAAAGGGGGTAAAGGACAATAGCCTGTTCGAAAAAAAGAACAAGCGGCTATATTTTACGGCTTTTTCACCCGGCCACCATTAATAGCCCATAACGCACCAATAAACACCTGACGAATCAGCAGCATGGACGGGCGACACGCAGATGAGTATTATGGCGCCCGCGTCGCACCAGTAGCTCAGCTGGATAGAGTACTGCCCTCCGAAGGCAGTGGTCGTGGGTTCGAATCCCGCCTGGTGCACCATACAAAACAAGGCCTTAGGTGAAAACCTAGGGCCTTTTGTTTTGAGCTGTGCCAATTCTGTGCCTAAACCGTGCCTCCCTATCCCATGCGGCTTATGCGCTGAGTATGCCTTTGACTACTAGCTATGTGGGCTGGAAGAGCTGAGAGGATGTATCCATCCCTGCAATTGGCTCAGCCCAACGCGCCTTCCACATACACCAAGCCCTCATTGGCGGCTTGAGGTGCTAGGCCTAAGGCCTGGGGGCGCAAGACTCAACATTGCCCAAAACAGTTGTGGCAAGGCTTGTCAGAAACGCAGGCTGCTCAACTTGGCGATAAACATATCCACTATCCTCCCTGGATCCAGGTCAAATTTTTGCTCTTCACTGATGTTCCAGTCATCGTCATACGGTGATCGCCATGATGGCCAATGCAGGTCTGCTAGAGATGGCTCGAGAGAGCAGTTAGGTGCGGAGATCGAGAGCATAAGACTCAGCAGGATCTTTTCGCGCAGAACACCCCTTGGAACGCTATCAGCGGACTTCGCCAGAGCTTGAAAGAGCTTCTGGAGGTAGTGAATGAAGTGTTGCACCGCGTCGCCCAAAGGCGGTGCGGTTCCAAGCTCGTAAACTTCCACGAAAAGGGAGGCTTTCTCATCGCGCACTTCTTCTGACGCTTGCTGATGGAAGCTATCCGTCAGATGCAAGATATCGGTCGGCATCTCGTTTACGACGAAACTCCCCACGGAATACCTCGGCGCCTCTCCCGGGCTGCTATAGAAAACTCTGGCCGCAACAGCGACATCTTCGATTTTCTCAGCTGGAAACATTGCATTCACACCGAATCCTACTTGCGCAGCATCAGCGAGCGTAGATCGGACTAGCTCGATCAGCTCGACCCTATAGTCTCGATTGGTCGCGCCTTGGTAATCGAATATATGCCCATATCCGACATTCTCAACCTTGCCCAGCAACCGACGCAAACCCCGCCATCCGCCTGCGTAAAAGTTGCGCCAGCCCCATGACTCCCTGGTTTCGATAGCGGGTAGCGGAGTGGGAGCAGCTTCAAGAGAAGCTGACCGCTCCTCCAAGCTTTGATCCAACCTGGATTGCAACTCCTTGAGGGTCCGTTGCTGGCGGCGAAGCTCGCTGGCCAAACCCAGACCCATTGAGCTAAGGCGCGTTTGGCCCACAACCTCCTTATGGTTGATGGCAACCCGCGGGCGAAGCCCTGAGCCGAACACCTGCTCACACCAAGCGGCATAGGTCAAGTTTTCGCCAGTGGTGCGGGGCAGTCTGTTCGCCAGCTTCTTAAGGAGGGAAGTCTCCAGATAGGAGCAATCGACCAAAACGTCGAACCTCTTCAAAATCCTGAACTGAACCCACTGCTCTAACTCTTCACGGTCCATCCAGTTACTCCACTTCAAGTAGGATCAATGTTCGTTCTAATGTTATTCAACCACCGGACAACTTGGCATTGCCGAAACTGTGCGGGGCACATGTCTTAGCGCTGTGGGGTTGGGAGCTGACTCGGCTGGACGCGCACCGAAAGACATGTGCACGACCAAGGCGAGGTGGAGGCGGTGATAGATATCCCAACCCAACTCTGGCATTCCCCTGCTCATCTCAAGCCAGTTGATGCTGCAATCCGCGAAACATCTAAAGAGAATGCTCTGCGGCCGAGAGCAACAAAGCCCTTGCGACCTGAAACGGTTTGGTCAAATACAAGTTGTGTACCCTCACGCCGCAGGTAGCGTTCAGTGCCACATTTACCGCAGTTAGCTCGGAAGCCGATAGGACTTTGAAAAAAGACATCAGCCTTAGCTTCACAAACTGGGCATTTTTCCAAGGCGATGATTTCTTGATTATGTCGCTCCAGAGCTTCCGCTTGCCGAGAAGAGTTAGCAGTAACGAGAGCATCTTTGAGCACAGCAATCGAGTCTTTGGAGATAGCTTCCCTAAGCTCCAGTGCGTGATTCTGGCGGTCAACATGCAACCCTTTGATACCGTCAGCCAAAGCCAATGCCTTCATCGGAATCTTAGTTAACGGCTGCCCGTACGACTGCAAAACCATACGGTAAAGGACTGTATCAACGAGCTGGCCAAAGCGCTCCACGCAGTACATGTCAGATGGTGATAGAGCAATCCACTGCCCCTGATATGCAGCCTGTTGAGGCTCCTGCACAATAGCAGGCCAGGCGATGAATCTCTCCAGAGAAAGCTGCAGAGTTTCATCCAACAAATGCGCATCAGTTAACCATGGCACTACAGTGAGAAGAACTTCCTCAGAAGCATGCTCACCTGAAACAACGCTGACCAATTGCCAATCCAACCCGCTCTGCTGGAGACGTATACATCTGCCCGCCCATATGCCCTCGTCTTGCTCAGGCAGATATGGGCGTAGCGCATGACGCAGCACTAGACCGGCATAACGTGAGTAAGCATCAGCCAAATACTGATTATGACTGAACAGCTCTTCAGGACTGCTGCGAGTAGCCACCGTCGTTTGCTCCAGAAGATCCCAGAGTAACGCTAGATGCCGATAATGCGGGTCATGACTCAGGATGTTGGTCAAATGCAGCGCACCCACGACCTGGGCTTGCCGGCTGACCAACAGGTACACACCACTCTGCTGCAACTCCGAAATGACTCGGTGCAAATACTCAAGAGTTCCCAACGTTTGGCTCAACAACTCAGAAAGCCTACTGGTCGCAGCTTGGTCAAATGTCATCCCCCAGAGTCGGCAAACCTCGCGAGAAAGACGAAAATCAACGCCTTCAGATTCATAGAACTTCAGCGCCTGATCCAAGGTTGCCTGCAACCCCTTGAGCGCTGACAGGCGTCCCTGTAGATGGCGTTCGGTTTTATCAAGCAACCGGGCGTAAATACGGTTTTCGTAAATACCGTAGTCATCCTCGCTGAATCGTGCCAAAACCTTCTTGGGGATCACTCCGCTAAGTGTCTGCCGTTGCCAGAGCTCCGAATGGGATGCCAGATGAACCAAGGCCCCTTTAGCCAACCTACGTGCCCGTGCGACATCGGCGACCTCATCCTCGTAGTGAAGATCCAGCCGTGGCCTCTGAGAAATTTGATGCAGGTGACCTTGTTTCACCACATCAAGCAAATACTCCTCAAACGGCAGAAGATTACTCTGGGTATCAATGATCGCCGCCGGCATCAGCGGAGACATCAACGGATCCTGAGACAGGCCAACATCAATCGCCGCTACGGCTTTGCACAACGTCTCTATTTCCGCAGATTGCGCTTGCGGGGATAAAGAGAAAGAGTGCACCTCATTGCCCAGTTGGCAGCGTTCGCCTCCATCACTCACTAGAACGCCTGTAAAAACCGGCGTGTGCCCATTGAAGGCTGGCCCATTACCAGTGTGCTGATAACGGCCTGGCTCAATGATTTCTGGTAGCTGCCGAGACTGCTCGCCAGTGAGTCGGTCGAGCCACATCAGTGTCGACCGTCCAAGCGTCGAATATCCGCATCCAGCAATTCGATTGACTTCTGCGGCTCGCCATCAAGGCCAGCTTCAATCCAGAAGTCTTCTAAGGCGCCTCTCAAGTTTCTGACTGCTTCAACCCCTACGTTGTAGCGGCCTGTGACCTTACCCTGACGCATGACGCGTGTAGACAACAAGTGATCCAGCGCCTCGCCCGAAGAAGCACCGCATGCCAGCATCACCGGAATGAAATCCAACGCCTGCTTTTCAAAACGGTTGCCCCATCCCAACGCGAACCGGCTTCCCAATTGCTCAGTGAAGGCATCCCCCGTCAAGCGCTGCAGCAACTCTACAACCTCCTCCTTATGGTCTGCCCGAGCCTTGGTAAACGCTTTGCGCAGTGAGCGATAGGAGTAGCTTGCCGGCTCCATTCCCTTGATTTCAAAGCGATGATCCTGCTTAGGCAGCGTCATGACATGAGCACGATCATACGTCTTGTCAGCCAGTTCATTGGTGGTTTCGTCGTGGTTGGCTGTACCGATGAACCACACGTTCTCTGGAACCAGGATCTTTCGCCCTTCGCTCAGCATGGCGGGAGCATTGGGAAGCGCCGTCTCGGAAAGGCTGATCAAGCGCTCGCCCCGGTTGTTCTTTTCCAGCGCCGAGAGAAACTCGGCAAAGTATTGTTCTGGACGCGAGAGATTCATCTCATCCAGCAGGATGACGTTGCAGGTGTCCTGCCAACGAGGTGTCTGCGCTTTGTACAGCGCCTGCAGGCAATCCTTCTCATAAAACCGCCGCTCAAAAGCGTTGTAATGGCCGAGCAGATCATCTCGATCACGCCAGCCAGCCTGCACGGCAATGTCTGTGCAAAAACCACCCATCGCTTTGGTGAAAGCCTTGGCCAAGCTCGTTTTGCCTGTACCGCTGATACCCTGGAATACATGCAACTGGCTCATGGCCAAGCCGCCGAGCAATACTCGGATATCTTCGAGGGGGTAGAACAGCTCTACATGCTCTTCTGCCCGGGCAATACGGTGCTGCAACTGCTCGGCAAAGACCTTGAGGTCAGGCACCTCATCCAACTCCATCCTGGCCCTGTACTCACGGTCGGAATCCATAAGCGACATGGCCGGGAAGGGTGTCTGAGTTTTCTGGGAGTTGGTCAGTTGCTGGATTCGGCTTTCAAGGTCATCAATATGCACAGCCAGCGTGTTTTTATGCTGTTCCAGCACACGTTTCTCCCGCGCGACAGCCTCCAATTCAGTCGAGGCAACGCGCTTGCTGCTCATCTCTCGCCGCAACTCATCGAGCTCAGGCCGGATAACTGAGATATCCCGCTCCAGATCAGCTTTGCTGCTCCGCAGATATTCATTTTCTCTGTGCAGCTCGGTGGCGTCAGACTGTTCAAGATCACGCTTCAGGGCTCTATTGTTCTGCCTCAAGGTTTCCAACTGCTCAAGAATCTCAGCCCCCGATTGCTCACCCAGTGCCTGCCTGAGTTCCTGAATCTCTGCCCACTTCTCCTTCAATTCTTCGGCTTTATTCCAGGCGTTGTCACGCTGGCGCTCTAGCCTGGAAATGTCTTGGGCATGGCTGACACGCTCCACATCCATTTCAGCGGCGATACGCTGCTCCAGCCCATCCTCTGCAGCCTTGATGTCAGCCCACTCGCGATCAAGCCTGCTACGCGCACGATCTAGCTCCATTTTGCTTTGCTTGATTTCGTGCTCACGCTGATCCAACTGCCTGATACGTTCGGCCTCCCCCTCAGTGCAGTTGAACTTGACCTCGGCCAGACGCCGAGCTGCCTGAGAAAGCTCGCTATCCAGCTCGCGTTTCTCCTCCTGCAACTGCTGCAGTTGAGCCTCATATTGCTGAGTCAGCTGACGCTTACGATCCTCAAGCTGGCGTAACGCTTCTTCGTTTTGCTCGAAGAAATCGGCTTGCGCGTTTGCTTCACGCAGACTCAGCGAGCGCTCAGTATCCAGTTGCTCCGACTTCTTCTTGGCAAATACCTGCTGCTCACTCGCCAGATCGGCCCTATCACGCTCTAAGGCTACGCTTGCAGTCTCAAGCGCTTGCTGCTGATTCGTTACAGCCTGCTTGCTCACTTCAGCATCCGAAGCGATTATATTGGCCGCGTCCCAGCGCTCGGCATATTCGTCATACAGGCGCTCCTTGAACTTCACCAGCTCCCTGCACACATCCGCAAACTGCTCAA
Source organism: Pseudomonas psychrophila (assembly GCF_001043005.1). Taxonomy (GTDB): domain Bacteria; phylum Pseudomonadota; class Gammaproteobacteria; order Pseudomonadales; family Pseudomonadaceae; genus Aquipseudomonas; species Aquipseudomonas psychrophila. The sequence goes on from NZ_JYKZ01000009.1 coordinate 136,954, forward strand.
TCCAACGAGCCAGATTGGTATCGCCATGAAAACGCTCGCATACGCTATGCAACCAGTCCGGATCGATCTGGATATCCAGGCTCATATCGAACGACTGGTAAACCTTGGATGCGCTCTCGAATGAAGCGCTCCATACAGGAACTAGCTTTTCCAACGAAGGACGTGAGGCTCCGGCCATGACTGGTACCGCCGCCGGAATCTGTTGCGGGCCAAATTTGTTCGAATTCTTCTTCCCCATTACATCCATTCCTTAAAACATGCAGTGAAGCTCAGGGCGTACTGAATGCTGTCCAGCGCCATCTGACGGGTGAGTTGTGTTGTTTCTCGTCCGGTAAAGCTGCTCTGGGCGTGACTACTTCGATTTCGCAGATCAGCAAGATCTAAAAGCTTATCCAGCTGAAGGTCACGATCACCCAACACCATGAGCGGATGCTGCGGCGTATTAAGAGTGCCTATGGCTGCGGCAAAAGTGAGCGCTTTAAGAGAGGACTCAGGTTTAGAGCAAGCCCAGATAACCTGATCAATCTTCTGTCTAGCCAGCAGCCTGATAACACCCTCGGTGAAGGCCGGGATCTGCAGCGCTAAGAGAATCCGTTGATTGAGCTTCTGGTCGGGTCTCTGCAGTTTTGGTAACTGCCCTACGTTCGCTGGATATGTGCGAATCAGCCACTGCATGACGACCTCCAGTAGCTTCTGACACTCCATCAGCGCCGCGTCCAACTCTTGGTCGTGGCTATCACCTTGATGAAGCTTCTCGTTGCGTACTAGTAGTGCAGCTAAATGGCGTTTGATATCGGGCTGGCGTTCCACCCAGGGGAATTCGACGAGAACCTGCAGCTCAGCCTGCTTACGCACTGCCTCCAGCCACTGCTCCACCGTCTGATCGTCCGCACGCGCCATACCCACTAATGACTCCAATCGGGCCAACAGTTTTGGGTCACGATCGATCACCTGCCGCAGAGTGCTCTGCAGCCACCAGGCATTTTCTCGGAGCTCAAACGGATCCCTGACTGACCACAGTTCAAGGCCGGAAGCATCCCCCGTTATCCAAACCAGAACCCGCGCTGATTGAGGAGCATCATCAAGTCGCTGCCCCCCCTGCAGACTGATTTGCCTAGGTACCCAACTACCCTGGTCAAGTTGTTGGTTGGCTCGATAGTCTTCCCGATAATCCCGGTAAGCCAGCATCAAGGATTCGTGATCAAGGGCTGGTAAGTCGGATTTCCCGCTTGGGATCATGAAGGGTTTGATCGTACGACCGGTTTTTCTTTCATCCGTGAACTCTGGATACCGAGCCAAAGGATCTCTGGGCTCGACCTGATTGATCTCTGCAATCAACCGCGGCCAGAACTTTCCGGTCAGAGCGTCTTGTAGCAAGTAGCCAGATTTAAGGTTGCCATCGCCTTCCGCCTCATCATTCAGGGTCTTTTCGCCCTTGGGAGTCAGCGCACTCGCACCATCAACTAACCACCCATTGCTAATGCCCTGTGCAAGCACCAGCTTGATCAAATTCAGATGAAGTCCGGTTAGCTCGGCAATGATCTCGGGATGGCTGGTACGCGCACGGATAAGACCAAACACTGCACGCTGAAAAAGATTCAGCAAAGGCCGTTTAGCCTCGGGGTATAGCACGCGATGCACTAAAACCGGCCAGAGGACAGGCTTTTTAGCCCCTCTTGGAGCCGCGCCAAACTTCAGATATGAGCGGGTCTCAGCGAATACAGCCATGCTCACCTCCGCAAAGTTTATACAACGCGGCTAAGGCCGGCACCGCTACCTCGGCATCCGGACTGGTCGCCAAACTCGCATCTCCCACACAGATCAGCATTTGCCTTTGACGACTCATTGCCACGTTCATACGGTTTGGTAATCGTAGAAAGCCAAACTGGCGGTTCAGCTGTTGTTCATGATCAAGCGCTTGATCGCCAGCATCATTACCCGCCTTCATTTGCTGGTGAGTACGAACACACGACAGCAGCACCACATCAAATTCCTTGCCTTGGAAAGCATCGACAGACCCGACGCGCAGACGCTCTTCGACACTAACCGTTCCGTCACTGCGGACCTTTCTGGCCCATTTGAAGTGCTCATGTGGCTCGTATGTGCCGTCACGTCGCTCCATCAACGGCACACCGTCGATCTGATGCTGGGCAAGCTTCTCCATGATCAGATCTCGCTGTGCCGCATAAAAGGTAATGATGCCAATCGACAAGACATCGCCACCGGCCCTCAGCAGCTTTACAACTTCCTCAGCAATGCGTTTAGCTTCGCTTTCCCTGATTCGGCTGCGGGTGCCTTCCCGGTGCTGATCCCGGCCTTGCGCTGCAGGGACGTCGAGCCACTGACAAACATGTCCGCGATAATGCTCTGCCGATAGGCCCAGACCGTCGAGAAACTCGCGAGTGAAAGCAAACTCTTCCGCCCCCTTACCAGAATCGAGGACTTCCAGGCCAACAGACTCGTAGAACTGCTTGCTGATGAAATCGCCTAGTATCGGATGCATACGGAACTGGGTATTCAGCATCACCACCCGAGGAATCGAGCCCGGCACATCCAAATCCCGCAGCTTTATGCGCATGCGCTCGAACAAGCTGGACCGAAACGCAGCAAGTTGCAGCTCTGTCAGGGCATGTTCCTCTTGCAACTTCCCCTCAATGTCTGGCTCGAGCATGTGCGGTAGCTGCCGGTCATCCCCCACCAAGACGATGCGACGTTTGGCCATGGCCATCGGCACAAACAGGTCCAAGGGGTTGGCACGAGCGGCCTCGTCGATGACCACGGTATCGAATTCGATTTCGGTGCTATCGAAGCCCGCCACCGACTTCAGACTTGCCATCTGCCTACCAGCCGATTGCTGACAGGTTGCTCCCACTACCATGGAGTATTCGTTGACCACGGCCTTGGCTGCATGGCGATCAACTGCCAAGCCATCGGCAAGTTGCTCCAGCACCCAGGCAACGCCTTGCTTGCGCTGCCGAAGCTTGCCCTCCAGATGTCGGTCGATATCGTCCAGCAGAGCCAGACCTTCGGGGTCCGCCTGACGCTTCAGTTCTGCAGGCCGATAGTCCGGCAAATACTGCTCGAGCAGGCTGGTCTGGCAATCTGCGAGTGCATGCAGGGTCGGCTCAGCCAGCTCAGAGCTGTCTGCCGCCTCTTGCAGCAAGGCCAGTAGCTCGGCGCGGCAGTTCTGACCGTGGCGCCTCAACCAGTTGAGCAGATCCCAGGCTCGATCCGGGCCATCGTCGGCGAATGAGGATGTCTTGACACGCAGTGCTCGGATATGTCGCAAGGCCTGGACATCCAGCCGGCTCCCGGTAGGGCTCGGCGCCTGTTGCTTTAACTTCGCGACATAGTCCTCAAGCTGGCTTTCAAGCTTGGGCGGCAATACCACGCCTCGCTGATCCAAGTCGCGTAAACCATCCAGAATGCTCTCGAATGCTTGAGCTTGTTGAGCGGGTAATGCACCTGAAACTCGAGCGAGTGCCAGCTTGACTGATAGCCCCCTTACCAGTTCCAGTTCAGGGTACTTGCAATACTCTGCGGCTATCTTCTCTTGCAAGTGGGCCGCTTGCCGCTCCAGCCATGGATCAATCAGCGCCGCCTCATCATGGGTACCGCGCTTACCGCCCACACGAGCCCCGGGCAACCCGAAGACATCGCTGCGATCCAGCGCGTTGTCGACCGCATCGTGCTGAAAGCTGCTGATCAAAACCTGCGAGGCTATATTCCGCTCCTCTGCCACCTCGGCCAGACGGCGTTGCAATGCCGCAATTACCTGCGTCTTCCCTGTACCAGGCGGGCCGATAATGATCGCGAGATCAGGGGTATTAAGTGCGCTTACCAGAGCCAGCTTTTGCCTCTCTGTAGGCTTCCCCCCCTTAAAGGCCTCCAGCACATAAGGTGTAAGTCCTTCGATGGTCCGGCGCCTTGCCGCAGGCACCGCCACTCCCTCCAGCAGCCATTTCAATTGCGGCAGTCGCTTGCCTGAGTCAATCGATTGTTTGGCAGCAAGACGGCGCTTGCCTACAGAGCGCTGGCCAGCCAATGACAGATACAGCCACCCTTCGCCCTGCTTTGGACGAACGTCACGCTTACTAGAGGCCGGTTTGAAAACCACACAATCGGGCTCGAACCGTATGGTACCTCTTGGTACTTTTGCAGCTGTCTTCGTTTCCTCAGTGGAAAGCTCTTCCAACCAGTCAGGTCGCTCATCACCTAGGTCAACTTGGGTATCAGCGGCCAACTCAAGATTGCGCCAGCGCTCTCTGAACTCTCTATAGTCGTCTTGAGATTTCGGCGTCAGACGCCAAATATTTTCACGCCCTTCTTCATCCCCTTGACAATGCACATAACGCAGAGAACGTAAGGTCTCTGCCTTCATCAACTCACCCTGCCACTCTTTATCGTTGTAGAGGTTCCACAACTCCAGATAGCTGGCGTTATCGCGTAAAGCGGCATCCAACAACGCTTGCTGACTGGCGCTGTTGAGAGACGTTGCGACAGAGGCGTCACGAAATTCAAACTGGCCAATCAGCAATGAAAATGCACTGTCACGACGAGAGTGGCGAGTAACACGTTTGATCAGCAGCCCACGGTCCTGCCGCTGTTCCACATCGGCGCGCCAGCCCTTGCCCAGCAACTGGAAACTACCTCTGGAGGTGCTGTTGCTAAACCTGGCGACGCTGAGCCAGTCACCTTCGGACAGCCCGCTCACCTGAAACTGCTCTGCGAACCAGCGGCAGGCAAGGTCGATGCTGTTATCGGCAATCTCCTGCTTGGTGTAGAGCTCATCGGCAAGCAACTCGTCGACACCCAGTTCAAGTTGCATGGCGGACACTTCGACAGGTGCGCAATACTGCATCAGGAGCTTGCCGCCTTGTTTACCAGTCAGCAGCCAACGGGTCTGATCACGCAGTACCAAGCGGCTAAACAGGCCATGATCAGCCGCAGAGCATTTGACTCTGATGCATACGTCGCCCTGTGCTGCCAGCCATTCATCCTGATAGCTCTGCAGGAAAATTGCCTGACCAGCCTGAAGGGTATCGATGCGTTCATCCGTAGAGAGCGTCAGCACATCTTCGGATAGCATCGGGAAGTCTTTAAATTCCATGCGCGATCACCACCTGAACTGCCAAATGACATGGGATTGGTCCAGTTCGCCGACATGGATCTGGTAAGGCTCTGCATGCTGTCCGCGCAGACTTTCCTTGAGGCCTTGATAACGCTCCAGTGGCTTCGTCGCCGCCCCGCGTTGGATATACAGCTTGCACTGCGGCAGAGGGTGAATACCCAGCCCCTTCTCGCCATACTCGATACGGATGTGGTCGGCAGGCCATTGGTCATAGCTGAAAGTTGGTAGCAGCCGTTTGAGCTCCACCTCGCCCCCCGGCTGCAGCCAGACCTTCCGGCCCGTTGCGATCATCGGGGCAGGTGTATCAGAGGAAGCTTGCGACTCAGCAGGCAAAGCAATGAACTCCTCAAAAAGCACAAAGCGAGTGTCCGCAGGCTCATCGCAGAAAAAGCATGAAACGTCGTCGACAGAATCCACATCCACTGGCAGCAAGCTGGTGCTGCCGCAGCCCGTGCAGCAGTAGGTGCGCTCATCAATCTCAACCAGAGCCTCCAGCCACTCAGCCATACTCGGACGTTCGCTAGGGCTATGAAGTCCCTGTTCGAAGCAGCAGCTGAAAAGTGCAGGCAGCTTGCTGTGCTCAAGTAACTGAAAGGGCAGATTGGCAAAGCTCTGATTGGCATCGTCCTGCATATCGTTAACCCAAGGACGCTCACCACGTAGCGCGGCTTCCTCTTCCTCGGGCTCCCCATCACAGACCAGCTCGCCCTTGAAAGGGTGATTGTGGGTAAGCAGCTGATAGGCGATGACGGCGAAGCTCCAGCTATCGGTCAGGCTGGACAGAAGCGCATCTCCGCGCACCACCTCAGGCGCCCCGTAGTCGGCTGTGTGCACGGTCAGACCGCTATGTGCATCCAGGCTGATGTTGTCGCAATCGATCAGCCAGGTCTCTGCATGTTCAGGGTCATCCGACACGAAAATGTTGCTCGGGGATAGATCGCCATAAAGCATGCCACGCGTATGAAGTTGATTCAGTGTTCTGGCCAACTGGCTCAGAATACGAATGCGCCGCCGCAAACCACCCTGCCTCAGATAATCGGCAGGCGCACCCTCTTCGGCATTTACGAAGCTATCGAGCAGACTTTGCAATGGCACCAACCCATCCATCAGTTCCATGACATAGCCAAAGCGTGGAGCTGCTAGAAGCGCCAGCGGTCTGGCGAGTTTCAGTCCGCCGAGATCCTGATTCACCAGCCAGGCGATATGTTGCTGCCAGCGAAGGCGCGCTTGCTCATCCTTCTTCGTAAAACCCTTGATCAGAACCTGCGGGTACTGTGTCCGATAAACAATTCCCTGTCCGCCTCGGCTCAATTCGTCCCTCAGCTCGTATACTGAGCCTTTGTTATCTTGCACCATGCGCTTCTGCTGCACTGTCGTAGTAGCGGTCATCTGCATCAATCCGTTAAGAATATTCCAGCGATAGTCTTGTCATCGCCATGACGTGGCGTGGACCATCCGTGCAGCTCTCGAGTCAGCCACTGGCGCATACCACGCCTGCTGCTGCGCAACTGACGCTGATAGATCGCATCGAAAAATGGCTCGAGTTGCTCAGGGATCAGGTCATCCGATATACCATCTGTCATCAGCACCACCCCGTCGCCTGGCTGACTTAGCTCGAGATCGGCGCTGTAGCTTTCCTTAGAATCCGCTTGCGCCAAGGTAGTGGTCTGATTGCTGAAGCCCAGACGCGGGCTAGTCAGCACCTTGAATACGCCCAGGCTTCTAACAAGCAGCAAACCATCACCAACCTGACCAACCACACCTCTCCCAGAAGCATCTACCTGAGCCCAGAGGCATGTTGTTTCATAGGCCCTGTAACGATCACCAAAGTGGGTAAGCCAAGCATCGCGCAAGGCCGAGGCTACCGTGCCATGCGGCACGCCTTGTCTCTGACGCGCTATTTGCCTGAAAAGCTGAACGACTTTTCGAGAACCCAAATGGCTAAGTGGACGACTGCCCAACCCATCTGCCACGGCAATACACCAACCGCTGCGTACACCGCTGACGCACAGGGCATCTTGGTTAGGAGTACCGTCCAGCTGATGCGCCGGACCTCGCACCGATGCCCCGCCTCCCAGCAGACGCATCAGAACTCCCAGTCTTGGTCGTCGGCGCTTGGTATCAGTAAGGGCGTTGATTGATTAGGCGTAGCCGACTGGCTGCGGGCGCTGACACTCATGCTCACCGCCCGGAAGAAGCGGTGAATGTCTCGAGCATTCTCGGCACGAAACAATGGTGCTTCGGGGTCGTTGGCGAAGTCACGGAGCATCTGCTCATCCGCATCGGCGCCAATGGCCATGGCAAAGCGAGTGGCTTTAGAGGAGCGCTCGCCATTGATCAGGCGAGCAAAAGGCACTTCCCAATCATCATTGGGATAGCCATCGGATACCAATACGACAACCGGTGTATAGACGCGGGTAGAGTCTTCGATCATTTGACTGGCCAGTGACAGGGCTCCACCCAACGGAGTCATACCCTCTGCCACCAATGGTGTGAAGCTCTGTAACTGATGAGCCGGTGTCAGCGGCAAATTCAACTCAGCCTGGCTACCACCAAAAGTGATCACACTAACTTGGATCTCTGCGCGAAGACGGCTCTCGCTGGAGAAGCCGGCGATCATGTCCTTGAGCCCTCTGTTCAGGGCTTCAATCTTGCCGTCTACCGCCATGCTGCCGCTGGTATCAGCCAATACGATGATCGGCAGCGGGCGAGCAGTTTGGACCTGGAATTTCTTAAGTTCTGACATTGGCACTTTCCCTGTTGACTAATAGGAGATATTCATCGCTAAGCGCATTTCATGCCAAAAACATAAAACATATAAATTTCAAATGCTTGTGTTCATTCCACTGCATTGAAACACCGGAATGGAAGTAAATTTATTTATTATTTAGTAACTTATTGATCATTCTCCGTCAGCGCTGACGCCTCTCCGCAGAACATTTTATGGGCATCCGAGCGCCACGATGCACTCGGGCCGGAGCTGAATCTCCGGCTACGAGCGCACGAGAATGGTGCAAGAAGGAGGCCCCTCGGGAGTTAACCGTTGAGCTCCACAAGCACATCCGTCGACCACTTCTGCTCTGAGTTCTGCACCTGAGCTGTTTCAACCACTTTAGCCATGTGCATCACTTGATCACGGGCCTCGAGATCAAAGTCAAACCACATGTCTGCATGAGAGCGAAAACGAACCTGCCAATAGGCAATTCCTTGGTCGAACCTCACCGTTAGGCTTCTGCCATCTTCAAATTCCAAATCAAGTCGGCGCCGATGGGGGATATCACGGTTTGAGGTCTCAAGCACGAGATTTACGGTCTGACCGGCCATCGCCGATAACCATTTACTGACGAAGAATTCGAAGTCGTCTTTTCTGGACCAATCATCAAAAGCCTTGCGGCCTTGCAGCTTTCCGAGCTTGAACAACGTAGAAACCTGAAGCTCGGCATCATCAGCAATACGCCCTTTAAGAAACTTGAACAAAGTACCCAGAATCGCGATTACGGATGGGTTTTGGATATATCGATCCGAGTACCGGATTCTGCAGATGGTTGCAGTTTCCAGCACGTCCGCAATTTGCGCGTTCTCAGCGAGAAGCGACCAGAAGCGATCGCCAAATGTCAGTAAAGGACCGTTGAGTTCTTGGTGAATCGGTAAGTCTATGATTAGGCTACTGCCGGCGGGCTTACTCCCAGCTCTTGTAAGGTCAAATGCATTCCAACTGATTGCAGGTTGAGACCGTGAAACCACCACCAGCGCATCACTCTGATGCCACCAACGACCTGGCACAGCTGCCAGTTCTGAGCGCGAGGCAAGCGTAATTATCTCGCCCGCCCTGCTTGCCTGTACGAGGAAATGATTTTTGTAATCAGACGAGTAGCAGCCGACACTTACACCAAGTAGAGAAAGGCGCTGCAGATCCTGCAAAAGATCTTCATCGGTTATGCCATTCGGCACAAGAAGCTCGACGGCCACTTCATCAATATTCAAATAACGCTGGATTGCCTTACGGAATTGCGGGGCAAGTAGATCCCATTCATTCGGATCTCCTGCAGCTACCAGCGTAACTTTCTCCACGCCTTCATTGATCAAGCGACGCAAAACGCTTTCGATACTGCCAGGCGCATATTTTCCATCTGGCAAGGACAGCTTGTCTTCAATGGAAAGGCCGACGTAGTGGGCGAAGTCATCGCCCAACCAGTCCTTGGCCAGTTTTCGATCCAGCTTGTCATGATCATGCCGGGTCTGAGAGTCCAATAGGCATTCACTGCAACCGCTCTCGCAATGATCGCAGTGCAGAGTTTTAACCATCCTGCTCAGCAGATTTTCGACATGCAAGGGAGCGCTCGAGGCGAAGCCTGCACCACCACTGATCACGTCATAAAGCTGCAGAATTCTGATGGGCTGGCCGTTTTCCAGCTTGCTTGGTCGGGTTGCATAACCAAGTTCAGAGGCAGAAACCCCTAGTATCTCGGCAAGAGCTGAACGCATGGCCACAGCCAAAGTCATTGCGATACAACGCCCTTGGTCGTTATCTGCGATGTACTCTCCACTTACTGGATGGTGCAGCATCAACTCGAACACGTCAGTAAAGGAGGTAACACCCAAGCTGACATTGGGAACGATACTACCGCTGCCTTGGCAAGGCAGCCTTTTGTTGTTCTGGTCTTTATCAGCTTTGCTAGGCCGGGGTGGAAAGTGTTCGCCGGATGGGGACAGGCTTTGCGGGAACTCATCTGCTGACAGCATTGATGCCGCGCGACCGCAACTCATGCATAGTGCAAAACCAGCACCGTTCTCGCCGGAACTGTGATGAAAAACCTGGCCTTCCGTGCCATAGGCCATTGCTCCCACCGCCGGATTCGGTAGCGGGGTTTTCGCAGCCCTCACAAAGACCCATGCAGTTTCGACGGGTACAAATTTTTGATGCTGGATATCGTTCGACGCAGACTGATATGCATCTGTAATAAAACCAGATGGCTGCAGCACCTTGCGGATATTTGCCGACTTAATGATGGCGAGGCACTCATCGTTGGTACACGTCAGCTCATCACTTTTGACCAAGCCCTCCTCATAGCCGAGCTCGCCGCAGACGTCACAACGCCAAGCGATATCCATCCTCTGAGCTTCATTGGTATCAGCGTTTAGATTGTGCCAATGCAAAGAAACACCAGCTGATTTAAAGACTCGTCCGTCCAATACAATCTCGGCTCCCGGCGCATACTCTCGTATGGCAATCGCCAGGTTGCGAGAAGGAAGTCCCTTATACCGGGACACATTATCCTCACGGTCGCGCTTTACCTTCCTCTCGGCTCCTCCCTCACGGATATAATCCTCAATAGTGAAGTTATCGAAGTTGACTACATCAGTAGGAAACCCATAGCCCGGTAGGAAGGTGCGAGCAGAAAGGTCACGCAACAGGTACTCATTGCAATGGCGTGCTTTCTCGACCTGAAGACGCTTGAGGTAAGGGCTGTTAGGTTTTGCCTGCTGCTCTTCTGAAAGCAGATAGCGGTAACTCCCCAACCAGCGGCCTTGTAACGCCTTTAACTGATCCATTGAGCGCCTGCGCAGCTGATCAGGCGTTATCCCTGCCAAGGCGGTTCCCTTGACCAATAGCGAAAGCGCCTCATCCATGTCGCAAACAGCGAGCCCCAAACGTTCAAGAAAGCGGTCGCACTGCGAGCCGCCTTTCGTATCGTCATAGAACCACTGAGCGTTGAGACTGGTCTTCTCAGTTTGAGTCGGGCCAACGACATTGCAGAGGAAGTCAGACAGCACCATTGAATTCACATGCCGCTGTACAAGACGTGCGGAGTTTAGCGCTACCGCGGGCGCAGGGATTTTTGTTTCAAATGGCCAGCTAGGGTTGGCAAAAACCTGCTGGTCATGCGGATTATTTTTGCAAAGTGTATAAGCCAGTGCTCTGGACTCTTTGCTGCGGCCTGCCCGACCTGCACGCTGAAGATAATTAGCCGGATGTGGCGGCACGTTGTTCATCACCACAGCGGAGATGCCGCCAATGTCTACACCCATCTCCATGGTAGTGGAACAATTCAGGACGTTGATCTGCCCCTTTTTGAACATGTCTTCATAGGAGCCGAGGCGCTCGGAAGACTGCTGCGCCGAGTGCTCAGCAGTGCGGTAATAAAAGCCGCCTTCAACTGCCCTGTCATTGATATCTGTCCAAAGATTCCGCGTACGCAATTCGTTGATGGGAGCATCTGCCGCAACCTGGGTCCTGATTTTCGCCAGGCCCGGCGCATAGTCTTCCTGCGAACGATCAAACTCCCAAATACTGGGTAGCTCAACCTGCTCGCAAACAAAACTTTTACGCTTTTCATCTGTAAGCTTCGAAAAGTCCATGTGCGCAGGTAGGTAAGGCGTAAATCCCTTGAAGGTTGTATCAAGCAGCTTGTTAGTAATTGGACAAACAAATGCTCGATCAACCAACAAAAAAAGCATGTGCTCTCTGGGCAAATAGTACCGATTCTCATCAGACTTCAACGCCGCGCCAGGCCTGGTTAACTGTAGCCAGGCGTCTCGTAACCAGGCGTTGACCAAGTCAACATCAGATGAGCTTGAGGGATTCAGACCTGCCCCCAACAGTAGTAGCTTAGCCAAGCGGTGTGAGTGGTTGCCGTTACGAATTTGCGGCCAGCGTTTCACTCGATTATCGTCAGCTTCTTTAGATTCGGGGTTGCGCAAAGTTTTGGAAGAGAAACGGCTACCAATCCAGTCTTTCCACTCCTCAGTCATTTGGATGAAGCTGTTTTCGCGCACATAAAAGTCCAGCGCGACCTTCAAGAAGTCGCGCCAATCGTCCGGCCTCAGGCCCTTCTGCTCCCAATAGGCTGGGGCTTCTTGAATTTTTTCTAACCCAAGATAACTGACCTTCACCAGCCCTTGAGTTTCCAAACTGTTTTGGCGCTTAGGCCTGCGCATGAACTCACGGAAAAGCAGCATCTCAGCCAGCTTTTGTGGTCCATCCGTCTCTTTAAATATCTCCGGCTTCTGATACTTGTTCGCAAGCAGCATAGGGCCTTTCTCTTGAAGATCGGCCCGTTGTTTTAGCTCATTCACAAGCTCTGACCAAGCCAAGGACACAAGCTCCGGCCGAACCTTTAACCCAGTGGCCGCAGCAAGCAGCGCCGTAAAGCGCGCTACCTTGTCCTCAGCAACCCTGACCTCCTCCTTGATACCTAGGCTGCGGTATAGCGTCACATCTTCCTTTGCTTTAGCAATTAGTTGCTGCAGAACCTCTGGTCCAACACTACTTGATAGTGTCTGGGCATTGCTGTGGCTTTTCTGATGCCAGTTCAAAATCTCTACAACGAGCCCACGCAACCTGCTGCGCTCGGCCTCTTGCTGCATACGCACTGCCATACGCGCCGTACCTTGGCGGCTATCTGTAAAGGTAATCAGTCTCCGTCCTCGCCCTGGCAAAGACTGCGGGCCAAACTCCGGTTTTTGCTCGTCATCTTGATAGTCTTGGCAATACTCAAGAACCGTCGGTACAGCGTTCGCTACATAAAAAGGGCCGCCCAACATCGCACGACGGAACGGGAAAGCACCTTGATATCCGCTGTAGCTGCAGTCTTTCCGGCTACAAACCACATCGAGGTCGTTCATGCGCAGCGGCACACGCTCGCCGGAGACACCCATAAAAGACCCTGCATGCTTATCGAACTCGACAGGGATATACGACGGGCCGTCACTGTTAACAGTACCGAGCACCAAAGGAGTGTTGGTTAGCAGGTTCCCACCAGGACTATCTGCATCTTCCTCAACCGAGGCTTCAGCTTGGAGCGAAAACTCATCCCCAGCTGAACTCTCCCACTGGATTAGCTTTCCGCCATGATCTCGCGCCAGTAGATGGGGCTCATTGCAGTCATTGCAGAAAACCAACTCGAAAACAGGGCTGCCACAGGAGCACGCTTGTCGCTGGTTCACATAGACATAACCAAAGGGCCACTTCTCCTGTAGCGGCGTACCATGTTTGGCTGAACAGTACTTATCGAAGCAAGCCCAAAGACCGTGGGTGGTGCGCTGGAAGAAGTGGGCCCGCAGTTTCAAGAACGCAGGCTCAGACTCATTGGGGCGAGTGCCAGAGCACAGATCCAACCAGCGCAAAATCTCATCCTGTGTTAACGACTGCCCCTGATGTCGACTCATATGGCTGGCCATCTCGGTCAGCTTCAACGGTTTGGGAGCGCTCACCAGAACGTTTCTCAATTCATGAGCTATGGGCGAATGCACAAGCGCTTCATAACGGTCGGGGTGAATCTCCGGATCCTCTTGGTTTGCAGCTGGCATAGACTCGAGCTGCTGCAAAGTAACCGGTTTCTGCCGGCACGATGCAAGCTCAGGAATGACCCGCTTACCACCCCAGACGTCAATCTGAGTGACCGGAACCCCTGACAGATCAGAGAGGAACTGTTTCAGTTGCTCGGCAGCGTCATCGCCGGCGATAGTTGCTGAGGTCGCAACAAAGCGGACATCCTTAGGCATGACACCGAAGGCTGTCATCACGCGTCGTAACTGTAGCGCCAGCTCAGCAGCCTGCGATCCTACATAGGTGTGAGCTTCATCTAGGACAATCCAGCGGAGCGACTTCTGCTCTCTCGATTTGCGCACTATAGGTGCATCGACCTGACGGACCATCATGTATTCAAGCATGGTGCCGTTGGTAACCAGGATCGGGGCTGGCTGCTCACGCATCAGCTCTCGCGACAGAATTTCGTTGGGCCGTTCAATCTGCTCGGTGCGTTTTTTGGCCTGCAACTCCTCGGTATTGCCGTTATATAAGCAATAACGTATCCCGGAACCAAAGCTCTGTGTCCAGGCATTCAGACGCTCACGCTGCGAGTTGATCAGAGCATTAAGCGGATAGAGAAAGAGTGCTCGAACACCCACAAGCGGCTTGCTGCCGATATCGCGGTACTCCCGGTAGAGATCATCGAGTACCGGAACCATAAAGCACTCGGTCTTACCCGAGCCAGTACCGCTGGTGACCACTACTGAGTGCTTCTTTTCCAGCAGGGAGTGCCAACTGGCCAATTGGTGCGTGAACGGCCTCCAAGTCGATCCAAAGCGGTAGCGCCCGTTGGCTTTACCATCAAGCGACGCCACGATCTCTTTGCTAAGTAGCTGCTTTTGAGCCGCCAACTGCGCCATCGTAAAAGGCGACTCCTCCCAGCCGAAGGTCTGCTCAAACAAGGGCGGGGCCAGGAATGAGCCCTCCTTGCCACACTCGGCTCGCATGAGCCCTCCAAGGTGCTCACGCAAGCCCGGATCTGTAATGCTCAAAACACTTAAGGTTGATTCTGTGGTGCGGGACAGCGCCTGCTCGACAAGCGAAGAGAAATACTTATCCATTGACTGGTGCCGCCTTATGCATACCCATGACATTGTTCAACAGACAATATTGGTAAATGCTGTTAAACCAACTCGAATCAAAATCGCGAACCTGCCGAAGGAAAAATATCGCCTCGACACTATCCTCGAAAACATCGGAAAACTGTGCTTCACCACTAGCGATAGCAGCAGCGAAAACAGGCAGGTAGACCACAGCATTTCGGTAATCCATTTCTAGCCGAAAAGAAATTACCGAATCACTCTGTTTGTTGTGCCAGCGCTCCAACCTCTTGCCACCATATTTAGGCCAAGTGGCGTCACTCCGATCTCGCATCAATTGGATATACCAGCCGTGAATTACAGCCCTGAATGTTTTGAGATCCATGTGGATTTCCGGCCCCACAGGTTTTCCTGAAAGATATCGCTGCACACTCTCCCCATAGGTTGGGAAGGCCTCCCCTAATCTGGCGAACATTCTGCCAACCAATGCAGATACGGCTTCATCAGCAACGCCCTTAACCTTAAGAAAAGCGCCGAAACGCTTGGCAGCTAGATGAATTTCAGTGACGGGGAGAAACTCCCAGAAAATGGGGAACTCGGACTCAATTCTACTAAGAAACTTCGGTTCCATTTCAAACTTGAACAGCGCCATCGACAACGCACGGGGGTGTCCCACGAGCGCTCTCCAAGCCTCAAACGTCGCTAAAGGAAGATAACCGTAGCCGTCATACAGCGCTCTAAAAAATTGCCATCCGCTGTGCATGGGGTTCACTGACATGGAATCTAGAACAGGCGCAAAGGAGCTGACGGGAGAAGCATGATCAAAGGTCAAAACAGCTTTCTGCAAACTGTGGGCGTCGTCGCTTTGCGGTACAGGCTCCCAACCACCGGCAATAAACAGGGGCCTGAATGACACGGGTGATCCTTGCCTGGGCAACAAAAGCCAAGGACCGTTTCTTTCAACCAATCCCGGTAGCTCAAACTCGCCGGTGGGAACACCTTCGCTAAAACGCGAACCGAGGTGAACGGCACCGCGCATCGGCTCATGCAGCAACATCAAAATCGGCTCAGGTAAGGCGGTATTGCCATCCTGAAGATTGGAGGCGCGAAGCACCTGACGATCACGATCCAGCACCATCTCCGTTGCGTACTTGCGAACTCGGAAATTGGCGTCTTGGCCGTTACCAAACACCCGCAATTCCACGACCTGATCGATGCCAGACTGCAATGAAAGCAGATCAACAATCTGCTCACGAATGTTAAACAGGCTGATATCTACAGGCTTTTCAGTAGCCGTATAAGACCAACTGTAAGAAGCATTCTTTGCGGTATTCCCCTTGAGAGTCAACTCAAGCCCGAACTTGGTAGGCGCGCCGTGGCGACCAAACAAATAAATACGCGCGCCTAGCAGATCATCAACACTGATATCACGCTTGAGTTGCTTACCTCTACCATCAATCGCCAGACAGCCCGAGTTGGGGAAGGGCAGCTCAATCTCAACTGGATCTGACAATAGGCTGGGCGTGACTGAAAGACGGATCCTGACCGGCGGCAAACCCTCTGTCGAGAGTTTTAGCTCGACATGATCCTCCCGCTTGATCTGCTGAGTGTGAAGACCGTCGCCTACTATTCTCAACAAGCAACGCTGCTGGGTATGCACTAGAATGCTGCCCTGACCAGGCCTTTCGCCACTGCGCAATTCAAGACGGAAGTCAGCCGGTAGGATACCGATCTTACGACGCAACAACGTGTCGCCACTGCGGTTGCGAACTGCTACATATTGGGCGCCAAGCATTTCCTGTAATAAGCTGCTACCGGGTTGCTTGCCGCCAACGAAAAGATCGCCACCTTGTGTTTGCAGCTCACCTGTAGCTCCAGGCCATTGCACCTTGGGCAGACCTAAAAAAGTAAGTGCGGGTTTTGTAGCCCAGCCTAACTGGCTACCCGCCAGCTCCAGTCCGAGGCCCGAACCAGCTGAGTGTCCTGTGCGAATTCTGTAAAGCCCTTCGCAATCAACTTTGAACTCCGCTTTACCCTGTACTTTGAATGCACGCAGAGCTAGTACCGAAGATATCTCGGTGATGCTGACATCGCCCGGGGCGTCTACCTGGCCCAATGCGCTGTCGGGCGGTAGCACAAGCAATAGTTCTTCACTGAGGCTATCGAATGATGCCTGACCACATAGCTGCCAGCGGTCATTCACCGGTTCAAAGCCCACAGGAACCTCTCCTAGCGCTACGGTGCTATTCTCAATGGGTAATGAAGCGATAACCATGCCCCCCGCCATAGCCACCAAGCTCAGTGACAGAGAGCAATCACCACGGCGCCCCATTACCTCACGCTGCCGCAACCTAATCCGGGCGGCACCCTTGTCTACAACAGCATAACCGGGGCCAAGTCGAGCAACAGCCTCACCGCCTTCCAAAATCGTAAGTTCGAAACGAGTGGTAGACGGTTGTATAGCTAATTGGAAAACCACTTCTGCCGGCAGCGATACCTGCACCTTTAGCACATTGGGTTCTGCTTCGTGCAAAAAGTGTCGACAGGCCCAACCGCCAGATTCTTTGCGACGTTTTCCATCCTCTACCGTGGCGGTATTCAGCAGCCCGTTAAGCAACTCACTGCCGGTTTGGTTATCCAGCGGTAGTGGGAACAGCTCACGCCATTTCGGATTCATGGTATCCAAGCGAGCAACAGGCTCGGCTGCCTGCACCAAGCCATAGTCGCGCACCAAGGACACCAGCTGATCGGCCATATGCGCAATCAGCTCCACCGAAGTCTGCGAGGCAAATACCTTCGGTAAGTTCGCCTTCTCCAACTGCTGCTCTACTTGCTGTGCCGTGCTATAGCCCAGAATATGCCACTGGTCATACTGCTTGAGGATTCGGTCGAACAATGCGTGAAAACGGCTTCCACCTTCACGTAGTACTTGAAAAGGCAGCCCGCCCTCACTGAACAATGAGCCGAGAAAATCCCTACGCTCAGACTCGTAGAAGTGCATCGGCCGCTTCCAGTAGTGCTCCAACCCTTTTGGAATCGTTTTGCCGAGATCGCCCGGCGATAGACTGAACCCCAGCGTCTTCCATATCGGTTCCCAGCTCCAGCCATGATCGCGCTGGTACTCACGCCGGTACCATTCTGAGCAGAAAAGAACCAAACAGGCGCTGGCAGCTGTGTCATTTACTGCCTTGTCGAAGGTTTCTAAATCCCTGAGCTGTTGCAACAGGTCTAGGTACTCTTCATGACTGCAGTGATAGGCGTACAAGCCGCGATAGTCAGGTGCCTGAACACCTCGGCGTAGAAGAAATGTACCGAGCCAGCTAGAGAATTTGAATACAGATTGAGGCATGAGCTACTTCCTTGATTGAGCCACGACCTAACAGAGGCGTCGAAACTTGCAGCTCGCTTTACCCCTGTACACGCCGACAGGCCGCGACAACCCTGCCGTGGGCTCTCACACCCCAGTAATATTGCTTAATTTTCTGGGCCATTAGCCGACGGCGTTCGACCAGGAAGACTTCGAATAGCTCGGGCTGGGGGCAGTTGAAGGCCATGTTGGTTTGAGGTCATCCAAGCGGGTGATCGAGCCATAGTGCGCCATGTCACGATCACACGAGTAGGCATGTCGACCGCACCGATGATGTAACCGAGTGGGAAGCATGATCCAGGCTGTCCATTTGGCCACGCACCTTGAAGGCATCCCATAGGGGAGGGCGCTGAATTTCCGGAATGGCGATCTCTCAGGATCAGCTGCTGATTGACGGAATACTTTTGTGAAGACATGAACAACATCCTTGTTGGGCGACTTGGTCAGATTGAGAAATTCAGATCATCAGCGTTTTCGACTACGCACAGCGAATCAACGATCAAGTCAGTCCAATCCACTCGCCTTCTCCGACCCCAGAGCGAATAGATCTGATCATCTGCTCGACTGCGGCCCGCTCAATTCGCTGGGGGTTTCCGGCCTGATAACGGGCTTGAAAATACTCTTGTCCAATGCGAGTCAACCGGTACCCGTCAGGTCTGATTTCGATTCGGCCACCATCCAGATGAGTCTGAAAATTCACCATGAAACGCTTCAATGGAAAAGGTTTCCCCTGGTCCATCTCAGTGGCCTCGAGGATGGCGGCCATATATGTCCACAGCCGACGACCTGTGGGGGTTACGGCGAGTTTGTAGAGCCGATTATCGCTATCCACTACTGATTCCTTTCACTCCACCGAGCTGACAACACCTGAGTCGATATTGGGTCTCGTTAAGTATGGCACTTTGCCCGAGGGTACCAGATTTGCCGCAGCTTCCAAGTGGACGTCCTGGTCGTCGAAGAAAATATGCGGGTTGAAGGCCGTGAGCACTTTGGGCTTGCCTACGCCGCCGAGGAAGAAGGCTTCATCAACGTATACGCCCCAGGCTCGCAGAGTGTTGATCACGCGCATTTCCGACGGGGAGTTTCGAGCGGTGACAATGGCGATTCTGATCGGTGAATCCTTGCCACCGGTGGGTAAACGCTCCTGCAACTTGGCCAGTTTTATGAGCAGGCTGGCATAGGGTCCCTCTTCCATGGGCGTGTGCTGCAGTGCATCTTCCTGCGCCTGAAAGGCATCCAGCCCTTGGGTTTTGTAGACCAGCTCACTGGCATCGGAAAACAGCACTGCGTCACCGTCAAAGGCGATTCGTACCTGCCCTTTAGGGATTTTTGGGGCGTTGGCTGGAGGCGCCTTAAGAATTGCAGCGGCGCATTGCCGGGAATCGATCACCTTTTGCGCGTCGTCCACGTTAGTGGTGAGAAACAGATCGACATCGAAGGCATCCATGTAATCAGCCACCGACTCGCCGCCGGTGAAGGCTGAACGTGTGATCGCCAGCTGATCGCGGCGAATGGTCTTGAGTACGCGAATACCCGTGTCAGGGCTGTTGCGCGACATCACGACTACTTCGACCAGCGGGGATAGGTCGCCACTTTCCATATGCCGGTTGAGATCGAGCAGCGCTTTGACCAGATGGTAACCGGTACCTGGCTCCAGCGGCTCGTCCTCATGCTCCTGCATGAAACGGCGATAGTGGTCAATCACACGTTCCGGATCGTCCTCCAGAGCGGCCTTGAACATCTGGTCGGACTCGCTCATGTCGAACAAAGCGGTAGCGGAGATACCAACCACCAGTGTGTTGCTCAAATCAAATGCCATCAACCAACTCCCTGCGAGAGTGGGGGAGCTTTACGAACTTGAGCCGCATCGAGATCTCCTTATTTACAAGCGGCCAGAAAAAGCCTTCTGACAGAGTGCATCAAATGCGCTTCTTAACTCACAGCTAGAAGAAGCTATCTTTCCTTCGACAGCAAGAATACTAGTTACTACTGCGCTAAACTTTTTCTGCTCTACTATAGGAGGAACAGGAATCAGAAGCCCTCTCAAAATTTCAAGATTAATATTTTTTTGCGCAGCTTGAGGTGCATTTGCTTCTAAGTTCTTCTGCAAAAAACCAAGCCAGTGTTGAACGAACTCCACTGTCACATTTTCATTTGGTATAAAACCAACCACACTATCTGGAAAGCAAGCTGGGAATGTGAGAATGCCGGTTTTAGCGATGTTGGCAGCGATTGTAATGCATAGCGTTCCCACGTCCCATTTCTTGCTCTGGGCCAATCCAAGATCAGAATATGTTGCGGAGTACTCTTTTATGTAACCTCTAGAATTCGCCACCTCCCCAGTTTGAATCAGCGGATGAGGACCTTCCAAAAGAGCGGGATCATTTCTTGGCCTATGCCTTGACTTCCCTCTATCAAGAGTACCGACCGTTGAAAACGGTAATAGCTTCCATCCCATCGGGTTGGTCACTGGGTCCCCGAACATTTCGAGAAACACGGCACGGAGGAAATCGTCGGCAAGCTGGATGGCTTGCTGGCGTTTGCCACGGATGGCATCAGCCTGGTCGAGGATGGCGGCAATGCGCTTTTGTTCGGGTAGAGGAGGCAGCGGAACCTCTAGCTCCCTAATCTGACCCAAGCTTAGATTTGAGATTGTTGCCGTGACCTTTCGCCCACTAATTTGACCAATAGCATCATCGGTTGAGAGCCAATGTAGCAAAAATTTAGGCCACAGCTTATCTTCGTCTAATCGGAGTATTGCCACCGCTTGATTACAATTACTTTCTGGAAAATTTTTTGGAACTATAGCCGTGCGACCAATCGTCCCCGCAATGGTAAGTAAAAAATCCCCTGGCCTGATTTTTGACCGCCCAAGAGTGTCATGCGAAGAATGATCGATATATAGAGCATCGTCCAACGACACATTATTGTTACTTATATTCTGGACACGCAGGAACGGTATGCCCCGTTCAGAAAAACTAAGCCCTACAGATGTAGGCGTAGTGCCTTTAGTGACGACACTACAAAGCTCACCTAGTTTTACCCGCGGCCAACTCATAGCATCCCCTCCAACGCATCCAGATCCGCCAAAATTTCCTCTTCCAGGCCTTTAAGCCGTTTCAGAATCACCTTCGGGTCTTCGTACTGCTCCTGCTGGTACTCCGCCTCTCTGTAGCGGTTAATGGAGAGGTCGTACTTATTGGCAGCGACGTCCTCTGCAAGCACGACAAACGCCTTCTTGCGCTTGTCGCCGAACAAGGTGTTGATGGTGTTAGCGCTGACATTGCCTTCGACCATCTGACGATATTTGTGCCACTGGGCGATAGCATCAGGCAGATCGTTACCGCCTTCGCCTTTTAGCTCGGTGCGTTTGTCATCGAGCGAATAGCCATCGGCCTGTAGGTCGTAGAACCATACGCGTTCGGTGGTGCCGCCCTTGGTGAAGATGAGGATGGCAGTGCTGACACCGGCGTAGGGTTTGAACACGCCGCTGGGCAGGCTGACGATGCCTTCGAGCTGGTTGTTGTCGAGCAACTCCTGGCGCAATTGCTGGTGGGCCTTACTGGAGCCGAAGAGTACGCCATCCGGGACGATCACCGCTGCACGGCCGCCAAGCTTGAGCGAGCGCAGGATATGGGCGACAAACAGCAGCTCGGTCTTCTTGGTTTTCACCAGGCCCAGCACGTCGGGGTTGGTGTTGCTTTCGTCAAGCGTGCCTTTGAACGGCGGATTGGCGAGCACTACATCGAAGAAGTCCTGCTCCTGACGCGGGTAGTACTCTTTGATGGATTTGCTCAGGGAGTCCTGATAGCGAATATTCGCGCCATTCACCCCGTGCAGCATCATGTTCATGCTGGACACCCGCAGCATGGTGGTGTCGAAGTCGAAGCCCCAGAACATGTGCTTGTTGATATGGTCGCGATACGGCTCAAGCAGGTCGCCACTGTAGTGCGGATTGCCGTCCTCATCCTTGAAGATGCCGGCATCACTGGAATGCACTTTGTTGAGGTATTCCATGGTCCGAGCCAGGAAGCCTGCGGTGCCGCAGGACGGGTCGCAAATCACATCGGTGGGCTGCGGCGCGATCAGTTCGATCATCGCATCGATAATGTGCCGCGGCGTGCGGAACTGGCCGTTGATGCCGGCGGTTGTGAGCTTGCTCAGCAGGTATTCGTAGATGTCACCCTTGACGTCGCTCTGGGTCAGAGGCAAGTCGTTGACCATCTCCACAGCGGAGGTCAGTACCGACTCGTTTTTGATCTCCAGATCAGCGTCCTGCATGTACTCGCCGATATGGCCCAGGCCTTCCAGCGCACTGCCTTCCTCGCCCAGGCCGTCCGCCGCATCGGACTTCTTGCCCAGTTTGGCGAAATAGGGATAGACGTTCTGCTTGAGATGCTTGTGCAACTCCTTGCCACTGAGGTGGTGGAAATTCTTCCAACGCAGCAACTGGCCTTCCGGCGTATTGGGGAACAGACGATCAAAAGATTTACCGGTACGGTTGGCCTTACGCTCGGCCACGTCTTCCTGCATGTCGAGCATGCGCGCGAACATCAGGTAGCTGATCTGTTCGATCACGGTCAGCGGGTTGGTGATACCGCCAGTCCAGAACTTTTCCCAGAGCTTGTCGATATCATTGCGGATTTTGCCAGTAAGCATGTTTTGCTACTTCTCTTTATCAGAATTCGGAATCACTGCTGAGCGGACAATTCGCCAGCAAAAGGATCATGTGCGCCAGCGGGCAATAGCTCGTTTGACGCGGGAGTTTCTTCGATGGCTTCGACGATCAGGGACAGGCGCTCCGCCTCGAAATCCATGTGTACTGGCTCGAGCTGCGGCAGAGTCTTGCTGACCTTTGCGGATAGTTTGTCGAAGCGCTCTACTTTGCCGTAGAGGCCCTGCTGACCTGCCAAGGCTTTTACGGTGTTGTTGTAATGATTACTGGCGGTGTTGAGGCTACCGCCCAATTTGCTGAGGCGCTCGGCAACAATGCAGACTTGGTTGTAAATTTCCCCGGCCTTTTCACTGATCTCACGCGCATCGGCATTGCTGCGTTCAAGCATCCATAGGTTGGAGACGGTACGCAGAATCGGGATCAGCGTGGTGTGTGAGACCAGCACGATACCCTTCTTGTAGCCGTACTCAAACAGATCCTTATTGTGCTTCATGGCCTCGATATAAGCTGGCTCGATGGGCATGAACATCAGCACAAAGCTTGGGCTACGCATACCAATCAGGTTGGTGTAATCCTTGGACGCCAAGTCGTCGATGTGTCTGCGCACAGACTTCACATGCTCCACCATTGCCAACTGATACTCCTCCGGCGTGTTGGCGGAAACAGCGCGATCATATGCGACCAGCGAAACTTTGCTGTCGATGATCATGTGCTTGCCGTCTGGGATCTTGATCAGGTAGTCCGTCTGCTTGCTCCGGCCTTCAGAATCCTTGAACGCGCTCTGCACTTCGTAGTGCGCCTCCTCGACCAGCCCGCTCATTTCCAGGGTGCGACGCAATTGTGCTTCGCCCCACGCGCCACGTTGCTGAGAATCACCCTTGAGGGCCGAGGTCAGGTTGTTGGCCTCGCTGCTCATCTTCAGCCCAATATCCAGTACCTTCTTGATCTCAGCATTTAAGCTGGTGTTGCCTTGCAGAGAAGCATCGTGAACATCGTTGATGCGCTTCTGAAAGCCCTCGATCTGATCACGGAAGGGTTTGAGCATGCCGTCAATGCTGGTCTGGCTGGTCTGGGTGAAGGTCTTGCCTTTTTCCTCAAAGATCTTGTTAGCCAGATTTTCGAATTCCTGAGTCAGCGATTTTCGGGTATCAGCCAACTGAAGCATTTGCTCCTGGAAGTGCTCTTCGCGCTTTTGCAAAGTGGTTTTAAGTTCAGTGTGCTCGGACGACAGTCCGCCGAAACGCTCCTGCAATGCATTGAGTACCTGCGCCCGCTCAGTCAACGCCTGCTTGGCTTCGCTCAACTGCTCACGTACATCACGCTCGGAAGTCTCCAGAGACTTGGCCCGCTTACCCTCGTTGGCCAGCTCATCCTTGAGGCGGTCACGGTCTGCCTGCAACTGGTCGTTGGAAGTCTGCGCTTTTTCCAGACGATCACGCAGATCGGTGACCCGCTCCTGGAATGCCCGCCCCTCAGCCTGGACAGTATCCAGGCGCTTAGCGGCTTCATGATGCTGCCGACTTGCATCTTCTAGCTTCAGCTGCACAGCAGCAATGACGTCCCGGCTCTGCTGTTGCTCCGTGTTCAGCCGCGTCACGTTTTCGATGGCGGACTGTAATTGCGCGTTCAACTTGCTTTCTGCAACTTGCAACTCGTGGCCGCGCCCCTCTGCCACCTTGAGCTGCTCAGTGAGAGCAGCCTTCTCTGCGATTACCGATGCCTGAGCGGTGTGCGACTGCTCAAGCTGGGCTGTCAGTTGGCTCAGTTGCCTTCCCTGGCGCAACGCTGCTGCGAAGTAACCTAGCAGCGCTGAAGCCACTGCGAGCACTGTACTGATAACAATGATGTCCGTAGTCCATTGACTGGCTTGCATGGTCACTCCTGAACACCAGATGGCGAGTTGTTCTCGCGAAGAAAGGGTTTGAGCACTGCGACTAACTGATCAATGTCCGTTGGCTTGAAAACGCCGTCGATTCCCTCATGGGAGATGCTGTTGAACGGCACGTCGTAGAGTTTTTCGATGACGATGCTGCCGTGCTGGGCGATGTAGTTCTTCAGCAGGTTCATAAAGCTCACTTGCTGAGCAGTAAGGGTTGGGTGGCTGTGAAGGAATTTCTTGAAATGCTCTTCGATGGCCTGAGCATCTTGTCCGATCATCTCGCGAATCGTGACGTGCAGCTGCTCTGCGGTACGGCCATAGAACTCATTCAGCACATTCAGGCTTACCCCTGGATGGCTGGTGAGAATGGTCGAGGTCAAAGTTTTCAGTTCTGGCTCCGCGATGGGCTCGCCTTTGTGGATTTTTTGCAGAATCGGATTGGCGGCGAGCATATCTGTGAGGATTTTTTTGAGTCGACCGCGATAAAGCATCGCCTCGTTGGCTCCAGCGATCACGACTCGACGCTCCTCAGCCACGACGTTGTCATCCTTGGCCTTAGTGGTGCCGATCCCGTAAGTTAAGGAGCTACCTGCCTGCCGATACTTCATGATGCCGCGCAGTTCCTTGCGGGCGTTTTCCAGCTTGCCTATGCTCGGTTGGAGCCAGAAAGCGGCACTGCGCACCTCGGCGAGAATCTCATCCTTCTGGCGCACGGCCTGAATATTCACCGCGAGCCTGTCCAGCTCGGTCAGCAGCGTGATTTTGCCGTCCTCGAAACAACTTGCCTGTTCCACCAGGCAGCGTTCGATGTTGGCGACCAGCTTGTCCAGTGCGGTTGCGTGTTTGTCGTGCAATATCCGAGCGGACATTAGCGGGGCGATGGTGTTGCTCAAGAGGTGCTGAGTATTGGCCTCGAACCGTTTCAGCAGATCGGTCTGCTGCAACTGGTGCACGTTGCGCAGCTCGCGCTTGACCGCCACGCTGGTTTCCGGAAGGTCATTGATGTCGGCGCGCAGCAAGTCAATGGCGGCATCGAAAGCTTCAGCATGGTTCAGTGTCAGCGCGGCCTGGGCCAGTTCCAGCCGAGCCTCGAAGGTAGTTTGCAGTAGGGACTTACTACCAGTGTCTTCCGGCTCCTGGTACTCCTGCTCGAAGAAGTCGAAGTTGCCATAGTGATCGAAGATCAGAAACTCTTGCTTGTCTTTGCCCCGACCGAACAGATTGAGACGCAGGCGGGTGCCTCGACCAATCATCTGCCAGAATTTGACCCAGGACTTTACCGGCTTGGCGAACACAAGATTGACCACCTCCGGCACGTCGATACCGGTGTCCAGCATGTCGACCGAAATGGCTATTCGGAAATCGTTATCCGGCTTTTTGAACTCCTTGACCAACGTGCCGACATGGGCGATGCCATTGTGGATAACCTTGCAAACCTTGGTCCCATACTGCGGATAGAGTTTGCAGAAGAGCTTTTCGAGATGCTCGGCGTGATCCTGGCGCTGAGCGAAGATGATTGTCTTGCCTACCAGAGAGCCGGTTTCATCCTTGATGCCGTTGTCGATCAGGTTTTCCAGAATGATGCGATCGGTGTCTTCACTGAAGATCTTGCGGCCAATGTCCTTGCCGGCGATGGTCGTGCGCTGGGCCTCCTCTTCGCCGAGATCTTCCTCAAGCTGGGCCTTTTGTTCGTCACTCAGGTCTCTGTAATGAATGCCATCACGCAGAAAATCGGTGGTTAAATCCTTGACGCGAAACGGCACCAGATAAGGCGGCTCGTTGTTGATGGCGGCATCCAGACCAAACTCAAACGTAGGGTCGGTGGTCTCGCAGTCAAAGATGTCGAACGTGTTGCGGCTGATGAATTTGACCGGTGTGGCAGTGAGGCCAACTTGCAGCGCATCAAAGTAGTCGAAGATATCGCGATATCTGTTGTAGATACTGCGGTGACTCTCGTCGGCAATGATCAGATCGAAAAAGCCCACATCGAGCTGAGCGAAGCGGTTCATCATCCCCGGATAGGTGGCGATGAAAATTCGCGCTGTCTGATCCACCTTGCTCGTTTCACCGATGACGCAGCGCGGCTCGCTAGGCAAGTTCTGCTTGAATGCATCGTCAGCCTGAACGCGCAGCTCTTTGCGGTCGCATAGAAACAATACTCGCTTGGCCCAGCCGGTGCGAAGCAGCAGCTCAGCCAGGGCAATGGCCACACGGGTCTTGCCGGTACCGGTGGCCTGAATGATAAGCGCTTTGCGCCGCTGCTTTTGAAAATGGGCGGCAACGGTCTTGATGGCCTCGATCTGATATGGGCGGTCGGCGATGCTCAAGTCAGGGTTGTGCTGCTCCAGCTTGGCGATACGATACTGGCGCTGGTACGCCAGGTACTCGAGGCTGCTCTTACTATAGAGGCCGTACACCGGGCGGTAGGTGTTGTACTGCGCGTCATCCCAGATGAAGGTTTCGTAGCCGTTGCTGCAAAAGATCACCGGCCTCTGCATGCCCATGCGCTCGAAACCATCAGCGTACATGCGCGCCTGCTCGCGACCGGCGTGCAGGCTGACGTTGCCGGTCTTCTTGGCTTCGATCACCGCCAACGGCTGGCCGTTATCACCCCACAGCACATAATCCGCACGGCCCTTGCCACTGGCGTTGTCAGGAAAATCGACTTCGACTTCCTGCCCAACCTGCGCGGAATCACTCACATCCCAGCCGGCTTGGCGCAGCATGAGGTCGATCATGAGCTTGCGAGTCTTCGACTCGCTCCATTGCAGGCTGTCAGATACCTGCTGACTCTGATGCAGACGCTTCTGCTGGTCGTGCTTGGCTGGAGGATCAAGCTTGTCGAGATTGCGAATACGCTCTTGCTCAAGCTTGTCCATCACACGCTGGAGCTCTTCCTGCTGCTGATTCAGCTCCTTTTCATAGCTGAAGACAGTCTTCTGCAAACTAACCAACGCCGCAGTTGGATCCTGTACATCGGCGAACTCAGGGATCGCAGCCTGGGCAACTCCGTAGTATTTGATAGCCATGTACATAGCTAGCTGATGGGCAGTTTTCAGCGCCTGCTGGGCATTACGCAAATTACCTTCAGCACCATGGGCAGTGTCGTTGCCCTGGACACGCAGAAAATTGATCTGGTGTACAAGAGGCCTGCTGACACAGTCCGTGAAGACCGAGTTTTTCACCAAGTCGTAGAAGGTTGACTGTGGCATACGCGGCAGCAACTCTTCCTTATAGACGGATTTGGTAAATTCCTCTGCGAAGCTGCGCAGACGAGTCAGTGCACTGCCCGGATCAATGTGCAGTACCGCCTCGGCTAGGCCAGCGAGATTCGCCAGCAACTCATTGCCGGAGCGGAGGAATTCGAAATTGACTGATTTCATAAAGGCTATTCTGTCCATATCGATCCTATAGCGAGGACCGTGCCAAATTTTTAGTCGATGCCGTACTTGCTCATCCAGTTGCTCAGCGTCTGCTGGCTTTTGAGACCTAGCAGGCCCGCCGCCCGGGTTTTGTTGTTGCCTGTAATCTTAAGTGCCTGGCGAAGGTAATGATCAGCCACGCTAGAAATTACCTCTTGCAAATCAATACCTTGAGATACATCAAGGGACATTAAACTTTGCTTATCCTGAGGCAGCTGAAACAACGCCTGCTCGACGTCAGCCGCGCCTATCACGCTGCCTGAACACCAGAGAGCTGCCCGCAACAAGGTGGATTGCAATTCCCGGACATTGCCTCGCCAAGGGTGGCGAAGAATAAGATTTTTTGCATCGATGGAAATTTTCTTACCCTTAAGGGAGTTATCCTGAGCCGTGATTTCCTTCAACAGGGAATCCGCCAGCAACAGCAGATCTCCCTCACGCTCACGAAGCGGTGGTAGATGCAAGACACCTACGGCTACGCGGAAGAAAAGGTCTTCCCTGAAGCGCCCGTCCGCCACGGCCTGCATCAGGTTGCGATGGGTAGCAGTGATCAGACGCACATCCACCTTGATTTCCTGACTAGCTCCCACCGGAGTTACCACACCCTCTTGCAGCACCCGCAGCAGGCGAATCTGTGCGTCTAACGTGAGCTCACCGAACTCATCCAAAAAGAGAGTTCCCCCATGAGCTTGCTGGAAAACACCGACTCGATTCTCGACCGAACCAGTAAAAGCACCTTTGCGGTGACCAAACAACGTGGAGTCGATCAGCTCTGGGGGGATCGCCCCGCAGTTAACCGCGATGAATGGCTCAGTAGAGCGAGGACTGGCATTGTGAATCGCTCTAGCGAACAATTCCTTACCGGTGCCTGTCTCTCCATAGATCAGGACTGGCACCTGCTTTTGCGCCAGAATTTGTGCTTGAGACTTGAGCGTGAGAATGCGCTCGCTTTGCGTGATGATGCTGTCGAAAGCCGCGTTGACTGGGGCATGGCCATCAGCGAGCTCTAGCAGCTTGTCACCACTGATGGTATTAGCAGCCGGCACATACTCCGCAGCAATCTCGAATGGCACATCAACCTTCTGCACACCCTGTTCTAGCGAGGACTGATAGAAAGTGGCGGGGTACCGTGTCTTGCCGAGCAGAATCCAGACAGCCTGCATGGCTGGTGTCCCGGGACTGATCAGTATCGAAAGATCCGCCCGAGATGAAGACAACTGCTCCAGATGTGCTTGCGCTGCCTTGTAGATTTCTCCGAAATGAACCGGGGAACTCAATGACTCGTAGCGTGGCTCAATGGCTATCTCGACAGTCGACCTAAGCCATTCGAGATAGGGTTCTACACGCTCGGCCGGGTATGAGCAAAGCAGTTCTAGGCGATCAAAGGAGGCCGCCCGCAGGGTGGATAAAATTGGACCGACTTCTCCTCCGCCCGGAGCTTTGAGATCATTCCCACCCACCCAACATGTCAACACACGCTGCTTTTTAGACACTGTCCTTGTACTCCCGGCTCATACTCCCGACTGGATCCAGACAGGGCAGGTTGTGCTGTTATTCACAGTGCGGATAGTAAACCATCGACACAATTTGAGCTTTGCAAACAGCACAAATTGCCCCCCCTACTGGACATTTCGCCCCCGATACGGCCTCAATTGTTGAGCAGGTCTTCAATCTTTGAGATCAGGAAGGTCAGCGGACTGCGGCCTTCCAGGCGCGTCTCAAATATGTCGTTGCGGTGGTAGGCGACCCACGTCAGATCGTTGGTGAGCAGCACCCGGGCATGTAATCTCCGCGCAAGATATCTCTGACAGGACGTTGAACGATGAAGCATTCGGTGTTTGAAACCAGGTCAGTTCACGATCTGATCAGCAATAAAAATGGTCATCCTAATCAGTTCTGGATTCCTGCCTACCAGCGCGGATACCGTTGGAAACCGACTCAGGTCGTTCAACTGCTTGATGATGTGCGTGAGTTTGGCAAAAGGGCCAATTCGCTTCCTGAGGAGTACTATTGCCTGCAGCCGTTAGTACTCAAGGCAGCGAGCGATGTTTACGAAGTCGTCGATGGCCAGCAGCGTTTGACTACGCTGCTGCTCATCCTGCGTCACTTCAATGAGCGCATGGCACCCAAGTATCAATCAAAGCATTTTAGCTTGAGCTACGAAACCCGTCCCGAGTTGCCGCGTTTTCTCGACGACCCCAGTGCGGAGCGGGCCGCACGGAACGTCGATTTCTACTACTTGCACCAAGCCATCGAAGTGATCGAAGCCTGGTTCGCTCAGCGAGAACACGAGTTCGAGGGATTCAAAGCTACGCTGCTGAACAAGACACGTGTGATCTGGTACGAGCTGGATGAACACGAGAACGCAGTCGAAGCATTCACTCGCCTCAACGTGGGCAAGATTCCGCTGACCAATGACGAACTGATCCGCGCATTGTTTTTGCGTCACCCGGTCAATGACGGAGACGGCGTGACTGGAGAGCAATTACAGATTGCCCATGAATGGGACCAGCTGGAAAAGGCCCTGCAGAACGACGCCTTTTGGTATTTCCTCAATGCAGAGAAAGGCACCACCCATAACCGGATCGGTTTTCTGTTCTCGCTGGTAGCCAAGCTGGAAGGTGAATTGAACGTAGACCAGCGTTATGGCGTGTTCCACGCCTACAGTCGTCGCCTTGGGCTACCTGGCGCGGGTGCTGCCCAGGAATGGCGTCGAGTCAAGCAGGTATTCATGCAGATCGAGGAGTGGTTCGAGGATCGTCGCCTCTACCACATCATCGGTTTTCTCGTGCAGCAGGGTGTCGCGGTCGACGCCGTTCTAAGCTGGGCGGCCAAGGGGCCAAAGGCTGAGTTCGAAGCACTATTGCGTCGAGAAGCATTTTTCAGGCTCACCGGTAAGCGGCTTGAAGCATTTACACCGGTAGAGCAACTGCAAACAGAATTGCAGGGCTTCTTGCAAGCGCTCGTGTACAGCAAAAGTGATGCAGCGAAAATTCGTGCCAGCCTGTTGATGTTCAATCTGGCGACGTTGCTGCAAAGCAAGGCGTCCAACACCCGGTTTCCGTTTGATAGCTTCAAGAAGGAAAGCTGGGACATCGAACATATCCGTTCGGTAACCTCCAGTCCGCCAGTCGATAAAGCCGATCAAGAGAACTGGTTAAGGCACGCTTGTGCTCAGCTTCGAGCCATCGGGTTGTTTGATCTACGCTGCGAAGAAATTGAAACCTATCTGGCCGTCCCCAAGCCGACGTCCGATGCTTTCAAAACGCTGTATTCGCACGTCCTCACTGACTTCCAGGAAAATCAGGAGGTAGACGACGGGATTGCCAACCTTACATTGCTCGATCTTCACACAAACCGAAGCTACAAAAATGCAGTGTTTGCGGTCAAGCGAGACCATATTCTGGCGCTCGATAAATCAGGCGTTTTTGTTCCCCTATGCACGCGCAACTTGTTTCTTAAGGGATACAGCCAGAACGTTGACCACCTGTTGTTCTGGAGCGCGAAGGACAGCAAATCCTACTTCAAGGCGCTACACGATGCGCTGGCTGGTTTCTTTTGGCAGGCGCAGGAGCACAACGCATGAGCAGCAACGGAAAGCGGGTCATATTTCAGGATTTATTTGGCCCCGAGACCGGGGTCTGTATACCACTGATCCAACGGGACTACGCACAGGGGCGACCCGATAGCGTCGATGTGCGCAACGATTTCCTGGCCGCACTGCTTGGCGCGTTCAAATTGCCTGCCCACAGCGCCGAACTGCCATTGAACCTCGATTTTGTCTATGGCGGGCTCGATGAGGACCGCCAGTTTCAACCCTTGGACGGTCAGCAACGCCTGACTACGTTGTTCCTGCTTCACTGGTATCTGGCCCAACGCGATGGCCAAAGTGAAAGCTTCCAGGGGTTGTTTTGCCACAAGGGAAAATCGCGATTTAGCTACAAGGTGCGCCCCAGCAGTACCGAGTTCTTCGACGCATTGAGCCTGTTCAGCCCCCAGCGTGCAATTTGCGGTGCCGAGTCGCTGGTAGAGCTGATATGTGACCAACCATGGTATTTCCGCCGCTGGCGCCTCGACCCCACCATCCAGTCAGCCCTAGTCATGCTGGAGGCCATTCACGCGGCTTTTCACGATGCACCCACTGCAACTTTCGCGCGCTTGAGCGACAGCGAGCGACCCGTGATTACATTCCAGTTGCTGGACCTGAAGGCGTTCGGGCTGGCCGACGATCTGTACATCAGAATGAACTCGAGAGGTATGCCGCTCACGCCCTTCGAGACATTCAAAGCGCGTTACGAACAGACATTGCAGCATCAGTACGACGGCCAGACCCGCACCGCGGATGGCGTCAAGCAAGGCGTTGCTTCGTTCATCGCCACACGGCTGGATACGCGCTGGGCCGACTTGTTCTGGACCACCTGTAATGAAGGCGGGGCGAGTGCCGGACTGATCTCCATGCAGCTGTTCGACGACGCAATGATGAATGTATTGCGAGTCGTTGCGTTGGCAACTCGCGACCTCGACAGCCCAGGTTACGCTGCAAATTTCAATACGCTGAGAGCGTCGAAATGGAGCAATACATTCCACACTTTCGATGACAACGGATGGCTCGATGAAGCCTTTTCCGACACGGTCGTACTTTTGTTCGAAGCGTGGTCCAGTAACGCTGCAGGCTTCTGCTCACTTTTACCTGATACCCGTTACTTCAACGATCGCGAGTTCTTCAAGGCTGCCTGTACTGACCCGTTCAAGCTGAGCTATACCCAGCTCGTCCAGTTCTCCGGTTACGTCCAGTTTGTGGCAACGCATGGCGATAAGCAGCCACAAGCGCTGGAACAATGGATGCGCCTAGTGTGCAATCTCTCTTCCAACACTGCCTATGTGCGACCCGAAGATGCCCAGCGTAGTCTCAGAGGGCTGCGCGACATGCTTCCCGATGCATTGGATATTCTGCCGTTTCTTGTCGACGCTACACGCCCGGTCACTGGTTTCAACGGGGCTCAGACCAGTGAAGAGGTGATCAAGGCCAACCTGCTGCTCTCTGACGCCATCTGGCGCGAGCCCCTGGAAAAAGCCGAGCTGCATGGTTATTTCCAAGGCCAGATCGGCTTTCTTCTTGAGCGTAGCGGGCTGGCAATTGCGGTACGTGCGTCACCCAAAGAGTTATCCGATCACGCGGCCCTCAAACAACCTTTCAGCGATGCGCTGCGAATGGCCGAGGCGATGTTTGACGCTCAAGGGTTGATTACCGTCGACAAGGCATTTTCATGGGAGCGCGCATTGCTGTCGCTCGGGGACTATTTGTTAGTTAATGGCAGCAACTACTCGTTCCTGGTCAATGCCGCGACTGAACAAGGCAGCTGGAAACGTCTGCTTGGCGAAGACAGCGAACGGCGCGAACTGCTATTCACACTATGGGATCAACTTGATGTCGAAGAGTCCTTGGCGCCTCAGCTGCATGCCATCATCGAGCAAGCCGAGCCTGATTCTCATTGGCAGCAGTTGCTGGTGCAAACGCCTAACGCTTTTGCATATTGCCGCAAGCGTCAAATACGTTTCGTCGGCGGGGACACAGACGACATCTATCTGCTGGCAAGAGAGCGCATGAGTGGCAGTCATGCCGAGCTTCATACATTTGCCTTGCATGACCGGCTGAGCAGAAACTCCCCCACAGAGCTCGCAGCTCTGACCCTGCAGTCGTATGAATCAGTGTCAGGGGATGCGGAGCAACCTTATTTCTACTTCCATCACGAAAAACACGGTCAAAGCCTTCACGTGTATGTGTCCCATGAAAGCCAGCGCTTTCTCATTCAAGTCGATAGATCCGAGCTGGAAGGAAGGGCTACTTTGCTTGAAGCGTTGGTGTGTGCGGTTGAATTTCAACTGGAGGAGGATTATTTTTCGGTGAGGTGTGAGTTTTCCCTTATCGATGAAAAGCTCGCAGCCGTTGCACAGGTATTGGCGGCAGCTTGACCCTCCAATTGGAGCGCCGCATCCGCGGCGCTTTTTGGATTAGGTTTCTCTGCACATACCTCGTTCACCATCAGGGCGCTGCATAACCTCAAAGTTGCTAATTGCGAAGACCCTAGAACCGGGCAGCCGTTGAACGACCTCGACAGCTAGGCGCGGGCTGTTTGAGCCCAGGGCACGCATGCAGACAGGCTGTCTTGGGCTGTTGTCGTGGTTTCAATACACCTCTATCACGTCACCACTGGAGCCTGACAATGCCACAAATTTGCCACACTCCCCTGGCTAATCGGGGCGAAAACCAGCTAACCCCAGCTAACACAACCCGTTGATTTCCCAGCTAATCCCCGCTAACGTATTGATTCTAAACGTCGACTTTTAGGACTCCGAAGGCAGTGGTCGTGGGTTCGAATCCCGCCTGGTGCACCATCTTCTTTCCCTTGTTCAAGGGAGCAGCGTCAAAACCACCATTCTTCAAAGCTCACTTGCCTCTCGCCGAGAACCCGGCGAGTCTTCACGTGCCTGTATTACGGTCTTTTTTCAGCAAAATGCAGGGCAGGTTAAATTTTTATGGGCAACTGACGAAAGGCTGGTTACTATAGCCGGCGTTTTGCGGAGAGCTGGCCGAGTGGCCGAAGGCGCTCCCCTGCTAAGGGAGTACACCTCAAAAGGGTGTCGGGGGTTCGAATCCCCCGTTCTCCGCCATATTTACGCCGCTTCTAAATACGTTCCCTTGTTCAAGGGAACCGTGTTTCCCCCTTTCGAATTGAACCCGACGTGCATTTGCGCGTGGTTTTGTCGCGTCTGCAGAAAACGGTGGGCACAGGATTACTCGCAATGCAGGCGCTGCGGTTCTCAGTTGAACCGCAGCGATGCAATCGCGGTAAAGCCCGCTCCCATGAGTGATTTACTGCTGGCTGGCTACACCGCCAAATCGGGTGGTCATTGCAGTGATGAAGTCTTCCAGGCTCATTTTTTGACCATTGAGGTCCACCTGACCTTCCGCGTAATTGAGCGAGGCCAGGATGTTGTTGCCATCCACTTTGGCCAACCCGGTTTGCACCGCCATTACCCCTGCCATCTCGCTGTTCATGCTGGCCATTTTGGCAATGGCTTGCGGGTCAGTCTGACCGACCAGTTGCGCCTGAACAGCTGACAGGTCAGCAATCATCGGCTTGGACAGCAGCAGTTTTGCATCCAGCGCGGTCAGCATCTGCTTGGTGACTTCGACAGGCGCGCCCTCAAATGAGGCCGGCTTGGCCAGGCTCATGGCAACGTTGAACTGACTTTCACCGTTTTCGGTTTTGATCGTGAATTTTTCCAGCGCCAGCTGCGGTTTGGCGGCCAGCATTTTTTCAACTTGTACCTGCATCAGTACTTGCTCCGCCGGAGTCAGCGGTGTTTGCGGCAAGGTGCCATCGGCCTGAGGCTGGAATTTGCTCTGATAGATCTGCATCAGCGATTGCATGGCCGGGATATCCAGGCTGCTGGCAGTCAGGACCATTTGCGCGCTGCCTACTGGCTTGCCGTCCAGGGTGACTTCACCCACCTTGTAGGACAGGCGTCCGGACATCAAGTTGTCGTTGGCAGAAGCAGAGTCCGCGTATTCAAAGTTTTTGAGCTTGATGACGGATTGGGCTGCGCCATAAGTCAGTTGGCCTTCGCTCAGCACCATCACGTTCTGGCCGAGATAGAAGCCAAATGGAGTTTTTTTCAGGTCGCTGGCGAGGGTCAGGCCATTGAGTTCAACCAGTACCGGTGGTTTGTCGACCGTTACCGCGTGGATCTTGAGGTGGTCCATGTAGCCTTTGGCTTTCAGGTTCTGGCCCTCGGCATCGGTTTGAGCCTCCATGGTCAGGCCCGAGAAGCTGAAGGTGGAGTTGTCGTCCAGTTTGGTCTCAAGTGCCACCAGTTCCATATGACCATCAACCGAGCGGTTATAGCCCATGGTGACCTGGCCTTTGAGCGGGGTCTGATCTTTGGTGGCAGCAAACCATTTTTCGGTAAAAGGGGACTTTTCCAGCGCGTAGTTGTTGACCGCCATTACTGGCATCCACTTGAACGTCTTGATGCGCGACCATGGCAGCGGGCCATGCTCGATGTTATCGACAAACAGCAACTCCACGGGCTGTGCGTCCGGGCCCGCTTTGTCGTCCTGGATTTTCAGGCGGTAGTGCGCGGTGCTGCTGTAGAGGTTGCGCTCAATAGACACCAGTTCGAGAGTGCCGTGGGTGGTGGAGCCCTGGAGTTGGGTTGCCAGTTCCTGGTTGGATTGCACAATCGCAGCCTGCAACACACCCTCGATTTTGCTGCCGGTGTACCACGCCCCGGCGGTATTCAGTGCCCCAACAACAATCACAATCCCTGCCAGCACGCCTAATGGTTTGTTCATCAATTGACCCGTTCAATGTCCGTTGTGTTGAAAGTAATGCGGTCTTTGCAAAGCCCTTCATGGGCCCAAAGTGCTAGCAGGTTAACACTGGCGATAGAGCAGGCGCTGCTCTTGCGTGACGGCAGACATCATGCGGGCTGAGCGTAACGCTGATCGATTTCATCAAGTTGATGATCAAAGCTCTTGAGGCTGGCACTCCAGGTATACACCAGCACTTCCAGATCGTGATCGATGCAGGTTTCTCCTACGGAATTGAAAGAAACGTCCGAATAATCCAGCTGGTATCGCTCACGGGCCATCGCCGCCGCGACATCCGAAAGCTCACGGGCATTGTCGAGCCATTGGCGATCTTCGGATGGCAGGGCTTTATCGAGTTGCAGGCATTGAGCTTTAAGGGCTTCGAGGCTTTTTTCCAGCGGGGTGCCGGTGAGTTCGCCCATGAACTCCTGGAAGGTTCGGCCTGGCTGCCAATAGCTCCCCCAGAAGTAGCGGTCGAAAACCGTCTCGACCCGGCGCAACGCAACTTTGGTGTCCCAAATCAGGACACGGGTCTGGCCTTGGGTGATCTGGCGCTTTTTGATTTGCCGGGTTTGCACCAGGGCGCACGCGACAACCACGATGGCCAGCACGGCAATCAGGGCGCTGGCACTGTCGAGGAAGATCATTGCCTTGTCGATCTGGTGCGCCAGCATGATGCCGTAGAAGTAAGTCGCCGAGAGCAACACGACTGCCGCTACTGCACACCAGAAACCAGGAGCATAAGGGTTTTTCATTATTAGTATCCCCATCAGGCATGGTCTGCACGATGAGGAGGGCTACAGACCCGCAAACGCCCTGAACCATCGTTCTGATACCGATAGTTCAGAGCATAGCAACGCTGTCAGGGTTTCGCGTTTGCCGGGGCTTGCGTTCGTCCGCTTTCCCAGCCGCCGCCCAGAGCCAAAAACAGATCAATCTGGCTCATGGCAACCTGGGTGTTGGCCGCAGACAATTGCGCGCGCATATCGGTGTAGGTACGGGTTGCTTGCAGGTCAGCCAGGAATGACTCGCGCCCTGCCTGGAAGAACTGGTGGGTTTGATCGGCTGCGGTTTTGGCCGACAACTCAGCCTCTGCCAATGCATCGCGACGCTGCAACAACGCGGTGTATTGCACCAGGCTGGTCTGGGTTTCGCGGATGGCGTTGAGCACTACGCCGTCGAACTTGGCCAGGGCACCCTGGGTGACGGCCTCGGCTTCACGAATTCGAGCCCGCGAGCCATTGGTCGGAATGGTCCAGCTCAGCAACGGCCCAAAGCCCCAGCGGTTGGCCGGTGCCGTCCCAAGGTTTTCCAGCAGCCCCACCGTACCAACGCTGGCGCCAATGCTGATGTCCGGATACAGGGAGCCTGTAGCCACACCAATCTCAGCGGTTGCAGCCGCCAGATGGCGTTCGGCCTGACGCACGTCAGGGCGGCGCTTGAGCAGTGCCGCACCGTCGCCTACAGGCAGCAGTTGCGCGATGTGCGGCAGCTCGGCGCAGGCGGCAACGCCGGGAGGCA
The DNA here is from genome assembly GCF_001043005.1 of Pseudomonas psychrophila. Classification (GTDB taxonomy): domain Bacteria; phylum Pseudomonadota; class Gammaproteobacteria; order Pseudomonadales; family Pseudomonadaceae; genus Aquipseudomonas; species Aquipseudomonas psychrophila. The sequence continues at coordinate 174,677 of NZ_JYKZ01000009.1, forward strand.
GTTGGTCCAGCGGCTTGGCCAGCAACATCGACAGACGGAACAGGCCGGACTGGCGCAACGCCTCGTATCGCGGCAATTCTGCCCGCAGCGATTTGAACTGGGTTTCGGAACGGGTGACTTGAGTTTCGTCACCGCGGCCCGCATCACGCAGGCGCTGGGTCAGGCTGGTGCTTTGGGCTTGCAGCTTGAGGGATTGTTCTGCGATGTGGTGTTCTTCATTGGCCGCGCACACCTGGGTGTACGCTCGCACCACATCCGCTACCAAGGTGATGCGAGCGGTGTCCGCCGCGGCCTGAGTGGCATCAGCGTTGGCTTGTGCAGCTTCAATACCGCGCTGCAAGGTGCCCCACAAATCGAATTGATACGAGGTGCTGATGCCCAGGTCACCCACGTTGGCAACGGGGACTTTATCGGCCAGCAGGAAGGCCTCACCGGACTCTTGCAGACGCTGAGCCCCTGCCTTCATCGAACCGCTCCAGCCACCGGCCGATTGTGCTTGCTCAACCTGAGCCCGCGCCCGCGACAGGTTCGCCGCCGCGACCCGCAAGTCGGTGTTGGAGGCCATTGCCTGACGCACCAGCTCGTTGAGTTTCGGATCTTTATAGAGCTTCCACCAATCATCGGGAACTGGCGCTGACATCACGTTGGCGCCCTCACCCGCCAGTTCGCCTTGCAAGTCCGGACGTTGCATGGCCGCGTCTTTGGGCAGGTGGTAATCGGGGCCAAGCAACTGGCAACCTGACAGCAGCAAACCCAGCCCTACGGCTGCCAGGTGAACGGCTTTCATCGCGCACTCTCCTGGGCAGGTTTGGCTTTGGGTGAGTCTTCAATGATGGACACTGTCGCGGTGCGACCGGCGATCATGCGAAAGTCCTCAGGCACGTCGTCAAACACAATGCGCACTGGAATCCGTTGCGCCAGCCGCACCCAGCTGAAAGCAGGGTTGACGTTGGGCAACAGGTTCTGGCCGCTGGTGCGGTCACGGTCTTCGATACCCGCCACGATGCTTTCGACATGACCGCGCAAGCGTGCATTGTCACCAATCACGCGGATATCAACGCTCTGACCGACATGGATGCCATCGAGTTTGGTCTCCTCAAAGTAACCGTCGATGTGGAACGAGGTGCTATCGACGATCGACAACACTGGCCGACCTGCCGTTACGAACTCATTGACCCGTGGTGCCCGGTCATTGACGTAACCATCAACCGGGCTGCGCACGACCGTGCGGTCCAGGTTGAGTTGGGCGCTGTCCACGGCCACTTGGGCTTCGGTGAGAGCCGCTTGAGCGCGCATTTCACGGGACTGGCTTTCTTCCAGCAACTCACGGGCGACCAGATTGCCAAGCCCCTTGTTACGGCGACTTTCTCGCTGGGCTTGTGCCAGGGTTTCCTTGCGATCGGCAACAGTGGCCTGGGCCTGGCGCAAAGCCAGTTTGAAGCGCTCCTGGTCGATGACAAACAGCACCTGGTCACGGGTGACCAGTTGGTTGTCACGCACATCGACCTGCTTGATCAGGCCCGAAACGTCGGGGGCGATTTGCACAATATCGGCGCGGATGTGGGCATCGCGCGTCCAGGGAGCAAACATGTAGTACATGGTCATGCGCCAGACCACGACGCAGGCAAACGTCACCACCAATAAGGTGAGAACGACACGGCCCAAGGTCAGTAAAGGTTTTTTCATGTCATCAGGTATCGACTAAAAGAATCCACAACGCCGAGTAACAGAGCGTAGAGACCGACGTTGAACAAAGCCCGGTGCCAGACCAGACGGTAAAAGTGCACACGCGTCAGAAACGCGTGAACCACCAAAAACAGTAAATAGGTAATGCCCATCAATACCAGGAGCGTGGGCAGGAATACCCCGCTGATATCTACGTCACCGATCATAGCGGCGCTCCATCAATGCTCTGAGCCTGAGGATGTGGCAGGTCGTCGTTGTCGACAATAAATTCGACGCCAGGCAGCAAGGCCAAGCGTAGCCCGCTAAGGGCGTGCAGCAGGTGCACTCGCGCCTCACCTTCGCCTTGCAGGTCGTTGGCGTTGAGCGCGCGACGAGTGCGGTCCATGGTCATTTGCAGCCCCAGGGGCATGGGCAAACGCTCACCCGCCTTGAGGCAGGCGCAAAAATAGTCACCCACATCGCTCACCACCTGACGCAACAGCCGTTGCGGCACTCCCGTGACCCTTGGCGCATAAGCCAGCAAATCCAGAAGGTTGAGTGCCACCCGCAGGTCACGCAAAGCGCTGCCCGTGTCTTGCCCGGTCAAGGCCAGACGCGGCAAGTGCTGCATGAGGCGATCGAGCATTTGCGCGCCCATGTGGCGGTGCTCGGCCAGCGTCGCGGGCTGAGTCAGGGTGACGATGTCACGCCAGCTGAAGCGCGTCAGCCGCTTGGCCGCCAGCTCAGCACCGAACGGACGCGCAATCAGGGTCCAGACGAAGGCAAACAGCAGCCCGATGGGGCCTGCCAGGTTGGCGTTCATAAACACCATGAAGTCCGCATCGTAGGCGCCCTGAATGCTGATAAACGAGGCGGTGTTGACGATGGTCAGCAACGTGCCCAGGTAAAAACGCGGTTGTACGGTCAGGGTGCCGACGCAGATGAACGGCACTGCGAACGCCAGCACCAGCATCGGGAAATCGTGCAGGTTGGGCAGGATCACAAACAGGTACAGGCTGGCGAATACCACTGATAGCGAGGTCCAGAAAAAGAACCGGTAGATCTGCGGCGCCGGGTCGTCCATCGAGGCAAAGAAGCTGCAGGCAACCGCAGCCAGAATCACGGCGCTGGCGCCGTCGGTCCAGCCGAGCAATATCCACAGTACTGAGGCGACGACAATCGCGGTCACAGTGGAAAATGCCGAATAGAGCATCAGCCCGCGGTCAAGAAACGGCGTCAGCCGGCCCAGGCGCCAATGGCGGTATACGGCACGCCAGACCTCCTGGTTGCCCGTGGAAATAGCTGTTTGCAGACTGCGGCAGTCTTGCCACAGGTCGATCCATTCCCCCAACCGATACAGCACATTGGAAAACACCAATTGGCGACGATCATCCAGCGCGGTGGCACTGGGCTGCAGCGCTTCGAGTTCATGGCGCAAGGCTTGCCAATGTTCGATCGAAGCCCCGTCCCGGGTGTTTTCAAGCCATCGCTGAGCGTGGTCGAGCAAGGGGGTCACTTTATCGAGCAGTTCAGGGGCGCGACGCTCCAGCGCGTAGAGTGCGTCGTCCAGTGCATCGACCACAGGCAGCAAGTGAATCATGCGCCCGCGCAATTCTTTGGTATTGCGCACGGTCTGGGGGTGCGCGCCCTCATGGGGCAGTTGGCCAATCATCATCTCCAGACTGTTGAAGGTCGTGACCATCGAGGCGCGCAGGCCGCTGGCTTTGCTCGGCTCAACGTCGCGAGCCAGGAAGTGCTTGCTGTAATTGCTCGCATCGGCAAAACACTTGGCGGCCGAGTCGATAAAAACCGGGGTCAAGCGCCGAGGCCAGAACATGCTGCCAACCACCGCCGCGCACACAATCCCGAGCATGATTTCTTCGGTCCGCGAGACGGCAATGTCGAAGACGTTCAGCGGGTTATCCACAATCGGCAACGCGATCATTGGCATGGTGTAGCCGGCAAGCATGAATACGTAACTGTTGGCCGTGCGCAGGTGCAGCGACAGAAACAGCAAGATGCCGGTCCAGAGGGCAATCACCAGCACCAGCAAAAAGGGCGTTTGCACAAATAGCGGGACAAAAAATACGGCAGCGGCAGCCCCGATCAGAGTACCCAGTGCGCGATATACCGCCTTGGAACTGGTCGGCCCGACGAAGGGGCTAGAGACGATGTAAACCGTGGCCATGGCCCAATACGGACGGGGCATTTCCATTAATAACGCGATATACAGCGCAATCATCGAGGCAGCGAAAGTGCGCACACCGTAGAACCAGTCACGGGCAGGCGGCATGCTGCTGAAAAACCCGTTCAATTCATCGCTCCATCAGACCGTTGGCCGGCCGCTTCAAACGCTTTGATCACCCGTAGTGCAGCTTCCTGGTCAGCCACCGAAATGCCTGCCAGAGCCGTTCTTCTCAATTGCACGAGCTGCGCTTCAATCGATTGCACCAGCGCCCGACCGGTGTCGGTAAGACTCAGGGTTTTGGCGCGGCGGTCGCTGGCATCTTCACAACGGCGCACGTAGCCGGCCTTGCACAGTTGATCGAGCAGACGCACCAGCGATGGGCTTTCCATACCGGCTGCATGGGCCACGGTGACTTGTCTCACTCCCTCCCCCAAGCGCCCGATAATCAATAGCGGCATGGCACAGGCTTCGGAGATGCCGTAGTTGACCAGCGTAGCTTGGCAGACGCGACGCCAATGGCGAGTCGCAACCACCATGCCGGTGCTGATGCTCATTTGCAGTAGATCGAGAGTGTCAGACAAGAGGCGTCACATAATGTTAGTTTGCTAACTATTAATATTGCGCGGCCAGATGATCTCAGTCAAGTGTTGCCATTTATTTCTGCGTACCTACGATCGGTTTTGTGCGCAGCATAAGGTTCAGTTGATCGACGACTTCAGCCCAATCAGCATCCTCAAGGTGCTCTTCACGCAAAAAAGCCGCTTGGGCAGGTGTCCAGAAAAATGCATCTTCAAGCTTTAGATCAGGCTTGAGTGGTGAGTGGGTGGTGACAAACTTTTCAATATCTTCGGGGCCGGACGGCAGACCCAGCTGTTTGAACAAGGATGGGAGGCTATGGGTTGGCTTTTGCATTGAGTTGACTCCATTCAGGTTCAGCGCCGCATTCGGCGCCAAGGCAGGTCAAATATAGTCGAGCCTGCGTGTCATCGACGGCCAAGTCCTGTGCTTTGTGCCAACCCGTGGGGATAAGGCCGAAATCGTCCGGCTGTACTTTGCTGCTTATAAGCCACACCCGCCCCGTACCGGCGGGCAAGTCTGCCAGACGATCGACGTAGATTTTCGCCCCGTCGGCATTCACCAACGTGCCAAACCCGTAGTCGTTCGGCCGCCCTGATGCGCCGCTGCCTGTGGGCGGTGTGTAGAGCATGGGCGCAAACCCGGTCTTGTTGTAATAGACGTAGCTGAAGTACCAGAACAGATCACTGACTACGATCCGGTCACCGGGCTGGAACTGTTGATTCACGTGCTCAACCAGACGATCAAAATGGTCGGCATCGTTGCTGAAGTTACTGCGCAAGCCCACTGCCTCAGTGCCTACAAACAGTGTCAGGAGTGCAATGGCCATCGCACGCTTGTAACTGAGCAAGCGATCCACCGCGATCGCCACCAGGAGTGGCAAACCCAGTGCGGCAAACATCACATAACGTTCTATAAACAGCGGCGAGGCAAACGACACGGCGTAGATGGCCAAAATCGGCAACAGGGTGTAAATCACGATCAACCTGGTGAATTTGTGTGGCGTTGAATCTCGTACGGCCATCCAGACCGCGCCGCCAAGCAGTGCAAGCGGTGCCAGCCAGAATAGCGGCCAGGGCAGGCTGTCTCCTTCGTCCTGAATCAAGAATTGCCACGTCATGGCTGGCAGGGAGCGGGCATCGACTGCAGGCTCCCAATCCACATCACCGCCGCTTTTGAGGTCATCCATGTGTTGCAGCAGGTCCAGCAGCCCGGGAAGCCAGGGCAGAAACAAGAGCACAATAGCGACGTTGGCCAGCCACCAGGCGGGACGCTTGAGCAGCCACCCGGTGCTGCGGCCACTGAGCAAAAGGTATAGCCAATGGGCAATCACGCAGAATGCGGTGAAGTAGTGGGTGTAGAACGCTGCCGCCATCAGCACGGTGTAGATAACCAGATAGCGGTGTTTATGCGGGGCTTTGACCCAATAGACCAACGCAATGGTGGCGCCTATCAGCCACAGCCCCATGAGTGAGTACATCCGCACTTCCTGGCTATAACGCACTGCAGTCGGCAGCAACGCCAACAGCAACCCCGCCACTAACGCGGCTCTTGGGGTCGCGATCAACCGTACGAGCCACATGCCCAGCAGTACCGTTGCGATACCGGGTAAGACACTCAGGGTACGGATCGAAACCAGGCTGTCGCCAAATAGCGCCATCCAGCCGTGCAACAGCATGAAATACAACGGAGGGTGAACATCGTGCGACGCATGCAACCAGATGTCGGCGAGTGGATAGTCGCTCAACATCAGGCTGGAGCCCTCATCGCACCATACGGCAGAGGTTGTGAAGCCATAAAATCTTACCGCTGAGGCCAAGATCAAAATGCACCACAGCCATGGCTGGCAAAGCATTCGCGTGAGTGCAGTGCGGGACGACTCAGGAGTGCGCAATCGCAATTCCACCCCATCGTTATTGCTGAGTACGCCCATCCTTCACCCGCTATGCATTGAGGCTGCGACGCAGGCAGCTTTGACGTTGGCGATTGTAGGGCACAGCCCATAACAAAGGGGAGCGGGCGGAAGAGTCTTGGACAAGAAAGATAGTGGCACCATGCAATCTCTTATCTCGCAGTCAGGCTAAACTAACCGTAACAAGGTTTGACAAGGATCAGGTCAGTACCTAACTTGAATTGGATCCAAACAAGCGTGCTGAACTTTCGGCGCAGGTAGTAACAACGTGGCCGTTAAAAACAATCCTTTAAACAGCATAGTTGTATCAGGACCCATACCCGCTCATTTGGCGCGGGCGGTGATTGAAGAGACCTTGCGCAACGCCATTCTCGATGGGCGCTTGCCATGCGGTACCGCGATTCGCCAGGAAGCGTTGGCACAGTTATTTGGCGTCAGCCGCATGCCCGTGCGCGAGGCACTGCGTCAGCTGGAAGCTCAAGGTTTGCTGCAAGTTGTGCAATACAGAGGAGCGGTCGTTGCCCCTTTGATCGAGGACAACTCACTGGAGACCTATGAGTTGCGCCTGTTGCTTGAAGCCCAGGCTCTGCGCCTGTCAGTGCCACTGTTGACCGACGAGGATTTTGAAACGGCCGACGGTTATATCCAGGCGCTCGAAGCCGAAATAGATTTCGGCAAGATCGGCACACTCAACCGGCAATTTCATCAGGCGCTTTACTGCAAGGCTCCGAACCGAAAACTGCTGGCGTTGATTGAGGCAGGACTTATCGAGGAAGAACGCTTTCTGCGCTTTAACCTTGAGCAGATGAACCTTGGCAAGTTGTGCCAGGACGATCACAGGGCACTGCTACGTCATGCCCGAGACAGAGATGTCGAGTCATGTATTGCAGAGCTGGAGTTACATCTGCACCGCGGTGTTGTGGCTATTACCCATTACCTCAACACTCAGCATGCAAAACAGCCCTGACGCTTAACACGCCAGGGCTGTGGATAAGTTTTAACTGACTTGCAAACCTCAGATCTTGAAGCTGTCGACCAATTGCTTGAGGCGACTGGCTTGCTGCGATAGAGCATCGCAGTCCTTGAGGGTTTCGTTGAGGTTCACCACACCTTGCTGGTTGAGCAAGTTGATCTGGTTGATATCCACATTGAGGGTTTCGACCACGGCGGTTTGTTCCTCGGTTGCGGCGGCGACCGACTGGTTCATTCCGTCAATTTCTTCGATACGTTGAGTCACGCTGATTAATCGAGCCCCAGCCTGATTGGCAACCTCAACACTTTCTTCGCTGGAAACCTGACTCGCATTCATGGTGCTGACCGCTTCGCGGGAACCCACCTGCAGCGAGGTGATCATTTTATGTATCTCCTCCGCCGACTCCTGAGTGCGGTGAGCGAGGTTGCGCACCTCATCGGCCACCACGGCAAAGCCTCGACCCGCCTCCCCCGCACGCGCGGCCTCAATGGCTGCGTTGAGGGCCAGCAGGTTGGTTTGCTGAGAGATGCCTTTGATCACATCCAGAATGTGGCCAATATTGTCGGTGCTGGCATTCAGGGTTTCGATTTGTGCACACGACAGACTGATCTTCTGCGAAAGCTCGGTCATGGCCTGGATGGTCTGCTCAACGACTTTGCGACCGTCATCTGCCTGCTCACTGGCACCGCTGGCATGCTGTGACGCGTCGGCAGCATTGCGGGCGATTTCTTGGGTGGCAGCACCGAGCTCGTTAATGGCGGCGGCTACGCTGTTGGTTCGCGCGCTTTGCTCGTCCGAGCCGACAATGGATGCGTTGGACGATGCCATGACGCGGTGAGACAAATCATGAACATGGCGGGTTGCAGAGGACACCTCACTGATTGACGCGTGAATACGCTCAACGAATTGGTTGAACGAGCTGGCCAACTCGCCGAACTCATCCTTGTTCTCAATGACCAAACGCCGTGTCAGGTCGCCCTCACCTTGCGCAATGTCTTGCATTGCACGCCCCATGGTAGTGAGCGGACGCATCAAGACCTGAATCAGCAAGCTCAGCAGTAGTGCAATCGCTGCCACCGCAATAAACATCGCAATCAATGCCGAGGTGCGGAATTTAGACAGCGGGGCGTAAGCCTTTTCTTTGTCGATTGATTGACCGATATACCAATCCGCGGACGGCAAGCCTGTCACCGGAGTAAAGGAAATAATCCGCTCCTGGCCATTGAGCCTGACTTCCTGAATACCTTTTTCAATACGCAGAGCACTGGACGGGTAGATGTCCTTCAGGTTTTTCATTACCTGATTTTTGTCCGGACTGACGATGACCTGACCATCGCTGCTCACCAAAAATGCGTAACCCAGGCCACCGGAGTCAACCGAGTTAATGATTTTGACCAGGCTATCGAGGCTCAGATCACCACCGACCACACCGAGCAGCTCACCACCTTTTTTTACCGGCATGGCGATGGTCACAATCAGGCCACCAACAGCTGCCATGTAAGGCGGTGTCAGCATGGTCTGACCGGCGTTTACTGCTTGCTTGTACCAAGGGCGCTCGCGGGGGTCATAGCCCTCGGGCATCGTCGCATCAGGGCGCTGGGTAAATACTCCGTTGGCTTGCCCGACGTAGGTGAACTGGAAGTTGGAGGTAAACGCCGGCTGATCGACCAGGCCTGGCAGATCCGCCTGGGGACCTTGATGCGCAACGCTTTGTGCGAGGCTCTCCAGCACCAGAATGCGGCCACCGAGCCAATTTTGAACGCTGCTGGCTGTCAGGTTGCCGGCTTGCTGAACCGAGGACTCAATGTTTTGCTTGATGGTGTCGCGTTGCAGGTAGTCGTTGTACAAGGTGAATAATGCAAACGCCAGAACCACAACGCCTGAGGCGGCCAGAAGGATTTTATGGCTGAACTTTAGATTCATAGCATGGACTTCTTATGCCAAAAGGTTGGATGCGTACGCGGGCACTATTGTGTGTAACAGCGCAGGCAACCTCTTGGCCGCTCTGCTCGTACGCATTGCTCAACAGGCTGTCGGCACCAATTGCGGAATACTTAGCCACTTTTGGTGGCAATGTGTTTAATCCGACGAAAGTGCAGCCTTGGCTTTTAGAGGGGGGGTAAAGAGAACAGAAAGCGCTGGGGTTTTATTTCGCGCAAAAACAAAACCCCTGTCTGCGTTAGCAGACAGGGGTTTCGGAATTCAATCTTGACGATGACCTACTCTCACATGGGGAAACCCCACACTACCATCGGCGATGCATCGTTTCACTTCTGAGTTCGGGATGGGATCAGGTGGTTCCAATGCTCTATGGTCGTCAAGAAATTCTGTATCAGATCCGTTGTTAAAACGTCTCTGCAAAAACTTGGTACTTCTATAAAAACAAAATCCCCGTCTGCGCGAGCAGACAGGGATTTTGGAATTTAATCTTGACGATGACCTACTCTCACATGGGGAAACCCCACACTACCATCGGCGATGCATCGTTTCACTGCTGAGTTCGGGATGGGATCAGGTGGA